>NZ_FNHE01000022.1 GCF_900103785.1 Geodermatophilus siccatus | reverse complement strand
TGAGCGTGCGGGGGCGCGAACCATTGCGCTGGGCGGTGCGGCTCTCGGTGCGCTCACCGGGTGCGGCGCCGATGACCGCGGTGAGCTCGGCCTCGATCAGCGCCTGGTAGAGCGTCTCGGTGGCGGTGCGGATGCGGTCGTCAACCTCGGCAGCTTTGAGTGCCTCGAGGAGCTCGAGCAGGGCAGACTGGTTCAGGGCCATCGCGTGGCCTTTCTCCTGAGTGTTCCTTGGCGGGTTCACGCAGAAGATCCACGCGGTGGCCTCTCGCACGCCAGCACCTCGCCGACGAGCTCAGGACCTCCGACCAGCTACACCACTTCCAGGGACGTCACCCCTCGGCGTACTCGATGACCATGTTGACGCCGTTGTCTGGGTGATACGACCAGCTGTAGGCCAGACCGTCGTCCTCGGCATCCTGGACGCCCATCATGGCCGTGGTGCGCCCCATCTGCGCGATGATCGACTGCTTCGTGCCGAGTTCCGCGAGTACGCAGTCCATGGCGGCGGTGCTGCCGTACTCGCTGCCCGTGTCGACCACGATCGATGCGCCGCCATCGGCCAGGGTGAGGGTCCCGCCCGAGTCGCGTCGGTCGCAGCTGTCGTAGGCGGCCTCGAGGCGAACCTGTGACGCCCCGGCGGCCTCCGCGGCCTCGATCGGGGACTCGTTTCCGCTGGCGGTGCTGCGGCCCAGTGCGAACCCGGCGGCCCCGACGACGAGGACTGCGCCGGCCACTCCGGCGATCAGCAGCGGGCGGCGCGGACGCTGTGACTGGGATCGCTGTTCGAGCGTTACGCCCGTGGCGTCAGCCGACTCTGCGGCCGACGGTGCACTCGTTGGCCAAGGCTGTCCCATGGTGTTTCCCCGCTTCGATGTGCCGGTGACTGGCGCGCAGGACCGTACGGGATCGCAGCGGTCTCGTAGCTCAAGACGGGCGGAGTGCTTCGCATGGCACCTCCCGCGTCGCAACGGCCCCGCGAGAGGCCCTCCCGACCGGTCAGCGGCGGACAGGCGTCGACCCGCACTCGCTCGGGCGGCACCGTCGCCCGATGCTGACCTACGCCCCAATCGGGGCGGACCATCCGAGCTCATCTGCGCTTGGCCGTGCGGAGAACGCCATCGGCGGATGAGGTATCCCCAGGCGCACCCTCTGACCTGCGGGGATGGCCACTGTGATCGCACTGTGGTCGCACGGTCCTGCGGCTCGATGCCGGCCTGCGCTCAGTGCCTCGTCGATGCTGCACCGCTGGCTGGCCCGCGCCGTTGTTCTGGGGCGGATGCGAGCTGGCCCAAAGCCCCCGCTCCTCGTCGGCGCACCGCGGTGACGGCGGCGCAAGCGGTCACCCGAGCAGGCCGGCGCTGGTCTGAACGAGGATTCCGGCAGCGACGACGAACACCAGGTAGGCGAACCAGCGGCGCAGTCGGGCGGTGTCCAGCCGGGTGGCGAGGCGGCCGGCGGCCAGTGCGGTGCCGATGGCGGCCACGGTGAACGCGACGGTGACCGGCACGTCCAGGGGGGTGTCGCTGGCGTGCGCCGCGAACCCGGCGGCGCTGTTGACCGCGACGATCAGCAGCGAGGTGCCGATCGCGACTTCCATCGACAGGCCCAGGACGACGACCAGCACCGGGATGATCAGGAAGCCGCCGCCGACGCCGAGCAGGCCGGTGAGGAACCCGACGACGAGCCCGCCGGCGAGGGTGCGGGGCAGGCAGCGGCGCCAGTTGACCCGGCCGCCGTCGGTGGCACACGCGGCGCCGGTGGCGGACTCCTCCGACAGCATCCGGACGCCGGCGCCGATCATCAGGGCGGCGAACAATCCGAGGACGACCTCGGGTGGCACGAGCCGGTTGACCGCGGCGCCGGCGAACGCGGTGGCGATGCCGGCCGCGCCGAACAGCAGCGCGATCCGCCAGGCGATCTGGCCCTTGCCCAGCCGCGGGAGCAGCGCCACCAGCGCGGTGATGCCGACGACGAGCAGCGACGTCGCGACCGCCTGCGGCAGGTCTTGCCCGGCGGTGTAGACCAGCGCCGGGACGGCGAGGATCGACCCGCCGCCGCCGAGCAGGCCGACCAGCGCCCCGATGACCAGGCCGAGGACGATCGCGACGGTCATGACGCGGCGCTGCCGGACGCTCGGAGCATCTGCACCGCGTCGGGCAGGGTCACCGCACGGCCGCCGCGGTTGTAGGGCAGCCGGGACAGCGCCGCACCCATCGCGCACGTGTCGGTGATCGCTGCGGTGGCCAGCCCGACGCCGATGCCGCCGGCGAGGAAGCGGGCCTTGGGGAAGCGGAGGCTGGCCAGGATGCTGGCCGCGACCAGGCCACCGGCCACCAGGCGCACCTGGCGCTCCAGCGCCCAGCGGGCCGGGCCGCGACGCACCGGCTGCCCGGCCGCGGTGTGCGCGGCGACGCCGCCGTCGAGGACGGCCAGCTGCTGCGCGCCGGCCGCGGTCAGCGCCGCGTGTGCGGTGCGGGCCCGGGTGCCGGCCTGGCAGACGAGCACGACCGGCCGGTCCAGGTCGCCGACCAGCTGGTCGGCGTGGGCCTGCACCAGCGGCAGGGGGATGTTGATCGAGCCCGGGATGTGCGCGGTCTCGAACTCGGCCGGGGTGCGCACGTCGACCACGGTGGGGGCCGTGGCGTGGGCGGACCGGGCCGTCAGCTCGGCCGGGGTGATCAGGTCGGTGGTGCGGGGGTTCACGGGTGCTGTGTCCTCTGGATCGGTGGCTGAGGGGTGTAGGCAGGCGGGGCCGGGCGGCCACCGGGGACGAGGTCTCCCGGTGGCCGCCGGGTCTGGGATGCGCCGTCAGACGGTGGCGGGCTGGGCGTGCAAGCCGGCGGCGGCCGCGCCGGTGTCGGGGTCGCCGTAGGCGCCGTTGACCAGCACCGGGCGACGGCCGGCGCGGGCGAGCATCGAGGCGGCGATGGAGGCGCGATAGCCCGAGCCGCAGTACACCCACACGTCACCGGCGGGGACCTCGTCGAGACGGCCGGGGAGGTCGTGGATCGGGATGTGCAGCGAGCCGCGCACCCCGCCGCCGGCGCGCTCGTCGTCGCGGCGGGCGTCGAGGACCACCAGGTCGGGGTCGGCGGCCAGCGCAGCGGCGAGGCCGGTGAAGTCGCTGACCGGGTGGGCGGCCAGCTCCCGGCCGGCGGCCAGGGCCTCGGGGCTGCCGATCGCGGCGCCGGCGAGCCGGTCGATGCCGATGCGGACCAGCTCGCGACGGGCGTCGGCGACCTGCTGCTCGGTCTCCCCGACCAGGGTCAGCGGCGCACCCCACGGCATGAGCCAGCCGACGTAGGTGACGAAGTTGGCGATGGCCAGTTCGAAGTTCAGCGCGCCGGGCAGGTGACCGGCGGCGAACGCGGTGCGGCTGCGCAGGTCGATCACCCACGCGCCGGCGGCCAGCCGGTCGGCCAGCTCGGCGGGGTCGACCGGCCGTGGCATCGACAGGTCCACCGGCGCCGGGCCGGCGGCGTTGCCCGGGCCCATGTGGCTGTACCAGGCCGGGATCGCAGTGAGCCCGGCGACCAGCTGGTCGACGAACGTCTGCTCGTCCTGGGTCAGCGCCGGGTTCACCCGCGCCTGCTCGCCGACGGTGGAGGACTCGCCGCTGGTCGGCGTGGCCGCGCAGAACGAGCCGAACCCGTGACTGGGAAACACCGGGGTGCCGGCGGGCAGCTCGTCGACCAGTCGCCGCACCGAGTGGTACTGGGCGTGGGTGAGCTCGGAGGTGTGCTCAGGGCCGACCAGGTCGGTGCGGCCGGTCGCGCCGTACAGCATGGAGCCGCCGGTGAACACCGCCTGCACCGTGCCGTCGGCGTCGGTGAGCACGTAGCTGACGTGGTGGTGGGTGTGCCCGGGCGTGTGCAGCACCCGCAGCCGCATCGGGCCGGCGGCGAGCACGTCGCCGTCGGCTGCCGGCAGCCGGTCGTAGGCAACGGTGTCCCCGGCGGGGACGGCGTAGTCCGCGCCGACGGTGCGGGCCAGCTCCAGCCCGCCCGTCAGGTAGTCGTTGTGGAGGTGGCTCTCGGCCACCAGCGCGATGCGGACGTCCCGCTTCTCGGCCAGCGCCAGTACCCGGTCGATGTCGCGCTGCGGGTCGATGACCACGCCGACGCCGCCGGCGCTGATCAGGTAGCTGCGGTCGCCGAGGCCGGTGGTCTCGATGATGTCGATCTGCACGAAGCGCTCCTCAGTACGGTACGGGGCAGGGGTACCAGCGGGTGAAATGAGAGACGGGTCAGCGGGTGGTGACCGGCCGGCCGTCGGCCGCCCGGGCGGTCATGCGCCGGCGAGGTCGGCGACGTCGTAGCCCTGGGCGGCGAGGGACTGCGCGGCCTGCGAGCTGCGACCGCCGCTGCGGCAGACGGTGATGACCGGGCGACCGCGGTCGAGCTCGAAGGCGCGAGCGGCCAGTTGGCCCAACGGGATGTGGGTGCTGCCCGCGATGCGGCCCTCGGCGACCTCGCGGACGTCGAGCAGGACGGGCTCGGGGCGGTCGGCGGCCTGGGCGGAGTGGGCTGGAGGATCTGCGGGTGCATGGCCGCTTCGCCGTCGATGGTCAGGCGAGGGTCAGGAAGAGGCGCTCGAGTTCCCGCAGGTCGACCTCACGGGTCTCGCCGTCCTCGGAGGTCGAGCAGTAGCGCATCCCGGTGGAGATGACCGCGAACCCGGCCTTGCTCAGCGCCTTCGACGCTGCCGCCAGCTGGGTGACCACGGCCGAGCAGTCCCGGCCGTCCTCGATCATCTTCACGATGCCGCCGATCTGCCCCTCGATGCGGCGGAGGCGCTTGATGACGTCGGCGAGTTCGCTCTGGGGGATGTCCACGTGTCCATCATGGATACCCCCGGGGGTATCTGCAACCCCGTGGCCGGTGATGGTCGGCACAGCCGCGTGGGACCCTGCGTAGCCGGCCGCGCTGCGGACGATCGCCGCGTGGCGACGCGCGGATCGAAGGCGGAGGCCGAGGTGGCTCTGCGGGCCCGGATCGCCGAACTCGGGGGTGAGGTCGTCGACAGGGCGGCGTACGTCGACAACAAGGCGCCTTCCCGGTCACCCTGCCAGCGGCGTAGCCATCCCCACGCCTGGCGCCGGCGACGCTCGCCGGGTCACCGGCTCAGGCGGTGCGGCCGACGACTGCGGCGAGCGCGTTCTGCAGGCGGATCTTGGCGTCGGCGGCGATCGGCTCCAGTTCAGGTCGGCCGGGCACGGTGACCATCAGCTCCGGGTTGAGCGCCGACACCAGCACCCGTCCGTCCTCGCCGGCACGGACCACGACGTTGCACGGCAGCAGCAACCCCAGATCGGGCTCGATCGCCAGACCCTGCCGGGCCAGCGGGGCGTTGCAGGCGCCGAGGATGATCTGCGGCGGGACCTCCACGTCCAGCTTGGCCTTGAGGGTCGCGGCCACGTCGATCTCGGTGAGGATGCCGAAGCCCTCCTCGGTCAGTGCTGCGCGAGTGCGCTCCAGGGCCTCGTCAAGCGGGACGTCGACGTGCACGCTCATGCCGAAGTCGGCCATGACGGGCTCCTTCTCGTGTCAGTGACACAGAAGTGGTGCCCGTCCCGGCCGGGTCCATCCGCCAGGACCTGCGCGCCGGTCCGCAGCAGGAGCCCCGCCGACCTCCGGCCCGACGTCTTCGACGGGAAGCAGGCCAGACGCGACAGCGAACGGCTGTGGTGACTCAGGCCTTCCCCGCCGGGGACATGCCGGGCGTCGATGCACATCGTGAGTGATCACGTGGGGCCGTGTGGTCGCGATGTCATCGCGGACTGCGCGCCACCCGGGGTCAGGCGACGACAGCGGTCATCCTCCATCGCAGCTCGGACCAGGGTGGATGGCACTGGGCATCACCCCCCGACATCCCAGGACCAGGACTCTTGATCCGCGGGTTGTGGGGTCGATCCCCACGGGGCCCACTCGATGTCTTGCTGCGACACGCGGTGTCGCACCGGCGCGCAGGCGTGACCGAGCGCCGTCGAGAGCGCTCCCACGCTCGGGAGCAGGGCGTTTGTCGACAAGACGGCGTCCGCAGGAACGGGTCACCGACCCCTCGACGAGACCTCCACAACGATGCGGTGACGGCGCCGTCGGCAGGGTGTCCGAGGAGGCGGTCGGCGGCCGGGTGGGCCCTAGTTTTCCGGCTGCGCGCGGCCCTTCCCCGGCCGCGGCGGGACCGCCCGAGGAGCCTGCGTGAGCACGCCGAGCACGACCCTTCCCCGCCCGTCGACCCAGGCCGAGGACACCCCGGCCGACGACGGGCTGGCCCTGTTGCTGGACCTCTTCGCGCTGGAGCCCGCCGAGGAGCCGGCGCGTCGTCCGGCCGACCGACACCGCGCCACGCCCCGCGAGCGGCTGCGGGACTGGACCCGGCGGGCGGCCCTCTGGGGCGCCGGTCCACAGGGGGCCTGGCGTGCCTGGTGAGCGCGGTCCCCGGTCGACCTCGACGACCACCCGGTCCACCGTCCGCACGACGGCCGGACCGCACTGCGGAGGTGTGGAGTGGTGATGCTGGAGCTGGGTGAGGCCCTGGTGGCCCTCGTCGCGCTGCTGGCCCTGGTCGTCGCGCTGGGCCGCAGCTCGACGGCGCGCTACGAGGCCGAGCGCGCGCGCCGGGCCCAGCAGCAGGCGGACGCCGCTCCCGCGGCCCCGCCGACCCGTCCCGACGCCGACACGACGGCGCACCCGGCCGGCCGCGGCACGTCGGCGTGGTGGCTGGTCGACGAGTCCGGCGACCAGCCCGGCGGGGTGGTCGTGGCCGGACCGTTCGCCGACCGGATGGAGGCGGACTGGGCCGCGGTCTCCGGCGGGTTCCCGGCCTGGACGCAGGTGGTCCACGGCGCACGCCGGGCCGACGGCGCGCTGGTCCGGCGCCAGTCGCCCCTGGAGCGGGCGTGGCTGGCCGAGCTCGGCAGCCAGCTGGACCGGCTGGCCGACGACTGGGACGAGCTGCTGTCGGACGCCGACGCGCTGACCACCCTCCTGGTCGAGGTGAGCGCGGCGCTGGTCGAGGCGGGGCTCACCCTGCACGACGCCGCCGGCGAGAGCCCGGCCGGCGGCGTGTGCCTGACCCCGGACCCGGCCCGCCGCGGCATCCTCGTCACCTGGCGCCAGCACGACCGGATGAGCCTGGAGCGCGTCCGGGGCGAAGCGGTGGAGGCGGTCGTGGAGCGCACCATGAACGCCGCGATCGCCGACGTCCTGACCGCGATGGGCTTCCCCGTCACGCCCGTCGGGACCAGCGGGTGCCACCTGGTCGCCGCCGACCAGCAGTCGGCGTCGGCGGCCTGACGCCGGAGCGCCCGCGCCCGACTCGTCGTGGGGCGGGTGGCCTGTGAACGGCCAGGTCGAACGCCCGGGGGAGTAGGCAACGCAGCGTTGCCGCAAGGGGACGTTGCGTGGTGGGCGCGCGCGCACCGTGGTTAGGCTGCCGCCGCACGTTCCGCGGACGGCGCCCGACCCGGCACTCGCGAGCCCGGGCCGCCGACCCCCCGCTGAGCACACAGCGGGCCGTCCGCCCACTCCCATGGGCGATGACCCCCGCGCCGTTCCGCGTGCCCCTCCCGCCCCACGGGCGCATCGACACCGGTCCCGTACCGGTGCGGCTCTCTGCCGAGAGCAGGAAGGACGCGGTCATGACAGCTCCCGACTCCCCTCGAACCGGTCCGGATCCGACCCCGGTCCCGCCCCCGGACGTCGCCGGCCGGCGCCTCGTCCCCGACCTCAGCCGCCGCCGGGCGCTGCAGCTGGGCGGGCTGGGCCTGCTCGGCCTCGCGATCGGTGCTTCCGGCTGGGGGCCGTCCGCCGGGCTGGCCCTCGCCGCCGCCGAGTCGCTCTCCGAGCCCGAGACGCTGCACAGCGCGAACGGCCTGCTGCGGGTCCGGCTCGAGGTCGCCGAGGCCACCGTGACCCTCGGCGGCCGGCCGGCGCACATGCTCACCTACAACGGCACCGTGCCCGGGCCCACGCTGCGGCTGCGTCCCGGGGACCGGCTGCAGGTCGAACTGGTCAACCGGCTGTCCGTCCCGACGAACCTGCACACGCACGGGCTGCACGTCTCGCCGAAGGGCAACGCGGACAACACCCTCGACGTGCACGTGCACCCGGGGGAGTCCTTCCAGTACGACATCCAGCTGCCCGACGACCACCCGCCCGGGCCGTTCTGGTACCACCCGCACGAGCACCACCTGGTGGCCGACCAGATCTGGAGCGGTCTCTACGGCGGCATCGTGGTGGAGGACGCCGGCCCGCAGGTCCCGGTCACCCGGGACCGCGTCCTGGTCGTCTCGGACACCACCCTGGACGACGCCGGCCACCCGGTGCACGTCGCCGGGTGGGAGCGGATGAAGGGCCGCGAGGGCCGGCTGGTGCTGGTGAACGGGCAGCTGACGCCCACGCTCGAGGCCCGCCCGGGGGAGCGGGAGCGGTGGCGGATCATCAACACCTGCACGTCCCGGTTCCTCAAGCTGCGGCTCGACGGGCACCAGGTGGACCTGCTGGCCACCGACATCGGCCGGCTCGCCGAGCCCCGCCGGGTCGACGAGGTCGAGGTCCTCAACAGCGGCCGGGTCGACGTCCTGGTGACCGTGGGGGAGCGGACCGGCGAGCTGCAGGGGCTGGACAACCCGCGCACGCGGGGCGGCGACGGCCCCTCCGGGGCCCCGGGGGCGCTCGCGACGCTGCAGGTGAGCGGCAGCCCCGTCCCCGCCCTGCCGCCGGTGCCGGCGTACCCGCAGCTGCCGGACCTGCGCGGGGTCGAGCCCGCCGCCCGCCGCACCATGGTCCTCGGCTTCGACCGGTCCGGTGGAGGTCACGAGGACCACGGCGGGGGTCACGAGGACCACGGCGACGGGCACGGCACGGGCGGGATGGTCATGACCATCGACGGCCGGCCCTTCGACCACGCCCGCACCGACCACGTCACCCGGCTGGGGACGGTCGAGGAGTGGACCTACGTCAACCACACCGGCATGGACCACCCGATGCACCTGCACGTGTGGCCGATGCAGGTCGTCGCCGTCGACGGTCGCCCGGTCGAGGACGTCGTCTACCAGGACGTCGTCCGGGTGTCGGCGGGCGGTGAGACGACGGTGCGCATCCCCTTCGAGGACTTCGACGGCCGCACCGTCTTCCACTGCCACATCAACGACCACGAGGACGCGGGGATGATGGCCGTGGTCGAGGCCCGGACCGGCTGACCTCCCCGGCCCTCCGCGTGGAGGGCGCGCGCCGGGCGGGACCGGGGCGTCAGCAGGCGGCCGCCCCGGTCAGAGCACCGCGGTCGAGGCCGTCGAGGGGGTGCCGACCCAGCGGCCCCGGACCGGGGCGACGGTGTACCGCACGCTGCCCAGGTTCAGCGTCGTGCTGTCGGTGCAGGTCTGGGTGGCCGCGCCGGGGTCGGCCGGGACGTAGACGCCGTCGGACACCGCGCCCGTGCAGCTGCCGGTGTCCATGGGCGCGTTGCTGAGGGTGGCGGTCCGCTCCAGCACGTACCCGGTCGCCGGCCGGCCCCCGAACGGGCGCACCGTGGGCCAGGTGACCGTGAAGGTGCGCACCGCCGGGTGGACGCCCGCAGCGGTCACCGACGGCGCCGTGGTGCTCCCGGCCGGCATGCGGGCGGCCTGTCCGGGGAGCACCGCCTCGCCGGCGACGGCCCAGGCCGCGGACGCCTCCGGTGGCGGACCGAGCGGGCCGGCCGCGAGCGCGGGCAGCAGGGGGACAGCGAGCAGGCGGTCGCGCACGACGGGCCGCTCGGAGGTCAGGCGGCGGTCAGGCGGAGGCGCCGGTGACCGTGACGGGGACGCTGGAGCTCGCGCCCTGACAGCCGTCCTCGGCCGTCGCGATCATGTGGAGCGCCCCCCGGGACGGTCACCGGGGTGGGCGCGGAGTTCGCCGCCAGGGTCACGGGTGGGTCGAGCGGGATCGGCGCGCTCGTGGTGGGCAGCACGTTGCCGGCGGCGCAGGTGCGGCCGGCCAGCGGGTTCGTCGTCACCGAGCCGACGGTGGCCGTGGTGATCGTCACCGGGAACGGGTTGGGGTCGGTGACCGTGGTGGCGACCGACCCGACGGTGCCCGAGCCGTAGCCCGTCGCCGGCGTCGTGTCCGCGGGCAGCGGGTACAGCGCACCGACGGGGCTGCCGGCGCCCACGACGAGCCCGGTGACGTTCGCGGCCCGAGTGGAGCCCTGACCGGTCCCGGTGGCGGTCCAGGACGCGACGGCGACACCGCCGCCGGTCAGCAGCAGGGTGACGCCGAGGACGACCCCCACCCGCCGGCGCAGCCTGGTCCACGTCGTGGTCTCCGTCCCCGCCGCCCGATCCGTCGTGCACGGCCATCGGCCGTACGACCCGTCTTGTCGAGACGAACGTGCCGCAGGCCTCGTTCAGGAGGGGCGGGACGTGACCACCGTGACGTTTGAGCCGGTGCTGTGGCCACCTGCACAGACGAGCGGACGGCGGGACGCGGCGCGAGCTGCAACCGTGGACGTGGGTGCCCGAGGTCGTGTGCTCTCCCCGCCCCTCGAGCGGCCACCCCGGCGGTGGCCCGCGTCTCCCTCCTGCGAGGTCCCCGTGCCCGTCTCCCCGTTGCTCTCGCGTGCCCGCACCCCGGTGCCGGCACCGGTCGCTCTCCCGGCGTCCCGGCTGCAGGCCGCCGTCGCCGCCGTCTTCGCACTCGACGGCGCCGTCTTCGGCAGCTGGGCCGCCCGGGTGCCCGACGTCGCCGCCACCGTGGGCGTCGGCCACAGCGCCCTCGGCGTCGCGCTGCTCTGTCTGTCCATCGGCGCACTGGCGGCGATGCAGGTCACCGGCGCGCTCTGCGCCCGGCTCGGCGCCGGCGTCGTGGCCACCGCCGGGGCGTTGCTGCTCTGCGTGTCCGTGGTGCTGCCCGGCCTGGCGACGTCGATGCCCGGGCTGTGCGCGGCGCTGCTCGTCTTCGGCGCCGCCACGGGCGCCGTCAACGTGTCGGCCAACGCCGTCGGTGTCAGCGTCGAGCGCCGGCTCGGCCGGCCGCTGCTCTCCGGCCTGCACGCCGGCTTCAGCTTCGGCGGTCTGGCCGGCGCGCTGCTCGGCGGGCTGCTCGCGACGGTCGCCGGCGTCGCCGCCCACCTCGTGCTCGTCGGCGCCCTCGGCCTGCTGGTGACCGCCTGGGCCGGGCGGGCACTCGTCGGTGCGGACGGCCCGCGGTCCGCAGTACCCGGACCCGCAGCGGAGGAGGGCCGGTCGCGGCCCACCGCGGTGCTCGTCGTCCTCGGGGCCGTCGCCGGCTGCACCGCCTTCGGCGAGGGCGCGCTCTCCGACTGGGGCGCGCTGCACCTGCGCGAGGAGCTCGGCGCGACGACGGCGCTCGCCGCCGCCGGGTACGCCGGGTTCTCCCTCGCCATGGCCTGCGGCCGCCTCGCCGGGGGCCGGCTGGTGGCGGCGCTGGGGGAGCGGCGGCTGCTGGCCGGCGGTGCCGTGCTGGCTGCCGCCGGGGGTGCGGCCGCGGTGACGGCGACCTCGCTGCCGACCGCCCTGGCCGGGTTCCTGCTGGTCGGGCTCGGACTGGCCAACGTCTTCCCGCTGGCGATCTCGCGCGCCGGCGTCCTCGGCGGTGCGCGCGGCATCGCCCTGGCGACCACCGTCGGCTACACCGGGCTGCTCGGCGGGCCGCCGCTGATCGGCCTGCTGGCCGAGCACGCCGGGCTGCCCGCGGCGCTGGCCACGGTGCCGCTGCTCGCGCTGGTCGCCGCGGTGCTGGCGCTCTCGGTCGCCGGGGACGCGCTGCGGGTCCCGGTGACGCGGCGGGGCCTGGTCACCGCCGTCCGCGGGGGCACCGACGGGCTGCGCGAGGCCGTCGTCCCCCGGCTGCAGCCCCTGGTGTCGGGCTTCGGCCACGGCACCGCCGTCTACGTCCGCGAGCTGCGGGCCCTCGACCCCTCCGCCTGACGCGGCGGGGCCGCTCGGCTTCAGGAGCGCGGCCCCCGTGCCGATGAGCTGAGCGGTGGAGTCCGCGCTCCGCCGCAGGTCGCACGGGCGGGGAGGTGAGGGCGGTGGTCCGCGGCACGACCACGCTCGGCACCGCGCCCCTGCGGGACGCCGACGTCCCCGCGGCGGCCACCGCGCCCGCGGCGGACCCGCACGCCGGCCGGCCCGAGGGCCGGCCCCTGGTGCTGCTCTCCTACGTCTGCGGCTTCACCCTGGCCGCCCTCTTCCACGGCCTCGACGAGACCCTCGGCGTCGTCGGCGGCGTGCTCAACGTCGTCTTCGGCGTCTACTTCTGCCGGCACCTCGCCTTCGCCGTCGCCGCCGCCCGCTGGGCCGAGCAGGACATGCTCGCCGCCGACGTCGGGCTGTCGAGCTGGACGCCGTCGGTCGCGGTCTTCGTCGGCTGCAAGAACGAGGAGCTGGTCGTCGACGGGATGGTCACCGCGCTGCTCGCGCTGGACTACCCGGCCGACCGGCTCACCCTCGTCGTGGTCGACGACGGCTCCGACGACACCACCGGCACCCGGCTCGACGCCTGGGCCGCCCGGGAGCCGCGGCTGCGCGTGCTGCACCGCCCGCCGGGCTCCGGCGGCGGCAAGTCCGGCGCGCTCAACGACGCCCTGCACCTGGTCGACGCCGAGATCGCCGTCGTCTTCGACGCCGACCACGAGCCGGACCCCACGGCCCTGCGTCGGCTGGTCCGGCACTTCCGCGACCCGGTCGTCGGCGCGGTGATGGGCCGCTGCGTCATCCGCAACGGCCGCGACTCGCAGATGGCCTCCACCGTCTTCGTCGACTTCCTCTCCGGCTACCTGGTCAACGAGTACGGCCGGCAGGCGCTGTTCGAGCTGCCCGCGTACGGCGGCGCGAACTGCGCGGTCCGCATGTCCACGCTGCGCGGCCTCGGCGGGTGGAACCCGCACACCGTCACCGAGGACACCGACCTCACGCTGCGCGTGCTCATGGCCGGTCAGCGCGTCCGCTACGACCTCTCCGCCGTCGACTTCGAGGAGGCGGTGGTCAGCGCGCAGCGGTTCTGGAAGCAGCGGTACCGGTGGGCCCGGGGCCACCAGAAGTGCTTCCGCGACTACTGGCGCCCGCTCATGCGCTCGCCGCACCTGAGCCTGGTCGAGAAGGTCGAGACGACGCTCTTCCTGCTCGTCTACCACGTGCCCCTGCTCAGCGGGCTCGGCCTGGTGCTGACCGTGCTGCGCGCCTTCGGCATCGGCGACCTGCCGGTCGTGGCGCTGCTGCCGCTGTCGATGCTGCTGTTCGTCGGGCCGCTGGCCGAGCTCTCCGTCGGCCTGCTGATCGGGCGGGTGGAACGGCGCTCCGCGTGGCGGCTGCTGGGCTTCCTGCCCGCCTTCGCGCTGTCCATCTGGATCACCACGCGCGCCTACGTCGACGGCATGCTCGGCCGCCCCTACACCTGGGTGAAGACCTCGCGCTCGGGTGCGACCTCGACGGTGCGGGTGGACCCGCCCGTGGTCGCGCCGGCCAGGGTGGGGTCGTGACGGCGGCCGCGGCCGTGCCGGTCGACGCGCGGGGCCGGCACCGGCAGGGACGCCGTCCCCAGGGCAGCGGTCGGCGACTGGTCCCGGTGCTGCTGGACCTGGCTCTGGCGGTGGTCATCTGCGCCGTCGGCTTCCGCTACGGCGCCGGCTTCCTGCAGGTGCACGAGGCCCGCTGGGTCGCCGGCGTGCTGGACCTGGTCGGCGTCGACTCGGTGTCGTCGTCCCTGGAGCGGCACGTCCTGGTGTTCCGCCCCGACGGCGAGATCATCCTGGCCGAGGTCACCGAGTCCTGCTCCTCGATCCTGTCGGTGCTCGGCCTGACCGCGCTGACCGCCGTCGTCCTGCGCGGCCGGCGCCAGCACGCCGTCGCCGGGCTCGTCGTCGCCGTCGCGGCCCTGTTGGCGCTCAACCACCTGCGGCTGCTCGGCTCGACCCTCGCCGGCCTGGTGTGGGGGACGCCGGCCCTGGTGCTGTTCCACGACTGGGTCGGCACCGTGTGGAACCTCGCCGCGACCCTCGGCGGCTTCCTGCTCATGGTCTGCATCACGCTGCCGACCGCCGAGCGCGCCGAGCAGGACGTCGCGGGGCGGCACACCGCCCGCCGTCCCGACAGCTGGGCGCGCCCGGGCCTGGGCTACCGGCTCGCCGACGACGACCTGCGCGCCGCCTCCCGGCGGTTCAACCTGACCGGTCTCATGTACCGGTACGTGCTGCCGACGCGGGTCGCCCGGTGGATGGGCGCGCGCCGGGAGGCCGGGCGCATCGACTACCGGATCGGCCACCTGCCCCCCGACGAGCGGGCCGCCCGGGTCCGCGCGCTGGCCGCGGACGGGCTGGGCGCGCACCCCGCCTCCCTGGTCGCGGTGGCGACCTACGACGACGACCCGACCGTCCTCGACGCGCTCGCCACCTCGATCGCCGCGCGCCAGTGGGAGCCGGTGACCGACTCCCGGGTGGCGGCGCTGCGGCTGTGGGCCCGCGGCTGGCTGCTCCAGCACCCCGAGCGGGACGCCGTCCCGGAGTCCGGGCGCGAGTCCGCGTCGGCTCCGGAGAGGGAGACCGCGCCGGTGCCCGTGCCCGTGCCCGAGGCCGGGCCCGCGCCCGTGAGGCTGCCGCCGGTGCCGGTGCCGGTGCCGGTGCCGGTGCCGGTGCCCGTGCCCGAGGCCGAGGCCGGGCCCGCGCCCGTGCGGCTGCCGCCGGTGCCGGTGCCCCTGCCCCTGCCCCTGCCCCCGCTCGTGCGCATCCCCGAGCCCCTGCCGCCCCTGCCGCCGCCCGTCCGTGGGCCCGCACTCCTGCCGCCGCCCGTGCGGGTGCCCGGCCCCCGGGTCGGTCCGGACGACGAGCCGCCGACCGAACGGCTGCCCCGGCTGCCCGTGCGCACCGACCTGCGCCCTCCCGTGCCGACGCAGCCGCGCCGCCGCACCCCCACCCCGACGACCCAGGACGACCGATGAGCCCCTCACTGCCCCAGCCCCGCCCGCCCGCGGTCCCGGCGCCGTCCGCCGGCGCCGCCGTGCTCGTCACCGGCGCCGGCGGCCCCGCCGGCGTGGCCGTCGTCCGCCGGCTGGTCGCCCTCGGCCACCGGGTCGTCGCCGGCGACGCCGACAGCGCCGCGGCCGGTGGCGCGCTCGCCGACGTGGCGGTCACGCTGCCGCGCGGGGACCACCCGCGCTTCGTCGACGCGCTGGTCGGCGTCTGCACCACGTTCGGCGTCGACGCGCTGGTCAGCACGGTCGCCGAGGAGCTGCCGCACCTGGCCGCCGGCGCCGAACGGCTGGCCGCGGCCGGCGTCGCCACCTGGCTGCCGGACGCCGCCGCCGTCGCCGTGTGCTGCGACAAGGCGGCCTTCGCGCGGGCCATGGCCGCCGCCGGCGTGCCGCACCCGGCGACCGCGGCGTCCGCCGACGAGGTCGCCGGTGTCCCCGGCCCGTGGGTGGTCAAGCCGCTGGCCGGCCGCGGCAGCCGCGGCGTGCGGCTGCTCGACGAGCGCGTCGCCGTGGTCGCGGTGCTGCGCGAGGACGACGGCCTGATCGCCCAGACCCGGCTGACCGGCCGCGAGTTCACCGCCGACGCCCTGGTCGACCGCGACGGCGCCGTCCGGGTGGTCGTGCCGCGCTGGCGCGAGGAGACCAAGGCCGGGATCTCGGTCAAGGGCCGCACCTTCGCCTCCGACGCGGTCGCCCGGGTCGTCACCGCAGCGCTGGCCGCGGTGCGGCTGACCGGGCCGGCCAACGTGCAGGGTTTCGTCGCCGACGACGGCACCGCGACCGTCGTGGAGATCAACCCGCGCTTCTCCGGCGGGCTGCCCCTGACCCTCGCCGCCGGGGCGGACGTCGTCAGCGCGTACCTGGCCGGCGTCCGCGGGAAGCCGGTGCCGGAGCTCTCCGCCCGGCCGGGCGTCGTGATGAGCCGCTACTTCGCGGAGACCTACAGCAGCGAGGACGGCAGCCCCGTCGTCGACCCCTGCGCGCCCGTGGCGGTGACGGCATGACGCGCTCGCGGCACGTGCTGGTGCCGTTCGGCACCCGGCCCGAGGTGGTCAAGCTGGCACCGGTCGTCCGCGCGCTGACCGACGCCGGGCACCGCGTGAGCGTGGTCGACACCGGCCAGCACACCGACCCGAGGATGGGTGCGCAGCTGCAGGCCGCGCTCGGGCTGACCCCGGGGCACCGCTTCGCGCTGCCGACCGACCCGGCCGAGCGGACCGGCGCGCTGCACGCCGACGCGCACCGGGCGCTGCGCCGGTCCGCCCCCGACCTGGTGCTCGCGCTCGGCGACACCAACACCGTGCCGGCCTACGCGCTGGCCGCGCGCGCCGCGGGGGTGCCGTTCGCCCACCTGGAGGCCGGGCTGCGCAGCCTCAACCCGCGCAGCGTCGAGGAGGTCAACCGGCGGGTCGCCGCGGCCACCGCCCAGCTGCACTTCGCGCCGACCAAGCGGGCGGCGGCCTTCCTCGCCGACGAGGGGGTCCCCGCCGAGCGGGTGCTCGTCGTCGGCAACCCCGTCATCGACACCCTCGTCGCCCGCGGCGTGCGGCGGGTGCCGGTCGCCGAGCGCTCGGGCGTGCTGGTCACCGCGCACCGGCCGACCAACGTCGACGACCCGGTCCGCCTCGCCCGCCTCGTCGGCGTGGTGCGGGCGCTGGCCGAGCAGGTCGGCCCGGTCACCTTCCCGGTGCACCCCCGCACCGCGGCGCGGCTGTCGTCGACCGGGCTGGGCGAGCGGCTGGCGCACCCGGCGGTCACCCTCACCGGGCCGGTCGAGTACGACGTCCTGCTGGCCGCGCTCGCCTCGGCGCGGCTGGCGGTGACCGACTCCGGCGGCATCCAGGAGGAGGCCGCGTACCTCGGCGTCCCCGTGGTGGTGCTGCGCGGCTCGACGCCGCGCTGGGAGGGCGTGGAGGCCGGGACGACGACGCTCGCCGGGCTGGCCGACGACCGTGCGGCCGCCGCCGTGCTGGCCGCCGCGGCCGGGCACACCAGCCCCGAGGGCCAGGAGCGGGCCGCGACGGTGCCCTGCCCGTACGGCGACGGGACGACGGGGCCGCAGGTGGCCGCCGTCCTCGCCGACGAGCGCACCGACGCGCTGCTGGCCCTCGACGAGCCCGACTTCACCGACGGCCGGCTGCCGTGGTGAGCCGGCCCGCGCCGCTGGGTGTGGTGGTCGACCTCGACGACACCCTCTACCCGCAGGCCGACTACCTGGCCTCGGCCGCGGCGGCGGTCGGGGTGGCGGCCGGGCACGTGGGGCTGGACGGCGCCGCCGTGCACGCCGCGCTCCGGCGGGAGCTGGCCGCCGGCTCCGACACCGGCGGCACGATCGACCGGGCGCTGCTCGCGGTCGGCGTCCCGGCGTCGTCGCTGGCCGGGCTCGTGCCGCCGCTGGTGGCGGCGTTCACCCGGCACACGCCGCCTCGGCTGTCGCCCTACCCGGGCGCCGAGGACGCGCTGCGCGCGCTGGCCGCCGCCGCGCCGCTGGCCTGCCTGACCGACGGCAACCCGGCCATCCAGGCGGCGAAGGTGGCCGCGACCGGCCTCGGGCCGCTGCTGCCGGTCGTCGTCGTCACCGACACCCTCGGCGGGCGCGCCGTCCGCAAGCCGCACCCGGCCGGCCTGGTCGCCGTCGCCGCACGGCTCGGCCTGCCGCCGGAGCGGCTGCTCGTCATCGGCGACCGGCCCGGCAAGGACGTCGCCGTGGCGGCGACCGCGGGTGCGCGGGCGATCCGGGTCCGGCAGGGGGAGTACGCCACCGCACCGGACGAGCCGCGCGCCTGGGCCGTCGTCGACACGTTCCCGGCTGCCGCCGAGCTGGCGCTGTCCGTGCTGGGGGTGCCGGCCCGGGCCTGACGCCACCCGATCGGGTGGTCCTCGTCGGGAACGCTCGGCGACTCCCCTCGTCGGGACGGTCGCCCTGCGGCGGGAGCCGCGTCGGGCGCGCAGGTGCCGTCCACTCGTCCGGGTGGATGTGCCCGCTGGCGCTCCGGTGAGGGCCGGGACCTGCCGATGCGTCCCCGACGGGCGGGTCGGCCGCCCCGGACGCGAGGACCCCGAGACATGGACCGCAGGTCATCGACGGTGCGGCGGATGCGCACCCGAGCGACTCGTGCCGCCCTGGTGGCGCTCATCGTGGTGGCGGGGCTGCTCGCCCTGCCCGGCACCGCGTCCGCGACGGGGACCGTGGTGCCGCTGCTGGACTGCGTCGTGACCAACCGCGACGGCTCCTGGACCGCCGTGTTTGGCTACCGGAACACGGCGAGCTCCCCGGTGCGCATCCCGGCGGGGCCGCGGAACAAGGTCACCCCGGTCACGTACGGCGCCCCGCAGCCCATCACCTTCCAGCCCGGGACCCACCGCGGCGCCTTCACGGTCACCGTTTCCCGTGGCGCCGGCCCGATGTGGCACCTGGACGGCACCAACCTGGCCGCGCGGCTCAGGAGCGCCACGGCCTGCCCGCCGTCCACACAGATGCCCGCGGAGGGCAACGGCACCGGGACGGCGATCGCGCTGATGGCGGCCGGCCTGGTCGGCGCCATGGTGGTGCAGCGGGCGCGGCGTCGGGCGCCGGCCGGGCTCGGCGGTGCGTAGCCGTCGTCCCACCCCATGGGGGGATGCGGGGCTGCCGGGGCTACGCGGACGGCCCGGACGTGCCGATGGGACGACGTCGGGCGGGTCGGCCGCCCCGGACTCGAGGACTCAACCCATGCACGGCCCCCCGAGGTCTTCGACGGCACGCCGCCTGCGCGCGCGTGCCTCCCGCGGCGCCCTGGTCGCGGTTCTCGCCCTGATCGGGCTCGCCGCGTCGCCGGGCATGGCCTCGGCTGCCGCCACGTACACGGTCAAGCCGGTCCTGAACTGCTACGAGGAGAACGCCGACGACAGCTGGACCGTCGTCGTCGGCTACGTCAACAGCTCGCGCACGACCGTGCACATCCCCCGCGGCGCCGACAACCAGGCCCACCCGTCGAAGTTCGCGTCGCTGCCGCCGACCTCGTTCAAGCCGGGCACGGTCAACGGAGCGTTCACCGCGGTGGTGAGCCTGTCCGACCTCTACTCCGGCGCGCGCTGGGTGCTCGACGGCTACACGCTCGACTACCGCGCCGCGGCCTCCTCCTCGCGGACGTGCCCGTCGTCGACCGAGCTGCCGGCACAGGGGAACGGCCTCGGCCCGGCCATCGGGCTGGCGGTCGCCGGCGTCGTCGGCGCCGTCCTGGTCCGACGGGCGCGCAAGCGGGCGCTGGCCGTGACGGGGGGCGACGATGCGTAGGGTCCTCGCGGTCGGGGCGCACCCCGACGACATCGAGCTCGGCTGCGGCGCCACGCTGCTGGCGCACTCGGCGGCCGGCGACGCCGTCACCATGCTGGTGATGACCGGCGGCGAGAACGGCCCCGGGGACGACGAGGCGATCGTCGGCCGGCGTCTCGAGCAGGAGCAGGCCGCCCGCACCCTGGGCGCCCGGCTGCTGTGGGGCGGGCAGGTCGACTGCACCGTCACGCCGGACGCCGCCACCGTCGCGGTCGTCGAGCGGGCGCTGAAGGAGACCGAGGCCGACGTCGTGTACGTGCACGCGCCCGACGACAGCCACCAGGACCACCGCGCCGTCGCCGCCGCGACGCTGTCGGCTGCCCGCCGGCTCTCGCGGGTGATGCACTACCAGAGCCCGTCCACGCTGACGTTCTCCCCGACGACCTTCGTCGACGTGACCGCCTACCTCTCCGGCAAGCTCGCCGCCCTCGGCGCGCACGCCTCGCAGGTGGAGATGTCGTCGATGGTGGAGCCCGACGCGGTCGTGGCCTCGGCCCGGCACTGGGGCGCCCAGGCCCGTATCGGCTACGCGGAGGCCTTCGCGCCGACCCGCCTGGTCATCGACCTGGTGCCCACGCCGCGGCGCGCCGCGGAGGAGGTCCCGGACACCCTCCGGCTGACCCTGCCGGCCTCCCTGGCGGCCAACGCCCGCTGACGCGGAGCACCTCGTACGAGCCCGGTGGTCCGGGCCGGTACCCCCGGCCCGACCACCGGGCTCGTCGCGTTGCCCTCCGGCTCGTGCCGGCTGCCGCGCTCCACCTGGGCGACCTCTCGCAGCGCACCCGCTGCTTCGGACGCCCTCGCAGCGCTCCCTCCGCCATTCGTCCCCTGACCTCCTCGATGCCGGTCCGGCTCAGGTCGTCGTCCTGACCTGCAATTTCCGGTTGCGTCGATGCTTTCTTCGAACATATGATCGAGCGCATGGAGGGCCGGATGCGGACCAGCACGGTGACCGGGGCTGCGCCTGTCGTGGGGTGGGCCGCTGGTCCGTTGGGAGCGGTGCAGACGGCGGCGCGGGAGATGAGCCGGCAGGCGGCGCTGCGGGTGCGGGCGGTGGCGGCGTTCGCCGCGACCCGGCCCGCCAGCGTGGACCGGGCGCAGGGGGAGCGGGGCGCGATGTCGGCCGAACGGTGGGCGGCGCGGGCCGACGTGCTGCGGCCGGTCAGTGAGTGGGCCGCGCAGGAGCTGTCGATCGCGCTGGACATCAGCACGCAGAAGGCCGAGGCGGAGCTGGAGCGCGCGCTCACGCTGGTGTCCCGGCTGCCGCGGGTGCTCGAGGCGCTGGAGGCCGGGCTGCTGCACACCGATCACCTGTGGTGCCTGCTGGAGCACGTCGCGCCGATCGCCGACGACGCCCTCCGCGCGCGGGTCGAGGGCGAGGTGCTGGACTGGGTGGCGGCGCGGCGGCGGGTGACCACACCGGCGGCGCTGGGGGACCGGGTGCGCCGGGTGGTCGCCGCGCTGAACGCGCGGGATGCGGCGCGGGATCTGGCCCGGGCGCTGGCGCGGCGGGGGATCAGTGTGCGGGAGGACCGGACGCTGGGGATGTCGGTGGTGACGGTGGTGTGCAGCACGCCGGAGGCGCAGGCGTTCTACCGGGCGCTGGGCGGCTGCGTCGACGCGTTGCAGCCCGATCCCGGGGACTCCCGGACGCGGGGGCAGCGGCTGGTGGACTGCCTGATGGACCTGGTGTTGCGCCCCGGGGAGGGGGAGCTGCCGCCGGTGCAGGCGCTGCTGACCGTCGTGGCCTCGGTGCACACCGCGCTGGGTGGGGACCAGCTGGGTGAGGTGGACGGCGCGCCGGTGCCCGCGGAGATGGCCCGGCAGCTGGTCCGCGCCCTCGCCGGCCTGGACCCGACTCCCACGCCGACGGACGCGGCTGACGCCGCCGACATCCCCACCGGCGGCACCGTCGCCGTCGGCGCGGCCGGTGGTGCCGACGCCGCAGACGCCCAGCCAGCTGCCACGCCATCGATCGGCGCTGTCGAGCCGGTCGACGTCGAGGGCGATCCGATCGAGCGGGCGGCGCGGGAGTTGAGCGGCGCCGACTTCGACTGGTGGCTGGACGAGCTGGTGCGCCACGGTTTCGGCGACGCCCCCGCACCTGGTGACCCGGGCTGGCAGCCGGGCGTCCCGCCCGGCCCCGCCGAGTGGGACGCCGGCCCCTGGTGCGACCCGTGCGAGTGGCTCGACGCCCACGCCCACGACCTTCCCGTCCCCGATGCCGGGGCCCCACCGCACACCGACGGTTGCGCGACCACCCCTGGTGCCGGCTGGTGGGCGGCGGCCGACCGCGCGGTGCAGGACGCAGGTGCCGCGGTGCACACCGCCCGGCTGGCGCTGGGCGCGGCGGAGCGGACGGTGCGCACCGCCCGGCGCGCCGACGTTGATGACGAGGCCGCCTGGCAGGTCAGCCCGACCGGGCGGGTGACCGCCGCCGGCGACGCGCTGGCCGCGCTGGCCGCCGCCGACACCCAGCGCGAGGAGCTGGCCGCGCTGCTCGATGCCACCGGCGGGGGTGGGCTGGCCGACCGGCCGCGGATCGCGGTCACCGACGCGGTCACCGGCGCGCTGCTGGCGCTCACCGACCTGCCCGGGCTGCGCCGGGCCGGGCACTGCGGCCGACCGGCCTGCCGACGGCGGCCGCAGACCTGCGGCCACGACCTGACCGGGCGGCCCGGGTTGGGCGCCCCCGGCCCGACCGACGGGTACCGGCCCGGCGCCGCGCTGGAGCGCCACGTCCGCGCCCGCGACCGGCGCTGCCGGTTTCCCGGCTGCCGCCGCCGCATCCCCGCCGCCGGCGAACTGGACCACGTCATCGCTCATCCGCACGGGCCCACCGCCGCGGCCAACCTGGCCGGCTTCTGCACGCCCGACCACCGCGGCAAGCACCAGGCCCCCGGCTGGGCTTACGCGATGACCCCCGACGGCACCCTGACCGTCACCACACCCAGCGGCCTGACCGCCGTCACCGACCCCCGGCCTACTGACCGCGCGGCTCCGTGTGTCGGCGCCGAGGACGCACGACGCAGCGAGGCCCAGACCCGGGGGACGGGTCGGGGCCTCGGCGCGGCTCGGGCGGTGTGACTCGACTGCGGGGTCTCAGGTGGTCCGTCTCAGGCGGTGCGTCTCAGGCGGTGCGGATGGCGGCGCGCACCTGGTCCACCAGGCTCGCCGGGGTGTCGATGAGGCCGTGGTCGTCACGGGCGTGACCGGCGACCGCGGTGAGGATGTCGTCCTCGGTGGGCGCGGCGAACGTCCGGCCGCACGAGGGGACGACGTCGCCACAGGCGAACTGCTTCACGGGGATACCTCCAGGGTGAGGGGGAGACCGTCGTCCGGCGGACGGCGGGGATCAGGGGTCGATCAGCCCGCGTGCGCCGCCGCGAGCTGCAGCAGCAGCCGTTCCACGCGGATGGTGCCGAGGGCGGCGCCGTGCGCGTCCACGCACACCACCGGGTCGAACCGGTTCTCCTCGGGCCGCGCGGCGACCCGCCGGGCGACCTCGCTGAGGCCCGCGGACGCGGGGACGCGCAGGCTCACCGGCGCGCGGCGGTGGCCGGGCGGGTCCTCACCGCGGCGGAAGGGGATGAGCAGCCAGCGCGGGTGGCCGTACTCGTCGACCTCGACGCCGACCGCGCCGTCCGGCGCGGTGCCGTCCTCGACGACCACCACCGGCTCGGCCAGCCCGACCACGTGCTCGGTCAGCAGGGCCTGCGCGGCCTGGCGCCGCAGCCGGTCGCGCACCTCCGGGTCGAGCTGCACCCACGGCGGACCCGGGCGCCCCAGCAGCCAGCCCTGACCGAGCGGCACCCGCAGCCGCAGGAACGCCTGCAGCTCGCCCCACGTCTCGATGCCCTCGGCGAGCAACCAGGCGTCGATCCGCCCGCCGAACTCGCCGAGCATCTCGACGAGGGCCAGCTTTACCTCGTCGCCGTCCGCGCCGGTGACCAGCGCCCGGTCCAGCTTGATCAACTGCGGCCGGAACTGGGTGATCTGCTGCAACCCCGAGTAGCCCGACCCGGCGTCGTCCAGCGCGAGCAGCGCCCCCTTGGCCCGCAGCCGGTCCCGCAGGTCGATCAGCGGGCGCAGGTCGCCGACCGCGTGGTGCTCGGTCAGCTCGAGCACCAGCGGTGCCAGGTCGTCGACGGCCAGCAGCGGCTCGGCCAGCTCGGGGTGGGTGAGCAGGTGCGGGCTGACGTTGACGGTCAGGAAGCAGTCCGCCGGCAGCGTCGGCAGCACCGCCAGCGCCTGGCGGACGACGATCGACTCCAGCTCCGCCCCGCGCCCGACCGCGTCCGCGGCGGCGAACCAGCGGTCCGGCGTCGCCTCGCTGGGCCGGCCGTCCGGCGTCGTGAAGCGGGCCAGCGTCTCGTAGCCCGCGACCGTGCCGCGCTGCAGGTCGACGATCGGCTGGTACACCAACCGCAGCAGCGAGGGGTCGGCGAAGACGGTGGCGAGCCGGGCGTCCCACTCGGACGCCGCGACGTCGGTGCGCTCGGGCAGGGACACGGACACGCCCCTGCATCGGCACCGGATCGCGCACCATCCAGTCCGGAGCCGTCCAGGACGGGCTGCACTCACCCCGACGGGTGAGCGGGGATCGGGCGACCGCGCCCACGGCGTCGCCCGGCGCAGCCCGCCGCGCATGAGAGACCTCTCACGCGGCTCCCACCGCGGGCTGTGGCGCGGCGCGGAGCGTGCCAGGTGGCGATCCCGACTGCGCCGGCACACGGCCCTGCTCGCGCTCCTCGCGGCAGCCGTGCTGGTCGCCGTGGTCGTGGCGAGCTGGACGGCGCTGCGCCCGACCGCGAGCGAGCCCGACCCGCTCCCGGGGCCCATCCGGGTCGTCGGGGTCCCGGACCCGGCACCGGCTCCGCCGCCACGACTGCCCGCGTCCCCCGGCCCCGCGGATGTCGTCCCACCGCCGCCCCTGCCGGACGATGACGGGGACGAAGCGGGCGACGACGGTGGGGACGACGATGGCGGGGACGACGACTGACGCGGGGGCGCGGCGCCGCAGCCGGGCGCCGCGAGCGGTCCGCACCCGGATCATCGGCTGGGTCCTGCTGCTGGTCCTGCTGGCCCTCGGCATCGTCACGTTCGTGACCTGGCGGCTGCTCATCGCCGCCACCGACGAGCGCATCGACATCACCCTCGAGGCCGAGATCGAGGAGTTCCGGCGGATCCTCGAGGGCGATGTCGACCCGCGCACCGGTGAGCCGTTCGGCTCGGTCGAGGACGTGCTGCAGACGCTGATCACGTACAACCTGGCCCGGCCGAACGAGAAGTTCCTCGGCTACGTCGACGGCCGGTACCGCTACCAGAGCCGCATCGAGGCGCCGGTGCTGCTCAGCCGGGACGACGCGTTCACCCGGGAGGTCGGCGCGGTCCGCGACCCGACGTGGGGCCGCTACGGGTCCGGCGCCGGGGAGGTCCGCTACCTCGCCGTCCCGGTGAGCCTGGACGGCGACCCGTCGCGCGGCGTCGCCGTCGTCGCCTACTTCGCCGACCAGGAGCGGCAGGCCGCCGACGACGCCGCCCGGCTCATGCTGGTGGTCGGGGCCGTGACGCTGCTGCTCGCGGCCGGCGGCGCCTGGGTGGTGGCCGGTCGCGTCCTGCGGCCGGTCCGCGACGTGGCCGCCACCGCGCACGGCATCACCGAGACCGACCTGTCCCGGCGCATCCCGGTCGACGGGCGCCCACCCGACGAGCTCACCGACCTCGCCGCCGCCGTCAACGAGATGCTCGACCGGCTCGAGGCCGGCTCCGCGGCACAGCGCCGCTTCCTCGACGACGCCGGGCACGAGCTGCGGACGCCGATCACGATCGTCCGCGGCCACCTGGAGGTGCTCGACCCGGCCGACCCCGCCGACGTCCGGGAGACCGTGGCGCTGGTCGACGACGAGCTGGACCGGATGAACCGCATCGTGTCGGACCTGCTGCTGCTGGCCCGCGCCGAGCAGCCGCAGTTCGTCCGCCCGCAGCCGGTGGACGTCGCCGCGCTCACCGCCGAGGTGTTCGACAAGGTGCGCCGGCTGGGGGACCGCAACTGGGTGCTGGAGACCGCCGCCGACGTCGACGCCGAGCTCGACACCCAGCGGGTCACCCAGGCGCTGGTCGCGCTCGCCGACAACGCCGTCCGCTACACCGTCCCCGGCGACCGCATCTCTCTCGGCAGCCAGCTCAGCGGCGGTGAGCTGCGGTTCTGGGTGTCCGACACCGGCCCCGGCGTCCCCGAGGAGGAGCAGGCGCGGGTGTTCGAGCGCTTTGCGCGCGGCGCCTCGGGCGCCCGGCGCTCCGACGGCGCCGGCCTCGGGCTCTCCGTCGTCCGGGCCATCGCGGTCGCCCACGGCGGGCGGGCGGTGCTCGACAGCGTGCCCGGCCGGGGGACGACGGTCAGCCTGGTCCTGCCCGCCCGGCTGGCACCACCGCTGGCCGACGACGCGACGACGGTGGAGGACGACCCCGCTCCTCCGGAGCTCGACCCCGCAGCCGGCCGGCTGCGCAGCGGAACCCGAGGAGGTCCGTCGTGAGCCGCGTGCTCATCGCCGAGGACGAGGCCCGCATCGCCGCCTTCGTCGAGAAGGGGCTGCGGGCCAACGGCTTCGCCACGGCCGTGGTCGGCGACGGCCGGGCGGCGCGCGCCGCGGCCGCCAGCGGCGACTTCGACCTGATGATCCTCGACATCGGCCTGCCCGGGATGGACGGCTTCGAGGTGCTGCGGGCGTTGCGCGCCGACCGGCTGACCATCCCGGTCGTCATCCTCACCGCGCGCGACAGCGTGCAGGACACGGTGGCCGCGCTCGAGGGCGGAGCCGACGACTACATGCCCAAGCCGTTCCGCTTCGAGGAGCTGCTGGCGCGGGTGCGGCTGCGGCTCTCCGGCGGGCGGCAGGCCGAGACGACGGTGCTCACCTGCGGCGACCTGTCGCTGGACCTGCGCACCCGGCGCGCCCAGGCGGGCAGCCGCACCGTGGACCTGTCGGCCCGCGAGTTCGCCCTGGCCGAGACGTTCCTGCGCCACCCGGGCCAGGTGCTGGCCCGCGAGCAGCTGCTCAGCCACGTCTGGGGCTACGACTTCGACCCCGGGTCCAACGTCGTCGACGTGTACGTCCGCTACCTGCGCCGCAAGCTCGGGGCCGCGCGGATCGAGACCGTGCGCGGCATGGGCTACCGGCTCGTCGCCGACTAGCCCGGACGACCCCGGACGCCGTGTGCGTCCGGGGGCCGTCCGCCCTGCTCGGGGACTCAGTCGTCCGGGGTTGCGTCCGCGGTGTCCAGGCGCTCTCGTCCGGCGGGTCGGCGCTCTCCGGGGACGCGTCGCCGGGGGTGGCGTCGGCCGGGGTGACGCTCGCGGTGGCGTGGTGGCCGCCAGCGCCTCCCGGGTGGGCCGGCCGTCGTCCCACTCGACCTCGGCGACGTACTGCACCACCGCCGCGCCGTCGGGCTGGAGGGTGGCCGAGGTGACGCGCAGGCCGCGCAGCCGGCCGGCGGCGGTGCCGAGCACGGTCGTCCAGACGTCGCCCGCGGCCCCGCCCAGCAGCAACCGGAGGGACGGCTGCCAGTCGAGACGTCGATGAGGGCGCTCTCATGCGGCGGGACACGCCGGGCGACGCGGGTGCCGGCCACCGGTGCCGGGTAGCTGCGCCTCCCAGCGGCCGCGCAGCACCGCGCGGCCCCGACGGAGGGAGATGCCGTGCCCGAGGTACCGCAGCCGGTCACCGACAACAGCGTCAAGGTCCGCCAGCTCAGCCACTACCAGTTCAGCTGGATCGCGGGGGAGCCCGGGAAGCCGGGCACCTACACGCTCCAGCTCGTCCTGGACCAGGGGGCGTGGGAGGAGGTCCTGACGCTCGACCCGGACGACGCGGACAACCTGCAGGACCTGCTGGCCAACACCGAGACGGTGCACTACGACATCGAGCGCCGGGTGCTGATGTTCGGCGTCACCCCGACGGGGAGCTGACCCTCCCGGGACACGACGAGGCCCCGTCGGCGCGCATCGCGCCGGCGGGGCCTCGTCGTGTGTTCGTGCGGTCAGCGGCCGATGCGGCCGTCGTTGTCGCGGTCGAGGGCGTCCTTGGCCTTCTGGGTGAAGCTGCGGTCGTCGCCACCGGTGGTGCCGCCGGTCACGCCGGTGCCGCCGTCGACCTCGACCTCCTCCTTGCGGACGTCGGCCGACACCCGCTCGGAGTCGCTGACGGTCTCCTTGTCCAGGCGCACCCGCTCGACCGGCACGGCCTCCTTCTCCACCACCGGACGCTCGGCGTGCAGGGTGACCTCGTGCTCCTCCTCGGAGATCGCCGGGCCGTCCAGCGCCTGCCCGACGTTGGCGTCGGTGATCGGCTCGCGCTCGACCCGCACCTCCTCGCGGGAGACCGGCACGGTCTCGGTCACGTTCTCGGTGACCACGTACTTGCGCAGCCGGGCCCGGCCGACCTCCTCGGTGCGGGTGCCCACGTTCAGCCGCTCCTCCGAGCGGGTCATCGCGTTGTCCGTGGTGGGACC
>NZ_FNHE01000020.1 GCF_900103785.1 Geodermatophilus siccatus | reverse complement strand
CCGCCATGGCCTACGAGGTGAGGGGCGTCGTCGCCCGCAGCAAGGGAGCCCCGGTCACGGTCGAGACGATCGTCGTCCCCGACCCCGGCCCCGGAGAGGCGGTGGTCGACGTCCAGGCGTGCGGGGTGTGCGCCACCGACCTGCACTACCGCGAGGGCAACATCACCGACGAGTACCCCTTCCTGCTCGGCCACGAGGCCGCCGGGGTGGTGGCCGCGGTCGGGGAGGGCGTGACCAACGTCGCCGTCGGGGACTTCGTGGTCCTCAACTGGCGGGCGGTGTGCGGGCAGTGCCGGGCGTGCGCCCGGGGCGAGCTGCAGTACTGCTTCAACACCCACAACGCCGCCCAGCAGATGACCCTCACCGACGGCACCGCGCTGTCCGCGGCGCTGGGCATCGGCGCGTTCGCCGAGAAGACGCTGGTGCACTCCGGGCAGTGCACCAAGGTGGACCCGGCCACCCCGGCCACCGCCGCCGGGCTGCTGGGCTGCGGGGTGATGGCCGGGGTGGGCGCGGCGATCAACACCGGCGGCGTGCGCCGCGGCGAGTCCGTGGCGGTGTTCGGCTGCGGCGGCGTGGGCGACGCCGCGATCGCCGGCGCCCGGCTGGCCGGGGCGACCACGATCGTCGCCGTGGACGTGGACGACCGGAAGCTGGCGTGGGCGCGGCAGTTCGGCGCCACCCACACGGTCAACTCCCGGTCCACCGACGCGGTGGCGGCGATCAGGGCGGCCACGGGCGGGTTCGGGGTGGACGTGGCGATCGACGCGGTGGGGCACCCGGCGGTGTTCGAGCAGGCCTTCTACGCCCGGGACCTGGCCGGGCGGGTGGTGCTGGTCGGCGTCCCGGCCCCGGACATGCAGATCACCCTGCCGCTGATCGAGGTGTTCGGCCGGGGCGGGGCGATCAAGTCGTCCTGGTACGGCGACTGCCTGCCCTCCCGGGACTTCCCGATGCTGGCCGACCTGTACCGGCAGGGCCGCTTCCCGCTGGACGACTTCGTCACCGAGGCCATCGGCCTCGACGACGTCGAGGAGGCCTTCGACAACCTGCGCCGCGGCGAGGTGCTGCGCTCGGTCGTGGTGCTGGACAAGTGACCGAGCTCGCGAGCCCACCGATGAGCGCCGTACCGCGGGGAACGAGCACGGCGGATCGCCGGCGAGGAGGACACGTGACCGCCCGCATCGACAAGGCCGTCGTCTCCGGCGTGTTCAGCCTCGACGGGCAGGACTTCGACGTCGACAACAACGTGTGGCTGGTCGGCGACGACGACGAGGTCCTCGTCATCGACGCACCCCACGACGCCGCCCCGATCCTGGACGCGATCGGCGGCCGGCGGGTGACCGCGATCGTGCTCACCCACGGGCACAACGACCACATCACCGCCGCCGTGGCGCTGCGCGAGGCCACCGGGGCGCCGATCTGGTTCAACCCCCAGGACCGGATGCTGTGGGACGTCGTGCACCCCGACACGGCCCCGGACGAGGACCTGGTCGAGGGCACCCGGTTCACCGTGGCCGGTACGACGCTGACCGCGTTGCACACGCCGGGCCACTCGCCGGGCAGCACCTGCCTGCACGCGCCGGACCTGTCCACCGTCTTCACCGGCGACACCCTGTTCCACGGCGGCCCCGGCGCGACGGGGCGCTCGTACAGCGACAAGCCGACGATCCTGAACTCGATCCGGTCGCGGCTGATGTCCCTGCACGGCGACACGGTGGTGAGGACCGGCCACGGCGACGACACGACCATCTCGGCCGAGATCGGCCACATCCACTAGAGGAGGACCCCTCCTCCCCACCCCTCGCACGCTCGCGGCGGGACCCGGGACGGGGCCTGCGGTGCCCTGGAGGGGGCCGCAGGCGTCCGGGCGGGGTGGCCAGTGCCACCCTGCCCCGACGGTCCCCGTCGGCCTGCGCCGGTACCCTCGATGAGTGCCTCGCGGTGACGGACGGCTGACGCACGACCTCGACCCCCATTCCCCCGGACCCCAGGACGCGTGCGGCGTCTTCGGTGTCTGGGCGCCGGGGGAGGAGGTCGCCAAGCTGACCTACTTCGGTCTCTACGCCCTGCAGCACCGCGGCCAGGAGGCGGCGGGGATCGCCGTCTCCGACGGCGCCTCGGTCGTCGTCTACAAGGACCTGGGGCTGGTCAGCCAGGTCTTCGACGAGGCCACCCTGGGCAGTCTGCGCGGCCACCTCGCCGTCGGGCACACCCGGTACTCGACGACGGGTGCCTCCACGTGGGAGAACGCCCAGCCCACCTTCCGGACGACGGACGCCGGCACCGGGCTGGCGCTGTGCCACAACGGGAACCTGGTGAACACCGCCGAGCTGGCCGGCCGCGCCGCCGACGCCGGTGTGCCGGGCGCCTTCACCTCCACCACCGACTCCGACCTGGTCACCGCGCTGATCGCCGCCCGCCAGGACCTCTCGGTCGAGGCCGCCGCGATGGAGGTGCTGCCCCAGTTGCGCGGCGCCTTCAGCTTCACCTTCATGGACGAGAACACCCTCTACGCCGCCCGCGACCAGCAGGGCGTGCGACCGCTGGTGCTCGGCCGGCTGGAGCGCGGCTGGGTGGTCGCCAGCGAGACCGCGGCGCTCGACATCGTCGGCGCCTCCGTCGTCCGCGAGGTGGAGCCCGGCGAGCTGATCGCCATCGACGAGGACGGCCTGCGCAGCCAGCACTTCGCCCCGGCCGAGCCCAAGGGCTGCGTCTTCGAGTACGTGTACCTCGCCCGGCCGGACACGACGATCAGCGGCCGCGGCGTGCACGCCGCCCGCGTCGAGATCGGCCGCCGGCTGGCCAAGGAGCACCCGGCCGACGCCGACCTGGTCATCTCCGTGCCGGAGTCGGGCACCCCGGCCGCCGTCGGCTACGCCGAGGCCTCCGGCATCCCCTACGGCATCGGCCTGGTCAAGAACTCCTACGTCGGGCGCACCTTCATCCAGCCCAGCCAGACCATCCGGCAGCTGGGCATCCGGCTCAAGCTCAACCCGCTGCGCGACGTCATCCGCGGCAAGCGGCTGGTCGTCGTCGACGACTCGATCGTGCGCGGCAACACCCAGCGCGCGCTGATCCGCATGCTGCGCGAGGCCGGCGCGGTCGAGGTGCACGTGCGGATCTCCTCGCCGCCGGTGAAGTGGCCGTGCTTCTACGGCATCGACTTCGCCAGCCGGGCCGAGCTGATCGCCAACGGCCTCGACGTCGACGGCGTGCGCGCCTCGATCAACGCCGACTCGCTGGGCTACGTGTCCGAGCAGGGGCTCATCGCGGCCACCGAGCAGCCGGTCAACCGGCTGTGCACGGCCTGCTTCACCGGCGAGTACCCGATCCCGCTGGCGGAGAGCGAGCTGCTCGGCAAGCACCTGCTCGAGGGCATCGGCCGCCGGGTCGACCAGGACCGTGCGGTGACCGGGTGGACCGGCCAGCAGGCCGGCAGCGCCGCCGTGCCCGGTGGTGCGGACGACGCCCTGACCCGCCCGTGAGCGACACCGGGTCCGAGTTCACCTACGCCGCCTCGGGCGTCGACATCGACGCCGGCGAGCGGGCCGTCGCCCTCATGCGGACGGCGGTGGAGGGCACCAACCGCCCCGAGGTCGTCGGCGGCCTCGGCGGTTTCGCCGGGCTGTTCGCACTGGACACGGCGAGGTACCGCAGGCCGCTGCTGGCCTCCTCCACCGACGGCGTCGGCACCAAGATCGCGCTCGCCCGGCAGCTGGACCGGCACGACACCGTCGGCATCGACCTGGTCGCGATGGTCGTCGACGACCTGGTCGCCTGCGGCGCCGAGCCGCTGTTCCTGCAGGACTACGTCGCCTGCGGGCGGGTCGTGCCGGAGCGGATCGCCGCGATCGTCACCGGCATCGCGACCGGCTGCCGGCTGGCCGGGGCCGCGCTGGTCGGTGGGGAGACCGCCGAGCACGGTGACCTGATGGCCCCCGACGACTACGACCTGGCCGCCACGGCCGTGGGGGTCGTGGAGGCCGACGCGGTGCTGGGGCCCGAGCGGGTCCGGGAGGGCGACGCGGTGGTCGCGATGGCGTCGTCCGGCTTCCACTCCAACGGCTACTCGCTGGTGCGCCGGGTGGTCGCCGCCGCCGGGCTGGACCTGGCCGCCACGCCTGCCGGGTTGGACCGCCCGCTGGGCGAGGTGCTGCTCGAGCCGACCCGCATCTACGCGCTGGACTGCCTGGCGCTGGTGCAGCGCTTCGGCGTCGACGGCGTGCACGCCTACGCGCACATCACCGGTGGCGGGCTGGCCGGCAACACCGCCCGGGTGGTCCCGGACGGTCTGGAGGCCGTGCTGGACCGCGGCACCTGGGCGCTGCCGGCCGCCGTGTCGCTGCTCGAGGAGCACGGTGTGCCGCGGGCGGAGTCCGAGCGGGCGTTCAACTGCGGCGTCGGCATGGTCGCCGCGGTCGCCCCGGACGTCGCGGACGACGTCGTGGCCGTCCTGGCGGAGCGCGGGGTGCCCGCCTGGGTCGCCGGCACCGTGGGTGCCCGCACCGGCGGGGACGCGGCGCGCCTGGTCGGCGACTACCGCTGAGGAAGGACCCCCTGCCCCCCACCGCTCGCACGCTCGCGGCGGGACCCTGCAGGGGGCCGGGCGCACGACGACACCGCAGCTCCCGGTGGGAGCGGCGGTGTCGTCGGATCAGCCTGCGCCGGTCGGACGCCGGTCAGCGACTGGCGGCCCAGTCGTCGTCCGTGTCGTCGTCCGCCCAGCGGTCGGTGTACTCGCCGTCCTCGTCGTCGTCGCTGCCCGCCCGGGACGGCGCGGCGTACGACGACGTCGGTGAACCGGCCAGCTCGCGCTGCAGCGCGGAGAGGTCGGTGTTCGGTGAGCTGTACTTGAGCTCACGGGCCACGCGTGTCTGCTTGGCCTTCGCTCGGCCGCGCCCCATCGGCTCGACCCCCTCGTTACGGAGTACGGGAGCCCAGCTCCGGGCTGGACGGCCCGCGTGGCGACCCCGACTGAGTGTCTCTGTCTCGACCGAGCTTACGACACGGATCGGCGACCGGCACGGGTCTCCCCCTGCTGTCGCCCGACCGGGGCCCCCGGCCGGTGCCAGCCCACGCCGTACGACGGGCGGGGATCACGGGATCACGGTCTCCGACGCCTGCTCGGCACCGGCCCGGGGTGCGGGGACGGCGGCCGTGCCGGACTCCGTCAGGCCCAGCTGGGACGCGAGGTCCAGCCGGTCGTAGTAGAAGCGGTGGGACACGGCCCGGCCGTCCCGGACCGTGATGACGTCGCACTCCCGCAGCCGGAGGGGCCTGCCGGTGGGCGGCACGTCGCCCTCGGGGGAGCTGAGCGTCTCGGTGTGGGTGCCGACGATCCAGCCCTCGTCCAACGCGCTGTCGGCGTCCTCGAAGGTCGCCCTGGCCTCCCAGGACAGGTCCGGGAGGGCCCGGCGGAGCGACATCACGTACTCGACGATCGCGTCCGCGCCGTCGAGCCGGCCGGCGTCGGGTGCCTCGCCGACGGCGTCGTCCGCGTACAGCTGCCGGAGGGCATCGCGGTCCCCCGCCACGATGGCCTCGGTGATGTGGTCCATGGTCTCGCGTGCCCGTCCCATCCCGACCTCCTCGGCTGCTCCGTCGGTCCCTGCACGGGGCAGTGTCCGGGCCGGCCCGGCGGCGGGCGAGAGGCGAACGACCCCGGCTCCCTCAGCGCGGGAGGCGGATGGTGGCCAGCCGGCCGACCGACGCGATGCGCTCCTCGGCGAGGCGGTCGGCGGCCACGGCGGGAGAGACGCCGTCCGCGTCGGCGGCCCGGAACACCCGCAGCGCGACGTCGAAGATGCCGGCGGCGCGGGCCTCGGCGCGGGCGAAGGAGAACCCGTGCCGCTCGTCCTCGACCTGGATCACCCCGCCGGCGTTCACCAGGTAGTCCGGCGCGTAGAGGATCCCGCGGCGCATGAGCTCGGCGGCGATCCCCTCGTGCGCGAGCTGGTTGTTGGCCCCACCGCAGACGATCTCGGCCTCGAGCACCGCGACCGTCCCGTCGTCCAGGGCGCGGCCGAGCGCGCAGGGGGCGTAGACGTCGGTCGGCGTCCGCACCAGGGTCGCGGTGTCGGCGACGGCGTCGACCGCGGGGTGGCGGGCCAGCACCCGCTCGACCGCGCCGGCGTCGACGTCGGTGACCACGACGTCGGCGCCGTCCTCCACCAGCCGGTCGACCAGCCAGCTGCCGACCTTGCCGACGCCGGCCACCCCGACGGTGCGCCCGGCCAGCGACGGCTTGCCCCAGCGGTGCTGGGCGGCCGCCCGCATGCCCTGGAAGACGCCGTACGCGGTCAGCACCGAGGAGTCCCCGCAGCCGCCGTAGGCCAGCGAGCGGCCGTGCGCGAACCGGGTCTCCCGGGCCACGACGTCGAGGTCGGCGTTGTAGGTGCCCACGTCGCAGGCGGTCAGGTAGCGCCCGCCCAGCGACTCCACGAACCGGCCGTAGGCGCGCAGCAGCGCCTCGGTCTTGTCGGTGTGCGGGTCGCCGATGATGACGGCCTTGCCGCCGCCGAGGTCCAGGCCGGCCAGGCTGTTCTTGTAGGTCATCGCCCGCGACAGCGCCAGGGCGTCGGCGACCGCGGCGTCCTCGTCGGCGTAGGGGTGGAAGCGGGTCCCGCCGAGCGCCGGCCCCAGCGCCGTGGAGTGGATCGCGATGACCGCCCGCAGCCCGGAGGCCGGGTCGGAGCAGAAGACCACCTGTTCGTGACCGGAGCCGAGTACGTCCACGGGGCGAGCCTAGGACGGCGTCGCCCGCCCGACCGGGGCCCGGCACGGCCGGCCAGGGAGCGGGGAGCCGCGACCCTCCACGGCGTGGGCGTGGTCTTGGTCACGCACGACCCGCTCGGGCGCCCACCCGGTCGGCGACCGTCTCCTCCTGCCCGGCCGCGGCCGCGGCCGGGGCGGCACCGCGAAGGACGAGGTCAGCGGGGCGGAGCCGACCGGGCTGGTGGGCGGCGGCGCCGAGTTCGGGGGGGCGCACGACCGGGCTCGAGCGGCCGCGGGACGAGAAAGGTCACGCCCAGCCCTCAAGCTCACCCGTCCGGGTGACGAGAACAGATGTGACAGGAGTGGGGCAGGTGTCCCGTGTGCCCGGTGTGACGGCCGTGCCGCGTGGAGACTTCCGAGACCGGTGTGACGCTGTCACGCTGCGGCCGCCCCCCGACGCACCCCTCTTCTCCAGGGAGCGACATGCCGCACAGCCGTCCTCGCCAGCGCACGTCCGGGACCGCCGCCGTCCCGGCGCACCGCTCGCGCGCCGGGATCGTGCGCAGCCTGCTGGTCGGCGTGGTGGCCGGCACGGTGGTGCTGACCGCGGCCGCCCCCGCCGGCGCCGCCCCCACGCCGCCGCCGCCCAACCCGTCCGACGAGCAGATCGGGCAGGCGCAGTCGGCGCAGGACGCCGCTGCCGCCGAGGTCGGCCGGATCAGCGCCCTGGTCGCCCAGGCCCAGTCCCAGCTCGAGGGCTACGCCGTCCAGGCCGAGGCCGCCGGTGCCGCCTACCTCGCCGCCGAGGAGGCCCTCCTGGAGGCGCAGGCCGAGGCCGAGCGGACGGCGGCGGAGCTGCAGGCCGCCACCGAGGCCGTCGATGCCGCCATGGCGCGCATCGCCGGGTTCTCGCGGGACAGCTACATGAGCGGCAACACCCTCTCCACCGCCGCGGCCCTGCTCGACGCGGAGGGGCCCGCCGACCTGATCGAGCGGGCCGCGATGCTCGACTACGTCTCCGCCAACCACCTCGACGTCCTCGGCCAGCTCGAGGTGGCCCGCGTGCAGCAGGCCAACGCCGACTCCGCGGCCCGCGCCGCCCGCGACAAGACGGCCGAGGCCGAGGCCGCCGCGGCCGCCGCGAAGGCCACCGCCGACCAGCAGCTGGCCGCCCAGCGCGCCGCCTACGACCAGGTCACCGCGCAGAAGGCCGCCTACGAGCAGCAGCTGCAGGCCGCCGAGGTCGAGCTGCTGCGCCTGCAGGGCGCCCGCGACGCCTACCAGGCCTGGCAGGAGCAGAAGGCGGCTGAGGAGGCCGCCGCCGCAGCAGCCGCCCGCCGCGCCGAGGAGGAAGCCGCCGCCGCGGCCGCCGCGGCCCGCGCCGCCGCCCGCAGCCAGGGCTCCGGGTCCGGGAGCAGCGCCGCGGCCAGCTCGGGCGGCTCCGGCCCCTACGTCAAGCCGACCTCCGGCCGCACCTCCAGCTGCTTCGGCTCGCGCTGGGGCGCCCTGCACGGCGGCGTGGACATCGCCGCACCCATCGGGACGCCCATCTACGCGGCCCACTCCGGCGTCGTCGCGCGGGCCGGCACGGCCACCGGCTTCGGCTACGCGGTCTACATCCGCGGCGACGACGGCGCGGTCACCGTGTACGGCCACGTCAACCAGTACTTCGTCCGCGCCGGCGAGCGGGTGGTGGCCGGCGAGCTCATCGCGGAGGTCGGCAACCGCGGCCAGTCCACCGGCCCGCACCTGCACTTCGAGGTGCACCCCTCCGGCGCCATGTACGGCGGCCAGGTCGACCCGGTGCCGTGGCTGCGCGGCCGCGGCGTGTCCATCAGCGGCTGCTGAGCAAGGACCCCCTGCCCCCCGCCACTCGCACGCTCGCGGCGGGACCCTGCACGGGGCCGACGGGGCCGCTGACGCGTTGGGCCGCGTTCAGCCGGTGGGCGACGCCGAGGTCGGGGTGCAGTTGGCGGCGACGTAGTCGCTGAGCGCCGTCTCCGCCGGGCCGATCTCCTGGCCGATCCGGGTCGACGCGTCGGCGTAGGCCTGCTGGCCCTCCGGGGTGCCCAGGTCCAGCGTGCCGACGGTGTCGGAGAGCCGGCGCAGCCCGTCGAGCAGCGCGGCCCAGTCGTCGGCGATCTCGGCGGGGGCCTGCACCTGATCCAGCCGCGTGACGGCCTCCGGCAGCCGGGTCGCGACGTCCTCGGGGGTGGCCGCCGCGAGGCTGCCCTGCACCTCGGTGAAGGCGCTGGTCATGTCCCCGCAGAACTGCTCGGCGGCCGGGTCGGGTGCCGCCGTGCCGCTCGAGGGTGCGGACGCCGAGGTCGCCGGGGCCGAGGTGCTCGGCGCGGCGGCCGGCTCGTCGTCCCCCGACCCGCCGCAGGCGGTGAGCAGGACGACGGCGGCGGCACCGGCGAGGGCCGAGCGGAGCAGCGGGGCGGGGGAGCGCATGGGCCCGACGGTAGTTCCGCGTGCGCCGGGGTGCCCGGGCGCGGCTACCGTGCCCGACGTGAGAACCCCGGTCGACCCCCGCGCCACCTGGGACCTCCCCGCCCCGGGGGCGATGCCGCGGACGGCGGACCTCGAGCCGCTGGTCACCCGGGTGCTGGCGCCCAACCCGTCGCCGATGACGCTGGACGGCACCAACACCTACCTGGTCGGTGCCCCGGGCAGCGGGCAGGCCGTGCTGGTCGACCCGGGGCCCGACGACCCGGCGCACCTGGCCGCGGTCGAGGTGGCGCTGGCCGCGCGGGACGCCCGCTGCGTCGCCGTCCTGGTCACCCACCACCACGGCGACCACGCGGAGGCGGCGCTGCCGTGGGGCGCCCGGCTCGGCGCGCAGGTGGCGGCCGCCGACGCCCGCGTCGCCGGGCCCGACGGCCGGGTGCTGGAGCCGGGGGAGCGCCTGGCGCTGGCCGGGACGACGCTCGGCGTCGTCCCCACACCCGGGCACACCGCCGACCACCTGGCCTTCCGGCTGGAGTCCGGCGCGGTCCTCGTCGGCGACCACGTGCTGGGCCGCGGGACGTCGGTGGTGACCCACCCGGAGGGCGACGTGCTGGCCTACCTGGCCTCGCTGCGCCGGGTGCACGACCTCGGCCCGAGCGCGCTGTACTGCGGGCACGGGCCGGAGCTGACCGAGGACCCGGGCGCGGTGCTGGACTTCTACCTGGCCCACCGGGTGTTCCGGGAGCAGCAGCTGCTCGCGGCGATGGTGCGGGGTGCCGGGACGGTCGACGAGCTGGTCGCCGACGTCTACGCCGAGGTGCCGCGGGAGGTGTGGCCGGCGGCGGCCCAGTCGACGCGCGCGACGCTGGCCAAGCTGGCCGCTGAGGGTCACGTGGTGCTCGACGGCGACCGGGTGCGGTTGCCGTGAGCGTGCCGGTCGTCCGGGCGGCCGACAGCGAGCGCGACCAGCGGCGCGCCGCGGCGGCGCTGCGGGCGGCCGGGCTGGGTCCGGGCGACCGGCTGCTGGTGTCCGCGGCGGCCTCGCCGGCGCTGCTCGCCGTCGTGCTGGGCGCGCTGCGCTCCGGCGTCGTCCCCGTGGTCCTCGACCCCGCGCTGCCCGCGGCCGAGCGGGCCGCGCTGGCCGAGGACGCCGACCCCGGGCTGGACGTCGGCGCCGAGCCCGAGCGGCTGCTCGCCGAGGACGACGAGGGCGAGCTCGCCGACGTCCCGCTGGCCCGGCCGATGCACTACACCTCCGGCACCACCGGCCGCCGCAAGGGCGTGTGGTCCGGCGTCCTGGCCGAGGACGACGCCCGCGCGCTGGCCGCCGAGGAGATCGACCTCTGGGGCCTCGGCCCGGCCGACCGGTACCTGCTGCTCTCCCCGCTGCACCACTCCGCGCCGCTGCGCTTCGCCGTCTCCACGCTGCTGGCCGGCGGCGAGGTGCTGCTGCCCGGCCCGTTCGACGTCGGCCGGGCGGCGGAGGCGATCACCACGCTGCGGCCGACCACCACCTTCTGCGTGCCCACCCACCTGCAGCGGCTGCTGGCCGTCTCGTCCCCCGCCCACCCCGTCGACTGGTCGTCCTTCCGCCGCCTCGTGCACGCCGGCGCGCCCTGCCCGGCGCCGGTGAAGCGGGCGGTGCTCGCCGCGGCGCCCGAGGGCAGCGTGTGGGAGTTCTACGGCTCCACCGAGGCGCAGTTCACCGTCTGCTCGCCGGAGGACTGGCTGGCGCACCCGGGCAGCGTGGGCCGGGCCCGCCCGGGACGGCGGCTGGAGACCGACGAGCGCGGCCAGCTGTGGTGCGCCGTGCCGCGCTGGGCGCGCTTCGAGTACTGGCGGGCGCCGGAGAAGACCGCCGCGGCCTGGCGCGGGGACCGGGTCACGGTCGGCGACCTGGGCCGGGTGGACGACGACGGCACCGTCTGGCTCGACGGCCGCCGCGAGGACCTGGTGATCTCCGGCGGCGTGAACGTCTACCCGGCCGAGGTCGAGGCGGTGCTCGACGCGCACCCGGGCGTCGTGGAGAGCGCGGTCGTGGGCGTGCCCGACGCGGAGTGGGGCCAGCGGGTGGTCGCCGCCTACGTGGGCGACGCCGACCCGGCCGAGCTGGCCGGGTGGGCCCGCGAGCGGCTGGCCCCCGCCAAGCGGCCCAAGAGCCTGCACCCGGTCGGTGAGCTGCCGCGTACCTCGACCGGCAAGGTGCGCCGGCTGGACCTGCCGGAGGTCCTCGGGCTGTGAGGGGTGGGTGGCGAGCCGCGCAGTGGGACGTCGTCGTGGTGGGGGCCGGCACGTCCGGCGCCCCGCTCGCGGCGCGGCTGGCCGACGCCGGACGGCGGGTGCTGGTCCTGGAGGCCGGCGCGGACCACGTGGAGTTCCCGGCCGACCTGCGCGACGCCGCCCGGATGGCCGCGGCCGTCCCCGGGCACCCGGCGAACTGGGACCTCACCGGGGTGCTGACCGAGGAGGTGACCTTCCCGGTGCCGCGCGGGCGGGTGGCCGGCGGGTCCAGCGCCCTCAACGGCGGCTACTTCGTCCGCGGCACCCGCGCCGACCTCGACGGCTGGGCCGCCGCGGGCAACCACCTGTGGTCCTACGACGCCGTCCTGCCCTCGTTCGTGCGGCTGGAGGCCGACCGCGAGTACGGCGACCGGCCCGGCCACGGCGCCGACGGGCCGGTGCCGGTCCGGCGGGCTCCGGACGGGCACCCGCTCGCCGACGCGCTCGGGGCGGCGGCCGCGGAGCTCGGCGCCCCCGACGAGCCGGACAAGAACACCGACGGGCCGCCCGGCTGGGGGCCGGTGCCGCTCAACGTGGCCGACGGCGTGCGGGTGAACACCGCCATGGCCTACCTCTCCCCGCGCCGCGGGCACCCCGGGCTGACCGTGCGCGGCGGCGTGCCCGTGCGCCGGGTGGTCGTCGAGGGCGGCCGCGCGGTGGGGGTCGAGACGGCGGACGGCGTGGTGCGGGCCGGCGAGGTGGTGCTGGCGGCCGGCGCCGTCGGGTCGCCGCAGCTGCTGCTGCTCTCCGGCATCGGCCCGGCCGACGACCTGCGCGCCCTGGGCCTCGACGTGGTGGCCGACGTCCCCGGCGTGGGCGCGGACTACACCGACCACCCCGACGTCTACGTCACCTGGCGGCCGGCCCGGCGGCTGCCGATGCCGCGCGACCTGCACCCGCTGCACGGCGTCCTCAACGCCACCTCCGACGGCGCGGCGGTGCCCGGCGACCTCGAGGTGCTGCCCTGGCTCAAGCCGTTCAGCCGGGTCATGGCGCCCCGCACGTCGGCGGGTGCGGCCCGGGTGCTGCGCCGGCCGGGGGCCACGCTGAGGGCGCTGCGCGGCGCCTCGCTGCACCGGCTGCTCGACACCGCCCGGCGCCGCGACGACCTGTTCCTCGGCGTCGCGCTGCAGCGGGAGGACAGCCGCGGCCGGCTCGCCCTGACCAGTCCCGACCCGGGCGTGCAGCCGCGGCTGGAGTACCGGTACCTGTCCACCGACTCCGACCGCCGGCGGATGCGGCAGGGCGTGCGGCTGGCGGCCGAGCTGCTGCGGACGGCGGCGATGGCCCCGCTGGTCGCGGAGCGGACCGGGCTGCCCGACGACGTCCTGGCCTCCGACCGCGAACTGGACCGCTGGATCCGCCGATCGCTGGCCACCGCCGTCCACCTGGCCGGGACGGCGCGGATGGGCCCGGACTCCGATCCCGGCGCCGTGGTCGACCAGCACCTGCGGGTCCGCGGGGTCGAGGGGCTGCGGGTGGTCGACACCTCGGTCATGCCCACGGTGACCTCGCGCGGGCCGGCGGCGACGGCAGTGGCCATCGGCGAGCGCGCCGCGGAGCTGGTGATCGAGGGCTGACCCTCACCCGCCGGGCAGCGCCGGGAGCGGGATGCCCGGCGGCGGGAAGAACTCCGGTGCCTCGCCCGACAGCACCGGCAGGAAAGCGTCGTGCCAGATCTGGCCGCCGCGGCTGCCGCCGAACCCGCCGACGTCCACGTTCGCCGTCGGGTTGAACAGCATGACGCTGGCGGTGTACCGCGGCGTGGAGCCGACGAACGACACCGACGCCCGGTCCTGGGCGGTGCCGGTCTTGGTGGCGATCTGGTGGCCGGGGATCGCGGCCCGCCGTCCCGTGCCGTAGGGCAGCGAGGAGCCGCCGACCATCATCTGGTTCACCGTCGTGGCGATCTGCGGCGACACCACCTCCGGCGTGCAGGAGGCGCCGGTGCCCAGCGGGCTGCCGTCCTCGCGGGTCAGCGGCCGCCCGTCCCGGCCGAGCACCTCCACGACCGGGACCGGGGTGCACCGGGTGCCGTTGGCGGCGAGCGTCGAGTAGGCACTGGCCAGGGCGAGCGGGCTGGTCGCCTCGGGGCCGAGGGTGAACGAGCCGCGGTTCTGGGCGATCACCTGGTCGGCCACCGGGTCGAGCGAGGTCAGGCCCAGCCGCTGCGCCGCCCGCACCGGCCCCTCCACGCTGCCCAGGTCGTCCTCCAGGGCCACGAAGTAGGTGTTGGAGGAACGGACCAGCGCCTCGTACATGGTCAGCGTCGGCGGGAACGTCCCCTCGACGTTGCTGACCGTGTAGGGCTCCAGGCCGTTGCGGTACACGCGGGAGGTGTACGGGTCGCTCGTGGTGATCGTGTGCGAGGGCGGCAGGCCGCGCTCCAGGGCCGCGGTGGCCACGAAGACCTTGTACGTGGAGCCGGAGCCCTTGCTGGCGACCACGTTGAGGTTCACCGACGACTGGGCCGGGTCCTCGGCGTCGAAGCCGAAGACCCGGTTCGCGCTCATCGCGAGCACGTTGCCCGTGCCCGGCTCGACCGCGGTGAACATCGCCGCCACCGGGTCGCCCATCGGCTGCGTCGCCAGCACGGCGGCGTCGGCGGAGCGCTGCAGGTCGGCGCGCATCGTCGTGCGGATGGTCAGGCCGCCGTCCTCGAGCTGCTCCTGGGTCATCCCCAGGGTGCCGGTGAGGTGGTCCTGCAGCAGGTCGCAGAAGAAGCCGCCGAGGACGCCTGCGCCGGCGCAGCCGTTGGGCGGGAGCGGTGCCGGATCGGCCTCCACCGGCGCGGCTGAGACCTCGGCCAGCTGCGTGTCGCTGATGTGGCCCTGGGCGTGCATCCGCTCCAGCACCACGTTGCGCCGCTCCCGTGCCTTCTCCGGGTCGACCAGCGGGCTGTCGGAGGTCGGCGTCTGCACCAGGCCGGCCAGCATCGCCGCCTGCGGGAGGGTGAGGTCGGCGGCGTCGACGCTGAAGTAGGCCTGGGCCGCGGCCTGCACGCCGTAGGCGCCCTCGCCGAAGTACACGGTGTTCAGGTACCGGGTGAGGATCTCCTCCTTGGGGTAGGTCTCCTCCAGCGCCAGGGCCAGCCGCGCCTCGCGCAGCTTGCGGCCCAGCGTCTGCTCGGTGGCCGCCTGTCGCTCCTCGGGGGTCGCGGCGGTCTGCAGCAGCGTCTGCTTGACCAGCTGCTGGGTGATCGTCGAGCCGCCCTCCTCGACGTCGCCGGAGCTCACGTTGCGCGCCAGGGCCCGCAGCGTGCCCTGCACGTCCAGGCCGTTGTGCTCGTAGAAGCGCTCGTCCTCGATGTCGACCAGCGCCTGCTCCATGACGTCGGCGATCTGGTCCGCGCCGACCGGCGTCCGGTTGTTCCGGTAGAAGTAGGTGATCACCGACCCGTCGGAGGCCAGGACGACGGTGTTGCCCGGCGGCGTGGCGTCGGTCAGCTGGACCGGCAGCGGGGCCAGCAGCCTCGCCGAGGAGCTGGCGACCAGGCCCGGCCCGACCACCCAGGGGACCAGCAGCGCGGCGAGCAGCGCGCCGGCCAGGGGGAGCGCCAGCAGCAGGCGGCCGAGCGCGTGCAGCCGTCGCTGGGAGGAGCCTGACTTGTGTGACGGTGCCATGTCGCCTCGCCCCGCTCGTGCCCCCGGCGTGCGGGGGAGCGCGACGCCGTGCCGGGATCATTCCGCACGGCGACGGTCCGGAACACCCGGATGAGCGCGGTCGACGGCGCGTCCCGGCGGCGCGCCGTGCGCAGCCGCCGGGACGGCGGACGGGGGGCCCTCAGCGGGCGGTGGGCAGCTCCGAGGTCGCAGGGTTCGCCGGCGCGGACCAGACGTCGGGGTGCCCGCGGCCGGTGTCGGCGACCCACCCGCCGGAGGGACGGGTGGCCGGGCGGGCGCTCAGGCTCACGATCAGGGCGAGCAGGCCGACGAGTCCGAGGAGGACACCAGCGATCACCAGGAGCGTCGTGAGCATGTACTCAACGTAGGCAGACGAGCCTTCTGTGTCACGTGGCGGATCTCCACCGGAGTTCGACGCGAACTCGGACAGGATCTGACGAGCCCGTCGCTCCCGTCCCGCCCGCCCCAGGCGGATCGCCGCAGCTGGACGCGGGCCCGCCATCCCGGGTACGGGGCTCCTCCGCCTCGCTGGGTAGGGGGGTCCCACCCGACCACAGGAGGACGCCCGTGACCGACCTGCCCCGCACCGCCGGCCGAGCCGTCGCCGTCCCGCTGGGGGCGCTCGCCCGCTGGCGCCGCGGCAAGCCGATGCACCCGCGCGGCGCGGTGCTCGACGCCGTGCTGGAGCGCACGGGCGGACCGGCTGGGTGGGACGTGCCCTGGCTGGCCGGCGGCGGGCACGAGGCGGCGCTGGTCCGGCTCTCCCGCGGTGCGGGGCTGCCCACGCCGCTGCCGGACCTGCTGGGCCTCGCCGTCCGGCTCCCGGGTCCGGACGGCCCCGTGGACCTGCTCCTGTCCACGACGGGACGGGGCCGGCTCACCCGCTGGGTGCCGGTGCCCCGGTGGGACGCCGCGGCGGTCTACTGCTCGATCATGGGTTACCGCACTCCCGCCGGGCCGGTGTTCCTGGCGGCGCTGCCCGAGCCCGGGGCCGCGCCGGTGACCGCGGAGCCCGGGCCGGTCGCCGCGGCAGCCCGCAGCGGCCGGTTGGCCTTCACGCTGGCCGCGGCGCGGGGGGCGGGGGACTGGCAGCCGTTCGCCCGGCTGCGGCTGCTCGCCCCGGTGCCCGAGGTCGACCCCGACCTCCGCTTCGACGCCGTCCGCCACCCGCCGCCGGGCCTGGTCCCGGACGGGCCGATGGCCCGGTTCCGCGCACCCGCCTACGCGGCCGCGCGAGAGGGCCGGGACGCGTGACGGCGACGGCGGCCCGCGGGCGCCCGCCCGACCTGACGGTGCACCTGCGCCGGGCGCGCGACCACGTCGACCGGCACTTCGCCGACGACCTGGACCTCGACCGGCTGGCGCGGGTGGCCGGGGTCTCGAAGTACCACTTCGTCCGCTCCTTCGAAGCGGCCTTCGGGGAGACGCCGATCCGCTACCTCACCCGGCGGCGGATCGAGCGGGCCCAGGACCTGCTCCGCTCGGCCAACCTGACCGTGACCGAGGTCTGCACGGCCGTGGGCTACGCCAGCCTCGGCTCCTTCTCCACCCGGTTCCGGGCGCTGACCGGGGAGTCGCCGGTCGCCTACCGGGACCGCTGGGCCGCCCGCGGTGCGCCGCACGTGCCCGGCTGCTTCCTGTTCATGCGCGGCGTGGTCGACCTCGGCGGGACGACGGGTCCGGGTCGAGCAATCGGGGAGAAGCGCGGCACCGGTCGCCGTCCATAGGGTCGACGCCATGATCACCAACATCTCGCTGGTCACCGTCTACTGCCTCGACCAGGACCGGGCCAAGGAGTTCTACGTCGACGTCCTCGGCTTCGAGGCCCGCACCGACATCACCATGGGCGAGGGGTTCCGCTGGGTCACCATCGCCCACCCCAGCCAGCCCGAGCTCGAGGTCACCCTGATGACCCCCGGTCCGCCGCTGGACGAGGACGCCGCCGCCTTCGTCCGCGGCCAGCTGGAGAAGGGCTCCATGGGTGGGCTGGGTCTGGCGGTCGACGACTGCCGGAGGACGTACGAGGAGCTGTCGGCCAAGGGCGTGACCTTCCTGCAGGAGCCGGCGGAGCGTCCCTACGGCGTCGAGGCCGTGATGCGCGACGTGTCCGGCAACTGGCTGGTGCTCGTCGAGCGCCGGGAGTTCACCCCGGCCGACTTCGCCTGACCCCCGTTCGGGTACTCCCCGTCACCACTCGGTTGGGCGGAGTGCCGGCGGGTAGTGCGACCGGTACCCGTCCGTCTCGGTCCCGCTCCTGCCCGTCGCAGTGCGCGGCGGCAGGAGGAGAAGCACCGCGTGAACGACGCCGACCCCCCGGCAGCTGCCGGGACCCGGCTGGTGACCATCCCGTACGCCGACCCCTACGTCGACGCCGTCCTGCCGGAGGGGGTCGTCCGGGTGGGTCCGGGGCAGGACCCCAGCCCGTGGCTGGACCCGGCCTACCTCGCGGCCCACGCGGACGGCGTCGACGTGGTGCACCTGCACTCCGGCTACGGGCACCTGCCCGAGGACGAGGTGGTCAGCTGGGTGGAGACGGTCCGGCGCACCGGCGTCCCGCTGGTGCTGACCGTGCACCAGCTGCGGGACCCCGAGCAGCCGACCCGGCGCCGGCACGACGCCCACCTGCAGGCGTTGCTGGCGACGGCCGAGGTGGTGCTCACGCTGACCCCCGGGGCGGCCGACGAGATCGCCGCGCGGTTCGGCCGGACGGCGATCGTCGTGGCGCACCCCTCGATCGCCGAGCCGGTGCCCGGGCTGGGCGCCGAGCGCGGCCTGGTCGGCCTGGCCCTCACGGCGCCGTGCCCCGCCCTGCCCGACCCGGCGCTGCTGGTCCGGGCCGCGCTGTCCGGCGCCGTCAACGGCGGTGGGCGGCTGCGGGTGTTCCTCGACGACGGCGTGGAGCCGCCACCGGTATTCGCCGCCGGGGACAGCCTGGAGTTCCTGCCGCGGAAGGTCGACTCGTGGGCCGCGCAGCTGCAGGAGCTGCACGCCGTCGTCCTGCCCCAGTCCTGCGGCACCCACTCGCGGGAGCTGGAGGTCTGCCGCGACGTCGGCACGCGGGTGGTGGCGCCCAGCTGCGGGTGGTTCGCCGACCAGTGGTCCGACGTCGTCCCCTACGACAACGACGAGGAGCGCGGCCTGGACCCGGTCTCCCTGGACGCCGCCGTCGCCGCGGCGCTCACCCGGCCGGCGCCACGGCCGGCCGACCGGGGGTGGCGGGTCGAGCAGCGGGCCGCCGTCCGGGCCGTGCACGCGCAGGTGTACGTCCAGGTGGTCGCCGACCGCGCCCGCTGAGGCCGGTCAGAGCTGCAGCTTGAACCCGACGTGCGAGGCGGTGAACCCGAGCCGCTCGTAGAAGCGGTGCGCCTCCGCGCGGCGGGTGTCGGTGGTGAGCTGGACCAGTCCGCAGCCGCGCCGGCGGGCCTCCTCGACGGCCCAGGTCAACAGCGCCGCGCCGACGCCCTGCCCACGCAGGTCGGCCCGCACCCGCACCGCCTCGACCTGCAGCCGCGTCGTCCCGCCGCGGGAGAGGCCGGGGATCTCGGTGAGCTGGGCGGTGCCGACGACGTCCGGCCCGTGCGTCACGGCGAGCAGCAGCTGGGCGGGGTCGGCGTCGACGGCGGCGAAGGCCCGGCGGTAGGGCCCGAGGTCGGGGGACTCCCGGTCGCGGCCGAGCGGGTCGTCGGTCAGCAGGGCCACGAGGGCGGGGACGTCGTCCGCCGTCGCGCGGCGCAGGCCGACGGTCCTGCTGCCCGTGCGGAGCGTGGCGGGGAGCGGGGTCACCGCGGCAGTCTGCCCGGCCGGAGCGGCGGGGCTGCAGGAGGATGGTGTGGGCAGGGGCGGGGTCGAACCGCCGACCTCTCGCTTTTCAGGCGAGCGCTCGTACCGACTGAGCTACCTGCCCCTCCCGGTGTCTCCACCGGAGAGCGACCCTGACGGGACTCGAACCCGCGACCTCCGCCGTGACAGGGCGGCGCGCTAACCAACTGCGCTACAGGGCCTTGCTGGTACTTCTGGTGGTGCCGTGCCCCCAACGGGGTTCGAACCCGTGCTACCGCCTTGAAAGGGCGGCGTCCTGGACCGCTAGACGATGGGGGCTCGTGTTCGCCGGGGGCAGCGAGAACTCTACATGCTCCGCGGGGAGCCCCTGACGCGGGGGTCCCGTGGCCCTCGCCACGCCCTCCCGAACGACCCGCTGACGGCCTCTCCGGCCGGCAGCTGTCGATCACGGGCCCGGTGCCGCCTCGGGCGGCGTGTCGCCTGCGACGACCCCGTGATCGGCAACGGGCCAGCGGCCGGGTGGACCCGGGGAGCGCGACACGGTGGCGCGGTCGCGGGCGCAGCGGCGCCCGGCTGTCACCCTCAGCGGGTGATCCGCCGCGCCGCCGTCAGCCCCTCCCTCCTGCTCGCCGTCGCGCTGCTGGCCGCCTGCGGCAGCGGCGACCCCGCCACGTCGCCGTCCGCCAGCACGGGCGAGGTGTCCTCCCCGAGCAGCGCACCCGCCGCGCCGACCACCGCCGAGGCAGCGGAGACGACCGCCGACGCGCCCCCGTTCGAGGGGGACACGCAGCCGGTCACGCGGGAGGCGTCGGCCGACGCCCAGGTCACCGTGAGCGAGATCCGCACCGGCCGGCAGGACGGCTACGACCGGGTCGTCCTCGAGCTGGGCGGCACCGGCACGCCGGGCTGGGACGTCCGCTACGTCGACCAGGCGTACTCGCAGGGCACGGGCGACCCGGTCGAGGTCGCGGGCGAGGCCGTCCTGCAGGTGACGATCACCGGCGCGGGCTACCCGTTCGACACCGGCGTCGAGGAGTGGGCCGGCCCGGACCCGTTGCCGGGCAACGGCACGCAGACGGTCACCGAGGTCGCCTGGGACGCGACCTTCGAGGGCACCTCGGTGGCGGTCGTCGGGACGACGGGCGAGGCGCCGTTCCGCGTCTACGCGCTCGAGGACCCCACCCGCGTGGTCGTCGAGGTCGCCGACCTCGGCTGAGGGAGGACCCCGTCCTCCTCGTGAAGGACCCCTCCCGCCGCTCGCAGGCTCGCGGCGGGCCCTGCACGGGGGCCGTCAGGGGCTCGCGGCGAGCCTCTGGACGAGGCCGCAGCGGGACACGCCAGGCTCGTCTGAGCGCGGGTCGGCTGCTCAGCCCAGCGAGGCGGTCAGCTCCACGGAGTCGGCCTCGACGGTGGTGCAGGTCAGCGACAGGGGGCCGGCGGTCACGGTCTCGCCCTGGGCGCAGGACACGCTGGCGTTGCCCACGCTGAGGGTGGCCCGGCCGTCCTGGACGCCGCCGAAGGACAGCGTCGTCCCGAGGATCTCGACCTGGGCGTCGCTGCCGGTCAGGGTCACCGAGCACTCGCTGGCGCTGCAGGAGAGGGTGTCCGAGCCGAACGAGCAGGCGGTCAGCGGCAGCAGCGTGAGGCCACCGGCGAGGGCCCCGGCAGCCAGCCGGGCGGCACGCGACGTCGTCGAGGACATGAGCCGAGGGTAGGTCGGCCGGGTCACCCCGTCGGGGAGGCCGGCACCGGGGCGGGTGTCGGTGCCGGAGCGCGCGGGCCGCCGTCCCCGTCGAGGCCGGTCCCGCCGGCCCCGTCCCCGACGGCAGGGGGTGCGGCGGGGACGACCTCGCGCTCGATGGTCACCTCCGTCTGCCCCAGCCCGCCGAGGGTGATCTCGTCGTAAGCGGTCAGCGCGCCGGTCCGCGGGTCGAGGTAGAGCACCGTGCAGGTGAGCGGCTCGGGGAACTCGCCCTGCAGGGCGCGCAGCCCCGCTCCGCCGGTCGAGCCCTGGACCATCAACAGGGTGCCCCCGTCGAGCCGGGTGACCTCCCGCTCGTGGGTGTGCCCGGCCAGCACCAGCGGGACGACGCCGTCCAGCGGCGGGGCCTGCTCGGGGTCGTGCACCATCGCGATCGCCGGTGGCTGCGGCAGCGTCCGGACGAGGTCCGCGAGGCCCGCGCCGCTCGCCTCCAGCGTCTCGGCGCCGTCGTCGGTCCCCGGGTCGGGCGTGAAGCGGGGGTCCGGGGTCCCGACGACCTCGATCCCGGCGACCGTGACGGCCGAGTCGTCCAGCACGGTCGCGTTCGGCTGGGCGGCGACCAGCTGGGCGGTGAGCGTGGAGTCGTGGTTGCCGCGGATGAAGACGTAGGGGACGCCGAGCGTGCCGACCCGGCTGATCAGGCCGTTCTCCGGCTGGCTGCCCCAGTCGGTGATGTCCCCGGTGTCGAGGACGCCGTCCACGTCGAACTGGGCGGCCACCTGCTGCACGAGGTCGAAGCCGGCGGGGTTGAGGTGCAGGTCGGAGACGTGCAACAGCGCCACGCTGTCGTCGGCGCCGCCCGGCGGGGGCAGCGTGGACAGCGTCGAGTACAGCGTGCTCACGTTGGAGACCAGGTCCTCGAGCGAGGCGCGGTAGGCGTCGAACCTGGCCACGATGTCCTGCGCGCTGCCGATCAGGCTGTTGGCGTTGACCAGCAGCCCGGTGTACGTGGGCTGGGACAGCGCCTCGGGGCGCCAGGTGGCCGCGGCGACGCCGCCGGTCGCGGCGACGAGGGCGGTGGACACCCCCAGCGCGATCAGCGGTTCCCGGCGGCGGCGCAGCACCAGCAGGGACGCCGCCGTCGCGCCGCCGACGGCGGCCAGCGCGGTCAGCCACGCCACCCGCTCGACGGCGTCCCGCAGGTCGGCGCTCACCTGGTCGACGACGCCGTCCAGCCGCGTGGGGTCGGTGGCCAGCTGCGTCGCCCGGATCTCGTCGACCCGGCTGAGCTCGATCTCCAGCCGCAGCGGCCCGTCGTACGCGTCGACCTGCAGCGCGCCGAGCGGGGGGATGTCGAGGGCGGCACCGCCGCCGAACGGGCGGAACGCCACCGTGGCGTCGAACGGGCCGATCGGGGCGGACACCCGGCCGAGCAGCAGGATGCCGAGCCACGCGCCGGCCAGGACGACGGCCAGCCGGACCGCCCACCGGCCCGCCCCGCGGGCGACCGCGCGCAGACCCGCGCGCCTGGCGGTGGTCGGCTCGGTCACCCCCGTCAACCTAGCCGCGGCCGGGGCCGGCGCCGCCCCGGTGGGCCGGGGCGACGCCGCCGTCACGCGACCGTCACGCGACAAGCTTGGCGGTCACCTCGGCGAGCCGGCGGCCCTGGTAGCGGGCGGCGGCCAGCTCGGCCTCGCTGGCGGTGGCGGACTTGCCGCCCGAGGCGTTGGAGACGCCGTAGGGGTTGCCGCCGGCCTCGAACAACAGCGGGTCGGTGTAGCCGGGCGGCACGATGACGGCGCCGAAGTGCGAGAAGACGTTGAACAGCGTGAGGATCGTCGACTCGTTGCCGCCGTGGACGTTCTGGGCGCTGGTGAAGGCGGTCGCGCCCTTGTTGGCCAGCTTCCCGGTGAACCACAGCCCGCCGAGGGTGTCGATGAACTGCTTCATCTGGGCGGCGGGCGTGCCGAAGCGGGTGGGCGTCCCGAGGGCGTACCCGTCGGCCCACTCCATGTCCGCCGGGGTGGCCTCCTCGACCTCGCCGGCGGTGGTGTCCACGTGCGCCCGCCACAGCGGGTTGGAGTCGATCGCCTCCTGCGGCGCGAGCTCGCGCACGCGGCGCAGGCGCACCTCGGCCCCGGCCTCGCGGGCGCCGTCGGCGACGGCGGCGGCGAGCTGGTGGGTGTTCCCGGTCGACGAGTAGTAGACGACAGCGATGTTGGGCACGGAGCCCTCCGTTCTGGTTGCGCGTTCAACCGTCCAGGAGGGGTGTGCTCGACTCCGGCGCCGCTCAAACGCGACGCGGCGACACCGTCAGGCGGTCGTCGCCCGCGGGCGGAACAACCAGCGCAGGGCGATGAACCGCATCAGCCCGACCAGGCCGGTCACCGCGACGACGAGCGCGACCTGGGTGGCGACGCTGGCCTCGGGGACCAGCGAGTTCAGGACGCCGAGCGAGGTGCTGGTGAGCAGCAGGCCGATGACCGTGATGCCGCCGGCCTCGAGCTGGGCGGTGAGCCAGTGCACCCGCTCGCCGGCGTGGAAGGTCAGCCGCCGGTGCATCTCGTTGGCCAGCAGCGTCGACACCGCGGTGGCCGCGACGTGCGCCGGCAGGTAGCCCAGTCGCTCCAGCACGCTGAACAGCAGCGCGTACACCAGCGTGGTGGAGACGCCGACGAGGACGAACCGGGCGAACTGGGCCAGCGTGTCCTCGGCGCGCAGCCAGGTGACGGCGCTGTCCACGGCGTCGCCGACCGCCGGGCGGCGGGTCAACAGCGACGGGCAGGTCACGACGTCTCCTCTACCGGCACCACTACGTTCTGTAGCTTCCACCTGGGGATCGGCTGTGCGCCAGTCGTTATTCCCCTGGGAGCCGACACTCCCGCTGTGGAGTTGATCACCACGTGTCGCGCGCCCGGCGTGGCCGTGACGGTCCGGCAGCTCCCCATCACCGCAGGCCAGGGCGGCATCGTCCGCGGTCGACAGGGGTAGGACGCCGCCATGAGCCTCATGGGGATCCTCGACCGGGTCGCAGACAAGGCGACCTTCGACAAGGCGATCGGCCCGGCCCAGCGCGCCGTGCAGGCCGTGCTCAGGCCGCAGGCCCTCAGGGACCTGCTGCACGGCACGTGGCTGGGGCACCCCCTGCACCCGGTCCTGGTGCAGGTCCCGGTCGGCAGCTGGACGTCGGCCGGCCTGCTCGACGCGATCCCCCCGCTGCGTCCGGCCGCCACCGTCCTCATCGGCACCGGCGTCGCCGTCGCCGTCCCGGCGGCGATGTCCGGCGCGGCCGACTGGTCGGAGCAGGGCATCGGCGTCCGGCGGCTGGGCCTGCTGCACGCCGCCGGCAACACCGTCGCGCTCGGCCTCTACATCGGCTCGCTGGTCGCCCGCGCCCAGGGCCGCGGTGGGCTGGGCCGGGTGCTCTCCTACGCCGGCCTGGGCATCGCGACCGGGTCGGCGGCGGTCGGCGGGCACATGTCCTACGCCCAGTCCTCGGGCGCCTCGCACGCCGCGACCGCGGCCCGCGCGCTGAGCTCGGACTGGATCGACCTCGGCCCGCTCGACGACCTGCCCGAGGGCCGGCCGGCCCTGCGCACGGGCAAGGGCGGCAGCGTCGACGTCCCTCTGGCCGTCGTCCGCCGGGGGGCGCGGGTGGACGCCTTCGTCGGGGCCTGCTCGCACCTGTCGGGCCCGCTCCACGAGGGGTCGGTCGAGCAGGTGCGCGGCACCGACTGCCTGGTGTGCCCGTGGCACGGCTCGGCGTTCGACCTCGAGGACGGCCAGCCGCGGCGCGGTCCGGCGGCCAACCCGCAGGACAAGCTGGAGATCCGCATGCAGGCCGGCCGGGTCATGGCCCGGCTGCCCGGCCGCGACCGGTAGGGGTCCCGGGCGGCGCCGCCGTCCCTACCCTGCAGGGCGTGCGGCGGACGGCGGCCCTGGCCCTCGCACTGCTCTGCGCCGGCTGCGGCGGGACGGACGGTGGGGGCGAGGCGGCTCCTCCGTCGTCGACGTCCGCGGCGCCGGCCCTGCCGCCCGTGCCCGGCATCGAGGCCGAGGTGGTGCGCCAGCGCACCGACGTGCCCGTCCCCGGTCAGGTGCACGTGCGCGTCACCGACACCGGCGAGCAGCCGTTCACGGTGACCGCGGTGGGGATCGACGCGCCGGGTTTCGCGCCGCTGCCGCCGACCGCGCTGAGCGCCGTCCTCGAGCCCGGCCGGACGATCGCCCTGCGCACCGCCTACGGCGCGCCGGACTGCGCCGCTCCGGCCGGTCCGCCGGCCGCGCGGCTGACCGTGACGCGGCCCGACGGCACGGTGGAGGAGCTGCGGGTGCCGCTGGCCGGGGACGACCTGGACGTCGTGCACCGCGAGGAGTGCGCGGTCGCCGGGGTGCGGGCCGTCGCCGACGTCGGCCTGACCGGGCTGACCGCGGCGGGCGACGCGGTCACCGGCACCGTCGTCCTGACCCGGGCCGGGGACGACGACCGCGCCGTCACGGTGCTCGACGCCCGGCGCAGCGTCGTCCTGGACGTCGCCGTCGAGGGGCTGCCGCTGGTGCTGGAGCCGGGGGAGGAGCTGGCGAGCGCGGAGGTGGCGTTCACCCCGGCGTCCTGCGAGCCGCACGTGCTGGCCGAGACCAAGCAGCCGTTCCTCTTCCCGCTGTCGGTCGCGGTGGGGGAGGCCGAGCCGGTGGCGGTGCCGCTGCCCGTGGACGCCGCACAGCAGGAGCTGTTCTGGGACCTGCTCGACCGGGTGTGCTGAGCGGCGAGACGGAGTCCGGCCCGACCGCCGCGGGGGGAACGCAGCGGCCGGGCCGGAGCACGGGGTCCGGGATCGATCGCCGGACGGCAGTGACGCTAGGTGACTTGAGCCCCTCAAGCGATCACCTGACCAGGTGATCCGTCCGTGGGCTGCGCCACGCACCGTGAGATCGCGGTTCACCGGCGCCTCGTGGGGGCACCCGGGGGTCCGTGTTCTTCCTCTTCTCCAGCCGGCTCGGCTGCCTGGGCTCGCTGGCCGTCTCCGCGCTGCTGACCCTGCTGGTGCTGCTGCTCCTCGACGTGCTCTGAACAGCCGTCCCGCCCGGGTAGCCTCGCGCTGGTGCCGGGCCTCTAGCTCAACTGGCAGAGCAGCGGACTTTTAATCCGCGGGTTGTGGGTTCGATCCCCACGGGGCCCACCTCCAACCGGCCCCTGACCAGCGCTTATCCTAATCAGGGGCGCTGGCGGCCGTGCGGCCGATCGGGCCGCTCCCCCGGTTATCCCCCGGATTGGTCCGCGCTACGGCCCAGTACCGCGAAACCTCGCACTGTCGGTGCAGCACCGTAGCGGTCCCGGCGTGTCCCTAAGCGGCCCACTTAGGGGCACCTCAACCGGGCACCGCATGACAGTGGCACCAGGACCCGTCCGGAAAGTGAAGCAGCGACCGGGCGCCCTGAGAGACCGTTTCTGGATGACGTCGGCGCGCCTGCTACGACTCTCGGCCGGTGGTGGCGACCCTGGAGTCGGTGTTTGAGGAGCTCGTACCAGGAGCAGATCGCTCCGCTACTTGCTCTGCCCAACCACCGCCGCGTCCGGCATCCCGGCCGGCGACCGGTCGAGGACCGGGCAGCCCTGGCCGGAAGCGTGTTAGTGCTCAGGACCTGGCATCGCCTGAAACCAGCTGCCCGCCGCTGGTCGGCAGCTCTGGGGTGACCTGCTGACGGCGGCTGGGGGAACGCAGCGGCGCATCGTGCTAGCCCTTCCGGCGGTCGATCAGGTTGAGCAACTTGCTTCTCGACTGTCGGGCGCCGCTACCGTTCGAACCGCCTACCTCGGCGCACCCCGCTACAACATTTACCTGACCAGCACCAACACTGAAGGAACCGCAGAATGAGCCCCGCCGCCAATGTCCAGAAGATCACCTCATTCATCTGGGGCATCGCTGACGACGTCCTGCGCGACCTGTACGTCCGCGGCAAGTACCGCGACGTCATCCTGCCCTTCACCGTGCTGCGCCGCCTTGACGCCGTGCTTGAGCCCACTAAGAGGAAGGTCCTGGACCTTAAGAAGGTCCTTGACGACGCCGAGATCGTCGAGCAGGACCAGGCGCTCCGTGCGGAGGCCGGGCAGGCGTTCTGGAACACCTCTCCATTCACGATGCGCGAGCTGCGCGGCCGGTCCTCGCAGGCGCGACTTCAACAGGACTTCATGGCGTACCTGGACGGGTTCAGCCCCAACGTTCAGCGAATTATCGACAACTTCGAGGTGCGCCAGCAGATCCCCAAGCTCATCAAGGCCGACGCCCTCGGCGCTCTAATTGAGAAGTTTCTCGACCCGGCCATCGACCTCAGCCCGGCTGGCCTCGACAACCACGCCATGGGCACCGTTTTCGAGGAACTCGTGCGCCGCTTCAACGAGGCGAACAATGAAGAAGCTGGCGAACACTGGACGCCGCGTGACGCCGTGCGCCTGATGACCAGGCTCATTTTCGACCCCATCGCCGACGAGATCCCAGACGGGACCTACACCCTGTACGACGGCGCCATGGGTACCGGCGGGATGCTCACCGTCGCGGAGGAGACCCTTCAGGGGCTCGCCAAGAGGAGTGGCAAGCGGATCGTCACCAACCTGTTCGGCCAGGAGATCAACGCCGAGACCTACGCGATCGCTGTCGCGGACCTCCTGCTCAAAGGCGAGGGCGCGAACGCCGACGGGCTCGTCGGCGGCCCCGAGCACTCGACGCTCTCGAACGACGCCTACCAGGGCAAGACCTTCGACTTTATGCTTTCGAACCCGCCCTATGGCAAGAGCTGGGCCACCGACCAGCAGCGCATGGGCGGCAAGAAGGAGATCATCGACCCACGCTTCCTCATCGACCACGACGGCGATCCCAGGTTCAGCCTCATTACCCGGTCCAGCGACGGTCAGATGCTGTTCTTGGCCAACATGGTCTCGAAGATGAAGAAGAACACCCCGCTGGGGAGCCGCATCGCTGAAGTCCACAACGGATCCTCGCTCTTCACCGGCGACGCGGGCCAGGGCGAGTCGAACATTCGCCGCTACATCATCGAGAACGACTGGCTCGAAGCGATCATCGCACTGCCGCTGAATATGTTCTACAACACTGGCATCGCCACGTACGTGTGGGTGCTTACCAACCGCAAGCCCGAGCACCGCAAGGGCAAGGTCCAGCTTATTGACTCCACCGAGTGGTACACGCCCCTCCGCAAGAACTTTGGCAACAAGAGCCGTGAGCTGGGGCCTGACGACATCGAGCGGGTGGTTGAAGCCTTCCTCCACTTCGAGCAATCGGGCGACGATGCCGAGCACTCCAAGGTGTTCCTCAACGCAGAGTTCGGGTACTCCAAGGTCCAGGTCGAGCGGCCACTACGGCTGGCCGGCCTCGACCCCAACGCGATCTACACCACGGCCCAGATTAACAAGCTGCTCAAGGACGGCGCCAAGCGTGACCCGGACGCAGCGCCCGTCATCGCCAAGGTCCACGCCAAGGACACTGAGCCCGACCCGTTCCACGGGCTGTTCAAGACCGAGTTTCGCGGCGCGACCCGGGTCGTCTCCTACGTTCCGGACGGACAGCTCAAGGACTTCGAGCAGATTCCGCTGCTGGAGTCCGCTGGTGATTGGCGTGACGGGATCGAGGCGTTCTTCCGCCGCGAGGTCCTTCCACACGCCCCCGACGCCTGGATCGACGAGTCGAAGACCAAGATCGGCTACGAGATCAGCTTCAATAGGCACTTCTACAAGCCCACACCCATGCGCACCCTCGACGAGATCCGCGCCGACATCCGGGCTCTTGCGGCCGAGTCGGACAATCTCATTGCGCAGATTGCCCGCTGATGTTCCAGGAGCTGCAGACCCGTGAAAGTCTGGCGCCCACTGAGATTCCTTGGCTTCCCTATGCGCCGACAGATTGGCCCCTGGTTCGGCTCAAGCGGCTGATGCGCGAGTCCAAGGACTTGGTTGGTGACGCGTGGAATGCTACCGAGCTGCTGGCTCTCACAAAGCGAGGCATCGTCTCGCGCGATATAAACAATCTTGAGGGCAAGGTTCCGGCCTCTTTCGCGTCGTACCAGACCGTGGAGCGCAATGACCTCGTGTTCTGTCTATTCGACATCGACGAGACTCCCCGGACCGTTGGCATCGCTCCCCATCGCGGGATGATTACCGCTGCCTACACCCGCTTCGAGGTACTCCCTGGCACGCTCCCGCAGTTCCTCGAACTGCTCTTCGCCTCGCTCGACGATCGGAAGCTACTACGCCCGCTCTACACCGGCCTGAGGAAGACGATCCGGGCGGATGACCTTCTCGGGACCGCGATCCCACTTCCTTCGTTGGATGAGCAGCAGTCGATAGTCACATACCTCGCGCACGCCCATAAGCGGATCACCAAGGCGATCGTCGCCAATCGCCGACTCGTCGCCCTCCTGGAACAGCAGAAGCGGACCGTCGTCAACCGGGCCGTCACCGAGGGGCTTGCTCCGGATGCACCGATGACGGACTCGGAGAACCCGTTCTTAGGGCCGATCCCTTCTCATTGGCGGCTGCAGCGCTTTAGGCATGTCGCGACTCCGGTGCAAAGGCCCGAACATCAGCAGGAGCGCCTCCTCTCGGTGTACCTCGGAAAGGGTGTCATACCCTACGAGGAGGGTGGCAAGCGAGTCCACGCACCGAGTATCGACCTGTCCGCTTATCAGCTCGTCACCCCCGGCGACCTTGTGATGAACAATCAGCAGGCGTGGCGTGGGTCTGTCGGTGTCTCACGTCTACGCGGGATTGTCAGTCCGGCCTACGTCGTGGCCAAGTTGTCGGATGCGTTCGACAGCAAGTATGCGGGCTACCTGTTCACGTCATCGGCGATGGTCGATCAGTACGTGGTCTCATCGAAGGGCGTGGGCAGCATCCAGAGGACCCTTCATTGGCCATACCTCCGTAATGCACTGGTGCCCACGCCGCCTCTTCGTGAACAACAAGCCATCGTCGAACAGCTCGAAGCTAGCCTATCGACGACCGACGCGGCGCTTTCCCGCACGAAGCAGGAGATTGAACTCCTGAGGGAGTTTCGAGGTCGGCTCACCGCGGACGTCGTGACCGGGCGGGTGGATGTGCGGCGAATCGCTGCCAGGTTGCCACGGACGGATACGGCTGAACTGTTCGAGCAACCAGTGGAGTTGTTCGACGATGAAGGTTCGGATGAAGTCCTGGGTGACCAAGAGGAGGGCGCATGAAGCCGGCCGCGATGGATGAGGCGAGCCTGGAGGCCGTCATCGTCCAGCAGATGGTCGAGGTTGGCTGGACGCAGGGCGTCGCGTCGGACTTCAACCCGAGCTACGCGCTCGACTTGAAGCACCTCGCTGCCTTTCTTCTGGACACTCAGCCAGCAGTCGCCGAGGCGGTAGGTCTAGGGGAAGACTGGGAGTCGGATAGCCCGGCGCGCACGAAGTTCCTCGCCAAGTTGCAAGGTGAAGTCACGAAGCATGGCGTTGTGCATGTGCTACGGCATGGATTCGGCCACGGAGCTGTTCCGCATATTGACTTCTACTATCCAAGGCCCACGCAAGGCAACACGATGGCCGCTGCCCGCCATGACGCGAACCGGTGGGTGGTGACCAGGCAGGTCCACTACTCCGCAGTCGACACTGGGAGGTCGCTTGACCTTGTCGCGTTCGTCAACGGTTTGGCAGTGGCGACATTCGAGGTCAAGAACTCCATCACCAAGCAGACGGTGGCGGACGCGATCGCGCAGTACCAGGTGCACCGGGACCCCAGGGAGTTGCTCCTCGCGCCTCGTAGGTGCATGGCGCACTTCGCGGTCGACGACAAGCGCGTGAGGTTTTGCGCTGAGCTTGCCGGCCCAAAATCGTGGTTCCTGCCGTTCGACAAGGGCTACCAGGACGGGGCGGGGAACCCGCCGAATACCGACGGGCTGATGACGGACTACCTGTGGCGGCAGATCCTCGCGCCGTCTTCGCTGGCGGACATCATCGAGGGCTTTGCTCAGGTCACCACGACGAAGGACGCGAAGACGGGCAGGAAATCCCAAAAGACGATCTTCCCGCGCTACCACCAGCTCGACGTTGTCCGTCAACTGCTCGCCGACATCTCGGAGAACGGTGTCGGGCGCAGGTACTTGATTCAGCACTCGGCCGGATCCGGAAAGTCGAACTCGATCGCATGGCTAGCGCAGCAGCTGATCGAGGCGAAGCACGACGGCTCGAACGCTATCGACTCGGTGCTAGTCGTAACTGACCGGCGTGTTTTGGACGGTCAGATCAAGGAGACGATCAAGTCGTTCACCCAGGTCGGGTCGACGGTCGCACACGCTGAACATTCCAGCGATCTGAAGAACGCGATCGAAGCTGGCAAGCGGATAATCATTACGACGGTCCAAAAGTTTCCGTACATCGTTGGGAGCCTGGGAGCCGAGCACCGCAACCGGAAGTTCGCCGTGATCATCGACGAGGCGCACTCCTCGCAGACGGGCAAAGCGGCGGCTGCGCTCTCCGGATCTCTGTCCGCCGAGGGCGCGCAAGGCGAGGAAGAATCGGCGGAGGACATGCTGCTGCGGATGGTCGAGCAGAAGAAGCTGCCGGCGAACGCCTCCTACTTCGCGTTCACCGCAACCCCGAAAAACAAGACGCTCGAACTCTTCGGCGACGCGGTGCCGGGCGAGGTGGGCAAGCGGCCGTTCCACTCGTACACGATGAAGCAGGCAATCCAAGAGGGGTTCATCCTCGACGTCTTGCAGGGCTACGTGCCCGTCGAGAGCTACTACAAGCTCGTCAAGACAGTCGAGGACGACCCGGAGTTCGATGCGGCGAAGGCATCGAAGAAGCTGCGCGCCTACGTCGAAGGGCACGAGACCGCGATCCGCAAGAAGGCGGAGATCATGGTCGACCACTTTCACGCCCAGGTGATCGGCAAGCACAAGATTGGCGGCAAGGCTCGCGCGATGGTCGTTACCAAGACAATCGCGCGTGCGATCGACTACTACGAGGCGATCCGCGACTACCTCGTCGAGCGCGGCAGCCCGTACAAGGCCATCGTCGCGTTCTCCGATTTCGAGCGGGACGGCAAGAGGGTCACTGAGGCCGACTACAACGGCTTCTCGGGCAAGGAGATCCCCGACCGGATTCAAGAGGACCCGTATCGGATTCTCGTGGTAGCGGACAAGTACCAGACCGGCTACGACGAGCCGCTGCTGCACACGATGTACGTCGACAAGCCGCTGTCGAGCGTGCTCGCCGTGCAGACACTCTCGCGGCTCAACCGCGCGCGGCCCGGCAAGACTGACACCGCGGTGCTCGACTTCGCCAACACCGCCGACGAGATCCGTGCCGCGTTCGAACCGTATTACCGCACCACGGTCCTCGCCGGGGAGACCGATCCGGACAAGCTGCACGACCTGCAGGGGGCACTCGCCCGCGTCGGTGTGTACACCGATGAGGACGTCGACCGCTTCGTCGCGCTGTTCCTCGACGAGAACGTCGACCGGTCCCAGCTCGACCCGATCCTCGACCACTGTGCCGTCGAGTATGCCGAGCAACTCGACGAGGACGAGCAGATCGAATTCAAGAGCCAGGCCAAGGCGTTCGTCCGGACCTACTCATTCCTCTCACTCGTTCTGCCGTTCAGCAACGTCGGTTGGGAGAAGCTGTCGATCTTCCTCGGCCTGCTCATCCCTAAGCTCCCGGCGCCCAAGGAGACCGACCTGTCGGCCGGCATCCTCGAGACCATCGACATGGACTCCTACCGCATCGAGAAGCGGGAGGAAGTCGCTATCGCGCTCGCCGATGCTGAGGGACAGCTGGAGCCTGTCCCGACCGGGGGCGGTGGCCATGGCATCGACCCCGAGCTGGAGCGCCTGTCGGAAATCCTCAACCAGTTCAATGACCTGTTCGGGAACATCAACTGGGACGACGCCGACCGCATCCGGGACCGAATCACCACCGAGATTCCCGAGAAGGTCCTCGCGGACCAGGACTACGCCAACGCCCGCGCCAACAACGACGCCGACAACGCCAAGCTCGCCTTGACCGCCGCCTTGGCCAAGGTCATGCAGGGCATGCTTCGCGACGAGACACAGCTGTTCAAGCAGTTCGTCGACAACCCGGACTTCAAGTCCTGGCTGACGGACGCGGTGTTCCGGTCGACCTACGATAAGAAGGCGGCGTGACCGTCGAGCCGACGCCGCGATGCGCCTGCCGTCCGACTCACGCGCCGGGTAGGAACAAGTTTCACAGTGCGAGCAGGTGGCGGTAGCAGATCAGGGGGCAGGAAGCTGAAGTAGCTCACGGTGGGATGTCGGCGCGGTGCTCGTATCGGATGCGCGGCCGCTTAAGCGGCCCTTCAGGGCGTCTCGGCTTCCGAACGGCGTGGGCTGACGCGGGGTTCTCGTCGAAGAACCTGGCGCCAGCGCGCGTTCTTCGCTGCGGGGGCCGGGCGACGCCGGTCGGTCGAAGCCGCCTTCAGGGCGACCGCCGCCGGACGCGGCAAATGGATCAGAGGATGAATGCTGCCTGCTCGGTCACGGTCCGACGGCTCATGTACCGGTCCATCGTCATGCTCGGCTTGGCGTGACCAAGCTGGTTGGCCGCCTGCCGACCGGACAGGCCCGCCTCGTCCAGCCACGTCGCCACCGTCTTACGGAAGGTGTGGCCGACCGCCCACTCAAACCCGGCGGCGTCCAGCAGTTCGCGGACGTGCTTGGTCGTGTTCGACGTGTCCCGGAGCTTCCCCAGAGCGGAGCAGAACACGACGTCCCAATCGTTCGGCACGGCGTTGACCTTCCGGGCCAGCAGACGCGACACCAGCCACGGCGGCAGAGCGACCGTTCGCGTGCTGGTCTTGGTCTTGCCGCGTTCTTGGAGCATGAGGCCCTTCCCCGGCACGCGGACGGGCAGAGGCCCCAGGGTGGCCGTCCCCGCGTCCAGGGCCAGGGCTGACCAGCGAAGGCCGCAAGCTTCCCCGATGCGTGCGCCGGTGCCCGCCATGAACGCCAACAGGTCGGGCAGGTCGCGACGACGGGCCGTCTCGTCGGCGTCCGCGAACGCCAGCAACGCCGCCCGCTCGTCCTCTGTGAACGCCCGGTGGGGGTCGCGCTCCGTCTCCCTGGCCGGAACGGAGACGTGGCCGACGTCGCGCACGGGGTTGTGGGGGATGGCGTCGTGCTTGACGGCCAGAGTGAGCACGCCGCTCAGGACGGACCGGGCCGTCTTCATCGCGGATGCTCCGCTGGCCCTGCCGATGCCCTTGAGCCACCGCTCAATCCCGGCCACCTTGACCTCGCGGAGGGTCAGGTCAGCCAGCGCGCCACCAATGACGTGCTTCCGCAGCGAGGACTCATAGACCGTCCGCGTGTTCACGGCCAACCTGTCGTTGTCCTGCATCTCGGCGCGCCAGACCTCGGCGGCGTCCTTGACCAGCGTGGTCGGCGTCAGGATCGCATCGGCGGCCGAAGGGGTGACCCGCTCTCGCAGGTGAGCCAGCAGGGCCGTCCGAGCCGCTGGCTTCGTAGGCTCCCACCGCTCGACGTCGCGGACCTTGCCGTCCAGGTCGCGGACCTTCGTCCGTGCCCGCCACGTGTCGGCCTTCCGAGCACCGTCGGGCATGGGGCGGCGCTTGCCGTTCTCGTCGTAGACGTATGGGGTCAGCGCGATGTGGCCCCATGCGCCCAGTTCCATCCGCTGTCGCGGCACGGTTCGGTACCTGCCTTTCTGTCGGCCCCCTGGTAGCTCGGTCGTGCATGACCGTAGCAGTCAAAGCGGGGGATGGTTATAGGGCTTCGTGGGCTTCGCGTCTACCCCTTACCGCCCTGCCCTGCGGGTCTGGCCCCCTGCCCGCTGCACAGGGGGTGTCGGGACGCTCGCGGGCACCCCGCCGGGGACGCCACAGGGGGAGTCATAAGGGGGGAGCACAAGGGGTGAACGGGGGAGACCGGCCGCTAGGTCGGTCCGCTGGGTCGGCTCCGTCGACTCATCACGAGGGACAGACAGAGGACAGAGACACGGGACGACAGAGGACAGACAGAGACGCAGAGACAGGCACAGAGACAGAGACGCAGAGACGACAGACACGGAGGACAGACACGGAGGACAGGCGCGGTGACAGCGCAGAGGGACGACGGCACGCGCCGACATCGGCCGGACAGAGACAGTCGGACGGCCGGACGAAACCTAGACCCTCGGGGGTATGACCCCCTGCGCGCCATTTCGGAGATCGGCAGTCCTTAGCAGCCGCCTAGTTGCCACCATTCCAGAGTCAACTAGGAGATTTCCAGCCGCTTCAGAAATGTCCGTGCGAGCTACTGGGGTAGTTCGAGATGCCCGACAATGCTGAGACGGGCTTCAGATCGACTCTCAGCCGCTTCCTGCCCCCCGCTCCGGGGTGCCCGGCGGGGTCGCTTCTCAGGGCAACCCCGCCGGGCATCGCTTCCGTCAGCCGATCCGGTACATGATCCCGAAATGTGCGGTGACCTCGAACGGCCGCGTGTCGGCGTAGCGGGACGAGGGAAGGCCGGGAACCTTCACGTCCACGGGGTCGATAGACACGACTCGTCCGATGTTGTTTGCCATCGTCCCCACCTGCTGGCGAATGGCCTCCCGCATCATTTCCGCGACCGGCTGACCCATCAACAGGACGTCGGGCCTCACGGTGTGGACAGTTTCCACCGTCACCCGCACGTCCCCACCCTTGGCATTCGTGCGACTGACCACGCGATGACTAACCGTCTCGGCATTCGCTCGACCCTCGGGAGCCTCGCCAGCCAGACGGATACCCTCGCGCTCTCCGTAGTAGGTCACAGCGTTGCGCAGGTGATTCCGCACGGCATTGGCGTACAGCTCGACCTCGACGTCGCCGGCTTCGTGAGACAGAATCGGCACGGTCGGGAAGATTCGGGAGACCTTGACTCGTGCAGGGTCTTCGTAGAAACCTCCCCGATCAACGCTGGACCACAAGCCAACGTCTACCGAGTAGTTCCGTTCGCGGCATGCCTCCTGAATGGCGTGGGCGTCCAGCGGAGCGAACAGCGGCGGTCGGTAGAAGGTGAGTTCGAGATTCGTCGACAGAATGCCCGCGTCATTCTTTGCCGCCTTCGGCTGAACGATGTAAAGCACCGGGCCACCATTGGCGTCGGGCTTCACCTCGGTCCGCACGGTCACGACCTTGATGGGCAGGTGACCGCCGAAGACGTCTTCTGCGAGCACGGTGGCGAACAGGTCGGCGGCCGTGGTGTCGTCGTTGATGAGTCCACGCTCGGCACGCTTGACGGTGGCCGCGCAACCCTCGACCAGCAGGGCGGCCACCTGCTCGGCGGCAAGGGCACGCCACATCTGCTCGGCTAGGTGTCGTGACCAGACAGGTTGTTCACGCGGCGAGTCGGCTGATCGGTGGACGGCCGCCGAGGGCGGAGTGGCTGCGGGCAGTGTTGTAGTGGTTCAGCCAGCTGTCCAGGGCGGCGGTGCGCTCGTCGTTGCAGCTCCAGGCGGTGGCGTAGGCCCACTCGGTCTGCAGGGTGCGGTTGAACCGTTCGGCCTTGCCGTTGGTCCAGGGCCGGCCGGGCTTGATGAACCGGCGGCCGATGCCCAGCTGGGCGCAGACGGCGATCCAGGCCTGGCCGACGCGGTAGCTCTTGGCGTTGTCGGTCAGCACCCGCCGGAGGGTGACGCCGTGGGCGGCGAACCAGGCGGTCGCGCGGGTCAGGAAGCCGGCGCAGGTGGTCGTGCGCTCGTCGGGCAGCACCTCGGCGTAGGCCAGCCGGGTGTGATCGTCGATGGCGACGTGCACGTAGTCCCAGCCCAGGCCGCGGCCGCGGACCTCCTCACAGCGGCCGTGGACGCGCCAGCCGCCGCCGTCGGGAATTCGGCCGAGCTTCTTGACGTCGACGTGCAGCAACTCGCCGGGCTGCTCGCGCTCGTAGCGGCGGTCGCTGTGCCGCCGGCCGCGCAGCAGCTCGCCGGTGAGCCGGTCGACCTCGGCCAGCCGCGGCAGCCCGGCGCGGGCGAGCACCGCGCCGATCGTGGAGGCCGCCAATCCCAGGATCGCCGCCAGCCGAACCGGGCCGGCATGGTGCTCGGTGCGCGCGGCCACGATCGCCGCGACCGTCTCCGGCGAGGTCTGCCGGGGCATGCGGTGCGGCCGCGAGGAGCGGTCGGCCAGCCCGGCCTCGCCCTCGGCGCGCCAGCGGCGCACCCACTTGTAGACCGTTTGCCGACTGATCCCCAGCTGCTTGGCCACTTCACCGGGCCGGTGACCGGCCAGGACACGGTCGACGATCAGCGTGCGGGCGAACACGGTCGTGCGGGCATTAGCGTGGGCCACGGAGACCTCCGGTTGGACACGGCGACGTCAAGCACCGCCACTCCTTCCGGAGGTCTCCTTCGTGATCAAGGCGCCGCGCCGGGGGTCAACAACGTCTCTGGTTAGGACAGCTAGGCGGAGTCCACAAGGAACCCCCCAAGTGAATGGGTGGGTTCCCGGGGCCTGCTACGCCTTCGGCCTTCCCGCGTGCTGGCCTTACGTAATCGTCCGGGTGTCGGCTTAGGTAACGGACACCATCAACCGTGTTTGTGCAGCGTCGCCAGTGAACCGCCCCGGCGAGTCCGGAGACTCCAGTCCTTGAGGAGGATGGAGTCGTGGCAGATCGAAGCGTCCGGTATCCGCAGGAGCTGCGGGAGCGGGCGGTGCGCCTGGTCGCCGAGTCCCGGCCGGACCACGCCACCGAGTGGGAGGCGATGCGCTCGGTGGCGGCCAAGCTGGCATCGGCTCGACCGAGACGGTGCGCAAGTGGGTCCGCAAGGCCGAGGTCGACGACGGTGTCCGCCCCGGCGTGACCAGCGAGGAGTCCGCCGAGCTGCGCCGGCTGCGGGCGGAGAACCGCGAGCTGCGCCGGGCGAATGAGATCCTCAAGGCGGCGGCGGGTTTCTTCGCGGCCGAGCTCGACCGGCCACAGCGGACCTCGTGAGCTTCATCGAAGCCCACGCCGATCGGCGCACCGACGATGGGCTGCGCTGGGGTGTCGAGCCGATCTGTCGGGTGCTCACCGAGCACGGAACGCCGATCGCCCCCAGCACCTACTACGACGCCCGCGACCGGCCCTCGTCGAGAGCGGTTCGGGACGAGCAGCTCAAAGCCGAGATCACCCGAGTCCATCAGGCGAACTACGGCGTCTACGGCGCCCGCAAGGCCTGGCTGGCGCTCAACCGTGAAGGCATCGGCGTCGCCCGGTGCACCGTGGAGCGGCTGATGCGCGAACTCGGCCTGGAAGGCGCCCGCCGCGGCACCCGACGGCGCACAACAGTCACCGATCCGGCCGCACCCCGCCCGGCCGATCTGGTGCAACGCCGCTTCTCCCAAGCCCGTCCCGATGCCGTCTGGGTCGCTGACTTCACCTACGTCGCGACCTGGTCGGGCACCGTGTACGTCGCCTTCGTCCTCGACGCCCACTCCCGCCGCATCCTGGGCTGGCGGGCGGCCCGGTCGATGAAGACCGAGCTGGTGCTCGATGCGCTCGAGCAGGCGATCTGGACCCGCGGCCGAGCAGGCGTGACCGACCTGTCCGGGCTGGTGTGCCACAACGACGCCGGGTCGCAATACATCTCCATTGCGTTCACCGAGCGGCTGGTGGCCGCCGGCGCCGCACCCAGCGTCGGCACGGTCGGCGACGCGTTGGACAACGCGTTGGCCGAGACCCACATCGGCCTGTTCAAGACCGAGCTGATCCACCGCCGCGGACCGTGGAAGGGACTCGACGATGTCGAGCTCGCGACGCTGGAGTGGGTCGACTGGCACAACAACCGCCGGCTGCACACCGCCTGCCACGACCTGACCCCGGTCGAGTACGAGCAGGTCTTCTACGGTCAACACCCTGCCCAGCAGACGGTCGGGGTCTCACAACCCTGAGTCTCCGGACTCGCCGGGGCGGTTCACCAGCGGGCTTGGCGGGGGTGGTGCTGCCGGTTGATCTGCCGTGAACCTTACGGACGGGTGCGGCTTGGCCGAGGGGTCTGGCGTGTGCGTGTCGTCACACCGGGGGTGCTGAGCGCAGAGGGCGAGTCCTCGCGGACGTGGATGGTGGTCCGGTAGTCGCCGCATCCCACTCTGTCCCACTCTGTCCCCCTCTATCCCCCGGTTTCCCATTGACCGGGCGTCATTCCGGGTCACCTCGACTCGCCCTCGTCTCACGCTGACCTGCACAAACACCCGAACCCGTGCAGGTCAGCGAGACCACTCCTTCTAATCCGCGGGTTGTGGGTTCGATCCCCACGGGGCCCACCGACCTGACCTGCAGGTTCTTCCCTCGGAAGGGGCCCGCGGGCGTGGTCGGTACCCGATGTGGTCGCAGTGTGGTCTCCGGCCGCGGCGGTGGTCTCGAAGGCCTGGTCGAGTGCCGCAGCCAGGGGCGGGCGTCGTCGTGGAAGAACTCTGTGGAAGAACTCTGCTGTGCCGACCGGGCCGATCGGGATGCGTGTCGGCCCGGTGGGGCAGGCTGGTGGTCACCACCACCCTCCTCGGGTGCACAGCCTGCCGGGGGGCGCACGGAAGTGGTCGCGCCCGAAGACGGCTACGTCGTGGTCCTGGCTGGCCTGTGGGAGCAGGCCTGTCGGAACGTGCCCAACGAGGCACTCGGTCGAGCTGGCAGCCGCCTGACCGCACAGTGGGCCACGCGCAGCGGCTCCGCCCCCAAGGCCCCGGGGCGGAGCCGCTGCGCGATATGCGGGGACTAGGGCTACGCCGGGCTCAACGCAGCCTCTTGAGCTGGGTCAGTTGGACCCGCCGACCTCGGCGGGTGATGTCCCCGGGCGTGGTGTAGCTCGCGGCCGCGGAGAGCTTCTGCGGTCGGACTATGACGCGATCAGGGCCGGCTGCGCCACCTCCTCGGCGGACTGCTTGAGGCGGTTGAGGAGGGCCATGGAGCCCTCGGCGAGGTAGCGGCGGTCGGAGACCTGCCATTCGTCGTGGGCCTCCACCAGCACCGCGCCGGCCAGCCGCATCAGGGCTTCGGGGTTGGGAAAGACCCCGACCACGTCGGTGCGCCGCTTGATCTCCTTGTTCAGCCGTTCCAGCGGATTGGTCGACCAAATCTTCTTCCAGTGCCC
>NZ_FNHE01000016.1 GCF_900103785.1 Geodermatophilus siccatus | reverse complement strand
CGCCGCCCGGCCAGGACACGGGCGAGCTCCTCGTAGCCGGCGGCGACGGCGTCCCAGTCGTAGCCACCGGCCAGCTCGCGGGCGCGCCGCCCGGAGCGGACGACCCACTCGGGGTCGGCCTCCACCGCGACGACCTCGCGGGCGACGTCGGCCGGGGTGCGGAAATACCGCCCCGCGTCGGCGACCACCTCCCGGTTGAAGCCGACGTCGAAGGCGGTCACCGCCGCGCCGGCGCCGATCGCCCGCAGCAGCGAGGGATTGGTGCCCCCCACCGAGTGCCCGTGCAGATAGGTCGCGCAGTTGGCGTACAGCTGATCGAGCAGCTCCTGGTCCCAGACGCCGCCGAGGAAACGCACCCGGTCGTCGGCCAGCCCGTGCACCCGGGCGGTGTACTCGTCGGCGTAGGGCGCCGAGCCGACGACGACCAGCGGCTTGCCGGCCGCGCTCGCGGCGTAGCCCTCGACGATCACGTCGACGTGGTTCTCCGGCTCGAACCGGGCCACCACCAGGTGGTAGCCGCGCGGCTGCAGGCCCAGCTCGGCCAGCCGGTCCGCGCCGGGCTCGATGAGCGGCGCGCCGTAGCTCAGCAGCGTGGTGGGGGCGGCGAAGGCGTCGCGGTAGTAGTCCGCGATGCCCTGCGCGTCGGCGATGAGCGCATCGGACCAGCGGACGGCGAGCGCCTCGGCGGCCCGGTAGTACCGCCGTCCCGCCCCGCCCCACTTGGCCCGCTTCCACTCCAGGCCGTCCACGTGGGTGGCGACCGGGATGCGCGCGGCGCGCAGCGCCGGCAGCAGCGGCGCGTTCGCCGCGTTGAACAGCACGGCCGCGTCGGTGCGGTGGGCCACCAGGTGGCGCACCGACAGGGCGGTGTGGCTGAGGGTCTCCAGCGACCGGCGGCGGGCGGCCGGCAGGTGCACCAGCTCCATGCCCAGGTGCGCCGCCGGCGGCGCCTCCCGCGCCCCGGGGGCGGTGCGGCAGTACACGACCACCCGGTGCCCGGCGTCGGCCAGCCGGCGGCCGATCTCCTCCACCGCCGTCTCGAAGCCGCCGTACCGGGCCGGCACGCCACGCGTGCCGACCATGGCGATGCTCAAGTGGTCCACTGGGCCTCCGTCTCGCGTCCGAACAGCTCGGACGACGTGTGCGTGCGGGACGCGCGGGTTCCGTCGTCGCCCTCGGTGAGCATCGACGGACGCCGCGCTGATGGGGAGGTGTGCGGCGGGTGCCCTCACCCGCACGGGGCACGCCCGCGCAGGCGGTCCCCTCCGGGCCCCGCGATGGGGCAGGGCGGCCACCTTCAGGGACCCGCGGCGAGCCTGCGAGGCGTGGGGGAAGGGTGGTCCTCTCAGTAGGCCCCGGAGCTGCTCACCACGGCGCGCACGGTCTTGACGAGGATCAGCAGGTCCATCGCCAGCGACCAGTTCTCGACGTAGCGCAGGTCCAGCCGCACGGACTCCTCCCACGGCAGGTCGGAGCGCCCGGAGATCTGCCACAACCCGGTGAGCCCGGGCTTGACCAGCAGCCGGCGGCTGACCGACGTGTCGTAGCGGGCGACCTCGCCGGGCAGCGGCGGGCGCGGGCCGACCAGCGACATGGAGCCGCCGAGGACGTTGAACAGCTGCGGCAGCTCGTCCAGCGACAGGCGGCGCAGCACCCGGCCGACGGGGGTGACCCGCGGGTCCACGCGCATCTTGAACAGCAGGCCGTCGGAGATGTTCTGCGCCTCGAGCGCGTCGACCTGGCGGTCGGCGTCGACGACCATGCTGCGGAACTTCAGCATCGTGAAGGCCTGCCCGTTCACGCCCACCCGCTCCTGGCGGTAGAGCACCGGGCCGGGGCTGGTCAGCTTGACGGCGAGGGCGATCGCGAGCAGGGCCGGGGCGAGGAGCACCAGCGCCAGGGCGGCGACCGCGCGGTCCAGGCCGCCCTTGACCACCCGCGGCCAGCCCTCGAAGCGCGGCTGCTCCACCGACAGCAGCGGCAGCCCCTCGAACGGGCGGATGTGCAACCGCGGGCCGGCGACCTCGATGAGGCCGGGCGCGACGAGCAGCTCGATGCCGGTGCCCTCCAGCTGCCAGGACAGCGAGCGCAGGTACTGCGAGGCGGTCTCGCTGGCGGAGGTGACGGCGATGGTGTCCGCGCCGAGGGAGCCGGCCAGCGTCAGGACGTCGTCCAGACCGGCGACCGGGACGCCGGCGACTCGGGCCACCCGGTCACGGTCGTCGGGGGTGACGCAGGCGGCGACGACCTCCAGCCCGGCGAACCGCTCGCGGCGCAGCCGGTCCACCAGCTCGAGGGCGGCGGTGCCGCGCCCCACGACGACGACCCGCTTGGTGCAGCGGCCCTGCGCGCGCAGGCCGCGCAGCGCGCAGCGGGCGGCGAACCGGCCGAGCAGGGTGCCCAGGGTCAACGCGGGGACCGCGCCGACGACCAGGGCCCGGCTGAGGTCGAGGTCGGCGGCGTAGGAGACGAAGCCGGCGACGGCCAGCAGCAGGAAGCCGGCCCTCCCGACGGCGCGGTACTCGTCGCTGCCGGTGCCGAAGACCCGCTCGGCGTGGGCGCCCGTGGCGTGCAGCAGCGCCGGCCAGACGACGACGAGGCCGACGGTGGCCCAGAACAGGACGGTCGTCGGCGAGGCGTGCGGGTGGGTTCCGAGGACGGTCCAGGCGGCCACCACGGCGGCCACGACCTCGAAGCCGGTGAGGGCGCGCGAGTACCGGCCGGCCCAGGCGGCGCCGCCTCGCCACAGCCGAGGACGGCGCAGGGTGGACGGCGGTTCCGCGAGCACGCGGGACGCCGTCCCTAGTCGGACGGTGGACTGGTCGAGCAGCACGGTTCCCCCCGGACACGCGTGACAACGTGTAGTCGGCGTCACTCGTGCGCGGGCGCTTGCTCGCTTGTGAGCAGGGAGTTCGCCCGGGCACGGCGCCCGACGTCGGATCGACCATCACAGCGCGTCACGGGGGGGTCAATGCAGGGAGGACCCGTTCACCCGTTGGGGACGGCGGGTCACCCACCCGGGGGCCGCCCGGTCAGGTGCGGGGGTGGACGACGTTCTGCGCCGCCTCGAGGCCCTGCGCGAGGAGCTCCTCGGTCGCGTCGGCGGCCTCGGCGACCAGGAGGTCGAGCTCCTTGCGCTCGGTCGCGGAGAAGTCCTTGAGCACGAAGTCGGCAGGGTCCTGGCGGCCGGGCGGGCGGCCGATGCCGACGCGCACCCGGAGGTAGTCCTTCGTTCCGGTGGAGCGCGAGATCGACCGCAGGCCGTTGTGGCCGCCCTCGCCGCCGCCGCGCTTGAGCCGCACGCTGGCGAAGGGGATGTCGAGCTCGTCGTGCAGCACCACGAGGTCGGCCGGCGGGATGGAGTGGTAGTCGAGCAGACCGCGGACCGGGCCGCCGGACTCGTTCATGTAGGACGTGGGCCGGGCCAGCACGACGCGGCGGCCGGCCAGCCGCCCCTCGCCGATCAGCGTCCGCGCCCGCTTCCCCTTGCCGGGGGACAGCTTCACCCCGGCGCGGGCGGCCAGCTCGTCGAGCACCATCGCGCCGACGTTGTGCCGGTTGCCGGCGTAGGAGGGGCCGGGGTTGCCCAGCCCCACGACGAGGAACGGCCCCTCGGACACGGCCGCAGGGGCGCCGGCATCGCCGGCGCCCCTGCGGGTCGAGCTATCGGTCAGGACGCTCAGCCCTTCTCGGCGGACTCCATGGACTCGCCACTGCCCTGGTCCTGCGGCTCGGCGACGACGTCGCCCTGGCCGACGCCCTCGGCGGGCTCGGCGGACTCCTCGCGCTCGATGCCGGCCTCGGCCTCGGCCTCGGCGAGCTCGGCTTCGAGGGCCTCGGCGGTCGGGGCGCCCAGGAAGCCGATGACGAGCGCCTCCGGGTCGGTGACCAGCGTCGCGCCGGCGGGCAGCGCCAGGTCGGCCGCGGTGATGTTCTGCCCCGCGGTGTGACCGGTGACGTCGACCTCGATCGTCTCGGGCAGGTTCGTCGCGTCGGCCTCGATCGAGACGGTGTTCAGCTGGTGGTTCGCGATCGCGTCGACGCCGGGCTCACCGACGATGACGATCGGCACGTCGACGGTGGTCCGCTCGCCGCGGCGGACCAGGAGCAGGTCGACGTGCTCGTGGACGCGGGTCAGCGGGTCGCGCTGCACCGACTTGGTGAGCGCCAGCTCCTCCCGGCCGTCGAGGACGACGGTCAGCAGGACGTTGGAGCCGCCGTTGCGCAGCGCCGCGGCGAACTCGCGGGCCGGCAGCGACAGGTGCACGACGTCCTGGCCGTGCCCGTAGAGGACGGCGGGGACGCGGCCGGCCCGGCGGGTGCGGCGGGCGCTGCCCTTGCCGAACTCGGTGCGGGCCTCGGCGACGAGGCGGAAGTCAGCCACGGTGGTGTGCTCCTCGGGGAGGTGGATCCGGGTCGGTGGCCGGCACACGGCGCGGCACGCCCCTGGAGGGCACACGCACGTCGATCACGGAGTACGGCGGACCGTCTCCCTCGCCGGGCAACTCATCGAGGATACCTCAGCGCCCGACGACCCCGCGTCCGGCACCGGGACGACAACGACGGGACGTCGCGGCTCAGCGCCGGCCGGGGACGGCACCTGGCCGCGGGGTGGACCGGTCGCGGGGGCCCGGAGGGTCTCCCGACCGGTCCACGGGCAGCGGCTCAGCGGCGGCCGGGGACGGCACCTGGCCGCGGGGTGGACCGGTCGCGGGGGCCCGGAGGGTCTCCCGACCGGTCCACGGGCAGCGGCTCAGCGGCGGCCGGGGACGGCACCTGGCCGCGGGGTGGGCCGGTCGGCCGACAGTCAAGACGCGCCGCCGAAGAGGCTCGTCACCGAGCCGTCCTCGAAGACCTCCTTGATCGCGCGCGCCAGCAGCGGGGCGATGGACAGGACGGTGAGCTTGTCGAACTGGCGGGCCGGCTCGATGGGCAGCGTGTTGGTCACGATGACCTCGCTGACGCGGCTGTTCTTCAGCCGGTCGACCGCCGGGCCGGAGAGGACGCCGTGCGTGGCACAGACGATGACGTCGGCGGCGCCGGCGTCGAACAGCGTCTCGGCGGCCTTCACGATCGTGCCGCCGGTGTCGATCATGTCGTCGACCAGGATGCAGACCCGGCCCTCGACCTCACCGACGACGCGGTTGGCGACGACCTCGTTGGGCCTCATCGGGTCGCGGGTCTTGTGGATGAAGGCCAGCGGGACGCCGCCGAGCTTGTCGCTCCACCGCTCCGAGACGCGCACCCGCCCGGAGTCCGGTGAGACCACGGTGATGTCGCGGTCGCCCCAGCGCTCCTTGACGTGGTCGACCAGCAGGTCGAGGGCGAAGAGGTGGTCGACCGGGCCGTCGAAGAAGCCCTGGATCTGCGCGGTGTGCAGGTCGACGGTCATCAGCCGGTCGGCGCCGGCGGTCTTGAACATGTCGGCGACCAGGCGGGCGGAGATGGGCTCGCGGCCGCGGTGCTTCTTGTCCTGCCGGGCGTAGGGGAAGAACGGGGCGACGACGGTGATCCGCTTGGCCGACGCGCGCTTGGCGGCGTCCACCATGAGCAGCTGTTCCATGAGCCACGTGTTGATCGGCGCGGTGTGGCTCTGGACGATGAACGCGTCGCAGCCGCGGACGGACTCCTCGAAGCGGACGAAGAGCTCGCCGTTGGCGAACTCGTAGGACGCGGTCGGCGTCGGCGTCACGCCGAGGTGTCCGGCGATCTCCTCCGCGAGCTCGGGGTGGGCCCGGCCGGAGAAGAGCATCAGGCTCTTGCTGGTCGTCTGCCGGATCGCGCTCATCGGCTCGTCCACCCCTGCTCGTCGCGTCGGTCGGGCGCCCGGCGGGCCTACTCGGACGCCTCCGCGCGAGTGTCTGCCGCCGTCTCGGCCCCTGCATCCCCGGCCGCCTCGGCGGCCTGCGCGGCAGCCGTCCCGGGACGGCGCCGCCGTACCCAGCCTGCCACATTGCGCTGGCGCGCCCGTGCGACGCCCATCGCCCCCGGGGGGACGTCGGTGGTGATCACCGAGCCGGCCGCGGTGTAGGCGCCGTCCCCCACGGTGACCGGCGCCACGAGCATGGTGTCCGAGCCGATGCGCACGTGGTCGCCGACCCGCGTGTGGTGCTTCTCGACGCCGTCGTAGTTCACGAAGACCGTCGCCGCGCCGACGTTCGAGCCACGGCCGATCGTGGCGTCGCCGACGTAGGAGAGGTGCGGCACCTTGGAGTCCTCGCCGACCTGCACGTTCTTGGTCTCGACGAAGGCGCCGACCTTGGAGCCTGCGGCCAGCCGGGTGCCCGGCCGCAGGTAGCTGAACGGGCCGACGGTGGCGCGCGGGCCGACGACCGCGTCGAGGACGTGCGAGCGCACCACGCTCGCGCCCTCCTCGACGGTGGTGTCCACGAGGGTGGTGTCCGGTCCGACGACGGCGCCGGTGGCGACCGACGTCGTCCCCCGGAGGTGGACGCCGGGCTCGAGCAGCGCGTCCGCCGCGACGGTGACGGTGACGTCGACCCAGGTGGTGGCCGGGTCCACGACGGTGACGCCGGCGCGCATCAGGTCGTCGAGCACGCGGTCGTTGAGCGTGCGCCGGCGGGCGGCGAGCTCGCGGCGGTCGTTGCAGCCGAGCACGTCGACCGGGTCCTCGGCGGGTGCACCGCCGACCGGGGCGCCCTCGGCGACGAGCAGGCCGAGGACGTCGGTGAGGTACTGCTCGCCCTGGTCGTTGTCCTCGCCCAGGGAGCCCAGCGCCCGGCGCAGCGCGGCGGCCTCGCCGACGTAGACGCCGGCGTTGACCTCGCGGATGGCGCGCTGCTCGGGGGTGGCGTCGCGCTGCTCGACGATGGCCCGCACCGCGCCGTCGGCGTCCCGCACGATCCGGCCCAGGCCGGTCGGGTCGTCGACCTCGGCGGTCAGCACGGTGAGCACGTTCCCCGCGGAGCGGTGGGCGTCGACCAGCGACGTCACCGTCTCCGGCCGCAGCAGCGGGGCGTCGCCGTTGACCAGCAGCACGGCGCCCTGGAGGTCGGGGACGGCGGCCAGCGCCACCGCCGCGGCGTGCCCGGACCCGCGCTGGTCCTCCTGCACGACCGGCCGGGCGTCGGGGGCGACCTGCGCCAGGTGCTCCTCCACGGCCTCCCGGCCGGCGCCGACCACCACGAGGGTGTGCCGAGGGGCCAGCGGCGCGGTCGCGGCCAGGACGTGGCCGAGCATGCTGCGCCCGCCGAGGGCGTGCAGCACCTTGGGCGTCGACGACCTCATCCGGGTGCCCTGCCCGGCGGCGAGGACGACGACGGCGGCGATCCCGCCCTCGGGAGCGGCACCGGGCAGCAGCGGTTCGGACACGGATCTCCTCGGCCTCGGGCGTCTGTCGTTGCTGGGGGACTCGGACTCGAACCGAGACTTCCCGGCTCCAAAGGCCGGCGGGCTGCCGATTACCCCATCCCCCATCGCGGGTGGCACGGACACCGGACCGGCGCCCTCCGAGAGCCTAGGCGTCCACCCCGTCGGGCACCGACCCCCGCGCCCGGCGGGCGGGGCTCCCTACGGTGACGTAGCTTACGGTCCCGTACCGGTACGGCGGCCTCGCCGGACCGCACGACGCGACCTGGAGGCCGCTTGTCCGCTCCTGCCAGCACCCGGCCCACGGCCCCGGTCCTCCGGCCTGCCGTCCCCGACACCGGGCTCCCGGCGAACGCCCTCGGCAAGGAGAAGGGGGCACTGGAGCAGGTCACCCTCTACGTCTTCGTCATCGTGCCGTTCCTCGCTCTGGCCGCCGTCGTCCCCGCCGTGTGGGGCTGGGGCCTGTCCTGGCTCGACGTGGGCCTGGCCGTCGGCTTCTACTCCCTCACGCTGCTGGGCATCACCGTCGGCTACCACCGGCACTTCACCCACGGCTCGTTCAAGGCCGCGCGGCCGCTGCGGATCGCGCTGGCCGTCGTCGGCTGCATGGCGATCCAGGGGCCGGTCGTGCAGTGGGTGGCCGACCACCGCCGGCACCACGCCTTCTCCGACCGCGAGGGCGACCCGCACTCGCCGTGGCGCTACGGCACCGACGCCCGCGCGCTGCTCAAGGGCATGTGGCACGCCCACCTGGGCTGGCTGTTCGACCGGCGGCAGACCAGCGCCGAGCGCTACGCCCCCGACCTGCTCAAGGACACCGGCCTGCGCCGCACCAGCCGGCTGTTCGTCGTGTGGGCGTTCCTCAGCCTCGCGCTGCCGGCCGTCATCGGCGGCCTGGTGACGGCGAGCTGGACCGGCGCGTGGACGGCGTTCTTCTGGGCCGGGCTGGTGCGGGTCGCGCTGCTGCACCACGTGACCTGGTCGATCAACTCGGTCTGCCACGTGGTGGGGAACCGGCCGTTCGTCTCGCGGGACCGCGCCACCAACTTCTGGCCGCTGGCGATCCTCAGCGCCGGGGAGTCCTGGCACAACCTGCACCACGCCGACCCGACCTGCGCCCGGCACGGCGTGCTGCGCGGGCAGATCGACATCAGCGCCCGCGTCATCTGGGTGTTCGAGAAGCTGGGCTGGGCGCACGGCGTCAAGTGGCCCGATCCGGTCCGGCTGGCGGCCAAGCGCCGCCTGCCGGCGACGGCCGCGTCCTGAAGGACACCCCGTCCCCCTCACCCTTCGCAGGCTCGGGGCGAGCCTCTGGACGGGGCCGGGGGACGACGGTCGCCACGACCGGCAGCGCGGCGCGGCCCCGGGTGCGGATGACCGGCGCCCAGCGGCGCCAGCAGCTGCTCGACGTCGGCCGGGAGGTCTTCGCCCAGCGCGGCTACGACGGCACCTCCATCGAGGAGCTGGCCGCGCGCGCCGACGTCAGCAAGCCGGTGGTCTACGAGCACTTCGGCGGCAAGGAGGGGCTCTACACCGTCGTCGTCGACCGGGAGATGCAACGGCTGCTGGACCGCTTCACCTCCGCCCTGGCCGCCGGCGGCTCCCCGCGCGAGCTGCTGGAGCGCGCCGCGCTCGTCCTGTTCGACTACATCGAGGAGGACACCGACGGCTTCCGGGTGCTCTCCCGCGACTCCCCCGTCGCCGGCCCGCCCGACGGCTACGCGTCCCTGCTGGGCGAGGTCGCGCACCGGGTGGAGCACGTCCTCGGCGCGCAGTTCGGCGCCCGCGGCCACGACCCGGCGCTGGCCGGGCTCTACAGCCAGGCACTGGTCGGGATGGTCGCCCTGGTCGGGCAGTGGTGGCTGGAGCGCCGCTCGCCGAGCAGGGAGGAGGTCGCCGCCCACCTGGTGGACCTGGCCTACAACGGCCTGGCCCACCTGCAGCCGCCGGCCGGTCGCCGTCCCGGCGGGTCCCGCCGCGGCCCCGTCCCGAGCGTGCGAGGAGCGGGGAGGACGGGGTCCTCCGACGGTGCGGGGTGAGGGGGTCCTCCCTCAGCCGACCAGCCGCGCGCCGGGCACCGGTCCGTGCACGGCCCGGACGGTGCGGTAGACGCCCTCCCCGGCCAGCGCCGCGGTCAGCCGGACGGCGGAGTCCTCGTCCTCGGCGAGCGCGGCCACCGTCGGGCCCGACCCGCTGACCAGCGCGCCGACGGCCCCGGCCGACGTCGCCGCACGCAGCGCCCGCCGCAGGTCCGGCCGCAGCGAGAGCGCCGGGGGCTGCAGGTCGTTGCCGAGCGCGGCGGCCAGCGCCGGGACCGGCCCGCTGCGCAGCGCCGCGATCACCGGGTCGGGTGCGGACAGCTCCCCCCCGTCGGGCACCCGGCCCGCGGCCCGCAGCCGGTCCAGCTCGGCGTAGACCACCGGCGTGGACAGCCCCTCCCCGGCGATGCCGAGCACCCAGTCCCAGCGGCGGCGGGCCAGCACCGGCGACAGCTGCTCGCCGCGACCGGAGCCCAGGGCCACCCCGCCGAGCAGGCTGAACGGGACGTCGCTGCCGAGGCGCGCGGCCAGCGCGGTCAGCTCGCCGCGGGTGGCGTGGGTGCCCCACAGCGCGTCGAGGGCGACCAGCGCCGCGGCGGCGTCCGCGCTGCCGCCGGCCAGCCCCGCGGCGGCCGGGATCGACTTGTCGATGGTGATGGCGGCGTCGGCGGGCACCCCGGCCTGCTCGGCCAGCAGCTCGGCGGCCCGCCAGACGAGGTTGCGGCGGTCGGTCGGGACGGCGTCGGCACCGCTGCCCGTCGTCCCCTCGCCGGTGACGGTGAGCGAGAGCCCGTCGCCGGGCCGCACGGTCACCGTGTCGAACAGCGAGACGGCCAGGTAGACGGTGCGCAGCTCGTGGAAGCCGTCGGAGCGCAGCGGCCCGACCGCGAGGTGCACGTTGACCTTGGCGGGGGCGCGGGCGACGACGGCGCCGTCCCCCGCCAGCCGGCCGGGGCCGCCGGGTGAGGACCAGCTCATGCCGGGGCCTCCGTGGCGGCCAGCCGGGCGAAGTCCTCGACCGACAACTGCTCGCCGCGGGCGGTCGGGTCGATGCCGGCGGCGCGCAGCCGGGCCTCGGCGACCGCCGGGCTGCCGGCCCAGCGGGCCAGCGCCGCGCGCAGTCCCTTGCGGCGGGTGGCGAAGGCGGCGTCGACGACGGCGAAGGTGGCCGCGCGGTCACCGGGTGGTGGTGGACGGCGGTCCAGGGCGACCAGGCCGGAGTCGACGTTGGGCTCGGGCCAGAAGACCCGCCGTCCGACGTTGCCGGCCCGCCGCACGTCGCCGTACCAGGCGGCCTTCACCGACGGCACGCCGTAGGCCGGCGCGCCGGGGGCCGCGGCGAGCCGCTCGGCGACCTCGGCCTGGACCAGGACGAGGGCGCGCCGCAGTGTCGGCAGCAGCTCCAGCAGGTGCAGCAGGACGGGCACCGCCACGTTGTACGGCAGGTTGGCCACCAGCGCCGTCGGAGCGGGCCCCGGGACCTCGCGGATGCGCAGCGCGTCGGCCTCGACGACGGTGAGCCGGTCGGCCGGCTCCGGAGCGCGCTCGGCCACGGTGCGCGGCAGCAGCGCGGCCAGTCGGGGGTCGATCTCGACGGCGGTGACGTGCGCGACGACCGGCAGCAGGCCGAGGGTCAGCGAGCCCAGCCCCGGGCCGACCTCGAGGACGACGTCCTCCGGGGTGAGCTCGGCGGTGCGCACGATCCGCCGGATGGTGTTGGCGTCGTGCAGGAAGTTCTGCCCGAGGGTCTTGGTCGGACGCAGGTCGAGCTGCTGGGCCAGGTCGCGGATCGCGGCCGGGCCCAGCAGCCCGCAGGGAGGCTCGGGTGGGGTGCTCAGCTCAGCAGGGTCCGATCAGGTGAAGAGGCGCGGACCGCAGTGCGGCCACTGGCCGGCGCCGGAGCGCTGGTAGAGCAGCTGCGCACGGTAGGTCTGCTCGTCGGCCGAGGCGGCGGCCGGGTCGCCGCTGCCGCCGACAGCGTTCCACGTGGCCTGCGAGAACTGGTACATGCCCCGGTACGTGCCGCTCGAGCTGACCGCGTTGGGCCGGCCGCCGGACTCGCACGTCGCCAGGGCCGCCCAGTTCAGGCCGTCGGCGCTGGGCTTGTTGCCGGCGGAGACCGGGCGCTGCTTGGTGCCGACGGTGACCAGCTCGTCGACCGGCTCGCGGGTGACCGTCGTGGCCAGCTGCTCGCGGCCGGTCTCGACGCCGTCGGTGACGGTGACGCGGAAGGTGGTCACCTGCTCGCCCTCGACGCCCTCCTGCGTGACCGTCTCGTCGCCCTCGAAGGCGTCGGGGTCCTCGGTCTCGACGGTCCGGTAGTCGATCGGCGTGGGGACGACGACCTCGCCGACCTGCACGCGGAAGACCTGCAGCCGCATGTGGGCCAGCAGCGCCTGGTCCGGGTACATGCTGGTGCGGTCGGTCGCGCCGAGGGCGATGCCCTGCTCGGCGAGCAGGTCACCGGCGGTGGCCGCGGTGGTGGTGACGACGCGCTCCTGGCCGTCGACGACGAGGGTCACGGGCTTGGGCGTGGTGATCGACAGCTCCATGCCGTCGAGCGGGAGGCGCTCGCTGCGGCTGGCGGAGACCACCAGGTCCTCGGCGCGGTAGCCGAGCTGGGCCAGCGCCTCGTCGACCGACAGCGCGGTCACGTAGACCTCGCTCTGCACGCCGTCCACGGTGAGGGTGAGGGGACGGGCGCGGTTGAGCACCACGGTGTCGCCGTCGGCGACGGCGGAGGCGGCGTCCGGGAGGACGACGTCGTGCGACTGCGCCTGCAGCCCCTCCTCCTCGAGCACGTCACCGACGGTGCCGGCGTAGGTGCGGACCTCGTGCGCCTGCCCGTCCACGGTCAGCGTCACGGACTTCTGCGCGGCGACGTAGGCCGCGGAGCCGCCCACGAGTCCCAGCAGGACCAGGGCGAAGAGGACGGACTTCAGCGATCGGGGCACGACTCTTCCAGGGCTCGGGAGACCCGGGTGGAGGCGCGCGCGGGCACCACGCCGGCTGGCGGGTACCGAGCGCGTCCCGGCTCGGACGGCAGACGACCGGGAGACGGAGCTCCCGGTCGTGGTGCCCTCCGGGACGGTCCCCACCCCGGCTGGTCACGACACGATAACGGACACGATCTGTCTGGCGACGGTGCGCGACGAGTGAACCAGCGAGGCGATGTGTCGACTCGGGGACGCGCCGACACGGTGCGTGACGGCCGCGCCGCGCGGGGCGCATGTGACAGCTGCGCAGCGTGAGGTCGGCGGGGTGAGCAAGCCCACGGTGTGGACCGTCGGCGGGGACCCGGTCCCGCCACGACGGGCGGCCCCGGCCACGGCGCCGACTCGGGTCCACGGGCTCGGGTGCGACGAACTCGTGGCGATCGGGTCCTGACGACCACGAGTTCGTCGCACTCGCCGCGGCCTGCCGGAGCCACGGGTGGCGCGGCACGACGAGTGGCCGGGTGTGCTCACCGCACGTGGGGACGGCGCCTGGCCGCGGTGCCGGCCGGAGGCCGGCAGGTCATGCGGTCAGTGCGCGGTCGTCGATCCGGATCGGCTTGAGCCAGGTGACCAGGAAGACGGCGAGAGCGAGGCCCGCGGCCAGCCCGGCGAAGCCCCCGGCGACGAGCGCCACGGGCACGAGGTCGAACCCCGCGGTCACGCGGTCGCCGAGGTCGATGCCCGCGGTCAGCAGCAGGGCACCCAGCGGCAGCAGTGCCAGCACGCTGACCGCCGCGGTGACCAGGTGCGCCGTCCAGGTGCGCAGCGCCTCGTCGACCGGCACGTCGGCGCCCTCGGCGGGCAGCGGGCGCACCTGCGCCCGCAGCAGCGCCACCTCGGCGAGCACCCAGGCGACCAGCGGGACGACGACGGCGACCCAGCCGACGCTGTCGGGCAGCTCGCCGCGCTGCCACATGAGGACGGCGGCCGTCAACTCCGCGACGATGACCGCGCGCATCGACCAGAGCAGCCCCATCGAGATCAGCTCGGACTGGCGCGGGCGGCGGGGCGGGGAGCCGGTCCGCCAGCGCGGCCGGGGACGGGTCGCCTCGGCGAGGACGACGCCCAGCAGCAGCCCCAGGACGAGAGCGGGGAGCCACAGGAAGACCGACGCCTCGGCGAACAGCGCGATGCTGACGCCGATGCCGACCAGCCCGAGCAGGAAGCCGAGCCGGCGCACCCGACGTCCGTGCTGGGCCTGACGGGCGAGGGTGGCGAGCCCCTCGGGCGTGGGCGTGGTGAACCCGACCGCCGCGGCGGCGACGGCCCGACGGCCGGCGGCCAGGGCCCAGGCGCGGGCGAGCAGGACACCGGGCACCAGCACGGCGATGAAGAGCACGACGGCGATGAGGCGGCCCACGGGGCCAGTGTCCCCCCGATGTGCGCCACGTGACGTGTCGCCGTCATGACACTGCGATCCGGGCCATCGCCGGCCCCGCTGCAGGGGCCCGCGGGCCTCGTCCGGGGAGGACGGGGTCCTCCTCCGAGGCGTGGGGGGGCGGCGGGGTCCTCCCGCTACCAGCTGCCGAAGACGCGCTCGGCGGTGGCGGTGAGCCGGGCGCAGAGCTCCTCGAGCTCGACGCCGGTGACCTCGGCCAGCGCGCGCACCGTGTGCGGTACCAGCCGGGAGGCGTTGGGCCGGCCGCGGAACGGCATCGGGGTGAGGAACGGCGAGTCGGTCTCCACCAGCAGCTGCTCGACCGGCGTGAGCGCCGCGGCCTCCCGCAGGTAGCCGGCGTTGCCGAAGGTCAGCGTGCCCGCGAACGACAGCACGAAGCCCCGCTCGACGCAGGCCCGGGCGAAGGACGCGTTCCCGGAGAAGCAGTGGAACACGGTGTGCTCGGGGGCGCCCTCGTCCTCCAGCACCCGCAGGATCTCCTCGTGCGCGTCGCGGTCGTGGATGACCAGCGCGACCCCGCGCTCCTTGGCGATCCGGATGTGCGCCCGGAAGGACGCCTCCTGTGCCGCCCAGCCGTCGGGCCCGGTGCGGTAGCGGTCCAGGCCGGTCTCCCCCACCGCACGCACCCGCGGCAGCGCCGCCAGCCGGTCGATCTCGGCCAGCGCGTCGTCGGTCGCCGCACCCTCGCCCGCCTCGTTGGGGTGCAGCGCCACGGCGGCCAGCACGTTCGGGTGCCGGGCTGCGAGTTCGGCCGACCAGCGGGACGACCCGACGTCCACCCCCACCTGCACCAGCCGTGGGACGCCGACGGCCGCGGCCTCCGCGATCTCGGCGTCGACGTCCTCGTGCGCCGGCGGCTGCCCGTCCTCGGGACGGAAGCCGCTGAGCACGATGTCGAGGTGGGTGTGGCTGTCGACCGCCGGCGCCGGCAGCGGTTCGGGGGCCGGCGGCTTCTCCCCCCGCCGGTTGGCCCGCGACGCGGCCGAGCGACTCACTCCCCACTCCCCGTGACGGCGGTCCCCGCGGGGATGGCCGTCACTGGCCGTCCTCGAGCCGGGCCAGCTCCTCCGCGACGATCGACTCGTCGAGCTTCTTGAACACCGGGGTGGGCGGCGACAGCGGCGTCCCCGGCGGCAACGGCCGGGAGGCCCAGACCGCCTGCCCCTCGTCGTAGTCACCGGTGATGATCGGGTACGGCGAGCCGTCGTCGAGGTCGGTGACCTCCTCGACCCGCGGCGCCGGCGACCACACGCCGGTGCCGCCGAGCAGCTCGTGCACCTTCTGCGCCGAGTGCGGGAGGAACGGGGTGAGCAGCGCGTTGCAGTCGCTGACCGCCTGCAGCGCGGTGTGCAGCACGGTGTCCCGGCGGGCCGGGTCCTCCTTGAGCTTCCACGGCGCCTGGTCGGACAGGTACTTGTTCGCCTCGCCCACCACCCGCATCGCCTCCGTGGCCGCGGCCTTCTGCCGGTTGCGCGACAGCAGCTCGCCGACGGGGCCGAACGCGCCCTGCGTGGCCGACAGCAGCGCGCGGTCGGCGTCGGTGAGCTCCCCCGGCGTCGGGACGGCGCCGACGTTCTTCGCCGCCATGGACACCGTGCGGTTGACCAGGTTCCCCCAGCCGGCCACCAGCTCGTCGTTGTTGCGCCGCAGGAACTCGGCCCAGGTGAAGTCGGTGTCCTGGCTCTCCGGTCCGGCCGCGGCGATGAAGTAGCGCAGCGCGTCGGCGTCGTAGCGGGCCAGGAAGTCGCGCACGTAGATGACCACCTGGCGGGAGGAGGAGAACTTGCGCCCCTCCATCGTCAGGAACTCGCTGGAGACCACCTCGGTCGGCAGGTTCAGCCGGCCCAGCGACCCCGGCGTCCCGCCCTTGTCGCCCTCGCCGTCGTAGCCGAGGAGCTGGGCGGGCCAGATCTCGGCGTGGAAGACGATGTTGTCCTTGCCCATGAAGTAGTAGGCGTCGGAGTCCGGCGTCTGCCACCACTGGCGCCACGCGTCGTCGTCCCCGGAGCGGCGGGCCCACTCGATCGAGGCCGACAGGTAGCCGACGACGGCGTCGAACCACACGTAGATGCGCTTGTCGGGGCGGTCGCGCCAGCCCTCGAGCGGCACCGGGACACCCCAGTCGATGTCGCGGGTGTAGCTGCGCGGCTTGAGGTCGGTGAGCAGGTTCTTCGCGAAGTTCAGGACGTTGGGCCGCCACCCGCGCCGCGAGTCCAGCCAGTCGCCGAGGGCGCGGGTGAAGGCCGGCAGGTCGAGGAAGTAGTGCTCCTCCTCGACGAACTTCGGCGTCTCGCCGTTGATCCGGCTCTTCGGGTTGATCAGGTCCACCGGGTCGAGCTGGTTGCCGCAGTTGTCGCACTGGTCGCCGCGGGCGCCGTCGTAGCCGCAGATCGGGCAGGTGCCCTCGATGTAGCGGTCGGGCAGGGTGCGCCCCGTCGACGGGCTGATCGCGCCGAGCGTCGTCTTCGGGAAGACGTACCCGTTCTTCAGCAGTCCGAGGAAGATCTCCTGCGCGATCTGCGCGTGGTTCACCGTCGTCGTCCGCGTGAACAGGTCGTAGGACAGCCCGAGCGACTGCAGGTCGCCGACGATGACCCGGTTGTTGCGGTCGGCGATCTCCCGCGGGATCACGCCCTCGGCGTCGGCGGCGACGGTGATCGGCGTCCCGTGCTCGTCGGTGCCGCTGACCATCAGCACCCGGTCGCCCACCATGCGGTGGTAGCGGCTGAAGACGTCCGAGGGGACGCCGAAGCCGGAGACGTGGCCGATGTGCCGCGGGCCGTTGGCGTAGGGCCAGGCCACGGCGGTCAGGATGTGCCGATCACTCACGGCACGAGCCTAGGCGGCGGCGTCCACCCGGTTCAGTGCTGGCTGGTGCCCGCGGTCGCCGGGGCGCCGGGAGCGGCGGGGGGCACCGGGGTGGTGAGCGCGACGGCGACCAGGGCCAGGCCGATGACGGCGAGGGTGGCCGCCCGGGTCCGCGGGCCGGCGGCGGCCGGCTCGGGACGGGAGGCCGGCGTGCGCGGGCCCTCCGCGAGCCAGGCCACGACCGAGGGGGCGCCGGCGAGCAGCAGCTTGCCGACCGGCAGGCCCAGGGACAGCAGGCCCAGCGCCGGCAGCGGCAGGGCCACCGGCAGTGCGTCGAACAGCGGGGTGGTCAGGGCCAGCGCCGTGAACGCGCCGGCGAGCGCGATCTCGGCGGTGGCGACGGCGGTGTGGACCCGTCGTCCGGACCGGTCGAGCAGCAGCATCCCCCCGCCGGCGCACAGCACCACCCACCCGGCGAGGAGCAGCAGCACGACCGCCACCACCGGGCCCGCCGGCCGCAGCGGGGACAGCAGCAGGCCGTCCAGCCCGGTCAGCCCGCCCGCCAGCAGCGCGACCGCCTCCGCCACGCCGACGGCGGCGGCCACCAGCACGGCGGCCGGCGGCCGACCCCGGTCGGGGGACGACGGCGCGCGCGGGCTCTCGCCAGCGTCGAGGACGGTGCTCGCCACGGGTGTGCTCTCCCTGGCCGGGGACGTCGGTCACCGGTCGGGTCGGCGCCCGGAGCGGTCGGCTGGAGGCGCCGGGCCGGCGGCCTCACCCCTCCGGGGGAGTCAGTGGCGGGCGATGTTCTCGGCGGCCGACAGCCGTTCCCCGGTGGCCATCCGGCTGCGGCGGCGGCCGTAGACGTAGTACATCCCGATGCCGAGCGCCATCCAGACGAGGAAGCGCAGCCAGGTGTCCGTGGGCAGGTTCGACATGAGCCACAGCGAGGCCAGCGCCGAGACGATCGGCAGCACCGGGACGAGGGGCACGCGGAACGTGCGGTGCAGGTCCGGCCGGGTGCGCCGCAGCACCCAGACCCCGATCGAGACGAGGAAGAAGGCGAACAGCGTGCCGATGTTCACCAGCTCCGCGAGCGCGGTGAGCGGGACGAACCCGGCGAGCAGCGCGACCACCACACCGGTGGCGATCGTGATGCGGTACGGCGTGCCGTACCGCGGGTGCACCTTCGCCAGGCCGGGCGGGAGCAGGTGGTCACGGCTCATCGCGAACAGCACCCGCGACTGACCGAGCATCAGGATCATGACCACCGACGTGAGCCCGGCCAGCGCGCCCAGCGAGATGATGCTCGAGAAGATCGGCATCCCGTTGGCCGAGAACGCCCCCGCGAGCGGCGCGGTCGCGCTCAGCTCGGTGTAGTTCTGCATCCCCACGACCACCAGCGACACCGCCACGTAGAGCAGGGTGCAGATCGCCAGCGAGCCGATGATCCCGCGCGGCATGTCCCGCTTGGGGTTCCGCGTCTCCTCCGCCGCGGTGGCCACGATGTCGAAGCCAATGAACGCGAAGAACACGATCGCGGCGCCGGCGAGCACGCCGCCCCAGCCGAACGTGCCGGGGCTGAACCCGGTGAGCACCGAGATGAGCGGCGTGTGCAGCCAGCCCTCCTCCCCCGCGGCCGCGGGCTGCGCGGGCGGGACGAACGGCGTGTAGTTCTCGGCCTTCGTGTAGAAGAACCCGACCACGATCACCAGCAGGACGACCACCAGCTTGATCGCCACGATGATGGCGGTGACGCGGGAGGAGAGCTTGATCCCGAGGATCAGCACGCCGGTCATCACCAGGGCGATGACGATCGCCGGGATGTTGACCGTCGCCGTCTCCCCCGCGATCGACGTCGGCAGCGGCGTGCCGATGTCGTCGAGCAGCTGGTTGAGGTAGCCCGACCAGCCGACCGCCACCGTCGCCGCGCCGAGGGCCAGCTCGAGGACGAGGTCCCAGCCGATGATCCAGGCGATGAACTCGCCGAAGGTGGCGTAGGAGAACGTGTACGCCGACCCGGCGACCGGCACCGTCGAGGCGAACTCGGCGTAGCAGATCGCCGCCAGCCCGCAGACCACGCCGGCGATGACGAACGAGATCGCCACGGCGGGGCCGGCCTGGTCGCGGGCGACGATGCCCGTGAGCACGAAGATGCCGGTGCCGATGATCACGCCGACGCCGAAGACCGTGAGGTCCAGGCCCGACAGGTTCTTCTTGAGCCGGTGCTCCGGCTCGTCGGTGTCCCGGATGGAGTCCTCGACGGACTTCACCCGACGGGTGTTCACGGCCACGACGCCCCCACCTCTCGGCAGATCCGGACCCCGCGAGCGTGGCACGGGTGCCGCCGGCCCGCATGCCTACGCTGTGCCGTCGACCCGCTCGGAAGGGAGTGCGGATGCCCGGCACGGAGGTCCCCCGCGGAGCGCCCCGCGAGCTGCCGACGGAGCCCCCGTCGACCCGTCCGCGGCCCGAGGGCCGGCCGCGCACGACGCCGTCCCGGCCGGACGACGTCGGCCCGGTCGTCGACTGCGCCGTCTACGTCGACGGACGCCGGGAGCCCCCGGTCGAGCCGCACGAGGCGCTGCGGGTGGCCGTGGACGAGGGGGGCTTCGTCTGGCTCGGCCTCTACGCGCCGACCGAGCGGGAGCTGGGCGAGATCGCCGAGCACTACCGGCTGCACCCGCTGGCCGTGGAGGACGCCGTCTACGCCCACCAGCGGCCCAAGCTGGAGCGCTACGACGACGTCCTGTTCATGGTGCTGACCACCGCCCGGTACGTGGAGCACGACCAGCTGACCGCGACCAGCGAGGTCGTCGACACCGGCGAGGTCATGGTCTTCGTCGGGCCGCACTACGTGATCACCGTGCGGCACGGCGAGCACGGCGGCCTGGCCGACCTGCGCCGCAGCCTGGAGTCGCAGCCGGACCTGCTGTGCCACGGCCCCGCGTCGGTGCTCTACGCGGTCGCCGACAGCGTGGTCGACGCCTTCGTCGACGTCGCCACCGCGGTCGAGGAGGACGTCGAGGAGCTCGAGGCCTCGGTGTTCAGCCCGGAGCGAACCGACGACATCGGCCGACTCTACCAGCTCAAGCGGGAGCTGCTGTCGCTGCGCCGGGCGGTCTCCCCGCTGGAGGTGCCGCTGGAGAAGCTGGCCGAGAAGCAGATCGACGTCGTCCCGGCGGCGATGCGGTCCTACTTCCGCGACGTCGAGGACCACGCCATCCGGGTGCGCGACCAGGTGGCCGCCCTCGACGAGCTGCTCACCTCGATCCTGCAGGCGTCGCTGGCCCGGACCTCGATGGCCGACAACGAGGACATGCGCAAGATCAGCGCGTGGGCCGGCATCATCGCCGTCCCCACCGCGATCGCGGGCATCTACGGGATGAACTTCGAGCACATGCCCGAGCTGCGCTGGCGCTACGGCTACCCGCTGGTGCTGCTGGTGATCATCGGCACCTGCCTGCTGCTCTACCGCGGTTTCAAGCGCAACGGCTGGCTGTGAGGCCGGCTGCGGTGTGCGGTGGAGGCCCGATCCGGCCGAGCGGACGCGACCACCCGCGCGCACTGACGCCCCAGCCTGTGGACGACGTGAACGCGGCGGCCTGCGGCTGGGACATGGTGCGCCGGTGCCTCCCGCGCCGCTCGTGCCCGACGCCCTCCGCGCCGTCCCCTTCCGCGGCTCGGACGCCATCCGCTCCGGGGTCATGACCCGACGCCGGTTGCGCGGCAGCACCTGGCGGCGTCTCTTCCCCGACGTCTACGTGCACCGCGATGTCCCGGTCACTCACGAGCTCCGGGCCCGGGCCGCCGTGGTCCTGCTGCCGGAGGCGGTCGTCACCGGCCGCAGCGCCGCGGTCCTGTGGGACGTCGGCCTCGCCGACGCCGGACAACCCGTGGAGGTGACCGTGCCACCCCGGAATCACCAGGTGCGGGTGGAGGGCCTCGTAGTACGACGCGCCGCACTCCACCGGGACCAGGTGCGGCGTCGCCGTGAGGTCCTGGTCACGACACCTGAGGCGACCGCCGTCCGCTTGGCGTCAGTCCTCCCGCGTGACGACGCCGTCGCCGCGGTCGACCAGCTCGTCGCCACCGGCGTGGTGCGGCTCGCGGCGATCCGGTCGCTGGCGGCGGCCTCCCGCGGTCCCGGGTCGGCGCGCGCCCGGGACGTGGCGGGGCTCGCCGACGGGCTCGCCGAGTCGCCCCAGGAGACCAGGGTCCGGCTGCTGGTGGGGCGCAGCGACCTGCCGCCGCCCGTGGCGCAGTACCGGGTCCACGACCAGCGCGGTCTCGTGGCCCGGGTGGACTTCGCGTGGCCGGAGCACCGTGTGGCCCTGGAGTACGACGGCCTGTGGCACGGCGGCCGTGAGCAGTTCCTCCGGGACCGGGAGCGGCTCAACCGGCTCCGCGAGGCCGGCTGGCAGGTGGTGTTCGTGACGGCCGTGGACCTCCACGACCCGGTGCGGCTGATCTCCCGCATCGCTGCTGCGCTGGCCGCGAGTGCGCGCTGAGGGACCTGTTCCGAAGGCGGACTTGTCCTCCTGCGCGCAGAGGGTGCCGCGCGAGTCAGTCGGACTTGGCGGCGACGACCGCGTCGTAGACCGTGCGGCGGGGCAGCCCGGTGCGGACGACGACGGCGCGGATGGCGTCCTTGCGGGTGGCGCCCGCGGCCTCCTCCTCGGCCACGAGAGCGGCCAGCTCGGACGGCGACAGCGCCACCGGGGCCACAGGTGCGCCACCGACGACCAGGGTGATCTCCCCGCGCACCCCGTCGGCCGCCCACGAGGCCAGCTCGCCCAACGACCCCCGGCGGACCTCCTCGTGGGTCTTGGTCAGCTCCCGGCAGACGGCGGCAGGGCGGCCCTCGCCCATCACCGCCGCGGCGTCGGTGAGCGCGTCGGCCAGCCGGTGCGGCGACTCGAAGAACACCATCGTGCGGCGCTCGTCGGCCAGGCCGGCCAGTCGCGACCGCCGCTCCCCCGGCTTGCGCGGGAGGAAGCCCTCGAAGCAGAACCGGTCGACCGGCAGGCCCGACACCGCGAGCGCCGTCGTCACCGCCGAGGGCCCGGGCACCGAGGTCACCTCGACGCCGGCCTCGATCGCGGCGCGCACCAGCGTGTAGCCGGGGTCGGAGACCGAGGGCATCCCGGCGTCGGTGAGCAGCAGGACGGTGCGCCCCTCGGCCAGCGCGGCCAGCAGCCCCGGCAGCCGGGAGCGCTCGACGGACTCGTGGAAGGTCACCACCCGGCCCGACAGCCGCACCTCCAGGTCGGCGGCCAGGCGGTGCAGGCGGCGGGTGTCCTCGACGGCGAGCACGTCCGCGGTCGCCATCGCGGTGCGCAGCCGCGGGCCGACGTCCCCGGGCTGTCCCAGCGGCGCTCCACCGAGCACGAGCCGTCCCATGTCCACGAGCCTGTCACGACCGCTGCCGCAGACCCGCCTGCAGGGGCCCGCCGGCCCCGTCCAGGGCACCGCCCTGAGCCTGCAGGGGCCCGGCGCGAGCGTGCGAGCGCCGGGGGGCAGGCTGGTCCTCCCACTACCCTGGCCGCATGGCGGTGCTGGCTCCCGATCGCACGGACCGGGAGCCCGGCGAGCTGCGCCCGGCCCGGACGCGTCGCCGTCCGCTCCCCCGGCCGCGCCGTGACACCACCCCGCCGCTGCCGTCGGACCGCGTCCTCGCGTGGGTGCTCACCGCGCTGCTGGGCCTGTTCGCCCTCGGGATCCGGCTGTGGGGCATCGGCTACCCGGGCGACCTGCTCTTCGACGAGGCGTACTACCCGCCGGAGGCGCGCGAGCTGCTCGAGTGGGGGCACGAGTACAACCGCGGCTACACGTTCATCGTCCACCCGCCGCTGGGCAAGTGGCTCATCGCCGGCGGCATCGGGCTGTTCGGCTACGACTCCTTCGGGTGGCGGTTCCCCTCCGCGGTGGCCGGGAGCATCGCCGTCGTCGTCCTCACCCGGCTGACCCGGCGGCTGACCGGCTCGACGCTGCTCGGCCTGGTCGCCGGCCTGCTGCTGGCGCTCGACGGCCTGGCCTTCACGCTGTCGCGGATCGGCCTGCTCGACGTCTTCCTGCAGGTCTTCGTCGTCTCCGCGGTGGCCTGCCTGGTGGTCGACCGGGACACGGTGCGCGCACGCATCCGGACGGGCGGGACGACGGCGACGGGCTTCGCGCTCGGCCCGCGCGGGTGGCGGCTGGCCGCCGGGTTCCTGTTCGGGTGCGCCTGCGCGGTCAAGTGGAGCGGGGTGTACTTCCTGGCCGCCTTCGCGGTGCTGAGCCTGTTCTGGGACCGCGCCGCCTGGCGGGAGGCCGGCGTCCCCCGCCCGACCCGCACCGCCGCGCGCCGCGGCCTGCCGGGGGCGTCGTGGGCGCTGGCCGCCGTCCCGGTGCTGACCTACCTCGCCAGCTTCACCGGGTGGTTCCTCGGCGAGACCTCGCAGGGCAAGGCGTGGGCGCAGCAGCACCCGGAGACGGCGTTCCCGTGGGTGCCCGACGCGCTGCGCTCCCTGTGGCACCAGCACGCCGAGTGGCTGGCCTTCCACAACGGCCTGTCCACCCCGCACCCGTGGGAGTCCGGGCCGTGGAGCTGGCTGGTCAACGGCCGGCCGATCCTGCTGTGGAACCCGCAGGGCCTCACCGACGCGTCCGGCGACCCGATCATCCGCTACATCCTCATGGTCGGGACGCCGACCCTCTGGTTCGCCTTCGCGCCGGCGCTGGTGTGGGTGGTCTGGCGCCTGGTCGCCCGCCGGGACCCCGCCGCGCTGGTGGTCGCCGTCGCGGTCGCGGCGGGCTGGGGCACCTGGTTCCTCAACCCCGAGCGCACGATGTTCGCCTTCTACACCGCACCCGTGCTGCCGTTCTTCGTGCTGGCCGTCGTCCTGGCGCTGCAGGACGTGCTGGGCCGCCCCGGCGCACCGCGGCTGCGCCGGCAGGTCGGCCTGGGCGTGGTCGCGCTCTACGTCGGCGTGGTGGCGGCGACCTTCGTCTTCTTCCTGCCCGTCCTCACCGGGGAGCCGCTGACGCAGGCGGAGTGGCTGGACCGGATGTGGTTCCCGTCATGGTTCTGACCCCGGACCGGTCCGGAAGGTGGTTGCGTATTACAACCGGATGACGTGAGCGCCTTGGCTCCCGCGTGGCCCACCCCGCTGAGCGCGCCGCTCGGGGCGCTGCGCCACCGCGGCCTGCTGACCACGAGCGTCACCGCCCTGCTCTACAACTGGGGCTTCTCCACGATGCTCGGCCACGCGCCGTTCCCGACGGAGCTCTCCGAGCTGCAGCTGGGCTTCGTCTTCTCCGGCTGGGGCCTGCTGGTGGCCTTCTTCTCCGTCGTCGCCGCACCCCGGCGCTGCAGGCGCGGTTCGGCACCGCCCGGTCGCTGTCGGCGGCGCTGGTCCTCCTCGCGCTCGACCTGCTGCTGATCGGCGTCTTCGTCGAGACCAGGGGGGTGCTGGTCACCGCGGTGGTCGTCGCCGGGGAGGTCGCAGACGAGTTCGGTGGCGCCCCCGACGCGGTCGACAGCGAGCTGCGCGCCCGCGCCTGATGCCGCCCTCCTCCGTACGGTGGCGCCGGACACCGGGCGACTCCGAGGGGACGGCGATGGGCGACACGCAGCGGGTGCGCACCGGGGTGGACGGCGACGTCTGGCGGGTCACCCTCGACTCCCCGGGCACCGGCAACGCCGTCGACCCGGCGATGGCCGCGGCGCTCGGCGAGGCGCTGCGCACCCGGCCGCCGCAGACCCGGGCGGTGCTGCTGCTGGCCGAGGGCGAGCGCTTCTGCGTCGGCGGCGACGTCCGCGGCTTCGCGGCGGCCGACGACCCGGGTGCCTCCGTGGGCCGGCTGGCCAGCGACTGGCACGAGGTGGTGCGGGCGTTCCTGGCCACCCCCGTGCCGGTGGTCGCCGGCGTGCACGGCGCGGTCGCCGGGGCGGGGGTCGGGCTGATCGGCGCCTGCGACGTCGTCGTCTGCGCCCGCTCGACCCGGATCCGGCCCGCCTACGCCGCCATCGGCTTCTCCCCCGACGGCGGCACCTCCTGGACCCTGGCGCACGCCCTCGGCCCGGCCCGCGCCCTCGACCTCACGCTGACCAACGGCACGCTCGACGCCGCGGAGGCCCACGCCTGCGGCCTCGTCGCCCGTGTGGTGCCGGACGACGAGCTGCGCGCGGCCGCCACCGGGCTCGCGCACGCGCTGGCGGCCGGGCCGGTCCGGGCGATGGTGCGCACCCGCGCGCTCGTCCGCGGCGCCGCCGTCCGCACGCTGGACGAGCACCTCGATGACGAGGCGCGGCTGATCGCGGAGTCGGCGGGCGACCCGGAGGGACGCGAGGGCGTGCGGGCCTTCGTCGAGAAGCGACGGCCGGACTTCCGCAGCGCGCGCTGAACGCTGGAGGCGGCCGGTCAGCAGGACGTGGTGAGCGAGGTGCTCACCACCTCCGACTCCCAGGAGCCGCGGTACGCCCAGACCCGGTAGGTGTAGGTCGTGCCGTTCACCAGGCCCGAGTCGCTGGCGGTCGTCGTCCCGCACGGCACGGTGGTGGGGCCGTAGACGACGCCACCGGCGACCCGCTCGCCCTTGTAGCCCGTCGCCCAGGAGCTCGGGGTCGCCGTCCAGTTCAGGATCGCGGCGGGCTGCTGGGAGGCGGGACGAAGGGCGATGGTCTGGGCGAGCCACTCACTGGAGTAGGTGGTCGAGGAGGCGGCGTTGCGCGTCGGGGTCGCGCCGGTCCCCGCGAACGCCACGTCGCCGGCGGAGACACCGAAGTGAGCTGTGCTGGCGCCGGACGTGAACCGCCAGCGTTGCTGCGTGCCCGCCGGGGCGGGGAGGTCGTCCTGCCACTTGCCGGTGAAGTCCACCAGCATCGTGGCGGCGGTCGTCGTGTTCACCGAGGGAGTGGTGGCGGTCGTGCCCGTACCGGTCCTGCTCCCGGACGCGTTCACCGGGTCGACCGTGCTCACGCCTCGGTAGGTGGCGATGCCGCCCACCATGTCCACGGTGGAGGTGGTGGTGAACGTCGCGCTCGACGGCTCACCGGTGACCGCGACCCGCCAGAACAGGGCCGAGGTCACCTGCGGCACGCCGTCGGGGCGCTGGGCGGTGTCACGGCGGATCGAGGTCCACCCGGCCGGTGCCGTGAGCGCGGCGGTACCTCCTCCCTTGTTGCTGACCTGTGCGACGAGCAGGTCCCCTGGACTGGTCCCTGGCGGGGCCTGCAGCACCAGGGACCCCACACCGGTCGACGTCGAGCTGCCCACGTGGGCGATCGTGGCCGTCGAGCAGCTCTGCGTGGCGGTGAGTCCGGAGGGGGGCTGCAGCCGGTCGGCGGACAGGGTGCTCGTGGGGTTGGTCGTCGTGGACGTGAAGACGGCGGAGGCCGGCGGCAGCGCCATAACGGCCACCACGAGTGCCAGCGCGGCGACCAGCGCGGAGAGGTGACGGCGCCTGACGGGGCAGGACCGCGGCATGGACCGGCTCATCGTCAGCAGGACGTGGTGAGCGGGGTGGACACCACGTCCGACACCCACGTGCTGCGGTAGGTCCACAGGCGGAAGGTGTACGTGACGCCATTGGACAGCGCGCCCTCCGTCGTGGTCGTCGCCACGACAGGGGTCACCGACCGGGTCGACTGGACCGTGCCACCCGCGCTGCGCTCGAGGCGGTAGCCGTCGGCCCAGGAACTGGGGCTCGCGGTCCAGGACAGGGACGCGCCGACCTGCTGGAGGGCGGGACGCAGGACGACCGTCTGGGCGATCCACGCGGTCGTGGAGCCCGACGTCGTCGAGGTGCGCTGCGGAACGGCGCCTGGCCCCGCGAAGGACTCGTGGGACGCGGTGACGCTCTCGCTGTCGGAGTTGTTCGTCCAGAGCTGGCTGGTGCCCCCCAGGGCCGGGGGCCGTACCGTGCCGCTCCTGGTCAGGAGGTGGACGACGACCGCGCCGGTCGCCGTCGTCGACACCGTCGGGGAGGAGGTCGCGGTGTCGCCGGAGCCCGTGGCCCCACCGACGGCGGCGATGGGACTGCTCCCGCTGACCCCGCGGTACCCGACGATCCCGCCGACCATGTCACCGGTGGTCGTGTCCGGACGGGTGAAGCTCGCCACCGGCTCGCCCGGCACGGCGACCTTCCAGTAGACGGCGGAGGTCACGACGCCCCCGCTCGTGTCCGGCAGGACGACGCGGGTCCAGCCGCTGGGCGCCGGGACGGTCGAGGTGCCGTAGTAGGCCACCTGCGCCACCAGCACGTCGCCCGCCAGGGTCCCGGTCGGGGGGCTGAGTTCGAGCGGCGAGACCTTCGCCGAGGACGGGGAGCCCTGCAGCACGATGGGTGCGTACGTGCACGTCTGCGTGACGGTGAGGCCGGCCGGCGGCTGCAACCGGTCGGTGGCGAAGGAGCTGGCCAGGGTGCCTCTCGTGGCCGAGAACGCCGCGTCGACCGAGGGCAGCGCCAGCACGGCGACGAGCAGCCCCAGCGCAGCGACCAGGCCGACCAGGCGGACCCCGGGGACCCGCCGGGCACGCCGGTCCGGCTCGTCCATCGTCATCCCCTCCCGTCCGATCCCGCGCCTCGGGCGCCCGGTGCAGGCATCGGCACGGGTCCGCCGGAGCTTGAGTGCCCCGCGCCCCGGTCCCGCCGCCCTGCCCCGGAGGAGGGAGGGCCGCCGGGACCCGCGGTCAGCGGGCCGCGTGCTCCTCGACGGGTCGCGGCACCGGGATCGGCGGCACGAGGTCGGTGGCGCCGCCGGTGACCGGCCCCTCCACCCCCGCCAGGTGGGCCCGGTCCCGCCCGCCGGCCTTGGCGGCGTACAGGGCCGTGTCCGCGGTGGCGAGGAGTTCCGCGGCGGACAGGCCGGCCCCGTGCTGACAGGCGATCCCCAGGCTCGCCGTGATCGGCCTCGGTGCCTCCACCGCCCGCAGGACCGATCGCAGCCGGCGTGCGACCGCGACGGCCTCGTCCGCCGTGGCGCCGGGCAGGATCAGCGCGAACTCCTCGCCGCCGTAGCGCGCGGCGACGTCGCCCGGCCGCACGCAGGCCCGCAGCGCCGCGCCCACACCGCGCAGGACGTCGTCGCCGGCCTGGTGCCCGTAGGTGTCGTTGAGCTTCTTGAAGTGGTCGAGGTCGATGATCAGGACCGACACCGGCGCACCGCTGCGGGCGGCGACCGACAGCTCCCGGTCGAACGCGGCGTCGAAGGCCCGGCGGTTGGCCACCCCGGTGAGTCCGTCGGTGAGCGCGCTGGCCTGCAGGTGCTCCAGCAGCGCGACGCGGGCGAACGCCGTCGCGGCGTGCGCCACCGCCTGTTCGGCGACACCCACCCGGCGTCGCTCGATGCGCGAGCCGCTGCGTGCGTCGTCCTGGAAGGTCAGGACACCGCTGCCGGATCCGTCCAGGCCGAACGGGACGGCGACGACCCGACGGGCGCCCTCGAGCACGTCGTCCACCCACTGGTCGGGGCCCTTCACGGCCGCCAGGAGCGTGCTGCCCCGGTCGACCGCCGCGGCGAGCAGTGACCCCGGTGGGGGTGCGCCGACCGTTCGCAGGGGTTCGGCGTCGTGGTCCCGGTGTTTGCGGACCGCCAGGTCGACCGCCGGCACGGCGCTGCCCTCGGGCACGTGGCAGTGCACGGCGGCGAGCGGGGAGTCGGCCGCGTCGACGGTGAAGTCGAGCAGCGCCTCGGCCACCTTCGTGCCGGTGTCCGCCTCGTGCAGGGCGCCCGCCAGCCGGCGCAGCGCCTCCTCGTCGTAACGGCGGCGACGCAGCTCGCGCTCGTTCACCGCGCCCAGGCCCGAGGTCATCATCGCGGTCACCCAGACGGCGACCAGGAAGACCCCGTAGGGCAGGGACTCGAAGCCCTGGACGACTCCGTGGGCGGGCAGCAGGGCCGTGTCGACCGCCTTGAGGACCGACATCACCACGAGCGAGTGCCACAGCGCGAGCTTCAGACCGGTGCGGAACGAGCCCAGCAGCGTCACGCAGATGACGTGCAGGACGATCACGTACACCACCGGCCCGGAGATGCCGCCGGCGACGTAGAGCGCCCACCCCAGGTGGACGGCGTCGAGGATCACCGGCGCCGTGATGGCCGCCACCGCCCAACGGCGGCCGAACGCCGACAGCTTCTGCAGCACGAGCCCGACGGTCAGCAGCACGAGGCCGGGCACGACGAGGGTGCCCACCCCAGGGGTGTCGGCCGTCCGCGTGGCCACCCACGCCGCGACGGGCAGCAGGACGACGACGCCGATGCGGACGCCGAGCAGCCACCGCAGGCGGTCGGCCAGGGGCAGGTTGTCCAGGGAACCCTGTGCTGCGGCAGGTGTCTGGCTCATGGGGATGTCGTCCTCGGCGATTCGGGGAAGTCTCGGAAGTCGTTCAGTTCCTGGTGCACCCGGGCCAGCGCCAGCTTCGGGTCGCTGCGGTCGAGCCGGCCCTGCACGGCGAGGAAGCCCGCGGCGACGGCGACCAGCGCGAGCGGGAACTGGCCGTCCTGGACGACGGCGATCGCCGTCTCCCCGACCGCGGCGGCCACCTCGGCGACCGTCGTGGGGGGTCCCTGCAACGGCGGCGCCTGGACGACGTCACCGCCGCCCCCGCGCGGCGGGTCCTCGGCCGGGTCGGTCGCCGGCGGTGCCGGGGTCGGGCTCGGGGTCTCGGACGGCGGGACCGGCTCCGGCTGGGGCGTCGGGGTCGCCGTCGGCGTCGGGACGGCGCTGGGTGCCGGCGTGGGCGTCGGCGTGGGCGTCGGCTCGGGCGCCGGCACCGGCACCAGGACCGGGGTCGGCTCCGGGTCGGGGATCGGCACCGGGTCCGGTGTCGGTTCGGGGATGGGCTCGAAGTCGAGGGCCCACACGAAGCTGGCCGCGGCCCGCAGGCCCTGGGCCCTGGGGTCGTCGAGGACCGTGATGCTGACCCGGTAGGTCGTCGAGGCCGAGTCCCCGGGCCGCCAGCCCGTCGGGATCCCCGCAGCGGCCGTCCGGGGCAGCTGCGCCAGCGTCCCGCCCCACGCGGGAACCCCGGTGAAGGACGCGCAGCGCGCCGGGTCGCCGAGCCTGCCCCGCTCGACCGTGAGGTACAGGTAGGGCGCGAGGGCGTCCTCGGTGACCTCGGCGCTGAGCGTCACCTCACCGGTCGACCGCGCGGACCCGGTCGCCGCCAGCGCCACGCAGGCGGTCTCCGTGGCACCCGGGCGCAGGCCGGTGGAGGTGAACAGCGCCGAGCCACCGCGGTCGTCGACGAGGCTGACCGCGCTGGTGCTCGCGGCGGCGGGCTCGACCGGCAGCTCGACCCACCCGGCCGTCAGGTGGGCGAGCAGGGCGGCGCCGACCAACCAGACGGCACCCCGGCTGCTGCCCAGCAGGCGCGGGGACGTGGTGAGCGATGACGGGCGCACACCCACCCCCTCCCTAGACGAGGCCGCAGTCCGGCCGTCGGACCGGCCCGGCTCGCTCCTGTCTTTCGGCTGCGCGGCGCGGATGTTGAGCAGGGGCGACGGTCAGCGGAGCGGGCCACCGGCCGGCAGCGGTGTCCGGAGCCGCGCGCCGGTTCCCGGCCGAGCGGCCGGAGGCACGGGCGGCAGCCCGACGCGGCGGACGACGGGCTCGGCGGGGGTGGCCGCGAGCCGGTCGGCGCTGGTCCGGCCCCGGGGGCCCCTGCCCCGGCTGCGGGACCCGCTGGAGAGGGAGGAGATCGCTCCCCCGAGCAGGACGGTGAGCGCGGCCAGGTGGCCCCACTGACCGGTGGACCGCCAGTACGCGGGGAGCCCGACGTAGGGGACCCCGACCTGGGCCGCACCGATGACGCTCGAGATCGGCACGTGCGTGCTGTCGTTGCTCTGGTTGGCGTCGCCCCGGGTGACGAGGTCCCCCCGCTCGTCGAAGGAGACGAGGCGGTGGAGCACCAGCCGGTCGGCCCCCTCGGGGTCGGGGAAGAGCAGGACCTGCCCCGGCTGCAGGTCCTGCGGCAGCACCGGACGGGTCAGCACCACGTCGCCGGGCGAGAGCCGCGGCTCCATCGAGCCGGAGACGACCACGTGCCCCTGGAAGCCGGCCACCCGGGGCGCCAGGGCGAGGAACACCAGGCCGGCCACGGCCACCAGCACGGCCGTGACGACCGCGCGGTACACGGCGGCCGGGCGGAGGCCCCGCCCCGGGACCGCGGAGCCGGGCCCGCCGGGGCGCGGGAGGCTGCTGATCACGGTGGGCGCGGTCACGGGGTGTTCCGCGCTTCCCACGTGAACGTGGCGCTGGACTGCTTGTTCTGCGCCCCGTTGTCGTCCTTGAGGGAGTAGGTGATCCGGAGGGTCATGTACGTGTTCGGCGCGGTGGCCGGGTTCACGGCGATGCCGGTGGTGTAGTCCGCGTGCTGGGCCCTGAGGTGGGCCAGCGTCCGCGAGGTCTCCACCGTGGGGGCGTCGGTGTGGGTGGCGCTGTCGAGGTAGGTCGGCGTGGCGGTGGGGGTGAACCCCGTGCTGCAGTCGGCCGCCACCGTGGTCGTCGAGCTGACGTCGGTGCCCCGCTCCACGCTCATCACCAGGTAGGGGTCCAGCGCGATCGCGCTGCCCGACGGGGTGCCGACGTACATGCGGATGTCGGCCGGCAGGGTGCCGGTGTAGTCCAGGCGGATGCACCGCGAGCGGGGCGGCAGTCCGGGCTTGAGGGCGACGTCACTGGCGCTGGCGAACAGGGCCGAGCCGCTTGCGCTGTGGTCCAGGACCACGCTGCCGGTCTGCCACGAGTTGCCGGCGTTGCCGGTGCTCGCGTAGAAGGCCGCCTGGGTCGAGCCCCAGGTCAGCGCCAGGCTCGTCACGAGACCGATGGGCACCGCCACGGCGAGGGCGGTGCGACGGGCCCGGGGGGCGCGGTGGTGCACGGCGACTCCTCCGACGGTGGTGGGACGCAGCGACCTGCGTCCTCGACACCAGGGGCATCGGCGCCGGCGCCGGGCCGCTGAGGGGTCCGGCGGGGTCCGTCACCCGATCGGGTGGGAGAGCCCGGCTCCGCCCGGTCCGGTCAGGGGCCCAGGGTCCGTGCCCGGCGCGCTGGACGGGGTTGCGGCCGGGTCTCGCGGGCGGCCAGGCTGCGGGGAGCCCGACCGGCGGGGACACCGCCGCGGGCGACCACCGACGCCGGCACGAGGAGGCGACCATGGGCCTGCCCGCACGCGACGAGGCCAGGGAGTGGGTCGGCTGGACCGTCGTCGACCGCGAGGGGACCGAGCTCGGCGCGATCACCGCCGTCCTCGCCGACGAGGCCACCGGCCGACCGGAATGGGTGTACGTGGAGGTCGAGGGCGCGAGCGCCGTCGTCCCGGCGCTGGACGCCGACGGCTCGGGTGGCCGGGTGACGGTCGCGGTGACCCGTGCCCAGGTGACGACCGCGCCGTCGGTCGGCGGCGCCCGGGAGCTGTCCACGGACCAGGAGGCCGACCTCTACCGGCACTACGGCATCGAGTCGTCGAACGCGGCCTCGGAGACCCTGCTGCCGGCCGGCGCAGCAGGGACCGGTGCCGCCGCAGGGACCGGTGCCGCCGCAGGGACCGGTGCCGCCGCAGGGACCGAGGCCCGGGCCGACACCGCGGCCAACACCGCGGCCGCAGCCGACACCGTCTCGGGGTCGACCGGTCGCGGGACCGTGCTCGCTGCGGGCGCCCTCGCCGCGGTGGCCGGGCTCGGCGTGGTGCGGGCCCGCGCCCGTCGCGCAGCGGTCCGGCAACCGTGGCCCCGGCGGCTGTGGGCCCGTCGCCCGTGGGCACCGTCCCCACCGTCCCCCGCCGACGTGCTCGCCGGGCAGGTGCTCGCCGTGTCCGCGCGGACGGCGGAGGGCGCCCGGCACCTCGGTCGGACGGCCGCGCCACTCGTGGTGGCCGCCGCCGAGTCCGCCCGGCACCGGGCGGTGCGGGCCGGGGAGGAGGTCCGGCACCTCGGCCGCGCGGCCGCGCCGCTCGTCGTCGCAGCGGCCGAGTCGGCCCGGCACCGGGCGGTGCTCGGCGCCGAGGAGGCGCGCCACCTGGGCGCGCTGGCCTCGCAGGCCGCGGTCGCCGCCATGGCCCGGGCACGCAGCTGACCCGCACCCGGATGCCGGAGAGCCCCGCGCCGGACGGACCGGGCGGGGCTCTGCGGGTGTCGGGGTGGAGCTGAGGGGATTCGAACCCCTGACCCCCTCGATGCGAACGAGGTGCGCTACCGGACTGCGCTACAGCCCCTGACGGAGACGAGCTTACCGTCCGCCTCCGCCGGCGCCGCCACGGGGGTCGGCCACCCGCGAGGTGCTGGAACGGCCCCCTCGCAGGGACCCACGCCGAGCCTGCGAGGCGTGGGGGGCAAGGGGACCCTTCACCCGTTGGCGACCCGGCGCGGCTGGTAGACGTCGATGTCGGCGAAACCGATGTCGTCGTCGTCCAGGCCCACGACGGCGCTGTTCTGCCAGCCGGCCGGGGCCGCGGTGCGAGCGGCCACGACCCGGCCCGGGCGCAGCGGGTGCACCGGCGCCAGCGGCAGGCTCGGGTGCGGCAGGCCGACGGTGGAGTGCACCTCCGCGGCCGGCTCCTCCTCGACGGGGACCGGCCGGGGCGCCGGCACCGGGCGCGCGGCGGGACGGGCGGCCGGCTGACGCACGGAGCGCGCGGCGGCCCGGGCGGCGCGGCGGGCGGCCAGCCGCTCCCGGCGCGCCACGGCCCGCAACACCATCAGGTAGGCGACGACCGCGACGTCGAGGACGCCCTGCGCGATCCACAGCCACGGGGTCCAGACCAGCGCGCCCACCAGCGCGAGCAGCGTGAGGGCGAGCAGCCCGGCGAGGGTGCGGCGGCGGACGGCGTGGACGTCGACCCGCAGCTCGCCCGAGGTCCGCAGCGCCGCGCGGTCGATGGAGACCCGCTCGGTCTCCGCGAACACCGCGGGGTCGACCGTCCGGCGCCGCTGCAGCGTGCGCCCGGCGTCGGCGCCCGTCGAGCGGACGTCCGCGGAGTCACCGCGGGTCACCACCATGGGCACCAGCACGACGAACCACAGCACGACCAGAGCGGCCAGCAGCACACCCGAACCCATCCTGAACACCACCCGTCACATGCGTCACCTGCCGGGCGAAGCTACGGCCTGTCCTCCTCCGTTCGAGGGAGGCGCGCGGCGTGTCCCTGAGTGTCGTGTGACTGGAGTGCCCCGCCGACGGCTCGGCGCGGCGTGTCGACACGGCGACACCCCGCCGTCCGCCGGTCACCGTGGTAGGCGGGACCGCCACCGCTCGACCACGCCGCCGGGCACGTCCTCGGCCAGCAGGGCGAACGTGTCGTGGTCGCGCCAGTCGCCGTCGATGTCGAGGTACCGGCGCAGCAGGCCCTCGTGACGGAACCCCAGCCGGTGCACCAGCCCCCGGCTCGGCCCGTTCTCGGGACGGATGTCGGCCTGCAGCCGGTGCAGCCGCGCGGGCCCGAAGGCGTGGTCGCACACCAGGGCCACGGCCAGCGAGGCCATCCCCCGGCCGGCCACGGCGCGGTCGATCCAGTAGCCGAGGTTGCCCGAGCGCAGCGCGCCCCGGACGACGTTGTCGACGGTCACCTGCCCGGCGAAGCGGCCCTCCACCCGGATGACGAACGGCAGGGACAGGCCCATCGCGGCGCGGCGCAGCAGGGCCCGCCGCATCACCCGGTAGGCCCCCGGGGTGTGCCGCGCGGCCCACGGTCCGGCCGCGGTCGGCTCCCACGGCGCCAGCCACGCCTCGTTGGCCAGCCGGACCCGGCTCCACTCCTCGGCGTCCCGCCGGCGCGGCGGGTGCAGCTCCACCGGGCCCCAGGCCAGGTGCGCCGGCCAGCCGGGGCGCAGGGAGGGGTCGACCACGGCGCCGCTCAGCCGCCCAGCAACAGCGGCATGACGGTGACCAGCCCGCCGGCGGCCACCTCGGTGACGTCCTCGTCGATGACGATCAGGCAGTTCGCCCGCGCCATCCGCGCCAGCATCGCCTCGCCGCCGTCCCCCAGGGGCTCGACGACGTAGCCGCCGTCGGGGTGGCGCATGACCTGGCCGTGCAGGTACTGCCGGTAGCCCAGCGGCGAGAGCAGCCGCTCGGCGGCGATGGCCTGCACGGTGCGGCGGAACAGCTGGCGCTTGCCCAGCATCATCCGGATCGCCGGGCGCACGAAGACCTCGAAGGCGACCAGCGCCGCGACCGGCTCGCCGGGCACGCAGATGACCGGGACGGAGTCCGGGCCCAGCCGGCCGAAGGCCTGCACCGGCCCGGGGTGCATGGTCAGCTGCGAGAACTGCATGGGACCCAGGGCGGCGAGCGCCTCCTGCACCGGGTCGCCCTCGCTGGCGAAGGTGCCGGCGACGAGCACCAGGTCGCTGCGCAGCAGCTGGCTCTCCAGCACCTCGGACAGCCGGCGCGGCTCGGCCGGGAGGACGCCCCACCGGTAGGCCTCGGCCCCGGCGTCGCGCGCCGCGGCGGCCAGTGCGTAGCTGTTGACGTCGACGACCTGGCCGGGGCCGGGCGGCGTGCTGATCTCCACGAGCTCGCTGCCCGCGGAGAGGACGGCGACCCGCGGCCGGGGCCGCACCTGCACCCGGTCGCGGCCCACGGCGGCCAGCAGGCTGATCTGGGCGGGGCCGATCGGGGTGCCCACCTGCACCGCGGTGGTGCCCGGCGCGACGTCGTCCCCCGCGCGGCGCACGTAGGTGCCGGCGAGCGGGCCGGCGTGCACGGCGACGGTGGCCATGCCGCCGTCGGTCCACACCACCGGGACGACGACGTCCGCGCCGGCCGGCAGCATCGCGCCGGCGGCCACCTTCTGCGCCATCCCGGGGCCGATCGACGCCGGGCCGCTCGGACCGGCGACGGTCTCCCCCACCACCGACAGGTGCGCCGGCTCCGCGGGTGTGGCCCCCTCGACGTCCAGCGCACGGGCCGCGTAGCCGTCGAGCGCGGCCTGGTCGAAGGCCGGCAACGCGCGCTGGCTGACGACCTCCTCCGCGCAGAGCAGCCCCTGCGCGTCCAGCACGGCCAGCTCGATCGGGTCCGGCTGGGGCACCGCCGTGAGGATCTCGTCGAGGTGCTGCTCGACGCTGCGCAGCGGCACCGGCTCGGCCGTGGCGGGGGGCGGCGGCACGGCGCCGCGGTCGATCGCCGTCGTCTCGTGCACGGGAGCTCCGGCGACGGCGGGCGACGGCGACGGCACGTCCCGCACCGGGGTGCCGGAGCGCAGGTCCAGCGCCGTGGTGTCCCGGTACCCCGGGACCGTCCGGTCCGTGCCGTCCTCGGTCATGCCCACCACAGGGGTCGATGCTGCCCCCTGAGGGTCTCCGCTCAGGCCTCCGACGCGCCCGTGGCGGGCAGGTCGGCCACGAACTCGGCCAGCCACGAGCGGAAGCCCGGGCCGAGGTCCTCGCGCTCGCTGGCCAGCTGGACGACGGCCTTGAGGTAGTCGAGCCGGTCACCGGTGTCGTAGCGGCGACCGGAGAAGACCACGCCGTGCACCGGCTCCCCGCGCTCCACGAGGGTGGCCAGGGCGTCGGTCAGCTGGATCTCCCCGCCGCGGCCGGGCGCGGTCTCGCGCAGCACGTCGAAGACCTCGGGGGCCAGCACGTAGCGCCCGATGACGGCCAGGCTGGACGGCGCCTCGTCGGCCGGCGGCTTCTCGACCAGGCCGGTGATGGTGACGACGTCCGTGCCACCGGGCTCGACGGCGACCGCGCCGTACTTGTCGATGTTCTCCCGGCCGACGTCGAGCAGCGCGACGACGGAGCCGCCGTGCTCGGCCTGCACCTGCAGCATCTGCTCGAGCAGGTGGTCGCGGGCGTCGATGATGTCGTCGCCGAGCAGGACCGCGAACGGCTCGTCGCCGACGAAGGCGGCGGCCTGCAGCACCGCGTGGCCGAGCCCGCGCGCCTCGCCCTGGCGGACGAAGTGCACCTGTGCGACCTCGGTGGAGTCGTGCACGGCCGCCAGCCGGGCGGCATCGCCCTTCTTCTCCAGCGCGGTCTCGAGCTCGGGGACACGGTCGAAGAAGTCCTCGATCGCGGCCTTGTTGCGGCCGGTGACCATGAGCACCTCGCCGAGCCCGGCGCGCGCGGCCTCCTCGACGATGTACTGCAGCGCGGGCCGGTCGACCACCGGCAGCAGCTCCTTGGGCACCGCCTTGGTGGCCGGCAGGAATCGGGTCCCCATCCCGGCGACGGGGATGACGGCCTTCCGCGTCGGGCGGGCGCTCGGAGTCGGCATGCGCGCGAGCCTAGTGACCGGGCACCGACGCCCCCCGCGCGGTGCCGTCGGACGCCGCCGGGCGGGTCAGCGGGTCGTCGTCGGCGACACGCGCGCGGACACGCCGTCCACGCCACCCGTGCCGGAGCGGTCGGACCGGGACTCCCAGGCTGGCTGGCTAGCCTGCGGCGGTGACCCCCGCGGACGACGTGACCGAGGCCAAGGTCGCGCTCCGCGCCCGGATCACGGCCCGCCGCGAGGCCCGCTCCGCCGAGGAGCGCGCCGCCGCCAGCGCAGCGGTCGCCACCGCCCTGCTGCGCGGCCTGGCCGGCGTCCGGACGCTGGCCGCCTTCGCGCCCGACCCGACCGAGCCCGGGGCGGGCCGGCTGCCGGCGGCCTTCACCCAGCTCCGCTCGCGGGTGCTCCTCCCGGTGGTCCCGGCCGAGGGGCGCGAGCTGACGTGGGCGGTGGACACCGGCCGGCTGGCCCCGGGCCGCTTCGGGCTGCTCGAGCCGGTGGGGCCGCGGCTGGGACCGACCGCGATCGGCGCCGCCGAGGTCGTCGTCGTCCCCGCGCTCGCGGTCGACCGGACCGGGGTCCGTCTGGGCCGCGGCGGCGGCTACTACGACCGCGCGCTGCGGCACGTCCGCCCCGGCGCGCGGCTGGTGGCCCTGGTCTTCGACGAGGAGCTGGTCGACGCGCTGCCGGTGGAGCCGCACGACCAGCGCGTCACCGCGGTGGTGACCCCCTCGGGCGGCTGGCTCGACCTGCCCTGAGCCCCCCGCACCCGTGTTCGGGTCGGGGTGACCGGGGTCGGCGAGTCGACCGGCGGCAGCCGTGCAGGACCGTGCCCGCCCGGCGCCGGCCGGACCCACCGGCGAGGCTGCACCCCCGAGGCACGGCCCCCGACTCCCCCGTGGGTGCACGGTCATCGCGGCCGCGGCCGCCGGCGGGTCCCCGACCCGGGTCGCCTCGGCGACCGCGCGGTGACCCGCGGGACTGCGGGGCGGCCGGCCTCACGGGCCAGCGACTCGATCCGGCTCCGGCACCAGCTCGGCGATCCGCCGGGAGCGGCGGCGTCCGGCTCACCGGGCGCGGACACGGCCCCCCTCCCTGCATGCTGTCGGCGTGGCGGATGACACAGTGTCCCCACGACAGTTGCTAGGCCACTGAGCCACTGCACCGGGTGTCCCAGCCCTCCGACGCCGTAGGAGCCCGTCGTGTCACCGGAGATCGTCACCATCCTGGCGCTCGTCGTGATCTTCGCGATCGCGACGTTCCTGCCCATCAACATGGGGGCGCTGGCGTTCGTGGCCGCGTTCCTCGTCGGCACGCTGTCGGTCGGGCTGAGCACCGACGACATCCTCGCCGGGTTCCCGGCGGAGCTGGTCGTGACGCTGATCGGCGTCACGTACCTGTTCGCGATCGCGCAGAACAACGGCACGGTCGACCTGCTGGTCCGTGGCGCCGTGCGCCTGGTCCGCGGCCACGTGGCCGCCATCCCCTGGATCATGTTCGCGGTCACCGCGCTGCTCACCGCGATCGGCGCTCTGTCCCCCGCCGCGGTCGCCATCATCGCGCCGATCGCCCTCGGCTTCGCCGCCCGCTACGGGATCAACCCGCTGCTCATGGGCATGATGGTCATCCACGGCGCGCAGGGCGGCGGGTTCTCGCCGATCAGCGTCTACGGCGTCACGGTCAACACGATCGTCGAGACCGAGGGGCTGACCAGCAGTCCGGTCACCGTCTTCCTGGGCAGCCTCGTGTTCAACCTGGCCATCGCCCTGGTGCTCTTCTTCGTCCTCGGCGGGCGCCGGCTGCTCGGCCGGAAGGTGGGCGTCACGGCCCCGGCCACGGCCGAGCACGCGGAGGCCACCGTCGTCAGCGGCCACGGCGCCCCGCCCGGACCGGCCGTCGGGGGCGGCAGCGGCAGCGGCGACGCGGTGGACGGCGAGCCCGAGCGCCCGCAGAAGGTGACCCTCGACCAGGTCCTGACCCTGATCGGGCTGGCCGCGGTCGCCGTCCTGGCGCTCGTCTTCGACCTCGACATCGGCTTCGTGTCCATCACGGTCGCCACGGTGCTGGCGCTGTTCGCCGCCGCCCGGCACAAGGGCGCGGTCAGCCAGATCAGCTGGTCCACGGTGCTGCTGATCGCCGGGGTGCTGACCTTCGTGTTCGTGCTGCAGGAGGCCGGCACCATCGACTACGTCGGCGAGGCGGTCATCGGTCTCGGCGTCCCGCTGCTCATCGCCCTGCTGCTCTGCTACATCGGCGGGGTGGTGTCGGCGTTCGCGTCGTCGACCGCGATCATCGGCGTCGCCATCGCGCTGGCCGTGCCGTTCCTGCAGGCCGGCGCGATCGGCACGGTGGGCGTCATCGTGGCCCTCTCGGTGGCCTCGACGATCGTCGACGTCAGCCCGTTCTCGACCAACGGCGCCCTGGTGCTGGCCAACGCCCAGGACGTGGACCGGGACCGCTTCTACAAGCAGATACTCGCCTACTCCGGGATCGTCGTGGTCGTCGGACCGTTCCTGGCCTGGCTGGTCTTCGTCGTCCCCGGCTGGCTGTAGACCCCCGAGAGAGAGGCACCCGTGTCCGGACCCCTGGACGGCGTCCTCGTCGTCGACCTGACCCGCGCCCTCGCCGGGCCGCACGCCGGGATGATGCTCGGCGACCTCGGCGCCCGCGTCATCAAGGTGGAGAACCCCGGCAGCGGGGACGACACCCGCGGCTGGGGCCCGCCGTTCCTCCACCCGGAGGGCGCCGAGCGGGAGTCGACGTACTTCCTCTCGACCAACCGCAACAAGGAGTCGGTCACCCTCGACCTCAAGGACGACGGCGACAAGGAGCTGCTGCGCGAGCTGGTCCGCCGCGCCGACGTGCTGCTGGAGAACTTCCGCCCCGGCACCCTGGAGCGCCTCGGCTTCGGCACCGACGTGCTCGAGCAGCTCAACCCGCGGCTGGTCACCCTCTCGATCAGCGGCTTCGGCCACGACGGGCCCGAGGGCGGGCGGGCCGGCTACGACCAGATCGCCCAGGGCGAGGGCGGGCTGATGTCGCTGACCGGCTCGGGCCCGGACGACCCGCAGCGGGTCGGCGTCCCGATCGCCGACCTGCTGGCCGGCATGTACGGCGCGTACGGGGTGCTCGCCGCGCTCATCGAGCGGCAGCGCACCGGCCGCGGCCAGGTGGTGCGCACCTCCCTGCTGGCGGCGATCGTCGGCGTGCACGCCTTCCAGGGCACCCGGTGGACGGTCGCGGGCGAGGTCGGGCGGGCGCAGGGCAACCACCACCCCTCGATCGCCCCCTACGGCCTGTTCCACTGCAAGGGCGGCAGCGTCCAGCTCTCCTGCGGGTCGGAGGGGCTGTGGCGGCGGCTGTGCACCGAGTTCGGCCTGGACGCCGAGGCGCCCGGTGTGGCCACCAACGGCGAGCGCGTCGACCACCGCGACCAGGTGATCGAGCTGCTGGAGCGGGCCTTCGCCGACCTCACCCCCGAGGAGCTGCTCGCCCGCCTCTCCGGTGCCGGCGTCCCGGCGGGCAAGGTGCGCACCCTGGACGAGGTCTACGGCTGGGACCAGACGCTGTCGCAGGGCCTGCTGGTCGACGTCGAGCACCAGACGCTCGGCCCCCTGCAGCTGCCCGGCCCGCCGCTGCGCTTCTTCGCCCCCGGTCCGGACGGCGAGACCGAGACCACCCGGCGGGACCACGCCGCGCCGCCGGTGCTCGGCTCCTCGAACGAGGAGATCCGCGCCTGGCTCTCCCGGTGAGCTCCCTGGACGCCCGGGCGCTGCGGGACCTCGTCCTCGACCCCGGCTCCTGGAAGAGCTGGGACTCCCCCGTGACGGTGGGCGACGTCCCGGAGTCCTACGCCGCCGAGCTGGCCCGGGCGGCGGAGCGGACGCGGCAGGACGAGTCGATCACCACCGGCGAGGGGCAGCTGCGCGGACGGAGGGTCGCGGTGATCGCCGGCGAGTTCGGCTTCCTCGCCGGCTCCATCGGCGTGGCCGCCGCCGACCGGCTCATCGCCGCGGTCGAGCGGGCCACCGAGGAGGGGCTGCCGCTGCTGGCCGCGCCGGTCTCCGGCGGCACCCGGATGCAGGAGGGCACCGTCGCCTTCCTGCAGATGATCGGCATCACCGCGGCGATCGCCCGGCACAAGGAGGCCGGGCTGCCCTACCTGGTCTACCTGCGGCACCCCACGTTCGGCGGCGTCCTGGCCTCCTGGGGGTCGCTGGGCCACGTGACCATCGCCGAGCCCGGCGCCTCGATCGGCTTCCTCGGCCCGCGGGTGTACGAGGCGCTCTACGGCGAGCCGTTCCCCGAGGGCGTGCAGACCGCCGAGCACCTCGCCGAGCACGGGCTCATCGACGCCGTCGTCCCGCACGAGGAGATCGCCGAGGTCGCCGACCGGGCGCTGCGGGTGCTGGCCGCCCGGCAGACCTGGCACCGGGACGTCGCCGACGCCGAGCGGCCAACGCCCGAGGACGGCACCGACGCGGGGCTGGGCGGGGCGGACGACGCGGACGGCCGCAGCGCCTGGGAGGTCGTCACCGCCTCCCGCCGCGAGGACCGGCCCGGCGTGCGGCGGCTGCTGCGGACGGCGGCCACCGACGTCGTCGGCCTGTCCGGCACCGGCGCCGGGGAGAAGGACCCCGGGCTGCTGCTCGCCCTGGCGCGCTTCGGCGGGGCGCCGTGCGTCGTCCTCGGTCAGGACCGGCGCGGGCAGTCGCTGTCGGCGCCGCTGGGGCCGGCCGCGCTGCGCGAGGCGCGGCGCGGGATGCGGCTGGCTGCCGAGCTGCGGCTGCCGCTGGTCACCCTCGTCGACACCCCCGGCGCAGCGCTGTCCAAGGAGGCCGAGGAGGGCGGCCTGGCCGCCGAGATCGCCCGGTGCCTGCAGGACCTGGTGATGCTGCGGGCACCGACGCTGGCGGTGCTGCTGGGCCAGGGCACCGGCGGCGGGGCGCTCGCGCTCGCACCGGCCGACCGGGTGCTGGCCGCGGCCAACGGCTGGCTGGGCCCGCTGCCGCCGGAGGGCGCCTCGGCGATCGTGCACCGCACCGTCGACCGCGCCGACGAGATGGCCGCCGCCCACGGGGTGCGGGCCACGGACCTGTGGCGGGCCGGGATCGTCGACCGCGTCGTCCCCGAGCGGCCGGACGCCGCCGACGAGCCGGTGGAGTTCTGCCGGCGGCTGGGGCGGGTGCTCGGCGAGGAGCTGGCCGGCCTGCTCGGGCGGGACGACGGCGAGCGCTTCCGCACCCGGCTGCACCGCTACCGCCACCTCGGCCGCTGAGGTGCCGCGACGATCAGCTGAGCTGATCGTCGCGGGTCCTGGCTCACCACCGGTGCTGATCCAGGACCCGCGACGGTGAGCCCGGACGTCGGCCGGGTGCACCAGGATGCCCGGGGTGGACCGACGACCCGTCCGGCGGTCAGCCGGCGTCCGCGCCCTCCCGCAGGCGCAGGCTGTGGTCGGGGTCGAGCCGGTCGAGCACCGCCTGCAGCGCGTCGCCGAGAGCGCGGGTCTGCTCGTCGGTGAGCGGGTCGAACACCGCCGCCCGGACGGCCTCGACGTGACCGGGCGCGACCGAGCGGACGACGTCCCACCCGGCGTCGGTGAGGACGGCGACGTTGCCCCGGCCGTCCTCGGGAGAGCGCTCGCGGCGCACCCAGCCGCGTTCCTCCAGCCGCGCGACGGTGTGCGAGAGCCGGCTCTGCGACTGGTTGGCGCGGCGGGCGAGGTCGCTCATCCGCCGGCTGCGCCCGGGCGCCTCCGAGAGCATGGCCAGGACGACGTAGGCGGCGTGGCTGAGGCCGGCGTCGCGCTGGAGCTGGGCGTCGAGGACCCGCGGGAGCAGCTCGGCGACGCTCAACCACGCCCGCCAGGTCTGCTGCTGCTCCTCGTCGAGCCACCGCTGCGCCACGCCCGGAACCGTACTGGTGCGCGACACGCCGGAGGTCAGCCCTCGACGCGGATGGCGAGGGCGGCGATGTCGTCCTCGCGGTCGTAGCGGACCAGGGCCAGCACCCGGTCGAGGATCGCGTCGACCGGCAGCTCCTGCAGCCCGCCGAGCGTGGCGGCTAGGGCGGCGATGCCGACGTCGATGTCCTGGCCGGTGCTGCGGCGCTCGATCAGGCCGTCGGTGTAGAGCAGCAGCGTGCTGCCCGCGGGCAGGTCCGTCGCGTGGTCCCGGCGCGGCCGGGTGGGGTCGATGCCGACGAGCATGTCCGGCGGGGTGCTGAGCACGTCGACCGTGCCGTCGGGGCGCAGCAGCAGCGGCGGCGGGTGACCGGCGTTGGTCCAGCGCAGCCGCCGCGACCCGTCGGGCTGCGCAGGCTCGATGCGGGCCAGGACGATCGAGGCGATGGCGCCCACCGGCAGCCGGACCATCGCCCGGTCCAGGCGCTGCATCGTGTCGGAGGGGACCTCGCCGCGGTCGACGGCGTAGCCGCGCAGGAGCGTGCGCAGCTGGCTCATGTCCGCGGCGGCGGCGATGTCGTGGCCGACGGTGTCGCCGATCGCCAGCACCGTGACGTCGTCCGCGGAGCAGAAGCCGTCGAACCAGTCACCCCCCACCCGGTGGTTGCCGTGCGCGGGCAGGTAGCGGCCGGCCATCTGCAGGCCGTCGGGCTCCGGGAGCTGCGGCAGCATCGCCCGCTGCAGCGTCTCCGCGACGCTGCTGCGCTCCTCCAGCAGCTGCTGGGTGCGCCGCCACTCGCGGGCGGCGACGTCGGCGGCCTGCGCGGCGCGCGCGGTCATGATCCGCAGCTGCAGCTCCGAGGAGCAGGCGCCGGCCAGGTCGGTGAGCACCGCCAGGTCGGTGTCGGTCCAGTGCCGCGGCTGGGAGTCGATGGCGCACAGCGAGCCGATCACCCGGCCGTCGGCGTCCACCAGGGGCATCCCCGCGTAGGCGACGACCTGCAGGTCGGGGACGGCGAGGTTGTGCCGGACCAGGGGGTGGCGCCGTGCGTCCTCGATGACCAGCGGCTCGGAGGAGGCGACCACGTGCTGGCAGAACGAGTGGCTCAGCGGGGTGCGCCGCTCGCTCTGGTACGGCTCGGGAAGGCCGGCGGCGCCGGGGAAGACCTGCTCCTCGGCGCTCACCAGCGTCACGAGCGCCACCGGCACCGACAGCTGGTGGCGGACCAGCCGGACGAACCGCTCGAAGGCCTCGTCGGGCGCGGCCGGGAGCAGCGTCCCGGCGGGCAGCGGGGCCGACGCCGACGACTCCTCCGGGGACGACGCGGCGCGGGAACGGGGCGACGGGAGGGCCACAGTGCCTCCCGACTGTGCCTGCGCTCGGCCACGATCCGGTGGGTCGCGACTCGATCGAGCAGCTCCACCGTAGCGGAGGCGACCCCTCCCGCGCTGTGACGCACGCCCCTGAGCAGGGAGGACGCCCGCAGCACCGGCTCACCGGAGGGGGCGTCGCACCCCGGGCGGCGTCGTCCCGGTCAGCCGCCGGGCAGGGCCAGCCGCAGGCCGAGACCGAGCAGGGCGACCCCGGTGACGCCCTCGACGGTCCGGCTGACCCTCGGGCGCTGCAGCCACCGGCGGGCGGCCACTGCACCGAGGACGAGGACGGCGAACCAGACGAGGCTCAGCGCCGCGTGGACGAGGGCCAGCAGCACGCCCATCCCGAGGGCCGACGTGTCGGGCGGGAGGAACTGCGGCAGCACGGACACGTAGAAGGCGCCGACCTTCGGGTTGAGCAGGTTGGTCAGCAGACCGGTGCGGGCCGACCGCCAGGCTCCTCCCGGCGACGGGGACGAGCCGGCGTTCGACCCGGCAGGGTGCCGGGTCAGGCGCCACAGGATCCGCCCGCCGAGCCAGACCAGGTATCCGGCGCCGACGAGCCGGAGGACGTCGTAGGCGACGGTGGACGCGGTCAGGAGGGCCGACACCCCGACCGCGGCGGCGGCGCCCCACGCCAGGACGCCGGCGACCACCCCGAGCGCCGTGGCCACCGCGTCCCGTCGTCCCCGCGTGATGGCGGCGCGGAGGACCAGGGCGGTGTCGAGGCCAGGGGTGATGGTCAGCAGCAGGGCGACGAGGCCGAAGCCGAGCACGGCTCCCTGGGCGCTCACGCCTGGGTCCCCGCGGCGGTGGTCACGGTCCGAGCCTAGGGAGGCGGCGCCTCGGCACCGGCCGTCCCGACCACGTGCGCACCGGACCCGGATCCGGAACGACGTCGTGCATGACGCCTCGCTCACCGGGAACGACGCGGGGTGGGGAGGACACGGCCGGCCGCGGCCGGCAGCTGCCGCACAGGTGGACGACCGCTCGAAGAACCGAGGACCGCTCAGGAGGGCGTGATGAGCGTCATGCGTTTCGACCCGTTCGGGGACCCGTTCCGGAGCCTGGACCGGCTGACCAGCCAGATGATGTCCGGCACGCGGACCCCGATGGGCATGCCGATGGACGTGTGGCAGGCCGAGGACGGCTACCACGTGGCGCTGGACCTGCCCGGGGTGGACCCGGACAGCGTGGAGATCACCACCGAGCGCAACATGCTCACCATCCGCGCCGAACGCCGCGCCGAGTACGGGCAGGGCGCCAACGTGCTCCTGGCCGAGCGTCCGCAGGGACGGTTCACCCGCCAGCTGCAGGTCGGTGACGCTCTCGACACCGGCCGGGTGTCGGCCACCTACCAGGACGGCGTGCTCCTGCTGACCATCCCGCTGTCGGAGCAGGCCCAGCCGCGGCGGATCGAGGTCCAGCACGGCGGCCGGCAGCAGCAGCTGTCGGTCGGTGGCGAGCAGGGCGGGCAGCCGTCCGAGCAGACCACCAACAGGGGCGAGGAGCAGAACAGCTGAGCGCTGGGCCGGGGCGGGGCCGGGCAGCACGGTCCCGCCCCGGCTCGACGGCCGCGGTGCTGCGGTCCGGCGCGTTCGAGCCGGGCGACCCACCGTCACCGTCGACGTCCGCGACGGCAGGCTCCACCTGGCTGCCTCGTGCGACGCGCCCGCGCACTCCCCGCGGGCCGCCCCCCGGCCGGGGCGGGCCGGGGCCGGCTGACCGAGGAGGAGGAGCCGCTGCGCCCGGGTGTGGCAGGGTGCCGCCGTGGTGCCCTCGACGATCGCGACCACCGACCACCACACCGGCGGGGAACCGTTCACGGGCCGGGCGCTCGGGACCGTGGACGTCGCCGGGTTCGTGCTGCGGTGAGGTTCCTCGACGCGGCCGCCGTCGCCGCGCTCGGCCCGACCGGTGCGGTCCGGGCGATCACCGACGCGCTCCGCGGCGGTCTCGACCCCGCCACCGACACACCCCGCTCGGCGGTCGGCCTCGCACACGGCCAGTTCCTGCTCATGCCGTCCGAGGCCCCGGCCGCGGCCGGGGTCAAGGTCGTCACCGTCGCCCCGGGCAACCCGGCCCGCGGCCTGCCCCGCATCCAGGCCGTCTACCTGCTCTTCGACGGGGAGACCCTCGCGCTGCGCGCGGTGCTCGACGGCACGGCGCTGACCACGCTGCGCACCCCGGCCGTGTCGGTCGCCGCCGTCCTCCCGGCCCTGCCCGACCGGCCGCTGCGGGTGGCGGTGGTCGGAGCCGGGCCGCAGGCCACCGGGCACGTCGCCACGTTGGCCGCCGTCCGCCCGCTGGCCCGCGCCACCCACCTGGTCCGCGACCCGTCCCGGACCCCGCTGGACGCGGTGCGGCTCGGCTCCGCGGACGCCGACGAGGCGTTGCGGGCCGCGGACGTCGTCGTCTGCGCGACCTCGGCCCGATCGCCGCTGTTCGACTCGAGCCTGCTGCGCGACGACGCCGTGGTGGTCGCGGTCGGCTCGCACGAGCCCGACGCCCGCGAACTGGACGCGCCGCTCCTGGGCCGGGCCACCGTGGTGGTCGAGGACGTCGCCACCGCGCTGCGCGAGGCCGGGGACGTGGTGCTGGCGATCGCCGAGGGCACGCTGGCCGCCGCCGACCTCGTGCCCGTGCGCGACCTCGTGACCGGCGCGGTGCCCCCGCCGGCCGACCGGCCGCTGGTCTTCAAGAGCGTCGGCATGTCCTGGCAGGACCTGGTCGTCGCAGCAGCGATGGTCGGCTGACTACCCGCCCCGCCGGACGTCGACCGCTCCGACGACGGGCTCACGGGACGGGGTCGACCGCGCGTGGAGGCACCGGGAGCGGAGTGCTCCCTGTGTCCTGGTGCTGCCGGCTCGGCGCCGCGGTCAGCACCACGAGGCTGGCGAGCAGGACCCCCATGCCCACCCAGCCCAGGGCCGGCAGTCGTTCGTGCAGGACGAGGACGGCGATGACCGCGGCGACGGCCGGCTCGAGCAGGGAGAGCGCGGTGGCGGTGCTCGCGGGGACGGCGGCCAGACCCCGGCCGAACAGCACGTAGCCGACGAACATCGGCACGAGGGCCAGGTAGGCCACGGCCGCGAAGTTCGGCCAGGACGCGACGATGGGAGCGCCGGTGAGCAGCAGGACCGGCGACAGCAGGACGCCGCCGACCCCGAAGACGGCGCCCATGACCGGGCGGGAGGGCAGCCCCGTGCGCATCGCCCGCGCGGCGCCCCAGGAGTACAGGGCGTAGGTCAGGCCGGCCAGCAGGCCCAGCGCGATGCCCAGCACGGGCTGCGCACCGGGAGCGCCGGTCGCCGCCTCCTCGCCTGCGCGGGCGATGGCCAGCGCCAGCACGCCGAGCACCCCCACGGTGGCGCCGAGCGCCCAGCGGCGGGACAGCGGCCGGCGGTCGACGACGCGCTCGACGAGGGCGGCCGCCATCGGCGCCGAGCCGATGGACACGACCGTGCCCACCGCGACCCCGGCCAGGCGCATCGAGGTGTAGAAGGCCAGGGGGTACACCGCCACCGCGGCGGCGGACACCGCCAGGGTCGGCCACTGCGCGGCCAGGCCGGCGCGGTGGGCACGGATCACCCGCAGCGCGGCCGCCGCCTGCAGCAGGCCGCCGACACCCATCGCCGCCGCGCCGACCGCCAGCGACCCGACGCCGGGTGCCAGCGCCGCCGCGGTGCCCGTCGTGCCCCACAGCAGGGCCGCGGCCAGCACGCACGCGCTGCCGTACGCCTCCCCGCGCCTCACCGCGCGTCCCCGCCGGCGGCGGCGTCCACCAGCTGCAGGGCCAGGTTCCGGACCCGGTGCAGCCGGCGCGAGTCGCCCTCCAGCCCGGCCCGCGCCATCGCGCCCTCGAGCAGGAAGGACAGCTGCTCCGCCAGGTCGGCGACCCGCTCGGCCGGCACCCCGTCCAGCTCGGCGAGGTGGGCGGCCAGCAGCGCCTCGACCTCCTCCTTGTGCCGGCGCACCAGCTGCCGCCCGGGCGCACCGGCGGGCAACTCGGCCGCCGCGTTGAGCAACCCGCACCCGCGGAACCCGTGCTGGTAGGCCATCTCGGCGTGGTCGACGTAGGCGTCGAGGACCGCGGCGACCCGCTGGCGGGCGTCGGTCGCGCCGGCCAGCCGGCGGCGGTAGAGGTCCAGCCACTCCTCGTGCCGCGCCTCGAGGTAGGCCAGGACCAGGTCGTCCTTGCTGGTGAAGTTGTTGTACAGGCTCATCTTCGCCACGCCCGCCGCGGCGGTGATGGTGTCGATCCCGGTGCCGTTCACCCCGTGGTCGTAGAAGCACTCCGCTGCCGCTGCCAGCAACCGGGCCCGGGCCGAGCCGCGGGCCGACTCCGCCGGCCGGCCGATCCCGGCACCCTCTCGGCGTCTCCGTCCGGACACGAGCGACCCCTCCTCCATGTTGGGTAGACCAGTCTACCTAATCGAGCGGACGGGCGTCTCCACGCGCTCGGGACGCCACCCGACCGGTCGCCGCCGACGGCCTGTCCTGGCGGGACCCCGACGGTCACGTTCGTCATCGCCTGGCTGTGGTCCGGCAGGCGGTCGGGCTGCTCGGCCGGATCCGAGCCGCGCTGCGCCAGGGGCGGAACACGCGTACTCCTGCGGAGGCACCTGGCACGGTGCTCCACGGGTCGGTCCAGGAAGGGTCAGGCTCCCGCCAGCGGCGAACCGTTGCGCGCGGCGTCGATGACGTCGGCGATCGCGCGCGCCGACTCCTCGGCGCCTCGCTCCTCCTCCAGCAGTCCAGCGTGCGTGGCGTCGGCGACGCGGTGGCTGTTGTTGGTCGACAGCGCGGCCATCCGGTCCTGAGCAGCCGACCAGCTCGGATCCGGGTCTGCGGCGGTGAGGACGACCAGTGGCGTGCTCCCGAGAGCGGTCAGCGCCCGGGCCTGGTCGAGCAGTGCCGGCATGCTGGCGATCTCGTCGCAGGTGTTGCGCCAGCCGCGGGCGCTGGCGACGAACGCCTGCACCTGTCCAGCGGCCGGCTCGGGCAGCGTGGACCAGAAGGACGTCGGCAGCAGCCGGCCGACGCCCAGCCGAGCCAGGCTGGGCGCCAGCGCGACCGCGCCGGGCAGGCCGGCGTGAGCCGAGCCGGTGTCCGCCGAGCGGTAGGGGTCGGTCGCGTCGAGCAGGACCATGCCGGCGACCTGCTCAGGGAAGCGGGCGGCGTAGGTCATCGCGTGGTTCCCGCCGATGGAGTGCCCGACCAGCACGTACGGTCCGTTCTCGCCGGCTCGGCGCAGCAGCGTGTGCAGATCGGCGGCGGCCTGCACCCCGTCCTGGAGGTGGGGGGCGTCCTCGCTCCAGCCCTGCCCGGCGCGGTCGTAGGCGCACACCCGGGTCCTGCGGCTGACCTCGGGGACGATGCGCGCCCAGTTCGCCGACATCTCACCGAGCCCGCTCTGCAGCACGACGGTGGGACCGCCCGAGCCGGTGCAGGTCAGGTGCAGCCGGTAGCCGCCGACGTCGTGGGACTGCCCCGGCATGGCATGGCTGCGCTGGTCGAGAGCCAGCCCGACGGTCTCGACCATGCCGCCGACGCCCGCCACGGCCACGATCGCGGCCACGGGGTACAGCAGCCAGCGGCCCCCGCCGGCTGCCAGCGAGCGGCGGATGCGGACGCCCATCCAGATGGCGAGCGACAGGAGCAGCGGAGGCCACACCCAGCCGCTGAGGGTGATGGCGCGGTCGTGGGGGGTGAGGGCCAGGAGCCCGAGCCCCGTCGCGCCCAGCCCTGCGGCCGGGACCCACGCCCAGCTCTGGGGCTGGTCGGTCAGCCGGGCCGACAGCACCGCCAGGATCGCCCAGCCGAGGGCGAAACCGAGCAGCGCCGCCCCCGTGATGACGGGCTCGGGTGCTCCGCCGAAGACCACCAGGGTGAGGACGGCGGCGGTGGCCGCCCCGGTCGCCAGCGACCCGGCGATGATCCCGCGGATCGGGCCGGTAGGGGCGCGGTCGGTGGTGGACATGGCTACTGCGGCGGCGCGGTCGGTGTGGTGGTGCTCATCGTGAGTCCTTCTGCCTGGTGGTGCCGGCTGCGCCCGATGGGCCAGGGCTGGTGGTCGGTGGCGGCCGCGCCGCTCGGGCCGGTGACCTTGCCAGTCCTGCTGACGACGGAGGGGGAGGCCAGCCGTGAGCGCGAGCGCGGTGCGACCGGCGGTGCCGGCTCCCGTGAGGACGTGGAGGTCGATGTCGGTGCGCCCGCGGCGCTCTTCCGGACCTCGCCGGACGGCGGCACCTCACGCACGCCGCCGATCATGCGACCAGGACCGACACGACCAGCCGGGTCCCGGCCCACCCCGAGCACCGGGCCGAACCGCCGAGCGGACGACCACCGCGAGGTCTCCTCGCGGCCGCGGAGCCGCCCCCCGGATGACCGCAGTCTCGCCCTGGCGACCGCACTCGGGCACTCACGCAGTCCGCGTTCGCCCTCGCCACGCACGCGGAGGTGACACTCGCCGACAGCACGTGTCGGCGAGTGTGGGCCTTGCGGCGTGCGAGCGTCGATCGCGGACGGGCACCGAGTACGAGGAGTGCGGGCACGGGCGCCGGATCGCGCGCCCGCACATGCCAGGCTGCGGCCATGACGGACAACAGGTATCGGCTCTCGGAGGACGAGCTCCACGCCAGCGCGCGGGTGCCGTTGGACGAGCAGGTCGAGGTGCAGTCCGAGCCGGTTCCTCCACCCGCCGACTGGCGAGGCGACCCGATGCCGTGGGTCGATGGCGGCTCCGGCGACGCGGACGGCGACTGACCGAGCCTCGGGCGTCGAGGGGCGCGAGCACGGTGCGGGCGATCGTCCCCGACCTCGACGGCGTGGATGGCCGCCGTTCGCTCCACCGGGCGGAGAACCACCGGTTTCCGTCGCGCTGACCGGCCTACCCGACACGCGGTCCTCCGCCCGGCGGGCGTACTCCGGTGCGGCGCTGCGGGTGAGGCCGATGACGGCGTGCTCGGAGGCGTTGTTGCCCGGGCGCTACAGCTCGATGCCGTGGAGCGCGAGCACCTGTCCGACCTCGTCCGCGCCGCCCATCCCCGTGCTGTCGCCACCCGCAGACCGCGGCGCCCCGCTCGGCGCAGCGTGGACCCCGGGGTGCAGGCGGTGCCGGACTCGGTGGCGACGCCGGCGCTGGTGCAGGACCTCCACCTGGACCTGGTCGCCAGCAACCCGCTCGGGCGGGCCATCCACCCCCACATCGACGGCACCCGGCTCGCGCCGCTGGCCAGCCGGACCGCCCCCACCCCCCAGACCCGGGTGGCCGCCGAGACCGACGCCTGAGAACGATCCGAAGCGAGGGCCGTGCGCTGCCTGAGCTGCCCCGTACCGCTCCGGCGACTCGGTCGGCGCGGGCGTCCACCGCGGTCAGGCCCGCATCCTCCTCCGGCTCGGGTGGTCGGGTCGCCGGCGCAGCGGTCCGGCCGGGAAGGCGCGGTCAGCCCGCCCGGCCGCCGCTCGGCGCCGCAGAGTCACCCTCGCGCTCGCGAAGTCACCCTCGCACCGGCGCAGTGCCGTCCTCGTGGACGCAACCCCGGCACTCACCGACTTCGCGGTCGCCCTCGCGGAACCTGCACACCGGACACTCGCCGACAGCACGTGGACGGATGCCGCGGCGACGCGCATCATTGGCAGTCGCCGGGTGAGAGTGCCAACCCGGCCCGTCCGACGAGGAGTACCACCACCGTGCCCACGTACCAGTACGCCTGCAGCAACCCCGACGGGAAGCACCAGTTCGAGGTGGTGCAGAGCTTCACCGACGCTCCGGTGAGCGAGTGCCCCGAGTGCGGCAGCGCGGTGCGCAAGGTCTACGGCTCGGTCGGCGTGGTCTTCAAGGGCTCGGGTTTCTACCGCACCGACAGCCGCTCCAAGGCGTCGTCGAGCGAGTCCGGCTCGTCGTCCAACGGCAACGGCAAGAAGGACGCCGCCCCCGCCGCGTCCACCTCGTCGTCCTCGGGCTCCTCCTCGTCGAGCGGTTCCAGCTCCTCCTCGAGCAACGCCGCCGCCAGCTGACCCGCGGTCCACAGGCGGTCGCCGGGTCCACAACCCGGCGTCCGCCGTCCTCCCGCCGGTCGCGGGCGGCCAGCGTGGGCGCATGGTCCGCTTCCGCCGCCCGCGCCGGCCGCTGCACACCGGCCGCCAGGTCCTCGCCGCGCTCCTCGCCGCCACCGCCCTCGTCCTGGCCCTGCGCCCCGCCCCGGCGCCGGCCAGCGCCCCGGCCGCCGTCCCGGTCGTCGTCGCCGCGGCCGACCTCGCGGCCGGCGCCGTCCTGGCCGCCGGGGACGTCGCCGTCGCGCACTACCCGCCCGAGCTGCGCCCCGCCGGCACGGTCGAGGACCCGGCCGCGGTCGTGGGCCAGGTGCTCACCGGCGGCGTCCGGTCCGGCGAGCCGCTCACCGACGCCGCCCTGGGCGGGGCCGGTCCGACCGCCCAGCTCGGTCCCGGCCAGGTCGCCGCGCCGGTGCGCCCCGCCGACCTCGCGGTCAGCGCGCTGGTGCAGCCCGGTGACCGGGTCGACGTCCTGGCCGCGCCACCGGGCGCCGCCCGCGCCGAGGTGGTCGCCGCCGGGGCGCCGGTCCTGGCCACCCCCGCGCCGGAGGACGACGGCCTGCTGCTGCTCGCCGTCGACGCCGACACCGCCGCCCGGCTCGCCGCCGCGGCCACCACCGCGACGCTCACCCTCAGCCTCCCGCCACGCTCGACGCCGGGTGCCGGGCCGCTCGCGCCCGGGGTGGGTGGATGAGGCCCGAGGGCTTCGAGGAACCCCTGCTGCGCGGCCACGTCGCCGAGCTCGCCGTCGCCGTGGTCATCGGTGCGGCCTCCACCGCGGTCGTCGACCGGTTCGCCGAGTCGTGGGGACCCCGCTGGTCGACCTGGTGGGCGGCGGTCGTCCACTCCCTCGTCGTGCTGCCGACGGAGGCGCTCCTCGAGCGGCGCACCTACGGCGAGGAGCCCGGCCCACCCAGAGGCTCGCCGTGAGCTCGCGAACGGCGAGGAGGACGGGCGGCCCTCCTGCAGGGTCCCGCCGCGAGCCTGCGAGTGGTCGGGGCAGGAGGGTCCTCTCAGTCGCTGCCCCAGTGCGGCGGGCGGTCCTCGAGGTAGCGCCGGTCGGCGGCCGACAGCTCCTCGGGGCGCTCGCCCCAGCCGACGTCCCGGTCGTCGGGAGCCCGCTCGGCCGGCGCCGCCGGAGCCGGCCGCGGCGGCTCGGCCACCGGGCGGCCCAGTCCCTCGAGGACCTCCGCGGCGGGCAGCGCGGCCAGCGCGGCCCCGGACACCGCCAGCTTGCTGCCCCGGGTGCCCGACCCGACCACGACGAGGTCGGCGGCCGCGACGGCGGGGTCGACCAGCACCGGCCAGGACGGCGGCAACCCGAGCGGGGTGATGCCCCCGTACTCCATGCCGCTCTCGGCGACGGCGACGTCCTGCGGCGCGAAGGAGACCTTGCGGGCCCCGAGGTGGCGGCGCACCAGGCCGTTGACGTCGGCGCGGGTGGTCGCCGGGACCAGGCACACGGCCAGCTCCGTCTGCCCGGCACGGCGAGCGGCGACGACCACGCAGTTCGCCGAGACCTCCAGCGGCACCCCGTACGCCTCGGCGAAGGCGGCGGTGTCGGCGAGGTCGGGGTCGATCTCGGCGACCCAGGCGGGGGCGGTCAGCGCGCCCAGCGCCGCGGCCACCGGGGCGGCGAGCAGCTCGGGCCGCTCGGCGGCGGGGACCCAGGTCAGCGAGCCGAGCCCGGGGGCGGTCGAGGAGTCCACGGGGCGATCCTGCCCGGTGGCCGGATCGTCGCGGCGAGCGGCCGGATCACCGCTGGTCGGACGCTCCCCCGGCCCGCAGGATGGGCCCATGATCGGCCAGTTGCACTCCGTCGTCATCGACGCGCCGGACGCGTACGCCCTCGCGACGTTCTACGCCGACCTGCTGGGGATGGAGGTCAGCAAGGGCTCCCCGGGCGACGACTGGGTCGTCGTCACCGGCCAGGGGTACCGGCTGGCCTTCCAGCAGGCGCCGGACCTCACGCCCCCGGACTGGCCCGACCCGCAGCGCCCGCAGCAGTTCCACCTCGACGTCCGGGTGGCCGACATCGAGGAGGCCGAGCCCAGGGCGCTCGCGCTCGGCGCTCGGCCGCTGCCCGGCGGAGGGGGCGACTTCCGCGTCTACGCCGACCCGGTGGGCCACCCGTTCTGCCTCGTGTGGGACGCCGCGTGAGCGCCGACCTGCCCGCGGTCGACCTCGCCTCGGCCAGTCCCTTCGTCGCCGCCACCGCCTTCGAGGTCGGCGAGGTCAGCGGCACGCGCGTGACCGGGACGGTCCAGGTCGGGCCGGAGCAGCACACCCCGTGGGGCGTCGTCCACGGTGGGCTCTACTGCGCCGTCATCGAGTCCGCGGCCAGCATCGGCGCGAGCGTGGCGGTGGCCGACGGCGGGCAGTTCGCCGTCGGCGTCAACAACAACACCGACTTCATCCGCTCGATGACCGAGGGGCGGCTGCAGGTCGTCGCCGAGCCGGTGCAGCAGGGCCGCACCCAGCAGCTCTGGCAGGTGCTGCTCACCCGGGCCGACGACGGCAAGCTGGTCGCCCGCGGCCAGGTGCGGCTGCAGAACGTGCGCCGGCCCGGCGCGTGACGGCGCCCGCCCGGGCGGTGCGGGCCCTGCTCGCCGCCCGTGCGGTGGCCGCCGAGCACGGGGTCCGCTCGACCGGGCCACGGGTGCTGCAGGACGGCGTCAACGTCGTCGTCCACCTGGCGCCGGCGCCGGTCGTCGCGCGGGTGGCGACCCTGACGCCGCTGCTGCGCACCAGCCCGCTGCGCTCGTTCGCCCGCGAGGTGGCCGTCGCCGGCGCCCTCGCGGCGGCGGGCGCGCCGGTCGTCCCGCCCAGCGACCTGCTGCCTCCGGGGCCGCACCGGTACGCGGGCCTCGAGCTCTCCTTCTGGCAGCACGTCGAGGTGCTGCCCTCGGTGCCGTCGCCGGGCGAGGCGGCCCGCGCCCTGGTCGAGCTGCACGGCTCCCTCGCGGCGCTGCCGGTGGACGGCGCGCCGCTGGACACCCCGCTCGACGACCTCGCCCGCTTCGCCTCGGTGGGCGGGGCGTGGGGAGCCGCTCCGGCGCAGCTGGACCGTCTGCGCGACCGGCTGGCGGAGCTCCGCCCGAGGCTGGACGGCGAGGTGGTGCGGCTGCACGGCGACGCGCACCCGGGCAACCTGCTGGCCACCCCCGGCGGCTGGCGGTGGACCGACCTCGAGGACACCTGCGCGGGCCCCCGGGCCTGGGACCTCGCCTGCCTGCGCAGCACCTCCCGGCTCGACGGCCGGGCCGCGCTGGACGCGGTCGGCGGCCCCTCCGACGCCGAGCTGGCGCCGTGGCTGGAGCTGCGCCGCCTGCACGCCGCCGCGTGGAGGACCGTCCTCGCGGCCGGCCGGCCCCGTCCCGAGCCTGCGAGGGGTGGGGAGGACGGGGTCCTCCGTCAGGCCAGTGGCAGCGCCGGCTCGCGGTAGGTGGTGCCGGCCAGCGCCGGCGGCAGCACGTCGGGGTCGATGACGACGGAGAACAGCGCGCGAGGGTCCTGCAGGGTGGCCGGCGGACGCGCGGCGGCGCGCGGCACGACGCGGTCCCAGCGGGCGGGACGGCGGTGCGGCAGGAGCTCGCGGCCCTCGAACAGGTAGTCCCCGAGCACCTCCCCCACGAGCAGCCCCGCGCCGTGCTCGATGGGCAGCGCGACCGGGTCGCCGGGGCGGACCTCGTCGAGGAAGGCCGAGAGCTGGCGCAGGTCCTTGGCCGGGCGGCGGCCGGAGATCTCCTTGGAGAGCGCCCGCAGCTCGGCCGGGGACAGCCCGGTGGCGTCCACGTCGATGCCGGACTGGGTGCCCAGCCCGACGACGCCCGCGGCCAGGCAGGCGCCGAGCTCGTTGTGCGCGCGGGGGCGCACCACCCACACCCGGGTGCCCTCGGGCTCCGGCGCGGGCGGGACGTCGTCGGGCCCGGGCCACAGGTAGGGCAGATCCTCGGGCTCGACGCCGAAGATCGGCTGGAAGAGCGGCCGGTAGAAGTCCGGCTCCTTGGCCAGCAGGTTCGACCGGTGCGACAGGTGCAGCGCCTCGTCCCCGACCCAGGTGGGCAGCATCCCGGCCCGGGCCAGTTCCTCCTGCGGGACGCCGACCACGTCGGGAGCGAACTCGGCGATCAGCGTGTGCGTGGTGTCGGCGAACCCGCGCTCCCGCCACACCCGGACCATGGCCAGCCCGTACGCCACGAGCGCCGGCGTCCGCCCGCGCCACATCCGGACCACCGGGTGCGACGTCCAGCCGTAGTCGGGCAGTTCGAGGGCCCGCAGCACCTGGAGCGTCTCCACCCGCTGCTTGCCCAGGCGGGGCGAGTCCAGGAGCCGGGCGCTCTCCTCGAAGTCGGCGACGGGCAGGAAGGTCTGCATCGCGGCTCCTCCTTCCCGGACCGACGCGGGGTCAACCGCCCGGCGCGTCCAACGCGGAGAGGGCGGCCTCCCAGCGGGCCCGGCGCGCGGCGTCGTCCTGCTCCCACCACGCGGTGCCGCGCTCCCCCAGCCCGGTCTTGGCCAGCCGCACCCGGGCGCGGGCGGCGGCCAGCGCGGCGTCGTCCCCGGTGCGGCCGGCAGACCGCACCGCCGAGCGCGCCACCCCGAGGTGGTGCAGCAGGCGGGCGCGGACGTCGTCGGGCAGCGCGGGGTCGGCCGCCCGCCAGCGCCGGCCGTCGACGACCAGCCAGCGGCCGTCCTCGGTGCGGCCGACCTCGCGCGTCACGCAGCCAGACGGCGGACCAGGTCGGGCAGCACCGTGCCGAGCGGGGCGTCCACCCGGACGTCGACCTTCGCGTCACCCCGGGTCGGGCCGAGGTTGACCAGCCCGACGGGTATGCCGAGCTTCTCGGCGCGCAGCACGAACCGGTAGCCGCTCATCACCGTCAGGGAGGAGCCCAGGACCAGCAGGGAGCCGGCCTGCTCGACCATCGCGAAGCAGGTGTCCACCCGGTCGCGCGGCACCGTCTCGCCGAAGAAGACGACGTCGGGCTTGAGCGGACCGCGCCCGCAGGCCAGGCAGTCGACCATGACGAACCCGTCGAGCAGCTCGTCGGGCAGCTCGGCGTCGCCGTCGGGGTTGACCTCGTCGACGTGCGGCCCGAAGTGCGGGTTGACCGCGTGCAGCCGCTCGTGCAGCTCGCCGCGGTCGGCGACGTCCCCGCAGGCCAGGCAGACGGTGCGCTCCAGCCCGCCGTGCAGCTCGACGACGTCCCGCGCGCCGGCGGCCTGGTGCAGCCCGTCGACGTTCTGCGTGACCACCCCGGTCACCAGCCCGGCCCGCTGCAGGTCGGCGACCGCGGCGTGCCCGGCGTTGGGCCGGGCCTCGCGGATCTGCGGCCAGCCCACGAAGCTGCGCGCCCAGTAGCGGTGCCGGCCGCGCGGGTCGCGCAGGAACGTCTGGTAGGTCATGGGCGTGTGCCGGCGCAGCGACCCGGTGGCCCCGCGGTAGTCGGGGATGCCGGAGTCGGTGGACAGGCCGGCTCCCGAGAGGACCACGACGTCGCCGTCCGCCACGAGCGCGGCCAGGTCCTCGAGGGTGCCGGGGTCTGCGGTGGCCGGGTCGACGGCGGTGGGGACTGCGGTCACGCCGCCATGGTCCCCCGCGCCGGCAACCCGCGCCGCGACCTCAGGAGGTGGCGACCTCGCGGTCGAGCCGGCCCAGCAGCTCCTCGTACACCCGGCGCAGCCCCTTGGGTGCGAAGGTGCGCTCGAAGAAGCCGCCGATGCCGCCGGCGCCGTTCCAGGTGGTGCGCACCCGGACGGTGGTCAGCCCGGCGTCGGCCGGGTGCAGCGTCCAGGTGGTCACCATCGACGAGCGGGTGTCGGTCTCGACCAGGGTGTCGGGGTCGGGCTGGCCGACCTCGACCAGCTGGTCGCGGACCCGCTTGGAGGTGGCGGCGAAGCGCCAGGCGACACGGGTGCCCGCGCCCTGGCCGCCGGACTCGACCCGGTAGCCGCTGAACTGCTCGGGGAGCACGCGGGGACGCGTCCCCTCGTAGTCGGCGAGAGCGGACCGCACCCGGTCCACCGGCGCTCGGACGACCCGTTCCGCGGTGGCGACGACCTGACCCATGGCCCCCATCCTGCCGTCGCCCCCACCGGGGACGTCGCCAGGGCTGCCAGCCGGCGCACGGCAGCCGCTCCGCGGGCCGGACCGGCTCGCCGTCGGCAGCGGGGACGACGGTCCGCGGGGCGCGGCCGCACCGGGCACCGCCGTCCACGACCCGCGGTGCGGGGACCCGGGCCCGCCCTGCACCATCACACCGCCGCCGTCCTGCGAGGAGGAGCCCGTGACCACACCGCCGCTGCCCACCGTCCCGGCCGACCTGACCCCGGAGGAGCGCGACCGGTTCTTCCTCGGTCTGGCCGTCGAACAGGCGCGCATCGGCTGGGAGGAGGGCGGGGTCCCGATCGGTGCGGCGTTGGTGGACGGCGACCGGGTGCTGGCCGTCGGCCGCAACCGCCGCGTGCAGATGGCCAGCGCCATCCGGCACGGGGAGACCGACTGCATCGAGCGGGCCGGCCGGCTGCCGGCGTCGGTGTACCGCCGCAGCGTCCTCTACACGACCCTCTCCCCCTGCCTCATGTGCGCGGGGACGGCGCTGCTCTACGACATCCCGCGCGTCGTCGTCGGCGAGAACCGCAGCTTCCAGGTCTCCGAGGAGCTGCTGCGGTCCCGCGGCGTGCAGGTCGACGTGCTGGACGACCCGGACTGCCTCGCCCTCATGGAGCGGATGCTCGCCGAGCGGCCGGAGCTGTGGCTCGAGGACATCGGGGAGGAGTCGTGACCGCGTCCGAGGCCCCGACGGCGGAGGTCGTCGACCCGGACTACCCGGTCACGCCGGTCCCGGCGCACGCGCGGAAGTCGTTCTTCTCGATCGCGGTCGTGCTGCTCGGCTTCACCGTGTTCACCCCGACGATGCTGGCCGGCGCCACCCTGGGGCCGGCGTTCGCCTTCGACGACCTCGTGCTCGTCATCCTCGCCGGTTCGCTCATCCTCGGTGCGTACGTGGCCGTGATGGGCTGGGTCGGCGCGCGGACCGGCCTCACCACCGTCGTCATGGCCCGCTACACGCTGGGCACCCGCGGTGCCAAGCTGGCCTCGATCCTGCTGGGCGGCACGCAGATCGGCTGGTACGGGGTCGTCGTCGGCACCATCGGCGACCTGACCGCCGAGGCGCTGGACTGGCGCTCGTACGGTGCCCGGGCCGCGGTCATGGTCCTCACCAGCGTGCTGATGTGCGCCACGGCCTACTGGGGCTACCGCGGCATGTACTGGGTCTCGCTGGTCTCCACCCCGCTGATCCTCGTCCTGGCGTTCTGGGTGGTCGGCCGGTCGCTGCAGGAGGTCGGCGGCCTCGGGGGACTGACGAGCGTCCGGCCGACGGCGTCGATGGCCGTCGCCGTCGCCATCACCACCGTCGTCGGCACGTTCGTGTCCGCCGGCACCCAGGCGCCCAACTGGACCCGGTTCGCCCGGCGCGGCTCGCACGCGGTGTGGGCCTGCGTCATCGGCTTCCTCGTCGGCAACGGGCTCATGGTGTTCTTCGGCGCGATCGGGGCGCTGACCTTCGGCGAGGGCGACTTCGTCCTGGTCCTGTACCAGCTCGGGCTGGTCGGCTGGGGTCTGGTGCTGCTGTTCGGGAACCTCTGGAAGAGCAACGCCGACACGGCCTACGCCTTCGGGGTGGCCGGCGCCGAGCTGTTCGACCGTCCCAGCAAGGGCCCGTTCGTGATCGGCGGCGCGGTGGTCGGCACCGTGCTCGCGCTCACCGGGGTGCAGAACCACCTCGTCGAGTACCTGGGACTGCTCGGCACGTTCATCCCCCCGCTGGGCGGCGTCATCATCGGCGACTTCCTCGCCCGCTGGCGGCGGCGCGGCATCCCCACCGGCACGATCCCGCCCGCGGTGCGGTGGCCGAACCTGCTCGCCTACGCGGTGGCCGCCGCCCTCGCGTGGCTCAGCGGTGAGCTCGGCATCGGCATCCCGCCGGTCATCGGCATCGTGGTCGCCATCGCGCTGTCGACGGGGCTGTCCCGGGTGGGCTCCCGGCCCGCTGCCTCGGTCGACGCGGCGTGAGGAGACTCACCCCGGCCCGGAGTCCGCCCCGGGTACCCAGGAAGGGTGACCGCACCGCTCTCCCTCACCCGCACCGGCACCGGCACCGGCGAACCGCTGCTGCTGCTCCACGGCATGGGCAGCTCGCAGCGCGACTTCACCGCCGTCGTCGGGTCCCTGGCCGAGCGCTTCGACGTCCTGGACGTCGACCTGCCCGGGGTCGGCCGCTCGCCGGCCCTCGACGAGCGGCCCACGGTCGCCGCGATCACCGACGCGGTCGAGCGGACCCTCGACGACCAGGGCGTCGGCCGGGTGCACGTGCTCGGCAACTCGCTGGGCGCCCGGGTCGCCCTCGAGCTGGCCGTCCGCGGCCGCGCGCGGTCCGTCGTGGCGATCGCGCCGTCCGGGCTCAACATGCCGCCCGAGCGGGCCCTCCAGGGCGGCGGGATGACCCTGGCTCGGGTGGCCCTGCGCACGATCGCGCCGCTGGTCGACCCGCTGTCCCGCTCCGCACTCGGCCGGGCTGCGCTGCTGGCCCCGCTCAAGGCGCGCCCGTGGAGCACCTCCGCCGAGGAGGCCGTCGGGGCGCGCGAGGGCTTCGCCGACTCCCGCGACTTCTGGCGCACCCTGCTGTGGGGGCTGCTGCTCGACGTCCCGCGGGGTCTGGACCGCATCGACTGCCCGGTCACCCTCGTGCAGGGCGTGGCCGACTGGGTCGCCTCGGGACAGACGGTGCGCTACCTGCCGCTGGTCCCCGGGTCCCGCTTCGTCCCGCTGCTGTGGGCCGGGCACGCACCCCAGTCGGACCGACCGCGGACCATCGTGCGGCTCGTCGAGGAGGCCGCCCGCCGGGCCGGTCAGCCGGCGGACTCCTCCGCGTTCAAGAACGAGCACCGGAACCGGGCGGCTGACATCGCCTCGGTGAACAGCGACTCCCAGGCCGGGTCGGCCGACGAGAAGGCCGTGTAGACCCGCTCCTCGAGCACGACCGGCAGCCCGTCGGGGCCGGGGTAGGACCGCCGCAGCAGCACCCGCGTCTCGCCGTCCACCTCGTCGTGCGCCGGCGTCCAGCGGGCACGGGCCACCGCGTCTGCGAGCCGGGCCTGCTCCCGTCCGGACAGGCGCTGCCGGCCGGCGGCCGGCGGGACGGCCGGACGCGCGGACCAGACGCCCAGGGCGTAGAGCAGCAGGCCGACGAGGGCCAGCAGCACCACCAGCTCGAAGAGCAGGACGACCACGGGGACGACGGTAGCCACCACAGGGCGCCGCGGACGGGGTCCGCCGCATGGCCCGCTAACCTCGACGGGTACGCCCCGGTCGGCCCCGCGCCGACGAGCCCCCGTAGCTCAGGGGATAGAGCATCGGTTTCCTAAACCGTGTGTCGCAGGTTCGAATCCTGCCGGGGGCACTGGCGTACCTGCAGCTCAGCGGCTTGTCCGGCGCCTCAGGTGAGGCGCCGGAGGCGATGGCGAGCGATGCGGCCGTGTGGCGCTGCTCGTGGGGCACCGGGCCCTCGATGCCAGCAGGAACCGCTGCCCGGTCGAAGTGGCCCCGGCAGAAGTCCTGCACCCGAAGCGGCGTGCCGGACTGCGACGGGAAGGCCAGGCCGTCGGCGGTGCAGGCGGCGCTGCCCGGCTCTACTCCGTCCCAGACGTGCAGTCCAGCCGACGACCAGCCTTGAGAGCCAGTGGCCCTGGACCGATGCCTCTGTCAGAGCAACACTGTCTTGTTCGGTCCGCGCTGACCCAGCAGGTCGGCACGCCGAAGTGAACGACGCGAGCAAGCCCTTCAGGCACTGCCTGGTGTCGAAGAGAGTGCACCGTGAGGCGGGGTCTCGTACCAGGGAGGAGCGATGGCCTGGTCTGTCAGGGGACGATGGTGGGAGCACTGCAGCTGCAAGATGTGGTGCCCGTGCTGGCTCGGCCCAGCCGAACCCGACCAGGGATGGTGTTCGGGGGTCCTGTTCTTCGACGTGCAAGAAGGACAGTCTGACGGCGTAGACCTCCGCGGCGGGAAGGTCGTCTTCCGGGCCGATTGGCCTGCAGACTTCTTCAGCGGTAACGGCATTGCCCGTCTGTATCTCGATGAGTCGGCGAGCCAGGAGCAGCGGACGGAACTCGCGGAGATATTCTCCGGCAGGCGGGGTGGGCACCTCGAGGCCGTCTGGCAGGGGACGATCTCGGAGTGGCTCCCTCCGGAGATCACCAGGATCGAGCTGAACGACGGCGAGACTCCGTCGATGCGCATCGGGGATGTCGGTCGCGTGGAGTACCAGGCGCCTCTGCAGGACCCGACGGGCAGGGCAACGGCAGTGCAGGATGCGGCGGCCGCCACGGCGTTCGCACTCGGGACCGTCACTCTGACCCGAAGTGACGGCAGCAGCTGGTCGGGACCGGACATGCGAGAATGGGAGAGCGGCGGCTCCGGCACGTCGGGCACCTTCGACTGGAGTTCCTGACCTGTCGAGCGCCACTCGAATCCACGGCTTGCTCGGGCTCCTCGGTCGAGGTGAGCCGCCGTCGCACCATCTCGGAAAGTCGGCTCGGCGGCTGTCCTCCGGTGCGGGCCGAGCTGGGTGCCCACCATGAGCGATGGGATCACGCCGGCTGCTGTCCCTGCGGGCATGCGACCGTGATCGCCGAGCCGACCCCTGACCAGGCTGGCACCGACCCAGCAACCCGTCGGCAGGGCCCGTCCACACGTCTGGTCGCTTCCCGCAACCGGCTCCCGTCGGGCTGCACCGGTCGGGAAAGGGTGGGCCGTGGCCCATCCCGGCGGGAAGCGGCAGCTCCCGTCATCGGCCTGGAGCCGATGGCCGCACTCGGTCCGCAGGACGTCCAGCCGAAGCCCTCGAGGACCGCAGCGCACGAACGGTATGACCGCAGCTCAGCCGCGATGTTCATTGACGATCAACAGCGTCCGGTCACCCGCTGGACGCAGCCCTGAACCGTGTGCCGCAGGTTCGAGTCCTGCCGGGGCACCTCGGCCCTGGTTACGCAGCGACGCCGTGGGTACCGTCCGCCGTGTCCGGGGGAGCCGTCGGTCGAATCCAGGACGCCGGTCCCCCATCGCCGTCGCGGAGGCCGCGGCGCGGAGGTGACCGGCATGAGCACCGGTGAGCGCCTCACCTGGGAGACGTGTCCGACCTGCGGCCGGTGCGCGGCGGTGGGCTGGCGCGATGGGGTCCCCGTCGCGGTCGACTGTCCCGGCGGCTGCCGCCCGAGCGCCGACGAGTTCACCCGGCGCGCCCCGTCCGCCGCGGTGCCCTCGCCCACGTCCCGCTGGACCGCCGCGGCCCGCACCTGGACCTGAGCGCACCCGGCCGCTGCGGGTACCGGCCCCTCCATGGCACTCCGCAACGCGGCCGTCGCGGCCGGCGGCCAGTGGGTCGACCCCGACGACGGCATCCGCTACCCCTCCGGCGAGGTCCACGCGTGGGAGCGCGGCCGCAACGAGACGGTCTGCGGCCTGTCGCTGAGCCGGTCGCGGCTGGCCCGCTTCCCGCACGTCAGCTGGGCCGACGTGCAGCCGGAGTCCGGCCGCCACGCCGAGGAGGTGCAGGAGGTCTGCCGGCGCTGCCGGGCCGCACTCGGCGGACGGCGGGACGAGCGCGGCTGGACGCGGACGAACCCACGGCCCTGAGCGTCAGCGCCGCCGTGAGGACACGTCCCGGAACGGCGGGTGCAGCGCCACGGACACGCCCGATCCGGCCACGGCGTGTCCCCCGCCAGGGCGACACGTCCCCGGCGGGGCGGCACTCCCCGGCGTTCCGAGGCGTTACCGTCTCTGCACGCATGTCGAGTCCCGGCAACGGCGCCGGGGACGAGCGGAGGGGGACACCCAGCATGGAGACGAGCGTGGTCGACGTCCCGGACCGGGGACGGTTCGAGGTCCGGCTCGGTGACCGTGTCGTCGGTCTGGCCAGCTACCACGTCGAGAACGGCACGATGGCGCTGCCGCACACCGAGGTCGACCCGTCCGTCGGCGGCCGCGGCATCGGCTCGGCGCTCGTCGCCGGCGTGCTCGCCGCCGCCCGTGAGCGCGGGCTGACCGTGCTGCCCTACTGCTCGTTCGTGCGCCACTACATCCAGCAGCACCCCGAGGAGCTCGACCTCGTCGCCGACGACGACCGGCCGCACTTCGGCCTGGCCACCGCCGACCGCTGATCCGCTCGGTCGTCCGGCCTGCGCGACCACCGAGGGCTGCCTACGCTCCCCCGGGTGCCCACCGCGCTGCTCTGGTTCCGCCGCGACCTGAGGCTGGCCGACCACCCGGCCCTGCTCGACGCCCGCGAGGCGGCCGGGCCGGGTGGCGCCGTCCTGCCGCTGTTCGTCTTCGACCCCCGGCTGTGGGGGCCCTCCGGACTGCCGCGGCGGCAGTTCCTCCTCGACTGCCTCGCCGACCTCGGCGGGCAGGTGGACGGCGCGCTGGTGCTGCGCTCCGGCGACCCGGCCCGGGTCGTGCCCGACCTGGCCCGCGAGGTGGACGCGGTCAGCGTGCACGTCTCGGCCGACACCGGCGTCTACGGCCGGCAGCGCGACGCGGCGGTCGAGCGGGCCCTCGGCGACGTCCCCCTCGTGCGCACCGGCTCGCCGTACGCGGTGACGCCGGGCCGGGTCACCAAGTCCGACGGGACGCCGTTCCGCGTCTTCTCCCCCTTCGCGCGGGCCTGGCGAGAGCACGGCCGGCGGGCCCCCGCGCCGCGACCGGGGTCGGTGCCGTGGAGCACCGGCGTCCGCTCCGAGGACCCGCCCGAGGTGCCGGGCCTGGACGGCGTCCGGCTGCCCCCGGCCGGCGAGGCCGCCGCCTCCGCCGCCTGGCGGACCTTCCGCGCCGAGCGGCTGGAGGGCTACCGGACCACCCGCAACACCCCGGGCACCGACGGCACCAGCCGGCTGTCGGCCTACCTGAAGTACGGCTGCGTGCACCCGCGCACGCTGCTGGCCGACCTCGACGACCTCGACACCGACTCCGCCGACAGCTTCCGCAACGAGCTGTGCTGGCGGGACTTCTACGCCGACGTCCTGTGGCACCGCCCGGAGTCCGCCCGCGAGCCGCTGGACGAGCGGATGCGCGCGATGACCTACGACACCGGCCCGGACGCCGACGCGCGGTTCGCGGCGTGGGCGCAGGGCCGCACCGGCTACCCGATCGTCGACGCCGGGATGCGCCAGCTGCTCGGCGAGGCCTACGTGCACAACCGCGTCCGGATGATCGTCGCGTCGTTCCTGGTCAAGGACCTGCACGTCGACTGGCGGCGCGGCGCCCGGTACTTCATGCAGCACCTCGTCGACGGCGACCTGGCCAGCAACAACCACGGCTGGCAGTGGGTCGCCGGGACCGGCACCGACGCCTCGCCCTACCACCGCGTCTTCAACCCCACCCGGCAGGGCAAGGAGTTCGACCCGGACGGCGACTACGTGCGCCGCTGGGTGCCCGAGCTGCGCGACGTCCCGGCGAGGTACGTGCACGAGCCCTGGCTGGCGCCGGACGGCGTCCCCGGCGGCTACCCGCTGCCGGTCGTCGACCACGCCGAGGAGCGCCGGGTGGCCCTGGAACGCTACGAGCAGGTGCGCGAGCGCTGATCAGCCGCGGGAGCGGATCCAGTCCGGCAGCAGGCCGGAGTCGAACAGCCGCTCGCGCAGCGGTGCCACCAGCCCGACCAGCCGCTGCGTGCCGTCGGCCCCGAGGTGCGCCCAGCCGGCCACCGCGAGCCGGTCGGTGGTCGCCTCGACGTCCGCCCGCAGGGCACGGCCCGCGTCGGTGAGGCCGCCGTCGTCGACCAGTCCGCGGTCGCGGCAGCGCCGCTCCCCCGCCGTCCACTCCGCGTCGCTCCAGCCCCGGGTGGTGCGCACGAAGTCGGTGCTGCCCGAGGCCAGCCCGCCGGTGACCAGGGCCTCCACGGGGTCCAGCCCGGCGGCCATGAGCGCGGTGACGTGGCCGTCGCCGCGGTGCTCGCGCACCAGCAGGCCGGCGTGCCACAGCTGCAGCAGCGGGTCCTCGGGCCAGTCGGCGCCGCTCCAGGCCGCGTAGAGGGGCCGCCCGGCCGCACCCAGCCCCGCAACCGCCTCGCGGGCCAGCTCCAGCACCTCCGCGACGTCGGGCTCGCCGAGCACCCGGTGCAGGGCCGTGCCGACGGCGTCCCTCCGCGCGGTGGCCCACTCCTCCGGCGTCCCGGCCGCCCAGACGGCCGGGACCGCACGGGCGACGAGGTCGGGCGAGAAGACGTAGAAGGTGGCGACCACGAGCGCCGGGTCGGCCGCGCCGAACGCCGACGACCGGGCGGCGAAGTAGCCGGCCCGGGTCGCCGGCACGCCGAAGCGGTCGTAGGCCCGCTGCACCTCGGGGGCGAAGAAGGCGACGACGTGGAGGGTCTCCAGCGACCCCCAGGCGCTGCGGGCCAGCTGCGGTGTCACCTGGGTCACCGCCCCATCGTGGCGGAGCTGCTGGTCAGGGGTGAAGCTGGGGGCATGACCTGCCGAGCCGCCCGTGCCTGAGGGACACACGCTGCACCGGCTGGCCCGGGACCAGTCGCTGGCCTTCGCCGGCCGTCCGGTGCACGTGACCAGCCCGCAGGGCCGCTTCGCCGCCGGCGCGGCGCTGCTCGACGGCCGGGTGCTCGACGAGGTGACCTCCTACGGCAAGCACCTGTTCGCCTGCTTCGGCGCCGACACCCTGCACGTGCACCTGGGCCTGTACGGCACCTACACCTCCGGCGAGGGCACCCCGCCGCCTCCGCGCGGTGCGCTGCGGATGCGCTGGGAGGGCGAGGGGCCCGACGGCCTGGGCGTGTGGACCGACCTGCGTGGCGCCACCGCCTGCGAGGTGCTCACCGCGCCGGAGGTCGACCGCATCCTCGACCGCCTCGGCCCCGACCCGCTGCGGCCGCGCAGCGACGGCACGGGAGCCCACCGGCGGATCGCCGGCAGCCGCACCGCGATCGGCGCGCTGCTCATGGACCAGTCGGTGCTCGCCGGGGTCGGCAACGTGTACCGCGCCGAGATCCTCTTCCGGCACGGCGTCTCGCCCTTCCGCCCGGGGCGGGACGTCGACGCCGACACCTGGGCGGCGATGTGGGCCGACCTGGTCGTGCTCATGCGCTCCGGCGTCCGGATGGGCCGGATCGTCACCACCCGGCCGGAGCACCGCGACCGCCGCAGCGGCGCGGTCCGGCGGGAGGACGCGCACTACGTGTACCGGCGCACCGGGCTGCCCTGCCGGGTCTGCGGGACGCCGGTGCAGAGCCAGGTGATGGTCGGCCGCAACCTCTACTGGTGCCCGGTCTGCCAGGCCCTCTGACCCGGTGACCGGAGGCTCCTCCCGGCCTATCGTGGAGCATGGCCGGCGGGGGGCGTGCTCTCGGGGTGGCCGCGCTCGCCGCGGCGTGCCTGGCCCTCGGTGTGCCGGTCGCGGCGGCCGACCCGGGCAGGGACGCCGAGGTCGGCCACGACGTCTCCTTCCCGCAGTGCGGCGACCCGCTGCCCGACGACCCGGCGTTCGCCGTCGTCGGCGTGAACGGCGGGCTGGCGACCCGGCCCAACCCCTGCCTGGCCGAGCAGCTGGCGTGGGCGGCGGAGGAGACGACCGGCGCGGTGGCGGCCCAGCCGCGGCTGCAGCTCTACGTCAACACCGCCAACCCCGGCCAGGTCCGCCACCAGGTGACCACGTGGCCCGCCCGCGGCCGCACCCCGTACGGCCGCTGCGAGGGGACCAACAGCCGGGCCTGCTCGTGGCAGTACGGGTGGGAGCGCGCCGCGGTCACGGTGACGGAGTTCTTCGTCCCCGCCGCCGAGGCCGCCGACGTCGACCCCGACCCGGGGGAGCACACCTGGTGGCTCGACGTCGAGACGACGAACACCTGGCAGACCGGATCGGCACCCGCCCGCGCCCGCAACCGCGCGGCGCTCGAGGGGATGGTCGCCCGGCTCGCGGCCACCGGCGCGGAGGTCGGCCTCTACTCCACCGGCCGCCAGTGGCGGCGGATCGTCGGCGTGGTCTCCGAGGACAGCCCGCTGCACCACCTCGACAGCTGGCTGGCCGGGGCGAGCTCCCTCGCCGGCGCCCGCGCCACGTGCCGGTGCGACCCGCTCGTCGACGGCGGGGACGTGGTCCTCGCCCAGTACGTCGTCGGCGGACTGGACCACGACCACAGCTGCGTCTGAGACGACGGACACGGGCTGCCTCCTGGACCCGGGCTTCCCGGAGCCTGGTGCTCGCCCACCCGGGCGGGACAGGATGCGTGACGTGTCGGCCGCCGAAGACCCCGGTCCCCCGTCCCCTCCCCCGCGGCTGCGGGTGGCCGTCGTCGGCGCCGGTCCGGCGGGCATCTACACCGCCGAGGCGCTCACCCGGCAGCAGGAGGTCCCGGTCGCCGTCGACCTGATCGACCGGCTGCCCACCCCGTTCGGCCTGGTGCGCCACGGCATCGCCCCCGACCACCCGAAGATGCGGGCGATCCGCGACACGCTGCACCGGGCCCTGGACCACCCGGCGGTGCGCTTCGTCGGCAACGTGGAGATCGGCCGCGACCTCTCCTGCCGCGAGCTGCACGCCGCGGTGGACGCCGTCGTGTACACCTACGGCGCCGCGCTGGACCGGCAGCTGGCCATCCCCGGCGAGGAGCTGCCCGGCAGCCTGGCCGCCACCGCGCTGGTCGCCTGGTACACCGGCCACCCCGACGCCGACCGGGCGACGGTCGAGGCGGCGTTGGCAGGTGCCCGGTCGGTCGTCGTCGTGGGGGTCGGCAACGTCGCGCTCGACGTGGCCCGCGTGCTGGCCCGCACCCCGGCCGAGCTGGAGCCCACGGACATGCCGCAGCACGTGCTCGACGCCCTCGCCGGCGCCCCGGTCGAGCGGGTCACGGTGCTGGGCCGCCGCGGCCCGGCGCAGGCGACCTTCACCACCCAGGAGCTGCGCGAGCTCGGCGAGCTGGCCGAGGCCGACGTGCTGGTCGACCCGGCCGACCTGGAGCTCGACCCGGCCGCCGAGGAGCGGGTGGCGGCCGACCGGGTGGCGTCGCGGAACCTGGCGGTGCTCCAGGAGTGGGCGCAGCACACGGCGCAGCCGGGCCGGACGACGGTGACGCTGCGCTTCTTCTCCCGCCCGGTGCGCCTGCTCGGCGAGGACCGGGTGACCGGCGTCGAGGTCGAGCGCACCGTCGTCGACGCCGACGGCCGGGCCTCGGGCACCGGCCAGACGACCGTGCTGCCGGCCGACCTGGTGGTCCGCTCGGTCGGCTACCGCGGCGGCGAGCTGCCCGAGCTGCCGCTCGACCCGCGCCGCGGCACCGTCCCCAACGACCTGGGCCGGGTGCTGCGCGGCGGGGAGCCCTCCCCCGGCGAGTACGTCGCCGGTTGGATCAAGCGCGGGCCGACCGGGGTCGTGGGCACCAATAAGCACGACGCCCGCGAGACGGTGGCCACCCTGCTGGCCGACGTCGCGGCCGGCGTCGTCCGCCCCGGCAGCAGCGGGGACGACGACCTGGTGACGACCCTGCGCGCCAACGGCGCCGACCCGGTGCTGCTCGAGGACTGGCGGGCCATCGACGCCGCCGAGGTCGCGCTGGGCGCCACCCGCGGCCGGGCGCGGACGACGCTGCACGAGTGGGAGTCGCTGCTGGCCGCCGTGAAGGACGCGGCCGCCCGCACCCGCTGAGAGAGGACCCCCTTGCCCCCCACTGCTCGCGAGCTCGCAGCGGGCCCCTGCAAGGGCGCCGTGGGCGTGTGCACAGCCTCCTGTGCCTGACCTCAGGTCAGCTCGCGCAGCAGCGCCCGCGCCCGCTCCTCGGTGCCCGCGGCGACGAACCGGAACAGCCGCTCGGTGTCCGGCCGCAGCCGCAGCGGCGCGCCGTCCGGGCCCAGCGCCACCCCGCCGGCGGCGGCGAGCAGCGCCAGCCCGCCGGCGACGTCGTGCACGTGGGTGCCGCTGCGGTCGAGGTTCTGCCACGCCCCGGCGGCACCGTCGGCGACCAGGCAGACGTCCACCGCGGTGCATCCGGTCACCCGCACGCGGCGGGCGCTGGCCGGCACGACGACGGCCGCTCCCGACGGCGCGGTGGGCGCGACGACCGTCCCGGCGTCCCGCGGCCGGACCGGCACGCCGTCGCGCCGGGCGCCGTCCCCGACCGCACCGGACCAGCGGCGGCCCGACGACAGGTCGGCGACCAGGCCCGCGACCGGGCGGCCGTCCTGCACCAGCGCGGCGGAGAAGGCCCACGGGGCCAGCCCGGCGCGGAAGTTGCCCGTGCCGTCGAGGGGGTCGAGCACCACCCACGGCTCGTCGCCGGGGACCGGGCGGTCGGAACGCTCCTCGCTCAGCACGGTCACCCCGAGCGGGCGCAGCGCGTGCGCGGCGGCCAGGTGCGCGGCCTCGTCGGCGCCCAGCGACGGGCTGCCGTCGGCCTTGGTCGACTCCTGGCCGGCGTCCCGCGCCAGCGCGACGGCGACCTCCACCCGGGTCGCGGCCAGGGCGGCGAGGTGCAGGAAGCGGGCGCGCAGCGGGGCGTCGTCCGGCGGCGTGGGGACCGCGACGACGTCGTCGGTGGCCGCGCCGCGCACCCGCTCGCAGCCCCAGGCCGACGCGACGGCGAGGACGGCGGGCTGCGCGACCAGGGCACCGCGCCGGCGGACCAGCACCGCCTCGGCGCGCCCGTCGTCGGCCCACGCGCGGCGCAGCAGGGCGACGCCGTCCCGGTCGTCGACGAGCAGGCGGAGGTCGGGGTCGGTGAGTGTGGTCGCCAGGGCGGCCGGCGCGACGTCGAGGGCCCGGGCCGCGGCCTGGACCTCGGCGGAGCCGGTGGCCACGCGGAGGTCCAGCGGCTCGGATCCGGCCAGCTCCTCCAGCTGCGGCTCAACCACTGTTGCGCAGGGCCGTGGCGATGCCGTTGATGGTCAGCTGGATGTTGCGGCGGACCAGCTCGTCGTCGTCCCCACTCCGCCCCTCGTACCCGCGACGCCGGCGCAGCATCTCCACCTGCAGGTGGTGCAGCGGCTCCAGGTAGGGGAAGCGGTTGCGGATCGACCGCGCCAGCGAGGGGTTGTCGGCCAGCAGCCGGTCGTCGCCGGTGACCGCCAGCAGCATCCGGCAGCTGCGCTCGTGCTCGGCGGTGAGCTGGTCGAACACCCGGTGCCGCAGGTGCTCGTCGGGCACCAGCTCGGCGTAGCGGGCGGCCAGGTCGAGGTCGGTCTTGGCCAGCACCATCCCCATGTTGGACAGCATCGTGCGCAACCACGGCCAGCGCCTGTGGAGCTCCTGCAGCCGGCCGAGCCGGTCGGGGTCGCCGGAGGCCTCGCCCTCGCGGACGTAGCTCTCCAGCGCGGTGCCGGTGCCGTACCAGCCGGGCAGCATGATCCGCGCCTGCGACCAGCTGAACACCCACGGGATGGCGCGCAGGTCGGCGATCGAGTCGCCGGCCTTGCGCGACGGCGGCCGGCTGCCGATGTTCAGCTCGGCCAGCTCGCCGATCGGCGTGGCCGCCCGGAACCAGTCCACGAAGCCCGGTGTCTCGTGCACCAGCGCGCGGTAGGCCCGCTGGGCGCGGGCGGCGAGGTCGTCGAGCAGCGCGTAGGCGGGCTCGGCGTCGTCCCCCAGGCCCTCGGTGTCGAGCAGGGTGGCCTCCAGCGTGGCTGCGACCATCGCCTCGAGGTTGCGCCGGGCGCGGTCGGGCTCGCCGTACTTGGCGGCGATGACCTCGCCCTGCTCGGTGATCCGCAGCGCACCGGCCACCGCGCCGGGCGGCTGGGCCCGGATCGCGTCGTAGCTCGGGCCGCCGCCGCGGCCGACGGTGCCGCCGCGGCCGTGGAACAGCCGCAGCCGCACGCCCTCGCGCCGGGCGACCTCCACCAGCGCCAGCTCGGCCCGGTACAGCGCCCAGTTGGCCGCGAGGTAGCCGCCGTCCTTGTTGCTGTCGGAGTAGCCGAGCATGACCTCCTGCACGTCCCCGCGGTTGCGCAGCAGGGCCCGGTAGAGGGGCAGGCCGAGGACGGCGGTCATGGTCTCCGCGGCGCGCTGCAGGTCGGCGATCGTCTCGAACAGCGGCGAGATGCCGACCGGGCAGCGGGGGCCCGGGTGGGCGGGGGACGGGTCGCCGGGGTCGAGCAGGCCGACCTCCTTGAGCAGGACGGCGACCTCGAGGACGTCGCTGACCGACTCGCACATGCTGATCACGTAGTTCGGGACCGCCTGCGGGCCGAGCGCCCGCACCTGCTCGGCCGCGGCGCACAGCACGTCGAGCTCGCCGCGGGCCAGGTCGGAGAGCTCGGCGTCCGGGCGGACCAGGGGACGGCGCATCCGCAGCTCGCCGACCAGCAGCTCGACCCGCTGCTCCTCGTCGAGGGCGGCGTAGTCGGGGCAGACCCCGGCCCAGGCCAGCAGCTCGGCGAGGACCTCCTCGTGCACGGCGGAGTTCTGCCGCATGTCCAGGCCGGCCAGGTGGAAGCCGAAGTCCTCCACGGCCTCCCGCAGCCGGGCCAGCCGGTCGTCGGCCAGGGCGCCGGCGCCGTGCGTGCGCAGCGAGGCGTCGATCGTGGCGAGGTCGGCCAGCAGCTCGTCGGGGACCGCGTAGGGCTCGAGCGCGGTGTGCGGCGGCGGGCCGGGCACCGACCCCAACACCCGCCGCGCGGTGGCGGCCAGCCGGGCGTGGATGCCGTACAGCGCGCGGCGGTAGGGCTCGTCCGCGCGGAACGGCGAGCTGTCCCGGGAGGCCTCGGCCAGGTGCGCCAGCTCCGGCGTCGGCGTGATCAGCCGGTCGGACATCGACAGCTCGTCGTGCAGCGCCAGCAGCTCGGCGAGGTGGTGGCCCAGCGCCGTCTCGGCCTGCCGGGTGCTGGCCAGGCGGACGGCGTCGGCGGTGACGAACGGGTTGCCGTCGCGGTCGCCGCCGATCCACGAGCCGGGCAGGAGCACCGGCCGGTCCAGCCGTGCCGAGGGCCAGCGCTCGCGGAGCGCCCTGCGCAGCTCGGCGTTGATCGCCGGGACCACCTCGAACAGCGACAGCTCGTAGTAGCGCAGCGCCTCGTCGATCTCGTCGGCCAGCCGCAGCCGCGACAGCCGGAGCAGCGCCGTCTGCCAGAGCGTGAGCACCGCGCGCTCCAGCTCCGCCGACCACGCCGGGTCGTCGGCCTCGCCCGGCGCGGACCGGTCGCGCCGGCGGATCAGCTCGGTGATCTGCCGCTGCACCCGCGAGACGGTGCGACGGCGCACCTCCGTGGGGTGCGCGGTGACCACCGGGCTCACCAGGGCCCCGGCCAGCTCGCGGGCGACGACGTCGGCGTCGAGGTGCGCGGCGTCGAGCAGCTGGAAGGTCGCCGCCAGGCTGCCCTGCTGCGGCGGCGAGCCCTCGATGCGGTGGAACCGGCGGCGGCGCTCGTGGTGCAGGTCCTCGGCGAGGTTGGCCAGCAGCGAGAAGTGGCTGAACGCGCGGATGACGTGGTTCGCCGAGCGGACGTCGAGGGCGGCGAGCCGGGCGGCGACGTCGGCGCGGTCGACCTCCGAGCGGCGCAGCCGGAAGGTCTCCACGCGGGTGGACTCGACGAGCGCGAGGACGTCGTCGCCCGACTGCTGGCGGACGACCTCGCCGAGGACCCGGCCCAGCAGCCGGATGTCCTCGCGCAGCGGGGCGTCGGCGACGTCCTCCTCGACTCCTCCGTGGTGGCGCAGGTCGGCGACGTCGACGGTGGCTTCGGACACCCGGTGAGTATCGACCGCCCGTGTGACGCGTGGGTGTCGTGGCGTGGCCCCGCGGCGTCCGTGGGCGCCCCACCCCCCTGCTCCCGCTCCCGGTGATCATGGGGTCGTCGCAGGGGGACGCGCCGGGCGACGGCGTGTCCGCAGGCGAGAACCCCGTGATCACCGCGCTCGGCGCGCACCGGGCCCACCGCGCCGGGACGATGCGGGGGTGCAACGACTCACCGCCTCGCCCGTCCCCGGCCTGTCCCCCGCCCAGCACGGCGAAGGCCCGACGTGGGACGCCGGCCGCGGCGAGCTGCTGTGGGTCGACATCTCCGGCGGGCTGGTGCGCCGGGCCGCGGTCGACGCCGAGGGCGCGCTCACCGAGACCGGGGTGCACCGCGGCGGGGACACCGTCGGCGCCGTCGTCCCGGCGGCCGGCGGCGGGTGGCTGCTCGCCGCGGACGGCGGCTTCACGCACCTCGCGGCCGACGGCACCGCCCGGGTGCTGGTCACGCTGACCGGTGAGGGCGGCACCGAGGCCGACGGCGGCACGCGCATGAACGACGCGGCCTGCGACCCGGCCGGCCGCTTCCTCGCCGGGACGATGGCCTTCGACCAGCGCCCCGGTGCCGGGACGCTGTACCGGCTGGACCTCGACGGCACCGTCACGACCGTGCTGGACGAGCTGACGGTCTCCAACGGCATCGACTGGTCACCGGACGGCCGCACCGTCTACCTCGCCGACTCCGGCCCCGGCCTGGTGCACGCCTTCGCCTACGACGTCGGCACGGGCGCGTTCACCGACGGCCGGGTGCTCCTGGAGTTCGACCCCGACGACGGCGTCGCCGACGGGCTCACCGTCGACGACGAGGGCTGCCTCTGGACCGCGCTGTGGGGCGGCGGGCAGGTGCGCCGCTGGTCGCCGGAAGGTGAGCTGCTCGCCGTCGTCGAGGTACCCGGGGTGGCCCAGACGTCGAGCTGCGCGTTCGCCGGACCCGCGCGCGACCTGCTGGTGGTGAGCACCTCGGCCGAGGGGCTGGACGACGACGCGCGGGCCGCCCAGCCCGACGCCGGCCGGCTGTTCACCGCCCGCCCGGGGGTGACCGGTCCGCCGGCGGGGGTCTACCGCGGCCCGCTGGAGGGGCTGCGCCAGCAGGGCTGACCCCCGTTGTCCGCTGGGACGGGAGGGACCGCTGGGGTGCGGCCGCGCGGCGCTCCCGGCCGGGGGCGGCGGCCGACCTAGCATCGGTCGCCGTGTCGAGGACCCGGGCGGACGCCCTGCGCACCGCCGCCCGCGGCACCGGGCAGCTGCTGCTCACGGTCGGCTACGTGCTGCTGCTGTTCGTCGTCCACGAGCTGTGGGTGACCGACCTGCTGAGCAACGCCCGCCAGGACGAGCTGACCGCGGAGCTGCGCGAGGAGTGGTCGGCGCCGACGGCCGCCGTCCCGGCCGAGCTGCAGGGCGGCGAGGCGTTCGCGATGCTGCACATCCCGCGGCTGGGTGCCGACTACGCCCGGGCGGTCGTCGAGGGCACCGGCACCGAGGAGCTCGAGCAGGGGCCGGGCCACTACACCGGCACCGCGATGCCCGGGGAGCTGGGCAACTTCGCCGTCGCCGGGCACCGGGTGGGCCGCGGGTCGCCCTTCCTGGAGATCGACGAGCTGCGCCAGGGCGACCCGGTCGTCGTCGAGACCGCCGGCAGCTGGTTCGTCTACCGGGTCCTCGGCCCGGCCGAGCAGGTGCCCGGCCAGCAGGTCGTCTCCCCCTCGGACGTGTCGGTCATCGCGCCGACCCCCAACGGTGCGGCCGACGGCCCGCCGACGGGCGCCTACCTGACCCTGACCACCTGCCACCCCGAGTACTCCGCGCGCCAGCGCCTGGTCGTGCACGCCGTGCTCGACGGGCCCCCGCTCAGCCGCGCGGAGTCACCCGACGGGCCGCCGGCCCTGCGGGGAGTGTGAGGAGCGACCGTGTACTCCTGGATCTGGCGGCACCTGCCCGGCGGGACGGCGGTGCGGGCGCTGCTGGCCCTCGTGCTCGTCGCGGCGGTCAGCGCGTTGCTGCTGTTCGTCGTCTTCCCGTACGTCGAGCCGTACGTCCCGTTCGCCGACGTCACCGTCGACGGCTGAGCCGGCCCTGCCCTGGGCTGACTCCGCGCCCCGGTCCGCTCCTCGCTCGTTCCTCGCTGCGACGCTCCCGGTGCTGTCGTCAGCCGCCGAGCTCGCGCAGCGCCTGCGCGGCGAGGTCGTCGCCGTCCGCGGCGCCGAGCCGGAAGTGCTCCACCGCGCCGTCGAGATCGCCGCGGTCGGCGAGCAGCACGGCCAGGTTGTGGTGGCAGTAGCCGTCGCCGGCGGCGATGCCCGCGCGGTAGGCCTCCTCGGCCGCCTCCACGTCGGCCAGGTCCTCGACGTAGAAGTTGCCCAGCGGCAGCCACGCCTGGACCTCGCCGAGCTTGGCGCCGCGCTCGAGGGTGAAGCGGGCCTCCGCCCCCCGGCCGGTGACGCGCAGCAGCGCGGCCAGCGCCACCCGGGCGCCGGGGAAGCGGTCGGCCCCGCTGCGCAGGTCGACCTCCAGCGCGACGTCGTGCGAGGCGGCCCACCGCCAGCAGGCGACCACCGCGGCGGCGACGTCGTCCCCCGCGGCGGCGAGCTCGGCCGCCACGGCGATGGCCTGCTCGTGCTCGCCCTGCTCGTGCAGCAGGAACGCCAGCTGCAGGCCGCCCTGGGTGTCCCCGGCGGCGCCCGCGCCCCGGTAGGCGCGCATCGCGCCGGCCAGGTCGCCGAGCTGCTCGAGCACCAGCCCGAGGTTCACCCAGGCGTCGCGCTCGCCGCCGGCCAGCGCCTTCTCGTAGGCGTCGACGGCCTCCTCGACCCGGCCGCGCGCGGCCAGCGAGTTGCCCAGGTTGAACCAGCCGAGCGCGTCCCCCAGCTCGGCGGCCCGGCGGAAGCAGCGCTCGGCGTCCTGGGAACGTCCGGCGTCGGCCAGGTCGCAGCCCAGCTCGATGACGGCGTCGGCGTCCCGGCAGGCGCGCAGCCCCCGGAGGCGCCCGTCGAGGTCCTCCCGCATGCGGCGATCATGGCCACGCCCGGGCGCCCCGTCCTCCCCCGGCCGGGCGGTCTCACCCGTCGGAGGAGGTGCAGGTCACCCGGCAGGAGTCAGCCGCCCGCACGGGCACGGAGGCGGCCCCGTCCAGAGGCTCGCCGCGAGCCTGCGAGCGGTGAGGAGGACGGGGTCCTTCGTCAGGCGCGCTCGGCCCGCAGCGCCTCGCGCACCTTCGTCCTGCCGCTGGTGCGCACCAGGGCGCCGGCGTAGACCCGCCCGCCGAGGCGGACGGCCAGGCCGACGGCTCCGAGCATGAGGACGACGGCCAGCGCCACCTCCCAGCCCGCTGCCTCCCCGGCCGCCTGGCGCACCGGCATGACCAGCGGGGAGAGGCCGGGCACGAAGGAGGTGACCGTGGCGAGCGTGCCGCCGGGGTCGCCGGCCGCCTGGACCGCCACGAGGAACCCGACCACCAGGAGCATCGACGCCGGGACGAGCACGCTGCCGAGGTCCTCCTGCCGGCTGACCAGCGACGCCGCCACGGCGAAGACGCAGGCGTAGAACGCGTAGCCGAGCACGAACCAGGCGACGACGGTGGCCACGGTCCCGATCAGCTCCCCCGGGACGTCGACCAGGTCGAACACCAGCGCGCCGGTCACCCCCACCGCGCCGATGACGACGATCTGCCCCAGCCCCAGCAGGCCGAGCCCGAGGATCTTGCCGGCCAGCAGCTGCCACGGCCGCATGGTCGCGAGCAGCAGCTCCACCACCCGGCTGGCCTTCTCCTCCACCACGCCCTGGGCGACGAACTGCCCGAACAGGATCAGCAGGCCGTAGAGGACGACGACGCCCATGATCGCCACGACCACCCGCTGACCGTCGTCCTCCCCCTCGTCGCCGACCGGGGTCACCGCCACGTCCGGCAGGGACTGCAGGTCGACGCCGGCCTCGAGCAGCCGGTCGGCGACGGCCAGCCCGCTGACCGCGCCGCCGACGACCGCCTCCAGCGCGGGGTCCCGGTCGAGGAGCAGCAGCTCGGGGGCCGGCCCGGTGCCGTCGACCAGGGCCGCGTCGACCTCCTCGGCCTCGACGGCGTCGCGCGCCGCGGCCGCGTCGGGGACGTCGACGACCTCGACGTCCACGCCGACCGCCTCGCCCTGCGCCTCGACCGCGGGTCCGATCCGGCCGTCGTCGGCAACGACGGCGACGCGGCTGGTCCCCTCCCCGCTGCTGACCACCACCTGGAAGGCCATCGTGCCCAGCAGCAGCAGGAGGATGACCACCGAGCTGATGACGAAGTTCTTGTCGCGGATGCGGCTGGAGACCTCCCGCGCCGCGACCAGCCGGACCAGCGCGGCGCTCCCCGGCGAGCGGGGTCCGGACGACGTCACGCGGCGACCTCCCCGGCCGGCTCGGCGACCGCCTCGCGGAACAGCTCGACCAGGCTCGGCTCGCGCCAGGCGAAGTGCGCGACCCGGCCGGTGCGCAGCGCCGCGGCGAGCACCGCCTGGTCGTCGGTGCCGGGCGCGAGCTCCAGCAGGGTGTCGCCGGCCAGCTCGGACTCCACCCGCACGCCGGGCAGCGCGGCCGCCCACCCCGGCGGCGCGTCCGGGACGACGACCCGCAGCAGCCGGCCGGGCTCGCGGCGGCGCAGCTCGGGAACCGGCCCGGCGGCCACCATCGACCCGCGGGCGAGGATGCCCACGGCGTCGCAGAGCCGCTCGACCAGGTCGAGCTGGTGGCTGGAGAAGACGACCGGGACGCCGCCGCGCACCTGCTCGAGCAACGCCTCGGCCAGCGCGTCGACGCCCACCGGGTCCAGGCCGGAGAACGGCTCGTCGAGGATGAGCACCTCGGGCCGGCTGACCAGGGCCGCGGCCAGCTGCACCCGCTGCTGGTTGCCCAGCGACAGCTCCTCCACCCGGGAGCGGCGGCGGTCGGCGAGGCCCAGCCGGTCGGCCCAGTGCTCCGCGGCGCGGGCGGCGGCGGCGCCGTCCAGCCCGTGCAGCCGGGCGAAGTAGGCCAGCTGCTCGCCGACCCGCATCTTGGGGTAGAGGCCGCGCTCCTCCGGCATGTAGCCGATCCGGCGGCGCAGCGCCTGGTCCAGCGGCCGGCCCTGCCAGCGCACCTCGCCGGCGTCGGCGCGGACCAGCCCCATCGCGATCCGCATCGTCGTCGTCTTCCCGGCGCCGTTGGAGCCGCAGAAGCCGAACATCGAGCCCGGGGCGACCGCGAACGAGACCCCGTCGAGCACCCGGTTGGCGCCGTAGCTCTTGTGCAGACCGTCGAACTCCAGCACGCGTCCCCCCTGTCACCCTCCGTTGCCGGGTCAACGTATCGGTCGGCACCTCTCGCGCCGGGACGCCTGGTGGGGTGTCATCGGCCCATGAGCCAGGAGAACGTGCCGGCGCAGCCGCCGACCGGGGTCGGGCTGGAGGGGCTCCGGACGGCGGCCGCCGGGTGCAGGGCGTGCGAGCTGTGGCAGGGCACCACCCAGACCGTGTTCGGCGAGGGGCCGGAGACCGCCCGCATCGTCTTCGTGGGCGAGCAGCCCGGCGACCAGGAGGACCGCAAGGGCGAGCCCTTCGTCGGCCCGGCCGGCCGGCTGCTCGACCGGGCGCTGGGTGATGCCGGCATCGACCGCCGCGACGCCTACATCACCAACGCCGTCAAGCACTTCCGGTTCACGCAGAAGGGCAAGCGGCGGATCCACCAGACCCCCGGGCCCGAGCACCTGCGGGCCTGCCGGCCGTGGCTGGAGGCGGAGTTCGCCGTCCTGCAGCCGGAGGTGGTCGTCTGCCTGGGCGCCACGGCGGCCAAGGCGCTGATCTCGCCGACCTTCCGGATCACCAAGGACCGCGGCCAGCTGCTCCCGTGGACCCCGCCGGGCGTGGCCCGCGCCGAGGCCGGCGACGACCGCCCCGCGGACGACGACGAGGACGCGCCGCACCAGACCTGGATGCTGGCCACCACGCACCCCTCGGCGATCCTGCGCACGCCGGACGAGGCCCGCGAGGCCGCCTACGAGGCGCTCGTCGCCGACCTCAGGGTGGTCGCGCACGCGCTCGCCTGAGGGCGCGCGGCCGGGTGAGCGGTCGCGGTCGGCGACGTGCGAGGACACGCCGTGGGCGGCAGCCGCGACTGCTCACCCGGCCCCTGCGGGCCGCCCTCAGCCGTGGGCGGAGGGCTGGGCCGAGCGGGAGGCGCGGAAGACCCAGAACGAGGGCACGACCAGCGCCACGACCGCCATCGCGACGACGACCACCACGCCGCCGGACACCATCGCCGCGGTGACCCCCGCGGCGCTCGCGATCGCGCCGGCCCGCAGGTCCCCCAGCCGGGGCCCGCCGGCGACGACGACGAGGAACACGCCCTGCATGCGCCCGCGCATCCCCTCCGGCGCGGCCAGCTGCAGCATCGAGGAGCGCAGCACCGCGCTGACCATGTCGCCGGCGCCCGCCACCGCGAGGCAGAGCACGGCCAGCCACAGCGTCGAGGCGAACCCGAAGCCGATGATCGCGATGCCCCACACGACGATCGCGACGAGGACGACCGCGCCCTGCCGGTCCACCCGCGACACCCACCCCGACGTCAGCCCCATGAGCAGCGCGCCGATGGAGATGCCGGCGAACAGCCAGCCCAGGCTGTTCGGCGAGTCGGCGTAGCGGCCCTCCGACAGCTCCGGGAAGACCGCCTGCGGCCAGGCGAAGAGCATCGCGAGGACGTCGACGACGAAGGTCATCAGCAGCACCGGCTGGGTGCGCAGGAAGGCGAAGCCCTCGGCCACGCCCCGCACGGCGGCGCCCAGCCGCAGCGGCCCGGCGTCCCGTCCGGGGGGCAGCGGCGGCAGCCCGCGCAGCAGCAGGACGGCGACCAGGAAGCCGAGCGCGTCGACGGCGTAGGTGACCGGCAGGCTGCCGACGGCGATGAGCAGCCCGGCCAGCAGCGGGCCGGCGATGACCCCGACCTGGCGCACCGTCATCGCCAGGGCGTTCGCCGCCGGCACGCCCTCGGCGCCGACCAGCGCGGGGATGACGGCGCTGCGGGTGGGCTGGTTGACCGCGGTGAACCCGGAGACGCAGGCGGTGAGCGCCCACAGCAGCGCCAGGTTCCCGCCCCCGGGCAGCAGCGCCTGCACCGCCAGCAGCGCGCTGGTGACCGCCGAGCCGACGCCGGTGACCAGCATCAGCCGCCGGCGGTCCATCGAGTCGGCGATCGCGCCGCCGAGCAGGCCGAAGACGATCAGCGGCACCAGGGCCACCACCGAGGTGACGCCGACCAGCAGGGAGGAGCCGGTGAGCGCGTAGACCTGGTACGGGACGGCGACCAGCGTCATCTGCTGGCCGAGCATCGTGGCCGCCACGCCCCAGAACAGCCGCCGGTAGTGCGGGTTGCGCAGCGGGCTGGTGTCGATCGCCCAGGCGCGGCGCTGCCGGGGCGGCACCGGTACCGGCTCCTCGACCGGACCGCCGCCCTCGACGGGGTCGACCGGGTACGGCGCCTGGCCCGGCGGGTCCGCGGGACCGCTCACCACGTCACCTGTTCGCTCCCGCGGAACGCTCCGCTCCCCGCTCGCCGGCGCCCGCCGCGCTGCTCGCGCCCCCGTCCGCTCACGGGGCCAGCCGCTGGACGACCCAGCCGCCGCCCTCCTCGTCGTCGCGGACGAAGCGCAGCCGGTCGTGCAGCCGGTCGGTCCCGCCCTGCCAGAACTCGACGGAGTCGGGCACCACCCGGTAGCCGCCCCAGATCGCGGGTCGCGGCAGCTTCTCGCCCCCGGTCTCGGCGTCCAGCCGGCGCAGCCGCTCGACCAGCTCCTCGCGGGAGTCGACCGTCGTCGACTGGATCGACGCGGCGGCGGCCAGCTGCGCGCCGCGGGGGCGGGGGTCCCACAGGTCGTCGCTGGCGGCGTCGCCCACCCGCTCGACCCGGCCGGTGACGCGCACCTGCCGCTGCAGCGCGTGCCAGGGGAAGACCAGGGCCGCGCGCGGGTTGACCGCCAGCTGGGCGCCCTTGGTCGAGGCGTAGCTGGTGACGAAGACGAAGCCGGCCTCGTCGTAGCCCTTCAGCAGCACGATGCGCGCGTCGGGGGCGCCGTCGGCGTCCGCGGTGGCGACCACCACGGCGTTGGGCTCGGGCAGCTCGGCGGCGACGGCGTCGGCGAACCAGCGGTCGAACTGCTCGACCCAGGTGGGGGCGAGGTCGTCCTCGCGGAGGCCCCGGGTCTCGTAGTCCCTGCGCATGCGGGAGAGGTCGGGCACGGCCTCCATGCTGTCACCCGCCGTCCCCGCGAGATCTGCACAGTGGTGGTCGTCGAGCGCCCGATGACCGCCACCGTGCAGATCTCGCGGGAGGGAGCGCCGTCCGCTGCGCCCCGGGTGTCCCGGCGCCGTCGGCACGGCCTAGGGTCGCAACCGCAGTCGTGCGCCGCCTCCCGCGCGGGCACGAGTCCCGCGCGCAGAGGAGCATGCGAGATGGCCGACGACTTCGTACCCGGCCTGGAGGGCGTGATCGCCTTCGAGACGGAGATCGCCGAACCGGACAAGGACGGCGGCTCCCTCCGGTACCGGGGCGTCGACATCGAGGACCTGGTCGGCAAGGTCACCTTCGGCAACGTGTGGGCGCTGCTGGTCGACGGCAAGTTCGGTCCGGGCCTGCCGCCGGCCGAGCCCTTCCCCATCCCCGTGCACACCGGCGACGTCCGCGTCGACGTCCAGGCCGCGCTGGCCATGCTCACCCCGATCTGGGGTTACAAGCCGCTGCTGGACATCTCCGCCGAGGAGGCCCGCGAGGAGCTCGCCCGGGCGGCGGTCATGGCGCTGTCCTACGTCGCCCAGTCCGCCCGCGGCATCGGCATCCCGGCCGTCCCGCAGAAGCGCATCGACGAGGCCTCCACCATCGTCGAGCGCTTCATGGTCCGCTGGCGCGGCGAGCCCGACCCCCGCCACGTCGCCGCCGTCGACGCGTACTGGACGTCGGCCGCCGAGCACGGCATGAACGCCTCCACCTTCACCGCCCGCGTCATCGCCTCCACCGGCGCCGACGTCGCCGCCTCGCTGTCCGGCGCCATCGGCGCGATGTCCGGCCCGCTGCACGGCGGCGCCCCCTCCCGGGTGCTGCACATGCTGGACGGCGTGGAGCAGACCGGGGACGCGGAGAAGTACGTCAAGGACCTCCTCGATCGGCACGAGCGGCTGATGGGCTTCGGCCACCGGGTCTACCGCGCCGAGGACCCGCGCGCCCGCACGCTGCGCAAGGCCGCCAAGGAGCTCGGCGCCCCCCGCTTCGAGGCCGCGCTGGCCCTCGAGCAGGCCGCCCTCAAGGAGCTGCGCGAGCGGCGCCCCGACCGCCCGATCGAGACCAACGTGGAGTTCTGGGCGGCGATCGTGCTGGACTTCGCCGAGGTGCCCAGCCACATGTTCACCTCGATGTTCACCTGTGCCCGCACCGCCGGCTGGTGCGCGCACATCCTCGAGCAGAAGAACACCGGCCGCCTCGTGCGCCCGTCGGCCCGCTACGTCGGCCCGGCCCCGCGCAGGCCCGAGGAGGTCGAGGGCTTCGACACCATCAAGGTCAAGCCCATCGACCAGCCGGCCTGAGTCGGCAGCACGACCTCCGACGGCCCGGGCCCGCACCAGCGGTCCCGGGCCGTCGCCGCTCCCCACCCGATCTTGAGAGGTAGTCCTCCGGATGAGCATCACCATCCCCGCCGACCTCCTGCCCTCCGACGGCCGCTTCGGCTGCGGTCCGTCGAAGGTGCGTCCCGAGGCCCTCGAGGCGCTGGCCGGCAGCGGCGCCACCCTCATGGGGACCTCCCACCGCCAGGCGCCGGTCAAGGGCCTGGTCCGCCAGGTGCGCGAGGGGCTGACCGAGCTGTTCGACCTGCCCGACGGCTACGAGGTCGTCCTCGGCAACGGCGGGACGACGGCGTTCTGGGACGCCGCGATCATCGGGCTGATCCGCGAGCGCAGCGCCCACGGCACCTACGGCGAGTTCTCCAGCAAGTTCGCCTCCGGCGTGGCCGAGGCCCCCTTCCTCGCCGACCCGGTCATCGCCAAGGCCGAGCCGGGGTCGCTGGCCCTGCCCACCGCCACCGACGGCGTCGACGTCTACGCGTGGGCGCACAACGAGACCTCGACCGGTGTCATGGCCCCGGTGCAGCGGCCGCACGCCACCGACGACGCGCTGGTGCTCATCGACGCCACCAGCGCCGCCGGCGGGCTGCCGGTCGACGTCACGCAGACCGACGTCTACTACTTCGCCCCGCAGAAGAACTTCGGTGGGGACGGCGGGCTGTGGGTGGCGCTCATGTCGCGCGACGCCCTCGACCGCATCGCCGAGATCAAGGCGTCGGGCCGCTGGGTCCCCGGGTTCCTGGACCTGTCCATCGCCGTCGACAACTCGGCCAAGGACCAGACCTACAACACCCCGGCCGTCGCCACGCTGTTCCTGCTGGCCGACCAGATCCGCTGGCTGCTGTCCCTGGGCGGCCTCTCCGGCGCCGTCGCGCGCACCCAGGACTCCTCGAGCCGGCTCTACGGCTGGGCCGAGCAGTCGCAGTTCGCCACGCCGTTCGTGGCCGACCGCGACCAGCGCTCCTGGGTCGTCGGCACCGTCGACTTCGACGAGTCGGTGGACGCCGCCGAGGTGGCGAAGGTGCTGCGCGCCAACGGCGTCGTGGACGTCGAGCCCTACCGCAAGCTGGGCCGCAACCAGCTGCGGGTGGGCATGTTCCCCTCCGTCGAGCCGGACGACGTCAGCGCGCTGACCGCCTGCATCGACTTCGTCGTCGGCAAGCTGTGACCCCCCGGGTGCGGGAGCGCGCGTCCGCGCTCCCGCACGGGGCCGCGCCACGCCGGGCGAGCCTGCCGACACGCTCCCGCGTGCGCGGATAGCCTCGCAAGCGGACTCCCCCATCCCGGGACCGGTCCGCCCGCCGTCCCGACCCCGAGCACCCACCCAGGAGGCCGCCCATGCGTCAGCTGCGGCTGGTGGCGCTCTCCGACGACGGCACGAGCCTCGTGCTGGCCCTCGACGGCGCCGAACCCGGCGAGGAGGGCGAGCGGTTCGAGCTGCCGATCGACGAGCGGGTCCGCGCCGCCGCCCGCGGGGACGCCCGCCGGCTCGGCCAGATCGACGTGGAGATCGGCGCGACGCTGCCGCCGCGGGTCATCCAGGCCCGCATCCGCGCCGGGGAGACCCCCGAGCAGGTGGCGCAGGCCTCCGGGATCCGGGTCGAGCGGATCATGCGCTTCGCCCACCCGGTGCTGCAGGAGCGCGAGCGGGTGGCCGAGCGGGCCCGGGAGGCCCGGGTGCGGCTGTCCGAGGGCGCGCCGTCGGTCCCGCTGCAGCAGTTCATGTCCGAGCGGCTGCGGCTGCTCGGCGCCGACCTCGACGCCGTCCGCTGGGACGCCCACCGCGCCGGCGACGGCGTCTGGCAGGTCACCGCGGCCTGGCAGGCCGGCGCCAAGTCCGGCGTCACCCGGTGGGCGTACGACGTCCCGACCCGCACCGTCGCCCCGGTCGACGCCGCCACCACCGACTTCGCCGAGGGCACCCGCCTGGTGCGCGTCGTCCCGCACGTGCCGACCGAGCGGCCGACACCGGTGCGCAGCCGGCCGGTCGTCGTCGTCCCCGACGACGGCGTCGCGGCCCCGGCCTCCTCCCGGCTCGCCCGGGACGAGGACGGCGACCCGGCCCCGGACGACGACGTGCGACCGGTGCTGCCGGCCGACGGCTCCCCCGCCGGCACCCGCCGCACCGACGCGCCCGCCGACGAGGACGACATCAGCGAGCACGACACCGTGGTCCTGGGCCGCCCCGGAGGGGACGACGACGAGGACCCGCGGGCCCGCATCCCGGCGTGGGAGGACATCGTCTTCGGGGTCCGCCGGCACCGCTGACCTGCGGTTACCCGTGCGGGTGCGCTCGGCGACGAGTGACGCCGGCCACTCCGCGGGAGGTGTCCGCGCGGAACTGCCGGGTACCACGGGAGACATGTCAGCCTCGGTGTCCATGCCCCTCGGCGGCGTACAGGTCGGTTCCTTCGACTCCTACGAGCAGGCCCAGGCCGCCGTCGACTACCTCGCCGACCAGAAGTTCCCCGTCGAGAACGTCACGATCATCGGCTCGGACCTGCGCCAGGTCGAGCGGGTCACCGGCCGGCTCACCTGGGGCCGGGTGCTCGCCGCGGGCGCGGCCGGTGGCGCCTGGTGGGGGCTGTTCGTCGGCCTGCTCCTCGGCATCTTCGCCGTGGACGGCTCCGCCTGGATCGGCTCGCTCCTGACCGGCCTGCTCATCGGTCTGCTCTTCGGCATGCTGTTCGCCGCGATCGGTTACTCCGCCAGCCGGGGACGGCGCGACTTCACCAGCACCAGCACCGTGGTCGCCGGCCGCTACGACGTCATGTGCAACCCCGCCCGCGCCGAGGAGGCCCGGGCGCACCTGGCCCGCTTCTCGCTCCGCGGCTGAGGCTGCCCTCCTGCAGCGTCGGGCCGTGGCCCCGTCCAGAGGGTCGCCGCGAGCTCGGACGGCCCCGCTCGGAGGCTCGCCCCGAGCTTGCGAGGGGTGAGGAGAGCGGGGTCCTTCTCGAGGAGGACGGGGTCCTTCCTCAGCGCAGCGTCGCGAACGCCACCGCGGCCGCGGCGGCGACGCCCAGGGAGTCGACGCCGGCCCGCATGGGGATGCGCGCCCGCACCCGCGCGACCCGCTGCGCCTCCGGGGTCAGCCCCGGCCCCTCCGCCCCGAGCAGCACCGCCGTGCGCGGGTGCGCCCGCGGGTCCACCTCCGCCAGGTCGACCGCGTCGTCGGCCGGGGTGAGTGCCACGGTCAGGTAGCCCGCCCCGTGCAGCCGGTCCAGCCCGCCGGGCCAGTCGGGCAGGACGGCGAACGGCAGCGCCAGCACGTGGCCCATCGAGACCCGCACCGACCGGCGGTAGAGCGGGTCGGCGCAGCGCGGGTCCAGCAGCAGGCCGTCGACGCCGAGGGCCACCGCGGAGCGGGCGATCGACCCCAGGTTCTCCGCGTCGTTGAGCGCCTCCAGCACGGCCAGCCGCCGGGGCGCGGCCGGGTCCGGCCCGGCCAGCAGCGCGTCGAGGTCGGCCGGGGGACGGCGGTCGGCCGAGGCCAGCACACCGCGGGTCAGCCGGAAGCCGATGACCTCCGAGAGCACCCACTTGTCCGCCTCGTAGGCCGCCACCCCCTCCGGCAGGTCGAGCGCCGCCAGCCGCCCGGGCACGCCCAGCACAGCGCGCACCTGGTAGGGGGAGGCCAGCAGCCGCTGCACCGCCGGGACGCCCTCCACGATGACCGGTCCGGTGCCGCGCTCGCTGCCCGGCCTGCGGTCCCCGGCCTTGAGGTCGCGGAAGTCGGCCACCCGCGGGTCGTCCGGGTCGGTGATCGTCGTGGGGCTCGGCGGCACGGCGTCGATCCTCCCAAGCCGTGCTCGGCGGGCGGTCGCGCCGTCCGGCCCGCAGGATCGTCGGCGTGCCCTCCTCCCCCGTGACCGTCGTCGGCGCCGGCATCGCCGGGATCGCCTGCGCCCGCGCCCTGGCCGCGGCGGGGACGCCCGTCCGCGTGCTCGACCGCGGTCGCCGGCCGGGCGGGCGCATGGCCTCCCGGACGCTGTCCCGGCGGACCGTCGACATCGGCGCCTCGTACCTGACCGCGCAGGAGGGCTCGCCGTTCGCCGCGGTGGTCGACGACTGGGTCGCGCGCGGCCTGGCCCGCCCGTGGACCGACACCTTCGCCGTCGCCGGGCCCGACGGGTTGCGGTCCGCCACCACCGGTCCGCCCCGGTACGCCGCGCCCACCGGGCTGCGCTCGCTGGTCGCCGACCTGGCCACGGGGCTGGACGTCGAGAGCGGGCGCACGGTCGCCACCGCCGGCCCCGGCCCGCGGGTGGACGGCGAGGACGTGCCGGCCGTCGTCCTGGCCATGCCCGACCCGCAGGCCCGCCGCGTGCTCGACGCCGACACGGCCGGGCGGCTGCTCGACGACCGGCCGTGGGAGCCGTCGCTGGCCGTCGTGCTCGGGTGGTCCGAGCGACGCTGGCCGGCCGACCTGCACGGCGCGTTCGTCCACGACGACCCGGCGGTCACCTGGGTGGCCGACGACGGCGACCGGCGCGGGGACGGCGCCCCGGTGCTGGTCGCCCACACCACGGCGGGGCTGGCGGCCGCACACCTCGAGGACCCGGACGCCGCCGCCGGCCCGGTCACCGCCGCGGTCGGCCGGGCGCTGGGGATCGACGTCCCGCCGGCCTGGACGGCGGTGCAGCGCTGGACGTACGCGCGCCCGGCCGAGCCGCGCTCGGAGCCCTTCGGGCTGGCCGACGGCGTCGGCGTCTGCGGTGACGGGTGGTCGGCGCCGTCCCGGGTGGAGAGCGCCTGGACCTCCGGGCACCTCCTCGGCGCCGAGCTGGGCCGCGCTCTGCTCGCGGCGTGACAGTCGCGATCATGGCGCCCTGACCACCCCAGGCTCCCCGCGGTGGTCCCGGCGCCGTGATCGCGGAGAGTGGCGGCTAGCTGTCGTAGCCAGGGACGTTGTTGACGGTCGGCGTGGCGCCTTGGTGACGAAGGAGACCTCCGGAAGGAGTGGCGGTGCTTGACGTCGCCGTTGCCAACCGGAGGTCTCCGTGGCCCACGCTAACGCCCGTACCACCGTGTTCGCCCGCACGCTGATCGTCGACCGTGTCCTGGCCGGTCACCGGCCCGGTGAAGTGGCCAAGCAGCTGGGCGTCAGTCGGCAGACGGTTCACAAGTGGGTGCGCCGCTGGCGCGCCGAGGGCGAGGCCGGGCTGGCCGACCGCTCCTCGCGGCCGCACCGCATGCCCCGGCAGACCTCGCCGGAGACGGTCGCGGCGATCG
>NZ_FNHE01000023.1 GCF_900103785.1 Geodermatophilus siccatus | reverse complement strand
CGTGGTCGGGCACCAGGTTGACGAAGACCGTCGGCCGCACGGTGATGGCGTAGTAGCGGCGGTCGTGGTCCTCGTCGACGCCGGGGAGCTTGTCGAAGCCCTCGCCGCCGTCGACGGTGAAGCCCTGCACGTCGGCGCCGAACTCCGCGCCGTGCCCGACGAAGAACTGCGCGGCGTAGCCGTCGGCGAACTCCGGCAGCACCTCGGTGAGCTCGGGGTGGATGGTCGCGCAGTGGTAGCACTCCATGAAGTTCTCGATGATGAGCTTCCAGTTGGCCTGCACGTCGTAGGTGATGCGGCGGCCCACGGTGAGCGCGTCCAGCTCGTAGCCGTCGATGGACTCCCGGCTCCCGAGGCGCTCGGCGATGGCGCCCATGACGTCGTCCTCGAACGACGGCGGCTGCTCGGCCAGGCACACCCAGGCGTAGCCGAGCCACTCCCGCAGCGCCACCGGCACCAGGCCGTACTGCACCCGGTCGATGTCGGGCATCTTGGTCAGGTTCGGCGCGGCGACCAGCTTGCCGGCCAGGTCGTAGGTCCAGGCGTGGTACGGGCACTGGAAGGCCCGCTTGACCTCACCGGCGTCCTCGGTGCAGATCTGCGCGCCGCGGTGCCGGCAGATGTTGAGGAAGGCCCGCAGCTGCCCGTCCCGGCCGCGGACGACCAGCACGCTCTCCCGGCCGACCTGGACCTTGCGGAACTTCCCCGGAGTCGGCAGGTCCGCCGAGCGCACCGCGCAGAACCACATGGTCTCGAAGACCCGGGACTGCTCCAGGGCGAACACGGCCGGGTCGGTGTAGTAGTGGCCCGGCAGGGTGGAGATCAGGCTCGCGGGCAGATCGGTGGCGGTCATACGGCACCTCGGTGGCGTCGGGCGTACACAGGCACGCCGGTAGTCGGACAAGCCTCGGCCGTCGCCCGCCATCGGAGCTCAGGACGACCGATGTGTTGCACATTAAACAGCGATTCGCGCACAGCGCAACAACTTGCCCGCCCAGATCTTCTCGGGGTCCGCGCGCAGGAGGTCCGAGTTGGACGGGGCGACGCCCGGACCCCCGTGCACGCCCCCCGCGCGGCAGGGCGGCCGCGTCATCCGGACGGCAGCGCGGAGGCGACGGCGTGCGCACGCAGCTCGCCTGCGCCGCCGTCCCGTCCGCGCTGCGGACACCCGTCGCCGACGAGGGGCGGGGGAGGTCGGGGCGACGTCTCGACCGGTACCGGCAGCAGCGCCCCGCGGGGTCAGCGGGCCTGGCTGAAGAACCCCAGCTTCCGGCTCAGCTCTCCAGCGCCGGACACCACTCGCCGGGCGAGCCTCGGGATGCCCTCGGAGTCCATCCGGAAGGACGGCCCCGAGACGCTGAGAGCCGCGATCACGTCGCCGTCCGCACCGCGGACGGGCGCGGCGATGGCGGTGAGCCCGATCTCGTACTCCTCCACCGTGGCCCCCCATCCCTGCTCGACGATCCGGTCGAAGTGCTGTCGCAGCACCTCGGGATCGGTGATCGTGGCAGGAGTGAAGCGCTGCAGCTCCCGGGAGAGCACGTCCTTGCGGACGTCGTCGGGGGCGAACGCGAGGAGCACCTTGCCGCTCGAGGTCGCGTGCAGGGGGGTGCCCTGCCCCACCCAGTTGTGGGTGCTGAGCGCCCCCGGCCCCCGGGCCTGACTGACGTTCACCGCACGGTCGCCGTCCAGGATGGCGATGTTGACCGTCTCCCCGAGGTCGGCGGCCAGTCCGTCGCAGATCGGCCGCCCCTCCCGGGCGATGTCCAACTGCGCGGCGGCCGCGCCGGCCAGGCGCACGACGCCGAAGCCCAGCCGGTACTTGCCCCGATCGGCCAACTGCTCGACGAAGCCCCGGTTCTCCAGCGCCGCCACCAGCCGGAAGGCCGTGGACTTGTGCACCCCGAGCTCCGCGGCCACCTCCGTGACGCCGGCCTCCCCGTGGGCCGCGAGGATCTCCAGCACGCTCAGAGCCCGGTCGACCGACTGGACGACGGCGACCGAGCCCCGCTCTGCGTTCTCACCCTGCGACCCACTCATGACCTCAGCGTAGGTGGCGGGCGGCGAGGTGCCCGGCGCCTCTTGACGCCACGGGAACGGCTGGACCATGCTGTTGCGTCATCGGCGAAGAGTTGCGGTCCTCGCAACAGTGACGAGCCTGGAGCACCCATGATCCCGGTCTGCCCCACGACCGCGTTGCCGCCCGGCGAGGCGACCCGAGTGGAAGCCGACGAGCCCATCGCGGTCTTCAACGTCGACGGCGAGTTCTACGCGATCGACGACACGTGCACGCACCAGGACGCCTCGCTGGCCGACGGCTGGCTGGACGGCTGCGCGGTCGAGTGCCCCCTGCACGCCTCGTGCTTCGACCTGCGTACCGGGAAGGTGTCCGGCCCGCCCGCCAAGACGCCGGTCCGCACGCACCGGGTCGTCGTGCAGGACGGCCTGGTCTACGTGCAGCCGGGGTCCCCCGCGGACGGTGCCGCATGAGCCGCACGATCGCCGTGGTCGGGGCCTCCCTGGCCGGCCTCTCGACTGCGCGCGCGCTCCGCGAGCAGTCCTACGACGGCCGCATCGTCGTCATCGGCGATGAGGTGCACGCCCCCTACGACCGGCCGCCCCTGTCCAAGGAGTTCCTGGCCGGCACGGCCTCGCTGGACGACATCGCCCTGGGCGCACCCGACGACGAGGACCTCGGTCTGCAGTGGCGGCTGGGCACCACGGCGGTCGGCCTGGACCACCTCAGCCGGTCGGTGCTGCTGGAGGACGGCAGCGAGATCCGCGCCGACGGCGTCGTCCTCGCCACGGGCGCCCGCGCCCGGCGCCTGCCCGGCGGCGACGGGCTCGCCGGTGTGCACGTGCTGCGCTCCCTGGACGACGCGATCGCCCTGCGGGACGACCTGGCCGCCGGCGGACGTCTCGTCGTGATCGGCGCCGGCTTCATCGGCGCGGAGGTCGCCTCCACGGCCCGCAAGCTCGGGCTGGACGTCACGGTCGTCGAGACCCAGCCCGTTCCGCTCGCCGGCCCGTTGGGCGCTGACATGGGCGCGGTCTGCGCGGAGTTGCACGCCGACCACGGCACTCGCCTGCTGACCGGCACCGGCGTCGCCGGACTGGTCGGCACCGGCAGGGTCGAGGCCGTCGACCTGAGCGACGGCACCCGCCTGCCCGCCGACGTGGTGGTCGTGGGGATCGGCGCCACCCCGAACATCGAGTGGCTGGCTCACTCCGGCGTGGCCCTCGGCAACGGCGTCCTCACCGACGCGCACGGGGCCACGAACATCCCGGGCGTGGTCGCGGTCGGCGACTGCGCCGCGGCGTGGTCGGCCACCGCGGAGCGGCACGTGCGCATCGAGCACTGGACCAATGCGCTCGAGCAACCGGCCACCGCGGTCACCACGCTGCTGGGTGCCGGGGAGCCGGCGCCGACGCCGGTGCCCTACTTCTGGTCGGACCAGTACGGCGCCCGCATCCAGTTCGCGGGATCGCGCCGCGAGGGCGACGTCGCCCGAGTGGTGGAGGGCAGCTGTGCCGACCGCAGCTTCCTCGTCGTCTACGAGCGCGACGGGCGCCCTGTGGCCGTCCTGGGGATGAACCAGCCCCGTCTGTTCACCCGGTGGCGCCGGCAGCTGCGCGCGGCCGTGCCGACCGCGCCCTGACTCCTCGGCCGCCCGCGCACGCAGCGGCGAGGCGGCCCACGACCGCAGCTCGAGCACCCTGGGACCGTCCCCGTGGAGGCGGGGGTCCGAGGGTGCTCGACTGCGTCCATCGGACGCCCGCACCATCCGGTTCGCCCGGTGCGCCACCGTGGCGGTCCCGCCGAGGAACCCGCCGTTGTGGACCGCACGACCGCCCCCGGTGACAGGCGGGGCGGGTGCGGCGTGCCGTCAGGAGAGGCGGGGCCGGGCCCGGCAGCGGCTGATGCATACACCCCTGCTCGTCGTCCACGGGAGTGCCCCTCCCCGCCACCGGACACGAGCGAGTGGCTGGATGGCGGTCCGAGGCCGGATCGAGGAGCGCTCCCGCGACGCACACACGGGGCGGCAGTGACCTCGTGCGGCTCGCCGGCGCCTCCGTGCTGGCCGGACCTTGATGCAGCGCCGCCCGGACTGGCCGGATCCACCCTCCCGGCCGGTGCACCGCCACCGGCCTTCCCGGCCCGGCGCACCGGCGCCCGTAGCCGTCAGCGGAGCAGCTCGTCAGCCCCGGGGGACGAGCACACGACCGGAGAACAGCCGCGCGAGGGGTCCCCGCGCGAGGCGGGCCGGCGCACCGGCGTCCCCACCTCCGGCGATCCTCACGGCGGTGCTCCGAAGCGCCGACATCGGCCTGATCCGACCTCGGGTGCCCCTCCCAGCGGCCCCTGACGGATTTCGTCACATCGCTTCGAGGGCCGCCGTGACAGCCTGGCCGCGGCGGCCGATCGGGACGCTGACCGGCCCCTCGCCTCGAGGTCGCACAGCACCACCCCGGGCGGACGGTGTCCTCACGGGCCCCGGCCGGCACCGCTTCGTGGACACGGAGAGGCCTCCCGGCGGTGGAGCGACGTCGCTCCACCGCCGGGAGGCCCTCACCCGCCGGCCGAGGCGCTAGGCGCGCGGATCCTGCGGTCGGCCGATGGCCTCGGCCCTGGGCTGGCTCTGCGCGGGGAGGGACGTGTCCCCTGCTGACGACACGAAGTTGCCCCCCGGGCTGACCGACATCCGACCACCCGGCTCCGGGCTCGTCGAGGACGGCGCCCCGGCCCCGGCGCCCGTTGCGCCAGGGATGCGGGCCGGTTCCACCACGAGGACGAAGTCATCACCGTGGCGACTGATGCCCTCGACGACGGCCTGCTCGATCGCCACGCTGGCGTAGTTGCCCCGCAGCACGATGGGATCGCGACGGAGGTCCTTGACCAGGCTCACGGCCATCGTCGCCATCACCAACGTGAAGGGCAGTGCCGCGATGATGGTCAGGTTCTGCAGCCCTGTCAGGGCCGCACCCTCCTCGCCCAGGAGCAACATGATCGCTGCGACGGAGCCCATCACCACGCCCCAGAAGACGACGACCGATCGGCTGGGCTCCAGGGTGCCGCGCTGCGAGAGGGACCCCATGACGATCGAGGCCGCGTCCGCGCCGGACACGAAGAAGATGGCCACGAGGACCATCACGAGCACGGTCGCGGCGGTGGCCAGGGGGTACTGCCCGAGGACGGCGAACAGCTGCCCCTCCGTGGTGCCCTGGCCGGCGACGTCGACGCCGTCGCGCTGCGCGGCGATCCCGGCACCGCCGAACACGGCGAACCACAGCAGACTGACCAGGCTGGGGACGAGGAGCACGCCCGTGACGAACTGCCGGATGGTCCGGCCGCGGCTGATGCGGGCGATGAACAGACCGACGAAGGGCGTCCAGCTGATCCACCAGGCCCAGTAGAAGACCGTCCAGCCACGCAGCCAGGTGGCCATCGGGTCACCGCCGGTCGCCTCCGTGCGCGCGGCCATCTCACCGAGGTCGGAGAAGTAGCTGCCCACCGCATCGGGGACCAGGTTGAGGATGAAGATCGTCGGGCCGGCGACGAAGACGAACACCGCCAGCAGCAGGGCCAGGACCATGTTGGTGTTGGACAGCCACTGGATCCCCCGCTCGATGCCGGAGACGGCCGAGGCGACGAAGGCGGCGGTCAGGATCGCGATGATCGCGACCAGGACGCCGTTGCCGACGTCTCCGGCCCAGCCGAGGATCTCGACCCCGCTGCCGATCTGCAGGGCACCCAGACCGAGGGAGGCCGCCGATCCGAACAGCGTCGCGAAGATGGCCAGGACGTCGATGACCCGGCCGGCCGGGCCGGCGGCCCGTCGCTCGCCGAGCAGCGGGACGAAGGCCGAGCTGATCAGCTGCCGGCGGCCTCGCCGGAAGGTGCCGTAGGCGATGGCCAGACCGACGACGGCGTACATCGCCCACGGGTGCAGCGTCCAGTGGAACAGCGTGGTCGCCATCGCCGTCTCGATGGCCTGGGACGACTCGGCCTCGACCGTCAGCGGCGGCGGGGAGACGTAGTGCGACAGCGGCTCGGCGACCCCGTAGAACATCAGCCCGATGCCCATGCCGGCGCTGAACATCATCGCGATCCACGAGATGGTGCGGAACTCCGGCCGCTCGTCGTCCCGGCCCAGCGGGATGCGCCCGTACTTGCCGGCCGCCAGCCAGATGACGAAGACCACGAACGCCGACGCCAGCAGCACGAACAGCCAGCCGAGATTGCCGGTGACCCAGCCGAGGACCGAACCACTGACGGTGCCCAGGCCCGTCGGCGTGGCGAAGCCCCAGGCCACGAAGCCCAGCGCCATGACCGCGGCGACGGCGAACAGGACCCGGTCCACGGCCCAGTGCCGATCGGCCACGCAAGGGGGCGGCTCGGCGATGGCTGGGTGGGTCCCCGTCACCGACACATCCGTGACCCTGCTGGCCGAGGGCTCCTCCCCCGCACTCCGGGCGCCACTGCCAGCCGTGGGATCGGCCCCACCGTGTTCTGACTGGCTCAGCTGGCGGGACGGCGAGGCTTGCTCCCTGCGCGGTTGCTCCATGACACTCCCCAATCTTGTTGCGTCATCCGAGACCGGCTTCGCATGAGGGAACCAGAGGACCGGTTGTAGGACAAGAGACCCCCGTGATTCTTTGCACAGTTCCGCATCGGTGTGACTGGGTGTCACGCACGTGTGACGTAGCCGGAAGGGCTCCTCCGCACGTCTCGTGCTGGCCACGCGGGCGGTCGAGGCGCTGCAGCACCTGGCGCTCGACGCTTGCGGCGATCCGTCAGCGCCTCGGGCGCACGGACGCGCAGGCATCGGGTGTCCAACCGGTCCACGTCGATCGAACCCCGACGTCCGTCGGGGAACGCCCCGGAACCAGGGCCGGCGGTGGTCGGGAGGCGGCGGACGAGGTCTCGCCGAGCCGGTGGCGACAGCACGTCGCGCTCGCCTCGGCGGGTCCGGTTCCGACCCCTGACCACGCACCAGCGGCGGGCTGGCGCGTCCGCGGAGACGGTGGGTGGCCTGCGCCTGGTGCACGGGCCACGAGCACCTCCTGTCCCGAGCGACTCACCCCCTGCCGACGAGGGCGCCCGACGCCGGGCGCTGCGCCTGACGGGAGGCCCGTGCCGGCCCGATGTGGCCTCGGGTGGGCACCACCCTCCGGCGCACGGTGCTCAGCTCCGCGGCACGCCACCCCCGCAGCGAGCTGAGCACTCCCAACCCCTCCGCCCGTTCGAGGTCGGCCACGTGGAGCACCCGCTCCCGCAGCCGGCCCGCGTCGAGCAGCCGCGCGCGCTCGACACCCGGGAGGCACCCGGAGTCCCGTGGTGGGGTCCACCACTGGCCGTCCAGCTTCACCGCCAGAGAGGCCCGGGTCACCTCGGTCAGCTCCCCCCTCGTGTTGACCATGATCACGTCGTCCACGTCGGGCCGCCGCTCGCGGCGCCGGTCGTACGGCTCCCGCAGGCTCGTCTTGTGGTGGAGCCAGGTCTCCCCGGGGTCGACCGGATCGTCGTCGAGTGCCAGCAGCACCCGGCCGGGAGACGGTGGCGGCAGGGCGGCCACGTCGACGGCGAGGGTCCCGCTGCGGCGGAGCCGGACCCGGACGCGCGCCGCCGGCTCCCCCGCCAGCCGCGCGTCCAGGACGCACCGCGCCGTCGGGAGATCGAACCGGAACCCCAGGTGCTCGGCCGAGGCCGCCAGCCGCTGCAGATGGCGCTCCCGGTTGTGCAGACCGCGCTGCTGGTCGTGACGCATGGTCTCCCACAGCTCGAACTCACGGGGCCGAGCGGCCAGGACGGCGGCCTTGGCGAGGACCTCCGCGTGCTCGGCGGACGCCTCCGACCCCCACGTGATGCCGCTGCCGGTGCCGTAGACGGCCTCCCCCGAGGACGTGTCGACCACGGCGGTCCGGATGGCCACGCTGAAGCGGGCCCGGACCGGTGCGCCCGGTGGGCCGACGAGGCCGATCGCCCCGCAGTAGACCCCGCGGGCGTCCGACTCCAGGGACCGGATGATCTCCATGGAGCTCGCCTTGGGTGCTCCCGTGACCGAGCCGCAGGGGAAGAGCGCCCGGAAGAGCTCCACCAGACCGGTCCCCGGGCGGAGGCGAGCCGTGACGTCGGAGGTCAGCTGGAGCACGGTCTCGTAGCGTTCGACGGTGAAGAGCGCGGGCACCTGCACGCTGCCGGTCTCCGCGATCCGGCCGATGTCGTTGCGCATGAGGTCGACGATCATGACGTTCTCCGCCCGCTCCTTGGGGCTCGAGCGGAGCAGGTCGGCCAGGCGCCGGTCCTCGTCCCCGTCCCGGCCTCGCCGCGCCGTGCCCTTCATCGGGCGGAGCAGCACGGAGTTCCCGCGGCGCTCGAAGAACAGCTCGGGGCTGGCACTGGCCACCGCGAACCGGCCGAGGTCGAGATAGGCGTTGTACGCGCCGCGCTGGCCCAGCGCCAGGTCCCGGTAGAGCAGGAAGGGGTCCCCCGGCACGCGGCCGGACATCCGCACGGTCAGGTTGCACTGGAACGTGTCCCCGGCGGCGATGCGCTCCCGGACCGCCCGGACGCCGTGGGCGTGTCCGGCCGGTGTCCACGTGGGGCGCCACCGAGCGGCCGGAGCCGGGGCGGCGCCGGCCGGGTGCAGCGGCGGCACGGAGACCGGCTCCCCGCAGATCCCGAACCAGACCAGGGGCACGTCCATGGGCGTGGACGGGTGCACGGCCAGCGCCGGGTCCAGCCCCGCGGCGGCCTCGTAGGCGACGTAGCCGAACGCCCACCGTCCCGAGTCCGTGGCCCGCTGGACCTCGGCCAGCACCCCGGCGACCTCGGCGGGGTGCTCGGCCACCAGGATCCGGTCGGGCGCGGGACACCGGAGCGCCGTCCCCGTGCGCAGGTCGTCGAAGCGGGCCCAGGTCACTGCGGCACCGTTGCCCCGTGGACGGCGGCGAGCAGGTGGAACGAGCCGCTCACCACGACCGGCACCGCCTCGTCGGCCTCCTGCGCAGCACGGCGGACCGCGAGCACCGGGTTGCCCTCCACTGCTGTGGCGATGCCCCGGTCCGCCGCTGCCGCGGCGACGAGCTCGGCCGGGACGGAGGTGCCGGCGGGGTGGTCGCCGCCGGTGGAGCAGAACTCCGTCGCGACGACCACCGAGGCCGCCGGCGCGACGACGTGGAGGGCGGCGTCCAGGTCCTTGTCCTGCTTGAAGGCGAGGACCCACGGGAACCGGGCGCCGGGGTGGACCTCCTGGAGGGTCGCCACCAACGCCGCGAGCTTCATCGGGTTGTGGGCCCCGTCGAGGACCGCGGTCCGGCCGCCGATCACCCGGCGTTCGAACCGGCCGGGCAGCGTGGCGCTCCGCAGCCCCAGCCAGACGGCGTCCGCGTCGAGGGCCCACCCATCGCGCGCGGCCAGCGCCTCGACGGCACGCAGCGCGAGATGGGCGTTGCCGGCCTGGTGCCGCCCGGTCAGCCCCAGGGACAGCGGCGGTTGGCCGCGCAGCCGCAGTGCGGTGCCGCCCGGCCCGGTCCAGGTCTGCACCGCCGGGGGGCCCAGGTCGACCCACCGGAGAGCGCAGCTCCGGCGGGCCGCCTCGGCGCTCAGCGCGTCCGCCGCCTCGGCACTCCCCTGGCGAGCCACCACGGCCCGACCGGCGAAGGGCAGGATGCCGGCTTTCTGGGCCGCGATCTCGCCGACCGTGGCCCCGAGCAGGTCCTGGTGGTCCAGGCCGATCGGCGTGACGACCGCGAGCTTGTCCGCTCGGGAGATCGTGTTGGTGGAGTCGAGCAGTCCCCCGAGCCCGGTCTCGACGACCCCGTAGTCGACCCGGTCGGCGAACAGGCCGAAGGCGACGGCGTTGGTGACCTCGAAGAAGGACGGCCGGCCGTGGCCGGCCTGCTCCACCACCTCGACGGCCGGCCGGATCCGGTCCAGCTCCGCGTCGACGAGCTCGGCCGACGCCGGCCTCCCGTCCAGCTGGAACCGCTCGAGGACGCTGTGGACGTGCGGTGACAGGTGGGCACCGACCCGGAACCCGTGGGCGCGGAGCAGGCCGGCCACGAAGGTGCTCACCGAGCCCTTCCCCGCGGTGCCCGCCACGTGCACGGCACGGAAGCGGTCCTGCGGGTTCCCCAGCGCGCCGAGCAGGGCACGCGGACGGGTGAGCCCCGTGCCCGCCGGACCGCGCTGCGGCCCGAGCTCCTCGTACAGGTACCGGCGGACGCGGTCGAGCGCGGCCTGGGACGAGGCGGCGCCGGCGGGCGGCGACAGGTCCGCCGTCCCGGTCGACATCAGACCTCCAGCCGCCGGGTCACCGGAAGACGACCGTGCTGTGCCCGTTCAGGAGCACCCGCTTCTCGCTGTGCCACCGGACCGCCCGCGACAGCGCCAGCGCCTCGGCGTCCTGTCCGACGGTGGCCAGCGCCCGGGGATCGAAGGTGTGGTCGATGCGGATGACCTCCTGCTCGATGATCGGGCCCTCGTCCAGGTCGGGGGTGACGTAGTGGGCCGTCGCGCCGACCAGCTTCACGCCGCGGTCGAAGGCCTGGTGGTAGGGCTTGGCGCCCTTGAACCCGGGCAGGAACGAGTGGTGGATGTTGATCGCCCGGCCGTACAGGGCGGCGCACGTCTCGTCGGAGAGGATCTGCATGTAGCGGGCCAGCACGACCAGGTCGGCCCGGTACTCGTCGACCAGCTCGAGCAGCCGGGCCTCGGCCTCCCGCTTGGTGACCGGGGTCACCGGGACGTGGACGAACGGGAGGCCGGCCGCCTCCGCCATCGGGCGCAGGTCCTCGTGGTTGGACACCACGGCGACCAGGTCGGCGCCCAGGTTGCCGGCGCGCCACCGGAAGATCAGGTCGTTGAGGCAGTGGCCGAGCTTGGACACCATGACCAGCACCCGCTGCGGCTGCTCGCCGGCGACCTGGTAGGTCATGCCGAACTCGTCGGCCACGTCCTGGAAGTCCGCCGAGAGGCGCTCGCAGTCGGTGTCCTCGGCGCAGACGAAGGCCGTGCGCAGGAACAGCTGACCGCGGACGGCGTCGTCGAACTGCTGGTGCTCGACGATGTCGCAGCCGTGCTGGAACAGGAACGAGCTGACCGCGTGCACGATGCCCGGGCGCTCCTGGCAGCTGAGCGTGAGGGTGAACGGGTGGGACACGGGTGCCTCCTCAGCACTCGACGATGTTGAGCGCCAGCCCGCCACGGGCGGTCTCCTTGTACTTGTCCTTCATGTCCGCACCGGTCTCGCGCATCGTCTTGATCGCCTTGTCCAGCGGGACGTGGTGCCGGCCGTCCCCGCGCACGGCCATGCGCGCGGCGGTGATGGCCTTGACCGAGCCGACGGCGTTGCGCTCGATGCACGGGATCTGCACCAGCCCGCCGACCGGGTCGCAGGTGAGGCCCAGGTTGTGCTCGATGCCGATCTCGGCGGCGTTCTCCACCTGCTCCGGCGTCCCGCCGAGCACCTCGGCGAGGCCCGCGGCGGCCATGGAGCAGGCCGAGCCGACCTCTCCCTGGCAGCCGACCTCGGCGCCGGAGATGGAGGCGTTCTCCTTGAACAGCAGCCCGATCGCGGCGGCGGTGAGCAGGAACCGCACGACGCCGTCCTCGCCGTAGGAGTCGACGAAGTCGCGGTAGTAGTGCAGGACGGCGGGCACGATGCCGGCCGCGCCGTTGGTCGGCGCGGTCACCACCCGGCCGCCGGCCGCGTTCTCCTCGTTGACCGCCAGCGCGTAGAGGGTCACCCACTCCATCGCGCGCAGCGGGTCGGTCTCGTCCGGGTGGCTCTCCAGCTGGGCGCGCAGCGCGGCCGCGCGTCGGCGGACCTTCAGCCCGCCGGGCAGGACGCCGGTGGTGCGGGTGCCACGCTCCACGCACTCCTGCATCACCGACCAGACGTGCAGCAGGCCGGAGCGGACCTCCGCCTCGCTGCGCCAGGACAGCTCGTTGGCCAGCATCACGTCGCTGATCCGCAGGCCCGACTCCCGCGTCCGGGTCAGCAGCTCCTCCCCGGTGCGGAACGGGAAGCGGACCGGGGTGCGGTCCTCGACGATCGCCGGGCGGCCGGCCTCGTCCTCGTCCAGGACGAACCCGCCGCCCACCGAGTAGTACTCGCGCCGGTCGACCTCCTCGCCCTCGGCGTCCAGGGCCCGGAAGAGCATGCCGTTGCTGTGGAAGTCCAGCCGCTTGCGACGGTGCAGCACGACGTCGTCGTCGACCGAGAACGCGATGGGGTGCTCTCCGGCCAGGGCCAGCTTGCCCTCGCGGCGGACGGCGTCGACCCGCGGCTCGGCCGCGACCGGGTCGACCACGTCGGGCTGCTCCCCCTCGAGGCCGAGGACGACCGCCTTGACGCTGCCGTGTCCGTGCCCGGTCGCTCCCAGCGACCCGAACAGCTCGCAGCGCACCCCCGTGACCCGTCCCAGCAGGCCCTCGTCGCGGAGCCGGGACGCGAAGGTGCAGGCTGCCCGCATGGGGCCGACCGTGTGCGAGCTCGACGGGCCGATGCCGACCTTGAACAGGTCGAAGGCGCTGATGGTCACCCGTACCTCCCTCTCCCCCGCCGGTGCGCCGACACCAACTGCGGAGTCAGGTACACAGTTGGTATATCAGATGTATGGTCAAGGTATGTCGATCCCTCTGAAGAGGCAAGGCCCGTCGGCCCCCAACCTCTACGATCTCTTCGTGACCGCTGCGCCCCTGGATCTCGACTCGTCCGCCGTCGCGTCGCTCGCGGACAAGGCCTACGTGGCGATCAGGGACCGGCTGATCATGCTCGACATCAGCCCGGGCGATCCGATCGACGACGACGAGCTGGCCAAGGACCTCGGGGTGGGCCGGACGCCGGTCCGTGAGGCGCTGAAACGTCTGGAGGGGGACCGGCTCGTGGTGTCCTACCCCCGGCGAGGGACCTTCGCGACCGGCATGGACATCTCCGACCTGGCCCACATCTCCGACATCCGCGCCCAGCTCGAGCCGTTGGCGGCCCGCCGTGCCGCCGAGCGTGCCGTGCGCACGTCGCTCGGCGAGCTCGAGGAGCTGGCCGCGCGCATCCAGCACCTGGACGTCGCCCAGACCGACCGGACCGAGCTGATGCGCTGGGACCTCGCCGTGCACCGGGCCATCTACCGGGCCAGCGGCAACCCCCACCTGGAAGACGTCCTGATCCGCTACGACAACCTGGCGACGCGGATCTTCTGCCTGTTCCTCGACCGGCTGCCCACGGTCGACGAGCACGTCGGGGAGCACGTCGAGCTGCTCCGCGCGATCGCCGCCGGCGACGCCGACCGGGCCGACGACCTCGCCCGTGAGCACGTGCTGGGCTTCGAGCACGCGATCCGCGCGGTCATCTAGGAGAAGGACCCCGTCCTCCCCACCCCTCGCAGGCTCAGGGCGGGACCCGGGACGGGGCCAGCGGGTCCCTGGAGGGTGGCCGTTCCCTCAGGTCACCAGGCCGTTCACACCGGGCCGACGGCGTCGAGGACGGCCAGGACGTCCCGCGTGGCCGCGACGTCGTGCACGCGGAGCAGGGTGGCTCCCCGCTGGACCGCGACGACAGCCGCGGCCAGGGAGCCGGGCAGCCGGTCCTCCACGGTCCGCCCGGTGAGCTGCCCGAGCACCGACTTGCGGGACAGCCCCACCATGACCGGGACACCCAGGCCGGTGAACGCGTCGAGCGACGCCAGGAGCGCGACGTTGTGGGTCAGCGTCTTGCCGAACCCGAACCCCGGGTCCACCACGAGGTGCTCCTGCCGGATGCCGGCATCGAGGCAGGCACGCATCCGCTCGGCGAGGAAGGTGCGCACGTCCACGACGACGTCCCGGTAGCGCGGGTCCGCCTGCATGGTCTCCGGCGAGCGCTGCATGTGCATGAGGCACACCGGCACGCCCAGCTCTGCGACGGCCTCGAGAGCACCCGGCGACCGCAGCGCCCGGACGTCGTTGACCATGCTCGCCCCGGCCGCCACGGCTGCTCTCATGACCTCGGGACGGGAGGTGTCCACGGAGAGCGGAACGGGGACCTGCCGGCTCAGGGCCTCGACCACCGGGACGACGCGGTCCAGCTCCTCGGCGGGGGTCGGCGGGCGCGAGCCGGGTCGGGTGGACTCCCCGCCGATGTCGATGAGGTCGGCCCCCTCGGCAGCCAGGGTGCGCCCGCGCTCCACGGCCCGGTCGAAGCTGTGGAAGCGCCCGCCGTCGGAGAAGGAGTCGGGGGTCACGTTGAGGACGCCGCAGACCAGCGGCCTCCTCCCCGCGAGCACCCGGCCGAGGGGGTGCGTCGAGGTGCCGGTGGCCGCGCGCGGGCGGTCGGCCAACGCCGTGCCGGTCATCTGGCTGCTCCGATCTCTGTGGTGCGACTGGCTGCCGGCCCCGTCCAGAGGCTCGCGGCGAGCCTGCGAGCGCTGCGCAGGAGGGGGTCCTCGCTCAGCCGCGTGCGGACGCGACCGTGTGCTGCAGCAGCAGGGCGGTGGTGACCGGGCCGACCCCGCCCGGCACCGGGGTCAGACCGGCGACCCGTCCGGCGACCGAATCGGCGTCGACGTCCCCGACGAGCCCGCCGTCGGGCGTCGGGTTGGTCCCCACGTCGACGACGACCGCGTCCGCGGCGACGTGCTCGGCCGTGATGAGCTCCGGCCGCCCGACGGCGGCGACGAGCACGTCCGCGGTGCGGGTGACCGCCGCCAGGTCCTTGGTGCGGCTGTGGCAGACGGTCACGGTGGCGTCCCGCTGCAGCAGCAGGTGCGCGGCCGGCTTGCCGACGACGGTGGAGCGGCCCACCACGACGGCGTGCGCGCCGGACAACGGGATCCCGTGGTGGTCCAGCAGCGCCAGCACGGCCTCGGCGGTCGCCGGCGGATGCGCGGGCAGACCCGCGGCCAGCCGTCCCAGGCTGAGCGGGTTGGCCCCGTCGACGTCCTTGGCCGGGTCGATCGACGCGGCCAGGTCCTCGACGACCGCGTCGGCCGGCAGCGGGGTCTGCAGGATGATGCCGTGCACCGCGGGATCCGCGCTCAGCGCGGCCAGCTCGGCGCGGATCCGGTCCGGCGTCGCCGTCTCCCCGAGGTCGACGACCGAGCAGGCGATGCCGGTCCGCTCCGCGGCCCGGGCGATGGAGCGGACGTACCAGGCGCTGGACTCGTCCGCCGTCGCGACGACCACGGCCAGCCGGGGCGGCGTCCCGGCGGCGGTCAGCTCCGCGGCCGTGGCGGTGACCTCGGCGCGGATGCCGGCGGCCAGCTCACCCCCGCCGAGCTCCGTCGTCATCGGACGAGTCCGTCCCGGACGGCGGCGGTGACCTTCTCCGCGCGCAGGACGACGTCGTCGACGGAGTCGACGACCGCGGCGAGCTCACCCCAGGTCGCCGGGTCCTTGATGCCACCGAGGTTGATCTCCACGTTGACCCGTGCCGTCGTGGCGGCGGCGCGGGCCGCCTCGGCGGCGGCGGCGACGTCACTGATCACGTTGCGGTTGCCGATCGGCAGGAGCTGCTCGGCCAGGCCCAGCACCTGCTCGGCGACGGCGACGACGATCGCCGGCACGTGCGCCGCGGCGACCAGTGCCCGCGCGATGCCCTCCGACCGGGCCGCGGCCTCGTCGGCGGTCCCCTTCGGGAGCCGGTAGGCCTCGGTGACCGCGGTGAAGGCCGCGGCGTCCTCCTCGGCGAGACCCAGGGCGTTCTGGCGCAACCGGTCGGCGGTGGCCGTGATGGAGGCGATCTCCTCGGCGTGCTCGGCGTACTTCGCCGAGTCGCTGTAGCGGGCGACCATCGCCACCAGGGCGGCGGCCTGGGCCGCGTGCAGTGCGGCGGTGGCCCCTCCTCCCGGGGCGGGCACCCTGGCGGCGAGCTGCGCCAGGAAGGTCTCGACGGTGTCGGTGCGCATGGGGGTCCTCGGGGTAGGCGCGATCGCGGGCCGGCGGGCGGCCGCGGGAGTGGTCGGGGCCGCCCGCCGGTCCGGCGGAGGGGGTGGGGCGGGCTAGCCGCGGAGGCGGGTCATCTCCGGGTCGACGAGCGGCTCGGCGGCGACGGTCGCCGGGATGCGGGTGCCGAAGTACCCGATCTCGACGCTCGTCCCGACGGTCGCCGAGGCCGGCAGCCAGGCGTAGGCGATGGGCCGGCCGACGGTGTGCCCGAAGGCCGCGCTGGTCACGTAGCCCGCCGGTCGCCCGTCCACGAACACCGGCTCGTGGCCGAGGACGACGCTGCGGCCGTCGTCGATCGTCAGGCAGGACAGCCGGCGGCTCACCGTGTCGTCCCCGAGCTCGGCGAGAGCCTGCCGCCCGACGAAGTCGGCCTGCTTCTGCCGGCGGACGGCGAACCCGAGGCCCGCCTCGTAGGGGTCGTGCTCGGTGGTCATGTCGTGACCCCAGGCCCGGTAGCCCTTCTCCAGCCGGAGGCTGTTGAACGCGGCCCGGCCCGCGGCGATCACGCCGAGGTCCTGGCCGGCGCGCCACAGCACGTCCCACAGCCGCTGGCCGTTGTCGGCGCTGGTGTAGAGCTCCCAGCCGAGCTCGCCGACGTAGGACAGCCGCATCGCCGTCACCGGCACTCCCCCGATCCGGGCCCGCTTCGCGCGGAAGTACTTCAGCCCGTCGTTGGAGAAGTCGTCGGCGCTGAGCCGCTGGACGAGGTCGCGGGCCCGCGGGCCCCACAGGCCGATGCAGCACGTGCCGCCGGTGGTGTCGCGGACCTGCACCGTGCCGTCGCCGGGCGCCTCGCGCAGGAGGTGGTCGAGGTCGAGGGGGCCGTTGGCGCCGACCTGGAACAGCTGCTCGCCCAGCCGGGCGACGGTGAGGTCGCTGCGGATGCCGCCGGCCTCGTCGAGGGCGAGCGTGTAGGTCACCGACCCGACGGACTTGTCCATCTCCCCGGTCGTGAGCCGCTGCAGGAGCGCGAGGGCGCCGGGGCCGCTGACCTCGAGCCGCTTGAGCGGCGTCATGTCGTACATCGCCACGGCGGTGCGGGTCTTCCACGCCTCGGCCGCCGCGATCGGGGACCAGAACTGCCCCGCCCACGCGTCGCGCTCCGGCGGCGCCCACTCGGCGGGCAGCTCGTCGACCAGGTGCGCGTTGGCCTCGTACCAGTGCGGCCGCTCCCAGCCGGCGGCCTCGAGGAAGACCGCGCCGAGCTCCTGCTGCCGGGCGTGGAAGGGGCTGACCCGCAGGTCGCGCGGGGACAGCCGGGGCTGCAGCGGGTGGATGACGTCGTAGATCTCGACGAAGTTCTGCTGCGAGGTCTCGCTGACGTACTCCGGGGCGAGCTGGACGTCCTCGAAGCGGTGCACGTCGCAGCCGTGCAGGTCGACCTCGGAGCGGCCGTCGACGAGCAGCTGGGCCACCGACCGGGCCACGCCGGCCGAGTGCGTCACCCAGACCGCCTCGGCGATCCAGAAGCCCGCCACGTCCCGCGACTCCCCGATCAGCGGACCGCCGTCCGGGGTGAAGGAGAAGACCCCGTTGAAGCCGGAGTCGATCTTGGACGACCGCAGCGAGGGCAGCAGCAGCTGGCTCTGCTCCCACGCCGGGGCGAAGTCCTCCTCGGTGAAGGGCAGCATCGAGGGCATCGACGACTCCCGCACGCCGTCCCCCTGCGGCAGCTCGCCCAGGTCGACCGGCATGGGGCGGTGGGCGTAGGACCCGATGCCGAGGCGGTCGACGCGCTCCCGGTAGTAGAGGTCCTGGTCCTGGTGGCGCAGGATCGGCAGGCTCGCCTCGCTGAGCTCGTCGTTGCGCCCGACCAGGTCCGGCACCTGACCGGTCCAGACGAACTGGTGGGCCAGGGGCAGCAGCGGCACGTCCATGCCGACCATCGCGCCGAGCTCCTGGCCCCAGAAGCCGGCGCAGGAGACCACGACGTCGGCGGGGATGACGCCGTCCGGGGTGCGGACGCCGGTCACCCGGCCGCCGGTCTGCTCAATGCCGGTCACCCGGGTCGAGCCCTGGAAGCGGGCGCCCCGCGCCTCGGCACGGCGGGCCAGCGCGACGACCGCCCGGGACGCCTTGGCCAGACCGTCGCTGGGGATGTGCAGCCCGCCGAGGATGCGCTCGCGGTCGACCAGCGGGTGCAGCCGCACGCACTCGTCGACGTCGACCACCTGGGACTCGACGCCCCAGGAGGTGGCCCAGCCCTGCTTGCGGTGCAGGTCGGCGAGCCGCTCCGGCGTGGTGGCGACCTCGAGGCCGCCGACCTGGTTGAAGCACCACGCGCCGTCGACGTCGACGCTCTTGAGCTTCTCCACCGTGTAGCTGGCGAACGCCGTCATCGTCTTGGAGGCGTTGGTCTGGAAGACCAGCCCCGGCGCGTGCGACGTGGAGCCCCCGGTCAGCGGGAGGGGCCCCTGGTCGACCACGGTGACGCGGTCCCAGCCACGGGCGGTCAGCTCGTCGGCCAGGTTGGCGCCGACGATCCCCGCTCCGATGATGACCACACGAGGGGTGGTGGACATTGCTTCGCTCCTGACGTGCCGGTGGTTCCGGGGACTGCCGATGGGGGCCGGTCAGTCGTTGGGGGTGGAGGTGAACTCGAGGGCCGCGTCGAGCAGCCAGTCGGCCAGGTAGCCGGCGAAGGACGACCGGACGAGGACGAGGACGTCGTCGGCGGCGTCGGAGAGGGCCAGCAGGACGACGCCCGCCTGGCCGAGCGCCGTCTGCGCGCTGCTCCCCCGGCCGAACACCCGCGGGTGCAGGTCGATCGAGCAGCCCTTGGCCAGGACGTCGCGCACCCGAGCCCCGGTCAGCCGGAGGCCGATCCGCTGGGCGGAGACGTCCGTCGCGGACCCGCCCAGGCCGACGACGGCGGCGCGGACCCGGGCCTCGAGCTCCTCCGGTGTCTCCGTGGTGCTGCTGAGCAGCCACTCGTCGGGGCCGAGCCAGACGGCCCGCCCCGTGCCGGCCGGCACCCACGTGTTGGGAGCCGTCGGCAGGTCGACGCCCAGGGCCGCCGACGCCTCGGCGCCGACCGTGCCGAGCCGGACGTCGACCATCGCGACGAACGGCTCGACGGCGATCCGCACGGTGTCGGGCAGGCGCTCGAAGGCGGTGCGCCACCCCTCGAGCGGGTGGGTGCGCAGCAGCTCAGCCATCGCGACGGGCTCCTTCGGGATCGACCAGCACCGAGCCGGTGACCTCGACCGGGACGAGGGTGCCGTTGACGGGGACGTGGACGGTCTCGCCGATGCGCTCTCGCCCGCCCTTGACCAGGGCCAGGGCGAAGGGGCGGGCGAGCTCGGCGCTGCGGTAGCTGGAGGTGACGTGGCCGAGCATCGGGACCGGCGGAGGCGGCAGCTGGCCGTCGGTGCGGAACTCCACGATCTGCGAGCCCTCCGGCAGGACGGTCCGCCGGTCCACGGGCAGCAGCCCGACCAGCTGCTTGCGCAGCGGGTCCTGGTTGGCCGGCCGCGAGAAGCTGCGCTTGCCGACGAAGTCGGGCTTCTTCTTCGAGACCGCCCAGGCCATGCCGAGGTCGTGCGGGGTGACGGTGCCGTCGGTGTCCTGCCCGATGATCGGGTAGCCCTTCTCCGCGCGCAGGACGTGCATGGTCTCCGTGCCGTACGGCGTGATGCCGTACGGGCGGCCGGCGTCGAGCAGCCGCTGCCACACCGCGACCGCGTACCAGGGGTTGACGTAGACCTCGAAGGCCAGCTCGCCGGAGAAGCTGATCCGGGCCAGCCGGACCGGCACCCCGTCGAGGGTGGTGTCCCGCCAGGTCATGAACGGGAAGGCCTCGTTGGAGACGTCCACCTGCGGGAAGACCGCGCCGATGACGTCGCGGGAGCGCGGACCGACGACCGGGAAGGTGCACCACTGCTCGGTGACCGAGGTGCAGTGGACCCGCAGGTCCGGCCACTCCGTCTGGACCCACTCCTCCATCCAGTCGAGGATCTTCGCCGCGCCGCCGGTGGTGGTGAGGACCAGGAAGCGGTCCTCGGCCAGCCGCAGCACCGTGCCGTCGTCGATCACCATGCCGTCGACGCCGCACATGACCCCGTAGCGGACCGAACCGACCTTCAGGCTGCTCATCAGGTTCGTGTAGAGGCGGTCCAGGAGGACGGCGGCGTCCGGGCCCTGGACGTCGATCTTGCCGAGGGTGGAGCCGTCGAGGATCCCGACGCCGGTGCGGGCCGCGGCGCACTCCCGGAGGACCGCGGCCTCCATGTCCTCGCCGGGCCGCGGGTAGTGGCGGGGCCGCTTCCACTGGCCGACGTCCTCGAAGACCGCCCCCGCCGCCACGTGCCACTCGTGCAGGGCGGTGACCCGCTCGGGGTCGAAGAGCCGGCCACGGTCGCGGCCGGCCAGGGCGGCGAAGGCGACCGGGGTGTAGGGCGGCCGGAACGTGGTGGTCCCGGTGTCCTGCACCGGGATCCCCAGCAGCTCGGCGGTGATCCCCGAGGTGAGGACGCCGGAGGTCTTGCCCTGGTCGTGCGCCGTCCCGATCGTCGTGTAGCGCTTGACGTGCTCGATGGAGCGCAGGCCGGCGCCGACCGCGCGAGCGATGTCGGCGACCGTCGCGTCGCGCTGCAGGTCCACGAACGAGGTGCTGCCGTCGGCACCGGAGGTGTCCGGCACCCGCCACAGCACCAGGGGCGCGGTCGGGACGACGGGCTCCGGGGCGGTGGGCAGCCGGTCCTCCTCCGCCGGTGGGACGGCCAGCGCGCCCAGCGCGGCGCGCGCTCCGCGCTGCCCGTCGGCGAGGCACCCGGCCAGGTCGAACACGCCGGCGGCCGAGCCGGCAACGGTCAGGCCGTCGAGCTGCTCCCCGGGGAGGAACGCGCCGAGGGCGGCGTCGTAGCGGAGCCGGCCGCGGGCCTGGCTGAACAGGTGCACCGCGGGGTTCCAGCCCCCGCTGACCAGGAGCAGGTCGCAGGCGATCGCGCTGCTGGCGCCGACCTCTCCGTCCGCGAACGGGGCGACGAGGGCGTGCGTGACCCGCTCGACGCCCTGCGTGCCGGTCACGACGGCGCCGGACAGGACGCGGATGCCGGCGTGCTCGCACTCCTCGCGGCGCGGCGAGCCCTCCGGCCGGGCGTCGACCACCGCCTGCACGTGCACACCCGCGCGGTGCAGGTCGAGGGCGGCGTCGTAGGCGCTGTCGTTCGTGGTGAACACGACGGCCTCGCGGCCGGGCAGCACGCCGTAGCGGTGCAGGAACGTCCGGGCTGCGCCGGCGAGCATGGTCCCCGGGCGGTCGTTGTCGGCGAAGACGACCGGGCGCTCGTGCGCCCCCGTCGCGACGACGATCGAGCGCGCCCGGATGCGCCACACCCGCTGGCGGGAGACGTGCTTGGGCGCGGCGGCGCCGAGGTGGTCGGTGCGCCGCTCCAGTGCCAGGACGAAACCGTCGTCGTAGCTGCCGAAGGCGGTGGTGCGCTGCAGGTGCAGCACCTCGGGGTGGCCGGCCAGCTCGGCGACCGCGGCGGCGACCCACTGCAGCGCCGGAGCGTCGTCGAGCCGCTCGGTGCCCGACAGCAACGAGCCGCCGGCCTCGGACTGCTCGTCGACGAGCGCGACGCGGGCACCGGCCCGCGCGGCGGTGAGCGCGGCGGCCAGCCCCGAGGGCCCGGCGCCCACGACCAGCACGTCGACGTGGTGGTGGACCGCGTCGTAGCGGGCGGAGTCGGGGACGTCGGCGAGGCGGCCCTGCCCCGGCAGGCCGTGGGCAGCCAGCCCGTCGTGGAGCTCCACGGTGGTGGCCAGCAGCATGGGCTCGGGGAAGGGCTCCTCGATCTGCACCAGCCCGCCCGGGTCCTCGGCCCAGGCGGCGGCGATGCCGCGCGGTCGGCCGAACTTGATGCTCGTGGCGACCTGGTGACGGCCGTTCGCGAGCAGCGCCGAGGCCAGGGTGTCGCCGGGGTGACCGGTGAGGGTCTGACCGTCGAAGGTGAACTCGACGGTGGTGGCGCGGTCGATGCGGCCGCCCTCGGGGGTGCGGAAGGTGCTCGTCACGGGGTCACCGGCTTCGGCTCGTCGAGGCGGTACACGCTCTCGAAGCGGTAGGTGGCGGTGTCGCGGATCGCGTTGAACCAGCGGCGGCAGCCGGCGCTGTGGTTCCAGCGCTCGGCGAAGCGGCCCTTGGGGTTGTCGCGGAAGAAGACGTAGTGCGCCCACTCCTCGTCGGAGAGCTCGGCGGGGCTCTCCGGGTAGGGGACGTGGGCCTGGCCGCCGTAGTGGAACTCGACCTCCTCGCGGGGGCCGCACCACGGGCATGCGATGAGTTGCACGGGAGACTCCTGGGTGGACGGGCGAGGGCGTCAGTGGGCCACGGCGGCCGCGCCGTGCTCGTCGACGAGCGCGCCGGTGACGAAGCGGTCGAGGGTGAACGGCGCCACGTACGGGTGGGGCTCGTCGTGGGCGATGGTGTGCGCCAGGGCCGAGCCGATGCCGGGCGTGGCCTTGAACCCGCCGGTGCCCCAGCCGCAGTTGAGGTAGACGTTGTCGTAGGGGGTCCGCCCGACGATCGGCGAGGCGTCGGGGCTGACGTCGACGATGCCGCCCCAGGTCCGCAGCAGGTGGGCCCGCGCGAACACCGGGAAGAGCTCGACGGCGGCGGCCATCTGGCGCTCGATGATGTGGAAGGCGCCGCGCTGGCCGTAGCCGTTGTACGAGTCGACTCCGGCGCCCATGACCAGCTCGCCCTTGTGCGCCTGGGAGACGTACACGTGCACGGCGTTGGACATGACCACGGTGGGGTGCACCGGCTCGAGCAGCTCGGAGACCAGCGCCTGCAGCGGGTGGCTCTGCACCGGGACGCGGATGCCGAGCATGTCGGTGAGCACGGAGGTGTGGCCGGCTGCGCAGAGGGCGACCTTGCCGGCGGAGATGGTGCCCCGGGTGGTCTGCACCCCGGTGACCCGGTTGCCGTCGGTGGTGAAGCCGGTGACCTCGCAGTCCTGGATGAGGTCGATCCCGGCCTCGTCCGCGCGGCGGGCGAAGCCCCAGGCCACGTAGTCGTGCTTGGCGATGCCCGCGCGCGGCTGGTACGTCGCCCCCAGGACCGGGTAGCGGATGTCGGTCGAGGTGTTGACGACCGGGCAGATCTTGCGGACCTCGTCCGGCTCCAGCCACTCGGCGTCGACGCCGTTGAGCTTGTTGGCCTCGACCCGGCGCACGCTGTCGCGGACGTCCTGCAGGGTGTGGGCGAGGTTGAGCACGCCGCGCTGGCTGAACAGGATCGGGTAGTCGAGGTCCTCCTCGAGCCCCTCCCAGAGCTTCAGCGCGTGCTCGTAGATGGCGGAGCTCTCGTCCCACAGGTAGTTGGAGCGGATGATCGTGGTGTTGCGGGCCATGTTGCCGCCGGCCAGCCAGCCCTTCTCCAGCACCGCGACGTTCGTGATGCCGTGGTTCTTGGCGAGGTAGTGCGCGGTGGCCAGGCCGTGCCCGCCACCTCCGACGATCACCACGTCGTAGGAGCGCTTGGGCTCCGCGTCGCGCCAGAGGGAGTCCGGGTGCTCCGGCAGGTCCGCGCCGGGGGTGCGTGGGGTGCGGGTGGCGTGGGAGGAACCGAGCGTCATCGGGGGACCTCCGTCAGGTCGGGGTAGAGCGGGTGGCGGTCGGCCAGGCGGGTGACCCGCGTGCGGAGCTCGGCGAGCAGCTCCTCGCCCACCGAGGGGCGCAGTGCGGCGGCGATCACGTCGGCCACCTCGGCGAAGTCGTCGAGGTCGAAGCCGCGGGCGGCCAGCGCCGGGGTGCCGATGCGCACCCCGGAGCTGACCATCGGCGGGCGGGGGTCGAAGGGGACGGCGTTGCGGTTGACGGTGATGCCGATCGAGTGCAGCCGGTCCTCGGCCTGCCGGCCGTCGAGCGCCGACTCCCGCAGGTCCACGAGGACGAGGTGCACGTCGGTGCCGCCGCTGACCACGTCGACGCCCGCCTCGCGGGAGTCCGCGGCCAGCAACCGGTCGGCCAGGATCCGGGCACCGGCGAGGGTCCGCTCCTGGCGCTCGCGGAAGGCCGGCTCCCCGGCCAGCTTGAAGGCCACCGCCTTCGCGGCGATCACGTGCTCCAGGGGGCCGCCCTGCTGGCCGGGGAAGACCGACGAGTTGAACTTCTTCGCGAGGTCGGCCGTGGCCAGGATGACCCCGCCGCGGGGCCCGCCCAGGGTCTTGTGGGTGGTCGAGGTGACCACGTGCGCGTGCGGCACCGGGGAGGGGTGCAGCCCGGCGGCGACGAGCCCGGCGAAGTGCGCCATGTCGACCATCAGGTAGGCCCCGACCTCGTCGGCGATCCGGCGGAACTCGGCGAAGTCCAGGTGGCGGGGGTAGGCCGACCAGCCGGCGACGATGAGCTTGGGCCGCCGCTCCAGTGCCAGCTTCTCCACCTCGGCCATGTCGACCCGGTGGTCCTCGCGGCCCACGTGGTAGGCGGCCACGTCGTAGAGCTTGCCGGAGAAGTTGAGCTTCATCCCGTGGGTCAGGTGGCCCCCGTGGGCCAGGTCGAGCCCCAGGATCGTGTCGCCGGGCTCCAGCAGGGCGGACATCGCCGCGGCGTTGGCCTGCGCCCCCGAGTGCGGCTGCACGTTGGCGTACTCCGCGCCGAACAGCGCCTTCAGCCGGTCGATGGCCAGCTGCTCGACGACGTCGACGTGCTCGCAGCCGCCGTAGTAACGCCGGCCCGGGTAGCCCTCGGCGTACTTGTTGGTCAGCACCGAACCCTGGGCCTGCATGACGGCCACCGGAGCGAAGTTCTCGCTGGCGATCATCTCCAGCGTGGTCTGCTGCCGGGTCAGCTCGGCGGAGATCGCGTCGAAGACCGCGGGGTCGGTGTCCGCCAGCGACCGGTTGAGCACCTGGTCCGGAACGGCCGGGGCCTGGAGCGCTCCGTCAACCTGGACGACCATGCCGGGGTCCCTTCTGTCATGAGATTGAGCCAAGGACTGGTATATCAGTCGTGCAACACCGTAGGGTCGGCACCGGACGGGGTCAAGGGGTGCTCGGAACTCGATGTCCCGCCATCCCCACCACGGTCGGCGCGCTCCCGTGCCGGGGAGCGCCCCCCCGCGTCCGATCCGCACATCCCGAGAGGAGATCCACCGCCATGGCCTACGAGGTGAGGGGCGTCGTCGCCCGCAGCAAGGGAGCCCCGGTCACGGTCGAGACGATCGTCGTCCCCGACCCCGGCCCCGGA
>NZ_FNHE01000021.1 GCF_900103785.1 Geodermatophilus siccatus | reverse complement strand
CCGCCCGGGTGCGGCTGCCGCTCCCCCCGGTGCTCATGTACCACTCGATCAGCCCGTCGGCCGCGCCCGACCCGCACCGGCTGCGGGTGCACCCCGACCGGCTGGACCGGCACCTGCGGCTGCTGCGCCGGCTGGGGCTGCGGGGCGTCTCGCTGACCGAGCTGGTGCGCGCCGCCGACCGGGGCGCGGCCGCGGGCCTGGTCGGGCTCACCTTCGACGACGGCTACACCGACTTCCTCGACTTCGCCGTCCCGGTGCTGCGGCGGCACGGGATGACCGGCACCGTCTACGTCGTCGCCGGCCGCCTGGGCGGGCACAACGAGTGGGACACCGGCCCGCGGTTGGCCATCATGGACGCCGACCAGGTGCGTGCCGTGGCCGCGGCCGGCCAGGAGGTGGGCAGCCACACGCTGACCCACGCCCGGCTGGCCGGCGCCGAGCCGGCCGTCCTCGCCGCCGAGGTGGGGGGGAGCCGCCGGGTGCTGGAGGACGTGCTGCAGGCCGAGGTGACCGGCTTCTGCTATCCCTACGGCTCCTACGACGAGGCCGCGGCCGACGCCGTCCGGGCCGCCGGTTACGACAACGCCTGCGTCACCGGCGACTACTCACCCGGTGACCGGGTCACGCTGCCGCGCTGCTACGTCAGTCCGCGCGACACCCGGGCGCACGTCGTGGCCCGGCTGGCGCGCCACCACCTTCGCCAGCGCCGCGCCGTGGCCGTGACATCCATGGCGCGGAGGTCCGTGGCCGGGACAGCAGAGACGACGGGGTCGGAGCGGTGAGCCGACCATGACCTCCTGGGCGTCTGGGCTGCTCGGCAGCCGTGCCACCGCGGCGGTGCTCGGCCAGGGCACCCAGGCGCTGGCCGGGCTGGCGCTGCAGGCGGCCGCCGCGCGGCTGCTCGGCGCCGCGGGCCTGGCCGTCTTCGCCCTCGTCTACGGCGCGCTGGTCCTGGGGACCGCGGTCTGCAGCGGCCTGGTCGGCGACTCGCTGACCGTGCTGGACCGCACCGACCGCGGCACCCGCGCCGGCCTGCACGTGTGGACGGCGCTGATCTCCACCGGCGTCGGCCTGGCCGGCGCGGCCGCCGCGCTGCTCAGCGGGCTGGTGCCGGTGTGGGCCGGGCTGCTGCTCGGGCCGGCCTGCGCCGCCTTCGTCGTCGAGGACACGCTGCGCCGGCTGCTGATGGCCACCGGCCGGTACCGCGCGCTGCCTGCGGTCGACCTCACCAGCCTCGCCGGAGCGCTCGCGGCGCTGGGCGTCGCCGGGCTGACCGGCGAGATCACCCTCGCCTCCTTCGTCGTCGCGCTGCTCGTGGGTCAGACGGCGGCCGCGGTCGTGGCCTGGTGGCGCGTGCCGCCGGGCGAGCGGCCGCGCGGCCCGTGGCGCCGTCCCGACCTGCGCGGCGTGGCCGCCTTCGGCGTCTGGCGGGCCGCCGCCCACACCGTCCGGCCCGGTCTGCTCACCCTGCTGCGGGTGCTGGTCGTCGCGGCGGCCGGCGCCGCCGCGTACGGGCCGCTGGAGGCCGCCCGGGTCTACACCGCCCCGACGCTCACGCTGGTCGCCGGCATCGGCACCTTCCTGCTGCCGCACTTCGTCGGCCTGCGCGCCCGGCCGGTGGCCGAGAGCCTGCGCGTCGCCGACCGCGCCGCGGCGGGGCTGGCCGCGGGCGTCGGTGCGATCGGGATCGCCGGGCTGCTGGTCCTGCCGTGGCTGGGCCCGGTGCTCACCGGCGGGGACTACGCGGTGCCCGCGGCCGCCGTCGTCGGCTGGTCGGTCTACGCCGTCGCCGGCGCGGTGCTGCTGCCCTACGCCTCGCTGGCCTCGGTGCACGGCGGCCAGAGACGGGTGCTGGCGCTGCACGCGCTGGAGTTCGGCGCGCTGGGCGCGGTCGCCGCCCTGGTCCTCCTGCTGCCCGCCGGGGTGGCCTGGACGCCGCTGGCCCTGGCACTCGGCCCGGCGCTCGCAGCCCTCGCCGTCCGGCAATCGGTCGTCGTGCCGATGACGCGGCGTGACCCGCAGCGCCCGGTCACCGAGCCAGCACCGGTCTGATCGCACCCGTCGTCATCTGGTCCACCCGGCTGGCGGAGTCCCGACCCGACCTGGACGCCGCTGGGTGACTCAACCGTCCCGGCGGCCGGCGGACCACAGCAGGCCTCCCACGGCGAGGAGTGCGACCGCCCAGCCGAGGACGACGAAGAGGTCGCCGACGTGGACGCCATGGGTCCGGGTCAACCGCACGAGGACGGGGCCCTCGTTGAGGTACTGGCCGGTCAGCAGGAGGACGGCGAAACCCGACAGGACCACCGCGACGACGAGGGCGGACAGCCAGCGGAACACCGCTCGACGGTAGCCGCGCGGCACCGTGCCGCGACGTCGGCACGGCCGACGCCGGCCAGCGCACGGCCGAACGGCTCCAGCGCCGAGTGCCCTCGGCCGGTGACGGCGGCATGGGTGCCACCGGGTCCTGGTTCGTCGTCGGCTGCCTCATGCTGTCGGTCGTCCACGTCCGGCGCAGCCGCCGGGCGCGCGGAGTGGTCGTCGTCCTGGCGCTCGCCGGCGGTGAGTCCGCTCACGGTCGGCTTCGTCGCCCGTCGCGGCGGAGGACGGCTGGGTACCTTGAGTGCAGAACCGATGCCGCACTGTTGCGGTGTGGAATCCCGCTGTGGCCGACCGGAGGCTCCCTCGGCCACGACCAGTGCATCGGCGCACCTCAGCTCGAACCGCCGGCGGGCGAGCCTGCGCTGGCGGTCGTTCGACCCTCGAAAGGACTCCTCCGTGCTGTACCTCGTCCTCACGCTGGGGATCGGCCTCGGCCTGGTCTTCACGGCGGTCTTCACCGCGATCGCCGCGGTGTACCTCTCGGACCCGCGTGCCGGGGTGGCGGCCGCTCGGGCGCGCGCCGCCCGCCGCCGGGTGTGGGCCGATCCGAACGAGGCCGCGCGGGCCGTCGGCAGCTGGGGCTGAGGACCTTCCGCGACCAGGGGCGTCCGCTCAGGACTCCGGCAGCAGCCCGGCGTCGGCCTTGGCGGTGAGCGCGGTCCGGACGGCCGCGTCGACCGTGGCGGAGAACGCGGGGTCGCTCTCGGCGCGGGCCACGATGGCGTCGATCATCTCCGTCACCAGGCCGGCGTCCATGGTGAGCATGAGGGTGCCTCCGGCCTCGAGGAAGCGGATCACCCGCTCGTCGGCCGGCAGGTCCTGGACGGCCTGAGCTGCGCCGATGTCGTCGGAGATGACCACCCCGTCGAAGCCGAGCTGCTCGCGCAGCAGGTCGGTGACGACGACGGGGGAGAAGAGGGCCGGCGTGCTCGGGTCGATCCGGGTGTAGGTGGCCGACGACATCATCACGAAGGGCTCGGCGTCCGAGCCGGCGAGCGTGCCGAAGGCGGCGACCTGGTCGTCGTCGCCGGTGGTGACGTCGTCGGTGGCATCGCGGCTCTTGTCGGGGTTCTCCTGCACCCGGCCGAGGCCGGGGAAGTGCTTGAGCGTGGGGGTGACCCCGTGCGCGGCCAGGCCGTCGGCGACGGTTCCGGCGGCGGTGCTGACGGCGTCGGCGGTGCTGCCGTACTGGCGGTCCCAGGCACCGATGGGCGCGTTGGCGTCCTCGGTGCCCTCGGGGACGACGTCGACGACCGGCGCCAGGTTGAGGTTGATGCCCGCGCTGCTCAGCGATGCGCCCATGTCGTCGGCGAGGCCGGCCAGTTCCTCGGCCGGCATGCGGCCCTGGCGGGCGGCCGACGGGAGGTCGGCGAAGCCCGGGCCGGAGAGCGTCTGGACGGCGCCGCCCTCCTGGTCGACGCCGATCCAGGGGCGCGGCCCCGGTGCCGCCTCCGCCCACCGCGCGGTCTCGGTGGCCAGCTCGTCCGCGGGGATGCTGCTGCGGCCCTGGAGGAAGACGCCACCCAGGCCCCCTGCGGCGAACGCGTCGGCGGGGGAGAGGTCGGTGAGCGCGACCCCGACGACGATGAGCTGGGCGACCTGCTCGCGGCGGTCCAGGTCGGCGAGGGCCGCGTCGACCGGGTCGGTCTCCGGGCTCGGGGTGGGCGGGGGCGCGGAGCCGGACGTACCGGGCGCCGTCCCGGGGCCGGCGGTCGGCGCCGCGCAGGCGGTGGTCAACAGGCAGATCAGGGCGCCGACGACGGCACCGAGGCGGGAAGAGCGCATCGCGGCCCATTCTCCGCCGCGCGGAGGGCGACGGCGTGCCGGCCGGCGGGTCGCGGGATGTGCGACCTGCCGGTGTGTCGCCGACCTTCTACGCTCACCCCACCTCGTCTTCCCCACGGGGCGTCCTGTCGTCGATACGTGTCGTGGAGCGTGGATGCCGCCGGTCGAGCTGACGTGGGGAGCGGCGACCGCCGTGGGCCAGCGGGAGGACAACCAGGACCGACACCTGGCCGCTCCGCCGGTGTTCGCGGTCGCAGACGGCATGGGGGGTCACGTCGGAGGCGCTGCGGCTGCGGAGGCGGTCGTCGAGGCGCTGCGGTCGTTGACGGGGTCCGAGACGACGACCGTCGAGGCGATCCGGCTGGCGTTGCAGCGGGCCGACGGCGAGATCCGCGCGTTCCAGGGGCCGGACAAGGCCGGCGCGGGGACGACGGTCGCCGGCGTCGCCCTGGTGGACGAGGGTGCGGGGCCGCAGTGGGCGGTGTTCCACGTCGGCGACTCGCGTGTGTACCGCTGGCACGGGGGCCAGTTGGAGCTCGTCACCCGGGACCACTCGGTCGTGCAGGAGCTCATCGACGCGGGGTACATCTCTGACCAGAGCGCTGCGACGCACCCGCAGCGCCACATCATCACCCGCGCACTGGGTGTCGGTCCCCGCCCGGAGGCCGACGTCGTCCTGCTACCCGTCGTGCCGGGTGAGCGCCTCCTCGCCTGCTCCGACGGGTTGACCGGTGAGCTGACCGACGACCGGATCGCAGCGATCATGTCACTCGACGGCGCACCGGAAGAAGCCGCGACGTCGCTCGTCGACAACGCCGACACGAACGGAGCGCGCGACAACGCCACCGTTGTCGTGGTCTACGCAACAGGGCCGTGATCACGGATCCTCCTGGCCTCGGTCGGTGACCCGACGCAGACCCTCAATCCGCGTGAGTTGTCGTCACCTCGCGGCCGGACGGACGTCCCGGAGCCCGTGCCGCTCAGGCGGCGACGGGAGCGGGCAGTTGCACTCGGATACTGGTGGACAGGACGTCGGCCAGCGGGCGGAGCGCTGCGGCGACCAGGCCCGCGACCTCCTGGTGCACCGCGGCGTGCTGTCCGATCGGGTCGGCGATGTCGTCGCTGTCCGCGGTCGGCCCGTCGGCGCGGGCGGCGTCCAGACGGCGGCCCAGTTCGCGGGCGCGTGCGGTGAGCGGGAGCAGGGACAGGCCGGTCAGGTCCGCTCGCTGCACCAGGTCCGCGGCCTCGGTCAGCGTGAACGTGCGACGCAGACCCCGAGGACTGGCCTCGAGCACGGTGCGGCGTTGGTCGCGGGTCATGGTGAGCGCCAGGTCGGCGTCCTGGGCTATCTCCGGCGGGAACTCGCGTGACAGGAAGCCGCCGGGTCCCCGCCCAGGTCGACGAGCGCGGCGGCGGAGTGCCGGTCGATCGGCTGTCCAGAGGTCGCGCCCATGCCTGCGCTGTCGATCTGGACGATGTCGGCCTCGGGACTGTGCAGGAGCTTCTCCCGTGTCCATGCCGTGGCGAGCCGCTCGGCGACCGGCGAGCGGCACACGTTCCCGGTGCAGACGAAGAGGATGCGCACGGCTCGACGCTGGGTCGCATGCAGTCGCGACAGGAGCATTCACTGAGGACCTCACCCGCGACGGGGAGGTGCATGCGCAACGCCCGACGCAGTCGCCCCGAGCAGCCCGCTGTCGGGGGACGCGCCCTAGCTGCACTGGTGCTCCCAGTCCCCGTTGAAGAACGCGTTGCCCGCCTTCACCCACGGGTAGCAGACGACGCCACCGAGGTAGACCTCTTCATACTGGTCCAACGGCAAGGATGCTGTGACCTCGAAAGGCGACCCAGCCGGCATCGTGATCCTGTGTGTACTGGTCTCGTCCCCTTCGAGGACCGTCATGTCGAGGAAGAAGGAACAATACTTCTCTTCGGTACTCGCTGAGACGATGATGACTTGCTGCTCTCCCTGCTTGAGCGAGATGGTCCGCGCTGGGAAGTAGTCCTCCGGCTCCCCTGTTGGTGAGCCGTCCATCGAGGCGACCTTCGCCACCGGATTCGAGTCATCCAGATCGAAGTGCATCCTGATGGAGTCGTCCGCTCCAGCAGGCGGGTCCTCGAACCAGAGTCCATCGAGCGGCGCCGAGCAGTCAGGGTGGACCTCCAAGTTCGTGATCCTGACGCTCCCCGTCCTGTTTCCTGACAGTGCCAACTGTATGAGGACGATATCGGGGGCAACTCCACCCCGGCTCTCCAACCACTCCACCGAGTCCATTCCGCCGAAGTCTTGATCGATCTGATTGAGCTCGGCCAGGTCGGCGTCCGTAAATGATGCACCTCGGGCGAACGCGACCGAATCGCCGTACATGTCGCTGCGGAACTCCATGACCTGGTCCACGGAGACAGGAGGCCCTGTCTCCGTGGCCTTGGTGACTACCTCCTCGAGGCGGCTGCCCACGGCGGTGACTGCGGTGGCCGTCAGGGCCGTACCGATGACCCCCGCGACCCAGGTCACCGGACGTCTCCACCACACCGGGCGTGAAGCGGGGGCGGCAGCGCCGGCAGGGTCGCCGGAGACCGCTGCTTCACGCTGGATCCAGCGACGCAGGGTGGTCTGGTTGATCCCGAGCTGCTCACTGACCTGACGGCGAACCGCAACCTCAGGATCCCCGGTCTCCCTCAGTCGCTTCTTGTACATCTGGACCGCCCGAGCGCGGCTCTCTGGGTCATATCGCTTCCGCCCTGGCGGCATGGACGTGAGCCCCCTCGCCTGTCGGAACTGCGGTCCGCACATCGTCTGCGCGCAAGTCGACAGGGGAGCAGCATCACCGTCACCAAGTCGTCACGGGGCCGTCACCGGTGGTCCGTGACGTGAGGCGAGGGACATCGAGAGCCGTCCTCAGGGACAACCCACCGACGTCGGCCGGGGGCCGGATTCTCTGAGGTCGATGGTCGCCTCGGTGATCTCAGGCCAGATGGTCTTCGATGAGTGCCGCGCCGCGCTCCGCTCCACCGGCGTCGTGGATGGCCCGCCGCATGCGCTCGAGGTTGGCCCGGACCTGCTCATCCGTGGTGACCCGGGAGACGGCTTGCCGCAGGGCGTCCGGGGTCAGCGTGTCCGTGGCGAGGCGTTCTCCGAGACCCAGCTCGACGACGCGGTCGGCATTGGCGGCTTGTTCGGGCATCTGCGGGAGGGTGACGAGGGGGACTCCGTAGTAGAGGGCCTCCATCGTGGAGTTCATCCCGGCGTGCGAGATGAACGCCCGCGCGTGGCGCAGCACGGCGGGTTGCGGAAAGCGCGGCCGGACATCGATGCCGGGTGGCACGGGTCCGATCGCGGCCGGGTCCAGATCCCCGACGGTCATCGCCACCTGACAGGAGCCGTCGCCGAAGGCCTCGATGCAGGTGCGGTAGAACGCGGGGTTGTCGGTGAAGATCGTGCCGAGCGAGATGTACAGCACGGGGGCGTGCGGGTCCGGGGGTGACCAGGGCTCCCGCTGCTCACGGCGACCGAGCAACGGGCCCAAGAAGTGGAAGCGCTCGTCGAACGAGTCGCCGGCCGGCTGGAACTCGCGGGGGATGAAGACGAGGTTCAGCGCTTCGGGAACGTCCATCGTCCCGGCGACGTCGAGGTCGACTCCGTACTCGGTGGAGAAGCGGACACAGTCCTCGGCCAGGGCCGTCATCTGTGGGTGGTCCGGGTCGAGCCCCTCGGTGAGCCTGTCGTCGAGCGAGTACGCGTGGTTCTCGGCCAGGTTGGGGATCAGCCGCACGGCGGGGATGCCCAGGTGGTGGGCCACCAGCCGGGCCGGCCAGTTGGTCACGTCGTAGGAGACCGCGTCCGGTCGAGCGGTGCGGCAGTACTCGTGGAGCACCGGATAGGTCGCGCGCATCGCGGCGAAGTAGTGCCGAAACCAAGAGGCGATCAGGTCCGGGCCGACCTGCGCCGGGGGGCGGAACGGCGCCATCGGTGGCAGCTGCACCCACTGCGCACCGGCGCCGGTCACGACCTCGGCGAAGTCGGCGGCCGTGGCGTAGGCCACGTGATGGCCTCGCCGTACCAGCTCCTCCACCAGCGGCAGCGTCGGAGTGACGTGCCCGTGCCCGGCGAGTGCCACGAACAGCACGTGTCGTGCCATGCGCGTGGAGCGTAGAGAGCTACTGCCGGGGCCGGGTGCGGACGGGCGATCCTCCGGACGGGGCTGCCTACGTGCGGTCGTCGCCCTCGGCCGAACCCATCCGGTCGGCCTCCGCGTCGGCTCGGCCCACCGGGACGCCGCCGTCGGTCTCCTGGCCGGGATCGACGTCCAGCAGGAGCCCCTCGCCGACGTTGCTGGGCCGCTCGTCCTGGTCGCCCGCTCCGCTGCGTCGGGCGTCTGCTTCCGCGTCGGCGGCGCCGACCGGCATGCCGCCGTCGGGGGAGCTGCTGCTCGTCTCGTTGTCGGGCGGGACGTTCGCGGCGCTGGGTTGAGTCGTCATGGTGACCTCCGACCTCGCCGTCGTCTCATCACTCGGCATACCCGCCGGCGCGGTGGAGAACACGGCGTGCCCGGCCCGGCCGCCGGAGGGTCGCCCGGCTCAGCGCGGGACGTCGGGCAGCGCCTGGGTGCTGAACTCCTCGGCGTTCTGCGACAGCGAGTCGGTCTGCAGGTAGCCCCACATGCGCTCGCCCGCGACGCCGTCGAGGTAGACGACGCTCGCCGCGCCTTCCGTGCCCGTGCCCAGCACCGGCGCGGTGAAGAAGTCGACGTCGTCCGGCGTCAGGCCACGCAGCGAGTAGGCCAGTGACAAGATCTCGGTGTTGCCGAGCTGCTCGTCGACCGCGACCGCGCTGGTCACCGCCAGGAGTGCGGCGTCCAGCCGGCCCGGGTCGGTGAAGGTGTCGGAGCTGAACAGCTTGCCGAACATCGCCTGCAGGTACTGCTGCTGCCGGCGCACCCGGTCGAAGTCGCCGCCGGGCAGGCCGTAGCGCTGCCCGAGGTACCAGCGGGCCTGGTCGCCGTCCAGGTGGTTGACCCCGGCCGGGAAGGTGTACGGCCCGTTGCTGGTGGTCTCCGCGACGACGACGTCCACCCCACCCAGGTCGTCGGTGACCTGGATGAGGCCCTCGAAGTCGATGGCGACGTAGTGGTCGATCCGGACGTCGGTGAGCTGCTCGACGGTCCGGATGAGCAGCGCAGGCCCGCCGTAGGCGTAGGCCGCGTTGACCTTGTCCATGCCGTGGCCGGGGACGTCGACCCACGAGTCGCGGGGGACCGAGATCAGTTGCGCGTGCTGCCGGTCGGCCGAGAACCGGGCGATCATGATGGCGTCGGAGCGGCCGCCGGCGGCGATGCCCTCCTCGGCGGTGGCGCGGGTGTCCGACCCGACGAGCAGGAAGGTCACGGGCTCCTCGCCGGCCTGCTGCGCCGGTGTCGCCGGCGCGGGGCGGGCTCCTTCGTCGAGGCTCGCGAAGGCGTCGGAGACCCGCTCCATGTTGCCGGCGTAGCGGTCGGTGAGGAACCACAGCGCCCCGCCGACGACCATGGCGACGACCGATCCCAGGACACCGAGGCTGATCAGCACCCGGCGCACCGTCCGGCTGCGCCGTGACGAGGGCTCCGCACCCTCGTCCGTGTGGCGATCCGGCGCCGCCGTCCCGGTCGCACCGCTCATGTGGCCCCCGTCCACCCGGCAATGTCGCCGACGGTACGGACGGGAACGGCGCAGGTCAGGCCGTAGCCACCCTCAGGGGTGAGCAGTCAGCGCAACGACCCCGCCTCGTGCGGATGCGACGGGAGGTCGTCCCCGCGCGAGGGGCGGTCGAGCGACCCCAGCTCTCGATCGTCGGCGCGCTGGATGATCCGGCCGAGCAGGACGGCGACGGGGACGGCGAGCAGCACCCGGACCACCACGGTGGTCCACACCCACCCTCCGCGTGCCTCCTCGTCCGTGCGCTACCTCGGTGCGCAGTAGAGCGCAGGTGGGCGGACGCGGACGATGCCGTCCTCCGGCGGACGCACCCACGGGCACCTCTTTCCGCTGGGTCAGTGACGACCCCATCAGCGGCTCGAGCCTCTACGCCTGCCGCTGCGGCGTCGTCCGTCCGGCTCCCTGACCACGCGCTCGCCGGGCGCCGTGCCACCCGTCGTGGTGCACTTCAGTTCTTGAGTGGTTGAGGGGGGCTCGAGAGGGAAGGCACGACGGTCATGCGGATCTCGGTCATCGGCTGCGGGTACCTCGGCGCCGTCCACGCGGCGTCGATGGCCGAGCTGGGCCACGAGGTGGTCGGCATCGACGTCGACCAGCGGAAGGTCGCCGCCCTGTGCGCGGGCCGCGCCCCGTTCTACGAGCCGGACTTCGCCGAGCTGCTCCAGCACTCCCTCGCGTCGGGCCGGCTGAGCTTCAGCACCGACGTCCACGACGCCGCCGGCGCGCAGGTGCACTTCGTCTGCGTCGGGACCCCGCAGAAGCACGGCGAGTACGCCGCCGACCTGCGCTTCGTCCAGGCGGCCGCGGAGTCCCTGCTGCAGGTGCTCGAGCCCGGCGAGCTGGTCGTGGGCAAGTCGACCGTCCCGGTCGGCACGGCCGCGGAGCTCGCCCGCATGTTCGGCGAGAAGGTGCCCGGCTCCCTGCTGGCCTGGAACCCGGAGTTCCTGCGCGAGGGCTTCGCCGTCCGCGACACGCTGCACCCCGACCGGCTGGTCTACGGGGTCCCCGACGGTCCGGACGCCGAGTCCATCGTCGCCACCCTCGACGAGGTCTACGCGCCCATCGTCGCCACCGGCACCCCCAAGGTCGTCACCGACTACGCCACGGCGGAGATGGTGAAGACCGCGGCCAACTCGTTCCTGGCCACGAAGATCAGCTTCATCAACGCGATGGCCGAGCTGTGCGAGGCCACCGGAGCCGACGTCAAGCAGCTCGCGGACGCGATCGGGTTCGACGACCGGATCGGCCGCAAGTTCCTCAACGCCGGCCTCGGCTTCGGCGGCGGCTGCCTGCCCAAGGACATCCGGGCGTTCATGGCCCGGGCCGGGGAGCTGGGTGCCGACCAGGCGCTGACGTTCCTGCGCGAGGTCGACAACATCAACATGCGTCGCCGCATCCGCATGGTCGAGCTCGCCCGCGAGGTCTGCGACGGGTCGCTGCTCGGCAAGCACATCGCCGTCCTCGGGGCCGCTTTCAAGCCCGACAGCGACGACATCCGCGACAGCCCGGCCCTCAACGTCGCCGCCCAGCTGCAGCTGCAGGGCGCGGTCGTGACCGTCACCGACCCCGCCGCGATCGAGAACTCGCGCCGGCAGTGGCCCCAGCTCGACTACGCAGCCACCCCGGAGGAGGCAGCCGAGCGCGCCGACGCCGTCCTGGTGCTCACCGAGTGGCGGCAGTACCGCGAGCTCGACCCGGTCGCCTTCGGTGAGGTCGTCGCGCAGAAGCGGGTGCTCGACGGACGCAACGCCCTCGACCGCGAGGCGTGGACCGCCGCCGGCTGGACCTACCGCGCCCTCGGCCGCCGCGCCGGCTGACGGCCGGCGACTACGGGCGTCCGCGGAGGAGGCGAACTCGTTTGCACCGCAGTCTCCGAGCGCCCTAGCGTCGCTCCCCTCATGGGCGCGGAGGACGTGCCCTGCCTGCGGCTGCGAGTCAGCAGATCGGAGTTGCCGAGCGGGATGCCTTGCCACCTCGTCGCGCTCAGCTTCGACGCGGACGACCCGCTCGGTCTCGCGCGATTCTGGGCCGGCCTCCTGGGCTGGGAGATGGCCGACGAGTCCCACGTCGGCCTCGCCCTCCTGCCGAGCGACGACACCGGGTTCCGGATCCGGTTCCTGCCGACCCAGGAGCAGAAGGCCGGCCAGAACCGGATGCACCTCGATCTGACCAGCACGTCGCGCGAGGACCAGCAGCAGACGGTGGCGAGGGCGCTCGGGCTCGGTGCCCGGCACATCGACGTCGGTCAGCGCCCGGAGGAGGGCCATGTGGTGCTCGCCGACCCCGAGGGCAACGAGTTCTGCGTCATCGAGCCGGGCAACCGCTTCCTCGCTGACTGCGGGTTCGTCGGAGCGCTCGCGTGCGACGGTTCGCAGGAGGTCGGGTACTTCTGGCGCGACGCGCTGGGCTGGCCGCTGGTCTGGGACCAGGACCAGGAGACCGCGATCCGCTCGCCGCACGGCGGTCCGAAGATCACCTGGGGCGGTCCGCCGCTGATGCCGAAGACGGGGAAGAACCGGCTGCACCTCGACCTCGCGCCACCTGCCACCGGTGATCAGCAGGCGGAGGTCGACCGCCTCGTCTCCCTCGGGGCGACTCGGATCGACATCGGCCAGGGCGAGGTCGGCTGGGTGGTGCTGGCCGATCCCGACGGCAACGAGTTCTGCGTGCTGTGCCCCGACAGCGCGACCGGATCCGGGTGAGCGGCACCCTCCATCCGCGCAGCGCTCGATCAGTCGGGAGGTCGCCGAGCCAGGTCGGTCCCGTCGGGTGTGGGGGGCGCGATCACCGGCAGGCTCGTCGTCTGCACGAGGCCCGCTCCCGTTCCGCCACCGGCTGCTGACTCGGTCGGCGCAGAGGCGCACGGTGTGCTCGTCGACGGGATGGGAGAACCACTCGCCGATGTCGCCAGCGGCGTGCTCCGGACGATGGTGTCCTGGGCCCAACGCTCGCTGAAGCCGGCCAGGAACGCGATGGCTGTGAAGAAGTAGGGCGCCGCGGCGTCGGACGCCGCGGGGATCTCGAGCGGGATGAACTCCGCCTTCAGCAGCACGTACAGCGCCACCCCCAGCGCGCCGCCGATGACGGTGCGGGAGCTGCCCGCCAAGCAGGTCAAGAACGGTTCCTGCGTGGTGTCCACGTCGAGCCGCTGGCCACGGCTGATCCGGATCAGCACGCTGATGATGGCACCCAGTCCACCGGCTGCGATCGCGCGCACCAGGTCCAGCGTCGGCGCCTGCTCGAACATGTGCACCTGGCTGGCCGTCCATGCTGACGCCACCACAGCACCCCCGCCGATGAACAGACCCTGCACGTAGTGCTTGAGGGCGGCCCTGACCGCCGCTTGGTCGGCGAACTCCTGCAGCCGCGTCAGTTCGCTCTGCGCGATCTCCAGGGCCTTCTCGATGCGGTGCACCCGACTGCACTCCCTGGTCTTCCGCGCTCCTCGCCCTGCAGCTGCGAGGCACTCGACGGAGTCCAGGACCCCGAGCAGGTACACGATCACCGAGAAGAGCATCTCGAGGAGCACCCGGCGGGGGCGCCCCGCCACGAGCAGCGCGGTCTGCTGCTCCATCGCGCGCGCCCGCCAGAGCGCGGCCTCGAACTCGGGCTGCACGGCGGCGACGATGTCCCCGGGGTACCTCATGCGGATCTCGAAGTCCTTCCGCCTGTGGAACCGAGTTCGTCGGCACATGTGCAGCGCTCCGGCGTGGATGTGCTTCGCGAAGTAGTGGTCGACGATCTCGTGGTCGGTTCCCCGGTACTGCGTGAGCAGCCTCGCGAAGTCCTCCCTGGAGCCCCTGGTCCTGCCGTGGGGGTGCGCCTGGATGAGGTCGTCGAGGCAGGGGGCACCCTGATCGCAGGGGGGTTCCCGGTCGCCCCCCTCGAGCAGAGGCCATGCTCCGTTCCCGCTCCTCAGCTGCCGCGGCGATCCGTTGACAGCTCCGTGCAGTTCCACGCTTTCCCCCATCGCAGGAGTTCCCACCGTCCTGGCGGGGAGAGGCACGCTCGCACCCCGCTGATACAGCGACGTGAGCCGACCGGGCGTGGTGCGGTGACGGCTGGAGCCACCGCGCTCTCAGTCGCCGCGCCGGGCGGGGCAGGTGCATCCCGCAGGGCGATCCGAGTGACCCTTGGTGATGGTGTTTTGACGCAGGGTCACCGTGGGCATGGAGACAGCCGATGCCGGACGCACGGAGGCGTTGGTGATCGGCGTGCTGGTGGTGTGTGCCCTGGTGGCCCTCGGGGCCGCCGTCGTCCTGGGCCGCGGCATCCGCCCGGCCGACGCCCGGGCCCGCGCGGAGCGGCTGTTCACCAGGGCCGACCTCCCCGCCGCGTTCCAGCCCGGCGTGAGCGCGCGCCGCTGACCCACCCGTTCGGGTGGCCCGCCGGCCGAGGGGTTCCGATCGGTTCCTCACCTGCCGATGACCGGGACGTGTGGATGTGGGTCGTCGGCGGACTGGTCGCCTGGCTGCTGCTGGCCTTCGCGCTGGCCGTCGTCGTCGGTCGCGGCATCCGGATCGCGGACGCCCGCTCCGTCGACCCGCTGACCACGCCCGAGCCGCTGGCCGACCTGCGGCTGCGGACGCCGCGCCGCCGCGTCCCGCTGCCGCCGGTCGGGATCGGCCTGGCCGCGACCGCGGTGCTGCTCGAGACCGTCGGCTACGTCGGTCGGCTGACCGGCGCCACCGGTCCGGTGGCCCGCGCGCTGTCCATGGACGCCCCGTTCTCCGCGCCCCGCACCTTCGTCGCCGCGCTGTTCGCGGTCGCCGCCGTGGCCGCGGTCGCCGGAGCCGCCCGCGTACCCCACCGCCGCGCCTGGTGGCTGGCCGTCGGGCTGGTCTGCGGCGGCATCGCCGTCGTCAAGGCCGGCGGCACCGTGCACGTCGAGGCCATGAGGGCGCTCTCGTCCGCCATCGGTGAGACCGGCGCCGTCGTCGTGAGCGTCGCGCTCGTCGCCACCGTGCTCGCCGTCCTGGCCGTGGTCAGCCGGGACGAGCGCCGCGACCGCCGCCGGGTGCTCACCTGCCTGGCCGGCTACGCGGGAGCGTCGGTCGGCCTCTCCGGGGTCTCCGCCGTGGCGGCCGGGCAGTGGGCGGTGACCGCCACCTACCTGGAGGAGTCCGGGGAGGCGCTGGCCGGCGTCGCCGTGCTGGTCGCCGTCCTGGTCGGTGTGGCGCCGCGCCTGGTGCTGCCCGCCTCCTGGGTGCTCCGCCGCGAGGCGGACGCCGAGCCCCTCGCCGTCCCCGGTGCGGTGCGCGACCGCGTCTCCGGCTGACGTCCGCGGCCGTCAGGCGCTGGTGCTGAGGGGCGCGATGCAGCACCCGTCGCACGCGTGCTCGGTGCGGACCTCACCGAGCGCCTGGAGGTGGACCACGTCGTCCGGGTCGGGGTGTCCGACGCCGTGCGAGCACATCCGGTCGGAGTAGCCGTAGTACTCGCGCCAGACCTTCGGCCAGGCCCGCATGTGGTGGTTGCTCGGGTGGTGTCGGGAGCACCCCGTCCCCGCGCAGAACGCCGGGTCGTGCGGCGCGGCGAGGCTCATGGCCCCAGCGCTTCCCGCGGGCTCCCCGGCAGGGTGGGTGGGGACGACGGCGGGTCGGTCAGCGACGCCGGGTGATGAACACCGCGGGGCTGGTGCGGTGACGGGCGTCGACTCACTGGGGATCACCGTCGGGGAGGTCATGGAGCACAGCGTGGACGGGACGCCTGCGGTCTCCCCGTGATCGACCTGTACAGCTCCTGTGTGCCCCTGACCACAGGAAGTCAGCACGCGCCGACAGCCGTGGTCACGGACATCAGGACCTGGTGGTCGAGGACCTCCGACGGGAGAGCAGGTGGGCGGCGAGGAGGACGACCGCGACGCCGCCGATGATGAGGATAATCGTGGAAGCGGACCACGGGGCCTCCTGCTGCGCCGCCTCCTCCTCGGTCGCCGCCAGGTCCTGGAGCTGGGAGGCCAGGGCCACCACCGCGCCGGACCGGTCGCCCGCCGCGAGCCGGGGCTCCACCTCGGCGGTCACCGCGCGGTCGAGGTCGACCTCGGACAGCGGGAAGTCGTCGGCGACCCAGTACCCGTACTCGTAGGCCGACTCCCCCGCGGCCACGGCGAGCAGCACGTCGGTCTCGTCCAGTCCGGACTGCCGTGCGGTGTCCTGCGCCCACTCCCCGGGGTCGGCGCCGTCGAACGACGGCACGAGGACGGCGTACAGGTCCAGGTCGTCCTCGGCCGCCAGGTCCGCCACGGCCTGCTCGGCCGCCGGCGCCCCGGTGCCGAGGAGCCCGGCCGCGTCGGTGATCTGCTCGGTCACCTCGAGCGGGGGCTCGGCGGACGCCGTCCCGGCACCCGCCAACACGAGTGCCAGGGCGCCGAGGACGGTCACAGGCCTGCGCAAGGGAACCTCCGGGAGGACGGGGACGGGCTCAGCCGGAGGCGGACTCTACGCACGGATGCGCAGATCACGGGGGTCCGATGCCCCATCGGGGGGAGGACTCCAGCGGATCGGGGAAGCAGGCCGTGACCGTCGTCCACCCTCGTCGGCGCCCGTGCCGGCCGTCCGCGACCACGGTCCCCCCACTGCTGGCATGGCCGCCGTCACGTCGGGCGGCGGGGCGCCCAGGTGCGGGCGGAGCCGACCACCGGGGGCCCGTGGGCGGCCGCCGCGACAGCGACGTCCAGGGTCGGGTCGAACCAGTCCAGCAGGTGCAGGGGCCCGAACCGGCTGCGCGTGCGGCCCCCCTCGACGTCCTGCTCCGTCGTGGGGTCGAGTTCCACGCCGGACAGCTCGTCGAGGGTGACCACGCCCAGTTTCACCAGGCACTCCTTGCGCACCCAGTGGCGGAGGAAGGCGGCCGGCGGGTCGCTCGCCGACCGGACCCGGGCCGTCTCGGCGGCGGTCAGGGTGGAGGTCAGGACGGCGGGGTCGAGGTCCCTCGTCCGCGCTCCCTCGACGTCGACGCCGATCGGCCGTCGGTCCGCGCCCGCCGCCACGGCGCCGCGGGTGTGCGCCAGGCTGACGTGCAGCTCGGGGAGACCGGCGATCGAGGGTCTGCCGTGCTCGGTCGAGCCGCACTCGGCACACTCCTGCACCAGCTCGAGCGCCTCGACCGGCCGACCGGTCAGCGCCGCGGCGCAGTGCCGGACGAGCAGGTGCGCCGCGACGTGGGCGTCGCGGTCGGCCCGGTGGCGCAGTGCGCCGGCGCGTCGCCGCTCGCGGGGCGTCAGCAGGTGTTCGCCCCCGACGCGGAGCACGTCCTCGGGGCGGGCGAGGAGGACGAGGGGCCCACGATCGGGTGACTCTTCTCCCATTCTACGATCCACCTCCGTCACCGCTCTGGGCGTGTCGACGAGCCGGCGAGACGTCGCCGATCTGCTGTGCGTGAATGCTCAACAGCAGAATGTAAGCCACCGACGCATTTCGGCGCGGGGCCATCACGGTAAGAGATAGATCGGTCATCCTCCGTGATGGAAACGCCTGTTCCGCCAGGTCAAGGGGTTGCCACACGAGCCTTTCGACCCTTGCGGCCGGACTTTGCGCCTCTCCGAAACGCCCACCTAACCTCGAGGAGTTCGTTCATCGAAGGGCTGCAGAGAGTGAATATATGACGACGCACAGCGATGACTGGGACTTCTTCTCGACATTCGCGGGAGATGTCGAGCCGCAGGCCCCGACCACCGCTCCGGGCTACGACATGCGGGACAACACCGCCACGTCGTACCGGCTGCACGACAACTTCGTGGCCGAGATCTCCGGACAGCGCTCGCTGGTCACCCGGTTGAGCCGGTTCTTCGAGCACACCTGCGACCAGCGGCCGTCGGCCACCGCGCTCGAGTGCGAGGGCGAGCGCGTCTCCTACGCCGACCTGGACCAGCGCGCGAACCGGCTGGCGAACCTGCTGATGGCCCGGGGTGCGCGTGCCGGCGTCCGCGTGGGGATCCTCCTGCACCGCTCGGTGAGCACCTACGTCGCCCTGCTGGCCGTCACGAAGACCGAGGCGACGTTCGTCCCGATCGACCCCGAGGCGCCGGCCGACCGGCTGCAGTACATCGCCGAGGACTCCTCGCTGAGCATGCTGGTGACGCACACGTCGTTCGCGGCGTCCTGCGTCGCGCTGCCCTGCGAGAGCCTCTACCTCGACGAGCTGGGGCCCGAGCTCGCGGTCCAGTCGAGCTCCCGGCCGGGCATCGAGTCCGACGGCGACCCGGTCTGCTACATCATCTACACGTCGGGCTCGAGCGGCCGCCCCAAGGGCGTCGAGGTCAACCAGTCGAGCATCTGCAACTTCGTCGGCATCGTGCCGTCCCTGTACGGGGTCGAGTCCACCGACCGCGTCTACCAGGGCATGACGATCGCGTTCGACTTCTCGATCGAGGAGATCTGGCCCACCTGGGCCGTCGGGGCGACGCTCGTCGCCGGCCCCACCGACGGCCGCCGGGTCGGGTCGGGGCTGGCCGACTTCCTCGAGGACAACGAGATCACGATGATCTACTGCGTCCCCACCGTGCTGGCCACCCTCGACCGCACCCTGCCGCTGATCCGCACGGTCAACGTCGGCGGCGAGGCCTGCCCCCGCGAGCTGGTCGACCGCTGGGGACCGGGCCGCCGGATCCTGAACACCTACGGGCCCACCGAGACCACCGTGACCTGCACGATGGCCGAGCTGCGGCCGGGCAAGCCGGTGACCATCGGCCGCCCCCTGCCGACCTACCGGGTCACCCTGCTCGACGACGACCGCAAGCCGGTCCCCGCGGGGCAGGTCGGCGAGATCTGCGTCGGCGGTCCCGGCGTGGCGCGCGGCTACGTGAACCGCCCCGACCTGACCGCCGACCGCTTCATCCCCGACCCCCGCGGCATCCCCGGCGAGCGCATCTACCGCACCGGCGACCTGGGCCGCTTCCTGCCCGACGGCGAGCTGGAGTACCTGGGCCGCGCGGACAGCGAGGTCAAGGTCCGGGGCCACCGCGTGGACCTGCAGGAGATCGAGAGCGTCCTCCTCGAGCACCCCCAGGTGACCGGCGCCGTCGTCACCCTGCTCGCCTCGCCGGACACCGGCGGGGACCTCGCGGGCTACGTCATCCTGCGGGACGCCGGGGCGGCCGACGCCGTCATCCCCGAGCTGCACGAGCAGCTGGTGGCCCAGATGCCGCCCTACATGGTCCCGTCGTACCTCGACGCGGTCACCTCGATCCCGATGCTGCCCAGCGGCAAGGCCGACCGCGGCCGGCTGCCCGCGCCCACCCGTCCCCGGCTGATCCGCACCGACCGCGAGCACGAGCCGCCGGCGACCCCCGCGGAGGCCTGGATCGCCGGCCTGTGGGAGGAGATGCTCAACCTGCCGGCCGGCGCGGTCTCGGTGGAGGCGAACTTCTTCGAGGCGCTGGGCGGGCACTCGCTCGTCGCGGCGAACGTCGTGTCCGCGATGCGGGAGAGCGACCTCGGCTCGGGGCTGTCCATCCTGGACTTCTACAAGCACCCCACCGTCCGGGACCTCGCGACGTTCCTCGAGGACGGCACCGCCGGCCCGTCGGACGAGCCGGTGACGCTCGAGCCGCGCGAGCCCCGGCCGGAACCGCCGTCGCGGGAGCGGGTCCTCGGCTTCGGGACGGCGCAGGTCTCGATCCTCTACGCGATCATCCTGCTGTTCCTGCTGCCCGTCGGCGTCCTGTACGGGCTCAACGACGGCCAGCCCTCGCTCGCCCTGGTCCTCCAGCTGGCGGTCGCGCTGCCGGCGGTCTACCTGCTGGCCCGCTGGGTCCTCCCGGTCGTCGGCGCGCGGCTGCTCTCCCGGGGGCTGCGCGCCGGTGACCACCCGCTCTGGGGTGGCATGCACCTGCGGGTGTGGACCGTGCAGAAGCTGATGTCGATCTCCCCGCTCACCGTCCTCAGCGGTTCCCCGTGGGCGGTGACGTACCTGCGGCTGGCCGGTGCGCAGATCGACGACGAGGCCCACATCGGGACGGCGAACGTCTCGCTGCCGTCGATGCTGCGGGTGGGCCGCGGCGCGACGATCGGCTACGGCACGCAGCTGCACGCCCACCGCATCGCCGAGGGCATCCTGACCATCGGCCCGGTCACCGTCGGTGCCGGCGCGGTCGTCGGGTCCGAGAGCGTGCTGGAGTGCGACTCGGAGGTCGGCGAGAACGCCATCCTCAGCGACCAGTCGCTGCTGCCGTCCCGCCGGATCGTCCCCGCAGGCGAGACCTGGGCCGGGTCCCCGGCCCGGCCGGCGCCCGGCTCCATGGACCCGGTCGTCGAGCTCATGGCGGCCTGTGACGAGGCGCCGCGCACCTGGTCCAGCCGCCTCCTGGCCGGCTTCGCCGGTGGTGTCCTGCTGCTCGAGCTGCTGCCCTTCATGATCCTGCTGCCGGTGGTGGCGGTCGTCTGGTGGGTCCTGCTCAGCTTCGGGACGGCGGCCGGCCTCCTGGCCACGGCGCTGTCCGGCCCGCTGTTCGTGGCGGCCTCGTGCGCACTCATCCTGGGTGCCCGGCGCCTGGTCCTGCCGGCGACCCCGGAGGGCGTGCACCACCTGCGGTCGCAGCTGGGCCTGGAGAAGTGGCTGGGGGACAAGCTGCTCGAGCAGAGCCTGCTGTTCAACAACACCATGTACTCGACGCTCTACACGCCGATGTGGCTGCGGGCGCTCGGGACCAGGGTGGGCAAGGGCGCCGAGGTGTCCACCATCGCCAACATCGACCCGGACCTGCTCACGGTGGGCGAGGGCAGCTTCGTGGCGGACATGGCCAGCGTGGGCAGCGCCACCTACGCCAACGGCCACGTCGCCTTCCGGCGGACCGAGATCGGCTCCCGTGCCTTCGTCGGGAACGCCGCCTTCGTCCCGTCGGGCTCGCACCTGGGCGACGGGTCGCTCATCGGCGTCCGCTCGGTCCCGCCGACCGCCGGGACCGAGGCCGGCACCTCGTGGCTCGGCTCACCGCCGTTCTTCCTCCCCCGCCGTGAGGTGTTCGAGGAGTTCACCGAGGCCGACACCTACGCCCCGTCGCGGCGGCAGGTCCGTGCCCGCTACGCGATCGAGGCTCTCCGGATCGTGCTGCCGAGCTCCCTGCTGGCCGTCGCGACGTTCGTGACCCTGTACGGGCTCTCCGCGCTGGCGCTCTCCTGGAACACGGTGGCCACCGTGCTGCTCGCGCCGCTGGTCGCCCTGACCTCCAGCGTCCTGGTCGTGGTCCTGGTGGCCGCGCTCAAGTGGGCCGTCGTCGGCCGCTACCGGCCGCGCGTGCGACCGCTGTGGAGCGGCTTCGTCCGCCGGACGGAGTTCGTGACCGGCATCTACGAGGCGGCGGCGGTGCCGGCCCTGCTCACCTTCCTCACCGGCACGCCCCTGCTCGGCCCGGCGCTGCGGTTGTTCGGCTCCCGGGTCGGCCGGCGGACGCTGGTCGACACGACCTACCTCACCGAGTTCGACCTCGTGACCATCGGGGACGACGTCTCGGTGGGCGCGAACGCGTCGCTGCAGACCCACCTCTTCGAGGACCGCGTCATGAAGATGGACCACGTCATCCTGCGGGACCGCGCGACGATCGGTGACAAGGCCGTCGTCCTCTACGGCTCGGTCGTGGAGGAGGACGCCACCCTGTCCGCGATGTCGCTGGCGATGAAGGGCGAGGTGCTGCCGAGGGAGACCACCTGGTGCGGCATCCCGGCCCAGAAGGTCGGGCGGGCTCCGACGGCGGCGCCGGCGCGCGACCGGCGCCGGGCGTCGGCCGGGGCGACGGGGGCCCGGCGATGACCGCCAGCAGGCAGTCGTCGCTGCCCCACGCCTGCGAGCCGGCTCCGTCCGGCGACGTCTCCGGCACCCCGTCGAGCACCGCGCCGGGCCTGCGGCCGAGCGCCCGCCTGGTCGGCATCGACGCCGCCCGCGGGATCGCGCTGTTCGGCATGATGGCCGTCCACAACATCACCGCCGTCGACGACGACGGGGAGGTGTCGCTGGCGTGGACGCTGGCGGCGGGCAAGTCGGCGGCGCTGTTCGCGCTGCTGGCCGGCGTCGGCGTCGCGTTCGCCACGGGGCGCCGGCAGCGGCCGACCGCGCGGACCTGGCCCGGGTACGCAGCCGCGCTGCTGGTCCGGGCGCTCATCATCGGCGGCGTCGGGCTGCTCCTGGGTGCCGTGGTGCCCGCCGACTTCGCCTCGGTGATCCTGCCGTACTACGCGCTGCTGTTCGTCTTCGCGATCCCGCTGCTCACCCTGTCCAGCCGCGCGCTCATCGCCCTGGCCGCGACGATCACCGTCGTCATGCCGGTCCTCAGCCACTGGCTGCGGTCCGGTACCGAGGTGCGGGACACGGTGCCGAACCTGGCGTTCGGCGACCTGGTCAGCGCCCCGGGCCAGGTGCTGCGGGAGCTCGCGCTGACCGGCGTGTACCCGGCCCTGTCCTGGATGGCCTACCTCTGCGTCGGCATGGCGGTCGGGCGCGCGCTGCTGACCTCGCGGCGCACCGTCGTGCTGATCACGCTGACCGGCGCCGGGCTGGCCGTGGCGGCTCAGACGATCTCGTGGTTCCTGCTCGACGTCCTCGGCGGCCGCGCCGAGCTCGAGGCGGTCGCGAGCCGGTCCATGACCTCCGGGGAGCTGGCCGAGGTCATGGGGGTCGGGTGGACCGGGACGACGCCGACGGACACCGGCTGGTGGCTGGCGACCCTGGCCCCGCACTCCACCACGCCTCTGGACCTGGCCTTCACCATCGGGCTCGGTCTGGTCGTCCTCGGCGTCTGCATCCTCGTCGGCCGCGCCACCACCGCGCTCCTCCGGCCGCTGGCGGCAGCGGGGAGCATGACCCTGACGCTGTACTCGCTGCACCTGCTGCTGCTGAGCTGGTCGGTGATGCCGGACGGTGGGACGGGGCTGCTCATCCAGACAGTGCTCGTCCTGGCGTTCGCGCTGGTGTGGGGCCGCTACCACGCGCGCGGCCCGCTGGAGGAGGTCGTGGCCCAGGCGACCGGTGCGGTGCGCCGCAGGGTGCGGTCGATGACGGAACCGCGGCGGGAGGTGCTGGTCCTCGACGACGACGGCCGGGTACGTGCGCCCTGACGTCCCGGTCCCGGGCTCCCACGCCTCGAGCCTGGCGCTCGTGTACCGCGGTCCGGCGTCGACCCCCGGGTGCCCGGAGGCGGTGGCGGCCGCGCTGCGCCGGAGCAGGTGGGACCTCGACGTCCGCTTCGTCGGGCCGCGCGAGGACCTCCCGCTGGAGCCGGACGTGCTCGCCGGCGCCCGGCTCTACGCCCAGCCCGGCGGGGGTGGCCTGCGACGGGCGTACCGGAAGATGAGGCGCTCCCGCGAGGCCATCCGGCAGTTCGTCGGGTCCGGCGGGGGGTACCTCGGGTTCTGCCTGGGCGGCTACCTCGCCGGCGAGACCCCCGGCTTCGGCCTGTTGCCCGGGGACACCGACCGGTTCATCTCCTCGCCCGGTGCCCGGCCGGACCACGACGGCGACAGCATCGTCACCCTGACCTGGGCGGGACGCCGTCGCCAGGTCTACTTCCAGGACGGTGCGTGGTTCGACCTGGACCCGGCCCGGGGACCGGCGGAGGTGCTGGCCACCTACGACAACGGGCTGCCCGCGGCGGTCGTCGCGCCCTTCGGCCGAGGCGCGGTGGGCGTCGTGGGGCCGCACCCCGAGGCCTCGCCCGACTGGTACACCGACAGCGGGCTCCCGGTGCCCGACGACCTCCAGGCCGACCTCACCCAGGACCTGGTCGACCGGGTGATGACCGCCGGCCGACGGGCGGACCGCCTCGGCTGAGCCCGGACGCCACGGTGGGCGCTCCCCGCGGGGAGCGCCCACCGTGGTCGTCACGAGGCGTCGATCAGCTGCCCGACCGTGCGGCCCAGCCGGCCGTCGAGGGCATGGCCGACGCCGGCCGGGTACTCGCTCGACGTGACGACGCCGCGGCCGGCGTAGAAGCGCTCCCCGGCCTGCGCACCCCAGGAGGCGGTCAGCGGGACGGACGTGTCGGCGGTACCGGTGAACCAGTGGCCGCGGACACCGGCCATGCGGGCCGCGGTCACGGCGGACCCGCCGTCAGCCGGCGGGCCACCGCCGCCGAACACCACCCAGCCGCCACCGAGGCGCATCAGCTCCGGGTGTCGCGGCACGAGGAAGCGGGTGATCTCCTGCGCGCCGGAGGAGAAGCCGCTCAGCCACACCTCGCTGACGGGGTACTTGCTCAGCTGGTTCTCGATGAGCCCGGCGAGGAAGTCCGCGTAGCCGCTGGTGTCGCCGGTGTGCCAGCACTCGCAGGACTGGTTCGGGCTCTCCACGGCGAGGGTCATCATGTTGCGCGCCCTGCTGGTGGCCACCAGCCCCGACGAGCCGCCGAGCGCGTAGGACGAGGTCGGGTTGTCCACGCCGTACTCGCCGGTGCCGTCGACGTAGACGACCAGCCCGACCGGCTTCGCGGGGTCGATGCCGGCGGCGTAGAGCAGGTAGTTGCCGGTCTGACCGTTGCCCGCGGTGAAGGACCGGCGCGCCTGGTCGGTGAACGTCCCACCCGACCCGCCGGTGGAGGCACCGGCAGCGGCGGGTGCGGCAGCCGCGGCGACGGGAGCAGGAGCGGCGGCGGGGGCAGGGGCGGAGGCGCTCGTCGACCGGCCCGACGAGGAGTCGCGCTTCCGGCGTCCCTGGTCTGCGGTGGCTGCCGCCTGCGGGGCGCCGGGGACGACCTCGGTCGGGACGGCTGCCGCTGCGGACTCGTCCGTGCCCTCGACCTCCGAGCCGGTGGCCCCGGCGACGGGGGCCTGCGTCTGCGGCTGGGCGGGAGTCGTGGGGGCCGGTGCCGCGGGGGTCGGGACGGCGCTGCTCGGAGCGGTGGGGGCGTCGCCGAGCGAGAGCGGCTGGTCGATGGCCGCCTGGCTGCTCACGTCGGTCTGGCCGGTCGTGCCGGCAGCGCCGCCCTGGAGGTCGGCGGGGCCGCACGCGGCGGTGGCCAGGGAGACGAGAGCCGCGGCCGCGAGGACGCTGGCGCGACGGCCGGCCGTAGAGAGGGAACTGCGCACGAGTGGTCCTCCGGACATCCGCTCGCCGGTGGCGACGGACAGTGATTGCGTAGTGACTGAAGGAGGCTGACACATGCGCTGCGCATCCGCTAGATAACAACCAGTAACGGTCGTCTCATCTGTCCCACCCGTCTCAGGGACACCGGTCCGCCTGCCGATGACAGATGGCTCACTCGTCGTCGCGAGCGGAACGCAGGCGGGTGGGTGCACGTCAGAATGGGAGTGCCGGCCGGGACCGCCCGGTCGCCCAGGCCTCGAGGACGGGGATGCGCGCAGGTCGACGGTGGTCCACGGTTGCCCTGGCGTGTTCGGCGCTGGTCCTCAGCGGCTGCACCTCGGCGGGGCTGGGTGACGCCGACCCGGGGGCCGACGACGCCGAGCCGTGGCCCGACCGGCCCGTGGTCGACCTGCGCTTCGAGGTCGCGCCCGACCTCGCGACGGTGGCCGGGCGCGAGGTCGTCGAGTTCACCCCGGACCTGGACACCTGTGAACTGGTCTTCCGGTCCTGGCCGAACAAGCCGGCCACCTCGCGTGCGGGGAGCTCGTTGACGGTGTCGGACGTGCGGGTCGACGGACGGGACGCCGACTTCCTCGTCATCGCCGCCGGCGCACCGGAGGGCGCGCCGGCCGGCACCCTGGTCGAGGTCCCGCTGGCCGACTGCGTGTCGGCGGGGCAGACCGTCACCGCCGAGCTGACGTTCGACCTGGTCCTCGGGGAGGAGGTCAACGAGCGGGTCGGGACCTCCTCCGACGCGGAGGTCGCCTGGTTCGCCACGGCGTTCCCCCTCCTGGCGTGGGAGCGCGGCCGCGGCTGGGAGCGCGGTCCCGCCGTCCCGGTCATCGGTGAGACCGCCGTGAGCGAGGACTTCCTGCTGGACTCGATGGAGGTCGTCGCGCCGTCCGGCTACGAGGTCCTCGGCACCGGGGCGGCGGACGGCGCGGAGGACCAGCAGGACGGGACGACCGTCCACCGCTTCACCGCCCCCGCGGTGCGGGACGTGGCCGTCGCGGTGGGGGAGCTGGACGTGGCCGAGCGGACGATCGACGGCGTCCGCGTCCGCGTGGGGCTGGACCAGCGGGTGGGCGAGGCCGACACGGAGGCCTGGCTGGACCAGGTCGAGGAGTCCAACGGCGAGCTCGTCGACCTGCTGGGGCCCTTCCCCTACGACGACCTGTGGGTGGTGGTGCTGTCTGCCCAGACGAGCGGCATCGAGTTCCCCGGGGCCATCCAGTTCGGCGACGTGGACCCGGACGACCGGCGGGGTCTGGTGACGCACGAGCTCGCGCACATGTGGTTCTACGGCCTGGTGGGCAACGACCAGGGCGAGCACCCGTGGCTGGACGAGTCGTTCGCGACGTTCGCCCAGACGGTGGCCGACGGCGACGAGCAGCCCTTCGCCCACCTCGCCGCGGAGGACTCCCCGCCGGTGGGCGGCTCCATGGCGTACTGGGCGGCGGAGTTCCGGCGGCCCAACAGCGCCTACTACGACACCGTCTACACCCTCGGCGGCGCCGCCCTGGTCGAGGCCCGGCAGCAGGTCGGCGAGGAGGCCTTCGACGCCGCCCTGGCCGACTACGTGGCGGTGAACGCCCACTCCATCGCCACCCCGGACGACGTCCGGGAGGCGTTCGCCGACCTGCCCGAGGTCCTCGAGGTGCTGCGCGAGGTCGGCGCGCTGTCCTGACCGCGCCGGCCCGGCGCGGTCGGCGGGGAGCGGTCGCTCCCCGGGGCGGGTCCCTCCCAGTGGTGACGAGGGGGGCCCCGGCTCCGACGGCTGGCAGAGATCGAGGCATCACTCAGCGTGATGGGCGCGTCGTCGGGACTGAACGCGTCTGTCCGGTCGCACGGCGCCGAGTCGGGTGCGCACGGTCGGCCTGGCGAGACGTTGAACAGCGCAGATGGTCGACGAAGCAGGGGTTGTCGCCCGCCTCCGCCGCAGCAGCCGGTGAGTGGGATCACCTGTTCGCGTGACGGCGCAGGGTCCGCCTTCCCAGGTACTGTCACTCAGCGTGAGCGGAGTGCGGACGTGGACGGTCGGGGTCACCGGCGCCACCGGGTACGCCGGGGGTGAGGTGTGCCGGCTGCTGGCCGGGCACCCGAACCTGGCGCTGGCCGGGGTGCACGCCAACTCGAGTGCCGGGCGGCGGCTGGGAGAGCTGCAGCCGCACCTGCTGCCGTTCGCCGACCTGGAGGTGCGGCCCAGCGGCGCGGAGGACCTGGCCGGGTACGACGTGGTGGTGCTGGCGCTGCCGCACGGGGAGTCCGCGGCGGTCGCCGCGCGGCTGCCCGAGGACACGCTGGTGATCGACTGCGGCGCCGACCACCGGCTGGGCGACCCGGCGGCCTGGGCGCGCTGGTACGGCGGCGAGCACGCCGGCACCTGGCCCTACGGGCTGCCCGAGCTGGCGGGCCAGCGCCGGAAGCTGGCCGGCGCCAAGCGCATCGCCGTTCCCGGCTGCTATCCGACGTCGGTCACCCTGGCGCTGGCGCCGGCGCTGGCGGCGGGCCTGGTCGAGCCGGAGGTGGTGGTGGTCGCGGCGAGCGGCACCAGTGGCGCGGGCAAGTCCGCGAAGCCGCACCTGCTGGGCAGCGAGGTGATGGGCGCGGTGAGCGCCTACGGGGTGGGTGGGGTGCACCGGCACACCCCGGAGATGGTGCAGAACCTCAGCCAGGCGGCGGGGCGGGACGTCACGGTGAGTTTCACGCCGACGCTGGTGCCGATGAGCCGGGGCATCCTGGCCACCTGCTCGGCGCCCCTGGCCGCCGGGGTCGACGAGGCGGCCGCGCGGGCGGCGTACGAGAAGGCCTACGCCGACGAGCCGTTCGTGCACCTGCTGCCCGAGGGGCAGTGGCCGACCACGGCGCAGGTGCTGGGGGCGAACACCGTGGCGCTGCAGCTGGCGGTGGACCCGGACGCCGGGCGGCTGGTGGTGGTGGCGGCGGTGGACAACCTGACCAAGGGCACCGGCGGCGCGGCCATCCAGTGCGCCAACCTGGCCCTGGGCCTGCCCGAGACCACCGGCCTGCCCGTCGTGGGGGT
>NZ_FNHE01000026.1 GCF_900103785.1 Geodermatophilus siccatus | reverse complement strand
CGGCCGACGAGCGGGGGCCCGCAGGGTCCCCCGAGGAGCGTCGGCGGTCCGGCTCGACGCTGATCGGGGACGGCACCTGGCCGCGGTGTCGGCCGGTAGGCCGACGATGTCAGGGCGTGAAGACCGCCCGCACGCAGCCGTCGGTCTTGTCCTTGAACATCTGGTAGCCCCGCGGCGCCTCCTCGAGCGGCAGGACGTGGGTGGCCAGGTGTTCGGTGGTCAGCTCGCCGCGGGCCATGTGCTCGAGGATCCGCGGCATGTAGCGCTGCCCGTGCACCTGGGCCCCGCGCACGGTCAGGCCCTTGTTCATCATCGCGCCGAGCGGGAACTTGTCCACCATCAGCGCGAAGACGCCGAGCACGAAGACGCTGCCGCCCTTGCGGCAGGCCAGGATCGCCTCCCGGACGGCGGAGGGACGGTCGGTCTGCAGCCGCAGCTGCTGCTTGACCTGGTCGTAGGCACCCTGGATGCCGGAGCTGTGCGCCTCCATGCCGACCGCCTCGATGCAGACGTCGGGCCCGCGGCCGCCGGTGACCTCGCGCAGCTCGGCCAGGACGTCGGTGCGCGAGTAGTCGATCGTCTCGGCGCCGACGTGCTCGCGGACCTGGGCCAGCCGCTCGGGCAGCCGGTCGATGACGTACACGCGCTCCGCGCCCAGCAGCATCGCGGCGCGGGCCGCCATCTGGCCGACGCCGCCGGCGCCCCAGACGGCGACGACGTCCCCCGGCCTGGTGCCGGCCAGGTCGGCGCCCATCCAGCCGGTGGAGACGGCGTCGGAGGCGAACAGCGCCCGCTCGTCGCTCACCCCCTCGGGGACGACGAACGCGCCGACGTCGGCGTAGGGGACCCGGATGTACTCCGCGTGGCTGCCGGCCCAGCCGCCCATCGCGTGGGAGTAGCCGAAGCAGCCGCCCGGGCTCTGGCCCCACAGCGACTCGGTGATCCCCGGGTTCGGGTTGCCGTTGTCGCAGAGGCTGTAGAGCTCCTGCTTGCAGTACCAGCAGGTGCCGCAGGCGATGAAGGAGTTGACGACGACGCGGTCGCCCACCCTCCGGTCCCGCACGCCCCTGCCGACCTCGACCACCTCGCCCATGAACTCGTGGCCGAGCACGTCGCCGGCCCGCATGAACGGGATGTAGCCGCCGAGCAGGTGCAGGTCCGAGCCGCAGGTGGTGGTCCGCCGCACCCGCAGGATCACGTCGTGGTCGTTGAGGATCTGCGGGTCCGGGACGGTCTCCACCGAGACCTCGTTGACCCCGGTCCAGGTCGCGGCCCTCACCGTGCCTCCTCGCCACCGGCCGGCGGAGCCGGCACGCTCACACAGCCGCTCACAGGACACCCTCTCCCCCGGCGCGAGCCGTCGCGCCCTCCAGCGCCGCGCCCTGCGGCGTCGGCTTGCGGACACCGTGCGGCGCGGGATCGACCCGCAGCACCTCGCCCACCTCGATCAGCTGCTTGGCCTCCCGCAGCGCGGCGCGCAGCGCACGCAGCTCGTCGTCCGACGGCCGGTCGCGGTAGCGCGCGGCGAGCTCGGTGCCGCGGTCGCCGGGCGCCGGCGTGATGCGCAGCTCGACGCGGTCGCCGAGCGCGGCCAGCGGCGCGGGGAGGTCGGCACCGGCACCCACCTGCTCCGGCGAGCACAGCACGGTGACCGCGCGCCAGCGGCGGGCGGCGGTCTCGGGGTCCTCGGGAGCCGAGGACTGCCCCAGGCCGGGGAGCCGCACGTGCTGGAGGCGGCCGAGCAGCGCCCCTCCTGCCTGCGTGGCGGCTCCTCGCAGGGAGTCGAGCAACCTGGGCACGGCCATGACGCGTCCTCCTGGGCATCGACGTCCGGTGGCCGCGGGCTACCCAGGACCCCGACGGGGCCAATCGTCCGGACCGGGACCGTCCCTGAGGACCCCCTCCGGCTGCCGACGACGGGGGCGTCGCGGGATCGGGGCCGACCACCGCGGGCCCGCGGCCCGCCGTCCACCTGACGTCCTACTGTGGCGGTGCCGGGCGGACGGAACCCGGGTCCCTGCCGAACCGCTGCGGAGGCGCCGTGCGCTCGTCGTTGATCCTGTCCCGCCGCGACCTGGACTTCCTGCTCCACGAGTGGCTGGACGTCGAGGACCTGGTGAAGCGCCCGCGCTACGCCGAGCACTCCCGCGAGACCTTCGACGCGGTGCTCGACCTGGCCGAGCAGATCGCCACCGAGCACTTCGCGCCGCACAACCGGAAGGCCGACGAGAACGAGCCGCACATGGTCGACGGCAAGGCCGTGCTCGTCCCCGAGGTGAAGCAGGCCCTCGACGTCTTCGTCGGGGCCGGGCTGATGGCCGGGGAGTTCGACGAGGAGTACGGCGGCATGCAGCTGCCGCACGTCGTCGGCCAGGCGGTCTTCGCCTGGTTCAAGGCGGCCAACGTCGGGACGTCGGCCTACCCGTTCCTCACCATGGGGAACGCCCGGCTGCTGCTCGCGCACGGCAGCAAGGAGCAGATCGACACCTACGTGCGCCCGGAGATCGAGGGCCGCTGGTTCGGCACGATGGCGCTGTCGGAGCCGCAGGCCGGCTCCTCGCTGGCCGACATCACCACGAAGGCGGTGCCGCAGGACGACGGCACGTACCGGCTGACCGGCAACAAGATGTGGATCTCCGGCGGCGACCACGAGCTGACCGAGAACATCGTCCACCTGGTCCTGGCCAAGATCCCCGGTGGCCCGCCCGGGGTGAAGGGAATCTCCCTGTTCATCGTCCCGAAGTTCCTCGTCGACGAGGACGGGACCCTCGGTGAGCGCAACGACGTCGTCCTGGCCGGTCTGAACCACAAGATGGGCTATCGGGGGACCACGAACACGCTGCTGAACTTCGGCGAGGGCGTGCACACCCCGGGCGGCCGACCCGGGGCCGTCGGCTACCTCGTGGGCGAGCCGCACCGCGGCCTCACCTACATGTTCCACATGATGAACGAGGCCCGGATCGGCGTCGGGATGGGCGCGACCGTGCTCGGCTACACCGGCTACCTGCACGCCCTCGAGTACGCCCGCACCCGCACCCAGGGCCGCCCGGCCGGCGCCAAGGACCCTGCCTCGCCGGCGGTGCCGATCATCGAGCACCCCGACGTGCGCCGGATGCTGCTGGCCGCCAAGTCCTACGCCGAGGGCGGGCTGGCGCTCGGCCTCTACTGCGCCCGGCTGGTCGACGAGGAGCAGACCGCCGAGACCGAGGACGAGCGCGCCCGGGCCCACCTGCTGCTCGACACCCTGACGCCGATCGCCAAGGCCTGGCCCTCCCAGTGGGGCCCGGTCGCCGACGACCTGGCGATCCAGGTGCACGGCGGCTACGGCTACACCCGCGACTACCCCGTCGAGCAGTTCTACCGGGACAACCGGCTCAACCCGATCCACGAGGGCACCAACGGCATCCAGGCGCTGGACCTGCTCGGGCGCAAGGTGGTCGCCCAGGGCGGCGCCGGGCTGCGACTGCTCGGGGAGACGATCACCGCGACGACCGCCCGCGCCGCGGGGACGCCGTGGGCCGGCTTCGCCGCCGACCTCGACGCCGCGGTGGCCCGGATGGGCGCGGTGACCGCCACGCTGTGGGGTACCGGCGACCCGGACCTGACGCTGGCCAACGCCAGCGTCTACCTCGAGGCCGCCGGCCACCTGGTGGTCGGCTGGCTGTGGCTGGAGCAGGCGCTGGCCTGCGAGGGCTCCTCCGACCCCTTCCACGAGGGCAAGCGCGCGGCGGCCCGCTACTTCTGGCGCTGGGAGCTGCCGCGCACCCGCGCCCAGTTCGACCTGCTGGAGTCGCTGGACCGCACCGTCCTCGACACCGACGAGGCCTGGCTCTGATCCGGCCGTCGACGCACGCGCGCCCCGCGGCTCCGAGGAGGAGGCGCGGGGCGCGGTCGGTCTCAGCGAGGGGCGGCCCCGTCCAGGCACCGCTGGCCCCGTTCACAGGCTCGCCGCGAGCCGGCGAGGGGCGAGGAGGACGGGGTCCTTCCACGAGGCGTGGGGGAAGGGTGGTTCTCCTGCTAGGCGGCGCGGGCACCCACCGGTTCGCCGGTCGCGGTCCGGGTGGTGGCCGCGCGGGCCGGGACGGCCTGCGCGGCGCGCTGCTCACGCTCGTAGCGCGCCGTCGAGGAGGTCCCCAGCCCGATCACCAGTGCGGTCAGGACCAGGAACCCGAGGAGGGTAACGGCCGGCCACAGCACCATCAGTCAAACCCCTTTGTGCACAGAAGTCACCGCTGGTGGCTGGCGCCCCCGCGGCACGTCGTCGTCACAACGGCACTACCCCGTCCGATCGCCGTCTCAACCGCCGATCAGCTGCTCCACCTGATGGGGTGTGACCAAACGCACGGACCCGGGCAGGCGCGCCCGCTGAGACCGGGCGTGGTCTGATCCCCTGGTGTCCCGCGCCGCCGACGACGAACAGCGCGCGCCGCGGCCGGTGGTGCTGGTCGCCGTCCTGGCCCTCGGGACGACCGCGCTGTCGCTCATGCAGAGCCTCGTCGTCCCGCTGCTCCCGGCGATCGGCGTGCAGCTCGGGGTCTCGGCCAACGCCGCGGGCTGGGTGCTGACGGCCAACCTGCTCGCCGCGGCCGTCGCCACGCCGGTGCTGGGCCGCCTCGGTGACACCTGGGGGGAGCGCCCGGTGGCGCTCGGCGTCCTCGCGGCCATGTCGGTCGGCACGCTGCTGGCGCTGGTCACCTCCTCGCTGCCGCTGCTGCTCGTGGCCCGGGTGCTGCAGGGCGCCTCCTACGGCCTGTTCCCGCTGGCCATCAGCGTGCTGCGCCGCGAGCTGCCCGCCGCCCGGCTGGACGTCGCCATGTCGGTGGTGAGCAGCACGCTCGCGGTGGGCGGCGTGGTGGGCCTGGTGGCGGCCGGGGTGCTGACCCGGGACGGCGGCGACTACCACCGCCCCTTCTGGATCGGGCTGGTCGTCTGCCTGGTCACCCTGGTGCTCACGGCGGTCGTCCTCCCCCGCCGCCCGGCCACCGGGTCCGGCTCGGTCGACTGGGCCGGCGCCGCCGTGCTGGCCGCGGGGCTGGTGCTCCTGCTGCTGCCGGTCTCGCAGGGCAACGCGTGGGGGTGGACGTCGCCGGGGACGCTGGGCTGCCTGGCCGGGGCGGCGCTCGTCCTCCCCGGCTGGGTGCTGCTGCAGCGGCGGCGGACCCAGCCGCTGGTCCGCCCGGGCCTGCTGGCCGACCCGCGGGTCGTCGTCCCGAACCTCGCCGGGCTGCTGACCGGCGTGGGGCTGTTCGCCTCCTTCCTCGTCGTCCTGCAGTACGTGCAGACGCCGCCCCAGGCCGCCGGGTACGGCTTCGGCGCCTCGGTGCTCGAGGCCGCGGTCGTCTACCTGCTCCCCGGCGGGGTGGCCGGCGTCCTGCTGGGGCCGGTCGCCGGGCGGATCGTGGCCCGGGTCGGCGCGCTGACCACGCTGGGCGTGGGCGCGGTGTGCGGGCTGGCCGGCTTCCTGCTGTTCGCGGTGCTGCGCGACACCCCGGCGCAGGTGGTCGCCGCCGGGCTGCTCACCCAGCTGTGGGTGACCGTGGCCTACGCGGCGCTGCCCGCGCTCGTGGTGGCCGCCGTCCGCCCCGAGGAGACCGGTGTCGCCAACGCGGTGAACTCCATCGCGCGGTCGGTCGGGCAGGCGGTGGGCAGCACGGTGACGGTCGCGGTCCTCGCCGCCGGCACGGGAGCCGCGACCGGGTTCCCCACGGCGGGGTCGTTCACCGCGGTCGCCCTCGTCGGGGCGGGCAGCGCGGCCGCCGTCGCCGTCGTGACGGTGGCCGGCCGGGGGCGGCGGGGCGCGGCCGAGGGGACCGGCACGGTCGCGGTGCCCGGCGCCCGCTGAGGTCACGGAGCGGTCGCGACACACCGGCGGCGGGCATGGACCACGATCATCCGGGGAACTCCGATGCGGATCGCTCCACATCCGACGGAGGACTGACGATGGCCCGCTCCACCGGTCCGCGTGGCAGCAACACCGCCGCGAACGAGACCCGCTTCTCCGGCAACACCGCGGGTGACCCCGCCCCGGACGACCCCAAGGTCAACGACACCCGGCTCGACAGCGCCCCCAAGGGCGCCGACAAGAAGCCCACGGTCGGCGGCACGCTGAAGCGGACGCTGAAGGAGTTCAGCGAGGACAACCTCACCGACTGGGCGGCCGCGCTCACCTACTACGGCACCCTGGCGCTGTTCCCCGCGCTGATCGCGCTGCTGTCCATCGTCGGCCTGCTGACCAACCCGCAGGAGCTCACCACCGCGCTGACCGCGGTCGTGCCGGAGCAGGCGGCCAGCACCCTGACCCCGGTGGTCGAGCAGCTCGCCGGCAACACCGCACCGGTGGGCTTCGGTCTGGTCCTCGGTCTCGCCGCCGCGATCTGGTCGGCGTCGGGCTACGTCGGGGCGTTCACCCGCGCGGCCAACGTGGTCTACGAGACCCCCGAGGGCCGCAAGGTCTGGAAGCTCAAGCCGCTGCAGCTGCTGGTCACCCTGATCGGCGTGCTGTTCGCCGCACTGATCGTGGCCATGCTGGTGCTCAGCGGCCGCGTGGTCGACGCCGTCGCCGGGGCCATCGGTCTGCCCCCCGCCGTCGTGACCGTGTGGAGCTGGGCCAAGTGGCCGGTCGTCGTCGTGCTCGTGGCGCTGATGATCGCCGTCCTCTACTACTCGACGCCCAACGTGAAGCTGCGCGGCTTCCGCTTCACCAGCCCGGGCGCGGCCGTCGCGCTGCTGGTGTGGGCCGGCGCCTCGGCGCTGTTCGCCTTCTACGTGGCGAACTTCGGCAGCTACAACAAGACCTACGGCGCCCTGGCCGGGGTGATCGTCTTCCTGGTCTGGTTCTGGCTGACCAACCTGGCGCTGCTGTTCGGCATCGAGCTCGACGCCGAGATCGAGCGCACCAAGGAGCTCAAGGAGGGCGTGCCGCTGGCGGAGAAGGAGATCCAGCTCGACGCCCGCGCCGAGCCGAAGGACCGGTACACGCATTAAGGACCACCCTTCCCCCACGCCTCGCAGGCTCAGGCGGAGGGACCCTGAAGGGTGGCCGACGGCCACACCCCTGATCCACGACGACGGCCCCCTCCCGATCCGGGAGGGGGCCGTCGTCATGTGCTGGTTCAGCGCGAGGTCGGCGGGCGGTCGCCGCGGCGGGCCGGCGGGGTGCGCTCGACCAGGCCGGCGATGCCGGCCAGCCCCCGGCTGACCACCTGGCCGACCGGGGCCAGCCTCGCGGGCACGCGGCGGACGACGGCGTCGACGACGTCCCGGCTGCGGTCGAGCACCGTCAGCGGCAGCGCCGACAGCGCGTTGCCCGGCGGACGGCGGGACACCGTCGGGTGCGGCCGGGTCGGCGAGATGCGGCGGACCAGGTCCCAGCGGCGGCCCAGCGCACGCAGCTCGTGCGGGTCGAGGCGCTCCTGCAGCCGGGGGAGGAGCACGTCCTCCTCGTCGCGGACGTCCTCGTTCAGCACCTCCACGAGCCGGGACAGCCGCTGCGCACGGCGCGGGTCGTCGTGCCCGAGCGTCTCGAGCTCGCTGACCAGCTCGTTGACCTCCTGGTGCTCCTCCTCGATGCGCAGGGTCAGCTCCTCGCCGTCGGGCAGCACCCGGCGGATCGCCGGCCAGAGCACGCTCTCCTCGGCGAAGGCGTGGCTGAACACCAGGCGGTCGATGCGGGTCAGGACCTCCTCCTGCTCGCGGCCGGTGGTGCCGTCCAGCTCGTGCAGGAGCCGGTCCAGCTGGATGTGGTCACGACGCTGGCGGACCAGGACGCTGCCCGGCCCCCCGAGCTCCTCGACCGACTGGTCGGCGATGGAACGGCTCACGGTGCATACCTCCCGGTGGACTGCGGGCCACTCTCCTGCCCGCCGGAGGCCACCGGCATGCGCCCGGCCGGTCATGCCCCGGGGGCCGGTGGGAGAGTCCCAAGACGATCGTGCGCCATCTTGTTGTTTGCATGAGAAGACGCCGCGGCCCGCTGACCGCCCGGCTCAGGGGGTCGAGCCGGGACGCCGCGACTCGCGGAGCACCCGCTGGAGGCGCTCGAGCAGGTTCTCCAGCGACTCCTCGAACTCGGCGGCGGACTCGTCCTCGGACAGCAGCGGCGCGAGCCGGCGCACCAGCGGGTACTCGGCCAGCGACCGCTCCCCGGCGTCCGGGGCGCCCTCCGGGTCGTCCAGCGCGGTGATCGGCACGCCGCGCTGCGAGACCTCCAGCAGCAGGTGCCCGAGCAGGAAGCTGGTGTACGCCCGGTAGGCGGCGACCGCGGCCTCGTCGCTGAACCCGTGACCGGTCAGGGCCTCGAGGAAGGACTCCAGCCAACGCAGGCTGCGCAGCGGGGGCCGCACCCACGGTGCGGCCGGCGGCCGGGTGGCGATCAGCGGGAAGAGGGCCGGGTGGTCGAGGGCGATCCGCCGGACCCCGTGCGCCAGCCGCTGCAGGTAGTCCTGCCAACCGTGCTCCGGCGCCAGGTACACCTCCGGGTCGCCGTAGAGCTCGTCGACGACCAGCTCCACCACGCCGTCGAGCAGGTCCTCCCGGCCGGCGACGTGCCGGTACAGCGCCATCCCCTCGACGCCCAGGTGGGCACCCATCCGGCGCATGGTGAGCGCCTCGAGGCCGTGCTCGTCGATGAACTCGACGGCCGCGGCGAGCACCCGGCGCCGGTCGAGCGGCGTCCGGCCCGTCCCCGGCGGGGACGCGCGGAGCGCGCGCGTGTGCGGCTGCCCGTCCGTGGGCACAGCGCCAGGAGGAGCAGCGTCGTCCGCCACGTCCGCCTCCCGTCGCCGTCCGTCCTCCCGTTGTACGCCGCTCGGGCCGGACCAGGGCACCGTGCCGCCCTTCCCCGAGTGGTCCGTGTTTACGGCGTAAGCACGACGGGCAACGAGTTCTCAGCGCCTGCACGACGGTGCGCCAACGGACGGCGCTGCGGACCCGCAGCCCTCCCCTCGACACTGGACAGGAGCAGCATGATCACCGAGACGCAGATCCAGCAGGTCATCGGCACCACCGCGGTCGACGCAGACGGCGACAAGATCGGCAAGGTCAGCGAGGTCTACCTCGACGACGAGACCGGCCGCCCCGAGTGGGCCACGGTGCACACCGGCCTGTTCGGCACCAAGGAGACCTTCGTGCCGCTGGCCCAGGCCGACCTCTCGGGCGACACCCTGCGCTTCCCCTACGACAAGGCGAAGGTCAAGGACGCGCCGAAGATCGACACCGACGGTCACCTGTCGCCGCAGGAGGAGCAGGAGCTCTACCGCTACTACGGCCTCGGCTCGGGCACGGGCACGGGCACGGGCACCGAGACCACCACCCAGACGCAGACCACCGCCGGGACCGCCGGCATGGTGGGCACCACGGGCACCGCCGGGACCGCCGGGACCGCGGGTCTGGCCGGGACCGACCGCGACCGGGACGGGCGCCCCGACCACACCGGTGAGCCCGGTGTCGTCGGCCGGGACGTCTCGGGTCCCACCACGGACAACGCGATGACCCGCTCGGAGGAGCGGCTGAACGTGGGCACCCGCACCGAGGAGGTCGGCCGGGCCCGGCTGCGCAAGTACGTGGTCACCGAGAACGTGACCGAGACCGTGCCGGTCTCCCGCGAGGAGGTGCGGGTCGAGCGCGAGCCGATCACCGACGCCAACGTCGGGCAGGCGCTGGACGGCCCGGCGATCTCCGAGGAGGAG
>NZ_FNHE01000019.1 GCF_900103785.1 Geodermatophilus siccatus | reverse complement strand
CCTGCTGGCGTTCACCGCTTTCCCGGTCGGGCACTGGAAGAAGATTTGGTCGACCAATCCGCTGGAACGGCTGAACAAGGAGATCAAGCGGCGCACCGACGTGGTCGGGGTCTTTCCCAACCCCGAAGCCCTGATGCGGCTGGCCGGCGCGGTGCTGGTGGAGGCCCACGACGAATGGCAGGTCTCCGACCGCCGCTACCTCGCCGAGGGCTCCATGGCCCTCCTCAACCGCCTCAAGCAGTCCGCCGAGGAGGTGGCGCAGCCGGCCCTGATCGCGTCATAGTCCGACCGCAGAAGCTCTCCGCGGCCGCGAGCTACACCACGCCCGGGGACATCACCGAAGGGTCCGCCGCAGTTCGCGACCGTGTGACCAGTGCAGGTCAGAGGCGTGTGGCATTCGCCGGCGTCCAGCCCGACGCGCCACCGTTCGGAGCGTTGCTGTACCGGTTGCCGCATGCCCCCCGCACTCGGGCGTGTTGTCCACCTCAGCGTCGCTCCGACCCCGACCTGTCCTTCACGGACGTGGTCCGCCCCAGCCGGCCCAGGCTGCGTTGAGAGGAGTTCCACACCTGCGGCCGGAGCCTCCCCAGTTCTTCTCCAGCCAGTCCCCTGAATCGCCGCGAGCGTGGCCACATGTGCCAGCGCCGAGCAAGCCCTCAACCCTGCGAGGTGATCTCGGCTTTGTCCACTGACGCTGGCAGACCTTGAACCAGCTGGTCAAAGCGGGAGTGAATCAAGGGGCGGGTTCGGTCGACCACGGCTGTCGACGGCAGTATTGGACGAGTAAGGAATGCACGGGCGGGGCAGGTGGACGGCGTCCCAGGACAGGCACAAGATGGTCCTCAGCGGCCTCACGACGTCGCCGGTGACGGACAGGGCGACCGCCCGTCCCCGCCTGCCTGACTGTCGAGTACGTGTTCGAGGACGCGCTCGCCGACCTCGAGCTGGATGTGGGTGAGGTACGTCGCCGAGCGGGGCCACCGTCCAGGCCGGCGGCTCGAGGCCGCGAGAAGCAGCTGAGGACGGCGGAGGCTCGCCAGGTCGGTCAGCCGACGCGCAGACAGTCACCGACCGCGACGGTCCCCGGCTCCAGCACCTCGCAGTACCGGCCGAAGGTCGCTCCGACTCCGAGCTCGGATTCCCGGCGGCCGCGGTAGGCCGTGATCAGGCGGAGCGTCTGCAGATCGACAGCACCGGAAGCAGGGTCGCGCGTGGTCGCCGCACAGCGCTTCACCGGGCCACCGCCCCGCAGCACCGCGCCGCCGATCCGCAGCAGCGTGCCACCCCACGAGTCCTCCAGGTGCGGCGTCCCGCCGGAGAACTCGATCAGCATCCGGAAGCGCCGGGGATCGACCGAGGCCAGGCCCGACCGGCGGGCGAGCTCGGCGACGGAACTGCTGCCGAGGATCGTCGCGGGGTGCACGTCGTAGGCGGACTGCCGGGCCCGCACCAGGCGGACCCGTCTGCCGAGCAGATCGGAGAAGAAGGTGCTCCACTGCGGGCCCGCCACGACATCGGCGACGATGCTGCGCAGGCCCCACATGTCGACGTCGACGGCGCCGGCGGAGTCGACGGTGCCAGCGCACAGCACCTCGTCGCCGCGGACGACCTCGAGGCGTCGGCTGTCCGGGTCGAACCGCGCCGCCAGGGGCAGCAGCTCGGCGTTGGCGGTGCAGCTCTGGAGCCGCCCCTCCTCGTCGACCAGGAAGAACTGCCGGTCGCCGACGGCACCGTGCGTCGTCAGCTCGATCGAGGAGGGATGGTCCAGCGCAAGCCCCTTGATCGGCGTGGTCGACAGACGGACGACGCTCAGTGCGGCCGGCATGCCGGCACCCTTCCACGCACGCGCCGCTGTGCGCTCGGAACGGGCCAGTGGGGTCCGACCATGGGCAGACCCGAAGACGCCAGGGGCGGCTGCGTGCACCCGGTCGACCGGGTGGTGTCCATCCTGCACGTGCTTCCTCGACGCCTGGGATGTTGCCGGCACCGCCGTACTGCACGGCCAGCTTGCCGCCGCTGCGGAGCAGGCCATGCAGGTACGGCCACAGGCGCGCGTGGTCCGGAACCCAGTGCAGCGTCGCGGTGGAGAACAGCACGTCGGCCGGCTCCGGCCAGGTGAAGTGGTGCAGGTCGGCCACGACCACCTCCCTCCGATCGCCGAGGCGGTCCTTCGTGGCGCGCGCCATGGCCGGCGAGGCATCGACGGCGATGACCCGTCCGCGCGGCACCCGGGCAACCAGCCGTTCGGTGATGAGCCCGGCACCGCACCCGAGGTCGACGACCGTCTCGTCGCCCGTCAGCTCCAGCCGGGCCAGTACCTCCTCCGCCCAGGATTGCTGCGGTGTGGACAGCCGCACGTACGCTGCGGCGTCCCAGCCGATCGTCCGCGCACCTCGCTCGTCCCTGTGCTCCTCCATGCCACGTTCCTCCTGACGTCGCGCCGGACCAGCTGAGCCGGTCACGAGGCCGGCCCGGGCCGCCCGGTGCGGTGGTCGTGGCCCGACCCGCCGGTGGAGAACCCACATCGCGTCGGCGCGACCTACATGTAGCCCGCCGGGGACGAGGACCGCCTCTGGCCGCCGCCCACCTCCCGCGAGTCGGGCGAGTACGGCGACGGCGTCCCGTCGTCCGCTGCCCGGACACCGCGCCCGCGATGGTGTGCGTTCCGCCGCTGGGCCGCCGGCGGCTACGCCGCTGAGGCCCGCCGGATCCTGCGCGGCCATGACCTCGCCTGCCGGTGCCCGCTCGACCAGCCCTGTCACGCCGACGTCCTGCTCGAGTTGGCCAACCGATGACCGCCGGCGACTCGAGGCTCGCAAGAGGCAGCCGAGGACGCCGGAGCCCGTCGTCAACCCGGCCTACCAGTCCGGCACCCGCTGACCGGACACAGTGAGCTCAGTTACCGGCGGCCCGGAACTGCTCCACGACGGCTGCCCTGATGCGCCCGCGGGCGTTGACCTCGATGCCCTGCCCGGCCGCCCACGCGCGCACAGCCGCCGGGTCGTAGCCCGAGTGAGCGGGCTTCGGCGCTTGCGCGCTGCGGCGCCCAATGCCCGACACCTTTCGCGCTGCGTTGATGTACCGCGAGAGCGCCTGCCGCATCTCAGCGGCATTCTCATCCGACAGGTCGATCTCGTATCCGGTCTTGTTCAGGGCGAACTTGACCGTGGTGGTGGCCAGGTCGCCGGTCAGGTCGTCGACCAGTACAACCTCAGTCTTGGTAGCCATGGAGCCGAGGGTTCGAATAAGTCACCATATCGTCAACAGGAACAGCACCATGATGAGTGACACGAGTCAGTAACACACGATGTTCACTTGGGAGTTGGAGGAGAAACCCACCGACTGCTGCGCAGGACTGAAGACCGACGAAGGCCGCACCCAGGCCGCCTTACTCCGAGGGTCATCAATCGGACGCTGGACTACACGTTCTATGGCAGGTGTCATGGTCGTCGGCCTGCTCATCGTGGCGGTCGCTCGGGCGGCTGCTGAAATCGGCAGTGACCAGGCGGGTCATGCACAGCGCCAGCCGCCAGCTGACCGCCGCCCAGCGCGCCTGGACTTGCCGCTCGCGGCCATCCGCGCCCCGCCGTGGCCAATCCTGATGCACGACGCCGCCCGGCATCCGGAGACGGAAGAGGCCGACCCGGTCACCATCTCATGGCCGTCCCCTCACCCGCCGTTGACGAAGGGATCGACGGGCACGAGGCGGCCGACTGCAGCCTGGATCACCTCCGCCGCGTCGAGGGCGCGGTCGTCGCGGAACGGTGCGGCCATGCACTGCACGCCGATCGGCATGCCGTCGACCAGGCCGCCGGGAGTGGCTGCGGCGGGCAGGCCCAGCAGATTGGCCGGCATGACCGGCCGAAGCAGCTCGATGGTGGCGACCGCGTTCTGCTCGGACTCGGCGTCCCATCCGTGCCGGAAGGCCGGCCGGGTCCAGACCGGGGAGAGGATCACCGGGTACTCCACGAAGAAGTCCCCCCACGCGCGCGCCAGCCGGCGGCGGCGGACGAAGGTGTCGACGTAGGCCTCCAGGTCCAGGCGCGGCTCGCTGTCCAGAACCGCGGTGAGGAAGCGCTGCGCGGTCTCCCCCATGACCTGCGAGAGCACCGGCTGCAGGGCGCGAAGCTCGGTGAAGAGGAACGAGTGCCACAGCTCGACGGCGGTCTCGTAGTCCGGCGGGGTCACCTCGGCGACCTCGTAGCCGGCGGCGGCCAGGTGCGCGCCGGCCTGCCGGACGACCTCGGACACGCGGGCGTCCGTGCTGCCCCCGGGCGGCTCGGGCAGCATCGCCACCCGCACCGGGCCACCGGAGCCGGGGAGGGCGAGCGGTGCGGGCACCGACGCCGGATCCCGCCGGTCCGGCCCGTTCATGATCTCCAGGCCCAGGCGCACGTCGGCGATGTCGCGGGCCATCGGACCGTTGACGGCCATCAACTGGAACGACAGCGGCCCGTCCTCGGGCGGGATCACGGTGGCGTGCGGTACCCGGCCGGTCGTGGGCTTGAGCGAGGAGACCCCGCAGCAGTGCGCCGGGTTACGCAGCGACCCGCCGATGTCGTTGCCGGCGCCGAGCGGGGACATGCCCGAGGCGAGCGCCGAGGCCTCGCCACCGGACGAGCCACCCGCGGTGAGATCCGGGTGCCACGGGTTGCGGGTCAGACCCCACAGGCTGCAGTCGGTCGAGATGCGCAGGCCCATGTCGGGCAGATTCGTGCGCCCGATGACGATCGCTCCTGCGGCACGCAGCCGCTCCACGAGCGGTGCATCCACCGGCGCCACCGCCTCCCGCAGCGCGACCACGCCGTTGGTGGTGGGAGTCCCCGCGACGTCGATGTTCTCCTTGATCGTCACCGGCACCCCATGCAACGGCCCGAGCTCGCCGTCGCCGGTGGCCTTCCGCTGATCGGCGAGCTTGGCCGCCTCCAGCGCCTGGTCGGCGAGGACCAGCACCACGGCGTTGAGCTCGGGGTTGACCGCCTCGATCCGCTCGAGATGCGCCTCCACGACCTCCACAGAGGAGACCTGGCCGCTGCGGATCAACTCCGCGAGCTCGCTCGCAGTCCTGCGCCACAACGCGTCCGCCATGTCGCCTCCCTGTGTCGCGGTGCGCGGACCGTACTGCTCCCCTGTCCACCGGGAAAGGCTCGGATCACCGACCTGCGGAAGACCTCTCGGCACGGATGTCAGCGGGCAACGGGAGAAGGACGCGCGCAGGTCGCCGGGCCCGACGACCCGCAGCCGTGACTGGCCGACGCCGACCAGCTCCGCCTGCTGCTGCGGTGTTCGCCGCGGCCGGCGGCCGGCATTGGGTGTCGCGAACGGCGGCGTCGAGCTGGCCTTTCAAGCTGGCCATGTGGGTTCGATTCCCGTCACCCGCTCCACGCATGACCGCAGTCCAACCCGCCTGTCAGGCCCTCCGGACGACTACTGGAGGACCGCCCGGAAGGCCCGTTCCAGGCCCCTGCAGACCCCTGTCTTCCGCTCCATCAGTCATGAACTGGTCACGCGGGGCGGCCCATACGGGCAGGCCGCTGCCCTCGTGCACCTCTCCCGGGGCCGCGTGACCACGAATTGGTCGCGCGGTGAGCTCCCGGCGTGCCGAGTTGCGATCAGCCGAGCGACCCTCGGCAGGAGACCGGCGTGCCGACGCCGAGCTTCGCGCCCGCGCCGCCGACCGTGCGCTCCTGTCGGCACACGACCGGGCAGCAGCCGACGCCTGGTTTCCCCCCCCAGCTGACCGCGAACGACCCGGCCACCGTCACCGTCGCTGTCTCGGCCGTGCGTTGCGCCTTCGGCGAGCTGAACTGATGGTGGCGGTTGCTGGACGCCGGCTTCGCCGAGGACGGCGGCGCGCTGCCCCAGCGGCTGACCGCACTCCGCGACGCCAACGGACTGAACCTTGCCGACACACCGCTGCGGGCGCTCGACGTCATCGTGTGGATGCGTCCCGACGGCTCGAGCATCAAGACCGCGGCTGCGCCGGACGCAGTGGGCACAGACACCTACTGCCGTATCAGGCGATGTTCGACCGGACAGCGCCGCAGGCCAAAGGTCTGTTCGAGACCTGACTGGTCAACGCGCACGACGTCGAGCACCTGCCCGGGCGGCCCAAGACCGACCGGCTCGATGCCATCTGGCTGTGCAAGGTCGCCGAGCGGCAGATGCTGCGGCCGAGCGTTGTCCCACCGCCGGCGATCCGGCAGTTGCGCGACTGACCGGACCGAGGTCGCGCGGCTCCGTGGACTCGGCGGTCGCGCGGCTCCGTGGACTCGGCGGTCGCGCGGGAGTGGTGCAACGGCAGCCACACCAGACTTCGGCTCTGGTGCCTGTGTGCGTGCGGATTCGACTCCCGCCTACCGACCGACGCGGCGAGGGCTGGCGCCGGAGTCCCGGGGTTCCTGGTGGTCCGCCGCGGCGCGGTGACGCCGCTGTGACGGCCCGGTGATGCAGCGCCCGGGACCCTGGCCGGGCCGAACCCGCCCTGCTCGACCTCCGGTCGCCGGGTCGGCCGTCGCCAGAAGGGATCGCGCCGTGACCGTCCCCCTCCGCTTCCGCCAGGTCAACGACTACGCGTGGGCCCACCGTTTCCTGTCCGGCTTCCCCAACTTCCACGAGGCGAACTACGGCCAGGGCGTCGTGCGCGGCACCTTCCTGCTCGGCGGCGACGTGGCGGAGTGGCGCGACATCCGGGCGGCCGACCTGGGCAACCCGCCTCCGGACGACGTCGGCGCCCGGTTCCGCGCCACCAACGACTGGGCAGCACGCAACGGCTACGTCAGCGGGTTCCCGAACTTCCACCAGGCCAACTACGGAGCGGGCACGGTCTACGGAAGCATCCTCATCCGCCGGGGCGGCGCCGAGTGGCGCGACGTGCCGGCCGCCCAGCTGGGTAACCCGCCGGCCGGGGACGTCCCGGCGCGCTTCCGTGCCACCAACGACTGGGCGGTGCGCAACGGCTTCGCCGCGGGCTTCCCGAACTTCCACCAGGCGAACTACGGGGCGGGGATCGTCTACGGCACCATCCTCTTCCGGCCGGGGAGCATCCAGTGGCGTGACGTCTTCGCCTACGTCACCGACATCTACAGCCGCTTCCGCTTCGACCCGGCCATCACGGCGGCCCAGCGGCAGCGGTTGTTCGAGCGACACAGCTTCGCGCTGACCAGGCACGCGAGCTGCGGGAACCTCACGCCATCGGAACGGGCCAACCTCCTGTCGGCCTACGGGCGCGAGATCTGGCACGGCATCAACACCGACCCCAGCGCCAACGCGTCGGCGCAGGTCGGCGGCTCCCAGATCTGGGTGAACTTCACCAACCTGTTCCCGCAGAACGACAACGAGGTCGCCCAGACCCTGATCCACGAGATGATGCACTGCGCCGGGTACTCGCACCCGGTCCGCCGGGACCCGCCGAACCCCACCCCCGACGTCCCCGGCGACAACGGGCCGTACTACGGCACCCCGCCGCTGCGGTCCGAGTTCTGCATCGCCGGGTTCCAGAGCGACCGCACGCTCGCGCTGGGCCAGGACACCATCAGCGCGGCCCGGCCGCGCGCCTGCACCCCCGACGGCGACGTCTTCACGGTCGCCAGCGAGGTGAGCCCGTCCATCCAGCACTTCTCGGACCGGCCCGAGGACGAGGGACCGGCAGAGGGCTATGCGACCGAGGCTGCCGCCGAGGGTGCCGGGGACGGTCACCCGGCCGAGATGCCGTCGCCTCGGGCCGCCTCCGCCGCACCCGGGGACGGCGAACCCCTCCGGGTCCGCGTGCGGGAGCTCGCGCGCCAACTCGAGCAGCTGACCGACCCGGGCTGATCCCGGCGCCCGTCCCGGACGGCGCGGAGGACCTCCCGGTCCACACGGCGGGGGCCTCCGCGTCGTCGGCGCCGCGAGCGCTGCCACCAGCGTTCTCCCAGCGGCCTCGGGGCAAGGGCCCATCGGGCGAGGGTCCACTCGGTCGTGCACGCGGAGGAGCGCAGACGGCACCCAGCCGGACCGGTGCGACACCGCCGGGGAACGCAGTCCTCGTTGGCACCGTCTGACGTGAATCGCGAACTGTGAGTTCGTGTCCAACTGCAGGGTCTGTGCACCGATGGTCCCGACTGAGCCGCGCTGGGCTCCGCTTCAGGGCCGCTCAGGTCGAACCGGATTCCACCGTGCTCCGTAAGGCCCGTGGCGCCTTCGTCACGTGGGACACCCTCGCGTGCTACATCCACCGACTGGGCCCTCCGCTCCGTCGAGGACCGAGTGCTGCGACCATCCTCAGGCGAGCCAGCCCCGGATACGGGCAGGCTCGCGGTAGCACCGTCCTCGGCGCTGAAACTCCTCTCGTGCGACCGTCCCGGCCGCCACCGGGGGGTGCCTGATCTCTCGGGCTTGAGACGACCGCCCACGCTTGAAGGCGGGCCCGGAGCGAGAGGAGAACAACCAGGATCAAGGGCCACACAGGTCTCAGACCTCGAGTCCGTGACCGGTTGTGACGGGATACTAGAGGCTCGTCTTCGAAGCCGTGGGCCGTGCGTCCCTCGGATGTCGAAGCGCTCGTCTCCATCAAACGGGACGCCGGCCTGTCTCCGTCGACGGTCCGGACCATCTACACCGTCCTGCGGGCGGCGCTGGACATCGCCTCGCGTGACGGACTGATCCGCAGCAACCCCGCAGCAGCAGTGAGACGGCCCGGCGTCGAGCGCAAGGACGCGCCTCACCTGACCGCGAAGCAAGCGCAGGCGCTCCTCGAGGCGATCCGGGGCGACCGGCCGGAGACCTTGCTCCGATCGATTGATGCTCGCCACCGGGATGCGCCGCGGGGAGGCGCTGGCCGCCCTGCACTGGCCGGACGTCGACCTCGACGCCGGGCTGCTGAGGGTCCGCTGGACCCGCTCCCGGACGTCCCTGGGACTGCAGCTCGACGAGCCCAAGACCGACAAGTCCCGCAGGACCGTGCCCCTCCCCCGCTCGGCGATCGAGACGCTCCGGGCCCACCGGACCCGACAACTGGAGGAACACCGCACGGCCGCCGGAGCCTGGCAGGAGCACGGGCTGGTCTTCACCACCGAGATCGGGACACCGCTGGAGCCCCGCAACGTGCTGGGGCGCTTCGAGGTCCTCGCGGAGCGAGCCGGCCTGCGCGGCGTCACCCTGCACACCCTCCGGCACTTCGCCGCGAGCTTCCTGCTGGCGGCCGCCAGTCACACCAAGGTCGTCCAGGAGCACCTGGGCCACTCGTCCTACGCGATCACCGCCGACATCTACGGCCACGTCGGGCTGGCGCAACGGCGCGAGGCCGCCGACCGGCTCGACCAGGCGCTCCGCTGGTGACCGTTGCTGTCCCTCGGGCCGCGTTGCTGTACGCGTTGCTGTAGTCATGAAAGAGGCGGGCCGGTCTTCTCGACCGACCCGCCTCTCACCTGCGGTTTCACTGTCGGGCTGACAGGATTTGAACCTGCGACCCCTTGACCCCCAGTCAAGTGCGCTACCAAGCTGCGCTACAGCCCGAGCGCCAGGCGGCTCGCACCGCCCGGACGCTTGCGTAGAGCAGGTTACCGCACCCGGGATCGCGTCCCGACCGGTGGTCAGCTGCCGGCCGCCACCGGGTCCCGGTCGCCGGCCAGCACCGCGCGCAGCCGCTCGGCCACCGCGTCGACGTCGTGAGGCGGGCCGTAGCCGGCGTCGAGGAAGCTGCCGTGGTCGCCGGGGAACTCGACCGCCGCCGTCCCCAACCGCTCGGCCAGGGCGAGACCGCCCCGGTGCGCCAGCTGCCCGGCCGAGCCGACGCCGACGGCGGCCACGATCCGGGTGGACGCGCGGCGCAGCGCCTCGACGTCGTGCTCGTACGAGGTGCAGGTCAGCAGGTTCTGCGCGAGGAGCACGTCGTCCCGCGAGCCGTCGTCCTCGGCCGGGAGACCGAAGGCGGCCGGATCCGGAGCCGGCTGGGCGGTGTAGTCGTCGGTCACCGGCCCCGAGTGCATGACCAGCCGGATGAACTCCGCCATCCCGGCGCCGAACCCGGCGCGCACGTACGTGTCGTGCACGTGCCGGTTCGCGGCCAGCGCGGGCTCGCGGTCGGGCAGCAGCTGCACCGCGGGCGGCTCGTGCGCCACCAGGGTGCGCACCTGCTCGGGGTGGCGGGCGACGAGCACCAGCGCGTTCACCGCTCCCCCACTGCTGGCGAACACGTCGACCGGCCCGGCGTCCAGCGCGTCGACGAGCCGGGACAGGTCGTCGGCGTGCTCCTCGGGCGTGGACTCGACCGCGCCGTCGGTGCGCCGGCTGCGGTCGGCCCCGCGCGGGTCGTAGGTGACGACGGTGCGGTCGGGGAAGCGCGCGGCCAGCGAGGCGAAGCCCGAGGCGGCCATCGGGGAGCCGATGAGCAGCAGCGGCGGCTCCGAGGCCGACGAGCCGGGCCGGACGTCGTAGGTGAGGACGGCGCCCTGCGTCTCCAGGGTGTGCGTCTGCGGTGCGGTCATGCCAGGGAGACCGCCGTCGACGGCCGGACTCATCGGTGCGGGGCGTCGAGGTCGACCACCCGCCACCGGGCGTCCAGCGCGGCCGTGTCGTGCGTCACCAGCAGGACGGTGCGGGGGTCGCGGGCGAGCCGGTCCAGGACGCGGGCCGACAGCGCGGTGTCGAGGTGCGCGGTCGGCTCGTCCAGCAGCAGCACGTCGGCCCGGCTGAGCAGCGCCCGGGCGAGCGAGACGCGGGCGCGCTCGCCGGCCGACAGCCGCTCCCCCGCCTCCCCCAGCCAGCCGTGCAGCCCGGGGTCCGCGAGCAGGCCGGCCAGCCCGACGTCGGCCAGGACGGCGGTCAGCTCCTCGTCGGGAGCGTCGTGCCGGCCGAGGCGGAGGTTGCCGGCCAGGGTGCCGCCGAGCACCTGGGGTGCCTGGGCCGACCAGGCCAGCCGGGACCGGACGCCGTCGAGGGCCAGGTCGCGCAGGTCGGTGCCGCCCAGGGTGACCCGCCCGGTGTCGGGGTCCCGCGCGCGCAGGGCGAGGGCGAGGACGCTGCTCTTGCCCGCGCCGCTGCGCCCGGTCAGCGCCACCTTGGCGCCGTCCGGCACGGCGAGGTCGAGGCCCGCGACCGCGGCCTCCGCGGCGCCGGGGTAGCGCAGGCCGACGCCCTCGAGGCGCAGCCCGGACCCGGCGGGCAGCGGCCGCGGCGCCTCCGGGTCGGTCACCGCGGGACGCAGCGCGCCCAGGGCCCGCACCCGCTCGGCGGCGGCCCGCACCCCGCCCGCGGCGCTCCACGCCGCACCGAGCCCGCCCACCGCCTCGAAGGCCCCGAGCACCCCGAGTGCGCAGGCCGCGAGGAGCAGCGGGCCGGTCGTCCCCGCGGCGACGTCGGCCCCGACCAGCCAGAGCGCCGCCACGAGCCCCAGGCCCGGCACGCCCTCCCGGCACGCGGTCGTCACCGCGGTGAGCCGCGCCCTGGCCCGTTCGGCCTCCTCCTGCCGCAGGAGGGCCTCGTCCAGCGCGCGCAGGGCCGTGGCCCCGCCGTCGCCGCTGAGGTGGTCGGGCAGGCCGCGGACCAGGTCCAGCGTGTCGGCCGCGACGTCGGCGTCGGCCAGCGCCGCGGCCACCGCCGCCCGCCGTCCGGCGCGGGCCGCGGCGGCCGGGACGGCCACCCCCAGCACCAGCAGGAGGACGGCCAGGACGCCGGCCGTGGCCGGTGACACCAGCGCGGTCAGCCCCACCGCCGCCCCGCCGGCGAGCACGGCGACCCCCGCGGGCACCAGCAGCCGCGCGACGACGCCCTGCAGCTCGTCGACGTCCGTGCGCACCCGGGACAGCAGCTCGCCGCCCCGGGCGCCGGTGAGCGCGGCCGGCGCGAGGGGTGTCAGCCGCTCGAGCAGCCGGCCGCGCACCCGCGCGACCACCCGCAGGCTGACGTCGTGGGTGACCAGCCGCTCGGCGTAGCGCAGCGCGGCCCGGGCGACGCCGAACAGGCGCACCCCGGTGATGAGCGGCATGAGGACCAGCAGCGTCGAGGGCCGCTGCGCCGCGCCGGTGATCAGCGCCCCCGACGTGGCCAGCAGCGCCGCGCCGGACAGCACGGTCAGCGCCCCCAGGACGACGGCGAGCGCCGCCCGCGGGCCCCCGGCCAGCGCGAGGACCTCCCTCATCGCGGCACCGCCGCACCGCGGACTCCGCCGTCGACCACCGCGCCGTCCTCGATCACCACGACCCGGTCGTGCAGTGCCAGCGGCGCGGTCCGGTGCGTGACGGTGACGACGGTGCGCCCGGCCGCGAGCTCGTCGAGGGCGGCCAGCACCGCGGCCTCGGTGGCCTCGTCGAGCTGGCCGGTGGGCTCGTCGAGCACGAGCAGCGCCGCGTCCCGGACGAACGCGCGGGCCAGCGCCAACCGCACCCGCTCCCCGCCGGAGAGCCGGGCGGCGTCCTCGCCCAGCGGTGTCCTCACGCCCTCCGGCAGCCGGCGGACGACGTCGAGCAGCCCCGCCCGGGCCAGCGCCTCCTCGACGTCGGCGTCGGGAGCGCCGGGCCGCCCGAGCCGCACGTTGTCCGCGACGCTGCCCGGCAGCAGCCACGGGCGCTCGGGCACGTAGGCGACCCGGGCCCGCCAGCTGTCGGGGTCGATCTCGGCCAGGCGGACGCCGCCCACCAGCACGCTGCCCTCGTCGGGGACGGCGAAGCCGAGCAGCAGCCGGACCAGGCTGCTCTTGCCCGCACCGCTCGGCCCGACGAGCGCGGTCCGGGACAGCGGCGGCAGGTCGAGGTGGACGCCGTCGAGGGCGGCCCGCTCGCCGTACCGCAGGGTGACCCCGCGCAGCTCGACGTGGGGCACCCCCGCCGGCGCCGGCCGGGTGCCGCGGTGGGGCGCGGGCGCGTCCAGCAGCGCGAACACCCGCTCGGCGGCCGGCGCCCCCTCGAGGCCGGCGTGCCGGTCGGCCCCCAGGGCGCGCAGCGGCGCGAAGAACTCCGGCGTCAGGAGCAGCACGAGCAGGGCGCGCTGCAGGGTCAGCTCGCCCTCGAACAGCCGCACGCCGACGGTGACCGCGACCAGGGCCGTGCACAGCACCGCGCCGAACTCCAGCACGAAGCCGTTGAGGAACGCCGTCCGCAGCAGCCGCAGCGTGCTCCGCCGGTGGGCCTCGCTGACGTCGGCGAGCCAGCGGGCGCTGCCCCGCGCGCGGCCGTAGGCCACCAGCGTGGGCAGCACCCGCAGCGTGTCGACCAGCGCGGCGCCGAGCCGGGCCAGCGTCTCCCACTGCGCCCGCGACGCGCGGGCGGCCAGGGTGCCGGTCAGCCACAGGAACAGCAGCACCAGCGGGCCGGTCAGGAGCAGGAGGGCGCCGGCGGCCGGGTCGAGCACCAGCACCGTCGCGGCCACCAGCGGCGGGACGACGGCCGCGGTCACGGCGCCGGGCAGCAGCCGCCCGACCACGCCGTCGAGCCTGCCGACGCCCTCGGTGACCGTGGTGACCAGCTCGCCCGCCCGCTCGCCGGCCACGGCGGCGGGGCCGAGGACGGGCAGCCTGCGCAGCAGCGTGGCCCGCAGCGTCCGCCGCACCCGAGCGGAGGTCCGGGCCGCCGCCCGGTCGCGCACGCCGGCCACGGCGGCGCGGGCGCCCCAGGCCGCCAGGACCCCGGCCAGCAGCCCGGCCAGGGTGCCGGGTGTCCGGCCGTCCTCGACGACCGCCGTCACGAAGGCCGCGACCAGCGCCCACTGCACGACCAGCAGCGCCCAGGTCAGCAGCCCGAGCACCCCGCAGACGACCGCCAGCCGCCGGGGGGCGGGCAGGCTCAGCAGGCGGGCTGCGGGGCCGCGAGCCATCAGTACCCGTGGGTGAGGGCGCCCTCGTCGGGGCGGACCCGCTCCCGGAAGACGTAGTAGTTCCAGGTCTGGTAGCCGATGATCAGCGGCAGGAAGATCCCGCCGACCCACGTCATCAGCACCAGCGTGTAGTGCTGGCTGGCCGTCTCCTGCAGCGTGAGGCCGAAGCCCGGGTCGAGCGTCGAGGGCAGCACCTCGCCCCGGGTGAACAGCGCGATGAACACCGTGACGGTGGCGAACAGGACGGTCAGGCCGCTCATGGTGAACGCCAGGGTGTCCCGGCGGCGCGACAGCGCCAGCCAGATGCTGGCCAGCGTCAGGAAGGCCGCGACCGGGAACACCCAGGACGCGAACCCGAAGTCCTCGAACAGGTCCTCGGTCACGTAGCCCATGACGACGAACGCCACGATCGCCACCGTCGCCAGCGCTCCCCACCGCAGCGCCGCCGTGCGCGCCCGGTCGTAGAGGACGGTGTCCTTGTGCAGGCGCAGCAGCAGGAAGTTGGCGCCGTGGAGCATGAACAGCAGCAGCGTGGTGACGCCGCCGACGATCGAGAACGGCGTGAACATCTCGGCGAAGCCGCCCTGCACCCGCCCCTCGGCGTTCACCGGCAGCCCCTCGATGATCTTGGCCATGATCACGCCCCACAGGAACGACGGGACGACGCTGCCGCCGAAGGACATCCAGTCCCAGAAGGAGCGCCACCGCTCGCTGTCGACCTGGTTGCGGTACTCGAAGGAGACCCCGCGCAGCAGCAGGGCCAGCAGGATGAGCACGAAAAGCGGGTACATGCCGCTGAACACCGCGCCGTACCAGACCGGGAAGGTCGAGAACATCAGCCCGGCCGCGGCGATCACCCAGACCTCGTTGCCGTCCCAGAACGGCCCGATGGTGCCGGTGAGCGCCCGCTCCTCCGCCTCGGTCCGCGCCAGCGTCGGCCGCAGGATGTCGACGCCGAAGTCGAAGCCCTCCAGGAAGAAGTAGAGGGTGAAGGCCAGCGCGATGAGCCAGAACCACAGCGTGACCAGGTCCACCGTCAGTCCCTCTTCTCGTACCCCTGGAACCCGACGCCCTCGTAGTCCGGCGCCGGGGCGGCGACCAGCTGGGCCTCGGGCTTGCGGTGGATGCCGGCCCGCGCGGTCACCGTCAGCAGGTAGACGTCCAGCCCGATGAGCGCCAGGTACACCGCCCACAGCCCGATCAGCCCCGCGAGCACCTCGCCGGCGGAGTTGGGGCTCACCCCCTCCTGGACGGTGAGCAGGCCGTAGACCATGAACGGCTGGCGGCCCATCTCGGTGACCATCCAGCCGGTGAAGTTGGCGATCCAGGGCAGCGGGATGAACAGCACCAGCGCCCGCAGGAACCAGCGGGTGGTGTCCAGTCGCTGCCGTCGCCGCCACCAGAGGAACAACCCCAGGAACGCCGTCGCCAGCAGCAGCGAGCCGATGGCCACCATGATCCGGAAGGACCAGTACACCCACGCGACCGGCGGGATGTAGTCGCCCTCGCCGTAGAGCTCCTGGTACTCCTCGTTGAGCGGGATGAGCCCCTCGTAGCGGCCCTCCAGGCTGTTGTAGGCCAGCACCGACCCGACGAACGGGATCTCCACGTTGAACGTGTTCTGCTGCCCCTCCTGGTCGATGACCGCCACCAGCGACCACGGGGCCGGCGAGTCGGAGGTCTCCCACTGGGCCTCCATGGCCGCGAACTTCATCGGCTGGTCCTCGCGCGCGACCTGGGCCTCGGTGTGCCCGCTGACGATCGAGAACACGGTGCCGATGGCGGCGAAGACCAGCCCGAGCCGCAGCGACCGGGAGTAGACGTCGGTGTCCTGCCGGCGCAGCAGGTGGAAGGCGCTGATGCCGAGCACGAAGAAGGCGGCGACGACCCAGGCGCTGCCCTGCACGTGCGCGAAGTAGAGCCAGGCCTTGTAGTTGAAGACGACCTCGGAGAAGGAGGTGAGCCGCGCCTGGCCGTCGACCACCTCGTAGCCGACCGGGTGGTGCATCCAGGCGTTGGCCAGCACGATCCAGAACGCGCTGATCTGCGTGCCGATCGCGACCAGCCAGATGCTGGCCAGCCGCATCCACGGCTTGAGCCGGTCCTTGCCGAACCACCACAGCCCGATGAAGGTGCTCTCGAGGAAGAACGCCATCAGCACCTCGAGCGCCAGCGGGACGCCGAAGATGTTGCCGACGAAGTCGGAGTACTCGCTCCAGTTCATCCCGAACTGGAACTCCTGGACGATCCCGGTGACCACGCCCACGGCGAAGTTGATGAGGAAGAGGTGACCGAAGAAGTTCGTCATCTTCCCGTAGAGCTCGCGCCGGTCCTCGCGGACGAAGGCGATCGTCTCCATCACCGCGATCAGGAACGCCAGCCCCACGGTGAGCGAGACGAAGAAGAAGTGGAAGATGCTGGTCGAGGCGAACTGGAACCGCGAGAGCTCCACGACGTCCACGCGCACCACCTCGGTCCGGGACCGGGAAGGGGGGAGGCGCGGGGCTGACGCCTCGGCACCGGCGACCGGGGCCACAGACTCGCACGCGACCGGCCGCGTGGCACCCCCAGCGGGCGCCCGGCTCCGGCCGGGCGGAGCCCGCCCGGCCGCTGGTCAGCCGCGCGGCCGCTCGCGGCCCTCGCGGACCCGGACCGAGATCTCGATGGGCGTCCCGTGGAAGCCGAAGCGCTCGCGCAGCTTGCGCTCCAGGAACCGCCGGTAGCCGGCCTCGAGGAACCCGGTGGAGAAGACGACGAACCGCGGCGGGCGGACGTCGGCCTGCGTGACGTACTTGATCTTCGGGGCGCGGCCACCACGGGCCGGTGGCGGGGTCTCCTGCACCAGCGCGCGGACGTAGGTGTTCAGCTCCGCCGTCGGCACCCGGGTCTCCCAGGAGTCCAGCGCCTGGCGCAGGTGCTGGGCGAGCTTGTCCACGCCGCGGCCGGTCTTCGCCGAGACGTTCACCCGCGACGCCCACCTCACCCGGGCCAGGTCGCGCTCGACCTCCCGCTCCAGCTGCAGGCGGCGGTCCTCGTCGAGGACGTCCCACTTGTTGAAGGCGATGACCAGCGCGCGGCCGGCCTCGATCACCTGGGTGATGACCCGCTGGTCCTGCTCGCTGACCACCTCGTCGGCGGCCAGCAGGACGACGGCGACCTCGGCGGCCTGGATGGCGGCCTCGGTGCGCAGGCTGGCGTAGTACTCCATGCCGCTGGCGGTGTTGACCTTGCGGCGCAGGCCCGCGGTGTCGACGAACCGCCACTCCTCGCCGCCGAGGGTGACGATCGAGTCGACCGGGTCGACGGTGGTGCCGGCGACCGAGTCCACGACCGAGCGCTCGTCGCGCGCCAGCCGGTTGAGCAGGCTGGACTTGCCGACGTTGGGGCGGCCGACCAGCGCCACCCGGCGCGGGCCCTCCTCCTCCTCCTGCTCCCGCGGGGCCTCGGGCAGCGCGTCGAGCACGAGGTCGAGCAGGTCGCCGCTGGCCCGGCCGTGCAGGGCGCTGACCGGCTGGGGCTCGCCCAGGCCGAGCGACCACAGCTCCGCGGCGCCTGCCTCGCTGCGCTCGTCGTCGACCTTGTTGGCCACCAGGACCACCGGCCGGTCGCTGCGGCGCAGGATCCGCGCGGCGGCCAGGTCGGTGTCGGTGGCGCCCACCTGGCTGTCGACGACGAAGACGATGACGTCGGCGGTCTTCATCGCGTACTCGGCCTGGCGGGTGATCGACGCGCCCAGCCCGCTGGCCTTGGGGTCCCAGCCGCCGGTGTCGACGACGGTGAAGCGCTTGCCGTTCCACAGCGCCTCGTAGGCGATGCGGTCGCGGGTGACGCCCGGGGTGTCCTGCACGACGGCGGCGCGGCGGCCCAGGAACCGGTTGACCAGCGTGGACTTGCCGACGTTCGGCCGGCCGACGATCGCGACGACCGGCAGCGGACCGGTCTGCTCGGTCATCGCGCGACCCCCACCGTCGAGAGCGCGAGCTCCACCACCCGGTCGACGACGCCCTCGCGGTCCAGGTGCGTGCTGTCGACGACGACGGCGTCCTCGGCCGGGCGCAGCGGGCTGTCGGCGCGGCTGCTGTCGTACTCGTCGCGGCGGCGCAGGTCGGCGGCGAGCTCGGCGATCTCGTCGGGCGTGGTGAGGCCGAGCTGGGCGGCCCGTCGCTGGGCGCGGGCCTCGGGCGCGGCGGTCAGGTAGACCTTCAGGGTCGCGTCGGGCAGGACGACGGTGCCGATGTCGCGGCCCTCGACGACGACCGCGTCGGCCGCCGCCACCAGCGCACGCTGCTGGTCGACCAGCCGGCGGCGCACCGCGGGCACCGCCGAGACCGCCGACACCGCGCGGGTGACCTCCGGGCCGCGGATGCGCACGGCGACGTCCACGCCGTCGACCTGCACCAGCTCGGTGTCGGCCGCCGTCCCGACCTCGACCGCGGCCGCGGCGACGGCGGCGGCCACGGCCTCGGCGTCCTCCGGGTCCACGCCGGCGTCGAGGACGGCGACGGTGGCGGCGCGGTACATCGCGCCGGTGTCCAGGTAGGCCGCGCCCAGCCGCGCGGCGACCGCGCGCGCGACGCTCGACTTGCCCGTCCCCGACGGCCCGTCCAGCGCGACCTGGCCGGTGAAGTCCGCGCTCACTGGGCGATGTCCCGCCGCAGCGCCACGGCCCCGCGCAGGTACACGTGCTGCACCTCGGCGCGCGGCCGGTCGGTCTCCACGTGGGCCATCAGCCGCAGCACCCGCGGCAGCGCGTGCGGCACGCCGATCTCGGTGGCGCACATCAGCGGCACGTCACCGAAGCCGAGCTCGCGGGCGGCCAGCGCCGGGAACTCCGAGACGAGGTCGGGGGTGGCGGTGAACAGGATGCTGATGACGTCGTCGTGCTGCAGCTGGTTGCGCTCCATGACCGCGGTGACCAGCTCGCGGGTCGCGTCGAGGACCAGCTCCCGCTCGTCGGCGTCCACCTGCGTCGCGCCCCGGATGGCTCGGACGGCCACTACCACTCTCCTCGATCGGTGCGGGGCGACGGGTCGCCGTGCCCCTCGGTCGAGTCTAGGTACCCCCTCCGGACCGTCCTCCGCCGTCCCGGGTCGGTCGAGGACGTCGGCGTCAGCCGAGCCGCTCGGCGGTGAGGTCGCGGACCTCGGCGTAGCGCTCGCGGACGGCGGGCACGGGGTCGGCCTCGTGGACCTCGGTGGCGGCGCTCGGCCAGACCGGCGGAGTGTCGCTGCCGGCGAGCACCCAGGCGGCCTGCCGGGCCGCGCCGTCGGCCACGTACTCCCCCGGCGGCGGGACCAGCACCGGCACCCCGAGGACGGCGGGGGCGATCCGGCGGACCGCCTCGGAGCGGGCGCCGCCGCCGACGAGGAACACCCGCCGCACCGGCGTCCCCCCGGCGGCCACGGCCGCGAGCCCGTCGGCGAGCCCGCACAGCAGGCCCTCGACGGCGGCCCGGGCCAGGTGCGCCGGCTCGGCGGTGGCCAGGGTGAGGCCGTGCAGCGCCCCCGTGGCGTGGGGCTTGTTCGGTGTCCGCTCACCCTCCAGGTAGGGCACGAGCACCAGGCCGCCGGCCCCGGGCGGCGCGGACAGCGCCAGCCGGGACAGCTCCGCGTGGTCGACCCCGAGCAGCCGGGCCGTCGCGTCCAGCACCCGGGCGGCGTTCAGGGTGGTGACCAGCGGGAGGAAGTACCCGGTGGCGTCGGCGAACCCGGCGACGGTGCCGGTCGGGTCGGTCATCGGCGTGGTCGAGACGATGGAGACCACCCCCGAGGTGCCGACGGAGACGACCACGTCGCCGGGCTCGGCGGCCAGGCCGAGGGCCGCGGCGGCGTTGTCCCCCGTGCCCGGCCCGAGCACCGCTCCCCCGTCGGCGACCAGGTCACCGGCGGCGACCGTGCCGGCCGGCTCGGCCGGGCCGAGCACGCGCGGGACGACGGGGGTGCGGCCGAAGGCCCGCTCGAGCAGGTCGAGGCGGTACTCGCCGGTGAGGGGCGACCAGTAGCCGGTGCCGCTGGCGTCCCCGCGGTCGGTGACGAGGGCGTCCACGCCGGGCGCCCCCGCCAGCTCCCAGGTCAGCCAGTCGTGCGGCAGGCACACCGCCGCCGTGCGCGCGGCGTTCCCCGGCTCGTGCTGCGCCAGCCAGCGCAGCTTGGTGACCGTGAACGACGCGACCGGCACCAGGCCGACGGCGTCGGCCCACGCCTGCCCGCCGCCCAGCTCCGCGGTGAGCTCCCGCGCGGCACCGGCCGAGCGGGTGTCGTTCCACAGCAGCGCCGGGCGGACCACCGCGCCGTCCTCGTCGAGGCAGACCATCCCGTGCTGCTGCCCGCCGACCGCGACGGCGGCGACGTCGCCGAGGCCGCCGGCCCCCTCGATCGCCGCCTGCAGCGCGGTCCGCCAGGCGGCCGGGTCGACCTCCGTGCCGTCGGGGTGCGGCGCCCGGCCCTCCCGCACGAGGGCGCCCGTCTCGGCGTCCCGGACCACGACCTTGCACGACTGGGTCGACGAGTCGACCCCGGCCACCAGCGTCATGACGGAGTGCCTACCGGACTCAGCGGGCGCCGAGCACGTGCTCGAGCATCAGCTGGTCGAGGCGGACCACGCCGGCACCGCGCTGCGCGACGGTCTCGGCGTCGAAGTCCTCGAACGCCGAGCGGTCGGCCAGCAGGTCCTCGAACGTCTCACCCTCGGCCAGCGTCGGTCGGCGCAGCTCGGGCACCCGCGCGGCAGCCAGCGCCTCCTGCACCTCCGGGTCGGCGCGGAAGGCCGCGGCCCGCTCCTTGAGCAGCAGGTAGGTCCGCATGTTGGCCGCAGCCGACCGCCAGACGCCGTCCATGTCCTCCGTGCGCATCGGCTTGTAGTCGAAGTGCCGGGGACCGTCGTAGGCGCGGCCGCCCTGCGGGCCGCCGTTCTCCAGCAGGTCCACGGTGCTGAACGCCTGCAGCAGGTCGCCGTGGCCGAACACCAGGTCCTGGTCGAACTTGGGCCCGTGCTGGCCGTTGAGGTCGATGTGGAAGAGCTTGCCCAGCCAGATCGCCTCGGCGATGCCGTGGGTGTAGTTCAGGTTCGACATCTGCTCGTGGCCGACCTCGGGGTTGATCCCGACCAGGTGGGCGTGCTCGAGCTTGTCGATGAAGGCGATGGCGTGCCCGATGGTGGGCAGGAAGATGTCGCCGCGCGGCTCGTTGGGCTTGGGCTCCAGGGCGAAGCGCAGGCCGTAGCCGCGGGCCTCGGAGTAGGCCGCGAGGGTGTCGATGGCCTCGGCGTAGCGGTCCAGCGCGGCGATCAGGTCCTTGGCGATGTCGACCTCGGTGCCCTCGCGGCCGCCCCACAGCACGTAGGTCTGCGCGCCCAGCTCCGCGGCCAGGTCCATGTTGCGCATGACCTTGCGCATCGCGAAGCGGCGGACCTCGCGGTCGTTGGCGGTGAGCCCACCCTCCTTGAACACCGGGTGGGTGAACAGGTTGGTCGTCACCATCGGCACGACCAGGCCGGTCTCGTCCACAGCGGCGCGGAAGCGCTTGATGTGCCTGTCCCGCGCGGCGGTGTCGCTGCCGAAGGGGATCACGTCGTCGTCGTGGAAGGTGACGCCGTAGGCGCCGAGCTCGGCCAGCCGGTGCACGCTCTCCACCACGTCCACGGCGGGGCGGGTGGCGTCGCCGAACGGGTCGCGGGCCGGCCAGCCGACCGTCCAGAGGCCGAAGGTGAACCGGTCGTCCTTGGTGGGCTGCAGCGAGCTCATGCCATCTCCCTCGATCGGATTTGTTCTGCCGTAGAACATAAAGCAGTCGGGCGGCTAACCTCAAGGGGTGCGGACGACGGAGCAGACCGGGGCGCGGCAGTCGACGCTGCGCAGCTCCAACCTCGCCCTCGTGCTGCGCACCGTGTGTGCCGCGGATGGGCCGCTGTCCCGTGCTGACGTCGCCGCCCGCACCGGGACGACGCGGGCGACCGCCGCCCGCCTGGTCGACGAGCTCGTCGCCGGCGGGCTGCTCGACGAGGGCGAGCGGCTGGCGCCCCCACGGCGCGGCCGCCCCGCGACCCCGCTGCTGCCGGGCGCCCGGATCGGCGCGCTGGGTCTGCAGGTCGACGCCGGGCTGCTGGCCGCGCGGGTGCTCGACCTGCGCGGCCGGGCCGTCGCCGAGCACGTGGAGGACGCCGACCTGGTGGGCAGCGACCCGGCGCGCACGCTGGCCCGGCTGGGCGGGCTGACCACGGCGCTGCTGGACGGTCCCGCCGGGGAGCTGCGGCTGGCGGGGGCCGGGCTGGCGCTGCCCGGACTGGTGGACGGCGAGGTGCTGCTGCGCGCGCCGAACCTCGGCTGGTCCGACGTCCCCGCCGTCGACCTGCTGGCCGCGCACCTGCCCGGCGGGCTGCGTCCGGTGCTGGGCAACGAGGCCGACCTGGCCGCGCGCACCGTGGCCGAGGCCGCCCCCGGGCGGCCTGGCCCGCTGCGCGACTTCCTCTACGTCTCCGGGCAGATCGGCATCGGCGGCGCCGCCGTCCTCGGCGGGCGGGTGCTGACCGGCAGCGCCGGCTGGGCCGGCGAGGTGGGGCACGTCTGCGTGGACCCCGACGGGCCGACGTGCCGTTGCGGCTCGACCGGCTGCCTGGAGCAGTACGCCGGGCGGCACGCGCTGCTCGCCGCCGCCGGGCTGCCGCGGGGCACGCCGCCGGCGGAGGTCGTCGCCCGCGCCGGGGACGCCGACGTGCAGCGCGCACTCGACGCCGCGGCCGGCGCGCTCGGCGTGGCGCTGGCCGGCGTGCTCAACGTGCTCGACCTGCCGGCCGTCGTCCTCGGGGGGCACCTGGCCGCGCTGGCCGAGCCGCTGCGCCCGCGGCTGGAGGAGCTGCTGGGCCGGCGGGTGCTCTCGGCGCGGTGGCGCCGTCCGGTGGTCGAGGCCGTTCCCGGTACGCCGGCCGCGGGCGCGACCGGTGCGGCGCTGCGGGCGCTGGACGGCGTGCTCGACGACCCGGTGCGCTGGGTCCCCTAGAGACCCACGGCCTCCTCGAGGGCGCCGACCTCGGCGCGGGTGAGCCGGCGGATCGACCCGCTGCGCATGCGCTCGAGCTTGACCGGTCCGACGGCGGTGCGGGTCAGCCGGGACACCGGCAGCCCGACGTGCGCCAGCAGCCGCCGCACGATGTGCTTGCGCCCCTCGTGCAGCACCACCTCGACGACCGACTGCCCGGCGTGGGTGTCGACGACGCGGAAGGAGTCGACCTTCACCGGGCCGTCCTCGAGCTCCACGCCGCTGCGCAGCCGGCGGGCCAGGTCGCGCGGGATCGAGCCGGACACCTGCGCCAGGTAGGTCTTCTTGACCTCGTACGAGGGGTGCGCCAGCCGGTGGGCCAGCTCGCCGTCGTTGGTGACCAGCAGCAGGCCCTCGGTGTCCTGGTCCAGCCGGCCGACGTGCACCAGGCCGGGCGCGAGGTCGCCGACCATGTCGCCGACGGTCGGGCGGTTGCGGTCGTCGCTCATCGCCGTGATGACGCCGGCGGGCTTGTTCAGCGCGTACGTGACCCGGTCGTCGCGCAGCTCGATGCGGACGCCGTCGACGGCGATCTTGTCCCGCTCCGGGTCGACCCGCATGCCCTGCACGGTGACCGTCGTGCCGTTCACGCTGATCCGGCCCTGGTCGACCATGTTCTCCACGACCCGGCGCGAGCCGACCCCGGCGCGGGCCAGGACCTTCTGCAGCCGCTCCCCCTCCGCCGCGGCGTCGCTGCGGGCGCGGCCGCGGTCACCGGGGTGGACGGGGGCGAGTTCCATGTCCTCCGACCAGCCCTCGCCGGGGCCGGAGGTGGTGTCGTCGTGCGGGGCGGTGTCCATCCGCTCCAGTCTCCCACCCGGCGTCCCGTCGTCCCCGGATGGGCGGACGTCGCCCCGCAGGGTCGCCGCGCCGGGCCGCTGAGCCCGACTCCCGCGCCGCTCCTGCTGCTCGCGCGCGGTTGCAGCAGCGCGAGGACGCGGGGGGCCGCGCGAGAGTGCCCGGATCGCCGGAGTTCCTCGTGGATCGCCGGTCCTGCAGCGCCGGCAACCCACGAGCAACGCCCGCAATGGGCGCCGGACTGCCTCAGGCGTCGGGGTGCTCGTCCAGCACGGCCGACGGGTCGGGCAGCAGCGGCCCCAGCTCGGGCAGCTCGTCGAGGCTCTCCAGGCCCAGCCGCTCGAGGAACAGCGGGGTGGTCGCGTACAGCCCGCCGCCGCTGTCGGGGTCGGTGCCGACCTCGGACACCAGGCCGCGGGAGATGAGCGTGCGCATGACGCCGTCCACACCGACGCCGCGGATCGCCGACACCCGCGCGCGGGTCACCGGCTGGCGGTAGGCGATGACCGCGAGGGTCTCCAGCGCCGCCTGGGTGAGCCGGCTGCGCTGCCCGTCGACGAGGTAGCGCTCGACGACGCCGGCGTGCTCCTCGCGGGTGTAGAGCCGCCAGCCCTCGCCCACCCGGCGCAGCGTGATGCCGGCGCCGCGGCGGTCGTAGTCCTCGGCGAGCTCGGCCAGCAGGGTCCGCACCCGCGGCACGGGGCAGCGCAGCGCGCCGGCCAGCGTGACCTCGTCGACCGGGGTGTCGACGACGAAGAGCAGCGCCTCCAGCCCACCGCGCAGCGCGGCCGGGTCGAGGTCGGGCTCCGGCGCGTCCTCGGGCTCCGGTCCGTGTTCCGGCTCGCGCGGCGGGACGGCGGCGACAGGCGGGGCCAGGGGCGCCGGTTCCTCGACCGGGGCGGGCTCGGCCACGGGTGCCGGCCGCTCGGCGACCCGGGCGGCCAGCTCCGCGGCGACGGCGTCCCACGTGGCGGGGTCGGCGCCGTCGCGCTGCTCGGCCTCCTCACGGGTGGCGGCCAGCTCGGCGGCCAGCGCGTCCCACGAGATTGGCGGGCGGTCCTCCGTCACGTGCCCTCCTCGCTGACGCTCGTCGGCCACGTGCCGAGCGGTGCTGTGCTCCTGCGTGACCTCGCGGGCTCGGTCACGCGTACTCCCCGTCGACGAGGAGGTCGGGCCCGGCGTCCGCGCCGCCGACCCAGCGCACGTGCAGCTCACCGAGCGGGGTGAGCTGCTCGAACACCACCCGCTGCTGGCGGTAGAGCTCCAGCAGGGCGAGGAACCGGGCCACCACCTCGAGGGTGTGCTCGCAGTCGGCGGTCAGCGCCCGGAAGCTCGCCGTCCCGGCCTCGAGGAGCTGGTTGCGCACCAGCAGGAGCTGCTCGGAGACGCTCACCGGAGGTGCGTGCAGGTGCGAGACGCCGACCGTCGGCGGCACCTTCGGGGTCAGCGCCCTGGTGGCCAGCGCCGCGAACTGCTCGGGGGTGACGCCGAGCAGGACCTCGGGCAGCAGGTCGGCGAAGCGGGGCTCGAGCGCGACGTCGCGGGGGTACCGGCGGACGGCGTCGGCCTCCCGCTCGCGCAGGAAGGCGGCGGCCTGCTTGTAGGCGCGGTACTGCAGCAGCCGGGCGAAGAGCAGGTCGCGGGCCTCGAGCAGCTCGAGGTCCTCGTCGTCCTCCACCTCGGCGGCCGGCAGCAGCCGGGCGGCCTTGAGGTCGAGCAGGGTGGCGGCGACGACGAGGAACTCGCTGGCCTGGTCGAGGTCGAGCTCGTCGCCGAGCGCGTTCAGGTGCGCGATGAACTCGTCGGTCACCTGCGACAGGGCGATCTCGGTGATGTCGAGCTTGTGCTTGCCGATCAGCTGGAGCAGCAGGTCGAACGGGCCCTCGAAGTTCGTCAGCCGGACGGTGAACCGCCCACCGCCGACCTCCGGCGCGCTCGTCGCTGTCACACGTTCAGCTTAGGAGCGGTCACCGACGGTGCCGGACACCGCGGTCCTCTACTTCTTCAGCCGCTGGACCAGGACCGAGTCCTCGCCGCGCTCGGCGAGGTCGGCCAGCAGCACGCTGATCGCCTCGCGGACGATCCGACCCCGGTCCGCGGCCACCCCGTGCTGGCCGCGCAACGTCAGCCGGGCGCTCTCCAGCGCCAGCAGCTCCTCGGCGGAGATGTAGACGGTGATCTTCTCGTCGTGCTTGACGCGCTCGCTGCGCTGCGCCTTGCCGCGGGTGGGCCGGACCGGCGTCACGGTCGGCGCGGGCTGGCGGAAGGACGCCAGAGGGTCGGCGTCGTCGGCACCACCGGGGACCAACGTCAGCGGCGTGGCCGGTGCAGCCGGCTCGGCCGGGTCCCCGCCCCGGCGGGCGGCCCCGCCGCGCAGCGCCGGCGAGCTCACCGTGGCACTGATGCTGGGCAGCTCGGTGACCTCCGGCGCCGGGGCGGCGTCGGTGCGGCGGAACAGCTCCGCCGCGCCCGGCAGGGTCGGACGGCGCGTCACGCCGCCACCTCGCCGGCGCTCGGCGCCTGCGTGCCGCGGCGCGCTGTGCTCATCGGTGAGCTCGCGAGCTCGCTCACAGTGCCAGGACCTCCTTGGCCAGGTCGCGGTAGGCCGACGCGCCCGAGGACGTCGGCGCCCAGGTGGTGATCGGCTGACCGGCGACCGTGGTCTCCGGGAAGCGCACGGTCCGCTGGATGACGGTCTGGAACACCGTGTCGCCGAAGGCCTCGACCACCCGGCTGAACACCTCGCGGCAGTGCACGGTGCGCGCGTCGTACATCGTGGCGAGGATCCCGGAGATTTCCAGCTCGGGGTTGAGCCGCTCCTTGACCTTCTCGATGGTGTCGACCAGCAGGGCCACGCCGCGCAGCGAGAAGAACTCGCACTCCAGCGGGATGACCACGCCCTGCGCGGCGGTCAGCGCGTTGACCGTCAGCAGGCCCAGCGAGGGCTGGCAGTCGATGAGGATGTAGTCGTACTCGTCGCGGACGTCGGCCAGCACCCGCAGCAGCGTCTGCTCGCGCGCCACCTCGCTGACCAGCTGCACCTCGGCGGCCGACAGGTCGATGTTGCTGGGCACCAGGTCCAGGCCGGGGATGTCGGTGGACACCCGCACGTCCTTGAGCGAGGTGCGCCGCTCCATGAGCGCGTTGTAGACCGTCCGGTCGAGGTTCTGCGCCGGGACGCCGAGGCCCACCGACAGCGCACCCTGCGGGTCGAGGTCGATGAGCAGCACCTTGCGGCCGTACTCGACCAGCGCGGCACCCAGGTTGATGGTCGACGTCGTCTTGCCGACGCCGCCCTTCTGGTTGCACATCGCGATGATCCGCGCGGGGCCGTGCTGCGTCAGGGGCTTGGGGTCCGGCAGCCGGCGCATGCGCGCGCGGGCCGGGTCCAGCCGCGGGGCCGCGGCACCCATCTCGGGCTCGGGGTCGGTCGGGAGCGCGAAGGCCTGGCCGGCCGCGTCCCCTCGGATCGCCATCGCTGTCGTGTCCTCCACCTCGTGCCCGTTCCGGCTCTCGCCGGGTGCGGTCAGCCGTTCTGCCGCGCGGGATGTACCGACGGTAAGGAGATAGACACGAACGACCGAGGAGGCACGCCGCACGTCGTGTCGACTTGGCGACCCATGCCAACACAGACGTCGCGTCCGGCCGAAACCGCTGGCAGAAGACGCCGAGGAAGTCCCCGGGCATCTGTCAGGTGAACGCCCGCGGGTGGCTGCTGGCGTACACCTCGCGCAGCCGGTCGACGGTGACGAGGGTGTAGACCTGCGTGGTGGTCACCGAGGCGTGGCCGAGCAGCTCCTGGACGACGCGGACGTCGGCGCCGCCGTCGAGCAGGTGGGTGGCGAAGGAGTGCCGCAGCGTGTGCGGCGACACCTCCGCCGTGAGGCCGGCCCGCTCCGCCGCCGTCCGCAGGATGGCCCAGGCGCTCTGCCGCGACAGCGTGCCGCCCCGCGCGTTGAGGAAGAGCGCGCCGCCGCGCACGCCGGTGCGGCCGGCCGCGGCCAGCGCCGGACGGGCGCGCACCAGGTAGTCCTCGACCGCCGCGAGCGCGTAGGACCCCACCGGCACGATCCGCTGCTTGCCGCCCTTGCCGGCCAGCCGCACCACCGACTGGCCGCGGTCGAGGTCGTCGACGGCCAGCCCGACCGCCTCGGAGATCCGGGCCCCGGTGCCGTACAGCAGCTCGAGCAGCGCCCGGTCGCGCAGCCCACGCGGCCCCTCCAGCGCGGCGGCGGCCTCGATCAGCGCGACCACCGACTCGACCGGGATCGCCTTGGGCAGCCGCCGCGCGGGCGCCGGCGGGCGCACCTCGTGGGCGACGTCGTCGGGCACCAGCCCGTCGAGCAGCGCGAACCGGTGCAGCCCCCGGACGGCGACCACCGCGCGCGCCGCCGACGTGGCCGACAGCGGCGGGTGGTCGTCGTCCCCCTGCCGGAGAGCGGCGAGGAACCCGGCGACGTCGGACTCGGCCACCTCACCGAGCCCGCGCACGCCGGCGGCGTCGAGGAACTCGGTGTAGCGGCGCAGGTCGCGGCGGTAGGCCGAGACGGTGTTGGCCGACAGCCCGCGCTCGACGGTGAGGTGGTCGAGGTAGCCGGCCACCACCCGCTCGACCGGGGACCTCGTGGCGGTGGCCGTCAGCGGAGCACCTCCTCGAGGGGGACGGCGGTCATCCCGTGCGCCTCGGCGACCTCGGGCAGCACCACCTGCCCGGAGACGACGTTGACGCCGTGCGCCAGCGCCGGGTCCGAGTGGACGGCGGCCGCGGTGCCCTCGTTGGCCAGCGCCATGACGTAGGGCAGCGTCACGTTGGTCAGCGCGTGCGTCGAGGTGTTGGGCACCGCGCCGGGCATGTTGGCCACGCAGTAGAAGACCGAGTCGTGCACGCGGAACGTCGGGTCGTCGTGCGTGGTGGGGCGGGTGTCTTCGAAGCAGCCGCCCTGGTCGACGGCGATGTCCACGAGCACCGACCCGGGCTTCATCCGCGACACCAGCTCGTTGCTGACCAGGGTGGGCGCCTTCGCGCCGGGCACCAGCACCGCCCCGACGACCAGGTCGGCGTCGAGGACGGCCCGCTCGACCTCGTAGGCGTTGGAGGCCACCGTCTGCAGGTGCCCCTGGTAGATGCGGTCGGCGGCGCGCAGCTTGTCGATGTCCCGGTCCAGGACGACGACCTCGGCCTGCATGCCCAGGGCGATCGCGGCGGCGTTCATGCCCGACACCCCGGCGCCGATGACGACCACCTTGGCCGCGTAGACGCCGGAGACGCCGCCGAGCAGCACGCCGCGGCCGCCGTGCGCGCGCTCCAGGCTGTGCGCGCCGACCTGCGGCGCCATCCGCCCGGCGACCTCCGACATCGGGGCCAGCAGCGGCAGCGCGCCGCCGGCGGTCTGCACCGTCTCGTAGGCGATCGCGGTGGTGCCGGAGGTGACCAGCGCGTCGGTGCACTCCTTGGACGCCGCCAGGTGCAGGTAGGTGAACAGCGTCTGCCCGGCGCGGAGCCGGGAGTACTCCTCGGCGACCGGCTCCTTGACCTTGAGCAGCAGGTCGGCGTCGGCCCAGACGTCGTCGGCGTCGGCCACGATCGTCGCCCCGGCGCCGGTGTAGTCGCCGTCCGGGATGGACGAGCCCTCCCCCGCGCCCCGCTCGACGAGCACCGTGTGCCCGGCCCGCACCAGCTCGGTCACCCCCGCAGGGGTGAGCGCCACCCGGTACTCCCGGTTCTTGACCTCTCGGGGAACCCCGACCCGCATCGTCCGCTCTCCTGGTCCCGGTGGGACGTCCCGAGGGTGACGGGCGCCGCACCGCGTCGTGGGCCCACCCGATCGGGGCGCGCCTCGCGCGGAGTCTAAGCAGGTGGAGGACCCCTGGGGATCACCCCGCGGTGGTGGCGAACCCGCAGGCGGTGACGGCGGCGCTGCAGACGTCCTCGTCCTGCTGTCCGGTGCCGCCGCTGGCGCCGAGCGCCCCGACCAGCTGCCCGTCGGCGTAGACCGGGACGGCGCCCGGCTGCGGCGTGAAGCGGCCCCCGGTCATCGTGGTCAGCGCGGTGGAGAAGTTCGGCAGGCTGTCCATCTTGGCCTTCTGGCCGGCGCTGGGCATGCCGTAGGCCGCCGCGGTCCAGGCCTTGCCCTGGGCGACGTCGGTGGAGATCCACGGTGCGCCGTCGGTGCGCAGCAGGGCCACGAGGTGGCCGCCGGCGTCCATGACGGCGAAGGACATGGGCACGCCGACCCGGGCGCACTCCTCCCGGGCGGCGGAGAGGAGGGCCAGGGCCTGGTCGGAGGTCAGCACGGGGTCAGCCTGCCAGCGCCCCCGGGGTCTGCGCCTGCGGGGAGGGCGGCCGGGGCGGAAGGTGGTCGGGTCCCCCGTCCGGCAGGAGGAGTGCCCGTGCCCCTGTACGCCCCGTCCCCCGCACTGCGCGGTCGCCAGCTGGCCGCCGACGTCGGGCTGCTGGCCTGGCTGGTGCTCTGGGTGCTGCTGGCCCGGACGGTGCACGGCGCGGTGCTGGCCCTGGCCGAGCCCGGCCGCGCCGTCGAGGACCTCGGCGCGTCGGTGGCCGGCAGCATGTCCTCGGCCGCGCAGGCCGCCGAGGACGTCCCCGTGGTCGGCGACGAGCTGGCCGCGCCGTTCGAGGCCCTGGGCTCGGCCGGCGGGTCGGTCGGCGGCGCGGGGCAGGCCGCGCAGGACGCCGTGGGCACGCTGGCCGCGGTGCTCGCTGTCGTCCTCGTCGTCCTCCCGGTGGGCTGGCTGCTGCTGCGCTGGCTGTCCTGGCGGCTGAGCTGGGTGCGGGCGGCCGGCGCGGCCCGGCGGCTGGCCACCGCCGACCCCGCGGTGCTCGCGGCGCGGGCGCTGGCCACCGCGCCGCTGGGCCGGCTCGCCGACCTGCCGCCCGGCACCGCCGACGCGTGGCGCGCCGGCGACCCGGCCGCGACCCGCGCGCTGGCCGCCGTGGAGCTCGCCCGCCTGGGGCTGCCCGCGGACACCCTCGAGCGGGACGAGCGCCGGTTGGGGTTGAGGTGACGCCTGGGACTGCCGATGACCGGGAGGACACCAGGAGGTACCGCGTGGCACGACGGGCACGACGACGGGGACGCGGGACCGGCACGGTCGCCGCGGTGGCGGCGGTCGGGCTGATCGCGCTCAGCGGGCCGGTCACCGAGGTCGCCGCGACGGTGACCGCCTCCCGGACGGCGCTGCCCGCGGTCCCGGCGCCCGCGGCGGCGCTCCCCCGCCCGGTCACCGTCGTCGCCCCGCCCCCGGCCGCGCCGGCCGCCGTTCCGCCGGTGAGCGGAGTGGACGTCCCGCGTCCCCGGCAGGTCGAGGTGCGGGTGCGCCCCGGTGTCCCCCACGGCGTTCTGCCCGACACCGACCCGCCGCCCTCGTCGTGCGGCGGCTACGCCAATCCCCGGCAGATCCTCCCCGGCGTGGTGCCCGGCGTCGCGTCGGCCACGGTGAGCTGGCAGGCCGACGGGCACACCGAGGTGCGGCGGTACCGGGTGCAGGCGGTCAGCCAGCGGCTGGTGCCCGGCCTGCAGCCCGAGCCGCCGTCGTCGATCGCGCCCCAGCCCGCCGACTGCGTGCCGGTCACGGTGGCGTTCGCCGGGCTGACGTCCGGCGTCCCCTACGTGTTCTGGCTCGAGGAGGAGGTGCCCGACACGTTCGGCGTGCTGCGCTGGGTCCAGGTGGGCACGTCGCAGCCGGTGACCATCGGCTGAGAGGACCACAGCGGCCCCGTCCCGGGTCCCGCCGCGAGCGTGCGAGCGGTGGGGAGGACGGGGTCCTCCCCCTACGTGGCGTCGGCGGGGCGCAGCCGCGGCGCGGTCGCCCGGGCCTGCGCCGCGGCGAGCACGCCGATGACCGCCGAGGAGTTGCGGATCCCGCCCGAGAACACCCGCTGCACCGCCTCGTCCAGCGGCACCCGCTCCACGGTCATGTCGAGCTCCTCGTGCTCGACGACGAAGCCCTCCGGCCGGTCGACGGCCGAGAGCCCCTCGGCGAGGTAGATGAGGATCTGCTCGTCGCAGAAGCCCGGCGTCGAGTAGTTGTTCGCCAGCAGCGACCAGCGTTCGGCCGCCAGGCCCGCCTCCTCGGCGAGCTCGCGCTTCGCGGTGGCCAGCGGGGCCTCGCCGTCGGCGTCGCGCAGGCCGGCGGGCAGCTCCCAGAGGTAGCCGCGGACCGGGTGCCGGTACTGGCGGACCATCACGACCCGTCCCTCGTCGTCCACCGCGGCGACGCACACGGCGCCGATGTGCCGGACGATCTCCCGCACGCTGTCCCCGCCGCCGGGCATCGCGACGGTCTCCTGGACGAGGGTGATGATGCGGCCCTCGTGCACGGTCTCGGTGGCGAGGACCTCGTACTCCCCCGGCCGGGCGGGCTCCACCATCAGATCCCGACCTTCTCGTCCTCGTCCAGCGGCACGGGCAGCCGCGCGGACTCGGAGAAGTCGATCGCTGCCTGCACGAACGCCGCGAACAGCGGGTGCGGCCGGGTCGGGCGGCTCTTGAGCTCCGGGTGGGCCTGGGTGCCGACGAAGAACGGGTGGACCTCGCGCGGCAGCTCGGCGAACTCGACCAGCAGGCCGTCGGGCGAGGTGCCCGAGAAGACCAGCCCGGCCTCCCCGATCCGGTCGCGGTAGGCGTTGGCCACCTCGTAGCGGTGCCGGTGCCGCTCGGTGATCTCCGTGGAGCCGTAGGCCTGCGCGACGACCGAGCCCTTCTGCAGGGACGCCGGGTAGCTGCCCAGCCGCATCGTGCCGCCCATGTCCCCCCGGCCCGCGACGACGTCGACCTGGCTGGCCATCGTCGCGATGACCGCGTCGGGGGTGTCCGGGTCGAACTCGGCGGAGTTGGCCTCGGGCAGCCCGGCCAGGTTGCGCGCGGCCTCGATGACCATGCACTGCAGGCCCAGGCACAGGCCCAGCAGCGGGATGCCGTTGACCCGGGCGTGCCGGATCGCGCCGAGCTTGCCGTCGATGCCGCGCACGCCGAACCCGCCCGGGATGCAGATGCCGTCGACACCGGCCAGCGCGCGCTCGGCGCCCTCCGGGGTCTGGCAGTCGTCGGAGGGCACCCAGCGGATCTCCACCCGGCTGCGGTGGGCGAACCCGCCGGCCCGCAGCGCCTCGGTGACCGACAGGTAGGCGTCGGGCAGGTCGATGTACTTGCCGACCAGCGCGATCGTCACCGTCTGCTTCGGCGCGTGGACCCGGTCGAGCAGGTCGCCCCACACGGTCCAGTCGACGTCCCGGAACGGCAGGCCCAGCCGGCGGACGACGTAGGCGTCCAGGCCCTCGCGGTGCAGCACCTTGGGGATGTCGTAGATCGACGGCGCGTCGGGGCAGGAGATGACGCCCTCGGCGTCGACGTCGCACATCAGGCTGATCTTGCGCTTGAGGCCGGTGCCGATCTCCCGGTCCGAGCGGCACACCAGCGCGTCGGGCTGGATGCCGATGTTGCGCAGCGCGGCCACCGAGTGCTGCGTCGGCTTGGTCTTCAGCTCCCCGGACGGCGCGATGTAGGGCACCAGCGAGATGTGCAGGAAGAAGCAGTTGTCCCGGCCGATCTCGTGGCGCACCTGGCGGGCGGCCTCCAGGAAGGGCAGCGACTCGATGTCGCCGACGGTGCCGCCGACCTCGGTGATGACGACGTCCACCCGCTCGGGACCCTCGGCCGCGGCCATGATCCGCGACTTGATCTCGTTGGTGATGTGCGGGATGACCTGCACGGTGTCACCGAGGTACTCGCCGCGCCGCTCCTTGGCGATCACGTCCGAGTAGACCTGGCCGGTGGTCACGTTCGACCGGCCGGTGAGGTCGGTGTCGAGGAACCGCTCGTAGTGCCCGATGTCCAGGTCGGTCTCGGCGCCGTCCTCGGTGACGAACACCTCGCCGTGCTGGAACGGGTTCATCGTCCCGGGGTCGACGTTGAGGTAGGGGTCCAGCTTCTGCATGGTGACCCGCAGGCCTCGGCTGGACAGCAACGCCCCGAGGGAGCTGGCCGTCAGGCCCTTGCCGAGGGAGGAGACGACCCCGCCGGTGACGAAGACGAACTTCGTCGGCTGGGAGTTGTGGAGCAGAGTCCTCGCCCCGAAGTCATGCAGCTCGTAGTCATGGTCACGCGTTCCATGCGGTCGATCCACGGGAGACCACCGTAACACGATCGGCCCCCTCCCCCGCCGGGCCCGCGGCCGTGCCGTCGGCTCCCGTCGCGCCTCCCCCGCCCGGGTCCCGCGGACCCGCCGCGAGCCACACCAGCAGCGGCACCAGCAGGGACGCCGCCGTCGCCGGCAGGGCCACCCCGGAGTCGTTGGCCGCCGCTCCCAGCGCCAGGCTGAGCGCGATGGCCAGCAGCCCGGCCCGCAGCACCGCGCGGTCGCCCGGCGGCAGCAGGTCGCGGCGGCCGCGCAGCAGCCCGGGCCCGCGCAGCGGCCCCGGCAGCCGGCGCTGCAGCCACCTCCCCCACCGTCCCGCCGCCGGGCGCACCAGCCAGACGGCGGCGACCAGCGCGCCCGGCAGCAGCCAGGCCAGCGGGCTGCCGAACAGGATGCCCAGGTTGGCCTCCGCCTTGCGGGTCACCACCGTCCACGCCTCGCCGGTGAGCAACTGCTCGACGAAGCGGCCCAGGTGGCTGCGCTCGGCGGGCGGCCGCAGCCAGTCGACGTAGGCCAGCGAGCCGACCGCCGCCACGGCCAGCGCCAGCACCGCCGCCATCCGGGCCACCGTCACGCGGGTGCCGGTCAGCAGCATCGCCAGCAGCAGGAAACCGGGCAGCGCCGCCAGCACCCCGCCGAAGTCGCGGCCCAGCGCCGGCGACCCGACGACCAGCACCGTGAGCGCCCCGGCGCCGAGCACGACGGCCGCGGTGACCGCCCGCGCCCGGCCCGCGGGGGCCCGGCGGGCGGCGGCGGTGGCGAGGAGGGCGGTGAGCAGCAGCGCGCTGACCGCGAGCAGGCCGAAGCCGAGGTTGCCGTAGCCGGTGAACCGGCCGGCCACGATCGGGTCGTAGCCGAGCAGCCCGTTGAGCTCGAGGGTGGACCCGGTCAGGACGTCGCCGACGAGGGTGCCCAGCGTGACCGCCAGGACGACGACCGGCGGGCCCAGCGGGCGCCGCCGCCAGGGCCCGAGCGCGGCGATCGCCAGCACCGCCAGCGCGGCGAGCAGCACGCTCCCGGCCAGCGCCAGGCGCGGCACGCCGGCGCGCTCCCAGGGCAGCAGCCCGGCGAGGTAGCTGGCGACCGGCACCGCGGCGGCCCCGAGGGCCACCGGGCGCAGCGCGCGACGCAGCCGCTCCCCGCCCGGGCGTGGTGCCCGGTCGCGGCGCCGTCCCCCGGCCGCGAGCAGGCCCAGGCCGACGACGGCGGCGTCGAGCAGCACGAGGGCCCAGAAGAACGTGCCCGTGCTGCGGTAGTGGACGGAGGCGGCGGTGTTGGCCTGCTCGAGCGCCTCGATCGCCTCGGCGAGCGGCGGCCGCTCGCCGTCGGCCTGCAGCGCCTGCCCGTTCATCGACGCAGGCCGCTCCAGGCCCAGGGCGGCGAGGGCGGTGGGCGCGACGTCGATCAGCTGCACGAACGGCGCCCGCCCGGTGCTCGCCGAGGTCAGCCAGCGCGGCTCGCCGAACCCCGGCCCGGAGGCGATGCCGACGTGCAGCTGCGCCCGCCCGTCGTTGACCTCGGAGACGCCCTGGACCAGCAGCAGCGTCTCCCCCGGCGCCGCGGCCACGGCCTCGACCAACCGGCCGAGCGCGGCGTCGATGGCGGCGAGCGCGGCGGCGCGGGGCCGCGGCTCGGTGCCGGTGTCGCTGCCCTCGAGCCCCGGCTCCCCGGCGTCCACCAGGTCGTCGAGGCCGACCAGCACCAGCGGGCAGCCGCTCAGCAGCTCGCCGGGGTCGGCGGGCAGCTCGTCGCGCTGGCCGGTGGTCACGCCGGGCGCGGCGACGGCCAGCGCCGGTGCCCGGCCCACGACGGTGGCGCAGCCGACCGCCGCCCCCAGCGCCGCGGGCTCGGCGCCGAAGCGGGCCGTGGCGGGGTCGTCGGCGGCCGCGGCGACGGCGGCCTGCGGATCGGCCAGCCCGGCCGCGGCCAGCCGCTCCTGCAGGCCGCAGTGCGACAGCGCGGGGCTGGCCGGCGGCACCGGCGGGGTCTGCTCCTGCGACGGCTGGGCACCCGGATCGGCCGGCGCCTCGGGAGGCAGCGGCACGGTCGGCAGCGGCACCGGCGGCATCGACTCGTCGGGGGCCGGGAAGCGGGCCCGGTTGCCCGCTCCCAGGGTCGCCCAGCCGTCGAGCACGCAGCTGGTGGCGCGCGCGGCCCGCACCGACACCGCGCCGATCGGCGACCTCTCCGCCAGCGCCCACAGCGCCGGCGTCGCCTGCGCGTCGACGTCGTCCCACACCAGACCGGGGACGCCGACGACGACCACGCGGTCGGCGCTCGCCCCCTCGGCCGGCGCGGCGGCCGCGGGAGCGGCGGGGACCGGCACGGCGGTCAACAGGACCGCGAGGACGGCGAGCAGCAGCGCCCCGAGCCGGCTCATCGCGGTGCGCCGAGCAGCTCGCGGTAGAGGGCGACCAGCTGGCGGGCGGTGGCGGCCTCGTCGGGCCAGGTCGCCGCCTGCCGGCTGCCGGCCTCGGCCAGCGCCCGGGCGCGCGCCGGGTCGCCGAGCAGGCCGGTGATCGCGTCGGCCAGCGCCGCGGCGTCGCCGACCGGCACCAGGGCCGCGCCGTCGCCGAGCAGCTCGGGCAGGCCGCCGGTGCGGGTGGCCACCAGCGGGGTGCCGGCGCGCAGCGCCTCCTGCGCGGTGAGCGAGCGGGCCTCCCACCGCGAGGGCAGGACGGCGAGGTCGGCGGCGGCCAGCAGGTCGGCGACGTCGCCGCGCCGGCCGAGCAGCACCACCGGCAGCCGCTCGGCGGCGATGCGGGCGGCCAGCTCGTCGTGCAGCGGTCCGTCGCCGGCCACGGCGACCAGCGGGGGGCGCGGACCGGCGGCCCACCGGGCGGCGGCGTCGAGCAGGACGTCGTAGCCCTTCTGCGGGTGCAGCCGCCCCACGGCGACCACCAGGGGGCGGCCGTCGGCGACCCCGAGCTCGGCGCGCACCTCGGCGGCCGGCCGGGCCGGGGCCGGCAGCGGCGGGGCGGAGACGGGCGCGACCCGCACGTCGCGCGCCCCCTGTCGCCAGGCGTTCTCGGCGAGGTCGCCGGAGGCGGCGAGGACGACGTCGGCGCCGCGGATCGTGGCGCGCTCGGCCAGCCGCAGCACCCGGCGCAGCGCGCCCCCGCGCTCGGGCAGGGCGTTGTGCAGCGTGAGCACCAGCGGCCGGCCGCTGCGCCCGCGGGCGGCCGCGGCGAGCAGGCCGGCGCGCAGGCCGTGGACGTGCACCAGGTCGGCGGCGGCGGTGGCGCGGCGCAGCGCGGCGACGGCGCGGGCATCGGCTCCCGGGGAGAGGCCCGCGGAGATCTCGACGGGCGCGAAGGCGGCACCCGCGGCGGTGAAGCCGAACAGCCGCTCGGTCGCGGCGGGCCCGCACACCCGCACGTCGGCGCCGGCCGCGAGGAGGGCGGGCAGCACCGCGCGCACGTGCGTGCCCACCCCACCGGTGCTGGTGGCCAGGACCTCGGCCACCCGGCGGCCCTGCAGCGGGAGCCGCTCAGCCACCGTGCACCTCCTGGGGATCGCTCCGACGCAGCCCGCGCACCGCCGCCACCAGCGGACGCCGCGCGGTTCCCATCATGACCGCCGCGGCGACGGCCAGTGCGGCTGCCGCGGCGAGCGCCCCGGCGCCGACGGTCGCGACGAGGCGGCCCTGCGGGACCGGGTCGGCGCCGAGCGCGCCGGCGACGGCCAGCCCCGCGGCGGCGGCGAGCGCGGCGGCGAGCAGCGCGGGCAGCCCGGTCCGGACGACGCCGGCGAGCCCGGCCGGACCCACGACCCGCGCGACGACGGCGAGCAGCGCCAGCCCGGCCACGGTGACGCCGGCGCTGTGCCCGGCGGCCAGGGCGACGCCGCGGTCGGCCGCGGGCAGCACCGCGGCGAGGACGACGTTCGCCGCCACCGCGAGCAGCCAGCCGCCGAGCACGCACGCCGTCGGCGCCCGCCACAGGCCGCGGGCGTAGAGCGCGCGGGAGAGCACCGCCACCACCCCGTAGCCGGGCAGCCCCGGGGCGAAGGCGACGATCGTGTCGCGCAGCGCGCCCACCACGCCCGCCGGCTCCCCGGCGAGGAACACCCCCGCCATCGGCCCGGCGACCGCGACCAGCACCGCCGCGGCGACGGTCGAGGCGACGACGACGAGGGCGGTCACCGGGGCCAGCGCCCGGCGGAACCCGGCCTCGTCGCCGGTCTCGGCCCGCTCGGCCAGCCCCGGGTAGGCCGAGGTCGCCAGCGGCACCGCTAGCGCGGCCCACGGCACGAGGAACACCGTCAGCCCGGCGGCGTAGACCACCTGGGTGCCGTCGGGCGCGCCGGCGTTGGCCAGCCGGATCGCCACCGCGGCCAGCAGCTGCTGCCCGGCGAGGGTGAGCACGCCGGCCACGGCCAGCCGGCGCACCCGCGGCGCGGCGCCCACCGGGAAGCGCAGCGACGGCCGCAACCCGAGGCGCAGCCGCCGCACCGGCAGCAGCAGGGACAGCGACAGCGCGGCCACGCCGAGCGTCGTCCCGACCGACAGCACCAGCTCCGCGGGGGTGCTCAGCCCCTCCGCCGTCCGGCTGCCGCCGATCGCGGCGAAGGCCAGGTAGGCCCCGGCGACGACCACGCTCGACAGCAGCGGCGCGAGCGCGGGCGCGGCGAAGCGGCGGTGCGCCTGCAGCACGCCGGTGAGCACGATCCCGATGCCGTACAGCACGACCTGGGGGGCGAAGACGACGAGGAAGCGGGCGGCGAGGTCGACCTGCCCCGGGTCCTGCGAGCCCAGCAGCAGCCGGGCGACCGGCTCGGCGCACACCGCGAGCAGCACGGCCAGCGGGGTGAGCACCAGCAGGCTCCAGCCGAGCAGCGCCGAGGCGGTGCGCCGCACCTGCTCGCGGTCGCCGGTGGCGATGCCGCCGGCCAGCATCGGGACGACGAGGCTGGCCAGCGCACCGCCGGCGACCACCTCGAAGACGATGTTCGGGACGCTGTTCGCCGCCAGGTAGGTGTCCCCGGTGCTGCCGGCGCCGACGGCGTTGGTGAACACCAGGGTGCGGCCGAACCCGGCCAGCCGGGCCAGCACGGTGAGGACGGCGATCAGCGCGGCGGCGCCGGCGACCCCCTGGACGACCTGCCGGGGACTCATGCGACCTCCTCGCCGGCGCTCGTCGGCCACGTGCGCCGGCTCGCTCCACCCACTGGTGAGCTCGCGAGCTCGCTCACGCACCGCGGCGGCGGCCGAGCCGGTCCAGTTCCCGCAGGACGGGGGTGGCCTCGATGACCCGCGTGAAGCTCACCCGTTCGCTGGCCAGGGTGAGCCCGACGACCACCGCGAGGGCCCCGGCCCGCGCCGGGCGCCCCGGCACCGCGGCCAGCCGCAGCCCGAGGAGGGCGCCGACGGCGTTGGCGCCGCAGTCGCCGAGCATGACCCGCTCGCCCAGGTCGGCCGGCAGCACGGCGAGGCTCGCGCCGAGCGGCCCGGCGACGAGCGCGCCCGGCGGGCTCCCCAGACCCGCGGCGGCGGCGAGCGCGGCGGCCTTGGCCGCGCGGCCGGGACGCAGGTCGAGCAGGTTGACCAGGTTGGCGGTGCCGGCGACCAGCCCGGTGGTGAGGACGGCGTCGACCAGCCCGCGGTCCCGCCGCGTGAGCAGGGCCGCGGCGGCGGCTGCGGCGCCGATGCCGGCGACCTTCACCGCACCGGCCGACACCCGCCCGGCGCGCAGCGCGCGCAGGTGCCCGGCCAGCCCCTTGTCCCGCGCCTGCTCGGGGCGTGCGCCCGCGAGGTCGTCGTAGCCGCCGACCAGCCCGGACACGCTGCCGACCAGCGCGGCGGCCGCGCGGGCGCCCGCAGGGGCGCCGGCCACCGCGGACGCCGTCGCGGCCAGCGCCAGGGCCGGGCCGCCGAGCAGGGTCACCGGACGGCCGGCGTGGTTGGTGCGCCGCCAGGGCGCGCCGGCCGGGCTCGCGTCGAGCGCGGCGGCACCGGCCAGGCCCAGCCGGGCCGCGGCGGCGCCGGCGAGGGCGAGCAGCGCCCGGCGCCGCCCGCCGCCGTCGGCGCTCCGGCGGGTCACGGGGTCGCGCTGGGGACCGGCGGGACCGGCTGGGCGTCCTCACCCGTGCCGTAGGCACCCGAGGTGCCCGCGCTCTCCCGCCCGAGCGCGAGCACCGTGCTGATCCGGCCGGACGCCGAGTCGACGTTGTCCACGGTCGAGACGGCCACCGAGTTCTCCGGGTCGGCCCGGATGACGCCGACCAGACCGGTCTCGCCGGCCGAGGCCGCGTCCCCCGCGACGACGGCGCCCGAGCCGGCGGCGTCGAGGGCCAGCGCCAGGTCGACGAGCGCGTCGGTGCGCTGCTCGCCGTCCTCCTCGGCCGGGGCGCCGGCGGTCAGCACCACCGCGAAGTCGGCCGGGGTGACCGAGCTGGACTCGACGTCCAGGACGTCGAGGGCCCGCAGGCCCGCCAGCACGGAGGAGAGGGCGGCGGTGTCCGGGGCGGGGGCGCCGGGCGCCGTCGGGCGCATCAGCACCTGGGCCAGGAGCGAGCCGACCAGCTGGCCGGTGTCGTCGGTCTCGGGCAGCGTGACGCCGGTCGGCAGGCCCGGCCCGGTCACGTAGCTCTGCACCTCGGCGGCGGTGGCCGGGTCGCTGTACTCCGGCTGCAGCCGGATGGTGCCGGTCAGGGTGCCGCCGGCCTGGCCGACGAGGGTGGAGACCTCCTCGACCGTGTCGGCGGCGACGTCCTCGGTGGCGACCAGCACGACGCTGCGCCCGGCCAGGCTGCCGGCGACCAGCGCGGGGGCGACGGCCTCCTCGAAGGCGTCACTCGTGTCCAGCTGGGCCTGCAGCTCCCGGGTCTGGGTCTCCAGGTCCCGCTTGTCCTCGGTGAGCGTGGCCACCTGGCCCTCGAGGTCCTCGAGGATCGGCGCGTTGAGCGCCGTGGTGCCGATGACGATGCCCAGCGCGACGGCCAGGAAGACCGCGATCAGCGAGACCAGGTGGTAGCGGAAGTCGATCACGAGAGGAGGTTCTCCAGCCAGAACACGAAGCTGTTCCATTGGTCGACCATCAGGTCGAGGTAGACGCGGCCGGCCGCGGAGACGGCGAGGGCCGACCCGATGGCGATGAAGGCGGCGAGCACCAGGACGACCAGGGTCAGCGTCGAGATGCGGCTGCGGTAGAGCCGGCTCACGCCCTTGGCGTCGACGAGCTTGCCGCCCAGCCGCAGCCGGGTGAGGAAGGTGGAGGCCATGCCACCGCGGCCCTTGTCGAGGAACTCCACCAGGGTGGCGTGGGTGCCGACGGCGACGATCAGCGAGGCGCCCTTCTCGTCGGCCAGCAGCATCGCGATGTCCTCGCTGGTGGCGGCGGCCGGGAAGGTGATCGCCTCGACGCCGAGGTCCTGGACCCGGGCCAGGCCCGGCGCGCGGCCGTCCGCGTAGGCGTGGACGACGACCTCGGCGCCGCTCTTCAGGACCTCGTCGCTCACCGAGTCCATGTCACCGATGATCATGTCCGGGCGGTATCCGGCCTCGACGAGCGCGTCCGCCCCGCCGTCGACGCCGATCAGCACCGGGCGGTAGTCCCGGATGTAGGACCGCAGCGCCTGCAGGTCCTCCTTGTAGTCGTAGCCGCGGACGACGACCAGCACGTGCCGGCCCTCGATCGGCGTGACCACGTCGGGGACGCCGACGCCGTCGAGCAGCAGCGCGCGCTCGCGCTTCATGTACTCCATCGTGTTGGTGGCGAACGCCTCCAACTGGACCGACAGCCCGGCCCGCGCCTCGGCCATCGCCTCGGCGACGGACTCCGCGGTCTGCTGGGTGCCCTCGGCGACGACGGTGCCGTCCTCCAGCAGCAGCTGGTTGCCGTCGACGCGGACCGCCGTCCCCTCCTTGACCGCCGAGAGCACGTCCTTGCCGACGCCGTCGACGAGCGGGATGCCGGCGTTGACGAGGATCTCGGGGCCGAGGTTCGGGTAGCGGCCGGAGGTGCTGGGCGCGGCGTTGACCACCGCGGCGACCTTGCACGCGACCAGGGAGTCCGCGCTGACCCGGTCGATGTCGACGTGGTCGATGACCGCGACGTCCCCCGGGCGCAGCCGCTTGGTGAGGTTCTTGGTGCGGCGGTCCAGCCGCACGGTGCCGGTCACTCCGGGGGCCGCTTCCGGCGCCCGGCCACGGCGGAGGGAGCCGATGCGCATGGCCTGCACTCTCCCACGGAGGCTCGACACCGCTGTCCTCCGACGCGCATCGACGACTTCTCGGTCACGCAGAGTGACCGACACCACGGGGCGGCGACACGCCGGGCCCGAATGGCCGACGATCCCCTCCGGCGCACTCAGGCAGGCTGTCTAGCGTTGTCCGGGTGACTCCAGGGGCGCGGGCGGTCGGTCGTACGGAATCCGACGACGAGGTCCGGCCGGAGGCGCCCGACGCGGTCGTCCACGAGCTGTCCGCGCCCGAGCCGCCGGCCGGGACCGACGACGGGACGCCCCCGCTGCCCGGAGCCACCACCCCGGCCGCTCCCCCCGCGCCGACCGAGCCGGAGCAGCCCGCTCGCGGACGCCGCGGCCGGCGTGCCCTGCGCGGACCGGGCCTGCGCGAGCGGCGCCGCCAGCAGACCCGCGCCACGATCATCGAGGCCGCCGCCGAGCTGTTCGCCGAGCGCGGCTTCGACGCGGTGAGCGTCGTGGAGATCGCCCAGCGCGCCGGCGTGGTCGAGAAGACGGTGTTCAACCACTTCCCGGTCAAGGAGGGGCTGGTCTTCGAGGCCGACCCGCCGATGCGCGCGGCGCTGCTCGAGACGGTGCGCACCCGGCCCGCCGGGGAGTCGGTGAGCGCGGCGGCCGGCACCTTCATCGTCCGGGCGATGAGCGGGCTGGGCGCGCCCGAGGCCGCGGCCGGTGTGGCGGAGATGGCGCAGGTGATCCGCGGCAGCCGCACCCTGCAGGTGCGCGAGCGCGAGATCATCGGCGAGCTGACCACGGCGCTCGCCGAGCTGATCGCCGAGGAGACGCAGGCGGAGCCCGGTGAGCTGGCGCCGTGGCTGGCCGCGCACGCGGTGCTCAGCCTCTACGCCGCGCTGCTGGAGCTGGCTCGCGACCGGGTGCTCGCCGGGGTGTCCGGTCCGGAGCTGTCGGCCGAGCTCCGCGCCCGCGGCGAGCGCGGCCTGGCGCTGCTGCAGTTCGGCCTCGCCGGCTACGCCAAGCGGCGTTGACACCGTCGGCCTACCGGCCGACACCGCGGCCAGGTGCCGTCCCCCAGATGAGCTGAGCCCCGCCCGGCCCTCGTCGCCGGACCCTCCGGGCCCCACTCCTCACGCCGCCTCGCGGGGCGACGCACCTCGAAGCCGCCCCGGGACGGAACCGTCAGGTGGTGATCTGCAGCGTCAGGTGGTGATCTGCAGCGCCCGCAGCAACTGGCCGGCGCGGTCGCCGGGGATGTCCGGGTCCTGGGTGAACAGCGCGACGGCGACCATGTACTCGCCCTCCCCCGCCCAGCCCCGGCCCTCGGCGACCAACCGGCGGATGTGGTCGCGCACCTTGGGCTCGCTGCTGTACTCGCCGTAGTCGAGGCCCATCGCGAGGAAGTTCGCGACCCGGTAGCCGAGGTCCTCCGCCGTCCGGACCGTCGTCTCCGGGTCGGCGTAGCTGGGCACCGCGGTGACGACGTTGCGGTAACCGGCCTTGAGCAGCTGCAGCACCAGGTCGTTGCCGTACACCCCGCCCCACAGCTCGGGCATGAGGATGTCGCGGTCCGGTGCCGGGATGTAGGGCGGGTTGGCGATCACCGTGGACGCCACTTCCCCGGCTGCGGAGTCGGCGCCGTCGAAGAAGTCGCCGAGCTCCACGGTGTACCGGTCGGCGACCCCGCGGGCGGCGATGTTCTCCCGGGCCCGCTCGACCGACGTAGCGCTGATGTCGAAGCTGCGCAGCCGCAGCTCCGGCAGACCGGCCACCACGTCGGCGATGGCGGTGGCGTCACCGGTGCCGAGCTCGACGACGCCCTCGCGCGCCCAGCCCAGCTGTTCCCGGTACTGCGTGAGCAGCATGCAGACACTGAACCCGTAGTGCGCCGACTCGTCGGCGGAGGAGAAACAGCTCACCGGGCGGCGCCGGTCAGCGGGCGGTGGGCGAGAGGCCGCGCAGCTGCGGCGGTGCGACGTCGGTGGGGCACGATCCGGCCCTACCCCACTCGTTCCGCCGTCACTCCTGCCATCCCTCCACCTGGTCACGCCGCTGCCCGGGCCGTGGCCGCCACGGCCAGCAGCTCCCGGGCGTGCGCCTGACCGGTGTCGCTGTCGGCGAGCCCGGAGAGCATCCGGGCCAGCTCGCGGACCCGGTCCTCGCCGTCGACCGCCCGGATGTCGGTGGCGGTCACGCCCGCACCGGTGTCCGGGGACTTGTCCACGACCAGGTGGGTGTCGGCGAACGCGGCGACCTGCGCCAGGTGGGTGACGACGACGACCTGGTGCCGCCGCGCCAGCCGCGCCAGCCGCCGGCCGATCTCCCCCGCGGCCTGCCCGCCGACCCCGGCGTCGACCTCGTCGAAGACCATCACCGGCACCGGGTCGGCCCCGGCGAACACCACCTCGATGGCGAGCATCACCCGCGACAGCTCACCGCCGGAGGCGCCCTTGTGCACCGGCCGCGGCGGGGCGCCGGGGTGCGCGGCCATCAGCAGCGCCACCTCGTCGATGCCGTCGGGGCCGGGGGCGTCCGGGTCGCTCTCGATGGAGAACGAGACGCGGGCGCTCTTCATGGCCAGCCCGGCCAGCTCCCGGCCCACCTCGGCGGCGAAACCGTCGGCCGCCGCCCGTCGCCCGGCCGACACCTGCGCGCCGAGGTCGTCGACCTCGGCCCGGGCGGCGTCGCGCGCGGCCTCCAGCGCCTCGAGCGCCTCGTCGGAGACGTCGAGCTCGTCCAGCCGGCGGCGGGCGTCCTCCGCCCAGGCCAGGACGCCGGCCACCCCCTCGCCGACGTCGGCGTACTTGCGCACCAGTGCGGTGATCGCCGCCCGGCGGTCCATCACCTCGGCCAGCCGCGCGGGGTCGGCGTCGAGGTCGGCGACGTAGCTGGCGAGCTGGCCGGCGACGTCGGAGACGACCGCGACCGCGTCGTTCAGGTCCTGGGCCAGCATCACCAGCGTGGGGTCGTCGGAGGCGGCCAGCGCCCGCTCGGCGATGGCCAGCGCGGCGCTGGCGTCCTGCGGCAGGTCGTTCCCGAGGTCGCCGGTGACGTCGCCGACCAGCGCGGTGCGGGCCTCGTCGGCGGCGGCGCGCAGCGCGTCGGCGTCGCTGAGCCGCCGCGCCTGGGTGTCCAGCTCGTCGTCCTCTCCCGGCTGCGGGCCCACAGCGTCGATCTCCTCCAGCCCGTGCCGGAGGACGTCGGCGGCCTGCGCCAGCTCCCGGGCCTGGCTGCGGCGGCGCTCGAGGTCGCCGGCCAGCTGCCGCCACCGGCCGTACGCCTCGCGGTAGCGGTCCAGCAGCTCCAGGTGGTCGGTGCCCGCGTAGCGGTCCAGTGCCCGGCGCTGCTCGGCCGGGCGGGACAGCCGCAGCTGGTCGCTCTGCCCGTGCACCGCGAGCAACCCCTCGGCCAGCTCGGCGACGACACCGACCGGGACGCTGCGCCCGCCGAGGTGGGCGCGCGACCGTCCCTCGGCGCTGACCGTGCGGGCCAGGATCAGCGTGCCGTCGTCGTCGGGGTCGGCGCCGGCGTCGGCCGCCCGCTCCCACACCGGGGAGTCGGCGGGCAGGGCCAGCCGTCCCTCGACGCCGGCCCGCCCGTTGGCGCGCACGCGGCCGGGGTCGGCCCGGCCACCGAAGAGCAGCGTCAGCCCGGTGACGACCATCGTCTTGCCCGCGCCGGTCTCCCCGGTGACCACCGTCAGGCCGTCACCGAGCTCGAGGGTGACGTCGTCGATGGCCCCGAGGCCGCGGATGCGCAGCTCGGTCAGCCGGCCCTGCGTCGTCCCGCCGTCGGCCGGCTCGGGAGCGGCGACCGGCTCGGCCGGCCGCGCCGCGCGGGCCGGCCGCCGGGTCTCACGCGTCGTCGTCCGTGCCGCCACCGCGGCCTCCCTCCTCCCCGTCCCCGCGGACCCAGCCGCGGGTCAGCACGTTGCGGTCCGGAGCCATCTCGTGGCCCGGGTCGTGCCGGCGGGCGTCGCGGAACCCGCGCACCGGCAGGCCGAACTTGGCCACCAGCCGGTCGCCGAACGTGGTCTTGTGCACCCGCGCGATGCGCACCGGCCGGGCGGCCCGGCGGACGTCGACCCGTCCGCCCTCGGGCACCTCCAGCGCGCGCCGCCCGTCGGCGGACACGCGGGCGCGGTTGCCGTCGGCCGGGATGGCCACGGTGAGCACCGAGTCCGGTGAGGTGACCAGCGGGCGGGAGAACAGCGCGTGCGCGTTGGACGGGACGACCAGCATCGCCTCGACGTCGGGCCACACGACCGGCCCGCCGGCGGAGAACGCGTAGGCCGTGGACCCGGTGGGCGTGGCGAAGAGGACGCCGTCGCAGCCGAAGCTGGTGAGCGGGCGGCCGTCGATGGCCACGACGAGGTCGAGCACCCGCGAGCGCTCGGACTTCTCCACCGACGCCTCGTTGAGCGCCCAGGTGCCGCCGACGACGGCGCCGGTCGCGTCGAGGACGTCGACCTCGATGGCCAGGCGCTTCTCGACCGAGTACTCGCACTGCTCGATCGCGGTGAGGGTCTCCTCGACCGCCTCGGGCTCGGTCTCGGCGAGGAAGCCGACCCGGCCGAGGTTGACGCCCATGAGCGCGGCGTTGCTGTAGCGGGCGAGCTCGGCGGCGCGCAGGAAGGTGCCGTCGCCGCCGAAGACCATGACGATCTCCGCGCCACGCGCGGCCTCGGCGTCCGCGGACACCACCTGGGCGCCCTCGATGCCGAGCGCCTCCGCCTCGTCCTCCAGCACCCGCACGGTGATGCCGCCCTTGGCCAGGCGGGCGGCGGAGCTGCGGGCGAGCTCGACGATGTCCTGGCGGCCGGTGTGCACGGCGAGCAGCACGTGCCGACTGCCGCTGGGTGCCCAGACGGTGGGGCTGACCTCTGTCACGCTTCCTCCTCGCTGGCGCTCGTCGGTCGCGTGCCAGGCCCTGCTGTGTCCCTGGGTGACCTCGCGAGCTCGATCACTGGTCCTCCTCGGGGGGTGCTCGCCGGCGGGGTGCCGGCGCGGCCGCGGTGCTCGCTGGCCGACGGGTGGTGGGTACCCGTCACGACGGGCCCTCCTCCACGGCGCGGCGCACCTCGTCCTCCCGCGGCGGCGCGGCGTCCCGGCGCAGCCAGAGGAAGAACTCGACGTTGCCGGCCGGCCCGGGCAGCGGGCTGGCGACGACGCCCGCCGTCCCCCACCCCAGCTCGGCGGCTGCCCGCGCCACCGTCAGGACGGCGTCCTGCCGGTGCGCCGGGTCGCGCACCACGCCGCCGGCGCCGAGGCGCTCGCGGCCGACCTCGAACTGTGGCTTGACCATCGGCAGCAGGTCGGCCTCGGGGGTGGCGCAGGCGGTGAGGGCGGGGAGCACCAGGCGCAACGAGATGAACGACAGGTCGGCGACGACGAGGTCCACCGGGCCGTCGACCTGCTCGGGAGTGAGCGTGCGGACGTTGGTGCGCTCCAGGACCCGCACCCGCTCGTCGGTGCGCAGCGACCAGGCCAGTTCCCCGTAGCCGACGTCGACCGCCACGACCTCCCGGGCGCCGCGGCGCAGCAGCACCTCGGTGAAGCCGCCGGTGGAGGCGCCGGCGTCGAGCGCGCGCCGGCCCTCGACCGGGACGGGGAAGGCCTCCAGCGCGCCGAGCAGCTTGTGGGCCCCGCGGGAGACCCAGGTGGGCTCGTCGGGATCGGTGCGCACGACGACGGGCGTGTTGGCGTCGACCCCGGTGGCGGGCTTGGTGGCGGCCCGCCCGGAGACGGCGACCCGGCCCTCGGCGATGAGGGCGACGGCGTGCTCCCGGGAGCGGGCCAGACCCCGTCGCACGAGCTCCGCGTCGAGCCGGCTGCGGCGGACCATCAGAGCTGGTCGATCGTGCCGAGCTCGCGCTGCAGCCGGGCGTGCTCGGCCTCGAAGACGGCGACGTGCTCGACCACCGGTCGCAGGGCGAGGTCGGCGAACGGCGCACCCTCGTCCGCGGCCGGCGCCTCCACCAGCACCGCGACCGGCACCGCGACCGGCACCGCCTCGGGGGACGCCGTTGCGGCGGGGACCGGCGCCGGACCGCCCCACGGGCCGGGCCGGGGCGGCCCCGGGACCGGTCGCGGTCGGGACGGGTCGGTCATCGCGGTCCTCTCGGGTGGACGGGCGCGGCGCGAGCGGGCGCCGGCAGGACCTCGGGGACCGGCGGTCCGGGCACGGCCCGGTGCTGTTCCCCCGGCCCGCGAGGGTACCGGCCGGGGGCGACGCACACGGGCCGGCGACGGGCGCTAGCGTTCGGCCGCCCGGTCCCCGAACGCGATGGAGGCGTGCCCGCGTGGCGACGATGGAGCAGTGCATGACCGCCCTCGAGGGCATCCTCGGCGATCTCGCGGCCAAGCCGGCGGCCCAGGGCCTCGACCGCAGCCTGTCCTGCCGGCTGACCGACCTCGGGCAGGTCGTCCGCGGCCGGCTGGCCCGGGGCTCGGTGCGCGAGCTGCGGACCGAGTCCGACGGCTCGTCGGTGGAGAAGGCCGACATCCGGCTCACCATGACCAGTGACGACCTCCTCGCGCTGACCGACGGGCGCTTGTCGTTCGGCCCGGCCTGGGCGTCGGGGCGGGTGAAGCTGGAGGCCGGCCTGCGGGACATGCTCCGGCTGCGCTCCCTGCTCTGAGGGAGGCCCTCCTGCGCCCCTCCGCTCGCAGGCCGGCGACGGGCCCCTGCAGGAGGGCCGTGCGGCTCAGCGGGCCACCTCAGGACGGCAGGCCCCACTGCCGCAGCACGACGGCGGCGGCCTCGTCGTCGGCCGTCACCTGCACCGGTGCGGCGGCCTCGGGGTGCCGCCCCCAGTGCGCGACGCAGAGGGCACGGAGTCCGTCGAGGCCGTCGGCGCTCGCGGGTGCCCCGACGCCGTCCCGGCGCAGCCGCAGGGGTCCGTCGCCGCACCGGACCGTCCACGCCCCGCAGCGCCACCCACCGTCCTCGGCGACCACGCCCGGGTGGGCGGTGAGCAGTCCGCCGGCGTCCGGTGCGAGCAGGTCGGGCCGCTGGTCCGGGCCGGCGGCGAGCAGGACCGGCGGATCGGTCACGCCGGTGAGGACCAGCAGCGTCGCCGCGCCGGCCCGGCGCCCGCCCTCGACGTCGGTGTCCAGCCGGTCGCCCACGACCAGTGGACGGCGTGCGCCCGTCCGCCGGACGCACTCGGCGTGCATGGCCGGGTCCGGCTTGCCGGTCACCAGCGGACGCCGGCCGGTCACGGCGCTGACCACGCCCACCAGCGCGCCGTTGCCGGGCAGCGGGCCGCGCGGCGAGGGGATGGTCGCGTCGGCGTTGGTGGCGACGTGTTCGGCGCCGTTGCGCACCGCCACCACGGCCTCGGCCAGCTCGGTCCACCCGACGTCGCGGCCGTAGCCCTGCACCACCGCGAGCGGCTCGTCCTCGGCGCGGCTCACCACGGTCAGTCCCGCGGCCTCGAGCGCGGCGGCGACCCCGGGACCGCCGACGGGCAGCACGCGGGCGCCGGCGCCGAGCCGCTGCGCGACGACGGTGGCCGCCGCCTGCGAGCTGGTGATCACCTCGGTGGCGTCCGCCGGGACGTCGAGGGCGGTGAGGTGCCCGGCGACCTCGTCCGGCGTCCGGGAGGCGTTGTTGGTGACGAAGCCCAGCCGCATGCCTGCAGCGCGTACCGCCGCCAGCGCCCGGGGCACGCCCGGCACCGCCTCGGGACCGACGTAGACGACGCCGTCCAGGTCGAGCAGCGCGACGTCGTAGGCGTGGCAGGGCGGCTCGGCGGCGCCGGCCGACAGCGGGACCGGTGCGCCGCTCACGAGGGCTCCCCGCCGCGGCGGGCCCGCACGCCGCGCAGTGCCCGGGAGTAGTGGCCGAGGTCGGGCCGCATCGCCACGGCGAGGGCCAGGTGCTCGGCGGCCAGGTCCAGGTCGCCGGCCCGGCTGGCCGCCAGACCCAGGCCGAACTGCGCGTAGTCGTCGGCCGGGTTGCGGACGGTCAGCTCGCGGAAGGTACCCACGGCCTCGGCGTAGCGGCCGGCGTCGTACTGGGCGCGTGCCAGGGCCTCCAGCAGGCTGCGCGACCCGGGTTCGGCCTCGGCGGCGCGCGCCAGGATCGTCGCGGCCGCGGCCGGGTCCCGGTTGGCCAGCAGCTGCAGTCCCCGCTGGTACCAGTCGTAGACGTCGCCGTCGGGCACCCCCGCGTCGGTCACCGCCGCTCCCTCGGTCCGGGTGCCGCCGGACGGTGTCGACGCCGCCGGCTCTCCCCCGCAGCCCGCGACCGGCACCGAGCGGAGCGCACCGCTCCTACGATTCCCGTCGTGCTCTCGTCGTCGGCGGACTCCGCGCACCCAGCAGCTGCGACGGGACTCGAGGTCCGGCCCTTCCGCGCCCTCACCTACCGGCGACGAGACCCCGGCCACCTGGCCCGGGTGAGCTCGCCAGCCTACGACCTGGTGACCCCGGAGGGGCGGGACCGGCTGACCGCCGCCGATCCGCACAACATCGTGCGCCTCATCCTGCCCGGCGTCGCGTCCGGCCCCGATGGCGCCGACGCGACGCGCCGCTCCGTCGCCGGGGCCGCCGCCACGCTCCGCGACTGGGAGACCAGCGGCGTGCTGGAGCGCGACCGCGGCGCGGCGCTGTGGGTGTACACCATGCGCCCCGGCGACGGCGCTCCCGAGACGGTCGGCTGGCTGGGGGCGGTCGGGTTGCCGCGGGCCGGCTCCCGCGCCGTCCTGCCGCACGAGGACACCTTCCCGGTCGCCGTGGAGGGACGCCGCGCCCTGCTCGCGGCCACCGCGACCGACCTGGAGCCCATCGTGCTGGCGCACGACCCGCAGCCCGATGTCCCGGCACTGACCGCCACGGCCCAGGACGGCGCGCCGACGCTCGAGGTGACCGACGCCGACGGCGTCCGGCACGCCCTGTGGCGGGTCGCCGACCCGGCACTCAGCGCGGCGGTCACCACGGCGCTCGCCGAGACCGGCGCGGTCATCGCCGACGGGCACCACCGCTTCGCCGCCGCGCGGGCCTACGGGGCGCACGCCATCCTCGCCCTGGTCACCCCCATGGGACCGGGTGGGCTCCGGGTGCAGCCGATCCACCGGGTGGTGCCCGACCTGGCCCTCGACGAGGCGCTCCCCGCGGCCGCGGCCGGCTTCCGGGTCACCGAGCTCGCGGGGGTCGGCGGTGCCGCCGAGGTCGTCGAGGGGTGGATCACCGACCCCGCCGAGTCGGGCCTGCTCGTCAGTGACGGCTCCCGGGTGGTGCGGCTGGACTCCCCCTCGGACCAGGTGCTCGCCGCCGTCCCCGCGGAGGCGCCCGCGGCCTGGCGCGGCCTGGACGTCGTGCTCGCCCACCACGGCCTGGTGCAGCGGCTGTGGGGCCGCGACGACGACCACGGGGGTGTGCTCATCGCGCACGGTGTCGGGGAGGCGCTCGACGGCGCACGGAACCGCCGCGGCGTGGCCGTGCTGCTGCGCGCTCCCTCGCCGGCCGACGTCGCCGCCGTGGCCCGGGCGAACGCCCGCATGCCGCGCAAGTCGACGCTGTTCGTGCCCAAGCCGCGCACGGGCCTGGTGCTGCGGCCGCACGGGGACTGACCGGCCGCTCAGGCGGTGCGGGCGTCAGGGCCCGCCGACCGGGGCACCTTGCGCCCGCGCCGGCAGTTGACCTCCGTCACCGACGCGGTGCCGGAGGCGGTCCGCCAGAACCGTCGCTGCAGCGCGCCCTCGACCTCGACGACGTCACCGGCCTGCCAGGCCGTGATCCGCCGCTGCAGCGCACGGTCGTAGGTGATGCAGGGCAGCGTGTCGGTCGACTGCCCCCTGGCCCGAGGCTCGGGCCGGCGCACCACCAGCCGGAAGCTGACCAGCGTGTCACCGCTGGGCAGGGTCCTGACCTCGGCGGGGGCGGACAGCCTCCCGCGGAGCACCACGTCGTTCCGGTCGATGACAGCCACGCTCATGACGGCAGCCTCGCCGCGCGCTCCGGGCCGGACCAGGCCCGTCGGCGGGCTGTGGACCGAGGACGGCGGTGTGGACGACACCGCTGGAGCTGTCGGTGGTCAGTGCTCGGCGTCGTCCTCGGTCGCGTCGGTCTCACCCAGCAACTCGGCGACCTCGGCCTCGACGTCCTGGTCGAAGTCGTAGTCGCCGGCCGCCACGTCCTCGTCCACGTCCTCGTCCTCGTCCTCGTCGTGGTCGCCGACGTCGACGCCGTCCCGGTCGTCCGCGTCCTCGGCCGCGTCGGCCGGCACGGCGGACTCCGACCCGGTCCCCGCCGCAGCGGAGTCCTCGTCCGGAGCCATATCGGCTCCGGACAGCTCCTCCTCGGAGAACTCGACGTCCTCCTCCGGCGTGTGGACGGCCACCGCGGCGCGCCACTGCTCGGCGGCCGCTGCCTCGCCGGCCGCCTCGAGGAGGTCGGCGTAGGCGCTCGTCAGGCGCAGCACCGTGGGGTCGGTGAGGTCGACCGAGTCCGGCCGCGGGGAGCCGCCCAGGGCAGCCTCCAGGACGAGCCGGGCCGCCGGGAGCTCACCCAGGTCCTGCCGCGCCCCAGCCTCGACCAGGCGGAGCTCGACGGCCTCCTCGGCATCGGGCTGCCCGGCCAGCGCCTCGCGCACCAGCCGCAGCGCCACCTCGGGACGCCCCAGCGCCCGCTCGCAGTCGGCGAGCACCGCCCGATACCCGGGGTCGCCGCTCATCCGGCGGTAGGCGCGCAGCTCGCGGGCTGCCTCGGCGTAGTCGCCGGCGTGGTACGCGGCCACGCCGACGGCCTCCCGGACGACGGCGATGCGCGACGCCCGGTCCCGGGCCGCCCGCGCGTGGGCGAGCGCCTCCTCGGGCTGGTCGTCGACGAGCGTGCCGGCGACGACGAGGTGGCCGGCCACCTTCTGGGCGTTCCGCGGGTCCAGGCCCCGCAGCGCCGCCCGCACCGACTGGTCGAGGTCGCGCGGGTCCGCCCACTCCGGGACCTCCGGGCCCGCCGGCACCGGTGGCGTGCGGTCCCCCCCATGGCGGGGCCGCTCTGCACGCTCGGGGCGCCCGCGACGGTCGTCGCCGGGACGGCGGTCGCGCCAGTCGCTGCGCGGTGCGCCCGAGCGGCCCTCCCGGGGCTGCCACTCGCTCCTCGACCCGCCGGGACGCTGCGGACGCCGGTCCGGCGCGGCGCCGTCGGCGCGCGCCGCGCGGGGTCGATCCCGCCACCCGGTGCGGGCACCCTGGTCCCGCTCCCCGGTCGGGCGACGGTCCTGCCAGTCACTGCGCTCTCGTGCCGGGCGCCGGTCCTGCCAGCCCCCTCCCCCCGGGCGGTTCCGCTCCGCACGGGCGGGGCGGTCGTCCTGCGTCCGGTCCCCCTGCGGACGCCGATCGCGCCAGTCGGCGCGCCCACCGGTGGGCCGGTCGCCCTGCGGCCGACGGTCCTGCCACTCGCGACGGGGACCGCTGGCTCCCGGACCACCCTCCCGCTGCGGTCGTCGGTCCCGCCAGTCGGACCGCCCGGCCCTCTCCGGCCGGTCGCCCTCACCCTGGGGACGACGCTGCGACCGGTCACCCTCGGGCCGGCGCTCCTGCCACCCCCCTCGGCTGTCCTCGGAACGGCCACCGGTGCGTCGCCGCCCCTGCCAGGCGCCCTGTCCGCCGCGACCGGCCGCGCCTCCGCCCGCGCCCCGTCCCTGCGGACGGCCCTGTCCGGAGCCGCCACGGCCTCCTCGGGGTCCCTGTCCGCCGGTACCGCCGGCGCCTCGTCGCGGTGAAGTCATGACCGTGTGCGTACCTCAGAACTGGGAGCAGCACGCGCGGGTGCTGCAGGAGTGTGCGGAAATGACAGAACGGGGGCCAGAGCACGTGGCTCTGACCCCCGTTCTGGAGTGGTTGTCCGGCGGCGTCCTACTCTCCCACCCCGTCTCCGGGGCAGTACCATCGGCGCTGAGAGGCTTAGCTTCCGGGTTCGGAATGGTGCCGGGCGTTTCCCTCTCGCCATGGCCGCCGTAACACTGTGCACCTGTCGACCCCCCGGGGGCGCCCGCATTTCGGGCGTGGGGTTGGTGCGTTCAGAACCGCACAGTGGACGCGTGACTGCTTTCTGCTTCGACCGCCCCCGCGCGCAGGTGGGGGATGGTGTGGTCGTGTGGTCAAGCCCTCGGCCTGTTAGTACCGGTCAGCTCCACACCTCGCGGTGCTTCCACCTCCGGCCTATCAACCCGCTGGTCTGGGCGG
>NZ_FNHE01000037.1 GCF_900103785.1 Geodermatophilus siccatus | reverse complement strand
ACTTCTGGGGCTTCCTCTTCGCCGTCCTCGCCGCCGTGCTGCTGGTCGGCGTCGCCGAGGGCGTGGCCGCAGCCCGCAACCGCGCCGTCCGCTGAGCCCGGTCCCCGCAGGGCTCAGAGCTCGACCGACTCCCCCGGGGCCAGGCGGCTGTACGGGGTCGGCGTCCCCGGGCCCCGCTCACCGAGCAGGCCCCCGACCAACCCCAGCCCGGTGTCGTTGAGCAGTCCGTCGTGGACGGCGTACGCCTGGTCGGCGTCCACGGCCCGCACGTAGTCGATCACCTCGGCGGTCTTCGACCAGGGCGCGTGCACCGGCAGCAGCAGCGTGGCCACCGGCTCGCTGGGGACGGTGAAGGCGTCACCCGGGTGGAACACCACCCCACCGACCAGGAACCCCACGTTGCCCACCCGCGGGAGCTCCGGGTGGATCACCGCGTGCAGCTCCCCGTGCACGGTGACGTCGAAGCCGGCGACGGTGAGCGCGTCGCCGTCCCCCACCACGTGCACCCGGCCCGCCGCGCCGTCGAGATGTCCGGCCACCGACCCGTTGGTCCACACCTCCAGGGCGGGGTCGGCGTCCATGGCCGCGCGCAGCACGTCGGGCGCGAAGTGGTCCACGTGCTCGTGGGTCACCAGGACCGCGGTCGCCCCCTGCAGCACCGACGGGTCGGTGAACACCCCCGGGTCGATGACGAGCCGCCGGTCGTCCTCGCTGAGGACGACACAGGCATGGCCGTGCTTCGTCAGCTCCATGTCCCGCATCCTGCCCCCGGCCGGCGAGACCCGCCCGGCCCGCCTCCGGGTGAGCCGCTCACCCGTCCGGGTGAGGGGACCCCTGTCGACGCTGACCCTGTCCTGGCGCGCTGCCGACACCCTGGGCATGAGCGCCCCCACCCTCGCCGCCGCCACCGTCGTCGCCGCCCGCAGCCGCCCGCACGGCCCGACGGCCGCCCTGTGGCACGCCGTCGAGCTGCACCGACCGACCGCCGAGGTCGACGGCGCCTGCGAGCTCACCCTCTGCGGCTCGCTGGCCCGCGTCGACGTCGAGCAGCCGTGGCCCGCCCCGGCCCGCGACGTCTGCCCCGCCTGCGTCGTCCTCAGCCGCTGACACGGTGACACTGCGATCCTCCGGATCGCACCGCGGCCAGGTGCCGTCCCCGACCGCCGTGGAGCCCAGCCCGTCCCTGCTCGGGGGAGCCTCCGGCCCCCCGCTCCCAGGGACCCGC
>NZ_FNHE01000012.1 GCF_900103785.1 Geodermatophilus siccatus | reverse complement strand
CGTGGTCGGGCACCAGGTTGACGAAGACCGTCGGCCGCACGGTGATGGCGTAGTAGCGGCGGTCGTGGTCCTCGTCGACGCCGGGGAGCTTGTCGAAGCCCTCGCCGCCGTCGACGGTGAAGCCCTGCACGTCGGCGCCGAACTCCGCGCCGTGCCCGACGAAGAACTGCGCGGCGTAGCCGTCGGCGAACTCCGGCAGCACCTCGGTGAGCTCGGGGTGGATGGTCGCGCAGTGGTAGCACTCCATGAAGTTCTCGATGATGAGCTTCCAGTTGGCCTGCACGTCGTAGGTGATGCGGCGGCCCACGGTGAGCGCGTCCAGCTCGTAGCCGTCGATGGACTCCCGGCTCCCGAGGCGCTCGGCGATGGCGCCCATGACGTCGTCCTCGAACGACGGCGGCTGCTCGGCCAGGCACACCCAGGCGTAGCCGAGCCACTCCCGCAGCGCCACCGGCACCAGGCCGTACTGCACCCGGTCGATGTCGGGCATCTTGGTCAGGTTCGGCGCGGCGACCAGCTTGCCGGCCAGGTCGTAGGTCCAGGCGTGGTACGGGCACTGGAAGGCCCGCTTGACCTCACCGGCGTCCTCGGTGCAGATCTGCGCGCCGCGGTGCCGGCAGATGTTGAGGAAGGCCCGCAGCTGCCCGTCCCGGCCGCGGACGACCAGCACGCTCTCCCGGCCGACCTGGACCTTGCGGAACTTCCCCGGAGTCGGCAGGTCCGCCGAGCGCACCGCGCAGAACCACATGGTCTCGAAGACCCGGGACTGCTCCAGGGCGAACACGGCCGGGTCGGTGTAGTAGTGGCCCGGCAGGGTGGAGATCAGGCTCGCGGGCAGATCGGTGGCGGTCATACGGCACCTCGGTGGCGTCGGGCGTACACAGGCACGCCGGCGGTCGAACTGTGCAGAGCAGGGTGGACCCCGTCGTCGTCCGCAGGAACCCCTCGCTGACGACTGTGTTGCAGATTACGATCCCCGTTGCGTTCTACACAACCACCGTCAGGCGAAGAACCCCAGTCGCCGACTGAGCGTGTTCGCCGCCTCGACCACCAGGGGGGCCACCCGGTCCCCGAGGGACGCCGGGGTCATCCGGAAGGACGGGCCCGACACGCTCACTGCCGCGGCCACCTGCCCGACCGCGTCGCGCACCGGCGCGGCGACGGCGTTGAGGCCGACCTCGAGCTCCTCGACCGTGACCCCCCAGCCACGGGCGGCGACCTCCTCGAGCTGCCGCTGCAGGACGTCCGGATCGGTGACCGTGGCGTCGGTGTAGCGCTGCAGGACGCCGGACAGCACGGCCTTCCGCACGGCCTCGGGGGCGTGGGCGAGGAGCACCTTGCCGCTGGACGTGGCGTGCAGCGGCGTCCCCCGCCCCACCCAGTTGTGGGTGCTGATCGTCGCCGGGCCCCGCACCTGGGTGATGTTGACCGCCCGGTCGCCGTCGAGGATGGCGATGTTGACCGTCTCCCCGACGGCGACCGCGAGCTCCTCGCAGACCTGGCGCCCCTCCCGGGAGAGGTCGAGCTGGGCCGCGGTCGCGCCGGCCAGGCGGACGATCCCGACGCCCAGGCGGTACTTGCCGCGATCGGCCAGCTGCTCGACGAAGCCCCGGTTCTCCAGGACGGCGACCAGCCGGAACGCGGTCGACTTGTGCACCCCGAGCTCCGCGGCGATCTCGGTGACCCCGGCCTCACCCCGGACCGCGAGGATCTCCAGGACGCTCAGCGCCCGATCGACCGACTGGACCAGCGCAGCCGGACCCCGCTCCGCACCAGAACCCTCCTCGACGCCCACCGGCCCAGCCTAGAGAGATCGATTCACATCGCGCCCTTGACTCGCTCCGAAGGGGCCGCCAGGCTGTTCCGTCAAGAGCAGACCGTTGCGCTGAGCGCAACCAGCGATCCGGAGTGTCCATGGTCCCGGTGTGCCCGACCGACGCCCTGCCCCCCGGCGAGGCGATCCGCGTGACGGCCGACGTGCCCGCGCCCGTCGCCGTCTTCAACGTCGACGGCGAGTTCTACGCCATCGACGACACCTGCACCCACCAGGACGCCTCGCTCGCCGACGGGTGGCTCGAGGGCTGCGCCGTCGAGTGCCCACTGCACGCCTCCTGCTTCGACCTGCGGACGGGGATGCCGTCCGGCCCACCGGCCAAGACCCCGGTGCGCACGCACGCGGTGACCGTCGTCGACGGGGTGGTCCACCTCCAGGTCGGGGTGGCGGCCGAGGGCGCGGCGTGACCGCGACCGTCGCGGTCGTGGGGGCCTCCTTGGCGGGCCTGTCGGCCGCCCGCGCGCTGCGCGCGCGGTCCTACGACGGACGGGTCGTCGTCATCGGCGACGAGGCGCACGCCCCCTACGACCGGCCGCCGCTGTCCAAGGAGTTCCTCGCCGGCACGTACACCAGGGAGGACCTCGCACTGGGCACCGCGGCCGACGAGGCGCTCGACCTGGACTGGCGGCTGGGCACCACCGCGGTCGGCCTGGACCGCGGCCGCCGTGCGGTGCGGCTGGCCGACGGCAGCGAGGTCCGGGCCGACGGCGTCGTCCTGGCCACCGGTGCCCGCGCCCGCCGGCTCCCCGGGACCGAGGGGCTCGCCGGGGTCCACGTGCTGCGCTCCCTGGACGACGCCGTCGCCCTGCGTGCCGACCTGCTGGCGGGCGGACACCTGGTCGTGATCGGCGCCGGCTTCATCGGGGCCGAGGTGGCCTCGACCGCCCGTGGCCTCGGGCTGGACGTCACCGTCGTCGAGACCCAGCCCGTCCCGCTGGCGGGTCCGCTCGGGGCCCGGATGGGTGCGGTCTGCGCCGAGGTGCACGCCGACCACGGCACCCGCCTGCTCTCCGGCACGGGGGTCGCCCGCCTCGTCGGCACCGGCCGGGTCGAGGCCGTCGAACTGGCCGACGGACGCCGGCTGCCCGCGGACGTCGTGGTCGTGGGCATCGGCGCCGTCCCCAACGTGGAGTGGCTCGCCGACTCCGGCGTGACCCTGCAGGGCGGTGTCCTCACCGACGCCCGCTGCGCGACCGACGTCCCGGGGGTCGTCGCCGTCGGCGACTGCGCGTCGTCCTGGTCCCCCGAGGCGGGTCGAGCCGTCCGCGTGGAGCACTGGACGCACGCCCTGGAGCAGCCCACGACCGCGGTCGCCACCCTGCTCGGCACCGACCCCGGCACGAGGCCGGCGGTCCCGTACTTCTGGTCCGAGCAGTACGGCCACCGCATCCAGTTCGCCGGGACCCGTGGGGACGGCGACGACGTGCGGGTGGTCGAGGGCAGCTGCGCCGACCGCAGCTTCCTGGCCGTCTACGAGCGCGACGGCCGTCCCGTCGCCGTCCTCGGGGTGGACCAGCCCCGCCTGTTCACCCGCTGGCGCCGGCAGCTGCGGTCCGCCGAGCCCGCACTCCCCTGACCGCTGCACGCGGGCCGCGGGCCCTGCCCGGCCGCCCCACCACCCCCGGACAGTGAAGGAACACGACATGAGCGAGCAGCAGTACGACTACGTCATCGTGGGCGGGGGGTCGGCGGGCAGCGCGCTCGCCAACCGGCTCAGCGCCGATCCCGGCAACCGGGTGCTGGTCCTGGAGGCCGGGCGCAACGACTCCCTCTGGGACGTCTTCGTGCACATGCCGGCCGCGCTGACCATCCCGATCGGCAACCGGCTCTACGACTGGAAGTACGAGAGCGAGCCGGAGCCGTGGATGGGCGGCCGCAGGGTCTACCACGCCCGCGGCAAGCTGCTCGGCGGCTCCAGCAGCATCAACGGGATGATCTTCCAGCGCGGCAACCCCATGGACTACGAGCGCTGGGGCGCCGACGAGGGCATGGAGACGTGGGACTTCGCGCACTGCCTGCCCTACTTCAAGCGCATGGAGAACTGCACGGCCGCCGCGCCGGACGACCCGTTCCGCGGCAAGGACGGCCCCCTGGTCCTCGAGCGCGGACCGGCCACCAGCCCGCTGTTCCAGGCCTTCTTCGCCGCCGTGCAGGAGGCCGGCTACCCCCTCACCGACGACGTCAACGGCTACCGGCAGGAGGGCTTCGCGCCGTTCGACCGCAACGTGCACCGCGGCCGCCGGCTGAGCGCCGCCCGCGCCTACCTGCACCCGGTGGAGTCCCGCCCGAACCTGACCGTGGAGACGCGCGCCTTCGTCACCCGGGTGCTCTTCGACGGGCAGCGCGCCGTCGGCGTGGAGTACCGCCGCGGCCGCGGGCCGGTCCGCACGGTGCACGCCGGCGAGGTCGTCCTCAGCGGCGGTGCCATCAACACCCCGCAGCTGCTGCAGCTGTCCGGCGTCGGGAACGGCTCGGAGCTGCGGGCCCTCGGCATCGACGTCGTCGCCGACCTGCCCGGAGTCGGCGAGAACCTGCAGGACCACCTCGAGGTCTACATCCAGCACGCGTGCAAGCAGCCGGTGTCCATCGCACCGGGGATGAAGTGGTGGAACAAGCCGAGGATCGGTGCGGAGTGGCTCTTCCTCCGCAAGGGGCTCGGCGCGACCAACCACTTCGAGGCCGGCGGGTTCCTGCGCAGCAACGACGACGTCGCCTACCCGAACCTGATGTTCCACTTCCTGCCGATCGCGGTCCGCTACGACGGCTCGATGCCGGCCGGCGACCACGGCTACCAGGTGCACATCGGGCCGATGTACTCCGACGCCCGCGGCACCCTCAAGATCACGTCCCGGGACCCGCGGGTGAAGCCGGCCATGCGGTTCAACTACCTCTCCACCGAGCAGGACCGCCGCGAGTGGGTCGAGGCGGTGCAGGTGGCGCGGAGGATCTTCGAGCAGCCGGCGTTCGCCGAGTTCAGCAGCGGCGAGATCTCCCCCGGGCCCGAGATCGAGACCCCGGAGCAGATCCTCAGCTGGGTGGCCAAGGACGCCGAGACCGCGCTGCACCCCTCGTGCACGGCCAAGATGGGCACCGACCCGCTGTCGGTCGTGGACCCGACGAGCATGAAGGTGCACGGGCTCGAGGGCCTGCGGGTCGTCGACGCCTCGGCCATGCCCTACGTGACCAACGGCAACATCTACGCGCCGGTCATGATGATGGCCGAGAAGGCCGCCGACCTGATCCTCGGCAACACCCCGCTCGCCCCCGAGCACGTCGAGTTCTACCGGCACCGGCCCGCTTCGGTCAGCGAGGTCGCCGGCCAGGCCTGAGCGACACGACGACGGCCGTCGCCGGCCCCGAGGGTCGGCGGCGGCCGTCGTCGTGTCGCCCCTCAGGCACGCTGGACGCGCAGCCGCGCGGCGGCCGCGGCGAGGGTGTCCACCGTCTCGGGGCCCGCCGCCTCCAGGAGCGTGGCCAGCGCGACGAAGACCTGGGCGGTCGTGAACGCGTCCCCGCTCGCCTCGTGCGGCCGGGAACTGGGGACCCCGAGCGCGCCCGCCAGGCCCTCCAGGGACACGACGGACGGCGGGGTCACCCCCGTCCCGGCCAGCCACAGCCGGCCCAGCGCGCAGGTGTCGAGGACCGGCGTCCGCAGCCGCACCCCCCGTGCCCGCAGCGCGCGGCCGAGGAAGCCCCGCTCCACCCAGGCCGCGTGGGCCACCAGGACCCGCCCGGTCATGACCTGCAGCAGGCCGTCGAGCGCCTCCGCCAGCGGCGGCGCGTCGGCGAGGTCGGCAGGACGCAGCCCGTGGATCCGCACCGCCTCCGCCGGCACCCCCCGCTCCGGCCGGGCCAGGCCCTCGGCGGCGGTACCGCAGACGACCCGGCCGCCCTCCACGCAGACCGCTCCCCAGGACACGATCTCGTGCTGCCGGGGGTCCAGGCCGGTGAGCTCGAGGTCGACGACGCAGAACGACGCCTCCCGCCACGGCGTGCCCGCGGGGACCCGCGCGGCGTCCCGGTAAGCCAGCGCCGCCGCGCTCCCCGGCCGCCTCGGCAGGGACAGCATCACACCACCCCCTGCCGGAGCTGGCCGGCCAGCCGCCGCTGGACGGCGGAGACCGCGCGGAAGGCCTCCTTGAGCGCTCCGCGCGTCACCGGGTCCAGATCGGCCGGGGCGAGGTGGTCGTCGGGCCGCCGGCCGGCCCGCAGCTGCTCGACCTGGTGGTCCAGCCGGAGCTCCAGCACCAGGTCGAAGGCCTCGCGGAGGGTCCGGACGTCGTCCGCCGGGAGCGTGCCCGCCTCCGCGGCCGCCCGCAGCCGGGCAGGGGTGGAGGCGCTGGTGACGCCGGCGGCCATGCCGGCCCAGCGCGCCAGGTCGACGATCGGCTGCAGCCCGCCCCGCTTGAGGTCCAGCCGGCCGGCGTGCTCCCCGCCGTGCTCGACGACGAAGTCCCGCAGGAAGCCGGTCGGCGGGCGGTGGCCCAGCGCGAACCGGGCCAGCAGCGTGAGGAACCCCGGGTGGCGGCGGGCGTCCCGGAAGACCTCCGGCAGCGCCGGCCCGTTGCGGATCCCCCACACCGGCCGGCCGTCGACCATCAGCGAGACCAGCACGAGCGCGGCCTCCTGCGTCGGGTCTGCGAGCCAGCTCTGCGCGGCCGCCCGCCACCCCGCGTACGACCGCATGAACAGCGGTGCCGCGGCGACCGCGCCCTTGGTGTCCGCCGGGAAGCCGCACGCCTCCAGGCCGGCCACCACGGCCTCGGCGACGGCGCGCAGCTCGGCCTGCATGGCCTCGTCGGCAGCGCCGTACCAGACCAGCGCGCTGTCGACGTCGGACGACGGCACGGCCTCCCGGCGCGCGAGGCTCCCCAGCGCCAGCCAGGTGAAGGGCACCGACGGCTCGCCGACCTCGGCGACGGTGAGCTGGACCAGGCGCCGGGTCAGCGCGTCGGACACCACCGAGTGGATGCCGGCGATGTCCGTGGCGGCCACCCGGGCGTCGTGGAGGGCGAGCACCGCAGGGCGCAGCTGGGCGGACGCGGCCACCAGGTCCTGCACCGTGCGGGCGCGGGCGATCGCCGACCGCAGGTGGAAGCTGCTGCGCGGGGCGGCGGCGAGCAGGTCGGCGTCCTCCAGCACGCCCAGCACGCGGCCGTCGGGGCTGAGCACCGGCAGGTGCCGGATCCCCCGCTCCAGCATGTCCAGGAGCACCTCGCCGCTCATGCCGTCGGCGGCGACCGTGTGCGCCGGGAAGCTCATGACCTCCTCGACCGGCGTGTCGGTGGCGACCCCCCGGGCGACGACCCGCGCCCGCAGGTCCCGGTCGGTCACGATGCCGAGCTCGCCCCCGCGCACGGCGACGACGGCCGCGGTCGCGCCCACCTCGGTCATCCGCTCGGCGGCCTCCCGCACCGGCGTGCCGGGGGCACAGACGACGGGTTCGGTGCGCAGCAGGTCGGCGACCGCGCGGTGGGCGGCGTCCACGACCGGCTCGACGTCGTGCCGGCGCGGCACCGGGTCGGCGAGCAGCGAGCGGGCCACGAAGCGCAGGCCGGCCGGCTGGGTCAGCACCGGCCGCGCGGCCGCGGCGGGGATGCGGTAGCAGAGCGTGTCCTCGGCGGCCACCACGCTGAAGCGGGCCGGCAGCCCGGAGAGCATCGACGCCTGTCCGAACAGCTCCCCCACACCGAGCTCGTCCAGGACCCGGCCGTCGTGGACGATGTCCAGCGCTCCCCGGCGGACGACGCGCAGGTGCTCGACGGGTGCCTCGCCCTGCTCGATGAGCACGGTCCCGGCCGGGAGGTACTCGACCTCGGCGGCGTCGGCGACCCGCTGCAGCTCCTCGGCGGAGAGCGCGTCGAACGGTGGCCAGCCCTGCAGGAACTCGGCGACGTCCCTCACGGCACCGTCCGGCCACCCTCCAGGGCCCCGCGCCGAGCCTGCGAGGTGCGGGCGGGAGGGTGGTCCTCCCTCAGCGCAGGCCGCCCACCGGGACGTCGGCGCGCCCCGGGTCCTCGTCCGGGTCGCCGAGGCGCGCGGCCGGGACCGCCGTCCCGACACCCGACGGGGCGGGTGCACCCGGCACCGTGCCGACGGCGTGCTCGGGCAGCACGCCGGTGTTGTGCCGGGCCCGCAGCAGGTAGTAGGCCAGCCCGACCAGCGCGATGGCACCGATGAAGACGAAGGCACCCCACTGCAGGTACCAGTGGTGCGGCTCGGTCGCGTTGTAGACCTCGCGCCGCGGCCAGGCCAGGTTCAACGCCATGCCCCCGCCCCACAGCACCGCCAGGATATTGACCGGCAGGCCCCAGCGGCCGAGCGAGAAGTACCTCCCGTCGTTGCGCTCCCCGGGGACCGGCCAGCGGCCCCGCAGCCGGCTGAGCAGCATCGGCACGGTGACCAGCAGGTAGGCCAGGTAGATCATGATGATCGCGATGCTGGTGATCACCGTGAAGATCTGCGGCTGCCGGATGTTGATCAGCAGGATGCTGATGGACAGGACGCCGATGACGACCGCGGGCACGACCGGCGTCTTGCGCTTGGGGTCGACCTTCGACAGCCGGGAGCTGAACGGCAGGTTGTTGTCGCGCGCCATCGCGAACATCATGCGGATCGTCGCGGTGTGCACCGCCAGGCAGCACACGGTGATGGCGATCATGATGCAGACCAGGAACGCCTTGCCCAGCCCGGTGCCTGCGACCTGGAGCAGCACGTACTGCAGGCCGCCGGTGCTCGAGGACAGCTGCGGGTCGTTCAGGTCCTGGACCGCCATCAGGCCGAAGAGCAGGATCAGGCCGCCGAGGAGGAACGACGCGGTGACCGCACGGACGATGGCCTTCGGGGCGGTGCGCCGCGGGTCGATCGTCTCCTCGCCCAGCGAGCTGGCGGTGTCGAAGCCGTACATCACGTACGCCGAGGCCAGCGCGGCGACGAGGAAGGCGCCCAGGTAGCCCAGGTCCCGGCCCTCGCCCATCCCGGCGGTGTCCGTGAGGACCTCGACCGGGCTGCGGGTCATCGCCACGGCCAGGATCACGATGATCAGCACGGCCGCGACCAGCTCGATGAAGACGCCGGCGCTGTTGATCCGCGCCATGAGCTTCACGCCGTAGGCGTTCACCGCCGTGGTGAACAGGATGAGGGCGCTGCCGAGGATGACGGCGTTGACGGCGAAGTCGTAGGTGCCGGTGCCGTCACCGACGACCTGGAAGCCCGACCACAGCTGGGGCAGCGTGATCTGGTAGGCGAGGACGGTCGCCGAGAGCGTCACGATCGAGGCCGTGAGCATCATCCAGCCGGTCATCCACGAGGTGGTCCGGCTGCCCAGTCGCTTGGTCCAGTTGTAGAGCGACCCGGCCACGGGGTACTTCGCGGCCAGCTCGGCGAAGCACAGCGCCACCATCAGCTGGCCGAGGAAGACCATCGGCCAGGACCACAGGTAGGCCGGGCCGCCGGCGCCGTAGCCGAAGTAGAACAGCTGGAACGTGCCGGTCAGGATCGAGATGTAGCTGACGCCGGCCGCGAAGCTGGAGAACTTGCCGATGCTGCGGTCGAGTTCCTGCTTGTAGCCGAACTCGGCGAGGTGGGAGTCGCCATCCGGCGTGGGGTGCGCGCTCATGGGCTGTCCGTCCGGTGGATGAGGTGGGGGGGAGAGGTCAGCCCTTGAACCAGCGGACTGGCCCGGGGGCGGTGTTGTGCCAGATGTGCTTGGCCTCGCGGTACTCGGCGAGGCCGGACGGCCCGAGCTCACGCCCGTTCCCCGACCGTCCGAACCCGCCCCACTCCGCCTGCGGCAGGTAGGGGCCGAAGTCGTTGATCCACACCGTCCCGTGCCGCAGGGCTCGCGCCACCCGCTCGGCCCGGGCGGTGTCGGCGGTCCAGACCGCGCCGGCGAGCCCGTAGTCGGTGTCGTTGCCGAGCGCGATCGCCTCCTCCTCCGTGGTGAACCGCTCCACGGTGAGGACGGGCCCGAAGGACTCCTCCTGCACGATCCGCATGTCGCGGCGGCAGTCGGCGAACACCGTCGGCAGGTAGAAGAACCCACCGGCGAGCTCCGGCTCCTCGGGACGGCGGCCCCCGGTGACGAGCCGGGCACCCTCGCGGACACCGGCCGCGACGTACTCCTCCACGCCCGCCCGGTGCTGCGCGGAGACCAGCGGGCCGCTCTCGGTCTCCGGGTCGAACCCGTTGCCGAGGCGGATGCGCTCGGCGCGCTCGGCCACGGCCGCGACGAACTCGTCGTGGATCTCGTCCTGGACGATGAGCCGGGTGCCGGCGGAGCACACCTGGCCGGCGTGCAGGAAGACCGCCGTCAGGGCGTTGTCGACGGCGGTCTCGAGGTCGACGTCGGCGAAGACGATGTTGGGGTTCTTGCCGCCCAGCTCGACGGTCACCTTCTTCACCGTCTCGGCCGCCGCCCGCAGGATCGACTGCCCGGTGCTGAGGCCGCCGGTGAACGACACCAGGTCCACGCCGGGGTGCTCGACCATCGCCGCCCCCACCTCGCGGCCACCGAGGACGAGGTTCACCACGCCCGCGGGGGCGCCGGCCTCCTCCAGCAGCTCGGTGAGCCGGATGGTGGTCAGCGGGGTGACCTCGCTGGGCTTGACGACGATCGTGTTGCCGGCCGCGAGCGCCGGTGCGACCTTCCAGGACACCTGCAGGAGCGGGTAGTTCCACGGCGTGATGAGCGAGCAGACGCCCACGGGCTCGTAGACGACCCGGCTGATCACGTCGGTGCGGCCGGCGTCGACCAGGCGGCCTGGGTCCTTGTCCGCGAGGTCGGCGTAGTAGCGGAACACCGAGGCCACGTCGTCGACGTCCTGCCGGCTCTCACCGACGGTCTTGCCGGTGTCCAGGGTCTCCAGCCGGGCGATGTCCTCCCGGTCCCTCACCAGGAGGTCGGCGACGCGGCGCAGCAGCGCGCCGCGCTCGGCCGCCGGGGTGCCCGACCACGCGCCCGCGTCGAAGGCCGCCCGGGCGGCACCGACGGCGGCGGCGACGTCCTCGACGGTCGCCTCGTCGACCTTCGCGACGACGCTCTGGTCGAACGGGTTGACGACCTCGCGCTGGTCCGACGAGGACCCCGGCCGCCAGGTGCCGCCGATGAAGAGGCTGGGCATGACCCTCCGATATCTGTTGCGGTATGCGGGACTGTTGTGGTCAGCGAGACAGCTTGGTAGGTGGCTCCGGCCACGTCAAGGATCGCCCGCCGATCGGTCGGGGGGGTCGGCGGGGTCGGCTGGTGGGGTGTGCGGTCAGGGCACCCGCTACCGGGCCGCCCGAGGCCGGCAGCCGCTGCCCGTCCGGCTCCGGGGCCCGTCCCGGCGCAGGGCGCACCAGGTCGTTGCCACGTGCTGCCGCCGCGAGGACCCTGGGCGCCGCGGCGATGCCGCAGGAGCACCGCCGTCCTGGAACCGCTGCGTCCTGGAGAGGAACGGTGCCGTGTACGCACGCTCGACCACCATCCGTGGCAACCCGCAGTCGATGGACGCGGGGATCGACTTCGTCCGCGACGAGTTGATGCCCGCCGTCCGCGGCATGGACGGCTGCGTCGGGCTGTCCCTGCTCGCCGACCGGGACTCCGGGATGTGCATCGTCACGACGTCCTGGCGCGACCGGGAGGCGATGCAGGCCAGCGCCGAGGGGGTGCGGCCGATGCGGGACCGGGCGGTGGAGGTCTTCGGCGGCGGGTACGAGGTGCAGGAGTGGGAGGTGTCGGCCATGCACCGCCGGCACGAGGCCCACCACGGCGCCTGCGCCCGCGTGACGTGGATCCGCGGCGAGCCCGACGGCATGGAGCGCGCCATCGACGCCTTCCGGATGAGCGTCATGCCGCGGCTGGACGACCTCGCCGGCTTCTGCAGCGTCAGCCTCATGACCCACCCGGCCGAGGGCATGGCCGTCTCGGCGGTCACCTACGACAGCCGGGAGGACATGGTCGAGAACCGCGAGAGCGCCCGCGCGCTGCGCGACGACTTCGCGACGAGGATGGGCCTGGCCGTCACCGACGTCCGGGAGTTCGACCTGGTCCTCGCCCACCTGCGGGTACCCGAGACCGCGTGAAGAAGGACCTCCCTGCCCCCACCGCTCCCAGGCTCGCGGCGGGACCCTGCAGGGAGGCCATCCGCAACCCCCCGGCCGGGCCGCCGGGAGAGGAGAGAGCACGTGTACGCACGCACCACCACCGTCCAGGGCGACCCGGCGGCCATCGACGAGGGCGTCGCCTTCCTGCGGGACCGGGTCATGCCGGCCGTCGAGGGACTGCCCGGCTACGTGGGCCTGTCCATGCTCGCCGACCGTGACTCCGGGCGCTGCATCGCCACCACGTCCTGGAAGGACGAGGCCGCCATGGCCGACACCGGCGAGCAGCTGCGGCCGCTGCGGGCCCGCTTCGCCGAGGTCCTCGGCGGCTCGGTGGAGCTGCACACGTGGGAGATCGCCGTGGTGCACCGGGTGCGCGAGGCGCCCGACGGAGCGTGCACCCGGGTCACCTGGACCCGGACCGACCCCAGCCGGATGGCGCCGGCCCTCGACGCCTACCGGACGCGCCTGCTGCCGCGGCTCGAGGAGCTCGACGGCTTCTGCAGCGCCAGCCTGCTCGTCGACCCCCGGGAGGGCCGGGCCGCCGCCTCGGCCACCTACGCCGACCGCCTGACGCTGGAGCGCTCCCGGACCGACGCCACGGCCGTCCGCGAGGAGTTCGCCGCCGCGGGGAACGGGGAGATCACCGAGGTGGCCGAGTTCGAGCTCGTCCTCGCCCACCTGCGGGTCCCCGACACCGCGTGAGCACGGCGGGGCCGGTCGGCCGACCGGCCCCGCGACGGGGTGTGGCGCCCCGGGTCCCCGCCCGCCCGGGTCTCCTCCTGCGACCTCCACCGCTGCTTCCAGGAGGAAGCAGCGGTGGAGGTCGCAGGGACCACGTCCCCCCTCGCCCGCTCGGGGCGGCCTCGGGAGGGACGGCAGCAGGGGCAGGGAGCCCTTCCTCAGACCACCCGGGTCAGGGCCGGCCAGAGCCCGTCGCCGCCCTGGGCGAGCAGGCCCACGCCCAGCACCTGCGACCAGGTCAGCTCGGAGCCGGCCTCGTCGCGCCACGACCACAGCCGCCGGGTCAGGTGGTGCAGCCGGTGCTCCTGGGTGAACCCGATCGCGCCGTGCACCTGGTGCGCGAGCCGGGCCACGACCTCGACCGCCGCACCGGCGCGCACCTTCGCCGCCGCCGCGGCCAGCACGACGTCCTCATCGCGGTCCAGCGTCTGGACGGCGGCGTCGACCAGGGCGGTCACCGCCGTGACCTCGCCGGCCATCTCCGCCAGCTCCATCTGCACCGCCTGGAACCTGCCCAGCGGCCGGCCGAACTGGTGCCGCTCCCCGGCGTACTGCACCGTCCAGGCCAGCACCTGCTCCAGCGCCGCCGCCAGCTGCACGGCCCGCGCCAGCGCGTAGCGGGCCCGCACCTCGCCGGCCTGGGCGGCGGTCAGCAGCGCGCCGGACGCCGCGGTGCCCCCGAGCACCAGCGACCCGCGCGGCTCCCCGGCCAGGTTGCGCGCGTCGCTGGTCGCCAGTTCCTCGGCGTCCACCAGCGCGAGCACGGCGCCCTCGATGCCCTCGGGCGGCTGCGCCAGGACGGCGACGTGCCTGGCGACCCCCGCCCACGCGACGTCGGTCGCGGTGCCGGTCAGCGTCCAGCGCCCCGGCCCGTCGCCGTCGTCCGACGGCTCGGCGTGCACCGCGCCCGCGATCGCCAGCGTCAGCGGCTCGGCCGGGTCGGGCAGGTCGAGGTCGGCGGCCAGCAGCGCCGGCCCCGCGGCCAGCAGCTGCTCGGCCACCGGCACCGCTCCCGCGCCGGCGGCCAGCGTGCGGACGACGGCCACCGCGTCGGCCAGCTCGCCGCCGGAACCGCCGGCCTCCTCGGGCAGCCCCACCCCGGTCAGCCCGGCCTCGGCCAGATCGGCCCACAGCCCGGCGTCCCACGCGGTGTCGGCGGTGAGGGCGAACGGCTCGTGCGACGAGAGGATGTCCCGGACGGTCTCGACCACCAGGTCCTGGTCGGATGCCATCAGCGCAGCCCCAGCCCGCGCGCCACGATCCCGCGCAGGATCTCGTTGGTCCCGCCCCGCAGCGTGTAGCCCGGCGCGTGCAGCTGTGCCTCCGCCAGCGCCCGCCCCAGCGGGTCCGGCGAGTCCAGCGACGGCGTCACCTCGACCACCCGGCGGATCTCGTCGGCCACGTCGGCCTCGAAGGTCGTCCCCACGTCCTTGACCAGCGCCGCCGGGATGTCGGGCAGCTCGCCGCGGTCCAGCGCTGCCGCGATCCGCAGGGAGAGCTGGCGCAGCGCCAGCAGCCGCGCCGAGAGCCGGCCCAGCGTGGCCAGCTGCGCGCGGTCGCCGGTGTCGCAGGCGCGCCGGCCGAACTCCGCGAGGAGGGGGTAGGTCGACAGGAACCGCTCCGGCCCGGACCGCTCGAAGGCCAGCTCCGCGGTCACCTGGTGCCAGCCGGCGCCCTCCTCCCCGAGCAGCATGTCGCCGGGGACGACGACGTCCTCGAACACGACCTCGTTGAAGTGGTGGCCGCCGTCGAGGATGCGGATCGGGTTGATGGCGATGCCCGGCAGCGACAGGTCGACCAGCAGCTGGGTCAGGCCCTGGTGCTTGCCACGCGGGCCCTCCCCGGGCGGGCCGGTGCGCACGAGCGTGATCGCGTAGTGCGAGTGGTGCGCGTTCGACGTCCACACCTTGGCGCCGTTGACCACCCAGTCGCCGTCGGCGTTGCGGGCCGCGCGGGTGCGGATCGAGGCGAGGTCGGAGCCGGAGTCCGGCTCGCTCATGCCGATGACGAAGTAGCACTCCCCCGCGGCGATCCGCGGCAGGATCGCCTGCCGCTGCGCCTCGGTGCCGTAGCGGAGCAGGTTCGGCCCGGACTGGCGGTCGGCGATCCAGTGCGCCGCCACGGGGGCGCCGGCGGCCAGCAGCTCCTCGGTCACCGCGTAGCGCTCCATCGCCGAGCGCTCGTGCCCGCCGTACCGCTTCGGCCAGGTCATCCCCAGCCAGCCGCGCTCGCCCAGCTTGCGGGAGAACGCGGGGTCGACGCCGGACAGCCACGTGTCGACGTGCGTGGTGAAGGTGCCCGCGGCCAGCTCGTCGGCCAGGAACCCCCGCACCTGGGTGCGGACCTCCTCGGCGGCCTCGGACGGCGGCGCGGGCGCCAGGGTCAGGGAACTGCTCATGCGGTGCGACTCCCCACGTCGGTGTGGCTGTGCCCCCCTGGTTGTACAGGGCGGTGGCGTGGGCAGCGCGCCGGCGTCCGGGGACCCCGGTCAGCCGGGAGACGCCTGCGGGGGGACGTCGGGCGGGTCGCCGTCGTCCTCCTCGCCCTCGTCCTCCTCGGGACCGCGGGTGAGCTGGCGCAGCTCGGCGACGACGTCCCCGGCCACGGTCGCCAGCGAGGTCACCGCGCCGGACACCAGCCGCCGCACCCCCGGGCCGTCGAGGCCGAGCAGCGCGCCGAAGCCGGCCGCGACGTCGACCCCGGGGAGGGCACCGGGCACACCGTCCGCCCGCGCCTGGCCGTCGGCCAGCTCCGGCGACCACCGCATCGCGTCGCCGGACATCGTGATGTCGCCGGTGGCCCCGTCGATCGACTCGGTCACCGCGTTGGGTCGACGCTCCATGGCCGCCTCCCGCGCCACACGTGCCTGCGCTCGATGGTGGCCCGCGCAGGCCCAGGAAGCCAGGGCTGTCCGAGGGAACCCGTGCCGGGACCGCGGCGTGTCGGACCTAGGGCGACCGACCGATCGCCAGCAGCGCCACGTCGTCGGCGCGCACCCCGCTCGCCAGCTCGGCCAGCAACCGGTCGCACAGCTCGTCGGGGTCGGTCGTGCCGGCCCGCACCGCCGCGTCCCGCAGCGCGGCCAGGCCCCGGTCGAGGTCGGCGTCCCGGCTCTCCACCAGCCCGTCGGTGTAGAGCAGCAGCGTCGCCTCCGGGGCGAGCACCCCCGCCCACTCCACCGCGGGGCCCGGCGCCGCCGGGGCACCGAGCATCCGGCTGGGTCGCACCTCGAGCAGCTCCGCCGTCCCGCCGGCGACCAGCAGCGGCGCCAGGTGCCCGGCCGAGGCGACCCGCAGCCGGCCGCTGCCCGGGTCGAGCACCGCGAACAGGGCGGTGGCCATGAGCTGCAGGCCCAGCAGCGACCAGCTCGCCTGCAGCCGGTCGATGACCGCGCTCGGCGGCGGCCGGTCGACCAGCAGCGCCCGGTAGACGCTGCGCAGCTGGCCCATCACCGCCGCCGCGCGGATGTCGTGCCCGACGACGTCCCCCACCGCCAGGGCCACCTGTCCGCCCGGCAGGGGGACGACGTCGTAGAAGTCGCCGCCCACGTCGGCACCACGGCTGGCCGGCAGGTACCGGACGGCGACCGACAGCCCCGGCACCGGCGGCGGCGCCGGCGGCAGCAGGTTGGCCTGCAGCGTGTGCGACGTCCGGGTCTCCAGCTCCAGGCGCTGCGCCTTGTCCACCACCTGCGACACCTGCAGCGCCAGCTGCTCGGCCACCTCGACGTCGGCCGGCGTGAACGGCCCGCGCCGCCGGTCGCTGCCCAGGCTGAGGACACCGAGGACGCGCCCGTCGGCCAGCAGCGGCACGCAGACGAGGTTGACCAGCTCCAGGGCGCGGGCGAGCTCCAGGTGCTCCTCGTCGGCGGTGATCTCGGCCAGCCACCGGTCGGTCACCTCGCGGATCCACACCGTCCGGCCCAGCTCCACGGCCTGCACGGCCGGGTGCGGTGACTCGTGGTGCGGCAGGTGCCGCTCCTGCAGCGCGGCGGCCAGGCCCTGCCGCGACGGGTCGCCGTGCCGGGCGGCCGCCCGGACCAGGCCGTGCTCGACGGTCAGGTCGATGACGCAGACGTCGGCCAGCCGCGGGACCGCCAGCTCGGCCAGCCGCTCCGCGGTCTCGGTGACGTCCCCGGCCGAGGCCATCAGCTTGGCCGCGTCGAGCAGGAACGCCGAGCGCTCCGCGTGCCGCGCGGTCTCCTCGTACAGCCGCACCCGCTCGATCGCCTGGCCCGCCTGGCGACCGACGGTGGCCAGCAGGTCGGCGTCGGCCTGGACCAGCTGACCCCGTTCGCCCGGCGGGGTGAGGTCGATCAGCCCGGTGTCCCCCGCGACGCCGAGCAGCAGCACCAGCGCGCCCAGGTGGCGGGCGTCGGCGTCCACCGGGACGACGACCAGCGCCTCCTGCCCGGCCTCCTCCATCGCCGTGGCCAGCCCCGGCCACACCGACCGCAGCCCCGCGCCCAGCGGCACCGTGTGCACCCCGCCGTCGCGCACGAGCTCCGCGCCGCCGAAGGCCGCGGCCTCCATCGCCTCCAGCAGCTCGGGGGCGATCCCGTCGGCGGCGGCGAGCTCCAGCGGCGGCACCGACGGCCCGGTCCGCGGGCTGGCCCGCCGCTCGGTGGCCAGCCACAGGGCCGCGCCGCTGGCCCCGACCGCCTCCCGGCTGCGCCGCACGATCACCTCGGCCACGTCACCCGCCGAGGACGCCGCCGACACCTCCGAGACGACCTGCTGCAGCGTGTGCGCCCGGCGCTCGGACTCCGCCGCCGCGCGCTGGGCCGCCAGCAGCGCCCGCTCGTACCGGCGCCGGGACGTCGCCTCGAACACCGTCGCCCGCACCAGCAGCGGCGCGCCCTTGTCGTCGCGCACCTCGACGGCGTTGAGCAGGCACGGCAGCAGCGACCCGTCGGCGCGGACCAGGTCGAGCGCCACCTCCCGCACCATCCCCTGCATCCGCAGCAGCGGCGCCAGGTGGGTCTCGTAGAACACCCGGCCGCCGATGCTCAGCAGGTCCTGGAAGCGCAGCCCGATCAGCTGGCCGACCGGCCGCCCGCTCCACTCGCAGAAGGTGCGGTTGGCCTTGACGAGCTGCCCGTCGGGGAGTGCGGAGAAGTAGCCGCACGGGGCGTTCTCGTACAGGTCGGCCGGGTCGTCCTCCAGCAGCCGGCGCAGCCCGGCGGGACCCTCGCGGGGGTCCGGTCGCCGCGGCTCGTCCATCACCGCGCTACCCGAGGAAGGCCCGGATCGCGGCGGTCGTCTCCTCCGGCGCCGACAGGTGCGGGCAGTGCCCGGTGGCCGCCAGCTGGGTGAAGACGCTGCCCGGCACCTGGGCGTGCACGTACCGGCCGACCACCTCGGGGGCGATGGCGTCGTCGGTGCACTGCAGCACCAGCGTGGGCACCCGGACGCCGGGCAGGTCGGCGCGGTTGTCGGAGAGGAAGGTGACGCGGGCGAACTGCCGGGCGATCTCGGGGTCGGTGCGGCAGAAGCTGTTGGTCAGCTCGGCGGTGAGCTCGGGCCGGTCGGTGTTGCCCATGATCACCGGCGCCATCGCAGCCGACCAGCCCAGGTGGTTGCTGTCGAGGGACTCCAGCAGCGCGGCGATGTCCTCCCGCGAGAAGCCGCCGGTGTAGTCGCCGTCGTCGACGTAGCGGGGGTTGGGCCCCACCATGACCAGCGCGCCGAACAGCCCCGGGGCGCGGGCCGCGGCCAGCACGCCCATCATCGCGCTCACCGAGTGCCCGACGAAGACGACGTCGTCCAGCCCCAGCTCGAGGCAGATCTCCACGACGTCGGCGGCGTACCCGTCCAGCGACCCGTACTTGACCGGGTCGTAGGCCGACAGGTCCGACCGGCCCGACCCGACGTGGTCGAAGAGGACGACGCGGTGGTCGACCGCGAACTCCGGGGCGACGAGGCGCCACATCTCCTGGTCGCACCCGAACCCGTGCGCGAAGACCACCGGCCGCCCGTCCTCCACCCCGCTCACGCGGACCCGGTTCCGGGCGATCACGCTCACCGCGGCAACGTAACCGCCGCGGGGCCCTCCTGTCCCTCCCCCGTCCGCGAGTCGTGACCCGGGCGGAGGGACGCGGCAGGGACCCGAAGCCCTGTCGCGCGGGGGCCGCCGGCCCTAGGCTCGCCGCGTCCGGACCCCCGTCTCCGGAGGTGTGCCATGCCCACCTTCCCGGCGCTCCACCACTCCCCCGCCCGCACGGCCGCGGCCGGTCGCCCGGACGACGTCCCGACCTCCCGCGCGGTCGCCTCCGAGCTGGTGCTGCACCGGCTGGTGCGCCGCGAGCTGGGCCTGCTGGCCGAGCTGTGCGCGTGGGCGTCCGCCGACGACGCCGACCGCACCCGGGACCTGACCCGGCACGCCGACCTGCTCGCCCGCCTGCTGCTGCACCACCACGCCGTCGAGCGCGAGCTGCTGTGGCCGGCGCTGCTGCGCGCGGCGCCGGCCGCGCGGCCGCGGGTGGAGGCGTGGCACGCCCGCGTCGCCGGCCTCGACTCGCGGCTGCGCGGCCTCTCCACGGCCGCGCGGCAGTGGGCGGTCGCCGCCTCGGGCAAGGCCCGCGACGCCGTCACGCTGGCCTGCATGGACCTCGCCGACGCCGTCGACGCGCAGACCGCCGAGGAGGAACGGGAGCTGCTGCCGCTGCTCGGCGCGCACCTGTCCCCCGCGGCGTGGGCGGAGGTCACCCGGGCGGCACGCTGCCCGCTGTCGCGGCGCGAGCGCTCGCTGGTGCTCGGCCTGGCGCTCGAGGACGCGTGCGCCGCCGACCGGGCGCGGCTGCTCGCCGGGCTGCCGGCGTCCACCCGGCTGGCCTGGCGGCTGGTCGGCCGGCGCCGCCACCGCGCGACCGTCGTCCGGCTGCGCGGCGAACCGCCCGCTCGCTGAGGCCCCCGGCCCCCTCCCGAGGCTCGCCGCGGCCCCGTCCCGGGTCCCGCCCCGAGCCCGCGGTGGGGAGGACGGGGTCCTCTCAGTAGCGAGAGGTGCCGCAGTCCGCGCAGCGCTTGCGCGGGGGCAGGGTCTGCTGCTCGCAGTTGGCGCAGGTCCAGGCGCTGCGGTCGATGCGCGCGTGGCGGCGGGCGCGTGGGCTGCGCCGGAGCCGGGCATCGGTCCGGGTCTCGGTGGTGGTCGGGCTCATGGCACCTCCTGGGGTCGCAGCCCTCACGCTAGGCAGCCGACGTGTCACGGAGATGACATCCGGGTTGCCGTCGTCCACCATCCCGGGACGGTCAGCCGCCGGCCAGCGACTGCGCCAGCCCCAGGGCCTGCGCCAGGACCGCCTTCACCGGCCGGTCCAGCGCCGCGGCCGCCCGGACGACGTCCTCCCACTCGGGCACGGCGTTGAGGACCTCCCCGTCGGGCCCGAGGCCGAGCTTGACGGCCACCGGCTGGCCGCCCACGTCCACCGTCCGGAACCGGCGGGCCAGCACCTGCCGGGCCACCCCGGACTCACGGACCCCCAGCGTGGTCGTCCCCCGGAACAGCACGGCCCGCACTGCCGGGACGGCGAGCGGCTCGGCCAGCGCGCTGACCACGTGCGCCGGGCGTCCCTTCTTCATCAGCACCGGCGTGAGCCAGGCGTCGAGGGCCCCGGCGGCCAGCAGGTCGGCGAGGACCGCCGGCCAGGCCCGCGGGTCGAGGTCGTCGACGTTGGCCTCGAGCACCACCACCTGCTGCGGGTGCTCCGCCGCGAGGGCCTCCCCCACCACCAGCCGCACCACGTTCGGCCGGTCCGCGGGGTCCCGGCCGCCGGCTCCCGTGCCGGTCCCCGTGGGCCGCATCGGCGGCAGGGGGCCGTACCCCGAGGCCAGGCTGGTCACCAGCGCCACCCCCGTCGGCGTCGCCAGCTCCTCGCCGGCCGGTCCGCCGGAGGCCGGCGCCGACGCGTCGGCGAGCAACGCCAGGACGGCGGGTCCGGGGACGGGCAGCAGCCCGTGCGCCGTCCGCACCGACCCGCCGCCCAGGGCGATCGGGGAGGCGACCAGCCGGTCCAGGCCGAGGGCGGCCACGCCGGCGCACACCCCGACCACGTCGGCGACCGCGTCCAGGGCACCCACCTCGTGGAAGTGGACGTCGTCGGCGGGGACGCCGTGCACGGCGGCCTCCGCGCGGGCGAGCGCGGCGAAGACGTCGGACGCCGACGAGCGCAGCGGCTCGGCCAGCCGGTCCAGCAGTCCCCGCACGTCGGCCCACGTCCGGTGCGGCTGGTCCCCGGCCGGCACGTCGACGTGCACCCGGACGGCGGCCAGCCCGCCGCGCCGGACGTCCTCGCGGCGCAGGGTGATCGGCAACCCGAGCGGCTCGAGGGCCGCGGACATCGTGGCCAGCGGGATCCCGGCACCGACCAGCGCCCCGAGGAGCATGTCGCCGGAGACGCCGCTGCCCAGGTCGAGCCAGCCGACCCGGCTCACGCCGGCGGCTCGCCGGAGCGACCGGCAGCGGTGCTGCGGGCGGAGTCGACGGCGCGGGCCACCCGGGCGGCGAAGACCCCGGCGCCGAACCCGTTGTCGATGTTGCAGACGACCACCCCGGGGGCGCAGGAGTTGAGCATCCCCAGCAGCGCGGACAGCCCGCCGAAGCTGGCGCCGTAGCCGACGCTGGTCGGCACCGCGACGACCGGCGTCCCGACCAGCCCGCCGACGACGCTCGGCAGGGCGCCCTCCATCCCGGCGACCACGACCACCACGTCGGCGTCCCGGAGCACCGGCCGGGCGTCGAGGACGCGGTGCAGGCCGGCGACCCCGACGTCGGTGACCCGGACGACGCCGGCGCCGTGCACGCGCAGGGTGGTGGCCGCCTCGGTGGCCACGGGCTCGTCGGAGGTGCCGGCGCTGACCACGGCGACCAGCCCGGCCGGCCGGGGCAGCGGCCCGACCGCGACCGTGGACCGCTCGACCAGCGCGTCGGGCCAGCGCGCGGCCAGCTCGGCGACGGTCTCGGGCACCGCGCGGGTCACCAGCGCCGGCCGGTCCGGCGCGGCCGCGCGCAGCGTCGCGACGATGGCGACCACCTCCTCGGTGGTCTTGCCGGCGGCGTAGACGACCTCCGGGTCCCCGGTGCGGGCGCGCCGGTCGGTGTCGACGCGGGCGAACCCGAGGTCCACGTACCCCCGGCCGGCGGGGACGGGGTCGGTCACCGCGGCACCGGGGTCAGGGTGAACGCGCGCCCCGGGCGGTAGGGCTCGTCGTCGAGGACAGCGGTGCGGATGCCGGGGTCCACGGCGCGCATGGCGGCCAGCACCGCGGAGACGACGTCGGGGGTAACGCGGTCCCGGTCGGCGGCACCGACCTCGATGCGCACGTCGTCCTGCCGCAGCCGGCAGCGCACCACCGCCACCCCGGTGCGGGCGGTCAGCAGCGCCTCGCCCACCTCGACGGCGTGCAGCCGCGCGGGCGTCACCGCCGTCCCGGTGTAGAGCCGGCTGGCCAGGCACGGCGACGCGGGCAGGTCCGCGTGCGGCAGGCCCAGCTCGCGGGCCAGCGCCCGGACGTCGTCCTTGGTCGCCCCGACCTCGACGAAGGGGTGCCGCACCCCGGCCTCGGCCGCGGCCTGCAGCCCGGGGCGGTACTCCCCGAGGTCGTCGACGTTGGCGCCGCTGAGCAGGACGTGCCCGCCCCCGGCCACGGCCACCAGGTCGCCCATCGCGTCGTAGAGGTGGGACTTGCAGACGTAGCACCGGTTCCGCGGGTTGGCCAGGTAGCCCTCGTCCTCGAACTCCCGCGACCGCACGGTGCGCAGGTCCCAGCCCTCCGCCGCCGCCGTCCCGAGCACCCGCGCCGTGGCCGCCGCGGGGACGGCCGGGGTCACGCTGTGCACGACCAGCGTGGTGCCCGGCGCGGCCCGGTGCGCGGCCGCGGCCAGGGTCAGGCTGTCCACGCCCCCGCTGCAGGCGACCGCCCGGTACGGCAGGCCGGCCAGCAGGTCCAGCAGCCGCGCCCTCATGTCAGGTCCTCTCCTCGTGCGACCGACGGGCCGCCGTCCCATCCTGCGGCATCCGCGCCGGGCGGACCCGTCCGCGGTCCGCCGCCGCGGTGGGGCCGTGGCTAGGCTGCCGTCGTCGGTCGCCGCCCGGCCGACGTCCCGCCGGCAGATGGAGGACGGTCCGATGACGGCTGCACCCCCGACCGTGTCCCTCGCCTACGGCCGCGGCGCGATCGACGTCCCGCTGCAGGACGGGGCCCTGGTGATCACCCCGCAGGACGACCCGGCGCTCCCCGACCCGGCGACGAGCCTGCGCGACGCCCTGCGCGACCCCCTCGGGGTACCCCCGCTGCGCGAGCAGGTGCGCCCCGGGATGACCGTCGCGATCTCCGTCTGCGACGGGACCCGGGCCCAGCCGCGCCGGCCGGTCCTGCACGCCCTGCTGGAGGAGATCGACGCCGCCGCGCCGGGGTGCGAGGTCGTCGTCCTCGTGGCCACCGGCACGCACCGGGGCAACACCGCCGAGGAGCTGCGCGAGATGCTCGGCGCCGACGTGCTGTCCCGGTGCCGGGTCGTGAACCACGACGCGCGGGACCGCAGCTCGCTCACCTCCCTGGGCACCGCCGGGGACGGCGTGCCGCTGGAGCTGAACACCCTGTGGGTCCAGGCCGACCTGCGGATCACCACCGGGTTCGTCGAGCCGCACTTCTTCGCCGGCTTCAGCGGCGGGCCGAAGATGGTGGCCCCCGGCCTGGCCGGGATCGACACCGTGATGGTGCTGCACGACGCCACCCGCATCGGGAGCCCGCTGGCCACCTGGGGCGTCGTCGAGGACAACCCGGTGCACCGCGACATCCGGGCGTGCGCGGCGCTCGCCCCTCCCCACCTGGCCCTCGACGTGCTGCTGGACCGCGCCAAGCGGATCACCCACGTCGTCTGCGGGGAGCTGTTCGCGATGCACGCCCGCGCCTGCGAGCTCGCCCGCGCTGCCGCCATGCGGGCCGTGCCCGAGCCGATGGACGTCGTCGTCACGACCAACTCCGGCTTCCCGCTGGACCAGAACCTCTACCAGGCGGTGAAGGGGATGGCCGCCGCCGAGCGCGTGGTGCGCCCGGGCGGCAGCGTCCTGGTGGCCGCCGAGTGCGCCGACGGCCTGCCCGACCACGGCTCCTTCGCCGAGGTCCTCGGCGCGGCCGACGACCCCGCGGGCCTGATCGAGCTGATCTCCTCGGAGGGGTTCAGCGTGCCCGACCAGTGGCAGGTGCAGATCCTGGCCCGCATCCTCGGCAAGGCCGACGTCCAGCTGTACTGCGACGGACTGGGCCCCGACGCGGTGCGCGCCGCCCACCTGACCCCCACCGCGGACCTGACCGCCTCGATCGCCGAGGCGGTGGAGCGGCACGGTCCGCGAGCGCGGGTCTGCTACCTCCCCGAGGGACCGCAGACCATCCCCTACCTGGCGGGCTGACCCACCCGGTCAGGCCGCGCCCAGCGCGGTCAGCACGTCGGCGACCCGGTCCAGCGCCGCCGCGGTCCGGGCCGGGTCGAGCGCGTGGCTGAGCCGCAGGTGCCCCTCGGCGCCCAGGTACGCGCCCGGGCAGACGAGCACACCCGCCCGCTCCCGGATCGCGGTCGCGACGGCGACCGAGTCGGTCTGCCGCAGCAGCCGCGGCAGGCCGAGCGCCGTCGCGGCCGGGGGGTCGAGCTCGACGAGGTCGGGGTGCGCCGCGACCCAGTCGAGCAGGGTGCGCCGGCCGGCGCGGGCCAGGGTCCGCTGCCGGTCGAGCAGCCGGGAGCGGGTGGCGGGCTCGAGCGCCCGCTCGGCGAGGAGCATCGACAGGCTGGCGGTGGCGATGGCGGCGTACTCGTGGCGCCGCCAGAGCGCCTCGACGGCGTCCTGCGGTCCCACGACCCAGCCGACCCGCAGCCCGCTCAGGCCGTACGCCTTGGACAGGCTGCCGACCACGAGCACCCGGTCGGAGCGTCCCCAGGCACTCGGCGCCTCGGGACCGTCGAGCTCCGATCCGCGGTACACCTCGTCCGAGTGCAGCCAGGCCCCGCTCCGCTCGGCCGCGGCCACGACGTCGTCCAGCTCGGCGTCGGTGAGGACGGTGCCGGTCGGGTTGTTCGGCGTGTTGACCGAGACCAGCGCCGTCCCGGGGCGCACGGCGTCGGCGAGCGCGTCGAGGTCGGGACGCCAGCCCTGCTCCTGCCGCAGTGGCAGGTCGACCACGTGGGCACCGGCGTTGGCGGCGAGTCCGCGGACCTGCTGGTAGCCCGGCGTCATCACCGCCACGCGGTCGCCGGCCCCGGCGAGCAGCTGCACGACGAGGCTGTTGGCCTCGGCCGCGCCGACGGTGACGAGCACCTGCTCGGGCCGGCAGCCGGGGTGGAGGGCGGCGATGCGCTCGCGCAGCCGCTGGGTGCCGTTGACCTCGGGGTAGTGCAGGGGGTGCCCGGCGAGCGGGCCGAGGTCGCCGTCGAGCAGCGCGCCGAGCGGCACGGGGTCGACGCCGCTGTCGGCGAGGTTCACCTCGACGCGCTGCTCCCAGTCGGACTGCCACCGCTCCAGGTCGAAGGCGGCGAAGGGCGGGGGCGTGGTCATGCGGTCTCCGTTCCGGGGTCGACCAGCAGGGCGGCGACGGCCAGGTCCTCGATGCCGAGGCCGACCGAGCGGAAGAACGCGCGGCCCGGCGGGCGCGGCGGTGCGGTCCCCGTGACGAGCTCGGGGAGGTCGGCGAGGACCTCGACGCGGCCGGCCTCGACCAGTGGCCGCAGCTCGCCCGCGGCCACGGGGGCGCCGGCGCGGCTGTCGACGTAGACGGCGCAGCGGGCGACGTCCCCGGGAGCCAGCTCGTGGGCGCCAGGGGCGTTGGTGGACAGGGAGGTCACGAGGGCGTCCTCGAGGGTGTCGGCGAGGTCCACCACCGGGCGCGCGGCCGAGGTGCACAGGCAGACGACGTCGGCGTCGCGGACGGCCGTGGCCGCGTCGGGGACGACCTCGACCTCGACCGCCAGCGCCCGCAGGGCCGCCAGCCGCGCCGGGTCCCCCGCGGCGAGCGCCGGGGAGCTGACGACGACCCGCCGCCACGCCCGGACGTCGCGGACGTGGCGCAGGTGGGCCAGCCCGACCGGCCCGGCGCCGACGACGGCGAGCGTGCCGGCGTCCGCGGGGGCCAGGGCGTCGACCGCCACCGCGGTCGTGCCCGCGGTGCGCTCGACCGTCAACCGGGCGCTGTCGCACAGGAGCAGCGGCTGCCCGTCCCCGGTCGAGAGCAGCAGGGTCCAGGCGGTGACCCGCTCCCCGGCCGGTCGGGCGGCCAGGTACGGCGACAGCTTGACGCCCGCGGCCCGCGGACCGCAGAGCGCCCCCGGGTAGACGATCACGTCGCTCGCCCCGTCGGGGAGGGGCAGCCGCACCTGCGGGGGCTGGGCGGCCGTGCCGGCCGCCAGCTCGGCGAAGCCCCGGCGCAGGGCCGCGCGGACGGCGGCCACGCCGGGCAGCCGGCGGTCGACGTCGGCGGCGTCGAGGACCAGCGGAGAGGGGCTCATGGCGGTCGAGCCTGCGGGACACCTGCCGCTCGTGACAACGAACTGGTCACCATCGGCATCGAGGACGCAACTATCGTCGGCTCGTGCGCTTCCTGGACGACGTCGATTGCGCGATCGTGCGCCAGCTGCAGGAGCAGGGCGACCTGCCGAACGTGGCGCTGGCCCGGAGGATCGGGCTGTCCCCGGCTGCGACGCTGCGCCGGGTGCAGCAGCTGCGCCAGGACGGCGTGGTCACCGGGGTCCACGCCGTCGTCGACCACGAGCAGGTCGGCCTGCGGGTCGAGGCGTTCGTCCTCGTCGTGCTCCGCGAGCACACGCCCGAGGGCGACGCGCGGTTCGCCCGGGAGCTGGCCCGGCTGCCCGGCGTCCTGCGTGCCGACTCCGTCACCGGGGCCGACGACGTCCTCCTCCACGTCGCCGCCGCCGACACCCGTGAGCTGCAGGAGGTGCTGCGCACCCTGCCCAGGATCGGCGCGTCGCGCGTGACCACCCTGCTCCGCCTGGAGTCCGTGAAGCCGCCGTCGCCCGCACCGGTGCGCCCGACGCCCCGGCGGTGAGTGGTGCCGACGGCGGTCCGACGCAGCACCGCCACCGCGCTCGCCCGCCGGGTGGGCCCCGCGTCCGGTGCGTGGCCGACCGCACGGCGGCGCCTGGACCCGGCAGCGGGAATGCGCGGGCACCATGGACGTTCGTCTGTTGCCGCAGACGAGTACCGACGGAGAGACGCGCAGTGTCGACGACGCAGCCCGAGGCCGTACCCCATCCCGAGATCGAGACCGAGCAGCAGTACGTCCGAGAGCTCTACGGCCGCCTGGACGCCGCCCGCGACCTGGCCGAGCGACGGCTGAAGCAGGCCATCTCCTGGCCGGCGGTGGACCCGCAGGCGCTGCAGGAGCGCGACGCCACGGTCCGCTTCCAGACCGAGCGGGTCACCGCCCTCGACGCCGCCGAGGCGGGCCTGTGCGTGGGCCGCATCGACCGCACCGACGACGGCCCGCTCTACATCGGCCGGATCGGGCTGGCCGCCGACGACGCCGGTGGCGACCCCGCGCTGGTCGACTGGCGGGCGCCCGCGGCGCGGCCCTTCTACACCGCCACCCCGGTGCACCCGCTGGGCGTGGCGCGCCGTCGGCACATCCGCACCCGCGGGCGGACCGTCGTCCGGCTCGACGACGAGGTCCTCGACGGCGGCGTGCTCACCGACGGGGCCGCCGGGTCGGGCCTGACCGGCGAGGCCGCGCTGATGGCCGCCCTCGACACCGCGCGCACCGGCCGGATGACCGACATCGTGCGCACCATCCAGGCCGAGCAGGACCGCATCATCCGCGCCGACGACCGCGGCGTCCTGGTCGTCCAGGGCGGGCCGGGCACCGGCAAGACCGCGGTCGCGCTGCACCGCGCGGCGTACCTGCTCTACACGTACCGCGAGCGGCTGGCCCGCCGCGGCCTGCTCGTCGTCGGCCCCACGCCGACGTTCCTGCGCTACATCGCCGACGTGCTGCCCTCCCTCGGCGAGACCGGCGTGCTGCTGGCCGGGCTGGGCCAGCTGCGCCCCGGCCTCGACGCCCGCGGCACCGAGTCGCCGCAGACCGCCGCGGTCAAGGGGCGGCTGGAGATGGTCGGGGTGCTCGAGCGCGCCGTCGCCGACCGCCAGGTGGTGCCCGACGGCCCCCGCGAGGTGACCGTCGACGGGTTCGCGCTGCGGCTGCGGCCGATCGACGTCAAGCGGGCGCAGAACGCCGCCCGCAGGGCCGAGCGGCTGCACAACCTGGCCCGGCCGGTGTTCGCCCGCCGCGTGGTCGACCTGCTCACCCGGCGCTACGCCGAGCGCATCGGGACGGGCATCGACGGCGGCGCGGACCTGTTCGACCGCGAGGACACCGCCGCGCTGCGCCGCGAGGTCGCCGAGGAGCCCGCCGTCCGGCTGCTGATCGACGACCTGTGGCCGGTGCTCACCCCCGAGCGGCTGCTCACCGAGCTGTTCGCCGACCCGGCCCGCGTCGCCGCCGCCACCCCGGGCTGGGACGACGCGACGCGCGCGCTGCTGCACCGCCCCCGCGGGTCGGCCACGTCGTCCCAGCAGTGGACGCCGGCCGACGTCCCCCTGCTCGAGGAGGCCGAGGAGCTGCTCGGCTTCGACGACAGCGCGCAGCGGGCCCGCGCCGAGCGGGACCGCCGGCGCCGGCTGGCCGAGGCGCAGGAGACCCTCGACGTGCTGCACGGCTCGCGCTCCATCGACCTGGAGGACGAGCACCTGGAGGCCGAGGTGCTCAGCGCAGGCGACCTCATCAGCGCCGAGGAGCTGGCCGAGCGGCAGCGGGCGCTCGACACCCGCACCACCGCCGAGCGCGCCGCCGCCGACCGCACCTGGACCTTCGGGCACGTCGTGGTCGACGAGGCCCAGGAGCTCTCCCCCATGGCCTGGCGGCTGCTGGTGCGTCGCTGCCCCACCCGGTCGATGACCGCCGTCGGCGACCTCGCCCAGACCGGCACGCTCGCCGGCGCCGCCGCCTGGGACGAGACGCTGCGCCCGCACGTCGGCGACGCCTGGCGGCTGGAGGAGCTGACGGTCAACTACCGGACGCCCGCGGAGATCATGGCCGTGGCCGCCGACGTCCTCGCCGCGGGCGGCACGGGGGCCGGCGCCCCGCGCTCGGTCCGGCCCGGCACCGTGCCGCCCTGGGCGGAGGTGACCGGCGAGGCCGGGCTGGCCGCGCGGGCCGCCGAGGTGGTCGAGGAGTGGGCCGGGCACGAGGGCACCACCGCCGTGATCGCGCCGGCCGGCCGGGTTCCCGAGCTCGCCGCCGCGGTCGCGGCCCGGGTGGACGGCGTGTCCTGCGGTCCGGACGCCGACTCGTCGCGGGGGCCGGTGGTGCTCACGCCGGGCGAGGCCAAGGGCCTGGAGTTCGACGCGGTGCTCGTCGTCGACCCGCAGCGGGTCCTCGACGAGGGCGTGCGCGGGCACAACGACCTCTACGTGGCGCTCACCCGGGCCACCCAGCGGCTCGGCGTGCTCTCCCCCGGCGACCTGCCCGCGGAGCTCGCTCGCCTCGCCTGAGGGAGGACCACCTCCCCCGTCCGGCCCCGTCCCGAGGCTCGCCCCGAGCGTGCGAGGGGTGAGGAGGACGGGGTCCTCCCGCCTGCGGGCGGGCTGGGACCGGCCGGTCAGTGGCGCGGGAGCGCCTCCCGGCGGCGGGTGGCGACCTCGACGGAGGCGGCCACGACGGCCGCGGCCACGAGCAGGACGCCGCCGACGCCGACCAGCGGCACACCGCCCATGGTGTCCCTGTCCAGCTCGGCCCAGACCACGCCGGCGACGAGCGTCAGCAGCCCGACCACGCCCACCAGCGGCGCCAGCCACCTGCCCATGTCGCCCCCTCGTCCGTACGGCCCTGCGATGAGACCACGCGCTGGCGACACCCCGCGGCCGCTCCCGTGCGCCGGTGACGCTGCGCGACCGGTCCGGTTCACTGGGTCCTGCGGACCCGCAGCACCACGCCGCTGGCCGGCTTGGCCGGGATGCGCCGCAGCGAGATGGACAGGTCCTGCGGCGGGACGTCGGCCTCCAGCCGGGCCAGCCGCACGGCCAGCGCCGACAGGACGGCGACGGTGACCTGCTCGCCCGGGCAGCGGTGGTTGGTGCGCGGGTCACCGGCGCCCTGGGGCACGAGCTCGAAGGCGCCGATCCCGCGGCCGAGGAACCGCTCGGGCCGGAAGGCGTACGGGTCGCCCCAGAGCTCCGGGTCGTGGTCCTGCCCGTAGAGGTCGAGCAGCACCATCGAGTGCTGCGGCACCCGCTCGCCGTCCCACTCGACCTCGCGCGGCGCGCGCCCGCCGATGAACGGCGCGAACGGGTAGAAGCGCCGCACCTCGTGCGCCCACGCCTCGGCGAACGCGGGGTCGCCCGAGGCCAGCCGCTCGCCGTACTCCGGCCAGCGGGCCAGGGCGTGCCCGGAGAAGGCGACGAACCAGCTGATCGCCACGGTCGGCCGGACCACGTTGAGCACCTCGACCGCGGCGGTGTGCGGGTCGAGCCGCTCGCCGTCGGCGTCGCGGTGCCGGGCGACGACGTCGACGACCGAGCCGTCGGGGACCGTCGCCGCGCCGCTGCGCACGTCCTCCACCAACCGGGCCAGCCACGCCTCGCGGCGGCCGCGCGCCCGGCGGGCCCGCCAGTGCCGGGGTCCGGCGGTGGCGAAGCCGTCGACCATCGCGGTCAGGTCCCGGGCCACGGAGGGCAGCTCGTCGTCGGACAGCGGGACGCCGGCCCAGTCGCACACCGCGCGGGTGAGCACCCCGGCGGCCTCGTCGAAGAGCACGACCTCCCCGCGGCGCGCCCAGCCGGGCGCCGCGGCGTCCCAGGCGGCGGTGGCGGCGTCGACCAGGGCGGCGACCCGGTCGCCGTCCATCAGCAGACCCACGAACATCGCCTTGCGGATGCGGTGCGCCTCGCCGTCGAGGGTGTGCACAGCGCCCTTGCCGAACAGCGTGCCCTGCACCGGCTCCGGGATGGCGTGCGAGCGGCGCACGTGGTGCTCGTCGTAGAGGAACCGGGCCGCGGCGGGGCCCTCGATGCCGAGGACGGGCAGGCCGCCGAGCCGGGCGGCGACGGTGCGGCGGCCCCGCGCCCGCCGGGCGTCGGGCAGCCAGCCGTAGCCCTTGGCGATCAGGAGCGGGCTGTTCTCGAGTCGGGGTCGGCGCACGGGCTCCCGTTTGCCCAGGCCCGCGTCCCCTCACACAGCGGGCGTGTGCGAGACGGCGGCCCTCTGCAGGGTCCCGCCCCGAGCCCGCGAGCGGTGAGGGGCAGAGGGGTCCTCTCTCAGCCGGGGCGCTGCTGCTGCAGACGGTCGTCGCGCGGGGCGCTGGCCTCGTCCGACGGCGGTTCGCCGGGCGCGCACACCTGCGAGCCCAGCCGGCGCAGCAGCGCGGTGACCTCGCCGACCGCCGAGGACGACGCCCCCTCGGGCACCGTGCGCTCCACCTGCTGCAGCGCCTCGGCCAGGGCCCGTTCCTCGTCGGAGAGCATGCCCCGGTAGGCCGGGTCGAGCAGGTAGCCGGTCGGCGGGGTGGACAGGCAGCCGATGCAGTCCAGCAGCACCTCCAGCAGCCGGGCGGCCTCGCTCGGTGGGATGTCGGCCGGCGCGATCGCCACCGTCTGCACGTCCTGCTCCCACAGCCGTGCGCGGGCCGGGTCCTCCAGCAGCGCCAGCACCGTGCCGCTGCGCTGCCGCGGTGCCGCGCCCGGGGCCCGGGTGGCGCTGCGCACCTGGTGGGCGATGCGGATCAGGTCGTCGTCCTGCATCGAGGTGCCGACGAAGAGCACGTGCCGGGTGAGCAGCAGCGAGTGCAGCACCCCGGCCAGGGCCGCGCGGGTGTCGCCGAACTGCAGGTACTCCTCCCGGGTGAGCACGACGCTCTCGGGGTGCGCGGCGTCGCCGTGCAGCTTGAGCAGCCACGGCCGGCCCGGGGCGGCCTCGTCGAAGGGCAGCACCGAGAGGTCGCGGCCGATGTCGGCGGCGGCGAGCTCGACCAGCGGGTCGTAGTTGGTGGTGACGAACTCCTGCACCGGCAGGTCGGCGATCAGCGCGTGCGCCAGCGCGTAGTGCCCGGGCCCGAACCGCTCCTTGACGAAGGTCTCCAGCTGCTCGCGGCCGAGCTCGCGGGCGAGCAGCGCGGCCGCGTCCTGGGCCGGCAGCCGGGACAACCCGGCCCGCAGTGCGTCGTCCAGCCCCGACCGCTCGGCCAGCTCGTCGAGCAGCTGCTCCCAGGTGGGCAGGCCCGCCGCGGCGCTCACCCCCGCGCCGACGAAGACGGCCAGCTGCCCGCGGCCCGCCCGCTCGCCGAGGTCCTCGGCCAGCTCCCACAGGTGCCCGGGCAGGTCCCAGTTGCCCGCCTCGGCGCGGCGGACCCGTTGCGCCGCGGCCAGGTCGCTGGGCCCGCGCAGCACCAGCGCGACGTCGACGTCGTGCCCGTCCGCGGCCTCGCGCAGCACCGGCAGCAGCCGCTGCAGCAGCGTGCCGCGCTGCCCGGCCGCCCCGCCCCAGCCGGTCCCGAGCGCCGGCAGCGCGACCAGCCGACGGACCCGGCCGTGCACCGGGGCCGGCACCTCCCGCCGGGCGACGGCGGCCAGCGCCTCCCGCGCGCCGTCGACCAGCCAGCGCAGCGCGTCCTCGGGGTCGCGCTCGCGCTCGTCGACGGTGTCGACCAGCCACAGCTGCCGCCCGGGCTCGCCGGCGCGGCGGCCGGGGACCTCGAGCACCCGCTCGCCGCCGTCCCAGGCGAGGTCGAGGCAGACGCCGTCGTGGTCCTCGCTGCCCACGAGGTCGTCGGGCAGCAGCCGGCGCCACTCGGGCGTGACCCGCAGCGACCGGTCGGTGGGTACGAGGACGTCGTCGCACACCAGCCGCCGGAGGTCCGCCCCGACGACGAAGACGTGTCCGCTCACGGCCGGAGGGGTGCCCCGCCGGGCAGGGGGTGAACCGGCACCGGATCGGGCGTTGCCCGGCCGGGCCGGGCGCTCAGCGCGGGATGCCGCAGCCCCCGGCGCCGCAGGCGCACCCGGCGCAGGCGGCGGGCCTGACGGGTGCCGGCTGCGCGGCGATGGCGCGCAGGCTCGAGGAGCCGACGAGCAGCACGACGCCGAGCACGCCCATCCCGAGCGCCCCGACGACGGTGGCGCCGCCGGCCGCGCGCGCCCAGCCGGCGACCAGCCCGGTGACCACCAGCAGGCCGGTGACCAGCGCCCACCAGACGAGGGCGGCCTGACCGCTGCGGCGCACCGCCCCGCCGCGGCCGAGCAGGGTCAGCGCGCCGACGAGCAACCCGGCCGGGACGGCGAGGAGCAGCGCCCAGCTCGCCAGACCCGCGGAGGCGGAGGCGAGCGCGATCCCCAGCACGCCGGCGGCGGCGACCGCCCACCCCCGCGCCCGGGAGCCGCTCCCGGCCGCCAGCTGCCCACCGCGCCAGGCGACCAGCGCGCCGGCCACGCCCAGCACCAGCCGCGCACCGCCGTCGGCCCAGGAGACCGCGACCGCCGCGACGACCAGGAGCGCCACCCCACCGGCCAGCCACCGGGGCCACGCCCGCCGGGCCTGCTCCGGACTCGTCCGCTCCACCGCCGTCATCGCTGCACCGCTCGCCACGCCCCAGAGTGTCCCCCACCGTCCGGGCGTCCCGGCGCGAGCCGTGTCACCCTGCGAGGTGTGCCGCAGCTGCGCGGCCGGCGGAGCGGGGAGCGGAGTGGCGACCGAGGCGGATCGGACGGCGGGTGCGCCCCTGGCGCACCGGGCCGCGCACAGCGCGGCACTGCGCACGGTGGCCCGGGTCGGCCTGGTCGGCTACGCGCTGCTGCACCTGCTGGTCGCCTGGCTGGCCCTGCAGCTGGCCTGGCAGGCCGGACGGTCGCAGCCGCCCGACCGCGGCGCCGCCGTCGACCAGGACGGGGCGATGGCGCTGGTCGCGGACTCCCCCGTCGGCCCCCTGTTGCTGTGGCTGCTGACCGCGGGGCTCGCCGGGCTGTGCGTGTGGCAGGCCGTCGAGGTGCTCCGCCACCACCGCCGGCTGCCCGCCCCCGGCCCCGTCCGGCGGCGCGCGGTCGTCCAGCTGGTCAAGACGGTCGGGACGGCGCTGGCCTACGGCTTCCTCGCCGTCTCGGCGGCCCGGGTCGCCCTCGGCCGCGGCAGCGATCCTGCAACGGACACCCGGGCGGTGCGCGGCGTGCTCGCCTGGCCCGGCGGCCAGCTGCTGGTCGTCGCCATCGGCGGAGCCGTCGTCGCCATCGGCGTCTACCACGTGCGCAAGGGCCTGCGGTCGGACTTCCTCGACGAGATCGACCTCTCCACCGTCTCCCCCGCGCTCTGCACCGTGGCGCACCGGGCCAGCCAGGCCGGCTTCGTGCTCAAGGGCGTGGCCCTGGTGCTGGTCGGCGCGATGGTGGCCTGGGCGGCGGCGACGTTCGACCCGGCGCGGGCCACGGGTCTGGACGGCGCGCTGCGGGCGGTGGCCGCCCAGCCGCACGGCGCCTGGGTGCTGACCGGGGTGGCGGTCGGGCTGGCCGCCTTCGCGGTGTACTGCCTGACCCGCGCCCGGCACCCCGTGGGCTGAAGGACCCCGTTTCCGCCCTCGGGCTCGCGCCGAGCCCCTGGACGGGGCCACCGCGGCGGGATCGGCGGTCTCGCCGCAGCAACGGGGCGGAGCGCGGACCCGGCGGCGGGGGCCCCGCTGTGCCACGCTGATCACCCCACGGGGACGGTCACGGGGACGGTGCTGTGGGGTGGGAGGAGCCGGCCATGGGCGGCATGACGGGGCGGGCGGCGGGAGCTGCGGGCCGGGCGGGCGACAGCGACGCCCTCGAGCACCTGGCGCGCATCGGCCTGATCGCGTACGGCGTGGTGCACCTGCTGGTCGCCTGGCTGGCGCTGCAGCTGGCCTGGGGCGGGGGCAGCGGCCAGTCCGCCGACCAGGCCGGCGCGCTGGCCACGCTGGCCGAGCAGCCGCTGGGCCGGCCGCTGCTGTGGCTGCTGGCCGTCGGGCTGATCGCGCTCGCGGCCTGGCAGGCGGCGGAGGTGCTGCGCTGGCGCAGCCGGCTGTCGTCGTCCGGGGACGCCCGGAAGAAGGCCGTGGAGAAGACCGTCAAGGCGGTGGCCAAGGCCGTCCTCTACACCGTGCTCGCCGTCCTGGCGGTCCGCACCGCCACCAGCGGCGGTGGCGGCGGGGGTCAGCAACAGGCGGCCGGCGTCTTCGGCTGGCCTGCCGGGCGCTGGCTGGTGGGGCTGGTCGGCCTCGTCGTCATCGGCGTGGGCGTCTACCTCGTCCACAAGGGCGTCTCCAAGCGGTTCCTGCAGGAGGTCGACCTCGGCCAGGCCCCGCCGCAGACGACGCGCCTGGTCACCCGCCTCGGGCAGGCCGGCTTCCCCGCCAAGGGCGTCTCCCTCGGTGTGGTCGGTGGGCTGCTGGTCTACGCCGCCGCCACCTTCGACCCGGCCCGGGCCACGGGCCTCGACGGCGCGCTGCGCACCATCCTCGGCGCCCCCTTCGGCAAGGTGCTGCTCACCCTGGTGGCGATCGGCATCGCGGCCTTCGGCGCCTACTGCTTCGTCCGCGCCCGCTACCCCGAGCGCACCTGACGGAGGACCTCCCTGCCGCCCGCCCCTGCAGGGAGGCCGTCGCCTCAGGTGCGGGGGCCGCCGGCGACGTAGACGACCTGGCCGGAGACGAACCCGGCCTCCTCGCTGACGAGGAACGAGACGGTGTGCGCGATGTCCGCCGGTGTGCCGGCGCGCTGCACCGGGATCGCCGCGGCCCGCTCGGTCACGTACTCCTCCCAGTTGCGGCCGATGCGCTCGGCGGTCGCCCTCGTCATCTCGGTCTGGATGAATCCGGGGGCGATCGCGTTGGCGGTGACGCCGAACTTGCCGAGTTCGAGGGCGAGGGTCTTGGTGAAGCCCTGCAGACCGGCCTTGGCGGTGGCGTAGTTGGCCTGCCCGCGGTTGCCCAGCGCCGAGGTGCTGGACAGGTTGACCACCCGACCCCAGCCGGCCCGGACCATGTGCTGCTGCACCGCCCGGGTCATGAGGAACGAGCCGCGCAGGTGCACGTGCATGACGAGGTCCCAGTCGGCGTCGGTCATCTTGAACAGCAGGTTGTCGCGGGTGACCCCGGCGTTGTTGACCAGCACCACCGGCGGGCCGAGCTCGGCGACGACCCGCTCGACGGCGGCCTGCACCTGGTCGGCGTCCCCGACGTCGGCCCCGACCCCCAGGGCGCGGCCGCCGGCGGCCTCGATGGCCTGGACCGTGGCGGCGGCCGCGGACTCGTCGAGGTCGACCACCGCCACGGCGAACCCGTCCTGCGCCAGCCGCTGCGCGGTGGCGGCGCCGATGCCGCGCGCCGCGCCGGTGACGATCGCGACGCGCTGCTGGTCGGTGGGGCGGGACTCGGACATGCGGCAGCTCCTGTGGGGTGAGCGGGAGGGCCGGCCCCCTGCAGGGCCCGGCGCGGGTTCGCGAGCGGTGGGGAGGGCCTTCTTCAGACCCGCTCGAACAGGGCGGCGAGGCCCTGGCCGCCGCCGATGCACATCGTCTCCAGCCCGTAGCGGGCGTCGCGGCGGGCCATCTCGCGGGTCAGGGTGGCCAGGATGCGCCCGCCGGTGGCGCCCACCGGGTGGCCCAGCGAGATGCCCGAGCCGTTGACGTTGGTCCGCTCGAAGTCGGCGTCGGTGAAGCCCCACTCGCGGGTGACGGCCAGCACCTGGCTGGCGAAGGCCTCGTTGAGCTCGATCAGGTCCACCTCGGCGAGCTTGACGTCGGCCAGCGCGAGCGCCTTGGCCGTGGCCGGCACCGGCCCGATGCCCATGGTCTTGGGCGGCACCCCGGCCACCGCCCAGGACACCAGCCGCGCCAGCGGCCGCAGGCCCAGCTCCGCGGCCTTCTCCGGGCTGGTGACCACGCAGACGGCCGCGCCGTCGTTCTGCCCGCTGGCGTTGCCGGCGGTGACGGTGGCCTCGGGGTCGTCCCTGCCCAGGATCGGGCGCAGCTTGGCGAGGGTCTCCACGCTGGAGTCGGGGCGGATGTGCTCGTCGCGGTCGACGACGACCTCGCCCTTCCGCTGCTTGACCGTCACCGGCACGATCTCCTCGGCGAACCGGCCCGCCTCGGCGGCCGCGGCGGCGCGCTGGTGGCTGCGGACGGCGTACTCGTCCTGCTCCTCCCGGGGGATCTTGTACTCCCGGCGCAGGTTCTCCGCGGTCTCCAGCATCCCGCCGGGCACCGGGTGGTTCTGCCCGCCGGCGGTCACCCGGCCGCGGGCCAGCCCGTCGGCCAGCAGCACGCCCGGGCCGGCCTTGACGCCCCAGCGCATCGCGGTCGAGTAGAACGGCGCGTTGCTCATCGACTCCGCGCCACCGGCCAGCACGACCTCCGACGCGCCGGTCTGCACAGCCATCGCCGCGTAGACCACCGCCTGCAGGCCCGAGCCGCAGCGGCGGTCGATCTGGATCCCGGACGCGGTCACCGGCAGCCCGGCGTCGAGTGCGGCGACCCGGCCCAGCGCCGGGGCCTCCATCGTCGGGTAGCAGTGCCCGAGCAGGACGTCGTCGACCGACTCCGGCGGCAGCCCGGTGCGCTCCACCACCGCCCGGATCACCGTCGAGGCCAGGTCCTGCACCGGGACGTCACGCAGGGAGCCGCCGAAGCCGCCCACCGGGGTCCGCAGGGGCTCACAGATGACCGCATCGCGCACGGGGTCCTCCTCGTTCGTCGCCGTCGGCACCCGTGAGTCTGCCCCCGGGCGGACGGCGGTGTCGCGGCGGCCTCTCCGCACGTCGCGCGCGGAGTCGGCGCGCTCTCCGTAGCCTGCCGCGGTGGCCTGGAGGCGAGCGGTGTTCACCTTGTTCGCGGTCGCGGCCGGCACGAACGTCCCGACGCCCCTGCTGCTGGTCTACCAGGAGCGGCTCGATCTCTCCGCCGAGGTGCTGACCGCGCTGTTCGGCTGCTACGCCGCGGGTCTGGTCCCGGCGCTGTTCCTGGCCGGCCCGCTCTCGGACCGGCTGGGCCGCCGCCGCGTCGCTCTCCCCGGCGTCGTCCTCGCCGGGCTGGCGTCACTGGCCTTCGCCGCGGCCGGCGGGTCGCTGGCGCTGCTGTTCACCGCCCGGTTCCTGCAGGGCGTGGTCAGCGGCGTGGTGTTCAGCGTCGCGAGCGCCTGGGTCGCCGAGCTGTCGACCGCCTCCGGGGAGGGGGCCGGAGGGCGGCGGGCCGCGGTCGCGATGACCGCGGGCTTCTCGCTCGGTCCGCTCACCAGCGGGCTGCTGGGTCAGTTCGCGCCGGCGCCCACGGTGCTGCCCTACCTGCTGCACTCCGTGCTGGTGGGCGTGGGGCTGGTGCTGGCGGTGCGGGTGCCGGAGACCGTCGTCCTGCCCGGCCGACGGCGGGACGACGGCGATCCAGCCGTCCCGCTGCTGCCGCCGGGCAGCCTGGGCCTCGCGGCCACCGTGCTGGCCCCGGTCGCGGTCTGCGTCTACGCGTTCCCGTCGTCGGTCATCTCCGCCGTCCCGCTGCTCGGCGAGCTGCCGGCCGGTGGGGTCGCCGTGACGGGCGTCCTCGCCGGCGTCACGCTCGGCGCGGGGACGCTCGTCGCCGGGCTGCAGCGCCGGCTGGGGTCGTGGACCGCCGTCACCGGCGCCGCCCTCGGTGCGGTCGGGTACGCGACCGCGGCCCTGTTCGTGGCCACCGGCGCCTGGCCGTGGCTGCTGGCCGCGGCACCCCTGCTGGGGTCCGGCGGGGGCCTGTGCCTCGCAGCCGGGCTCACGGTCACCGGCCGGCTGGCCGCGCCCACCCGCCGGGGCGAGCTGACGTCGGTCTTCCTGGCCTGCGCCTACCTGGGCTTCGCCGTCCCGTTCCTGATGGCAGCCGCGACCCGCTCGGCGCCGGCCTGGGTGCCGCTGGGCGTCGCCGCGGCGCTCACCGGGCTGCTCGCCGTCCGGCTCCTGCCGGTGGCGCACCGCGGCCGGCTCTAGCGGGACGCGCCCCCACACTCGTCCGGTCCGGGAACCTCGTCATCGGGGTGGGGACGTCGTGCCGCGGATCACGAGCTGCGGGGGCAGCGCGACGTCCTCCGGTCGACGCGGAGGGGAGTCCAGCCGCTGGACGACGGCCCGGACCGCCAGCTCGGCCATGCGCGGCACGTCCTGCCGGACCGAGGTGAGGTCGATGCCGGGCAGCCGGGCGAGACGCGAGTCGTCGTAGCCGACGACGGACAGGTCATCGGGCACGCGCACACCCGCTCGCAGCATGCAGTCGAGCAGGCCGATGGCGGACAGGTCGTTGCTGGCGACGACCGCGGTCGGGAGCCGGTCCGACAGCAGCAGCTGGGCCGCGTCGGCTCCCTCGTCCTCGGTCGAACCGGCCCAGGGGGAACCGGACATGCCCGCGCTGCTCGCGGACCTCGACGCTCTCGGCGTCCCGCTGACGGCGATCGTGGAACACGACATGTACCCCGCGCCCCTACCGATCGCGGTGCGCACGCACCGCTACTACAGCGACTGCGGCGTGCGGACCACCCGCGCGTGATCCCCGTGGGGGCCGCGGCCTGACGGAGGCGGCGGGTCCGGCCGTCGGGACGACGGCCGGACCGCCACGCCCGGGAGGCTGCGGTACACCGGGGGACGATCAGAAGGCGATGGCCGCGCTGGGGACGACCAGGCCGCGCGGCACGAACTCCTCCACCACCGGCTGGCCGGGGGCCGCCTGGCCGCCTGACACGGAGGCCGTGGCGGGTCCGACGACCTCGGCGAAGAACCGGTCGCACTTCTCCTTGGACTCCCAGATCTCCAGCACCTGGAAACCGGTGGTCGTGGGCCGGCCGACGTGCAGCAGCATGCCGTCGATCCCGCCGGTGCTGCGTCGCGCCACCTCGGCGTGCACGGCGTCGTAGAACTCGATCGGCGCCGGGACGTCCATGACGAGCCCGTGGGTCATGGCGAACTCCGTTCTCCTGTGCAGCCGGGGTCGGGCGGTCTCGTCAGCCTCCCGCGCCGACCGGCGTCGAGCACGGCCTCAAGGACCCCCTGGCGGTCCCAGGAGCGGCACCAGGCGGCGGGCCAGCTCGGGGTGGTCGATGAAGGGGTTGCGGTTCCCCTGCCGCTCGGAGATGGCGGCGTTGCGGTGGCGCTCCCACTCGGTGACCGGCTCCTCCTCGTGCCAGGCCACCAGCACTCGCTTGCGCTCCGGCGGCATCTCGCCGGCGTCCACCAGACCCGGGTAGCGCAGGAGGAAGTAGAGGACGGCCCGGGCGGCGGGCCCCTTGCGGTGTGCCGGCTCGAACCGGTTCGCCCCGCTCTTGCCGCAGTCGTCCCGCACCACGTCGCGCGCCAGGCCGGCCGCCGGCTCGGGAAAGTCCTCGAACTCGTCGTAGGGGGTGTTGCCGCGGAAGCCGTTGCAGCGGGTCTCGCACGCGAACAGGTGGTGCAGGTCTCCGCGCATCGGCTCCCGTCTGGTGAACCAGCTCTGCGGGACCACGTGCTCGCAGTTGAACGGCAACGCATCCTCCACCTCGCGCAGCACCTCGGAGGCATCCCGTGCCTCCGGGGCACCGAGCCGGGAGGTCAGCTCCTGGACGCGGGCCTCGGCGATGGCGAGGTCGGCGCGGATCAGCTCCTCCGGGTCCCACTCGTGGCTGGTGTACAGGCTCCGGAGCTTCCCCGTGGGCTGCAGGTCGACCCAGGGGTACAGCTCCCTGGCCGGCTTGTACGCCGACTTGCGCACGTGGGTGCGCGTCACGAGGTCCGCGAACTGCTCGGGCGCGACCTCGCCGTAGTAGCTGTCCGCGGCGGCGGCATCGGCATCGGCGTCGTAGTAGACCCGCTCCCGGGCCTCGGCCAGCTTGGCGAGCGAGGCCGCCACGTCGGCCGCCGTCAGCCCGGGCATCTGCAGGACGTCGGCGGCGCTCACCGGGCAACACCTACCCGGGGAGCGTCACCGTGGCGTCAACGTTCGGTCACGTCGGCGCGCCCCCGCGCTGGTCGGAGCACGCAGGGACGTCGGACCGGTCCGCGACCCGGCTCCCGCAGCGCGACGGCGCCCCCTCCCGGAGGAGGGGGCGCCGTCGGAGGCTCACCGCAGGGTCAGCGCAGGCCCTCTGCGAACTCGCCCTCGAACGCCTCCTGGACGACGGTGGCGCCACCCGGGACGTCGGCCGGCCGCAGGATGAAGCTCTGCAGGCTGGGCGAGCGTCCGGTCTCGAAGCCGTCGATCGGGACGACCAGGCCGCCGGTGTCGACGTCCTGCAGCTCGTTGAAGGCGTTGACCACGCCCGCTCGGGTGAGGTCACCGTTCTCGCAGGCCGCGTCGAGGACCTGCTTCATGATCGCGCTCATGCCGTAGCCGACGAGCACGCCGAGGCTCGGCTGCACGTTCGGGTAGGCCTCCTGGTACTGCGCGAGCAGCTCGGGCTGGGCGTCGAAGGCCGACACCGGGCTGGCCACGTACAGGTTGTCCTTGAGCGCCTGCGCGGCCGGCCCCTGCAGCAGGCCCGGCGCGAACACCGGGTTGCTGCCGATGATCGGCACGTTGAGCCCCTGGGCCGCCGCCACGCCGGCCGCGGACGCGGTCTGCGTCGGCGCGACGGTCAGGGCGATGGCGTCGACCCCGGCCGCGGCGAACTGGGTGATCTGCGCGGTCATGTCCTGGTCGGTCGACTTGATCTGCTGGGGGATGATCGTCAGCCCGCGCTCCTCGGCCACCGCCTCGCTGCCGGCCAGGCCGTTCTCGCCGTACTCACCCTCGAAGTAGATGTGGCCGACGGTGTCGCCGTCCTGCAGCAGCCCCTGGTCGAACAGGTAGGAGTAGCCGTTGGCCAGCTCGACGTCGTAGGTGGCGCCGACGACGCCGGTGCCGGGGATCTCGGTCAGCGTGCGCGCCCAGGCCGACGGGAAGTTGACGATCTGGTCGGACTCGTACTCCGGCGCCAGCGCGGTGTTGATCGGCGAACCGATCGTCTGCTGCATCGCCAGGATGTTGGGCTCCATGCCGCTGTAGAGCTGCACGCCGTTCTGCGGGACGTAGTTGGTGTCCTGGACGTCGAGCTCGACGGTGTAGGTGTCGCAGACCTGGTTGTCCTGCCAGAACAGCGTGTTGGCGTTGGTGATGTCCTGGCCGAGCGCGGCGAACACGCCGGTCAGGTCGGTGAGGACGCCGAGGGTGATCGTCGTCCCCTCGATGCCGACGTCGGTCAGGACCTCGCCGCCGGAGCCGCCTTCTCCCCCTCCGCCGCCGCCGGACTCCGGTGCCCGCGTGCTGCAGCCGGCGGTCGCCACGACGACGGCCGCGGCGACCGCGGTGGTCGTGCGCAGTGCCTTGCCTGTTCTCATCTGGTGTCGCTCCCTTGCGATGGACGGACGGAGGGGGTCGGTGCGGAGCCGGGTTGCTCCGGGGGTGGGGTGGTCGCTCCCCCGCGGGCGGGCGCACGGCCCCGGCGGAGGCGTTGGGTGAGGCGCTGCGCGATGCCGGCCAGCCCGGCGGGCTCGAACAGGACGATGAGGATGATCGCGGCGCCGTAGAGGAACCGGGCGGCGAAACCGGCGGAGATGCCGCCCTGGCCCGGTGCGCTGACCAGCGGCAGGACGTCGGCGTACTGCTGGAACAGCAGCGGGAGCGCCGTGACGAACAGCGCGCCCAGCGCCGCGCCGCCCACCGAGCCCAGCCCGCCCAGCACGATCATCGCCAGGTACTGGATGGAGACGACGAGCGTGAAGGACTCCGGGGCGATGCTGCCGATGGACAGCGCGTAGAGCACCCCCGACAGGCCCGCGTACATCGAGCTGACCAGGAACACCCGCGCCTTGTAGGCCTGCACGTTGACGCCCATGACCGACGCGGCGACCTCGCTGTCGCGCAGCGTCTGCAACGCCCGGCCGGGCCGGCTGCGCAGCAGGTTGCGGGCGAAGACGTAGGCGGCCAGCGCCAGGACCAGCCCGAGGTACCACAGCCGCTCGGCCTCCCGGAACGGCACGCCCAGCACCCACAGCTGCGGGTCGCTGTTGCCGAAGGTGAAGCCGAACAGCGAGAACTCCGGCGCCGCGCGGCCGTTGAAGCCACCGGTCACCGGCGTCCAGGTGTTGATCACGTGGACGCCGATGAAGACCAGCCCCAGCGAGGCGACACCGAGGTAGATGCCCCGCAGCCGCGCCGCGATCGGGCTGAAGACCAGCCCGGCCAGCCCGGCGAGCAGCACGCCGACGACCATGCCGACGATCGGCGGCAGGCCCAGCCCCTGCAGCGCGGCCCGGGTGCCGAGTCCGCCGGACTCCCCCGAGATGTAGGTGTAGCTGACCGCGCCGACGGCGAGGAAGAAGGCGTGCGCCAGGGACAGCTGGCCGGTGGTGCCCACGAGCAGGTTCAGCCCGATGGCGCCGATGGCCGCGCCGAACACCGCGAAGCCGGTGCGCAGCCAGAACTCGTCGAAGTACAGCGGGAAGACCAGCAGGAAGACCAGCAGCGCGGCGATGAGCACCCACTTGACCACGGTGCCGCGGCGGATGGTCCGGGCCGGCCGGGCGGGCGTGGACGACGCCGCGCGGGAGCCCCCCGCCGGGCGCGAGACGGTCTGCTCAGACACGGGTCAGCTCCTTGGTGCCGAAGAGCCCCGAGGGCCGGACGAGCAGGACGGCGATCATCACGACGTAGGGGACGACCTCGCCGAAGCCGCGGCCGAGGAAGAGCAGCTGCTCCTGGTAGCCGGCGGCCAGGGACTCGGCGAGCCCGATGAGCAGCCCGCCCACCAGCGCGCCGCCGGTGGAGTCCAGGCCGCCGAGGATCGCCGCCGGGAAGGCCCGCAGCGCGGTGGCGTACACCGCCGAGCTGACCCCGGGCGTCGGGCTGCCCACCAGGAACAGCGCGGCCACCCCGGCGAGGACGCCGGCGACGACCCAGGCCAGCGCGGAGACCCGGCCTTGCCGGATGCCCATCAGCGCCGCGGTCTCGCCGTCCTCGGCTGACGCGCGCATGGCCACGCCCCAGCTCGAGTACTTGAACGCGACGAAGAACAGCGCGATGAGGACGCCGGCGACGATCATGGCGATCAGCCGGTTCTGGGTGATCCCGATGCCGCCGATGCGGACCGACTCCCCGCCCCACGGGTGCGGCACGTTGAGGATGTCCGGGCCGATCCGCCGGATCAGCTCGGTCAGCAGGATGATGTCGACGCCGATGGTGACGATCGCCAGGCTGATCACGGGCGCGCCGCGCAGCCGGTTGATGATGAGGCGCTCGATCAGGAACGCGGCCAGCGCAGTGACCACCAGGCCGACGAGCACGGCGAGCAGGAAGCCCAGCGGCTCGGACAGCCGCGCGATCGAGTAGGCGCCGAGCAGCAGCAGCGAGCCGTGGGTGAAGCTCACGACCTCGCTGGCCTTGAAGATGATCACGAAGCCGAGCGCGATCAGCGCGTAGATGGCGCCGAGCGACAACCCGTTGAGCAGGAGCGAGAGGAACTGGGTCACGAGGTGGTCCCTGGCGTCTCGGTGGTGTGGTGGGCGGCGGCCTCGGCGGGCGTGTCGTCGTCGCCCGAGCCGAGGTAGGCGCGGATGACCTCGGGGTCGGCCTGCACCTGGGCCGGGGTCCCGTCGGCGATCCGGCGTCCGAAGTCCAGGACGGTGACCCGGTCGGCCAGGGACATGACCATCCCCATGTCGTGCTCGACGAGGACGATCGAGATGCCGAGCGCCGAGCGGATCTCCCGGATGGCCTCGGCCATCCGGCTGGTCTCCTCGGCGTTCATCCCGGCCACCGGCTCGTCGAGCAGCAACAGGCGCGGCTCGGTGCACAGCGCCCGGGCCACCTCGACCCGCTTCTGGTCGCCGTAGGACAGCACGCCGACGGGGGTGTGCAGCTTGTCGCCGAGGTCGAGGAACTCGGCGATCTCCCGGATCCGCTCGCCGTGCACCCTCCCCTCCCGGGTGGCGCGGGGCAGCCGCAGCCCGGAGGAGAGGAACCCGGCCTTGGTGAGGTGGTGGCGGCCGAGCATGAGGTTCTCGGCCACCGACTGGGCGCCGGAGAGGGCGATGTTCTGGAACGCGCGGGCCACGCCGACCCCGGCGATCTGGAACGGGCGCATCTGGTCGAGCCGGACGTCGCCGAACCGGACCTCCCCCGAGGCGGCCTTGTAGACGCCGGAGAGGACGTTGAACATCGTCGACTTGCCGGCGCCGTTGGGCCCGATGACCGCGTGGATGGTCCCCGGCGCGACGGTGAAGGAGACGTCGTTGAGCGCCTGGATGGCCCCGAAGCGGACGCTGACGTGCTCGACCTCGACCGGCGGGACGTCGGACCGGGTCTCGGTCGCGGCCGCGGTCACGCCGTCCACCGCGAGAGCGTGCGGCGGGAGTGGCGGCCGACCGGCCCGGAGGCCCCCGGGTCGCCGTGGCCGAGGTAGAGCCTCTGCACCTCGTCGGTGCGGGCGAGCTCCTCGGCCGGCCCGGAGAGCGACACCCGGCCGACGTCGAGGACGTAGGCCAGGTCGGCCACGCCCAGCGCCATCGTGGCGTTCTGCTCGACCAGCAGCACCGAGGTGCCCTGCCGGTTGATCTCGGCGACCACCTCGCCGATCTGGCCGATCACCCGCGGGGCCAGCCCCAGCGAGGGCTCGTCGAGCAGCAGCAGCTTGGGGCTGGCCATGAGCGCCCGGCCGATGGCCAGCATCTGCTGCTCACCGCCGGAGAGCAGCCCCGCCCGCTGTCCGCTGCGCTCGGCCAGCACGGGGAACAGGTCGTGCACCCGGGCGTGCGCGGCGGCCTTGGCGGCGCGGTCCCGGTTGCCCATCCCGCCGGCGCGCAGGTTCTCCTCGACGGTGAGCCGGCCGAAGATCCGCCGGCCCTCCGGGACCTGGACGACGCCCCGGCGGACGATCTGCCCGGGGTCGCGGCCGGTGAGGGCCTCGCCGTCGAAGTGCACCGAGCCCTCGTCCACGCGGCCGCGGTGCAGCCGGAGCGTCCCGGAGATGGTCCGGAGCAGCGTGCTCTTGCCGGCGCCGTTGCTGCCGAGGACCGCGACGACCTTGCCGTCGGGGACCTCCATGGTCACGCCGCGCACGGCCTCGACAGCGCCGCCGTAGGTCACCCGCAGCGAGTCGATGATCAGCATGCGGGCCGCTCCGCGGTCGTCCCCGACGGGTCGGCCGGTGTCCGTCGTGGGCCGCGCCGTGGAACGGCATCGGCCTGTGAGCTGAGGCACATGGCCGCAGACTGTAGGCGCACGGCGCGCCGATCCGTCCAGTGTCCACCCGGATCGTGATCTGTAGGTGACCTGAACTGGTGACGGGCTCCCCACCAGCGCATTCAGGTTGCAGAGCCCAACTTCCGGACGAGTACGACGGACCCGCCGCCGAGCGGATCACGTCGTGACGGAGGGTCAGGACGACGGCCCGGGCCCGGCCCTGGTGACGTACTGGAACGGCCTCCGTGCAGGATCCCGCCACGAGCCTGGTGACTCACCGGAACGGCCACCCTCCGGGGCCCCGCGCCGAGTATGGGCGGCGTGGGGGGAGGGTGGTCCTCGCTCAGGCCGCGCCGACTCCTGCGCCGGACGAGGGCTGCTCGACGGCGAGCAGGTCGTAGAGGCCGGTGATCTGCAGCGGCCGGACGACCGCCCGGCTGGAGGCGAGCACCCGGAGGGCGACGCCGGCCTCGGTCGCGCGGCGGTGGGCGCTGGCGAGCACGCACAGACCGGCGGAGTCGAGGAAGGTCACGGCGTCGAGGTCGATGGTGAGCGTCGGGACGCCGTCGGCGAAGGCCGTGTCCAGGACCTCGCGCAACTGCGGAGCGGTGGAGGAGTCGACCTCACCGCGGACGGTGAGCAGGACGCCGGTGGCGGTGGACCCGGTCACGTCGATGGAGACCAGGTCGGGGACGGGAGCAGCGGTCACGGTGCGCCTCTCGGAGGTAGGCGAACCCGTGCGGAGGACCACGACGACAGCCGTGGCACGACGCGGAGTCCGATATCCGGTGCCGCGGCTGACTGTTGAACCGCTACCCCCCGACCGTAGGGACCTCCGACACCGATATCAAGGCCTGCCGGGGAGCGGGGACCGGCGGCCCCGGACCCCGACCTGGTGCGGCGACCGGGTCCGCTCCGCGGACGGGGATACTGGACGGCGTGGCGCGGCGACTGATCGGGTGGGGTGGGGTCTGGCTGGTCGGCTCGATCGCCGCCTTCCTGCTGCTCGACCCGATCCTCGCCTCCTTCCTGGCCATCGTCGGCCTGTGTCTCTGGGGCGTCGCGGTGCTGTCCAGCGGCTGGGAGCAGCACCCCTCCTTCGAGCAGCGCGAGCTCGCCCGTGCCCGCCGGCGCGCCGAGCGCCGGGAGCGGACCAAGGACGCCCGGGCCCGCGACCGCGCCCGGTGGGAGGCCCACCAGCGGCGCAAGGCGGAGCGCGGAGCCGGCCGGTGAGCCGGTCGGTGGCGCTCCGGTAATCCGGTCGACGGCGCCGCGGCGCGTCCGTAGCGTCGTCCGCATGCGGTCCTGACCCGTCCCCCGGAACGCCCCGCGGGTCGAGCACGTGCTCCCCGTCGTCCGCGCCGTCCTCCTGCGCCGGCGCCTCCTCCCCGCTGTCCTCCCGGCTGCCGGTCGCGCAGCCCTGCCCTCCTCCGGAGGTCTGCCTTGTCACGCCCGCACCGCGCCCTCGACGGCGCACCCGCCACCGCCCGCGCCGCCCTCCCCGAGACGGAGGCGGCCGACCTCGACCGCCTGGCGCACGCCGTCCTCGCCCGCCCCGGTGCCGCCCTCGGCGCCGTGCTGCGCGCCGTCCTGCCCGGCACGGCCGGCGCCCGGTGGCTGCGGTCGGAGGGCCTGCCGCCCACCACGCGCGCCGCCGACATGACCGCCGAGCAGTGGCTGTCGCTGCACCGCTGCTGCGCCGCGGCCGGGCACGTCCCGGGGCCCGCCAGGGCCGGCGGGCGCAGCGGTCGACCGTCGGCGCACGGGCACGCGCCCGGCGCGATGGCCGCGCCCCGCTGGCACTGAGGGAGGACCCCCTTGCCCCCCGCCGGCCCCGAGCTCGCGGCGGACCCCTGCAAGGGAGCCGCCGAGGCCCGTCACCAGGGGCGCCGTCGGTCCCGACTCACGGTCCGACGGCGTCCTCGGCGGCGAGCGCGGCGGCACGGTCGGGGTGCGCGAACGCCTCGGCCAGCGCCTGGCGCAGCGGCCACGCCCCCGCCCCCCAGGCCAGCGCGCGCCCGAGCGCGTCCGGTGTGCCGTCGACGTGGTCGACCCCGTTCCCCGGCCACCACGGCACCACCCGACCACCGACCCGCAGCGGCTCGTGGACGGCGACCTCGCCGGACAGCTCGCCCACGCCCAGCCGTGCGGCGGCCAGCCCCGCCCCCGGGACGTCGGCCCAGCGCAGAGTGCGCGCCGGGCGGCTCTCCACCCGCGCCCGGACCACCTCCCCGGCCAGCGGCAGGTCCAGCAGGTCGGCGACCGGACCGGGCGCCCCGCCCGCGGGCACGAGCGCGGAGTCGACCAGTGGCAGGAACCACGGCGCGTCGAGGACGACGGCCTGCGCGGCGGGCACCACGCGGTCCGGGGCCACGCGCACCCGGTCCGGCGGGGCCGCGTCGACGCCGTCGAGTGCCGCGGCGAGCCGGGCGTGCACGGTGCGCAGCACCGCCGGGGCGACGGTCCGTCGCGGGTCGCCGAGCCGGTGGAGCAGGTCGAGCGCGCCGTCGACGTCGGCCAGGACGTCGTCCACCGAGGCCGGGAGCCGCAGCAGGTCGAGCAGGGCCGGGGCGGCGTCGGCCGGTTCGTACAGTCCCCGCAACTCCGCCGCGTCCGGGTGCCGCAGCCGGTCCGGACGCCGCCCGCCGAGCACCGGGTGGGTCCCCAGCCACCAGCGCAGGTAGCCGGGCGCCGGCACCCCGTCGAGGACGACATCGGCCCACGCCCGCGCGGGCAGCTCGGCCAGCAGCGGCAGCGCGCCGGCCCAGTCGGCGACCAGTTCGAGGTCCCGGACGGCGGTCAGCGGCGGCCAGGACGGCGCCGGCGCGTCGGCGGGCAGCCGGTCGAGGACGGCGTCGGCCCAGTCCTGCGCGCCGTCGACGTCGAGGTCGTCGGGGTCCTCGGCGGAGACGAGCGCGAAGCCGTCGAGCACGCCCACGGCGCGAAGCACGTCCGGGTCGGCGTCCACCGCGGGGTCCAGCGTCCCCAGCGCCCCGTCGGCCAGCACGGCGGCGAACCGCGACCCGGGCAGCACCAGCTCCCCCGCCGGCGCCCAGCCGCCGTCGGCGTCGGGCAGCGCCAGCTCGGCCAGCCACGGCAGCTCCCCGGGCGCGGGACCCGCCGCGGCGACCAGCGCCAGGACGGCGTCGGCGAACGCGGCCGGATCGCGGTCGGGGTCCCAGCCGTCGTCGGCCGCGTCGACCGAGGCCTCGACCGCCGCCCGCACCTCCGGGTCGTCGAGCACCGCGGCAGCGGTCGCCGGGCGGGCGCCGAGCCGCTCGAGCAGCCTGCGAGCGGCGGGCAGGACGACGGCGTCCGGATGGGCCACCCGCAGCCCGAGCGGGCCCAGTCGTGCCACCGGCAGCCCCCCGTCGGGCAGCAGCACCCCCGACGGCCCGTGCGCGGTGCGGCCGTCGGCGAGCGGCACCGGCAGCGCAGCCAGCTCCTCGCGCTCGGCGCCGTCCAGGGCGGCGTAGAGCCGCGCCCACCACGCGGGCGGCCGGGCGACGCCGCGGACCGCCTCCACCGCCTCGGCGGTGCCGACCCGGCGCACCCCGAGGGCGGCCAGCGCGGGCAGGTCGACCCGGCCGGCCCAGGCCGCCGGCAGCAGCCCGGGCAGGACGCCGGTCAGCGCGGCCACCCGGTCCTCCGTCGGCTCGGCGAGCACCGCGGCCCGGCCGGGCGGCTGGCGGTCGCGCTCCGTCCCGGCCACCGGCAGCCACGCGGCCTCGCGCAGCCGCTCCAGCGCCGCGGTGCCCAGGGCTGCGTCCAGCTCGGCGCCGGCCAGTCCGACGCGCGGCACCAGCGCGAGCACACTGCCGTCCCCGCCCACCCGGTCGGCCAGCCCCGCGACGAGGTCGGCGTAGGCACCGGCCGCCTCGGCCACCAGCGCGTCGGTGACCGGCCCGGGGAGCACGTGCCGCCGGTCGGGCCCCAGCGGGAACGGGGCGATCAGCCGGGCGGGCAGGGTCAGCGGCTCGTCGCTGGGCGTCGGGGCGTGCACCCGCTGCGGCAGCGGCAGGGGCACCGGACGGCCGTCGTCGTCCACCGGCACCGCCCAGGTGAGCGACCAGGCGCGGCGCTCCCGCTCCTCGACCGGCCGGCCGGCGAGCAGCTCCTCGGGCAGCAGGCCGCCCCGCTGCTCGAGCCGCCAGGTCGTCGTCCGGTCACCGTCGGTCAGCTGGACCCGCGTGTCCGCGTACCGCACCGCCAGCGACCGCACCGCGCCGCCGAGGACGACGTCGATCCCGGCGAGGCCGGGCAGCGCGAGCAGCAGCTCGGCCTCGAGCTCCTCGAGCGCGGCCCGGACGGCGGCCCTCGACCCGGCGCGCAGCGGCAGCACCACCTCGGTGGCGAAGCCCTCGGGCGGGGTCCCCTCGGCCGGCCAGGGCAGCCGCAGCACCGGCACCGCGCCGTCCCGGCGGGCCACCTCGTCGGTCAGCGCGGGGATGCCGGCGACCTCGGCCCGGGTGCGGTCGGCGCTGAACGCGACCCCGCCGGTGGTGGAGTGCACCGCCGGCTCGTCGGTGACCGCGAGCACCGCGGCGAAGCCCACCCCGAACCTGCCGACCGTCTCGATGCGCGGCCCGCCTGAGACCACGGACCTGCCCACGGTGTCGGGCCTCGAGCCGCCCGCGCCCCCGGACCGGCCTGCGGACCCCTGCTGCTCGCGCTTGGCCGACGCGCGGAGGGTGGCCAGGCCCTGCACCCCGGCGGCGTCGAGCGGGGCTCCGGTGTTGGCCGCACGCAGCACCTCCCTCCCGGCGCCGTCGTCGGCCAGCTCGAGCCGCAGCCGCCCCGGCACGCCCGCCCGGGCGGCGGCGTCGGCGGCGTTCTGCGCCAGCTCGACCAGCAGACGGTCGCGGTAGCCGCCGCGGACGAGGTCATCCTCGGCGTTGGCGTCCTCGCGGAAGCGGGCCGGGGAGTCGGCCCAGGCGGCGAGCACCCGGCGCCGCAGCCCGGCGGTGTCGAAGGGATCGGCTCCCGGGACGTCGGAGAGGTCGGCTCCCGAGGCATCGGAGGGGTCGGCCACACCGTCAGCATGGCAGCGGCGCGGAGGGGTACCCCCCGGTGCGTGTCCGAGATCGACGTGTCCCAGTACCGGTTGCAGGCCCTCCCCGACGACGACTCCGACGAGGACTGGGACGACGACGGGGAGCTCTTCGGCCCCGACGGCGAGCGGATCGAGACCTGGCGGGAGGGCTATCCGTACAGCGAGCGGCTGCCGCGCAAGGAGTACGAGCGGGAGAAGCGCCGGCTGCAGATCCAGCTGCTGCGGCTGCAGGGCTGGGTGAAGGAGACCGGCCAGCAAGTCGTCGTCCTCTTCGAGGGCCGCGACGCCGCCGGCAAGGGCGGCACCATCAAGCGCTTCACCGAGCACCTCAACCCCCGCGGCACGAAGGTGGTCGCGCTGGACAAGCCCTCGGAGCGCGAGCAGACCCAGTGGTACTTCCAGCGCTACGTGGCGCACCTGCCCGCCGCCGGGGAGATCGCCCTGTTCGACCGGTCCTGGTACAACCGCGCCGGCGTCGAGCGGGTGATGGGCTACTGCACCGACGAGCAGTACCAGCGGTTCATGCGCCAGGCGCCGGAGTTCGAGCGGATGCTCGTCGACAGCGGCATCCGGCTGGTGAAGTTCTGGTTCTCGGTGTCCCGGCGCGAGCAGCGCACCCGCTTCATCGTCCGGCGGATCGACCCGGTGCGGCAGTGGAAGCTCTCCCCCACCGACCTGGCCTCGCTGGACCACTGGGACGACTACACCGCGGCCAAGGAGGCGATGTTCGCCGCCACCGACACCGACCACGCGCCGTGGACGGTGATCAAGAGCAACGACAAGAAGCGGGCCCGGCTGGAGGCGCTGCGCTACGTGCTCTGCTCGCTGCCCTACGAGGGCAAGGACGAGGCGGTCGTCAGGCAACCGGACCCGAACATCGTGGTGGCCGCGGCCGACGTGCTGGAGTCCGACCGCGAGGCGCTCGAGCGGGAGGAGCTGGCCCCGGCCCGCTGAGCGGGACCACGGGCGCGGCTGCTACCGGCGAGTAACCTGCGTTCCCATGCCACTGGCCGAGCAGAGGGGCGGCGCCGGGAGCCCCGCCGCCGAGACGTTCGAGTCGACCGCGCCCGCCACGGGCGCGGTCGTCGGCGTGTTCCCCGTGCACGGGCCGGACGACGTCCGCGCGGCCGTGGACCGTGCCCGCGCGGCCGCCGCGACGTGGGCCGACCTCGGCTTCGACGGCCGCCGGACGCGGCTGGCGGCCTACCGCGGCCACCTCGCCCGCCGGGTGCACGAGCTGGCCGACCTGGTGCACCGGGAGAACGGCAAGCCGCACGCCGACGCGATCCTCGAGATCACCCTCACCGTCGACCACCTCGCCTGGGCGGCCACCCACGCGCGCAAGGTGCTCGGCCCGCGCCGGGTGAGCCCGGGCCTGCTGGCGGCCAACCACGCGGCGTGGCTGGAGTACCAGCCGCTCGGCGTCGTCGGCGTGATCGGCCCGTGGAACTACCCGGTGTTCACGCCGATGGGCTCGATCGCCTACGCGCTGGCGGCCGGCAACGCCGTCGTCTTCAAGCCCTCCGAGCACACGCCGGCCGTGGGCACGTGGCTGGCCGACGCCTGGCGGGCCGCCGTCCCCGACGTCCCGGACGCCCTGCAGGTCGTCACCGGCCTCGGGGAGACCGGCGCGGCACTGTGCCGCGCGGGCGTGGGCAAGCTGGCCTTCACCGGCTCGGCTGCCACCGGCCGGAGGGTCATGGCCGCGGCCGCTGCGACCCTCACACCGGTCCTCATGGAGCTCGGCGGCAAGGACGCGATGATCGTCGACGACGACGCCGACGTGGCCGCCGCGGCCGACGCCGCCGTGTGGGGCGCGATGAGCAACGCCGGGCAGACCTGCATCGGCATCGAGCGGGTCTACGCCACCGAGCGGGTGTACGACGCCTTCGTCGCCGAGGTGACCGAGAAGGTGCGCGGACTGCGCCCGGGCACCGACGACGCGGCCGCGTACGGCCCGATGACGATGGCCGCCCAGACCGACGTCGTCCGCCGGCACCTGGACGACGCGGTCGCCGCCGGTGGCCGGATCGCGGCCGGGGGCACGGTGGAGGGCCGCGTGGTCGCGCCGACCGTGCTGCTCGACGTCCCGGAGACCTCCGCCGCGGTCCGCGAGGAGACCTTCGGCCCGACGCTGACCATCACGCGCGTGCGCGACGCAGAAGAGGCCCTCGAGCGGACCAACGCCAACCCCCACGGCCTGGCCGGCGCCGTGTTCTCCCGGTCCAGGGCCCGCGCGATGGACCTCGCCCGCCGGATGCGGAGCGGCATGACGTCGGTGAACTCCGTGCTCACCTTCGCCTCGGTGCCGGCGCTGCCCTTCGGCGGCGTGGGCGAGAGCGGCTTCGGCCGGATCCACGGCGAGGACGGGCTGCGCGAGTTCACCCGCGCCAAGGCCATCACCCGCCGGCGTTTCGGGATCCCGGTGGACCTGATGAGCTTCGCCCGGCCCGCCGCGGCCGCCGACGCGCTCGCCCGCGTGGTGGGCCTCGTGCACGGGCGGCACCGGTGACCAGCAGCGAGGAGTTCGACGTCGTCGTCGTGGGCGCGGGCTCGGCCGGCTGCGCGCTGGCCGCGCGGCTCTCCGAGGACCCGTCGCTGCGGGTGCTGCTGCTGGAGGCCGGCGGTTCGGACGACGTCCTGGAGGTGCAGGTCCCGGCCGCGCTGCACAAGGTCTGGCGCACCCGGCGGGACTGGAACTACACGACCGAGCCCCAGCCCGGTCTGGGCGGGCGGCGGCTGTTCTGGCCGCGGGGCAAGCTGCTGGGCGGGTCGTCGTCGATCAACGCGATGATCTACGTCCGGGGGAGCTCGTGCGACTACGACGAGTGGGCCGAGCTGACCGGCGACCCGTCGTGGTCCTACGAGCACGTGCTGCCGCTGTTCCGCCGGATGGAGGACAACGCCCGCGGTGCCGACCGCTTCCACGGCGCCGGCGGGCCGTTGCGGGTGGAGGACCCGCGCTCGCCGCACACCTGGTCGCGGGCGGCCGTGGAGTCCGCGGTCGCCGCCGGGTACCCGCGCAACGACGACTTCAACGGCGCCACCCAGGAGGGTGTCGGGCTCTACCAGCTCACCCAGCGCCGCGGCCGCCGCTGGTCGGCCGCGGACGCCTACCTGCACCCGGCCGCCGCCCGGCCCAACCTGACCGTGCGGACCGGCGCGCTGACCACCCGGGTGCTCCTCTCGGGCGGGCGGGCCACCGGCGTCGAGTACCGGTCCGGCGGGCAGGCCCGCACCGCGCACGCCGCGGCCGAGGTGGTGCTGGCCGGCGGGGCGGTCAACTCGCCGCAGCTGCTCATGCTCTCCGGCATCGGGCCGGGAGCGCACCTGCACGAGGTCGGCCTGGACGTCGTCCACGACCTCCCCGGGGTCGGCGGCGGCCTGCAGGACCACCCGCTGGTGCCGGTCGTCTGGCACACCCGGTCGGGGCGGTCGCTGTTCCGGGCGGAGTCGCCCTCGGGCTACGCGCGCTGGTTCGGCGCCCGCCGCGGGCCGCTGACCTCGAACCTGGCCGAGGCCGGGCTGTTCACCCGCTCCCGGCCGGAGCTGCCGGAACCGGACCTGCAGTACCACTTCCTGCCGGTCAAGTTCTGGCGGCAGGCGGAGGTCGACCCCGACGTCGACGCGTTCACCGCCGCTGCCGTCCTGGTGCGGGTGCACTCCCGCGGCTCGGTGCGGCTGCGCTCGGCCGACCCGACCTGGGCGCCGGCCATCGACGCCGGCTACCTCGCCGACGAGCGCGACCTCGACGCGCTGGTGTGCGGGGTCGAGAAGGCGCGCGAGATCGCGTCGACCGGCCCCCTGGCCGCCGTCCTGGCCGAGGAGTGGTCCCCCGGCGGCACGGTGCGCTCCCGGGAGGGGCTGCGGCAGGCGGTGCGCGAGACCCTCGAGTCGCTGTACCACCCGGTGTCCTCGTGCCGGATGGGCACCGGCGACGACGCGGTGGTCGACCCGCAGCTGCGGGTGCACGGCGTCGACGGGCTGCGGGTGGTCGACGCCTCGGTGATGCCGACGCTGGTGCGCGGCAACACCAACGCCCCGACGATCATGATCGCCGAGCGGGCGGCCGACCTGATCACCGGCCGCACCGTCGACCCGGCCCTCACCGGCACTGCCTGAAGACCCTGCCCGCCGGCACGCTCCCGGGGCATGCTCGCTCCCGACCGGAGAGGAACCCCGGGAGGAACACATGGCCCGTACACCGCAGGAGATCTTCCGGCACCACGTGGCCGCGGTCGGTGCAGGCGACCTCGACGCCGTCGTCGCCGACTACGCCGAGGACGCGGTCCTCGTCACCCCCGAGGGCGTCACCCGGGGCAGGGACGGGATCCGGCAGGTGTTCACGTCCCTGCTCGGTGACCTCCCGGACGCCACCTGGGAGGTGCCCACCCAGGTGTTCGAGGGGGACGTGCTGCTGATCGAGTGGACGGCGGTCGCCGAGAAGGCCCGGGCGGAAGGCGTCGACACCTTCGTCTTCGCGGACGACGCGATCCGGGTCCAGACGGTGCGGCTCTCCCTGGAGCGCACTGCGTAGGCCGGCCTCCCCAGCGGGGTCCCCCTCCGGTGTATCCGTCGGGGGCCCTCGACGCTCGGACGGGTGTGAGCACCGGACGGCCACCCGAGTCCTGGCCCTACCTCCCCCTGCTGGAGCTCGCCCACGCGCTGGGCCACGCTGACGGCGGTCTCGCCGCGAGCATCGAACCGGCGGAGCCGGTCGGCCCGGGGTCGACGTCCTGCCGGGGTCGCGAGCCCGGGGAGTTCGCCCTCCTGCTGTGGGCCGACCGGCCGGGCGCTCCCCCGAGCGGCCTCCGGCTGAACGCGCCCCTCTGGTACGCCCACGGCTTCGCCGAGGGCCTGGCCGCCGAGCGGAACCGGGCCGAGCCGGCCGGGATCGCGCGGACGGGCGGCCCCCTGCAGGGTCAGGCCGCGAGCCTGTGAGCGGTGAGGAGGACGGGGTCCTCCCTCAGCCGTGGGCCTGGGCGGCCGCGGCCTCCTCGCGGTCGGTCGGCAGCGCCGTGCCGACGGCGGGCTGCGGGGTGCGCGGGACGAGGAAGGACATGGCCGCCGCGGCGATGCACAGCGCGCCGGCGAGGAACCAGGCCAGGTCGTAGGAGCCGGTCACGTCGCGGATCACGCCTCCGCCGAAGGCCGCGAACGCCGACCCGACCTGGTGCGAGGCGAACACCCAGCCGAACACCACCGGCGCCCGGGGGCCGAAGAACTCGCGGCACAGCGCCAGGGTCGGCGGCACGGTGGCCACCCAGTCCAGGCCGTAGAAGACGATGAAGGCGACCATGCTGACGTGCAGGTCGGGCCCGAAGAGAGCCGGCAGCAGGAACAGCGACAGCCCGCGCAGCCCGTAGTAGGCGAGCAGGAGCAGCCGCGGGTCGGTGCGGTCGGTCAGCCAGCCCGACAGCACCGTCCCGGCGATGTCGAACACCCCGACGACGGCGAGCAGCCCGGCCGCCGTGGTGATCGGCATGCCGTGGTCGTGCGCGGCCGGGATGAAGTGCGGCTGCACCAGCCCGTTGGTCGACAGCCCGCAGATGAAGAACCCGCCGGCCAGCAGCCAGAACGGGACCGTCCGCGCGGCGGAGAGGAGCCCGCGCAGCGCCGTCCGCGCGGCGCCGGTGCGCACCGGGTCGGCGTCGTCGGCCGCCGTCCCGCCGTAGGGGACGACGCCCACGTCGCGCGGCCGGTCGCGCAGCAGCCACAGCACCAGGGGGACGACGGCCAGCGCGGCCGCGGTGGTGCCCAGCGACGCCGAGCGCCAGCCCCAGGCCGCGTCGGCCCAGGCGACCAGCGGGAGGAACACCAGCTGCCCGGTCGCCCCGCCGGCGGTGAGGATCCCCGACACCAGGCCGCGACGGGCCACGAACCAGCGGCCGGTCACCGTCGCCACCAGCGACAGCGCCATCGACCCGGTGCCCAGGCCCACGAGGAAGCCCCACAGCAGCACCAGCTGCCAGCTCGCGGTCATGAAGACGGTCAGCCCGCTGCCGGTGGCGGTCAGCAGCAGCGCCGCGACGACGACCCGGCGGATGCCGAAGCGCTCCATCAGCGCGGCGGCGAACGGCGCGGTCAGCCCGTACAGCGCCATGTTGACCGCGACGGCAGCCGAGATCGTCGTGACCGACCAGCCGAACTCGGCGCGCAGCGGCTCGATGAGCACCCCGGGCACCGCCCGGAACGCCGCGGCGCCGACCAGGGCCAGGAAGGTCACCGCGGCGACCCACCAGGCGGGGTGGACGCGGTACGCGCGCGGCGCGGCGGTGCTCGTCACGACGGAGAGCATGGCGGACGCCGCGGACGACCGGACAGTGGCCCGGCGGCCAACACGTGCAAGGATCCGGCCATGACAGCAGGCCCGAGTCCGGCCGTGACACCCGGCCCGGGTCCGGCCGTGACACCCGGCCCGGGTCCGGCCGGGACACCCGGCCCGGTCCACGACGTCGCCGTCCTGGCGCTGCCCGGCTCCATCGCCTTCGAGCTCGGCCTGCCGCACCGGCTGCTGGAGTCCGCCGTCGACGCCGACGGGCACCGGCTCTACCGCGTGCGGGTCGCGACGCTCGACGGCGGCCCGGTGCGCACCTCGGCCGGCTACTCGATCACCCCCGAGCACGACGCCTCGCTGCTGGCCTCCGCCGGCACGGTCGTCGTCCCGGGGGTGCACGGCGGGCCGGCGATGACCGACGGCACGCTCCCCGACGGTCTCGGCGAGACGCTGCGGGCCGCCGCCGGGCACGCACGGCTGGTGTCGATCTGCACCGGGGCCTTCGTGCTCGCCGCCGCCGGCCTGCTCGACGGGCGCCCGGCCACCACGCACTGGATGCACGCCGAGGCCTTCGGCCGCCTGTTCCCCGCCGTCCGGCTCGACCCCGGCGTGCTCTTCGTCGACGACGGCGACGTGCTCACCTCCGCGGGCAACGCCGCCGGCATCGACCTGCTGCTGCACCTGGTCCGCCGCGACCACGGCCACGAGGTGGCCAACCGGGTTGCCCGGCGCAACGTCGTCGCCCCGTGGCGCGAGGGCGGCCAGACCCAGTTCGTCGAGCGTCCGCTGCCCGAGATCGGCGACTCGGGGACGGCGGCCACCCGCGCGTGGGCCGTCGAGCGGCTGGCCGAGCCGCTGACGCTGGCCGACCTCGCCGCCCACGCCCGGATGAGCGTGCGCACCTTCACCCGCCGCTTCCGCGACGAGACCGGCCTGTCGCCGCTGCGCTGGCTGGCCGGGCAGCGGATCGCGCTGGCGCGGCAGCTGCTGGAGTCCACCGACGCGCCGATCGACCGGGTCGCCACCGAGGCCGGCTTCGGCTCGCCGGCGTCGCTGCGCCAGCACCTGCGGGCCACCATCGGGGTCGCCCCGGGCACCTACCGGCGCAGCTACCGCGGCCGCGGTGTGACCGGCCCCTCCCCCGCCTGAGGGCACACGCGCCCACCACGTCTGGTTGAGTACAGGTACCGGCGTTGCCCTGCTGCCCATCCGGGGCGCGGGACTCGACGTCGGGCTGCGGCAGCGCCACCCCGGCGCGCCCGGCTGTCCGACGTCCCGCTGACGACGTGCGCCGCCCTGCCCCGTGCAGGCCTGCCGGCGCGCTGGTGCCGGGCCGCCCGACGGCGAACCGAGCCCGAGGAACACCCGATGACCCCGCACGACCCGTCCACCCCTGCCCCCGAGGCCACCCGCCGTCGCCGCCGCGGCGGCCGTGGCCGGGGCAGCCGTCCCGCCCCCGCCCCCCAGGCCGAGCAGCAGCAGGGGCCGGCCGTCGTCCCGGCGCCCACGGTGGTCCCCGTCGGCTCCGACGCCACCGTGCTGCCCACCGACGCGACCTTCGCCGACCTCGGCGTGCCCGCCCCGCTGGTCGAGGTGCTCGCCGCCAGCGGCATCACCGCGCCGTTCCCGATCCAGGTGGCGACGCTGCCCGACACCCTCGCCGGGCGCGACGTGCTCGGCCGCGGCCGCACCGGCTCGGGCAAGACGCTGGCCTTCAGCCTGCCGCTGGTCGCCCGGCTGGCCGCCTCCGACAGCCGCCGGCAGCCCAAGCGGCCGCGCGCGCTGGTGCTGGTGCCGACCCGCGAGCTCGCCAACCAGGTGCTCGCCGTCGTCGACCCGCTGGCCCGCGCACTCGGCATGAAGGCGACCACCGTCTTCGGCGGCGTCGGGCAGAACCCGCAGGTGCAGGCGCTGGCCGGCGGCATCGACGTCCTCATCGCCTGCCCCGGCCGGCTCGAGGACCTCATCGGCCAGGGCCACTGCGACCTCTCCGCCGTGGAGATCACCGTCCTGGACGAGGCCGACCACATGGCCGACCTCGGGTTCCTGCCCGGCGTCAAGCGGCTCATGGACCGCACCCCGGCCACCGGCCAGCGGCTGCTGTTCTCCGCGACCCTGGACAACGGCGTCGACGTGCTGGTCAAGCGCTACCTGTCCGCCCCCACGACGCACTCGGTCGACCCCGCCGTCGCGCCGGTGTCCACGATGACCCACCACGTGTTCCGGGTGGAGGCCGCCGACAAGCCGACCGTCGTCCGGGAACTGGCCTCCGGGCTGGGCCGCAGCGTGCTGTTCACCCGCACCAAGCACCAGGCCAAGAAGCTCGCCAAGCAGCTCACCGCGGCCGGCGTCCCGGCCGTCGACCTGCACGGCAACCTCAGCCAGAACGCCCGCGAGCGCAACCTCGAGGCGTTCAGCACCGGCAGCACCCGGGTGCTGGTCGCCACCGACATCGCCGCGCGCGGCATCCACGTCGACGACGTCGCGCTGGTCGTCCACGTCGACCCGCCGGCCGAGCACAAGGCCTACCTGCACCGTTCGGGCCGCACCGCCCGGGCCGGCGCCGGTGGCACCGTGGTCACGGTCTCCACCCCCGACCAGGCCGGCGAGGTGCGCACCCTCGCCCGGCAGGCCGGCATCACCCCGACGGTGAGCGCCGTCCGCCCCGGTGCCGCGGAGATCAGCGCGCTGACGGGACCGGCGGCCCCGTACGTCGAGCCGGCGGCCGCGCCGGAGCCCCAGCCGCAGGGCCAGGGCGGCGGCCGGCGCCGCCGGTCCGGGAGCGGCTCCGGTCGTGCCGCCGGCCAGGCCGGCACCGCTTCCGGCGGCGGGACGACGTCCGCCCGCGGCCAGGGCCGGACCTCGGGTCCGGCGCGCACCCGCGCCGAGCTCGCCGCGCGCGCCGGGACGCACTCGGCGGCGTCGTTCAGCGGACGCTCCCGCCGCGGCGGGCGCTGACCGGGCCGGGGCGGCAACGACGGTTGACGCCCCGGCTGGTGGGCACTGGACCGTCCGACCGAGGGCCAGGTCCTGACCGTCCGCGACCAGCGAGGAGCACCATGGCACTGCCCATCACCCTGTCCGAGATCGCGCCCCGCATCTCGGCCGGCGCGTTCATCCTCAACAGCGGCCTGGGCAAGCGCGGCGCCGACGAGGGCACCGCGGCCGGGCTGCACGGCTTCGCCACCGGCACCTACCCGTTCCTCAAGAGCGTCGACCCCGCGACGTTCGTCAAGGTCCTGGCCTACAGCGAGATTGCCGTCGGGACGGCGCTGCTCACGCCGTTCGTGCCCACCGCCGTGGCCGGCGCGGCGCTGACCGCCTTCTCCGGCGGGCTGCTGGGGCTCTACCTGAACACCCCCGGGATGCGGAAGCCGGGCAGCCTGGCGCCGACCCAGGAGGGGCTGACGGTGGCCAAGGACGTGTGGCTGCTCGGCATCGGCATCGGCCTGCTCACCCGCGGGACGATCGACCGGGAGCCGCGCCGGGTGCGGAAGGCCGCGAAGACCCTGGCCAAGGCCAACAAGAAGGTCGCCAGGGCCGCCGAGCGCGCCGCCTGACGCGGCACGGGGCCGGGGGGCCCGGCCCCGTGCCTCATCCCGGCAGGAACACCTGGCTGACGATCCGCCGCCGGCGCACGCCGTCGGGCTCGAGCGCCATCCGCGCGGTCAGGACCGCGCGCAGCTCGGTCACCAGCGCGGTGAACTCCTCGTCGTCGAGCCACAGCGCCACCTGGCGGTAGCCGACCCCGTCGGCCGCCGGGTCCAGCCCCGGGCCGGCCGCCGCGTCGGCGTACCGGTCGAAGTCCGCGAGCAGCGCGGCGACGAAGGTGGCGAAGGCCCGCCGGTGCTCGTCGACCGACATCGCGGCGGCGTCCGCGGCGCCGACCGATGCCGCCCCGGTCACCAGCCGGTAGCTGCGCTCGGCTGCGCCACGCACCTTCCGCTCCCCCACCACGGCCAGCACGCCCGCCTCGGCCAGCACCCCGACGTGCCGGTACAGCGTCGCCGCCGGGACGTCGGTCAGCTCGCTGCGCAGGTCGGCCGTGGTCAGCGTGCGGTCGCCGAGGAAGGCCTGCACGATCCGCAGCCGCACCGGGTGGAGCAGCAGGTCCGCCGTCGCCATGACGCCACCGTTCTCATCGTTGACATCGTTCTCAACTTAGGTAACGATCATGCCATGGCGACCGTGACCACGACACCCCGGACCCTGACCGTCTCCCTCACCCGTGCCGAGCGCGTCCTCGGCCTGCTCCGCGACCTCGAGGTCCCCCTGTCCGCGGTGCAGGGTGTCGAGGTCGTCCCGGACGGCCTGGCCGCCGCCCGCGGGCTGCGCGCGCCCGGCCTCGGGCTCCCCGGCCTGCGCCTGATCGGCACCTGGCGGGGGCGGGGGGAGAAGACCCTGGTCTCGGTGCGGCGCGGCCGGCCGGCCGTGCGGGTGCGCCTGACCGGACAGCGCTTCGACACCCTCCTGCTCGGGGTGGACGACCCGGCCGCGGTGGCCGGGGCCCTGACCGCGGCGCGCTGAGGTGCGCGAGCTACCGGTGCGGGTGCCCGGCAGTCCTCCGCTCGCCGGCACCCTCACCCTCCCCGACGCCCCGGCGCCGGTGCCCGCGGTCCTGCTGGCCGCCGGGTCCGGCCCCCTCGACCGCGACTCGAACCACCGCCGCCTGCGTTTCGACGTCACCCGGGCACTGGCGCACGCCCTGGCCGAGGGTGGGCTCGCCTCGCTGCGCTACGACAAGCGCGGTGTGGGCGGCAGCCCCGGCGACTGGCGGGCCGCCGGCCTGTACGACAACGTCGACGACCTGGCCCGGACGCGCGATGCACTCCTCGCCCGGCCCGAGGTGGACCCCGGCCGCATCGTGCTGGCCGGGCACAGCGAGGGCGCCGTCCTGGCCGCCGCGCTGGCCGGGCGGGCGGGCGGGCGGCAGGGCGTCCCGGCGGCCGGCGTCGTCCTGCTCGCCATGAGCGCGACCCCGGGCGCGGACCTGCTCCGCTGGCAGGCCCGCCAGATCGCGCCCACGCTCCCCGCGCCGGTGCGCGGCCTGCTGCGGCTGCTGCGCACCGACCTGGAGGCGAGGGTGGCGGCCAACCACCGCAGGATCCTCGCGACCACGAGCGACGTGGCACGGATCGGCGGCGTCCGCGTCAACGCGCGGTGGACCCGCGAGTTCCTCCGCCACGACCCGCGGACGGACCTCGCCCGGCTGACCGTCCCGGTCCTGGCCATCACCGGCGGCAAGGACCTCCAGGTGCCGGCCGACGACCTCGCCGTCCTCGCCGCGACCGTGCCCGGACCGGTCGAGGTCCGGCGCGTCCCCGACCTGACGCACACACTGCGCCGGCAGCCGCGCGCGGCCTCGCTGCGCCACTACCGGGAGGAGCTGCGCCGTCCGGTCGACCCGGAGCTGTGCTCCAGCGTGGTCGCCTGGTGCCGGAGCGTGACGGGAGTGCCCGCGTCGTCGTGATCCCCGGGGCGGGGGGTTCCCCGAGGTGCTTGACCCCTGCAGCATCTCGGACCACGGGGAGCCGCCGCCGGGGCGGGGTCCCGTCGGCTCCCAGGAGGTTCCGCGTGTCCCAGGCGACCACTCCCACCCGCTCCGCCCGCCACGCCGCGCCGCTGGTCCTGGCCCTCGGCATCGGCCTGCTCAGCGGCTGCTCCGGGGACGAGGGCGCCGCGGACGCCGCACCGTCGAGCAGCGCACCGTCCAGCAGCGCGGCCACGAGCAGCGCGGAGGCGAGCACCCCCGCGTCGTCCGCGCCCGCCACGAGTGCTCCCGCGGAGGCCGAGAGCGAGACGGTCGCCGTCACCGAGGGCGAGATGTTCATCGAGCTCTCGGAGGACTCCTTGGGCGCCGGCACCTACACCTTCGAGGTGACCAACACCGGCAACATGCCGCACGACTTCGTGGTCGAGCAGGACGGCGACGACGTGGTCGGCACCGACGTCCTCCAGCCGGGCGAGTCGACCACCCTCGAGGTCGACCTCGCGCCGGGCGACTACGTCTTCTACTGCTCCGTCGGCGCCCACCGGGCCGCCGGCATGGAGATGACGGTCACCGTCGCCTGAAGAAGGACCCCTGCCCCCCGCCGCGGGAGTACGAGCGGCGGGGGGCAGAGGGGTCCTTTCTCAGTTGCCGCTGGCGAAGGCCGCGTCGAAGGCGGCTGCCGGCGGGTCGAAGGCCAGCCGGCGCACGAACGCCAGCGCCTCGGGAGCGCCCACCAGGCGGTCCATGCCGGCGTCCTCCCACTCGACCGAGATCGGCCCGTCGTAGCCGATGGTGTTGAGCATCCGGAAGCAGGCCTCCCACGGGACGTCGCCGTGGCCGGTGGACACGAAGTCCCAGCCGCGCCGCGGGTCGGCCCAGGGCAGGTGCGAGCCCATCCGGCCGTTGCGGCCGTTGCCCACCTGCTTCTTCGCGTCCTTGCAGTCGACGTGGTAGATCCGGTCCTTGAAGTCCCAGATGAACGAGACCGGGTCGAGGTCCTGCCACACGAAGTGGCTCGGGTCCCAGTTCAGCCCGAAGGCCTCGCGGTGGCCGATGGCCTCCATGGTGCGGACCGTCGTCCAGTAGTCGTAGGCGATCTCCGACGGGTGGACCTCGTGCGCGAAGCGGACGCCGACCTCGTCGAAGACGTCGAGGATCGGGTTCCAGCGCGCGGCGAAGTCGGCGTAGCCGTCCTCGACCATCGACTCGGGCACCGGCGGGAACATCGCGACGGTCTTCCAGATCTTGGACCCGGTGAAGCCGACGACGGTGTCCACGCCGAGCTTCGCGGCCGCCCGGGCGGTCGTCTTCATCTCCTCCGCCGCCCGCTGCCGGACGCCCTCGGGGTCGCCGTCCCCCCAGACGCGCGGGTGCACCATGCCGCGGTGCCGCTCGTCGATCGGGTCGTCGCAGACGGCCTGGCCGTTGAGGTGGTTGGAGATGGCCCAGACCCTCAGGCCGTACTTGTCCAGCAGGGCGAGGCGCTCCTGGACGTAGGAGTCGTCGGTGGCGGCACGCTCGACGTCGAGGTGGTCACCCCAGCAGGCGATCTCCAGGCCGTCGTAGCCCCACTCGGAGGCGAGCCGGGCCACCTCCTCGAAGGGCAGGTCGGCCCACTGGCCGGTGAACAGGGTGACGGGACGGGGCATGTCGGGGTCCTCCTGGGTCAGATCTCGGTCCACACGGAGCGGGCGGCGGCGCTGCGCTCGACGGCGTCGAGCACCCGCTGCACCTGCAGCCCGTCGGCGAAGGACGGCGTCGGGTCCTCGCCCTTGGCGATGGCGGTGACCAGGTCGACGACCTGGTGGGTGAAGCCGTGCTCGTAGCCCAGACCGTGCCCGGCCGGCCACCAGGCGCCGACGTAGGGGTGGTCGGGCTCGGTGACGACGATGCGGCGGAAGCCCGCGGTCGCGGCCGGCTCGTCGCCGTCGTAGAAGTGCAGGACGTTCATGTCCTCGAAGTCGAAGGCCAGGCTGCCGCGCGAGCCGTTGACCTCGATCCGGATGGCGTTCTTGCGGCCGAGGGCGAACCGGGTCGCCTCGAAGCTGGCCAGCGCCCCGCCGTCGAACCGGCCGAGGAACACCGCGGCGTCGTCCACCGTGACCGTGCCCATCCCCTCGCCGGCGACGCCGGACAGCGACCCGGCCGACGCCGGCAGCGGCCGCTCCTTGACGAAGGTCTCCAGCAGCGCGCTGACGCCGGTGAGCCGCTGCCCGGTGATGTGCTGGGTGAGGTCGACGATGTGCGCGCCGATGTCGCCGAGCGCGCCCGAGCCGGCCCGTTCCTTCTGCAGCCGCCACGACATCGGCGCGGCCGGGTCGGCGATCCAGTCCTGCAGGTACTGGGCGCGCACGTGCCGGATCTCGCCGAGCCGGCCCTGCGCGACCAGCTCGCGCGCCAGGCCGATCGCCGGCACCCGGCGGTAGGTGAAGCCGACCATCGAGCGCACGCCGCGGGCCGCGGCGCGGGCGGCGGCCTCGGCCATCGCCTCGGCTTGCGCCACGGTGTTGGCCAGCGGCTTCTCGCAGAGCACGTGCTTGCCGGCCTCGAGCGCGGCGATCGCGATCTCGGCGTGGGTGTCGCCCGGCGTGCAGACGTCGACGAGGTCGACGTCGTCGCGCTCCAGCACGCGGCGCCAGTCGGTCTCGACCGAGGACCAGCCCAGCCGCTCCGCGGCATCGGCGACGCGGACGGCGTCCCGGCCGGCCAGCACGGTGAGCCGGGGACGCATCGGCAGGTCGAAGAAGTGGGGGGCGGTGCGCCAGGCCTGCGAGTGCGCGGCGCCCATGAAGGCGTAGCCGATCAGGCCGACGCCGAGGGTCGGGGGCATGCGGTCTCCTCACCGGAGCCGCCGGGGGACGGCGCGCCGTCCCCCGGCGGTCCCGTGTCAGCGGGTCAGGACTCGAACGCGGCGTCGATGTACTGGTCGACGTTGTCGGCGGTCACGACCGGGGCGTCGAGCACGATCCGCTGGGGCACGCCCTGCGAGGCGAGGTCGGACAGGCTCTTGCCCTGCACGAGCAGCCGGGCGAGCGCGATCCCGTCCGCGGCCTGGGTGTGCGGGTAGATGACGGTCGCCTCGAGCACCGACTGGCCGCCCTGGATCTCGCGCATGGCGTTCGCCGAGCCGGCACCGCCGACCATGAAGAACTCGTCGCGGCCGGCGTTGGTGATGGCGGCCAGGACGCCGACGCCCTGGTCGTCGTCGTGGTTCCAGATGGCGTCGATCTGCGGCGCGGCCTGCAGCAGGTTGGCCGCGGTCCGCTCCCCGCCCTCGACGGTGAAGTCCGCCGCCACGCGGTTGTCCACGTTGAGGCCGCACTCGGCCAGCGCGTCGGCGAAGCCCTGGCTGCGGTCCTGCGTCAGCGGCAGCGAGTCGATGCCGGCGATCTCCGCGACGACCGCGTCGGGCTGGTCGCCCAGCTTCGTGCAGATGTACTGGCCGGCCGAGACGCCCATGCCGTAGTTGTCGCCGAGGACGGTGGCCTGGGCGGCGAACGGGCTGTTGAACTCGCGGTCGACGTTGATGACCGGGATGCCGGCCTCCATGGCCCGCAGGGCGACGGGGGTCAGTGCGGCGCCGTCGAAGGGCAGCAGCACGATGGCGTCGACGCCCTCGTTGATGAAGGTCTCGACCTGGCTGATCTGGGTGCTGACGTCGTTGGTGCCCTCGGCGACGGAGAGCTCGACGTCCTCGTAGCGGTCGGCCTCGGCCTGCGCGGCCTGGCTGATGCCGGCCATCCAGCCGTGGTCGGCGGCCGGCGCGGAGAAGCCGATGCGCACCGTCTCGCCGGCCTCGTCGTTGGGGCTGGCGGCCTCGCCGCCACCGCCGCCTCCGCCGCCGGATGCCTCGGGGGTGTTGCTCGTGCAGCCGGCGACCAGGACGCCGGCGCCGAGAACGGCGAGCGCGGTCGACGTGACACGACGGAACGGGCGCTGCCTCGCTGCAGACATGTTCTCTCCTCGTTGATCGCCTCCCTGGCAGTCGTCGGCCAGGTGGTGGGTCGTGCGGGTGGTGCCGGTCCGGGACGGGTGCCGTCCCGGACCGCGTCAGGGGCGGTCGGTCGTCGCGCCGGGTGCGGGGCCGCCGGGACCGCCGGGCGTCGCGCCGCCGGAGACCGTGCCGGCCGCACCGGCCGGCGCGGGCGGGCTGCCGGCGCCCGCCCCCCGGCCGAGCCGGCCGAGGCTGAACGAGCCGGTCGCCAGCCGCATCTGCAGCAGGACGGCGACCACGATGATCACGCCGCGCGCGACCGCCTGGGCGGAGCTGGACAGGTTGTTCAGCGTGAAGACGTTGCCGAGCGTGGTGAAGATCAGCACGCCGAGGACGGTGCCGACGATGGTGCCGCGGCCGCCGATGAGCAGGGTGCCGCCGATGACCACCGCGGCGATCGCGTCGAGCTCGTAGAGCGTGCCGTGGGTGGAGCTGCCGGTGGTCGTCCGGGCCATGAGCATGACCGCGGCGATGCCGCAGGTGACGCCGGAGAGCACGTAGAGCCACATGGTGTGCCGCTGCACCCGGATGCCGGCCAGCCGCGCGGCCTCGGCGTTGCCGCCGACGGCGAAGGTGCGCCGGCCGAACGTCGTCCGGTTGAGCAGCACCCACCCGGCGACGGCGACCAGCGCGAAGATGACCACGAGCGTCGGGACGCCGAGGACGTCGCCGGAGAAGAAGGCGAGGAAGTCCCGGTCCTGCACGATCTGGGTGCGCCGGTTGGCGATGATCTCGGCCAGGCCGCGGGCGGCCGCCAGCATGGCGAGCGTCGCGATGAAGGCCACGAGCTTGCCGTAGGCGATGACGACCCCGTTGACCAGCCCGCACCCGGCGCCCACCAGGAGCGCGGTGACCACCATGACGATCCAGTGGAAGTCCGCCGCCATCGCCTGGGTGGCCAGCGTCGTGGCCCACACCGAGGACAGCGCCACGATCGCGCCGACCGAGAGGTCGATGCCGCCGCCGATGATCACGAACGTCATGCCGACGCTGACCACGCCGATCACCGCGGCCAGTCGCAGGATCGTCAGCACGTTGTCGACGGCGAGGAAGCGGTCGGGGGCGGTGGCGGTGCCGACGATGCAGAGCACCGCCAGGGCGACGACGAGGCCGAGGTTGCGGCCCACGGGGCCGGCGAGGAACCCCGCCCCGCTGCGGCGCCCCGCCGTGCCGGAGGGCTGCCGGGGGGCGTCCGTCCCCGTCGCCACGGTCGTGCTGCTCATGCCACGTCCCCTTCGCGCTGTGCGTGTGCGGCGCCGTGGGCGGCCGCGTCCTCCATGACCAGGTCGAGCACCCGGTGCTCGTCGAGCGCGCCGGCCGGTTCCTCCGCCAGCACGCGGCCGTCGCCGATGACCAGCACCCGGTCGGCCAGACCGAGCACCTCGGGGATCTCGCTGGAGACCACGACGACGGCCACGCCGCGGTCGGCCAGCTCGCGGATCAGCGCGTACATCTCCGAGCGGGCGCCGACGTCCACGCCGCGGGTCGGCTCGTCGAGCAGCAGCACCCGGCAGTCGCGCAGCAGCCAGCGCGCCAGCACGACCTTCTGCTGGTTGCCGCCCGACAGCGTCCGGACCTCCCGGTCGACGTCGGCCGGCCGGACCTCGAGCGCGGTCACCTGCTGCCGGGCCGCCTCGGCCTCGGCGGACCGGGAGAGGAAGCCGGCGCGGGTGAACCGGGCCAGGCTCGACAGGCTGATGTTGCGCGCGACCGACTCCCCCAGCAGCAGGCCCTGGCTCTTGCGCTCCTCGGGGGCCAGGCCGACTCCGGCGGCGACCGCGGCGGCGACGTCCCCCGGGCGCAGCCGCCGTCCGCCGACCCGCACCGTGCCCGACGTCGGGCGGCGGGCGCCGTAGACGGTCTCGAGGATCTCCGAGCGGCCGGAGCCGACCAGGCCGGCGAGGCCCACGACCTCGCCCGGGCGGACGGTGAAGGAGACGTCGGCGAAGGAGCCGCGCAGCCCCAGCCCCTCGACCTCGAGCAGCGGGGCGGCGTCGGGGTCCGGGTGCTCCCGCCGCTCGGGGAAGACGTACTCGATGTCCCGGCCGGTCATCAGGGTGATGACCTCGCGGGTGCCGGTCTCGCGGGCGGGCAGGCCGGTGGCGACGGTGCGGCCGTCCTTGAGGACGGTGATCCGGTCGCCGACCTCGCGGATCTCCTCGAGCCGGTGGGAGATGTAGACGACGGCGACGTCGTGCGCGGTGAGGTCGCGGATCACCCCGAACAGCCGCTCGACCTCCTCGCTGTCCAGGACGGCCGACGGCTCGTCCATGATGATCAGCTTCGCGTCCTGCGAGAGGGCCCGGGCGATGCTGACCATCTGCTGGGCGGCCGCCGGCAGGGAGCCGACCTCGGCGGTGGGCCGGATGTCGGCGTGGCCGAGGCGCTCCAGCAGCCGGGCGGCGGCGCGGTTGGCCGAGGACGGCCGGGTCACGCCCAGCCGCGCGTGCTCCCGGCCGAGGAAGACGTTGTCGGCGACGGTGAGGCCGGCGACCAGGTCGAGCTCCTGGTAGATCGTCGCGATCCCGAGCGACATGGCCGCCTGCGGGTCGTTGAGCCGCACCGGCTCGCCGCGCCAGCTGATCCGGCCGGCGTCGGGCTGGTGCGCCCCGGCCAGCACCTTGATGAGGGTCGACTTGCCGGCGCCGTTCTGGCCGAGCAGGCAGTGCACCTCCCCCGCACGGACGTCGAGGTCGACGCCGTCGAGCGCCCGGACACCGGGGAAGGACTTGACGACGCCGTGCACCTCCAGCAGCGGAGGCCCACCCGACGGCGAGGGGAACGAGGACATCGGCACCACCCAGACTTCTGCTCAACGCTGACCATTAGTCGGCTGAGGCGGAAACATAAGGGCGGTGCTGCATGTGGTCAAGGCCACGCACCCGGGGTTGCCGAAACGAGACCGATGGCCTGGCGGTCCGCCGGACCGCACCGAGGGACCCGGGCAGGCGCGACGCAGCGGCTCGACGCGCCAGGGGGACGGAACCTGGCCGCGGCATCAGGTGGGCCGCCCTGCGGGGCGGCGCGAGGAGTGGGGGCCGGAGGCTCCCGCGATCGAGTGCCGGGGAGGGCTCAGCGGCAGCCGGGGACGGCTCCTGGCCGCGGTGCGGTCCGGCCGGACCGCAGTGTCACCGCGGTGCGGTCCGGCCGGACCGCAGTGTCACCGCGGTGCGGTCCGGCCGGACCGCAGTGTCACCGCGCGAGGGTCTGCTCGACCGACTCCTCGTCGAGGAAGCCCTCGATGGCCATGAGGGCGGCGCCGACCCGGCCGGAGAGCTCCGGAGCCGCGCTGACGGTGATCTCCAGCGCGCGGGCGGCCAGCGGCATCGAACGCCGGTAGACCGACTCGCGGATCCCGGCCAGCAGCGGGACGCCGGCCTGCGCCACACCGCCGGTGATGACGATGCGGTGGGGGTTGAAGAAGTTGACCAGGGCCGCGAGCACCGTGCCGAGCGTGCGACCCGCCTCGCGGACCAGTTCGATCGCCGCGCCGTCACCCTGCGCCGCGCGCTCCACGACCTCGCGGGTGGTGCCGACCGGCAGCCCCGCCGCCACGGCGTCGCGCAGCAGCGCGCCACCGCCGGCGAGCGCCTCGAGGCAGTTCTCCTGCCCGCAGCGGCAGGTCACCACCCGCCCGTCGGGCGTGCTCACGTGGATGTGCCCGATGTCCCCGGCGCTGCCCTGCGCGCCGCGGTAGACCCGGCCGTCGACGATCACGCCGCAGCCGATGCCCGTGCCGACCTTGACCACGAGCACGTCCTGCGCCGACCCGGCGGCGCCCATCTCCCCCAGCGCCATGACGTTGACGTCGTTGTCGACGTAGACCGGGCACTCGTAGCGGCCGAACGCGCTCGGGATCGGGAAGTCGTGCCAGCCCGGCATGATCGGCGGGTGGGAGGGGCGCCCGCTGGAGTGCTCCACCGGCCCGGGGACGCCGACGCCCACGGCGCAGACGTCGGCCGGCTCCAGATCGGCCTCGGCGAGGACCAGCTGGGCCAGCCGGTCGACCTCGGCCAGCACCGGGCCGGGTCCCTCGGCGATGTCGATCGGGTGGCCGATGGTGGCCAGGATCTCCGCCGAGAGGTCGGTGACGGCGACGTCGACGCTGGTCACGCCCAGGTCCACCGCGAGCACGCACCCGGCGCGGCTGTTGAACCGCAGCAGGGTCGGCGGCCGGCCGCCGGTGCTCCAGCCGCGTCCGCCCTCGGCGAGCAGGTTGGCCGCGATCAGCTGGTCGACGCGGGCGCTGACGGTGTTCCGCGAGGCGCCGGTCAGCGCGACCAGCTCGGCCCGGCTGCGCGCGCGACCGGTGCGGACGTGCCGCAGCAGCGCGCCGGCCGAGGCGGAGGAGTGGGCCACGTGCACATCGTGTCACGCAGCGGCCACCGGCCCGGGTGCCCGAGCCGATCAGGCGCCGGGCCGGAGCTCCCCTGCGCCCGTCCGGCCGGCTGCCTCGCGCAGCAGCGCCGCGACCTGCTCGGGGTGGCTCATGGGGGTCAGGTGGGCCGCCCCGGCGATCTCGGCGAGCCGGCCGTCCGGGGCGGCGGTCGCCACGGCCGCGGCCCAGTCGTGCGGGCAGAGCCGGTCGCGCACGCCGCGGACGACGGTCACCGGCACCCCGACCGTCCTCAGCCGGGCGTCGATCCGGTCGGGTGAGGCCACGGCCCACAGCTGCCGCATCGCCCGCGGCCCGGTGCGCAGCCACTGCGGCAGCGCCAGCAGCGCCTGCGGCCACCGTTCCTCGACCGCCGTCGCCATCCACCGCCGGACCAGCCCCGCGGCCGACCGCAGCCGCGGGTCGGTGGTGGGCCCGAGCAGCACGAGTCCGGCGACCCGGGGGTCGTCGGCCGCGGCGGCGGCCACCTGGCAGCTCTGCGAGTGGCCGACCAGCAGCACCGGCCCCTCGCCGAGCCGGGCACGCAGCCTGGCCGCGAGCTCCTCGAGCGGCGGCACCGGCCCCGGCAGCCCCACCCCCGGCAGCAGGACGACGTCGGCGGGCACCAGGTCCCGCAGCCGGGCCGAGGAGCGCTCGTCGAGCCCGAGTCCGGGGACGAGGACCGGCCGGGTTCCGGGTTTCGGCACCCAACCGGTCTACCGCGCGGCTGCGTGAGGCGCTCACCAGCGGGTAGGACGGCGCTCTGTGATCTGGATCGCTCCGAGGCGTCCGCGCTCGGGGACACCGAGGTGGGAGACTGATTCATCATGACGACATCACCTGTGACCGACCCCGTCGGCGCCTCCTCGTCCGGTCGGCCCAGGGTCGTCATCGTCGGCTCCGGCTTCGGTGGGCTGTTCGCCGCCAAGGCGCTCAAGCGGGCCCCCGTCGACGTCACCGTCATCGGCAAGACGAGCCACCACCTCTTCCAGCCGCTGCTGTACCAGGTGGCCACCGGCATCCTCTCCGAGGGCGAGATCGCGCCGGCCACCCGCGAGATCCTGCGGCACCAGGAGAACGCCCGCGTCGTCCTCGGCGAGGTCACCGACATCGACCTGGCCGCCCGCACGGTCACCTCGACCATCCTGGGCCGCACCACGGTGCACCCCTACGACGAGCTGATCGTCGCCGCCGGCGCCGGGCAGTCCTACTTCGGCAACGACCGCTTCGCCGAGTTCGCGCCCGGCATGAAGAGCATCGACGACGCCCTGGAGCTGCGCGGCCGCATCTTCGGCGCCTTCGAGCTCGCCGAGCTCGCCACGGACCCGGCCGAGCGCGACCGGCTGCTCACCTTCGTCGTGGTGGGCGCCGGCCCGACGGGCGTGGAGATGGCCGGTCAGATCGCCGAGCTGGCGCACCGCACCCTGCGCCGCGACTTCCGCACCATCGACCCGACGCAGGCCCGGGTGATCCTGCTGGACGCCGCTCCGCAGGTGCTGCCGCCGTTCGGCGAGAAGCTCGGCGACCGCGCCCGCCGGCACCTCAACCAGATCGGCGTCGAGGTCCAGCTCGGCGCGATGGTCACCGACCTGGACGCCAACGGCCTGGAGGTCAAGGACCGCGACGGGCAGGTCCGCCGCATCCAGGCAGCCACCAAGGTCTGGGCGGCCGGTGTCCAGGCCAGCCCGCTGGGCCGGCTGCTCGGCGAGCAGTCCGGCGCCGAGGTCGACCGCGCCGGACGCATCGCCGTTCAGCCCGACCTCACCCTCCCCGGGCACCCCGAGGTGCACGTCATCGGCGACATGGCCAACCACCCGGACCGGCTGCCCGGCGTCGCGCAGGTGGCCATCCAGGGCGGCCGGTACGCCGCCGAGGCGATCACCCGGCGGATCGCCGGCCGGGAGCCGCAGAAGCCGTTCCACTACCAGGACAAGGGCAACATGGCGACGATCTCCCGCTTCTCCGCCGTCGCCGACATCAAGAACCTCAAGTTCGAGGGCTTCTTCGCCTGGGTGCTGTGGCTGGTCGTGCACCTGATGTACATCGTGGGCTTCAAGAGCCGGGTGACCGCGGTGCTGCACTGGATGGTCAGCTTCCTCGGCCGCGGCCGCGCCGAGCGGGTGGCCACCCAGCAGCAGGTGTACGGGCGGCTGGCGCTGGAGGCGCTCGGGTCGGAGTTCGCGGTGTCCAAGACCGGCGGGCCGAAGGACGCCATGGCCCCGGCGACGGACCTGACCGAACGCCGCTCCGCGTAGCGGCCCGGACGATCAGCTCAGCTCACCGACCCGGGTCCTGGCTCACCCCGGGTGGTGAGCCAGGACCTGGCGGGATCAGCTCACCTGAGCATCAGCACCGCGGCTCAGCCGTACGCGCCCAGCCAGAGGGTGAGGGCGGCGGCCACGTCCCCGGGCCGGACGACGTGGCCGCCGTCGAACTCCTCGTAGGTGACGTCGTACCCGCCGGTGTCGAGCTCGTGGGCCAGCCGTCGTCCGCACCGCGCGACGGGCAGCACGCGGTCGTCGGTGCCGTGCGAGATCCAGATCCGCGGCCGGCCGACCCGCCGCGGCGGGACGGCAAACCCCGGCGAGAAGGCGAGCACCGCCTCGGCGAGGTCGCCGTTGGCCAGCCCGAGGCTGAGCGCGTACGAGGCGCCGTCGGAGAAGCCGCCGAACGCCACCCCGGTGACCGCCTGGCGGGCGAAGACCTGCTCGAGGGCGGCGTCCAGCACCGCGACGTCCCGGCCGAGACCGCCGGCGACGAGGTCCCAGGTGGCGGCGACCGACGACGGGGCGAGCACCAGCGCGTCGCGGGCGGTGGCCGGCTCCCCGACCAGACCCACCGACTGCGCCGCCGTCCCGCCCGCGCCGTGGAAGAACACCAGCAGCGGCCGCGGCCGGGGCCGCCCCTCCGGGACGACGAGCTGCGCCTGCGCGTGCGGTCCCAGCTCCAGGGTGCGGGTGCCCGGTGGGTACGGCGCCGCGGCCGGCGCGGGCACCGGGCGGGCGTCGAGCCGCCCCTCTGCGGCGTGCGGGAGCGCCACCGCTAGACCGCGTGCGCCAGCGGCGGCACGTGCTCGTCGGCCCGCTCGAGGTGCAGCGGCTGCAGGGGCGAGGTGTCCTCCAGGTACAGGAAGGCGTCGTAGCGCTCCCCCAGCACGGTCGGCACGTAGTTCCCCCACTTCTCCCGCTCGGGCCGGTAGACGACGCCGATCGCCCGGTGGTCCAGCCGGCGCTCGAGCTCGGCCGGCCGGGAGCCGTCGCGCGACCAGACGAGCAGCGCGTCGCGGCCGACCTCCTCGTGCAACAGCGCCTCCAGGCTGCCGGGCCGGGCCTCGGGCACCGGCATCCGCTGCATCTGCCCGCCCCACTCGCTCCCGGCGATGACGCCGCCGCGGTACCCGCCGAAGCCCACCAGGACGACGTCGTCGACGCCGTGCCGCTCGCGCAGCAGCTGCCCGACGTTGGTCATGCCGGCGTCGGCCATGTCGGTGGCGCGGGCGTCCCCGATGTGGGTGTTGTGCTCCCAGACGACGGCCCTGGGCGGGTGGGGCCCCGTGCCGTGGTGGGCGAGCAGCCGGTCGAGGGTGTCCGCCATGTGCACGTCACGCACGTTCCACGACTCGGCCGAGCCCCGCACCATCGCGCGGTAGTAGCGCTCGGCGTCGACGACGACCGCGGCGTTCTGCTCGGCGGAGAAGCGCGCCTCGGGGTCGTCCTCGTCCGCCCGCCGCCCGCGCTCCTCGCACAGGTGGCGCAGCAGGTCGACGACGGCCTGCTCGCAGCTGGTCGGGGCGAAGCGGGAGGCGAAGGCGTACTCGGCGCCGTCCTCCCCGAAGGGCTCGAAGCAGCGCAGCGCCCGGAGCGCGGTCTCCGCGTGCTCGGGCTCGTTCTCCCGCAGCCAGCCCACGAGCTCGTGCATCGAGTCCCAGAGGCTGTAGACGTCCAGACCGTAGAAGCCGACCCGCTCGTCCTCCGGGCGCCCGGCGTTGACGTCGCGCAGCCAGCGGCAGAAGGCGACGACGTCGTCGTTGGCCCACATCCACGTCGGCCAGCGGGAGAAGGCGTCGAGGGCGTCGCGCGGGTCGGCGTCGGCACCCGGCCGCAGCTTGACCGACCGGTTGACGCGGTGGCAGTCGGGCCAGTCGCCCTCCACCGCGACGAAGCCGAAGCCGCGTTCGGTGATCAGCCGACGGGTCAGCGCGGCCCGCCAGGCGTAGTACTCGGAGGTGCCGTGGCTGGCCTCGCCGATCGCCACGATGCGCGCGTCGCCGACCCGCTCGAGCACCGGGTCGAGGTCGGCGGGGTCGCGCAGCGGCAGCGCCAGGTCCCGGACGCCGGTCATGGCCTACTCCGCGCCGCCCGGCTCGGCCATCTTCGCGTGGCCGGCGGACTTCAGCCGGTCCGGCAGCACGGAGTTGACCACGGCCTGGGCCTTGCTCAGTAGCGAGCCGCCGAGCACCTTGGTCTCGCCCTTCATCATCGCCTCGAAGCCCTGCCTCGCGACCTGGGCCGGGTCGTCCTTGGGACCCTGGCCGAGCTTCGTGTCCGTCAGGTCGCCGCGCTCGAAGAACTCGGTGTCGGTGGGGCCGGGCATCAGCGAGGTGACCGTCACCCCGGTGCCGCGCAGCTCGGTGTCCAGCGCCTCGGCGAACGACTGGACGAACGACTTCGAGGCGTTGTAGACCGCCTGGTACGGGCCGGGCATGGTCGAGGCGACCGACGAGGTGAACAGCACCCGGCCCTCCCCGCGCGCGGCCATGTCCCGGACCACGGACTTGGCCAGGACGACGGTCGAGCGGACGTTGAGGTCGATGATCGCCAGCTCGTCCTCGAGCGGGTTGTCCACGAACGGCCCGCCCTTCCCCACACCGGCGTTGAGCGCCGCCGCGGCCAGCGGGCGCCCCGTGGCCGTCACCGCGTCGTACACGGCCCGCGCGCCCTCGGCACCCCGCAGGTCGGCCTGCACCGCCTGCACCGTGGTGCCGGCGGCGCGCAGCTGCTCGGCGGCGGTCGTGAGCTCGGCGTCCTCGGCGTTGACCACGAGGTCGAAGCCGTGCTCGGCGAACTGGCGGGCCAGCTCGAGGCCGATGCCGCTCGAGGCGCCGGTGACGAGGGCGAGGGGTCGCGGTTCGGTCATGGCCGCCCCCTACCCCGGGAGGCCTCGTCTCACCCGATGCCGGCGACGCCGTCCCGCACGACCGCGGCGGCCACCGCCCGGCGGTCGTGGGTGGCGACCCAGGTGTCGCGCTGCCGGGTGGCCGACGTGCCGTGTGCCCACAGCCGGTCGAGCAGCGCGGCGACCTCGTCCTCCTCGTCGTGCGCGCGCAGGTCGTCGGCGAGCTCGGCGACCAGCGCGTCGACGGCGTGCCGCGCGGCGACGGGCTCGCCGCGCACCGGGTCGAACAGCTCGCCGCGCAGCCCGTCGCGGGCGGCCCGCCAGCGGGCGGCGCGCAGCAGCTCGGGGCGCGCCTCGGGGACCGGCTCGGCGCGCTCCGCGCGACCGGCGAGCACCCGCACCAGCGAGCGGACCAGCGCGGCGTGCAGGACGGCGGCGTCGAGGTCGGTGCAGACGTCGGCCAGCCGGAACTCCAGCGTCGGCCAGCGCGCGGACGGCCGCACGTCCCAGTACAGGTGCCGGCCGTCCTCGACGAGACCGGAGCGCACCAGCCCGTCGAGGACCTCGCGGAACCGCTGCTCGGTGCCCATCGGCTCCGGGGGCCCGGCGTTGGGCCAGTGCGACCACCACAGCGTGCGCCAGGACTCGTAGCCGGTGTCCGCGCCGTCGTGGAAGGGCGAGCTGCCGGTCATCGCGAGCAGCACCGGCAGGTGGGGGCGGGCGCGGTCCATCACCGCCACCGCCGTCCCGAGGTCGGGGACGCCGACGTGCACGTGGCAGCCGCAGATGTCCTGCCGGTCGGCCAGCCCGCCCCAGCGCTCGACCATCGCCTCGTACCGGGGTGCGCCGGTGATCCGCTGCTCGCGCCAGGTGCCGAAGGGGTGGGTGGAGGCGGGGAACGGCACCAGCCCGTCGCGGGCGGCGGCCGACACGGCCTCGGCGCGGGTGGCGGCCAGCTGGGCGCGCAGCTCGGCCAGCGTGGTGCAGACCCCGGTGGAGGTCTCCAGCTGCGTGGTGACGATCTCGGGGTGGACGTGCTCCCCCGCGTCGCCGGCGAGGGCGGCCCGCACGACCGTCGCGCTCGGGGTGAGCGCGAGGGTGTCGGGGTCGACGAGGTGGAACTCCTCCTCGACGCCGACGGTGGCCCCGGCGGTGGTCGGGGGCGGGTGGCCGGGAGGCACCGTCGGCCCGGTCACGGCTCGGCGTACCAGGCGAAGCCGAGCCCGGGGACGACGACCCGGCCGTCGCGCACCGGGAGGACGCCGTCGCTGCCGTGCACCTGCTCGAAGCTGCCGAAGCCGGTGACGGTGTCGGCGTCCACGGCCTGGGGCGACGGCGAGAAGTTGGCCAGCCCGACGAAGGCGCCGCTGCGCGGGTGCTTGCGCCGCCAGACCAGGACGGCGTCGCTGCCGGCGTCCACCACCGTCGACTCGACCCCGCCGCGCAGCGCCAGCTGCGCGCGGCGCACCTCGCCCAGCCGGCGGACCTCCTGCCACACCCGGCCCTCGAGGGTCGCCGGGTCGCGGCGGCGGGCGGCGGCGTCCCAGTCCATCGGCGGGCGGTGCATCCAGCGGTTGTCCGGGGCGAGCGCGGGGTCGGCCAGGTAGCCGGCGTCGTTGCGCAGGGCCAGCTCGTCGCCCATGTACAGCAGGGGGATCCCGCCGTACGCGTAGGCGACCGAGTACAGCAGCACCAGCCGGCGGACCCCGGCGTCCAGCGCGGCGTCGTCGCCGTCCGCGAGCGCGGCCTCGATGCCGCACAGGGACGCGGCGGAGCCGGAGACCCGGGCGTCGCCGGTGACCTCGTTCTCCTGGAACAGCGCGCCCCGGGCGAAGGAGCCGGGGAAGCGGCCGGCGTAGAAGTCGTTGAGGAAGCGGCGGTGCGCGAAGCCGTCGAGGCCGACCGCGGCGGCGTCCTCGTCGGCGACCGCCCAGCCGATGTCGTCGTGGCCGCGCACGTAGGTGCACCAGGTGGCGCTCGGCGGGATCGGCCGCATCCGGCGCAGCGACTGCCGGGCCAGCCGGACGTCGCCGGTGGCCAGGCTGCTCCACAGCAGCACCATGAGCTGGTTGTGGTAGGCCAGCTCGCACTCGGGCCGGTAGCGGTCGTGCCCGCCGAGGTAGCCCACGAGGTCGTCGGGCGAGACGATCGCCTCCGCCTTGAAGATGACTCCGGGGGCGGCCAGCCGGGTCAGCGCGTGCAGCAGCTGCAGCAGGCTGTGCCCCTCGGGCTGGTTCTGGCAGCTGGTGCCCAGCCGCTTCCACATGAACGGGACGGCGTCCATCCGGAAGACGTCGACGCCGCGGTTGGCCAGCCAGGTGATCTCCCCGAGCATCGCCAGGGTGACCTCGGGGTTGGCGTAGTCCAGGTCCCACTGGTACGGCCAGAACGTCGTCCAGACCCAGCCGCCCGCACCGCCGCAGGCCTCCGGCACCCAGCTGAACGAGCCCGGCGCCCGGTCGGGAAAGACCTCGGGGATCGTCGCGTCGTAGGCGTCGGGCAGCGTCCGGTCGGGGAAGGCCGTGTAGAAGCCGGCGTACGCGGGGTCGCCGGCCAGCCAGCCCTGCGCCCAGGCGTGCTCGCGGGCGGTGTGGTTGAGCACCAGGTCGATGCACAGCGCCATGCCCCGGTCGTGCAGCGCCGTGGCGACCTCCTCGAGGTCGGCCATCGTGCCCAGCCGGGGGTCGACCGCGCGGTAGTCCGCCACCGCGTAGCCGCCGTCGTTCTCCCCCGGCCGCGGCTGCAGCAGCGGCATGAGGTGCAGGTAGGTGGTGCCGAGCTCGGCGAGGTGGTCGAGGTGTTCCGGCAGCCGGTCGAGGGTGCCGCAGAACCGGTCCACGTAGCAGACGTAGCCCTGCACGCGGGAGCGCTGGAACCACGCCGGGTCGACCTCGCGGCGCCGGTCGATGCGGCGCAGCTGCTCGGGGCGCTCGACCGCGGCGGCCAGGGCGGTGCGCAGCGCGCGGGCGAGGAGCTCGTCGGCCGCCTCCCCGTAGAGGGTGGCCAGCGGCTCGTGGACGTCGTGGAGCGCGAGGTCGGCGCGGGCGAGGAACGCATCGCCCTCGGCCGGGCCCAGGGCCGCGACGGCCTCGGCCGCCACCTCCGGCCGCAGCTGCTGCCACGCCTGCTCCGCCGCTGCTCGGCGCACCGCCGCGGGGATGATCGCCGGGATCGTCACCGGGCCAGTATCGGGCCGCCGTTCGCCCACGGCATGACCGCTCCCACAGGTCTCCGCCCGGGGGTTCACTGGACGTGTAATCGCGTAATCGAGGAGGTGCGCCATGGGCGTGCTGCCGGAGCCGGACACCTCGCGCCCCGTCGACGAGGCGGCGCTGGACGCCTACTCGCAGGTGGTCACCGCCGTCGCCGCCGAGCTCACCCCGCACGTCGCCGCGCTGCAGGTGACCGCGCCCGGGGGCGGCGGTGGCGCGGGCTCGGCGGTCGTCGTCCCGGGCGAGGGGCTGATGCTGACCAACGCCCACGTCGTCGGGCGGTCCCGCACAGGGAGGGCGGTGTTCGCCGACGGCAGCGAGACCGCGGTCGACGTCGTGGGCGCCGACCCGCTGTCGGACCTCGCCGTCGTCCGGGCGCGGGACGCCACTCCCCCGCCGGCGCAGCTCGGGGACGCCGCGACCCTGCGGGTCGGCCAGCTGGTGGTCGCGGTCGGCAACCCGCTGGGGCTGGCCGGCTCGGTGACCGCGGGCGTGGTCAGCGGTCTGGGCCGGTCGCTGCCCACCCGCGACGGGCGCACCGCCCGCGTGGTGGAGGACGTCATCCAGACCGACGCCGCGCTCAACCCCGGCAACTCCGGCGGGGCGCTGGCCGACTCCGCCGGCCGGGTGGTCGGGGTCAACACCGCCGTCGCCGGCTGGGGGCTGGGCCTCGCGGTGCCGGTCAACGACACCACCCGGCGGATCGTCGACGCGCTGGTGCGCGACGGCCGGGTGCGCCGCGCCTACCTCGGCCTGGTCAGCACGCCCGCTCCGCTGCCGGCGGCGCTGGCCGAGCGCACGGGGCGGCGGCGGGGGCTGCGGATCGTCGACGTCGTCCCCGGCTCACCGGCCGACCGGGCCGGGCTCAAGGCCGGTGACCTGGTGCTCGAGGCGGGACGGCGACCGGTCGCCGAGGCGCAGAGCCTGCAGCGGCTGCTGTTCGACGAGGCGATCGGCCGGCCCCTGCCGGTGACCGTGCACCGCCGCGGGGCGATGGTCGACGTCATCACCGTGCCGACCGAACTCACCGGCGGGTGACGGCCGACACCGGAGGGTGACACGGAGTGAGCCCGGCCTCCCCCGGTCGGGCGGCGAGGGCTCCCCCCATCGGGTCGGGTCGGTTCCGCAACGCTGCGGGGCGTCGTCGGGGCAGCTGATCCTGGCCCGGACGAACGGGGGACCCATGCACACGCTCAGGCCGGGCGGCTTCGCCCTGCTCTCACTGCTGTACGCAGTGGGCGCGGTGCTGTGCGCCGTGGGGGCGCTGGTGCCGGTGTCCGACCGGTCGCCGGTCGCACTGCTGTGGGGCCTGGCCGCGCTGGCCGCCGCCGGGTCGCTCGTGCTGTGGCTGGGTCGTGACCGGCTGGGGCCGTGGGCGCTGCACGCAGCGGTCCTGGTGGCCTCTGCGGCACTGGGCCTGCTCACCTGGCGCGCGGCGACCGCGGTGGGGATCGTCGGGCTGGGGCCGGCGATGGTGTCGGTCGGCGTCTTCAGCGGGCACTTCTTCCCGCGCCGGGCGGCGCGGGTCCACGTCGGGGTGCTGCTGGCACTCACCACGGCCGGTGCCGTCGCTGCGGCGCCCACCGGGTACCTGCCCCTGTGGCTGACCGCGGTGGTCACCGTCGTCGTCCTCACCGAGGTGCAGTCGCGCATCTCCGGCGACCTGCACCGGGCCGCGGCCACCGACCCGCTGACCGGGCTGGCCAACCGGCGCGCCTGGCAGGCGGCGGCCGACCGCGGCCTGGCGCACGCGCTGCGCGGGGACGAGCCGTTCACGGTGGTGCTCATCGACCTCGACGACTTCAAGGCGGTCAACGACCAGGCGGGGCACCGCGCCGGCGACGCCCTGCTGCAGGAACTGGCCACCGCGTGGAGCGCGCGGCTGCGGCTGTCGGACCTGCTGGGCCGCTACGGCGGCGACGAGTTCGTGCTCAGCCTGCCCGGCACCGACGCCACCCGCGCCGCGGACCTGCTCGCCCGGCTGCACGCCGCCCACCCCGCGGCCTGGTCGGCCGGGACGGCGACCGCCCGGCCCGGCGACACCGTGGCCGACCTGCTGGTCCGCGCCGACGCCGACCTCTACCGCGAGAAGCGCCGCAAGTGGGGCGCCTGACGCCGCCGGTCCGGCCACTCGTCCCCGCCGGCCGATCACGGGGTTGTTGCCGGCGACACGCGACGACACGCCGCGCCAAGCAGCAACGAGCCCATGATCGACGAGGCCCGGGGCCAGGAGGCAGCGGGTCGCGGCGCCTCGGTCCCTGCGGAGGCTTCCGGCCCTGTCCGTCTCCCGGACCCGGTGGCAGCGTCCCCGGCGGACCCGGGAGGTCGGCATGGCCGCGATCGTGGTGTGCGGTGGTGGGGTCATCGGCCTGTGCGCGGGCCTGATGCTGGCCGAGGACGGGCACGACGTGACGGTCCTCGAGCCGGACCCCGCCGACCCACCGGGGACGCCGGCAGAGGCGTGGGACGGCTGGAGGCGGGCGGGGGTCGCCCAGTTCCGCCAGCCGCACAGCCTGTTCTCCTGCTTCCGCGCCGTGGCGGACACGGAGCTGCCCGAGCTCACCGACCGGCTGTTGGCCGCCGGCTGCACCTGGGTCGACTACCTCGACCCACTGCCGCCATCGATCGAGGACCGGGCTCCGCGGGAGGACGACGACCGCATCCGCTTCGTGACCGGCCGGCGCCCGGTGACCGAGGCGGTCGTCGCGGCCGCGGCGGAGGAGCACCCGCGCCTGGACCTGCGTCGCGGCGTCCGGGTCACCGGCCTGGTGGCGGGTCGGTCGGTGCTGGACGGAGTCCCCCACGTCGTCGGGGTCCGCACCTCGACGGGCGAGGACATCGCCGCCGACCTGGTGGTCGACGCGACCGGCCGGCGGACGCGGGGACCCACCTGGCTCGAGGCGCTCGGCGCCCGCCCCCTGCGGATCGAGTCCGAGGACAGCGGCTTCGTCTACTACACCCGGTACTTCACCGGGCCGGAGCTGCCGCGGCGGATCGGCCGGCAGCTGGCCCCCGTCGGGAGCTTCTCCGTCCTCACCCTGGCCGGTGACAACTCCACCTGGTCCGTGACGCTCTTCGGGGCGACCCGGGACACCCCGCTGAAGGCGCTCCGTGACCCGGCGACGTTCGACCGCGTGGTGGCCGCCTGCCCGCTCCAGGCGCACTGGCTGGACGGAGAGCCGATCACCGGCGTGCTGGCGATGGCCGGCGTCCTCGACTGCTACCGGCGCACCGTCGTGGACGGAGAGCCCGTGGTGACCGGGTACGTCGCGGTCGGCGACGCCTGGGCCTGCACCAACCCCTCGGCCGGCAAGGGGATCTCCATCGGCGCGATCCATGCCCAGCTCCTGCGGGCGGTGGTGCGGCATCACCTCGGCGACCCGGAAGAGCTGGTCCGCGCCTTCGACGAGGCCACCGAACGCGAGGTGACGCCGTTCTACCGCAACCAGATCGCCGCCGACCGCGCCCGGATCGCCGAGATGGACGCGTTCCGTGCCGGGAGGCAGCCGCAGCCACCCGACCCCGAACAGGTCCGCCTGCTCACCGCGGCCATGTACGACGCCGAGGTGTTCCGCGGGCTCATCGAGATGGTCACCTGCCTCGCGCTCCCGCAGGAGGTGCTGTCCCGCCCGGGGATGCAGGAGCGGCTCGAGCGGTTCGCCGACACCCCGCCGCCTCGGCCCACGCCCGGCCCGGACCGTGTCCGGCTGCTGGAGCTGCTGGCGGGTTGACTCAGGGACGGCGCCAGTCGTCGGAGGTCAGGTGCGAGCCGGCCATCGGCCCCATCTGCAGCATGCCGCCGTCCACGGCGTAGGAGGTCCCGGTGACGTAGGAGGCCTCCGGCGAGGCGAGGAAGGCGATGACGGCGGCCACCTCGCGGGCGTCGCCGGGACGGCCGAGCGGGACGCCGGGCCGCTCGTGCCCGGGGGCGGTCGGGTCCTCGTCCTCCTGGCCGGTCATCGGGGTGGAGATCTCACCGGGCGCGACCGCGTTGACCGTGATGCCGTGCTCGGCCAGCTCGATCGCGGCGACCCGGGTGAGCAGGCCGAGCCCGCCCTTGGCCGCGCAGTAGGCGGCCGCGCCGACCCGCGGCTGGTGCTCGTGGACGCTGGTGACGTTGACGATCCGCCCGCCGCGGCCGGCGGCGACCATCCGCCGCGCGGCCCGCTGGAGGCAGAGGAACGCGGCGTCGAGGTCGGTGGCCAGCACCTCACGCCAGGTGGCGAAGTCGGTGTCGAGGACGGTCGACATGTGCCCGGTGCCGGCGTCGTTGACCAGGACGTCGATCCCGCCGAGAGCGTCGGCCAGCTCGTCGACGACGTCGGCGGCCTGGGGCAGCTGGGTGAGGTCGACGTGCCGGACCTCGGTGCGCCGGCCCAGCGCCCGCACCTCTCCGGCGGTGGCCTCGGCGGCCTCGCGCTCGCGGTACCAGGTGATCCCGAGGTCGCAGCCGGCCTCGGCGAGGGCCACGGCGGTGGCCCGGCCGATGCCCGACTCGGAGCCGGTGACGACGGCGATGCGGGGTGCGGGTGCGGTCATGGGCCGACGCTAGTGAAAGGACCCTCCTGCCCCCCACCGTTGGCAAGCCCACGGCGGGCCCCTGCAGCAGGGCCGGGGGCGGGATCCTGCAGAGGCCGGACGACGGCCGGCGGCGGGCGTCAGGCGGCCGCGAGGCGTTCGTCGAGCAGGGCGTCGACGTCGGCCTCGGCCTCGGCGACGCGTCGTGCGTTCTCGGCCGACGGGCTGCGGGCCGCCGCGTTGCGGGCCACACCGAGTGCGATGTGGGCGATGGCGATCTCCAGGTCGAGCATCTCGACGCTGGTGTCGGTGCGGGTCATGGCGACCTCCCCTCGGTGGGACGGTCCCCATGCTCGTCCGGGGGTACGACAGAAGCGGCCCTGCCGAACCGGCGCCCCCACTCGTGCAGCAGGTCCACCAGCTCCGGCGGTGCGACGACGGTGACCTCGGCGCCCAGGGTGCCGATGGCGAAGGCCGGCCAGTCCAGCCCGTCAGCCACCATGTGCACCCGGCTGCGGCCGGGACCGTCGTCCTCCACGCGCGCCCACCGCCCGATCCGCGCCCGCACCCGGTCGGCGGGCGCGTCGACGAGGAACTCGACCGGCGTCGGGGAGGTCAGCGCGGCCGTGCCCGCCCGGACGAAGGCGACGGCGTCCTCGGCCGGCAGCCGCCGCGGCGCGAACCGGGCCCCGGTCGGCCGCGGCCGGGCCAGCCGGTCGAGACGGAAGCTGCGCCAGTCGCCGCGGTCGAGGTCGTAGCCGACCAGGTACCAGCGCCGGCCGAGGGTGACCAGGCGGTGCGGCTCGACCCGCCGGTGCGACGGGGTGGCGTCGGCGGCGGTGTAGGCGAAGCCCAGCCGCTCGCAGTCGCGGCAGGCCTGGGCGACGACGGCGAGCGCCTCCGGGTCGACGAGCTGCTGCGGGCCCGCCCAGGGCGCGGGGTCGGTCACCGCGCGCAACGCCTCCACCCGGCGCCGCAGCCGAGTGGGCATCACCTGCACGACCTTGGCCAGCGCCCGCACCGAGGACTCCGCCGTCCCCGCGACGGCGCTCTGGGCGGCGGTCTGCAGGCCGACGGCCAGCGCGACCGCCTCCTCGTCGTCGAGCACCAGCGGCGGCAGGGCGGCGCCCGGGGCGAGCTGGTAGCCGCCGTCGACGCCGCGCTGGGCCTCCACGGGGTAACCGAGCTCGCGCAGCCGGTCGACGTCCCGGCGCAGCGTGCGGACCGAGACGCCGAGCCGGTCGGCGAGGTCGGGACCGGCCCAGTAGCGGCGCTGCTGCAACAGGGAGAGCAGGCGCAGGGTCCGCGCGGACGGATCGGTCATGCGGCGATCCTGCCGCGCATTGCGGTCAGGATCCGGCCGCTGTCCTCCCTAGCGTGGTCCTCGTCAGCGACGCTGCACACCCGAGAGGCGGATCCCATGGACACGACGACGACCCTCACCGGCGAGCGGGCCGACCTGCTGGAGGCGCTGGCCGCGCACCGGAACTTCCTCCGGTTCACCGTCCGGGGCCTCACCGAGGAGCAGGCGCGGCAGCGCACCACCGCCAGCGAGCTGACGCTCGGCGGCCTGGTCAAGCACGTCGCGCACCAGGAGGCCGGCTGGGTGGACTTCATCGTCAACGGCCCCGCCGCCATGGCCTCGGCCACCGACCCGGAGCAGATGGCGAAGTGGGCCGAGGAGTTCCGGCTGGGGCCGGACGAGTCGCTGGACGGTGTGCTGGCCCACTACGAGGAGGTCGCGCGGCGCACCGACGAGCTGGTCCGCACGCTCCCCGACCTCGACGCCTCGCACCCGCTGCCGGAGGCGCCGTGGTTCGAGCCGGGTGCGACCCGCTCGGCCCGCCGGGTCTTCCTGCACATCGTCGCCGAGACCGCCCAGCACGCCGGGCACGCCGACATCCTGCGGGAGTCCCTGGACGGTCAGAAGACGATGGGTTGAGCCCCGGGGCCGCGCCCGCGGAGGTCGTCCGGGGGTGGCCGGTCGCGCCGGGTGCCCAGGGGAGACCCCGGCACGGTCCCACGGCGTGGAGCCGTCCTCGCGGGTCGAAATATGACTGAGTCAGTCATAAGATAGTCCTCGTGGAGCGGCTCACGAACCTGGTCGGCGCCTTCGCGCTGGCGGTCGCCGATCGGGTGGCAGCAGCCACCGAGGCGGCATGCGGTGCGGGTGGCGCCGCGGCCGCCGTCCTGGTGCACCTGAGCCGTCATCCGGAGACCTCCGTGTCCGACCTGGCCGCGGTCGTGGGGGTGGGCGGCTCCGGCGGCGTGCGCCTGGTCGACCGCCTCGCGGCCCAGGGGCTGGTGACGCGCGCACCGAGCCCCACCGATCGGCGCACCGTCCTGCTGCGCCTGACCGAGGCGGGCGGGGAGACGGCTCGGCGAGTGCTGCACGCACGCGAGGAAGCCGTACGCCAGACGGTGGAGGCCCTCGGCGAGGACCAGCGCTCGGTGCTCGAGCACCTGCTCCCGGACCTCGTGGCCGCCCTGCCGAGCAGCCGGACGGAGGTCCTGCGCACCTGCCGGCTGTGCGACGTGACCGCGTGCCGACAGGCGCCGGGCTGCCCGCTGGACTGCTGGCCGCCCGACGACGGCGGGCCGGCGTGAGCGGCGGCCCGGCCGTCAGCGCGCCGGACGAAGAGCGTGTCCCGGCGTGGGCGCTGATCGGGTCCGGACTGGCGGTGGTGGCGGTCGCCTTCGGTCTCGCGCGCTACGGCTACGGACTCCTGCTGCCGCAGATGCGGACCTCCCTGGAGCTGTCGTTGGGCCAGCTGGGCGTCATCGGCGGCGCCGGGTACGGCAGCTACCTGGTCGCCTCCCTGGCCTGCCCCGCTCTGCTGTCCCGGGCGGGGCCACGCGCGACCGTGATGGCCGGGGGGACGGCCGCCGTCGCGGGGATGGCGGTGTGCGCCGCGGCCACCGGCCCACTGACCCTGGGAGTCGGTGTCGTCGTCGCCGGCGCGAGCCCGGCTCTGGTGTGGCCTCCCTACGTGGCCGCGGTCGAGGAGCGCCTGCCCGCGGACCGCCGGGCACGCGGTCACGGGGTCATCAACTCGGGGACCGCCTACGGCGTCGCCGTGGCCGGGCCGGTGAGCCTGCTGGCCACGGGATCCTGGCGGGTGGCGTGGTCGGCCTTCGCCGCCGTGGCCCTCCTGGTCACGATCTGGGCGGTGCGCACCCTGCCCCCCGGGATCCACCGCAGCGACGACGCCACCGGGGCCCGGGGCCTGGTGGCGGTGGCACGGGAGCAGGGTGGGCGGCTGCTGCTGGCCGCGTTCCTCGTCGGTCTGGTCGCGGGCAGCTACGCGACCTTCGGCGTCGAGGTCGCCACGGCCCAGGCGCCGCTGGGCGAGGTCAGCGGCGGGGTCTTCCAGACCCTGGTCGGGATCAGCGGCGTCGCGGGAGGACTCGTCGGGGCGCTGCTGGCCAGGACCTCGCTCCCCCGCCTGCTGGCGGCCACGGCGTGGACGCTCGCTGCGTCCTGCCTGCTCCTGGCCGTGGCGCCCGGCCTCGTCCTCGTCTCGGCGGTCTTCTACGGCGCGAGCTTCATCGCGATCATCGGGTTGCTCCTGATCTGGAGCAACACCCTCGTCCCGCGAGCCCCCGCCACGGCGATCGTCACCGCCATGCTGGCCATGTCCCTCGGGCTGGTCGTGGGCCCGCCCCTGGCCGGCGTCGTCGCCGGGGCGGCCGGCCTCGCCACGGCCTTCGTCGCGTGTGCACCACTCGCTGCGACCATCGGGCTGCTGCACCCCGCGCGACGTGGTGCCTCCGCTCCCCGACCGGCGTGACCACCGGCGGTGACCCCGGGGCTCAGCCCTCCTCGAGCTCCCGCAGCGCGGTCACCGCGCGGTCGCGGGCGACCGTCGCCTCGGTGGCGCGCCGCGCGGCGGTGCGCCGGTGGCGCTCGGCCCGCCCGAGCTCCTCGGCGGTGCGCGCGGCCTCCTCCTCGGTGCGGGCCAGCTCGTCGGTCAGCTCCTCCACCCGCGCCTGCAGGTCGGCCCGGCGGGCGTCGAGGTCGTCGACCCGGTGCCGTTCCTCCTCGGCCGCGGCGACGGCCTCGGCAGCCACCGCGGCCGCCTCCTCCACCGCCCGGCGCGCCTCCTCGAGCTCGCGCCGCCGGCGTTCCTCGGCCGCCCGCCGCGCCTCCTCCTCGCGCCGGCGGGCCTCCTCCGCGGCGGCCCGCCGGGTGTCCTCGTCGCGGCGTCGACGGGCGGCCGCGGGGCCGGACCGCGACCGCCCGCCGGTCCCCTCCCGCCCGGGCCGCGCCGGCACCAGCCGCAACGCCGGCCGGTTGCCCGTCGGCCCCAGGCCGCTGTAGGACATCCCACCGGTGAGCCGGCCCGACAGCAGCGCCTCGCCCGCCTCCGGGTCGGCCATCGCCGCGCGCAGCGTGTCCGCGACCTGGGTCTCGACGGTGCCGCCGACGCGTGCGCCGTGCTCCCGGGCGAGTGCGACCGCCTGGCGGGTGAGCGCGGTCAGCAGCTGGGACCGCTGGCGGTCCAGCACCCGCAGCTGGTCGCCGGCCAGGCTCTCCTGGGCCTGGCGCAGCAGGTCGCCGAGCTCGACCAGCCCCTCGATCGCCGCGCGCTGCTCCCGCACCAGCAGGTTGCACACCCAGGCGGCGGCGGTCGGCTTGGGCAGCGCACCGATCTCCCGCGCGAGGGTCCGGTCCCCCGCGGAGCGGGCGTCGTCCTGACGCTGCTTGCGCACCGCGACGAACTCGTCGGGCGGCACGGCGTACAGCTCGTCGGCCACCTCGTCGAGATCCACGTGGCCGACCCTGCCACGCCGCCGGTGCCGCACGGGCACGATGGCGGCCGTGACCACCACGCGGGTGAGCCGGCACGTTGGCGCGCCGCGAGCCGCCGTCTACCGGGCGCTGCTCGACCCCGGCGCCGTCGCCCGGTGGAAGGTGCCCGAGGGCATGACGCGAGGTGCACGAGTTCGACGCCCGCGAGGGCGGCGCGCTGCGCGTCTCGCTCACCTACGACGAGCCCGGGCCGCAGGGGAAGACGACCGCGCACACCGACACCTACCGCGGCCGCTTCGTCCGCCTGGTGCCCGGCGAGCTGGTCGTCGAGGTCGACGTCTTCGAGACCGCCGACCCCGCGCTCCAGGGCGAGATGACCAGCACCATCACGCTGGCCGACGCCGCGGACGGCGGCACCGAGCTGACCGCCGTCCACGACGGGGTGCCCGACGGCGTGGCCCCCGCGGACAACGAGCTCGGCTGGCGGACGGCCCTGGACCGGCTCGCCGCGCTCGTCGAACGCGGCGGCTGACCGTCAGGCCGTGCGCGGGGCCTCCCACAGGTCGATGCCCGAGTCGACGGCGTGCTGGTCGATCGCGGCGAGCTCGTCGTCGGTGAAGTCCAGCCGCTCCAGCGCACCGACGTTCTGCTCCAGCTGGCCGACGCTGCTCGCGCCGATGAGCACGCTGGTCACCCGCGGGTCGCGCAGCGCCCAGGCCAGCGCCATCTGGGCCAGGCTCTGCCCCCGCTCCTCGGCGATGCCGTTGAGCGCGCGGACGTGGTCGAGCGCCTCCCCGGTCAGCAGGTCGGTCGACAGCGACTTGCCCTGGCTGGCGCGCGAGCCCTCCGGGACGCCGTCGAGGTACTTGCTGGTGAGCATCCCCTGGGCGAGCGGGGAGAAGGCGATGCAGCCGGCGCCGACGTCCTCGAGGGTGTCGAGCAGCCCCTCGGTCTCGACCCAGCGGTTGAGCATCGAGTACGACGGCTGGTGGATCAGCAGCGGCGTCCCGAGGTCGGCGAGGATCTCCGCGGCCTTGGCGGTGTCCTCCGGGCCGTAGCTGGAGATGCCGGCGTAGAGCGCCTTGCCGGCCCGGACGGCGTGGTGCAGCGCGCCCATCGTCTCCTCGAGCGGCGTGGTCGGGTCCGGCCGGTGGGAGTAGAAGACGTCGACGTACTCCAGGCCCATCCGGCGCAGCGACTGGTCGAGGCTGGAGAGGACGTACTTGCGGCCGCCGCCGCCCTGGCCGTACGGGCCGGGCCACATGTCGTAGCCGGCCTTGGTCGAGATGACCAGCTCGTCGCGGTAGGGGCGGAAGTCGTCGGCCAGGTGCCGGCCGAAGTTGACCTCTGCGCTGCCGTACGGGGGTCCGTAGTTGTTGGCCAGGTCGAAGTGGGTGACGCCGAGGTCGAAGGCGCGGCGCAGGATCGCGCGCTGCCGGTCGAACGGGACGTCGTCCCCGAAGTTGTGCCACAGACCCAGGCTGACCGCCGGGAGGTCCAGGCCGCTGCGGCCGGTGCGCCGGTAGGTCATCGAGTCGTAGCGGTCGTCCGCTGCGGTGTAGGCCATGGCCGCGATCCTGCCCGGCGCGCGGATCCCCGAACCGGGGTCCTCCGGACCTAGGCTCGATCGGTCGGGTCCCCGCTCCACCGGAGGTGCGCCGTGCTGCGACTCGTCGGGTTCCTGCTGGTGGTGTGGCTGGTGGTCTCCGTCGTCGGCGCGGTGATCGAGGGCCTGTTCTGGCTCGCGGTGGTCGGCCTGGTCCTCTTCGTGCTCACCGCCGCGGTCGGCTGGGGCAAGCGGGACACCCGGGTCTGAGCACCGAGGGCGAGCCCGGGGCCGCAGAGCGCGCGCTCCCCCGCCGCGCTGGTCGGGCGAGGCCGCAGTCGGGTGGGCCGGCTCGGCGCGACGGCAGCCCTCCCGACTGCACCGTCCCTCGGACCCCGGCCGGCCCACCCCTGGCACGACGCCGGCTGCCGGACTCAGCGCCTGCTGAGGGGGTGCCCGACGCCCAGTCGGCGGGCCGTCGCGGTCAGCGCCCGGGACATCCGGGACGGCACGGACGCCGGCCCCGGGATGGTGACCGGCCGGACCCGGCCGTTGTGCAACGCAGCGATCCGCCACGCGCCGCCCTCCTCGACGGCGACCAGCGTCTGCCGTGAGAGGCGCCGCTCCGGCAGGCTCGAGCGCCAGGGCATCAGCACGGAGCCGGTCGCGTGCAGCACGGCGACGCCGGGTCGCAGGTGCCGGACCGACTCGATGCGGCCGACGAGTGCCGAGCCGCTCAGCACGCCCGTGAACAGCCGGTGGTGGTTGTCGACCATCGCCTGGCGACCGCGGGCGTGCGTGCCGTCGTAGGAGACGTAGTCGCTGTCCTCGGTGAAGCAGTCCCCGTAGGCGGCCGCGTCGCCTGCCGTCCAGGCGGCACACATGCGGTCGAACAGCTCGTGCAGCGCCGCGTCCCCGCTCCTGCCGGCGGCTGTCATGGGGCGTCCTCCTCCGCTCGTCCCGGCTGGGTGGGTGCGCCGTCGAGGAGTGCCCGGGCCCGGAGCCGGACCGCGCACTCCTCGAGCTCGTCGGTCGCGCGGGACAGGAAGGTGAGCACCGCGTCGACCTGGTCGCGGGTCATCCCGGCGGTGAGGCGGTCGAGGTCCGGACCGTCCTCGGCGAAGACGGCGGCGACCTCGGCCACGCGGTCCGGCACGGGTCGGAGCAGCTGCCGTCGTCCGTCGGTCGGATCCGGACGGCGGTGCAGGAAGCCGGTCGCCTCCAACCGGTGGACGACGCCGGTGATCGCACCGGTGGTGAGGCCGGTCATCGCGGCGAGCCGGCTGCCGGTGAGCTCGCCGTGCTGGACCAGCAGGTCGAGGCACTTGTGGTCGGAGGGCCCGAGACCGAGCCGCTCCGCGACGGCGTGGTGGTACAGCACCGTGGCCGTGCTGTGCCGGCGCGCGGTCCGCGCCAGATCCGCACGTCCGGGTTCGACACGTCGACTCATCCCGATCCTGACTCGCTCAGAATGTGAGCGAGTCTACGACCGACCGGGCCCGAGGTGTCAACACCCGCACGGCCTCACGGCAGCCGGAGCCGACCCGGGTCAGCGGCCGATCGCGACCCGTCCGGGGGCGACCACGGTCGGGGGACGCGGCGCCGGGCGCCGCCGCCGGTGAGGGTCGGAGGGCCCCTCGCGCCCGCGCCGCCGGCGAGGAGGATCACCGCAGCGGGGGCCCGTCCGCCCGACCCGGAGGGAGAGGCGCGATGCCGTTCTTCGACGGCTCCCGTGGCCGCGTCCACCACACCGCCTGGCTGCCCGACGGCGAGGTCCGTGCCGTCGTCGTCTTCTGCCACGGTGACTTCGGCGAGCACGTCGGTCTCTACGAGGTGCTGGGGCGCCGGCTGGCCGCCGCCGGCATCGCCGTGCACGCGCTGGACGCCATCGGCCACGGGCGCAGTGACGGCGAGCGCGACCTGATGGTCAGCCGGGACGACCAGGTCGACGACGCGCGGACCCTGACGGGTCTCGCGCAGGCCCAGCACCCTGGCCGCCCGCTGGTGCTCATGGGGCACTCCGGGGGTGGGGTCGCCGCCCTGCTGCTGGCCCAGCGGTCGCCCGACCTGGCGCAGGCGCTGGTGGTGTCCGCACCACCGGCCCAGCCCCTGCCCTGGGTCGAGGACCTCGTCGAGGGTGGCGCCGACGAGGTCGACGCCCCCGACCCGGCGGAGGCGTTCAGCACCCACCCCGAGTACCTGCAGGCGCTGCGCACCGACCCGTTGGTGCACCGCGGTCCGGTGCCGCCGCAGACCCTGGAGGCGGTGGTGCGCTCCTGGTCGGCGGTGGCGACGGGCCTGGCCGAGGGCCGGCCGTCGATCCCGACCCTGGTCCTCCACGGTGAGGCCGACCCGGTGGTCCCGGTCGAGGACTCGCGGGCGCTGGTCGCCCGGCTGCCGCGGGCGACGCTGCGCACCTTCCCCGGCGACCTGCACGACGTCCTGAACGAGCACGACCGCGACGCCGTGCACGACGTGGTGGCCGAGTTCGTGCTCGCCCAGGTCAGCCCGGCCGCCGTCCGGGCCTGAACACCCGCGATCCCCCCGTCCGTCGCGATCGGCCGACTCCGGCTGCGGACGGTGCCTACCGGTTCCTCACCGCGGCGCCGAGCACGACGGCACGGTGGTCACCGCGAGCCTGCTCCAGGACGACGTCGTCGTCCGGGAGCTGCCCCGCTGGCGGGGCGCGGTCAGACCCAGGCGTCGGCCTTGCGGCGGAGCAGCTCCCGCTCCCGCTCGTTGCCGCAGAGCTGCACCGCCCGCTCGATCTCGCGCCGCGCCTCGTCGAACCGGCCGAGCCGCGCGAGCAGCTCGCCCCGGACGCTCGGCAGCAGGTGCGAGCCCGCCAGGCTGCCCGCTCGCGCCAGCTCGTCGACCAGCGGGAGCGCGGCTGCCGGGCCGCGGGCGACCGAGACGGCGACCGCCCGGTTGAGCTCGACGACCGGGGACGGCGCCAGCCGGCCGAGCACGTCGTAGAGGAGCACGATCCGCTCCCAGTCCGTCTCGTCGACCGACGGCGCGACCGCGTGGCACTCGGCGATCGCGGCCTGGACGCCGTAGGGACCGAGGCCGCGGCCGACCCGGCCGGCGTGCACCAGCGCCGCCCGCCCGCGCCGGATGGCCGCGCGGTCCCACCGCCGGCGGTCCTGCGCCTCCAGCAGGACCGGCTCGCCGTCGTCGCCCACGCGCGCCGGGAACCGCGCGGCGGTGAGCTCGAGGAGGGCGAGCAGGCCGTGCACCTCCGGCTCGTCGGGCACCAGCTGCGCCAGCACGCGGGTCAGCCGGACCGCCTCGCGGGCCAGGTCCTGCCGGATCCACTCGCTCCCGGAGGTGGCCGTCGACCCCTCGGTGAAGACCAGGTACAGCACGCTGAGCACCGAGCCGAGCCGCGCGCGGCGCTCCTCGGGCGGTGGCACCTCGAAGGGCACCTGCGCGGCCGCGAGCGTCTTCTTGGCGCGGGTGATCCGCGCCTGCACGGTGGCGGTCGGCACGAGGAAGGCCCGGGCGATCTCGTCGCTCGTCAGACCGCTCACGACGCGCAGGGTGAGCGCGACCCGCGCCTCGCGCGAGAGCACCGGGTGGCAGGCGGTGAACACCAGGGCGAGCACGTCGTCGTGGATGCGGTCGGGGTCCCAGAGCAGGTCCCGGTCCGGTCCCGCCGGGTCGGGCGCGGCCGCCCCGGTGACGGCACCGCCCTCGGGGAGGTCGCGCGACAGGACGGCGTACCGCTCGTCGAGGGCCGAGCGGCGGCGGAAGGCGTCGATGGCGCGGCGCCGCCCCACGGTCAGCAACCACCCGGCGGGCTCGCGCGGCACGCCGTCCCTGGGCCAGGCGACCAGCGCCTCGGCGAGCGCCTCCTGGGCGAGGTCCTCGGCCAGGGCGAAGTCCCCGGTGTACCGGGCCAGGGTCCCGGTGATGCGTGCGGACTCGATCCGCCACACCGCCTCGACCGCCTCCCGGCCGCCCGGGGCCCGGGGGGTGACCGCGGGGCCACCCCCCGGACCGCTCACAGCTGTCCGGTCGCCGCCCGCCACGCCCGCTCCTTCTGGATCCACTCGTTGTCCTGCGGGAACTCGTCGATGCTGGTGACGCGGCGGATCTCGGTCTTGCTGCCCGGACCGGCCAGCGGCGCCCGCTTCGCCCACTCGACGGCCTCCTCCAGCGAGGCCACGTCGAGGATCCAGAAGCCGCCGAACAGCTCCTTGGTCTCCCCGTACGGGCCGTCGGTGACCACGGGGGACTCGGCTGAGTAGTCGACGACGACGCCCTTCGCCGGGTCGTCGAGGCCCTCGGCCGCGACCAGGACGCCGGCCCGGATCATCTCGTCGTTGAACCGGCCCATCGACTCGACGACCTCACTGAAGTCGACGTCCTGGAAGGCGGCGTAGGTCTCGTCGGTCGCACGCATGATCAGCATGTACTTCACGGTGGTCTCCTACCGATCGCGGGTCCCCGTCGGACCCTCTCACCCCTCGGTCGAACGGCGGCACTCCCGGATCGACACCGCGCGCGAGGAGTTCACGCCTCCGGCCCCCGTCACCCGGGCGGCCGGCGGCCGAGCGCGGCCAGCAGCCGGTCCTGCGCCGGTGCGTCGTCCGGCACGGGGACCGCCGGCGGGTACATGCCGGTGGCCTGCAGCTGCCCGCCGAGCGCGAGGACCCCGGGCAGCAGGGCCCGGACGGCGTCGGGATCGAGGTCGGCCGGTCGTCCGGTCGCGGTCGCCAGGTCCCAGGTGTGGACGACGGGCTCGACGAGGGCGATGCCGAGGAGCTGCTCGACGGTCCGCGGGCCCAGCGGGGTGGCCACTCCGGCGCCGGGTGCCGCACGGCTCAGCGCCGCGACGGCCGCCTGGTAGGCGCGTCGCCACGAGCCGGCGGGGTCCGGGCCGGCGAGCAGGCCGAGCGCCCCCGGGTCGGCGACCGGCGCACGGCGTCCCTCCCCGGCGAGCATCGCGAGCACCTGGTTCTGCCCGTCGACGAGGTGGCCCAGCAGCTGGCGGGCCGACCAGCCCGGGCAGGGCGTGGCCGCGTCCCAGCCCTGCGCCGGGACGGCGTCGACGACGGCGCCGAGCCGATCGAGGGCCCGGAGGTACCGCGCGACCGCGTCGTCCGGCCCGGTCACGGGGCGCCGGCCGAGCCGGGGACGGGCAGCGCCGCGGCCGAGGCGACGACGTGGTCGACGAGGCCGTACCCGCGGGCCTGGTCGGGGGTGAACCAGCGGTCGCGGTCGGAGTCGCGCTCGATCTGCTCGACGCTCTGCCCGGTGTGCTCGGCCTGCAGCTCGTTGATGTCCCGCTTGAGGCGGCGGAGCATGTCGGCCTGGACGGTGATGTCCGACTGCGTCCCGCCCACCCCCGCCGAGACCTGGTGCATCATGATCCGCGTGTGCGGCAGCGAGAACCGCTTGCCGGGGGTGCCCGCGGTGAGCAGGAACTGCCCCATCGAGGCGGCCATCCCGAACGAGTAGGTCGCGACGTCGCAGTCGATGAAGCGCATGGTGTCGTAGACGGCCATCCCGGCGGTGACCGAGCCGCCCGGCGAGTTGATGTACAGGTGCACGTCCCGGCGCGGGTCGTCGGCCGAGAGCAGCAGCATCTGCGCGCAGATCTGGTTGGCGACGTCGTCGTCCACCGGGCTGCCGAGGAACACGGTGCGCTCCCGCAGCAGGCGGTCGGAGACGGCGTCGTGCAGGGACGCGTGCCCGTTCCCCGCCTGCAGGAACGGTGCGCCCGCGCCGGTGGGCGGAGGAACGCGCATGGGCCGACCCCTTCCGTGGACTGGTGGGCCGGAGTCAATCGGTTCCCGCCACGGAATGCGCGGCAGAAATGGCGCATTCCGCTCGTCGCGCACTTCTTGTGCCATCAGCGAAATGGCCTTGACCGTGACCCTCGATGACGTCGTCCGGCACGGCCGGGACGTCCGGCGTCCCGGCGTCCCGCCGGGGGATGCGGCAGGCTGCGGCCGTCGCACCCGGCACCGACACCGCGGAGGAGACCCGTGACGACCCCGCCCGCCGTCCTCGTGCACGGCAACCCGGAGACCCCGGCGCTGTGGGACCCGCTCGCCGGCTCCCTGCAGCGGGACGTCGTCCGGCTGGCCCCGCCCGGCTTCGGCGCGCCCCTGCCCGCGGACTTCGGGGCGACGATGCCGGAGTACCGGGACTGGCTGGTCGGGGAGCTCGAGCGGATCGGCGAGCCGGTCGACCTCGTCGGCCACGACTGGGGCGGCGTCCACGTGGTGAACGTGGCCATGGCGCGGCCCGACTTGCTGCGCAGCTGGGTCAGCGACGCAATCGGCGTCTTCGACGAGGACTACGTCTGGCACGACCTGGCGCAGGTGTGGCAACAGCCGGGCGCCGGCGAGGACTCCATCGCGCGGATGCTGGGCGGCAGTCCCGCCGACAAGGCCGCGCGGCTCGTCTCGTTCGGCTTCCCGCCGGACGTCGCGGAGCAGGTGGCCGCCGGGCAGGACGAGGACATGGGCCGCGCGGCCCTGGCGCTCTACCGCTCGGCGGCCCAGCCGGCCATGGCCGAGGCCGGCCGCTCGCTGGAGGCCGCCGCCGCCCGCCCCGGCCTCGCGTTGCTCCCGTCGGAGGACTCCTTCGTCGGCACCGACGCCCAGCGGCGCCGCGCCGCGGCCCGCGCCGGTGCCCGGGTCGAGGTGCTCGACGGCCTCGGACACGGCTGGATGGTGGAGGACCCGCAGCGTGCGGCCGTCGTCCTCGAGCGCTTCTGGGCTGCGCTCTGACGCCGGCTCACCCCGACCTGCAGCACCCGGAACCGCAGGCCGGTCCGTGCGCCGACGGTCGGCCGGGCCGGAGTCATCGCGGCCGGTTAGCGTCGCCGGGTGGACGGAGTCCGGGGACGCGCAGTGACCACCGTCCGGACCGCCACGAGGGACGACGAGCGCCGGCTCGCGGCCCTCGACCGGGTGACGTGGTCGCCAGCCGTGGCCCCCGCGCCGCTGTGGCCGGAGGACGTCGACTTCTTCGGGGAGGACCCGCCCGGGGACGTCCTCGTGGCCGAACTGGACGGCGCGGTGGTCGGGTACGTGAGACTGCGCCGGCCCACGGCCCTGCCGTCCAACCGGCACGTGCTCCAGGTGAACGGGCTGGCGGTCGACCCGGCCGTGCAGCGCCGCGGCGTGGGCCGGGCCCTGCTGCGCGCCGCGGTCGAGGAGGCCCGGCGCCGCGGCGCCCGGCGGCTCACCCTGAACGTGCTGGCCACGAACCCCGGCGCCCGCGCCCTGTACGCAGCCTGCGGCTTCGTGGTCGAGGGCGTGCGGCGCGGGGAGTTCTTCCTCGAAGGCCAGTACGTGGACGACGTCCTCATGGCCGTGTCCCTGGAGCCCCACGAGGAACCGGGTTGAGCAGGACCGCTCGTGCGCGCGAGCACCTCAGCACGTTCGGCGACGGCGCCGCGCAGCTGTACTGCCGCATCGGATCCCGCCCGTGGCTGCTGGAGCCGGCGGCTCAGCTCGACGGTGACCCGGCAGGCTTGCCGCGGGCGCGGGGCTCATCGGCCCGCTGCTGCAGGACTGCGTGATCGCCCGGCACGCCCACCGCCTTCCCCGGCGACCCGACGTCCTCCCCACCGAGGGGCCGCACGAGCGGCTGCTGCGTGATGCGGTCAGCGGCCGAGGCGACGACACCCGGCATCCGGCACTGCTCAGTAGGCCGGGGGTTCGGTGATGGCGGTCGGGCCGGTGGGGTGGTGACGGTGAGGGTGCCGTGCGGCCGGTGGTGGTCCAGCTCGCCGGCTCGGGGCACGCGGCGGCGGCAGCCGGGGAAGCGGCAGCGCCGGTCCCGGGCGCGCACGTGGCGGTCCAACTGTGCGTGCGGCCGGTAGCCGTTCGGGGTGCCGGGCCGGGTCAGTCCGGGCCGGCCGCTCAGGTCGTGGCCGCAGGCCTCGGGCCGGCGGCAGGCGGGCCTGCCGCAGCTGCCGGTGCGGCGCAGTGCGGGCAGGTCGGTCAGGGTCAGCAGCGCGCCGCTGACCGCGTCGGTGAGCGCGATCCGGGGCCGGTCGGCCAGCCCGCCGCCGGCGGCCCTGCTCGCCCTCGCGCCGGGATGCGCCAGCGCAGGCGCCCGGCGCAGCGACCGGGCCTGATGTCGCCCGGGCGGCCTCTGCTTGCATGTCCGTCGTGACCGACGGAGGGAACGCCCTGACCGGACTGCGCGTCGCCGTGCTCGGCCCCGGGGGGGTCGGCGGCCTGCTGGCGGCACTGCTCGCCCGCGGCGGCGCGGCGGTCACCTGCCTGGCGGGCGCGGCGACGGCGGAGCAGCTGCGGACGGCAGGCATCCGGCTGGAGAGCGCGCACCTCGGCGACTCCACCACCCCGGTGGACGCCGCCGAGCGGCTGACCGCGCCGGTCGACGTCCTCCTCGTGACCGTCAAGGCCACGCACCTGGACGACGCCCTCGAGCGGGTGCCGGCCGACGTCCTCGGTGACGCGCTGGTCGTGCCGCTGCTCAACGGCGTCGAGCACGTCGACCACCTGCGCCGGCGCTACCCGCAGGCCGGCGTCGTCCCGGCGACGATCCGCGTCGAGAGCACCCGCACCGCACCAGGGGTGATCCAGCACGGGAGTCCGTTCGTCACCGTCGACCTCGTCGCCGTCCCCGGGCTCGAGCAGCGGGTGCGGCGGCTGGCCGACGCCCTGCAGCGGGTCGGCGTGACGACGGAGGTCGGGGACGACGAGCCGGCGGTGCTGTGGAGCAAGCTGAACTTCCTCGCTCCGCTCGCGCTGCTCACCACCGCCGCACGGGCGACCGCCGGCGAGGTCCGCGAGTCCCGGCGGGAGGACCTGGTCGCCATCGTCGGCGAGGTCGCCGCCGTCGCCCGCGCCGAGGGGGCGCCCGCTGACGAGGAGCAGGTCGTCGGCTTCTTCGACGGCGTCCCCGCGGGCATGCGCTCGTCGATGCAGCGCGACGCCGCGGCCGGCCGCCCGCTCGAGCTCGACGCGATCGGCGGGGCCGTGGTGCGGGCCGCGACCCGGCACGGGATCGCCGTCCCGGTCACCGCCCGCTACGTCGACGAGCTGCGGGAGCGCCACCCGGGCAGCTGACCGTCCTCGCCGGGGACGACCTCGAAGCCGAGGCCGCGGTGGAACCGCACCGAGGTGGCGTTGCCCGGACCTGTCAGGTAGGACGACCGACGGGCGCCCGCTCTGCGACGTGCCCGGCGCAGCGGCGGTACAGCGCACCGGCCACGCCCCGGCGGTGCAGCGCCGGGTCGACCCCGACGACGTGCAGTAGCCGACGTCCGCCTGCGCCGAGGGCGGGAACCCGACGAGGAAGGCGCGCAGGTCGCCGGCGCCGTCCTCGACCACCCGGCTGCTGTCGGAGAAGTGCTCGGAGAACGGCCGCGACAGCAGCAGCGCCCGCTGCGGGGTGCCGTCCGGACCGCCGAGACCGCTCCACCACGAGCCGAGCACCGCGACGACCCGGCCGTGCTCGTCGGGCACGGGGTGGCGGGCACCAGGGCCCGGCGGGACCTCCCCGGTCACGGCACCTCCGGGCACGACGGCGCGACGTGCGCGGCCAGCCAGCGCAGGAACACCGGCTCGACGAGCGCGGCCAGGCGGGCGTAGCCGCGGGTGGACGGGTGGTAGGCGTCGCCGGCCGCGACCTCGGCGACCCACACCGCGTCGTCCGCCAGGCCGGCGGTGTCGACGAACGGCACCGACCGCGCGCCGCACTCCGCCGCCATGCCGGCGGAGCGGTCGGCGGCTCGCGCGCTCTCCCCTGCCCTCGACACCGGCGGCGGGCCGACGACCAGCGCCGCCCAGCCCCTCGCGGCCGCGGCGTCGAGGACCTCGGCCAGCGCGGTCAGCGACCGGTCCCGCGCCACCCGCCGGCGTCCGTCCACCAGGACGACGTCGTTGAGGCCGACGGCGACGACCACGCCGTACCGGTTCCCGTCGCGCAGCCGCCACGACGCCTCCGCGAGGAAGCGCCGGGCGACGTCGACCGAGGTGTCGCGTCGGACGCCGAGGCCGTAGGCGGTCAGCTCCCAGCCGGCCCGTCGGGCGACCGCCGCGACCGGGCCGACCCAGCCCGCGCCGGTCGGGTCGCCGACCCCGGCGGTGAACGAGTCGCCCAGGAAGCAGACCCGCACGTCCATCAGGCCACCGGGGGACGACGCCCTCCAGGACGGCCGCCCCGGCGTCGCGTCGCCACGGGGGACGCGGCGGCGGGACGGGGGACGGCGACGACGGTCATGGCGCCAGTGTGGGCGTGCACCGTCGTGCACGCCCGACCGGGGACGTCTCCCTCGTCGCCGTGTCCGTCGGTGGCGCGCCGTGCGCCTGCCGCAGCAGGAAGACCGCCCGCTGGTCGAAGGTGGTCCGGGACCGCACCGCGATCTCGGCCGTCCAGTCCTGCTGTTGCGCGCTCGGCTCGACCGGCAGCTCGACCGCGACCTGCGCCGCGGCGCGCTGCACGAGCACGTCGAGCTCGGCGTGCTCGGCGGCGACCAGCCGGCCGACCTCGCGCACCCGCGGGTCCTCGGCCGGCTCGCTCCTCGCGGTGCCGGCGGGCACCTCCCACAGCCCGGCCTGCTCGACCTCGTGCAGCGCGTCGCGGTCGGCCGGGCCGAGCGGACCGGCGGTCCCGTCCTCCTGCCGCACCCGACGTCGGGATCCGCGGCCGCCGGCCCGGGGACGGCGAGCACGGCCCCCGGGCCGCTCGGGTGAGCTCTCCCACGCGGGCTCAGGTGCGGCCGAGAGCGGACACGCGCTCCTCGCGGGCGGCGCGCAGCAGCGGCACCAGCCGCGGGTCGCGGAGGTCCTCGGCCCGGCGCACGGTCAGCTTGCGGAACGCCTTCCCGGTGCCCTCCAGCAGGCCGCCGTGCTCCAGGTCGGCCCCGTGGTTGAACCCCAGGTTCAGGTGCCGGGCGAACGTCGCCAGGTAGGCGTAGTGCTCGCTGTTCTTGGCCGGCCCGACGCCGTAGCCGACCGTCCCCTGGTGCGGCCAGACGACCCGGACGACGTCCGGGTGCACCTCCCGGACCAGCGCGTCGGCGGCACGCACCAGCTCGGCGACCCCGGGCGCGAGCCGGGCCAGCAGGACGTCGAGGTCTGCGGTGGTCATCCCGGGAGTGCACCACCCCGGTCCCGTCGCGCCTCGCCGCCCCTCCGGACGGCCCGCGGCGGAGGCGTGGGGTGGGCCCCGGGCCGGGCGGCGAGCCGACCCACCCTCTCCCGGAGCAGCCGAGGTGCCCGACGCCCCTTCACCCTCCGCACTCGGCTCATAACGTATCGGTCACGCATGGGCTCGGCGGCCGACCCGGAGGCGGTGGCGTCCGCCACGCTCCCCGCCCACGGAGGCGCCCGTCCGGACCGACCGGGAGCGCTGGTCGCCACCGGCCGGAGGATCGGCATGCGCAGCCCCATCACCCGACGCGAGGTGCTCGTCGCCGCCCTGGGCACGGGAGCGGCCGCCGTGCTGCCGCGGACGGCGTCGGCGTCGGCGGCGGCGGCGGCGGCGACGGCAGGTGGCACGGGGCCAGGCGGCGTGACCGCCGCGGGGCACGCCGCCGACGAGGCGCTGTCCTGGCTCCAGACCACCTACGACCTCGTGCTGGGGGAGAACCTCAGCCCACCGGCCGCCGCCCGCACCTACGCCCACACGGCGATCGCCATGTACGAGGCCGCCGTCCGGGGGATGCCGGGTCACCGGTCCCTGGGCGGTCAGCTGCGGGACCTGACGGCGCCTGCACCGCAGCCCCTCGCCGCGCTGATCGACTGGCCGGCCGCGGCTGTGGCGTCGGCGGCTGCCGTGCTGCGGCGGGTGCTGCCCTTCGCCGGCGTCGGCACGCGGACGCTGCTGGACACGGCCGAGGCCGCGGTGCTGGGCCGACGGCGCGCCGCGGGCGTGCCCCAGCGGGCCCTGGACGCCTCGGTGGCGCACGGCCGGTCCGTGGCGGGACACCTGGCCGGCTGGATCGCCAGCGACGGACACGCCGGGACCGTGGGCCGCCCCTACACCGCGCCCGCCTCCGAACCCTGGCACTGGGTGTCGACGCCGCCCAACTTCCGACCGGCGATCGAGCCCCACTGGGCCGAGGTCCGGCCGATGGTGCTCACGAGCGCCGACGAGGTCGAGCCGGAACCGCCGCTGCCCTTCTCGACCGAGCCGGGGTCGGACTTCCACGAGCAGGCGGTGGCCGTCCACCGCCAGTCGGTCGCGAACACCGCCGAGCACCGGGCGATCGCCCGCTTCTGGACCGACAACCCCGGGTCGTTCACCCCACCGCCCGGCACGCCGACCGGCCTGCCGTCCGGCCACTGGATGCTCATCGCCGGCCAGGCGCTCGCCCTGCGCGGGGCGCGGCTCGACGTCGCGCTCGACACCCTCGCCGTCACCGGGATCGCCCTGCACGAGGCGTTCCTCAACTGCTGGACCTGGAAGTACCGGTACCACCTGCTCCGCCCGGTCACCTACGTGAACCGGTACCTCGACGCGGGCTGGTCGAGCCTGGTCAACAGCCCGCAGTTCCCGGAGCACACCTCGGGGCACAGCGTCGCGTCACCGGCGGCCGCCGCGGTGCTCACCGACCGGCTGGGCACCTTCGCCTTCACCGACCACTCGCACGACGTCCGCGGCCACGTGCCACGCACCTTCGCCTCGTTCCACGACGCCGCCCAGGAGGCCGCCCGGTCGCGGCTGTACGGCGGCATCCACTTCCCGCACGCGATCGAGGCGGGCCTCGCCCAGGGCGAGCAGGTCGGCGCCCTGGTCCTGCAGCGCGTCCGCACCCGCCGCTGAGTCCCGTCGTCCCCCACCCGGGGGCGCCCGCCGGGCGTCCCGGCGTCCCCGCACGGTCCCGCCGTGCACCAACGGAAGAAGGTCCCATGTCCGCCTCCTCCCTGCGCCGCCTGACGACGGTCACCGCCGCGGCGGCCGCGCTCGCCGTCGCCGTCCCCTCCCCGGCGCTGGCCGGCGACCTGTTCTTCTCCAAGTCCTCGGGCATCCAGGTCTCCACCACCTGGCTCGAGGTCGGCGAGCTGCCGCCGGCGGCCGACGTGCCGGGCAACGCCCACTTCGGCGACCTCTACGTCGAGGACCTCGGCAACGGCCGGGCCCGGGTGTTCGGCACGGTCCACGACGTCGAGTGCGACGAGGGGACGACGCCGCAACTGCCCGCCGGCGGGCACGGCGAGCCGGCCCCTGCGGACGGCCCGTGCCAGCTGCTCGGGACCCGCTTCGTCGAGGGCGGTCAGGTGACCTTCACGGTCGACAAGAAGCTCACGACGGCGAGGCTGACCGGCACGCTCGCGGTCGGCAGCGGGCACGGGGACACGCCGGGCAGCCCGGCAGTGGACATCACCTGGACCGGCGTGGGCGACACCTACAGCGAGCGGCAGAGCGGCACGTTCGTCGACGAGTACGGAACCTGGACCTACCGGTACGACTTCACCGGCCGGGACGCCGTGGTGACCTCGGGCAGCCGGATCGGGCCGATGGTCTTCGACGACGAGCCCGGCGAGTCCTCCGAGTCGCTGCTGGGCAGGTACCGCTCCTCGGACCGCCAGCGCTCCTGACCCGGCCGTGCCGCCGGGCCGCCCTGCGGCCCGGCGGCACACCGGCCCCGACCGCCGCCGTCGGCCGGACCGGGAGGGTCACACCGTCAGGAGCAGCTTGCCGGTGGTCCGGCGTCCCTCGAGGTCCTCGTGCGCGCGCCCGGCCTCGGCCAGCGGGTACCGGCCACCGATGCGGACGTCGAGCCGGCCGGCGGCGACCATCCCCAGCACCGCACCGGCCCGCTCGCGCAGCATCCCCGGGGTCCGGGTGTAGGTGCCCAGCGTCGGCCGCTGGACGTACAGCGAGCCGTGCGACGCCAACTGCTGCACCGACACGGGCTCGGGCTGCCCGCTGGCGGCGCCGTACACGATCATCCGCCCGGTCGGCCGCAGCGCGGTCAGCCCCGCGGCGAACGTCGCCCGCCCGACGCCGTCGTACACGGCCGCCGCACCCTCGCCGCCGGAGAGCTCGCGAACCCGCTCGGGGAAGCCGTCGTAGCCGACCACCACCTCGTCGGCGCCGGCGCCCCGGGCGAGCTCGGCCTTCTCCTCGGTGGAGACGGTGGCCAGCACGGAACCGCCGCGGGCGCGCACCAGCTGGGTGAGCAGCAGCCCGACTCCCCCGGCCGCGCTGTGCACGACCACCCAGTCGCCCTCGGCGACGGGGTACGAGTCGGCGGCCAGGTACTGGGCGGTGCAGCCCTGCAGCACCACGGCGGCGGCGACCTCGAGCGGGACGCCGTCGGGCACCGGTACCAGCTTCTCCCGCGGGGCGGCCACCCGGCCGGCGTAGCTGCCGGCGACGTCGAGCCAGGCGACCCGCTCCCCCGTGCCGACGACGGTGCCGGCCCCCTCTGCACCGACGATCCTGGGCAGGTCGCCGCCGTAGGGCGGACGCCCCTCGCGCTCGTACACGTCGCGGAAGTTGACGCCCACGGCCTCCACGTCGACCAGCACCTGGCCCTCGCCGGGCGCGGGGTCGGGCACCTCGCGGACGGTCAGCACCTCGGGGCCACCGGTCCGCTCCATGAGCACTGCCTGCACGTCGTCCTCCCGTCGTCGGCCGTGCCCGGTGCCTACCACGGACGTCGGGACCGTGCCGGGCGCAGGCGGGAGGTCAGGCCGCGGCCAGCACCGCCCGGGACGCCCGCTGCGGGACGGTGCGGGGAGCCGTGCTCCGGGCCCGCAGGACGGCACAGGTCGCGACCGCGCAGACCAGCCCGAACCCGGCCGACAGCCACACCGTCGGCTGACCGAGCAGCCAGCCGTAGGCCGTCCACGAGGCGCACGAGCCGGCGCCGAGGTACCAGCGCGCCGGGGACATCCCGGACAGGTCCTGGGTCCGGTCGAGCAGGATGCCCACCAGCTGGGGCAGCGCGGCGACGATCCCGACCAGGGTGACGACCGCGCTGAGCCCGGCAGCGACCGCGGCCGTCGCGGCACCCAGGACGACGGCGACGACGCTGACCGCGGCGAGCGCGGCCAGGCCCGCGGCTCCCGCGGCGGTGCGGCGGAGCTGCTGCCCCGTGCGCAGCTGCGGCTGGGCGCGGAGCAGGGCGACGAGGACGGCGGTGTTGCCGGCGCCGACGACGGCGTGGGTGGCGATCTGCGGTCCGTCACCGACGAGGAGACCGAAGGTCAGCCAGCAGAGGTTGAGGCCGACGGCGAGCCAGCTGCCGGTCGGGGAGAGACCGAGCGTGCGGCCGTGCCGGCAGGAGAGCCAGACCTGGGGCCAGACGACGGTGATGCTGAGGGCGGCCGCGGTGGAGCCGAGGGCGGCGATCATGGTGGAGCGGGATCCGTTCGGTGGACTGCGATGGGCGCGGCCACCGGCGGGCTGTCCAGCCACACGCCGGCCCCGGGCACTCGTCGGCGAGCGCGCAGCGGGATTGGCCAGAGGGGTCATCGGCGGCCCGGACCCGTGACGGGAGGCGATCCGGCGTGATCGTCCTGTGACCTCGCTCATCGCCGTGGCGGGGGTCACGCGAGGCCCCGGAGAGCCGTCCGGCGGCCTACTCCCGGACGGCTGCGCCCGCTGTCCGCGGCAGGGTGAGGGCGGCACCGAGCCCGGCGGCCAGCACGGCCGTGGTGACGGCGAAGGCCGTCTGGTACGAGGCGACGTCGGTGAGCCAGCCGGCCACGAGCGGACCGGCGATGGCGCCGAGGTCGGCCGACATCTGGAACACCGCCACCACCCGACCGCCGCGGGCCGGGCTGACGTCGGCGACCAGTGCCGCCGGCACGCTGGCGAGGAACGAGGCGGCCAGCCCGAAGAGGGCCATGGACAGCAGGAAGACCCACAGGACCGGGGGCAGGACCAGGGCCGCCGTCGAGGCCGTGGCCAGCCCGGCGCCCAGCACGAGCGCGGGTCGCCGTCCCCACGTGTCGGCCAGGCGACCCGACCGCAGCAGGCCGAGGGCCTGCGCCACCGAGCCCGCCAGCAGGCCGGCGCCGGCCCACGCGACCGTCCGGCCCAGCTCCTCGGTGACGTACAGCGGCACCAGCGAGTTGCGGACCCCGAACAGCACCCAGCCCACGCCGAGGTTGGCCACCAGGGCGGTCAGGTAGACGCGCGAGCGCAGGGCCGTCCGCAGGCCGACCGGGTCGGCGGCGGCGAGGTCGGGACCGGTTCCCGCCGGGGCCGCCGACCGCTGCGGGGTGACGGACGGGCGCAGCAGCACCATGGCCACCGAGCCGGCCAGGATGAGGAAACCGGCGTACAGGAAGAAGGGGAGGCGCGGGGAGAGCTCGGCGAGCAGCCCGCCGGCCGCCGGGCCGGCGATCCCGCCGAGGATGAACCCGCCCTGCCACGTCGCCGCGGCACGTCCCCGGTGCGAGGGCGGGGCGACCCGCAGCAGCAGCGACAGGGCGGCGACGGTGAACATGGCGCTGCCCACGCCGCCGGCCGCACGGAGGGCGAGGAACAGCGGGAAGGACGTCGCCAGTCCGGCCAGCCCCGTGGTGACCGCGACGATGCCGAGGCCGGCCGAGAGGACCGTGCGCTCGCCGAACCGCTCGACCAGGGAGCCGCCGCCGAAGGCGGACACGAAGCGGAAGAACGCGAAGGCGCTGACGGCGAGCCCGACGGCCGTCGTCCCGACGCCGAAGGCCCGGGCGAACAGCGGGATGGCCGGTGCGACGACGCCGAAGCCGAGCGCGACGACGAAGGCGACGACGGCGAGGATGCCGACCTCACGGGGCAGCTCCCCCCGCCCCCGCCACGGCACCCCCGGATGCTCGCACGGGGCCGGCCGGGGCCCGTCGAGGGCCCAGGACCCCCCCGGGGCGGACTGCCCCGCACCTGCTCCCGCGTGCTCGCCGTGGACAGCGTGTTCTCCAGCCACGTGCGCAGCGCGGCCCCGGCGCGCCACCCCGCCGGCAACACCCGGCACCCGACGCGCGTCCGTGCGGTCCCGCTGCACGACCCGGACGGCACGGTCCGCGGCTGGCTCGGCCTGAACGCCGACCTCGAGGACTCCGCCGAGCGACCTGACACCCGCGAGCCGGCCTCCCCCCTGCCGGGTCGCCTGGCGTCGGCTCGGGGGCGGTGGGTGCGCTGACCCCGGGCGCCACCGGGTGCGGGGGCCGTCGGGACATCGGGCCGGTGCCAGGACACGCGCAGCAGTGCTGTGTCAGGCACCTGACACAGGCGTACCTTCGGTCGGGTGGCGACGCGACCCCTTCCCGACCGGCGCCACGGCTTCGGCGTCGTCGCGCTGGCCGCCAGCGCCGGCGGTGTACGGGCGCTGCGCACGGTCGTGTCCGGGTTGCCGGCGGACTTCCCGGTGCCGGTCCTGGTGGTGCAGCACCGCGGCCCCGGCACGCCCGAGCTGCTCAGCGACCTGCTCGGGGCCCGGGCGGCCCTGCCCGTGCGCACCGCCGCGTCCGGACCCCTGCTGCCCGGGGTCACCGTGCTGCCGGCCGGGACCACTGCGGAGCTCCACCCCGACGGCCGACTGGCGCTACGGGCCTGCCCGACGGCCAGGACCGCCGACGACCTCCTCACCAGCGCCGCTGCCGCCTTCGGCCGGCGGGTGCTGGCCGTGGTGCTGACCGGACGGCTGTCCGACGGCGCCGCGGGCGTGCGCGCGGTCCGCCGGGCCGGCGGCCGCGTGCTGGTCCAGGACCCGGACGACGCCGAGGCGCCGGGCATGCCCAGCGCGGCCCTGGCCACCGGCTGCGTCGAGCACGCCCTGCCCCTGGACCTGGTCGCGCCGGCTCTGGTGGCGTACGCGATGGCCCCGGGCGCCGCGGACCTGCTCGCCGTGCCGATCCCGCCGTGGGCCCGCCTGGGCCCGCCTGGGCCCGCGTCCGCCCGTCCCGGCATGACGTCCGTCCTCCAGGGGTAGCTCCTCCCGGCCCGGAGCAGACGGGACCGCCGGTCCCCGGAGGAGAGGCACGTGTCCACGCCGACCGGCAGCACGCCCCCGGACCCGCGACGCAACCTCCTGCTCGGCGCCCTGCCCGAGGACGAGTACCGCCGGCTGCAGCCCGCCCTCGAGCCGGTGGAGGTCGACGTCCGCCAGCAGCTCTACGAGCGCGGCAAGCCCATCGAGCACCTCTGGTTCCCCGTCGATGCCGTCCTGTCGCTGCTGGCCACCGTCGAGGGCGAGGCGGCGGTCGAGGTGGCCACGGTCGGCTACGAGGGCATGGGCGGTCTCCCCGCCTTCCTCGGGACGGCCGAGAGCCCGCACGACACCTTCGGCCAGATCGCCGGCACGGCCGTGCGCCTCCCGACGGGTGAGCTGCGCCGGTTCCTGTCCGGGGACGGCGCGCTGCACGACGTGCTGCACCGCTACACCCTGGCCACGATGATCCAGCTGTCGCAGAACGTGGCCTGCAACCGCCTGCACACCACCGAGGAGCGCTGCGCCCGCTGGCTGCTGCAGACCCGCGACCGCGTCGGCGCCGACGAGTTCAGCCTCACCCAGGAGTTCCTCGCCCAGATGCTGGGCGTGCGGCGGGGCACCGTCTCGCTCACCGCGGGCGTGCTCCAGCAGGCCGGCGTCATCCGGTACACCCGCGGCAGGATCACCGTCCTGGACGCCGACGCCCTGCACGAGGCGGCATGCGACTGCTACGGCATCGTCCAGTCCGAGTACCGGCGGGTCGCGGCTGCGCCCGAGGTCTGACCCCCGCGGGGGTCGCTCCCGTGGCCGAGGCAGAGCACCGGCCCGTGACGGCGATCGGCTCGGCACCTCGACGGCGGTACGTGTCCAGGACCACCGGTCCGCCGGCCGGCGTCGCCGGCGGATGTCGCCCAGGCTGCGACCGGCCTCGGTCGGCCAGTGCAGCGGGCCGTGCACCTGGGGCGTCTTGCCCGCGGCCTCCTCCAGGGCGAGCCGCGCCAGGCCCCGTCGGCGAGCATGCGTCGCCGTCCGACTCCCCAGGAGCGGGGCGGTGACGTCGTCCTGCCAGGTGGCGTAGCGGCGTCCGGGTCCGGCGTCGAGCCGCTCGGCGACGGAGGCTTAGCAGGTCGGTCGAGGGTGCTGGGAACTCCAGGGGCTCTCCCCGCTCTCCTGGCGACCGGCGCGATCGACTGACCGTCCTGCCGGACGGCCGCGATCCCGTCACGCCGGAACTCCTTCGGGGGCTCGGGCCCGGTGCTGATCCTCCCGGCGAGGCCGCAGCCCCACGGGCGAGGAGTCGACCGAACCCTGGCAGTCCCGACTCAGCCGATCGTCCGAACGGCTGCGACACGGAGGCCAGATCGACGGGCCGCCCCACCGTCCGACCGTCGGTTGCGTCCCGGTACGGCAGCATCTCGGCCATGATCAGGAACAGTGACGGCCCCACCAGCGTCTACGGCGACGGCCGGGTCATGGCCCTTCCCGACGACTGGCGACCGGTCGAGCCGTCGATGCTCGACACCGCACTCGCCATGACCCAGCGGGCCTTCACCGGGGAGCAGGGCTCGGTCGAGCACGCCGTGGACCGTCTGCTGAGGTACTACGACCCGAACGGGGGGTACGCGGGAGCGACCTTCCTCGGGGTGCCGGTCGCGGACGACTACGCGGTCACCGCCGCGGACCTCTGGGCGGTGACGACCTTGGAGATGAAGGTCCCGCCGGATGCCGGACGGCGCCTCCTCCACCCCGGACCGCTCCGCTCGATCGTCGAAGCACGACTACGAGACCTGCCGCCCGAGTCAGCCCTGTCGGCAACAACGCCGACGCTGCTCGAACACATGAGTGACCTCTACAACGCCATCCGGACGATGCTGCCCCGTTTGGGCAACAGGCCGACCAACCAATGGGTCCTCTCCGCGAAGACGTGCGCCCGAAAGCGGCCGGAGCTCTTCCCGGTGCGCGACTCGAAGGTGTGCACATACCTGTCGGACAACCGCACCATGGGCGGTCGACCCGGCCAGCTCGGCTGGTTCACTCGGGACATCCAGGTGCTGGCGTACCTCATCACCCACCCTCTCGTGCAGGCCGGACTCGGTGAAGCCCGCGCTGCACTCCGCGAGGCGCAACCGACCTGGTCCATCGACCAGTCCGACCTGAGGCTGCTCGACGTCGTCCTGTGGAGCGAGGCCACCGGCGTGTAGTGACCCGAGCACTGAGGGGCGAGGTCCATGCGGACCCCGCCCCTCAGTCATCCCGCCACGATCCTCACCAGCACGGACTGCACCGCACCCCGCCGCACCGCACCACCCAGATCGTCGACCACGCCCTGGCGGTGCTCGCCGCCGGCGCCGCCGACCTGCTCACCGGGCCCGACGCCGAGCGGTTGGCCGCCTTCGGCTCCCCGCCCTGCAACCGCTACCTGCTGCGGACCCACGGCCGTCGTCAGTGGTGCTCGGTGCGCTGCGGGGACCGCGCCCGCGCGGCTCGCGCCTACGCCCGGCGCAGCCAGCTCACGGGCGCCTGACGACCGTCCGGCACAGGGCCGGAGCGCCGCCGGCAGCCCGGCACGCGGGGCCGTGCCGTCGGCGGACGCAGTCCGGCGCGGCTCAGTGGTCGTGCCCGTGGCCGTGCTCCCCGGTCGGGCGCCGCTCGTGCGCGGCATGCCCGTGCCCACCGCCGTGGAACTGGTGCACGACGGCGTGCCCCTTGCCGCGGCCGATGAGCCAGCGGTTGACCGGCACGGTGACGACGAACGCGACGGCCAGGGCGAACGCGAGCGAGCCCCAGAACAGCCAGCTGCCCAGGCCGGCGTCCATCGCGCCGGGCACCAGCAGCATGACCGCGTTGTCGACGATCTCCATGACGGTGATCGAGACGGTGTCGGCGGCCAGGGCGACCGGGATCGCCGCGCGCAGCGCGAGCCCGGAGCGCATGACCGGCCCGATGGTGAACGAGTAGCCGAACACGAACGCGAGCGCGACGGCGAGCGCGATCGTCGGGCCGTCGGACCAGCCCAGCGCGGTGCCGATGACCATGCCGAGGACCTCGCCGATCGCGCAGCCGGTGAGGCAGTGCAGGGTGGCGGTCATCGCCAGCCGGGTCAGCGCGGCGCCGGTCGGGCGCTGCTGGTGCGTGGAGTGGTCCATCGGTGCTCCTCGAGCGGTGAGGTGAGCGGAGGGTTCTGGGGAATCAGGCCGCTGGGGCCGTGGTGCAGGCGGCCTCGGTGGCACGCTGGGCGCTCCGGGTGGTGACGGCGACGCCCACGACGGCGGCAGCCACCACGAGCAGGCCGGCTCCGGCGAGGAACGCGGTCGTGTAGCCGTGGGTCAGCGCCTCGGTCGCCCGGGCCGCGATGCCGGCGTCGTTGCCGGCGAGCCCCTCCTGCAGGGCCTGCGTGGCGCCGGGCAGGCGGCTGGTGGCCGCGGCTGTGGAGATGGTGGCCAGCACGGCGACGCCGAGCGCCGCGCCGATCTGCTGGGCGGTGTTCAGCAGCGCCGAGGCGACACCGGCCTGGTCCTCGGTGACACCGTGCACGGCGGTGAGGGTCATCGGCATGAAGCCCATGCCCAGGCCGAAGTAGGTGAGGAGGAGGGCGGGCAGCACCTGCGTGGCGTAGGAGGAGTCGACGGTCAGCGTGGACAGCCAGAACAGGCCGCCGGCCGCGATCAGCAGGCCCGGGGCGGCGACGGCGCGCGGCGGGAGGTGCTCGACCAGTTTGGTGCTGATGCCGGCCGCGAGCACGATGCCGACGGCGACCGGCAGCGAGGCCAGGCCGGCCATCACCGGGCTGAACTGCAGGACCTGCTGGATGTAGAGGGTCAGCAGGAAGTAGGTGGCCATCAGGCCGCCGCCGATGAACAGCACGGCCGCGTAGGAGCCGGACCGGTTGCGGTCGGCGAGCAGGCCCAGCGGCAGCAGCGGGTGCGCCCGGCGCACCTGCAGCGCGAGGAAGACGGCCAGCAGGACGGCGGCGATCACGAACGCGCCCACGGTGACGGCGTCGGTCCAGCCGTGCTCGCCGCCCCGGGTGATGCCGTACACCAGGGCCAGCAACCCGCCGGTGCCGGTGACCGCGCCGGGGGTGTCCAGCCGGCCGGTGCGGCGCTCGGCCTCGACCAGCGCCCGGGTGCCGGCGAGCACCGCCAGGCCGATGGGGACGTTGATCAGGAAGACCCATCGCCAGCTCAGCAGCCCGGTCAGCACCCCGCCGAGCAGCACGCCGACGGTCATGCCGACCGCGGACATCGCCGCATAGACCGCCATCGCCGAGTTGCGCGGCCGGCCCGTGGGGAAGGTGGTGGCGATGAGGGCCAGCACGTTGGGGGCGACCAGGGCCGCTCCGACGCCCTGCAGCCCGCGGGCGGCGATGAGCAGCTCGGCGTTCGGGCCGAGACCGCCCAGCAGCGAGGCGGCGGTGAACACGACCAGGCCGATGCGCAGCACCCGCCGGCGCCCGTACAGGTCGCCGAGCCGGCCGCCGAACAGCAGCAGCGCGCCGAACACCAGGACGTAGGCGTTGATGATCCACGGCAACGCCGACGCGGAGACGCCCAGCTCCCGCTCGATGCTCGGCAGCGCGATGTTGGCGATGGTGTCGTCGAGAACCAGCATCAGCTGGGCCGTGGCGATCACCAGCAGGGACGGACCCAGTCGGCGGCCGCCGGCGGAAGCCTCGGGCGCTTGTGACTGGGCGGGCGGTGCGGCTGACATGCGACAACTCCAGGCGTGCGAGATGGGGGGTACCCCCCGGCCGTATCCGCTACCAGATGTACCCCCTGGGGGTACCCCCATGCAAGAAGGCGTGAGAGACCTCACGGGCGGCCGGGCGACGCCAACGGGCGAGGCCGCACTGGACCACCTGACCGTGACCACGTTCCCGCCTCGCGTGGAGGTCCTCTGCGCCCCAGCGACCACGTGGACCAGGGGGCCCGCCTGGCCGGATGAGCCGCGCCCCGTCACGCTGCCGAGCGCCACGGCGCCCGGTGGCGGCTCTGACCCGGTGGGCCGTCTGCGCGATCCCCCGCCCGCTCAATCCGGCTTGAGCTGCTCGGCGGGCAGCCAGGTCTCCACCAGCACCGGCCCGGTGTCGCCGGCGACGGTGTGGGCAACCCGCCCGTGCCGGCCGTGCTCCCACTGGCGCCACTCCCCAGCAGGCCCGGCCAGATGCCCGGTTCCTCCGGTGGGTCGCGCACCCAGCAGTGCCGACCGTGGCCGTGTCCGGCCGGGCGCCGGCCGTCCCGCCCGCGCTCGGGCGGCGGCCGGGGCGGGCCGGGCGGCGGGGGGACCCCGGACCGCGCGGCGCGGTCGGCGAGCGACTCGCCGGGCCGGCCCCGCCGCATGCCCCCGGTGATCCGGCGATCGTCGCACGGACCCGAATGCGTGTCCGACCCGTGAGCGGGCCGCTGGCCGGTACCGACGGGCGGGACGACTGCCGTCGCCGGCCGGCTGCCGACGGCGCCGGTGGGTGAGCCACGACCGCGTCCACCTGCTCGCCCACGCCGCCGCCGGGGCGATCGAGGTCGGCATCGCCGGCCGCCCGCATCGCATGCGCGGCCACGCCGTCCGCCGCTACGAGCCCATCGCCGAGCGACCGGCACCGGCCACGAGGCCGTGATCGCCGGCCAGCGGGGGTCCGCGCCGGTCGACACGGCGGGACCGTGGGCAAGGCCACGGCAACCTTTCCCTGACGTGAGGGTTAGGTTGTGTGAGTCAGCGGCGCCCCCGAGCACCGTGGCACCCGGGCGCCGGGCCACGTCCCGCCGGCGGACACGACGTCCCGGCCGGCACGGCCCCGGCCGCTGGTGCAGCGCCGCACCACGCCTCAGATCTGCGGCACCGACCCGGTGCTGTACCGCCGCGCCCCGTGGGCGCCCCAACCGGAATCGGTGGCATGTCCTCTGCTCTGCCCGCGCCGGCCCGCCCGCGCCTGACCCGTCCCGCCTGGCTGTCGCCGGCGGTGGCCCGCACCGAGATCCTCGCCGGCCTGGTGGTCGCCCTGGCGCTCATCCCCGAGGCGATCAGCTTCTCCATCCTCGCCGGGGTCGACCCGCGCGTCGGCCTGTTCTCCTCGTTCGTCATGGCCGTGGTCATCGCCTTCACCGGCGGCCGCCCGGCGATGATCACCGCCGCCACCGGCGCCATCGCGCTGGTCGTCGCCCCGCTGGCCCGCGACCACGGGCTGCAGTACCTGCTGGCCGCGGTCATCCTCGGCGGCGTGTTCCAGGTGCTGCTGGCCGCGGCCGGCGTGGCCCGCCTGATGCGGTTCATCCCGCGCAGCGTGATGGTGGGCTTCGTCAACGCCCTGGCGATCCTCATCGCCTCGGCGCAGCTGCCGCACCTGATCGGCGTGCCGTGGCTGGTCTACCCGATGGTCGCCGCCGGCCTGGCGATGATCTTCCTGTTGCCGAGGCTGACCACGGCCGTGCCGGCGCCGCTGGTGGCGATCGTCGTGCTCACCGGGCTGACGGTGACCGCCGGGTTCGCCGTGCCCGACGTCGGCGATCAGGGCGAGCTGCCCGACAGCCTGCCGTTGTTCCTGCTGCCCGACGTGCCGTTCACCGTCGAGACGCTGGGCATCATCGCCCCCTACGCGCTGGGCATCGCGTTCGTCGGGTTGATCGAGTCCCTGATGACCGCGCGGCTCGTCGACGACCTGACCGACACCCGCTCCAGCGGGACCCGGGAGTCGTGGGGTCAGGGCGTGGCCAACGTCGCGTCCGGCCTCTTCGGCGGCATGGGTGGCTGCGCGATGATCGGCCAGACCATGATCAACGTGAAGTCCGGCGCGCGGACGCGGCTGAGCACCTTCCTCGCCGGAGCGCTCCTGCTGGTGCTCGTCGTCGCCCTCGGCGACGTCGTCGCGATCATTCCGATGGCCGCGCTGGTCGCGGTGATGATCTTCGTGTCGGTCGCCACGTTCGACTGGCACAGCCTGCGCACCATCCACCGGATGCCCCGCAGCGAGACAGCGGTGATGCTCACGACCGTCGCCGGCACGCTGCTCACCCACAACCTCGCCGTCGGTGTCGGCGCCGGCGTGCTGGTCGCATGCGTGCTCTTCGCCCGACGGGTGGCGCACCTCGCGGAGGTCACCAGCACCGACGCCCCCGGCGGCGACGTCCGGGTGTACCGGGTCAGCGGAGCGCTGTTCTTCGCCTCCAGCAACGACCTCTACACCCAGTTCGACTACGCCGGAGACCCCGAGCGGGTGGTCATCGACCTCACCGACGCCCACGTCTGGGACGCCTCCACCGTCGCCGCTCTCGATGCAATCACCCACAAGTACGCCACCCGCGGCAAGACCGTGGAGATCGTGGGCCTCACCGGCCACTCCGCCGACCGCTACGAGCGGCACACCGGCCAGCTGGCCGGGGCGCACTGATGCCCCGCCCCGACCGGCCGACCTCGCCGGCCAGCACGTCCGATGGCGCGGCCGACCGTCCCCCCGCCGGCGACGAAGGAGCGGTGACCGCACGCCCCCGCGCGGGACTGCTGCAGATCGGTCAGGTCGCCGAGCGGACCGGGCTGAGCCTGCGCACCATCCGCTTCTACGAGGAGAACGGACTGGTCGTCCCGACCGCCCGCTCCGAGGGCGGCTACCGGCTCTACAGCGACGCCGACGTCGCCCGCCTCGAGGTCATCAAGCGGATGAAGCCGCTGGGGTTCAGCCTCGAGGAGATGCGGCAGCTGCTCACCCTGCTCGCCGACCTCACCGTCGCCGGCGCGCACCACCGGGAGGCGCTGACCGACCGGCTGCGGATGTTCCACGAGGCCGCCACCGCACGGGTCGGGGCGCTGCGCGAGCAGCTCGCCGTAGCCGAGGGCTTCGCGGCCACTCTCGCCGACCGACTCGACCGCGCCCGGTGATGAGACCCGGCGGTGCCGAGTTGCGACGGCTCCGGAGAGCGGCCGTCGATCGCTCCTCCGGTTGAACCTCGCCGCGGCACGCGCAGGGGTGCGGGGAGGCCGGAACCTACCACCTCCGTCGCATCGATCAGACGTCACCGGCCCGGCCCCAGTGGAACCGGGCCGGTGACGACCTCAGTGGTCGGAAATGTCCTACTGGCCGACTTCAGGACATTGCTGTCCGGAACCGGGAAATGCTGTCCGCGCCAGCAGGGACAATCCCTGGCCGTTCACATCAGCTGCAGCCGCTCGTGGAGCCGCAACCCTCGCAGACGTAGCAGCTGCCGGCCGGGCGCATCTTCGTGCCGCAGGTCATGCACAGCGGCGCGTCGGTGGCGGTGCCGGTGACCAGCTCGAGCAGCTCGGCCGAGGAGTGGGCCTCCTTGACCGGCGCCTCGGACTTCACCTCGGGCTTGGCCGGCCCCTCGGTCGGCGCCGAGCCGCGCAGCGCCTCGAGGTCGACCTCCTCCTCCACGACCGCGGCGGTCGAGGCGGAGGTGCCGTAACCGGACACCTGGGCGGCGCGCTCCTCGGCGCTGAAGATGCCGAGGTTGGCCCGCTTCTCCACCGGCAGGTGGTCCAGCGCCAGGCGACGGAAGATGTAGTCCATGACCGACTGGGCGATCCGGATGTCCGGGTCGTCGGTCATGCCGGCCGGCTCGAACCGCATGTTGGTGAACTTCTGGATGTAGGTCTCCAGCGGCACACCGTGCTGCAGCGCGATCGACAGCGAGATCGAGAAGGCGTCCATGACGCCGGCGAGGGTCGAACCCTGCTTGCCGAGCTTCAGGAACACCTCGCCGAGGCTGCCGTCCTCGTACATCCCGGCGGTCATGTAGCCCTCGGCGCCGGCCACGCTGAACGACGTCGTCATGCTCTGCCGCTTCTTCGGCAGCCGGCGGCGCACCGGCTGCGACGTCGCGGCGACCGGCGCGGCCGCGACCTTGGTGTCGGCCTTCTTCGCCTTGGCGTCGGACAGCGGCTGGCCGACCTTGCAGTTGTCGCGGTAGATCGCCAGCGCCTTGAGGCCGAGCTTCCAGCCCTGGAAGTAGATGTTCTCGACGTCCTCGACGGTCGCCGTCTCCGGCATGTTGACCGTCTTGCTGATGGCGCCGGAGATGAACGGCTGCACCGCAGCCATCATCCGGACGTGGCCCATCGGGGAGATGGCCCGCTCGCCCATCGCGCAGTCGAAGACCTCGTAGTGCTCCGGGCGCAGGCTCGGGGCGTCGACGACGTGGCCGTGCTCGGCGATGTACTCGACGATCGCCTCGATCTGCTCGTCCTGGTAGCCCAGGCTGCGCAGCGCCCGCGGGACGGTCTGGTTGACGATCTGCATGGAGCCGCCGCCGACCAGCTTCTTGTACTTGACCAGCGAGAAGTCCGGCTCGATGCCGGTCGTGTCGCAGTCCATCATGAAGCCGATCGTGCCGGTGGGGGCCAGCACCGAGGCCTGCGCGTTGCGCCAGCCGAAGTCCGCGCCGATCTCCAGGCACGCCTGCCACTCGGCGGTCGCGGCCTTGAGCACGTCGGCGTCGTCGGCGCCGACCGGGCGGATGGCGTCGTTGGCCGCGGCGTGCTTGCGCATCACCCGCGCGTGGGCATCGGCGTTGCGGGCGAAGCCCTCGTAGGCGCCGACGATGCCGGCCAGCTCCGCCGAGCGCCGGTAGGCGGTGCCGGTCATCAGCGAGGTGATCGCCGCGGCCAGGGTCTGACCGCCGCGCGAGTCGTACGCGTGACCGGTGGCCATGAGCAGCGCGCCGAGGTTGGCGTAGCCGATGCCCAGCTGCCGGTAGGCGCGGGTGGTCTCACCGATCGGCTCGGTCGGGAAGTCGGCGAAGCAGATCGAGATGTCCATCGCGGTGATGACCAGCTCGACGGCCTTCACGAAGTTCCGGGTGTCGAACGTGCCGTCGTCCTTGAGGAACTTCATGAGGTTCAGCGACGCCAGGTTGCACGAGCTGTTGTCCAGGCTCATGTACTCCGAGCAGGGGTTGGACGCGTTGATCCGCCCGGTCTCGGGGTTGGTGTGCCAGTCGTTGATCGTGTCGTCGTACTGGATCCCCGGGTCGGCGCACTCCCAGGCGGCCTGGGTGACCTTGCGGAACAGGTCCTTGGCGTCGACGGTCTCGATCACCGAGCCGTCGAGGCGGGAGCGCAGGCCGAAGTCCGTGCCGTCCTCGACCGCGCGCATGAACTCGTCGGAGACGCGGACGGAGTTGTTGGCGTTCTGGTACTGGACGCTGGTGATGTCCTTGCCGCCGAGGTCCATGTCGTACCCGGCGTCGCGCAGCGCGCGGATCTTGTCCTCCTCGCGCGCCTTGGTCTCGATGAACTCCTCGATGTCGGGGTGGTCGATGTCGAGGACGACCATCTTGGCCGCGCGGCGGGTGGCGCCACCGGACTTGATGGTGCCGGCGGAGGCGTCGGCGCCACGCATGAAGCTGACCGGGCCCGAGGCGGTGCCGCCCGAGGAGAGCAGCTCCTTGGAGGAGCGGATGCGGGAGAGGTTCAGGCCGGCGCCCGAGCCGCCCTTGAAGATCAGCCCCTCCTCCCGGTACCAGTTGAGGATCGAGTCCATGGTGTCGTCGACGGCGAGGATGAAGCAGGCGCTGACCTGCTGCGGCGCGCTGGTGCCGACGTTGAACCAGACGGGTGAGTTGAAGCTGAAGTACTGGTGCAGCAGCATCCAGGTCAGCTCGTGCTCGAAGATCTCGGCGTCGCCCTCGCTGGCGAAGTAGCCGTGCTCGCGGCCGGCCTGGCCGTAGGTCAGCACCACCCGGTCGATGAGCTGGCGCAGGCTCGTCTCGCGCTGCGGGGTGCCGACGGCGCCGCGGAAGTACTTCGTGGTGACGATGTTGGTGGCGTTGATGCTCCACTCGGCGGGGAACTCCACGCCGCGCTGCTCGAAGTTGATCGAGCCGTCCCGCCAGTTGGTCATGACGACGTCACGACGCTCCCAGGTCACCTCGTCGTACGGGTGCACCCCGGCGGTGGTGAAGACACGCTTGACCTTCAGGCCCTTCCCCCTGGTCGGCGCCTTGGCGGCGCGACGCGTACGGCCCGACAAGCGATCCTCGGTCTCGGTCACGGAGCTCTCCCTGTGTTGTGGGCCCTGTCGTGTGGGCATCTGCGGCGGCTGGGGAAGAGAGCCGCCCTCTTCTTATCGGGTGGTGCTGACGGTTCTCAGGAGCCGGCGGTGCCGCCGGCGGAGGCGGCCTGGCCACGCCCCCCCACCCGCCGGCGCGCCGGCGGGTCCTGCATGCCAGGCAGCGGCGGGGTGCCGGCGGCGATGTGCCGGGCCCGCAGCTCGGTGATCTCCTTCTCGAAGTCCTCGAGCGAGGTGAAAGCGCGGTAGACGCTCGCGAAGCGCAGGTACGCGACCTCGTCCAGCTCCCGCAGCGGCCGGAGGATCGCCAGCCCCACCTCGTGGCTGGGGACCTCCGCCGCGCCGGTGGCCCGGATGGCGTCCTCGACCTGCTGGGCGAGCTGCTGCAGCTGGTCCTCGTCGACCGGCCGCCCCTGGCAGGCCCGGCGGACGCCGGCCACCACCTTGCTGCGGTTGAACGGCTCGCTCACGCCGCTGCGCTTGACGACGGCGAGGACGGCCTCCTCCACCGTGGTGAAGCGCCGCCCGCACGCGGGGCACGACCGGCGGCGACGGGTGGTCGCCCCCTCGTCGGCCTCACGCGAGTCGATGACGCGGCTGTCGGGGTTGTGGCAGAAGGGACAGCGCACGGCCGATCCCCTCCCCTCGCGACGCGCTCCGGCGCGGGTCCGCCCGGGGGCCGCGGCGACCGCGCGAGCGGCCGGAGCGACGGGACCGGGAGGCCGGGCTGTGGACCTCCCTGGGGACATCTGGTGGACGTCGTGGGGAGGGCCTGAGGACGGCCTGTGGACGGACTTACATCGGTGCAACTACTAGATGTAGGGGAACCCTAGGTCCGGCCCCACTAGATCTGCAAGCCGAACACCAGGCGCGTCGTCCGTCGAGACGACTTCGTGACCACCCGCGCGCACGGGTCACACGCGCCCCGGGAACACGCCGGGGAACGCGCCGCAGCGGTCGCGGGGCGCGCCGGTCGGGTGTGACGGGGCGACCGAACCGCCGGCGCGGGAACGTCATGGGCGGGCGCGGGGACGCCGACCGGGACGCGTCGCACGGGATGCGGGAGCGGGTCCCGCCTCAGGCGCGGAGGGCCTCGCCGGGCCGCCCCAGGCGGGGGCGGGAGGCGCGGTCGCCGAGCCGCAGGGGGCGGGTCAGGCAGTCGGCCTCGATCGCCCGCGGCATGAGCACCGTGGCATCACCCAGCTCCGGACCCGACGCCTCCTCCGGCCGCTCCGCCGCGTCCGCCGCCCGGTGACGCCCGACCCGGTGCCGGCCGGCGGCCGCGCCCGCGGGGACGGCGGGCTGCTCGGCGGTCACGTCGCCGCCGTGGCGGCGGCGACGGCGGCCGGCGGCCGGGGCCGACGCGGGGAGGACGCCCGCCACCCGCTGCTCCCGGGCGGCGGCCTCGCTCAACGACAGCAGCGGGGCGGCCGAGGCGCCCGGCAGCACCTCCTCGCCGAGGCTCGCGAAGGGGTCGATGCCGCTGTCCGGCACCAGTACCGGTGCCGGCCGGGTCTCCGGCAGGCGCACCTCGGCCAGGTCGGTCCAGCTCTCCCGGTCGGCCCCGGCCACGGTCACCCGCACCCACACCTGGCACGAGCCCTGACCGTCGTGCCGCCACCCCAGCAGCGAACCCGGCCACCAGGAGCCCTCGACGAACACCTCGCAGCGCTGCGACTGCTGCGTGAAGACGGCGGCCCGGTTGCCTGAGATCGCTGACACGGAGCTGACCGTAGAGGGACTGTCAGCTACACGGTGTCAGCGACTCGGCACGACGGGTTGACGAACATCGGCGCCGCCTCTTGTCGCTCCTCGACCGCCCCGAGTCTGCCGGGAGCGACCGCGCGACTCAGGGCAGCTCGAGGACCTGACCGGGGACCAGGGCCGAACCCTCGAGGTCGTTGAGCTCCTCGATGGCGTCGACCACCGTGCGCACGTCCTGGTCGGCACCGGCGACCTCCCCGGCGATCGACCACACCGTGTCGCCGGACTCCACCACCACGCTCCGCTCGCCGGCGAGCTGGAGTCCACCGCCACCCGCACCCTCCACGAGTGGGGCCACGAGCGAGCCGAGCGCGACGGCGCCGCCGAGGGCCAGGGCGAGCGCCAGCCGGCGCCCCCGGCGGGTCAGACGCAGCCGCGGGACCGCAGCGCGTTCCGGGGTGGCGCACCCGCCGCGCACCACCCGGGCGGGCACCGGGCGCGATGCGGCGGGACGGCCACCCGAGGAGGTCGGCTCCCGCCGAGCGGGTGCCCGGCCGGCACCCCGGCCCGGGGGAGCCGGGTCCGCGGTGCGCGGCTCCGGGCCCGCCGGGCGGTCGGGCACCGGCCGCAGGTGACCGGCGACGCGGGGCCCGGTCCCGGCCGGACCCGACGCAGCAGGCGTCTGCGGAAGGCGCCCGGACGCGGCCGTCGCCCGGCCCGGGCGCCCGCACCCGGCCGCCCGGCCGTCGTCCACCGACCCGAGCAACGGACGCCACGGGACCCGGACCGTCGCGTCGAACTCCAGCACGGCCTGCCGCACGCTCGCCATGACCTCTCCTCCTCCATCGACCCGGCGCTGCTCGAACACGCGTTCGATCGAACATCCGTGCGATGTCTACCGCATCCCACCGACGGGGTCGACCCGGCACCGCACGCCGGCTTCGAACACACGTTTGAAGTACCGGCTCCGAGGCGCTACGGTCCGTAGCAGCACCCGTCCGCCGTCGCCGCGAGGGCACCGGCGGGGCGGGGCCGGCAGCGGTCCCCGCAGTGGAGCCGGCCCGGTCCGGCTCCCGCCGGGCGGGCGCAGGACGACAGGGCCGTGGCGACACGGCCGGCGAGGAGGAGACGTGGCGGGCACGAGCGGGACGTCGGGCGGCGGTGTCCGGGGTGGAGGCGGCTCGTCGCGGCACGCGTCCGGGAGCCGGACCGCCGCACCGGAGCGGGCCGAGACGGCGTCGGTGCGCACCTTCCCCGACCGGGGAGAGAGCGGCGACGGGCTCACCCAGCGGCAGCGGCGGGTCCTCGAGGTGATCCGCGACTCGATCGAGCGGCGCGGCTACCCGCCCTCGGTGCGCGAGATCGGCGAGGCCGTGGGGCTGTCGTCGGCCTCGTCGGTGGCCCACCAGCTCAGCGTGCTGCAGAAGAAGGGCTGGCTGCGCCGCGACCCCAACCGCCCGCGCGCACTCGACGTCCGCCTGCCCGGCGACACGCCCGGCGCGCCCGCGCCCACGGTGGTGGCCCCCGCCGGCGCCGAGGAGACCCCTGCCCCCACCTACGTCCCGCTCGTCGGCCGGATCGCCGCCGGTGGCCCCGTGCTGGCCGAGCAGGCGGTCGAGGACGTCTTCCCGCTCCCCCGCGAGCTGGTCGGCGAGGGCACGCTGTTCATGCTCAAGGTCACCGGTGACTCGATGGTCGAGGCCGCCATCTGCGACGGCGACTGGGTCGTCGTGCGCCAGCAGCCGACCGCGGAGAACGGCGAGATCGTCGCCGCGATGATCGACGGCGAGGCGACGGTGAAGACCTACAAGCGGCGCGACGGCCACGTGTGGCTGCTGCCGCACAACCCCGCGTACGAGCCCATCCCGGGGGACGACGCCACCGTGCTCGGCCGCGTCGTCACGGTGCTCCGCCGGGTCTGAAGAAGGACCCCGTCCTACCCACCCCTCGCACGCTCGGGGCGGGCCCCGGGACGGGCCGACGAGCCGCCGGCGCGGTGACCGCCGCGCCGGCGGCCGAGCGCCCGACCAGATCGTCAGCCGCTCCGGACGGCAGGCACCGGCCGGAGCGCCGGAGCGAGGGCCGAGACCTCAGTCGCGGCGGCGCACCAGCTTGCCCCCGAGCCAGACGAGCACGCCGGCCACGACGGCGGCAGCGACCGCCGCGGCCACCGGGGGCGGGCCGTCGTCGCCGGACAGCAGGCCGGAGCCCGTGCCGTCCGCGTCCACCGCGGACGACGAGAGCGCCGCCTCGGCCGGCAGCGGCACCACGGTGACGTCGCTGCCCAGCCCCTCCCCCGCCACGACGAGCGCCGCGGAGTCCCCGGTGAAGCTGATCGCCTCGCCCTGGGCCGCCTCGGGCAGGGAGACCCGTCGCGGCTCCCCCGCCAGCGCACCGGCCACGTCCGAGCCGGTCAGCGGCCAGACGTAGGCGTCGGTGTAGGTGCGCAGCGCGATCCAGCGATCGTCGGGTGAGACCGCACCGCCGGTGACCATCAGCTGGCCGGCGCGGCCGACCGGGCCCCCCGGCGTCCCGGTCAGCACGAACTCCACCCCGCCAACCTCGGCGAGGCCGACCGTGCCGTCCTCCACGAGCGCCGACACCGGCCGGTACACCTGGCTGGCGCCCAGCACCTCCTTGGTCACCAGGTACGGCGTCCCGTCGGGGGCGAGCAGCAGCGCCTCGACGTCCCGCGGACCGTCGGGGTACGCCAGCCGGTACACCGAGCTGCTGCCGTCGGCGTGCAGGGCCAGCAGCGCGACCGTCGCCCGGGTGCCGTTGTTGTCGCCGGTGTCGGCGAGCCAGACGGTCCCGTCGACGGCCAGCGCCATGTCCTCGGGGTCGTAGGGGTCCACCGCCGCGGAGTGCACGGTGACCACCGCGCAGGTCCCGTCCAGCACGTAGACGTCGAGTGAGTCGCCGCCGTCGTTGTGCACCAGCATCCGGTCGCCGACCTCGACCAGCCCGGAGACCTCGGGCAGCCGGGGATCGGTGAGCCGGCACCGCGTCGCGGGCGCCGGCTGATCGACCGGTGCGGCGGACGCGGGCTGGGCGGGGCCGAGGGCGAGCGTCAGCGCGAGACCGGTCCCGGCCGCCAGACGTCGCCCCCTGGCTCCGCTACGCGGACGACCGGCCGGCTCGGGCACCGACCCAGCGTGACACCAGGACCGCGTCGAGCAGGTGAACCACGCCCAACAGCAGGACGCCGACGGCCGCTCCGACCACGGCGTCGGTGACCCAGTGGAAGTCCAGGGACACCATGGCCACGCCGGTGGCCACCGGGCCGGCGACGCTGAGCACCCGCGCGGTCCGCTGCACCCACGCCGCGAGTCGGTACTGCACCACCTGCCAGCGGGCGACCCCCCACATAAGCACGGCGTTGGCGACGTGCCCGGAGGGGTAGGAGGCGCCGTCCCGGTGGAAGAACGACCCGGGGTAGGCCGGGGCCGTCCGGCCGGTCCCGTACTTCAACGAGTAGACGACGACGGTGAGCAGCACCAGCGCCAGCAGCACCCGCACCAGCGGGACCACGGTGCGGAACCGCCACCCGAGGTAGCCGACCAGCCCTGTCAGGACGATCAGGATGAAGCCGCGCCCACCGAGCTGGGTCACCGCCCACACCGGCCAGTAGGCGGCCGAGTCCTTCAGGCCCCAGCCGCTGACCACCTCGGAGACCCGCAGGTCCATCCGCTCGAGCACGCCCCGGCCGAGCAGGTCGACGGTGACCACGACGGTGACCACCAGGGCGGCCCCCAGCAGCCACCGCGACGGGCGCCCGACGCGGACGTCGGCGTCGGCGGCGTCCGGCGGGGAGGTCCCGGGACGCCGCCGCACCGCGCCGCTGGTCACGCCGGTCACGGTACCGGGCCGTGACCTGACCGTGACCTCGCTCGCCGGCAGACGTGTCAGGCGACCGGCGCCGCGAACCCCTCGAGGGCGGCGGCCAGGCCGCCGTCCACCCGGGCGCTGAGCCGGGTGCCCCCGGCCTCGTGGGTCTCCTTGAGCACCTCGCCGTCCCGGTGCACCCGGGCCACCAGGTCGCCGCGGTCGTAGGGCACCAGCACGTCGACCTCGACGTCGGGGTGCGGCAACCGGGCGGCCACGATCTCGCGCAGCTGCTCGATGCCGGCGCCCGTGCGGGCCGACACCCACATCGCCCCCGGCAGGGCCCGGCGCAGGGTGAGGACGTCCTCCTCGCTCATCGCGTCCACCTTGTTGACGACGATGAGCTCCGGGACGGACGCGGCGTCGATCTCACCGAGGACCACGCGCACCGCCTCGATCTGCCCCAGGGGGTCGGGGTCGGAGCCGTCGACGACGTGCAGGAGCAGGTCGGCGGCGGCCACCTCCTCCAGCGTCGAGCGGAACGCGTCGACCAGCTGGTGCGGCAGGTGCCGCACGAAGCCGACGGTGTCGGTGAGCGTGTACTCGCGGCCGTCCGGGGACTGCGCCCGGCGCACCGTCGGGTCCAGGGTCGCGAACAGGGCGTTCTCGACCAGCACGCCGGCGCCGGTCAGCCGGTTGAGCAGGCTGGACTTGCCGGCGTTGGTGTACCCGGCGATCGCCACGCTCGGGACGGCGTTGCGCCCGCGGGAGGATCGCTGGGTCGCCCGGGCGGTCGCCATGCCGGCGATCTCCCGGCGCAGCTTGCTCACCCGCGCGCGGATCCGCCGCCGATCGGTCTCGATCTTGGTCTCACCGGGGCCGCGGGTGCCGATGCCGCCACCGCCGGCGACACGGCCACCGGCCTGCCGGGACAGCGACTCACCCCAGCCGCGCAGCCGCGGCAGCATGTACTGCATCTGCGCCAGCTCGACCTGCGCCTTGCCCTCCCGGCTGGAGGCGTGCTGGGCGAAGATGTCGAGGATCAGCGCGGTCCGGTCGACGACCTTGACCTTGAGGATCTTCTCCAGCGCGTTGAGCTGGCCCGGGGTCAGCTCGCCGTCGCAGATCACGGTGTCGGCGCCGGCGGCCGCGACGATGTCGCGGATCTCGGCGGCCTTGCCGGACCCGACGTAGGTGCCGGCGTCGGGCTTGTCGCGCCGCTGGCTCACCGCCTCCAGGACCTGGGAGCCCGCGGTCTCGGCCAGCGCGGCCAGCTCCGCGAGCGAGCGGTCGGCGTCGGCCTGGGTGCCCTCGGTCCAGACGCCGACCAGCACGACGCGCTCGAGGCGCAGCTGGCGGTACTCGACCTCGGTGACGTCGGCCAGCTCGGTGGACAGGCCGGCGACGCGGCGCAACGCACCGCGGGCCTCGAGCGCGTAGGACCCGGTCGTGTCGTCCGGCTCCTCCCGTCCCCCGTCGGGACGGGACGCCTCCTCGAGGGGCGCCGGCGCGGCGCGCAGGGCGCGCTCCTCGGCGTCGGCGAGCACGGCGCGGTTCTGTGCTGTCGTCATCGTCTCCAGCGTCGCAGACCCCAGCACCTGGGGCATCTGAGTTGTCATCGTCTCTTCCAACACCGCGGCCGCGGCGGACCATCCCGGCACGCGTGGCCGGGTCGCGACCGGGTAGGGCGGAGGACGGCGACCGACACCATGAGGAGGCTCGACATGAGCGAGACGGGCAGCAGCGCCGCCGGGACCAACGAGGAGCTCGACGACCCGGGCCGGGACCCCAAGGGCCTCAACCCGCCGCGCAACCCGCTGGGCGGCGGGCCGGACCAGGACAGCGGCCGCGGTCGGCCCTCCGGCAGCCCGGGGACGGCCGGCGAGTCGCTGATGCCGGAGGCACCCGAGGACACCGAGACCCCGAAGACCTGAGAGCGGACCCCGTCGCCCTCACCGCTCGCAGGCTCCGGCGAGCCTCTGGACGGGGCCGGGCCGGCGGGTCAGCCCTCGAGCCACTCGGGGGTGAGCTCGCCGGCCGCGACCACGACCGCGGGACCGGACAGCACCGTCGTCCGCTCGTCGACGGTCACGCCCAGCCGGCCGCCGGGGACGTCGACGGTGACCGTGCCCGTCGCCGAGCCGGCGGCCTCCAGGGCCGCCCAGGCCGCGGCGCAGGCGCCCGTGCCGCACGAGCGGGTCTCCCCCACCCCGCGCTCGGACACCCGCAGCCGCACGTGCCGGCCGGTCTCGAGGACGTTGACGAACTCGACGTTCACGCCGTCCGGGAACAGCTGCGCGTCGACCGCCGGCGCCGTCGTGAGGTCGAGTGCGTCGACGTCGACGTCGGTGAGGCAGGCCAGGTGCGGGTTGCCCATCGAGACCGCGCGGCCGGGGAACGCCGCGCCCCCGAGCTCGGCGGTGCCGGCGCCGAACGGCCGGGCCGGTCCCATGTCCACCCAGTAGCCGCCGTCGGCCGCAGCCCCCACCCGGCGCGGGCCGCCGCGGGTGCCGACCCAGATGCCCTCGGCGCAGGCGTCCCGCTCGACCAGGCCCTCGGTGACGAGCACGTGCAGGAACAGCCGGATGCCGTTGCCGCACATCTCGGCGGTGGAGCCGTCGGCGTTGCGGTGGTCCATGAACCACTCGCACCGCCCCAGCGCCTCGCCGAGCACGGCCGGGGCGTCGGGCACGTGCACGCTGCGGACGACGCGCAGCACGCCGTCGCCGCCGAGACCGGCGCGGCGCTCGCACAGCCGGCGGACCATCACCGCGTCCAGCCGGTCCTCCGGCCAGCCCGTGCCGTCGGGATCGGGCAGGACGACGAAGTCGTTCTCCGTGCCGTGGCCGATCAGGACCCGATGCGCGCTCACCGGCCCAGGGTACGAGCGGTGATCACCCCGAGGGCGGCCTCCACCAGGTCGGGCCGGGCGGCGTCGAGCCAGGTGGTCGCCGGGTCGCGACGGAACCACGAGCGCTGGCGGCGCACGAAGCGGCGGGTGGTCGACACCGTGCGCTCGCGCGCCTCGTCGGGCGTGAGGGCGCCGTCGAGCTGGGCCAGCACCTGGGCGTAGCCCAGCGCCCGGGACGCAGTGGGCCCCTCGCGCAGCCCGTCGGCGGCCAGCGCCTCCACCTCCGCGACGAAGCCCGCAGCCCACATCCGGTCGACCCGCAGCGCGATCCGCTCGTCGAGCCGGGCCGGTTCGCGGTCCAGCCCGACGACGACCGCCGGGTAGTGCGGCCGCGGCTCGGGCAGCGTCGCGCGGAACGGCCCGCCGGTGATCTCGACGACCTCGAGCGCCCGCACGATCCGCCGTCCGTTGCTCGGCAGCACCGCCGCGGCGGCGGCCGGGTCCACCGCGGCGAGGCGGGCGTGCAGCGCGGCCGGGCCAGCCTCGGCGAGCTCGGCCTCGAGCCGGGCGCGGACGGCGGGGTCGGTACCGGGGAAGTCCAGCTCGTCGAGGACGGCGCGCACGTAGAGCCCGGAGCCGCCGACCAGCAGCGGCACCACCCCGGCCGCGCGCAGCCGGTCCACCTCGGCGCGGGCCAGCCGCCGGTACTCGGCCACCGACGCCGGCTGCCGCACGTGCCAGAGGTCGAGCAGGTGGTGCGGCACGCCGTCGCGCTCGGCGGCGTCGGGCTTGGCCGTGCCGATGTCCATGCCCCGGTAGAGCTGCATCGAGTCGGCGTTGACCACCTCGCCGCCCAGCCGGTGCGCCAGCGCGACCCCGAGGGCGGTCTTGCCGGTGGCGGTGGGACCCACCAGCGCGACCACCGGCGGGAGAGCGGTCACCGCACGCTCCAGTCGGCCACCAGGTAGCCGACGCCGAAGGGAGCCTCGTGCGCGTGCAGCCGGCCGCGCACCTCGCGGCCGGCCAGCGCGGCCCCGACCGCCCGCCAGGCGGGTACGCCGGCGGCGAGCAGCCGGGCGCCCTCCGCGGGGTCGAGTGCGGCCAGGGCGCCCGGTTCGCCGGCGGCCAGCGCGACGGCCACGGCGTCGTCGAACGGCTGCGCCGCCGGGTCGAGGTGGCCGGGCGCCTTGGGCGAGCGCCGCGCCGAGCCGTCCCCCACCGCCAGGACGGCGACCGGCCCGGGCAGGGCGCCGAGGGTGTCGGCGAGGTCGTCCGGACCGACGCCGAGGCGGGGGCCGGCGTACCCCGCCTCGTGCAGCAGCCAGGCGCCGATCGTGTGCGCCAGCGGGGTGCGGCGACCACCTGCACGCACCCGGCCGGCGAAGGGGACGTCGAGGTCGACGCCGTAGCCGCGCAGGTCCCCGCCGTCACCGTCGCCGAAGCGCCCGCAGCCGTCCTCGCCGCCGACGACCACGACGACCTCCGGGCGCGTGGCCAGCGCCGCGTCCACCGCGGCCGCGCAGGCCGCCCGCAGGACGGCGGTGTCCGCCGCGGCCCGCCCGGCCACGGCCGGCACCAGCAGCGGCGGGCACGGGCAGAAGGCGACGGCGGCCGGGACTGAGCTCACCGCAGCAGTGTCCCGGATGCGGCGTGGGACACTCCGACACGTGTCGAGCACGGAGAACGCCGGAAACCCCTCGCAGCAGCTGTCCCAGCCCGAGACGGCCGGATCCGAGGCGGTCGCCCCCGAGGCGGGGACGGCGGCGGCGCCCACCCCTGGCGACGCCGCTCTCGCCGACCCGACCGCGGGGGCCGCCGAGCAGGCCGCGCCGGAAGCCGCCGCGCCGGAGGCCCCTGCACCCGAGGCCGCCGCACCGGAGGCCCCTGCACCCGAGGCCCCCGCGCCCGAGGCCGCCGCAGCACACCCCGCCGTCCCCCAGCCGCCCGCCGACGCCGCCGCTGCGTCCGACCCCGCGCAGTGGGGCCGCGTGGACGAGGACGGGACGGTCTACGTCCGCACCGCCGAGGGGGAGCGCGCCGTCGGCTCGTGGCAGGCCGGCGATCCGGCGGCGGGGCTGGCCCACTACGCCCGCCGCTACGACGACCTCGCGACGGAGGTGTCGCTGCTCGAGGCGCGGCTGCGGGCGCACACCGGCAACCCCGGCGAGATCAAGGCCAAGGCGCAGGCGCTGGCCGAGTCGATCCCCAGCGCCGCCGCCGTCGGCGACCTGGACGGGCTGGCCACCCGCGCCCGCGCCATGGTCGAGACCGCCGACTCCGCGGCAGCCGAGTCCCGGGCGGAGAAGGCCGCCGCCCGGGCCGCGCAGGTGGCCCGCAAGGAGGCGCTGGCCGCCGAGGCCGAGCAGATCGCCGCGGAGTCCACCTCGTGGAAGGCCGCCGGCGACCGGCTCAAGGCCATCGTCGAGGAGTGGAAGACCATCCGCGGCATCGACCGCAAGACCGACGAGGCGCTGTGGAGCCGGTTCGCCGCCGCCCGTGACGCCTTCGGCCGCCGCCGGGGCGCGCACTTCGCCGCCCTCGACGCCCAGCGCGGCGAGGCCCGGGCCGCCAAGCAGGAGCTGATCGCCGAGGCGCAGCGGCTCTCGACGTCCACCGAGTGGGGCCCGACCAGTGCCGCGATGCGCAACCTGATGGACCGCTGGAAGGCCGTCCCGCGCACCGGCCGCGACGGCGACGACGACCTGTGGAAGCAGTTCCGCGCTGCGCAGGACGTCTTCTTCACCGCCCGCGCCGAGTCGGACAAGGCACGCAACGCCGAGCAGCTGGCCAACCAGCAGGCCAAGGAGGAGATCCTCGCCGAGGCCGAGAAGCTCGACCCGTCCACCGACCTGCGCACCGCGCAGAACGTGCTGCGCAAGCTGCAGGAGCGCTACGACGCCATCGGCCACGTGCCGCGCGGCGCGATGCGCCAGCTGGAGGACCGCATGCAGGCCGTCGAGCAGCGCATCCGCGGCGCCGTCGACTCCTCCCGCCCCCGGGTGGCCCCGGAGAACCCGATGGTCACCTCGATGCGGCAGGCCGTCGCCAAGGCCGAGGAGCAGCTGGCCAAGGCCGAGGCTGCCGGCGATGCGCGGCGGATCGAGGAGGCGCGGGCCAACCTCGCCACCCGCCGCGAGTGGCTGGCCGAGGCGGAGAAGTCGGCCTCCCGGCGCTGAAGAAGGACCCCGTCCTCCCCGCCCATCGCACGCTCAGGGTGGGACCCGGGACGGGGCCATCCCGGGCCGCCGGCGGGGCTAGCCGCAGCCGCCGGCCGGCGCGAGCGGGGCCGGGACGCCGACCTGCGGCATCCCGAGCAGCACGCCGGGGGTGGTGGGGCGGGTGCCGGCCTCGTGCGCGTCGCCGGCGCGGGTGCGCCGGTGCGACAGCAGCGGACCGTCGGCGACCAGGTGGTGCGGCGCCGCCCGGGTCACCACGGTCTCGACCACGTCGCCGGGGCGCACGTCCCCGTCAGCACCGCCGTCCGTCGCCGTGAAGTGCACCAGCCGGCCGTCGCGGGCGCGGCCGCTCATCCGTCCGGTGCGGGCGTCCTTGCTGCCCTCCCCCGCGGCGACCAGCAGCTCGACGGTCCGACCGACCTGGGCGCGGTTCGCAGCGAGGCTGATCTCGTCCTGCAGCGCGGTCAACCGCAGGTAGCGCTCCTGCACGACCTCCTTGGGCAGCTGCTCGGCCATCTCGGCGGCCGGCGTCCCCGGGCGCTTGGAGTACTGGAAGGTGAAGGCGCTGGCGAAGCGCGCCTGCCGGACCACCTCGAGGGTCTGCTCGAAGTCGGCCTCGGTCTCACCGGGGAAGCCCACGATGACGTCCGTGGTGATCGCCGCGTCGGGCATGGCGGCCCGAACCCGGTCGATGATGCCGAGGTAGCGGTCCTGCCGGTAGCCGCGGCGCATCCGGCGCAGCACGTCGTCCGACCCGCTCTGCAGCGGCATGTGCAGCTGGTGGCACACCGCCGGCGTCTCGGCCATCGCCTCGATGACGTCGTCGGTGAACTCGCGGGGGTGCGGGCTGGTGAAGCGGATCCGCTCCAGGCCGTCGATCCGCCCCGTCGCGCGCAGCAGGTCGGCGAAGGCGCCGCGGTCGCGGAACTCGACGCCGTAGGCGTTGACGTTCTGCCCCAGCAGCGTCACCTCGAGCACGCCCTGGTCCACCAGCGCCTGCACCTCGGCCAGGATCTCGCCGGGACGGCGGTCCTTCTCCCTGCCGCGCAGCGCCGGGACGATGCAGAACGTGCAGGTGTTGTTGCACCCGACGCTGATCGACACCCAGCCGGAGTAGGCGGAGTCCCGCTTGGCCGGCAGCGTCGACGGGAAGACCTCGAGCGCCTCGGCGATCTCGACCTGCGCCTCGGCGTTGTGCCGCGCGCGCTCGAGCAGCGCCGGCAGCGAACCGACGTTGTGGGTGCCGAAGACGACGTCCACCCACGGCGCGCGCCGGACGATCTCGCCGCGGTCCTTCTGCGCCAGGCAGCCGCCGACGGCGATCTGCATGCCGGGGTGGGCGTCCTTGACCGGCCGGAGGTGGCCGAGGTTGCCGTAGAGCCGGTTGTCGGCGTTCTCCCGCACCGCGCAGGTGTTGAGGACGACGACGTCGGCGTCGGCCCCCTCGGGCGCGGCGGTGTAGCCGGCGGCCTCCAGCAGCCCGGAGAGGCGCTCGGAGTCGTGCACGTTCATCTGGCAGCCGTAGGTGCGGACCCGGTAGGTCCGCCCGGCAGCCTGCAGGTCGGTTCGCATGACGGAACGAGGGTACGGCGACCCGATCGGGTGGCCCCCGCCTCACACGGTCGGGCTTCGTTACGCCTTCGTGATGGCCGGAGGCGGATGGCGTCGTCCGCCGCCTCTAGGGTTCCCCGGGTGACCAGCCGTACCGCCGGAGAGCCTCTCGTCCGCCTGTCCGGGGTCGACAAGTGGTTCGGTGAGCTGCACGTCCTGCAGGACATCGACCTGTCGATCGACCGCGGCGAGGTGGTCGTCGTCATCGGCCCGTCCGGGTCGGGCAAGTCGACGCTGTGCCGGACGATCAACCGGCTCGAGCCCATCGACTCCGGCGAGATCACCATCGACGGCCAGCGCCTGCCCGAGGAGGGCAGGGAGCTCGCCCGGCTGCGAGCCGACGTCGGCATGGTGTTCCAGAGCTTCAACCTCTTCGCCCACAAGACGATCCTCGAGAACGTCACCCTCGGTCCGATCAAGGTGCGCAAGCAGAGCAGGGGCGAGGCCGAGCGGCGCGCCCGGGAGCTGCTGGACCGGGTCGGGGTGGGTGCGCAGGCCGACAAGTACCCGGCACAGCTCTCGGGCGGTCAGCAGCAGCGGGTCGCCATCGCGCGGGCCCTGGCGATGGACCCCAAGGTGATGCTCTTCGACGAGCCGACGTCCGCCCTCGACCCCGAGATGATCAACGAGGTCCTCGACGTCATGACCTCGCTGGCCCGCGACGGCATGACGATGGTCGTCGTCACCCACGAGATGGGCTTCGCCCGCCGGGCGGCCAACCGGGTCGTGTTCATGGACGGCGGCCGGATCGTCGAGTCCGCCGACCCCGAGACCTTCTTCACCAACCCGCAGTCGGACCGGGCCAAGGACTTCCTCGCGAAGATCCTCACCCACTGAGCCCGGTAGAGAGGAACGCACATGCGCATCACCCGCTACGCCGCCACCCTGGGAGCCCTCGGCCTCGTGCTCGCCGGCTGCTCCAGCGAGGCCGGCCAGCAGGCCGGGGAGGCCACCGAGAACGCCCCCGAGGTCGCTCAGGACGTCGAGTTCCCCGCGGGGAGCACGATGGCCGAGCTCGCCGAGGCCGGGACGATCACCGTCGGCACCAAGTTCGACCAGCCCGGCTTCGGCCTGGCCAACCCGCAGGGTGTGCCCGAGGGCTTCGACGTCGAGGTCGCCAAGATCGTCGCCGGTGGGCTGGGCATCGCCCCCGAGGCCATCGAGTGGAAGGAGACGGTGTCGGCCAACCGGGAGTCGTTCATCCAGAACGGCGACGTCGACATCGTCGTGGCGACCTACACGATCAACGACGCCCGCAAGCAGCTCATCGACTTCGCCGGGCCCTACTACGTGGCCGGCCAGGACATCATGGTCGCCACGGGCAACCCGCAGGGCATCGAGGGCCCGGACGACCTCGCGGGCAAGCGGGTCTGCTCGGTGGAGGGCTCGACCCCGGCGCAGAACATCCGGGACAACTACCCCGAGGCCCAGCTGACGCTGTTCGACGTCTACTCCAAGTGCGCCGACGCGCTGCGCAACGGCCAGGTCGACGCGGTGACCACCGACAACGTCATCCTCACCGGCCTCGTCCAGGGCGGCCAGGGTGCCTTCGAGCTGGTGGGCAACCCCTTCACCCAGGAGCCGTACGGCATCGGCCTGGCGAAGGGCGACGACGAGTTCCGCACCTACATCAACGACACCCTCGAGCAGTCCTTCGAGGACGGCAGCTGGGCCGCGGCGTGGGACCGCACCGCGGGAGCCATCACCGGCGAGCCGGCTCCCGAGCCCCCGACGATCGACCGCTACTGACCGACCGGATCCACTGACGCCGCCGGGCGGGGCCTCCTCGCCCGGCGGCGTCAGCCGTCCCGACCCGGAGAGGAGGCGCCGTGGACTTCGTGCGCGAGAACGCCGACCTGTTCCTCGATGCGTTCCTGACCACCCTCGGACTGTCCCTGCTGGCCGGTCTGGTGGCGCTGGTGCTCGGCACCCTCCTCGCCGCGATGCGGGTCAGCCCGATCCCCCCGCTGCGCGGGCTGGCCACCTTCTACGTCGAGACCTTCCGCAACACGCCGCTCACGGTGGTCTTCTTCTTCATCATCTTCGGGCTGCCGCAGATCGACTTCGTCATCGGCTTCTTCCCCGGGGCCGTCCTGTCGGTCGGTCTCTACACCGCCGCGTTCGTCTGCGAGGCGCTGCGGTCGGGGATCAACGCGGTGTCGGCCGGCCAGGCCGAGGCCGCGCGGGCGATCGGGCTGACCTTCGGGCAGTCCCTCCGTGAGGTCGTCCTCCCCCAGGCGTTCCGGACCGTCGTCCCGCCCCTGGGCAACGTGCTGATCGCGATGGTGAAGAACACCTCCATCGCCGCGGGCTTCTCGGTCAGCGAGCTGAGCTCGCTGCTGCCCCGGTTGGTCAACGCCGACGCCGGCGACCTGACCCTCGTGCTCGTCGGCGTGGTGGTGGGCTACATGGTGATCACCCTCCCCTCCGCCCTGGCGGTCAACCGGATCGAGCGGCGGGTGGCGATCCTGCGATGACCACACCCGTCCTCTTCGACCTGCCCGGCCCGAAGGCACGTCGGCGCATCCGCATCGGCACGGCGGTCGGCGTCCTCGTCGTCGTGGCGATCATCGCCCTCGTGCTCGCCCGCCTGGCCGGCAACGGTCAGCTGGAGGCACAGCGCTGGGCCGTCCTGTTCGACCCGGCCAGTCAGGTGCCGCAGGCGCTCGGCCAGGCCCTGCTGCGCACGCTGCAGGTGGCGATCGTCGGCATGGTGCTCGCGACCGTGCTGGGCCTGCTGCTCGCGGTCGGGCGGCTCTCGGAGCACCGCTGGGTCCGCGTGCTCGTGTCGACGCTGATCGAGTTCTTCCGCGCGGTGCCCCTGCTGGTCCTGATCTTCGCGCTCTACTTCCTGCTCCCGAAGTTCGGGATCCGGCTCAGCGCGTTCTGGGCCCTCGTCGGAGGCCTGGTCCTCTACAACTCCGCGGTGCTCGCCGAGATCTTCCGCGCCGGCATCCTGTCGGTGGACCGCGGCCAGCGCGAGGCCGCCTACGGGCTGGGCATGCGCAAGACGCAGGTCATGACGCTGGTGCTGCTCCCGCAGGCCATCCGACGCATGCTGCCGGTGCTCATCGCCCAGCTGGTCGTGCTGCTCAAGGACACCTCGCTGGGCTTCATCATCAGCTTCCCGGAGCTGCTGCGCGGGGCGCGGAGCCTGGTCGAGTTCTTCACCCTGCAGTTCGGCAACCAGTACACGTTCCAGCTCTACGTCGCCGCCGCAGTCGTCTACATCGTGATCAACCTGCTGCTGTCGTGGCTGGCGCGGTACGTGGAGCGGCGCACGCGGACCAGCCAGAAGGCGGCGGCCACGACCCCCACCGAGCTGCCCGCCGACGTGCAGATGGGCGGTGGCGGCGGCGCCGTCCCGGCAGCACGGTGACAGCGGCCGCCGGGCGCGGCCGATGGGTTGCGCCCGGCGGTTCCGACCGGCGGCGGACCTGCCGAGAACTCCGACGTGGACACCGCCCTCCGCCCCGCCGTGCCCCCGCTCCCGGCGCCGGTGCGCCGCCCGGCGGCACCTCCGGACGCCGCCCAGGAGTTCGTGACCCGGCTGCGGGCGTGCTCGTCGTCCCTGGCCGCCGCCGCAGGCGCCGACACCGCCGTCGTCCGGGAGGTCGTGCCCCCTGCCCGTCACCGGCGCTCGCGCTGTCGGGTGGTGCTGCGCTTCGCCGGGGGCGGGGAGACCGACCTGACCTTCCTCGGGCCGGTCAGCTCCGCGGCCGCCGCACCCGAACGCGCCTTCGACCTGCAGATCCGGGCGTGGCTGTCCTGCGAGCTGGGCCGGGAGGGCAGCTGGCTGGTGGCCGACGACGAGGCGCCGGACGGCGTCGCCGTCGACGTGACCGCCTGGTCGGCGGCCAGGCGCTCCGCGGGCTGATCCACTCGCCACGGGCACGCGCGCCCTCGGGCCGCCCCGACTTCCCTGACCTGCGTTGTTGGGACACCATGGGAGCCAGCTCCTAGTCGGAGGAGCGCGGTCGCCCCTGGGAGTCGCCGCATGACCGCTCTGGCCCCGCACCCGATCGTCACGCGCTCGAGCACCGCTCCTGCACCGGACAAGGGCTCGCGGCTGGCGAACCTGCTGCGGACCACCGACCACAAGACCATCGGCCTGATGTACCTGGTCACGTCGTTCGTGTGGTTCGTCATCGGCGGGCTGATGGCGATGCTGATGCGCGGGGAACTGGCCCGGCCTGCCCTGCAGTTCCTGTCGCCGGAGCAGTACAACCAGCTGGTCACCATGCACGGCACGATCATGTTGTTGTTCTTCGCGACGCCGCTGTTCTTCGCGTTCGGCAACCTGATCATGCCGCTGCAGATCGGCGCGCCCGACGTGGCGTTCCCGCGGCTGAACTCGTTCTCGTACTGGCTGTTCCTCTTCGGCAGCACGATCGCCGTGTCGGGCTTCTTCACCCCGGGCGGCGCCGCCGACTTCGGCTGGTACGCCTACACCCCGCTGTCCGACGTCGCACACACCCCCGGCGCCGGGCCGGACCTGTGGATCGCCGGCCTGGCGGTGTCCGGTCTGGGCACCATCCTCGGCGCGGTCAACTTCGCCACCACCATCGTCTGCCTGCGGGCACCGGGCATGACGCTGTTCCGGATGCCGATCTTCTGCTGGAACACGCTGGTCACCAGCCTGCTGGTGCTCTTCGCCTTCCCGATCCTCACCGCCGCCCTCATGGCGCTGCTCGCCGACCGGCAGGTCGGCGCGCTGGTGTACTCGGAGGAGAACGGGGGGCCGATGCTGTGGCAGCACCTGTTCTGGTTCTTCGGGCACCCCGAGGTGTACATCATCGCGCTGCCGTTCTTCGGCATCGTCACCGAGATCATCCCGGTGTTCAGCCGCAAGCCGCTGTTCGGCTACAAGGGCATGGTCTTCGCGACCATCGCCATCGGCGCCCTGTCCGTGACGGTGTGGGCGCACCACATGTACGCCACCGGTGCGGTGCTGCTGCCGTTCTTCGCGTTCCTGACCTACCTGATCGCCGTGCCGACCGGGATCAAGTTCTTCAACTGGATCGGCACCATGTGGCGGGGTCAGCTGACCTTCGAGACGCCGATGCTGTGGTCGATCGGCTTCATGGTCACCTTCCTGCTCGGTGGCCTGACCGGTGTGCTGCTGGCCTCCCCGCCGCTGGACTGGCACGTCAACGACAGCTACTTCGTCGTGGCCCACTTCCACTACGTGGTGTTCGGGACCGTGGTGTTCGCGGCCAACGCCGGCATCGCCTTTTGGTTCCCCAAGATGTGCGGCCGGATGCTCGACGAGCGTCTCGGGAAGCTCCAGTTCTGGATGACCTTCATCGGCTTCCACGGCACGTTCCTGGTGCAGCACTGGCTCGGCGGCGAGGGCTTCCCCCGGCGCTACGTGAACTACCTGCCGAGCGACGGGTTCACCACGCTCAACACGGTGTCGACGATCTTCTCGTTCATCCTCGGCGCCTCCATCATCCCGTTCCTGTTCAACGTGATCCGGTCCTGGCGCCACGGGCCCCTGGCGCTGCGGGACGACCCCTGGGGTCACGGGAACTCGCTGGAGTGGGCGACCTCGTCGCCGCCGCCGCGGCACAACTTCGTGGAGATCCCGAAGATCCGCTCCGAGCGCCCGGCGTTCGAGGCGCACTACCCCCACCTGCTGGACCGCCTGGAGCAGGAGAAGCACGTCGGCGGCCGGCACGAGCCCTACGCCGGCGTCTCCGAGGTCGGCCTCAGCGAGGGCGGCCGGCAGGGCAGCCGGGACCCCGACCCCACCTGAGTCGAGCCCCGGCCGTCCCCACTCGGGATGGTCGGCCGGCCGCGGTCGGGGCGGACCCTACGGCCCCGCGCACGACAGGCCCGGCCGGCCGGGCACGGCAGGCCCAGGAGACCGCGCCGGTCGTCGCCCATGCGTCGGGCCGGCGCCACGCGTCAGGACGGCGGGCGGTGCAGGTCCGGAGCAGGGGTGGTCCGGTCAGCGCAGCCCGGAGTGCGGGCCCGGAGCCGACGCTGCTCCGTCAGGGCAGCCAGGCGTCCAGGCCCTGTTCCTCGTGCGCCTCGGGCTCCTCGGCCTCGCCGGACCGGTCCTCGTCGAGGGCCTCGCGGACCACCCATCCGGCCAGTCCGGAGCCGTAGCCCTTGCGGGCGAGCATCCCCACGAGCCGCCGCTCGGCGGTCAGCCGGTCGACCCGCCGCAGGCCCGGCAGCCGACGCTGCACCAGCCGCCGTGCCGCGTCCCACTCGTCCTGGTCGTCGACGAGCGCGACCGCCTCCTCGGCGACCTCGCCGTCGACGCCCTTCGCGCGCAGCTCCGCCTTGAGCGCGCGCCGTGCCAGCCCGCGTCCGGCCTGTCGGGAGGTCACCCAGGCCCGGGCGAAGGCGGCGTCGTCGATGAGCCCGACCTCGCCGAACCGGTCGAGGACCGCCTCGGCGACGTCATCGGGGATGCCGCGCTTGGCCAGCAGCTCGACCAGCTGCCGGCGGGTCCTGGGTGCACCGGTCAGCGCCCGCAGGCAGATCGACCGGGCGACCTGCTCGGGGTCGCCCGGGTCGTCCTCGGGGTGCGGGCCGCCGGCCGGCGGGGCGGCGTCCGAGCCGTCCGGGGCAGGGGACGAAACGGAGCGCCGCCCGCGTCGACGTCCGGGAGCTGAGCGCTCCCGGGCCTCGGGCCAGCCGCCCACCGTCAGAAGTCGGGCTGGTCGGCCGTCGCCGGCTCATCCAGCTTCGGGCCGATGCCCAGCTTCTCCTTGACCTTCTTCTCGATCTCATCGGCGAGGTCGGGGTTGTCGCGCAGGAACGTGCGGACGTTCTCCTTGCCCTGGCCGAGCTGGTCGCCCTCGTACGTGTACCAGGCGCCGGACTTGCGGATGAAGCCCTGCTCGACACCGGCGTCGATCAGACCGCCCTCACGGCTGAAGCCCTGACCCCACAGCAGGTCGAGCTCGGCCTGCTTGAACGGCGCGGCGACCTTGTTCTTGACTATCTTCACGCGCACCCGGCTGCCGACCGCCTCGGTGCCCTGCTTGAGGGTCTCGATGCGTCGGACGTCGAGCCGGACCGACGAGTAGAACTTCAGCGCGCGGCCACCGGTGGTGACCTCCGGCGAGCCGTAGACGACGCCGACCTTCTCGCGCAGCTGGTTGATGAAGATCGCGGTGGTGCCAGAGTTGTTGAGCGCACCGGTGATCTTGCGCAGCGCCTGGCTCATCAGCCGGGCCTGCAGACCGACGTGGCTGTCACCCATCTCGCCCTCGATCTCGGCACGGGGCACGAGCGCGGCGACCGAGTCGATGACGATGATGTCGAGCGCGCCGGAGCGGATGAGCATGTCGGCGATCTCCAGCGCCTGCTCACCGGTGTCGGGCTGGCTGACCAGCAGCGCGTCGGTGTCGACGCCGATGGCCCGGGCGTACTCGGGGTCGAGCGCGTGCTCGGCGTCGATGAACGCCGCGATGCCGCCGGCGGCCTGCGCGTTGGCCACCGCGTGCAGCGCGACCGTGGTCTTGCCGGAGGCCTCGGGGCCGTACACCTCGATGACGCGGCCGCGCGGCAGGCCACCGATGCCGAGGGCGATGTCGAGGGCGATCGAGCCGGTCGGGATGACCTTGATCGCCTGTGCGGCGTTGTCGCCCAGCCGCATGACCGAGCCCTTGCCGAACTGCTTGTCGATCTGGGCGAGGGCCATGTCGAGGGCCTTGTCGCGGTCGAGCGTTGCCATGGTGCTCACCTTCGAGAAGTCGCGATGCCGTGTGTTCGAGCGGGTCGGTGCCGACGCTAGAGCGGTGGTCTGACACTTCCGGGGGATCCGGTCGACCTGTGGAGGAACGCCCGGCTTGTGGACTGCGCCACCCAATCTAGACCGAACGTGTGTTCGACTGCCAGCGTGACACGCCGCTCCCGCGACTCAGCGCTCCTTGCGCGGCACGTCGAACTCCTCGCAGATCGCCAGCCACACGCGTCGCACGGGCAGGCCGGCCTCGATCGCCTCGACGGCGCTGCGCCCGCCCAGCGACGAGAAGACGTGGTCGCGGGCGACGCTCTCGGCCCGCATGGGGCCGAACTGCTCGCGGAGACGGGCCCAGAAGTCCTGCAGTCGCACGACCCCGACGCTAGCGCGCACGCGGGGCGGTCGGCCGGGCCCGGCGGACTCCTAGGCTGGGTACGTGATCCCCGGCACCGGCTCGGCCAGCCTCGACCTCGTCCTCGAGATCGGGATCGCGCTCGCCCTGCTGACCTCCCTGGTCCTGCTCTGGCGCAACTACCGGGGCCGCTGAGCCGACACCGCTCCTCCGCCCTCACGGGTGCGCGCCCACACCGCCAGCAGCGGGACGACGAGCGCGGCCGAGACCGTCGCGACCAGCCCGTAGCCGCCGAGGGCGAGCAGCGGGCCCCCGACGACCCCGGCCAGCGCGGCACCCAGGCCCATCAGCAGGTCGGTGCCGCCCTGCGCGGCGGGCCGCCGTCCCTCGTCGACCGCCTCGGTGACCAGGGTGGAACCGGCGATGAGCCCGCAGGACCAGCCCAGCCCGAGCAGCAGCAGCCCCGCGCCCAGCTGCAGCGCCGCTCCGGACGGCGCCGTCCCGGCCAGCGCGGCCGCCGTCAGCAGCAGGCCCGCACCCACCGCGACTGTCGTCCGGCGGCCGGCCCGGTCGGCGAGCACCCCCACGAGCGGGGAGAACAGGTACATGCCGGCGACGTGCACGCTGATCACCAGGCCGATGACGCGCAGCGTCGTCCCCCCGGCGTGGCCCATGTGCACCGGCGTCATCACCATCACACCGACCATCACCGAGTGGGAGACCACGACCGCGGTGAGCCCGAGCCGGCCGCGGGGGTCGGCCCACACGGCCCGGACCGCGTCCGTGGTCGCCCGCCGTGGCCGGCCGGTGTCCGCCCCCGCGCCCCGCAGTTGCCGTGCCAGCAGCAGCGGGTCGGGCCGCAGCAGGACGAGCAGCCCCAGCGCCACCGCGGCGAAGACGGCGACCGAGACGGCGAAGGCCCCGGTCAGGGGCGGCAGCCCGAGGACGTCGCCGAGCGCCTCACCGGGGCCGGCCAGGTTGGGGCCGACCACCGAGCCGACCGTGGTCGCCCACACCACCAGGGACAACGCCCGCCCCCGGCGCTCCGGGACGGCGAGGTCGGCCGCGGCGTAGCGGGCCTGCAGCCCGCAGGCGGTGGCGGCGCCGAAGGCGAACAGGCCCACGAGCAGCAGCGGGAGGGAGGAGACGACCGCGGCGACGACCGTCACGAGGGAGCCGAGGACGGCGACCGCGTACCCCGCGGCCAGGCCCGCCCTCCGGCCGGCGCGGTCGCTGATCCGCGCCAGTGGCACGGCGAGGACCGCGGCACCGAGCACGCCGGCCGTCTGGCCGAGACCGGCCGCGGTCTCGGTGCCGGCCACGTCCCGGGCGAGGAGGCCGCCCACGGTGATGCCCACCGTGATGCCGAGCCCGCTCAGGGCGACGCCCCCGCTGAGCACGCCGAGGGTCCGGCGCTGGACGGCGACCGGGTCGACGGCGCGGGTCTGCGCGGGCACGGCAGGCCCGGCCTAGAGGCCCATGGAGCGGCCGACGATCTCGCGCATGATCTCGTTGGTGCCGCCGTAGATGGGCTGGATGCGGGCGTCGCGCCAGGCCTTGGACACCGGGTACTCGTCCATGTACCCGTAGCCGCCGTGCAGCTGCAGGCAGCGGTCGGCCACCTTGTTCTGCAGCTCCGTCGTCCAGTACTTCGCCATCGCCGCGTCGACCGGCGTGAGCTCACCGGTGCCCAGCTGGCGCACGCACTCGTCGACGAACGTGCGGGCGACGGTGACCTCGGTCCGGAGCTCGGCCAGGACGAAGCGGCTGTTCTGGAAGCTGCCGACCGGCCGGCCGAAGGCGGTGCGCGCGGTGACGTACTCGACGGTCTGCGCCAGCACCGTCTCGGCCGCGGCCACCGCGCCGACGGCGATCGACAGCCGCTCCTGCGGCAGGTTCTCCATCAGGTGCGCGAAACCGCGGTTCTCGGTGCCGAGCAGGTTCTCGGCCGGCACGCGCACCTCGTCGAAGAACAGCTCGGCGGTGTCCTGCGCCTTGAGCCCGATCTTGGCCAGGTTCCGGCCGCGGGTGAAGCCGGGCATGCCGCGCTCGACCACCAGGAGGCTCAGGCCGCGGGAGCCCGGGGCGCCGGGGTCGGTGCGGGCCACGACGATGACCAGGTCGGCGTTGATGCCGTTGGTGATGAACGTCTTCGAGCCGCTCAGCACCCACCCGTCGCCGTCCCGCCGGGCCGTCGTCCGGACGCCCTGAAGGTCGCTGCCGGCCGCCGGCTCGGTCATCGCGATGGCGGTGATCAGCTCACCGCGGCAGAAGCCGGGCAGCCAGCGCTGCTTCTGCTCCTCGGTGCCCAGGTCGCGCAGGTAGGGGCCGGCGACGTCGTTGTGCAGGCCGAAGCCCAGGCCGGTGGCGCCGATCCGCATGAGCTCCTCGTCGAGGACCGCCTGGTAGCGGAAGTCGCGCACGCCCCCGCCGCCGAAGCGCTCGTCCATGTCGGTGCCGAGGAAGCCCTGCGCGCCGGCCGAGGTCCAGACCTCGCGCGGCACGATGCCGTCGCGCTCCCACTGGTCGTGGAAGGGGACGACGTTCTTCTCGGCCCACGCCCGGACAGTCTCCCGGAAGTCCTCGTGCTCGGCCTCGTACAGGGATCGGCGCATGGCGGTCAGTGTGCCGCACGCCACGTCGCACCCGAGCGGCTCCTCGCAGGCCAGCGGAGTGTCGTACCCCTGTGGACACTGGGAGCCGTGCCCGCCCTCGACCGGTTCTCCGAGCCCACCCGGGCGTGGTTCACCGGCGCCTTCGCCGAGCCCACCGCCGCGCAGGAGGGGGCCTGGCAGGCCATCAGCAGCGGCGGTCACGCCCTCGTCGTGGCCCCGACCGGCTCGGGCAAGACCCTGGCCGCCTTCCTCTGGTCGCTCGACCGGCTGGCCACCACCCCGCCGCCGGCCGACGAGCAGGCCCGCTGCCGCGTCCTCTACGTCTCACCGCTGAAGGCCCTGGCCGTCGACGTCGAGCGCAACCTGCGCGCCCCGCTCGCCGGCATCGGGCAGGCCGCGGCCCGGCTGGGCCTGCCGCGCCCGGAGATCCAGGTGGGCACCCGCTCGGGTGACACCCCGGCCGAGGAGCGACGGGCCTTCGCCCGGCGGCCCACCGACATCCTGATCACCACGCCGGAGTCGCTGTTCCTCCTGCTCACCAGCGCCGCCCGCGAGGCGCTGCGCGGCGTCGAGACGGTCATCGTCGACGAGGTGCACGCGGTCGCCGACACCAAGCGGGGCGCGCACCTGGCCGTCTCCCTCGACCGGCTCGACGAGCTGCTGGAGCGCCCGGCGCAGCGGATCGGCCTGTCGGCGACGGTGCGACCCGTCGAGGAGGTGGCCACCTTCCTCGCCGGCGGACGCCCTGTGGAGGTGGTCGCGCCCGGGTCGGCCAAGGAGTGGGACCTCTCGGTCGTCGTCCCGGTCGAGGACATGAGCGCCCTGGGTCAGCCCACCGGTGAGCTCGAGGGCTCGGCGGCGGGCGACCAGCCGCGGACGTCGATCTGGCCGGCGGTCGAGGAGCGGGTGCTCGACCTCGTCGAGGCCCACCGCAGCACGATCGTCTTCGCCAACTCCCGCCGGCTGGCCGAGCGGCTGACCAGCCGGCTCAACGAGCTGGCGTACGAACGGGCGACCGGCGAGCCCGTCCCGCCCGGCACCAACGCCGCGGCGCTCATGGCGCAGGCCGGGTCCGGAGGTGGGGTGCCCGAGGGCGTGCGGCCGGTCGCGGCCGCGCACCACGGCTCGGTCTCCCGCGAGCAGCGCGCGATCGTCGAGGAGGCGCTGAAGTCGGGCCGGTTGCCGGCCGTGGTGGCCACCTCGAGCCTGGAGCTGGGCATCGACATGGGGTCGGTCGACCTGGTGGTGCAGGTCGAGGCACCGCCCACGGTCGCCTCCGGCCTGCAGCGGGTCGGCCGCGCCGGCCACCAGGTGGGCGCGGTCAGCCGTGGCGTCCTGTTCCCGAAGTACCGCGGCGACCTGGTGCAGTGCGCGCTGGTGGCCGAGCGGATGCGGTCCGGCGCGATCGAGTCGATCCGCTACCTGCGCAACCCGCTCGACGTGCTGGCCCAGCAGGTGGTCGCGATCGTCTCCGAGCGGCCGCGCACCGTCGACGAGGTGGGCGCGCTGGTCCGCCGGTCGGCGCCGTTCGCCTCGCTGCCGGACTCCGCGCTGCACGCGGTGCTCGACATGCTGGCCGGCCGCTACCCCTCCGACGCCTTCGCCGAGCTGCGTCCGCGGCTGACCTGGGACCGCGTGACCGACACCCTCACCGCCCGGGGTGGCGCGCAGCGCCTGGCCGTCACCAGCGGCGGCACCATCCCCGACCGCGGCCTGTTCGGCGTCTTCCTCGTCGGCGGCGAGGACAGCCGCGGTGGGCGGCGCGTGGGCGAGCTCGACGAGGAGATGGTCTACGAGTCGCGGGTGGGCGACGTCTTCCTGCTCGGCTCCTCCTCCTGGCGGATCGAGGAGATCACCCACGACCGCGTGCTGGTCAGCCCGGCCCCCGGCCAGCCCGGGAAGATGCCGTTCTGGCACGGCGACGCCCCCGGTCGCCCGCTGGAGCTCGGCCGTGCCCTGGGCGCCTTCCTCCGCGAGGTCGGCACCGCCACCCCCGAGGCCGGGCTCGACCGCGCCCGCGCCGCCGGCCTCGACCAGTGGGGTGCGGCCAACCTGCTGGCCTACCTCGCCGAGCAGAAGGCGGCCACCGGCCACCTCCCCGACGACCGCACGCTGCTGGTCGAGCGGTTCCGCGACGAGCTCGGCGACTGGCGGCTGGTCGTGCACTCCCCCTTCGGCGCGCAGGTCAACGCCCCGTGGGCGCTGGTGCTGGCCGCCCGGTTGCGCGAGCGCTACGGCGTCGACGTCGCCTCGATGCACTCCGACGACGGCATCGTGCTGCGCCTGCCCGACACCACCGGGGAGCCACCGGAGGCCGACCTCGCCGTCCTGGACCCGGACGACGTCGAGCGGGAGGTGACCGCCGAGGTCGGCAGCTCGGCGCTGTTCGCCAGCCGGTTCCGCGAGTGCGCGGCGCGGGCGCTGCTACTCCCCCGCCGCGACCCGCGCCGGCGCACCCCGCTGTGGCAGCAGCGGCAGCGGGCCGCCCAGCTGCTGTCGGTGGCCAGCGAGTTCTCCAGCTTCCCGATCACGCTCGAGGCCGCCCGCGAGGTGCTGCAGGACGTCTACGACGTGCCCGGCCTGGTCGAGCTGATGCGCGACGTCCGCTCCCGGCGGGTGCGGGTGGTCGACGTGCAGACCCAGGCAGCCTCACCCTTCGCCCAGTCGCTGCTGTTCGGCTACGTCGGTCAGTTCCTCTACGAGGGCGACGCCCCCCTGGCCGAACGCCGGGCGCAGGCGCTGGCCCTCGACACCGGGCTGCTCGCCGAGCTGCTCGGCCGCTCGGAGCTGCGCGAGCTGCTCGACGCCGAGGCGCTCACCGAGGTCGAGGCCGAGCTGCAGCGGCTGCCGGCCGACCGCCACCCCCGCGACCCCGACGGCGCCGCGGACCTGCTGCGCATCGTCGGTGACCTCACCGCCACCGAGGCCGCCGCCCGCGGCGTGGGCGGGGAGTGGCTCGACGAGCTGGTGGCCGCCCGCCGTGCGCTGGTGGTGCGCATCGCCGGTGAGGAGCGGTACGTCGCGATCGAGGACGCCGGCCGGCTGCGCGACGCCCTCGGCACCGCGCTGCCAGTCGGGGTGCCGGAGGTGTTCACCGAGCCGGTGCCCGACCCGCTGGGCGACCTGGTCGGCCGCTACGCGCGCACCCACGGCCCCTTCCAGCCCGGCGAGGTCGCCCAGCGGCTGGGACTGGGCGTCGCCGTGGTCACGGCCACGGTGCAGCGGCTGGTCGGCACCGGCCGGCTGGTCACCGGGGAGTTCCGCCCGGGCGGCACCGGCCAGGAGTGGTGCGACGCGGATGTGCTGCGGTCGGTGCGCCGGCGCAGCCTGGCCCGGCTGCGCCAGGAGGTCGAGCCGGTGCCGGTCGACACGCTGGCGCGGTTCACGCCGTCCTGGCAGTCGGTGGGCAGCCGGATGCGCGGGCCGGACGGCGTGCTGGCGGTCGTCGAGCAGCTGGCCGGGGCGCTGGTCCCGGCCAGCGCGCTGGAGTCGCTGGTGCTGCCGGCCCGGGTCCGCGACTACTCCCCCGCGATGCTCGACGAGCTGACCAGCGCCGGAGAGGTGCTGTGGGCAGGCGCCGGCGGGCTGCCCGGCGGCGACGGCTGGGTCAGCCTCGTGCCGGCCGACCTCGCGCCGCTGCTGCTGCCCGAGCCGTTGGAGCTGCCCGAGGCCGGCCCGGCGGTGCTCGAGCACCTGGCCGGTGGACAGGCGCTGTTCTTCCGGGGGCTGTCGGACCTCGCCGGCTCCACCGACGACGCCGCATTCGCCGACCTGGTGTGGGACCTCGTCTGGGCCGGCGCGCTCACCAACGACACCCTCGCGCCGCTGCGCACCCGGCTGTCCGGTGGCGGGACGCACAAGCGCCAGCCCGCCCCGCCCCGGGCCCGGCTGGACCGCAGCCGCTACGGCCGCACCCGGCTGGGCCGGCCGGCGATGCCGACCCGCAGCGGGCCGCCCACGATGGCCGGTCGCTGGTCGCGGCTGCCCGACCGGGAGGTCAATCCCACCAAGCGGACGACGGCCCGCGCCGAGGCGTTGCTCGAGCGGCACGGCGTGCTGACCCGCGGCGCGGTGGTGGCCGAGCAGGTCACCGGCGGGTTCTCCGCGGTGTACCCGGTGCTGCGGGCCTTCGAGGAGAACGGCCGCGCTCGACGCGGCTACTTCGTGGAGACCCTCGGCGCCGCGCAGTTCGGCACGCCGGGCTCGGTCGACCGGCTGCGCAGCTTCGCCTCGCCGGACCGGGTGCCCGGCGGCGCGGTGGTCCTGGCCGCGACCGACCCGGCCAACGTCTACGGCGCGGCCCTGCCCTGGCCCGAACGCCCCGGCGCGACGGCAGAGGACGGCGGCGACCCGGGTGGAGCCGTCGACGTCGGCGAGGGCACCGGCGGCGTGCGGCGCGGTGCCGGGCACCGGGCCGGGCGCAAGGCCGGCGCGCTGGTCGTGCTCGTCGACGGGGAGCTCGTGCTCTACGTCGAGCGGGGTGGCAAGACGCTGCTGTCCTGGACCGAGGACGAGACCGCGCTCAAGGAGGCCGCGACGGCCCTGTCCGGCGCGGTCGCGGCGGGCGCGCTCGGCCGGATGGTGGTGCAGAAGGCCGACGGGGCCTCGGTGCACGAGTCGACCCCGCTGTCGGCCGCGCTGCAGGCGGCGGGCTTCGCCGCCACCCCCCGCGGCCTGCGCGTCCGCGCCTGACCAGGCCGGGCGAGCCCTTCCGGGGCACCGCCGACCACGTCCCGGGCGGCCCTGAGCCTGCGCAGGGTGGCGGACGGGGTCCCGCCACGAGGGGCCCGCCTCCCAGCAGGATCCCCGCCGCCGGCCGGCGAGTGGCGGGGGCAGGGAGCCCTCCGTCAGCCGCGGGAGGGGTGCAGCCAGCGGCGGAACAGCCGCGACAGCGCCGGCATGACGACGTAACCGAGCAGCACCACCACGACGACGGCCGACAGCAGCAGTCGCGCCAGCAGCGGCCACCCCGACACGTGCGGGACGACCAGCAGCTGCAAGGCCAGCGTGATCGCGAAGACGGCGACCACGGTGAGGACCGTCAGCCGCCAACGAGGCCCCGGCCGGGAGGGGGTCAGGGCCGTGAAGAAGCTGTCCAGCCCCGCCACGTGGGCGTAGTCCACCCGGTCGGTGAGGTGCTCGACGCGCTGCAGCGCGGCCTGCCGCTCGGTCGATCGCTCCCAGCGCGCCAGCGACTCGCCGTCGGCGAACCGGTAGACCAGGTGGTAGCGGGTCGAGCCCGGGCCGGGGCGCAGCAGGCTGGCGCCCAGGTTGCCCGGGAACCGCGCGGCCAGGTCGAGCACCTCGGCCGCCCATCCCTCGAAGGTCTCGCGCTGGTCGGCACGCACGTCGCGAGCGACGGTCACCGTGACCGGCTCGGCGGCGGCGACCACCGCCTCGGGTGCGGTGAGCGGGGCGTTCGTCGATCGGTCGCGTCGCTGCACGGGAGGCTCAGCACCGCGGCGGACCTGCGCCTTCCCGCCGCGCAGGTGACCTGCGCCGCGTCCGAGCAGCAGAAGGTCCCCGTCCTGCCCACCCTGCGCACGCTCAGGGCGGTGCCCTGGACGGGGCCGGGGGACACTGGAGCGCGTGCCCGAGGGAGACACCGTCTGGCTGGCGGCGAAGCGGATGCACACCGCACTCGCCGGCGCCACCCTGCGCCGCGGCGAGCTGCGCGTGCCGCAGCTGGCCGCCACCGACCTCGCCGGCCGCACCGTCTCCGAGGTCGTCCCGCGCGGCAAGCACATGCTCACCCGCTTCACCGACGGATGGACGCTGCGCACCCACTACCGGATGGACGGCAGCTGGCACATCTACCGGCACGGCTCGCGGTGGCGCGGCGGTCCGGCCTTCTCGATCCGCGCCATCCTCGCCACCGACCAGTGGGACTGCGTGGGCTACCGGCTGCACGACGTCGCCATGGTGCGCACCGCGCACGAGGACCAGGTCGTCGGCCACCTCGGCCCCGACGTGCTCGGTCCGGACTGGGACCTCGACGAGGCACTGCGCCGACTGCGGGCGCACCCCGACGAGCAGATCGGCGTCGCCATCCTCGACCAGCGCAACCTGTGCGGGCCCGGCAACCTCTACAAGGTCGAGGGCCTGTTCGTCTGCGGCGTGCACCCGTGGATGCGGGTGGCCGACGTCGAGGACCTCCCCGGTCTGGTCGAGCGGACCCGTTCGTTGATGCTGGCCAACCGCGACCGCCCGGAGCAGAGCACCACCGGCGACCTGCGTCGCGGCCGCGACCACTGGGTCTACGGCCGCAAGGACCGCCCCTGCTACCGCTGCGGCACCCCGATCCTGCGCGGTGACCAGGGGCCGGACCTGCAGGAGCGGATCACCTACTGGTGCCCGACCTGCCAGGCCACCGACGCCTCCGTCGACCCGGCGGCCCGCACCGGGGAGCCCGACCACCCGCCACCCCTCACGAGCGCCTCCTGAGACGCCGCGGCCCGGTCACCGAGGTGACCGGGCCGCGAGCGGTCGGCCCCGTCCCGGGTCCCGCCCTGACCTCGCGGAGGTGAGGAGGACGCGGTTCCCTGCAGGGCGCCGCCGCGAGCTCGCGAGTGGTCGGGGCTGGGACCCTCCTGCTACTGCTGGTCGGGGCGCTCGGCGGGCTGGGCCGCCGGCTGCGCGGTGGACGTCGGCACCGACGGTGTGCCCTCCTCCAGGGCCGGGGCCGCGTTCTGGCCGGTGATCGCCGGCTGCCCCATGGAGGCGCGGATCTGGTCCAGCCGGGAGGCGCCGGCGACGTCGAGGGTCGCCTTCTGCACCTCGAGCATCCGGCCCTCGACCGACGTCTGCGCCAGCTCGGCCTGGCCCAGGGCGTTGGCGTAGCGGGCCTCGATCTTGTCCCGCACCTCGCCCAGGCTCGGCGTGTTGCCCGGCGCGGAGAGCTCGTTGACCTGCTTGAGCGAGGCAGCCACGTGCTCCTGCATCTTGGCCTGCTCGAGCTGGCTCATCAGCTTGGTGCGCTCGGCCAGGGTCGTCTGCAGCCGCATCCGGCTCTGCTCGACCGCGCCGCGCGCCTGCTCGGCGGCCTGCAGCGCCTCGTCGTGGCTGCGCTTGAGGTCCTCCATCGCCTGCTCGGCGGCGACCAGCTGGGTGGCGAAGGCCTGCGCGGCGTTCTCGTACTCGGCCGCCTTGGCCGCGTCCCCACCGGCGCGGGTCTGGTCGGCCAGCACCAGTGCCTGCCGCGCGGAGGCCTGCAGCTTCTCCACCTCACCGAGCTGCCGGTTGAGCCGCATCTCGAGCTGACGCTGGTTGCCCAGCACCGCTGCGGCCTGGTTGGCCAGAGCCTGGTGCCGCTGCTGCTCGGCCTCGATCGCCTGCTGGATCTGGATCTTCGGGTCGGCCTTCTCGTCGATCTTGGCGTTGGCGGAGGCGGTGAGGTACCTCCACAGCTTCACGAACGGGTTGGGCATCGGTCCTCCTGCTCGTGCGGTCGTGCGCCAGGCCTACCCGTCCGGCGCGCCGCAGCGATCGTCGTCCCCGTCATCGTCCCAGGTCCGCATGCGCGTGAGCCAGCGGCGAGGTGCGGAGGCGTTCCGCTCGCTAGGGTCGCGGACGTGAGCAGCGACCGCGCGGTGCTGAGCGTCCTCGGTGAGCTCGTCGTCGACATGCTGCCCGACGCGGCAGCCGGCGCGGGGCCGCACGGCACGACACCGCACTACGTCGCCCGTCCCGGCGGCAACGCCCTCAACGTCGCGGTCGCCGCCGGTCGGCTCGGCGTCCCGGTGCGCCTGCTCGCCCGGCTGGGCAGCGGGCCGCTGGCCGCGGGCCTGCGGCGCCACGTCGAGCTGTCCGGCGTCGACCTCGGCGGGTTCGTGCCGGCCACCGAGCCGGTCAGCCTCGCCGTGGTGGGGCTGAGCCCCGAAGGCCATGCGGACTACGGCTTCCACGTGCAGGGCGCCGCCGACTGGCAGTGGACCGACGAGGAGCTGGCCGCCGTCCTGCCGGCCGGGACGGCGATCCTGCACGTCGGCTCCATCTCCAGCTGGACCCCGCCGGGCTGCGAGGCGATCGCCCGGCTGGTGGAGCAGGTGGCCGCCGACGACCGGGCGCTGGTCAGCGTCGACCCCAACATCCGCCCGATGCTGGCCGACGGCCCCGTCGGGGCGGCGCTGGGCAACTCCCCGGAGTCGGTGCGCGGCCGCCTCGAACGGCTGCTGTCCCGCGCCGACATCGTCAAGGTCAGCGCCGAGGACCTCGCCTGGCTCGAGCCCGACGCCGTCGACGACCTCGACGCGACGGCGCTGCGCTGGGCCGACCGCGGCATCGCCCTGGTCGTGCTCACCGACGGCGGCGCGCCGCTGCGCATCGCCCGGCCGGGCCGCGAGCTGCTGCACCGCGAGCCCCCGCGGGTGACCGTGGCCGACACCGTCGGCGCCGGCGACTCGCTGGCCGCGGGGCTGTTCGTCGGCCTGCTGGAGGCGGGGGTCACCACGCGGGCGGCACTCGAGCAGCTGCCCGACGAGCAGCTGCTGCCGATCGTCGACGACGCCCTGCTCGTCGCCGCGCTGAACTGCACCCGCGAGGGCGCCGACCCGCCGACCCGCGACGAACTGGCGGCGGCCCGCCGGTGACCGACCGCGACGACGTCGCGCTGGTCGGGTTCGCCGAGCTGTCGGCCACCGCCGTCCGCGCCCGCCTGCTGGCGGCGCACGACCGGTTCTGGGACGTCGACACCCGGCCGCTGCACCACCCGGTCTGGTTCGACCAGTTCGGCGGCTTCGGCGCGCTCGCTCGCAGCGCCGACGGGGAGGACGTCGGCTACGTGCTGGGTGTGGTCACCGCCGACCGGCTGGCCTACCTGCACCTGCTGGCCGTGCGGGACGACCGGCGCCGCACCGGGCTGGGCCGCCGGCTGGTGCGCTGGTTCGACGACCTGGCGCTGGCCACCGGGGCGCGGGTGGTCCAGGCGGTCACCCGGCCGGAGGACACCGCCGCGGTCGCCTTCCACACCGCGCTCGGCGCCAGCGCGCACCTGGCCCCGGACCGCGCCGGACCGGGTGAGGACCGTCTCGTCCTCACCCGGACGCTGGCCCGCTAGCCCGTCCGCAGCCAGACGGCCGTGTCCGTCGGCAGGTCGGCGGTCCCGGGGGAACTGGTGAGCACCGGTTCGCCCTGCCCGGCCAGCGGCACCGGCCGGTCCGACAGGTTCACGATGCAGCGGAAGCGGCTGCCACGGTCGAACGCGAGCACGCCGTCCCCGAGGTCGCGCCACGTCAGCGGTCCGTCGTCGGCGAGGCCGGGCAGGGCGCGCCGGAGCCGCAGGGCGTTGCGGTACAGCGACAGGGTGGACGCCGGGTCGTCGCGCTGCGCCGCCACCGTCAGCTCCCGCCACGACTCGGGCTGCGGCAGCCACGGGCGGACGCCGTCGGCGGTGAACCCGAACGGCGGCCGGTCTCCCGACCACGGCAGCGGCACCCGGCAGCCGTCGCGGCCGCGGGCGGTGTGCCCGGATCGCTCCCAGGTCGGGTCCTGCAGGACGTCCTCCGGCAGGTCATCCACCTCGGGAAGGCCCAGTTCCTCCCCCTGGTACAGGTAGGCGCTGCCGGGCAGGGCGAGGGTGAGCAGGGCGGCGGCGCGCGCCCGCCGGAGGCCCAGGGCGAGGTCCGTCGGGGACGCCGCGTCGAAACCCATGGTCCCCGCTCCGCTGGCCTCCCGACCGAAGCGGGTGACGTGCCGTGTCTCGTCGTGGCTGGACAGCACCCAGGTGGGCGGTGCTCCGACGGGCGCCAGCGCGGACAGCGTCCCGTCGATCGCCGCCCGCAGGCCGTCCGCGTCCCAGGCGGCGCGCAGGTAGTCGAAGTTGAAGCTGGTGTGCAGCTCGTCGGGTCGGACGTACCGGGCCAGCCGCTCGGGGCCGGCGACCACCGCCTCGGACACGAACACCCGGTCGCCGTCGTAGCCGTCACTGATCGCCCGCCAGCGCCGGAAGACGTCGTGCACCTCGTCGCGGTCCCAGTGCGGGTTGTCCACCCAGGCGCTCGACTCGAACAGCGCGCCGGGTGCGTGGCCGGCGTCGGGCAGGCCGGGCACCTTCGCCAGGGCCGGTGCGGCGTCCACCCGGATGCCGTCGACGCCGCGGTCGAGCCAGAACCGCACCGTCCCGTCGAACTCCTCCCGCACGACCTCGTCGTCCCAGTCGAGGTCCGGTTGCTCCGGGGCGAACAGGTGCAGGTACCACTGCCCCATCGCCCCGTCCGGCTCGCGCACCCGGGTCCAGGCCGGACCGCCGAATGCGCTGATCCAGTCGTTGGGCGGCGCGGTGCCGCCGTCCCGGCCGTCCCGGAAGAAGTACCGCGCGCGCTCGGGGGCACCCGGGCCGCCGGCGAGCGCCGCCCGGAACCAGGGGTGCTCGGCCGAGGTGTGGTTGGCGACCAGGTCGACGATCACGCGGAGCCCGACGGCGTGGGCCTCGGCCAGCAGGGCGTCCACGTCGGCCAGGGTCCCCAGCCGCGGGTCGATGTCCCGGTGGTCGCTGACGTCGTAGCCGCCGTCGGCCATCGGCGACGGGTACCAGGGCGTGACCCACAGGGCGTCCACGCCGAGGTCCGTCAGGTACGGCAGCCGGCTGCGCAGGCCGTCGACGTCGCCGACGCCGTCCCCGTCGGAGTCGGCGAAGCTGCGGACGTACACCTCGTACACGACGGCCGTCCGCCACCACGGACGGCGGCCCTCCAGGTCGGGAGGGGGCATCTGGCTCCTGACGCGGTCGGCGGGCCTCGGACAGGCAGCGGCGCCGGCGGCCGGTGCGGCCGCCGGCGCCCTGTGCCGGTGGGCTAGGCGGCTCCGGCCCGGGAGGCTCCGCCGCCGACCGTCGTCCCCTGGGCCTGCGCCTCCTGCACCTGCTCGACACGGTCCTCGGTGGCCATCTGGGTCAGCCGCGCCCCGGCCTCGGCGTCGCGGGTGAGGTTCTCGCCGGTCTGCGGGTCGAACACGTGCACCTTGCGGGCGTCGAGCCAGAACTCCGCCTCGCGTCCCTCCCGGATCCGGCTCGTGGCGTCGATGGAGACGATCGCCTGCGTGCGCAGCTCCTCGGCGTCCAGCTCCCGCGACAGGTCGCGCAACTGGTTGCGGATCGCCTCCGGCGCCTCATAGGGGATATAGGCGTACTGCGAGTCACCCAGCCACTCGGTGACGTCGACCCGCGCCCGGAACAGCGAGCCCAGCGGCCGCTTCGCCTCGTCGACCAGCGACGCGTCCTCGAAGTACTCCGGCCGGATGCCGACGAGCAGGAGGTCGCGGCCGCGGACGGCGGCGGCGCGCCGCTCGTCCAGTGCGATCGGCCCGAACGGCGTCTGCAACTGGTCACCCTGCACGGTCGCGGGCAGGAAGTTCATCGGCGGCGAGCCGATGAAGCCGGCGACGAAGAGGTTGACCGGCTGCTCGTAGAGCTCGCGCGGCGAGGCGACCTGCTGGATGCGCCCCTTGCGCAGCACGCAGACCCGGTCGCCGAGCGTCATCGCCTCGGTCTGGTCGTGGGTGACGTAGACGGTGGTGATGCCCAGCCTGCGCTGCAGGCGGGCGATCTCGGTACGCATCTGACCGCGCAGTTTGGCGTCGAGGTTGGACAGCGGCTCGTCGAAGAGGAACGCCTCGGCCTGGCGGACGATCGCCCGGCCCATCGCCACGCGCTGCCGCTGGCCACCGGAGAGGTTGGCCGGCTTGCGCTCGAGGTGGTCACGCAGCTCGAGCACCTCAGCGGCCTCGGTCACCCGGCGGCGCACCTCGTCATCGGGCATCTTCGCCAGCCGCAGCGGGAAGGCGATGTTCTCGTACACCGTCATGTGCGGGTACAGCGCGTAGTTCTGGAACACCATCGACAGGTTGCGGTCGCGCGGCGCGAGGTCGTTGACCCGCTTGCCGCCGATGATCATGTCCCCGCTGGTGATGTCCTCCAGCCCGACGATCATCCGCAGGAGCGTCGACTTCCCGCAGCCGGACGGGCCGACCAGGATCATGAACTCACCGTCGGCGATGTCCAGGCTGACGTCGTTGACGGCCGGGTAGCCGTCGCCGTACTGCTTGACGATGTTGCGCATCTCGATCGATGCCATCAGATCTCGTCCCCTCGCTGGGTGGGTGGGTTCGGGGGTCAGCCCTTGACCGCGCCGTTGGTGAGGCCGGCGACGATGCGCCGCTGGAAGAGCAGCACCAGGACGACGACCGGGATCGTGACGATCACCGCAGCTGCCGCGATCGCACCGGTCGGGTCCTCGAACTGCGACGCCCCCGAGAACAGTCCGAGCGCGGCCGGCACCGGCCGGGAGGCGCTCGTCGAGGTCAGGGAGATGCCGTAGGCGAAGTCGTTCCAGGCGATGAAGAAGGCGATGATCGCCGTGGTGAACACACCGGGAGCGGCGAGCGGGACGATCACCTTGCGGAACGCCTGCCAGGTGGTGGCGCCGTCCACCTGCGCCGCCTGCTCCATCTCCCAGGGGATCTCCCGGAAGAACGCCGACATCGTCCAGATGGAGATCGGCAGGGTCAGCGACAGGTACGGGATGATCAGCCCGGGCCAGGTGTCGTAGAGCCCGATCTGCCGCCAGAGGTTGAACAGCGGCGTCACGATCGAGATGACCGGGAAGATCGCCACCCCGAGAGCCGTGGAGAGGATGACCTTCTTCCCCGGGAAGTCCAGCCGGGCGATCGCGTAGGCGGCGAACATCGACAGGACGCAGGAGATGAACGTCGCGATCAGGCAGATGCCGAACGAGTTGCGCAGCGCCGGCAGGAACAGCTCACTCGCCGAACCCGTGAGGATGGTCGAGTAGTTCTCCCACGACGCGTCGGTCGGGAGGAACTGGCCGTTCGCGATGTCCTCCGGCGCCTTCAACGACAGCGCCACGATCCACGCGATGGGGAACAGGCAGTACAGGACGATCAGGATCCCCCCGATGATCCACCAGGTCTTCTCCCGCCGGGACATCAGCGTTCCCCTCTCGCCTGCGCCAGGTCGATCTTGAATCCCTTGATGAATCCGAACGCGATGATCACGACGCAGAGGAACAGCAGGACGGAGACCGCGGAGCCGAGGCCGATCTCCACCCGCGCGATCGTCTGCCGGTAGGCGAGGAACGAGACCGACTCCGTGCCGTTGGCCCCGGCCGTCATGATGAAGATCGAGTCGAAGATGCGGAACGCGTCGAGCGTGCGGAACAGCAGGGCGACCATGATCGCCGCCTTCATGTTCGGGATGGTCACCCGCCACATCCGCTGCCACCAGGTGGCGCCGTCGACCTTGGCCGCCTCCTGCAGCACGTCGGGGACCTGCGCGAGGCCGGCCAGGATCAGCAGGGAGATGAAGGGTGTGGTCTTCCAGATCTCGGCCAGGCAGATCACGAGGAGCGAGGTCCACTGGCCGCCGAACCAGTCGGTGTCCGCCGCGACCCCCGGGAGCCAGCCGAACCAGCTGTTGACGAAGCCGGTCTCGATCCGGAACGCGAACGCCCACGCGAAGGCCGAGACGACCGTGATGACCGCGTACGGGATGAGGATCGCCGCCCGGACGACGGGCCGGATGGAGCTGAGCGCCTTGGCCATCACCAGCGCCAGCGCGAAGCCCAGGACCAGCTCGACGACGACGGTCACCACGGTGATGAACAGCGTGACGAGCAGCGCCTGCCACCAGAGGCCGTCGGAGAGGATCACCGCGTAGTTGCCCAGCCCCCGGAACGACCGGTTCTCCGGGTCGGTGAGGCGGTAGTTGAACAGCGAGTACCAGACCGCCTGCAGGATCGGGTAGGCGGTGACCAGCAGCATGACCACGAACGCCGGGCCGGCCAGCAGCCACCCGAGTTTGCGTTCGGCGCGCGAGCGGTCGCTGATGGTCCCGCGCGGAGCCGCGACCGGCTGGGTCTTCTCGGTGGGTGGCAGCGTGGTGGTGCTCATAGCAGCTGGTCTCCTGACAGGACGGCCTCGATCAGGGCCTGGGCCCGCTCACCGGTCTCGGGCGTCACCGACGACGGCGGGTGGTACTCCCGCTGGATGGCTCCGGAGACCTCGCTGTAGTACGGCGTCTGCGGACGGTTGGCCGCCGCCTCCAGGGAGTCCAGGATCGTCGGGGCCATCGGGAAGACCTCCAGCACCTCGGGGTCGTCGTAGACCGCGGCCGAGGAGGCGGGGTTGCCGTTGGTGGTCATGTAGTACGTCTGGTTCTCGTCGCTGGTGATGCACTCCGTCGCCTGGTAGGCGAGCTCGACGTTCCGGCTCACGGCGCTGACGCCCAGGTCGATGCCGCCGAACGGAGGGGCGCTCGGCTGGCCGGCGTCGACAGCCGGGTACAGCGCCCAGCCGTAGTCCTCCGGCACGGACGCGTCCAGGGTGCCCGCCTCGACGGCGGAGAGCGCCCGCGAGTAGACGAACGGCCAGTTGACCATGAAGCCGGCGTCCGGGCCCTCGAACTCGGTGGCGCTGGTGTCCTCACTCGACGTCGAGAAGGCGGGACCGACGACGCCGGAGTTCGCCACGGTGTTCATCACCTCGGCGGCCCGGGCGGCCTCCGGGGTGGTCAGCCCCAGCTGGATGTCCTCCGGGTTCGAGGAGTTCTCCTCGATGATGGAGCCCCCGGCGGACTCGACGAGCGCGTTGAGCCACACCGTCAGGGACTCGGCGCGCCGGCCCTGGGCGCTGAGGAGCTTCTGCTGCTCCTGGGCGGCCGTGACCAGCTGGTCCCAGGTGACCGGCTGGGTCATGTCGAGCCCGGCCGCCTCTGCCACGGACTTGCGGTACCAGAGCAGCTGGGTGTTGGCCCAGAACGGGATGGCGACCAGTTCACCGTCCCACGTCGCGGAGTCGATCGAGCTCTGCACGACGCCCTCCGTGACCCGCTCGGCGAGGTCCCCGGGGACGGGGGCGAGGAAGCCGGCCTGCGCGAACTCGGGGATGTACGGGGGGTCCAGGCTCATCAGGTCGATCGAGGTGTCGTTGGCCGCCAGCCGCCGGACGAGCTGCTCACGCTGGGCGGAGGACTCCCGGGGCAGCTGCGAGGTCTCGATCGTGTACGCCCCGTTCGAGGCGTCGCTGCACCGTTGCGCGATCTCCGCCTGGCCGCCGGAGTCCGGGTTGATGTACCAGTTGAGGACGGGGGTGGAACCCCCGCCGTCGCCACCGCCACAGGCGGCGAGCGTCGAGGCCAGGACCGCGGCCGCCGCCGCTCCGCCCAGCTGACGTCTGCGCCCCCGCGTCGCGGCTCCGCCGGACGATCTGCCCTTGCCGTACCTCGACACCGTCATCCGCCTCCGTGGGGAGCAGTGAGCTTGAGATCACCGCGGTTTTCGTACCGTGGCCCAGGCCACAGGAGGTGTCAACTCGAACGAAACCAGCTCGTGACCACCCGCGGACGGCCCGCTGACCGGGTCAGTCGCGACTCCCGACGATGGCCGAGGGCGTGGTCAGCTCCTTGGGCGTGCGGGGCAGCACGGTGTCGAAGTACGAACGTGCCGCGCGCGTCGTCCCGACGTCGTGGCCGGCCTTCTCCGACAGGAACCAGCGGTGCTCGAGGATCTCGTGGAAGACCTCGGCCGGCGCCAGCCGACCGGCGAGGTCGGGCGGGATGGCGTCGACGACGGGCTGGTAGGCCTCGGCCAGCCAGCGGTAGCCGGCGACGGTCTCGGGCACGGGTGTGCCCAGCTTCTGCTCCAGGGTGGCCCGGTAGGCGCGCAGGTCGTTGAGCAGCCGGCGGGCCTGGCGCTCCTGCACCTCCAGCCCGGTCAGCCGGAACAGCTCCCGGCGGTTCTGCCCGGGCTCGGACACGCGGGTCTCCACGCGCAGCCGCGCACCGCCGTCCGGGTCGGTGACCAGCTCGATCTCGCCGACGTCGAAGCCGAGGTCGTTCAGCCGCTGCAGGCGCTCGGCGACCCGCTGGCGCTGTTCGGCGAGGGCGAAGACCTCCTCGTGGGTGACCTCCTCCCAGAGCGCCTCGTAGCGCACCGGCAGGCTGTCGGCGACCTCGATCGGGTCCACGTGCGAGGGCAGCAGGTCGCCGCACTGCAGGTCGAGCAGCTCGGCGCCCACCCGCTCCCGGGCGAGGTCGACGTCGTAGCGCCGCTGGCCGGGGCTCAGCTGCGGGTGCCGCTCGGAGGTCTCGGCGTCCACCAGGTAGGCGGTGAACGCACCCGCGTCGAGCCGGAACAGCGTGTTGGACAGTGAGCAGTCGCCCCAGAAGACGCCGGCCAGGTGCAGCCGGACCAGCAGCACCACCATCGTGTCCAGCAGCTGCTCCGCGGAGTGCTCGGCGGACGTCCGGGAGAACAGGTACCGGTAGGACATCGAGTACTCGAGGTAGCGGGTCACCAGGACGGCGTCCTGCTCCTCCGGCCGGTCGACGCAGATGCCGAGGACCGAGACCGAGGGCAGACCCTCCTCCTCGAACTGACCGAGCAGCGCGTACTCGTGGCGGGCCAGCGGCTCGGGGATCTCCTTGAGCGCGTAGACGTGCCCGCCCTGCGCGGTGAAGCGGACGACGTGCCGCGAGATGCCCCGCTGCGGGACCTCGAGCAGCACCTCGGGGTCCCACTCCTCGAGCGGCAGGTGGAAGGGCAGGCTGAGCAGGCCCGCCCCGTCGGTGGCCGGTGGCCGGAAGAGATACCGCACGGCGACCTCCGGAGGTCTGCGGGGACAGCCGACGCCCCCGACGGGGCGGTGCCGGACCGTCACCATCCCACGCCGCACCGGTCCGCCGCGCGAGCGGCACGGGAGCCGACCGGAGGACCGGGTCAGGACGGCAGCGGGCCCGCGAGCCGCTCCGCCGCCGCCCGCCAGGCGGCGTCGCACGGGGTGACCGGCGACCTCGTCGGCCAGCGCCGTCAGGGCCGTGGCCGGCGGGACGCCGGCGGCCGGCGCGGTCAGCCGGTCGAGGTCGGCGGCCGGCAGCGCACGAGTGACCTCGTCCGAGGTCTGCGAAGTGGTCGTGAAGGGTCGACTTCGCCACCGTGCGGGAGCGGTCCGGCCGACGCCGTGTCCTCCTGCCCGGCACCGGGGGTGCCGCCGGTCACGTGGAGGACCGGCAGGGCTCCGCCGCGAGCCGGCGAGTGGCGGGGGCCTTGCTCAGGCGGCCAGCGACACCGCGCCGGCCGGGCGACCGGAGGCGCGGGCAGGCGCACCGACCAGCGCCAGCGCCGGCTCGGGGACCGGCTGCTCGTCGGACGCGACCGCCGCGGTCCCCTCCTCCTCGGCGGGGACGCCAGCGGCCTCGGCCGCGGGGGCCAGCGGGCGGACGCGGACGTCGTCGCCGCGCAGCCCCAGGCTGACCTCGGCCAGCAGGTCGGCGAGCTCGACGTCGAGGGCGTCGCAGATCGAGGCGAGCAGCTCGGAGGAGGCCTCCTTCTGCCCCCGCTCGACCTCCGAGAGGTAGCCCAGGCTCACCCGGGCGGCGCCGGAGACGTCGCGCAGCGTCCGCCGCTGGCGCAGTCGGTGGCCGCGCAGGGTGGTCCCGAGCTGGGTGCGCAGCAGCGTCATCGCCGTCTCCTGTCCTACCTGTGCGGAAGCGGCGGCACCCGGGGAGGGAGCCGTGCGCTCACGGTACGCGGCGCCACCGACGCCCACCGTCCCGAGCCAGGCGCGTCCGCTCTGGGCGTAACACCGGGGGCCGGTCGGCTCTTCCGTGGCCCGTCGCGAGCCTGCGAGGACGGCGGCCACCCTTCAGGATCCCGCTGGCCCCGTCCCGGGTCCCGCCCCGGGCCTGCGACGGGTGGGCAGGACGGGGTCCTTCCACGAGGTGGGGGGAAGGTGGTCCTTCCTCAGGCGGCGGCGTCGGTCCGCGGGCCGGCCGGCCCGGTGGAGCGGCGGGCGGCCGCGGCGCGCATGGCCCGGGCGCTGGTGCGGCGCAGCGCCAGGGCGCGGTGCACGTAGTCCAGGCCGGTCGCCACGGTCAGCACCACGGCGGCAGCCATCACCCACCACCGCAGCGTGCCGAACAGGCCGTCGAACGGGAGGGTGTAGAGCCCGATGGCCAGCGCCTGGAGGACGGTCTTGGCCTTGCCGCCGCGGCTGGCGGCGATCACGCCGTGGCGGATCACCCAGAAGCGCAGCAGGGTCACGCCGACCTCGCGGACGAGGATCGTCGACGTCACCCACCACGGCAGCAGCGCCAGCACCGAGAGGCCGATGAGGGCGGTGCCGGTCAGCGCCTTGTCGGCGATCGGGTCGGCGAGCTTGCCGAACTCGGTCACCTGACCGGTGCGCCGGGCGATCATCCCGTCATAGCGGTCGGTGATGATCGCCAGCGCGAAGACCAGAGTGGCCCAGTAGCGCCGCTCGTCGTCCATCCCGCCGTCGGTGAACAGCAGCGCGGCGAACACCGGCACCACGGCCAGCCGCAGCACGGTCAGCGCGTTGGGCACGTTGACCACCCGCGCCGACTGGGGCGGCGTGGCGGCCGGGTCCACCGCATCCTTCATGCGCGCACCGCGGGTACCAGGGCCGTGGCCACCAGGTCCACGCCGTCGGTCGCGACGACCTCCGCGGCCACCACCTGACCGGCGACCGCGCCGGCGGGCACCCCGGTGACCGTCGTCGTCCCGTCGGCCTCGGGGTCCTGGTGGGCCGCGTGACCGGCCCACGTCCCGGGCCCCTCGTCGGCGGAGAGGTCCTCGGTGAGCAGCACCTCGACCCGCTCCCCCAGCCGGTCCTCGGCGCGCTGCGCGGTGAGCTCCTCCACCAGGTCGGTGATCCGCCGGACGCGGGCGTCGATCTCGGCCTGGTCGAGCTTGCCGGGCAGGCCCATCGCCTCCGTGCCCTCCTCGTCGGAGTAGCCGAACACCCCGACGGCGTCGAGGCGGCCCTCGACGAGGAACCGCTCGAGCTCGGCGACGTCGTCCTCGGTCTCCCCGGGGAAGCCGAGGATGACGTTGGTGCGGAACCCGGCGGTCGGGGCCAGCGCGCGGGCCCGCTCGATCAGCGCGAGGAAGTCGTCGGTGCCGCCGAACCGGCGCATCCGGCGCAGCAGGGTCGGCGAGGAGTGCTGGAAGGACAGGTCGAAGTAGGGGGCGACGCCGTCCGTGCCGGCGATGGCCTCGAGCAGGCCCGGCCGCAGCTCGGCCGGCTGCAGGTAGGCCACCCGCACCCGGGCGATCCCCTCGACGGCGGCCAGCTGCGGCAGCAGCCGCTCCAGCAGCCGCAGGTCACCGAGGTCCTTGCCGTAGGACGTGGAGTTCTCGCTGACCAGCACCAGCTCGGTGACGCCCTGGGCGGCCAGCCACTGCGCCTCCCCGAGCACCTCGGCCGGCGGGCGGGAGACGAACGAGCCGCGGAAGGCCGGGATGGCGCAGAAGGCGCACCGCCGGTCGCAACCGGAGGCGAGCTTCAGCGCGGCCGAGGGGCCGGAGGCCAGCCGCCGCCGTTGCACCCAGCCGTGGCCGGGGATGACCGGGGCGTCGACCGCGGCGACCGCCGCCGTGCGCTCGACCGGGCTGATCGGCAGCAGGGTGCGCCGGTCGCGGGGGTCGTGCGGCACCAGCGGGCGGCCGGTGAGCACGTCGTCGAGCCGGTCGCCGATCGCCGCGTAGTCGTCGAAGCCGAGCACCGTCGCCTCGGGCAGCGCGCCGGCGAGCTCGGAGCCGTACCGCTCGGCCATGCAGCCGACCGCGACCACCCGGGCGCCGGAATCGGTGGCGGCGAGGATCGCGTCGACGCTGTCCTTCTTGGCCGACTCGATGAAGCCGCAGGTGTTCACCAGGACGGCGTCGGCGCCCTCGGCGTCCTCGACCAGGCGGTAGCCGCCGGCGGCGAGCCGGCCGGCCAGCTCCTCCGAGTCGACCTCGTTGCGGGCGCACCCGAGGGTCACCACCGCCACGGTGCGCGCAGGGTCGGTCGGAGGTGTCACCGGTCCATCGTAGGTGAAGGACCCCCCTGCCCCCCGCCACTCGCCAGCTCGCGGCGGGACCCTGCAGGGGGCCGTGCTCAGCCCTCCGTGCCGCGGAGCGTGAACATCACCGACTCGAGCTCGTCGGGCTTGACCAGCACGTCGCGGGCCTTGGACCCCTCGGACGGGCCGACGATGCCGCGGCTCTCCATGAGGTCCATGAGCCGGCCGGCCTTGGCGAACCCGACCCGCAGCTTGCGCTGGAGCATCGACGTCGAGCCGAACTGGCTGGTGACGACGAGCTCCACGGCCTGGACGAGCAGCTCCAGGTCACCGCCGATGTCCTCGTCGATCTCCTTCTTGTCGCCCTCGGCGGCGCTGAAGACCTCCTCGCGGTACTCCGGCTCGGCCTGGCGCTTGGTGAACTCGACGACCGCCTCGATCTCGGCGTCGGAGACGTAGGCACCCTGCACGCGCATCGGCTTGCCGGCGCCGATCGGCAGGAACAGGGCGTCGCCCATGCCGATCAGCTTCTCCGCGCCGGGCTGGTCGAGGATGACCCGGCTGTCGGTGAGGCTGGAGGTGGAGAACGCCAGCCGCGAGGGCACGTTGGCCTTGATCAGGCCGGTGACCACGTCGACCGACGGGCGCTGCGTGGCCAGCACCAGGTGGATGCCGGCGGCACGCGCCTTCTGGGTGATCCGGACGATCGACTCCTCGACGTCGCGCGGGGCGACCATCATCAGGTCGGCGAGCTCGTCGACGATCGCGAGGATGTACGGATAGGGCCGGTACACCCGCTCGCTGCCCGGAGGCGCCACGATCTCGCCGCGCTCCACCTTCCGGTTGAAGTCGTCGATGTGCCGGACGCCGGTGGCCCGCATGTCCTGGTAGCGCTGCTCCATCTCCTCGACCAGCCAGGCCAGCGCGGTGGCGGCCTTCTTCGGGTCGGTGATGATCGGCGTGATCAGGTGCGGGATGCCGTCGTAGGGCGTGAGCTCGACCATCTTCGGGTCGACCAGGATCATCCGCAGCTGGTCGGGCGTGGCCCGCAGCAGCAGCGAGGTCAGCAGCGAGTTGACGCAGCTGGACTTACCGGCACCCGTGGCGCCGGCGACCAGCAGGTGCGGCATCTTGGCGAGGTTCGCGCAGACGAACCCGCCCTCGATGTCCTTGCCCAGCCCGACCAGCATCGGGTGCGGGTCCTGCTTGGCCACCTGGGAGCGCAGCACGTCGCCGAGGCTGACCATCTCGCGGTCGGTGTTGGGCACCTCGACGCCGACGGCGGACTTGCCCGGGATCGGCGCGAGGATCCGGATGTTGTCGTTGGCCACCGCGTAGGCCATGTTCTTGGTCAGCGCGGTGATCTTCTCGACCTTGACTGCCGGGCCGAGCTCGATCTCGTAGCGGGTCACCGTCGGGCCGCGGGTGAAGCTCGTGACGGCGGCGTCGATGTTGAACTGCTCGAGCACGCCGGTGATGGCCTCGATCGCCGCGTCGTTGGCCTTCGAGCCCTTCTTCGGCGGGTCGCCGGCGCGCAGCACCCCGACCGAGGGCAGCGTGTACTGGCCCTCCACCGGCTCGATCCGCAGCTGCTCGGGCTCCTCGATCGGCGGGAGGTCCTCCGGCGGAGCGGTCCGGTCGACGACCGCGGGGCGGCGGGCCGGGACCGGCGGGGGCGGCGGCTCGTGCCGAACGGCCTCGGGCGCCTCGTCGAGCGCGGCGTGGTCGATGGCCGGCACGGTCTCCACCGGGCCGGTGTCCATCAGGTCGTCCGACAACGACCGGCGGCGGGAGCGCGGCGCCGGCGGCTCGACCGGCTCCTCGTCGTCCTCCCAGTCCTCGTCGTCGTCGTAGGCGTCCTCGTCGTCGGCCTGGCCCAGCAGGCGGTCGGTGAGCTCGCGTAGCCGCTCGGGGATCTGGTGTACCGGCGTCGCGGTCAGCACCAGCAGGCCGAAGAAGGCCAGCAGGACCAGCAGGACGACGGCGACGACGGTGCCCACGCCGGCGACCAGCGGCGTGGCCGCGGCCCAGCCGACCAGGCCGCCGGAGCCGGGCCGGTCCTGCGAGGGGACGGCACCCTCGCCGACGATCTGGGCGATGCCGAGCACCGACGCCACCAGGCACAGCCAGCCGATCGCCAACCGGCCGCGCGCCTCGGGGCGCGGCCCCCGGCGCAGCAGCCGCAGCGCGGCCAGGAAGAGCACGACCGGCAGCACCATGACCAGGGAGCCGACGACCCAGCGCACCGCACCGGCGAAGGCGGCGCCGACCGGGCCGATGCCGTTGCTCCAGGCGGCCGCGCCGAGGACGACGGCCAGACCCAGCACGGCCAGGCCCACGCCGTCGCGGCGGTGCTCGGGGGCGAGCGGCTCGGCCTCCTCCGGGCGGGCGACCGAGCGGGCCAGCCCGCCGGCGCCACGGGCCAGCAGCGACCAGCCGCCGCTGACGACGCCCCAGAGGCCGGGGCCGGACTTCTTGGGCGCGGGCTTGCGGGCGGCGGGCTTGCGGCCGCCTGCGGGGCGCTTCGCGGGCGGGCGCTTCCGGGACGCGGTCGACCCGGAGCCCGAGCGGCCGCGCGCGGACGACCGGCCCGAGGGTCGGGTCGTCGTCGTGCGAGCAGGCATGTGTCGACGGTAATCGCCCGCGGTCCGCGGCGACGGCAGGCGCGGCATCGTGTCCGCGACCTACGGTCGGGCCATGCCCGCACGGAACACCCTGCCCCACGGGAGCTGGCCGACCCCGATCACCTCCGAACTGGTCGTCCGGGCCGCCGCCCGGCTCGGCGAGGTCCGCGTCGACGGCACGGACGTGTGGTGGTCCGAGGGCCGCCCCGCCGAGGGCGGTCGCTCGGTGATCGTGCGGCGGTCCGCCGACGGCACGACCACCGACGTCCTGCCCGCTCCCTGGAACGCGCGCACCCGGGTGCACGAGTACGGCGGCGGCTCCTGGGCCGTCTCCGCCGGCACCCTGTGGTTCACCCACTTCGCCGACCAGCGGCTGTACCGGCTCGACCCCGGCAGCGACACCCCCGTGGCGGTGACGCCGGAGCCGGCGCTTCCGGCCTCGGTCCGCCACGCCGACCTCGAGGTCACCCCCGAGGGCGTCCTGGCCGTGCGCGAGACGCACGCGGAGGGCGGCCACGCGGCCGACGTCGTCAACGAGATCGTGCGTGTCCGCCCGGACGGCGGCACCGACGTGCTGGTGTCCGGACCGGACTTCGTGTCCGACCCCCGCCTCGCCCCGGACGGCGTCACCCTCGCCCACCTGCGGTGGGACCACCCCGACATGCCGTGGGACGCCGCCCAGCTCGTCGTCCGCGCGGCCGACGGCACCGAGCACGTGATCGCCGGCGGGACGGGCGAGTCCGTCGTCCAGCCGGTCTGGGGCGAGGACCTCTCCCTGTGGTGGCTCGGCGACCGCACCGACACCTGGTCGCTGTACCGCCGGCGGCCGCACGGCGAGGCGGAGCTCGTGCTCGACGTCGGCACGGACATCGCCGGGCCCCAGTGGGTGTTCGGCCAGACCCGGTACGCCGTGTTCCCCGACGGACGGGTCGCCCTGGCCTACGGCCGGGACGGCCGCGACCGGCTCGCCGTGCTGGACCCGCGCGGCGAGCCGCGCGAGCTCGACCTCCCCTACGCGGTGTTCCGGTACGTGACGGCGGCGGACGGCGGGATCGTCTGCGTGGCGGCCGGGCCGTCGTCGGAGCCCGTGGTGCTGCGCGTGCCGCTGGACGGCGGGGACGCCGAGGTGCTGCGCCCCGCCCGCGACCTCGGCCTGGACCCGGCGTGGTTCTCCGTGCCCGAGCACGTCACCTTCCCGACCGAGGACCGCGGCACGGGCATCGCCGAGGCGCACGCGCTGGTCTACCCGCCCACGAACCCCGAGGCGACCGCGCCGGAGGGCGACCTACCGCCCCTGATCGTGCACGTGCACGGCGGACCGACCGCAGCGGCCTCGCCCGCGCTGGACCTCCAGGTCCAGTACTGGACCTCCCGCGGCTTCTGCGTGGCCGACGTCGACTACCGCGGTTCCACCGGCTACGGGCGCCGCTACCGGGAGGCGCTCAAGGGCCGGTGGGGCATCCTCGACCTCGACGACGTCGTGGCGTGCGCGCGCTTCCTCGCCCGCACCGGCCGGGTCGACCCGGCCCGCATGGCGATCACCGGCGGATCGGCCGGCGGCTACACGGCCCTGGCCGCGCTGTCGATGCGCCCGGGGGTCTTCACCGCCGGCGCCAGCCACTTCGGCGTGGCCGACCTCGGCGCCCTGGCCGCCGAGACGCACAAGTTCGAGTCCCGCTACCTCGACGGCCTGGTGGCCCCCTGGCCCGCGGGCCGGGCCGTCTACGACGAGCGGTCCCCGATCAACCACGTCGACGCGCTGGACACCCCGCTGGCGGTCTTCCAGGGCGACGAGGACGCGGTGGTCCCCCCGGACCAGGCCGAGATGATCGTGGCCGCGCTGCGGGCGAAGGGCGTGCCGCACGCCTACCTGCTCTTCCAGGGCGAGCAGCACGGCTTCCGCAAGGCCGAGAACATCCGCGCCGCCATGGACGGCGAGCTGTCCTTCTACGCCCAGGTGTGGGGCTTCGACCTGCCCGAGGCCGAGGGCATCGCGCCGATCGAGGTCGTGCGGTGACATCGCCGTCCTCCCGGACGACACCGCGGCCACGTGCCGCCCCCGGCCGGGCCGAGCCGGACCCGCCCCTCCCCTCCCCGAGGACCTGACCCTCCGGGCCCCACTCGTCGGGCCGTCAGACCTCGAGGACCGTCGGGATGATCATCGGGCGGCGGCGGTAGGTGTCGGACACCCACTTGCCGATCGTCCGGCGGATCACCTGCGAGAGCCGGTGCGGGTCGGTCTCGCCGTCGGCCAGCGTGCGGCGCAGGTTCTCCTCGACCAGCTGCAGCGCCGGGTCGAAGACGGCAGGGTCGTCGGCGAAGCCGCGGGCGGAGAGGTGTACCGGCCGCACGATGGTGCGCGTCGAGGGCTCGATGACGACGGTGAGCGCGACGAAGCCCTCGTCGCCGAGGATGCGCCGCTCCTGCAGCGACTCCTCCCCCACGTCGCCGACGTTGAGGCCGTCGACGTAGACGTCGCCGACCGGCACCGACCCGACGATCGCCGCCTTGCCGTCGACCAGGTCGACGACGACGCCGTTCTCGGCGAGCAGCACCCGGTCGCCGGCCATGCCGGTCTGCTCGGCCAGCGCCGCGTGCGCCCGCAGGTGCCGCCACTCCCCGTGCACCGGCATCAGGTGCCGCGGCTTGGCCACGTTGAGCAGCGTGCGCAGCTCGCCGGCCGGGGCGTGCCCGGAGACGTGCACCCGCGCGGTCTCCTTGTGGACCACGGTCGCGCCGAGCCGGGCCAGCCCGTTGATGACCTTGTAGACCGCGGTCTCGTTGCCCGGCACCAGCGAGGACGCCAGCACGATCGTGTCGCCGGCCTCGATGGTCACCTGGTGGTGCTCACCGCGGGCCATCCGCCCCAGCGCCGACAGCGGCTCGCCCTGCGACCCGGTGCTCACCAGCACGACCTGCTCCGGCGGCATGCTGGTCGCCTCGTCGAGGCTCACCATGAGGCCGGGCGCGACGCGCAGCAGCCCGAGGTCGCGGGCCACCCCCATGTTGCGGACCATCGAGCGGCCGACGAAGGCGACCTTGCGGCCGTGCATCTCGGCGGCGTCGAGCACCTGCTGGATGCGGTGCACGTGGCTGGCGAAGCTCGAGACGATCAGCCGCTGGGTGGCCCGCCGGAACACGTCCTCGAGCACCGGGCCGATCGACCGCTCCGGCGTGACGAACCCGGGGATCTCGGCGTTGGTGGAGTCGGCGAGCAGCAGGTCGATGCCCTCGAGGCCCAGCCGGGCGAAGGCGCCCAGGTCGGTGAGGACGCCGTCCAGCGGCAGCTGGTCCATCTTGAAGTCGCCGGTGTGCACCAGGACCCCCGCCGGCGTGTGGACGGCGACGGCCAGCGCGTCGGGGATCGAGTGGTTGACCGAGATGAACTCGCAGTGGAACGGCCCCGCGAGGTGGTCGTCCCCGGCGGCCACCTCGACCAGGACCGGGTCCAGGCGGTGCTCGCGCAGCTTGGCCTTGACCAGCGCGAGGGTGAACCGCGAGCCGACCAGCGGGATGTCGCCGCGCATGCGCAGCAGGTAGGGGATCGCGCCGATGTGGTCCTCGTGCCCGTGGGTGAGGACGACGGCGGCGACGTCGTCGAGCCGGTGCTCGATCACCCCGAAGTCCGGCAGGATCAGGTCGACGCCGGGCTGCTCGGCCTCGGGGAAGAGCACGCCGCAGTCGATGACCAGCAGCTTGCCGTCGAACTCGAGGACGGCCATGTTGCGGCCGATCTCGCCGAGCCCGCCGAGGGCCATGACGCGCAGGCCGCCGGCCGGCAGCGCAGGAGGTGCCTGCAGGTCGAGGTGCGGCTGGGTGGTCGAGGTGGTCACGGGGTCGCGCTCACAGGTGGATGCCTCCGTCGGCGAGGTCGGCGCGCAGCTGCGCGACTTGTTCGGGGGTGGCGTCGACCAACGGCGGGCGCACCGGGCCGGCCGGCAGGCCGAGCTCGCGCAGCGCCGCCTTGGCCAGGATGACGCCCTGGGTGCGGAAGACGCCGGTGCAGACCGGCAGCAGGCTCTCGTTGACCGCCCGGGCCTTGACCAGGTCACCGGACTCCACGGCGCCGATCAGCTCGGCCAACCGCGGTCCGACGAGGTGCCCGACGACGCTCACGACGCCCACGGCGCCGACCGCCAGCAGCGGCAGGTTCAGCAGGTCCTCGCCGCTGTAGTACGCGAGGTCGGTGCGGGCGAGGGTGTGCATCACCGCGCCGAGGTCGCCCTTGGCGTCCTTCACCGCGACGATGCGCGGGTGCTCGGCCAGCCGGGCGAGCGTGTCCACCTCGATGGGGACGACCGAGCGCGGCGGGATGTCGTACAGCATCACCGGCAGGTCCGTGGCGTCGGCGACGGCGGTGAAGTGGCGCAGCAGCCCGGCCTGCGGGGGCTTGTTGTAGTACGGCGTCACGACGAGCAGGCCGTGGGCGCCCAGCCGCTCGGCCCGGCGCGCGTTGTCGATGGTGTGTGCGGTGTCGTTCGTGCCGACGCCGGCCACCACGGTGGCGCGGTCGCCCACGGCATCGAGCACCGCCTCGAGGACGGCGTGCTGCTCGCCGTCGCTCAGGGTGGGCGCCTCCCCGGTGGTGCCGAGCACGACCAGGCCGTCGTGCGACTGCCGGTCGACCAGGTGGGCGGCCAGTTCCTGTGCCCCCGCCAGGTCGATCGAGCCGTCCTCGGCGAAGGGGGTCACCATCGCCGTGAGCACGCGCCCGAAGGGCCGAGTGGGGTCACTGGTCATACCGGAGAATCTACCGAGCCGTCCCGGCCGACACGTCGGCGTCGGTCGATGCGCGCACGTACTCCGACACCGCGTACCGCAGCCCGGTGGTGGACGTCGCCCATCCGGTCCCCGGGGTGCGCGCCACCCGCGCCCACCCCAGGCCGAGCGCCGGCGCCCAGGTGTCGCCCTCGACCTCGGTGTCGACGTCGGTGACGACCACCCGGTCGGCGTGCGGGAGGAACGCGGCGTAGACCCGGCCGCCGCCGATCACCCAGAGGTCGCCGACGTCCTCGCGCGCCAGCGCCTCCGCCACGTCGCCGACCCGCTCGGCGCCGTCGGCGGCCCAGGAGGGGTCGGTGGTGAGGACCACGTTGCGCCGTCCGGGCAGCGGGCGGAACCGCTCGGGCAGGGACTCCCAGGTGCGCCGGCCCATGACCACGGTGCAGCCGGTGGTGAGCTCGCGGAACAGGCGCAGGTCCTCGGGCAGGTGCCACGGCAGCCGGCCGTCGGCGCCGATCACCCCGCCGCGGGCCTGCGCCCAGACGAGCCCGAGCACGCCACCCCCGACCACCCGCGCCTCAGACCGCCACCGCGGCGCGGATCGCCGGGTGGTGCCGGTAGTCGCGCAGGGTGAAGTGCTCGTAGGTGTAGTCGAACAGCGACGGTGCCGGGGTCAGGTCGAGCGTCGGGAAGGGCAGCACCTCGCGGGAGAGCTGCTCGCGCACCTGGTCGACGTGGTTGCTGTAGACGTGGCAGTCGCCGCCGACCCAGATGAAGTCGCCCGGGGCCAGGCCCACCTGGTCGGCGACCATCCGGGTGAGGAGCGCGTAGCTGGCGATGTTGAACGGCACGCCGAGGAACATGTCGGCGCTGCGCTGGTAGAGCTGGCAGGACAGCCGCCCGTCGGCGACGTGGAACTGGAACAGCGCGTGGCACGGCGCGAGCGCCATCTCCGGCAGCGCGCCCACGTTCCAGGCCGAGACGACCATGCGTCGCGAGTCCGGGTCGGTGCGCAGCGTCTCGAGGACGCCGGCGATCTGGTCGACGTGCTCGCCACCGGGCGTGGGCCAGGACCGCCACTGCACGCCGTAGACCGGGCCCAGCTCGCCCTCCGGCGAGGCCCACTCGTCCCAGATGCTGACCCGGTTCTCCTGCAGCCAGCGCACGTTGCTGTCACCGCGCAGGAACCACAGCAGCTCGTAGGCGATCGACCGGAAGTGCACGGACTTGGTCGTGACCAGCGGGAACCGCTCGGAGAGGTCGTAGCGCAGCCGCTCGCCGAACAGGCTCACCGTGCCGGTGCCCGTCCGGTCGGACTTCGGCGTGCCCTGCTCGAGCACCCGGCGCAGCAGGTCCTCGTACTGGGTGTCGACCCGCACTGTGTCCATCCCCGGAGCGTTCGTGCCCACCAGACCCGTTCCCCTCGTCGTCGACTGCCCGGCCCAGGGTAGGCGGAGCCACCGACCACACTGGAGCGCGTGAGGTGGCTGGAGCTGGTGCTGTCGGTGGGAGCGGGACTGCTCCTGCTCTGGGGCGTTCTGCTCCTGCTGCTGTGGCGGGCACGTCCACCGGACCTCACCGTCCGCGAGTCGCTGCGGCTGCTGCCGGACCTGGTGCGGTTGGTGCACCGGCTCGCGGCGGACCGGTCCCTGCCGCGGGGCGTCCGGGTGCGGCTGTGGCTGCTGCTGGCCTACCTGCTCTCGCCGGTGGACCTGGTGCCCGACGTCGTCCCGGTCCTCGGGTACGCCGACGACGTCGTCGTCGTGGCCCTGGCGCTGCGCTCGGTGGTGCGGGCGTCGGGGGCTCCGGCAGTGCGGCGGGCGTGGCCCGGCGGGTCCGCCGGTCTCGCCGTCGTCTCCCGGCTGGCCGGCCTGCGCGACTAGGGGACGAGCCGGCCCACGGCGGCCGCGAGCTCGGCGGCCAGGTCGCCGCGCTCCCCCGCGACGACGGCGTCCAGCTGCATCCAGCAGGCCATGAGCGCCAGTTCCTCGGCGAGGGCGGCGGCCACCTCGGCCCGGTCCACGCCGTCCTCGGCGAACGCGGCCTGCACCCGCAGCACGCCGGCCTGCCGGTCGGCCTTGAGGTCGACGCGGGCGACCAGCCGGTCGCCGAGCAGGAACGGCAGCACGTAGTAGCCGTGCACGCGCCGGGCGGCCGGCGTGTAGATCTCCAGCCGGTAGCGGAAGCCGAAGACGCGTGCCACCCGCGGCCGCTCCCACACCAGGGAGTCGAAGGGGCTCACCAGCGCCCGCGCCCGCACCCAGCGGGGACGACGCGCCTGCGGGTGCAGCCACGCGGGGGCGCCCCAGCCGGCCACCTCGACGGGCAGCAGCTCACCGGCGTCGGCCAGTTCGGCGATCGCCGCTCGCGCTGCCGGCGGACGGAGCCGGAAGTAGTCGCGCAGGTCCCGCTCGGTGGCGACCCCCAGGGCGCGTGAGGCGGTGCGCACCAGCTCGCGGACGGCGTCGGCCGGTTCCGGGGTGGGGGTCTGCAGGACGGCGGCCGGCAGCACCCGCTCGGTGAGGTCGTAGACGCGCTCGAAGCCCGCCGTCCGGCCCCGGGCGGTGATCACGCCGGTGTAGAAGAGCCACTCGAGGGCGACCTTGCCGGCGTGCCAGTTCCACATGCTGCCGGGCCGGTCCGGTCGCGGCTCGGCCAGGTCGCTGGCCTTGAGCGGGCCGGCCTCTCGCACCCGCTCGAGGACCTCGCTGACGTACCCCGGACGCTCCCGCTGGATCCGGACCATCGAGCCCCAGGCGTGCTCCTCCGCCGCCGCCATGCGCCACCGCAGGTGGGGGTGCAGCCGGACCGGCAGCAGCGAGGCCTCGTGCGCCCAGTACTCGAAGAGCTCCCGCCGGCGGCCGGCGAGGTCGTCGAGCGCCTGGCGCGGGTAGGGGCCCAACCGGCTGAAGGCGGGCAGGTAGTGCGCGCGGGACAGCACGTTGACCGAGTCGATCTGCACCACGGCCAGCCGTGCCGTCATCCGGCGCAGCTGCCGGCCGTCGACGGCCGGTACAGGTCGGGGGTCGGCGAACCCCTGCGCGGCCAGGGCGATGCGACGGGCCAGCGCGGCCGGCAGCCGGTCGACGACGGGTGCTCCCACGGCCGCCGATCCTGCCCGGAGCCCCTGACACCCCGGAGGTCCACCCCGCCGCGGCCTACGCTGCCTGGCGTGCACCCGACCTCGCCGTTCCCCCGCCGGTCGGGGACCGCGGAGGTGTCGGTCCGCCCGGCCCGGCCCGCCGACGCCCCGGACATCGCTCGCGTGCAGGCGGTGACCTGGCGGACCGCCTACCGCGCCGTCCTCCCGGCCGAGGTGCTCGACGGGTGGGACGAGGCGGGTGCCGCGGACACGTGGCGGGCCGCGATCGCCGCACCGCCCACCCCGGGCCACGGCGTCCTCGTCGCCGTCGAGCAGGACCTGGTGGTCGGGTTCGCCGCGTACGGCCCCGCGGAGCTCGCCGGGGACGAGCGCCCCCACCCGGCGGGGCCCAGCGGCGAGGTCGCCACCCTGCTGGTGGAGCCACGGTGGGGACGGCGTGGGCACGGCAGCCGGCTGCTGGCTGCCGTCACCGACCTCGCCCGGGCCGGCGGGACGGCGCGACTGCAGGTCTGGCTGCCGGAACAGGACAGGGTGTCCGCGGGCTTCTTCGAGTCGGCTGGTTGGGCGCGCGACGGCTGGGTGCGCACGCTGGACACCGGTGGGACGCCGCTGCGCGAGGTCCGCTGGCACACGCTGCTCGAGGAGGCGGACGAGGACCGATGACGTTCCAGGGCTTCCCCGACGAGGGGCTGGCCTTCTACGAGGGCCTCGAGGCCGACAACAGCAAGACCTACTGGACCCGCCACCGCCCGGTGTACGAGGACTGCGTGCGGGCGCCGATGCAGGCGCTGCTCGACGAACTGGCGGGGGAGTTCGGCAGCCCCAAGCTCTTCCGGCCCTACCGGGACGTGCGCTTCAGCAACGACAAGACGCCGTACAAGACCCACCAGGGTGCGGTCGTGAACCCCGCCGGCCGCGGCGCGGGCGCCTGGTACGTGCAGTTGTCGGCCGACGGGCTGATGGTCGCCGGGGGGTGCTGGCGGTTGGAGTCCGACCAGGTGGCCCGGTACCGCCGGGCCGTGGCCGACGAGGTGCAGGGCCCGCGGCTCCAGGCCGAGGTGGACCGGCTCGCCGCGGCCGGGTGGTCCATCGACGGCGAGCGCCTCGTGCGGGTCCCCTCCGGCTTCGACCGGGACGGCGACCGCGCCGCCCTGCTCCGGCACAAGTCGCTGTACGCGACCAGGCGCTGGGAGCCCGCCGACTGGCTGCACGAGCGCCGGGCGCTCGAGGAGGTCCGGACCTCCTGGCGGGACCTGACCGCGCTCAACGCGTGGCTGGCCGACAACGTCGGGGCGACGACGGGGGAACCGCGCAGCCGCCGGTGACGACCGCACGCGGGGCCAGCTCGGTGTTCCTGCCCGCCCGTTCCGTTGATCGCGAGGCGCGGGTATACCTCTACCTACCCATCAGTAGGGACACCCCGGGGAGAGGACACATCCCGTGAAGTTGGCACGCACCCTCGCCGGCCTGGCCACGATCGCCGTGCTCAGCGCCTGCGGCGGCACCGAGGCCGACGAGGTCGCCGGCGCCGGCGATGCCCCGGCCCTGCCCGAGGCCGGCCAGACCCCGGCCGAGCTCACACCCGAGGACGCCGAGGAGCAGGCCGAGGTCGAGCTGTCCCCGCGCGGCAACGTCGTGGTCGAGGTGGGTGAGGAGGTGCCGATCGCAGCGGAGGGCGACACGGCCACCGCCACCATGACCGTCGACGCGATCGAGGTCGATGCGCCCTGCGACCCGGCATACGGCACGGTCGAGGCTCCGGAGAACGGCCACTTCGTCCGGCTCGACATCCGCGCGGCCACCGCACCGGTGACCGGCCCGCCCTCGGAGGTGTCCCGCCCGACGATCAGCGACTCCCGTTTCTCCTTCATCGGCCCCGACGGGGTGACCTTCAACGGGTCGCTGGGCACCTACGCCGCCTTCGGGTGCCTGCCTGACGAGAGGAAGTTGCCCTCTGAGCTGGGCCCGGGCCAGCAGTTCGCGGGCTCCATCCTCCTCGACGTACCGGCGCCCACGGGCACGCTGATCATGAGCGACTACTTCGGTACCAGCGGGTGGGAGTGGGCCTTCTGATCCATCCCGCCGCGCTCCTCGGGTACCGCGGCGCGTTCCGCCTGCGCCGCCAGGTCGACCGACCGGGCTCGCTCACGCCCACGACGCCCGGGAGGCGCTGGAGGTGGTGTGCGCTCCAGGCATCGGGCTGGGCTGAGCCGGCGACGAGGACGCCCCTCCCCGACGCTGGGTGGACAACCCTCCTGGACCTGCGTCACCTGGCGGAACTCAAGCACGCCGAGTCCTGATGGGCGACCTCTGCTCCACCGCGCTGGCGGAGGCACCGCCGCCCTCTGGACCGTCGAAAGAAGCGACGGAAGAGGACCTCACCGCGGGGTTGAGCCCCTCGCTCGAACCGCACTGGGAATGCATGAAGGGCCCTCACCGTGGTGGTGAGGGCCCTTCATGGAGGAGTTGTCCGGCGGCGTCCTACTCTCCCACCCCGTCTCCGGGGCAGTACCATCGGCGCTGAGAGGCTTAGCTTCCGGGTTCGGAATGGTGCCGGGCGTTTCCCTCTCGCCATGGCCGCCGTAACACTGTGCACCTGTCGACCCCCCGGGGGCGCCCGCACTTCGGGCGTGGGGTTGGTGCGTTCAGAACCGCACAGTGGACGCGTGACTGCTTTCTGCTTCGACCGCCCCCGCGCGCAGGTGGGGGATGGTGTGGTCGTGTGGTCAAGCCCTCGGCCTGTTAGTACCGGTCAGCTCCACACCTCGCGGTGCTTCCACCTCCGGCCTATCAACCCGCTGGTCTGGGCGGGGGCCTTACCCGGTTACACCCGGTGAGAGACCTCATCTTGAAGCGAGCTTCCCGCTTAGATGCTTTCAGCGGTTATCCCTGCCGAACGTAGCCAACCAGCCGTGCACCTGGCGGTACAACTGGCACACCAGAGGTTCGTCCGTCCCGGTCCTCTCG
>NZ_FNHE01000032.1 GCF_900103785.1 Geodermatophilus siccatus | reverse complement strand
ACGCCCACGGCGGGGTCCTGGTCCCCTCCGAGCACCACATCGGGGAGTTCCACCACTGGCTGACCCAGCGCCTGGCCGACTGAGAAAACACCACCCTCCCCCCAGGCCTCCCGAGCCCTGCGCGGGCCCCTGGCGATCGGTACGGCGCTGCGGAGCCGTGTCGGTCACACGGCGAGGTAGCCGACGTCGGTGGGGACGACCAGGCCGTGGCGCTCGAGCCGCTCCAGGTGCAGGAGGGCGGTGCGGCGCTCGACCGCCTCGACGAACGGCAGCCGGACGTGCGGCCGGTACACCAGTCGGTGTGCGACGACGTCCGCCAGCGTTCGCGGCTGTCGGAGCAGGCGCAGCAGCGTCTCGTCCCTGCGGTGGATCACCGCGGCGAAGCGGTCCAGGGCATCGAGGAACGTCTGCCGGTCGTCGATGACGCCGACCTGGTGCGACGTCCCGTACCAGCGAGCCTCGACCTCCCGCAGACGCGTGATCGACGCCTCGAAGTCCTCCAGGCTGCTCGACAGGTCGCCGTAGTACGGGCCGAAGGACGTGAGGTCGATGTCCGCGAGGAACACGAAGCCGTCGGGCTCGACGAGCAGACCGCAGTGCCCCGCGGTGTGACCCGGCAGGTGCAGGACGGTCAGGGTCCGGCCACCGAGGTCCACCACGTCGCCGTCCTGGAACGTGCCGACGTCCGGGCGCTCGCTCAGGTGGAAGGTGTCGCGCAGCTGCTCCCGGAAGCCCCCGGCCTCGGACGGTCCCATCCCGAAGCCTGCGAGCAGGACCTCCGGGGAGCGGACGGGGCCGACCTCGGCGGGGTGGGCGAGGACCGGCAGGTCCGGGAACAGGTGCAGTCCCGCCAGGTGGTCCTCGTGGGCATGGCTGACGACCACCAGGTCCACGGCGTCCGGCACCCCGCCTCGCCGGTGGACCTCGATCGAGGGATCGACCAGCACGGTGCGGTCGGTCCCGCTGATCACCAGGGAGTTGCCTGACGGGTACCGGCCGCCCTCCGGCGAGGCGAGGAGCGTGACGCCTCCGTACTCCACATCGGGCCCGCGCATGCCGTCCTCCCCGGTCGTGCCGTCGGCTCGCCGACGGCGGCACACCTCGCTACCTCGGGTCCGCGTCGGACAGCCGAGCCAGCCACTCCCGCCGCCACGCCTCCGTCCTCGCCACCTCGTTGAACGTGAAGAAGTGGAAGCCCTGCAGGTTGTGCTCGGGCCGGCCGAGGGCGGGGACCAGGCGTTCGACGAGCCGGTCCGGCCGGTAGCCGTGCGGCAGGAAGAAGCGCCAGAACAGGCTGTGCTGCTTGCGCAGGAAGCGCGCCGACTGGCCGAGCCCGATCCCGGCCGAGATCCGCACCAGCTTCTGGCGCGTCACCGCGCCGGGCAGCCCGATCCGGATCGGCAGGTCGACGCCCCGCAGCCCGACCTGACGCGCCCAGGCCGTCGTCGTCCCGGCGTGGAAGCACAGCTGGGTGATGACGTGCGTCGCGTGCGGCGCCTTCCGCTCGAGGGCTCGTTCGATCAGCTCGGCGCTGATGTGCCCGTGCCCCTCGGGATAGCCGCCGATCCCCACCTGCCGGAAGTGGTGGCCGACGGTCTCCAGCTCCTCGAGCAGGGAGAGCGCGTCGGGGAACCTCCCCGCGGGCTCCGCGGCATCGCCCCCGATGACGAACACGCCGTCCACTCCGGCGGCGCGCAGACGGGCCACGACGTCGGCCAGGTGGGCCCGGTCCCGGACGAGGCGGGCGGCCAGGTGCGGGGTGGCCGTGAACCCGTGGCGGGACAGCCGCTCCGCCAGCTCGAGCGTCGGCGTCAGACCCTTGGCCTCGGTCACGGTCACGGTGAGGGGCACGGTCCGGGGGACGTGCTCGACGACCGACTCCTCGGCGCCCCGCAGCGGCAGGACCTCGTAGCTCGCCTCCCGCAGCGCCCGCTCCAACGCACCCGGAGATCGCCGCCGCGTCGGCCGGCCCCCGACCGTGGGCGGTGACCCTGTTCCCCTGGGCGCCCGGGGCCGGCCGGGGCTCTCAACGGACACGGCACGCCTCCGCGGCGATGGTCGTGTCGTCGCCGTGGCCGGTCCTGACGACCGTGTTCCCGGGCAGGGTCAGCAGACACGAGCGGATGGAGTCCAGGATGGTCGGCTCGTCGCTGTAGGAGCGGCCGGTGGCGCCGGGGCCGCCGCAGAACAGCGTGTCCCCGGTGAAGACGGTGTTCAGGTCGCGCGCGTACAGGGAGGTGCTGCCCGGGCTGTGGCCCGGGGTGTGCATCGAGAACAGGGACGTCCCGGCCACGGAGAACCGGGTGCAGTGACCGACGGGGTGATCGGGCAGTGCTCCCGGGTGGACGCGCTCCCAGAGCACGAGGTCGGCGGGGTTGAGCCAGATCGGCGCCCCGGTGGCCTCGCGCAGCGCCACGGCGGCGGTGATGTGGTCGTTGTGCCCGTGGGTGAGCACGATCGCGGTCACCCGCCGGC
>NZ_FNHE01000034.1 GCF_900103785.1 Geodermatophilus siccatus | reverse complement strand
CTTCCTCGCCCTCGCCTCGGTCAAGTGGTTCCGCGAGATGGGCAGGCTGCCACGATGAGCACCGTTCCCGGGACGCCCGCGTCCCCTCCGACCCCCGCCCGGCGCCGCCGGCTGCTGCTCGCCGCGGCCGCCGCCGCGGTGCTGGCCGTCCTGGTGACCCTCGGGGTGGTCCTCGGAGGCGACGAGCAGGCGACGAGCGCACCGCCGGACGCGACGGCCACCCCCACGGAGGCCCCCGCGGCCACTCCGGAACCGGCTGTCGTGCCGCAGCTGCCGACGCCGGAGCCCACCGGCCCCACCGAGGACGTCGACGAGGCGCCGCCGTCCCTGCCGGAGGTGCCGCTGGACGCCGAGGGCGCGGTCGGCGACGGCGTCGTCGTCACGCTGCCGGCCATCGAGGCGATCGAGGGCACCGCGGTCGGCCCGGGCAACATCGCCGGTCCGGCGCTGCGGGTCACCGTGCGCATCGCGAACGGCACGGCCGAGCCGGTCGCGCTCGGCGGTGTCGCCGTGAACCTCGCCCACGGCCCCGACCGGACGCCGGCCTCGCCGCTGGACGACCCCTCGCGGCGCCCGTTCGCCACCATGGTGGAGCCCGGGCAGTCGGCCGAGGGCGTCTACGTCTTCACCGTCCCCGCCGACGCCCGCGACCAGGTCCACGTCGAGGTCGGCTACGAGGCCGGGGCGCCGCTGCTGCAGTTCACCGGCCCGGTGGCCTGAGCCGGTGCGCGTCCCCACCCCTCGCGTCCCGTCCGAGCCCGTTCCCGCGGCCCGGCCGCCGCTGCTGGTCGTCCACCCGGGCGCCGAGCTCTACGGCGCCGACCGGGTGCTGCTGGAGTCGGCCACCGCGCTGGCCAGCCGGTTCACCGTGACGGTCGCCGTCCCCGGACCCGGCCCGCTGGTCGGGGAGCTGCAGGCGCGCGGGGTGCGGGTGCAGACCTGCCCCATGCCGGTGCTGCGCAACGCCGCGCTGCGGCCCCGCGGGGCGGTGCGGCTGCTCGCCGACGCCGTGCGCGGCACGCCGCCGGCGCTGCGGCTGCTGCGCCGGCACGGGGCCGCCGGCGTCTACGTCAACACCCTCACCCTCCCGTCGTGGCCGCTGCTGGCCCGGCTGGCCGGCCGCCGGTCGGTGTGCCACGTGCACGAGGCCGAGCAGTCCGCGCCCCGGCTGCTGCGGCTCGGGATGGCGCTGTGCCCGGCGCTGGCCGACCGGGTCGTGGCCAACAGCCGGTTCACCCTCGAGGTGCTCGCCGAGGTCGCCCCGCGGCTGCGCCGGCGCAGCACCGTGGTGCGCAACGCCGTCCGCGGTCCGGCGGACCCGCAGCCGGCGCGCGCCGAGCTGACCGGCCCGCTGCGGCTGCTCTACCTCGGCCGGCTCTCTCCGCGGAAGGGCCCGCAGGTCGCCGTCGCGACGCTGCAGGAGCTGCGGGACCGCGGGGTCGACGCCCGGCTGACCCTCGTCGGGTCGGTGTTCGCCGGCTACGAGTGGTTCGAGGCGGAGCTGCGCGGCACGGTCGCCGACGCCGGCCTGGGCGACCGGGTCGAGTTCGCCGGGTTCACCGCCGACGTCTGGCCGCACCTGGCCGCCGCCGACGTCGTGCTGGTGCCCTCGGTGGGCGAGGAGTCGTTCGG
>NZ_FNHE01000011.1 GCF_900103785.1 Geodermatophilus siccatus | reverse complement strand
CCCTCCGGCGGGTGCTGACCGACAACGCCAAGAGCTACCGCGTCGGGCGGGCCTGGATCGCCGTCTGCGCCCAGCTGGGCATCGGCCGCCGGTTCATCAAGCCCGGGCGGCCCTGGACCAACGGCAAGGCCGAGCGGTTCAACCGCACCCTGCAGACCGAGTGGGCCTACGCCACCGCCTGGAGCTGCAACGACGAGCGCACCGCCGCCCTGGACAGCTGGCTGACCCACTACAACACTTCCCGCAGCCACTCCGCCCTCGGCGGCCGCCCACCGATCAGCCGACTCGCCGCGTGAACAACCTCCCTGGTCACGACAGCTAGGTGCAGATCACGTTCTCGCACTGGGCCGGGTTCCCGTTGCCCCTGGCCTTGTTCCCCCCGCCATCGACCGCTCCGAAGGGAGCGGTGATCCCGTAGTCGACGTTCAGGTTGGCGCTGTTCCGTCTCACGAACGTCGTCACCTCACCGACGTAGATCCCCTGCTGGGTGTTGCTGTTCGCGAAGTTGCGTTCGATCCGGTTGTGCGTCGAACCCTCGGAGTCGACGAGGATGCCGAACCCGTTGGCGAACGCGACGCTGTCGGTCACCTCGTTCCGCTCGGCGCCGTTCTCGAGGGCGATTCCCTCGTTCTCGTTGTCGTGCACCCAGTTGTCGTCGACCGTGTTCCGGTCGGATCCGTTGCCGTTCAGCGCTTGTCCGAGACCGATGCCCTCGCTGTTGTGGTGGGCGACGTTCCGCTGGACGACGTTCCGGTCCGAGTCCGACAGTTCGATGCCCGAGAACTCGTTGTAGGACACCGAGAGGTTGGTCACGGTGTTCCGCTCCGCGTTCTCCAGGCCGACGCCCTCACTGAACTCCTGGATGCGGCCGTTCCTGATGGTCACCCTGTCGTGTCCGCCGCTGTTGTCGACGCCATCTCCCTGGGTCAGCCCGTCGCCATCGATCAGGTGACCCTGGAGGTCCAGCGTGATGTTGGGAGCGCCGATCACGATTCCGTCGCCCGTGCAGTCGATCAGGTCGACGGTGAGGTACGTGCTCACGGTGATGGTGGTCCCGCACGTCAGGGGTTGTGCCGACGCCGGAGCGACGCCGAGTGACGTGACGAGGACCCCGGCTGAGAGGACGACCGCCGCCTCACGGGTCCGGTGGGCTGTGGTGCAACTGGTGTTGGTCGTGCCGTTCATGTCGCCTTCTCTCCACTGGAGGGGCTCTTTCGGTGTGAGTGATGGCGAGCCGCACGCCCCGGGCACACGACGGGAGTGCGGTGATCCAGCGGTCCAGTGCCTCGAGCAGGGATCTCTCCGCGTGCTCGATGGCGCAGCCGGCGCCTCCCGAGGCGCTCGTGCTGGGCGGCTGGACAGTCCAGCATGAGCTCCCGCCGTCACCTGGTCGTCACGACTGCGTCACCACGCCCGCCGGGTCGGTCGTGGCCCGGACCGGGCTGCATCGGCGGCCCTCGCGCGACGGCAGCCGGTCGCGCAGTCTGTGGTCCCTGCGGTCCCGCCCCCGATCTCGGGACGTCGGGACGCCGTCTCGGGAGGAGGACGCGTGCGACGCATCGTGTGCCGGGAGTTCGGTCCGGTCGACGGGTTGGCCCTCGTGGAGGAGCCCGACCCCACGCCGGGGCCCGGCGAGGTGGTGGTGGCCGTCGAGGCGGCCGCGGTCAGCTTCGTGGACGGCCTGATGGTCGAGGGGCGCTACCAGGTGCGGCCGCCGCTGCCCTGGACGCCGGGGTCCGCGGTCGCCGGCCGGGTGCGAGCCGTCGGCGAGGGCGTCGGCACGGTCGGGGTCGGGGACCCGGTGGCCGTGCTGTCGATGGCCGGTGGCGGGTTCACCACCGACCTCGTGGTCCGTGCCTCCGCGCTGAGCCCGCTGCCACCGGGCCTGGCGCCGGAGCTCGCGGCCACCGCGATCGAGAACTACAGCACGCTGTCCTTCGCCCTCACCCACCGCGTGCGCGTCGAGCCCGGCGAGTGGGTCCTCGTGCTGGGCGCGGGCGGGGCCATCGGCCTGGCGGCGGTGGACGTCGCCCGCGCGGCCGGTGCCCGGACGATCGCCGCCGCCTCGAGCGAGGCCAAGCGGGCCGCCGCCACGGCGGCCGGCGCCGACGTCGTCCTGGACTACACCGACCTGAAGGACCGCGTCCGGGAGGTGACCGGGGGCGGGGCGGACGTCGTCATCGACCCGGTCGGCGGCCCGCTGGCCGAGACGGCGCTGCGCTCGCTCACCGGCTACGGGCGGTTCTGCGTGGTCGGGTTCGCCGGCGGGGAGATCCCCCGGCTGCCGGCCAACGTCGTCCTGCTGCGCAACCGCACCGTCGTCGGGGTCGACTGGGGCGACTGGGCCCGGACGGAGCCCGAGGCCGCGAACGCGCTCGTGTCCGAGGTCCTCGGTCGCATCGCGCGGGGCGAGCTCCGGCCGCCGGCGCCCACCTCCCTCCCGCTCGACGCAGCCGCGGACGCCCTGACGCGGCTGGCGCGGCGGGAGGTCGTGGGCAAGCTCGCCCTCCTCCCCTGACCGGGAAACCCCGTTGCGCCCCTCGCTACAACGGGGAGGTGCGGATCCTGCAGACCGACCCCGACGACGCGCGCTTCGCCGCCTGGTGCGGGGTGTGGGCGGCGAGCCAGCGCGCCGACCGCCCGGACGAGCTGCCGCGGCCGGCGCGCGAGCACGTGGCCCTGGGGCGCCGGCTGGTCGAGCCGGGCGGCTCGATGGCGGGCACCCACCGGGCCGCGGTCGCCGGGGACGCCGTCGTCGGCGCGCTGCGCCTGCTCCTGCCGGTGCGCGACAACACGGCCGTCGCGTACGTCGACCTGGCGGTGCACCCGGACGCCCGCCGCCGGGGCGTCGGCAGCGCGCTGCTGGAGGAGGCCGGTCGGATCGCCGCAGCGGCCGGGCGGACGGCGATGGTCGCGGAGGTCGACGAGCCGGTGCCGGATCCCCCCGGGCGCGCGTTCGCCCGGCACCACGGGTGGACGTGCGACCTGCAGGAGAGCCGCCGCGACCTGGCGCTACCGGTGGACGAGGACCGGCTGTCGGCCCTGGAGACGGAGGCCCGCGCCGCTGGCGAGGACTACGAGGTGCTGACCTGGCGGGACCGGACGCCGGACGCCCTGGCCGAGGACCGCGCCCTGCTCGGCCGCCGGATGTCGACCGACGCGCCGAGCGGGGACGTGCCGGTCGAGGAGGAGCACTGGGACGTCGCCCGGATCCGCGAGGACGAGGCGGCGCACCTCGCCCGGGGCCGCACGGTGCTCACCGGCGGCGCGGTCCGCGACGGCCGGCTGGTCGCCTACAGCGAGCTGCACGTGCCGCTGGAGGAGCCCGAGCGCGCCCACCAGGGCGCCACGCTGGTGCTGCGCGAGCACCGCGGGCACCGCCTCGGCGCCCGCGTCAAGGTCGCGGTGCTGCGGGAGCTGGCCGCGACGCTGCCGCAGGTGCGACGGATCAGCACCTACAACGCGGAGTCCAACCGGCCGATGGTCGCGGTCAACGAGGCACTGGGCTTCCGCCGCTCGGGTGGTCTGTCCACCTGGTCGCGCCGGATCTGACCGTCGTCGCGTCGGGCTCCCCCTCGAGGAAGGAGGTGACCAGGGCGGCCATCTCCGCCGGGCGCTCGAGGATGAACAGGTGTCCCCCGCCGCGGACGACGTGCATCGTGGTGTTCGGGATGCGCCAGGCGAGGATCCGCCCGTTGACCAGCGGGATGATCGGGTCGTCGTCCCCGGCCAGCACCAGCGTCGGCTGCCGCAGGGTGTGCAGCCAGGGCATGCTGCTCCACCCGGCGATCGCGTAGAGCTGGCCGACGTACCCGATCACCGACGGGGGCCGCACCCGGCCGATGACCGTGCGCAGCAGCCGGTGCGGGTCGGTGCGCGCCATGCCGCCGTAGATGCGCCCGGCGATCTGCAGGTAGTGCTCGACGTCGCGGTACCGGCGCGGCGTCGCCAGCGCCAGCAGGGCCGACGGTGCCCCCGGCATGCCCCCCACCCCGGGAGCGGTGGCCGCGAGCACCAGGCCCCGCACCCGGTGGGGTGCCTGGTGGGCCAGCTGCTGGGCCACCACGCCGCCGAGGGAGACGCCGAAGACGTCGACCTGGTCCAGCCCGAGGGCGTCGAGCAGCCCGATCACGGTCCGCACCAGGCCCGGCATCCGCCGCGGGCTGCGGTACGGCGTCGAGCCACCGATACCGGGCGCGTCGAAGCTGATCACCTGCCGGCCGCGCGCAGCCAGCTCCCGCTCGAACGACTCGGCCAGCTCCAGGCTGGCGCCCAGGCCGGTGATGAGCAGCAGCGGCCGCCCCGAGCCGCGGACCGACGTCCGCAGCCGCACCTCCCCCACCTGGATGGTGCGGACCTCCGCCGGCCTCACGCGAACGCCGAGGCGCCGGTGATGTCCCGGCCCACGATGAGGGTCTGGATGGTCTCGGTCCCCTCGAAGGTGTGGATCGACTCGATGTCGGCCATGTGCCGGATGACGTGGAAGTCCAGCAGGATCCCGTTGCCGCCGAGCAGGTCGCGGGCCTCGGCGAGCACCGCGCGGGCGGTGCTGGTGTTGTGCGCCTTGGCCAGCCCGGCCAGCGTCGGTTCGACCCGGCCGGCCATGCCCAGGTCGGCCAGCCGCCGGCAGTACAGCTGCATCGCGGTGACCTTGGCCAGCATCCCGACCAGCCGCTCCTGGATCAGCTGGAACTCCACCAGCGGCTTGCCGAACTGCTTGCGCCGCCCGGCGTAGGTCAGCGCCGCCTCGTACCCGGCGACGGCGTGGCCCAGGGCCATCCAGGCGCAGGAGCCCCGGGTGGTGGCCAGCACCGCGCCGGTGTCCTTGAAGCTGCGCGAGCCCGGCAGGTGGTTCTCGGCCGGGACGCGCACGTCCTGGAGCTCGATCTCGGCCTGCCACACGGCGCGCAGCGAGCCCTTGCCCTCGATCCGCCGCGCCCGGTAGCCCGGCGTCCCCTTCTCGACGAGGAAGCCCTTCACCTGACCGTCGTCGGTGTCACGGGCCCACACCACGACCACGTCGGCGACGGTGCCGTTGCCGATCCACTTCTTCGACCCGTTGAGGACGTACGAGTCGCCGTCCTTGCGGGCCGACGTCTCCAGGGCGATGGAGTCCGACCCGTGGTCGGGCTCGGTGAGCGCGAAGGCGCCGAGCGCCTCGCAGCGGGCCATCGGCGGCAGCCAGCGCTGCTTCTGCTCCTCGGAGCCGAGCATGGCGATCGACTTCATCGCCAGCCCCGCCTGGACGCCGAGGAAGGTGCCCAGGCTGCCGTCGCCGCGGTTGAGCTCCATGTGGACGAGGCCGGCGGAGAGGTGGTCCATCGGCGGGCAGCCGTAGCCCTCGATGCCGTCACCGACCAGGCCCGCCGCGCCCAGCTCCTCGGCCAGCTCGCGGGGGAACTCCGCGCGCTCCCAGTAGCCGTTGATCACCGGCAGCACCCGGTCCTCGACGAAGGCCCGGGTGCGCAGCAGGTGGTCCATCTGCTCGGGCGAGAGCTCCTCGCGCAACTGGAAGTAGTCGGTGGAGAGTGCCCTGCCGATGCCCTCGGCGAGGTCGTTGCCGATGCCCTCTGCCAGCGTCACGTCAGTCTCCTCCCGTCGCAGCGTGCCGGTCCGCGTGTCACTTGTCCCGGACGTAGCTGCCCGGGGCGTCCTCCCGGACCCGGAACCGGGCGCTGCCGAGCTGCTCGGGCGCCGGCTTGTCGGGCCCGGAGCGCTCCCCGAGCCACGCGGAGTAGTCCGGCCACCAGGAGCCCTTCTCGGTGCGGGCGGTGTCGCTCCACTCCTCGACCGCGGCCGAGTTGTCGTCGGTGACCCGGTAGCTGGACTTGGGGTTGCCCGGCGGGTTGACCAGCGCCGCGATGTGCCCGTTGGTGGAGAGCACGAAGCGCATCTTGCCGCCGAGCAGCTGGCTGCTGCGGTAGCACGACTGCCACGGGCAGATGTGGTCGGCGGACCCGGCCAGCACGTAGGAGTCGACGGTGATCTGGCTGAGGTCCACCTCGGTGCCGAGCAGGGTCACGCTGCCGGGCCGGGTCAGCTTGTTGTTCAGGGCCATGTCGACGAAGTCGGCGTGCAGCTGGGCGGTCATCCGGGTGGTGTCGGAGTTCCAGGACAGGATGTCGAACTTCGGCGGCCGCTTGCCCTGCAGGTAGTTGTTGACCCAGTAGTTCCAGATCAGGTCGTTGGGCCGCAGCCAGGCGAACACCTCGGCGAGCTTGCGGCCGTCGAGGTAGCCGGCGCGCCGGGAGGCCGCGACGGACTGCGCGGCGGTGTCCGGGTCCATCGTCGCGCCGAGCAGGCCGGCGCGCGTCTGGTCCAGCACGGTGACCAGCAGGCTCAGGCTGGCCAGCCGGTCCTGCCGCCCCCTCGCGGCCAGGACGGCGGCGGTCATGCTGGCCAGGATGCCGCCCGAGCACGTGCCCATCAGGTGGGTGGCGTCCTCGCCGCTGATCTCCTCGACCGCGTCGAGCGCGTCGAGGATGGCCGTGGCGTACGTGTCGAAGCCCCAGTCGCGGTGCCGGGCGTCGGGGTTGCGCCAGGACACCATGAAGACCTGCTGGCCCTGGCCGACGAGGTGCTCGACCAGGCTGCGTCCGGGCGCGAGGTCGAGCACGTAGTACTTGTTGATCGTCGGCGGCACGATGAGCACGGGCACCGTGCGGACGGTCTCCGTCGTCGGCCGGTACTGGATCAGCTCGAACACCGGCGTGCGCAGCACCACCGCGCCGGGGGTGACGGCGAGGTCCCGGCCCACCTCGTAGGCGTCCGGGTCGACCATCGTGGGCACGCGAGGCGGGCTGGCCAGGTCGCGCACCAGGTTCCGCGGTCCCCGCACGAGGTTGGCGCCGGCGGTGTCGATGAGGGCCTTCCACGCCACCGGGCTGATCAGCGGGTTGTTGCTGGGCGCGAGCGCGTCGACCAGGTTGGTGCCGGCGAAGCGCACCCGCTCGGCGTCCTTCCACTCCAGCGGCACGTCGTGCAGCAGGCCCAGCGCGGTCTCGCCCGTGGCGAGGTAGGCCTGGACCAGCCGCCGCAGCAGCGGGTTCTCCGTCCACGCCGGGTCGGCGAAGCGCCGGTCCCGCTTGGAGGGGGCCACGTCGCTGGTGCCCACGGCGATCTGCGCCAGCTGCCCGGCCAGCGACCGCGCCCGCGCGGCCACCCGGTCCGGGCGGCGCGCCAGCCCGCCCAGGAACCTCAACCCGGGCTTCCCCGGGGACAGCCGTCTCAGCGTCCCCTGGGCCGCCTGCGTCAGCAGCAGGTCGAGCGGCCCGGCCGCCCCGGCCACCTCACGCGTGTCGTCCTCCGCTGCCATGCCGGCCTCCCTCTCTGACGACTCTCCCCCCGACACTGCCACCGGTCCGCCGCGGTCACAAAGCGGGGCCCCACCCGGGATGGGGATCAGACCAGCCCGAGGGCGTGCACCGCCTCCGCGACCTGCAGGAACCCCGCCACGTTGGCCCCCAGCACGAGGTCGCCCGGCGAGCCGTACTCCTCGGCCGTCTCGTGGCAGCGGGCGTGGATGCCGCGCATGACCTCCTCGAGGCGGGCCTCGGTGTGCTCGAAGGTCCACCGGTCGCGCGAGGCGTTCTGCTGCATCTCCAGCGCGGAGGTGGCGACCCCGCCGGCGTTGGCGGCCTTGCCCGGGGCGAAGGCGATCCCGGCCTCGCGGAAGACCCGCACCGCGTCGGGGGTCGACGGCATGTTCGCGCCCTCGACGACGTACCGGCAGCCGTTGCGGGCCAGCGTCGTCGCGGCGTCGCCGTCCAGCTCGTTCTGCGTGGCGCTGGGGATGGCGAGGTCGCACGGGACGTCCCAGATGCTGCCGCCCTCGACGAAGGTCGCCGAGGCGACCCGGTCCGCGTAGTCGCCGATGCGGCCGCGCTCGACCTCCTTGACCTGCTTGAGGACGTCGAGGTCGATGCCCTTCTCGTCGACGACGTAGCCGCTGGAGTCCGAGCAGGCGACCGCCGTCCCGCCGAGCTGGTGCACCTTCTCGACGCCGTAGACGGCCACGTTGCCCGACCCCGAGATCACGACCCGCTGCCCGTCGAAGGACTCGCCGCGTGCCTGGAGCATCTCGTCGGCGAAGAACGCCGCGCCGTAGCCGGTCGCCTCGGTCCGCACCAGCGAGCCGCCCCAGCCGAGGCCCTTGCCGGTGAGCACGCCGGACTCGTAGCGGTTGGTGATCCGCTTGTACTGGCCGAACAGGTAGCCGATCTCGCGGCTGCCGACGCCGATGTCGCCGGCCGGCACGTCGGTGTACTCGCCCAGGTGGCGGTAGAGCTCGGTCATGAACGACTGGCAGAACCGCATGATCTCGGCGTCGGACCGGCCCTTGGGGTCGAAGTCGGAGCCGCCCTTGCCGCCGCCGATCGGCATCCCGGTGAGGGCGTTCTTGAAGACCTGCTCGAAGCCGAGGAACTTGATGATGCTCAGGTTGACCGACGGGTGGAAGCGCAGCCCGCCCTTGTAGGGGCCCAGCGCGGAGTTGAACTCCACCCGGAAGCCGCGGTTGATGTGCACCTCGCCGCGGTCGTCCTGCCACGGCACGCGGAAGATGATCTGCCGCTCGGGCTCGCAGATCCGCTCGACGGTCTTCATCTCGGTGTACTCGGAGTGCCGGGTCAGCACGACGGCGAGGGACTCGAGCACCTCGCGGACGGCCTGGTGGAACTCGACCTCACCCGGGTTGCGGCGGAGGACGTCGTCGTAGATCTGCTCCACGACCGGGGGCACGTCTGCGTTCACTGTTCTCCGATCCCTCCGCGCCCGGCCTCGCCCGAGCGGCACCGGACGACGGTACGAGTCCCGTGGGACCGGGTCGTCCGCGGGGCTGCGCGGCGGTCGGGGGGGGGGGGACCACGCAGCGGGGCGGCGGGGACCCTGCTGCCGGACCGCGGTCCGACCGCCCCGGGACGCGGGCGGATCAGCCCTCGACGGCTCCGCAGGCGATGCGGCCTCCGGCGTCGCCGGTGTTCCGCGTCATCTCGTCGGGGCCGCCGGCTGCGTAGCGCTCGGGGACGTTCGCGTAGTTGTCCCGGCCGGCGTGCACCACGACCGCGCTGCCGTCCTCGTCGGTGAGCCGATCACGGGTCAGCGCGCCGGTGACGGCCGTGAGCCTCCCGGTGCCGGCCTCGGTCACGTACAGGAGGGGCAGGTCACCGGCGTGCTCCCCGTGATCAGCCTCGCCGGCACCGATGTGCCCGCCGGCCGAGAGGAAGTCGCCCGTCATCGAGGGGTCGGCCGGGCTGGGGCTGTCCGGTTCGCAGCGCCCGACCGCGTGCACGTGGAAGCCGTGGAACCCCGGCGGCAGGCCGGTGACCCGGACGTCGACCTGCATGCCGCCCTCGGTCTCGGTCAGGGTCGCGACGCCCACCTCCGCGCCCTCGAGGTCGACCAGCCGCGCCGTCAGTCTCGCGCCGCCGTCCCCGGCCGGCGGGGACCCGGCCGCCGCGCCGGACCCGGCCGCCGCCGGGTCCGCAGTCGGTGGGGACGACGCCTCGTCGCCACCGGCCGCACAGCCGCCCAGGACGGCGGTGAGCGCGCACGCGGACAGGACGGAGGTGGCGACCGGTCGGCGCATCGGGTCCTCCCTGGGATCAGCCGGGCGCCCAGGGTCCTCCAGCGCGACGTCCGGAGGCCAGGCCCCTGGTCACCGGCCCGGGGAGCGCGCGGCGCGTCATCGGGCCCGGTCCGGCGCCGCGGAGGGTCAGGCGGCATCGCAGAGGTCGGCCGCGGCGAGGGTCGCGCGCAGCCGGGCCAGCAGCCGCGCCCGGGTCGGGCCGATGCTGCCGACCGGCATGCCGAGCCGCGCACCGATCTCCTCGTACCGCAGCGGCGGGGAGGCGACGAGCAGTTCGAGCAGTCGCTGCGAGCGCTCCGGCATGTCCGCCACGGCCGCGCGGACCAGGTCCACCCGCTCGCGGCGCAGCGCGGAGCCCTCGGGATCGCCGTCGACCAGGTCCGATGCCGCCGCGGCGACGGGCTCCGCGGAGTGCGGGTCCGAGGGACGCTCGCGGCCGGTTCGGCGCAGCGTCTCGAGGCACTCGCGGCGGACGGTGGTGCGCAGCCATCCGGCCAGTCGCGCTGGCTCCCTGATGGTCCGGATGTTCTCCAGGAGCTTCAGCCAGGTGGCCTGGACGGCGTCGGCCGCCTGGGCGTCCGACAACCGGTGGCTCCTGACCACTGACCACAGCAGGGCGCTGTACCGCTCGACGATGGCCCGCCACGCTTCCTGGTTCCCGTCCGCGGCCCGCTGGACGAGGTCGGCGAGGACCCGGTCCTCGGACGCATCCCGGTGGAGGACGGTGACGCACTCCCCGGCTGGGGAGGCGACCCACCGGCGGGTGGACTGGCGCAGGTCGGTGGTCATGTCGTTCCTCGTCTCGCCGACGCCGGGCTCCGGCGCGGCTGATCGGGTGGGGCAGACCCGTGGGCTGGCGGGCGGGCCTGGATCGGTCGGAGCCGGAGGCCGGCGGGAGCGGTGCGCCGCCGGTCGGGTCAGGCGGCGAGGCGCAGCAGGCGGGCCGGACGGCGGTCGGTCGAGCGGACCAGCGCCAGGACGGGGGCGGTGCGGGTGCGGGCGGCCTCGCGGGCGGCGATCTGGCGGCCGAGGTGCCAGGCGGTGCAGTCGTCGCAGTAGGCCAGCCAGCGGCAAGCCGTGTGCTTGGAGCAAGGCCGGGGGCCGGTGTGCAGGGGGCGGGCGGTGAAGGTGGTGGTGGTCGAGGCGGACATCGCCCTCTCCTCTTCACGAGCCGGGCCCGAGCCGCCGGTGGCTCTCCCGATGAGGAAGAGGCTGTCCTCCGGCGAGCGGCGGGACCAGCGAGCAGACCCCCGGATCCGGCACGCGGACCCCCCGTTCTCGCGTGGGGTCCTCCCCCGCTCGGCATCGGGGGTGGGGTCCCCGGCTCAGCGCCGAGTGAGCGCCGCGAGCAACCCCTCGCGGCGCTGCACGAGGGCGCCGGCGAGGCGGTGGACGGCGGCGCGGGACGCCTGGTGCGCGGCGACGCGCTGCCAGTGGGCCGGCCGCTGCGCGGCGGCCCGCGTCAGGTCCTGCGCGGCATGCGCCTGCTCCACCGGCAGGGCCGTGGGTCCCCCTCTCCCGCTGGTGGAGCTGTCCCCCGTCGAACTCACGGGTGGGAACCGATCCACCTCGCGCTGGAGCGGGTGCCGGGCCCACGGGTGAGCACCACCGTGGCGCTGGAGCGGCTGCCCCGAGGGCATCGGGTCAGGTGACTCCTCGGGGAGCTCGGAGGTCTCCCCGCAGGTGTCCGGGCGTTCGCGGTCCGGGGTCGGGGCACACCCGGTTCGGCTCAGCTCGGAGTCGCCCCCAGGGGGACCACCACGCCGCGCGTGCCGTCCACGGTGACCTCCTGGCCGGTCTCCACGCGGCTCGTCGCACCGGGAACGCCGACCACCGCCGGGATGCCGTACTCGCGGGCGACGACGGCCCCGTGGGAGTTGGCCCCGCCCATCTCCATGACCAGCCCGCCGGCGGTGAGGAACAGCGGCGTCCACCCGGGGTCGGTGGACGGCGCGACGAGCACCTCGCCGGGCTGCAGCTGCGCCCCGGTCGGCTCCAGCACCACGCGCGCCCGGCCGGTCACCGTCCCCGCGGACGCCGCGGTGCCCAGGAGGGCACCGTCGGCCACCGCTGGGCCGGCCGACACCGCCTCGGGCTCGGTGCCGTCGCTCAGCAGGACCCGCGGCACGTGCCGCCGCCCCATCTCCCGCTCGTAGGACTCCCGCCGCTCGGTGACCACGTCCTGCAGCGACCGGCCGTCGCCGAGCGCGACCCGCACCTCCGCCAGGTCCAGGAGGAACACGTCGTCCGCCCGGGCGAGCACCCCGCGCGAGGCGAGGTCCGCACCGATCGACGCCAGCAGGGCGCGCACCCGGTCCAGCACCAGCACGAGGTCGTACTTCGGCAGCTCGCGCAGGCCCGCCAGCTGCCGGGTCCGGTCGAGCGCGAAGCCGACGACGGCACCGCGCGCCCGCCCCCGCAGCCGGGCGCGGGCGGTCAACGTCGCCACCACGTCCTCGGCCTCCGCTACGGACCGGGCGAACACGCCGTCCGGCGCGCGATCCGGGTCGTCGAGCAGCAGGTAGTTGCCGAGCACGCCGAGCAGGTGGGCCGGGTCCTCCGCCCAGCGGGGCACGCCGACGTCGATCTCGGCCACGGCCCGGATCCCGTAGCGAGCCAGGAAGAGCCGCAGCCCGCGCTGCAGGACGGCGGGCAGCGCGTCGGACCGGTACCGCTCGGCGAGCGCGGCCGGCGTCCCGTCCCGCAGCGCAGCCGCGCTCGGCTCGTCCGCGCGCACCGCGGTCGCCAGCCGCCACAGCTCGAGGTCCATCTCCGTCGTGACGTTGTGCGGCAGCCCGCGCAGCACCGTCCCGAGGTCCCCGGGCTGCGCGGTGTCCCCGAGCAGCCTCGCGGCCAGCCCGAACGCCGCGAACCCGGCGGCGACCGGAGGCAGCACCCGGGGCACGACCGTGGGCACCGCGTTCCCCAGCAGGCCGAGGACGGCGTCGAGCCGCTCGTCCGCGGGTGCGTCGTCCCCCGGGAGGCGCCGGGCCCGCAGCCGCGCCCCGACGCGGTCCACCCGGCGGCGGGCGGCCGCGGGCCGGACCAGCGCCTGCACCACCTGCAGCGGGACGCCGTACCGCGCCGCCACCCGGGCCAGCCGCCGCACCACCGGCAACCACGACCGGTGCACGAGCGACAGCCGCGGGTCGTCGAACAGAGCCCGCAGGACGACGGCCGACCGCGCCTCCATGACGTCGAGCAGCCGGGGGAAGACCGCCCGCCCGGCCGTGCTGCGCACGATCGGCGTGACGTCGAAGAACAGCCGCCCCGCGGCGGCGCGCACGCGCGGTGAGCCGGCCACCGGATCGGCCGGCGGACGGCCGGCGAGGCGCTGGACCGATCCCCCGACCACCTGGAACACCGAGATCCCCATCGGGGTCAGCGGCCGGGTCAGGCCCTGGGCGAGACTGGCGCAGAACCAGACCCGCAGGCCGCCGTCGGCCGTGCCGGCCTGCGGGACCGGGAACAGCGTCGTCACGGGGCGGGCCTGGGTGAGCCACAGCGTGCCGTCCGCGTCGATGGCCCACTCGGTGTCCTGCGGCCGCCCGTAGTGCTCCTGCACCCGCGCGCCGAGCCGGACCAGCTCCCGCAGCTGCCCGTCGGTCAGGCACGCCTCCCGGCCCCCGCCCGGCCGCCGCTCCAGCACGGTGCCGGTGCCGCTGTCCAGCACGACGTGGTCCGGGTCGACCGAGCCGCTGACCACCGCCTCCCCGAGGCCGGGCGCGGCGTCGACGACCGTCTCGGTCCGCCGCCCGGTCACCGGGTTGGCCGTGAACATGACGCCCGCCACCGACGCCGGGACCATCCGCTGCACCACGACGGCCAGCCGGGTCGTCGCGGAGTCGATGCCATTGCGCGCCCGGTACACGACGGCGCGGTCGGTCCACAGCGAGGCCCAGCACCGGTGCACCGCGTCGAGGACGGCGTCGGTCCCGACGACGTCGAGGTAGGTGTCCTGCTGTCCGGCGAAGCTGGCGAAGGGCAGGTCCTCGGCCGTGGCCGAGGACCTGACGGCCACCGGGACCGACTCCCCCAGCTCCGCGTACGCGGCCGCGACGGCCTCGGCCACGTGCGCGGGCACGGGGGCGGCCAGGATCCGTTCCCGGGCCGTCCGGGCGAGGTCGGCCGCGGGGTCGTCGAGCAGGTCGGCGAGCCCGGCGGCCTCCGCCAGTTCGGCGTAGGCGTCCGTGGTCACGCAGAAGCCGTCGGGCACCGGGAAGCCGGCGCCGATCAGCTCGCCGAGGTTGGCGGCCTTGCCGCCGGCCTGGGCCAGGTCGCCCGCGTCGAGGTCCCGGAGCGGGACGACGACCGGGTGCCGGCCGGAGTCGGTCGCGGTCGCCTGCGGTGCGGTGTCCATGGCGGAGGCCCCTCTCCGGGTCGGCCGAGGACCACCACCGTGGTCCTCGGGGCCGCCGGTGTCCATGCCTGGACGGCCGGTCCGGGCGCTCCCCGGCGAGTCCGGAGCCGGCCGGGCGGTCAGCGGGCGAGCTGGCGGCTGATCACGAGGCGCTGGATCTGGTTGGTGCCCTCGAAGATCTGCATGACCTTGGCCTCGCGCATGTACCGCTCGACCGGGAAGTCGCGGGTGTAGCCGTAGCCGCCGAGCACCTGGACGGCGTCGGTGGTCACCCGCATCGCCGCGTCGGTGGTCACCAGCTTGGCCACCGACGCCTGCCGGCTGTACGGGCGCCCGGCGTCGCGGCGGCGGGCGGCGTCGAGGTAGGTGGCCCGCGCGGCGTCGACGGCGGCGGCCATGTCGGCCAGCAGGAAGCCCAGCCCCTGGTGGTCGATGATCCTGCGGCCGAAGGTGCTGCGCTGGTGCGCGTAGTCGACCGCCGTGTCCAGGGCCGCCTGCGCCAGGCCGGTGGCGACCGCGGCGATGCCCAGCCGCCCGGAGTCCAGCGCGGAGAACGCGATCGGCAGCCCCTGCCCCTCGGCCCCGATGAGCCGGTCGGCCTCGAGCAGCGCGCCGTCCCAGTTGGCCATCGTGGTCGGGATGGCGTGCAGGCCCATCTTCTCCTCCGGCCGGCCGAAGGACAGGCCGTCGACCTGCCCGGGGGCCAGGAAGCAGGAGATCCCGCGGGAGCCCTCGCCGGTGCGCGCGAACAGCGCGTAGAAGTCGGCCTTCCCGCCGTGGGTGATCCACGACTTGGTGCCGGTCACCCGGTACCCGCCCTCGGTCCGCTCCGCCCGGCAGGCCAGCGCCGCGGCGTCCGACCCGGCCTGCGGCTCGGACAGCGAGTAGCCGCCGACGAGCTCACCGGCGAGCATCCGGGGCAGCCAGCGCTCCCGCTGCTCCGGGGTGCCGAAGGTGGCCAGCGGGTGGCAGGACAGCCCGTGCACCGACACGGCCACGGCCACGGCCGCCCACCGCGCGCCGAGCTCCTCCAGCACCTGCAGGTAGACCTCGTAGGGCTGCCCTCCCCCGCCGATCTCCTCGGGGTAGGGCAGGCCGAGCAGGCCGAGCCCCCCGAGGGTCGCGAACAGCCCCTCGGGATAGGTCTCGGCCCGCTCGTGCTCGTCCACGCGGGTCGCCAGCTCCTTGTCCGCGACCTCGCGGACGAGGGCGAGCAGGTCCTCGGCCTCCTCGCCGGGCAGCAGGCGGTCGACGGTCACAGCGGGTCCCTCCCGGGTCGGTTCAGCTCTTGAGCTCGGGGAACTGGTCGTCGCGCCACTCGACGCCCGAGCGCGTGTCGGCGGTGGCCAGCTCCTCCTCGCGGGCGCGCAGCTCCACCCGCCGGATCTTCCCCGAGATGGTCTTGGGCAGCTCCGCGAACTCGATGCGCCGCACCCGCTGGTAGGGGTTGAGCCGCTCGCGCGCGTACCGCAGCACCGACAGCGCCGTCTCCTCGGTCGGCTCGTGCCCCGGTGCCAGCGTGACGTAGGCCTTGGGCACGGCCAGGCGCAGGGCGTCGGGCGCGGGGACGACGGCGGCCTCGGCGACGGCCGGGTGCTCGATGAGCACCGACTCCAGCTCGAACGGGCTGATCTTGTAGTCGCTGGCCTTGAAGACGTCGTCGGTGCGCCCGATGTAGGTGATGTAGCCGTCGGCGTCGACGCTGGCGACGTCCCCGGTGTGGTAGTAGCCGCCGGCCTTGGCCTCGGCGTCGCGGTCCGGGTCGCCCTGGTAGCCGGTCATCAGCGGGAGCGGGTGCTGCGAGAGGTCCAGGCAGATCTCCCCCTCCCCGGGCCCCTCGACGCGACGGCCGCTGACCGGGTCGACCAGCGCCACCGGCACTCCGGGCAGCGGGCGCCCCATGGAGCCGGGGCGAACCTCCGAGCCGGGGGTGTTGCCGACCTGCGCGGTCGTCTCGGTCTGGCCGTAGCCGTCGCGGACGGTCAGCCCCCAGGCACGGCGGACCTGCTCGATGACCTCGGGGTTGAGCGGCTCGCCGGCGGCGAGGACCTCCCGCAGCGCGCCGGGCCCGCCGGAGAGGTCGGCGTTGACGAGCATCCGCCACACCGTGGGGGGTGCGCAGAAGGTGGTCACGCCGTGCTCGCGGATCAACCCCAGCAGCGTGGTCGGGTCGAAGCGGCGGTAGTCGTGCACGACGACCGTCGCCTCGGCGATCCACGGGGCGAAGAAGCAGGACCAGGCGTGCTTGGCCCAGCCGGGCGAGGAGATGTTGAGGTGCACGTCGCCGGGCTGCAGGCCCAGCCAGTACACCGTCGACAGGTGCCCGACCGGGTAGGAGACCTGGGTGTGCTCGACCAGCTTGGGCCGCGACGTCGTCCCCGAGGTGAAGTACAGCAGCAGCGGGTCGCCGGGCGCGGTCCCCGGGTGCCCGACCGGCGCGTGCTCGAGGTCGGCGGCCGCCCGCAGGTCGGCCCAGCCCTCGGCCGGCCCCACGCTGATCCGCGTGTAGTCGCCGGGGACCTGGTCGAACTTCCCGACGTCGACGGCGTTGCAGACGACGTGCCGCGCCCCGCCGCGGGTGATCCGGTCGACCAGGTCGGCGGGGCCGACCGCCGTGGTGGTCGGCATGATCACCGCGCCGAGCTTCATGACGGCCAGCATCGAGTCCCACAGCTCGACCTGGTTGCCGAGCATGAGCAGCACCGGGTCGCCCCTGCGCACGCCGCGGCCGGCCAGCCAGGCGGCCAGCTGGTCGGAGCGCCGCGCCATCTCGTCGAAGGAGCGCCGCGTCGTCGTCCCGTCCTCGGCGACGAGGACCAGGGCGGGGCGGTCGTTGCCCCGCGCGACGGCGTCGAACCAGTCGACCGCCCAGTTGAACCGCTCCCCCAGCTCGGGCCAGCGGAACTCGGCGACCGCCGTCTCGTGCCGGCCGCGCAGCGCCAGCAGCTGGTCCCGGCTGGCCCGGTAGGCCTCGGCGACGTCCATCGGGGTCCTCCCTCTGCGTGGCGGAGCGCGCCCAGCGTCGTCCATGGTGGCGCAGGTCACCACCTCCGTACGGGGGTATCGGCAGCCTGCGACACTCGCCGCCGGCACGGGGACGACGGACGGAGGCCCGGGTGGACGACGGCGCGACGGCGACGGCGGCGATCGACCGGATGCTGCCCGAGCGGTTGCGGCGGCTGCAGCAGCTGACCGGCGTCCCGGTGGTCTTCGGCGGCACCACCCGGCGCACACCGCACGGCGACCGGCTGGTGATCGGCCGGCTGTCGGGCACCCACGGCGACGCGCTGCGCGGACTGGTCGTCGCGCCCGGCCTGGGCCTGGGCGGCTCGGTGCTGCAGCAGGGCGTCGCCCGCCGGGTCGACGACTACGCCACCACGACCACCATCACGCACACCTACGACCGGATCGTGGTCGAGCAGGAGCGGATCACCTCGGTCCTCGCCGTCCCGGTGGTCCTCGGCGGGTCGGTGCGGGCGGTGCTCTACGGCGCGGTGCGGGACAGCCGGCCGATCGGCGACCGCACCCTGCGCACCGCCGCCGTCGTCGCCGAGCAGCTCGGCCGGGACGTGACGGCCCCGCCGCCGGAGCTGCCGTCGGCCTCGTCGGTCGCGCTGGAGGAGCTCGCCGCGGTGATCCGGGAGACGACCGACCCGGCCCTGCGCGCCCGGCTGCTGCGCATCCAGCGGGGGCTGGTCGGGTCCGCACCGGGAGGCACCGCCCTGCTCGCGCCCCGGGAGCTCGACGCGCTGCGCCTGGTGGCGGTCGGCGCCAGCAACCTGGAGATCGCCGCCCGGCTCGGCCTGACCCCGGAGACGGTCAAGGCCTACCTGCGCTCGGCCATGCGCCGGCTCGGGGTGCACAACCGCACCGCGGCCGTCCACGCGGCCCGGGTCGCCGGCGTCCTCTGACCCGGCCCGGCCGGACGGGCGCGCCGAGCGGCTCCCGGAGACGCTGCGTATCGTCCCCCGGGTGTCCCGGGACGGCGCAGGCGCAGCCAGCACGGCATGGTCCCCCGTCTACTCGACGGTGCGCACGGACTCGGCCACGGTGCGGGTCGCGGTCGCCGGTGAGGGTCCGCCGCTGCTGCTGCTCACCGGCATCGGCGCCAACATCGAGATGTGGGAGCCCGCCGCGCGCCACCTGACCCGGCGCCGGCTGGTCATGCTGGACGTGCCCGGGACGGGCGGGTCCCCCGCGCTGCGGGTGGGCTTGAGGATGCGCGGCTACGCGCACCTGGTGACGCAGGTGCTCGACGCCCTGGGGCTCGACCGGGTCGACGTCCTGGGCTACTCGTGGGGCGGCGCGCTGGCCCAGCAGCTGGCCCACCAGGCGCCGGAGCGCGTGCGGGCGCTGGTGCTCGCCGCCACGACGCCGGGCGTGGGCGGTCAGCCCCCGTGGCCCTGGGTCCTGGCGCTGATGAGCTCGCCGGCGCGCTACTACTCGCGCACCTACCTGCGGCTGACCGCGCCACTGGTGTTCGGCACCGGCCCGCGGGCAGCCGCCGACTCGCTCCACGGCCGGGCCCGGCTGCACCGGCCACCCAGCATCGTCGGCTACACGCAGCAGCTCCACGCCATCTCCGGCTGGTCGAGCCGGTGGTGGCTGCGCCAGCTCGACCACCCGACCCTGGTCATCGGCGCGCGGCGGGACCCGCTCGCGCGGCCGCGGAACGCCGACATCCTCGCGGCCGCCCTGCCGCACGCCCGGCTGGAGATGGTCGACGGCGGCCACCTGTTCCTGCTCGAGGACCCCCAGCAGAGCTGCGCGCTGGTCGAGGACTTCCTGTGCGACCAGGACGCCGGCGCCTCCGTCGAGCCGGTCGGCGCGCAGTCCGGGCGGTAGCACCGGGGCCCGTCCCCGGCATCCCGTGGTACTCGTGTGCAGTCCGGTTCACCGACCCGGGCTCCACCGACCCCGACCGCTGCCGGCCACCGGGAGGCCCCCGTGTTCGACGACGCGCTGACCACGACGATCGCCCGCGCCCGCCGGCACGCCCTCGGCGACCTGCTGCGCCGCTCCGCGGCCCGGGTGCCGGGCAGGACCGCCCTGCGCTTCCGGGACCGCTCCCACACCTACGCCGAGCTGGACGCGGCGGCCGACCGCACCGCCAACGCCCTGGCCGAACGGGGCGTGTCCAAGGGCGACCGGGGCGCGCTGCTGTCCCACAACGACGACGGGTACGTGGTGCTGACCTTCGCGCTGGCGCGGCTGGGTGCGATCGCCGTCCCGGTGAACTTCATGCTCCGGGCCAGCGAGGTGGCCTACATCCTCGAGCACGCCGCGGCCATCGGCGTCGTCGCCGAGTCCGCGCTGCTGCCGGTGGCGCAGGAGGCCATCGAGCAGGCCGGGCGCGCGCAGTCCGTCCGGGTCCGCGGCGTCCTGGGCGGCGCCGGCGGGAGCCTCCCGGAGGGCTGGGAGGCGGTCGAGACCTGGACCGCGCACCCCGACGCCACCGCACCGCAGGTGGACGTCGCCGACGACGACGTGCTCCAGCTGATGTACACCAGCGGCACCGAGTCGCGGCCCAAGGGCGTGATGATGACCAGCCGCAGCCTCATCGCTCAGTACGTCAGCTGCATCGTCGACGGGCGCTACACCGCGGGGGACGTCGCCCTGCACGCGCTGCCGCTGTTCCACGTCGCCGCCCAGCACTGCTTCCTGATGCCGAACCTCTACCTGGGCGGGACGAACGTCGTCCTGGACGGGCCGGACCCGGCCACCGTGCTCGAGACCGTCGAGCGGGAGCGGATCACCAGCCTGTTCTGCCCGCCGACGGTGTGGATCGGGCTGCTGCGGCACCCCGACTTCGACCGCCGCGACCTCTCGTCCCTGGTCACCGGCTACTACGGCGCGTCGATCATGCCGGTCTCCATCGTCGAGGAGCTCCGCCGCCGGCTGCCGGACATGGCGCTGTTCAACTTCTACGGCCAGACCGAGATGTCCGCGGTGGCCCTCGTGCTCTCCCCCGAGGACCAGCTGCGCAAGCCGGGGTCCGCCGGCACGGCGGTCGTCAACAGCGAGACCCGGATCGTCGACGACGCCGACGACCCGGTGGGCCCGGGTGTCGAGGGCGAGATCGTGCACCGCAGCCCGCACGCCACCGCCGGCTACTGGAACGACCCGGAGAAGACGGCCGAGGCGTTCCGCAACGGCTGGTTCCACAGCGGCGACCTCGGCGTGGCCGACGAGGACGGCTACATCACGATCGTCGACCGCAAGAAGGACGTGATCAAGACCGGAGGGGAGAACGTGGCCAGCCGCGAGGTGGAGGAGGTCCTCTACCAGCACCCCGCCGTCGCGGAGGTCGCCGTCTTCGGCATCCCCCACCCGCGCTGGATAGAGGCCGTCGCCGCGGTCGTCGTCCCCCGGGACGGGCAGCCGGTCGACCCCGACCAGCTCGTGGCCTTCTGCCGTGAGCGGCTCGCCGGCTACAAGACGCCCCGGTACGTGGCCGTCGCCGACGGCCTGCCGAAGAACGCCAGCGGCAAGATCCTCAAGCGCGAGCTGCGCACGGCGTACGCGGACCTCGCCGGCTGACCGGCGCCCGCGCGTCCCGACGGGCCCTCCCCGGGACCGTCGGTTAGCGTCGGCAGGGTGTGGCGTCGGCCACACAGCAGGAGCTCCGAAGGGCGGACACCCGTGCTCTACACCGCGTACGAGTGGCAGCGGCGGCTGACCGCTCCGGCCCGGACGACGTCGGCGCTGACCGCGCGTGCCCTGGAGTCGCTGCCCGCGCCGCTGGCCGGGCTGCCCGGCACCCGTCGGCTGCGGGCGGCCTGCCGGGTGGTCGCCGACGCGCGCCCCACGCACGTCCGTCCCGACTGGGGCATCGACGCGGTGGACGTCGACGGGCGGGCCGCCGAGGTGGTCGTGGAGCCGGTGTTGTCGACGCCGTTCGCCGACGTCCTGCACTTCTCCAAGCCCGACGTCGCCGGCCAGCCGCAGGTGCTGGTGGTGGGGCCGATCTCCGGGCACTTCGCCACGCTGCTGCGCCCCACGGTGCGCACCCTGCTGGCCGACCACGACGTGTTCGTCGTCGACTGGCACAACGCCCGCGAGGTCCCGGTGAGCGCCGGCCGCTTCGGGCTCGACGAGTACGTCGACCACGTCCTGGGGGCGGTGCGGCACCTGGGCCGCGACACCCACGTGCTGGCCGTGTGCCAGCCCGCGCCGCTCGTGCTCGCCGCCGTCGCCCTGCTGGCCGCCGACGACGACCCCGCCCAGCCGCGCAGCCTCACGCTGATCGCCGGCCCGATCGACACCCGGGTCAACCCCAACCGGGTCAACGCCGGCGCCGGCCGCATCCCGCTGTCCCGGTACGAGCGGCTGCTGACCACGACCGTCCCGGCACGGTACCCGGGCGCCGGACGGCGGGTCTACCCCGGGGTCGCCCAGCTCACGGCCTTCATGTCGATGAACCCGCGCCGGCACCTCGGCGCCCACCTGGGGATGTACCGGGCCATGGTGGCCGGCGACGAGGCGACCGCGGCCGCCACCCGCGCCTTCTACGACGAGTACGGCGCGGTCATGGACGTGCCCGCGGAGTTCTACCTGGAGACGCTGGAGCGCGTCTTCATGGGGCACGACCTGCCCCGCGGCGTCCTGACCTGGCGCGGCCGGCGCGTGGACCCCTCGCTCATCGAGGAGACCGCGCTGCTCACCGTCGAGGGCGCCCAGGACGACATGTGCTCGCCCGGGCAGACCGAGGCGGCGCACGCGCTGTGCACCGGGCTCGCACCCGAGCGGCGGCGGCACCACCTGCAGCCGGGCGTGGGTCACTACGGCGTGTTCGCCGGCTCGCGCTGGGAGGCCGAGATCTACCCGGTCATCCGCGCGTTCATCGCCGAGCACGACACCGAGCGGACGGTCGCCCCGCTCTTCTGACGCCCGGCGGGCGGCCGGCTCAGGGCCGGGTCGCGACGAGCGCCGTCCAGCAGCCGGCGAGCCGGGTGTCCTGCGCGGTCACGGTCAGCCCCGCCGCCCGGCACGCGGCGGCCAGGCCGTCCGGGGTGGGCCGGTCGCCGTCGGCGGGGTGGCGGGAGACCGCCCGCAGCGGGCGGCTGTCGACGAAGCGCGCGGTCATCTCGCACGAGTAGAGGCGCCCGCCGGGCCGCAGCACCCGCGCCGCCTCCCGGACGACGTCCCGCCAGGCGTCGGCGTGGTGCAGGACGTGGTAGCCGAAGACCGCGTCGTAGGCCCCGTCCTGCGCGGTCAGCGCCGTCGCGTCGCCGCGCTGCACGTCGACCCGGCCGCTCAGGTCCCGGACCGCCTCCCGGCACGCCGCGACGCTCGTCTCGTACCGCTCGACGCCGTCGGCGTGTGCGGCGCCGAAGATCTCGAGCGCCAGGCGCAGCCCGGTGCCGCGCCGCCCGGTGCCGAGCTCCAGGACCCGGCCGCCGGGCACCGGCCCGCCCAGCCGGAGCAGGACCGGCGCCTCGACGCGGCGCTGGACCAGCGCACGGACGCGCGAGTCGACCCACAGCCGGTTGGCGTCGACGAGGGTCGGCGGGACGGGACGGGAGGAGCTGGTGCCCATCGTGCCGTCCTGCCCCGCCGGCGCCGCGGGCAACCGCAGGTCAGCCCCGGTAGTTCACGTGCGGGTGGTCCATGTGGTTCGCCGTCGCGCCACCGCGGTCCGCCATCGCCTTCCAGGAGCCGTTCGGCGAGGACAGCATCCGCTGCTGCCAGATGACGTAGTCGACGCCGAGCTCGTCCCAGTGGGCGATGTGGTACTCGACGATCGCGTCCCCGAGGGCGGCGTCGGACAGCACCATGTAGTCCAGCGCCAGGCCGGACGGGTGGCCGCCCGGGTCGGCCGCGCTCGGGCGGGTGCCGCCCAGGGTGATCGAGCCGGCGCCGGGCACGTTGCTGACCACCCGGTTCGCCGCGGCCTGCACCACCGCGGCGACGGGACCGGCGGTGTTGCTGATGCGCGCGACCGTGCCGGCCGCGGCGGCCGAGGCCCGGGGCGCGGCCGCCGCGGGAGCTGCCGCACCCGCCTGCGCCGGGGCGGGAGCGGCGGCGGCCTGCGCGGCCGCCGCGGCCTCCGCCTTCGCAGCGGCCTCCGCCTCGGCCTTCGCCTTCGCGGCGGCCTCGGCCTCGGCCCGCTGCCGGTCGAGCACCGCCTGGTCGGCGGCGGCCTGGACCTGCTGGGCGGCGGTCTCGGCGGCCTCGCGGGTGCTGCGGGTGGCGGCGAGGTCCTGCAGCGGCTGCAGCTCGGTGGCGACGTCGACGGGGCCGGAGCCGGCGGTCAGCCCGAGCTCCCGGGCGACGCTGACGGTCTCCGGCGGTGCGGCCTCGGCCTGCGCGGCCGGCTCGGGGCCGACGACGACGCCGGCCAGGACGGCGCCGGCGGTGGCCACCCCCAGGTACAGGGCGGGGCGGCGGCGTGCGCGGGCGGGGCGGCGAGAGGAGAGGCGGCCAGAGCTGGTGGTGCGGGGGTCCATGGGGATGGGGTCCTCCGGGGTGCGGGCGCAGCGGCGCGCGCGGGCGCGCGGGTCTGCGGAGGCGTGCGGACGGCAGGGGGCCGCGGCCGTGCGGCGAGCGCCGGGGCGGGCGCACCGGAGGGGGACGGCGGGGTGCCGGTCGAGCCGGGGTGCTCGGGGGTCCGGTGGGCCTGCGCGGGCGACGTCCGCCGCGGACGGCCGCGGGCGGTCAGGTGCGGGAGCGCCCCCGGGACCGGAGCCGGCGGGGTGGTGCAGCGGGGCAGGCGCACGCCATCCGGCGGCTCTCCGTTCTTCCGACTGCCGCCTACCGGGTTAGCTGACGGGTTCGGGCGGGAAGCAGCCCTACCCGGCCCCGGACGTGCGTCCAGGAGCGGGATTCACCCCAGTACTGCGGTGGGTCCCCGGCTCGCCCCGGAAGGCGACTCGGCGGCGTCCGCTCGGGCCCCCCGTTGGGAGGCGGAACGACCGATCGGACCCCTCGACCGTAACGGCGTTATCCAACTGTGACAATCCGCGGACCTCTTTTCGTGAGGTGATGCGCGTCGCGCACCTCCTCATCGACGGCCGGAGGGTGTAGGGCTCACCTCCGGGCGAGGACGGCCAGCGCGGCCGCCGCGAGGGCGAGCGGGACGGTGAGCCAGAGCAGTGCGGCCTGCGGACCGCCGGCGTCGGTCAGCCGCCCACCGAGGAGGGGCGCGAGCAGGCCTGCACACCCCCACGCGGTGAAGACCCGGCCGTACACCGTCGGGAAGGCGCGGACGCCGACGCGGTCCGCCGTCGCCGCCGGGACCAGCGCGGAGACCGCGCCGTACGCCAGCCCGACGACGAGCAGGCCGGTCAGGACGACGCCGGGTGCGGCCTCCACGGCCAGCCCGGCGACCGCGACGGCGGTGGCCGCGAGCGCGGTCGCCAGGGCGGGGAGGCGTCCGACGCGGTCCGACCACCACCCGGCACCCAGCCGGCCGGCCAGGTTGCCGGCGGCCAGCAGGGAGACGGCCGCTCCCACGGCTCCGGGCCCCAGGCCCCGGGCGGCGGCCAGGGGCGCGGCGGCGGCGAAGACGACCAGACCGGGCGCGGCACCCCCGGCGAAGAGGACCCACAGGGCTCCCGCCGTCGTCCAGGGCACCGGCTCCTCGACGCGCTCGTGGCGCTGCCGGTCCCCCGCATCGCTGGGGGCGAGGGCTGCGGCGAGGCCCACCAGACCGGCGACGAGCACGGCGAGGACGGCCAGGCAGGCCCGCCAGCCGACCGCCGGCAGGACGTGCGGGGACACCAGGCCGAGCACCACCGGCCCGGCCGCGTACGCGCCGACCACCAGACCGCTGGCCGTGCCCCGGCGGGCAGCGGGGACCCGGGCGGCGAGGGCGACCGCGACGCCGTAGGCCGACCCGTTGGCCGCGCCGAACAGCAGGCCGATCCCCAGCCACGGCGTCCCGGGCTCCTCCCCCGCGGCGGTCAGCCCCAACCCCGCCCCGGCGGCGAGGGCGGCCGCGACGAGCAGCCGGCGCGGTCCCAGCCGCGCCAGCAGGCGCCCCACACCGAGCAGGACGACGGTGAACACCCCGAGGGCGAGGGCGAACACCGCCGGGCCGCTCCCCGGCGGCGCCCCGACGTCGGCCACCACCCGGGGCGCCACGAGGCTCCAGGCGAACAGCGTCCCGACCGCGAGGTTGGCCACCACGCCGGCGGCAACCAGGCGGACGGCTCCCGGCCCGCCCGCGGGGACCCGGGTCACGGCGCGGCGGCGCGGGCGGACCGTCGTCCACCCGCGCCCGGCCGCAGCACCCCGGTCAGGAGGTGACGCAGACCTGCCCGCGGTCCCTGCGCTGCGGGCCCCGGCCGCCGGGCCGGATGTCCTCGTCGAAGATCTCCGTCGGCAGGAACACCGAGCAGCAGGCGTTGGGGATGTCCACCACACCGCCGATCCGGCCCTCGATCGGCGAGGTGCCGAGGATGAGGTAGGCCTGCTCGCCGGTGTAGCCCCACTTCTCCAGGTAGCGGATGGCGTTCAGGCAGGCGTTGCGGTAGGCCAGCGTCGCGTCCATGTAGACGTTCGTGTCGTCGCGGTGGTCGACCGAGACACCGATGAACGTCAGGAACTCCGAGTAGCGCGGCTCGACCCGGCCGGGCATGAAGATCGGGTTCGTGGTGACGCCGTAGGTCTCCATGCCGCCCTTGATGAGGTCGACGGAGAAGTCGATGAAGCCGCCCATCTCGATGGCGCCGCAGAAGTTGATCTCGCCGTCCCCCTGGCTGAAGTGGAGGTCCCCGCCGGAGAGCAGCCCGCCGTCGACGTACACCGGGTAGAAGACCCGGCTGCCGCGGGTGAAGTTCTTGATGTCGTGGTTGCCGCCGTTCTCCCGCGCCGGCACGGTGCGGGCGCCGTCCCGCCCGATCGCCTCGAGCAGGTCGCCGGTGGCCGTGCCGCCCAGGACGTTGTCCGGCAGCGGCGGCAGCCCGAGCGGCGGGACCCGGTCGGGATCGGTGGCGATCAGCGCCCGCTCGCGGGCGTTCCAGCGGGCCAGCAGGTCCGCCGACGGCGCGGTCCCGAACAGGCCGGGGTGGGTGATGCCGGTGTACTCGACCCCGGGGACGTGGCGGGACGTGCACTTCTGCCCGCGGAAGTCCCAGATGGCCTTGTAGGCGTCCGGGAAGTAGTCGGTGAGGAAGCCCCCGCCGTTGACCTTGGCGAAGATGCCGGAGTACCCCCAGCCCTCCCCGCAGTTGGGGCCCTGGGTCTGCGGCACCGGCCCGAGGTCGAGGATGTCCACGACCAGGAGGTCACCCGGCTCGGCCCCCTCCACGGCGATCGGCCCGGAGAGCATGTGGGCGTGGGAGAGGTCGACGTCCCGCACGTCGTTGGCCGAGTCGTTGTTGCCGATCTGGCCGTCGGTCCACTCCCGGCACTCCACCCGGAAGTCCTGCCCCGGACGGACGGTGACCGCCGGCGGGATGTCCGGGTGCCAGCGGTTGTGGCCGGGGACGGCCTGGTCCCGCATGGACCGGCTCTGGTCGACGGTGAACACGACCTCGGGCATGGCGGTTTCCTCTCACTGGGCGCCCGGTGCGGCACCGGGCTGGGTGGGGGCGGGCGGAGCGGGGACGGACAGGGTCCGGCCGAGCGGGACGCTGACGGCGAGCAGGAGCACCCCGAGGACGGCGACGACGAGGGCGGTGGTGAGCGACTCGCTCCACCAGCCGGTGATGATCAGGAAGGCCGGGACGGCGGCCGTGAGCAGCCCCTCGCCCAGGGCCAGGACGCCGACCGCGCCGGTGAGGTGGTCCTCGTGCCGGGCCAGCAGCAGGAAGAAGCCGAACCACAGGACCGCCCACAGCAGCCAGATGACGGCGAAGGTCCGGTCACCCACCACCAGCCAGGAGTGGGCGGCGAACCCCACGGCGGCAGCGGCCACGACCAGGGAGAACCAGCCGAGCCCCTCGCCCGGCCAGCCGGCGATGCCGTTGATCCCCACCCACAGGTAGGTGAAGCCGAAGTAGTAAAGCCCGGCGGCGAGCGCGATCTGCGCCTGGTCGCCGTCCGCGGCGATGATGAGGTAGGTCGGCGTGACCACCTGGAGCCCACCGACGAAGAGGTTCAGCGGTGCGGCACCGGCTGGGCTCACGTGCCCCAGCAGCATGACGCCGTTGACCACCAGCACGGCACCGACGTAGAGCAGGCCGACGGCGCCCACGGGTCACCAGCGCGGCAGTGCGGGGTGCGGGCCCGCGGGGCGGTGTGCCGCGTTGACGGGGGCGGCGCCGGTGACGGGACTCCAGCGGCGGCTCCGCGGCCGCGGCCTGCCGGCGGGGATCGACCGGACCACCTGCGGCGCCTCGGCGCTCGCGTCGGCGGCCGCGACGGCGCGGTGGAGTGCGCCGGGTGTCGTCGCCAGCGCGGGCGCGGTCCACACCCGGCGGGACTCCCCCGCGCACGTGGGGCAGGGGTGCGTGGGGCGCAGCGCGGACATCGGGATCACCACCTCGAACACCGTGCAGTCGGGGCACCGGAACACGTACGTGGCCATGGCTCCTCACTTCCTTTCAGGTGCAACTTATTCAGGTGAAAGGAAGTGTCAAGAGGTGCCGGGGGCACGACCTCCACTACAGCGTGGCGAGGACGTCGAAGTCGTAGCCGTCGGCCACGGCGAGGTGGACCCGCTGCTGGAGGTGGTTGCCGGCGAAGGACACCGGGCCGCGCGGCCCGTCGTACCCGAGCCCGTCGGCGACGGCGACCATCCGGTGGACGTCGAGGCTGCCGGCCCGCCGGGCGAGGGCCGCCAGGGCCATGAGCCCCTCGCAGCAGGACTCCGCGGCGTTGTTCAGGGGTGGCGCGTCGGGGCCGTGCTGGTCGACGTAGTCGCCGCAGAACTCCAGCGCCGACGGCGTGGCCAGCGACCGGAAGTAGGACGCGCAGACGAAGAGGTTCCTCGTCGCCTCCGCCCCGCTGGCCAGGAGCATGTTCTCCTCCATGAGCGGGGTGAAGCGGATCAGCCCGTCCTGCAGCCCGTGCTCGGCGAACACGCGGTTGAACTGGACCGCGTCCTGCCCGACCAGGTACAGCAGCACCCCCTGGGTGTCACTGGCGCGGATGCGCTCGACGACGCCGCGGAAGTCGTCGGTCCCCAGCGGCACGTACGCGGTCCCGACCAGCTGCAGGTCCAGTCGCCGGGCGAACTGCCGGGTGACCTCGACCGAGGCACGGGGCCAGACGTAGTCGTCGCCCACCACGAACCACCGCCGCACGCCGCACACGTCGCGCAGCCACTGCAGGGCGGGGGCGATCTGCCGCGCGGGCGTCTCACCGGAGCAGAAGACGCCGGGCCGGGACTCCCCGCCCTCGTACAGGGAGGTGTAGACGTAGGGGATCCGCCCCGCGGTCACGGGGGCCACGGCGTGCCGGACCGCCGAGATGTGCCAGCCGGTCACCGCGTCGATCCGCCCGGCATCGATCAACCGGCCGACGGTGGCGCCCACCTGCTCCGGGCGCGCGCCTCCGTCGATGACCTCGACGGCCAGCTGCCGGCCGAGGACGCCGGCGTCGTTGATGCTCCGCACCGCCGTCGCGGCGACCGCCTCGCAGGACGGTCCGAAGAGGCCCGCGGGACCCTGCAGGGGTACGACCAGCCCGACCCGCGCGACCTCGGTGGATCGACGACGCATCGATCCCCCCAGGCGTGGAGTGCGTGGTCGTTGGGGCGGGACGTCCCGGACCTCTGCGAGAATCGGCCCGAGTCGGGCCTCACTATGCTGACCGGCCCCGGCCATGGGAAGGGTCCCGGGCGAGGGAGAGGCGAGCATGCGGCAGGAGGCGTCGGGGGGGTCACTGCCCCACGTCGACCTGCTACGGCAGGTGACCTCCGGCCTGACCTCCCGCGTCGAGGAGATCCTCGTCGGGAGCGACCTCACCCTGGACCAGTGGCGGGTGCTGCACACCCTGACCGAGGGCGGCCCGCTGTCCATGAGCGACCTGAGCGGCCGCACCCGCATCTCCGGGCCCACCGTGACCCGGATCGTGGACCGGCTGGTGGAGCGCTCCCTGCTCTACCGCAACGTCGACGCGACCGACCGTCGCCGTGTCGTCGTGCACGCCGCCGAACGCGGCCGGGCGTTGTGCCGGTCGCTGGCCCCGCGGATCGCCGAGGCCGAGCGCGACGGCCTGGCCGCGCTGTCCTCGACCGAGGCGCGCACCCTGCGCCGGCTGCTGGAGCGGCTCGCGACCCCCTGACCCCGGCGTTCGGGGTTGCGCCGAGCACAGCCCGGCGAGCAGGCTGGCCGACCTCCCGGCTGAGAGGAACCCGCCGTGCCGGCTCCGATGGACCACGAGCTGTTCGACCTCGGCGACCTGCCGCTGCAGAGCGGTGCGACGCTGCGGGGCGCGCAGCTGGCCTACAAGACCTACGGGACCCTGAACGCCGACCGGTCCAACGTGATCGTGCACCCCACCTGGTTCAGCGCCTGGCACGACGCCAACGAGTGGTCGATCGGCCCGGGCCTGGCCTGCGACCCCGAGCGGTACTTCATCGTCGTCCCGAACCAGCTCAACAACGGCCTGTCGACCTCCCCGAGCACCACCCCACCCCCGTTCGACGGCCCCCACTTCCCCCCGGTCACCTTCGCCGACCAGATCGAGGCCCAGCACCGGCTGCTGACGCAGCAGTGGGGCATCGAGTCGATCGAGCTCGTGCTCGGCTCCTCCATGGGCGCCGGCCAGACCTACCAGTGGGCGGTCAGCCACCCCGAGATGGTGAAGCGGGCCGCCCCGATCGTCGGCTCCAGCCGCACCAGCGAGCACAACCAGGTCTTCCTGAAGAGCCTGCGGGCCACGCTGACGCTCGACCCGGCGTTCCGGGGCGGCGAGTACTCCCCCGACGCCCGCCCCACCGCCGGCATGCGGGCCTTCGCCCGGATCTACGCCGGGTGGGGCCTGTCGCAGGCGTTCTACTGGGAGCGCGAGTACCGGACCATGGGCTACTCCTCGCTCGAGGACTTCCTGGTGGGGTTCTGGGAGGGGTTCTGGCTCGACGAGGACCGGGACCCGAACAACCTGCTGGCGATGCTCTGGACCTGGGAGCACGGCGACGTCGGCCGGACCCCGGGCTTCGACGGGGACACCGAGGCGGCGCTGCGCTCCATCCGCTGCCCGCTGGTGGCCATGCCCGCCCGGACCGACCTGTACTTCCCGCCCGAGGACGAGCAGTGGGCCTCGCAGTTCATCGAGCAGGGCGAGGTCCGGGTCATCGACACGATCTGGGGGCACTTCGCCGGCCTCGGGATGAACGCCGCCGACAACGCCTTCGTCGACCGGACGCTGAAGGAACTGCTCGACCGTCCCGCCTGACCGCTTACCGCCCGGTCCGCACCCGCGGCCCGGTGGGCGGCGGGGAGCTGGCGGCGGAGCTCACCCAGGTCCTGCCCCGGGGCCCCGCCGGGGACAGCATGCGGGGAACGGAACAGGTCCGCAACAGATGTCTAGGACGTCTGGCCATGGACACCGAGCGCCACGCGCGAGTCGGTCCGTCCGCGGACGGTTCCCCGCGGCTCACCGGGGCACCTGGGTCGGCATGAGCGAGATGGACCCGCGGGACCCGAGCACCCTGTACTCGGAGGGTCCGGTGGCGCCCGAGCCGCCGGAGGACGACCTGCCCGACACCTCGCCGCTGCGCGACTCCGGCGGCACCGGTCCGGGCCCGGATGACCTCGACGAGCTGCTCTGAGGGAGGACCCCGTCCTCCCCGGCCTCCGCACGCCCGGGCCGGGCCCCGCGGCGGGGCCGATCGGCTCGGGGCGGTGCCCCGGACGGGGCCGCGGTGCGCCAGCCGGCGTCGCCCACGGATCCTCGCACGGCGGCGGCCCCCCACCCGCGGAACGGGTGGGGGGCCGCCGACGTGCGGGCCGGGGACTCAGCCGGCGTAGTTCACGTGCACGTGGTCCATGTGGTTCGCCGTCGCGCTGCCGCGGTCGGCCATGGCCTTCCACACGCCGTCGGGCGAGGTCAGGATCCGCTGCTGCCAGATGACGTACTCGACGCCGAGCTCGTCCCAGTGGGCGATGTGGTACTCGGCGATGGCGTCACCGAGGGCGGCGTCGGACGTGACCATGTAGTCCAGCGCGAGGCCGGACGGGTGGCCGTTCGGGTCGGTCGCGCTGGCCCGGGTGCCGCCGATGGTGATCGAGCCGGCGCCGGGGACCTCGCTGACCACCCGGTCCGCCGCGGCCTGCACCTGCGAGGCCACCTCGCCGGCGCTGTTGGTGATGCTCGCGGTGGCCGCGGGGGCGGCAGCAGCCGCCGGAGCCGCAGCTGCGAGCGGGGCGATCATCGGCGCGGGCGCGGCGTTCCCGGCCAGGCCGGCGGTGGGAGCGGCCGCCGGGCCGGCGGTGTGCAGGACCTGTCCCGGGAGGATCACGTCCGGGTCGGCGCCGATGACGTCGACGTTGCGCTGGTACAGGTCCCGCCAGGACTGGCCGTGGGCGGCGGCGATCGTCGCGATCGTGTCGCCGCGCTCGACGGTGTAGCCCGACCCGGAGGCGTGGCGGCCGTGGGTGTCGGCGTCCTCCGGGCTGGTCGCCGGGGCGGCGCTCGGCGCGGCCCCCGGCGTCTCGGCGGCGGCCGCCGTGGTGCCGTCGGTCAGGCGACTGCCGCAGGTCGGCCAGGCGCCGATGCCCTGGCCGGCGAGGACCTTCTCGGCGATCTCGACCTGCTGGGCGGGAGTCGCCAGGTCAGCGCGGGGTGCGAGCGCCGTGCCGCCGTGTGCGGCCCAGGTCGACTGGCTGAACTGGAGCCCGCCGTAGTAGCCGTTCCCGGTGTTGATGCTCCAGTCGCCGCCGGACTCGCACTCGGCGACGCCGGTCCAGTCGTGGGTGGTGGCGGCGAGGGCCTGGGCCGGGGAGCCCAGGACGCTGAACCCGACGACGGTGGCGCCGGCGGCGACGGGCGCCTTGGCGAGGGCCTTCTTGGTGCGGACGTAGCGGGGTGCGCGGTGCTTGGCCATGGTGATCTCCGATCACCGCCGGCGAGGTGAGCTGTCGGGTTCGGGCGATCGGTGCCCGGCCGCGGTCCGCGGCTTCACCCCGAGGCGGTCCTCCGCTCGAGTCGTGCGGCTCGAGTCGTGGCGCGCCGTGGTCGTGGGTCCCCCACCCCTGCCCTGGGATCTGGAGGGCGACCGGTGGGCAGGGTTTGGCGGACCGGCGCCGCGCTCTCTCGTTTGCTGAGCGCACACGAAAAGCTACGTGCAGTCATGTGCATTGTCGTCGTGACGGCCGTCACAGATCAGCCCCGGAACCGGCGCGCCGCAGGTCGACGCGGCGTGTCGCGCCGGTGTAGCCGTGGTCACTCCCGCTCCCGCCGCACGGCCTCCCGCCCGGCGGCAAGCGGTCAGGAGGAGGGGCGGTGGGCGTCGAGCCAGGCGACGACGTCGGCCAGGACCTCGTCCCTCTCGGGCTCGTTGTGCGGTTCGTGGAACAGGCCCTCGTAGGTCCGGAGCGTGAGGTCGGGCGAGCCGGCGTGCGCCCGGACGACCTCGCTGGCGGCCGGCGGCACCAGCCGGTCGGCGGTGCCGTGCAGCACCAGCAGCGGCATGGTCAGCGAGGGCAGCCGCCGGGGCATGGCCAGCGCAGCGGTCATCAGCTCGGCGCCGGTGCGGGCGACCATCCGGCCGTTGTGGTTGAGCGGGTCGGCCCGGTAGGCGCGGACCACCTCGGGGTCCCGGCTGACCGCCTCCACGTCGAGCTGCAGGACGCCGAGGTCGGGCAGGACCCGCGACAGCAGCGGCGCCACGGCCCGCTGGACGGCGTTCGCGGTGCTGGTGTCCAGCGCCGCCGCCGACACCACCGCGCCGGTGACCCGGGCGTCCGGCGTCCCGGTCAGGTACTGCAGCGCGATCAGCCCACCCAGGCTGTGCCCGTAGACGAACAGCGGGACGGCGGGGTGCTGCTCGCCGGCGGACCGCACCAGCTCGGCCACGCCCTCGACGGCGGCGGCCATGCTGCCGATGTTGCCGCGGCGGCCCGGGGACCGGCCGTGGCCGGGGTGGTCGACGGCGTGGGTGGCGTACCCCGCGGCGGCCAGCCGCTCGGCAACGTGCCGGTACCGGCCGCCGTGCTCGTGCGCGCCGTGCACCAGGACGACGGCGCCGACCGGGTCCTCGACGGTCCAGGCCTGCCGGTACAGCCCCGAGGCCAGCGTGCCCTCGGTGTGGATCGGGGGCGGGGTCCCGCCGGGACGGGCAGCGGCCATCGGGAGCCTCCTGTGGGTACGGACTGTGCGCATCCTGCAGGAGCCCTGGACCGGTGCGGCCGGGCGGCCGGTCCTAGGTTGGACACCATGCCGACCACGTCGCCGGGGACCGCGCCCGGGGAGACAGTCAGCGACCTCGGCCTGCCCGCGCGGGCGGTCACCGCACTGGCCCGGGCCGGGATCACCACGACCGCGCAGCTCGCCGGCCTCACCCGGGCCGACCTCCGGGCGGTCAACGGGCTGGGCCCGGGCAGCATCGCGGCGATCCGCCGCGTCGTCCCGGAGCCGCCCGGCCGCACGCCCGGGGGCCAGCGCGAGGAACGGCTCGCTCCGCCGAACACCCACCCGGACGACGAGGAGTCGCCCGCCGCGCCGGCGATCCCGTCGTTCGAGTCGCTGCGCAGCACGCGCCGCCGGACGACGGTGGACCTCATCGTGCCCGCGACGCCGCCCCCGCCCGACCCTCCGCCGACCGCGCCCCGGCCGCCGGACTACGCCGACCTGTGGCGCCTCGGCGTCCGGGTCGGTCAGGCCGTCGCGACCCTGCCGGTGCGGCTGACGCTGTGTGCCGTCCGGGAGCCGGTCCGCCGGCTGCGCCGGCTCGCCAGGGGATGAGTCCGCCGCCCGGCGGGGTACCCCGGGGGTCATGGACACCGAGAGCACCCCGCCGCGCGACGACGGCCCGCAGGAGAGCGCTCCCCCGCTGCCCGACGACCCGCGCGTCCCGAGGCTCGAGGACGCGGAGTCGACACGGAGCACGGAGCTCGGCGGCGCCGCCCCCGCCGTCGGACCGGAGTCGACGGAGCAGCCGGAGACCGACTGAGGCCGCCACCCCGCGGTGCGACCCCGGTTCCGCGCTCTGACAAGCTCGCCGCCTGAGCACCCCCACTGTCCAGGAGGACCCGTGCGCGCCGCCCAGATCGCCACCCTCGACGGCCCCTCGGCCATCTCGGTCGTCGACGTCCCCGAGCCCGACGCGGACGCGGGTGTGCTGATCGACGTGCACGTCGCCGGGGTGACCTTCCCCGAGGTGCTGCTCAGCCGCGGCCAGTACCAGGTCAAGCCGGAGCTGCCGTTCGTCCCCGGCAGCGAGGTCGCCGGCACGGTGCGCAGCGCGCCGGAGGGCAGCGGCTTCCGGCCCGGGCAGCGGGTGGCGGCCTTCCCCGGTTTCGGCGGGTTCGCCGAGGTGGCCGCGGCCGACCCGGGCCTGGTCTTCCCCCTGCCCGACCGCGTGGGCTTCGAGCAGGGCGCGGCGCTGCCCATGAACTACCTGACCATGCACTTCGCGCTGCGCCGGCGCGGTCAGCTGCGCGAGGGCGAGACGGTGCTGGTGCACGGCGCCGCCGGCGGCCTGGGGACGGCGGGCATCCAGCTGGCCAAGGCCTACGGCGCGCGCGTGCTCGCGGTGGTGTCCAGCGAGGGCAAGGGCGAGACCGCGCGGGCCGCCGGCGCCGACGAGGTCGTGCTCGCCGACGGGTTCCGCGACCGGGTCAAGGAGCTCACCGGCGGCCGCGGCGTGGACGTCGTGGCCGACCCGGTGGGCGGGGACCGCTTCACCGACTCGCTGCGCAGCCTGGCGCGGGAGGGCCGGCTGCTGGTCCTCGGCTTCACCGGCGGGGAGATCCCCACGGTCAAGGTCAACCGGTTGCTGCTGAACAACGTCTCGGTCGTCGGCGTCGGCTGGGGCGCGTTCTGGACGGGCGACCCCGGCTACGTCCAGGAGCAGTGGCGCGACCTGCAGCCGCTGCTCGAGCGCGGCGCCCTCGCCCCGGTCCTCGGCTCGGTGCACGACCTCGCCGACGCCGCCGCGGCGGTCACCGAGCTCGACGAGCGCCGGGCCACCGGCAAGGTGCTGCTGCGCGTCCGCTGAGGCTCAGTGGGCGGTCCCCCGCCAGCGCAGCACCTCCAGCGCCGCGGCGACGCTGACGACGTTCTCGGCGAGCGGGCGCGGCAGCAGCTGGTCGGCGCGGGCCAGCCGGCGCAGCACCGTGTTGCGGTGGGTGTAGAGCCGCTCGGCGGTGCGCGACGTGTTGCCGAGCTCGCGGACGTAGGTCCGCACCGCCTGCTGGGTGTCGGCGTCGGCGTGCAGCAGGCCGCCCAGGGTGTCGGCGAGGAACTCGTCGGTCTGCGTCGGCTCGGCGGTGAGCAGCGCGACCAGCTGCACGTCCTCGTAGCGGGCCACCTGCTGGGGGCTGGTCAGCCGGGCGACCATGCGCTGGGTGGTGGCGGCGTCGAGGTGGCTGCGGCGGAAGCCGTCGACGTCCCGGCCCGGGCGGCCCACGGCCACCCGGACGTCGGGGTGCGCGGCCAGCTCGTCGGCGAGCTGCCCCGCGTTCGGCGCGGTCGCCACCGGCAGCCAGACCCACAGCGCGGCGGCGCTGGCGACGACGGTCAGCCGGTGCGCGGCCCCGCCGGCCCGGACGACGGCCTCGGCCGCGGCCTCGAGCTGGTCGGAGGCCGTCCCCGATCGGCTCCACACGACGACGGCGGTGTGCGGGCCGGCCAGGCCGTAGCCGAGCTGGGCCTCGGCGCGGGCCCGGCTGATGGGGGCTCCCTCCAGCAGCAGGCTGACCGCGGCCCGCCGCTCGGCGTGCGCGCCGCGGGTGAGCTCGTCGCGCTCGGCCCGCATCCGCTCGGAGGTGGCCGCGACGGTGTCCTCGATGAAGGTGGCGATGGACAGGGCGGAGACGTCGAGCAGCTCGCGCAGCTCGGCGGGGTCGGAGGTCAGCTCGAAGCAGATCTCCATCCACCGCCGCCAGGCCACGCCCTGGGCGGCGCGGTAGGCGTCCAGGGCCGACTCGTCCAGGCCCCGGCGCACCAGGTCACGCGCCGCCTCCAGCGACTCCGGCCCGGTGTTGGGCGGCACCCGTCGTCCCGGGTGCTGCACGTTGGCCGCCGCCCAGTGCAGCAGGTTGGCCAGGCTGACCCGCCGGGTCGCCGCGGCGAGGACCGGGTCCTCGGCGACCGGCCGCATCCGCGGCCCGCCCAGGGAGGCCGTGTGCAGCTCCTCGACCCACGCGTCGTGGGGGTCGAGGGCCACCTCGGCACCCCTCCGGAAGAGCTCCCGCACCCGAGGGGAGACCTCGGGCCACCGCCCGCCTGCAGCAGACTGCACCACGTGGTGAGCATCGTGGTGCACGATGCAGTGGCGCAAGTGGTGCCCACCACGGAGAGTCGGACGGGTGACCACCACGCAGACGCCGGTCGAGCACCTCGACGTCCTCGTCGTCGGGGCCGGGATCTCCGGCATCGGGGCCGGCCGGTACCTGAAGACCGAGCTGCCGGCGAAGAGCTTCGCCGTCCTCGAGGCCCGCGCGGCCTCCGGCGGCACCTGGGACCTGTTCCGCTACCCCGGCATCCGCTCGGACTCCGACCTGCACACCTTCGGCTACGAGTTCAAGCCATGGCGGGACGAGCAGTCGATCGCGGACGCGTCGCGGATCCTCGCCTACCTGCGCGAGACGATCACCGAGAACGGCTTGGACGCCCACATCCGGTACTCCCACCGGGTGCTGGCGGCCTCGTGGTCGACCGCCGACGCCCGCTGGACCGTCGACGTCGAGCGCACCGACACCGGCGAGCGGCTGCAGCTCTCGGCGGGCTGGCTGTTCTGCGCCGGCGGCTACTACCGCTACGACGAGGGCTTCACGCCCGTCTTCCCCGGCCGGGAGCGCTTCCGCGGCCCGGTCGTCCACCCTCAAGCCTGGCCCGAGGACCTCGACTACGCCGGCAAGCGGGTGCTGGTGATCGGCAGCGGCGCCACCGCGGTCACCCTGGTGCCGGCGATGGCCGGGACCGCCGGGCACGTGACGATGCTGCAGCGCACGCCGTCCTACGTCATGCCCGTCCCGCGCAACGACGCCCTCGCCGACCGGCTGCGCGCCCTGCTGGGTGAGGAGCGCGCCTTCGCGCTGACCCGGCGCAAGAACATCGCCCGCGGCATCGGCATCTGGAGGTTCTGCCAGAAGTACCCCAGGGCGGCCCGCCGGCTGATCCGCTGGGTGAACACCAAGCAGCTGCCCGAGGGCTATCCGGTCGACGTGCACTTCAACCCGCCGTACGACCCGTGGGACCAGCGGCTGTGCGCCGTGCCGGACGGGGACCTGTTCCGCGCCATCCGCAACGGGACGGCCGACGTCGTCACCGACCGGATCGAGACCTTCACCGAGGACGGCGTGCGGCTGGCCTCCGGCCGGGAGCTCGAGGCCGACGTGATCGTCACCGCGACCGGGCTCAACGTGCAGGCCATCGGCGGCATCTCGCTGACCGTCGACGGCGAGCCGGTGCACCTGCCCGACACGGTCGCCTACAAGGGGATGATGCTCTCCGGCGTCCCCAACTTCGTGCTGGCGATCGGCTACACGAACTCCTCCTGGACGCTGAAGATCGGCCTGCTCTGCGAGCACTTCTGCCGGCTGCTGTCGTACATGGACGCCCACGGGTACGACGTGGCCCGGCCCGAGCCCAGCGACCCGGACATGCCGACCCGGCCGTTCCTCGACTTCGCCGCGGGCTACATCCAGCGTGCGGTCGACCAGCTGCCCCGCCAGGGCGACCGGATGCCGTGGCTGACCTCGATGAGCTACTCGGCCGACGTCAAGCTGCTGCGCGCCGACAGCGTCACCGACCCCGAGCTGCACCTGTCCCGCTCCGCCGACCGCGCGGTGGTGACCGCATGACAGCGACGGCGCAGGACACGGATCGCTTCGTCGACCTCCCGGCCGGCCCGCGGATCTGCCACCGGATCGACGGGCCGGACGACGGGACGCCGCTGCTGCTCATCGCCGGCCTGGGCCTGGACCTCACCTCGTGGCCGCAGCGGATGGTCGACGGCTTCGTCGAGCGGGGCTTCCGCGTCGTCCGCCTCGACAACCGCGACGCCGGCCGGTCCTCGCGGATCGGCGTCCCGCCGCCCGGCCGGTTGCGCCAGCTGCTGGCCCGGCCGCGGCCGGACGCCTACGACCTGGCCGACGTGGCCGCCGACGCCGTGGGCCTGCTCGACGCCCTGGGCATCGAGCAGGTGCACCTGGTCGGGATGTCGATGGGCGGCATGATCGCCCAGACCGTCGCGGCGAGGCACCCGGCGCGGGTGCTCAGCCTGACGTCGATCTTCTCGACCACCGGGCACCGGCGGGTGGGTCAGCCGGCCCGCTCGACGCTGCTGCGGCTGGCCAGGAGCCCGGCGCGCACGGTCGAGGCGTCCGTCGAGCGGCACCTGGCGATGCTGGCGCACCTCGGCTCGACGGCCTTCCCGCCCGACGAGGAGGTCGAGCGGGCCTGGGCGACCGCGGTGTGGCACCGCGGCGGCGACTCCGGTGCCGGCGCGCCGGTGGCCCGGCAGATCGGCGCCATCCAGGCCTCCGGCGACCGGACGGCGGAGCTGGCCCGCATCACCGCGCCCACCCTGGTCGTGCACGGCGACCGCGACCTGATGGTGCACCCGACCGGCGGGCGGGCCACCGCCGACGCCATCGCAGGGGCGCGGCACGTCGAGATCGCCGGCATGGGCCACCACCTGGCGCCCGGCGTCGTGGACCGCCTCGTCGAGCTCACCACCGACCTCGCCCGCTCGACCCCCTCAGGAGACCCCCGATGAGCACCGTGCGCGGCAAGGTCGCCGTCGTCACCGGCGCCGGCTCCGGCATCGGCCGGCAGCTGGCCCTCGAGCTGGCGAGGCGCGGCGCGCGCCTGGCGCTGTCCGACGTCGACGAGCTGGGCCTGGGGCAGACCGCCGACCGGGCCCGGGCGCTGGGCGCGGAGGTGCACACCGCCCGGCTCGACGTCAGCGACCGCGCGGCCGTCGAGGCGTACGCGACCGCGGTGGCGGAGCACTTCGGCGTCGTCCACCAGGTCTACAACAACGCCGGTGTCGCGGGCGGCGGTGCGGTGCTCGACACCGACTGGGCCGAGTACGACCGGGTCCTGTCGATCAACCTGTTCGGCGTCCTCCACGGCACCAAGGCGTTCCTGCCGCACCTGATCGCCTCCGGCGACGGGCACGTCGTCAACGTCTCCAGCCTCAACGGGATCATGGGCCAGGGCAGCATGACGGCGTACTGCACCAGCAAGTTCGGCGTGCGCGGCCTCACCGAGAGCCTGCGCGCGGAGCTGCTGGCCGCCGGGCACCCGGTGCAGGTCAGCGTCGTCCACCCCGGCGGGGTGCGGACCAACATCGCCACGGCGGCGTGGGAGCACGCCAAGGCGCAGGGCCAGGAGGTCACCGCCGCCGAGGAGGCCCGGCACCGTCGGTACAACGAGAAGCTGCTGCGGATGCCGCCCGAGCAGGCCGCGCGGATCGTCGTCGACGGGGTGGAGGCCGGCCGGCCGCGCATCCTGGTCGGCAACGACGCCAAGGTCGTCGACCTGCTGGTCCGGCTGGCGCCGCGGCTCTACCCGGTGCTGGTCGCCCGCGCCGAGCGCCGCTTCGCCGGCGGCGCCTGACCCGCTCCCGGGCGGTCGAGGGCAGAGCCGGTCAGGGCCGGTCAGGGCCGGGCCGGTCAGGGCCGGCCCGCGTCCGGCACGCGGGCGACGTCGGCCCCGCCGCCTGCCGACGGGTAGCGGTCGAAGGCGGCGAGGTCGGCGAGCTGGAGGGTCCGGGCGACGTCGCTCGGCGAGACGACGCCCACGACCCGGCCGTCGTCGAGGACGACCGCGCGGCCGTCGCTGCACCCCTCCATGCGCGGCAGCAGCTCGGTCAGCGGCTCGCCGGGCCGGGCGACCGGGATCTCCGGCGACGGGCAGGCGACGTCCCGGAGCCGGGTCGTGGCCCGGGCCGCGGGCGGGACCGAGCGCAACCGGTTGAGCGTCACGAGGCCGACGAGTGCGCCGGAGCTGTCGACGAGCGGATAGGTGCTGAAGCGCCGCACCAGCGCCACCTCGTGCAGGAACCGCTCGACGGCCAGGTCGGGGTCGGCGACCAGCGCGGGGCTGCTCATGACCGCGCCGACGGTCAGCCCGCCCAGGCGGCCGGACACGTGCGCGTGCTGCTCCTCGGCGGTCGCCGCGTTCACCACGAACAGCCCGACGAGGGCCAGCCACAGCCCGCCGAACCCCCGGCCGGTGACCAGCTGCAGGAAGCCCAGGGCGATCAGGGCGAAGCCGAAGAACCGGCCCGCCCGCGCCGCGGTCACCGCCGAGGACCAGGCGTCGCCGCGGAGGCGCCACAGGAACGCGCGCAGCAGCCGCCCGCCGTCGAGCGGGGCGGCCGGGACCAGGTTGAAGACGGCGAGCACCACGTTGATGCCGGCGAGGTACTCCAGGACGGCGACCGGCAGCCCGTCGGCGCCCGCCAGCCGCGCCAGCACAGCACCGGCCATGAGGAGGAGGCCGAGGACGAGGCTGGTGAGCGGGCCGACGCCGGCGATGCGGAACTCCGCCCCGGGCGTGCGGGCCCCTCCCCGGAGGCGGGCCACGCCCCCCAGCAGCCACAGGGTGATGCCCTCGACCTCGACCCCGTTGCGGCGGGCCACCAGGGCGTGGGCCAGCTCGTGTGCCAGCAGCGAGGCGAGGAAGGCGACGGCGGCGGCCAACGCGGCGACGACGTATGCGGCGGCACCGCGGCCGGGCAGCACCGGGGGGAAGCGGCCGAACGCCAGTCCCCCGGCGATGATCAGCACGATCACCAGGACGCTGGCGTTCACGCCGACGCGGATGCCGGCGATCCGGCCCAGGCTGAAGGTCTCCCTCACGTTCCCCTCCTCGGTGACGGTGCCGGTGGGAGGTCCATCCGGACCCGGTGCCCTGGTCACGGGGCGGTGACACGCGGACGAGCCCCGTGACAGGCTCCGACCGTCGTGATCCCGACCCCGTCCGACGACCCCCACGAACGAGGAGGACCGATGGCCTTCCGCGGCATGATGGCGCGCCTGGGCTCCGGCGGCGCCGGCGTCGAGACCGTGCTCGACCGGCCGGAGACGACCCCGGGCGGCGCTGTCACCGGCACCGTGCACGTCACCGGGGGCACGGTGCCGCAGGACGTCACGGAGGTGCGCGTCGCGCTGCAGGCCACCGTGGAGGTGGAGAGCGGCGACTCCTCGTGGCGCGAGGAGGTCACCTTCGGCACCGCCGCCATCGCCGGGGCCGGGCGGCTGGAGCCGGGCCAGCAGTACCAGGTCCCGTTCAGCCTGCCGGTGCCGTGGCAGTGCCCGATCACGGCGATCGACGGCTGGCACCTGCGCGGCATGCGCGTCGGCCTGCGCACCCGGGTCGACATCCCCGGCTCGGTCGACCCCGGCGACCTCGACCCGGTCACCGTGCTGCCGCTGCCCGTGCAGCGCACCGTGCTGCACGCGCTCGACGGTCTCGGCTTCGCCTTCCGCGGCGCCGACGTGGAGAAGGGCCACGTCCGCGGCAGCGAGCTGCCCTTCTACCAGGAGGTCGAGTTCAGCCCGCCGCCCGGCCTGCGAGGCCGGGTGAACGAGCTGGAGGTCACCTTCCTCGCCGACCCGCAGGGCGTGGACGTCGTCCTGGAGGTCGACCGGCGGGGCGGGCTGCTCAGCGAGGGACGGGACGTCGGCGGCCGGCTGCGGTTGAGCCACTCCGACACCGACGTCCGCACCGTGGCCGCGCACCTCGACGCCGCCGTCCGGCAGCTCGGCGCCCGGCGGGGCTGGTTCTGAGCCCGGCGCGGGACATGACGGTTCCATAACACCTCAGGGCCCGCGCGGGACCAGCCTCGGCCGACCGGGCACGCATCGGGACCGAGGGGTTCGAACCCCTCGGTCCCGATGACCCCGATCGCGACAGGAGGCCCGCTCGATGACCGCCCGATGTCCACTGCCGTTCCCCCGGATGCGGCTGGCGGCCGGCGCCGCCGGCGTGCTGCTCGCCCTGACTGGCTGCGGCAGCACCGAGCCGGACCAGACGCTGTCGGACGATCCCGCCGAGGTCGAGGGCGGCGCCGTCGGCCCCGACGTCCGGCTCGACGACGACGTCGGCCTGCAGCAGGTGCAGCTGGAGTACCCGCTGGACGGCGTGCACGAGGCCGGCGAGGACGCACGGCTGTTCATGGCGGTCACCAACACCGGCGGGGAGCCGGTCACGCTGACCGACATCAGCGGGCCGGACTTCGGCGGGGTGCGGGTCGAGACCGCCGAGGGCCAGGGGCTGCCGCTGACCGTGGACGCCGAGGACACCCTCTACGTGGGGGCCGAGGGACCGCCCGACGTGACGCTGCTGGACCTGGGGCGGGAGCTGCGCTCGTCGCAGTCGATCCCCGTCACCTTCACCTTCGGCGAGGCCGGCGAGGTGACCGTCGACGTGCCGGTGTCCGCCGAGGGCCAGAACCCGACGCCGCCGTTCGACTTCCCGGACGACGACCCCGACCAGGACCCGACCGAGGACGGCACCAGCACCTCGTCGCCCACCACCTGAGCCGCTCGGCTCCTGCCGGGCGCACCGTCTCTGCCGCAGCGAGGCCCGAACCGGCCACCGGTTCGGGCCCTCGCCGCGGAGCGTTCGGGGTCTCCCTCCCTGCAGCGTGCGGCCTCGTGCGGTCGGGGCGTGGCTGTCGTGCCGCCTCAGGCCCGGGCGGCCACGGCCCGGGCCCGCTCGGCTCAGTGGGGCGGTGGTTCGGTGACGGCGGTCAGGCCGGTGGGGGTGGTGACGGTCAGCGTGCCGTCGGCCGCGAGGGTGTCGGTCCAGCCCGGTGCCTGGTGCTTGCCGCGGTGGTCACTCGTGCAGCAGCCGGCCAGGTTGGCCGCGGCAGTCGTCCCCCCGGCGGCGTGCGGCCGGTGGTGGTCCAGCTCGCCGGCAACGGGCACCCGGCGGCGGCAGCCGGGAAACCGGCAGCGCCGGTCCCGAGCGCGCACGTGGCGGTCCAGCGCCGCCCCCGGCCGGTAGCCGTTCGTGGCGCCGGGCCGGGTCAGGCCGGGCCGGCCGGTCAGGTCGTGGCCGCAGGCCTCGAGGCGACGGCAGGCGGGCCTGCCGCAGGCGCCGGTGCGGCGCAGTGCCGGCAGGTCGGTCAGGGTCAGCAGCGCGCCGCTGACCGCGTCGGTGAGCGCGAGCCGGGGCCGGTCGGCCAGCCCGCCGCCGGCGGTGCGGTCCAGCAGCGCGGCCAGCTGCGCGCGCCGGGCGTCCGCGGCCGCGGCCAGCGCACCGAGGGCGTCGGTCGCGGCGTCGGCCCGCCCGGCCGGGCTCGCGGTCCAGGCGGCCCGGTCGGCGGCGTCGGCCCGCTCGGTGCGCACGCTGCGGGCGGCGTGGCCGAGTGCCATCCGGGCGGCGCGCACCGCCGCATCGGCGTTCTGCACGGCCCGGTCCGCGGTCGCCCACCAGCCATCCGGTGCTGGATCTGTGTCCGGCGGTGACGCAGCAGTGCCCAGTGCTCGGTGGGCGCCCGCTGGGGCCTCGGCGTCCGGCGGTGCGTCGGTGCCCGGGGACGGCGCCGGGTCGGTGTCCGGCGGTGGCGCGGTGCCCGGCGCTGCGGCGGACAGCGGATTCGGGTCCCACTCGGGCTCGTCGGGCAGCTCGCCGGCGAGCAGGCGGCGCTCCACCTCGTCCCACCAGGCGGCCAGCTCGGCCTGCTCGGCCTCCTGCCACGCCACCGCCGACCCCGGCCCGGCCGCGCCGTCGACCGGGTCGACACCGGCGAAGGCGTGGGCCAGCCGGCGGGCCATCTCCGCCGGCAGCACCTCCCCGTCCAGCTCCGCCGGCGCATCCCCACCCAGCATGGTGGCCACCGAGGCCACCAGCGTGAGCAGCACCCGCACCGGCGGCAGCTCGGTCTCCCCGGGGCGCAGCACCAGCTCCAGCAGTGCGTCGACCATCTGCTGCCCGCGGGTGCGCACCGGCGCACCCGGCTCATCCACCAGCGCCTCGGCGCACTGCACCAGCGCGGCGTGGAACGCCCGCGCCTCCGGCAGGGTGCAGTACACGCTCACCGCCGCCATGCCCTCGGCCCGCTCCGGGCGCACCGACACGCCGCGCTCCTTGAGCGCCCGGGCCAGCCGCCGGCCGGCCGCCGCGGCATCCCGCTGCGCCACCAGCCGGCGCGCCTTGTCACCCAGCTGCGCCGGCGAGGTCACCCGGTGCCGTCCGGCCAGCCAGGCCAGCAGCTCGGCATCCACCTCCGCACGCAGCCGCTCATCGGCGATCGGGGCGACGTGCTCGAACAGGTGCCACAGATCCCGGCGTGCACCACCCCCGACTCCAGCGCCGCCAGCGTCGCGGGCAGCCGGGACACCAGCGTGAGGGATCGCGCCAGCTCCTTCTCCGCGCCCTGCTGGGTGAGGTCAAGTGCGATCGCCAGCTCCGGGGTGGCCCACTCCGACACCGACCGCAGCACCTCCGGCCGGGCGGCCCACCGCTCGGCCGACATCGGCCCGCGCTCCCCCTGGGCCCGGTCGGCACCGGCGGGCCGGGACGCGGCGAACGCCGCCACCGCCCGGGCCTTGATCGCCGTCTGCCGGGCGATCTCCTGGTCCGCGGCCTGCACCGCACCCAGCGGCCCGGCCGCCCACCCCACGACAGGGGCCGCAGCGGCACTCGGCGTGCCCTGCATCCCGTCGTCCACGGGTCCGATCACACGTTCGATCTGGCAGGAAGCACAACGAGAACGTGCAGGTGAGCGGCCTGGGTGCGGACAACGTGGGACTACAGCCGCTGCTCCCGGGATGCGCAGGACCGGACGGCTGACCTCGACGACCGGATCGCGAGACGACTTCGCACGCGGACCGACCTCCCGAGGACCAGTCAGCCGCGCCGTCCACCGGCCGGCGGCCCGGCGTGAGCCGACGTGACGCACGTCTCGGCGGCCTCCGGGAAGACCTCCGCATATCGTTGCGTAATACAACCTGTGCGGCGGCCGAGTGAAGCGCCGACCGCCTCCCTGGTACCTGCGCACGGCCGGCGGCCGTCATTCGCGAAGGACACTGCATGAGCACCACCCACCGGGCCACGAGGCCTGTCGCCGTCGAGTCCGCCATGACGCGCCGCGAGACGCTCGAGGCGCTCAGCGGCCTGCTGATGGCCCTCTTCGTCGGCCTGCTCAGCACCACGATCGTCGCGAACGCGCTGCCGACGATCACCGCCAGGCTCGAGGGCACCCAGTCGCAGTACACGTGGGTCGTCACCGCGGCCCTGCTGGCGGCCACGGCGTCGACGCCCATCTGGGGCAAGCTCGCCGACCTCTACAGCAAGAAGCTGCTGGTCCAGCTCGCGATCGTCATCTTCGTCATCGGCTCCGCGCTCTGCGGCCTCACCCAGTCGATGGGCATGCTCATCGGGTTCCGGGTGCTCCAGGGCATCGGGATGGGCGGCCTGCAGTCCCTGGTCCAGGTCGTCATCGGGGCGATGATCCCGCCGCGGGAGCGGGGCAGGTACTCCGGTTACCTGGGCGCGGTCATGGCCGTGGCCACCGTGGGCGGCCCGCTGCTCGGCGGCGTCATCGTCGACACCTCGTGGCTCGGCTGGCGCTGGACCTTCTACGCCTGCGTGCCGCTGGCCCTCATCGCCCTCGTCCTGCTGCAGAAGACGCTGCACCTGCCGACCGTGCGCCGGACGGTGAGCATCGACTGGCTGGGTGCCACGCTCGTCACCGCCGCGGTCAGCGACCTGCTCATCTGGGTGACCTTCGCCGGCAACGAGTTCGACTGGGTCTCCTGGCAGTCGGCGGTCATGGCCGGCGGCGGCCTCGTCGCCCTGCTGCTCACCGTGCTCGTCGAGAGCCGGGTGCGGGAGCCGATCATCCCGCTGCCCATCGTGCGGGACCGGACCACCGCGCTGGCGATCATCGCCTCGATCGCGGTCGGCGTCGGGATGTTCGGCGCCTCGGTCTTCTTCGGTCAGTACTTCCAGATCGCCCGCGGCTGGTCGCCGACCAAGGCGGGGCTGGCGACGATCCCGATGATCGGCGCGCTGCTGGTCTCCTCCACGGTCTCCGGCCAGCTCGTCACCCGGTTCGGGAAGTGGAAGGTCTACCTGGTGGCCGGCTCGATCCTGCTGGTCGCCGGCATGGGCCTGCTCGGCACGATCGACCACGAGACCGACTACGCGGTCATGGCCGCCTACATGGCGCTGCTCGGCCTCGGCGTCGGCATGACCATGCAGAACCTGGTCCTGGCGGTGCAGAACACCGTCGACCTGCGCGACATCGGCGCCGCGACCTCCGTGGTCACCTTCTTCCGCTCGATGGGCGGTGCCGCCGGCGTCTCGGTCCTGGGCTCGATCGCCGCCAACCGGGTCAGCGACGGGGTGGCCGAGGGCCTGGTGGCGATGGGCCTGCCCGCACCGCAGGGCGGCGGCTCGGAGTCCCTCGACCTCACCGGGCTCCCCGCCCCGGTGCAGGGCCTGGTCCGGGCCGTCTACGGCGACGTCATCGGCGACGTGTTCGTCTTCGCGGCGGTCATCTCCGCGGTCGCGGTGCTCGCCGTCCTGTTCATCCAGGAGGTGCCGCTGCGCCGCAGCAACACCGCAGGCGAGGCCGCTCCCGCGGCCGCCGCTCCGGCCGCCGCCGCGCAGGCCCCTCGCGCGCCGCAGACGCAGCCCGTCCCCCCGGCCGCCGCCGCGAGCGCGAACGGCGTGGCGCCCGGCGCCGACGGCAACGCACACCACGCGGACGGACGGCTGGTGCTGGGCCGGGTGCTGCGCGGCGACGGCCGGCCGCTGGCCGGCGCCTCGGTCACGCTGGCCGACGTCACCGGGCGGCAGGTCGACCGCGCCAGCACCGGGGACGACGGCGGCTACCGCCTGCGGCCGGCCACCGGCGGCACCTACCTGCTGATCGCCGCCGCGCCGCAGCTGGCCCCGAACGCCGCCATGGTCGCCGTGGCCGACTCCGCCGTGCACCGGGACGTCGTCCTGGCGGGCAGCGGCGAGGTCCGCGGCACCGTGTGCGGGGCGACCGGCGGGCCGCTGCCCGGGGCGCTGGTCACCCTGACCGACGTCCAGGGCGACGTGGTGGCGAGCACCACGACCGCCACCGACGGGACGTTCGGGCTCGGCGAGCTGCTGGCCGGGGTCTACACCCTGACCGCCCAGGCGCCGGGGCACCAGCCGGTCGCCGGCACCGTCGAGCTGCCCGACGGCGGCACCGTCGTCCGGGACCTCGTCCTCGTGGGCGGCGCCCGGCTCACCGGCACGGTCCGCGCCGCCAGCGACCGGCGTCCGCTGCCGGAGGCGACGGTCACCCTGCTCGACGACGGGGGCACCGTGCTGGCCACGACCCGCACCGGAGGGGACGGCGGCTACGCCTTCGCCGACCTGCTGCCCGGCGACTACACGGTCACCGCGAGCGGCTTCGCCCCCGTCGCCGAGGCGCTGCGGCTGCCCGCCGGGGCCGAGGTGGCGCACGACATGACGCTGGGAGCGCTGCGGTGAGCGCCGGTCGGCCGGACGTCCGGGACGCCGTCACCGGGACCGTCCTGGGCCGGGACGGCGAGCCGCTGGAGGCGGCCACGGTGACGCTCGTGGACGGCACCGGCCGGCAGCTCGGCCGCGCCGCCGCGGACGCCGCGGGCCGCTTCGCCGTCCCGGTCCCCGCTCCGGGGACGGCGACGGTCATCGTGGCCGCCCCCGGGTGCGTCCCGGTCGCACGCACCGTGGCCACCGGACCGGCCGGCACCGACCTCGGGCTGCTCGTGCTGAGCCGCCCCGGCGACTCCGGCACCCCGCGGGCCGGCCGGTGGGTCATCGACCCGGCGCACTCCACGATCGAGGTCACCGCCCGGCACCTGGCCCTCTCGACCGTGCACGGTCGGTTCCGCGACTTCTCCGGCGAGATCGTGGTGGCCGAGCCGCTCGACGGGTCGCGGTGCGAGGCGGTGATCGACGCGGCCAGCATCGACACCGCCAACGACCAGCGCGACGCCCACCTGCGCTCGGCGGACTTCCTCGACGTCGAGCGTTTCCCCGAGGTCCGCTACACCGGCACCGCGGTCGAGCCCGCGGGGCCGGGCCGCTGGACCGTGCACGGCCGGCTGGACCTCGCCGGCACCGCCCGCGACGTGCCGCTGGAGCTGCGCTACGGCGGCACCCGCCCCGATCCGTGGGGCGGCGTCCGGGCGGGCTTCACGGCCACCGCCCGGCTCGACCGCGAGGACTTCCGGATGAACTGGAACCAGGCCGTCGAGCTGGGTCTCTCCCTCGTCGGCACGCACCTGCTCGTCGAGCTCGAGGTCCAGGCCGTGCTGGCCGACTGACCGCTCGACCCCACCGCGCCCGAGGAGGCTGTCCGATGCCCGACGCAGACGACCTGCGTCAGGACCTCGCCGGCGTCGTGCTCGCGGAGCTCCGCGCCGGCCGGACCCGGCTCAGCCCGCCGGCGGTGGCCGCCCTCCGCATCCTGGGCGGCGAGCCGCGGCGGTCCCCCGAGCCGCGCGCGACGCGCCGCGGCCGGCTCGCCCTGGCGGCCGGGGCGGCAGCCGCGGTCATCGCTGGCGGGGCCGTCCTGGCCGGCACCGCGGGCGACCAGCAGCCCGCACCGGCCGGACCCGGCCCCGCCGACACGGCCCTGCCGGCCGCCTCGGCACCGCGCGGCACTCCCGGCCCGGCCGCTGCGATGCCGACCGGCGCCACCGAGGCGGCCCACGTGCCCGAGGACGCCGCGACGGCACCGGCCACCAGCCGACGACCGGCGGACGCCGGACCGGTCGTGCCCACCGCACCGTCCGCGCCGCGGCCGCGGCCCGCAGCCGCTCCCGCGCACGCGGACGCGGACGCCCCGGCTGCGCAGCCCGCCACCCCGGCCGCCGTCGCGACGCCGCCCGCCCCGGTCCCCGAGGCGCAGGCCGCGGCAGCACCCGCCCCGCCGTCGTCGTCCGCCGCAGGACCGGCGCCGTCCGCGACGCCCAGCCCCGAGCCGACCCCCACGGCGACGCCGTCCCCCGAGCGGGCCACGCCGTCCTCCGCGTCGTCGCCGTCCTCCGCGTCGTCGCCGTCCGCCGCGTCGTCGCCCTGCCCGCAGGACCGGCCCCGCCGGATCGGCGGGCACCATGGCTGAGGAGGCCGCGCCGCAGCGGCCGGCGTTCGAGCTCGGCACCGACGGCCCGTCCGTGGTGGTCGTGGGCTTCGACGGGTCGCCGCCCTCGGCGCGGGCCGGCGCGTACGCCGCGGGGGTCGCCCGTCGCGAGGGCGCCCGGCTCGTCGTGGTCCACGTCGAGACCCCGCCGGTGATGGCGCTGCTCTCCCCCGACCAGCCGTGGCCGATCCGGGAGACGATGGCGCAGCGGACCGCCGACCTGCGCACGCAGGTGGAGGACGACGCCGCGCACGCCGGGGTCCGCGCCGAGTTCGTCGCCGTGCGCGGCGAGCCGTTCGCCCAGCTGTGCCGCCTGGCCACGCAGCTGCGGGCCGACCTCGTCGTGGTCGGGGCCTCGGCCCGGGTGGGGCACCGCCTGCTCGGGTCGCTGGGCAACCGCCTGGTGCGCAGCAGCCGCTGGCCGGTCGTCGTCGTCCCGTGACGCGGACCGGGGAACGACCCCGGCCTCGCTTGTGCCCGTCGGTGCACCCTCCTAGCCTCCTGCCCCGGGACCCCCGTCACCGGGAACGCCGAGGCCAGGAGGCTGCGATGAAGAAGCTCATCAACGACCCCGCGGACGTCGTCCCCGAGGCGTTGCGCGGCCTGGCCCTGGCGCACCCCGAGCTGCGGGTCGACCACGAGAACCGCGTCGTCCTCCGGGCCGACGCACCGGTGCGGGGCAAGGTCGGCCTGGTCTCCGGCGGCGGCTCGGGGCACGAGCCGATGCACGCCGGGTTCGTCGGGATGGGGATGCTCGACGCGGCCTGCGCCGGGGAGGTGTTCACCTCGCCGGTCCCCGACCAGGTGGTGGCGGCGACCCGCGGCGTCGACGGCGGCGCCGGCGTGCTGCACATCGTGAAGAACTACACCGGCGACGTCATGAACTTCGAGATGGCGGCGGAGCTGGTGGCCGCCGAGGCCGACACCGAGGTCGTCGCGGTGGTCACCGACGACGACGTCGCCGTCCAGGACAGCCTCTACACCGCCGGACGGCGGGGCGTCGGCGTCACCGTCCTCGTCGAGAAGCTGGCCGGCGCCGCGGCCGAGGAGGGCCGGCCGCTGGCCCAGGTCGCCGACATCGCCAAGCGGGTCAACGCCAACGGCCGCAGCATGGGCATGGCGCTCACCTCCTGCACCGTGCCCGCGGCCGGCCGGCCGACCTTCGACCTGCCGGACGACGAGATGGAGATCGGCATCGGGATCCACGGCGAGCCCGGCCGCCGCCGCGTCCCGCTGGCGCCGGCGCGGGAGGTCGCCGAGATGCTCCTCGAGCCGGTCCTGGCCGACCTGGACATGACCGGCGGCGACGGGGTGATCGCCTTCGTCAACGGCATGGGCGGCACCCCGCTCCTCGAGCTGTACCTCATGTACGCCGAGGTGGTCGCCGTCCTGGAGAAGGCCGGGGTCGGGGTCGCCCGCAACCTCGTCGGCTCGTACATGACCAGCCTGGACATGGCCGGCTGCTCGGTCACCCTGCTCAAGGCCGACGACGAGCTGCTGCGGCTGTGGGACGCCCCCGTGCGCACCCCGTCCCTGCGCTGGGGCGCATGAGCGCCGTCGACGCCGCCGCGCTCACCGCCTGGGTCCGGGAGTTCGCCCGGCTGGTGCACGAGCAGCGCGACGCGCTCACCCAGCTCGACGCCGCCATCGGCGACGCCGACCACGGCGCCAACCTCGACCGCGGGATGACCGCGGCCGTCGCCGCCCTCGAGGCCACCCCCTCGGACGACCCCGCCGCCGTCCTCAAGACGGTCGCGACGACGCTGATCAAGACGGTCGGCGGCGCCAGCGGACCGCTCTACGGCACCTTCTTCCTGCGCGCCGCAGGCGCCCTGGACGGGGACGACGGCCGCGCCCTGGCCACTGCGGTGCGCGCCGGGTACGACGGCGTCGTCGCCCGGGGCAAGGCCGAGCGCGGGGACAAGACGATGCTCGACGCGCTCGGCCCGGCGTGCGACGCGCTCGACGAGGCCCTCGGCTCCGGCAAGCCGCTGGGCGAGGCCCTGGGCGCCGCCGCCGAGGCGGCCGCGGCCGGGCGCGACGCGACCGAGCCGCTGGTCGCCCGCAAGGGCCGGGCCAGCTACCTGGGTGAGCGCAGCGCCGGCCACGTCGACCCCGGCGCGGCCTCGTCGACGCTGCTGGTGCAGGCCGCCGCCACCGCGCTGGCCGGCGAGGGCTGAGCGGTGCCGGTCGGACTGGTGGTCGTGTCGCACAGCCGCGCCCTCGCCGACGCCGCCGTCGAGCTCGCCCGCGGCATGCTGCCCGGCCGCGAGCTCGCCGTCGGCGTGGCGGCCGGGGACGTCGACGGCGGCCTCGGCACCGACGCGACGGCGATCGCCGACGCCGTCACCGCGGCCGACAGCGGGGACGGCGTCGTCGTCCTCATGGACCTCGGCAGCGCCGTCCTCTCCGCCGAGACCGCGCTGGAACTGCTGGACGACGACGTCCGCGAGCGGGTGGTCCTCTCCCCCGCTCCCCTGGTCGAGGGCCTCGTCGGCGCGGCGGTCACCGCGGCCGCCGGCGCCGACCGGGACCGGGTCGCCACCGAGGCCCTGCGCGGCCTGGCCCCTAAGCAGGCGCACCTCGGTGGGCCGGCCGGCGGGAGCTGACCCCCCGCCGGCCGGGACCGCGGCGCCGGCCGGGGGCTACGGACGGATCTGGTAGACCAGGTTGAACGGCGTCTGCGCCGCCCGCCGGAACCGCGTGAAGCCCGCCTCGGCCGCGACCTCGCGGATGGCGGCCTCACCGGCCTGGGCGCCGAGTGCGCGGCCGCCCGGCTGGGCGAGCGCGTTGGGGACGCACAGGAACGTCGAGCCGTTGTAGTACAGCCGCCCCACGGGGTCGAGGGTGTCCTCCACCGTGTCGCCGGCGAACGGTTCGACGAGCAACCACGTGCCGTCGGGCGCCAGCGCCTCGCGCACCCGGCGGGCGGCACCCACCGGGTCCCCCATGTCGTGCAGGCAGTCGAACATCGTCACGAGGTCGTGGTCGCTGCCGGAGAAGGTCTGCGCGGAGGCCACCTCGAAGCTCACCCGGTCGCCGACCCCGGCGTCGGCGGCCTTCTTGCGGGCCAGGTCGATCGACCCGGCGTGCGAGTCCGAGCCGACGACGGTCGTGCGCGGGTAGGCCTGGGCGAGCAGCACCGAGGTCGAGCCGAGACCGCACCCGACGTCGGCGACCCGCGCCCCGGCGGCCAGCTTCTCCTCGACCCCGTCGAGCTCGGGGATCCAGTCCGGCACCAGCTGGGCCACGTAGCCGGGTCGGTAGAAGGCGTCGCACCCCACGAAGACGTCCTCGTGGTGCTCGCTCCAGGCGACGCCGGCACCGGTGCGGAAGGCCTCGGTGATCCTCGGTTCCGCACGCAGGTAGCCGAGGACGACGAGGGACGCCGCGGCCAGGTTGGGCCCGTTCGGGTCGGCCAGGCAGAACGCCTGCTCCTCGGTGAGCGAGAACGCGCCGGTCGCCGCGTCGTAGCCCACCCACCCGCCGGCGGCCTGGCCGCGCAGCCACTCGGTGAGGTACCTGGGGTGGCACCCGCTGCGCTCGGCGAGCTGCTCGGGCGTCGCCGGGCCCTGCGCCAGGGCGCGGTAGAGCCCCAGCCGGTGGCCGATCGCCACCGCGCCGACGGATCCACCCGCGCCCAGGTCGGTGACGAAGCGCTCGAGGAACGCCGTCACCCTGCTCTGGTCCATCTCGTCCTCCTCCACTGTCCTGCGGTGTCGCGACAGACGGTGGGCGCGGGCCCTGTCACGGCTCTCGCAGGCGCTGGCAGCCCGCTGACAGGGCGGCCGACCCTCCCGTCCGGGGGCCGAGGCGGGCACGCTGGGCACCGGAGGTGCGCGATGTCGGGCGACCAGGCGGCGGGGGTCCGGGTGGAGGTGCTCGGGCCGCTGCGGCTGGTCGTCGACGGCCGAGTGGTCGACGTGCGCGGTCCCAAGCGACGGGCAGTGCTGGCCCTGCTCGCGCTCGCCGAGGGCCGGACCGTGCCGGTGGACACCCTGGTGGACGCGCTGTGGCCGTCGGAGGTGCCGGAGTCGGGCCGCCAGGCCCTGCACAGCCACGTGTCCCGGCTGCGCGGGCACCTCGGCTCCGCGGCGGCCCGGCTGGAGACCGAGCCGGACGGCTACCGGCTCGTGCTCGAGGGCGACGCCCTCGACGTGGCGCGGGCGCGGGCGCTGCTCGCGGCGGCGCGCTCGCGCGGACGGCAGGACCCGGCCGGTGCGCTCGCCGTGTTGCGGGAGGCACGGGCCCTCTGGCGGGGACCGGTCCTGTCCGACCTCACCGACGTCCTGCCGATCGCCGCCGCGGTCGAGGAGTGCACGCGGCTCCTGCGGGAGGTGACCGACGCGCTGATCGGCAGCGCGATCGCCGCCGGGAAGGCGGAGGAGGTGCTGGGCCTGGCGGCCGCGTCCCTGGCCGACGACCCGCTGCGCGAACCCGCGGTGCTGCTGCTGGTGCGGGCGCTGGCGGCGACCGGGCGGGCGCCCGAGGCGCTGCGGACCGCGCGCGGGTACCGGCAGCGGCTGGCCGAGGAGACCGGCCTCGACCCGTCACCGGAGCTGGACCAGCTGGAACGGGAGGTCGCCGGAGGTGCTGCCGGTCCGGTACCCGGACCCCGGGTGTCCGTCCGGCCCGCGACCCGGCTCATCGGCCGGGACGCGGAGGTCGCTGCGCTGCACCGGCGCCTGGAGAGCGAGCGGCTGGTCACGCTCGTCGGGCCGGGCGGTGTCGGGAAGACCCGCGTCGCCGTCGAGGTCGCGCGACGCAGCGGGACGACCGCGACGCTGCTGCTCGCACCCGTCACCGATCCGGCCGCCGTCCCGCACGCGCTGGCGGCGGCCCTGGGCCTGGAGGTCGTCCGGGGCGACGTCCTCGCGGCCTGCGTCGCCGTCCTGGGCGACCGCCCCGGCCTGCTGGTGGTCGACAACTGCGAGCACCTGCTGGACGCGGTCCGCGACGCGGTCGACGCCGTCCTGTCCGCCTGCCCGCGGGTCGCCGTGCTCGCCACGAGCCGGGAGCCGCTCGGTCTGGCGGCCGAGTGCGTCGTCCGGCTGGCCCCGCTCCCGCTCCCGGACGGCGACCGGGACCTCGCCCGGGTCCCCTCCGTGGCGGTCTTCCTGGACCGGGCCGACCGGGTGCGCCCCGGCCCCCCACCGACACCCGACGAGCTGCGCACGGTGGCGGACATCGTGCACCGGCTCGACGGCATGCCGCTCGCCATCGAGCTGGCTGCCGGCCGGCTGTCGACCTTCTCCCTCACGGACCTGCGCAGCCGGCTGACCCGCTCGCTGGACCTGCTGGGTGGGGGGCGCCCCAGTGGGGACGCCCGGCACCGGACGCTGCGCGCGACCGTCGAGTGGTCCTACCAGCTCCTCTCCGAGGACGAGCGGCGCCTGTTCCGGCAGCTGTCGGTGTTCGTCGACGGCGTCGACCTGGGGACCGCCGAGCGGCTCGCCGCCGACCTGGACCTGGGCAGCGACCCGGGGAGCGTCCTGGCCCGCCTGGTCGACGCCTCGATGGTCGAGGCCGACATCGCGGAGGGGGGCGCGCGCTACCGCATGCTCGACACGCTGCGGGCGTTCGGGCTGGACCGGCTGGCGGCGGCCGGAGAGCGGGAGGCCGCGACCGACCGCATGCAGCGCTGGGCGGTCGAGCTGGCCGCCTGGTTCGCCGCCACCACCCTCACCGACCGCGAGCCCGAGGCCGACGCCGTCCTGCGCCGGGAGGTGGCCAACCTGCGGGCCGCCTGGCGGTCGGCCCGCAGCCGCGGCGCCCTCGACGACGCGATCGCGATGGTCCTGGGGCTGTACGACGCCGTCACCTACCGCGACCTCGTCGAGCTCCGCAGCTGGGCCGAGGAGCTGGCCGCCGACCCGGCGCTCACCGGCCACCCGCGGGAGGCCGCGGTGCTGGGCACGGCCGGTGAGGCCGCCTACCACCGCGGCGACCTCCCCACGGCGGTCCGGCTCGCCCGCGCGGGGCTGGATCGCGCGACCGACGCGATCGGGACGGGGTACTGCCTGCTGCCGCTGTCGGTGGTCGCCCTGGCCCGCGGGGCGTACGCCGAGGCCGCCGAGCACGCCCTCGCCGCGGCCGCGCTCCGGGCCCGGCCCGGCGAGCTGCTCGGGATCGCCGCCCTCGCGCTGGCCTACGCGGGGGACGCCGACCGGGCGCGGAGCCTCAACGACCGCGGGCTCGCCGAGGCGGTCTCGCCCTCGATGCGGGCCTTCGGTGCCTACGTCACCGGGGAGATCGAGACCTCCGTCGGCCGCCGGGACCGCGCCGAGCCCCACTACGTCCGGGCCATCGACCTGGCCCGGACGGCGGGGGCCACCTTCGTCGTCGGCATCGCCTCCGTGGGGCTGCTCCCCGCACGGGCCGACGCCGGCCGGGTCCGTGAGGCGCTGGTCGGGTACCGGGAGGTGGTCGACTACTTCGCCCGCACCGGCAACTGGACCCACCAGTGGACGACGCTGCGCAACCTCGCCGACCTCCTCCGCCGGCTCGGCGACGAGCAGCCGGCCGACCTGCTCGACGCGGCCTCCGACCGGGCTCCCGACGCCGCCGCCCGCAGCACCCCACCGCGGCCGGCCACCGTCGAGGTCCCCGACCGGGCCGCCGTGCTCGAGGTGGCGCGGCTGGCCATCGAACGCAACCTCACCCGCGCGTGACCGTCGCACGGAGGTGACCTGGGCCCCAGGCGCGGTCGGCGACGACTGAGTGCGGCTGACGCGGGTGGAGGACCCCCAGCTGCCTGCGGGAAGGGCTCAGGAGGACGGCAGGGCGGACGCAGGGATGCGGTGCACGGCGTGCGGGCTGGGGCGGATCCACCGGGGGAACGCGCGGACCAGGCCCGGCGGCCCGTCGATCCGGATGCGCTGCTGACGGACCAGGTGGGCGTAGCTGCACTCGCGCAGGTGCCAGCGCGCGAGGGCGTCGGCGTCCGTGCGGAGGACCAGGTCCTCGGAGGTCCCCGGGTAGTGGGTGCAGACCTCGGCCACGGGGCGGTGCAGCAGCAACCAGTAGGGGCCGGCGGCTGCCTCGCGCAGCTCGACCCGGACGGTCACCTGGCCGGGTGGCAGGGCGTCGACGTCGACCAGTCGCGCGGTGGCCCACAGGACGTAGGCCGGGTCGATGTGCTGCGGCTCGACCTCGAGCCAGCGCATCCCCCAGGCGCCCATCGCGTCGCACAGCGGCTTGAGGTCCCGGCCGGCATCGGTGAGGTCGTAGGTGACCCGGCGGCCGGGGCCGGTGCGACGCTCGACGATGCCAGCCCTCTGCAGGCCGGCCAGCCGCTGGACGAGCAGCGCCTTCGGGATGCCCGGCGCCCCGGCCAGCAACTGGCCGAAGGTCGTCACACCCGCGAGCAGGTTCCGGATGATGATCGGCGTCCAGCGCTCGGCGAACAGCTCGGCCGTCCGTGCGACCGGGCAGTACTGACCGTAGGTCCGCACACCCCGCAGTCTGGCACCCGGAGGGTCACCGGGGCGGTTCACTTTCTGGGCTGGAGTGCCCGAGGACGGCGCAGCATCGTGGGTTCCTCTCACTGGAGGAGGCGGTCACAGTGGCCGGGTACTACGTGAACAAGGACGCCGGGGAGATCTGCGACCTGGGCGTGGTCTCGATGCGCGTCCTGGTCGAGGACCAGGCCGGGGGCGCCTTCGCCCTGGCGGAGTTCCGCGGGGACGAGGGCCCCTGGACGATCCCGCACGTGCACCAGCGGACCAGTGAGTCGTTCTTCGTCCTGGACGGCACGTTCGACTTCGAGTGCGACGGGGATGCGGTCACCGCAGGACGCGGGGACTACTACCTCGTCCCGGTCGGCAGCCCGCACATGATCACAGCGCGGCGAGGCGGCGGGACCCTGCTGGCGATCATGGCCCCGGCCGGGTTGCACGAGATGTTCAAGGCCCTCAGCCGGCTTCCCGGTGACAGCCTGCGTGACCCGGTCGTCCGCCGCGAGATCTCCTCCCGCTACGACTCCGTACCCGTCTGACGAGCGTGCCCTTCGCTGAGCCGCGCCCTGGAGTGCAGGATGTCCTCGGGCAGAGCCCGGTCCCTCAGGTCACCTGGATGCGACGCTCACCCGCGCGTGACCGCCGCGACCGGCCGCTGGGCGACCGGCGCCGAGCGCCGGTGCTCGACGAACGACTCCTCACCGACCCAGGCGGTGTAGCAGTCGATCCCCATCGTGGCGATGAGGCCGGCCGTCTGGGTCGTCTGGGCCGCCAGCGCCCGGACCTTGCGGGCTGCCGTGTCCGGGTCCAGCACCAGGTCGACCGCCAGCTGCTCGTCGGGGACCGCGACGGGGTAACCCGGCAGGTAGACGCCCAGGCGTTCGTCCAGGTCCTGCCACCGGGGCACCCGCCGCTCGGGGGCCGCCGCGTACAGCAGCCGGGCCCCCCGCGCGGCCGCCCGGTCGAACGCCGCGGTCACCCACGCCGACACCGTCCGGTGGTCGGGGTGACCGGTGATGCCGTCCGGGCCGAACGTCACCACGGTGTCCGGGGCGACCTCGTCGATCACCTCGCACAAGGCCGCGACCGCCTCGGACGCGGGGGCGTCCGGGCACTCGCCGTCCCGGTACCCGAGCCAGCGGTGCTCGGAGACGCCGAGGAGCGCCAGGCAGCGCGCCAGCTCGCGGGTGCGCTCCGCGGCCAGCCGCGGGGGCGGCCACGCCTCCGGGTCGGGGGTGCCCAGCTCGCCTCGCGTCGCGGTCACGCACACCACGCGGGAGCCGCCGTCGCGAGCCAGCGCCATCAGCCCGCCGGACAGGTAGGCCTCGTCGTCGGGGTGCGCCCAGATGCCGAGGACGGTGCCCAGCTCGGCGACGACGGTCACGGACTCGGTCATGATCGGACCTCCAGGTCGAGGGATCGGTGCAGGATCAGTCCGGCGCTGCCGAGGGCGACGCCGAGCAGCGCCAGCGGGCCGGGGCCGGCGGTGTCCACGACGAGACCGCCGAGCAGCGCACCCACCGCGAAACCGACGTGGGTCGCCGCGCTGTTCAGGGCCAGGGACACCGACGCCGCGTCCCCGCCCAGCCGGAGCACGCGGTGCTGCTGCGCCGCGGTGAACGCCCAGGCCGCGGTCCCCCACCCGGCCACGACGACCAGCAGCGCGCCGCCGGTCGAGGCCACCAGCGGGAGCGCGGCGACCGCCGCCGTCAGCGCCCCTCCCGCCAGCAGGACCAGGCGCCGGTCCCCGAGCCGGTCCGCCAGGATCCCGCCCCACCGGGCTCCCGCCGCGCCGCCGAGGCCGAACGCCGCCATGACCAGGCCGGGACCGGCCGGTCCGGCGACCGGGTCCAGGAGCACGCCGAGGTAGCTGTACACGCCGTTCGAGCCGGCCATCACCAGGACCGTCGCGCCCAGCGTGACGACGACCGCGGGGCGGCGGACCGGGCGCAGCCGCTCGGACAGCGTCGACGGGGGCAGCCGACCGGACCCGACGTCGCCGCACAGCAGGACGACGACGCCGCCGGCCGCGAAGACAGCGGCCAGGCCGAAGGCCGCACGCCACGACAGCAGCCCGGCCAGCAGGACGCCGAGCGGTGCACCCAGGACCATCGCGGCCGAGGCCCCGCCGAGGACCACCCCCAGTGCCCGGCCACGGGACCGCGCCGGGACCGCCGCGACGGCTGCCGCGGCAGCGACCGGCACGTGCACGGACGCCGCGAGGGCGCCCAGCACCCGGGCGACGAGGAGCACCGCGAACGTCGGTGCCGCCGCCGCGATCGCGGTGCACGCCCCGAACGACGCCAGGGACCCGATCAGCACCCGCCGCCGGGGGCGCGCGCCGAGCGCAGCGCCGAGCACCGGGCCGCCGACGGCGTACGCGGCCGCGGACACCGTTCCCGTCAGGCCGGCGGTGCCGACCGTGAGCCCGAGGTCGTCGGCCAGACCGGGGAGCACCCCGGCCACGACGAAGAGGTCGGTGCCGGTCGCGAACGCACCGATCCCCAGGACCGCCACCGGCGTCGCCGTCCCACGGCCCCGCTCCGGCGCGCCGACCGCCCGGGCCGGCGCCGCTGCGTCCACCGATCGACCGGCCATCTCGTCCTCCACCTCCACGGGTCCTCACGGTGGCCGCGCCCCCTCGCACGGCCCTGTCACGCGGCTGGCACGGCCGCCGCCCGCCTGACAGCGCTGCGGCACCGGCACCGCGGTGGTGTCGGACCCGGCTGCCACCATGGCGCCGTGCTGTTCGCCGACGTCGTCACCGCCTCCGCCGCGGTGGCGGCCACCCGCTCGCGCACGGCCAAGGCCACGGCCATCGCCGACCTGCTGCGCCGCGCGGACGGCGACGAGGTGCGGGCGGTTCCCGCGTGGCTGGCCGGCGATCCCCTGCAGGGCCGGCTCGGGGTCGGCTGGCGCACGCTGAGCCGCCTCGCGCACGACCCGGCCACCTCACCGCAGCTGACCGTCCCCGACGTCGACCGTGCGCTCACCGAGCTGGCCGGCACGACCGGCACCGGGTCGGCGGCCCGGCGGGAGGCGCTCCTCGGGCAGCTGTTCACCGCCGCCACCACCGACGAGCAGCGCTTCCTCGTCCGGCTGCTCACCGGCGAGCTGCGGCAGGGCGCGCTGGAGGGCGTCGTCCTCGACGCGATCGCCGCCGCGGCCGACGTCCCCACCGCAGCCGTGCGGCGAGCGTTCATGCTGTCGGGCAGCCTGCCCGACACCGCCGCCACCGCCCTGGCCGGCGGCACGGACGCGCTGGAGGCCGTGCACCTGCGGATCGGCCGCCCGGTGCGGCCGATGCTGGCCGGCCCCGGCGCCTCGCTGGACGCCGTGCTGGCCGACCTCGGCGACGCCGTCGCGGTCGAGCACAAGCTGGACGGCGCCCGGATCCAGGTGCACCGCGACGGCGACGTCGTGCGCGTCTGGACCCGCACCCTGCGCGAGGTGACCGACGGGGTGCCCGAGCTGGTCGCGCAGGTCCGGTCGCTGCCGTGCCGCACCGCCGTCCTCGACGGGGAGACCCTCGCCCTGGACGACGACGGCCGGCCGCGCGCCTTCCAGGACACGATGAGCCGCTTCGGCAGTGACGAGCCCGACCCCGCCGTCGTCCTCAGCCCGTTCTTCTTCGACCTGCTGCACCTCGACGGCCGCGACCTGCTCGACGAGCCGCTGGCCGTCCGCCTCGACGCGCTGGCGGGGCTGCTGGCCGGCGCGGAGCACGCGGCGCTGCGGATGCCCGGCGTCCGCCGGCCCACGCCCGAGCAGGCCGCCGAGGTGCTCGACGCCGCGCTGGGCGCGGGGCACGAGGGCGTGGTGGTCAAGGCGCTCGACGCGCCCTACGCCGCCGGCCGCCGCGGGCGGGCCTGGCAGAAGGTCAAGCCGGTGCACACCCTCGACCTGGTCGTGCTCGGCGCGGAGTGGGGGTACGGCCGGCGCGCCGGGAGGCTGTCGAACATCCACCTGGGCGCCCGCGACCCCGACGGCGGCGAGCCGGTGATGGTCGGCAAGACCTTCAAGGGGATGACCGACGAGCTGCTCGACTGGCAGACGCGGACCTTCCCCGGGCTCGCCCGCGAGCAGCACGAGTGGGGCGTGCTGCTGGAACCCGAGCTGGTCGTCGAGGTCGCCCTGGACGGCGCCCAGCGCAGCCCCCGCTACCCCGGCGGCGTCGCGCTGCGCTTCGCCCGGGTGGTGCGCTACCGGCCGGACCGGTCGCCGGCCGACGCCGATCCGCTCGACGCCGTCCGCGCGCTGCTCGCCGGGGGCTGAACGCGGAGCCCTCAGGCGGGGACCGCGGGAGCGTCCCAGTCGACGGAGTGGGCCCGCACCCAGGCCTGCGGGTCGCGGCGCCGCAGCACGAACGGCATCACCAGGTCGCGGGCGACCCGGCCGATGGCGGGGGGCGACTTGGCGCTGCTGGTGCGGAATGCCTGGGCGACGACCCGCTCCACCCGCTCGTGGCGCAGTCCCTCGAACGCCGCCAGGGCCGCGGGGAGCGGCAGGTCGCGCAGGCAGCGGGCGAGGACGACGGCGTCCTCGACGGCGAGCGACGACCCCTGACCGGCCGCGGGCGAGGTGGCGTGCACGGCGTCCCCGATCAGCACCATGCGGCCGGCGGACCACCGGCGCACGGTCGGGACGTCGTACGTCGTCCACCCGCGCAGCGGGCCGGGTGTGGCCTCGACCAGGTCCAGGACCGGCGACCGGTCCCCGTGGTGCAGGTCGGAGAGCAGGGCGCGCCACTCCGCGTCCGAGGTGCCCGCCACCTCGCCGGCCGGCGGCTCACGGGTCAGCGGCGGGTTGGCGAACCACCAGGTCCCCCCGGACGGCGCCGCGAGGTACCCGGCGAACCCGCGCCGGCCGAACACCATCGTGAGCCGGCCGACCTCGGCGTCCGGCGGGACGTGCTCGGAGTACCCCGCGGTGTTGAGCACCGGGACGAAGCGGGGTGGCGGCCCCCCGGGGTCGACCAGGGCCCGGACGGTGGAGCGGACGCCGTCGGCCCCGATCAGGAGGTCCGCCTCCTCGGCGGTGCCGTCGGCGAAGACGGCCGTCACCGCGGAGGCGGTGCAGCGCGCGTCGACCAGGCGGGAGCCGTAGCGGACGTGCACGCCGCGGCGCAGCGCCTCGGCGTGCAGCGCCCGGTAGAGGTCGGAGCGCCGCAGGGAGAGGCCGACGCTCCCGTCGGGGCCCGACGTGGGGACGGCGCCCAGCACCTTCCCGGTCCAGCTGCGGAACTCGATGACCGGGGTCGGGAAGCCCACGCCGGCGACCGCCTGCTCCGCGTCGATCGCGCGCAGCGCGTCGAGCCCGTTGGTCTGCAGGCCCAGCCACGCGCCGACGTCGCCCGCGGGGCCGGCGTGCGCCTCGTGCACGGTGGCCTCGATGCCGACGCGCTGCAGGGCCATCGCCACGACGGGCCCGGCGACCCCGCCGCCGACGACGATCGCTCGGGTCATGCCCACCTCCGCGTGGTCCCGTCCGAGAGGGCATCTCCTCACAGGCCGGCGCCGGATGCCACCCCTGCGCGCCCGGCGCGGCGTGCCCGACCACCGTTCCCGGACGCCCTCCCGCTGCCCACCACGGGGGCACGGGCGGAGCACCCCCGCAGGCACGTCCGCTCCGGCTCCCGCTCCGCTCGCCGTCCGCTACCGGCCGGACGGCTCGCCGATCGGCGCCGACCCGCTCGACGCCGTCCGGGCCCGGCTCGCGGAGGGCTGGACGCCGGCCCGCGCCGGCCAGCTCACCAGCGCCGTGCCCGCACCCAGGACGGCGACCGCGCCGAGCAGCGCCACGCACGCCGGCCACCCGGCCGACGAGAACAGCGGCGCCGGGACGACGGCGCCGATGGCGCCACCGGCGTAGTAGCAGGTCAGGTACAGGCCGACCGCGCTCGACCGGGCCTCGCCGCCGCTGGCCGCGGCCTGGGCGGTGGCGCACGCCTGCGCGGCGAACACGCCGGTGCACGCCCCGGCCAGTCCGGCGACGACGGCCGCGGTCGCCGGCACGAGGGTCAGTGCCAGCCCGGCGAGCACGACGGCGGTGGCCACCACGAGCACGCCACGACGGCCTCCCCGCGACACCAGCCACCCGGTCAGCGGCGTGACGACGACGGCGACGAGGAACACCGCGAACACCGCCCCGACCTGCGCGGTGCCCAGCCCGAACGGCGGCCCGGACAGGTGCAGCCCGGCGTAGGTGAAGGCGCCGACCTGCACGAACAGCACCGCGGCGCCCAGGGCGCAGGTGCCCAGCAGCCGCCGGTTGCGCAGGTGGCCGCCGATGCCGCGCAGGCCGCCGAGGACACCGGTCGTCGGCGCGAACCGCCGCTCCCGCGGCAGCGACGCCGCGACCCCGCCGAGCACGACCACCAGCACCAGCGCCAGGGCCGCGAACGACGCCCGCCAGCCGAACGCATCCGCGACCGCCCCGGAGAGGAACCGGCCGAGGAAGCCGCCGAACGCCGTCCCCGAGACGTAGAGGCCGTTGACGGCCGCCGACCGGGACGCGGGCACCTCCTCGGCCACGTAGGCCACCGCGACCGCGAAGACGAAGGGGACGGCCAGGCCCTGCGCCGCCCGCGAGGCCAGCAGCACGGCGAAGCCGGGGGCGAGAGCGCAGGCCACCGTCGCCCCGGCCAGCACGGCGATCGCAGTCAGCATCACGCGCTTGCGGCCCAGCCGGTCCGACACCGCCCCGGCGAACGGCGCGGCCACCGCGATCCCCAGCGCCGTCGCGCTCACCGTCCAGGCGGCGGCGGTCGCGGAGACGCCGACGTCGGCGGCGAGCGCCGGCAGCAGCGGCTGGGGCGCGTAGATCGTCAGCAGCGCCGACAGGCCCAGCAGGAAGACCGCCGCGTCCGTCCCTCGCGGTGTCCGCATCCCGCCCACCGCACCACAGGGCGTCGGGGCGCGGACGCCGGGGTCGGTCCGCGTGCGGCGCGGCGGTCAGACCCCCGGCGGGGACGCGGCCGGGACGGCGTCCGAGGACGACGCGGTCGTGCCCGAGGACGGCGTCGGTCCCGGTGACCGCCTGGCGGGTCCGAGCCGCGCCATCTCCTGCTCGTAGCACTCGTGCAGCAGGACCAGCCGGTCGACCAGCCGGTCCACGTACGCGGCCGAGGTGCTGACCGGGGTGGGCTCCAGCATCAGGGACCAGAACAGCCGGTCGACGTCCCGGCCGCAGCCGTGCCCGCGCCACTCCGCCGGGGACGGGCGGTGGCCCAGGGCGGCCGTGAAGCGCCGCGAGACCGACTCGCGCAGCTCGCCGACGACCGCGTCGTGGACGGCGAGGGCGTGCGCGTCCTCCCCCCCGGCCCGGCGCGCCGAGCGGCGCGGGCGCCGTGACGCCGCCGGCCCCGGGACCACCAGGCCGATCGCGCGACCGAGCAGGGGGGTCAAGCGGAACCGGTCGCCGTCCGACAGCCGGTCGTTGGCGTGCCGCAGGACCGCGGCCAGTTCCCCGTCCACGCAGCCCGGGGCGTCGGTGAACGGCTCGCCGGCCAGGAGGGCGGTGTACTCCAGGAAGCACGCCCCGCGCGCCGGACTGCGGTGCCTGCCCCGGCTGAGCACCGGCATGGACGCCGGACCCTGCGCCATCGCCCCGCCTCCTCCACCCGTTGCCCCGACGGACGGGTTCCCGGTGCGTTCCGACCGGGGAGCACGAACGGCGTCCCGCCGCCCGTTCCCGGTCGTAGGAGCGTACGGCGGACGGGGGATCCGCGGCAGCCAGCGGCGACGGCACCCGTCCGGGCAGCCCGGCCACCGGCCCGTACGGTCGGCCTCATGGCACTCATCCACCGGGCCACCCTGCGGCCGTCGAAGCTCGAGCTGGTGGCGGGCTGGGCGCCCGGCCGCCCGTGGGGTGCCGCGGCCGCAGGCGCCGAGCTCGAGCAGGTCGCCGCCTACCGCTTCGACGACCCGGCCGGCGAGGTCGGCACCGAGACGTTCGTGCTGCGCGTCGGCGACACCCTGCTGCACGTGCCGGTGACCTACCGCGGCGCCCCCGCCCCGGAGCTGGCGGAGCACCTGGTGGGGACGACGGAGCACTCGGTGCTCGGCCGGCGCTGGGTCTACGACGCCTGCGCCGACCCGGTCTACGTCGCCGCGCTGGCCGCCGCGGTGCTCACCGGCGCCCCGCAGGCCGAGGAGCACGTCGTGGTCGACGACCGGCAGGAGCGCCGTGACCCCACCGCGCACGTCACCGGCAGCGGGACGGCGGCCGGCGTCGGCGCCCTCGGCCCGCCGACCGCCACCGACACCGCCGACGCGACGACCGTCCGCGCCGGGGACCTGGAGCTCGTCGTGCGCCGCGTGCTGGCGCCGGTCGCGCCCGCCGACGGCGCCGCGACGCTCACCGGCACCTGGGCCGGGCAGGACGACCCGGTCCTGCTCGCCACCGCGCAGGGGAGCGTCTGACCTCAGGCGGACGCAACCCGCGGGGCCACCTCGGTGCCCAGCAGCTCGATGCCGCGGAGCAGGTCGGCGTGCGCCAGCCGCGGGTTGGTCATCTGGATCGAGACGCGGTCGACCCCGCCGAGCTGCCCGGACACCCGCACGAGCTTGTCGGCCACGGTGTCCGGGTCGCCCGTGAAGAAGGCGCCGTTCGGGCCGCTGGTCGCGTCGAACTGCGCCCGCGTCGGCTGGGCGAAGCCGCGCTCGCGGGAGACCTTGGTGAACATCTCGTGCCAGCCCGGGTAGATCGTGTCGGCGGCGGCCCGGGTGCTCTCCGCGACGTAGCCGAAGACGTGCAGCCCCACCCGCAGTCGCTCGGGCGCGTGCCCGGCCTGCGCGCCGGCCCGGCGGTAGAGGTCGACCAGGGGCGCGAACTGCCGCGGCTCCCCGCCGATGATCGCCACCATCAGCGGCAGGCCGAGCAGCCCGGCGCGGACGAAGGACTCCGGCGTCCCGCCGACCCCGACCCAGATCGGCAGTGGGTCCTGCAGCGGCCGCGGGTAGACGCCCTGCCCGGTGAGCGGGGGGCGGTGCCGGCCCGACCAGGTCACCTCCTCGGAGTCCCGCAGCCGCAGCAGCAGGTCCAGCTTCTCCTCGAACAGCTCGTCGTAGTCCGCCAGCGACAGCCCGAACAGCGGGAACGCCTCGACGAACGAGCCGCGGCCGACCACCAGGTCGACGCGGCCGCGGGAGACGAGGTCCAGCGTGGCGAACTGCTGGAAGACGCGGACCGGGTCCGCGGCGCTGAGCACGGTGACCGCGCTGCCCAGCCGGATGCGCGAGGTGCGCGCGGCTGCGGCGCCCAGGATCACCGGCGGTGCCGAGTCGTAGTACTCCGGGCGGTGGTGCTCACCGATGCCGAAGGAGTACAGCCCGACCTCGTCGGCGAGGGCGATCTCCTCGAGCAGGTGCGCCATCCGCTCCTCGGGCCCGACCGGTCGCTCGGTCGAGGGGTCGGTCACCGCTGCGACGAAGCTGTCGACGCCGACGTGCACGGCTGTCCTCCTCGGGGGTGGGGGCCGCCACCGGCGACGGTCCAGTGTTCAACCAGTCAACCAGGCCGCGCCCCGGCCCGAGGTCAGCGGCGGGTCGCCCGGGTCGCCAGGTGCGGACACCCGAGTGCCGGGACCGTCGTCCGGCGCGGATAGGTTGCCGTGACCCAGCACACGCACGCACAGGAGGCCCGGTGCCGGTCGACCCGCACATCGCCGCTCTGCTCACCATGCTGGCCGAGACCGGCCTGCCGCCCATGCACGAGGGGACGGCGGAGGCCGCCCGGACCCAGTACCTGGTGATGAGCGCCGCGCGCTCCCCGGACCTGGTCGTGCCGGTCGCGGCGGTCGAGGACACCACCGTGCCCGGCGCCGAGGGCGACCTGCGCGCCCGCGTGTACCGGCCCGAGGGCGAGGGCCCCTTCCCCACGGTCGCCTTCTTCCACGGCGGCGGCTGGGTGATCGGCGACCTCGACACCCACGACCGGTCGGTGCGCGAGATCTGCCGCGGCAGCCGCGCGGTCGTCGTCGCCGTCGACTACCGGCTCGCCCCGGAGCACCCCTTCCCCGCCGCGGCCGACGACGCCGTCGCCGCCGCCCGCTGGATCGCCGCGCACCGGGACGAGCTGGGCGGGGACGACCGGCTGGCCGTGGCCGGCGACAGCGCGGGCGGCAACCTCGCCGCCGTCGTCGCCCAGCAGCTGACCGCCGAGGGCACACCGCTCACCGCGCAGCTGCTCGTCTACCCGGCGGTCGACGCGCTCGGCGACTATCCCTCGCGCACCGAGAACGCCCGCGGCTACTTCCTCGAGCAGCCGACCATGGACTGGTTCTACGGCCACTACGCCGGAGCCTGGGACGACGCCAAGGACCCGCGGCTGTCCCCGCTGCACGCCGCCGACCTCTCCGGGCTGCCGCCGGCGGTCGTCGTCACCGCGGAGTACGACCCGCTGCGCGACGAGGGCGAGGCCTACGGCGAGGCGCTGCGCGCCGCGGGGGTGCAGGCCCGGGTCCGCCGGTACGACGGGCTGATCCACGGCTTCTTCGCCATGGGCGCGGTGTCCCCGGCGGCGCAGGCCGCCGTCGACGAGACCTGCGCGGCCTTCGGGGAGCTGCTGCACCGCTGAGCCGGGCCCGGGCGCAGACCGGCCCCGCACGTCGGCGGACGTGCGGGGCCGGTCGCGACGGGCCGCGTCAGGACTGCGTGACCACGGGCGGGGACTCGAGCTGGTCGGCCACGGCGCTCCAGCTGTCGGCGAACTGGCCGTAGGCGGTCCTGACGGTCACGCCGACCGGGAGCTCGGGGCACTCGTTCTCCCCGTTGGTCCCCCAGTTGACCCAGCCGGACTGCGGTCGTTGGACGATCTGGAACGCCCCTGAGGGAGCCGACGTCCACCAGACCATGGTCCGGCCGGTCTCCGAGTGGAACTCCACGGTCTTGGCCGCCGGACCGGCGAACACCGTCTCGTGCTCGACCGCCGAGACGTCCACCGGCTCGGCGTCCAGCTGCCACCGCCGGTCGGGCAGGTCGGCGAGGACGTGCGAGGCGGCCCGGACGCGGCCCAGCCGCTCGCGGATCTCCGCCTCGTCGAGCGCCCCCTCCCACACGCAGAACAGCCGCCAGTAGAGGTCCCAGTGCGCCGCCTCGATGTCGCCGGTCAGCGCCGTCCGGAAGCGGTCGAAGGTCTCGCTGCGCGACGTGGAGGTCGCCAGCGTGTCGCCGACCATGTCGGCCAGCTGACCGGCGTAGGGGTCGCCGCTGCGGTAGCGGGTGCCGCCCAGGGCCGCGAACCGGTCGAAGACGACGCTGCCCTGGCCGCTCTCGAACTCGTCCCCGACCGTGATCTTGTTGGTCACGGACCGGCCATTGATGACGGTCTGGAACTCGTCGACCCGGTAGACGCGGGTGAAGTGCGAACTGCCGTGGGTGAAGACCCAGTCGATGCTGAAGCGCTTCCCGCGCAGCTCGGGCAGGAGGCCGTCGGGCACGGTGCCGTGCATCCGGTAGTGGTGCTGCACCGGCCCGCGCTCCACCACCTCGATCTCCACGGTGGTGTGCTCGGGCGGGTTGATCAGGCCGTTCTCGGGGGTGAAGAACGGACCGTAGAAGCCACCGATCGCGTTGTTGCCCGACGGCAGCAGGTCCACGCCCTCCGCGGTCGACGAGAAGTGCCGCAGGCCCCACTTCGAGGACCCGGTCCCCTGCGCCGTCCCCCTGCACATCTCGAGGTCGAAGACGCCGGTGTCCAGCCGCACGAAGGCGTCCGCCTCCCGGGCGGGCAGCTCCCGGATGCCGTCGACGTCGGCGGCCGCGGGACCGGTCAGGGTCAGCTTCGTCTCGCCGACGAAGCTGACCGCGGCGACCAGGGTGGTCGACCCCGGCGCCTGCTGCGCGCGCAGCACCTGACAGGTCACCTCGTCGCCCTCCGCGGTCCGTGCCGTCCAGAGGTCGCCCTCCAGCTCGACGGGGACCGTGAAGACCACCGGCTCGTTCCGGCGCCGGCCGCCGAGGGGGTCCCGGACGTGGACGTCGGGCAGGGACACGAACTCCTCCTGGGAGGTCGGGGACACGGGGACGGCGGGCCGGGTGGGGTGGGCGCTCATGTGACGGCCCCAGCGGCACGGACCCGCTGGCGTCGCAGCGGCCGCTGCTTGAGCCCGTCGATGGCGACGGCCAGGATGATCACGCCGCCCTTGATCAGCAGCTGTGTGAAGAACTGGACGTTCATCAGGATCAACCCGGTGCTGAGGACGCCCAGGATGATCGAGCCGATCAGCGTGCCGTAGAGCCGGCCCCGGCCGCCGGCCAGGCTGGTGCCGCCCAGCACGACCGCGGCGATGGCGTCGAGCTCGTAGCCGGTGCCGGCGGTGGGCTGGGCGGAGACCACCCGCGCGGCGAAGATGATGCCGGCCAGACCGGCACAGGCGCCGGCGATCACGTAGACCGACGTGGTGACCCGCCGGACGTTGATGCCGGCCAGCCGGGCGGCCTCCGCGTTGCCGCCCACGGCGTACACCTGCTTGCCGTACCGGGTTCGCTCCAGCAGGAACCAGATGACCAGGTAGACGACGATCATCACCACGACCGGCGCCGGGATGCCGGCCACGTAGCCGTTGCCGATGTCCCGGAAGTTCAGCGTGTTGGACACGATGGGTTGGCCGTCGGTCATGGTGTAGGCCAGCCCCCGGAGGGCGGTCATCGTGCCCAGCGTGACGATGAAGGCCGCCAGGCCGAGGTACGCCGTCAGGATGCCGTTCACCAGGCCGGCGAGGCAGCCCGCCACGACGCCGAGGACGATCGCCACCCACGCCGGCAGCCCGCCGACCGCGGCGAGGACTGACACGACGCCGGAGACGGCGAGGATGGACCCGACGGACAGGTCGATGCCGGCGGTCAGGATGACCAGCGTCAGCCCGGCGGCGAGGATCGCGTTGATCGAGATCGACCGCGCGATGTTGAGCAAGTTCGACACGCTCGCGAAGTTCGGCGCGATCAAGACCATCAGCGCCACGAGGGCGACCAGCACGACGAGGATGCCGACCCGGTCCCACCAGCGGGCGAGGTCGACCCCGCGCTGGGCGGCGACACGTTCCTCGGCCGCGGGGACGGGGATCGACTCGGGGGCCGACGACGGGCCCGGGGAGGCCGGAGCGGTGGCGCTCCGGGGGGCGGACTCAGACATGGTGTGCTCCTGATGGGCTGGTGGCCGTCCCGGTGGCGTGGGACATGACGTCCTCTTCGGTGGTGGTGTGCGAGTCCAGTTCGGCGACGATGCGGCCGGCGCGCATGACGAGCAGACGGTCGCTGATCCCGATGGCCTCGGGCAGGTCGGAGGAGACGACGAGGACCGCCTTGCCGGCCGCCGTCAGCTCCTCGATGAGCTCGTAGATCTCCCGGCGGGCGCCGATGTCGACCCCGCGGGTGGGTTCGTCGAGGACCAGCACGTCGGCCTCGCGCATCAGCCAGCGCGCGAGGACCACCTTCTGCTGATTGCCGCCCGACAGCGCCCGGGCGGGGAGACCGATGGCGCTCTCGCGAATCCGCAGCTGGCGCATGTGCCGCTTGACGGCGGTCCGCACGGAGTCGCGCCGGAGCACCTGGGCGCGGCTGTGCTCCTGCAGGGAGCTGACTGCGATGTTGTCCTCGACGGTGTGGTCCAGGAAGAGCGCCTGCGCCTTGCGGTCCTCGGGGACCATGGCGAGGCCCGCGGCGATGGCCTGCTGGGGCGAGCGGGCCCGGACCTCCCGTCCGCGGACCCGGACGCTGCCGCCGTGGACGTGGTCGGCGCCGAACAGGAGCCGGCAGGTCTCGGTCCGACCGGCGCCGATGAGCCCCGCCATGGCCACGACCTCGCCGGCGCGGACCTGGAAGTCCACCGGGCCGACGAGCTCGCCGTCGGTCAGCCCCTGCACGTCGAGGACGACGTCGCCGGGCTGCCGGGGCGCGTGGGCGTAGAGGTCGTCGAAGGAGCGCCCGACCATCATGCGGACGACATCGGAGGGGTTGATCTCGGTGCGCTCCCGGGTGCCGACGTAGCCGCCGTCCCGGAACACCGTGATCCGGTCGGCGAGCTCCCACACCTCCTCCATGCGGTGGGAGATGTAGACCAGCCCCACCCCGGCCGCGCGCATCTCCCGGACCAGGCGGTACAGCTGCAGCGACTCCCCGCGCGACAGCGCCGCGGTGGGCTCGTCGAGCACCAGGACACGGGCGTCCTCGCTGACCGCTCGGGCTATCTCCACCATCTGCTGCATGCCGACCGACAGGGAGCCGAGCTCGCGGCGCGGGTCGATGTCGGCGCCGATGCGGTCGAGCTTCTCCCTGGCTTCGCGCAGCAGGGCCCGCCGGTCGAGGGAGCCCCACCTCGTCCGCGGCTCGCGACCGAGGGCGAGGTTCTCCGCGACGGTCATCGCCGGGACGGTGTTGAGCTCCTGGTGGATGATCGCGATGCCCAGCGCCGTGGCGTCCTTGGGGCTCTCGATCTCGACGGGCGCCCCGTCGAGGAGGATGCGGCCGGCGTCGCGCTGCACGTTGCCGGCGAGGATCTTCATCAGCGTCGACTTGCCGGCGCCGTTCTCGCCCATGAGGGCGTGCACCTCGCCCGCGCGCAGGTCGAAGTGCACCCCGTCGAGGGCGGTCGTCGCGCCGTAGCGCTTCGTCACGCCCTCCAGTCGCAAGAGGGGGATGTCCTGCGTCATCGATCGAGTCCTCTCGGGGTCCTGAGGGCCGGGCCCGGCCGGCCCGGGTGGGGCGGTCCAGCCGGGACCGCCCCACGTCGGGTCACCAGCCGGCGTACTCGTTGACGTTGTCCCGGGTCACCAGCTCGCTCGGGATCCGGATGTGGGTCTCGGCGATCTCCTCGCCGCTGACCATCTGCTGGGCCAGCTCGACCGCCCGGCGGACCATCTCGCCGGGCGCCTGAGTGGCGGTGCCGATGAACGGCGAGCCCGCCCGCTTCAGCTCGTCGACGGCCTCGGGGCTGCCGTCGACGCCGGTCACCTTCACCTGTCCGGCGATGCCGGCCTGCTCGACGGCGAGCACCGCACCGAGGGCGGACGGGTCGTTCATGCCGAAGATGCCCTGGACGTCGGGGGTCGCCGTGAGCATGTCGGTGGTGACGGCCAGGCCCGAGGCCCGGTCGTTCTCCGACGCCTGCTGACCCACGATCTTGATGCCGGGGAAGTTCTGCGCGACGTTCTTGCAGCCCTCGATCCGGTCGATGATCGTCTGGATCGGCGTGCCGTCGACCAGCAGGACGTTGCCCTGCCCGCCCAGCTGCTCGAACAGGTACGTGCAGGACGTCTCCCCGGCCTGGACCGCGTCGGTCTCCACGACCGCGTCGGCACCCACCGCGGGCGTGTCGACCGCGATCACGATGATCCCGGCCTGCTTGGCCCGTTGAATCGCCGGCTCGATGCCATCCTGGTCGACCGCGCTGACGACGATGAGGTCGACGCCCTGCTGGATGAAGGCGTCCATCTGGCTGGTCTGGGTGCCCAGGTCCAGCTGCGCGTCCTGGGTGTTGGCGGTCGCGCCGATCTCCTCGGCGGCCTGCTGCAGGCCGCGGTCCATCGCGGAGAAGAACGGGTTGGACATGTCCTGCACCAGCAGGCCGATGCTCTCGATGGACTCCGGCCCGGCCGCCGTCTCGGCGTCCCCGGAGGAACAGGCCGTGACCGACAGGGGCAGGACGATCGCGCTCAGGCCGGCGATGAGCCGGGCGGGGGTGGGACGGGTCGTACGGCGCACGGGTGTCTCCTTCGACGGGGCGGACAGCCGCCCGGGTGCTACGGGGGTCAGGAAGGGGGCGGCGGGGTCAGCAGCCGCAGGACTTGCGGACGACGAGGTCGAAGGCCACCTCCCGTCGGTCGTCCGGGAGGTAGGCCGGCGTCACGGGCCGGCCTGCCCGCTCCGCCTCGATCTGCGCGTCGATCAGCCGCGTGAGGGTCTGCGCGGCCAGCTCACCGATCGTCTCGCTGTGCTCGTCGAGCACGGTCAGCGGCGGGTCCAGCAGCGGCGCCCACGGGAACTCGTCGAACGCGATGACGGCCACGTCGTCGGGCACGCGCAGACCGCGGGACCGGAGCACCCGCAGGGCGCCCTGCAGCAGGGGGTTGTTCCCGGCCACGAGGGCCCGCGGCGCCGGGCCGGACCGGTCGAGGTGGGCCTCCAGGGCCCGCACCGCCGAGTCGACGTCGTTCTCGCTCTCCACGACCGTCAGCTCGGCGCCGTGCCGCCGGGCCGTCTCGCGAAGGCCCGCCTCGCGCGGGACCCGCGTCGACCAGCGGCTCGGGTAGGCCAGCAGCAGCCACTGCCCGTAGCCGTGCTCGGCGAGGTGGTCGCCGACGGCCTGGCTGGCCGACCGGTTGTCCGTCGTGATGCTCGGGACGAGTCCGGCCTCCTCCGGTGGGGCGGCGTCGACGAACACGACCGGGATGTCCCAGTCGTGCAGCAGGTCGAGGTTGCTGCCGCGGAGCGTCAGCGTGGAGATGACCCCGGCGGCGCGCGACTGGATCAGGTGTTGCACCGTGGCGTCCTCGAGGGCGGTGGTGTACCGCCCCTCGGCCGCGATGTCGGCCACGACGGTCGTGCGGCCGGACCGGCGCAGGGTCCGGTCGATCCCCCGCATGAGCTCCAGGTAGTAGTGGTTGCTGGTGCTCGCGGTGATCACCGCGACCGAGCTCCGGGTGTTCTTGCGCAGCTGCTGGGCGGCGGCGTTGGGCACGTAGCCGACCTCGCGGGCGGCCTTGAGCACCGCCTCCCGGCTGGCCGCCGACACCCCGTCGCCGTCGCTGAGTGCCCGGGACACCGTGTAGGTGGACAGGCCGCTGGCCACGCTGACGTCACGCAAGGTCGGCTTCCGCCCCACCACTGGCCTCCTAAACGTTTAGGTCCCACGGCGACCTGTGGTGCTCGTCACCGCTAAACGATTAGGTCGAAAAGTAGGAGGCCGTTCACGTCGCTGTCAAGAGCCGGATCCGCAACCGCCGTGTGCCGGCCACGGCCCGCCGAGGCGTGGCGGGCCGGTCAGGCCGCGGCATGGCGCAGTACGTGACCGGCCAGTAGCTGCGGGAGTCCTCGGAGGTCCGCCGGCCGAGGAGCAGGGCGTCGGCACGCTCGTCCTCGCTGTGGATCCCCTCGACCAGGTCGGAGTCGTCCACCCCGACTGCCCCTGCGGGTCGAACCAGTCGCCGAGCATCTCCACCGCACCGTCGACGGTCGTGTCCTGGGTGATCGCGAGCGTGCGCACCGTGCCTCCCGGGTGCGCTTCCCGTCGCAGAACCGACCGCCCGGGCCCCGCGACTCATCGCCGGGGTGTGCCGGGTCCCCGGTGGGTGCGCGCGTGGAGACGCATCCGCACCCGCTGATGCGTCTCCACGCGCGCAACCGGGGTGCTCGGGGGTCGCCGGGTCCGGTCAGGGGCGCCAGGCCGGCCGGTAGTCGGGGTGCGCGGCGTAGGGCAGCGCGAGCAGCGCCAGGGTGAGCGCGGCCAACTGGTGCTGGTCGGTGGGGGGCAGCGGGATGTCCAGGCCCGCCGGGCGGGCGCCGAGCAGCCGCAGGTCGGGTCGGACGTCGCGGCAGGCCAGCACGAGCCGTCGCTTGGCGGCGCACTCGGCGAGCACCCGTGCGGGGTCGTGGTGGGCGACGTGGTCGGCGGCGCCGTGCGGCGCGGTCACGCCGCCGTCCCAGGACTCGCGGCCGCTCGCCTGGGCGGCCTCGGCGGCCAGCCGCTGGTCCTCGGCGATCCGGGCCAGCAGGAAGCCGTCCAGGTCCGGTTCGAGGTCGGGTTCGAGCCCGGGGTCGGCGTCCATGCGGCCATCCTGGGCCGTGGGCACGCGCGCCGGAACCGGCTGCGCTCCGACCGCCGTCCTACGGTGGGCGGGCCATGCGGAACGCACCCGGATCGCCCGACCTGCTCGTCGTCGAGGACCTCTCCGTGGGGCACGGGGCCGCCCCGGTGTGCGCCCCGGTCGACCTCCGCCTGGCCGCCGGCCGCGCCGTGGCCGTCGTCGGCCCGAACGGCTCGGGCAAGTCCACGCTGCTGCGCACGCTGGTCGGCCTGCTCGAGCCGCTCGACGGCACCGTCGCCTTCGCCGGCGCGCCGGTCGACGAGCTGTCGGCGGCCTTCCGCCGCGACGTCGCCGCCGTCCTGGACGACGACGCCTTCTTCGTCTCGCTCACCGGCCGCGAGCACCTGCTGCTGACCGCGCGCGGGCACGGGGTGGCCGCGGCCGAGGAGGTCGTGGACGCCGAGGTCGAGGCGTTCGGCCTCGGCGAGCGCGCCGACGCGCTGCCCTCGGCGCTCTCCTCCGGCCAGCGGCGGCGGCTGGCGCTCGCGGCCGCGTTCGTCCGCCCCGCCCGGCTGCTGGTGCTCGACGAGCCCGAGCGCCGGCTCGACGCGGGCATGCGGGCCCGGCTGGCCGCCCGGCTCGCCGCCCTGCGGGACGCCGGCACCGCCGTGCTCTTCGCCAGCCACGACGCCGACGTGGTCGGGACGGTCGCCGACGAGGTCCTCGTGGTGGGCGACGACGCCTGCCGGCTGCTGGCCCCGGCCGAGGCCGCCGGCCGCATCGCGGAGCTCTGAGCGGTGGCGACCGAGGTGGCCGCGCCGCTGGACGGTGCGGCGGTGCGCCGCTGGACCCGCTCCGCGACGGCGGCGCGGGCGCGGACCACGCTGGGCGAGCGGCTCTCCGAGGCCTGGGGCGGGTTCGTCACCGCCGGGATCGGCGTGGCCGTGGCCGGCGGCAGCCTCGCCTCGCTGCGCGAGCGGATCGCGCTGGCGGGCGCGCCGGTCACCGGGACGACGCTGCCCGCCTCGCTCACCTCAGCCGCCCTGACGCTGGTCGCGCTGGCCGGCGTGGTCGTCGTCCTGGCCCGGCTGGGGCCGGTGAGCGCCACGCCGGCGGCCGCCGCGTGGTGGCTGCCGCTGCCCGCCGACCGCCGGAGCCTGCTGCGCGGCGAGCTGGTGCGGCTGACCGTCGCCGCGGGCGCCGTCGCCGTGCTGCTGGCGCTGCCGCTGGTGTTGGGGGCCGCCGCCGCGCCGACGGCGGCCTCGGTGCTGGGCGGCCTGGGTGCCGCGGTCGCGCTGGCCGTCGCCGCGGTCGGTGGGACGGCGCTGCTGCAGACCGGGCGCCGCGGCCGCGGCGTGGCCGGGGTCGCCGGTGCGGTCGCGGGCGCGGCGGCCGTCGTCCCCGCGGTCGCCGGCACCCTCGCAGCGGCGGGCGGCGGCCCGGTCGGCGTCCCGGTCGCCGGCACCCTGCCGGGCTGGGCGCCCGCGGTCGCCGCGGTCGCCGCCGCGGCCCTGCTCGTGCAGGCCGACCGGGGCCTGGGCCGGCTGGACGCCGGGCGGCTGCTCGCCGGCGGGGCGACGGCCCGCGACGCCGGCGGCTCGCTGCTCTCGCTGGACACCCGGCAGCTGGGCCGCGCGCTGGCCGGCCGGGACCGCCCGCCCCGCCGCAGCCGCCGGTTCTCCCGGGTGCGCCGCCCCTGGCAGGCGGTGGTGGCCGCCGACCTCGCCGTCCTCGCCCGCGGCCGGTGGCAGCTCGGCCAGCTCGCCGTCGCCGCCGCCGTCCCGGTCGTCGTCGCCCGCACCGAGGGGCTGGGCGCGCTGCCGCCCGCGGTCTGGGCCGGCTGCCTGGTCGGCTGGGGGCTGGCCGCGACGGCAGCCGGGCGAGCCGCGCGGGAGGCGCACGGCGCACCGGAGCTGGACCGGCTGTTCGCGCTGTCAGCCGCGGCCGTGGTGCGCAGCCGCGCCGTCGTCCCGCTGGTCGCGACCGCGCTGGTCTGCACCCTCAGCGGGCTGCTGCTGGGCGTCGGCACGGGCCTCCTCGGCAGCTGGGCGCTGCTCGGGCTGGCCGCGGTGCCGGCGTGGGCGGCCGCGGCGCTGCGCGGGGCGCTGCGGCCGGACCCGGACTGGTCCGGGCCGGTGGTCTCCACCCCGATGGGCGTGCTGCCGGCCGGGGTCGGCGCCACGCTCGTGCAGGGCGTGGACGTCGGCGTCGTCGGCAGCCTGCCGCTGCTCGCCGCGCTGGGAACCGGGGGCCCGACCCCGCTGCTGGTCGCCGTCCAGGGGGTGTGGGCGCTGCTGCTGGCCGTGGCGGTGCTGGTGCAGCTGGGCCGGAGACGCTCTCCCGGGAGCTGACCGGGGGGTCAGCCGCCCGGCTGCACCACCCCCGCGCTGCCGCCGCCGCGCCGCACGGTCTCGGCCGCGGCCAGCAGCCGGCCGTCGGGCAGGAACTCCACCCCGGTGGCGGCCCCGATCTCGTCGACCGCCGCGAAGGCGTGCCCGCGGGCGGTCAGCTCGGCGCCGTACGCGTCGATGAAGGCCGGCTCGGCGTCGGCCGTCGCGGCGTTGCGCTGGCTGGCCCGCGGGGCCGCGATGGCGTCGACCAGGTCGGTGCCGCGGTCGAGGCGGTCCACCAGCGTCTGCAGCACGGTGGTGATGATCGTGGCGCCGCCGGGCGAGCCGAGCGCCAGCAGCGGCTCGCCGTCCTGCAGCACGACCGTCGGCGCCATGCTGCTGCGCGGCCGCTTGCCCGGAGCGGGCAGGTTCGGCTCGGGACGGGTCGGGTCGGCGGGCGCGAAGGTGAAGTCGGTCAGCTCGTTGTTCAGCAGGAACCCGCGGTCGGGGACGGTGATCCCGCTGCCCCCGGTCTGCTCGATGGTCAGCGTGTAGGCGGCCACGTTGCCCTCGGCGTCGGCCACGGTGAGGTGCGTCGTGGACGGCCCCTCCGGACCGCCGTCGTCGGTGGCTGCGGCCGCGGCCGGGCACGGGCCGTACTCGCCGTCCGGGACACCCGCCGGCACCGGCTTGGGCGCCGCCCGCTGCGGGTCGACCAGGCAGGCCCGCTCGGCGGCGAAGGCGTCGGAGAGCAGCTCGGCCAGAGGTACCTGGGTGTAGGCGGGGTCGCCGACGTAGGCGTTGCGGTCGGCGAAGCCCAGCGCGCTCGCCTCCAGGTAGGTGTGCAGCACGTCGACCTCCGGTAGCGCGGCCAGGTCGGAGCCCTCCAGGACGTTCAGGGCCTCCCCGACCGTCGAGCCACCGCTGGACGGCGGCGCCATCCCGTAGACCTCCAGGCCGCGGTACTCGACGCGGGTCGGCTCGCGCATGGGCGCCTCGTACGCGGCGAGGTCGGACTCCTCCAGCAGGCCGGCCCGCACCGGCGCCGCGCCCTCCGCGAGCGGGGGCTCCTGGGCGGTGCGCACGACCTCCTCGCCCAGCTCACCGGTGTAGAGGGCCTCGACCCCGTCGGCGGCCAGCAGATCGTAGGTGCGCGCGAGGTCGGGGTTGCGGAACACCGAGCCCACCTCGGGCAGCGCGCCGCCGGGGAGGAACAGCTCGGCGGTGGGCGCGAAGCGGCGGAACCTCTCCTCGTTGTCGGCGGTCTGCTGGCGGAACGTCTCGTCCACGACGAAGCCCTCCTCGGCCAGCTCGGTGCCGCCCTCCAGCGCCTCGGCCAGCGAGAGCGTGCCGAACTCGTCGAGCACCCGCTGCCACGTCAGCGGGGTCCCCGGCGTGCCGACCGACAGCCCGCTCGTCACCGCCTCCTCGAAGGGCAGGGGCTCGCCGTCCTCCCCGACGAAGGCGTCGGCGCCCATCGCCTGCGGCGCGGTCTCCCGGCCGTCGACCGTCGTGACCTCGCCGGTCGCGGCGTCGTAGTACACGAAGAAGCCGCCGCCTCCCACGCCCGCCGAGTAGGGCTCGCTCACGCCGAGCGCGGCGGCCGCGGCGACCGCCGCGTCGGCGGCGTTGCCGCCCGCGGCCAGGACCTCCAGGCCGACCCGGGTGGCGTCGGGGTCGACCGTGGCGACCGCGCCGCCGGTCCCGACCGCGCGGGGCACCTTCTCCGGCGGCGGGACGGCGGCGTCCCCCGGCGCGGCGGCCGCGGTGCCGGCCGGGGCGACCCCGGCCAGGACGGCGGCGGTCAGGGCGGTGAAGACGGTGCGTCGACGCGGCACGGGGACTCCTCGGGCGTCGGGACGGTCGCGGTCCAGGGACTCAGCCTGCTCCTGGAGCGGTCGGCCCGCCCGTCGGGCGCCCGGCGCGCTGGACCGATCCGGTGGGACGGGACAGGATCGGCGGGTGAGCCGCATCAACGACGTCGGCGGCATGGTCGGCTTCCCCGCGATCGTCGAGGAGCCCGACGAGCCGGCCTTCCACGCCGACTGGGAAGCGCACGTCCTGGCCCTCAACGCGGCGCTGATCCGGCGCGGCGTCTACAACCTCGACGAGTTCCGCGACGCCATCGAGCGGATGCCGCCGGACGCCTATCTCTCGAGCTCCTACTACGAGAAGTGGTTCACGGCCATCACGACCCTGCTGGTCGAGAAGGGCGTCGCCACCCCCGAGGAACTGGCCACCCCGGAGGAACTGGCCACCCCGGAGGAACTGGCCACCCCGGAGGAACTGGCCACGCCGGAGGAGCCGGCCGGTGGCTGACCGGTTCGCCCCCGGGGACGCGGTGCGGACCAGCACCGCCGACCCGGCGGGGCACACCCGGTTGCCGCGGTACGCCCGCGGCGCGGTCGGCCGGGTGGTCGAGCTCGCCGGGCACCACCCGCTCGCCGACGACCGGGCCCGTGGCCTGCCGGGCACGACGCAGGCCGTCTACCACGTGCGGTTCGCCGCCGCGGACCTGTTCGGTGACGGCGACCACGCCGTCACCGTGGAGCTCTGGGAGGACTACCTGGAGCCCGCCGACCCCCGAGGAGGGACACCATGAGCGCAGACCACCACGGCAGCTCGGCGATCTCCGAGCGGGTCCGGCACGTCGAGGCCCTCCTGGAGGCGCGCGGCCTCGTCGACGAGGGCGAGATCGACCGGCGCATCGACGAGTTCCTCGCCGGGGGCTCCCCGGCCAACGGGGCCCGGATCACCGCGCGCGCCTGGGTGGACCCGGACTTCCGGGACCGGCTGCTCGCCGACGCCAACGCCGCGATCCGGGAGCTCGGGCTGTCGATGTCCGGCGGCCTGCAGGAGCAGCGGCTCAAGGTCGTCGCCAACACCGAGGACGAGCACAACGTGGTGGTCTGCACGCTGTGCTCCTGCTACCCGATCGCGCTGCTCGGCCCCTCCCCGGCCTGGTACAAGAGCGAGGCCTACCGGTCCCGGGTCGTACGCGACCCGCGCGGCGTGCTGCGGGAGTTCGGGCTCGAGCTGCCGGCCGGGACGCGGATCAGCGTGTGGGACGCCAGCGCCGAGTCCCGGTACATGGTCGTCCCCCGCCGGCCCGAGGGGACCGACGGGATGCCGGAGGAGGAGCTCGCCGGCCTGGTCACCCGCAAGGGCCTGATCGGGACCGCCGCCGTCTGACAGCGGCGTCCCGAGGCCCGGCTGAGCACCACCACTCCGCGGGAGCTCCGCCCCTGCTTCCACCGGGAAGCAGGGGCGGAGCTCCCGCGGGGTACGACACCCCGCTGGCCCGTGGGCCGTCATTGGCCGCTGCCGGCCCTCCGGCGGCGGCCACTCGGCACGACGCCTCTCCGGGGACGCCTGCGCCCCCGGGCGACACCTGATCCGCGGTCAGCCGGAGGATCGCTCGCGCAGCAGGTTCTTCTGCACCTTGCCGGTGGAGGTCTTCGGCAGGTCGCCGTAGACGAACCGCTTGGGGACCTTGAACCCGGCCAGCCGCGACCGCACGAAGGCCGCGAGCTCCTCGTCGGTGACCTCGCCACCGGGCCGCAGCGTCACGTGGGCGACCGGGACCTCCCCCCACTTCTCGTGGGGCTCGGCGACCACGGCGGACTCCAGGACGGCGGGGTGGGCGTCCAGGGCCCGCTCGACCTCCACCGAGGAGATGTTCTCGCCGCCGGAGATGATGATGTCCTTGCTGCGGTCCCGGATCTCGAGGTAGCCGTCCGGGTGGACGACCGCGAGGTCCCCGGTGCGGAACCAGCCGGGTCCGCCGTCCGGCCCCGGCAGCGTCGCCTTCGCCGTCGCCTCCTCGTCCTGGTAGTAGCCGAGCATGACGTCGTTCCCGCGGGCGACGATCTCCCCGATCGTCTCCCCGTCGCGGGGCACGTCCGCGCCGTCCTCCCCCACCACCCGCAGCGGCTCGGCGACCACGTTGGCGACACCCTGCCGGGCCTTGAGCTCGGCCTGCCGCTCGTCCGGGAGGTCGTCCCACTCCGGGTGCCACTGGTTGACCGCCACCGGCCCGTAGGTCTCGGTGAGCCCGTAGAGGTGGGTGACGTCCATGTCCAGCGCGGACATCCGGGCCAGCAGGGTCGGGGTGGGCGGCGCACCGCCGGTCTGCACCGCGACCCGCGGGGAGACCGGGCCGGCCTCCGCCTCCTCGGCGCTGGCGATCATGGTCAGCACGGTGGGCGCCGCGCTGAAGTGGGTGATGCCCTCGGTGCGCAGCAGCTGCCAGATGCGGGCGGGCTCGACCCGGGGCAGGCACACGTGGGTGGCGCCGCCGGCCGACACCGCCCAGGGGAAGCACCAGCCGTCGCAGTGGAACATCGGCAGCGTCCACAGGTACTGGCTGCCGGGTGCCAGCCCGGTGTGCAGCGCCATCGCCATCGCCTGCAGGTAGGCGCCCCGGTGGCTGTACATGACGCCCTTGGGCCGGCCGGTCGTGCCGGAGGTGTAGTTGAGCGCCAGCAGCGCCCACTCGTCGTCGCAGGGCCGGGCCAGCGGCTCGGCCGAGGTCAGCCACCGCTCGTACTCGTCGGCCTCGCCGCCGGCCACCACGACCGGGATCCCCACCGCCGCGGCGACCTCGGTGGCGGTCGCGGCGAACGCGGCGTCGGCGACGAGGACCGCGGCGCCGGAGTGCCGCAGGATGTACTCCAGCTCGCCCGCCTTCAGCCGCGTGTTGAGCGGGACCAGGACCGCACCGGCCCACGGCACGCCGTTGTGCAGCTCGAGCATCGCCGAGCTGTTCGTGCACAGCGCAGCGACCCGGTCCCCGGGCGACACGCCCCGGGCGGCCAGGGCCCCGGCGAGCCGGCGCGAGCGGTCGGCGAACTCCCGGTAGGTGAACCGCCGGTCACCGTCGACCACCGCGGTGCGCTCGGGGAACACCCGCGCGGAGCGGTCGAGGAAGGCGGTCGGGGTCAGCGGGGCGGAGCTGAAGGTCGCCACCGGGTCTCCTCAGGCTGTGCGGACGGTTCCGTGGTGGATTGTCGGCACAGTGCCCGCGACCGCGCTCCCCGGACGCGTCAGGTCTGCAGGAGCGCCCAGAGCACGCAGAGGGCCAGCAGCACGCCGCTGACCACCCAGGCCGGTCCGTCGGCACGCACGTCAGACCATCCCGAACTGCTCGCTGTGCACCCGGTCCGCGGGCACGCCGAGCTCGCCGAGCGAGGCACGGACCGCCCGCACCGTCTCCTCGCGGGAGCAGACGAAGTACTGCAGCGAGCGGGCGTGCGGCGGCAGGTGGCGGGCCAGCAGCGCGGCGTCGATGCGGCCGCGCTCGCCCGGCCAGCCCTCGGACGCCCGGCTGATCACGTGCACCACCCGCAGGTCCAGCCGGCCCTTCAGCCGCTCGAGCTGGCGGATGCCGGTGATCTGGTCCTCGCTGCGGTTGCCGAGGAACAGCCACACCGGGCGCCGGTCGCCCTGGTCGGCCAGCGTGGCCAGCATGCTGAGGAACGGCGTGACGCCGACGCCCGTGGCCAGGAGGACGTAGCCCATGCCCGGGTGCCGGTCGAGGGTGAACGAGCCGTGCGGACCGTCGACGTAGACGGTGTCACCCACCCGCAGCCGGCGGATGGAGGAGGTGAAGTCGCCGACCTGCTTGATGGTGAACTCCACGCGGGGGCGCAGCGCGCTCGAGGAGATCGAGAACGGGTGGTAGGTCGGGGTGAAGGGCACCCGGCCGGGGAGGATCCAGGCGAACTGCCCGGCCGTGAACGACCACGGCCGCCCGCCGTGCCGGTGCGCGGGCTCCAGGCCGACGGTCACGGCGCCGCCGGGCTCGGGCCACAGCTCCACCACCCGCCAGGGACGGCGCCACAGCCGCAGCGGCTTGACCAGCCGGACCCACACCGCCAGCCACAGGAACGCCGTGGCGTAGACGAGCCACCCCAGCCGCACCCACGGAGCGCTCATCCAGTTGTCCACGAGGAAGGCGTGCCCCAGGCCGGCCAGCACGATGGTGACGCCGAGGAGCGAGTGCAGCACGTGCCAGACCTGGTACGGGATCCGCAGCGCCCGCCGCCAGATCGAGGTCACCATGAGCAGCCCGAGCGCCAGCACCGACAGCCAGGCGAACTGGGCCCGCAGCGGCGCGTCCACGACGTCGAGCAGCACCAGGTACCGGTCGTCGGCGAGGAACAGCAGCGCCGGGTGCCCGAACGCCGCGAGGACGGACAGCGCCGACATCTGCTTGTGGTAGCGCAGGACGGCGTCGATGCCGAACGGCGCCGTGGCGCGGGAGAACCGCGCGGCCAGGGCGAACTGCAGCCCCATCACCGAGAGGGCCAGGAAGCCCAGCGCCACGGAGAGGTCGACGAGGAAGCCGCGCCCGGGCCGGACGGCGGTGGCGCAGAGGGCCAGCGGGGCGGCGGCGAGCAACGCGTGCAGCGCCGTCCACGCCACCGCCTGTGCGCGGGTCGAGGGCGCGGCCCGGCGGGTGACCGGCACGGGGATCTCGCCGGTGAGGTCCGAGACGCGCGGCCGGTCGAGGACCGTCGTCACCGGCGGGCTCCCGCGGTGGTGGGACGCCGGAGGGCAGGGTGGTGCATGAAGGCGTTCTCCAGTGCGTGCGGGCGTCGGGCGCGCCCGGGCTCCGAACACCCGGGCGGCGGTCGTCCGGGCGACGGGGCGCTCCGGCGGGCCACCCCCGCACCGCGCGACGCGAGAGCCCCGTGGCCCTCGCGGCGTGCGGCCCCCCATGACGGGCGGTGTCCGGACGAGAACTCTAAGTGAGTCCCGCCGACCATCGTCAAGCCCGGGACGGACCGGTCCGGCAACGACGCAGGTCAGCACCGAGGGTGGGTCCGCTCACACCGCTCCCCGAGGTGCGTCGCTCGGCGCGCCGTGGTCACCTGGGGCCGCTGCGGGAGGTCGGGTGCGAGGACGGGAGGGTGCCGTGGCACGGGTCCACCTGCTGGCGACCGGGGGCACGATCGCCAGCCGCCGCACCGACGACGGCCTGTCGGCCACCACGCCGGCCGCCGAGCTGCTGGCCGCGGCCGGGCCGCTCCCGGGCCTGGAGGTCACCGTCAGCGACCTCACGACGGTGCCGAGCTTCGCGCTCACGGGCGCCGACGTGCGGGGGCTGCTCCGCGAGGTGCGGGAGCACCTGGCCGGCGGCGTCGACGGCGTCGTCGTCACCCACGGCACGGACACGATGGAGGAGTCGGCGTTCCTGGCCGACCTGGTGCACGACGACCCGCGGCCGGTGGTCTTCACCGGCGCGCAGCGGCCGTTCGACGCGCCGGCCCCCGACGGTCCGGCGAACCTCGCCGACGCGCTCCGGGTCGCCGCCGACCCCGCGGCCCGGGACCTCGGTGCGCTGCTGGCCTTCGACGGCCTGGTCTTCGCCGCGCGCGGGGTGCGCAAGGTCGAGACCTTGCGCGGCGCGGCCTTCGGCGCTCCCGGCCGCGGACCGGTGCTGCGGGTCGCGGGCGGGGCCGTCGTCCCCCTGGGGCGGCCGCCGCGGCCGCCCGCGCTGCCGCTGGACCTGGCCGCCGACCTGCCGCGGGTCGACGTCGTCGCCTGCGCCCAGGGGTCGGACGACGCCCTGCTGCGCGCCGCGGTCGCGGCCGGCGCCGCCGGGGTCGTGCTGGAGGCCTTCGGGGCGGGCAACGTCCCGCCGCCGGTGGCTGCGGCGGCGGCCGAGCTGGTGGCGGGCGGCGTGCCGGTCCTGGTGTGCTCGCGGGTGCCGTCGGGTCCGGTCGCCCCCCTCTACGCCGGGGGCGGGGCGAGCCTGGCGCGCGACGGCGCCCTGTTCGGCGGCGACCTGAGCCCGTGGCAGGGGCGGCTGCTGCTGGCCGCCGCCCTGGCGCTGGACCCGCGGGACCCGGGGCGGGTCCTCGCCGGCCGGCTGTGAGCACCGACACATCGAGGGGAGAACGGGCATGGCCAAGGAGATCTTCGTGTCCTTCGGCGTCGACATCGACGCCGTCGCCGGGTGGCTGGGGTCCTACGGCGGGGAGGACTCCCCCGACGACATCTCCCGCGGGCTGTTCGCCGGCGAGGTGGGCGTGCCGCGCATCCTCGAGTTGTTCCGCCGCGAGGGGCTGACCCAGACGTTCTTCTGGCCGGGCCACTCCATCGACACGTTCCCGGAGCAGTTCGACGCCTGCGTGGCGGCCGGCCACGAGATCGGCGTGCACGGCTACAGCCACGAGAACCCGATCGCGATGACCCGCGAGCAGGAGTCGGCGGTGCTCGACCGCTGCATCGAGCTCATCGAGAAGCGGGCCGGACGCCGTCCCACCGGGTACGTCGCGCCGTGGTGGGAGTTCTCCCCCGTCACCAACGAGCTGCTGCTGGAGCGGGGCATCACCTACGACCACTCGCTCATGCACCGCGACTTCGAGCCCTACTACGTCCGCGTCGGCGACAGCTGGACGAAGATCGACTACTCGCAGCCGGCCGACACGTGGATGCAGCCGCTGGTCCGCGGCCGGGAGACCGAGCTGGTGGAGATCCCGGCGAACTGGTACCTCGACGACCTGCCGCCGATGATGTTCGTCAAGACCAGCCCGAACAGCCACGGGTTCGTCAACCCGCGCGACATCGAGCAGATGTGGACCGACCAGTTCGACTGGGTCTACCGCGAGCAGGACTACGCGGTGTTCACGATGACCATCCACCCGGACGTCTCCGGGCGGCCGCAGGTGCTGATGGCCCTGGAGCGGATCATCGCCCACATCAAGGGCCACGACGGCGTGCGCTGGGTGACCTTCGACGAGATCGCGCAGGACTTCCTGCGCCGCTCGCCCCGCCCGGCCTGACGCGGTGTGCGGCGCCTGCGGCAGCGGCCGGGCCGTCGCACCGTGGGAGGACGTGCTGGCCGGGGCCGGTCCCGCGGAGCGGGCCGCCCGGGCCGGTGCCGCCGGCCGGCTGCTGACCGGCCGGCGGCTGCGGGTCACGCCCTGGCGCGGCGGCTACCTGCTGGCCACCGCGACCGGGGCCAGCCGCCCGGTGGCCTCGCTCGACGAGCTCTGGGCGGCCGTGGAGCGGGACGGCGCGCCCCCGGGCGAGCAGCACTGGGCCCGGGCGCCCGCGCCGGCCGGGTGGGACCGGCAGGCGGCCACCGTCTGGGTGGCGGCGGCCGCCCGCATCGGGACGATCACCGCGGCGGCGCTGCCCGGTGGAGTGGTGGAGTTCTCCGACGGCGGCGCGGCGCACGTCGACCCCTCGTCCGGGACGGCGGAGGTCGGCGTCCTCGGGCCCGAGCCGGAGGCCGCGCTCACCGACCTCCTCCACTTCGCGGCCCGAGCGTGACAGCCGTGAGTCGGCTCGTCGGCCGGGCCCAGCAGCAGTTCGGCCTCGTAGGCGGCGTCCATCGCCTCGCGGGCCCGCAGCCGCTGCAGTTCCGCCGCCTTCTGCGCCTTGCCCGGCAGGGTTCGATCTCGATCTGGCTGGGGCTCAGTGCGTGTACGTCCAGGCCCCGGCTGGTGAGAGCTTCACCGTACGGGTACCCGCAACACCGCTGGTCACGGTGATGGCGGTGCGGGTGCCCCGGTGTCAGGTGTACGTAGGGGTTCCCTTCCGTAGGCAGCATCCGCTTGGCGTGGTGGTCAACCGGCCCTCGGTGTGGCCTGACCGATGACTTCTCCGCGCCGTGCTGGTCTGTACGCCGAACACCGACTCGCGGGGGGTGACGCATGCGGAGACTGACCTTCGGCATGAACCTGTCCCTGGACGGCTACATCGCCGCGCCCGGCGACGACCTCGGCTGGAGCGTGCCGAGCGACGAGCTGTTCCAGTGGTGGTCCGACCGGGTGGGAGCGACCGACCTGGCGCTGTACGGGCGCAGACTGTGGGAGACGATGAGTTCCCACTGGCCGACCGCCGACCAGCAGCCCGGCGCCACACCGGCGGAGATCGAGTTCGCCCGCCGCTGGCAGGACATGCCGAAGGTGGTGTTCTCCTCCACGATCAGCACGGTCGACTGGAACACCCGCCTGGTCACCGGCGACGCGGTCACCGAGATCACCCGGCTCAAGGCCGAGGATGGCGGCCCCATGGACATCGGCGGCGCCACCCTCGCCGCAGCGGCGATGCGGGCCGGGCTGATCGACGAGTACGTGCTGGCCACCGCACCGGTCCTGGTGGGCAGCGGCACGCCGTTCTTCACGGCCCTGGACAACTGGGTGAACCTGACCCTGGTGGAGACCCGGACGTTTCCCGACGGCGTGCTCCTGACCAGGTACGAGACCAGGCACTGAGTGCCCGGCCTCGGATCGGCGCGGGCTTCGGGCCGCCCGAGGATCTCGTGGCGCTGCGTTCCGAGGCGATCGTGACACCCCCGCCGGATCGCAGGCCGTGCATGTGAGGGATCCCCCAACGGGACGGTCGGACCGGTGGTGCTGCAGGGGTTCGTCGCGCAGCACGGCGAGGAGACCGAGGTCGCCGTCGCCGTCCCCGGCCCGCGGCGGCAGGAGATCATGGCCGTCGGCGTCGACCAGGAGACCAGGAGAGCCGGCGAGCCGGCGAGCCGGCGAGCCGACGACCCCGGGACCTGCGGCAGCACCGCGTCCACCCACGTCTCCCGGCCGGAGGCGGGGCGCAGGAGCACGTCGTCGGCCACTGACCGACGATGGAACGGAACCCACCGCACCGATCGAGGAGCCGCCCCATGCCCGCCCCCGGGACCCCGCTGGAACAGCTCGGCTTCCTGACCATCGGCACCTTCGACCCGGCCGACCCCGGCCCCGGGCACGAGGCGACCCTCGCGATGGTCGAGCTCGGCGAGCAGCTCGGGTTCGACAGCGCGTGGTTGCGCCACCGGCACCTGCAGCCGGGCATCTCCTCGCCGGTCGCCGTCCTCGCCGCGCTCACCCAGCGCACCCGCCGGATCGGGCTCGGCACCGCCGTCACGCCGCTGGCGTGGGAGAACCCGCTGCGGCTGGCCGAGGACCTCGCCACCGTCGACGTCCTCTCCGGTGGGCGGCTCCACCCGGGCGTCAGCGTCGGCCCGCCGATGCACTGGGACGACGTGAAGGACGCCCTCTACCCCGACACCGCCGACCGCGAGGACTTCAGCTACGCGCGCGTGGAGCGGCTGCTGCGGTTCGTCCGCGGCGAGCGGGCGTCGACCTTCGTCGGCCGGGAGGGCGTCGTCGAGGAGTGGTCCGACCGGGTGCAGCCGCAGTCCCCCGGGCTGGCCGGCCGGATGTGGTACGGCGGGGGCAGCCTGCGCTCGGCGGCGTGGGCCGGCGAGCACGGCACGCACTTCCTGACCTCCAGCGTGGTCAAGGCCGAGCAGTCCGAGGACTTCGCCGAGGTCCAGGCCTCGCACGTGCGGGCCTTCCGGGCCGCCAACCCCGCCGGCCGGGTCTCCCAGGGGCTGGTGGTCATCCCCACCGACACCGCCACCGCCGAGCAGCGGGCGCGCTACGCCGCCTACGTCGAGGCCCGCACCCCGCGGACGACGGCACCGCAGGGCCCGGCGCGGATGCTCTTCGCCCGCGACCTGCTGGGCAGCTCCGAGGAGATCGCCGAGGCCCTGTACGCCCACGCCGGCTTCCGCGAGGTCACCGAGGTCGTCTTCGCGCTGCCGTTCGACTTCGCACCCGCCGACTACGAGCAGATCCTCACCGACGTCGCCACGCGCCTCGGCCCGGCGCTGGGCTGGCAGCCCGGCGGCTGAGCCACCGGTCGTCGCGCGCCGGTGGCCCGTTCAGGGGACCGGAACGGGCCAGGGGCGCGCAGTACTGCAGGGGGCGCCGCCTCAGCGGCGCCACCACCTCACGCCATCTCGGGGACGTGCAGGTGGGCCATCGCGAGCTCGAACTCGGCGACGTCGGTGATCCTCGCGCCCATCGCCCGGCTGAACTCCTCGCGGAGCGCGGCGCCCTGTTCGCGGGCCCGCTCCATGGCGGCCCGGTCCTCGTAGGTCACGGCGGCCACGCCGCGGTGACCGGGCCGGTCGACCAGCAGGCTGACGCTGCAGAAGCCGGGGAGGTCCTCGAGCCTCGACAGCAGGCTCATGCGGAAGGTGTCGACCATCTCGTCGACGTGGCCGGCCGGGACGTCGAGCCAGGTGCCCCGGACGCACGCCGCGTCCCCCGCCGGCCGGGACCGGTGCAGGACGGCGATCTCCCACTCGGCGATGTCGACGGCATCGGCGCGGAGCACCTCAGCCGCCTGCCGCCGCGACTCCTGGACCTCGGTGGCGCTGGCCCGCATCGCGTCCTCGCTGGCCCACGCGGAGGTGACGATGCACCGCCCCGCCTCGCGGTCGGCGAGCATCGACATCCCGATGCAGCCGTCCATCCGCTGGACCATCGGCCAGACGTCGTTGCGGATGAAGGCGATCCCGTCGTCGACCGCGCGCGGGTCGCCGCGGACGGTGGTGGTCCTGGCGTACATGACCGATCTCCTCCCTGGCGGCGCCGGGCGGCACCGCACAGAGGGGAATGTCCTCGCTCGCGACGGGGCGGGCGGCGCCCGGAGCGTCCCGTCGGGCCGGCCGGGACCGGGCGCGGCGCGTGCGGACCGTGCGCACGCCGCCGGGCACGCATCCGGCGGACCCCCGCCGACCGGGTGCGGGCGGCGGCCTAGTCGACGGGACCGGGGCCGGGGGCGACCGGCACGTCGAGGGCCACCTCACCGGCCGTCGCGAAGGTGAAGGTGACCGAGACGGTGTCGGTGGGGGCGATCGGTGCGGTCACCCCCTCCAACTGCATCCGCACGGCGCCGCTGACGGCCTCCACCTGACCGCCGGCCGGCAGCTCGATCCCGTCGGCGCTCGGTGCACCGGACTCGTCGAGCAGCTGGACCGACTCCGCCGCCGGTGTGCTGACGCCGACGAGCCGGTCGGCCTGTTCGGCGTCGTTGGTCAGCACACCCCGCAGCGGCACGGAGGCGCCCGCCTCGACGGTGTCCTCGGCGTCGAGGAAGACGTCGTCCAGCGACACCTCGCCGACCGTGCCGTCGACGCCCGCGACGTCAGGGGTCTCCTCGGCTGTCTCGGCCTCCTGCCCGGCGGCGCAACCGCCGAGGACCAGGATGCCGGCGGCTGCCCACACGGGAAGAGAAGTCCGTCGCACGAGAGCGCACGATCCCGTCGCGCCCGGCTCGCCACCAGGGGCGAGGGTCCCGGTCGCGACCACACGCAGCGGGGGCCGCCCGACCCTGAGCGCAGCGACCCACCGGGGACGCGCGAGGGCGGGGCGACCGGCGTCGTCGAGGGGGTCGCACCGCCCGGGGTCCTCCCCATCATGGCGCGGTGGTCAGCGGAACCGACGTCGCCGGGCGCAGCGCGGGGCAGCGCGCGCACCGGCTGGCCAAGCTGGAGGCGCTGCGCGCCCGGGGCACCACCGCCTACCCCTACCGCTGGCCCCCGGACGCCACCGCCGCCGGCGTCCGCGCGGCCCACGCGGACCTCGCCCCCGACGTGCGGACGACGGACCGCGTGCGGGTCGCCGGCCGGGTGGAACTCATCCGCCGGCAGGGCTGGCTGACCTTCGCGACGCTGCGCGACCGGACCGGCGCCATCCAGCTCTACGTCGACAGCTCCGTCCTCGGCCCCGACCGGCACGCCGAGTTCGACGACGTCGACCGCGGCGACTGGATCGGCGCCGAGGGCACCGTGATGACCACCCGGACCGGCGAGCTGTCGGTGTGCGTCGAGGACTTCGCCGTCCTCGGCAAGGCGCTGCGCGCGCCGCCGCCCGAGCACGCCGGCCTGACCGACGTGGAGACCCGCTACCGCCAGCGCTACGTCGACCTCGAGGTCAACGAGCGCACCCGGCAGGTCTTCCGCATCCGGCACGCGGCGGTGCGGGCGATCCGCCGGCACCTGGAGGACCTCGACTTCACCGAGGTCGAGGGGCCGGTGCTGCAGACCATCCAGGGCGGGGCCAGCGCGCGGCCGTTCGTCACCCACTCCAACGCCCTGGACCTCGACCTCTACCTGAGGATCGCCCTCGAACTGCACCTCAAGCGGCTGATCGTCGGCGGCCTGGAGCGGGTCTTCGAGATCGGCCGGGTCTTCCGCAACGAGGGCGTCGACACCCGGCACAACCCCGAGTTCACGCTGCTGGAGGCATACCAGGCCTTCGGCGACATCACCGACATGATGGAGCTGACCGAGGGCCTGATCACCGCCGCGGCACGGGCCGCCCTCGGTGAGGACCTCACCGTCCGGTACTCCGGCCACACCATCGACCTGGCCGCGACGCCGTGGCCCCGCAAGCGGTTCGCCGACATGATCGCCGAGGCCACCGGCGCTCCCATGCACCCGGCCATGCCGATCGACGACGCCCGCGCGGTGCTCGACCGGCTGGGCATCCCCTACGAGGCCTCGTGGGGCGCCGGGCGGCTGATGAAGGAGGTCTACGACGAGAAGGTGCAGCACTCGGTCGTGGGGCCGGTGTTCTGCGTCGACTACCCGCGCGAGGTCTCGCCGCTGGCCCGGGTGCACCGCGACGACCCCGCCTACGTCGAGCGCTTCGAGCTGATCGTCGCCGGCTTCGAGCTGTGCAACGCCTACTCCGAGCAGAACGACCCGGTCGAGCAGCTCGCCGCGTTCGAGGCCGAGGCCCGCGCCAAGTCGCACGGCGACCCGGAGGCCGGGGACGTCGACCTCGACTACGTCCGCGCGCTGGAGTGCGGGATGCCGTGCACCGGCGGGCTGGGCATCGGCATCGACCGGCTGGTCATGCTGCTGGCCGGCGTCGACTCGATCCGCGAGGTCATCCTCTTCCCGACGCTGCGCCCCGAGGTCCCCGGCACCGGCCCGGACGGCGCGGTGCGCCCCCTGGTCGCCCCCACCCCGCTGCCCGCCGGCAGCACGGCCGGCCCGGACGGCGCGGCGACGGCGGACGACGCGGGGACGGCGGTCGCCTCGGTCGTCGCGCTGCCGTCGATGGCCCCCTCCTCCGGCCCGGTCCCGGCACCCCCGCCGACGGCGCGCACCCATGCGCCGGCCGTGCGGGTGCTGGCCGGGCTGACCGCGCTCTCCGGCGTCCTGCAGCTGCTCACCGCCCTGCCCGTGGTGCACGAGCGGCTCGTCGGCCGGGGGACGGCGTTCGGCCCGCTGTGGGTGCCGGTGAGCGGCGCGGTCGCGTCGGTGGTGGTGGGGCTGCTGCTCCTGCTGCTGTCCGACCAGCTGGCCCGGCGCAAGGCGCTGGCCTGGCGGCTGGCGGTGCTGCTGTTCGCCGTCGGGGCGGTCGCGCACGTGGTCAAGGGACCGCACCCGGTCGCCGTGGCGCTGTGCCTGGCGCTGCTCGCCGGGCTGGTGCGGTACCGGTCGGCCTTCCGTGCGCCGGCCGATCCGCCGTCCCTGCTGCGCCTGCTGCGCTTCGTCCCCCTGTACCTGGCCGCGGTGCTGCTGTTCGGCCTGGCCGCGCTGTGGGCCGAGCGGGGGCGCGTCGACCCGCCGCTCACCCTCGCCGGGGCGCTGCAGACCGTGCTCGCCGGGCTGGTCGGCCTCGACGGCCCCTACAGCTACGGCTCCCGGTTCTTCGCGGCGTTCTACCCCGCGGCCCTGCTCGCGCTGGGGGTGGTCGGGCTGGTCGCCCTGGCGGTGCTGCTGTTCCGCCCGCTGGCCGCGGCCCGCCGTCCGCACACCGAGGAGGACTGGGCGCACGCCGAGCGGCTGGTGCACACCTACGGCTGGGACACCCTCGCCTACTTCGCCCTGCGCGACGACAAGTCGTTCTTCTTCTCCCGGGACGGCGAGGCGTTCCTGGCCTACACCTACATCGGCGGCTACGCGCTGGTCTCCGGCGACCCGATCGGGGCCCGCGAGTCGGTGCCGCGGGTGCTCGACGAGTTCCTCGCGATGTGCGACGAGCGGGCCTGGGCGCCGGCCCTGCTGGCCGCCCGCGAGGCGAGCATGCCGCTGTACGCCTCCCGCGGGTTCAGCGCGTTCTACCTGGGCGACGAGGCGGTCATCGACTGCCGCCGGTTCACCCTCGAGGGCCCGGGCCGCAAGGGCCTGCGGGCCGCCGTCCGGCGGGTGGGGCGGACCCACCGCTTCCGGCTGGTCGCCGAGACCGACGCCCCGCCGGCGCTGGTCGACCAGCTCAACGCGATCAGCGCCCGCTGGCGCGGCAAGCACCCCGAGCGCGGCTTCACCATGTCGCTGTCCCAGGACGTCCGCGGCGCCGGCGCCGACCCCGGGTTCCTGCTGTGCGTCGCGGAGGACGCCGAGGGCCGCCCCGGCGGCTTCCTCCGGCTGGTGCCCGCCTACGGGCCGTCGTTCGGCTACACGCTGGACCTGATGCGCCACGACCCCGATGCGCCGAACGGGATGACCGAGTTCCTCATCGCCTCCACCGCGGCCGCCCTGGGCGCCCGCGGCGTGGCCCGGCTGTCGATGAACTTCGCGATGTGGGGGCGGCTGTTCGCCGACGACGTCCCGTTCACCCCCGCCCAGCGCGCCGCCCGCTGGGCGGTCGGTGCGCTCAACCCGTTCTTCCAGATCAAGTCGCTGCACGACTTCAACGCCAAGTTCGACCCCGAGTGGCTCCCGCGGGTCCTCGCCTACCGGCACCGTGCGGACCTCCCGCGGGTGGGGCTGCGCTACGCCGGCGCGGAGGGCTTCCTGGCCCTGCCCGGGCTCGGCGAGCTGCTGGTGCCCAAGGCCGTCGGCGGCGTGCCCGCGCCGTCGGCGCCGGAGCGGCGGTCGGCGGCGTGACCCGGCCGGGCGGCACCGTCCGCCTCGGCGTCCTGTCGCTGGCCATGGTCAACATCGCCTCGATCGTCAGCGCCCGGAACCTGCCGGTCATGGCCGAGTACGGCTGGTCGATGCTCGCGCTGTTCGCGCTGTCGATCGGCGTGTTCCTGGTGCCGGTGTCGATGGCCGCGGCCGAGCTCGGCACCGCCTGGCCGCACGAGGGCGGCGTGTACGCCTGGGTGAAGGAGGCCTTCGGCGGCCGGACCGGGGCGCTGGCGGTCTGGTGCGACTACGCCGAGAACATCGCCTGGTTCCCCACCGTGCTGTCGTTCATCGCCGCCTCGCTGGCCTACGCGTTCGACCCGGCGCTCGCGAACGACCGGTTCTTCCTCGTCACGGTCATGCTCGTCGTCTTCTGGGGCACCACCGCCGCCGCGCTGGGCGGGGTCCGGACGTCGTCGGCGATCGGGGCGGTCGGCACGATCGCGGGCTCGATCCTGCCCGCCGTCCTCGTCGTCGCGCTCGGCGCGGCGTTCCTGCTGCGCGGCGACCCCTCCGAGATCCCGTTCTCCGCCGGCGCGCTGGTGCCGGACGTGCGGCTGGAGAACGTGGCCTTCCTCGGCGGGGTCATCCTGCTCTTCACCGGCATGGAGATGGCCGGCTTCCACGCCCGGGAGACCGCCGACCCCGGGCGCACCGTGCCCCGGGCGATCGCGCTGGCCGTCGCCGTCACCGTCGCCTTCTCGGTGCTCGGCTCGCTGTTCATGGCGTTCGTCGTGCCGCAGCGGGAGATCAGCCTGGTCTCCGGGACCATGGAGCTGTTCTCCACCGTGCTGCAGCGGCTCGACATCGGGTGGCTGCTGGCGCCGCTGGCCGTCGTCGTCGCGCTCGGCGGGGTCGCCCACCTGACGCCGTGGGTGCTGGGGCCGGCCAAGGGCGTCGGCGCGGTCGCCCGCGAGGGGCTGGCCCCGGCGCGGCTGGGCCGGGTCAACGGCAACGACGTCCCGGTGGCGCTGCTGGTCGTGCAGGCGGTCGCAGGATCGGTGTTCGCGCTGCTGTTCGTGCTCGTGCCCAGCGTCAGCACCTCGTACTGGATGCTCTCGGCCGTCACCGCGCAGGTCATCGTGACCATGTACGCGCTGGTGTTCGCCGCGGTCATCCGGCTGCGGCACACGCAGCCCGACGTCCCCCGCCCCTACCGCATCCCCGGCGGCCTGCCCGGCGTCTGGCTCGTCGGCGGCGTGGGCCTGCTCGGCTGCGTCGTCTCGTTCCTGCTCGGGTTCGTGCCCCCCGACCAGCTGCAGACCGGCAACCCGGTGGTCTACGTGCTGCTGCTCGCGCTGGCGACCGTGGTGCTGTCGCTGCCGCCGTTCGTCTTCGCCCTGCTCGAGCGTCGGCGCGGCGCCGTCCCGGGGTGAGCCGCACACTCGGGAGGTGCACGACGAGGGTGGGACGCGTCGCGACCCGATCGCCGCGCAGCTCGACCGGCTGCTGCTGGGGGGACGCCGCCGGTACACCCGGGCGCAGGTGGCCCATCTGTCCGGGCTGCCGCCGGACCGCTTCCGGCGGCTGTGGCACGCCCTGGGTTTCGCCGAGGTCGCCGAGGACGACGTGGTGTTCACCGACGAGGACGTCGCCGCGCTGCGCACCCTGCTGGACCTCGCCGACGCCGGGTCCGTCGGCCCGGGCACCGAGGCGTCGTTCGCCCGTGCCCTGGCGCAGCCGCTGGCGCGGCTGGCCGACTGGCAGGCTCCCCTGCTCACCGGCGCCCTCGGCCGGGATCGCGCCGCCCGGCACGACCAGCCGGACGTCCCGTCCCCGGACGAGCCGCTGGCGGCCGACGCGCTGCTGTCGCGGCTGCGCGACGTGCAGGACCACGTGTGGCGCCGCCACCTGGCCGCCGCCGTCGAGCGGGCGCCGACCGCACCGCCCGGCGACGAGATCCGCGAGCTGGCCGTCGGCTTCGCCGACCTGGTCGGCTACACCACCCGCACGCGCGGCATGAGCGGTGCCGAGCTGGGCGTCATGGTCGAGGACTTCGAGGCGACCGCCGCCGAGGTGGTCGCGCGCGGCGGCGGGCGGGTGGTGAAGACCGTCGGCGACGGGGTGCTGTTCACCGCGACCGACCCGGCCGCCGCGGCGGAGATCGCGCTGTCGCTGCCGGAGCGGTGGGCGGCCGGGGACCGGCCGCCGCTGCGGGTCGGCCTGGCGCACGGCCGGGTGCTCACCCGGCTCGGCGACGTGTACTCGTCGGTGGTGAACCTGGCCAGCCGGCTGACCACGGTGGCCCGCGCCGGCAGCGTGCTCGTCGACCGCGAGCTGGCCGCCCGGCTGCGGCGGCACCCCGGCTACCGGATCGAGCCGCTGCAGCGCCGCTCGGTGCGCGGCTTCGAGGACCTGCAGCCGTGGCTGGTCAGCCGCAGCGACGCCGACGAGGAGCCGCCGCGCCCGGATGCGATGGTCGGCGAGCGCGCCGACGACGTCCCGCACCCCGGCGGACGCGCCCCGAGGCCGTGATCCAGGTGGTTGGGTCGTTTCGCGGTGGGAGCGCGGCCGGGACGACGCCCGCGCCGGGAATGGCTCCGCCGGTGCACGGCTTGCGGCGTGCGTGACGACGATCGGACTTATCGGCAGTGGGAACATCGGCAGCACCATCGCCCGGCTCGCGCTCGCCGCCGGCCACGACGTGGTCCTCAGCAACAGTCGAGGACCGGAGACCCTCGCCGACCTCGTACGTGAGCTCGGACCGCGGGCACGAGCGGCCACCGCAGCCGAGGCCGCCACGGCCGGCGACATCGTCGTGGTGACCGTCCCGCTGAAGGCCTACCGCCAGGTGCCGGTCGAGCCACTGCGCGGCAAGGTCGTCATCGACACCAACAACTACTACCCCGAGCGCGACGGGCACATCGCCGAGCTCGACGACGAGTCCACGACGACCAGCGAGCTGCTCCAGGCACACCTGCCGGAGTCGCGCGTCGTGAAGGCCTTCAACAACATCTACGTCAGCCACCTCGGCAGCCTGCAGCGCCCTGCAGGTTCCCCCGAGCGCTCCGTGCTCCCCATCGCCGGCGACGACGACGCGGCCAGGCAGACCGTGGCCGAGTTCCTCGACTCGATCGGGTACGACGCCTACGACGTCGGCCCGCTGTCCGAGGGGTGGCGCTACCAGCGCGACACCGCGGCCTACGTCCAGCCCTACGCGGTCCCTGGATCTGAGTACCCCACGTGGCCCGGACGCCAGGTCACCCGGGAGATGCTGGAGGAGAAGCTGGACGCTGCCGTGCGCTACCGGGACATGTAGAGGCCGCCGGGCCACTGGTGCGAAGGGTGTCCCTGAGCCCGTCTTCTGTCCCTGAGCGGCCCACTCAGGGACAGCCGGACTCTCTACGGCCGAGGCCGGGCTCTTCTGAGTCAGCCGCACAACACGAGCTCCACGATCCATCCTGAGAACATTTCGCGAGCTTGGGCGGGCGGCTCCGGCTTCCAGGGGTCGGCGACCTCGACCATCTGGAGCCGCCCGCTTTCAGGTACGGGCATACCACTGAAACTCGTCGAGTTTGGTTTCGCCTTGCGGTCGTATGCCACAACGCGGATTGATCGGACCATGCCGTGCAGCTCGACGAGGGGATTGAGCTGATCAGGGGGACCGTGGTGGTTCTCCTCGTATTCAACTGCGTCCGCCCCCAGTAGCGTGGTGATCCAACTTTTTTCTCCCTTGTTCGGTGCCCGTGCCAGTGAACTTCCGAACCCACGCGGAACGTTGTGCCGCAGCACTGCTGCTGCCACGAATCCACCCACACGAATGCCCGCACAGGCAGAGGGTCACCTAGTCGGCTGACGATGACAACCATCGTCGTCAGTCCCGCCGGGCAGGGTGTCCCATAGGCCGCCTTCAGGGACGACGTCCTGTGCGCCGACCCGACCCGACCCGACCGTCGTCCGCCATGGTCAGGCGGGGACGGGTGCGGCGTCCCGCGCCGCGGCCCGGGCCAGCGCGACCGTCGCGGCGACCATGACCACGACCAGGACGCCGATCAGCGCCCACTCCACCCCGTCGGCCCGCAACCGCTCCCCCAGCACCGCGATGCCCAGCGCGACGGCGACGACGGGCTCCCCCACGGTGACCGCGGGCAGCGAGGCCTCGAGGGCGCCGGCCTGGTAGGCCGCCTGCTGCAGCAGCGTGCCGCCGCCCATCGCGACGGCCAGCAGCCACGTCTCCCAGCTCGTGAGCAGGGCGAGCAGCCCGTCGTCGAGCAGGCTCACCACCCCCTTGGTCAGCGCCGCGCCGATGCCGTAGGCCACCCCCGCGGCGACGGCCAGCAGCACCGACCGCGCCGCCCCCCGGCGGACCGCCGCGCCGGCCAGGCAGCCGCCGAGCAGCAGGCCCAGGAGCACCAGTGCCGGCAGCCACGGCCGCCAGCCGGCGCGGTCGACGCCCGCGGTGGGCTCCCCGACCACGGCGAAGACGGCCAGGGCCAGCACGAGGAGCGCCGCCCAGACCCAGTCCGACCGGCGCAACCGTCGGCCGCCCCAGCGGGCGCCCAGCGGCAGCGCGACCAGCAGGGTGGTGACCAGTAGCGGCTGCACGAGCAGCAGCGAGCCCAGCCCCAGCGCCGCCGCCTGCGCGGCGAACCCCGCGGTGTCGCAGAGCGTCCCGGCCCACCACCGCGGGCTGCGGGCCAGCGCGAGCAGCAGCCGACCACCGCGGGCCTGCGCCTGGGGGACGTCGGCGGCCGACTCCTGCTGCACCGCCGAGGCGACCGCGAACAGGACCGCGGCGAGCAGCGCGAGCGCCGCGGCCAGTCCGTCCACCGCGCCATGCTGCCGGGCCCGGTCCGGCCCGGGAACCCCGCCCGCGCCGCCTCACGGAACCGGCCGGTCCCCTCGCGCCCCGGCGCGACCCGCGAGCGCCCGCCCCCGCGCGGCGCCGGCGGGGTGCCGCGGGCTGCCGTCGAGCGGCACAGTCGTCGTCCACCCGGGAGGTGACGGCCGTGCGGCCCCTCTTCACCGACGAGGACTTCGAGTTCGCCACCCGCACCCTGCTCGGCGGCGTGTTCGCCGGCGCCGCCGACGTCGGCGAGGTGCTCACCACCGTCGACCGGATCCGCGACGGCAACGGCCGGTCCTGGGTCGACGAGTGGACCGCCACCGCCGACCGGCTGCTCGCCGAGGACGGGAGCGCCGCCTCGACCGCGGCCCGCGCCCTGCGCGCCGCGAGCTACCTCGCCACCGCGACCGGGGCGGCCGACCGCACCGGCGACGACGGCCTGTTCGCGTCGCTGTGGGAACGGCACCGGCGGGCCTGGGACGCGTTCGTCGACGCCACCGACCTCGCCGTCGAACGCCTCGAGGTCCCCTACGAGGGCACCACCCTGCCCGGCTACCTGTTCCGGTCCGGCGCACCCGACGACCCCCGGCCCACGCTGGTCTACACCAACGGCAGCGACGGCTCGGTGGTGGGCGCCTGGGTGCGGGGCATCTCCGGCGCCCTGGCCCGCGGGTGGAACGCGATGACCTTCGACGGCCCCGGCCAGAACGCCGCCCTCGTCCGCCAGGGGCTGCACTTCCGGCCCGACTGGGAGCACGTCGTCACCCCGGTCGTCGACGCCCTGCTCGCCCGTGCCGACGCCGACCCGCACCGGCTGGCCCTGGTCGGCGTCAGCCAGGCCGGCTACTGGGTGCCCCGGGCCGTGGCCTTCGAGCACCGCGTCGCCGCGGCCGTCGCCGACCCCGGCGTCGTCGACGTGTCCGCGGCGATGCTCACCCACCTGCCGCACCACCTCGTGCGGCTGCTCGACGCCGGGAACCGGGAGGTCTTCGACAAGGAGATCGCGTTGGGGCTGCGGCTGACCCCGCGCGTCCGGGCGATGATGACGTGGCGGATGCGGCCCTACGGCACGACCTCACCGTTCGACTTCTTCACCGCCGCCCGCGCGTACACCCTCACCGAGGACGTCGTCCGGCAGGTCACCTGCCCGGTGCTGGTCACCGATCCCGAGCAGGAGCAGTTCTGGCCGGGCCAGTCCCGACGCCTGTACGAGATGCTGCCCGGTCCCAGGGAGCTCGTGCGGTTCACCGCCGAGGAGGGCGCGGCCGGCCACTGCGAGCCGCTCGCCGTCGGCCTGCGCGGGGAGCGGGTCCTCGACTGGCTGGCGCGGCAGCTCACCTAGTGTGCTGTCGAGCCGGAGGGCTCGTCACGTGCCGGGGAGCGGCAGTGGCCGGCGAGTCGGTCGCGGACCGCCTCGGCGCTCTCGTGCCAGGTGGAGGGTCGGGGGTCGTCGTTCCCATGGCCGGACGTCGGTGCGGTGGCCGGAGACGTCGGGGTGCCGGGGCCGACCGCGGGGAGCGCCGCACCCGTGGGTAGGGCACGCACACTCGCCGAGGTGTACCGACGCTTCGGCGAGGTCGACGCCGCCGGGACGTCGCCGCTGTACGCGCGCGTCGCCATCGCCCTGAGCGGGTCCGACGAGGCGCTGCGCGCCATCGGGACGGTGCCGGCGCGCAGGCGGCACCCCGCGGTGGTCCTCGCGGCGCTGCACGACCTCGCCCTCGCCGGACGCGCCCCGGCGTTCGCCGCTGCCTGTGCCGCTGCCGACGGCGACGCTGCCGCCGGCGCGGCGATCGACACGCTGCTGCGGATGACCGACTCGGTCGTGGCCATCGCCGTGCGCCGGCAGCCGCAGAGCTTCCAGACCCGCTGCTGCGCCGTGCTGTACCCGGCCATCGCCGAGGCGGCGCGCCGGGTGGGCGCGGACGCGGTCGGGCTGATCGACGTGGGTCGTTCGGCCGGGCTCAACCTCCACGTCGATCGCGTCGGCGTCACGTACAGCGACGGGCGATCGCTGGGCGATCCGTCGTCTCCCGTGCAGCTGTCGTCGTCGATCGTCGGAGACCGGCCCGTCCCGGCGCAGGCGGTGCCCGAGGTCGTGGCCCGGGTCGGCGTCGACGTCGATCCGGTCGACGTGACCGACCCGGACGACGCCCGGTGGTTGCGCGCCTGCCTCCCGCCGGACCAGCCGGAGCGGCTCGCGGCGCTCGAGGCGGAGCTCGCGCTGGCGGCGACGGCCCCTCCGCTGCTGCTGCGCGGGGACGCCGTCGCGGTGCTGCCCGACGCCGTCGCCCGGGTGCCCGCGGACGCCCTGCCCGTCGTCACCACGACGTGGGCGCTGTCGCGCGTCCCGCTCGAGGACCGCCTGCGCTTCCTGCACCGCCTCGACGACGCGGCGGCCGGCCGGGCGGTCGCGTGGGTGTCGGCGGAGGGGGTCGGGGTCGCGCCGGCGATCCCGACGCTCGGCGATCGCCGCGCCTCCGGCCACAGCACCATCGGCCTGGCGGTGTTCGACGGGTCGGCGCTGCGCGCCGAGGCCATCGGCCGCTGCTGGTCGCGGGGCCGCATGCTGGCGTGGCTGGCGGACCCCGAGCGCTCGCCCGGGACGTCCGCGACCGGGTCGCCGGCCACCGCCGTCCCCTCGACGGACGGCGAGCGCTCCGACCGGACGGGACGCTAGGGGCCGAGCTCCTCGACCGGGCTGCCGGTCGCGTCGGGCACCCAGCCGCCGCCGTCGGTGCGCGCCCAGGCCTGGCCCGGCCGCAGCAGCTCCACCCGCGCCCCGCCGTCGACGGTGCGGTGCGCGACCCGCCGCTCCCAGCGGTCGCCGGGACCGTCGTCCCCTGGCGCGCGGACGGCCAGGCCGACGGCGAGCACGCCGTCGTCGTCGAGCACCACCGTCCCGGGGTCGGCCGCCGCACCGGGCGCGGCGACGGTCCAGCTCACCTCGCCGGACGGGTCCAGGGGCTGCTCGTACGTGCGGTCCCCCACCCGCAGGTAGGCGACGGCGGAGGGGGCGCCGGCGGGGACGGCGAGCCGCAGCCGCAGGGTCACCTGCGGACCGGCGTCCACCCGCAGCGGCTCGACGACCGGCGGGTCGTCGTCGTCCTGCGACAGCCGGTACGGGGCGCGGTCCGGGAAGCGCGCGGCCAGCGCGAGGTCGGCCGCGCCGCGCTGCTCGGCGTAGAGCACCGGCTGCTGCAGCGACGGCTCGTTCTGCAGGAACGGCGTGTCGCTCTCGAAGCCCAGGTCGCCCCGCTCCGGCAGGAACAGCAGCGCGTCGCCGAGGCCGGCGTCCTCGACGACCCGCTGCACCGCCCGGTACTGCTCGGTCACCTCCCGGTTGCCGCTCACCGGGCCGGGCACGGCCAGCGCGGTGAGCCCGACCATCGCCACCCCGGCGACGACGGCCAGCGGCCGCCTCCACCGCGCCAGCCGCACCAGGCCCGCGGCGCCGAACACGACCAGGGGGACGACGACCGGGAGCCAGTAGAAGGGGCCGAACAGCTCCAGGCCCTCCCACTGCGCGCTGATCGCCCACGGCCCCCAGAACGGCAGGTAGCCCACGGGCACCACCACGGCCAGCGCCGCGACCGCCCAGCGTGCTGCGCCGCGGGTCCGCACCAGGCCGAGGACGGCGAGCGCCACGAGCACGACCCCGCCGGCCACCCAGCCCGGCGTCGCGAGGAGGTTGGCCAGCATCCCGGTCGCGCCGTCGGCGGCCGTGAAGTGCACCGTGTACTGCGGGAAGACGCCGCGGTCGCCGAAGCCGAAGGTGTCCTGCGGGCCGGTGACGGTGAACGGCAGCCGGAACGGCCCGCCGACCACGGCGGCGTTGTAGACCAGCGTCAGCGCCAGCACCGGCACCGCCCCGGCGGCCGCCCGGAGGACCAGGCCGGGGCGGGAGAGGCCACCGCGCTCCCCGGCCAGCAGGACGGCGAGCGCGAACGGCGCGACGGTGAGCAGCGCGTCGAAGGGCCGGGCGAACGCGGCGACCCCGGCCACCGCGCCGCCCGCGACCAGCCGCGGCGTCGAGCCCAGCCGCGCCCCCGACAGCAGCAGGACGGCGGCGCCCAGGCCCAGCGCCAGGGCGGGCAGGTACGGCAGGAAGGTGCCGCTCTGCACCACGACCACCGGCGAGAGCGCGAACAGCGCGCCGGCGGTGAGGGCGACGGCCCGGTCGCGCAGCACCTCGGCGGCCAGCAGCGCGACGAGCACCGCGGCGGCCGCGGCGCTGACCGCCAGGGCGGCGCGCGGCGAGCCGGTGAGCAGGTCGCCGGCCGCGATCACGGCCGGCCAGGGCGGCGTGTACTTCAGCACGATCCGGTCGCCGACCACCGCCGAGGCCCACGGCCGGAACGCGTCGTGGTCGGCGGGGAGGGTGACCGCGCCGGTCTCGAGCAGCCGGGCCATGGCGACGTAGACCGAGTCGTCGCGGTTGAGCGAGTAGAGCGGGAAGAGCGTCAGGTTGGTCAGCACGGCCAGGGCCCCGGCGACCACCGCGAGGACGGCGAGCGCCGCCCGCCACCTCGCCGCCGTCATCGGGGCCGAGTCTACGGACAGGCCCGCCCGGCCCCGTCCCGAGGCTCGCGCCGAGCGTGCGCTGCGCGAGGAGGACGGGGTCCTTCAGCCGAGCCGGTGCGCGGCGGCCGCGGCGAGGAGGCCCAGGCAGTTCGTGGCCAGGTGCAGCAGGGCGGGGGCGAGCAGGCTGCCGCTGCGCAGCCGCAGCTCGGCGAAGAGGACGCCGGCGGCCGCGGTGCCCAGGCAGGCCAGCACCACGGCGCCGGTGCGCGCCAGCGGTCCGCCCGCCAGGTCGTTGGCCGCGAGCGCCCCGAGCGTGGGGCGGACGTGCCAGAGGCCGAACAGGGCGGCGGAGACCCCGGTGGCCCCGCGCCGGGGCAGCAGCCGGCCCAGCGTCGCCAGCAGCACCCCGCGGAACGCCACCTCCTCCCAGAGGACGGTCCCGAGCGGGATCCGGACCAGCACCTGCCCGGCGAGCTCCCCGCCCCCGAGGCCGGCCACCCGCGCGTCGCCGAGCAGCGGCCGGAGTGCGGGCACCCCCAGCGCCGTGCCGTAGCCGGCCGCGACGACCGCGGCACACGCGCCGCCCCACCGCGCCCCCGCCGCGAGCCGCCGGCGGTCGATCCCGAGCTCGGCCCAGGACAGCCCGGCGGTGCGGGCGGCGACCAGCAGGACCCCCGCCGCCGCGACGTTGGCCACCACGTAGGACCCGGGCCGGCCCGGGAGCCGGTGCACGACCAGGTTGTTCCAGGCGCCGAGGACGGGGACCAGCGCCACGGCGAGGACCAGCACCTTCCTGCGGTCGGCTGCGCCAGCATGCACGGATGCGGTGTTCCCGCTCCACGCGAGGGCTCACCTGCGCCGCGGCGGCCCTCGCCTGCGCCGCCGCGGTCGCCGCCGCGGGCGAGCTGTCCGCGGGCGCTCTGCTCGCCGTGGCCGCCGCCGGTGCCGTCGTCACCGCGACGGGCCTGGCCCGGCGCGCCGGCGCGGGGACGGCGCCGGTGGGCCGGCGTGGGCTGCCGTGGCTCGGCTGGCTGGGAGCGGCCGTCGCCTGGGAGCTGGTCACCCTGGCCGACGACGACCTGCCCACGCTCAGCGACCTGGCCGACCCGGTCCTCGCCTCGCCGGTGCTGCGCGGCGGGGCGACCCTCGCCTGGCTGGCGGCCGGCGCCTGGCTGGTCACCCGCCCCGGATCCCGGCGGCCGGGGTGACCGGCGCCGTCGGGTTCGCCGTCCTGCTGGTCACCGCCCTCGCGCTGGAGGCCGCCGCGCGGCGCGGCGCGGGGCCGGCGACCGTCCGGGAGGCGGTCGGCGCCGCCATGCGGACGACACCGGGACGGGTCGCGGTGCTGCTCGCCTGGGTGTGGCTCGGCGTGCACTTCCTCGCCCGCTGACGGCGTGTCACCGCGGGACGCCCCCCACGACTCGACAGCGGGCCGCCCGGGTAGGGCAGCCGGGCCGGACGCCGTCGCCGCCGCTCCCCCGTCCCCGGAGGTCGCCATGGCCCACCCGACCGTCGCCGCCCAGCTGGTCCGCATGCTCCGCGACGCCGGTGCCCGCCGGATCTACGGCGTGGTCGGCGACAGCCTCAACCCCGTCGTCGACGCCGTCCGGCACACCGAGGGCATCGAGTGGGTGCACGTCAGCAACGAGGAGGGCGGCGCGTTCGCGGCGGCCGCCGAGGCCCAGGTCACCGGGCAGCTGGCGGTGTGCGCCGGCTCCTGCGGGCCGGGCAACACCCACCTGCTGCAGGGTCTCTACGACGCCCACCGCAGCGGCGCCCCCGTGGTGGCGATCGCCTCGCACATCCAGTCGCAGGAGATCGGGATGGGCTTCTTCCAGGAGACCCACCCGGAGCGCACCTTCCAGGACTGCTCGTACTGGTGCGAGGTGGTCACGCCGAAGCAGATGCCGCACGCCCTGCGCGTCGCGATCCAGACGGCGATCGGCCGGCGCGGGGTCTCGGTGGTCGTGCTCCCCGGTGACCTGGCGGCCGGGGAGTCCGGCGGCCCGACCGTGCCGACCGCTCTGGTCTCCCGGCCCTCACCGGTGCGGCCGGTGCCCGAGCAGGTGCAGGCCCTGGCCGACGCGCTGAACGCCGCGCGCACGGTCACCCTGTTCTGCGGCGCCGGGTGCGCGGGCGCGCACGACGAGGTCGTGGAGCTGGCCGGACGGGTGCTGTCCCCGGTCGGGCACGCGCTCGGCGGCAAGGAGTGGATCCAGTACGACAACCCCTACGACGTCGGGATGAACGGGCTGCTCGGCTACGGCGCCGCGCACAAGGCCACCCACGAGGCCGACCTGCTCCTGCTGCTGGGCACGGACTTCCCGTACACGAACTTCCTGCCCCAGCGGCGGACGGCGCAGGTGGACGCCGACGCCGGCCACCTCGGCCGGCGCAGCCCGCTGGAGGTCGCCGTCCACGGGGACGTCGGCGAGACGATCCGGGCGCTGCTGCCGCTGCTGGAGCAGAAGACCGACCGGCGCTTCCTCGACTCGATGCTGCGGCAGCACGCCGAGGCGCTGGAGAAGGTGGTCGACGCCTACACGCACCGAGTGGAGCGGATGCGGCCCATCCACCCCGAGTACGTGGCCGCGCAGCTCGACGAGCTCGCCGACGACGACGCCGTCTTCACCGTCGACACCGGGATGTGCAACGTGTGGGCGGCCCGCTACCTGACGCCCAACGGCCGCCGGCGGGTCATCGGCTCCTTCCGGCACGGCTCGATGGCCAACGCCCTCCCCCACGCCGTCGGCGCGCAGTTCGCCGCGCCGGGCCGGCAGGTGGTGTCGATGTCCGGCGACGGCGGCCTGGCGATGCTGCTCGGCGAGCTGATCACCGTGCGGCTGCACCGGCTGCCGGTCAAGGTCGTGCTGTTCAACAACGCCTCGCTGGGCATGGTGAAGCTGGAGATGATGGTCGACGGCATCCCCGACTTCGAGACCGACCACGAGCCGACGGACTTCGCCGCGATCGCCGAGGGCGTCGGCATCCGGTCGATGCGGGTGGAGGACCCCCGCGACGTCCGCAGCACGCTGGAGAAGGGCCTGGCCGAGCCCGGTCCGGTGCTCATGGAGTTCGTCACCGACCCGAACGCGCTGTCCATCCCGCCGGCGATCACCGGCGAGCAGATCCGCGGCTTCGCGACGTCGGCGACCAAGCAGGTGCTCGGCGGCGGCGTCGGGAAGATGATCGACCTGGCCCGCAGCAACCTCCGCAACATCCCGCGCCCGTGACCGAGCTCGCGAGGTCCCGCACGGGCGCAGCAGGGTCCTCCGTCGCGACGCCGACGAGCGCCGGCCAGGGGAGCCCGTGACCGAGTGGTGGCGGCGCGGCGCGGTCTACCAGGTCTACCCGCGGTCGTTCGCCGACTCCGACGGCGACGGGGTCGGCGACCTGCGCGGCCTGCGGGCCCACCTGGACCACCTCGCCGACCTGTCGGTCGTGGCGGTCTGGTTGTCGCCGGTGTTCCCCTCCCCGATGGCCGACTTCGGCTACGACGTCTCCGACCACTGCGACGTCGACCCGCTGTTCGGCACGCTCGCCGACCTCGACGACCTGGTCGCCGACTGCCACGCGCGCGGCATCCGGGTGGTGCTGGACTGGGTGCCCAACCACACCTCCGACCAGCACCCGTGGTTCCGCGCCTCCCGGTCCTCGCGCGAGGACCCGAAGCGCAACTGGTACGTCTGGCGGGACGGCGCCCCCGACGGCGGGCCGCCCAACGACTGGCGCTCGGAGTTCGCCGCGGTCGGCCCGGCGTGGACCTACGACGAGCCCACCGGCCAGTGGTACCTGCACTCGTACACGCCGCAGCAGCCCGACCTGAACTGGGACGAGCCGGAGGTCGTGGCGGCCATGCACGACACGATCCGGTTCTGGCTCGCCCGCGGCGTCGACGGGCTGCGGATCGACGCGCTGCAGCGGCTGGCCAAGGACCCGCTGCTGCGCAGCAACGCCGGCTCCGACCGCCGGCACGACCAGGACTGGGACACCGCGCACGAGCGGCTGCGCGGCATCCGGCGGGTGGTCGACGAGTTCCCCGACCGGATGATCGTCGGCGAGGTCTACCTGCTCGACCTGCGCCGCGTGCTGGCCTACCTCGCCGGCGGCGACCAGCTGCACCTGGCGCACAACTTCGTGTTCGTCCACCTGCCGTGGGACGCCATCGCCTTCCGCACCGCGATCGAGGAGTTCGAGGCGCAGGCCGAGCCCGAGACCTGGCCGGCGTGGTTCCTCGGCAACCACGACCACTCCCGCATCGCCACCCGCTACGACGACGGCGGGCACGGTCCGGCGCGGGCGCGCGCGGTCGCGCTGCTGCTGACCGCGCTGCGCGGCACGCCGTTCCTCTACCAGGGCGACGAGCTGGGACTGCCCGACGCGGTCGTCCCGCCGGACCGGGTGGTCGACGTCGACGGCCGCGACCCCGAGCGGGCGCCGCTGCCCTGGCGGCCGCCGTCGGTCGCCGGCCCGGGAGCCGGGTTCACCACCGGCGAGCCCTGGCTGCCGCTGGTCGCCGACGCCGAGCGGCTGTGCGTCGAGCGCCAGGCCGCCGACCCGTCGTCCACGCTGTCCCTGGTCCGCCGCCTCGGCGCGCTGCGCGCCGCCTCCCCCGCCCTGCAGACCGGCCGGCAGCGCGTGCTGGACGCCGCGCCGGGGGTGCTGGCCTGGGTCCGGGAGGACGGCGACGATCGGCTGCTGGCCGCCGTCAACCTCAGCCTCGGGCCGCGCGCCCTCGCCCCGGGCGAGGAGTCCACCCTGCTCGTCTCGACCGACCCCGACCGCCCGACCTCGGCGGTGCGCGACCTGGTGCTGCTGCCGGACGAGGCCGTCCTGCTGCGCCTGCACGGCGGCTGACCTGCTTGTCGGCGGACCGGCGCCGGCACCACGATCGGCGGCGACCGGGTCCGCGGCGCGGAGGTGGCGGGTGGACATCGACCTCGAGATCCTGCCCGACCTGACCGGGCGCCGGGCCGTCGTCGCCTGGATGGTGCTGGCGTTCCTGGTGACCTTCCTGGTCACCCGGCTGGTCACCCGGGCCATCCGGACCGGCCGCGGGCCGTTCCGCGACGCCAGCATCGGCGGGGTGCACGTGCACCACGAGGTCTACGGCATCTTCCTGCTGCTGGGCACCGGCACCCTGGAGTTCACCTACCGGCCCGGGACCCCGTGGCTCCAGGTGCTGGCCGTGCTGTTCGGGGCCGGCGCCGCGCTCACCCTCGACGAGTTCGCGCTCTGGCTGCACCTCGAGGACGTCTACTGGAGCCGGCAGGGCCGCAGCTCGATCGACGCCGTCCTCGTGGCGCTCGTCGTCGGCGGGCTGCTGCTCGTCGGCGCGAACCCGTTCGACGCCTACGACGCCGGTGGCGAGACGATCGTGTGGACCACCGTGGGGGTCAACCTGGTCTTCGCCCTGGCCGCGATCCTCAAGGGCCGGGTGGTGCTGGGTGTCGTCGGCGTCTTCGTCCCGCTGGTCGCGCTCGTCGGCGCGGTACGGCTGGCCCGGCCCAGCTCACCGTGGGCCCACCGGTGGTACCGGCCGGGCTCGCGCCGGCGGGCCCGCGCCGAGGCCCGCTTCCCCGCCGGCCGCCGGACCCGCTGGGACGCGCTGGTCGACCTGTTCGCCGAGGTTCCCCCGCAGCCCGCGCCCACGGCTGCAGCGCCGCCCGTCCGGCCGGGGTGAACGGGCGCTGCGCTACAGCTGGACGGCGACGGTGGCCGCCAGCTCGCGGACGGCCTCGAGGTCGGCCGGGCCGGGCGCGCCGGTGAGGCTCAGCGGCGCGGCGACCTGCTTCCACCGCAGCGCGCCGGTGATCCGCTCGATGCTGCGCAGCGCGCCCGCGGTGTCGTCGTTGCCGTGCACGTACACGCCGTACGGGAGACCGACGGTGGCGTCCAGGCACGGGTAGTAGACGGTGTCGAAGAAGTGCTTGAGCGCCCCGGACATGTAGCCGATGTTGGCCGGCGTCCCGAGCAGGACGCCGTCGGCGGCGAGCAGGTCCGCGGCACCGGCCGAGAGCGCCGGGCGCACCTCGAGCTCGACCTCCTCGACCAGCGCCACGCCCTCGCGCACCGCCACGAGCACGGCCTGCAGGGACGGCGAGGGCGTGTGGTGGACGACGAGCAGCCGGGGCACGCGGGCATCCTCCCCCGGCCGGTCAGGGCCGCAGCGCGCCGTAGACCTCCGCGGCGTGGTCGAAGACGGCGAAGTGGCCCTCGCCCACCAGCCAGTGCGCGGTGCAACTGGGCAGCATCGCGGCCAGCACCCGGCCGAGCCCGGCGGGCACCTGCCAGTCCTGCGTGCCGTGCCAGACGTGCACGTGCTGCTCCACCGACGACAGCGGGAACCCCCACGGCCGGAACAGCAGCGCGCGGTCCTCGGCGAGCGGGGCCGCGCCGTTGCGCAGCCCCTCGGTGAAGGTCTCGGACAGGATGCGCCGGACCTCGGGACGCCCGATCACCCGCCGGTCGGCCGGGTTGAGCCGCGCCTGCAGGTAGCGCGGGATGGCCGCGGGACGCAGCGCCACGGGGGCGAACAGCGGCCGCAGCAGCGCCGCCGCCGGCGACGGCCGGTGCGCGGCCGACCGCAGCCGCCGGGGCACCCACTGCGGCCAGGGCCACGGGACGTCGGGCGGCGGCGCCCCGCCCAGCACCCCGACAGCCCGCACCCGGGGGCCGAACGCGGCGGCGCACGCCAGTGCGTAGGCGGCGCCGCCGGAGAGGCTGAGGACGGAGAACTCGCCGATGTCCAGGGAGTCGAGCAACCGCGCCACGTCGTCGGGCCAGTGGACCACCCGCCGTCCCGGCTGCGGGTCGGACCGGCCGAAGCCCGGCCGGTCCGGGACGACGAACCGCACCCCCCAGCGCCGGTAGTCCTCGGGGTCCTCGACGTGGCGCTCCAGCCGGGAGCTCGGCGAGCCGTGGCAGCCGAGCACCACCCGGCCCGCCGGATCGCCGTACTCGGCGTACGCCATCGCCCGCCCGTCGGGCAGTCGGATGCTGCCCTCCCGGGGTCCGGGTCGTCCGCCGTGGCCTGGTCGCTCCCGCATGCCCCGGCCCCTACCCCGCCGGTCGGCGCTCCGACCGCCCCACCTCGTCACCTGCGCCCCAGGGCGGGTCCGACGGACCCCCAGCCCCGGCAGCACCGCCCGGGCGGCGCTCCGCTGCGTTCGACGCTGTGTCGGATGCGAACCCGGTATCCGACACACCGTCGGCCTCGCGGAGCTGCCACCTGACCGGCGCTCCCGTCGGCATGGGTCCGTCGAACACGCCCTAGCCTGCGGCGGGTGCGCACCGACCGGGGCCTCGACCGGCTGATCACCTTCCTCGACGCCGTCGTGGCGATCGCCATCACGCTGCTCGTCCTGCCGTTGGTCGACGTCCTCCCCGACGAGGGTGCGACGCTGGACCTCGACACCCTGCTGGCCGACGAGGCCGGCCGGTTCGGCGCCTTCGCGCTGAGCTTCGCGGTGATTGCCCAGCTGTGGCTGGTGCACCACCGGATCGTCGAGCGGGTCGGCTCCTACGACCGGCCGTTCGTGCTGGTGAACCTGCTCTGGACGCTGACGATCGTGCTGCTGCCCTTCGCCACCGAGGTGGCCGCCGTCTACGGGAACAGCACCCGGCTGGGGATCGCGCTCTACATCGGGACGATGACCCTGAGCTCGGCCTGCCTGACCGTGCTGAGCCTGATGGTCTCCGGCCGGCCGCACCTGCGCCGGCACGGCTACGACGGCACGGAGGACGACCCGACGGGCTCCCTGCTCACCACGGCGGCCTTCGGAGTCGCCCTCGTCCTCGGTGTCGCCGTCCCGGCGGTCGGCTACCTCGCGCTGTTGCTGCTCTTCCTGCCGGACCCGGTGCGCCGGCTGCTCGCCCGCCGGGCGCGCTGAACCGGTCTCAGACCTCCTCGACGGCCACCCGCCCGGTGGACCGCTCGACCAGCCCGATGACCACCACGGCGACGACGACCGCGGCCAGCGCGCCGACCACGACGGCGGCCGGCAGCTCCAGCACGACGTCCACGGCCGCGACGGCGGCCGCGACGACCGGCCACCACAACCCGCGCCGTGCTCCCTTCTTCGACATCCCCACCTCGGTGACGGCCACCGACAGCAGGTAGACGACCACCCCGCCGGCCAGCACCAGCCGGGTGCCGGTCGGCACCTCGCCCTCGCCGCTCTGCACGACGGCCAGCTCCAGCCCCGCGCCGATGGTGGCCAGCGCCAGGGTCAGCGGCAGCTGCCCGAAGACGTACACGTCGTGCGAGTGGTCGCTGCGCTCCCCGCCCACCTCGCTGAGCAACTGCTTGGCGCGGGCCCCGGCCAGGTCGAAGTAGCTCCACCACAGCGCCGCGGCCAGGACGAAGCCCAGCGCGGCGACCAGCAGTCCGGAGCCGGTCCAGTGGGCGGAGTGCAGCCCGTGGGCGATGCCGGCCACCGACTCGCCGAGCACCAGGATCACGAAGAGCGCGAACCGCTCGGGCAGGTGCTCGACGTGCAGCGGGACGTCGGCCGACGAGCGCGTGGCCACCAGCGGCACCAGCACCTCGACCAGGATCGCGGCGGCCCACAGGGCGAACCCGATCGGCCGCGGCACCGCGAGGGACACCGCCCACAGCAGCGCCCCGATGACGGTGCCGATCATGTACAGCCGGGCGATCGGCCGGGCACCGGCCACGTGCCGGTGGGCACGGAGGTACTGGAGGAACAGCGTCGCCCGCAGCACCAGCTGGCAGCCGACGAAGACGCCGAAGTAGGTGCCGGTCGCCTCGGTGGCGGTGGCGGCCATCCCGACGACGGCGGCCATGCTGCCGAGCTTGAGCAAGCGGTAGACGACGTCGTCGTGGTCGAACCGGTTGGCGTAGAGGGTCGAGCTGACCCACGCCCACCAGACGGTGGTGAACAGCCCGGCGAACACCAGCTCCCCGTGCCAGGTGACGTCGGCGCGGAAGTCGATGGCCAGTTCGGCGACGACGAGGACGAAGGCCAGGTCGAAGAAGAGCTCGAGCCGCGAGGCCGAGCGCTCGTCGTCGGTGCGCAGCTCGGGCGCGCGGACCAGCCCGCCGAGGAGAGCACCGAGAGCGGATCGGGGTGAGCTGCGGTCGGCCACGACGCTCCCTGGGGTCGAGGGGTGCCCCTCCCCTACCCCGGCGCGGCGCCGCCACGCCGGGGCAGGGCCGTCAGCGCCGGAAGTCGTGCGCCTCGTCGTAGCCGTAGTCCCCCGCGGCGTCGTCGCGGGTGTCCTCCGCAGGAGGGTGCGGGGCCTCGTCCTGGGGGCGGGGCCGGCCGGTCACCTCGTGCGCCATGTCGTAGCCGAGGTCTCCAGTGGGTTCGCGCGGGTCGGGCTCCATGTCGGCTCCTCTTCGCCGGGTGCGCCAGGGTGCCCATGCTCGCCCCCCCGGCGGGAGCGCCACAAGGACACCCGCGTGGCCCGGTCGTGCGGTCATGCCGCTCCTCTCCTCGGTGGGGTGCTCACCCTGCTCTCCCCTACCGACGGAAACGCTCCTCGGGACGTGACGGACGACGCCACCGCTTTTCCCGGCGGCCGCACCGACCCCGACGGGTCCGGGTCCGACGGCACCTCGGCCGTCACGGCGGCCCTCAGCGGCTGCGGTAGAGGCGGGTCGTGACCGGGAGGAACACCGCGGCCAGCGCCGCGGCCACGGCCAGGGAGACCGCGATGGCGGTGCCGTCGGGGGCGCCGGCCATGAGCGAGCGGGAGGCGGTGGCCAGCACCGAGATCGGGTTCACCTCGACGAACGCCTCCAGCGGGCCGGGCAGCGTGGCCGGGTCGACGAAGACGTTGGACAGGAACGTCAGCGGGAAGATGCCCATGAACCCGGCGTTCATCACCGCGTTGGGCGAGCGCATCAGCAGCCCGAGCACCGAGAACACCCACGACAGCCCGAACGAGAAGACGACGACCAGCGCCAGTGCCGCGAGCGCCCCGCCGACCCCGCCGTCCGGCCGGTACCCCAGGGCGACGCCGACCGCGATGATCACCGTGCCGGCCACGACGTAGCGGACGCTGTCGCCCAGGAGCGACCCCAGCAGCGGCGCCGGCCGCCAGATCGGCAGCGAGCGGAACCGGTCGACCACGCCCTTGGTGAGGTCGGTGTTCAGCGAGACGCCCGAGTAGACGGTGGTGAACAGCACCGACATGACCAGCAGCCCCGGCAGGGTGTAGTCGAGGTAGGCGCTGGTCGAGCCCGCGATGGCGCCGCCGAACAGGTAGGTGAACAGCAGCAGGAACATCACCGGCGTGACCGTGACGTCGAGCAGCTGCTCGGGCACGTGCTTGACCTTCAGCATGCCGCGCCAGCCGAAGGTCAGCGCGGTCGACAGGCGACCGGGGCGGGCCGGCCGCACGGTGTCGGCGATGGCCCGGCGGACGGCGGCGGTGTCGGCGGAGCCGGGTGCGGTGGTCGTGGCGGTCATGACGCCTGCTCCTCGAGGGTCCCGGAGGGCTGCTGCTCGGCCACGTGGCCGGTGAGGGCCAGGAAGACCTCGTCCAGGCTGGGCTGGTCGAGGGAGAAGCCGGCGACGCCGACGCCCGCGCGCCCCAGCTCACCGACTCCGACGGCTGCGCGCTCGGCGTCCGCGCAGGCGGCGGAGAGCGCGGCCGGGTCCGGCTCCAGCACCACGGTGCCGACCGCGGCCTCGAGGACGCGGGCGGCCTCCGCGCGGCGGCCGGGGTCGAGCAGCCGCACGTGCAGCGAGCCGGTGCCCACCGAGGCCTTGAGCTGGCCGGGGGTGCCCTCGGCGATGACCCGGCCGCGGTCGATGACCGCGATGCCGTCGGCCAGCTGGTCGGCCTCCTCCAGGTACTGGGTGCAGAGCAGGATGGTCGTCCCGGCGGCGGCCAGCGCCCGGGCGATCTCCCAGACCTGGTTGCGCGACCGCGGGTCCAGCCCGGTCGTCGGCTCGTCGAGGAACACCAGCTGCGGGGTGACGACGATGCTGGCCGCGATGTCCAGCCGGCGGCGCATGCCCCCGGACCAGTGCTTGACCAGCCGGCCCGCGGCGTCGGCGACGCCGAAGGCCTCCAGCAGCTCGTCGGCCCGGGCCCGCGCCGCGGCCCGGCGGTGGCCGAGCAGCCGGCCGACGAGCACCAGGTTCTCGCGGCCGGTGAGCTCCTCGTCGACCGAGGCGAGCTGACCGGTGAGGCTGACCAGGCCGCGGACGGCGTCGGACTCGGCGACCACGTCGTGCCCCAGGACCCGCGCGCTGCCGGCGTCGGGTTCGACCAGCGTGGCGAGCATCCGGATCGTCGTGGTCTTCCCGGCGCCGTTGGGTCCGAGGACCCCGTAGATGGCGCCGGCGGGGACGGCGAGGTCGACGCCGGCCACCGCCCGGGTGTCCCCGAAGGACTTCTCGAGGCCGACCGCCTCGATGGCGAGCGCTGGCTGGGCTGTCATCCCGGGCTCCTCAGCAGGTGGTGCGTCGCAGCGTCCTCTGCCCCTCCGACGGAATGTGCGCGCCGGACTCATCGGGCCGCCACCGGTTTTCCTGCCGCGATGGTCGGACCTCGAGTGCACTCGAGGTCAAGCCCCGCCGGACCGCCACGTCCGACCGCCGGACCGGCGAGATCGGCGGTGCCGCACGGTTCCGGTCGCCCGGCCGTGCGGGAACGCGCGATCTCGCACGGGAGACGGGGACCGGGTCCACGGCCTCCCGCCGAGGATCACGGACGGTCGTCCCCGGCCTCGAAGCGGACGTCGACCTCCTGGTGCTGCACCGCCCGCTGGGCGCGCGCGGCGTCCGAGTAGACCCGCTCGTCGCCCTCGGTGAGGTCCTTGTGGTCGACGAAGGGCGTGAGCAGCGCCCGGGGGTGGAGGTGGTCGACCCGGACCACGTCGATCTCGACGCACAGCATCAGCGCGACCGCTGCCACGTAGATGAACGCCAGCAGCCCGAGGACGAGCGCGAAGACCGCGTCGACGGCGCTGGCGTTGGCCACCACGCGGGCGACGTAGACGCCGCCGAAGGACTGCAGCAGCTGCCACAGCACCGCGGCGGTCAGGGCGCCGGGCAGCACCTGCCGGGTGGTGAGCCGGCGGACGGTGGTGATGCGGAACCCGAGCACGAAGACGGCGGCGTTCGCGAGCACCGAGGCGACCGTCAGCAGCACGTGCAGCCATCCGCTGAAGCCGCCGTAGGCCGCCGCACCGCTGCCGAGGGCGGAGAGGACGGTGCTGGCCAGCACGAGCAGGCCCAGGGTGCACAGCAGCATCAGGCTGCGCCCTCGGGAGGTGATCGGGTCCGGCCGGCTGTGCCGCGGCACCGCCCACACCGTGTTCATGGCGTGCTGGATGGCCTGGCCCATGCCCAGGGCCCCGTAGAGGGCGACCAGCCCGCCGACCACGATGCCGGTGACCCCGCCGCCGAGCCCCTCCGGCCGGGCCAGCTGCGGCCCGATCACCGGGAACTCCGCCAGCGCGGAGTCCAGCAGCCGCTGCTGCAGCGCCGGGTCCCCGGCCAGCACCAGCCCGAGCACGGTGGCCAGCAGGAGCAGCGTCGGGAACAGCGACAGGAAGCCGTAGTAGGTGATCAGCGCGGCGAGGAAGTGGCCGTCGTCGTCCATGAACTTGTAGATCACCGCGATGGGGAACCCGGCCGCCGGGTGCCGGCGCTGGAACCGGTCGACCCGCTCGGTCCACCTCATGGGCACAGCCTCCCGCGTCAGGCGGTAGGAAGGCGACATGACCGACTCCTCCCCGTCCCTCGCCGAGCTCGCCGCCGAGGAGGAGGAGCTGCAGTTCGCCGGCTTCACCAACGACGACGCCTGGGACCTCGGCTCGGCGCTGGTGGCGGCCGCGCGGCGGGACGGTGCCCCGGTGGCGGTCGACATCAGCCGGCACGGTCACCAGCTCTTCCACGCCTCGCTGCCGGGCACCAGCCCGGACAACGACTCGTGGATCCAGCGCAAGACGCGCGTCGTCCACCGCTTCGGGCACAGCAGCCTCTACGTGCGGCAGGCCTCGATCGAGCGCGGGACGACGTTCGAGGAGGAGTTCGCCCTGGACCCCGCCCTCTACGCGGCCCACGGCGGCGCGTTCCCCGTCGTCGTCCGCTCGGTGGGGCCGGTCGGCGCGGTCGTCGTCTCCGGGCTCCCGCAGCTCGAGGACCACCGCATGGTGGTCGCCGCGATCCGGGCGCACCTCGGCCGGTGAGCGGCGCTCGGCGCCCGTACCTCGGCCGGCCGGGACGGGTGCGGCGGACCTGGGCGCGCCACCCGCGGGCCGGGCTGGCCGTCAAGGCCGCCCTCGCCGCGGCGGTGGCCTGGCACGTGGCGGTCCTGCTCCCCCTGGACCCGGCCCAGCAGTACCCGTACTACGCGCCGCTGGGCGCGGTGATCGCCACGTCCACGACGCTGAGCGGCTCCGTGCGCGGCTCCCTGCAGTCGGTCGCCGCGATCGCGCTCGGCGCCGCCCTCGCCCTCGGGGTCTCGGCCGTGCTCGGGGACGGCCTCGGGGCCCTGGCCGTGGTGACCGCCGCCAGCGTGCTGCTGGCCGGCTGGCGGCACCTGGGCAGCTCCGGCAGCTGGACGGCGACCTCGGCGCTGTTCGTGCTCGTCCTCGGCACGCAGGACTCCGGCTTCGTCGTGGCCTACACGGGGCTGACCGCCGTCGGTGCGGTCATCGGCCTCGCGGTCACCGCCGCCTTCCCGCCCTTGCCGCTCGCGCCGGCCGCCGAGCAGTTGCAGGCGCTGCGCGACACGCTGGCCGGCCAGCTCGAGGACCTCGCCGACGGGCTGCAGCAGGAGCACCCGCCGACCGAGGACGAGTGGCGGCAGCGCACGCACCGGATCGACCCGGTGCTCGCCCAGATGCGGGACGCGGTGCAGCAGGCCGCCGAGGCGCGCCGGGGCAACCGCCGGGCCCGCCACCACCGCGCCGCCGCGGAGGCCCAGTACCGGCAGGCCCGGGCGCTGGAGCGGCTGAGCCTGATGGTCGAGCAGCTGACCCAGGTGATCGCCGAGACCGAGCGGGCCGACTTCGAGCGGGTCGCGCTCGGCCCGACGCTGCGCCCGCCCGCGGCCCGCACCCTCGCCGCGCTGGCCGCCGCGCTCCGCTCGGTGGAGGACGCGGCCGCCGACCCCGAGGCACTGCGCCGGACCGAGACCTGCCTGCACGAGTTCACCGACGCGGTCCGGCAGGCGCGGGCCACCTCTGCCGACGACCTGTTCGTCGCCGGGGACGTCGTCCAGACCGTGCGCCGCTCGCTGGACGCCCTCCCCGCACGGGAACCCGCGGGCTGAGGTCAGGCGCGGCCCAGCCGGGCCAGCACCCGGGTCGCGCGGTCGGCGTCCGCGGGAGGCTCGACCGCGGGCCGGCAGATGCCGTCCCAGTACAGGGCCTCGCCGAACGAGTCCGCCCCGGTCTCCACGCGGTCCAGCTCGGCGTCGGTGAGTGCGGGATCGGCGCCGACCGACCGGGCGACGTCCCAGCGGTGCACGACCATGTCCCACACGTAGAACTGCTCGAGGGTCGCGCCGACCGTCGTCGGGCCGAAGTGGCCGTCGTACCCCTGCTCCGCGACGGCCGGGTCGGCGACCGCCGCCGCGACCCGCCGCGCGTGGGTACGCCACGCCGCCGCCGGGTCGGCGTCGACGTCCGGCTCCGGCCCCAGGTCCACGCCGCGCTCGGTGAGGAACGCCCGCTGGGTCTGCACGAGGTGCCGGACGACGTCGCGCACGGTCCACCCCTCGCAGGTCGAGGGCCGGTCCCACGCGTCGGCCGGGACGGCGTCGAGGACCGCGGTCAGCGGGCGGTCGGCCGCGGCGTGGGCCGTGGCGATCGAGGTGCCGGGTGAAGTGGTCGGTGAGGTCATGGCCGGGACGGTAGGGAGCCGGGCAGGGTGGGGTCTTGATGGAACCCGACACCGCCGCGCGGCCCCTCGACCACGTGGAGCGCGCGCACCTGCGCTCCCCCGGCGACGCCTCCCACGTGATGTACCGCTACGACGCGGCGCCGGAGTTCGCCGGCCTGCTGGAGCGCTTCTGGATCCCGGTCTGGTGCGTGCCGCCCGGCCGGGAGGCGCCGCAGCACGTGCTGCAGTACCCGGTCACGCTGCTCGTCGTCTCCGGCGACTACGCCCGCTTCTACGGCGTCGTGCCCGGCCTGTCGACCACCACGCTGACCGGCGACGGCTGGGCGGTCGGGGTCATGTGCGCCCCGGCCGCCGGCGCGCTCGTCACCCGCGGCTCGGTGGCGCCGTACACCGACCGCTCCGTCGATCTGGCCGACGTGCTCGGCGTCGACGGCGAGCGGCTGACCGCGCGGGTGCGGGCGGCGATGGCCCCCGACCCGACGTCGCCCGCCGCGCACCGGACGGCGATGGAGGCCTTCGGCGACGCGCTGCGGCCGCTGCTGCCCGTCGACGCCGAGGGCGAGCTGGTCAACCGGGTGGTCGCCTTCGTGGAGGGCGACCGCGAGGTCACCCGGGTGGCCCAGGTCTGCGCCGAGTTCGGCCTGTCCGAGCGGGCGCTGCAGCGGCTGGTGCGGCGCCGGCTCGGGCTGACGCCGAAGTGGCTCATCCAGCGCCGCCGGCTGCAGGAGGCCGCCGAGCGCCTCCGCGGTCGCGGCACGACCCTCGCCGAGGTGTCGGCACTCCTCGGGTACGCCGACCAGCCGCACTTCAGCCGCGACTTCACGCGGGTCACCGGCATGACGCCGGGCGCGTTCGCGGCCCGCTACGCCGGCTGATCGCCCGTTGCGGCCACTTCCGCGGAGATGGCCGCCGGCTCCCCGCGCACCCGCGCCACCAGCGCCGGCACGACCTCGGCGCCGGCCGTGCCGGCGGCCGCGCAGCCGAGCACGACCAGCCAGGCCAGCGGGTCCAGCGGCGTGCAGCCGAAGAAGCGGCTGAGCCCCGGCGTCTGGACGACGGCGGCCAGGACGGCGAGCGAGCCCGCGGCGGTGACCAGCACCAGCGGGCTGCGCCGGCCGGCCCACGCGGTCTGCCCCAGCTGGGTGGTGATCAGGGCCGCCAGGCCCATCGTCCCGGCCCGGCCGCGGAAGCCGGTGAGCCGCCCGGTGGCCCAGGCGGCGGTCGCGCCGGCGGTGGTGGCCGCCCCGCGCACCAGCACCATCCGGCGCACCTCCCGCGCGAAGCCACGCTGTGGCCCGGCCTCGAGCACCGCGGCCAGCGGGTGCCCGGCCAGCGGGCCGTCGTCCCCGCCGGGTGCGGGGCGGGCCGGGCCACGACGGGGCGCGGCCACGGCGACGGCCAGCGCCGGGAACATGTCGGTGAGCAGGTTGACCAGCAGCAGCTGCCGCGTGTTGATCGGCGCCCGCCCGCCGAACGCGGTGCCGAGCACGGTGAACGCCACCTCGCCGGCGTTGCCGCCGACCAGCACCGAGACCGCGTCCCGCACGCGTGACCACATCGCCCGGCCCTCACCGATCGCGTCGACCAGCCGGGTCAGGTCCAGGTCGGTGAGCACGAGGTCGGCAGCGGCACGGGCGGCGGGGGACTCGGCCCCGGAGACCCCCACCCCGACGTCGGCCAGCCGGATCGCCGCGGCGTCGTTCACGCCGTCGCCGGTCATCGCCAGGGTCGCCCCGGCCCGGCGCAGCGCGGCGACCAGCGAGACCTTCTGCTCCGGTGACAGCCGGGCGAACACCGTCGTCTCGCGCACCATGCGGGCCCGCTCGGACTCCGAGGCGCGGGCGAACTGCGCGCCGGTCACGACCCGGTCGGCACCGGGGACGCCGGCCTGCGCGGCGATGGCGCGGGCGGTCTCCGGGTGGTCGCCGGTGGCCACGATCACCCGGACGCCGGCCGCCCGCAACTGCTCGACCGCCGCGACCGAGGAGCCGCGCACCGTGTCGGCCAGCCCGACCAGCCCGCGCAGCGTGAGGTCGCGGGCCCCCTCCTCCAGGTCGCCCGCGCCGCCGTCCCACTGCCGGTCGGCGACGGCCAGCACCCGCAGCCCCTCGGCGGCGAGCTCCTGGACCCGCCCGGTGAGGTCCCCGGCGTCCCGGCAGCGGCCGGCCACCACCTCGGGTGCGCCCTTGACCACGAGCCGGCCCTCGCGCACGGCCGCGGAGAAGCCGCGACCGGCGGCGAACGGCAGGCTCTCGCCCGCGTCTCCGTCGGGGCACACACCGCGCTCCTCGGCGGCCTCCACGACCGCGCGGTCGGTCTCGTGCGCCTGGTCGTCGCCGTTGCCGACACCGGCCGCGACCAGCCGCAGCAGCCCGTCCTCGTCGAGCTCCCCGTCCAGGGGGGCCAGGCCGGCGACCCGCAGCCGGTTCTCCGTCAGCGTCCCGGTCTTGTCGAAGCAGACGGTGTCGACCCGGCCGAGGGCCTCGAGCACCCGGGCGCTGCGGACGACGGCGCCCCGCCGCGACAGCCGCCGGGCGGCGGCCTGCTGCGCCACGGTGGCCACCAGCGGCAGCCCCTCGGGCACCGCGGCGACCGCGACGGCCACGCCGTCCCGGACGGCGTCGCGCAGCGGGCGGCGCCACAGCACCCCGAGGGCGGCGACCGCCACGCCGCCGGCCAGGGTCAGCGGCAGCACCGAGCGGGTCAGCTCGCCCAGCCGGGCCTGCACGCCGGCGGGGGGCGCGGCGCCGCCGGCGGCCCGGGCCGCGCGGCCGGCCTGGGTGGCGTCGCCCACCGCGACGACGACGGCCCGGCCGCGCCCGGCCACCACGGTCGTGCCGTCGAAGAGCATGCAGGTGCGGTCGGCGACCTCGGCCCCCGGTGTGGCCGGCACCGACTTGCCCACCGACAGCGACTCCCCGGTCAGGTTGGACTCGTCGACCTCCAGGTCGACCGCCTCCAGCAGGCGGGCGTCGCAGGCCAGCACGTCACCGGGCTCGACCACGACGACGTCCGCGACCCGCAGCGCGCTGCCGGGCACCTCCTCCCGGCCGTCGCCGGTCTCCCGGTGGACGACGACGTCCTGCTCGAGCAGCAGCGACTCCAGCGCCGTCTCCGCGCGCAGCCGCTGCAGGCCGCTGACCAGCGAGTTGGCGACGGTGACGCTGCCGACGAGGACGGCGTCGGTGGCCTCGCCGAGCAGTGCGGTGGCCGCGGCACCGGTGCCGAGGACGGGGGTCAGCGGGTCGGCCAGCTCGGCGGCGACGGTGCGGACGAACCGGGACGGCCCCCGCACCAGCGGGTGCGCCCGGACCCGGCGGAGGCGGACCGGGCGCGCGTCCTCCGCGGCCGGCAGCTCGGCCACGCGGCGCCGCACCTCGTCGGGGTCCAGCGCGTGCCAGGGCGTGTGCACCGTCGGGGGCGGGACCGGGCGGCCGGCGGCCCGGACGGCGGCCCAGGTGCCGCCCAGCATCGCGACGGTCGTGGCCGTCTTCCCGGGCGTGGTGGACCTGCGCTGCCCGTACCGCTCGCTGCCGACGGCGGCGAGCAGCCCGCCGAGGACGTTGCCGGTGAGCGCCGCCTGCACCGAGCGGCGGCTCACGGTGCGGGCCGCCGCCGTCGCCGCGACCACCCGGCAGGCGTCGGCCAGCCCCGGCCGGGTCACCAGGTCGGCGCCCCACGCCGGCGCGCGGCCGGGCCGGACGGGGGCGACGGCGACGTCGGCGGCCAGCAGGGCGGGGCCGTCGGTGTCACTCACCAGGAGGACGCCGCGCCCGTCGTCCTGCAGCCGGCGCACCGTCTCCACCAGCGCCTCGTCCGCGGGTGCCACCTCGTCGGCCGCCGCGGCCACCTCCCGCGTGCCGGCGTGCGCGGTGAGCACCAGCCGGGCGCCGGCCGTCGCGGCGGTGGTCAGCAGCGCCTCGGCGTGCGGGTCCAGCTCGCGGGCGACGGTCACCGTGCCCACCCGGCGCCGCCCCTCGTGCAGCGGCCGGACCTCGGCCCCGGGCAGGTCCTCGGAGTCCCGGGACGGCCCCAGCCGCACGGCGTCGTCCGGCTCGTCGCCCTCGAGCGCGCCGACCAGCCGGGCGGCGGCCGTCCAGACCCGGGCGTCGTCCCACCCGTCGGCCTCCGCGGTGGCCTCCAGCACCACCGGCGGGCCGGTGCACAGCGCGTCCCCGTCGACCACGACGGTGTCCACCCGGTCCAGCCGCCGGTAGGCCGAGCCGTCCATCGGCAGCACGCCGCGGCGGCACAGCAGGAGGTCCAGCGTCGTGGTGAACGCCGCGCGCCCGTGGAAGGCGGCCTTCGGGTTCAGCGCCTTGAGCAGGTCGGCCGAGCGACCGGGGCGCCCGGTGAGCGCCAGCAGACCGAGCGCGGCGGCCAGCTCGGTGGGGGCCAGCCGCTCGGTGTAGGACTCGACCGGGCCGGGTGGCAGGGGGCACGGCCGCGGCCCCGGGGGCGTCAGCGGCTCCCGCTCGCCGTCGTCCGGCTCCGGGCGGCACAGCTCCCACTCGCGGCGCCGCCACACCTGCCGGTGGGCGCGCATCTCCAGGACCTCCTGGAACGCGGCGGCGGCGTTGAGCGCGGGCACCGTGGGGCTCTGGGTGAGCGCGTGCAGCAGCGCGCTGACGCCGGAGAAGACCAGTTCGGTGCCGGTCGGGCCCACGCGCCGGTACAGCTCCCGCTTGAGCCACGTCTGGGACTCCAGCAGCGCGACGGCGAGGGTCGCGTGGCGGGTGAGCGCCGGGACCGGCAGCATCTTGCCCGCGTAGGCGACACCGACGGCCGCGAGGTCGATGCCGGCGGCCACGAGCGCGGCCAGCAGCGGCTCCAGGTCGGCCGGGTGGTCCTCCCGCGCCGGCAGCAGCCCCTGCCCGCCGCGGGCCTTCTCGATGGCGGTCACCGTGCCGACGAGGTCCTCGGCGGTGACCCGCCGCTCGTCGAAGGCGACCAGGACCCGGCCGACGACGTCGTTGACGGTCGCCCACTCCACGCCCTCGAGCCGCTCGAGGTGCCGGCGCAGCGCGGAGCGGACCTCCGGGGTCTCCTGCGCATCCGGTGCGAGGAGCTCGACCTGGACCCGGCCCCGGTCGGCCCAGACCCGGCGGGTGTGCCGCGCCGGCGGGGGCTCGAGCATCCCGCGCGCGGCGTCCAGCAGGTCGTGCAGCCGGCCGTCGGGCAGCGGGTCGGCGCCGGTGACCAGGGTGCCGACGGCGCGGGTGCCCGTGACGGCGGCCGCGTGCGCGAGGGACAGCGACGAGCGGGCGGCGCCCTGCACCAGCCCGGCGGTGCCACCGACGAGCCCGGCCGTGACCCCCGCGCCGGCGACCACGCCGGCACCGGCCAGGGCCGCGGCCGCGCTGAGCGCGCCGCCGATCCGGCGTCTGAGGGCCATCGCTCCTCCGGAACTCGGTCTCCCGGAACAGGGTGCGGACGCTACGCCGGTCGGCGCGCGTCCGCGCCCCGGAGCGTCGTCATCCCGCGCCGAGCCAGTCCACGGCCGCCACGGCCACCTCGTGCGGGACGGCGTGCCCGCCGGCGAACTCCCGGTAGGTGACGTCGTAGCCGTCGTCGCGGAGAGCCGGCACGATCCGCCGGCTGGTCCGCTCGACGGGCAGGACCTCGTCGGCGTCGCCGTGCGACACGAACACCGCCGGCCGCCCCTCCCGCGACGCCCCGGGCACGAAGCCCGGGGAGAAGGCGACCACCCGCGCGAACAGGTCCCCGTTGGCCAGGCCGAGGCCCAGCGCGTAGGAGGCGCCGTCGGAGAACCCGGCGACGGCGGTGCGCCCCGGGTCGACCGGCACGGTCGAGAAGACGCGGGCCAGGGCCAGGTCCAGCAGGGCGGCGTCCTCGCCGGAGCGGCCAGTGACCGCGTCCCACGTCGACCCGCGGGAGGCCGGCGCGAGGACCAGCAGGCCCCGCTCGTCGGCCAGGCCGCCGAGGATGCCGAGCCCGGTCTCGGCGTTCCCGCCGGCCCCGTGCAGCGCGACCACGAGCGGCACCGCGCTGCCCGCCGCGAGCCCGGGCGGCACGTGCAGCAGCGGCGGCCGGTCGACCCCCGGGTCCAGCGGCTGCGTCCCGGGCGCGGGCGGCGCGGCGGGGAGCTCCGGCTGCGGGCGGGCGGTGAGCCGGGTGGGCGTCCCCGTGCTCCCGGGGGACCCCGGCAGCTGCGGACCGCAGCCGGCGAGGGCGCCCGCACCGGCGAGCGCCGCGGCGGCGCCGAGCAGGCGCCTGCGGGTCCAGGCGGGGTCCGGGGGCGCCACCTCAGCCGCCGTGCAGGGCTGCCCAGAAGGCCGCGCGGACGCCGTCGGCACCCCAGGCGTTGGGCTCGATGAGGGAGCAGAACCACAGGTCCCGCTGCTCCGGCCGGGCCTCGGGGCGCCGGGGGTCGCCCGCCGCCAGCCCGTGGCCGCGGAACAGCTCGGCGATCTCGGCCACCGCGGCGCCGTGCCGGGCCGCTCCCCGGCGCAGGGCGTCGTTGAGCTCGCCGATCAGCGCGACGGCGTCCGGCCAGGGCGGCAGGCCGAGCCGCTCCGCGTCGCCGGTGCCGTCACTGGGGTCGTACACCGTGCCCACGACGACCCGCCCGTCCGGGGCCAGGGCCTCGCCGATGGCGACCAGTGCCCGGTCGAGCGCCGCCGCGACCCGGGCGACGACCGCACGGGCGGCCGCGGTGTTCCCGTAGGCCCCGAGGAGGTCGTTCCCGCCGATGGTGAGCGTGACCAGCGCGGGCCGGGCGGTCAGGGCGGCGAGCCGGGGCAGCTGCCGGTCCATCAGCGTGCCGGTGGTCGCGCCGTCGGTCGCCAGCAGCGCGAACGCCGTCCCGGGCGCGGTGCTGCGCAGGTCGCGCCCGCGCCAGTCCGGGAAGTCGTCGTCCCGGTTGGCGTACAGCAGGCTGGCCCCGCCGCGGCCCGGGCCGCCGGAGTAGTCGTCGATCGAGATCGAGTCGCCGAGCGCGACGTACCCCCCAGCGCCGGTCACCCCGCCATGGTGCGCCAGGAGCCGGTCAGCCGCGCCCCGCCCGGCGCGGGGTCGCGCGGCGGGGCGCGTCCGTGCGCCCGGACCGGCGGCGCCCGGCGTCCTCGCGGCGGCGGGCCGGGGCCGCGCCCCGGCGGACCGGGGTCCCGCGCCGGGAGCCGCGCGCCGCGCAGGCCCGGCAGGTCGGGAACCGCGGGGCGACCGGCACGCCGCAGTCGGCGCACCGGCCGGGCCCCGCCGCGGTGATCGCGCCGGGGAGCAGCTCGGTGATGCGGGCGGCACATCGCTGCTCCAGCCGGGCCGCGTCCCCGGCGGTGAGGCCCGCGACGCCCGGGAAGGACCGCAGCAGCGTCGCGGCGTCACGCGCGGCGGCGGCCGCCTGCTCGAGGTCCTCCACCGGTCCCCGCCGCGGCAGGGCGGGCAGCACCGTCTGCGGCGGGACGCGGTACCCGGCCCCGTGCAGCAGCGCGGCGCGGGCCAGGGTGAGCCAGCGGGTGCGGCGCGGCGGCTCGAAGTCGACGGGCAGGGTGACCAGCCGCCAGACGGTCTCCAGGTCGGTGCTCTCCCCGACCGGCCCCTCCAGCAGCGGCAGCAGTGCCTCGACGCGCTCGACCAGCCCGCTGACGTCGTCCCCCGTCACCGCCTCGTGCCGGGTGGCCGTCCGGGCCCACCGCGCCCACCGCGCCAGGGCCTCGGGCAGGTCGGCCGGCGCCAGCGCGCCGAGGTCGTCGAGCTCCGGGCGGAGCCGGGGCGTGCGCCGGGGCAGGTCGCTGGCCACCGTGCCGCGGGCCACCGCGGCGCCGGCCGCGACGAGGGCGGCGTCCGGCCGCAGGCCGGGCACGCCCGCGAGCACGCCGACCGTGCCGTGGCCGGTGAGCAGGTAGCGGCCGGCCCGGCCGGCGATCTGCGCGGCCTCCCACGTGCGCAGCGGGCGGCGCTCGACCCCGTCGAACTTGGTCGTCTCGGCGAACAGCACGGTCGCCGCCGGCACGTTGATGCCGTGCCCGATGACGTCGGTGGTGACCAGGACGTCCAGCTCGCCGCGGGTGAACCGGTCGATCACCTGGCGGCGGGTGGCCGGCGGCAGGGCGCCGTAGAGGACGCCGGTGCGGCCCGGCCGGACCGCCTCCAGCACGGCCGCGGTGGCGTAGACGGCCTTGCGGGAGAAGGCGACGACCAGCGTCCGCGGCCGCACGCCCGAGGTCCGCACCGGCGCCCGCAGGACGTCGAGCCGGGACAGCCGTTCGTGGCGGACGACCTCGACGTCGGCGACGTCGGCGACCAGCGGCTCGAGCACCGGCCGCGCCTCGGCAGCGGAGATCACCCGGATCTCGCGGTACTCGCCGGTGAGCAGCAGTCGCGCCCAGGTGTGCCCGCGGTCGGGGTCGGTGACCCAGTGCGCCTCGTCGAGGACCAGCAGCCCGCCGCGCGGCGGGGCCTTCTCGACGGTGCAGCACAGCACCGGCGCGGTGGGGTCGATCTGCTCCTCGCCGGTGGACAGGCCGACGGTGCCCGGCGGCAGCTGCGCCGACAGCCGGGCGTACGCCTCGTGGGCCAGCTGCCGCAGCGGGGCCGCGTAGGTGCCGGAGCCGGCGGCGGCGAGGGCGGCCAGGGCGTCGTGGGTCTTGCCGGAGTTGGTGGGGCCGAGGTGGAACACGACCCGCTGCGGCGGGGTGCCGCGCACCGGCAGCGCCGGGCCGGCGCCGGCGCCGGCGGGGAGCTCGTCCCCGGAGACGGTCCGGGGGTACGGGGAGGCAGGCAGGACGTCGTCCTTCGTCTGGTGCGGGAGAGGCCGTGGGCGCAGCACCCCCGGCCGAGGGCCCGTCCGGGCCCGGGAGGGACAACAGCCGGGAGCCCGCGGGCATGCCCGGGGTGGGCGACATCGCCCCGTGTCCGCGGGCGGCCGCACCGCGGACCTGGCTACCGTGGTGGGGCAACGGCGGGCCACACGCGAGGGGACGGACAGTGGACACGGCGCTCTCGCACGGGGTCGTCCCCGTGCCCGGCCCGCGTTACGTGCACGACGCGCTGTTCTTCTCCTCCCCCGACGAGCTGGCCGCCGCCACGGTTCCCTTCGTGCAGGCCGGCCTGGCCGCCGGGGACGCCGTGGTCGTCGCCGCCTCACCCGCCACCGCGGACGTCGTCCGGCAGACCGTGGACGGCGACGAGCGGGTCCGCGTGGTCGCCCGGGGCGCCGGCTACGCCCGGCGGACGCCCGCGGCGGTGATCGAGTTCCGGCGGCTGGCCGACGAGCTGTCCGCCGCCGGCGCGCCGCGCGTCCGGGTCATCGGCGAGACCGACTTCGGCCGCACCGAGCGCGAGTGGCTGGAGTGGCAGCGCTACGAGGCCGTCATCAACGACGCCCTGGGGCCCTGGCCGCTGTGGGGGCTGTGCGTCTTCGACACCACGCGGCTGCCCGACCAGGTGTTGGAGTCGGTCGCCCGCACCCACCCGACCGTCGTCACCGGCCGGTCCCGCACGCCCAACCCCCGCTTCGTCGACCCGGCCGACTACCTGCGAAGGCTGCCGGTGCCGGTGGAGCCGCTGCAGGCCGGCGTCCCGCGCCTGGCCGTGGACGACGTCACCGACCCGATCGCGCTGCGGCACGCCGTCGCCGCCGAGCTGGCCGCCATCGGTGGTGCGCGCGAGGTGGTCGAGGACTTCCTCCTGGCCGTCGACGAGATGACGTCCAACGCCGTCCGGCACGGCGCGCCGCCGGTGGGCCTGCGGCTGTGGACGTCGGCCGACCGGGTCGTGTGCGCCGTCACCGACCACGGCCCGGGCCTGGACACCCCGTTCGCCGGCTACGGCCCGGCCCACGGCGAGGACCTCTCCCGCGGCGGCATGGGCGTGTGGCTGGCCCGCCAGCTGTGCGACCACGTCGACATCAGCTCCGGCCCGGACGGCGTCACGGTGCGGCTGACGACCGCGCTGCGCTAGGGCGCGCCTGACGGACCCATGCCGAAGGGAGCGCCGCCTGGGCGGTGCCACTGAGGCCGGAGGTCCGTCAGACGCGCCCTGCCCGCCTGGGAGACTGTCGGCGTGCAGCCCGCCTCGCAGTACAGCGTCCTGGAGTACACGCTGGCCGACGACTACCTGGAGCGCCGGGAGGCGCTGCGGGCCGAACACCTGGCGCTCCTCCGAGCCGCCCACGAGCGCGGGGAGCTGCTGATGGCCGGAGCGCTGCCCGACCCGTACGACCGCGCGTTGCTGGTGTGGACGGCGCCGCGCGAGGCGGTGGAGCGCTTCGTCGAGTCCGACCCCTACGTCGTCCAGGGGCTGGTGACCGGCTGGACCATCCGGCCGTGGGCCGTCGTCATCGGGGCTGCACCAGGATCTTGACGTTCTCCTCCTTGTTGTCGATCAGCTCGCGGAACCCCTGGTCGAGGATGTCGTCGAGGCCGATCCGCCCGGTGATGAACTGGAACGGGTCCACCCGGCCGGAGGCCACCATCTCGATCGTCGCCGGGTGGTCGTGCGCGTAGGCGAGGCTGCCCAGCACGCTGACCTCGCGGAACACCAGGTCGTTCATCGCCACGCGGGCCTCGTGCCCCCAGATCGCCACGTTGACGCAGGTGCCGCCGGCACGGGTGGAGCGGATGGCCGTCGCCAGCACCTGGTCGACGCCGGCGCACTCGAAGGTGACGTCGGCGCCTCGGCCCTTCGTCAGCTCCTCCACGGCCTCGACGACGTCGACCGACCGCGGGTCGAGCACGGTGGCCGCGCCGGCGCCCGCGGCCTTCTGCTTGCGCGCCTCGGCGGGCTCCACCACGAGCACCTGGTCCACGCCGGCGGCGGTCAGCGCCGCGGTGGTCACCAGCCCGATGGGACCGGCCCCGAACACCACCGCCGCGTGTCCCGGCCGGGCGCCGGAGAGCCGGACGGCGTGGTGGGCGACGGCGAGCGGTTCGACCAGCGCCCCGACGTCCGTGCCGAGGTCGCCGAGCGGGTGGATCCACCGCCGCTCGGCCACGACGTACCGGGAGAAGCCCCCGCCGCCGCCGGAGAGCCCCACGAAGCCGAGGGTGCGGCAGACGTTGTAGCGACCCTGCTGGCAGGCGTCGCAGCGACCGCAGACGACGTAGGGCTCCACGACCACCCGGTCGCCCACCCGCACGTCGTCCACCCCGGGGCCGACCTCCGCCACCACGCCGGCGAACTCGTGGCCGAGAGTCACCGGCATGCCCTCACCGGTCAGCGGGTGCGGCGCCTCGGCCGTCGGCACGAAGATCGGGCCCTCGAGGTACTCGTGCAGGTCGGTGCCGCAGATGCCGCACCACTCGACCTCGACGGCGACCGTTCCGGGGCGCACCTGGGGGTCGGGGACCTCCTCGACCCGGATGTCGCCGCGACCGTGGAACCGGGCTGCCTTCATGGCGTCGTCTCCGTCCGTCGGTGGACCTCCGCGCGGGAGGCTGCCGACAGGACACCGCGAGGCGCCCGGTCCCCGGGAGCGTTGCAGCCGGTTGCACCGGCCTCCGCCCTGGGAGGACGGTGGCCACCCTCCAGGGTCCCGCGCCGAGCCTGCGAGGCGTGGGGGGAACGGTGGTCCTTCTTCAGTCCGGCAGCAGCCGCCGCAGCACGCCCTTGGCCGTCGCCCCGACGCGGTAGGACTGCACCAGCCACGAGTTGCAGACGATGTTCGCGCCGGCCAGCGCGGGCACGAGGAACTGCGTCACCCGCTGCCGGCTCTGCCACTTGGCGATCTCCGGCGGGGTGTTCTGCGTCGGCAGGGTGGCGTCCTTGACCTCCACCTGCTCGCCGCGGCGCGCGGCCTCCTCGGCGGCCTTGCCGATGCGGCTGCCGCTGTAGGCGGCGTAGGCGGTGGCGCCCGCGCCGGCCACGGCCAGCCCGGCCTTGAGCGCGCCCACGGTGCCGAAGCCCTTCTGCAGGGCGATCCGCCGGCCGCCGACCTGGGTGAGCCGCAGCCCGGCCAGCAGCGTGGCGGCGATGCCGCCGAACTGCGCGGGCTGGTACCGGCTCCACGCGGACCCGGCCACCCGGATGCGGTCGAGGCCCTGGGAGAGGTCCTGGCCGGACTTGTTGACGCCGGCGATGCCCATCACCGCTCCGCCGAACCACAGAGCCGAGCCCAGGTCGTGTACCGCCTGTGCCACGACGTGGTTGTCGCTGCTGGACGTCATCGTTCCTCCTCCGGTCGCGTCCCCCCGTGCGAGTGGCCGCCCCTACCCGGACCCGCGCCCGGGTAACGGGACACGCCCGCCGACCTCCGCGACACGCCGCGGGAGTGCCGGCCGGGGATGGGAGCGGTCACGGGTGGGTATGCAACGCCGTGCGGCCGAGGTTCGGACAGTCGGACCGGCCGGAGTCCCCGCGGAGCACCCCATGGCACCCGCCGTCGTCCCCCTGTCCGAGATCGACCGACGCATCGTCGAGGCCCACCGTGAGCTCGGCACGGCGCGGTCGACGTTCGCGCGCTCCCCGAGCGGGGCGGCGGTCGCCGCCTGCCAGACCGCCGAGGATCGGCTCAACGAGCTGCTCGACGCGCGCCTCGACACCATGACCGCCGCTCGCCGGGCGCGCGCAGCATGAGCCCGGGACCGGTCTCCTGCCGGGTGCCTGCCCGCGCGCGCGGCGGGTGAGGGAGGCTTGAGGCTGCGGCCGGGCCTCTCCTCGGGGACGGCGCGGCCGGAGGACGGCCGGTGGGACGGGCCCGCCGGCGACGAGCAGTGCAGGAGCACGTGGATGCCGCAGGGCACGGTGAAGTGGTTCAACGCGGAGAAGGGCTTCGGGTTCATCGCACCCGACGACGGCGGACCGGACGTGTTCGTCCACTTCTCCGCGATCGCCGACGACGGCGGGTACCGCAGCCTCGACGAGGGGCAGCAGGTGGAGTTCGAGGCCAGCGAGGGCCAGCGCGGCCCGCAGGCCGACTCGGTGCGGCCGGTCGGCGGCGCCCCCCGCCGCCAGGAGCGCGGGCGTGAGGACCGGGGCCGCGGGCGGGACGACGACCGGGACTGGGGCCGCGGCGGCGACCGCGGGCGCGAGAGCGGCCGCCCGTCGCGCGGTGGCCGGGCCACCGGCACGGTCTCCTGGTTCGACGCCGACAAGGGCTTCGGGTTCATCCAGCCGGACGACGGCGGGCCGGACGTGTTCGTCCACTTCTCGGCCATCGCCGACCGCGGCGGGTACCGCAGCCTCGACGAGGGGCAGCGGGTCGAGTTCGACGTCACCCAGGGCCAGCGCGGTCCGCAGGCCGAGGACGTGCGGTCGGCCGAGCGGAGCGGCGGCTCCCGGGACGCCGGTCCGCGCGGCGGTGGGTACCGCGACCCGGGCGGCTACCAGGACCGGGACCGGGGCGGCTACCAGGACCGGGACCGTGGCGGCTACCGCGACGGCGGCCGGGACGCCGGGCGGGGCGGCGCCGGCGCGGGTCGCCGTCCCTCGGGCGGCGGCCGGGCCAACGGCACGGTGAAGTGGTTCAACGCGGAGAAGGGCTTCGGGTTCATCGAGCCCGACGACGGCGGACCGGACGTCTTCGTGCACTTCTCCGCGATCGCCGACCGCGGCGGGTACCGCAGCCTCGACGAGGGGCAGCGGGTCGAGTTCGAGGCCAGCGAGGGTCAGCGCGGCCGGCAGGCCGACCGGGTCGACCCGGCCTGAGGAAGGCCCCCTGCCCTCCACCGCTCGCAGGCGCGCGGCGGGTCCCTGCAGGGGGGCCGTTCCAGCGCCTCACCAGGCTCGGGGCGGTGCCCTGGACGGGGCCTGCGCCGGCGCCGCACCCCGCGGGGTGCGGCGCCGGCGGACCCGGCGTCAGAGCTGCCGGACGTCGGCCTCCACGGCCTCGAAGGCCTTGCGCGCGGCGATGAGCACCGGGTCCCAGACGGGCGAGAACGGGGGGGCGTAGGAGAGGTCGAGCGAGAGGATCTCGTCGACGCCCATCTCGTTCCAGATGCAGATGGCCAGCGCGTCGATGCGCTTGGCCGCCGCCTCCCGGCCGACGACCTGGGCGCCGAGCAGCCGGCCGCTGCGCCGCTCGGCGATCATCTTGAGCCGGATCGGCTGCGCGCCCGGGAAGTAGCCGGCCTTGGTGGTCGAGTCGACGACGGCGGTGACGAACTGGTACCCGGCCGCCTCGGCCTCGGCGGTGGACAGCCCGGTGCGGGCCGCCTCCAGCTCGCAGATGCGGGTGATGGCGGTGCCGATGACGCCGGGGAAGGTCGCGTAGCCGCCGCCGATGTTGATGCCGGCCACCCGGCCCTGCTTGTTGGCGTGCGTGCCCAGGGCGACCACCACCCGCTGGCCGGAGAGCCGGTGCACCGACTCGACGCAGTCGCCGGCGGCCCACACGCCCTCGACCCGGGTGCGCATCCCCGTGTCGACCGCGATGCCGCCGGAGGTGCCGAGCGGGATGCCGGCCTCCTCCGCCAGCCGGACCGCCGGCCGGACGCCGAGGCCGAGCACCACCAGGTCGGCGGGCAGCTCCCGGCCGCTGGCGGTCACCACCGCCCGGGCCCGGCCGCCGGCGTCGGTCTCGATCGCGGCGACGGCGTCGGAGAGGACCAGCTCGATGTCCTCCTTGCGCACCGCGTCGGCGATGAACTCCCCGACGTCGGGGTCGAACGTGCCGACCGGCGTCGCCGACATGTCCACGACGGTCACCTCGAGCCCGCGGATCCGGCAGGCCTCGGCGATCTCCAGGCCGATGTAGCCGCCGCCGACGACGACCACGCGCCGCACGTCCCCGCTCTCGAGCGCGGCCCGCAGCGCCGCGCCGTCGTCCAGCGTCTGGACGCCGTGGACCCCGGTCGCGTCGATGCCGGGCACCGGCGGCCGCATGGGGACGCTGCCGGTGGCGTACACCAGGTCGTCGAACGGCTCCACGCCGCTGCCGCCGTCCTCCAGGTCGCGCCAGTGGACGACGCGCCGGTCGAGGTCGATGCCGACGACCTCGGTCCGCATCCGGACGTCGATGCCCATCGCGCGGTGCTGCTCCGGCGTGCGCGCGACCAGGTCGGCCTCGGAGTCGACGGCGTCGCTGATCCAGTACGGGATGCCGCACGCGGAGTACGACGTCGCACGGCCCCGCTCGAACATGACGACGTCCAGGTCGGGACGTCGCTTCTTCGCCTGCGACGCCGCACTGCCGCCCGCGGCGTCCCCGCCGATCACCACCACGCGTCTGCCCACGTCCCGGACGCTAGGGGACCCGGTGCGCGTCCGCCGGTCCACGGCGGGCCAGCCCGGGACTAGCGTCGGTCCATGACCGTCCCGCCGCCTCCCGGTCCGCAACCCCCGTCACCGACGCCGTCGCCCGTGGACCCCGTGCCGCCGCCCGAGCCGGCTCCCTTCCCCGTGCCGGGTCCCGCCGACCCGTCGGCGCCGCCGCCGTCCGGACCGCAGCCCGTCTGACCCCGCCCGACGCGGTCGTCGCCGAACAGCTGCGGCTCGCCGCCGAGCACCCGCCGGCCTGGCGGCCCGGGGGGTGGCTCCCGGCCGTGGCCGCCGCCGTCGTCGTCTCGGCCGGCGACGTCGGCCCCGCCTGGGCGGCCGCGGTGCTGACCCGCGGGGAGCGGGTCCTGGCCACGGAGGTGGCGGCCGGCGTGGTGCGGGTGCCCTACGAACCCGGGTCGCTGGTCGCTCGGGACGGGCCGTTGCTGGCCGCCGCGGTCGGCGGGCTGCACCCGCGGCCGGACGTCCTCCTGCTGGCCGCGGCCGGCCGGGACCACCCGCGGCGGGCCGGCCTCGCGCTGCACCTCGGCGCGGACCTGGACCTGCCCACGGTCGGCGTCACCGACCGTCCCCTCCTCGCCGTCGGTCCCCCACCCGGCCCTGCGCGGGGCGACACGTCACCGCTCCGGCTGGACGGCGCCGAGGTGGCCCGCTGGGTGCGCACGGCGGCCGGCGCGCGCCCGGTCGTGGCGCACGCCGCCTGGCGCACCGCCGCGGAGGTCGCGGCCGGGCTCGTCCTCGCCTCGTCGTCCGGGGTGCGGACCCCGCTGCCCCTCCGGGAGGCCCGCCGCCTCGCCCGGGACGGACGCGCCCGCCGTGGGCGGCCCTGACACCGCGCCGGTGCCGTCACCGGGACACGGGGGTCCGTCCGCGGGCGGAGCGGGGTCGAGCGGGCCGAGGCGCCCGGCTGGTCGGGGACGGGCGAGCGCGGGCCCGCGCACCTCCGTCGGGATGCACCAGGTGGAGCGCGCCCCGCCGTCTCCGTCGAGCCGGGAGGCCTCCCCGGCGAGGGGTCCTGGCAGGGTCGTCGCGACGCCGTCGTCCGCACGGGGCCCGGCGGACCGGAGCGGGGAGGACGGCGGCGTGGTGGGCGGCGGACACGGGTCGGCGGAGCAGAGCAGGAGCTGGCGGGACGGGCTGCGCGACGGGGCGCCCTACGGCGCCGCGGCGTTCGTGCTGGCGGTGTCCTTCGGGGTGGTGGCCACCGACGCCGGGATGCCCGCGGTCGCCGCGATCGTGATGTCGGCGCTCGTCTACTCGGGCTCGGGGCAGTTCGCCGCGCTCGGCGTCGCAGGCTCCGGCGGGGGCGTCGGGGCCGCGGTCGGGACCGCCACCCTGGTCAGTTCCCGGTTCCTGCCGATGGGGTTCGCACTCGGACCCTCGCTGCGCGGCAGCCGGCTGCGCCGCGCGCTCGAAGGCCAGGCGACGGTGGACGCGTCCTGGGCGATGGCCGCCCGCGGCGACGGCCGGTACGACCGCGAATACCTCTTCGGCCACTCCGCGGCGCAGTACGTCCCGTGGGTGACCGGCACGGTCGTCGGGGTCTTCGTGCCGGTGCTCGACACCCGTGCCCTCGGCCTGGACGCCGTCTTCCCGGCGTTCTTCCTCGCGCTGCTCGCGGCGGAGGTCCGCGACCGGCTGCGACTGGGCGTGGCCCTGGCCGGCGCCGGGGTCGCGCTGGCCCTCGTGCCGGTCGCCCCACCGGGCCTGCCGGTCCTGGCAGCGAGCGCCGTGGCACTCGTCGGGCTGCGGGGGCCGCGGTGAGCCCGTCGACCTGGTGGCTGCTCATCGGCCTCTGCGTGCTGACGACCGCGCTCACCCGCGGGGCGGGCCCGGCCGCGACCGGCGGGCGGGAACTCCCCGCACCCGCGGTGCGGGTCGTCGTCCTGCTGTCCTCGGCGCTGCTGGCTGCGCTCGTCGTCACCTCCGCGCTGGCCGACGGGAGCGAGCTGCGCGTCGGGGCGGACACCGCCGGCGCGGCGACCGCCGGCGTGCTGCTGTGGCGGCGGGCGCACCTGCTCGTCGTCGTCCTGGGAGCCGCCGCGGTCACAGCGGGCCTGCGCGCGCTGGGTGTGGACTGAGCCGAGCGGCCGGGCTCAGGCCCGGGAGCCCCGTGGCACCGGTCGGACGTCCCGGGCGCCGCTGAGCTGGTGCCCGGCCTCGCACACGAGCACCTGGTGCACCGGCTCGCCGCAGTCGCGGTGCCGCAGCTCGAGGGCGGCCTCGCCGTCCTCGGCCAGGTACTGGTCCCCCCACCTCATCAGGGCCACCAGGACCGGGTGCAGGTCGACGCCCTTCTGCGTCAGCCGGTACTCGTGGCGCTGCCGCTCCCCCTCGGCCTGGTACGGGACCCGCCGCAGGATGCCCTGCTCCACCAGCGTGTTGAGCCGGTCCGTGAGCACGGCCCTGGGCGCGCCGAGCACCCGCTGGAAGTCGGCGAACCGGCGCACCCCGAGGAACGCCTCGCGCAGGACCAGCAGGCTCCACTTCTCGCCCACGACGGCCAGCGTGCCCGCGACCGAACACCGCGACCGGTCCCACAGCGCCTCGCTCACGTCCCCAGCATATCCGGCTGAGTTCACTTGACGAACTCACTCGACGGGAGCAGAGTTCATCACACGAACCCAGGGAGGCCGGGATGGATCTGCCCGTGACGACCAGGCCGGTGCGGCCGGACGACGCCCCGCTGTTCTGCCGGCTGTGGGAACGGCTCTCCCCCGAGACGGTCTACCGGCGCTTCCACGCGCCGCTGCGCTCCCCGCCGGTGGACGTCCACCGGCTGGTCGAGGTCGACCACGACCTGCGCGAGGCGCTCGTGGCCGTCGTCGGCGGCGAGGTGATCGGGGTGGCGCGCTACGACCGCTCGCCCGCCGACCCCGCGACCGCCGACGTCGCCGTGGTCGTCGAGGACGCCTGGCAGGGCGTCGGCGTCGGCCGCCAGCTGCTCGCCGAGCTGACCGAGCTGGCCGGACGCCGCGGCGTCCGCAGCCTGACCGCCGACGTCCAGGCCGACAACGACCGCGTGGTCGGGCTGGTCCACCGGCTGCTCCCCGGCGCGCGGCTCACCCCCGAGCACGGCGTCTACGCCGTGCACAGCCCCCTTCCCCGCGCGACGGTGCCCGCCGCCGCCTGATCCGAGAGGAACGCCCGTGTCCCGTCTGCGCACCGCCATCGCCGAGCGCCGCCGCACCCGCGCCCGCCTGCGCGAGGACCGCGCCTTCGAGCGGCTGCTCGCCCGCGCCCCGACCGTCGAGTCCGCGCACGAGCTGCGCGCCATCTCGACCCGCCGCTGACGGTCAGCCGGCGAGCGCCGCCTCCCGCAGCTGCCCGTACAGCCGCGCCAGGTCGGGCAGCTGGTGGTGGGCGTTCAGCCCGCTCGGGTTGGGGACCACCCAGGTCGCCGCGCCGCCGACCCGCTCGGGCTGGGGCCCGATCGTCGCGCGTGGCCGGTCGAAGCCGATCCGGTAGGCCGTGATGCCGAGGACGGCGAGCACCCGCGGCCGGTACCGCGCCACCAGCTCGCCCAGCGCCGCGGCCCCGGCCCGCAGCTCCTCGGGGGACAGCTCCGCGGCGGTCCGGGTCGGGCGGTCGGCCACGTTGGTCACCCCGAGGCCGTGGTCCAGGAGCTGCATGTCCTCCTCGGGCCGCAGCAGCCGCGGGGTGAGGCCCGCCCGGTGGATCGCCGGCCAGAAGCGGTTGCCCGGGCGGGCGAAGTGGTGCCCGCGCTCGGCCGACAGCAGCGACGGGTTGATGCCGCAGAAGAGGACGTCGAGGCCGGGGGCGATGACGTCGCGCAGCGGCTTCACCGGGCCGCCGTGACCGCGGCGACCACCGCGGGGTAGGCGGCGTCGGCGGCGGCACGCAGTTCGTCGTCGGTGCGGTCCTGCACCGGGTGCGGCACGAGGACGGCGGGAGCGGGGAACCCGAGGGCCCGGCCCTGGACGAGCGCGGCCTCGGCGAAGGCCTCGCTGGCGAGGAAGACCCCCACCACGCCGCGGCGCTCGAGGTCGGCGATGTCGTGCACACTGCACGACGTGCACGAGCCCTAGTCGGCGAGCGCCTCGATGACCACCTCGCAGTGCTCGGCGATCTCGTGCCGCAGGTCCACGGGGGCGGGCCGGGCGAAGGTCGGCTTGCGGTACCGGAGCACCCGCACCCCGTCTGCCCGCAGCAGCTCCTCCAGCCGGTCCAGGACGACGTCCCCGCGGGCCTTGCTGATGTCGAGCAGGCCGACGGTCCGGCCGCGCAGCGCGTCGGGCCGGGGCAGCAGCTCCCGGGTCGCCGGCCTGCGCTCGCCGGTCGGGTCCAGGACGGTCCTCACCCGCGCACCTCCCTCGTCACGGGGACGCTCCCCGTCTCGCCGGACACCCACCCGCCGATGATCGCGCTGAACAGACCGGCGTCCCCGCCGGCGTGCGTCACGAGCAGCCCGCCCGGGCGGAACTTCGGCAGCTGCTCGGCCCCGACGCCGGGCGGCAGCCCCTCGGCCATGCCCCCCGCCCCCCGCACCAGCTCGCCGGCCGGCAGCTGGAGCAGCCCGTCGAGCTCGGCGAGCAGGCGCGCCCGGTCCCAGCCCGCCTCGCGGAACACCTGGCCGTGCTCCGGGGAGACGACCAGCATGGCGTCGAAGGCCATCGGCAGCTTGGGGTGGGCGTTCACCCGCAGGCAGGCGGCGAAGCTGCGGGCCAGCGACTCCGGGTCGCGGCTGAGCTGGTCGACCACCGGTTGCACCCCGGCGCCGGCGAACACGGTGACCGCGTCCCCGGGCATCCCGCGGTCGGCGGCCAGAGGGGCGAAGGGGCTGTCCTCCTCCCGCTCGGCGAAGCAGCAGGTGTACTTGCCGGGGTTGCCGAGCGTGGCCCGGTCCACCTCCCCGGGCCGGCCGCCGCCGACGTTGCGGACGACGAGCTGCAGCGCCCGGCCGATCGTGGCGTTGGCCCGGTTGCCCTGGCCGAGGGCGTTGACCCCGCTGTTCATGCCCACCCGCCGGGCGACCGGGCCGTTGACCACCACGACCGGGCCGGAGAAGTAGGTGGTGGCCAGCAGCCCGTGGAGGGCGAACTCCTCGGCGCAGGCGGCCTCCACCGCGGCGAGCACCACCGGCAGGTGCTCGGGGAGGCACCCGGCCATCACCGCGTTGACCGCGACCTTCTCCACGGTGCACGCCACGAGGTCCGGCGGGACGACGGCGACCACCTCGCGCGGGTCCCGCGTCGTCCCCCGCAGCAACCGCAGGACCCGCTCCGGCGTCGGCGGGACCACGGGCAGCCCGTCGGTCCAGCCGCGGTCGAACAGCGCCTCGTGCTCGTCCTCGAGGTCGGCCAGCGCCACCCGCCGGCTGGCCAGCCCGTCGCCGTAGCGGGCCTCCAGCTCGTCCACCCGGGACGGGTCCACCGACAGGGACCCGCAGCCGGGCCGGTGCTCGGGCAGCCCGGGACCGAGCCCGGCGGCCCCGGTCAGCTCCTCCCACTGCTCCCGGCTCCACCCCACGACCCGGCCCGTCTCCCGACCGCCCTCGACGCGCAGCAGCGTCGGCACGGTCTCGATGCCCAGCCGGTACGACAGCTCCAGACCGGTGTCGTCGCCGTCGAACCAGTCCGGGTCGTCCTGGCACCACACCGCGGCACCCAGCCCGCGCAGCACCGGCTCCACGAGGGTGCACGTCGGGCAGTCCCGCTTGACGACGGCGACCAGTCCGTCGGGTAGCTGCACGTCTGCTGACGCTAGCCCCGACGACGGGCCCGGACGACCGCGGAGCGGGAGACCAGGGCTCCTGCACAGCGCACACTGGCCGGCATGACCGAGGGTGCCGACGCGGCCTTCCGCCGCTTCGTCGCCGCCGAGCGTGCCGGCCTGCTCGCCGAGGCGCTCCGGCTGACCGGCGACCCCGACCGCGCCGAGGACGCCGTCCAGCGCGCCCTGGCCCGCACCCGGCGGCACTGGGGACGGCGCGGCACCGATCCCGCGACCACCGCCGCCGACGCCCTGCACGCCGCCGCGTCGCCGCGCGGGGACGGGCAGGTCCTCGAGTCGCTCGACGACCGCCCCCGACCCGCACCCGTCCCGCCCGCGCGCTGGCGCCTGGACGCCGACGCGGCGGCCACCGACGCCCTCGGCCGCGCCCGCCGGCAGCGCCGGGTCCGCACCGCCGGGACCGCCGCCGCGGCCACCGTCACCGTGGCCGCCGCCGCGCTGGTGGTCCCGCAGCTGACCACGGAGCCGCCCGCCCCACCGGATGCCCAGCAGCAGGCCGCCGACGTCCCGGTGCTCACCGAGCCCACCCGCGGTTCGCTCGCCGGCGACGCCGCCTTCGTCGAGGCCGCGCGCCGCGCCGACTGGGGCCCGCTGACCCCGCCCCCGGTCGAGGACCGCCGCGTCGTCCTCGCCACCGACACCCCCGACGGCCGGGTCGTCCTGCTCGCCGGCACGGTCGACGAGGACGTCCGCGGCGTCTGGCTCACCGGCCCGGTGGGCGCACCGCCCGAGCAGCTCACCCGCCACGTCCCGCAGGACCTCGGCCCGTTCCGGCCGGCGTCGCTGCTGGTGGGCGGCCCCGGCCCGGCGACCCTCGTCGTCCTCACCGCCCCCGGCGACCGGGTCGAGGTCTCCCCCCGGCTGCAGGTCGGCCCGCGCGGCACGGTCGGCCGCCGCTACGAGCCGGTCCCGGCGGACGACGGCCTCGCGGTCACCGGGGTGCCGACGACGACCGGCGGTGCCGGCACCAGCGTCCGCGTGCTGCGCGACGGGCAGCCGGTGTACCGCGCGGGCGTTCCCGGCACCGCGCTCCCCGCCGACGTCCCACCCCTGGAGCCGCTGCGCCCGGCGACCGCTGCTCCGGCCGACCGGCTGGTGACCGAGGCACTCACCGACATCTCCGTCCCGCTGGGCGCCGAACCCGCCGAGCTGCAGCCGCAGCTGCTCTGGTCGGGCGGCCTGCCGATGCCCGAGGTGCCGGGCAGCGTCGCCGTCGTCGTGGGTCGCAGCCCCGGCGGCGGGCTCGTCGTCACCACCCGGGCCGGGCAGCTCGGCAGCACCGGGGCCGGGCGCACCGTCTCGTGCGGTGTGCACACCCCGCCGGGCACCACCGACGTCGCCGGGCTCGTCGTGGCGCGGATCTGCGACCTCTCCTCCCCCGAGACCGAGCCGTCCGACGCCGGCCGCTGGCTGGTCGTCACCGCGCCCGCCCCGGCCACGGCCGCCGCCGTCCTCGACGAGCGCGGCGGCGTGCTCGCCACCGTCCCGCTGCCCGACGGCGGCGGGGTCGCCCTCCTCCCGGCCGGCGCCCGCGAGGTGCGCACCCTCGACGCGGCCGGGCGGGCGCTGGCGGAGGTGCCGATCAGCGCCGTCGCCACCGAGCCGTTCGGCGACTACGGCTCCGGCGAGGTCGGCTAGGACCGCAGCGCTCAGTTCGCCGGCGTCCACCGGTCCACCCCTCGACCGAGTCGACCGACCCACCGGGAGCGGGCCATGGGGCCTCGTCCACATCGAGCTGTTCGCGACCCTCGACCTCGTCGGGCAGGCGCCCGGCGGCCCCGACGAGGACCCGGCGGGGTTCCCGTTCGGCGGCTGGCAGGCGCCCCTGCTGGACGAGGTCGCCGGGGCGCAGGTCGGCGCCGCGTACGAGGGCACGGACGCCCTCCTGCTCGGCCGGCGGACGTATGAGATCTTCGCCGCCTACTGGCCGCACCAGGAGGGCGGCCAGGACGGCGACATCGCCACGCTGTTCAACCGCGTGCCGAAGTACGTGGCCTCCCGCGGCAGGCCCGACCTCCCGTGGGCCGGGTCCACGCAGCTCGGTCCGGACCTGGCCGGCGCGGTGCGCGAGATCCGCGACCGGCACGAGCACGTGAAGGTCGTCGGGAGCCTGGACCTGGTGCAGACCCTGCTGCGCGAGAAGCTCTTCGACCGTCTCGACCTCTGGGTGCACCCGATCGTGCTCGGCGTCGGGAAGAAGGTGTTCGACGGCGGCGCGGTGCCCACGAACGTCACGCTCCTCGAACCGCCGGTGGCCAGCCCGCGGGGCACCGTGTACCTGCGCTACGGGCTCGCCGAGGGCACGCCCTTGACGGGGGACATGACCGCACCCGACCGCGGTGTCGGGCGCGACGATTGAGGCCGCTCCACGCCAGGGCTGTCCGGTGTCGCCGGTGGCGGATCCGCTCGGTCGGCATCCCGTCACGGCGTCGTCAGTTCGGGGTGCCGACGCTGGGGGTCGCGCGTCTGCGGCGGTGCGGGCGGTGCTGATGGCGTTGGCGGTGCCAGCGTCACCGCAGGCCACAGGCCCGATCCACGACTGCGGTGCCGGGCCCTGTCCCGCGGATCATGCCCGTCGCGACTGCTGGTCCAACCGTGTCCTTGGGCGGCCCACTCGAGGTCGTCCAACCCGTCGGCCGGGCGGGCGCGCTCAGATCGACCAGGTCGGCGGGATGGTCGTTGCGGTCGTACGTCCTGGCAACACGTGCCATCTTTCTCGGGGGGGATTGTCGAAGACGGTTCATGACCGGAGGAGATCCAGAACTTAGTCTGACGAAAGCACCAGCCTGGCCGTAGATGATCTGCTGAGCAGAGGGCTCTCAAGATCAAACATCTGCGTCACTCAGAGTTCTCGACGGGGGATCCTCCATGTCTCATCCCACTCCTCCTCCTCAGTTTGCCGACCCCAGGAGCGCGAAGGCTCAGGCGAAGGCTGAGAAGGCGTACCGCAAGGCCAGCCGGCCCTTCTACAAGAAGAAGCGCTTCATCCTTCTCGCGGTCATCGCTCTCATCGTCATCATCGCCATCGCCACCAGTGGCGGCGGCGAGAACAGCTCGTCCTCGTCGTCCTCTGACGGCGGCTCGTCTTCGACTGGAGGCGGCTCGTCGGAGAACGCGGTCAACGCGGTGGGCCTGAACCAGCCGGCTCAGGACGGCAAGTTCGAGTTCACGGTGACGAGTGTGGATTGTTCTCAGAACACGCTCGGGGAAGCCCCGGTGACCAAGACGGCGCAGGGGACCTTCTGCCTCGTGTCGCTCACCGTGAAGAACATCGGCAACGAGGCCCAGTTGCTCGATGCCAGCTCGCAGAAGGCATTGGACGCTGCGGGCAAGGAGTACTCGGCGGACAGCAGCGCCGCGGTGTACCTGGGGGACACGAGCACGTTCCTGAACCAGCTCAACCCCGGGAGCACGGTCGACGGGCAGATCGCTTACGACGTCCCCGTCGGGACCCAGCTCACCGCGCTTGAGCTCCACGATTCGCCGTTCTCTGGTGGCGTGACGGTCAACCTCAGCTGATACCTCGACACGCACGAAGCCCCCGTTCCGGTCAGCCGGGGCGGGGGCTTCGTCGTTGAGGCCGCACCTTTCCGGGCCTGGTGAGAGACGAGGGACGGTCTTGGCATGTGTGCGTCTGAGGCCGCCCACCGTCCCTGAACGGCCCACCTAGGGACAGCGGCGTCACCGCATCACGAGTGGCGCAGGAGGGCTTCTGGTGCACAGCGGAACGGCATTCGGCCGCTCCCCGTGCTCCAACTCGTAGACACACTCGCTGCACTCCACGCCGTCAATCGCTGGCGTGCCGGGATGCTCACGCCAGTTGTGGCCGCAGGAGTGCAGTTCCCGTAAAGGCGGAGACGCCGTCGCCAACGGGTCCAGGATGCGCACGAAGCAACCCCATGGCCGCCCCGGGCGGCCGTACCTGGGCCGCTCACTCAGAGCTAGCTCGGGTACTCCGGATACGGTTGTCCCGTCTCTCACTCGGAGCCACCCTCCGGGACGGCAGCGGTGGTCGGCGCCCGTAGTCGGACCGCGTCGGGCTCTCAGGCCGTAGGGTTTGGCTCACAGATCCAAGGCTGTCACGCTACTTTCGCTCAGCAGTCCTATCCACCAACTGAAAGCCCGTCCCCGTCCACATGTACACCTCCTCGACGGACACGTCAGGACAGCAGTTGGGTGCGAGCGAGCTGTACGAATCTCCCCGAAGCACCAGCGCACCGCTTCTTCCAGACATTGAAGCGGAGCCGCGCAGTGCAGCGGGCCCAACAGCGTCGAGGGGAAGACGGTGCAAGCCGTCGAGGCTCTCCAGCCCGACCCCGACGCCTTCCTCGCGGAGATGCGGAACGAAGGCCTGGTGCCCTGCTACGGCACCGCTGGTGAGGTTGAGGGCTTCGGCCAGTTGATGTGCGACGCGCTGGCACAGGGGCATTCGCCTGACTGGATCCGGGGCATCGGCTTGGAGAGCGGCATCAACGACCGGGACTCCGACACCGTGCTGGATGCCTCCATCACCTTCCTGCGCCCCGAGCACGGCGATCAGCTGGAGAACTGAGATGGATCGCTTGGTGCTCGACTCGCGCATCGTGATTCCTGCATCAGACGGGGTGACGCCACTTCTATTGATTAGCTCGGACGGGATCGACTGTCCGAACCCTCATCTACTGGATGAGGTTGGCAGGGCCCTATGGCGTCGACTGAGACGACCTCTCCGGCGACGCTAAGCCACATCCGATCACGGTCAAGTAGAAGGAGAATGGACACATGAAGACTCGACTGCTCGTACTCGTCGTCGCATTGTTCGCGGCGATGACCGGCACTGCTGCGGCAGACCCTCCCGTTCCTCAGGGTGAACAGCGAGACGCCAGCCTGTGCCGGGACGGCGGGTTCGCCGTCCTCCGTCCGGTGCTGGACGGCGTCATCATTGGCCCGAACTTCACGGACCAGAGGTCGTGCGTTCAGCACGTTGCTCACGGCGGAGCCCTCGCTGCCGTCTTCACCGTGCAGCAGGACGTCGTCACACTCGACAACGGGTGCGAACTGACCCCCACGATCGGACTGGACCAGCAGAACGTCATGTCGACCGGTCAGGTGGTGGACTTCACCTGGCGGATCGACGGCAAGGTCGTGTCGAGCGGAACGTTCCTGTTCACTGAGGAACCGCAGACCCTACAGAGCCAGTTCATCCCCTTCGGGTCTATCGGGGAACTGATGGTCGAGGGCTTCCCGCTCATCAGCTTCAACCCGGTGACCCACTGCGGGGGCTGATCTGACACAGGAAGAGGCCCTCTCCCGGCAGCGTAGGGAGAGGGCCTTTGTGCTGTTCAGGACTGTCGATGGCTCTTACCCTCCCCGCATGACGATCCGCTGGTTGACCGACGCCGACCGACGGGACATCAGGAACGCCCAGGAAGAGGTTGAAGTCCTCTCCGAGCTGATGCGCAGGTACGCCCCGCCGCACGTCATGACCCCGGAGGAGCGGGAGCGGGCCATCGCCGACTACCGGGCCCACGGGGAGCGACCGAGCGGCCTGCCGATCGACCCGAACCGGCGCGGCTAGGCCGCGTCGGGACGTGGGACCAGGTCGACCTCCGTCCCCCTGCGGGTGGGGCGGTTGCGCACATCGAACGTAGGACGCGTGCGGTCGGTGACGCTGATCCGGCCGTTGGGATAGATCGTCACCTGGACGTCGTCGGTCAGCCGCCACATGCGTCGGCCGTCCGGTGCGGTCAGGGTGGGCTCGACCAGCTCGAAGTAGGTGGGGGCCGGGGTCAGCTCGGGCATGGTGCGGGACGCTCCGCTCCCGGTCTGAGCGTCGTCAAGGGATGGGGCCTCCGTAGACTCCATGCCGCTCCCAAGCGAAGCGGTTCCCAGAGGTCGGCTACCTAGACTGCTGACCGTGGTCATGCAGCTACTCACCGCCCTGGTGCCGCTCGCGGTGGCCTTCATCCCGATCCTGCGGTGGCCTACTCTGCCGCGACGCATCCGTGAGCACGCCGCGTTGTTGAAGGACGTACCTGAGGACGTCGCCGGGCCCCTGAAAAGGACCCTGGCGGCCGAGATCGAGCAGTTGGCACGCCGGAACTGGCACATGCTGGACCGGCGTACGGCCCTCTACGTCTACTTCCTTCGCGCTGGGCTGGTTCTCTTCATCATCGTCGTACTGTGGGGCTACGGGGTCTTCGTGCCCGTCCTCTACGAGTTGGCTCCACCGGAGGATCGGCCGTCAGTTCCGCTGTTCGTGTGGATCTGCGCGATCGGAGCCGTCCTCGGGTTCTGGACGGTCGCCTGGGTCCTCGGCAGGAGGAGCCGGAACAGGAGGCGTCCCTTCCCATCTGGCAGTGGTGAGTGACCTCGGCTTCGATATCTGTGCATCAGGAAGCACTAGCAGCCGTGGAAGTGGGTCAGGCAGATCCGGGTGACCGCGCTGCTCGCGACGCCGGCCAGCAGCATCTGCCGCTGCGTTCCCTCACCGGGGTCGAACAGCAGCCCCTCGCCGTCCCAGCGCAGCAGGTAGCCGTTGTGGTTGCGCATGCGGGTGGGCGCCTGGCTGGCGGTGCCGAGGACGACGAGCTCGCGGACCGTCACCTCCCGAGCCTGAGCCCGGGAACGGCTCGACGCAGCGGGAACGAGTGGTGCTCGTGCGCGACCCGCCACCGGCCGCCCTCCCGGCGCAGGCCGAGGGTCAGCCGCAGCCGGTGTCCGGGGTGCTCGGCCACCTCGTCCCCGGTGCCGCAGCGCAGCAGGGCGTACGCCCAGGCGACGTCCGCGCCGGCGGTCACGGACAGCTCGACGACCTCGAACGCCGCACCGAAACGCTGCCAGTCGAAGAACGCCGGCCAGGTCTCCCGGTGGGCGTCGAGGCCGCGGACACCGTCCTCCGGCGGCGGGACGTCGAACACGACGACGTCCTCGGTGTGGTCGGCGAGGACGTCGTCCAGGTCGCCGGCGTGCACGGCTCGCGCCCAGCGGTGGATCAGGTCCCGGACGGCGGCCTCGTCGTCCCTCGGATCGGTCGCGCTCACGACGGTCAGACCGGCGCGGGCACGCCGACTCATCGCCGGGCCCGCGGTGCGTCCCTTCGGCAGGACCGGTCACGATGGCGCCGTGGCGGAACTCGGAGACGACGTGCAGGCGGTGCTCGCGGCGGAGGACCGTCGCTACCGGGCCATGGTGGACGGCGACCTGGACGCGCTCGAGCAGTTGCTCGCCGACGGGCTCTGCTACACCCACTCGAGCGGCACCCGCGACACCAAGGAGCAGTGGCTGGCCAAGCTGCGGTCGCGGCACTACGTGTACCGCCGGGCCGAGCACCCGGTCGACCGGGTCGAGGTCACCGGCGACACCGCGATCGTCGTCGGCCGGATGACCGCGGTGGTCGACGTCGCCGGCGTCCCGAAGACGCTCGACAACCTGGCCCTCGCCGTCTGGACGCGTGCCGGGGGCTCGTGGCGGTTGCTGGCGTACGCGCCGACGCCACCGCAGGCCTGACGCGCGGTGATCGACGCGACATCTTCTGCACGGTCCGCAAACTTGCAGACCATGCAACGATGGCTCGGTGACCACCGGGCTCCGCGAGCGGAAGAAGGCCGCCACCCGGTCGGCGCTCCACGAGGCCGCGCTGCGGCTGGTGGCCGAGCGCGGCCTGGACGGCGTCTCGGTCGACGACATCGCCGCCCGCGCCGACGTCTCCCCGCGCACCTTCTTCAACTACTTCGCCACCAAGGACGACGCGGTCCTCGGCCTGGACCCCGCCGAGCTGCGGCGGACGGCGCAGGCGCTCGCCGGGCGGCCCGCTGACGAGTCCACCGTCGCGGCACTGCGCGCCGTCCAGCGCGAGCAGGCCGAGGAGATGGCGCGCGAGACCGAGCTGTGGCCGCTGCGGCTGCAGGTCATCGAGGCCAACCCCGACCTCGTCGGCCGGCTGGTCACCCACTTCGGCGAGGCCGACCGCGCCCTGGCCACCGCCGTCGCCGAGCGCACCGGCACCGACGTCGACACCGACACGCTGCCCACGCTGCTGGCGCTGACCAGCGGCGCGGTGATGCGCACCGCTCTGCACCGCTGGCTCACCAGTGGCTTCACCGACTCCCTGCCCCGCCTCGTCGACGAGGCGTGGGACGTCCTCGCCCGCGGCCTGGCCGCCCTCCCCCACTGACCCGAGGAGCCCTGTGCACGCCCCCACCCCGACCGCGACGGACGACGCACCGCTGTTCGTCCTCACCCGGCGCCGGATCAACCTGGTCTTCTCGGCGCTGATCGCCGGGATGCTGGTCTCCAGCCTCGACCAGACCATCGTCTCGACGGCGATGCCGACCATCGTCGGCGACCTCGGCGGCGTCTCGCACATGGCCTGGGTGACGACGGCCTACCTGCTGGCCAGCACGCTGGTCATGCCGATCTACGGCAAGTTCGGCGACCTGTGGGGACGCCGCAACCTCTTCCTCGTCGCGATCGCGCTGTTCACCGCCGCCAGCGTCGGGGCGGCCCTGTCGACCGACTTCACCTGGTTCGTCGTCTGGCGCGGGGTGCAGGGCCTCGGCGGCGGCGGGCTGATGATCCTGTCGCAGGCGATCATCGCCGACGTCGTCCCGGCCCGGGAGCGCGGCAAGTACCTCGGCCCGCTGGGCGCGGTCTTCGGCCTGGCCGCGGTCGCCGGCCCGCTCGTCGGCGGGTTCTTCACCGACCACGCGAGCCTCGGCTGGCAGTGGTGCTTCTGGATCAACGTCCCGGTCGGCATCGCCGCGCTGGTCATCGGCTGGTTCGCCCTGACGCTGCCGCGCAAGCGCAACACCGAGCCGGTCGACTACGCCGGCATCGCCACCCTCTCGGCCGCCACCACCTCGCTGGTGTTCTTCACCGACTTCGGTGGCGACCGCGGCTGGACCGACGGCTGGACCCTGGTCCTCATGGCCGTCTTCGCCGTGTCGGTGCTCGCCTTCGTGCTGGTCGAGCAGCGGGCCGTGCAGCCGATCATCCCGCTGTCGCTCTTCCGCAACCCGACCTTCGTGGTGGCCACGGCGCTCGGCGCCGCCATCGGTCTGGGCATGTTCTCGGCGATCGCCTTCATGCCCACGTTCCTGCAGATGGCCTCGGGCACCTCGGCGGCCAGCTCCGGCCTGCTGATGCTGCCGATGATGGCCGGTCTGTTCATCACCGCCATCGGCTCGGGCATCGCGACCACCAGGACCGGCCGGTACAAGGTCTTCCCGATCGCCGGCGTGCTGGTGATCGCCGCGGCGATGCTCTGGATGACCACGCTGTCCGGCGACACCTCGCTGGTCACCATCTGCACGATGCTGTTCGTCATGGGCCTCGGCCTCGGCCTGGTCATGCAGGTCGTCGTCCTCGTGGCGCAGAACGCGGTCTCCCCGCGCGACCTGGGCACGGCCACCTCGACCAACAACTACTTCCGCGAGGTCGGCGCCACCCTGGGCGTCGCCGTCTTCGGCACGGTCTTCACCAACCGGCTGGCCGAGAACCTCACCGGCGCCCTGCAGGACAACGCCCAGCAGGCGGTCGCGGCCGGCATCACCTCGCCGGACAGCCTGGTCCCCCAGGCGGTCGAGGCCGCCGGCGAACCGCTCCGGACGGCGATCGTCGACGCCTACGCCGGCGCCCTGGCCCCGGTGTTCGGCTACCTGCTGCCGGCCTTCGCCGTCGCGCTGCTGCTGGCGCTGTTCCTCCGGGAGATCCCGCTGTCCGACGTCGCCGGGCTGGTCGCCCGCGGCGAGGCGGTGGCCGGGGACGACGTCGACCGCAGGGACGACGACGCGCGCGAGGCCACCCCGGCGCGCTGACCCTGCCGTCCGGTGGCGATCCCCCGGCCCGGCGGGCATGCCGACCGGGCGCCTGGCGCGGTGGGTGCGCCGAACCGGCACTCCGGCGGGCGGTCAGGGACCCGTGCCCTCGAGCAGGTCGGCCGCCGGATCGCCGTCCCCCGGGAGCTCGCCGGTCCGCACGAGACCGGCCGCGACGTCCTTGACCCTGGAGTCGGCGTACCTCGCCACCCGGGCCAGGACCTGCCGCGCCTGCTCGGTCGTGAGCCCGTGGCGCTCCATGAGCATGCCCGTGGCCCGCTCGACGACCGCGCGCGACTCCACCCTGCGCTCGAGGTGCTCGACCAGGTCGCGGGCCTCTTCGTGGGCGTACATGTTCGCGGCCACCACCGAGGCGTAGCCGGCGAACCGGACGGCCGCCGAGCGGCTGGCCTCGTCGAAGGCGTTGGGCTTGCGGGCGTACAGGTTCACCGCCCCCGCGATGCCCTCGGTGATCGGCAGCGGGACCGACAGGGAGCTGAGCATGCCCTGCTCGACGGCGTACGCCGTGTAGTCCGGCCACCGCGTCTCGGCCTGGGCGTCGGCGATCTCGACCACCTCCCCGGTGCCGGCAGCGTGCAGGCAGGGTCCGTAGCCGCGGGCGTACTGGCTCTCGTCGCAGGCCCGGGCCAGCTCTCCGGTGAACACCGACGTGCCGGGCCGGTCGTTGATGAGCAGGGACACCGAGGTCTCCGGATCGCCGGGCACGACCTCACCGGCCAGGTCCGCCACCGTCTGCAGCAGGGACCTCATGCAGTGCTCGCGGAGGCTCAGGCGGCCCAGCCGCTCCAGCGCCTCGACCGGGTCGAGGGGGTCCGACGGTTCGGGGTTCGCCATGGCGTCGACCTCCGGTCGTCCACCGCAGCGGCTGGGCGACCCAGGTCCGGGACCCCGGGAGCCGGGGCCGGTGGTCGGGTACGCCGCGGGAGTGACGCACGAGGAGCGCGGGGCCCGCCGCTCGGGTCCACGCTACCGCGCCCGGGTCATCGCGGCTCAGCGCCAGCGGTACTCGAGCTCGGGGCGGCCGGTGCCGCCGTAGCGCGGCGCCCGGTCGACCAGCCCGGTGTCGGCGAGGTACTCGAGGTAGCGGCGGGCGGTGATCCGCGAGGCCCCGATCAGCTCGGCGGTCTCCGCGGCGGACAGCCCCGCGCCGGCGGCGCGCACCGCGGCCACGACGGCGTCGAGGGTCTCCCGGCCCATCCCCTTGGGCAGCGGCGCCGGCCGGCTGGGGCGCACCCCGCCGAGCACGCGGTCGACGTCGTCCTGCCCGGCGGCGTCCCCGCCGGCGTGCAACCGCGCGTGGTAGTCGGCGTACGCGGCCAGCCGGTCGCGCAGCGCCGGGTAGGTGAACGGCTTGAGCAGGTAGCCGACGACGCCGTGGGCAGCCGCGGCGCGCACCGTGGCCAGCTCCCGCGCCGAGGTGACGGCGAGGACGTCGACCTGGGCGCCGGCGCCGCGGATCCGCCGGCACAGGTCGATGCCGTGGCCGTCGGGGAGGTTCATGTCCAGGAGCACCAGGTCGACCGGCTGGCGGGCCAGCGCGTCCAGGGCCGCGGCCCCGGTGCCGGCGACCGCCGCGGTGGTGAAGCCCGGCGTCCGGTCGACGTAGGCGCGGTGCGCCTCGGCGGCGACCGGCTCGTCCTCGACGACCAGCACCTTGATGACGGGGACACCGATCACCGGGGCACCGCCGGTACGCCGACGGGCAGGGTGACGGTGAACAGCGCCCCCGGGCCGGGTCGCACGGTGAGCGTGCCGCCGTGCCGGGCGACGGCCTGGGCGACCAGCGCCAGCCCCAGCCCGCGACCGAGCCCGGTGGGCGCGGCGGTCGTCTCCTTGGTGCTCCAGCCGCGCTCGAACACCCGCGGCAGGTCCTCCTCGCGGACTCCGGGGCCGGTGTCCTCGACCCGGATCTCCAGCCGCTCGCCGTCGACCTCGGCGGCGAACTGCACCTCCCGCGGCGGGTCGCCGGCCAGCGCGGCGTCGATCGCGTTGTCCAGCAGGTTGCCGACGATCGTGACCAGGTCGCCGCCGGGGATGCCGGTCTCCCCCACCGCCGTCCCCGGGTCGACCTCCAGCAGCACGCCGCGCTCGTGCGCCGTCGCGGCCTTGCCCAGGAGCAGCGCCGCCAGCACCGGGTCGCCCACGGCGTCGACCACCCGGTCGGTGAGCTGCTGGGCCGAGGCCAGCTGGGCGGTGGCGAAGTCGATCGCCTCCTGGGTGCGGCCGAGCTCGACCAGCGACACGGTGGTGTGCAGCCGGTTGGCCGCCTCGTGCGCCTGGGCGCGCAGCGACTCGGCGAAGGAGCGCACGCTGTCGAGCTCGCCGGTCAGGGCCTGCAGCTCGGTGTGGTCGCGCAGGGTCACCACCGCCCCGGCCGAGCGGCCCTCCGGCCGCGGCGGGGCCTGGTTGACCACCAGCACCCGGGTGCCGGTCACGTGCACCTCGTCGACGGCGGTGCGCTGCTGCCCCAGCGCCGCGGTCAGCTGCGGGGGCAGGCCGAGCTCGCCGACGTGCCGGCCGGTGGGGTCGTCGGTCAGCCCGAGCAGCCGCCGCGCCTCGTCGTTGACCAGCTGCACCCGCTGCTCGTCGTCCACCAGGAGCAGGCCCTCGCGGACGGCGTGCAGCACGGCGTGGTGGTAGTCGACCATCCGCGCGAGCTGCGCCGGGGACAGCCCGTGGGTCTGCCGCCGCAGCCGCCGGGACAGCGCCGCGCTGCCCAGCGCGCCGACGGCCAGCGTCGCGGCCGCCGTCCCGAGGATGCCGGGGACGGCGGCGGCGAGGTCCTCACCGATCGCCTCGACGGTGACCCCGGCCGACACCACGGCCACCACGTCGCCGTCGTCGTCCACCACCGGGCCGGTGGCGCGCACCGAGGGGCCCAGCGTGCCGGTGTAGGTCTCGGTGAAGGTCTCGCCCTCGAGCGCCGGGCCGATCGTGCCGATGAACGGCTTGCCGATCTGCGTCGGGTCGGGGTGGGTGAACCGGGTGCGGTCGGGCGCCAGGACGGTGATGAACGAGGTCCCGGTGTCGGCCCGGACCTCCTCGACGTAGGGCTGCAGCACCGCCGTCGGGTCCGGCCCGGTCACCGCCGAGCGGACCAGCGGGGAGTCGGCGAGACTGGCGACGATCGCCGTGGTCTCCTCCGCGGCCGCCTGGCGCACCGCCTGGCGGGCCTCGAGATAGGCGACGGCGGTCATGGTCAGGACGACGACCACCACGACCAGCGCCTGGAGGAGGAGCAGGCGCCGGGCCAGGCTCGCGTCGCCACGACGGCGGTGCGAGAGGAAGGCGGGGACGCGCACGTCCGCGAGTGTCCCGCGTGCGGAGCCCCGCGCCGCGACCGGCGTGTACGCAATGAACGAATGCGTGACGGCGGTCACCGAGCACCCGCACCGTTTGTGCAGTGGCCCCCATCACGGGCCGCCCCCATCCCCCGGATCCCCCAGGAGCAGTCATGGCCTCAGGCACCGTCGCTGACGCGCCACCGCCCGCGAAGCGGCGGGACCGCACGCACTGGCTCTACCTCGCCGTCATCGGCGCGGTGCTCGCCGGCATCGCGGTCGGGTTCGCCTTCCCCGAGTTCGCCGTCTCGCTCAAGTGGCTGGGCACGGCGTTCGTCGCGCTGATCAAGATGCTGATCGCGCCGGTCATCTTCTGCACCATCGTGCTCGGCATCGGCGCCATCCGGCAGGCGGCCAAGGTCGGTCGCATCGGCGGCCTGGCGCTGGGCTACTTCGTGCTGATGTCGACCATCGCCCTGGCGATCGGCCTGGTCGTCGGCAACATCCTGCACCCCGGTGACGGGCTGCAGCTCTCCGACGAGCTGCGCGGTCAGGGCGCCCAGCTGGCCGAGACCGCTCACGAGAGCGGCGGGACGACCGAGTTCATCCTCGGCATCATCCCGACCACGCTGGTCTCGGCGCTGACCGAGGGGTCCGTGCTGCAGGCGCTGCTGATCGCCCTGCTGGTCGGCTTCGCCCTCCAGTCGATGGGGCGCGCGGGCGAGCCGGTCCTGCGCGGCATCGGCCACTTCCAGAAGCTGGTCTTCCGCGTCCTCGCGATGATCATGTGGGTCGCCCCGATCGGTGCCTTCGGCGCGATCGCCGCCGTCGTCGGCGAGACCGGGATCGACGCGCTGAAGAGCCTCGCGATCATCATGCTGGGCTTCTACGCGACCTGCGCCGTCTTCGTCTTCGTCATCCTCGGCCTGATCCTGCGCCTGGTCGCCAAGATCAACGTGTTCTCGCTGCTGAAGTACCTGGGCCGCGAGTTCCTGCTGATCGTCTCCACCTCGTCGTCGGAGACCGCCCTGCCGCGGCTGATCGCCAAGATGGAGCACGCCGGTGTCAGCCAGCCGGTCGCCGGCATCGTCGTCCCGACGGGCTACTCCTTCAACCTCGACGGCACCGCCATCTACCTGACGATGGCCTCGCTGTTCATCGCCGAGGCGCTGGGCGACCCGCTGTCGATCGGTGAGCAGATCGGGCTGCTGGTCTTCATGATCATCGCCTCGAAGGGCGCCGCCGGGGTCACCGGCGCAGGCCTGGCCACGCTGGCCGGCGGGCTCTCGGCCCACCGTCCGGAGCTGCTGGACGGCGTCGGCCTGATCGTCGGCATCGACCGGTTCATGTCCGAGGCGCGGGCGGTGACCAACTTCGCGGGCAACGCCATCGCCACCGTGCTGATCGCCACCTGGACGCGGGAGCTCGACCGCGAGCAGCTGTCGGCGGCGCTGTCGGGCAGCAGCCCCTTCGACGAGGCGACCATGCTCGACGACCACCACGGCGGCCCGTCCGACGCCGAGCTGCCGTCCGACGCCACCAACGCCGGCCCCGGCGAGCGCGACGCCGGCGACGCGCAGCGCAAGCTGGCGGAGTCCTCGGTGCGCTGACGCAGCACCCGGCACCCAGGGGGTGCCCGGCCCGATCGCGGGCCGGGCACCCCCTCGTCGTCTCAGGAGTGGGCGGCGTGCCCGTGGCCGTGCACGGCGTCGTGGTCGGCCTCGTCGCGCGCGGCGGCGTCGGCCGCGTCCTGCCGCCGGCCGTGCCGCAGGTCGACGACGGCGAGCACGAGGGCCGCGGCGATCCCGACGAGGGCGACACCCAGCCCCGCCGCAGCCGCCGCCGGGTAGTCCTCGCCCGTCGCCCCGAGGACGACGTAGAACAGACCCGGCAGCGCCGCCGTCCCGATGACCGCGCCGAAGCGCTGCGCGGTCTGCAGCCCACCACCGGCCGCGCCGGCCATCCGGACGGGCACCTCGCGCAGGGTCATCGTGATGTTCGGCGAGATGACGAAGCCGCCGCCCAGGCCACCGGCCAGCAGCGCGGGCGCCACCGCCCAGGGGACGGCGTCGGGAGGCACGAGCAGCAGGACGGCGACGGTCGCCCCGAGGCCGGCCATCACCCCGACCAGGCCGAGCACGGTGAGCAGCCGGCCGAAGCGCTCGACCAGCCGCCCGGCCACCACCGCGGCCGCCGCCGAGCCGATCGCGAACGGCGTCACCGCCAGCCCGGACTGCAGCGGGGTGAGCCCCAGGCCGGTCTGGAAGAACAGCGCGAAGACCAGCCAGATGCCGCTGAAGCCCACGAAGTAGACGGTGCCGAGCGCCGCCCCCAGCCCATACCCGGGCGTCTGCGTCACCAGCCGCGGGTCGAACACCGGCTCCCCGCCGCGGTGCACCACCCGCTGCTCCCAGACGACGAAGCCGACCAGCACCAGCACCCCGACCGGGAACAGCCACCACAGCCGCGCGAGCCCACCGGACTCCGCCTGCACCAGCGGCAGCAGCAGGGCCAGCGCACCCGCGCCGAGCAGCGACACCCCGCCCAGGTCGATCCGCCCGGACCGGCCGGTCCCGCCCCTCGGCAGCAGCCGCCAGGCCAGCACGAACGCGACCACGCCGATCGGCACGTTGACGTAGAAGATCCAGCGCCAGTCGGCCACCCGCAGCAGCAGCCCGCCGGCGATCGGCCCCACCGCGGTCGACACCCCGACGACGGCGCCGAACAGCCCGAACGCCCGGCCCCGCTCACCGCCGCGGAACAGCTGCTGGATCAGCCCCGAGTTCTGCGGGGCCAGGACCCCGGCCGCCAGCCCCTGCGCCAGCCGGGCCGCGATGAGCAGCCCCACGCTCGGTGCCGCGCCGGCCGCCGCGCTGCACAGCACGAAGCCGGCCAGCCCGACGAGGAACATCCGCCGCCGGCCGAGGGCGTCGCCCAGCCGGCCCGCCGGGACCAGCATCAGCGCGAAGGTCAGCGCGTAGCCGGAGACCACCCACTGCACCGCCGCGGGCGAGGCCCCCAGGTCGCGCTGCAGCGTGGGCAGCGCGACGGACACGATGCTGACGTCGAGCAGGCTCATGAAGCCGGCGACGAGGGTGACCGACAGCGCCCGCCAGCGGCGCGGGTCGGGCCGGTACTCCTCCTCGGCATCGCCGCCGGGGTCCCGCGCGGTCCGGTCGACGTCGGGCCGGGCCGTCACGGGCGCCTCCGGGGGTTCGGGGTGGCGGCGCCGGTGCGCGCCTGCCGTCCCCGTCGATCCTCCGCCGGGGTCGGTACCACCGCAGGGCGGGGCTCGAGGCCGCCGTCTCCGCGGAGATGGCCGCTCCGGGGTCAGGCGGGCGCCGCCTCGGTCAGCGGGAGGCGCACCTGGAAGCGGGTGTCCCCCGGCCGCGAGCGCACCCGCAGGTCGCCGCCGTGCCGGGTGACGACGACGCGGTAGGACACGTCGAGGCCCAGGCCGGTGCCCTGCCCGACCGGCTTGGTGGTGAAGAACGGCTCGAACACCCGCTGCCGCAGCTCCTCGGGGATGCCCGGCCCGGTGTCGGCGACCTCCACCAGCGCGCAGTCGCCCTCCCGGGCGGTGCGCAGGGTGAGCGTCCCCTCGCCCGCCATGGCGTCGAGAGCGTTGACGATGAGGTTGGTCCACACCTGGTTGAGCTCACCGGGGTAGCCCGGCACCGGGGGCAGCGACCGGTCGTAGTCCTTGACCACGCGCACGCCCGGCGGGGTCTTCGCGCCGAGCATGACGAGCGTGGCGTCCAGCCCGGCGTGCAGGTCGGTGGGCTGGTACGGAGCCCGGTCCAGCTGCGAGTACTGGCGGGCGGCGTCCACCAGGCCGGAGATGCGGCCGGTGCTGTCGGCGATCTCGGCCAGGAGCGACTCGGTCTCCACCGCGTAGGCCAGCCAGCGCAGCGCGGGCTCCAGGGCGGCCGGCTCCACGGCGTCGGCGACCCGCTGCAGGTCCGCCGGCCCCAGGCCCGCGCCCACGAAGACCCCGGCCAGCTCGTACGCGCCGCCGACGTCCCGCTCGTCGAGCCAGTCGCCGAGCTCGTCCTCCCGGTCGGCGCGCTCCAGCGCGGTGAGCTCCGGGGCGCTGCCCACCCGGGCCACCAGCTCCTCCTGCAGACCGGTCAGCGCCCGCAGCACCGCGCCGTCGAGCCTGCCCTCGGACAGCAGGGCCAGCTTGTGGCGCATCCCGGCGAACCGCTCCCGCAGCGCGGCGGCCGCCCGCGACGCGGCCGCGGCCGGGTTGTTCAGCTCGTGGGTGAGGCCGGCGGTCAGCTTGCCGAGGGCCAGGAGCCGCTCCCGCTGCCCGACCAGCTCGGCGGAGTTCCGCTGGCCGATGAACATGCCCTCCAGCAGGTGCACCGCCATCGGGTACCAGCGTCGGAACTGCGCGGCGAACTCGGCTGCGGGCAGCTCGAGGAAGCGGCAGTCGGTCACCGCCCGGACCGTCGCCGGATAGCGCTGGTCGACCCGCTCGCCGACGTAGAACTGCACCGCACCGGAGTAGACACCGCGGTGCGACGTCCGCACGGTCTCGACCTCGCTGCCGCCGACCCGGCGGGACATGGCGAGCGTCCCCTCGAGCAGGACCGAGAAGCACCGGGCCGGCTCGCCCTCGACCGACACCTCGGCACCGGCCGGGAACGCGACGACGGCGCCGTGCTCCGCGACCCAGGCCAGCTGCTGGTCGTCCAGGTCGGCGAAGAGGAACAGCTCGCGCAGCTCGGCCGGGCCCAGCCGCTCGGCCGCCGTGGTCACCGGTGCTCCGCCCTCGGGTGACCTCGCGAGCTCGGTCATCGGTCCTCCAGGTAGCGGTGCACCAGGGTGACCGCCATCGCGCCCTCGCCGACCGCCGAGGCGACGCGCTTGACCGAGTCGGCCCGCACGTCCCCGGCGACGAACACGCCGGGCAGGCTGGTCTCCAGCAGGTACGGGTCGCGGTCGAGGTCCCATCCGGCGGGGCGGCGCCCCTCGCGCAGCAGCGCCGGGCCGGTGGGGATGAACCCGCGCTCGTCGCGCACCACCACGCCGTCCAGCCAGCCGGTGCGCGGCGCGCCGCCGATGAAGACGAACAGGTGGCTGGCCGGAAGCGTCTCGCGCTCACCGGTCCGCGCGTGCTCCACGGTGAGCGCCTCGAGGTGTCCGTCGCCCTGCGCACCGGCCACGGTGGTGCAGGTGCGCACCGAGATGGACCCGATGCCGGCGATCTGCTCGATGAGGTAGGCCGACATCGACGCCTCCAGCGACGGGCCGCGCACCAGCAGGCACACCGAGCGGGCGTACCGGGAGAAGAACACCGCCGCCTGCCCGGCCGAGTTGGCCCCGCCCACGATGTAGACGTCGCTGTCGGCGCACTGGGCGGCCTCGGTCATCGCCGAGCCGTAGTAGACGCCGCGGCCGGTCAGGTCGTCGACGCCGTCCACGCCGAGGCTCCGGTAGGAGACGCCGGTGGCCAGGACGACGGCGTGCGCGCCGATGCGGCGGCCGTCGTCGAGGTGCAGCACCCGCTTGGGCCCGTGCGCCTCGAGGGCCACGACGTCGCGGGCCAGCAGCAGCTCGGCACCGAACTTGACCGCCTGCCGGCGGGCCCGGTCGGCCAGCTGCCCACCGGAGACGCCGTCGGGGAAGCCGAGGTAGTTCTCGATCCGGCTGCTCTGGCCTGCCTGCCCGCCGGTGGCCTCCCGCTCGACGAGCACGGTGCGCAGCCCCTCGGACGCGCCGTACACGGCGGCGCCCAGCCCGGCCGGCCCGCCGCCCACGACCACGAGGTCGTAGAACTCCTCCCGCGGGTCGACGGCGAGCCCGGCGACGGCGGCCAGCTCCGCCTCGCCGGGGTGTTTGAGCACCTGCGCGTCGGCGGTGACGACGACGGGGACGTCGTCCGGTCCGGCTCCGGCGGCGGCGAGGATCCGCTGTCCGTCCGGCTCGTCGGCGTTGAACCAGCGGTACGGGACGGCGTTGCGGGCCAGCAGGTCGCGGGCGCGGAAGGACGGCGCCGACCAGCGGTGCCCCACCAGCTTGACGCCGTGCACCTCCGGGTCGGGGGTGTCGTGCCAGGCGGCCAGCATCGCGTCGACGGTGGGGTACAGCTTCTCGTCGGGCGGGTCCCAGGGCTTGAGCAGGTAGGCGTCGACGTCGACGTCGTTGATCGCCGCGATGGCGGCGTCGGTGTCGGCGTAGGCGGTGAGCAGCGCACGGCGGGCCCGCGGGACCAGGTCCATGGCCTGCTCGAGGAACTCGATGCCGTTCATCTCCGGCATCCGGTGGTCGGCGAGCAGCACCGCGACCGGGTCGCCGCGCAGCTTGAGCTCACGGAGCGCTCCGAGCGCCTCGGCCCCGGAGCCGGCGCGCAGCACCCGGTGGGTCTCGCCGTAGCGCCGGCGCAGGTCCCGGGCGACGGCGCGCGAGACCGCCGGGTCGTCGTCGACGGTGAGCAGCACGGGTCGGCCCATGGGGCCTCCTGTCCGGGCCCGCCGCGGGCGGGATGGGGTGCGGGAGGACGGCGTCGTAGCCGGCTGCGGCCCACGCTAGCCCGCACGGCCGCCGCGGTGACAGCCTCGCGGGCACGAGCGCCGCCTGCGGCTCACGGACCTCCGCCGCCCTCCCGCCCCCGGGACCGATCCCTACCGTCGCTGGGTGGCACCCCGAGGGATCTCGCGCCGGAGCACGAGCTCTAGTAGACGAGCTTGTTGCGGACGTTCCCGGGCGGGGCGTACCGGGCGATGAAGATGTCCCTCCCGGTCGCCACGCTCGTGGCCAGACCGCAGCCCACGTGGGTCGTGAGACGCCAGACGATCTGCGTGTAGTGACCGATGTGCCGCCAGTCCCCCGTGGTCGAGCACAGGTCTCCCTGCTCCTTCCCCGTGAACGTGCACGGGGGGATGAACTTCGCCTTCTCCGCTCCCCACTGGTCCACGAACTGCGCCGGGGTCTTCGACCCCGCAGTGGCCCGCGCGATGTTCTCCCCGCCGACACCGCTGTGCGGGTTGGCCGGCCACGTGGGCAGGCTCGCCAGGTGGTCCGCCCACTTCTGCGCATCAGTGGCGAGCGCGCCGGACCAGGCAAGTCCGGGACGTCCACTTCCACGTCCCTCCGGTACCTGTTGTGCGCCTCGACGACGGCCTTCGCGTCTGCAGGTGAGAGCGTCACTGGACGACCTCCGCGGTGAGATGACCCGACAACGAGCGGTCCGAACTCACGGCGTCCGGGGACGGTGCCGCTGGGTGCTCCCGTGACGGTGAGCGTGCCGGGTCGGCGTCACGGGGCCACCACCGATCCGTCACCGGACCAGCGTCGGGCAGCCGTGCTCAGGGTCCGGTGACCGGCTCCGGGAAGGTCTCGCGGACGGCGACCATGTCGAGGTCGCGGACGGTGGCGATGAGCAGCTCCACGGAGTCCTCGGGGAACCAGCCCGGCTCGGCGAACACCGGCACGCCGTCGCGGAAGACCATGAGGCTCGGCGCGCGCTTCACCCCGATCGCCGCGGCGAGCCGCGGCTCGGCGGGCAGGTCCACGGCCGTGAAGCGCAGGTCCGGGTGGCGCTGCGCGACGGCGTCGAAGACCGCGGCGAACGCCCGGCTCGATCCCGACGCGGTGTCGCGGAAGTCGACCAGCACGATGCCCGCCGCCTGCGTCGCCGCCGCGAAGTCGTCCTCCGAGAGGCTGACCGTCCCCACGCTGCCCTCCGTCCCCCGGACCGAGTGTGCCCCGTCGGCCGCGCACCGGCTTCCGGGGAGCGGGCGCCGTCCCTACCGTGGTCGCCGTGGACACGACCGCCGCGATCGACCCGTCGGTGCCGCCGAGCGGTCCCGGCTGCGTGGAGTGCGAGGCCACGGGCGGGTGGTGGTTCCACCTCCGCCGGTGCGCCGCCTGCGGCCACGTCGGCTGCTGCGACTCCTCCCCCTCCCAGCACGCCCGCCGGCACGCGGGCGAGTCCGGGCACCCGGTCGTCCGCAGCTACGAGCCGGGTGAGAGCTGGTTCTGGGACTTCACCCGCGAGGACTTCGCGACGGGCCCGGAGCTCGCGCCGCCCGAGCACCGCCCGTGGGACCAGCCGGCCCCCGGGCCGCGCGGCCGGGTCCCCGCCGACTGGCTGTCCCGCCTGCACTGAGGCCCGGCCGCGTCGAGTGCGACGGACCTGTGGTGGTCAGCACTCGATGGCCACGAGGTCGTCGCACTCGCCGGCGGCCGCGGGTGCTCAGCGGGCGGTGAGATAGGCGACGACGAGGTCGCCGAGCATCTGGCGCTGCTGGTCGCGTCGCTCGGGGTCGAGCATGTCCCGCCCGAAGAGGGCGCGCCAGGTGTACCGGTTGGCGGTCCGGTAGATGCAGAAGCCGCTGATGACCTGGTGCACGTCCAGCGCCTCCACGTCGTCCCGGAAGACGCCGGCCTCGCGTCCGCGGGCCAGGATGCGCCCGAGCACGTCCAGGGCGCGGGTGTTGAGGTTGGACAGCCGCTCCGAGCGGGCGATGTGCTCGGCGCGGTGGATGTTCTCGATGCTGACCAGCCGGATGAAGTCCGGGTGCGCCTCGTGGTGGTCGAAGGTCAGCCCGGCCAGCGCGCGGATGGCCTCGACCGGGTCGAGGTGCTCGACGTCGAGCTGCTGCTCGAGACCGCGGATCCGGCTGTAGGACCGCTCCAGGACGGCGACGTAGAGCTGCTCCTTGCCGCCGAAGTAGTAGTAGATCATCCGCTTGGTGGTGCTGGTCTTCGCGGCGATCTCGTCCACCCGTGCCCCGGCGTAGCCCCGGTCGGCGAACTCGCTGGTGGCCACGTCGAGGATCTCCGCGCGGGTGCGCTCGGCGTCGCGCTGCCGCGGCGGATCGGAGACGGCTGCGACCGCGGGGACGGGCTCGTCGGACAGCGGCTGAGCGGCGGACGACACGGCTGCGGACCTCTTCACGTCGGTGGGATCCCCCCGAGCCTAGGACGCCCGGCGGCGGTGCCCGGCAGGTCCACCGGCTCGCCGGTCACGTCGCCTCCTGACGGGACGGGCCGGTGGCCGGGCCGACGGAGGTCGGCCCGGCCACCGGGGCGGCTCCCCTGCAGGGTCCCGCCGCGAGCCTGCGAGTGGCGGGGGGCAGGGGGTCCTCCGTCAGACCGAGGCGCGGATGCGGTCGTACTCCTCGCGCGGCACCACCGGAGCGTCGTCGCGACCCAGGTCGTTCATGTGCACGCGGTAGGTCTCCCGGGCCGACCAGGCGGCCGTCGCCGCGATGATCCCGATGCCGAAGGTGATGCTGCCGACGATCAGCGGCACGTTGGACCCGCCCGGCGCCACGATCGCGTAGATCGTGGGCAGGAAGGCGGTGATCATCGTGCCCAGGTTCTGCGAGACCGCGAAGGCCGTCACGCGGGTCCGGGCCGGGAAGAGCTCCTGGTAGAAGGCCGGGTACACCGCGTTGTAGCCCTGGTACACAACGCCCCACATGAGGATCGCGAGGACGAAGGCGCCGACCACGGAGCCCTGGCTGATCGCGTAGAGGTAGCCGAAGGACAGCGCCGTCGACCCCAGCGCGCCGACGATGATGCACGGCCGCCGGCCGATGCGGTCGGACAGGTTGCCGACGAAGGGGATCAGCAGCACGGCGACCGCGTTGCCCACCACGGAGACCCACAGGTACGTGGTGGTGCTGAAGCCGTTGCCGTACTCCTCCTGGGTGGCGTAGGCCGCGCCGAACACGGTGGCCGCCACCGGGACGGCGTTCATCAGCGCCATGCAGACGACCCGGAACATGTCCTTGCCGCTCTCCTTGACCGCCTGGACGATCGGGGCCTTGGGCACCTCGCCGTGCGCGGCCTCCTCTCGGAAGACCGGGGTCTCCTCGACCCGCCGCCGGATCACGTAGCCGGCGACGACGACCACCGCTGACAGCAGGAAGGGGATGCGCCAGCCCCACGACTGGAACTGCTCCTCGGGCAGCAGCGCCGACAGCGGCAGGAACACCGCGGCGGCGAGGATCTGCCCGGCCTGGACGCCCTGCAGGGTGTAGCTGGCGTAGTAGCCGCGCCGGCCGAACGGCGCGTGCTCGACGATCATCGCGCTGGCGCCGGAGATCTCACCGCCCACGGCGAAGCCCTGCACCAGCCGCAGCACCACCAGCAGCGCCGGGGCCAGGAGGCCCACCTGCTGGTAGGTGGGCAGCAGCGCGACGAGGAACGTCGACGCGCCCATCAACAGCATGCAGAGCACGAGCACGTTCTTGCGCCCGTGGGTGTCGCCGTAGTGACCCAGCACGAACGCGCCGATCGGGCGGGCGACGTAGCCGACACCGAAGGTCGCCAGCGAGGCGATGACGGCGACCTGCGGATCGGACTCCGCGAAGAAGATCGTCGGGAACACCAGGGCGGCGGCCTGGGCGTAGATGAAGAAGTCGTAGTACTCCAGCGCGCTGCCCATCCAGCCGCTGGCCGCGGCCTTCCTGGGCGTCTTCTGGAACTCGCGGGGCTCGTGCGAGCCCGGCTCGGCCACTGCGTCGCGCATCGGTCCTCCTGGGAGGGAAGGGGGGGTGCGCCGGCGGGCGCGGGACGGCGGTGCTCGGTGCGGAGCGAGCGCGGTGACCGGCACCACGTCCGCAATGAACTACTTGGTACATTAGCGTGGCGCAGAGCACAAGCCCCCGGCCGCGAGCGGCCGTCGACCGCGGGCCGAGGCTGGTGCCAGGCGACCGGATGTGGTGTGCTGCACAACAACTCACCAGTTGGTACATAGAGGGGGCGGTCCCGTGACGAACGGTGCGCAGGGGTTCCTGGTCGGTCTGGTCGGCAGCGGCATCGGCCCCTCGCTGTCCCCACCGCTGCACGAGCGCGAGGCCGACCAGCTGGGCCTGCGCTACCTCTACCGGCGGCTGGACCTCGACCGGCTGCAGAAGCCGGCCACGGCGATCGGCGAGATCCTCGCCGCCGCCCGGCTGGCCGGCTACGACGGGCTCAACGTCACCCACCCCTGCAAGCAGCTGGTGCTCGAGCACCTCGACGAGCTCTCCCCCGACGCCGCGGCCCTCGGTGCGGTGAACACCGTCGTCCTCCGCGACGGCCGGGCGGTCGGGCACAACACCGACTGGTCCGGCTTCGCCCGGGCCTTCGACCGCGGCCTGCCCGAGGCCCCGCTGGACCGGGTCGTGCTGCTCGGCGCCGGCGGCGCCGGCGCGGCGGTCGCGCACGCGCTGCTCACCCTGGGCACCCACCGGCTGACCGTCCTCGACGTGGACGGCCGACGGGCCGGCGAGCTCGCCGCATCCCTTGGCGATCGCTTCGGCGCCGACCGCGCCGAGGGCGGGGACCTCGGCACGCTGCCCGCGACACTCCCCCGGGCCGACGGTCTGGTGCACGCCACCCCCACCGGCATGGCCGCCCACCCCGGGCTGCCGCTGGACGCCGGCCTGCTGCGACCCGACCTGTGGGTGGCCGACATCGTCTACCGGCCGCTGGAGACCGCGCTGGTCCGCACCGCGCGCGAGCTGGGCTGCCGGGTGCTCGACGGCGGCGGCATGGCCGTGTTCCAGGCCGTCGACGCCTTCCGGCTGTTCACCGGCGTCGAGCCCGATGCCGAACGCATGCTGGCCCACTTCACCTCGCTGGTCTCCGACGTCCGTGTCGACTAGGCGCCTCCGCCGGGCCATCGCCACGGTCTGCCTGTCCGGCACGCTCGAGGACAAGATCGCCGCGGCGGCCACCGCCGGGTTCGACGGCATCGAGGTGTTCGAGCCCGACCTGGTCGCCTCCCCCTGGTCACCCGCGGAGCTGGCCGCCCGCTGCGCCGACCTCGGCCTGTCGATCGACCTCTACCAGCCCTTCCGCGACCTGGACTCCACCGATCCCGACCGCTTCGCCCGCAACCTGCGCCGGGCCGAGCGCAAGTTCGACGTGATGGCTGCGTTGGGTGTGGACACCGTGCTGGTCTGCTCCTCGGTCGCGCCGGACGCCGTCGAGGACGCCGACCGGCTGGCCGGGCAGCTGGCCACCGCTGCCGCCCGCGCCGGCGAGCGCGGCCTGCGGATCGCCTACGAGGCACTGGCCTGGGGCCGGCACGTCTCGACCTGGGAGCGGTCGTGGGACGCCGTCCGCCGTGCCGACTCCGCCGCCCTCGGGCTGTGCCTGGACAGCTTCCACGTGCTCTCCCGCGGCGGCGACCCGGCCGGCTTCGCCGACGTCCCCGGGGAGAAGCTGTTCTTCCTGCAGCTGGCCGACGCCCCGCGGCTGGCCATGGACGTGCTGCAGTGGAGCCGCCACCACCGCCTCTTCCCCGGCCAGGGCGCCTTCGACCTGCCCGGCTTCCTCGCCGCGGTGCTCGCCACCGGCTATCCCGGGCCGCTGTCGCTCGAGGTCTTCAACGACGTCTACCGGCAAGCCGACCCGGCCCGGACGGCGGTGGACGCGATGCGCTCCCTGCAGTGGCTGGAGGAGGCGCTGGCGCTGCGCGACCCGGCGTCCGGCCTCCCCCTCCCTCCGGCCGCACCCGCGCTGTCGGGCTGGTCGTTCACCGAGCTCGGCGTCGACGGGGTCTCCGGTCCGCGGGTGGCCGAGGTGCTCGCCGCGCTCGGCTTCACGCACACCGGCCAGCACCGCTCCAAGCCGGTGCAGCTGTGGGAGCAGGGCCGCGCGCGGGTGCTGCTCAACGCCTCGGTGGTGCGCCCGGCCGCGGCCGGGATCGCGTCGGTCGCCGCGCTCGGCCTGGAGAGTGCGGACCCCGGCCGCTCGGCCGCCCGCGCCGACGCGATGAGCGCCCCGGTCCTCCCCCGCACCCGCGGCGCCGCGGAGGCCGAGCTGTCGGCCGTCGCCGCGCCCGACGGCACCCAGGTCTTCTTCACCCGCACCGTCCCCGACGGCTGGCCGTCCGACTTCCTGCCCACCGGGGAACCGCCCGGGCCGGGTGCGGGGATCACCTGCGTCGACCACGTGGGGCTGAGCCAGCCGTTCGACTCCTTCGACGAGGCGGGGCTGTTCTACCGCGCCGTCCTCGGACTGGAGCCGCAGGAGGTCACCGAGCTGGCCGCACCCTTCGGCCTGGTGCGCACCCGCGCGGTCACCGACCCGGACCGCTCCGTGCGGCTGGCCCTGTCGGCCGCGACGCTGCGCCGCGGTGGCTGGGCACCCGGCGTCCCCGAGCCGCAGTACGTCGCCCTGGCCACCGACGACCTGGTCGCCACCGCCGCGGCGCTGCGCGCGGCCGGGGCGCCGCTGCTGGCGCTGCCGGCCAACTACGCCGACGACCTCGAGGCCCGCTTCGACCTGCCCGCCGACCTGCTCGCCGCCGTCCGGGAGCACGGCCTCATGTACGAGGAGGACGCCGCCGGCGCCTACCTGCACCTGGCCACCGAGGTGCTCGGCGACCGGGTGTTCTTCGAGGTCGTGCAGCGCCTGGGCGGCTACGACGGCTACGGCAGCGCCGACGCGCCGGTGCGGATGGCCGCCCACCGCCGGAGGCGTCAGGCGGCCGTCGTCCCGTAGCGGGCGGGTGCGGCTCAGTCCGCGCGCAGGTGCGTGTCGAGGAAGCGGAGGATTCGCGCCCAGGCGTCCTCGGCCGACGGGTGGTGGTAGCTGAGGCCGGCCACCCGCTCCAGGACGGCGAAGGGCCCGACGTCGTGCCGGTTCATGAACGAGTGCCCGGCGTCGGGGTACTCGTGGACGTCGTGCGGCACCCCGTGCTCGGAGAGCGCCCGCTCCAGCCGCTGGGCCGCCCCGCGGAGGGCGCGGTCCCTCTTCCCGTAGCTGGCCACGACCGGGCAGGCGCCGGCCAGCACCCGGTCGACGTCCTTCGGCAGCATGCCGTAGTTCGGCGCGGCGACGTCGAAGCCGCGGGTGGCCGCCAGCAGCGCGAACCCGCCGCCCATGCAGAAGCCGACGACGCCGACCCGGCCGGTGCAGTCCTCCCGGCCGGCCAGCCAGCTGCGCGCCGCCTCCAGGTCGCCGAAGGCCGGGCCGTCCTGGCGGAACAGGTCGCCGAAGGTGCGCTTCAGGCAGCGCACGGCGCCGCCGGCGCTGAACAGGTCGGGGGCGACGGCGAGGTAGCCGGCGGCGGCGAGCCGGTCGGCCTGCTCGCGGGTGTCGTCGTTGAGCCCGAACGCCTCGTGCACCACCACCACGCCCGGCCACGGCCCCTCGCCCACGGGCGGGACGGCGAGGTGCGCGCGCAGCCGCGGTGCGCTCACCGCGCCGGGGATGGTCGTCTCGGGCACGGCGGGCTCCCGTCGTCGGCCGGCTCGGAGCCCCGGACGCTACCGAGCGGCCCCGCCTCCGGCAGCGCGAACGGACGGCCGGGCCGGCCGACGCAGCAGCGTCTTCCGCGCGGCTGCCGGGCGCGGGAAGGTCGGGACTCCCCCCAGTCCAGGAGGCCACGGCATGAGCACCCCGACGCGGATGGACCCGACCTTCTACCGCAGCGCCGCCGAGGCGATCGCGGCGCCGAGCGAGCGCCTGGCCTACGTGGTCGCGTTCGACCGTGCCGGCAGCAGGCCCGACGCCCTGACCGTCGTCGACACCGACGCCGGGTCCCCCAGCTACGGACAGATCGTCGGCTGGGCCGAGCTGCCCACCGTCGGCGACGAGCTGCACCACTTCGGCTGGAACGCCTGCTCCAGCGCGCTGCTGCACGAGGGGCACGACATGGGCCACGACGGCCTGCAGCGCCGCTACCTCCTGCTGCCCGGCCTGCGCAGTTCGAACGTGCACGTCTACGACACCCACCCCGACCCGCGCGCACCCCGGCTGCACAAGACGATCGGGGCGGAGGAGCTGGCGGAGAAGGCCGGCTACTCACGGCCGCACACGCTGCACTGCGGCCCGGACGGCGTCTTCCTCACCTGCCTGGGCAGCGCGGACGGGGACGACGGCCCCGGCGGGATCGCGCTGCTGGACCACAGCACCTTCGACGTCCTGCGGGCGTGGGAGACCGACCGCGGCCCGCAGTACCTGGCCTACGACGCCTGGTGGCACCTCAACCAGAACACCCTGGTCTCCAGCGAGTGGGGCACGCCGTCGATGGTCGAGGACGGGCTGGTGCCCGAGCTGCTGCTGGACAACCGGTACGGCCACCGGCTGCACTTCTGGGACCTCGCCGAGGGCCGGCACCTGCAGGAGGTCGACCTCGGGCCCGAGCACCAGATGGTGCTGGAGCTGCGGCCCTCCCACGACCCGGACGCCACCTGGGGCTTCGTCGGCGTCGTCGTCTCGACCGCCGACCTGTCGGCGTCGGTGTGGCGCTGGCACCGGGACGGCGACGAGTGGAAGGCCGAGAAGGTCATCACCATCCCCGCCGAGCCGGCCGACCCCGACGACCTGCCGCCCGCGCTGAAGCCGTTCTCCGCGGTGCCGCCGCTGGTCACCGACATCGACCTGTCGGTCGACGACCGGATGCTCTACGTCTCGTGCTGGGGCACCGGCGAGCTCAAGCAGTACGACGTCAGCGACCCGGCGCACCCGCGCGAGGTGGGCTCGGTCCGCCTGGGCGGCGTGGTGCGGAAGACCCCGCACCCGGCCGCACCCGGCGAACCGCTGGCCGGCGGCCCGCAGATGGTCGAGGTCAGCCGCGACGGCCGGCGCATCTACGTCACCAACTCGCTCTACGGCGCGTGGGACGACCAGTTCTTCCCCGACGGCACCGGCTCCTGGATGGCCAAGATCGACACCGACCCGGGGACCGGCGGGCTCGGCCTCGACGACCGGTTCTTCCCGCACGGCGAGGACTGGCGCGGCCTGCGGCCGCACCAGGTGCGGCTGCAGGGCGGGGACGCCTCCTCCGATTCCTACTGCTACCGCTGAACGCAAGGACCATGGCCCCCCCCCCCCCCGCAGGGGCCCGCCGCGAGCCTGCGCGTGGCGGGGGGGCAGGGAGGTCCATCACCCGGTGAGGGCGAGGGTCTCCTTCACCCGGTGAAGGCGAGGGTCTCCGCCAGCCGCGTCGGCGTGACGGTCTTGAGCCGGGCGACGGCGTCGGCCAGCGGCACCAGCTCGATCTCGGTGCCGCGCAGCGCCACCATCTGACCGACCTTGCCGTCGTGCGCGGCGACGGTGGCGTGCAGGCCGAACCGGGTGGCCAGCACCCGGTCGAACGACGTCGGGGTGCCGCCGCGCTGCACGTGGCCGAGCACGGTGGTGCGCACCTCCTTGCCGGTGCGCCGCTCCAGCTCCTCGCCGAGCTGCTGGGCCACACCGGTGAACCGCTTGTGGCCGTACTCGTCGACGCCGCCGTCGCGGACCAGCATCGTGCCGGGCAGCGGGGACGCGCCCTCGGCGACGACGCCGATGACGTGCGAGTCGCCGCGGGCGAAGCGGTCTCCGACGATCTTCGCGACCTCGGCGACGTCGAAGGGCTCCTCGGGCACCAGGGTCAGGTGCGCGCCGGCGGCGAGGCCCGCGTGCAGCGCGATCCACCCGGCGTGCCGGCCCATGACCTCCACCAGCAGCACCCGCTGGTGCGACTCGGCGGTGGTGTGCAGCCGGTCGATCATCTCCGTGGCGACGCTGACCGCGGTGTCGAAGCCGAAGGTCAGGTCGGTGCAGTCGATGTCGTTGTCGATGGTCTTGGGGATGCCGACCACCGGGACGCCGACCTCCGACAGCAGGTGGGCCGCGGTGAGCGTGCCCTCACCGCCGATCGGGATGAGCACGTCGACCCCGTGCCGGGCCAGCACGGTCTTCATGTCGTCGAGGCCGGCGTGCAGCTTCTCCGGCGCGACCCGGGCCGAGCCCAGCGTCGTCCCGCCGCGGGTGAGCAGGCCGTCGACGGCGGCGACGTCGAGCGGCGTGGTCCGGTTCTCGAGCAGACCGCGCCAGCCGTCGCGGAAACCGATCACCGAGCTGCCGTACTGGGTCGTCGCGGTGCGGACGACCGAGCGGATGACGGCGTTGAGGCCGGGGCAGTCGCCCCCGCCGGTCAGGACACCGATGCGCACCGGCTGTCTCCCTGGGGTCGTGGGCCGGGTCGCCGTCGACCATACGTCATGACGACATGACGACGCGGCGACACCCCGACCCAGTGTGCCCCGACCACGCTCGCCGTCCCGTCCACCCGCACCACCAGCCCCATGCGCCCCGGGAGCCACGGGTCGCGCCGGGTCGTCCCCGCCGGTCAGGGCCGGCCGTCGTCCTCGCCCGCCGCCGCCGCGTCGGCCAGGGCCGCCAGCTGGTCCCGCGCGGCGGCGGCCACCCGGCACGGCACGCCCAGGTCGGCCAGCTGCTGGGCGGCGGCCGCCATCTCCGCGGTCCGGCGGCGGGCGTGCTGCCGCGACCCGGTGAGGAACACGTCCAGGTCGGAGGCGGCGAAGCGGTCCAGCTCCGCCGCGATGTCGCGCCGCAGCCAGTCGCCGACCCCGGCCGCCTCCGCGCCCTCCACCGCCTCGACCACGGCGGCGGCCACGCCCTTCCAGAAGACGCTGCGCAGCAGCTTGCGGGAGATCGCCGCACCGGGTGGGCCGTCGAGCACGTCCACGGTCCCGCCGAAGCCGGCGAGCACCTGCGCGTACCTGCGGGCGCCGTCGCCGGAGGCCAGCATCGGGGTGCGCAGCCCGCGCCCGGGGACGGTCGCCAGCAGCGCCACGTCGGCCACGGGCACCCCCCGGCCGGCGAGGGTCGCGGCGAGGTCCCGCTTGACGCCGGGGGCCGCGGTGTTGAGGTCGGCCCAGACCGCCCCGGGCTGCAGCCGGGGCAGCGCGTTGCGCAGCGCGACGGGCGCGTCGGCGGCGCTGTTCACGCTGAGCACCACGTCGGCGTCGGCGACGGCGGCGGCCTCGTCGGTGCGCGGCAGCACGCCGGGCGGCGGGGCCACCCGCGGGTCGTAGCCCCGGACGTCGGCACCCAGGGCGACCAGGTCGCGGGCGATCTCCGCCCCGGCCTCCCCCAGTCCCAGCAGCGCGATCGCCGGCGGTCGGTCCACGGTCCCCCACCTCCTGCGGCCCCGGGCGGGCCGCCCCGGCGGACTGTAGGCCGAACCCGTGCGGCCGGTCAGCCGCGGCCCTCGTCCGCGAGGACGAAGAGCACCGTGATGCCGGCCAGGTCGAGCACCTTCCGGAACCGCGGGGACGCCGACCGGAGCACCGCCGGCCGCCCGTCCCGCGCCGCGGACTGCGCCCACCGCACCAGCAGCGAGAGCCCGGTCGAGTCGATGTAGCCGACCGAGCCGACCTGCACCGCCACCAGCTCCCGCTCGTCGACGCCCTCGGCGCGCATCCGCCGCACGAGGGGCTCGTCGACGTCGCCGAGCAGGTGCAGCACCGGGCCGGCGTCCTCGTGCACCACCCGGTAGGTGCCGCTCGGCGGCTCGGACCCGGGGTTCAGGCGGTGCACGCCTCCACTGTGGCTGCGCCCGCCCACGCCGACAAGCAGGCCCCCGGGGATGTCACCCGACCGTCACTGCACGGGGGCGTCCGGCGGTGGCAGCCGGACGGTGCGCGCCTCCTCCACCGCGGCCACGCCCTCGACCCGCAGCTCGCCGAGCGCCCGCCCGGCGGGCAGCTGCCCGGCGATCAGGCCCACCTCGGCCAGCACCTGCTCGACCTGCAGGCCGTGCCGGCGCAGCGACTCGGCGACCGCGTCCAGCTGGGCGCGGTGCGCGTCGTCGACGGTGACGATCACAGCGGTCACGGGGGAACGGTAGCCCGGACGGCACCGCCGGGGTGGGCTCTCACCGCGGCGCGAGCGGCAGCCCCGAGCCGACGTCGGCCGACGGGGTGGTCAGCCGACGCGCGGCCCGGGTCAGCGTCTGCCACAGCTCCCGCCCGCGCAGCCCGGTCTCCTCGGCCCACAGCGCGGCCAGGCCCGCGACGTGCGGCGTCGCCATGCTGGTGCCACTGATCGCGCGGTAGCGGTCCGGCAGCGGCCAGGACGAGTACACGTCCACCCCGGGCGCGGCCAGGTCGACCTGCCCACCCGGGACGGCGCTGCTGCGGGCGGAGAACCAGGCGACCGCGAGGGCGGGGTCCAGCGCGCTGACGGCCAGGACCTCCGGGCTGTTGGCCGGCACGCCGACGAAGCCGACGTCCCCGTGACCCCGGTCGGCGTTGTTGCCCGCGGCCGCCACGATCAGCGACCCCTGGTCCAGGGCCCGCCGGCCCGCCGCCGTGTAGGCCGGGCTGGGCTCGACGACGTCGGCGCCCAGCGACATCGAGATCACCTGGCAGCCGTTGCGCACCGCCCAGGCGATGCCGGCGAGGATCTCGGCGTCGGTGCCCGAGCCCTCGTCGTTGAGCACCTTCCCGACGAAGACCTCCACGTCCGGGGCGACGCCGTAGCCGCGGGACCCCTGCGGGCTGCGCGGTCCGCAGGCGGTGCCCACGCAGTGCGTGCCGTGACCGTGCCCGTCCTGCGGCGACTGGCCCTCGACGAACGAGGTGGCGGTGACCGCGCGGCCGGCGAAGTCGGGGTGGTCGAGGTCGAAGCCGGTGTCGAGGACGGCCACCCGGATGCCGCGGCCGGTGCGCGGTGAGGCCGGCACCTCGGTGGCTTGCAGGCCCCAGGTGTACCGGGAGGTGTCGGCGAAGGGCGGGGTGGTGGGCTCGGCGGTGCCCCCGGGCAGGTCGAGCAGCCGCCCGGTGAGGTCGGTGACGGCGTCCCGGTAGCCGGCGAGGTAGCCCTCGGGGACCTCCGGCAGCACGTGCTGGACCAGCTCGGGCGTCACCGCGAGCACCGACCCGTCCTCGGCCAGCCGTCGTGGGTCGACGGCGGCCACGGCCAGCCCGAGGCCGGGGAAGACGACCGCGTCGGCCTGCCGCAGCGCCCGCGCGTCGGCGTCCGCCGGCTCGGCGTCGCGGGAGTCGACGACGTCGGACAGCCCGGCCAGCCGGCGCAGCGCGGCCGCGCCGTCCTCGTCGGGGTCGGCGAAGACCACCACGGAGCGACCGGTCGTCGCCGGCCGCGGGGGGACACCGATCCGGGCCCGCCCCGGGTCGCCCCCGGCCGTCGGTCCTCCGATCACGGCTGCCTCCTCGTCCGGTGGCCGCCGGACGGGGACCCCCGGCGCCGGACGCCATCGTGACCGACCGCGACCTCGCCCGCACCCTCAGCAGCAACCGGCCCGCGAGACGTCCAGGGACCAGGGACTGGCCCGGAACAGACCCCGACGGGGCGCCGGTCAGCCGTCGTCCTGGGCCCCTCCGTCCTGCGCCTGGCAGCGCACGGCGACGACCGCGACGTCGTCGTCCGGCCGGTCCCCGACGATCCGCCCGATGAGCGCGTCGCACAGCCGGTCCACCGGGACCGCGCCCAGCTCGCGGACCGCGGCCACCAGCCGGTCGGTGCCCTCGTCGATGCCGGTGCGGCCCTGCTCGACCAGCCCGTCGGTGTAGAAGAGCAGCGTGTCGCCGGCGCCGACCTCGGCCACCGCGTCGGTCCGGGGACGGGTCGACTCGGCGCCGAGCAGCGTCTGCGGCTCGCTCGCCAGCAGCTCCACCCGGCCGTCCCCGTGCAGGAGCAGCGGCGGCAGGTGCCCGGCCGAGGACCAGCGCAGCACCCGCCGCCCGCTGCCGACCAGTTCCCGCGGCTGCTCGAGGCGGGCGATCAGCGCGGTGGCCAGGGTGCCGATCCGCAGGCCGGTGAGCGCGGCGTCCACCCGGGCGAGCACCCGCGCCGGGGCCTCGTTCCGGTCGTAGGCGATGCCGCGCAGGATGCTGCGCACCTGCCCCATCGCCGCGGCCGCGTCGACGTTGTGGCCGACGACGTCGCCGATCACCAGCAGCGTCGCGCCGTCGGGCTGCTGGAAGGCGTCGTACCAGTCGCCGCCGACGTGCAGCGTGCTCGACGCCGGCAGGTAGCGGACGGCGATCTCCAGGTCGTCGGGCTGCGGCGGCGGGGTGAGCAGGCTGCGCTGCAGGGTCTCGGCGACGGCGAGCTGGCGGCCGTAGAGCCGGGCGTTGTCGATGGCCAGCGAGGCGCGGCGGGCCACCTCCACCGCCGTGGCGATCTCCATCTCGCTGTGCGGCGGCCGGGTCGAGCTGTTGACCAGCCCGAGGACGCCGAAGGTCTCCGCACGCGCGCGCAGCGGGACGACGGTGATCGACCCGGAGTCCAGCCGCTCCCAGGCCGCGCGGATCTCCTCGCTGCCGCCGAACGCCGGCTCCACCATCGCCGGGTCGATGGTGGGCAGGTGGATCGGTTCGCCGGTGAGCAGCGCGGTCGCCATCGGGTTGTCGTCGACGGCGGTGCGCACCCTCCTGGTCAGGTAGAGGTCGAGGTCGTCCGCCCGGGCGGGGTCGCGGTGCGCCCAGCCCTCGTCGGCGGGGGCCCCGTCGTCCCCCATCACGCTGACCAGGGCCCAGTCGCACAGCCGGGGGACGACGAGGCCGACCAGGGTGGCCACCGACTCGCGCGGGTCCAGGGTGCTGACCATCGACTCGCTGACCTCGGCGAGGAACCGCAGCCGGTCGTCCTCGGCCGGATCGGTCGCGGGACCGGCCGGCCCCTCGGGCACCGGGCCGGTGCTGCGCCGCAGCGAGACGTGCAGCCGGTCGCCAGCCCGCCGCGCGGTGGCGTCGAGCCAGCTGCCGGCCGGCGGGTAGTAGCCGCGCCAGGTGACCCGGCCGCCGACGCTGCGGGCGTGCAGCAGGAAGCTGTGGAAGATCGTGCCGGCCAGCTCGGGCAGCGCGATCCAGATGTTGCGGCCGGTCAGCTCCTCCCGCCGGCGGCCGAGCAGGTCGGCGGTCGCCTGGTCGACCGAGACCAGCGTCCAGTCGCCGTCGAAGACCGCGGCGCCGGGCACCGGCACGTCCGCCGTCGGGGACGCCGGGACGACCGCCGCGGACGCTGCCGCCTCGCTCACGTCGCCCCCCGCCTCCGGTCGTGCAACCGCCGTTGACGGAGGGAATCTACGCCAGCGCGGCGGCCGTCCCGGGGGCGGCCGAGGGGGTCAGCCGAGGCGCCCTTCGAGGTGCACGGTGACCTCTTCGCCGGCCTCCTTGCCGATGGCCCGGCGGACGCCGGCGGCCACGGGGAGCTTGTGCGTGCCGTCGCCGAGGGCCATGAACGAGCTGCGGAACGGGTGGCCGTCGATGGAGCCGCGGACCTTGACCAGGCCGCGCGTCCCGAAGAACTCCGCGGAGCCGGGCATCTGCACGTAGGTCCAGCCCCCGGGCGCGGAGCTGCTGACCAGGGTCGCGGTGAACGCGGTGTCCAGCGGGGTGGTGGGCATCGTCGCCGTCCTCTCCTCGGGCTGTCACTGCTCCGACGGCGCGGGGAGCCGGAACTCATCGGCGCCGCCCTGCCCCGCCCCCGAGGCCGGGGAAGGATGTCGAGGTGCACGTGGAGACCCTGTTGCTGCTGGTCCTCGGCGCCGTCGCCCTCATCGTCGCCGTGCGCTGGGTGGCCGACCGCACCGGCCTGCCGGCGGCCGCGCTGCTGACGCTGACCGGCATCGCCTACGCCTACCTGCCCGGCCCGAACGTCGTGCTCGACCCCGAGCTGGTGCTCACGCTGGTGCTGCCGCCGCTGCTCTACAGCGCCGCGCTGGACAGCTCGCTGACGGCGATCCGCCGCAACCTGCGCACCGTGGTCAGCCTCTCGGTCCTCCTCGTGACGGCCACCGCCCTGCTCATCGGCGTCGGGTTCGCGCTGTTCGTCGCCGGGGCGACGCTGGCCGCCGGCATCGCACTCGGCGCAGCGGTGGCGCCCCCGGATCCGGTCGCGGCCCTCGCCGTCGGGCGCCGGGTGGGCCTGCCGCCACGTCTGGTCACCCTCATCCAGGGCGAGGGCCTGCTCAACGACGCGACCGCGCTGACCATCCTGTCGGTCGCCGTCACCGCGGCTCGGGGGGACGGGTTCTCCACACCGGCCGCCCTCGGCCAGTTCCTCGTGGTCGCGGCCGGGGGCGTCGCCGTCGGGGTGTTCGTCGCCCACGCCGTCCGGCCGCTGCGCCGGATCCGGCGCGACCCGCTGTCGTCGAACGCGATCTCCCTGGCCACGCCGTTCGTGGCCTACCTGCTGGCCGAGACGGTGCACGTCTCCGGGGTGCTGGCCGTCGTCGTCGCCGGGCTGGTCATCGGGCACAACAACCCCAGTTGGGCGTCGGGCGCCAGCCGGCTGCAGACCGAGGCGGTCTGGCGGCTGGTGGCCTTCCTGCTCGAGGGCGTCGTCTTCCTGCTCATCGGCCAGCAGCTGCCCGCGGTGATCAGCGGGCTGGGCCAGTACGACACCGGCACGGTCGTCACGGCGGCGTCGATCACCGTCGGCGTCGTGCTGCTGCTGCGGCCGCTGTGGCTGTGGCTGACCGAGCACCTGCCGCAGTCGCTGCACACCCGGCTGGGCGGCGAGGACGTGGCCGGGCAGGACGGCGACCCGCGGACGGTGCTGCAGCGGCTCACCGGAGGGGAGATCGCCGTCCTCAGCTGGGCCGGCACCCGCGGGGTGATCAGCCTGGCGGCGATCTTCACCCTGCCGCTGACGACCGAGACCGGCGCACCGTTCCCCGACCGCGACCTGCTGCTGTTCTGCGCCTTCCTGGCCGTGCTGGTCACCCTCGTCGGGCAGGGCCTCACCTTCGCGCCGCTGGTGCGCGCGCTGGGCCTGCGCGCCGACGAGGCCGACCAGGCCCGGCTGCGCAACGAGGCGCGGGCCGCGTCGGTGGAGGCCGGGCTGCGGCGGCTGGACGAGCTGGCCGCCGAGCAGCACGACCACGTCGACGACGACGCCATCGAGGCGATCCGCTCCCAGCTGCAGGGCCGGCTGGACCGCTACCGGCGCCGGCTGGACGTGCTGCAGGGCGCCGAGGGCGGCGAGGTGCCGATGTCCCCGCAGTACGAGGCCGCCCTGCGGGTGCGCCGCGCGGTGCTCACCGCCCAGCGGGAGGAGCTGCTGCACTGGCGCGACGTGGGCCGGCTGCCCGACGAGGGGCTGCGCCGGCTCGAGCGCGAGCTCGACCACGAGGAGGGCCGGCTGCCGGCCCGCGGCTGAGGCCGGCCGTCAGCTGACGGGCAGCCCGGCCAGCCCGGCGACCAGGCCCAGCAGGGCGCACACGCCGAGGGTCCGCAGCACCGACCAGCGCAGCCGGAACAGCAGCACCGCCGCGAGGAGCGCGATCGCCAGCGGCACCGGCCGCAGGGTCGACGGGTCGGGCAGCTCCAGGTGCAGCGGCCCGCGGTCGACGTCGACGGTCCGGGAGAACAGCGTGTGGACGGCGAAGTAGACGCCCAGGTTGGCGATCACGCCGACCACCGCCGCGGTGATGCCGGTCAGCGCCGACGACAGCGACTGGTTGCCGCGCAGCCGCTCCATGTAGGGCGCACCCAGCAGCACGAACAGGAAGCTCGGCACGAAGGTCACCCAGGTGACGAGCAGCGAGGCCAGGACGGCGGCGACCCACGGGTCGAGCGTGCCCGGGTCGCGGTACGCGCCGAGGAAGGCGACGAACTGCACCACCATGATCAGCGGTCCGGGCGTCGTCTCGGCCAGTGCCAGCCCGCGCACCATCTCCCGCGGCCCGAGCCAGCCGTGGGTCTCCACCGCCTGCTGGGCCACGTAGGCCAGCACGGCGTAGGCACCGCCGAAGGTGACGACCGCGGTCCCGGAGAAGAACAGCCCCTGCTGGGTGAAGACGCTGCCGGCGCCGGTCAGCAGCGCGACCGCGGCCACCGGCACGCCCCACACGAGCAAGCCGACGAGCAGCACCCGCAGCGTCCGGCGCGCGGTCGGCGGCTCGGCGTGCAGGGCGTCGTCGCTGATGACCGGCGGCGGGCCGTCGTCCCCCGCGGCGGCCGCCTTCTGCGGCAGCGCAGCCGGTCGCCAGCGACCCAGAGCCCAGCCGGCGGCGCCGGCCAGCGCCACGACCAGCGGGAACGGGACACCGAACAGGGCCAGGGCGAGGAACGCCGCGACCGCGACCGCGGCCAGCGCCCGGCTGTCCAGCGCGCGCTTCGCGACCCGCTGCACGGCCTGGGCGACGATCGCCAGCACGGCGGGGGCGAGCCCGGCGAACACCGCGAGGACGGCGGTGGTGTCGCCGAAGGCGACGTAGACCGCCGAGAGCACCAGCAGTGCGACGACACCGGGGAGCACGAACAGCCCACCGGCCACCAGCCCGCCACGGGTCCCGTGCAGCAGCCAGCCGACGTAGGTGGCCAGCTGCTGGGCCTCGGGACCGGGCAGCAGCATGCAGTAGTTCATGGCGTGCAGGAACCGGCGCTGACCGATCCAGCGGTGCTCGTCGACGAGCGTGCGCTGCATGACCGCGATCTGCCCGGCCGGGCCGCCGAAGGTCTGCAGCGAGATGAGGAACCACGCCCGCACCGCGGTGCGGAAGGGCACGACCGTCTGCTGGTGCGGCCGGGCGGGGGTGTCGGCGTCCACGGGTGTCCTCGCAGGGGGTCAGGCCGGCTCGCGGCCGAGCAGCAGGCGACGGCGGTGGTACTCGTACAGCCCGTCGAAGAGCGGGCCGGCCACGGCGAGGGTCTGCTCGTCGGTGCCGGTCATCGACAACCCGCGCAGCAGGACGTCGAGCCCGGCGGCCTCCGGGGCGTCGAAGCGCCCGTCGTCGAGGTCGGCCTCGTGCACCGCCTCGGCGATCCGCCAGAGCACCGGGTCGGTGAGCTCGTAGCGGCGCAGGATCGTCTCGAAGGTGCAGTCGCTCCCGACGTGGCCGAGCGCCACCCCGCGCATGTCGAACGGGGTGGCGTCGGGGGGCACGTCGGCCGGGTCGGCGACGAAGACGAACTCCGCCGCAGGGTCGAGGAAGCGGCGGATCAGCCAGGCACAGGCGGCGCGGTCGATGTGCACGCCGGCACGGGTCGCCCACCTCACCGCGTCACCTGCTCGGTCGCGGCGGCCTCGCCCAGCGCGCGCAGGGCCCGGACGGCGTCCTCCCGCTCTGGTGGCGGGAAGAAGTCCCGCCGGCCGATGGCGCGGAACTCGGTGCGCAGCCGGCGCAGCGCCCGGGACCGCTCGGCCGGCTCGGCAGCCACGGCGGTGGAGCACTCCTCGGCCAGCCCCCGGTACTCCGCGGCCCGTGCCGCGGCCATCCCGGCGGCGAGCTCACGCTCCTGCGCGGCGCCGGCCGGGCGCGCCACCCACAGCCCGGCCGTGCCGCCGGCCGCGAGGACGTCGTCGGCCAGCCACTCCAGCGACTCGCGGGTGCGGGCGTCGGCCGGCAGCGCCACCAGGCCGTCGGCGAGCTGGGCCACGCCGAGCCGGCGCAGCCGCCGCCACAGCGTCGTCCGCGGGCCCGAGGGCTCGCGCGGCAGCCGGTAGGACATCAGCACCCACTCGCCCGTCGCGGCCACGCGCAAATGCAACCATGGTTGCAGTGATCCGTCCAGGGCACCGGTCAGGACGGTGTGCTCCGCGCGGCTCGCGAGCGGAAGTCGCCGCGTCCGGTGTCCCCCTTCCAGTCGGCGAAGGACTCGCCGGTCAGCTCCTCGAGCAGCTCGATGTCGGGCAGCAGCGGCTCGAGCACCTCGCGGCGGACCCCGACCGGCATCGGCGGGCGCGGCGCCCGCCCGGCGTGCAGGGCCGCCACCAGCGGGCGGCTGGCCTGCCGCCACACCTGCGGCGGCGCGTACGCGCCCAGGGCCGCGCCGACGCGGACGACCCGGGACAGCCCGCGGTACCGAGCGGTGTCCGCGACGTACGGCTTGACGTTCTCCGGCGGGACGGCGTGCGCGACGCCGGGCGCCACGCCCAGGAAGGCGCTGACCCGGTCGAGGGTCTCCCGCGGGTCGTCGACCACCTGCCGGTAGCGCAGCAGCAGCACCTGCTCCCTGGGCACGTGCCGGTACAGGTCGCGCAGCTGCTCCCCGTAGCGGCCCAGCCCCCGGTAGTGCCAGAACGGCGCCCACCCGTCGGCGACCCGCCGCTGCTCCCGCCGCACCGCGGTCAGGAAGTCCGCCTCGGGCTCGAGCCCGTCGGCGCGCAGGTGCACCCAGTTCGACCACGCCCGGTCCACCGGGTCCCGGACGACGGCGACGACCCTGACGTCCGGGACGTCGGCGGCCAGCCGGGCCTGGGCCGCACGGTCGTACAGGTAGAACGGCGTGCTCTCGCCGCGCACGGCCGACTCGGGCGCGGCGGCGAACAGCGCGAGGTAGTCCGCGCGCCGCCAGATCCACTCCCGGGCGCTGTGCGCGTCGCCGGGGCCGCGCTGCCCCGACCGCGGCGGCGGCCGGCCGTCGGTGAGGTAGTACTTCGGCTCCTTGACCGGCGAGAGGTACAGGCCGGGGTGGGTGGCCAGGGCGGCGTGCAGCGCCGTCGTCCCGGCCTTGGGGGCGCCGGCGATGACGAACTGCGGCAGGCGTCCGGTCACGAGGAGGTCCTCCTGGTCGGGTCGCGGTCGGATGCACACTGGGCGGCGTCCCCCTCGGTCGAACCCGGAGCTGCCGCGTGCCCAGCCACCCCGCCCCGACGTCTCTCCTGCGCCCGCCGGCCCCCGACCGGTTCTGGGCCGACGCCGAGGTGGTGCTGGAGCCGGAGGACCCACGCCCGGGCTCGTGGGCCGGCGGCCCCTCGGCCCAGCTGGTCGACAGGACGTGGTGGCTGGCCGCCCGGCTGCGCCGGCCGGTCGGCGAGGGCCGCGGGTTCGCCAACGTGGTGTCGCGGTCCGACGACGGGGTGCGGTTCACCCCGGTGGTCGCGGTCGGCAAGGACCGCTTCGGCGCCGAGTCGCTCGAGCGCCCCGCCCTCGTGCACACCCCCGAGGGTCGCTGGCGGCTCTACGTCAGCTGCGCGACGCCGGGCACCAAGCACTGGCGGGTCGACCTGCTCGAGGCCGACGACGTCGAGGGGCTGGCGACGGCCGAGCCGCGGACCGTGCTGCCGGGCAGCGACCGCGAGGCGGTCAAGGACCCGGTCGTCCGGCACGACGGGCGGCAGTGGCACCTGTGGGCCTCGGTGCACCCGCTCGACGACCCGGACGCCACCGACCGGATGACCACGGAGCACGCCACCAGCCCCGACGGCGTCGACTGGACCTGGCGGGGCACCGCCCTGGCCGGCACCCCGGGCAGCTGGGACGCCCGCGGGGTGCGGTTCGCGACCGTCGTGCTGGACGGCGACCGGACCTGGGCCCTCTACGACGGGCGCGCCACGACCGGCGAGAACTGGGAGGAGCGCACCGGGCTCGCGGAGGCCGGCGACGATGGCCGGTTCACCGCGGCGGCGGCCGGCCCGCTGCTGCAGAGCCCGTACCCGCCGCACGGGCTGCGCTACGCCGACGTGGTGGCGCTGCCCGGGGGCGGTGCGCGGTGGTTCTACGAGGCCACCCGGCCCGACGGCGCGCACGAGCTGCGCACGGTGCTGCTCGACGCCTGACCGCGGCACGCAGCGCTCCTCGCATCCGGGGCCCGGCGTGCGGGGCCCGCGCTTGCGGGTGCCGGTCGGCACCCGCCAGGTCGTCACCCGGGGCACCCCGTCGCGGAGGAGGGTTGCCGGCCAGCGAGCCGGGGCTCGTCGCTGGCGCTCGTGACCCGCCGGGAGCGTGACACGCCGCCTCGATTCCCGTCAAACCCGATCGAGGTGGTAGGGATTGGTCCGTGCCCGCCGCCCCGACCGTCTCCGCCGCCTCGCCGCGGCTGGTCCGGCGCGTGCACGTCGACCTCGGCCGGGTCTGGTCCGCCGCCTGTCGCTGACGGCGCCCTCCCCTCCCGGCCGCCGACCCGCGCGACCGGACCCCGACCTCCCCGAGGAGACCCGTCGTGTCCCGATCCCTGCTGTCCCCTGCCCACCTGCGCCCGGCCCGCCCGGCCGACTCCCGCACCGGCTCCGCCGCGCTCGCCGCGGCGCTGGCCGTCGCGGCCGACCGCTGGCTGCCGCTGGTCGGGTACCGCGCCGAGAGCCGGTGGAGCGCACCGCTCCCCCACGACGCCGCCGCCGCCGTCCTCGACCCGTCCCTGCACGAGGACCTGGCCCGCGCCCAGGTCTGGCTGCTGTCCTGGCTGCCCGGCCAGGGCACCGGCCTGCACGACCACGGCGGCTCCGCCGGTGCCCTCGCCGTCGTCCGCGGCACGCTGTCCGAGGAGGTGGGCGCCCGGGCGGGCGCCACCGAGCTCACCGCGGGCCGGGTGCGCCACTTCGGCCCCCACCACGTGCACCGGGTGACCAACTCCGGCGCCGAGGCGGCGGTGAGCGTGCACGTCTACACGCCGCGGCTCACGGTGATGAACACCTACCGCGTCGAGGGGCGACTGCTGGTGCGCACCGGCACCGAGCGCGCCGGCGTCGACTGGTGAAGGACCCTCCTGCCCCCCGCCACTCGTCGAAGGACCCCGTCCCTCTCACCCCTCGCAGGCTCGGGGTGAGCCTCCGGACGGGGCCAGCGGGACCTGGAAGAGGGCCGCCCGTGCCGCGGACGGGATCTCCGGGGGTCCGGTGCTGCCCACCCGCGGCACGCCGCCGGAGGGCGCTGCGTAGCGTGCGTCGCGGCTCCCGACGTCCGGGGCCCCGGACCCCGAGGAGCTGCCCCCGATGTCCCGCCCCGGAGCCCCGGAGACCCGCGAGGGCGTCCCCGCCTGGTTCGCCCGCGCGCTGGCCGGCGCCCCGGAGCACCGGGACGTCGTCGTCGACGGCGCGCGGGTCCACTACCGCGCGTGGGGCGAGCCGGGCCGGCCCGGGCTGGTCCTGGTGCACGGCGGCGCGGCGCACTCCGGCTGGTGGGACCACGTCGCCCCGCTGCTCGGCACGCACCGCGTGGTCGCCCTCGACCTGAGCGGCCACGGCGACAGCGGCCGGCGGGAGGTCTACGGGACCGGGCAGTGGGCCCGCGAGGTGCTCGCCGTCGCGGCCGCCGAGGGCCTCGCCCGCCCGGTGGTGCTCGGGCACAGCATGGGCGGCTGGGTGGCGCTGACCGTCGGCGTCGAGCACGGGGACGACGTCGCCGGCGTCGCCGTCATCGACTCGCCGCTGGACCGCCAGCCGCCCGAGGAGCAGCGGGTGCGCGCCCGGTCGCTGGGGCAGCGGGTGCACGCCGACCTCGAGACGGCGGTGGCGCGGTTCCGCACCCTGCCGCCGCAGGAGGTCTACCTCCCGCACGTCCGCGAGCACGTGGCCCGCGGCTCGCTGCGGCCGGTCGAGGGCGGGTGGACCTGGAAGTTCGACCCGACCTTCTCCGGCAACCGCCCGCTGGTGCGCCGGCTGCTGCCCCGCCTGGCGGCGCCGGCCGCGCTCTTCCGCTGCGAGCACGGCCTGGTGACCCCGGACATGGCCGCCGAGATGGCGGCCCTGGTGCCCGGCGGGCTGCCCGTGGTGGACCTGCCCGAGGCCGGCCACCACCCGATGCTCGACCAGCCCCTCGCCCTGGTCACCGCCGTCCGCACGCTGCTGGCGTTCTGGCCCACCGGATCGGCGCCGTCCGCGTAGCGTGACCGCATGGCGGGCTCAGGACGGATCCACCACCGCGGGCTGGCGCGGAAGGTCGTCCCGGCCGAGGAGGCCGCCGGGCACATCCGGCACGGCGACACCGTCGGGATGAGCGGCTTCACCGGCGCCGGCTACCCGAAGGCCGTCCCCCAGGCCCTCGCCCGGCGGATCTCCGACGTCCACGCCGCCGGGGACCCCTTCCGGGTCAACGTCTGGACCGGCGCCTCCACGGCCCCCGAGCTCGACGGCGCGCTGGCCGCCGCCGACGGCATCGAGCTGCGGCTGCCCTACCAGTCCGACCCGGTCAGCCGCGACAAGATCAACCGCGGCCTCATGGAGTACATCGACGTCCACCTGTCGCACGTGGCGCAGATGGCGTGGGAGGGGTTCCTCGGGCCGCTCGACGTCGCGGTCGTGGAGGTCAGCGGGATCACCACCGACGGCGGCCTGGTGCCGTCCTCGTCCGTGGGCAACAACAAGACCTGGCTGGACCGGGCCGACCGGGTGGTCCTCGAGGTCAACTCCTGGCAGAGCCCCGCGCTCGACGGGATGCACGACGTCTACTACGGCACCGCGCTGCCGCCGGCCCGGCGGCCGATCCAGCTGACCCGCCCGGACGAGCGGATCGGCGTGCCCTACCTGCGCTGCCCCGAGGACAAGGTCGTCGCCGTCGTCGAGACCGACTCCCCCGACCGCAACAGCGGCTTCGCCGCACCGGACGACGCCTCGCGGGCCATCGCCGGGCACGTCGTCGAGTTCCTCGAGCACGAGGTCGCCCGGGGCCGGGTCCCGCCCGAGCTGCTGCCGCTGCAGTCCGGTGTGGGCAACGTCGCCAACGCCGTCCTCGCCGGGCTCGGGTCGTCGTCCTTCGAGGGGCTGACCGCCTACACCGAGGTCATCCAGGACGGCATGCTCGACCTGCTGGGCACCGGCCGGATGGTGTCCGCGTCGGCGACCGCGTTCTCGCTGAGCCACGAGGGCATGACCCGCTTCGACGCCGAGGCGCAGATCCTGCGGGAGCGGATCCTGCTGCGGCCGCAGGAGATCAGCAACCACCCGGAGGTCATCCGGCGGCTGGGCGTGCTGGCGATGAACGGGCTGATCGAGGCCGACGTCTACGGCAACGTCAACTCCACCCACGTCATGGGCAGCCGCATCCAGAACGGCATCGGCGGCTCGGGCGACTTCGCCCGCAACGCCTACATCTCCTTCTTCACCACCCCGTCGACGGCCAAGGGCGGCGCGATCTCGACGATCGTGCCGATGGTCAGCCACGTCGACCACACCGAGCACGACGTCGCCGTCATCGTCACCGAGCAGGGGCTGGCCGACCTGCGCGGGCTGCCGCCGCGGCGGCGGGCGGAGCTGCTCATCGAGCGCTGCGCCCACCCCGACTACCGACCCCTGCTGCGCGACTACTACGAGCGGGCGCTGCGCGAGTCACCCGGCCGGCACACCCCGCACCTGCTGGCCGAGGCGCTGAGCTGGCACACCCGCTACCTGGCCGAGGGCTCGATGCTGCCCGCGGGCTAGTGGCGCCCCTTCAGGAGACGCGGACGGCGGAGACGTCGAACTCGATCTGGATGCGGTCGCTGACCAGCACGCCGCCGGTGTCCAGCGGGGTGTTCCAGGTCAGGCCCCAGTCGCTGCGCTTGATCGCCAGCGCGCCCTCGAAGCCGACCCGGGTGTTGCCGAACGGGTCCTTCGCCGAGCCGGTCAGCGAGAAGTCCACCGACACCGGCCGGGTGGTGTCCCGGATGGTGAGGTCACCGGTGACCGTGTAGGTCTCCTCGTCGACCTGCTCCACGTCGGTGGAGACGAAGACGATCTCGGGGTACGTCTCCACGTCGAGGAAGTCCGCGGAGCGCAGGTGCGCGTCGCGGTCGGCCTGACCGGTGTCGATGCTCGCCGTCCGGATGCGCAGCGACACCGAGCTGGCCGCCGGGTCGGCGACGTCGAGGTGCGCCGTCCCGGCGAAGTCGCCGAACGACCCGCGCACGGTGGTCACCATGGCGTGCCGGGCCCGGATGCCGATCCGGGTGTGCGCGACGTCGACCTCGTAGTCCCCGGTGACGTCGACGAGCGCGCTGGTGGCTGCGTCGAAGTCGGTGGGGTCCGCGTCAGGTGCCCGGTGCTTGCCCACGGTGGCCCTCCTTCCCCCTGTGCCCGCACCATCCTGGCTGATCCCGTCCCGCGGCGACACGCCAGGGTGCCGCACCGGGCGGTTGCGCAGCTCGCGGCCGTCGACGCGCCGGGACGACCGGGCGGCACCTTGCGCCGCCGAGGACGATCGTGGGGTGACCGAGAACGACCCCGGCCGCCGCGCCGCGGCACGGGCCGCGGAGGCCGCCCGGCGCGCCCGCGAACTGGCCGAGCGGCGCCGCGCGATGGCCGGGTCCGCCGGCAGCGGCGTGGACGACGCGCAGCAGGCCCAGCAGCGGGCCGCCGAGGCAGCCGACCACGCCCGGGTCGCCCTGGAACGGGCGATCACGGGCCACGAGCGGGCGGCGCAGAGCCACGAGGCCGCTGCCGAGGCCCACGACCGGGCGGCCGAGCGCGGCGTCGGGGACTCCGACGAGCACCGCCGCCGGGCTGCCGAGCACCGCCGCGAGGCGGTCGCCAACCGCTCCGCAGCGGCCGTCGACGCGCGGCGCGGCGCGCCCGCGCCCCGGCCCTGAGGAGGATCCCGTGTCGAACGACTCCCCCGACCCGGCCGAGCCCGGCGGGGCCACGCGGCCGATGCCGCCGGCCGCTGCGCTCGACGTGCTCGCCGACCTCGAGGTGGCCCACGAGGAGCTCAAGGTCGCCGAGGAGGAGGTGCGGGTCCAGCAGGAGCAGATCGAGGCGCTGCTGAGCCGGTACGAGGCGGAGCGCCGCTGGCGCAGCCAGCTCTCCGGCCTGGTGCCGGTGGCGCTCGCGCAGACCGACGGCGCGGGGAAGCTCGTGGACGCCAACCCCGCGCTGGCCGCGCTCCTGCGGGTGCCGCTGCCCCGGCTGGCCGGCAAGCCGCTGAGCGTCTACCTGCAGCCCGAGGACGTGCCGCCCTTCCGCTCGGCCGTCCGTGCCCTGGCGACCGGCGCGGCCGACCAGCAGCGGCTGCGGATCACCCTGACCGGTCGCGGGCCGGCCGCCACACGCGGGGAGCTGTTCGGCTTCCCGGACGCCGCGGCCGGGCAGACCGCCGAGACCCGGCTGCAGTGGGTGCTCCTGTCCGTCACCGAGGGCCCGGACGGGTCCGCCGCGCGACCGCCCGACTGGGGGCACGGGTCGGCCGACACCCTCGGCTTGGCCACCGCCCTCGCCGAGCTCGCCGCGCTGCCCCTCGGCAACGAGGACCGGCAGCGGCTGCTGTCCCGCATGGCGGTGCTGGTGCAGAGCGCCGTCCCGGCGTCCACCACGGTCAGCATCACCCTGGGCTCGCCCTTGGACCCCCAGCAGCTCGGCAGCGACTCCGCGGTGGCCCAGGAGCTGGACGGCCGGCAGCTGCAGGCCGGAGAGGGCCCGTGCTGGGACGCCCACGCCACCGGTGTCGTGGTGACCGTCGACGACCTCCCCTCCGACGACCGGTGGCCGCGACTGCGCCCGCTGCTCGCGGACAGCCCCGTGCGCAGCGTCCTCGCCCTGCCGTTGCGCGAGGGCGGCGAGCCGGTCGGCGTGGTGAACGTCTACGCCGCGCAGGCCGGCGCCTTCGCGGCGGACAAGCGGCGCATCGCCGAGCTGGTGACCGCCGCGGTCGGCGGGGTGCTGCAGAACGTGGCCGAGCGCGAGTCGCTGCGGGACCTGGCGGCGAACCTGGAGAAGGCGTTGACCTCCCGGGCGACCATCGACCAGGCCAAGGGCGTGCTCATGGCCCTCCTGGGGGTCGGCGCCGACGAGGCCTTCACGCGGCTGGTCGCGCTGAGCAACCGGCTCAACGTCAAGCTGCGCGACCTCGCCCTGCTGGTCGTCGACGGCCACGCGGCCGAGGTGATCGACGCCGCCCGCAGGTGACGCCCGGCCTGGTGACGTACTGGAACCGGCCACCCTCCAGGGCCCCGCGCCGAGCTCGCGAGGCGTGGGGGGGTGGTCCTTACCCGATCGGGTCCATGAGGACGACGGCGCCCGCCCGCTCGCCCGGCACCTCGGAGAAGGCGGTCACGGTGACGCGCACCCGCACCGACCGGCCGCGCCGGTTGACCGCGTCGAGCTCCAGCGTGTCGCCGTCCACGCCGTCCACGCCGTCCACGCCGTCGCCGAACGCCGCGACCTGCCGCCGCAGCAGCGGGTGCAGGCGGGTCATCGGCAGGCCCACGTCCAGGTCGAGCACGTGCCGGCCCCGCACCTCGTCCTGGCGCAGGCCCCACAGGTCCTCGGCGGCGGCGTTCCAGACCAGCACCCGCAGGTCGGCGTCCACCACGGCCACCCCGGCACGGAAGCTGCTGAGCACCCCGCTCATGAAGTGGTTCACCGCGCCGACCTCGTCGGTGGTGGCGCGCAGCTCCTCGTTGGCGGCGTGGAGCTCGTCGTTCATGGACTGGAGCTCCTCGTTCATCGTCTCCAGTTCCTCGTTGGTCGACTGGAGCTCCTCGTTGGTGGTCTCCAGCTCCTCGACCGTGGACTGCAGCTCCTCGTTCGTGGTCTCCAGTTCCTCGTTGGCCGACTGGAGCTCCTCGTAGGCCGTCTCCAGCTGGCGGTTGGCGAACTCCAGCTCCCCCTGCAGCCGCCGGTAGTGGGTGACGTCCTCGAAGACGACCGTGGTGCCCAGCAGTCCACCGTCCTCGCGGAGGAGCGGCACCACCTGGACGTCGAACAGCTGCGGCTCCTGGCCGACCCGGCGTCGCTCGACCCCGCGCACCCACAGCGGGCGGCGGGCCTGCGCGGCCTCGGCGATGGACCCGCGCAGCTCCACCGGGCGGTAGGAGACCTCGAGGTCCTGGAACGGCCGGCCGACGTCGCGCTGCTCGACCCCGAACAGCCGCTCGGCCTGGTGGTTGACCACGGCCAGCCGGCCCTCGCCGTCGATCGCCAGCTGGGCGGCCGGCCCGGACAGCAGCGCCTCGTGGCGCAGCCGGTCGAGGTCCTCGTCGGCCTGGGCAGGGACGGTGCGCGCCGCCGGGACGGCGGTGCGCCGGTCGAGGGCGGGGGCGCTGTCCCGCTTGCGGAAGAACCGGCGGGTGAGGTCGACGGGCGCGAAGAGCCGGTTGTGCGAGAACAGCATCTCGGCCTTGCCGAGGAACAGCAGGCCGGTCGGGTCGAGCGCGTAGTGCAGCCGGCCGAGGATGCGCGTCTGGGTCTCGACGGTGAAGTACATGAGGGTGTTGCGGCACAGCAGCAGGTCGATGTGCGAGATCGGCGCGTCCTGGACCAGGTCGTTGCGGCCGAAGATCACCGACCGGCGGAGGTCCTTGCGGAAGGCGAACCGGCCGTTCTCCGGCGTGAAGTACTCCTTCACCTGCGCGGGGCTCAGCCCGGCCATCTCCCGCTCGGTGTAGACGGCCTGCCGGGCGTGCGACAGCGCCTCCTCGTCGACGTCCGTGGCGTAGATCTTGACCCGCTCGCGGAACTCGTCGGCGCCGAGCGCGTCGGCCAGCAGGATGGCCAGGCTGTAGGCCTCCTGGCCCGACGCGCAGCCGGCGCTCCACACCCGGACGACCGGCCCGGCGGCGGCGAGCAGGCCGGGGAGCAGCGCCTCGCGCAGGTGGTCCCAGGCCGCGGTGTCGCGGAAGAAGCTGGTGACGTTGATCAGGATCGTGTTGAACAGCGGCGTGAACTCGTCGGGGTGGACCTCGAGGAAGTCCTGGTACTCGCCGAACGAGGCCACCCCGACCTCGGCCATCCGCCGCCGGATCCGCCGGCTCAGGCTGGGCCGCTTGTACCCGGTGAAGTCGAAGCCGCGGCGCTCGCGCAGGTAGACCAGCAGCCCCTCGAGGTCGGGGTCCGGACCGGTCGCCGCCTCGGTCGTCTCCTCGTCGGCGTCCTCGAGCGCCGCGTCGTCCTCCTGCCGGTCCTGCTCCTCCACCGGCTCAGCCCTCCTCGACCGCGTGCGGCAGCGCCGAGCCGCCCAGCTCGCCGCGGTGCAGCAGCCCGCGCAGCTGGGCGGCCGCGTCCCGGGCCTCGTCGTGGCGGACGCGGAACCGCTGGGCGCTGTGCCGGTGCCCGCGCTCCTCGGCCCGCCGGCCCATGTGCAGGCTCAGCGCCGCGCGCTCCTCCAGGCCGCGCAACGCCATCCACAGGGCGCTCTCCAGGGCCTGCGTCTGCTCCTGCGCGAGGGCTTCGGGGGACCACGCGTGGCCCACCCGGCATCGGTAGCGCTCCATCGGCCCCTCGGTGATCGTGAACAGCGCACCGTGGCAGGTCGGGCACCCGAAGCCGGACGCCTCGCCGGGCCGGTCCGCGGTGTCGTAGGCGTCGCCGTCGAGTTCGGCCATCGCGGCCTCCGTCTCCATCAGCTCCGAGGGCGGTGGCACCTCGGCCACGTCGACCTCCTCCTCGAGCAGCCGGGCCAGGAGCTCCGGCATCGCGGCGACCGGGACGACGTGCTCGGCGCCGCCGACCTCGCGCGCGTGCAGCGGCATGCTGGCGTACATCGCGTCGTCCGGGTCCTGCACCACGCCGACCCCGCCGCGGGCGCGGACGGCGATCATCCCCGCGGCCCCGTCGTCCAGCGCACCGGAGAGGACGACGCCGACGACCCGGGGGCCGGCCGCGCGGGCCGCCGAGCGGAAGAGGACGTCGACGGCCGGGCGGTGGCCGTTCTCCCGCGGTCCGCGGGCCAGCGCGATGCGGTCGCCGTCGACGATCAGGTGGACGTCGGGGACGCAGACGGTGACGGTGCCGTGCTCCAGCGGGTCGCCGTGCCGGGCCGGACGCACCGGCAGCGCGCAGACCCGGCCGAGGATCGCCGGCAGCGCGCTGCGCGCCCCCGGCGGCATGTGGAGCACGACGAGGACGGCGGCCGGCAGGTCGGCCGGGAGCCGGCCCAGCAGCTCGCGCAGCGCCTCCACGCCGCCGGCGGAGGCACCGACCACCACGAGGTCCCGCTGCGTCGTCGGCACTGTCCCCCCACCCGTCGCTCGGCCGCGTGCCGGTCGTCCCCCGGCCACGCGTGCACCGAAACGGTAGTTCCCCGTCCGCCCGGACGGCGGCATGCTCTCAGCGGCCGCGCCAGACCGGGCGCCGCTTCTCGGCGAAGGCCGCCGCCCCCTCCCGGGCGTCCTCGCTGACGAAGACCGGCGCGACGAGCTCGCCCTGCCGCTGCCAGCCCTCGGCGGTGGTCCAGTCCGCGCTGCCGAGGACGACCGCCTTGGTCGCGGCCAGGGCCAGCGGGCCGTTCGCCGCGATCGTCGCGGCCAGGGCGAGGGCACCCTCCAACGCCCCGCCCTCGGGGGTGACCCGGTTGACCAGGCCGACCTCCGCGGCCCGCCGGGCGTCGATCGGGTCGCCGGTCAGCAGCATCTCCATCGCCACGTTGCGCGGCACCCGCGCCGGCAGCAGCAGCGCGCCGCCGCCGGCGGCGACCAGCGAGCGCTTGACCTCGGGCACCCCGAAGCGCGCGGTCTCGGCAGCCACCACCAGGTCGCAGGCGAGCACCAGCTCGAAACCGCCGGCCAGCGCCCAGCCCTCGACGGCGGCGACGAGCGGCTTGCGCGGCGGGGTCTGGGTGATGCCGCACAGCCCGCGGCCCTCGATCGCCGGGGTCTCCCCGCGCAGGAAGGCCTTGAGGTCCATGCCGGCGGAGAAGGTCCCCCCGGCGCCGGTGAGGACGCCGACCCGCAGGTCCTCGTCGGCGTCGAGCTCGTCGACCGCGGCGGCCACGCCCTCGGCGACGGCGCGGTCGAGCGCGTTGCGCGCCTCCGGCCGGTCGATCGTGACGACCAGCACGCCCTCGCGCCGCTCCACCCGCACCCCGTCGCTCACCGCTGCTCCCCCCGGTCCGCCTGCACCACGGCGCCGGCCTCCAGCAGGCCAGCCACCTCCTCCTCGCCGAAGCCCCACGCGAGCAGCGCCGTGCGGGTGTCCTGGCCCGGCGCACGGGGCGCCCCGCGGACCGCGCCCGGCGTGCGCGAGAAGCGCGGCGCCGGCTCGGGCTCGGGGTGGCCGCCGCGGTCGGCGAAGGTGCCGCGGGCGGCCAGGTGCGGGTGCCGCGGCGCCTCGGTCAGCCCCAGGACCGGCGTCACGCAGGCGTCGGTGCCGGCGAAGGTCCCGGCCCACTCGTCGCGGGTGCGGGTGGTGAAGGCGGCGGCGATCCGCGCGCGCTGCTCGGGCCAGCGGGCGACGTCGAGCTGGCCGCCGTGCGCGCCGGGGTCGATGCCCAGGCCCGCGAGCAGCTGGGCGTGGAACTGCGGCTCGATGGCGCCGACCGCCACGTGCCGGCCGTCGGCGCAGGCGTAGGTGCCGTAGAAGGGAGCGGCGCCGTCGAGCAGGTTGGCCGCGCGGCGGTCCTGCCAGGCGCCGGCGCCGAGCAGGCCGTAGACCATCGTGACCAGCGAGCTGGCGCCGTCCACCATGGCCGCGTCGACCACCTGGCCGCGCCCGCTCGTCTGCCGCTCGAGCAGGGCGGCGAGCACGCCGACGACGAGGAACAGCGCGCCGCCGCCGAAGTCGGCGCCGATGTTGAGCGGCGGGACCGGGGCCTCCGCCGTCCCGATGGCGTGCAGGGCGCCGGTGAGCCCCAGGTAGTTGATGTCGTGCCCGGCGCGATCGGCGAGCGGGCCGTCCTGGCCCCAGCCGGTCATCCGCGCGTACACCAGCCGCGGGTTGCGGGCGAGGGCGTCGTCGGGGCCCACGCCGAGCCGCTCGGTGACGCCCGGGCGCAGCCCCTCGACCAGGACGTCGGCGCTCTCCACCAGCCGGAGGACGACGTCGCGGCCGGCCGGGGTCTTGAGGTCGACGGCGACCGAGGGGCGGCTGCGGTTCAGCGCGTCCCGCTCCGGGGGCACCAGCTGCGTGCCGCCGCCGGGCCGGTCGACCCGGACGACGTCGGCGCCCAGCTCGGCCAGCAGCAGGCAGGCGTAGGGCGCGGGGCCGAGACCGGCCAGCTCGACGACGCGGGTGCCCGCGAGGGGGCCGGTGGGCGGCAGCACGGGACGCACCGTAACGCCCTACGGTCCACGTCGTGAGCGGACAGGGACGGAAGCCCGTCAGCGAGGAACGAGCGAGGAGCGGAGCGTCCCGCGGGAGCGAACCGGCCCACGTCGTGAGCGAGCGCTGGTTCGAGGACTACGTGCCCGGGACGACCGCCGAGCACGGCCCGCTGCGGGTCGCGGAGGACGACGTCGTCGACTTCGGCCGCCGGTTCGACCCGCAGCCGTTCCACGTCGACGCCGAGGCCGCGGCGGCCGGGCCGTTCGGCGGGCTCATCGCCAGCGGCTGGCACACCTGCGCGCTGATGATGCGGCTGCTGGCCGACGAGTACCTCTCCCCCGTCTCCAGCCTCGGCTCCCCGGGGGTCGACGAGCTGCGGTGGGTGGCCCCGGTGCGGCCGGGCGACGAGCTCACCCTGCGGACGACGGTCGCCGAGGCCCGGCCGTCGCGGTCGAAGCCTGACCGGGGGCTGGTGCGCACGCGCGTCGAGCTGATGCGGCAGGACGGCACCGTCGTGCTGACCATGACCGCCATGAACCTGGTCCGGGTCCGCCCCGCCCAGGGTCCGTCCTGCGGATCCGATCGCTGAACGGGCTCGGCCTGGTCGCGGCGGAGATCGTTGACCTCCCAGCGTCGCGCGACGACAGTTGTCTGGACCGGACGGTCCTGCCCAGCACACCAGGGCTTCCCGACCGACTGTCGCTGTGCGGGACGCGGCCCGGTCGATTCAGGTCCTTGATCTCCACCAGAGGAGGACCCGGCGATGGCCAGCATCGAGTTCAAGAACATGGACCACCCCGATGAGACCCGCACGCCGGAGAAGACCAGCATGAGCGTCGTCCACCTGGGCGACGCCACCGTGGGCCGCTACACCCTCCAGCCGGGCTGGAGGTGGTCGGAGTGCATCAGACCGGTGGTCGGCGGGGACAGCTGCCAGGCTGCGCACCTGGGGTTCCTCGTGTCGGGCACGATCCACGTCGCTGCCAACGACGGCGCCGAGGCCGACCTCGGCGCGGGTGACGTCTACCGCCTCGAGCCGGGCCACGACGCCTGGGTCGTCGGTGAGGAACCGGTCGTGGCGTTGGAGTTCGAGAGCAAGACGGCCGAGACGTACGCCAAGGGCTGACCCACAGCTCGTCCCGGGACGACCCCACGCCGGCGGTGGCGGGCGAGGGCGCAGGCCCACCCGGCGCTGCCGGCCGGGGCCGGAGCCGGCCCCGACGCCGCGGCGGGTGGTGCCGCGTCGCGGACGCGGGTGGCGGTGCAGGTCGTCCACGGGCCGGTGTCCCGGGGGTGTCGCGGCGAGTCCTGCGGCGTCCGGCGACCGATCGCGGACACGCAGCCCTCGCACCGGTGGAGCAGCACGGCCTCGGACCCGAGCCACCGGCGTCGGGACTGCCGAGCCTTCTGTCGGGACTGCAGAGCCATCTGAGGGAGACAGCGAGACAAGGGGGAGAACAACGTGACTGACAGCGTCAGCGAGAGCGAGAACCCGGCGATCCCGTCCCCCACTCCGAAGCCGCACCGGCCCAGGACCAACCAGGACTGGTGGCCCAACCAGCCGGACCTGACGGTTCTCCGCCGCCCCGCGCCCGGTCCGATGGGCGAGGACTTCGACTACAGGGCGGAGTTCGCGAACCTCGACGTCGAGGCGCTGAAGCGGGACCTGTTCGACCTGATGACGACGTCGCAACCCTGGTGGCCGGCCGACTACGGCCACTACGGGCCGCTGTTCATCCGGATGAGCTGGCACGCCGCCGGCACGTACCGCATCGCCGACGGCCGGGGCGGCGGCGGCTCCGGCGCCCAGCGCTTCGCCCCGCTCAACAGCTGGCCTGACAACGCCAGCCTGGACAAGGCGCGGCGGCTGCTGTGGCCGATCAAGCAGAAGTACGGCCGCGCGCTGTCCTGGGCCGACCTGCTGATCTTCGCCGGCAACTGCGCCTACGAGTCGATGGGGTTCCAGACGTTCGGCTTCGCCTTCGGGCGGGAGGACATCTGGGAGCCCGAGGAGATCTTCTGGGGACCGGAGGACACCTGGCTCGGCGACGAGCGCTACACCGGCGACCGGGAGCTGACCGGGCCGTTCGGCGCCGTGCAGATGGGCCTGATCTACGTGAACCCCGAGGGGCCGAACGGCAACCCCGATCCCCTGGCTGCCGCCCGCGACATCCGCGAGACCTTCCGCCGCATGGCCATGAACGACGAGGAGACGGTCGCGCTGATCGTCGGCGGCCACACCGTCGGCAAGACCCACGGCGCGGTCGACCCGTCCTACATCGGACCCGAACCCGAGGCCGCCCCCATCGAGCAGCAGGGCCTCGGCTGGAAGAACAGCTACGGCAGCGGCGTGGGGCAGGACGCGCTCACCAGCGGGCTCGAGGGCGCGTGGACGCCGACCCCGACCCGGTGGGACAACAGCTTCCTGGAGACGCTGTACGGCCACGAGTGGGAGCTGACCGAGAGCCCCGCCGGGGCCAAGCAGTGGATGCCGCAGGGCGACGCCGCGGCCGACGCCGTCCCCGACGCCCACGATCCGTCGCGGCGGCACGCGCCGATGATGCTGACGACCGACCTCGCGCTGCGCGTCGACCCCGTCTACGGGGAGATCACCCGGCGGTGGCTCGAGCACCCGGAGCAGCTCGACGAGGCGTTCGCCAAGGCGTGGTTCAAGCTGCTGCACCGCGACATGGGCCCGCTCGCTCGCTACCTGGGCCCCTGGGTCCCCGAGCCGCAGCTGTGGCAGGACCCCGTGCCCCCGGTCGACCACGACCTGATCGGGGACGACGACGTCGCGACCCTCAAGCGCACGCTGCTCGACTCGGGGCTGTCCCGCTCCCAGCTGGTCGCCACCGCGTGGGCGTCGGCGGCGAGCTTTCGCGGCACCGACAAGCGGGGCGGCGCCAACGGGGCCCGGGTCCGACTCGAGCCGCAGCGGGACTGGGACGTCAACGACCCCGCGGAGCTGGCCCGGGTGCTGCCGGTCTACGAGCAGGTCCAGCGGGGCTTCAACGGCACCCAGTCCGGCCGGACGCGGGTCTCGCTGGCCGACCTGATCGTCCTGGGCGGGTGCGCGGCCGTGGAGCAGGCGGCGAGGGACGCCGGCCACGACGTCACGGTGCCGTTCGCGCCGGGGCGCACCGACGCCTCGCAGGAGCAGACGGACGCCGACACGTTCGCCGTGCTGGAGCCCACCGCGGACGGGTTCCGCAACTACCTCCGGGCCGGGGAGAAGCTCTCGCCGGAGACCCTCCTGGTGGACCGGGCGTACATGCTGAACCTCACCGCGGCGGAGATGACGGTCCTCATCGGCGGCATGCGGGCCCTGGACGCCAACCACGGGCGGGCACCGCACGGTGTCCTCACCGACCGGCCGGGGACCCTGACGAACGACTTCTTCGTGAACCTGCTCGACATGCGCACGGAGTGGAGGACGTCCACGTCGGCCGAGAACGTGTACGAGGGCCGGGACCGCGCCTCGGGCGAGGTCCGGTGGACCGCCACCGCCGCCGACCTGGTCTTCGGTTCCAACTCCCAGCTCCGGGCCATCGCGGAGGTCTACGCCTGCGACGACGCGAAGGAGAAGTTCGCCCGCGACTTCGTGGCCGCGTGGGACAAGGTCATGAACCTCGACCGGTTCGACCTCGCGTGATCCCGACGTCGAGGCCGGCCGCCCATGGGCCGACCTCGGCAGCGGACACGTGATCCGCAGGACAGGGGCTACAGGCTCGCGTACAGCGTCCGCCAGAAGTCGCGCGGCTCGTCGTCCGGGCCGGACCAGAGCCGGCCGGTGAGCAGGACGGCGACCACGTCGCGGGCAGGGTCGGCCCAGGCGCTGGTACCGGTGCCACCGTCCCAGCCGAAGCGGCCGGGAGTGGTCCACGGCTCGACCGGCTCGACGCACACCCCGGTCTGCAACCCCCAGGAGACCCCGGGCCCGAGGAAGCCGGCCGCAGCCGCGCGCTGCGCCGGGGTGAGGGAGTCGGCGGTCAGCGCGGCCACGGACGCCGGTCCGAGCACGGGGGCGCCGCCGTCGGCCAGCGCGGCCAGGAACGCCAGGACGTCCGGCGCGGTGGACACCAGGCCGGCCGCCAGGGACTCGAACGCCGGCGGGACGGTGGCGTCGGGCGCATCCACCGGGACCAGGCCGTCCGGGGTGGCCTCGTGGACGGTCGCCAGCCGGGCCGGGTCGGCCGCGGTGAACGCGGTGCCGGTCAGCCCCAGCGGGCCGGTCACCCGGTCGGCCAGCAGCGCCGACACCGGCCGACCGGCGGCGCGGGCGAGCAGCACGCCCAGCACGTCGGCGGCCAGGTGGTACAGCCACAGCTCGCCGGGCTGGGCGGCGAACGGCAGCTCGGCGAGCCGGCGCAGGTACTCGTCGGGGGCCATCTGCGGCGGCCAGGGCCCGGGGCCGATGGCGCGCTCCCCGATCGCCCGGTCCAGCGGGCTGCCGTCCCAGAGCCCGCCGAATCCCGGCGTGCCGGTGAGCAGGTGTCGCACCGTGACCGGCCGCCCGGCAGGCACGGTGTCGGTCAGCGGGCCGGTCCGATCGCGCAGGACCCGTGGAGCGGCGAGCTCGGGCAGCCACTCGGCGACCGGGTCGTCCAGCCCCAGCACGCCGTCCTCCACCAGGGCGAGGGTCAGCGCGCCGGCGACCGGCTTGGTCACCGAGGCGAGGCGGAACAGCGTGTCCGGACGCATCGCGTCGCCACCGTCGGCGGCGGTCGTGCCGCCGGTGAGCACCGCCGTCCTCCCGCCGTGCCGGACGGCGGCGGCGAAACCGGGCAGCCGGCCCTCGTCCACCTGGCGCTGCAGGACGGTCCGCACCGGTTCGAGGTCCACGGAGGGCAGACCCCGGCCGACCACCGGTCTCATCGGTCGGGGCGGATCCCGTCCAGCAGCCGCTGCCGGGCCGGGCCCAGCGAGGGGCCGTACCAGGTGAGGTCGCGGCCGGACACCAGCGCGGTGCGGATCCCGGGGAACGCCTCGGGTCCGTCGTCCGCGGTGAAGGCGTAGGGCTCGTCGGGCAGGACGACGACGTCCGGTCCCGCCGCCCGCACGGCCTCGACCGACACGTGCGGGTAGCGGTCCTCCCCCGCGCCGAAGACGTTGACCAGCCCGAGCCGGGCCAGCACGTCGCCGGTGAAGGTGCGCGGGCCGACCACCATCCACGGGTCGCGCCACACCGGGACGGCGACCCGGCGCGGCGGTGCGGGTACCGGCCGGGCCCACTCCGCGGCCGCCGTCGCCAGCCAGCCCGGCTCCCCGACGTCGAGCACCTCGGCGAACAGCCGGCGCATCGAGGTGAGCGCCTCGTCGACCGACTCGATGACGGTCACCCACACCGGGACGCCGGCCGCCCGCAGCCGGTCGACGTCCAGCCGCCGGTTCTCCTCCCGGTTGCAGACCACCAGGTCCGGCTCGAGCGCCGCGATCGCCGCGCGGTCGGGGTTCTTGGTGCCCCGCACGCGCGGCACGTCGAGGTCCGCCGGGTGGGTGCACCAGTCGGTGGCGCCCACCAGCCGCTCGGGGGCCGTCTCCGCCAGCGCCTCGGTGAGCGACGGGACCAGCGACACCACCCGCCGCGGCGGCCGCGGCAGGTCGACCGGCGTGCCGAGGTCGTCAGTCAGCACGGTGGTGAGGGAAGGGGACGGCCCCCGGGCAGGGGCCCGCCGTGAGCCTGCGAACGGTGGGGGGCACGGGGGTCCTCAATACATGACCAGCCCGGCCGAGACGTTGAGGTCCTCCCCCGTGATGCCGGCCGCCCGGTCCGACGCCAGGAAGGCGACGGCGTGCGCGACGTCGTCGGCGTCGACCAGCCGCTGCAGGGCCGCACCGCCGGCGAACTCGGCCCGGGCCTGCTCCACGGAGATCCCGCGGGAGGCCGCCTGCTGCTCCAGCACCCAGGCGATCCGCGGGCCCTCGACCCCGCCCGGCGACACCAGGTTGACCCGGACGCCGGACGACCCGAGCTCCCACGCCAGCGTGCGGACCAGGCCGACGAGCGCCATCTTCGACGCGGCGTAGGGCGTCCGGTTCACCAGGGGCCGCTTACCGGTCACCGATCCGATGACGACGACCGAGCCCGAGCCGCGGGCGATCATGCCGGGCAGGAAGGCACGGCAGGCCAGCATCGTGCCGGTCACGTTGACCCGGAGGGTGTCCTCCCACTCCTCCAGCGGCATCTCCACCAGCGGAGCGCTGGGTCCGCCGATGCCGCTGTTGTTGACCAGCACGTCCACCCGGCCGAACTCCCCGACCGCCGCCTGCGCCGCCGCGTCGACCGACGCCGGGTCCTTCAGGTCCATCGCGACGACCAGGGCCCGTCGGCCCGCCGTGCGGATCTGCTCGGCGACCTGCTCCATGGGGCCGGCCGACCGCCCGGCGAGGACGACGTCGGCGCCCTCGGCCGCCAGGCGCAGCGCGATCGCCCGACCGATCCCGCTCCCCGCGCCGCTCACCGCGGCGACCTGACCGTCGAGCACGACGCGCCCCTAGACGTTCCGCCGGTACTGGCCGCCCACCTCGAAGAAGGCGTCGCTGATCTGGCCGAGCGAGCAGACCCGGACGGCGTCCATCAGCGCGGCGAAGACGTTGCCGCCCTCGGTCGCCGCCCGCTGCAGCTCGGCCAGCGCGGCCGGGGCCTCGTCGGCGTGGCGGGCGTGGAAGTCCGCGAGCCGCTGCAGCTGCGACTGCTTCTCGGCCTCGGTGGCGCGGGCGAGCTCCAGCGGCTTCGGCGGCGTCTGGTCGCGGTGCGGGTCGAGGAAGGTGTTGACCCCGACTATCGGCAGGCTGCCGTCGTGCTTGCGGTGCTCGTAGAGCATCGACTCGTCCTGGATCTTGCCGCGCTGGTAGCCGGTCTCCATCGCGCCCAGCACGCCGCCGCGCTCGGCGATCCGGTCGAACTCGGCCAGCACCGCCTCCTCGACCAGGTCGGTGAGCTCCTCGATGACGAACGAGCCCTGCAGCGGGTTCTCGTTGCCGGCGAGCCCCCACTCCTTGTCGATGATCATCTGGATGGCCAGGGCCCGGCGGACGGACTGCTCGCTCGGGGTGGTCACGGCCTCGTCGTAGGCGTTGGTGTGCAGGCTGTTGGCGTTGTCGTAGATGGCGCAGAGGGCCTGCAGCGTCGTCCGGATGTCGTTGAAGTCCATCTCCTGGGCGTGCAGCGACCGGCCCGAGGTCTGCACGTGGTACTTCAGCTGCTGCGAGCGCGGCCCGGCGCCGTAGCGCTCCCGCATCGCCACCGCCCAGATGCGGCGGGCGACCCGGCCGATCACCGAGTACTCGGCGTCCATGCCGTTGGAGAAGAAGAACGACAGGTTGGGCGCGAAGTCGTCGATGTCCATGCCACGCGCCAGGTAGGCCTCGACGTAGGTGAAGCCGTTGGCGAGGGTGAAGGCGAGCTGGCTGATCGGGTTCGCCCCGGCCTCGGCGATGTGGTAGCCGGAGATCGACACCGAGTAGAAGTTGCGCACCCGGTGGTCGATGAACCACTGCTGGATGTCGGCCATGCAGCGCAGCGCGAACTCGGTCGAGAAGATGCAGGTGTTCTGGCCCTGGTCCTCCTTGAGGATGTCGGCCTGCACCGTGCCGCGGACGTTGGCCAGCACCCAGGCGCGGATCTCCTCGGCCTCGGCGGCGTCGGGCTCGCGGCCCTCATCCTCGCGGAAGGCGTCCAGGCGCTGGTCGATCGCGGTGTTGAGGAACATCGCCAGGATCGCCGGCGCCGGGCCGTTGATGGTCATCGACACCGACGTCGTCGGGGCGCAGAGGTCGAAGCCGCTGTAGAGCACCTCCATGTCGTCGAGCGTGGCGATGGAGACCCCGGAGGTGCCGACCTTGCCGTAGACGTCGGGGCGCGGGTCGGGGTCGCGGCCGTAGAGGGTGACCGAGTCGAACGCCGTCGACAGCCGGGTGGCCTCGTTGCCGGCGGACAGGAGCTTGAAGCGGCGGTTGGTGCGGAAGGCGTCGCCCTCGCCGGCGAACATCCGCGCGGGCGCCTCGCCCTGCCGCTTGAACGGGAAGACGCCGGCCGTGAACGGGTAGCCGCCGGGCAGGTTCTCCCGGCGCAGGAAGCGCAGCAGCTCGGCGTCGTCCCGGGTCCGCGGCAGCGCGACCCGGCGCACCTTCGACCCGGACAGCGTCTCGCGGGTCAGCGGCGTGCGGATCTCCCTGCCGCGGACCGTGTACACGTACTCGTCCCCGGAGTAGGCCTCGACCCGCGCCGGCCACTCGTCGAGCAGGTCGCGCACCTCGGGCAGCAGCTCGCGGTCCGCGGCCTCGACCGCGGCGCGGGCGGCCGCGGCGGCGTCCCCGTCCAGCACCTCGGCGGCGGTGGTCAGGTGCTGCCGGCGGCGCACGACCGCCGCCTGCGCCTCGGTGGTCGCGTGGTAGCCGCGGATGGCCTCGGTGATCTCGGCGAGGTACCGCGCCCGCTGAGCGGGGACGACGCTGGTCAGGCCGCTCGAGGCCTTGACGTCGACCCGCGGCAGGACGCCGGCGCCCGCGGGCAGGCCCTTCTCGACGAGCAGGCCGAGCAGGTGCTGGTAGAGCGCGGTGACGCCGTCGTCGTTGAAGCGGGCGGCGCTGGTGCCGAAGACCGGCATGTCCTCCCAGGGCTGCCCGAACGCCTCGCGGTTGCGCACCATCTGCCGGGCGACGTCCCGCCGGGCGTCCTCGGCCCCGCGCCGCTCGTACTTGTTGATCGCGACGACGTCGGCGAAGTCGAGCATGTCGATCTTCTCCAGCTGCGACGCGGCGCCGAACTCCGGCGTCATCACGTACAGCGCCACGTCGGAGAACGGCACGATCCCGGCGTCGCCCTGCCCGATGCCGGGCGTCTCCACGATCACCAGGTCGAAGCCGGCGGCCTTGACCGCGCACAGCACGTCGTCCAGGTGCTCGGGGGTCTCTGCGCCGGCGCTGCGGGTGGCCAGCGAGCGGAAGAAGGTGTGCGACCCCTCTCCGGTCTCGAGGGCGTTCATCCGGATCCGGTCGCCGAGCAGCGCCCCGCCGCCACGCCGCCGGGTCGGGTCGATCGCCAGGACGGCGACCCGCAGCTTGTCCTCCTGGTCGGTGCGCAGCCGGCGCAGCAGCTCGTCGGTGAGCGAGGACTTGCCGGAGCCGCCGGTGCCGGTGATGCCGAGGACCGGGACCGTCCGGCCGTCGGCCGCCTGCCGCACCCGGGCCGCGAGGTCGGCGTCACGGCCGGCCTCGAGCACGGTGATCGCGCGCGCCAGGGCGGCGGGGTCGCCGGTGAGCAGCGCCTCGACGTCCGGACCGTTCCGGGTCAGGTCGACGTCGCACTCGCGGATCAGCTCGTTGACCATGCCGGGCAGGCCGAGGCGCTGGCCGTCCTCGGGGCTGAAGATCCGCACGCCGCGCTCGCGGAGCAGCGCGATCTCCTCCGGGACGATCACACCCCCGCCGCCGCCGAAGACCTCGACGTGCCCGGCACCGGCCTCGGCCAGCCGCTCCACCAGGTAGGTGAAGTACTCGACGTGCCCGCCCTGGTAGGAGGAGATCGCCACCCCCTGCACGTCCTCCTCCAGCGCCGCGCGGACGACCGAGTCGACGCTGCGGTCGTGCCCGAGGTGCACGACCTCGGCGCCCTGGCTCTGCAGCAGCCGGCGCATCACGTTGATCGCGGCGTCGTGGCCGTCGAACAGGCTCGCCGCGGTCACGAAGCGGACCGGGTGGGTGGGGACGTGCAGGTCGGACGGCATGCCGCTCCCGGAGTCGGACGCCGGTTCGCGACCCGCGCCGATTTAGTTGGACGTCCTAGTATCTCCCGGCAGGGCCGCCGTGTCCACGCTCACCCCAGCGGGGCGGGCGGGCCGCCGTCGCCGTCCGTCGGGCCGTCGCCGAGCGGGCGCTGGAACCAGGCGACGTCGTGCCAGCGACCGAGCTTCCAGCCGACCCGGCGGTAGGTGCCGACCGGCTCGAAGCCCATCGCCGTGTGCAGGCCGACGCTGGCGTCGTTGGGCAGCGCCACGCCGGCCAGCGCGGTGCGGAAGCCGCGGGCGGCCAGGCGGTCGAACAGCGCGGCGTAGAGCGCGCGGCCGGCGCCGGTGCGGCGTCCGGTCCCGGTGTAGACGCTCACCGACGTCGACCAGTCGTAGGCGGCGCGGGGGTTGAACGTCGAGCCGTAGGCGTAGCCGACGACCCGGCCGCCGTCCTCGAGGACCACCCAGGCGTGCCGGGTGAGCGCGGCGGCGATGCGGGCGGCCACCTCCGCGGCCGTCGGCGGCTCCAGCTCGAGGGAGACGGGGGTGTCGCGGACGTAGGGCTCGTAGATGCGGGCGCACGCGGCGGCGTCCTCGACCGTCGCGTCCCTGACCAGCCGGCTCTCCGCCACCCGGCCATGGTGCACGGCGTCAGGCGTACGCGGCGTGCACGCCGTCGATCGACCAGATCGCCTCGGCGCCGACGACCGAGCGGCCGCGCCGTGTGGGCAGGTGCGCGTCGGAGGCGGCGTGGTGGTCGCGCATCCCCGGGAAGACGTCGAGCCGGGAGGGCTGGTGGCGGCGGGTGTCGTCGACCACCCAGTCCCAGTCGCGCGGGACGGCGGCCAGCCGCTGCGCGGCGGCCGGGTCGGCCTCGAGGAACGGCCCGTCGACGGGGAAGACCGCTGACAACGCTGGGCACCAGGTGGCCAGCTCGGTCGGGGTCGTCGCGTCGAGCAGGACCGACACCTCCCGCCCGGGGAGGGCGGCGGCGTGCCCGACGCAGTGCTGCAGCGCCTCTACGGCGTGGCCCAGCTGCTGGGCGTGGAAGAAGTCGACGAGCAGACGGTCGGTCACGCGTCCTCCTCGCTGGCGCTCGTCGGACCCGTGCCCGGCGGTGCTGTGCTCATGCGTGATCTCGCGAGCTCGGTCACTGCCCGCAGCGTCGCAGCGGCCGCAAGCGGGTTCTCCGGCCGCGCCCGTAGCGTGGACGACGTGCGCCCCGGGCCCGGATCTCCCCAGCCGGAGCCGGAGAGCCCGCCGACCAGCCGGCCGTGGCTGCGGCTCGCCGTCCTGGGGGTGCTGCTGGCCGCGGCCACCGTGGTGGCGCTGACGGTGGAGCGGCCCGGCGTCCCGGCGCTGCAGGCCTGGCTCCACCACGCGGGCCCCCTCGGCTGGGCCACCGTCGTCCTGGGGGTGTCGGCGGCGCTGATGATGCCGGTCCCCCGGACGGCACTGTCGGTGCTGCTCGGTGCTGCGGCCGGGTTCCCGGCGGGGCTCGCGGTGGCCGTGCTCGCCGGCTGGTTCGGCGGGATGGGCGGGTTCGCCCTCGGGCGGCACCTGGGTCGCGACGCCGTCGCCCGGCTCACCGGCCCGCGGCTGGCGCGCGCCGACCGGCTGTTCCGGGACCGCGGCTTCCTCGCCGTCGTGCTCGCGCGGATGAGCCCGGTGCCGTTCTGGGTCGTCAGCTACGCCGCCGGCCTGTCGAGCCTCCGGTGGCTGCCCGCCACGCTCGGCACCGCCGTCGGCGTCGTGCCGGGGGCGGTGCTGCACGTCGGCATCGGCGCCTCCGTCGTCGGCTGGCTCTAGCCCTCTTCCGGGTCACCCCCGTCGTGTCGGCTTCGCACGAGGAGCGCCTGGTGTCACGATGGTGAACAACAGGTGAACGAGAGGTGGCTGTCATGCGTGTCAACCCGTGTCCGCAGGTGCGTTGGGTCCCCGTCGTGGACAGCGCCGGCCACCGGCACATGGAGATGCGCTGGACCGTGCCCGCCAGGCCGACGGCGCAGCCGACCGCCGCTCCGGGCACGCTCCGCGCTGCCTGACCCCGGACGTCCCACCCAGTCAGAGCAGCCCGCCGGCCCGGAGGTTGAGCGCGAACAGCAGCGCGACCAGGACCGTGCCGCCGAGGGTGGCCGCAGCGAGCAGCACCCGGCGCACGCTCCAGCGCTGCACCCGGATCGTCGGGTGCGGTGGCAGCATCGCGCGGAGGTCCTCGACCAGGTCGCCGTCGGCCTCGGCCAGCCTGCGGGCGAGCTGCCGCGGGATGGTCATCGGGCTGGTCGCGGCGAGCGCCTCGGCCAGCTCGTCGGGGGTGAAGAACGCCTGCGCCCGCTCGACGACGCGGCGGGGACCGGCGGCCAGCGCGAGGGTGAGCACCATGTCGGCCAGGTCGACGGCCTGGCGCCACCGGGACGGGCGCAGCTCCCCGAAGGAGACGTCCACGAGGTAGACGCGGCTGCCCTGCACCAGCACGTTGGAGGGCTTGACGTCGCGGTGCGCGGTCCCCGCGGCCCACAGCCGGCGCACCTGCCGGAGGGCGTCGTCGACGACCGCGTCGTCCAGGCCGGAGTCGAGGACCTCGACCGCGTCGGGGACCAGCTCGGTCACCAGGAGGTACTCCCGCCCGGGCACGACCTCGACCACGCCCACCGGCTCGGGGACCCGGACGCCGCCGTCCCGCAGCAGGCGGAGCATGTAGTCCTCGTGCTCGACCAGGCGGCGGACCGAGGAGAACGGCGCCTCGTCCTCCAGCCGGCCGTACCGCAGGACGCGGGCCCACTTGTACCAGCGGTCCGAGCGCAGGTGGGTCGTGGCGTACAGCTTGCCGAACAGGTGCTCCGGCGGTCCCTCGGCCAGGTGCAGCCGGCACGGGGTGGACCCGGCTGAGCCGTCGAGGCGGTAGGGCTTGATCTCGTCGATCTCGATCCCGAGCTGGTCCCGGACGGCGGCCCGGATCCGCTCGGTCCGCTCCCGGTGGAGCCGCAGGTGCGCCCGGACCTGCCGCCGGTAGGTGACCGGGAACGCGTGCTCGGGCGCGAGCAACCGGAACGCCAGAGCCGCCGCGGCAGCACCGACGACCGCGCTGAGCAGCGCATCCGCGGCGGTGTCGAGCAGCAGCGCCACCCGGACCGTCGCCAGACCGCCGACCAGGCCGGCGACGACGAGCCAACCCCAGCGGCGCGCCCGCCCGGACGGGGTGAGGACGAACAGGCTGCCGGTGGCCACCGTGGCCAGCACGATCACCGGCCAGGCCGGGAGGATGATGCCGACCGCGGACCCGGTCACGCTGTCCCGGACGTCGCGGATCAGCGCCGCGTCACCCGAGGCGACCTGGGCGGTCGCGGCCATGAGCGAGATGCTGCCGACGTAGACGAGCAGGTGCCGCCACCGCGCCGTCCACACCAGCACGAGGGCGGTCGGGATCCACAGCACGCGGTAGCCGAGCGCCGCCCCGAGCCGGCCCAGGTCGGTGGCCCACCCGGGCGGCCGGCCCGGCGGAGCGAGGGACTCCCGGACGGCCTGGTCGAGGCCGGCCAGGCCACGGGTCCATCCACCGCCCAGCGACAGCAGCACCACGGCGACGACGAGCGCCGCGGCCCACGGCCAGGTGCCGGGGGGCGGACGCCGGTGGCCGGGCCGGTCGTCGCCCGAGGGGCGGCGGTGGCGGTCCTCGTCCGGCCAGGCCGGTCTGCGCGCGCCGGTGACCGGGGCGAGGGTCCGCCGGGCAGGGGTCCCGTCGGCCACCGGCCCGGCCTCCGGTCCCGCGTCGCCGGTCACCGCGCCATGCTCCTCCGCGCACGGGGCGGAGCGCGGGTGCGGCGACGTCCCCTCGCCGGGCCGGACGTCTGGTCCTCGCGTCCCGCGTGCGGTCCGTGCGGCCGACCGGGGGTTCCTGCGGCGCGGTCGGGTGGAGCAGGCTGACCGGACCGACCGGTCGACGACGGGAGGACGCCGCGATGGCACAGCGCCGGTGGAGTGGGTGCCGCCCCTGGCGACGGACCGGCCCGGTGGGCGTGGTCCGGCCGGTCCCGGCGTCCCCGCGTGGACCGGGCTGACCCGCCGCCGCCCGGCCGAGGTGGCCGGTCGCACGGGCGGGTGGACGGCGGTGGTCGCGGTCGACGGGATCGGGCCGCCGGTGTCCCCGCAGCGGGCTCGCGCGCGCCGGGGGTCCGCGGCACCCCCGGCGCCCCGGCCCCGACCGGGAGGCCCGGCACCCGCCGGCCCGCGGCCGTGTGGACCCGCCGCACGACCTCGGGCGCCGCCGCCCACGCCGAGCCGTCCCCCGGGCCGGGCGGGCCCGCCCGAACGGGGCCCCGGCCGGTGCAGCGGCACCCGGTCGACCTGGTGCGCGCGGTGCTGGGACTGTCCGTCCTCGGGCTGGGCCTCCTCGTCGCCCAACGAGGTGTGCTGCCGGTCGTCGAGCGGGACGTGTTCCAGCTGGTGAACGACCTCCCGGCGGCCGTCTTCCCGGTCGTCTGGGCGGTCATGCAGCTGGGCAACGCGGTCACGGTCCCGGTCGTCGCATCCGTGGCCGCGCTCACCCGCCGGTTCCGGATGGCGCGCGACCTGCTCGTCTCCGGTGTCCTCGCCTACCTCGCCGCGGACGCGGTGAAGGAGGTGGTGCAGCGGGAGCGGCCCATCGGGCTCGTCGTCGAGGTGCACTTCCCCGAGGGCCCGGTCGAGGGCCTGGGCTTCGTCTCCGGGCACTCGGCGGTCGCCGCGGCGCTGGCCACCGCCGCCGCCCCGTACCTGTCGCGCGGGGGCCGCCGCCGGGCGTGGGTCCTGGCGTGGACGGTGGCGCTGGCCCGCGTGTACGTCGGGGCGCACCTGCCCCTGGACGTCGTCTGCGGGGTGGCCGTCGGGTGGGCGATCGGCTCGCTGGTGCACTGGGTGTTCGGCGTGCCGCGGCGGGACGTGCCGGCCGCCCGGGTCGGGCAGCTGCTCGAGCGGTTCGGCCTGCGGGTCCGGGAGGTGCGGCCGGCCGCCGTCCGCGCGCGCAGCTCACACCCCTTCGAGGCCGTCGACGAGAGCGGCCGCCGGTTGTACGTCAAGTTCCTCGAACCCGACCGCCTCGAGCGCGACTGGCTGTACCGGCTGTGGCGGCTGCTCGCGGTCCGCGACGTCAAGGACGCCGACGCGGTGGCACCACTGGGCCAGCAGGCCGAGCACGAGGCGGTCGCGGCCATGACCGCCCGCGAACGCGGCGTGTCGACCCCGCCGGTGCTGCTGGCACGCGGCACCGAGCACGGCGCGGTGGTCGTGCAGGAGCACGTCGCCGGCCGGGAGCTCGACGAGCTGCCGGCCGGCGACCTCACCCCGGACCTGCTGGCGCGGGTGTGGGGACAGGTGGCCCTGCTGCGGGCCGCCCGGGTGGCCCACCACGACCTGGAGGCGTCCAGCGTCCTGGTGGACGCCGACGGGCGGCCGTGGGTCGTCGACTTCGGCAACGCGCTGAACGGGGCGGACGACGACGCGCTGGCCGGTGACGTCGCCGAGCTCATGGCCTCCCTGGCGCTGCGGGTCGACCCCGAGCTCGTGGGCCGCTCCGCCGTCGACGAGCTCGGCCCCGAGGCCGTCGCCGCGGCCCTGCCCGGGCTGACGCCGATGAGCCTGTCGGCGGTCACCCGAGCCCGGGTCCGCGAGGACCGCGCCCGGCTGGACCTGCTGCGCGACGCGATCCGCCGCCGGCTGGACCTGCCCGACCCCGATCGGCCCGAGTACGGACCACCCGGGGCCGCCGCGCGGCTGGCCGTGGCCGCCGGGTCGGCCCTCGTGCTCGTCGGCGTCCCGCTGCTGGCCGGCGCTCCCGCGCTGCTGGCGTCGGTCGAGCGCGGCGGGTGGCGCTGGCTGGGCGCGGCTCTCGTGCTGGTCGTCCTCGCGCGGGGGGCGCACGCGGTGGCAGCGCTGCTGACGGTCGACCGCCGGCTGGCCCTGGGCCGCACCTACGGCGCGACCATGGCGGCCGAGGCCGCGTCGCTGCTCCACGGCGGCGAGGGGTGGCGCCGGTCGGCGGCCCGGTACCTGGAGCGCGCGGGGGTGTCCCCCGAGGACGCACGCCGGGCGGTGGACCGGTTCGTCGCCGGCGCGATCGTCGCGGCCGTGCTCGTCGCCGCGGGCACGCTGGGGTTGGCGCTGGTGGGGCGGCGCCTCGGCGGCTGGCACACCCCCGAGGCGCTGGTGCCTGCCGTCGCGCTCGGGCTCGGCGCCTGGACGCTGGTGCTGGGTGGCCAGTGGCTGGCTCGGCGGGCCGACACCGGCCCGCACGCGCGCCGCCAGGTCGCCCGGGTCCTGCGCCGGGGGCTGACCGCCCCGCGCCGGGGCGGGTGGCTGCGCGGCGAGCAGCTGGGCTGGACGGCGACGGGGGTGGCGCTGGAGGGCGCGGCGCTCGCCGCTGCGGTGCACGCCGTGGGCGGCTCGGTGCCGGTGCTGGCGACCGCGGCCGGGTACGGCGGGCTGCACCTCCTGTGGTCGGTCCTGCCGGTGACCGCGGCACCGGGGGCCGCCGAGGTCGCCCTCCTCCTGGTGCTGACCGCGCTGGGGGTGCCGCTGCCCGGGGCCTGCGCCGCCGCGCTCGCCTTCCGGGTGCTGGTGTTCTGGGTCCCGGCCCTGGTCGGCGCGCTGTTGTCGGCCCGCTTCGAGCACCGCCTCGGCGCATGAGCGCCGCACCGCCCGGCCGGTCCCGGGGCACCGTCCGGCGGGTCCTCACCGGCCGCGTGGGACGGACGACCCTCACGGTGGGCGTGGTGGTCGCCGTCTTCGCCGGCGTGCTGCCGCGGATCGCCGACTACTCGGCGGCCTGGGACCTCGTGCGGCACCTGTCGGCGGCCGAGGTCACCGGCGTCGCCGTGGTCGCGCTGGTCAACCTGTTCTCCTACGCCCCGCTCTGGATGGCCGCGATGCCGGGGCTGACCCTCGGCCGCGCGGTGATGTCCGACCAGGCGTCGACGGCCGTCTCCAACACCGTCCCGGTCGGCTTCGCCTTCGGCGTCGGCACCAACGCGGCGATGTACTCCTCGTTCGGCTTCGACGCCGCCGAGATCACCCGCGCCGTGACCCTCACCGGCGTCTGGAACACCCTGGCCAAGCTCGCCACCCCGGCCGTCGCCCTGGCCGGGGTGGCGCTGGTCGGGGACGTCGACGCCCGGCTGGGTTCCGCCGCCCTGCTGGGCAGCACCGTCCTGCTGCTCGGCGTGCTCGCGCTCGTGCTCGTCCTCACCCACGCGCGGGCGGCCACGGTGCTGGCCGGGGCCGCCGAACGCGGCGCCGGCCGGGTCGCCCGCGCGGTGCACCGACGGCCGCCGTCGGGCTGGGTGGCCCGCACCGACCGGTTCCGCGCCGACTCCCTGGACCTCGTCCGGCACCGCTGGGTGCACCTCACCGCCGCGGCGGTCGCGAGCCACGCGGCGCTGTTCCTCGTGCTGCTGGTCTGCCTGCGTGCGGTCGGGGGCCGGGGCGCGGACGTCTCGTGGGTCGTCGTCCTGGCCGTCTTCTCCCTCACCCGCCTGGTGATCCTCGTGCCGGTCACGCCGGGCGCCCTGGGGGTCGCCGAGCTCAGCTACGTCGCCGGGCTGACCGCCGTCGGCGTGGACCCGGCCGGGGCCGCCGCGGCGGTGCTGCTGTTCCGCTTCCTGACCTGGTTCCTCCCGATCCCGACCGGCGTCGTGACGTGGCTGCTCTGGCGACGGGGCGTGGGGAGGGTGGACCGGGCCGCGCCGGTCCGGCCCGGCTCGTGACCGACGGACGACGGACAGGGACCAACGACCCGTTCCCCGGCCGAGGTCTGGGCCGACGCTGGATCACCGGCACCCGCACGTCGACCCGGGGAGGACAGGTGGACGACGTCAAGCAGTGGACGGTGACCGTCGACATCGACGAGCACGACGGGCACACCCGTGCGGTCGCCCGGCTGCACGGCCGGGACACGGAACAGCTGACCGGCGTCGGCCTCGCCCGTCTGGACCCGGCCGACCGGGACGTGCCGGAGATCGGCGACGAGATCGCCGCCGCCCGAGCGCTCTCCGACCTGAGCCACCGGCTGCTCCAGACCGCCAACGAGGACGTCGAGCAGTCCACCGGCACGCCGGCCCACCTCCGGATGTGACGGCCGGCTGCCGGGCCCCGGGGGCGGTCGGGCGCGCTCGCGCCGCCGGTGCCCTCGCGGCGGCGGGCGGCTGACCGTCAGCCGAGCGCGAGCACCCGCACGAGCCGGCGGGCGGCGTCCCCACCGTCGCTGATGGCGACGTCCAGGGCCCCGGACACGTCCAGGTCGTCGAACAGCCGGTCGGCCACCGCGCGGCTCGCCGCCGGGGTCGAGCCGGACCGGCCGGCGGCGGAGAAGAGCGCGTCCAGCCGCGCGGACGCCCCCTCCAGCAGCTCCGGCCGGTACTCCCACGGCTGCGACCACGGCCGGTCCAGCACGAGCACCCGCAGCGCCGGCCCGGAGGTCACCCGCAGCAGGTCCGCGACCAGCGTCAGGTTGCCCGTCGACTTCGCCATCTTGGCGCCGTCCTGGGACACCGCCCCGACGTGCACCCGGCTGCGCGCGAACGGCGCCACCCCCGAGGCCGCCTCGGCCATCGCCGCCTGGTGCGCGTGGTGCGGGAACGCCAGGTCGGCGCCGCCCACCAGGACGTCCACACCGTGGCCCAGGGTCGCGGTCGCCATCGCCGCGCACTCCGCGTGCCAGCCCGGCCGTCCCCAGCCCCACGGGGAGGGCCAGGCGGGGTCCCGCTCGCCGGAGGGCCGCCACACCGGCACGTCGAACGGGTCCTCGCGCAGCGCGTCGTCCGGGCCGTCGCCGAACTCGGCGGCCAGCTCGCGGGCCCGGTCGGAGGCCAGCCCCGACGCCGCCACCGCCTCGGCGCCGCGGAAGAACACGTGCCCCTCCCGCTCGTACGCCCGTCCGGCCCGCAGCAGCGCCGCGGCCAGCTGCTGCACGTGCCCGATGTGGTGCCGCGCCCGCGGTGCGTGGGTCGGCGGCCGGATCCCGAGGGCCCGCATGTCCTGCTCGAAGGCGAACTCCTGGCTCAGCGCGAACTCGTCGTAGTGCCGGCCGCGGGCGTCGGCGGCGCGGGTCAGCACGTCGTCGACGTCGGTCACGTTCCGGCTGGTCACCACGTCCGCGCCGGCCAACCGCAGCACCGCCCCGAGGACGTCGGCCCACACGAACGTCGCCGCGTGCCCGAGGTGGGTCACGTCGTACGGCGTGATCCCGCAGACGTACACGCGCGCGGGGCTGACCACCGGCAGCGGTCGCCCGCCCAGCCGCAGGTCGGCGCTGCGGACGTCGACCGGCTCGGCGACGCGGCCGGCGACGCCGACGATCCCGGGAGAGGTGACAGGAGACGGGGCCATGCCGCCATCCTGCCCGCCGCGATCAGCCCTCCGGCAGCACCCCGGGGACCGCCGATCCACGTCAACCGAGGGTTGACGACGACTGCAGCGTCAACCTACGGTTGACGGCATGGTCGAACCCGCTCCCCTCTCCGCGACCGTCCGGCTCGACGACCTCATCGACACGATCAGGCGGGTGCACACCGATCCGCTGGAGCAGCTGACCGACGCCGTCCTCGTCGCCGACCACATCGGCGAGGTCGCGGACGCGCTCATCGGCCACTTCGTCGACCAGGCCCGCCGGCAGGGCGCCTCCTGGACCGAGATCGGCGCCAGCATGGGGGTGACCAAGCAGGCGGCGCAGAAGCGCTTCGTGCAGCGTCCTGCCGCCGACGCGGCCGCGCTGGACCCCAATGCCGGGTTCAGCCGGTTCACCCCGCGCGCCCGCAACGTCGTCGTCGCCGCGCAGAACGAGGCCCGCGCCCGGCGCGACCAGCAGATCCGCGTCGAGCACCTGGTGCTCGGCCTGCTGACCGAACCGGAGGGGCTCGCCGCGCGGGCGATCACCGCGCAGGGGGTGCCACCGGACCGGGTCCGCGAGGTGGCGACGGCGACGCTCGGGCCCGCCGGCACCGGCGAGTCGCCGGAGCTGGTGCCGTTCGACGACCGCACGCGGGCGGTGCTCGAGGCGACGTTCCGCGAGGCGCTGCGGCTGGGCCACAACTACATCGGCACCGAACACGTGCTGCTGGCCCTGCTCGACGCCGACGAGGGCACCGGCGTGCTGACCGGCCTGGGCGTCGACCGGGCACGCGTCGAGGAGTTCGTGACCCGGGCGCTCTCGGCGGAGGCGACCGGGCGCCGGTAGCGCGCGTGTGCCACCGTTCCACCCCGTGACCGCCGTCCTCTCGATCCAGTCCCACGTCGCCTACGGCCACGTCGGCAACTCCTCGGCCGTCTTCCCGCTGCAGCGCCTGGGCGTCGAGGTGTGGCCGGTGCACACCGTGCAGTTCTCCAACCACACCGGCTACGGCGAGTGGAAGGGGCGGGTCTTCGACGGCCCGGCGATCGAGGAGGTCGTCGACGGCATCGCCGAGCGCGGCGTGCTGGGCTCCTGCGACGCCGTCCTCTCCGGCTACCTCGGCTCGGCCGACATCGGGCACGCCGTCGTCGGCACCGTGCAGCGGGTGCGCCGGGCCAACCCGGCGGCGGTCTACTGCTGCGACCCGGTCGTCGGCGACGTGGGCCGCGGCGTCTTCGTCCGCCCCGGCATCCCCGAGTTCATGCGCGAGGTCGCCGTCCCCGCCGCCGACCTGGTCACGCCCAACCACTACGAGCTCGACCACCTCGCGGGGACGACGACGCGGACGCTGGACGAGGTGAGGGACGCCGTGGCCGCCGTCCAGGCGCTGGGCCCGCGCGTCGTGCTGACCACCTCGCTGGTCACCGCGGACACCCCCGGGGACGCCGTCGACCTGCTCGCCTCCGAGGGCGGCCGGCACTTCCGGGTGCGCACCCCGCGGCTGGACGTCTCGGTCAACGGCGCCGGCGACGCCATCGCCGCGCTCTTCCTCGCCCACTGGCTGGCCAGCCGGGACGCCGGCACCGCGCTCGGGGCGGCCGCCGCGTCGGTGCACGGCCTGCTGGCCGCCACCGAGCAGGCGCGCTCGCGGGAGATCCTGCTGGTCGCCGCGCAGGAGGAGGTCGTGGCCCCGAGCCGCACGTTCCCCGTCGAGGAGGTGTGAGTCCGCCCGGCGACCCCACCTAGGTGTCGTGACCAGGGAGGTTGTTCACGCGGCGAGTCGGCTGATCGGTGGGCGGCCGCCGAGGGCGGAGTGGCTGCGGGAAGTGTTGTAGTGGGTCAGCCAGCTGTCCAGGGCGGCGGTGCGCTCGTCGTTGCAGCTCCAGGCGGTGGCGTAGGCCCACTCGGTCTGCAGGGTGCGGTTGAACCGCTCGGCCTTGCCGTTGGTCCAGGGCCGCCCGGGCTTGATGAACCGGCGGCCGATGCCCAGCTGGGCGCAGACGGCGATCCAGGCCCGCCCGACGCGGTAGCTCTTGGCGTTGTCGGTCAGCACCCGCCGGAGGGTGACGCCGTGGGCGGCGAACCAGGCCGCCGCCCGGGT
>NZ_FNHE01000002.1 GCF_900103785.1 Geodermatophilus siccatus | reverse complement strand
CGCGGCCACGATCGCCGCGACCGTCTCCGGCGAGGTCTGCCGGGGCATGCGGTGCGGCCGCGAGGAGCGGTCGGCCAGCCCGGCCTCGCCCTCGGCGCGCCAGCGGCGCACCCACTTGTGAACCGTCTGCCGACTGACGCCCAGCTGCTTGGCCACTTCACCGGGCCGGTGACCGGCCAGGACACGGTCGACGATCAGCGTGCGGGCGAACACGGTGGTACGGGCGTTAGCGTGGGCCACGGAGACCTCCGGTTGGCAACGGCGACGTCAAGCACCGCCACTCCTTCCGGAGGTCTCCTTCGTCACCAAGGCGCCACGCCGACCGTCAACAACGTCCCTGGCTACGACACCTAGCGCGACCAGTGATCGGGTGACGACGCCACTGCGTACGGACAACGCTGCTCACGTGATGGACCCCTCGCGCCGACCGCCTCCACGATGAACCCGACGACCCCCGTGCCGGCTCGGCGCTAGCGTGGCCGGGTGGGCATCGAGATCGAGCCGGCGACGAGGGCGCGGTTCGACGACGTCGCGACCATGCTCGGTCCCAAGAACCCGGCCGCCAACGTCTGCTGGTGTCTCAGCCACCGGCTCGACTCGACGACCAACCGGGAACTCGTCGGACCGGCCCGCCGCGAGTACGTCCGGGAACTGACCGGCCGCCCGGTGGCCCCGGGAGTGCTCGCGTACGACGGCGGCGAGGTGGTCGGCTGGGCCGCGGTCGCGCCGCGGGCGGAGCTGCCCTTCGAGCGCTCGCGGAAGATCCCGCACGTCGACGACCTGCCCGTGTGGTCCGTGTGGTGCATCCGCGTGCGTCCAGGTCATCGCGGCAGGGGGATCGCGCACGCGCTCCTCCGCGGGGCCGTGGACTACGCCGCTTCGCAGGGCGCCCCCGCCGTCGAGGGGTACCCGGCTGACAACGGGGGCCGGCGAGTCGACCCGACCATGGCCTACGTCGGCACGCGGAGCCTGTTCGAGAAGGCCGGGTTCACCAAGGCCGCGGACACCGACGCTGTCGCAGGCGGGTTCCCCCGGGTGCTGATGCGCCGCGTCCTCCCCTGAGCCCGGCTCGCGCACGGGGGAGCACTCGATCGGCCGGGTGCCTCACGCCTGCCGGCACGCCTCTGGGCCGCTGCCGCAGCGACATCAGGTCCTGCCCGTCAGTGCACGTGGCCGGAGGCTGCGTCGTGTCGCTGAGGGCCGACCGGGGACAGGTGGTTCGCCGCGCCCCGCGTGCGTGCAGCAGCGGGGCGACCGTCCAGGCGACGTCACCGGGTTCTGCGGTCAGCCCCAGCTGGGCATGGCGACCTGGTGCCGCTGACGTGCACCTGCCGGATGACAGGGCCATGACGCCAGGCCAGGAAGCCGGTGCCGGGCTCGCGGTCGTGGCTGGCGCCCTGTGGTTCCTTTCCGAGGACGGTCGCGTCCCCGCCACCACACCCAGGCGACCCGGGCTGCGGCACCCCGACGGAGGAGGACGACGGCGACCTGGCCCCGGACGGGGCAGTGGATCCCCGTCGGCGTTGCAGCCCTCCTGCCCCGTGCAGCCGGTCCGTGCAGCCGGGCGTGGACCCGACCGCTGGGTGGGCAGGCATCGGAGGCTGCACCCGCCGGAACCTGGACGAGGTGCGCGTGACCGAGGTCGACTCCCCGGGCCGGATCGACCGATCAGGTGTCCTCGAAGCCGTTTTCCGCCCTGAGCGGCTCACCGGAGGTCACGATGACGGCGGGCTCACCGTGAACCAGCCAGAGTCACTGTCACCCTGTCCAGTTCCTGCGCATCTCCTGGGAGCTGCTGGCCGAGATCAGCGGACATGCGCGAACCCTTCTCCGCGACCGCACGCTCGATCTCACCTCCTTCACGGGGGGCAGCCACCAGGACCAGGTCGTAGGGGTGTCCTCTGTCGTCCTCGACCTTGCCTATGCCCACAGTCCGGACTCTCCAGTTCCCATGCGTGTCGATGTCCACCGGAGCCGGGTCGCTCGTGACGGTGTAGTAGTGGTTGTTCCGCGACTTCACCAACACCCAGAGGACGCGGTCCTCGGGAGCCGAAGCGACGCCTCTCACGTCGATCGGGCTCAGCACCTCCTGACCGGGTTCGGGATCTACGATCTTGCCGGACGCCGGCGAGACGACAGAGGTGCTCGCCGGCGAGCTCGATCCGGTGGAACTGCCTCCGGGCCGGTCGTCGCCGCTTCCACTCCCCAGTGCGAATAGTCCTGCCACCACGGCGCCGGCGACAGCTGCGACCACGGCACCGATGGCAGCTATCACTGCCGGCGTCTTCTGGCCAGCCGCAGCCTTTGTGCCAGCCGCTGGCTTCTTGACGGTCGCCGCCTTCTGATCACCAGCCATGCGTTCCCCCTGAGCCGCGTGCGTAGGCGCACGCTAGGGGAGAGCGGAGTGTCCCGCCAGAGTCCCGGTCAGGCCATTGGGGCCCGGTCGCAAACCGGCACCAGGCTGCCACCGGATGCTGCAGTCTCGTTGCTTTCGCGAACTCGGCAGATCACCTGGTATGCGCAACGGTAGGCGATATTGCTTCCGCGGACAAAGGCTGCCGGGTCCATGCCCATGCCATTCACGACGAACTCGGGAGCAGGCGGAGTCCCCGTGTACGACGATGCGATACGGGCGTGCAGGACCGGCGCGGAGGTGTCGGCTCGGGAGCCGCCGACCGCAGCGGCTGTGTCCCTGGAGCCGCCGACCGCAGCGGCTGTGTCCCTGGGAGCCGCCTGGTCGCACCAGGTGCCGGTTCAGCGCAGCCGCACGGGCAGCCGGGTCAGGCCGCGCATGAGGATGCTCTGCCGCCAGGTCAGCTCGGCGGGGTCGACGGCGAGGGCCAGGTCGGGGAAGCGGTCGAGCAGGGTGCGGAACGCGACCTCGCCCTCCAGCCGGGCCAGCGGCGCGCCGAGGCAGTGGTGGATGCCGTGCCCGAAGGCGAGGTGCCCGGCCTCGCGGTGCAGGTCCACCTCGTCGGGGCGGGCGTAGTGCTCCGGGTCGCGGTTGGCCGACGCCAGGGACACCAGCACCACCTCGCCGGCGGGGATGGTGGTCCCGCCGACCTCGACCGGCGCGGTGGTGTGCCGGAACGTGGCCAGGTTGACCGGGCCGTCGAAGCGCAGCAGCTCCTCGACCGCGGCCGGCACCAGGTCGGGGTCGGCGCGCAGCTCGGCCAGCCGGTCGGGACGGCGCAGCAGCGCCAGCACCCCGTTGCCGATGAGGTTGACCGTCGTCTCGTGGCCGGCGACCAGCAGCAGGAAGGCCATCGACACGGTCTCGTCGGCCGAGAGCCGGTCGGCGTCCTCGGAGGCGGCGACGATCGCCGACAGCACGTCGTCCGCCGGGTGCGCCCGCTTCTGCGCCACCAGGTCGGTCAGGTACACGGCCATCGCCATGCCGGCGGCGGTGCGCTCGTCGACCGCGCCGTCGGAGGCCAGCATGGTGTTCGACCAGCGGCGGAACGACGTCCGCTCGGCGTCCGGCACGCCGAGCAGCTCGCAGATGACGCCCATCGGCAGCGGGAAGGCGAAGGCGTCGAGCAGGTCCACCTCCGCGGGCCCGGCGGCCATCCGGTCGGCGAGCCGGCCGGCGATCGCCTCGATCCGCGGGCGGAGGGCGGCGATGGCCCGCACCGTGAAGGCCCGGCTGACCAGCTTGCGCAGCCGGGTGTGGTCGGGCGGGTCGGTGCTGAGCATGTGCCGGTTGAGCTCCTGGGTGAACGCCACGCGGGAACCCGGCGGCAGCGGCTTGCTCTCCAGCACCCGCGCGAAGCCCTCGGCGTCCTTGGCCAGCCGCGGGTCGGTGAGCGCCTCCCGGACGTCGTCGTACCGGGTCACCAGCCAGACCGGCATGCCCACCGGGGTCACCGCCCGCGCCACCGGCTCCTCGACCCGCAGCCGGGCGTACAGCGCGTACGGGTCGGCGAAGAAGGCCGCGTCGAGCGGGACGACCGGGGCAGCGAGGTCCATCGCCCGAGGTTCCCCACACCGCCGAGCGCGCGCCAGGTGCGTAGGTCCCGCGTGGCCCGGACCCTGGACGCCCACGTCAGCCCGCCACTACGGTCCCCGGCCACCACGGGTGCCCCGCGTGCCGACCGCGCCCGGCCGGCCCCACCCGTGGCGTTCCGCGAGCAGGCGCCCGCGCGGCGGCGCCGGTCAGGACCGTGCCCGTGTCCACTCCTCCGAACGCACCAGCACCCCGCCGTCGCAGGATGAGGTCGGCCGGCACGGCCGCGGCCCTCGCCACCCTGACCGCCGTGACGTCGGCCTGCGCGACCGGTGCCGTGGCCGCGCCCGCGCCGGCGACGAGCACGCTGCCGCCGGTGCCGCCGGGGCCGGCCGCGTCGCTGAGCCAGGAGCAGGTCGACTCCGCGCTGAGCAGCCTGGACGGGCTGGTGACGGACGCCATGGACCGGACCGGGGTGCCTGGCGTGGCCGTCGCCGTGGTGTACCGGGACCAGGTCGTGTACTCGAAGGGTTTCGGGGTCCGGGAGGTCGGCAGGCCCGAGCTCGTCGACCCGGACACGGTGTTCCAGCTCGCCTCGGTGTCCAAGCCGCTGGCGTCGACCGTCGTCGCCGGCGTCGTCGGGCAGGGCGTCGTCGAGTGGGACCAGCCGGCCGGGCAGTACGACCCGTCCTTCGCGCTGAGCGCCCCCTACGTCACCGAGCACGCCACCATCGCCGACCTGCTGTCGCACCGCAGCGGGCTGCACACGGGGGCTGGGGACCTGCTCGAGGACCTGGGGTTCGACCGGGACTACATCCTGAGCCACCTCGACCAGCACCCCCTGGACCCGTTCCGGTCCAGCTACAACTACAGCAACTTCGGGTACACCGCCGGCGCGGAGGCCGCGGCCGTCGCCACGGGGACGGCGTGGGAGGACCTGGCCGACCAGGTCCTCTTCGACCCGCTGGGCATGACCGGGACCAGCTACCGCCACGAGGACTACGAGGCCGCGGCGAACAAGGCCGCCATCCACGTGCCGGCCGGCGACGGGACCTGGGTGGCCCGCTACACCCGGGACGCCGACGCGGAGGCGCCCGCCGGCGGTGCCAGCTCCTCGGTGCGGGACCTGGCCCAGTGGGTCCGCCTCCAGCTGGGCGACGGCGTGCACGACGGCACCCAGGTCATCGACCCGGACGCGCTGGCGGTCACCCGCGTCCCGCACTCGGTCTCCAGCCCCCCGGCGTCCCCGGAGGCCCGCACCGGCTTCTACGGCCTGGGCTGGAACGTCTCCTACGACGACCAGGGACGGCTGCAGATCGGGCACTCCGGCGCGTTCGACCTCGGCGCCGCCACCGCGGTGCTCATGCTCCCCGTCGAGCAGCTCGGCATCGTGGCCCTGACCAACGGGCACCCCGAGGGGATCCCCGAGGCCATCACCGCCGGCTTCTTCGACGTCGCGCAGCACGGGCAGCCGACCGTCGACTGGCTCACCTTCACCGCCGGGATCTTCGCCCAGATCGAGCAGGCCGACGCCCCCGAGACCGACTGGTCCCAGCCGCCGGCCGACCCGCAGCCGGCGCGCGACCTCGCCGCCTACACCGGCACCTACGCCAACCCCTACTACGGCCCGCTCACCGTCACCGCGGACGGCGACCGCCTCACCATGACGATGGGCCCGGCGGAGGCGCCGACGACGTTCCCGCTGACCCACCACTCCGGCGACGTCTTCACCTTCGAGTCGATCGGCGAGAACGCCAACGGCCTGGCCGGTGCCCTGTTCGCCGTCGACGAGGGGGGGACGGCGGCGAGCGTGCGGCTGGACTTCTACGACCGCGAGGGGTTGGGCACCTTCACCCGCGGGTGATCCTCAGCCGTCCCGGATGTCCTCGACGAACCGGTCGGTCGCGCGCAGCGCGGCCCGCCACGCCTGCGCGTCGGGCGGGGGCCGGAAGGCGATGGTCGGCTCGCGGACGAAGACGGACAGCGTCCCGTCCTCGGGCAGCTCCGCCAGGTACCCGGAGGCCACGCCGGTGGAGGTGCCCGTGCCCGACCGCGCCGGTGCCCGCAGGATCCCCGCGGCAGGCCGGGAACCCGTCGAGCAGGTCGAGCACCGACCGGGGGGGGCGACCCGCTCCCGGTACCGGGCCTGCGGGGGCGGTGGTCGTGCTCACCGGGCGTGCTCCAGGCACCGGCGCCCGGCACCGGAGGACGGGAGCCGGGGTGCGCCGGCGGGTCGGCGGACGTGCGGGGTGGCGGCCGGGCGGCTCAGGTGGTGGCCGCCCGGGCGTCCTGTCCGGTCACCTGGGTGAACTCCTCGGACACGGCGAAGCAGTCGGTGACCGCGAACCGGCCCGCGAGCTCGTCGAGGACGGCCTGGAGCTGCGCCACGCTCGGCGCCTGCCACAGGCAGATGGCCCGGTCGGCGCCCCGGGACGTCCCGGTGGCGAGCAGCTCGAAGCCCGGCGGGAAGTCGGCCGTGCCGACGCTGCGCATCATCTCCGCCCAGGCGTCGGCGTCCCTGATCGTGTGGATGACACCCACGTACACGGCGACCCCTCCCTGCTCGGGCGTGCGGATCCAGCGGCGCCAGCCTCCGCCGGACCGCCGTCCCGGGTCAGGGGCGCAGGGCCCTGTCCTCAGCCGGCGACCGGAGCGCGCCGGGCGAAGGCCGGCGCGTGCTCGGGCCGCAGCCCCACGCCGATCAGGTACGCCGGGACGACGGAGAGCTGGGGCAGCCGCTGCACCAGCGCGAGCAGCGGCTTCGGGGGGCCGGCCCGCCGCCCCTCGACCAGCGGGCCCACGAAGCCGCGGTGCAGCGCCCGCTGCAGGGTCTGCACGGCCACGGTGGGCAGGATCCGGCGGGCGCGCACGGCGGCCAGGTCGGAGGTGCCCACGGTGCCGTTGCGCAGCGGCTCGGCCAGCAGGGTCGCGGCGGCCACGGCGTCCTGGACGGCGAGGTTGATGCCGACACCGCCGACCGGCGACATCGCGTGCGCGGCGTCCCCGATGCACAGCAGCCCGTCGACGTGCCACTGCACGAGCCGGTCGACCCGCACGTCGAGGTGCTTGACGTCGTCCATCGAGCGCAGCGCGTCCACCCGGTCGCGGAACTCGGGGATGAGCTCGGCGACGTCCGCGCGGAACGCCTCGATGCCGCGGGCCCGCAGCTGCGCGTCGGTGCCCTTGCGGCCGATGTAGGCGACCTGCAGGAACGTCTCGCGCGGGATGACCACGGCGAACCGGCCGGGCGCCGCGTGCGGGGACAGGGCGGAGGGGCGGTCGTCCGGCAGGCGGGGGACCCGGAACCACCAGGCGTCGATGGGGACGGCGAACTCGCGCGGCCGCAGCCCCGCCTGCCGGCGGGCGAGGGAGTGCCGGCCGTCGCAGGCCACGGTCAGGTCGGCGCGGATCTCGCCGGTGTCGCCGTCCGCCGTCCGGTAGCGCACCCCGCGGACCCGGCCGTCCTCGCGCAGCAGGTCGGTCATCTCCGTCGACATCCGCAGGGTGAACGTCGGCTCGCGCCGGCCGGCGTCGGCGAGCAGGTCGAGCAGGTCCCACTGCGGCGTCATCGCGATGTAGGGGTAGGGCACGCGCAGCCGGCGGAAGTCCCCGAGGGTCACGGTGTTCCCGTCGGCCGTGGGGATGACGACCTGCTCGACCTTCGTGTGCGGCAGCCGGTCGAACTCCTCGGCCAGCCCCAGCTCGTCGAGCAGCTGCAGCGTCGAGGGGTGCACGGTGTCGCCGCGGAAGTCGCGGAGGAAGTCGGCGTGCTTCTCCAGCACGGTCACCTCGACGCCGGCGCGGGCCAGCAGCAGGCCCAGCACCATGCCGGCGGGACCGCCGCCGACCACCACGCAGGTCGTGTGCTCACTCATGCGCCGGCCTCCCGTCGGCCGCCCGGGACGCGTCCGGCGTCGCGGGGACGATGGAACGTCTCCTCTCTACCGTCGCGTCGTCCCGACCGGAAGGGCAGCACGACCCGGTTCCCGTGGCCCGGCGCGCCCGTGCCGCCGGCGGGCCCACGGGTGCCGGGGCGAGCCGTTCCACCAGTGCCGGTCGTCCCTTGCGGGCGCCCGGACCGCCGCAGGACGATCGCGCGCACGGGCTCGGTGGACGCGCACCGGCCGGCCGTCGCGGTCGTCCCGCCGGGCATCCCGGGAGGAGGACCGCGTGCGTCGCGTCGTCAGCGGCCTGCTGGCCTGGTTCGTCGTCTTCGGCCTGGGTGTCGGCGGGTGGCAGACGCTCGCGCCGCGGTCCTTCTACGAGGACTTCCCGGGCTTCGGCCGCACCTGGGTGAGCGTCGACGGCCCCTACAACGAGCACCTGCTCCGGGACGTCGGCCAGGGCAACCTGGCCCTCGGGGTCGTGGCCCTCGTCGCGCTGGTGACCGGCGGGGTGTGGCTCGCCCGGGCGACGGGGCTGGCCGCGGTCGTGGCCTACCTGCCGCACCAGCTCTACCACCAGCTGACCCTGCACCTGCTCGAGACCAGGAGCGACGCGGTCCTGCAGACCGTGACGCTGACCCTGGTGTCGGTCGCCGCGGTGCTCCTCGCCGTGCTCGCGTTCCGGCTGCCGGTGGGTGAGCGCCCGTCGCGGGGCTCGGCGCTGCGGTCCGACCCGGTCGGCGTCCCCGGCCGGGACGCCGGACGCCGGCACGCCGTCGCGGAGGAGTGAGCTCCTCGGGAAGGGCGTGCCGGCGTCCGCGACGCAGGGCCTGGGGGCCTCAGGGCTTGACGGCGAGCACCGGGCGGTCGGCGTCGAGCAGGATCCGCTGGGCGGTGCTGCCCATGAGCAGCTTGCCGACCGGCGAGCGCCTGCGCAGGCCGATCACGATCACCGAGGCGTCGACCGCCCCGGCGACGCGCACCACCTCGTCGGCGACGTCGCCGGTGTGCGCCTCCTGGTGCACCTCGACGTCGACGCCGGCCGCGGCGGCGCGCTCCACGAGCTCCCGCACCGCGTCCTCGTCGGCCATGGCCGCGCTGACCGGCGCGCCCTCGCGCGGGGTGTTGAGCAGCACCAGCCGCCCGCCGCGGCGGCCGGCCTCCTCCACGGCCGCGGCGAAGGCGGCATCCCCCTCGGGCGTCGGGACGTAGGCGACGAGGACGGTCACACGAGCTCCTTGGTGTTGCGCCGGTCGGTGCTCCGCCGGCGGGCGAGGGCGGCCCGGATCACCGGGAGCAGCACCACGACGAGGAACAGGACGAGCAGCGTCCCGGAGATGGGACGGGTGAGGAAGCCGGTCGGGTCGCCGTCGAAGAGCAGCAGCGAGCGGCGCAACGAGTCCTCGAGCAGCGAGCCGAGCACGAAGGCGAGCACCAGCGGGCCCGGGTCGAAGCCCAGCTTCTTCATCAGGTAGCCCAGCGCCCCGAAGACGACGACCAGCCCGATGTCGAAGACGTCGTAGTTGACCGTGTAGACCCCGATCAGCGTGATGAGCACGGTGATCGGCGCGAGGATCGTGGCCCGCACCCGCAGGATCTTCACGAACAACCCGACCAGCGGGATGCTCATGATCAGCAACAGGATGTTGCCGATGTACATGGAGTTGACCACGCCCCAGAACAGCTCGGGCTCCTGGTCGACCAGCTGCGGGCCGGGGCTCACGCCCTGGATGAGCAGCGCGCCGTAGATGACCGCCATCGTGGCGTTGGCGGGGATGCCGAGCGTGAGCAGCGGGATGAACGACGAGGTGGCGGCCGCGTTGTTGGCCGACTCCGGCGCGGCGACGCCCTCGACGGCACCCCGGCCGAAGCGCTCGGGCGTCTTCGACCGGCGCTTCTCCATGGCGTAGGCGGCCAGCGAGGCCAGCGTGGCGCCGCCACCGGGCAGGATGCCGAGGAAGAAGCCGAGGACCGAGCCGCGGCCGATGGCGCCCGAGGACTGGCGCAGGTCCGCGCGCGAGGGCCAGACGTTGGCCACCGTCGCCGGTGCGTGCACCGCCCGGTGCCGTTCCTCCAGGTTGTAGAGGATCTCGCCGAGGCCGAACAGGCCCATCGCGATCGGCACGAAGTCCAGGCCGTCGGCGAGCGAGAGGTTGTCGAAGGTGAACCGCTCGGCGCCGGTGAACCCGTCGCGGCCGACCGTGGCCAGCAGCAGACCGAGGCAGGCGGCTATCACGGCCTTGAGCCGGTCCCCGCTGCTGACGGTGGCGACCAGCAGGATGCCCAGCAGCGCCAGGGCCGTGTACTCCGGCGGGCCGAAGTCCAGGGCGAAGCCGGCCACCAGCGGGGCGACGAAGGAGAGCGCGACGATCGAGACGGTGCCGCCGAGGAACGAGCCGACCGCGGCGATGCCCAGCGCCGTCCCGGCCCGGCCCTGCCGGGCCAGCGCGAAGCCGTCGAACACGGTGACCACCGAGGACGCCTCGCCGGGCAGCCGCAGCAGCACCGAGGTGATCGTGCCGCCGTACTGGGCACCGTAGAAGATGCCGGCGAGCATGATGACCGCGGTCACCGGTTCGATGCCGATGGTGATCGGCAGCAGGATGGCGATGGTCGCCGCCGGGCCGAGGCCGGGCAGCACGCCGACGAGCATGCCGACGACGACGCCGATCAGGCAGTAGAGCAGGTTGGTGGGCTGCAGCACGACGCCGAAGCCGTCGAGCACCGGGGCGAGGTCCACGGCGTCTCCTAGAACAGGTGCGGGATGGGCACCGAGAGGGCGCCCACGAAGATGAGGTAGAAGGCGACCACGAGGGCCAGGCTCGTGACGATCGACGTGCGCCAGCCCTCGTGCCCGAGGAAGCGCAGCCAGACGAAGGCGAGCAGGGCCGCGGGGATCTCGAAGCCGATGACCGGGATCAGCGCGACGAAGGCGACCATGGTCGCCAGGCCCGCGAGCACCAGCCAGCTGGTCCGGCCGAACCGCTCGGCGTCCGTGGTGCGCCGGGCCGTGGCCACGAGGCCCAGCCCGAGGACGACGATCACGACGCTGACCATGAGCGGCCAGGTCCCCGCCTCGGGGCTGCGAGCACTGCCGGCGTCGAAGGCCAGCGAGCCGACGACCGCGGCTCCCCCGAGGACGACGACGGCGGCGGCGACGACCAGGTTGCCCAGCAGCCCGGCGGCCGGCGGGCGGCCCTCGTGCTCCTCGGCCTCCACCTGGTGGATGGCCTCCTCGAGGTCGAACTCCTCGGGGGCGGCCTCCTCCGGCGGCGCTCCGGGGCCCGCCTGGGGGGTGGCCCCGGCGGCCGTGCGGCCGCCGGGGCGCCCCGGGACGTGCGCTCCGCCTGCGGAGGAGGTCATGAGTCCCCGCCGAGGTCGATTGAGTACTGCTCGACGACGCTGCGGTACCGATCGAGGTTCGACGTCCAGGCCTGGCGGACCTCCTCGCCGTCGATCTCGTTCGGGGTGAGCTGGTTGTCCTGGTTGAACTGCTGGTAGGCCTCGGACCCGAAGGCCGTCTGGAACGACGCCTGCAGGGTCTCGATCACGTCCTCCGGCGTGCCCTTCGGGGCGAAGACCGCGCGGGACTGCTGCACCGGCACGTCGTAGCCGGCCTCGATGGCGGTCGGGGTGTCGGGCAGGTAGCTGACCCGCTCCTCGGCGAAGGTCACGATCGGCGTCAGCTCGCCGGCCTCGATCTGCTCGATGGCCTCGCCCAGCTGGATGGAACCGACGTCGACCTGACCGCCGAGCACGGCCGTGAGCGTCGGGGAGCCGCCGTCGAAGGGGACGGCGGTGGCCTCGATGCCGGCCTGGTTGAACAGCAGCTCCTGGGAGAGCTGGCTGCCCGTCCCGACGCCCGTCGTCCCGAAGGTGATCGGCCGGCCGGCGTTGGCCAGGTCCTCCACCGTCGTGAAGCCGGAGGACGGTGCGGTCACCAGGACGTAGTCGTCCTGGCTGATGCCGGTGACGATCTCGTAGTCGGCGATGTCGGGCGCCTCGCCCTCGGCGACGGCCAGCGGCGTGATGTAGGCGAGGCTGCCGTTGTAGACCATCAGGGTGTGCCCGTCGGGCTCCGCGCCGGCCAGCTCCTGGGCGGCGAGCGCGCCGTTGGCGCCGGGCCGGTTCTCCACGGTGACCGGGACGCCGAGGTCGTCGGAGACCTCGTCGGCGAGCGCGCGGGCGATCAGGTCGGTGCTGCCGCCCGGGTCCTGCCCGACGAGCACGGTGATCGGGTCGTCGCCCGGGAACTCCTCGCCCTCGGCGGCCGTCCCGCCGCCGACGTTGCCGCCGCAGGCGGCCAGCGAGAGGGCCAGTGCGAGGCCGGTGCCGGCCGTCGCCCATCGGCGCGCGCGGTTGTCAGTGGTCATGAGAGTTCTCCTCGGAGAGCAGCCGTGGCCGGGCCGCGGGCGGTGTGAGTGGCGTCACGGACGCCGGGTCGTCGGCGAGCCTAAGAAGCCTCGCTCATGCCTGTCCAAATCCATTGAGGCATCGGTTGATACCTTGTCGGCATGGCCTTCACGCTCGAGCAGCTCCGCGGATTCGTCGCCGTCGCCGACGAGCTGCACTTCGGCCGCGCCGCCGCCCGGCTGAAGATGACCCAGCCGCCGCTGAGCCGGCAGATCCAGAAGCTGGAGCGGGTCGTCGGCGCCCAGCTGCTCGAGCGGGACAACCGCCGGGTCACCCTGACCGCCGCCGGCCAGGTCTTCCTCGTCGAGGCCCGGAGGCTGCTGGGCCTCGCGGACTCCGCGCCCGAGCTCGCCCGGCGCGTGTCGTCGGGGGCCAGCGGCGTGGTGCGCATCGGCTTCACCGCCGCCTCGACCTACGGCATCCTCGGCCAGTTGCTCAACGACCTGGCGCAGGAGCTGCCCGACGTCGACGTCGACCTCGCCGAGATGGTGACCCGGGAGCAGGTCGCCGGGCTGCTCAACGAGGAGGTCGACCTGGGCCTGGGGCGCCCGCCCTTCGACGAGGACGCCTTCGGGCACCGGCTGCTGCACCGCGAGGCGCTGCTCGTGGCCGCGCCCGTGGGGCACCGGCTGCTGGAGCTCGGCCGGCCCGTGACCGCCGCGGACCTCGCGTCGACGCCGGTCGTCATGCACTCGCCGACCCAGGCGAAGTACTTCTACGACCTGGTCGCCGGCGTCGCGCCGATCGCCGCCGAGAACACCGTGCACACCGTCAGCCAGGTGCTCACCATGCTGTGGCTCGTGGCGGCCGGCCGGGGGGTGGCCTTCGTCCCGGAGTCCGCCGCGCGGTTGCCGATCGAGGGCGTGGCCTTCGTCCGGCTGGAGACGCCGGTGCCCGAACCGGTGGAGCTGCACCTGCTGTGGGCCAAGGACTCCAAGAACCCCGCGCTGTGGCGGGCGCTCGCCGTGCTGGAGCAGCGGGCCGGGCGTCTCTGATACCGGACGGGCATCGAGCGATGCGCAAGTGCTCTTGGACGTGCATCGTCTGTCCTTCCTACGGTGGCCGCGACCACAGCCCGCGCCGTCGGAGGACCCCGGCGCGGACCCGTCGGACCGAAGGACACGATCTCCGTGACGCTGCTGCCCCCGGACGCCCTCGCTGACCGGCTGAAGGCCGGCCTGCTCTCCTTCCCGGTGACCCACTTCGACGCCGACCTGCAGTTCGACGAGGCCCGGTACCGGGAGCACCTGGCGTGGCAGGCGGGCTTCGACGTCGCCGGCCTGTTCGCCGCGGGCGGCACCGGTGAGGGCTTCTCGTTGACGCCGGCGGAGATCGACCGGGTCGTCCGCGTCGCCGTCGACGAGGTGGCCGACCGGGTGCCGGTCATCGCGCCGGCCACCGGCGGGACCGCCGTCTCCGTCGCCCAGGCCCAGGCCGCGCAGGCCGCCGGCGCCTCCGGGCTGCTGCTCTTCCCGCCCTACCTGACCGAGGCCAGCCAGCGCGGCCTGGTCGAGCACATCAGCGCCGTGTGCCGCGCCACCGACCTGGGCGTCATCGTCTACAGCCGGGCCAACGCCGTGCTCACCGACGCGACGGTGGCCGAGGTCGCCGAGCGCAACCCCAACCTGATCGGCCTCAAGGACGGCATCGGCGACATCGAGCAGATGACCCGCACGTACGCCCGCGTCGGCGACCGGCTGATCTACGTCGGCGGGCTGCCCACGGCCGAGACCTTCGCGCTGCCGCTGCTGCAGCTCGGCGTGACCACGTACTCGTCGGCGCTCTACAACTTCCTGCCCGAGTTCGCGCTGCGCTTCTACGCCGCGGTGCGCGCCCAGGACCGCACCGCCGTCTACCAGATGCTCAACGACTTCGTGATCCCGTACCTCGACATCCGGGACCGGGCCAAGGGGTACGCGGTCTCCATCGTCAAGGCCGGGCTCACCGCGGTCGGGCGCGACGGCGGCCGGGTCCGCCCGCCGCTGTCGGACCTGACCGACGCCGAGCTCGCCGAGCTCGCCGCCCTGGTCGACAAGGTCTCCTGACCCCACTCCCGAGAGGACGGCGAGGACTCCCATGACCGGTCGCACGCCCACCGTCGCCCGCGTGGAGGTCGTGCCCGTCGCCGGGCACGACAGCATGCTGCTCAACCTGAGCGGCGCCCACGGCCCCTTCTTCACCCGCAACCTCGCCATCGTCACCGACAGCGAGGGGCGGGAGGGTGTCGGCGAGGTGCCCGGCGGCGAGGCCATCCGCCGCACCGTCGAGGACGCGGGCGCGCTGCTGACCGGGCAGCCGGTGGCCCGGTACGGCAGCCTGCTGCGCAGGGTGGCCGCCACCTTCGCCGACCGGGACGCCGGCGGCCGCGGCCTGCAGACCTTCGACCTGCGGACGACGATCCACGCGGTCACCGCCCTGGAGTCCGCACTGCTCGACCTGCTCGGCCAGCACCTGGGCGTACCGGTGGCCGAGCTGCTCGGCGAGGGGCAGCAGCGCGACAGCGTGCCGATGCTCGGCTACCTCTTCTACGTCGGCGACCGCAACGCCACCGACCTGCCCTACCTGGCCGAGACCCACCCGGCCGACGACTGGGAGCGGCTGCGCCGCGAGCCGGCGCTGACCCCGGAGGCGGTCGTCGCGCTGGCCGAGGCGGCGCAGTCCCGCTACGGGTTCTCCGACTTCAAGCTCAAGGGCGGCGTGCTCGCCGGTGAGCAGGAGGTCGCCGCGGTCCGCGCGCTGGCCGCCCGCTTCCCCGACGCCCGGATCACCCTCGACCCCAACGGCGGCTGGCTGCTCGCCGAGGCCGTCGAGCTGTGCCGCGACCTGCACGACGTGCTCGCCTACGCCGAGGACCCGGTCGGCGCCGAGGGGGGCTTCTCCGGCCGCGAGGTCATGGCCGAGTTCAGGCGGGCGACCGGCCTGCCGACGGCGACGAACATGATCGCCACCGACTGGCGGCAGATGGGCCACGCCATCCGCTCGAACGCCGTGGACATCCCGCTGGCCGACCCGCACTTCTGGACGATGCGCGGCTCGGTGCGCGTCGCCCAGCTCTGCCACGAGTTCGGGCTCACCTGGGGCTCGCACAGCAACAACCACTTCGACGTCTCGCTGGCGATGTTCACCCAGGTCGGCGCCGCGGCCCCGGGGCGGATCACCGCCCTGGACACGCACTGGATCTGGCAGGACGGGCAGGCGCTGACCCGCGAGCCGCTGCAGATCCGCGACGGCGCGATCGCCGTCCCCACCGCACCGGGTCTCGGCGTCGAGCTGGACCGCGACGCCGTGGCCGCCGCGCACGAGCTGTACCTGGAGCACGGGCTCGGCGCGCGGGACGACGCGGTCGCGATGCAGTACCTCGTCCCCGGCTGGGCGTTCGACCCGAAGCGACCCTGTCTCGTCCGTTGAGCCTCGTCCGTTGAGCCTCGTCCGCTGACCCCTGGAGACCCGCCATGACGACGACCGTCCCGGCCCCGCTCACCTCCACCGCCCCGGCGGTGCTCGACCGCATCGAGTCGGTGACCCTGTCCTCGGTCACCCTGCCGCTGCCCAACCCGATCAGCGACGCGAAGGTCTTCACCGGCCGGCAGCGGCCGATGACGGAGGTGGCGTTCCTCTTCGCCGAGGTCACCACCGAGGGCGGCCACGAGGGCATCGGGTTCAGCTACTCCAAGCGGGCCGGCGGCCCGGCGCAGTTCGCGCACGCCCGCGAGGTCGCGCCCGACCTGATCGGCGAGGACCCCAGCGACATCGGCCGGCTGTGGACCAAGCTGGTCTGGGCCGGTGCGTCGGTGGGCCGCAGCGGGGCCGCCACCCAGGCGATCGCGGCGATCGACGTCGCGCTGTGGGACCTCAAGGCCAAGCGGGCCGGCCTGCCGCTGGCCAAGCTGCTGGGCGCGCACCGCGACTCGGTGCGCTGCTACAACACCTCCGGCGGCTTCCTGCACGAGTCGATCGACCAGGTCCGCGACAACGCCACCCGCACCCTGGAGCAGGGCATCGGCGGCATCAAGATCAAGGTGGGGTTGCCGGACTCGGCGGAGGACCTGCGCCGGGTCCGTGCCGTCCGCGAGCACATCGGCGACGGCGTGCCGCTCATGGTCGACGCCAACCAGCAGTGGGACCGGCCGACCGCCATGCGGGTCAGCCGGCGGCTGGAGGAGTTCGACCTGGTGTGGATCGAGGAGCCGCTCGACGCCTACGACGCCGAGGGCCACGCGCAGCTCGCCCGCTCGCTGGACACCGCCGTCGCCACCGGGGAGATGCTGACCAGCGTCGCCGAGCACGCCGAGCTGATCCGGCACGGTGCGGTGGACGTCATCCAGCCCGACGCGCCGCGCATCGGGGGCATCACCCAGTTCCTCAAGCTGGCGACCCTCGCCGACGTCGCGAACCTGCAGCTGGCGCCGCACTTCGCGATGGAGATCCACGCCCATCTGGCCGCGGCCTACCCTCGCGAGCCGTGGGTGGAGCACTTCGACTGGCTGCACCCGCTGTTCAACGAGCGCCTGGAGACCCGCGACGGGCGCATGTACATCTCCGACCGTCCCGGGCTGGGCATCACCCTCAGCGAGCAGGCCCGCGCCTGGACGGTCGACCGCGTCACCGTCGGCGCCATCCGCTGACCACCCGCACCACCGCACAGGAGGCCCCCGTGTCCACACGCCCCGACTCCGGAGTCGTCAGCACCGACCCCCGCACCGGCGAGGCCGTCGAGGTGGTCGCCCAGGAGACCACCACCGAGGAGGTGGACCGGCTCTGCGCGGCCGCGCTCGCCGCGGCCCCCGCCCTGGACGCCCTCGGCCGCGCCGGCCGGGCGGCGCTGCTGCGCGCCCTCGCCGACGCCCTGGAGGCCCGGCGGGACGACGTGGTCGCCGTCGCCGACCGGGAGACCGCGCTCGGCCCGACCCGGCTGAACGGTGAGCTGACCCGCACCTGCTACCAGCTGCGGCTGTTCGCCGAGGTGCTCGACGAGGGCAGCTACCTCGAGGCCGCGATCGACTCCGCCGGGGACACCCCGATGGGCCCGCGCCCGGACCTGCGCCGGATGCTCGTGCCGATCGGCCCGGTCGCGGTCTTCGGGGCCAGCAACTTCCCGCTGGCCTTCTCCGTGCCCGGCGGCGACACCGCCTCGGCGCTGGCCGCCGGCTGCCCCGTCGTCGTCAAGGCGCACGGCTCGCACCCGGCGACCTCGCAGCTGGTCTTCGACGTCCTGGACGCCGCCGCCCGCGAGGCCGGGGCGCCCGACGGCACGCTCGGCATCGTGCACGGCCTGCAGGCCGGCGCCGACCTGGTCGCCCACCCCGCGATCCGCGCCGTCGGCTTCACCGGCTCGGTCAACGGCGGCCGCGCGTTGCTGGAGATCATCGAGCGGCGGCCCGACCCGGTGCCGTTCTTCGGCGAGCTGTCCAGCCTCAACCCCGTCGTCGTCACGCCGTCGGCCGCCGCCGAGCGGGGGACGACGATCGGCGCCGAGCTGGTCGGCTCCTTCACCCTCGGGGGCGGCCAGTTCTGCACCAAGCCGGGCCTGGCGTTCGTGCCCGCCGGGCCCGAGGGCGACGCCGTCGTCGACGCGATGGCCGAGGCCGTGCGCGGCACGGCCGCCCCGGTGCTGCTCAACGAGGGCATCGCCGCCTCCTACGGGCGCATCTCCGACGGCCTGGCCGCAGCACCCGGCGTCGAGGAGATCGCCCGCGGCGGGGACCCCTCGGGCCGGGGCTTCGAGGCCGTGCCCCGCCTGCTCACCACCTCGGCGGCCGACCTCCCGCACGAGGTGACCGAGGAGTGCTTCGGCCCGGTGTCGGTCGTCGCGCGCTACGACGGCGAGAAGGAGCTGTTCGCCGCGCTCGACGCCATGCCGTCCTCGCTCACCGCCACCGTGCTGCGCGGCGATGGGGAGACCGAGCTGCCGCTGGCCGTCTCGCAGGAGCTGCGCACGCGGGCCGGCCGGCTGGTCTACGACGCCTACCCGACCGGCGTGGCCGTGTCCTGGGCGCAGCACCACGGTGGCCCGTGGCCGTCGACGAACTCGCAGCACACCTCGGTGGGGACGACGGCTATCCGCCGCTTCCTGCGCCCGGTGACCTGGCAGGGCGCGCCGCAGGAGGTGCTGCCGGAGGAGCTGACCGACGACTTCCGCGACATCCCGCGGCGGGTCGACGGCGTCCTGCAGCTGCCGCGGTGACGTCGCGGGTCGCCCTCGTCAGCTCCGAGCGCGGCCTGCGGCTCGACCCGGACCTCCCGCTCGCCGCGCCGGCGCTGCGGGAGGCCGGGTGCGCCGTCGACTGCGTGCGCTGGGACGACCCGGCGGTCGACTGGGCCGGGTACGACCTGGCCGTCGTCCGTTCCTGCTGGGACTACGCCTGGCGGCGGGCGGAGTTCCTGGCCTGGGCCGACGCCGTCCCGCGGCTGCGCAACGACGCCGCCGTGCTGCGCTGGAACACCGACAAGACCCACCTGCGCGACGTCGAGGCCGCCGGGCTGCCGGTCGTGCCCACGGTCTGGGACCCGGCGAGCGCCGCCGACCTGCCCGACGCGGGCGAGTGGGTGGTCAAGCCGTCGGTGTCCGCGGGCGCCCGGGACACCGCACGCTGGACCGACCCCGGCGACGTCCTGGCGCACGTCGCGCAGCTGACCGCGGCCGGCCGGACGGCGATGGTGCAGCCGTACCAGGCCAGCGTGGACGACGCGGGGGAGACGGCGCTGCTGTTCCTCGGCGGCCGGTTCTCGCACGCCGCGCGCAAGCCCCCGATGCTCGGCCGCGGTGAGGGCGTGCGGCAGGACCGCAGCGGTCGCCGGGGGGTGCGGCCGGCGACCGCGACGCCGGAGCAGCGGGAGCTGGCGCAGGCGGTGGTCGACGCCGTCCCCGCGCTGGTGCGCGATGCCCTCCCCGCGCTGGTGCGTGATACCCCTTCCTCGCGGGGGCGCGATGCCCTCCCCTCGCGGGGGCGCGATGCCCCCCGCTCGCGGGGGCGCGATGCCGCGCCGCTGCTCTACGCCCGGATCGACCTGGTCGCCGACCCCGCCGGCCGGCCGGTGGTGCTCGAGGTGGAGCTCACCGAGCCGAACCTGTTCCTCCCGCACGCGCCGGCGGAGGCGCTGCCCCGGCTGGTGCGCGCGGTCGGGGACGCGATCGCCGCGTGAACGGGGTGGTGGGGGGCTTCGCCGCCCTCACCGCGGTCATCGCCGTCGGTTGGCTGGTCGCCCGCACCGGCACCCTGGGGCAGGACGCCGCGGCGGTGCTCTCGAGGCTCTCCTACGTCGTGGCGACCCCGGCGCTGCTGCTGCTCACCCTCGCCGACGCCGACCCCGGCGTCCTGGTGTCACCGGCGCTGGTCGCCACCGCCGGCAGCGCGGTGCTGGCCGCGCTGCTGTTCGCCGGGCTGGCGCGCTGGCGCTGGCGGCTGCGGCCGGCCGAGCTGACCGCCGGTGGGCTGGCGTCCTCGTACGTCAACGCCGGCAACCTCGGCGTCCCGATCTCGGTGTACGTGCTGGACGACGCCTCGTTCGTGGCCCCGGTGCTGCTGTTCCAGGTGCTGGTCATGGCCCCGGTCGGCCTGGCCGTGCTGGCCGGGTCGCGCGCGCGGGCGCGGTCCCGCTGGCGGGTGCTGCTCCAGCCGCTGGCCACGCCGGTCGTGATCGGCTGCGCCCTCGGCGTGCTGGTGGCCGCGACCGGGGCGGAGCTGCCGGCGCTGGTGCTGCAGCCGGTCGAGCTCACCGCCGGGCTGGCCGTGCCCGCGGCCCTGCTCGCCTACGGGATGAGCCTGCACGGCGCGCCGCGTCCGGCGTCCGGCGAGGGCGCCGGGCCGGTGTGGCTGGCGGTGGCGCTCAAGACGGTGGGGCAACCGGCGCTGGCCTACGCCCTGGGCCGCTGGGGCGCCGGCCTCGACGGGGGAGCGCTGCTCGCGGTCACGGTGACCTCCGCGCTGCCGACGGCGCAGAACGTCTTCGTCTACGCCGCGACCCACGACCGCGGCACGCTGCTCGCCCGGGACGTCGTCCTGCTCAGCACCGTCCTGTCGGTCCCGGTGCTGGTCGGGATCGCCCTGCTCCTCGGCTGAGCGCCGGCTCAGGTCGCGGCGGACCGCAACCGCGCACGTGCCTCGGGAACGCCCTCGCCGGTGAGGTCGTCGAGGGCCGCCGGGCGGCCGGCGAGCGTGCTGAGCAGCGCGGTGGCCGGACCGCTGACCGGGAGGCCGGATCCGTGGCGCCAGTCGGTGTCGGTGGCCGTGAAGGCCAGCCCGTCGAGCAGGCCGGGGGCGAGCGCACGACGGCCGGTCAGCTGGCCGAGGGCGATGCCGGCGTCCTCCGGGTCGGTCGGCGACGGGACGCCGAGCGGCCGGTAGACGTCCTGGGCGTGGATCACCAGGTGGCTCAGCGGCGCCTCCGCCGGCGCTCCCGGCCCGGCCTCGAAGCGCAGGTGCTCGGTGTCCCGCAGGGCGGCGACGACCTGCGCGGGGGACCGCGGGTCGCGGCGGGCCCAGCGGTCCGCGGCCCGGTCGAAGCGGAGGCCGGAGCGCACCATGAGGGCGAGGAACCGGGGCACCGACAGCTCGTAGGGCATCAGCAGGTGGACGACGAGGTCGCGCACCGTCCAGCCGGCGCACAGGCTCGGCGTGCGCCACCCGTCGGCGTCGAGGCCCTCGAGCACGGGCAGCAGCCGGTCCCGCTCCCGCCGGACCCGCAGCTCCACGTCGTCCCTGGTCATCGTCATCCCGGTGCCCCTCTCGTCGTGTCCGGAGCGGTGACGCCCCCGGCGGGGGGAACTCATCGCAGCGTCCCATGCCGGCCGGGCATCGCATCATGCAGCAGCGGACTTGGACAGGCATCGCGGCAGCTCCCTAGCGTGCGCACCGTGCCGGGAACCGGGTCGGTCGAGGACTGGGACGCCGTGCTGGTGGGCGGTGGGGTGATGAGCGCGACGCTCGGCGTGCTGCTCGCCCAGGTCGAGCCGGACCGGCGGGTCCTCGTGGTCGAGCGGCTGGACGAGGCCGGGTGCGAGAGCTCGGCCGCGGAGAACAACGCCGGCACCGGGCACGCCGGGCTGTGCGAGTTCAACTACACGCCGCGGCGGCCCGACGGCACCGTCGACCCCGGCGCCGCCGTGCTGATCGCCGAGCAGTTCGCCGCCTCCCTGGTGTTCTGGGCCCGGCTGGTCGAGCGCGGTGAGCTGGGGCCGCCCGGGGCGTTCGTCCGGTCGGTGCCGCACCTGGGCCTGGGCCGCGGCGCCGACGGGGTGGCGTACCTGCGGGCCCGCGTCGAGGCGCTGCGCGGCCATCCGCTCTTCGCCGACCTCGAGTACAGCGACGACCCGGACGTGCTCGCCACCTGGCTCCCGCTGGTGATGGCGGGCCGTACGGAGGGCGAGCCGATGGCCGCCACCCGGGCGGCGCAGGGCACCGACGTCGACTTCGGCGTCCTCACCCGGCAGCTGCTGGCGGCCCTGCGGGCGCGCGGTGGCGAGGTGCGGCTGGGCACCGAGGTGACGTCGCTGCGGCGGCGCGGCGGACGCTGGGAACTGGCGGTGCGGGACCGGGCGACGGGGGCGCGCCGGCGGCTGCGGACCCCCTACGTCTTCGTCGGCGCCGGCGGCGGGACGCTGCCGCTGCTGCAGTCGGCGCGGGTGCCCGAGGTCCGGCGGTACGGCGCCTTCCCGATCAGCGGCCGGTTCCTGCGCACCGACCGGCCGGAGCTGGTGGCCGCGCACCGCGGCAAGGTCTACGGCCACGCCGAGCCGGGCGCGCCGGCGATCTCCGTGCCGCACCTGGACCTGCGGGTGGTCGACGGGCGCGAATCGCTGCTGTTCGGCCCGTTCGCCGCCTTCTCGCCGCGCTTCCTCACCCGCGGCCGGCTCGGCGACCTGGTCCGCTCGGTGCGGCCGGGCAACCTGCCGGTGCTGCTCGCCTCGGTGCGCGACAACCGCGCGCTGATCGCCTACCTCGTCCGCCAGGTCACCGCCCGGCCGTCGTCCCGGATGGCGGCGCTGCGCCGCTTCGTGCCCACGGCACGCGAGGAGGACTGGCGGCTGGTGGACGCCGGGCAGCGGGTGCAGGTGCTCAAGGAGACCGACGGCCGCGGCACCCTGGTCGGCTTCGGCACCGAGGTCGTCACCTCGGCGGGCGGGTCGCTGGCCGCCCTGCTCGGTGCCTCGCCGGGTGCCTCCACCGCCGTGGCCACCGTGCTCGACGTCCTGGACGCCGGCTCCCCCGGACGGCGGGACGAGTGGGGCGCGCGGCTGGCGGAGCTCGTGCCGCCCCCGACGCCCGACGAGCTGGCCCGGGCGCGCCGGGTGCTCGGGCTGGCGCCGGTGCTCGCCGTCGGGGGTGCGCGGTGACCGCGGACCTCGCCGCCCGGCTGCGGGACCTCGTCGGGCCCGCGGGGGTGGTCGACGACCCGGCGGGCTTCCTCACCGACTGGCGGGGCGCGTACTCGGGGACGGCGGCGGCCGTCGTCCGCCCCGGCAGCACCGAGGAGGTGGCCGCGGTGGTCGCGCTGTGCCGGGAGCTCGGCGTCGCCGTCGTCCCGCAGGGCGGCAACACCGGGCTGTGCGGTGGCGCCGTGCCCGACGCCTCCGGCCGGCAGGTGGTGCTCTCGCTGACCCGGATGCGGCGGATCCGGGACCTCGACGCGGCGAACTCGACGATCACCGTGGAGGCCGGGGTGGTGCTGCAGACCGTGCAGGAGGCGGCCGCGGCCGCGGGCCGGCTGTTCCCGCTCTCCCTGGGTGCCGAGGGCAGCTGCACGATCGGCGGCAACCTGGCCACCAACGCCGGCGGCACCGGGGTGCTGCGCTACGGCACGATGCGTGACCTCACCCTCGGCCTGGAGGTCGTGCTGCCCGACGGGCGGGTGTGGGACGGGCTGCGCGGCCTGCGCAAGGACAACACCGGCTACGACCTCAAGCAGCTGTTCGTCGGAGCCGAGGGGACGCTCGGCGTCATCACCGCCGCCGTGCTCGAGCTGTTCCCGGCCGTCCGCAGCCGGGCGACGGCGTGGGTGGCGCTGCCGGACCCGCAGGCGGCGGTGGACCTCATCGGCGTGGTCCGCGGGTCGGCCGGCGACCGGCTGACGGCCTTCGAGCTCATGTCCCGGCGGAGCGTGGAGTTCGTCCTGCGCCACGCGGCAGGGGCCCGCGACCCGATCGCCGACGTGCACCCCTGGTACGCGCTGGTCGAGCTCAGCGACACGCTGCCCGACGGGGACCTCGACGCGGTGGTCGAGGCGGCGCTGGGGGAGGCGGTCGAGCGGGACGTCGTGGCCGACGCCGTGGTCGCCTCCGGCTCGGCCCAGGTCGCCGCGCTGTGGGCGCTGCGGGAGGGCATCTCCGAGGCGCAGAACTGCGAGGGCCCGAGCCTCAAGCACGACGTCACCGTGCCGATCAGCTCGATCCCGGCGTTCGTGGCCGCCACCGGCCGGGCGCTGGCCGAGGCCCTGCCCGGTGTCCGGGTCGTGGCCTACGGCCACGTCGGGGACGGCAACCTGCACTACAACCTGAGCGGGCCCGAGCCGAGGGACGACGGGGCCTTCCGGGCGCGGGCCGGCGTGCTGAGCCGGATCGTGTACGACTCGGTGGCCGCCTTCGACGGCAGCATCAGCGCCGAGCACGGGCTCGGGCAGGCCAAGCGCGACGTGATCGCCGGCTACAAGGACCCGCTGGAGCTGGAGCTGATGCGCGGGGTCAAGCAGCTGCTCGACCCGGCCGGGCTGATGAACCCCGGCAAGGTGCTGCCCGGCTGACCGGGGGACGACGCGCCCGCCGCCGGCGCCGGCGACCCGCACCCGGCGTCGGTGCACCGGACCGGCGCGATCCGGTGGGTCCCCCGAGGGGCGCGGCGTCCGTACAGTCCGCCCATGAGCCGGGCGTTCCGGTACACACCGCCACTCGCCGACCGTGGGCTCATCGTCCGGCCCCGGCTGCTGGACCGGTTGCACACCCGGTTCGAGCGGCGCCTGACCGCCGTCGTGGCGCCGGCCGGCTTCGGGAAGACGACGCTGCTGGCTCAGGCGGTGCAGGAGAACACCCTCTCGCCCCTCGGGGAGGACCGCTGGCTGACCTGCCAGCGCGACGACACGGCGCTGTCCTTCCTGGGCGCCGGCGCCTTCGCCGCCGTGGGCCTCACCGCGCCCGTCCCCGAGGACCCGCGGGAGGCCGCGGTCACCGTCGCCGAGGCCATCTGGCACGCCGCGCCCCGGCAGGTGGCGCTGATCCTCGACGACGTCCACCTCGTGGGGCCGAGCTCGCCCGGCGGCCACTTCGTCGCCGAACTCGTCGAGGAGCTGCCGCGCAACGGCCACGTCGTCCTCGCCTCCCGTCCCCCGCTGCCCGTGCGGACCTCCCGGCTGCTCGCCACCGGCGACGCGGTCGTCGTGGGCGAGTCCGAGCTGCACTTCGAGGACGACGAGGTGGCGGCGTTCGCGGAGTCCCGGCACGTCGCACCCGACCTGCTGCGGGACGTGGGCGGCTGGCCCGCCCTGGCCGAGCTGACCGCGACCGCCGGTCCGTACGCGGTCAGCGGCTACGTGTGGGAGGAGCTGCTCAGCCGGCTCACGCCGGACCGGCGCCGCGCGCTGGCCGTGCTCGTCGCCGTCGGCGGCGCGGACGACGAGCTCGCCACGGCGCTGCTCGGGGTGGACGTGCGGCTGGAGGAGCTGCTGGACGGGCTGCCGCTCGTCGCCCGGGGCCGCTCGGGCTGGTGGTCGCTGCACGGACTGTGGACCGAGGTCCTCCAGCACCAGCTGGACCCCGCCGAGGTGGCGGCGGTGCGCCGCACCGCGGGCCTGGTCCTGGCCCGCCGGCATCGCTACCACGACGCCGTGGACCTGCTGACCGAGGCCGGCGCGTGGGAGGAGCTCCGGCGGGTCGTGGTCGAGGTGTGCGAGGTGGGCACGCCGCTGGTCCCGCCGGACCAGCTCGAGGGGTGGCTGCGCCGGCTGCCGCCGGCGGTCCAGGGGAGCGCGGAGGGGCTGCTGCTGTCGGCGATGGTCGCCGAGCCCATCAGCCCGGACGCCGCCGAGCAGATCCTCGAGCGGGCCTTCGCGCTGGCGCCCGACACCGCGCCGGTACGCGTCGCCTGTCTCAACGCCCTCCTCGAGGTGGCCTTCCGCCGCAGCGACGGCACGCGGATGAGGCGCGTCATCGAGCAGCTGACCGACCTGGCCGCGCACGGCCACGAGCGCGCCGCGAGCTGGATCCCCCTGTTCCGCGGCCTGCTCGCGCGCACCCCGGGTGAGGTCCGGGCCCAGCTGGCCAGTCCCGCACTGGTCGCGGGGACCGCGCTCAGCCCGGTGCAGGAGTGGCTGCGCGGCCACCTGCTGCTGCGCTCACTGGGGGACGCCGCAGCCGCCGAGTCCGTCGCCCGGGCGGCGCTCCAGCAGCCGGCCCCCAACATGCTGGTCCAGACCCAGTGCCTGCTGCTGGAGTCGCTGCGGCTGCGGGGCCGGCTCGACCAGGCGGCGGAGCTGCTGCCGGACCTGCTCGCCGGCATCGACCCGGCCCGGGTGTGCACCTCCCCGGAGTGCGTCACCTACGCCGTCGTCCTGCTCGGCGTGCTGGGCCGCGACGCGGAGGCCGCGGAGCTGCTGCGTGCCACGCGGGCGGCGCTCGCCGACTCGACGGTCGACTGGGCGCCGGTCGCCGCCGCCGTGGCCGAGGCCTCCGTCGCCGTGTCGGCCGGCGACGAGACGGCGGCCGCTGCTGCGCTGCGGTCCGTCCAGCACCTCCGCCTGAGCCGGCGCCGGGGGGTCCTGACGGTGACACCGGCGGCCCTGCCGCTGCTCTACGTGCTGCTCCCGGAGGTCCGGCCCCAGTGGGACGCCGAACCGCCGCCGGGCTGCTTCGAGGCGGTGCTCGAGCTCTCCCGGGCGCTCGTCGCCGTCCGGGAGCAGGGGCGTCTGGAGGCGGTCCGACGCCTGTCGGCGGACGCGCGTGCGGTCGTGCGGGCGGTGCTCCCGGGGCCGTGGACGGCGGAGCTGGCCCTCGGGATGGTGGCCTCGGGGCTGGAGGAGGGGCGGGCGCTGGTGGAGGAGCTGGGGCCGCGGGCCCGGGGCACGCTGCGGGGGGTGAGCGCCTCCGGCCCCCCGCCGGTCGCCGCCACCGCCCGGCGGCTGCTCCGGGAGATGCCGCCAGCCCCGACGTCCCGGCTGGAGCTGCGCGTGCTGGGACCGATGCAGCTGCGCCGCGACGGCACCGTCGTGGTGGCCCGCGAGCTGCGCCGCGAGCGGGTGCGCCAGCTGCTGGGCTACCTGCTCACCCACGACCGGCCGACGCGGGCCGCCGTCACCGCCGACCTGTGGCCCGACCTCGACGAGGTCGCCGCGGCCCGCAACCTGCGGGTGACCCTCGCCTACCTGCACGCCCTGCTGGAGCCCGACCGCCGCGAGCCGGACGCGCCGTACTTCGTGCGCAGCAACGGCCCGATCCTGCACCTCGTCGTCGACGAGGCGCTGCAGGTGGACGTGGTGGAGTTCGAGCGGCACCTCGACGAGGCCGCGCGGCTGGAGCACCAGGGCGCGCCGTCGGCCGCACTGGCCGCCTACCAGCAGGCGCTCGCGCTGTGGGACACCGAGTTCCTCCCCGACGTGAGCGGCGGGGACTGGCTGCAGTGGGAGCGCGACCGGCTGCGCGGCCGGTTCGTCGGGGCCGCCGTCCGTGCCGGGGAGCTCCTCCTGGCGCGGGGCGACGCCGCCGCCGCCCGGACGCTGGGCGAGCGTGCGCTCGGGGTCGACAACTGGTCGGAGGAGGCCCACCAGCTGCTCGTCGCCGCGCTGCTGGAGTCCGGGGACCTCCTCGACGCGCGCCGGCAGCTGCGCCGCTGCCTGCAGGCGCTCGCCGAGCTGGGCGTCCCGGCCCAGCCGCGCACGGCAGCCCTGGCCCGGCGACTCGAGGTCCACCGCGGCCGGCCGCCCGGCTGACGGCCGGCTGACACCCCCTCCGCTCCCGGCTGACGCCCGGCTAACACGGCCCCCCGACGCTCCCGTCCGACGGCGAGGCAGCCGTCCGGGACGAGGGGAGCCGCCATGGACGCCGCAGAGGTGACCGGCCTGGTCCGGCGCGCCGCTCAGGGTGACCAGCGGGCGTGGCAGGGGATCGTCGACGAGTACAGCGGCCTGGTGTGGTCCGTGGCGCGGGGCTTCCGGCTCAGCGAGGCGCAGACGGCCGACGCCGTCCAGACGACCTGGCTGCGGCTGGTGGAGCACCTGGCCGAGATCCGCGAGCCCGAGCGCCTGCCCGGGTGGCTGCGGACGACGACGCGCCGGGCCTGCCTGGCGGCGGCCCGCCAGTCGCACCGCGAGTCACCGGTCGACGCCGCCGAGCAGTGCTCGGCCTTCGACCACGGCGGTCACACCGACGACGGGCCGGAGACCAGCGCCGTGCGGCAGGACCAGCAGGTGCTGGTCCGCCGGGCCGTGGCCACCCTCCCCCCGCGGCACCGGGCGCTGCTGGGCATGCTGGTCAGCTCGCCGCCGGTGAGCTACGAGGAGATCAGCGCCGGCCTCGGCATCCCGGTGGGCAGCATCGGCCCGACCCGGGCCCGGATCCTGGGCCGGCTGCGGACGGCGCTGGAGACGGCGGGCCTCCACGACGCGGCGCTGAACTGAGCCGCCAGCGTCCGCCTCCCGCTCGGTGATCCCGCGGGGACGCCGAGCGGGAGGCGACGCGTCCCGCCGCGTCACCGGCCGGCCAGGTGGCGGATCCCGGTGAGGCTGGGCAGGAAGACGTAGGCGCAGCCGCGGGTGGTGACCAGCCGCGGCAGGTCGGTCAGCTCGGCCCTCCTCCCGGCGGCGCGGAAGCGGAAGGTGCCCCCCGCGCCCTGCCCGGCGCCGGTGCCGAGGAAGGGGTCCTGCGTGCGGCCGAGCCCGGGCGCGAAGAGCCCGTCGTGCGCCCACTCGGCCATGAGGAACTCGAACTGGTCCCGCAGGCTGGCGCCGATGAACAGGCCGACGACCCCGCGCTCCTGCCCGTCGCGCGGCCGGGCCGGGTCGTGGGGCGGGCCGTAGGTCAGCCCGCGCCGGACGATGCGGTGCTTGGCGCCCCCGTTGCCGGCGACCCGGGAGTCGCGCGGGTGCATCCGCCGGACGTGCGCGCCGATCGGGCAGCGCTCGCCGCGCTCGTCACCGGCGTAGTCGAAGTCGTTGAGCGCCTCGGGCGGCAGGTGGGAGTCGGCGTCGGGGGAGAGGACCAGCGGCGTCCCGCTCCGCCACCGCCCGCACAGCTTCGCGGCGACCAGCTCGGGGGACATGCCGGTGCGCCGTGACTGCTCGGCCAGCAGCGCGCAGAAGGCGTCGACGTCCTGGGCCATGACCCGGAACGCCGCGAAGCTGCCGTTGCGGCCGAGGGCCGGCGGGTCCGGCACGGGGTAGCTGTGGCCGGTGAACTGGCTCGGGTGGCCGAGCAGGAAGGCCCCGGTCGGCTGGACCGGCAGCCGGTCCGGTGGGCCCGGCGGCGGGGCGGGGGCGACGGTCGGCTGGGAGATGCCGTCCACGTACCCGAAGTGGTCGGTCCGGTTCGGCAGCAGGTCGCCGTCCAGGCGGTCGAGCTCGGTGAGCCCGGGCGCGGTGCCGGCCAGGAGGGCGTCGGTGGCCCGCTCCCGCGCCTCCGGCGACACGGCCGACAGCGAGAGCAGCAGGTGGAGGCCCGGCCCGGTGAACACCGGCCGCCAGTGCGCGGGGTCGCACGGCCCCACGTCCCCCACGACGCCGGCGCGGGCGACGGCGCCCTGGGTGAACTCGGCGGGGAAGCCGGACAGCGACGCCCCCAGCACCTCGAGCCCCTCCGCGGTGACCGCCACGTTGAGGCAGGAGTCGGGCCTGACCTCCCAGGGGGTCGCCGTGGTGACCTGCGGCCGGCCGGGCGTGCCGTCGACCAGCGAGCCCAGCAGCGCCCGGGCGGCCGGCACCGAGTCCACGCGCACCAGCAGGTGGCGCGCGTGGGGCATGGTGTAGCCGCGGACGACCAACCCCTGCACGTCGGCCAGGTCGAGCACGTCGGCGTCCCCGGGGACGCTGCGGTCAGCCGGCGTCGTCAGCACGGATGTCCAGGACCGGTCGGGTGGGGTAGGCGCTGTAGAAGGGGCCGACGCACCCCAGGTCGTGCCGGCGCACGTAGGCGAGGAACTCCTCGGGGTGCTGCTGCACCGGCAGCGGCGGCGGGTCGGCCATGTGCCGCAGCAGCATGTCGAACACCGGCCCGATGTGGTCGACGAAGTCCATGATGTAGCGCTCGAAGTCGCCGTCGTAGGTGGTGATCACGGCCAGCCGCTCGTCGTCGAGGAAGACGAACCGGGCGAAGTGCACGGTGCCGATCGCGTCGAGCGCGGTGATCACCGGGTTCTCCTCCCGCGGCAGCGCCTGCAGCCGGTCGACCTCCGCCCGCAGCGCCTCCCGGGCCTCGGGCCGGACGGGCATGACCAGCGTCAGCGGGTTCTGCACCGTCGTCCCGGTCGCGGTTCCCCCGGTCATGGACAGACCTCCTCGTCCCGCGGACGGCGAGGTGCCGCCCGGACCAGCGACGATGCGGGAACGGCGTCACCGCCGCGTCACGTCCGCGTCACCGTCCCCGCCGTATCAGCGGGGCCGCCGCCGTCCTCTGTCCCGTCGGACACCGCCGGAGGGGGAACTCATGGACGCGCGGATCGACCTGCTGGACGGCTTCACCCTGGTCCCGGAGCGGGGGCGACCGACCGGGCGGGACGTCGTCCCCCGCGCCGTGCAGCGGCTGGTCGCCTTCGTCTGCCTCGCCGGGCGGCCCGGCCGGGCGGCGGTCGCCGGGCAGCTGTGGGGCGACGTCCCGGAGGAGCAGGCGCAGGCGAGCCTGCGGTCGGCGCTGTGGCGGCTGCACCGGGTGGCGCCGGGACTGCTCGACACCGCCGGGGGCGCGCTCGCGCTCGCCCCGGGCGTGGGCGTCGACGTCCGTGAGCTGGCCGCCTGGGCGATCCGGACCCGGGACCCGCGCACCGACCTCGACGACCTGGACCTGCCACGCGCGGACCTGCTGGGCGACCTGCTGCCCGGCTGGCACGACGACTGGGTGCTCGTCGAGCGGGAACGGCTGCGGCAGCTGCGGCTGTACGCGCTGGAGACCCTCGCCGCACGGCTGGCCGCGGCCGGGCGACCCGGCGACGCGGTGGCGGCGGCCCACTTCGCCGTGCGCGGCGAGCCGCTGCGGGAGAGCGCGTACCGCCTCCTCGTGCGGGTCCACCTGGCCGAGGGCGACGTGGCCGCCGCCGTCTCCGCCTACCGGCAGTTCTGCGCGCGGCTGCGCGACGAGCTCGGCCTCGACCCGACCGACCAGCTGACCCGCCTGGTCGCCCACCTCGGCGAGGGACGGCGGCTGGCCTCCTGAGGAAGCACCGACGGCGGTGTATCAGCCGAGCCGGACGGGTGCTCTGTCCGACGTGGGCCCGGCCACGGTCTCGGGGGGGTGGCCGGGCCCGCGCTCCCACCGAGAGCCCCGGAGGTCGGCCATGGCCACGCAGTCACCCCGTCCGGCAGACCCGTGCCGCGACGTCCCGTACGGGGAGCTGCTCAGCGGGCTGCGCCGCCTCATCCGGACCGAGGGCCGCCGCTACCTCGACGACCCGAACATCACCTCCATCGGCCTCGGTCACCGGGTGGTCGGGGGCCGGCCGACCGGCGAGCTGGTGGTGCAGTTCACCGTGGAGGAGAAGCGCGCCGAGCCGGAGGCCCTGGCCGCGCTGGGGACCACCCCCGTGCCGGAGGTGGTCACGGTCGCCGGCGTACGCGTGCCGACCGACGTGCTCGAGCGCCGCTCGCAACCGGCCCTCACCTCCCCGGCCACCCCGGTCCCCGGCGAGCGCCACGGGACCGTCGACGTCCCCGCGGGACGGTGCCCGCACCCCGCGGCACCCGGCGGGACCCCCGACCCGGTGAGGAGGGGGCGTGCCCATCCGGCTCGTGCCGTGTAGTCCCGGCACCCGGAACACCGCCGGCCGGCACCGCTGGGGCCGGCCGTGCCCGACCGACCGGGGCACCCCACGGACGACGCCCGTCCCGGTCGACGTGCGCAGGACGTCGTCCTGAGCGGAGCCGTCAGGGGCAGACGGCGTCGCCCGCACGCCCCACCCGATCACGGCCCTCCCGGTATCTCCTGGCCCTCCGCGTCCTCTGTCGGGGGAGAACCGGTCAACACCCCGCTGCGGGACGCTCTGCGCCCCTCGATGGCAGGAGGTGGCACGCATGCTCGTTGACGACGACGTCCCCCAACTGGTCACGGCCGCGTCGCGCGGTGACCAGGGGGCGTGGAACGCCATCGTCGACCGGTACCTGCCGCTCGTGTACTCGGTGACGCGCGCCTACCGGCTCGCCCGGAGCGACGCCGAGGACGTCAACCAGACGGTGTGGCTGCGCCTGGTGGAACACCTGGACCACCTCCGCGAGCCGCGCGCCCTCCCCAAGTGGATCCTGACGACGGCCCGGCACGAGTGCAGCCGCCTGACCAGGGCCGGCCGCCGCGAGCAGCCCGTCGACCCGCTGACCGACCGCACCCTCGACGCCGCGGTCGACGACGAGGTGGTGGAGGCCGAGCTCCTCCGGGTGGAGCGGCAGCAGGCGTTGCGGGACGGCCTCGCGCAGCTGCGCCCCGCGGACCGCCGCCTGCTGGAGCTCCTGGCGGAGGACCCGCCGCGGACCTACCGCGAGATCTCCGAGCTCACGGGTATGCCGATCGGCAGCATCGGCCCGACCCGGGCCCGGTGCCTCGAGCGGCTGCGAGAGACCCCTGCCGTGCGCGCACTGCTCGCGGGAGAGTCTGCGGCAGCCCACACGGGAGGTGACCGGGATGAGCGCGCACCCACCGCACAACGGCGATGACCCGCTGCTCGCGGAGCTGGCGGAGGCGCGGAGCGCGGCACGGGCCGTACCCGAGAGCATGCGGGTGGCGGCCCGTGCCGCGTTCGCCTGGAGGAGCGTGGAGGAGGGACTCGAGCTCCTCGTCCTCGCGCACGACTCGGCGCTCGGAACCGACGCGGGCGACGTCCGCGCCGCTCCCCCGGACGGCCCGCGTGAGCTGGCCTTCCGGGGCGCCGCGCTGTCCGTGGAGCTCGAGGTGGACGCGGACGTCAGGGGCCGGCTCGTCCCGCCGGGACCCGGCCGGGTGACCCTGGCCGGCCCCCTGGCGGTCCTCGCCGAGGCCGAGGCCGACGCGCTGGGCTGCTTCCGGCTGCCCCGGCCGGGGTGCGGACAGGTCCGGTTGGTGTGCCGGACGGAGGACGCGGCCGTCACCACCGGGTGGGTCCGGCTGTAGCGGCGGTCGGACCCGCCGTGGTCGCGGCCGCTGCGGGCTTCGTCTGCGCCGGCGCGCCTCCGCTCCCGGCGCGGCCGGTTCAGGGGGAGCCCGCGGCAGGCCCGGTCACCCCCACGCGCCCTCCGGCCCGGGGCCGACCCAGGCGGTGACCACGCGGGCGCCCGCGGCGGTGCGCAGGTGCAGGCGGAAGCACCCGCGGGGGACGGGCCGGAGGACGAAGCACCCCAGGGCGTCGATCTCCGCGGACGCCCGGTCGCCGTCCATGGTCTGCAGCTGCACCCGTCCCGGTCCCCGGGGGAGCACCTGCCCGAGCAGGCGCTCCGCGCCGAGCTCCACCTCCACGGTGAGGTCGGCGGCGACGAAGGTCAGGTCCCTGAGCGCGGCCACGTCCTCCCGGCCGGTCCGGCGGGTCCCCGGGACGGTGGCGCGGTCCCGGGCGAGGGTCGCCAGCTCGGCGTCCCGCGTGCGCCAGTCGTAGGCCGCCCGGGCTGCCACCCGGAACTGCGCCGGGACCGCCCGTGCGGCCAGTACGGCCTCGGCGAGGGCGCGCTCCAGCCCCGCATCGTCTCTCGTCCACGCTCCGCGCACGTCCCTCAGCTCCTCGTCCGCTCGCTCCGGTCGCGGTCGCCGGCGTCCCCTCGCTCACGGTCGGGGTGCGGAGACGTCGTGGCCGTTCCCGTGGCGGCGGGATCCGATGCGGCCGAGCGCCTGCCGTGCCGTTGCGCCCTCCTGCCGGGCCACCCGGCCGTCCTCCCGCCGGGCGTCGACGGGTGTCCGCCGCAGCACGCGGCCGGCGACGGTGGAGGGCGCGAGGGGGCCGTCGGGGCGGAGCTCGAGGGGCACCGCATCCACCGGCTCGGGCGCGCCGTCGCTGCCGCCGGTGCGGGGCAGGTCGGCGTCCGGCAGGTCCCGGGCTCCCCGGGAGGCCGGACCGGGCACCGTCAGCACAGTGGGGCCCAGCGCGGGCAGCGGCCGGTCGGTCCCGGTCACGTCGGGGGACCCGCTGTCGGCCGGCAGGTCCACGACGACCCGCCGGTGCTCGGTGTGGACCACGATCTGCTCGCGGTCGAACCGCTCGCCCCGCCGGACTCCTGCGCTCGAGGTCATCTCGTCCTCCCTGGTCGCTCCCGTGCCCATCCGGAGCGGACACGGGGCGCCGTGATACGAGGTGCTCCGGCGTGGTCGGCTCCGGGCAGGTCGGCGACCGTCCTGCTCAGCGCACCGCCCGTCCGGCGTGACAGGTCTCGAGGTACAGGTCGAGGACGACGTCGACCCGGGCCGAGCACTCCTCGACGGCGGCCCGGTGCTCGCGGCTGTCCCGGTCCCGCCGGCGCAGCCGGGCCCGGGCGAGCTCGGCGCAGGCGGAGGCGAAGTCGGCGCCGAGCTGGTCGGCGAGGCTGCCGAGGACGACCGGCGGGGACGTCTGCACCGGGTGGTGCAGCGGGGCCCCCGTCCCCGGTCCGGCGCCGGTCACGGGTGCACCCGGCGGGGGTCGGCCCGGACGCCGCTCGTCAGCGCGGCCCGCCGGGCCCCGGCCGGGGCCAGGTGCTCCCCGGGGTCGAGCGCCACCAGCGGCCGCGGCGGCAGGAGCAGTCGATCGAGCACCGTGCGCCTCCTCTCGTGCCCGGCCGGCGGGGACACCGCCGGCCGGCAGTCCTGCCGGCCCTGCCCCGCTCCGGGGGCGCGTCGGCCGATACCCACCTGAGCAGCGGCCGGCCCGCCAGATACCTCGCCGGCGCCGGATCCCGTCCGGGTGAGCGCCGTGGTGCCGCCCCGGCAGGAGGCGGGGTGGGTCAGGCGCTGAGGTGGGTGCGCTGCTGCAGGCGCAGCCGGCGCCGCTCGCGCTCGGAGAGACCGCCCCAGATGCCGAAGCGCTCGTCGTTGGCCAGGGCGAACTCCAGGCACTCGGCCCGCACCGTGCAGCCGCTGCACACGCGCTTGGCGTCGCGGGTCGAGCCGCCCTTCTCCGGGAAGAACGCCTCGGGGTCGGTCTCCGCGCACAGCGCCTCCAGCCGCCACGACGCGTCGCCCACGGGGGACAGGTCCGTCCACGGCGAGGCGGCGGGGCTGGCGGCGGGGGCGTCGGACCAGCCGGGGACCAGGGAGAGGTGCGGGCGGGAGAACGTGGACACGGAGGGCTCCTCGGGGAAGGGGGAGTCGGACGGGTGAGTGACGGACCGGTACGGCCTCGTTGCTGTCCGTGACGTTACGGAACGGCGTCGCCCGGAGGCACTGGCAGAAATGGGACGAAAACGCCCCTCCGTTCTGGCGGCATCTGTCGGTGCCCGCGCCGTCCGGCGCGTCGTCCTGGCGCACCAGTGCCGGTCGCCCCTGGCGGTCGGTGCGGGAGGGGAGGACCGTCGGCCCCCTCCCCGGAGGTGACCCGCATGACGACCACGCGACCCACGTTCGACGAGTTCCTGGCCTGGCTGGAGGCCGGCCGGGACCAGGGTCAGGTCCACTTCGACGAGCACCAGCAGTGCTGGCACGTGCTCGGCCACCCGGAGGCGAGCACCGTCCTCTCCGACCCGGCCGTGTTCTCCTCCGACCTCACCGCGCTGCAGCCCGCCCAGGACGACTTCGCGCTCTTCCAGCGCGGCAACCTCGTCCGGATGGACCCGCCGCGGCACCGCACGCTGCGCTCCCTGGTCAGCCAGGCGTTCACCCCGCGTGTCGTGGCCGACCTCGAGCCGCGCATCTCCGCACTGACCACCGAGCTGCTGGACGAGGCCGGCGAGCGCTTCGACCTGGTCGACGCGCTGGCCTACCCCCTGCCGGTCATCGTCATCGCCGAACTGCTCGGCGTCCCGACCTCCGACCGGGCGCTCTTCCGCCGGTGGGCCGACGTGCTGCTCGGCCAGGAGATCGACCCCGACCAGGCGCTGCTCGAGGCCGGGGAGCAGGCCATGAGCGCCGTCGCGCCCGTCGTCCGGGAGATGAACGAGTACTTCCTCGCCCACATCCGGTCCCGGCGGCGGCGCCCGGGCAGCGACCTGACCAGCCGCCTGGTGCAGGCCGAGGTGGACGGCGAGCGGCTGGCCTACGAGGAGATCGTCGGCTTCGTCGGCCTGCTGCTCGTCGCCGGCCACATCACCACCACCGCGACGCTGGGCAACGCCGTGCTGGCCTTCTCCGACGCGCCCGGGGCCGCCGCCGCGGTGCGCGCCGACCCGGCCCTGCTGCCGGCCGCGATCGAGGAGGTGCTGCGGCTGCGGACGCCGTTCCCGCGCCTGGCCCGGCTCACCACCACCGACGCGTGGGTGGGCGGCGCGCGCATCCCGGCCGGGCAGGTCGTGCTGCCCTGGCTGGCCGCGGCCAACCGGGACGGCCGCGTGTTCGCCGAGCCGCAGCGCTTCGACCTGCACCGCCGGCCCAACCCGCACCTGACCTTCGGGCACGGCGTCCACTTCTGCCTCGGCGCGCCGCTGGCCCGGCTCGAGGCCAGGGTGGCGCTGCGCCTGCTGTTCGAGCGCTACCGCGACGTCGAGGTCGCCGCCGACGAGCCGGTCGAGCACCGCAACCCGTGGACGATGGTCGCCGTCACCCGTCTGCCGCTCGTCGTCCGTCCCGCCTGACCGGCCCGCCTACCCCCCCGAGGGCGGGTGCGGCGAGCACCCCGGCACGGTCGAGCAGGTCGGCGAGCGCCCGGCCGTCGCCGGCGCGGACGACCGGGACGGTGCCGACCCGCTCCTCGGTCTCCGGCGGGGTCGTGCCGATCGGGGCGACGGTGCGCAGTGCGATCGCGGCGACGTGCTCCGGGTGCGACCGGGCGAAGTCGCGGTAGACCTCCGGGTCGTGCTCGCCGTCGTCGCCGACGAGGACCCACCGCACGCCGGGCAGGTCGCTCGCCAGCCGCTCGAGCGAGGCCCGCTTGTGCGCCCGGCCGCTGCGGAACCAGGCGCGCGGGCTGATGCCCCAGTCGGTCAGCAGCAGCGCCCCGGCGGGGAAGCCGTGCCGCTCGAGGAAGGCGGAGATCGGACCGGCCAGGTTCCACGGCCCGTTGCTCACGTAGACGACCGGCGCGCAGGCCTCGGCCGCGGTCAGCCGGGTGAGCAGCGCGGCCATGCCGGCGACCGGACGGCGGGTCGCGCCGTTGCCCGCGAAGGTGCGCCAGGCGGCGCGCAGCGGGTGGCGGATGCCGGTGATCCAGACGGTGTCGTCGATGTCGCAGACGACGCCGCGCGTGGCGTCCGGGGCGGCGACGTGCAGCGGTGCGGGCACCGGCGGGCGGCCCTCCGGGTGCAGCAGCGCCGCCGCGCGCCCGGGCGGCAGCTCGGCGGGGACGACGAGGTCGACCACGCCTGCCCCGTCGGCGCGGGCACGGACCCGCACGCCGTCGAGGGTCACGTCGACCTCGCCGTGCGGCTGCTCGAGGGTCAGCAGCCGGCGCCACCCCGGGATGTCGAGGCGGGCGTTCGGGTCGCTGCCCGGCGGGGCCAGCAGCAGCCGCCCGCGCACCCGCGCCCGGCCCTGCGCGGCGTAGCCGGGGTAGCCGAGCGCGGCCGTCGTCCAACCGCGGGCGCGGGCGCGCTCGGAGAGCACCCGGTCGAGCTGCGTCTTGACGCGGTTGGCGGCGCCGAGGGCCCGCAGCGACCAGCCCGGCGGGGGAGCGGGCTGGTCGGGCACGGGCACCTCCGTCGGGACGTGCGCCGACCGTACTGACCCGTCGCCGGTGCCGCAGGTCCGCTCAGGCCGCCCTCGGGGTCTCGCCGAAGGTGCTGCAGTCCGAGCCGAGCTCGTACGGCCGGTACTCCACGGCCCAGCCCGGGCCGGCGTCGCGGACGACGGTGTGCGCCCCGGTGATGGCGTACATGCAGGAGGAGTCCGGGTCGCTGCCGACCCACAGGTCGATGGTGTAGTCGGCCTCGGGCGTCCAGTCCGAGCAGCCGCCGCAGCGGTCCTCCACCACGAAGTACGCGCGGACCAGCGGGACGTAGAAGACCGTCCCGACGGGGAACTCGTCGCCCCCCGCGTAGCCCACGGCGAGCGTGATCGGGTCGTCGTGGGTCCCCGTGCCGCCGGCCTTGCGGCCGGAGGAGGTGGCACGGGTCCCGGCGGGCGAGTTGTCCTCCAGGCTGTACCCGGTCAGCCACGCCGTCTCGACCCACCCGTGCGGCTCCGGGCCGGGGTGGGCGGCGGCCTGGGGGGCGGCGACCGCCGGCACCAGGACGGCGGCGCACAGGCCGGTCAGCCCTGCGGCGGCGGTGGTCACGGTGCGGCGGGTCGGTGTCCTCATGGCGTTCCTGTCCGTCGGGGGCGGGAGCGCCGGCCACTCTCCCGTTCCTCGCGCACGGCCACGACTCGAGGGTGGGGGTCCGGGCGGGCAGCCCGCGCGTCGGCGACCGCGCGTGTCGGACTCACGCAACGGCCTGTGCGACGGCGCGCCGTGTCGTCGCAGGAGGGAGCCGGGCCCTGTCTTGCCGTACCGCCCGCTCGGCACCATGCTGCCCGTACCCGCTGCCGGAGCCGACGGCGTCACCAGCCCATCGGCTCCGGCCCAAGGAACGAGGCGCACGCGCCCGAGCCGCAGGAGGAGCCGGTGACAGCGACCCAGGAACGGACCAGCAGGACGGGCGACAAGCTCTCCGGCCGGGTGGCGTTCGTGACGGGCGGCACCCGGGGGATAGGCGCGGCGATCTGCCGCAGCATGGCCGCCCAGGGTGCCGACGTCGCCGCCGGCTACAGCGGCAACGACGAGGCCGCCGAGCGGTTCCGCAAGCAGTTCTGCGACGACTTCCCCGACCAGGGCTTCTCCGTGCACAAGGGCGACATCGCCAATCCCGACGACTGCCGGCGCACCGTCGCCGAGGTCATCGAGCAGCACGGTCGCCTCGACATCCTGGTCAACAACGCCGGCATCACCGCCGACCGGACCGTGCTGAAGATGACCGACGACGACTGGCGCCGGGTCATCGACGTCAACCTGTCCGGCGCCTTCTACCTGTCCCAGGCCGCGCTCAAGCACATGCTGGAGCGCGGCACCGGGCGGATCGTCATGATCTCCTCGGTCATCGGCGAGATGGGCGGCATCGGCCAGTCCAACTACGCCTCGGCCAAGGCCGGGCTGCTGGGCCTGACCAAGACGCTGGCCCGCGAGGCCGCGCACCAGGTGCAGCGCTCCGGCAAGGCCGACGGCCTGGGCATCACGGTCAACGCCGTCACGCCCGGCTACACCGCCACCGAGATGCTCGGGACGGTGCCGGACAAGGTCCTCGACCAGCTCAGGGCCAAGACCCCGATCGGCCGGCTGGGCGAGCCCGAGGAGGTCGCCCGCGTCGTGCACTTCCTCGCCGCCGACGCCTCCGGCTACATCACCGGGCAGGTCTGGGGGGTCAACGGCGGCCTGGACATGTAGCCGCACGGACGTCCAGCGGCAGGGCTCGCCTTCCAACCACCACCACCACCAGCACCACCGACCAGGGAGAGGTGTCCGGGTGTTCGACCGCATCGCCGTCGTCAACCGTGGGGAGCCGGCGCTCCGGCTGATCCGTGCGGTGCGGGAGCTCAACGCCGAGCACGGCACGCGGACCCGCGTCGTGGCCCTGCACACGGAGGCCGAACGCCGGGCGACCTTCGTGCGCGCCGCCGACGAGGCGGTGCTCCTGGACGACAGCGGGGCCGGGTCCCCGTACCTCGACCACGCCGAGCTGGCCCGCGCGCTGCGGGCCAGCGGTGCCGACGCGGCGTGGGTCGGCTGGGGCTTCGTGGCCGAGGACCCGGCCTTCGCCGAGCTGTGCGCCGACCTCGGCGTGACGTTCGTCGGGCCGCCGCCGGAGGCGATGCGCCTGCTCGGCGCCAAGATCGAGGCCAAGGTGCTCGCCGAGAAGGTCGGCGTCCCCGTCGCGCCGTGGAGCCACGGCCCGGTCGAGGGGCTGGACGACGGCCGTCAGCACGCCGAACGCATCGGCTACCCGCTCATCGTCAAGGCCCGCAGCGGCGGCGGCGGGCGGGGGATCCGCGTCGTCCGCTCGGAGGCCGAGCTCGACGAGGCCCTGACCCGCACCCGGTCCGAGGCGGAGAAGAGCTTCGGCGACCCGGTCGTGTTCATGGAGCGGCTGGTCGAGGGCGGCCGGCACGTCGAGGTCCAGGTCATCGCCGACCAGCACGGCACGGTGTGGGCGCCCGGCGTGCGCGACTGCTCGGTGCAGCGGCGCAACCAGAAGGTCATCGAGGAGTCCCGCTCGCCGGCGCTCAGTCCCGAGCAGGACGCCGCCCTGCGCGAGTCCGCCGTCGCGCTCGTGCGGGCCGCGGGCTACGTCGGCGCGGGCACCGTCGAGTTCCTCTACCAGCCCGAGGAGCAGCTCACCACGTTCCTCGAGGTCAACACCCGGCTGCAGGTGGAACACCCGGTCACCGAGGCGACCACCGGCCTGGACCTGGTGAAGCTGCAGCTGCACGTGGCCGGCGGCGGCCGGCTCGAGGGCGACCCGCCCCCGGCCATCGGCCACGCCGTCGAGGCGCGGCTCACCGCCGAGGACGCCGAGCAGGGCTTCGCTCCCGCACCCGGCCAGGTCGAGCTGCTGCGCCTGCCGACCGGGCCCGGCGTCCGCGTGGACACCGGGATCAGCGAGGGCGACGTCATCCCGCCGCAGTACGACTCGATGATCGCCAAGGTGATCACGTGGGGCCGGGACCGTCCCGAGGCGCTCGCCCGGCTGCGCTGCGCGCTGCGGGAGACCACCGTCGTGCTGCGCGGCGGCACCACGACCAAGTCCTTCCTGCTGGACCTGCTCGACCGCCCCGAGGTGGTGTCCGGCACCGCCGACACCGGGTGGCTGGACCGCGCCGGTACCGCCGGCGCCCCCCGGCCGTCCGAGACCGCGTGGGTGGCGCTGGTGCAGGTGGCGCTCGACCTGGCCGAGGCCGAGGAGGAGCAGGAGCGGCTGGCCTTCCTGGCGTCGGCGCGCGGCGGCCGGCCACGGGCACCGCACGAGGTCGGCCGCACCATCGAGCTCGGCATGCGCGGCCAGGTGTACCGGCTGACCGTCGCCACCGTGGACCGGGACCGTCACCAGGTCGGCCTCGACGGCCGGGTCGTCGACGTCCGGGTCGACCGGCTCGGCCCGCTGGAGAGCCGGCTCAGCACCGGTGGACGGCGGTACTCCGTGGTCGCCGCCGAGGCGCCCGGGTCCTCCCTGGTGGAGGTCGACGGGGAGACCCACCGCGTGAGCCGCGACGTCGGCGGGGTGGTCCGCGCACCCGCGCCCGCCGTGGTCGTCGCCGTCCGCGCGGGGGTGGGCGACGAGGTGGAGGCCGGCCAGCCGATCGCCGTCCTCGAGAGCATGAAGATGGAGACGGCGGTGCGGGCGCCGTTCGCCGGCCGGGTCCGCGAGGTGCGGGCCGCGGTCAACAGCCAGGTCGACGCCGGCGCGCCGCTGCTGACCCTGGAGCGGACCGGCGGCGACGTCGAGGAGGCCACCGGGGAGCGGGTGACGCTGCCCGGCGCCGACGAGACACCGGACGGCGAGCCGCGGGCGCGAGCGCTGGACCGGCTCGCCGCGTTGCGGGCGCTGGTCACCGGCTACGACGTGAGCGGCCGGCACGCCAAGCGGCTGGTCGCCGAGTACGCCGCCGCCCGCGACGAGCTGCCCGCCGACGACGCCCAGCTGCTGCACGCCGAGCTCGACGTCCTGGTCACCTTCGCCGACATCGCCGAGCTCTCCCGCAACCGCCCGGCCAGCGCGGAGGAGGAGGCCGACACCCAGGTCCACAGCCCGCGGGAGTACTTCCATTCCTATCTGCACTCCCTGGACGCCGAGCGCGAGGGGCTGCCGGAGGCCTTCCGGGCCCGGCTGCGGCGGGCGCTGGCCCACTACGGCGTCGAGGACCTCGAGCCCAGCGCGGCGCTGACCGAGGCGGTGCACCGGGTGTTCCTCGCCCAGCAGCGCGTCGGCGAGCAGCTGCCCGCGGTCTCGGCGCTGCTGGACCGCTGGCTCACCGCCGAGCTGCCCGAGGGGGCGGCGCGCGCCGAGGTGGGGGAGGTGCTCGACCGGCTGGTCGTCGCCACCCAGCTGCGCCATCCCTCGCTGGGGGACCTGGCCCGCGCCGTCCGCTACCGGCACTTCGAGGAGCCGGTCGTCCGGGCGGCCCGGCAGGAGGTCCTCGACCGGGCCGCGCGGCTGCTCGACGAGCTCGACGAGGCCGCGGCGCGCGGCGACACGACGGAGAGCATGCGGCGGATGGAGGCGCTGGTCGCCAGCCCCGAGCCGCTGGTGCGCCTGCTGGCGCAGCGCTTCGACCGCACGACGTCGGTCCCGGACCCGGTCCTCGAGGTGCTCACCCGGCGCTACTACCGCAGCCGCAGCCTCGAGGACGTCCGGTCGACCCTGCTCGACGGGGACACCTGCGTCACCGCCGAGTACGACCTGAACGGCACCCGGCTGCACCTGCTGGCGCTGATGACGGACGCGGCGCGGCTGCCCGAGGCGCTGGGGTCGGTGGCCGGCGCGCTGGCCGGCGTCGCCGACCCGACCCAGGTCGTGGTGGACCTCTACGTCAACTGGTCCGACCGCCCGGCCGACGCCGACGAGCTGTCCGAGCACCTGCGGGGCGTCCTCGACGACGCCCCGGTGATGCGGACCGGCCGCCGGGTCACCGTCACGGTCTCCACCCCGGACGGCGAGGTCGAGACGGTCACCTTCCGGCCGGGGCAGGACGGCCGGCTGGCCGAGGAGCGGGTCGTCCGCGGGCTGCACCCGCTCACCGCGCAGCGGCTCAACCTGTGGCGGCTGAAGAACTTCGACGGGGAGCGGGTGCCCTCGGCCGAGGACACCTACCTGTTCCACATCACGGGCAAGGAGAACCCGAACGACGAGCGGTTCATCGCCATGGCCGAGGTCCGCGACCTCACGCCCCTCCGGGACGAGGCGGGCGAGATCGTCGGCTTCCCCACGGTCGAGCGGCAGCTGACCTCCTGCCTGGACAGCCTGCGCCGGGCGCAGTCGCTGCGGCGGTCCCGGCGGCCCCTGGAGCACAACCGGGTCTACCTCTACGCCTGGCCCTCGATCGAGGTGCCGCTGTCGGAGGTCGCGACCTTCGCCCGCACCTCGGCGCCGCTGACCATCGGCGCCGGCCTGGACCAGATCGTGCTGTTCGCGCGGCTGCAGGAGGCCGCGGGTCCGCCGCGCGACGTGGCGCTGCGCTTCTCCTTCCGGCCCGGCGCCGGGCTGCGCATGGAGGTGACCGACCGGCCCACCGAGCCGATCCGCCCGCTGGACGACTACACCGCCAAGGTGCTCAGCTCGCGGGCCCGCGGCGCGCCCTACCCGTACGAGCTGGCGCCGCTGCTGGCCGGGCCGGAGGGCTCCTGGGTCGAGCACGACCTGGACGCCGACGGCCGGCTCGCCCCGGTCGAGCGCCCGCGGGGCCAGAACAAGGCGGGCATCGTCGTCGGTCTGGTCACCACGCCGACACAGCGCTACCCCGAGGGCATGACCCGGGTGGCCCTCTTCGGTGACCCGACCAAGGCCCTGGGCACCGTCGCCGAGCCCGAGTGCGCCCGGGTGGTCGCCGCCCTGGACCTGGCCGAGGAGCGCGGCATCCCGGTGGAGTGGTTCGCGCTCTCCTCCGGCGCACGCATCTCCATGGACAGCGGCACCGAGAACATGGACTGGGTCTCCCGGGCGCTGCGCCGCATCATCGAGTTCACCCAGGCCGGCGGGGAGATCAACGTCGTCGTCACCGGCATCAACGTCGGCGCCCAGCCGTACTGGAACGCCGAGGCCACGATGCTCATGCACACCAAGGGCATCCTGGTCATGACGCCGGACAGCGCGATGGTGCTCACCGGCAAGCACTCGCTGGACTACTCCGGCGGGGTGTCGGCCGAGGACAACTTCGGCATCGGCGGCTACGACCGGGTGATGGGGCCCAACGGGCAGGCCCAGTACTGGGCACCCGACCTCACCGCCGCGCTCGACGTGCTCTTCCGGCACTACGACCACACCTACCGGGCACCGGGGGAGCGCTGGCCCCGGCAGGCCGAGACCTCCGACCCGCGCGACCGGGACGTCCGCGACTACCCGCACGACCACCCGGCGAGCGAGTTCACCACCGTCGGGGACGTCTTCTCGGCCGAGAAGAACCCCGAGCGCAAGAAGGCCTTCGACATCCGGACCGTCATGCGGGCGGTGACCGACCAGGACCACCCGGTGCTCGAGCGCTGGGCCGGCATGGCCGACGCCGACACCGCCGTCGTCCTCGACGCGCACCTCGGCGGGCACCCGGTGGCCGTGCTCGGCGTCGAGTCGCGGCCGATCCCGCGGCGCGGCAGCCACCCGGCCGACGGGCCCGACCAGTGGACGGCGGGGACGCTGTTCCCCCGGTCGTCGAAGAAGACCGCGCGCGCCATCAACGCCGCCAGCGGCAACCGCCCGCTGGTCGTGCTGGCCAACCTGTCGGGCTTCGACGGCTCACCGGAGTCGCTGCGGGAGATCCAGCTGGAGTACGGCGCGGAGATCGGCCGGGCGATCACCAACTTCGACGGCCCGATCGTGTTCTGCGTCGTCTCCCGCTACCACGGCGGCGCCTTCGTCGTCTTCTCCGGCGTCCTCAACGAGGGCATGGAGGTGCTGGCCGTCGAGGGCTCCTACGCCTCGGTGATCGGCGGCGCGCCGGCCGCGGCGGTGGTCTTCTCCCGCGAGGTCGACAAGCGCACCGCCGCCGACCCCCGCGTGCAGGAGCTGGAGGCCGCGATCGCCGCGGCCGACTCCGTCGAGCAGGCCCACCTGCGCTCGCAGCTGGCGACCCTCCGCAGCGCGGTCCGGTCGGAGAAGCTGGGCGAGGTCGCCGCGGAGTTCGAGGCCGTCCACGACATCGAGCGGGCCCGCCGGATGGGCTCGGTGCACGCGATCATCCCCGCCGCGGAGCTGCGCCCCCGTCTCATCGCCGCCGTCGAGCGCGGGATGGAACGCGCCGCCCGCTGAACCGCCCGACACAGAGAGGACTCCCGTGAACGCGTTCGTCCTGAACCGGCACGGCCGCATGGTGTTCCCGTCGAACATCATGCCCGAGCTGGACTTCTCCACCGTGGAGACGCTCGAACAACTCGACAGCGTCATCCGCCGGGACTTCGAGACCAAGGCCCCCAGCGGCACCGAGATCCTCGAGCGGGTGCGCACCGGGGCCTACGCCACCCGGTACGACCTGATGCGGGACATGGCCCTGAACCTGTTCTGGGCCAACCGCTTCTCGATCACCATGTACGACAAGCGGCCCACCCGCTGGGCCGACGTCCCCCGGTCGCGCTCGGACGTGTTCCTCCCGGTGCTGGAGCCCTGGGAGGACGGCGAGACCAAGATCGCCGCGGTGGAGGAGGCCTACCCGCAGCTGCCGTCGCGGTGGGACGAGGGCTGCGAGGACCGGATCTTCGACATCCTGTTCGACGTCTACGGCCACCGGAAGCACCACGCCTCGACGCTGCCGGCGGTCAAGCCGACGGTCGCGGAGTTCCTGGAGCAGCCGGGCGCGCTGACCTTCCGGCTGCCGGACTACGACCCGGACTACCCGGTCTACGACTACACCGACATCCTCGACGTCTCCGAGGACGTGCCGGAGCTCGAGGCGCTGCACCGCTGGGCGATGGTGCTGCACAACCAGTACCCCTGGGACCGGTCGAAGATGGAGCTGGCCCGGGCCGACGACCTGAAGGACGACGACTACGTGGTCGCCTTCCACCCGCGGGACAAGGAGGTGCGGGCCTTCCTGCGCCGGCTGCGCGCGGGTGCCGAGCCCCGGCACGTCGCCGGACCCCGGGAGTCGCGGCCGCCGGTGCGGCCCTACCCCGAGCTCGACGTGCGGCAGCGCTTCTCAGTGCAGCCGCGGATCGAGGCGCTGGCCGCGGTGCACGGCGACCAGGTGTGCAGCAACGACGACCTGATCCGCAACACCGCCTACAACTGGTCGCCGATGAGCGCCGACGAGATCTCGTCCAAGACCGGCATCGAGCAGCGCGAGTACAGCTCGCTCCCGCTGGAGGACCTCGCCCTCGAGGCCGCCGAGGCCGCACTGGACAAGGCGGGGCGGCAGCCGGAGGAGATCGGCGCCGTGCTGGTCTGCACCTGCACCAGCTCCCGGCTCATCCCGTCCCTGGCCACCTACCTCTGCGGCCAGCTCGGGATGCACCAGGTGTACGCGGCCTACGACATCATCGCCGCCTGCGCGGGCATGCCCTACGGCGTCGCCGACGCCGTGCGGATGCTGCAGGAGGTCGAGCGGCCGGTCCTCGTCGTCTGCGTCGAGAAGTTCTCCGACAAGATCGGCAACGTCCGCACGTCGCGGATGATCTTCGGCGACGGCGCGGCGGCGCTGGTCGTCGGCCCGGCCCCCGAGGGGACCGAGGGCGACATCGACTACATGAAGACCTACGCCAGCGGCCCGGCCAGCGAGGTGAACTCGATCCTCTGGCCGAACCCCGAGTTCGACAACAACATCACGGTGTTCGGCCCGCAGGTGAAGGCGCTGGCGGGCCGCTACCTCTCGCAGATGATCGACGAGCTGGGGCAGCTGCCCGCCCCGGACGGCCGGGACGGGTCGCTGATGGACGCCATCGACCTGATCGTGCCGCACCAGGCGAACAAGACGATGGTGATCGGCCTGGCCGAGCGGGCCGGGCTGACCGCCGACCAGCTCTACTTCAACATCGAGAAGGTCGGCAACACCTCCTCGGCGAGCATCCCGCTGGCCATCCACGACGCCGTGCGCGACGGGGTGGTCACCGAGCCGGTGCGGGTCTTCGCGCCGGGGTTCGGTGCGGGCGCGGTGGCCGGGTACGCCGTGATGCGGGTCGACCCGGCGGTGGTCGCCGTCCAGGGCTCGTCCGCGCCGCACGAGCACGGTGCCGAGATGCCCGCCCCGGCGCCGGCCGACGAGACGCAGCCCGGGTCGGCCTCGGAGGGGATGCGGGAGGCCTTCACCTGATGGAGGACCTCCCTGCCCCCCGCCACTCGCAGGCTCGCGGCGGGCCCCTGCAGGGAGGCCACACGACGGTGCGGGCCGCGGACGGCACGCGGCTGCGCGCCTGGACCAACGGCGGGGACGGCGTCCCGGTCCTGCTGTGCAACGGTCTGGGCGCGCCGCCGGCGGCCTGGCCCCGGGTGGTCGAGCGGGACAGCGGCTTCCGGGTCGTCACCTGGGCACACCGCGGTCTGGCCGGCTCCGAGCGGCCGGCCGACCGCAGCCGGGTGCGGGTCGAGGACCACGCCGACGACGCCCGCGCCGTCCTCGACGCCTTCGACATGCCGTCGGCGACGGTGGTCGGCTGGTCGCTCGGGGTCAACGTGGCCTTCGAGCTGGCGCTGGAGCAGTCCTCGCGCGTCCGGTCGCTGCTCGCTGTCGCCGGCGTGCCGGGCGGGAGCTTCTCGGCGATGTTCGCCCCCTACGGCCTGCCGCGGCGGCTGCGGGCGCCGGCAGGCCGGCTGAGCAGCCGGCTGCTGCCGGTCGTGGGTCCGCTGCTGCCGGTGGTCGTGGCCAGCCTGCCGCCGTGGCACGAGCTGCTGACGCCGGCCGGGTTCACCGGGCCCGCGCGGGAGGCCACCCACCCGGCCGCGCTGTACCACGTGCTGCACGAGTTCTCGCGGCACGACTGGCGCTGGTACCGGCACCTGGCCCTGGCCGTCGCCGAGCACGCGCCGCTGGACGTCGCCGGGGTGAGCTGCCCGGTCACGTTCGTGGCCGGCCGCTACGACACCCTGGTCGACCCGGTCGACGTCCGGACGGCGGCCGAGGCGGTGCCCGGCGCCCGGCTCCGCACGCTGGCGGGCACCCATTTCGTGCCGCTGCAGTACCCCGAGGTGATGCGCGCGGAGCTGCAGGCCCTCGTCGCCCGCGAACCCCGCCACCGCTAGCACCGCGTCCGGCGGCGGCCGGTCGGCGCCCCGGCCCGGCCCGCTGCCGGACCGGGGCGCTGACCGCCGCTAGGCCCGGGCCGGCACCCGGTCCCGGACGTAGGAGCCGGGCGCCGGCTCCAGGACCGGGTGCTGCGCGCTGCCCAGCGTCTCCGGTGCGGGCACCTCGTCGCCGGAGCGCTCGATCGCCCACTCCGACCACGGTTCCCACCAGCTGCCGGTGTGCTCCTCGGCCGCCGCGCGCCAGGCGTGCGGGTCCGGGCCGGGCGCCCCGCCGGTCCAGTACTTGGCCCTGGGGTTGCCCGGGGGGTTGACCAGGCTCTGGATGTGGCCGCTGGAGCTGAGCACGAAGGTGCTCGGCCCCGACAGCAGCTGGGTGGTCCGGTAGCAGCCGTACCAGGGGGTGATGTGGTCGGTGAGCGCCCCGGTGACGAACGTGGGGAGGGTGATCCGGCTCAGGTGGACCGGCGTCCCCAGGACCCGCAGCGCCCCTGGCTTGACCAGGGCGTTGTTGCCGAAGATGTCGAGGAACTGCTCGTGCAGCCGAGCGGGCAGGTTCGTCCCGTCCGCGTTCCAGGCGAGGACGTCGAACGCGGGCGGGTCCTCGCCCATGAGCCACTGCTGCACCAGGTAGTTGAAGATCAGGTCGTCCGGGCGCATCCAGGTGAACATCGACCCCATCTGGCGGGCGGTGATGACGCCGCGCCGGCTGGAGTTGCGCCGGGCGACCTCCAGCATCCGCGGGCCGGAGAAGGCGCCGAGCGGAGCCTGGCTGGAGAAGTCGAGCAGGGTCACCGCGTAGCCGGCGGCGTGCACCCGGTCGTCGCCGGTGGCGGCGAGGTGGTTGAGCGCCGTCGTCATCACCTGGCCGCCGGCGCACAGGCCCAGGGTGGTGGCGTCGGGGGAGCCGGTGACCTCACGGGCCACGTCGACGGCCGTGAGGACGCCCTGCGCGTACTCGTCCAGGCCCCACTCGGACTGCTCCCTCGTCGGGTTGCGCCAGCTGATCATGAAGACCTGCAGGCCCCGGCTCACCGCGTACTCGACGAGGCTGCGCCCCGGTCGCAGGTCGAGGAAGTAGAAGCGCCCGATGGGCGGCGGCACGATCACCAGGGGCCGTTGCCGGACGCGCGGCGTCGAGGGGGTGTACTGGATCACCTCGATGACCTCGTCCCGGTGGACGACGGCGCCCGGGGTGATGCCGAGGTCCTCGCCCACGGTGAAGGCGCTGCGGTCCACCTGGCGGGGCAGCCCGCCGTTGCGCACGAGGTCGTGGAGCATGTTCCGGAACCCGCGGACGACGCTGACCCCGGCGGTGTCGAAGGCCCGCTTGAGCGCGGCCGGGTTGCCCAGCAGGGTGTTCGTCGGCGCCATGGCGCTGGTGAGGGCGTTGAGCACGAAGCGCACCTGCTCGACCTCGCGCCAGTCGGCGCCGCCGGCCTCGAAGTCCTCCACCAGGCGGCCCAGCGACGACGCGGCCGCCACGTAGGACTGGGCGAGCCGGCGGTACCCGGGGTGCAGAGACCAGGCGGGGTCGGCGAACCGCTTGTCCTTCGGGGAGGGCGCGACGTCGGCGGTGCCCCGGAGGATGCGCACGGTGTCCCGCCCGAGCCGGACGGCCTCCCGCGCCATCGGCCGGGGCTGGGTGAACGTGGCGACCAGACCCCGGGCCATGCCCCGCGGAGAGGGGAGGCCGACGGGCTCGCCGCCCTCCACCGGAGCCGGCGTGCCGGGATCCTCCGGCGCGAGCCGGTCCTCGGCTGCCGGGCGCGGCCGGCCGGATGTGCGCGGACGGGGCGGGGTCGTCGTCACGGTGCCTCCGTTGTGAGCTGGGTCACAGGCCCTCCGACGGTAGCCCGTCTCCTCGGTGCCGGGCACCCCCTGCGACGGCCGCGGGTCCGCGCCCGCCGGGCCGGCGTCGGACCTCCCGCCCCGGCCCGTGCGCCGGGTCTGTGACGGCCGGCCCCTCCCGTACGAGCGGACCCGGCGGTAACGTCGCCGACGTGAGCGCCCTGCGGAGGCTGGACGCCCCGATGGGTCTGCGCCCCGGCGACCACGTCTGCTGGACGTTCGTCGACGCCGCGGACTTCAGGGCCGCCGTCCTGCCCTTCCTCGACGAGGGACGACGGCTCGGCGAGCACCTGCTGCTCGTCGGGGCGTCGCGACCGGAGCTGCTGCGGGCCCTGGCACCGCTGCCGGGCCGGGACGAGATGCTCGCCAGTGGGCAGCTGGAGGTGCGCAGCACCGCCGAGGTGTACGCCTCCGGCGAGCAGCTCTCCCCGGCCGAGCAGGTGGCGGCGTACCGGAGCCTGGTCGATGCGGCCCTGGCGCGCGGACGCACCGGCCTCAGGGTCGCCGCCGACGTCACCCCGCTGGTCCGCGGCGGGGACGACGGCCGGACACGGCTGCACGTCTACGAGCAGCTGGCCGACGCCCTGATGGGCAGCGTCGCCATGACCGCGCTCTGCCTGTACGAGGCGTCGCTGGGGGCGGAGGTCCTCGGACCGGTGACCCTCCTGCACCCCGACCAGCACTGCGGCGAGGAGGAGCCCCTCGCCCACCTGTCCGGGCGGGGCCGGGCGCTGTCGCTGCACGGCGAGGTCGACGTCACCCAGGCCGACGGTCTCGTCCGCGCGCTCGTCGACGTCGCCCGCGGCACCCCTGGTGAGGTCGTGCTCGACCTGTCGGACCTCCGGTTCCTGGACGTCGCGGGCGCCCGCGCGCTGGCCCGGGCCGCCCAGGTGCTCCGCGCAGCCGACGTGCAGCTGCGGCTGGTGCGGGCCCCCCGGACCGCCGTCCGCTGTCTGGGGCTGTTCGGCCTGGACGGCGGGGAGACGGTGCCGGCGTGAGCCGAGTCCGCCCGACCGGCGACTGGGACGGGAGGAGCTTCGCCCACGAGGCCTTCGCGTTCAGCGCCGACCAGGAGCTCGTCGACCGGGTCGTCCCGTTCGCGGTGGAGGGGTTGTCCCGCGGGGAGCCGGTGCTCGTCGTCGCCGGCGAGCGGGTCCGGACGCTGCTCACCCAGGAGCTCGGCGCGGACGTGCGCCGCCTGGCGACCTTCGCCGCCGCGGAGACCTGGTGGCAGGGCGGGCACCGCACCCTGCACGCCTACGACCGCGACCTCCGCGCCCTGCAGGCCGTGGCGCCGACCTGGCGGCTCGCCGCGGAGCCGACCTGGCTGGCCCGCGACGACGGGCGGGAGTGGAGCCGGTTCGAGGCCGTCGCCAACCGCTGCTACGCCGACCTGCCCTACTACAGCCTGTGCCTGCACGACCGGCAGCGGCTCCCGGCGTCGGTCCTCGACGCGGTGGCGCGCACCCACCCGCTCACCTGGGGTGGCTCCGCTCCGGTCCCGGAGCCGGCCTACGAGGGCCCGGAGCAGTTCATCCGGTCGGTGCACCCGGTCTGGGCCCAGCGGCCGGCGCGCGCGTCCGTCGCGGTGCTGACGACGCCTCGGGAGGCGCGCCGCACCGTGTCGGCAGCGGCGCTCGGCTGGTGGCCGGCGCGTGTCGGCGACGTCGTCCAGGCCGCCCACGAACTGGTGGTCAACGCGCTGCGCGTGGCGGCCTTCGCCGAGGTGTCGTCCTGGACCGACGGGGACACCCTCGTCGTCGAGGTCGCCGACTCCGGGCCGGGGCTGCCGGACGAGACCCTCGGCTACGTCCCGCCTCCCGTGGGCCCCGACGGCGGCCGGGGCATGTGGCTGGCGTGGAGCCTGGCCGACGACGCGGCCGTCGACTCCCACCCGGCGGGCACCGCCATCCGGCTGTTCTTCCACCGCTGAAGGGGGCCACCTCTCCCCCCACGCCTCGCGGGCTCGGCGCGGGACCCTGCGAGGTGGCGGACCGGGTCAGACGAGGACGCGGCGTCCGGAGCGGGTGTCGGCGGCCTCGGCGGCCAGCAGGATCCGGCGGGCCGGGCGGTAGCGGCCCTCGCGCAGACTGCGCGCCTTGTCGGGGTCGACCCGCGCCAGCTCGGCGTTCGAGGCGAGGTTGTGCGCGTTGTCGGCCAGCTTGACCAGCCGGCCGAGCGGGTGCGCCGCGGCCCGGCGGATCAGGCCGGCGATGTAGGGCTCGCCGGGGCGCCGGGTGACCGCGTCGATCGCCTCGACCACGACCTCCGGGACGCCGAGGGAGCGGAGGCGGTCGAGGTCGTAGCGCCGGGTGGGGTCGGGGTGGTCGCGGGTGTCCTCGACGATGTCGTGCAGCGCGCCGGCCATCTCGGCGTGCGGACCGTGGGGGCGCAGGGCCTCGGCGATCGGCCGCAGGTGGGCGAGGTAGTAGTCGCGGCCCTGCTTGTCGACCTGGCCCTGGTGCGCGTGCAGCGCCAGCAGGTGCGCGTCGGGAACGGTGAACCCCACGCTCCGAGGCTAGGCGCTGGGTGTGACACGGCTGCAGCAGCCGGCCGCGGGGCACAGGGCGGTCGCGGTCACCGGCCGCCGGGAGGACCGCCTCGAGCAGCCGCTGGAGGGGTGCCCGGCCGAGCGCGCCGCGGCGTTCCCCGCCGAGGACGTCGCGCCGCCGGTGCGGTTCCTGGCCAGCGACGTGGCCGGCTGGCTCACCGGCGTGGTCCCTGCCCGTGGACGGCGGCCCAGCGCCTCCACCGGCAGCCGCACGTGCAGCCGACCCGCCCGCTCCCGCCACCGTCGGGCGACGGATCTCAGTCCACGACCACCTCGTCGCGCACGCGCATGCGCTCACCCACGAACCCGCCGACGGCGGTGACGAGCGACACGGCGATCAGCAGGGTCGCGGGCACCCACGGGTCGTCGCCGATGCTGCTGGTCATGGCGGTCGCGATGAAGGGGAGGAACCCGCTGAGCGCGCCCGCGATGTTGTAGGCCAGTGCCACCCCGCTGTAGCGGTACCGGGCGGGGAACAGCTCGGCCAGCAGGGCCCCGGTGACGGCGTACGCCACGGAGAGCGCGGCGATCCCGACCGAGATGGCGAGCACGACGGCGACGGGCGAGCGCGTCGTCAGCAGGGCGAAGACCGGTAGCGCCAGGACCGCGCTGGCCAGCCCGCCCCAGAGCGTCACCCGCCCCGGGCCGAGCCGGTCGGCGATCCGCCCGAACAGGACGATGACGGCCATCTCAACCACGGCGGCCACCAGCGTGGCGTTGACCATGAGGCTGCGGGACAGGCCCAGGGTGTCGACGCCGTAGCTGATCGCGAACGTGGTCAGCACGTAGAACCCGCCGACGCCGAGGAACGCCGCGGCGATGGCGACGACCAGGCGGACCCAGGCGTGGGTGAAGACCTCACCGGCCGGGATCTTGGGCCGGTCGGCCTCCTGGGCGAGCATCTGGTCGAAGACCGGCGACTCCTCGACGCGGCGGCGGATGTAGAAGGCGACGACGAGCAGGGGGAAGGCCGCGAGGAAGGGCAGGCGCCACCCCCACGAGTCGAACGTGGCGTCGGTCAGCAGCAGGACCAGGGCGAACGCCCCCGATGACATCAGCGTGCCCACCGGGGAGCCGAGCTGCGGCAGCGCGGCGTAGCGGCCGCGCTGGTCCGGCGGGGCGTGCTCGACGGCCAGGGTGACCGCGCCGCCCCACTCGCCGCCGACGGCCACGCCCTGCGCGAGGCGCAGCAGCACCAGCAGGGTCGGCGCGGCGACGCCGATGGCGGTGTAGTCCGGCAGCAGACCGATCAGGCCGGTCGCCGCGCCGATCAGGACGACCGTGATCAGCAGGGCGGGACGGCGGCCGATGCGGTCGCCGACGGCGCCGAAGACGACCGCGCCCACGGGGCGGGCGACGAAGCCGACGCCGAAGGTGGCGAAGGACGCCAGCGTCGCCGCCGCGGGGTCCAGCGTGCTGAAGTACAGCCGGTTGAAGACCAGGGCGGCGGCGGTGCCGAACAGGAAGTAGTCGTACCACTCGAGGGCCGTGCCGACGAAGGCCGCGAAGGCGACGCGGCGGGCGTCCTGGGCGCTGACGTGGACGGGCGCGCCCACGGTGGCGGAGGTCCTCGCCGTGCCCGGTGACGAGGCGGTCGGGTCGGTCATGCCTGCGCTCCCTCGGGTGTGGTGGTCGGTGCCGGGAGGTCCCGGCCCGCGAACAGGCCGGTGTCGTGCACGGGCGCCCCGGCGAGCAGCGTCGCCAGGACGCCGATGGCGCCGATCCGGTCGGCATCGACGCGCAGCGGGTCGTCGTCCAGCAGCACCAGGTCGGCGAGCTTGCCGCGGGCGAGGCTGCCACGGGTCTGCTCGTCGTGGCTGGCCCAGGCCTCGTCCAGGGTGTAGGCCCGCAGCGCCTGGGCGGCGCTCACCCGCTCGTCCGCCCCCAACAGGACCCCGCCGGACGACAGGCGCTCGACCATGGACTGCATGCCGAGCAGCGGGGCACCGGGGGCGACCGGCCGGTCGGAGCTGCCGGGCACCCGCAGTCCGGCGTCCAGGAACGAGCGGTGCCGGTAGAGCCAGTCCACGCGCCGGGGCCCCACCGCGGCGGCCATGGTGTCCCCGATCGCGTACAGGAAGCGCGGCTGCGGGACGGGTACCACGCCCAGCTCGCCGAAGCGGGCGAGCTGGTCCGGACGGACCAGGCCGGCGTGCTCGACGCGGTGGCGGACGTCGGCGCGCGGGTGCACCCGGGCCGCCTCGGCGAACGCGTCCAGCGCCAGCTCCACGGCGTCGTCGCCGATGGCGTGCGCGGCCACCCGCCACCCGGCGCGGTGCGCGTCGACGACGAGGCGGCGCATGACGTCCGGATCGTCCTGGAACACCGCGGTCCCGTGGTCGCAGAAGGGTTCGGACAGCGCGGCCGTGCGCCCGATCAACGACCCGTCCAGCCAGATCTTCATGGGCCCCAGCCGCAGCCGGTCGTCGCCGAAACCGGTGCGCAGCCCGAGGTCGAGCCCCACGTCGATGCCGTCGGCGGGGTGCGCCCGGAGGCGGTGCAGGGTGTCGCCGGCGACCATCAGCTCGACGCGGGTGCGCAGCAACCCCCGGTCCCGGGCGACCTGGTAGGCGGCCGCCTCCACCGGCGTGCGGCCCAGCAGGCCCAGGCCGATGCCGGCCTCGACGACGTGGGTCAGCCCCTCCGCGGCGTAGACCTCGCTCGCCCGGCCGAGCGCCGTCGCCACCTCCTCCACCGGGTACGGCTTCACCAGGTCGTCGACGAGCGCCTGCGCGCGCTCCTGGAGCAGCCCCGTGGGCTCGCCGGACCCGTCGCGGACGACGACACCGCCCTCCGGCTCCTCGGCGCGGCCGTCCAGGACACCGCAGCGTCGCAGCACCTCGCTGCTCACCGCGCTCATGTGGCCCGAGCGGTGCTTCAGCCACACCGGGCGGCCACCGCCGGCCCGGTCCAGCAGGGAGCGGTCGGGGTGGGCGCCCATGACCGTGTCGTCGTAGCCGGAGCCGACGACCCACGCGTCCGCGGGGAGGCGTGCGGCGTCCCGGGCCACGGCCTCCTCGACGCCGGCCAGGCTGGTCGTCGCGGACAGGTCGATCTCGCCCAGCGACTGGCCGAACCAGGCCATGTGGTTGTGCGCGTCCCCGAAGCCGGGGACCACCACGGCACCCTGGCCCTCGACGACCGTCCGGGCGGGCAGGTCCACGACCTCCTCGTCCAGGCCCACGACCCGACCGCCGAGGACGCCGATCGCCGACGCCGTCGGTCGGGCGTCGTCGACGGTGTGCACGCGGACGTCCCGTAGCAGCATGTCCAGCACGGTCGCTCCGTTCAGGCCAGGTGGTGCAGGCGGGTGAGGGGCAGGTCGGTCACGCGGTGCACGGGCACGGGACGCCCGTCCACGAGGACGGGACCCGGCTCCGTCGGCACGGCCACCGCGGGCAGGGCGGTGTTGGCGACCATGTCCGCGCTGGTCAGGCCCCGGCTCGCGCGGATGGCGGCGTAGCGCACGCCCTCGGGCAGCGCCCTGCGTGCGTCGGCGTCCGCGAGGCACTGCTCGGAGACGAACACCCGCGAGAGCCGGCGCGGCGCGGCCCCGAGGCCGCCGAAGTACGGCCGCAGCACGCGCGGCTGGGTCAGCCGGGTGGAGCCCGAGCCGGACCCCGAGGTCCCCCACGCGACGAAGCCGGACTTGAGGACCAGCTCCGGTGCGGTCCCGAAGGTGGCCGGGTGCCACAGCACGACGTCCGCGAGCCGCCCGGGCGTCAGGGAGCCCACCTCGTGCGCCATGCCGTGGGCGATGGCCGGGTTGACGGTGGTCTTGGCCAGGTAGCGGAGCACCCGCTCGTTGTTGACGTGCCCCGGCCCGGCCTGACCGGCCAGGTGCGCCTGCACGTGGGCCAGCTGCCAGGTGCGCCGGGCGGTCTCCGCGATCCGGCCCATGCCCATCGAGTCGGAGTTCACGATGCTGATGGCGCCCAGGTCGTGCAGGGCGTTCTCCGCGGCGATGCCGTGCTCGCGCACGCGGCTCGTGGCGATGGAGACGTCGCTGTCGATGCCGCGGGACCCGCGGTGGACGGTCAGCGTCATGGGCAGCAGCTCGTCGACCGTCGCGACGGTCAGCGGCAGCGTCGGCGTGGTCGAGGAGGTCAGGACGTGCGCCTCGCCCACCACCTGCAGCAGGTCGGCGTGCCCACCACCGCCCTCGACGTGGTAGGCGTGCACCGTCCGGCCGCGGGTGGCCGACAACGTGTCGGCGAGGGCGCCGGACTCGTTGAGGGTGTCCGTGTGCAGGGCCACGGGCAGGTCCACGTCGTCGGCCACGCCGAGGCAGGTGTCCACGATGCGCGGGGTCGCGCCCCAGTCCTCGTGGATCTTGAACCCTCCGGCCCCGGCGAGGACGGCACGCTCGAGCAGCTCGGTGGACGACGTGGACCCCCGGGCGAGGAAGGCCGCGTTGAGCGGGGTGTCCCGCCACCCCTCGATGAGCGTGTGCAGGTTCGCGGCGGGGTTGGCGCCGACGTCCCACACACCGCCGATGCCCATGCCCACCAGCGAGGTCACCCCGGCGGCGAGGGCCGCGGGGGCGATCTCGGGGCTGGACAGGTGCACGTGGGAGTCGACGACGCCCGGGGTGGCGATGAGGCCCTCCCCGGTGATCATCGCCGTGTGCGAGTCGACGACCAGCTCGACGCCGTCGGTGGTGTCCGGGTTGCCGGCCCGGCCGATCCCGACGATGCGGCCGTCCTTGACGCCGATGCTGGTCTTGCGCACCCCGAGCAGCGGGTCGACGACCACGACGCCGAGCACCACCATGTCCAGGGCGCTGTCCCCGGGGGCGCGGTCGGTCACGAGCAGCCCGTCCCGGGCCGTCTTGCCGCAGCCGCCGAGCAGCTCGTCGCCGGGCTCGGTGTCGTCGGCCTCGATGCGCACCCACAGGTCGGTGTCGCCCAGGCGCAGCAGGTCACCGGTGGTGGGGCCGTAGAGGCCGGCGTAGCGGGCGTGGGAGATGCGGCTCACCGCTGACCTCCGCGGGCCACCACGGGCACGACGGAGGTGGTGCCCGGCGGGAACTCCCGGCTGACCCCGGCCGGCAGGTCGAGCCGGAAGCCACGCACCGCGTCGCGGTCGAGCTCGACCGCCGGGTTGACCTCCTCCAGGGGGAAGTGCGAGGAGATCCACACGGAGCGGTCGCTGCGGTTGGTGACCTCGACCGTGCGCCGGAGCCGGCCCGGCGCCAGCTCGACGTCGCCGTCCTGCGCGAGGACGGCGCCCGGACCGGTCGGGTCGGCCGGGCCGAAGGGCTCGGGCACGTGCACCAGGGACGTGCCGTGGGGGAACAGCGCCTCCACCTGCACGCTGGGCACCGTGGTGGCGACCCCGGGCAGCACCTGGTCGGCCGCGACCACGCTCCGGGCCCGCCGGACGACCTCGTGGAGCGGCAGCCCGTCCCAGGCCATCTCCAGGACCTCGTCGCAGACCAGGGCGATCGCCTCGGTCGCGCCCAGGCGCGCGCCCCGGGTCAGCCGCCGGCGGGCGAGTTCGGCGGCGCTGAAGAGCAGCAGGCGTTCCTGCTCGCGGGGGGTCAGGTGCACCGCGGCCTCCGGGGTCCGTGCGGTGGGAGGTGTCGAGCGCCACGGTGCTCCTGACCTCGGCGTACGGCAATCCGCGGCGTGCGGCCGGGATCCGCTCGCGCCCGCCGGTCGTGGTCGGCCGCGCGACCGGGGGGACTCCCGGGGTGCTGCCGGACCCGCCGCCTGTGGGCGAGGTCGCAGGTCCGGCGTGTCGGTCGGGCCGGTCGGCTCAGTAGAGTCGATGGGCAACGCCATCCGGAGCGGCCGAGAGACCTGGCTCGACGACGCCGCAGCAACCCCCCGCCCCGGCGGACGAGGGTGCTACTGCCAGGACCGATGGAGGACGCGATGACAGGCCCAGCGCCCACGTGGGCCCGCCGGCACGTCGACCTGTGCCGCACCGCCGCGGCCCTGTGTCGCTGACCACCCGGGCCGCGTCGCGGTAGCCGCCCCGCCGTCCGGGGCACACAGCCGCTGGCGCGTCGTTCCCCGCGCCGCCCCGGACGCCGTCCGGCCGTCGTGCGGCCCTGCCCGGGGCTGCCCGTCGACCGCCGCCGTCCGGATCCCGTTCCCGCCTGCTCACCTCCGAGGACTGCCCGCCCGTGATAGATCTGCACGACGTCCGCAAGGTCTTCCCCGCCCGGAGGCGGTCCGGGGAGGTCGTCGCCGTCGACGGCGTCACCCTGCAGGTCGAGGCCGGTGAGTTCGCCGGCGTGGTCGGCCCGAGCGGGTCGGGCAAGAGCACCCTGGTGCGCCTGGTCAACCTGCTGGAGCGGCCCACGTCGGGGTCGGTGACCGTCGACGGCCGGGTGCTCACCGACCTGCCGGACGACCAGGTGCGGCAGGCCCGCCGCTCCATCGGGATGGTCTTCCAGCACTTCGAGCTCCTCGACTCGCGGACCGCGGCCGGCAACGTCGAGCACCCGCTCGAGCTGGCCGGCGTCGGCCGGGCCGAGCGCCGCCGCCGGGCCGTCGAGCTGCTGGACCTGGTCGGGCTGGGGGAGCGGGCCGACGCGCACCCCGGGCAGCTCTCCGGCGGGCAGAAGCAGCGGGTGGCGATCGCCCGGGCCCTGGCCGTCCGCCCGAAGGTGCTGCTCTGCGACGAGGCGACCTCCGCCCTGGACCAGGCCAGCACCACCGGCGTGCTGGAGCTCCTGCGCCGGGTGCGCTCCGAGCTCGGCCTGACCGTGCTGCTCATCACCCACGAGATGGCGGTGGTCAAGGCCGTGTGCGACAGCGCCGTCCTCCTCGAGCGGGGCCGCGTCGTGGACAGCGGCCGGCTCTCGGAGGTCCTGACCCGGGAGCACTCGCCGCTGAGCGACGCCCTGCTGCCCGCGCCGCTCGCCGACGCCGGCGCCGGCCACAGCGGGGTCCTCCTCCGGGTGACCGTCACCGACCGCACGCCCGAGACCGTCGTCCTGCAGACCCTGATCGGGCAGCTGGGGCTCGCGGTGGAGGTCGCCGGCGGTTCGGTGGAGACCGTCGCCGGGGGCCGCTACGGCCGGTTGCTGCTGCGGGCCACCGGCGACCTGAGCCGGCTGGACGGGGCGCTGCGCGGTCTGCGCGACGACGGCGTCCTCATCGAGGCGGTACCCCGGGACACCGACGCGGTGGCGGCGACGGGTGCGGGCCGATGAGCGACTGGACCCGCGTCTGGCCGCAGCTGGTCGAGGCGACCGGTGAGACGCTGTACATGGTCGGGGTCTCGGCCCTGCTCACCGTGCTGCTCGGCATCCCGCTCGGGATCCTGCTGACCGTCACCGCCCCCGGCGCGCTGACCCCGCAGCCGCTGCTCAACCGGTTCCTGGGGCTGGTGGTCAACCTCGGCCGCTCGCTGCCGTTCATCATCCTGCTGTTCCTGGTCGCGCCGGTCACCCGTGGCATCGTCGGGACGACGATCGGCTCGACGGCGGCCATCGTGCCGCTGACGATCGGCGCCGTCCCCTTCCTCGCCCGCCTGGTGGAGACCAGTCTCCGGGAGGTCGCGCCCGGGAAGGTCGAGGCGGCGATGTCCATGGGCGCGCGCCGCCGGGACGTCGTCCGCACCGTGCTGCTGCCCGAGGCGCGGCCCTCGCTCATCGCCGGGATCACGGTCACCGTCGTCGCGCTCATCAGCTACTCGGCGATGGCCGGCGCCGTCGGCGGTGGCGGGCTCGGCGACTTCGCCATCCGCTTCGGCTACCAGCAGTTCCGGACCGACATCACCCTGCTGACCGTCGTCCTGCTGCTCGGGATCGTGCAGGCCCTGCAGTGGGCCGGCGACCACTGGGCGCGCCGGCTGGCGCACGTCTGACCCTGCGGTGGCCGGCCGGCCACCGCCCCCACCACGTCCGAGGAGGACCCCCGTCATGCGTTCCCGTCGTCTCACCTCGCTCCTGGCCGCGTCCGCGGCGACCGCCCTCCTGGCCGCCTGCGGCGGTGGCGAGGCCGAGCTGTCCGCGGCCGACGAGCCGCTGCGGGTGGGCGCGTCCCCGGTGCCGCACGCCGAGATCCTGCGCTTCGTCGACGAGAACCTGGCCGCGGACGCCGGCCTGGACCTCGACATCGTCGAGTTCACCGACTACGTGCAGCCCAACGTCGCGCTGGACGACGGGTCCCTGGACGCCAACTACTTCCAGACCATCCCGTACCTGGAGGAGCAGGAGGCCAGCGCCGGCTACGACTTCACCCCGCTGGCCCCGGTGCACATCGAGCCCCTGGGCATCTACTCGCAGTCGCTGACCGACCTCGCGGCCCTCCCCGACGGCGCGACCGTGGCGATCCCGAACGACCCCACCAACGCCGCCCGGGCGCTGCGGCTGCTCGAGGCCAACGGGCTGATCACCCTGGCCGACACCGGCGACGCGGCGCCGACGTCGATGGACGTCCAGGACAACCCGAAGGACCTGAAGATCTCCGAGGTCGAGGCCGCGCAGGTGCCCCGGTCGCTGGCCGACGTCGACATCGCGGTGATCAACGGCAACTACGCCATCGAGGCCGACCTCGTCCCGGCCGAGGACGCCCTCGCGCTGGAGTCGGCCGAGGGCAACCCCAACGCCAACCTGCTGGTCGTGCGGACCGGCACCGAGGACGACGAGCGGATCCAGCAGCTCGAGGGGTTGCTGCACTCCGCCGAGGTGCGTCAGTTCATCGAGGACACCTACGAGGGCGCGGTCATCCCCGCCTTCTGACCGTCGCCGCGCAGGGGCCGGCCGGGAGTTCCCGGCCGGCCCCTGTCGCGTGCGGTGCCGGTCGTGGTCCGCGGGAACGGTCCGGCGGCGAGTAGCGCCGCGCGCGGTGGGAAGTGACGGGTCCGGGCCTCCGGGCCCGTCAGCCCCGGGCTCCGGCGCCCACATCAGCAGGAGGACACGTGCGCACGCTGCTCACCAACTTCCGCAACTTCGCCTTCTCCGGCAGCCTCATCGACCTGGCCGTGGGCCTGGCGATCGGGGCGGCGTTCGCGACGGTCGTCGAGTCACTGGTGGGCGACGTCATCCTGCCGCTCGTCGCCGCGATCTTCGGCGAGCCCAACTTCGACGCCCTCGTGCTGACGGTGAACGGCGCGGAGATCCGCTACGGGTCGTTCCTGACGGCGCTGGTCTCGTTCCTGCTGCTGGCCCTCACGATCATGTTCCTCGTCCAGGCCGTCCGGCGCGCCACCGGCCGGGAGACCGCCGGCGCGCAGGGCAGCCGGGAGTGCGACCACTGCAAGAGCTTCATCCCGGTGGACGCGACGGTGTGCATGTTCTGCACGCGGGACGTCGACCCGATCATCACCTGACCGGACCTCGCCGGGGACGTCGCGGGCGGGGGGCACGGGGCCCTGTCCCTGGCGCAGCCACCGGAACAGCGTCCGGTCCGGCTCCCACGACCGCCGCCGGGCCCGGGGAGGGGACCCCGGGTGGCGGGGGACGGCGGCACGTCGGGCACCCCGTGGACACTGCCCAGCCCGGACGGCGGGAGGGAGCCGGGAGGTCAGGAGAGCCGCCATGACCAGGACCCGCACCGCGCAGCGCCAGGCGATCGTGGCCGCAGCGCTGCTCCTCGTCGCCGGCACGCCGACCGGGACGGCAACGACGCCACCGCGGCCGACCCGGCGTGGACCTCGCTGCGGTCGGCTCCGCCCCACCCGGAGAGCCCCGGCGGACACGGCTGCGTCAGCTCGGCCGTCGGCGGGACCCCGAGGAGCCGTTCGGTCCCGGGCAGCTGGACGGGCGATCCGCAGCACCGTCACGAACACCACCCGGGTCCACGACGACGCGGGGGCCTGGCTGGACGACGTCGCCGACGCGCGGGTCCGGCTCGGGGTGCACTTCCGCGACCCGGTGGACGACGGCCGGGAGATCGGCGCCGGGGTCGCCGACGAGTCCCGCCGGCGGACGGCTGAGGCCGGCGCCGCCGGCTTTCCCGCGCGACGCCGGAGGGCCACACTCCCGGGTGCAGGGCGACGACACGGATCGAGGCCGACGACCGCCGGGGGGACCGCGATGCCCGACCACCCGATGCTGGACGCCGGCCGGTTCCTGGAGGGGCCGTTCGCGCCGGTCACGGAGGAGGTCACCGCGTTCGACCTGCCGGTGACCGGGACCCTCCCTCCCGAGCTGCACGGGCGGTACCTGCGCAACGGGCCCAACCCCCTCGGCCTCGACGACCCGGTCCAGCACTGGTTCGTGGGTCCCGGCATGGTGCACGGCGTCCGGCTGCGGGACGGTCGGGCGGAGTGGTACCGCAACCGCTGGGTGCGCTCGCGGCAGGTGGCGGAGGCGCTGGGGGAACGGTGGGCCGGGGGGCCGGTGCACGCCGGCATGGACTTCGCCGCGAACACCCACGTCATCGCGCACGCCGGGCGCACGCTCGCCACCGTCGAGGCCGGCGCGCTGCCCTACGAGCTCACCGACGAGCTCGACACCGTCGGTCCGTGCGACTTCGCCGGCACGCTGCCGGGCGGGTACGCCGCGCACACCAAGCTCGACCAGCGGACCGGGGAGCTGCACGCCGTCGCCTACTTCTGGGGATGGGACCACGTGCAGCACGTCGTCGTCGGCCCCGACGGGCGGGTCAGCAGCACCACCGACGTCCCGGTCGCGGACGGGCCGATGATGCACGACTTCGCCCTGACCGAGCGGCACGTCGTCCTGCTCGACCTCCCGGTGACCTTCAGCATGGCCGCCGCGGCCGCCGGCTCCTCGCTGCCCTACCGGTGGGACCCGGAGCACCAGGCCCGGGTCGGGCTGCTGCCCCGGGAGGGGACCGCCCGCGAGGTGCGCTGGTTCGAGGTGGACCCCTGCTGGGTCTTCCACACGCTCAACGCGTACGACGACGGCGACCGGGTCGTCGTCGACCTCTGCCGCTACGCGGGCTCCTACGACCTGTCCGCCCTGTCCGGGCAGGGCCCGCTGACGCTGGACCGCTGGACCGTCGACCCCGCCAGGGGCAGGGTCGGCCGGGAGTGCCTCGACGACCGCCCGCAGGAGCTCCCGCGCACCGACGAGCGGGTGGTCTCCCGGCCGCACCGCTACGGCTACAGCGCGGTCACCGCGGAGGTCAGCCGGGCCACCGTGCAGATGGACGGCACCTTCGCGGACGACGCGTTCGCCGACGCGCTGCTCAAGCACGACCTGGCCACGGGCGGCGTCGAGGTGCACCGCTTCGGCCGCGGCGTCACCGTGGGCGAGGCCGTGTTCGCGCCCTCGGCGCCCGACGCGGCCGAGGACGAGGGCTACGTCCTGGCGTTCGTGCACGACCCCGACCGCGGAGCCACGGACCTGGTGGTCCTCGCGGCCCAGGACTTCACCGGCGCACCGGTCGCCCGCGTCCACCTGCCGGTGCGGGTCCCGCTCGGCTTCCACGGCAGCTGGGTCGCCGACCGGTGAGCCGCCGCCGTCCCCGGCGAGGGGGCGGCCAGGGCACGATCAGCGGTGTCGCCGACGAGCAGCGTCGGCGCTCGCAGCCGGGCGAGCCGGTACGGGAGGGGCGACGATGGCGCGGAGTGACTTCCACGTGGCCCTGGCCAACGCACTGGACGTCGCCATGCCGCCGGAGGTGCCGCAGGAGTACGACATCGAGGCCGTGGTCGACCAGTGCATCGCGCTGCTGGAGCGGGCGGGATGGCGGTTCACCCGGACGCGACCCACCTCTGCACCTCCCGGCCGGCGCCCGCCGCGACCGGTGTGACCCGAGCGCCCCGCGGCCGGCCCGCGGGACCGCGGTGGGCGTGCCGCAGACGAGGGAGGCCCCGCGGTTCCCGACCGCGGGGCCTCCCTGGTGAACGTGCGTGCGGGAGGGGCACGGCGGAGTGTCGCCGTGCCCCTCCCGTCGCTCAGATCGCGCGGACGTTCTCCGCCTGCGGGCCCTTCTGGCCCTGGGTGACGTCGAACTCGACGCGCTGCGCCTCGTCCAGTGACCGGTAGCCGTTCCCGGTGATCGCCGAGTAGTGGCAGAAGACGTCGGCGCCGCCGCCGTCCTGCTCGATGAAGCCGAAGCCCTTCTCCGCGTTGAACCACTTCACAGTGCCCTGAGCCATGTCGTTCTCTTCTCCGTGCTGTCGTGTCAGGACCGACCGCTGTCGGTCCTGGGGCGCCGCACCGACCGGCAGGACCGAGAGGAACGTCAGGCAGAGACGACTGCGGACGTCCGAGAACGAAGCAGAGGCACAACGGCGACCGAGTCCAACTGTACGGGCTGCAGCACCGGTGCGGGGCCGTGCCCGGGAACGCGAGGCGGATCTCACCCGGGGAGCGACGGCCGGTGCCGCCGTGCCCGCCCGCGCAGGAGGCTGTCCCGATGGACATCACCACGGTCAACGACCGCCACCTCTACCAGGGCCGGGTCGTGGTGCAGGACCCGGCCGACCCGTCCCGCCAGATCGAGCTGCCGAGGAGGGTCGTCCGCTTCGGGCCGGCCGGCTGGCTGACGGTGATCGCCGCCCTGACCGGGGACGCCGAGATCGAGCTCTACCCGATCGGCCGCGTCCTGGCGGTCACCGACCTCCGCGAGGCCGGGGTCCCCGGCCACGACCCGGGTGCCGGTGGCTGAGCGTCGCACCGCGAGCGGACCGGCCCGGCCGGGACTGCGGGCGGGCGCAGGGTCCCCTCCCGGGCGCGTCCGCCGGTGGCGACGGCCCCGACGGCGGGCGGGACCCGGGCCGGGGTGTGCCCTGGGACGATCCCGCCATGGCGGATCCGCGGACGACGACGAACGACGGAGCGGCGCGGGCGGCCGACTCCTCCGGCGTGCACGCCGTGGTGGGTGCCGGGGGAGCGACCGGCCGGCGGCTCGTCGCGCACCTGCGCGCGGCGGGGTACCGGGTGCGCGCGGTCACCCGCGACGGCCGCGACGTCGGCACGCCCGGCGTGGAGACCGCGGCGGCGGACGCCACCGACGGTGCGGCCCTGGCCGCGGCCTGCCGGGACGCGGCCGCCGTCTACCACTGCGTCATGCCGGTGCTCGCCCGGTGGACCAGCGAGTTCCCCGTGGTCACCGACGCCCTGGTCGACGCCGCTGCCCGCGTCGGCGCACGTCTGGTGTACGCCGACGACACCTGGATGTACGGGCGGGTCGACGGCCCGATGACCGAGGACACCCCGTGGCGGCCGGTCGCTGCCAAGGGCGTGCTGCGCGCCTGGATCGCCGAGCGGGTGCTCTCCGCCGGCGCGGCCGGACGTCTCCCGGTCGGCGTCGTCCGTGCGGGGGAGCTCTACGGGCCCGGCGTCCGGTCGGTCGTCGCGGGCAACGTGTTCCGCGCCGCGCTGCGCGGGTGGCCGGTGCAGTGGCTCGGGGACCCGGACCTGCCCCTGACGCCCACGTTCATCGACGACTTCGCCGCCACCCTGGCCGCCGTCGGGACGGGGGATGCCCCGGCAGCGGCGGTGTGGCACGTGCCGCACCCGGGCGTGACCACCGGCCGGGCGCTCGCCGCGGAGGCGTGCCGCCAGGCGGGCACCCGGCTGCGGCTGGTGCGGCACGGGAGCCGCCGGGTGCGCGCGCTGGGCTCCGTCGTCCCGCTGGCCCGGGAGGGAGCCGAGCTGGTGTACCAGTTCGAGCAGCCGTTCGTGGTCGACGGCAGCCGGGCCGCCGGGGCCTTCGGCCTCCGGGCGACCCCGTACGAGGAGGGGGTGCGCCGGACCCTGGCGGCGAGCTCCGCTCCCGGCCGCTGAGGCCCGGCCGGCGCTCCGGGTTCAGCCGCCGGGGCGGTCCGCGGGCGGCCGGCCCGGGAGGGCCCGGCCGAGCACGAGCGTGCCCACCCCGGCCAGCACGACGCTGAGCAGCGCGACCCGCAGGCTGGTGACGTCGGCCAGGGCGCCGACCAGCGGCGGGGAGACGAGGAAGCCGATCCGCAGCAGCCAGTTGATGACCGCGAGCCCGACCCCGTGCGGCAGCCCGGGCAGCTCGTCGGCCGCCTGGTAGACGGCCGGGACGAGGGTGGCGACGCCGAGCCCGGCGAGGGCGAACCCGGCCAGCGTGGCGGGCACCGACGGCAGGGCCAGGGCCAGGCCCATCCCCGCGGCGGTGAGCGCCCCGCCGGCCCGGGCCACCCGGCGCCGGCCGAACCGGTCGACGACCCGGTCGCCGGTCAGCCGCCCGACGGTCATCGCCACCGAGAGGGCCACGAAGCCCAGCCCGGCGGTGGCCGCGCCGGCCGCCAGCTCGGTGCGCAGGTACAGCGCGCTCCACGACGCGCCGGCGTCCTCGACGAACGCGCCGCACGCGGCGAGCACGCCGAGCACCGCGAGCGCCGGGACGGCGGCTCGCCGGCGCGGGCGCTCCCGCGGTGCGGCGGTGGTGACCGCGTCGGGCTCGTCGCGGCCGGGCAGCACCGCCCGCGAGGCGATCAGCGCGACGGCGCCGAAGACGACGGCCGAGGCGGCGAGGTGGCTCCCCAGCGGCACCCGCAGCCCCGCCGCGGCCGAGCCGAGCAGCCCGCCGACGACCGCGCCGACGCTCCAGACGCCGTGGAAGGCGTTGATGATCGAGCGGCCGTAGAGCCGCTGCACGCGCAACCCGTGCGCGTTCTGCGCGACGTCGACGACCGCGTCCAGCGCGCCGAGCACCAGCAGCGCCGCGGCGAGGCCGAGCCAGTTGGGCGCCACCGACACCGTCCACACGACGACGCCGAGCAGCACCAGGCCGTAGGAGGCGACCCGGCCGGAGCCGAACCGGCGGATGAGGGCGGCCGAGGAGAGGCCGGCCAGCAGCGCACCCAGCGGCACGGCCGCGAGCGCGGTGCCCAGCGCGGTGCTGCTCAGCCCGAGCTGGGCCTTCACCTCCGGCAGCCGCGGGACGAGGCCGGCGTAGAAGACGGCGTTGAGGAGGAAGCAGGCGGCGACGGCGGCGCGGGCCCGGCGCAGGGCAGCGGTGTCGGTGCCGGTGACGGTCACGGGGGTCCTCGGGAGGGGTCAGCCGGCGAGCCGGTGGAGGGCGGAGCGGATCTGGTCGGCGGTCATCGGTTCGGTGGACAGGGCACTGTGCAGCACCAGCCCCTCCACCAGCGCGTCGACCTCGCGCGCGGTCACCGGGTCGAGGTGGCGCTCCAGGCTGCGGCGGCTGCGCGACATCCAGTCCTGGGTGACCGCGCGCAGCGCCGGGTCGCGGGCCGCGGCGACGTAGAGCTCGACGGCGAGCACCAGGTCGCGCTGCGAGCCGAGCAGGTCGCCGGTGAGGTGCTCGACCAGCGCCTCGAGCGCCGCCGTCCGGTCCGGCGCGGCGCGCATGCGCTCGTCGAAGCGCTCGGCGACGGCGTCGACGTGCCGGGTGAACGCGGCGGCGAGCAGCTCGGCCAGCGAGGCGAAGTGGTAGGTCAGCGACCCCAGGGGGACGTCGGCGGCGCGGGCGATCGCCCGGTGCGTGGCGGCCGTGACGCCCTGCTCGGCGATGACGTCGAGCGTGGTGTCGACCAGCCGGTCGCGCCGTCCCGGGTCGTGCCGCCGGGCCCGCCGCGCCGGGGCGGAGGTCACCGGCCGGACCCGTCCAGGGTGCGGACGACGCGAGCGGGGTTGCCGACGGCGACCACGTTCGGCGGCAGGTCGCGGGCGACCACCGCTCCCGCGCCGACGACGGTGTTCTCGCCGATCGTCACGCCGGGCAGCACGATCGCCCCGCCGCCGAGCCAGACGTCGTCGCCGATGGTGATCGGCTCGGCCGCCTCCCACGTGGCCCGCCGCGGCTCCGGGTCGACCGGGTGGGTCGGGGTCAGCAGCTGGACGTTGGGCCCGATCTGGACGTCGTCCCCGATGGTGATGGGTGCGACGTCGAGGGCGACCAGCCCGACGTTGGCGAAGCAGCGGGCACCGATGCGGATGGAGCTGCCGTAGTCGACGGAGAACGGGGGCCGGATCTCGGTGCCCTCACCGACGGCGCCGAGCAGCTCCTCCAGCAGCCGGCGGCGCAGCGGGCCCTGGCGGACCGTCGTCGCGTTGTAGGCGTCGGCCAGGTCCAGCGCCCGGGTGCTGGCCTCGCCGAGCTCGGGGTCGTCGGCGATGTAGAGGTCGCCGGCGAGCATCCGCTCGCGCATGGTCCTGGTGTCGCCGGGGTCGGGCCGGAGGCTCATAGGAACAACCGTACACAACGGCCGTCGGCAGGGCCGCGGCACGCTCCGGGACCGCGTCGGCGACGGACGACCGTCCGGTGCAGCAGCGCCTGCACCCGCTGCCTCAGGCGGTGCGGTCGGCCTCGGCGGCGGCGACGGCGTCCTCGCGGCAGGGGAACGGCCCCCCGGTGCGGCCGTCGGCACGGCAGGTCCACCGGTAGCCGTCGGCGGTCTGCTCGATGAGGTAGCCCTCCGGGTCGGACGGACCATGGCCCGGGCGTTCCCACGGGTCGGTCATGCGAACTCCACGTTCTTGAAGCGCACTCCGGCGAACGCACCGCCGAGGTGGACGACGGGCACGGGGCGGTGGGTGACGTCCGCGACGGTGACGCCCTCGCCGCCGCCGGCGCCCGTGAAGCGCAGGCCCGAGCCGGTGACGGTGATCCGGAGCGGTACGTAGGCGCCCGTCCTCGGCGCCGGTCCCGCCGTCGAGGACGCCAGCGGGGTGGGGAGTCCCTCGACGACCCGGTGGACGTCCAGGGTGCCGTCCCCCCGCAGGAGGAAGAGGTAGCCGTCGGCGCCGGGTGACTGGTCGGACGACGGCCGGTACGGGTGGTCGTCGGTGCTCAGGAAGACGAACGCGCAGCTCGTGCGGCCGTCTGCGCCGGTCCCGTCCATGCGGAGCTCGAGGCGCAGCGTGAACGCGGCCGGGTCCGGCGGTGCCAGGAAGCCCATGAGCGTGCAGGTGGCGGTGCCGGAGGCGTCGAAGCCCCAGGAACCGTCGTCCGCGTGGAACCGGCCGCGACCGCTGTCCGGCAGCATCCCCGGCAGCCAGACCTGACGGGCGAACAGGTCCGAGGCACGCCGCCCCGCGTCCCCCGCGATGTAGACCGGGTCGTCGGAGAAGATCGCGTCCACGCCGTCGGCGACGAGGACGTCCCGCTGGTGCCGGCGGTTGACCGTGTGGCAGGCCACCTCGATCCCCTCGGCGTGCGCTCGGGCACACACCGCCGGGGTGACCGAGCCCGCCTCCGGGCCGATCCAGCCGATGTCCTCGGCGGCGGCCCGGACGACGTCGGTGCTGCCGAGCCAGATGACGTCCCAGCCCCGGGAGCGCGCCAGCCGGCACTCGGGGAGGGCGTAGGACTGGAGCAGCACGGACGCCGGGCGGACGCCACGTCGGTCGAGCGCGTCGATCACCGGCTGCATCGCGTCGCTGCTCTTGGCCTCGACGCAGAGGAGGACGCGGTTGCCGAACTCCACGAGCACCTCCTCGAACAGCGGAGGGCGCAGGCCGTCGGGCCAGCCTCCGCCGAGGATGGCCGAGGCGTCGATGTCGAGCTGCTTCCAGGACACCGACGTGTGGTCGGCGACGTTGCCGCTGGAGGTGGTCATGCGGTCCACCGTGCCGTCGTGCATGACGCCCAGGCCGCCGTCGGCGAGGGTCGACACGTCCTGCTCGATGACCGGCAGGCCCTGGCCCACCGCGACCCGGTAGCCCTCCATGGTGTGTTCGGGGACCTGCATGGCCCCGCCGCGGTGGGCGATGACGAACGGCCGGCTCAGGTCGGCGAAGTCCATGGGGTGATCCTGGGGCCCCGGCCGCGCGGCCGGGGCGGGAGCGGCCGCCGGGCCCCGGCCTCGTCCCCCGTCCGGTCGGGGGTCCGCCCGCCGGACCGGGCGGGTCAGCCGTGCAGCACGTCCTCCCAGCGCCCGGGCGTCGTGCACGCGGAGGAATGGACCGGTCGCCCGTCGAGGAGGGCCGCGGGCGTTCCCTGGGGGTCCTGCTCCTGGAACACCCGGTCCACCTCGACCACCCCGGCCTCGTACCGTCCCGTCCCTGACCCCGGTCAGGTGTGCCGGGTCGTCCAGGCCCACGCGCTTGCGGAGGACCAGCAGGTCCTCGGCGGTGGAGCCGCCGCTGTGCTCGGGGGTCGGCTCGCGCAGCCCCGTTCGCGCCGGACCGGGCACCGGAGCACGATCGTCCCGGCGGGGCTCCCGGGCGCCGGCCGACGACGCCGCCGGAGCCGGGGACCGGGGGAGAGGTGGGTGCCGGGATGGCGATCAGCGAGGTCGACCTGCGGCGGCGGTGGTCGGACGGGCAAGCCTGCCACGGCCTGTGGAGCACGTTGCCCGGCGCGGTGACCGGCGAGGTGCTGGCGCGCACCGGAGCCGACTTCGTCGTCGTCGACCTGCAGCACGGCGCCGGAGCGGAGGCGGAGCTCCCGGGCGTCGCGGCGGCGGTCACCGCGGCGGGCTCGGTGCCGCTCGTCCGGACCCGCAGCCCGGCCTTCGCCGACGTCGGACGCCCGCTGGACCTGGGTGCCCGCGGCGTGCTCGTGCCCAACGTGCGCGACGCCGACCACGCCCGCGAGGTCGTCGCCGCCTGCCGGTACGCCCCGGCCGGTGGCCGGTCGATCGGACGGCTCTCCGGCGGGGCGGACCAGCCCCTGGTGGTCGTGATGGTGGAGACCGCGACCGCGCTCGACGACCTCGACGCCGTCCTCGCCGTCGAGGGGCTGGACGGCGTGTACGTCGGACCGGGTGACCTCTCCCTGTCGCTGGGGCTGACCGGTGAGCAGCGCCGGGAGGAGCTGCGCGGCGTGCTGTCCTCGATCGTCGCCCGGGCCGGCGCCGCGGGCGTGCCCGTCGGCGTGCACGCCTACAGCGGTGCGGAGGCCGCCGGGTACGCCGCCGAGGGCGCGACGATCGTCACCGTCGCCGTCGACGCGGTGTCGCTGCGCGAGGCCGTGACCTCCCACCTCGGCGTCGCCCGCGGTGGCCCGGAGCCGGACGCGCGCTGACCGCCGGCCACCCGGTCGTTCCCGCCTCCCTCCCGCGACGGGATACTCGTCGCGACGTGGTCCGCCGGCGGTCGCGCGATCGAGGAGGTCCCTGAGCGTGCCGAGAGCCCTGCTGCTGGAGAACATCGACCCGGTGGCGGCCGACCTGCTCGGCACCGCCGGCTACGAGGTCGAGTCGCTGCGGGGAGCGCTGGACGAGGCCGACCTGGCCGCCGCGCTCGACGGCGTCGACGTGCTGGGCATCCGGTCGAAGACCCGGGTGACCGCCGAGGTGCTGCGCCGCCGTCCCGGCCTGGCCGCGGTGGGGGCCTTCTGCATCGGCACCAACCAGATCGACCTCCCCGCGGCCGCGACGGCGGGGGTGGCGGTGTTCAACGCGCCGTACTCCAACACCCGCAGCGTGGTGGAGATGGCGATCGCGGAGATCATCTGCCTGGCCCGGCGGCTGGTCGACCGCGACCGGTCGCTGCACGCCGGGACGTGGGACAAGTCCGCGGCCGGCAGCCACGAGATCCGCGGGCGCACGCTGGGCATCGTCGGCTACGGCAACATCGGCAGCCAGCTGTCGGTGCTGGCCGAGGCGCTCGGCATGCGGGTGCTGTTCTACGACCTGGAGGACAAGCTCGCGCTCGGCAACGCGGAGGCCTGCGGCAGCCTCGAGGAGCTGCTCGAGCGCGCGGAGACGGTGACCCTGCACGTCGACGGGCGGGCCGGGAACGCGGGGCTGTTCGGCGCCGAGCAGTTCGCCCGGATGCGGCGGCGCAGCCTGTTCCTCAACCTCTCCCGCGGGTTCGTCGTCGACCACGAGGCGCTGCGCGAGCACATCCTCAGCGGGCACATCGCCGGGGCCGCGGTCGACGTGTTCCCGGAGGAGCCGCGCGAGCAGGGCGATGAGTTCACCTCCGTGCTGCGCGGGCTGCCCAACGTCATCCTGACGCCGCACGTCGGCGGGTCGACCCAGGAGGCCCAGCACGACATCGGGCGGTTCGTCGCCGGCAAGCTGGTCGACTACACCGCATCGGGGACGACGACGCTGAGCGTCAACCTGCCCGCGGTGGCCCTGCACGGCTCCTCCGCGGCCCGGTTCGCGCTGCTGCACCGCAACGTGCCCGGCGTCCTCGCGCACGTGAACGCGCTGGTCGGCGAGCACGAGCTGAACGTCGACGGCCAGGTGCTGGCCACCCGCGGCGAGCTGGGGTACGCGGTCACCGACATCAGCGCGGCGCTGCCCGCGGACCTGCTGGCCGCGCTGGACGGGCTCCCGGAGACGCTCCGTCTGACGACCTTCGGGAGCCGGACCGGCTGATCCTCCGCCCGGTGCGGGACGTTCGACCTCGGGACCGGAGGAGCAGCTGCTCCGCTGCAGCGCAGCCGCGCCGCCGCCAGGTCCCGAGGACCTCGGGGCCGCCGTGCCGGAGCGCGACGACCGCTCTCCCCGTGACCGGTCCGGGGAACGCCACGCGGGGCGCGGCGCTGCCCGGCACGCGGTTGCCCCGGCCGGCCGTCACATCCGCAGGTGGGCCGGCTCGCCGGTGGACGCCTCGACGTCCTCCGCGGCGGTCTGGAGCAGCCGGTGGCCCAGGTCCGACAGGGCCCGTGCGACGGCGATCTCGTCGCCGATCTCGGGCACGTCCCGGTCGGCCGGGTCGAGTCGGGCGAGCCCGACGCCGACCATCCGCTCGGTGGCCCGGATGTGCAGCCGGGCCACCGCGCGGGTGTGGCCGTCGTGCTCGTCGATGTCGATGGTGACCGTCCACCGCGCGACCTGGTCCACGTCGTCCTCCCTCGTCGGGTGTCCGCGCACCGACCATCCAGACCGCGCCGGGCCGCGACACGGCCGAACGGCCACGCGACCGAGGCCCTCGTGCCCTCAGCGCACCCGGCTCTGCAGCGGACGTGGTCCGCGGCGGTCCGATCGCCGGCTGCGGGCCGGACGAGGACGTAGGTCGCTGGTGGGAGGGACCTCTGCTCGGTGCGCCGCGGGAGCCCGCTGCCCGAACATCGGGCGCGCCGGGGCTCCGGGAGCGGCTCGGGGCCCGGCCGATCGAGGAGTGGGTCCGCATGATGGGCTGGAACGGCTGGGGTCACATGACCGGCTGGGGCTGGGCGGCCACCACGCTCGCCAGCCTGCTCTTCCTCGCGCTGCTCGGACTCGTCGCGTGGGTGGTGGTCCGCGCCGTCCGGCGCCCCGGGGACGGCCCCTCCCGGGCGCCGCGCACAGCCGGGCCGGACACGGCGGAGCGACTGCTCGCCGACCGGTTCGCCCGGGGTGAGATCGACGAGGACGAGTACCGCAGGCGGCTGGCCACGCTGAGGAGCGTCGGCACGGTTCCCGGCACCTGGTGAGCCGGGCTGCCGCAGCGCCTCGGCCACGCCTCAGGAGCCGTCCAGGACGGTGACCGTCCCCGCGCCGCCGTCCACCCGCACCCGCTGGCCGGTGCGCAGCCGCCGGGTCGCGTCGGGCACCGTGGCGACGCCGGGATGCCGTACTCCCGGGCCACGATCGCCCCGTGGGAGACGACGCCGCCGACCTCCATCACCAGGGCCCCGGCGAGGTGGAACAGCGGGGTCCAGCCGGGGTCGGTGCTGGCGGCGACGAGCACCTCACCGGGAGCCAGCGCGGCGCCCACGGGGGAGTCGAGGACCCGCACGACGCCCTCGTGCACCCCCGGGGACACCCCGGTGCCGACGAGGGTGCCGGGTGCGCTCCCCGCGGGTGCGGTCGGGGCGTACACCGTCTCGCCGTCGCTGGTCAGGACCGACGGGACCGCCCGCCGGCCGAGCTCCCGCTCGTACTCCCGACGCCCGCGCTCGGCGCGCCGGCGCAGGCCCGGCGCCGTCCCGTCCACCCCGGCGCGCAGGTCGGCCGGGTCGAGGAAGAAGACGTCGTCGGCGTCGTCGAGGTGGCCGGCCGCGACGAGGGCGGCACCGACCTGCTGCAGCAGGCTGCGGCCCTCGGCGAGCACCCGCACCAGGTCGAACTTGGCCGCTCCCGCAGGCCGCCGAGGGCCCGGTACCGGGCGAGCACCGCGCGCAGCACCAGCGCGCGGACCGGGCCGCGGGCGCGGCGGACCGCGGCGACCAGGTCCCGGACGGCGGCGTCGGCCTCCTCGGCACCGCGCCGGTGCCGGGCCAGCAGGTCGGCCGGGTCGCCGGCCGCGAGGTAGCCGCGGACGAGCTGCACCACGTAGGACGGGTCGTCCCGGAAGCGTGGCAGGCCCAGGTCGATCTCCCGGTCCGGCGCCCGGTGCCCGAAGGTGTCCAGGAACTCCTGCATGCCCGGCGCGGTCGGGAACGGTTCTCCGCCTGCCTCCCGGCAGGTCCGCGCCAGGCGGGCCAGCGCGGCACCCATGGCGACCGTCGGGTCGTGGGGCAGCCAGCGGCGCACCGGCTCGAGCCCGGCGGAGGACCCCAGCCACCGCTCGCAGAGCCAGGCGGCCAGCGCGCCGGCGAGCAGGCCCACGTACACGGGCGGCAGCTGGGCCCAGGCCACGTCGAGGGTGCGCCTCGGCAGGGCCCGGAGGACGAACTCCACCTGCTCCCGGGGCCCCGCCAGGCCCGCGGCCTCCCGGCGGAACCGCTCGACCTGGTCCTCCACCTGGGCGAGCAGCCTCCGGCGTGCGCGGTCCGGGGCGACGGCCGCCGCGAGCAGCCCGGGGACCTCGCGGGCGACCCACACCGCCAGCCCCGCCGGCAGGGCCACCCCGCGCGGGCGGTCCAGACGGGAGCCCTCCCGGTCGAGCCACTCGTGCAGGGCGGCCGAGGTCGCGGGGTCCTTGAGCGCCATCCGGTCCGCCAGGCGCCGGCCCAGGCGTGGCGAGGCCAGGAGCGGGGTGACGTCGTAGAAGAGGCGCCCGGCGGCCAGGGAGACCCACGGCGGCAGCTCCTGGCGCGGACGGCTCCGGAGGGACCAGAGGGACGACACGGCCGTGGCCAGCCCGGCGAACACCGCGGTGCCGGCGGGGGTCAGGGGCTCGGCGATGCCCTGCGAGGCGAGCGTCAGCGGGATGTACACCCGCAGGCCCGGGCCGGCCGGCGGTCCGGAGGGCAGGGGGAAGAGGGTGGTGATCGGCCGCGCCTGCAGGAGCCAGCAGCGCTCGCCGGCGGTGGCCCACTCCACGTCCTGGGGTCCGCCGGACAGCGTGGCAGCGGCCAGACCGAGTCCCGCCAGCTCGCGGAGGCGCTCGCCGTCCAGCAGGTGCCGGCCGGCGCCGTCGGGTGCATCCAGGACGGCGCGCGTGCCGGCGTCGAGGACCCACCGCTGGGGAGTCACCCGGCCGCTCACCAGCGCGTCCCCCAGTCCGCGCACGGCCTCGACCACCACGCGGTCGCGGCGCCCGGTCAGCGGGTCGGCGGTGAACAACACCCCGGCGACGTCCGCCGGCACCATCCGCTGGACGACGACGGCCACGGCGGTCTGCGCGTGCGGATCTCCCTGCCGGGTGCGGTAGGCCAGGGCCCGCGCCGTCCACAGCGACGACCAGCAGCGCCGGACGGCGTCCACCACCCGCTCGGCGCCGGTGACGTCGAGCAGCGTGTCCTGCTGGCCGGCGGAGCTGGCACCGGGGAGGTCCTCCGTGGTGGCCGAGGAGCGCACCGCCACGGCCTGCCCGCCCAGCCGGCGCCAGGCCGCGACGATCGGGCTGGCGACGTCCTCGGGCACCGGCGCGGCCTCGAAGGCGGCCCGCAGCCTCGCCGAGGCGGCCGTCATCCCATCGGTGTCCCGGGCGTCGAGGTCTGCCGTGACCTGCTCGACGAGCGGGGCGAGGCCGGCGGTGGCAACGAAGTGCCGGTAGGAGTCCGTGCCGACGACGAAGCCGTCGGGCACCGGCAGGCCGGCCTGCCGGAGCCGGGCCAGGCGGGCGCCCTTGCCGCCGGCCAGGGCGAGGTCCGCCGAGCGCGGGTCGTCCAGCCAGGTGACCGTTCCCGGCGGGACACCGGTGGCCCCGGGTGCAGGCGACGGTGCGTGCAGGACCAGGTGCGGCTCGGTCATGGCGTCGGCTCCCTGTGCGCTCGCGGATCCCCCGGCCCCACGGTGGACCCGGCCGGCGGACCGTCCACAGGGCCCGAGGTCCGCTGTCCGACCAGAGGAGCGAGCCGGTCACCACCGGGTCGTAGTGCGAGCCGCAGCGGGGGAAGGCCGCGACCGTGAGGTTCGCCGACGCGTGCATGGCGGCGGCCACCGGCAGGCTCCGGCCGGAGTCGGTGTGCACCCGGACGATCAGCACCCGGAGAGCGACCGTCAGGAGGCACTGGAAGGCCGGCCACGTCGGTCCGTGACCCGCCTGCACGTAGGGCACCAGGTGCCAGGCCGCCCACACCAGTCCCACGGCCAGCGCCGTGGGCAGCGCGCCCCAGCGCTGCAGCCAGGCGTCGAGGAGGTAGCCGGTCCAGCCCAGCTCTTCCGCGACCGCCGCGATCCCGAGCAGGACGAGCAGTCCGGCCGCGGTGGCGAGGGGGAGCTCGGCCCGGGGCAGCTCCTGGCCGAGCGTGCGCTGGAGCGCCCCCCTCGCAGGTGCATGTCGACCCCGGCTGCCGGCCAGCCGATGGGCGCCCAGCACACGGAGGTGGCACAGCAGGCGGCCGGTCACCGGACCGCGCCGTGCCGGGAGGGCACCCGTGGACGGGACCTCCGACCCCACCCCGCCCGTCGACGCCGGTGCCAGCCTGGTCCCTGCGTCCCGCCGACCCTCGAAGGGGTGTCCGACCATGACGTCGTCCCGGCTCCTCGGCGCGCGCCCGGTGGTGCTGTCCCTGAACGTCGGGTCCAGTTCGCTCAAGGCGGCGGTGCGTGACCCGGCGCTGCGGCTGCGGCTGGATGTCGCCGGCCTCGACCGGGGTGCCGGACGCGTCACGGTGGAGGTCCCCGGCTCGCCTGCGGAGGACGCCGGTCCCTGCGCCGGGTGGGACGACGTGCTGACCGTGGTCGCCGCGGCGCTCGCCCGGCGCGGCCTGCGTCCCGACGTCGTCGCCCACCGGATCGTCCACGGCAGCCCGCTGCTGCACGGCGCCGTCCCGGCCGGGGGCGCGCTGCTCGCCCGGCTGCGCGCCGAGGCCGACCTCGACCCGCTGCACCTGCCGCGCCAGCTGGACGTGGTGGACGAGGCGTGCCGGCAGTGGCCGCAGGCGCAGGTGGTGCTCGTATCGGACAGCGGGTTCCACGACCGGCTACCCGACGAGGCCGTCGCCCTGCCGCTGCCGGAGGAGGTCCGCAGCGCCGGGCTGCGGCGGTGGGGGTTCCACGGGCTGGCCGTGCAGAGCGTCGTCGACCTCGTGCCCGGTCTCGGGCGCGCCGTGGTGGTGCACCTGGGCAGCGGCTGCAGCGTCACGGCGGTCGACGCCGGGCTCCCGCGGCACACGACCATGGCGCTCAGCCCCGCCGGGGGTGTGCCGTCGTTGACCCGCAGCGGGGACCTCGACCCGGAGGTCGTGCTCCGGCTGGTGGGGCGGGAGGGGTCTGCCGGCGCCGTCCGTGACCTGCTTAACCGGCGGTCGGGCGTCGCCGGGCTCTCCGGCGGCCGGACCGACCTGCGGACGCTGCTCGAGGCAGAGGACTCCGCCGCCGACCTGGCCGTGCGGGTCTTCGTCCGGGACGTCGCCATGGCCGTGGCCGCGGCCGTGACGACCCTGGACGGCTGGGACTCACTGGTGTTCACCGGGGGCATCGGGGTCCACTCGGCCGCGGTCCGCGAGCGGGTCTGCGCCCGGCTGCTGCCGGTGCGCCCGGGCGCCGCAGCGTTGCACGGGTCGCCGAGCGAGCGGCTGGTGGCGACGGGGCTGCGCGTGCTCGCCGTCCCCGTCGACGAGGAGGCCGTCGTGGACCGCCTCGCCCGGACCGCCGCGGCCCGGGAGGACGAGCCTCCCCCCGGACGGGCGGACCGGGACGGAGGGAGCGGCCCGATCCGGGTGCTGGTCGCGGTCGCCAGCCGGCACGGGGGGACGCGGGGCGTCGCCGAGGCGGTGGCCGACGGGATCCGGCGGGCCGGGAGCGCCGACGTCGAGGTCCGGGACGCCGCGGAGGTGGACTCGGTCCGCGACTGCGACGCCGTCGTGGTCGGCAGCGCCGTCTACCAGGGGCACTGGCTGCCCGTGGCCCGCGACCTGGTCCTGCGCACCGCGATCGACCTGTGGGACCGGCCGGTCTGGGCCTTCTCCAGCGGCCCGGTCGGGACGCCGGGGCGGCCACCGGAGGAGCTGCTGGACGTCGGCGAGATGCTCACCCTGACGCGGTGCCGGGAGCACCGGGTGTTCCCCGGGCGGCTCGACCGCTCCCTCCTCGGCCTCCCGGAGCGGGCCGTCGTCGCGGCGCTGCGCGCGCCGGAGGGCGACTTCCGCGACCTGCCGGCGGTCACGGCCTGGGGCGAGACCATCGGCGCGTCGCTGGCCGCCGCTCCGCGCGTCTGACCTGGCCCGGTGCGGTGCAGCACGGCGTCGGCCTCCGCGGTCACCGCATCCCCTCCTCGGCCGGGAGGGCCGCGCTGGTGAGCGCCGTCGCGATCTCCACCGCCCAGCTCCGGACGGCGTCCCAGTCGCGGAAGTCGCCGACCGGTGCCCGCATCGCGGTCACCACGGCCCGTTCGGGGGCGCTCAGCCGCGACGGCTCCAGCCGTCCGGGGAACACGCGGTGGCCACGGGGAGCGAGCAGCCCGGTCAGCGTGGCGGCGTCGTACGGCTCGTCCGGCGGGTACGGCGGCTCACCGATGGGACCGCTGGAGAACAGCCACACCGGCCGCGCGCGCAGGACGGCGGCGTGCCGGTGGGCGAGCTCCCGGGCCGGCTCCAGCCAGCTGCCGTGGTAGACGGCACTGCCGAGGACGACGGCGTCGAACCCGGCCGGGTCCGGACGGTTCTCCGCGTGCAGGGCGGCCGCGGTGAGTCCCCGGTCCCCGGCAGCCTCCTGCAGCCGACGCGTGAGCGCGTCGGCGATCTCGTGGGTGGACCCGTGCCTGCTCGCCGCCGTCACGAGCACCCGCGGCCGCGCCGGCGTCACCGACTGCACCCTCGACGTCGCACCGGGCCGCGGTGTCCGGGCTCGGTGGGCCGGCTCGGGGACGTCACAGCCACGTCGTCCCCCCGCGGCCGTCCGACACCGGGCGGGGCGCGGGCCGGGGGTCCCGTCGTCCCGGTGGCCAGCTCGTCGGCGTCGGGACCGCCCGGGTGCGCCGTGGCTCGGGCAGCCGGGTGCTGTTGCGCACGACATCGGCGCGGGACCGGCGCGGAGCCGCCGCCAGGTCGTCGGCGTGCCCGATCCTCAGCAGCACCTGGGGGTGGGCGTCCCAGGTCAGAGCCGCCCTCAGCTGGGTACGGGTGAGCGGGACCTCGATGGCTTGCGTGACGGGGCTGGCCACCCATCCGCGCCGGGTCAGCTCCAGGAGCACGTGCTGCAGCGCCTCGCCGCACCTCAGCCAGTCGAGGGGGGAGTCGGTGCGGGTGGCCAGCAGCGCCAGCGTCCGCTCGGCGCTGTCGCCGGGATCCTCGGGCAGCCGCCCCTCGCCGCGGGTGTCGAAGTCCCGCTGCGGCATGTCGACGGGGAACCGGCCCTCCATGCGCGGGACCGCGGACGCCGGCACCCCATCGCCCTCCTCGGCCGGCCGGGTCGTCCAGTGCCGGATCTCGGCCCGGTAGGCGCGGTCGGCGTTCTGCAGCTCGTCGGCCTGCTGGGTCAACCGCGCCACCAGGTGGCGGTGGTCCTGCCGGAGCACCGGCACCAGCACGGTGCCCTCGGCCGCGGCGAGGGCCGCCAGCTCGCGGAGCAGCTCGTCGGGGACGGGGTCGCCGGTCAGCGGGCGCCGGTTGGTCCGGCGACGGGGGATGGTCTGGTCGTATCCGGCGAGGGAGACGTCGGGAGCGCCGGCGACGGCGCGCACGACCGCCAGCAGGTCGGGGTCGTCGGGCCGCGGGAAGCGGTTCACGGCCACGGCCCACCCGCGGGCCGCGAGGGCGACGCGCAGGTTGAACAGCGCCGCCCCGACGCTCTGCACCAGCTCGCGGCCGAGCGGGTCGATGACGGTGAGCTGCCTGGTGCGGTCGGCGCGCACCTCGACGCGGTCGGGACCCAGGACGAACGTCCACGGCTGGGTGTTGTGCACCGAGGGCGCGCGAACCGCCCGGTCGACGGCTGCTTCGAGCGCGACCGCCCGGGCCTGCGCCGCGGGGGCGTGCGGGCGCGATGCGTCGGTGGGGTGGTCCATGGGAGCTCCTGACGGTCGGTAGGCGAGGAGCCTCGGCCGGCAGTGCGGTCAGGCGCAGGGCCGTGGGTCCCGGGTGCGAGCGACCAAGGTCCGTCCGTCGTCGGGCTGGGACTCCGCAGGACCCGGCTGGCGCGGGCCCACCACGGACGGGCGTGCAAGGCCACAGCCACTCGCCCGGTCCGCCTCCGCGGCGTTCCGTGCACCCGACCGGGCAGGAGACGCTCGACGTCTCCGTCGCCTCCCCGCCGGTCGTCCGCGCGGAGCCCCCGAGGCCGGGACGGCACCGGAGCGGTGATCCGGCGTCGTCCTCAGCCGCCGACCTCCTCGCGCCGCGGCTCCCCGTCGGCGCCGCGTGGCGAGGCCGGGTCGCCGCCGGACGCCATCGCCTGCACGACCTCCTCGATGCGCCCGCGGGTCACCCGCCAGCGGCGTTCGTTGTCGTGCACCAGCTCGGCGGACTCGCAGCACAGGTCCGCGGCCCGGGAGACCACCTCGGCCGCGGCGTACAGCCGGCCCGGCGCGACGCGGGCGCCGGCGAGATCAGCACGCAGGGCGGCCGGGGTGAGCTCGACGCGGTCGAGCATGTCGGCGGCGCGGACGAGCAGGACGGCGATCAGTGACTGCTCGTGCGCGGCCAGCCAGTCGTTGGCGATGATCCGATGCCGTTCGCCCATGACGTCGGCGAGGGCATCGATCTCCAGCAGCGCCGCGGCCACGTTCCACGACGCCTGCATCGCGTCCGCCAGCCAGTTCCCGCCCGCGGCGAACGCGTCGGCGTCGGCACGCAGCGCGCCGATCATCGCGGTCATCTCGGCCGGGCGGCCCTCGCCCTCCAGGAAGAGCACGCCCTCGAGGGCGGTCGCGGCCTCGCTGTTGAGGTCCTCGGCGCCCGCGTGGGGACTCGGCGCCGGGTGCTCCGAGGGCACGGCGGCGGTCCACCGGTCGGCCAGTGCCTGCAGGGCGCGGGCGTGCCGCTGCAGCCGCAGCGCGGTCTCCAGCGGCGAGGAGGCGTAGAACCGCTCGTGCTCCTTGTGGAAGCGGGACAGGTTCAGGGCCGCCTCGAGCAGCGGCATCCGGTCGGCGGGCACGGCCCCACGGTGGCCGGGACGGCTCGTGATCGTGAGGGCCGATCGTCCCGGTGCCGCAGGACCCACCGCCCGGGCGGACGTTCGGAGCGGGACGCCGAGGAGTCAGGCCGTGGTCGCCGCCAGGAGCTCGAGCGTCACCGAGGGATCGCGCCGCAGAGGTCGGTCGAGGACGGCCCGCAGCACCCAGCGCACCGCGAAGTCCGGTGTCCGCACGGTCGGCGCCGGGAGGCGGTCGGGCACGTGCAGGGTGAACGGCAGCCGCAGGGCCTGACCGGGCACCAGCTCCACGTGCTCCGCCGGCGACACGGAGGCCATGACGGTCGACGCGTCGAGGTCCTCCTGCAGCGGCTCGCCGCCGGCGGCGGACACCCGCTCCACCATCAGGAGGTCCACGCGCACCCCGCGCGCGTGCCCGCCGACCAGTGGGTCGAGAGTCACCGTGCCTCGCACCGGGACCCCGCCGTACAGCCGGGGTCGCGGTACGTCCTCGATGCCCAGGACGGCGGTCCCGGCGTCCTCCCGCACGGCGGGTGGCAGCGCCGAGGAGGACGGGTCCGGCGTGGAGGGGACGTGGACGTCCCTCGTCGCCGCGACGACGTGCTCCCCGGTGCGGCACCGCACCCGCACGGCGTACCCCTGCTGGACAAGCCGGCCGGCGACCGAGGCCTCGCCGGTCCTCGGCACGGGCACGACCGCGTGCAGGTGCTCGGTCTGGCCGGCGACCAGGGAGCCCGCCGCGTCGAGGTCGACCCGGCCGAGCACGGACTCGGTGCGTCGACCCACGGTGGAGCCGGCACCGTTCCAGTTCCGTTCACGATGGCTGAGGGCCAGCGTGCGGACCAGGTCGACCTGACCGCTGTCGACCACCACGTCGTGGGCCGCCGTGAGCGACACGACGACGTCCACCCGGTCGGCCTCGACGACGTCCGCCCGCACCACGTCGACCTCCAGCGCCCCCGTGTGGGTCCTCATCCCGCGCGTCCCCTCCCTCGCCGTCGGCCGGTCGGCGGTGCCCTCCGGCCCATGCTGGGGTGGCGGTGCGGATCCCGGCGTCGGTCGAAGGACGTCCGCGGTCGGGACCTCCGGCCCGTACCGGAGCTGCCGGTGCAGTGCCAGCGTGGCCGGGACCGCCGACACCGGGAGTGCAGATGACCGAGCCCCGACCCACGTCCGACCGCCACGATCGGCAGGTCCTCACGTTCGCCCCGCCGTACGAGCGGGACGGGACGAGCGTGATCACCGCGACGGCGGCCAGGAGCCACACCGCGACCCGCCGTGCCGGGGTCGGGCGAGAGGACCGCGGCTTCGACGCCGAGATGTCCGGCAGCCGGCCGATGGGGGCCTTCGTCCTCCGCGACGGCCGGGTGCGCTGGCACCCCGTCGTCGACGTCACCAGGGTCCTCACCACCGCGGAGCTCGTGGTCGGCGGCGTGCTGACAGCCCGCCGCCTGGCCGCCCGGCCCAGCGCGGCCAAGGCCACCGTGACCATGGGCCCCGGCGGCTGGGTCAGCATGAAGGGCGGAGTGATGGCGGTCCGTCCGGCCCGGCGGGCCTGGCGTCGCACCCGCCCTGCGGGAGCCGGCCCGCTCCCGCGACGGCCCTGGTGGGCCCGGCTGCTCGCGGCGACCGCACTCGAGTCGGTGCTGGGTTGACCCGTCGTCCGCTCCGTGCGGGCCGCCCGTCCCGTCCCCGCGGGACCTCCTGCCCTGAACCGGGCCCTGCCGGGAGCCGCAGGCTCGGCACGTGAGCACCGGCACCGCACCCCCGACCACGGACCGTGCTGTCCCCACGGGACGGCCGCACGGTCGCCGCGAGCTGCTGCGGCGGTGGGTGGCGGCCACCTGGCTGGGTGAGACCGCCGGTTTCCTCCTGCCGACCGCCGCCGTCCTCGCCGGCGCCGACGACCCCGGGGACCTGCTCGCCGCCGCCGTCCTGGTGGCGGCCGGAGCCGGGGAGGGCGCAGTGCTGGGCTGGGCGCAGGCCGGCGTGCTGGGCCGGGTGCTGCCGGGCTTCCCCCGACGGGACTGGGTGGTGCGGACGGCCGCCGCCGCGGCGGCCGCCTGGGCCGTCGGGCTGACCCCGGCCGCTCTCGGCGGCGCGGTGGGGCAGTGGCCGATCGGGCTCCAGGTCGCCGGGGGGCTGGCCGGAGGGGTGCTGCTCCTGACCGTCCTCGGCGGAGCGCAGTGGTCGGTGCTCCGGCGCCTCGTGCCCCGGAGCGCACGGTGGATCGGCTGGACCGCGGCCGGCTGGCTGGCCGGCCTGGGGGTGTTCACGGCGGTGACCACGCCGCTGTGGCAGCCGGGCCAGGAACCGGGCGTCGTGGCGCTGGTCGGGGTCGTCGGCGGCTGCGCGATGGCCGCCACCGTCGCCGTCGTGACCGGCTGGGGGATCGTGCGGGTCCTCGGGGTCCGCGCTCCCGCGGCCCCGCAGGGGGTGACACCCGCGCCCCGGGCCTCGGCACCGTGGGCGCTCCCGGCCGAGCAGGTCGCCGCCGAGCTGGGGGTCGACCCGGCCACCGGGCTGGACGACGCGACGGCGGCCGCGCAGCTGGCGACCGACGGCCCGAACGAGGTGCGGACCCGCCGGCCGGTGTCCCTCGCGCGCTCGGTGGCCGACCAGCTGCGGGACACGCTGATCCTGGTGCTCCTCGCGGCGGCGGTGCTGACCGCCGTGATCGGGGACCTGGTCGACCTGGCGGTGATCCTCCTGGTGGTCGTGGTCAACACCGCCCTGGGCGTGGTGCAGGAGCGCCGGGCCCTCCGGGCGACGGCCGCGCTCGGCGAGCTGGTCGCGCCCAGCGCCCGGGTGGTCCGGGGCGGCCGGGACCTGTGGGTGCCGACCCGCGAGCTGGTGCGCGGCGACGTCCTGCGGCTGACCGCGGGGGACGTCGTCGGCGCCGACGCCCGGCTGGTGCGCAGCACCAGGTTGCAGGTCGACGAGTCCCCGCTCACCGGGGAGTCACTGCCGGTGGACCGGTCGGCCGGCACGGTGTCCGCCGCCGGGACGGCCCTGGGCGACCGGGCGGGGATGGTGCACGCCGGGTCCACCGTGGTGCGGGGCACGGCGGAGGCCGTGGTCACCGCCACCGGGGCGGACAGTGCGGTCGGCCGGGTGTCCTCGCTGGTGCAGGGGGCGGCGCAGCCGCTGACCCCGCTGCAGCGGCGGCTGGCGAGGTTGGGGCGGCAGATCGCCGGAGCCGTGACGGTCGCCTGCCTGCTGTTCGTGGCCTCCGGGCTGCTGCGCGGCCAGCCGTGGGAGACGACGGTCGTGGCGGCGGTGGCGCTGGCCGTGGCCGCCGTCCCGGAGTCGCTGCCAGCGGTGGTGGCCCTGGCGCTCGCCGGCGGGGCGTCGCGGATGAGCCGCCGGGGTGCCGTCGTCCGGTCGCTGCCGGCGGTGGAGACGCTGGGGTCGGTGACCCTGCTGGCCACGGACAAGACCGGGACGCTCACGGCCGGGGCGATGGTGGCCGACCGGGTGTGGACCCCGGACGACGGCGCGGCGCGGGTGGCGGCCGAGGCGTCGCCGGCCGTCCGCCGGGTGCTCGAGGCGGCGGTGCTGTGCAACGACGCCGACCCCACGGGCGCGGGCGCGGCGGGGTCGGCGGGGACGGCGGACACCGAGACCGCGCTGGTGCGGGCGGCCCTGGGCGCCGGGGTCGACGTGGCGGCCGTGCGGGCGGCGTACCCGCGGCTGGCGGAGGAGCCCTTCGACGCGGTCACCCGGCGGATGTCGACGACGCACCGCGGTCCCGACGGGCGCACGACCGTGGTGACCAAGGGAGCCCCGGAGGCCGTGCTGCCGGGACTCCCCGGCGAGGAGGCCGCCGCCGTCGTCGCCGCCCGCTGGGCCGCCGAGGGCACCCGGCTGCTGGCCGTCGCGCGGGACGGCGTCCTGCTGGGGCTGGTCGGGATGGACGACCCGGTGCGACCGGGGGCGGCCGCGGCGATCGCCTCGTGCCACCGCGCGGGCATCCGTCCGGTGCTGGTGACCGGTGACCACGCCGGCACGGCCGAGGCCGTGGCGCGGGCGGTCGGGCTGGTCGACGAGCGCCACCCGGTGGCCGACAGCGTGCTGGCCCGCGTCGAGCCGGAAGGCAAGCTGCGCCTGGTCACCGGCTGGCAGGGCGACGGGCACGTGGTCGCCATGACCGGCGACGGGGTCAACGACGCCCCGGCCCTGCGCGCGGCCGACATCGGCGTGGCGATGGGGCAGCGCGGGACCGAGGTGGCCAAGGAGGCAGCCGACCTGGTGCTCGCCGACGACAGCCTGGCCACCGTCACCGCGGCGGTCGCCGAGGGACGGCGGGTGTTCGACAACGTCCGCCGCTTCGTCGGCTACGGCGTCGCGGGCGGCGCGGCCGAGGTGCTGGTCATGCTCGGCGGGCCGTTCCTCGGGCTGGCGCTCCCGCTGCTGCCCGCGCAGGTGCTGTGGGTCAACCTCCTCACCCACGGGCCGGTCGGGGTCGCGATGGGCAGCGAACCCGCGGGGCCGGACGTGCTCGCCCGCCCGCCGCGGCGCCCCTCCTCCGGCGTCTTCGACCGGCGCCTGGTGGCCCAGGTGGGCGGCCTGGCGCTCGCCGTGGCGGCGGTGTGCCTCGGGGTGGCGGTGGCCGCCCGTGCCGGCAACGGGCCGTGGCAGACCCAGCTGTTCGTCACGCTGGCCGTCGCCCAGCTGGCCCTGGCCCTGGCGCTGCGGCCGCGGGGCGCCTGGCGGTCCGGGCGCAGCGGGGTCTGGGTGCCGGTCGCCGTCGGGGCCAACGCCGTCCTCCTGCTCGCGGCCGTCTACTCGCCCGGGTTGAGCACCCTGCTGGGCACCGAGCCGCTGACCGCGGTGGAGCTGGCGGTCTCCGTCGTCGTTGCGCTCGTGCCGGCCGCCCTGCTGCTCGTGGTGCGCGCCGCCCGTCGCGGCGGGCGCGCCCGGCCCGGTCCAGCGTCCTCCCCACCGCCCACCCGGCCGACCGAGGACCTCCCCCGCTCGGGGCGCGAGCTGTTCCACCTCAGCGCGACCGAACGCAGCGCCGCCCGCACCGTGGCCCGCCGGCGGTCACCGCCGCCCACTCGCGCGCGTCGGTCGGGATGGTGCTGCGCCGTCCGGAGCTGACCTCGTCGAAGCGGTCCATCGGCATCGTCCTTGCCAGCGGCGCCAGCTCGACCTCTTCCCGACGAGTTGATCATGGGGCTGTTGCGCGGGGGCACGCGCAGACACGGCGCCGGCCGGCGCAACGAGCCCGTGATCACCTGCCGAGGAGTGGCTGACCACCCGCTCAGCTCCGCCGGAGCCCGGCACACGTGGTCGGTACCTCCAGCGGCTGGCGCACCGGGTCGGTGGCCAGGCCGAACCGGATGGCTGCGCCGGCTCTTCCGGCGCCAGGGGGGCGGTCGGCTCCGGTGGCCCGGGTGGCCCGGGCACCTGGCCTGGTCAGGCACGGAGCCCTCAGGGCACGCGGCGGCTCCAGGTCGGCTCGATCTCGGCCCACTCCCGCGTCCAGCGCCAATCCCGGTGCCGGTCCAGGACCCAGCACAGCACCGCGTACGCCGTCCCCGTCACGAGCACTGAGGCCGCCCAGCCGATGGTGACGAAGACGATCGTGCTGCGCACCACCTGCAGTGCAGTCATGGGGTCGGCCGCTGGTCGGCCGTCGGCGGTCGTCCACGCGCGGACCCGGTCCCCGGCGCGCGTGCCGGCCGGGGCCCAGACCTGCACCTGCACGGGCACCCCGTCCGGGGCCACCCACTGCACCGTCGTGCCGGGTCGCCCACGACCGGGCCGGATCTCTGCCGCGGACGGCGCGTCCTCGAGCGCCACCGCGGTCACACGGGTCAGCCCGGCTGCTTGCTCTCGCGCGACCGCCTGCAGCCGCTCGTGGACGACAGTGCCGACGGCGAGCGCCACCGGGATCGACACGAGGACGACCAGGACCAGGACCAGCCGTGCGGCGAACTGCACGCGGTCGGAGCCGCGCTTGAGCGGACCGCGGCCCAACGTGAACGCCCGCAGCGTTCGCCAGGCGGGGAACGGGACCTCGGCACCCATCACGCGCTCCTCCCCCTGAGCTCGCCGCAGGGGACACCCGGCAGGTACCGAGCATCCGGCCACGGCGGGCCGCGATCGAGGGGCGCAGGTCCCGTCGGCGGCGGCGGCCCCGTTCCGTCCGGCCGCAGTCCCCTGTGCCGCACGCCCGGATCGGCCAGGGACCTCCGTCCCGCCGTCCCGTGGACCGATGGCGGTGTCGGACCCCGGGGGACCGCCGGAGGCTCGGTACAACCCCACCGCCGGCCGGTGCTACCGCGCGGCCCGAGTGGGCGAAGCGGAGGTCGATGCCGTGACCGAGACCCATCCGCCCTACCCGGTGCGGGTCGACGCGTCGCTGGACGTGCCGCTCTCGCGCTGGCTGTGGCTGGTCAAGTGGTTCCTGCTGATCCCGCACTTCGTCGTGCTGGCGTTCCTCTGGATCGCCTTTCCCGTGCTCACGGTCGTCGCCTGGTTCGCGATCCTGTTCACCGGGCGCTATCCGCGGGCGCTCTTCGACTTCGACGTCGGGGTGCTCCGCTGGAGCTGGCGGGTCCACTACTACGGGTACGCCGCCCTGGGGACCGACCGGTACCCGCCGTTCACCCTGGCCGACGTGCCGGACTACCCGGCCCGGCTCGACGTCCCGTACCCGGAGCGGCTGTCCCGGGGGCTGGTGCTGGTCAAGTCGTGGTTGCTGGCGCTCCCGCACTGGCTGGTGGTGGCGCTCTTCGCCGGCGGCGGCCTCTGGATCAGCACGTCGCCCGCGGACGACGTGCGGTGGGACGACAGCTGGGGAGCCGGCGGGCTGGTCGGGCTGCTGGTGCTGGTGGCCGCGGTCGTGCTGCTCTTCACCGGCCGGTACCCGACCCCGCTGTACGACTTCGTGCTCGGCATGGACCGGTGGGTGCTGCGGGTCGCGGCCTACGTCGCCCTGATGACCGACCGGTACCCGCCGTTCCGGATGGACCTGGGCGGCGCCGACCCCGGCTCACGTCCGGTGGGCCCGCACGGTCCGGTGCCGCAGCCCTCGGCCGGCACCCCGCCGATGGCGGTCCGTGGGCACCCGGGTCGGCAACCGTGGAGCGGGTGGAGTGCGGGTCCGGTGCTCGCCGTCGTGACCGGCGCGGTCCTGCTCCTAGCCGCAACCGGCCCGATCGTCGGCGGCGCAGGGCTCGCGTGGGCCGACACGACCCAGCGCCAGGACGGCTACGTGTGGTCCGCAGCCGACGACCTCTCGACCGCCGGGTACGCGCTGACCACCGACGACGTCACCCTGGACACCGCGGGGGAGGAGTGGGTGGTCGACGAGTTCGTCGGCGACGTCCGCGTCGAGACCACCGCGGCCGAGCCCGCGACCGGGGTCTTCGTGGGCGTGGCGCGATCCGCGGACGTCGACCGGTACCTGGCCGGGGTCGAGCACGGGCGGGTCGGCGATCTCGGTCCGGACGGCGGACTCGGCACCACCGCCGAGATCCGCGGCGGAGCGCCGGCGTCCCTCCCCGTGGACGAGGACTTCTGGGTCGCCTCGGTGCAGGGGCCGGGCACCCAGACCCTGCAGTGGACGCCGTCGGACGGCGACTGGACGGTCGTCGTGATGCGGGCCGACGGCTCGGCCGGCGTGGACGTCGACGCGCGCGCCGGGGTCACCGTGCCGGCGCTCCCGTGGCTGTGGGCCGGCCTGCTCGTCCTCGGCGGGGTGCTGGCCGTCGTCGGGGCACTGCTCGTGGCCCTGGGCGTGCACCGGGCCCGCTCGGGTCCGGCCGGGCCCGTGTACCCGCAGTACGCCCCACCGCCCGGACCGGTCGCGCCGCCGCCGCCGCCGCGCCCGGCGCCGGCGGACACCCCGCAGGTCGGCACGACCCCGGGGAGCGAGCGGTGACCCGCAGCGTCCGGAGGCGGCCCCAGCAGCCGGCCGCGCGAGCGGTGGCCCTCCGGTCCGCCGCCACGGGGGCGTTGGCCACGGGGGCGCTGGCCGTCGGCGGGCTGGCCGTGGGGTCCTTCGCCGCCGGCGCCCTGACGGTGGGCGCGCTGACCGTGGGCCGCCTCGCGCTCAAGCGGGGGGAGATCGAGGACCTGCGCATCGCCCGACTCCACGTCGGCGAGCTCACCCTCGACCAGCCGCTGCGCGGGCCGGGAGCGGCCGGCGCAGCGGCGGGCTGACGTGGAGGGCGCCGGCGTCCCGGTCGACCGGGCGAGCTCGGCCGACCTCGCCATGCGGGCCATCGACACCGGCGGCACCGTGCCCATGCAGTTCGCCGCGGGGCTCGTGCTCGGTCCGGGCTGCACCCCGGACGACGCGCTCGGCGCAGTGGTGGCCGAGCGGCTGGGCCGGGTGCCGCGGTTGCGGCAGCGGCTGGTCGGTGCGCCACCGGGCGCCGGTCGCCCGGTGTGGGTCGACGACCCGCACCCCAGCACGGCCGCTCACGTCTCCGTGCTGCGCTGCCCACCACCCGGCGACGAGCAGGCGCTGCTCGACCTGGCCGCGGAACTGGTCAGCACCCGGCTGCCCGCGGACCGGCCGCGGTGGAGCGCGACCGTCGTCCGCGGACTGCCCGAGGGCCGCACCGGTGTCGTCGTCGTCCTCTCGCACGTGCTGGTCGACGGCGTCGGCGGGCTGGCGCTGCTGGCCTCCGTGGTGGACGGCGCCGGCGCACCCGAGCCGCGCGCTCCGCGGCCGCGCCCGTCGTACCGGCGACTGGTGGCCGAGGCGTGGGGGGTCCGCGTGCGGTGCCTGACCCGCTGGCGCTCGGGGCTCTCGGCGGTTCGGGACGCCCTGCGCGCCGGCGGGGGGCTGCACGCACCCCGGGCGGCACCCTGCTCCCTGCTGGCCCCCACGGGGCCGCACCGGCGGGCCGCGGTCGTGCGGGTGGGGCTGGAGGCGCTGCGGCGGGCGGCCCACCGGGCAGGTGGCACGGTCAACGACGCGCTGCTGGTCGCGGTGGCGGGTGCCCTTGGTGCCCTCCTGGAGGGGCGGGGGGAGACGGTCGACCCCCTGGCCGTGACCGTCGTCGTCTCCGGACGCCGGTCGGCCGCGGGGAGCGACCTCGGCAACGCCAACACGCCGCTCGTGGTCGCCGTGCCGGTCGTCGGAGATCCGGCCGAGCGGCTGCGTCGGTTCGCCGGCACCGTCCGCGCGGCCCGGGCGGCGGCCACCGCACCGCCGCTCATCGCCCTGTTCGGGCCGGTGTTCCGGGCGCTCGCGGCCGCCGGCGGCTACTCCTGGTTCCTCGCCCACCAGCGCCGCTTCCACACGCTCGTGAGCAACGTGCCCGGACCGGACGGGCGGCTCACCCTGGCCGGGAGGACGGTGGAGGCGATCCTGCCAGTGGCCGCGGGTGAGGCCGGCAACGTCACGGTCTCGTTCGACGCGCTCTCCTACGCCGGCACGCTGGCCGTGACCGTCATGGCCGATCGCGACCGGGTGCCGGACCTCCCGGTCCTGACGGCTGCGCTCAGGGCCCAGTTCGCCGCGCTGGTCGAGCCGGCTCCGGTGGGCTGAGCGGGCGCGGCCTGCGGGGAGCTGAGCGGGCGCGGACGGGCGCTGCGACCGATCGGTCAGAGGTAGGCGCGCGGGTCGACCGCCGGTGGCAGCTCCCCGGGCACGACCCGTCGCCCCGTGACGTGGTGCGGGATGAGCCGCAGCCAGTGGCCGTGCTCCCCGGGCGCCCAGGGGTGGACACCGACGTCGTGGGTCCGCCGCACGAGCTCGGGGCCGTGCGCCTCGGTGACCTCCTCGGCGAGACCACGGACGAGCACGCTCCACCCGCTGCGCGCGAACTGGTCGATCTCGTCGACCTCGAAGGTCACGTTCGCGTGCTGGGCCGCGCTCAGTTTCGTCCCCGGTGAGGTCCGGATGACGATCGTCTCGCCGTCCATGCCGTAGTTGACCGGGAAGATCAGCGGGTAGTGCTCGGCGTTCACCCCCAGCCGGCCGACCTGCTGGGTGCGCAGGAGCCGGTAGCACTCGTCGACGGGGATCTCGGTCCCGGTCGCATCCGTCCCCCGGGTTCCCGAGTCGGTCATCGTCGCCCCGCCTCCCTCGTCCGGTCGGGGACCCCGAGCGCCTCGACCACGCGCTCACCATGCCGCCGTGGTGGCTCCCGGCACAACCGGGGCCGGTCGGGCCGCGGCGCCGGGACGCCGATCAGCGCGCGGTGATCCCCCGCACCTCCCCGGCGACGACGGCGAAGCCCCGGCCGGCCTCGACGCGACCCACGGTGCCCGTTCTCGGGCGTGCGCGAACCGGACCCGAGCCGACCGCCCGGGGGGCCTCGACCGCGGGCGGTGACCTCGGTCCCGCCGGCGCCAGGGGTCAGCGCTGCCAGGTCCAGTCGCGGACCTCGGGCAGGTCGTCGAGCGCCACGACGACGTGCTCCCGGTGCCGCCGCAGCTGCTCCCGGCACAGCCGGGCCAGGGCGTCGCCGCCCTCCGGGACCCGACGGGACCGGCGCAGCGCCTCCAGGACCAGGTCGTAGCGGCTCATCCGGTTGACCACCACCATGTCGAACGGCGTGGTGGTGGTGCCGTGCTCGGTGAACCCGCGGACGTGGAAGCGGTCGACGTCCGGCCGGCCGTGCACCAGCGGGTGGATCGCCCGCGGGTGGCCGTGGAAGGCGAAGACGACGTCGACGGTGTCGGTGAACAGGTCGCGGAAGCGCTCCGGCGAGAACGCCGCCGGGTGCTCGCCGGGTGGCAGCAGGCCCATGAGGTCGACGACCTCCACCACCCGGACGCGCAGGTGCGGGACGTGCTCGCGCAGCAACTGCGCCGCGGCGAGGACCTCCATCGTCGGGACGTCACCTGCGGCGGCCAGGACGACGTCGGGTGAGTCGGTGCGGGCGCGGTCGGGGTCCTCGGTCCCGGCCCACTCCCACACCGCCGCCCCGGCCGACACCAGGGTGCGGGCGGCGTCCAGGTCCAGGTACTGCAGGTGCCGCTGCTTGTCGACGACGACCAGGTTCACCCGGCCGCGGCTGCGCAGGCACTCCTCGGCGACGACCAGGGTGCTGTTGGCATCCGGCGGGAACCAGATGCGGGTCACGTCCGGCGCCAGCGGCGCCACGGTGTCGATCAGGCCCGGGCCCTGGTGGGAGAAGCCGTTGTGGTCGTTGCGCCAGGTCGTGCTGGTGAGCAGCACGTTCAGCGAGGGCACCGGGCTGCGGCCGGGTTCGGTGGCCGCCGTCTGCAGCCACTTGGCGTGCTGCACGACCATCGAGGCGCTGACCATGGCGAACGCCTCGTAGGTGGCGAAGAGGCCGTGCCGGCCGGTGAGGGTGTAGCCCTCCAGCCAGCCCTCGCACAGGTGCTCGCTCAAGACCTCCACCACCCGGCCGTCGGGTCCGATCGCCTCGTCGCCCGGCTGCAGGGGCAGCATCGAGCACCGGTCGGTGACCTCGAAGACGGCGCCGAGCCGGTTGCTGTTGGTCTCGTCCGGCGAGAACAGGCGGAAGTCACCACCGCCGTCGGCGCGTCCCGTGCGGACGAGCAGGTCGCGCAGGTACCCGCCCAGCGGCCGGGTGGTCTCGTGCTGCAGCACGCCGGGGACGGGGACCGGCAGGGCGTGGTCGGCCAGGTCGGGCAGGGGCAGCGGGCGGACCCGGAAGCGCGGGCCCCCGGCCCGCGGCGTCGCGGACAGGCGCAGATCGCCGTCCGGCACCAGCGCGGCCAGCTCGGGCACCAGCCGCCCCTCCGCGTCGAAGGAGTCCTCGGGCCGGTAGGAGCGCAGCCACCGCTCCAGCTGGGCCAGGTGCGCCGGGTCCTCGCGCACCCGGCTCAGCGGCACCTGGTGGGACCGGTGCGTCCCCTCCACGGGGACCCCGTCCACGGTGCGCGGCCCGGTCCAGCCCTTGGGCGTGCGGAGCACGACCGCCGGCCAGCGCAGCGGCACCCGGCCCCGGCCCGCGCGCGCCTCGGCCCGGAGGGCGCGGATCCGCGCGTGAGCGGTGGACAGCGCGGCGTCGAGCTCGCGGAACACGGCGCGCGGCTCGTCGCCGGCGACGACGACCGGGTCCCAGCCCTGGCTGTGCAGGTAGGCGCCGAGGTCGGCGTCGCTGCTGCGGCCCAGCACCGTGGGACCGGAGATCTTGTAGCCGTTGACGTGCAGGATCGGCAGGACGGCGCCGTCCCGGCGCGGGTTCAGGAACGCCGGCAGGCGCCACGAGGCGGCCAGCGGCCCGGTCTCGGCCTCGCCGTCCCCGACCACGCAGGCGACCAGGAGGTCCGGGTCGTCGAAGGCGGCGCCCGCCGCGTGCAGCAGGGCGTACCCCAGCTCGCCGCCCTCGTGGATGCTGCCGGGGATGTGGACGCCGGCGTGGCTGCTCACCCCGCCCGGCGTGGAGAACTGCCGCACCAGCCGGGTCAGCCCGGCCACGTCGGCCGAGACCTCGGGGTGCACCTCGCTGTAGGTGCCGTCCAGGTAGGCACCGGCCAGGACCGCCGGGCCGCCGTGCCCGGGGCCGGTGACGAGGAGCGTCTCCTGGCCGGTGCGGCGGATCAGCCGGTTGAGCAGCGTGTGCACCATGGTCAGCCCGGGACTGGTGCCCCAGTGGCCGAGCAGCCGCGGCTTGACGTGCTCCGGGCGCAGGGGCTCGCGCAGCAGGGGGTTGGCCAGCAGGTAGATCTGGCCGGCGGTCAGGAAGTTGGCCGTCGCCCACCACCGCAGGTCGAGGTCCAACGCCTCGTCCGGATAGGGCCGCGCGCCGGCCCTGGGGGTCTCGACGGTGGTCATCGTGGGGCTCCAGGGTGGTGTCGGGGACTGGTCCCGATGCTGCGGACGTCGGCGCCGCGGCGACGGGGGCCTAGGTCCCGGATCGACGTGCCCTTCGCTCCGCGACAGCCGCCGGTCTTGGAGCACGCCGGCGTCCCCTCCGGGTGACCAAGGCCCCGGCGAGCGGGGCCTTGGTCCCTGCCGTGCGGACCCGGTGGTGCGCCTAGCCTGTCGCGACGGCCGCGCGGCGGCGTGCCGGCGGAGGCGGGGCTGCGGTGGCGCGAGGGAGTGGGTGGCTGGTGACCGAGGGAACCGGGGTGGTCAGGGTCTTCCTGCTGGACGACCACGAGGTGGTCCGCCGTGGCGTGGCGGACGTGCTCGCTGCGGACCCGGGCATCGAGGTCGTGGGCGAGGCGAAGAACGCCTCGGAGGCCCTGGCCCGGGTGCCCGCGCTGAAGCCGGACGTCGCCATCCTCGACGTCCGGCTGCCGGACGGGGACGGCGTCACGGTCTGCCGTGAGCTGCGGTCGAGGATGCCGCAGCTCAAGGTGGTCATGCTGACGAGCTACAGCGACGACGAGGCGCTCTTCGAGGCGATCATGGCGGGCGCCTCGGGGTACCTGCTCAAGCAGATCCTGGGCCAGGACCTGGTCACCGGCGTGCGGACCGTGGCGGCCGGTGGTTCGCTGCTGGACCCCATGGCGGCGACCGCGGTGATGGAGCGGCTCCGCCGGGCCGCGGAGCCGGCCGGTCCGCTGGCCAGGCTCAGCGAGCAGGAGCGCACCGTGCTGGACCTGATCGGGGAGGGGCTCACCAACCGGCAGATCGGCGAGCGCATGTTCCTCGCCGAGAAGACGGTCAAGAACTACGTCTCCCACCTGCTGGCCAAGCTGGGCCTGGAGCGCCGCACCCAGGCGGCGGTCCTGGCCACCGAGCTGCGCGGCGGCACGGCGCCCCCGCGCAGCGGCTGACCGCTCCGGCGACCGGTCGACGCCGGGTCCACTCTCAGCGCAGCGGAGCCCACCACCGCAGCCGGGTGCCCCCCTCGGGCAGCGCCTCGACGCTCGCCCCGCCGCCCCGACGGACGGCACGCTCCTCGAGGTTGCGCAAGCCGCTCCGTGCAGCGTGCGGGTCGATGCCCCGGCCGTCGTCGGTCACCTCCAGGACGACCTCGTCGGTGACGTCGAGGGTGACGGTGACGTGGTCCGCGCCCGAGTGGCGCGCGGCGTTGCTCACCGCCTCCCGGGTCACCGCCTCGACGTCGGCGGCGAGGTCGCCGGTCACCAGGCTGTCCACGGCACCGGACATGCGCACGGTCGGGTGCAGGTGGGGTCCCGCGGTCTCGGTGACGATGTCCAACACCCGGCGGCGCAGGCTCGCCGACCGGTCGACGTCCTCGGTGCTGTGCAGGTCGAAGATCGTCGTCCGGATGTCGCGCACGGTCTCGTCGAGCTGACCGATGACCTCGCCGATCCGGCGCCTGGCGTCGGGGTCCGGGACGCGGGGGATGACCGACTGCAGGCTCAGGCCGGCGGCGAACACCCGCTGGATGACGTGGTCGTGCAGGTCACGGGCGATCCGGTCGCGGTCCTCGTACACGTCGAGCCGGCGCGCGAACCGCTGGCGGGCCGCGAGGTCGAGCGCGGCGGCTGCCTGGTCGACGAAGGCGGCGATGAGCGGAGTCGTGGTCGCGTCGAACGCCGGGGTCCCGGCACGTCGGGCGGCGATGACGACGGCCTGCTCGCTCTCCGTACCGCGGAGGGGCACGGCGATGCAGGGCCCCCAGTCCACGTGGGCGGTGGGTCCCCGGTGGTCGGTGCCCCGCAGGTCGACGGTGACGACGCCCTCGGTGGCCGCCACGGCCTCCAGGACCGGGGTGTCCTCGGTCGTCAGCCGCTGTCCGGTCAGGTCGTCGAGCCCCTCACCGACCTGGACCCGGACGTCGAAGGCGCCGTCGGCGGAGGAGGGGCCGGCCACGATCCACACGCCCTCGGCCCGGGTGAGCTCGCCGACCCGCGTGGCCACCAGCCGCAGTGCCTCGTCGGGCGACGGGGCGTCGAGCAGGCCGGCGCGCACCTCGGAGATGGCGGTCGTCCACCGCCGCCGCTCCTCGGCCTCCTGGTACAGACGGGCGTTGTCGATGGCGATGCCGGCCGCGCCGGCGAGGGCGGTGAGGACCGCCTCGTCCTCGGCGGTGAACTCGCCGTTCCGCTTCTCCGTCAGGTAGAGGTTGCCGAACACCTCGCCACGGACCAGGACCGGGACGCCGAGGAAGGTGTGCATCGCGGGGTGGTGCGGGGGGAAGCCCACGGAGGCCGGGTGCCGGCTGAGGTCGGCGATGCGCAGCGGGTAGGGCTCGGTGATCAACTGGCCGAGCACGCCCTTGCCCTCGGGAAGGTGGCCCATCCGCGCGGCCAGGTCGTCGTCGATGCCCACGTGGATGAACGCGGCCAGCCCGCCCTCGGGCGCCAGCACACCGAGCGCCCCGTAACGCGCGTCGACGAGGTCGGTGGCCGCCTCGACGATGCGTCGCAGGGTCGCCTCGAGGTCCAGCCCGGTCGAGACGGTGAGGAAGGCGTCGAGCAGGTGCTGGATGCGGGTCTGGCTCTCGGCCACGGTCGCCAGGCGTTCCTGGACCTCCTCCAGCAGCTCGGCGAGCCGCATGCCGGCCAGCGGCGAGTCCGCCGTGCGGCTGCTCGAGCGAGTGGTGTGCTGCCGGGTCGGCATGGTCGGGTCACCCCCTCCGATCGAGCCTGGCACGCACGGCCGCTCGGTGGAACCCGCGTTCCCAGGGACGGTGTGAGCCCGGTCGCCGGCGCTCGTCGGGAGGCGTGGCACTGCGCCGTCGGGGTCAGGGAGCCCGGGTCTCGGTCCGCCACCCGCTGAGCAACCCGATGCGGACCGCGACGTAACGACGGACGCGCGTCGCCCCCGGGACGGGCCAGGGGAGGGCGTCGAGGACGGTCACCTCGGCCGGCTCGTCGATCGATCGGGAGGGGCCGACCACGGTGACGCTCCAGCCGGTCAGGGTCGAGTCGTCGTAGGAGTCGACGCCGAGGGCGACCACCGCGCCCCACCGCCGGGGTGCGAAGGGGCTGTCCGGGAGGGCCGGGATGACGACCTCGTCGTCGTGCACGCGGTAGGAGACGGGCTGGATCGCCGGCAGGGCGTTCCGCGTGAAGGCGAGCCGGCCGATCCGGCCGCCCAGCAGCAGAGCCCGGCACTCGGCGTGGTCGAGCGGCACGAGGGTCCTGTCCGCGTCGCTGGTGCGCATGGTGGTCCTCTCCGCTCGACGGTCAGCAGGAGGGCCCAGCGCCCACGGCCCCGGGACCCGCCCGGCCGCCGTCCGAGCCGTCGACGCCGACGACCACGGGACCGGGGGAGAGCGATGTCGTCATGGTCGTGGACTCAGGGAGGCGTGGGGACCGCGGTGGTCACGTCCGAGGCCCGGACGTCGCCGGCCGGCAGGACCCGGGCCCCCACGACCCCGCCGACCGTCCGGGCGAGCGCGGAGAGTGCCTGCTGCTCGACCTCGGCCGTCGGCTCCGGGCGGCCACGGGTGCGCCGGATGGTGGCCACCCCCTCGCTGACCGTGACGTCCCATGCGTCGAGCGCACCGGTGTAGCCCTCCACCAGTCGCAGCAGCTCGTGCCGGATCTCCTCGTCCGGACGGACCAGGACCCGCAGCAGGTCGCGACGGCTCACGATGCCGACCAGTCGGTCGCGGTCGACCACGGGCACGCTGCGCAGTCGCTCGTCGACGAAGAGCCGCGCGACGTCGGCGACATCGGCCGTGGCCTCGACCGACCGGACGTCGCCGGTCATCACCCCGTGTACGAGGACGGACGGGGCTGCTGCCGGCGCCTCCCCGTCGCGGCGCAGGTGGAGCCGGGGGTCCGGCGGCATGCGGTCCCGGAGGACGTCGGCCTCGGCGACGATGCCGACGAGCCGGTCGTCCTCGTCGACGACGGGCAGTGCCGCGAAGCCGTGCTCGGCCATCACCTCCGCCGCGTACCTGGCGGAGGTCTCCGGTCCGACGGTGACGACCTGGCGGGTCATGACGTCTCTGGCCTGCACGGCTCCTCCTCCACGGCGGGTCCTCGTGCCGGACGCTAGAAGCCGGCCCGGCGGTCCCCCAGGGTCGGCGGGCGCACCTCGGACGGGACCTCCGTCCCTCCCCGGCGGAGGGACGGGAGCCCCTGCCCACCGAGGGTCGGGTCGAAGGTCCCCCGGGGCCGGGTCGACCGACCGCGGTCCCGGCCGGGCGTGCCGGGCCAGGCTCGACCCGGCAAGCACCGGACCAGCGGGCAGGGGTGGACGGCATGACAGGTGAGGCGACGGGCACGGGGACGGCCGGACGCGCGGACGACGGGGGTGGCGCACCGGGCAGCGCCCGGGTCGTGGTCGGTGTCGACGGCTCGCCCGGCGCCTTCGCCGCTCTGGTCTGGGCCCTCGCGGAGGCGGCCCGCTCGGGCGCGGACGTCGAGGTGGTCAGCGCCTTCCCGGTCGGCGACCACTGGAACGACCCGCTCCTGATCGACCCCCGCCGGGTCGAGACCCTCCGGTCGGACACCGAGGCGCGCGCCCGCGCCTTCGTCGCCCGGGCGATGAGCGACCCGGCGGTGACCGCGGTGCCGCGCGCCGCGGCGGTCGAGGTGTCCTTCACGATCGCCGCGGGGGAGCCCGCCGAGCACCTGGTGCACCTGGCCCGGGGTGCGCGCCTGCTCGTCGTGGGCAGCCGCGGGCGGGGCGGCGTCCGCAGCACCCTGCTGGGGTCGGTGGCCCTGCACTGCTCCACCCACGCGCCCTGCGCGGTCGTCGTCGTGCACGCGCCGCTGCAGCCGGCCGCCGCGCGCGTGGTCGTGGGCTTCGACGACTCACCGGTGGCCCGCACCGCGCTGGCGCGGGCGGCGGAGGAGGCCGGGCGCCGGGGGGCGGCCCTCGAGGTGGTCGCCGCGTACCAGCCGGTCGTCTACTGGAGCGACGTCGTCGCCGTCGTCCCGCCGCCGTTCGACGAGTCCGTGCCGGAGTTCCGGGGTCGCGTCGAGCGCCTCGTGGCCGAGGTCCTCGGCGCGCCCCTCGGCCAGGACGTCTCCGTGGTGGCCGAGGTGGGCCCCGCCGGCGAGGTGCTGGTGCGCCGGGCGGAGGGCGCCGAGCTGCTCGTCGTGGGCAGCCGGAGCCGGAGCCGCCTGGCCGGCATGGTCCTGGGCTCGGTGGCCCTGCACTGCGTGGTGCACGCCTCCTGCCCGGTGCTGGTGGTCCGTCCGGAGCCGTCCGGCGTGGTCGTGCCCGAGCAGGCAGCCGGCGTCCCGGCCCGCGCCTGACCCGCCGGCCGGGGGATTGGCGGTGCGTGCCTGGGTGGTCGGTACGCCGGGCCAGGTCGACAGCGGGCCCCTGCGGCGGGTCGACCGGGAGGAGCCGGTGCCCGGGCCGGGGCAGGTGCGGGTCGACGTGTCCTGCTGCGGCGTGTGCCGCACCGACCTGCACCTGGCCGAGGGGGACCTGCCGCCCCGGCGGGCCGCGGTGACGCCGGGGCACGAGGTGGTCGGGCGCGTCTCGGCCCGCGGCCCGGGCGCCACCCGGTTCACCGTGGGGCAGCGGGTCGGGGTGCCCTGGCTGGGCAGCACCGACGGCAGCTGCCGGTTCTGCCGGCGCGGCGAGGAGAACCTCTGCACCGCGCCGGTCTTCACCGGCTGGGACGTCGACGGCGGCTACGCCGACGCCTGCCTCGTCGACGAGTCCTTCGCCTACCCGCTGCCGGACGGGCTGGGCGACGAGCGGGCCGCGCCGCTCCTGTGCGCCGGGATCATCGGCTACCGGGCGCTGCGGTGCGCCGACGTGCCACCCGGGGGCCGGCTCGGCGTCTACGGCTTCGGCGGCAGCGCCCACCTCACCGCCCAGGTCGCGCTCGCGCAGGGGCTGCGGGTGCACGTCCTCACCCGCGGCGAGCACAACCGGCGGCTGGCCGAGCAGCTCGGCGTGGACTCGGTGGGGACGGCGACCGACCCCCCACCCGAGCCGCTGGACGGCGCGATCCTGTTCGCCCCGGCCGGCGAGCTGGTCCCCGTGGCCCTGCGCGCGCTGGACCGCGGCGCCACACTGGCCGTCGCCGGCATCTGGCTCTCCCGCATCCCCGCGCTGGACTACGCCGCCGAGCTGTTCGGCGAGCGCCGGCTGCGCAGCGTCACGGCCAACACCCGCCGCGACGGCGAGGAGTTCCTCCGGCTGGCCGGCCGCCTCGGCGTCCGCGCCACCACCGTCGCCTACCCCATGGACGACGCCCCGCGGGCGCTGTCGGACCTGGCCCACGGACGGTTCGGCGGGGCGGCGGTCCTGCACACCTGAGCACCGGCCGCCCGGTACGCAGCCGCTGGTCTGCCACCATGCGGCTGTGGACCTCGAGGAGACCATGCTGCCGGGCGTCGGCGTCCGTTACCGGCTGCGGACCCGCTCCGGCGAGGTCCTCGCCATCGTCCTCGACCGGGAGGGCACGGCCGAGGTCGCCGTCTACGACCGTCGCGACCCCGACCGGGCGCGGGGCGTGCTGCGGCTGGAACCGGACGAGGTCGACGCCGTGGCCGAGGTGCTCGGGGCTCCCCGGCTGACGCAGCGCTTCGCGGACCTGTCCCGCGAGGTCCCGGGGCTGGAGTCGGGACGGTTCCCGATCCGCGAGGGCTCGCGCTTCGCCGGCCGGCCGCTGGGGGACACGCGGGCCCGCACGCTGACCGGCTGCTCCGTCGTGGCGATCGTGCGGGACGCCGACGTCGTCCCCTCCCCGGGGCCGGGCGACCTGCTGCACCCGGGGGACGTCGTCGTGGCCATCGGGTCGGCGCGCGGGCTGGCGGACCTGGAACGGCGCCTGGACGAGCCCGCGTAGGGCGTCGATGGACCACGTCGCCCAGCTGCTGCTCGAACTGGGCCTGCTGTTCGTCGGGCTGTCCCTCATCGGGCTGCTGGCCCGCCGGCTGGGCCTGTCGTCCGTGCCGTTCGTCCTGCTGGCCGCGCTCGCGCTGGGGGAGGGCGGCATCGCCCCGCTGACGACCTCGGAGCCGTTCATCGAGGCGGCCGCGGAGGTCGGCGTGGTCCTGCTGCTGCTCGCCCTCGGTCTGGAGTTCACCGCCGACGAGCTGTTCGCCTCGCTGCGGCACCACGGTCCGTCCGGACTGGTGGACCTGCTGCTCAACGCCCCGCCGGGCTTCGTGGCGGGGCTGCTGCTCGGCCTGCCGTGGCAGGGTGCGCTCGCGCTGGCCGGGGTCACCTGGATCTCCTCGTCGGGGATCGTCGCCCGGTTGCTCGGCGACCTCGGGAGGCTGGCCAACCGGGAGACCCCCGCGGTGCTGTCCGTGCTGGTGCTGGAGGACCTGGCGATGGCGCTGTTCCTCCCGCTGCTCGCCGTCGCGCTCGCCGGTGGTGGGCCGACGACGGCCGTGGCGGGCATCGCGCTGGCAGGGGGCGCCGTCGGGCTGGCGCTGCTGGCCGCCCAGCGGCAGGGCCACCGGCTGGGCCGGCTCCTGGCCTCGGACGACGACGAGCAGGTGCTGCTGCGCCTGATGGGTCTGACCCTGCTGGTGGCCGGGCTGGCCCAGGCGGCGGGGGCGTCGGCCGCGGTGGGGGCCTTCCTGGTCGGGCTGGCGCTGCCCACCGCGGTCGCCGACCGGGCGCGGGCGGTCCTGGGGCCGCTGCGCGACCTGTTCGCGGCGATCTTCTTCGTCGCCTTCGGGCTGTCCACCGACCCGGGCGCGGTGCTGCCCGTGCTGCCCGCCGTCCTGCTGCTGGCCCTCGTGACAGCAGGGACGAAGGTCGCCACCGGCTGGTTCGCCGCCCGGCGGGACGGGGTGGCCGTGCCCGGCCGGCTGCGCGCCGGGACGGCCCTGGTGGCCCGGGGCGAGTTCTCCGTCGTCATCGCCGGCCTGGCGGTGACGGCGGGGGTGACCGAGCTCGGGCCGCTGGCCACCGGCTACGTGCTGGTCCTCGCCGTGGCCGGTCCCGTGCTCACCCGCCTCGCCGAGCCGCGTGCTCGGCCCGCCCGCCCGCGCCCGCCGGCCCCCGGGCGGGCGGCGGCCTGACCCCGCCGGTCGGTCAGGCGCGGTCGAGGTCCTCGATGCGCGCCGTGGACGGACCTCGGCGGGCGGACGCCGACCGCGCCAGCGCCTCGGCCTCGCGGAGGACCCGCAGGACGTTGCCGCCGACCAGCCGGGCGCACTCGTCCCGGCGCCACCCCCGATCGAGCAGCTCGGCGATCAGCGCGGGGTAGCAGGAGACGTCCTCCAGCCCCTCCGGCAGGTCCTCCGCGCCGTCGTAGTCCCCGCCGAGGCCGACGTGGTCGACGCCGGCCACCCGCCGCACGTGCTCGACGTGGTCGGCGACCTGGGCCAGCGTCGCCCGCGGACGGGGGTGGTCGGCGAGGTGCTCGCCCGCCACCGCGGCCCGCACGGCGGCGTCCCTCGGGTCGAGCCCGCGGCGCTCCACCTCGGCCCGGAGCCCGAGCGCCCACGCGCGGCACCCCGGCGACACGAAGTCCGACACGAACGTCACCATGCACACCCCACCGTTGGCGGCCAGTCCGCGGAGGAGGTCGTCGGGGACGTTGCGCGGGTGGTCGCACACCGCGCGGGCGCCCGAGTGGGAGAAGACGACCGGCGCCTCCGTGACCCGGAGCGCGTCGCGTGCGGTGCTGTCCGCCACGTGGGACAGGTCGACCAGCATGCCGAGCCGGTTCATCTCCCGGACCACCTCCTCGCCGAACGCGCTGAGCCCGCCGGTGGCGGGGACGTCGGTCGCCGAGTCGGCCCAGGGGACGTTCACGTTGTGCGTCAGCGTCAGGTAGCGGACGCCGAGCCGGTGCAGCATCCGGAGGACGCCCAGCGAACCGGCGATGGAGTGGCCGCCCTCGGCGCCCAGCAGCGAGGCGATCCGCCCGCGGGCGAACGCGCCCTCGACGTCGTCGGCGCTCAGCGCCAGCTCCAGGTCGTCCGGGTGCCTGCCGATCATGCGGTGCACGAGGTCGACCTGTTCGAGGGTCGTGGCGAGCGCCGCCTCGCCCTGCAGCGCACCGGGCACGTAGACCGACCAGAACTGGGCGCCGACCCCACCCCGCCGCAGCCTCGGCAGGTCGGTGTGCGTGCCCACCACCGGGGCCGCGAGGTCCACCCGGCGCAGGTCGAGACCGGACCCCTCGCGGATCCGCCACGCCAGGTCGTTGTGGCCGTCGACCAGCGGGTGGTGGCGCAGGAGGTCGCGTGCCGTCGTCAGTGCGGCGGGGGGTGCACTCGCCATCCCGGTCCTCCGAGGACGTGCCTACAGCCCGAGGGCCTGGCGGACGGAGGGCGCGTGCCGGCGGGAGACCGGGACGGTCTCGTGGACGCGGGTGTCCGTGGCGAGGAACAGCGTCCCCTTGAAGCCCGGCTCGATCTCCCGCACCCGGCCCAGGTTGACGAGGAAGCGGCGGTGGACCCGGAGGAACCCCTTGTCCACGAGGTCCTGTTCGAGGCGGTCCAGACCCCGGGCGGCGGCCTGCAGCCGTCCCTGGTCGGTGGTGAGCCAGACGTTGTTGTGGTCGGTCTCGGCGAAGCGGATCTCGCGCGGGTCGAGCAGGACCCACCGGTCCTCGCGCAGGGCGACGACCCGGCTGGGCAGGCGGGGGCAGGGGAGGGAGGCGCCGGGACGCCCCGGGGGCGTCGCCGCGTCCGGCGCCCCGGTGTCCGGCACGCCGGCGTCCGACCCGCCCACGTCGGACCCGTCGGCGGAGCCGAGGGCCAGCAGCGCGCCGATCACCTGGGTCCCGGTGAGGACCGGGCGGACGGCGACCGGCAGGGGGGTCCCGAGGAAGGGCACGTAGACCCGCGTCGACCCGCGCCAGCAGGGGTCCTGCCGGGCGCGTTCGGTGACCCAGCGCACCAGCTCGGGCACCCCGGGCACCTGCGGGGTCCACCGCTGCGCCGGGGCGTAGGCCGGGGTGTCGGCGGGTGTGCCGATCAGGACGGCGGCCGCGCTGTTGGCCAGCACGACCTTCCCGGCCGTGTCCACGGCGGCCAGCGGCGTCGCGGACGGCACCCGGGCGTCGGCGAAGGCGGCGGCCAGGAGGGTGCCGGTGTGCCGCGCCCGCTGGCGCAGCTTGGCCTCGGTGGCCGCGGCGACCCGGCTCAGCCACGGCAGCACGGCACCGGGTTGCGGCGTGCGCCAGCAGGAGACGTTGAGCACGGCGAGCGGCTCGTGCGTGACCACGTCCCGCACCGCGACGCCGGCACACGTCCAGGGGTCGAAGCTGCGGCACCAGTGCTCGGGGCCCCGGACCAGGACCGGGCGCTGGCTCTCCAACGAGGTCCCCATGCCGTTGGTGCCGCTGGTCCGTTCCGCCCAGATCGACCAGGCGGCGAGGTTGCTGTCCGCGGCGAGGCGGAGCAGCCGCCGACTGCCCCAGGAGGCCAGGACGCGGCCCTCGCAGTCGGCCACGGTGACCAGGCCGTCGAGGCCGTCCACCTCCCCGGCGGCGCAGGCCGCCCACCCCCCGAGCTCGGCGAACACCACGTCGTGCCCCATCGAGTGCGCGCTGCCCTCCGCCGCGGCAGGGGCGCGTTCCAGGCCCGGGTCGACCTCGTACTCCTCGCGGCACCGGTACCAGGACACGAGGATCTCGGAGCGGACGCCGTGGACGGTGTCCGCTCCGGCGGCGAAGCGCTCCCGGGCGGTGGCGATCCGTTTGAGGTCGTCGTCGGAGAGCACGGCTCCGTTCGTGGCCGGGAGCGCGCCGTTCGTCAGGCCTTTCGCGCCGTTCATCCCGTTCCCCTTGGGCTGTGGGGGGACGCGTCCCAGGCTCGGGCCGCGGTCGAGGAGCAGCAGGCTAGCGGGCCGGGCGCGGTTCCAGGGCGCACCCGGCAGCCGGAGGGGGGCGGGCGGCCATGCGGGCGGTGGTCTACCGGAGGCCCTTCGAGGTGGCGGTGGAGGAGGTCCCCGACCCTCGGATCGAGCAGCCGAACGACGTGATCGTGCGGGTCACGTCGACGTGCATCTGCGGAACGGACCTGTACCTGTACGAGGGGCGGGCGGGCGTCGAGCCGGGCACGGTGGTCGGCCACGAGAACCTGGGCGTCGTCGAGGAGGTCGGCGCCGGCGTCACCGCCCTGGAGCAGGGCGACCGCGTCGTGATGCCGTTCACCGTGGCCTGCGGCTTCTGCAGGAACTGCCGGGCGGGCTCGAGCGGCTCCTGCCTCACGGTCACCCCGGCCGGTCGTGCGGGGAGCCCCTACGGCGGCAGCCCCTACGGCGGCGTCACCCCGGCCCCGTGTGCCGGCGGGCAGGCGGAGTACCTGCGGGTCCCGTACGCGGACGTCAACTGCCTGCCGCTGCCCGCCGGCACCGACCACGAGTCCGACTACGTCCTGCTCTCCGACGTCTTCCCCACCGGGTACCACGGCTGCCGCCTCGCGGGGCTCTCGCCGGGAGGGACCGTCGCGGTCTACGGCGCCGGGCCGGTGGGACTGATGGCGGCGTACTGCGCGCTGCTCTGCGGCGCGTCGGGCGTCTTCGTGGTCGACGGCCGTCCCGAGCGACTCGCCATGGCACGGGACATCGGGGCCGTCGCCGTGGATCCCTCCGCCGGCGACCCGGCGCAGCAGATCAGGGACCTCACCGGTGGTGAGGGCACCGACACGGGGGTGGACGCCGTCGGCTTCCCGGTCCCCACCGAGACCGGCGACGGCGAGGAGCCCGCGGCGGTCCTGGACCAGCTCGTGCGCACGGTGCGGCCCACCGGCGGGCTGGGCGTCCCCGGCCCGTGCGTGCGCCGTGGACCGGACGGGGTCGTCCCGGACGCCGGGCCCGGCACGCTGCTCGTCACGATCGGCACGCTGGTCGACAAGGGCCTGCGGCTGGGCACCGGGCGGGCGGACGCCAGGCGCTACGACCGGCAGCTGCGCGACCTGATCACCGAGGGCCGGGCCAGACCGAGCTTCGTGGTGTCCCACGAGCTGCCGCTCGACGAGGCGCCGAACGCGTACCAGATGGTCGACCAGCGCGTCGACGGCTTCACCAAGGTCGTGCTCAGGCCCGATGCCGCCTGATCGTCGCGCGGCTGCAGGAACCGGAGGGGGAGGAGGTGCCATGGCCACCCAGGTGCCGGCCGAGCGCGGGACGGCGGGCCGTCGTCCGGGGGCCTGGCCGTGACCGACCCCGGCACGGCAGGCACCCCATCAGTCCGCTTCGACACAACCAGGAGGGAAGGTCGATGACGACCACCGCATCGGAGCGATCCTCGGCGCTGCGCGAGCTCGGCCTGGACGGGCAGAACCAGGCGACGATCGGCCGGCTGCTGGCCACCGGGAACATCGGGCACGCCGAGGAGGGCGACGACGGCCGGATGCGCGCGCGGATCCGCATCGTGCCCGACCAGCTGATCTGGGACCCCTCGGTCCTCGTCCTGCCCCACGGGGGGCACCTGGACATCGAGTTCGTCAACGACGACCAGAACACGCACTGCGCGCTCGTGCCGAGCAACGGCGACAGCAAGTGGATGTGGTTGCCGAACTACTCGCGCGGGACCATGTCCGTCACCCTCGACGGCCCTGGTTACTACTGGTTCAGCTCCAACATCGGCAACGACGAGGGCCGGGGCCTGATCGGGGCGATCGTCGTCAGGGGCGACGTCCCGGAGTCCGCTCGGCTCGACCGCCCGAAGCAGCCCCGACCGTAGACAGGACTGGGTCAATGACCGACATCCAGGACAGGACCGACATCGAGTACGGAGAGGCCCCGCCGCCGGTCGACTTCGGGTCGCTGACCACAGCGCCCGGGACCGCGCCGCCGGTGGCCCAGGACGTCACGTACGAACGCATCCTCGACGCCCGCTCGGAGCCGCAGAACTGGCTCACCTACTACGGCGCCTACGACGGGCAGCGGTACAGCCCGCTCGACCAGATCACCACCGAGAACGTCGTCCGCCTGACCCCGGCCTGGGTGTTCAGCTTCTCGCCCCACGGGCTGCACGCCGGCCAGTCGACCTACGCCTTCGAGAACTGCCCGATCGTCGTCGAGGGCGTCATGTACGTCTCCGGGTGGGACGGGTGGGTCTGGGCGCTCGACGCCAAGACCGGGCAGCTGCTGTGGCAGTACAAGCACGCGATCCCGTTCGACGTCTCGCTGTGCTGCGGCAACGTCAACCGCGGGGTCGCCGTGGCCCACGGCAAGGTCTTCGTCTGCACCCTCAACGCCCACGTCCTCGCGCTCGACGCCACCACCGGCGAGTGCCTCTGGGACGTCACCAGCGGGGACGTGCGCGCCGGGGAGAGCCTCACGGTCGCCCCGCTGGTCGTGAAGGACCGGATCGTCGTCGGCAGCTCCGGCGGCGAGTTCGGGGTGCGCGGCCACCTCGACGCCTACGACATGGAGACCGGGGAGCGGGTCTGGCGGTGCTACACGATCCCGAAGCCCGGCGAGCCGGGCTCGGAGACCTGGCCGCAGGAGGGGGAGGCCTGGGCGCGGGGCGGCGCCAACGGCTGGATCACCGGCACCTTCGACCCGGAGACCAACCTCCTGTACTGGGGCACCGGCAACCCCGCGCCCGACTTCGACGGCGAGGTCCGGCCGGGCGACAACCTCTACACCGACAGCGTCATCGCGGTGGACGCCGACACGGGGGAGATCCGCTGGCACTACCAGTGCACCCCGCACGACCTGTGGGACTACGACAGCAACATGGAGTGCATCCTGTTCGAGCAGGACGGGCGCAAGCTCCTGGCCCACTTCGACAAGAACGGGTACTGCTTCGTCCTGGACCGCACGAACGGCGAGCGGGTGCGGATCTTCCCCTTCGTCGACCGGATCACCTGGGGCGAGATCAGCCCCGACGGACAGGTGACGCCACGGATCTACCCCGACAAGGAAGGCGAGGAGGTGCACTTCTACCCCGGGCCGGCCGGGGCGAAGGAGTGGACCCACGCGGCGTACAGCCCGAGGACGGAGCTGTTCTACGTCCCGGTGCAGGACACCGGCGCGACGGTCGCCCGGCGGCGCCGGGAGTTCAAGGAGGGCATCCCCTACTGGGGCGCCGCCGTGACCGTGGACGCGAAGGACATGGCGGGGTCGGTGTCGGCGTTCAACGCCTCCGGCGAGGAGGTGTGGCGCTGGCGCAACGACCTGCCGATGTGCGCCTCCGTGCTGGTCACGGCGGGCGACGTCGTCTTCGCCGGCACGCCGTCCGGGACGTTCGTGGCCCTCGACGCCCGCAGCGGCGAGTTCCTGTGGCAGTTCAACTGCGGCAGCGGCCACCACAGCAGCCCGATCACCTACAGCGTCGAGGGCAAGCAGTACGTCGCCGTCCCGGTGGGCTGGGGCGCCTGGGTCGAGGGCTTCCTGCCCGGGATGATGGGCGGCCCGCACGGCCAGGCGATGTTCGTGTTCTCGCTGCCCGAGGACATCGACTCGGCAGGGGGGAGGTGACGGCGATGGACCAGGAGCTCTGCGTCTCCCCGCTCCGCACGGAGGAGTGGGAGACCCCCTCCTTCGAGGAGATCCGGGTGTCCGCTGAGGCGACCGCCTACATGGGCGTCCAGGAGGACTGGGACTAGACGGATCCGGGCGGAGAGGCGTCGGGCGGTGCGGTCCGGCGCCTCTCCGTCTCCGCACTACCGGGAGGACCACCGATCGACATGTGGGTGCGGGTGCTGGGTTCGGCGGCGGGCGGCGGGTTCCCGCAGTGGAACTGCGCCTGCCCCCCGTGCCGGGCGGTGCGCGAGGGGTCGCGGCCGGCCCGTCCGCGCACCCAGTCGTCGGTCGCGGTGAGCGCGGACCGCCGGCGGTGGTCCCTGCTCAACGCCTCACCCGACGTCCGTGCCCAGCTCGAGTCCTGCACCGACCTGCACCCCGACGGGGCGGGGGAGGTGCCGCTGCAGGCCGTGCTGCTCACGGACGCGGAGCTGGACCACACGCTGGGACTGCTGCTGCTCCGCGAGGGGGGTGGCCTCGTCGTGCACGCCACCGAGGCGACCCGCGACACGCTGCACGACGGGACGGCGCTGCTGCGCACGCTCGAGGCCTACTGCCCGGTCGAGTGGCGGCCGGTCGTGCCGGGCGCGGACGTGCCGCTCGGCGACGGGCTGTCGTACCGGGCCTTCGACGTCCCCACGACCAAGCGCGCGCGCTTCGGCTCCGGTCCCCGGGAGGGGCGGGTCGTCGGCTACCGCCTCACCGACGAGCGCAGCGGCCGGGCGCTGGTCCACCTGCCGGTGCTGCAGGCGCTGACCCCGGAGGTGTGTGCCCAGCTCGAGGACTGCGCCTGCCTGCTGGTCGACGGCACCTGCTGGTCCGACGACGAGCTCATCCGGCTCGGGCGCGGCGGCCGGACGGCCCGCGAGATGGGGCACCTGCCCATCAGCGGCCCCGGGGGCAGCCTCGAGCAGCTCGCCCCGCTGCCCGTCGAGCGCCGCATCTACGTCCACGTCAACAACACCAACCCGATCCTCCTCGAGGACTCGCCCGAGCGGCGCGCGGTCGAGGAGCACGGCCTGGAGGTCGCCGTGGACGGGCTGGACCTGGAGGTGTGAGGCCCCTCATGACGCTGATCGACACGACCGGCACGGCGACCGACGAGTTCGTGGCCGCGCTGCGCGAGCACTCGCGGCGCTACCACGACCAGCACCCCTTCCACCGCAGGATGAACGCCGGGGAGCTGGACGCCGAGCAGATCCGCTGCTGGGTCGCCAACCGCTTCTGCTACCAGGCCGCCATCCCCCGCAAGGACGCCGCGATCATCGCCAACTGCCCGGACCGCGAGGTCCGCCGCCGCTGGCTGCGGCGCATCGTCGACCACGACGGCACGGCCGACGGTGACGGGGGCATCGAGGCATGGCTGCGCCTCGGCGAGGCGGTCGGGCTGACCAGGCCCGAGCTGGAGGACCAGCGGCACGTCGTCCCGGGTGTGCGCTTCGCCGTCGACGCCTACGTCACCTTCGCCCGCACCCGGCCGTGGGTCGAGGCGGTGGCCTCCTCGCTGACCGAGCTGTTCGCGCCGGACCTGATGGCCGAGCGCCTGGCCGCCTTCGAGCGCCACTACACCTGGATCGACCCGCAGGAACTCACCTACTTCCGCGCCCGCCTGACGCAGGCCCCCCGCGACTCCGCGCACGCCCTGGAGGTCGTGACGGAGCACTGCCGGACGCCGGAGCAGCAGGCGGCCGCCCTGGCGGCCCTGTCCTTCAAGTGCGACGTCCTCTGGAGCATGCTCGATGCGATCGACCGCGCCTGTGCAGACCGCTGACGGCACCGACCGCCCCCGGCTGGCCCGGCACGTCCGGATGGGGTTCGACCCGGCACGCGGGCAGCACGTGCTGCTGACGCCGGAGGCGGTCACCGTCCTGAACCGCACGGGCGCGGCCGTCCTGGAGCTGTGCGACGGGCAGCGGACGGTGACCGAGATCGTGGCCGAGCTGCGCGGGCGGTACGCCTCCGTGGACGACGACGAGGTCCGCGTGTTCCTCGACCGCCTCGCCGCCCGGCGGTGCCTCGAGACCGGGGACGCGGAGGCCGGCCGCGGACGGGCCCGCCGTGCCTAGCGCCGTGGAGCGGCCGTTCGGGCTGCTGGCCGAGCTCACCTACCGCTGCCCGCTGCACTGCTCCTACTGCTCCAACCCGCTCGACCTCGCCGCCTACGCCGACGAGCTGACCACGGCGGAGTGGCGACGGGTGCTGACCGAGGCCCGGGAGCTGGGCGTGCTGCAGCTGCACCTCTCCGGCGGTGAGCCGCTGCTGCGCCGCGACGTCGCCGAGATCGTGCAGTGCGCCGGCGAGCTGGGCCTGTACACCAACCTGATCACCAGCGGGCTCGGGCTGACGCCCCACCGCGCCGAGGAGCTGCTGGCCGCGGGCCTGGACCACGTGCAGATCAGCCTCCAGGCCGACGAGGCGGCCCTGTCCGACCGCATCGCCGGGGTGCGGTCGTTCGAGCACAAGCTGGCGGCCGCCCGGCTGGTGAAGCAGCTGGGCTGGCCCCTCACGCTCAACGTCGTCCTGCACCGGCACAACGTCGACCGGCTCGCCGGCATCCTCGACCTGGCCGAGCAGCTGGAGGCCGACCGGATCGAGCTGGCCCACACGCAGTACTACGGCTGGGCCCTGCACAACCGCGGCGGGCTGCTGCCGAGCCGGGCCCAGCTGGAGCGCGCCCAGGAGGTGGTGCGGGCCGCGCACGCGCGTCTGCAGGGACGGGTGGACGTCGTCTACGTCCTGCCCGACTACTTCAGCCGGTACCCCAAACCCTGCATGGGCGGCTGGGGCCGGCGCCAGCTCACCGTGGTGCCCGACGGTGGCGTCCTGCCGTGCCCCACCGCGCACACCCTGCCCCTGCCCCGGGCCAGCGTCCGGGAGCACTCCCTGGCGTGGATCTGGGAGCGGTCACCGCTGTTCCAGCGCTTCCGCGGGACGGACTGGATGCCCGAGCCCTGCCGCAGCTGCGACCGCCGCGAGGTGGACTTCGGCGGCTGCCGCTGCCAGGCCTTCCAGCTCACCGGCGACGCCGCCCGCACCGATCCGGTCTGCCACCTCTCGCCCGACCACGGGCTCGTGGCCGAGGCGGTGGCCGCCGCCGACGAGGGCGCGCGGTCCGGCGAGGTCGTGCTGACCCCCCGGCGGCACCCCGCTGCCGGGCGCAGCCGGTGACCGCCCGCCGACACCCCCCACCCACGGCCGGTCGCGAGGAGGGCCCCACGACATGACCTCGGTGTTCGTCTTCATCTCCGGGGCGACGCTGCTCGTGGTCAGCGCCGAGAAGCTCATCACCCACCTCGTCGGGGCGGCGAGCGGTCTGCGGATCCCGCTGTTCCTGCTGGCGGTCGTCTTCACCGGCGTCGAGTTCGACGACATCGCGCTCGGCGTCGGGCTGAACCTCGAGGACCTCAGCGGTGTCGCGCTCGGCGTCGTGTTCGGGACGGCGCTGTCGTTCACCGGGGTCGTCCTCGCGGTGGCCGCGGTCATCCGGCCGAGCCAGGTCGCCATCCCGCGCGACTACCTCGTCCTGTTCGCCGCCGCCCCGCTGGTGATGGTCGCGGTCACGCTCGCCGGACCGCTCACGGTGACCGACGGACTGCTGCTCCTCGGGCTGTTCGTCCTGTTCGTCACCTACGTCGCCGCCCGGGAGCTCCGCAGGAGCGTGGCGGTCTTCCGCGACGTGGAGGTGTACGAGGCCGCCGTCGCCGAGGCCGGGGACGACGTCCCGTCCCTGCGCGCGGCGGGGACGGACGTGCGGCCGGCCCCGGCGGTCGGGGCGGGCGCACGGGCCGGCGCCGAACGGACGCAGCAGGTCGTCGAGGAGGCGCCGCGCACCGACGAGCGCGACCTGCCCGGCTGGGCCCACCTCGGACTGGCGGTGGTCGCGCTCGCCGGCCTCGTCGTCGGCGCCGCGACGGTGAGCACCGGGACCGAGGGGATCCTGGCGGCCTACGGGCTCGAGGGCACGGTGTTCGGCGCCACGATCGCCACGGCCGTGCTCACCATGGAGGACGTCTTCCTGACGGTGGAGCCGTTCCGCAGGGGCGTGCCGGAGATCGGGGTCGGCAACGTCATCGGCAGCGTCGTCTTCTCCGTCACCGGGAAGCTGGGCATCACCCTCCTGGCCGGCGGCATCGTCGTCGGCCGGGACGTGTTCACCTGGCACCTGCCGGCGCTCGTCGTCCTCACCGCCCTGGCTGCGTACCTGCTCTCCACCGGCCGGCTGACGCGGTGGCACGGCGGCACCCTGCTGGCGCTCTACGGCGTGTACTGGGTGGTCAGCCTCGTCGCGTTCGGTGAGGTCCCGGTCGAACTCGGGTGAAGGCGGACCCTCTCCAGGACGATGCTCGGGGTGCGGGGCGGCGGAGAGGTGGCGGCGGGATGCCGGACTGGGCGTGGACGCTGGTCGGGGTGCTGGGTGGCCTGCTGCTGTGCTGGCTGGTCCTGATGGCCGTGCTGTGGGCGACCCGCCCGGACGACCTGCGGCTGCGGGAGCTGCTGCGGCTGCTGCCCGACGTGCTCAGGCTCGTGCACCGGCTGGCCGGCGACGGCACGCTGCCGCGCGGCGTCCGGGTGCGGCTGTGGCTGTTGCTGGGCTACCTGGCGCTGCCGTTCGACCTGGTGCCCGACTTCGTGCCGGTGCTCGGCCACGCCGACGACGCGATCGTGGTCGCCCTCGTGCTGCGCTCGGTGGTCCGCCACGCCGGGGCGGCTGCGCTCGACCGGCACTGGCCCGGTACGCCGGACGGACTGGCCGCGCTGCGCCGGGCCGGCCGGCTGCCGGCGTAGGGGCCGGACGTCAGAGGCCGGCGGTGGCCGCCTCGCAGACCGTCGTGTCCTGCTCGCCGGTGCCGCCGCTCACCCCGACCGCGCCCACGACGACCCCGTCGACGAGCACCGGCGCGCCACCGGCGAAGACCATCACCTTGCCGTTGTTGGACGCCTGGATGCCGTAGAACGGGCCGCCCGGCTTGGCCAGGTCGGCCAGCTCGGCGGTGGCGATGTCGAACGCCCGGGCGGTGAAGGCCTTGTTGATGGCGATGTCGACGCTGCCGCGCCAGGCGCCGTCCATCCGGACGTGCATGACGAGGTCACCCCCTGCATCGACGACCGCGATGTTCATCGGCTGCCCGATCTCCGCGGCGCGGGCCTCTCCGGCCGCGACGATGCGGCGGGCGTCGTCCAGGGTCAGGGTGGTCAGCTGCTGGGTCACAGGGATCCCTCCCCGATCGGAGCGTGGCCAGGGGCCGAGGCTCGTCAGCCCCTGCTCCGGTCCGGCGGGCCGGAACGGGACGGAGGTACCCGCGTCGCCGCCGTTCCCAACTCCGCGCCCGGCCGGCCGCCGTTCCTCCGGACCCGCGGCACGACGCGGGGCCCCGGGGCCGCGCCGTCGCCGACCGCTACTCCAGGACGCCGAGCACCGTTCCCCAGAGCTGCCGGTCGGGCACTGCGCGCCCCGCCGGGTCCGCATGGCCGCAGGAGTGCAGGCGGCTCACGTGGATCTGCGGAGCCGGTTCGTCGGTCGGGGCGGCGTCGGCCGGGTAGGTCATCGCCAACGGGTGGGTGACGTCCGTCGTCGAGCCGTTGACGAGGGGGGAGTACCCGTCGGCCGCGGTCGCGGGCGAGTCCGCGGTGTCGACGATCCACACGGTCGTCCCCGGGACGCTGCACGGCTGCAGGCCGAGCGGCTCGTCCTCGTACGCGGTGCCGGCCAGGCCCACGCACAGGCCGCTGGCGACACCCGAGGGCGCGTACTCCAGCTGCGCTGCGCGCAGGCTGCCGTAGTGACCGTTCACCGCGGCGGAGACCATGCCGGTCGCGAAGAAGTCGGAGACCAGGCCGCCGCGGGGCAGGAAGTCCTGCGACGGGTCAGAGCTGCCGGCGCGCTGCAGGACGAGGGGCTGGCCGACCGTGCCCACCCCGTCGAGCACCGCCTCCACGAACTGGGGGTCGCCGTGCGTGCCGAACTCAGGGCTGAAGACCGCGATGCAACCCGGGCCGCAGGCCGGGGTGGCCGCGCTCGCCGGGGGCATCGCCACCGTGCCCGTACCGACGACCGTGGTCGTCGCCGCGGCAACGGCCAGTACCCGGCTCCTGACGGACATGCGCCGCTCCTCTACGACGGATCGCCGGACCCGCCGAAGCGCTCGAGCCTGATCCACGACGGGTCGTGACCGAGGTCGACGAGCGTCGTGGCGGTGCTCTCGACGAAGGACGTGGGGCCGCACACGAAGACCCGCGGCCGGGTGGTGGGCGCGAAGGTCTGCGCCTCCAGCATGCGGCGGTCGATCCGGCCGGTCAGGCCCCTCCAGTCCGACGGCGCCTCCCGGGTCAGCGTGATCGTCGTCTGCGGGCCCAGGACGTCGGGGGCGAGGACGTCGTCGGCCGTGCGTGCCGAGTACAGCAGCCGCACCGGTGTGGACCCGCCCGTGCGCCGGTGGTGGTCCAGCATGGCGAGGAACGGGGCGACGCCGGCGCCACCCGCGACGAGCTGCACGGGGCGGCGGCCCTCGGCCCGCCCCCCGTCCCGGTCCACGGCGGACGACCAGACGAAGTACCCGCCGATGGGGCCGCGCAGCTCCAGCAGGTCACCGGAGCGCAGTTCGTCGGTGAGGTACGGCGACACCTCACCACCCTCGAACCGCTCGACCAGCAGGTGCAGCCGGGGGTCCTCGGGGGCGGAGGCCACCGAGTAGCTGCGCTGGGCCGTGTAGCCGTCCTCGGCGGTCAGCCGCAGGTCGACGTGCTGGCCGGGCAGGTGGCCCGGCCAGCCGGGGACGTCGAGGAGGAGCCGGTGGACGCGAGCGGTCTCGGGGCGGTTCTCGAGGACCGTGGCGCGCAGCCAGTTCAGTCGCCGCTGTACCGCTGCTCGAGCCATGGGTCCCCGCGATCGTGGTAGCCGAACGTCTCCCAGAACCCCGGCTCGTTGAACTGGCTGAGTGCGAACCCGCGGAGCCACTTGGCGCTCTTCCAGAAGTAGAGGTGGGGGACCAGCAGCCGGACCGGCCCTCCGTGCTCGGGTGCGAGCGGCTGCCCGTCGTAGGTGTCCACCACCCACGCCCGGCCGTCGGTCAGGTCGCTCAGTCGGTGGTTGGTGGTGTACCCGCCGTCGCAGAAGGCGAGGGCGTACGCCGCCTCGGTCCGGACGCCGGCCAGCAGCGTGTCGACCGCGACGCCCTCCCAGCGGGTGTCGAACTTCGACCACTTGGTGACGCAGTGGATGTCGACCGAGACCGCCTCGCGCGGCAGCTCCCGGAACTCGTCCCAGGTCCAGCGCCGCAGGCCGTCCACCTCGCCCTGCAGCGTCAGGTCCCACTCGCCCAGCGGCGTCCGCGGCGTCGGGCCGGCGGACAGCACGGGGAAGAGGTCGCCGGCGTCGTACTGGCCCGGGGGCAGTCGCTCGTCCCGGCGCTGCTCCCGGCGTCCGAACCCTCGAGAGACCAGTGACATGACGGCTCCTCCCCGGCGTCACCTCCAGCGGTGCCGACTCTCCCCGCCACGGCGGACCGGGGCATCAGTCAAAGGACCACGGCCGCAGCCTCCGCGGCCGCCTCGCGTGCGGTGCCGCTCAGGGCGTCCCGCAGCGCGGCCCGGGAGGTGATGCCCAGCTTCGGGAAGACCCGGTAGAGGTGGGCACCGACCGTCCGGGGCGAGAGGTACAGCCGGCTGCCGATCTGCTTGTTGGACAGACCCGAGGCGGCCAGCATGGCGATCTGGTGCTCCTGGGCGGTCAGTGCGCCGGCGCCCCGGTCACCGGTCGCGCCGCGGTGGGTCAGCCCGGTCGCCCGGACCTCGTTGGCCGCCCGCGTCGCCCACGGTCGCGCCCCGAGCTGCCGGAACCTCTCCAGCGCCGCCGTGAGCTGCACGCGGGAGGCGTTCGTCGCGCGGCTGCGGCGCAGGTGCTCCCCGTAGGCGAGCTGGACCCGCGCGCGTTCGAAGGGGTACTGCTCGGCCCCGGGGACGGCCAACGCCTCCTCGAAACGCCGGGACGCCTCCTCACCCGGTGCCACGAGAGCTGCGGAGCCCGCCTTCACGAGAGCGAGCTTCGGCCGGCCGGTGAAGATCGGGGCCCGCTCCATGGCCGCCACGTGCGCCGCGGCCTCGGGACGGCGGCCCGTGCGCACCGCGGCCTCCACCAGGTCCATGGCGACGGTGAGGCCGACCGGGGCGTACGGGGCGAAGCCACCGGGCTGGCTGACGGCGCTCAGCTCCCGGTAGGCGTCCTCGAAGTTCCCGCGTCCCAGCGCGGCCAGCCCGCGGACGCGGTGGGCGAAGTCCTCGAGCAGACGGACCGCTCTCGGCGCCGACCACGTGACGAGCTCGTCGGCCAGGGTCTCCGCCGTCCCGTCATCCCCTCGCGCGGCCGCCAGGAGGGCCGAGCAGTAGACGCCGGACAGGGTGATGAGCCGGTAGCCCAGCTCCTCACCCCACGCGCGGCCCTCCTCGGCCGTGCGTCCGGCCTCCTGCCAGCGACCTCCGTCGAAGGCGTCGTGGCACAGCAGCATCAGGGCGTTGACGGCCGAGGCGGCCGCGCCGCCCTGCCTCCCGTCCCTGACCACCCTCCGGAGCGCCTGCCGGCAACCGGAGAGGCGATCGGCGTACAAGGCGGCCATGCCCACGCGGACCACGTGGGTGGGATCGACGCCGGTGTGCGCGGAGACGATCAGCTCGTCGAGCCGCTCGAGCGCCGCCGGCGCCGCGCGGACGGGGTCGGCGAACACCGTGCGCGACACCGACAGCACCGGCGGGAGGTCCGGCCCCAGGGCCTCGAGCGCCCACTCGAAGGGGCGCCAAAGCTCGTCCCGGCCGCCGAAGTGGCACACCAGCATGAGGCTGTGCAGTGCGTCCTCGACCGTGGCCGCGCCGGATCCGTGGTCGAGCGCGTACTCGACGGCCCGCACGAGCATGCGGTGCGCCGTCTCGACGTCACCCTCCCCGTTGAGCAGGTGGTGCGCGGCGGCCACCGCGACCTCGAGGGACCCTGCCGTCCGGGGGTCGGCCGTGCGGGCCGCGGACAGCAGCTGGGGCACGTTGCGCAGGTCCCCGGTCGTGTCGGCACCCACGAACGCGGCGGCCGCCAGCCGGCGGGCTCGGTCCGGACCGCTCGGGGTGAGGTCTGCGGCCCGGAGGAGGGCGTTGACCGCGTGCACCGCGTCGCCCTTGTGCCGTGCGCGGTGCGCCGCGGTCTCGAGGAGGTCGGCGGCGCGGGCGTCGGCGCCCACGACGGCCTCGGCGAGGTGCCAGGCGCACTCCTCCGGTCGGTCGACCAGGACGTGGGCCAGGGCGCCGTGTGCCCGCCGCAGCTCACCGCTCGTCGACAGCTGGACCGCCGCTGACCCGATGAGCGGGTGCCGCAGGGTCACGCGTCCCGCGGCGAGGTCGATGCGCAGCAGCCGTGCTCGCTCGGCCGGGGCCAGGTCGTCGAGCCACCCGTCGGTGGCTGCCGCCGCACGCAGTGTCCGGAGGTCCCCCGTCCCCTCGAGGGCGGCGAGGAGCAGCAGTTCCCGGGTCCGCTCGGGGAGGGCGGCGAGCTGCTGGGCGAAGACCCGCTGCAGGTGGCTGCTCAGCGGAAGCGCCGACGGGAGGGGGTCGGACCCGGTGCGCTGGGCCTCGGTCATGACCGCGGGGAGCTCCAGCAGGGCGAGCGGGTTGCCCTGGGACGCCTCGAGGACGCGCCGGCGGATCTGCGCGTCGAGCACGGGGAAGCGGGCCCGCAGCAGTTCCGTGGCGGCGTCCTCGCCCAGCGGGGGCACCTCGAGCTGGGGCAGACCCGCCTGGAGGAGGACACAGTCGCTGCCGGTCCGCGCCGCGGCGATCAGGCCGATCCGGCTGCGGTCCAGCCGGCGGGCGACGAAGCCGAGGACCCGCTCGCTCGGCCGGTCCACCCACGGCACGTCGTCGACGACGACCAGCACCGGGCGGGACTCCGCCGCCCGCGTGAGCAGACCCAGGACGGCGGCCGAGACGAGCAGCCGGTGGGATGGCGGCCCCGCACCCAGGCCGAGGGCCACGACCAGCGCCTCGCGGTGCGGCTCGGGGAGCGTCTCCAGGTCGTCGAGGAGGGGCAGCAGGAGCTGGTTGAGGCCCGCGAAGCCCACCTCGGCCTCGAACTCGACGCCGGCAGCGTGGACGACCGTGGCACCGGAGGCCGCCGCGTCCCGCGCGGCCGTCTCCAGCAGCAGGGTCTTGCCGACGCCGGGTTCCCCGGTCACCAGGAGGACGGCGCCGGTGCTCAGCGCCCGGTCGAGGAAGGAGGCGAGTGCCGCACACTCGGCCGACCGGCCGATCAGGCCCGCGTCCGCGGTGCGGACGGGGGCGAGCGCTTCTGGCAACGGAGTCCCCTCCCGCGCGCACCCGGCGGTGCCGGTAGGCGAGCCCTCGGTCGTGGAGGTCGCTGGTCCGGTCGTCCGTGTGTCGGTGAGAGTGTCTCTCACCCTCGGGCGGGCCACCAGGGACCTCGGGCCCGGGGAGCGGCGACCTCCAGTCGGATGACCGATGCGTCGACGTGGTCGGTCCTGCCACGGTTCCCGACGGGAGGCGGGTGAGCGGCCCGCTGGTGAGCGCTCGCCCCTGCTCCGGCCCGGGGTCGAGGAGGTGTGCGGTGGACCCGTTCGTCTTCGGCACCGACGGGACCGATCCCGAGGAGGACTCCGGCGTCCTGGAGCCGCAGGACACCCTGGAGGACCTCGGCGGCGTCACCGACGTGCTCGACACCGGTTGGTCCCCGGCCGAGCGCCCGTGGGCGGTCACGGACTGGGGGACCACCGAACGCGAGGAGCTGGCCGGGGAGAGCCTGGCGGGTCGACTCGCCCGTGAGGTCCCGGAGCAGCAGCAGGTCGAGGGGGACGGACTGGGGGACGCCTCCGACACCGACGGGGAGCTCATCGACGACGAGGTCGGCGGCCGCCGCGCGGGGCGGCTGGTGGAGACCGCCGAGCGTTGGGGGGACGTCGAGCCGGAGCTGTACGCCCTCGACGTGGGCATCGACTCGGGGGCGGCCTCCGCCGAGGAGGGAGCGGTGCACGTCGTCCCCGACGAGGACGACGCCTGGTCCCCCGGCTGGACGGATCGATGACGCGCAGGTCGGAGTGGATCGGAGGTGTGTCCCGTGACCGGTGTCCCGGAGACGGGTGATCGGCGGCTGGACGGCAACGCGGCGGGCGGGGTCCTGCGTGAGGTCTTCGCGGTGGACCCGACGACGGCCGTCTCGACCTGCGCGCACTGCGGACGCCCGGCGCCCCTGGGGGAGCACCTGGTCTACGCCGACGCGCCTGCGCTCGTCGTCCGGTGCCCGGGCTGCATGCAGGTCGTGCTCCGCTGCGCCTCCGACGCGGCGGGCCTGCGACTGGAGATGACCGGGGTCCGGCTGCTGCGGATGACCCCCGCGGAGGGCGCGTCCGGCTGAGCCGGGCGCGGCCGGGCCGTCGGGACCGGGACGCGGTCCCGACGGCCCGAGCGGCCGGCGAGCGCTACGCCGGGACGGCCCGGAGCGCCTGCCGGACGACCTCGGTGACGACCTCCGGCCGGGAGATCATGATCACGTGGGAGCCCTCCACCTCGGTCACCGTGGCGCCGGCTCGTGCCGCCATGGTCCGCAGGACGTCGCTGCCGACCGCCTTGTCGCCGGTGGGGACGACGGCCCAGGACGGCAGGTCCTTCCACGCCGGCGCCGTGGTCGGCTCACCGAAGGCCAGGGCGGAGACGGGTCGCTGGGTGGCCGCCATGACGCGGGACTGCTCCTCCGGCACGTCCGCGGCGAAGGCGTCGTGGAACCGGTCCGGGTCGATCGCGAACTCGGTCTCCGTCCCGCCGTCGGCCGTCGGGTAGCTCCACTGGAGCAGGGCCGTGAGCAGCACGCTGTCCCTGGAGTCGGCCTCGACGTCCTGCAGGGTCTCCCCCTCGTCGGGGGCGAAGCCGGCGACGTAGACCAGTCCGACGACGTTGCCCGCCCGCAGCGCGGCGTTCGTGATGACCGCACCGCCGTAGGAGTGACCGACGGCGAGCACCGGTCCGTCGATCTGCGAGAGGGCGCTGGCCACGTAGGCGGCGTCGTGGGCGATGCCGCGCAGCGGGTTGGAGACGGCCCGCACCCGCACCCTGTCGGCGAGGAGCCGGGCGACGACGTCGGTCCAGCCCGCGCTGTCGGCGAAGGCCCCGTGGACGAGTGCGACGGTCGGCCGGGCGCCGTTCGCGGTGGCCTCGGTCATGGTGATCCCCTCCGGAACTGGTCGGCGGCTGAGGTGGCACCCGCCGCGCCCGGACGTCGGGGACGGCGTGCCGCAGGCAGGGACGTTGCCCCGGCGTCCGGGCGGCCGCATCGGTCAGGTGACCTGATGCGGCCGCCGGGTCAGGCGGACCCGGCCGGGCTCCGGTGGCCGGCGTGGAACCCCCGGATCGCGGACAGCGTCTCGTGCGGACTCTCCTCGACCATGAAGTGCCCGCAGTCGATCGCCCCGCCGGTGACGTCGTCGGCCCACTCCCGCCAGATCGCGAGGGTGTCGTACCAGGCCTCGAGCGCACCCCTGCCCGCCCAGAGCACCTGCGTGGGGCAGGTGATCCGTCGCCCCGCCGCGCGGTCCTCGTCGTCCTCCCGGCGGTCGCAGGTGGCCCCGGCCCGGTAGTCCTCGCACATGGCCTCGACGGTCGCCGGGTCCCTGGCGCAGCGGGCGTAGTCGGCCACCGCCACCGGGGGGAACCGGCGGATGGCGCCACCGAACTCGGCGTCGAACAGGAAGAAGTCGGGATCCCGTCCGATGAGCCGCTCGGGGATCGGGGAGGGCTGGGCCAGGAAGGCCCAGTGCCAGTAGCCGAGGGCGAAGCGGGCGTCGGCCCGGGCCCAGACCTCGCCGGTCGGGATGACGTCCAGCACCGTGAGTCGGCGGACCACCTCGGGGTGGTCCAGGGCCATCCGGTAGGCGACCCGCCCGCCCCGGTCGTGGCCGACGACGTCGAAGGCGTCGAAGCCGAGTCCACGCATCAGTGCGATGCAGTCCTCCGCCATGGCCCGCTTGCCGTAGCTCTCGTGGCCGGGCACCGCGGCCGGCTTGGAGCTGTCCCCGTACCCGCGCAGGTCGGGCGCGACGACCGTGAACGTCCGGGCGAGCTCGCCGGCCACCAGGCCCCAGGCCAGGTGCGTCTCGGGATAGCCGTGGAGGAGGAGCAGCGGAGGTCCCGAGCCGCCGTCGCGGACCCGCAGCGAGACCTCCCCGACGGAGACGTGCGACAACCTCAGCTCGTCGAACCCGTCCGGGAAGGCACCGTCGCTCGGAGCGTCGGCAGGTGTGGACATCGGGCTCCTCCCGGTGGGCACGGCCGAGGCGACCGCAACGGTGGACCGTGTCCGACGGCCGGGCCGTGGCGCATCGGTCAGCTGACCGCTCAGGGGAGAACGCGCACGTCGGTGACGGCGCGGTCCGGTGGGGTGACAGACTCGTCGCTCGTCCGGATCGGCCCCGCTGCGGGGACAGGAGGGAGCGGCATGCCGCCGAGCAGATCGGCTGCCGGCTCCCGGGAGCAGCGGCGTGCCCGGATCGAGCAGACGGCGCTGGAGCTCTTCCGCGCGAGGGGGTTCGACCACGTCACGGTGGAGGACGTCTGCGCCGAGGCGGGGGTGGCTCCCGCGACCTTCTACCGGCACTTCGGGACCAAGGAGGAGGTCGTCTTCGCCTACCAGGCGGACTTCACCGCGGCGCTCGGCAGGGCGCTCGATGCCGGCGCGCAGGTCCCGGACGCGGAGCGCCTGCCGGTCGTCCTCGGCGAGTTCGCGGCGTTCCTCGAGTCGCAGCAGGACGTCCTCGCGCTGCGGGACCAGATCGTGCTGGGACACCCCCGGCTCATGCAGCGGACGCTGACGGTCCAACGCGACATGGAAGGTGCGCTGGCGGCGGGTCTGGCGAGGTCGCGCGGCCTGCCGACGCCCGACTCGACGGCCCTGCTGGAGGCCGGTGTCGGCATCCTGGTGCTCCGCGTCGCACTCCGGTCCTGGCGGGCAGCGGGCGGGGGGTCGCTGGTGGCGGTCACCCGGCAGACGTGGCTGCGACTGCGGGAGGTGGTGGCCGGCCTGGTCACCGGCGGCGGGTGAGTCCTGCCGGTCCGCCGTCCGGCCCGCCTATCCGAAGGTGAGGGCGTAGACCGCGACGCCGGGGTCGAGGAACTCGACCTCGGAGGTCCCGCTCGTGACGGGGCCACGTCGACGGAGGAGCTGGTACAGGCGCGGTTCGGTGACCGTGCCGCGCCCGGTGTCGTCGACGTCGGTGCCGTGGTCGGATCCCGGGTCCCGGCCGTCGAGCCGGACGCGGAAGCGCACCTGCGCCCCGGCGGGCGGCGCCACGACCAGGTGCAGGTCCCGGGCGTGGAAGCGGCACGTGAGGCGGCCACCGGGCTCGTGCGAGGACGACGACTCGGCCCCGACCGTCCAGCTGCCCGCGAGGGACCAGTGCCCGAGTCCCAGCCGCTCCGCCGCGGTGTAGGCGTGCGGCCGGTCCGGCACGAGCCCGGGGGAGGAGGCGAACCCGGAGGTCCGGTCGTAGCCGAGGTAGGTCTCCGCGGAGCGGAGCGTGTCCCAGTCGGCGGGGACCTCGATGCCGCGGGCGTCGACCGGCGCCGGCGCCGGCCCGAGGTCGCCGGCACCGGCTTCGCCGAGGAGCTGCCGGAGGACCCGCTCGTCCTCCTCGTAGCCGCCCTCGCCGAAGCTGTGGTGGCGGAGGCGTCCTCCGGCGTCGACCAGGTACCGGGCCGGCCAGAACTGGTTGTGGAAGGAGCGCCAGACCGCGAAGTGGTCGTCGATCGCGACGGGGTGGTCGATGGAGCGGTCCCGCATGGCACGGCGGACGTTGTCCACGTCGTGCTCGAAGGAGAACTCCGGCGAGTGCACGCCCACCACGACCAGCCCGGAGTCGCGGTAGGCCTCCTCCCACGCGCGGACGTGGGGCAGGGACCGCAGCCAGTTGATGCACGTGTAGGTCCGGAAGTCGACCAGCACCACCCGACCGCGCAGGTCCGCACCGCTGAGCGGCGGGGAGTTGAGCCAGTCCGTGGCCCCCGCCAGGGAGAACTCGTCCTCGGCCGGCCAGAGGGCGTCCGTGCTGCCGGCCGGCCCGCGGTCCTCGGCCCGGACGGCGTCGTGGCGGAACCGGTGCCCGAGACGTCGGGCGACGTCGATCAGGTTGTCGTGGGATGCCATGGCCGGCGTTCCTCCCCGGAGTGGCGCGAGCTCAGCGGACGGACCGGAACGCGGCGCGCAGTTCCTCGGCGAACAGCTGCGGCTGCTCCCAGGCGGCGAAGTGGCCGCCCCGGTCGACGCGGCTGTAGTGGATCAGGTTGGGGTAGGCCCGCTCGGTCCAGCTGCGCGGGGCCTCGTACTGCTCACCCGGGAAGACGGTCACCGCCACGGGGATCGTGACGCCCTTGGCGTCGAAGAAGCCGCCCCGGTACTCCCAGTAGAGGCGGGACGCGGAGACCCCGGTGTTCGTCAGCCAGTAGAGCGTGATGTTGTCGAGCACCTCGTCCCGCGTCAGCTCACCGGCCGTGCTGGTGTGCCGGTCCAGGGCCGCGACGACCGCCGCGGCCGGCTGGCCGTCGGCGTCGTTGTGGTCGAGCAACCAGGCGGCGAGGCCGACGGGGGAGTCGGCGATGCCGTACAGGGTCTGCGGGCGCGCGGCCATGTACCGGGCGTACTCCACCTGCCCGAACGTCCGGATCAACTGCTCGTAGGCGCGCTGCTCCTCGGCGGAGAGACCGGTGGGCGGCGGCTGGCCCGCCAGCGCGGCGGCGTTGACGTCGGCGGGCACGGTGGCCGGCATGTTGGTGTGGACGGCGAGCAGCCCCTCGGGCGCCTGCAGGCCCATCTGGTCGACGACGAAGGCGCCCCAGTCGCCGCCCTGGGCGACGTAGCGGGTGTAGCCGAGGCGCTGCATGAGCTCCGTCCAGGCCCGGGCCATGTGCTCGGGGCCCCAGCCGGTGCTCGTCGGCTTGCCGGAGAAGCCGTAGCCGGGCATCGACGGGACCACCACGTGGAAGGCGTCCGCTGCGCTGCCGCCGTGCGCGGTCGGGGCGGCGAGCCGATCGATGATCTTGAGCTGCTCGATCACCGAGCCGGGCCACCCGTGGTTGACGACGATCGGCAGGGCGTTCTCGTGCTCGGACCTGACGTGGATGAAGTGGATCTCCAGGCCGTCGATCTCGGTGGTGAACTGCGGCAGGGCGTTGAGTCTCGCCTCGCAGGCGCGCCAGTCGTAGTCGGTGGCCCAGTGGCGGGCCAGCTCCTGCATCGCGGCGAGCGGCACGCCCTGCGACTGGTCCGGGACGGTCTCGCGCTCGGGCCACTGCGTCGCGGCGATGCGTCGTCGCAGGTCGGTGAGCGCCTCCTCGGGGATGTCCACGTGGAAGGGGCGGATCGCCGTGGCGCCCGCCTGCTTCTCGGCTGTGACGGACATGTGCGCCCTCCCTGATCTGGTGACGGCAGGAAGCCTGCTGGTCCCCGGGTCGCCGCGCGCCCGTCGAAGTCCCTGGGTCTGTCCCTGGTCCCTGCCGTGTCCCCCACGGTCGACGTCCCTGCCGACCCGGGCTGTGCACCGGGACGTCAGCGTCCCGGCAACCGGGTGGTGATCTGCTGGAGCACCCAGCCGTTGCCGTCCGGGTCGCTGAACACGGCGTGCGACTGGTAGCTCCGACCCTCGGGGTCCGGCCCGGGCAGCCGGACACTCGGGTCCTCCGGGTGGAACCGCCCGGCCGGGCCGTGGAAGACCTCGCTCACCGGGGCGCCGCGCTCGACGTACTCGGCACGCGTGGCCTCGATGTCCTTCGTGACCAGCAGCAGTCCCTGCAGCGACCCCGGCGCCATCGTCGTGACACCGGTGCCGAAGCTGATCGAGCAGGACGACCCGGGCGGGGTGAGCTGCACGATGCGGAAGTCGGCGCCGCCGACGATGTCGGCGTCCTCGCGCCACCCCAGCCCCTCGTAGAACTGCTTGGCGCGGTCGACGTCGGACACGGGCAGGACGACGACCTCGAGCTCGACATCCACGATGGACCTCCTCGATCTGCGGTGTGGCGGCGGATCAGCGGGTCACGGACAGGGCGCCCTGTTCCCGGGGCAGTCGCGCAGCGGTCGGGTCGACCAGACCGAGCTGCGCGGCGATCGGCCTGCTGACCAGGTTCACCGCCCAGTCGGCGGCGACCCGGAGCCGGTTCGCTGCCGCCGGGAGGGCGTAGAGGTGGTAGCCCTTCGTCACGACCTTGGCCGTCAACCCGGTCAGCGGGAGACCCAGCGGCCGCGCGACGGCCGCCGCACCACCGAGGTCGGCCACCAGCCCGAGGTCCCGGCGCCGGTAGGGGCGCGGACTGCCGTGGCCCAGGTCCGCGGCGATGTTGCGGCCGATCGTCACGCCCTGCCGCTGCGCGTGCTGCGCGGTCGGCGGGTAGTCCCGCCCCGCGTCGCTGTAGGGGTCGCGGGCGGCGGCGGTGTCACCGGCGGCCCAGACCCCGTCGCGGAGCCGGAGCTGCTCGTCGACGACGAGCCGGCCCCGCGCCACGGGCAGACCGAGCCGCGCCACCAGTGCCGGCGGGGTCACCCCGACGGTCCACAGGACGGTCCGGGTCGCCAGCCGGGTGCCGTCGGAGAACAGGACGCCGTCGTGGGTGATCTCCGCGACCGTCGTGCCCAGGCGGACGTCCATGCCGCGGGAACGGATGACCCGCATGGCGGCGCGACCGAGCCGCGGACCGAGTTCGGGCAGCACCCGCGGGGCCAGGTCGACGAGCACCCACCGCACGTCGCCCGGGGACAGCCGGGGGAACCGGTCCAGCTGCGAGGTGGTCATGTGCTGCAGCTGCGCGGCGGTCTCGGTGCCCGTGTAGCCGGCGCCGACGACCACGAAGGTCAGCCGCGCCCGGCGCTCGCCCTGATCGGAGGTGGCGTCGGCCAGCTCCATCTGCCGCAGCACGTGGTCGTGCACGTACTGCGCCTCCACCAGGGCCTTGAGCCCCAGCCCGTACGTCTCCACCCCGGGCGTGGGCAGCACGCGGGTGACGCTGCCGGTGGTCAGCGCCAGCCGGTCCCACCGGAGCGGCTCCAGCGGACACCCCCCGGCGGCGAAGGTCAGCGTCCGCCGGTCGAAGTCCACCGTCTCCACCGTCGCCTGCAGGACCCGGGTCCGGCGCAGCCGGGCGCGCAGGGGGACGGCGATGCGTCGCGGGTCCAGTCTCCCGGCCGCCACCTCGGGCAGGAGCGGGCTGTAGCAGAGGTGGTCGGTCGCGCTGACCAGCGTCAGGTCTGCCGCTCCCGGGGGCAGCAGGCGCTCCAGCGTGCGGGCGGTGTGGACACCGGCGAACCCCCCACCCACCACCACGACCGACGGGGTGCTCACCCCTGGTCCTCGCGGACGGCGGAGCGGGTCCGGCACGGTCCCGGACGGGTCGGTCACGACGACGCCACCTCCAGGGGCCGGTCCGCCGCGACCGCGCCGAGCAGCGACTGCAGCGCGGAGAGGTAGACCTCGGAGAAGGTCGGGAACGGCTGGATGGTGTCGACCAGGACCTCCAGCGGCACCCCGCCGCGGATCGCCACCGTGGCCTGCTGGAGCCACTCGCCGGCCTCGGGCCCCAGCGCGCAGGCGCCGGTCAGTCGCCGGCCGTCGCTGAGCAGGGTCAGGAAACCGTTGCTCTCGGCGTACGCGCGGGTGTAGGTCCCCGTCCTGGCGACGCCCGACAGCGCGGCCGTCGCGCTGAACGGTGCCCCGGTGGCGCCGACGGCGGCAGCCTGCGGATCGGTGTACACGACCCGGGGCACGGCCTCGTAGTGCGCCTCGCGTGGTCGGCCCAGGATGTTGGCCGCGACGACCCTGGCCTGGTACTTCCCGACGTGGGTCAGGGGCCAGGTGCCGGTGACGTCGCCGATCGCCCACAGCCCGTCGCCGGCGCGCAGGTGACCGTCCACCGGGATGCCGTGGGCATCCGCCCGCACGCCGACCGTCTCCAGGCCGAGCCCCGCGACCCGGGGCCTGCGGCCGGTGGCGACGAGCAGGCGGTCGCCGCGCAGCTCGCGGCCGTCGTCCAGGTGCAGGACGACGTCGGCGCCGTCGCGTCGCGCGCTCCGGGCGCTGCGGCCGAGCTCCAGTTCGACGCCGTCGCGGCGCAGTGCCTCGGCGAGTGCGGCCCCCAGCGGCGCGGGCTCGCGGGGCAGCAGGTGGTCCCGCATCTCCACGACCACCGCGCCCCCACCCAGGCGGCGGACGGCCTGGGCCATCTCCACGCCCACCGGGCCGCCACCGAGGACGAGCATCCGGCGCGGGACGGTCGCCATGCCGGTCGCCTCCCGGCTGGTCCAGAGCCCGTCGATCTCCCGGAGTCCCGGGACCGCCGGGATGGCGGGCTCCGAGCCGGTCGCGATCACGACGTGCCCGGCCGTGTGCCGCACGCCGTCGACCTCGACCGCCCCCGGCCCGGCGAGCCGGCCCGTGCCGCGCAGCAACCGGATCCCCTTGTCGGACAGCCAGCGTTCCTGGCCGGCATCGGACCAGCCCGAGACCATGGCGTCCCGCCAGGCGAGCGCTGCCCCGACGTCGACGTGCGCGGTGGCCGCCGCCTCGCGCGCGCCGTGCACCGCCTCGCCCGGACGGAGCAGCGTCTTGGACGGGATGCAGGCCCAGTACGAGCACTCACCACCCACCAGGTCGCGTTCGACCAGCGCGACGCGCAGCCCGCCGTCGGCGAGGGCTCCGGCGCAGTGCTCCCCGGGCGCGCCGCCCCCGAGGACGATGACGTCGTGGTCGGTGGTCACCGCAGCGCCGACTCCGTGTGACCGGTGGCGTCGGCGACGGCCTGGTCCTCGGTCCGGCCCTGCTCGCGCGCGACGACGTAGGCGGCGTACCAGTCCGACCAGTGGTGCGGCGGTGCGGTGGGCTCGTACCGGCCGTGGTGCTCCTCGGCCTCCCGCAGGAGCTCGGTCAACGTGGTGACGTCCATCGTGGTCCTCGTCGGTCGTGCTGTTCCCGGGGGTGTGTGGAGGGCGCGGACGCCGGGGCGGGGTCCGGACCCCTCGTGCTCGTGGGCCGGCACCGACGTGTGCGGGCTCGGCCACCCTGGCGTGGCCGCGCCGGGGTCGCCCCAGGGAGAACCCCTGGTCCGTGCCTGGCCGTCGGCTCGGCGCTGGGCGCCGGGGAGCACCCGGTGGACCGGGGAGGGACCAGGGGGTGTCCCTGGCGCGAGGGCCACCCGGTCCAGCCACAGTCGACCGGGGGACCGGCCGAGGGAGGCGGTCACCGGACGGGACACGCGACAGCTCATCGCCATGCACCCCTCCGGCGAGGCGTCCGTGCTCGCCGTCCTGGGTGCCCGAGGGAAGGCGGTGACGCCATGCGCTCCGACATCGTCCCCGGCGGCGTCTTCCCCGACTACGCGCTACCCGACCACACCGGGACCGTCCGCACGCTCAGCTCGCTCCAGGGACGTGACCCGCTGGTCCTCACGCTGGCGCGCGGCCACCACTGCCCGGAGGAGCACCAGCAGCACCTCGAGCTGGCGGCGTTCCAGACGACGATCTCAGTGGCCTGCACCCGGATCGTCACGATCGCGACCGACGACCAGCACGCGCTGCAGGACTTCCGCGCGTCGGTCGGCGCCCGGTGGACCTTCCTCTCCGACCCCGGGCGGATCGTCCAACGGGATCTCGACATCCAGGAGTACACCGACCCCGAGAACGACCCGATGATCCCGCACACGCTCGTGCTCGAGCCGGGCCTGGTCGTCCACACCGTCTACAACGGCCACTGGTTCTGGGGCCGCCCGTCGGTCCAGGACCTCTGGCACGACCTGCGCGCGGTCACGGCGGAGATCCGCCCGGACTGGGACCTGAGCGCGCCGGGACTCCGCGAGGCCTGGACCGCCGGGGACTGGTCGCCCGCCCAGGGGGCGGACGGACGCGCTCGCACCGCCCTCCCCGCGCCCTGAGGGACCACGAGCGTCAGGGCGTGGATCGCGGCAGGGACCGTCGCAGCTCGCGGCGCGTGCCGACCCCGAGCTTGGCGAAGACCTTGCGGAGGTGCCACTCGACCGTCCGGGGGCTGAGGTACAGCTCGGCGCCGATCTCGCGGTTGGTGAGCCCCTGCGCCGCCAGCCGGGCGATGTGCACCTCCTGGGCGGTGAGCTCGCCGAGGGTCTCCACGGTGCGCCTGCGCACGGTCTCCCCGGTGGCCAGCAGCTCGTGGCGCGCGCGCTCGGCGAAGGCGTCGACGCCCATCGCGGTGAACGCCTCGTGGGCGCTCCGCAACTGCGTGCGGGCGTCGACGCGGCGGCCCTCCCGCCGCAGCCACTCGCCGTAGAGCAGTCGTGCGCGAGCGAGCTCGACGCGGACGGACGTGCGCTCGAGCCGGTCGAGCGCCTCCAGGTGGAGCCCCTCGGCGGTGCGCCCTCCGCTCAGCAGGGCGCGCCTGCTCGCCGCGATCCCGAGCCCCCACTCCGTGCCGCTGGTCCGGGTCATGGTCGAGAGCTCCTCGAGCGCAGCGACCGCCGCCTCGGTGTCCCCGGTGCGCACGCCCGCCTCGACGAGTTCGGCGAGCGCCCACTTGGGTGGCCCGAGCTCGAGGGGGCGCGCGGCCGCCTCCCGGGCCGCACGCAGCGCGTCCCCGTAGCGGCCCAGACCGTTGCACAGCACGGCCCGGGCCCACTGCACCACGGTGGCGCCGGCCCCCTCGCCACGGGCGGTGACGTCCTCGAGGCAGCGCTGGATCAGCGGCTCCGCCTGCGCGGCGTCCCCCCGCACGGCGAGGAGCCCGACCTCCCCGTAGGGCGCGAGACTGCTCCGCGTCACCTCGGTGACGAATCGGGCCTCCTCCACCAGGGACGCCGCGGTGGTCAGGTCGCCGGTGAAGAGGTGCACGAGCGCACGGGTGTGCAGGGCGAGGGGCAGCGCGCTGAGGGCTCCGGACTCGCGGGCCACGTCCAGGTGCCGACGGGTGAGGACGTCCCAGCCGTGGTGGTCCCAGAGGGACGCCGCCGTCGCGGCCGCGAGCCAGGCGGACCGCAGCGCCTCGTCCAGCGTCAACTCGTCCGTGACGAACGCCCGCACCGCCCGGCGCAGGAGTGGCGCCGCGGACCCGTACCCGTCCGTGAACAGCGCCGCGAGCCCGGCCAGGAGCACGTCCCCCTTGCGCGGGGCATCCGGTGTCGGCGCCGCCCGCACGGCCTCGGCGACCTGCCGTGCTCCCGGACCGGCGGCCAGCCGTCCGGCGAACAGCGCAGCGGAGAGCGCGTCCAGGTAGGTGTCCCGGGAGAGCCGCGCGTCGAGCGGTTCCAGCCGGCGGGCCGCGGGCAGCAGCAGGGGCAGCGCCTCGTTGCCGCGGTTCGCGGCGAAGGAGATCTCCGCCCGCAGCAGGTCGACCCGTGCCCGTTCGGCATCCGCGAGCGGGCCTCCGTCGGCCGTGGCCACGAGGGCCGCCGCGTCGCCGAGCGCGCCCGCGTGCACCTTGGCCTGAGCGGCGTCGAGACAGCGCCCCGCCCGCCGCGCCGGATCGGACGTCAGCGCCGCGGACTGTTCCAGGAACGCGGCCGCCGCCGCCAGCCCGCCGTGCGAGAACGCGCGACCGGCGGAACGCTCGAGCTCTGCCGCGACGTCCTCGTCCGGGCCCACCGCAGCGCGGGAGCGGTGCCATGCCCGCCGGTCGGGATCCACCTCCGGGTCGGTGACGTCCGAGAGCGCTCGGTGGACCTCCCGCCGTTCCGCCGGTGTGGCCGAACGGTAGACCGCCGAGCGCACCAGCGGGTGCCGGAACCGCACCCGGTCGTGCAGCTCGATCAGGCCCGAGGCCTCGGCCGCCGCCGCCGCGGTGGACCCGATGCCGAGCCGCTCGGCGGCGCGCCACAGCAGCTGGACGTCACCGACTGGTTCGGCGGCCGCGGTCAGCAGCAGTCGGAGTGACTGCGGCGGGAGGGGTGCCGCCTGGCGCAGGAACCCCTGTTCCAGCCGCTGGACGAGGGGCGTCGCGCTGTGGCCGATCCCGCCCCCGAAGGACAGGTCGGCCGCCGAGAGGCCTCGCGGCAGCTCGAGGAGAGCGAGCGGGTTGCCGTGGCTCTCGGCCAGGATGCGGTCCCGGACCCGGGGATCGAGCACCCCGGGCACCGAGGACTCCAGGAGCGTCGCCGCGTCTCCGGCGCCCAGGCCCCGCACCGCGAGCTCGGGGAGCCCGCTGAGCCGCGGCTCCTGGTCGGACGTGCACACCGCGAAGACCATCGCCACGCGCTCACGCACGAGTCGGCGGGCCACGAACTCCAGCGCCTGCCCGGACGCCCGGTCCAGCCACTGGGCGTCGTCCACGACACAGACGAGCGGTCGCTCCTCGGCCACCTCGGACAGGAGGGCGAGCACCGCCAGGCCGACGAGGAAGCGGTCCGGGGTGCTGCCCGGCCGCAGTCCGAAGGCCGTGCCGAGGGCCTCCTGCTGCGGATCGGGCAGCTTGCCCAGCCGGTCCAGGTACGGACTGCACAGCTGGTGCAGGCCCGCGAACGCGAGCTCCATCTCCGACTCGACCCCGGCCGCCCGGGCCACCCGGCAGCCCGCTGCGCGTCCGAGCAGGACGTCGAGCAGCGCGGTCTTGCCGATCCCCGCCTCGCCCCGCAGCACCAGGACCTGGCTGCGGCCCGCCTTCGCCGCCGCGACCAGGGTGCTCAACGTCTCGCACTCCATCCGACGTCCGAGCAGGCCTGGCCACGATCTGGTACCGGACATGGGTCACACCGCCAGAGGTCGTCGGAGGGCGCGCGCGACGGTTCTCGCCCGACCACGTGCAGGGCCGCCCGCGGCACGGCCCTCCCGGTCCGATGCCGGCCGTCGGTCAGCAGACCGGGAGGGGGTCCGGGAGGTGACGGTTCGCGGACCGGGGCGCGCCGGTCGGTGCGCCGCGCAGATCAGCACGGGGTGACGGAGGGGCGGGTCTCCGTCGGACGCCGCACGACCGGACTGCCATCACGCCTCCTCAGCGGGAGCCGCGGGAGCGGTGACCGGCCGGCTGATGGGGCGGGCGGGAACTCCCCGGCTCCCCCACGCTAGGGGAGGCGGTCCGGACCCACATGCGTCATTTGACTCCGACGGCCGGTGGGGCTCGGCGCAGGGCCGTCCCCGGTGACGCCGACGGGGGACCGCGTGCGTCGGGCCCTGGCGGCGCTGCTGACGCTCACCGTCTCGCCGGGGTCCGTGTCCGGCCCGGCCGGCGCGGCGGCGGCGGAGCGCCCGAGTGCCGGGCGGAGGCGAGCAGCCACCGCCCGAGTGGGATCGGCGTGTCGGCGCAGACGTCGGAGGCGCGGGTGGTGTCGGACCCGACGGCAGCGGCCGTCGCCGGACTGCGTGGCCGACCTGCACGGACGACCGGTGACCGGGGCCGGTCCCCCGTGCGGGACCCCGGCGGCGGGCACCTGGGCTCGCGGTCTGCAGGCGACGGAACGGCTGCTCGGAGCGGCTCCGGGGACGGCACCGGTGTCCTGGAGCGGCCGGGCCCGTGTTCAGTGACGGGGTCCGGGGACCTGGGGTCCGCGCACGGGGCGGAACGCGGCCCGGACCTCGGTCGCGAACAGCTCGGGTTCCTCCCAGGCGGCGAAGTGGCCGCCCCGCTCGACCTCGTTGAAGTACGTCAGCGTGGGGTAGCTCTGCTCGACCCAGCTGCGCGGTGCCCGCCAGATCTCGCCGGGGAAGGTGGTGAACCCCACGGGGACCGACACCGGCGGAGGAGCCTGGCCGGCCGCGGCTGCGGCGGCGGGGGCGTCGGGTCCGTAGCTCTCCCAGTACGACCGGGCCGCCGAGGCCCCGGTGCCGGTCAGCCAGTACAGGGTGATGTTGTCCAGGATGTTGTCCCGGGTGAGGTTGCCGGAGGGCTGCCCGTCGACGAACGCGCGGGAGATCTTGTAGTAGGCGTCGGTGTCGTGGTCGAGCATCCACGCGGCCAGGGCCACGGGGGAGTCCAGCAGCGCGTAGCCGATCGTCTGCGGCCGGGTGGCCTGCTCGAGGAAGTAGGCGAAACCGCTCGACCGGAAGGTGGCGACCGCCTCGAGGGCCGAGCGCTCCTCCTCGGTGTCGCCCGGCTGCGGGCCGCCCAGTGCGGTGACGAGCAGGTTCACGTGGATGCCGAGCAGCCCCTCGGGTGCCTGACGCCCCATCGCGTCGCTGACGCCGGCGCCGACGTCGCCGCCCTGGGCGACGTAGCGGGTGTAGCCGAGGCGGGGCATCAGCTGCGCCCACGCCCGTGCGACGCGGGCGACGTCCCACCCGAGCTCCGTGGGCTCGCCGGAGAAGCCGTAGCCGGGCAGGGACGGCAGCACCAGGTCGAAGGCGTCCTCGGCCCGGCCGCCGTGCACGGTGGGGTCGGTGAGCGGGCCGACGGAGTCGAGCAACTCGATGACCGAGCCGGGCCAGCCGTGCGTCATGACCAGCGGGAGGGCGTCCGGGTGCGGTGACCGGACGTGGACGAAGTGGATGTCCACCCCGTCGATGGAGGTCGTGAACTGTGGCAGCGCGTTCAGCCGCGCCTCGACCCGGCGCATGTCGTAGCCGTCCGCCCAGTAGCGGCAGAGCTCCTGCATCGTCGCCAGCTGCACGCCCTGCGACCGGTCGTCGACCAGCTCTCGGGTGGGCCAGCGCGCCGCGGCGATGCGGCGCCGCAGCTCCACCAGCGCGTCCTCGGGGATCTCGATCCGGAACGGGCGCACCGCTCCGGCGGCTGCAGACGTCTCGGTCGTGGTGACCACGTGCGCCTCCTGTGTCGACGAGGCCGCCGAGCGTGACGACCTCGTCGCCACCTCGCGCCCGTGGATGTCCCTGGTCCTGCCTTCCCGGTCGTCCGATCCGGGATCGTCGAGGTGGGTCCGGCTCGGGTGGCCGGGCGGTGGTGCGGTCCTGCGCGCGCGGACCGGGGACGGCGGACCGGCGTGCCACCGCCCCCGTCCGGGTCAGCGCAGGGATCGGAACGCGGCGCGCATCTCCTCGGCGAAGACCTGCGGCTCCTCCCAGGCCGGGAAGTGGCCGCCGCGCTCGGCCTCGTGGAAGTAGACGAGGGTGGGGAACGCCCGCCGGGCCCACGTCTCGGGGGCCCGGAAGAGGTCGTCGTCCGGACACACCGTGATGGCCACGGGCATCCTGATCGTGTCGGTCCGCTGCCCGGCCGCGCTGATCAGGCTCTGCTCGCGGTTCTCCCAGTACAGCCTCGCCCCGGAGGCCACGGTGTTGGTCAGCCAGTGCAGCGAGAAGTTGTCGAGCACCTCGTCCACGGTCGGGGTCTGCTCGGGGTCCTCGCCGTACGTCCACTTCCCGAACCCCCCGTGCACGAGCATCCACCCGGCGAGCCCCGCGGGGGAGTCCGTCAGGCCGTAGCCGACCGCCTGTGGTCGCGCGGTCATCATCTGGTAGTAGCCCCAGCCGCCGGTCGCGAGGAACCTCCGCACGTCGTCGAACGCCGCCTGCTCCTTCTCGGACAGCCCGGCGGGTGCCGGGCCGCCGCTGGCGATCGCCGCGGCGGCCTCGGGCGGGAACACCGCCGGCAGGTTGGTGTGGATGGCGAGCAGACCGTCCGGCGCCTGCCGGCCCATCGCCTCGACCACCCCCGCCCCCCAGTCGCCGCCCTGCGACACGTAGCGGTCGTAACCCAGCCGCTTCATCAGCACGTCCCACGTGCGCCCGATGCGTTCCACGTCCCAGCCGGTCTCGGTCGGTCGTGACGAGAAGCCGTAGCCCGGCAGGGACGGGATGACGACGTCGAAGGCGTCCTCCGCCCGACCGCCGTGAGCCGTCGGGTCGGTGAGGGGTGCGATGACCTTGATCTGCTCGAAGACCGAGCCCGGCCACCCGTGGGAGATGACCAGCGGCAGCGCGTCCTCGTGGGGGGAGCGGACGTGGAAGAAGTGGACGTCGACGCCGTCGATGGTCGTCATGAACTGCGGCCAGGCGTTCAGTTGCGCTTCGCCTCTGCGCCAGTCGTACTCCGTGCGCCAGTACTCGACGAGTCGCTGCAGGTCGGCCAGCCGCGCGCCCTGCGTGCGATCGGGCACGGTCTCCTGGTCGGGCCACCGCGTCGCCGCGAGGCGCCGGCGGAGGTCGTCCAGGTCCGCCTGCGGCACGTCCACCCGGAAGGGGCGGACGGCGGCGGTCCCGGCGTCCTGCGTGGTGTCGACGGGCGGCTCGATCGTCGCGGTCATGGTCGTCGTCCTTCCTGGCGAGGTCGCTCCCGCGCGTCGAAGGTCCGCTGTCCGGCAATCCGTCGCACCCGTGGAAGGCCCTGGTCGGCCCGGTCGCCCGTGGCGCTCGGGCCGGACCCGTGGGTGACGAGGGCGAGGCAGGCTGTCGCTGCCCGAGGGGCTGCAGGTCCAGGCCCGCCAACGCCCGGTCCGACGCCGACGGGCAGGCGATCGGCCTGGACCCGCGCGGCCACCGCCACGGGCAGCCCGGCCCGGTCGCCCACCGGCACGTGGACGACGTCGCGACGAGCCTCGCCGCCCCCCTCGTGCAGGCCGGCGCCGAGACGGTGCAGGACCCCACCGACGTCGGCGGAGGGCTCCGTGGGCGGCCGGCGACGAGCAGCGGCCCACGCGGCCGTCCCCGTGCCAGGCTGACGCCATGACCGTGGAACGGACGGTCCACCTGCGGTTCGGGGACCCGGCGCGGACGGCGGGCACCCACAGGAACCTCTCGGCCGTCCGCAGCGACGGCGCCGTCCTCTGGGTGGCCGGTGACGAGACCGCGACGATCGAGCGGCTGGTCGCCGACGACCCCGGGGAACCGCGTCGGTACGCACAGCAGGCCGGCGTCCGGCTCGCCGACCTCGTGGAGCTGCCGGGCACGCGGGACGACGAGGCCGACATCGAGGGCCTGGCCCGCGACGGCTGCTCCCTGTGGGCGGTCGGGTCGCACAGCCTGCGCCGCAAGCAGATCGAGGACCGGCACGGTGACCGGAAGGCCCTGCGCCGGCTGGCCGAGGTCACCGGGCAGCCCAACCGCCAGATCCTCGTCCGGCTCCCCGTCGCCATCGTGGACGGCCTGCCGACCGTCGTGCCCGAGCTGGAGCAGGACGGCGTGCGGCACCGGGCCGCGTCGTTCGGCGTGCACGGCCCCGACCTGCGGGACGTCCTGGCCGACGACGAGCACCTGGGTCCGTTCCTGCCGCTGCCGGGCAAGGACGGCGGGCTGGACGTCGAGGGCATCGCCGTGGCCGGGCCGCGGGTGTACCTGGGCCTGCGCGGGCCGGTGCTGCGCGGCTGGGCCGTGGTGCTGCAGCTCCGCCCCGAGGCCGACCCCGACGCGCCGGAGCGGTTGCGCCTGAGCCCGCTCGACGACGGCCGCGCGTACCGCAAGCACGTCCTGCGCCTGGGCGGCCTGGGCGTGCGGGACCTCTGCCCGGACGGCGACGACCTGCTCGTGCTGGCCGGGCCGACGATGGACCTCGACGGACCGGTGCACGTGGTCCGCTGGCACGGCGCCCTGCGGGCGGACACGCCGCAGGTGGTCCGCGGCGACCAGCTCACGCGGGAGCTCGACCTGCCCCACGGCGAGGGCTGCGACCACGCCGAGGGGATCGGCCTCCTCGGCCCGCCCGGCAGCGGGCGCCTGGTGGTCGTCCACGACAGCCCGTCCCCGGCCCGGCTGACCGACGACGGCGTCCTCGCCGACGTGGTCCGGCTGCCGGGCGCGCCGGACCGGTCCGCGACCGACCGGGGTGGCGGGCCTGCGGAGCAGGAGGCGACCCCCGGGCGCGAGGAGAGCGGCACGACGTCCCGGGGGGTGCACCTGCGGGAGATCACCGACGACAACCGCGAGGCGGTCCGCGCGCTGCGCGTCCGCGGTCGCCAGGAGCGGTTCGTCGCCTCGGTGTCCACCTCGCTCCGGGACGCCGCCGAGTCGCCGAAGGCCAACCCGTGGTACCGCGCGGTGTACTGCGGCGAGGAGCCGGTCGGCTTCGTGATGCTCTCCTGGAAGCCGCGGAAGGGCCCGTACCGCGGGCGCCACTTCCTGTGGCGGCTGCTCGTCGACAAGCGGCACCAGGGGCGCGGGATCGGCCGGGCGGTGCTCACGCAGCTCGTCGACCTGGTGCGGGCCGACGGCGGCACCGAGCTGCTGACCAGCATCGAGCCCGGCAAGGGCGGACCGTGGCCCTTCTACCAGGGGTTGGGCTTCCAGCCCACCGGGGAGCTCGACGACGGCGAGATCGTCCTGCGACTCCCGCTGCCCGCCCGATGAGCGGACCCGGATCCCCGTCGTGCGCCTCGTCCCCCCCGACCGATCCCGCGACACGGCCGGCGGCAACCGGCCGTGCGACCCCGCAGGAGGACCCGCACTGCCGGTCACCGAGGACACCACCACCGACCTGGCTGCCGAGCGGTGGGCCACCGCCGGGGATCCGCGGCCGGCCGAGCTGGCTCGCCGTCCGGGTGGACCACCGGCTCGGCCCGGACGCGACCCCGGCGGGGACCCGCTCGCCGGCGCGGTGCTCGACGTCTGGCAGGCGGGCCGACACCGAGAGCGCCCACGAGTCGCAGCTCCCCGACGTCGACGAGGCCCGCCTGCGGGCCGAGTGCACGACCCGGCGGGGCGGCGGCTGCTGCCTGCGGACCATCGCGCCGAAGGGGTGCACGATCCCGGTGGACGGGCCGGTCAGGGACCGGCGGCGGTCATCCTGCCGACCACCAGCGCGCTGTCGCCCACGACGGGGACGCGCTCCACCGGGTGGTCGATGCGCCGGTGGACGTGGTAGCCGGAGCGCACCTCGTCCAGGTACCGCGCCTCGGTGTCCCGGGCGCCGCTGGAGTGGGCGCCGCTGGAGTGGGCGCAGCCCAGCTCGTCCGCGCACCGCGCGTCGAGGGTCGCGACGGCGGCGTCAGAGTCCGGCCCGCAGGGACGCAGCCGCCTGGGCGAGGGCGCGCATCTTCCCGGCGGCGGACGCCCGCGGGAGGTACTTCAGCCCGCAGTCGCTGGAGAGCACCAGCCGGTCCACGTCGACGTGGTCGAGCGCCCGGCGCACCCGGTCGGCGACCGTCTCCGGCGTCTCGACCTCGGGCGTCGAGAGGTCGAGGACGCCGAGCGCGATGCCCTTGCCCCGCAGGGGCCGCAGGGCCGCCGGGTCGAGGCGCGACTGCGCCGTCTCGACCGAGATCGTGTCGGCCGGTGTGTCGGCCAGCTCGGGCAGGAACGAGTAGCCCGCCGGGCGCTGCGAGACCATCGCCGCGTAGCCGAAGCACAGGTGCACGTGCACGGGACCCGCAGCGTCGGCCACCGCCCGGGTCACCGCCTCGGCGCCGTAGCGACGGGCCACCTCGGGGCGCGCCTGCAGCCACGGCTCGTCCACCTGGACGATGTCGGCACCGGCGGCGAACAGGTCGGCGATCTCCTCGCGGACGACGTCCGCGTAGGCCATGGCCAGGGCCCGGTCGTCGCGGTAGTGCTCGTCCTGCGCCTGCTGCGCCATCGTGAACGGACCGGGCACCGTGATCTTGACCGCGCGATGGGTGTGGGCGCGCAGGAACCGGACGTCGTCCACCTGGACCGGCGACGGCCGGCGGATCTCGCCGACCACCCGCGGCACCGGGATCTCGACCCCCGAGCGGTTGCGCACCGTCCCGGGGTGGTCGAGGTCCAGGCCGCCGAGGGCCGTCGCGAAGTGGTTGGAGTAGGACTCCCGCCGGATCTCCCCGTCGGTCACGACGTCCAGCCCGGCCTCCTCCTGGGCGCGCACGGCCACCAGCGTGGCGTCGTCCTGGGCCTCCTGCAGGAACTGCGGCGGGATGCGCCAGAGCTCCCGCGCCCGGACCCGCGGGGGGAACTGGTGACCCAGCCGCTCCCGGTCGATGAGCCAGTCGGGCTGGGGCAGGCTGCCGACGACCATCGTGGGCAGCGGGGGCAGGTGTGCCGGCATCCGATCCTCCTGGCGACGGGCGCGGCGCCGTCCGTCGCCGTCGGCCCCGACCTCTCGGCGAGAGGTTACGGACGTCGGGCGGACCGTCCGCGGACTGCGGGGCGCCCTCAGGCGGTGGGCTCGCCGGCGGTCCGGACGGCGGTGCTGGTGGCGGCCCAGCTGGCGAGGAGCTTGAGGGCGTCCTCGGACGGCGACCCGGGTTCGGCGGTGTAGATGGTCAGGGCGAGCTTCCCGTGGTCCTGGGTGGGCAGGTCGAGGGTGTGGTAGACCAGCTCGAGGGTGCCGACCGCGGGGTGCCGGAACTGCTTGGTCCCGGCGTGGTGGATGCGCACGTCGTGCGCGGCCCAGCGGGTGCGGAACTCCTCGCTGACGGTGGACAGCTCGCCGACGAGCTCGCGCAGGTCCTTGTCGTGCGGGTCGCGGCCGGCCTCGGTCCTCAGCAGCGCGACGGTGACCTTGGCCGCGCCGTCCCAGTCGGTGTGGTAGTCCCGTGCCCGCGGGTCCAGGAACTGGAAGCGGGCGATGTTCGCCGGGCGGCGCGGGTCGTCGAACACCGGCGAGTACAGGGCCCGGGCCAGGGTGTTGGCGGCGAGGATGTCCATGCGGCCGTTGGCCACGAACGCCGCGGACGAGGTCATCGAGTCGAGCACCCACTGCACCCGCGGGTGCACCCGGGCCCTGCTGCGCCGCTGGGGTGCGCGGGTGGGCCGGGCGGCCCGGGCGAGGTCGAACAGGTAGGCCCGCTCGGCCTCGTCGAGCTGCAGCGCCCGGGCGACCGCCTCGAGGACGTCCTCGGAGACGCCGGCGATGTGGCCCTTCTCCAGCCGGGTGTACCAGTCGGTGCTCACCCCGGCGAGGACGGCGACCTCCTCCCGGCGCAGACCGGGGACCCGCCGACGGCCACCGCCCGGCAGCAGCCCCGCCTCCTGCGGGGTGAGCCGGGCGCGACGGCTGGCGAGGAAGTCGCGGATGTCGGAGCGGTTGTCCACCGCATCGACGCTACGTCGCCTCCCTGCGGCAGGGAGGTCGTGCTTCTACCCCCCACAAACCCGACCCCCCGCGCGTGCGCCCGACGGTGTTCCGTGGAGTCCACACCCACTCGTCCTGCGAAGGAGCACCGTCTTGCGAGGAGCCGTTCTCCACGCCCCCGGCGACGTCCGCGTTGAGGAGCGCCCCGACCCGAGGATCGAGCAGCCCACCGACGCGGTCATCCGGCTGGCCGCCACCTGCGTGTGCGGGTCGGACCTGTGGCCCTACCGCGGCATCGAGGCGGTGAACGGGCCGGCCCCGATGGGCCACGAGTACGTCGGCGTCGTCGAGGAGGTCGGCAGCGAGGTCACCGCGGTGCGGCCGGGCCAGTTCGTCGTCGGCTCGTTCTTCGCCTCCGACAACACCTGCGCGATCTGCCGGGCCGGCTACCAGACCCACTGCGTCAACCGGCAGCCCGGCGCCCCCACCGGCGCGCAGGCCCAGTACGCCCGCATCCCGCTGGCTGACGGCACCCTCGTCGCCACCCCCGACCTGCCGTCCGACGACCTGGTGCCCGGCCTGCTGGCCGCCTCGGACGTGCTGGGCACCGGCTGGTTCGCCGCCGTCGCCGCCGAGGCCGGCCCGGGCAAGACCGTCGCCGTCGTCGGCGACGGCGCGGTCGGCCTGCTCGGCGTCCTGGCCGCCCGGCAGCTCGGCGCGGAGCGGGTCATCGCGATGAGCCGGCACGAGCCCCGCCAGCAGCTGGCGCGGGAGTTCGGCGCCACCGACATCGTCACCGCCCGCGGCGACGAGGGGGTCGCCGCCGTCAAGGAGCTCACCGGCGGGCTGGGCGCGCACTCGGTCGTCGAGGCCGTGGGCACCCAGGAGTCGATGGTGCAGGCCATCCGCGCCACCCGCCCCGGCGGTCACGTCGGCTACGTCGGCGTCAGCCACGACGTGTCCCTGCCCGGCGAGGAGCTGTTCTTCTCCGGCGTGCACCTGCACGGCGGCCCCGCCCCGGTGCGCCGGTTCCTGCCCGAGCTGATCGACCTGATCTGCAGCCGGGCCATCGACCCGGGGCGGGTCTTCGACCTCGAGCTCCCGCTGGAGCAGGCCGCCGAGGGCTACCGGGCGATGGACGAGCGCCGCGCCATCAAGGCGCTGCTGCGCCCCTGACCGCCACTCCAGGGAGGACGAGGACCGAGCAGATCACCCGCAGTTCGATCGACACCGCCAAGGGCCCGGCCGACTGGTTCACCGGCGACGTGTACATCGACGCCGTGGCCGCCGCGCCGAACCGGCTCATGGTCCACCTGGCCATCAACGAGGCGGACGCCGAGCACGCCGTCGTCCACTGGCTGACCCCCGTCACCGACGAGGAGTACGGCGCCGCCCCGGCTGTCGGCTGACACCCGTCCCCACCTGACCACCGCAGAACGAGGAGCACCCCCGCATGCGCGTCCACGCCTACGCCGCCCCCGCGGCCGGCCGGCCCCTGGCCCCCACCACCGTCGAGCGGCGCGACGTCGGCCCCGACGACGTCCTCGTCGAGATCGAGTACGCCGGCATCTGCCACTCCGACATCCACACCGTCAACGGCGACTGGGGTCCCCAACCCTTCCCCGTCGTCCCCGGTCACGAGATCGTCGGCGTCGTCGCCGAGGTCGGATCGGCCGTCACCCGGCACCGCGTCGGCGACCGCGTCGGCGTCGGCTGCATGGTCGACTCCTGCGGCGAGTGCGCCAACTGCCGCGACGGCGACGAGCAGTACTGCCTCGACGGCATGGTGCCCACCTACGCCGGTACCGACCGTGACGGTAGCACCACCCAGGGCGGCTACTCCACCCACGTCGTGGTCGACGCCGACTTCGTCCTCCGCGTACCCGACGGCATCGACCCGGCGGCTGCCGCACCGCTGCTGTGCGCCGGCATCACCACGTACTCACCGCTGCGCCGCTGGGGCGCCGGCCCCGGCACGCAGGTCGCGGTCGTCGGCCTCGGCGGGCTGGGGCACATGGCGGTCAAGCTCGCGCACGCGATGGGCGCCGAGGTCACGGTGCTGTCCCAGTCGCTGAAGAAGCAGGAGGACGGCCTCCGGCTCGGCGCCACCCACTACGCCGCCACCACCGACCCGGACACGTTCGCGCAGCTGGCCGGCCGGTTCGACCTGATCGTCAACACCGTCAGCGCGCCGATCGACGTCGACGCGTACCTGTCGCTGCTGGCCGTGGACGGCGCGCTGGTCAACGTCGGCGCCCCCGCCGAGCCGCTGAGCCTGAACGTCATGTCGCTGATCGGCGGCCGGCGCACCTACGCCGGTTCGATGATCGGCGGCATCGCCGAGACCCAGGAGATGCTGGACTTCTGCGCCGAGCACGGCATCGGTGCCGAGGTGGAGGTCATCGCCGCCGACCGGGTCAACGAGGCCTACGAGCGGGTCCTGGCCTCCGACGTCCGCTACCGGTTCGTCATTGACACGGCGACCCTGCGGTGACGGCCCCGGGAAGCGCCCGCTTCGCCGGGGAGGTCGCCTTCGTCACCGGCGGCGGCGGCATCGTGAACACCTCCTCGGGCGCCGGCGTGGTGGGCATCGCCGGTCAGGCCGGCTACGCCGCCGCCAAGTGGGGCGTGATCGGCCTGACGAGGTCCGCGGCCCTGGAGTACGTGGGCGCCGGCATCCGGATCAACGCCGTCGGCCTCGGCATCATCGACACGGCCATGATCGGCCGGGTCTCCGGCGGTACCGCCGAGGGGCGCGCCGCCATGGTCGGCCAGGAGCCGATCGGCCGGATGGGCCGCCCGGAGGAGATCGCCTCGGCGGTGCTGTGGCTCTGCTCGGACCTCGGCGGGTTCGCCGTCGGCCACGCCCTGGTCGTCGACGGCGGCCAGACCGTCGGTCTCTGACCGCGGCGGCCGCCCCGGGGTCACCCCTGCTCGGGATTGGCCGCCTCCGCGAACTCGCGGAAGGCCGCGAACGCGCGCGGGCCGTACACGGTGCCCGGTCCGCCGTTCATCGCGATGGCGACGCCGAGCGCCTCGGCGACCTCCGCCTCGGTCGCGCCGGTGCGGACGGCGCCACGCGCGTGCGACGCGATGCAGCCGTCGCACTCCTTGCCCACCGCGATGGCGAGCGCGATCAGCTCCTTGGTCTTCTGGTCCAGGGCACCCGCGGCGTACGCGGCGGTGTGCATCCGGCGGTAGCCGTCGTAGACCTCGGGGATGGCGCGGCGCAGTGCGCGCGCCGGTTCGCGGAGCTCCTCCTGGACGGCGTGACCGTGGCTCATGACGCGATGGTGCCAGCTCCCGGGCCGCCGCCTCCGGTCGTCCGGGCGGTGCATCGTGGAGGTCGCCGCCGTTCCCGGCGATCCGCGACGGATCCGAGGCGCCGGACGGCGTCGCAGCACCCCGGACGGGGCCAGACTCTGAGGTCTGCGCGCCGGCCCTGAGCCACCGGGCCCCTCGGGCGTCGACGACGTCAGCGCGCGGAGGACGGGGGAGCCATGACGATCCTGTCGCGATCCCGGCGGCGTGCCACCGGACTGCTCGTCTCGGCGGCCATGGCGGGGGTGACCTCGCTGCTCACCGCGGCGGTGGAGCCGCCGGACGACGGCTGGCAGGTGGGCCAGCTGCGGCTGACGACGCCGTGGACCGACCAGGTCTCGCCGGACAACGCGCTGCCGGAGTACCCGCGGCCACAGCTGACGCGGGACCGCTGGCAGAACCTCAACGGGGTGTGGCAGTTCGCCGGTGCCGCGCCGGGGGAGTCGCCACCGGTCGGCGAGGACCTCGCCGAGAGGATCCTGGTGCCGTACCCGACCGAGTCGGCGCTGTCCGGCATCCAGCGGCACGAGGACCACATGTGGTACCGGCGGACGTTCACGGTCCCGGAGTCCTGGCAGGTCGGGCAGGGTCAGCGGCTGCGCCTCAACTTCGGCGCCGTGGACCACACGGCCACCGTGTGGGTGAACGGCACCAGGGTCGCCCAGCACGCCGGCGGCTACACCAGGTTCTCCGCCGACGTCACCGACGCCCTGGTGCCCTCGGGCCCGCAGGAGGTCGTCGTCGGTGTCGAGGACCGCACGGACGCCACGTGGCAGCCGGTCGGCAAGCAGCGCGACGTCCCCGACCGCGGGATCTTCTACACCGGCTCCTCCGGCATCTGGCAGACGGTGTGGATGGAGCCCGTACCCGCCCCCGGGTACGTGGCGGGCCTCGACACGGCCACCGACGTCGACACGGACACCCTGGCGCTGACCGTGGACACCGGCGGGGACGCCGCTGGCCTCACGGTCCGTGCCGTCGTCCGGGACGGCGCCCAGGAGGTCGCGACCGCGGAGGGAGCGCCCGGTCAGCCCCTGCAGGTGCAGGTCCCCGACGCCCGGCTGTGGTCACCCGACGACCCGTTCCTCTACGACCTGGACGTGACCGTGCTCGACGGCCAGCAGGAGGTCGACCGGGTCGGGTCCTACGTCGGCATGCGGGAGATCGGGACGGCCCGGGGCGCGGACGGCCGCCTCCGCATCACGCTCAACCACGAGATCCTCTTCCTGATGTCGACCCTGGACCAGGGCTTCTGGCCGGACGGCATCTACACCGCACCGACCGACGAGGCGTTGCGGTCCGACGTCGCCCTGACCAAGCGCCTCGGGTTCAACACCATCCGCAAGCACCTCAAGGTCGAGCCGGACCGCTGGTACCACGCCGCGGACACCCTCGGCCTGCTGGTCTGGCAGGACATGCCCTCCATGCGGACCGGCGGGATCCCACCGCCGGACGCCCGGGCCGAGTTCGAGCGCCAGCTGCACGAGATCGTCGACCAGCAGGACGGCTGGACGTCGGTGATCGGCTGGGTCCCGTTCAACGAGGGCTGGGGGGAGTGGAGCAGGGAGGCCACCGGGCGGATCGCCGACTCGGTCGCGGCCCAGGACCCCACCCGGCTCGTGAACGCGAACAGCGGGGTGAACTGCTGCGCCTCCCTCGGTGACAGCGGTCGCGGCGACGTCATCGCCTGGCACGCCTACACCGGTCCGGCGCAGCCCACGCCCGACGACTCCCGCGCGGCGATCGACGGGGAGCACGGTGGCTTCGGGCTCGAGGTGCCCGGCCACATGTGGTACGAGGACGGCCACGGGTACCAGATGGCGCAGGACGCGGCGGAGCTCACGCGGCTGTACGCGGAGAACCAGCGAGCGCTCATCCCGATCGCGCAGCAGAACGCCATCAGCGGCGCGGTCTACACGCAGATCACCGACGTCGAGCACGAGGTCAACGGCTTCCTCACCTACGACCGGCGGGTGGAGAAGATGGACCTCGACCAGGTCCGGGCGGTCAACCAGGCGGTCATCGGCGACGCGTCCCCCGCCGTCCCCTGACGACGACCGCCGCCCCCGGCGGACCGGGACGCGGTCCGCCGGGGGCGGGGGGGTCAGGCTCCTGCGGCTCCGGTGTCGAGCGCGTCGGCCGGGGTGAACTTCTCGCGGTGGACCTGCCGGGGTGCCATGCGGCGGCGCTTGAACGCCTTGACGCCGGCCTCGACCATCGCCGGGGGGCCGCACAGCCACCCCGACCAGCCCCGCGCGCTCGGCACGTCCTCGACGAAGGCGTCGGTCGGGAACCCGGCGCGGCAGGAGGGGGCCGGCTGGTCCGACAGCACCGGCACGAACCGGAAGCCCGGGGAGGCGGCCGCGAGCTCGGTCAACCGGTCGACGTCGTAGAGGTCCTCGGCCCCGCGGACGCCGTGGTAGAGCACGATCTCGCGGTCGGGCCGCCGCTGCAGCGCCGTCCGCACGATGCCCAGGAACGGGGCCAGCCCCGTGCCGCCGGCGATGCACGCCATGGGCTCGCCCTCGTCGTCGGCCGCGTCGGGCAGGTGGAAGTCCCCCAGCGGCCCGGTCAGCTCGACCCGGTCCCCGACGGCCACGGACCCGAACAACCAGGCGTCGCTGGCGACGCCACCCGGCACCCGACGGACGTGCAGCTCGAGGACCTTGTCCTCCTCGGGCGTGTTGGCCAGCGAGTACTGGCGGCGCACGCCGCTGCCCGGGACGACCAGCTCGACGTACTGGCCGGCGGAGAACGCCAGCGGCTCGTCGAGGCCCAGCAGCAGCCGCCGGGTGTCGCGGGCGACGTCCTCCACGTCGAGGACGGTGGCCACCAGGTCGCGCAGGGCGTGGGTGCCGCGGACGGCACCCGAGGCCGTCGGTGAGCTGACGACGGTGTCGCACCGGGGGCTGGCCTGGCAGGCCAGCGCCATGCCGGCCTGCCGCTCCTCGTCGGGGAGGGTGTCGGCCGGCGAGCCGCGGTGGTCGACCTCCCCGTCGAGGACGCGCAGCTTGCAGGTGCCGCAGGTCCCCTGGTTGCACGAGTTGGGCATCCACACCCCGGCCCGCAGGAAGGCGTCGAGCAGGGACTGGTCGGGCGCGCACTCGACCCGGCGGTCGCCGACGGTGACGGTGTGGGCCATCTCAGACCTCCCAGGTGACGTGCAGGGTCGTCGGGCCGCGGAAGCCCCAGCCCCAGAACTCCACGCCCTCGCGGGTGTCGCGCTCCAGGTTCGGGATGGACTCGAAGAGCTCCTCCAGCCCGATGCGCATGACGTGGTTGGCGAAGTAGATCCCCGCGCAGGCGTGGTTGCCGGCGCCGAAGGCCAGGTGCGGCAGCGGCGGGCGGTGCAGGTCGTAGGCGGTCGGCGCCTCGTACAGGCCCGTGTCGTGGTTGGCCGACCCGTAGGACAGGATCACCGGCGTGCCGGCCGGGAGGTCGACGCCCGCGACGGTGACCGGCGTGGTGGAGATGCGCGCGGTGGCCGACCAGATCGGTGAGGTCCACCGCATGCCCTCGGAGATGGCCCGCGGGATCAGGGTGGGGTCGTCGACGACCTCCTCCATCTGTTCGGGCCGGCTGAACAGCCCGACCAGGGTGGAGGCCATGCCGTGGCCCGGCTCCTGCATCGCGCCGAGCAGGTAGACGTAGATCGTCGGGTAGATGTACTCGCGGTCGCGGGTCCGGCCGGGCGGCATGCCGTCGTGCAGCCAGTGCGAGATCGCGCTGTCGTCGGGCTCGACGATCCACCGGTCGATCAGCGGGTCGACGATCGAGCGGATCTCCGCCTTGGCGGCGTCCCCCTCGGCGAAGCCCTCCGGGTGGGCGAACTCCCCGTTCTCGTCCATCGCGGCGTTGGTGAACGACCGGTTCAGCTTGTGGAACCAGTCGCGGAGCTGGTCGGAGGAGACGTCCTTCAGCCCGAGCAGGTCGCCGAGGGCGCGCACGCTGACCGGCTCGCAGTACTGCGCGACCAGCTCGGCGTGCCCGTCGTCCTCGAACTGCTCGAGGAAGCCGCGGGCGATCGGCCGCACCAGGTCGTCGATCCACCGGTCGACCTCGACCGGCTGCAGCGCCGGCTCGACCATCGAGCGGAGGTCGGCGTGGACGTCGCCGTTGACCCCGATGATCGCGGGGTGGCCGAACGTCCGGCCGCCGGCCGGGGTGATGACGGCCTCGAAGTCCGGGCTGGTCGCGATCGAGCGGCACACCTCGGCGGTGGAGGCCACGTAGGAGCCGAGCACGGGCACGAAGGCCAGCGGGGCCTCCCGGCGGAGCCGCTCGTAGACGGGGTACGGGTCGCGCTCGAGCTCGGTCATGGTGACGGCGTCGAGCCAGGACAGGTCGCGCTGCTCCGTCGCGGCAGCGGGCTGTTCGGTGATCGTCATCAGGTCCCTCCGGACTCGGTCTTCCTCACGGGCGGCCCGTGGTCGGTCGGAAAGCTAGGCCGGGCGCGGGTGGGCCACGACACCCATCGCGCGGCCGCGGCACCGATCGCGCGGCGGTGTTGTGATCGTCGTCTCAGGGGGCCCGGCCGCTCGGGTAGCCTCGAACGCGTGTCCGGCCGGCGTCGTGGCGGGCCCTCCGACTGGGGGCAGGCCTCCCGCGTCGTCGCCGAGGCGTACTTCCCGCACGAGCTGCGCCGGCTGGGCGGCGCGGCGGCACCGCGGCTGACGCTGCGCACGCTGGACCTCGGCCACGTCCTGGTGGGGCACGTGGGCTGGGGGGCCGACGTGGCGATCGAGTGCGACTACCCCGGCGCCTACGAGGTCAACATGCCGCTGACCGGGCACCTGGAGAGCCGGGGCCGCCACGGCCGGGTGACCTCGCTCCCCGGGCAGGGGACGGTGTTCCGGGCCGACACCCCGTCGCTCATCAGCCACTGGGACGCGACCTGCACGGTCCTCGGGGTCAAGTTCGACGGCGCGTGGCTCGAGCGCGAGGCCGAGCGGGTGCTGGGCGGCGACCGCGCGGGCACCCGCGGCTCGCTGCCGGACCAGGTGGACCTCGGCTCGGGTCAGGGGCTGGCCTGGCGCCAGCTCGTCGCCGGCCTCTCCGCCCACCTGCGCGCGCCCGACCTGTTCGGGGGCAGCACCCTGGTCCGCGACCAGCTCGCCGGCGCCGTCGCCGCCGGGTTCCTGCTCTGCAGCTGCCCGGACGGCGGGCGCGCCGTGGGAGCCCGGCCCCGCACGGTCAGGCGGGTGGTGGACCAGCTGCACGACGACCCGGCCCGGCCGTGGACCGCCGGGGAGATGGCCGCGCTGGCCGGCACCAGCGTGCGGCGGCTGCAGGAGGGCTTCCGCGAGTGGCTCGGGTGCACGCCGACCGAGTACCTGGCCGGCGTCCGGCTCCAGCGCGCGCACGCCGAGCTGGTGGCCGATCCGTCCCGCACCGTCAGCGACGTCGCCGCCACGTGGGGGTTCTCCAGCGCGAGCCGCTTCGCCGCCGCCTACCGCCGCCGCTACGGGCGTTCCCCGTCCGAGGCGCGGCGGTGAGGACCCCGGTCAGCCGGCGGCGACCTCGGTGGCCTCCTGCGCCGGCGGCTGCGCCCGGCTCCGGTCGCGCGGCATGAACAGCACCGCGGCCAGCATCGCCACGGCCAGCACCGTCGTCCCCAGGAAGACGGAGTGCACCGCGGTGGTGAGCGCCTCCGGCGCCACCCGGTCGCTCTCCACCCCCGATCGGCCGAGGGTCGCGTTGACGACCGCGCCGAAGACGGCGACCCCGACGGCGCTGCCCGCGGAGCGGGAGAACATGTTGAGGCCGGTGACCACGCCGCGCTCGTGCCACTGCACCGCCGACTGGGCGGCGATGAGCGTCGGCGCCGCGGTGAAGCCCATGCCGAGGCCGATCACGAACGCCGTCGCGCCGACCTGGACCACGCTCGAGGACTCGTCGAGCAGGAGCAGCAGCGCCGAGCCGAGGACCACGACGGCGGCGCCGACGAGCGCGGTGGACCGGATGCCGATCCGGAGGTAGACCCGGCCGGACAGCGACGCGGTGATCGGCCAGCCGAGCGTGAGGGCGGCCAGCGCGAACCCGGCGACCAGCGGGCCGGTGCCCAGGACGTCCTGGGCGAACGTCGGCACGTAGGAGGTCAGTCCGAGCAGGACGGCGCCGACGCAGGCGGATGCGAGGTTCGTCGCGACGAGCAGCCGGTTGCGCAGCAGCCGGAGCGGGACGACGGGATCGGCCGCCCGGCGCTCGATGACGACGAACAGCCCGAGCAGGACGGCGCCGGCCACGAGGACGGCGATGCTCTGCGCGGACCCCCACGCCCAGGCCTGGCCGCCCTCGAGCAGACCGAGGACCAGCAGCGTGAGGGCGACGGTGAGCGTGGCCGCCCCGGCGGAGTCGATGCGCGGACGCCGCCGGTCGACCTGCTCGTGGAACCGCAGGGCGATGGCCGCCGCGGCGACCAGGCAGAGCGGGATGTTGACGAAGAAGATCCACCGCCAGCTGAGGTACTGGGAGAAGACGCCGCCGAGGGTCGGGCCCACGACCGACGACACGGCCCAGACGCTGGCGATGTAGCCCTGCACCTTCGCGCGCTCCCTGAGCGAGTACAGGTCACCGACGATCGTCATCGACATCGGCTGGACCGCGCCGGCGCCCAGGCCCTGGACGGCGCGGAACGCGATGAGCGCCCCCATGCTCCCCGCGACGCCGCAGAGGACCGACCCGAGGAGGAACAGGCCGATGCCGACGAGCATCACCGGCTTGCGCCCGAAGACGTCGGCCAGCTTGCCGTAGACCGGGACGGTCACCGCCTGCGCCAGCAGGTAGACGGAGAACAGCCACGGGAACTCGGCGAAGCCGCCGAGGCTCGCCACGATCGACGGGACGGCGGTGGCGATCACCGTCGCGTCGATGGCCACCAGGGCCGTGGACAGCATGATCCCGATGAGGACCGGGCCGCGCTCCGACCGGAATCCGACACCCGACGACGCTGCGCCCCGCTCCACGCTCACTGCTCCGAGGTTAGGACGGCCGGGGGACGCGCACAGGGCCGCCTCCGGCGGACAGGTGGAGCTCCGCCCACCGCGGCTGCCGTCCGGGCGTCGCGGCCGCGCACCGGCCGGGTGCGGCCTCCGGCCGGGCGCCGCCTCGGCCGTGCGGGTCCTCGGCGAAGGCTCCGGCGGTGTCCACGGTCGGCCCTCGAGGTCGCCCTCCGGGATGCTGGGACGCGGTGGCGCCGGTCGGTGCGGCCACGCTCGACGGGAGGGTGGGGGCAGGGTGGCGCCGGACGACCTGCTGATCCAGGGAGCCAAGCTCTTCGACGGGCACCGCTTCCTCCCGCCCGGATGCCTGCTGGTGCGGCAGGGGCGCGTCGCCGCGCTCGCCGAGCGGCTGACCCCACCGGCGGGCGTGCCGGTCCTCGACGCCCGCGGGAGCACCGTCCTGCCCGGCCTCATCGACGCGCACGTGCACGTCCTCCCCGGCGCCCTGCAGGCGGCGCTGCGGGCAGGGGTCACCACGGAGGTGGACCTGTTCGCCGACCCCCGCCTCGTCGGGTCCCTCCGGCAGCAGGCGGCGGCCGATCCCGGCGCAGCCGATCTGCGCTCGGCCGGCATCGGCGCCACCGCTCCGGGCGGCCACCCGACCCGGCTGGTCGAGCGGGGGTTGCTGCCGCCCTTCCCCACGGTGGCGGGACCGGAGGAGGCCGAGGACTTCGTGGCGGCGCGGGTCGCGGAGGGCTCGCACCTCCTCAAGGTGGTCCTCGAGGACGGCACCACCACCGGGCACCCGTGCCCCTCCCTGACGGCGGACACGGTGCGGGCGCTGGTCTCCGCTGCGCACGCCCGCGGCCTCCTCGTGGTGGCCCACGTCCTCACCCAGGCGCACGCGCTCGTCGCCATCGGCGCGGGCGTCGACGGGCTGGCGCACCTGTTCGTGGACGAGCCGCCCGCACCGCAGTTCCTCGACGCCGTCGCGCAGGGCGACGTGTTCGTCGTCCCCACGCTCACCTCGCTCGCCGCCCGCGCCGGGCACCACCGGGGCCGGGCGCTGGCCGCTGATCCCCACCTCGGTCCGTCCCTGGACCCGCGCCAGCGCGCCACCCTGGAGATGGACTTCCCGGCCGCGCCGGGCGCACGGGCCGACCTGGGCCACGCGCTGTCGACCGTCGACCGGCTGCACCGGGCGGGCCGGCGGATCCTGGCCGGGACCGACGCGTCCAGCCCGGGCACCGCCCACGGCGCCAGCCTGCACGACGAGCTCCTGCTGCTGGTGGAGGCCGGTCTCCCGACGGCCGCGGCCCTGGCCGCGGCGACCAGTGCCCCGGCCGCCGCACTCGGCCTCCCCGACCGGGGAGCGCTCACCCCGGGGCTGCGCGCCGACCTCCTGCTCGTCGACGGCGACCCCGAGCTCGACGTCACCAGGACCCGGCACGTCGTGCAGGTCTGGCGCGCGGGCCGTCGAGGGACCTGACCGCCGGCCGCCGCACCGGCGGGCGTCAGGACCCGCCGTCGCCCCGCCCGGCGTGCTCGACGGCGGCGAGGTGCTCCCCGCTGCGGGGCGAGGGGACCAGCGCGGTGGGGTCCGTGGTCCCGCGTCGTCCCCCGCACCCGGCAGGCGTGGCCAGGAGGCCGGCGTCCCGGGCTCGCTGGACCGCCATCAGCCGGTCGCGCACGCCGAGCTTGCGGTACAGGTGCTCGAGGTGCTTGTGCACCGTCCGGGGCGAGGTGTCCAGGCGGCGGGCGATCGCCTGGGCGGTGAGACCTGACCCGAGCAGCGTGAGCACGGCGAACTCGCGTTCGGTCAGGCGGCGGTCCACGACGCGGTCGAGCTGCTCCTCGGGCACGTCCTGGAGCGCCCGGTGCTGGCGGACCAGCGCGGCCACTGCCGGCAGGACCAGGGTGGCCAGGTCGGCATCGGCGTCGTCGTAGTCGTCGTCGGGACGGCTGACCACGTAGGCCTCGATCCCCCTCCCCACCCGGAGGGGCAGCGCGAGCTGGTGGGTGATCCCGAAGGGGCGGGCGAACGCCGACCACTGCGCGCACATCCTCGGACCCGCCACCGCGCGCGGCACCCGGCCCAGGATCTGGGGTGCCGAGCAGCCCGTGACGGCGTACCACCGGATGAGCGGCTGGGTGGTCGCGTCGGGGAGGATCCCGGACGGCGGCGTCGTCGGCAGGTAGCCGACCGGCCAGCCCCCGACGACGTGGTCCACCCACGCGCGGTCCACGACGTTCAGCGAGCAGCAGGCCGCGTCGAAGGACTCGAGGAGCAGGGCCGCCACCTGCGCGTGCGGGAACTCCCGCGCCCCGGGCTGCCCCTGCAGGATGTCGCCGACGAGCTCCAGCCACGCTGCATGACGCCTCGTGGTGCGCGACACAGAGCTGAGGGTAATCCGTCAGCGCCGGATCGCGGAGGTCGTCCGGGCACGGCGGCCAGGGCCCGGCAGCCGGTGTGGCCCGCCGACTACGCACAAGTGCGTACGGTCCCGGCGCTCGGACCTGGCTAACGTGGCCCTTCCGCATCTCGAGCGCATGCGTCCAGGGGGAGTCATGTCAGGCAGCGTCGTACACCTGCATCTGAGGACCACCAGCGCGAACGAGGGCGGTCGGGCCCGCCAGGCGCCACCGAGCCGCACGACCTGACGGCCGGTCGATCCCGGAGTCGCTGGGGCGTACGCGCCCACCCCGGTGAGCGGCCGGCCGCTCCCGTCCCGGAGCCCACTGCGGACGACCTGACCCATGCCGTCCACCGGCCAGCACGGTGGAGCCACCGGCCAGCACGGTCGAGCCCCGTCGGCGGTCGTGCCCGCCCGGGCGGGCCCGCAGACGCGCAGCCGCGTCGGCTGGCCTCCTCCGCCGGGAACGGCCCGGAGGCGGAGGACGCCCACCTGGCCGCTCGACCCCGCACCGACGAGCCCGCCCGGAACCGACCGGTCGCCCACCGGGCCCAGGAGGGTCGGTCGTCCGGGCCGGCCGGATCCGGAGCCGGACGGCCGTATCTGGCAGCGCTGTCCGGCGATCGGTCGCTCGACCCGACAGGAAGGACCAGTCCCGTGGACCGTCCACCGGCTGCCCGGATCACCCTGCTCGACGGCTTCCGCCTGGACGTCCCCGGCCGCCACCGGAGGTCGGCCGCGGACGAGCTGCCACGTGGCGTGCAGCGGCTGGTGGCACACCTGTGCCTGTCCCACCGGCCGACCCGGACGGCGACGGCCGGCCAGCTGTGGCCCGACGTGCCCGAGGACCACGCGCACGGGAGCCTGCGCTCGGCGTTGTGGCGGCTCAACAAGGCGGCACCCGGGCTGATCGAGGTGTCGGGGAGCGCGCTGCGGCTGGCGGGGGGTGTCCGCGTCGACGTGTGGGAGCTCGACGACTGGGCGCAGCGGGCGATCAACCCGACCGGAGGCGCCGACGACGTCGCGGTGCCGGACACGGCGCTCCTCGGCGACCTCCTGCCCGGGTGGTACGACGACTGGGTCCTCCTCGAGCGGGAGAGGCTGCGTCAGCTCCGCATGCAGGCGCTGGAGGCGGTGGCAGCCGGACTCGCCTTCCGCGGCCGCCACTGCGAGGCGCTGGAGGCCGCCTATGCCGCGGTCCGCGCCGATCCGCTGCGGGAGAGCGCCCACCGCACGGTCGTCCGCGTCCACCTGGCCCAGGGGAACCTGGCCGAGGCGCTGCGGGCCTACGAGTTCTTCCGGGCGATGGTGGAGGACGAGCTCGGCGTGCCCCCGACCGAGCAGATGACCCGACTGGTCCAGGACATCGCGCGGCTGCGCCGGTCGCTGTGCGGGGAGCGCCGGGCTCCCGGAGGAGCGTGGTCCCGTCCGGAGCGGTGAGCTCCGCGAGGGCCGGACGACGTCCGTCGGCGGTCGTCCGCCGTCCGCACCCGGCCCGGCGCCGCCGGCGGTGCCCACCTGCCGCCGCTGCGCCCGCCCGGCGGATCGCGATCAGGGCGCGTACTCGATGCCCTCGCGGACCTGCTGTGCCCGCTCGCGGCCGGCCAGGCGCCCGACGATGTGCAGGGCCATGTCGATCCCGGCGGAGATGCCGGCGGAGGTGATCACGTCGCCGTCGTCGACGAAGCGCGCACCCGGCCGGAGGGTGATCGTGGGGTCGATGGACCGCAGCTGCTCGAGCGCGCCGCGGTTGCTGGTGGCCGGGCGGCCGCGGAGGAGGCCGGCGGCCGCCAGCACGGTCGATCCCGTGCACACGCTGGTGACCAGGGGGACGTGCGCGCGCTGCTCGCACAGCCAGGCGAGGTGCGCCCGGTCGGTGAGCATCGCCTGGGTACCGTCCCCGCCGGGGTGGAGCAGCACGTCCAGCGGCGGCACGGTGGCGGTGCTGTGGTGGGGCTGCACCACGAGGCCCTTCTCGCACGTCACCGGCCGGCCGTCGGAGGAGAACGTCGTCGCGGTGTAGCCGTCGGCGGGGAAGTGCCGGGTCCACCAGGCGAACACCTCCCAGGGGCCGACGGCGTCCAGCTCCTCCATGACGTCGAACAGCAGGATCCCGATGTGGCGCGTACCCGGCGTCGTGGTCATGGTCGGCGCCTGCGACCCGATCCGGACCGGCGGTGGCCGGGATCCGGCACGCCGCGGGGGAGCCGCCGGTGCACCAGGTCGCCGTCCTCGGCAGTCGTCACTCGCACTCCTCGATGGGTCCATCGCCAGCGGAGTACGGAGCCTTCGTGCGGGCCGTCTGATACCGGCGTGGTCACGTCTGCGGGAGTCCGTCCAGGCCCGCAGACCGGCACACCCGATCGAGGGCCGAGCGCGGCAGGAGCGCCCTGCTCGCTGCGCCGTGCGGGACGCCGGAGCCGGCGACCGGCACCCGTTCCCATCCGGTCCCGTCGACGACGGGTCGTCAGGCCGCGCGCCGTGGCGTCCGACGGAGGCGCCGGACGATCAGCGGGTCCAGCCCGAAGCGGCCGGAGCCGGTCACGGCCAGCACGAGGCCGAGCAGGCCCAGCGCGATGACGAGTTCGGGGCCGTTGTGGTCCATGGCGTACAGGCCGCTGGTGTGCACGAAGACCCAGGCGCCGGCCATGTTCAGCGCCATCAGCACGCCGACGACGGGGACCGCGACGCCGAGGACCATCGCGATCCCGCCGACGAGTTCGAACAGCACGTTGGCCGGCCCGGTGACGGCGGGCAGGGGGACGCCGGCCTCGGCGAAGAGCCGCCCCACCCCGGCGAGGCTGCCGCCGACGTCGTACTCGAGCTCGGCGTGCGCCACCATGAGCACGCCGAGGCCGACCCGCGCGGCGAGCAGGACGAGGTCGCGGGTGGTCTGGACGAGGCCGGTGTGCCGGGTGAGCGCGGTGCGGTCGACGGTGGTCATGGTCGTGGTCCTCCGTGGTGCTCGTGCGTGTGTCCCTGGAGCAGCAGCCCGCCGACGGCCGGCACGGGGGAGTGGCGGCAGGCGGTCAGCGGCGCTGGGGCGCGGTGCGTGGGCGGTGTCCGGGTGCGGTGGGCAGGGGACCCCCTTCCGGGTGTCGGGCTCCCGGGCGGTCGCCCGCCGGCTCGCCAGGTCGGTCGAGCCGGGGTCGCCTCTATGACTCCGCGGGACGGGCGGACTCATCACCACCGGTCCAGCCGATCGGTGCGGGCGGTGTGTGAGCGACGCCCAGCCGTGCAGCCGGTGGGGATGGACGGCGCGGACCCCTGCCGTGGAACGGGTCGTCCCTGGGCGCTCGCGGTCACGACCGAGCAGCCCGGCGGTCGCCGGTGCGCTCCTCCCGGCGCAGCGGCACCGCGCCCGCCGTCGCCGGCCGCATCTGCGCGTGGCCGCTCAGCCGCAGCGGACCCGGGCAGGAGGCGGGTCGGTCGGGGGACCCGACCCGCCTCCGGACGCGGGTACGCCGGTGCGGCACCGGTCGTCCCGCAGGGCCGCGGGGCGGAGCTCAGAAGGGCGGCTCCTCGCTGAGCCCGCCCACCGGCGCGGCCCAGGGGTCGGGTGAGCCGCCTCGCCCGGCCCCGGTGCGACCGTCCCCGCCGCCGGAGCCGGCGCCGAATCCGCCACCGGGACCGCCGCCCGGACCATCCCCGGAACGGGTCACCTTGGTGACCGACGCCGTCGCGTAGCGCAGGGACGGGCCGATCTCGTCGACCTCCAGCTCGACGACGGTGCGCTTCTCGCCCTCCTTGGTCTCGAAGGACCGCTGCCTGAGGCGTCCCTGGGCCATGACCCGCGAGCCGCGGGTGAGCGATCCCGCGACGTGCTCGGCCATCTGCCGCCAGCAGCTGCAGCGCAGGAACAGCGCCTCGCCGTCCTTCCACTCCTGGGTCTGGCGGTCCAGGGTGCGCGGGGTGGACGCGATGGTGAAGTCGGCGACCGCCGCACCCGAGGGCGTGAAGCGCAGCTCGGGGTCGCTGGTCAGGTTGCCGATGATGGTGATGACAGTGTCGCCGGCCATGATCCGGTCCTCCGTGTTGTCAGTGCATCGCTCAGGTGAGCGCCCGGAGGCTACGAGCACCGACTGACAGTTCCGTGCCCGCCGACGGGATCCCGTTCCGCGCACCCGCGGATTTCGTCCCCGGGCGGTGTGACGATCGAGGGGGCGGACGGAGCACCAGCGAGGGGACGGCGGGTGGCAGAGGCGCGGACCGGGTCGGTCCTGGAGGCGACGCTGGAGCGGATCACGTTCGCCAACCCCCAGACCGGCTACACCGTGGCCCGGGTGGACACCGGGCGGGGCGGTGACCTGGTGACCGTCGTGGGGTCGCTCCTCGGCGCGCAACCGGGGGAGACGCTGCGGCTGCGGGGGCGGTGGGGCGCCCACCCGCAGTACGGCCGGCAGTTCCAGGTCGAGGACTACACCACCGTGCTGCCGGCCACGGTGCAGGGCATCCGCCGCTACCTGGGCTCGGGCCTGGTCAAGGGGATCGGCCCGCGGCTGGCCGAGCGGATCGTGGACCACTTCGGCACCGACGCGCTCCGGGTCATCGAGGAGGAACCCGCGCGCCTGGCCGAGGTGCCGAACCTGGGCCCCAAGCGGACCCGGCTGATCACCGCGGCCTGGGAGGAGCAGCGGGCCATCAAGGAGGTGATGGTCTTCCTGCAGGGCGTGGGCGTGTCCACCTCGCTGGCCGTGCGCATCTACCGGCAGTACGGCGACGCCTCGATCGGCGTGGTCCGTGCCGAGCCCTACCGCCTGGCCGCCGAGGTGTGGGGCATCGGGTTCCGGACCGCCGACACGATCGCGGCGGCGGTGGGCATCCCGCACGACAGCACGCAGCGGGTCGAGGCGGGGCTGCAGTTCGTGCTCTCCGAGGCGACCGGGCAGGGGCACTGCTTCCTGCCGGAGGCCGAACTGGTCGCCCGGGCGATCGAGATGCTGCAGGTCCCGGCGGACCTGGTGGGGCACTGCCTGGCCCTGCTGGTCGCGGAGGAGGGCCTGATCCGCGAGGAGTTCCCCGGCGCGGACGGCGAGCCGCCGACGGTCGCGTACTACCTCGTCCCCTTCCACCGGGCGGAGGTGTCCCTGGCCGGGGGGCTGAAGAGGCTGGCGACCGCCGACGACGACCGGCTGGCGGCCTTCGCGAGCGTGGACTGGGACGCGGCGCTGGCCTGGCTGCACCGGCGCACGGGCGTGGAGCTGGCGGCCGGGCAGAGGGCCGCGGTGCAGCTGGCGCTGACCGAGCGGGTCGCCGTCCTCACCGGTGGCCCCGGCTGCGGCAAGAGCTTCACGGTGCGCTCCATCGTCACCCTCGCGGCGGCCAAGGGCGCGAAGGTCGTGCTGGCCGCGCCGACCGGCCGGGCCGCGAAGCGGCTGACCGAGCTGACCGGTGTCGAGGCGGTCACGGTGCACCGGCTGCTGGAGCTGCGGCCGGGCGGGGACGCCGCCTTCGACCGGGACCGGCCGCTGCAGGCCGACCTGGTCGTCGTCGACGAGTCCTCGATGCTGGACCTGCTGCTGGCCAACAAGCTGGTGCGGGCCGTCCCGCCGGGCGCGCACCTGCTGCTGGTCGGCGACGTCGACCAGCTGCCCTCGGTCGGGGCCGGCGAGGTGCTGCGCGACCTGCTCGCCGACGGCACCCCGATCCCGCACGTGCGCCTGACGCAGGTCTTCCGCCAGGCCAGCCGGTCGGGCGTGGTCACCAACGCGCACCGGATCAACGCCGGCAGCCATCCCCAGGTCCGCGGCCTCGACGACTTCTTCCTCTTCCCCACCGACGACGCCGAGGAGACCGCCCGGCTCACCGCGGACGTCGTGGTGCGCCGGATCCCGGCCCGGTTCGGCCTCGACCCCCGCCGCGACGTCCAGGTGCTGACCCCGGTGCACCGCGGGCCGGCCGGCGCCGCCGCGCTCAACGAGCTGCTGCAGGAGGCGCTCACCCCGGCGCACCCCGACCGGGCCGAGAAGCGCTTCGGCGGGCGGGTGTTCCGCGTCGGGGACAAGGTCACCCAGATCCGCAACGACTACGACAAGGGCGCCAACGGGGTCTTCAACGGCACCCAGGGCGTCGTCACCGCCATCGACGTCGTCGACCAGAAGCTCAGCGTCGTCACCGACGAGGACGAGGCGATCGACTACGACTTCAGCGAGCTCGACGAGCTGGTGCACGCCTACGCCGTCACGGTCCACCGCTCCCAGGGCAGCGAGTACCCCTGCGTCGTCGTCCCGCTGACCACCAGCGCCTGGATGATGCTGCAGCGCAACCTGCTCTACACCGCCGTCACCCGCGCCAAGCAGCTGGTCGTCCTCGTCGGCTCGCCCCGGGCCCTCGGTCAGGCCGTGCGCGCCACCGGCTCCGGACGCCGGCACACCGCCCTCGCGCGCCGTCTGCGCGGCAGAGCGCCCTCCGTCGTCCCTGCGGCGTGACGCGGCACCACCCGCCGGTCCGCCTCGCGGCGGTCCCGGCCGTGGAGCACCCGGAACCGAGCGGGGGAGGGCGTCACGGCGTGTTCAGGCGACGCTCCTCCAGCTGGCGCTCGTGCAGCTCCTGGCGAGCCTCGAGCGCCACCTGCGCCTGCATCTCCAGGCCGTCGAAGGTCTGCTCCACCTGCTGCAGCCGCTCCCACCAGGCCGTCACGGCGTGCAGGTCGGCCAGGTCGACCGCGGACAGGCCCAGCAGGCCGCGGACGGACGCGTCCGCCTCCTCCAGCACACCGGAGTCGTCGTCCGGCGACTCGGCCCGCGCTGCCCAGAACACCTCCGCCCACAGTGCGGCCACCGCGACGCCGTCGGCCGGCGGCACCCGTTGCTCGAACGCCAGCCGCCGGTCGGCGGCCACCACGGTCAGCCGCAGCGCCAGCAGGCGGCGCGTCAGTCGCAGGAACTCGGGTGCGGCGGCCCGGCACGCCTGCGGGGTGCCGGCGTCGAGGATCCGCTCGTACATGTCCCCGAGGCGCTGCGACGTCTCCTGGCTCCACTGCCACAGGTCGTAGGGCGTTGCTCCTCGCAGTGCGGCGGCGTCCACCGCGTCGCCACCCGGACCGCCGTGGGAGAAGCCGCTCACGCTCCCGAACGCTAGTGCTGCCTGCTCCCTCGTCCGGCGAGCCGCGCCGCCTCCCCGCAGGACGCCCGCCACTCCGGGGCCGGGCAGCTCTCCCGTGGCTGCCGCGATCGCCCCGCCCCGGTCGCCCGGCGGGAGCTGGCCCGGGTGCGGCCGTGAGGGGCGCCGGTTACGCCGACAGCGAACGGCCGACACGCCGATCGGCCTTCCTGTGCCGCGCTGACCTGCGGGTTCGCACGGAGGGCCGGATGTGCTTGCGCGATCGGCGGATGGATGTGTCAGTACCCACCCCTAGCTTTCGGGTCGACATCTTCCCCATGTCGACGAGGAGTTCACCATGGCCGTCTCTGGCCTCAAGACCCGCAAGCCCACCGGTCGCGTGCCGTGGCCGTGCATCCTCCTGGAGGGGGAGGAGAAGGCCGGGAAGTCGTGGGCGCTGGCCCAGTTCAGCGCCTCGGACAAGATCGGCACGCTGTACTGGATCGACCTCAACGAGGGCGCCGGTGACGAGTACGGCGCGATCCCCGGCGCGAAGTACGAGCTGGTCGAGCACGACGGCTCCTACGCCGCGGTCCTGGCCGCCGTCCAGGCGGTCAAGGCCCAGGCGCGCCGCGCCGCGGACGCCGGCGAGCCGCCGGTGGTCCTCGGCATCGACACCGGCTCGGCCATCTGGGACGGCCTGAAGGACTGGGCGAGTGAGCGCGCCGCGAGGTCCGCCCGCAACCGCGAGCTGCTCAAGCGCGACCCGAACGCCGAGATCACCATCAGCCAGAACCTGTGGAACGACGCCGGCGCGCGCTGGCGCAAGCTGCAGACCGAGCTGCTCACCTTCCCCGGCATCGTCGTCGTGACCGCCCGCGGCAAGGAGGTCACCGAGGTCGACGCCAACGGCCGGCCCATCGAGGGGCAGAAGACGTGGTCGGTGCAGACCCACCGCGAGTTCCCCTACGCAGCCAGCGTGTGGGTGCGGCTGCGCCGCGGGCGCCGGCCGCTGATCGTCGGCGCGCGCAGCGTGCACGTCGGCATCAAGCCCAACGACGACCCGGCCAAGGAGGTCACCGACAAGAAGGCGGACGGCCGGCTGCTGGAGTGGCTGGTGTTCGACGCCCTGAAGTGCGATCCGGGCACCGCGCACGTCCGCGACCTCGTGCCCTTCCACGGCGGCGGGCTGCTCGAGCACGAGCGGACCGAGCAGGCCCCGGCCGGTCGGCAGGCTGCTCGGGCGGGCGGACGGCGCGAGCCCGACGCCGGCGACCTGGTCGCGCGGATCGGCGACGCCGGCGACGACGACGAGCTGCGCGAGGTGTGGGCCGAGGCCAACCGCAGCGGCATGCTGCAGGTCGACGTCCCGACCCCCGGCGGCTCGTACACCGTCGCCGAGCTGATCCAGGCCCGGCACGAGGAGTTCCTCGAGGCGTCGGTGGAGTCCCACCCCGCCGGGCGCCGCAGGGCCTCGGCCGCCGGCCAGACGTCCGCCCCGGAGACGCCCGCCGCGGTGGTGGAGTCCGCCCGGGCCGCCGCCGCGGCCGCCCGACCGTCCACCGGCCGGGAGGAGACGCCGGCGAACCCGCTGCTCGAGCCCTCGCCGACCCCGGACGACCCGGGGGAGCGCCGGCTCAACGCCGCCCGCCGTGGCGTGCTGGCCAGCCTGGAGGCGCTGGGCGTGACCGAGGAGCAGATCGCCGCCCGCTTCGGCCGGCCCGCCGAGCAGGTGGCCACCCGGCGGCTGACCGCACTGGTCCGCGACGTCATCGCCACCCAGCGGGCCGCGGGCGACGACCGCACGGACGTCGCCTGAGCCGAACCGCCGGAGCGGGGCCGGCCCCCCGGCCCCGCTCCGGCACCCCCGACCCCAGGGAGACGCGATGACCGCCGTCCTGCCCGCCCGGCCCAGCGCCGCCGAGCGCCGGGCCGCCCCGAGCCTGGCCGCCGCGGTCCGCGACCTCGACAGCCGCCGGGCCCGTTCCCGCCAGCGGATGATCGGCGCCTCCGAGCTCGGCGAGTGCCGCCGCCGTGCGGCCTACCGCATCGCCCGCCGCCGTCCCACCAACACCCGCACCGGCCTGCAGGCCTTCATGGGGACCGAACTGCACCGCGGGGTGCTGCGCGCGCTGCGCCGCCAGTACGGCGGCCTCACCGAGGTCGGCCTCAGGGGCGAGCAGGTCCGGGGGCGCTGCGACTGGTGGCACGCGCCGGTCGTGGAGGACCTCAAGACGACGTCCCGGTTCGGCTTCGAGCGGGTCCTCACCCGGGGGGTCCCGGTCCGGCACTGGTTCCAGGTCGCCGTCTACGCCTGGTTGCTGCGGACCGGGCAGACCGCCGACCGCCGGTTGCCGGCCGGCGACGGGCAGGACGTCGACGGGCTGCGCATCCGCTACCTGTCCCGCGACTCGGGCGAGGACGTCGTCTTCGAGGCCGACCACGACCCGGCGCTGACCGCCGAGGCCATCATGTGGCTCACCGACGTCTACGCCGCCGTGGAGGACGAGGGCGTCGACGCCGTCCCCCGCGACGGGTTCGGACCCGGCGTGGACACCATGTGCGACTGGTGCCCGTTCCTCGACCTGTGCTGGGGGCCTCCGGTGGACCCGGAGACCGAGGGCGAGGTGTCGCGGCAGTCGCGGCTGACGGTGACCGACGAGGACTACGTCGAGGCCGTCCACGACTACGACGCCTGGCGGGCGGCCGAGAACGAGGCCAAGCGGCACAAGGAGTACGCCCGGGAACGCCTGCGGGGCCGGTCCGGGCCGGCGGACGACCTGTACTGCGAGTGGTCCGGTGGCGGCCTGCGCACGCAGGTGGACAAGGACGCCGCGGTCGAGCGGCTGGTCGAGCTCGGCGAGGTCCTGCCCACCCGGAGGACCCGCAGCCCGCAGACGATCCGGGTCACGCGCAGCGGCACGCGGCAGGACCGAGCGGCCGGACCGGCCTAGCTCCCTCCGCTCCCCGCCTCCGTCGGGTGGGCCGCCGCTGCTGCCTGTCCGGCCCGTGCCGCCGCCGCGTCGGCAAGAGCGCGGTCGCGCGCCTCCTCGGCCCGCAGCCGGTCCCGTCGGCTCTCCTCGGCGCGGCGCTCAGCACGTTCGGCGCGGGCCTCCTGCGCGCTCGCCTGCTGCGTCGCGGCCTCGGCTCGGGCCTCCGCCGCCCGGACACGGCCCTCCGCGGCGGTGGTCTCCAGCCGGGCGGCCGCCTCCGCCTGCTCGGCGCGGCTGACCGCCTGCGCCGCGTCGGCCCGTGCGCGTCCGGTCTCGGTCCGGGCCGCGCGTTCGGCGTCCAGCGCCCGGTCCCGCGCCGCCTCGGCGGCGGTCGCCCGTTCCTGTGCCGCCGCGGCGTCGGCGAGCGCGCGGTCCCGCGTCTCCTCGGCCCGCGCCGCCTCGCCGCGCGCCGACCCGGCGTCGCGGACGGCCGCGTCCCGCTGCCGCTCGGCGTCCCGTCGCCCGGCCTCGGCCGCGCTCCCGGCGGCTCGGGCCGCGTCCGCGTCGGCGCGCGCCTGCTGAGCCCGCGCGTCCGCGGCCTCGGCTGCTCCGCGGGCCGCGGCTGCCTCGTCCTGGGCGGCGGACGCTGCCTCCCGGGCGCCGGCGGCGTCGGCCTCGGCGCCGGCCGCCACCTCGAGGGCCTCCCGCGTCGCCTTCTCGGCGACCGCCCGCACCCGGTCGGCGAGGGACGCGCGCTGCTCGGCCTCGGCGATCTCGCGGCGTGCGTCGGTGCGGACGGCTGCCCGCTCCACCTCGAGCAGCTCCGCGTCGGCGGCCCTGGTCAGCACCTCGCGGGCGCGGACCACCTGCTCCTCGATCGCGCCCAGGGTGGAGCGGAGCCGGTCGGCGATCTCGGTGAGCGTCTCGCCGGGACGCGTGCCCGGCTGCGGAGCGGCGGGCGCCTCCGCAGCCGTCGACGCGCGTCCGGCTGCCTCCGCGCGGCGGGCGGCGAAGGCGGTCGTGCGGTTGTGGTCCGGGAGCGAGCAGTAGGACGAGCGACCGCCGGTCGGCGGGGGCGGGGCCACGGGGCGCTCGCAGTCCGGATAGGCGCACGTGGCCCGGACCGCGGTCATGGCCCCAGTGTGGGGCCGGCCGTCCGTCACAGCCAGTCGTTGTTGACGAACGAACGACCGTGCTGCTGCGCCGGACGGAGGGACGAGCCGACCCGAGCACTCCATAATCAGCTGTTATGGAGTCCGAACTCCCGACGGCCGGGACACCCTCCGGAGAGCCCGGCGCGGGGGTGGAGACGACCGGAACAGGCGCCCTCGCCGTGGCCGGAGCCGCTGACGGCGGCCTGGTGCTCCCCGGGGACGTCGAGTCGGTGGGGCGCTACCTCACCGCGGCCAAGGCCGAGTCCACGAGGAGGGCCTACGACGCGGACTTCCGCGCCTGGTCGACCTGGGCCCGGCAGCGCGGCTTCTCCCCGCTGCCCGCGGCCGACGCCGCGGTGGCGGCCTACCTCGCGGCGCTCAGCGACGCGGGGGCGAGCCCGCGGACCATCGCCCGGCGACTGTCCGGCATCGGGCACGCGCACCGGGAGGCCGGGCACCCCAGTCCCTCCGAGCACCCCGGCACCCGGGAGGTCCTCCGGGGCATCCGGCGCACGGCGGCCCGCGACGGCCGTCGTCCGAGGAAGGCCCGGGCGCTGGACACCCAGACGATCCGCGCGCTCGTCGAGGACCTCCCGGCCGGGGTGGCCGGCGTCCGCGACCGGGCCCTCATCCTCACCTCGTTCGCCCTCGCGCTCCGGGCGTCGGACGTCTGCGGGCTGGACGTGACCGACCTGGCCCCTGCCGGGCACGGCGGCCCCGACGTCACCATCCGGTGGTCGAAGACCGATCAGGAGGGCTCCGGCGAGGTGCTGGCACTGGCGCCCGGGGTGCGCGCACGGACCTGCCCGGTGCGCGCCCTGCAGGCCTGGGTCGAGGCGGCCGGCCTCACCGGGAGCTCGGGGCCGCTGTTCCGCAGCGTGGGGCGAGGCGCCCGTCCCCGGATCGGCCGGACGCGGATGGCCAGGTCGTCGGTCCGGCTGGTCCTGCGCCGTGCCGCCGAGCGTGCCGGCGTCCCCCTGGACGGGCTGAGCCCGCACAGCCTGCGCCGGTCGTTCGCGACCGAGGGGTACAAGGCCGGTGTGAGCGAGCGGGAGCTGGCCCGGACCGGCAGGTGGGCCTCGGTGACCACCATGCGGGGATACGACGCCAGCAGTCGCTGGGCGGACCCGGCGTCCGCTCGGCTCGGTCTCTGAGCGGCCCGCAGCGGACGTCCGCGTGCGTCCAGAGGAGGGGATGGCACCCGTCGTACCCGGGGCGCATAATCGAACACGCGTTCGACCGGCTGCGGCCGGCTGCACCGCCCGGAGCGAGGACCACCCGAGGCCGGTGGGCCGGTCGGCTCGATGCCCAGGAGGCCCTGATGACCACCGTCTCGACGTCCAACCTGCCCGTCGGGGAGCCCGTCCTGACCACCGACGTGGTCGGCACGGACTTCGGCCTGCCCCTGGTCCGGCCGACCCGGACCAGGCAGGGCAGCCAGGTCCGGGTCGTGCGCTCGCGCTGCAAGGCGCACGGGGGAGTCGTCGTGTGGTTCACCGACGGCACCAAGACCCCGCCGCTGCACGGGCGCACGGCCTGGGTCGTGGCCGCGCCGGAGCCGGGTGCGCACACGCCGGCGCGTGTGGTGGCGTGACGCGGGACGCCCGTCGCAGGCCGCCCCTGGACCGGCCCACGCCCGCGCGGCCTCGTGGGCAGGAGGCTGGAGCGCAGGGCCGAGAGCTCGTCGACGCGGAGGGCCCGCGGTCGCTGACCGCGGGCCCTCCGCGCGCGGTCGCCCCTCACCCGGCCCGCGACCCCACCGCGGCCGCGGGCGTCGGCGGCCCCGCCGGCTGTCTCCCGACGGACCCGGTCGGGGAGCTGGCAGGAACGACGCGACCGACGTCTCTCCTGCCACTCGTGCCCGAGCCCTGCGCGGTCGACGCTGGGTCTGCCGGCGGACGCCGCCGGAGGCCGGGCAGTGCGGGAGGCGACCGATGGTCCGCTGGAGGGCGACGACGCTGCGAGCCTGGCGGGGACTGCGCGAGTTCCTCGCCGTCCAGGTCGAGCTGCACGAACGCGCGGCCCTGCGCGACCGGCCGTGGGAGGAGGACTTCCTGCACTGGGCCGGCGGCGGGCGGGAGCTGCACGGCCGGCTCGTCCCGCCCCCCGGGCGAGGACGGGGCACCACCCGCAGCGGCTGGTGCCCCGGCGCGGTGCCCTCGCGTGGCGCGTAGCCCTGGACGGGTCCGCGGTCGCCGGCCGGACGCCGGCCCGTCCGGAGGACGCTGACCCGCGTGCTAGTGGTCGCCGGCCGGGCGGGCCATGGTGGGGCCCTGGTCGACGGGACGGGGGACCGGTACGGCGCGGGGTGCGGGTGGGGACGCCTCCGGATCGCCCAGCGGCACCCGGCCCTCGACCCGGGTGCCCGCTCCCGGGGCTGATCGGACGTCGAGGTGTCCGCCGACGGCCGCGATGCGGGACGTCATGTTGCGCACCCCTCGGCCGAGGTGGTCCGAGCGGGTCTCGGGGTCCCACCCCCGCCCCTCGTCCTCGACGATGAACAGGAGGTGGTCGTCGGCACGGTGCAGCCACACGCACACCGGCGCCCCACCCGCGTACTTGCGGGCGTTGTTCACCGACTCGAGGCAGCAGAAGTAGACGGCGGCCTCGACCTCGGGGGGGAACCGGTCGACGGTCACGCCGGTGGTGTCCAGCCGGACCTGCGGGTCCTGCCCGAGCTCGTCGCGGAGGGCGGCGACCAGGCCCCGCTCGGCGAGCGCGGCCGAGGAGAGGCCCGTGGCGGTCCGGGTGAGGACGGCCTCCGCGGTGTCGAGCTGCCCGACGACCTGGTCCAGCCGGGCGCGTGCCTGCTCCAGCCGCCCGGCCCGGACCTCGTACTCGGCCAGCCCGAGCGTCAGGCTCAGCGACACCAGGTGGTGCTGGGCCCCGTCGTGCAGGTCCCGCTCGATGCGCCGCCGCTCGCTGTCCGCCTCGGCCACGACCCGGCGACGTGCGTCGGCGATCTCGGCGGCGTGGGCCACCGCGGCCCGCAGCTCGCGCTCGAGGTCGATGCCGGTCCGCACGGCCTGCAGCACGACCCCGAGGCTGTTCGCGATCGCCCCCAGCAGGTCCTGCCGCTGGTCGTCCGCCCCGGCGACCGCAGCCCGGTCGACCGCGATCGTCCCGACCTCCTGCCCCCCGTGCCGGATGGGGACCTCCAGCGACGTCTCGGCCTCCTCCTCACCCGGCCTGACCCACCGGTAGTCCCGGTCGCGCAGCCCCGGCCGGTGCACGGTCAGCCGGCACGTGGTGGCGCCCAGGCCCTGGCCGACCGCCTCCGCGACGCCGGCCAGGTCGGGAACGCCCCCCGTCGTGGCCCGTGGCAGGGCGGCGAGCTCGGCCAGCACGCTGTACGGAGTCGGCCTGGTGCCGTAGAGCAACCGGTCGGCCGCGCGTTCGGTCAAGAGGAACACGGGGAGGAAGGCCAGCGCGCTCACCGTCACGGCCGTGCCCACGACGAAGTGCGGAGGGGCGGGCTTCCCTCCGAACACGAACCTCGCCGAGAGGAAGTCGACGACCACGTACAGGCAGCCGATCGAGGCCGTGACCAGGACGACGACCACCCCGCGGCTGAACCACCGCTGCGCGCTCACGGCACCGGACCCGCGGCTGGTCACCAGCACGGCCATGGCCACGGCCGGCAGGGACAGCCGAGCAGTCCAGTACCACAGCACCATCGGCCCCTGGGCCGGTGAGAGCGTCGACAGGTCCACGGTCGTCCAGTCCACGACGGCCATCCCCTGCTGGCTCAGCGACGCCACTACGCCAATGATGACCGCCGGCGCCGCCCCCACCGCCACGATTCCGACCAGCACGCCGAAGAGCAGCCGCGCCGGCGCCCGCAGCCGCTCGCTGGTACTGGCGCGGAGCTGTTGGCGCAGGCCGGCGATCCCGAGGAGCGGCAGCACGAGCCCGACCAGGAGGACGCAGCGAAGCGAGTCCGGGAAGAACGCGGCGCTCAGCAGGGCCGCCGCTGCGACGCTGACCGCCGCAGCCACCACCCACGTGCGGGGGCGGCAGAGGGGACCGCTCCGCGGCGCCCAGGCCAGCGCGAGCACGTAGGCGACGCAGGCGACCACGGGCAGCACGAACCGGGGGACCGCAGCAACCCCGTCGACCCCGGTGACGGTGGCCAGCACCTCCGACGCCGCGTCCGACTGCGGGCCGAAGGCGGCGGGCGAGGCGGCCAGCGCCGTCCCGAGCAGGAGCTGCGCGGGGTCGCGGGGAGCGCGCACCAGCAGGGCCCCCGCGAGGCCGAGGACGAGCACGGTCAGTGCCGCGTCGGGGATCAGCACGGACAGGGGCTCGCTGTGCGGCATCCCGGCGACCAGGCCCCGCGTCCACACGTCGCTCGCGGCGACCGCCTCCGGGGTGAGGCCTGCGACGCCGGCGAACTCCTGCGCCACGGCCACGGCCACCCCGAGGACCAGCCAGCAGACCGACACCAGCGCGCACCCGACGAGGAGGGCACCGATCCAGGTGCCGCCCCGTCGTTCGGCACGCCCGTCGGTCACCGGACCGCGACCTCCATCTCGAGGACGGCCTCCACGACCGGCTCCACCCGGTCGGGCACCCAGGCACGGACGACGACGGGGGGACTGCCGCCCCGGCCGGCGGGGAGGGCGGCACCGTCCTCGCCGTGTGCGGTGACCCGCAGGCCGCCACCGAGCGCGACCAGGCGGTCGGCGTCGTCGGCGAGCACCGCCTCGAGACGAGCCGGAGCCACCGGCGGGGCGGGGTCGTCGAGGACCACGCTGATCTCGCCGCGGCACTCCTCCAGGCGCAGGCTCAGCTCTCGTTCGGCGGGTCGTCCGGCCAGCTCGCGGAGTGCTGAGGCGGCGGCGTAGTAGAGCCCGGACTCCAGCTCCCACGCCGCCCGCGACCCCAGGTGGGCGTGGAGCCGGACCGGCCGCGGCAGGTCGGCCACCACCTCGTCGAGCGCGGCGGCCGGCCCGTGGTCGCGCAGCACGGACGGGTAGACGCCCCTGGCCACCGTGCGGAACCGGTCGAGCAGGTCGTCCAGCCGGACCCGGGCGTCGGCGAGCGCGTCCCGGACCGGCGCCAGGTCGACCGGCGCGTCGGCGAGCCGGGCGCGGGTCGCCGCCAGGTGCGTCCGCAGCGCGGCCAGGCGGTCGTCCGTGGCGTGCGAGAGCTCCGCGAGCAGCCACCGGCGCGCCGCGTCCCGCGCCGAGGCAACCCGCCGGCGAGACGCCCGGAGCTCCTCGGCGAGCTCGGCGGCCCGCTGGACCCGCTCCCTGAGCTCGGCGTTGAGCGCCACCACGCGGAGAGGCAGCGCCGCACCGTTGGCGACGTCGTGGAGCAGGTCCCGGTCGGCTGCGGTGATCAACCCCGGCTTGGTGATCGTCAGGGCGGCCCGGAGCACCCCTGCGTCCAGCACCGGCACGACGGAGTCGACGTCCGGGTCCACGAGCAGATCGGCGAGCCCGCGCACGGTCCGGCCGGGTGGACTCGTGCCTCCCGTGTCCGGAGGGTGGTGGACGGCTTCCACCAACCGGTCTCCCACGGCCAGCCAGACCGCGGTCCGGACCGCCCCGGTGCCCTCGGCCAGCACCTGCGCCAGCCCGGGGAGGACCTGGTCGAGGGACCCGGCCTGGATCCGCCGGGCCGCCTCGGCCAGCGCCGAGTACGGGCTGGCCAGCCTCTGGCCGGCCACGCGGGCGACCGTGCGCTCGAGCACGGGCCACACCAGGAAGAGCCCGACGGCCGCGAGGCCGACTGCGAGGAACGGCAACACCAGCCTGAGCTGCCCGCTGTCGATCACCTCCCGGCCGCCGAAGGCAACCGTGGCCAGCACCACGGCCACCCCTCCGGTGACCAGCAGCCAGCGGAGCACCACTGCGGTGCTGACCCGGGTCATACTCACCACCGACCCACGCCCGGCTCCCGGCCGGGCCGTGCGCTCACGCTAGGCCCACGGGCACGCCGCGCCAACCCCCCTTGCGGTCGGGGTCAGTCCTCGTCGCGCTGGGCCCGTAGGTACGTCAGGACGGCCAGGACCCGGCGGTGGTGCTCGGTGGCGTCCTCGGCCAGCCGGAGCTTGCCGAAGATGCTGGCGATGTGCTTCTCCACCGCCTTGGGCGTGACGAACAGCTGTGCCGCGATCCCGTTGTTCGACCGGCCCTCGGCCATCAGCCGCAGGACGTCCAGTTCTCGTGGCGACAGTGACTCGACGGCTCCCTTCCTCTCCCCGCGGGGGTGTTCGACCAGGCGTTTGGCCAGGACCGGTTCGATGACGATCTCACCGGCCCTGATCCGGGCGAGCGTGTCGCTCAGGACGTCGACGCTGCCGACCTTCTCCTTGAGCCGGTAGCCGATGGCCTCGGTGCCGATCTGCAGGATCCGCATCAGGTAGTGGGACTCGGCGTAGTGGGAGAGGAAGAGCAGCCCCATGTCGGCGTGCAGTGCCCGGAGCCGTTCGGCGGTCACCAGGCCGCCGTCGGGCCCCGGGGGCATCCGGATGTCCAGGATCGCCACGTCGGCCGGTTCGGTGTCCAGCAGCTCGACCAGCGCGTCCCCGTCGGCGGTGGAGCCGACGACCTCGTGCCCCGCGGCCTCCAGCAGCATGAGCAGCCCCTCGCGGAACAGGGCGCCGTCCTCGGCCAGGGCTACGCGCACGGGATCCTCACCGTGATCGTCCCCGAGCCGGGCCCCTCTGCGACGCCGACCTGACCACCGAGCCCCTGCACCTGGCTCAGCACCTGGACGGCGTGCCGGGCCGGCACGCCGTCCAGGGAGACGACGAGCACCTTCCCCTCGCGGCGCACCACCACCTCGACCGGCGGCCCCCCGGCCTCGAGCAGGGCGAGGCACTGGGTGACGGCGAAGTAGACGGCCCCCTCGACCTCCGGGCCGAAGCGCTCCGCCGGTGCCACGACGCGCAGGGGCACGGCGACGCGGTCGGCGAACTCGCACAGCGCCGGACCCAGCCCGGCCTGGTCCAGCAACGGTGGGTAGATCTCCCGCGAGACCTCCCGCAGCTCCTGCAGCACCGTGTGCAGCTGGTCCTGCAGGTCGTCGATGGAGAGCCGGACACCGTCCTCGTCGTCGGACAGCTGCTTGCGGACCACGCCGAGCCGCGGCACGAGTGCGGAGATCTGCAGCGACGCGCCGTCGTGCAGACGGCGCTGCAGGCCCAGCCGGCGCAGCCAGTGGTCGCGCACGGCCTGCCGGGTGCCGACCGACCCGAGGTCGACCGGTCGCGACGACGGCACGCTGCCGGCAGGCCGCTCCGGGTCAGCGGCACCCCCGTCGTCCGGCCACTGCGCAGGCGTGCACATCACCACCAGATCCTCCGGCCGAGCCGGCGTGCCCGGAATGGGGAGCGCCCCATCCCGGAGGTGGGGTAGACCCCCGCATCCACTGGGTGACGGATCGCTCGCGGAGCACCCGCGTCGACGCAGGACGGACCGCACGGTCCACCGGCCTCGTTACGCTGCGGCCGGCGAGGAAGTCCGCTGCCCGCTGCCTTCCCCAGGGGGCGCTGTGGGTTACTGCCTCGGGGTGGACCTCGGGACGACGTCCGCCGCGGCCGCGGTCGCGGACGGCGTCCGCCTGGACGTCGTCCCGCTCGGGAACCGATCGCCGGTGATGCCCTCGGCCGTCTACGTCCGGGACGACGGGGCGCTGGTCGCTGGCGACGAGGCCGCGGGGCACGCCGTGAGCGACCCCGACCGGGTGGCCTCCGAGATCACGCGCCGGCTCGGGAGCCCGACGCCGGTGGTGCTCGGCGGGACCTCCCACCCGGCCACCGACCTGCTGGCCGCGCTGCTGCAGGAGGTGGTCGCCCGGGTCACCGCACAGCAGGGCCTCGACCCCGAGCTCGTGGTCCTCACCCACCCGGCCACCTGGGGTCCCTTCCGGCAGGGGTTGTTCGAGGAGGTGCCGCAGCTGGCCGGCATCCCCGACGCGCGGACCACCACGGAGCCGGAGGCCGCCGTCGCCTACCACGCCACCACCCGGCAGTCCCCGCCGGAGGAGATCGTCGCCGTCTACGACCTCGGGGGCGGCACCTTCGACGCGGCGGTGCTGCACCGGGACGGTCGGAGCACCGCCGTCCTCGGCACGCCCGAGGGCATCGAGCGTCTCGGCGGTGCCGCCTTCGACGAGGCGGTCCTCTCCTTCGTCGACGACGCCACCGGCGGGGCGCTCTCCGAGCTGGACCGGGACGATCCGCGGGCCGCCGTCGCCCTCGCCCGCCTGCGCCGGGACTGCACCCTCGCCAAGGAGGCGCTGACCCTCGACACCGAGACGGTCATCCCGGTGGACCTGCCGGGGGTCCACCCGGAGGTCCGGCTGACCAGGGAGGAGTTCGAGGAGCTGGTGCTCGGCCTGGTCGAGTCGACCATCACCGCGTTCCGACGGGCGCTGTGCTCGGCGGGGGTCTCGCCGGAGGTGCTCTCGGCGGTGCTGCTGATCGGCGGCTCGTCGCGGATCCCCCTGGTGGCCCGACTGCTCTCGCGCGAGCTGGGGCGTCCCCTCGGCGTCGACGCCCGTCCGCAGCACGCCGTGGCCCTGGGAGCGGCCGCGTCGGGCGACCTCCACCCCGCTGCCCACCCGCGGATCCCCCGCGGACGGTCGTGAGGGGACCGGTCCGGGGGACCGCCGGTCCCGTGTCACCGGCGTGGACGGCGGCGACACGTCCGCAGCGGCGGTCGAGCTCGCGGGCCGACCGCCGCCGCGGCAGCGGCTCTGCTCGAGGTACGCGTCGAGGACGGCGTCGACCCGGGCGCCGGTCTGCTGGACGGCGAGCCGGCTCGCCGCCGTGTCCTCGACCCGCTGCCGGTGCCGGGCCTCGGCGCGCTCGTCGCACGCGCGCCGGAAGTCGACGCGCAGGCCGGCGGAGCGGCCCTCGGTCTCCTGCTGCTCGTGCGAGCTCTCGACGGCTGCCGTCCCGGCGGCTGCGGTCTCGACGACTGCGGTCTCGACGACGGCGGTCCCGGCGGCGTCGTCCCGGGGCGCGGCACCTCCCGCCACCGGCGGGACGGCGCGCCGCGCGAGCTGCCGGGACAGGTGCCACGCGGTGCAGTCGTCGCAGTGGGCCAGCCAGGTGCGCGAGTGGCGCAGGCAGGGCAGGGGAGCGGACATGGCAGGTCCTCGATGTGGAGAGGGCGTCCCCGCTCTCGTCCGGGAGGCCGCGAACCGGGCTCCGGTCCGGGAACGCTGGGACCAGCGTCGCCGGGTCCGGAGGCACCCGACACCCGGCCAACCCCCCACCTGCCGGCGCGAGCCCCCGTTCCGCGGCGGGGGAGGACCCCCCGGATCCGGGAGGGGCTGTCACCGGGCGGCCTCCTGCGGTCCGGTGCCCCGGTGGTCGTCGGCGACCGGCCGGGACGGGAGGACGCCGTCGTGCGGGCCCCGTCCTGCCTCCTGGAGCAGCCACCGCGCCAGGGTCAGCGCGAGGTTCAGCGAGTGCAGCTCCGGGACGCGCAGGCCACCGACGGCACCGCGGTCGAGGACGGCCGCCAGGGCCTCGGCGTCCAGGATCCCCTGGTCGGCGACCGCGGGGTGGCGGACCAGTGCCACCAGCTGGTCCCTGTTGCGCAGCAGCCCGCGGTAGTAGACCTCGTTGAAGTGCCCCTTGCGCCGGCGCGTCGTGATCGGGTCGGGCAACGTGTCGCCCATCGCGGCGCGCAGCAGCGGCTTGCTCGGCGTCGGCTCCGGGCGGAGGTCCGCGACGGCCCGCAACGCCGCCCGCAGCACCCGCCGGTCGAGGAAGGGGTGCGAGACGACCAGGCCGAGCGGGTGTGCCACCGCCCACCGGACCGGGTCCCCCGTCCGGTTGCGGATGCCGGCCAGGGCGGACCCGACGGAGGGGACGGGGTGCGAGGCGGCACCGGACGCCGCCTGCTCCGCGATGCGTTCCGCCAGGGCCGTGCGCCGGGCGAACTCCGGCCGGACCCACGCCGGGACCTCGGGGGCCCGGCGGCGCCGACGGGCGAGCAGCGGGTCGAACCCGTAGGGCCGCAGCACCGTCCACGGGTCGGTGTTGTCCGCTGCCGCCCAGCGTCGCGCCTCCCGCCAGGCCCCGGCCAGCCGCCAGCTGCGCAGGTCCGCTGCGAGGTGGAAGGGGTGGGTGTCGAGCACCTCGTCGGCCCCGATGCCGGTGAGGACCCGCTCGGCACCGGCCTCGAACGCCGCGAGGGTCAGTGCGCGGTCCATCGCGATGCGCCACAGCCCGGGATACGGCTCGTCGTGCTCGGGCGGGTCGGCGAAGGCGTCGAAGTCCAGCAGGTGGTCCCCGTCGAGTCGCACCGACCGCACGCCGGGCGCGATCCCGAGCGCGGAGTCGACGTACGGCGTCTCGCGGGCGAGCAGACGCAGGTCCCGGTACACGACCGACAACCCGGCCACCAGCGTGCACCGGCCGCGGGCGGCGGCGTCGGCCGCGCAGCGCAGCACGGCGGACGAGTCCAGCCCGCCGGAGACGTGACACGCGACGTCGCCGACCGCGCGTTCCCCCACCGCGGCGACGAACACCTCGCGGAAGTCGGCCGCGGCAGCCGAGAGCGTGTCGCCCCGGCCGGGAGGGACCTCCAGCGGAGCGAACAGCGGACGAGCGGCCGTCGTCAACGCGGGGATCTCGACCTGGAGCGCCGCCCCGGCCGGGACCCGCCCGACGCCTCGGAAGGGCGTGCTCGTCCCGGCCGGCTCGTTGACCGGGGACTGGGCGGCGAGGTAGCCGGCGAGGTGGTCGACGTCCAGGTCGGCCCGCCGACCGCGCATCCGGTGCAGCGTCGCCAGGTCGGTCGCGATGACGACCTGCTCGCCGAGACGCTCGTGGTAGAGCCGGTGCCCACCCATGGGGTCACGCACGGCGAGGACCCGACCGGAGGGCCGGTCGTACAGCAGGAACGCGAAGTCACCCTCGAGCGCCGCGAGGGCGGTGCGACCACCACGGCGGTAGACCCGCGCGATCCGCTCGGCGTCGTCGGGCCGGCCCGGCCCCACCCGGAGGTCCGCGCGGTAGTGCAGTTCACCCAGCAGCGCCACCGTGACCCCGTCGCCGCTGCAGCTCGTGACGTGCCTGCCCGTGGCCGTCAGGGCGGCGCCGGTCGGACCGATCGCGGCGACCAGCACGCCGCCGCTCATCGGTAGCGGGCCACGGGCTGGAACGCGTCGCAGAGGTCGGGGAGGTCGCCGAGGACGACGTCGTCGTCCGAGAGGCACCAGGTGTGGGTGGCCAACGGGTAACAGCTCAGACCGAGCACCACGGCAGCCGGCAACCCCGCGGTCCGTGCCTCTGCCAGACAGACCACGGCCCGTTCCTTGCACGTGTGGCCGAGGACGCTGCCGGTGGCCGAGCGGCGCACCCGTCGGTCGATCTCGGCCGCGGAGCCTCCGCCCGGACGGCCCCGGAGCGGCAGGGAGGTCCACCACCGGAGGGTGCGGGACCACCCCGCCGTGGCGAAGCAGACCCGCGCAGCCGCCAGCAGGAGCCAGGTCCTCAGGCGTGGGTGCCCCACCCGGCGCAGGAGGGACAGCACGGCGACGACGAGCGGATCGACCCGCCCGCCGCGCCGGGCCGCGCCCCCGGTACCGATGCCCGGGGGCAGTTCCGTGAGGAGGGCGTCGAGGTCGGCGGCGACCTGCTGCTCGGGGACCCGGTACCGACGGGCGGTGGCACGCACCGCCTCGGTGCGGCCACCGCGCGACAGGCCGACCAGGAGCTCCGCGGCGATCGGGTCGACCGCGTGGAACGAGCCCGCGAGGTCCAGGAGCCTGCCGCTGCCGTCCGGAGCCCGTACGAGCAGCAGGTCGGGGCGGAGCTGTATGGCCCCGCGGGCGAGCTCAGGGCTCCAGGTAGTAGCCGGTGTAACCGTCATGGGCCTTGCCGTAGATGCCCCCGCGGACCAGCTTGGTCGCGGGGCCGACGGAGAAGGCCCGCGGCCGGGAGTACTCCCGCCGCTCGGGAGCGTCCCGTTCGGTGCGCTCGTCGAGGGCAACCGACCGGTCAGGGCCGTCCAGAGGAACATCGGTGACGGGCACGGGGGCCTCCTGGTGGGGATGGGGCGGTCGGTCCTGTCGACGAGGCGGCGGGCCTCCCGTCATCGGGGGAACTGGGACCAGGGATGTCCACGCCCGGCCCTGGCTCGGCGGGCGAGGTCACAGGCCACGGGACCATCGTCCCGACGGCGGGGGCGGGCAGGGAAGAGGGCGGCCCCTACCAGGGGGTGGGGGAGACCCCACCCCCTGGTAGGGGGACGTGGGCGCCGGTGCAGCGCCCGGCACCGTAAGGACGGGGACGTCGCCGACGGGGGCGACGGTCGTGCCCGGGGGAGAGGCGGCCTACGGGAGCGACCGGGGAGCCGGGACGCCGATCGGGCTCGACGCGACCCGGTGGCCGACGTCCCAGCACCGGGGGTCCGACAGTTCCAGGTAGAGGTCCAGCACGGCGTCGACCCGGGCGCGTTGCCGTTCGACGGCGGCGCGGTGAGCGGGCGTGTCCTTGGCCTGCTGTGCGAGCCGGGCGGCGACGAGGTCGGCACCTGCTTGCACGAAGTCGGGGCGGAGGTCGTCGGCGGGGCTGGGAGCCAGCGCGGTCATGGGGGTCTCCAGGGTCCGAGTGCCGGGCCGGTCGAACGGGGGACGTGGTCCCCGTGTCGTCCTGCTGTCCTGAGGGTGCCGGGCTCCCTGGGCCCGGACCATCGAGCCGACCCCCGTCCTGGCGTGGGGGCAGCCCCCGTCACGAGGGGGGAGCCGGGCCCCCGAGGGGCGCCCGGTCGGTTTCCGGGGTCCCCGTCCGTGCGGCGCACGAGTCCGGCCGCCGTCCACCGACCGCCCGGCCTGCTCGCGACCAGCCGGCCCGAGGTGCTGCCGGCGCGGTGACCGGCGCTGAGCAGGCGTCCGGCCGCGGTGGTGGGGATCCCCGGTGGGGTCTGCCCCACCCGGGACGGGGGGCGGAGGCCGCCGGTTCTCGGGAGAGCCCGATCGATCCCCCGTCCGTGCCGCCGCAGTCTCTCTGCGAGGGCCAGGCAGCTGCTCCCTCTCCCGGATCCCACACCCCGCGCGTCACCGCGCCAGCACAGCAGGGGGACCGACGTGCCCGTCATCTCCGCTCCGCACGAGTTCAACGAAGAGGACCTGTACGTCGACCTGCACCCGGTCGTCGGGCGATCGCTGTTCCTCAAGTGCGAGGGCTTCAACTTCGCCGGGTCGGTCAAGGTGAAGGCTGCCACCCGGATGGTGGAGCTCGCCGAACGCCGCGGCCTGTTGCGGCCCGGATCGGTCCTGGTGGAGTCCTCCTCGGGCAACCTGGGCGTGGCCCTGAGCATGATCGCGGCCAGCAAGGGCTACGGGTTCCGGTGCGTGACCGACTCCCGGTGCAACCTGTCGACCAGGCTGCTGATGGAAGCGCTGGGGGCCGAGGTGCACATCATCACCGAGCCCCACCCGGTCACCGGCCTCCTCGGGGCGCGCATCGAGTACGTGCAGGCACTGTGCGCCTCCGACGACCGGTACGTCTGGCTCAACCAGTACGACAACGTGGGGAACTGGGGAGCCCACTACGAGACGACGGCGCCCGCGATCGCCCGCCAGTTCCCGGAGCTGGACGTCCTGTTCGTCGGAGCGGGCACGACCGGCACCCTGATGGGCTGCGCCCGGTGGTTCTCCGACCACCGTCCCTCGGTGCGCGTCGTCGCCGTCGACGCGGTGGGCTCGGTCTCCTTCGGTGCGCCGCCGGCCCGCCGGATGATCCCCGGCCTGGGCATGGGGGTGCGCCCCCCGATGCTCGACGAGTCCGTCGTCGACGACGTCGTCTGGGTCGAGGAGGCCGACACCATCCGGACCTGCCACCAGCTGGCCCGGCGCGGCTTCCTCTTCGGCGGCTCGACCGGGACCGCGGTCAGCGGCGCGGTGGACTGGCTGACCCGCCACGACGCGGAGGGCCTCACGGCGGTCACCATCGCGCCGGACCTCGGTGAGCGGTACCTCGACACCGTCTACCAGCGCACCTGGGTCCAGGACCTCTTCGGCGAGGACGCGCTCCGTCCCGACGAGGGAGCCGCGGTCGAGCGGGCAGTGCCCCGGCCGCGGCAGCCTGAGTCCCCGTCGCCCGCCCTGTCCGCCCTGCGGTGAGACGGCAGCGGCACGGGTGACGGCACACCCCCGGGCACGTGCCCGGACCTCTCCTCCACCGACGCAAGGAGCTCAGCACGTGGGACGCCCGATCGAGGTCCGGACGGCCGCCCCTGCAGCGGTCCCGGCCGTCCACGACGCGCAGGCCGCCACGACCGGGGACGTCCAGGCCGTCCTGGCCGGGCTGCTGGCCGACCTGCTGGGCGTCGAGCGGGTGCCCGCGGACAGCCACTTCTTCGAGGACCTGGGCGCCGACTCGATGGTGATGGCGCGCTTCTGCGCCCGGGTCAGGAAGCGCCCGGACCTGCCCGCGGTCTCGATGAGGGACGTCTACCAGCACCCGACCGTCTCCGGGCTGGCGACGGCCCTCGCGCCGGTGCCGGCTCCGAGGCCCCCGACCGGCGCACCGGTCGAGACCGAGCTGGCCGCCGTCCTGGCCGAGGTCCTGCACGTGGACTCGGTGCCGGTCGACAGCCACGTGTTCGACGACCTCGGCGCCGACTCCATGGTGATGGCCCGGTTCTGCGCCCGCGTCCGCAAGCGGCCCGACCTGCCCTCCGTCTCGATGCGGGACGTCTATGCCCACCCGACGGTCCGCGGCCTGGCGACGGTGCTCGGCGCACCCCCGCCGGCCCCGGCCCCGGCCGCGGCGCCGGTCGCCGCGGCACCGGCGAGCACGCTCCGCTGCGGCCTGGTCGGGTCGCTGCAGGTCCTGGTCTTCCTCGGGTACCTGTACGCCGCCGCGGTCGTCGCCGACCTCGGCGTCGACTGGATCTCCGGGGGCGGGGACCTGGTCTCCCAGTACCTGCGGGCGGTCGCGTTCGGCGCCATGACCCTCGGCGGCACGGCGATCACCCCGGTCGTCGCGAAGTGGGTGCTGATCGGCCGGTGGAGGCCGCAGGACTTCCCCGTCTGGAGCCTGGCGTACGTCCGCTTCTGGGTGGTCAAGACGCTCGTCCGCAGCAGTCCGCTGCTGCTGTTCTTCGGCGGCTCACCGCTGCACGTGCTGTACCTGCGGGCCCTCGGCGCGAGGATCGGGCGCGGCGTCACGATCCTCGCCAAGCAGGTGCCCGTCGCCACCGACCTGCTCACGATCGGGGACGACACGGTCATCCGCCGGGAGTCGGCGTTCCCCTGCTACCGGGCGCACGCCGGGCTCATCCAGACCGGTCCGGTCACCATCGGCCGGGACGTGCTGGTCGGCGAGGCGACGGTGCTGGACATCGACACCTGCATCGGCGACGGCGCCCAGCTGGGCCTGCGTTCCACGCTGCAGCGCGGCCAGACCGTGCCCGCCGGCGAGCACTGGCACGGGAACCCGGCGCAGCCGACCGAGGTCGACTACAGCGTGCTGCCGCCGGCTCCGTGCGGCACCCGCAGGCGGGCCGTCTACTCGCTGATGCAGGTGCTGTCCGTCGTCCTGGTGACCCTGCCGCTCGGCATCGGCGGCATCTCCGTGCTGCTGGTCCTGTGGCCGGGGATCGGCACGCTGCTCGACGCCGGTCCGCTCGCGTTCACGGACCCGTCGTTCTACCTCCACGCCGCGGGGATCTCCGCCGTCCTGTTCGCCGGCGGGCTGCTCCTCGGCCTGCTGGCCGCGACGACGGTCCCCCGCGTGCTCGACCTCGGGATCAGGCCGGACCGGGTCTACCCGCTGTACGGCTTCCACTGGGCGCTGCACAGGGGGATCTCGCGGCTGACCAACCGCAAGTTCCTGACCGGTCTGCTCGGCGACAGCTCCTACATCGTGCACTACCTGCGGTGGATCGGGTACGACCTGTCCGAGGTCGTGCAGACGGGGTCGAACTTCGGCACCAACGTGACCCACGAGAGCCCCTACCACGTCACCGTCGGCACCGGGACGATGGTCGCCGACGGGCTGACCGTCGTGAACGCCGACTTCTCGGCGACGTCCTTCCGCGTCTCCCGGGCGTCGATCGCGCCGCGCAGCTTCCTCGGCAACGGCATCATCTACCCGCCGCAGTCCCGGATGGGGGAGAACTGCCTGCTCGCGACCAAGGTGCAGCTCCCGATCGAGGGACCGGTACGCGAGAACGTCGGGCTGCTCGGGTCGCCGGCCTTCGAGATCCCCCGGTCGGTCGAGCGGGACAGCACCTTCGACCACCACAGCAGCGCCGAGGAACTGCCGGGCCGGCTGGCCGCCAAGAACCGCTACAACCTGCGGACGATGGGGCTGTTCCTGCTGCTCCGGTGGAGTTCCTACCTCGGGATCACGCTGATCGGGCTCGCCGCTGCGCAGCTGCACCACAGCATGGGTGCGGTGTCGATCTTCACGGCGGAGGTCGGCGCCCTCCTGTTCACCGTCGTCCTCGGCGTCCTCGTGGAGCGGGCGAACCTGCGGTTCGGCCGGTTGCGACCGCAGTTCTGCTCGATCTACGACCCGTACTTCTGGTGGCACGAGCGCTACTGGAAGCTGATGTGGAACCCCGCCCTCTTCAACGGCACGCCGATGAAGGGCTTCATGTGGCGGCTGGTGGGGGTCCGCGTCGGTCGCCGGCTGTTCGACGACGGGGCCGACATCCCGGAGCGGACGCTGGTCACCATCGGCGACGACTGCACCCTCAACGCGCTGACCTGGCTGCAGGCGCACTCGCAGGAGGACGGCGCCTTCAAGTCCGACACCATCACCCTGGGATCGGGCGTCACCCTGGGCCCGTCGGCCTGGACCCACTACGGCGTGACGCTGGGCGACGGCGCCGTGCTCGCCGCCGACTCCTTCCTGATGAAGGGCGAGGAGATCCCGCCGGGCGGGCACTGGGGGGGCAACCCGGCCCGCGCGCTGCCGGAGACCCCGGTCGCCCCGCCGGCCCGCGCCGATCGCCCCACCGCGCCGCCGCCGCGGACCGGTGCCCCGACCCCCGTGTCCTCGTCCGGCGGACCGCATCCTGCGGCCGCCCGAGCCCTGACCCGGGCCCTGCAGTGAGGGAGACCCACCCGATGACCACGGCACCGACCGAGGCCGGCCCGGCCTCCCGGCGCGGAGTGTTCCCCGCCGGCGGCTCGACCGCGATCCCACGGTGGACCCGCGACCCTCGACCGGGCGTCGCCCGGCTCGACACGACCCTCCCCGGCAGCCTCGCGGTCGGGCTGCGCCGCCGGGCCGGCGAGCTGGGGGTGCCGCTGCGGTCGCTGTTCCTGGCCGCGCACGCCCGGGTGCTCGGCGCACTGTCCGGGGAGGCCGACGTCGTCACCGGTGTGGTGACCCGCACCGGGGACGACCCGGTGCCGTGCCGGCTGTCGAGCGACGCCGGGTCGTGGCGGCGGCTGGTGCGCCACGTGGCCGAGGTCGAGGCCGGGCTGCGGGTGCACCGGGGCGTCCCGCCGGACGACCTGCGACAGGAGCTGGACCTGACCGGTCCGGTGCCCGACGTGGTCATCGACCTCGGCGCCGAGGGCGACCTCGGCGGGGACGCCGTCCTGCGGGTGGGCATCCTCGGGGACGGGACACGCCTGGCGCTGCGGTACCGCGAGGACGTCCTCGACGCCGGCGCCGCCGCCCGGATCGCCGGGTACCACCGTGCGGCGCTGTCATCGCTCGCCTCCGACCCCGACGCCGAGCCCGGAGCGGCGGGCCTGCTCTCCGCGGCCGAGCTGCGGTTCCAGCTCGACGGACTGGCCGGGCGGCACCGCGAGCTCCCCGGCCGCGCGGTGCACGAGCTGTTCGAGGAGCAGGTGCGGCTGCGCCCGGACGACGTCGCGGCCGTGCACGAGGACGAGGAGCTGACCTACGGCGAGCTCGACGGCCGCGCCAACCAGGTCGCCCGCGCCCTGCTGGCCCGGGGCCTGCAGCCCGAGGACGTCGTCGCGGTGGTCACCGAGCGCGACCTGGACTGGCTGACCGCCGTGCTGGCCGTGTTCAAGGCCGGCGGCGCGTACCTGCCGGTCGAGCCGCACTTCCCGGCCGACCGGATCGCCCGGACCCTCTCCCGCGCGGAGTGCCGGCTGGTGCTCACCGAGCCGGGCAGCACCGCCTCCCTCGACGCGGCCCTCGAGGAGCTGCCCGACGTCGAGGTGCTGCGGGTCGGCGCGGCCGTGCAGGAGGGCCACCCCGACGGGGACCTCGGCATCGCGGTCGCCCCCGACCAGCTCGCCTACGTCTACTTCACCTCCGGCTCGACCGGCGAGCCCAAGGGCGCGATGTGCGAGCACGCGGGCATGCTCAACCACCTCGTCGCCAAGATCGACGACCTCCGGATCGGCGAGGGGCTGACCGTCGCCCAGGTCGCCCCGCAGTGCTTCGACATCTCGCTGTGGCAGCTGGTCTCCGCGTTGCTGGCCGGCGGGCGGACCCTGATCGTCCCGCAGGAGGTGGTCCTCGACGCCGAGCGCTTCGTCGACCGGATCGTCGAGGGCCGGGTCGGCGTCCTGCAGGTGGTGCCGTCCTACCTCGAGGTCGTGCTGACCTACCTGGAGGCGCACCCCCGTGCGCTGCCGGACCTGCGCTGCGTGTCGGTCACCGGGGAGGCGCTGAAGAAGGAGCTCGTGCAGCGCTGGTTCGCCGCGCAGCCGGACATCGCGCTGGTCAACGCCTACGGGCTGACCGAGACCTCCGACGACACCAACCACGCGGTGCTGCGGTCGGTGCCCGACACCGACCGGGTGCCGCTGGGCCGGCCGATCGCCAATGTCGAGGTGCGGGTGGTCGACGAGCACCTGGTGCCGGTGCCCCTGGGCGCGCCCGGGGAGATCGTCTTCTCCGGCGTCTGCGTCGGCCGCGGCTACGTCAACGACCCCGAGCGGACCGCGGCCGCCTTCGTGCCCGACCCGTACCGTCCGGGCCGGCGGCTCTACCGCAGCGGCGACTCCGGGCGCTGGCTGCCCGGCGGCGAGCTGGAGTTCCTCGGCCGGCGGGACAGCCAGGTGAAGATCTCCGGCTTCCGGATCGAGATCGGCGAGATCGAGAACACCCTGCTGCGCGTGCCCGGCGTGCGCGACGGCGCGGTCGTCGTCGCCGAGGGCCCCGACCGCAGCCGGCACCTGGTCGCCTTCTACGCCGCTCCCCGGCCGATCGAGGCGGACGCGCTGCGCACCCGGCTGGCCGCGACGCTGCCGGGCTACATGGTGCCGCGGACCTGCCACTGGCAGGCATCCCTGCCGCTGACGCCCAACGGCAAGATCGACACCAAGGCGCTCACCGCGCTGGCCGGCGAGCTCGCCCCGACCGAGGCGGACCCCGCGGCGCTGCGCACGCCGACCGAGCAGCGCGTGGCCGCCGCCTGGGCGCAGGTGCTCGGCATCCCGGCCGACCGGATCGGCCGGCGGGACTCCTTCTTCGACCGCGGCGGCACGTCGCTGTCGGCCGTGAAGCTCGCGGTGGCGCTGGACCGTGCCGTCACGCTCAAGGACCTCGTCGGCCACCCGGTCCTCGCCGACCTGGCCGCGCTGGTCGACGAACGGACCGGCACACGACCGGTTCCCGACCCGATCGCCTCCCGGGACACGGGAGGGACGGCGTGACGTCGTCCCCCGCCCGGGCGGGTCGTCGTGACGCACCCTGGTGCAGGTCCGGGATGACCGGTGACGAGCCTCGGCCCGAGGGCGACTGCCCGGCCCTGGTGTCGTCGGAGTTCGAGGACGTCGTCAGCCGACTGGAACGGAGCCACGGCATCCCGCTGTGCCCCGAGGTGGCCCGGTGCAGCCCTCCCGTGGAGCTCGTGGCACCCATCCACCGTCGGTGACGTCCAGCGGATGAGCCGACCGCGCCGCGGACGGTCGCCTGGCGCGGCCGGCGACGCGCGAGGCGTCAGCCCCCTCGTCGCCGGGGGGTCTCCCCCCGCTGGAGAACGGGGGCTCCTCGCGGCAGGGCGGGGGTCAGCGCCATGTCAGGTGGGTCCGGGCCCGGCGATCCTCGTCCCAGGAGCACCACAGGCCACCGCCGGCCTCGTCCACCCGAGAGCCGTACAGACCGGGAGGGGATCGTGATGAACACCTACGACCCTGCAGACAGCATCGTCTACGTGCACATGGCTCCGGAGTCCGACCCGTGGAGCCGCCCGGTGGTCCAGACGCAGCGGTGCACCACGCTCCCGACCGGTTACGCGAACCAGTCCCCGCGGACCCGGTTGCGGACCGACTCCAGGTCGGTCGGGATGCCCTCCCGCCGCTCTCGTCGGAGCGCGTGACGCGGAAGCCTCCGGGATGACCGGCACGGGGCGAACGACACGACGGATGCACCGAGGACGAGCCCGGTGCCCGTGGTGCCCAGGCGGAGGAGCACCCGGTCGGTCAGGTGGGCGGTCCCGCCGACCTCCTCGGCCAGCGCCGTGACCGGGGAGACGAGACCGGCGCCACCAGCAGCAGCCAGAACGGCGGCGAGGACGGGACGAGCACGCGACAACGCCCGTCCTGCAGGCGGGGAGGACGTCGTGGCCGGGCCGCCGGGCGGTTCCCCGGTGCGCACTCGACGGGGGCTAACGTCCGCGCTGTGACGGCGACGACACCGACGGTCCAGACCTCCGGCGGCGCGGTGCGCGGCACCACCCTCGACGGCGTGCACGCGTTCCTCGGCATCCCCTACGCGGCCCCGCCCTTCGGCCCCCGGCGGTTCGCCGCGCCCCAGCGACCCGAGCGCTGGGACGGGGTCCGGTCGGCCACCGAGTACGGACCGACGGTGCCCAAGCCGCCCTACGCGCCGCCGTACGACGTCCTGCTGCCGGAGCCGCAGATCCCCGGCGAGGACTGCCTCAACCTCAACGTCTGGACCCCGGACCCGGGCGCGTCCGGGCTGCCGGTGTTCGTGTGGATCCACGGCGGCGCCTTCGTCAACGGGTCGGGCGCGGTCCCGGTCTACGACGGCACGGCCTTCGCCCGCGACGGCGTCGTGTGCGTGACGATCAACTACCGGCTCGGCGTCGACGGCTTCCTGCACTTCGCCGACGACGGTCCGGCCAACCGCGGCCTGCTCGACCAGGTGGCCGCGCTGCGCTGGGTGCAGGAGAACATCGCGGCCTTCGGCGGCGACCCGGCCAGGGTCACGATCGGCGGTGAGTCGGCCGGCGCGATGAGCGTGGGCTCCCTGCTGGCGATGCCCTCGGCGCGCGGGTTGTTCCACCAGGCCGTGGCGCAGAGCGGCGCCGGCCACCACGCGCTGACCGCGGCCACGGCGACCAGGATCGGCGGCTACGTCGCCGAGCGGCTGGACGTGCCGGCCACGCGGGAGGCGCTGGCCGCCGTCCCCGTCGGAGAGCTGATCGCCGCCCAGCAGGGGCTGGCCCGGGAGGTCGCGGTCATGCCCGACCCCGGCCGCTTCGGCGAGGTCGCGGTCAACCTCCTGGCCTTCGAGCCGGTGGTCGACGGCGACCTGCTGCCCGACCTCCCGATCCGGGCCGTCGCGGACGGGTCGGCCCGCGACGTCGCCGTCCTCGTGGGCGCCAACCGCGACGAGCAGCGGCTGTTCCTGGTGCCCAACGGGGTCGTCGACCTGGTGACCGACCAGGTGCTGCACCTGACCGTCGCCGGGTACGGGCTGCCGGCCGACCGGGCGCTCGAGGTCTACCGCGCGGCTCGCCCCAGGGGGACGCCGGGGGACCTGCTGGCCGACATCGCCACCGACTGGTACTTCCGGCTGCCGGCGATCCGGCTGGCCGAGGCGGTGACCCAGCAGGGCGGGGCCGCCGGCGGGCGGGCCTGGGTGTACGAGTTCTCCTGGCCCTCGCCGCAGTTCGGTGGTCGGCTCGGCGCCTGCCACGCCCTCGAGCTCGGCTTCACCTTCGACACGCTGGAACACGAGGCGCACGGCGCGCTGATGGGCGACGCCGCCCCGCAGGAGCTGGCCGACGCGATGCACGGCGCGTGGGTCCGCTTCGTCACCGACGGCGACCCCGGCTGGGCGCCCTACGAGACCCGGCGCCGGCCGGTGCAGGTCTTCGGTGAGCAGGTACGGGTGGTCGACGACCCGAGGGGTTCCGAGCGCGCGCTCTGGGACGGGATCCGCTAGGTGTACCGACCCGGGACATCGGTCACCCGGCGGGTGCGCGGGTCGTCCGCGCGATGCCGCCGGGCGCCGACGGGTCGGCCTCGGACGATGCTCCGGACGCGGCACGGGCGACCTCGTCCAGCCACGTCCCGGTGGCAGATCCCTCACCGTGCGTGAGTCGAGGGCGGGTCCGCGACCCCGGATCGGCAGTACCGTGCTCCGGTGGACGGGCCGTCCCCGGGGCCGGAGATCGCGTCGTGAGGCCGCACCTCAGCCTCGACCAGGCGGCGGAGGTGCTCGGGTCGACGCAGGTCTTCGGCGCGCTCGACCGGCGCTCACTGCTCGATCTGGCCGCGGGCAGCAGGCAGCGGACCTACGGCCGGGGGCAGTACCTCTGGTACCAGGGTGATCCCGGAGACCACCTGGTCGTGGTCTGCACGGGCCTGGTCAAGGTCGTGCTGACGTCGGAGCAGGGCGACGAGATCGTGCTCGTCACCCTGGGCCGGCACGAGACCGTCGGCGAGCTCGCCATCCTCGACGGTTCACCGCGCTCGGCATCGGTCATCGCCGTCGAGCCGACGACCGTGTTGATGCTCACGCGGGCGGCGGTGCTGGAGACGATGGCCGCCCATCCGGCGGTCCTCGACGCCGTCCTCCGCTCGCTCGGGCAGCTGGTCCGCCGGCTGACCGAGCAGACCGGCGGCCTCGTCTTCCTCGACCTCGCAGGCCGTGTCGCGAAGGTCCTGCTCCAGCTCGCACAGCGCCATGCGCGGGACGACCAGCACACGGTGCTCGACGTCGGGCTGTCGCAGTCCGACATCGCCGCGATGGTGGGAGCGACCCGACCCGCGGTCAACCGGATCCTGCAGCTCTTCGCGGCCCGGGGCCTGATCTCGGTGGACGGCCGCGTGATCGTCCTCCGTGACCCCTCCGCGCTGCGCCGCCGCGCCGGCATGTGACGCACCCGGGCCCGTCGTGGCCGAGGCGGCGTCCGGTGCCCGGGCGGCACCGACGTGCCTGTCATCCGGATGACAGCCGGCGTGTCCGCGGGCTGGCAGCCCGGCGCAGGCCCCGGCCATAGCGTCCTCCCCGCAGCCGGACCCGGTGCAGCGCCACGACCACCACGACGGTCACCCGATCGGTCGTGGGAGGCCGGCGGAACTGCGCCCAGGCTGTTCACCCACCCAACGATCCGCTGATCGCCCCGCATCGTGCGGATCCGTCGAGAACGGGACTGCTGCGTGATGGCCACACAGCTCTGCCGCACGACTGCGCACGCCGCCCGCGGATGCGACAACGCCACGTTGCTCGCACAGGTGGCGGCGGGCGACCAGTCGGCCTGGAGACGACTGATCGACGAGTACGACGGCCTCGTCCGGTCCGTTGCCGCGTCGTTCCGCCTCCAGACGGCGGACGTCCACGACGTGGCGCAGACGACCTGGCTGCGCCTGCTCCAGAACGTGCGGACCATCCGCGACCCCGAGCGGCTGGCGGGATGGCTCGCGGTCACCGCGTCGCGGGAGTCCTTGGCGCTCCTGCGCCGGTCCGCTCGGCTGCGCCCGCTGCCCATGGTCGACGAGACGCCGGATGCCACGGCCGGTCCGGAGGAGGACGTCATCGACCGCGACGAGGCACGGGACCTGTGGGCCGCCGTGGCCGAACTCCCGCCGCGGCAGCAGCGTCTGCTCGTCGCACTCTTCCGGGACGAGCTGGACTCGTACAACGACGTCGCCGCCAGGTGCGCCATGCCCGTCGGCAGCATCGGCCCGACGCGGGCACGCGCACTGTCCCGCCTCCGGAGCAAGCTCGCCGACCGCGGCCTGGGTCCGGCCGTCGCCTGAGCCGGTCGGCCCGCCGTCGCCGTTGGGGGGCGGTGCCCTGGTCGGGCCGTGTCGCTTCGCAGGGGCACCCACCGCGGGGACAGCGCGCCGATGGGGTCCCGGGTCCTCGGACCCCTTGAAGCCAGGGACGACAGCGGTAGCGTCGTCTCGGTGGCGGCTCCCCTCGCTCCGGCCGGGCCCGGAGCGAGGCCGCCCGCACCGGACGTCCGCAAGACGGTCACGATCCTCTTCGCCGACCTCGTCGACTCGTCCCGGTTGAGCCTCACCCTCGACCCGGAAGCGCTCCGGAACCTGCTCGCGCGCTACTTCGGCGAGATGAGCGCCATCGTCGGCAAGCACGGCGGAACCGTGGAGAAGTACATCGGTGACGCGATCATGGCGGTGTTCGGCGTACCGACCCTCCACGAGGACGACGCCCTGCGTGCGGTGCGGGGAGCCATCGAGATGCGCGACAGGCTCACCGTCCTCAACCGCGATCTCGAGGCCGGCTGGGGTGTCCGGTTGGCCAGCCGGATCGGCGTCAACACCGGCGAGGTCATCGCCGGCGACCACCGGCAGGGACACCTCTTCGTCACCGGAGAGGCCGTGAACGTCGCCAAGCGCCTCGAGGAGGCGGCAGCGGCGAACGAGATCCTGATCAGCAGGTCGACGCACCAGCTGGTGCGCGACGCGGTCGACGTCGAGCCGAGCGGGCCACGCGCACTCAAGCACGGAGCGGTCGTCGACGCCCTGGTCGTCAGGCACGCCCGCGCGCACGCCCCCGGCCTCGCGCGCCACTTCGAGTCACCGTTCATCGGGCGACAGGGCCCCCGCTCGGTGCTCAGGACCGTGTTCGGCGGGGCGGTCAGCCAGGGGAGTTGCCACGTGCTGACCGTGCTCGGCGACGCCGGCGTGGGGAAGTCGCGGCTCGTGCGGGAGTTCACGGCCGAACTCGGCGACGACGTCGTGGTCCTGCACGGTCGCTGCCTGCCCTACGGCGAGGGGATCACCTACTGGCCCCTGGCGGAGATCGTCCGGGGGATCGCCCGGGCCAAGGGTCTGGAGCCCGATGAGCAGTCCGCGGCCACGATCGCGGCGCGGCTCGCCGCGGAGGAGCTCGCCGGGGAGGAGAAGGCCCAGCTGATCGCCCAGCGCGTGGCCGAGACGCTCGGGCTCGGCAGCGCGGGGGGAGGGACGAGCGAGGAGACCTTCTGGGCGGTCCGGAGGCTGTTCGAGGCACTGGCGCGAGCGGGGCCGCTCGTCGTCGTGGTGGACGACCTCCACTGGGCCGAGCCGACCTTCCTCGACCTGGTGGAGCACGTCGCCGACTTCTCGCGCGGGTTCCCGATCCTGCTCGTCTGCATCGCCCGGAGGGACCTGCTGGAGATCCGCCCGGGTTGGGGGAGCCGCAAGCCGAACACGACGTCGATCGCGCTCGAGCCACTGAGCGAGGCGGAGTGCCGCGAGCTGGTGTCCAACCTGCTGGGCCGCGCGCCCGTGCCGCCCGCCGCCGCCTCCGTGATCGCGGGCTCGGCCGAGGGCAACGCGCTCTTCGCGGAGGAACTCGTGGCGATGCTCGTCGACGACGGGCTGCTCGTGCGCGAGGACGACCGCTGGGTCGCCCCGGCGGACCTCTCCGAACTCCCCGTTCCCTCGACGATCCACGCGCTCCTCGCCGCGCGCCTGGAGAGCCTCCCGGCCGACCAGCGGGCGATCCTGACGACCGCAGCGGTCGAAGGGGTGGTCTTCCACCGGGGTGCCGTCGGCGAGCTCGCCCACCCCGCGCTCGACGCGGCGCTCGAGGACGGCTTGCAGACGCTGGTCCACCGGGACCTGATCCGCCGGAACGCGGCGGACTTCGCCGGCGAGGAGGCCTACCGCTTCCGGCACGGGCTGATCCGCGATGCCGCCTATCGCTCACTGCCGAAGGGCGATCGGGCCGACCTGCACGAGCGCTACGCGGGCTGGCTCGAGGCGATGGCCGACGACCGCTCGCGCTCGCGCGAGTTCGAGGAGATCGTCGGTTACCACCTCGAACAGGCCTTCCGGTACCGGGTCGCGGTCGGATCGCTCGACTCGCGTGCCGCCTCGCTCGCCACACGGGCGTCCGAGCGTCTCGAGGCGGCAGGACGACGAGCGCTCGCTCGCAGCGACCTGCCTGCGGGGATCGGCCTGCTCGAGCGCGTGACGGAGCTGCTCCGGACCGAGGACCCGAGGCGGCCGCTGGTGCTCGCCGAGCTCGGCGCCGCGATGATCGAGTCCGGCCGGCTGGCCCAGGCCGGGCGCGTGCTCGACGAGGCGGAGCGGCTGGCCGCGGCCGGAGACGACACGTGCACGGCGTCGCACGTGCTGGTCCAACGGCAGTTCCTGCGGCTGCTCCACGTCGAGGAGGGCGGGACCGAGGAAGCCGCTCGGACGATGGCCCTGGTGATCCCGGTCTTCGAGCGGTGTGCGGACGACCTCGGCCTGTGCCGCGCACGGCGGCTCGAGGCATGGCTCCACTGGAACGAGGCTCGTGCCGAGGCGGCAGCAGCGGCGTGGGAGCGCGCGGCCGCGCATGCGCGCGAGGCAGGGGATCGTCATGTGCGGAACGAGATCCTGACGTGGGTCGCGTCCTCGCTGTGGTTCGGTCCGACACCCGCCGACGAGGGTGTGCGCCGCTGCGAGGCGATGCGCGAGGAGGTGCACGAGAGCCCGGAGTCCGAGGCGGCGATCCTCCGTCACCTCGCCGGCCTGCACGCGATGCTCGGTCGCTTCGACCTCGCCCGCCGGCTGCTGGCGACGAGCAACGCCGCCTACGCGGACCTCGGCCTCACCCTGAACGCGGCGACCTCCCAGAACGAGGCCGTCATCGAGCTGCTCGCGGGCAACCCGGCGGCGGCCGAGGAGAGCCTGCGCACGGGATGTCGCGCGCTCGAGGAGATGGGGGAGCGCATGTTCCTCCCGACGACCGCCGCCTTCCTCGCGCGAGCGGTCTTCGACCAGGGGCGCGACGTGGAGGCCGAGGAGCTCGCGGGTCTCAGCGCCCGACTGGCCGGGCCCACCGACCTGCTGTCGCAGGTCCTCTGGCGCGGGGTCCGCGCGCGCGTGCTCACCAGGCGTGCCGAACTCCAGGAGGCCGAGGCGCTGGCGCGCGAGGCGGTGGCACTCGCCGGGGCGACCGACTTCCTCAACCACCGGGCCGACGCGCTGCTCGACCTGTCACACGTGCTCGAAGCCTCCCGCAGAGCCGACGAAGCCGTCACCGCTGCCTCGGAGGCGCTGCGTCTCTATGGGGTGAAGGGGAACGTGATCGCCGCGGCCGCGACCCGACGGCGGCTCGAGGAACTCGGCAAGAGGACATGATGGCCATGCTGTGCGCGGGGTCCACTGCGTACCGGCACACCTGTGAGCCGCGGGGCTCGGATTGGCGGTGACGCGATGGCGTCAGCCGGAGGCAACTTCAACCGGGTGCTGACGATCGACGCGGGGAGAGGCGTCTGGCTCCGCGGTCCTCTCGAACTCGAGGACGACCAGACGCTGCGGAGGATGTACATCTGGCTCTGGCAGTCGAACCGTGACGGGACGGGGGCTGCCGCCACAGCCGTGCTGGACGATGCCGACTTCGACAGCGAGGCCGCCCGGAGGCAGGGTGGTGCGGAGTGGAAGACGATGGCGCAGTCCGAGTACGGCGAGTTCCGGGTCGGGCCTGCGACCGGGATGGCGCTGGCGATCCTGAGACGAGCAGATGGATCGACGACTCCGTACTGGTGGTCCGACAGCAACGTCCGTCTGGAACGAGGCGTGAGGTACTGATGGGGCCCCACCACCGCTGAGCGCACCCGACGGGCGGGACCGGAGCCGGGGGGCGACGCGCTGCGCCGGGTCGTGGCCGACCTCCTCGGGACCCCGTCGGCCGTCTCCGCACGGGCATGCCCGAGGCCCCGTCCGGCTCGACGACACGCAGTCCCGGAAGACCGCCGCTGGAGACGCCCCCGCCGCACGTCCTGCCCGGGTCGAGCGCCCGGGGACGGTCCGGTGACGTCTGCGTGACGGGTCTCTTGGTCTGCTGCTGCCGGGCGGCCGTCCGACCTCCGGCCGCGATGCCACGGGAGGAGCCAGGAACCATGACCACGAGCACCCGCGTCGAGGTGCTGGCGCCACGGCGTCCGCTGGACGACCTCGTCGCCGACGAATCCCTGCCCGCCGACCTGACCGTGCAGGTCGGCAACGCGGGGGCGCCGATCGCCGACTCGGTGCCGCTGCAGGAGTTCGTCGCCTCGGCCGGCAACCTCAGCCACGCCCAGCGCATGACGATCGTCCAGCAGGCCCTGCTCCTGCTCGAGGGCAACTACGTGCACCTGCCCCTGAAGGCGGCCATGCACGCAGTGAACCCGGTGCAGCGGCTGCGGCTGCTGCGGGCCCGGCTGGGGCAGCAGACCGACGCGACGATGGCGCCGGAACGGGACTTCCACCGGGAGGTGTTGAGCATCTTCCACTCGGTGCGCGACCTGCACACCAACTACGTGCTGCCGGCCCCGTTCAGCGGGAAGATCGCCTACCTGCCGTTCCAGGTGGAACGCTGCGTGGACGGCGGGGCGGAGAAGTACATCGTCAGCCATCTGGCGCAGGGCGTGAGCACCGCGACGTTCACGCGCGGTGTCGAGATCACCCACTGGAACGGTGTGCCGATCGCCCTGGCCGCGGCCGTCAACGCCGACCGGTTCGCCGGCAGCAACCGGGCGGCCCGCCTGGCGCGGGGGATCGATGCCCTGACCCTGCGCTCGCTGCGGCTGCACCTGCCCCCGGACGAGGAGTGGGTGACCATCACCTACCTGGACGCCGGCGGGGTGCGCCACGAGCTGCGCCAGCCCTGGCTGGTCGGGCCCAACCTCCCGCCCATGGCCGACGCCGACGCCCCGACCGTCGCCGCCGCCTCGCGGGGGCTGGACCTGTTCGCCGACGAGATCAGCCGCGCCCGCGCGCTGCTGTTCGCGCCGCAGGCCGTGGACCAGCAGTTCTCCGACGTCCAGGCCGAGGTCGAGACCGAGCCGGCCGAGGCAGGGGCCGAGCTCACCACGACCATGCCGTTGTTCTTCCGGGCACGCAGCGTCGTGACCCCCTCGGGCACGTTCGGCCACGTGCGGATCTTCTCGTTCGACGTCGAGGACGCGCTCGTCGAAGCCTTCGTCGACGAGTTCGTGCGGCTGATCGGGCTGCTCCCGCAGGACGGGCTGGTCCTCGACGTGCGCGGCAACGGGGGTGGGCACATCCACGCCAGCGAGTTCCTCCTGCAGACGCTGACGCCGCGGCCGATCACCCCGGAGCCGGTGCAGTTCATCTGCACCCCGCTCAACCTGGCCGTCGTGCGCCAGCACAAGGACAACCCGAGCGGCATCGACCTGGGGCCGTGGTTCCGGTCCATGGAGCAGGCCGTGGAGACCGGGTCGGCCTTCTCCTCGGCGTTCCCGATCACCCCGGTCGAGGGCGCCAACCGCCGGGGACAGCAGTACTGCGGCCCGGTGGTGCTCGTCACCGACGCGCGCTGCTACTCGGCGACGGACATCTTCGCCGCCGGCTTCCAGGACCACGGGATCGGTCCGGTGCTCGGCGTGGACGACAACACCGGGGCGGGCGGCGCCAACGTGTGGACGCACAGCCTGCTCAAGCGGCTGCTCGAGCTGCCGCAGCCGAACCCGGAGAGCCCGTACCGGGCCCTGCCGAACGGAGCCGCCATGCGGGTCTCCATCCGGCGGACCCTCCGCGTGGGCGAGCTGGCCGGTACCCCGGTGGAGGACCTCGGCGTCGTGCCGGAACACCGGCGCGAACTGACCCGCCGCGACGTGCTCGAGGGCAACCTCGACCTGCTCAACGCTGCGGGGGCGCTGCTGGCGGCGATGCCTGGGCGCGCTCTGCGGCTGACGTCCTCGCTGGACGGCGGCGGCACGCTCACCCTGCAGGTGACGACGGCGGGCATCCAGCGCCTCGACGTCTACGTCGACGGCCGGCCACGGGCCAGCACCGACGTGGCGGACGGCACCTCGACCGTCACCGTGACCGGGGTGGCCGGCGCCGACGTCGTCCGGGTGGAGGGGCACGCCGGCGGGGAGCTGGTCGCCGCGCGCACCCAGCAGATCTGACCGGCATGCCGCCCGCGTCCCCTCCGCCGACGCTCCGGCGCCGGGTGCCCCACCGGCCGGAGGGGGGTGGGGTTCGAGCGCGGCCGTGCGACGTCGTACTCGGCCTGCGGCGTCCGGACGCGGACCGAGGTCGACACCGACCTCGGTCCGCCGGCCCGCCGCCGCCGGCGTGACGTCGACGGCGGCGGGCCGGTCGCCGACCTCGTCCACCGAGGACGTGGACACAGCCGATCGCGAGGACCTGTCCCGAGGTGACCATGACCGACACGACGCCGGAGACGGAGCGGCAGCGACGGGTCGTCCTGGCGTGCCAGGGCGGCGGGAGCCACACGGCCTTCACCGCCGGTGTGCTCACCGAGCTGCTGACCGATTCCCGGAGCGAGATCCGCGCGTTGAGCGGCACCTCCGGTGGCGCCGTCTGCGCGCTCCTGGCCTGGTGCGGCCTCCTGCGGGGTGACCCCCGGGACGGCGTGGACCGACTCGCCGCGTTCTGGGACGACAACACCACGCGCGGCCTGCCCGCGGCGTCGATCGAGGCCGCCGTCATGACCACGCTGCGGCTCGCCGGAAGGGTCGGGCTGGTCTTCGAGCCCAATCCGTACCTGAACCCCTTCGAGGCGCACCAGGCGTTCCTGCGCCTGCTCGAGCGGCACGTGCCCTTCGACGAGATCCGACCGGAGGACATCGACCCGTCGGCACCACGGCTGCTGGTGAGCGCCGCGGACGTGCGGACGGGGGAGTTCCGGGTCTTCCGCAGTCACGAGCTCAACGGCCACCCCGCCGACTGGATCACGAGCAGGGTCATCCTCGCGTCAGCCGCGGTCCCCACCCTGTTCAGAGCGGTCCCGCTGGGCGCCGGGTCGTACTGGGACGGCCTCTTCGCCCAGAACCCGCCGATCCGCGAGCTCGTCGACGCGGGACGGGTCCCGGAGCGCGACGGCACACCCGGGTCTGCTCCGGACGAGGTGTGGGTGATCCAGATCAACCCCGATGAGCGAGCCGGCGAGCCGAAGCGCTCGGACGACATCAGGGACCGACGCAACGAGCTGGCGGCGAACATCTCCTACCAGCAGGAGGTCTCCCACATCGGTCACCTGAACAAGCTCATCCAGCAGGGGATGCTCACCGAGGAGGCGCTCGCGCGGTACCGCCTGGTCAAGATCCGCGCGATCACCATGAGCGACGCGGTGGCGGCCGGACTCGACTACGAGTCGAAGATGTCCCGCAGCCCCGGGTTCATCCACGACCTCATCGCTCATGGGCGCGAGCGTGGCAGGGAGTTCCTCGACCACCTCGAGTCACCCGACGCCGATCGGGCGACGGCTCTCCGGAACCGCGACATCTGGGGCCGGTGGACGGCCCGGACACCTCCCTACGTCGGGGAGCGGCCACGCTCGTGATCGCCGTCGGTGTGCTGCGGTGTCGTGGCGGCGCTGCACGCGACGCCTCCCGGTCGATCGGCCCCCACGCCCCTGGGCGGCCACCACCCTCCTCCTGCCGTGGTCACCGGGTCCGCTCGTCGTCCTCCGGTGGCGCCCCTCCGCCGTCCTCGGCCGGTGGTCGGGTCTGCATCCGTGTCACGTAGTCCGCCACCGTGGCCCAGCGGTCGACCCGGGCCAGCCGCCGCCGCTCCAGCTCGCCGAGCCGGCTCTCGGGCGCGGCGACGACGAGGAAGTCGGCGTGGCGTTCCCAGACGTCGAGTCCCAGGGACATGCCGAGCAGCTCCGCGACGCTGCTGCCTGCCTCCGGCACCACGCGGGCGACCACCGGCTCGTCGCCCCTGCCCGCGTTCACCGGCCCTCGGCCGCGGCCGACCCCGTCGCGGCGCTGCCGGTGCGATCCGGGGGAGCCACGACCGGTCAGCGCTCCGGCCGCTCGAGGACGTGCTGGATGAACCCGAACGCCGCGGGCCGGTTCTCCTCCCAGCAGGGCTGGATCTCGCTGGACGGCACGATGAACCCGCCCTCCTCCGCGGAGGCCGGGCGCAGCTCGATGGTCAACGACACCGCGTCGTACTCGCCGTAGGTCCAGTCGCTGCTGTCACCCGCCGTCGGGTACAGCTCCGAGGACTGCTGCGCGACGTAGGTCCTGCCGTGCACCTTCCGGATCAGCTGCTCCATGTCCTGGGCCAGATCCCGGTGCTCGGCGAAGTCGTCCCGGTCCGCGATCGGCTCGGACGTGTAGCCCCACGGGTACAGGATCAGCTGCGAGTAGCTGTGGTAGCTGAGGACGCCGCTGAAGCGCTCGCGGGCGACGAGGTCCCGCACCGCGCGCACCTCGGGCTCGGAGAAGGCCCGTGGGCCGACGTACGTCTGGTCGGACGGGACGTGGCTGGAGGTGTTGATGTCCAGCGAGCCCCACATGTAGCCGTAGTTGCGGTTGGGGTCGACGCCGACGCTGCCGTCCCGGTTCGGGCGCCGGTTCTTGCGCCACAGCCGGTGGTCGACGCGCGTGTACTCGTGGCCGTCCGGGTTCACCATCGGCGCCACCCAGACCTCGCCCTGCTGCAGCCACCGCTGCACGGGGTCGGACGAGGAGTTCTCGAGCAGGTGCTCGGCCAGCAGGTAGGGGACCTCGACGGCCAGCCACTCCCGCGCGTGGTGACAGCCGAGGACGGCGACCTTGCGGGTGCTGTCCCGGCGCTCGCCGATGCGCAGGGCCCAGAGCGGGCGGCCCTCCACGCTGCGCCCGATCTGCTGCAGCTCGGCGATCTCCGGGTGCTCCTCGGCCAGGCGCCGCATGTCCTCCTCCAGGCTCGCCACCGAGTGGTAGCCGGTCGCGGCGGCGTCGGTGGCGAAGGCCGACAGGTAGGGCTCCAGCATCTGCACCTGCTCGACGCCGTACCCCATCGCCTCCAGCCGGGCGGCCTGGGCCTCGTCGGCCTGGAGCACCAGGTGGTCGGGCTTGACCTCCCACACGTCCAGCCCGAGGGGGGCGGTGAGGAGCCGGGCGAGCGGAGCCCGCGGGCCCGTGGACGTGACTCTCGCGATCAGGCTGGCCATCGGTCTCTCCTGACTCCGTCGACGGGGTGCCGGCGCACGGTGCGCACACCCCGGCCGGACGGGGAGCCCGTCCGCTCGAGCCCCACCCGGCGCGGAGCCGCAGCACCGTGCGCGTGCACGCAGTAGAGGCCGACCACGTCGCGCCAGATACAGGGCAGCCCCATGTGCGGCGGGCCCGGACCAGGTGCGCCGACACCTGCCGCTCCCGACCCGCACGCACACCGGGGTGGAGCTGCCTGTGCATGGGGCCGCGCCGACGGTCGAGGAGCTGCCCCTGGCCGTGCTCGCCTCAGGCCAGCACCTCGTGGGCGCTGGCCGCCTCCCACCGGCGCATGCGCTCGACGGCGGCCGGTCCGAGCCGGTCGAGGACGGCGTCCACCAGCAGCTCGGTGAGCACGAAGGCGGCCGCGGCGGAGTCGAAGGCGCCCGTGGAGCGCACCGAGGTGGGCAGGACGACCTCGGCCGCCTGTGCGACGGGGGAGAGCCACTCGTCGGTGACGCAGACGATGTGCGCACCGGCGTCGGCCAGCTCGGTCGCGCGCTCCACCGTCGACGTCTGGTACCGCCGGAAGTCGTACACGACGAAGACGTCCCGCCGGTCGGCGTCGATCACGTCCGCCGCGTCGATCGTCTGCCCGTCGTCCGGTGCCGAGACGTTCGTGCGGATCTGCCGCAGGTGGCGCGCGAGGTAGCCGGCCAGGTGGCCGGAGAACCGGCCGCCCACGGCCCTGACCCGCATCCGGGGGTCGGCCAGGAGGGTGACCGCGGCGTCGAGCTCGGCGGTGGGGATGGCGGTCAGGGACTGCGTGATCGAGGCCGTCGCGACCTGGACCCCGCGGTCGAGCCAGTGGCCCTCGGCACGGTCGGCCCGGCTGTCCTCGTAGAGCGACAGGGGGGACGCCACGCGTTCGGAGAGCTCGTCGAGCAACGCCTGCTGCAGAGCGGGGAACCCCGAGTGGCCGAGGCTCCGGGCGAAGCGGACGACCGTCGGCGGGCTCACCCCGGCCGCCGCCGCGAGCTCGGCGCTGGTGCCGAGCGCCGCCCGGGGGTAGTCGGCGAGCAGGACCCGGGCGACCCGTCGCTCCTGGGGGCTGAAGGACGACAGGTCCGCCTTCAGGGCGTCACCGATGGACACCTGGTCACCGTCCAGAGGTCACGATCCGGGGCTCGAGCACCTCGACCTCGCGGGAGGCCAGGTCGATGGCCAGGATGCTGTCGCTGGGGACCGGCGTCCACCCCTCGTCCGGCAGACCGCTGGAGATCACGTGCACCGCGGTGGGGGAGACCCGGTACGCCATGTCGAAGTACGCGGCGGCGTGCCCGTGCGGCATGGCGTCGTCGGACCCGAACAGCTCCCGGAGGTCGTCGAGCGGGGTCGCCGCCTGCGTGTTGACGTGCACCGCGTACAGGTGCGTCGGGGTCAGGAAGAGCGCGTTGAGACTGGCCTCGGGGAAGTGCTCGTGCAGCAGCCCGACCGCGTGGACCAGGCCGGCCCGCTCGTCCCCGTGCGCCTCGATGCACTGCAGGACGAGACGGAAGTAGCGCTCGCTGTCGGTGGTGCCCCGCAGCCGCGCCCGGCCGGCCTCCGACAGCAGGCCCTCCAGCGCGTCGACCGGCGAGATGCTGCCGTTGTGCGCCAGCGCGTGGGTGCCGTCGCTGAACGGGTGCGTGTTCATGGGGTGGACGGCGAGCCCGTCCGTGGCCCAGCGCAGGTGCACCAGCCCGGCCGAGCCCAGGGCCTGCCCCGCCAACTCGGAGTAGGCCGGGTCGTCAGCGGCCGACATGGGGGAGGTGGCGGTCTCGATCCCGGTGCCGCCCGGCCGGGACCACGCCATCCCCCAGCCGTCCCCGTGCAGGGCGGACAGCGAGGTGAAGGTCTGGAACCCCTCGGCGCCGAGGCTCTCCACCGCGGACTCCGGCCCCTCGGACACGTATCCCAGCAACCGACACACGTCGACAACACCCCTTCTCAACGCCGTTGGAGACCCGGTATAAAGGCGCGGCTGTGTAACAGAGGTTACATCGGCATGGAGAATTGCCCTCACGAAACGGACGCGTCAAGTGCCAGTGGTCCCTCCGACCGAGTCGTCGGTCCACCGCCGTGACATCGACGTGCACGCCGAGCGGCTCCGGGAGGCCGGCCTGCGCACCCTGACCGGGGTCGTGAGCGACAGCGGCGGGGTCATCCGGGCCAAGACCGTCCCGGCGCGGCGGATCGAGTCCTTCGCCCGTTCGGGCATGGGCGCCTCGCTGACGTGGCCGGTCTTCTGCGTCGACAACGGCATCGCGATGACCCCTGAGGTCGGCGTCGTCGGGGACCTGCGGCTGACCGCGGACCTCGAGCGGGCGGTCGTGCTGGACTCCGGGTTCGGCTGGGCTCCCGCGGACGTGCGGGACCAGGACGGCGAGCTGTCCCCGTACTGCTGGCGCAGCGTCGCCCGGCGCCAGGTCGACCGGCTGGCGGCGCTCGGCCTCGAGGCACTGGTCGGCCACGAGCTGGAGTTCGGCCTGCTGGACGAGGCCGGGCGGCCGCTGGGGGAGCGCGACGGCTGGCCCTGCTACGGCGCCGGCGTGTACAGCGCGCTCAGCGGGTTCGCCGCGGACGTGTGCGAGCGGCTGGACGCCGCCGGTGTCCCGGTCGAGCAGATCCACGCCGAGTACGGGCTCGGGCAGTTCGAGCTCTCCCTGCCGCCACGCGACCCCGTCCGCGCCGCCGACGACGTGCTCCTCGCCCGTGCCGTCCTCGGCCGGGTCGCCCGGGAGCACGGGCTCCGGGTCACCTTCTCCCCGGTGCCCTTCCCCGGCGGCTCGGGCAACGGCGCCCACATGCACGTCTCCCTCACCCGGGACGGCGTCCCGCTGCTCACCGGCGGTCCGCTCGACGAGGGCCTGACCGCCGAGGGCGCCTCCGCCGTCGCCGGGATCGTCCGCGACCTGCCCGGCGGCATCGCCGTGCTGGCCGGCACCGTCGTCTCCGGGGAGCGCATGCAGCCGGGCCACTGGTCCGGGGCGTCGGCCTGCTGGGGCGTCGAGAACCGCGAGGCCGCCGTCCGCCTGCTGCTCGCCAACAACGGCAACCCCCACGGCGCGAACGTCGAGGTCAAGTGCGTGGACGCCGGCGCCAACAGCTACCTCGCGACCGGCCTGGTCCTCGGCTTCGCCGCCGAGGGCATCGAGCGGGGGCTGGACCTGCCCCCTGCCGTCGACGTCGACCCGACGCAGCTGTCCCCGGAGGAGGCGCGGGCGGCAGCGGTGGTGCCGCTCCCGAGCGACGCGGCCACCCGCATCGAGCTGTTCGCGCGCAGCGAGGCGGCGCGCGCCGTCCTGGGCCCGGAGCTGCACGCCGCCGTCCTCGCCGTCCGCGAGTACGAGGCCGCGCTGTTCCAGGGCGAGGACGCCCACGCGCAGACCAGGTTCGCCTGGTCCTCCTGAGATCCCGTCGTCCCGGAGCACCCGCCCGCACCACACCGGCGCACCACCCGTCCGAAACGAGGAGTGTCATGGCCAAGCGGAAGCTGCGACTGTGGGAGGCGCTCGCCCTCTCACTCGGCCTCATGGGTCCCACGCTGGCCATGGCCGGCAACGGCCAGGGGATCATCGGCACGGTCGGCAAGGCCGTCCCGCTCGTGTTCCTCCTGGGCTTCATCGGCGTCGCGCTGGTCGCCTACGGGTTCATCCGGCTGACCCAGCGGTACAACCACGCCGGCAGCGCCTACGCGCTGGTGGGCGCGACGCTCGGGCCGCGGGCCGGCTTCGTCGCCGGCTTCGCGCTGTTCGGCACGTACCTGTTCTTCACGATCTGCACGGCGGCGGTGTTCGGGGCCTTCCTCAACGCGCTGCTCGCGTCGCTCACCGATGAGGGCACCAGCCTCGGCTACGGCATCGCGGCCGTCCTCTGCCTGCTCGTCACCGGCTACATGAACACCCGCGACACCACGACGGTGTCGCGCTCGCTGCTCGCCATCGAGGGCGTGGGCATCGCCGCCATGCTGGTCCTGGTCGTCGCCGTCCTCGGCCAGGGCGGCGCGGAGTCGACCGGCGTCGACCTCTCCACCTTCACGCCGGACGGCATCGGGCTCGGCGCCGTGCTCGCCGCGGTCGTCGCCGCCTTCCTCTCCTGGGCCGGCTTCGAGGCCTGTGCCGCGCTGGGCGAGGAGACCGACGACCCCCGCCGCAACATCCCGCGCGCCCTCTTCGGCTCCGTCCTGCTCACCGGCGTGCTGTTCGTCGTCGTCATGTTCGCCCAGACGATCGGCTTCGGCACCGACGAGGAGGGCCTGGCCGCCTTCCAGGGCTCCGGGAACACCCTCGGCGACCTGGGCGAGGGCTTCGTCGGTCACTGGTTCGCCCTGCTGCTGCTGGGAACGGCGGTGCTGTCGGCGTTCGCCTCGAACCTCTCCTCGGTGATGGCCTCGGCGCGGCTGGCGATGGCGCTGGCACGCGACGGCTTCGGTCCGCGCCAGTTCGCCCGGATCGACCCGACGCACCGGATCCCGCGCAACGCCGTCCTGGCCATGGCCGGTGTCGGCATCGTCGTCAACCTGGTCACCTGGCTGACCGGCTGGCCGGTCATGGGCACCGGTGACGCCGCCATCGACGCGTACTTCTTCTTCGCCGTCGTGGGGGCGACCTGCCTGCTGTTCGCCTACCTGCTGGTCGAGCTGGCGGTGTTCGCCGCGTGGCGCAGGGGTCAGGTCACGCTCAACCCCGCCGAGCTCGTGCTCCCGGCGCTGGGCGGCCTGTTCATCGTGGTCGTCATCGTCTACAGCGTGAAGGACGCCAGCGGCCTGTCGCCGGCCTTCGTCGCCATCGGCTGGGTCGTGCTCGGCCTCCTGGTCGCCGCCTTCGCCGGCGGCCTCGCCCAGCGGATCGGCGCCTCGCTGACCCGGGAGCTCGAGGACGTCGACAGGGACGCCACCTTCGCCGACACCGAGGCCCGCTGATGCACCGGACCGCACAGCGGCTGTACGACCGCGACCGGGTCGTCGCCGGGGTCGAGAAGCTGCGCTTCTTCCCGCTGGCACTCGAGTCCGGGCAGGGGTCGTGTCTGGTCGAGGCCGGCGGACGCCGGCTGCTCGACCTGTCGGCGACCTGGACCGCGTGCGGTCTCGGGCACGGCCACCCGGCGGTGAGGGACGCCCTGCTCCGGGCGGCGGCGGCGCCGCCCGGAGCGGGTGCACTCAGCGCCGTCCACGAGGACGCCGTCGCGCTGGCCGAGGAGCTGCTCGAGCTCACCCCCGGCACCGGGGACCGGCGGGTGTACCTCGGCCACGCGGGATCCGACGCCAACGACGTGGCCATCCGCAGCGCCGTCCACGCCACCGGCCGCCCCGCGGTGCTCGCGTTCGAGCACAGTTACCACGGCGGCATCGGGGTGGCGATGAAGGCCTCGGGCGTGCACGTCGAGGCCGGCAGCGTCGCCGCGGACGAGCAGGTCCGCTTCACGCCCTACCCGGATCCGTACCGGGAGCCCGAGCGCCACGACCAGGTCCTCGTCGCCCTCGACGAGGCACTGGCCGGCCAGGACGTCGCCTGCCTGGTGGTCGAGCCGATCCTGTCCGACGGTGGCCTGGTCGTCCCGCCCGACGGCTTCCTGGCCGAGGTCGCCGCCCGGTGCGCGGCGGCCGGCACCCTGCTGATCTGCGACGAGGTCAAGGTCGGCCTCGGCCGGCCCGGGACGTGGCACGCGTTCGAGCACGACGGGATCACCCCCGACATCGTCACCTTCGGCAAGTCGCTGGGCGCCGGGGTGCCCATCTCGGCGGCGGTCGGCCCGGCCCCCGTGCTCGACGAGCCCGGTGCGTCCGCGCTGCTGACCCAGGCGGGCAACCCCTACAGCACCGCCGTCGCCCGGGCGGTGCTCGCCACGTACCGGGCGGAGGGCCTGGTGGAGCGGGCCGCGCAGGCCGGCGAGCGGCTCCGCCAGGGCCTGCGGGAGGCGACCGCGCACCTCGACGTCGTGGGGGACGTGCGGGGGCGCGGGCTGGCCGTCGGCGTGGACCTCGTGACCGACCGGGCCGGCCGCGGCCGCGACCCCTCGCTCGCGGCCAGGGCCGTCTACCGGGTGTGGGAGCTCGGTGGCGTCGTCTTCTACGTCGGCGGCAACGTCCTCGAGGTCACGCCGCCGCTGGTGATCACCGACGACGAGGTGGACCGCGCCGTCGAGCTGCTCGCGCAGGGCATCGAGGACGCGGCCGCCGGCCGGGTCAGCGACGCCCAGGTCGCGCCCTACGCAGGATGGTGACCGTGGACCAGCACGCACAGCCCGGACCGCTGGACGAGGTGGTGGCCGGCCTCCCGCTCGTCGACCACCACGTGCACGGCGCGCTGCGGGCGGCGGTCGACCGACCGACGTTCGAGTCGATGATCACCGAGGGGCCCAGACCGCACTCGGCGGGGACCGCGTTCGACTCGCAGGTCGGCTTCGCCATCCGGCGCTGGTGCGCCCCACTGCTCGGCCTGCAGCCGCACGCGCCCGCGGAGGAGTACTGGGCGCGCCGGTGCGAGCTGGGGGAGGACGAGGTCAACCGGCGGCTCCTCGGAGCGGCCGGCACCGACACCTACCTCGTCGAGACCGGGTACCTCGGGGACGCCGTCCTGACGCCCGCGGAGCACGCCGAGGCCGCCGGCGCGGCCGCGCACGAGGTCGTCCGGCTCGAGACCCTGGCCGAGGGGCTGCTCGGGGAGGTGGACTCGGGACGCGCCTTCGTCGCCGAGTACCCAGCGGTGCTGGAGGAGGCGACCCGCGCGGCGGTCGGCACCAAGAGCATCATCGCCTACCGCGCCGGCTTCGACGTCGACCCGGCACGCCCCGGCGAGGCCGAGGTCGCCGGGGCCGTCGACCGGCTCCTCGGCTCCGCGTCCGGCCGGGTCCGGGTCGAGGACCCGGTGCTGCTGCGCCACCTGCTGTGGTGCGGGGTCGACCGCGGCCTGCCCCTGCAGCTGCACAGCGGCTACGGCGACCCCGACCTGGACCTGCACCGGGCCAACCCGCTGCTGCTCATGCCCTGGCTGCGCCGCGTGGAGCCGACCGGCGTCCCGGTGATGCTGCTGCACAACTACCCGTACCACCGCGAGGCCGGCTACCTGGCCCAGGCCTTCGACAACGTCTACTTCGACGTCGGCCTCGGCCTCTTCTACTCCGGCAGCCAGAGCGCGCAGATCGTCGCCGAGTCGCTCGAGGTCGCCCCCTTCACCAAGCAGCTGTACTCGTCGGACGCCTGGGGGCCCGGCGAGCTGCACCTGCTCGGTGCGCTGCTGTGGCGACGGGGCATCAGCCGGGTGGTCGGGCAGTGGGTGCAGGACGGGGAGTGGGCGCGGTCCGACGCCGAGCGCGTCGTGCACCTCATCGGCCACGAGAACGCCCGGCGGGTGTACCGGCTCTGATCCGCCGCTGAGCCGCGACGCCGACCGCCGCACCCCGGTGCCCACGGGTCCCGGCGGCCGGCGGTCGCACCTCAGGGGTCGGTCGACGGCCCGCTGTCGTCCGTCGCGAGTGCCCGGGCGAGGGGCACGCCGGGGCGGTAGGCCAGGTACCGGTGGGACGGCGCGTCGAGGACGGCCAGATCGGCCCGCGCACCGGGACCGAGGTGCCCGACGTCCGGCCGCCGCAACGCCGCCGCGCCGCCCGCGGTCGCCGCCCACAGCGCCTCGGCCGGGGTCATCCCCATCTCGCGGACGGCGAGCGCGATGCAGAACGGCATCGACGACGTGAAGCTGGTGCCCGGGTTGCAGTCGGTGGCCAGGGCCACCGGAACGCCCGCCGACAGCAGCCGCCGGGCGTCGGGATAGGGCGAGCGGGTGGAGAACTCGGCGCCGGGCAGCAGGGTCGCGACCGTGCTGCCATCGGCGAGGGCGTCGACGTCGGCGTCGGTCAGGTGGGTGCAGTGGTCGACGCTGGCCGCGCCGAGCTCCACCGCGAGCCGCACACCCGGGCCCGCCGAGAGCTGGTTGGCGTGCACCCGCGGCTGCAGACCCCGGGTGAGCCCGGCCTCCAGCACGACGCGCGCCGCGTCGCCGTCGAAGGCGTGCGGCGAGGCCGGCTCGCAGAAGACGTCGATCCACCGGGCGAAGGGGGCGCACGCCGCGAGCATCGGCCCGGTGACCAGGGCGACGTAGTCCTCGCGGCGGCCGGCGTACTCGGCCGGCACCACGTGCGCGCCCAGGAAGGTGGTCTCGGCCGTGACCTCCCCGGCCAGCCGCAGGCAGCGCGCCTCGTCCTCGACGGTCAGCCCGTAGCCGCTCTTGACCTCCGCGGTCGTCGTGCCCTGGCGACGCATCTCCGCCACCAGACCGCGCAGCCGGCCGCGGAGGGTGTCGTCGGAGGCGGCGCGGGTCGCGGCGACGGTGGCCGCGATGCCCCCGCCGTCGTAGCGCGCGCCCGACACCCGGGCCTCGAACTCCGCGGCCCGGTCGCCGGCGAAGACCAGGTGGGTGTGGCTGTCGACGAAGCCCGGGACGACCGCGCGGCCACCGACGTCGATCGACGCATCGGCGGCCGGCGCCCGGCGTCGCGGCCCGGTCCAGGCGACGGCGCCGTCCGCCACGACCACGGCCGCGTCGGCGACCGGGCCCAGCGGGCCCGGTCCCCGGGAGGGGTCGTTGGTGACCAGTTCGGCGATGCCGGTGACCAGCGTGCTCATGCGTCGGCCCAGAGCGGGTCGATCGCCGAGGCGAGGAGGCGGCCGACGTCGCCCAGCCCGTGCCTGCCCTCGGCGACGACGACCCGGCCGTCGACGACCACGGTGTGCACGTCCGCGGCGGCCGCCACCATCGGCAGCTGGGCCGGTGCGCAGCCGGCCGTCCGCGGGCTGTCCAGCCGGACGGCGACCAGGTCGGCCCGCCGGCCCGGGGCGATGCGACCGGCATCGGGCCAGCCGAGGGCGCGGTGCCCGTCGACGGTGAGCGCGGCGACGAGCCCGGCCGGGGTGAAGCGACCACGTTCGGAGCTGCGCAGCCGCTCGTGGTGCTCGAGCAGCTGGGCCTCGGCCAGCAGATCGGTGACGACGTGCTGATCGCTGCCCAGGCTGAGCGGCGAGCCGGCGTCCCGGAGCTCCCGGAGGGGGGCCATCCCGTCGGCGAGGTCGGCCTCGGTGCTCGGGCAGGCGCAGACCCCCGTCCCGGTGCGCCCGAGCGTCGCGACGTCGTCCGGGGTGAGGTGGACGGCGTGCACGACGGTGGTCGACGGACCGAGGACCCCCTGCTCACGCAGCAGCCCGGTGGGCGTCGTGCCGTAGCGGGCCAGGCAGGCCTCGTTCTCCGCGGGCTGCTCGGAGAGGTGCACGTGCAGGGGGCGCCCGGCGGCGGCGTGCACGACCGTGGGCAGCTGCGCCGCCGGTACGGCTCGCACGGAGTGCACGGCGGCTCCGACCCGGACGCCGTTCCGCTCCGGGAGCAGCTCGATCCGTGCGGCCCAGCCCTCGGCGTCCCCGTCGGAGAACCGGACCTGGACCTCGTCGAGGGGCAGGTGCCCGCCTCCCTCGAGGCCGCCGGCGAGGTAGCAGGCGTCGAGCAGGGTCAGCCGGATGCCGGCGTCGGCCGCCGCCTGCACCAGCCCCTCCGCCATGGCGTTCGGATCGGCGTACCGGCCGCCGCCGGGCGGGTGGTGCAGGTAGTGGAACTCGCCGACGCAGGTGATCCCGGCGAGCGCCATCTCGGCGTAGGCGGCGCGGGCCAGGGCGAGGTGCCGGTCGGGGTCGAGCCGCGCAGCGAGGCCGTACACGCGCTCCCGCCAGGTCCAGAACGTGCCGGCCCGGTCGTGGGTGCGTCCGCGCAGGGCCCGGTGGAACACGTGCGAGTGCGCGTTCGCCAGACCGGGCAGCACGACGCCGCGCAGCCGGGAGTCGCCGGGGGACGCGACCGGCGTGCACGTGACGTCGGTGATCCGCCCGGCGTGCACGACCACCCGCACGCCGGCCACGACCGCGTCCGCGAGCCAGGCGCGCTCGCACCAGAAGGCCGTGCCGGGCCCGGGCGTCGGCGCGCGCCCGCTCACACCAGTGCCTCGACGGCCCGGGCCAGGGCCTCGACACCGGCGAGGCAGTCGTCGCGCTCCGCGTGCTCGGCGGGGGAGTGGGACACCCCCGTGGGGTTGCGGACGAACAGCATCGCGGAGGGGACGCCGGCTGCGGCCAGGATCCCGGCGTCGTGCCCGGCGCCGGTGTCGAGCAGCGGTGCCGGTCCCCGGTCGCCCCCCGCGGCGGCCGCCACCACGTCGCGCAGCTCCGGGTCGAAGACGGTCGCCGGGGTCCAGGACTCCTCGACCGGGTCGATCCCACCCGAGGCGCCCACCTCGGCCACCACCGCCCGCACGGCGGCCTCCGGCAGGCCGCGGGCGTCCAGCCACGCCGTCACGGCCGAGGGGATCGCGTTAACCGCGTTCGGGGTGACCAGCACCTTCCCGACGGTGGCGAGGACGCCGTGCGCCGCCGCGGCGTCCCGTGCGGCCCGGATGACGGCGGCGAGCGGCAGCAGCGGGTCGCGGCGGTCCTCGAGACGGGTCGTGCCGGCGTGGTCGGCGCGGCCGGGCAGGTCCAGCCGCCAGCGCCCGTGGGGGCGGATCGCGGTGGCGATCCCGACCGGCGCGTCGCCGTCGGCCAGCCCACGGCCCTGCTCCACGTGCAGTTCGAGGAACGTGCCGATCCGGCGCAGGGCCTCGTCGTCGCGGTCGAGGCTGCCCGGGTCCCCACCCGCCGCGGACACCGCCTCGGCCAGCGTGGTCCCGTCGTCGTCGGTCAGCCGCCGCGCCCGGTCGGGGTCGAGCGCGCCGGTGAGCAGCCGCGACCCGGCGCACGCGACGCCGAAGCGGGCCCCCTCCTCGTCGCTGGAGCAGACGACGCCCAGCGGGCGCCGCGGCGAGAGGCCGCGGGCCCGGACCAGGTCCAGCGCGGCGAAGGCCGACACCACGCCCAGCGGTCCGTCGAACGCGCCCCCGTCGGGGACCGAGTCCAGGTGGCTGCCCATCACCAGGCCCGGTCGTCCGGCGTCCGGGTCCGCCGTCCAGGCCCAGAGGTTGCCGGCCCGGTCGGGCACGACGTCCAGCCCGCGCTCCGAGGCCTCGCCGCAGAACCACTCGCGCAGCGCGGCGTCGGTGCGCGTCCAGGCGTACCGGCGGTAGCCGCCGGTCGCCGGGTGCCGGCCGACCGGTGCCAGGTCCGACCACATGGCGTCGAACCCGCTCACCCGCCCGGCTCCTCCGCCATCGGGATCCGCAGGCCCCGCTCCTCCGCGACCTGCGCGGCCGCCTCGTAGCCGGCGTCGGCGTGCCGGAGCACGCCCGTGCCGGGGTCGTTGCGCAGCACCCGCGCCAGCTTCCGGGCGGCCAGCTCCGTGCCGTCGGCGACGCTGACCTGGCCGGCGTGCAGCGACCGGCCCATGCCGACGCCGCCGCCGTGGTGGACCGACACCCAGGTCGCGCCGGACGCGGTGGTGACCAGCGCGTTGAGCAGCGGCCAGTCGGCGATGGCGTCCGATCCGTCGGCCATGGCCTCCGTCTCCCGGTAGGGGGAGGCGACGGACCCGGCGTCGAGGTGGTCACGGCCGATGACGATCGGTGCGCTGATCTCCCCGGAGGCGACCAGCTCGTTGAAGCGGAGGCCGGCGGCGTCGCGCTCGCCGTACCCGAGCCAGCAGATCCGGGCCGGCAGGCCCTGGAAGGCGACCCTGTCCCGGGCGGCCCGGATCCAGCGCTGCAGGTGGTCGTCGTCCGGGAACAGGTCGAGGACGGCGCGGTCGGTCGCGGCGATGTCGGCCGGGTCCCCGGACAGGGCGACCCAGCGGAAGGGACCCTTGCCCGCGCAGAACAGCGGCCGGATGTAGGCCGGTACGAAGCCCGGGAAGGCGAACGCCCGGTCGCAGCCGCCCTGGCGGGCCTCGTCCCGGATCGAGTTGCCGTAGTCGAAGACCTCGGCCCCGGCGTCGAGGAACCCGACCATCGCCTCGACGTGCCGGGCCATCGACGCCCGGGCCCGGTCGGTGAACTCCTCCGGCTTCGCCTCGGCGTAGCCGTGCCAGTCGTCGGGGTCGACCCCTTCCGGCAGGTAGCTGAGCGGGTCGTGGGCCGAGGTCTGGTCGGTGACGACGTCGACCTCGACCCCGCGGCGCAGGAGCTCGGGGACCACCGTGGCGGCGTTGCCGACCAGCCCGACCGACAGGGCCCGCCGGTCGCGCCTCGCGGCCAGGCAGCGCGCGACGGCGTCGTCCAGGTCGGACGCCACCTCGTCGAGGTACCGGTGCTCGACCCGCCGGTGCAGCCGCGTCGCGTCGACGTCGACCACCAGGCAGACGCCGCCGTTCAGGGTCACCGCCAGGGGCTGGGCACCGCCCATGCCGCCGCAGCCCCCGGTCAGGGTGAGCGTGCCGGCGAGGGTGCCGCCGAAGCGCTTCGCGGCGACGGCGGCGAACGTCTCGTAGGTGCCCTGCAGGATCCCCTGGGTGCCGATGTAGATCCAGGAGCCGGCGGTCATCTGCCCGTACATGGTCAGCCCGAGGTGCTCGAGGCGTCGGAACTCCGGCCAGGTGGCCCAGTCGCCCACCAGGTTGGAGTTGGCGATCAGCACCCGGGGCGCCCACTCGTGCGTGCGCAGGACGCCGACCGGCCGGCCGGACTGGACCAGCATCGTCTCGTCGTCGGCGAGGGTCGTCAGCGTGCGCACCATGGCGTCGAAGCTGCGCCAGTCGCGGGCGGCACGACCGGTGCCGCCGTAGACGACCAGGTCGTCGGGCCGTTCGGCCACGTCGGGGTCGAGGTTGTTCTGCAGCATCCGCAGCGGCGCCTCCGTCTGCCAGCTGCGGGCCGTGCGGGTGGTGCCGCGCGGTGCCCGTACGGGTCGTGCTCCGTCCATGAGGGGCTCTCCTCGTCTCGGCGCAGGTCAGCTCAGGGGCAGGTCGGTGGCCCGGAGCAGGGCTCCGTCGGCCACCAGGTCGACGACGGCCTCGATCTCCGGGGCCAGGTGCCGGTCCGGTCCGGGCCCGTCGACGCCGGCCGCGCGGACGGCGTCGCGCACCGCGGCCGTGGCCCGGGCCGGTCGCAGCGGGGCCCTCAGGTCGAGGGCGCGGGCCGCGGTCAGGATCTCGATGGCGAGCACTCGGGTGAGGCCGTCGATCGCGCGCCGCAGCTTGCGGGCGGCGGCCCACCCCATGGAGACGTGGTCCTCCTGCATCGCCGAGGAGGGGATGGTGTCGACGCTGGCCGGGACGGCGAGCCGCTTGAGCTCGCTGACGATCCCGGCCGCGGTGTACTGGGCGATCATGTGCCCGGAGTCGACCCCCGGAGCGTCGGCGAGGAACGGCGGCAGTCCGTTGCTGCGGGCCACGTCCAGGAACCGGTCGGTGCGTCGCTCGCTCATGCCGGCGACGTCGGCGGCCGCGATCGCGAGGAAGTCGAGGACGTAGCCGACCGGCGCGCCGTGGAAGTTGCCGTTGGACTCCACGCGGTCGTCGAGGGTGATCACCGGGTTGTCGATGGCCGCGGCGAGCTCGCGGCCGGCGACCGCGGCGGCGTGGGCGAGCGTGTCGCGGGCCGCGCCGTGCACCTGCGGCGCGCAGCGCAGCGAGTAGGCGTCCTGCACCCGCGTGCACCCGGGCCCGCGGTGACTGGCCACCACGCCGCTGCCGCTCAGGAGCATGCGCAGGTTGGCGGCCGAGGCGGCCTGCCCCGGGTGCGGGCGCAGCGCCTGGAGGTCCGCGGCGAACACGGCGTCGGTGCCGAGCAGGGCCTCGACGCTCATGGCCGCGGCGACGTCGGCCGTCGTCAGCAGGCGGCGCAGGTCGGCGAGGGCCAGGACCAGCATGCCGAGCATGCCGTCGGTCCCGTTCACCAGCGCGAGCCCCTCCTTCTCGGCCAGCTCCACCGGCTCGATGCCGTGCTCGCGCAGGGCCTCCGCGGCCGGGCGGAGCGCACCGGCGCCGTCCCGGACCCGCCCTTCCCCCGTGAGGGCGAGCGCGACCGAGGCCAGCGGGGCCAGGTCGCCGGAGCACCCGAGCGAGCCGAACTCGTGCACCACCGGCGCGAGTCCGGCATCGAGCACGGCCGCGTAGGCTTGGGCGGTCTCCGGCCGGACGCCGGTGCGGCCGGTCGCGAGGGTGGACAGCCGCAGCAGCATGAGGGCCCGGACGACCTCGCGTTCGACCTCGGGACCGGATCCCGCGGCGTGGGAACGGACGAGGCTGCGCTGCAACCAGCCGCGCTGCCCGACCGGGATGTGCAGGGTGGCCAGCGCCCCGAACCCGGTCGACACGCCGTAGTGCGGCCGGTCGTCCCCGGCCAGGGCGTCGACGACGGAGCGGCTCCGGGCGATCTCCGCGAGGGCCTCGGCGGTCAGGCGGACGCCGCACCCGTCCCGGGCGACGCGGACCACGTCCTCGGGCCTGAGCGGGCCGGTCCCGACGGCCACGCGTTCGGGAGGCATGGGGCCATGGGACACCGGAACCGCCGGGCCGCCTAGACCTGTCGGCCCGCTCGACGTCGGCCGCCGCAGCGACCGTGGCCCGGTCCTCGGGGGAGTGGCGGGAGGGCCCGGTGGCGGGACGCCGGCCCCACGCGCAGCGGCCGGACCCGGGACCCGGGTCCGGCCGCTGCGTGCGGGAGGCTCAGCCGGCTGCGGACCTCAGCGCGCGAGCACCCGGTCGGTGGACGGCTGCTGCTCCGGATCCGTGGTGAGGTCGGCACCGGCGGTCTCCCGCAGGGCCAGCAGGCAGCCGACGGTCACCAGCAGCGACGCCGCGATGATCGACGAGACGGTGAGGGTGCTCCCGCCCCCGCTGAGCACCGAGGCGAAGACGACCGGGGCCAGGCCGGCGCCGGTCCCCGCGATCTGGTAGCCCAGCGAGGCCCCGGTGTAGCGGGCCCGGGTGCTGAACAGCTCGGTGTAGAGCGCCGCGAGCGGGCCGTACATGGCCGCGTGCACGACGCCCTGGCCGACGACGACCGCGACGGTGAGCAGGAAGGCCGAGCCGCTGTCGATCAGCGGGAAGAGCAGGAAGCTCCACACCGCCATCGCCAGCGCGCCGGTCAGCACGACCGGGCGGCGGCCCAGCCGGTCGGAGAGGGCCGAGAAGCCGATGATGCCGGCGACGGCCGCGATCGAGGACAGCGTCAGGGCGTTGAGGACCGTCTGCCGCGGGAAGCCGGCGCCCACCGCGTAGGCGATGACGAAGGTCGTCAGCGTCCCCTGCGCGACGAACGCGCCGAAGCCGACGCCGATCGACAGCAGCAGGTTGCGCGGGTGCTTGCGCAGCACCTCGAACAGCGGCGGCCGGGCCGGCGCGTCGCTCGCCGCCTCCACGAAGACCGGCGTCTCCTCGACCTTGGCCCGCACGAAGAGGCCGACGGCCAGCAGCACGGCGCTGAGCAGGAAGGGGATCCGCCAGCCCCAGGCGAGGAAGCCCTCCTCGCCGGTCGCACCGGCGGCCAGGGCCAGCACCACGGTGGAGAGGACCATGCCGCTGGGGGCTCCGGCGTTGGTGAAGCTCGCCCACAGGCCGCGCCGGGACGTGGCGTGCTCGGCCGACATCAGCACCGCGCCGCCCCACTCGCCCCCGACCGCGATGCCCTGCGCGACGCGCAGCAGCACCAGCAGGACCGGGGCCCAGACGCCGATCGTGGCGTAGGACGGCAGCACGCCGATCAGCACGCTGGCCACGCCCATCAGCGCCATCGTGAGGATCAGCATCCGCTTGCGGCCGATGCGGTCGCCGAAGTGGCCGAAGACGGCACCGCCGAGCGGCCGCGCGAGGTAGCCGGTGGCGAGGGTGCCGAAGCTGGCGACCGTGCCGGCCAGCGGGTCGAGGTCGGAGAAGAAGACCTGGTTGAACACGACCGCGGACGCCGTCGCGTAGAGCAGGAAGTCGTAGTACTCGATCACGCTGCCGAGGTAGCTGGACAGCACGGCGCGGCGGAGCTGGAGCCGGGCGTGGCGCTGCTGGGGAGGAGTCATCTGCAGTGGCCTGTCTGGGGAGGGGCGGAGACGGCGGTCGTCCGGAGTCACATGGGTCACATGCGGGAGTGAGACTAGGCAGAACCGTGCCCGCCGTCAACGAACTGCCCAACATCGCTACGGATCTACAGTGATCGACATGGCGGTGCCAGGCGTCGATGCGCCGGAGGACGAGGACCGGGAGCCGGCCGGTGCGCCGCGCCCCCAGTCGCTGCTCCTGACCTTCTTCGGCGGCTACGTCCTCGGCCGCGGCGTGGCCGTCTCCACCGGCAGCGTCCTGGAGGTGCTCGGCCGCGTCGGCGTCTCCGAGCACGCCGTCCGCTCGACGCTGAGCCGGATGGCCCGCCGCGGCCTGCTGCGCCGGGTGCGGCAGGGCCGCCAGGTGTACCTGGGGCTGACCCCGCGGTCGCGCGAGGTCCTGCGGGACGGCGAGACGCGCGTCTGGCGGGTCGGCGCGGTCAACACCCGCTGGGACGGCGCCTGGACCCTCCTCGGGTTCTCCCTGCCCGACGCGCAGCGCAGCCAGCGGCACGAGCTGCGGTCCCGGCTGCTGTGGGCCGGGTTCGGCCCGCTCCAGGGCGGGCTCTGGGTCGCGCCGTCCGGCGCCGACGTCTCCGCCGTGGCCGGGGACCCGGGCCTGTCCGCCCACATCCGGGTGTTCACCGCCCGCGCGCTGCCGCCGACGGACGTCGACGCGATGGTGCGCGACGCCTGGGACCTCGACGCGATCGCCGCGCGCTACCGCGGGTTCCTCGAGCGCTGGGAGGTGCCCGAGCGGCGCCCGGAGCTCCCCGACGCCCTGGCCTGGCAGCTGGCGCTGCAGACCGACTGGCTGCGGGTGATCCGGCAGGACCCGCGGCTGCCGGTCCAGCACCTGCCGGAGGGGTGGCCTGCCGAGCGGGCCCAGCGGCTGTTCCTCGGCCTGCACGCCGAGCTCGACGACGAGGCGCGGGCGGTCGTCGCCGACGTCCTCGACGTCGTCCCGGACGACGCGCCCGCCCGGAGCTGACCCGGCGTCGGCCGGTCAGCGCGCCGGCTCGGCGGCCAGCGCGGCCCGGGCGCGGTTGAGGTGGTCGGCGAACGCGGCCCGCTCGTCGGCGGTGAACGCGGACACCATCCGCTCCTCGAGCCCGCGCACCGGCTCGTCCAGCCCCGCGAGCAGCTCCGCGCCCGCCCCGGTCAGGCTGATCAGCAGCCGGCGGCGGTTGCCCGGGTCCGGCCGCCGCTCGATCAGCCCGCGGCGCTCCAGGGCGGTCACCAGCTCGCCCATGGCCTGTGGCGTGACGAACGAGTTGCGGGCCAGCTCGGCCGTCGTCAGCCCGTCCCGCCTGGCCAGCACGGTCAGCGCCGTGTACTGCAGCACGGTCGTGCCCGACACCCGCAGCAGCTCGTCGAGGTGGGCCCGCACGGCCAGCTCCACCTGCTTGACCGCGTAGAGCAGGGACGGCGTCCGCGGTCGCGCGGGCAGCGCATCCGCCGGTCGTGCCGCCATCGGTCCCACCTCCGTCGCTCGTGGACCGAGGCTACCGCAGATAGAAGGAACCCTGTTATCGTTTCGGCCACACCCACCCCAGCGGAGGACCGTGATGGAGACTGCGATCCGGCAGGCGCCCGTCGCCGGCCTGGGCGGCTGGCCGGCCCGGCGGGCGCGCATCGCCCCCGACCGGACGGCGCTCGCCGACCCGCACCGGACGCTGACCTACGCCCAGCTCGCCGACCGCACCGCGCGGCTCGCCGGCGCGCTGGAGCGCCTCGGCGTGCAGCGCGGCGACCGGGTCGCCTACCTCGGGGTCAACGCCGTCGAGGTCTTCGAGACCTTCTTCGCCACCTGGCTGCTGGGCGCGATCGCCGTCCCGCTGAACTACCGGCTGTCCGGCCCCGAGATCCGCTACATGCTCGAGGACTCCGGCGCCTCGGTCCTCGTGCACAGCGCCGACACCGACGCGCTCGTCGACGCCGCCGCGCCGCTGCCGGCCGGGGTGCGCGACGTCGTCGCGGTGCACCCGGCGAGCTGCCCGGCCGGCGGCCGGGACTACGGGGCCGAGGTCGCCGCCGGCCCCGCGCTCGCCGAGGAGCCCTCCGTCGGCCTCGACGACGCGGCGCTCATCCTCTACACGTCGGGGACGACGGGCCGCCCCAAGGGCGCCGTCCTCACGCACGGCAACCTCACCTGGAACACGATCAACTACCTGGCGCACGTCGACGTGCTGAGCACCGACCGCGCGCTGTGCATCGCCCCGCTGTTCCACTGCGTCGGCCTGGGCCAGGTCACGCTGCCCACGCTGTTCAAGGGCGGCAGCGTCGAGCTGGTCCCGAAGGCCGACCCCGGCGTGGTCCTCGAGCGGGTGTCCGCGGCGCGGATCACCAGCTTCTCCGCCGTCCCCACGATGCTGCAGATGATGTGCGAGCACCCGGCCTGGGACACGGCCGACCTGAGCTCGCTGGCCGTCGTGCAGTACGGCGGGTCCCCGGTCCAGGAGCGGGTCGCCCGCGCCTGGCTGGACCGCGGGGTGCGGCTCCTGCAGGGCTACGGCATGACCGAGGCATCCCCGGGCGTGTACATGAGCACCCACGACGGCACCGCGGCCCACCCGACGGCCGTCGGGGTGCCGCACTTCTTCACCGACGTGGCCCAGCTGCGCGACGGCCGGCCGGAGCCGGTGGGCGGCGAGCCCGCCGAGCTGCTCGTCCGGGGGCCGCACGTGTTCCCCGGCTACTGGGGCCGGCCCGAGGAGACCGCCGCGAGCTTCGTGGACGGACAGTGGTTCCGCACCGGCGACGTGCTGCGGGTCGACGAGGACGGCTGGGCGCACGTCGTCGACCGGGTGAAGGACGTCTTCATCTCCGGTGGGGAGAACGTGTACCCGGCCGAGGTCGAGGCGGTCGCCGTCCAGCTGGACGAGGTGGCCGGTTGCGCCGTCGTCGGCCTCCGGGACGAGCGCTGGGGCGAGGTCGGCGTCGGGTACGTCGAGCTCCGCGACGGCGCCACCCTCACCGAGGAGCAGCTGCGCGCCCACCTCGAGGCCCACCTCGCCCGCTACAAGGTGCCCCGGCACCTGGTCGTCGTGGGCGAGCTCCCGCGCAACGCCACGGGGAAGATCCGCCGGGTCGAGCTGCGCACCCGCGCCGCCGACGAGCACGCCGTGGTGTCCCCGCGGCCGGAGGGAGTGTCATGAGCCAGGCCGCCGAGACCCCGCAGGGGCTGCCCGCGCCGTCCGACGACCAGGTGCGGGCGCTGCTGCCGCCGTCGCTGCAGGTGGAGCGGCACGGGGAGGTCGCCGTGCTGCGGCTGACCCGCGCCGCCAAGCGCAACGCCCTGAACGATCCCACCGTGCTGGGCATCGAGACGTTCTTCAGCACCCCGCCCGCCGGCGTGAAGGCCGTGGTCCTCGACGCTGAGGGCGACCACTTCTGCGCCGGGCTGGACCTGTCCGAGCTGACCGAGCGGGACGCCTTCGAGGGCCTGGAGCACTCGATGATGTGGCACCGCGCGTTCGCCCGCCTGGAGCGCGGCCGGCTGCCGGTCGTCGCGGTGCTCAAGGGAGCGGTGATCGGCGGCGGGCTGGAGCTGGCCTCGGCCGCGCACATCCGGGTGGCCGAGCCGAGCGCGTTCTACGCCCTGCCCGAGGGGCAGCGCGGGCTGTTCGTCGGCGGCGGCGCGTCGGTGCGGGTGCCACGGCTGATCGGCGTCCACCGGATGGCCGACATGATGCTGACCGGCCGGGTGGTCGGCGCCGACGAGGGGCAGGCCCTGGGCCTGTCGCACTACCTGACCGGGCCCGGCGGGGGCCTGGCCAAGGCGCTGGAGCTGGCCCGCGCGATCGCCGCCAACTCCCCGGTCACCAACTTCGCCGTGCTCCAGGCGCTGCCGCGGATCGCCGAGGCCAACCCCGCCGAGGGCTACCTCATGGAGTCGCTCATGGCCGCCGTCGCCACCGGCAGCACCGAGGCCAAGGAGCGGATGCAGGCATTCCTCCAGGGCCGGGCCGGGAAGGTGCAGGGGCGGTGAGCGGGCCGGAGCTGCTGCGCCCGCCGGCGGACGACGTCCGCGAGACCACCGAGATCGGCCGCTTCCTCGGCTGGCTGGAACGCGAGCGCGGGCTGCGCTTCGACGGCTACGCCGACCTGCACCGCTGGTCGGTCGAGGACCTCGAGGGCTTCTGGTCGGCCGTCGCGGCCTTCTTCGACGTCCGGTTCGCCACGGCACCGGAGCGGGTGCTGGGCCGGCGGGAGATGCCGGGCGCCGAGTGGTTCCCGGGCGCGACGCTGAACTACGCCGAGCACGCCGTCGGCCTGCTCGACGGCTCCGACGCCGACGAGGTCGCGGTGGTCGCGCACTCGCAGACCCGGCCGCCGGTCGAGCTGACCTGGGGGCAGCTCCGGGAGCAGGTCGCCCGCGCCCGCGCCGGCCTGCAGCGGCTCGGCGTCGGCCGCGGGGACCGGGTCGTGGCCTACCTGCCCAACACGCCCGAGACCCTGGTCGCCTTCCTCGCCACCGCCAGCCTCGGTGCGGTCTGGGCCAGCTGCGCCCCCGAGTTCGGCGCCCGCAGCGTCGTCGACCGCTTCGGCCAGGTCGAGCCGACCGTGCTGCTGGCCGTGGCCGGGTACGGCTACGGCGCCAAGGACGTCGACCGCCGCGAGCAGGTGGCCGAGATCCGGGCCGGGCTGCCCACCGTGCGACACGTGGTGCACGTCCCCTACGGGCCGGACGCCCTGCCCGACGCGGTCGGCTGGGACGAGCTGCTCGCCGGACCCGCCGAGCTCGCCTTCGACCCGGTGCCGTTCGCGCACCCGCTGTGCGTGCTGTTCTCCTCCGGCACCACCGGCAGGCCCAAGGCGATCGTGCACGGCCACGGCGGGATCCTGCTGGAGCACCTGAAGAACCACGGCCTGAGCTGGGACCTGCGCGCCGGCGACCGGATCCTCTGGTTCTCCACCACCGCCTGGATGATGTGGAACGCGCTGGTGTCGGCCCTGCTGGTGCGCGCCTCGATCGTGATGGTCGACGGCAACCCGCTGCACCCGGACCTGCGCTGGCAGTGGCAGCTGGCCGCCGAGACGGGGGCCACGCTGATGGGCGCCAGCCCCGGCTACCTGATGACCTGCCGCAAGGAGGGCGTGCGACCGGCCGAGGAGTTCGACCTGTCCCGGATCCGGCAGCTCGGCGCCGCCGGCAGCCCGCTGCCCGCCGAGGGCTACCACTGGGTGCACGAGCACCTCGGCCCCGGCGTGCTGCTCAACGTGGGCAGCGGCGGCACCGACGTCTGCAGCGGGATCGTCCAGGGCAGCCCGCTGCAGCCGGTCTGGGCCGGCGAGATCTCCGGGCCCTGCCTGGGCGTGGCCGCGCAGGCGTTCGACGAGGAGGGCAACCCGGTCGTCGGCGACCTCGGCGAGCTGGTGATCACCGCGCCGATGCCCTCGATGCCGGTCGGCTTCTGGGGGGACGACGACGGCAGCCGCTACCGCGCCACCTACTTCGCGGACTACCCCGGCGTCTGGCGGCACGGGGACTGGATCCGCTTCTCCGAGGTCGGCAGCTGCGTCATCGCCGGCCGCTCCGACGCCACCCTGAACCGCGGCGGCGTCCGGCTGGGCACCGCGGAGTTCTACCGGGTCGTCGAGGAGCTGCCCGAGGTCGTCGACAGCCTCGTCGTGCACCTCGAGGACCCGGCCGGCGGCAACGGGGAGCTGCTGCTCTACGTCCAGCTGCGCGACGGCGTCGAGCTCGACGACGACCTGCGCCGCCGGATCGCCGGCGCGCTGCGCACGGCGCTGTCCCCGCGGCACGTCCCGGACGGCGTCGTCGCCGTCCCGGCGGTCCCGCGCAACCGCACCGGCAAGAAGCTCGAGCTCCCGGCCAAGAAGATCCTGCTCGGCGCCCGGCTGGACGACGTCGCCAGCCGCGACGTGCTCGCCGAGCCCACGTCGCTGGACACCTTCGTCCGGCTCGCCGCGGCGCGGAGGCCGTCGTGAGCACCGGGGGAGTGGAGCGCGTCGCGGTCGTCGGCACCGGGGTGATCGGCGCCAGCTGGGCCGCGCACTTCCTCGCGCACGGCCTCGACGTCACCGCGACCGACCCCGGACCCGGCGCGGAGGAACGGCTGCGCGCCGACGTCGCCGCCCACTGGCCGGTGCTGGAGCGGCTCGGCCTGGCCGAGGGTGCCTCGACCGACCGGCTGGCCTTCACCGCGGACGCCGCCGAGGCCGTGGCCGACGCCGACTTCGTGCAGGAGAACGGCCCGGAGCGCGAGGACGTCAAGCACGCCCTGTTCGCCGTGCTGGACGTCGCCGCCCGGCCCGGTGTCGTCCTCGCCAGCAGCTCCTCGGGCCTGCTGCCCAGCGTCATCGCGCGCGGCTGCCCGCGGCACCCGGAGCGCGTGGTGATCGGCCACCCGTTCAACCCGCCGCACCTCATCCCGCTGGTCGAGGTGGTCCCGGGGGAGCGCACCTCCCCGGAGGCCGTCGAGCGGGCGATGGCGTTCTACGCCGCCGTCGGCAAGCGGCCCATCCGGCTGCGCCAGGAGCTGCCCGGCCACGTCGCCAACCGGCTCCAGGCCGCCCTGTGGCAGGAGGCCTACTCGCTCGTCGAGCGCGGCGTGGCGACCGTCAGCGACATCGACACCGCGATCTCGCAGGGCCCCGGCCTGCGCTGGGCGGTCCTCGGGCCGTTCCTCAACCAGCACCTCTCGGGCGGCCCCGGCGGCATCGCGCACGTGCTCGAGCACCTCGGCCCGCCGACCGAGCGCTGGTGGCGCGACCTCGGCCGGGTCACCCTCACCCCCGAGCTGGTGCAGCAGCTGGTGGCCGGGGTCGACGAGGAGCTCGCCGGCACCGACGAGGCCGACCTGGTCGCCCGCCGCGACGCCGTCCTGGACGCCCTGCTCGCCGCCAAGGCCGACAACGGCCTGACCTGACCGGGAGGACCCCCGTGACCACCACCCTGGACCCCGCTGCCCTGGACGCCATCGACGTGCACGTGCACGTGGAGCAGGACGCGCACGGCTGCTTCTCGCTCGACCGGGAGCTGATGGACGCCTCGGCGAAGTACTTCCGCGCCGACCAGGACCGCACCCCGACCGTCGCGTCGATCGCCGAGCACTACCGCGCCCGCCGCACGGCCGCCGTGGTGTTCACCGTCGACGCCCCGGCCGGCACGGGGCACCCGGCGCTGTCCAGCGAGGAGATCGCCGATCAGGCCGCCGAGCACCCCGACGTGCTCATCCCGTTCGGCTCGGTCGACCCGCACGCCGGCAAGGCGGCCGTCGCCCGCGCCCGGCGGCTGGTGACCGAGCACGGGGTGCGGGGGTTCAAGTTCCACCCCAGCCTGCAGGCGTTCGAGCCCAACGACGTCCGCTTCTCCCCGCTCTACGCGGCCCTGGAGGAGCTCGGCGTCCCTGCGCTGTTCCACACCGGGCAGACCGGGATCGGCGCCGGCCTGCCCGGCGGGCGCGGCATCAAGCTGCGCTACTCGGATCCGATGCTGCTCGACGACGTCGCCGCCGACTTCCCGGGCCTGACGATCGTGCTGGCCCATCCGTCGGTGCCGTGGCAGGACGAGGCGATCTCGATCGCCACCCACAAGGCCAACGTCTACATCGACCTGTCCGGGTGGTCGCCGAAGTACTTCCCGCCGCAGCTGGTCCGGGCCGCCAACACCCTGCTCAAGCGCAAGGTGCTGTTCGGCTCGGACTTCCCGGTCATCACCCCGGACCGGTGGCGCGCCGACTTCGAGGCGCTCGAGATCAAGGACGACGTCCGCCCGCTGATCCTGAAGGAGAACGCCCTCCGGGTGCTCGGCCTCACCGGCTGAGCGGGAGGCACCCCGGCGGCCCCCGGTGCGTCGTCCGCGCTCGGGACGGACACCCGGCCGAATACGTCTTCCACCACACGGAAGTGGCGTACACCCGCGGCGGTGTCCTGCGTCACTCTTTCCCCTCCATCGGTCGCCGATCCGTGGCGACGTCCTCGGTCGGGAGGGAGCGGCACATGGCGTCAGGGAGTTCCGAGAGCGACACCGCCCGGGAGGAGCAGCTGCTCGACGCCGGCCGTGACGACCACCCCGTCGTGCCCTACCGGGCACTGTGGGCCGTGCTGCTGCTCGGCTGGGTGGTCAGCTACGCGGACCGGACGGTCACCGGCCCGGTCATCGCGTGGATGATCCAGAACCAGGCGGGCTTCATCGGCGACGCGTCCAACCCGGCGACCCTGGGCGGCCTGGTCGGCTCGATGTTCTTCCTGGGCTACATGCTCACCCAGTACCCGGGCGGGCGGCTCGGCGACCGGTTCGGGCACCGCGAGATGATCATCGTGTCGCTGCTGGCGGCCGGCGTCCTGACCGTCGTCTCCGGCCTCATGGCCGGGCTGGTGGCCTTCGTCGCGGCCCGCGTGCTCACCGGGCTGGGCGAGGGCGTCTTCTACTCGAACGACCGGACCCTGATCATCGCGCACACCCCGGCGGCCCGGCGCACCCTCGGCCTGGGCATCGTGATCACCGGCCTGTCCATCGGCCTGACCGTGGGGATCATCCTCACGCCGATCCTCATCGACTGGGGCGCCTCCCTGGGCATGGGCGACGGCGCCTGGCGGATGCCGTTCTTCGTCTTCGCCGCCTTCACCTTCGTCGTCGCCACGGTGGCGTTCGGGTTCTTCCGGTCCCGGCTCGGCGGCGCGCTGCGGCTGGGCCCGCCGTTCCTGCGGCTGATCCTGTTCTCGGCCCCCACCTTCGTCGTCATCGTCGCGCTGTTCCTCATGGCCGAGAGCTTCGAGTGGCCGGAGTGGCTGACCGCGACCATCGCGTCGGTCATCGCCCTGGTCTACATCGGGATCATCGTGCGCAGCGTGCAGCGGTCCGGCCGCGGCGCCGCCCTGCTCAACCGCAACATGTGGCTGATCTACGTCGCCTACATCGCGATCCTCTGGAACCTCTGGTTCTTCAGCTTCTGGTCGGTGCAGATCGTGCGCGAGGCGGCCCAGAGCAGCCTGCTGGCCGCCGCGCTGACCGCGGCGTTCAACGCCGGTGCCGGCATCCTCGGCTTCCCCGTCGGCGGCTGGCTCGCCGACCGCGCCGTCCGCCGCGGCCGCGGCCGGAAGCCGCTCGCGCTGGTCTGCACGGCCGTCTACTCGGTGCTCGTGCTCGTCTTCGGCTGGAGCATCTCCGGCGGGGAGGGCGACCAGCTGCCCTCGCTGGCGCTGCTCGGACTGCTGCTGTTCAGCTCCGGTGTCTTCTTCAACGCGCTGCAGCCGATCGTGCAGGGCATGACCGGCGACCTGGTGCCCCCCAGCGAGCGCGGCTCGGCCTTCGGCATGCTCAACCTCGTCTCCGAGATCGGCGCCGTGCTCAGCCCGGTGGTCAGCGGGATCCTCCGGGACGCGACCGGCAGCTGGGCTCCCGGGGTCTACGTCGCCGCCGGGATCATGATCGTCTCCTTCTTCCTCTACGCGATGGTCCGGGAGTCCCCGGCCCACCACGAGGACCCCATCCCCGCCTGACCGCCCCCGACCCCTCCGAGACCTCTGAAGGGACCCCGACATGACCGGTTCGACCTCTCCCGCCTCCATCGGCCGCCCGACCGGGCACGCCTCCTTCCGCTCGTTCCCGCTCAACGCCTGGTACGCGGCGGCGTGGGACCACGAGGTGGGGCGCAACCTGCTGGCCACGACGGTCGCCAACCGGCCGATCGTCCTTTACCGGACCACGGGCGGCCGTCCGGTCGCGCTGGCCGACGCCTGCTGGCACCGGCTGGCGCCGTTGTCGATGGGCAAGCTGCGCGGCGACGACGAGATCATGTGCGGCTACCACGGCATCTGCTACGACCCCGACGGCCGGGCCACCTTCATGCCGGCGCAGGAGACGATCAACCCGAGCGCCTCGGTGCACTCCTTCCCGGTCGTGGAGCGGCACCGCTACGTGTGGGTCTGGCCCGGCGACCCGGCGCTGGCCGACCCGGCCCTGGTGCCCGACCTGTACTGGAACGAGCACCCCGACTGGGCCGGCGACGGCAAGACGATCCACGTCAACTGCAGCTACCAGCTCATCGTCGACAACCTCATGGACCTCACGCACGAGCAGTTCGTGCACGGCTCGAGCATCGGCCACGACGCGCTCTCGGAGTCGGAGTTCACCGTGACCCACACCGACCGGACGGTGACGGTGACCAAGTGGATGCTGGGCATCGAGCCGCCGCCGTTCTGGAAGCGCAACCTGCAGGACCGCTTCCCCGGCTACGAGGGGCCGGTCGACCGCTGGCAGATCATCCGCTACACCGCCCCCTCGACGATCGCGATCGACGTCGGCGTGGCCAAGGCCGGGACGGGCGCACCCGAGGGCGACCGCAGCCAGGGGGTCACCGGCACGGTGATCAACACGATGACGCCGGAGACCGACAACACCTGCCACTACCTGTGGGCGTTCGCCCGCGACTGGTGCCTGGACAAGCAGGTGATCACCACCCGGCTGCGCGAGGGCGTGTCCAACGTCTTCTTCGAGGACGAGCTGATGCTCGAGGCCCAGCAGCGGGGGATCGAGGCCAACCCCGACTACGACTTCTACAACCTCAACATCGACGCGGGCAGCATGTGGACCCGCCGGATCGTGCAGCGCATGATCGACGCCGAGCTCGGCTCGGACACCGGGGCGGTGGGGGCCGTGGCCGGGCACGCCGCCGCCGCGATGGCCGAGGTCACCGCCGCGGCCAACGCCGAGCCGCCGGGGGACGGCGGAGCCGGCCAGGCGGCCGAGGTGGCCAGTGGCGTGGCCCGTCACCGGGAGCAGCCGACGGCCGGCCTCATGGGCCGCGGCCTGTAACCGGAGCGACCGACATGGCAGCCACGAGCGCCAAGCGGTGGGGGCGGGCGCGGGTGATCGACGTCTGCGAGGTCGCGCAGCACGTCCGGCGGATCGTGCTGGAGCCCGAGCAGCCCGACGTGCCCGCGCCCCCCGGCAGCCACATCGACATCGGGGTCTACGTCAACGGCCGCGCCGACGTCCGCTCGTACTCCGTCGTGGGCATGAGCGGCTACGGCACCGAGCTGGTGCTCGGCGTGCAGCTGGCCCGGCAGAGCCGGGGCGGCTCGGCCTTCATGCACGGCCTGCGCCGGGGGCAGGAGGTGTCGATCACCCAGCCGCTGCAGAACTTCCCGCTCAACTACGGCAGGCCCGGGTACGTGCTGGCCGCCGGGGGGATCGGCGTCACCGCTCTGGTGGCCATGGGCAGGGCGCTCAAGACCCGCGGCGCGGACTACCGCTTCGTCTACGGCGCCCGGTCGCGGGGCCTCATGGCGTTCCTCGACGAGCTGGTCGCCGAGCACGGCGACCGCCTCGACCTGCGGATCGACGACGAGGGCGGCTCGCTCGACGTCGGCGAGCTCGTCGCCGGCGTCCCCGACGGCGGGGAGCTGTACGTCTGCGGTCCCACCCCCATGCTCGACGCGATCAAGGCCGCCTGGGCCCAGGCCGGACGGCGCCCGGCCGACCTGCGGTTCGAGACGTTCGGCAGCAGCGGCCGGTTCGCCCCCGAGGCGTTCACCGTGCGCATCCCGCGGCTGGGCCTGGAGACCCTCGTGCCGCACGACGTGTCGATGCTCGAGGCGCTGGAGGCCTGCGGCGCGGACATGATGTTCGACTGCCGTCGCGGCGAGTGCGGCCTGTGCGAGGTCAAGGTCCTCGACGTCGACGGGGTCATCGACCACCGCGACGTCTTCCTCAGCGACGAGCAGCACCGGGTGGGCGACCGGCTGCAGTGCTGCGTGTCGCGCGTGGTCAGCGCCCGCACCGGGGGGTTGGCCGGCGGCGACGGGCGGCCGGGGGTCGTCTCCATCGACGTCCCGTGACCAGCGGCCTGCGCGCCGGTCCGCTGCCGGCGCGACGGACGGCGGGCGGCAAGCTGCTCGCCGTCCTCGACGCCTTCACGCGGGAGCGGCCGGCACTCACGCTGTCGGAGATCGCCCGGGCCGTCGGCGTGCCGCTGTCCACCGCCCACCGCCTGGTCGGGGAACTGTGCGCCTGGGGCGGCGTCGAGCGGGACGAGGACGGCCGCTACCGGGTGGGCCTGCGGGTGTGGGAGCTGGGCGCCCTCGCGCCACGCGGTCTGGGGCTGCGCGAGGTGGCGCTGCCGTTCATGGAGGACCTCTACGAGGTCACCCACGAGAACGTGCAGCTCGCCGTGCGCGACGGCACCGAGGTGGTCTTCGTCGAGCGGATCGCCGGGCGCTCGGCCGTCGGTGTGCTCACCCGGGTCGGCGGCCGCTTCGCCCTGCCTCCGACCGGGGTCGGCCTGGTGCTGCTCGCCCACGCCCCGGCCGAGGTGCAGGAACGCGTGCTGGCCGAGCCGCTGACGGCCCACACCCGGCACACCATCACCGATCCGCGGCGGTTGCGCCGGGTGCTCGCCGAGGTCCGCCGGACCGGCATGGCGATCAGCGACCGGCAGGTCACCGAGGACGCCGTCTCCGTCGCCGCACCGGTCGAGGTCAGCGGCGCCGTGGTGGCCGCGTTGTCCATCGTCGTGCGCGGGAGCTCCCCGGCCGCCGTCCGCGACTTCGCGCCCGGCGTGCGGGCTGCCGCCCGCGGCATCGGCCGCACCCTCGCCTCGCCCGGCGCGGGCTGGCGGGCTCCCTGACGGCCGTGTCCGCGGGGAGTGCCGGCGGCTGTCCGCAGCGACGACCGCGCTCGACGTGTCCCGGGCGATCGCGCGCCGCCGCCCCCCGGCCGGAAGCCGGGCGAGGGGTCCCGGGTTGGCCCCGGTGTGAGGCTCTCGCTGCTCGACCGCTCCCGGACCCGCGCCGGCTCCCCCGAGGGGGCCGCGCTGACGCACACCGTGGAGCGGGCGGTCGCGGCGGAACAGCTCGGCTACCACCGGTTCTGGGTGGCCGAGCACCACGGCGTGCCCGGCGTCGCGTCCGGGGCGCCGGCGGTGCTGCTGGCGGCCGTCGGGGCGCACACGGCGACGATCCGGCTCGGGTCGGGCGGGGTGATGCTGCCGCACCACCAGCCTCTCGTCGTGGCCGAGCAGTTCCTGATGCTCGCCGCGCTGTACCCGGGCCGGGTGGACCTCGGCCTGGGCCGCTCGCTCGGCTTCACCGCCCCGGTGCGCCGTGCCCTGCGCCGCTCCGGCGAGGCGCCGGACACGTTCGCCGACGACGTCGTCGAGCTCCGCAGCTACCTCGAGCGGACCGCACCGGTCACCGCCCGGCCGGTCATCGAGGCGCCGGTCCCGCTCTTCGTGCTCGCCACCGGCCGCGGGGTCGAGGTCGCCGCCCGGCTGGGCCTCCCGGTCGTGCTGGGCGGCCCGGTGCTCGACCGGCCGGACCTGGGGGACCTGCTCGCGGGCTACCGACGGAACTTCCGTCCGCACCGGGACGGCCGCCCGCACGTCACCGTCGCGCTCGACGTGCTGGTCGCCGACACCGATGCCGAGGCCCGCGAGCTGGCGCTCCCCGAGGTCTGGGCGATGGTCGACTCGCGGCGCACCGGCGTGTTCGGCGCCCTGGAGCCGGTGGCGGCCATCCGCGACCAGCGCTGGGACGACCAGGTCGCCGGCCGGGTCGAGCGCGGCCTCGACGCCGTTCCCGCCGGCAGCCCGGGGACGGTCCGCCGCCGCCTCGAGCAGCTCGCCGAGCGCACCGGGGCCGACGAGCTGCTGGCCACCGGTTCGACCCACGACCGCGCGGCGCTCGCCGACTCCGACGCCTCCCTCGCAGCGCTGCTGGCCTGAGCGGACCGGACGGGTCAGCCGGCCACGGTCCGGTCGCGACGGCGGGCAGCGATCTCCCCGACCAGCCGCTCGACCAGTTCGGGCACCGGGAGGCAGGACCGGCCCGATGAGCCGGGCGCGGACACGGTGACCGCGTCGTCCGCGGCCTCCGCGTCGCCCACCACCGCGACGTATGCCGCCCGCCGGTGGTGTGCCTCCTTGATGCGGACCGACAGCGAGCCACGTCCGGACAGCTCCGCGCGGATGCCCGCCCTGGCGAGTCGGGTCACCACCGAGCGCGCGGCAGCTCCGTGCGCCTCCTCGCTGACCGGCAGCACGCGGACCTGCTCCGGGGACAGCCAGGTGGGGAAGCGACCGTTGCCGCCGTCCAGGAGGATGGCGGTCATCCGCTCCATCGAACTCAGCAGCCCCCGGTGGACCATGACCGGGCGGTGCCTCCGGCCGTCCTCGCCGACGTAGTGCAGGTCGAACCGCTCCGGCTGGTTGTGGTCGACCTGCACGGTGGAGAGGGTCTCCTCGCGGCCGCGGTGGTCCACCACCTGGACGTCGATCTTCGGACCGTAGAAGGCGGCCTCACCCGGCGCGACGTCGTGGTCGAGGCCGGTGGCGTCCAGAGCGGCACGGAGGTCGTCCTCAGCGGTGCGCCACTGCTCGTCCGACCCCAGGTAGCGGCCGCCGGGTCCGCGGACGGAGAGCCGGAACCGGTGGATGTCGATGCCGAGCACCTCGTAGCAGTGCCGGATCGCGTCCAGTGCCAGACGCACCTCGTCCACGACCTGGTCGGGACGGCAGAAGGAGTGCGCGTCGTCGAGGTTGATCTGCCGGACCCGGCTGAGCCCGACCAGGACGCCGGACAGCTCGCTGCGGAACATCGAGCCGATCTCCGCCAGCCGCACCGGCATGTCCCGGTAGCTGTGCGGGCGGGCCGCGAACACCTGGGTGTGGTGCGGGCAGTTCGCCGGGCGGAGCACGAGGCTCTCCCCGCCCACCCGCATCTCCGGGAACATGTCGGCGGAGAACTTGTCCCAGTGTCCCGAGCGTTCGAACAACTCCCGCTTGCCGAGCACGGGGGTGAACACGCGGCGGCACCCCGACGCGAGGGCCTGTTCCACGGCGAACCGTTCCAGCTCGGCGCGTACGACGGCGCCGTCGGGCAGCCACAACGGCAGCCCGGCACCCACCGAGGGGGAGGTATCGAAGAGATCCAGGGCACGTCCGAGACCGGAGTGCTCGGCAGGGCTGGGGGACATCTCGGTTCCTCTCACGAGGGGAACCGACCGCCGACAGCACACCCGGGGTTGGCTCCCCGGGACTGGTAGCGCGCTGCTACGCGAGACGCCGGAGGACCTCCGACGTGGTCGTCTGCTGCAGCGCGATGAGCACGTCGCCGACCATGACACCCGGAGGTCCGAGGAGCAAGGGCATTACCCGGGCGGCCCACGGGAGGCTGCCCGATGACGACCCGGGCACGAGGCGAACGGCGGACGCGCTGTACCTGCACCCCGCCACCGTGGGGCTGCGGCCGAGGACGACCGGGGAGCTCGTGGGCGTCTCCCTCGGACGACCCGAGGCCCTCCTCCAGCTCCGGGCAGCATCCGTGGCCGAGCACGCGGTCGGCTCCACGCGACCGCAGCACGTCGTCCCGGACCGGCGGCGAGCCGCGGGCACGGCGGCTGCGGGCGCGCCGCGCCACCGGCGACCGTCACCCGGCTGCTCGGCGGTGGACGTGAGATGCTGCTCGGGCGCCGAGCGGTGGACGTCGGGAATCATGCGCTCCCGCTCGCGTTGACACGATCGAGGCACCGACCACGAGAACCGGACCGGTCGCCTGAGGACGACCGTCTCCGTGCCGTGGTCACCGGCCCGCCCACCGGCGGCCCCGGGTCCCCGTAGCAGGCCTGTCCGGGCCAGCGGCGTCGATCCTCGGGGATCCGCGAGCCGGCTCGGCGTTCGGAGCACCAGGCCCTCCGTTCGGGACGTCCCTCGTTCTGTCCGCGGGACCGTGCGGCATGCTGCCGCGGCCACCGTGCCCGGCATCCCAGAGGAGGAGTTCGTGGTCCGACCAGGCCAGCGCCAGACCGGCGCTCGCCGTACCGCCTCGCGGAAGCAGCGACGCGTCCACCACCGCGGCGACGTCGTTTCGGTGCTCGCCCGCACCGTCCGTGAGGTCGAGGCGGCCGCCCGGCGCGGCCGCGTCACGTCTGCCGTGCGCACGACGTTCCAGGCCGTCGCCCTGCTGCTGCGCGAGGAGCGCGCCCGCGTCCGCGCGGCGGCCGGCAGCGACGGTCATCGAGCCGAGCAGCTCAAGCGCCTGGACGGCATCGCGACCGTCCTCGCGACGACCGCCGTCCGGGACGCCGGGCTGCTGGCGCTGCTCGCCGAGGACGCCGTCGTCTCCGACGCGGCCCGCTCGCTCGCGCGGGAGATCCTGCGCGACCTCGGCATCGAACCGGCGGCCGAGGAGATCATGCCGGCGGAGACCGCGACCGCTCCCGCCGGCACGGAGCGTCGGGTCGTGCCGCAGTCGGTGGTCTCCCGGCAGCTGGCGAACCCCTTCCTCGCCCCCGACTTCTCCGCCGTCCCGCAGCGCACCGCCCGCCCGCGCCGCCTGGCCGGCTGGGAGCTGCTCGGCCCGTTGCTGAGCTCGTTCGAGCGCGCCGCCGGAGGTGCCCCGGCGTGCATGGCGCTCCCGGTGCCGACGGCACGGTTCACCCCGGCGGGCCGGGAGCTGATGCCGCACCAGGGGCAGCTGGTCGCCGCAGCCGCTGCCGGCCACCGGACCTTCCTGCTCGCCGACGAGCCGGGGCTGGGCAAGACGGCCCAGGCACTGCTCGCCGCGGAGGCGGCGAACGCCTACCCCCTGCTCGTCGTCGTGCCGAACGTCGTCAAGACCAACTGGGCCCGTGAGGCGGCCCGCTGGACGCCCCACCGCGCGACCACCGTGGTGCAGGGCGACGGCGAGACGGTCGACGGCTTCGCCGACGTCGTCGTGGTCAACTACGAGGTGCTGGACCGCCACGTGGGCTGGCTCGGCGACTTCGGCTTCCGCGGGATGGTCGTGGACGAGGCCCACTTCATCAAGAACAAGACCTCCCAGCGCTCCCAGCACGTCCTCGCGCTCTCCGACCGCATCCGGTCCCGCACCCCGCGGCCCCTGCTGATGGCGCTGACCGGTACCCCGCTGATCAACGACATCGAGGACTTCCGGACCATCTGGCAGTACCTGGGCTGGATCGACGACAGCAAGCCCCTCGACGAGCTGATGGAGGCGCTCGACGACACCGGCCTGACGCCCGCCGACCGGGGTTTCCACGCGGCGGCGCGCCAGTGCGTGATCGACCTCGGCATCGTGCGCCGCCGCAAGGTCGACGTGGCCGCCGACATCCCCGCCCGCCGCATCGCCGACCTCCCCGTCGAGCTGGACGGACCTGTCGGCCGGTCGATCCGGGCGGCCGAGCGGGACCTCGCCCGCCGGATGACGGCGCGGTACGAGACCGCGCTCGCGCACCGGTCCTCCGACGCCGTCGTCGACGGCATCGACGGTGGCATCGACATGGACATCGTCCGCCGGGTGGCCCGGTCGGAGCTGAAGGAGGCGGCGTCCGCGCAGTCCGGCGAGAACGTGTTCACCATGCTGCGGCGCATCGGCCTCGCGAAGGCCGAACTGGCCGCGGACTACGCGGCGCAGCTGGCCCGCAGCGCCGGCAAGGTCGTCTTCTTCGCCAGGCACGTCGACGTGATGGACGCCGCCGAGGAGGCCTTCGCCCGGCAGGGGGTGCGCTTCTCGTCGATCCGTGGCGACCAGACCCCCACGGCGCGGCAGGCGAACATCGACGCCTTCGTGGGCGACCCGGACGTCGCCGTCGCGGTGTGCTCGCTGACCGCGGCCGGCGTCGGGGTGAACCTGCAGGTGGCCTCGAACGTCGTGCTGGCCGAGCTGTCCTGGACCGACGCGGAGCAGACGCAGGCCATCGACCGCAGCCACCGCATCGGGCAGACCGAGCCGGTCACGGCGTGGCGCATCGTCGCCGCGCAGACCATCGACGCCCGGATCGCCGAGCTGATCGAGAGCAAGGCGGGTCTGGCCGCCCGGGCGCTGGACGGGTCCGACGAGGAGGTCTCCGCGTCGGCCGACGTGCAGCTCGAGGCGCTGGTCGCGGTGCTGACCGATGCGCTGCGTGCGTCGCACGGACGAGGGGACGCCCCGGGTTCCTGAACGGGCGCGGTCCCGGGCGTGCGGGGGCCCGCTGTTCCGGTCCCGTCGCGACGGCCGGCCGGTGCGTGCCTCGTGCCTGTATCTCGGCGCGGACATCCGCCTCCTAGAGGGGGAGTTCGCAGGGCCGAGGCGGTCCCTGCGGCAGTCGGACCGAGGCAAGGAGGCCTTGCATGACCGTCCCGGTGTCCCCACGTCCGGTGCGGGCCCTGTTGGTCGAGGGTGTCCACCCGATCGCGGCCGACCTGCTGGCCACGTGCGGCGTCGCCGTCGAACAGGTGGACCGTGCCCTGGACCCCGGAGAGCTGGTCCGACGGCTGCACGGGGTGCAGGTGCTGGGACTGCGCTCGGGCACGCAGGTGACCGCCGACGTCCTCGCGCAGGCCCCGGACCTGCAGGTGGTCGGAGCCTTCTGCATCGGGACCAACCAGATCGACCTGCAGGCGGCCACCGCGCACGGGGTGGCGGTGTTCAACGCCCCGTTCTCGAACACCCGCAGCGTGGTCGAGCTCGCGGTGGCCGAGATCATCGCGCTCACCCGCCGCCTGACGGTGCACGACGACGCCATGCACACGGGGATCTGGCGCAAGTCGGCGAAGGGCAGCCACGAGGTGCGCGGACGGCGGCTGGGCATCGTCGGATACGGCAAGATCGGCAGCCAGCTCTCGGTGCTCGCCGAGGCGCTCGGCATGCGGGTGTCCTTCTTCGACACCGCGGACCGCCTCGCGCTCGGCAACGCCCGCCGGTGCGCGACGCTCGACGAGCTGCTCGCCGACTCCGACGTGGTGTCGCTGCACGTCGACGGCCGGCCCGGCAACAGCGGCATGTTCGGCGAGGAGCAGTTCGCGGCCATGGTGCCCGGCGCGCTGTTCCTCAACCTCTCCCGCGGCTTCGTCGTCGACCACGCCGCCCTCCGCCGGCACATCGACAGCGGTCACCTGGCCGGCGCCGCGGTCGACGTGTTCCCGGACGAGCCGGCCGCGGCCGGTGACCCGTTCGAGTCCGACCTCCGCGGGCTGCCCAACGTGATCCTCACCCCGCACGTCGGCGGCTCCACCGAGGAGGCGCAGCAGGACATCGGCCGGTTCGTGGCCACCAAGCTGATCGGGTACCTGCAGCACGGCACCACCGGGCTGAGCGTCAACCTGCCCGAGGTGCAGCCGGCCCGCCCGGCCGGGACCGTGCGCCTGGTGCTCCTGCACCGCAACCAGCCGGGCACGCTGGCCCACGTCAACGAGCTGCTCGCCGGTGGCGACCTGAACGTCGAGCAGCAGGTGTTCGCCACCTCCGGGCCGGTCGGCTACGTGGTCACCGACGTGCGCGGCCCCCTCGCCCCGGCCGTGGTCGACCGGATGCGCGGCATGCCCGAGACCATCCGGGTCCACGTGCTGCCCGGCTGAGTGCCGTGGGCCGGATCGGACCGTCGCGGCCGGCACGGGCGGTGCGGCCGGCGGGTACCCGGCAGCCGCTCCGGGCACCGGCGGGCGCCTGAGGACACGGAGCGGCACGAGGCCCCTGCGTGGCGCACCCGTCGCGCGGGGCCTCGTGTCGTCGCGGACCCGCGCGCGCCGGGACCCGCCCCGTGCCCCGGGCGCGGGTGCAGGCTGTGGCCCTCTCCGCGTCGCCTCCCCGGGAGGAGCAGCCATGCCACCCCTCATCGACCCGGACAGCGCGGGCAGGTCCGCACCGCGGGTGCGCGCGTCGGACGCCGACCGGCTCGCCACCGTCGAGCGCCTGCAGGACGCGGTGGCCCGCGGCCTGCTCACGCCGGACGAGGGCAGCGAGCGGATGGCCGACGCCTTCGCCGCCGTCCACCTGACCGACCTCGCCCCCCTGACCGACGACCTCCCGCCGGCGCCGCCGGAGCGCACCCCGCCCGGCTGGCGGGCGCTCGGGACGCTCGCGGTCGAGCAGGTGCGGGCCTCCCTGGCCACCGCCACCACCGGCCGGCTGCGTCCGGCGCGGGTGGCGGTCGTGCTCCTCGTCACCGCGCTCTTCCTCGTCCTCGTCGGCGCACTGAGCGGGGTGGCGCTGTCCGACAGCGGTGGCGGCGGGGGCGGCGGCGACTCGCACGGGGGCTGGGAGCACCACCCCTGGGACGACCACCACCCCTGGGACGACCACCCCTGGGACGACCACCCCTGGGACGACGACGAGTGGGGCGACGACTGAGCTGCTCGGCGGTCCGCAGCCGTCCGGGCACCGGTCACCCGGGAGCACCGCGACCTCCGGTCGTGCCCGTCGTCTCCCCGACGCCGGGGTGCGGGGATCTCAGCCCGCCGTCGCAGCCCCGGTGATGAGGCTGCGCACGATCCCCCCGAGGAGTGCTGCCCGGGCTGCCGGGTCGGGCACCTGCTCGATCCCGAACCCGAGCAGCACGGTGTCCTCGGTGGTGATCGCCGCGCCGACCTGTGACTGCGCCCGCACGAAGTCCCCGACGTTCGGCGGGCTGCCCTCGGGCGCGCCGGGCACCGTCCACGGCCCGAGGTCGGTCTCGAAGCCCTGCGGCTCGACGGCCGTGCCACCGACCACCAGCCGCGTCTGGTCCACGAACACCCCGGCCCCGCCCGTGGACGGGTCGGTGACGTAGCTGATCGCCACCTCGACCTGCCCGCCCGCGTAGGCGGACAGGTCGAAGCCGACCTGCTGCCAGCCCTCGGAGGTACCGGTGATCCGGTTCCACACCCCTGTGGTCCCGGTCGGCCGGCAGGGGGCGCCGCCGGTCAGGTAGTGCGAGAGGAACGGGTGGCGCTCCAGCAGGACCCCGACCTCGCACGCCGTCGGCGGCTCGCTGTCGCTGAGCCCGCCGACCTCCGGCAGCGTCGTCCACGCGTCGGTGCCGACGGGGTGGGCCTCGACGATGACGTTGTCGTAGCCGCTCTCCACGTCGTGGGACAGCGCGAACTGCAGCGTCGGCGTCTGCGCCGCGGGAACGTCCGTGAGGTCGACGGTGCGGGTGAGCCTCATGTACGAGTTGTCGGCGTGCGCCGCCGCGGCGAACCACTCGCCCTCGAAGGTCTCGAGGTTGCCCGGCGGGCCACCCCGGTACTCGCCGGACACGGCACTCGCGAACTGCGGGAACCGGTCCGGGGGCAGGACGGCGCTCGTGGGGAGGAACGTCCCGGCCTCGTCGATCGGGTTGCTCGGCGTGGCCCCCAGCTCCGTGCTGGTGCCGCGGATCGGCGTGCCCGTCCCGTCCAGGAACTCCGGTGCCGACCGCGGCGACCGGGTGAACGCGCCCAGGTAGTACTGGACAAAGTCGTCCTTGAGCAGCAGGCAGTCGCTCAGCGGGTCGACCGTCACCACGCAGTCCTGGTCCGGCGCGCCGTCCAGTCCGAAGTAGATGCCGCCGAGCCCGGTGCCGAGCACGCCGTGGTAGGCCGCCGTCTCACCGGTGAGCGTGAGGGTGCCGCCTCCGTTGAGGTAGTCGCGGACCGCGAGGGTCAGGTACTGCTGCCGCTCGGCGACGGCCGCGTCCTCCAGCGGTGCGCCGAGGACATCGGTGACGACGTCCTCGGCGTCCTGGGTCAGCCGGTTGTCGCCGAGGTACCAGACCACGCTGTCGAAGTGGCCGAGCACCCCGAGGTCGTGCGGCACCCCCTGGGCGGACACGTCCCACACGGCGGAGCCGAGGCCGGCGTCGGCGAGCGCGTCGACGTACTGCTGCGCGTACCGGGGTGCGGTGGTGGCCCCCGGCTCTCCGGGGTTGTAGCCCTCGTAGTCCTCGTTGGCCAGCACCAGGACCGACCCGCCGTCGTGTGCCACGGTGTAGCTGAACCGCTCGCTGCTCACCGGGCCGCGGCCGGGCCGCACGCCGGTGAACCACACCTCGACGTCCTGTCCCACGCGTGCGCCGCTGACGTCCCCGCGGAACTCCGCGTAGTAGGTGTCGCCCTCGTCCCCGTAGCGCTCGCCGCCGCCCCACTCGCGCACGGTCGCGCGCTGCTCGGGCCCGCCGTCGACCCGGTAGCGCAGCTCGAGGTCGCGCAGGTCGCGCCGCGCTGTGACGGCGACCGGCTGCGGGGTCCCGTAGGAGACGGGGAAGGGGTCGAGCACGAAGTCCGGCACCGTGCGGCCCACGACCGACACCGGGTTCGACGGGTCCTGCGCCGACCGGGCCACGGCCAGGGCGAAGGGGAGGTTCTTGTCGAACTCCGCCTGGACCAGCGGCTCGGAGTCGGGGAACTCGAACACGCTCCCGCAGGCGCCGGGCTCGAAGGCGTCGCCGGGGTCGGCCGCGCTGGCCGTCTGGCACGTCGCCATCTCCGGGGTGAAGGCGAGCGTGCCGTACGCCTCCTGGGCGTGCTCGGTCGTCTCGCCGTTCGTGGTGTACAGCTCTGCGGAGATGTCCGGGTCGTAGCCGGGCACCGCGGGATCGGCGTCGTCGCCGGCCATCGCCTCGTAGACGACGTCGTCGGGCGTCGGGGTGGCGACCTGCCAGCCGGTGCCGTAGAGCAGCAGCTCGGCCGCGGAGTGGTAGTTCACGAGGAACTCGAAGCCCACCCGGCGCATGAGCCCGTCGAGGGCGCGCGTCTCGGGTTCGGACGCCGGCGCCGGACCACGGTGGACGTCGCTGTCCGGCGACGGGGACGAGCCCTCGTTGTCGTAGCCCCAGCGGGTCGGGAAGTTGCGGTTGAGGTCGACGCCGTCGACCGCGGTGATCACGCCGTCGCCGTCGTTGTCCCGCAGGTTCTTGCGCCACAGCCGGTCGGTGGTGAACGTGTGGTCGTAGCCGTCCGGGTTCGCCACGGGGACGAACCACAGCTCGGTGCGGTCCAGCAGCCCGCGGAGTCCTGGGTCGGTGCGGGAGCCGTCGAGGACGTGGCGCATCAGCCGCCGGGTCATCTCCGGGGTGATCCACTCGCGGGCGTGCTGGGTCGAGACGTACAGCACCGCGGGGCGACTGCCGTCGGGCGTCCGTCGGGCATCCGCGGTCACCTTGAACGCGAGGATCTCCTGCCCGGTGACGGAACGGCCGATCACGACCTGCTCCACCAGGTCCGGGTGCGCCTCCGCGAGCGCGACGAACTCCTCGCGCAGCCCGCCCGCACCGCTCCACGGACGGAACACACCGGCCGTCGCCGCAGCGGTCTGCGCGGTGGCCGTCCGGGCCCGCAGCGGCACGCCCTCCGCCATCAGGGCGTCCGCCCTGCGCTCGCCGAGCACGACCTCCACCCGTACCGAACCGGGTGCACCACCGGGCGCGGTCAGCACCTCCCGGCGGTCGAGCCCGCTGTCCAGCACCAGGGCCAGCTGCTCGGGCGTCAGCTCGCCCGTGTAGGCGACCGCGCCCTCGCCGCCGGCCGAGGGCGCGGCGCTCGCGGCGGTCCCCGTGCCGGTGAGTCCCCCCAGCACGAGCAGCAGGACCAGGAGGGCGGGAACGGGCCCGCCGCGAGGGCGTTCAGCGCCAAGCACCATGTCGACCGTCCAGACCACGAGGCAGGGGAGCGGGACCCGATAGCCCGTCACAGCGTCCGCGCGGAACAGCACGTCCATCCCTCACCCACGCGCGAGCCGGGGCGGGGCGGGAGCGGCTCCGGGGCGTGCTGCCGCAACGGCCGCGCCCGGTCACGAAGCGTGACGAGTGGGCGTGGTGGTGCTCGACCCGGGGGCGACCCCGAGGGGTCCGCCGGGCGAGCTCGAGTCGCCGCTGGCTCAGCGAGCCCGAGACCTCGGACGGTCGGACGGATCCCGGTGGTCGCGACGCCTCCTGGTGGGCGCCTACGAGGTGTCGGGCACTCCAGCGCGGCGGATCACGCGAGCGGACGGTGGGCGCAGCGGGCGTAGGCGTCGTGCCAGGGCCGGAGGCGTTCGTAGGCCGCGCTCGCGGCGAGCACGTCGGCGTCGCCGTAGCGGCGGCCGATCAGCTGCATGCCGACCGGCAGCCCGTCGACGTCCCCGGCGGGGACCGAGGCGGCCGGATGGCCGGAGAAGTTGACGACGTAGGTGAGGCACCAGCCGATGAGCGGGTCGACGTCCACGCCCTCGATGTTCCTCGGGCCGACCGTGTTGCCGTCGTCGGCGTTGTCGACGGGCAGTGCCGCGAGGGTCGGGGTGACCAGGAGGTCGTGGGAGCGCAGCACCTGCTGGATCCGGTCGTAGACGGAGGTGCGCTTCCGCTGGTCGCTGAGCACGTCCTGCGCGCTCAGCCGGTAGCCCTCGTCGACCCAGCGCAGGTACTCCGGGGGGAAGTCGTCCCGGTGTTCGCCGAGCAGGTCGATGCCCTGCGCCGTGAGTCCCTCGAGGCCCTCGATGTTGAGCGGCATGATCAGACGGCACCACAGGTCGCTCAGCTCGCGCTGGTCGTGGTCGAAGGTGAGGTCGACCTGCTCGACGGTGGCGCCCGCGTCCTCGAACGCCCGCACTGCTCGCTCCACGACGGCGGTGACCCGGTGGTCGACCGGGTAGACGCCGAAGTCGGGGGTGAAGGCGATCCGCCAGCCACTGATCGACCGGCGCGTGGCTCCCGCGAAGGAGGCGGGGTCGTCGAGGGCGAAGGGGTCCCGGTCGTCGTAACCGGCGAGCACGTCGAGGGCGAGGGCGGCGTCGTCCACGGTGCGGGTCAACGCCCCCTCGAACAGGAACGGGTTGATCGAGCCGAAGGCGTTCGGCCGCGCCGTGTAGGGCACGCGGCCGAAGGAGGCCTTGTAGCCGTACAGGCCGCACCAGGAGGCGGGGATGCGGATGGAGCCACCGCCGTCGGTGCCCTCGGCCAGGGGCAGCAACCCGTCCGCGACGGCGGCAGCGCTCCCGCCGGAGGAGCCGCCGGTGTTCTTCGTCGTGTCGAAGGGGTTGCGCGAGGGGCCGAACAGGTAGTTGTCACACGTCCCGCGGAACCCCATGACGGGGCTGTTGGTCTTGCCGACCAGAACGGCGCCGGCGGCCTCCATCCTCTCCGCGTACGTGCAGTAGGCGGGGACGCTGAAGTCCCTCAGCGCGCGTATCCCGCCGAACGTCGCCGGCCATCCGGGCTTGAAGTCGAACAGGTCCTTGATGGCGGTCGGGACCCCGTGCAACGGGCCGAGCGCCTCGCCGGACGTGACCGCCTGCTCGGCCCTCCGCGCCTGCTCGCGAGCCTCGTCGAACGCGGTGAAGACGAGTGCGTTCAGGCTGGGGTTCCGCGCCTCGATGCGGGCGATGACGGCGTCGACGACCTCGACGGGGGAGAGGTCACGGCGTCGGATGCGGGCAGCCAGCTCGGTGGCGGTGGCGTAGGCAAGGTCGTCGGACATCGTCGTCCGCCCCCTCGTCGTCTCGGCACGTCGAGGGGCCGGAGTCTGCCGAGCCTCGTCGGCCGCGACAAGGTCCGGGCGCCGGTCGACGAGGCCGGAGCCGTCGGTCCACCGCCTCGCGGACGCCCGCGCACTCTCCGGCTGCCGGGAGCGGGCGCCCCGTCGGGCTGCTCCCGTCCTGCCGTGGGTGGCACGATGCGGCCATGGCCTCGCCGCGGGTGCCTGCCGGGCGGGGCAGCACGGCATTCGTCCTCGGTGGCGGGGGAGTGCTCGGCGCGGCCGAGGTGGGGATGCTGCAGGCGCTGCTCGAGCACGGCGTGCGCCCCGACCTGGTCGTGGGCACGTCGGTGGGCGCGATCAACGGGGCGCTCGTCGCCGCAGACCCCACCCCGGGCGCGGTCGACCGGTTGCGCGCCGTGTGGGGGGAGGTGGCCTCCCGGCGGGTCTTCGCCGGATCCGCGCTGGGCCGTCTGGGCACCCTGGCGCGGACCCGCACCCACCTGCACCCGCGCGAGCCCCTGCGGGACCTGCTCGAGGCCCACCTGCCGGTGCGGACCTTCGCCGAGCTGCGCGTTCCCTTCCAGTGCGTCGCGGCCAGCATCGAGCGGGCCGCCGAGCACTGGTTCACCGACGGCGACCTGGTCGACGCGGTGCTCGCCTCCTGCGCCGTCCCCGGGCTGCTGCCGCCGGTGGAGATCGACGGCGAGCACTACCTGGACGGAGGACTGGTGCACAGCATCCCCGTGGGCCGGGCGGTCGCGCTCGGCGCCGACACGGTCTACGTGCTGCACGTCGGGCGGATCGACCGTCCGCTGCGCCCGCCGGCCCGGCCGTGGGAGGTGGCCGCGGTCGCCTTCGAGATCGCCCGCCGGCACCGGTTCGCCGCCGACCTCGCCGCGCTGCCGCCGGGCGTCACGGTGCACGTGCTGCCCGCGGGGGACCCGGCTCCGCCCGGCGCCGGCAACCTGCGCTACCGCGACTTCTCCGCCGTGCCCGCCCGGATCGAGCGTGCGCACGCCGCCGCCCGCGAGCACCTCGGCCGGATCGCCGCGTCCCGGGACGGGGCGGTCTGAGGTGCTGCCCCCACGCCGCGTGCGCCGGGTCGCCGGTCCGCTGCTCGTCGGCGCGCTGGTGGTCGCCGTCGTCCTGCTGCCCGTGCTCGCGGTGGTCGCGGTGCTCGCCTCGGTGTTCCTGCCCGGGCGGCTGCGCGCGCTGCGGCTGCTGTGCTTCGGCCTGGTGTACCTCGGGCTGGAGGTCGCCGGGCTCGTCGCCGCGGCGGTGCTGTGGGTGGCCAGCGGCTTCGGCCGCCGCGTTCGGACCCCGGCGTTCCGGCAGGCGCACTACACCGTGCTGCGCCTGCTGCTCGACGCCCTGATGCGGGCGGCGCAGCGGCTGTTCGCCCTGCGGCTGGTCACCGACGGCGAGTCCTGGTCGCCGCTGGACGACGGGGTGCCCGGGTCGACCAACGCCATGGTCGTGCTCTCCCGGCACGCCGGTCCGGGCGACTCGTTCCTGCTCGTGCACACGCTGATGAACCGCGACCACCTGCGCCAGCCGCGGATCGTGCTCAAGGACGTGCTGCAGCTGGACCCGTTGATCGACGTCTACCTCAACCGGCTGCCCAACCACTTCGTCTCGTCGGACCCTGCGGTGGGGTACACCTCGGAGGAGGCCATCGCCGACCTCGCCCGCGACCTGGGGGAGGAGGACGCGCTGCTGATCTTCCCCGAGGGTGCCAACTTCACCCCGCGGCGCAAGGTCCGGGCTCTCCAGCGACTGCGCGACCGTGGGCTGGTGTCCGCGGTGCGCCGGGCCGAGGCGATGCGGCACCTGCTGCCGCCGCGTCCAGGTGGCGTCGTCGCGGCGCTGCAGTCAGCCCCGCACGCCGACGTCGTCCTCGTCGCGCACACCGGACTGGAACACCTGAGCACGGTCCGCGACCTGTGGCGGAGCCTGCCCATGGACAAGACCCTGCACCTGCGCTGGTGGTTCATCCCGGCCGCCGAGGTGCCGCGGGACGAGGCGCAGCTGACCGACTGGCTGTACCACTGGTGGGAGACGATCGACGCCTGGATCACCACGACCTCCGCCGCGGCTCAGCCGGCGCGCGGCGTGCGGAGGGCCGGTGTGCCGCGGAGCCCCGACGTGGCCGGCGCGACCGGGAGCGAGCCGTCGTAGTCGGCGCTGGTGGCGTCCGCCCGGAGTCCTCCACCGGGGGCCGGGGGGACCGGGCGGGTCAGCGGTGACGTGCGTCCGCGACGACCTCGAACCACTCCGTCCGGCTCTGCTCCTCGAGCCGCTCGAGCGTCGACCGCTGTTCGAGGAACGCGGGGTCGTGGTGCCAGGCCTCCCAGTCGTCCCGGCTCTGCCAGGTGCCGACGATGACCCGTGTGTGGGGTTCCTCCGTCGGGGTGAGCAGCTGTCCCGAGACCCAACCCGGCCGGTCCTGCGCGGACTCGAACCGGTTCCGCACGGCCGCGTCCCACTCGTCCTCCCCGCCCGGACGCAGCCGGGTGGTCGTCACCACGGTCATCATCGAGAACTCCCCTGCTGGACGGTCGCCTGATCGGTCAGTCTCGTCCGTCGGTCGTCCCGCCGCACCCGCCGGACGGGCGGCCGGGGCACAGCGCGCCACCTGCCCACGTGCGACCGACGCCGCCGCGCCGCCCCGTCCTCGCCGCGGCGTAGGGGGGCCGGGCGTCGGCAGCGGGTACAGGCCCGCGGAGCAGCGCGCCACGACCGCGATGGCCACGGCCTCGGGGCGGTTCTGCGCTGCGCCGTCGCCTGTTGCCGGGCGGGAAGGTGGCGGGCGATCCTCACTCATGGCGTCGAGTCCGTCGTACGAGCAGTCGAAGCAGGTCGCCGAGGCCAGCCGCGAGACGGAGTGGACCAGGCCGTCGTTCGGCAAGGAGCTCTTCCTCGGCAGGTTCCGCCTGGACCTGATCCACCCGCAGCCCGAGCTCGATCAGGCCCAGGTCAGGAAGGGGGAGGCATTCCTCGAGCGCCTCCGCGTCTTCCTCACGGAGCGCGTCGACCGGCAGCGGATCGAGCGCGAGGCGAGGATCCCCGCGGACGTCATCCGGGGCCTCGCGGACCTCGGCGCCCTCGGCATGAAGATCCCCGAGGAGTACGGCGGGCTGGGGCTGAGTCAGGTCCACTACAACAAGGCGCTCGCCATGGCGGGGACGTGGCACTCGTCGATCTCGACCTTGCTGTCCGCGCACCAGTCGATCGGCCTCCCCGAGCCGCTGCGTCTGTTCGGCTCGGAGGAGCAGAAGCGCGAGTGGCTGCCCAAGCTCGCCGAGGACCACGTCTCGGCGTTCCTGCTCACCGAGCCGGACGTCGGCTCCGACCCAGCGCGCATGAGCACGACCGCGATCCCGACCGAGGACGGCACGGGTTACCGGATCAGCGGCACGAAGTTGTGGGCGACCAACGGCGCGATCGCCGACGTCGTGGTGGTCATGGCCGTCGTCCCGAAGTCAGACGGCCACCCGGGCGGCATCACCGCCTTCATCTGCCCGTACCACCGGGACGGCATCACCGTCGAGCACCGCAACGAGTTCATGGGGCTCAGGGGCATCGAGAACTCGGTGACGCGCTTCGACGACGTCTTCGTCCCGAACTCGGACGTCGTCGGCGGCGAGGGCAAGGGTCTGCGGATCGCGCTCACCACGCTCAACACCGGCCGCCTGTCGCTGCCGGCGTTCTGCCTGTCGGCGGTCAAGTACTCGCTGAAGATCGCACGCGAGTGGGCGGCCGAGCGCACGCAGTGGGGCAAGCCCATCGGCGAGCACGACGCGATCGCGCAGAAGCTCGCCTGGCTGACGGGCACCGCCTTCGGCCTGGAGGCGATGCTCGACGTGTCGAGTCGCCTGGCCGACGACAAGCGCAACGACATCCGCATCGAGGCCGCGCTCGCGAAGCTCTACGGGTCGGAGCTCGGCTGGATCGCCGTGGACGAGATGGTCCAGATCCGCGGCGGCCGCGCCTACGAGACCGCCGAGTCCCTCGCCCGACGCGGCGAGAAGCCGGTGCCGGCCGAGCAGATGCTGCGCGACATGCGCATCAACCGCATCTTCGAGGGCTCGACGGAGATCATGCACCTGCTGATCGCCCGTGAGGCGGTCGACCGGCACCTGAAGGTCGCGGGCGACGTGGTGTTCGGCGACTCCGGCCTGGCCGGCAGGGCGAGGGCCGCCGCGAGGGCCGCCGCTTTCTACGCCTCGTGGTTCCCGACGCTGATGACGGGCGCCGGCCAGCGTCCACGCTCCTTCTCCGAGTTCGGGGACCTGGCCGGACACCTGCGCTACGTCGAGCGCCACTCGCGCAAGGTCGCGCGGTCGACCTTCTACGCGATGGCCCGCTACCAGGCGCGCCTCGAGCAGAAGGGCCACCTGCTCGGCCGGATCGTCGACATCGGCGCAGAGCTCTACGCCATGGCGTGCGCGTGCGTCTACGCGGACACCGTCGCGCGCGGGGACCCCCGACGCAGGCAGGAGGCCTTCGAGCTGGCCGACCTGTTCTGCTGCCAGGCCCGGCGTCGGGCCGACCGGCTGTTCACGGAGCTGTGGGCCAACGACGACGCGGCGCAGTACGAGGTGGCCCAGCAGGTGCTGAGCGGCCGCTACGGGTGGTTCGAGCAGGACGTGCTCGACCCGGCGGGCGATGGCCCCATGATGCCGCTGCGCACACAGCCGGCGGCCGAGCAGTTCGAGGACGAGCGGGCCGGGACCACGCCGGAGGTGGAGACCGCGGCCGCGCAGTAGCGGAGCCTCACGCCTGGGCGGTGAGCCCCGGGGCCTCGGCGCCTGTTCTCCGCCGCCGACAGAGTCAGGAGCCGACGTCCACGGTCCCTCGGCCGCACGCCGTCCGGCGGCCACGACCTCCCGGAGTGCCTGGCCGTCCCGGGACGGACTCGTACTCCCCGCCGGTGGACGGCGGGTACGAGGCCGAACACATCCCGGGCGCGGAATCCCGCCCCATCCCGACGATCCGAGGACACCTGGCTCCGTTCAACCCGGAGGACCAGGAGTTCATCGACGGCGCTCTCGGGGAGCTGTTCGAGGACTGACACCTGACAGCTCTGCGCACGGGCGGAGGTGGGGCCCGCCGACGCGTACCAGGACCACGCCGGACGCCGTCGTCCACGCCGGGGCCGTGCCGCTCGGTTCCGGGAGTGCCGGACCGAGCGGCACGGCTCCCGGTCAGGCGGTTGCGGGCACCAGTTCGTAGTCGCTGAGGTCGAGGTCGGCGGTGCGCGCCCGGTAGTCCTCGACGCTGCCGGACCAGTTGTTCGTGATGCGGCCGTCCGGCGTCTTGTACCAGCTGTTGCAGTTCCCGGCGAAGGAGCTGTTCCGGAGCTCGTCCTGCAACTGCGCGTTGTAGTGCTCGAGCACCTCGGGCTTCAGGTCCAGTGCAGCACCCTTCTGCTGGGCGGCCTGAACGGCCTTGAGCACGTAGTCGAACTGGCACTCGAGCATCGCGATGATCGAGTTGTGGCCGAGGTTGGTGTTCGGGCCGTACAGGATGAAGAGGTTGGGGAACCCGGACACGGTCATCCCGAGGTAGGCCTCTGGAGCCTCCCGCCATGCATCCCGGAGTGAGACGCCCTCGCCGCGTCGCGGCGGCCAGCTCCTCGGGGAGCGGCCGATGATCTCGACGTGGCCGATGAACGACAGCGTCTCGAAACCGGTGGCGTAGATGATCACGTCCATCTCGTGCAGCCGGCCGTCGGCCGTCCGGACCCCGGCGGCCTCGATGCGGTCGATCCGCTCGGTGACCAGGTCGACGTTGTCGCGCATGAGCGCCGGGTAGAAGGTGTCGGCGATCAGCAGCCGCTTGCAGCCGATCGGGTACTTCGGCCAGAGCTTCTCGCGCAGCTCGGGGTCGGGGACCTGGGACTCCAGGTGTTCTCGGGCGAGCCGGGTGAACTCCTGGGCGACCGGGTTGTCCTCCAGCTTCATCGCCCCGATCCAGCCCTCGTGCTCCCAGTAGAACCCGTCGCGGCTCTCCCGCAGCTTGGCCGGGTCCTCGAGGAACATCCGCCGCTCCTCCTCGGTGTAGGGGCGGTCCAGCCGGGGGACGCAGTAGTTCGGCGTCCGCTGGAACACCGACAGGTGCCCGGCGACCTCGGCGACCTCGGGGATGAACTGGACGGCGCTGGCGCCGTTGCCGATGCTGGCCACCCGCTTGCCCGTCAGGTCGACGTCGTGCCGCCACCTCGCCGAGTGCCACGAGATGCCGTCGAAGTGCTCCCGGCCCTCGATGCCCTTGAAGCTGGGCCGGTTCAGCTGCCCCCACGCCGCCACGAACGCCCGCGACCGCACCTGCTCTCCGGTGAGGGTGGTGATGAGCCAGTGCCCGCTGTCCTCCAGCCACACCGCCTCGGTCACCTCGGCGTTCAGCCGGATGTGGTGGTTCAGGCCGCGCCGGGCGACCAGCCGCTCGATGTTGGCCTGGATCTCCGGCTGCAGGGCGAAGACCCGGCTCCAGTCCGGCTGGTCGTCGAAGGAGAACCAGTAGAGGTGTGACTGCACGTCGCAGCTGGCGCCGGGATAGCTGTTGTCCCGCCAGGTGCCGCCGACGCGGTCCTCCTTCTCCAGGATGACGAAGGACTCCTCGCCGGCCATCTTGAGCTTCATGCCCATGCCCAGCCCGGCCAGGCCGGCTCCCAGGATGGCGACCTCGTAGACCTCGGTGTCCATGGGTTCCCCTTCTGTGTCGTGCTCGTGCGGAGCGGGTCCACTGCTGGATGGGTGCCCTCGATCTCGGCGGTGGGCGTCTGCGTCGCCGGACGGGGCGGCTGTCAGTCCTCGAGGGGGTGCTCGGTGAGGAAGTCGTTGACGACGCCCACCAGGTCCTCCGGCCGTTCCAGGTGCAGGCAGTGGCTCGAGCCGGGCCCGGTGAGCAGTTCGTAGCGAGCGCCGGGGATCCGGTCGGCCACCGCCTCGGCCTGCCACGGTGGGGTGAGCAGGTCCTGCTCACCCACGACGACCAGGGTGGGCGCGGTGATGCCGCCGAGCCGGTCGAGCGTGTCGTGTGCCAGGTCCGCGTCCCACTGCTCCGTCGTGACCGCCATCTGCTCCTCGTCCTGCGGGAAGAAGGGCGCCATCGGTTCCAGGAGCTGCAGGAAGTCGGGGTGGTCGAGGATCTGCGGTGAGAAGGCGAGTCCGGCGGCCGTCAGCGCTGCCTCCATGTCGCGGGTCGCGTAGGGGTGCCGCAGGGCGGTGAAGACGCTGCGCTGGAAGCCGTCGCAGCGGCCCCACGTGGCGTAGAGGACGGCTGTGGCGACCTGCTGCGGGTGGGCGAGCGCCATCTCCTGGGCCACCGCCGAGCCGAGCGACCAGCCGAGGACGTGCGCCTTCGGCACCTCCAGGGCCTCCAGCAGGGCCGACGCGTCCTCGGCCATGGACGCTGCGGTGATGGGTCCCTCGCCGCGTTCGCTGCCGCCGAGTCCTCGGTTGTCGAAGGCGATGACCCGGAACCGCTCGGCGAGGCGCGGGACCGCCTCCGCCCACAGCCCGATCGCCCCCGACGTCCCCATGACCATCAGGAGCGGCTCTCCCTCCCCGGTGATCTCGTGGTGCAGGCCGACACCGGTACGGACGCGGGTGAGGGGCATGCCACGACCATGCCCCTCGATCCCCGGCCAGGGCTTGAAGCCCGGGTGGCCCGGTTTGAAGGAACGTGCGGGGGAGCGGGCCGCACGTCGGCTGCCCGACGGGGCAGCGGATCGGCGACTGTCGTGACCTGCGTTCCCGGACCTACTCTCTGAGCAGGTCGTCGGCGTCGATGCCGGGCGGACCGGGAGGCCCACCATGGCGCAGCAGTTGATAGCCCCCGACCAGCTGCCGGCCTGGGTGCCCGGACGGCTGACCGTCCACAGTCCCGACGTCGGCTGGGACGGGTTGTCGGTCCGCGGGTACCGCTACGGGCCGTCGGACGTCGTCGTGCCGCCACTGCGCGACTACACGATCGTCGCCTACCGGCGGGGCACCACCCCGATGCGCCGGTGCGTGCGCGCGAGCTGGGCGGCCGAGGACCTGCGCCCGGGCGACGTCTCGCTGCTCACCCGCGCCGCCGGATCCCACTGGGTGTGGCCCCGGGACATCGAGGTCGTGCACGTCTACCTGACCCACGCCGAGCTCGCCGCGACGTGTCGCCAGATGTACGAGCGGGACGTGGACGACATCGAGCTGCACGACACCGTCAAGGCCGGCGACCCGGCGATCCACCGCACCGTCATGCAGATCGCCCGGGAAGCCGCCCAGGGCGCCGCCGGCAGCAAGCTGATGGTCGACTCGCTGTCCTGCCAGCTCGCCGTGCAGCTCCTGCGCAATCACGCGCACGTCCTCTTCCGGGAGACCGGCGGCTCCGACGGGCTCACCTTCGCGCAGGACCGTGAGGTCCGCGACTACATCCACGACCACCTCGCCGAGACCATCTCCCTGGACGACCTCGCCGCCGTCGCCGGGCTGAGCCGCTTCCACTTCACCCGAAAGTTCCGCACGACGATCGGCACGACCCCGCACGCATTCGTCCTGCAGCAGCGTGTGGAGCGCGCCCGCACACTGCTGGAACGCACCGGTACCTCCCTCCTCGACATCGCAGCGAACTGCGGTTTCGCCGATCAGCCGCACCTGACCCGCGAGTTCAAGAAGCGGGTCGGCGTCACGCCGGGCCGGTACCGGAGCCGACAGCGGTGAGGGCTCGTGCGAGCTCGCGAGCGGGCGAGTGGGGCGCAGGACGGATCGAGGAGCGTGCACGGCCCGAGTGGTGACCCACCTCAGGGGGCAGGAGAGGGCGGCGGGTCCGCCACGTGCACCACGAGGGCGACGCCGTCAGGGCCGGCTCGCCGCCAGGGCGGCCAGGTGCTGCGCCTTGTCCGCCTCGGGCAGGAAGCTCGCGCGGAAGCTGTTCTCGGCCAGCCGGCGCCGGTGCTCGGGGGTGAGTCCCAGGGCGCGCGAGGCGGCGACGACGTTGTCGTGGAGGTAGCCGCCGAAGTAGGCCGGGTCGTCGGAGTTGACCGTGGCGACCAGGCCCTCGTCGAGCATCCGGCGCAGCGGGTGCTCGACGAGCCGGTGGACGCAGCGCAGGGCCACGTTGGACAGCGGGCACACGGTCAGCGGCACCTGTTCCTCACGCAGCCGGGCCACCAACGCGTCGTCCTCCAGGCTGCGGATGCCGTGGTCGATCCGCTCCACCCCGAGCCTGTCCAGCGCCGACCGGACGTAGTCGGGCGGGCCCTCCTCACCGGCGTGCGCCACGCGGCGCAGGCCCTCGTCGGCGGCACGGGCGAAGACCCGCTCGAACAGCTCGGGTGGCCGGCCGAGTTCCGCGCTGTCGAGTCCGACGCCGATCACCAGGTCGCGGTACGGCAGCAGTCGCGGCAGCAGTTTCTCGGCCTCGGCCGGATCGCGGTCGCGGAGGAAGCAGGCGATCAGTCGAACGGTGACCCCGTGCCGCTCCTCGCCGCCGCGGCACGCCTCGTCCAGGCCTTCCAGGACGGCCTCGAGCGGGACCCCGCGGGCCAGGTGTGCCTGCGGGTCGAAGAACACCTCGGCGTGCCGCACCCCCTGCGCGGCCGCCCGGGCCAGGTAGGCCTCAGCGAGGTCGGTGTAGTCCTGCGGCTGCCGGAGGACGGCGGTGAGCTCGTAGTACAGGTCGAGGAAGGACTGCAGGTCGCGGAAGTCGTAGGCGCGCCGCAGCTCGTCCAGGCCGGCGAAGCGCAGCGGCACGCGGTTGCGGGCGGCCAGCGACAACGCCAGCTCGGGCTCCAGCGTGCCCTCGATGTGCAGGTGCAGCTCGGCGGTGGGCAGCGGCGCCGGGTCGGCCACCGCATCCGGCCTGCTCGACGGCGCCATGGCCGGGAACGTAGCGGGACGGGACCCGGCGCACCACGGTCGCCGTCTGCCCGGATGCCGGTCGACCCCGGCGCGCCGGGCCGTCCTCCAGCGCGGCGGCGCCGGGTGCCGCGGATCAGCCGCTGATCCGCTTGTAGACGTCGGGCGGAGCCGCGCCGCCGGTGACGATCGCCGCCGACCACTCGTCGAGCTGCCGGGTGAGCGTCGGCAGCTCGGGGCCGATCGCGTCCAGGACCGGCGCGAGTGCGGCCTCGGTCTGCTGCTCGATGCCGTCGCGCAGCCGCCGTCCCCGCTCGGTCAGCGCCCCGTCGGCGACCAGCCCGCGCCGCACGAGGTCGGCGTCCGCCTCGGCCATCGCCTCGGCCGACCAACCGCGGGTGCCCGCGTACTCGGTGTGCGCCCAGCCGACCCAGTACTCGGTCATCAGGTTCATCTGCACGCCGGTGAGGTCCGCGGCGACGCCGGCGGCCAGGTGGACGTCCCCCCGGTACTCGCGCAGCATCACCGCGGCGTGCCAGAGCTGGCCGAGGGGGTCCTCCGGCCAGGGCAGCGACACGAGGCCGGCGAAGAGCGGGCGGCCGACCAGGTGCCGCGCGGCGACGTCGGTGCCGCGGCGCAGCGCAGCGGCCGCGTCCGTCACGTCGGCGTCCGGGAGCAGTGCGCGCAGGGACTCCACCGCTCCCCGCTCACGTGCGGCGAGCACGGCGTCGCGGCTGGCCCTGCTGCGCGCCTCCGCGTAGAGCCCGGTGACGAGCCCCGGCTCGAAGACGCCGAAGGCCGCGACGACCACGGGAGCGGTCGGCTCGCCCATCGGCGCGGCTCGCGCCCAGACGTAGCCGGTGAGGAAGTCCAGCCCCAGGGCGGACAGCCGCTCGTTGAGCTGCCGGCCCCAGATGCTGATGGTCGCGATCGGCTCCGCGGCGTCGCGCAGCCTGCGGGCGGGGGTGTCGGGGACCCCGGCAGGAGGCCGTTCGGAGTCCGGGGGAGCGAGGAAGACCTGCTGCGCCTGGGCGAAGTCCACGCCGGGATGGTGCCCTGTCCAGCCGGGCGCGACCATGCGCCCAGCGCCGGGCTCGCCGCCCGGGCTGCCGGTCAGGCGATGCGGCGCACGCGGTTGACCGACAGCCCGCTGTCGTCGAGCAGCTCGGGGATCCGGGCGGCGAAGTCGCGGAGGTGCGGCGCGTCCAGGTGGGCGTCCAGGTCGGTGCCGGACTCCCAGTTCTCGTAGAAGAAGAAGCGGTCGGGGTCCTCGATGCTCTGGTGCAGGTCGTAGTTGACGTACCCCTGCTCCCTGCTGGTGGGCTCGACCAGCGCCTCCAGCGCCGCGCGCAGCTCGTCCCGCTTGCCAGGGGCCGCACGCATGGAGGCGATGACGGTGAGCAGGTCGCGCCGATCATCAGTGGGAGTGGGCACGGGTCACCTCCGAGGGATCCGGTGGCCGCTGGCAGGGCGAGAGGTGGTCGACCTTAGGGCCGGGACGCCGACGCCGCAGGCCGGGACGGAGCAGCGCCGCTGCTGCGGCGGGCTGACGGGTCGCGGGGCTAGATTGCGGCCGTGACTGCTGCTGGGAGCGTGGCCGACGGCGTCCCCGCTCACGACGTGGCGCACCGGATGGCCGAGGCGGCCGGCGCCTGGTTGGACGGCCTGGACGCCGAGCAGCGACGGATCGCCGTCGGGGCGGCGCCGGGGGACGACCCCTCGGACGCCGAGCGCCGGCGCTGGTTCTACACCCCCACCGACCACGGCGGCCTGACCTTCCACGCCCAGCAGCCGGCCCAGCAGCGGGCGGCGATGCGGCTCGTCGCCACGGGGTTGTCCACGCCCGGCTACGTCACGGTGGCGACGATCATCGGCCTGGAGAACGTGCTCGACCAGGTCGAGGGCTTCGTCACCCGGTTCGACCGGGAGCGCGGCCGCGACCCCGGCCTGTACTACCTGCGCGTCTTCGGCGAGCCGGGCGGCAGCGGGGTGTGGGGCTGGCGGTTCGGAGGACACCACGTCTCGCTGAACAACCTGGTCGTGGACGGCGCGCTCGTCGCGACGACGCCGTGCTTCCTCGGTGCCGACCCCGCCACGTCGCCGTTGCTCGGCGGTGCGGTCAACCGGCCGCTGGCCCGCGTCGAGGACCTCGCGCGGGACCTGGTCCGCTCGTTGCCACCGGAGCTCGCGACCCGTGCCGTGCTGCTGCCGAAGGCCCCGCCGGACCTGGTCACCGCCAACCGCACCGTCGTGTCCCCGGGGGACCGGGTCGTCCCGCTCGCCGGCATCTGGCGGGACGAGCGGTTCCCGGACGCCGGCGAGCAGGCCAAGCTGCAGGCCCTGAGCGACGCGATCGACGAGGCCGCCGGCTACGAGGACGCCGACCACGCGGCCGTCGAGTACACCGCCGAGCCGCGGGGCGTGCCGGCGTCCGAGCTGGACGCCGAGCAGCGCGGGATGCTGCGGGCACTCCTGGGGACCTACCTCGAGCGCGTGCCGCCCGAGGTGTCCCCGGTGCGTCGCTACGACGACGAGGCCGCGCTCGACGCCGTCCACGTCGCCTGGGCCGGTCCGACGACCCCCGGGGCGCCGCACTACTACCGCGTGCAGGGACCGCGCCTGCTGGTCGAGTGGGACAACACGCAGCGCGGCGCCAACCACGCGCACTCCGTGTGGCGCGATCCCGGCTCCGACTTCGGCCTCGACGTGCTCGCCCGGCACCGCGCGGCGCACCACGGCTGACCCGACGTGCCCGTGGCGTGCCCCGGCCCGGCGATGCGCTGGAGCGGCCGCGGCGGGGCCCGGCGACCGTGCGGGCCGCGGCCGGCCCGCCGACACTGAGGCCCGACGGCTGCCGAACACGGTGGAGGTGCCATGGCCGAGGGGGTGTGGCTGGAGGCGGCGCTGAACGGTCCGTGGACCCGGCAGCGGCAGCCGGGGATCCCGGTGACCCGGGCGGAGATCGTCGAGCAGGCGGTCGCCTGCGCGGACGCCGGAGCGGCGATCGTCCACCTGCACGCCTACGACGAGGGCTCCGGCCGTCCGAGCGAGGCGTACGACCTCTACGCACCGGTCTTCGAGGCGGTCCGCAGCCGCCGCGACGTCATCTGCTACCCCACCGTGCCGATGGGCGCGCGCCCGTCGCAGGGACGGGCCGAGGCCCGGGCGCGCTACGAGGTGGTGGAGCGGTTGGGCCGGGCCGGCCTGGTCGAGTGGAGCGTCGTGGACCCCGGATCGGTCACCCTGGCGACCTTCGCGGAGCTGCGCGACGGCGAGGACGGCTTCCTCTACGCCAATTCGGCCTCGGACGTGCGCACCGGGCTGGAGCTGTGCGGCGAGCACGGCCTGGTGCCCAGCTACGCCGTCTACGAGCCGGGCTTCCTGCGCACCGGCGCGGCCCTGCGTGCCGCCGTCCCCGGCTCGCCGAGCCCGGTCTACCGGTTGATGTTCTCGACGGCGTTCACCTTCGGCCTGCCGCCCACCGAGTGGGCGCTGGACGGCTACCTGCGCCTGCTCGACGCGTCGGATCCCGGGGCACCCTGGATGATCGCCGGTCTCGGCGTCGAGCTCGACGGGCTCTGGGACGTCGCCATGGCGCGCGGCGGCCACCTGCGGGTCGGGCTGGAGGACGCACCCCTCGGCTGCACCAGGACGAATGCGGAGATGGTCGCCGAGGCCTGCCGCGCCGTGCAGCGGGCGGGCCGGCCGCTCGCCACCGCCTCGGAGGTCCGCCGGGCCACGGCCGGGGCAGCGCGGGCCTGACGAGAGGGAGGCACCGACGATGACGACCACCGCCGTGGGGCTGACCGTCCCGGGCAGTCCGGCGGCCCCGGGGACCATCGACACCGCGCAGTCGGAGGACGTGGCATGAGCAGGTGGCACGCGCAGCAGTGGACGGTGGTCGAGGCGATCGAGCGCCCGCCGGCCGAGGCGGTCACGGCCCTGGCGGGGTTCGCCACCACCCAGATCGCCGACTGCGGTGGCCCGGTGGGGGTGGTCGGGCCCGGGCTCGGCCGGATCGCCGGGGGAGCGGAGTTCTGCGGCCCCGCGGTCACGGTCTGGACCAAGCCGGGGGACATCCTCTTCGTGCTCAAGATGCCCGACCTGACCCGCCCCGGCGACGTGGTCGCCGTCGACGGTGGTGGCAGGGCGGACGCCGCCGTCCTCGGCGACATCGTCGCGGGAGCCCTCGCCAGGAGAGGCGTCGTGGGCGTCGTCGTCGACGGGGCGGTGCGCGACGTCGAGGGGATCGACGAGGTCGGCCTCCCGACGTTCGCCCGCGGCACCCATCCCGCCACGGGGTCCAACGAGGGGCCGGGGGCCATCAACGTCCCGGTGCAGGTCGGCGGGGTCGTGGTGCGTCCCGGTGACGTGGTCCGCGGGGACGCCAGCGGCGTCGTCGTCGTCCCGCGGGAACACCTCGACACCGTCATCGCCATGACCCGTGCGGTCGAGCAGCGGGAGATGGCATGGCGGCAGGCCGTGGCGGACGGCGTCAGCATCGCGGCGGCGACCGGGGCGGACGCCGTCATCGCCGAGCGGGGCGACGCAGCCGCGACTCCACTCCCGTGACGACGCCCGCGGCCGCGCTCCCGCTCCCCGTCCGCCGGCACGTGCACCCCGCCCGGGGGGAGCCGCCGACCGCTCCGCGGCGCTGCTCCAGGAGTGGGCAGCCCCTCACTGAGGTCGGTCGAACACCGCGAAGCACTTGTTGGAGTTGAAGACGTCCGTCTCGACGAAGGTGGACCAGCTCGGCGTGCAGCCCAGCTCGGCCATCGCCCCCAGCAGGCAGAACCAGTTGAGCACCTCGTGCTGGCCGGCGGCGACGACGTCCTCCGTGGTGACCTCGAGCCAGGAGCCGTAGTCGCCGGCTGCCAGTGCGGCGTAGAGCTCCCGGTCGGCGGCCGTGTCCGGGCGCAGGTGCCAGTTCTCGTCCACGAGGAAGGCGTGCGACCAGCTCGACGACGCCACGAGTGCCACTCGATGCGGCCCGTCGCGCAGCGCGGCGGCCAGTGCACCACCGAGCGCGTAGCAGCGGGCTGGGCTGGGACCTGGCGGGTCGAGTCGCTCGCCCGCGATGTCGGCGCAGCGGACCCTGCCGCCCTTGCGGGCGATCACGTGCCGGCCGTAGCAGTTCACCGCGATCGGCACCACGGGATAGGGGAACCGGGTGCCGGCGTGCTCGTAGTCGAGGAAGAGCTGGGTGTTGACGAAGGCGTGCGGGAACGGGGCGTCTGCGGGCTTGCGGTAGGCGTAGGCCACGTCGAAGCCGGCCTCGAGCAGGGCCGCGGCGATCTCGCGGCCGATGTCGGGCGCGCCGCGCACGGTGAGGGTCAGATCGCCGGGGAGACCCCAGGCGTTGGGCTTGCCGCGGGCGGCCGACCTGGCCAACGGCCGGACCTCCAGGTCGTCGTAGGCCAGCACGCAGAACGCCGGGACGAGTTCCTCCCGGAAGATCTCGTACTGGTCGTCGCCCCAGACCACCACGACGTCCGGGGCGAACGCGTCCAGCGCAGCCCGGCAGCGGGCGAGACCCGCGCACAGCGCGGCGCGGTGCCGGGCCGCCGCGGCCGTGCCTCCGTCGGCGCCCCACTCGGTGCGCATCAACTCCGGCCACGACGTCGGCTCCTTGCGCTCGGCCGGGATGTCGGGATCGGACAACGTCCACCGCAGGACGTCGGCCATGTCCTCGTCGGTCCCGATCAGCGGCGGGTAGTGCGTCAGGCCGATGCCCAGGATGTCTGCCACGGCGGGTTCTCCTGTTCGATCCGAGGGTCTGTGTGCGCCGCCTGTTCGCCGGGCGACGCGAGAGGTGGCTCAGGAGCGCGGACGTCGCACCGGCGGTCCTCTGCGCGAGTGGGTGGTCCCGGCTGGGCAGGACCGCGTCCGCCACTGCCCTGTCTCGACGGGGGCACCTGAGCCGGCTGGCAGGTCGCGGCGGTGCGGGTGCTCAGACCCGCGTGACGAAGTCGGCGATGAGCGCGGCTGCGCGCTCCGGCTGCTGCACGTGCAGCAGGTGGTTCGCGTCGGGCAGCGTCGCCCGCTCCACCCGTGGCAGCCACGAGCACAGCAGCTCGGCACCCGCACGGAACACCGGCAGGGTGCCGGACCCGAGGACGTGGAGCGCCGGACGGACGACGGCCGCCGCCTGTTCCGCTCCGAACCGCCACGCGGGAGCCGAGGGGACGTCGGAGTCGAACGCGGCGGCCGCGTCGACCACCGCCTGCTCCGGCGCGCCAGGGACCGTGCGGCTCATGTCCTCCCGCCAGTCCGGGCCACCCACGAACGACCAGAAGCCGTCGACCGCTGCGGCGTCGTCGCCGGCCCGGTGCAGCGCGACGAAGCGACCCAGCTCGCTCCGCAGGGGTCCTTTGTCGGGCTCGCGGAACACCGCGGGTTCGAGCAGGACCAGACTGCTCACCACCTCCGGGTGGTCGACGGCCGCCTGCAGGGCCACGCAGCCGCCGTAGGAGTGGCCCACGAGGTGCGCTCTCGGAACACCGAGCGCCGCCAGCAGGGCCACGCAGTCGGCGGCGTGCTCCTCGATCGAGGTGCGGCGACCCTGCCGGGGACCGCTCCCGCCGTAACCACGGCGGCGGTAGCGGATGAGCCGGTGGGTGCCGGCGGACGCCAGCTCCTCGACCACGGGTGCGAAGGTGTCCGCCACGCCGAGGCCGTGGATGAACACGACCGCGTCCCCCGACCCCCGCACGTCGGCCTCGAGCTCCGCCACGCCGGCCGTGACCCGCTCCATCGTGCGCACCGGCACCCCGGGTGGTTGCAGACCCGCCCGCCCCGGGTGCAGGTCCGGGGTGCGAACTCCCTCGGTCATGCTCTCGCTCCTTCCGCGTCGTCGGACCGGTCGCGGTCCGCAACGGTCCGGAGACGGAGGTCGCGAGGAGTGGCGTGAGGGGTCTCTCGCTCCGGCCCGGGACCTCCGTCGTCGGGGCCCAGCCCGACGACAGGACGGTCGCTGCTCCCGATAGCGGTCGGCTTGCGGAGTGGTTGCGGTCGGCGTCGAGCCCCGTCGGGACGACGCCACGACCTGCTCCTGGACCTCGAGGCTCCGTCCTGCCTCGCGGTCGCCGGGGCGGGGGCGAGCAGCTCCCCGACTCAGGGCTCGGTGCGGGGACGGGGGGCAGCGCTGGCGGCCTCGGTGAGGTACGGGGTGGTCGGGTGGTCCGGGCCGAGCACCCGGCAACAGCGCTGCAGGGTGGCCTGACCCAGGGTGCCGGCGGGCTCGGCGTCGCCGAGCCGGGCCAGGGCGACGGTCAGGGCGGTCGCCGCCCACAAGGCGATCACGTGGTCCGGGTCGAGCACCCGGTGACAGCGTCCGAGGGTGTCCTGGCCGAGGGTGCGGGCGGGCTCGACCTCGCCGAGCCGGGCCAGGGCGAGGGTCAGGGCGGCGGCCGCCAACAGGGTCGTCGCGTGGTCCCTGCCCAGCGCCCGGCGGCAGCGCCGGAGGGTGTCCTGGCCGAGGGTGCGGGCGGGCTCGACCTCGCCGAGTTGGACCAGGGCGAGGGTCAGGGCGGCGGCCGACCACAGGGTCCTCGCCTGGTCCGGGCCCAGCACCCGGCGGCAGCGCCGCAGGGTGTCCTCGCCCAGGGCACGGGCGGGCCCGACGTCGCCCACCTCGACCAGAGCGCGGGCCAGGACGGTCGCCGCGTGCAGGGTGGTGGGGTGGTCCGGGCCCAGCACCCGGCGGCAGCGCCGCAGGGTGTCCTCGCCCAGGGCACGGGCGGGCCCGACGTCGCCCACCTCGACCAGAGCGCGGGCCAGGACGGTCGCCGCGTGCAGGGTGGTGGGGTGGTCCGGGCCCAGCACCCGGCGGCAGCGCCGCAGGGTGTCCTCGCCCAGGGCACGGGCGGGCCCGACGTCGCCCACCTCGACCAGAGCGCGGGCCAGGACGGTCGCCGCGTGCAGGGTGGTGGGGTGGTCCGGGCCCAGCACCCGGCGGCAGCGCCGCAGGGCGTCCTCGGCCAGGGGACGGGCCGACCCCACCTTCCCCAGCCCGAGCAGGGCGTGGGCGAGGACGGTCGCCGCGTGCAGGGTGGTGGGGTGGTCCGGGCCCAGCACCCGGCGGCAGCGCCGCAGGGCGTCCTCGGCCAGGGCGCGGCCCGGCTCCACCTCGCCCAGCTGGACCAGGGCACGGGTGAGGCTGCTGGCGGCGCTCAGCGTGTCGGGGTGGTCCGGGCCGAGCTCCTGCCGCCAGTGGTCGAGCAGCTGCTCGGCGACGGCTCGGCTGCCGGAGCTGTCTCCGCGTGCTTGCAGGTGGCGGCTGAGGTCCAGGGCCAGTCGTCGGCCGCCGGGATGGTGAGCACTCAGTGGGGCGGTGGCCAGTACGTGCGCGGCGAGCCGGGCGTAGGCCGCCCGGCTGACCGGATCCTCCGGGTCGCCCGGGGAGGCGGCGGCGAGCAGCGCGACCACGTGGTGCGTGGTGGTCTGCAGCCGCTCGGCGGGCAGCTGGCGGCGGATGACCGCCTGCACGAGCCGGTGCACCTGGAAGCCGTCGGGGGAGCGGCGGGCCAGGGAGTACCCGACCAGCGCCCCGACGGTGTCGGCCAGGGCGTCGGGGTCGGCGGCGGCGCTGCGCAGCGGCTCGTCCAGCAGCTCCGGGTGGTCGCCGAAGAGGGTCAGGGGGACGGGTTCGGGCGCCAGGTGGGCGGCCAGCTGCAGCAGCTGCACGGCGGCCGGGTCCTCGTGGCGCAGCCGCTCCAGCGACAGCTCCCAGGTGGTGTCGAGCCGCCCGGCATAGCCCACCACCTCACCGCGGTGGAGCAGATCGGCGCGGTGGGCGCGGAAACGGCGCAGGTAGTCCGCCGCCGGTAGCGCGGTCTGCTCCAGGTAGGCGGCGGCCTGCGCCGCGGCCAGCGGCAGGTCGCCGAGTTCGGCGGCGAGGGCGTCGGCCGACTCGTCGTCCAGCCCCGGGATCCGGGCCCGCAACAGCGCGATGGTCTCGGTTCGGGCCAGCACGTCGACCTCCAGCCGCCCGCCGAGGGCGCCCCAGCCGGGGGAGCGGGAGGTGATGAGCACGTGTCCTGGCCCGCCGGGCCGGAGATCGGCGACGTCGGCCGGCCGCTCGGCGTTGTCGAAGACCAGCAGCCAGCGGGTCCGATGACGCAACTCCGCGAGCAGCCGGTCCACCGTGTCGGCGACCGTGGTCCCGGCCGGCACGTCCAGCCGAGCGGCGAGGACGGCCAACTGGTCGGGGATGAGCACCGGCTGCTCGGCGTCGATCCACCACACCAGGTCGTAGTCGGCGGCGAACCGGTGCGCGTACTCGAGCGCCAGCTGGGTCTTGCCCACTCCGCCCATCCCGTACAGGGCCTGCACCACCAGCGTGGCCCCACCGGCGCCCAGCCGTCGGCGCAGCTCGCGGAGCATGCCCTCCCGGCCGGTGAAGCGCGGATTGCGGGCCGGCACGCGCCACACCCGCGGCAGGGCGCCGGGGAGCCCCGGCCGGCCGCCGGACCCCGGCGGGCACCACGGCTCCCGGCCGGCCGGGTCGTCGTCGGCCTGACGGGGTCCTGCTCCGGCGAGAGAGGGGTCCTGGGTCAGGACGGCGGTCTCCAGGCGGCGCAGCTCGGGGCTGGGGTCGATGCCGAGCTCGTCGGCCAGGGTGGCCCGCAGCTGCTGGTAGGCGCCCAGCGCGTCGGCCTGGCGCCCGCAGCGGTAGAGAGCGGTGATCCGGTGGGCCCACAGCCGCTCCCGCAGCGGCTGGGCCCGGCACAGCAGCTCCAGCTCACCGACCAGCTCGGCGTGCCGGCCGCAACCCAGATCGGCCTCGATGCGGGCCTCCACCGCGGCCAGTCGCGCCTCCTCCAGCCGGGCTGACTCGGCTCGCAGCGCCGCACTGCCGGTCTCGGCCAGCCGGTCGGCCCGCCACAGCGCCAGCGCCTCGCCCAGCGCGGCGGCCGCCGCCTGAGGGCGCCCGGCCGCCAGCTCCGCTCGCCCCCGGGCGTTGAGCCGTTCGAACAGCTGCGTGTCGACCTCTGCGCCGGCGAGGAGATAGCCCGGCGCCCGGGTCAGCACCACGTCCCGCGCCCCGGCTCCGGCCAGCGCCTTGCGCACCCGCGCCACCAGGACCCGCAGCGACGCCTCCGCCGAGACCGGGGGTTCGGGACCCCACAACGCCTCGATCAACGTCTCCGCCGGCACCACGCGTCCGGCGTGCAGCGCCAGCAGCACCACCAGGGCGCGCTCCTTGCGCCCGCTGATGGCGACGGGGGTCGCGTCGCAGAGTACCTCCAGCGGCCCCAGCACCCGGATGCGGACCGGCCCGGATGGTGAGGCGGACGGTTCCTGGCGGCACGGCGACGGGGAGGGAGCGGTCATCGCGACGGGGCCTCCAGCGGTGTGCCGCAGGGATCCTGCAGAACAGACCCCGGCGGCGACCTGCTGATACCTGCTGGGCCGGATCCCGCCGGGCTGCGCAGGGGCCGGATCGCGCTCCGGTGCCTCGATCGAGGTCGACGCGGAGAGGCACGTGGTGGCCTCGTGCGCGCCAGGACCGCTGACAATTCCTCCGGCCGGCTGCACTCCTTCCGGGAACGTCACCATGCGGCTCCTCCGGTGTTCTCCGAATGGCTGGAGAACACGTCGCCACCGAGGTGGCCATCCCTACCGTCTCGGGGGAACAACCCGTCGACCACGGTAGGGCCATCTCTAGACTTCACGGTGACCGAGGTCCGCGGTGTTGACAGTCGGTGGCCATTGATCGATCGTCATCCTCCCGAGAGGAAAAGGGTGCGAACCCGAATCAATCCGATCGAGGCCCGAATCCACTGTGCATTCCTCTCGGGCAGGACCGGGCCGGGTATCCAGAAGGGAGGGAAGAACATGTACGAGACGCCGACGCTGGTCGAGACCGGGTCGTTCGCCGATCTGACGCGCGCCCCCAAGCGGAAGCGCGGCCATGACCACCGCTGCAAGAACCGTCGTCCGAAGGGCGGGCACGGCTACTGATCGCCAACCCCTCCCCACCCGGTGGGGAAGGGAGCGCAGGTGGGCGCCTGACTGTTCCGGTCCGCGGCGTCGCAAACCGCGGACCGGAACGGCGCGATCCGGCATCACCGGCGTGTGAGCAGGAGGCGGCATGAACAACACTGCGCCATTCCATGGGGAACCGCGCCCGCATGCGGCCGAGTGGTTCCTCGCATTACCTGACAGCGTGGCCGGCTGCGAGATCCTGGCGGTGCTGCCGCCCACGGCCTGTCGCGTGGACCATCCCTCCGGGCGCCCCTGGCTCATCGGCCACTGGGACGTACGCGATCTGCGGGTCGCGAGCGCCGGACGGGTCCGGATCGCGGTCCTGGGAGCGTGCGCCGCAGAGGTTGCCGCGCTCGAGAGAACTGCAGCGCGAATCCACGACGTCACCGATCTCGCGGCCGCGTTCGCGCGCATCCCGGGGAGCTTCCACCTGCTCGCCTCGGTCGATGGGACCACTCACGTGCAGGGCACGCTGTCCGGAGAGCGGAGGGTCTTCTGCGCGACGATCGCCGGGGTCACGGTGGCCGCCGACCGCGCGGACGTGCTCGCGACGCTCACCGGCGCCCGGCTCGACGAGGGCCTCCTGGCCGCGCGGCTCCTCCTGCTGGGCGACACGTTGCCGAGCATCACGACGAGCCACTCCCTGTGGCAGGGGGTCGCCGCGATCGCCTCCGACAGCTACCTGCGCGTCGCGCCGAGCGGGCACGGCAGCGTCGGCACCCGCTGGACCCCGCCCGACGCCGACCTGGGCCTCGACGAAGGCGCCCTCGTGCTCCGGCAGGCGCTGGACGCAGCCGTCACTGCGCGTCGCTCGAGCGGACGGGTGCTCGGCTCCGACCTGTCAGGGGGGCTGGACTCGACATCGCTGTGCTACCTGGCGGCGGCCGGCGGGCGGCCGTTGACCACCTTCACCTCCGACACGGGCGACCCCCGCGACGACGATCCGATGTGGGCGGATCTGGCAGCCGAGGGGATCCCGCACGTGCAGCGGCTCGTCGTCTCGGCATCGGAACTCCCGCTGCACTACACCGGGATCACGGGACCGGCAGAGCCGCTGGACGAGCCGCACCCCGACATCGTCGACCAGGCCGCCGAGCGTGCGGTCGCCGCGCTGCTGAGGGAGCGGGGCGTGGAGTTGCGCCTGAAGGGGGAAGGCGGGGACGAGTTGCTCGGCGACTCGGAGAGCTACCTCCCCGGCCTGGTGCGCCGTCGGCCACTGCTCGCGCTGTCACACCTCCGTGCCTTCCGCGCGTTCGGCCGCTGGTCCTGGCGGACGACCGTACGAGCGCTCCGTCCGCCCGACCCGCGAGAACTGCTCCAGCGGAGCGCCCGGTGCCTGCGTGCCGGACTCGTCGACACGAGGGACCTGCCCAGGGACGACCGAGCGCCGGTGGCGGCGAGCCTCCCGGCATGGGTGACCCCGAGAACCGTGGAACTGGTGCGCAGCCGCATGCTCCGGGCCGCCGACGAGTTCCGGGTGCTCTCGCGGGACGCCGCCCAGGACGAGCTCCTGCGGGGAGCCGTCGAGACGGGGCAGAAGATCCGTCGCGCCGCCCAGTTCGCGGCGTCGATCGGACTGCCGGTGAGCAACCCGTTCCTCGACGACGCCGTCCTCGAGGCGTGCCTCGCGGTACGTCCTGAGGAACGTGCCCACCCGTGGCGGTACAAGCCACTGCTGACCGCGGCCATGCGCGGGGTCGTTCCTCCCCGCTCCTTGGCACGGGTCAGCAAGCCGGACGGCACGAGCCTCGTGCTCCGAGGCATCCGCGAGAACCGGGAGGAGCTGGTGGCACTCTGCGAGGACTCGCGCCTCGCCCGGCTCGGGCTGATCGACGCCGGCGCCCTGCGGACCGCTTGCTCCACGTCACTGTGGACGTCGGAGGACGTCCCGGTGGCCTTGTCGGACACGTTCGCCTGCGAGCGGTGGCTCCGCGACCTGGAAGAGCTCCGGTCCCCGCAGGAACGCATCCCCGCGCACCCTCCGCGGCTCGCCCGAGGGCCGCACCAGGCACAGGACGGAGACGTGGACCATGCCCATGCGGCTACGTGAGGCGGTGTCCCTGGTGGCGACCGACGACGGTGCCGTCCTCCTGGACCAGGATGCCGGTCGGTACTGGCAGGTGAACCGGACGGGGTTCCTGGTCCTCAGCACCCTCCTCGGCGAGGGCGACCGCGACGACGCCGTCGAGGCGCTCGTGTGCCGGTTCGGTGTCGGTGCAGAGCACGCCAGGAACGACGTGTCCGGGCTCGTCGCGCAGCTGACCGCGGCGCGGCTGCTGGTGGCGTCATGAGCACCGGGCGCGACGCGGAGCACGCCTCCCGGCACCGGTGGGCTCCACGAGCTGCGGTGGTGCTCGGCAGGCTGCTGTCCCGCCTGCCGCCGCGTCGCCTCTCGGCGACCTTGACGGTCCTCCGGCGGGGAGCGCGGCCTGCCACGTACGAGCAGGCGAGCAGAGCGCGGGCGGCCGTCGTCCGCTCGAGTCCGACCTGCTCGGCGAACGGCTGCCTGCCCCGGTCGATCGCCACGGCGCTGCTGTGCCGTGTCGAGGGGGCCTGGCCGACCTGGCGGGTGGGGGTCGTGACCGGACCGTTCGCGGCGCACGCGTGGGTGGAGGCCGAGGACCGCATCGTCGACGAGCCGCCGGGCGTCGAATCCTTCCGGGTCCTGATGACGGTCCCCCCGGAGCCCGTGGGGCCCGGGGGGAGCGACCCGATGGCCGACCGGCGGCGCGGACACGGCAGTGCTTAGACGCCAGCGGGAACGCCCGGAACCCGTCGACGGCGCTGACGCCCGACCGGGCACGCCCGAGGCCGTCGACGACCCCGGCGCGGACGACCCCGACCAGGAACGGCTCGAAGCCGGCCTCAAGGCCCTCCTCGCCGTCACCAGAGGCCACCGGAAGGGCATCGCCCAGGCTCTCCTGCTCGCGCTGGCCAGCGGTGGCCTCGGCCTGCTCGAGCCCCTGGTGGCGATGCAGGCGATCGATGCGTTCTCCGCCGGCCGGCCCATCGGGCTGCTGCTGGCCCTGCTGGCCGCGGTCTTCCTGCTCGAAGCCGCCGTCGAGGCACTCGCTCGGTACCGGCTGGAACGCTCCGGTGAGGACATCGTCCTCGGCCTGCGGCTGCACCTCATCGACCGACTCCTGCGGCTCCCCCTGAGGACGTACCACCGGCAGCGCATCGGGGACCTGATGTCCCGGGCCACCAACGACACCACCGTGCTGCGTGATGCGATCGCCTACGACCTCGTCGACTTCCTCACGGGGGTCTTCGTGATCGTCGGTGGCGTCGCGTTGATGGTGTGGATCGACCCGGTCCTGTTCCTCCTCGTCTTCGGCATCGTCGCGGCGATGGGCGGCCTCACGCTGTTCGTCCTGGCGGGCATCCGGTCCGCCGCCGAACAGGCGCAGAGCAGCCTGGGGGCGATGGCCGCCGAGATGGAGCGCGCGCTGAGCGCCATCCGCACGGTTCGTGCGATGCGAGCGGAAGACCGGGAGTGCCGTCGGATCGGCGAGCGGGCGCGGGCGGCCCGCTCCGAGAACCTCCGGGTGGCGAGGCTCGAGGCGATCGCCGAACCGGTGGTCAGCTTGTCGGCCAACGGGTCGCTGATCGCCGTACTGGTCGTCGGCGGTATCCGGGTCGCCAGCGGCCACACGACGATCGCGGATCTCGTCGCCTTCCTGTTGTACGTCACGTACATGGCGGGGCCGATGTCCGCCCTGTTCGAACTCCTCGCGACCCTGCAGAAGGGCATGGCCGCGCTGCAGCGGGTCAACGACGTCGCGAAGCTCCCGGTGGAGACCGACGTCGCCGAGCGACGGATCGCCACCACGAGGCGACCGTCCGTCCCTCGGGAGGATGCGCCGGCGCTGGACGTGCGGGATGTCTGGTTCGCCTACGACCGGGGCCACCCGGTGCTCCGCGGGGTCTCCTTCGAGGTCCCCGGGCGCACGGCTGTGGCGCTGGTCGGGCCCTCCGGCGCGGGCAAGTCGACGATCTTCTCCCTCCTCGAGCGGTTCTACGAACCTGATCGCGGGCAGATCCTCCTCGGCGGTCTCGACATCGCCACCGAGCTGACGGTGCGCCAGTGCCGGGAGCGGATCGGACTCGTGGAGCAGAGCTCCCCGGTCCTCCACGGGACCCTCCGCGAGAACATCGCGTACGCCCGGCCTGACGCGAGCGAGGACGACCTCCGTCGGGTCGTCGAGCTGGCCAACCTGACCGACCTGGTCGAGAGGCTCCCCCGCGGGCTCGAGACGCCGGTCGGTGAGCACGGGTCCATGCTCTCGGGCGGCGAACGCCAACGCGTCGCCATCGCTCGGGCGCTGCTTCCACGGCCGCGGCTGCTCCTGCTCGACGAGCCCACCTCGCAGCTGGACGCGGCCAACGAGGAGGCACTCGCGCGCACCATCCACCTCGTCTCGGCCGAGTGCGCGCTGCTCGTGATCGCACACCGGGCATCGACGATCAGGACCGCGGACGTGGTCGTCGCGCTCGATGGCGGACGGGTGACCGCGGTGACTCCCCACGCCGGCTCCAGGGCCCTCGCACAGTCCTGACTGCGCCGATCGGCCGGGCGGGTCGGTCCTCCGCCCAGGCGGCGGGCCGGTGGAGGCGCCCCTGGCGAGCCACACCGTCTGCGGCGACGAGGCCGGAGCGGGGATGAGTCGCACGGTGCCGCCGCCGGGAACGTGGCGACGCCGCCGCCCCGGCATCGCCGGGGCGAGGAAGGTCTGCACGTGGACGGCTCATGCGTCACGCCGGGTCGGTGCCGGATGACGCTCTGCTGCTGGGCCGCGTTGAGAAGTGACCCGAGCCGGGGATAGGGTCGGAGTGCGCCACGGAGACTGCGTGGCAGGCATTCCAGCCGCGGGCGCCCCGCCCTGACCTGACTCGCAGTGGGGCGATCGAGAGCATCCGACTCCGGATCCTCCCCGGCTGTCCTCGACCGGATGGGCCGGAGCGGTGCGGTGGACGCCACGGGCTCCGGGCCCGGGGACCTCGTCGAGCTCCCGGTACCCCCGCACCACCGCCCCTCGCGGAGAGGCGACGTCCGATGCCCTGAGGGGGAGCCCACCCGTGCTGTTCTCCGTTGCCTCCGCCCACCTCCTCGCCATGGAGGCACACGAAGGCCAGGTCGACGAGCAAGGCCGTGACTACTACCTGTACCAGCTGGTGCCGATCGCCGATGCGGCCCGTCCGCACGGGAAGCGCGCTGAGATGGTCGCGGTCCTGCACCACATCATCGAGGACACCCGCGACCACCCGGACCCTGCCCGCCGCTACGACACGGACCGGCTGCGCGCCCTCCACGTGCCCGAAGACGTCGTTCGAGCGATCGACGCGATCACCCCGCGCCCCGGCGAGCCCTACCTGGGTGGGTTCATCCAACGCGCCGCTGCCGACCGGCTCGGCCGCCTGATCGAGCTGATCGAGAACAAGCGTCACCTCGACGAGAGCGAGCACTTGGCCAAGACGGACCCGAACAAGGCGCGCACCCTCCGGGAGGGCCGCTTGCTCCCCGCCCGGCGGATCCTGCTGAAGGCCGAAGCCGCTTCCGAGCCCCGCATCCTCGCCTGACCCGTACCGCTGATCACGGCACGACCGGGCCCGCGGTCGACCGGGGGGCGAGCCGAGGCCTCCAGCAGCGGCGCGGTCGTCGAACCCATCCTGACCATGCCCCGCTGAGACCGGCCTCCCCGGCAGGCGGGGCGGTCGGCCGGCGCCCTCGCCGAGCTGGAGGCGGTCTTCGCGGGGCCGCCGGCGGAACCCTGCCCGGGCGGCACGCCGTGCCGGCACGGCCCGCCGGCATGACGCGCGTCGAACGGCGCCTGGCCGATCGGTGTTCGCCCAGGCGCCGTTCTGCTCGTCTCAGGCGAGAGCGCTCCTGAGAGCCTCGATGCGGGCGGCCCAGATCCGCTGCGACAACGCCGCCTCAGCGGCGAGGGTCTCCGAGGCGTGGTAGGCGCCGGGGTACACGTGCAGTTCGCAGGGCACGCCGGCCTGCATCAGCCGCTGGGCGAAGGCGATGTCCTCGTCGCGGAAGAGGTCGACGGTGCCGACGTCGATGAACGCCGGCGGCAGGCCGGTGAGGTCCTCGGCCCGCGTGGGCGCGGCGTACCGGTCCGCCGGCCGACCGCCCAGGTACCAGCCCCAGGCCTCGATGTTCCCGGCCCGGTCCCACACGCCGATGTCGGTGATCTCGTGGCTGGAGGCCGTCTCGTTGCGGTCGTCGATCATCGGGTAGATCGGCATCATGAACCGCAGGGCCGGGCCACCGCGGTCCCGGGCCAGAAGCGCGGTGGCGATCGTCAGGCCGCCCCCCGCGCTGGCGCCGTAGACGGCGATCCGGGTGGGGTCCACTCCCAGCTCCGTGGCGTTCTTGGCCATCCACACCAGGCCGGCGTAGCAGTCCTCCACCGGCGCCGGGTGGGGGTGCTCAGGGGCCAGGCGGTACTCCACGGAGACGACGACGGCGCCGACCTCGTCGCAGATCCGGGTGGCGGCGGCGTCCTCGCCCTCGATGTCGCCGAGGATCATCCCGCCGCCGTGGATGTAGTAGATGCCCGCCAGCTCACCGCTGGCCGCGGCGGGCCGGTAGATGCGCACCGTGACGTCCGGCTCGCCGTCGGGTCCGGGAACGGCGCGGTCCTCCCTGGTGACGTTCGGGTTCTCCGGCACCTCGATGGCGGCGAGCATCTGCTGCACGGTCGCTCGCCGGGCCGCGATGTCCGGGATCGCGTTGAAGCCGCCTGGGATGGCCTCCAGCAGCGCGTCGAGCGTGCCGCGGGACTCGGGGTCGATCAGGTCACGACGGGACATGGGCCCTCCATCGGTCGAGTGGTGCGGGTGAGTGGGCGAGTGGTACCGGGACCGGCCCGTACCGGGGCCGGGGCATGGGGCAGCCGGTCGGACTGTCAGGTGGGGGACCGGCTGGCACGATGACCGGGAAGGGGGTGGGTCGGTGACGTCGTCGTTCGAGGTGCCGCTCACCCGGCGCGAGGCCGTCGTCCAGCAACTCCGCCAGGAGATCGCGTCCGGGCAGCTGCCACCTGGCACCGTGCTCAAGGACGCCGAGATCGCGTCGCGGCTCGGGGTGAGCATCACCCCGGTGCGCGAGGCGATCACGCAGCTGACCGCCCAGGGCCTGGTCGACGTCGCACCGAACCGCACCCGCAAGGTGTCGGGGCTGACGCAGAAGTCGGCGCTGGAGCTGGTCGACGTCATGCAGCTGCTCGCCTGCGCCGGGTTCGCGGGGGGTGTGGAGAACCTCACTGCCGAGCACATCGCCAGCCTGCGCAAGCGCTACGCCGAGTTCACCGGCGCTCTGGAGCGCGGCGACGTCACGGCGGCGTCGGCTGCTGGGGCCGACTTCAGCACCATCGTCGTGATGGCGAACGGCAACCGGGAACTGCAGTCGCTGCTCGACCAGGTCGTGGTCCGCACGGGGCGGATGATGGCCATGGAGCCGGGCAGCAGCCTCTGGCACCCCTGGGTCACCGGGTACGGCGAGGTCCTGGCACTGCTCGAGCGAGGCGACCGAGCCGGGGCCGTGGCGCGCTACCGGCAGATCTACGTCGAGTACCGGGCCGCGGTGGAGGAGATCCTGTGGCACGGCGACGCGGAGGGCGCTCCGAGCTGACCCTGTCGCCCGGAGGCTGATGCCCCCGCGCGGGCGGCTCCCGTCCGGGCCGCGGACGGCGTCGTCCGCGGCCCGGACGAGAGCGACGGCGCTGGTCACGCGCTGAGCACGAAGCCCGGGTAGCCGTCCGCCGCGATCTGGTCGCACTTCTTGCGGTACTCACCGACGCCGCCGGCGTAGGGCATGAACACGCGGGGCTTGCCGGGGACGTTCGCCCCCATGTACCAGGAGTTGGCCTTCGGGTAGAGCGTGTGGGAGGCGATGAGGTTGACGTGGTCGACCCACTCGTCCTGCGCCTGCTGGCTCGGCTCGATGGTGGTCAGCCCCTGCTGCCGCAGGTGGTCGATGGCGTCGCAGACCCAGTCGACGTGCTGCTCGATCGACACGATCATGTTCGACAGCACCGACGGGCTGCCGGGTCCGGTGATCATGAACAGGTTGGGGAAGCCGGCCGAGCCGATGCCCAGGTAGGTCCGAGGACCGGCGCTCCACGTCTCCTTGAGCGACGCGCCGCCCCTCCCGCGGATGTCCACGTTGGTCAGCGACCCGGTCATGGCGTCGAAGCCGGTGGCGTAGACGATCGCGTCGAAGACGTACTCGTCGGCCGCCGTCCGCACGCCCTTGTCGGTCACCTCCACGAGCGGCTCGCGCTGCAGGTTCACCAAGTGCACGTCGGGCCGGTTGTAGGTCTCGTAGTAGTGGGTGTCCAGGCACGGGCGCTTGGTGCCGACCGGGTACTCCGGGCACAGGTCCGCGGCGGTCTGCGGATCCTCGACGATCTCGTGGATCTTGCGGTGGATGAACCGCTTCGCCGTGTCGTTGGCGTCCTGGTCGAGGGCCAGGTCGGTGTACGTGGTGAGCAGGTTGACCAGGCTCCCGCTCTCCCAGGCCTCCTCGAACCGGGCATCCCGTTCCTCCTCGGAGACCTCCAGCGCCGACTTCGTCGGCACCGGGGTCGGGATGCCGAACCCGGACTCCTTCTGAGCCTGCCGGTAGGCCCGGTAGTTCTCCTTCATCTCGCTGATCTCGTCCGCGCGCAGCTTCCGGTTGCGGGCCGGCAGCGAGTACGCCGGGGTGCGCTGGAAGACCGTCAGGTCGGCGGCCTGCTCGGCGATGACGGGGATGGACTGCACCCCCGAGGACCCCGTCCCGATGAGGCCGACCCGCTTCCCGGTGAAGTCGACGCCCTCGTGGGGCCAGTGCGCGGTGTGGTACGTCTCGCCCTTGAAGGAGTCCAGGCCGGGGATCTCGGGCAGCTTCGAGGACGACAGGCAGCCGGTGGCCATGACGACGAACCGCGCGGTCACCGCGTCCTCGTGCTCGGTGCGCACCTGCCAGGTCCGGCTGTCCTCGCCGTAGTGCGCCGCCGTCACCCGGGTGCGGAAGACGATGTCCTTGCGCAGGTCGAAGCGGTCGGCGACGTACTGGGCGTACCGGAGGATCTCCGGCTGGGTGGGGTAGCGCTCCTGCCACTCGAAGTCCTGTTCCAGGTCCGGGTCGAACGAGTACGAGTAGGCCAGGCTCTCCACGTCGACGCGGGCACCGGGATAGCGGTTCCAGTACCACGTGCCACCCACGTCCGTGCCGGCCTCGAACACGACGGCCGACATCCCCATGGTGCGCAGCTTGTGCAGCAGGTACATGCCGGAGAAGCCGGCTCCGACGATGACGACGTCGACGGACGACGGGACGGGAGGGGTCTGGGCCTGGGGGTCGGCGGCGGGTGCGGACATGGTCGTCCTCCTGGGGCAGGGAAGGGAGTCCAGAGGGCCGGATGCGGGAAGGGACGAGGGGAGGCCGGCGTCAGGCCGGCTGAGGCGTGCAGCGCGGGTCGAGGACGTCGGCGCCGTGGTCGATCACGTCGCCGCCGCCCGGCCGGAGGCCGACCACCGTGGAGGAGCCGTGCCCGTCGGACCCGGGCGATACGGGTCGCGGAGCGCCGTGGTCGAGCGCCATGGGCGTCACCTCAGGGGGGTCGATCTCTGACCGGAGGTGCGTTCACCCGTTCGGGTGTGACCGCCGCCACAACGTAGGATGCATCCTGCATCTGGGTCAACCCCCTGCGGCTCAGCCGGGTCACGGTGCGACGGGGCGGGGCTCCGGGATGGCGGCGGACCGGGCACGCGTGCTGTCACCCCCAGCAGCGCCGGCGCGACGGCGGGATGACGGAGCCGGCCGGTCAGCGGCGCGGGTGGGGAGTCGAACGCCCGCCGTCGTTCGGCACAGGCACAGGCGTGCACGTGCGCTCCGCCTTCCCGGGGATCGCGGGCTCGCTCGTGACCCACGCGTTCCTCGTCGAGGCCTACGGTTCCCGGACGGGAGCCGAGGAACCGACCCCCGACGACACCGCGGAAGCGGACGGCATGACCGAGGCCGGCGCGCCCGGCGTCGTCGCGCGATCGAGAAGGGGATCGTCGACCATGACCGACATCTGTGCCATGCCCGCGACCGACCTCGCCGCGGCGGTCAGGGCGGGTGAGATCTCGCCCGTGGACGTCGTGCGAGCGGTGAGCGACCGGATGGATGCCGTGGAACCCGTGCTGCACGCGTTCTGCACCCCGACCCTCGACCTCGCCCGTCAGCAGGCCGAGGACCTCGCGGATCGCATCGCCGCCGGGGAGGAGGTCGGTCCGCTGGCGGGTGTGCCGGTCGGCATCAAGGACCTCGTGGCGACCAAGGGCATCCGGACGGCGATGGGCTCGAAGGCGTACGAGGACTTCGTACCCGACGAGGACGACATCGTGGTGGAACGCCTGAAGGCGGCCGACGCCATCATCATCGGCAAGACCAACGTGCCGGAGTTCGGCTACAGCGGGGTCGGGCACAACCCGGTCTTCGAGACGACGCGCAACCCGTGGAACCCGGCGATGACCCCTGGAGGGTCCAGCGCCGGCTCGGGTGCCGCTGTCGCGGCCGGCATGGGCCCCATCGCCGTCGGCAGCGACGGTGGCGGGTCGGTGCGCATCCCGTCGGCCCACTGCGGACTGTTCGGCATGAAGGCGTCGATGGGACGGGTTCCGCTGTACCCGGGGTGCCGTGACGAGCGGTACCCCGGGGTCTCCAGCTGGGAGTCCCTGGAGCACATCGGTCCCATGTCGCGGACCGTGGCCGACAGCGCCCTGATGCTGTCGGTGATGGCCGGGCCCGACCCCCGGGATCGGCACACGATCCCGACCTCGGACGTGGACTGGACCGGCTGCCTCTCCGGCGACGTCCGAGGTCTCCGCGTGGCCTTCAGCCCCGATCTGGGGTACGCCGCTGTGGACCCCGCGGTGCGCGAGGTCGTCCAGACCGCCGTCCGGGTCTTCGAGGAGGAACTGGGCTGCCACGTGGAGCAGGCCGACCCTGGCTTCGACGACCCGTACGCCGCCTTCTGGGGCATCGTCGCTCTCGACACGGATCTGCGGGGGATGCGACGCCTGGCCGCCGAGACCGAGATGTCCCCGCACCTGGTGGAGTTCCTCGCCCGGCCATGGACGGCTGAGGACCTCACCGACGCGGTGATGACGCGGAAGGCGGTCAACAACAGGATGTGGCGGTTCATGGAGGACCACGACCTCCTCCTCACCCCCACGCTGACGGTTCCGCCGTTCCCGGTGCACGTGCAGGGGCCGGAGAAGGTCGACGGCCGGATGGTGCCGTCCTTCCAGTGGCTGTCCTTCACGCTGCCGATCAACATGACCGGTCAACCGGCGGCCACCGTTCCGGCGGGCTGGACGCAGGACGGCCTGCCCGTGGGCCTGCAGATCGTCGGCCGGCACCTCGCGGACGAGACGGTCCTGCGCGCAGCCGCGGCGTTCGAGGCGGCTGCTCCCTGGAGCGACCGGTGGCCCGCCCTGGTGCGCAGCTGACGTCCTCGGCTGCGCCGACGGGACGTCGTCCGTCCGCCGGCGCAGCCCCGCCCGTCGCCCGTGACAGGTGGTCCTGGCGGGGGCCTCCCGCGCCCCTTCCCGTCGGGACCGGCGGGTCGTCGAGGGTGACCCGTCGCGGGTCCCCGCGGCCGGGCGGGGTGGCTCGGCCGCGGTCGTGAGAGGTGGCGTCCTGTCCCGGGCGCAGGACTCCGCGGACGTTCCCCCCGGACGAGAGAGGATGCGTGCCCGATGCGGCCCGATCGGCCTGTGGGCCTCGTGCTGATCACTCGTTGACGACCGCGTACCCGAACACCGGGCCGGCCGTACGGCCGGTCGGCACGCCGCCGACGATGGCGGGCAGGCCCGCGAGGACCTGTCCGGCGATCTTGAGCTCGAACATGATGCCCATCGCGACGTCCAGGCGCTCGGGCTCGCCGTCGAAGACGCGCTGCAGCGCCATCAGCAGGCGGGTGAAGGTCACCTGGAACTGACGGGCCCGCCGGCAGGCCTCGGTGTCGGCGTCGAGGTCGCAGATGCGCTGGTTGGCCGTGAGGGGCCAGACCCCATCGGGCTGGAACGGGTACTCCGGGCCCGTGAACGAGTAGCCCTCGGGCACGGTCGGGTCGCGCACCAGCCGCCGACCGCGCCAGATCGCTTCGAAACGGTAGTAGTGCGCGACGTCCCCGTCGGGATCCACCGGGGCGGTCCCGGTTCCCTCGCCCTCCTCGACGACCAGGGTGAGCGCGCGGACGGCCGAGTCCACGTCCGTGATGGCGAACAGCCGCTCGGTCGGGAACCACCGCGGCGACACGAGCTGGCGTGCCGGGTCACCGACGAACACGTCGTCCCCGAGGTCGATGAGCTTGCTGCGCAGTGTCCGGTAGAACTCACCGATCGTCGCGAAGGTCGCTCCCTCCGCCGCGAGGGAGTGGTGGGCGGGGAAGACCAACGGGTCCTCGGGCTCCTCGATCTCCATGAAGACCTGCTTGACGAGGTCGCGGGAGAAGGGCAGCAACCCCACGACGAGTCCGGTGCCGATCCCGAGGGGAAGTGTCGACGGGTATCTCGGGACGAACTCGGCACGGGCGATCGCCGGCGTCCGACCGAGCGCGTTGAGCAGGTTGCAGCCGATCGCCATGTGCAGCATCTCGTCCACGACGACGTCGTGGACGTCCCGCCAGATGTCCCGGTTGGTACCCGGCTTGAGGGACAGCATCGCGGTGAGATAGGGCGGGATGGTCGAGAACTCGAGTCTGATGGCCTCGTGGATCAGGTCGGCGAGCTCCTCGGCCGAGCCGGCTCGATGGAGCGCATCCACCGCGGCGCGTTCGATCTGCAGCATGGCGGGTTCCTCAGCCCTCCGGCTCACCACGGCGGAGAGCGGCCTGCCGTGTCAGGATGCGCCTGGACGCGGCGGCGGCCTCGGCGCTGTGCGGGTCAGGACCGAGCGGATCATCGACCGGCTCGTCGGATGCCGATGGCGCCGGACGTTGCGTCGGACCCATCTCGAGCCACGTGACGATGGCCGCGAGCTTCTGCGCCGAGAGGTCCCTGCTGACCGGCATGTAGTTCGGGTCGGTGATGGAGCGGGTCAGCGCGAACACCATCGCTCGTCGACACGAGAGCACGGCGTCGCGGTCACCGAGGTCGGCGATGTGTTCCCGCATGACCGGGTACAGCCTGGCGTACTGGGCCAGGATGGGGTGGATGTCCCGCACCCAGTCCGGTTCGTCGGGGACCTCGAACGGATCGCGGACGTGGGCGACGATCAGGTCGAGGCTGGAGTCCAGCCCGCTCCCGAGGTAGTCCGGCGATCCGTTGGCGGCCAGCCGGGCCGAGTAGGCGATCCGCACGACCTCGCCGTCGAGGGCCAAGGCACCGCGAGGGTTGCCGGGATCGCCGGCGGTGAGCGGGATCGACGCGAAACCCCGGGCATCCGTCTCGACCTGGGCCGGGAACTGCAGCGCCGCACCTGAGCGCGCGAGGTGGACGACCACGCCCGCTGCCGGACTTCCCCGCCGGACCGCGCACACCGAGGCGACCCCGGCGCTGTGCGCGTCGAGCCGATGCACGAACTCGTCGGCCCGGACGTAGAGACCGTCGGCGGTCTCCCGGCACACCACGCGTCTACTGAGATCCGGGCGCCGCGCCAGCACAGCCAGCGGACGCTCACCCGCGGCCGAGGCCGCGGCGGCGGTCAACGGGAAGGAGAACACACCTGCGCGTCCGGGCGCCTCGGTCAGGTCGATCGTGCCGATCACGACGATGTCGGCATCGCTCAGGACGTCCCCCGGCGCGATGTCCTCACCGCTCAGCACACCGACCTCGAGCGCATCGACGGTCTCCGCAGACCCCGAGACGCGGGCGAGCGTCGCCGGCGTCCCGGCGTGGTCCACGATCGGATACGCGTTGCCCAGGTCGACCACCAGGCGGGAGTTCGGCCGGTCCAGCGCGGCGGTCGTCGGGCCGAGGACGACCGGCGGGTCCTCCTCGGCCGAGAGCACGCCCGCCTCGATCCGGCGTCCGGCCACGAACCCGGCGGGCTCGCCGGCGCGCCATGGGCCGATGCACCCGGTGAGCGAACCGGTCGCGAAGGAGTCCCCGACGTGTGCCCTGAAGAACCCGAACGTGTTGAGGACGATGGACAGCCGGTCCGCAGAGCTCTCCGCACGGATCGCGGCGAGAGCAGGGGATGCCGCACCGGCGGACCCGTAGGCGACGTCCTCGAGCACGGAGACGAAGGAAGCACCGGCGGGTTGGCCGTTCACGTCGGCGCCGTCGATCTGGCGGGACGTGATGTCGCGGAAGCCTGACACGCGGAACGACCCGGAGAGCACCTCCGCACCACTCGTCGGGTCGATCAGCCGGACCACCAGACCCCAGATCTCCGACGAGTTCTGCCAATCGGGGTCGAGGTCGACCAGCTTGGCGCTCGGACGGTCAGCGGCGCCGACGACGGCGAGACCCCGCACGGGGTCGTCGACGGCGACCGGCGCGCCACCCAGGTGCTCGCCTCCGCAGACGCGGCAGCCCAGGAAGTCGAAGGTCGAGCCGCCGCCCGGATTCCAGAGCTGGGTCGGGGGAGTGGATGACGGCGGGTAGTTCGTGGCGCGGTTGTTCACCGTCGACACGTCACCGAAGAACCGGCCGGAGAACGTTATCCGCGTTCCGTCGAGATAGCTCATCCGCTCGTCCTCACGGTGCTCAGCTCAGCCAGCGCGCCGATGTCGTCGAGATGCACGACGAGCCCGGTGCCGGTCCGCACCGGCAACCGCTCGGCCCTCCCACGTCCGTTGACGACGGTGTCCGGATCCGCGGGCGGGTGAACACCCGTCAGCGGGTCGATCAGCAGGTCTTCGCCCGGATGCAGGTCCGCGTCGCGCTCGTCCACGGGACGAGGTGGTCCGACGTCGACGATCCACCTCGTCGGGGGAGACGAGGGTACGAGCGGGTGCGTCACGGCAGCGTCACCACCGTGCTGGAGCTCGCCAGCCTGCCGGGCGAGAGGCCGGCCCCGCATCTGTCGTGAGGTGTGCCGACCGCCGGGCGTCACCCGGGCGGGCGGGAGCTGCAGGCGCCGGTCGAACCGACCGGCGCCCCGAGCGGTTCTCCCGCCGCTCCGCCGGCCAGGTCGTCCAGTCCCGCAAGGCGCTGGGGGAGAGCTGCTGCCGGTGATCCGGCTGCACGATCTGCGGCACACCCACGCCACCCTGCTGCTGGCCGACGGTGTGCCGGTCGACGGCGTCGCGGAGCGTCTGGGCCACGCCAGGGCCACCGTCACGCTCACCGTCCACCGGCACGTCCACCCCGGCCCGGGCCGCGAGGCGGCCGACTTCTTCGCCGCGCCGCTCGAGGGCTGATCCGGCGCGGGGGTGTCACGCGGGTGTCACGAGGGCCTCAGGAGCCCCGACAGCACGACACCCCGGGCTCCGGACCTGCGGGAACACCGGGGTGAGGCGGTGCCCGAGGAGGTACACACGCACACGGCTGCCGACCGTCGACCGTTCCCGCCCATGCCACCGGCGGCTCAGCGTGGGGCCACCCGGAAGACGGGCCAGCCGATCTCGGTGCGCCAGGCGGCCGGGTCGGTCGTGTCGCGGGGACCGACCAGGTAGGTCTCCCGCACCGGCCCCGCGACGGCGAGTGCGTTGGCCACCGCCCAGGCGCCGAGCTCCCCGTAGGTGACGTCGATGTCGTCGTGCTGCCCGACATGGGTGGTGACGGCCAGCTCGACGGCCGGCAGGGTCACGGGGTGGACCCGCCCGCTGCGCGGCGGGTCCGTCGTCGGCCGGTACAGGAGCAGGTGTCCCCGGCCGGCCTCGAACAGCGCGTTGTCGTACAGGCCGCCGGGGACGCCGGTCGGGTCGCGGACCACCGCATCGAGCTCGGCCATGGCGCCGGAGTACCAGGCGAGGACGTCCTCGTGGTCGACGTCGTCCTCGACGGCCGCCACCGTGCTCGCCGGCACCGCGCGGAGCTCGACGTCCAGGGGAGGGGGTTCCGGCTGCAACAGGCGGCGCAGGGACGCAACGGCGGCGCGCGTCCGGTCCAGCTCCGACTCGAGGCGCTCCAGGTGCTCGGCCACGAGCGCGCCACGGGCGCTCGGGTCGGGGAGGCGGAGGAAGCGCTGGACGTCGGGCAGCGGGACGTCGAGCTCGCGCAGGCGGTGGATGACCTGGGCGGTCGGGATCTGGTCCGCGCTGTAGTACCGGTAGCCGCTCGCGGGGTCCACGGTCGCGGGCTCGAGCAGCCCGGCGTCGTGGTAGCGGCGGAGCGTGCGCACGCTCAGATGGGTCAGCCGGGAGAACTCGCCGATCGCCAGCACGCGAGCACTGTGCACCCTCTCCCCGGGGGAGGGTCGAGTGCTTGACCCTCCCGGTGCGGGAGGCCGCACGGTCCCGACATGACCACACCGACCAGCATCCAGCCCAGCGAGCTCCCTGCCACGATCCGCGGCTTCCTCGCCGCCCACGCGGCCCGCGACGTCGACGTCGCCATCCGCGCCTTCACCCCCACGGCCGTGGTCGTCGACCAGGGCCAGACCTTCCGCGGGAGCGACGAGGTCCGCGACTTCCTGCGGAACGCCGGAGCCGAGTTCACGTACACGACCGAGCTCGTCGGCGTGCGGCGCATCGACGGGACACGGTGGGTGACCGTCAACCGCCTGGAGGGGAACTTCCCAGGCGGCGTCGCGGAGCTGCAGTACCGCTTCGCGATGGGCGGCGACCTCATCGCCGAGCTGGTCATCGCCCCCTGAGCCGGAGGCCTTCCGCGGACCCGCAGCCTTCCAGCTGCGGCGTCGGACCCGGGCGGCCAGGCCGCCCACGACTGGAGAGGAGACGACCCGTGTCCCTCAGCACCGCAGCGCCCCGCACGGACCCGCCGAGGCCCACGGTCGTGCTCGTCCACGGCGCCTTCGCCGACTCCTCGAGCTGGAACGGCGTGATCGCGCAGCTCCGAGGAGACGGTCATCCGGTGATCGGGGTGGCCAACCCGCTCCGGGCCCTGCGCAGTGACGCCGAGTACCTCTGCCGCGTCCTCGACAGCCTGGACGGGCCGCTCGTGGTCGCGGGCCACTCCTATGGCGGCAGCGTGATGAGCGAGGCCGCCGACGGCAACCCGCGGGTGAGGGCGCTCGTGTTCGTCGCCAGCTTCCTCCTCGACGAGGGCGAGAGCACCGGCGAGCTGGCCGGGAAGTTCCCCGGCAACGAGCTCGGGCCGGCGCTGCGCCCGGTACCCGTCGCCGGTCCCGACGGGCAGCCGGTGCACGACCTGTACATCGAGCAGGGGAAGTTCCGACAGGTCTTCGCCGCGGACGTGCCGGAGGACGTCGCCGCGCTCCTCGCTGCCACGCAGCGGCCCATCGTCGCCGACGCGCTCGAGGGGAAGGCGACGAAGGCGGCCTGGAGGACCATCCCGTCCTGGACCGTGGTCACGGGTCAGGACCTCGCCGTCCCGGCCCGGTCGCAGCGCTTCATGGCCGAGCGTGCGAAGTCGCACGTCGTCGAGGTCGACGCCTCCCACGCCGTGACGGTCTCCCGGCCCGACGCCGTCGCACGGGTGATCGACGAGGCCGCACGCGCGACGGCCGGCTGACCGGACGCCGACCGCCCACCGGGGCCGCCCCGACGCCGCGACGTGCGGCGCAGCGGGCGCCGTCGTGTGGTCGCTGGCAGTGTGGACGGCATGGCCCCTTCCGCTCCCGTCGTCGTGGTGACCGGTGCGAACGGGTTGGTGGGCGCCGCGGTGTGCCGGGCGCTCGTCGAGCGGTCGGCGCAGGTGCGCGCCGTCGTCCGACGCGTCGGCAGCGCGCCTGCGCTCGACGGAGTCACCGAGCACGTCGGCGACTTCGCCGACGAGGGCCTCGCCCGCGCGGTGACCCAGGGCGCCGACGCGGTCGTCACGACGGTCCACCCGATGGGCGCGTCCCGAGAGGTGCAGCACCGGGTGGGCGTCGAGGGCACGCCGGTCCTCGCTCGGGCTGCCCGGGACGCCGGCGTCGCCCGGTTCGTGCACGTGTCCACGGCCGGGGTCTACGACCGCTCGGCCGGTGTCGGGGACGTGGCCGAGGACGGTGCTCTCCTGCCCGAGGGCAGCGGCGACTACCCCGACACCAAGAACGCCACCGACGTCGCGCTGGCGCAGGTCGGTGGGCTCACGACCGTTCTGGTCCGCCCGCCGGCGATCATGGGCGTCGGCGACACGTCGGTCTGGAACACGCTGCGACCGCAGGGGATCCGTGACGGTGAGCGCCGAGCGAACCCGGCCAAGACCTGGGCCTGGGTGCACGTCGACGACCTGGCGGCCCTGATCGCGGACGTCGCCACGGGCGCCGTCGCGACCGCCGACGACCCGGCGCGAGGCCCCGTGGCCGGTGGCACGACGCCGGTCATCGTCGCGGGCGAGGCTGCGACGTGGCGGGACTACCTCGGCACGGTGACCGACGCGTTGGGCGTCGTGCCCGAGTGGACCGACGAGCCGGTCTGGACCGGGCAGCTGCTCACCGGGCGCGCGCGGGGGTGGGGCTGGGTGCCGCGGGTGAGCCTCGCGCACGCCATGGGCGAGCTGCGGCAGGGCCTGACGACGCGCGAGTGACAGCAACGCCGGGTCTGCCACCGGCAACTGGAAGCACACCGAGCCGTGCACCTCGACTGTGTCCGAGGGGGCGACACGCTACATGCGCACACGGCTGCACGTGGCGCCGAGGTCGTGCTACAGAATGGACCGAGTCCCGGTCTCCCGAGAGTCCGGTGCCGTTCTCGGGCCCGGACCCGACCTGTCGAGGCGCGGTGCACCTCAGGAGCTGCAGCTCCGTTCCGGGCCGCGAGACCTCACGATGAAGGGAGCGACCCGTGCCGGTCATCGAGCGTCCTGACACGGCCCGCATCTCGTGGGAGTCCGACGGGCCGGAGGACGCTCCCGCCGTCCTGCTGCTCATGGGGCTCGCCTACCCGGCCGCGATGTGGTTCCGGCTGGTCCCCGCCCTGGCCGAGAGCCACCGGGTCATCCGGATCGACAACCGGGGTGCCGGCCGCACCGGTGACGTTCCTGGGGCGCCGTACACGGTCGAGACCATGGCGGCGGACTCCCTGGCCGTGTTGGACGCCGCGGATGTGGACACCGCCCACATCGTCGGCATCTCGATGGGCGGCCTGATCGCCCAGGAGATCGTGCTCACCGCTCCGGAACGGGTCCGCTCGCTGTGCCTGCTCGCCACGCACCCGGGCATCGCGCACGCCGTCATGAACCCCCAGGCGGTGGCGATGCTGACGCAGCGCGGCCAGATGACGCCCCAGGAGGCGGCCGAGGCCTCCATCCCCTACAACTACGCGCCCGAGACACCTCGCGAGCGCATCGAGGAGGACTGGGCGGTGCGGTTCCCGCTCGCCGCCTCCAACGAGGGTTACCTGGCGCAGGTGGTCGGGTCGTCGCGATGGGACGGCTACGGCCGCATGGAGGGCATCACCGCGCCGACGCTGGTCGTGCACGGGGAGCTGGATGCGCTCGTCCCGCCGGAGAACGGCCGCATCATCGCCGGCCGGATCCCCGGCGCCGAGCTCGTGATGATCCCGAACGCGAACCACGTGCTGATGACGGACCAGCCCGAGCACGTGTCGAAGGTGCTCCTCGAATGGCTCGATCGGAACCGGTGACCAGTCCGACAGCCTGCCCGGTTCGGATGACGGATGACCGGCGTACGGTTCGGGCCGGTCCGCAGCCCCCCGCCCCGGCGCGCGCGGCCGTTCCCCGGCGTGGCGGCGCCGGGTGCCGCGCGGATCAGCCGCTCATCCGCCTGTAGACGTCGGGCGGAGCCGCGCCGCCGGTGGCGATCGCCGCCGACCACTCGCCGGCGACCAGCCCGCGCCGTACGAGTCGGCGCTGGATCGTGACACCGCCGGGCGTCCGTTCCGTCGGACTCGGTCGTCGGCGCCGGGCGCAGGCCTGAGCGGACCGGATCGGGTCTGCGCACACCACCCTGACCGCCCGGCAGCTGGACCGCCGCGCGCTAGCCTCACGGGAGAACCGAGTCCGAGGACCGGAGATCCGGGATGCGCTTCGTGTTCAGCCCTCCTGCCGAGGCAGCGGCCGATCTGGTGACCCTGCCCTGGGACGTCCCGCTGTCGCAGTGGAGCGACGACCGGATCGTCGAGATCCCGCAGCAGGGACGCTCCCGCCACGTCGTCCGGTTCGTGGCCGAGGCCGGACGCGTGTTCGCGCTCAAGGAGCTGCCCGAACGACACGCCCGCCGCGAGTACGAGGTGCTGCGCCGACTGCACGAGCTCGGCATCCCGGCGGTCGAGGTCATCGGCGTGGTCGTCGACCGGCCCGGTGCCCAGGAGGCCGTGCTCGTCACCCGCTTCCTGGACTACTCATCGTCCTTCCTCGCCCTCTTCGCCAACCCGCGAGGGGTGCAGCTGATCGACCGGGTGATGAACGCCCAGGTCGAGCTGTTGGTCCGTCTCCACCTCGCCGGCATCGTCTGGGGCGACTGCTCCCTGGCCAACACCCTGTTCCGGTTCGACGCCGGGACGTTGGCCGCCTATCTCGTGGACGCCGAGACGGGGGAGGTGCACGAGCGCCTCACCCAGAGCCAGCGCGACCACGACACCGATGTCGCCTATGCGCGGGTCGTCGACGAGCTGACGGACCTGCGGGAGCGCGGCTCCCTGGCCGGGGACCTCGACCCGGCCCTCGCGGCGGCCGACCTGGTGGCACGGTACGAACAGCTGTGGGCGGAGCTGACCAGCGAGGAGGTGATGCCCCGCGACGAGCAGCAGTTCCGCGTCGCCGAGCGCATCCGCAGGCTCCAGGACCTGGGGTTCGACGTCGGCGAGATGGAGCTCGTCGACGACCCGGCCGGCGGGAGCCGGCTGCGGCTCACCACCCGCGTCACCGAACCCGGCAACTGCCGGCGGGCCCTGTTCGCCCGGACCGGGCTGGACGTGCAGGAGAAGCAGGCCCGCCGTCTCCTCGCCGACATCGCGAGCTACCGGGCCGGGCTGGAACAGGCGGAGGACGGCCCGGTCTCCGAGACCGCGGCCGCCATCCGCTGGCTGACCGAGATGTACCAGCCGACGATCGCCGCCATCCCGGCGCACCTGCGCAGTCGGCTGGACGCCGCCGAGATCTTCCACGAGATCCTCGAGCACCGGTGGTTCCTGTCCGAAGCGGCCGGCCGGGACGTCGGGATGCAGGCCGCGGTGCGGGACTACGTCGAGAGGGTGTTGTCGGCGGTGCCCGGCGACCTGGTGGCACCGACGCCACGGATCGCCGACCGGAGCCTCTCCCGGCCGTAGTCCTCCGCGGCCGCAGCGTGGGCGCGCACGTCGTCGGGCAGCGGGTAGGACAGCAGGTGGAACTCGGCGGCGGGCACGTGAGCTCCCTCCTCCCGACCGCGGACCGGAACGGCCGGGTGCGGACGCCCATCGCGATGACCGTCCGCGAGGTGCCGTCGGGCGGCGCCACCTGTCGGGTGAGCGCAGCGACCACGCTCAGCACCGCAGCGGTGCATGGGTGTCGCGGCCAGGGGTTCAGCGACCTCGGCGGCACCGATCTGCACGCGGAGCGGCGTCCCCTGCTCGCCGGCCGGTGATCCGGCTGCACGGCTCACGGCTCCGCCAGGAGGACGAGGGAGACCGTGGCTGCGCCGCCGCGGGGTCAGGCGGAGCCCGTCCCGACCGGCTCCTGGTCGGGCCGGCTCCCACCGGACGCGGACCGGGCTCGCCAGGTCGTGGAGCTGAGGGTGACGGGCAGGGACTCGTGGCCACGCAGGATGACCGTGTCGCGGCGGCGCCCGGAGCCCGCGGGGCCGAGGTCGGGGAAACGCTCGAACAGCGCCTGGAGCGCGACCTCGCCCTCCATCCGCGCGAGCGCGGCCCCGAGGCAGAAGTGGATGCCGCTGGAGAAGGCCACGTGGTCGCGGGCGTTGCTGCGCGTGACGTCGAAGGTGTGCGGGTCGGGGAACACCCGCGGGTCCCGGTTGGCCGCGGCGAGCAGGAGGACCAGCCACTCGCCCTCGGCGACGGGGACGCCGTGGACGGTGGTGGACCGCCGGGCCCGGCGTGCGGTCCGCTGCACGGGCGGGTCGACGCGGAGGACCTCGTCGACCGCGTTCGGCCACAGCGACGGGTCCTCGGCCAGCAGCCGGCGCTGGTCGGGGTGGGCGAACAGCAGGGCGGCGCCGTTGCCGATGAGGTTGACGGTGGTCTCGAACCCGGCGCCGACGACCAGTGCGGCGGTGGCCCGCAGCTCGGTCTCGGTGAGGCCGCCACCGTCGTCGTCGACCGTGGTGACCAGGCTCGACAGCAGGTCCGGGCCCGGGTCCCGGCGCAGCCGCCGCAGGTGCTCGCGCCACCAGGTGTCGAGCTCGGCGAGGGTGCGCTCGACGTCGCGGTGGGTGGCCCAGTCCAGACCCAGGTCCAGGACCGGCGCGGCGCGGTCGCCCCAGGCGAGGAACTGCTCGCGCATCGCCACCGGGACGCCCAGCATCTCGGAGATGACCGTGACCGGCAGCAGGCTCGCGTAGCGGGCCGCGAGGTCCACCTGCCCATCGTGTGCCGCGGCCTCTCGCTCGAGGTCGTCGAGGAGCTCGTCGGCGATCTGGCGGGTGCGCTCGCGCAGCCCGGCGACGGCCCGGGCGCTGAACGCCCGGCTGACCAGCCGGCGGTAGCGGGTGTGCTCGGGCGGGTCGACGGCGACCATCGACGGCGGGTCGATGGGGCTCACCCCCGGCCGGTCGCCGGCCAGCCGCAGCGCCAGCCGGAACGCCGCCGGCAGCCGGTCGGTCCGGTGGGCGCCGATCTGCCCGAACTCCTCGCTGCGCAGCACGTCGGTGCACACGTCGTGGTGGACGCTGACGCGGGCCAGGGCCCCGTCGGCGAGGGGGGCCGCCGTCCGCAGCCGTTCGTAGTGCGGGTACGGGTCCGCGCGGAGTGCCGGGTCGGTCATGACCTGGGCGTCGGGGTTGCCCGCGCGGGCGCGTGCCCGGATCGCGAGCCGCAGCGCGCCGTGGGTGGTGGTCCAGCGGACCGCGCTGCGCACCAGTTCGTCCATCGCCCTCGCCCGTCCCCTCGGCAGCCGGGTCCGCCCGCGGCCGACGCGAACTCATCCTCGGGGACGCCGCCTCCGGGTGCCAGGGTCGAGGGCTCCGATCACGGTCACCGCGGTGCCCGGTCCCCACGTGCCTCGGCACAGCAGCGGCACCAGCACGCCCACCGTCCACCGGCTCGTGCACCCCGGCATGGGCCGCGAGGGGGCCGACCGCTCCGCTGGAGCCGGGTTGAGGCGCCAGAGCCGGTATGTCCACGGGAGGTCGTAGCCGATGACGTAGGCGGTGTAGGCACCCAGGGTGAGCGAGGACCTCCGGTCCTCGATGATCGAGATCTGCAGCAGCCCCAGGGGGCAGAGGAAGGCCAGCAGGCCGAGGAAGCCGTTCCTGGTACTGCGGCGACCGAAGAACGTGGCGTTCCACAGCTCGTTGGCTGCGAGGACCGCCATGGCCAGGCGGTAGGAACGCCTGTCCCCGCGGGTCACCGATCTGTGGACGACCACTCCCATGAGCAGGTAGTAGGCGCCACCGACCGCGTAGAACGCTGCCATCGGCAGCTGCAGCGCAGGACGCCGGAGGTCCTGGAACCATCGCAACGAGTCCCGGCCGATGGAGGCATTGCCGACCACAGCCGCTCCGATCACAGGCGACGCTGTCTTGAGCAGCACTGATCGACGCACAGCCGGACCGTAGAACGGGGACGGCGTGCGGGTGCCCGCGCAGAGGCCCCGTGGCCGGACCAGCAGCCGCGCACGACGGCTCCTGACCCCGGCCGCTGTCCACCGTGTCGTGTCGGGTCCGCACGCCGGGAGCCCGCCGAAGCCGGCGATGCCGCCGGGTCCGGCGGGCTGCTGCCCGCCCCGCAGTCGCGCTCGTACGCCGCCTGCGGGGCGTCACAGTCTCCCTGCACCGGCGCCGTCGGCGATGCCGGACCCTGCCCGCCAGGAGGGACCATGACCACCGCCCTCGTCACCGGCGACACCGGACCGGATGCCGCGCTACACAGCCTGCGGAAGTCCTGGTCACGTGGGAGGCGTGAGCGAACAGCCGACCTGGGCGGCCACTCGATCCACCACGGAGGATCCGCAGCGGAGGTCGCGGGCCGCGGCGTCCCGGGCCGGGTCGTCGACGGCAGGCCGTGGTACACGGTCGGGTCGGGAACGGCGGCGTCGACGGGACGTGCAGCAGGGCGGCGCGGACGCCACCTGCGACGCGGTCCGGGTCGCCGGTGAAGCGCTGGTCCACGCCGGCCGGCCCGAGCGCCGGGGCAGGGCGCTGCCGGTGGTCAGGCCACCGCCCGGCGCAGGCCGGCGAGGGCTTCGGTGAGCAGGGCGGGGCGTCCGACGTCGGCTGCGTAGGCGGCGAGGAAGCAGCTCAGCCGCACGCCCAGGGCACGGGCGCGCAGCTCCCGGTCGGCGTCCACCTCCCCGTACGCGGTGAGGAAGGCCGCCCGAGCCGACCCCGAGAAGCCGGTGTAGGCGAGGGCGAGGTCGACCGCGGGATCGGCCAGGCACACGTCGCCCCAGTCGATGACGCCGACCGCGCCGCCCCCGTCGTCGAGGAGGAGATGCCGCACGTGCAGATCACCGTGCACGAGGACGGGTGGCCGGGCCGGGGCGTCCAGCCGCTCGGCCTCGGCGAGCAGTGCCTCCACGCCCGCGTCCCCGGCCCACGTGCCCTCCTCGACGAGCTGCCGCAGCTGGGCCCGGGTGTCGTCGATCCGGGCCCGCGGCCACGCACGGCCCATGGGGTCCAGCGGCAGCCCCGTCGGCACGGCCTGCCGGGTCGGGGCGGCGTGCAGCACCCGCAGGAACGCACCCACCGTCGCAGCCGCCGCCCGTCGCCGGTCATCCGGCAGCCCGGTGTCGGCCAGTTCCCGTCCCGGCAGCAGCCGGGCACCCGCGAACGGCCAGGGGTCCACCGGGTCGTCGTCCTCGGCCACGAACTCCGGCTCGGGAACGAGGAGGGGGAGCAGTGTGGCGATCCGGGGGAGGACGGCGAGTTCCCGCCTGAAGCCGGGCACCGCGAGCTGCCGGCGCGGGAAGCGGAAGACCCAGGTCCCGTCCACGAGGAAGACGGTGTTGTCCCAGCCCTCCGCCAGCGGCTCCACGGGCCGGCCGCGCAGCGCGGGGAAGGCCGCCGCGATCAGCGTGGCGGCCCGCAGGGTCGCCGAGGGACGCTCGGGCGCCCACCGCGGCCGGCTCACCACACGGCGCCGAGGACGGCGACGCTGATGGCGCCCGCGACCATGGGCAGCGCGACCCCGCGGATCCGCCAGGCACCAGGCCGGTCAGCAGAGCCCCGGCGGGGGAAGCCGGGGTCGCGCAGCCCAGCGCACCGAACACGGCCGCAGCGACCAGCACCGCCGACCCCACGTTCGCCAGCGAGCGACCGCACCCCGGCCGGCAGCCTGGTGCCCGGCCCGGGAGCGATCGGCAGGATGCGCAGCACGCAGGTGACCGCAGCCGCCGCTCCGGCGCACGCGGTCAGCGCAGTCATGACGCTCTCCTCTCCGAGGAGGCGTGCACCGCGACGCTCGCGGCCACGCCGGCCAGGGACTCCCGCACCGGCCGGCGCGGCACCGTCTCGGTCAGGGCACCCGTGACCAGGTGTCGGCCCAGCGGGGCGCTGTCAGTTCGATGGTCACTCCTCGACGGACGTGGTACGGGTGCGCACCACGGTGCCGGTGACCCGGTGGTCGGGTCCCAGGGCTCGACGCCGGCGATGGTCATCGGTTCGGCCGTGCCTGTGAGGTCCTCGCACAGCCCACACACCGAGAGAGCCCCCGGATCGGTCAGCTCCTGGGCGATGGCGGCGTGGACCTCGCACGTACCGGCCAGCTTCCCGTGTTCGGCCGCGCAGGTCAGGATCAGGAGCCGAGTGGTCGGCGCGCCACACCGCGGCCCTCCGGGAGAGGCGTGGGCGGCGCACGTCGCGAACCGCTGGGCCATCTCGCCCGACGGCGATCGCTCGTGGTCCGTCGACGGTCTCCAGGTACCTCTTGAGGAATCACGGCAAGGCCCGCTGAGATGGTGGCAGTCCTGCACCGCGTCCCGCGTGGACGCGTGCTGGGCCGGGCCCACCCTGGTGCCACGGGGTCGGAGCGGACCGCGGTGCTCTGCCGGTCACCAGGTCGGCAGGCTGTCGGGGTACAGCAGCCTGACGATCCCGGCCCAGAGGTCGTCCGCGGGGACGGCCTCGCCGTCGGCCGCATTGACCATCACCACCACGCTCGCCTCCTCCTCCGGCAGGTGGGAGACCATGTCGCTGTAGCCGAAGATCGACCCGTTGTGGCCGACCCAGTCACCGAGCTGGAGGACGCCGAGGCCGTACTGCACCCGGATGCCGGTCGAGGTGAGCGGCGTCCACTCCTGGCGCAGCCGGGCGGTCTCCGGGGCGAGGCCCGTGCCGGTCGCCAGCTGCTCGGCGTAGTGGGTCATGTCCGGCACGGTGGAGATGACTGCACCGGCGGTGAACGGGACCACGGGGTTGCTGAGCGTGACGTCCCGCGGCTCCTCGGCGGCGGGGTCGGTCGGTGCCAGCTGACTGTCGGTGTTCATGTAGCCGTGGGTGAACGGCTCCGGCAGGGCCGCGGTCGCGGGATACGACGTCTCCGGGAGGCCGAGGTCCTCGATCACCGAGGTGGTGTACTGCTGTGCCGAGCGGCCGGTGACCTGCTCGATGACCAGCCCGAGCAGTACGTACTCGGAGTTGGAGTACACGGTCGCCTGGCCGGGTGGGGTGGCCTCGTCGGCGTGCGCGCGGATGATCTCGAGAACGTCGTAGGGGGTCCACCCCGGCAGGAGCGGATCGGCGACGTACTGCGCCATGAACTCCTCGTCTGCGACGAAGTCGTACACGCCGCCGCGCATCCCCAGGAGGTGATGGACGGTGATCTCATCCCCGTGGGGGATGTCGGGGACGTACTTCTCCAGGGGGTCGTCGAGGGACAGCTTCCCCTGGTCGGCGAGGCGGAGCACCGCCTGGGCGGTGAAGGTCTTGGTCACGCTGGCGATGCGGTAGTGCACGTCGGTGGTCATCGGGGTCCCCGCGGCGTCCGCGGTCCCGTAGGCCTGGAGGTAACTCCCCCGGTCCGGGTCGGAGACGCCGACCACCGCACCGGTGACGCCGTTGGTCAGCGCGGCTCGGGCCAGTTCGTCGACCTGTGCGGCGAGGTCCGGGTCGAGGGGCGGGGCCGGGGGAGGAGCGGACCCGGCCGGGGGAACGGGGTCGGCCGTGAAGCCGGTCGTCCCGGCCCCGGCGAGCAGGGCGAGTACGAGGGCGGCGGGGCGCATCCATCGGCGCATGAGGAACAGCTCCTCGCGTGGAGGTGACGATGTGGTGTCCCCGTGGCCGGGCCCACCATGGCCGCGACAGCACTCCCTGTAAAGCGTCCTACTTGCTGCACGAGGTCGGGAGTGGCCGCGGTGGGACCTCCCCGTCGCCGGGCCGCACGACCTCCCGGCGGGCACGCCGGGGGCGCGGCGCGCTCAGCGGCCGAGAGGAGACACTCCCGGGCAGGAACGCGTGCGAGCGGTGCCTCGTGCGGGACCGTGCCCCGGGCCCCGCTCCGGTGCGCCGGATCTCGGTCCGAGGAGGATCCATGGTCACGACCGCGAGAGCCATCACGGCCGCCACTCGGAGCCGGCCAGCAGCCGATTCGCCGAGCTGAGTGGCCTTGTGTCGGTGCAGCTCGGCGACGGGCGGCATGGGGAGGGCCAGCGTCCGCTGGTTCCGGCGGGTGCTGGGTGACGTGACCCCGTCGGCCGAACACCTCCAGACTCGGCCCATGTGGGGTCGTGTGACTGCGTCGGTGGCGGCGGTGTTCGTGGTGGCGGCGGCGATGACTCCCGCCCCGGACATGGCCGCCGTGCGGGCCGTGCCGGTGGACGTGCACTGGATCGTGGAGTGCGACCAGGTCGGCACGGCGCACATCGACCCGATCCTGAACCCGGGCGGGTCGTGGCCACATCTGCACACGTTCGGGGGCAACCCCGCGGTGCACGCGTCGTCGACGGCCGGCCAGTTGTTCGAGGGTGGCTCGGGGTGCAAGGACTCGGCGGACCGGTCGGCGTACTGGCAGCCGACGTTGGTGGACGAGGCCGGTCAGCCGGTGGTGCCGGAGTCGTTCCGCGCCTACTACCGGGCGGGTGAGGTGAACCCACAGCTGATCGAGCCGGCACCGTTCGGTCTGCGTCTGGTGGCGGGGGATCCGATGGCGACGTCGCGGCAACCGCTGGACATCGACTACCTGTGCTTGGGGACGTCGTATGCGCTGGTGAGCTCCGTCCACGACACCGCGGCGGACTGTGGGCCGGGGGAGTTCCTGCGGTCGGATGTCCAGTTCCCGCAGTGCTGGGACGGGGTGAACCTGTGGCTGGAGGGGGTGGCGCACATGGCGTACCCGCGGGGCGGTGAGTGCCCGGCGTCGCATCCGGTGGCGATCCCGCAGCTGTCGCTGGAGTCCTCGTACGCGGAGGGGTCGACGTACGAGGGGATGGAGTTCGAGGGCGGGCTGTCGCCGTACGGGCTGCACGCGGACGCGATCCTGGCGTGGGACCCGGGGGAGATGCAGACGTTGGTGGAGGGGTGTCTGAACGCGGGCCGGGTGTGCGGGGACGTGACCGATGACGTGCGGCCGTTCTCGGGTGCGGATCGGCGGGGGACGTTGCCGCTGCCGACGGTGCCCGACCTGCCGACGACCGGGTCGGCATCGACCGGGCACGGGTAGTACGCGACCACCCCGAGCGGGAGTCGGAGTTGCCGCGGCGACGGCGCCAGGACGTGCCCGGTGATCGGTCAACCACATCTCCCCGGGTGTACGTGTCCACGGAGGACAAGACGCAGCTGCGCGCCCTGGCGGCGGCGCATGGGACATCACGATCCCCTTGGACGCCGGCCGCGCCCCGGTGGGTGAGGGCCTCGCGCACCGGCTGGACCTGGTCGACGCCGTCCCGGCGCAGGGGCGCGGTGATCGCCGGGGCCTGCCGGTCCGAGGGACCGCCCGCGCCGTCCCCGATCGGCGGGACGGCATCAACCAGCAGGAGGAGATGGCCGACGTCGTTGCGGTTGTCTCCCGTCAGGCTGACCGCGAGCGGAATGCCATCGGCATCGCAGATCAGGTGGTGCTTGGAGCCCGGCCGGCCGCGGTCGACCGGCGACGGGCCGACGTGGTCCCCCTCTCGAGGGCTCGCACATGGGAGCCGTCGACCGCGCAGCGGTCCAGGTTCAGTCCACCGAGGGCGCGCAGCTGGTTCCAGGTGATCCCGGTCTTGAGCACGAACACGATGCCGGCCAGCGCGGCCCGGTCATCGATCGGCCGGCGGCCCGGATGGCGGTAGCGACGGGGCTTGGGCGGTGGAGGCAGCGGGGCGATCCGCGCCCACAGCCCGTCACAGCCTCGGCAGGCCGACCTGAACCCCGCGGAGGGCACGCCGATCTCATCTTGGATTGATCTCTGAGCCGCAGCGCCAGGGGACTCAGCGTTCTCGCGACGAGGCGCATGAGTTGCCGTCGACACCCCCACGTCACCGCGAGGACCCGGGCGGTCTCGCCCGGCTCGGTGAGAATGGGCCACGAAGCTGATGGCTCGATGCAGCGGTCGTCCCGGCATGCGCCCGGAGACGACCGTGGAGGGCGGCACCGACACGGCGGTGTTCGCAACCCATCGGGATCACTTCCTGCTCCCCGCGCTCTGCGGCGCCGCGTCACCGGGGGTCATGACAGCCGGCGCGCCCTCACGCCCTCGAGGATGCTGTTGGGTGAGTTCGTCGGGATGATCCGGGCGAGTTCCAGGCCGGCGGCGGCGAACAGGTCGGCGAACTCAGCCTCGGTCCGGATGCCTGCTCCCGGATGCTGCAGCAGCATGAGGACGTCGAACGTCTTGGCGGGGCTCGGCTCGTTGCCCACGGGCAGCACCATCTCGACGGCCAGCACCTTGCCGTCAACGGGCATGGCGGCTGCGCATCTGCGCAAGACTGCGGTCGCGGTTTCGTCGCTCAAGGTCATCAGGGTGCGTTTGATCATGTAGGCGTCGGCGCCGGAGGGCACGCCGTGCAGCATGTCGCCGCCGATGACCTCGCAGCGGGACATGAGCCGGGCCTCGTCGAGCGGGATGGGATGCCTGACCACGTCGGGCAGGTCGAACAGGATGCCGCGCAGTGAGGGATGAGCCCCCAAGATCGCGGCCAGCGTGGCGCCTTGCCCGCCGCCCACGTCGGCGAGCACCCGGAACGGTGAGAAGTCGTAAGCGGCAAGGACAGCGGCGTTGTGCAACTCGGACTGTCGGCTCATCCAGCGCTGGAACGGGGCCGCGAACTCCGGGTGCTCGGCCATGTAGTCCCACACGGTCACGCCGTGCAGCCGGGGAAACGCCGGCTGGCCACTGCGCACCGTCTCCAGCAACGTGCCGATGACCTCCCACAGCTCGGGAGAGCCGAGATAGAGGGCCCAGTCCCGGACCGACTCCGGTCCCTCCCGGCGCAGGCACCGGCCGAGCGGGGTGAGGGCGAACCGTCCGTCCGGTTGTTCGCGGAAGACGCCGGTCCCAGCGAGCAGCCGCAACAGCCGGTACAGCGCGCCGGGATGCGCGCCGGCCGCCGTCGCAAGGTCGGGAACGCTGCGCGGCCCGGCAGCCAGTTCGTCGGCGACGCCCAGATCGGCGGCCACGTAGAGGGCCTGCACGGTCAGGACGCCGCTGAGCATCCGCAGCATTTGCACCGCCGGCTCTTCGGATGAAGCGGCGGCATCCATCGTGGTCACCTGCTCTCAGCCCGAAGGCTGCCAAGTGTGCGCCGGTCGGCTTCCTCCGGGTGTCCGGCGACGCTGAGTCATCGGGGTGGAGGTGAGCCGGCAGACCGCTGCGCCGTCGGCCAGGCGAGCTGATCACGCAGCGTGGGACCGAGCAGCCGCCCGCGGCTCGGGTGCGCGGGAGGGGAGACTGTCGCCGCAGGAGGCCGGCGGCGGGACGGGGGTGGGGCACGGCGCGGCGGTTCGGGGGGCGCTGGCCGCGGGTCCACGGGTTCTGCCGCGGCACTCCTGTCGTCGTGCAGGCCGCCGCCGCGCCGGGTCGCCGCGGTCAGCTACAGCGAGCAAGCCCGAAACGCAGATCGTACGAATCGATGTAGGCGCGGACATCTGCATTCAGGTCAGCGCGGGTGATCCCGATGGCGATCGAGATGTCCAGCGGCAGTGGCTGACCGGGACGTTGGATAGAGGGCGGAACAGTGACGGTCGGGATGAGGTCCGTGCGCTCCCCAGTGGTGTTGTTCGTCGACGGCAGCGCGAAGCCGCCCAGCGTCGACTCAGTGGTGACCGCGGCGGTCGCGTGCGTCGGAACACTCACTCCGACAACGCCGCTGGTCACGCTGCCGTTGACTTCGGTGAGCCGGTAGCCGCAAGCCGGTCGGACGGAGGCGCGTACCTGGCAGTGCAGGGTGCTCTGCAACGGTTCTTCGCCGGGGCGCAGTTCGATCCCGAGACCCTCCACCACCAGGGCGAAGTCCCAGCCGTCGGACGAGCTGCCGGCCTGCTGGAAGAAGAAGGACGGGGAGGTGAGGCTTCCCGGCTCCGCTGTGATGCGGAGATGATCGAGCGTGACGAGCGGCTGGTCGTCAGGCAACTGCGAGGCATCCAGCGCCGCGCCAGCGGTGGGCCGCTCGCTGGATGGCGTGCCGGCACGGTCGGTGGTCGTGGTCATGGTCCGTCCCCAATCGTGGTGGATGTCGGAGCGGTGCTCGGCGACGCCCAGAGCCTGGGCACGAGACGTAGCGCTACGGTGGCGGCCCCATGGCGGAAGTGTTGCGGTGCGTCGGCACTGCGACACGGGACTGCCTGAGGAGCTGGTCGTGGGGCCACGAAGCCCCGGGCAGTCGCGGGTCGTCGATCTGGACTCCGGCCTGGACTGGTCCGCGACACGGCCCTGTGCACGGCAACCTGGACGGCCCCCCCGTCGACCCGAGCGGTTCTCCCGACGGTTCCAGGCGCTGGTCGGCCACGCCCGCAGAGCGCCAGGCGAGGAGCAGCTGCCGGTCATCCGGCTGCACGACCTCTGGCCCATGCACGCGCCCCTGCTGCTGGCCGCCGGCGTGCCGGTCAAGGTCGTCTGCGAGCGCCTCGGTCACGCCAGCGCCACGATCACGCTCACCGTCTGCCAGCACGTGCACCCCGGCATGGGCCGCGAGGCGGCCGACCGCTCCGCCGCACTGCTCGAGGGCTGATCCGAGACGCGGAGTATCACGCGGGTATCACGAGGCCCTCCGGGGCCCTACAGCAAGACACCCCGGGCTCCTGACCTGCAGGAACACCGGGGTGAGGCTGTGTCCGAGGGGCGACACGCTACATACGCACACGGCTGTCGCGATGTGAGAATTGACCTGCCCCATCCATTCGACAAGCCAACCGAAACGGAGAGAAGCCGTTCATCCCGAGCTCTGATGACACGCGGTGTGCGTCATCAGGGTTCGATCCGCCGGCGATCCTGAGCCCGACGGGCGGCTCGTCAGAGGCCGGTGTCGTACAACCCGTGGTAGTAGCCCGACAGCCGGTCCTGGAAGCGGGCCGCCCGCATCGCCGCGCGCGTGACGTCCGGCGCGTCCTCGATCTCCTTGCGGGTGCGGTCCACGAAGACGACTCTCTTCTCGGGATCCATCCGTTCCACCGTGAAGGCCGGAAGAATGACCTGGTGGTCCGGGTGCCAGTCACCGGTGTCGATGACCAGATAACTGGCACTCACCTTGTTGGTCGCCTTGTCCACGACACCGATCGAACCATCGCGCCCCCTCACCTCGAAACCGGAGAGGTCTACATCCCCGGCGGAGACGGGCCGAAAGTCGCGAAAACTCCAGACGTCCGCGGTCATCGCCTTTCCTTTCCGTTGGGAATTCTCCTCTCGTGGTCGTGGGTCGACAAGACCCTCGGCCTCCGCTGATCACAATGTGGCGTGTTGCGAGCAGGCCTCAGCCGTCCAACCGACGTGGAGGAGCGATGCCCGGCACGCCCGTCCTCCAGCTCGGGACCGGTCGAGTGACTGCCGGGGGAAGGGCAGGGGAGAGTCCCGTCACGGGACCGGTGGGCCGGACAGCGCACACATCGCTCGTCGACATCAAGGCCATGACGGTCCTGCTGACTGACGGCTGCTCTCCGCCCTGCGCCAGTCAGCATGGCCGTGCTGGACCGCTGGCTGCGCCGGTGACCGGCAGGTGCATGAGGCGTTCGCTTCGATCCCGCTCACCTGGGCCCAGGAGTGCGCGGTCGACGAGGAGCGGCTGAACCCCACCGGGGGGGCGCGATCGGGCTGGGACACACTCTGCCGCTGGCGGCGCCCGGTGATGACCACCATGGTTGACCAGGTGCGCGGCACCAGGATCCCGCTACGGCTTGCAGGTTCTGTGCGAACGCGGTGGCATGGCCAACACCACGCTCGTCGAGTTGCCCTGGACGATGGCGTCGAGCGAGCTCAGCGCAAGAGTGGGGACAAGCGTGACGACGTGCGCCGAGGAGTACCGCGAGCTGGCGGCGGAAACCTCCGGAGGAGCGGGCACGGGGCATCCGGGAGTGCGTCGCCAGAGCCCGGGACGCCTGGTCTCCGAGCTCGCCCAGCCGAGGACCAACGAGTGCGACGGGCTGACCACCCCGTCGAGCTGCTGGACGTCTCGATCCGCGAGGAGGACCGGGTCGCCGCGACCAGGGGTCACGGGACGGCCGCACATGTCGTGCTGGCACGCCCGCGGCTCGGGGAACGAGACGGACGACGAGCGGGACGTGGTCCCGAGCTACGAGAGGAACGAGGGTGGAGATCGTGACCGACGGAAACGAGACTGCAGGGCTGCGAGTGGACCCCGCTCTGCGGGACTTCGTGGCCGACGAGCTGCTCGTCGGCCTCGACCTGGAGCCGGCGTGGTTCTGGTCGACCGTCGCCGAGCTGCACGGGCGGTTCGCCGGGCGGGTCGAGCAGCTGCTGCGCCGCCGGGACGAGCTGCAGGAGCGCATCGACGGCTGGCACCGCGAGCACGGGACCGGTGACGTCGAGGCGCTGGAGGCGTTCCTCACCGACATCGGCTACCTGCTGCCGCTGGAGGAGCCCGCCGTCCGCGTGGAGCGCGTGGACCGCGAGATCGCGGAGGTGCCCGGCCCGCAGCTGGTGGTGCCGGCGACCGTGTCGCGGTACGCGCTCAACGCCGCGAACGCCCGCTGGGGGTCGCTGTTCGACGCGCTCTACGGCACCGACGCGCTGCCGACGGAGCACCAGCCGGCACCGGGCTACGACGAGCGCCGCGGTGCCCAGGTCATCACCGAGGCCGACCGCCTGCTCGACCGCTTCTTCCCGCTGGTCGAGGGCAGCCACGCCGACGTCGTCGCCTACCGGGTGCCCTCGGCGGGCGAGCTGGCCGTCGAGACGGGGTCGGGGACCACCGGCCTGGCCGACCCGGCCCAGTTCGCCGGCCACCGGCCCGGCGACGGCGACCGGCCGGCCGCGGTCCTGCTGCGCCGGCACGGGCTGCACCTGGAGCTGACGATCGACCCCTCGACCCGGGTGGGCGCCCAGCACCACGCCGGGGTGTCCGACGCCGTGCTGGAGTCCGCGGTGACCACCATCGTCGACCTGGAGGACTCGGTCGCCACGGTCGACGGGCCGGACAAGGTGGGCGCCTACCGGACCTGGCTCGGGCTGCGCACCGGAGAGCTGACCGCGTCGTTCAGCAAGGGCGGGCGCACCGTGACCCGCACCGTCCACGGCGACCGCAGCTACGTCGGGGTCGACGGCCAGGAGCTGACCCTGCCCGGCCGGGCGCTGCTGCTCGTGCGCAACGTGGGGCACCACATGCGGCTGGACGCCGTCCGCACCGCCGACGGCGAGCCGCTGCTGGAGGAGGTGCTCGACGCCCTCGTCTCCGCGGTTGCCGCGCTGCACGAGCTGCGCGGCCACGCCCGGGTCTCCAACACCCGGACGGGCAGCGTGTACATCGTCAAGCCCAAGATGCACGGCCCCGACGAGGTGGCCCTGTCCGTGGAGCTGCTGGCCGCCGTGGAGGAGGCGCTCGGCCTGGAGCCGACGACCCTCAAGATCGGGATCATGGACGAGGAGAAGCGCACCTCGACCAACCTGGAGGCCTGCATCGCCCGCGCGGCCGACCGGGTCATCTTCATCAACACCGGGTTCCTCGACCGCACCGGCGACGAGATCCACACCGACTTCGAGGCCGGGCCGGTGGTCCGCAAGGACGACCAGCGGTCGCAGACCTGGCTGAGGACCTACGAGGACCGCAACGTCGACGTGGCGCTGCGCGCCGGCTTCGCCGGGCAGGCGCAGATCGGCAAGGGCATGTGGGCCAAGCCCGCTGCCATGCGGGAGATGCTCGACACCAAGGGCGCGCACCCCAGGGCCGGGGCGAACACCGCCTGGGTGCCCTCGCCGACCGCGGCGACGCTGCACGCGCTGCACTACCTGGAGACCGACGTGCTCGCGGTGCAGGAGCAGACCAGGAAGCGCCCGCTGGCCGACCGGCGGGGCCTGCTCGTGGCCCCGGTGCTGCCCGACGGCGGCGCCGGCCTGACCGACGAGGAGAAGCGGCACGAGCTGGAGACCAACGCGCAGTCCATCCTGGGGTACGTCGTGCGCTGGGTCGGCCTGGGGATCGGCTGCTCGACCGTGCCCGACCTGGAGGGCGTGGGCCTGATGGAGGACCGCGCGACCCTGCGGATCTCCAGCCAGCAGATCGCGAACTGGCTGCACCACGGGCTGGTGGACGAGGCCCAGGTCCGCGAGACCTTCGCCCGGATGGCCGCCGTGGTCGACGAGCAGAACGCCGGCGAGCCGGGTTACCAGCCGATGTGCGCCGACCTCGACGGCAGCCCGTCCTTCCAGGCCGCGCTGGACCTGGTCTTCTCCGGACGCCGGGAACCCAACGGCTACACCGAGCGGGCGCTGACGACATGGCGGCAGCGGGCCAAGGCGACGGCCGGCAGCGGCGAGGAGCCGCGGACCCGGGAGGCCGTCCTCGACGACAGTGCACCGAGTCCGGCCTCCTGAACCGGTCCCACGCCAGACGACCCCAGACGGGGAGTGCCTGACCATCGACCTGCGGACGGCCCGCACGGTCGGCGGGGATTGGCGGGCGTCCGCGCAAGGCCTGGAGCCGCTGACCGTCGTGGTCCTCGACGCCTGTGGGCAGGTCCTCGACGAAGAGGTTCGAGACCGCGTCGGCCACGGCCCACGGGCGCTCGCTCTCGGCATGGTCCCGGGCGCTCATGGCCAGGGCCGAGCAGCAGCCCTACTCGATCGCCGTGGCGACCGCGGCCGTCAGCGGTTCGCTGATCCCGGTCCCTGGCGGCGTGCTCGTCCAGGACCCGGCCGGACCCTGCTCGGCGCCGTGGGTTCCTCCGGTGAAACGTCCGACAACGACGAGGGTTGCCGCCGTGGCCGGCATCGAGGTGGCCGGTCGGTGGGCGCAGCCGGACCGAGCGGACCCGCAGGTGCACGTACGGCGACAGGCGCCCGCCTCGATGGGAGGAAGACCCCGACCCCGGCTCTGACCACGCCACGGGCGGCGAGCCGATCCGGGGACACCAGGGTCCGTCCAGACAGAGAACGGGCGTGTCCGACGACTGCGTCCTCCTTCGCCGTGCTCCACGAAGCGGGTCAGGTCTGCGGTGCCCCGGCGCCGCGACGACCAGCGCTGGGCTGGGCCTCACGCTGCCGCGTGGCCATGTCCTTGCAGCGGGAGGAGCTACGCGCAGGCGGACTCGCGCTCGCCCCCGTGGCACCATTGCCGGCACGACGTGCCCTTGGACATCGGCGTTCGCAGGAGCGGAGATGACTCGCTATCTCGTCGTCGCACACGAGACGGTCACTAATCCGGAATTGCTCGATCAGGTTCGCGCCGTCCGAGAACAGGATGCAGAGGCGGAGTTCGTGCTGCTCGTACCGGCGACGCCGGTGCGGCACCTGCTGTTCCGGCGGGGCGACGAGCACGACGCCGAGGTCGCGGCCCGCAAGCTCGCAGACCGGGCCAGGGCACTCTTCGCCAAGAGGGGGGTGCCGCTCAGCGACGTCCGGGTAGGCGCGCCCGATCCGGTCGCGGCGATCGACGGGGAGGTGGAGGTGGACCCGGGGTACGCCGGGTTCATCATCTCCACGTTGCCGGAGGAGAAGTCCCGTTGGCTGCGGATGGACCTGCCTCGCACGGTCCGGTCAAAGTACGGCCTCCCCGTCTACCACGTCGTGGCCCCCCAGGACTTCTCGCTCGGCGATCTGCCCTGACCGTGGCCGCGCCACGGCGAGCGCTGCCGCCGATCCCGACGAACACTCACCCGGGGGCATCCGGACCAGCCCGCACGGTCCGCCGACGTCGACCCCCTGCTGTTCGAGGAGTTCCACCATGGCCTTGGCGAACTCCGGGAACGTCGGTCGTCGATGCAGGTCACGAACAGGGCGACCCTCGCGGGGCTTCCTCGTCGAGCACGTGGTGGAAGATGCGCGTCGGGTCGCTCCATCAGGTCACGGCAGCATCCAGGACAGGACATTGGACTGCAGGAAGATCAGCACGCAGAGCACGAAGATCAGGCCGATGCTCCAGAAGATCGTCTTGCGGAACAGGTCGGCCTCCCGCCCGACGATGCCCACGGCCGTCGCCGCGATCGTCAGGTTCTGCGGGCTGATCATCTTGCCCACGACGCCGCCCGAGGTGTTGGCGGCGACGAGCAGGGTCGGGTCGAGCCCGGCCTCCTGGGCCGCGGTCTGCTGCAGGGTCGCGAAGAGGGCGTTGGCCGAGGTGTCGGAACCGGTGACGGCGGTGCCCAGCCAGCCGAGGATGGGTGAGAGGAACGCGAACGCCGCGCCGGTGCCCGCGATCCAGGTGCCGATGGTGATCGTCTGACCGGAGAGGTTCATCACGTAGGCCAAGGCGAGCACCATGGCCACGGTCAGGAAGGCCCAGCGCAGCTTGACGGCGGTGGCCACCAGCTCGCGCAGGGCCCGCCCGAGCGGCACGCGGTAGACCAGCGCGACGATGAACCCGCAGATCAGCAACAGCGAGCCCGGCGACGACAACCACTGGAAGTTGTAAACCGTGGAGGTCACCGGCGTGCCCGCGGCGCTGAGCACGTTCTGGTCCAGGCCCGGCCACGGGATCTTGACGTCACGGCCGACCAGGAAGCTCGACAGCGGCGTCCACAGCTTCGCCAGCGAGAACACCACGATCACCAGCAGGTACGGGAAGAACGCCATCAGCACCTTGCCACGGGTGAGGCCCGCAGCGTGCTCGGCGAGCGCCTCCTGCTGCGTCTGCGTCTGCACGCCTGCACCCGCCGCCGTCACGGAGCCGGCCTCCCGCCGGTCCTGCGGGCCGGCCACCTCGGTCTCGTGCTCCCTGTGCAGTCGCGCCGCGGCCTCCTCGCCACCCCGCGGGGTCCACACCTTGAGCGTGACGACCGCGGCGACGAGGCCGGCGAGCGCGGCGACGATGTCGGTGAGCTCGACGGACAGGTAGTTGGCGGCCACGAACTGGCCGACCGCGAACGTCACACCGACGGACAGCGCCACCGGCCAGGTCTCCCGCAGCCCGCGCTTGCCGTCGACGAGCAACACCAGCAGCGCCGGCACGATGAACGCGAGCAACGGCGTCTGGCGGCCGACGTAGGCGCCGATTTCGGCGTACGGGATACCCGTCAGAGTGCCCGCGGTGATGATCGGGGTGCCGATCGCGCCGAACGCGACAGGCGCGGTGTTGGCCAGAAGCACCACCACGGCCGCGCGGACCGCGGAGAAGCCGAGCGCCATGAGCATCACACCTGTGATCGCGACCGGAGCGCCGAAGCCCGCGAGCGCCTCGAGCAGCCCGCCGAAGCAGAACGCGATGATGATCGCCTGCACCCGCGGGTCGTCGGAGATCAGGTGGAATGCGGCGCGCAGGTCCTCGAACCGCCCGCTGACCACCGTGACCTGGTAGAGCCAGATCGCGGTGAAGACGATCCACATGATCGGGAACAGGCCGAACACCGCCCCCTGCGTGGCCGACAGGAGCGCGAGGCCCACCGGCATGCCGTACGCGGCGACGGCCACGATGATCGCGACGACGAGCGACGCGAGGCCGGCCCAGTGCGCCTTCCACCGCAGAGCCCCGAGCAGGACGAAGATCGTCAGCAACGGGAGGAGCGCGACGAGCGCTGAGACGGTGACGCTGCCGAGTGGGGCGAGTTCCTGCTGGAACATGAGGTCTCCCGGGCGGTGTCGATAGTGACATGCAACTCGGTTCAACCAGCAGGAAGGACTTACCGCATAGCTGGCCGAAGAGCCACCTGAGCCCGACAGCCCGTCTGGTGCCCCGTCGCCACCACGAGAGCCGGAGCAGGTCGAGGCCCTGAGGTGCGGCGACAGGAGTCTGTCCCGCAGCACAGGACATCGGACTGCTGGGATTCTGCGACGGCGCTGGAGGGGCTGAGCCGGCGCGCGGAGTATCACCCAGGTATCACGGGGGCCTCAGGAGCCCCGACACCAGAACACCCCGGGCTCCTGACCTGCAGGAGCACCGGGGTGAGGCTGTGTCCGAGGGGGGACTTGAACCCCCACGCCCGATAAAGGGCACTAGCACCTCAAGCTAGCGCGTCTGCCATTCCGCCACCCGGACAGGTGAGCCGCTCTCGCGAGCGTCGGGAGTCAGCATAACCGAGCCTCGGCCAGGGTCTGCAGACCCCCGGTGGCACGATCGTCGGCATGTCAGAGACGACTCCCGCGCCCCTGTCCCGAGCCCAGGACGAGGTCGCGGAGCTGCTGTCCGACCTCATCCGCATCGACACGACCAACACCGGGGACACCGCCACGGGCAAGGGCGAGCGGGCAGCGGCCGAGTGGGTCGCCGGCAAGCTCGGCGAGGTCGGCATCCCGTCGGTCATCCACGAGTCCGAGCGGGGGAGGGCCAGCCTGGTCGCCCGCATCGAGGGCCAGGACAGCAGCCGCCCGGCGCTGCTGGTGCACGGCCACCTGGACGTCGTCCCCGCCGACCCGGCCGAGTGGAGCGTGCACCCGTTCTCCGGCGAGGAGCGCGACGGCTACGTCTGGGGCCGCGGCGCGGTCGACATGAAGGACATGGACGCGATGACTCTCGCGCTCGTGCGCGACTGGGCCCGCACGGGGGTCCGGCCGCCGCGGGACGTCGTCCTGGCCTTCGTCGCCGACGAGGAGGCGGGCGGGAAGCTCGGCGCCCGCTACCTCGTCGAGGAGCACCCCGACCTGTTCGACGGCTGCACCGAGGCGATCAGCGAGGTCGGCGGCTTCAGCATCACCGTCCGCGACGACCTGCGCCTCTACCTCGTCCAGACGGCGGAGAAGGGCCTGGCCTGGATGCGGCTCACCGCGGGCGGGAGACCCGGCCACGGCTCGTTCGTCCACGACGACAACGCCGTCACGCGGCTCTGCTCGGCCGTCGCCCGGCTCGGCTCGGCCCGGCTGCCCACCACGCTCACCCCGCCGATGCGCTCGTTCCTCGCCGCGGTCGAGGACGCCTACGGCATCGAGATCGACCCCGACGAGCCCGAGCAGGCCCTGGCGCGGCTGGGCAGCATCAGCCGGATGATCGGCGCGGCCCTGCGCAACACGGTCAACCCGACGATGCTCGAGGCCGGCTACAAGGCCAACGTCATCCCGGGCACCGCCAGCGCCACCGTCGACGGCCGCTTCCTCTACGGGCAGGAGGAGGAGTTCGAGCGGCAGCTGGCCGGCCTCATCGGCGAGGGCGTGCAGCGCGAGTGGCTGGTGCACGACCAGGCCGTGGAGACGACGTTCGACGGCCCGCTGGTCGACGCGATGGTGGCCGCGCTCAGGGCCGAGGACGACGGCGCCCGCCCGGTGCCGTTCACCATGAGCGGCGGCACCGACGCCAAGAGCTTCGAGCGGCTGGGCATGCGCTGCTTCGGCTTCTCCCCGCTGCGGCTGCCCCCGGACCTGGACTTCGCCTCGCTGTTCCACGGCATCGACGAGCGGGTGCCGGTGGAGTCGCTCCGCTTCGGCATCCGGGTGCTCGACCGGTTCCTGCGCGCCTGCTGACGCCGCTCAGGCCGCGGCGCGCAGCGCGGCCAGCAGGGCGGCGACGCCGGGCACCCGCCGGGCGTCCGGGCGCGCCAGCGTCTCGACCACCCGGCCGTCGACGTCGGGCAGGTCGACGGTGGCCACCCCGGGCTGCGTGCTCGCCGCCAGGGCCCAGCTCGGCAGCAGTGCCACGCCGAGCCCCTGGGCCACGAGGCCCTGCACGACGACGTGGTCGTCGGTGGCGAAGCGGACGTCCGGGGTGAAGCCGGCCCGGCGCGCGCAGCGCAGCAGGTGACCGCGGCAGCGCACGCACCCGGCTATCCACGGCTGGTCGCGCAGGTCGGCCAGTGTCGTGGGCAGCGGCTCCCCCGCCCGGACGACGGCCACCACCGGGTGGCGCGCCAGCGGCTCGCGCAGCAGGTCACCGGGGACGGCGTCCTCGTCGTCCTCGTGGCGGAACACCAGCGCCAGGTCCGCCGCGCCGCTGCGCACCGCCGCCTCGGCCTCCGGCGGTTCCTCCTCGGTGAAGCGCACCTGCAGGGCCGGCGCCCGCTCCCGCAGCGCGACCAGCGCGGACGGCAGCAGGACCGCCGCGGCCGTCGGGAAGGCCGACAGCCGCACCGTGCCCGCGGCCAGGCCGGTCAGCGCCGCGATCTCCTGCTCGGCCGCGGCCAGCCGGTCGGCGACCCCCTCGGCGTGCCGCAGCAGGACCCGGCCGGCCTCGGTCAGCGCCACGCCCCGGCCCTGGCGCAGGACGAGGGCCGTGCCGATCTCGCGCTCCAGCTGCCGTACCTGCTGGCTCACCGCCGGCTGCGTCCAGCCCAGCGCGCGGGCCGCCCCGGCCAGCGACCCGGCGCGGGCCACCTCGCGGAAGACGAGCACCCGGCGGGGATCCACGGCACATATCCAAGCAGCGCTTGGGTCAGGACGTCGACATCCCGGCCTGGACGGCACCCTCCCCGGGGGCGAGCCTGGGCGCATGAGGACCATCGGGCTGCTGGGCGGGATGAGCTGGGAGTCGACGGCGCTGTACTACCGCATCGCCAACGAGCTGGTGCGGGACCGGCTGGGCGGGCTGGCCAGCGCGTCGCTGCTGGTGCGCAGCCTGGACTTCCGCGTCGTCCGGGAGTGCCAGCTGGAGGACCGCTGGGACGACGCGGCCGCGCTGCTGGCCGCCGAGGCGCGAGCGCTGGAGTCCGCCGGTGCCGAGCTGGTGCTGCTGTGCACCAACTACATGCACCGGACGGCGCCGGCGATCGAGGCGGCCCTGAGCGTGCCGTTCCTGCACATCGCCGACCCGGTGGCCGCCGCCGCGCCCGGCCCCACGATCGGCCTGCTCGGCACGGCGGGCACCGTGCGGGCGCCGTTCCTCCGCGAGCGCCTGGGCGCTGCGGGGCTCAGCGTGCTCGTACCGCCGGAGGACGACGTCGACCGCGTGGACGCGGCCATCTTCGACGAGCTGTGCCGGGGCGTGCTCTCCGACGCCACCCGCGCCGACCTGCGCGCCGTCATCCGCCGGCTGGCCGCGCGGGGCGCGGACGCCGTGGCGCTGTGCTGCACCGAGCTCGAGCTGCTGCTCGGCGCCGGGGACAGCCCGGTGCCGCTGCTGCCCTCGGCCCGGCTGCACGTGACCGCGGCCGTCGACGCCGCGCTCGCCCCGCGGCCGGCCGTGGTCTGATGGCCGGGTGACCGCTGCCGCTCCCGCTCCCCGTCCCGGATCCGTCGCGCTCATCACCGGGGGGACCGGCGGCTTCGGCCGCGCCCTCGCCGCCAAGCTGGGGGAGCGGGCGGTCACCGTCGTCCTCGCCGACCTCGACAGCGAGCGCAACCGGCAGGTCGCCGCCGACCTGGGTGCGGAGTTCGAGGTCCTCGACGTCACCGACCGGGCGGCCAACGTCGCGCTCGTCGAGCGCATCGAGGCCCGGCACGGCCGGCTCGACGCCGCCTACCTCAACGCCGGCATCTCCGCGGCCAAGTCCGACGACGAGCTCGACCTCGACGAGTTCCTGCGGGTGGTCGACGTCGACCTGTTCGGCGTCGTCTACGGCGCGGTGGCCGCCCGCCCGGCGATCAAGCGGGCCGGCGGCGGCGCGATCGTCGTCACGGCGTCCCTGGCCGGCCTCTCGCCGATGGCCACCGACCCCGGCTACAGCGTCGCCAAGGGCGGCGCGATCGCCTTCGTCCGGTCGATGGCCCCGCGCCTGGCGCGCGAGGGGACGACGATCACCGCGATCTGCCCGGGCTTCGCCGACACCGCGATCATCGACCGGATCCGCGACCAGTTCACCCAGGCCGGTTTCCCGGTGCTGTCGGCCGAGGAGGTGGCCGACGCGATGGTCGCGGCCTGGACGTCGGGCGAGCCGGGCGCGGCCTACGTCGTCCAGCCCGGCGTCGGCACGGTGCCCTACCGGTTCAAGGGCGTGCCCAGCGCCAAGACCGCCGGCGGTGAGACGGCCGTCGTCCCGGAGGCGCTGCGCCCGCCGTCGATGCGGTGAGCGTCAGGCGGGGTCGGTGCGGCAGGCGTACAGGAACGCCGGGGGCACGTTCCACGGCGTGATCTTCTGCTGCACCGACGGGAACCGGCGGCGCAGCTCGCGCAGGATCAGCGGCGAGTACTGGATCACCAGCAGCACGCCACCGGGCGCCAGCGCGACCGGCAGCAGGTCCAGCACCCGGCGGCGCAGCCCCGCCTCGAACGAGGTGTAGGGCAGCGCGGAGACCAGCACGTCGGCCCGCTTGCCGCCGAGGTGCACGTCGAGGTTCTCCGCCGAGTCGCAGACCACCTGCAGCCGGGGGTCGTCGTAGCGCTCCTCGAGCAGCGCGGCCAGGTCCGGGTCGATCTCCAGCGCCACCAGCCGGGCGTTCGGGCTCAGCCGGGCGAGGACCTCGCCGGTCTGCACCCCGGTGCCCGCGCCCAGCTCGACGACCAGGTCGGCTCGGCGGAGGTCGGCCAGGTCCAGCATGTCCCGTACCGCCCAGCGGGAGGTCGGCAGGACGGCGCCCACCTGACGGGGGTTGGCCAGGAAGGCGCGCAGGAAGCGGAACCGGTCGGTCAGGGTCTCTCTCATGCCGCCCTCCCGGGCCGCCCGGGCGGCGGCGACCCAGCCCCGACCCTGACACGCCCGTGCCGGGTCGGCGACCGCAGGGGGCCGCCCCGGCACCGGCAGCGCTAGATGTGCGGCTTGGGCAGGTAGGACAGCCGGGCCCGGCGGCGCAGGATGACCTTGCGCGTGCCGTCGGCGTGCAGCTGCAGCCGGGCGAGTTCCCAGCCACCGGTGTCCGCCTGCAGGCTCAGCATGGTCGCCGCTGCGGACCGGGACGTACCCGGCGGGATCCGCAGCGGCGCGAACTCGTAATCCCCGGCGACCGCCTCCATCTGGCCGATTGTGCCCGCCGGACGCCCGCTGGTCACGTGACCGTCACCTCCCGGACTGCCCCGGCCCCGGGCCGGGCGGCAGGATGGGGCCGACCCCATCCCCGACGACACGGAGGACGACGTGACCGCTCCCGGCAACGACGTGCCCGACGCCGACCGCGCCGAGCAGGAGGCCCCGCTCGACCCGCCGGTCGTCGCCCTCGCCGGTGACGCCACCCCGCCGGGTGAGGGCGTTCCCGAGGCCGACGCCCTCGAGCAGCAGCTGGCCGCCCGCCCGGGCGAGGCCGGCAGCCCGCTGCGCCCGGTCGGCGACCGCGAGGCCGACCCCGCCGACGTCCTCGAGCAGGAGGCCGACGTCCCCGTCGACGACGACGACATCCCGCTGTAGGCCCGCGGCACGGGCCCGCCGGTGCGCCGCGGGCCCGGGTCTCAGGGGAGCAGCAGGCCGGTGAGCGCCTGTGTGGCAGCGGCCGTGCCGGTCGGCGTCGGCAGGGGCGCCTGGAACGGCGTCTCCTGGCGGCACACGGTGCCCGCGGCCGGCAGCACACCGTCGATCAGGTAGGCCTCGGTGCTGCTGTCGATGCAGGCGGACTTGCCGCCGTGGGCGGTGTGGCCGTCGCCCTCCATCGTGAGCAGCCGCGCGTTGCCCAGGTCCGCGACCAGGCGGACCGCCCCCGAGTACGGCGTGGCCGGGTCGTAGGTGGTGCCGATGACGAGCGGGGTCGCCGAGGACTCCGGCACCTCGAACGGCCCGCCGAACGCGTCCTCGTCGTGGGCCGGCCACAGCGCGTAGTTGATCTCGGCGTACCCGCTGTTGAACCAGAAGTGGGGGAAGGACGCCCAGGACTCCGCGCCGCGGTCGAGGTAGACCTCGAGGTCGCCCTGCGGATAGCGCTGCTCGGACGCGCCGATGGTGAAGTAGCGGTCGGTCGAGGCGGCGTCGGCGTGGACCACCTGGTCGAGGAGCGCGCGGACCGTCGACCCGTCCCCGGCCGCGGCCTCTGCGAGCGCGGCGCCCAGCAGGCCCCAGTTCCGCTTGGCGTAGAGCAGCTGCGAGGTGACGATCCGGATGTCGTCGGCGGTGACCGGCCGCGGGTCGGCGGGGTAGGCGTCGGCCGGGATGGGCCTGGCCTCGGTCGCGGCCAGCAGCTGGTCGTAGGCCAGGAGGGGGTCGGCGCCGCCGAACCCGGAGCAGGCCACCTGGTCGACCGCGCAGGCCTCGGTGAAGCGCGCGAGCGCCGTCTCGAACCCGGCGGTCTGCGTGGCGATCCCGCTGAGCGGGTCGTTGACGTACTCGTCGGCGTCCAGGGCGCCGTCGAGGACCATCGCCCGGTGGTCGTCGGGGAAGAGGCTGGCGTAGGTGGCGCCGAGGAAGGTCCCGTAGGAGTAGCCCAGGTACGTCAGCTGCTCGTCGCCGACGGCGGCGCGCAGGGCGTCCATGTCGCGGGCGACGTTGGCCGTCGAGACGTGCTCGAGGATCTCGCCGTTGTTCGACAGGCACGCGTCGACGTAGCCCTGCACCTTGGCGACGTAGGCGTCGACGTCGATGTCCAGCGGGCTCGGTACCGGCGTCGAGTAGATGCTCTGCGTCTCGGGGTCGACCTGGCAGTCGATCGACGGCGTGCTGGGCGCGGCCCCGCGCGGGGCGAAGGCCACGATGTCGAAGCGCGCGTTGAGGTCGGCGAACCGGCCGGCGCCGGCCTGCTGCAGGTAGGTCACGAACTGGCCGCCGGGGCCGCCGGGGTTGACGAACAGCGAGCCGATGCGGTTGGCCGGGTCGGTGGCCGCGACGCGCGCGACGGCGATCTGCACCCGCTCACCGCCCGCCTCGTCGTAGTCCATCGGGAGGTCGGCGGTGGCGCACTCCACCCCGGCCGCGGTCGCCTCGGCCGTCGTCCCGCAGGGCGCCCACGCCAGCAGCGGCACCGGCGTGGTGGGCGGCTCGGCGGCCGGGCCCTGCGCCGATGCGCCGGGTACCTGGCCGGCCAGGACCAGGGCGGTCAGCGTGCTGACGACGACAGCAGCGCGGCGGGTGTTCATGCGAACTCCTCCAGGGCGGGCGGGCGCGGCCCGGAGGAGTCCGCCGGGGGCCCGGTCATGCGGCACCCGGTGACGGCCTCGTGACACGCGTCGGGACAGACCATGCCGTCTCGCTGTGCGAGCCGGGAACGCAGGATGGTGCCGACGCCCGGCGGCGGGTCGGCTCCCCGCCGGACGCCGCCCCCACCTGGGAGCTCAGCGCAGCCATGCGGTGACCGGGGGGCCGAGGACCAGCTGGGTGGCCGTGGCGGCTCCCACCGGCACCGGGGCGGGCGCGGTGAACGGGACCGTCTGCGGGCACACCGTCCCCGGTGCAGGCAGCGTGCCGGCGACCAGGTAGGCCTCGGTGGTGCTGTCGATGCAGGGGGACTTGCCGCCGTAGGCGGTGTGGCCGTCGCCCTCCATCGTGAGCAGCCGTGCGTTGCCCTGGTCCGCGACCAGGCTCACCGCATCTGCGTAGGGCGTCGCGGGGTCGTAGGTGGTGCCGATGACGAGCGGGGTCGGCGAGGAGGCCGGGACGTCGAACGGCCCGGCGAAGGCGTCCTCGTCGCGTGCCGGCCACAGCGCGTAGGGGATCTCGGCGTACCCGCTGGTGAACCAGAAGTGGGGGAAGGACGCCCAGGACTCCGCGCCCCGGTCGAGGTAGACGTCGAGGTCCCCCTGCGGGTAGCGCTGCTCGGATGCGGTGATGGCGAAGAACTGGTCGCCCGACGCGCCGTCGGCGTGGACCAGCTGGTGGAGCAGGGACCGCACGGGGGAGCCGTTCCCTGCCGCCGCCTCGGCCAGGGCGGCGCCGAGCTGGCCCCACAGCTCCTTGCCGTAGAGCAGGTTCAGCGTCAGGACGCGGATGTCGTCGGCGGTGACCGGGCGCGGGTCGGGCGGATAGCCGTCGGCGGGGATGGGGGACTCCTCGGCCGCGGCCAGCAGCTGGTCGTACGCCAGGTAGGGGTCGGCGCCGCCGAAGCCGGAGCAGGCCACCTGGTCGACCGCACACGCCTCGGTGAAGCGGGCGAGGGCGGTCTCGAACGCCGCGGTCTGCACGGCCCTCGTGCTGAGCGGGTCGTTGATGTACTCGTCGGGGTCGACCGCGCCGTCGAGCACCATGGCCCGGTAGTTGTCGGGGAAGAGGCTGGCGTACGTCGCACCGAGGAAGGTCCCGTAGGAGAACCCGAGGTAGGTGAGCTGCTCGTCACCCACCGCGGCGCGGAGGGCGTCCATGTCCCGCGCGACGTTCGCGGTCGAGAGGTGCTCGAGGATCTCGCCGTTGCTCGCCAGGCACGCGTCGACGTAGGTCTGCGCCTCGGCGACGTAGGCGTCGACGTCGATGTCGAGCGGCGTGGGGAACTGCGGGGACTGCTGGTCCTGCACCTGCTGGTCGCTCTGGCACGCGACCGCCGGGGTGCTCTGCCCGACGCCTCGCGGGTCGAACCCGACGATGTCGAAGCGCTGGTTCAGCGCCGCGAACACGCCCGGGCCGACGGCCTGGAGTGCGTCCACCGCGGAGCCGCCGGGGCCGCCGAGGTTGAAGAACAGCGACCCGATCCGGTCGGCCGGGTCGGTGGCCGGGACGCGCGCGACGGCGATCTGCACCCGCTCACCGTCCGGCTCGTCGTAGTCCATGGGGAGGTCGGCGGTGGCGCACTCCACCCCGGCCGCGGTCGCCTCGGCCGTCGTCCCGCACCCGGCCCAGGCCAGTGGCGCGACCGGGCTCGCGGGGAGCTCGCCGGTGGGGCTCTCCGCTCCCGCGACCCCCGTCCCCGCTCCGAGGACCAGGACGGTCAGCGTGGTGACGGCAGCGGCGCGACGGGGTGCGCTCACGGCGGCTCCTGAGGCAGGGGCGGCCGGTGGGCGCCCGGGACCGCCATGCAACACCCGCGGGCGCGTGGGGGACAAGGCACCTGAACGGGACCATTCCGTAACGGCCCGGCGCGTCGCCCGCGGCACTCCGGAGAGCTGCCGTCCCCCGGTCGGTCAGGTTAGGCTTCCCTAACCGACCGCGACCCGAGGGAGCCCCGTGACGTCGAGCCCCGCAGCGCCCGTCCTCCGCGCCGACGCCGCCGAGCGCGCCCGGACCGTCGGCGCCCGCAGCTCCGCCGCGCTGTGCGTGCGCGGGTTGGACGCCGGCCGCCCGCTGGCGCACGCCACGACCACCACGGGGACGACCCACGTGCTGGTGCCGACCGGCGGGGAGGTCGACGCCGCGCTCGCCGGCCACGACGACCTCACCGCCGTCCTGATGGTCAGCGACCGGGCGCCGGTGCCGCTGCGGGACCCGCTGCGCGCCCAGCTGTGGCTCTCCGGCTGGCTCACGCCGGTGCGCCCGGCCGCCATGCGCGCGGCGGTGCTCGCCTTCGCCGAGACCCGGCCGGTGGGGTCGCTGCTCGACGTGGGCCGGGGCGCCACGCTGCTGCGGCTGGACGTCGCCGAGGTCGTGCTGCGGGAGGGCGGGCGCTGCACCGAGGTCGGCCCGCAGGCCTACGCGCAGGCCCGTCCCGACCCGCTGGCCGCCGTCGAGGCGCGGGTGCTGCAGCACCTCGACCGCGACCACCCCGAGGTGCTCGACCTGCTGCGCAGCCGCATCCCGGCCGGCGACCTCGGACCGCGGGACGTCGTCCGCCCGCTCGGGCTGGACCGCTTCGGCTTCCGGCTGCGCATCGAGCGCGCGGCCGGCACGCGTGACCTCCGGGTGCCGTTCTCCCGGCCGCTGACCTGCCCGGGCCAGCTGCAGGCCGCCACCCGTCAGCTCGTCTGCGCCGCCCGGGCGGCCCGGCGCTAGTCGCCCGCGTTCTCGGCCAGCAGCCGGGCCAGCCGGGTGCGGCGCGGCCGGACGTCGACCTGGCTCACCGCGCGGGCCAGCGCGGCCCCGGAGGCGTGCACGACCGACAGGTGCCGCTGGGCGCGGGTCAGCGCGGTGTACACGAGCGGCCGCGACAGCATGCCGCCGGCCTCCGGCGGCAGGACGACGACCACGCCGGGCCACTCCGAGCCCTGCGCGCGGTGCACCGTGATCGCCCAGCCGTGCCGCAGGTCGCTCATCGCCGACCCGGTCACGGTCACCGGCCCGGAGGCGAAGTCCACGTCGAGCGTGCCGTCACCGGTGCCGGTGACCACCCCGACCTCGCCGTTGGCGAACCCGATCGGCTCCAGGTCGAGGTGGTTGGCGGTGGCCACCACCCGGTCGCCGACGTCGAAACCCCACACCGTGCCCTCACCCGGGTTGAGCCTCGCCTTGAGCGCCTTGTTGAGCTCGATCGTCCCGGCCGGGCCGCGGTGCACCGGCGTGACCACCTGCACGGTCGCCGGGTCGATCCCCAACGCCCGCGGGATCGAGTCGGTGACCAGCTGCACCACCCGCTTGGCGGCCTCCGCGCTGCCCGACGCCGGGACGACCACCACCTCGCGGTCGGGGGAGTCCACCGGCGGCAGCTGACCGGCCCGGACGGCGTTGGCCAGCCGGGCGATCGCCCCGCCCTCGGCCTGCCGGTAGAGGGTGGTCAGCTCGGTGACCGGCACGGCCCCGGAGTCGATGAGGTCTCCCAGCACGTGTCCCGGGCCGATCGAGGGCAGCTGCGCCGGGTCGCCGACGAGCAGCAGGTGGGTGCCGTCCGGGCAGGCCTCCAGCAGGGCGGCGGTGAGCTCGACGTCGAGCATCGAGGCCTCGTCGACCACGACGACGTCGGCGTCGAGGGGCCACTCCTCGTTGCGGGCGAACCCGCCGGAGGTGCCCTGCGCGCCCAGCAGCCGGTGCACGGTGACGGCCGGGTGGTCGGTGAGCTCCTCGAGCCGCTTGGCCGCCCGGCCGGTGGGCGCGGCGAGCGCGACCTCGGTGCCCTTGGACCGCAGCAGCGTCACCACGGCGGCCACCGTGCGGCTCTTGCCGGTGCCCGGGCCGCCGGTCAGCAGCGAGACGCCGGCGCCGAGGACCTGCGCCACGGCCTGCTTCTGCGCGTCGTCCAGCCCCTTGGCCACCGAGCGGACGGCGGCGGGGTCGGCGATCCGCTCGGCGGTGGCGGCCAGCCGGGCCACGTTCTCCGCGACCGCCTCCTCGGCCATCCCGTAGCGGGCCAGCGAGAGCGTGCGCAGCGCCGGATCGGGCTCGGGCAGCTCGTCGAGGTCCGCGTCCTCGTCGTGTTCCGGCTCCGGGGGCTCGTGCTCGAGCACCTCGCCGGACTCGACGGCGGCGATGATCGCCGCGGCCGGGTCGGCGACCCCCTCGGCGCGCAGCGCGGCGACCACCAGGTCGGCGGGGAGCACGGTGTGCCCGTCGCGGGTCGCCGTCCGCAGGGTCTGGGCGACGATCGCGCGGCCGCGCCGGGAGTCCTGCCTGTCGGCCCCGGGCAGGACGGCGATGGCCAGCCGGTCGGCGTCGCCGAGGGTGACCCCGGTCAGGCCGAGCAGCGCCCACGGGTCGTCGCGCAGCCGGCGGGCGGCGTCGTTGCCCAGCGCGTCGGCTGCGGTCGAGGCGAGCTTGGCGTCCAGGCCCGCGCCGACCAGCAGCGCCACGACCTCGTAGGTCGGCTGCGCGGACAGGAAGCTCGAGAACAACCGCTCGGCCCGCTGCCGGCCCACGCGGGGCAGCGCGAGCAGCCGGTCGGCGGTGACGTCGTCCGGGGAGGTGATCCCGGCGGCCGGCAGCTCGGCGGCCGCCCGCTTGCCCAGGCCCGGCCACAGGCCCGCGGCGCAGAAGGCGGCGAAGACCGGGTCGGTCGTCGTGGTCGGAGCCGCGCTCACCTGTCGTACCTCCGCTCGGGGTAGCCGAAGTAGGGCGCCGAGACGTCCTCGAGCGCGGTGCGGATCGCCGCGGGCAGCCGCACCGCCTCGGCGTCCAGCGAGGACTGCAGCTGCGCGGCGGTGCGCGCGCCCACCACCGGTGCGGTGACCCCGGGGCGGTCGCGCACCCAGGCCAGCGCCACCGCCAGCGGCGTGGTGCCCAGGCCCTCCGCGGCGGTGACCACGGCCTCCACGATCCGGTCGGCCGTCGCCGAGCGCAGCCCGTCGATGAAGCCCTGCCACTGGGGCGAGGCACCCCGCGACCCGTCCGGCGCGCCCTGCCGGTACTTGCCGGTCAGCAGCCCACGACCCAGCGGCGACCAGGCCAGCACACCCAGGCCCAGCGCCTCGGCCGCGGGCACCACCTCGCGCTCGACACCGCGCTGCAGCAGCGAGTACTCCACCTGGGTGCTCACCAGCGGCACGCGGCCGGGCCAGGCCCGCTGCCAGGTGACCGCCTGCGCGGTCTGCCAGCCGGTGAAGTTGCTGATGCCGACGTAGCGCACCCGCCCCGAGGAGACGGCGGTGTCGCAGGCGGCGAGGGTCTCCTCCAGCGGGGTGGTCTCGTCCCAGGTGTGCAGCTGCCACAGGTCGACGTGATCGGTGCCCAGGCGCGCCAGCGAGGCGTCGAGGGCGGCGAGCAGGTGGCCCCGGGACGCGCCGCGGCCCATCGGCCCCGGCGTGGTGCGCCCGACCGCCTTGGTGGCGACCAGCACATCGGAGCGGGGGACGACGTCGGCCAGCAGCCGGCCCAGGAGGCGCTCGCTCTCCCCGTCGCAGTAGATGTCGGCGGTGTCGACCAGCGTGCCGCCGGCGTCGACGAAGGCCGCCAGCTGCATCGCGGCCTCGTCCTCGTCGGTGTCCCGGCCCCAGGTCATGGTGCCCAGTGCCAGGCGCGAGACCACCAGGCCGCTGCGCCCGAGTGCGCGTTGCTCCACGGGAGGCCAACCTACCGGCGGCTCCGGACGGGTCCCGGGGACCGCGGTGGTCCCTGCGTGCCGCGCGGGGCGCGGGCCGGGCGCGGCCTAGGGTGGCCTCCCGTGCTCCTGCTGACCAGCCCGCCCCGGCGCCCGTCCCCGCCCACCCTCCCGACCGCTCGCGGCCGACGGGGGTACGGCGGGCGATGAGCTGGATCGAGGCCGTCGTCCTGGGGCTGGTGCAGGGCCTGACGGAGTTCCTGCCCATCTCCTCCAGCGCGCACCTGCGGGTGGTGGGGGAGGCCTTCGGCTGGGGTGACCCGGGCGCGGCGTTCACCGCCATCACCCAGATCGGCACCGAGGCCGCGGTGCTGCTCTACTTCCGCCGCGACATCGGCCGGATCATCAGCGCCTGGGTCCGCTCGCTGGGCGACCGCAGGATGCGCAGCGACCCCGACGCCCGCATGGGCTGGCTGATCATCGTGGGCACGCTGCCGATCGGGATCCTGGGCCTGCTGTTCCAGGACCGCATCGAGACGACCTTCCGCGACCTGCGCATCGTCGCGATCGCGCTGGTCGCCTTCTCGCTGGTCCTCTACTGGGCCGACCGGGTGGGCCGCAAGAAGCGCGAGCTGGACCAGCTGACCGTCGGGCACGGCATCGCCTTCGGGTTCGCCCAGGCCATGGCGCTGGTACCCGGCGTCTCCCGCTCGGGCGGCACGATCACCATGGGCCTGTTCCTCGGCTACTCGCGGGCCGCCGCGGCGCGGTACTCGTTCCTGCTCGCCGTCCCCGCCGTCCTGGCCTCGGGCTTCTTCCAGGTGTACGAGGCGCTGACCGGCGGCGTCGCGGGGGAGGCGGTCTCCTGGGGGCCGACGATCGTGGCCACGGCGCTGGCCTTCGGCGTGGGCCTGGCGGTCATCGCCTGGCTGCTGCGCTACCTGGACCGCGGCAGCTTCACGCCGTTCGTCGTCTACCGGGTGCTGCTCGGGCTGCTCATCCTCGCCCTCGTCGGCGCCGGGGTCCTCGCCCCGCAGTGACGCGGGCGAGCGGGGACGGGTCGTGCGCCCGGCTGCGCCCCGCGACCAGCACCAGGGTCGGCGTGGTCAGCCGGGCGAGCCGCTCCGTGACGGACGGCGGGTCCGGACGATCGGCGCCGACGCGAACTCGGTCGAGCCCCGGACGAAGGCCTCCAGCCGGGTCGGGTCCAGCGCGCGCCCGCGGGTCTCCCAGGCCAGGAAGCGCCCCACCCGACGCCTTCCTCGACGACATGGTCGTCGCGCTCGCCGCGGCGGGGGAGCGCTGAGCCCTCCCGCCGGGGCCCGGGCCGAGCGTGCGAGGCGTGGGCGGAGGGCGGTCCTTCTAGGCTCGGGCGTCGTGACCACCGTGATCCTGCTGCGGCACGGCCGCACGACGGCCAACGCCGGCGGCGTGCTCGCCGGCTGGACCCCGGGCGTGCAGCTCGACGAGACCGGCGAGCAGCAGGTGAGGGCGGTGGGGGAGCGGCTGGCACCGGTGCCCCTGGCCGCCGTCGTCAGCAGCCCGCTGGAGCGCTGCCGGCAGACCGCCGGCGCCGTCCTCCCCGGGCGCGACCTGGAGGTGGCCCTCGACGACCGGCTCGGCGAGGCCCGCTACGGCGACTGGACCGGCCGCCCGCTCAAGGAGCTGGTCAAGGAGCCGCTGTGGAAGGTCGTGCAGCAGCACCCGTCGGCCGCGGTCTTCCCCGGCCCGGAGGGGGAGGGCCTGGCGCAGACGCAGGCCCGCGCGGTGGCCGCCGTCCGCGAGTGGAACGCCCGGCTCGGGCCGGACGCGGTCTGGCTGGCCTGCAGCCACGGCGACGTCATCAAGGCCGTGCTCGCCGACGCGCTGGGGCTGCACCTCGACCAGTTCCAGCGGATCGTCGTCGACCCGGCGTCCGTCTCGGTGGTCACCTACACCGACACCCGCCCGTTCGTGGTGCGCGTGAACGACACCGGCGGGGACGTCGCCGCCCTCATCCCGCCCAGGAAGAAGGGACGGCGCCGCCGCAAGGCCGACTCCGACGCCGTCGTCGGGGGAGGCGCGGGCGCGACCGTCTGACCTCGCCGCCTGGCTCGCCCACCGCGCCCGCCCGCGTAACCTGATGCCGTGCCGCGCCAGCTGTTCCTCTTCGACCGCCCGTCCCGGTTCGTCGCCGGCACGGTGGGCCAGCCCGGCGACCGCACCTTCTACCTGCAGGCCGCCGACGCCTCGGGCCGCGTGGTGAGCGTGGCGCTGGAGAAGGCGCAGGTGCAGGTGCTCGCCGACCGGATGAACGAGCTGCTCGACGAGGTCGCCACCCGGCCGGGCACCGTCGTCCCGCCGGACGCCGAGGTCGACGACCTCGAGCCGCTCACCGCCCCGGTCGACGAGGAGTTCCGGGTCGCGGCCATGGGCCTGGCGTGGGACGGCGAGTCGCAGGCCGTCGTCGTCGAGGCCGTGGCCGCCGGCGACGAGCCGGTCGAGGAGGACGTCATCCTCTCCGACAGCGAGGAGGGCCCCGACGCGCTCCGGGTGACCATCACGCCGGCCGCCGCCCGCGCGTTCGTCGTCCGGGCCCGCCGGGTCGTGGCCGCCGGCCGCCCGGCCTGCCCGCTGTGCTCGCTCCCGCTGGACCCCGCCGGGCACGTGTGCCCGCGGCAGAACGGCTACCGCCGCTGAGCGCCATCCGGCCGCCCCGATGACCGAGCGCCCCGCCGACCCGGCCGCGGGTCTGCGCGCCCCGGCCGACGACGCCGAGGCGCGCGCCCTGCTGCTCACCGGCGAGATTGACCTCGAGGGCCGGATGCTCGACGCGAGCAACGTCACGCTGGTCGGCTACGTCCGCACCGGCGAGCTCGAGGCCGAGTGCGTCTACAAGCCGGTGGCCGGCGAGCGGCCGCTGTGGGACTTCCCCGACGGCACCCTCGCCGGGCGCGAGGTGTCCGCGGCGCTGGTCAGCGAGGCGACCGGCTGGCGGGTCGTGCCGCCGACCGTGCTGCGCGACGGGCCGTTCGGTCCGGGCATGGTGCAGCTGTGGGTGGACGGCGACCCCGACGTCGACCTCGCCGCCTTCGTCCGCTCCGACGACCCCGGCCTGCGGCGCATGGCGGTCTTCGACGCCGTCGTCAACAACGCCGACCGCAAGGGCGGGCACATCATCCCGACCTCCGACGGGCACGTGTACGGCGTCGACCACGGCATCTGCTTCTCCGTCGACCCCAAGCTGCGCACCCTGCTGTGGCGCTGGGCCGGGCAGCCGCTGCCGGCCGAGGCGGTCGAGGCGCTGGAGAAGCTCACCGGCGACCTGATGGGCGACCTCGGCGACCAGCTGCACGAGCACCTGACCCGTCGCGAGGTGCGGCGCACCCAGCAGCGGGTCGCCGAGCTGCTGCGCACCGGCCGGCACCCCCAGCCCAGCGGCGACTGGCCCGCGCTGCCCTGGCCGCCGTTCTGAGCGACCTGTCGGCCTACCGGCCGACACCGCGGCCAAGAGCCGTACCCCTGCTGCGCGGAGCCCGTCCCGGTCCTCGTCGGGGAGCCTCCGGCCCCCACTCCTCGGACCGCCCCGCGGCCAGGAGCCGTACCCCTGCTGCGCGGAGCCCGTCCCGGTCCTCGTCGGGGAGCCTCCGGCCCCCACTCCTCGGACCGCCTCGCGGGGCGCCTCACCTGCCCCTGCGGCACCATCTCCCCGTGCCGCACCGCAGCCGACTGGCCGTCCTCATGCTCGACCTGCCGCCCGAGCTGCACGACGCCGGGCGGGCCTTCTGGTCCGGCGCCACCGGTCACCCGGTCGAACCGGACCGGCTGGACGACAACTGGTCGTCGCTGGGCTCGTTCGCCGGCGGCTTCCACCTCGAGGTCCAGCGCACGGGGACCGGGACGCCGCCCCGCTGGCACGTCGACGTCGAGACCGACGACGTCGAGGCGGAGGTGGCCCGGCTGGAGGCCCTGGGGGCGCGGCGGATCGCGGACATGGGCGGCTTCTGGCAGATGAAGGACCCCGCCGGGATGGTCTTCGACGTCGTCGGCGTCCAGACCGGGGAGGACTTCGAGCGGAACGCCACCACCTGGCCCTGAGCCGGGGCGCTACTCCAGGCGCACCAGGTCGATCATCGCGGCGGCCTGCAGCCCGTCGCCGTCCACCGTGAGCACCTCCAGCGGCACCCGCCGCCAGACGGCGAGCAGCAGGTCGCCCGCGGTGCCGGTGAGCCGGGCGATCGGCACCGGCCGGGAGCCGGGGAACAGCACCCGCTCGACGCCGACGTCCACGGCGTGCAGGACGACGGGGTGCGCGCCCTCCGGCGGGCCGTCCGGCAGCGCGCCGGGGACCATCACCTCCAGCCACTCGTCGAGTCCGTCCAGGCCGACGTCGGTCGGGATCGGGCGGACGTCGCCGAGCACCTGCTCGACGTCGGCGGTGTGCACCACCGCCTCCATGACCTGCCGGCGCAGCACGAAGGCGACGTCCTGCCGCGGCGCCCAGGTCCACACCCGCTCGGCCGGGTCGGCGCCGTCGAGCACCGTCTCCAGCTCCGCCGACTGGGCGAGGCCGAAGCCGAGCAGCTCGTCGTCCGGGTGCCGGACCGGTGGGGTGTAGGTCCCGGGGTCGGTGGCGCGGGTGCGCACCACCCACGCCCAGAAGTGCTGCACCACGGCGAGGTGCCAGACCAGGTCGGCGAGCGTCCACCCGGGGCAGCCGGGCACCGGTGCCTGCCAGCCCCGGGCCAGCACCGCCTCGGCGGCGGCGTCGGCGAAGCGGGCGTCGGTCTTCTGCAGGACCGGCAGGTACTCGTCGAGCTCCACGGTTCCTCCTCCGCAGCGGCGGCGCCGCCCCTCGACAGGATGAGGGCCGACCGGGCGCATCGGTAGCCGCATCTAGGCTCGGTGCGTGCTCGCCTGGCCCGCCCCGCTCCTCCCGACCCTCCCGGGCACCGGTCCGGTCCTCAAGCTGCACGACACCGCGCGCGGCGAGGTGGTCGCCACCTCGCCGGACACGACGGCGCGGATGTACGTCTGCGGCATCACCCCCTACGACGCCACGCACCTCGGTCACGCCGCCACCTACCTGGCCTTCGACCTGGTCAACCGGGTGTGGCGGGACGCCGGCCACGCCGTGCACTACGTGCAGAACGTCACCGACATCGACGACCCGCTGCTCGAGCGGGCCGAGCGGGACGGCGAGGACTGGGTCGTGCTCGGCATGCGCGAGACCGCGCTGTTCCGGGAGGACATGACCGCGCTGCGCGTGCTGCCGCCCGACGACTACGTCGGCGCGGTCGAGTCGGTGCCGCGCATCGTCGCCCACGTGGAGACGCTGCTCGACGAGGGCCTGGCCTACGTGCTCGACGACGGCACCGGCGACGTCTACCACGACGTCGCGCAGGCGCCCGGCTTCGGCAGCGAGTCCGGCTACGACGAGGCGACCATGCTGCGGTACTCCGCCGAGCGCGGCGGCGACCCCGACCGCCCCGGCAAGCGCAACCGGCTGGACCCCATGCTGTGGCGCGGCGAGCGGCCGGGGGAGCCCTCCTGGCCCGGCCCCCGCGGCATCGCCGGGCGCCCCGGCTGGCACATCGAGTGCGCCACGATCGCGCTGGAGACGATCGGGATGGGCTTCGACGTCCAGGGCGGCGGCAGCGACCTGGTCTTCCCGCACCACGAGTTCTCCGCGGTCCACGCCGAGGCGCTCACGGCGACGGTGACCGGGGAGAAGGTGCCCTTCGCCCGGGCCTACGTGCACGCGGCCATGATCGGCCTGGACGGCGAGAAGATGAGCAAGAGCCGGGGCAACCTGGTCTTCGTCTCCAAGCTGCGCGGCGAGGGCGTCGACCCGATGGCCGTCCGCCTGGCGCTGCTGGCCGGGCACTACCGCACCGACCGCGCCTGGACGCCGGACCTGCTGGCCACCGCCGAGCAGCGGCTGGACACCTGGCGGCGCGCCGTGGCCCGCGACGCCGGCGCCCCGGCCGCCCCGGTGCTGCACGGGCTGCGCGAGCGGCTCGCCGACGACCTCGACAGCCCCGCCGCGATCGCGCTGGTCGACGAGTGGGCCGCGCGGACGCTGGCCACCGGGCCGGACGACGACCCCGACGACGGCGCCCCGCGGGTCGTGGCCGACGCGGTCGACGCGCTGCTCGGCATCGCCCTGGACCCCGCGATGGACGGCCCCGCGTCCCGGTCGCGCTGATGGGCGGGGGGTGCTTCCGCCTGGTCGACCGGGCGGCCCGGGAGCGCGAGGAGCAGGCCCTGGCGCCGGCGGCCACGCGTTCGACGGCCACCCGCGGCCGCGCCGTCCCCGAGCCCGAGGACCCCCTGCGGACCGCCTTCGAGCGCGACCGCGACCGGATCCTGCACGCCAAGGCCTTCCGCCGGCTCAAGCACAAGACGCAGGTGTTCCTCAACCCCGACGGCGACCACTTCGTCACCCGGCTGACCCACACGCTGCAGGTCACCCAGGTCGCCCGCTCGCTGGCCCGCGCGCTGGGGCTCAACGAGGCCCTCGCCGAGGCCATCGCGCTCGGCCACGACCTGGGCCACTCGCCGTTCGGCCACATCGGCGAGGACGCGCTGGAGCCCTACGTCCCCGGCGGGTGGCACCACGCCGCCCAGGGCGTGCGCATCGTCGAGGTGCTCGAGCACCTGAACCTCACCTGGGAGGTCCGCGACGGCATCCGGGCGCACAGTTGGAAGATCACGCCGCCGCCGACCACCCGCGAGGCGGAGTGCGTGCGCTACGCCGACCGCATCGGCTACCTGTCCCACGACGCGCTGGACGCCGTCCGCGCCGGGGTGCTGCAGGTCGGCGACCTCCCGGCCCGGGCGCGCGCCGTCTTCGGCGAGCCGGGCAGCCGGATGGTCGGCGCGATGATCGACGCCGTCGTCGCCGGGTCGCTCGCCGACGGGGGAGTGGTGGTCATGGCGCCCGAGCCGCTGGAGGCCATGCACGAGCTGCGGGCCTTCATGTTCGAGCGGGTGTACGCCTCGGAGACCGCGGCGGGGCAGAAGCAGCTGGCCATCGACGTCACCCGCCGGCTCGTCGACCACCACCTGGCCCACCCCGAGCTCATCCCGGCGACCTACCGCGACACCTCGGCCGACCCGGTCACCCAGGTCGTCGACTACGTGTCCGGGATGACCGACCGGTACGCGCTGTCCACGCACGACCGGCTCTTCGACGCCGACGCGACGACCCGGATGCGCCCGCTGCTGCGCTGACCGCGGTCCTCCGGACCGCACCGCGGCCGGACCACCTGCGGACGACAACCGTTATCCCCAACTGCGCCGCCAGATCGAGGAGCACGCCGCCAGGTCGAGGAACTCGTGGCGATCAAGCCCTGATGACCACGGGGTCGTCGATCCCGTCGACCGCAGCGTGGCCCCGGGAATCCGCCGCGAGCGGGGGCGCAGGGGTCCGTGCTCAGTTGGGGGAGGAGCCCCGCCGGCGCAGGTAGCGCTCGAACTCGCGGGCGATCTGGTCGCCGTTGGCCTGGGAGAGGTCGTCCTCGGTGGCCCGCTCCTCGAGCGAGCGCACGTACTCGACCACCTCGGCGTCCTCGTTCGCCATCTCGTCGACGGTCTTGACCCACTCGTCCGCCTGCTGCGGCAGGGCGCCCAGCGGCACCGTCAGCTCTAGGACCTCCTCCACCCGCCGCAGCAGCGCGACCGTCGCCCGGGGGGACGGCGGCTGCGACACGTAGTGCGGGACGGCGGCCCAGAAGCTGATCGCCGGCAGCCCGGCCTGCACGCAGGCGTCCTGGAAGACGCCGAGGATGCCGGTGGGCCCCTCGTAGCGGGAGGTCTCCAGCCCCCACCTCTCGGCCGACTCGGCGTCGTAGGCCGAGCCGGTGACCGGGGTCGGCCGGGTGTGCGGGGTGTCGGAGAGCAGGGCGCCGAGGCCGACCACGGTGCGCGCGTCGAGCTCCTGGCACAGCTCGATCAGCTCCTCGCAGAAGCTGCGCCAGCGCATGTTGGGCTCGATGCCGCGGATCAGGACGACGTCCCGGCCGGAGTCCGGCGGGCGGGCCACCGAGATGCGCGTGGTGGGCCACTCGATCCGGCGGCTGATCCCGCCGATGAGCGAGACGGTGGGCCGGTTGACCTGGAAGTCGTAGTAGTCCTCGGGGTCGAGCGCGGCGAGCGGGGTGGCGTCCCAGATGAGCTCGAGGTGCTCCAGCGCCCCGGTGGCGGCGTCCCCGGCGTCGTTCCAGCCCTCGAAGGCGACGACCACCACCGGGTCGTTCAGCCGGGGCAGGTCCTCAGGGGTGGACTTCGGGTCGATCACCCCTGCGAGCCTACGTCGATCGCGCTCCCCGGCCGTGGTGCTCGGCCGTGCGGCGGGGCCGGCGTCCCCCGCGCGGGCGACCGGCCCACCCCGGCGGGCGGCTACCCTGGCTCGGTGCAGTCCCGCAACGTGTCGCCCGACCTCCGCCCGGACGCGACCGCGGAGCTCACGGCCGTGCTCCGGCAGCGCATCCTCGTGCTCGACGGCGCCATGGGGACGGCGATCCAGCGCGACCGGCCCGACGAGGCCGGCTACCGCGGCGAGCGCTTCGCCGACTGGCACACCGACGTCCAGGGCAACAACGACCTGCTGGTGCTCACGCAGCCCGAGCTGATCGCGGGGATCCACCGCGAGTACCTCGAGGCCGGTGCGGACGTCATCGAGACCAACACGTTCAACGGCACGGCGATCTCGCTGCGCGACTACGCCATGTCCGACCTGGCGTACGAGATCAACGTGGCGGCCGCGCGGCTGGCCCGCCGCGAGGCCGACGCGATGACCGCGCGCACGCCGGACAGGCCGCGCTACGTCGCCGGGGCGCTCGGCCCGACGAGCCGGACGGCGTCCATCTCCCCGGACGTCAACGACCCGGGCGCCCGCAACGTCACCTTCGACGAGCTCGCCCTCGCCTACCTGGAGCAGGCCGACGGCCTGGTCGACGGCGGGGTCGACGTCCTGCTGATCGAGACGGTCTTCGACACGCTCAACGCCAAGGCGGCGATCTTCGCGCTGGAGACGCTGTTCGAGCAGCGCGGCCGGCGCTGGCCGGTGATGGTGTCGGGCACCATCACCGACGCGTCGGGCCGCACGCTCTCGGGCCAGGTCACCGAGGCGTTCTGGCACTCGATCCGGCACGTCCGCCCGCTGCTGGTGGGCCTCAACTGCGCCCTGGGTGCCGCGGAGATGCGGCCCTACCTGGCCGAGCTCTCGCGGGTCGCCGACACCTACGTCTCCTGCTACCCGAACGCCGGCCTGCCCAACGCCTTCGGCGAGTACGACGAGTCGCCGGAGGAGACCGCGGCCGTCCTCGCCGAGTTCGCCGCCGCCGGCTTCCTGAACATGGTCGGCGGCTGCTGCGGGACCACCCCCGCGCACGTCGCCGCGGTCGCCGCCACCGTGCAGGGCCGTGCCCCGCGGACGCCGCCGCGGGTGCGCCCCGCACTGCGGCTGTCCGGGCTCGAGCCGCTGACCGTCGACGAGGACTCGCTGTTCGTCAACGTCGGCGAGCGCACGAACATCACCGGCTCGGCCCGCTTCCGCAACCTCATCCGCGCCGGCGACTACGCCACCGCGCTGGCCGTCGCCCGCCAGCAGGTGGAGGCCGGCGCGCAGGTCATCGACGTCAACATGGACGAGGGGATGATCGACGGCGTCGAGGCGATGGACCGCTTCCTCAAGCTGGTCGCCGCCGAGCCCGACATCTGCCGCGTCCCGGTGATGGTGGACTCCTCCAAGTGGGAGGTCATCGAGGCCGGCCTGAAGTGCGTGCAGGGCAAGTCGATCGTCAACTCCATCTCCCTCAAGGCGGGGGAGGAGGAGTTCGTCCGGCACGCGCGGCTGTGCCGCAAGCACGGCGCCGCCGTCGTCGTCATGGCCTTCGACGAGCAGGGCCAGGCCGACTCGCTGCAGCGGCGGCAGGAGATCTGCCGGCGGGCCTACGACATCCTCGTCGAGCAGGTCGGCTTCCCGGCCGAGGACGTCATCTTCGACCCCAACGTCTTCGCCGTCGCCACCGGCATCGAGGAGCACGCCCGCTACGGGCTGGACTTCATCGAGGCCACCCGCTGGATCAAGCAGAACCTGCCCGGCGCGCTGGTCTCCGGCGGCGTCTCGAACGTCTCGTTCTCCTTCCGCGGCAACAACCGCGTGCGCGAGGCCATCCACGCGGTGTTCCTGTTCCACGCCGTCGCCGCCGGCATGGACATGGGCATCGTCAACGCCGGCGCCCTCGAGGTCTACGACGAGGTGCCCGAGCGGCTGCGCGAGCGGATCGAGGACGTCGTCCTGGCCCGCCGCCCCGACGCCACCGAGCGGCTGCTGGAGATCGCCGCCGAGTACGCCGGGGACGGCGCCGCGAAGGAGGCGGCCGGCGAGGAGTGGCGCGCCCTGCCGGTGGAGGAGCGCATCACCCACGCCCTGGTGAAGGGCATCGACGGGTTCGTCGAGGCCGACACCGAGGAGCTGCGGGCGCAGATCGCCGCGCGCGGCGGCCGGCCGATCGAGGTCATCGAGGGCCCGCTCATGGGCGGCATGAACGTCGTCGGCGACCTGTTCGGCGCCGGCAAGATGTTCCTGCCCCAGGTGGTGAAGTCCGCCCGCGTGATGAAGAAGGCCGTCGCCTACCTGGTGCCCTTCATCGAGGCGGAGAAGCAGCCCGGCGACGCCGAGCGCAGCAACGGCAAGGTCGTCATGGCCACCGTGAAGGGCGACGTCCACGACATCGGCAAGAACATCGTCGGCGTCGTCCTGCAGTGCAACAACTACGACGTCGTCGACCTCGGCGTCATGGTGCCGGCCCAGCGGGTCCTCGACACCGCCAAGCAGGAGGGCGCCGACGTCATCGGCCTGTCCGGGCTGATCACGCCGTCGCTGGACGAGATGAGCACCCTGGCCGCCGAGATGGAGCGGCAGGGCTTCGACATCCCGCTGCTCATCGGCGGGGCGACGACGTCGCGCGCGCACACCGCGGTCAAGGTGGCGCCGCGCTACCACGGGCCGGTCATCTGGGTGAAGGACGCGTCCCGGTCGGTGCCGGTCGTGGCCGCGCTGCTGTCCAACGAGCAGCGGCCCAAGCTGCTGGCCGACGTCGAGACCGAGTACGCCGGCCTGCGGGAGCGGCACGCCGCCCGGCAGGACACCCGCGCGCTGCTGCCGCTGGAGGCCGCCCGCGCCGCCGCGCCGGCGCTCGACTGGTCCTCCTACGCCCCGCCGCGGCCGCGGATGCTGCTGCAGCAGGCCCGTGACATCTGCTCGGGTGCGGCCTGCGACCACCGGCAGGGGGCCACGCAGTTCACCCGCGTCCTCGACGACTACCCGCTGGAGGAGCTGCGCCGGTACATCGACTGGCAGCCGTTCTTCAACGCCTGGGAGATGCGCGGCCGGTTCCCCGACATCCTGCACAACCCGGCGACCGGCGAGGCCGCGCGGCGGCTGTACGAGGACGCGCAGGAGATGCTCGACCGGATCGTCGGGGAGCGGTGGCTGCAGGCCCGGGGCGTGTTCGGCCTGTTCCCGGCCAACCGGGTGGACGGCGAGGACATCGAGGTCTACACCGACGAGTCGCGCACCGCCGTCCGGGCGACGCTGCACCAGCTGCGCCAGCAGACCGAGGGCCGTGACGGCTCGCCGCGCACGTCCCTGGCCGACTTCGTCGCGCCCAGGGAGACCGGGCTGCGCGACCACGTCGGGGCGTTCGCCGTCACCGCCGGCATCGGCGCGGCCGAGCGGGTCACGGCGTTCAAGGCCGCGAACGACGACTACAGCGCGATCATGCTCGAGGCGCTGGCCGACCGCCTGGCCGAGGCGTTCGCCGAGCGGCTGCACGAGCGCGTGCGCCGGGAGTTCTGGGGCTACGCCGCCGACGAGCACCTCGACAACGACGCGCTGATCGCCGAGCGGTACCGCGGCATCCGCCCGGCGCCGGGCTACCCGGCCTGCCCGGAGCACACCGAGAAGCGCACCATCTGGGAGCTGCTCGACGTCGAGGCGACCACCGGCATCACGCTCACCGAGAGCATGGCCATGTGGCCCGGCGCCGCCGTCAGCGGCCTCTACTTCGCCCATCCGCAGTCGCGCTACTTCGTCCTGGGGCGGCTCGGCCGCGACCAGGTCGAGGACTACGCGCGGCGCAAGGGCTGGACGCTGGCCGAGGCCGAGCGTTGGCTCTCACCGAACCTGGGGTACCGCACCGACGATGAGTGAGCACACCGGTCTGCGGGCGCTGCTGTTCGACATGGACGGCACGCTCGTGGAGACCGAGCAGCACTGGGGTGCGGCGATGTTCGCCCTCGCCCGCCGGCTGGGCGGGGAGATGTCGGCGGAGGCGCGCGAGCGGACCGTCGGCACCAGCATGGCGACGGCGCTGGGGATCCTGTACGCCGACGTCGGGGTGACCCGCACCGAGATCGAGGCCCGCGCCGACGCCCGCTGGATCGAGGACACCGTCGCCGAGCTGCTGACCGGCCCGCTCACCTGGCGGCCCGGGGCCCGCGAGCTGCTGCTGGAGGCCCGGCACGCCGCGCTGCCGACGGCGCTGGTGACCACCACGCCGCGGCGGCTGGCCGGCGTGGTGCTCGCGAAGGTGGACCGTGACCTCGACGGGCTGCCCGCCTTCGACGTCACGGTCTGCGGCGACGAGGTGCCCGCCCGCAAACCCGACCCGGCGCCCTACCGCCAGGCGATGGCCGCCCTGGAGGTGGCCGCCGCCGGGTGCGTGGCCGTGGAGGACTCGCTGTCCGGGGCCACCGCGGGGCTCGCCGCGGGCGCCGCCGTGCTGGGGGTGCCGTCGCTGCAGCCGCTGCCGGAGCTGCCGGGGCTGGTGCTGCGCGACACGCTCGCCGGGGTGCGGCTGGCCGACCTGGCCGAGGTGCTGGCCGTCCGCGACGCCGTGGACGCCCGCGCCTAGAGCGGCACCTCGCGGCCGCGGGAGACGACGACGCGGGGCCGTCGCAGGGCGGTCACGTCGGCCCGGACGTCGCCGTCGGTGACCAGGAGGTCGGCGTCGTACCCGGCCGCCAGCCGCCCCGTGCGGCCGCCCAGCCCGCAGGCGCGGGCCGCCCGGGCCGTCGCCGCGGTCAGCGCGTCCTCCAGCGGCACCCCGCAGGGCCCCACCAGGTCGGCCACCGCGTACGCCACCTGACCGTGCCGCTTGGTGGGGCCGATGCCGGCGTCGGTGCCGGCCAGCAGGCTGACGCCGGCCCGGTGCAGGTCCGCCACGTGCAGCAGGTGCTGCTCGATCGTCACGCCGACCGCGGCCATCCGCGCCTGCACGTGCGGCGGCGGGTCGACGCCCGGCAGGGAGCCCACGGTCGGGCAGACCAGTGGGCCGGCCGCGAGCGCGGCGGCCAGCGCGAGTGGCAGGGAGGGGCCGGAGCCGGTCAGGCAGCTGCAGTGCTCGATGCCGTCGACGCCGGCCGCGACGCTGCGTTCGACCGCCGGCAGACCGTGCGCGTGCGCGGTCACCGGCAGGCCGAGCCGGTGCGCCTCGTCGACCAGCGCCTGCAGCTCCTCGAGGGTGAACTGGCACGCGGTGAGGTCGGTGCCGGGGGTGAGCACGCCCCCGCTGGCCATGACCTTGACCACGCCGGCGCCCCGCTCGGCCCGCTCCCGCGCCGCCCGGCGCAGCGCCTCGACGCCGGACGTCTCGCCGCCCATCGACCAGCAGTGCCCGCCGGGTGAGGTGATCGGCGGCCCGGCGGCGACGACGGTCGGCCGCACGCCGTCGCGCCCGGCGCGCTCGAGGACGGTCCAGCGGTGGTCGCCGAGGTCGCGGACGGCGGTGACGCCCGCCCGCAGCGTCTCCTGCTCGGCGGCGGTGACGACGGCGTCGAGCTCCGCGGGGTCCAGCTCGGGGACCTGCTCCAGCGCCCGCGGGCCGCCGTCCCCGCAGAGGTGGACGTGGGTGTCGACCAGCCCGGGCAGCAGCGTGCCGTCGGGGAGGTCGGTGACCGCGCAGCCCTCGGGAGCCGGCGCGGTGGCGGGCTCGACGCCCACGATGGTGCCGCCCTCGACCAGCACCAGCGCCCCGCGGTCGAGGAAACGCTCGCCGTCGAAGGCCCGCGGCGCCCGGTAACCGCGCATGGGCGATGCTCCCGCGGTCCGGCGCGACCGGTCCAGCGGGTCAGGGACGGGCGTCGCCGTCCAGGTACCGCTCGTCGGTGCGTGCCGCGGCCTGCAGCCCGGCGGCCTCGTAGGAGGGGAACGCCTCCGGGTCGTCGGCGGACGACTGCAGCTCGTCGCAGCCGGCGGCCTCGCCGTGCGCTCGGGCTGCGGCGAGCAGGGCCCGGCCCACGCCGGCCCGGCGCGCGCCCGCGTCCACGACGACGTTCGCGACCAGCAGGTACGGCCGGTCGGCGCGGGCGGCGTCGGCCGGCACCGTGAGGTCCGCGGTGCCGACGACCGCGTCGCCGAGCCCGGCGAGCAGCACCGTCCGCCGTGGCGTGGCGAGTGTCGCGCCCCAGGCGGCCTCGACGCGGCGTCAGCCCGCAGGCCCGGCTCCGGGTGGAGCTGCACCCCGGGCGGTCAGGTCGTCGGCCCCCTGCAGGGGCCCGCCGCGAGCTCGCGAGCGGTGGGGAGCAGGGAGTCGTCTCTCAGTCGCGCTCGACGACCGGCAGCGTCTGCCACCCGGCCGCGGCCGCGGCTTCCGCGGGGAAGGGCGGGGGCGTGCCGCCGAACGACGGGCACAGTGCCTGGTGGTCGCACCAGTCGCACAGCCGGGTGCGGTTGGGCCGGAAGTCGCCGGTCGCCACCGCGCGCTCGATGGCCGCCCAGATCGCCTGCAGCGTGCGCTCGAAGCGGACCAGCTCGGCCTCGTCGGGCGCGTAGGTGAGCGCGTCGCCGTTGCCCAGGTAGAGCAGCTTGAGCTGGCTGGCCACCACGCCGCGGGTGCGCCACAGCACCAGCGCGTAGAACTTCATCTGGAACAGGGCCTTGCCCTCGAACGCCTCGCGCGGCACCGAGCCGGTCTTGTAGTCGACCACCCGGATGGCGCCGTTGGGCGCGACGTCGAGGCGGTCGACGTAGCCCCGCAGCAGCAGCCCGTCGGGCAGGGTGACCTCGACCAGCTCCTCGCGGCCGTGGGGCTCGATCCGCGACGGGTCCTCGAGGGTGAAGTAGGTCTCCACCAGCTTGCCGGCCGACGCCAGCCACGCCTCCAGGGACGGCGCCTCCAGGGACGGCGCCTCCGGGGACGCCTCCGGGGACGGCGCGTCCGCGGACGGCGCGGCGGGCGCGTCGTCAGCGGCGGCGCCCCCGGCGAACAGCTCGGCGACCTCCGGGTCGGCCCGCAGCTCCTCCCAGGCCGGGGCGACCAGCTCGCGGGCCGCCTCGGGCGTGCGCTGGCGGGCGGGCAGGTCGTAGAGCCGCTCGAGCACCGAGTGCACCAGCGTGCCGCGGGCCGCGGCCAGGCTCTTGCGCTCGGGCAGCCGGTCGATCGTGCGGAACCGGTACAGCAGGGGACAGGTCTTGAAGTCGGCCGCCCGGCTCGGGGACAGCGAGGGGCGGCGCGGGGCCCGCTCCTCGGCCGTCCCGGCGTCGCCGACGGGGGCGTCCGGGGAAGAGGCAGCCGCGTCGGCGGGCTGCCCGGTCTCCATCAGGCCCGGTCGCGCGGAGTCCTGCGCCATGCCGGGCCGCGCCGAGTCCTGCGCCATGCCAGGCCGCGCCGAGTCCTGCGCCGTCGTCGTCACCCCTCCGAGGCTAGGCGCGGGCACCGACAGTTCCGAGAGCGCGCGCCGGGCGGCGGGGAGGCGGCGGCTCCGGCCTCCGTAGGCTGGCCGCCCGTGGACGAGCAGCAGCAGACCGCCGACACGACCGACGAGGCCACCGACGGGAACGGCCCTCGTGCAGGGTCCCGCCGCGAGCGTGCGAGTGGTGGGGGGCAGGAGGGCCCCCCTGCGGTCGCGGGGGCCTTCGTGGCCGGCGACCGGGTGCAGCTGACCGACCCCAAGGGCCGGCTGCACACCGTCGTGCTCGAGCCGGGCAAGCTCTTCCACACGCACCGCGGCGCGATCGCGCACGACGACCTGATCGGCGCGCCGGAGGGCTCCGTCGTCCACTCGACGGCCAACACCGGCTACCTGGCGTTCCGGCCGCTGCTCGCCGACTTCGTGCTCTCGATGCCCCGGGGCGCGCAGGTCATCTACCCCAAGGACGCCGCGCAGATCGTCGGCTTCGGCGACATCGGCCCGGGCATGCGGGTGCTCGAGGCCGGCGCCGGCTCCGGGGCGCTGACCTGCTCGCTGCTGCGGGCGGTGGGCGAGCACGGCCGCGTCACCAGCTACGAGCGCCGCGAGGACTTCGCCGACGTCGCCCGCGCCAACGTCGGCGCCTTCTTCGGCGAGGTGCCGGCCACCTGGTCGCTGCGGCTGGGCGACCTCGACCAGCACCCGGCCGAGGACGTCGTGGACCGGGTCGTGCTCGACATGCTGGAGCCGTGGGCGGTGCTGCCCACCGTGGCCGCCGCCCTGCGCCCCGGCGGCGTCCTGGTCGGCTACGTGGCCACGACGACGCAGCTGTCCACCTACGTCGAGGCCCTGCGCGCCCAGGGCGTGTGGACCGAGCCGCACGCCTGGGAGTCCCTGCTGCGGCCCTGGCACGCGGTCGGCCTCGCCGTCCGCCCCGAGCACCGCATGGTGGCGCACACCGCCTTCCTGGTCACCGCGCGCCGGCTGGCCGAGGGCGTCGTCGCCCCCCTGCGGCAGCGACGGGCGCAGAAGTGAAGGACGCCGCTGCCCCACGCCTCGCACGCTCGGCGCGGAGCCCTGCACCGGGGCCGCTTGCGCGCCTCTCGCCTGCGCGCCCCGGGCACGCTGTGGCCGGGCGTGTATAGATTTGCGTCCTGGCTCTCCCGATGTGTCGGAGGTGCGCGATGGGCCCCGGTCTTGGCAATGGTCCCGACGAGTTCAGAGCGCGGCGCGAGCGTGACGTGACGGCGCTGCTCAGCCAGATCTCCTACCTGGAGGAGGAGATCGGCCTGCTGCGCCGCAAGGTGGCGGAGAGCCCCCGCCAGCTGCGGTTGCTCGAGGAGCGGGTGGCGGAGGCGGAGGGCCGCGCGGCGTTCCTGTCCGAGCGCAACGACAAGCTCGCCGGCACGCTGCGCGACGCGCGCGACCAGCTGGTCACGCTCAAGGAGGAGGTCGACCGGCTCGGCCAGCCACCGTCGGGCTACGGCGTCTTCCTCACCCGTCACGACGACGGCACGGTCGACGTCTTCACCGGCGGCCGCAAGCTGCGCGTCTCGGTCTCCCCGGCGGTGGAGCTCGAGGAGCTCCAGCACGGCCAGGAGGTCATGCTCAACGAGGCGATGAACGTCGTCGAGGCGTGCGGGTTCGAGCGCGCCGGCGACGTCGTCATGCTCAAGGAGCTGCTCGAGCCGGTCGAGGGCGAGGCGCCGCGCGCGCTGGTCATCGGGCACACCGACGAGGAACGCGTCGTGCACCTCGCCGACTCGCTGGCCGACCAGCCGCTGCGCAGCGGCGACTCGCTGCTGCTGGAGACCCGCTCGGGCTACGTCTACGAGCGGATCCCCAAGAGCGAGGTCGAGGAGCTCGTCCTCGAGGAGGTCCCCGACATCGACTACAGCGACATCGGCGGCCTGTCCCGGCAGATCGAGCAGATCCGCGACGCCGTCGAGCTGCCGTTCCTGCACGCCGACCTGTTCCGCGAGTACGAGCTGCGCCCGCCCAAGGGCATCCTGCTCTACGGCCCGCCCGGCTGCGGCAAGACGCTCATCGCCAAGGCGGTCGCCAACTCGCTGGCCAAGAAGGTCTCCGCGGTGAAGGGGGAGGGGCAGGCGAGGTCCTACTTCCTCAACATCAAGGGCCCCGAGCTGCTCAACAAGTACGTCGGTGAGACCGAGCGGCACATCCGGCTGGTCTTCCAGCGGGCCCGCGAGAAGGCCGGTGAGGGCACGCCGGTCATCGTCTTCTTCGACGAGATGGACTCGATCTTCCGCACCCGCGGGTCGGGGGTCTCCTCGGACGTCGAGTCGACGATCGTGCCCCAGCTGCTCAGCGAGATCGACGGCGTGGAGGGGCTGGAGAACGTCATCGTCATCGGCGCCTCCAACCGCGAGGACATGATCGACCCCGCGATCCTGCGGCCCGGTCGCCTGGACGTGAAGATCAAGATCGAGCGGCCGGACGCCGAGGCGGCGCGCGACATCTTCAGCAAGTACCTGACGACCACGCTGCCGTTGCACCCCGACGACCTCGCCGAGCACGGCAACAGCCGCGAGGCCACGGTCGCCGGGATGATCCAGCGCACCGTCGAGCGGATGTACACCGAGAGCGAGGAGAACCGCTTCCTCGAGGTGACCTACGCCAACGGTGACAAGGAGGTCCTGTACTTCAAGGACTTCAACTCCGGCGCGATGCTGCAGAACATCGTCGACCGCGCCAAGAAGATGGCGATCAAGGAGCGGCTGGAGACCGGTGCCGGCGGGCTGCGGGTCGGCCACCTCATGCAGGCCTGCGTCGACGAGTTCAAGGAGAACGAGGACCTGCCCAACACCACCAACCCCGACGACTGGGCGCGGATCTCGGGCAAGAAGGGCGAGCGGATCGTCTACATCCGCACGCTCATCAGCGGCAAGGGCACCGAGAGCGGCCGCGCCATCGACACGGCGACCAACACCGGCCAGTACCTGTAGGGGGAGGACCTCTGGACGGACCCCGTCCTCCCCACCGCCCGCAGGCTCGCGGCGGCGCCCGGGACGGGGCCGTCACACCCGTCGCGACCCCAGGGCGGCCCCCTCTTCGAGGCCGGACGACGGCCCGGTCCCCGCGCGACGGCGGGGGCCGGGCCGTCCGCCGTCCCGGGGCCGTGCGCCCGCCGGCGGTCCGGCCCGGAGGTGGGTGGCCGGCCGCCCGCCGGACGGTGTCGCCCCGGGTCCGGGCGCGGAGCGCCCACGCCTAGGGTGGCGGCATGAGCGTGCGGCGGGTCATGGGGACCGAGGTCGAGTACGGCATCTCGGTGCCCGGGCAGCCGACGGCGAACCCGACGACGCTGTCCAGCCAGGTCGTGAACGCCTGGGCGGTGGCCGAGGCGCCGACGCCGCGCCGGCCGCGCTGGGACTTCGAGGAGGAGTCGCCGCTGCGCGACGCCCGGGGCTTCGACCTGTCCCCGGCCCAGGCGCTGGACCACAACGACCTGGAGGAGGACTCCGGGATGGCCAACGTCATCCTCACCAACGGAGCCCGCCTCTACGTCGACCACGCGCACCCGGAGTACTCGACGCCGGAGGTCACCAACCCGCACGACGTCGTCCTGTGGGACAAGGCGGGGGAGCAGGTGATGGCCGAGGCGGCGCGCCGCGCCGCGCGCGTCCCCGGCACCCAGCCGATCCAGCTCTACAAGAACAACACCGACGGCAAGGGCGCGTCCTACGGAGCCCACGAGAACTACCTGATGGACCGGCGGACGCCGTTCCTCGAGATCATCCGCGGGCTCATCCCGTTCTTCGTGACCCGCCAGGTGGTGGCCGGCTCCGGGCGCGTGGGCATCGGCACCGAGAGCCGCACGCAGGGCTTCCAGCTCTCCCAGCGCGCCGACTTCTTCGAGGTCGAGGTGGGTCTGGAGACGACGCTCAAGCGGCCGATCATCAATACCCGCGACGAGCCGCACGCCGACGCCGACAAGTACCGCCGGCTGCACGTGATCATCGGCGACGCCAACCTCGCCGAGCTGTCGACCTACCTCAAGGTCGGGACGACGGCGCTGGTGCTGGACATGATCGAGGCGCGCACCCTGACCCAGGACCTCTCGATCGAGGAGCCGGTGGCGGCGCTGCAGGCGATCAGCCACGACCCGTCGCTGACCCACCAGGTGCGGCTGCGCGACGGGCGCCGGATGACGGCCCTGGAGGTGCAGCAGGCGTACCTGGAGATGGCACAGCGGCACGTCGACCGGCGGGGTGAGGACGACGGCCAGACCGCCGACGTGCTGCGCCGGTGGGCCGAGGTGCTCGAGGACCTCGCGGTCGACCCGATGCGCTGCGCCGACCGCCTGGACTGGCCGGCGAAGCTGCGGCTGCTGGAGGGCTACCGCTCCCGCGACGCCCTGTCGTGGGGTGACTCGCGGCTGCACCTGGTCGACCTGCAGTACTCCGACGTCCGGCCGGAGAAGGGGCTGTACCACCGGCTGGTGTCGCGCGGCTCGATGCAGCGACTGCTCACCGACGACGAGGTGCTGCAGGCGATGGTGCGCCCGCCGTCGGACACCCGGGCCTTCTTCCGCGGGGAGTGCCTGCGCCGCTACCCGACCCAGGTGGCCGCGGCGTCGTGGGACTCGGTGGTCTTCGACCTGGGCCGGGAGAACCTGGTGCGGATCCCCACGATGGAGCCGCTGCGCGGCACGCGGGACCACGTCGGCGCGCTGTTCGAGTCGACGTCCTCGGCGCAGGAACTGGTCGACACGATCACCGGCGGCTGACCACGCCGGTCGGTCGGCCTCCGTTCGTCGCACCTCGCGGGTAGCTTCTGCACCAGGCACCTGCCACGGCACCAGCCACGACCTGCACCGGGAGGAACCCCATGGCCACGAGGGACAGCGGCGGTCAGCAGCGCTCGACGCGCAGCCGGGAGGAGACCGAGGAGGTCGAGGCCTCGGTCGACACCGAGGTCGCCGAGCGGCACAAGGAGGTCTCCGAGGACCTCGACTCCATCCTCGACGAGATCGACGAGGTCCTCGAGGAGAACAGCGAGGAGTTCGTCCGGTCGTACGTGCAGAAGGGAGGCCAGTGATCACTCCGGTAGTCGTCCGACGCGACGGTGATCACTGAGAAACGCCGTCCGTCGTGCGGGGTCGTCAAGCCGGTCAGCGACTGCGTGGGGCGAGGAGATCCGCGACCACTCGTGGGTCCCGGCTGGCTTGCGCCGGTGTCCGTCCTGTCGTCGGGCGGTCGCCCATGACGACCACATGCGCAGCAGCCGCGCTGCGTCGGGCGTCGCGAGTCGTTGCAGACCGTGCCACAACGCCGCGAACGGTGAGTACTACGTCCAGCGGGAACACCGGCTGACCATGAGCCAGGTCGCCGACCTGACGGCGGCCCGGGGCGGCCGCTGCGCGATCTGCGGCGACCCGGCGCCGCACCTGGACCACGACCACGAGACCGGTGCGACGCGCCCGATGCTGTGCCGGCGCTGCAACCGGGCCTGGGCCTCGTCCGCGACGACCCGACGCTCCTGCACGCGGCCGCCGTCTACGTCGACGCGCATCTCCAGCGGCAGCTGCTCGCGCGACCCCAGGAGACGCTCGTCGTCGGGCCGGCCACCGGGAGCCCGACCGCGGAGCCGCCGGTAGGGTCGTGGCGGCGTCCTGACCGGCCCCGCGCGGGTCGTCGAGGAGGCCTCTGTTCGAGCGAGGCTGCTGCTCCACAGCGGCGAGAGAGGCGGATGGGTGAGCGAGTATTCGGCTGGTCGGAGCGGGTTCCCGCCCGCGTACCTGGACCGGGTGGGTTCCTCGTTCACCGACTTCCTCGCGGCGGCCGCGCCCGACCTGCTGCCGGGCCGCCGGCCGGTGCCGCAGCTGCCCGTCGGTGACGTCACGCCGCACGGCACCACGATCGTCTCGGTCACCTACGACGGCGGCGTCCTCATGGGCGGCGACCGGCGGGCCACCATGGGCAACCTGATCTCCAGCCGCGACATCGAGAAGGTCTACCCGGCCGACGCCTGGTCGGTCATCGGCATCGCCGGTGCTGCCGGCATCGCCATCGAGATGGTCCGGCTCTACCAGGTCGAGCTCGAGCACTACGAGAAGATCGAGGGCCTCACGCTCTCCCTCGACGGCAAGGCCAACCGGCTGGCCCAGATGATCCGCGGCAACCTCGGCGCCGCGCTGCAGGGCCTGGCCGTCGTCCCGCTGTTCGCCGGCTTCGACCTCGACGCCGCGCCCGGCACCACGCCCGGGCGGATCTTCAGCTACGACGTCACCGGTGGGAACTACGAGGAGCGCGGTTACGCCGCCGTCGGCTCGGGCTCGCTGTTCGCCCGCAACTCGCTGAAGAAGACCTGGCGGCCCGGCCTCGACGGGGACGCCGCCACGCGCAGCCTGGTCGAGGCGCTCTACGACGCCGCCGACGACGACTCCGCCACCGGCGGCCCCGACCCGGTGCGCCGGCTGTACCCGATCGTCTACCGGGTCGACGCCGAGGGCGCCGTCCGGCTGACCGACGACGAGGTCGCCGCCGTCGCCAAGATCATCACCGACGAGCGGGCCGCCGCCGAGGGGCAGGGCTGATCGCCATGACCATGCCGTACTACGCATCGCCCGAGCAGCTGATGCGCGACAAGTCGGAGTACGCCCGCAAGGGCATCGCGCGTGGTCGCAGCGTCGCGGTCGTCACCTATGCCGACGGTGTGCTGTTCATCGCCGAGAACCCCAGCTCCACGCTGCACAAGGTCGGCGAGCTCTACGACCGGATCGGCTTCGCCGCCGTCGGCCGGTACAGCGAGTTCGAGAGCCTGCGCGTGGCCGGGGTGCGGTTGGCCGACGTCCGTGGCTACAGCTACAACCGCCGCGACGTCACCGGCCGGGTCATCGCGAACGCCTACGCGCAGACCCTGGGCGAGGTCTTCACCCAGCAGCTGAAGCCCTTCGAGGTGGAGCTGTGCGTCGCCGAGGTGGGCGACACCCCCGAGACCGACCAGCTGTACCGGTTGACCTTCGACGGCTCGGTCGTCGACGAGCCCGACTTCGTCGTCATGGGCGGCCAGGCCGAGGCGGTCAGCGCCAACCTGCGCGAGCACTTCCTGCCCGGCATGGGCCTGGCCGAGGCGCTGCGGGTCGGCGTCCAGGCGCTGTCGGCGGTCAGCCCGGCCACCAGCGCCGGCAACGGCGGTCCCTCGCTGCTGTCGGCCGAGCAGCTGGAGGTCGCGGTCCTGGACCGGCGGCGGCCCAAGCGGGCCTTCCGGCGGATCACCGGTGCCGCGCTGCGCCCGCTGCTCGACCGGCAGGAGGAGTCCGCGGCCGTCGGCGGCGAGGAGCCGCACACCGCGGCGCACTCCCCGAGCGTGCCCCAGCCGGGCACCCCGGCGGGCCTCGGCGAGCCGTCGGCCCCCGACAGCGGCGGGACGGCGGGCAGCGGGGGAGAGGCACCCACCACCTGAGACGGGACCTCCCCTGGTGCGGCGACGAGCCGTCCCGGAGGAGCAGGACGGACGCATGCCGGAGCACCGGGTGAACCGGGCCGCCGTCCGCCAGGCCAGGCGGCTCATGGACGACGGCCGGTTCGACGACCTCACCGAGTGGTCCGAGGCCGCGCCGGACACCGCCGTGGCCGACGACGTCATCGAGCGGGAGGGCTGACGCCCGCCCGCCCGCCACGGCGCGGGGTGGCGCGAGCGCGGACAGGGAGCTTTCGTCGGGTCCGGCGCCTAGAGTCGGTGCGTGGAGCGACGCATCTTCGGCATCGAGACCGAGTACGGCGTGACGTGCACCTTCCGGGGGCAGCGGCGGCTGTCGCCGGACGAGGTGGCCCGCTACCTGTTCCGTCGCGTGGTGTCGTGGGGGCGCAGCTCGAACGTCTTCCTGCGCAACGGCTCGCGGCTGTACCTGGACGTGGGCAGCCACCCGGAGTACGCCACGGCCGAGTGCGACGACCTGACCGAGCTGGTGGTGCACGACAAGGCCGGCGAGCGGATCCTCGAGGGGCTGCTGGTCGACGCCGAGCAGCGGCTGGCCGAGGAGGGCGTCACCGGCGACATCTACCTGTTCAAGAACAACACCGACTCGGCCGGCAACAGCTACGGCTGTCACGAGAACTACCTGGTCGGCCGGCACGGGGAGTTCAGCCGGCTGGCCGACGTGCTGATCCCGTTCCTGGTCAGCCGGCAGATCGTGGTGGGCGCGGGCAAGGTGCTGCAGACCCCGCGGGGGGCGATCTACTGCATCAGCCAGCGCGCCGAGCACATCTGGGAGGGCGTCTCCTCGGCGACCACCCGCTCGCGGCCGATCATCAACACCCGCGACGAGCCGCACGCCGACGCCGAGCGCTACCGGCGGCTGCACGTGATCGTCGGGGACTCGAACATGAACGAGACGACGACGTTGCTCAAGGTCGCCGTCACCGACCTGGTGCTGCGGATGATCGAGGCCGGGGTGCCGATCCGGGACATGAGCCTGGAGAACCCGATCCGCGCGATCCGCGAGATCAGCCACGACATGACCGGACGGCGCAAGGTGCGGCTGGCCAACGGCAAGGAGATGTCGGCGCTGGAGATCCAGTCCGAGTACCACTCCCGGGCCGCGGAGTTCGTCGACCGGGAGGGCTTCGGCCCGGTGCACCGGCAGATGCTCGAGCTGTGGGGGCGGGTGCTCAAGGCCGTCGACACCGGCGACCTCTCGCTGATCGACCGGGAGATCGACTGGGCCACCAAGTACCAGCTCATCGAGCGCTACCGGGCCAAGCGGGACCTGCCCATGAGCTCGCCGCGGGTGGCCCAGATGGACCTGGCCTACCACGACATCAGCCGCACCCGGGGGCTGTACTACCTGCTCGAGCGCAACAACGCCGTCGACCGGGTGGCGCACGAGCCGCGGGTGTTCGAGGCCAAGAACGTGCCGCCGCAGACCACCCGCGCCCGGCTGCGCGGGGAGTTCATCCGCAGGGCCCAGGAGAAGCGCCGCGACTTCACCGTGGACTGGGTGCACCTCAAGCTCAACGACCAGGCCCAGCGCACGGTGCTGTGCAAGGACCCGTTCAAGGCCGTCGACGAGCGCGTCGACAAGCTCATCGCCAGCATGTGACGACGACATCGCGGTCCTACCGGACCGCACCGCGGCCAGGAGCCGTCCCCCTGCTGCGGTGAGCCCTGCCATCGCGGACCCCTCCGGGGCCCACTCGGGCACGACGCCTGCGGCAGCCCCTCACCCTCGTCGTCAGTCCAGCGGCACCTGCAGCGCGGCGTACCGTCCCGCGGCCGCGGCGGCCAGGAAGTAGGCGCGCTCCTCGGGCCAGCCGCGCCCCATCGTCGACAGCGGCACGGGCGACAGGCCGAGGGCCTCCTCGAGCCCGTCGACGTCCATCCACACCACCCGGTTGCGCTCCGGCTGACCGGCGAGGTCCTCCTCGACCTGACTGCCCAGCTCCGAGCCCAGCCCCCGCGGCGCGATCAGCGTCACCCCGCCCAGCGCGACCCGGCCGAACGCGGTCAGCGAGTGGTGCGAGACGCCGCGGTGCCGCGGCCGCGGGTCGGCGTCGGAGATGCGCAGCGCCCCGACCGGCTCCCCGCCCAGCACGGTGACCGCGTTGCACGCCTCGCCGGCGGCCACCCCGGAGAAGCCCCACGGCGTCCCGGTGCCGAGGTTGCCCGGCCCCTGGCTGACGATCGTGACGTCGGCACCGAGCACGTGCTTCGCGGCGAGCAGCCCGGTGTGCAGGGTGACCGCCTCCAGGTCCCCGCCGAACGCCTGGCCGACGGTGACCACGCCGGCCAGCGAGGTCGCCAGCGCCGACAGCGTGCGGGAGAACCCGGCGACCAGCGCGCCCCCGTCGGTCATGACGTAGGCGACCCTCAGGTCGGGGTCGGTGGCCAGGACGCCGATCAGCGCGGCCGGCAGCGCCGAGTGCAGGTCGGCGACGACGACCGGCATCCCGGCGAGGTCCTCGGCGTCGGCGATGGTGCGGTGGTGCTCGGTCTCCTGCTCGTCGACGCCCTGCACGGTCACCTGCAGCGGCGTGTACCGGGCCTTGACCAGGTGGCCGGGGCCGGTGGGGTCCGGCGGCAGCCGGTCGGGGACGGCGACGACGAGCGCGTAGCCGCCGGTGCCGAGCCCCTGCGCCCAGGCGGTGGTGTTGAGCAGCACGGCGTCGCCGACCTCCGGGACGCCGACCAGCGAGGGGTGCGCCAGCGCCCGCACCTCGCCGTCGCCGTCGACCGCGGCGGTGAGCTCCTGGGCGTCGCGCCAGGCCCGCCCGAGGGCGGTCACCGTGCCCCGGCGCCACCGGATCCGCTGCTGTGTCGTCCCGCGTTCCCCCACCCGGGCAGGCTAGCCAGCGCCCTCCCGCGCCGCCCGGCCCCCTGCAGGGTCCCGCCGCGAGCTTGCGAGTGGCGGGGGGCAGGGGGTCCTTCAACTAGCCTGGGCGCGTGGCGGCGAAGCGGGCGGAGCGGCTGGTGAACCTGGTCATCGCCCTGCTCGGCACCCGGCAGTACGTGACCGCGGCCAGGATCCGGGCCACCGTGCCCGGTTACGAGCCCGACGACGGCACCGCCCGCGCCGACGAGGCGTTCAAGCGCATGTTCGAGCGGGACAAGGCCGAGCTGCGCGAGATGGGCGTGCCGCTGGAGACCGGCCGCACCAGCGTCTTCGACACCGAGGACGGCTACCGCATCGCCCGCGCGAACTACGAGCTGCCCGAGATCACCCTCACCGGTGAGGAGGCCGCGGCGGTGGGCCTGGCGCTGCGGCTGTGGGAGTCCGCCCAGCTGGCCGGGGCCGCCCAGAGCGCGCTGGTCAAGCTCAAGGCCGCGGGGGTGGACGTCGACACCTCCCGCGCGATCCCGCTGCGCCCGCGGCTGGACTCCGACGAGCCGGCCTTCGAGCCCTGCTACGCCGCGGCCCGCGACCGGCGGGTGCTGACCTTCGACTACCGCCGTCCCGACGAGGACGCCCCCACCCGCCGGCGCGTGCAGCCGTGGGGCGTCGTCGCCTGGCACGGCCGCTGGTACCTCGGCGGGCTGGACCTCGACCGGCAGGCGCCGCGCGTCTTCCGGCTCTCCCGCGTCGTCGGCACGCCCAGGGCCACCGGTCCGGCGGGGGCCTTCGAGCCGCCGGAGGACGTCGACCTGGCGGCCATGGTCGCCGGCCAGTCCCGGGGGGAGGAGCAGCTCGTCGTGGTGCGGGCGCGTCCCGGCACCGCGGTGGGGCTGCGTCGGCACGCGGTCCCGCTCGGCCCGGCCGAGGACGGGGACGACCGGCTCGAGCTGCGCACCACCGAGCCGATGCGGCTGGCCGGCGAGATCGCCTCCTACGGGGCCGACGTCGTCGTCGAGGCCCCGGCCGCGGTGCGCGCGGCCGTCGTCGAGCGGCTGACGCGCCTGGCCGCGATGGCGCCGGAGGGGGCGGCGTGAGCGCTCCCACGACCACCGAGCGGATGACCCGGCTGCTCTCGCTGGTCCCGTACCTCACCGCGCGCCCCGAGGGGGTGCCGCTGGCCGAGGTGGCCCGCGACTTCGGCGTCCCGGAGCGGCAGCTGCGCCGCGACATGGAGCTGCTGTGGATGTGCGGCCTGCCCGGCTACGGGCCCGGGGACCTCATCGACCTGGCCTTCGAGGGCGACCGGGTGCGGGTCACCTTCACCGCCGGCATGGTCCGCCCGCTGCGGCTGACCACCGACGAGGCCGTCGCGCTCGTCGTCGCGCTGCGGACCCTGCTCGAGCTGCCCGGCCTGGCCGAGCGGGAGGCGGTCAGCCGCGCGCTGGCCAAGGTGTCGGCCGCCGCCGGGCACGCCGGTGAGCGGGTCACGCCGGTGGCGTTGTCGGTCGACGCGCAGGAGCAGGCGCTCGCCGTCGTCCGCGAGGGGCTGGAGCGCAAGCGGGCGCTGCACCTGCACTACTACGTGCCCACCCGCGACGAGCGCACCGAGCGCACCGTCGACCCGCTGCGGCTGCTGCTGGTCGACGGCCGCTGGTACCTGGAGGCCTGGTCCCGGGAGGTCGGCGGCGTCCGGCTGTTCCGGCTGGACCGGATCGACGACGTCGAGGTCCTCGACGAGCCGTCGGCGCCGCCACCGGGGGTGCCGCTGCGCGACGTGGACGCCGGGCTCTACCAGCCCGAGCCGGGCTCGCCGGTGGTGCGGCTGCGCCTGGCCCGCACCGCCCGCTGGGTGGCCGAGTACTACCCGGTCGAGGACGTGCGCGAGGTGCAGGACCCGCCCGGCGGTCTCGCGGTCGCCCTGCGCACCGCCGACGTGGCGTGGGCGCGGCGGCTGGTGGCCTCCCTCGGCGGGGCCGCCACCGTCGACGAGCCGGCCGAGCTGGCCGCGGCCGTCGCCGCCGACGCCCGGGCCGCGCTCCGCCGCTACGCAGCCGAGGGGCAGCTGCCCTCCAGCTCCGGCGACTAGGGTCGGGCCCGTGCTGCTGACCGTCGTGTGGATCGCCGTCGCCGTCCTGGCCGTCGTCGTGCTGGGCGCGCTGGCGTACGGGGTGCTCGGCGCGGCCGGCCGGCTGCGGCGGGAGGTCGCGGCGTTCGAGCGGGAGGTCCGGCCGCTGCTCACCGAGGCGCAGCAGACGGCCGCGCGCGCGGCGGAGATCCAGCGGCCGTCCTGACCCCACCCCCCGTTTCGGGGGCGGCAGGACGCCCGCGGGCACGTAGCATCGACGACGCCACCCGCTGACCTGGAGGACGACATGGCCGGACTCGGCCCCATGGAGATCGGCCTGATCATCCTGGCCATCCTGCTGCTGTTCGGTTACAAGAAGCTGCCGGACGCCTCGCGCTCGCTGGGCCGCTCGCTGCGCATCTTCAAGGGCGAGATGAAGGGCATGAAGGACGACGACGTCCGCACCAAGGACGCCGCGAAGACCTCCCCGGTGCGCGGTGAGGTCCTCCCGCCGGCGACCGCGGCCGACCGCGAGCGTGAGGCCCTCGAGGCCGAGGCGCGGGCCGCGGAGGCCCGGGCGGCCGAGCTGCGGGCACGCGCCACGCAGGCCGGCCCGGCCGACCGCACCCGCTGACCCCTCTCCCCGGCACCACCATGAGCGACCCCGCCCGCCGGTCCGGCCTGCGCCGGCGCCGCCGTCCCCCTCGGGACCCCGCGGCGACGATGACGCTGGTCGCGCACCTCACCGAGCTGCGCAACCGGGTCGCCAAGGCGCTGCTCGCGTTGCTGGTCGCCACGGCCGTCGCGTTCTGGTGGTACGAGCACGGCCTCGGCGACTTCATCCGGGCGCCCTACTGCGGACTGCCGGCCGAGCTGCGCTACGGCGGGTCGGCCGACGGCGGCTGCGGACTGCTGATCACCGACGTGTTCGGCGGCGTCTTCATCCGGCTCAAGGTCAGCCTGCTGGCCGGCGCCGTGCTGTCCGCGCCGATCTGGCTCTACCAGCTGTGGGCGTTCATCACCCCGGGGCTCAAGCGCAACGAGAAGCGCTACGGCTTCGGTTTCGTCGCCGTCTCCACCACGCTGTTCGCCCTCGGCGCGGTGCTGGCCTACGTCTCCCTGTCGGCCGGCCTCGAGCTGCTGCTCGGGCTGGCCGGCGAGGGCACGGTCATCGCGCTGACCGCCCCGGACTACATCGGCTTCATGCTCTCGCTGCTGGTGGCGTTCGGGGTGAGCTTCGAGGTGCCGCTGGTGGCGGTGGCGCTCAACCTGGTCGGCGTCCTTTCCTACCAGGTGCTGCGCGGCGCCCGGCGGTGGATCTTCTTCCTGACCATCGTGTTCGCCGCGTTCGTCACCCCGACGCAGGACCCGTTCACCATGCTGCTCATGGCCGGGCCGATGATCGTGCTGTTCGAGCTGGCCATCCAGGTGGCCCGGTTCGTCGACCGGCGCCGGGCCAAGCGGGACGCCGTGCAGCACTTCCACGACCTCTCCGACGACGAGGCCTCGCCGCTGGACGCCGCGCCGTCGGCGCTGGACGCGACGCCGTCGGCGCTGGACGGGCAGCCGGCCCCCTACGACGACCTCCGGCGGGAGGACGACGCCGCGCCGCTGGACGGCCCGGCGCGCTCGCGCGGCTGAGAGAGGACCCCACCGGGAAGGACCCCGTCCCTCCCACTCCTCGCACGCTCGGGGCGAGCCTCTGGACGGGGCCGAGCCGGCCCGGGCCGCGGCGGGCCCCTGCACGGGGGCCGGCGCCGGCGTCAGGCCGGCTGCGCGGCCGCGACCGCCGTGAGGTGCTCCACCAGCCGGCTGCGCGGGGGTGCCGCGAACCCCGCCGTCGGCCCGGGCACCCCCGGCGTGGGACGACCGGGCGCCCAGCCGGCGGCCAGCAGCGCGGCGACCCGCGGGTGCACCGCCTCCAGCGCCGCGGGCGGGTCGGCCATGTGCATGTGCCGCAGCACCGCCCGGCCGACGAGTGGGTCGGCGGCGGCCGCGGCCAGCACCAGCAGGGTGGGCAGCCCACCGCCCGGCGCGCCCTCCACGGCGGGGGAGCGGCCGTCCCGGACGGCCCGCCACACGGCGGCGCGGGCGCGGTCGATGGCCCGGGCGTCCTCGAACCAGGCACGCAGCTCGCCGTGCTCCCACGCCTCCACCCCGGTGCGCCACGCCCGGGCGTCGTCCGGTGCGGCCGCGACGGCGCCGGCCAGCCGCAGCGCGTGCGCCACGGCGAGCGCGCAGCCGCGGCCGAAGTGCGGGTTCGTGGTGCAGACCGCGTCGCCGAGCGGGTGCAGGCCCAGCGGCGCCGCGTCGTCGAGCGTCCGGAAGGTGTTGCGCAGCCCGCCCATGACCATGACCCCCGACTCCGGCCGGGCGCGGTCCGGATCGGTCCACACGGCGGCCAGGGGCACGGCGCGGACGGCGGCCTCGAAGGAACCGAGCTCGCGCACCGCGCCCAGCTCGGCGTCGTCGGGGAGCCGGGTGACGCTCACCGAGAACGTGCCCGCGTCGTGCGGGAAGACCAGCACGGCGTACCCGTCGCCCTCCGCGACCGAGATGACCCCGCGGTTGACCGGGCCGGGGTGGGCCCCGGGCAGGAGCCGGTACCGGCGCGACGTGTAGACCTCCTCCGCAGGCTCGTCGGCCACGACCCGCAGCCACGGCGCGGACAGCCGCCCGCGGCGGCCGGAGGCGTCGACCACCAGCTCGGCGGGGACGACGGCGCCGTCGGCCAGCCGGACCCCGCGCACCGCTCCACCGGCTGTCTCCACCCCCGCCACCGCCGCCGTCCGCACCCGCACGCCGGGCTCCGCCTCGAGGGTGCGGCGGAGGACCCACTCCAGGGTGCTGCGCCGGCACCACACGGTCCGCAGCCCGTCGGGCAGCGGCACCTCGGGGACGCCGAGCGCGCGCAGCGCCTCGAGCACGTCCGGCAGCCCGGCGGCCAGCTCCGCGTGCAGCCGGGCGAGGAGGGCGTGCGGCTGGCCGAAGTGGGCCACGCCGCGACGCTCCCAGGCCGCGGCGTCGGCGACCGCGGCCGGTCGTGGCCCGTCGTCCCGGTCGAGGACCTGCACGCGGTGACCCTGGCGGGCGAGGGCGAGGGCAGCGGTGGCCCCCGCGACCCCGGCACCGGTGACGACGACGCGCATGACTCCTCCTGAGGCTGGGACGGTGATCACGAGTGCGGGTCAGGATGCCGCGCTGACCAGCGGATACACCCCGTCGTGACCTCTTCGTGATCTAGGTGCCACGGCCGGGACCCGCCTGCCGGGCGGGTTCGGCGACAAAGTCCATCCCCGGGTCGCGCCGGGGTCCTACCTCGGTCGCGGGCCGGGGGTCGCAGGGTCCGGGCGCTCCGCCCCCGACCTCCGGAGGACCCGCTTGCCCGCCGCCGAGGTCGCCGACCTGGTGAGCCCGGCGTCGGGGCGTGGACGGGCCCGGGCCGCCGGCGGTGCGGTGCTCGAGGTGCTGCGCGCCGCCGGGCCCGCCGGGTGGAGCCGGCCGGGGAGGGACTGCGCGTCTACGCCGACGGGGAGCCGGTCGCGCCGCTGCCGGCCGCCGGCGTCCGCGTGCCCGGCGCGCTGTCGGTGGTGGGCACCGGCCGCTGGGCCGGGTCCCCGACGACGACCCGCGGCGACCAGCCGCGCTGATCACCGGGCGCCGGGGCCAGGTCCACCGTTATCCCCAACGCCCGCGCCGACGGGGTCGGCCGCGCCGAGGAGAGGAGACGCGCCTAACGTGGAGGCATGTCCAGCCCCGCTGAGCGGTACGCGGCTGCCCGGCGGCGCGGTGCCCACCCTGCACTGGCCGACTTCACCGCGGAGCTCGGCTTCTCCCTCGACCCGTTCCAGGTGGAGGCCTGCGAGGCCCTCGACGAGGGCGCGGGCGTCCTCGTCTGCGCGCCGACCGGTGCCGGCAAGACGGTGGTGGGGGAGTTCGCCGTCCACAAGGCGCTGGCCGAGGGGCGCAAGGCCTTCTACACGACGCCGATCAAGGCGCTGTCCAACCAGAAGTACAACGACCTGGTCGACCGCTACGGCGCCGACCGGGTCGGCCTGCTGACCGGTGACAACGCGGTCAACGGCGACGCGCCCGTGGTGGTGATGACCACCGAGGTGCTGCGCAACATGCTCTACGCGGAGTCCCCGGCGATCGACGGCCTGGGCTACGTGGTCATGGACGAGGTGCACTACCTCGCCGACCGCTTCCGCGGCGCGGTGTGGGAGGAGGTGATCATCCACCTCCCGCAGTCGGTGACGCTGGTGTCGCTGTCGGCCACGGTCAGCAACGCCGAGGAGTTCGCGGACTGGCTGGTCACCGTCCGCGGCCACACCAAGGTCGTCGTCAGCGAGGTGCGGCCCATCCCGCTGTGGCAGCACATGCTGGTCGGCAACCGGGTGTTCGACCTGTTCAGCCTGCGCCCGGCCGCGCACGCCGCCGAGCAGGGCGACGACCCGCGGGGGCTGTCCACCCGGGAGCGCGGCGCCAGCGTCGTCGACCCGGAGCTGGTCCGCTACGTGCGCGAGTACGAGCGCCGGCTGGACACCTGGGGCGGCGGCAACGGGGGCGCGCGCCGCGAGCGGGACTGGCACAAGCCGCGCTACCGCCCGCCGGCCCGGCCCGACGTCATCGAGCGGCTGGACCGCTCCGGGCTGCTGCCGGCGATCACCTTCGTGTTCAGCCGCAACGGCTGCGACGCCGCCGTCGACCAGTGCCTGCGCTCCGGGTTGCGGCTCACCGACGAGCACGAGCGCGCCGAGATCGCCGCGATCGTCGACGAGCGCACCGGGTCGCTGCCGGAGGAGGACCTGCACGTCCTGGGGTTCTGGGAGTGGCGCGAGGGGCTGCTGGCCGGGATCGCCGCGCACCACGCCGGCCTGGTCCCGGCGTTCAAGGAGACCGTCGAGGAGTGCTTCGTCCGCGGCCTGGTCAAGGCCGTGTTCGCCACCGAGACCCTCGCCCTGGGCATCAACATGCCGGCGCGCACCGTCGTCCTGGAGCGGCTGGTCAAGTGGAACGGCGAGGCGCACGTCGACGTGACGCCGGGGGAGTACACCCAGCTCACCGGCCGGGCCGGCCGCCGCGGCATCGACGTCGAGGGGCACGCCGTCGTCGTCTGGGCGCCGGGTATGGACCCCTCGGTCGTCGCCGGGCTGGCCAGCACCCGCACCTACCCGCTGCGGTCCAGCTTCCGGCCCAGCTACAACATGGCCGTCAACCTGGTCAGCTCCTTCGGCCGGGCCCGCGCCCGCGAGCTGCTGGCCTCCTCGTTCGCCCAGTTCCAGGCCGACCGGTCGGTCGTGGGGCTGGCCCGGTCCGCGGCCCGGCACGAGCGGGACGCCGAGCGGTGGGCCGCGGAGATGCACTCCGAGGGCGGGGACGTCGCCGGGTACGCGCGGCTGCGCCAGGAGATCGCCGACCGGGAGAAGGAGCTCTCCCGCGACTCGGCGGCCAAGCGCCGGATGGAGGCCTCCGAGGCGCTCGCCGCGCTGCGGCCCGGCGACGTCATCCGGGTGCCGTCGGGACGGCGGCAGGGGCTGGCCGTCGTCCTCGACCCGGGGGTGACCGACCTGACCGAGCCGCGCCCCCTGGTGCTCACCGAGGACAAGTGGGCCGGGCGCCTGGGCAGCGTGGACTTCCCGACGCCGGTGACCGCCCTGGCCCGGGTGCGGGTGCCCAGGAACTTCAACCACCGCAGCCCGCACGCCCGCCGGGACATGGCCGCCACGCTGCGCAACGCGCGGGTCGAGCACGACCTGGGCGCGCGGCGGGTCAAGCAGCGCTCCGCGGCCGCGGACGACCCGGTGCTGCACGACCTGCGCCGGGCGTTGCGCGCCCACCCGGTGCACGCCCTGCCCGACCGGGAGGAGCGGGTGCGGGCGGCCGAGCTCTGGCTGCGGGCGACCCGGGAGGCCGAGGCCACCCACCGGCGGATGGCCGAGCGCACCGGCTCGCTGACCCGCCAGTTCGACCGCACCTGCGACGTCCTGGAGGAGCTGGGCTACCTGGTCCCCGACCCGGCGGCGCCGCCCGTGGTGGAGGGGCAGGACCCGGTGGACCACGAGATCGCCGACGTCACCCCGGTGGTGACCGACGACGGCCGCCGGCTGGCGCGCGTCTGGTCGGAGGCCGACCTGCTCGTCGCCGAGTGCCTGCGCTCGGGCGTGTGGCGCGGGCTCACCCCGGCCGAGCTGGCCGCCGCGGTCTCGACGCTGGTGTTCGAGGCCCGCCGCGAGATGCCCGGCCAGCCGGCGGTCCCGGCCGGCAAGGTGGCCGCGGCGATCGCGGAGATGCGCCGGATCCGCGCGCGGCTGCAGGACGTCGAGCTCGACCACGGCGTCCCGGCGACCCGCGACCTGGACCTCGGCTTCGCCTGGGCGGCCTACCGCTGGGCCGACGGGCAGAGCCTCGACCGGGTCCTGGCCGGTGCCGAGCAGGCCGGCACGGAGCTCTCCGGCGGGGACTTCGTGCGCTGGGCCCGCCAGCTGCTGGACCTGCTCGACCAGCTGGCCAAGGTCGCGGACACGACACTCGCGGTCACGGCCCGGACCGCGGTGGAGCGGGTGCGGCGCGGTGTGGTCGCCGTGGCGGTCGGCGGCTGAGCCGTGGGTGGGGCAGGATCTGTCGACGATGACCAACCCCCCGCACGGCGGCCCGCCGCCCGGTGAGCCGGGCCGGCCGCCGCAGCCGTGGCCGCCGCAGCAATGGCCCCAGCAGCCCGGGCCGCAGCAGCCCGGGCCCTGGGGACCGCCCGGCCCGTACGGCGGCCAGCCGCCGTACGGGCAGCCGGTCCACGGCCCGCCGTCCCCGCAGTACGGGCAGCCCTGGGGTGGGCAGCCGGCCGCCGGCCAGCCGCCCTACTGGACGGGGCAGCCCCCGTACGGCCAGCCGCCGTACGGGCCGCCGCCTGCTCCGCCGCGCCGGTCACGCAGGGGGCTGGTCGCCGGCATCGTCGTCCCGGCGGTCCTGCTGCTGCTCGCCGTGGTGTTCGCCCGCCTCTTCGCCGACACCGTGCTCGACCCCGAGCGGGTCGAGGCCGACGTCGCCGCCCAGTTCGAGGAGCGGGAGGGCGTGGCGATCGACCTGACCTGCGACGACGAGATGCAGGTCGAGCAGGGCTCCGACTACGAGTGCACCGGCACCACGGCCGACGGCGAGGAGGTCACCCTCCGCATCGTCATCATCGACGAGACCGACGCCTCCTACACGTGGGAAGAGGTCTGAGGGCTCCGGGGCGGGCGGGTCAGGCCATGGCGTCCTGCGGCCAGCCCAGCGCCGCACCGAGCCGCCGCAGCGAGGACTCGATGCCGTGCGCGGCGGCCAGTGCCGCCAGCGCGTCGGGGTCGGCCGGACGGCGGGGGAGCGTGCCCTCCACCGCGGGCAGGTCGACGTCGCGGGCGACGGCCACGACCACCGGGGCGGCGTCGAGGTAGTCCGCGCCGGCGTGCAGCTTCCTGAGGACGGCGGCGGTGAGCGGCGGCTCGGGCACGACGGTCCGCGCGGCGGCCGCCCGGATGCCGGCCAGGTCACCGAACTCGGTGATCAGCGCCGCCGCGGTCTTGGCGCCGATGCCGGCCACCCCGGGCAGCCCGTCGCTGGGGTCGCCGCGCAGCACCGCGAAGTCGGCGTAGGCCCGCCCCGGGATGCCGTACTTCGCCGTCACCGCCGCCTCGTCGACCAGCTCGAGGTCGGTGATGCCGCGGGCGGTGTAGAGGACGCGCACCCCGCGCCCGTCGTCCACCAGCTGGAAGAGGTCGCGGTCGCCGGTGACGACGTCGACCGGGCCGCGGGCGCGGGTGGCCAGCGTGCCGATGACGTCGTCGGCCTCGTAGCCGGGGGCGCCGACCCGCGCCAGTCCCGCCGCGGCGAGCACCTCGACCAGCACCGGCACCTGCGGGCCGAGCTCCGCGGGGGTCTCCTCGCCGCCGTCGGGGGAGAGCCGGTGCGCCTTGTAGGAGGGCAGCGCCTGCACGCGGAAGGCCGGGCGCCAGTCGTCGTCCCAGCAGGCGACGAGCCGGTCGGGGGCGTGGGCGGTGACCAGCCGGGCGGTCATGTCCAGGAAGCCGCGGACCGCGTTGACCGGGCGCCCGTCGGGTGACGTGACGCTGGTCGGCACCCCGTAGAAGGCCCGGAAGTAGAGGGAGGCGGCGTCGAGCAGCATCGTCGTCACGACTCGGGACGGTAACGGCGGGGGGTGCACGGCGTACCGCCTGGTTAGGCTCCGATCGTGCCCTCTCCGACCGCCGCCGCGACCGCCGGTGCGCCGCTGGTGACCATCGACCGCGTGCACGCCGCGCGGCAGGTCGCCGCGGAGGCCGGGGTCGACCTGCTCGTCGTCACCCCGGGCTCGGACCTGCGCTACCTCTGCGGCTACTCCGCCCACGCGATGGAGCGGCTCACCGCGCTGGCGGTGCCGCGGCGGGGCGAGCCGTTCCTCGTCGTCCCCCGGCTGGAGGCCCCCATGGTCGACGCCAGCCCGGCCGGCGGCCTGGGCCTGGAGGTGCTGGCCTGGGACGAGACCGACGACCCCTTCGCCCTGCTGGGCCGCACCGCCACCGCCCGGCTGGGTGCCGCGCCGGCGCGGGTGGCCGTGGGCGACCGCACCTGGGCGCTGCACGCACTCGGCGTCGCGGGCGCCCTGCCCGGGGCGGCGCTGGAGCTGGCGGGCCCGGTCGTCGACCGGCTGCGGATGGTGAAGACGCCGGCCGAGGTCGCCGAGCTCGCCGCGGCCGGCGCGGCCATCGACCGGGTGCACGCCCGGATGGGGGAGTGGCTGCGGGCCGGGCGCACCGAGGCCGAGGTGGGTGCCGACATCGCCGCGGCGATCCTCGCCGAGGGGCACGTGTCGGTGGACTTCACCATCGTCGGGTCCGGGCCCAACGGCGCCAGCCCGCACCACGAGCTCTCCGACCGGGTGGTGGAGGAGGGGGACGTCGTCGTCGTCGACATCGGCGGCGAGACGGTCACCGGCTACCGGTCGGACTGCACCCGCACCTACGCCGTCGGCCGCGCGCCGGGTGCCGAGGTCGCCGAGTGGTACGCCGTCCTGCAGGAGGCCCAGCGCGCCTCGACCGCCGCCGTCCGGCCCGGGGTGACCGCCGAGGCCGTGGACGCCGCCGCGCGCGACGTCATCGCCGCCGCCGGGTGGGGCGAGTACTTCATCCACCGCACCGGGCACGGCATCGGCCTGGACACCCACGAGGCGCCCTACATCGTCGCCGGCAACGGCCTGCCGCTCGAGCCGGGGATGGCGTTCTCCGTCGAGCCGGGCATTTACCTGCCCGGCCGCTGCGGCGCCCGCATCGAGGACATCGTCGTCTGCACCGACGACGGCGTCACCGCGCTCAACGAGGGTCCGCGTGAGCTCGTCGTCCTCCCCGGCTGAGGGCGGCGGGCCGCTCACCTCCGGCGACGTCGACCGGGCGCTGCTGGCCGCCCTGGCCCGCGACGGGCGGGCCAGCTACACCGAGCTCGCCGAGCGGGTGGGCCTGTCGGTGTCGGCGGTGCACCAGCGGGTGCGCCGGCTCGAGCAGCGGGGACTGATCACCGGCTACCACGCCAAGCTCGACGCGGCGGCCCTCGGCCTGGGCCTGACCGCGTTCGTCGCGATCACCCCGTCCGACGCCGCCACGCCGGACGAGGCACCGGCGCTGCTGGCGCACCTGACCGAGATCGAGGCCTGCCACTCGGTGGCGGGGGTGGAGAGCTACCTGCTCAAGGTGCGGACGTCGTCCCCGGACGCGCTGGAGGCGCTGCTGCGGACCATCCGGCAGACCGCCAACGTCACCACGCGCACGACGGTGGTGCTCTCCACCTTCTACGAGGACCGCCCGCCGCTGTAGCGCCGGCTGGACACCGGGTCGAACGTGTGTTCGGATGACCGGCGTGCGGTGGGACGCCCAGCGGCTGGACGCCGAGGAGCCGGCCACGCTGCCCGGCATGCCGACGATGCGCGGCCTCCTGCGCAGCGTCCAGGTGCCGGAGTTCCCCGGGCTGACCTTCCACGAGGTCCGCAGCAGGAGCGCGCTCAACGAGGTCCCGGGCGACTCGCGCATGCCGTTCCGATGGACCATCAACCCCTACCGGGGCTGCTCCCATGCGTGTGGTTACTGCTACGCCCGCAGCACGCACCAGTGGTTGGAGCTGGACACCGGCCGGGACTTCGACACCCAGGTCGTCGTGAAGACCAACCTGGTCGACGTCCTGCGCCGCGAGCTGGCCCGGCCCTCGTGGCGGCGCGAGCACGTCGCCCTGGGCACCAACACCGACCCGTACCAGCGGGCCGAGGGCCGCTACCGGCTGATGCCCGGCGTGATCTCGGCGCTGGCGGGCTCCGGCACGCCGTTCTCGATCCTGACGAAAGGCACCCTGCTGCGCCGGGACCTGCCGCTGCTGGCGGCCGCTGCCCGCGACGTCCCCGTCGGGCTCGGGGTGTCCCTGGCGATCCGGGACGACGAGCTGCAGGCCTCCCTCGAGCCCGGGGCGCCCAGCCCGCGGGCCCGGCTGGAGCTGGTGCGGGCGCTCACCGACGCCGGCCTGACCTGCGGGGTGTTCCTCGCCCCGGTGCTGCCCGGCCTCACCGACCGGCTGGCGGACCTCGACGCCGCGCTGCGAGCCGTCGCGGAGGCGGGGGCCACCGGCGTCACCGTCGTCCCGCTGCACCTGCGCCCCGGCGCCCGGGAGTGGTTCTCCGCCTGGCTGGCCCGCGAGCACCCGGCACTGGTGCCGCGCTACCGGCAGCTCTACCGCCGCGGCGCGGTCGTCGCACCGGAGTACCGCAGCTGGCTGGCCGGCCGGGTGGGCCCGCTGCTCACCCGGTACGGCCTGGACGGGCAGGCCGGGGGAGCGGCCCGTGGGGTGGACGGCGACAGTACGCCGGGCGGCATCCCCGCGGACGGGGACCGCGACTTCCCGTCAGGCAGCCTGCCGGCGACCCGGCCGGCGCAGGTCCGCCCCGCTCCGGCACCGGTGGGCGAGCAGCTCGCGCTCCTCTGACCCGACGCGCCGGCACCGGCGCGGTCGCCCGGGGCCGCGCAGCGGCCATGTACCCGTTATCTCCAACTGGCGCACCATCGACGACGGAGAGGGCCAGGCAGCAGCAGGGGAGGGGGGCCCCGCTCGGCGCCCGACGTGCCGGGTGAGAGCGGCACGGGGCACCTGGCGGCGGCCAGCGGGCACGTCATCCGGGCCCGCGGGGCCCGCGCGCGTGCCCCGCCCCGACACCGGCCGACGAGCCCTCCTGCCGGCCCGACCGGGGAGGCCCGGCTCGGCGTCGGCCTCGCGCGCCACTCCCCACTACCGTTATCCCCAACTAGCCGTCCGACAAGAACAGGAGAAAAGGCCGACAGCGAGGCCAAGAGCAGCCCGCGCACTGATCAGGAGGGGCGGCCCTCGGCCTCGCGCGCCGCTCGGGCCGCACTGCGCTTGGCGCGCACGGCGCCGCGCGGGGCGACCGGCTCGGCGCCGCCCGCGAGCGCGAGCCGGCGGTAGGAGTCGTAGGAGAGGGTCAGGTACTGCACCGCCAGCGCCTCGGCCCACTCGCGCCTCGACGGTGGTGCGGTCATCCGAAGGTGCTGCGCCGTCCGCACGGCGTGCTTGGCGAAGGTGACCTGCAGCGCCTGGGTCGACAGTCGCGCCCCCACGGCCGAGGTGAGACCGGGGCCGCGGCGCAGCGCCGGCAGCACCCACGGGCTGTCGGCGAGCGCGGGGAACCGGGCGCGGCAGGACTCCCAGGCGTGCCACGCGGTGAGCGCGCCCGGCACCGACCACTCGCCGTCCTCGGTGCGGACGACGACCCGCCGCGCCGTCGGCTGCACCTGGTCGCGGCGCAGCGACCGGAACTGCCCCACGGTCCCGGGCCAGCCCAGGGCCAGCGCGCACCACGCCACGGTGCGCAGGTGTTCGGGGTCCTCGGACCTGATCTGGGAGAGTGGCCGCAACTCCAGGGTCTGCGGGTCGGGCTCCGGCGTCCGCACCACCGGCAGCGCGATCCCGCCGTACCGGGCGACCTTGCTGTAGAGGGCGACGGTGGCCGGCTTCCAGTCGCGGGCTTCGGCGATGGGGTCCATGCCCTCCTCGACGAGGGCGTCGGGCCCCATGCCGAGCTCGAGCGCGGCGTCGACGAGCCGGCGCCACTGGGCCTCGTAGCCGGGCGGCACGGGCAGCCGGCGCCAGGCCCGCTCGGGAGGCGGAGCCGGCATCGCCGGGAGAGGCGGTTCCCACCGGTCGCTCATGCACTCATCGTACCGTTATCCCGAACAGTTGTAGGAAACTTCCAGGGAGGGAAGGCGGCGCCTCCGGCGCCGGGCCACCGACAAGGACTTCCGGTTCCCCATCCCGTTCGCCGCGCGGCACCGCAGCCTCCTGGGAATGCTGTCGGCGTGCGGACGGTGGGTGTCGAGGAGGAACTGCTGGTGGTCGACCCCTCGGGGCGGCCGGTGCCGCTCGGGCCGGCCGCGCTGGAGGTGGCGGCCCGTCGTGGCGAGGGCGAGACGGTCGAGGAGCACGACCGTGCCGAGCGGGAGGACGGCGACACGCGCGTGGTCGACGACCCGGCCGCCCGGCTGGTCCCCGAGCTCAAGGCGCAGCAGCTGGAGTTCGGCACGCCCGTCTGCACGGGTCTGGAGGACGTGGCCGCCGACCTGCGGCACTGGCGGGAGCGGGCGGACGCCGCGGCCCGTGGTGTCGGCGCCCGGGTGGCCGCGCTGGCCAGCTCCCCGGTGCGGGTCGAGCCGCGGAGCACGCCGGGGGAGCGGTACACGCAGATGGCCGAGACCTTCGGGCTGACCGCGGCCGAGCAGCTGACCTGCGGGTGCCACGTGCACGTCGCCGTCGACGACGACGAGGAGGGCGTCGCCGTCCTCAACCGGATCCGCGTGTGGCTCCCGGTGCTGACCGCGCTGACCGCGAACTCGCCGTTCTGGCTGGGCCGGGACAGCGGCCACGCCAGCTACCGCGCCCAGGCGTGGAACCGCTGGCCGTCGTCGGGCCCCACCGAGCTGTTCGCCGACGCCGCCGCCTACCACCGGCTCGTGCAGGAGCTGCTCGCCACGGAGACGATCGTCGACACCGGGATGGTGTACTTCGACGCCCGGCTGTCCGAGCGCTGGCCCACCGTCGAGGTGCGGGTCGCCGACGTCGCGCTGCGGGCCGAGGACGCCGTCACCCTCGCCGGCCTGGTGCGCGGGCTGGTCGGCACCGCCGCGGGCGAGTGGCGGGCCGGGGTGCCGGCGCCCGCCGTCCGCAGCGAGGTGGTGCGCATGGCCGCGTGGCGCGCCAGCCGCTCCGGGCTGACCGGGGACCTCGTGCACCCCGCCACCGGCCGTCCCGCGCCGGCCGCGCAGGTCGTGACGGCGCTGCTGGAGCACGTGCGGCCCGCGCTGGCCGCCGCCGGCGACGAGCAGCGGGTATCCGGCGGCGTCGCCGCGGTCCTCGACCGCGGCACCGGCGCGGACCTACAGCGCCGGGTGTTCGCGCAGACCGGTGACCTCACCGCGGTGGTGCGGGCGGCGGTCGAGGCCACGCACTCCTGAGAGCGGTGCCGCGGGACGGCGGTTATCGTCCCGCCATGTACACCGCCAGCTGGGGCGACGTCGTCCGCCGCGACCTCTTCGGTGCGCACCCGGACCCCCGCGACCGTCCGTACCGGTTCGTCATCCGGCTGGCGCTGGCGGTGTTCCGGCTGCTGCGCTTCCGCTTCGACGTCCGCGGCGCCGAGCACGTGCCGACGTCGGGCGGCGCGGTGGTCTGCAGCAACCACGTCAGCTACCTCGACTTCACCTTCCTCGGGCTGGCGGCGCTACCGCAGCACCGGCTGGTGCGGTTCATGGCCAAGGCCTCGGTGTTCGCCCACGGTTTCTCCGGGCCGTTCATGCGGGCGATGCACCACATCCCGGTCGACCGGAAGGCCGGAGCGGCCGCGTTCGACCTCGCCGTCCGCGCGCTCAAGGACGGCGAGGTGGTCGGCGTCTTCCCCGAGGCGACGATCAGCAGCAGCTTCCGGGTCAAGGAGCTCAAGGCCGGCGCCGCGCGGATGGCGATCGACGCCGGGGTCCCGGTGATCCCCGCGGCGGTGTGGGGCGGCCAGCGGCTGTTCACCAAGCACCACCCGATCCAGCTGACCCGCGGCGTGGCGGTCACCGTCGTCCTCGGCGAGCCGATCCGCCCGGAGCCGGGGGAGGAGCCCCGCGCGCTGCTGACCCGCATCCGGGCGGCGATGGAGGCGTTGCTCGACGAGGCCCAGCGCACCTATCCCCAGCCGCCGGCCGGCCCCGAGGACCTCTGGTGGCAGCCGGCGCACCTGGGCGGCACCGCACCGACGCCGGAGGAGGCCGTGCGCCTCGACCACAGCGACGTCAAGGGCGCCCGCCCCAAGGCGAACCCGGTCGCGACGGTGCGCCGGCTGCTGCGCCGCCGCGCCCGCTGAAGGGTGGCCGCCGAGCCGAGCCCTGGAGCGGCCCCGCCCGGAGGCTCGCCGCGAGCCCGCGAGCGGTGAGGGGGGACGGGGTCCTCTCTCAGTCGACGACCGTCGGTGCCATGAGCCGGAAGGCGTCGAGCTCGACGTCGTACCAGCGGCGCATCCGGCCCAGCGGGGTCATCCCCAGCCGGGTGCACACAGCCACCGACGCGGTGTTGCCGGGCCGGACCACGGCGTACACCTCCGGCAGGCCCGCCTCGAAGCCCCGCTCGATGACCGCCCGCGCCGCCTCGGTGGCGTAGCCGCGGCCCCAGCTGTCCGGGTGCAGGTGCCAGCCGACCTCCACCTCGCCCACGCCGCGGGGGAGGGGCTTGAGCAGCACCGTGCCGGCCACGATCCCGGAGTCCAGCTCGATCGCCCAGACGCCGAAGCGGTCGTCGGCCTGCGCCACCGCGCGCCACCGGGCGACCAGCTCGGCCGGCGGGACCGACGGCGTGCCGCCCAGCCAGCGGGTGACCTCGTCGCGGCCGTAGAGGTCCACCAGCCGCGCCAGGTCGTCCCGGCGGGTGGTCCAGGGCCGCAACCGCAACCGTGCGGTGCGCAGGTCCCCGCCCTCGGCCGCCACGCCGTCCTGCCTACCGCCGGGGGCGGCCCGCGGCCACCGGACGCCGGCCGCCCCCCGGGACGCCTCCGGCGGAGGCGCCGTGGTGTCCTTCCCCGGGCGCGGTCGGCGCCCGCGCGACAGGGAGGACGGGACGTGACCGAGAGCCTGCTGGTCACCGACGTGACGGTCGGCGATCGCACCGGCCGGGCGGTGCTGGTGGAGGACGGCCGGATCGCCTGGCTCGGGGACGCCGCCGCCGCGCCGTCCGCCGCCCGGGTGGTCGCGGGGGAGGGGGCGCTGCTCACCCCGGCCTTCGTCGACGCGCACGTGCACGCCACGGCGACCGGTCTGGCGCTCACCGGTCTCGACCTCCACTCGAGCCTGAGCCTTGGAGATGTGGTTGCGTCGCTCCGGGCCCACGCCGCGGCCACTCCGGGCGGTGTCCTGCTCGGCACCGGCTGGGACGAGACCGGCTGGCCGGAGGGTCGCGGGCCCACCCGTGCCGACGTCGACGCCGTCGTCGGCGACCGGCCGGCCTACCTGGCACGGGTCGACGTCCACTCCGCCACCGTCTCGACCGCGCTGCTGGACCGGATCCCGGGGATCGCCGACCTGCCCGGCTTCTCCGCGGACGGGCAGCTGCGCCTGGATGCCCACCACGCCGCCCGGCAGGCGGCCTACGGGGCGGTGGACGCCGTCCAGCGCGGCGCCGCGCAGCGGGCCACCCGCGCGGCGGCGGCCGCCCTGGGCATCGGCAGCCTGCACGAGATGGCCGGACCCGAGGTCTCCGGCGCCGACGACCTGGCCGGCCTGCTGGCGATCGCCGCCGCCGAGCCCGGTCCGCGGGTGCTCGGCTACTGGGGTGAGCTGGCCGAGCGCGGAGGCCTGGACGTGGTGCGCGAACTGGGTCTGACCGGCGCCGGGGGCGACCTGTTCTGCGACGGCGCCCTGGGCTCGCACACCGCCGCGCTGAGCCGTCCCTACAGTGACCGACCCGAGACGGTCGGGCACCTGCGCTTCGAGACGGCGTCCCTGGTCGAGCACGTGCGGGCCTGCACCCGCGCCGGCGTGCAGGCGGGGTTCCACGTCATCGGGGACGCCGCGGTCGACCAGGTGCTCGACGCGGTCGGCGCGGTCGTCGACGAGCTGGGCGCAGCCGCGGTCCGGGCGTGCCGGCACCGCCTCGAGCACGTCGAGATGGCGTCCCCGGCAGCGGTGGTGCGGCTGCGCGACTGGGGGATGGTCGCCAGCGTGCAGCCGGCGTTCGACTCGGCCTGGGGCGGGGACGCCGGGATGTACGCCGAGCGGCTCGGGGTGGACCGGGCGCTGGCCACCAACCCGTTCGCCGAACTCGCCGACGCCGGGGTCGCGCTCGTCCTGGGCAGCGACACCCCGGTCACCCCGCTGGACCCGTGGGGCGGGGTGCACGCGGCGGTCGACCACCACGCGCCGGGATCGGGGCTGCGGCCCTTCGACGCCTTCGACGCGGCCACGCACGGCGGCTGGCACGCCGTCCGCGCGGAGCACCCACAGGGGCCGCTGGCCGTCGGGGCTCCGGCCGACCTGGCGCTGTGGGCGACGTCGGAGACGCTGTCGGCGGTGCTCGCCGGGCGGGGCCGGCCGGCCTGCCGCCTGCTGCTGGTGGACGGCGCCCCGGTCGGGGACCGAGGCGCGTAGGGCACGGACGGCTCACGGTCCGTCCGCCGTCCGCGAGGCCAGGGACCGCGGCGGAGTGTCCCTACAGCGACTGCAATCACCCGCCGCGGTCCCCCGTCGGGGGACGGCACGGACGGGGGACCCCGGAACGGGTTCCTCGCCGATCCCCGGCGGGATGGGATGCTGGAGGCCGCGACCCCGTCCGACCGGCTCGGGGCAGGTCAGCGACCGGAGGCTCCCGGCCGCACGGGTCCACGGGAGGCACGGGTGCCGTCAGCGACGCCGACCGGCACCCTCGAGCGGCCCGCCGGGTCCTCGGGTACGAGCTCCGCGGGTGGGTCCCGGCGGCGCTGGGTGGGTGGGCAGCTGGCAGGGCGGACGCTGCTGGCGGCCGCCGCCGGGGGACTGCTCCTGCTCGCCTTCCCCGGCTCCTCGCTGCCGCTGCTGGCACCGCTGGGCCCGGCCGCCCTGGCCCTGGCCGTCCACGGGCAGCGCGCCCGCACCGGCGCCTGGCTGGGCCTGGTCGCCGGCCTGGCGTTCTTCGTGCCGCTGCTGTCGTGGAGCGGCATCGTCGTCGGCGCGCTGCCGTGGCTCGCACTCGCCATCTCGCAGGCCGCCTCCGTCGCCCTGCTCGGCGCGGCGACGGCCGCCACGTCGCGGCTGCCGCTGTGGCCGCTGTGGGCGGCGGCTCTCTGGGTGGCCCAGGAGGCGCTGCGCGGCCGGTTCCCGTTCGGCGGCTTCCCCTGGGGCCGGCTGGGCCTGAGCCAGACCGAGGGGCCGTTCCTGGCGCTCGCCGCCTACGGCGGGGTGCCCCTGGTCGGGTTCGCCATCGCGCTCACCGGCACGCTGCTGGCCGCCGCCGTCCTGCGGCTGGGCGCCGGGGGACGGCGCGCCGCGGCGCTCACCGCCCTGGGCGCGCTGGCCGTCCCGGCGCTGGGCGGGCTGGCCTGGCTGCCGCTGCCCGGCTCCTCGCTCACCGCCGGCGGGCCGACCCGGACTGTCGCGGTCGTGCAGGGCGACGTCCCGAAGCCGGGCCTGGAGTTCAACGAGCGCCGCCGGGCGGTGCTGGACAACCACGTGGGCCGGACGATCGCCCTGGCCGAGGCGGTCGCGGCCGGCGAGCAGCCGCAGCCCGACCTCGTCGTCTGGCCGGAGAACAGCTCCGACATCGACCCGTACCGCAACCCCGACGCCGCCCGTGAGATCAGCCGCGCCGCGGACGCCATCGGCGCGCCGGTCCTGGTGGGCGCCGTCGTCAGCGGCCCGGGTGCGTTCATCAGCAACACCGCGATCGTCTGGGCCCCGGGGACCGGGCCGGGCGACACCTACGTCAAGCGCCACCCGGTCCCGTTCGCCGAGTACATCCCCTTCCGCGACTTCTTCCGGCTGTTCAGCGACAAGGTCGACCTGGTCCGCCGCGACTTCGCTGCCGGCGACGAGGTCGGCCTGCTGGAGGTGGGCGGCGCCCGGATCGCCGACGTCATCTGCTTCGAGGTGGTCTACGACGGCCTGGTGCACGACGCCGTCTCCGCCGGCGCCGGGATGATCGTCGTCCAGACCAACAACGCCACCTTCGGCTACACCGCCGAGAGCGAGCAGCAGGTCGCGGCCGCCCGCGTCCGGGCGGTCGAGTTCGGCCGCTCGGTCGCCCTGGCCTCCACCAGCGGCATCTCGGCGGTCATCGCCCCCGACGGCTCCCTGGCCGCCGCCTCGGGGCTGTTCGAGCCGGCGGTGTTCGTCGAGGAGGTCGCGCAGCGCGACTCCACCACCCTCGCCGAGCGGCTGGGCGCCGGCCCGGAGTGGCTGCTGAGCGCGCTGGGCGCCGGGGCGGTGCTCGCGGTCGCCACGCCCGCGCTGCGCCGCCGGCTGCGGAGAGGGACGGCGTGAGCGCGCGCGTGCTGGTCGTCGTCCCCACCTACGACGAGGTGGAGAACATCGAGCCGATCCTGGAGCGGCTGCACGCGGCCCTCCCGGAGGCGCACGCCCTCGTGGTGGACGACGGCTCGCCCGACGGCACCGGCGAGCTGGCCGAGAAGCTGGCCGCGCTCGACCCGCGGGTGCACGTGCTGCGGCGGACCACCAAGTCCGGCCTCGGCCCGGCCTACGTCGCCGGCTTCCGCTGGGGCCGCGCGCGCGGCTACGACGTGCTGGTCGAGATGGACGCCGACGGCTCGCACCACCCCGAGCAGCTGCCCGACCTGCTGGCCGCGCTCGAGGACGCCGACCTGGTGCTGGGCTCGCGGTACGTGCCCGGCGGGCGGGTGGAGGACTGGCCGCTGCACCGGCTGCTGCTCTCCCGCGCGGGCAACCTGTGGACCCGCTGGTCGCTGCGGCTGCCCCTGGCCGACGCCACCGGCGGTTTCCGGGCGGTGCGCGGCGAGCTGGTCGACCGGCTGCCCTTCGACGACGTCGCCAGCCAGGGCTACTGCTTCCAGGTCGACTGGGCGTGGCGGGCGGTCCGCGCCGGCGCCCGCGTGGTCGAGGTGCCGATCACCTTCACCGAACGCACGTTCGGGCGGAGCAAGATGAGCCGCTCGATCGTTCAGGAGGCGTTGGTACGGGTCACCTGGTGGGGCCTGCAGGACCGGCTGGCCGACCGGCTGCCGGGCCGGGTCCGCCGCCCCGTGCCGCGACGAGCCCGCGACGGCGGGCGGTCGAGCGGGGTCCGGTAGGCGGACCTGGGGCCGCCGGCGCGTGCGGGCGAGAGGAGAACCGTGGGACACCGCGTGCGCGTGCTGGTGGGGCTGTGGGCGCTGGCCGAGGTCGTCGTCCTCGTCCTGGTCGCCTCGTGGATCGGCGTGGGGTGGACGGTGCTGGCCACCCTGGCCACGACCGCCCTGGGCTGGGTGCTGCTGGCCCGCCAGGGCACCCGGGCGCTGGCCGAGCTGCGGGAACGGGCCCGCGAGCGGCGGGCACCGGGGCGGGCCCTGGGGGACGCCGGGCTGATCGCCGTCGGCGGGCTGCTGATGGTGCTGCCCGGGTTCCTCGGGGACGTCGTGGGGCTGCTGTGCCTGCTGCCGCCGACGCGCTTCCTCGTCCGCGGGCTGCTGGGCCGCACGGTGGCCGCCCGGCTGCCGGTCGCGCTGCGCGGTCCGGTGCGGGTGCGCAGCGCCCGCGCGGAGGGGCCCCTCGGCGGTCCGTTCGGTTCGGGGGCGCACGCGTCCGGGTTCGGGCGGCCGCTGGTCATCGAGGGCGAGGTCGTGCGGGACGAGCCGGTGCGCGACGACCGCCCGTGACCGGTCCGGCTCCCGACGTCGCTGCCCCGGGCGCCGACGTCGAGACGATCATGGCGTTGGGGTTGGCCCGCTCGGCACGTCCGCGCGCGTCACCTGCACCGAGCCCATGACCAACTCCTGAGGGGGGCTGGGACCGGCGGACCTGCGCTCCGGGCCCGGAACGCGGAACGGCCCCGGTGGGGGATCCCACCGGGGCCGTCGCCTGCCGTCGTGCGACGGTGTCAGCTGGCGCGGGTCCGCCGACCGCGGAGCACCTCGAGGCGCTCGGCCAGGACCTCCTCGAGGTCCTCCACCGAACGGCGCTCCAGGAGCATGTCCCAGTGCGTCCGCGGGGGCTTGACCTTCTTGGGCGCGGGCTCGGTGCCACCGACCAGCTTGGCGGCCGAGCCGTCGAACTTGCACTCCCAGGTGTCGGGGAGCTCGGCGTCGTCCGCGAAGGGCACGGTGAACAGGTGACCCGACGGGCACCGGTACTCCGCGTACTGCCGCTCGATCGGCGCGGTGTTCCGTTCGGTCTCGTAGCTCACGCTGCCCAGTCGGCTGCCCCGCAGGGAACGCTCGCCCATGGCACACCGTCCTCTCGTGCTGGTGGTGTCGGTCCAGACTCACCGTCGCAGCAGGGGTCTACCCACTGCGCGGCGGGATCACGTGGACCAACGACAGAGTTCGCGGAGAGATTCCGCGGAATCGGTCCCGAATCATCGCATGGGGTGGTAGTGGGACGCTGGACCACCCCCTTCCGGGGGAGTCCCGGCCGGTCGCCGGGCCCTCAGCGCAGCGCCAGCTGCCCGGGGCCGGCCGCCGTCGGGCCCAGCTGGCCCAGCACGTGGTGGCGCCGGCAGAGCACCTGGTAGTGCACGTCGGCGTCCCGCTCGTCCGGCGCCGGGGTGGGCGCGGTGTCGGCGACGACGACGGTCTCGCCCTCGCGGACCATCTCGCCGTCCACCACCCGGGCGTTGAGCAGCCCGGGCAGCCCGCACCAGCACAGCACCTCGACCTGGATGCGCTGGACGTCGTCGGCGACCTCGAGCAGCCGCTGGGTGCCGGGGAACAGCCGCGCCCGGAAGTCGGTGGTGAGCCCGAAGGCGTAGACGTCGACGTGCGACTCGTCGACGAGCTCGGCGAGCTGGTCGACCTGCGCGGCGGTGAGGAACTGCGCCTCGTCGACGATCAGGTAGTCCACCCGGTCGCCCGCCGCCCAGGAGGCGCGCACCAGCAGCCGCAGGTCGGTGCCCGCCGCCACCTCCAGCGCCTCGCGGCACAGCCCCACCCGGGAGCTGATCTGCGGCTGCGCGGAGCGGTCCCCCTGGGTCAGCAGCAGACCCCGCCGTCCCTGCCGGCTCTGGTTGTGGTCGACCTGCAGGGCCAGCGTGGACTTGCCGCAGTCCATCGGCCCGTGGAAGAAGCGCAGGTGCGCCGGCGCCGGGTGGCGGCGGCGGTCGCCGGCGGCGGGGACGGCGGACAGCAGCGGTGCGCCGTCCGTGTCGGTCAGGGGTGTCACAGGATCTCCTCGCCGGCGCTCGTCGGTCCTGCGCCACGGGGTGCTCCGCTCGTCCGTGACCTCGCCGGCCTGGTCACAAACGCTCCGGTGGGGTGTTGCCCGCCGCGACCACCGCGCGGCGGACGGGCAGCGCGGCCAGCGCGACGAAGCCGGCCACGAAGAAGACGACGAGGCTGACGATGGCCAGCCGGTAGGACCCGGTCAGCTGGTAGGTCAGGCCGAACGCCAGCGGCCCCAGCCAGCTGGTGCCGCGGTCGCTGATCTCGTAGAAGCCGTAGTACTCGGCCTCCTTGCCCGCCGGGATGAGCTGGCTGAACAGCGACCGGGACAGCGCCTGCGTGCCGCCCTGCACCAGCCCGATGACCGCGGCCAGGGCGTAGAACTGCCCGACCGCGCCGGCCTGGAGGAAGTAGGCGACGACCAGCACGCCGATCCACGCCCCCAGGGCGCCCAGGACGGTCCGCTTGGCCCCGTACCGGGCGGCCAGCCGGCCCAGGCCCAGCGCGCCGGCGATGGCCACCACCTGGACCATGAGGATCGCGCCGGTGAGCACCGACTGCTCCAGGCCGAGCTCCTCGGTGGCGTAGGTGGCCGACAGCGAGATGACGGTCTGGACGCCGTCGTTGAACAGCAGGTACGCGCCCAGGAACCACAGCGTCAGCGGGAAGGCCCGCATCTCGCGCACCGTCGTCGCCAGCTGGCGGAAGCCGCTGCGCGGCCGGCCGGCGGCCTCGCGCACCGGCCGGTTGCGCAGCCGGGACACCGTGAAGACGGTGAACGCGCCCCACCACAGGCCGGCCGTGGCCAGGCAGATCCGCACCGCCTCGCCGGTGGTCAGCCCCAGGGACGGCGCGCCGAGCACCAGCCCCAGGTGGACGCCGAGCAGCAGCGCACCGCCGACGTAGCCGAACGCCCACCCGCGGCTGGAGACGGCGTCCCGCTCGTCCGGCGCGGCCAGGTCCGGCAGCCACGAGTAGTAGACGACGGTGGCCGCGCCGAAGCTGATGTTGGCCAGGACGAACAGGACGGCGCCGAGCAGGTAACGGCCGTCGGCGACGAAGTAGAGGGCCGTGGTGGCCAGCGCGCCCAGCGCGGCGGAGCCGGCCAGGAGCTCCCGCTTGCGGCCGGTCCGGTCGGCCACGGCGCCGGTCAGCGGCAGCACCAGGACCTGCAGGAGCACCGACGCCGACAGCACGTAGGAGAACCAGCTGCCCGGCGGGATGGACAGGCCCAGGAAGCCCAGCCGCCCGTCGGGCCCGGCCGCCTCCTCGGCGACCGACGTCAGGTACGGGCCGAGGAAGACCGTGGTGACGCTGGTGTTGAACACCGACATCGCCCAGTCGTAGGAGTACCAGCCGAACCGCTCGCGGCGCAGCGCGCGGTCGGCGGCGGGGCTGGTCGGCCCGGTGGCGGCGGCGGTCGTCACGGCCGCAGGGTGTCAGCCGTGATCGAGGTGGTCCAGCACGGGCTGGTCACGCCGGGATGTCGCGGGGACGACGCCGCGGTCGGCCGCCCGCGGCGCACCGTCCCACCACTCGGCCCGGATCCCGCTCACCGCGGCACCCACTGGCCGCGGCGCTCCAGCAGGGCCCGGAGCATCGCCGGGCGGTCGGTCATCACGCCGTCCACGCCGAGGTCGAGGACGGCCGCGGCCTCCTCCTGGGTGTCCACCGTCCAGACGTGCACCTGCAGCCCGCGGGCGTGCGCCGCGGCGATGAAGCGCTCGTCGACCAGCGCCCGGCCACCCAGCTGCAGCGGCACCTGCGCGCAGCCGGCGGGGATGCGCACCAGCCCGGCGGCGCGGGGGGAGTAGGAGGACAGCCGCAGCGCCGCCACCCCGCGCGGGCCGAGCGAGGTGCACACCGAGGGCCCGAACACCCGGCGGGCCGCGGCGACGCGGGCGTCGGAGAACGAGCCCAGGCAGATGCGGTCCTCGGCGCGCAGCCGGCGGACGGTGCGGGCCAGCGGGGCGACGACGCCCGGTGCCTTGATGTCGAGGTTGAACCGCACGTCGGGCCAGGCGCCGAGCAGCTCCTCGAGCCGGAGGATCGGCTCGCGCCCCCCGATCCGGGCGGGTGCCAGCTCCGCCCACCTCAGCTGGTCGACGCGTCCGGTGCGGTCGGTGACGCGGTCGAGGGTCGGGTCGTGGAACACGATCGGCACGCCGTCGGCGGTGACCCGGACGTCGGTCTCCAGGTACTGGTACCCCATCGCCACGCAGGCCTCGAAGGCCGGCAGCGTGTTCTCCAGGTGCTCGATCGCCCCGCCCCGGTGGGCCATCGCGATGGGGGTGGGTCCGTCGAGGAACGCGTACCGGACCGAGCCCACGCCGACACGCTAACGCCGCTGGTCCACGCGCCGGTCGGGGCCTGGTCGCACGTGCCGCCGAGGACCGGTCCGTCCCGCCCCGACCGGCTTCCCGCAGGCGCGGACCGGGCGTGTTCCGCGGTTTGTGTCGGTGGCGGCGTCTACGGTGCGCAGCGTGGCAGAGCGAGACACGATCCGGACGATCGACGAGGAGGCAACGACCGAGACCGGGCTGCCCAGCCCGCGGAGGGGGAGTGGCAGCGAGCGCCGGTGCGGCTGGTGTCGCCGGGTGCTGCCGCAGCAGGGGTCGGTCGGGCGCCCGCGCCAGTACTGCGGTCAGGCCTGCCGGCAGCGGGCCTACGAGCAGCGTTCCGCGACGGCTAAGGCGGGCCTGTCCGGTGACGTCGTGCTGGTCACCCGCGCGGAGCTCGACGGGCTGCAGGACCGGCTGTACCAGCTGCGCTGCGCGATCGAGGACGTGCAGACCCTGCTGGGCGAGCGGCACACCAAGGCCGAGTTGGAGCGTTCCCTGCAGGACCTGGTGCGGTCGACCGGCCGGCTCGACAAGCTCTGGGTCTCCGAGCGCGCCGCCGGCTGACCGCACCGGCCCGGGCGGATCAGCCGTCGTCGGCGTCGTCGTTGCTGTTGCCCTGCTCGACGCCGTCCTCGGGGTCGGACAGGTCGGGCACGTTGTCCTGCGACGGGTCCGACTCGTCGTTGGTCTCGACGTTCGGCGGGTTGTTCTCGTCGGTGCTGCCGTCGTTCTGGTCCTGCCCGGCTGCCTGACAGGCGGTCATCGTCGCACCGCCTCCGAACAGCGCCAAGGCGGTCATCAGTGCGGCGATCGGGCGTCGGAGTTGCATGTCTCCGACCCTAGGCAGCCGTCGCGCAGTGCGCCCGTCGAACAGCGCCCCGTCCGTCTTTCCGTCACAGTGACGTAAATACCCGCGGGTGACCGCCCGGGGAAGTGGTGACCGGGAGGGCGGCGAGGGTCGCCGGCGCGGTGCCGGCCGGCGGGTCGGCACCGCGGATCGGGTGGGCCGACGAGGGGTCGGGACGAGGAGTCGAGGTGGCGATCGGACCGACCGGACGAGCCGGACGGCGCACCGGCGTCAGCAGGACGACGGTCGGACGGGTCGCCGAGCTGCTGCGTCGACGCGGTCGTCCGGCGCCGTGCCGGGTCGGCCGGCGCCGTGCCGGCACGCGAGGCGACGAGACGACGCCGGCCACCGCAGGACGCCGTTCTGGCCGGTCCGAGTGCCGGTCGGACCGGCTGGCGTCCGCAGCCCCTGTTCGCCATCGGCGCCAACGCCGATAATGCACATTATGTCAAGTTGCTCGGCGGTGAGATCCCCCGTCCGACCTGGTCACGACAGGGTCGTCACGTCGTAGTCGGCGAAGCGACGGTCTGCTGTGACGAGGACGAATCGCCGGCGCGCGGCCTGGGCGATGAGCATGCGGTCGAACGGGTCGCTGTGGTGCCTCGGCAGCGCGCCCGCCGCCAGGCCGTCCTCGACGGTGACCGGCAGCGCGTCGAAACCCTCCTGACGCAACTGCTGGGTCAGGTGATCAGGAACGGCGAGCTTGCCGACCGCGGCCTTGATCGCCATCTCCCACGCCGTCACCGCCGACACCAGGACCGTCGACGTCGGGTCCGCGATCGCCTCCCGCATCGTCGCTGTCAGCCGCGGGTCGCCGAACAGCCACCACAGCAGGACGTGCGTGTCCAGCAGCAGCGTCACGAGTCGGCGTCACCGCGGAAGGCGGCGATCAGCTCCTCGGGCGTCTCGTCGAAGTCGTCCGCCATCCACCCCTGGCCCCGCCAGGCTCCAGGAGTCCGCGGTTCGGTCCGCACGCCGGCCGGCACCAGCCGGGCGATCGGTTTGCCGGCCCGGGCGATGACGACGTCCTCCCCCGCCTCGACGGCCTCGAGGAGCCGCGAGAGGTGGGTCTTCGCCTCGTGGACGTTGACGGTCGTCGCCATGCACCCAGAGTATGACCAAGCCGGACTAAGTCAACGCCGATGGTCCGGTCGTCACCCATTTCGTCACGTGACACTTGCGCACCGATGAGTTCCCCGGTGCGAGATGGTCCACCCCTCGACGTCCCGACCGAGAGGAACCCCGTGCCCAGCAGCGTCACCCCGATGATCGTCACGCACGACCTCGAGCGCCTGGCCCACTTCTACACCGGCGTCGCCGGCGCGACGGAGACCAGCCGGACCCCCGACGAGGGACCGACGTTCTACCTCGGCCTGCGCGTCGGCGACTCCGAGCTCGGCATCGTCTCCGACGGATCGGTCGAGGGGGCGCCGGCGGGCCGGGTGTTGCTCAGCATCGAGGTGCCCGACGTCGACGCCGCCCTCAACCGGGTCGAGGCCCACGGCGGACAGGCGCCGGCGCCGGCCAACGACATGCCGTGGGGCCAGCGCGTCGCCCACGTGCGAGACCCGGACGGTAACGCGGTCAACCTGACCACCACGCGATGACCGGCCTCAGCGGCTGGCGAACGCGACCCGCAGCCCGAGGGCCACGAGCACGGTCCCGCTGACGGTCTCGAGCCGCCGGCGGATCCGCGGCCGCCGGGACCACGACCCCGCGCGGGCGACCCCGGCGGCCAGGGCCAGGTAGAGACCGGTCTCCAGACCGACCTGCAGCAGGCCCAGCAGCGCCGTCGTGGCGAACACCGGCCCGTCCACCGGGACGAACTGCGGGTAGAACGCGATCACGAGGACGGCGGCCTTCGGGTTGGCCAGTTGCACCAGGAGGCCCTCGCCGAACGCCGTCCACCAGTGGCGGTGGCCCGAGGACGGCCCCGGCTCCCCCACCGTGTCCGGATGCCGTCCCTCGCGCCACGCCGTCCGCCAGGCCTGGATCCCGAGCCCGAGGAGAACGGCCGCGCCCACCCCGTGGAGCACCAGGTAGGCCACCTCCGAGGCGGTCACCAACGCGGCGAAGCCCGCACCCGCCAGGAGAGCCCACACGTAGAGGCCGGCCTCCAGGCCGAGCACCACGGGTACCGCCCCGCCGGTCCCCCGCAGCGCCGACCGCCGGATGGCGAACGCCATCGCGGGGCCCGGGGAGACCGACATGAGCACCACGGCCGGCACGAAGGCCGGCAGTGACGAGACGAGGTCCACGGCTGGTGATGGTCGCCCGCCCGGTTCGTCGCGTCGACCGGATGTCCGGGTTGCGATCGGTGTGCTGTTGGGTTATTTCCCGGGAATTTTTGGACGAATGTTGGGGATAACGGATGAAGTGTCATCGGCCGCAGAGCGCCGAGGCTCCCCGCCTCACATCGGCGGGGTGCGCTACCGGTGGGACCACCGAGAGCCGGCCGGTCGTGCGGCGCTCGCCGACGCCGGGACCTGCACGTCGCTGCCGGCCGCAGCCGGGACGGTGCCCGAGGTGCTCAGCGGCCGCACTCCACCCGCAGGACCACGCCGGACGTCGGCTGCAGGGTCACCGACCGAACGGACTTGCCGTTGCGGTCGACCGTCCCGCGCGGCGGGACCACCGTGACCGTCGCCTGGGTGGGGTTGACCGCCGCCCAGGCCGTCGTGTACCTGCGGGTCCAGGCGCCGGACGGCTCACGCAGCGCATCCGCGGCGGCCGGGCCGGTCGCGACGGCCATCTCGGGCAGCCACTCCGGCTGGGTGTAGTCCCCCGCCGCGGTGGTCGACGGGGTCCAGTACTCGTCGCCGTTGCCCCGCACGAGGACGCTGGCGTAGGCGTACAGCAGGGTCCGGTTGTCCCCGGGGGCCGCACGGGTCACGGTGAGGGCCAGGCCGGGGCCCGCCAGCTGCCCTGTCTGCGTCACCCAGCCGGTCCGGCCCCAGTCCCACAGGAAGCCCGCACCGGGGTCGGTCCCCCAGTGCGCGAAGTTCTCCTCCATGGCCCCGCCGAACGCCGCGTGCGCGTCCCACCGCCCGTCCTGCAGCCGCGCGTCCGAGGTGTTGGGGACCAGGAGCCTGCCCCGTTCCCGCAGGGCCTGCCCGGCCCGCGTGACCAGGCCGTCGAGTCCCTCCTGCAGCCGCGCGTCGGTCTCCGCTGCCGACGCCGTGCCGGCGAGCAGGCCTGCGTCGTACCACCGCAGGGTCGCCAGGTCGTTGTCGGCGAGGACCCCGTCCCAGCCGGCCGAGACGACCTCCGCGACGACGTTGTCGACCCAGCGCTGCTGGTAGGCCGGGTCCCACACCGCCATCTGCCAGTGCCCCGGGTAGGGGTCCCACTCGATCCGCTCCCCGGCGTCGTCGACGGCGAACCAGGACGGATCCGCCTCGCCGTACCGCACACCGGCCGGCGGGAGCGGGTCGGTGTGGTAGCTGCGCGTGCTGGCGAGGTCCTTGTACACGAGCACGACCACGGAGGGGTCCTGCTGCCTGATGCGCTCGAGGGCCCACGTCTCCCAGGGGTTGAGGACCACGACCCCGTACCGGGTGGCCGCGGCGTCGATCTCCTGCTCGGTCGGCCGGTCCCCGATGGCGTACCAGAAGCCGCGCCGTCCGGCGGGGTCGTCCGCCGCATCAGCGGGCTGCGGACAGGCCGACGCGTTCGGAGCCGGATCGCGGGTGGAGGCGCTCGGCATCGCGACGAGGGCGGCCGAGAGAACCGCACCGACGGATCGCCACAGTCTGCGCGTCCTCGAGGAGGTGATCACACCGGTGGGCATCGACGGGTCGGGCGTCCCGCTCGATCCCCCGTCGGGGTGACCCTGCCCGCGCGCCCGCCTCACGACCGTCCACCGACTACGTCGACAACACCGACCACCCGCAGCGGTCCCATCCGGGGCGCCCCCGTCAGGACCCGCTGAGCACCTCTCCGTAGACCTCGAGCATCCGGGCCCCACTGGCGGTGAGCCCGTAGTCCTCCACGACGTGGCGCCGGGCAGCGGCACCCTCGCGGTCGCTGGCCGCCCGGTCGCGCAGCCGGACCCCGACGGCCTCCGCCAGCGCGGCGGGGTCCTCGGCGGGCACCACCGCGCCCGTCCCGGGCAGCACGGCCTCCCGGGCTCCCGCGACGTCGGTGATCACGACGCTGCGGCCGCTGGCCCCCGCCTCCAGCGGGACGAGGGCCATCCCCTCCCAGCGGGACGGCACGACGACGACGTCGGCGGCCGCGTACCAGTCCCGGGGATCGGGGCTGTTGCCGACCAGGACGACGCCCTCCCCGCCGGTGGACGACAGCCGTTCCTGCCAGGGCCCCTCCCCCACCAGCGCCAGGCACGCGCCGGGTACCGACTCCCGGATCCTCGGCCAGGCCTCGAGCAGCACGTCCTGCCCCTTCTGCTCGCTGAGCCGGCCGACGCACACCGCCAGGGGCCCGGCGCCGAGGCCGAGCCTCGCGCGCGCCCCGTCGCGGTCCCCCGGTCGGAAACGGTCGGTGTCCACGCCGTTGGGCACCACGCGGGCCCGGCCGTCGAGCGGCACCCCCAGCTCCCTCGCGTCGCGGCACTCGGCCTCGCTCACGCACACCACCCGCTGGGCCCACCTCACCGCCCAGACCTCCCAGGCCAGGGTGGCCCGCCGGAGCGGCCCCTGGACGGCCAGGAAGGACCAGGCGTGCGGCTGGTACACCGTCGGCACCCGCCCGCGCACCGCCAGGCGGCCGGCGAGCCCGGCCTTGGCGCTGTGCAGGTGGACCAGCGACGGGCGCAGTCCCAGCAGGATCCGGCGCAGGCCGGCGGTCTCCCGGACGACGACCGGGCCGGGGCTGCGCTGCGCGGTCCAGGACGCGTGCCGTGCCCCGCCGGCGACGGCCTCGGACGCCAGCCAGCCCTCCTCCGGGCACACGACGGTGACCTCGAACCCGGCAGCCACCTGGTGGCGGACCAGCCCGGCCACGCAGCGGGCGACGCCCTCGGTCGTGGGCTGGGCGACGTGGACGACGTGGACGGTCACGAGTTCTCCCCCAGGAGGTCGGTGTAGAGCGCCAGGTGCCGGTCCAGCGCCGTGCCCACGGAGAACCTCTCCCTCGCCATGGCCGCCGCCCGCGTGCCCCACTGGGCGGCGTCGACGGTGGTCAGCTCCTCGAGCGCCCGGGCGAGGGTGGTGGCGTCGCCGGGCGGGACGACGATGCCCGCGCCGGCGACCATCTCCGCGACCCCTCCGACGTCGGTCGCGACGACCGGTTTGCCGGCGCCGAGCGCCTCGATGAGGACCAGCGGCTGCTGCTCCATCGCCGACGGCAGCACGAACGCGTCCGCCTCGGCCAGCAGGGCGGGCACGTCGCTGCGGAAGCCGAGGAACTCGACCCGCCCGCGCAGCCCCGACCCGGCGGCGAGCGCCTCGAGCCCGGCCCGTTCCGGGCCGTCACCGGCCACCTGCAGCGTCACGTCCGGGGGGAGGGCGGCGCGGGCCATGGCCTCGAGCAGGAGGTGCACGCCCTTGCGGCGCACGAGCAGGCCGACGAACAGCAGCCGCCGCACCGGCCCGCGGGGGACGGCGGCCGGAGGCAGGGGCATCCCGTTGTCGATGTGCACCACGCGGTCGGCGGGGACCCGCAGCCGCTGCCGCAGGAACCGGCCCATCGACGACGCGGGGACGACCGTGCGGGTCACGGCTCGCGCCACGAGCGCGTCGGCCGCCAGGACCGTGCGGGTGTACCGCGAGGGTCCTCCACCCCGCCCGCCCCGGAACCACGACTCGGTCACGTCGTCGGGGACCCCGTGGTAGGTGTGCACCACGACCCCCGGCCGGCCCCCTCGGGGCGCGCTCCAGGTGGCGCCGGCGCAGACCAGGCCCGAGCGGCGGTCCTGCGCGTGCAGCACGTCGGGTCGCCAGGCGAACAGCTGATGTCGTGCCCGGCGGATCGCACCTGCGGCCCCCTTCCCCTCGACCAGCACCTCGGTGTGGAGGTGGGCCACCCGGTCGGCACCCCGGGCCGGGCGTGGGCCGAAGACCCGGACCTCCCAGCCCGGGACCCGGCTCGCCGCCAGGGCGAGCTCGACGGTCACGTCCACCGGCCCGCCCCGGTCCTGGGTGAGCAGGTAGGCCAGTCGCCGGGTCCGTGCCGGGCCGCTGTTCATCGTCGGGTTCCCTCCGTCGCTCGATCCACCGGGCGCTCACTCACCGTGCCGCGGCCGCGCGCAGGTCGCGGACCAGCGGTCGGTCGACGAGCGCGAGGACCCCGCAGTACGCCACCAGGACGACGACCCCGGTGACCGCACCGCCGAGCAGGGAGTCGGCAGGTGGCAGCAGACCGGCCCAGCCGGCGGCCGCGTGCAGAGCGGATGCGGCCGCGGCCGCGAGCAGCGGCGCGAGGACGACACGGCCGAGGCCCGGCCCCAGCAGCCCTGCGCTGCGGAGCATCCCGCCGACGACGGCGGTGGCCACCACGACCGCGCCGACCTGGGCCCAGGCCACCCCGATGATCCCGAACCGCACCAGGCCGATCGCGGCGACCAGGAGGACCACCACGTGGACGACCTGCGCACGCAGGTACAGCCCCGGACGTCCGGATGCCCGGAGGGCCTCGTGCCCCATCAGCACGGCCCCGAGCAGGACGCCGTACAGGGCCAGCACCCGCAGCACCGGTGCGGACCCCGCCCACCGGGGGTCGATCACGACGATCCGGTCAGCGAGCAGCGCGACGGCGGTGTAGGCCCCGCCGGTCGTCGCCACGAGGACGTGGAGGAAGCGCACCACGGCCGGGGCCATGGCCTCTTCTCCACCCGAGGCCATGAGCCGGGCGTACAGGGGGAACGCGACACCCCCGAGCACGACGGCGCCCATGACGTACGGCACGAAGGCGATGCGGAACGCGAAGGAGTACACGCCGGTCGCGGCCTCCCCGAGGGCACGGGAGATCACGACGTAGTCCAGGTTCAGGAGCACCAGGCCGAGCACCGCACCCGGCCCGGTCACCGCCGCCCACCGCACGGTGCTGCGCGCGTGGGAGGTCGACCAGCGCAGCGGCACCCTGATCCCCACGACCAGGCCGAGCAGGGGGGCCAGCACGGCGGTGGTGACCAACCCGGCGACCAGCGACCACTCGCCCAGTCCGAGGGCGGCGGTCGCGACGGTCACCGCCGCCCCGGCGAGGGCGCTGCCGGCATCCGGCACCAGGCGCCGCCGGAAGTCCAGGTTGCGGTGGAGGTAGGCCATCTGCACCCCGGCGAGGGCGGTGAACGGCAGGCTGAGGACCGCCACACGGAGGAGGTCGGTCGCCCCCGGCGCCCCGACGGCCTCGGCGATCCGCGGTGCGGCGGCGGCGGTGACCAGCGCGATGGCGGCGCCGGCGGTGACCGACAGCGACGCCACCGTCCCCGCGAACCGGCGGGGCTCCTCGGAGGTCCGGGAGACGACGTCGTACACGCCGGCCGACTGCAGGACCAGGGCCAGGTTCACCAGCGCCACGGTGACGGTGACGGTCCCGAGCTCGCCGGCGGTCAGGAACACGCCCAGGGCGAGGGTCACCACGACCTGGGAGCCCTTGCTGAGCAGGTTGACCAGCCCGAGCCAGAGCGCCCCTCGCGAGGCCGCTCCGGCCAGCCCTCGGCTCACGGGCGGGCCCGGCTCGTGCCGCGGTCCCTCGGCGGCTCCGGTACACCCCGGGCGCTCACCGGGCCACCACCGCGCCCAGCTCGTGACCGGAGTCCACCGCCGCCAGGATCGCCGCGGTGAGCTCCTCGGTCGTCGTCCGTCGCAGCTGCACGGTGACGATCGCCGGCTCGGGCTGGACGGCCTCCCGGACCCGGTGCCGTGCGTCGGTGGCCGCTCGACCGTTGGCGGCGCCCGGCCGCTCGTGGTCCCCGAGGTGCTCGGGAGCGGGTGCCCGCTCCAGCGCACGCCGCGCCAGACGCTCGTCGATCGCCGCGGTGACGCCGTCCTCCGTCCCCGGCCCGGCCGGGAAGGTCCGGACCCGGGTCGCCCCGGGAGCCGCGAGGGCCAGCCGCGCGGCGAGGGCGTCCACCCCGCCGTGCCGGCCGCCCAGCGCCACGACCGGCACCGCCGACGAGGCCACCGACCGCACGACCTCCGCCACGTCGGCGACGGTGAGCAGCCGGGGACGCAGCACCTGGACGGCGGCGACCGCGAGGAGCCCCACGACGACCGCGGCGAGCACGCCCAGGCCCCCCGCGAGCAGCGGGTCGGGGCCCACCTGCACCGGTTCGGCGCCGACGTCCCCGAGGACGGTGAAGGTCCCCACCGGCGCGAGCAGGTTGCTGCCGACGATCTCGTCGACCACCGCCCGGAGGACGGCCGTCGCGGCCTCGGGGCTGTCCCCGGTGACGGTCACGCGGGCCACTCCCGACGCCGGCACGAGCTCGACGGCCACGGACTCGCTGAGCGTGGCCGCGTCCAGCTCCGGCAGACGTCCGGCCAGCCGGTCCAGTACCGGGGTCGAGACCGCGACCTCGGGGAGGGCCGGCATGATCGAGCTCACGACGGCCCCGTACTCGGGACCCTCGGCGCTGCCGACGGCGGCGGGGGTGGCCACGATGCCGACCCTGGCCTGGTACAGCGGGTCGCGCGTGAGGAGCAGGGCCAGGACCAGCGCCAGGGTGAGACCCGCCGCGAGGAGCGCGGGGACCAGGGCTCGGCGCAGCGCCGCCAGTGCCTGGGAGCGCGTCACCGCGCCTCCCCGGGTTCGGGGGTCGCAGCGGGTCCGGCGACGAGGTCGCGGAGGAGCGCGTCGTAGCGCCGGGTCATGTGCAGGGGGTCGTGCCTGTCGGCGATGGTCCGCCTCGCCGCGTCCGCGGCCGCCCTGCGGGCATCGGCGGCGGTGAGCAGTCGCTCCAGGGCGACGGTGAGCGCGTCGGAGGACCCCGGTGGCACCAGGAGCCCACCGCCGTCGCGGAGGATCTCCGTGAGACCGTCGACCTCCGTGGCGACGACCGGCCGCCCGGCCGCCATGGCCTCCAGCACGAAGACGGGCAGGCCCTCCCAGTCCGAGGCGAGTGTCGCGACGTCCGCGGCCGCGAGCAGTCGCGGGACGTCCGTCCGGTTGCCCAGCAGGCGCACCCGGTCCCCGAGTGCCAGTTCCCGGTGCAGGGTCTCGAGGGCGGGCCGGTTGGGGCCGTCCCCGGCCACGAGGAGGACGCAGTGCCGCGGCAGGTGGGCCCACGCCCGGAGCAGGACGTCGTGGCGCTTCTGGTCGACCAGCCGGGCCGCGCAGAGCGCCACGGGTACGCCCGGCTCCAGCCCCAGCTCGCGCCGGGCCTGCTGCCGGTCGGGGAGGACGGGGGCGGTCACGGCGTTGGGGATGACGACGGGTGGCCTGCGCAGGCCCGCGGCCTGCAGCCGGCCGGCGATGGCCTCGCTCACCGTCACCACGGCGCGGGGCGCGGTGCTCAGCAGGCGCGCAGCGGCGCGGTAGTCCTCCGCAGCCACGCCGTGGAACACGGTGACGACCGGGATCCTGCGCCGCCGGCTCAGCTGGGCGAGCGTCACGGCCGCCGTCACCCCGACGTTGTGGGCCAGGACGACGTCGGGGACGGCCTCGACGAGCGCCCGGCGGGTGGCCACGACCGCCCGGGCCAGTCCCGCGGGCCTGCGGCGGGACAGCGGGACGCGGTGGACGTCGGCCAGCCCCTCCGCGACGATCTCGTCCTCCCGGGCCCCTCCGGCGCTGGCCACGGTCGACCGCCAGCCCACCTCGGGCCCCCGTCGTACGAGCTCGACCACCAGGGACTCCGCGCCGCCCGTGCCCATCTCACCGATGGCGTGCAGGACGTGCATTCACGTGCTCCTCTCCCCGCCGCGGCTGCGCAGGTCGATCGCCGCGGCGATCGACAGTCCGGCCCACAGCGGCATGTAGTACTGCTCGGACAGGAAGACCGAGCTCACGCAGACGGCCAGCAGGCTGCCCTGGACGGCGAGGGCGGCGAGCACAGCGGCGTCGCGGACCCCTGCGCCCTCGGCCCGGCGCCGGCGGACCGCCTGCTCGCTGGCCACGAGCGCCGCGACGATCCCACCGACGAACAGCAGCAGGGCGACGGCCCCCAGCTCCGCCCCCACCTCCAGGTACATCTCGTGGGCCACCGGCGTCCGTTCGGCGAGCTCGGCGAAGCCGGAGTACTCCACGTAACCGCTGCGGAAGCCACCCGGCCCCACGCCCAGCAGGGGGTTGTCCGCCAGCATGCGCGCCGCGGCCTGCCAGCGCAGCAGCCGCGTGTCGACGTTGGTCGCGGCGATGTACTGCTTCTGGTCCAGCGCCTGCTGCACGACGTCCTGGGCCAGCAGCAGGATCGGCACCGCCAGCGCGGCGAGCAGGGCGCCGGCCGCGGCGAGGAACCGGGCCGGGACCAGCCCCCTGAGCAACGCCCAGACCAGGACCGCCGTGGTGGCGAGGATGCCGCCGCGCGACAGGGTGGCCAGCGCACCGACGAGCAGGAGGGCGAGGACCGCCCCCCACGCGAGGGCCCCCGACGGGCGGGCGGCCTTCCGGACGGCGAGCAGCACGATCGGGACGGCGGCCGTGATGACGTAGGCGAGGTCGTTGGGGTCCTCCAGCGGGCCGGTGGCGCGGGGGGACCCCAGGAACGCGAAGCTCACCACCGCACCGAGGGCACTCGCCGCGGCGCCGGCGACCAGCGCGTACAGGGCCACCCAGACGTCGACGTCGTGGGTCAGCACGTCGACCAGCGCCACGACCAGCAGCAGGAAGGGCAGCCACCGCACCGCGTAGGCCAGGGCGTGACCGTTGTCGAGGTTGACCGCCGTCGAGGCGAGGACCACGGGGAGCAGGCCGACGGCACACCAGGTCACGGGGTGGGAGGCCCCGATCGGACGGTCGTGGACCATCCGGTTCGCCACCCAGGCCAGCAGGAACAGCGCGGGGGCGACCTTGCCGAGGTTGGCGTCCACGGCCTGCAGGTAGCCCTCGAGCGGAGCGAGGGCCAGGGTGGCGACCAAGGTGACGCGGAGGAGCCCCGCCGCCGGCCTCCTCGACCGGGCGGCCGGCCCCGCACGCTCGGGGGCCCCTGGAGCGGCGGGCACGGGCGCCGTCAACCTCCCTGCCGTCGCAGCACCTGGCCCACGGTCTTGGCGATGATCTTCATGTCGAGCCAGGGCGACCAGTTCTCGATGTAGTAGTTGTCGAAGCGGGCCCGGTCCTCGATCGACGTGTCCCCGCGCAGCCCGTGCGCCTGCGCCCAGCCCGTGAGGCCGGCCGGCACCCGGTGACGGGCGGTGTACCGGGGGATGTGCGCGGAGAACTGCTGCACGAAGTGCGGGCGCTCCGGGCGGGGCCCGACCAGGCTCATGTCCCCCCGGACGATGTTCCACAGCTGGGGCAGCTCGTCCAGCGACGTCGCGCGGATGAACCTCCCGACGGGGCCGAGCCGGTCGTCGTGCTTGATGTTCCAGTTGGTCTGCGACTCGCTCTCGTCGACCGGCTTGAGCGACCGGAACTTCAGCACGTCGAACGGCCGCCCGTCGATCCCGACCCGCTGCTGCCGGAAGATGATGCCGGGACCGCCCTCGTACCGGACCGCGAGTGCGACCGCGGCCATGACCGGCGAGAGAGCCACCAGGGCGAGCCCGGCGACCACGGTGTCGACCAGTCGCTTGGCCTTCCACCAGGGGCTGCGGAAGACGGCCCGCCGCACGCGGATCAGGGGTATCCCCCAGATCTCGTCGGTGTAGCGGTTGGCGTTGTGCAACTCGAACAGCCGCGGCACGAGGAAGACCTCGACGTCCAGCCGGTCGCAGGTCCGCAGGACGTCGACGAGTTCGTCCTCGTCAGCCGACCCGAAGGCCACGATCACGTCCCGGATGGCCTGCTCCCGGATGATCCGCCCCAGTTGCTCGTACCCGCCGAGCACGGGCGCGGGCAGCAGTGCCGGGTCGTTGGTCGGAGGAGCGGAGTCGACGAACCCCACCGGGTCCAGTCCGTAGTCACCCCGCTCCCGGAGCGTGTCGGCGAGCCGTGTCCCGATCTGCCCGGCCCCGAGGATGAGGGTCCGGTGACGGACCTTCCCGCGGCACCGCGCCCTGCGGACGACGGTGTAGGCGATGCGCCGGACCACCAGGACGACACCCAGCAGTGCCACCGCGTGGACGACCTGCTGGCCGGGCGGGTCGACGTGGGGGAACAGGGAGATGAGCGCCAGTTTGATGGCGAAGCCGACGACGGACGCGGCCAGGATGTACGGCAGGTCGTCCAGGAGCGAGAGGTTCAGCCGGGACCGGTAGAGCCCGGCCACGTAGAAGACGACCAGGTACACCAGCAGCACCACGACGTGGACCGGGGACGTGGGCGAGGTGATCACGGTGGCGATGGCGAAGGCCGCGATGTCAGCCAGCAGCAGGTAGGGACGGACGCCGCCGCGCAGCCACCACGGTTCCGGGTTCCGCCACGGTGCCTCACGCGTCAGCGTGGTGGCGGTCCGGGCCGGTGGAGGCACCGTCCGCGGATCCTGGGCTGCCTCCGCCGGGGCGGCCGGGGCGTCAGTGCTCACCGGCCTGTGAACGTGCTCGGTCATCACTGTCCTCCTGCCACCGGGCCGGGAGACGCTAACCGAGGACTCGGTGGTCCGCTCTTCGAGGTCGCCCCAACTGATCGCACTCCAGGTGGTTCGAGCCGTCAGTTAGTTGGGGATAACGGTACAGGACGGGGTTCCGCCGTGCGGACGTCTCCCGCGCCGCCGTCGGCATCGACGGACGCGCCGCCCGGCGGGACCGTCGCCGGGCGCACGGCGTTCACAGCCGGGTGCGGTTGACTCCCCCGCGTGGACGTCGTCGAGGGGTTCTGGGTCCGCGTGAGCACTCCCCTGCCCCAGCTGCCGACGGCGGTCCTCGTGGGCGCGCTCGTGGCGGCCGGCGCCGTCGTCCTCGCGCCTGCCCTGTGGCGGCCGGCCCGGACGGTCGTGACCATCGCCCACGAGGGCGCGCACGGGCTGGTCGCCCTGGCCGCAGGACGACGGCTGTCCGGCATCCGGCTGCACTCGGACACCTCGGGGCTGACCGTGTCGGCGGGCCGGCCGACCGGGCCGGGCATGGTGCTCACCTGCGCGGCGGGCTACACCGGCCCGGCGCTGTTCGGGCTGGGAGCGGCAGCACTGCTGGCCGCCGGCCACGCGGTCGGGCTGCTGTGGGCGCTGCTGGGCCTGCTGGCGCTGCTGCTGGTGCAGATCCGCAACTGGTACGGGCTGTGGGCGGTGCTGGCCACCGGGGCCGTCGTCCTGGCCGTCACCGGGTGGCTCCCGCCGTCGGGGCAGGCTGCCTTCGCCGCTGCCGGCACGTGGTTCCTGCTGCTGGCCGCGCCGAAGACCGTGCTCGAGCTGCAGCGGGCCCGGCGCCGCCGCGCCGCGCCGGACTCCGACGCCGACCAGCTGGCGCGTCTCACCCGCCTGCCCGCGGTGCTGTGGGTCGGGTTCTTCCTGCTGGTCGACGTCGGCGCGCTGCTGCTCGGCGGCTGGTGGCTCCTGGGCTGACGGGAGCCCCCGTCGGCCCCGTCCAGGGGCTCGTCCCGAGCCTGCGAGGGACGAGGAGGACGGGGCCCTTCGTCAGCGTCGGCCGCGCCGCCGGGGGGCCACGCCGTAGGGCTGGGACACCGGCGCGACCTCCGGCGGGAGCGGGATCTCGGCGTTGACCTCGTCCTCGGTGACGGTCAGCCGCCGCCCGTGGTGGTGCACGTCCAGCGGGTCGCCGTCGAGGAGCCGGTAGGTGGCCTCGGTCGGGGTCACGGTGACCACCAGCAGTCGGCCCTGGTAGTTGAGCCGGAAGCGCAGCCGGGTGATCCGGTCGGGCAGCCGCGGGGCGAACGTCAGCCGCCCGTCGTGGTCCCGCATCCCGCCGAACCCCGCGACGGCCACCGTCCAGCCGCCGGCCAGCGAGGCGATGTGCAGGCCGTGCCCGGAGTTGCCGTGCAGGTTCTGCAGGTCGGTCAGGGTGGCCTCGCCCCAGTAGTCGTAGGCCAGCGCCAGGTGGCCGGTCTCGGCGGCGACCACGGCCTGCTGGGTGGCCGACAGGGACGAGTCGCGCACCGTCCGCGCCTCGTAGTAGGCGAAGTCGGCGGCCTTCTCCTCCGGGGTGAAGGCGTCCCCCCGCAGGTGCAGCGCCATCACCAGGTCGGCCTGCTTGACCACCTGCTTGCGGTAGATGTCGAAGTACGGGTAGTGCATGAGCAGCGGGTAGCGGTTCGGCGGGGTGGCCGCGAAGTCCCACTCCTCGTGGTGGGTGAAGGCGTCGGACTGCATGTGCACCCCGCGCCGGGTGTCGTAGGGCACCGCCATGAGGGCGGCCGCCCGGTCCCAGCAGTCGGTCTCCTCCGCCGTGACGCCCAGCCGGCCGGCCACGTCGGGCTGGCGCTTCACCGCCGCGATCGCCTCGCGCAGGTTCCGCTGCGCCATGAGGTTCGTGTAGACGTTGTTGTCCACGACGGCGGTGTACTCGTCCGGACCGGTGACCCCGTCGATCCGGAAGCCGTGCTCGTCGTCGAAGTGGCCCAGCGAGGCCCACAGCCGGGCGGTCTCGATGAGCAGCTCGGCGCCGTGGTCGCGGTCGAACTCCTCGTCCTCGGTGGCGTTGTGGTAGCGGACGACGGCGTCGGCGATGTCGGCGTTGATGTGGAAGGCCGCCGTCCCCGCCGGCCAGTAGCCCGACGTCTCCTCGCCGCGGATGGTCCGCCAGGGGAAGGCCGCGCCGTTCAGGCCGAGCACCCGGGCCCGCTCCCGGGCCAGCTCGAGGGTCGAGTGCCGCCAGCGCAGCGCGTCGCGGGCGGCCCCGGGGGCGATGTAGGTGAGCACCGGCAGCACGTAGGTCTCGGTGTCCCAGAAGGTGTGCCCGTCGTAGCCGGGGCCGGTCAGGCCCTTGGCCGGGATGGGCTGGCGCTCGGCGCGCAGGCCGGCCTGGAGCAGGTGGAAGACGCCGACCCGCACCGCCTGCTGCAGCTCGTCGTCCCCCTCGATCTCGACGTCGGCGTGCTGCCAGTGCTCGTCGAGCACCTCGCGCTGCTCGCGCAGCAACCGCTCGAAGCCGGCCAGCTTGGCGGTGGCCAGCGCGCCCTCGACCTGGTCGCGCAGCGCGGCCGCCGAGCGCCGGGAGGACCAGCCGTAGGAGAGGTACTTGACCAGCTTCACCGACGAGCCCTGGGGCAGCCGGGCGGCGAGGGTGAAGCGGGCGAGGTCCTCCCCCGCCTCGATGTCGACCGTGGAGGTGTCGGGCACCTCGACCACGTGGTCCATGCCGGCGGCCATCCGCAGCCGGCTGCGCTGGGTGCGGTGCACCAGCACCGCCCGCTGGCCGCGGGCCACGGCCATCTCGTTGAGCAGCGGGCGGGCCAGCGCGGCGGCCGCGCGCGGGTCGTCGGCCTCCGAGCCGCTGTCGACCGGCTCGTTGGCCAGCAGGTCCGACTGCAGGGCGATGTAGAGGTCGCCCTGCCCGTCGGTGCACTCGACGGTGTACTCGATGGCGGCGATCGAGCGGCGGCGCAGCGAGACCAGCCGGGTGCTGGTCACGGTCACCACGCGGCCGTTCGGGGAGCGCCACTCGGTGCTGCGGCGCAGCACGCCGCGGCGCAGGTCCAGCGTGCGCCGGTGCTCGATGATCTCGCCGTAGGCCAGGTCCAGCGGGGTGTCGCCGACCAGCAGCCGGATCAGCTTGCCGTCGGTCACGTTGACGACCGTCTGCCCCTGCTCGGGGAAGCCGTACCCGACCTCCGCGTAGGGCAGCGGTCGCTCCTCGAAGAAGCCGTTGAGGTACGTCCCGGGGACGACGACCGGCTCGCCCTCCTCGAACGAGCCGCGCATGCCGATGTGCCCGTTGGACAGTGCGAACACCGACTCGTGGACGGCGAGCGAGGCGTGGTCCAGGCCCGTCTCGCTCAGCGCCCAGGGCTCGATGGGGAAGTGCGGCCGACCCTCAGTCACGGTGTGCTCCCCTCGAGCAACTCGGCCAGGTCCTGGACGACGACGTCCGCACCCGCGGCCTTCAACCCGTCGGCCTGACCGACCCGGTCGACGCCCACGACGTAGCCGAAGGAGCCCGCCCGTCCGGCGGCCACGCCGGCCAGCGCGTCCTCGAAGACGACGGCCTCGGCCGCCGGCACCCCCAGCGCGCGGGCGCCGGCCAGGAAGGTGTCCGGGGCGGGCTTGCCACGCAGCCCCTGCGCCGCCGCGACCTCGCCGTCCACCCGGGTGTCGATGAGGTCGGCGAAGCCGCCGGCCTCGATCACCTGCCGGCCGTTGCGCGAGGCGGTGACCACCGCGGTGGCGAGCCCCGCCTCCTTGGCGGCCGCCAGGTAGCGGATCGAGCCGGGGTAGACCTCGACGCCGTGCTCGGCGAGCTCGGCGTGCACCAGCTGGTTCTTGCGCAGGCCCACCCCGTGCACCGTCGCGGCGTCCGGCGGGTCGTCGGGCGTCCCCTCGGGCAGCGTGATGCCGCGGCTGGCGAGGAAGTCGCGCACCCCGTCGAGACGCGGCTTGCCGTCCACGTAGCGGTTGTAGTCCTCCTGGGTGAACTCGGGCGCCCCGGGGTCACGGGCCCGCAGGAACTCGTCGAACGTCCGCTTCCACGCGGCCATGTGGACCGTCGCGGTCCGGGTGAGGACGCCGTCGAGGTCGAACAGGCAGGCACGGATCGAGCCGGGGAGACCGAGCACTCCACGACGCTACCGGCCTCCGCGGGCCCGCGCCGCGCCGGGAAACGCACTGTTCACCGGCCCGGGGTGGCCCCCGTCCCGAGCCTGCGGAGGGCGGGGAGGACGGGGGCCTCCTAGGGTCGGCGCGGGGGCATCCGTCCCCGCCGTCCGCCCGAGAGCCGAGGAGCCCGTCCATGGCCGAACGCCCGACGCCGCCCAGTCCCTACGACTTCCTGCCGCAGGTGCCGAGCTTCGAGGTCACCAGCACCGACGTCACCGACGGCGCGCCGCTGGGCCGGGCCCAGGTCAGCGGGGTGATGGGTGCCGGCGGTGAGGACCGCTCGCCGCAGCTGTCCTGGTCGGGTTTCCCCGAGGGGACCAAGAGCTTCGCCATCACCGTCCTGGACCCCGACGCCCCCACCGGCAGCGGCTTCTGGCACTGGGTGGTGGCCGACATCCCGGTCTCGGTCACCGAGCTGCCCAGCGGCGCCGGCGACCGGCAGGGCTCCGGGCTGCCGGAGAGCGCGGTCCAGCTGCGCAACGACGCCGGCTTCCCCGGTTTCGTCGGCGCCGCTCCCCCGGCCGGGCACGGGCCGCACCGCTACTTCGTCACGGTGCACGCCGTGGACGTCGAGCGGCTCGACGTGCCGCCGGACGCCTCTCCCGCGTTCCTCGGCTTCACCCTGTTCAGCCACACCCTGGCCCGCGCCGTGCTCGTCGGCACCTACGAACAGGACTGAACGGCCCCGTCTCGTACCGCACCGCGACCGGCCGGACGCGCAGCGCTCCGAACACACGGCAAGTGCTTGAGAGTTCTCCTACCCGCTCCCTGAGCCCGGCACGATGGGGTCATGGCGACGGCTGCGGCTCAGGGGAGCAGGCCGCGGCGTGCCCGCTGCAGCACGCCGTCGGCCGTGGTCGCCGTCGTGCTGCTCGCCCTCGTCTTCACCGGGGTCGCCGTGCCCCGGTGGGCCACGGCGACGGAGGACGACGCGGCGCCCGCGGAGACCGTCCCGCCCGCGGAGACCGTCCCACCCGCGCAGGGCGACGTCGCGCCCGCGGAGACCATCCCACCCGCGGAGACCATCCCACCCGCGCAGGGCGACGTCGCGCCCGCGGAGACCATCCCACCCGCGGAGACCATCCCACCCGCGGAGACCATCCCACCCGCGGAGACCATCCCACCCGCGGAGGAGGACGTCGCACCCGCGGAGGAGGACGTCGCACCCGCCGACATCGTCCCGGCGGTGACCGCCGCCCACGGCGACCTCGGGACCTTCGCCGTCGTCGTCGCCGACCAGGAGGAACGCCAGACGGACGTCTCCATCCGCGCCGCCGAGGCCCGCACCGCACGGGTGCTGGCGCGGACGGCGGGCAACGAGCTGGCCGACCGCCCCTTCCCCACCGCCTCGCTGGTCAAGCTGTTCATCGCCGCGGACGTGCTGCACCGCGCCCGCACCGGCGCGGTCACCCTGACCCCCGCCGACCGCGCGGAGCTCGAGGTCATGATCCGCCGCTCCGACGATCCCGCCGCGTCGGACCTCTGGGTCCGCTTCAACGGCGCGCAGGCCGTCCGCGACGTCGCCGTCCGCTACGGGCTGACCGACACCGCACCACCGCGGAGGTGGGGTCAGTGGGGCGAGACGACCACCACCGCCGACGACCTGGCCCGCTTCCTCACCCGGCTGCCGGTGATCGCGCACCCCGACGATGCCGCGGCGCTGATGGGGTGGATGCGCACGGCCACCCCGATCGCCTCCGACGGCTTCGACCAGGAGTTCGGCGTCTTCGGCACCCTGCCCGGCGCCGCGGTGAAGCAGGGCTGGATGTGCTGCCTCGGGGGCCAGCGCCACCTGCACTCGGTGGGCGTGGTCGGCGGACGGGTCGTCGTGCTGCTCAGCGAGGTGCCCTCGTCGGTGGGCTGGGACCGGGCCAGGGCGGCGCTGGACTCCGCCGCGGCTGCGGTCCCGGTCCCGCCGACCTCCTGAGGGCGGCTCAGCCCGCGTCGGAGAGGTCGGCCACGCCCACGGTGGCCAGGCGCGCGAAGCCGGTCCGCTCGTAGACCCGTGCCACGTCGTCGTCGCCGGCGACCAGGAACACCAGCTCGGCGGTCTCCCGCGCGTGCGCGGTCAGCGCCGAGGCCAGCCCCGCGCCGAGGCCACGGCCCCGCAGCCGCGGGAGCGTGGCGACGCCGACGATCTCGGTCACCTCGACGCCGTCCACGACGACCGGGTGGTGGGTGCCGACCGCGACCGGCTCGCCGTCCTCCACCGCGACCATCATGACCGTGCGACCGGTCGCGATCCGCTCGCGCAGCACCGCGGTGCGGGGCGAGCCGACGGCCACGCCGACCGAGGTCCCACCGGCCTCCGAGCGCGGCCCCGGGTGGGCGAAGGCGATCGAGGTCAGCTGCTCGTAGCGCGGCAGCTCGGGGTCGTCGGCGCCGACCAGGTAGAGCCGCACCCCGGAGGGCAGGACCAGCTCCACCGGGTCCGCGGCGACCAGCAGCGGCGAGGAGCCCACGGTCAGCCCCACGGCCCGGACGGCGGCCTCGACGGTGGGCGCGTCCTCGCAGATCCACTCGACCGCCACCGGCAGACCGGCGGCCTCCTGGAGCGCCACGGCGGCCCGGACGTCCTCGACGCCCACCGGCTCGCCAGGACGAGGCCGCGCCGGGTACGGCCAGGTGGGGCTGCCGATCGGCACGTCGAGACCGCCGGCGGGGTGGATGCGCGCGTCCGGCAGCGGCGCCGCGGCGAAGTACTGCTCGACGCGCTCGAGCAGGCCCGGGGGCAGGGACACACGGGCACCCTAGACGGGCGGCGCGACGACGTCCGCTCGATCGCCGGCCGGACGGCCCTCCCCCACCCGGGCGGGTGAGCCGGATAGGCCGGACGGCACGATGGAGTCCGTGACAGCAGTGGGATGGGCGGCGTGACAGCAGCGGCACGACCCCAGGTGTCGCCCTACGCGGTGTTCGACCGCGACTCGTGGCGTGCGCTCGCGGCGGGCAGCTCACTGCCGCTCGACGCGACGCAGCTGGAGTCGCTGGCCAGCCTCGGCGACCGGATCGACCTCGACGAGGTCGCGACGGTCTACCTGCCGCTGGCCGGGCTGCTGCGGCTGCACGTGGAGGCCAGCAGGCGGCTGTGGGCGGCCCGCAGCGAGTTCCTGGGCGACTCGACGGCCAAGGTGCCCTACGTCATCGCGGTGGCCGGCAGCGTCGCCGTCGGCAAGAGCACCACCTCCCGGCTGCTGCAGACCCTGCTGGCGGCCGGACCCGGCAACCCGCGGGTCGACCTGGTGACCACCGACGGGTTCCTCCTGCCCAACGCCGAGCTGGAGGCGCGCGGGCTGCTCGGCCGCAAGGGCTTTCCGGAGAGCTACGACCGGCGGGCGCTGCTGCGCTTCCTGGCCGAGGTGAAGTCCGGCCGGGGGCAGGTCAGCGCCCCGCTGTACGACCACCAGGCCTACGACGTCGTCCCCGATGGCCGGCAGGTCGTCGACGGGCCCGACATCCTGGTGCTGGAGGGGCTCAACGTGCTGCAGGCGGGCCGCCGGGCCGACGGCCGGGCGCCCGAGGTCTTCCTCTCGGACTTCTTCGACTACTCCGTCTACGTCGACGCCGCGGAGCCCGACATCCAGCGCTGGTACGTCGAGCGCTTCCTCGCGCTGCGGCGGACGGCGTTCGCCGACACCGGTGCCTACTTCCACCGGTTCGCCGGCCTGACCGACGAGCAGGCCCGCGAGACCGCCCTGGGCATCTGGGCGGCGGTCAACGGCCCCAACCTGCGCGACAACATCGTGCCGACCCGCTCGCGCGCCCGGCTGGTGCTGCAGAAGGCCGCCGACCACGAGGTCCGCCGCGTCCTGCTGCGCAAGATCTGACGCAGGCCCCTCCCTCTCGACCGCTCTGTCCGCCCTCTCGACATGCGACCGGCCTTGTTGGGGATAACGGCGTAGGAGTGAACCGCCCCCCGTCCGTGATCTCCGGCTTGGTGTCGCCCGCCGCGGTGCGTCGCCGCGGGTGGGCGGCGGCGACTCCGTGATCAACTCGGCAGCCGCCGCCGCGTCCTCGCTGCTGCGGCGTCAGCCGCCCGCGTCGCCCGGGCCCCGGCGCGTTCGGGGCGCCCGGCTCGAGCGCCGGCCCCTGGTCGCCCGCGACCAGCGGGCCGCCCCCGGGGGGACGCCGGTACGGCCCCGGCGGACGACAGCTCCCCTCCCCCGCGACCGCTCGTCCCCCGCGCCGCCGTCATCGACGCGCCAGTTGGGGATAACGGCGGCGCGCGGCGCGCGGGAGGGCCGCGGTACCGGCCGTCGACCGGCACCGCGGCGCGGGACCGTCAGGACCCGCCCACGCGCCCGACGCCGCTCCGGTTCGCTCCTCGCTCGCCGGACGCGCTGCGCTCCCCCGCGGGACGGCCGTCGTCAGGCCTGGGCGCCGGCGGGCACGGCGTCGGCCGCCGTCCCCAGGTCGTCCGGCGCGCCCTGGCTGCGGTCGGGGACGCGGGCCGCCGGCCCCGGCGCCGGCTCGGGCTCGGCGAAGGCCTCCGGCGAGGGGCAGGAGCAGACCAGGTTGCGGTCGCCGTAGGCCTGGTCGATCCGCCGCACCGGCGCGAGGTAGCCGCGGCCGCGCAGCTCCGGCACCGGGTAGACGGCGGTCTCCCGCGGGTACGGCCGCGCCCACTCCCCCGCCACCATCGCGAGGGTGTGCGGGGCGTTGCGCAGCGGGTTGTCGGTGCGGTCGCACTCGCCGGTGGCGACCTTCTCGATCTCGGCGCGGATGGCGACCATCGCGTCGACGAAGCGGTCGAGCTCGCCCTTGTCCTCGCTCTCGGTGGGCTCGACCATCAGCGTGCCGGCGACCGGGAAGCTCATCGTCGGGGCGTGGAAGCCGAAGTCGATCAGCCGCTTGGCGATGTCGTCGTTGGTGATGCCGGTGGCCTTGGTCAGGGGCCGGATGTCGAGGATGCACTCGTGCGCGACCAGCCCGTCGGCGCCGGTGTAGAGCACCGGGTAGTGCTCCCTCAGCCGCGCGGCGACGTAGTTGGCGGCCAGGATGGCGTGCTCGGTGGCCCGCAGCAGCCCGTCGGGGCCCATCAGCCGCAGGTACGCCCAGGAGATCGGCAGGATGCCGGCCGACCCCCACGGCGCGGCCGAGACCGCCGGGCCGTGGGTGCCCGTGTCGACCAGCGGGTGGCCGGGCAGGAAGGGCACCAGGTGCTCCCGGACGCCGATCGGCCCGACGCCGGGGCCGCCGCCGCCGTGCGGGATGCAGAAGGTCTTGTGCAGGTTGAGGTGGCTGACGTCGGAGCCGAACCGGCCGGGCTTGGCCAGGCCGACCATCGCGTTGAGGTTGGCGCCGTCGACGTAGACCTGCCCGCCGGCGTCGTGCACCGCGCCGCAGATCTCCTGGATGTCGGCCTCGAAGACCCCGTGCGTCGACGGGTAGGTGATCATGATCGCGGCCAGCCGCTCGGCGTGCTGGTCGACCTTGGCGTGCAGGTCCGCGACGTCGACGTTCCCGGCCTCGTCGCAGGCCACGACGACGACCCGCATGCCGGCCATGACGGCGCTGGCGGCGTTGGTGCCGTGCGCCGACGACGGGATGAGGCAGACGTCGCGGTGCGCCTCGCCGCGGGAGCGGTGGTAGCCGCGGATGGCCAGCAGCCCGGCGAACTCGCCCTGGGAGCCGGCGTTGGGCTGCACGCTGACCGCGGCGTAGCCGGTGACCTCGGCCAGCGCGGTGCACAGCTCGTCGATCAGCTGCCGGTAGCCGCGGGCCTGCTCGGCCGGCGCGAACGGGTGCAGCTGGGCGAACTCCGGCCAGGTGATCGCGGCCATCTCCACCGCGGAGTTCAGCTTCATCGTGCAGGACCCCAGGGGGATCATCGTGCGGTCCAGCGCGAGGTCCTTGTCCGCCAGCGAGCGCAGGTAGCGCAGCAGCGCGGTCTCCGAGCGGTGCGCGGAGAAGACCGGGTGGGTGAGGAACGGGGTGCGGCGGCGCAGCTCGGCCGGCAGCGCGTCGGCACCGCCGTCGGCGAGCACCGCCCTGCCCTCGTCGGTGCCGTCCGCCGGCACCCCGAAGGCCCCGGCGACCGCGCGCAGGATCTCCACGGTGGTCGTCTCGTCGCAGGCGACGCCGACGGTGTCGGCGTCCACCAGCCGCAGGTTGATCCGCTGCTCGGCCGCGGCGGCGACGACCTCGGCGGCCCGGCCGGGCACCCGGGCGTGCACGGTGTCGAAGAAGCGGTCGTGGACGACGTCCACGCCCCCGGCGCGCAGCCAGCCGGCCAGGGTCTGCGCGCTGCGGTGCACGCGGGCGGCGATCGCGGTCAGGCCCTCGGCGCCGTGGTAGACGGCGTAGGCGCCGGCCATGACGGCGAGCAGCACCTGCGCGGTACAGATGTTGCTGGTGGCCTTCTCCCGGCGGATGTGCTGCTCGCGGGTCTGCAGCGCCAGCCGGTAGGCGACGTCGCCGTCGGCGTCGACCGAGACGCCGACCAGCCGGCCGGGCAGCTGCCGGGCCAGGCCCTCGCGCACGGAGAGGTAGCCGGCGTGCGGCCCGCCGTACCCCATGGGGACGCCGAAGCGCTGCGAGCTGCCGCAGGCGACGTCGGCGCCCCACTCCCCCGGCGCCTCCAGCAGCGTCAGCGCCAGCAGGTCGGCGGCGACGACGACCGCGGCGCCGGCCTCGTGCGCTGCCGCGGCCAGCGCCCGGTGGTCGCGGACGGCGCCGCTGGCCCCCGGGTAGGACAGCAGCACGCCGAACGCCCCGGCCCCGGGCAGGTCGGTGGGCCAGCCGGCGGAGAGGTCGGCGACGTGCAGGTGGATGCCCAGCGGCTCGGCGCGGGTGCGCAGGACGGCCAGGGTCTGCGGCAGGGTGTCCTCGTCGACGACGAACACCGCGTCGGCCTTCGCGCGGCCGGCGCGGCGGACGAGGGTCATCGCCTCGGCGGCGGCGGTCGCCTCGTCGAGCATGGAGGCACCGGCGACCGGCAGGCCGGTGAGGTCGGCGACCACCGTCTGGAAGTTGATCAGCGCCTCGAGGCGGCCCTGGCTGATCTCGGGCTGGTAGGGGGTGTAGGCGGTGTACCAGGCAGGGTTCTCCAGGATGGTCCGCTGGATGACCGCCGGGGTGACCGTGCCGGAGTAGCCCAGCCCGATCATCGAGGTGTGGACCTCGTTGGCCTCGGCGCGTTCGCGCAGCAGCCGCAGCACGGTCGCCTCGTCGGCGGCCGGCGGCAGGTCCAGCGGCGTCCGGTCGCGGACCCCCTCGGGCACGCAGGCGTCGACGAGGGACTCCAGCGTCAGGTGACCGACAGCAGCGAGCATCGCCTGCGTCTCGTCGGGGCGCGGGCCGATGTGCCGGGCGGCGAAGGACCCGGCGGGGTCCAGCGCGGCGAGTGCGGGCAGGGGCTCAGGGGCACGGTCCGCCATTACCACGACGCTACCAGCGGGAGAGGAGGCAGCGAGATCGCCGCCCCCACCCGCCCGGGTCACCGCGTCCGGGCGGCACCACCGGTGTCGCCCGGAGGTGCGCGGGGGCTGCTCGCTCCTACACCGCGGCGCGGCGGCGGCGGCGGGCGGCGAGCTCGTCGTCCGCGGCGTGCAGCGGAGCGCCGTCGATGCGCTCGGCCGGCAGCTCGGCCAGCTCGCCGGAGAGCTCGCGCAGCGCGCCGGAGACGGCGATGCCGAAGACGCCCTGGCCGCCGGCGAGCAGGTCGACGACCTCCTCGGCGGAGGTGCACTCGTAGACCGTGGCGCCGTCGGAGAACAGCGTGACGTTGGCGAGGTCCTTGATGCCGCGGTTGCGCAGGTGGTCGACGGCCTTGCGGATGTTCTGCAGCGAGACGCCGGTGTCCAGCAGCCGCTTGACGACCTTGAGCACCAGGATGTCGCGGAAGGAGTACAGCCGCTGGGTGCCCGAGCCGGTGGCGCTGCGCACCGACGGGGCGACCAGGCCGGTGCGGGCCCAGTAGTCGAGCTGCCTGTAGGTGATGCCGGCAGCGGCACACGCCGTCGGGCCGCGGTACCCGAGGAGGTCGCTGTCGACCTCCTCGTAGGACGGCGCGCCCACGGCAGCGTCGCTGAAGAGCTGACCCTGGGAGCCCTTGCTCTGGTCGCTCACGTCAGCGTCCTCCTCTGCTCCCGCAGCTGACGCCGCGGTCCCCCGCGGTGCTGACCGTCACTCGGGTCGCTGCAATCGGCTGCCGCGTCGGGTTGCCGGTGTCACACCGCTGTTGTTCGCCGACCGTAAGCCGGGCCCTGGGGCGGGTCAACTGAGGAGGGCGGCGTGTCGCGGCACTCACCCATCGGAGGGGTATCGGCGCACCGGGGCCGTTCCTTGACCCGGAGCACGCCTCCGACCGTGGGAACTCACCGCACGTGCCCCGGCCGTCACAGCCGTCCCACGCACCCCGGTGCCGACGGCCCACCCGAGCGTGGTGACGTACTGGAACGGCCGCCCTCCAGGGTCCCGCCGGCCCCGTCCCGGGTCCCGGCCCGAGCCCGCGAAGGCCGGGGAGGGCGGGGCCCTGCGGCGAGGCGTGGGGGGAAGGGTGGTCCCTCTTCAGGCGGGGCCGCTGCCGCCCGAACCGGAGCCGGCGCCGAAGTCCTCCGGGGAGATCTGGTCGAGGAACTCGCGGAACTTCTCGACCTCGTCCTCCTGCTCGTCGGGGATCTCGATCCCGACCTCGTCGAGCAGGTCCTCGGCGCCGTAGATCGGGGCGCCGGTGCGGACGGCGAGGGCGACGGCGTCCGACGGGCGGGCGCTGACCACCCGGTCGTCGCCGAAGACCAGCTCGGCGATGTAGATGCCGTCGCGCATCTCGGTGATGTTGACCGCCTCGAGCGTCGCACCCAGCGCGCGGACGACGTCCTTGAGCAGGTCGTGCGTCATCGGCCGGGCCGGGCGCACACCCTGCTGCTCGAAGGCGATCGCCGCCGCCTCGACCGCACCGATCCAGATGGGCAGGTACCGCTCGCCCTGCGTCTCCTTGAGCAGCAGGATCGGCTGGTTCCCGGGCAGCTCGACCCGGACACCGACGACTCTGAGTTCCTGCACGGTGGGGCTCCCTCAGCTGCGGCCCGAGGACGGGCGGTGGATCGTTACGGGCGGCTGGTGGACGAGGTGCGGCGCCGGGGCCGTGGACTCGGGTCCCGACCCCGACCACGGTACGCCCGAGTCAGGGGCGCAGGAGATCCCGCAGGCGCGCCTCCAGCAGCGCACCGTGCAGCTGCGCGGAGAGGGCGGCCAGCTCCCGCAGCTTCTCGGTGGCCCGGTTCCGGGCCTCCTCGGAGCGCGCCCGCAGCACCGGCGCGACCAGCTGCTCGACCAGCCCGGCCTCCCGCTCGGCGCCGTTCTGGTAGACGCGCAGGTGCCGCGGCTCGATGCCGTGCCGGGCCAGCCCCGCCGCCGCCCGCGCGATCGGCAGGTCGGTCGCCGGGTGCCGGCCGTCGGCGTCGGGGGTCAGCAGCCCGAACTGCACGCAGTCGGCCAGCTGCCCGGCCTCCAGGCCGGACGCCCGCGCGAACTGCTCGCTGGTCAGGCTGCTGGTGTCGGCCTCCTCCTCCGGCGGCGGCGCGGCCGGCGGCGCGCTGCCGGGCAGCGGCTCGCCCCGGTCGAGCGCCGCGAGGTGCTCCTTGATGACCCGCAGCGGCAGGTACTGGTCGCGCTGGGCGGCCAGCACGTACCGCAGCCGGGCCACGTCGGCCGAGGAGAACTTCCGGTAGCCCGACGGCGTGCGCTGCGGGTGCACCAGGTCCTCGGACTCGAGGTAGCGGATCTTGCTGATCGTGACGTCGGGGAAGTCCTCGCGGAGCACGGTCAGCACCTCGCCGATGGTGAGGCGCGGCGTGTGCGGGCCGTCGGGCTCCCCGGATGCGTCGGCACGCGAGGGCACCGCGTTCACGCCGCCGTCCGTGCCGTCGGCACCGTCCCCGTCCCCGTCCCCGTGGCTGCGCGCCGGGTCACGAGCGCTCCTCGCCGGCGCTCGTCTCGCTCCTGCCCGGTGGTGCCGTGCCCACGCGCGACCTCGCGAGCCCGGTCACGCGCCGGCGGGCTCGCCCGTGCGCGGACCGGTCAGGTAGACGAGGCGGAACTTGCCGATCTGCACCTCGTCGCCCCCGGCCAGCGTCGCGACGTCGACCGGCTCACGGTTGACGTAGGTGCCGTTGAGGCTGCCGACGTCGTGCACGGAGAAGCCGCCGCCCTCGCGGTGGAACTCCACGTGCCGGCGGCTGACGGTGACGTCGTCGAGGAAGATGTCGCTGTCGGGGTGCCGGCCGGCGGTGGTGACGTCCTGGTCGAGCAGGAAGCGGCTGCCGGCGTTCGGGCCGCGCTTGACGACCAGCAGCGCCGAGCCCGCGGGCAGCGACTCGACCGCGCCGGCGTGGGCGTCGGCCTCGGTGACCTCGGGGGTCTCCGCGGAGTCCTCGCCACCCACCTTGGGGATGACGCTGGTGGACTCGCCGATCCGCTCCTGGGACAGCGCCGCGCCGCACTGCGCGCAGAAGCGACTGCCCTCGGGGTTGTTGTGGCCACAACGAGTGCAGTGCACGTCTGTCTCCTCCGGTGCAGGGGTGGCACCGCCGCGGACCTGGGGTCTGGCCGCGGGCGGCCGGCGGACGACGGGCCGGACAGCCCGTCGCGGGTCGGTCGCCGCGTCGAGCACGGCGGGCCGTGGGTCATGGAACCAGCGGCCGACCCGAGGGTCAACCGAACGTACAGGGTGAGGCTCAGCGGTCGCTCAGCGGCCTCCGCGGCGCCCCGATCGGCAGCATAGTGATCGCCGCCGGGGCCGGGGGGACCGCTGCCGCGGGCCCGGAGCGCCGGTCAGCTCGCCTCGACCAGCGCCTGGTAGGCGGCGGCGTCCATCAGGTCCGCGGTGGGGTCGCCGCCGTCCCCCGTGACGCTGATCTCGACCAGCCAGCCGGCTCCGTAGGGGTCGGCGTTGATGGTCTCGGGGGCGTTGGTGAGGGCCTCGTTGACCGCGGTCACGACGCCGGTGACCGGCGCGTAGACGTCGGAGACCGACTTGGTCGACTCCACCTCGCCCATGGGGGCGCCGGGCGCGACCTCGGCGCCGACCTCGGGCAGCTGCACGAAGACGATGTCCCCCAGGGCGTCCTGGGCGTGGTCGGTGATGCCGACCCGCACGACGGCGCCCTCGCCCCCACCCGGCTGCAGCAGCGCCCACTCGTGCTGCTCGGTGTAGCGGCGGTCGTCGGGCGTGGTCATGCAGCGGCTCCTCGTCGGTGAGGTCGGGTGCGGTGGTGCGGGCGGCGCGGCGTCATCCGCCGTCGTCGGTGTCGGGTCGAGCGTATTGAGGGCGGTCGAGCTGCCGCAACGCGTCCACGACGACGGTCTCGGACTGCTCGATGTCGACGCTGCCGCCCTGCCGGCCGACCCGGTCGACGACGCCGCCGGGGATGTTCATCGCCGTCTGCAGGTCCTGCGCGGACCCGATGACCCGGATCTCGTAGGGGCTGTCGACCTCGACGCCGTCGATCCGCAGCGCCCCGGGCTCGCCGGTGACCGCCGTCGACACCCCGACGCGGACGCCGCCGATCTGCATCGTCTCCGCGCCGGCGCCGCGCAGCTCCTGGACGGCGTCGAGCAGGTCGGCGACCCGCACCCGGCCCTCGGGGTCCCGGATGGTCATGACCAGTCCCGGGCCCTGGGCGGCGACGGTGCCGTTGAGGATGCCGAGGGCCTCGGCGCGCTCCTGGGCCTCCTGCAGGGCGGCCGCGGACTGGCTGTCGTCGTTGGTGAGCTCCCGCAGCGCCGTGCGCTGGTCGGCGATCTGCTCGCGCAGCCGGTCCTCGCGGGCGTCGAGGTCGTCGAGGATGCGGACGAGGTCCTCCTCGCGGAGGGTCGAGTAGTCCTCCCCCGTCCCCGTGGTGCGCACCTGGACGGCGAAGGCGAAGCCGAGCAGCAGGGTGAGGACCCCGATGAGCGCCGCGGCCAGCGGGTCCCGCCGGCGCCGCGGCCTCCCGGGGCGCTGCTGCGCCGGCTCCGCGGGGGGCTCCGGGGGCGGCACGGGCCGGTCGCCGGCGTCCGCGGCGGACGCGGGGGCGTCCTGCTCGGGGGCGTCCGGGTCGGCGTCGAGGTCGGGCGCGTCGAGGTCGGGGGCGTCGTCCCCGGGGTGGACGTCGTCCTCCGGCCGCCGGTCGGGCTCGGGGCGCGGCTGGTCGCTCATGCCCGGAACACGTGCCGGCGGATGGCCGCGGCGTTGCCGAAGATGCGGATGCCGAGGACGACGACCACCGCGGTGGACAGCTGCGCGCCCACGCCGAGCTGGTCGCCGAGGAACACCACGAGCGCGGCGACCACGACGTTGGACACGAACGAGATGACGAACACCTTGGCGTCGAAGATCCCGTCGAGGCGGGCGCGGAAGCCCCCGAAGACCGCGTCGAGGGCGGCGACCACGGCGATCGGCAGGTAGGGCTGCAGCCACAGCGGCACGGTGGGGTCGAACACCAGGCCGAGCACGATGCCGACGGCCAGGCCGAGGATCGGGATCACGGTCAGCCCCCCGGCGTGGGCTCGGGCGCCGCGTCGCCGGTGGGCACGGCGGGCGGCACCTCGGACACCGGGACGGCGGAACGGAGCTCGGGCGGGCTCCCGGCGGGAAGGGACAGCTCGTCCTCCTGGGCGAACTCGAAGCGCAGACCGTAGGTCTCGGAGATGACGGCCAGGGCGTTGACCTCGGGGCTGGCCAGGAACCGGCTGCGCAGGGTCGCGGGGTCGCCGACGGCGCTGACCAGGTAGGGGTTGGTGACCGGCCGGAAGTCGACCAGGACCGCCTCGCCGGCGAAGCGGATCGCCGTCGTCGGGCCCAGCCGCTGGCCGTTGATGCCGACCGCCTCGGCGCCGGACGCCCACAGCGCGTTGACCACCAGTTGCAGGTCGCCGTCGCGCACCTGACCGCGGGGGTCGGCCTCCGTCGTCCCGCCGACCGGGTCCTCGTCGGCGTCGGGCCCGGCGTCGGCGAGGGTGACCCGCAGGCCGGGGCCGCTGACCGGCAGCGCCCCGGCGGCCAGCTCGGCGTCCTGGACCCGGTCGCGGACGCGCTGCCCGACGGCGGTGGCGGCCAGCGCGTCGTCCCGGGCGGCGGCGACGTCGACGCGCAGCGACTCGAGGTCGGCGGCGAGCCGGTCGGTGGTCTCGGACTCCCCCTCGATCTCGGAGACCAGCGCCGAGCGCACCTCCTCGCGGCCCTGCGCGCCGGCGGCGGCCTGGTCGTAGGTGACCGCGGCCAGCAGCCCGGCGAGGGCCAGCACGAGGGCGACGGCGAGCTGCCCGCGGCGCCGCCGGGACGGCGGGGGCTCTTCCCCCTGGGCGTGGGCCTCGCGGGCCCGCGCGGCCCGCGCGTAGGCGGGGTCCAGGGTCTCGGCCAGCACCTGGTCGAGCAGCGAGGCGCCCAGCGAGCGCGGCCCGCCGCCGCGCTGCGCCGTCGTCATGGGGCCGCCCGCTCGGCGCGGACCAGCCCGGCCACCTGGACGACGTAGAAGACGCCGGCCAGCACGTACAGCGCACCGCCCCACACGGTCAGCGCCCAGGCGACCGGCTGGAGCACGGCCGCGACCGGGCCCTCGCCGTCGGCGAGCAGCAGCAGCGGGAAGGCGTAGAGCAGGATGAAGGTGGCCGCCTTGCCCAGGTAGTGCACCTGCAGCGGCGGGTAGCCGTGGGCGCGCAGCAGCAGCAGCGCCAGCCCCAGCACCAGCTCGCGGCCGACCAGGACGGCGACCACCCACAGCGGGACGACGTCGCGCAGCACGAAGGCGACCAGCGTGGCGACGATGTAGAGCCGGTCGGCGGCCGGGTCGAGCAGCGCGCCCAGCCGGCTGGACTGCCCGAGGGAGCGGGCCAGTTTGCCGTCGAGCCAGTCGGTGGCGCCGGAGACCATGAGCACGACCACGGCCCAGCCGTCGGCGTGCGGCCCCAGCAGCAGCCAGAGGAACAGCGGGACGCCGAGCAGCCGCAGCACCGACAGCGCGTTGGGCACCGTCCACACCCGGTCGGGCAGCACGTTGCGGTCGGGCAGGGCCGGCACGCTCGCCCCCGTCCGGGCCGAGGCGGCGGCCGACGGCCCGTTCGACGACGTCACGACACCTCCGCACCCGCTGGACACCGGCCCCCGAGGCTAGTGTCCCGCTGCGACACTCCCGCGGGCCGACACTCCCCCGCGGCCCCGCCCCGGGTCCTGGCGAGGTGCTGGAACGGCCCCCCTGCACGGCCCCGCCCCGGCCCCGCCCCGAACCTGCTGAGGGTGGGGAGGACGGGGTCCGTCCACGGTGGGGGGCAGGGGGGTCCTCCTTCAGGCGGGCACGGCGGTGAGCGACGCGGGCGCCGGCTCGTACCCCAGCGGACGGCGGGCGAAGCTGCCGGTGCCGTGGGACACCGAGCGCAGCGCCCCCGCGTAGCCGAGCAGCTCGACCTCGGGGATCTCGGCGCGCACCGTCGTCCGGTCGCGCTCGGGGTCGGCGTCGCTGCCGGTGACCCGCGCCCGCCGTCCGGACAGGTCGCTCATGACCGCACCGACGTACTCCCCCGGCACCACGACCTCCACCTCGCACCACGGCTCGAGCACCCGGGTGCCCGCGGCGCCCGCGGCCTCGCGGACGGCGAGCGCACCGGCGGCCTGGAACGCCGCGTCCGAGGAGTCCACGGAGTGCGCCTTGCCGTCGACGAGGGTGAAGCGGGCGTCGACGATCGGCCGGTCGCCGTTGACCCCCTTCTCCGCCTGCGCGCGGACGCCCTTCTCCACGCTGCCGTGGTACTGGCTGGGCACCGTGCCGCCGACGATGCGCTGCTCGAACACGATGCCGGTGCCCGGCTCGGCCGGCTCGGCCTCGACGACCACGATGGCGTACTGGCCGTGCCCGCCGGACTGCTTGACCAGCCGGCCGGTGACCCGCGCCGACCCGGCCAGGGTCTCCACCATGGGCACCCGCACCGGGACGGTGTTCACCGCGACGCCGTGCCGGGTGCGCAGCCGCTCCAGCAGCACCTCCGCGTGCGCCTCCCCGACGCACCACAGCAGCAGCTGCCCGGTGTCGGGACGGCGCTCGAGGCGGACCGTCGGGTCCTCGGCGACCAGCCGGGCCAGGGCGGTGGCCAGCCGGTCCTCGTCGGCCCGGGACGCCGCCTCGACGGCGACCGGCAGCTGGGGCGTGGGCAGGTCCCACGCGGGGACCAGCCGCGGGTCCTCGGGCGAGGAGAGGGTGTCCCCGGTCTCGGCCGCGGTGAGCCGGGCGACGGCGCAGATGTCGCCGGCCGGGCAGGCGGCGACCGGACGGAGGCTCGCGCCCAGCGGCGAGCTCACCGCGCCGATCCGCTCGTCGACGTCGTGGTCGGGGTGTCCGCGGTCGGCCATGCCGTGCCCGGAGACGTGCACCGCGGTGTCCGGGCGCAGGGTGCCGGAGAAGACGCGGACCAGGGAGACCCGGCCGAGGTAGGGGTCGGTCGTCGTCTTGACCACCTCGGCGACCAGCGGGCCGTCGGGGTCGCAGGACAGCGGGGGCGCCGGCGAGCCGTCGGGGCGGGTCACCGGTGGGCAGCCGTGCTCCATCGGGCACGGGAAGCCGTTGACCAGCAGGTAGAGCAGCGAGTCCATGCCGATGCCCTGCAGCGGGGCCGCGCAGAGAACGGGGTGGAAGTGGCCGCGCGCGACTGCGGTCTCCAGGTCGTTCATCAGGTCGCCCTGGACCAGCTCGTCGCCGGCGAGGTAGCGCTCCATCAGCGCCTCGTCCTCGCTCTCGCCGATGATGCCCTCGATCAGCTCGCTGCGCAGGCGGTCGGCGTCCGGGGCGTCGGCACCGGGCTGCAGCAGGTTGACCACCCCGGTGACGCTGCCGTCCGGGCCGCGGTCGACGAGGTGGACCGGGTAGACCCCCGCGCCGAGCATCGTCTGGCACAGCCGGACGGTCTCCTCGACGTCGGCCCGGGCACGGTCCAGCTGGGTGATGACCACCGCGCGCGGCATGCCGACCGCCGCGCACTCCTCCCACAGCTGCACGGTGCCCGCGTCGACGCCGTTCACCGCGGAGACGACGAACAGCGCGGCGTCGGCCGCGCGCAGCCCGGCCCGCAGCTCCCCGACGAAGTCCGGGGAGCCGGGGGTGTCCAGCAGGGTGATGCGGTGCCCGTCGTGCTCGACGGTGGCCACGCCGAGCGACACCGAGCGCTGCTGGCGGACCTCCACCTCCTCGCTGTCGAGGCAGGTGGTGCCGTCCTCGACCCGGCCGGCACGGGTCAGCGCGCCGCTGGCGACCAGCAGCGCCTCGGCGAGGGTGGTCTTGCCCGCGGCCGCGTGGCCCACCAGGGCCACGTTCCGGACCTTGTCGGCCGGCCGCGGGCCGGGTGCGGCGACGGTCTCCTTGGCCACGCCGCTCAGCCGTTCGCCGGCTCGGGGACGACGGCGCAGGTGCCCGCCGGGTAGAAGACGCCGGTGTGCCCGTCGGGGTCCCACCGGACGACGTAGGGCGGCCCTCCCCCCTCCCCCCGGACCTCGAGCACCCTGCCGGTGCGCTCGGGCTCTCCCTGGTGGGTGGAGTGGACGACGATCCGGTCCCCGACGCGTGCTTCCACGACGACCTCCTGGCGGCTGTCCCGTTCGTGTGTGGTGTGGCTCACAGCCTGCTCCCGGGGACGGGGCCGATCAAGGGAGTCGCGGCCCGTCCTCGGCGTCGACGGCGGCGGTGTGGGCGGCGATCGCGTCGGCCAGCGGCTCCACCACCGCGGCGGGCAGCGCGTGGCCCATGCCGGGGATCGTCACCAGGCGCGCCGAGCCGATGACCGCGGCCAGGTGGGCGGCGTGCGGCGGCGGGTTGACCGGGTCCTCGGGCGCCTCGACGACCAGGGTGGGCACCCGGACGGCGGCCAGCTCGGCCCCGCGGTCGATGCCGGCCGGGTCGGCGAGGGCGTGCGCGACGGGGCTGCGGGCGCTGCCGCTGTGCGCGACCACGCGCTCCTCGAGCGCGCGGAACTCGGCGGGGTCGAAGGGGACGCCGTCCCCGTTGAGCAGCCGCCAGTGCTCCACCCGCCAGGCGAGCTCGGCCTCGGGGTCGCGCTCCTCCCCCATGGAGGCCCAGTACCCGAGGACGTGCGGAGCGGGGCCGGGCAGGTCGCTGTCCCCCGCCACGTCGGCCAGTCCGCTGCCGAGCGCGGACGTGGCGAGGACGGTGGCGCTCCTCAGCCGGTCGGGGTGGTCCAGCAGCAGCAGCTGCACGAGCGTGCCGCCCATCGACATGCCGACGACGTGCGCCCGGTCGATGCCGAGCCCGTCGAGCAGGCGGACGGCGTCGGTGGCGAGGTCCCGGACCGCGTACGGCGCGACCGCGTACGCGCGGGTGGAGCGACCGGTGTCGCGGTGGTCGTACCGGACCACCCGGTGCTGCCGCGCCAGGCGGTCGACCAGCGCCTCGGGCCAGACCAGGCCGCTGGCGTTGGCGCCCATCACCAGCAGCAGCGGCGGAGCGGCCGGGTCGCCGCGCTCCTCGGCCCACAGTTCGACGCCCGGCGCCACGGGGATGCGGTGCTCCACGGACGGCAGCCTGGCGCGCGCCCCGGCCCCCGTCGACCGCGTTCCGGGTCGGCGCCCATGCTGGTCGCATGACGAGCCCCCAGCACGCGGCCGGCCGGGACCAGGGCAGGGAGCTCGCCCACGCCGTCCCCCGGGAGGCCGCCGACGGGCCACCGCCGTGGGTGGCCGTCTGCGGGACCCCGGTCGCCGTCGTCCAGGGCAGCTGGGCGGGGCGGCGCGGTCTGGGCTCGGCGTCGCCCTGCCCGGAGTGCGCCCGACTAGCGCCGGGCTGACCCTCCCCTGCTCCGCTGCGGTTCTTCCGGATCCGGCGAGGCGGACTCCTAAGTTGGGGATAACGGGCGACGGTGCTCCGCCGGCGGGCGTTCCCGGCTCGCCGTCCCGGAGGCCGGACCGGTCGGTGGTCGACGGGCGCCGGCGCACGGACGGGCTTCCCTCACCGGCCGACCCGGCGGCGTCGCGGGGGTCCGGACGAGCGGGCGCGGGGTTGCCCGCGCCGGTCGGACCGGTGTGGACTGACGGGGGCCCGCCCGTGCCCCACCGGGCGGGCTCCCCCTGCGTGTCGAGGAGACCGGACGTGACGCGTCGAGCGAGGCCCGGCCTCCAGGAGGAGCTGCTCCACCACCTGCAGCCGCCGGTGCCCCGGCGCAGGGAGCTGGTCAGCGAGCGGGTGGCGCCCGCGCTGGCCGACATCGGCGACGCGATGGCCGGCCGGGGGGCGGACGAGGTCCTCGCCGCGCTGGACGCCGCGATCCGGGAGGCGGGCGGGACCCCCGACGCGGCGGCGCTGCGTGAGTTCGCCGCCCGCATCGAGGCCGGCGAGAACCCCTTCAGCTGAACGAGGGCCCCCGGGAGGGGCCGGGGTTCAGGAGGCGCGGAAGAGGTCGCGCCGGGCCTGGCGGACGAGGACGTCGGCGGTGGCGCCGTCGGCGTCCCCGCGGCCCGCGATCAGGGCGGCGAGGTCGTCCCGGTCGCTGGCGGTGGCGTAGTCGGCGAGCTCGCGCTCCAGGGCGCGGCGGGCGCGCCGCTCGTCCCGGCGGCGGCGCAGCGAGGCCAGGAACCCGAGGTCCGGGGTGGTGGCGGTGATGGCGAAGGCGGTGCCCTGCATGACGGTCTCCGTGGGGTCGGCGGGTGTCTCCTCTCCCATGGTCGGCCGGATGCCTTGGCAATTCTCGCCGCTCCGCTGTGAGTGTCCCCACCACGAGTCGGCAGATGTGGCCGTCACCACGGCATCCGCCTGCTCCATCGGGGCGCAGGTCGTGCCGAAACGCCCGCCGCACGGGCTGGGTCGCGTCAGCGGCCGACGAGCGTGGTCTCGAAGTCGTAGCGCGAGGCGCGGTAGACGTGCCGGCCGTACTCGACGGGCACGCCCTGGTCGTCGAAGGCGGTGCGCTGCATGGTCAGCAGCGCCGAACGCGGCGGCTCCTCGAGCAGCCGGGCCTCCTCGGCCCGGGCCAGCCGCGCGCCGATGCGCTGGTGGGCCACCCGCAGGTGCACGCCCTGGGCCCGCAGGTACTGGTAGAGCCCGCGCTCGGTCAGCTCCTCGACGGTCGGCTCGAACCGGCCCGGGAGGTGGTTGGTGAGCAGCGCCAGCGGCTCCCCGCGCGAGCGGCGCAGCCGCCGCACCACGACGATCTCGTCGCCCTCGGCCACGTCGAGCTCCTCGGCCACGTCGGCCGGGGCCTCGATCCGCTCCAGGGACAGCACTTCGGTGGTCGGCGCCTCCCCGGACCGGGAGAGGTCGTCGTAGAGGCTGGTCAGCTCCACGGAGCGGCGCACGTGAGGCTGGATCACCTGGGTGCCCACCCCGCGCTTGCGGACCACGAGCCCCTTGTCGACCAGCTCCTGCACCGCCCGCCGCACGGTCGGCCGCGACAACCCGTAGCGCTGGGCCAGCAGGATCTCGTTCTCCAGGCGGGAGCCGGCCGGCAGGTCGCCCCCGGCGATGGCGCCCTCGATGGCCTGGGCCAGCTGGAAGTACAGCGGCGTGGGACTGGATCGGTCCAGGTCGATCATCAGCACGGGGTCCTCCTCCGGTGCGGTGCCACAGGCTGGGTCGCCGGCTCGGCAGCTCCGCGGACCGATGATCGCACCTCTGCACGTCCTGTTGTCCTCACCTCTCCGGGGGGCGATCGACGACCGGACGTTCTGTTGGCTTTATGTCCTTACAAAGTCTTGACACGTTGCTGTGTCGCGGAGCACAGTCCCAGGGGCAGCCAGACGACGAGCAGGGGGACGGAGCACCGTGGCAGACACCCTGGAGATGGTGGTGATGGGCCGTAGCGGGGTGGATGTCTACCCGCTGCAGGTCGGCGTCGGGCTGGAGGACGTCGAGACGTTCGGGAAGTTCCTCGGGGGCAGCGCGGCCAACGTCGCGGTCGCCGCGGCCCGGCTCGGCCACTCCAGCGCCCTGGTGACCGGGGTGGGCGACGACCCGTTCGGCCGCTTCGTCCGCCGGGCGCTGCGCGACCTCGGCGTCGACGACCGGTTCGTCGTGGTCGACCCGGAGCACCCCACGCCGGTCACCTTCTGCGAGATCTTCCCGCCCGACGACTTCCCGCTGTACTTCTACCGGCGGCCCACCGCCCCGGACCTGCAGATCCGCCCGGAGGACCTCGACCTCGAGGCCATCCGCGACGCCACGCTGTTCTGGGCGACGGTCACCGGCCTGTCGGAGGAGCCCAGCCGGTCGGCGCACCACGCGGCGTGGGAGGCCCGGGGACGCCGCCGGCACACCGTGCTCGACCTCGACTACCGGCCCGTGTTCTGGGCCTCGCGGGAGGAGGCCACCGCCCAGGTGCGGGCGGCCCTCCCCCACGTGACCGTCGCCGTCGGCAACCGCGAGGAGTGCGAGGTCGCCGTCGGCGAGACCGAGCCCGACCGGGCGGCCGACGCGCTGCTCGACGCCGGCGTGGAGCTCGCCATCGTCAAGCAGGGCCCGCGTGGCGTCCTCGGCAAGACCCGCACCGAGCGGGTCGTCGTCCCGCCCACCCCGGTCGAGGTGGTCAACGGCCTCGGCGCCGGCGACGCCTTCGGCGGCTCGCTGGCCCACGGCCTGCTCGCCGGGCTCCCCCTGGAGCAGGTGCTGCGCAACGCCAACGCCGCCGGCGCGATCGTCGCCTCCCGGCTGGAGTGCTCCACCGCGATGCCCACCACCACCGAGATCGAGCAGCACGTCACCGCGTCCCTGGAGGGCACCCGTGTCTGACACCGCCCTGTCCCCCACCGAGGCCCCCGCTCCCGACACCCGCGGTCCCCGCCCGGTGTGCACCACCTACGCCGAGGTCACCGAGCTCCGCAGCCGGGACCCGCAGGCCATCCGCCGGGCGCTGGTCGCCCGCCGCCGGCGGCCGGCCTTCCTGCCCGAGGACGGCCGGCTCATGCTGGTCGCCGCCGACCACCCGGCGCGCGGCGCGCTGTCGGCCCAGGGGCGGCCGACGGCGATGAACAGCCGCACCGAGATGCTCGACCGGCTGCGCACCGCGCTGGCCCGCCCGGGCGTGGACGGCCTGCTGGCCACCGCCGACATCGCCGAGGACCTGCTGCTGCTCGGCGCGCTCGAGGACAAGGTCGTCGTGGCCTCGATGAACCGCGGCGGCCTGGCCGGCGCCAGCTTCGAGCTCGACGACCGGATGACCGGCTACGACGTCGCCGGCGTGGTCGAGGCCCGCTTCGACGCCGCCAAGATGCTCAACCGGATCGACCTCGACGACCCCGGCACGGTGCAGATGCTCGAGACCGCCGGACGCGCGGTCACCGACCTGGCCCGGGCCGGCGTCGTGGCGATGCTCGAGCCGTTCCTGTCCCGGCGGGTCGACGGCCGGGTCACCAACGACCTGAGCCCGGACGCGGTCATCAAGTCGGTGCACATCACCCAGGGCCTGGGGGCGACGTCCGCCTACACCTGGATGAAGCTGCCGGTCGTCGCGGAGATGGAGCGGGTCATGGACGCCACGACCCTGCCCACGCTGCTGCTCGGCGGGGACCCCTCCCGCCGGCCCGAGGAGACCTACGCCGCCTGGCGCGACGCCCTCGCGCTGCCGTCCGTGCGCGGCCTGGTCGTCGGCCGCACCCTCCTCTACCCGCCGGACGACGACGTCGCCGCCGCCGTGGACACCGCGGTGTCCCTGGTCCATTGAGGACCCTCCCGCCCCCACCGCTCGCCCGCCCGCGGCGGGGCCCTGCAGGAGGGCCGCCCGCGCCTCTCACCAGGAGCAGCTGATGACCGCGACCACGGCGTCGCAGCACCTGCCCGCCGGTACCGCCGCTGCGGGCCCGTACGCCCTCGAGGTGACCCCGGAGTCCGCCGGGTGGGGGCACTCGAGCCTCCGGGTGCTCGAGCTGCCCGCCGGCGGCAGCCACGACCTGGACACCGGCCCCGACGAGGTCGTCGTCGTCCCGCTGGAGGGCGGCCTGACCGTGGAGTGCGACGGCGAGGTGCTCACCCTCGTCGGGCGCAGCGGCGTCTTCGCCGGGCCGACCGACTTCGCCTACCTCCCCCTCGGGGTCACCGCGACCCTGTCCAGCCGCGACGGGGGGCGGTTCGCCCTGTGCGGCGCCCGCGCCGGCCGGCGGCTGCCGGTCCGCTACGGCCCCGCCGCGGACGTGCCGGTGGAGCTGCGCGGCGCCGGCCGGTGCAGCCGCCAGGTGAACAACTTCGCCACCGCCGACGTCTTCGAGGCGGACGCGATCATCGCCTGCGAGGTCATCACCCCCGGCGGCAACTGGTCGTCGTACCCGCCGCACAAGCACGACGAGACCTCCGACGTGGAGAGCGAGCTCGAGGAGATCTACTACTTCGAGGTCGCCGCCGGACCGCAGGGCCAGCCGGGCCTGGCCTACCAGCGGGTCTACGGGACCCCCGAGCGGCCCATCGACGTGCTGGCCGAGGTGCGCGACCGCGACGTGGTGCTCATCCCCCACGGCTGGCACGGTCCCTCGATCGCCGCCCCGGGTCACGACCTCTACTACCTCAACGTCATGGCCGGCCCCGGGGACGAGCGCGCCTGGCGGATCGTCGACGACCCCGCGCACACCTGGATCCGCGGCACCTGGGCCGACGAGCCGGTCGACCCCCGCCTCCCCCTGCACTCCCCCGCCGGCACCGACGAGAACGGAGCCCCCCGACCGTGAGCGAGTACCCACCCCCGGCACGCACCGAGACCGTGCGGCTGACCGTCTCCCAGGCCGTCGTCCGCTTCCTGGCGCAGCAGCACACCGAGCGCGACGGGCAGCGGCAGCGGCTGTTCGCCGGCTGCTTCGGCATCTTCGGCCACGGCAACGTCGCCGGGCTGGGCCAGGCGCTGCTGCAGGCCGAGATCGACGAGCCCGGCGCCCTCCCCTACGTGCTGGGCCGCAACGAGCAGGCCGTCGTGCACACCGCCGTCGCCTACGCCCGGGCCAGGGACCGGCTGCAGACCTGGGCGGTCTCCACGAGCGTCGGCCCCGGCTCGACCAACATGCTCACCGGCGCCGCGCTGGCGACCATCAACCGGCTGCCGGTGCTGCTGCTGCCGGCCGACACCTTCGCGACCCGCTCGGCCGGCCCGCTGCTGCAGGAGCTGGAGCGGCCCGACAGCGGCGACGTGACCGTCAACGACGCCTTCCGGCCGGTGTCGCGCTACTTCGACCGCATCTGGCGGCCCGAGCAGCTGCCCGGCGCGCTGCTCGGCGCGATGCGGGTGCTCACCGACCCGGCCGAGACCGGCGCGGTCACCCTCTGCTTCCCGCAGGACGTGCAGGCCGAGGCGTTCGACTGGCCGGTCGAGCTGTTCGCCGAGCGCACCTGGCACGTGGGCCGGCCGCTGCCGGAGCCGGCCGCCCTGCAGCGCGCGGTCGACGTCATCCGCTCGGCCCGCCGGCCGCTGATCGTGGCCGGCGGCGGGGTCATCTACTCGCAGGCCACCGAGGCCCTCGACGCGTTCGTCAGCGCCACCGGCATCCCGGTCGGGCAGACCCAGGCCGGCAAGGGCGCCCTGCCCTACGACCACCCGCAGTCGGTGGGCGCCATCGGCTCCACCGGGACGACGGCGGCCAACGCCCTGGCCCGCGAGGCCGACGTCGTCATCGGGATCGGCACCCGCTACCAGGACTTCACCACCGCCTCGCACACCGCCTTCAACGACCCCGGGGTGCGGTTCGTCAACGTCAACGTCGCCGCCCTGGACGCCGTCAAGCACGCCGGCGTCGGCATCCAGGCCGACGCCCGGGAGACGCTGACCGCGCTCACCGACGCGCTGGCCGGCTGGTCGGTCGACGACGCGTACCGCACCCGCGCCGCGGAGCTCGCCGCCGCGTGGGAGGCCACCGTCGAGGCCGCCTACCACCCGGAGGTGCCCAGCGCCGGCGAGGGCGGCCGGCTCACGCAGAACGAGGTCATCGGCATCGTCAACGAGGTCTCCGCCCCGCGGGACGTCGTCGTCTGCGCCGCCGGGTCGATGCCCGGCGACCTGCACAAGATGTGGCGGGTCCGCGACCGCAAGGGCTACCACGTCGAGTACGGCTACTCGTGCATGGGCTACGAGATCCCCGGCGGCATCGGCATCCGGATGGCCAGCCCCGACCGCGACGTCTTCGTGATGATCGGCGACGGCTCCTACCTGATGATGCCGACCGAGCTGGTCACCGCCGTCCAGGAGGGCGTCAAGATCGTCGTCGTCCTGGTGCAGAACCACGGCTTCGCCTCGATCGGCGCGCTGTCCGAGCAGCTCGGGTCCCAGCGCTTCGGCACCCGCTACCGCTACCGCTCGGCGTCCGGACGGCTCGACGGCGACGTGCTGCCCGTCGACCTCGCCGCCAACGCCGCCAGCCTGGGCGTCGACGTGCTCGTCGCCCAGGACGGGCCGAGCTTCGAGGCCGCGCTGCGCAAGGCCAAGGCCAGCGACCGGACGACGGTCGTGCACGTCGAGACCGACCCGCTGGTCGACGCCCCCTCCAGCGAGTCCTGGTGGGACGTGCCGGTCGGCGAGGTCTCCACGCTGCAGAGCACCCAGGACGCCCGCGCGGTCTACGACCGCTGGAAGGCCGTCCAGCGGCCCGCCTACCTCGCGCCGTCCGAGCGCGGCACCTCCCCGTCCTGATCCGCCCGCCCCCTCCGGAAGAGAGAAGAGATGACCGTGCAGAACGCCGCGGCTGCCGACCAGACCAGCCGGCAGTCCAGCCGCAGCCGGATCCGGGTCGGGTCGGCACCCGACTCCTGGGGCGTCTGGTTCCCCGACGACCCGGCCCAGGTGCCGTGGCAGCGCTTCCTCGACGAGGTCAGCGCCTGCGGCTACGAGTGGATCGAGCTGGGTCCCTACGGCTACCTGCCCACCGACGCAGCACGGCTGTCCGACGAGCTGGCCGCCCGGGGCCTGCAGGTGTCCGCCGGCACCGTGTTCGAGCACCTGCACCGCCCCGACTCCTGGGACGCGGTGTGGAGCCAGGTCAAGGACGTCGCCGCGCTGACCCAGGCCATGGGCGGCACCCACGTGGTGGTCATCCCCGACACCTTCCGCGACCAGAAGACCGGCGCCGACGTCGAGTCCCGCGACCTCACCCCCGAGCAGTGGGAGGCGAAGACGACGGGGGTGACCCAGCTGGGCAGGGCGGTGCAGGAGGAGTACGGCCTGTCGATCGCCTTCCACCCGCACGCGGAGACGCACGTGGGGTGGCAGCGCGACATCGAGCGGTTCCTGGCCGACACCGACCCGCAGTACGTGCCGCTGTGCCTGGACACCGGGCACGTCAGCTACTACCGCGGCGACAACCTCGAGCTGATCGACAAGTACCCCGAGCGGATCGGCTACCTGCACCTCAAGCAGGTCGACCCGGCCGTCATCGACCGCGTCCTGGCCGAGGACATCACCTGGGCGGCCGCGGTGCCGATGGGCGCGATGACCGAGCCGCCGAACGGCGTCCCGGCCTATCCGCCGCTGTTCGAGGCGATCGAGGCGCACGGGCTCGACGTCTTCGCGATCGTCGAGCACGACCTGTACCCGTGCCCGCCGGACGTGCCCTTCCCCATCGCCCAGCGCACCCACCGCTACATCGGCAGCTGCGGCTTCCCGTCGCTGCAGATCGGCGCCCCCAAGACCGCCACCCCCCAGGAGGACCGGGCGTGACCACCGCAGAGACCCGCGCCGGGGCGCTCCCGGACCTCGCCGACGTCCCCGCCCGCGAGCTGCGGGTCGCCGTCCTGGGCGTCGGGATGATGGGCGCCGACCACGTCGCCCGCCTCTACAGCCGGATCTCCGGCGCCCAGGTCGTCGCGGTCAGCGACGCCTTCACCGAGAAGGCCGAGCAGGTGGCCGCCACCGTGCCCGGCTGCCGGGTGATCGGCGACCCGCTGGCCGCCATCGCCGACGACGACGTCGACGCCGTCCTGATCGCCACCCCCGGCCAGTTCCACGAGGAGCAGGTGCTCGCCTGCATCGAGCGGGGCAAGCCGGTGCTGTGCGAGAAGCCGCTGACCATGGAGGCCGCCAGCTCCCTGGCCCTGGTGCGGGCCGAGGACGAGTACACCGCCCGCACCGGCCGCCGGCTGGTCCAGGTCGGCTTCATGCGCCGCTTCGACCCCGAGTACGCGGAGCTCAAGGCGCTCATCGACGCGGGCGGTCTCGGGGAGCCGCTGGTCGCGCACTGCGCCCACCGCAACGCCGCCGTCCCGCCGCACTTCACCAGCGAGATGATGGTCAACGACTCGGTGGTGCACGAGGTCGACGTCGCCCGGTTCCTGCTCGACGAGGAGATCGCCGCGGTGACCGTGCTGCGGCCGCGGGCGACCCGCCGCGCCGTCGAGGGCCAGTCCGACCCGCTGCTGGTGCTGTTCGAGACCACCGGTGGCCGGATGGTCGACGTCGAGTGCTTCGTCAGCACCGGCGTCGGCTACGAGGTGCGCACCGAGGTGGTCGGCGAGGACGGCAGCGCGATGATCGGCCTGGACGCCGGGCTGGTGCGCACGTCCGGCGGGCAGGCGGGGGCGACCCGGTCGACCGGCATCGCCCCGGACTTCCGGCAGCGCTTCGGCCGGGCCTACGACATCGAGCTGCAGCGCTGGGTGGACGCCGCCCGCCGCGGCGAGGTCGACGGCCCGGGCGCGTGGGACGGGTACGCCGCCCAGGCGGTGTGCGCCGCCGGCGTGGAGGCGCTGCGCTCCGGCCGGCGCACCGAGGTCCGGCTGGAGGCGCGGGGGGGCACGCAGTCATGAGGATCGCCCTCGACCCGCAGATGCTGCGCACCGTCCCCCTGCTGGAGCTGCCCGACGTCGTCGCCGGCATGGGCTACGAGTGGATCGAGCTCTCGCCCCGCGAAGACTTCATCCCGTTCTTCAAGCACCCGCGGGTGGACACCGCCACCGTCCGGGCGTTCCGGTCCCGGCTGGCAGACGCCGGCGTGGGCGTCACCTCGCTGCTGCCGGTCATGCGCTGGTCGGGCCCCGGCGAGGTGGAGCGCCAGGCCGCCGTCCGCTACTGGAAGCGGGCGATCGAGATCTGCGTCGAACTCGGCGTGGACACGATGAACTCCGAGTTCAACGGCCGCCCCGAGGCACCGGAGCTCGCCGAGGCGATGTTCTGGCGGTCGATGGAGGAGCTGCTGCCGGTCTTCGAGCGGGAGGGCGTCAGGCTCGCGCTCGAACCCCACCCGGACGACTTCATCGAGCTCGGCCTCCCGGCGCTCGACATGATCCGCGGCATCGACTCCCCGTGCGTGTCCTTCCTGTACTGCATGCCGCACACGTTCCACCAGGGCGACGACGCGGCCGGGATCATCGCGAACGCCGGCGAGCTGCTCACCCACGTGCACGTGGCCGACTCGATGGACCACCGAGCCTCCGACGGGCTGCGCTACATCACCAACCCGCCGGGCAACACCACCCGCGTCCACCAGCACATGGAGCTCGGGCGCGGCGACGTGGACGCCGACGAGGCCTTCGCCGCGCTGGCGGGGATCGGCTTCGACGGCGTCCTGACCACCTGCGTCTTCGGCTGGGACGACCAGGCCCGCGAGTCCGGCATCCGCATGCTCGACGCGATCCGCCGGCTGGTCGGCAAGCACTTCCCCGCCGGGACGCTCCCCGACGCCGACGCGGCCGGACCCGACGCCGGCACCTCCCGGCCGAACTTCCCGCAGACCCCGCTGCCCGACGACACCGCCCCCTGAGAGAGGCCCACCATGCCCACGCACATCCCGCACTGGATCGAGGGCGCCCGCCGCGAGGGCGCCAGTGGCCGCACCGGCGAGGTGACCGACTCGGCGACCGGCGAGGTCACCGGCGCGGTCGCGCTGGCCAGCGTCGAGGAGGTCGACGCCGCGGTCGCCGCCGCCTCGGCCGCCTTCCCGGGCTGGCGCGACACCTCGCTGGCCAAGCGCACCGCGGTGCTGTTCCGCTTCCGCGAGCTGCTCAACGCCCGCAAGCCCGAGCTGGCCGCGATCATCACCGCCGAGCACGGCAAGGTCCTCGACGACGCCCTCGGCGAGGTCTCCCGCGGCCAGGAGGTCGTGGAGTACGCCTGCGGCGTGCCCTCGCTGGTCCGCGGCGGGTTCACCGAGAACGCCTCGACCAACGTCGACGTGCACTCGGTGCGCCAGCCGCTCGGCCCGGTCGCGATCATCAGCCCGTTCAACTTCCCGGCGATGGTGCCGATGTGGTTCTTCCCCATCGCGATCGCCACCGGCAACACCGTCGTCCTCAAGCCCAGCGAGCAGGACCCCTCGGCGTCGCTGTGGATGGCGGAGCTGTGGAAGGAGGCCGGGCTGCCCGACGGCGTCTTCAACGTCGTGCAGGGCGACAAGGTCGCCGTCGACCGGCTGCTGGAGCACCCCGACATCCAGTCGGTGTCCTTCGTCGGGTCCACCGCGATCGCCCAGTACGTCTACGAGACCGGCACCCGGCACGGCAAGCGGGTGCAGGCCCTGGGCGGGGCGAAGAACCACATGGTCGTGCTGCCCGACGCCGACCTGGACCTCGCCGCCGACGCGGCCGTGAACTCCGGGTTCGGCTCGGCCGGCGAGCGGTGCATGGCGATCAGCGCGGTGGTCGCCGTCGGCGGGGTGGGCGACGACCTGGTCGCGCGCATCGCCGAGCGGACCCACACCCTGCGCACCGGCGACGGTCGCAAGGGCTGCGACATGGGCCCGCTGATCAGCAAGCGGCACCGCGACCGGGTCGAGTCCTACGTCGAGGCCGGCGAGAAGGAGGGCGCCAAGCTCGTCGTCGACGGCCGCGAGGTGACCCCCGACGGCGCCGAGGACGGGTTCTGGCTCGGCCCGACCCTGGTCGACCACGTCGAACCGGGCATGAGCGTCTACACCGACGAGATCTTCGGCCCGGTGCTGTCGGTGCTGCGGGTGGACACCTACGAGCACGCCGTCGAGCTGATCAACCGCAACGAGTACGGCAACGGCACCGCCATCTTCACCAACGACGGCGGCGCCGCCCGGCGGTTCCAGCACGAGGTGCAGGTCGGGATGATCGGCATCAACGTGCCGATCCCGGTGCCGATGGCCTACTACTCCTTCGGCGGCTGGAAGAACAGCCTCTTCGGCGACACGCACGCCCACGGGGCCGAGGGCGTGCACTTCTTCACCCGGGGCAAGGTCATCACCAGCCGCTGGCTCGACCCCAGCCACGGCGGCCTGAACCTCGGCTTCCCGCAGAACGCCTAGTCCACACACCGCACCGCGATCACGGCGCGGTGACCACCGTCCGGGCCTCCGGGGTGGTCACCGCGCCGTGGTCGTGTCTGGGGGGAGGGCCGTGGCGGACCAGCGGTCCCACCCCCGGGTGGAGCTCGGCCTGCATCTGCACCCGGTCCTCGAGCAGTGCCGGGAGCCGGAGGTGCTGGGGGCCGAGCCGGCCACCGGCACCTGCGACCGGCTCGGCGTCCGGCGCACCGGCACGTGCGTCCCTGGGACGGCCACGGCTGTCCGCCGTCGTCCCGGAGGCGCCGGTGCCGTCCCCGGACGACGCCCGGCACCCGCACCGCGTCGAGCCCCTGGGCCCGCCGCAGTAGGAGGCCCACCCGACGCCCGAGGAGGCCAGGGAGGCCTTCCGGCGGACGGTGGCCGGCGACCCGGTCACGCCGCCGCAGAGCTCCGGCGTCCGGCGCGCGCGGCTGGTGCTCGACGGCCGGTCGGTGGAGGAGCGGCTCGTCGTCCGCCCCTTCCCCCGGGTGGTCCGACCGGCCCCGGACGCGCCGGCGCCCGCCACCCCCGGGGAGGACCGGGGGTGGCGGGCGCCTGTGGGGCCGGGGTGCTCAGCCGCCCCGGACGCCGGCCGGGGCCTCGTGGACGAGGTGCGCGGCGTCGTGCGTCCGGAAGTCGTCCTCGAGCTCCTCGAGCGTGCGGCCGCGGGTCTCGGGGGCGAACTTCCTGGCGAAGAGCCACGAACCGACGTTGATCAGCGCGAAGAGCCCGAAGGTCGGGGTCGCGCCCAGCGCGGCGACCAGCGGCGGGAAAGCGAAGGAGATCGCCGCGTTCACCGTCCAGAGCACGAACACCGCGATCCCCATCGCGAAGCCCCGGATCGTCATCGGGAAGATCTCCGAGAGCAGCAGCCACACCAGCGTGCCGATGAACGTCTGCACGAAGAAGACGACCAGCAGCATCGCCGCCAGGATCAGGTAGCTCCGGAACGCCGACTCGGGGAGCAGGAACGACAGGGCGAGGACGGCGTGCCCGGCCGCGACCCCGGTGAACCCGGTGAGCAGCAGGGGTCGGCGGTTGTGCCGCCCGATGAGGACGATGCCCAGGACGGTCCCGATGATCGCCACGACCCCGACGGTGATGGTCAGGATCAGCGATGCGCTCGCCCCCAGGCCGGTCGACTCGAGGATGGTCGGTGCGTAGTAGTTCACCGTGTTGATGCCGGTCGCCTGCTGGATGGTGGCCAGGCCGCAGCCGATCCACAGGATCCGGCGCATCCACGGGTAGGCCCGCAGGTCGCGCATGGCCGCGCCCTTGTCCTCGCTGACGTCGCGCTGGGCGTGCGAGGCGATGATGGTGTACTCCTCGGCCGCCTCCGCCGGGGCACGGCCGAGCTCGAGGACGCGCCGGCTCTGGTCGAGCCGCCCGCGCACGGCGTACCAGCGGGGCGAGTCCGGGAGGAAGAACATCCCGACGAACAGGGCCACCGCGGGGATGGTGGCGACGCCGAGCATCCACCGCCAGACGTGCGGGTCCTGGATGACCGCGTCCAGCAGCGCGTTCATGGCGAAGGCGAGGAACTGGCCGGTCACGATCATCAGCTCGTTGATCGTCACCATTCGCCCGCGCCGGTCGACGGGTGCCATCTCGGCCAGGTAGAGCGGGCAGGTCACCGCGGCGGCGCCGACGCCGAAGCCGAGCAGGATCCGGCCGATGGTCATGACCACCACGTTGGGCGCGATCGCGCAGATCAGGGCACCGAACAGGAACAGCCCCGCGCAGACCAGCAGGCTGCCCTTGCGGCCGAGGGCGTCGGCGAGCTTGCCGCCGAGGAGGGCGCCGAACGCAGCCCCCGGGAACAGCAGGGAGCTGACCACGACCGCCTCGCTGAGCGGGGTGAGGTTCAGGTCCTCGCCCATGTACAGGAGGGCACCGGAGATGACCCCGGTGTCGTAGCCGAACAGCAGGCCGCCGAGCGTGGAGATGACGGTCAGCTTGATGAGGAAGCGGTTGTTCGCAGGTGAGCGCTGCGCACCGGCGGACGTCCCGCCGGAGTGGCCGCCGTGGGAGGAGTGCATCGCCGACATTGGCGCCTCTTCTCGGGATCAGGCCGGGTACGGCCTGGGATGCGGAATGACTGACAGAGCGGTGGCACGCCCAGCTCCCGCCGTTCTTCGATCGGCGACGCTAAGCGGGCAGAATGGCGGGTTGCAAGACGCGTGCGTGTTCGGGATCGCACATTCGCGGGTGCATGTCGCACATCCCGGTTCAGGGCGCGCGACGCCGGAAGAGGACCCGGCGACGAGTGCTGGCCGGACCCGAGCGCTCAGGCGCCGACGACATGAGCGACCACCCCCAGCCGTCCCAGCGCGGCGTCGAGCCCGGCGGGTGGCCGGCGGTCGCAGACCACCGCCGTCAGCCGGTCCAGCGCCCCGGTGAGTGCCGGCGCGGAGGTCTCGAACACCTCGCGGGTGACGACGAGGACGACCTCGTCGGCGATGTCCATGAGCCGGCGCTGCACGCTGGCCTCCGCCGGCGACTGCGCGTACAGGCCGCGGGAGTCGACGGCGGCCGGCGACACGAAGAAGGTCCGCGCCCGCAGCTGGGCGAGCGCGGCCTCCGTCGTCGGCCCCAGGAAGGCCGACCGCGCCGGGAGGTACTCGCCGCCCAGCGCGACCACCCGCCCCGCGCGCTCCCGGGTGAGGAACGCCAGCGCGGGCATCGAGTGGGTGATCACGCAGCCGGTGAAGGACCCCGGCAGGGCCCGGGCGATCGCCACGCCCATCGGGCCGGCGTCGACGGCGACGGTGTCCCGGCTGCCGACCAGGCCGGCGGCGTGCTGCGCGACCCGCTCCTGGTCCTCGGTGTGCTCGGCCTCCGGGAACGCGGCCCGCCGCAGTTCCCGCGGAGCGAGGCTGGCCCCGCCGTGGACCAGCCGCACCCGGCCGGTCGCCTGCAGGTCGTGCAGGTCCCGCCGGATCGTCATCTGGGAGACCCTGAGCTGCCGGGCCAGGTCGGCGACGGACAGGAAGCCGACGGTCTGCAGCGTGGTCAGGATCCAGGCCCGCCGGTCCGGCGCCCCGCGGCGCGGTCCCGGGGCGGTCACGGCCCGGCCCCCGGCTGCCCGTGCGGCGCGGTTCCCCCGCGGCGAGCCGGTGCGCCGCAGCCCCCAGCACCACCGAGGATGGACCGGTGACTCCCTGGCGCCGACGGGTCGGGCGACCCGTCCGAGGTCGCGCCGCCGCACTGGTCCGCCTGGTCCGCGGACGGGGCCGCACGGCCGCCTTCCGTGCGGCCCGCATGACGGGGGCGACGGTCGCCGCCTTCCTCGTCGCACAGGCGGCCGGGCTGCACACCCCGCCGCCCCTGATCGCCGCGCTCACCGCACTGCTGGTGGTGCAGGCCACGCTGAGCAGCACCCTGGTCAACGGTGTCCAGCGGGTGCTGAGCGTCGTGTCCGGGGTGGCCCTGGCGGTGCTGTTCGCCGCCGTCGTCGGGCTCACCTGGTGGAGCCTGGCGGCGCTGGTCGCGGCGTCGATCCTGGTCGGTCAGCTGCTCCGCCTGGGTCCGCACCTGGTGGAGGTCCCGATCAGCGCCATGCTGGTGCTCGGCGCGTCGGGCGCGGAGTCCGTCGGTGCCGGCCGCGTGGTCGAGACGCTCATCGGGGCGGCCGTCGGCGTGCTGGTCAACGTGGTCTTCCCGCCGGCGGTGCAGACCCGGTACGCCACGCAGGCGCTGGAGAGGTTCGCCGACGAGATCGCCTGCCTCCTGCACGACGCGGCCTCGACCCTGCGCGCCGGCCCCGTGACGCCGGAGCAGTCGACCCGCTGGCTGGAGGACGCCCGCCGGCTCAACCGGCACGCCCCGCGGGTCGACCGGGCGCTGGCCCACGCCGAGGAGAGCCGCCGGCTCAACGTCCGCGCACTGCGGGTCCCGCCGGTGGGCGGGGGGACGCGGACCGGCCTGGACGCCCTCGAGCACGCCTCCGTGTCGCTGCGCACCCTGTTCCGGGCGATCGACGACGCCACGCGGGAACGGACCGGCGTCGAGGAGGACCCCGGGTACGCCGACATCGTCCGCCGCACCGTGGCGAGCCTCCTCGAACGCATGGGCAACGTGGTCCGCGAGTTCGGTCGCGTGCTGGTCACGGAGGCCCGGGACGACGACGGGGCCCACGACGACGGGGCCCACGACGACGGGGCCCACGACGACGCCGGACCGGACCGGCTGGCCGGGGCGCTCGAGGCGCTGCGCAGTGGCCGGGCGCTGATGCAGGACCTGCTCATCGGGGACCCGCGCAGCCACTCGGGTCTCTGGGAGCTCAACTCGACCCTGCTGGCGACCATCGACCGGATGGTGGAGGAGTTCGCGGCGGTCGACCGGTCGCCGGCGCGGCGGGCCGCCGACCCCTCCCGGGCGCGGCGTGCCGCCGTGACGGCGGGACAGCGGCTGCGCATCGCCCGCCGGTCGCCGGCCGGTCAGGGGGCCGGGGCGCTGTCCCGGGAGGACGTCGGCTGATCCCGCGCCGGCCACCGGGACGGCACCGGACGTCGGCGCGCTCGACGGCGCGGGTGCGGACACGTGCTCCCTCCTGGGGACGTGGACGAGCGGGACGGAGGACGGGCGGCCCCGTCCCGGGTCCCACCCTGAGCGTGCGGAGGGTGGGTGGACGGGGTCCTTCTTCAGAGGTCGCCCTCGAGGAACTGGGCGCGCCCCAGGCCGAAGGACCAGTCCTCTCGGGTGTTCGAGGCGACGGAGACGATGAGGTCGTTGGATCGCAGGCCGGCGGCCTCCTCCAGCCGTCGCGCCAGCCCGGCGTAGAGCGCCCGCTTCTGGTCCTCCGAGCGCCCCTGCTGGAAGACCTGCAGGACGACGAGGTCGTCGGTGCGCTCGATGCCCAGGCCGGTGTCCTCGCAGATCAGCTGCCCGGGGCGGTGCTCGGTGATCACCTGGTACCGGTCTCCGGGCGGTGCGGCGAACACGTCGAGCATCACCTCCTGGACCGTGTCGGCCAGGAGGCGGAGCTCGTCGGGGGTGCGGCGACCCTCGACGACGTCGATGCGGACGAGCGGCATGGCGGACCCTCCGTGGGTGGCAGGCGAGCCGGCGTGGCGAATGTCACCACGACTATGTCAGGACATTAAGACTTAGTCGAGAGGTGATCCGGACCGCCCAGTCCGCCCGCGCGGGCGGCGCCGGTCGTCGCCGGGTGCTGACCAGGGGGCCGACGCCCTAGACTCCGGGCCGGTCCGCCGCCGCGGGACACACCCGCCGGGGTCCACCGCGGGACACGACGAGCCGGCGGCCGAGGAGGGGCCCGAGCCCCTCAGCGGCCCGGCACCAGGGGGTGGCGCCATGGGAGCACACACGACCGGCAGGCACCGGGTCGTCGTCGTGGGGGGCGGCTTCGCCGGGCTCAACGCCACCCGCGCCCTCGACCGCGCCGACGTCGACGTGACGCTGGTGGACCGGGCCAACCACCACCTCTTCCAGCCGCTGCTGTACCAGGTGGCGACGGGCATCCTGCCCCCCGGACTCATCGCGCCGGCGCTGCGCAGCGTGACCAAGCGGGAGCGCAACGCCCGCGTGCTGCTCGCGGACGTGCAGGACCTCGACCTGGACCGCCGGGTGGTCAGCGCCCGGGCACCGGACGGGCGGGAGCTCGACCTGCCGTACGACACCCTCGTCGTCGCGGCCGGGGCGACGCACTCCTACTTCGGCAAGGACCAGCTGGCCGAGTACGCCCCGGGCATGAAGACCATCGAGGACGCCCGGTACCTGCGCGACGGGATCCTGGCCAAGTTCGAGATGGCCGAGATCGCCACCGACCCCGCCGAGCGGGCGGAGTGGTTGACGTTCGTGGTGGTCGGGGCCGGGCCGACGGGCGTCGAGCTCGTCGGGCAGATCGCGGAGCTGGCCCACACGGTCCTGCCCCGGGACTACCGCTCCGTGGACACCCGCCAGGCCCGGATCATCCTGCTGGAGGGGGCCGGGGCCGTCCTACCCCCCTTCGCGCCCAAGCTCCAGGCGTACACCAAGAAGCGCCTGGAGGAGATGGGGGTGGAGGTACGGCTGAACACCCTGGCCGTCGACATGGACCACGAGTCCATCACGGTCAAGGGACCGGACGGGCTCGAGACGATCCGGACGCGCACCCGCATCTGGGCCGCCGGGGTCCAGGCCTCGCCGCTGGCCCGGGTGCTCGCCGACGAGGCCGGCGTCGAGACCGACCGGGCCGGCCGGATCCCGGTGGGTCCCGACTGCACCGTGCCGGGACATCCCGAGGTCTTCGCCATCGGCGACATGGCGTCGCTGGACAAGCTGCCCGGGGTGGCCCAGCCGGCCATCCAGGAGGGCAAGTACGTCGCCCGGGTCATCAAGGACCGTCTCACCGGCCGCCAGACGCCGCCGTTCCGGTACTTCGACAAGGGCACCATGGCCACGATCGGCTACCGCTCGGCGGTCGCGGACGCCTTCGGGGTGAAGGTGACCGGCTTCCTGGCCTACGTCATGTGGGTCTTCATCCACGTGATGTACCTGGTGGGCTGGGGCAACCGGCTCGGCGCCATCTACACCTGGGCCCGCGCGCTGTGGCTGTCCCACAACCGCGGCAACCGGATCATCGCCCTCGACACGGCGCGGCAGGACGTCGCCGCCGACCGCACCGGCCCGGTGCGACCGCCGGCGATCCTGCCCCGGGACACGCCTCCGGCCGCTCCTCCTGCGCCAGCTGCAGAGGAGGCCATCCCCAGCACCCCGCGGGAGGCCGGCAGCGCCTGACCCGGGCAGCGGGGCGCCGGGGTCAGGCGGCCGGGGCGTAGGCGGCGCGGAAGCCCTCCAACGCCGCGACCGGGTCGCCCGACGCCCAGCCCTCCAGGGCGACGACGCCGTCGTAGCCGAGCCGCGCCAGGGCGGCGGCGATCGCCGGGTGGGAGATCTCCCCCGTGCCCGGCTCGCACCGGCCGGGGACGTCGGCCACCTGGACCTCCCCAGCCAGCGGCAGCGCCCGCTGCACCAGCTCGATCAGGTTCCCCTCGCCGATCTGGGCGTGGTACAGGTCGAGGTTGAGCCGCAGGTGCGGGCTGCCCACCGCCTCCACCAACGCGATCGTGTCGGCGGCGCGGGCGAACGGCGTGCCCGGGTGGTCGACGGCGGTGTTGAGGTTCTCCAGGGTGAAGACCCGCCCGGCCCGCTCCCCCAGCGCGGCCAGCCGCTCCAGCGTGCGGGCGGCGGCGAGCCACATCGCCGGGGTCACCACCTCGGCGGGGACGACGGGCAGGCCCCGGCCGTCGAGCCCGGTCCCGTGCACGTTCAGCCGCGGGCAGTCCAGCCGCTCGGCGACGGCGAGGGACTGCTCGGCCGTGCGCAGCAGCTCCGCGGCGCCGTCGGGGTCGGCCAGGGTGCCGGTGACGTAGCCGGTCATCGAGGAGAACGTCGCGCCGCTGGCGGCCAGCCCGTCGACGTCCTTCGCCGTCCAGTCCCAGATCTCCACCTCGAAGCCGAGGTCGGCGATCCGCCGCACCCGCTCGGCGAACGGCAGGTCGAGGAAGAGCATCTCCGCCGACGCGGCCAGGCGGTACGCCGTCACTTCTCCACCTCGTCGATCCGCACCGGGCGGCCGGAGCGCACCGACTCCGCGGCTGCCAGCGCGATGGCCAGCGCCGCGCGGGCGTCCTCCCCGGTCACCGGGGCCGGGGCACCGGCGCGGACGGCCTCGACGAAGGCGCCCAGCTCGGCGGTGTACGCGCCGGGGAACAGCTCCTGGTCGCCCCGGACCGTCTCGACCAGCCGGCCGGCGGGCCCGGAGAAGGCCAGTCCGGTGCGCCGCCCGTCACCCATGGTCGCCATCCCGCCGGAGCCGAGGACCTCGCCGCGGACGTCGTAGCCGTAGGACGCCTCGAAGCACGCCTCGGCCACCGCCGTCGCGCCGTCGTCGAAGCGGACCGTGACCACCGCGGTGTCCAGCAGGCCGCGGTCCCGCCAGCCCGGTTCGACCAGCGCGTCGGCCACGGCGTACACCTCGACCGCCTCGGCGCCCGGGTGCAGGAAGCGCAGGGTGTCGAAGTCGTGGATGAGCGTCTCGAGGAAGATCGTGTCCGGCAGCACGCGCGCGGGGTCGAAGCCGCCGGGGTCGCGGGTCAGCGAACGCAGCAGCCGCGGGGTGCCCAGCGTGCCGGCGTCCAGCAGCGCGCGGGCGCCCCGCCAGTCGGCGGCGAACCGGCGGTTGAACCCGACCTGCAGGACCACGCCTGCGGCGCGGGCCGCGTCGATCGCGCGGTCGGCGTCCGGGAGGGTGACCGCCATCGGCTTCTCACAGAAGACGTGCCGCCCGGCGCCCGCGGCGGCCACCACCAGGTCGGCGTGCGACCGGGCCGGCGCGGCGATGACGACCGCGTCGACGTCCGGGTCGTCCCACAGCTGGGCCACGTCGGTGTACGCCCGGCCGGCACCGAGCGCACCGGTCAGCCGCTCGGCGGCACCCGGCGCGGGGTCGGCCACGGCGGCCAGCCGCGCGTGCGGCAGCCGCAGGGCGAGCGTCTCCGCGTGGAAGGCGCCCATCCGCCCCGACCCGATCAGGGCCACCCCCACGGTCCCGTTCGTCGCCACGGTCCCCATCGCGATCTCCCAGCCCTAGAACGTTCTAGACCGCCTCAGCCTGACGTCCGGCGCCTCCTCCGTCAAGGGGATGTCTCTAGAACGTTCTACTGTGTCCGACGCTAGGCTGGCCGGGTGCCCCCTGCCGGACCCGACCGGAGGCCGACCCTGGCCGACGTCGCCGCCCGGGCCGGCGTCTCCACCGCCCTCGTGTCGATCGTCATGCGCGACGTGCCCGGGGCCAGCGTCGCGACCCGCGAGCGGGTGCGGCGCGCCGCGGACGAGCTCGGCTACCGGCCCGACGCCCGCGCCCGCCTGCTCCGCAGCTCCCGCAGCCGGCTGCTCGGGGTCGTCTTCGGGGTCCAGCACGCCTTCCACGGCGACCTGCTGGCCGGGTTGTACGACGCCGCGGAACAGGCCGGGTACGAGCTGGCGCTGAGCGCCGTCACGCCGGGACGCGGCGAGCAGCGAGCGGTCGACAGCCTGCTGCGGGACCGCTGCGAGGCGCTGGTGCTGCTCGGGCCCTCGTCGCCCACCGCGCACCTGAGCGGCCTCGCCACCCGCCTGCCCGTGGTGGTCGTCGCCCGGTCCGTGCGGTCCGCCGCGGTCGACGTCGTCCGGACCGCCGACGACGAGGGCATGCACCTGGCGCTGGACCACCTGGTCGGGCTCGGCCACTGTGACGTGGTGCACGTCGACGGCGGTCGGGCACCGGGCGCCGCCGAGCGTCGGCGGGGCTACCGCGAGGCAGTCCGCCGGCACGGCCTCACCCCACGCGTCCTGCCCGGCGGGCTCACCGAGGACGACGGCGCCGCCGCGGCGCGCACCCTCCTGGCCGGGCCCCTGCCCGGTGCGGTCACGGTCTTCAACGACCGGTGCGCCCTGGGCCTGCTCGACGTCCTCCGCCGGGCGGGGCGCACCGTGCCCGGGGACGTCAGCGTGGTCGGGTACGACGACAGCCGGATCGCCCGGCTGTCGTCGGTCGACCTCACCTCCGTCGCCCAGGACGTCGAGCGGCTGACCGCGCTGGCCGTGCGGCGGGCCCTCGACCGGCTGGACGGGGTCCCCGTCGAGCAGCGTGAGCTCGTGGTCCCGCCCCGGCTCGTCGTCCGGAGCACCACCGCCCCGCCTCGCTGGAGCGGCCGTTCCCGCGGAGACGGCCGCGCCGGGCGGTGAGGGGGCCGACTACAGGTCCAGGACCAGGCGGTCGTCCCGGGCGCGGGAGACGCAGATCATCATGCAGTCGTTCGCCTCCCTCTCCTCGTCGCTGAGGACCGAGTCCCGGTGGTCGGGCCTGCCTGCGAGGACGGCGGTCTCGCAGGTGCCGCACGTGCCCTCCGTGCAGGAGGACAGCACCCCGATCCCGGCCTCCTCGACGACCGACAGGATCGAGCGATCCGGCGGCACGGTGAGGGTCAGCTCGCTCCGCTCGAGGACGACCTCGAACGCCTCCGACCGCACCGGCTCGGTCAACGGCCTGGCCGCGAACCGCTCGACGTGCAACGCACCGGCCGGCCAGGCGGCGCACCGCTGCTCGACGGCGGCCAGCAGCGGCTCCGGGCCGCAGCAGTACACGCGGGTGCCCGCCTGCGGCGTGCCCAGCAGCCCGTCGAGGTCGAGCAACCCGGTCTCGTCCTGCGGGCAGACGGTCACCCGGTCGCCGTGCTCCGCCAGCTCGTCGAGGAAGGCCATCGAGGCCCGCTGTCGGCCGCCGTAGACGAGCCGCCAGTCCGCGCCGGCGGCCTCCGCGGCGCGGATCATCGGCAGGATCGGCGTGATGCCGATGCCGCCGGCGATGAACAGGTAGCGGGGCGAGTCGACCAGCGGGAAGTTGTTGCGCGGCCCGCGCACCCGCACCACGTCCCCGGGCCGCAGCCGCTCGTGGACGTGGGAGGAGGTGCCCCGGCTCTCCGGCTCCCGCAGGACGCCCACCCGCCACACGTGGTGGTCGGCCGGGTCCCCGCACAGCGAGTACTGCCGGGTGGGGGCCCCCTCCAGCGCGGGGTCGTCGAGCAGCAGGTCGACGTGCGCGCCCGGCTCCCACGGCGGCAGGGGGGTGTCGTCGAGCCGCCGCAGCGCCAGGGTGACCACTCCGTCGGCCACCCGGCGCTTGTCCTCGACGCGGACGTCGGCCTCGAACTCGCTGGCCACCACCGTCACCGACGTCGTCCGGTGCTGCACGGTCTCCACGTGCGCCGGGTGGCCGTTCCCCCGCCGGGCCTCCGTGGAGACCGCGAAGGACAGCGGCAGGCGGTCCCAGACGTACATGTTCGGCGTGGTCTTGTAGCGCCTCGGCGACCCGGCCAGCGTGTAGTCGCCCAGCACCGGGAGCGCCTCCTCCAGGGCGACCTTGGCCTCGAGCCGGGCGAGCGGAGCGCCGAGGCACCCGTGCCGGCCCTCCCCGAAGCCGAGGTGCCGCATCCGCCCCCGGGTCACGTCGAAGCGGTCGGGGTCGGGGAACTGGCGCTCGTCGCGGTTGGCCGCGCCGTAGACCAGCACCACCCGGCCGCCCTCGGGGATGGTCACCCCGTGCAGGGTGACCTCCCGGGAGGTGGTCCGGCCGACCAGCTGCAGCGGGCTCGAGTGGCGGATGGTCTCCTCGACGGCGTCCGGGATCAGCGACGGGTCCCGGTGGAGCAGCTCCCGCTGGTCGGGGTTCTCGGCGAGCAGCTTGAACAGGGAGCCGGTCAGCCCCGCGGTGCTCTCCACCCCGCCGAGGAAGAGCACCATCATCAGGCCGAGGATCTCCGACGCCGGCGTGAGGTGTTCGTCGGCGAACGGCCGGCCGTCGATCTCCGCCCGCACGAGGGCGCTGACGACGTCGTCCCGCGGGTGCGCGCGCCGGTCCTCGAGCAGGTCGACGAAGTAGCGCTGGATGCCCTCGGTGGCGGCCCGGGCGACCGGGGTGAGCCGGGGGTCGTCGGGACGGCGGTCCTTGAGCTCGTGCACCCAGCGGTCGAGCTGTGCACGGCCCTCCTCCTCCGCACTCGGCAGCCCGAGCACGGTGAAGAAGACCTCGTTGGGCATCGGCCAGGCCAGCTCCTGGGCGAGGTCGACCGCGCCCCGGTCCCGCCATCGCGCCACGAGCCGGCGGACGACGTCGCGGACGGCTCCCTCCTTCTCGGCGATGCGACGCGGCAGGAAGTGCGGCTGGATGACCGCACGCACCTGGTCGTGGCGGGGGTTGTCGATGTCGGGCAGGAACCCGGGGCCGCTCTGGTCCTTGGCGGTGTCGTCGATGTCGATGCCCTCGTAGCTGAGGAAGGTGTCCGGATCGGTGGCGGCAGCCCGGACGTCCTCGAACCGGGACAGCGCCCACCAGTTCCACTTCTCGCTGTAGAAGACCGGCGCCTCCTCCCGCATCCACCGGTACACGGGGTACGGGTCGGCCTGGAACTCCGGGCTGAAGGGGTCGTACTCCATCGCGGTCGGGGCGGTGGTCATGTCGGTCTCCGCGGTCGCGTGAGGTGGCCAGGACGGCGCGACGGCGCCGGCGCGCCGGACGCTTTGAAGCGCTTCAAACGCCAGGGTGACGGGTGGCGCGCGTCACCGTCAAGAGGCCGTCAGGACGAGGTCGGCGGACCCGTCGTCCCCCGGACGACCAGGTGCGGGGGGACGACCACCTCGCGCTGCTCCGTGCGGCCCTCGTCCAGCCGCTCGACCACCGCCGCGACCGCCAGCCGGGTCAGCTGCGCGGAGTCCTGGCTGACGGTGGTCAGGTCGATGTGGGCCAGCCGGGAGAGCGGGCTGTCGTCGTAGCCGACGACGGAGACCTCCCCCGGCACGTCGACCCCGCGGCGCAGCAGGGCGTCGAGCAGGCCCACCGCGGAGGCGTCGTTGTAGGCGACCACCGCCGTCGGGCGGACGTCCGACCCGAGCAGGGTGCGCGCCGCGCGGGCGCCCGACTCCTCCCCCGGGTCCCCGCCCACGACCTGCAGGTGCTCCCCCAGTCCCCGGCGGCGCATGGCCCGCTCGTAGCCGCGCCGCCGCGCGGTGGCGATCGGTCCGCGACCGCCGTCGACGTGGGCGATGCGCCGGTGCCCGAGGCCGGCCAGGTGCTCCACGGCCTGCGCCACACCCTCGTCGTCGGCAGCCCGGACGACGTCGACGCCGTCGGCCGACACCGGGCGCCCGACAGCGACCACCGGCAGCTGCCGGGCCAGCGCGCTCAGCCGGGCGGCGGGCGCGTTCGGCCCCAGCAGGACCAGGGCCTCGCATCGCGAGTCGAGCAGCGTCTCCACCGCCCGTCCCTCGTCCCGGGTGCGGGTGACCGTGCTCAGGACCAGGTCGTACCCGTGCTCCTCGGCCGCCTCGTGGACGTCCTCGACCAGTTGGGCGTGGAACGTGCTGCGGACGTCCATCACGACGCCGATCAGCCGGCTGCGCCTGCGGGCCAGCAGGCTCGCGGCGCGGTCGGGCCGGTACCCCAGCCGCGCGGCGGCGTCCAGCACGCGCTCACGGGTCCCGCTGCTCGGCCCCGGGGAGCCGCGCAGCACGAGGGACACCGTCGCCGGCGAGACCCCCGCCTCGGTGGCGACGTCCTGCAGCCGGGGACGACGCACCTGCTCCTCGCTGCTCAGGTCGGACCACCCCGCTCCCTTGACACCACCACGGTCCGCTGCTGTGATCGACGCCTCATTAAAGCGCTTCAAGCGCCGTCGGGCGAGCCGACCACCGCGCGCAGCGTGCCACGCCGGCGGGGATCCCCCGCCCGTCGCGCCCCGTGTCCCGGGAGGACGGCCACGTCCCAGCAGCCCCTGTCCGTGGCGGTGGTCGGCCCCGAGACGGCCGGCCGCAGCTCCGCCGCCGGGTACCGCCAGGTGGACACCGTCCTCGGTGGGGGCCTCCGGGCCGTCGTGCAGTCCGGCGGCGCCGCCGTCCAGGTCCCCACCGCCCTCCCGACCCACTGACCGGAGGCCCGTCCCCGATGTCCCTCAAGCTGGGCGCCTACACCGCCTGCCTGCACGACCGTCCGCTGGCCGAGGCCCTCGACGTGCTGCAGGCCGACGGCCTGACCGCGGTGGAGGTCAACACCGGCGGCTTCATCCCCTCCCCGCACTGCCACGTCGATCTGCTGCTCGCCTCCGAGCAGGCCCGCCGGGACTACCTGGAGGCGTTCGCGTCGCGCGGGATGGAGCTGACCGGGCTGAACTGCAACGGCAACCCGCTCAACCCGCTGCCCGGCGTCGGCCCCAAGCACGCCGACGACCTGCGCCGCACCATCGAGCTGGCCGGGCTCCTGGGCGTCAGGGACGTCGTGACGATGTCGGGCACGCCCGGCTCCGACCCCGACGCCAGGTACCCGTCCTGGGTCGTCAACCCGTGGGACGGCGTCTACCTGGACGTCCTGGACTACCAGTGGGGCGTGGCCGCCGAGTTCTGGACGGGGATCGACGCCCTCGCCCGCGCCCACGACGTCCGGGTCGCCATCGAGATGCACCCGCACAACCTGGTGTTCTCCCCGGTCACGCTGCGCCGGCTGGTCGACACCGTCGGCGCGACCAACGTCGGAGCCGAGATGGACCCGTCGCACCTGATGTGGCAGGGCATGGACGCCGTCGCCTGCATCCGCGACCTCGGCCCGCTGGTGTTCCACGCCGCGGCGAAGGACGCGGCCATCACCCCGGGCGTCGGCATCCGCGGCGTGCTCGACACCTCGTTCACGCGGGTGCCCGCCGACGCCCCGGGCAGGGTCCCCACCGGCTACGGCTCCTGGTGCAGCGCCTGGCCGGAGGACCCGGCGTGGCGGTTCGTGGCCGTCGGCGTGGGCCACGACGTGGAATGGTGGACCGACTTCCTCCGCGCGCTGGCCGAGGTCGACCCGGACATGGCGGTCAACATCGAGCACGAGGACGCCGCGTACGACCGCCTGGAAGGCCTCGCCCTCGCCGCGGAGAACCTGCGCGCCGCGGCCGACGAGCTGTAGCGCCGGTCAGGCCCCGGCCCGGTGCGGCTCGACCGCCGCGCGGGGCCGGGGCGGCAGCCCGGCGAGCCGGTAGCACCGGTCGATCAGCGTCATGGTCGCGACCGCGTCGTCCGGACCGGTGGCGACCGGGGTCCCGCTGCGGACCGCGGCCGCGAACGCCTCCAGCTGGTAGGTGTACGACGACCGGGTGCCCAGGTGCTCGGTGCGTCCGCCGGCGGGGGTGCGGACCAGCACGCGGTCGTCCCGGTGGGGCTCGACGAACGCCGGCGCGGTCGCCTCCCCACGGGTGCCGACGACGCGCAGCGAGAAGTCCCGCTCCGGGTGCACCATGCTGCAGCGCACCGTCGCGGTCGCGCCGGACGGGAAGTGCAGGTCGGCGTCGAGCCACTCGTCGACGCCCGGGGCCCCGCCGCGCTCGCCGGCCCGCGCGGCGTCCGGCTCCGGCTCCCCGCCGGTCCAGGGCGCCAGGCTGCGCAGGGCGTGCAGGCCGTAGCAGCCGAGGTCCATGAGCGCGCCGCCGGCGAGCTCGAGCGACCAGCGCGGGTCGCCGTCGTCCGGCGGGAGCATGGCGATGGTGGCCTCGACGGAGACGACGTCGCCCAGCTCGCCGGCGTCCACCAGCTCCAGCAGCCGGCGCATCACCGGGTGGTAGGAGTGGTGGAAGCCCTCCATCACCGTGACGCCCGCGCGCCGGGCGGCGTCGCGGACCTCGGCGGCCTCCGCCGCGTTGGCGGCGAACGGCTTCTCGGACAGCACATGCTTGCCGGCCTCGATCGCGGCGAGGTTCCACGGGCCGTGCAGCGCGTTGGGCAGCGGGTCGTAGACGACCTCCACCTCCGGGTCGGCGAGGACGTCCGCGTACGAGGGCAGCACGCGCTCGACGCCGTGCGTGCGGGCGAACTCCTCGGCCCGGGCGCGGTCCCGGGCGGCGATCACGACCAGCCGGTTGCCGGTGGCCCGGGCGGGGACGGCGATGGCCCGCTCGGCGATGCGCGCGGCGCCGAGCACCCCGATCCGCAGCGGCCCGGTGGCGTCCGTCGTCACCGGTACAGGGCCGGCTGCTCGGGGAGCTCCACCGCCACGCGGCTCCCGGTGTGCAGGGACTGCAGCGCCGCGTCGGAGACGACCTGCGCGACGTGGCCGTCCCAGGCGCTGGGTCCCTGCGGCGGCCGCCCGCCGGCGACGGCGTCGACCCACTCGCGCAGCTCGACGTCGTAGGAGAGGGCGAAGCGCTCCCGCCAGTCGCCCGGGACGAGCCCGGCGACCGTGCCCTCGCGGCGGATGGTCACCGGCGCGGGCTCGGCCAGCTCGACGGTGCCGGTCTCCCCGGACACCTCGCAGCGGATCTCGTAGCCGTAGTGGACGTTGACCGACACCTCGACGTCGACGAGGACGCCGTCGGCCATCTCGAACAGCACCAGCAGCGGGTCCTGCAGCGCGCCGCCGCGGCTGCTCCTGCGCGGGGTCAGGACCCGCACGGCGGCGATCTCGGTCCCGAGCAGCCAGCGCATCTCGTCGATCTCGTGGATCGCGGTGTCGGCGATGGACATGTCGCGGGTGTAGTGCGGCGGCACCGAGGCGTTGCGGTGCGCGCAGTGCACGAGCAGCGGCGCGCCGATCGCGCCGTCGTCCACGGCCCGCTTGAGGGCCCGGTGTGCGGGGTCGTAGCGGCGGTTGAAGCCGACCTGGACCAGGCGGCGGCCGGCGGCGACCTCCGCCGCCACGATCCGCCGGCAGGCCTCCTGCGTGGGAGCCAGCGGCTTCTCGCAGAACACCGGCTTGCCGGCGGCGACGGCCGCGAGCACGTACGGCTCGTGCGTCGGCCCCCAGGAGGTGACGACGACGGCGTCGACCGCGTCCGAGGCGATCAGCTCCTCGCCGCTGGGCAGCGCCTTGGCGGCCGGCAGCTGCGCGGCCACGGTCGCGGCGCGCTCGGCGTCCGCGTCGGCCACCGCCACGACCCGGCTGCCCCCGGGGCCGCCGTCGAGCCGGCGGACGTGCTCCTGGCCGATCATGCCGACCCCGATGACCCCGACGTCCAGCCCCACGACGCCCTCCTCGACTCCGCTGCGCCCCGTCCGGTCCGCGCCGGTCCAGGTTGCGGGCTCCGCGATGTGCAGGTCAACGACCGGGGACCCTCAAGAGGCCCTCAGGACCTCGACGGGGACGTTGTACGGCGTGACCACCTGGACACCGGAGTGCCAGGACCGCGGGGTCCCCGGCAGCGCGCCGTGGGCCTGCATGACCACGTGGCAGGCGCGGCGCAGGTCCAGGGCGAGGTCGTGGTGCAGCACCGCGGACAGCCGCCCCGCCCGCAGCAGCGCGAGGTTCTCGGCGTCCAGGTCGTGGGCGACGAACGCGCGGCAGGCCCGCCCGGCGTCGGCGAAGGCCCCGACGGTCGCGGCGTTGCCGCCGGCGGCGTACATCGAGTAGACCCCGGCGATGCCCGGGTCGGCGGCGAGGGCGTCCCGGACCAGCCCGCGCAGCACGTCGTCCTCCCCGGTGGCGTCCACGAGGTCGACCTGTCGCCGCCCGGGGCGCAGCGACCGGGTGGTCGCCCGGAAGCCCATCTCCCGGTCGTCCTCGCCGCGGAAGGTGCCGGTCCCTCGGGTGACGAGGACGGCGGCGTCCGCCGGCAGCCACTGGTCGAGCAGGTAGGCCGCGGTGGCACCCGCCGCCCGGTTGTCCAGGCCGACGTAGGCGACCCGTCGGCTGGTCGGCAGGTCGGTGACCAGCGTGACCACGGGGATCCCGGCCTCGGCCAGCCGCTCGACCGCACCGACGACCAGCGGGGAGTCGGGGGCCTTCAGGACGACGCCCTGCGACCCGCGCCGCGCGATCCCGTCGAGCGTGGCCGCCAGCTCGGGAACCGGAGGGGCGTCGGCCAGGTGGAACCGCGCCCGGAACGTCGCCGGCCGGACCAGCGGCAGCTGCGACTCCAGGGCCGCCCGCACCGCGGCGGAGAACCGGTCGGGCGCGTCGACCACCAGGTCGAGGAAGAACGTCCGCCCGGTCAGCCGCACCTGCGAGCGCTGCCGGTCCAGGTCGGCGATGGCGCGGTGCACCTCCTGCACGGTGCTCTGCCGCACCCCGCCGCGCCGGTTGAGGACGCGGTCGACGGTCGCCTCGGACAGGCCGGCCTGGCGGGCGATCTCGCGGATCGGGTAGGGGTGCGGCACGCCGACCAGTCTGAGGGGTCCCTGAGGGGGCGCCCAGGTTGACCGGGCGCCGGGCGGCTCACGAGGCTGGCGGGATGACCACGGTCCCGGACGTCCAGCTGAACAACGGTGTCGCGATCCCCCAGCTCGGGCTGGGCACCGCCCGGCTCCCCGACGAGGAGACGCGGCGGATCGTCGGCGAGGCGCTCGAGGTCGGCTACCGGTTCGTCGACACCGCCGCCAGCTACGAGAACGAGCGCGGTGTCGGCCGGGCCCTCGCCGACTCGGGCCTCCCGCGGGAGGAGGTGTTCGTCTCCACCAAGCTGCGCGGCCGCGAGCAGGGCTCGGCCTCGGCGAAGCAGGCGCTGCGGTCGAGCCTGGACCGGCTCGGGCTTGACTTCGTCGACCTCTACCTCATCCACTGGCCGCTCCCCCGGCTCGACCGCTACGTCGAGTCGTGGCTGGCGATGGAGGAGCTGCTGGCCGAGGGGCTGACCCGGGCCATCGGGGTGTCGAACTTCCTGCCCGAGCACCTCGACCGCCTCGCCGCCGAGAGCTCGACCGTGCCGGCGGTCAACCAGATCGAGTGCCACCCGCGGGAGCCGCAGCTCGAGCAGCGCGCCGACGACGCCCGGCGCGGCATCGTCACCGAGTCGTGGTCGCCGCTGGCCAACGGCGGCGAGCTGCTGCGCCGGCCGGTGCTCGCCGAGATCGCCGCGCGGCACGGCCGGACCCCGGCGCAGGTGGTGCTGCGCTGGCACGTGCAGCAGGGGCTGGTGACCTTCCCCAAGGCGTCCTCCCGCGGCCGGCTGGTCGAGAACCTCGACGTCTTCGACTTCGCGCTCTCCGACGAGGACCTGGCCGGCATCGCCACGCTCGCCGACGGCACCCGGGTCAACGGGCAGCACCCCGACGTCTGGGAGGAGTTCTGAGGCCCGTCGGCTGACCGCCCGGGGAGCATCGCAGCCAGGAGCGGACCCGGCGCGGGAGCCGACCGGCAGCACCGCCGGATGACGGGTTCTTGAGGGATCCGCGGCCTTGTGGACCCCGCACCGGCCGGTCAGGCTCGACGACATCCCACCCCGCACAGGAAGGACGCCGCCATGGCCGCACCGGTCACCGCCCGCCGCACCCCCGGCTGGTTCACCGCGCAGGACTGCCGCCTCGAGGACTTCCGCGCGGTCGTCGAGACGACCACCGACCTGGCCGACTACCCGCACGCCGACGAGGTCCGGGAGAACGTCCTCGTCTACGGGTCGCGGCTGCGCGACTCCGTCGCCACCCCCGAGGGGCGCCGGGACGTGCAGGCCGAGCTGGCCCGCGCGCTCGCCGACGGGCCGGGGGTCGTCGTCTTCGCCGGCGCCTTCCCCGAGACCGGGGTCGTCGACCAGGCCACCGCCGTCTTCCAGGCGATGATCGACGAGCAGAAGGCGGCCGGTGTCGTCGGGGGCGACCACTTCGCCACGCCCGGCGCGAACGACCGGGTGTGGGGCGCGCTGGACAAGTTCGCCGTCCGCGACCCGGAGGCCTTCGCCGCCTACTACGCCAACGACGTCATCGCCCTGGTCTCCGAGGCCTGGCTGGGGCGCGGCTACCAGCTCACCAGCCAGGTCAACGTGGTGAACCCCGGTGGCAGGGCCCAGGTCGCCCACCGCGACTACCACCTCGGCTTCATGTCCGAGGAGCAGGCCCTGGCCTACCCGGCCCACGTGCACCGCCTCTCCCCCGTCATGACCCTGCAGGGCGCGGTCGCCCACTGCGACATGCCGGTGGAGACCGGGCCGACGATGTACCTGCCGCACTCGCAGAAGTACGCCCCCGGGTACGTCGCCTTCCACCAGCCGGCGTTCACCGCCTACTTCGACGAGCACTTCGTCCAGCTGCCGCTGCGCAAGGGCGACGCGGCGTTCTTCAACCCGGCGCTGTTCCACGGGGCGGGCACCAACCGGTCGGCCGACGTCCGCCGCATGGCCAACCTGCTGCAGGTCTCCTCGGCGTTCGGCCGGGCGATGGAGACCGTCGACCGGACGGCGATGTGCCGCGCGCTCCACCCGGTGCTGCGCGCCCGCAGGGCGGCGGGCAGCGACGAGCGGACCCTGCGCAACGTGGTCGCCGCCTCGGCCGAGGGCTACGCCTTCCCGACCAACCTCGACCGCGACCAGCCGATCGGCGGGCTGGCCCCGGAGACCCAGGCCGAGCTGGTCTGGCGGGCGCTGCAGGAGGACTGGTCACCCGAGGCGCTGGACGCCGAGCTGACCGCCCAGGCCGAACGGCACGCCAGCGCCCCGTGAGCGAGGGCCCTCCTGCTCCCCACCCCTCGCCGGCGCTCGGGGCGGGCCCCTGCAGGGGGGCCGTTCCAGCACGTCACCAGGCTCGGCGTGGGCCCCTGGGGGGCGGCCGTTCGGTGCCGGGGGGATCCAGGGGCGCCGGTGCGGCCGCCCGGGCAGGATGACCCGGTGCCCGCAGAGCACCGCGCCCCCACCACCGACGTGCTCCTGGTCCGCCACGGCGAGGTCGTGCCCGCGCACCCCGACCACCCCCACGCCCGGCTCGAGGACGGACAGGGCGACCCGCCGCTGTCGCCGCTCGGCCGCACGCAGGCGGAGGCGGTGGGACGGCGGCTGCGCGACGTCGGCGTCGACGCCGTCTACGTGTCGACGCTGCGCCGCACGCTGGAGACCGCGCAGCCGCTGCTCGGCGCCACCGGCATCCGGCCGAGGGTCGAGCCCGACCTGCGCGAGCTGCACCTCGGCGAGTGGGAGGACGGGCTGGTCCTCCAGCGCCTGGCCCAGGGGGACCCGGTGGCCGCGCGGGTCGTGGCCGAGCAGCGGTGGGACCTCATCCCCGGCGCGGAGCCGGCGGCGTCACTCGCCGCCCGGGTCCGCGCCGCGCTGCAGCGGATCGGAGCCGCGCACCCGGGCGAGCGGGTCGCCGTCTTCACGCACGGCGGGGTCGTCGCCCAGGCCCTCGCCCTGGCCACGGGCGCACCGCCGTTCGCCTTCCTGACCGGTCGCAACGCCTCGCTGTCGCAGGTGGTGCTCGCCGGGGAGCGCTGGAGCGTCCGCCGGTTCAACGACACCGCGCACCTCGCCGACGACCTCTCCCGCGTCGGCGTCCCCCTGACCTGACGGCGCACGACGGCGCCCGCCGTCCCCGGACCACGTGGTCCGGGCACGGCGGGCGCCGTGACCGCGGTCCCGTCCCGGGCACCGCCCTGAGTTCGCGAAGGGTGGGGAGGACGGGGTCCTCGTTCAGCGCTTCAGCTCGTGCGAGAGCTCGGCGAGCTCCTGGCCGCCGGCCATCTCGGTGGTGAGCTCCTCGAGCGAGACCTCGGAGCGCTTCTTGTCCAGCACCCGGCGGCCGAGCTTGAGGATGATGAAGTGGTCGCCCACCAGGTAGGCGTGGTGCGGGTTGTGGGTGATGAAGACGACGCCCAGGCCCGCGTCGCGGGCCGCGGCGGTGTACTTCAGCACCACGCCGGACTGCTTCACGCCCAGCGCCGCCGTCGGCTCGTCGAGGATCAGCACCCGCGCGCCGAAGTACACCGCCCGGGCGATGGCCACGCACTGGCGCTGCCCGCCGGAGAGCGTGCCGATCGGCTGGTTGATGTCCTTGACGACGATGCCCATCTTCTGCAGCTCGGCGTCGGCGATCTCCCGCATCGCCTTGATGTCCAGCGGCGCCATCGGGTACTTGCCCTTGCGGATCTCCGACCCCAGGAAGAAGTTGCGCCAGACCTCCATGAGCCCCACGACCGCGAGGTCCTGGTAGACGGTGGCGATCCCGGCGTCGAGCGACTCGCGCGGCGAGGAGAAGTGCCGCTCCTGGCCGTCGACCAGGAGCTTGCCCTCGGTGTGCCCGTGCAACCCGGAGATGATCTTGATGAGGGTGGACTTGCCGGCGCCGTTGTCCCCCAGGACGCAGGCGACCTCCCCCGCGTTGACCCGGAGGTTGATGCCCTCGAGGGCCCGGATGGCGCCGTAGCTCTTGCCGACGCCCTCCATCTCCACGAGGGGCGTGCCGGCCTTCAGGTCCGGTGCGGCGTGCTCCGCGAGCGTGTCGGTCACGTCATCTCCTCTGGGCTGCGTAGTTCTTGATGTACAGGTTGACCAGCACGGCGAGCAGCAACATCACGCCCAGGAAGGCGCGGAACCAGTTCGGGTCCCAGCCGGCGTACACGATGCCCTGGGTCGTCATGCCGAAGATGAAGGCGCCGAGCGCCGATCCCACGGCCGAGCCGTAGCCACCGGTGAGCAGCGCGCCTCCGACGACCGCGGCGATGATGTAGATGAACTCGTTGCCGACACCGAGGCCTGCCTGCACCGTGCTGAAGTTGAACAGCAGGTGCATCCCGAGGAACCAGGCCAGGAACGACACGCCCATGAACAAGCCGATCTTGGTCGCGCGGACGGGCACGCCGACCGCACGGGCGCTGGCCTGGTTGCCGCCGACCGCGGTGATCCAGTTGCCGGTGCGGGTGCGCAGCAGCAGCCAGGTGCCGACGGCCACGAACAGCAGCCACCACAGCACGGTGACCTTCAGCGTGATGAACCCGAGGGGGATGTCGCTGGCGAAGATCGCCTTCGCGGAGGTGAACCCGTCGATGGCGCTGGTGTTCGGCGTGGCCACCGTGCCGGTGACCAGCTTGGTGACGCCCAGGTTGATGCCCTGGAGGATGAAGAAGGTCGACAGGGTGATGAGGAAGCTCGGGATCCCCGTCCGCATCACCAGGTAGCCGTTGACGAAGCCGACCACCAGCGCGATGAGCAGGCTCACCACGACACCGACCCACATGTTCAGGCTGAACTGGTAGCAGATCATCGCCGAGGCGAGTGCCGTCGTGGTCACCGCGACACCGGCGGACAGGTCGAACTCGCCGCCGATCATCAGCAGCGCCACGCCGACCGCGACGATGCCGATGGTCGACGAGGCGTAGAGGACGGTCGCCAGCGCCGGCAGGGTCCGGAACGCCGGGGCGACGGCGTAGAAGAAGGCGAAGATGACGATCGCCGCGGCCAGCGCACCGATCTCGGGACGGCCGAGGACGCGGGAGACCAGTGATCGTTCGGCGCGACCCGCAGGTGCGGCCGGGGGTGCGGTGGACGGCTTCGCCGCCACGGATGAGCTCATGACTGCTCCAGTGCTGGGCGGGAGGGCGGGGGGAGCCGGGTCGCCCCGGCTCCCCCCAGCGGTCAGCGGGTGTTGTTCTCCGCGTACTGGACGATCGGGCCGATGTTGCTCTGGTCGACGACGGACGGGCCGGTCAGCACCGGGCCACCGCCGCCGATGTCGTTGCCGTTGGTGAGGTTCAGCCACAGCGAGGTCACGGCCATGTAGCCCTGGACGTAGGGCTGCTGGTCGACCGAGAAGAGGATGCCGCCGTCCTGGATCTGCTTGGCCACGTCGGCGTTGAGGTCGAAGGTCGCGATGTTGGCCTGGCTGCCCGAGTCGGTCTTGGCCTGCTGGGCGGCCAGGGCGATGTCGGCGCCCAACGCCACCACGTTGGCGACGGAGGCGTCCTCCTGCAGCTTGGCCCCGATGGTCTGCTGCACCGCCGGCAGGTCGCGGCCGTTGACGTAGAGGACCTCGGTGTCGGGCTGGCCCTTCGCCACGCCGGCGCAGCGCGCCTCGAGCTGGACCTGGCCCTGCTCCTGGATGACGCACACCGTGTGCCCGGGGCTCTCCGCCGCGAGCTTCGTGCCGACGGTCTGCCCGGCGAGGTCCTCGTCCGAGCCGAAGTACATGCCCACGCCGTAGTTGCTGTAGTCGTTGATCCCCGCGTTGAACGCGACCGTCGGGATCCCGGCGTCGACCGCCTTCTGCACGTTGGGCCCGATGGCGTCGGGGGTGGGCAGGGTGGTCGCCAGCCCGTCGACGCCCTGGTCGATGGCGTTCTGGATGAGCGTCGACTGCTCGCCGGCGTCCTGGTTGTTGGAGTAGTTCAGCTCGATGTTGTGGTTGGCGGCGGCCGCCTCGGCACCGGCTCGGATCTTGTCCCAGAAGGTGTCGCCGGGCGCCTCGTGCGTGACCATCGCGATGGTGTAGCTCTCGCCTTCCGCGGCGCCGCCGCCGCCGGCGTCCTGCGCGCCGCCCTGGCTGCTGCACGCCGCCAGCGTCACGGTCGCCGCGCTGACCGCCACCGCCGCCTGCAGCGACCTCCGGGTTTTCCTCATGCACGTCTCCTCGTCGGGATGGCCACCTCCCTGGTGGCCGCTGCCTGCCCAGTCCCTGGACGCCGCCCCCCGCGACGAGGTCCGTATGTCTGGACATAGTGACATGAGGAATGTGACATGGCCCACCAGCAGCGTCAAGGGTCCTCTCCGCGCCCGGCTGCGCACAGGGAGGACCGTCCGGTGCGCGGACCTCAGCCGGCCGGGACCTCGACGCGGGTGCCGCTCGCCGCGGAGGCGACGAGGGCGTCGAGGACGACCGCCGCGCGGACGGCGTCGCCCAGGTCGGCGCCGACGGACCGGCCGGCTCGGATCGAGGCGAGCAGGTCGCGCAGCTCGACGACCTTGAGGTCGTCGTAGCCCATCGCGGTCCCCGCGCCGGGCTGGAAGGCGGCGTACTCCCCGGCTCCCGGCCCGACCAGCACGGTGGCCACCGGCTGGTCCTGCGCGCCCGGTCCGCGGCTGAGCTGCAGCTCCCCCATCCGCCGGAAGTCCCAGGCCAGGCGCCCCGCCGTCCCGTGCACCTCGAAGCCGTAGGCGTTCTGCTCGCCCACGGCCACCCGGCTGGCCTCGAGCAGCACCCGGGCCCCGGTCGACAGGCGCAGCAGCGCGGCCACGTGGTCGTTGTTCTCCACCGGTCCGGGCACGCCACCGGCCGCGACGGCGTGCCCGGACGTCGCGCCGGTCGGGCGCAGTCGTTCGGGGACGAAGACCGTGGTGTCGGCGAGCACGGAGGTGATCTCGTCGTGCAGGACGTGCCGGACGAGGTCGACCGCGTGCGAGGCCAGGTCGCCCAGGACGCCGCTGCCGCCCCGCGCCCGCTCGTACCGCCAGGTCAGGGCGCCCTCGGGGGCGGCGGCGTAGTCGCTGAGGAAGGAGAACCGGGCGTGCGTGACCCGGCCGATCGCGCCCTCGTCGACCAGCCGGCGGGCCAGGGCCACCGCGGGGGCGTGCCGGTAGTTGAACCCCACGGTGCCCTGCACGCCGGCCGCGGCGACGGCACCGGCCACCGCCCGGGCGTCGTCGGCGGTGAGCCCCACGGGCTTCTCGATCCACAGGTGCCGGCCGGCCTCCGCGACGGCGACGCCCAGCTCGCGGTGCAGCCAGTTCGGCGCGGTCACCGAGACGAGCTCGACCCGCGGGTCGGCGAGCAGCTCGCGCCAGTCCGCCGTCGCGGAGGCGAACCCGAACTGCGCCGCGGCCGCCTCGGCGCGGCCGGGGACGTCGTCGGCGACCGCGACGAGCTCCGGGACCAGGCCCAGGTCCGGGAAGTGGTGCCGGAGGCGGGCGTGGGCCTGGGCGTGCACCCGGCCCATCCACCCGAAGCCGATGACCCCCACACCGATCGTCCCCATGAACGCTCCCTCCGCGGCCGGCCGAGGAGCGCGAGCCTAGGGCCGGAGGGGACCTGGCCGGGTCAGGAGGGACGCATCGGCCACCGCACCGTCCACGCGCCCGGGGCCCAGGTCAGACCAGGGGTCGCACGGTCAGGAGCTGTTCGGCCCGGCCCACCGGTCCGGTGCGGTCGTGGAGCACGGTCGTGGTGAGGCCGGAGCCGTCCGGGCCGAAGACGACGGTGGTGTCCAGGCCCACCCAGCGGCCCGCGGGCTGCCGGTGCAGGTGGACGGTCAGGTCGACGTTGGGGAACATCCACTCCTCCGGCGACTCCCGCACGGCGATGCCGTTGGCGGTGTCGACCAGGCCGGCGAAGCGGGCCAGCTCGCTGACCGGCTCGTCCGCGACCAGGGCGACCGGGCTGGCGAGCCACACGGTGGCCCGACCCGGCTCGGGTGCGCGCAGCGGGCGGACGTCGAGCGAGGCGATGTAGCCGCCGGGCCACACGCCCGACAGCTCCGCCGACGCCAGCCCGTCCGGCGGGGGCAGCGGGTCGGGAGAGCCGCCGGCCACCGCCGCGGTGTCGTGCCGCGCCAGGCGCCACGCACGGGCACGCAGGACCGGACGCCCGCCGGCGACGGCGACGGCCTCGAGCAGCTCGATGGTGCGCCCGGGGCGCACCACTTCCACCGAGACGTCGACCTCGGCGATCGGGACGACCCCGAGGATGTCGAACGCGATGCGGGCGGTGACCAGTCCGTCGGTCCCGCGCTCGGCCACGAACCGGTCGACCGCGTGCACGAGCAGCCCGTTGAGCGGGCTGATGTGCTGCTCGGTCACCGACCACGCGCCGCCGGTGTGCTCGGTGGCCCGGAACCGGCCGGGGGCGAGACGCTCGAAGTACGCCGGCGGCGCTGCGGGCGGGACGGGCGCGGGCACGGTCGGCTCCCCGGGAGCTGGGTGGCAGGGCCACGCGGACGGCGGTGCCCCGAGGATGCCAACCGGGGACGCGGGCGGTGCACGGTGGGGCGACTCACCGGTTGACCGACGCAACGATCTGGGACCCTGGAGGCCATGACGGTCGCCCGGTCCCCCCGCGCCCTCGTCCCGGTGCTGGTCTTCGTCGGCACGGTCGTCGCCGTCATCAGCAGCCTCGGTGCGCCGCTGGTGCCGGCGATCGCCGAGACCATGCGGACGACGCTGCCGAGCGCCCAGTGGTCGCTGACCGCCACGCTGCTCGTGGGCGCGGTGGCCACGCCGGTCGTCGGGCGGCTCGGCGACGGTCCGCACCGGCGCGGGGTCGTCCTCGCCGTCCTCGCGGTCGTGACGCTCGGCGGCGTGCTGGCCGCCCTGCCGCTGGGGCTGGGGTGGCTGATCGCCGGCCGCGCGCTGCAGGGGGTCGGGCTCGGGCTCACCCCGCTGGCCATGGCCACCGCCCGCGAGGCGCTCGAGGGGCCACGGTCGCGGTCGACCATCGCCGCGCTGTCGGTGACGGTGGTCTCCGGTGTCGGGCTCGGCTACCCCCTGGCGGGCCTGGTGGCCGAGCTCGGCGGGGTGCACGCCGCGTTCTGGGCCGGCGCCGGCGTGAGCCTCGCTGCGCTGCTGGCCTGCGCGGCGGTCCTGCCGCCGTCGACGGCGGCCCCGCGGGGGCGGCTGGACGTCGTCGGCGCGCTCCTGCTCGGGGCGGGGGTAGCCGGGCTGCTGTTCGCCCTCGGCCAGGTCGAGGCGTGGGGCTGGGCATCGCCGCTGCTGTGGGCGCTGGCCGCCGGCTCGGCGGTCGCGCTGGGGGCCTGGGTGGTCTGGGAGCGCCGGACGACCTGGCCCCTGGTCGACCTGCGCCTCGCCCGGGGACGCCCGGCGCGCACCGCCCACGCGGCGGCCCTGCTGGTCGGGCTGTCCAACTACCTGCTGCTCACGGCCGTGCCCGTGCTGGCCCAGGCCCCGGCGTCGGACGGCGCGGGCTTCGGCACCTCCATCGTCGTCGCCGGGCTCGTGCTGCTGCCGTTCTCGGCGGCGAGCGTGCTGGGCGGGCGGCTCGCCCGGCTGCTGGCCGACCGCGCGGGCCGGCACGTCGTCCTTCCCGTCGCGGCGGCGGTGCAGGGCGCCGCGTTCGTCCTGTTCGCCCTCCTCCGCACGGACCTCTGGCAGCTCTTCGTCGTCATGGCCGTCGCCGGCCTGGGGGTCGGGGCCTCGTTCGCGGCGTTCCCCGCGCTGGTCGTCTCGGCCGTCCCGCCCTCGGAGACCGGGAGCGCGATGAGCCTCAACCAGGTGCTGCGGTACGTGGGCTTCGCGCTCGGCAGCGCCCTCACCGCCACCGTGCTCGCCGCGGCCACGCCCTCCGGCGCGGGGGCGCCGGCCGCCGGCGGCTACACGACCCTCGCCGTCGTCGGCGTCGCGGCGTGCGCGACGACGGCGGTCGTCGCCTGGCTGGGGCTGGGGCGCCGCTCGTCCCCGGACCGGCCCGCGGACGCCGCGGCCCGGAGCGGGCAGCTCTCGGCGCGGTAGCCGGACCGGTCAGCGGCGCAGCGCCTCGTCCAGATCGCGGAGCAGCTCCCCCACGCGTCCTCCACCGGGCGGTGCCGCGGGACAGCGGCTGAGCACGTCGACGAGGACCGGTGTCGCGCGCCGGCGAGCTCGCTCGATGGAATCGGCACCGACACGTGGATCACCGCCCGCCGCGAGTTCGGCCGCTCTCGCGGCGTGCGCCGCTGCCCCCAGGACGTGCTTCACCTGGTGGGCGTCTCCTGCGCGCTCTCCGCGGCCCGACCGGTGACCTCACGGAGGTCCTGCGTGCTCAGGACGACGTCGCGGGTCCGGCTCGCCACGGGTACCAGCCTCGTCCACCGCACCGGACACCGACACCCGGCTGCTCGGCCGGCACACCGCGGCGGCACGGGCGAGCGCCCGGTCGCCTACCTCCCGGGTAATCGACCGGCGCCCGGACCCGCGGCAGCGTGTCGGCCATGACCACCACCGTTCGTCCCGTTCCCTCGCTGCTGCGGCTGGCGCTGCGCCTGGACGCCGCCGTCACCGCGGCCAACGGCGCCGCCTACCTGCTCGCCGCGCCGCTGCTCGGCGACCTGCTCGGCCTGCCCGCCGGCTGGCTGCGCGGCGTCGGCGTCTTCCTGCTCCTCATCGGAGCCGTCGTCTGCGCGGTCGCCGCCCGGCCCACGCCCCCCGCCGTCGGCACCGTCGTGGCGGCCAACGTGCTGTGGGCGGTCGGCAGCCTCGTCGTCGCCGGGACCGGCGTGGGCGGCCCCACCGCCGTCGGCGCGGCGTGGACCGTGCTGCAGGCCGTCGTCGTCGCCGCCTTCGCCGGGCTGCAGGTCGCCGGCCTGCGCCGGTCCTGAGCCCGGGCCCGGGGCGACCGGAGCGGCTACGGACGCACCTCGGTCGCCCCGGCTGCGGCGCGGTCGTCGTCGGCGCTCGTGTCGGGGATCGGAGGTCCCCGGCGCGCGTGGGCGGCGGTGATCGCGCATGCTCCGCCTCCTGGTCGCGGACCGACGCCAGTGGTCGCTCCCTCCCACGGACGTCGATCGGCGGCACTCGTCGAGGGTCGTCACCGTTGGGGATGACGGGAGCCTGCCGTCCAGCTCGGCGCGGTCGGGTCGTGCCGTGGCACGTCACTCCAGGAGGTCGAGGACCTCCTGCGGGATGGGCGGGCCGAGCGGCACCACCTCCGGAACCGGCTCCAGCGCCCACCGCGGCGGCTCGATCCCGTTCGCCTGTGCGGCGATCCGGGCGAAGTGACGCTCGAAGCCGGCGGGCGTGCACACCAGCAGGTACCGCACCGGGACGTCGCGGCGGTTGGCGAGCGCGTGCGCGATGCCGCGCGGAGCGAAGGCCAGCTGTCCGGCGGTGCGGGCCAGCAGGGCGTCGCCGACGCGGACGACGAGCTCGCCCTCCAGGACGTAGAAGGTCTCGTCGAAGTCATGGCTGTGCAGTGGCGGTCCCGCGCTGCGCGCCGGGACGACGTTCTCGACGACGGACAGGTGGCCGCCGCAGTCCTCACTGCGCAGGAGCACGGTGCTGCGGAGGTCAGGAGGCATGCTCGTCCTCTCGCTGTCGACGGTGGGCGGCGCGGTCAGGCACCGGCGGGCTCGAAGATCTCCACGGGGTTGCCGGAGGGGTCCTCGACCAGGACCTGCCTGCCCCCGGGCCCGCTGAGGACGTCGTTGCGGAAGGCGACGCCGGCCGCGCGCAGCCGGCTCGCCTCGGCGTCGAGGTCGTCGACGACGAGGTGGATGCGGTTCCAGCCGCCTGCCGCCGGCGTGCGACCGTCGGGCATGGGCCGCCGTGCCGTGCTGGCCGGGCCGCTGAGGATCAACCGGAGCGGGCCACGCACCAGCTCGGCGAGGGCGGGCCTGGCGTCGGCTGCCAGGACGAAGCCGAGCCGGCCCGTGTAGAAGGCGACGGCGGCGTCGACGTCGTCGACTAGGTAGCGGACGCTGCCGCGCTCCTCGGGCACGGCCACCTCCACCACCGCGCCACCCCGACGACCCACCGGGCCGGCCTCGCGCCGGGGAGGCGCCTCACGGTCCTGCCTGCGAGCCTGCACGGCGGTCCTCCTCTGCTGGCTGTCACATCGCCGCGGTCGGCGACGTCACACCACTGACGCACCGGGACCGGAGGATGTGACAGGTGAGCGAGGACGCGGTACGAGCGGAGCTGCTGCTGGCCGAGCAGTTCGAGGTGCACCGCGCGCACCTGCGGGCGGTCGCGCAGCGGGTGCTCGGCTCCAGGGACGAGGCGGACGACGCCGTCCAGGAGGCATGGCTGCGCCTGCAGCGCGCCGGGTCCACCGGCGTGGACAACCTCGGCGGCTGGCTGACCACGGTCGTCGGCCGCGTCTGCCTCGACGTGCTGCGCCGCCGAGCCGCGCGCCGCGAGGAGCCGTTGGAGCTGCACGCGTCGGATCCCGGGGGCGGGCCCGAGCCGGAAGGCGAGGCTGTGCTGGCCGACTCCGTCGGTCTCGCGCTCCTCGTCGTGCTCGACACGCTGACGCCGCCCGAGCGGCTCGCCTTCGTGCTGCACGACCTGTTCGCCGTCCCGTTCGACCACGTCGCGGCAGTCCTCGACCGCAGTCCGGCTGCGGCGCGCCAGCTGGCCAGCCGCGCCCGGCGCCGGGTGCAGGGAGCGGCTCCGGGCGCCGCCGGTCCCACGGACGCCGGGCGCCGTCAGCAGGTGGTGCAGGCGTTCCTCGCCGCTGCGCGCGACGGCGACTTCGCGGAACTGCTGGTCGTGCTCGACCCGCACGTCGTCCTCCGCGCGGACGCCGCCGTCCCCGCCCTCGGCGGGCTCGAGCGGCTCAGCGGTCGCGAGGCGGTCGCCCGCGCCTTCCTCGGCAGGGCCCGGGCAGCACGCGCCGCGCTGCTCGACGGCGCCCCCGGCGCTGTGTTCACCCCGGACGGCCGACTGCGCGGAGCGCTGGAGTTCGTCGTCCCGGGTGACCGGATCACCGCCGTCGAGGTCATCTCCGACCCCGCGGTTCTCGCCGCCCTCGACGTCGTGCTGGTCGAGACCTGAGCGCCGGCCGGCTCGCGACGGGTCGGGCTGGACGTGGCTCTCGCCGTGCTGGTGTGTGCCCGTGGAGCCGCAGGTGTGCGGCGCGGAGGTCGAGGATCCAGGCGAGCCCGTCGGCTGCCTCGGCCCGCCTCGCGTCGAGCCCGTTGACCACCGACGGGAACCGGGCTGCCCTGCGACGATCCGTCCATGACGGGTCCGCAGGGCGCTCCCCGAGCCGGAACCGGCGGCCGCACGATGCGGGCCGTGCGGCTCGTCCGCGCCGGCGGGTCGGTCGCGCCGCGGGTCGTCGAGGTGCCCGCGCCCGCGGCGCCGGAGGGCACCCAGGTGCTGGTCCGGGTGGCCGCGTCGAGCGTCAACGGCACCGACCTCGGGCTGCTGCGCGGGGGGCGGCTGTTCCGCGCGCTGAGCGGCGGCCGCGTCGCCCCCGGGTTCGACGTGGCGGGCGAGGTCGTCGCGTGCGGGCCGACCGTGACGGGCTTCGACGTCGGTGACCGGGTGATGGCCCTCATCGGTCACGCCGGTGGCGGGATGGCCGAGCTGGTCCTCCTGCCGCAGCACCGCGTCGCCCGCGGTCCTCGCGCGCTCGACCTCGAGCAGGCGGCCGGTGGCGGGATGGCCGAGCTGGTCCTCCTGCCGCAGCACCGCGTCGCCCGCGCGCCTCGCACGATCGACCTCGAGCAGGCGGCCGGGATACCGCTCGCCGGCCTGACCGCGCTGCAGGCCCTGCACGGCCGGGCCGGCCTGCACGCGCGGGCCGCCCCGCGGGTGCTGGTCGTCGGGGCGGCCGGGGGGATCGGCGGGTACGCCGTGCAGCTCGCCCGGCTCGCCGGCGCCTCCGTCACCGCGGTCGCCGACCCTGCCCGCGCGGACTTCCTCCGCGACCTCGGCGCCGACGTCGTCGTCGACCGGCACGGGGACGACGTCCTCGCCGGCGACCGGCAGTGGGACGTCGTGCTCGACGCGCCCGGCGCGCTGCGGTTCGCCGCGGTGCGCCCCTCGCTGACCCGTGACGGCGTCCTGGTGTCGACCCGGCCGCTGTCCCCCGACACGGTCAGGGGACTGCGCCTGCGCCACGGGCCCCGGGTGACCGCCGTCGCGACCCGGCGGTCACCGGTCGACCTCGCCCACCTCGCCCACCTGGTCGACACGGCCCGTCTGCGCGTCCCGCTCGACCGCGTCGTGGCGCTGGAGGACGTGGCCTCCGCCTTCGAGCACGCGGGCTCCGGGCAGCTCCGCGGCAAGGTGGTGGTCTCACTGGCCGAGCGGCCGTAGCCGCGGGGGGCGCCCCGCCGGGGGCTGGACCGCGGGAGGCCAGGGACTCAGCCGGCGTCGGCCCAGGACGCGACCACCGACACGTCGAGCGGGAAGTCGACGGGGAAGGCACCGAAGAGCAGCCGGCCGGCCGCCGCGGCGGCGCGGCGCACCTCCTCGGCGACCGCGTCGGCGAGGTGGTCGGGCGTGTGGACGACGACCTCGTCGTGCAGGAAGAAGACCAGGTGCGGCCGCTGCTGCAGCGGGCCGGCGCCGCCCAGGCGCCACAGCCGGTTGCGCAGGTCGGCCAGCCAGCACAGGGCCCACTCGGCACCGGTGCCCTGGACGACGAAGTTGCGGGTGAACCGCCCCCAGGCCCGGCGGTGCCGGTCGCGCTCCTCCCGGGAGCCGGCGACCTCGGCCGGCTCGCCCAGCGCGACGGCGCGCTCGGCCCACGCGCCGGTGGGGCGGGGCGAGCCGCGGCCGAGCAGGGTGTGCACGACCTCTCCGCGCTCGCCGGCCCGGGCGGCCTCTTCGACCAGCCCGATGGCCCGCGGGTAGCGGCGGGTCAGCCGGGGCATGATGCGGCCGCTCCCGCCCCGGGTGGCGCCGTACATCGCGCCGAGGATCGCGACCTTGGCCTGGGTCCGCGTCTCGACCGCGCCGCCGGCCACCATGCCCTCGTACAGGTCGGCGGCCCGAGCGGCCTCGGCCATCGCGTCGTCCCCGCTCATGCCGGCGAGCACCCGCGGCTCGAGCTGGGCGACGTCGGCGACGACGAGCCGCCAGCCGTCGTCGGCGACCGCGGCCGGGCGGACCTGGACCGGGACCGAGAGCGCTCCCCCGCCGCTGGAGGCCCACCGCCCGGTGACCACGCCGCCGGGCACGAACCACGACCGGAACCGGCCCTCGCGGACCCACGCGTCCAGCCAGGCCCAGCCGTTGGCGGTCAGCAGCCGGGAGAGCCGCTTGTACTCCAGCAGCGGGCCCACGACGGGGTGGTCGAGCTGCTCGAGCGTCCAGGAGCGGGTGTCCTCCACGGCCAGCCCCGCCGACTGCAGCGCCCGCAGCAGCGCGCCGGGCGAGTCCGGGTTCAGCTCGGGTGCCCGCAGCGCCGCGCGGACCTCCCGGGCCAGCGCCTCCAGCACCGCGGGGCGGGAGCCGTGCGGCGGGCGCGGACCCAGCAGCTCGGTGAGCAGGCGCTCGTGCACGTCGGCCCGCCACGGCAGCCCGGCGTGCGTCATCTCGGCCGCCACCAGCGCCCCGGAGGACTCGGCGGCCAGCAGCAGCGCCAGGCGGGCGGGGTGCGTCGACGCGGCGAGCGCGGCCTGCTGGCGCTCGTGCTCGGCGACCGGGTCCAGGCCGTCGGCCGGGTCCTCGAGCGGGAACAGCGCCGGGTCGGCGGGGGTCACCGGCTGCAGCGCGTCCCAGGCCGCGGTCTCGCCGGCGGTGAGCAGGGCCTGGTCGACGAGGGGCGAGCGCCGCAGCACCGCGTGGGTGAGCCGCAGGTCGGTGCAGCGCTCGACCCGGACGCCGGCGTCCAGCAGCGCCGGGTACCAGCGGGTGGTGTCGTCCCACACCCAGCGGACCGGCACGCGCTCCCGCTCCCGGACGAACCCCGCGAGCGAGCCTGCGGGCAGCCGCGTCTCGCCGACCGTCGTCCCGTCGTCGCCGAGCTCCCGGGCCGCCACCGCACCCTCGGCCCGGCGCTCGAGGACGACCCTGTTCACCCCCGCAGTCTCGCGGCCCGGTGCGACAGGTCGCGGGTGCGCCGAGGGGGCGTCGGTCACCCCTCGTCGGAGAACCGGTAGACCACGTCGTCGACCGAGTCGGTCGCGAACGCGTACACGAACCGGAGCGGCCCCTCGCCGGTGTTGCGGATGCCGTGCTCGGCGTTCCCGGGGACGAACACCGCCGACCCCGCCGTCACCGGGTGCTCGACGCCGTCCAGGACGACCACCCCGCTGCCCTCGACGAGGTGGTACACCTCGGCCTGGCCGTGCCGGTGCAGCCCCAGCCGCCCGCCGGGCGCCACCTCGGTCAGCCCGGTGTACAGCGCGGACGTCGGGGTGCGGTCGGCGCTGAACAGCACCCGGAAGGAGACCTCGCCGCGCACGGGGTCGTCCCAGACCTGGGGCTCCACCTCGTCGCTGTGCCGGACCTGTGGCTGCACGGTCCCCCCTCGCTCGTCGCTCCCCTGGTCCGTGGGAGGGGAGCCGCCGGGCAGCCACACGACCTCGCGGCGACGGCCGACCGAGGCGGCCGCCTCGCGCAACGCCCGGCCGACCGTCTGCTCGGTGGTCGAGGTCGACAGTGCCACCCGGGCGGCCTCGAGGTCTGTGTCGTCGATCTCCACCAGGCGCTTCGTCACGACGGTCACTGTGCACCCGCGGGCCGGTGCGTACGCGTACGGCGCCGGCGGTCACGGCCACCGTCGCCTCGGACGTCGTCGCGGCGCGGCCGTGCTGCCGCAGCCGCTCCGACCCGGGACGCGCACCGGCCGACGGGGCGGGATCCGCTGGCACGATGGAGCCCGGTGCGGAGGAGGCGGTGTCATGACCCTGCCCGGTCCCCTCACCCGCGGCGTCCGCCGGTTCACGCTCGGCTCGGGCCCGCTCAAGCGGACGAGCCACACGGTGGAGTTCGTGTCGCGGGTCGTCGTCCTGCTCGTGGTGCTGCTCTCGGTGCCGGCCGCCCTCGCCGTGGGGACCGCCGTCCGCTCCGACCTGGCGGCCGTGGCCCGGCAGCAGGCCGACGAGCGCACGCAGGTCCCCGCCGTCGTGACCGCCGACGCGGTGGTCCCCGCCGACGCGGCCCCGCGGGTCCGGGTCCCTGTCCCGGCGCGGTGGACCTCCCCCGACGGGACCCCGGTGGAGGGCCAGGTGCTCGCGCGTCCGACCACCCGCGCCGGCGACACCCTGGTGCTGTGGACGACGTCCGACGGGCGGCCGACCGGCGCGCCGATGACGCCGGCCGCGGTGCGGCGGAGCACGCTCGTGCTGGCCGGGCTCGGCTGGGCCGGCACCGTGGTGACCACCGTCCTGCTGCACGCCGCGCTGTGCCGGCTGGTCGCCTCGCGGGCCGACCGGTGGTGGACCCGCGAGTGGGCCCGCGTCGAGCCGACGTGGAGCCGCCGGGTGCCCTGACCGACGGCCGCCCGCGCACTCCACCGACACGCGCCCCCTGGGAGGACGCCCATGCCAGCCGCCGGCACCGACGAGGTCTCCCTCGGCGTCCTGCGCGCCCGCACCCGCGGGTTGTGCGCGGAGTTCCCTGACGCCTACTGGCGCGAGACCGACCGGGACCGCCGCTATCCGCAGGAGTTCGTCGACACCTTGACCGCGGCCGGCCTGCTCTCGGTCCTGATCCCCGCCGAGTACGGCGGCGCGGGCCTCGGCGTGACCGAGGCGTCCGTCGTCATGGAGGAGATCAACCGTTCCGGCGGGCACTCCGCGGCCTGCCACGCGCAGATGTACACGATGGGCGCCCTGCTGCGGCACGGCAGCGACGCGCTCAAGGAGGCCTACCTGCCGCGGATCGCCCAGGGCGAGCTGCGGCTGCAGGCGTTCTCGATCACCGAGTCCGCGGCCGGGTCGGACACCACCGCCATCGCCACCACGGCCACCCGCGACGGCGACGACTTCGTGATCACCGGGCACAAGAACTGGACCAGCCGGATCCAGGAGTCCGACCTCGCCCTCGTGCTGGCCCGCACGAGCGAGCGGGGGGCCGACAGGACGCGCGGGCTGACCCTCTTCCTCGTCGACCTGCGCCGGGTGCGCGCCGAGCAGCCGGAGACCCTCGAGGTCGTGCCGGTGCGCACGATGTTCAACTACGCGACCAACCAGGTCGCGTACCGGGGTGTGCGGGTGCCCGCCGACCACGTCGTCGGCCAGGTCGACGCCGGCTTCCGGTACGTGATCGACGGCTGGAACGCCGAGCGCATCCTGCTCGCCGCCGAGGCGATCGGCGACGGCTACTGGTTCGTCGACCGGGCCGTCGCCTACGCCAACCAGCGGGAGGTGTTCGGCCGCCCGATCGGCGCCAACCAGGGGGTGCAGTTCCCGCTGGCCGACGCCTACATGAGGGTCCGCGCCGCGGACCTGATGCGTTACGAGGCCGCCCGGCTCTTCGACGCCGGCCGGCCGTGCGGAGCCGAGGCGAACATGGCCAAGCACCTCGCCTCCGAGGCCAGCTGGGCCGCGGCCAACACCGCCCTCGACACCCACGGCGGCAACGGGTTCGTCGACGAGTACGACGTCGAGCGCAAGTTCCGCGAGACCCGCATGTACCAGGTCGCCCCGGTCAACAACAACATGGTCAAGGCCTTCGTCGCGACCAAGGTGCTGGGCCTGCCGCGGTCCTACTGACCCGGGGATGCTCCACCCCTGCTTCCTCAGGGAAGCAGGGGTGGAGCATCCCCGGAGGTGCTCGCGCTGCGCCCCCCAACGCGCAGGCGCGGGGCAGGACCGTCCCCCCGGGCACTCAGGAGCTGCCCACCATGCGGGGCAGGGGCGGAGCGCCCGCGGGGACACACCTGGCGGGGCCTTGAGAGGCTGGGGCGATGGGCACGCCCGCGGGGAACGACGCGTTCACCGAACCCCACCTGGAGACCTCCGCGCTCCTCGTGGTCGACACGCAGGTCGACTTCCTCGACGACGGGACCGCAGCGGTGGCCGGCACGTCGGCCGTCCTGCCCGCGCTGACCCGGCTGGTCACCGCCTACCGGGCCGCCGGGCGGCCGGTCGTGCACGTCGTCCGGCTCTACGCCGGGGACGACGTCGACCTCGTCCGCCGGGCCGCCGTCCGGGCGGGCGCGCCGGTCGTGCGGCCGGGGTCGCCAGGCGCCCGGGTGGCCCCCGGTCTGCTGCCGGCGCCCGGGGTCGAGCTCGACAGCGACGCGCTGCTGGCGGGCCGCCTGCAACCCGTGGGCCCGGCCGAGGTCGTGCTGTGGAAGCCGCGGTGGAGCGCGTTCCACCGCACCCCGCTGGACGGCCACCTGCGGCAGCTCGGGGTCGACACCGTGGTCGTGGCCGGCTGCAACTTCCCCAACTGCCCGCGGGCCACCGTGTTCGACGCCAGCGAGCGCGACTACCGCGTGGTCGTCGTCCCGGACGCGACCTCGCAGGTCACGCCCGAACGGCTCGCCGACGCCGAGGCGCTCGGGGTCCGCGCCCTGCCCGCCGCGGAGGTCGCGCGCGGGGTGACGCGGGCGGCAGCGGCCGGCCGGAGCCGCTGACCGCCCCGGCCTGTCGGTGCCGACGGCGAGGATGACGGACGTGGTGGCCTTCTTCCTCCCCCGGGCGAGCGACGACGAGCAGGCCGAGCGGCTGTACGAGGCCCTGGCCGAGTTCGCCGGCTGCGAGCCGGCTCCCCCGGGACGGCGCGTACGCGCGATCGCCTTCGAGCAGGACGGCGCCCGGTGGGTCGCCGAGGTCGGAGCGGAACTGCGTGGCGAGCGGAGGACGCAGCAGCTCCGGCGCGGTGAGCTGATCGAGCGCACCGAGACGCTGACCTCGACCACCCGGGTGCTCGCCGTCTACCCGGGCACCCCCTTCGTGGTCGTGACCGACGCCCAGCCGATCACCGGCACGCCGTCGGAGTGGGCCAACCCGTTTCCCGCGCGGCCGGACGAGGTGACCCTCTTCGACGCGTCGTGAGCCGCGGGCCGGTGGGTCACCGGCGCCCGGTCAGCCGACCTCCGGAACGCACCCCGGCGGCCGTGGCGAGGGACACGGCGCCCACGACGACCAGCGCGGGGCCCAGCCCGCGGACGGCACCGCTGAGCGCCAGGACGACCAGCGGGCAGACGAACTGGCCGAGGAAGAGCGCCGACGTCCACACGCCGGTCCCGCGGCCGCGCTGCTCGAAGGCCAGCGAGCCCAGCGCCCAGGTCAGCAGCGACGGCAGCAGCAGGCCGTTGCCGAAGCCGGTGACGACGGCGGAGACGACGACCAGCGGGACGGTGGCCGCCAGGCCCATGCCGACGATCCCCACCCCGGACACTCCGAAGGCCAGCGGCACGGTGACCGCGGGGCCCAGCCTCGCGAGCCGGCCGAAGAGGAAGGCCCCGATCGCGGTGCCGAGCGAGGCGATCGCGCTGGCGGCGCCGAGGGTGGCCGTCGAGACGACGCCGATGCCGTCGAGCACGAACGAGAGCTGGACGACGAGGACGTAGAAGACCAGCCCACCGAGCAGCGTCACGCCGACGGGTGCGGCCAGCTGCCGCCACGGCAGCGGCGGCAGTTCCGGAGCGTGCGCCCGGGCCTGGGGCGCGGGCTGCCACACGTACCTCGCGGCGAGGAGGGCCAGCGGCAGGCTGACGGCGTAGAGCCAGAACGGCGTCCGCCAGTCCTGCGCCGCGAGTGCGCCACCGAGGCCGAAGAAGAGGGTGGCGGCGACGGTCGTGAAGACGACCTGGAGGCCGAAGTAGCGCTCCCGCTGCGAGCCGTGGAAGTAGTCGGCGAGCAGCGTGGTGCAACAGGTCATGATCGCCGCCTCGGTGAGACCGAGGAGCACCCGGCTGGCCACGATGAGCTGCAGGGACGGCAGCCACAGCGGCGCGGTGCCCACGACGGCGTAGGCGACCAGCGCGCCGACCAGCAGCCGCTTGCGCCCGACCCGGTCGACGATGCGCCCGGCGACCATCGCGGTCAGCCCGATCACCAGGGCGGGTGCGGTCAGCACGACCGGGGTCAGGGTCTCGACGCCGGGGGTGCTCGCGAAGGCGTCCTGGACGCGCGGGAGCACCGGCGCGAGCAACACCGCCCCGAGCACCGCCAGGCAGCTGGAGAACAGGAGGACGAGGGCCTGCGCCCGGCCGGCGGGACGGCCCGTCGCGGGGTCGGGGGCCACCTCCCCGGCGAGGGGCTCGCGGGCGACCCCGGCGGGGTCGAGGACGTGCTCGGACACGGGCTGCTCCGGGGGACGAGCGCCGGTCCGGTGACCGGCATCACTGGCGAGGCAGTGTGTTCGGGCCCCGGCGCATCAGGGAAGGACGGATCCCTGATGACGATCATCAGTGGCGTCGATGGCCGGGGGCGTCACAGCACCGGTTCGGTGGCCTGGTGGGCGGCGCGCCGCACGAGGTCCCGGAAGAACTCGTGCTCGAGGTCGCGGTCGTAGACCGGGTGCCACCACATGGCCTCGACCAGTGGACCGGCGTCGAAGGGCGGGGGCAGCGCCCGGACGCCGGCGCTCAGCGGCAGCAGCTGCACCAGCCGCTCCTGCAGCAGCGCGATCCGGTCGCTGCCGGCCACCAGTCCCGGCACGGTCAGGAAGCTCTCGGTCACCACCTGGACCCGCGGCTCGATGCCGAGCATCCGCATCTGCCGTGCGGCCGGGGTGGACGCCGTGGGCCCGTGGTAGGTCGCCACCCACGGCATCGTCCGCAGCTGCTCGACCGTGAGCGCCTCCCCCACCTCGGCGTTGTCCGCCGAGACCACGAGCACCCACCGGTCCCGGTGCAGGTCGGCGTGCGGCAGGTCGGTGACGAAGCCGTGCGGCAGCACCAGCAGGTCGGTGCTCAGCAGCGTCTGCTGCGCCTGGTCGACCGCGTCGGGGGTGTTGTGGGCCAGCCGCAGCCGGGCCGACGGCGCCTCCTCCGACAGCAGCTGGGCCAGCGTGTCCCCCAGGACGGCGCACCCGTAGTCGCTCACCAGGACGGAGAACTCGCGGGTCGACTCGGCCGGGTCGAACTCCGGCTGCGCGCTGAACACCCGTTCCACGCCGTCGAGCGCCAGGCGCACCCGCGGCCGCAGCTGTGCGGCCAGCGGCGTCAGCCGGTAGGCGTTGCCGACCCGGGACAGCAGCTCGTCCCCGAAGTGCCGGCGCAGCCGGGCCAGGGACGCCGACAGCGCCGGCTGGCTCAGCCCCAGCTGCTGGGCGGCGCGTGTGACGCTGCGCTGCTCGAGCAGCGCGTCCAGGGACACCAGCAGGTTGAGGTCCAGGTTGGCCAGGTTCACAGCGCGGGACCATAAGCCGCGTCGATGACCGGCATCACCCATCTGGTCTTCCCTGATGGGTCGGCTCCCTCGACCGTGGGAGCCGTGACCGCCGCCACCACACCCCCGGAGCTCGACCGCACCGACCCGGAGGGCGCCATCGCCGCCGCCGCGAAGCGCTGCTCCAACTGGGGCCGCTGGGGTGCCGACGACGTCCTCGGCACGCTGAACTTCCTCGACGAGACCAAGCGGGTGGAGGGCGCGCGGCTGGTGCGCCGGGGCGTGAGCTTCTCGCTGGCGCAGTCGTTCGACGCCAACGGCCCGCAGAGGGGCTGGCGGCGGCGCACCAACCCGGTGCACACGATGCTCGACACCGGCCTGGACGCCGAGCGCGGCCAGGGCTTCCCGCACGGCCTCGGCGGCGCCGACGACGTGGTCTTCATGCCGCTGCAGGCCTCCACCCAGTGGGACGGCCTCGGCCACATCTTCGACCACGGCACCGCGTACAACGGCCGCCGCGCCGGCGACGTCGTCACCAGCGAGGGCGACGGCGTGACCGGCATCGAGACGGTCGCCGCCCTGATCACCGGACGCGGCGTGCTGCTCGACGTCGGCCGCGCGATCGGCACCGACGGCGAACTGCCCGACGGCTTCGCGATCACCCCCGCGCACCTCGAGGCCACCGTCGCCGCCCAGGGCGGGAGCGCCCGGGTCGGCCGCGGCGACCTGCTGCTGGTGCGCACCGGCCGGCTGGCCCGGGCGCGGCGGGAGGGCTGGGGCGACTACGCCGGCGGGGACTCCCCGGGACTGTCCTTCACCACCGCCGACTGGCTGCACGGCACCGAGGTCGCCGGCGTCGCCACCGACACCTGGGGCTTCGAGGTCCGCCCCAACGAGTTCGACGTCGCCTTCCAGCCGCTGCACCAGGTCGCCATCCCGCACACGGGCCTGTTCATCGGCGAGATGTGGGACCTCGACGCGCTCGCGGCCGACTGCGCCGCCGACGGCGTGTGGGACTTCCTCCTCACCGCCGCCCCCCTGCCCGTGACCGGCGCCGTCGGCGCCCCGGTCAACCCGATCGCCGTCAAGTAGGAGGCCGCCGTGCCCGCCGTGAACAGCGTCCTGGTCGTCGGCAGCGGCCTCGCCGGGGCCGCCACCGCCATCCGTCTGGCCGAGTCCGGGGTCGCCGTCGACCTGGTCGAGGTCAAGCCCGACGCCGCGGCGATCGGCTCCGGCATCACCCTCCAGGGCAACGCGCTGCGCGAGCTGCGCACGCTCGGCGTCTGGGACGAGGTGCAGGCGGCCGGCTACGCGTTCGACGTCACCGGCATCCGTGCCCCCGACCCGGCCGGCACCGTCGTCGCCGAGATCCCCGACGCGAGGACCGGCGGGCCCGACCTGCCGGCCGTCATGGGCATGCCGCGCCCACAGCTGGCGCGGATCCTGGTCGATCGGGCGACCGCGGTGGGCGTGAAGGTCCGCTTCGGGACGACGCACACCGAGCTCCGGCAGGACCACGCAGGCGTGGACGTCACGTTCACCGACGGCTCGAGCAACCGCTACGACCTGGTCGTCGGCGCCGACGGCATCCGGTCGTGGACCCGGCGCGCGCTCGGCATCGACCTGGAGACGACGTCGGTCGGCATGGGCATCTGGCGCGCGTTCGGGCCGCGGCCGGCGAGCGTCACCCGCACCGACCTCTACTACGGCGGGCCGTCCTACATCGCGGGCTACTGCCCGACCGGCGAGGACTCGCTCTACGCCTACATCGTCGAGGACGCGCAGGACCGCAGCGCGCTCTCGCCCGAGGAGCAGCTGGCCACGGTGAAGCAGCTGTCGCGGGCCTACCACGGCCCGTGGGACGAGATCCGGGAGACGCTCACCGACCCGTCCCGGGTGAACTACACCTGGTTCGAGACGCACGTGCTGCCGGCGCCGTGGAACCGCGGCCGGGTCGTGCTGATCGGCGACGCGGCGCACACCTGCCCGCCGACGATCGCGCAGGGCGGGGCCCAGGCCCTGGAGGACGCCGTCGTCCTCACCGAGCTCCTCCTCGAGCGCGACGTCCTCGACCAGGACCTGTGGGACGCCTTCTCCGCCCGCCGGTTCGACCGCGCGAGGACCGTCGTCGAGGCCTCCAACCAGCTCGCGCAGTGGCAGATCGACCACGTCCGGGGCGACATCCCGGGCCTCATGCGCTCGATCGCCCACCTCGTCGCCCGACCCGCCTGAGCCCGTCCCCGCGCGAGATCTGCGCAGTGGCTGCCTTCGGACCGCTGAACGGCGCCACTGTGCAGATCTCGCGCCGATCCAGGAGACCCCCCATGCCCCAGCGCCTGATCACCCACCTGCGGCACGTCGACCTCGCCGTGCCCGACCTGCGCATCCAGCAGGACTTCTTCACCTCCACCTGGGGCCTGACCGCCGAGCACACCGACTCGGGGCTGGCCTTCCTCGCCGCCGAGGGCTCGCCGGAGCAGTACGTCGTCCGGCTGCGCGAGGCTCCCGACAAGCGGATCGACCTGATCAGCTTCGGCGCCGCGAGCCGCACCGACGTCGACACGCTGGCCGGCAGCCTGGCCCGCGACGGCGTGCAGCTGGTGCACGAGCCGCGCGACCTGCAGACCCCCGGCGGCGGCTACGGCTTCCGGTTCTTCGACAACGAGGGCCGCACGATCGAGGTCAGCTCCGACGTCGCGGTGCGGCGGCACCGGCCGGTCGAGGCGGGCGAGTCCATCCCGGTGCGCCTCTCGCACGTGGTGGTCAACTCCGCCGACCCGGAGGGCACGGTCGCCTTCTACGAGAAGCACCTGTCCTTCGCCCTCTCGGACACGCTGATGCACCCGCGGATGGGCAACATGATGTGGTTCCTGCGGACCAACGCCTGGCACCACTCCATGGCGATCGCCCGCGGCCCGCACGCCTCGCTGCACCACGCCAGCTTCGAGCTGCGCGGCATCGACGAGTACATGCGCGGCACCGGGCGGCTGTTGCGCCGGGGCGTCGAGAAGATCTGGGGCCCGGGCCGCCACATGGCCGGGAACAACACCTTCAGCTACTTCCTCGACCCGCACGGCAACACCGTCGAGTACACGACCGAGCTCGAGACGGTCGACGAGGACACCTGGCACCCGCATCTCTACGACTTCTCGAACCCCGAGGTCAGCGACCAGTGGGGCACGGCGAACGCGATGAACGAGTTCGTGGCGAGGAGGTCGTTCAACGACCCGGACAAGGGCCTGTTCGTGGCCCCGCCCGTCTGATGCGCCTCGCCACCTGGGAGGCGGACGGCCGGGTGCGCGCCGGCGTCGTGGGGGACGACGGGCTGCACGAGCTCCCCGCGCGGACGACGGTGCTCGACCTCGTCCGCGCGGGGCTGCCCGCCGCGCTGGAGGCGGGCGCCGAGGCGCTGCGCGGCCCGGCGGTGCCGGTCGGGAGCGTGCGGCTGCTGCCGCCGCTGCAGGCGCCGACGGTGCGCGACTTCGTCGCGTTCGAGGAGCACGTCGAGGGTGTGCGCAAGGCGATCGACGGCGTCGCCGGTGTGGTCGACGAGTGGTACCAGGCGCCGACGTTCTACTTCACCAACCCCTACGCGCTGGTCGGCGCGTACGACGACGTCCCGCTGCCGCCGGGCTCGCAGCGCTTCGACTTCGAGCTCGAGGTCGCCGTCGTCGTGGGGAGGGACGGCGCCTCGCTGACGCCGGAGCAGGCCCGCGAGCGCGTCTTCGGCTACACGGTGCTCAACGACTGGTCGGCCCGTGACCTGCAGGCCCGGGAGATGAAGGTCAACCTCGGCCCGGCCAAGGGCAAGGACTCGGCCACCACGCTGGGGCCGTGGCTGGTCACCGCCGACGAACTGGAGCCGTACCGGGACGACGAGGGCTTCCTCGCCCTGGGCATGCGGGTGTCGGTCAACGGCGTCGAGGTCGGCCGGGACCTGCTGTCGAACATGGGCTGGCCGTTCGAGGAGCTGATCAGCTACGCCTCCCGCGGGACGGAGGTCCGCGCCGGCGACGTGCTCGGCTCGGGCACCTGCGGCAACGGCGGCTGCCTGGCCGAGCTGTGGGGCCGCCGCGGTGACGCCGCTCCCCCGCCGCTGGCGCCCGGGGACGTCGTCGAGATGACCGTCGAGGGCATCGGCACCATCCGCAACCGCGTCGTCGAGGGCGTCGAGCTGCCGCCCGTCCGCCCGGCGCGGCCCCGTTCCCGCGCACGCACGCGCACCGCCTGATCGAAAAGAGGAACCCCGTGTTCGAGTACTTCCCCACCGGCCCCTACACCTGGAACCTCAGCGTCGTCGCGACCCTGAACTCCGGCGGGCTCATCGACGAGGTCGACCGGGCGTGCCGCCCGATCAAGGACGCCGCTGACGCCGGTGAGGACGCCGGGACGCCGGACTTCCTGCGCGCCTGGACCGCGCTGACCGACCAGCTCGTCGACCAGGCCGAGCAGGCCGAGAAGGCCGGCCACACCCGCACCGCCGGTCAACTGTGGTCCCGCGCCAGCAACTACCTGGCCCAGGCCGAGCGGATGCTCGCCCACTCCGACCCGAACCGCGTGCCGACCTACCGGCGGATGCTGGAGATCGCGCAGAAGGCGTTCGAGACGCACAGCCCGCGGGTGTCCCGGGTGACGATCCCCTACGAGGGGACGACGCTGCCGGCCTACTTCAGCGCCGCGCCGGCCACCGACGACGGTCCCGCGCCGGTGGTCGTGCTGGTCAACGGGCTGGACTCCACCAAGGAGCACATGTACGCCTCGGGCCACTGGGAGGAGCTGGCCGCCCGCGGCATCTCCTGCCTGATGCTCGACCAGCCCGGCACCGGCGAGGCCCTGCGCCTCCAGGGCCTGACCGCGCGGATCGACACCGAGGTGTGGGCCGGCGCGGCCGTCGACTGGCTGGAGCAGCGGGCCGACGTGGACGCCTCCCGCATCGGCATCGTCGGCTGGTCGCTGGGCGGCTACTACGCCCCGCGCGCGGCCGCGTTCGAGGAGCGGTTCGCCCTCTGCGTGGCCTGGGGCGCCAACCACGACTGGGGTGCGGTGCAGCGCCGGCGGCGGCAGCGCGAGGGCGAGCGCCCGGTGCCGCACTACTGGGAGCACGTGCTGTGGGTGTGGGGCCACACCGACCTCGACGAGTTCCTCGAGTTCGCCGACGCAGTGACCCTCGAGGGCGTCGTCGAGCGGATCACCGTGCCCTTCCTGGTCGCGCACGGCGCGAACGACCGGCAGATCCCGCTGGAGATGGCGCACCGCTCCTTCGACCAGGCGGTCAACTCCCCCCAGCGGGAGCTGCGGGTGTTCACGCCCGAGGAGGGCGCGACCGAGCACATCGGCCTGGACCACCTGCCGCACGTGAGCGTCTTCGTCGCCGACTGGGTGGCCGACACCTTCGCGGAGATCGGTCGCACCGGCGCCTGACCGCGGGAGCTCCGGCAGCAGCGCCGAGGGCGGACCGACGGGGAGCGGGCGGAGCGGCACGGCCGACCGGGACGGCCGGCAACGAGTGGACGCGGTCCGGTGGGGCACCATGCCGGGGTCGGCGGAGGATCCTGGGGAGGTGCGGTCGCTGGACGCGGACCTGGTGGACGTCGCCCCGGCGCCCTGTGCGGACGGGGCGGAGGTGGCCGGCCCGACCGTCGCCGACGTGATGGTCAGCCGGCCGAAGACGTTGCCCGCCGGCGCCTCGGTCGCCGCCGTCCGGGCGGTCCTCGCCGACGACCACGTCGTGATGGTCCTGCTCACCGAGGACGGCGTGCTCCGCGGCACGCTGCTGCGCGATGACCTGCCGGACACCGCGCCGGGCGCGGCGGCGGCGCTCCCGCTGTCGCGGCTGACCGGCCGGACCGTCGCACCGGCCGTCCCGCTCGCCGACGTGCACGCGCTGCTCGTGCGCACCGGCCGGCGCCGGCTCGCGGTGGTGGACGACGAGGGCCGGCTGCTCGGGTTGGTGTGCCTCAAGCGCCGGCGGACCGGCTACTGCACCGACGCCGGCGTCGCCGAGCGGGCCCGCTCGCGCCGGTGCGCGCCGGAGACCCCTGCGCCGCCACGCTGAGACACCGGCCTCGCGCGCCGTCGTCCCGCTCCCGGGAGCCGGAGCGGGAGCACGCCGACGTGTTGGTGCGGCTGTGCGACGTCGACCCCGACGGCGTCTCCCGCAACGTCGTCGACGGCATCCGCGGGCTGGACCCGCGCACCGTCCCGGCCGACGACGTCACCGTCGGGGACGACGGCGTCCTCGCCGTCGACGTCGAGCTTTTCCCCACCGCCTACCGCGTGCGGGCCGGGCACCGGCTGCGGGTCCAGGTCAGCGGCGGCGCCTTCCCCCGCTACGCCCGCAACCACGGGACCGGCGAACCGCTGGCGACCGCCACCGCCGGGCGCACCTGCCGGTTCGAGGTGCGCCACGACGCCGCGCACCCGGCGTGGCTGGAGCTCCCCGTCCTGTCGTGACACCGCGCGGCCCGGGTCCCTGAGGAGGGACCCGGGCCGCACTGAGCCGGGTGAGGTGCTGGAACGGCCCCGCTGCAGGTAGGAGGACCCCCGTCCTCCTCACCGCTCGCACGCTCGCGGCGAGCCTCTGGACGGGGCCTGGCGCGAGCGCGAGCGGTGGCGGGCAGAGGGGCCCTTCTCCTAGGGGACGAGGATCGCCCGGCCCCGGACCTTCCCGGCGTCGAGGTCGCGGAGCGCGTCCACGGCCCGGTCGAGCGGGTACTGCTGGGTGTGCAGGGTGACCTTCCCGGCCTGCGCGAGCACCATCAGCTCGGCCAGGTCGGTGTAGGTGCCGACGATGTTGCCGACGATGTTCTTCTCCCCGGCGACGAAGTCCAGCGTCGGGATCCGGAGCTCGCCGCCGTACCCGATGACGTAGTACGAGCCGGCCGGGCCGGTCATGTGCCAGCCGTCCATCTCCGCGCCCTGCTCGGCGACGAAGTCGAAGACGACGTCCGCGCCCCCGCCGGTCAGGTCCTGGACCGCCTGCACCTGGTTGCCGTCGGCGACCACGGTCTGGTCCGCGCCGATCTGCCGGGCGAGCTCCAGGGCGTCGGGGTTGCGGTCGACGACGACGATCCGGGTGCCCGACAGCGCGGCCAGGCACTGGACGCCGATGTGGCCGAGACCGCCGGCCCCCTGCACGACCGCCGTCGTGCCCGGGTGCAGCAGCGGCAGGGCCTTGCGGACGGCGTGGTAGGCGGTGATGCCGGCGTCCGCGAGCGCGGCGACGTCGGCGGGGTTGGTGGACGGGTCGAGCTTCACGCAGGCACGGGCGGTGGTGCGCAGGTACTCGGCCATGCCGCCGTCGTTGTTCGACAGCCCGGGGAAGAAGGCGTTCTCGCACTGCATGTCCCGGCCGGCGCGGCAGGCCGTGCACAGGCCGCAGCTGGGCTGGGGGTGCAGGATCACGGTGTCACCGACGGCGACGTTGGTGACCCCCTCCCCGACCGCGTGCACCCACCCGGCGTTCTCGTGCCCGATCACGTAGGGGAGGTCCGGGTTCTGCAGGTCGGCCCACTGACCCTCGAGGATGTGCAGGTCGGTCCGGCAGACCCCGGCGCCGCCGATCTTGACGATGACGTCGAGCGGACCCTGGATCTGCGGTTCGGGGATGTCGTCGACCACGGGGTCGGCGTGGTACTCGTGCACGCGGACGGCCTTCACGGGCGGGTTCCCTTCGAGACGGTGAGCGGGAGCAGGGGACGGTCCTCGGGTCGGGGGGTCTGGTCGGCCTCCGACCCGGGGTAGCGGGTGGTGAGCAGACCCCGGCAGAAGTGCGCGTTGCCGCCGACGGAGATGCGCACCGAGCGGGCCCGGCGCAGCACCATCTCCGCCTGCGCGGGGTCGGGGCGGGTGCCGTCGTCGTACACGAGCACGGGGGCCGCGTCGTCCACGGGCAGGCCGAGGGTCGCCCGCCGGCGCAGCAGCGCGTCGGTGGTGTGCTCCCCCGCCGGCAGGTCGCCGAGGGTGAGCGCCGCGACGTCCACCGCGGGGTCGGTGCGGAGCAGCGCGGTGACGGCCCGCTCCATCGCCGCGGTGTGCGCCTTGCGCTGGAAGGTCGCCCGCAGCTCGTCGAGCGACTCCTCCGCCTCGTGGCCGAAGGTGCCCCGGTAGCCCAGCCCGGCGGCCATGCCGCGGTTGATCAGGTCCGAGTCGTGGTGGTCGTCGAGCTCGACCACCACGGACCCCACCCCCGGGACGGCGGACACCGCGTCGTGGGCGTCGGAGACCATCAGCCAGGCGAAGTTCGGCGCGCAGAAGGAGGTGGGCAGCCGCAGGTGCACCTCGACGGCAGCGCCCGGGACGGCAGCGCCCGAGACGGCAGAGCCCGAGACGGCAGAGCCCGAGACGGCAGAGCCCTCGACCGACACCGAGCGGACGAAGCCGACGTCGGTGATCGGCTCGTCCAGCTCGGGGTCGACGACGGTGCCCAGCGCGGCGCGCACCTCGGCCTCGGTCACGGTCAGGTCGGGGAGGACGGCGGTCATCGGCGTCCTCCTCAGACGCCGGCGAGGTCGGCGGCGGCCGGCTCGCGCGGGCCAGTGGCCGTCTCGGCGGCGTCGGGCAGCTGCAGGTGGGCCGGCACCGGCAGGTCGTAGAGCTTGGCCGCGTTGAGGCCGAGCACCTTCTTCTTCACCGCGGTGGTCAGCGGGGCGTACTCGGTCATGTCCTCGGGGATCTGGAAGTCCACGAAGCGCTCGACCAGCCACTTGGGCGTCCACAGCGCGTAGTCGCTGGAGAAGAGGATGCGGTCCTCGCCGAGCCAGTAGACGAGCTCGCCCATGATCTGCGCGAAGTAGCGCGGCCGGGTGTGGATGAACGGCATCGCGACGGCCAGGCCGGCGTACACGTTCGGCTCCTGCGTGGCGATCCAGCAGAAGTCCTCCAGCCGCGGCAGCCCGCAGTGCTCGACCACGAAGTCCAGGTCGGTGAAGTCCGAGGCCGCGTGGTCGACGTCGGCGACGTCGAAGGCGTCGCGGTCCAGCGGGCGGATCGTCGGGCCCTTGTGGATGTGGATGTTCCTGATGCCCAGCTCACGACAGAGCTCGAAGTAGCGGTAGGCCATCGGGTCGGTGAGCTTCCAGCCGCGGGACTCGCCGTGCCAGTCGGCGGTGTAGAGCTTCACGCCCTTGAGCTGCATGCGCTCGGCGTTGGCGCGGAGCTCGTCCAGGCCGTTCTCGCCGTCGCGCGGGTCCCAGTAGTGGTTGTAGGTCAGCTTGTCCGGGTGGGCCTGCGCGAGGGCGAACGCCTCCTCGGTCTGCCCGAAGCCCCGGTGGTAGAACTCGGCCAGCCGGGCCGGCTGGAAGATCGCGTGGTCGACGATGCCGTCGACGAACACGTCGCGCATCAGCCGCTCGCCGCCCTGGTACAGGTACTCCTCGTAGCCCCAGGTCTCGGACTCCGGGCTGAGGTTGCGGTGGTAGTCGTAGAAGCAGTCGATGAACTGCTTGCCGTGGATGTTGCGCTGGTTCTCCGGCCGCGCGTCCCACAGGGCGATGTGGGAGTCCACGACGTAGTACTGCTCGCCGTCCTTGCTGTACATCTCCGGCCTCCGTCGGCTCACTGTGAGAGCGGTCACGCTCCCTGGTCGACGACGCTAGGCACCGGGCGACCTGCTGCGGAGCCGGTCGCTGTCTCACTTTGGGACGCCGCCCGGCGGAACCGACGCGTACAGTCCCGTGACACACGACACAGCGGGTGAGCCCTCGCCCGCGGCCGGCGGAGGTGCCCGTGGACGTGCACCGGGACGAGGTGTCGCGCGCGACCGGGCCGGTGACCGACACCGACCTGGCCGGGCGGGCGGCGGCGCCGCGGCTGCGCGCCTCGTGGCGACGCAGCCAGGGCTACGGCGTCCCCCCGGACGAGGTGGTCCCGGTCTTCAGCGGCTCGCCGGACACCGGGTCGCTGCTCTACGAGTGCGCGCACCGGGTGCTCACCGACCTGCAGGCCACGATCCCCAACGAGCCGGTCAGCCTCATGGTGGCCGACTCCGAGGGACTGGTCCTGGCCCGGATCGGCGACGACCGCGACATCCAGCGGTCGCTGGACCGGGTGCACCTGGCACCGGGCTTCTCCTACAGCGAGCGCAACGCCGGCACCAACGGCCTGGGGCTCTCCCTCGCCGACCGGGCGCCCTCGCTGGTGCGCGCCGAGGACCACTACTGCACCGACCTGCGCGGCTACACCTGCGCGGCGGCACCGGTGATCGAGCCGGTCACCGGCGAGCTGGCCGGCAGCATCAACCTGACGACCTGGTCGAGCAGCTCCTCCGGGCTGCTCCTGGGGCTGGCGCAGACGGCGGCGAACGCCACCAGCGCGCTCATGCTCGTGCGCGCCGGTGGCCGGACGGTCCGGCCGGCGCCGCGCGGCGAGGTCTTCCACGTCATCGGCAGCCACCTCGCCCCGGACGCCGGCGACCCGTGCGTGTCGGCGGGCTGGCGGGCCGCGACGGAGCAGGCGGCGGCTGCCGTCGCCGCCGGCCGGGTGACGGCGGTCGTGGGCGAGCCGGGTGCGGGCAAGGCCACGCTGGCCGCCCTCGCCCGCCGGCGGCTGACCCCGCGACAGCGGCTGCTGCACGCGCGGGCCCCGGAGACCGGCGACGTCGCGGCCTGGCTCGAGCTGTGGACGCCGGAGCTGCGCGACGCGGACACCTGCGTGATCGTGTCCGGTCTGCAGCACCTGCCGGCGTGGGCGGCGGGCGAACTGGCGCAGATCCTGACCGCGGTCCGGCGGGCCGGGTCGGCCCAGCCGTTCGTGCTGGCCGCACCCGAGTTCGCCGCGATCCCCGAGCAGCTCGTGCAGCTGGCCGACGCCGTCGTCGAGGCCCCGCCGCTGCGGCTGCGGGCGGACGACGTCCTGCCGCTCGCGCACTGGTGCGCCCGCCGGGAACGGCACCGCGCGGTCGAGTTCACCCCGCGGGCGGCCCGCGCGCTGACCGGCTACGCCTGGCCGGGCAACGTCCGGCAGCTGCGCCGCGTCGTCCGCGACGCCGTGACCCGCGCCGACGTCGTCGACGTCCACCACCTGGCGCCGGAGGTGCTCGACGGCGGCAGCCGCCCGCTCAGCCGGCTGGAGCGGCTCGAGCGCGACGAGATCATCCGGTGCCTCACCCGGCCGGACACCACGGTGACCCGCGCCGCCGAGGAGCTCGGCATCGGCCGCGCCACGCTCTACCGGAAGATCGCCCAGTACAAGATCACGGTGCCGCGGGCGACGGACTGAGCGGCCCAGGGTCCGCGACCCCGGCGAGCCGGCGGGCGACGTAGGGCAGGATCCCGCCGTGGCGCAGGTAGCGCGCCTCCCGTGCGGTGTCCACCCGGACGGTGGCGGCGAAGCGCACCCGGCTCCCGTCGTCGGACCGGGCCTCGACGACCACGCACCCGGGCCGGTCCCCCTCGCTCAGGCCCTCCAGCCCCGTGATGTCGAAGGTCTCCCGCCCGGTCAGGCCCAGGCTCTCCACGCTGTCCCCCGCGCGGAACTGCAGCGGCAGGACGCCCATCCCGACGAGGTTGGACCGGTGGATCCGCTCGAAGCTCTCGGCGAGGACCGCCCGGACCCCGAGCAGCGCCGTCCCCTTGGCCGCCCAGTCGCGGGAGGACCCGGTGCCGTACTCCCGGCCGGCCAGCACGACCAGCGGCGTCCCCGCCGCGCGGGAGTGCTCCGCCGCCTCGAACACCGGCTTCTCCCGGCCGTCGAGATGGTCGAGGGTCCAGCCGCCGCGCCGGTGCGGCGCCAGCCGGTTGCGCAGCCGCTGGTTGCCGAAGGCGCCGCGGAGCATCACCTCGTGGTCGCCGCGCCGGGACGCGTAGGTGTTCAGGTCCGTCTCGCCCCGCGCCCGCAGGAACTCCCCCGCCGGGCTGTCGGCCGGGATGCGACCGGCCGGGCAGATGTGGTCGGTGGTGACGGAGTCCCCGAGCACGGCCAGGGCGCGGGCGCCGGTGATGTCGCCGACCGGCTCGGGGACCGGCGACAGGCCGTCCAGGAACGGCGGACGCCGCACGTAGGTGGAGTCGGGGTCCCAGTCGAAGGTGGCCCCTCCCCCGGCCGGCAGCTGCGCCCACCGCTCCTCGCCGGTGAAGACGTCGGCGTAGCGGTCGGCGAACATCGCGGGGTCGAGGTTGGCCCGGACGACCTGCTCGATCTCGGCGTCCGGAGGCCACAGGTCGCCCAGGTACACCGGGCGCCCCGCCGGGTCGACGCCGAGCGGTTCGTGCAGCAGGTCGGCGTCCATCGAGCCGGCGAGGGCGTAGGCGACGACCAGCGGCGGCGAGGCCAGGTAGTTGAGGGCGACGTCGTTGTTGATTCGGCCCTCGAAGTTGCGGTTGCCGGAGAGCACCGAGGCCACCAGCAGGTCGCGGTCGGCGACCGCCCGGCTCACCTCCGGGGTCAGCGGCCCGGAGTTGCCGATGCAGGTCATGCACCCGTAGCCGACGGTGTGGAAGCCCAGCTGCTCGAGCGGGGCGTCCAGGCCGGCGCGCCGCAGGTAGTCGGTGACGACCTTCGAGCCCGGCGCCAGGCTGGTCCTGACCCACGGCTTGGCCGCCAGCCCCGCGGCGACCGCGTTCCGGGCCAGCAGCCCCGCGGCGACCATGACGGAGGGGTTGGAGGTGTTCGTGCAGGAGGTGATGGCCGCGATGGCCACGGCTCCGTGTCCGAGCGCGGGCTCCTCGTGCACCCGGGCCTCCGGGCTCAGGGCCGGGGCGTCGCTGGCCGGGAAGGACTCCTCGCCGGCCTCGTCCACGGCGTCGCCGGCGGCCTCCGGCGTCCGCTCGGCCAGCAGCTCGGCGAGCGCACCGCGGAACCGGCTGCGCGAGCTGGCCAGCGGGATCCGGTCCTGCGGGCGGCGCGGCCCGGCCAGGGACGGCTCCACGGTCGAGAGGTCCAGCCGGATGAGGTCGTCGAAGCGCGGCCGCGCCGCCGGGTCGTGCCACAGACCCTGTTCCTTGGCGTAGCGCTCGACCGCCGCGACGTGCTCGGCGTCCCGGCCGGTGAACCGCAGGTAGTCCACGGTGACCCGGTCGATCGGGAAGATCGCGCAGGTCGAGCCGAACTCCGGGCTCATGTTGGCGAGGGTGGCCCGGTCGGCCAGCGGCACGGCACCGACCGAGGGGCCGGTGAACTCCACGAACCGACCGACCACGCCGTGGGCCCGCAGCAGCTCGGCGATGGTGAGCACCAGGTCCGTCGCGGTCACCCCGGGACGCCGCTCCCCGGTGAGCTCCAGCCCCACGACCGGCGGGACGAGGGTGCTGACCGGCAGGCCGAGCATCGCCGCCTCGGCCTCGATGCCACCGACGCCCCAGCCCAGCACGCCCAGACCGTTGATCATGGTGGTGTGCGAGTCCGTGCCGACCAGCGTGTCCGGGAAGGCGCGCCCGTCCCGCCGGACGACGACGTCGGCGAGGTACTCCAGGTTGATCTGGTGCATGATGCCGGTGCCGGGCGGGACGACCGCCAGCCGGCGGAACTGCTGCTGGCCCCACTTGAGGAAGCGGTAGCGCTCCTCGTGGCGCGCGTACTCCCGTGCCACGTTGAGCGCCATCGCGTCCGGGCGCCCGGAGACGTCGGTGACCACGGAGTGGTCCACCGTCAACTCCGCCGGGATCACCGGGTCGACGACGGCGGGGTCGCCGCCCAGGTCGCGCACCGCCTCGCGCATCGCCGCCAGGTCTGCCAGGACCGGGATGCCGTTGGTGTCGTGGAGGAAGACGCGGGCCGGCGCGAACGACACCTCGCGACCCCGGCCCGCACCGGACGCCAGGTCCTGGATGTCCTCGGCGGTGACCGTGACGCCGTCCTCGTGCCGGAGCAGGTTCTCGAGGACGATCTTCAGCGAGAACGGCAGGTCCTCGGCGCCCGGGACGGCGTGCACCGCCCACGTCTCGAACTGCCCCCCACCGAGCTCGAGGACCTTCCGCGCACCGAAGCTGTCGTTCCGGGCCATGCCCACCTCCCCAGGTCAGGTTATAGGCTACAGCCTGGAGCGGTGGACTCACCGCCGCCACGAGAGGGGGACGTGTGGCTCCGCCGGTGTTCACGAAGGCCGACTACGCCTACAGCGAGGTGCGCGAACGGATCATGTCCGGCGCCCTGCCCCACGGCGCGGTCCTCAACCAGGAGGCCCTCGCGGCCGAGCTCGACGTCAGCACCACCCCGCTGCGCGAGGCCATGCGCCGGCTCTCCGCCGAGGGGCTGGTCCTCCTCGGCGCGCACCGGGACGCCCGCGTCGCCCCGCTCACGGCCGCCGAGGCGCGCAGCCTGGTCGAGGTGCGCCAGCAGCTCGACCCGCTCGCCGTCCGGCTGGCCGCCGAGCGGCGCGACGAGCGGGACGCCGCCCGGATCCGCGCGGCGGCCGCGTCGCTCGAGCCCCTGGACGCCGGCAGCGGCCTGGTCGCCCTCGAGGCGCACCGCGCGTTCCACACCGCGCTGTACCGGGCCAGCCACAACGACCTGCTGATCGGCCTGCTCGACGGCCTGTGGGACAAGGCCGACCGCTACCGCCGCGCGGCCCTCGAGGCGGGCGAGGACTCCCCCGACGACCGCGCCCGGGTGCAGGCCGAGCACGCGGCGATGATGACCGCCGTCCTCGACGGCGACCCCGATGCCGCCGAGGAGCAGATGCGCCGCCACGTGGCGGGCAGCCTCGGCCGTCGCGCGATCGGCGTCCTCGCCGGCGGCTGAGCGGGGACCCGTCCTCCCCGCCCCTCGCGGGCTTCAGACCGTGAACTTCACCCCCTGCGCCAGGGGGAGCTCGCCGGAGTAGTTGATCGTGTTGGTCGCGCGGCGCATGTAGCTGCGCCACGCGTCCGAGCCGGACTCCCGCCCGCCCCCGGTCTGCTTCTCCCCGCCGAAGGCCCCGCCGATCTCGGCGCCGGAGGTCCCGATGTTGACGTTGGCGATGCCGCAGTCGGAGCCGTCGGCGGCGAGGAAGCGCTCGGCCTCGGCCTGGTCGGAGGTGAAGATGCTCGACGACAGGCCCTGCGGGACGTCGTTGTTGAGCGCGATCGCCTCCTCCAGCGTCCGGTACGGCAGGACGTAGAGGATCGGCGCGAAGGTCTCCTGCCGCACGATGTCGGTCTGCCCCGGCATGCGCACGATCGCCGGTTCGACGTAGTAGGCGTCCGGCGCCTCGTCGGCGAGCCGGCGCTCCCCGCCCACGACCACCTCGCCGCCCTGCTGCCGCGCGGCCTCCAGCGCGTCCTGCATCGCCTTGAAGGAGGCGTCGTGGACGAGCGGGCCGACCAGCGTCCCCTCCTCGGTCGGCGAGCCGATCGGCAGCCGGCGGTACGCGGCGGCCAGCCGGTCGGTGAGCTCGTCGACGACGTCGACGTGGGCGATGACCCGGCGCATGGTGGTGCACCGCTGCCCGGCCGTGCCGGCGGCGGCGAACACGACCCCGCGGGTGGTGAGGTCCAGGTCGGCCGACGGCGTCACGATCGCGGCGTTGTTGCCGCCGAGCTCGAGCAGGGAGCGGCCGAAGCGCTCGGCCACCCGCGGACCGACCGCCCGCCCCATGCGGGTCGACCCGGTGGCGCTGAGCAGGGCCACCCCCGGCGAGTCCACCAGCGCCTCCCCCACGTCGGCGCCGCCGAGGACGACCTGGCTCAGGTCGGCGGGGGCGCCGGTCTCGGTGATCGCGCGGTCGAGCAGGGCGGCCGAGGCGAGGGCCGAGAGCGGCGCGAGCTCCGACGGCTTCCAGACCACCGGGTCGCCGCAGACGAGGGCGATCGCGGTGTTCCAGGACCAGACGGCGACCGGGAAGTTGAAGGCGCTGATGACCCCGACGACGCCGAGGGGGTGCCAGGTCTCCATGAGCCGGTGACCGGGGCGCTCGGAGCTGATCGTCTTCCCGTAGAGCTGCCGCGAGAGCCCGACGGCGAACTCGCAGATGTCGATCATCTCCTGGACCTCGCCCCGGGCCTCGGAGGTGATCTTGCCGACCTCGAGGCTGACCAGCGTGCCGAGGTCGGCCTTGTGCTCGCGGAGCAGCTCGCCGAAGCGGCGCACCAGCCCGCCGCGGACCGGCGCGGGCACCGTCCGCCACGCCTGGAACGCCTGGCCGGCGCGGGTGACCGCGTCCTGGACGTCGGCCGCGCCCTGCCAGCGGACGGAGGCCAGCCGTGCTCCGTTGACCGGGGAGGTCACCGGGTGGTCGCCGGCGACGGCGTCGAGGTCGACGCCGCAGCGGGCGGCGGCCTCCCGCGCCGAACGGCTGAGGTCCTCGGCGGTGGGCAGGGCGGTCACGTGCGGCTCCTCGGATCGATGGCTGCCGTGCAGGGTCCCGCCACGGCCCCGTCCAGGGCGCCGCCCCGAGCCTGCGAGGGGTGGGGAGGACGGGGTCCTTCCATGGTGGGGGGCACGGTGGTCCTCTCTCAGACGATGTTCAGCTCGGGCCGGACGTCGGCGCCCGTGAAGCGTGCGGCGCTGAGTCCGGAGACGTCGACGAAGGGCTCCCGCCCCAGGTACAGGTCGCGCACGACCTCGCCCACGGCCGGCCCCATCAGGAAACCGTGCCCCGAGAACCCGGTCGCGTACAGGAAGCCCTCCACCGTGTCGGCGCGGCCGATGAGGGCGTTGTGGTCCGGGGTCATCTCGTACAGCCCGGCCCAGCCGCCGGCGACGCCGACCTCGGCGAGCGCCGGCGCGCGCCGCTCGATCGCCGCCCCGAGACGGGGCAGCCAGGCCTCGGACCGGGACAGCGCGAAGCCCGGGGTCTCGTCGGGGTCGGACATGCCCAGCAGCAGCCCGGGCCCCTCGCGGTGGAAGTAGAAGCTGGTCGCGAAGTCGATGGTGAAGGGCGTGTGCGGGTCGAGGCCGGGCACCGGCTCGGTGACCAGGATCTGCCGCCGCAGCGGGGTGACCGGGAGGTCGACGCCCGCCCAGGAACCGACCTCGGCCGACCAGGCTCCCGCGGCGCAGACGACCGCGTCGGTCCGGATCGTCCCGGCCGCGGTCCGCACGCCGCTGACCCGGCCGTCCCGGACGTCGATCCCGGTGACCGGGCAGTGCGGCAGCAGCGTGGCGCCGGCCCGGCGGGCGGCCGAGGCATAGCCGAGGACGACGGACTCCGGCGTGCAGTGGCCGTCGGTCGGCGAGTACGCCGCGGCGAGCAGGCCCTCGGGATCGATGAGCGGGGACAGGCGCCGGGCCTCGTCGACGCCGACCACGCGACTGGGGACGCCGAGGGAGTTCTGCAGCGCCACGTTGGCCTCGAAGGCGGCGACGTCGTCCGGGGTGTCGAGCAGGAAGAGGTAGCCGACCTGCTGGAGGTCGATCTCCTGACCGAACAGCCGGGGGAAGTCGCGGAAGGTCTCCAGGCTGCGTGCGCCGAGGGCGATGTTGACGGGGTCGGAGAACTGCGCCCGGACGCCGCCGGCCGCCCTGCAGGTCGAGCCGGACCCGAGGGCGCCGGCGTCGAGCAGCACGACGTCCCGCACCCCGGCCCGCGCCAGGGCGTGGGCCGAGCTGAGGCCGGTGATGCCGCCGCCGATGACGACGACCGAGGCCGAGGACGGCGGTGGGCGCCGGGGAGCGGTCATCACGGTCCTCACTCGAGGCGGGGCGAGTGCCGGGTGCGCTGCGATCATGCTGCCCCGCGACGTGCAGCACCAGCCACGGTTCGTCGACCCCGCCGTTTAGCGTTCCTGCATGGACACCGGCCTCGACCTGGTCAAGCTGCGCACCCTGGTCGAGATCCGGGAGACCGGCAGCATGACGGCCGCCGCCGCGGCCCTCGGCTACACGACCGGTGCGGTGTCCCAGCAGATGGCCGCCCTCGGACGCTCGGTCCGGGCCGAGTTGTTCACCCAGGTCGGGCGCCGCCTGCAGCTCACCGACGCCGGTCGGCTGCTCGCCGACCACGCCGTGGGGCTGCTGTCCCTGGCCCGGCAGACCGAGCTCGCACTGGCGGGCCTGTCCGGGGGCCCGCGGGCGCAGGTCCTCATCGGCGTCTTCGGGACGGCGGCCGCGCTGCTGCCGCGGGCCCTGCTGCGGGTGCGCGAGCACTGCCCCGGCGTCCGCCTGCGGTCGGTGGAGGTCGACGTGGACGACGCCACCTCGGCCGTGGCCGCCGGGCGCGTCGACCTCGCCTTCGGCGTCGACTACCCGCAGGCACCCATCCCGCGGGCTCGGGACGTGGCGCTGCTCGTCCTCGGCACCGAGCGGTTCGCGATGGCCACCGCCGCCGGCCGCACGGCACCGGAGGGCCCGGCCTCGCTGCGGGACTTCGCCGACGAGCCGTGGATCCTGCCGCCGGAGCAGAGCTCCTACGGCCGTGCCGTGCGCCTGGCCTGCCGCCGGCTGGACGTCGAGCCCCGCGTCGACCACGTCGTGACCGACACCGCCTCGACGCTGTCCCTGGTCGCCGCCGGCCTCGGCGTCGCGCCGGTCACGGACCTGATGCTCGCGCTGCGCCGGGAGGGTCTGGCCACGGTGCCCCTCACCGACCGGGTGGAGCGGACCATGGTTCTGGCGCACCGCCGGGAGCCCGCGCCGCAGCCGGGGGTGCGCGCGGTCATCGACGCCGTCCGGACCTCGGTGACGCCCGGCCGCCACGGCTGAGCGGACGGGGCGAGGGTCGTCCCCCGCCCCTCGAGCGGTGCCGACCTAGCCTGGGAGCGTGTCCACCCGCGCCCGGTCCCGGCTCTCGACGTACGCACGCATGCCGGAGCGGGCCTGGCAGGCCATCGCGGGGAACTCCCCACCGACCGCGCCGATCGGCCTGCGGGCGCAGCGCGGCGGGATGGACGACCTCACCGCGCACGCCGCGCTGGGGCTGGCCCTGCGCATCGGGGCGTCGATGCTGGCCGTCGGGGCCTCCGCGGCCGACGTGACCGCGACGGTGCTGCGGGTGGCCGCCGGCTACGGGCTGGCGCACTGCCAGGTCGACGTGACCTTCACGTCGATCACGGTCAGCTACGACCGCGAGGACGCGGTGCCGCTCACCGCGATGCGGACCGTGCGCACGAGCCGGACGGACTACACCCGCCTGCAGGGGATCACCGCGCTGGCCCGCGCGGTCGGCGGGGGCGGCCTGGACGTCGAGGAGGCGCACCGCAGGCTCGATGGCATCGTGTCGGCACCCTCCACCTACCGCCGCACCGTGAGCGCGCTGGGCTGGGCCGGCGTCGCCGGTTCCGTCGGGTTCCTGCTCGGCGGCGGGTGGCTGGAGGCCCTCATCGCGGCGCTGACCACCGCCCTGATCGAGCAGGTGCTGCGCGTGCTCAACCGGCGCAGCCTGCCCTCGTTCTTCCAGCAGGCGGCCGGGGCCGCGCTCGCGACGGGCGTCGCCGTCCTCCTGCTCGCCTGGGACGTCGACGTGCGCACCTCGCTGGTCGTCGCGGCCGGCATCGTCGTGCTCCTCGCCGGGCTGTCCCTGGTCGGCGCCGCCCAGGACGCGATCAGCGGCTTCCCGGTGACCGCCGCCGCCCGGGCCTTCGAGGTGGTCACGCTGACCGCCGGCATCGTCGTGGGCATCGCCGGCGTGCTGGACGTCGCCCAGCGGGCCGGGATCCCGATGGACGTCGTCGACGCCTCGCCCTCGACCGTGCCCTTCGCCGTCGGGCTGGCCGCGTCGACCGGGATCGCCGGGGGCTGGTCCCTGGCCTGCCACGCCCGGCCGCGCGCCGTCGTCCTCGCCGCGGTGGCCGGGGCCCTGGCGTGGACGACGTCCTGGGCGGCCGGCGGACTGGGTGCCGGGCCGGCGCTCGCCAGCGGGGTGGCGGCCGTCGTCCTCGGGTTCTGCGGGGAGCTGCTGACCGACCGGCTCCGGATCCCGCCGCAGCTCGTCGCGGTGTGCGGGATCGTCCCGCTGCTGCCGGGGCTGGCGATCTACCGCGGGCTGTTCGCGATCGTCGTCGAGGCCGACATCGAGGGTGGGCTGACCGCGCTGGTGGGGGCGGCGGCGATCGGGCTCGCCCTCGCCGCCGGTGTCACGTTGGGCGAGTACCTCGGCCGGCCGATCAGTGCGCGGCGGGACCGGTACGACGAGCGCGTCCGCCGTCGGGCCTTGACCGCCGACTGACCTCCGGTCCCGCGGTCACGGGGCCTCGGTCGGGTAGCCCTCCTCGTCCATCCGGCGGACCACCTTCGGGTCGAGCCGCCCCTCCCCCACGGCGGCGTCCACCTCGGTGTCGACCACGGCACCGTGCTCGTGCATCCACCGGTCCGCACGCTGTTCGGCGGCGGTCCCCTCCGCCGTCAGGTGGGCGTCCCCGATCGCCCTGCGCCGGACGGCGTAGGCGACCAGCACGAGTGCCCAGGCGAGCAGGCTGAGCAGGAGCTGCGACCGGGTGTCCGGATCGACGAACATCTGCACGAGGATCGCGACGATCGCGGCCGCCGTGAGCAGGGTGAGGACCGGGTAGAACCACATCTTCACCCGCAGCCGCTCCGGCGGGATCGTCGGCCGCATCCGCAGCTCGGAGAGCGCGATCAGCAGGTAGACGAACAGGATGATCGCGCCGGAGGAGTTCAGCAGGAACAGGAACACGGTGTCCGGGGACACGTAGGCGGCGACCACGCAGAGGAACCCGATCACCGAGGACGACAGGATCGCCCAGGCGGGCACCCCCCGCCTGTTGATCGAGAGCATCCGGCCCGGGGCCTCGTGCCGGGCGGCGAGCACGAAGAGCATGCGCGAGGCGGTGTAGAGGCCGGAGTTCAGGCACGACAGGACGGCGGTCAGCACCACCGCGTTCATGATCTCGGCCGCCGCCGGGATCCCCATCTCCTCCATCGCGGCCACGTACGGCGAGTCACCCAGCTCCGTGGAGTTCCAGGGCAGGATCGTGGCCAGCAGGAAGATCGAGCCGACGTAGAAGATCGAGATCCGGAAGACCACGGAGTTCGTCGCCTTCGCGATCCCGCGCTCGGGTTCGGCGGACTCGGCCGCGGCGATGGTGGCGATCTCCGCACCGACCATCGAGAAGATCACGATGACGATGCCCGAGAAGAGCGCGCCGACGCCGTTGGGGAGGAACCCGCCGTTCGCGGTGAGGTTGGAGAAGTCCAGGTCGCGGCCCGGCCACAGCCCCAGGACGAAGAGCGTGCCCAGGGCGATGAAGGCCATGATCGTGAGGACCTTGACCCCGGCGAACCAGTACTCGAACTCGCCGTAGGAGGCCACCGAGAAGAGGTTGGTCGCCGTCATCAGCAGCATCAGGACGAGCGCCATGACCCACAGCGGTACGCCGGGCAGCCAGCGCTGCAGGATCTCCGCCCCGGCCACGGCCTCGAAGCCGACGACGATGACCCAGAAGTACCAGTACAGCCAGCCCACGCTGAAGCCCGCCCAGCCGCCGAGCGACTGCCGCGCGTAGTCCGCGAAGGACCCCGTCGACGGGTTGGCGACCGCCATCTCGCCGAGCATCCGCATGACCATGACGATCAGGACACCGGTGATCGCGTAGGTGAGGAAGGCGGCGGGGCCCACCCTCCCGATGACCGCGCCGGAGCCGACGAACAGGCCCGCGCCGATGACGCCGCCGATGGCGATCATCGTGAGGTGGCGCTGCTTGAGGCCCTTCTGGAGGTGGCCGCCCTCGGCGGCGGGTCCGTGTGCCATGTCCGCTCCCTCGCGCTCTGCGGGACGGTTGGGTCCAGGCGTCAGCAACGAATGATGGGGGATGGCGAGCAGCTCCGCAGAACGACGCCGTTCCGTGGACAGGGACGTCCACGGCACGGGACGTGCGTCGGCGTGGGGACGAGGGTCAGACCTGCCAGGGCGTCGCCTCGTCGAGGGTCAGCAGAGCGCGGACCTGGGTCTCGGTGAGGTCCCCGGAGCGGGTCCACTCGTCGCGCAGCTGCCGGCGCGCGGCCGCGGGAGAGCCCAGGCGGTGGCTGCCCGGGGACCAGGAGTCCAGGAGCCCCAGCTGCCCCACCCACCGGACGACGGCCGCGGGGCGGGCGCTCCCGCGGGGCGCGCGGACCAGGCCGCGCACCAGGCGGCGGGTCCGCCGTGCTGCGTCGGAGGCGGAGGGGTGGGGCATGTCGCTGTCCTCGGTCTCGCGGGACGCGGTCGTCCCGCTGTGTCGGGTCTCGGGGATGGGCGCCCGAGCCGCGGGCCGGCGTCCCGGCGCGTCGTCTCCACCGTATGAGCGCGCCGGGCCCTGCCGGCGGATCGCCGCGGTGAGGCCCCGCACACCGCGCGGGGTACGGCCGCGTCCCCCGGGCCGGCGTCATGCTCCGGCGCGGTCTCCGGATCGCCCCGCCACCCGGCACCGCCACGCTGTGCCGACGGCGGCGGATGTGCCAACCTCGCCCTCGTGCCGACACCGGTGGCGTGGGTGCACGCCTTCGTCGACGTGCCCGCCCGGCACGTCGAGGGAACGCGGGCGTTCTGGTCGGCGGTGACCGGCTGGCCCCCGGGCGGGGCGTGGCCCGGCCACCCCGAGTTCACCTCGCTCACGCCGCCGACCGGCACCCCCTACCTGCACGTGCAGACCATCGACGGCGCGCCGCGGGTGCACCTGGACCTGCTGGGCGACCTCGACGTCGACCCCGCCCGCCTCGAGCGGCTCGGTGCGGCCCGCGGACACCCCGGGGACGGGTGGCAGGTCATGACCTCCCCGGCCGGGCTGCCCTTCTGCGTGTGCGCCGAGTCCTCACCGCACCAGCGGCCCGCCGCCACGGCATGGCCGGGCGGGCACCGCAGCCGGCTGGTGCAGCTCTGCGTCGACGTCCCCGCGGAGCGGTACGACGCCGAGCTGGCGTTCTGGCGGTCGGCGACGGGCTGGGCCGACGAGCCGGTCGAGGACCCGGAGTTCGCCCGCCTGGTGCACCGTGCCGAGAGCCCGGTGCAGCTGCTCGTGCAGCGGCTCGGCGACGACGACGGGGCTCTGCGGGCCCGCGCCCACCTCGACCTCGGCAGCGACGACCTGGCGGCCGAGGTGGCCCGGGTACGGGCGCTGGGCGCGCGGGAGCTCTGGCCCGGCAACGGGTTCGTCGCCCTGGAGGACCCGGCCGGCCTGCCCTTCTGCGTGACCGCCAACGACCCGGACCGCTGACCCCACCCCCGGCGCCTCCAGCCCGCTGCCGTGGACTCCGCCGAGCGCCGACCCGGCCGGGCGGTCAGGGAGCGGGGAAGGACCGGTCGCCGAAGAGGATGCGGCGGGCCGCCGCGCGCCCGACCGGCGTGCGCAGCAGGGTGAACGCGGCCGCGGCGACGGCCGGCGTGCGCACCTGGGCCAGTCCCCTGCGCAGCGCGAGCCGCCCCCGGAAGCGGGCGCGCAGCGCGGCACCGTCGTACCGCTCGAGCGCGTCCGGCCGCCCGCTGCGCAGCGCGTCGTCGAGGACGTCGGCCGCGTGCACCGACAGGCGCAGGCACGGGTCGAGGCCGCCGGCGGTGAGCGGGGAGACCGCACCCGCCGCGTCCCCGACGAGCAGCCCGCCGGGACCGCTGATCCGGCGCAGCAGGCCCCCGACGGGGATCGGGCCGCCCCGCCGCTCGACCTCCCCGGGACGGTCGGCGTCGGGCAGCCCGGGCGCCGAGGCGCCGAACCGGTCCAGCGCCCGTCGCATGCCGTCGGGGAAGCGGTCGGCGTAGCCGGCGACGCCGACGTGGGCGTGCCGCCCGTCGTTGACCACCCAGGCCAGGTAGCCGGGCGCCAGGGAGGGGTCGAGCACGCAGTGGAACGTGGGCGGCGCCGTGCCGCGCGGGATCGCGAAGACCTCCTCGGCGCCGACCAGCAGGTGCCGGTTGCGGTCCAGCCCGAGGTCGCGGGCCACGCGCGAGCGGGCGCCGTCCGCGCCGACGACGAACCGCGCCCGCACCCGGGTCGGCCCGTCCGGGCCGGTCAGGAGGTGCGCGCCGTCCCGCCGTCCCTCGTAGCGGGTGCCCAGCGCCATGCGGACGCCGGTGTCGGCCGCGGCGCGGGCCGCCGCCGCGTACAGCGGGCCCATGTCGCCCACGCGGTACTCGTCGCGCTCGCTCTCCAGGGTCACCGGACGGCCGCGTCCCGGGGGGTGGAGGACCACGCGCCGGATCGGCGGGCCGAGGTGCTCCGGGGGCAGCGGGAAGTCGTCGAGCGTCTTGCGGACGAAGATCCCCGTGGTCCGGATCGCGCCGGTGAGCCCGGGTCGCCGTTCGGCCAGGAGCACCTCGTGCCCCTGGCGGGCGAGCAGCGTGGCCGTGTGCAGCCCGGCCAGGCCGGCCCCCACGACGAGGACGTCGGCGTCGTCCCTCACCGGCGGGCCCCGTGGGCGGCGTGCGGGGCCTCGTGCTCGTCGGGGACCCACTCGAGCAGGTCGCCGGGCTGGCAGCCGAGCACCCGGCACATGGCCTCCAGCGTGCTGAACCGGACGGCCTTGGCCCGGCCGTTCTTCAGCACCGCGACGTTCGCCGGCGTGAGCCCGACCCGGTCGGCGAACTCCCCCACGCTCATCTTGCGCTTGGCCAGCTCGACGTCGATGCGCACGACGATCGGCATCAGATGACCGCTTCCATGTCCGTCCGCAGCGTCGTGGCCTGGCGCAGCAGCGCCCGCATCACCACCACGAGCAGCCCGACCACGGCCCCGGCCACCAGCACCAGCAGGAGCACGACCGGCGGGCCCGGGAGGCCCACGGCCACGAGGGACCAGACGAACGTGCCGAGCAGGAGGAGCTCCGCGGCGGCGATCGCCGCCACGATCGCGTCCACCCAGACCATGGACGCCGCACTGAAGATGCGGTCGTCCTCGACCAGGGTGAGCAGCTTCCAGGTGCACACGATGACGACCTGGACGCAGCCCAGCCCCAGGACCGCGACCACGAGCGTCGGCCACCGCAGGTGCGCCAGCTCCGGCGAGTCCTCCGCCATCGCCCGGGACAGCGCCGGCAGGAAGAGCACCTGTGCCAGCACCAGGGCGGCGAACGCCACCGCGAGCAGGAACCTGAGCGGGCCGACCACCCGGCGCGTCGTCGTCACGCATCGAGTGTCGAGAACTACCTATCGAGTGTCAATCGACCGACCGGGTGTGTCCTCCGGCGTGCGCGGCGCCCGGGTCAGCGCGCCGCCTCCCCGAGGACCGCGGCCAGCGCGTCCACGGCCCGGTCGACGTCGGCGGGCTCGACGACCAGCGGCGGGGACAGCCGGATGGTCTGCCCGTGGGCGTCCTTGACCAGGACGCCGCGCGCGGCCAGCCGCTCGCACGCGGCGCGCCCGGTCATCAGGGCGGGGTCGACGTCGATCCCGGCCCACAGCCCGCGCGTCCGCACCGCCTGGACGCCGTGCCCGACCAGGTCGTCGAGCCGGTCGCGCAGCTGCACGCCGAGCTTGGCCGCGCGCTCCTGGTACTCGCCGGTCTCCAGCAGCCCCACCACGGCGTGCCCGATCGCCGCCGCGAGCGGGTTGCCGCCGAACGTCGACCCGTGGCTGCCGGGGGTGAGGACGTCGAGGACCGCGGAGGTGGACACCACCGCCGACACCGGGACGATGCCGCCGCCCAGGGCCTTGCCCAGCAGGTAGACGTCGGGGACGACGCCCTCGAGCTCGCAGGCGAAGGTGGCCCCCGTCCGGCCCAGCCCGGACTGCACCTCGTCGGCGATGAACAGCACCCCGGCGTCGGTGCACGCCTGCCGGACCGCCGCGAGGTAGCCGGGCGGCGGCACGACCACGCCGGCCTCCCCCTGCACCGGCTCGAGCAGCACCGCGACCGTCTCGGGCGTGAGGGCGGCCCGCAGCGCGTCGGCGTCGCCGTAGGGCACCACGGTGAAGCCGGGGGTGAAGGGGCCGAAGCCCTCGCGCGCCGAGGCGTCGGTGGAGAAGCTGACGATCGTGGTGGTGCGGCCGTGGAAGTTGCCCGCCGCGACGACGATCTGCGCCCGGTCGGCGGGGACGCCCTTGACCCGGTAGCCCCAGCGCCGGGCGACCTTGATCCCCGTCTCCACCGCCTCCGCCCCGGTGTTCATCGGGAGCACGCGCTCCATCCCGGCCAGCGCGGCCAGGTCGCGGGCGAAGGGGCCGAGCCGGTCGTTGTAGAACGCGCGGCTGGTGAGCGTGACCCGCTCGAGCTGCTCGCGGGCCGCCCGGAGCAGGACCGGGTGCCCGTGGCCGAAGTTCAGGGCGGAGTACCCGGCCAGGCAGTCGAGGTAGCGACGGCCGTCGACGTCGGTCACCCACGCCCCGCGCGCCTCGGCCACCACCACCGGCAGCGGGGCGTAGTTGTGCGCCGTCGCCGTCTCGGTGAGCGTCGCGTGCTCGCTGGAGGACAGCGACCTGTCGGTGCGCCGCGGCGTGGTCATGGGGGGGCCTCCTCCGGGTCGGCGTCGGACTCGCCACCGGCCGGCCCCGGGGTCACCGGGCGCCGGCCGTGACCAGAGGCTAGAGAGGCCGGACACCGGCATCAATGCACCTGCGTTGCGGCCTCAGCATGGATCCGTTGCGTTCCAGGGCCTACGGTGCTCGATGTGTTGCAGAGGCCCGTGGACCGGCTGGACCCGCTCGACCGGCAGATCATCGGCTGCCTGACCCGCGACGCCCGCGCCACGTACGCCGTCATCGGCGACGAGGTCGGCCTGTCCGCGCCCGCGGTCAAGCGCCGCGTGGACCGGCTGGTGGCCGACGGGGTGATCCGGGGCTTCACCGCGCTGGTCGACCCGGAGGTGCTCGGCTGGACGACCGAGGCCTACGTGGAGGTGTTCTGGGAGGGGACGCCGTCCCCGCTGGAGCTGCGGCGCAGCCTCGGGGAGGTCCCCGAGGTCGTCGGCGCGTGGAGCGTCACCGGCTCCGCGGACGCGCTGGTGCACATCCTGGCCGCCGACATCCCGCACCTGGAGGAGGCCATCGAGCGGCTGCGGCAGCAGCCCAACGTCCACCAGACGCGCAGCGAGGTCGTGCTGTCCCGGCTGATCGACCGCGCGCGCCCCTGAGGCCGTCGCTCCCCCGGCCGGAGCGGCGAGGGGCCGGGCCGGTCAGGCGCCGTCGGCGGTCAGCGGGTCCCAGAACGCGCACTGGTGCTCCTCGGCGACCGCGGCGTCGGGGACGGCGGCGCTCCGGCCGGCGGGCTGCAGGGAGAGCACGACCTGCTCGGCGCCGTACGACGGCCAGGCCGCCTGCCCGGGGACGCCGGGGTCGCCCTGCCGGACGAAGGCGCCCCAGTACTGCTTCATCTCCGCCGCCAGCTGCTGCTCCCCGGCGTCGAACGTGGGCGCGATGGGCACGCCGTTGTGGAAGCTCGGGAACAGGTACGCCAGTTCGGCGGCGTGTCCCGCACCCCACTCGTAGCCCGGGATCGGCCGCACCCCGGGCCCGGTGCGGGCGGCGAACTCGTAGGCCCACGTCGGCACGTGCGCCGCGAGGTCACGGGTGAGCGCCCGGTTGGGGCAGCCGCCGATGCCGAACCCGAGGCCGGCATCGGTGACGATCGCGCCCGCGAGGTGGGCGCCGGTGGACTCGTCGGCGTCGGCCGGCCACGGGTAGCGGGCCAGGACGGCGTCGGCGTCCTCGGCGAAGGCCTCGCGGACCCACGTCTCGTACTGCTCCCGGGTCCACCCGATGCTCCCGGCCATGAAGGTGCGGCCCTCGTCCCGGGTGGCCCCGACGACCACGGGGACCTCCGCGAAGTCCCCGGTGGCGACCGCTCCGCGCGGGTCCGAGGGCAGGAACGGTGTGCCGGCGACCGGCGGGACGACCGGGGTCGGGGCGTCGATCAGCTGGCCCACCGGCGTGTCCCGCAGGCAGGCCACCGCGCTCGCGAACGGGGCGCACCCCACCGCCTGCGCGACGACCTGCCCCTCGGCGTCCGCGGCGTCCTGGCTGCGGCTCGGGCAGGAGCCGCTCTGGATCATGGCCGCGGCGAACAGGTCCCGGGACCCCGGGGCGACGAGGTGGGAGCAGACCGACCACCCGCCGGCCGACTCCCCGCCGATCGTCACCCGCCCGGGGTCGCCGCCGAAGGCGGCGATGTTCTGCTGCACCCAGCGCAGCGCCGCCTGCTGGTCCATCAGCCCGTAGTTGCCGGACTCGCCCTGGCGCGCGGTGAGCTCCGGGTGCCCCAGGAAGCCGAGGAGGCCCAGCCGGTAGTTCATCGTGACCCCGACGATCCCGGTCGCCGCGACGATCGCGGCCATGTCGGCCTGGTCCGAGCTGCCGTTCACCAGGCCGCCGCCGTGGATGAACACGTAGACCGGCAGGCGGTCGTCGGGCGTGGTCCCCGCGGGTCGCTGCACGTTGACGAAGAGGCAGTCCTCGGTCTCCGAGCGCGGGCCGTTCACGCTCTCGGTCGCCGGACAGCGGTTGCCGTAGGCGTCGGCCGCGCGGACGCCGTCCCACCGCGCGGGTGGCTGCGGTGGACTCCACCGCAGCTCTCCGACGGGCGGTGCGGCGTACGGGATGCCGAGGTAGCCGTCCACGCCCTCGGCCTGCACGCCGCTCACCGCGCCCGACTGCGTGTGGACGACGGGCGGCCGACCGGGCGCGGCCAGGGCGGCCGGCGCGGGCAGGCAGGTGAGCAGCAGGCCGGCCAGCACCGCGGCCGACGTGCTCCGGGGGGAACGGGACATCTCGGCTCCTCCTGGCCCGCTGCGCGCGGCTGGGGAGGTGAGGGGCGGACGCGGTCCGCACCGTCGGTCCGGGTGGCTGCGACCGGCGCCGCCCATCCTGCCCCGGACCGGCCGCCGGCGACAGCCGGCAGGACGGCAGCCGGAGGTCGTCACAGGCAGTAGGGGCAGTCCGTGCCGCCGCCGGCGACCGTGCGCAGACAGCGGAGCAGCGGACCGAGGCGGGTGCCCTTCGGCACCAGGGCGTGCGCACCGGCGACCACGGCCTCGGGTCGCGCCTCGGGGCCCTCCCCGGTCAGCACGATGATCCGGGCCTCGGGTCGGGCCGCACGCAGCGCCGCCGTGGCCGCGAACCCGTCGGTCCCGGCCATGGACACGTCCATGAACACGACGTCGGGTCGCAGCCGCACGGCGGCCTCCACCGCCTGCGACCCGTCCTCGCACTCGCCGACGACGGTGAGGTCGTCCTCGTCGGACAGCGCATCGGCCAGGGCCCTGCGCACCATCGGGTGGTCGTCGACGAGCAGCACCCGGATTCCGGCCGGGGCGTCGCGGGCGCAGCAGTCTCCCGCCACCTGCCCACCTCCTCCCCCTCCGGCGCGGGTCGCCGGCCGGTCCCGCCCCGGTGGTCAGCGGTCGTCCACGGGCCCCGGTTGGCCACCACGCCGCCCCGCCGAGGGGCTCCACCGGCCGCTCGACGCCCGGCGCCGCTCCGGCCCCCCTCGCCGACGTCCACAGCGGACGGCCAGCCACCGTGCAGGGCGGTCACACCGCGCGGACCGAGAGTCACGGGCATGACCGCGACCCCTGTGCAGCCTGCCCCCGACGCCGTCGCGGCGCACCTGCTGACCGTCCCGCTCGCGCTCTCCGGCCCGGCCGCCGTGCTGCGGCCCGCCGCCCCGCTCCGGACGGCGCCGGTGGGCGCGCCTGCCGGGGTCCCCACGTCCGGTGGGTGATGCTCCCGGGCAGCGGTCCCGCGCGGTGCGGGGGAGGCTCCGGACGGCACGAGGCCCCGCCGGGGACGGCCGCGGCCGCGCGGCCGAGCGGCCGGTCGGCCCCCGGCGCGGCGGGACGACCTCCAGGCGGGAGCGAGCGGGGTGGACGTGCAGGAGACCGACGGGGTGGCCGGCCTCGCCGGGGTGGCCGGCTCACCTCGCGGGAGGCCCAAGCCCGGCGGCGGCGCGGGGAGGGCAACGTCGCCGTCAGCGCGTCGTCCCGCAGCTACGCCCGGATCCTGCGCACCAACGTCCTCTCCTTCTTCAACGTCATCCTGTTCGTGATCGGCGCGGCGCTGCTGGCGCTGGGCCGCTACAACGACGCCTTCACCAGCGTCGGCCTCGGGCTGGTCAACGCGGCGATCAGCGCCGTCCAGGAGATCCGGGCCAAGCGCAAGCTCGACCGGTTGCGGCTGCTCAGCCGCAGCCCGGTCACCGTGCTCCGCGACGGCCGGGAGAGCTCGCTCGCGCAGGAGGACGTCGTCCGCGGGGACGTGCTGCGCGTGCGTCCGGGCGACCAGGTCGTCGTCGACGGCCCGGTCCTCGACGGCGGCCGGGTCGAGGTGGACGAGTCGCTGCTCACCGGCGAGTCCGAGCCGCAGCTGCGGGGGCCCGGCGAGGACCTGCTGTCGGGCAGCTCCTGCGTCGGCGGCGGAGGACACCAGCTCGCCCGGGACGTCGGCGCGTCGAGCCACGCCAGCCGGCTGACCGCCGAGGCCCGCCGGGCGTCCACGGACACCACCCCGCTGCAGCGCCGCATCGAGTTCGTCGTCCGGCTGGTCATGGTCCTGGTGGCGCTGATGAGCGCCACGATCCTGCTGCAGGCCGCGCTCGAGGGGTTCTCGCTCGTGCGCGTGGTGCAGACCACGGCGGTGCTGTCGGGGCTGGTGCCCTACGGGCTGTTCTTCCTCGTGGCGGTGGCCTACACCGTCGGCGCGGCGAAGAGCTCGGGCAGGGGCGCCCTCGTGCAGCAGGTCAACGCGGTGGAGTCGGTGAGCAACGTCGACGTCGTCTGCACCGACAAGACCGGGACGCTGACCACCGGCCGCCTCTCGGTCGCGGAGGTCCGGCCGGTCGGCCCGGTCGGGGCCGCGGCCGTGGAGCACCTGGTCGGCTCCCTGGCCCGCAGCGCCTCCGCCGCCAACCTGACCTCCTCGGCACTGGCCGCGGCGCTCCCCGGCGCGCCGTGGGAGGTGCGCGAGGAGGTCCCGTTCTCGTCGTCGCTGCGGTGGAGCGCGCTGCGCACCGACGACGGGGCCGTCGTGCTGGGCGCGCCGGACGCGCTGGCCCCGGCCCTGTCCGGCGCACCCCTCACCGGCGCGGTGACCGCGCTGACCGGGCAGGGGCTGCGGGTCCTGGTCGTCGCGCGCGCCGCCGATCCGGCTGCGCGACGGCACCGGGCGGCCGCGGCTGCCGGCGCTGGAGCCCCTCGCCGTGGTGGCGCTCGCCGACGAGCTGCGGCCGGACGTGCACGCGACCCTCGCCGGACTGACCGCCGGCGGCACCGCGGTGAAGGTGGTCTCCGGCGACGACCCCCGCACGGTGGCGGCGCTCGCCCGGCAGGCCGGGCTGGACGGCGGGGCCCCCGTGACCGGCGCCGACCTCGACGCCCTCTCCGACGGGGAGTTCGACGCCGTGGCGGCCCGGACGACGGTGTTCGGCCGGATCGCCCCGGAGCAGAAGGAGCGGCTGGTCGCCTCCCTGCGCCGGCAGGGCCGCTACGTGGCCATGGTCGGCGACGGGGTCAACGACGCGCGCGCTCTCGAGCGGGCCCACGTCGGCGTGGCGATGCGCAGCGGCAGCGCCGTCACCCGCGACGTCGCCGACATCGTGCTCACCGACGACTCGCTGACCGCGCTGCTGCCCGCGCAGCAGGAGGGCCGGCGGATCATCTCCGGCATCGGCACCTCGATGCAGGTGCTCCTCGCCCGGGTCGGCAGGCAGGGCCTGGTGATCCTCGCGGTGACCATGCTGGGGCTGGGGTTCCCCTACTCCCCCGCCAACGTCGGGCTGACCCTGCTCACCGTCGGCCTGCCGACGCTGTTCCTCACGACGTGGGCCCGCCCGGCCCCGCCGGACCCCCACCTGCTGACGTCGCTGTGGCGGTTCGTCGTCCCGGCCATGGTGGTCACCGCTGCCGGCGGCGTCGCGGTGTACGCCTACCACTACACGACGCTGCTCGAGGGGTTCAGCGGCTCCGACGTCCCCGACGTCGTCGTCACCGCCTTCGAGCGCTGGTCCGGGGTCTCCTCCGGCGACGTCGGCTTCGCCGAGGCCGCGGCCACGATCGGCGCCCAGACGGCGCTGTCGACCTTCGTGTCCTACGCCGCCTTCCTGCTGGTCCTGTTCCTGCGGCCGCCGAACCGGCTCTTCGCGTCCTGGACCCGGCCCGACGGCGACCGTCGGCCCGCGGTGCTCGTGGCCGTGCTGGTCGTCGCGTTCACCGGCGGGCTGTTCGTCGAGCCGTTCACCGACCACTTCGGGCTCACCCACGCGGCCGACCCCATCTTCCGGACGGTCCTGCCGGCGCTGGTGCTCTGGTTCGTCCTGCTGACGGCGGCCTACCGGTTCCGGTTGCTGGAGCGGGCGCTGGGGCTGCAGCCGCTCCCCGGGGCGACGCACGGCTGAGCGACCGGCGCCACCGCCCCGCCCGGTGGTCCTCGTCAGTGCTCGGTGGCCGCGCGGATCTCCGTGGTCGCCCGCTCGATCTCCCGGCGCAGCTCCCGGCGGCGGCCGGCGGCCTCGTGCCGCCGGCGTTCCTCGGCGGTCCGGGGCTGCCACGGCGGGACCTCCACCGGACGCCGGTCCGGCCCGATGGCGACCATCGTGAAGTAGCAGCTGTTGGTGTGCCGGACGACCTGGCTCACCAGGTCCTGCGTGGTCACGCGCACCCCGATCTCCATCGAGGTGCGCCCGGTGCGGTTCACGCTGGCCTGGAAGGTCACCAGCTCACCGACGTGGACCGGTTCCCGGAAGACGACCTGGTCGACCGAGAGCGTGACGGCGTAGGTCCGCGCCCAGCGGGTCGCGCAGGTGTAGGCGACCTGGTCGAGGTACTTCAGCAGCAGGCCACCGTGGACGTTGCCCGCGAAGTTGGACATGTCGGGCGTCATCAGGATCGTCATCGACAGGCGGTGGAGGTCGTCGTCCCTGCTGCCGCGGTCCGCCGGTGGGTCGGTGTTCGTGGACATCTCCGGATCCTCCCCGGGCGCGGTGTCGGAGGGGTCCGCCACCGCCGTGGAGCAGGCGTCGTCGGGCGGTCCCCGCCACACTCCTGCCCCCCTCGGCGGAGCAGCCGGGAACGCCCGACGCCGTCCTCGCGCCCGGTCAGGGTCCCGTGCGCGGCGCGGGGGTCGCTCCGTGGCCGAGGCGCACGTTGATCTGCTTGGTCTGGGTGAAGCCGGCGATCATGCCCTCGAGGGAGACCTCCCGGCCGATGCCGCTCTGCTTGTAGCCGCCGTAGGACTGCCCGACGACCTGCCCGCCACCCTGGTTGACCTGCACCCAGCCGGCCTCGAGCCGGTGCGCGGTGGTGATCGCCAGGTCGATGTCGGAGCTCCAGACGTAGGCACCCAGCCCGTAGGCGGTGTCGTTGGCCATGCGGACGACGTCGTCGACGTCGGTCCAGGCGATGGCGACGACCACGGGCCCGAAGATCTCCTCACGGGCCAGGCGGAAGCTGTTGTCGCCGCCGGAGAACAACGTGGGCACGTGGAAGAAGCCCTCGGCCAGCGGGCCCTCCGACGGCGGCAGCCCACCGGTCTCCACGTGCAGCGCCGGGTTGGCCAGCCCGTCCTCCAGGTAGTCCCGGATGGAGTCGAACTGGGTCTCGTTGATGACCGCGCCGATGTCGCTGGCCTCGTCCAGCGGGTCCCCGACCCGCATCGACCCCAGCCGCTCGCCCAGCCGGGCCAGGACCTCGTCGTGCACGTCGCGGTGCAGGAACAGCCGCGAGCCGGCGGTGCAGCTCTGCCCCTGCCGGCTGATCCGCGAGGACAGCACCAGCCCCTCGATCAGCTCGTCGGTCACCGCACCGGGGAACACGATCGACGGGTTCTTCCCGCCCAGCTCCAGGGACAGGTGGGCCAGCCGCTCCCCCGCCTTGCCGGCGATGCCCCGGCCGACCTCGGTGGAGCCGGTGAAGGAGATCTTGTCGACGCCGGGGTGCTCGACCAGGGCGTTGCCCGCCGCCCGGCCGGTGCCGGTCACCACGTTGAGCACGCCGGGCGGCAGGAACCCCTCGCAGATCTCGGCCATCAGCAGGATCGACAGCGGAGCGTCCTCGGCGGCCTTGAGCACGATGGTGTTCCCCGCGGCCAGGGCGGCCGGGACCTTGAAGCCGGCGATCATCAACGGCGAGTTCCACGGCAGGATCGCGCCGACCACCCCGAGCGGCTCCTGCCGGGTGTACTGCAGCTGGGTCGCCCCGGCCGGCAGCGTCGTCCCCTTCACCTCCCCGGCGACACCGCCGAAGTACCGGAACAGGTCGACCAGCAGCGCCGCCTCGGGCCGGGCCTGGGTGCGCAGCGCGTTGCCGGTGTCCTCGGCGGTGACCCGGGCGAGCTCCTCGGCGCGACCCTCGAGCGCGTCGGCGATCCGCAGCAGCACCCGCTGGCGCTCCTTGAAGTGCTGGTCGCGCCAGGCGGGGAACGCCTCCCGGGCGGCGGTGACGGCGCGGTCGACGTCGGTCGCGTCGCCGCGGGGCACGCGGGCGATCACCTGGCCGCGGCGGGCCGGGCTGGTGATCTCCCGCCACTCCCCCTCGGCGGCCTCCACCCAGTCCCCGCCGATGAGCATCAGCCGGGTCGGCGGGGACGCCGTGCCGGGAGACGGGCTCAGGACGCTCTGCTGGGACATGGACTCCTCCTGTGCCTGGGTGGTGGGAGCCGGCCGGGCCGGACGTCCCGCTCGGCGTGCGTGCCTCGAATCGTCAGCCTGCCCCTTCCGGTCGGCGACCCGGAACCCCGGCGTCGCGCTGCCCGCCGGGATCGGTCCGGCCGGCGCTTCCCGACCGTCGGGTCAGGAGGCCGGCCGGCCTCCGCCGCGCGGCCCACGGCTGCGCGCCTTCGGGACGACGGTGGTGCCTGTCGCCCGGACGACGACGGGCTCGGCGAGCACGTCGGCGCCGGACGGGCTCTCGTCGTACCGGGAGGCGATGACCTCGCGGGCCTCCAGCGGGGACCGGGCGACGGGTGGCGCCGATCCGGCTGCGCGCGAGGCGCGGATCCTGGACGGCGGCGCCCGCCGCGGACGCACGCTGGTGCGGGTCTCCTGACCGCGCCGCACGGGAGCGACGTCCGGCCTGCTCGAGGTCGACGTTCCCTAGGCTCATGGCCCACCACCGCCGTGCCGCGGAGCGGCTTCCCGGCACCGTCCGAGGAGCTCGCCTGTGGCCGGCATGACCGTCCGGGACGCACTGGCCGTGCCGGCCCTGCGCGGCGCCGGCCCCCAGGTGCTCGCCGGCGCCGCGGGCCTGGGTCGCCAGGTGCGCTGGGTGCACACCACCGAACTGGTCGACATCGCTCCCCTCCTGCGCGGGGGTGACCTGGTGCTGAGCACGGGGATCGCCCTGCCGGACGCCCCCGACGACCTGGCGGCGTTCGCGGGCAGCCTCGACCAGAGCGAGGCCGCTGGCCTGGTCATCGAGCTGGGACGGCGGTGGACGGAGGTCCCCGCGGCGCTGGTGGCCGCCTGCGAGCGGCTGTCGTTGCCGCTCGTCGCGCTCACCCGGGAGGTCCGGTTCGCGGCCGTGGCCCAGGCCGTGGGCGAGCGGATCGTCGACTCCCAGCTCCAGGAGCTGCGCGAGGCGCAACGCGTCCATGACGTCTTCACCGAGCTCAGCATCGCCGAGGCCGGCCCGGGAGAGATCCTCGAGTCGGTGCAGCGCCTGGCCGGCGCCACGGTCGTCCTCGAGGACGCGCAGCACCGGATCCTCGACTACCGGTCGGCCCCTGGCGACACCGCTGCGCCCCTGGCCGACTGGCAGGCCCGCTCCCGCCTCGTCGTCCTGGACGGGCGCACCGCGTGGGACGAGGCCAACGGCTGGCTGGTGACCCGGGTGGGCAAGCCGGACCGCGGCTGGGGCCGGCTCGTCATCGAGTCACCGGACGAGCCCCCGCAGCGCCTCGTCGCGACGGCGGAGCGGGCGGCGGCCGCCCTGGCCCTCCACCGGCTGCACGACCGGCAGCGCGACAGCCTGGTCCGCCGCACGCACCACGAACTGCTCGTCCGGCTGCTCGCCGACCCCGGCGCCCCCGAGGTGCTGCAGCGCTGCGAGCTCGCCGGCGTCCCGCTCGCCCGCCGGGCGCTCGTCGGCCTGACCCTGCGCTCCCCGGTGGGAGCGAACGAGCCCGGCCGGCGCCCCGGACAGCTCGACGCCGCGGTGGCCGCGGTCGTGCACGCGGTGCACGAGATGAGGCTGCCCGCCCTCGTCTGCGAGATCGACGGCGCCGTGCGGGTCCTGCTGTCCTTCAGCCCCTCGGTCGACAGCACGCGGGCGACCGAGGACCTCGCGCGCCGCGTGCACCGGCGGGTCCGGGTCGTCGTCGGCGCGGGCCGCGCCGTGGACCGCGTGGGCGACATCGGGCGGACCCTGCGTGAGTCGCTGCACGTGGTGGACGCGGTGCGACCGGGCGCCCGGGAACGCGCCGTGCACCGGCTCGAGGACGTGCACCTGCGCGGCCTGCTGACCGTGCTCGTCGACGACGACCGGCTGCGGCTGTTCACCGCTCGGGAGCTCGACCCGCTTCGGGACCACGACGCCCGCGCCCAGTCCGGGCTGCTGGACACGGTGCGTGCGCTGGTCCGTCACCCGGGCAGCAAGTCCGAGGCGGCGGCCGAGCTGCACCTGTCCCGGTCGGCCTTCTACGACCGGCTGGCCAAGGTCGAGCAGGTGCTCGGCGTCGACCTCGACGACCCGGACATCCTCGTGTCCCTCCACGTCGCCGTCCTCGCCGACGAGGTGTTCGGCGACCGGACCGGCTGAGAGCTGGGTCGGCAAGCGCCGACGGCGATGCGCTGCCCCGGGCGCACCTGCCGAGCAGGTGCCCCCAAGGGAGGCGAACGGGTGGTTCAGGCGGTCATGACGCGGGAGTGGTGGTGCTCGCCCTGCTCGGTCGGGCTGGTGAAGATCACGTCGTGCCAGTCCTTGCGCGGCTGCGGGGACAGCGCGGACATGACGTGCTTGACCTGGGTGTACTCGTCGAACGAGTACGTGGACATGTCCTTGCCGAAGCCCGAGGCCTTGTACCCGCCGTGCGGCATCTCGCTGATGATCGGGATGTGGTCGTTGATCCACACGCACCCGGCGGCGATCCCGGCGGAGGCGCGTTGGGCGCGGAAGACGTCGCTGGTCCAGGCCGAGGCGGCGAGCCCGTAGGGGGTGTCGTTGGCGAGCGCCAGCCCTTCGTCGTCGCCGTCGAAGGGCAGCGCGACCAGGACGGGGCCGAAGACTTCGTCCTGGACGATCTCTGAGTCCTGTGCCGCGTCGACCACGAGCGTCGGCTCGTAGTACGCACCGGCCTCCAGGGCGCCGGTGCCGGGACGACCGCCGGTGACGACCTTGGCGCCGGCCTCGCGGGCGCGGTCGACCATGCCGGCGACGTTGTCGCGGTGGTCGAGCGAGATCAGTGAACCGAGGTCGGTGGCGGGGTCGTCGACGGGACCCACCACGACCTGGGACATGAGCTCGGCGACGCGGCCGACGAAGGCGTCGTAGAGCGGGCGCTGGACGTAGGCGCGGGTCGCGGCGGTGCAGTCCTGGCCCGCGTTGATCAGCGACCCCGCGACCGCGCCCCGGGCGGCGGCCTCGAGGTCGGCGTCGTCGAAGACGACGAACGGAGCCTTGCCGCCGAGCTCCAGGTGGACCCGCTTGACCAGGCCCGCGGCCAGCGAGCCGACCCGGCTGCCCGCCCGGGTGGAGCCGGTGAAGGAGACCATGCTGACGTCGCGGTGGGTCACCAGCGCCTCGCCCACGACCGAGCCGCGCCCGGTGAGGACGTTGACCACGCCGTCGGGGATGCCGGCGCGCTGCGCGGCCTCGGCGAAGGCGACCGAGGTCGTGGGGGTGAGCTCGGCGGGCTTGAGCACGATCGTGTTGCCAGCGGCGATGGCGGGCAGGATCTTCCAGGCCGCCATCTGCAGGGGGTAGTTCCACGGGGCGATCGAGCCGACCACCCCGATCGGCTCGCGGCGGATCGTCGAGGTGTGCTCGCCGGAGTACTCGGCGCTGGCCTTGCCCTCGAGGTTGCGGGCGGCGCCGGCGAAGAAGGAGACGTTGTCCACGGTGCCCGGGACGTCGAAGCCCTGGGTGAGCCGGATCGGCTTCCCGGCCTGGCGGCTCTCCGCCGTGGCGAGCTCACCGGCGACGGCGTCGAGCTCGGCGGCCAACCGGTGCATCGCCGTCGAGCGCTCGGCGGGCGTCGCGCCCGCCCAGCCGGGGAACGCGGCCTTCGCGGCGGCGACCGCCTCGTCGACGTCGTCGACCGAGGCGAGGGTGTCGGTGGCGACGACGTCGCCGTTGGAGGGGTTGATGACCCTCAGGGCGTCGGACGAGCGACCGCGGCGGCGCCGTCCGTCGATGAACTGCTGGCCCGTGTCGTCGATGGCGGTGGACATGCTGCTCCTCGGGGATGGGAAGGGGTCGGGTGTCGCTCGGGACGACGACGTCCGCGCGATCAGTCGCGGACGGTGCTCCAGATGTCGCCCACGGTCAGACCCGTGGGAAACGGGTCGTCGGGCTGCAGGACGTGCTGCGCGTAGCCGGTGATCCACGCCCGGCCCTGGATCGAGGGCACCACGGCGTCGCGGCCCCCGACGGTCGTGCTCTCGTGGAGCAGCCCGCGGAACGTCGTGCCGAGCACGCCCTGGTGCACGAACGGGACACCGAGGTCCAGCTCGCCGCGGGCGTGGAGCGCGGCCATGCGGGCGCACGTGCCCGTTCCGCAGGGTGAGCGGTCCAGTGTCCCGCGCCACGACGTCGGGTCGTCGAGGGCGATCCGCCCGGCCGGCAGGACGACGCTGTTGCGCCCCGAGACGCCGGCCGAGTCGCCGGGGCCGTGCAGCATGACCAGGGCGATCTCGCCGACGTCCGGCTTCTCGGGGTGCGCGACCGGCACCTGCTCGCGGGCTGCCGCGAGCAACGCCGTGCCGGCGCGCGCGATCGCGGGCGCGTGCTCGGGGCCGAGCGTGACCCCCATGTCGGCGGCCCGCGCCTGCACGTAGAACTGGCCGCCGAAGGCGATGTCGGCGGCGACGGTGCCGTACTCCGGGACGGCGATCGGCTCGTCGAGCGCCCAGGCGAACGACGGCACGTTTCGCACCCGGACCCAGCGCACCCGCCCGCCCTCGACCCGTGCGGTGGCCTCCACCGGTCCGACGGCGGTGTCGATGCGGACCACCGTCTCCGGTTCGGTCGCAGGCAGGCTGCCCGTCTCCAGCAGGGCGGTGACGGCGCACATCGTGTTGCTGCCCGACATCGGACGGAAGCCGCCCTGCTCGAGCACGATGATGCCCACGTCGGCACGCGGGTCCAGCGGCGGCAGCACGAGGACGGCGCACATCGAGGGGTGCCCGCGCGGCTCGCGCAGAAGCAAGCGGCGCAACCAGTCCAGCTCCGTCGCGCACCAGCGCATCCGCTCGGGCCACGTCGCACCCCGCACGAGCAGGTGGGCGCCGAGCAGGATCCGCCCGGGCTCACCCTCGGCGTGCACGTCGATCGACGCGATGCCCGTCGTGCCGGTGGAGGACGGGGTCACCATGTCGCGCCTTCCTGTCCAGGACTCCGGTTCGCCCCCCCGGTCGGGGAGGGGCTTGACGAACCGCGTGACGCCGTTCACTCTTTCGAGTCATCTGCAGATTGTCAAACAATCTGCACGGCTTCCGTAGAGCCTGCGTCGCCGGAGCTCCTCGAACACCCCCCCCCGCCAACCGAGAGGCACATCGTGACCACCACCGACCTCACCGGCATCCTCGTCGCACTCGTCACCCCCTTCACCGCGGACGGCAGCGAGATCGATGCCGTCGCCCTGGACACCCACGTCGACCGGCTGATCCGGGAGGGCGCGCACGGCCTCGTCCCCGGGGGGAGCACCGGGGAGTTCACGACCCTGACCCTCGACGAGCGCAAGCAGCTCACCGAGCTGGTCGTCAAGGCCGCCGGTGGGCGGGTGCCCGTGGTGGCCGGCACCGGCGCCCTGTCCACCCGCGACGCGGTCGAGCTGGCCGCGCACGCCGCTCAAGCCGGCGCATCGGCGCTGATGGTGGTGCCGCCGTTCTACGACGCGGTCGAGCTGTCCACCTTCAAGGAGCTGCTGCGCGAGGTCCACGCCGCTTCGCAGCTGCCGATCATGTTCTACAACATCCCGTCGGCGAGCGGGCTCAGCCTGTCCCCCGCCGAGATCGCCTCGCTGGCCGAGGTCGAGGGCGTCCGCTACCTCAAGGACACCTCCGGGGACGCCGTCGGGCTGACCGAGCTCCTGCAGCTCCACGCGGACCGCATCACGGCGTTCAACGGCTGGGACACCCTCACCTTCTACGGCCTCGCCGCCGGCGCCAAGGGCTCGGTGTGGGGGGCGACCAACGTCATCCCCGAGCTGTCACGCCAGCTGTGGGACGCCCTCGCCGCGGACGGCGACCTGGTCCGCGGCCGCGAGCTGTGGGCGAAGATCTACCCGATCTGCCGGCTGCTCGAGGCGCACAACTACGCCGCCGCGGTCAAGACCGGCATGCAGCTGCGCGGGTACGCCACCGGCCCGGTGCGCAAGCCCTTCGCGCTGCTCGACGGGGAGGCCCGGGCCGAGTTCGCCCGGCTGCTGCGCGCCGCGGGCGTCGAGGTCGTCGACTGACGCACCGCACCGGCCCACCCAGAGGGGAGGCAGAGCAGTGGAGATCGTGGTGGTCGGCGGCGGCATCGTCGGCCTCGGCAGCGCGTACGAGCTGGTGCGCGACGGACACGACGTGACCGTCCTGGACGCCGGTGCGCTGGGCGCGGGGGCGTCGCACGGCAACGCGGCGAAGATCACGATGGCCGAGGCGACGCCGGTACCGGCGCCGGGGATGGTGCTGCAGGGCCTGAAGTGGATGCTCAAGGCCGACAGCCCGCTCTTCGTGCGGCCGTCGCTGTCCCCGCCCTTCGTGCGGTTCATGGTCACGATGGCGCGCCACTGCAACGAGGGCGACTTCCGTCGCTCGCTCCAGGTCCACCTCGAGATGGCCTCGACCTGTGGCGAGGTGCTCGACGAGTGGGCCGATGACGGGCTGTCGTTCGAGATGCACCGCAGGGGCGTGCTGCTGGTCTACGAGGAGCGGGAGAGCTTCGAGCACCGGGTGGCGCTCAACGACGCGTTCGCACCGTTCGGGATGGTGCCCGAACTGCTCGACGCGGACGCGCTGCACGACCGTGAGCCGTGCCTGTCGGAGCGGGCGCGCCACGCCTTGTTCTTCCCCGACGACCGGCAGGTCGAGCCGGACTCGCTGACCGGGGCGCTGGCGAAGCGGCTGCGGGAGCTCGGCGCCCAGCTGCGCGAGCACACCCGCGTGCTGGACTTCGAGCAGGCCGGTGACCGCGCCACCGCCGTGGTCACCGACGCCGGCCGGTTCGAGTGCGACCAGGTCGTCCTCGCCACCGGCGTGTGGACCGGCGTGCTCGCCGCGAAGCTGGGGCCCGCCCTGCCCATCGGCCCGGGGAAGGGCTACAGCGTCGACTACTTCCCCTCCCCCGTGCCGCTGAACACGCCGCTCACCTTCGAGGACGCGCACGTCGCGGTCACGCCCCTGGACGGGCGGCTGCGGCTGGCCGGCACGATGGAGTTCGCCGGGCTGGACCTCGGCGTCAACGCGCGCCGGGTCGCGGCGGTGAAGCAGGCGGCCGCCCGCGGGTTCCGCAACTGGGACGAGGACACCCCGCACGCCGAGCCGTGGGCGGGGCTCCGGCCGATGACGGCCGACGGGCTGCCGATCGTCGGGCGGCTGCGCCCGGAGGGCAACGTCCTGGTGGCCTCCGGGCACGGCATGCTCGGCCTGACGCTGGCACCCAGCACCGCCAAGACCGTGCGCGACCTCGCCCGGGACGTCGCGGCGGGCCGACCGAGCCCGCTCACGCCCTACGGGCCCGAGCGCTTCCTGCGGTCGTCCCGCAGGAGGGCCCGCCGAGCAGGGGCCCCCATCCGCGACTGAGGCGGCCCCTCCACGTCGACGCCGGGCACGTCGGCCGGGAGGCCCGCGCCCTCGTGCCCCAGGCCGGCGCACGGCCCACCCAGCACCTCGGCCGACCCGTGGCGGTCGAGCCCCTGTGCTGCCCGCAGATCGACGTCCTCCGCCCGACCACCCCCCGGAGGAGGCGGGACCGGTCGCGCCCACCCCCGGGCGGCAGCGGAGCACGCACCGAGATTCATGAGGACCGCACAGCGACACCACCGCACCGGACCAAGGAGAGATCCAGCATGTCCGCAACGCCAGATGCCCTCCCGGTGGAGGGCGCGTACGAGGCGAGCGACGCTCACCTCAAGCAACAGATCAGCCTCTTCGGCCTGATCGCCCTCGCCGTCAGCGTCCAGGTCGGCTCCGGCTGGCTGCTCGCCACCCTCGCCGCGGCGAGCATCGCCGGTCCCGCCTCCATCCTCACCTGGGTCCTCGGCGCCGTCTTCTTCGGGATCATCGGGGTCACGTGGATGGAACTCGGCGCCATGCTCCCCCGATCGGGCGCGGGCGTCCGCTACCCCCGGCTGACGCACGGCGCGTTCCTCAGCTGGTTCAACGGCTGGGGCTACCTCATCGCGGCGCTGGCACTGCCCGTGATCGAGGTCCAGGCCGTCCTGACCTACATCGGCGGAAACTGGCCGGAGCTCGGCTTCCTGGAGGAGCGGGCGGGCATCACGGTGCTCTCCTGGCCGCGCGGCATCCTGGTCGGCTTCGTGCTGCTCTTCGTCTTCTTCCTGCTCAACTCGTTCGGGGCGAAGCTGCTCAGCGAGTCGAACAAGTACGTCACCATCTGGAAGATCGTCATCCCTCTGGTCACGGCGGGACTCATGTTCACCGCGTTCTCCTCGGCGAACTTCACCATCGGCGGCGGATTCGCACCGCTGGGCACCGGCGCGGCCTTCGGTGCCCTCGCAAGCGGGGGCATCGTCTTCGCCTACTCGGGGCTCCGGCAGATCCTCGACTTCGGCGGCGAGGTCGTGAACCCGCAGCGCAACATCCCGATCGCGATCGTGGTCGGCGGCCTCATCATCCCGCTGGTCATCTACATCCTGCTGCAGATCAGTTTCCTCGGGGCGATCGACTGGGCCTCGGCCGGGGTGGAGCCCGGTGACTGGACAGGCCTGATCGGTAGCGGCTGGGCGTCCGCTCCGCTGCTGAACGCCGTCGTCGCGGCCGGCTTCACGTGGTTCTCGATCGTGCTGCTCTCCGACGCCGCGCTCTCCCCCGCGGCCACCGGTTGGGTGTGGTTGGGCATCGGCACCCGCACGGTGTACTCCATGTCGGTCAACAAGGAGTTGCCGACGGTCTTCCAGCGGATCAACCGGCACGGGACCCCGATCCTGGCCCTGGCCGCGTGCACCGGGCTCGGCCTGCTGTTCTTCTTCCCCGCTCCGAGCTGGTACCTCTTCGTCGGGATGGTGTCGATCGCGCTGACCCTCAGCTACGTCATGGGCGGCCCGGTCCTGGCGGTACTGCGGCGTACGGCACCGGACTTCCCTCGTCCGGTCAAGCTCAAGGGGGCCGTCTTCTGGGCCCTGGCGGGGTACGTCGCGAGCCTGATGCTCATCTACTTTGCGGGATGGGTGCCCTTGATCAACCTCTTCACCCTCGTCTTCTTCGCGCTCCCGCTCTACGGGGCCTACACCAGTGTGAGCGAGGGGTGGAGCCGGCCGGGCCCGAGCTGGCTGCTGTCCGCGGCGTTCACAGCCGCCTGGGTCGTCACCGCGGTCGGCGGTGGCTGGCTGGCCACGCTGGACCAGGAGCAGCGCGAGGGTGGCTGGGGGTTCCCGGTGTACTTCACGGCGATCGTGCTCGTCGTCGCCCTGTTCATGGCGGGCCTCTACGCGGTGAGCACGGAAGTCGGCCGGCGACACATCCGCGGCGGAGCCTGGCTGGTAACCACGATCCTGGCGCTGCTCCTCCTCGCCTACCTGGGCCAGTTCGGGCCGGTGGACTCCCCGGTGCTCCCCAACCCGGTCGACCTGGTCCTCATGGTGCTGGTTTCCGTCGGCTCCTTCTTCTGGTCGGTGCGCGCGGGCGGTCCGACCGAGGAGCTCGGTGAGATCCTCGCCGCCCAGGCGGAGCGGGACCGCGCCCGGGCGATGGGGTGATCGGCGTGGCGCGGGCGGCCCGGGTGCTCCGTGGAGGGCGCCCGGACCGTCCGCGTCTCCGGCGCGCGACGTCCGGGCACCTGCGCGGCGACCTACCATCGACGGTCGTGCCCGCCGCCCACACGATGGACCTCGACGTCGCGACGTTGACCGACTTCCTGGGCTCCTGTGCCCCGTTCGACGCCCTGGAGCCGACCGAGCTGGCCCGGATCGCGGCGCACGCCGTCGTCGAGCGGTACGAGGCCGGCGACGTCGTCCTCGACGCCTTCGACGCCCGCGTCGCCGAGCTCTTCGTCGTGTGGGAGGGCCGGGTCGACGTCTGGATCAACACCGACCGGCTCACCGAGCTGCCGGACAAGACAGAAGGAACTGGTGGCCTCTTCGGCTACGTCGCCGCCCTCACCGGCGCGGCGCTGCGGCCGCGGGCGGTCGCCGTGGGGCGGGTCGTGGTCGTCCGGCTGCCGGCCGACCTCGTCGCACCGGTCTTCGCGTCCCGCCGCGGTGCCCGCTTCCTCGCGCAGGAGGTCTGGTCGACCAACCAGCGTGCCGTCGGGGTCCCCGCGTACACGCTCGTCGACGACCTCGTGGCGCACGCACCGCTGGTCGTCGACGCCGGGGCCTCGATCGCCGACGCCGCCCTGCGGATGGCCCAGGCCGACCTCGGCTACGCCGCCGTCCGGATCGCCCCGGGACGGTTCGGGCTGGTCACCGACGCGTCCATCCGCGACGTCGTCGCGGCAGCCCTCCCGACGACCGCTCCGGTCGCTGAGATCATGGACCCCGCCCCACCGATGGTCCCGCTCGGCGCCTCGGCGAACGAGGCGCTCATCAGGGTCCTGGAGCGCGCGGCGGACGTCGTCCTCGTCACCGACCGCGCAGGTGGGCTGTGCGGCGCTGTCGGGCCGATGGACTTCGTGGTGTCGTCGACGACGGCGGGGGCGGCGCTCCACGAGCAGCTCCGTCGCGCGACCACGGTGACCGAGCTGGAGCACCGCTACCGCGGGGTCCCGCAACTGATCGGCGACCTCATGGCCCGCGGCCTGGCCTCGAGCCGGGCCATCACCGTCCACTCGGCGCTCGTGGACACCCTCGTGCGTCGGGCGATCCAGCTGGTCGTGGCGGCACACCCCGACCTCGACGTGGACTCGTTCACCTGGCTGTCCCTCGGCAGCAACGGGCGACGCGAGGCGGTGCTCAGCTCCGACATCGACGCGGCGGTCTCGTTCGCGAACGGGATGAGCGCCGACGAGATCGCCAGCTACCGTCCCGCGTTCCTCGAGATCACGCAGGTCCTCGAGCGGGCCGGGCTGAACCACGACCGCCACGGGGTGAGCCCGGTGAACCCGGAGTTCGCCCGGACACACCGGCAGTGGGAGGCCGCTGCCCGGGGCTGGCTGTCGCGGCCCACCGAGGACGACGCGGTCATCAAGACCTGCCTGCTGGTCGACGGCCGGCCGATCCACGGCGACCTCACCCTGCCCGAGGTCGCCCGCGTGTTCGGCGACCTGCGCCTGCACCCGTCGACGATGCAGGTGCTGCTGGCCATCTCGGTGGACCGGCCGAGGACGCCCCGCGGACGCTGGCGTCGCAAGCAGTTCGACCTCAAACGCCAGGCCCTGCTGCCGATCGCGAACATCGCCCGGTGGGCCGCGCTGAGCGCGGGGTCACCCGCCCTCCAGACCCAGGAACGGCTGCGGGCCGCCGCCAGCTCCCGCATGCTGAGCGCCGAGGACGCCGACACGCTGGACGACGTGTTCGAGATCGTCCAGCGCATGCGGCTGCGCTCCCAGCTCGAGCAGTTCCGGTCGGGCGAGACGCCGTCGGACACGCTTCGGCTGCGCGACCTGTCGTCGATCGAGGTGAGCGTGCTCGACGAGGCGATCGGTGAGATCACCGCGATCCAGCGCCGGATGGCCAACCTGGCGAGGTTCGTCCCAGACCTCCGGGGTTGAACGAGGACCCCCTCCCGGCCACGGCACGGCTCGGGACCAGGAGGGGGTCGGGACGTCACTGCACGAGGAAGACCTGGCCGGTCTCGGCTCCCTCGATGGAGCGGACGTAGGCCGCGGCCGCCTGGTCGACGTCCACGGGCGTGACCCCCGGGAAGAGGGCGCCGTACTCGGCCATGCTCTCGGTGAAGACGGTGGGGCTGACGGCGTTGATGCGCTGCGGGGCGATCTCGATGGCCGCGGCGCGCACGAAGGACTCCACCGCGCCGTTCACCATCGCGGCCGCGCTGCCGGTGACGATGGGATCCCGGTTCAGGACGCCGGCGATCAGGGTGAACGAGCCCCGCTCCGCGACGTGGCGGGTGCCCTGCCGGACCAGCTCGACCTGGGCGGCGACCTTGCCGCGGTAGGCGCGCAGGTAGTCCTCGGGTGTCATGTCCACGATGCGCTTGTACGGGACGTCGCCTGCAGCGCTCGCCACCGCGTCGAGGTCGCCGACCTCCGAGAAGACACGGGCCGCCTGCTCGGGATCGGCCACGTCGGCCCGGATGTCACCGGCGGTGCGGCCGACCGTGACGACCTGGTGCCCCCGACCCTTGAGCGCCCCGCCCACCGCGGCGCCGAGCCGCCCCGTCGCACCCACCAGCAGGACCCTCATGCGCTTCCCCCCTGCGCGACCGTGACCACGGAGTCCGCTCGGCGTCTCACCGCGCCGCGAGGAGCTCGGCGGCGTCGGTGAACGGCAGCTCGTGGGCCTCCGCGACCAGCTGGTTGACGAGCTTCCCGTCGAGCGTGCTCAGCCCGAGGCGCAGGGCGGGATCGGCCTGTGCCGCGCCGACGACGCCGTCGCGTGCGACCCGGACGAGGTACGGCAGCGTGGCCGAGGTCAGGGCCAGCGTCGAGGTGCGGGCGACCGCCCCGGGGATGTTGGCCACGCAGTAGTGGACGACCCCCTCCTCGACGTAGGTCGGGTCGGAGTGGGTGGTCGGCCGGCTGGTCTCGAAGCAGCCGCCCTGGTCGATGGCGATGTCCACCACCACGCTGCCCGGCCGCATCGCGGCGATCATCTCCCGGCTGACCAGCTTGGGCGCCTTGGCGCCGGGCACCAGGACGGCGCCGATCACCACGTCGGCCTCGGCGACGTAGGCCGCCGTCCGGGCCCGGTTGGGCGTGACCAGGTCCAGCCGGCCGCCGAAGATGTCGGACAGGTAGGCGAGCCGGCTCGGGTTGGTGTCGAGGACCCGGACGATGGCCCGCATCCCCAGCGCGATCTTCGCCGCCTCGGTGCCGGCCACCCCGCCGCCGATGATCAGCACCTTCGCCGCAGGGGTGCCGGGCACGCCGCCGAGCAGGATCCCGGCTCCCCCGGCGGGGTTCTCCAGGTGGTGCGCGGCGGCCTGCACGGCCATCCGGCCGGCGACCTCGCTCATGGGGGTCAGCAGCGGGAGCTTGCGGTCGGCGGTCTGCACGGTCTCGTAGGCGATGGAGTCGATCCGCCGCTCCAGGAGGAACTCGGTCAGCCCGCGGTCGGCGGCGAGGTGCAGGTAGGTGAACAGCTGCTGGCCGGGGCGGAAGCGGGAGTACTCCGCGGGCACCGGCTCCTTGACCTTGACGATGAGGTCGGCGGCGTCGAACACCTCGTCGGCGGTCGGCACCACCTTCGCGCCGGCGGCGGCGTACTCGTCGTCGGCGAACCGCGACCCGGCGCCGGCGCCGGCCTGCACGACGACCTGGTGGCCGTCGTGGACCAGCTCCACGACGCCGTCGGGGGTGAGTGCCACCCGCCTCTCGTTGTCCTTGATCTCGCTCGGTACTCCGACGACGAGCGTGCCCATGGGGTGTCTCCTCCGGTCAGGGTCGGTGCGGTGGGGGGCGGCCCCGTCCAGAGGCTCGCCGCGAGCCTGCGAGGGGTGAGGGGGACGGGGTCCTTCTACGAGCGGTGGGGGCAGGGAGTCCTTCTTCAGACCAGGCTCTGGGCCTCGGTCAGCGTGTGCCGCAGGACCTGCTCGATCTCGTCGAACTCCGCCTGGCCGCAGATCAGCGGCGGAGCGACCTGGACAACGACGTCGCCGCGGTCGTCGGGGCGGCAGTACAGGCCGTTGTCGAACAGGGCGCCGGGTAGGAAGCCCCGCACGAGGCGCTCCCGTCCCGCGGCGTCGAACGTCTCCCGGGTGGCCTTGTCCTTGACCAGCTCGACCGCCCAGAAGTAGCCGTCGCCGCGGACGTCACCGACGATCGGCAGGTCCAGCAGCTTGCGCAGGGTCGCGCCCAGCGCCGCCTCGTTCTCCAGCACCCGCTGGTTGAGCCCCTCGGCCTCCATCAGGTCCAGGTTGGCCAGCGAGACCGCCGCCGCCACCGGGTGGCCGCCGAATGTGTAGCCGTGCGGGAACGCCACCCCGGGGCGCAGGAACGGCTCGACGACCTTCTCCGAGGCGATCATCGCGCCGATCGCGCCGTAGCCCGAGCTCATCCCCTTGGCACAGGTGATCAGGTCCGGGGTGTAGCCGAACTTCTCGCAGGCGAACGTCGCCCCGTGCCGGCCGAAGGCGCAGATCACCTCGTCGGAGACCAGCAGCACGTCGTGCCGGGTGCAGATCTCGCGGACCCGCTCGAAGTAGCCCGGAGGCGGCGTGAGGCAGCCGCCGGAGTTCTGCACCGGCTCCAGGAACACCGCGGCGACCGTGTCGGCGCCCTCGAAGAGGATCGCCTCCTCGATCCGGTCGGCGGCCCAGCGACCGAAGGCCTTCGGGTCCTCGGCGAACTCCGGATGGCGGTAGAGGTTGGTGTTGGGCACCCGGAAGCCGCCCGGGGCCAGCGGCTCGAAGTCCTTCTTCATCGCCGGCAGCCCGGTGATGGCCAGGGCGCCGTGCGGCGTGCCGTGGTACGCCACCGCCCGGCTGATGACCTTGTGCTTCTGCGGCTTGCCGATCAGCTTGAAGTACTGCTTCGCGGCCTTCCACGCCGACTCCACCGCCTCGCCCCCGCCGGTGGTGAAGAAGACGCGGTTCAGGTCGCCGGGCGCGAGGTCGGCGACCCGCTCGGCCAGCTCGGCCTGCACCGGCGTGGTGTAGCCCCACACCGGGAAGTACGCCAGCTCGGCGGCCTGCTTCGCGGCCACCTCGGCCAGCTCCCGCCGCCCGTGCCCGACCTGGACGACGAAGAGCCCGGACAGGCCGTCGAGGATCTTGCGGCCCCGGTTGTCCCAGATGTAGGCGCCCTCGCCGCGGGTGACGACCGGGATGGGCGTCTCCGGGTGGCGGCCCTGGCGGGCGAAGTGCATCCAGAGGTGGTCCGCGGCGCGCGCCGCCGTCGCGTCCGGCGCACCGGCCGGGGGCTGCTGGATCGAGGTGGTCATCCCAAGCTCCTCGTGGCGTCTGGTCGGACGAGCGATGCCCTGAGTCTGCGGGTACCGACCTCTGTGGGCACCAGACGATCTGTGCGGCACTCCTCCGCCGACCGGACACTCCGTGGCGGTGGGACGGTGAGCCGCGTCGATGCGGCTCAGCTGAGCCGGCGCAGCACCTCGTCGACGCTGCGCCTGATGTGCTCCTCCACCTCAGCGGCGATCGTCGCCTCGTCGCCCTCCTCGATGACGCGGACCAGCCGCCGGTGCAGCATCGCGTCGCGTTCCGGGTCGTGGCGCACGGCCTGGTCCACGGTCAGCGCGATGTGCACCTGCGACCCGACCAGGGGCCAGATCTTCCGCAGCGTCGGACTGTCGGCCATGTCCCAGATCGCCTCGTGCAGCCCGATGTGGGTGACGTGGGCCTGCAGGGCGTCCCCGGACTCGATCGCGGCGAGGTGCACCCGCAACGCCTCCCGGACGCCGTCCATGGCGGGCCCGTCCGGGTCCCGCGCCAGGCGCAGGGCCGCCATCGTCTCCAACGGCATGCGCACCTCGGCGACGTCACGCAGCTCCTCCGCGGTGGGCTGCGCGACGTGGATGCCCTTGTAGGGCACCTGGACGAGGGCCCCTTCGTGGACCAGCTGCTGGAGCGACTCCCGCAGGGTGGGGCGGCTGACGCCGAGCGCCTCGGCGAGGTGGACCTCCTTGATGCGCTGGCCCGGTCGCAGCTCGCCGGTGAGCAGCGCGCGCCGGATCCGCGTCGAGACCTCCTCCCGACGAGTGGAGGAGACGACCACCCCGCCGCTCAAGGTCACGGCCGGCTCCGGCACACGCGTCTCCTCGCTCATGCAGATTGACTGACGATCTACGCCATTCTCCACGGTCGCGGGCGCATGCGCCCGGAACGGGTACCGACCCCCGCCCGCACGGGCCGCACGCGAGGTGACCCCTCCCTCGAGGAGGCTGTCCCCCGTTCCACGACAGGGGGTCTCGCCGGCGCTCTGGGGGTCCACCGGATGTATCAGCGACCGGGGCTCGCCGATCCTCTACTCGAGAGAACGGCGACCACGGAGCCCCTGATGAACACGTACGACCCCTCGGACCACATCCGCTACGTGCACCTGTCCGGGCCGGCGTCCGCGCGTTCCGCTCCGGCAGCCGGCGCGACCGCGTGCACCACGTTGCCCGGCGGGTACGCCAACCAGTCGCCGCGGACCCGCCTGCAGCGCCGTGCGGCCTCCTCCGTCGTGACCCGGGCGGGAGCCGCCTCGCTGACCGCGTGAGCGGCGCCGGCTCGCCGGGCACGACGACCGGGTCCGCTCCTCACGAGCTCGGTGCCGAGGCTCCGTGCAGCACGAACGCGCCGTAGCCGACGACGCGGTCACGCCCCGCTCCGCTGTCCGCCGACGTGGCCAGCCGGAGCAGGTCGACCGTCCACCGGCGCTCGGCGGCGTGGTGCAGCAGCCCGCGCAGGGGGTGGTGGCCACAGGCGTCCTCGGATCCCAGGGCGCCGGCGTCCCGGGCCAGGACCGCCTCGGCGGTGCGCCGGTCCCGCTCGTGCGCCGCGCGCTCGTCGAGGTGGTGGCTGAGGTCGGTGGAGACGACGGCGAGCGCGCCGTCGACCGCCAGCGCAGCGGTGAGCAGCGCCGACACGGACTCCGGCTGCGTGCGGCCGACCAGCACCGGCAGCACGGCCGGGTCGGGACCGAGGACCCGCTGGAGGAACGGCAGCTGGGTCTCCAGGGAGTGCTCGCCGTCGTGGGGACGGTCGTCCACCGCCACGCCGGGCAGCGCGGTGACCGCCGTCCGGGCGTCGTCGTCGACCGCCACGGTGCCCAGCGGTGTGGCGAGGGCGTCGACGGCCGGCGCCGCCATCCCGTCGAGCGGCCAGAGGTGGGCCGGCCCGAGCAGCACGACCCGGGTGACGGCGCCCGGTGCCGCGGCCAGCTGCGCGTACGCGGTCGCGGCCACCGCGCCCGAGTACCGGTACCCCGCGTGCGGCGCGACCAGCGCAGCGGGGAGCACCGGTCGCGGCCGGGCCCGCACCTCGCCGAGCAGCCGGTCCACCAGGTCGCGCAGCTCCTCCGGGTCCGCGGGGTAGAACCGGCCGGCGACCGCGGGCGGGCGCACGCGCACCGATCAGCTCCCGGCGAGGAACACCGGCAGCCGCCGCGCTCCCCACCGGCCGACCGGCCCGTCGAAGCGGCCCGGGACGGCGGTACCGCAGGAGGCGCAACGCCCGTCGTCGGTGAGCCGGTAGTGCCCGATGACGTACCAGTCCCGCTCCACGAGGGCCTCGCCGCAGGCCGGGCAGGTGGTCCGGCCGCCGTCCGCGTCGTGCACGTTGCCCGTGTAGACGAAGCGCAGCCCGGAGTCCTGGGCGATCCGCCGCGCGCGGGTCAGCGTCGCCGGCGGCGTGGGCGGGACGTCGCGCATCTTGAAGTCCGGGTGGAAGGCGGTGAAGTGCAGCGGGACGTCGGGGCCCAGGTTCTCGGCGATCCACGCGCACTCGGCGCCGATCTCGGCGTCGGAGTCGTTGTGCCCCGGGATGAGCAGCGTGGTGATCTCGAACCACACGTCGGTCTCGTGCCGCAGGTACACCAGGGTGTCGAGCACCGGCTGCAGGCGGGCGGCCGACACCCGTCGGTAGAAGGCGTCGGTGAACGCCTTGAGGTCGACGTTCGCCGCGTCGACGTGCGCGTACAGCTCCCGTCGCGCATCGTCGCCGACGTAGCCGGCGGTGACCAGGACCGACCTGACCCCCCGGGCCCGGCAGGCGTCGGCGACGTCCACCGCGTACTCGAGGAAGACCGTCGGGTCGTTGTACGTCATCGCGACGCTGCGGCAGCCCAGCCGCTGGGCGGCCGCGGCGATGTCCTCCGGCCCGGCGGCGTCGGAGAGCCGGTCGATCTCCCGGGACTTGGAGATGTCCCAGTTCTGGCAGAACCGGCAGGACAGGTTGCACCCCGCCGTGCCGAACGACAGGACCGCGCTGCCCGGCAGGAAGTGGTTGAGCGGCTTCTTCTCGATCGGGTCCACGCAGAACCCGCTCGAGCGCCCGTAGGAGGTCAGCACGACCTGGTCGTCGACGCGGCCGCGCACGAAGCACAGGCCCCGCTGCCCCTCGTGCAGCCGGCACTCCCGCGGGCAGACGTCGCACTGCACGCGACCGTCGCCGAGCCGGTGCCAGAAGCGCCCCGGCACCGTGGAGGGGTCCTGGAGACTGATGTCGGCCGTCATGACGCCTCCGTGCTAGTCCACCCGGCCGAGGAGCTCCGCGGCCCGCAGGCGCGCCCCGCGGGCGCCGCCGTCCGGCGCGCCGGCCCGCGCCCGTGCGCCCTCCGCGCCCGGAGCAGCCGGGGGGACCGCCGAGCTCAGGCGCACGGTGAACCCGCCCGGCGTGCGGTAGGCGTCGAGGCGGTCGCAGGTCTGCCGGGCGAGCCACAGCCCCGCTCCGCTCCGCTCCGCGTCGAGGTCCCCCCGGCTGTACCCGGCGAACAGCAGGTCCGCCCCCGACCCCTGGTCGGTCACCGTGCACAGCAGCCGCGACGAGGTCGCCCACACCCGGACGTGCACGGGCGGCCCGCCGTAGTGGAACGCGTTGGTCACCACCTCGGCGACCGCACCGGTGAACTCCTCGCCGACCACCGTGTCCGGGCAGGCCGCAGCCACCACGGCGCGCACCTCGCCCCGTGCCCGGGCCACGCCTGCTCGATCGGTGATGCCCTCGAGGTCGAGGGAGGGCGGCGTGGCCTCCAGCGGGTCCGGTCGCGGAGGGCTGGTGCCGAGGAGGTCGGCCGGCGCCACGTAGGCGCCGCTGGGGACGGGACCGTCCTCGGTGAGCAGGTGGGGGTGGGCGCGCTGGACGTCGTGCAGCATCGACGCGGACAGCCGACGGACGTCGTACCCGCAGACGCTGGACAGCCGGAGCGCCGAGAGGGTGACGTTGGAGACGGACTCGAAGTCCGCCCACGTCTCCCACGCCTGCGGCTCGCTGCCGTAGGCGGGCTCGCTGACCAGCCGCGTCCCGCGGGCGCCCTCGGCGAGCAGACGGTGCACCAGCCGTTCGTAGGTCACGCCGACGTGGGCGGCGCGGGTGTAGACGGCGTCGCGCGGCAGGACCAGCACGTGGGCGTCGTCGGGCAGCGCTCGGGCCAGCAGGTCGTTGTGCGCCTCCTGGCAGACGACGAGCCCCGCCTCCCCCGCGGACAGCCCCGCCTGCAGGAACGGCAGGGCCTGGGCCAGGAAGTCCTCGTCCGAGTCGAAGAGGAGCGCGGCGTGCCGGTACCCCTGGCGCGTTTCTTGGCTCACGGGCTCTCCCCGACCACCTGGAACCCCGGGAGGTCGTCCAGTCCCAGGAGGCACAGGGTCCGCTCGACCTGGGGCGGGGGTGCGACGAGCAGCAGCCGTCCGCCGGACGCACGGAGGCCCCGGCTCCCCTGCGCGAGTGCCCGGCAGGCCGCGGCGTCGATGAAGGTCAGCTCCGCGAGGTCGAGGGACAGCACACGCGGCGGGACGTCGGTGAACGCGGTCACGGCGGCCTCGAGGACCTCCGCGTTGCAGGCGTCGACCTCCCCCTGCAGGACGAGCCCCAGCTCGCTCTCGCCGGTGCGGAAGCAGGTCTCGCGGATCCCCGGCACGTGGACGCCGATGGCGTCGCGGAGTGCCGGCCCCCGGGTGGAGCTGCGTGCGTACTGGCACAGCACCGACACCGGGAGGCTGCGGACCAACTCCTCCAACCGCTGCTCCACGCTGAGGTGGTGGCGCGGCGAGAGGATGGTCAACGCACCGAGGACGCCGACCGACATGCGCACCGCCGGGAACCCCTCGGCCAGGGCGCGGTCGACGACCAGCCGCTGTCCCTCCGCGGGGTAGAACTCGGCCAGCGGCACCAGCGTGAGACGTCCGTCGCGGAGCGCGGTGGGGACATCCACCTCGTGGGCCTCGAGAGCAGTGATCAGGGAGCCCTCCTGCTCGTCGGGACCCTCGGCGTAGAGCACCTTCTCGCCCAGGTCGAGGCCCCGCTGGACCCACGCGGCCACCCCGGCCTGCCGCTCGGCGGCGGACTCGTGCAGCAGCATCAGGTGGCCGTCCCACTCGGGGCCGGTCGTGGCGCCGTCCACGCCCCACACGGGGGGACGCTACCCCCGGTCGACGTCCGGGCGCGCGGCTCGCGCCTGCGGACTGCCGGGTTCCGGACGACGACCGCGGGCACCGGCTCCCGCACGCCGGCTCCGCCGGTCAGCGGCCCCTGCGGTCGCGGTAGCGGGCGGCCCGCCGGGCGTTGGCGGCCCGGCGGCGCTCGCTGTCCTGCAGGTCGCGCTGGTGGGCGGCCTCCTCACGACGGGCGGTGGCGGTGCCGGAGGGGTACCCGGCCTTCACGACCCGGTTCTCGGTGGTCTCGGGCATGTAGGCCAGCGAGTAGATGAGCCCGAGGAAGATGCCGCCGCCGGCGACCGCCGCGCGCAGCCCGAACGGGGCGGGCAGGAAGACCAGGATCAGCGCGATCGGGATCGACATCTGGACGAGCATGCGGGCGAGGTGCCGCGCCCACCACGTCCCGGTGGTGGTGTCGAACAGCACCCAGCCGCGGTGCCGCGCCGGGAGCCGGCCACCGAACGCGTACCACAGCCAGCGGTGGGGGGCAGGCCGGACGACCGGCTCGGAGGTGTCGTGCTCTGCCGGCTCTGCCATGGCCCCTGGGTGCTCCTGCTCGACGACGGTCACCCCCTCATGGTGCCACCATGTCTGGTGCCCCAATGGTTGGGGTGCAAAGTGTCACCGGTCTCACAACCGCCGGAACGGGCGGAGCGCCGTCAGGCGACCGTGGCCTCCGGCCCGGCGGCCTCGCCCACCGGGGGGTGCGCGAGGGCCTGCTGGGAGGCTGCGATCACCCGGGTGAGCGCGGCGTGCAGGTCCATCAACTGCTCGACCGGCATGCCCAGGCGCTCGACGATGCCGGCGGGGATCCGCTCGGCCTGCTCGCGCAACGCGGTGCCCTTCTCGGTGAGCGCCAGGGCGAGGTTGCGCTGGTCCCTCGGGTCCCGCTCGCGGCGCAGCAGCCCCGCCGCCTCCAGCCGCTTGAGCAGCGGCGAGAGCGTGCCGGGGTCCAGTTGCAGCAGGCCGGACAACTCCTTGACCGACAGCGTCCCGTGCTGCCACAGCGCCAGCATCACCAGGTACTGCGGGTGGGTCAGCCCCAGCGGCTCGAGCACCGGCCGGTAGACGGCGACCACGTTGCGGGCGGCCACCGACAGCGCGAAGCACACCTGCCGGTCCAGGGCGAGCACGTCCTCGGGCCCCATCAGGGCCTGGGGCGTCGGGCTGGTCGTCACCCTCCCAGCGTAGGAGTCGTGGCGATCCGAGCGTTGGTGCACCGACCGGCCGTTCCGTCCCCTGTCTTGGTCATCTGACCAACTCTGTGCCACCATGGCGCCGCCGGCCGGTCGGCCGGCGCTCCTGTCGCACTCCCCCGTCCCCGAGGAACTCCCGTGAGTCCGCTCCGTCGCTGGTCCGCCCTCGCGGTGCTGGCCCTCCCGGTCCTGCTGATCAGCATCGACATGACCGTGCTCGGCTTCGCCGTGCCCGCCCTGACCGCCGACCTGGGCCCGACGTCGACCGAGCTGCTGTGGATCGTCGACATCTACTCCTTCCTGCTCGCCGGCCTCCTCGTGCTGATGGGCAACCTCGGCGACCGCATCGGCCGCCGCCGGCTGCTCGTGGCCGGCGCCGCCGCCTTCGGGGGCGCCTCGCTGATCGCGGCGTTCTCGACGACGGCCGGCATGCTGATCGCGGCCCGGGCCCTGCTCGGGCTCGGCGGGGCCACGCTGATGCCCTCGACGCTGGCGCTGCTGCGCTCGGTGTTCCCCGACGCCCGGGAACGGCGGCTGGCCATCGCGATCTGGGCGGCCGCGTTCTCCGGCGGCGCCGCGCTCGGCCCGATCGTCGGGGGGTTCCTGCTCGAGCACGCCTGGTGGGGCTCGGTGTTCCTGGTGAACGCCCCGGTCATGGTCCTGCTGCTCGTCGGCGCCCCGGTGCTGCTGCCCGAGTCGCGCAACCCGCGACCCGGCCCGTTCGACGCGCTGTCCGCCGTCCTGTCGATCGCCGCCGTGCTGCCGCTGGTCTACGCCCTCAAGACCGCCGCGCACGACGGCGTCGGCGTGTCGGTCCTCGTCGGCCTCGCGGCCGGCCTGGGGCTGCTGCGGACCTTCGTGCGCCGGCAGCGCCGGCTGGCCGAGCCGCTCCTGGACCTGCGCCTGTTCGGCTCCCGCGCGTTCTCCGTCGCGGTGACGACGAACCTGCTCACGGTCTTCGCGCTGCTCGGGCTGCTGTTCTTCCTCCCCCAGTACCTGATGCTCGTGCTCGGCATGAGCCCGCTGGTCGCGGGCCTGTGGATGCTGCCGCTCGCGGGCGCGACCGTGGCCGGCTCGCTGGCCGCGCCCTGGCTGGCCCGCCGGCTGCACCTGCGGTGGGTCATCGGCGGCGGGACGGCGCTGGCCGCAGCCGGGCTGACGGTCGGCACGATGCTCGGGGTCGACGGCGACCGGGTCGTGCTGGTCGTGGCCGGCCTGCTCATCGGCGGAGGGGTCGGCGCGGCCGAGGCGCTGACCAACGACGTCATCCTCGCGACCGCTCCGCCCGAGCGGGCCGGTGCGGCCGCCTCGGTCTCCGAGACCGCCTACGAGTTCGGGAGCGCGATGGGCACCGCGGTGCTGGGCACCCTGGGCCTCTCGGTCTACGCGGCACACCTCGGCGCCGTCGACGGCGTGCCGGCGCAGGCGACCGAGGCCGCCCGGGAGACCCTCGGCGGCGCCGCGGAGGTCGCGGCAGGGCTGCCGCCGGACACCGCCGCGGCCTTCCTGGCCGAGACCGGCCAGGCGTTCGTGACCGGCATGCACGTCGTCCTGCTGGTCGCCGCCGTGCTGGCGGCGTACGTGGCGGTGCAGGCCGTCGTCCTGCTGCGCGACCACCGGGGCAGCGCCACGGCTCCCGCGCCCGGCGACCACCCGGCACCTGAGACCGTGGCCCGGTGACGGAGGCCAGACGCGCGCACCTGCCCGTCGAGCAGCGCCGGGCCCAGCTCGTGGCGGCCGCCATGCGGGTGATGCAGCGCGAGGGCGCGTGGTCGCTGACCACCCGGGCGGTCGCGAAGGAGGCCGGCGTCCCGCTGGGGGCGGTGCACTACGCCTTCGGCTCCAAGACCGAGCTGGTGCGCGCGGTCTTCCGGGCCGACCGCGACCGGTCGACCGCGCTGCTGCGGCGGGCGGTGGACGCGGGTGGCACGCCCGCGGAGGTCCTGACCCGGGCGCTGGTCGGCTACGCCGACAGCGTCATCGCCGACCCCGGCGCCGAGATCGTGCTCCAGGAGCTGACCATGATGGGCGGCCGGGACGACGACCTGCGGGCCGCGGCGCGGGAGTCCACCGAGCAGTACCGCGGCGACGTCCTCGAGCTGCTGCACCGCGTGGCCGAGGCATCCGGCGGCACCTGGTCCGGCGACGTCGAGGTGCTGGCGGAGTCGGTCCTGGGGCTGCTGTTCGGGGCGTCGGTGAACTGGCTGTGCACCGGCGACGACGACCTCTTCCGCCGGTGCGCCGGCGACGCTGCGCAGACCCTCGCCGCCCGCCTCGGCTGAGACGACCCCGGGCCGACGCGAGACGGGCCGCGTTCCAGGGTGGCGCCCGCCTCAGCCGCGGGCGTGGCAGGGGTTGCGCACCCGCTCCGGTCAGGCCCCCGCCGTGGTCGGGTCCCCGGCGGTGTCACCGTGGGCCGCCTCGACCGCCGTCGACCGAGGGCCGGCAGCGGCGCTCGGCCGGCCCCGACGGCCGAGCGCCATCGTCAGGAACGCCGTCCCGACGCCGGTGCCCAGCGCGGCCAACGCCCACAGCGGCCCGCTGCGTTCGGTCCCCAGGAGGTGGTCGAGGGACAGGTCCCCGGGCCCGGTCTCGGCCAGCGACGTCACAGCGGCGATCAGGACGGCGTTGTACTCCCAGCCGCCGTTGGCGGCCCACGGACCGTTGGGCAGGTGCACCTTGCGGATCGCCGTCGTCATGACGCCGGTCAGCGCCGACGACGCCAGTGGCGTCGCCAGCCCCGCGGCCAGGAGACCTCCCCCGACCGTCTCGGTCGCCCCCGCCAGCAGGGCGTGCACCTTCCCGGGGCGCATCTCGAGGGACTCCATCATCGCCGCGGTGCCCTCAGGACCGGGGCCGCCGAACCAGCCGAAGAGCTTCTGCGTGCCGTGCCCGATGAACAGGCCACCGATCACCGTTCGCGCCACCAAGCGTCCGACGCTCATCTCCCACCTCTCCGTCAGGGTGAGCCGTCGAGTGCCCACCGTCGCCCGACTCGTCGCCGACCTGACTCCGTAGGATCCGGCCGGCACCGCTCCGGTCGCCGCAGCCGACCCCGCGCCGCGCGGCCATCTCCCCGCCGTCGGTGTGTCGCTCCGCAGCAGTCGCCGCCCGCTACAGCGAGAGGCCCGTGCCGGCGAACGCCCGGCGATCGCGCTGACCGCTCCGCGCTCCGCGGCCTGGCTCACTGCGTGCAGTACCCCCTCTCGGCCAGTCCGTCCAGGATCATGGGCAGGGCCGCGGGGGTGTTCCGCCCCGTGGCGTCGTGCAGGAGCACGACGCTCCCCGGTCGCACGTCCCGCAGCACGCGGTCCCGGATCGTCGTCGCCGGCGGATCGGCCCAGTCGCGGGGGTCGACGGTCCACAACACCATCGAGTCCAGGCCGACCTGCCGGGCCGCCGCCTCCACGAGGCCGTTGGTGGCCCCGTACGGCGGGCGCCACTCGCCGGGGGAGCGCCCCGTGGCCCGCTCGATGACCTCGCTGGTGCGCCGCAGCTGGGACTCCACCTGCGCCCGGTCCAGCGTGGTGAGCCTCGGGTGGCTCCACGAGTGGTTGCCGATCCGGTGCCCCTCCTGGCTGGCGCGACGCACGAGGTCGGGTCGGGCAGCGGCCATCTCGCCGGTGACGAAGAACGTCGCCTCCACGCCCCGGTCCGCCAGCGTGTCCAGGATGTCGGCTGTGGCGGTCGCGGAGGGCCCGTCGTCGAAGGTGAGCCGGACGGAGCCGGCTGCACACGGCTGCGGTGCCGACGCCGCCTGGGCCGGCGCAGCGAGCAGCACCAGCAGGAGTGCGCCGGCGACGCGGCAGGTCCAGCGGCTCGGACCTGCGCTCGTCAGCGCGCGGGCCGGTGCGTGGTCCCGACCGCCCCTCCCCCTCCCCCGAGCTCCGGTGGCCCTGCGCCGACCCGGGAGGAGCAGGGCCTGCCAACCGGAACCGGGGGACGTCGCGGGAGTCCGGCCCGGCTCACCGGGCCGGCGGGGTCGTCCGGGCGGGTCCGCCGTGGTGGGGCACGCCGATCCCGCTGGCGTGCCCCACCGACCGGCGCCGGGTCCGGGCACGGTGGCGTGCCTCACCCGGGGACCTAGGTCCGGCTGAGTCGGCCGACCGCGGCCCGGGCCGCCTCCAGGTGCTTCCGGTACGAGCCGTTGGTGTACGCCACCCACGGCTTGAAGTTGGTGCCCTTGGCGGAGATCCGATGGGCGGCGTTGGCGTTGCACTGGGCGTCGTAGGCGCAGCTCTTGGAGACCGAGGGGTGCCAGCAGCTGTTGATCTGCCAGAGACCTCGGTCCACCGAGCCGTTCGGACAGCCCTTCGTCGGGCCGTTCGCGTTCTGCGCGTCCGCACGACAGGACGACTCCCCCAAGCCCACCGCGACCGCGGTGACGAGCCGGTCGCCGGTGAAACCGGCACGCGAGGCGACGGTCGCGCACAGGTCCGCTGCCGCACTGGTCGAGGCGGCAGAGTCTGCCCTCGCCGGGGCCGGTACCGCGAGGGCGGCGAGCGCCAGGACCGCCACGATGCCCAGGCGGAGCGGCAGCACCGCCCGGACGGGACGACGCATGCCGAGGATGTGCTGGTGCATGAGATCCTCCGAGCGCGCCTGCGGGATGAGCTGTCGGGTTCGGGCGGGAGGACTGCCCGGCCGTGGAGAGCACGGCTTCACCCCGAGGGCCGATGAGGCGGCCCGGAGGTCCTGCGATCTCCCGTTCCTGCCTGAGGTGAGTCGAGGTCGGCCCAGCCAGCGGCAGGATTCGGCGTGCTGCCGGACCGTCCCGCGAGTGCGGGCGGCCTGACCGTAGGTTGTGACGTGGGTCACAGCAAACGCAACGGGGCACGACGACCGGCGGCCGCAGCGCCGTCACTCCTCCCGGGCCGTGCGCTCACGGTCCGGGACCGACCCGGTGCACACCTCGTGCGGCGCGACCGATGCCGGCGCGCTGGTCGGTCCGGCTGCTCGGCGGCAGCGGCGAGTCGGTCCGCGAGCCGCTGCGCCGGCGCGCGGTCCCTCACACGAGCCGTCCCGACGCCCAGGCGTGGCTCGTGGTGACGACGCCGACGACGGTCTCCGGCTCGGCGGCGTCGCGCGGACCGAAGAGCAGCACCATGCCCGGGGTGAGCCGGACACCGGCGAGCGGGTGGGCCACCCCCGGCCCGTCGCGACCACGTCGGCCGCGTGGGCCGGCGGCAGCGCCACGTGCAGCGAGCCGTCGTGGCCGGGGTGGACCTGCCGGGCGCGAGCCCCTACTCCCGCAGCAGCTTGTGGATCGCCGCCTGGGCCACCGGCTTGACCGTGACCAGGTCCAGGTTCACGTGGTGGGGCAGGTTCACGGCGAAGGCGCAGACCTCGGCCACGTCCTCGGCGGTCAGCGGCTCCCGCACCCCGGCGTAGACCCTGGCCGCGGCCTCGGCGTCCCCGCCCAGGCGCATCAGCGAGAACTCCGGCGTGTGCACGAGACCCGGGGCGACCTCCACCACCCGCACGTTGTGCTCGGCCTCCTCCAGGCGCAGCGCCTCGGTCAGCCCGTGCTGGGCGAACTTCGCCGCGTTGTACCCGCCCCCGCCCTCGTAGCCGCGCTGGGAGGCCAGGGAGGTGAGGTTCAGCACGGTGCCCTGCCCGTTCGCCCGGAGAGCGGGCAGGAACGCCCGGGTGATGCGCATCGTGCCGAGGACGTTGACCCGGTACATCCACTCCCAGTCCTCGTCCTTCGCGTCGGCCACCCAGTCGGTGCCGCGGGCGCCGCCGGAGATGTTCAGCAGCGCGTCGATCCGCCCCTGCTCGCCCAGGACCCGGTCCCGCAGGGCCGTCACCTCGGCCTCGGAGGTGATGTCGCACGGTGCGGCGATCGCTCCCGTCTCGCGGGCCAGCGCGTCGAGCCGCTCGGCGCGGCGCGCCACGGCGTAGACGGTCCACCCGTCGGCGCACAGCCGACGGGTGGCCGCCTCCCCGATCCCGGTCGACGCACCGGTGACGACGGCGATCTCCCCGGCGTGGGAGGGCACGGTCCGCTCCCCGGCGTTCGTGTCTGGGCTCATGGTGCTCACGCTAACCAGCACCCGGGGTCCCACCGGGAGCCACGGGACGCGGGTGCCCGCCGGTCCACCGCCCGGGCACGGACCCGCCCCGGGCTGCCGGCACGACGTCCGTCGCGTCCGTCCCGGCCTCGTCCCACCCGGCCGGCGCACCTGTGCGGGACCGCGCCCACTGGCTAGCGTCGAGCCGCATGAGGGATCCCGACCTCCGCATCGCGATCGTCGGAGCCGGCATCGGCGGGCTGTCGCTGGCCCTGGCGTTGCGGGAGCGGGGTGTGCGGGCCGAGGTGTTCGAGCAGGCCGCGCAGCTGACCGAGATCGGCGCGGCGATCGCGCTGTCGGCCAACGCCACCCGGGAGTACGCCCGGCTGGGCCTGCTCGGCGAGCTGGCCGCGGCCTCGACGACCCCCACTGAGCTGGTCTACCGCCACTGGCAGGACGGCAGCCGCATCGCCGCCCACCCGGTCGCCGAGGGCGGTGCCTACGTGGACCGGTTCGGTGCGCCGTACTTCGGCATCCACCGCGCCGACCTGCAGAAGACCCTCAGCGGCGCGTTCGACGCCGAGCACCTGCACCTGGGCTGCCGGCTGACCGACCTGGTCCCCGAGCGCGACTCGGTCGTCCTGGAGTTCGCCAACGGCCGGGTGGAACGCGCCGACGTGGTCGTCGGCGCCGACGGCGTGCGGTCCACCGTCCGCCGGTGGGTCACCGGCGCGGACGACGCGGTCTACTCCGGCACCAGCGCCTTCCGCGGCATCGTGCCCACCGAGAACCTGCCCTCCCTGCCCGATCCGCACGCGATCCAGTTCTGGATGGGCCCCGACGCGCACCTGCTGCACTACGCGATCGGCGGCGCCGGCGAGCTGGTCAACTTCTTCGCGGTGGTGGAGGGCCCGCCGATCTGGCTGCACGACGGCACGGTGGCCGAGGTGCACGAGGACGTCCCGGTCGCCTCCTTCCGGGGCTGGCACCCCGCCGTCCCCGAGATGATCCGGGCGGCCGAGAGCCCCGTCCGCTGGGGGCTGTTCACGGTGCGCCCCCTGCTGCGGTGGTACCGGGGCCGGGTCGTCGTCCTCGGGGACGCCGCCCACGGCATGCTGCCGCACCAGGGGCAGGGCGCGAACACCTCGATCGAGGACGCCTTCGCCCTGGCCGCGCTGGTCGCCGACGCGCGGCCCGGCGACGACCTGGAGCCGGCGTTCTCCCGGTACCAGACGCTCCGCCGGGCCCGGACGCGCGCGGTCCAGCGCAGCTCCTGGGTCACCAGCTCCCTGCTCCACCTGCCCGACGGACCGGCCGCCCGGATGCGGGACGCGAAGGTGGCGAGGTTCCCGGAGGACTTCGGCTGGATCCACGAGTACGACGTGCAGCGGGCGCTCCAGGCGTCCGCTCCCGCGTCCCGCTGAGCGACGGGACGCCCCGCCACCGACCGGAGGCAGCACCCTGATGACGCGCGACGAGCTGGAGGAGGGGCTGGCGGAGGTCCTGGGGACGGTCGCCGGCATCGAGCGCGCCGACGTCGCCCCGGAGAGGTCCTTCACCGAGGACCTCGGCATCGACTCCCTGACGATGGTCGAGGTCGTCGTCGCGGCCGAGGACCGGTTCGGTGTGCTCGTCCCCGACGACGACTGGGCGCGGTTCACGACGGTGGGCGACGCCCTCCGGTACCTCGAGCAGTCGACCACCGCGCCACCGTGGACGCCGCCCTCGGCTCGGCGGGGGCGGCCCGCCCCGGGCGGCTGATCCCCGACCGTGCGCGCGGCCTCGGCAGGTCCGCCTCGGATCGGCGCCGGAGGGTCCGCACGACCAGCGGCCGCCGGCCCCGGGACCGGCGCTCAGCTCCGGGCCGGGGAGAAGTCCGGGCGCTCCAGCAGCCCGGAGACGGCCAACCCCGCGAGCAGACCCCAGAAGGCGGCACCGACGTTCAACACCGTCACGTCGGCGACGGTCACCACGAAGGTGACGAGGGCGCCGAGGGTGAAGCGGGTGCTGAACGCCGCGACGAAGGACCCCTGCAGCACCCGCAGCAGGGCCAGGCCGCCGAGCGTGGCGATGAACGCCGGCGGCGTGGCCAGCATGGCGCTGGTGAACAGCGGCGCGAACAGACCGAACAGCATGGCCAGCAGGCCGCAGGCGATCCCGGCGGTGTACTGCCGGGAACGCTCTCCGGACGCCGAGAGCAGCGCGTTGGTCGGCCCGGTCAGGCAGGTCGACACCGTGCCCACCGCCGCCGTGAGGAGCGACCAGGCGCCGCAGGCGACGGTGACGACGTTGATCGGTGGAGCGTGTCCGGCGGCGCGCAGCACCGCGATCCCCTGGCCGTTCTGCACCACCAGCACGGTGATGGCTAGCGGCACGACCAGCTCCAGCACCGCCTGCAGCGACCACTCGGGCGCCTGCAGCACCGGCGCAGCGAACCACTCCGCGGCTCCGGCGGGACGGAACCGGCCGGACACCAGTACCGTCCCCGCTCCCACGAGGAGCGCCCCGATGATCGGCGGGATCCGCCGCCCCAGCCGCGGCAGCGCGCTGAGCAGCAGGAAGGCCAGGACCATGGGTGCGGCGATCCCCACGTCGTCCCGCAGGGAGTGCACCAGGTCGATCCCGAACCGCAGGAAGATCCCGGCGACCATCGCCATCACGATCGGCATGGGGACGACCGCCATGGCCCGGCGCACCCAGCCGCTGAGCCCCAGGAGGAGGACGAGCAGACCGGTGGCGAAGAAGGCGCCGACCACCTGCGGCCAGGTGAGGTGGGTCAGGGCCGGCCCGACGAGCACCGTGCCGGGGATCGTCCAGAAGAAGGCCAGCGGCTGCCGGTAGAGCCAGCACGCCACGACGGTGAGGACGCCGTTGAGGAAGAAGGCGCCGAAGATCCACGAGGCCAGCTCCCGCTGGGACAGCCCGCCCTGCGCGCCCACCGCCAGGATCACCGCGACCGGGCCGGTGGCCGCGAAGACCAGGCCGATGAGCCCGTTGGCGGCGTAGACGCCCCCGGCGTCCCGCAGCAGCCGGCGGGGGCCGGGCAGGGGCCGGACGGGGCGCTCGAGCAGGTGCTCACGCACCGCCGCTCCGGTCCCGGCGTTCTCGCCGGCGCGCTGGGCTCTCATCTGCTCCGTTCCCCTCTGGTCGCCGTGCGGAGGAGGCCGTGTCCGGTGCGGGGCGAGGGAGACCGCGGGCGCCGCACTGCCGCGTCGGCGCGCGCCACCCGGGCCCCCGCGACCCGACCGCGGAGGGGGCCACGGGCGTCGCCGCCCCGGATCGTCGCGCACCTGCCCCGCCCGGGCCGGTCGGGGCACCCACGGTCCGGCGGGTCGCGCCGGGGCGGTCGACCGGCGGGAGCCCTAGCGCCGCTCCTCCTGGGGCGGCCGGGCCAGCAGGATCGAGTAGGGCGGGTGCCGGTGGATCACCCGCTCCGCGGTCCGGGATCCCCGGTGGTGCTGGTGGCCGAGGACGAGCAGGTCCACGTCGAGTTCCTCGGCCCGCTGCAGGATGACGTCGGCGGCGTCGTGCTCCGTGGCGACGACGATCTCCCCGTGGGCGTCGATGCCTGCGGCGCTCAGCCGGTCGACCAGCTGCTGCACCGCGGCCCGGTCGGCGTCCTCGGCGTCGTCGTCCGCCGACCAGACGCCGAGGCGGGCCGAGGCACCGGTGATGTCCTCCGGGACGATGTGCCCCCGGGCCACGTGCAGCACGTGCACGGTGGCTCCGGTCAGGGTGCCGATCTGCTCGGTGCGCCGGATCGCCGACGCGTTCTCCTCCGTCGGGTGCGCGTCGATCGCGACCAGGATCCGCTCATACACCGGTGCTCGCCTCCTCGGACGTGCGGGGGACCGCCGGACCGGCCGCTCCCGGGAGCCGGAACGCGCGACCGGCGCTCATCGCCCGGCGGGGGGCTGTGCTGCGGCGGTCGGCTCCACCGGCACGGCCCGGGCCGCGCCTCCCCGTCGGGCCACGGGCACCAGCAGGGTCAGGAGGGCACCGAAGGCCGCCATGCCGGTCAGCACGTAGAAGATCGCCTCCAGTCCGAGCCCCGCGGCGACGAGGAGACCACCCACCAGGGGGCCGGCGACCCCGCCCAGCCGTCCGAACCCGGCGCACCACGCCACCCCCGCGCCGCGCACGTTCGGGCGGTAGTAGTTCGCCACGAAGCCGTAGATCAGGATCTGCGTGCCGCTGGTGCCCGCCCCCACCACGGCGACGAAGAGCAGGAGCAGCGCCAGAGGGGCGTCGACGGTGAGCAGCAGCAGGGCGACCGCACCGAGCAGGAAGGACGCGGCGACCACCATCTTGGGCCCGAACCGGTCGGCGAGCCGGGAGGCCAGCAGGGCCGCGACGACCGCGCCCCCGTTGAGCACGAGGAGGAAGGACAGCGAGCCCTGCGTCGAGTACCCGGCGCGGCCCATGAGCTCGGGCAGCCAGGTGTTCAGCACGTACACGAGGACGAGCCCGGTGGCGCTCATCAGCCCCAGCACCACGGTGGGGAACCAGTACTGGCCACTGAACAGGCCCGCGAAGCCCGCCCGCTCCCGACGGACCGGCGCCGCGGCGGTGGCGCCCGGCGCGGCGGGCGCGCTGATCGGCACACCGGTCCGCTCGGAGACCCTCCGGGCCTCCTCGGAACGACCTCGGGAGGCGAGCCAGCTGGGCGACTCGGGCATCTTGAGCCAGGCCAGCGGCAGCAGGGTCACCAGCGGGAGGGCGCCGATCCAGAACATGCCGCGCCAGCCGATCCGGTCCAGGAGCAGGATCGCCAGCAGCGCGGCCAGCAGGCTCCCGATCGGCACACCGGAGTAGGTGATGGCGTTGGCGAGGTTCTTCTTCCCCGGCGGTGCGTACTCGGCCACCAGGGCGCCGGTGGTGGCCACCAGGGCTCCGACGCCGAGGCCGGTGACGAACCGCATCACCCCGAACCCGCCGGTGCTGTCCATCAGGGCGGTCACGCCCATGCCGACGGAGAACCACGCGTACGCGGTGAGCATGACCGTGCGCCGCCCCACGATGTCGGCGACGCTGCCGGCGAGCAGGGCGCCGACCAGGACGCCGAACAGCGCGTAGCTGCCCAGTGCGCCGGCGACGGCCGGTGTGACCGGCCCGATCTCACCGGGATCGGCGAGGAACAACGGGACGACGGTGCCGTAGACGACCAGGTCGTACCCGTCGAAGACGAGCCCGAGGGTGGCCAGCGCGACGACCCAGGCGACGGTGCGGCGACGCCGGGCCTCCTGCTGCGGGGTCGGCTCCGTGGCGGCGTCCGGTGGACCACCGGTGGCGATCGACATCGCGCACCTCCTGGGTGTGCTGGCGTGGCCGGACAGGTCCGTGGGCACCGCTGGGCCCGGGGCCACGGGTCCGCGCCGGGTGCGAGGTGGTCCTCGAGCAGGTCGTCGAGGGCGGGAGGGGCGGTCCCGCTCCGCCGCCGGGTGCGGCAGGCGGGTGACGCGCCCGGGGGCGGGCGCGGGGACGCCGGCGGTCGTGCCGGCGCCCCGCTCGCGCCCGTACGGCAGTGCGGCGCGGCAGCACCTCGGGGCGGGAGCGAGCGTCGAGGGACCCTCGCCCGGCATGCCCGGTCGTCACGGTCACGGCCACCCCTCACGTGGCCCGGCGCAGCCCGGTGTGCGCAGCTGCGCGGCTCGGATCGCTGCAGCGTAGAGGTGCTGCCGCGACTCCGTGGCCCCATCCGTGGTCCGGACGGAGGTCGTGCACAATCACCGCGCATTCAGACGCGACGACCGGTCCGCAGTGGCGAACGTCCTGGCCAGGGGCCGATGGCGAGCGCGACTGCTGGACGGCTCCCCACCGCGTCGGCGACGATGGCACCTCACCCGTCCCGGCCTCGCAGGCCCGGCCGGTGACGGACGGTCGGACCACCGCGCTGACATCCGAGGAGCACGCCATGACCGACACCCAGCACAGCCCCACCGCGGCCGGTTCGGGGGCCAGCGCGACGGAGTCGTTCCTGACCACCGAGATGTACGAGGCCGCCCGCCAGGTGCCCCCGGAGCGGGTCGACGCAGTGGTCCGGGCGGTCCTCGACGGCGTGCACGCGGCCATCCGGGAGCACAAGGTCACCTATCCGGAGTTCCAGGCCGCCAAGGCGTGGCTGATCCAGGTCGGCGAGGGCGGCGAGTGGCCGCTGTTCCTGGACGTCTTCGTCGAACACGTCGTCGAGGAGGTGCAGGCCGAGACCCAGCAGGGCACCAAGGGCACCATCCTCGGCCCGTACTACCTGCCCGGCCAGAAGCGGCTCACCTCCCCGGCCACCCTGCCGATGCGCGAGGACGAGACGGGCCGTCCCCTGGTCTTCGCCGGGCAGGTCCGCGACGTGGACGGCAACCCGGCCCCCGGCGCGGAGATCGACATGTGGCAGGCCGACGCCGACGGCTACTACTCCGGGTTCGCCCCGCACCTCCCCGAGGGCAACCTCCGCGGCCTGGTGGTGGCCGACGACGAGGGCCGGTTCGAGATCCGCACCATCCAGCCCGCGCCGTACCAGATCCCCACCGACGGCCCCACCGGCAAGCTGATCGGAGCCGCCGGCTGGCACCCGTGGCGACCCGCCCACCTGCACCTGATCGTCAGCGCGCCGGGCCACCGGGCCATCACCACCCAGCTCTACTTCCGCGGCGGCGAGTGGCTCGACAGCGACGTCGCCTCCGCGGTCAAGCCCGAGCTCGTCCTCGATCCCCAGGACCAGGGCGACGGCACCGCGCGCGTCGAGTACGACTTCGTGCTGGAGCGCGACGCAGGCGCCCGCGCCGCGTGACCCCGCGCCCCGGGCCGGACAGCGGGGAGCCGCGGCCGGTCCGGGGCCCCGGCGGGGCTCGCCCGGGCGCTGGAGCTGCCGCGCAGCGGCACGTGGGTGCACCTGTGGCGGGTGGTCGGCCAGAACAGCGACACCAGTGTCTTCGACGTCGGCTCCGGCGCCGAGCTGCACGAGATCCTGTGGAACCTCCCGCTGTTCCCGTTCACGACGATCGCGGTGATCCCGCTGACCGAGCACCCGTCGGCGCTGTCGGCCAACCCGCGAGCTCGAGCGGGAGCCGCGGGCGCAGCCTGGGGTCGCCCGCGACGCCGCCGTCCCCCGGGGGCCGCGTGACCGCCCGCCCGCACGCCGTCGGGGACGGACCCGCCGACGCCCCGGTGCTCGTGCTCGGCCCGTCGCGCACGGACACCGCACTGTTCGACCGGCAGGTCGCCGACCTCGCCGGTGCGCACCGCGTCGTCCGCCACGACCTGCGGGGGCACGGCGGCTCGCAGGTCGTGCCGGGGCCGTGCACGATCGCCGACCCCCGCCGGTGACGTGCTGGCGCTGCTCGACGACCTGCACGTCGGTGGCGGCGCGAGCTCCTAGCGGGGCGCCGGGACACCGGCCTGCGGACCACGGCCCCCGTTCCCCCCGAGAGCGGGTCCGTGGGAGAAGCGCGCGGCCAGTTCGGACCGGGACCGGACACCGAGCTTGGCGTACACCCGGGTGAGGTGGAACTGGACCGTCTTGACCGACAGCAGCATCGACGCGGCCACCTCCTTGTTGGTCAGGCCGGTCGCGACGAGGGTGGCGACGGTCCGCTCCTGCTCGGTGAGGTGCTCGGTGCCGGTCTCGGCTCCGCGGGGCGCCGGCCGGGCCGTCTTGAGCTCCCGGTCGCAGCGCTCCACGTAGACCCGGGCGCCGAGCGCGGCGAAGGACTGCCGTGCCGTGGTGAGCAGAGTGGCGGCGTCCCGCCGTCGGCCGGCGCGGCGCAGGGTGATGCCGTGGGCGAAGTCCACCCGCGCCCGCTCGTACGGCAGCGGCAGCACGGCCAGTCGGGCCCGCGCCTGCTCGAACGCCTCCTCGGCGCCGGGCAGGTCGCCGCGGGCGGCCAACAGCCGGCCGCGGACGTAGCCGAGCCGGGCGCTCGTGGACCGGTGCCCCCGGCGCTGCGCCGTCGTCTCGAGCGGCGCGAGGAACGCCTCGGCCTCGGGGAGCCGGTCGGTGACGACGAGGGCGTTGGCGTAGACGTCGTGCCAGGGCCAGAACCCCGGTTCGTCGAGACCGGCGCGCGGTGTCCGGGCGGCGAGGGGGGCGAGGTGGCGGACGACCGCGTCGTAGTCCGACGCCGCCTCGGCCACGTGCGCCCGCGCGAGGAGTGCGGGGACGGTCATGACGGTGTAGTCGTGCTCGGTGGCCGCGCCGAGCTGCAGGTGCCGCTCGGCGTCCTCGTGCTCTGCGCGCAGGGCGTGGACCTGGGCGCCGGTCCAGTGGACGAGGGGACGCAGCAGGTCCAGCCCGGTGGCGCTGAGCAGGGCCTCGGCCTGACCGACCGCGTCCAGTGCCCCGGGCCAGTCGCCCAGGGCGAAGCGGGTGCGGGCGAGCCACACCAGGGCCCACAGGGAGATCCGGTTCGAGCCAGTCTGCCGCACGGTCGGGACGGCGAACTCCAGCTCGCGCCGGGCGGCCTCGGGCTGGTCCTGCGCCAGGTACAACCAGCCCAGGCCCATGCGCGCGCGCTGGTGCTGGGGTCCGGCCGGGCTCTCGGCGACCGCGTGCCGGTAGGTGGTGAACGCCTCGTCGACGCAGCCCCGGGCGGCGTGGCCCAGCCCCGCGATGGCGCGGGACTCGACGGCAGCAGGCGAGCCGGGGTCGGCGTACTCGACGGCCCGGCCGGCCCACCGGACCAGCGCGTCGCCGTCCCAGTCGGCCAGGGCGTGGAGCACGTACCGCTGGCAGACGACGGCGGCGGCACCCCGGTCGGTCCCCCGGAGGCGCCAGGCGGTGTCGAGGTGGGCGGCGGCCTCGGCGCGGCGGCCGCGCTGGACGGCGACGTAGGCCAGCACGGAGTCGCGGCGGGGGCCGGTGGGCAGCGCCTCGACCTCGGGGAGGGCGTCCACGGCCTGCCCGAGCAGGCCCGCTCCGGCCAGCGCGTCGACGGCCTGGAGGAGGCGGGCCTCGCGGTCGGCCCGGGTGGGGCTGATGCGGCTGGCGTCGATGAGCGCGCCTGCGACGACGGCCCACGCCCCCTCGTCGGCCTTGCGCCGCGCCAGCTCCACCAGCTCCTCGGCGAGGCGCGCGTCGGGGAGCGGTGCCGCCTCGACCCGGTGGCGGAGCCGCTCGGTGTCGTCCGTGACCACGGCGGCCGCGCGCAGGTGGAGCTCGTGCCGCGCCCGCGGGGAGAGGGTCGCGTGGACGGCCCCACGGATGAACCGCTCCGGGAAGGTGAGCGCGTCCAGGCCGTGGCCGGCGGCGGTCGCCAGGAGGCCGGCGGCACAGGCCTCGTCGAGGGCGGCGATCGGGTCGGTGAGCCCGGCCAGGGCCGCGGCGTCGGCGAGCACGGGGTTCCGGCCGAGCACGGCCGCCGCCTCGACCAGCGCCCGCGCCTCCGGGGAGCAGCGGTCGAGGGCCCGGTGCACGCGGCGCTGCACGCTGGCCGGCGCGGGGAGCCGGGTCTGCCAGTCCGACCAGCGGACCGGCGGGGTGTCGCGGAACAGCTCCAGGAGGTGGCCGGGGATGCCGGCGGCGTGCTCGCAGAGGCGCCGCGCGACGGGCATCGGGAGGTCGGCCGCCGCGACCCGCGCGGCGAGCAGCCGGGTCTCGGCCGGCCCGAGGCGCAGCACGGGGACGGAGGTGGCCGCGAGCCGGTCGAGGACGGCGCCGGCGTCCACGGCGCCGGCGTCCGGCCAGCCGGTGGTCCGGGCGAGCAGCAGCAGCACCGGAGCGCGGTGCGTGCGCGCGACCGCGGAGCCGATCGCCTGCAACGAGACCGGGTCCGCGTGGTGTGCGTCGTCGACGACGACCAGCAGCGGCTCCTCCCTGGCCCGGGCCTCCCACCGCCGGGCGAGCGCGGTGCCGAGGTCGACGGGGTCGTCGCCGGCCGGCCACGCCGGGGAGTCCCCGGGGTCGTCGTCGAGGAGCCGCCGGGCCAGCGCCCCGGCCCGGCTGCTCTCCCACGGCAGCCCGGTGGCCGCCGTCGTCGGCACCTCGGGGTGCCGACGCAGGAACCGGCGCAGCAGGGTGGTCTTGCCGATCCCGGCCGGGCCCTCGACGACGACCACCACCGGCCCGCCGGCGCAGGCGCGGAGCAGCAGCGCCTCGAGTTGCGCGGTCTCGGTGGCCAGCCCCACGACGTGGGCGTCCTCGTCGGTCCCGCTCACGTCGACACCGTAGGGCCGGGAGGCCGGGGGCTCCCCCGTCCGCGGCGTCTCGCCCGGCGGCTCAGCCCAGGTCGCCACCGGCCACGGGCAGGATGGTGCCGGTGATGTAGGAGGCCTCCTCCGAGGCCAGGAAGGTGATGGCCGCGGCCTGCTCGTCCAGGGTCCCGTACCGCTTCATCAGCGAGGACTCGACCGTCTGGTCGACGATCGACCGGTACCAGGACTGCTCGAGCTCCGTCTCCGGCGCCGGGCCGCGCGGGGTGCGCCGCGGTGGGGCGTCGGTCCCGCCCGGGGCCGTGGCGACGACCCGCACGCCGTGCGGTGCCATCTCGAGGGCCAGCGCGGTGGTGATGGCGTTGACGCCGCCCTTGGCGGCGGAGTACGGCAGGCGGTTGACCCCACGGGTGGCCACCGACGACACGTTGACGATGGTGCCCTGCCCCCGCTCCACCATGTGCGGGACGACGGCGCGGCAGCACCACAGCGTCGGCCAGAGGGACCGGTTGATCTCGGCCTGGATCTGCTCGGGCGGGTAGTGCTCGAACGGCTTGGCCCAGATCGTGCCGCCGACGGTGTGGATGGCGACGTCGATGCGGCCGAACCGCGCCAGCGCGGCGTCCACGACGGACTTCGCGCCCTCCCAGGTCTCCAGGTCCGCGACGACGGGGATCGCCTCGGCCCCGGGCTGACCCAGCTCCTCGGCCAGGTCGCGCACCAGCTCGGCGCGGTCGGCCAGCACCATGATCCCGCCCTCCGCGCTGATCCGCCGGGCCGTGCGCTCGCCGATCCCCTGCCCGGCCCCGGTGACCAGGACGACCCGACCGGCGAACCGGCCCGGCGTCACGAACCGGGGACGGCGTCCCGCGGCGAGGTCGTGCATGGCCCGGCGGGTGGTCTCCTTGGACCGTTCCGCGTGCTCGGTGATGAGGACCCGTGCCCGCTCGCGGTCGCCGTCCCGGAACGCCTCGACGATGTCGAGGTGGTCCTGGGCGCACCGGGGGTGGCACCAGGTGGCCGAGCGGAGGGACTCCTCCATGTGCCCCTTGACGCCGAGTGCCTGGTAGGCGCGCAGCAGGTGCTCATTGCCGGTGAGGGTGAACAGGTAGTCGTGGAAGGCGGCGTTGGTCTCGGTGTACGCCGCCGCGTCGACGAACCGGTCGCCCTCGACGTAGGGGACGGTGGCCTCGGCCAGCACCCGGTAGCCGATGAGCTCCTGGTGCGTCAGGCGACCGATGATGAGCTCGGCGGCGCCGAGTTCCAGCGCCCGGCGGGCGTCGAAGATGGCGTCGGACTCGTGCACCGACGGGTGCTCCTCACCGATCTCGTACCCGTCGGCCGTGATGGAGTAGCCCTCGGGGGTCAGCGTCGGCTCGACCGCTGCGTCCTCGGTCCCGGCGTCCGGCTGACCGGCCGGCGGCGGGGGCGTCGGCGCGGTGAGCTGCTCCAGCTCCCCCTGGGGCAGCATCTCCTGACCGGCGACGGCGCGGGCACCGACGGCGGGCACCAGGTCCTCGGCGTCGTCCACGGGCAGGACGTCCCCGGTGGGGAACGGTTCCCCCAGCTGCTGCCCCGCCAGCCGCCACATGTCCGACGGCGACTCGGTGCGCGGCCCGGCTCCGTCGGCGCCGAGGGGGGTCAGCTCCACCGGCGGGAACAGGGCCTGGCCGGCCGAGGTCCGGCCCTCCCGGCCGCCCAGGGCCAGCAGCTCGGCCACGGTGTCCGGGACGACGACCGGCACCGGCGGCGGCTCGGGGGCGACCGCCTCGGACTCCGGCACGACGGCCTCGGGCTCCGGCTGGACGACCTCCTCGGCGGCCTCCGTCGGGACCGCGGCCAGCGCGAACTTCTCGTAGTAGAAGCCCGAGGGGGCGACTCCCAGCCCGGCGACGTGCTTGCGGACCGCCTCCACCATGGCCGGCGGGCCGCAGAGGTACACCGCGGCGCCGCCGTCGTGCAGGTGCTCGGGCCCGTACAGGCCGGTGACGTAGCCCTGGTTGGGGGCCTTGGTGGCGGGGTCGGCGACGCAGTAGTCCCAGGTGAGCCCGTCGATGCTGCCCGCGAGCTGCTCGATGGCCTCCATCTCGACCAGGTCGTCGTCGGTCGTGACCCCGTAGACCAGGTGCATCTGCCGGTCGCTGCGGCCGCCCTCCAGCGTCCGCAGGATGGACAGGATCGGCGCCAGTCCGGTGCCGCCGGCCAGGAGCAGCAGCGGGGCGTCGGACTCGCGCAGGAAGAAGCTGCCGTGCGGACCGGTGAAGGTGATCTCGTCCCCGACCGCGGCGCGCTCCTCCAGGTAGGTCGACATGACGCCGCCGGGCGTCAGCTTGACCAGGAACGTCAGCGCCTCGTCCTGCGGAGCGCTGCTGAAGGAGTACGACCGGGACTCCTCGGTCCCCGGGACGGCGATGTTGACGTACTGCCCGGGGAGGAACGCCAGGGCGTCCCGGTCGTCGATCTCGACGGTCAGCGCGACCGTCGTCGGGGACAGCCGGTCGAGCGCGGTGATGCGACCGCGGTGGGTGGCGGCGCTGGTCTTGGCCACCGCCGACGTGGTCGCGATCTGCAGCACCAGGTCCGAGCGCGGCTTCATGCTGCAGGGCAGCACGTACCCGTTCTGGGCCTCGTCGTCCGACAGCGCGTCCTCGAGGTACGTGCCCCCGTCGAACTCCCCCGACTCGCAGAGGGCCTTGCAGGTGCCGCAGGCGCCGTCACGGCAGTCCAGCGGGATGTTGATCCGTGCCCGGTAGGACGCGTCGGCGACGGTCTGGTCGTCCCGGCAGGTGATGAAGCGGGTGACCCCGTCCTCGAACGCGAGTGCCACGCGGTGGTCCATGGAGATCTCTCCGTAGTTCTCGGAGGAACAGCGGCCTGGAGGGGAACAGCCTGGCGGAGCCGCTGCTCAGAGGTGGTAGACGTCGACGACGTGGTGGATGTAGTCGTTCTTCAGCACCACGGTCTTGCGCCGGATGAGCGGTGCGGGCCCGGAGAAGTCGATCGTGTAGAACGACGTCCCGTAGTAGGGGTCGACGGTCTTGTACCGGAAGTACATGGTGTGCCAGTTGAACCGGATGTCGACCAGGTCGCCGCGGCGCTCGATGACCTCCACGTTGGTGATGTTGTGGCTGGTGCGCGGCTCGGGCAGCGACGTCGCGCTGGAACGCTCGGTGCGGATCCGGAAGACGCGGTCCTCGAGGCCACCCTTGTTCGAGTAGTAGATGAGGGACATCTCCCGGTGCGGGTCCTCGGTGAGCCGGTCGTCGTCGGCCCACGACGGCATCCAGAAGACGACGTCGTCGGCGTAGCACTCCAGCCACTTCTCGAACTCGCGGTCGTCGAGGTAGCGGGCCTCGCGGTAGAGGAACTGCTCGATCATGTTCTGGGTGATGAGCTTCCCGCCCGCGGGCGCCGCCTCGGTCGGGGTCTGCACGGGGTTCTGGGTGGTCGTCACGGGGATCAGCCCTCCGAGGTCGCGGTGGACACGCCGGCCTGCTTCTCGACGGCGGCGCGCATGGTCTGCAGCCAGTAGCCGTGCTGGATCGGGTACAGCCCCTCGTCCTCGTTGCGCTGCCCCGCGGAGATGACGCCGTCCATGCCGAGGGCCTTGGCGACCGGGTCCGGCCCGTTCAGCCAGTGCTCGGCACCGCGGCTCATGTCGTTCCAGGGCGCGGCGGTCGCCCGGAAGGTGAGCTGGCAGGAGCGGAACTCCTCCAGGTCGTCCGGGGTGGCCATGCCCGAGGCGTTGAAGAAGTCCTCGTACTGGCGGATCCGGTGCTCACGGGCCTCGGCGCTCTCGCCCTTGGGGGCGATGCAGTAGATGGTGACCTCGGTCTGCTCGGGCGAGATCGGCCGGAAGTGCCGGATCTGGGTGCTGAACTGGTCCATCAGGTAGACGTTCGGGTACAGGCACAGGTTGCGGGAGCCCTTGACCATGAACTCGCCCTTGGCCTCGCCGAACTGGGCCTTGAGCTCGTCCATGCGGTCCCACAGCGGGCGGTCCTGCGGGTTGGCCGCCCAGGTCCACAGGCACAGGTGCCCGTTGGGGTAGGACCAGTAGCCGCCGCCGGACTTGCCCCAGCCGCCGGCGTCCAGTGCCTTGGTCGTGTTCTTCGACTCCCCCGTGCTGCGCCGTGAGGTCGTGGCCGCGTAGTTCCAGTGGGTCGCGCTGACGTGGTAGCCGTCGGCGCCGTTCTCCGCCTGGACCTTCCAGTTGCCGTCGTAGGTGTAGGTCGAGGAGCCGCGCAGCACCTCCAGCCCCTCCGGCGACTGGTCGACGAGCATGTCGATGACCTTGGTGGTGTCACCGAGGTGTTCGGCGAGCGTGCTGACGTCCGGGTTGACGCTGCCGAAGAGGAACCCGCGGTAGCTGTCGAACCGCGCGACCTTGACCAGGTTGTGCGAGCCGTCCTTGTTGAAGCTGGCGGGGTAGCCGGCGCCGTCGGGGTCCTTGACCTTGAGCAGCGTGCCGTCGTTGCGGAACGTCCAGCCGTGGAACGGGCAGGTCAAGGTCATCCGGTTGTCCGTCTTGCGGCGGCACAGCATCGCGCCGCGGTGCGCACAGGCGTTGATGAGGCAGTGCAGCTCGCCGCTCTTGTCGCGCGTGATGACGACCGGCTGACGGCCGATGTAGGTCGTGAAGTAGTCCCCCGCGTTGGGGACCTGGCTCTCGTGCGCGAGGTAGACCCAGTTCCCCTCGAAGATGTGGGTCATCTCCAGCTCGAAGATCTCCTCGTCGGTGAAGATCCGACGGTTGGCCCGGTAGATCCCGGCCTCGGGGTCTTCGATGACGGCATCGGCGAGGACGTCGCTGAGCTGGGTGGCGTCGACTGTCATGGCGGGCCTCCGGTCCGGTGGTCGATTGCGCTGTCCCCAACTGTGGGTGGCACCGGTCACGTTCGCGTCAGCAAAGTGCCTAGTCCTGACCAGGCATCCATTGAGACTCCAGACGTCTCAATGCAGCGAAACTCGGTCTTTGTTCGTACAGAACCGAGCCCCTACGTTGGGTGCGTCACAGCGTGGCACGGCGCGTCCCCTGGACGCCCGGTTCCGGACCTGACCGTTCGACGGAGGAGGGCACGTGGAGATCCGCCAGCTGCACTACTTCGTCACCGTCGCCCGGACCCGTCACTTCGGGCGGGCGGCCGAACGCCTGCACATGGCCCAGTCCCCGCTGTCCCAGGCCATCCGCCAGCTGGAGGCCCAGCTCGGGACCGCGCTGTTCACCCGGACGACGCGGCGGGTCGAGCTCACGCCCGCCGGTGAGGCGTTCCTGCAGGACGCCGAGCGCATCCTGGACTCGATCGAGGCCGCGCGGACCCGGGTCCAGCTGATCGGCGCCGGCAGCACCGGCCTCCTCCGTGTCGGGGCGACCGGGCTGGCGGCGCTCCGCCAGCTGCCCCAGCTGGCCCGGATCGCCGCCCGGGAGGTTCCCGGCCTGGTGCTGCGGTTCCAGACCGACCTGCTCACCCCGGCGCAGGAGCTGGCCCTCGAGGAGGACCGGATCGACCTCGCGGTGCTGCGTCCACCGCTGCGCCGGACGGGGTTGTCGTCCCGCCTGATCACCCGGGAACGGCTGGTCCTCGCTGCGCCCGGCAGCCACCGTCTCGCCGGTGACGAGCCGGTCGGGCTGACCGAACTGCGGGACGAGGACTTCGTCGTCTACGGCGTCGAGGGCTCCGTCGTGAACACCGTCGTGACCCAGGCCTGCCTCGCCGCGGGCTTCCTGCCCCGGCGCACCCACCAGGCCGCGGAGACCTCGATCATGCTCACGCTGGTCGCCGCCGGCCTGGGCGTGGCCCTGCTGCCCGAGTCCGTGCTGGCGCTGCGCGTCAACGGGGTGAGCTTCGTGCCCGTCGCCGACGACGTGCACATCGACCTGGCCCTGGCCTGGCGGCGCGAGGACCGCTCCCCCGCCCTCGCCCGGCTGCTCGACGCGCTGGAGGCCAACGGCTTCCTCGTGCCCGACGCGGACTTCCCCAGCTCGACCGCACCAGACACCGCCCCACTGGGAGGCACCCGTTGAAGATCGAGAAGGTCGAGGCGATCCCGTTCGCGATCCCGTACAGGAAGCCCCTGCGCTTTGCCAGCGGCGAGGTGCACGTGGCCGACCACGTGCTGGTCCGGGTGCACACCGACGACGGCGTGGTCGGCGTGGCGGAGGCCCCGCCGCGGCCGTACACCTACGGCGAGACCCAGGAGTCCATCATCGCGGTGGTCGACAAGCTCTTCGCGCCGCAGCTGGTGGACCTCACGCTGCTGGAGCGCGAGACCGCGCACGCGCGGATGGAGCGCACCGTCGGCAACCCGGCCGCCAAGGCGGCGGTGGACATGGCGATCTGGGACGCGCTGGGCCGCACCCTCGGGGTGTCGGTCTCGGCTCTGCTGGGCGGCTTCACCGACCGGATGCGGGTGTCCCACATGGTCGGGTTCGCGCCGGACGCCGAGATGGTCGCCGAGGCCGAGCGCGTCCGTGACACCCACGGCATCCGCGTGTTCAAGGTGAAGGTGGGCCGGCGCCCGGTGGAGCTCGACGTCGGCGCCTGCCGCGCCCTGCGCGCGGCGCTCGGGCCGGACGTGGAGCTCTACGTCGACGGCAACCGCGGGTGGACCCCGTCGGAGGCGGCGCGGGCCCTGCGCGCGATGGCCGACCTGGACCTCACGCTGTCCGAGGAGCTGTGCCCGGCCGACGACGTGCTCGGCCGGCGCTGGCTCACCGCGCAGACGACGGTGCCCACCGTCGCCGACGAGAGCGCCACGACGCCGGGTCAGGTGACCCGCGAGCTGCTCGACGGGGCGGCCACCGCCATCAGCATCAAGACCGCCCGCACCGGGTTCAGCACCTCGCAGCGCATCCTGCACCAGTGCGAGGGCCTCGGCGTCGAGGTCGTGATGGGCAACCAGATCGACGGCCAGGTCGGCACCGCCTGCACCGTGGCCTTCGGCGCCGCCCACCGGCACTCCGCACGCCGCGCCGGTGAGCTGTCGAACTTCCTGGACATGAGCGACGACCTGCTCACCGAGCCGCTGGAGATCGCCGGCGGCGAGCTCACCGTCCGTCCCGGACCCGGGATCGGCATCGAGATCGACCCCGACAAGCTCGCCCGCTACCGCCAGGACCGTTGAAGGACCTCCCTGCCCCCCAACTCCCCCAACCGCTCGCAGGCTCGCGGCGGGCCCCTGCAGAGGGCCCACCGCATCCCCGTCCCATCCGCACCGCACCCGAGGAGACCCTCATGACCGCGACCGTCCCCAACCCGACCGCGGCCGGCTCCGGCCGCAACGCCACCGAGCGCTTCGCCCAGAAGGAGCGCAGCGCCGCCACCGTCGACCAGGCGCGCGTGTCCGCCATCGCCACCGACGCCATCACGGCCCTGCACGAGGTCATCCGCAAGCACGGGGTGACCTACGCCGAGTACGACGCCCTCAAGGCGTGGCTGATCCGGGTCGGTGAGGACGGCGAGTGGCCGCTGTTCCTCGACGTGTGGGTCGAGCACGTGGTCGAGGAGGTCGCCAACGCCGGCCGCTTGGGCGCCGTCGGCACGATCGAGGGCCCGTACTACATCCCCGGCTCGCCGGAGTCCCGCAGCGAGGCCACCCTGCCGATGCGCGACGGCGAGCAGGGCACCCCGTTCCTGTTCCAGGGCACCGTCACCGACCTCGACGGCAACCCGATCGAGGACGCGCAGGTCGAGCTGTGGCACGCCGACGACGACGGCTACTACTCGCAGTTCGCCCCGGGCATCCCCGAGTGGAACCTGCGCGGCACCGTCCGCACCGGAGACGACGGCCGGTTCGCGTTCCACACCATCAAGCCCGCGCCCTACCAGATCCCCACCGACGGCTCGTGCGGCGCGCTGATCGCGGCGGCCGGCTGGCACGCGTGGCGCCCGGCCCACCTGCACCTGAAGGTGTCGGCCCCGAGCAAGCAGCTGGTCACCACGCAGCTGTACTTCGCCGGCGGCCAGCACGTCGAGGACGACGTCGCCCAGGCCGTGAAGCCGGAGCTGGTCCTGCACCCGACCCCGGCGGCGTCCGGACGGGGCGAAGAGGTCACCTACGACTTCGCGCTGGACCCCGCGTGACGCAGCTGTACGCGGTGCGGATGGACGTCGCGCTGCCGCCGGACATGGACCCGGCGGCGCGCGACGACCTCCTCGCCCGGGAGAAGGCCTACTCCCAGCGCTGGCAGCGCTCGGGCCACTGGCCGCACATCTGGCGCTGTGTCGGTCAGTACGCCAACCTCAGCGTCTTCGCCGTCGACAGCAACGAGCAGCTGCACCAGATCCTGTGGGGCCTGCCGCTGTTCCCGTACATGGGCATCACGGTCACCCCGCTGGCCGCGCACCCGTCGGACATCGCGCAGGACCCGGCGCAGTAGACATCGCGCAGGACCCGGCGCAGTAGACATAGCGCAGGACCCGGCGCAGGAGACACCGCGCAGGACCCGCGCACTGAGCACCACCGCACGACCCGCACCACCGCACGACCCGCACCACCGCACCACCCGGCCGCCCGGCGACCTCCCTCCAGCCCGGCGCGTCTCCCCTCCCCCCACCCGTGGCGACGTCGGTCGCCGGGTGTCCCCTGCCCTGCCACGGCTCCCGTGCCGTCTTCGAGCCAGGGCCCGTCCCGAGGAGAACAGCAGTGGCACCATCCACGCAGGACGGAGCCGTCCGGCAGGACGCGCTCCGTCGCAGGTCGGTCACCTGGATCGTCTCGCTGGCCACGGTCGGCCTGGTCTTCGACGGCTACGACCTGGTCGTCTACGGGACCGTCGTCCCGCTCTTCCTGCGCGACCCGGGTCAGATCGGCGAGGTGACGCCGGCCCTGGCCGGCGCCCTGGGCAGCTACGCGCTCATCGGCGTGCTCGTCGGCGCCCTCCTGGCCGGCAGCGTCGCCGACGTCATCGGCCGGCGGAGGGTCATGCTCACCGCCTACGCGTGGTTCTCCGTCGGCATGGCCCTCACCGCCCTGGCCACGAGCACCGCGGCCTTCGGCCTGCTCCGCTTCGTCACCGGCATCGGGGTCGGCGCCCTGGTCGCCACCACCGGGGCGCTGGTCGCCGAGTTCGCGCCCGCGGGCAAGAAGAACCTGGCCAACGCGATCTCCTACTCGGGGGTGCCGCTGGGCAGCCTGCTCGCCGCGCTGCTGGCCATCCTGCTGCTGGACGTCATCGGCTGGCGGGGCATGTTCTGGATCGGTGCCCTGCCGCTGCTGACGCTGCTCCCCCTCGCCTTCCTCAAGATGCCCGAGTCGCCGGCCTGGCTGGCATCGCGGGGACGCCTGGACGAGGCGCGGGCCGTCGCCGCGCGGACCGGGGTGTCGCTGGCCGTGCCGGGCACCGAGGGCCCCCGGGTCCCCGAGCCGGTCGTCGAGGGCCGTGCGGGCTTCGCCGGGCTGGCCGGACGCACCTACCTGCTGCCGACCCTCCTGCTGGGCCTGCTCAGCGCGACCGGTCTCCTGCTGGTCTACGCGCTCAACACCTGGCTGCCGGAGCTGATGGGCCGCGCCGGCTTCTCCACCAACGGGTCCCTGTCCTTCCTGCTGGTCCTGAACGGCGGCGCGGTCCTGGGCGCGCTGGCCGCCTCCCGGTTCGCCGACCGGTTCGGGCCCAAGCCGGTGGTGGCGGCGTCCTTCACGCTGGGTGCGGCGGCGATCGCGCTGCTGACCGTGAGCCTCCCGCTGGGCGTGCTGCTGGCCTTCGTGGCGGTCGTGGGGCTGGGCACGAGCGGGACGCAGATCCTCATCTACGGCTTCGTCGCGACCTACTACCGCACCAACGTGCGCAGCGCGGGTGTCGCCTGGTGCGCCGGGTTCGGGCGCCTCGGGGGCATCGGCGGTCCGCTCATCGGCGGCCTGCTCGTCGCCTCCGGCATCGCGCTCAACTCCATCTTCTACGTGCTGACCGCCCTGGCCGTGCTCGGCGCCCTGCTCACCCTCGTCGTGCCGACGGCGGACGCCCGGCACGCGCAGGCGGCCCGCCGGTCGGCGCCCGCCGCGCTCGCCGTGGAGCCCGGCGACCTGCTCGCCCACCGGGCCCGGTAGCGGGTCGACACCTCCGGGCCCACGACCCGCCGGCCCCGGACGCCGCACCCCGGCGTCCGGGGCCGGCGGGTCGTGCCGTGTCCGTCAGGCAGGGATGACTACGGCGGACGGGTCTACGTCGCGCGGGGACCGTCCGGAGGCACGTTCTCCCACAGTTCGTCGAACGCGATGCTGTCGTAGAAGGCCGTGCCGTCGATGACCTTGCCGCCGCGCAAGGTCATGAACCAGGCGTAGGTGTTGCGGTAGGTCGTCCCCGCCGTGGTGGTGCCCTCGCCGTCCCACAGGACGATGACCGTGTCACCGTCGGCGTAGATCCCGCGGATGGTGACCGGCCGGAACGGCGCGTCCGGTCGGAACCGCGCCCCGAACGGGTGCAGGACCTCGTCGCTGAACTCCCGGGCGCTGCCGTACGTCCCCGATGCCCGCGACCGGCCGACGATCTCCCAGGTCATCTCGTCGGCGAAGATGCTCGAGACGTATCGCTCACCGCGGGACCACGCCTCGAAGGCGTCGGCCACGATCTGCCGGTTCGTCCTCACCCGCCAGAACCTCCTCGGACCCTGAGGGGCCGGCCGCTGACGACCGGCCGGACGGCCGCGCCATCCTCTCCTGTCCGCGTCGCCTGCAGGCCTGTCCGGGTCACCCGGGGTCGCACGGGGTGCACACCGTCGTCCCGGTCCCGGGGACGGACCCGTCACGTCACCCTCGTCCGCCGTACCGGGCACGGGTGGGTGAGGTGACCCGTCCGGCGCGGCTGCCGGCAACCCGGCGTCCTACTCCGCCCGGGCGGCATCGGCGCCCCACCGGTACAGGTGCTCGGGGCGGCCGGTGCTGCCGTAACGCAGGGAGACGCTGGCCTGGTGGGTCTCGGTGAGCGCGGCGAGATAGCGCTGCGCCGTGGCACGTGAGATGCCCAGGGCGTCGGCGACGTCGGCCGCCGTGAGGGCGGCGTCCGAGGTGCGCAGTCGCTCGGCGACCAACCGCGCGGTGACCGAGGACTGCCCCTTGGGTGGCGAGGCCCGGGAGGCCTGTCTCAGCGCGGTCAGGGCGCGGTCGACGCCCTGCTGGCCGAGCTCGTCGGCGGAGTCGCGCAGCAGCGCGCGGTAGCGGGCGTACGCGGACAACTGCCCCGCGAGCCGCTCCGGTGTGAACGGCTTGACCAGGACGTTGACCGCGCCGGCCGCCACGGCGGCGCGGATCAGCCCCGCCGAGCTGTCGGCGGTCACCATGAGCACGTCGCAGCCGAGCTGCGGAGCCAGCTCGACCCCCTGCTGGTCGGGCAGGTAGTTGTCCAGCAGGACCAGGTCCGGGGAGTGCTCGGCGACCAGGTGCCGGGCCTGCTCGGCGCTGTGCGCGACGCCGACCACCCGGAAGTCGGGGACGTCCTCGACGAGGCGCGCGTGCAGCCGGGCGACCCGGAAGTCGTCGTCGACGACGAGGACGGCGAAGCTCACGGGTCCTCCTCGCCGGCGCTCGTCGGCCGCGTCCGCGACGCTGCTGTGCCCACGCGTGAGCTCGCGAGCCCGCTCACGTGGTCACCTCCGGCCGCTCGAGCACACCGGGCAGCCGGCTGACGAACACGGTCATGGCACCGTTCCCGCCCGCGGAGGTCACCTCGACCCACCCGCCGAGGCTCTCGGCAGTGCCGCGCGCGATGGCCAGCCCCAGGCCGCGGCCCTCGCCGCGGGTGCTGACGCCTCCGGTGAAGATGTCCGCCAGGCGCTCCGGGGGCAGCCCGTCCCCGGTGTTGGCCACCGACACCACCAGGTCGTCCCCGTCGGCGAGCAGGTCGACCTCGACCGTCGCCGGCCGGACGGCGGAGTCGTGCGCGGCCTCCACGGCGTTGCCGACCAGGTTGCCCAGGACGGTGATCACCTCCACCGGCGCCACCAGGCGGTGGGGCACCCAGCTGCCGTCGGAGATGAGCAGCTGCACGCCGAGCTCCGCGGCCCGGGCCACCTGACCGCCGAGGTAGGCGCGCACCGTGGAGGAGGCGATCGCCTCGCTGTTGTCGGCCACGGCGATCGCGGGGGCATCCAGCAGGGCGCTGACGTACTCGGCGGCGTCGTCCGCGTCCCCCGTGTGCAGCAGGCCGTGCACCGTGTGCAGGCGGTTGACGAACTCGTGCCGCTGCGCCCGCAGGGCCTGCGTCATCAGCCGGACGGCCCCGAGCTCGTCGGTCAGCCGCTCCACCTCGGTGCGGTCCAGGACGGTGACCACCGAGCCGAGCGGCCGGCCGTCGCGTTCGACCTCCCGCCGGGTGACCACGAGCACCCGGTCCGCGGCGGCGGTGACCGTGGGGGTGCCGGACCGGTCCGCGACCGCGCGGGCGAGCGGCGCGGGCAGGTCCAGGTCGGCCAGCGGCCTGCCGGGCACCACCCGGACCCCCAGGAGCCGGGACGCCTCGGCGTTCGCCGCGCTCACCACCCCGCGGTCGTCGACGGCGACGACCCCGTCGGAGACCCCGTACAGCACCGCCTCCCGTTCCCGGACCAGCTCGGCCAGGTCGGCCGGCTCCAGCCCGAACGTCCGGCGGCGGAGCAGCCGGATCAGCAGGAGGCTCCCGGCCACGCCCAGGAGCAGGGCCACGCCGAGGAAGGCAGCCGTGCTCTGCAGCAGTCGCCGGAGGGCCACGGAGATGTCGTTGGCGTCGAAGCCGACGCTGACCTCCCCGACCACGCGCCCCGTGTCGTCGCGGAGCGGGACCTTGCCGCGGGCGGACAGGCCCAGGGTCCCGCGCTCGACGGTGGCGACCTCGCGACCGCGCAGCGCGGCGTCGGGGCTCGTGCTCACCCGCTCCCCGATCCTGGCGGGGTCGGGGTGGGCCAGGCGGACGCCCTGGTCGTCGGTGACCACGACGAACAGCGCGCCGGTCGCCCGCTGCACGGCCAGGGCCCGGGCCTGCACGTCAGCACTGTCCTGTGCCAGCACCTCGTCGGCCAGCCGGGGCTCCGCGGCGACGCTCCGGGCGACGGCGAGGGCGCGTTGCTCGAACTGGTGCTCGAGGCCCGCCTCCAGCCGCCAGGCGACCACCGCGAACCCCAGGGCCACCACGGCGGCGAGCACGGCGAGCTGCAGCAGGAGCAGCTGGCGGGTGAAGGGCAGCGCCCGCCGGAGGCCGGCGCGCGGACCGGCCTCCCCGGACGCGGCCGGCCGCCGGGGAGCGGCTGAGCTGAACGAGCGAAACGTCGAGAACACGACCTGTGCGGCTTTCCTGCGCAAGAGAGACCCGGGCCACGTGCCTCCCTAGTGTCGCTGGTCACAAGGGCCCGACGGAGGAGCCGACCCGAGCTCTCCGTCGCCGAGCCGGCCCGCCGCCCGGTCGAGGCGTCAGCCCGACCAGGCCCCGCACCCACCGACACCCACCGTCAGGAGCCACCCGTGCTGGTCACCCTCGGCTTCCTCATGATCGCGGTCTTCATGTACCTGATCATGAGCAGGCGGACCACCCCCGTGGTCGCCCTCATCCTCGTCCCGGTCGCCTTCGGCATCGCTGCCGGCGCGGGCACCGACATCGGCGACATGGTGATGTCGTCGGTCGAGGACCTCGCGCCCACCGCGGCGCTGCTGTTCTTCGCCATCACCTACTTCGGCATCATGATCGACGTCGGTCTGTTCGACCCGCTGATCCGCAAGATCCTGCAGCTGGTCGGCCACGACCCGGTCAAGCTCGTCGTCGGCACCGCCGCCCTGACCGCCATCGTCAGCCTCGACGGCGACGGATCGACCACGTTCATCATCGTGACGTCGGCCCTGCTGCCGATCTATCTCCGCCTCGGGATGAGCCCGGTCGTGCTCACCTGCGTCGCGGCGGTCACCAACGGTGTGCTCAACGTCGTCCCCTGGGGCGGCCCGACGGCCCGCGCCGCGGCCGCGCTGAACGTGAGCCCGACCGACGTCTTCGTGCCGATGATCCCGTCGATGATCGCCGGCATCCTCGCCGTCTTCGTCCTGGCCTGGCTGCTGGGGCGCTCCGAGCGCAAGCGCATCGGGCTCGTCCACCTGCCGGTGGGCGGGGAGGCCGGGACCGACGGCACCGGGGGTCCGGCGCCCGCACCGGCCGGGATGCGAGGACTGCGCCCGGCCGCGTCGAGCCTCGACGGCGCCCCGGTGCGCTCCGGAGGCGTGCTGGTGGGCGCGCGCGTGCGGCAGGACACCGTCGAGGTGGCGGACGGCGCGACCGAGCCGGTCCCGGTCCTCGCGCACGACCCCGCGGCGAGCCTGCCCGACCGGGGCGAGCGGGCCCGGCCGGGTCTGGTGTGGGTCAACCTGGCGCTGACCCTCGCGGTCATGGTGATGCTCGTCGTCGACCTGGTGCCGATCCCCTTCGTCTTCATGGTCGCCGTCGGCCTCGCGCTGGTGGTCAACTTCCGGCACGTCTCGCAGCAGGCCGACCAGTTCAGGGCCCACGCCGGCAGCGTCGTGTCGGTGGTCGGCATGGTGCTCGCGGCCGCCGTCCTCACCGGCGTCCTGTCGGGGACCGGCATGGTCGAGGCGATGGCCGACTGGCTCATCGGCGTGATCCCGCACAGCCTGGGCTCGCACCTGGCCGTGATCACCGGCCTGCTCTCGATGCCCCTCACCTTCCTGATGAGCAACGACGCCTTCTACTTCGGTGTCCTGCCCGTCCTGACCGAGACCGCCGCCAACTACGGCATCGAACCGGTCGAGATGGCCCGGGCCGCGGTCACCGGCCAGCCGCTGCACATGCAGAGCCCACTGGTCCCGGCGTTCCTGCTGCTGATCGCCCTGGCCAAGGTCGAGATGGGCGACCACCACCGCAAGGCCATCTGGCGGTCGGTCGTCGTCTCCCTGGTCATGCTGGCGACCGGCCTCGCGCTGAGCGTCATCCCCCTGTGAACCCCGACCGGCGCCGGCCCCTGGGGCCGGCGCCGGCCCGTCGACGAGGAGAGACGAGGAGATCTGCGATGCGCAGCACGATCGTGCTGGTGAACGACCGTCCCGAGGGGGACGCCGCCCTGCGCTGGGGCGCCGACCACGCGCGCCGGTGCGGCAACGACCTGCAGGTGGTGCTCGTCCGCGCCGACTCCCCGGCGGCCCCGGAGTACAGCACCCCGGCGCTCCGCGAGCGGGTGACGGAGCGGCTCGTCGACGCGGGTCTGCCGCACCTGCTCCACGCCCCGGAGGAGGACGTGGTCGCGCAGGTCGACCGGCTGGCCACCGCGGTCGGCGCCGACCTGGTCGTCGTCCCGGTGCGGCGCCGCTCCCCGACCGTGAAGCTCCTCGTGGGGAGCATCGCGCAGCGGCTCATCCTCGACGCGCCGTGTCCGGTCGTCGCGGTGAAGGGCCTCGGGTGAGCAGACGCGGGGACGCCCCGCGGGTCCGCCGGTGCGATGCGCGGCCGGCGTTGAGCCGGTCGGGGCACCGGAGTAGAGAGGCGGGACACCGCTGCGCCAGGAGGCTGCCATGAGCCGAAGGCACCGTCTGCTCCGCTCCGCCATCGCGGCCGCCGCGGCCGCCGTCGCCGGCGTCCTGACCAGGTCGATGGTGAGGGCCGTCAGTCGTCCCGGGGACGGGACCGGGTAGGGCGTTCGCTGCGGCACCGAGGACCCCGACACGCCGTCAGCACCGCCGCGCCGCGGGTGACGTCACACGGCCGAGGGCACGATGTTGGCGTTGTGGCGGAAGACGTTCTCCGGGTCGTAGGCCCTCTTGATCTGCGCCAGCCGTGGGTACTTGGCCCCGTAGCTGGCTCGCACCCACCGGTCGGGGAACTCCGAGCTGTCGTTGACGTAGCTGCCGCTGCTCAACGCGTGGTCCTGCAGGGCGCCCCAGAACGAGCGGACCCAGGCACGATCGGCGGCCAGCACGTCGGGGCTCTCGGCGATGGCCAGGATGAACACGCTGAACCGCGGGGAGCGCCCCCCGCCGAAGGCGGTGTCGTCCTCGCCGACCTCGGAGTAGGCGGCGTCCAGGCGGTAGAGGAACATCGCGGACGACGGCGAGGTCTTGCGGGGCCAGTGCTCGGTGATGAGGCGGATGACGTCGTCGGTGAGCTGGGCGACCTGGGTGCCCTTGTCGTAGACCAGGGAGCCCCACGCGGCGGCTTCGTCGGTGAACTGCTGGACCTGGACGTACGGCATCGGCGTGACCAGGTCGAACAGCGGGGGGACCCGCTCACGGATCCGGTCGATCACCGCGGTGTGCTCGTCAGCGGACCCGAACCCCGTGACGATCAGGGCGTAGCCCGGCTGGAGGTGGTGCCGCTCCGGCACGAACGGTGCCGGCGGGGCGTTCAGGCCGACGATCATGATGTTGACGTCGCGGGGCAGGTCGTCGATCACGTCCCGGGCCTCGCGCAGCGCGGCCGGCCCCTGGTCCAGTCCCCAGAAGAGGAAGCCGAACTGCACCATCGGCCCGACCGGGTGCAGCCGGAACTCGAAGGCGGTGACCACCCCGAAGTTGCCGCCGCCGCCGCGGATCGCCCAGAAGAGGTCCGGGTGCTCCTGCGCCGAGGCGTGGACCACCCGCCCGTCCGCCAGCACGACCTCGGCTCCGACCAGGTTGTCGATGGCCAGCCCGTGCCGTCGCGTGAGGTGCCCCATCCCGCCGCCGAGGGTCAGGCCGCCGATCCCGGTGTGGCCCACCATGCCGGCGGGCGTGGCCAGGCCGTGCGCCTGGGCGGCCGCGTCGAAGTGGAGATTGAGTGCTCCGCCGCCGGCGCGCGCTCGGCGGCGCAGCGGGTCCACGTCGACCTGCCGCAGGAGGCTCAGGTCGATCATGACGGCGCCGTCGGCCACCGCGACGCCGGCGGCACTGTGCGCCCCGCCCCGCACCGAGACCTCCAGTCCGTGGCGTCGGGCGAAGCCGATGGCCGCGCTCACGTCCGCCGCGTCGGCGCAGCGGGCGATCAGGGCGGGTCGACGGTCGATGCAGGCGTTCCAGACCCGACGGGCCTCGTCGTAGTCCGGATCCGCCGGAGTGATCAGGCGGCCGGCGAAGACGTGGCGGAGCTCCTGCAGCTCCCCACCGAGCAGCTGGGTCATGGTCACTCCTCGGGTCCGTGCGACCGACGCGGCGAGGTCTCGACGCTAGGGGCGATGGCGTCACCTGCACGTCACGGTGCAGATCTGCGCCTCCCGCGGACGGGAGCGCCGTCTCGCGATCTCGACCCGAGAGCCCGCCCGCGCCGGTCGCCACGACGATCGGGGCCCGGCACCTCGACGAGGACGGCGCAGCAGCGGCCTCACCGGGGATCGGTCAGGCCGCGTCGAGGTCGGCTGCGATCGCCGCTGCCGCTGCCGACAGCGCCACCGACCACGCCCGCAACCGGTCCCGCGCGTAGCGGGCGGTGGGCATGGAGACCGAGATCGCGCTCGCCACGGCGCCCCCGCGGTCCGGGATCGCGACCCCGACCGCGGTGAGTCCGGCCTCGGTGTCCTGGTCGTTGACGGCGAACCCCTGACGCCGGATGGTCGGCAGCTCCCGGCGCAGCCGGGCCGCCGTCTCGTCGTCGTGCTGCCCGAGTGCGCGGTCGAGGTCGCCGGGGGCCAGGGTGGCGAGGAGCGCCTTCCCCCCGGAGGTCAGGTGTGCCGGCAGCGACCGGCCGGTCCGGTCCCCCACCCGGAGGACGTGCTCGCACTCGACGGTGGCGACGAAACGCACGTCCGGGCCGGTCAGGACCATCAGGTTGGTCGTCTCCCCGAGCTCGTCGACCAACCGCCGCAGGTGCGGCAGAGCCAGCTCCCGCAGCCGCGCGACCGGCGCCTGCGGGAGCGGGGTGCGCTCCAGGATCCGCCCCGGGCCGTAGCGCCGGTCGGGCAGCTGCTCGGCGAAGTCCCGGTAGACGAGCATCCCGAGCAGGCGGTGCGCCGTCGAAGCGGAGACCCCGAGGCGCTCGGCCGCGTCCGTCACCCGCATCGGCCCCTCGTGCTGCAGCAGGGTCGCCAGGAGCAGGGCCGAGTCGACCGAGGCGATCGCATACGGCGGCCGGTTCTTCACAGCAGAAAATCCTATTCCGCGCTCCGACACCGAGGGGACCGTCCACCTGCGGACCCCACCGGCTCAGGGCGGAGGTCCGCACACCGAGCGACAGAGAGGGCCGAGACGATGCAGTTCTACCTGGACGGCTACAAGCCCGGCGACCCGCTGGTCGAGGAGCCGCACCCGTCGGTCGCCGACCGGCCGGACGGACTCCCGGAGGAGGTCGACGTCCTGATCATCGGGTGCGGCCCGGCCGGGCTCGTCCTGGCCGCCCAGATGGCCGCGTTCCCGGAGATCCGGACCGCCGTCATCGACCGCAGGGAGGGCCCGCTCGCGGTCGGCCAGGCCGACGGGGTCGCCTGCCGCACGGTCGAGATGTTCGAGGCGTTCGGCCTGGCCGGTCGCCTGGTCGACGAGGGCTACTGGGTCAACGAGGTCGCCTTCTGGCAGCCGGACCCGGACGACCGGAGCCGGATCCGGCGCACCGGCCGGGTCCAGGACGTCGAGGAGGGCCTGTCGGAGATGCCGCACGTCATCGTCAACCAGGCCCGCATGCTCGCCTACCTGCTGGAGCACATGGAGCGGTCGGCCAGCCGGTCGACCCCGCACTACGGCCTGCAGGCCAGCGACGTCCGCATCGACACCGACGGCTCCTCGGAGTACCCGGTGACGGTGACCGTGCAGCACGTGTCGGGCGGCGAGGAGACCGGGGAGGCCTCGACGATCCGGGCCCGGTACGTCGTCGGCTGCGAGGGCGCGCGCAGCCGCACCCGGTCCGCGATCGGCCGCGAGCTGGTCGGCGACCCGATGAACCAGTCCTGGGGCGTCATGGACGCCTTCGCGGTCACCGACTTCCCCGACATCCGGCTCAAGTGCACGATCCACTCCGCCGACCAGGGGAACATCCTGGTCATCCCGCGCGAGGGCGGGTACATGGTCCGCTTCTACATCGAGCTGGACCAGGTCGGCGACGAGGAGGTGCTCGACCGCCGCACCGTCACCCCCGAGAAGCTGGCCGCGGTCGCGAACCGGATCCTGCACCCCTACACCCTCGACGTGCGGGACGTCGGGTGGTGGTCGGTGTACGAGATCGGCCAGCGGCTGTGCGACAAGTTCGACGACGTGCCGGCGGAGCAGGTGCCGGGCCGGCTCCCCCGGGTGTTCATCGCCGGGGACGCCTGCCACACCCACAGCGCCAAGGCGGGCCAGGGCATGAACGTGTCCATGGCCGACACCTGGAACCTCGGCTGGAAGCTCGGCGCCGTCCTCCGGGGGACGGCCCGGCCGGAGCTCCTGCACACCTACTCCGCGGAACGGCAGGCGATCGCCCGGGAGCTGATCGACTTCGACCGCGAGTTCGCCCGGATGCTCAGCGCTCGACCGAAGGAGACCGGGGACGTCGAGAGCGAGGGGGTCGACCCGGAGGAGTTCCACCGGTACTTCGTCGCCCAGGGCCGGTTCACCGCTGGGGTCGCCACCCGGTACGCCCCGTCCATGATCACCGCGGCGAGCTCCTCCCAGGACCTCGCGGCGGGCTTCCCGATCGGGATGCGCTTCCACTCCGCCCCGGTGGTCCGGCTGGCCGACGCCAAGCCGCTGCACCTCGGCCACGTCGCCCGGGCCGATGGCGCCTGGCGGCTCTACGTCTTCGCCGACCGGGCGGAACCGACGAGCCCGGACTCCCGCGTGCGGGCGCTGTGCGAGTTCCTGACCTCGGACGCCTCCCCGATCGCCCGGTTCACCCCGAAGGGCGCCGATCCGGACTCGGTGATCGACGTCCGCGCCGTGTTCCAGCAGGGGCACCGGGACCTCGCCGTCGACGCGCTGCCCCCGGTCCTGCTGCCGCGGAAGGGCCGCCTCGGCCTCGTCGACTACGAGAAGGCGTTCTGCCCCGACCCCGGGCGCGGCGACGTCTTCGACCTGAGGACCGTGGACCGGGACCGGGGGTGCCTCGTGGTCGTCCGCCCGGACCAGTACGTCGCGCACGTCCTCCCGCTGGATGCGCACGAGGCGCTGGTCGACTTCTTCGCCGGGATCCTGGTCGACGCCGCGTAGCAGCGACGCCGCCGTCCACCGCACCCACACTGATCCGCGCGAGGAACTCGCTCGGACGCGCGGCGCACCGCGTGGCCGTGCCTCGTGCTCGCAGCCGTCGGGTCCGGCCGGGTCCACCCGCCGGAGCCCACCCCGAGACGACGACGGAGGAGAGCAGATGACCGTGATGAGCGGCGTCCGCCTGCCCGGCGACAGCACCGTCCAGCACGTCGAGGTCGACGTGCCGACACCGGGGCACGGTCAGGTGCTCCTGCGGATGAAGGCGTCGTCGATCTGCGGCAGCGACATCCGGGCCATCTACCGGGAGCACCTGGGCACCGGGCCGGAGGCGTACCAGGGCGTCATCGCCGGGCACGAGCCGTGCGGCCAGGTCGTCACCGTCGGCCCCGGCGCCCGGCGGCTGCAGCCCGGCGACCGCGTGGTCGTCTACCACATCGCCGGCTGCGGCGTCTGCGAGGAGTGCCGCGCCGGCTACATGGTCGGGTGCACCTCACCCCTGCGCGCGGCGCACGGCTGGCAACGCGACGGCGGGCACGCCGAGTACCTGCTGGCCGAGGAGGCGACCTGCATCCTGCTCCCCGAGCCGCTGTCCTACGTCGACGGGGCCCTGATCTCGTGCGGCTTCGGCACCGCCTACGAGGGGCTGCTGCGACTGGGGCTCTCCGGGCGGGACCGGCTGCTCATCACCGGGTTGGGGCCGGTCGGTCTGGCGGCCGCCATGCTCGGTCGGGCGCTGGGCGCCGGGCCGATCATCGCCACCGACGTCGCACCCGAACGGCTGCGGATGGCGGAGGACCTGGGCCTGGTCGACCACGCCGTCCCGGCCGACGAGCGGGCCACGGCCACCATCCGCGGGCTCACCGACGGCCGCGGCTGCGAGGCCAGCATCGACTGCTCCGGCAGCGGCGCCGCGCGGGTGGTCGCCCTGGAGAACACCCGGACCTGGGGACGGTGCGCGTTCGTCGGTGAGGGCAGCCAGATCAGCTTCGCGGTGTCGGAGCTGCTCATCCACAAGCAGATCACGCTGCACGGCTCGTGGGTGACCTCGCTGCGGCACATGGAGGAGCTCCTCGAGCACCTGGTGCGCTGGGGCCTGCACCCCGAGCGCATCGTCACCCACCGGTTCCCGCTCGACCGGGCCGACGAGGCCTACCGCGTCGCCGACCGGGGTGCTGGGGGCAAGGTCTGCATCGTCTTCGAGTGATCCGACCCGTCCCGGGTGGACCGGAGAGCGCCGGACGGCGAGGGAACCGGCCGCCGGACCCGTTCTCCTGGCGGCGACACACCGGACGGCGAGGGCGCCGGTCCCGCACCCTGACCCGATGCGCATCCTGATCTGGCACGGCTATCTCCTCGAGGGCAGCGGCTCGAACGTCTACACCCGGGAACTCGCCCGGGCGTGGAGCCGGATGGGCCACGAGGTCGTGGTCCTCTGCCAGGAGCCGCACCCCGAGCGCTACGACCTGGGCGGCGCGGCGGTCGTCCGGCCGGGTCTGCCCGGGCCGCTCCCGGTCTTCGTCATGGGACCGTACGAGGACGTGCAGCCGCGGCTGTTGACCGAGATGGACCGCGTTGATCGGGAGGGGTTCGTGGCGGCGAACGCGGCGGCCGTCCGGGCACAGGGCCCCGCGGACCTCCTGCTGGTCAACCACGTGCTGCTCGGCGCTCCGGTGGGGGCCGCGTCCGGGCTGCCCTACGTCGTCAAGGCGCACGGGTCGGAACTGGAGTTCGCCATGCGGGGGGACGCCGAGTTGTGCGCCTGGGCCCGGGAGACCCTCTCCGGCGCGGCTGTCGTCCTGGCCGGGTCGCGCCACGTGTCCGGCGTCCTCAGCGAGCTCGTGGGCGTGGACCCCGAGCGGGTCGCCGTCGTCCCCCCGGGCGTGGACGTCGAGGCGCTGCGCCCCCGCGAGCGGGCCGCCGCCCTGACCGCGCTCGTCGAGGAGAGCCTGCGGGATCCGGCTCACCCGGCCGGGGGTCACGACGAGCGGCTGCCCGACGTGGGCAACGCCGAGCGACTGGCGGCGTTCCTGAGCGGGGACCGCAGGACGGTGTTGTACGTCGGCAGCCTCAGCGCCGAGAAGGGGGTCTCGCTGCTGCTGGAGGCCCTGCACGGACTGGACGCCCGCGCGGTGGTCGTCGGCTTCGGCCCGGCCCGTGCCGAGCTGGCGGCCGCGGCCGGCCCGGACGTCCTGTTCACCGGCCCGCTGCAGCACCGCCACCTGGCCCACCTGTGGCCGCTGGCGGACGTCAGCGTCGTCCCCTCGGTCTTCCCGGAGGCGTTCGGCATGGTGGCTGCCGAGGCCGCGGCCTGCGGGTCACCCCCGCTGGTCGCCCGGCACTCCGGCCTGGCCGAGATCGCGGCCGGCCTCGAGGAGGAGTACCCGCCGCACCTGCGCCACCTGGCGTCCTTCACCAGCGGGGACGTCGAGGACCTCCGCACCCGGCTGGGCGAGCTGCTGGACCTGGACGCCGGGTCCTGGCGAGCGCTCTCCCGAGGAGCCCGCAGGGCCGCCGTCCGGCTGTGGAGCTGGGACCACGTGGCCGGCCGCATCCGCGAGCTCGCCGCCGTGGCCGGGGACGACGGGCCGGGAACCGGGCGGTGACGGCGCGGCGCTCCGTCGCGCCCCGCGACCGTCACCAGCGGTCCACAGGAGACGCAGGACCGCGATCAGCGCGACCGGGCAGGAGACCTCCGGCACCTCGTCCACCCGTGGACGACGCGCGCCGTCGCCGTCCACCCGTCGTGTCGCCGACCGTCCTCGTGCACCGGTGAGTCCGCTGCTGCGCTGAGTCCGCTCCTGCCGTGCTGGGCGTGTCCGGGCGCGGGCGGGTCTTGTCGGGGTCACTGGCCCTCCCGACGCTGGACCCCTCACAGCAGAGGGGAGCAGCCATGGCGCGCAACGACATCGACGCGCTCAACGCCGCCTTCGTGCAGGGCCTGGAGAAGGGCGATCCCGGGCTGATCGCCTCGGTCTACGCAGAGGACGGCCGGGTGCTGGCACCGGGGTCCGAGGCGGTGAGCGGCCGGGCGGCGATCGAGCGGTTCTGGCAGGGCGCGCTCGGCCAGGGACTCACCGGGGGCAGCCTGTCGACGGTGTCCCTCGAGGAGCAGGGCGACCTCGCCGTCGAGGAAGGCCGCTACGAGCTGACTGCCGGGAACCAGGTCGTCGACACCGGCAAGTACGTCGTCGTCCACCGGCGGCAACCCGACGGCACGTGGAGGTACGGGATCGACATCTGGAACTCCGACCAGACGCCGCCGTCCTGACCGGACCGGGCGTCGGTGACAGAGGAGGGACCTCGAATGGGCCAGATGTACCTGCAGCGCTTCGCCTACCGCGACGGCGCGACCCGGTCCGAGATCGACGCGGCCTGGGCGGAGGCCTTCGAGACGTTCGCCCGCTCGGGCAACTGGGGCGGAGTGGACAGCGGGGTGACGCACCACCGGACGTACGGCACGGGCTGGGGCGGTTACGTGCTGATCGAGGTCGACGACCCCGAGGCGTTCGGCCGCTACCAGGCGCACCACAACCAGACCTACGCCTCGGCGGTGAACATCACCTTCGAGCCGCTGTGGGACCTGGACGCCGCTTCCGCGGAGACCATCGACAGCCTGAGGTGACGCTCGGGTCGGCGACGCCGGGCGGTGGATCGTGGGTTCGCGGCCGACCTCTCCCGTGGAGTCCCTGGGTCACCCGGCCGCGAGGCGACGGCGATCCCCCGTGGAGAGCAACGCGTCCAGGGTCACGAAGGCGTAGCCGGCCGCACGCATCCGCTCGATCACGTCGGGCAGCGCGTCGGCATCCAGGGTCGTGCCGTCGTCCGGGTTCGCCCCGAGGTGCATCAGCACGATCTCCCCGGGTCGAAGGGCGTCCACCGCCCGGTCCGCCACCTCCTGTGCGCTCATCCCGCCGCTCGTGCCCTTCCATCCCAGCGTGTCCACCGTCCACCGCACGGCGACGTACCCGAGGTCGTTGACCGCGGCGATGGTCCGCTCGTCCCGGTCCCCGAACGGGAAGCGGAACAGTGGCCGGGGATCAGCTCCCGCGGCGAGGATCCGCTGCTCCGCGCCCTGCACCTCGTCCCGGATCGCCCGGTCCGGCAGCGCGGGGAAGTGGGGATGGGTCATCGAGTGGTTGCCCAGGCGGTGGCCGTCCGCGTGGATCACCGCGACGCCGTGCGGGTTGCTGCCGACCCACTGTCCGGTCAGGAAGAAGGTCGCCGGCACCTGCCGGTCGGCGAGGGTCCTGAGGATGCTCGGCAGGCCCGCCGAGTCGGCACCGGCATCGAACGTGAGCGCGACGACGCGGTCCACGGTCGGGATCTCGGTGACGTCCTTGCCGCGCAGGTGATCCGGGACGGCCGACGGGTCCGCGGTCGTCGACTCCGGGGTCGGGGTCGTACCGGTGGACGGCGACGCCGGCGCAGCGCTCCCCGCACCACGCCCGGTGCTGTCCCCCGGGCCGTCGCCGCAGGCCGCCGACAGCGCCGGGGGCGTGTCCACCGGGGCTGCCATCGACCGGCCGGATGTCCGGGGATCCTCGTGCACGCACGTCGTCATCGTCTGCTCCCTGGCGTCCGGGCGTTCAGCACATCGCGGGACCGGGCCGCAGGCAAGCGGCTGCGACCTCCCGGACCCGTCCAGGACCAACGGCACGACCGACGGAGGTCAGCGGTCCCCTCCCGGGCGAGCGCGCCTCGGGGGTGCGGCGTCCCGCCGGAACCCCCACCGCAGGCTCGGCAGCGTGCCCCAGGTCCCGGCTGGAGGGACGTCCGGGACGGCCCTCGTGGCCTGTGTCGAGGACGCGAGGACCGGCGACGCCTGGAGAGCCCTCGGCGTCCCCGGTCCGTCCCGCTCCGCTCGACAGGTTGAGCCGGGGGAAGGAGCGGGTATGCAGACGTGCCGCAGTCGTCGGCCCACCTCGTGGCAGAGGAGGGGGCGGGACAGGGATGTGGACCTGCGCCACCCGGGCCGTCGCCTGCGCCGTGCGGGGCGGTGTGAGCGGTGCTGGCTCCGTCGAGGTGCTCGCCGGCGCCACGCCCACCGAGCAGCCGTGAGGACGGTGGACCGGTGTCGAGGCGTACCGGCGGCTGGGGACGCCGGCGCTGCGCCGCCACAGGCCCTGGGTCGACGCGCCTTCCTCGTCGGCTCGGCCGCGACAGCTCTGGCGATCCCACTCGTCGCAGTGATGCCTGAGGAGGCCCGGGCCCGAACCCCCTTCAGGGGGGTCGACGTGCGTCCGCGAGCCGACTGGGCTCGAGGTCTGGCCCCCACGGGTCCGTTGCGGCAGGAGCGACCAGGCGACACCCGCTTCCTGCTCGTCCACCACACCGCCTCGGCGAACGACTACGACCCCGGCGACGTGCCGGGTCTGCTCCGCGGCTTCTACTGGTTCCACACCGGCCCGGACAGGAGGTGGCCGGACGTCGCCTACAACTTCTTCGTCGACCGGTACGGCACGGTGTGGGAGGGCCGGACCGGCAGCCTGGCCGGTCCGGTGATGGCCGATGCCACCGGTGGCAGCGAGGGGTTCGCCCAGTTGTGCTGCTTCATCGGCAACCACCAGGTCGAGGCTCCGACTCCGGCAGCTCGGAGCTCCATGACGGCCCTGCTGGCAGCGCTCGCGGACACCTATGGCATCGAGACCGCGCCGGGGGCCACGACCACCTTCGTGTCCCGCGGGTCCGACCGCTGGCCGGTCGGTACCACGGTGACGACCACGACGATCGCGGGACACCGGGACATGTCCCGCACCACGTGCCCTGGTGATGCCGCTCATGAGCTCGTGCGGGACGTGTTCCCCGCCGCGGTCACCGCGCTGAGGCCGACCCCACCCTGACTCCCCACCCACGACCTCGACCGGCGCCCCGGAGCGGACCACTGCGTCGGCCGCCGTGCCCTACCAGGGCCGTCCTGCCGATCCACGCGGAGCCGCAGCACGATGGCGGCGATGACCAGGATGGCCTGGCGCCGCCGCGGCGGCCGGTGACGCCCGGCCGACGCGTCCCCGTCAGTGGTGCCGACGCGTCCCCGTCAGGTGGTGCTCCGGGCGTGACCACGGTGGTCGAGGAACGCGCTCAGCGAGGGTGCTCGCTGAAGTTGGCGTAGAGATCGTGCTCGGTGAACTCCCGGCCCAACTGGCGGCGGAAGAACGCGTTCGTCGAGTAGCGGGTGGAGGAGAGGAAGAAGCGCTCCTCGTTGCGCCTGACCATGGCGAAGAAGGGATCCGCCGCGTCCGGGCCGAGGTCGAAGTTGTCGTAGTTGACGACGACGTGCACCCGCCGGTCGAGCGCGGAGAAGCGGCGGTCGAGCTCCCGGGCCAGGTCGTCGGCGTCCTGCGCCGTTGCCAGCCGCAGCCCCTCGAAGTTGACGTAGACGGTGTCGGTGGCCGCGTCGAACCGGAAGCGCTCCGCCATGGCGACGGGAGGTCGGTCGCGCAGCCCCATCGGCCGGTCGCGGAAGATCGCTGCGTCCATCGCGCACAGGTCGTCGCCGATGACGGGAGCGACGTCCATGTGGGCCAGCACGTCCCGTTCCACGTCGACGCCCGGGGCGACCTCGACCAGCTCGAGGCCCCGCTGGGTCAGCCGCAGGACGCACCGCTCCGTCACGTAGTGGACGGACTGCCCCCGCTCCGCTGCCAGGCGCCCGTTGAAGGTCACCTGCCCGACCCGGTCGCGGAACTTCGCGACCGCGCCGGTGTCGTCGACGACCAGCGCGCCGTCCCGCACCGCCACCCGCGAGCGGGCGGTGAACGTGCCGAGGAAGAAGACCGCCTTGGCGTTCTGGCTGATGTTGATGAAGCCGCCCGCACCGGCGACCCGGCGACCGAACCGGCTGACGTTGACGTTCCCCTCCGCATCGGCCTCGGCCATGCCCAGGAACGCCTGGTCCAGCCCGCCGCCGTCGTAGAAGTCGAACTGGTACGGCTGGTCGATGATCGCCTGCGGGTTGGCGACGGCGCCGAAGCTCAGCCCGCCGGCCGGGATGCCGCCGACACCGCCGGGCTCGACGGTCAGCGTGATCAGGTCGAGGATCCGCTCCTCGGCAGCCACCGCCGCCACCCCCTCGGGGATGCCGATCCCGAGGTTCACCACGGCGTTCGTCGACAGGAACATCGCGGCGCGACGGGCGATCACCTTGCGCGCGTCGAGGGGCATCGGGGCCAGCCCGGTGCTGGGCGCGGTGATCTCCCCCGTGTAGGCGGGGTTGTAGGCCTCGGCGAAGGTCTGACCGTGGTGGCCGGGCTGCGCGACGACGACCGCGTCGACCAGGATGCCGGGGACCCTCACCTCCCGCGGGCTCAGCGTCCGGTGCTCGGTGACCCGCTCGACCTGCACGATCACCACTCCGCCGGAGTTCTTGGCCGCCTGCGCCATCGACAGCACCTCGAGGGTGAGCGCCTCCCGCTCCATGGTGATGTTGCCCTCGGGGTCGGCCGTCGTCCCGCGCAACAGGGCCACGTGCACCGGCTGCGCGGGGAAGAACAGGTGCTCCTCCCCGCGCAGCGTCACCAGCTCGACCAGTTGCTCCGTGGTGCACTCGTTCATCCGGCCGCCCCCGTGGCGCGGATCGACGAACGTGCCGAGCCCGACCTTGGTCACCACACCCGGGCGCCCGCCGGCGACCTCCCGGAACAGGTGGCTGATCACCCCCTGCGGCCAGCAGTACGCCTCGATGCGGTCGTCGAGGGCCAGCGCGCCGAGGCTCGGCACGAGCCCCCAGTGCCCGCCGATGACCCGGCGCACCATGCCCTCGGCACCGAAGTGGTTCAGCCCGCGTGTGCCGCCGTCGCCCTGGCCCGCCGCGTAGACCAGGGTGAGGTCCCGCGGCGAGCCGGTGGCCTGGAACCGCCGTTCCAGCGCGAGCGCCAGCTCCTCGGCGAACCCGACGCCGACGAACCCGCCGGTGGCGACGGTGTCGCCGTCGAGGACGATCTGCGCCGCGGCGTCGGCCGAGATGACCTTGTTGCGCCGCACCGGACGGCGGGGCTCAGCGCCGGCCGGCGCCGGCCGGCGCCCGATCGGCGGCGGGGTCCCGCGTCAGGTCGCTGTGCGCGGTCTCCCGGCTGAGCACGACGGCGATCACCGTGAGGACCGCGGCACCGGCGAGGTACAGCGAGATCGGCAGGGAACTGCCGTACTCCAGCAGCAGCGCCGTGGCGATGATCGGCGCCAGGCTGCCCGCCACGATCGAGGACACCTGACCGGCCACCGACAGGCCGCTGTAGCGCACCTGGGTGGAGAACAGCTCGGAGAAGAAGGACGCCTGCGGCCCGTACATCGCTCCGTGGAGGACCAGGCCGATCGTGCCGGCGAGCGCGAGCAGCAGGAACGACTGCGAGTCGTACAGGGCGAAGAAGACGAAGCCCCACACCCCGACGCCCACGGCCCCGACCAGGTAGACCGGGCGGCGGCCGAACCGGTCGGACGCCGCCCCCATCGCGGGGATGGCCGCGAAGTGGACCGCGGAGGCGATGAGCGCCGCGTTCAGCGCCGTGCCCCGTGAGACGCCCGCCTCACCGGTGGCGTAGGCCAGCGCGAAGGCGGTGAAGATGTAGTAGCCGATGTTCTCCGCCAGGCGGGCGCCGATGGCCAGGATGATCTCCCGCGGGTACTCCTTGAGCACCTGCACCACGGGCAGCTTGGGCGCCTCCTCGGCCTTGGCGGACTGCTCCCGGGCGGCCCGGAAGACCGGCGACTCCTCGATCGAGACCCGGATCCAGAGACCCACGCCCACCAGCACCGCGCTGAGCAGGAACGGGATGCGCCAGCCCCAGGACTCGAACTGCTGGTCGGTGGTGAACGCGGAGACCAGCGCGAGGACGGCGACGGCGAGGAGGTTGCCCGCCGGCGCACCGGCCTGGGGCCAGGAGGCCCAGTACCCGCGTCGCTCCGGCGTGCCGTACTCGGCGGCCATGAGCACCGCCCCGCCCCACTCGCCGCCGAGGGCGAAGCCCTGCACCAGCCGGAGCAGGATCAGCAGGATCGGCGCCCAGACGCCGATCGCCCCGTAGGTCGGCAGCAGGCCGATGAGGAACGTCGCGCCGCCCATCAGCATCAGCGTGATGACCAGCATCTGCTTGCGGCCGACCTTGTCGCCGAAGTGCCCGAAGACGATGCCCCCGATCGGCCGGGCCGCGAAGCCCACGGCATACGTGGCGAACGCGAGCAGCGTGCCGACGAGCGGGTCGAAGTCGGGGAAGAACAGCGTGTTGAAGACCAGCGCGGCGGCCGAGCCGTAGAGGAAGAAGTCGTACCACTCCACGGTCGTCCCGACGAGGCTGGCGCCGACGACCTTGACGATGGACGTGCGCGACGCCGGCGGGACAGCGGCTTCCTGGTGAGACCTGGACAAGGCTCATCCCCTCTGCGTGTGGAGGTTGCGGATGTCTCCGGCCGAGGGGCGGGAGCCCCCGGCGATCGAGCCGGCCGGTCGCTCACGGGCGGCCGGCTCAGCGTGCGGGACTGGTGCAGCGGCGGCGCGAGGGGCGACCGGGGAGGCCAGGGGCCCGGCGCCGGACACGGGGCACGGCCCCCGCGGAGGCCGTGGTGCAGGTGGCCGCCGGAGGTAGGCGGCTCGGCGCCGCACCGGAACGGGCAGGGCCCGCGGACGACTGCGCAGATCCACGGTCACCCCCTTGCTGCCCCAGCTCCGGCGACAGCATCCCGGGGTTGCGGCACATCGGCCAATTGTGGGCGTTCCTGATCCGCTGACGGGTGACGCGAGTGCCTTCTCGGCCCACGCCCGCGCATCGGCCTCGTCGTCGTCCGTGGTGGTCCGGTGGAGGGCCGCGGTGCGCCGCCTGCCGTCCCGATCGAGGGGGCCCCCAGCGGCACGCAGACCTCCACCCCGCGAGTCGATCCGGTCACCACCACCGACCGTCGGCCGACGATGCCGGTCCGGGTCGGCTCAGGAGCAGCTCGTCGCCCGACGCCGGGTCGGTGCCAGGGATCGACGGTGCTCGTCGGTGGTCGCCACACGGCCGACTCGTCGAGGGCCCCTGCGGCTCGACGCTGCGCGCCGGCTGACCGGGGAGGTGCCGCATCTCCCCGTCGGGCGTCGGTCACCGCGAGGAGGGAGGTGATGCCCCGCACGGCAGGCGGTGAGGGCGGTCGTTCCTCCGATCGCTCCGGTGGTGGTGATGGCGCCGCCCGCCCCGGAGTCGTCCGGTCAGGCCCGGCTGACGACCGTGGTGACCGGCAGACCGAAGCGGCGCTCGACCTGGTGCGGGACGTCCGATCCGAGCCAGCGCGAGACCCGCTTGGGCAGGGTCGCCACGATGACCTCGTCGAAGTCGTGGTCCCTGAGGGCCTCCTCGATGGCCGCCAGCGGCTGAGGGCTGCCGAGATGCCCCTCGGCCTCGACTCCCGACTCGGCGAGGCCGGCCAGCATCCGGGACAGTCGCTCCCGGGCCTCCTCGGTCGCCTCCTCGTCGGTCTCGGGCCCGCCGTAGCCCGTGGCCATGCTCGGCATGGGCACGACGCCACCGGCCGCAGGCACGACGTGGTAGTGGGCGGCGCGGGTGTTGGGCACGAGCACGTAGAACGAGGACTCACCCGCCACCGCACGCTTGCGGATCTCCTCCTGGAGTTCCCGCCCACCGAGGGTCTGGTTCGCGACGACGAGATACCTGCGCATGTGATCGACCTCCACCTGTCGACCTACGGGGGGAGTCTAGGAACCCGACCTGCCGCCGGGCCAGGGTCCGCGCGCGTGCGGGGCGACGAGCGCGGGAACGGCCGTCAGCCGGAGTGACCAGCACCGCCACGGACCGCCCCGGCGTCGGCGTGCATCTCCTCCAGCTCGACGCCCTTGGTCTCCCGCACCCAGCGGAGCACGAAGACGAAGGACAGCACCGCGCACACGGTGTAGAAGCCGTAGGCCAGGCCGAGGGACGCGTCGCTCAGCACCGGGAAGCTCACCGTGATCAGCCAGTTGGCCACCCACTGGCCGCCTGCGGCGAAGGCCAGCGCCGCGGCGCGGATCCGGTTCGGGAACTTCTCGCCCAGCAGCACCCAGACCACCGGCCCCCAGGACATGCCGAACGCGACGACGAACAGGTTCGCCGCGAGCAGCGCGATCGGGCCGGTCGCACCCGAGAGCACCGGGTTGCCCTCGGCGTTGAGCGGTGCGGTCCCGAAGATGACCGTCAGGGTGCCGAGCGTGACGGCCATGCCGACCGAGCCGATGAGCAGCAGCGGCTTGCGGCCGAAGCGGTCGACCGTGGCGATCGCGATGAGGGTGGTCGCGATGTTCACCACGGAGGTGATGACGGTGATGACGAAGGCGTCGTTCTCGCTGAAACCGACGGCCTCCCAGAGGATGTTCGAGTAGTAGAAGATGACGTTGATCCCGACGAACTGCTGGAAGACCGACAGCCCGAGGCCGACCCAGACGATCGGCAGCAGCCCGGTCCGCGGGGCGCGCAGGTCGGCCCACGACGGCGGCTTCTCGCGCTGCATGGTCTCCCGGATCCGGTTGATCTTGATGTCGATGCCGCGCTCCCCCAGCAGGGTGCTGAGGATCCGCCGCGCCTCGGGGATCCGGTGGGTGGCGATGAGGTAGCGCGGGGACTCCGGGATGGTCAGGGTCAGCACGCCGTACAGCACGGCCGGCACGGCCATGGCGAGGAACATCCAGCGCCACGCCTCGAGGCCGAACCAGAACTCCTCCCGGGACCCGCCCGCCCCGGCCGCGAAGAGGTAGTCGACCAGCAGGGACAAGAAGATGCCGGTGACGATGGCCAGCTGCTGCAGCGAGCCCAGACGACCACGGATCCGCGCCGGGGCGACCTCGGCGATGTAGGCCGGAGCGATCACCGACGCGACGCCGACGCCCACGCCGCCGACGATCCGGCCGAGGACCAGGACCACCAGGTTGGGCGCGAACCCGGTGATCAGCGCGCTGACGAAGAACAGCACCGCGGCCACCTTCATGGTGAACAGCCGGCCGAAGCGGTCGGCGAACCTCCCGGCGGTCAGGGCACCGGCCGCGGCGCCGAGCAGGGCCGAGGCCACGGCGAAGCCCAGTGGGCCGGGGGCCGCGTTGAACCGGTCCTCGACGGCGGCGACGGCACCGTTGATCACCGCGCTGTCGTAGCCGAAGAGGAAGCCGCCCAGCGCGGCCACGGACGCGATCCGCACCGCGCTGCGACCGCTGCCGGTGTCGCTCTCGTCGTAGATGGACGCGTGCTGGTCAAACGAAGCGTGCTCGCTCACCGGATCCCCCTCCGCCGTCCCCCGCGCTCCACCGTGTGCCGACTGGCTCTGCCGTCCGACATCCCCCGCGAGTCCTCTGCCCCGTACTGCCTCACCGGCGTCGCGCGAGGTCGGCCGCGCCGACGATCCCGGCCTCGGGGCCGAACTCGGCCAGCCGTACGGCCGGCACCTGCCGGTACGCGCGCGCGGTGATCCGCTCCTGCAGCGACCGCTCCGCCGGCTCGCGCAGCAGCTCCCCGGCGGCGGAGACCCCGCCACCGAGCACGAACAGCTCCGGGTCCAGGACCGCGGTGAGCGCGGCCATGCCCTGACCGAGCCAGGTGCCGATCACCCGGAACGCCTCCAACGCGGCCTCGTCCCCGTCCTGCGCCGCACGCGTCACGTGCAGCCCGGTGATCGCCTCCGGCCGGCCACCGGCCAGCTCCAGCAACCGACCGGCGATGGCCGGTGAGACCGTGGCGAGCTCCTGGGCCTCGAGGATGAGCGCCCGGCCACTGGCGTAGCGCTCCCAGCAGCCACGGCCGCCGCAGCCGCACCGCCGTCCGCCCGGCTCCACCGTCACGTGCCCGAACTCCGCGGCGATGCCCTGCCGCCCCCGGTACAGCTCCCCGCCGGTCACCAGGCCGCCGCCGAGGCCGGTCCCGACGGTGAGGACGACGACGTACTGCTGCCCCCGCCCGGCACCGAAGCGGGCCTCGGCCCAGGCCGCCGCGTTGGCGTCGTTCTCCACGACGACCGGCAGCCCGCACCGCTTCTCGACGTTCACGCGCAGCGGCTCGTCGCGCCAGGCCAGGTTGGGCGCGAAGACCACGGTCGATCGCGCGGCGTCGACGAACCCGGCGGCCCCGATGCCGACGGCCTCGACCTCGTGGGAGGCCTGCAGCTCCCGGACGACGTCGGCGATGATCTCCTCGATCCTGGCCGGGTCGTGCGACGGTGTGTCGCGCCGGGCGCTGGCGACGATGCCGCCCTGCTCGTCGACCAGGCCGGCGGCGACCTTGGTCCCGCCGATGTCCACGCCGATCGCGAGTGCCATGGTCGCCCCCCGGTGCTGGGTGCGGTGTGGTCCAGAGCACTGTGGACTCTGCTCCCTTCCCGCACCTGGTGCCACCGGAACTGGGTCCGGTGGGCCGGCGGCGCGGTCGGGTCCTCGGGCTGCCGGTCCGCCGTCCGCGGTCGGACCGGAGTGCCGGGGACCGGCCGGCTCCGGTGACTCCCGCGGATGTCCCCGGCTCCGGTTCCGATCAGGTGCCCCCACGAGCATGATGTGACCCGGCTCACGGGAAGGTCTCGCTCGAGGCCCGGAGCCACACGCGCACCCACCACGGGACGACAGGTCGTCGAGGCCCGTGGCGGGCGGCTCAGGAGGTGGGGGATGGCGGAGCCGAGGATCCTCGGGATCGTGCTGGCCGGTGGTGCGGGCACACGGCTCGCGCCGTTGACCGAGGACCGGGCCAAGCCCGCCGTCCCGTTCGGCGGCCTCTACCGGCTGATCGACTTCGCCCTGTCCAACCTCGTCAACGCCGGCATCCTCAAGATCGCTGTGCTCACGCAGTACAAGAGCCACAGCCTCGACCGGCACATCACCACGACGTGGCGGCTGTCGAACCTGCTCGGCAACTACGTCACCACGGTGCCGGCGCAGCAGCGGCTCGGCCCGCGCTGGTACACCGGCTCGGCCGACGCGATCCTCCAGTCGCTGAACCTCATCAACGACGAGCGCCCCGACCTCGTCGTCGTCTTCGGTGCCGACCACGTCTACCGCATGGACCCGGGGCAGATGTGGCGCCAGCACCTCGACGGGGGCGCCGGGGTGACGGTCGCGGGCATCCCCGTGCCCCGCCAGGAGGCCACCGCCTTCGGTGTCATCCAGACCGCGGACGACGGACAGCGGATCGAGGCGTTCCTGGAGAAGCCCGCCGATCCACCCGGGCTGCCCGGCCGCCCCGACGAGACCTTCGCGTCCATGGGCAACTACGTCTTCAGCACCGAGGCGCTGCTGGACGCCCTGCGAGCGGACTCCGCCGACGAGGACAGCAAGCACGACATGGGCGGCGACATCGTCCCGCTGCTGGTCGGGCAGGGCGCGGCGCAGGTGTACGACTTCACCACGAACGACGTCCCCGGGGAGAAGGCCGGCACCGAGCGCTACTGGCGTGACGTCGGCACGCTGGACTCCTACTTCGACGCCCACATGGACCTCTGCGCGACGATCCCGGCGTTCGACCTCTACAACGAGCGCTGGCCGATCCTCACCCACATCCCGTCCCGGCCGCCGGCGAAGTTCGTGCACGACGACGGCGACCGGGTCGGCCGGGCGATCAGCAGCATCGTGTCCAACGGCGTCATCGTCTCCGGCGGCTGCGTCCGCGAGTCGGTGCTCTCCCCCGGTGTGGTCGTGCACAGCTGGGCGTCCGTCGAGCGGTCCGTGCTCCTGGACGGCACGCACGTCGGCCGCCGGGCCGTGGTCCGCGATGCGATCGTCGACAAGAACGTCCGCATCGGCGAGGGCGTCGAGATCGGCGTCGACAAGGACGACGACCGCGCCCGCGGTCTCGTCGTCTCCGCGGCGGGCATCACCGTGGTCGGCAAGGGACGGGAGATCATGAAGTGAGGGCGGACGCCGGCGACCGGCCGAGGGAGCGATGCTGATCCGTCTGCCGTCTGCCGTCGGCCGCGGGTCCGCGCCGGGCCGTCGAGGTGCTCGCCGACGCCCTCGACCGGTAGCCCCCGGACCACCTCCGCCGGGGCAGCAGTCGCTCCGCCCGACTGCCGCACGCCTCGCCGAGGCGGCCGAGGACGCCGTTCCACGGCCGTGCGCGGTCATCGACGGGTCGCCTGGACCGACGACCTCGAGCACACGTGCACCGGCATGGGGAGGGAGCCCGGGACAGGAGTGGCGATGGGTCAGGACCCCGGCAGCCGGATCATGATCCGGCCCGGCGAAGGCGCACCGGTGCACGGGATGGACATGGCTCACAAGGTGGACGCACACCATCTCGGCGGTCGTCTGCTCATCATGGAAGGTCAAGTCGCTCCCGGTGCGCTCGTCCCGCCGCACACCCACACCCGTGAGGACGAGTGCTCCTACGTCATCTCCGGGAGAGTGGTGTTCCAGGTGGGTGAGGACATCGTCACGGCCGATGCCGGCAGCTACGTGATCAAGCCTCGCGGGGTGTCGCACGCCTTCTGGAACCCCGGCGGCGAGCCCGCGCGGGTGATGGAGCTGCACGTGCCGGCGACGTTCGCTCGCTACTACGACGAGGTCGGCGTGATCTTCGCCGACTCCGCGATGACCGAACAGGAGCGGCGCGAGGCCCTGGAAGCACACCATGCTCGTTACGGCGTGACCTTCCACTGGGACCGCGTTGCGGATCTCGTCAGTCGCTACGGCGTCAAGCCGTGAGCCGCTCAGGCCACTCCCGGACGGAGGAACGGCCTGACCGATGAAGGACTCGGACCGAGGGCACCCGCACCCCGATCCCCGCACCAGCAGGCCGTCACCATCGCGTTCATGGCGGTGCACCGCCGTCCCCCAGGCCGCCTCACCGACAGGGTCCCGCAGCCGCGAACTCCCCCGCGGGCCGTCGACGGCGACCACCGACAGGGCTCGTGCCGACCCGCCGGACGCCTGGCACCCACTCCGCCCACGGCCGTGGCCGGTTCGTCGAACCCGAGCAGCCGACCTGAGCCGCCCTGGCGCCGGTGCGATGGTCTGGGTGTGACCACCCTCGACGACGTCGCGGCCCTCGCCGCCACCGAACACCACCTCGCGGTCGTCTCCACGCTGCGGGCCGACTCGACCATCCAGGCCTCGGTGGTCAACGCCGGGATCCTCGCCCATCCGGCGACCGGACGGCCGGCGCTGGCCTTCGTCACCTACGGCCGGGTCAAGCTGGCCAACCTCCGCGCCCGCCCGCAGGTGACCGTGACCTTCCGGCACGGCTGGCAGTGGGCGACCGTGGAAGGACGGGCGCAGCTGGCCGGGCCCGACGACCCGCAGCCGTGGCTGACCCACGCCGACCAGCTCCGCCTGCTGCTGCGCGCGGTGTTCACCGCAGCCGGCGGCCGGCACGACGACTGGGAGGAGTACGACCGGGTCATGGCCGAGCAACGGCGCACCGCCGTGCTGATCGATCCGAACCGGATCTACAGCAACGGATAGGCAGCACCGCAACCGTCCCCCTCGGACCGGTGGACCCGGCGACCACCGTGCCCCGGAGTGGCTCTGACCGGCGCGGCGGCGGCCCTACGCAGACGCGGACGCAGCGCCGGCGGCTCACCAGGGCGGTGACGGTGGAGGACCAGGCCGCTCATGTGCGCCGGTCCCTGACCTGCGGAGAGGTGTCGGAGGACCGCGTCGTGTCCGGCGGACCCGCGCCCGTTCGCCCGAGCAAGCGCACGGAGCGGGTCGTGCAACCCGTTCGGGACCGGTCGACGTCGTGCCGCCTGGCGCAGCACACTACGCGGGGTTCCCTGCACCCGATGCTCCCCGCGCCGCGACCTCTCAGGAGTGGACGATGCCGCGCTCGTACACCAGCTCCGTCATCGGTGCCGATCCCGACACCGTCTGGGACTTCCTCCGCGACTTCAACCGCACGCCGGACTTCGTCGACGCCGTCACCGCGAGCGAGATCCTGGACGGGAAGCCCGCCGATCAGGTCGGCTGCGAGCGGAAGCTGACGCTGAACGACGGCTCGCTGGTGCGGGAGCGGCTGGTCGCTCTGAGCGATCTCGATCGCAGCTACACGTATCACCTGCTGGAGGGACCTTTCCCGTTCACCAGGTACTACTCGACCATCCGCGTCAGCCCCGTCACCCAGGGGGCGCGAGCTTCGTCGAATGGTGGAGCACGTACGACTGCGAACCCGAGGACGAGAAGGCCATGGACGACCTGCTGGCGGGCGCCCTCTACGCAGGCGGCCTCGCGGCGGTGGAGGCCCGTCTCGGCTGAGCCGCCCGTCGGACCGCGCGGGCGTCGGCACGGTGGTCGACGGCAACGCCCTCCAGGTGGAGCCCGTGCTCGCCCGAGGCCCTGGACGACGAAGCGGCCGAGGTCGTGCGGCGCAACGGGGTCCGGTCCACGACCTCGCCCGCAGCGGGTCCGACGCCGTGGAGTGGTGGGTGACCGGCGCCCGCGAGGACGAGACCGCCGACCTGCAGGTCGGTCTGCTCGCTAGCCCTTGAGGTGGGCCACGTCGCTGACCATCGCGACGTGTTGCTGCATCGCCAGTGCGGCTGCTGCGGCGTCACGCGCCCGGATGGCGTCGGCGATCGCCCTGTGGCCCTGGAGTGATCTGGCGGGCCGGTCCGGCTGAGCCAGCGACGCGATCCGCGTCTCCCTGATCAGATCGCTGATCTCGACCATGAGCTTGGCCAGCAGCGGCGAGTGGCCGGCGGCTGTCACCGCGGCATGGAACCGTTCGTCCCCCTCGACGCCTCGTCCTCCGGAGGCGATGTCGCTCTCCATGGACTCCAGGGCCTCGTCCATGGCGGCGAGATCACTGTCGGTCCGCCGCTCGGCGGCGAGCGCGGCCAGCTTGGTCTCGAGCGCATCGCGCGCCTCGATGATCTCGGGCAACTGCTGGGCGTGCCGCCGCAGAGCGTTGACGACCTTGGTCGACCCGGCGGGCTCGACGAGGACGACACCGTCGCCGTGCCGCACCGAGACCACGCCGACGACCTCCATCGCCACCAGCGCCTGGCTCAGGGTCGCCCGGCTGACGCCGAGCTTGGCGGCGAGCTCCCGCTCCGGCGGCAGACGGGCACCGACCTCGAGGCCGTTCTCGGCGATCCAGGCCTCGATCTCGCTCACGACCTGCTCGTACAGGCGCGGCCGGGAGACCGGCCGGAAGGTGCCGCCCACAGACATGACACCAGTCTATTGACAGGTGTCCCGATGTTATTGGCTAGACCACTGAGCCACCGAGTGAGGGGCGCCACAGTCAGTGGCCATGCCCCCGGGCTCCTCCCAGTCCCGACCCGAGGACCGCACATGTCACCTGAGCTGGTCTCGATCCTCGCCCTCGTCGCGTTGTTCGTCGTCGGCACCGTCCTGCCGATCAACATGGGCGCGCTCGGTTTCGTCGCCGCCTGGGGCGTGGGGATGTACGCGCTGGGCCTCGACGAGTGAGAGATCGTCGACGGCATCAACGGCGATCTCAACCTCACGCTCGTCGGCGTCACCTACCTGTTCGCCATCGCCCGCAACAACGGGACCGTCGACCTGATCGTGCGGGGGGCCGTGCGCGCGGTCGGCGGCCGGGTGGCGCTGATCCCCTGGGTCATGTTCGCCGTGACCGCGGTGCTCACCGCGATCGGCGCCGCCAGCCCGGCGGCCTGCGCGATCGTCGGCCCGATCGCGCTCGGGTTCGCCGGCCGCTACCGCATCAGCCCGCTGATGATGGGCATGCTCGTCGTCCACGGCGCCCATGCGGGCGGGTTCTCCCCGATCAGCATCTACGGGGTCATCACCAACTCCGTCATGGCCGAGAACGACCTGCCCGTCGACGAGGGAGCGATCTTCCTCTCCAGCCTGCTGGTCAACCTGGCCATCGCCATCGCGCTCTTCCTCGCGCTCGGGGGCCGCCAGTTGGCGTCCCGCCGCATCGGCTCCGAGGAACCCGGCGACGGCAAGCAGCCCGAACCCGGCGACGTCGTCCCGGCCGGCGCGTCCAGGGGTGGCGCTCCGGCGGCGGCCCCGGGCGGGGGCACGGTCACCGAGACCCGCGGGCACACGACGGTCGCCCGCCGGCGTCTCAGCGACCAGGTCATCACGCTCGTCGCGTTCGCCGCCGTCGCGGTCGTCGCGCTCGCGTTCGACCGCAACATCGGGTTCGCCGCGATCACCGCCGCGGTTCTCCTGACCGCCCTGTTCCCCGAGGAGCAGAAGGGTGCCATCAAGCAGATCGCGTGGCCGACCGTGCTGCTGGTCGCGGGCGTCAGCTGCTTCGCGGCCATCCTCAGCGCCGCCGGCGCGCCCGAGGCGGTGGGCACCTGGGCGGCCGGCCTGGGCACCGTCCTCATCGGCGCCCTCGTCCTCTGCTACGTCGGCGGCATCACCTCGGCGTTCGCCTCGTCGACAGCGCTGCTGCCCATCATCGTCCCGATCGCGATCCCGCTGATCGCCACCGGCGAGGTCAGCGCCGTCGCCGTCGTCGCCGCCCTCGCCGCGTCCTCGACGATCGTCGACGTCAGCCCCTTCTCCACGAACGGGGCGCTCATGGTCGCCAACCGGCCGGACACCATCACCGAGGAGAAGTACTACAAGCAGGTCCTCTACCACAGCGTCCTCGTGACGCTCGCCGGCCCACTCCTCGTCTGGGCCGTGCTCGCGGTTCCCGGCTGGCTCTGAGGTGCACACCATGACCGGCACTGCACCCGGGCCGCTCCCCGGCACGCTCGTCGTGGACCTCTCCCGAGCCCTCGCCGGGCCGCACGCCGGGACGATGCTCGGCGACCTCGGCGCCCGGGTCATCACGGTCGAGGCACCCGGCACGGGAGACGACACCCGCGGGTGGGGGCCACCCTTCGTCCACCCCGACGGGAGAGCCGACGGGCGGGAGTCGTTCAGGCAGCCGGGCCGGGTGGGACGAGCACCAGCTTCCCGATGTGCCCCTCCGTCAGGAAGGCCTCCTGCGCGGAGGCGATCTCCGCCAGGGGGTACGTGCGCGAGACGACCGGTCGGACCTCGCCGCGTTCGACGTACTCGATGAGGTTCTCGAAGACCTCGTCCTCCTGGAACGTGCAGCCGAAGAGCGCGAGGTCCTCGAGGTACAGCGTTCGCAGGTCGATCTCCGCGATCGGCCCTCCGACGGCGCCCGAGACGGCGTACCGACCGCCTGGCCGCAGGAGGTCCAGCAGCTGCGCGCAGCGGGGGCCGCCGACGACGTCGATCACCACGTCGACGGTCGCCCTGCCGAGGGCGTCGACCAGGTCCGCGTCCCGGTCGACGGTCCGGTCAGCGCCTCCTGCGAGCACGTCGGCGGCCTTCGACGCCGAGCACACCGCGACGACCGTCGCGCCCCGGCGCTTGGCGAGCTGGACCGCGGCCAACCCCACTCCCCTCGAGGCGCCGGTCACCAGCACCCGCTCCGACGCCACCGCGGCCCGGTGGAGCATGTTCTCCGCGGTGGAGTAGGCGCACGGCAGCGCAGCGAGTTCCTCGTCGCTCCAGTCACTGCGAACGGCGTACGTCTCGCGGGAGGGAGCCACCGTGAACTGCGCGGACCCGCCGTCACACTCGCTGCCGGAGGTCCAGCACTCGAACGGCCGGTGGCCGACCGGGGTGCGGAGCATGGTGCGGACGAGGACCCGCTCGCCGATGCGGTCGCGGGAGACCCCCTCCCCCACGTCGACGACGCGACCACAGACGTCCGCACCCTGGATCCGCGGGAACTCGAGCGCCGTCCCCGCCCACGTGGCGTCGACGCTCTCGACGGCGTCGACACCCGCTGCCCCGCCTTCTCCGGTCCCGGAGGTGCTGGCCTTCGAGTACCACCCGATCCGCGTGTTCACGTCCGTGTTGTTGATCCCGGCTGCGGCGACCTGGATGAGCACCTCACCCCTCCCGGGGTGAGGAACGGGGACGTCCGTCCGGTACTCGAGCTCCTCCAGCCCGCCGTGTCCGGTGAGCAGAACGGCGGCCATCGTCTTCGGCAAGGACATGCGAGCTGCTCCGTCCCGCGTCACGACCCGGGCGATCGACTGTGCGCCGCTGGCAGCGACCAGTCCCCTCGACAGGTGACGCGCACACGCGTCGTCGCCCGCGCCCGCCCGCCGACATGCTCCCGACCTGCATCGACGGAGAGGCGACGGAGGAGGGTCAGATCGCGCTGCACAGGCGGAAGGAGTCGAGGACGGCCGCGTGGATGTTGCGGCTGCTCACCGCATCGCCCACGCGGTAGATGCGGAAGCGGCCGTCCTCGTTGTGGGTCGGGGACTGGGGCGACAGCGCCAACAGCTCCTTCGTGTCGATCTCGCCGCAGTTGGTCGACGCGTCCACGAGCGCGTCGTAGACGTCGGTCACGGGCAGCGTCCCGTGCTCGATCACGATCGTGTCGGCGTACCGCTCGATCGACCGCCGAGCACCGTCCACGGCGAACGTCGCCTTGAGCCGCCCGTCGGATCGTTCGACACGGACCAGGCGGTGGGCAGGCGTCATCGTCACGTCGTGCTCAGCGAGCATCTGCAGGTAGCCGGCCATCGTGAGCGCACCGACGTCGGGTGAGACGGTCCGCTCCGGGGTGACCAGCTCCACCGAGGCCGCGGCGGGCGCGATGACCTCGATCGCGTCGAGCGCCTGGTGCCCCCCGTGGTCGTCGTAGACGAGCACGTCGCCGGTGGGCTTGACCGCTCCCGACATGACGTCCCAGGAGTCGATCGCGAGGTGGCTGCCCTCGGCGACCTCGACGTCGGGCAGACCACCGGTCGCGACCACGATGACGTCGAAGGCCCCGTTGACGAGCTCGTCCGGCTCCACGAGGTGGTTGAGCTCGAGGTGGACACCCAGCCGCTTGCACTCCTCGATCCGCCAGTCGACGATCCCGATCAGGTCACGCCGCCGCGGGGACTTCGCCGCGAGGGCGATCTGCCCGCCCAGGCTCGGGTTCGCCTCGAAGAGGACGACCTCGTGCCCCCGTTCGGCGAGCGTTCTCGCGGCTTCCAGTCCCGCGGGCCCACCGCCGACGACTGCGGCCCTCTTCCGCTCGGCCGCCTTGCGGACGGTGTGCGGGAGGCGCAGCTCCCGGCCGGTCGACGGGTTGTGGGCGCAGTAGGCCGCACCGGAGCTGTAGATGCCGTCGATGCACATGTTGGCGCCGACGCACGGGCGGATCCGGTCCACCTGCCGGGCGGCGACCTTGTTCGGCAGGTGGGGGTCCGCGATCAACGCCCGGGTCATCCCGACCAGGTCCACGAGGCCCTCGGTGACGGCGTACCGAGCAGTCGCCACGTCACCGATCTTGGCGGCGTGCATCACCGGGACGTCGACGTTCTGCTTCACCCAGCCGGTGAACGCGAGGTGCGGCGCCGCCGGCGTGCCCATCGGCGGGATCACCTGTGCCAGCTCGGCGTCCGTGTCGATGAACCCCTTGATGACGCTGAAGAAGTCGATGCCCGCACCGGTGAGGGCGTTCGCGATCCGCAGCGCCTCGTCGGTCTGCAGACCCTCCCTGCGTCCCTCGTCGAAGGTCATGCGGACGCCGACGACGAACTGCTCACCGACGGCGGCGCGGATGGCCCGGACGACCTGGAGCGGGAAGCGCATCCGGTTCTCGAAGGATCCTCCGTACTCGTCCTCGCGGCGGTTCCGGGCCGGGGTCCAGAAGGCGTCCAGCAGGTGCCCGTACGCCATGAGCTCGATGCCGTCCAGTCCCCCGTCCTTGCAGCGCACGGCCGCGTCGGCGAAGTCCCGGACGATGCGGTCGAGATCCCAGCGGTCCGCCGGCCGCGTGAACGCCCGGTGCGCCGACTCCCGGAGGGCGCTGACCGACAGCGCCGGCAGCCAGTCGTGGGTGTAGTTGCTCGTCCGGTGGCCGAGGTGGGTCAGCTGGGTCATGACCGCAGCGCCGTGCTCGTGGACCTCGTCCGCGAGACGACGCAGCAGCGGGACCGCTTCGTCCTTGAACAGCTGCAGGTTGCCGAAGGCCGGTGCGCTCTCCGGGCTGACGATGGCGCTGCCGCCGATCATCGTGAGCCCGACCCCGCCTCGCGCCTTCTCGACGTGGTAGGCCCGGTACCGGTCCCCCGGGAGCCCGTCCTCGCTGTAGGCGGGCTCGTGGGAGGTGCTGACGATCCGGTTGCGCAGCGGAACGCCCTTGAGCGTGAAGGGACTCATCAACGGGTCTGCGGACTGCACGGGTGCCTCCAGGAGCAACGGCGGCCGATGGCGTCTCCCCGACCTCTCCTCCGCGCTTCCTGCCTCGTCGGAGGAGTCGGCACGGTCGCGACGTCGACGGCCCCTCGACCAGTTCCTGCTCGGTGGACGGTGCCCATCGCAGGGGCTGCCGGCGGCCCTCGGTCGCGTCGGGAGGCAAGAGTGCAGCGGTGTCCGCCGGTCCGGTAGTACCGCGCCCGGACTCGTACCGGGAGCGAGTTGTCGAGTTACACTCTGCACTCCACGCTCGAGGAGTCAGGTGAGCGATCCGCAGCTCGAGGACCTCGCGCGGGACGTCGACGAGGCGGTACGTCTGCGCGCACGACTGGTGCAGGACGTGCTGTCGCTCGGGCCTGCGCGCGCTGCCCGGGCACACGGCGTCACCAGGCAGACGGCCGCCAAGTGGGCTCGGCGCTACCGCACAGGCGGGGCGGCGCAGCTGAGCCGGCCCGCCCACCGACGCCGGACGACGGAGGAGTTGCGGCTCGCTGCCCTCACCGCCCCCCTCTGGATGCCCACCACCAAGTGGTCCAGCCGCTCGATCGCTGCCGCCCTCGGCGTCAGCCAGTCCTTCGTGGCGCGCGCCTGGGAGGCCATGCGGTCCGGTACCGCGGTCAGCGATGACCTGACCGCCGCGACGACCGGGCGTCAGCCGGCCGTCCTCGGCCTCCTGGTGACGTCGCAGTACGCCGTCCTGGCCGTCCAGCTCACGCCCGTTCCCCGGCGGGAGGACCCTGCTCCACCGGCACGCGTCGACCCGGCGGTGCACCGATCACTGCGTGCGGTCCTGGCCTCCGACCTGGTCCGCCCTGAGGTCCCGGCGACCTCCGCTGCCGACACGGGTCCGTTCTGGGACGAGGTGGTGGCCGCTGCTGACCCGGACGCGACCCTGATGGCCCTCGCGTCCGCGGAGGCGCCGGTGCCGGCCGAGGTGTCGGTTCGGAGGGTGTGCCGGGATCTCGGCGAGTGGCTGTCCCTCTTCCCGCTCTTCGTCGACTGGGGGGCGCTGCTCCCCCCCGCTTCGGCACTGCAGCTGGAGAACGACCTGCGCGCGTGGGCGCGAGCGCCCCGCCGTGCGTTCACCTGGGTGCGTCCCGCACCCCGGGCGGGAGGAGGCCGCGGACCCGCGACCCGGTCCGCCGCGCGTCACCTGGGACCGGAACGAGCTCTTGCCGACGAGATCGTCCTGACCATCCGCCAGGGCATCGCGGAAGGCCGGCTCGCCGGTGGTGACCGCGTCACCGAACGCTCCCTGGCGGGTCGGTTGCGGACGTCGCGGGCTCAGGTCAGGGCGGCGATGCGACTCCTGGAGAGGGACGGCCTGCTCACGATCACGACGGGGCATGCGGCGGTGGTCCCCGTCCTGACGACGAACGACGTCGTCGAGACGTACGCCGCTCGGCGCGCGCTGGGAGCCCTGGTGATCCGAGCCGCCGTCCGGTGGTCTGCGCAGGAGCGGCAGTCGGTCGCGGAGTCGCTGGACGCGCTGGAGCGGTGCGCCGCGACCGGCGACGTCCACCGGACAGGCGAGGCGGACATCGCCTTCCAGAACGCCCTCGCCGAAGCCTCGGGCCTGGTCCGCATCGCACCCATGCTGGAGGTCCTGGCGGACCACCTGCGCATGTTCATCGCCGTGATGGGGCTGGACTACGCGTATCCGATCGACGCGATCCTGCAGGACGATCGCGCCATCTTCGAGGCGATCGACTCCGGGAACGGCGAGGTCGCGGTGGAACGGTGGCGCGTCAAGATCGACGATGCCGCCACCTACATGCTCGGACAGCTCGAGGCCACCAGATCGCGGCCGACCAGGAGGTCGTGAGCAGTCGAGGACGACCCGGGCGGCTGTCACGGGCGGGTCCGGCGCCTCGGTGCGGGGAGGCGCCGGGGATCCGTGCAGGGTTCGACCGGCTGACCGTTGACAGTGGTCCAACTCACACTGTTTCGTACGGCGCGACGGAGCGCTCTGCGGAACGGAAGGTGTCTCATGAGCCCCGACGACCCCGATCACCGGATGCCCGCCCGAGCGGCCGACGGCGACATGACGGTCGAGGAGACGGTCGTCGTCACCGAGCGGTTCGTCCACGCCGCGCCCGATGACGACCGGACGCACCCGCGAGCCGCCGACGTGGACCAGCCGGTCGACCGGACCGTCTTCATCGCCGGCCTCGCCCTGACCCTGGCGTTCGTGCTGTGGGGGGTGATCTCACCGGGCTCGCTGGCCACCGCGGCCTCGACGGTCCTGGCTAAGATGATCGACGCCACCGGCTGGGTGTACGTGCTCGTGACCGTCGGCTTCGTCGCGCTCATGCTGCTGCTCGCGATCTCGCGCTACGGGCGGATCCGGTTGGGCCGCGACGACGAGCGCCCGGAGTTCAGCACCGTTTCCTGGATCTCCATGATGTTCGCCACCGGCATGGGCATCGGGCTGATCTTCTGGGGCGTCGCCGAGCCGCTGTCGCACCTGCTCACCCCGCCGCTGGGACTCGCCGAGCCCGCGACGCCGGAGTCGGCCCAGCTCGGCATGGAGTACACGATCTTCCACTGGGGGCTGCACCCGTGGGCGCTGTACGGCGTCGTCGGGCTCGCCCTGGCCTACGCGACGTTCCGCAAGGGCCTGCCCAACCTGCTCAGCTCGATCGTCTTCCCCCGGAAGGACCCCGCGCACCCTGCCCGCCGGGCCGTCGACATCTTCGGTCTGTTCATCACCACCTTCGGGGCAGCGACGTCCCTGGGGCTGGGCGCCCTCCAGATCAACAGCGGGCTGACGCGGGTCTTCGACGCCCCCCAGAGCAACACGGTGTCGATCGTGGTGATCGTCGTGCTGACCGCCCTGTTCGTGGTGTCCGCGGTCAGCGGGACCGAGCGGGGCGTCAAGTGGATGGCGAACATCAACGCCGGGTTGGCCGTCGCGGTCCTGGTCTTCGTGTTCGCCTTCGGGCCCACGATCTTCCTGATGAACACGTTCGTCGAGTCCTTCGGCGGTTACCTGGCCCACTTCGTGCCCATGTCGTTCCGCACCGGTGCCAACGGTGGCCGCGAGTGGCTCGCCGGCTGGACGATCTTCTACTGGGCGTGGTGGATGTCGTGGGCGCCGTTCGTGGGCACCTTCATGGCCCGGATCTCGCGGGGGCGCACCATCCGCGAGTTCGTGATCTGCGTGTTGATCGTCCCGACGCTCGTCAGCACGATCTGGTTCGTGGTGATGGGTGGCACCGCCATCCGGTTCCAGCTGAGCGGGGTCACCGACATGGCCGGCTCGCTGGCCACGGGTGTCGAGAACACCCTGTTCACGTTGCTCGACGCCATGCCGTTCTCGACCCTCACCGCGGTGCTAGTCGTCGTCCTGATCATGCTGTTCTACGTCGCCGGCGCCGACGCGGCGTCCCTGGTCCTCGGGATGCTCTCCCAGGGCGGCTCGCTGCACCCCCGGACCTGGCTGGTCGTCACCTGGGGATCGATGATCGGCGCGGTCGCGATCGCCCTCCTGCTCGCCGGGGGTCTGGACGCGATCCAGACCACGGTCATCGTGTTCGGCGTCCCGTTCCTGGTCGTCATGCTCGGTGTCTGCTACAGCCTGCTCAAGCAACTGCGCAGCGAGCCGGTGGTCACCACGGTCCCGCCCGGTGTCCGCACGGTGGTCGCGGAGATGCGATCGAACACGGTCCAGCAACCGGACTCGGCCCAGCCGCCGACCCCGACCGGCCCCGAGAACGGCGCCGCCGCGCCCACCCGCGAAGCGACGGCGTCACGAACACCGATCTGACGAGTGCAGCCACCGGCTGCGCACCGGCAGGGCCGCGCCTCGTCCTGTCCGGCTGCACGGCCGGGGCGCAGCCTGCTCGGCCGCACCGCCGCCGGCTCCGAGCCGGTGGTCGACGCACCGCCCCGCGCAGCCCTCCAGCCGGAGCGGTGCCCGACCGAGTAGACCCCTGCCGAGCACCTGCTGTGGGGAGCCGCTCGTGATCAGCACACCGGGCGCGTCGTCCGGCCGGGCCACCCGACCCAGGTACGACGTGCCGCGGTCGGTCGCGCCGGCCCGGACCCGCGAGGCACAGCCGGAGGTGGACGCCGCACTGGTCCGCGGGGCAGTGGAACACGCGCTCGTCCGCACCCGCGACGCGCTGCACCGCCATGACCTGGCCGCTGCGCTGCTCGTGGATCCCGTCAACATCCGGTACGCCTCCGGGACCTCCACCATGCCGGTCTGGACGATGCACGTGATCGACCGCTACATGCTGGTGCCGGCCGAGGGCGAACCGATCCTGTGGGAGTACGCGTCGGCTCCGGCCGAGCTGGTGTCCCCCCATCCGCACGTCGAGACACGGACGGCGACGAGCTGGTCGGTCTTCGGGTCTGCGGAGCGCGCCCAGGGCCGAGCCGAGCGGTTCGCGGCAGAGGTGGCCGACGTCCTGCAGGAGCGCGGGGTCCGGGACGCCCGGATCGGGGTGGACAGACTCGACACGTACGGGTTCCTGGCTCTCCAGGAGGCCGGTCTGCACCTCGAACCAGCGCAGCTGGCGATCGAACAGGCGCGCGCCACGAAGGGGACGGCGGAGATCGAGCTCATCCGCCGATCGGTTCGCGCCTGCGACGCGGCGGTCACCCACCTGCACGAGGCCCTCCGGCCGGGCATGACCGAGAACGAGGCGTGGGCGCTGTTCACCGGCCGAGCGTTCGCCCTGGGGGGCGAGTACGTCGAGGCGCGCCTGCTGTCGTCCGGACCGCGGACGAACCCCTGGTTCCGCGAGGCCAGCGATCGCCGCATCGACTCCGGCGACCTGGTCTCCTTCGACACCGACCTCATCGGTCCGGCCGGCTACCTCGCAGACGTGTCCCGCACGTACCTGGTCGACTGCACCAAGCCCACCGCTCGGCAGCAGAGGTTGTACGCGGATGCCGAGGCCTTCCTCGAGGAGATCACCGGTGAGTTGACGCCGGGGGCCGCCTTCGACGAAGTGGGCGAACGACTCAGCAGTCGCCTTCCCCGTGCCTACCACCCGCAGCGGTATCCGTTCATCGCCCACGGCAGCGGGCTGAGCGACGAGTACCCGGTCATCGTCTTCGAGGACCACCACGCCGGCCAGATCGAGGCCGGGATGGTGTTCAGCGTCGAGGCGTACCTGGGGGTCGAAGGAGAGGCCGAGGGGCTGAAGCTGGAGGAACAGGTCCTCGTGACGGAGGGCGGCGTGGAGCTGCTCAGCCACGCACCGCACGACGAGCGCCTGTCCGGCGTCTGACGGGCTCCCCGAGCTGTTGACTCACCCCGAGACGGCGTGCTACCACTCACCTGGTGGACATGCCCATCCACTAAGTGGTGACCACGGCGCCGGCTGACCGGGCAGGTCGACGCGGCACCCGCACCGCGATCAGCGAGCTCGTCCCCTCCCCCAGGAGACGCACCATGACCATGCAGCTGGAGCGCCCCACCGGACACGACCTGGTCGACCTGGTGGAGCGTCGTGTGCCCGGGTACAGCCTGGAGGCGCCCTTCTACACGAGCCAGGAGGTCTTCGACCTGGACGTGAGCGCGATCTTCGCCAGGCACTGGCTCTTCGCGGCCGCAGAGGCGGAGCTCCCCGAACCCGGCGACTTCGTCACCGTCGCGGTGGGCAGCTACTCCGTCATCATCGTCCGGGACGACGACGAAGAGCTGCGGGCCTTCCACAACGTGTGCCGGCACCGGGGATCGCGGCTGCTCGACGAGCCCCGGGGCAGCGTGGGGAACCTCGTCTGCCCCTACCACCACTGGACCTACGGCGTCGACGGTCGACTGATGCACGCCGACAACCAGCCGGCCTCGTTCGACCGCAGCTGCTTCAGCCTCAGGCCGGTCCAGGTGCGCAGCATCGGCGGTCTCGTGTTCCTGTGCCTCGCCGATGACCCGCCGGCGGACTTCGACGAGGTCGCCGCGCGCATCGAGCCCTTCCTGGCCCCGTACGGCCTGCGCCAGGCGAAGGTCGCCCATCAGAGCGACATCGTCGAGACCGGCAACTGGAAGCTCGTCATGGAGAACAACCGTGAGTGCTACCACTGCGACGGCCACCCCGAGCTGGTGAGCGCCTACTTCCCCCTGTTCGGCTACACCGCCGAGGACGTCCCGCCGCGGCTGCGGCCGGCCTACCAGCGCTACCACCAGGCCTCCGCCGCACTCCGGTCGGCGTGCGTCCGGCAGGGCTTCCCCCTCGAGGGAGCTCGGGAACTCGACACACGCGCCACGGGGTTCCAGCTCTCCCACGCCCCGCTCGACGGTGCCGGCAAGTCGTTCAACACGAACGGCGAGTCGGTGTGCAGCAGGCTCATGGGGTCCATGACCACGGACCGGTTCGGCGACCTGTCCCTGCACATGCAGCCGAACTCGTGGTTCCACATGCTGGCCGACCACGCGGTGGTGTTCTCCGTGCTGCCGCTCGCCCCGGACCGGACCCTCCTGCGGACGACCTGGCTGGTCCACCCGGACGCGGTGGAGGGCCTGGACTACGACGTGGCCACCCTGACCCGGGTCTGGCAGGCGACGAACCAGCAGGACGGGACCCTGGTGGCCCGCACCCAGAAGGGCGTCGAGGACCCCGGCTACCGGCCGGGCCCGTACTCGACGGTCGAAGGGGACGTCGATGCCTTCGTCACCTGGTACGTCTCCCGGCTGGCCGCTCACCTGTCCCGCTAGGGACACATCGACGGTCGAGGCCGCAGAACCGCAGAGGTGGGACATGGACGAGACGGAAGGCCGGACGAGGCCATCGGCGCTGCCGAGCCCAGGACCTCGTGGCCGCACGAGGACCGGCGATGAAGGAGCCAAGCTCAACCAGTCGGTCAGGAAGGCGATCACCCTCCTCCGCGCGACCGCCGACGACCACAGGGCGAACGTCTCGTCGCTGGCCCGGGCTGCCGGGCTCCCGCGTGCCACGGCGCTCCGGATGATCCAGACGCTGGAACAGGAGGGCTTCCTGCTCCGGGTCGCCGGTGACGACCGGGTGCTCCTGGGGCCGGAGCTGCTGCGCCTGGCCCGGAACACCGACGAAGGGCTCCTCCTCCTGGAGGCAGCTCGCCCGGTCATCGCTGAGCTGGTGGCCGCGGTCAGGGAGACCGGGACGCTGAGCGTGGTGGCCCCCGACGGAGGCCTGGACCTGGTGCACCAGGTCGACGCGCCCCACCACCTGCGACCGGGATCCTGGGTCGGACAGCGGTTCCCGCTGCACGCCAGCGCGAGCGGGAAGGTGCTGCTCGCCACGTTCGACGACGAGCAGCTCGAGCGCTTCCTCCGCGAGCCGCTCGTGCGTCTCACCCCCTCGACGATCACCGCGGCCGACGAGCTGCGCATCGACCTCGGCCGCGTCCGCGAGCGAGGGCACGCCCTCTCCGTGGACGAGGCAGAAGAAGGCCTGTCGGGCGTCGCGACGGGCATCTACGGGCAGGTCGGCGAGCTCGTCGGCGTGCTCACCGTCAGCGGCCCCACGCAGCGACTGGATGGGCGCCGGGCGCGACGAGCGGCCGACCACCTGACGCGCGCGGCCGGCCGCATCGAGTCAGCACTCCACCAGAGGCGGGAGCGCGCCCGGGCCCTCTGACCCGACGCCGTGCGGCCCCTGCCACGCGGCGGCCCGACCCGGGCCTGCGCCCGACCCTGCTCACCCCGCCCGTCGCCGGCCGACACACCCGGTACCCGAGCCAGCACGTCGAGAGGCTTTCCGATGACCGCGCCCCCCAGCCCCGTGGCGGTACTGGATGCAGGTCCGCCGGCGCCGTCCCCCGCTGGCGGGCACGTCGGTCTGACGGCCCACCCGTCCCTGCTCCCGGTCTGGGGAGAGACGGACGACTCCACGCTGGTGTGCCGGCAGGTCCTCGACGTCACCCACGACGTCAAGACGTTCCTGTTCGGGTCCGAGGACCCCGCGCTGTTCCACTACGACCCCGGCCAGTTCATCACGCTGCGACTGCAGATCGGCGGCCGCGCTGTCGACCGGTGCTACACGATCTCCACGCCACCGACGCGGCCCCACCTGATCGGGATCACGGTCAAACGACAGCCCGAAGGGCTCGTCTCCAACTGGCTGCACGACACCATGGGGCCCGGCCAGCGCGTCTCGGCGGACGGACCGTTCGGGCTCTTCTCGCCCGCACGCCATCCGGCAGGCAAGTACCTGTTCCTGTCGGCAGGCAGCGGCGTCACCCCGCTCATGTCCATGACGCGCACGCTGTACGACCTCGGCTCGGACACCGACGTCCTGTTCGTGCACAGTGCGCGGACGCCGTCCGACATCATCTTCCAGCGCGAGCTCGACGTGATGGCGAGCATGGCGCCCACCATCCGCGTCGCCCACGTCTGCGAACGGGACTCCCCTCGGGAGCCGTGGGTCGGACTGCGGGGCTTCCTGAGCGGCGAGATGCTGCGGGTGCTCGCGCCCGACCTCCACGAGCGCGAGGTGTTCTGCTGCGGACCCGCCCCGTACATGGCCGCGGTCCGCCGGATGCTCGTCGCGGCGGGCTTCGACATGACGCGGTACCACGAGGAGTCGTTCTCGTTCGAGGAGCTCACGGTAGAGGCGGCTCCCACGCCGGCGGACTCCGCCGGTGCCGACCGATCCCAGCCGCCGAGCGCCGAAGCGCAGACCGCCGCCTACTCCGTCGAGTTCGTCCGCAGCGGTCGGACGTTCCGCTGCCGCGCCGACGAGAACGTCCTGGACGCCGCGTACGAGGCTGGGTTGACCCCTCCCTCGTCCTGCGGCCAGGGCATGTGCGGCACCTGCAAGACGACCGTGCTCTCCGGCACCGTGGACATGCAGCACCAGGGCGGGATCCGGCCGCGTGAGATCGCGCAGAACAAGCTGCTCATCTGCTGCTCGAAGCCGCTCAGCGACCTCCGGATCGACGCCTGACTCGCCCGTGCACGTCGGTCGACCGGCCCGGCGCAGCCCACCCCGGCACGACGGCCCTCTCCAGGTCCTCGGCGAGCACGGCGTCCACCTGGTCAGGCGGCATGTGCGCCGGGAACACCGTCCCGCGGGGTGCGGCTGTCCTGCTCGGCGGAGACGCAGTCGTGGCGGGACTGCCGGATCCACCGGCTGCGGACGAGCGACACGACCACACAGCCGGGCCTCCTGGCCGCGCTCGCGTCCGCACGGACCCACGCACCTGAGACGCCGCTCCCGCAGGATCGACGAACGACCCGCCGTCCGTGCCGTGTCAGGCGTCGGGACCGGCTGCTGGAGAACGAGCGCCTGCCCCGCACCGGGGACAGGGGCCGTTCCGGATCTCTCCGGACACAGCACCTGACCTGCGGTCTCCCGCTGCCGGGCTGGCAGGACTCGGACCCGCGACCTTGGGTGCGCCTACGTACGCCTGCGCACGTCGTGGCAGCTCATCGAGCAACGGATCGATCCGCAGCCGGGGCAGCGGGTGATGGAAGTCATCGGAGTGGGGCATCAGTGGCACGGGTCAGGCGGCCGGGGAGGCCTCAGCCAGCTCGTCGGAGGTGAGGACGTCGTCACCGTAGAGGTCGGCCACCCAGTTGGTCTGGTAGATCGTGTCGAGGTAGCGCTCCCCGAGGTCGGGGGCGATGGCCACCGTCGTCAGGTCAGGCGTGCCGTGCCGGGTCAACCAGTCGATTGCGCCGCCGACCACGGTGCCGGTGGAGCCGCCGAACAGGAACCCACGCCGAGCCAGGCGGTGGCAGGCCCGGATGGCGTCGGCCTCCTGGACGTGGATCACCTCGTCGACGTAGGACTCGTCGAGCAGCGGCGGCCCGCACCCCCATGCCCAGGCCGGGGATCATCCGCCGGGCCGCCGGGGCGCCGAAGGACACCGAACCGACCGGGTCGACGGCCACGATCCGCACGTGGGGGTGGTGCTGGCGGAAGTAGCGGGCGCAGCCCATCAGCGTGCCGGTGGTACCGGCGCCGACGAACAGCACGTCCAGCTGCGGGAACTCCCGGGCGATCGCCGGGCCGGTGGTGCGGTAGTGCGCCTTCCAGGCATTGGGGTTGGTGTACTGGTTGAGCCACACGTACCGGTCGTCACGGGCGCACAGCGCGCGGATAAAGTCCATCCGGGCGCCGAGCAGGCCGGTGACCGGGTCGGGCTCGGTGATGGTGTGCACCTGCGCACCCAGCGCCTCCATCAGCAGCCGGGTCGCCAGGTTGCACCGGGAGTCGGTGACGCACAGGAACCGGTAGCCCTTGCTCGCGGCGATCATGCTCAGCGCCACGCCCAGGTTCCCCGACGAGGATTCGACCAGGAACGCTCCAGGTCGCAGGGTCCCGTCCCGCTCGGCGGCCTCGACCATCTCGGTGGCGGCCTTGAGCTTGACCGAGCCGGCGAAGTTGAAGCCTTCGCACTTCAGGAACAGCGACTGCCCGAAGACCGACTGCAGGTCCACGTACAGGTCGTGTTCGTTGAAATCCTGGGGAGAAGCAACGACTGGCATGCTCACCCTCCTCTGGTGCGCTCAAGTCCCCTGACGGGTGTCCTTGTGACGTCCATAGGATGTACAGCCGTCGTGCCGGTGCAGTATCCCGTGCGTGGAGCGACTCCGTTGCTCGCGTGTAAGGCGCTTCTCATATCGATGTAAGACGTGCTGGTGGCATCGCCATCTGACGCCCAGCCCTCTCTCACACCGAGGTCCAACAAAAATCACTGCACAGCAGCGATCTACGGTGATCCGGGCTGAGGCTCGCTGGAGGCGAGCAGCCCGCTCACCTTCGTGTGGTCGGATCATGCGACGGACCGCACCTGCACCTGCCGTGGAGGGATCAGGAACACGGCATCGAACGGGCAACCCGCGTGATGTTCGATTCGCCGCCGTTTCTCAGGCAGTCACGCTGGACACCTCGACGGGAGCGGCCTGGTCATCCGCGGTGCCGTCGCCGAGTTGACCTTCCGCATTCCAACCCCAGGCCATGACCGTGCCGTCGGCGAGCAGTGCGAGGCTGTGCTGGGTCGACGTCGAGACGGCGGTCACCTCGGTGAGGTCGAGGACGTCGACGGGAAGGGGTTGATCGTCGAAGGTGCCGTTACCGAGCTGGCCGCGTTCGTTGGCCCCCCATGTCGTGACCCGTCCGTTGCGGCATAGGGCGAGGCTGAACCGGTCGCCGGCGGCGATGGTGATGACGTCGGTCAACCCGGACACCGTGACCAGGTACGCGATGCCGGGATGGTCGAGGCTCTGCATGACCCGGGCTTCCCGGACGAATCGGGCGGCGAACTCCTCCTGCATGGCCAGCGCCGGGAGCAGCAGCTCGAGTGCTGCCGGGCGACCCAGTTCACGGTGGACCGCACGGTAGACCTCACCCATCCCGCCCGACCGATGAGCGCCTCCACGGTGAACGAGCCGACCGCAGCACCGGGTGGCAGCGATCCGGTGGTGGTCATGGCGGCGAGTCCCACAGATCGGCGAGGGGCACCGCGCCGCGGCGGATGGCCTCGTTGGCCAGCTGGCCTCGGCGGCTGCCCGTGCCGGGGGCGATGCCGAACTTGTCGTAGAGCCGCAGCAGGTGCTGCTGCACCGCGGCCTCGGTGACGACCAACGTGGTGGCGATCTCGTGCAGGGACGCCGGCTCGGTGAACACCTGACCGCTGACCAGGGGCCGGCACAGCGCGCGCAGCACATCACGCTCGCGACGGGTCAGCTCCGGCGCCGGCGCTGACCCCTCGGTTCGCGTGGTCCCTGCCGGCTCCGCCGCTCGGAACACCAACTTCGTCCGCCCCACCGCGAGGTCATCACCGTGCCGGAGGGTGCACATCCCCAGGATGCGCTCCCCCCGCACGAACGTGCCGTTGCGGCTACCGACGTCCTGCACGCACCAGCCCCCGCCGACCGGCTCCAGGACCGCGTGCAGGCCGGAGACCGTCTTGTCGTGGGCGAGGGGGACGTCATTGCCGCTGTTGCGGCCGATCGTCACCCGGCGCGTCTCCAGCAGCACGAGCTCGACACCCGAGGGCTTCCACACCTCCAGATACGCCGTCATGCCCGCCCACCGCCACCTGGCCATGGCTCCCGGCTCCGCACCGGCGATCCCCCGGCCAGCCCCCAGACCCAGCGTGACGACATGGCAAGTCTCCCTGGAGACCACTGCTACCAGCCCCGGCTGGCCGAGCTTACCGACCTGACCCGTCACCCCGTCCCGATCCTCGGCCGAGAAGTGGGCGGCCCACGGCGGCCTCCACCACCACGCCGTCTCGAGCGGGTGTGCCCAGCTGTGGACGGATCCCGGGGGCCAACTGTCCTTACGAGTCCAGCACAAGACCCTTACTCGCGCGTGCCGAAACTGTGCCGTCGGACGCCATGCCGCATCGGATTCGCGCTGACGAACCTGAAGAAGTCCGCAGGACCACGAGCGCCGGTCACAGCGAGCGCTTCCACGAAACAGAGGAATCCGATGTCTGGACACTTTCCCGGATTGCGACCCGGACAGGTCAGGGTCGCATCTGCCAATCGTCCCTGTCATCGACACGCCATCGGCGTATGGATGGCTCACTGCTCGGAATGCACCGCCTGGCATCTCGGCCACCAGATCGCCGACCCATCCCCGGGGCCGGGGCAGCGCCCCGCGGATCGGAGGCCGTCTCGATCGTCACCGGACGGCTGCGTCAGCAGGCTCGATGGCACGAAGCCGGGAGTGCGCGGCACCGTCGCGCCTCGGGAGACGAGGTGCTCCATGGTCGCCACCCCGCTGCAGTCCACCACCCACCCCCACCGAGGGCACCCGGCCTCCGCGTCGCGGCGCCCGGAGAGCACCGCACCGACCGTGGATCCCAGCTCCCGTCCGCGGCCGGGGCGGCCGGCTCCGGCGCCGGTGCCCGCGCCCGGGCACCGGACGATCGGAGGGTCCGGCAGGGCTCGTCCCGATGGCGTGGCGCACGGCCGCGAGTCCACCGCTGCCCGGACCGGTGGACACGAGATCACCGCGCAGCTGGTCCGGCGGGCCGCGGGCGGCGACGAGGTCGCCTGGGACGCCATCGTCGACAGGTACAGCCGCCTGCTGTGGTCGGTCGTCCGCGGGTTCCGGCTGACCGACGCACAAGCCGCCGACGCCGTCCAGACGACGTGGGTGCGGCTGCTGGAGAACCTCGACGCGATCCGGGAACCCGAGCGGCTGGCCGGTTGGTTGCGGACGACCGCGCGCCGAGCCTGCCTGGAGACCGTCCGCCGAGCGAGCCGCGAGTGCCCGGTGGACCCGCACGTGCACACGGCCCTCGAGCAGGTCGCGGGGCGGGCCGACGACCCCGAGGCGCACGTCCTGCGGCAGGAGCGGGCAGCCATGGTCCGCGAGGCGCTCGGCGAGCTCCCCCAGCGGCACCAGCGACTGTTGGAGCTGCTGGTCGCGTCACCGCCGTTGAGCTACGAGGAGATCAGTGCACGGCTGGGCATGCCGGTGGGCAGCATCGGCCCCACCCGCGCCCGGCTCCTGACTCGGCTGCGTACGGCGCTGGCCCCGGCCGTCCTGTGACGACCTCGTGCATGGTCAGCGGCACGACCTGCACCTAGTCGCGGGGTGACCCATGACGTACTGGCCTGCTGGGGGGTGTCCCGCTCGACGATCACCGGGCCGTCGGGGAGGTCCCCCACTGCCGGCCGAGCGCGGCCGCACCGTCGAGGGCGGGCTCCGGTTGCGGCCCCTGGCCGATGTGGTCGTCCACCTGGGGGCGAGCGGGCAGCTCGGCCTGCTGGATGCCACGGAGGTGCGGGTGCGCCGCCCGGCGGCCCACGAGGCCGGGCGCCAGCGGTTCGTCTCCGACCGACACGGTCACGGCGCTGGGCATGACCGACCCTGGCCGGCGGCTGCCGTTCTGCGGACAGAGCCGCCCGGGCGCTATTCGAGGACGCACACGAGGTCGTCCAGGAGCACCCCGGGCACTCCTCGTACGCCATCACGGCGGACGTCCACGGCCACGTCGGTCCGGCGCAGCAGCGGGAGGCGGCCGACCGGCTCGACCAGGCGCTCCGCTGGTGACCGTTGCCGTCCGTCGGGCCGCGTCGCTGTAGGTATGCACGAGGCGGGCTGGCTTTTCCGGCCGACCCGCCTCTGACCTGCGGTTCCACTGTCGGGCTGACAGGATTCGAGCCTGCGACCCCTTGACCTCCAGTCACATTCGAAGGGTCGGTGACGTCCCTGGAAGTGGTGTAGCTGGTCGGAGGTCCTGAGCTCGTCGGCGAGGTGCTGGCGTGCGAGAGGCCACCGCGTGGATCTTCTGCGTGAACCCGCCAAGGAACACTCAGGAGAAAGGCCACGCGATGGCCCTGAACCAGTCTGCCCTGCTCGAGCTCCTCGAGGCACTCAAAGCTGCCGAGGTTGACGACCGCATCCGCACCGCCACCGAGACGCTCTACCAGGCGCTGATCGAGGCCGAGCTCACCGCGGTCATCGGCGCCGCACCCGGTGAGCGCACCGAGAGCCGCACCGCCCAGCGCAATGGTTCGCGCCCCCGCACGCTCA
>NZ_FNHE01000017.1 GCF_900103785.1 Geodermatophilus siccatus | reverse complement strand
CGGCCTGGTTCGCCGCCCACGGCGTCACCCTCCGGCGGGTGCTGACCGACAACGCCAAGAGCTACCGCGTCGGGCGGGCCTGGATCGCCGTCTGCGCCCAGCTGGGCATCGGCCGCCGGTTCATCAAGCCCGGGCGGCCCTGGACCAACGGCAAGGCCGAGCGGTTCAACCGCACCCTGCAGACCGAGTGGGCCTACGCCACCGCCTGGAGCTGCAACGACGAGCGCACCGCCGCCCTGGACAGCTGGCTGACCCACTACAACACTTCCCGCAGCCACTCCGCCCTCGGCGGCCGCCCACCGATCAGCCGACTCGCCGCGTGAACAACCTCCCTGGTCACGACAGCTAGAGCCTGGGGAACGTGGAGAGATCGACGTCACCCCGCAGAAGCGCGATGAGGCCGGCAAGTGGAAGCGGGCGGCGTCGGGCCGGAGCGCCGAGCGGTGGCGCGCCCGGTGCTACTACCGGGGCTGGGACGGCGAGTACGGCGAGGAATCCCGGGTCCGCCCGACCAAGGCCGCAGCGGTAGCAGCCGTCGAAGAAGTCCTTGAGGCCAGGCTTAACAGCGCGGGCGCGGTCCCCATGACGGCGGGCATGGCACTGGTTGACGCTGGCCACCTGTGGCTGGAGGGCATCCGGCGCACCGACTCGGGCAAGAGCTCCCGCACCATCCAGGACTACACGCGGACCTTCACCCGGCACATCGACCAGCCCGGCGAGGCACTGCGCGAGAAGCTCCGGGTCAAGGGTGGCGGCATCCGTGGCCTGAGTCTGGCTGACGCGAACAACACCCAGCGGCTGCGCGCGTTCCTCCAGGCCGTCGCGGACGTGCACGGCACCCAGTCGGCTGCCAGCGCCAGGTCGGTCCTGTCCGGCATCCTCAACCTGGCCGTGGACAACGGCACCTTGCCTGGGAGTGCACTCAAGAACGTCCGTGCCGTGGCCTCCCAGAAACCCCGGCCGCCGCGTCCGGGACGGGAACCCCGGGACACGCGCCGGGCGCTGACCCGGGACGAGCGCGCACGCCTCCTGGCGTACGCCGACGGCCGAGCCGCCGAGCCCGCCCGGCCGGACACTCAGCGCAAGTGGCAGACCGCCGCGGACCTGCTGGCGTTCATGGCGGGAACGGGCGCACGGGTGACCGAGGCGCGGGCCCTGCGGTGGGAGGACGTGGACGAGGACATCGACGGCGCCCTCCTGCGGGGCACGAAGTCTCACAGCTCCCTGCGTCACGTTGACTTCAACACGGACCTGGCCGAGCGGTTGCGCCATCGCCAGGAGCAGACCGGCGGCCGGGGCTACGTGTTCGCCTCTCCGTACTTCACGGGCCAGTACCGGGACAGAGAGACCGGCCTGCCCCTGGTGGCCGAGCCGCACGAGCGCGCGTGGGAACAGTCCAACTGTGCCAAGGCTCTGTCGGCGCTGCTGGTCGGGGCTGGGTTCTCCTGGGCCACGCCCCACTGCCTGCGCCGCACGGCTGCCACACTGGCCCATCATGGGGGCGCTCCGCTGGTCGCCATCGCGGATCAGCTCGGGCACGCGGACCCGTCGATGACCGCCCGCGTCTATCTCGGCCGGGACTACCTCGGACAGCGCCGGTCGGTCGCTCAGCACCTATGACAGGTAACAATCCCGGTAACCGGCCGACCTGCGGGCATAGCCACTCGGCATTCCCGCAGGTCGAAACCGCGGAGGTGGGCGCGGCCGGGATCGAACCGGCGACCGCTCGCTTGTAAGGCGAGAGCTCTCCCGCTGAGCTACGCGCCCCGCGCGCCCAGAGTAGGCGGCCCCCTGCAGGGTCCCGCCGCGAGCTCGCGAGTGACGGGGGCAGGGGGTCCTCCCTCAAGCGGCCAGCGTGGCCACGGCGTCCTTCCAGCCCGACTGCTCGCGGGCATCCCCCGGGCCGTTGACCTCGGCGAACACGACGCGGCCCTCGGCGTCGACGAGGAAGGTGCCGCGCACGGCCATGCCTGCCTTGTCGTTGAACACGCCGTAGGTCTGGGCGACGGCGCCGTGCGGCCAGAAGTCCGACAGCAGCGCGAAGTCGAAGCCCTCCTGCTCGCGCCACGCCTTGAGGGCGGGGGCCGGGTCGGTGCTGAGCGCGAGCACCCGCACGCCGGCGTCGGTGTACGTCGCCAGCTCGTCGCGCAGCTGGCACAGCTCCCCGGTGCAGATCCGGGAGAAGGCGAAGGGGTAGAAGACCAGCAGGACCGGCGTCCCGCGCAGGTCGGCCAGCGACACGACCTGGCGGTCCTGGTCGGGCAGGCTGAACTCGGGCGCGACGTCCCCGACGGAGAGGCTCATGCGCCGATCGTGCCGCACCGCCGGCGCGCACCGCGCGGCCCCCCTGCGGGATCCCGCCGCCGGTCCGGTGACGTACCGGAACGGCCACCCCTCAGAGGTCCGCGCCGAGCCAGGTGACACGAGGGAGTGGCCCCCTCGCAGGGCCCCGCGGCGAGCTCGCGAGCCGTGGGGGCGAGGGGATCCCTGCTCAGCGGCGGCTGCGCGCCGCCTTGGGGGTGACCAGGCGGATGCCGGACCAGTCCTTGGCCGCGGAGACGCTGCTGGTCTGCGACAGACCCGCGGTCGGGGCGACCTCGGTGACGTCACCGGGCTCGACGTGACCCGGGCGACCGGACTTGGGCACCAGCAGCCACACGACGCCGTCGTCGGCGAGCGACGTGATCGCGTCGGTCAGCGCGTCGAAGAGGTCGCCGTCGTCCTCCCGCCACCACAGGAGCACGACGTCGGCCACCTCGTCGGTGTCCTCGTCGACCATCTCGCTGCCGGAGACCTCGACGATGGAGTCCCGCAGGTCCTCGTCGGCGTCCTCGTCCCAGCCGAGCTCCTGCACGACCATGCCCGGCTTGATGCCCAGCCGGGCCGCCATGCTGGCGCTGCCCGAGTCGACGCTCATCCCTGCTGTTCCTCCATGGGTTCCGATGCGGCTGACCGGGGGACACGTCCGTGCCCGCGCCGGCGGGGTGTCGTGGGGATGGGACGCGCGGCCCGGGGCGCGGGGTGCGGCGGACCGGAGGTGGACAGGACACGACCAGCGGGAGACCTCCCCCGCAGCCCGGTCATGTCACCCCTTCCCGTCTGCACCGGTCACCCCGTCTCGGCTGTCCGAGGCCACGGCCGGCGTAGGCGGAAAGCGTAGGGCATGCCTGGTCAGGTGCAAGTGTGTCGAGAGACGTCCGGAACCGGCCGTCGTCCCGACTGGTGGGCGACCGGCGTGACGCGCACCCCACCCGCGGGGGACGATGTGCCCATGAGCGCTCCGCAGCAGTCCGGCGGCGACCCCGCCCGCGACGCCGGCAACGAGACCGGACCGGCCCGTGCGGTCATCACCGACGGCCTCCCCAGCCAACTGGTCGACACCGACCCCGACGAGACCAACGAGTGGCTCGAGTCGCTGGACGCCGTCGTCGACCACGCCGGTCGCGGCCGCGCCCGCTACCTCATGCTCCGCATGCTGGAGCGCAGCCGCGAGCAGCAGGTCGGCGTCCCCGGCCTGCGCAGCACCGACTACATCAACACCATCCCGCCGGAGCGGGAGCCGTGGTTCCCGGGCGACGAGGACGTCGAGCGCCGGATCCGCGCCTACATCCGCTGGAACGCCGCGATCATGGTGCACCGCGCGCAGCGCCCGGGGGTCGGCGTCGGCGGGCACATCTCCTCCTACGCGAGCTCCGCGTCCCTGTACGAGGTCGGCTTCAACCACTTCTTCCGCGGCAAGGACCACCCCGGCGGCGGCGACCAGATCTGGTTCCAGGGGCACGCCTCCCCTGGCATCTACGCCCGCGCCTTCCTCGAGGGCCGCCTCGACGAGAACCAGCTCGACGGCTTCCGGCAGGAGGTGAGCCACCCCGGCGGTGGGCTGTCGTCCTACCCGCACCCGCGGCTGATGCCGGACTTCTGGGAGTTCCCCACCGTCTCGATGGGCCTCGGCCCGATGAACGCGGTCTACCAGGCACGGTTCAACCGGTACCTGCACGCCCGCGGCATCAAGGACACCTCCGACCAGCACGTGTGGGCCTTCCTCGGCGACGGCGAGATGGACGAGCCCGAGTCGCTGGGCGTGATCGGTCTCGCCGCGCGCGAGGAACTGGACAACCTCACCTTCGTCATCAACTGCAACCTGCAGCGGCTCGACGGCCCGGTGCGCGGCAACGGCAAGGTCATCCAGGAGCTGGAGTCCTTCTTCCGCGGCGCCGGGTGGAACGTCATCAAGGTGATCTGGGGCCGGGAGTGGGACCCGCTGCTGGCCGCCGACCGCGACGGCGCGCTGGTCAACCTCATGAACCAGACGCCGGACGGCGACTACCAGACCTACAAGGCCGAGGACGGCGCCTTCGTCCGCGAGCACTTCTTCGGCCGGGACCCGCGCACCCGCAAGCTCGTGGAGAACATGAGCGACCAGGAGGTCTGGAACCTCTCCCGCGGCGGGCACGACTACCGCAAGGTCTACGCGGCGTTCAAGGCGGCGGTGGAGCACAAGGGTCAGCCCACGGTCATCCTCGCCAAGACCATCAAGGGCTGGACCCTCGGCAGCCACTTCGAGGGCCGCAACTCCACCCACCAGATGAAGAAGCTGACCGCCGAGGACCTCGCCGCGTTCCGCGACCGGCTCTACCTGCCGATCCCCGACGAGCAGCTCGACAAGACCCTGCCGCCCTACTACAAGCCCGCCCCGGACTCCGACGAGATGCAGTACATGCTCGAGCGGCGCCGGCAGCTGGGCGGCGCGGTGCCCCGGCGCCGGTCGGAGTTCAAGACGCTCAAGGCGCCCGAGGACAAGGCCCTCGACGTCCTGCGGCGCGGCTCGGGCAAGCAGGAGGTCGCCACCACGATGGCGTTCGTCCGCCTGCTCAAGGAGCTGCTCAAGGACAAGGAGCTCGGCCCGCGCTTCGTGCCGATCATCCCGGACGAGGCCCGCACCTTCGGGATGGACTCCCTCTTCCCGTCGCAGAAGATCTACAACCCGGCCGGCCAGCGCTACACCTCGGTCGACCGCGAGCTGATGCTGGCGTACAAGGAGTCCGAGCAGGGCCAGATCCTGCACGAGGGCATCAACGAGGCGGGCTCCACTGCGTCGTTCACCGCCGTCGGCACCTCGTACGCCACGCACGGCGAGCCGATGGTCCCGATCTACATCTTCTACTCGATGTTCGGGTTCCAGCGGACCGGCGACTCGTTCTGGGCGGCCGCGGACCAGATGACCCGCGGCTTCGTCCTCGGGGCCACCGCCGGCCGGACGACGCTCAACGGCGAGGGCCTCCAGCACGAGGACGGCCACTCGCTGCTGCTCGCGCACACCAACCCGGCCGTCGTCTGCTACGACCCCGCGTTCTCCTACGAGGTCGGGCACATCACCAAGGACGCGTTGGCCCGCATGTACGGCGACGACCCGGGCGCCCCGCTGGGCGGCTCCCGCTCGCCCGACGTCATGTACTACCTGACGGTCTACAACGAGCCGTACAACCAGCCGGCCGAGCCCGAGGGTCTGGACGTCCAGGGCCTGCTGGCCGGCATGTACCGGTACGCGCCCGGCCAGGGGGACGGCCCCAAGGCGCAGGTGCTGGCCTCCGGCGTCGCGGTGCCGTGGGCGCTGCGCGCGCAGGAGCTGCTGGCGAACGACTGGGGCGTGTCGGCCGACGTGTGGTCGGTGACGTCGTGGAACGAGCTGCGGCGGCAGGCCGACGCGGCGGAGGAGCACAACCTGCTGTACCCGGAGGACGAGCCGCAGGTCCCGTACGTGACCCAGCGGCTGCAGGACGCCCCCGGGCCGGTCGTCGCGGTGTCGGACTGGATGCGCGCGGTGCCCGACCTCATCGCGCCGTACGTCCCCGGCGGGATGGCGACGCTGGGCACCGACGGGTTCGGCCTCTCCGACACCCGGCCGGCGCTGCGGCGGCACTTCCACGTCGACGCCGAGTCGGTCGTCGTCCGGGTGCTGGCCTCGCTGGCCCAGCGCGGCGAGGTCGACCGTGACGTCGTCCGCCAGGCGGTGGAGAAGTACCAGATCCGCGACGTGCAGGCCGCGCCCGAGGAGGAGCGGTCCGACCCCAGCCCGGCGACCTGAGGCAGGACCCGCTCGCCCCCCGCCACTCGCGGGCTCGCGGCGGGACCCTGCAGGGGGCCACAGCCGCCGGTGACGGCCACCTCGCGGTGGCCGTCGTCGGCGGCGGGGTCGTGGGGCTGACCTGCGCGCTCGAGCTCGCGCGCGCCGGTCACCGGGTCCGGGTGCACACCGCCGACCCGATCGCGGCGACCACCTCCGCGGTGGCCGCCGCGATCTGGTTCCCGTACCGGGCGGCGCCCGCGGACGCCGTCCTGCGGTGGGGCGCCACCTCGCTCGGGGTCCTCACCCGGCTGGCCGCCGACCCGGCCACCGGGGTGACGCTCCGGCCCGGGACGTTCGTGCACCGCACGCCCGAGCCCGACCTCTGGTGGACGCCCGGCGTGGCCGACGTCCGTCCGGCGACCACGCAGGAGCTCCCGCCCGGCGCCCCCGCCGGCACCCACTGCACGCTGCCGGTGGTGGACACGGGCCGGTACCTGCCCTGGCTGGTCGGCGCGTGCGCCTCGGCCGGGGTGCAGACCGTGCCGGGCCGGGTCACCGCGCTCGACGAGGTGGCGGGGGACGTCGTGGTGGTGGCCGCGGGACTGGCCGCGGGACACCTCCTCGACGACGACTTCTGCGTACCCGTGCAGGGCCAGGTGGTGCGGCTGGCCGACCCGGGCCTGGGCGGCTGGGTGCTGGACGACGACGACCCGGCCGGGCTCACCTACGTCGTCCCCCGCGGGCGGGACGTCGTCTGCGGGGGCACGGCGGTGGAGGGCGCCACCGGCACCGAGCCCGACCCCGCGGTGGAGGCCGCGATCCTGGCGCGGGCGTGCGCGCTGGTCCCGGAGCTGCGCGGGCAGCCGGTGCTGTCGCGGGCGGTGGGGCTGCGGCCGGGCCGGCCCACCGTCCGGCTGGAACGGCTGGACGTCGGCGGGCGACCGGTGGTGGCCTGCTACGGGCACGGCGGCGCCGGCGTCACCCTCTCCTGGGGCTGCGCCGCCGACGTCGTCGGCCTGGTCCGGTGGAGGACCCCGTCCTCCCCTTGACGGCCCCCCTTGCCCCCGCCGCTCGCACGCTCGCGGCGGGACCCTGCAGGGGGCCGTCAAGGCTCGGGGCGGCGCCCCGGACGGGGCCTCAGGCGACCAGGGCGTCCAGCGCCATCGCGGCGTACAGAGCCGCCCCGGCCGGCAGCGCCCCCTCGTCGAAGACCACCAGGTTGGAGTGGTTGCCGGCGGCGCTCGCCGGATCGGCTCCCGGCGGGCAGGCGCCCAGGAACGCCATCGCGCCGGGCACCCGCTGCAGCACGTAGGAGAAGTCCTCCGCGCCCATGAGCGGCTCGGCGGCGACGACGCTGCGCTCCGGGCCGACCAGCTCCCCCGCGATCGCCAGCACCCGGTCGGCGACCGCCGGGTCGTTGGCCGTGACCGGGTAGCCCTGCCTGTGCACGAAGTCGATCTGCATGTCGTGCGCCGCGGCCACGTGCGTGGCGACCCGCCGCACCGAGGCGACGACGTCGGCCCGCCGCTCGGGCGAGAGGGTGCGGATGGTGCCCTGCAGGTAGGCGGAGTCGGGGATGACGTTGTCGGTGGAACCGGCCACCAGGTTGGCCACCGTCACCACCGCCGGGTCGAACACCGGGGCGCGGCGGGTGACCATCGACTGCAGCGCCAGCACGATCTCCGCGGCCACCGGCACCGGGTCGGCGGCGGCGTGCGGCATCGAGGCGTGCCCACCCCGGCCGCGGACGGTGACCTCCCAGTGGTCGGCGGCGGCCATCATCGGCCCGGGCCGCACGCTGACCACGCCGCTGGGCTGGTTGGCGAAGACGTGCAGCGCGAACGCCCCGACGACCGGCGCCTCGGGGACGGCGTCCAGCAGCCCCTCCTCGAGCATGTACCGCGCCCCGTGGAAGCCCTCCTCCCCCGGCTGGAGCATGAGCAGGACCTGGCCGGCGATCTCGTCCCGGCGCTCGGCGAGCAGCCGGGCGGCGCCCAGCAGCATCGCGGTGTGCAGGTCGTGGCCGCAGGCGTGCATCGCGCCGGGCACCTCGGAGGCGAACGGCAGCCCGGTGTCCTCGTGCACGGGCAGGGCGTCCAGGTCGGCGCGCAGCAGGTAGGTGGGGCCGGGGCGGGCGCCGCGCAGCACGCCGACCACCGAGGTCGTGGTCGTCCCGGTCGCCACCTCCACCGGCAGCCCGGCGAGCTCCTCGAGCACGGTGGCCTGGGTGCGCGGCAGGTGCAGCCCGATCTCCGGGGTCCGGTGCAGCCGGCGGCGCAGGTCCACGGTGCGGTCGACGTCGGCACGGGCGGCGGCCAGCAGGTCCGCGGCGGGGATGGGCATGCCGCCACTCTCCCAGGGTTCAGGAGCCGGCCCATGCGGGGCGGGTGACGTCCAGCTGCCAGACCACCGCGGTCGCGGGACCGGACACCGGGCCGCCCGCCTGCTGCTCGACCCGGACGCCGCCGGGACCGGCCAGCACGAGCAGCCCGGGCGGCACGGTCGCCGACGTCCCGTCCTCCACCGTCTCGATCCACAGCCGGGCGTCGGGCCGGCCGAGGTCCACCCAGCCGTCCGCGTTCGGGTGCACCTCGTGCGCGGCGTCGTCCCCGGGACGCGAGCTGCGCAGGTAGCTCTGCAGGACGTGGGCGCCGCCGTCCCCGGCGACCTCGTCGTGCTCCAGGCCGGTGCCGGCGCGCAGGACGGCGACGTCCCCGGCGGTCAGCACCGCGCCGCTCCCCCACGCGTGCCGCAGCGAGCCCGCGAGCACCACCGCGACCACGTCGACCGCACGGTGCGGGTGCCGCCCGTACCCGGCGCCGGGTGCCAGCCGGTCGTCGGCCAGGCGCAGCAGCGGGCCGAGCGAGCCGTCGTCGGGCTCCAGCAGCACGTCGGAGGTCAGGGTCACGGTGTCCTCGCTGCGATGCTCACGCGCCTGTCCGCTCATGGTTCTCCCGGGGTGGGAGCGCGCCGCGGCCGCCGGGCAGCGCGTCGAAGACGAGGGCCACCAGCAGTGTCCAGGCCACCCCCAGCGCCCAGCCGCCGACGACGTCGGAGAGGAAGTGCACGCCCAGCCACATCCGGGTCAGCCCGACGAGGACGACCAGGGCCAGCCCGGCCGCGAGGGCGAGCCGGCGCTGCCGGGTGGTCAGCCGCGGCCACGCCAGCACGAGCGCGATGGTCACGAGCGTGGCGATGCCCGAGGAGTGGCCGCTCGGGAAGCTCAGGGTGTCGTAGCCGGCGCCGCCGTTCTCGAACGCCGGGCGCACCCGGCCGAACGCCTCCTTCAGCAGTGCGGTCACCGGGCCCACCAGCACGTTGGCCGCGACCACCCAGCCCGCCGTCCGCCACGCCCTGCGAGTGCCCAGCCAGAACAGCACGGGCAGCGAGAGCACCACCCGGAACCAGGCCACGCCGGGGGTCGTCAGCACCTCCAGCAGCACCTCGGTGGCGACGGAGCGGTCGTCGCCGGCGTAGAGCGCGCGGCTGACCGCGTCGTCGAGCCGGACCTGCGGCGCCCAGCCGGCCAGCACCCCGAGGCCCAGGGCGAGCAGCACCACGATCCCCGCGCCGGTCGCCGCCAGTGATCGCCGGACCGTCGTCCGCCGGGGGTCCCGCTGCACCACGTCCACCCGTCCCACTCTCCCCGACGGCGTCCTGCGTGCCACGCTGGCCGCTGTGTCCGACCGGGTCAGCAGGCGCCCGCCCTCCGCCGCCACCCTGCGGCGGCTGGAGCGCGCGTCCGGGTCGCTGTCGACCCGCGCCGTCGCGCGGATGGACGACGAGCTGCCCTGGTTCCGGACCATGCCCGCCGACCAGCGGTCCTGGGTGATGCTGGTCGCCCAGGCCGGGCTGGCCTCCTTCGTCGAGTGGTGCCGCAGCCCCGACCGCCGGCCGCGGCTGACCGGCGAGGTCTTCGGCGCCGCCCCACGTGAGCTGGCCCGCGTCGTGCCGCTCAAGCACACCGTCGACCTGGTGCGGGTCACCGTCGAGGTGATGGACGACTTCGTCGAGACGGTCGCCGAGCCCGGGGACGCCGACGTGCTGCGGCTGGCGGTGCTGCAGTACAGCCGCGAGGTCGCCTTCGCCACCGCGCAGGTCTACGCCAGCTTCGCCGAGAGCCGCGGCGCCTGGGACGCCCGCCTGGAGGCCCTGCTGGTCGACGCGCTGGTCCGCGGGGAGCGCTCCGAGGAGCTCTCCGGGCGGGCCTCGGCGCTGGGCTGGGCGGGGATGAGCCCGGTGACCGTGCTGGTCGGTGCGGCACCGTCGGACGGCGACGTGCACGGCGCCACCCGCCGGGCCGCGCGGCAGGTGCGCAGCGAGGTGCTCGTGGGCGTCCACGCCGACCAGCTGGTCGTCGTCCTCGGCGGGTCGTCGGACCTGCAGTCCGCCGCCGAACGGGTGAGCGACGAGTTCGGCCCCGGCCCGGTGGTGATGGGCCCCGTCGTCGACGGCCTCGGCCGGGCCGGCGACTCCGCGGCCGCCGCGCTCGCCGGGCTGCGCGCCGCCCGCGCCTGGCCGGGCGCCCCACGGCCGGTGGCGGCCGACGCACTGCTGCCCGAGCGGGCCCTGGACGGCGACCCGACCGCCCGCGCGACGTTGCAGGAGCGGATCGCGGTGCCGCTGCAGGCCGCCGGCGGCGAGGTCCTCGAGACGGTGCGTGCGGTGCTCGCCAGCGGGGGCAACCTGGAGGCCAGCGCCCGCGCGCTGTTCGTACACCCCAACACCGTCCGGTACCGGCTCAAGCGGGCCACGGAGATCACCGGGGTCTCGACCACCGATCCGCGCGGCGGCTGGACCGTGCAGGTGGCCCTCGCCCTCGCCGCCCTCGACCAGGAGCGCTCGCTCTGGCACTGAAGGAGGACCTGCTCGCCCCGCATCGCTCGCGCGCCCGCGACGGGCCCTGCACGGAGGCCACACCGGCGCACAGTGCGGTTTCCACCACACCACCGGGGGTGACACCCGGCGAGAACCCGGTCCAGTTGTGGGAACCCTCCAAAGAGCAGCGGTGTCCTTTCGTGCCGCTCCCCACGGCGGGGCGCCGTGATGTCTGCAACGGTGAGATACGTGCTGGCCGTCCTCGCCCCCGGACAGGGTGCGCAGAAGCCCGGGATGCTCACCGACTGGCTCGAGCTGCCCGGGGCAGAGTCCTTCTTCCGCTGGGCGGGTGCGATCGCCGACGCCGACCTGCTCGCGCTGGGCACCACCGGCGACGCCGAGGCCATCAAGGACACCGCGGTCACCCAGCCGCTGGTGGTCGCGATGAGCCTGTTCGTCGCCCGCGAGCTCGGCGGCCTGCCCGGGCCGGTGGCGCACACGCCGCAGGCCGGCCGGGACGTCGTCATCGCCGGGCACAGCGTCGGCGAGCTCACCGCGGCCGCGCTGGCCGGGGTGCTCAGCGTCGAGGCGGCGATCGCGCTGACCGCCGTCCGCGGCCGGGCGATGGCCGCCGCGTGCGCGCAGACGCCAACCGGGATGTCCGCCGTCCTCGGGGGTGACCCCGACGAGGTGACCGCGGCGCTCGAGAAGCACGGGCTGACCCCCGCCAACATGAACGGCGGCGGGCAGGTCGTCGCGGCCGGCTCCCTCGACGGCCTCGCTGCGCTCAAGGCCGACCCGCCGGCCAAGGCCCGCGTCATGCCGCTGTCGGTGGCCGGCGCCTTCCACACCGAGTACATGGCCCCTGCCCGCGCCGAGCTCGAGGGCCTGGTCGGCGGCCTGCGCCCGGCCGAGCCCAGCCGGCTGCTGCTCTCCAACGCCGACGGCGCCGCGGTGACCACCGGCCGGGAGGTGCTGTCCCGGCTGGTCAGCCAGGTCACCAGCCCGGTGCGGTTCGACGCGTGCCTGGCGACCCTGCGCGACCTCGGCGTCACGGCGGTCATCGAGCTGCCCCCCGCGGGCGCGCTGGCCGGCCTGGCCAAGCGCGAGTGGAAGGACAGCGACATCGAGGTGCTCGCGGTCAGCCGCCCGGCCGACCTCGACCGTGCCCGCGCCCTCATCGAGGCCGAGCGCGGCCGCCCCGAACCCGACCACCTGCCCGACTGGCGGGTCGTCGTCTCCCCCGTGCGCGGCACGGTCAGCCCCGCCGCGATCGCCGAGGGCACCCAGCTGCCGGCCGGCACGCCGCTGGGCCGCATCCGCAGCCGCCGCGCGGAGGCCGACGTCTCCGCCGGGTACGACGGCGTCCTCGCCGAGTGGCTGGTCCAGGAGGGCGACCTCGTCGACGCCGGCGACCCGATCGCACGGCTCTACCCGGAGGTGCAGTCATGAGCGGACTCCAGCTGACCACCGGGGCGCCCGGCGCGCGGATCCTCGGCTTCGGCAGCTACCGGCCGCGCCGTCGGGTGACCAACGACGAGCTCGCGCAGACCATGGACACCAACGACGAGTGGATCCAGGCGCGGGTGGGCATCGCCGAGCGCCGGTGGGCCGAGCCCGACGAGACGCTGCTGGAGATGAGCGTCGCCGCCGGCGGCAAGGCGCTGGCAGCCAGCGGCCTGGACGCCTCCGAGGTCGACCTGGTGCTGCTCGCCTCGGCCAGCCTGCCGCGGCCGATCCCGGGCCTGGCACCCGAGGTCGCGCACCGGCTCGGCGCCCAGCGGCCCGGTGCGTTCGACCTCAACGCCGGGTGCGCCGGCTGGTGCTACGCGCTCAGCGCCGCCGCCGACGCCATCCGCACCGGCTCGGCGCGCAACGCCCTGGTCATCGGCGGCGAGCGGCTGACCGACTACACCGACCTCACCGACCGCACCACCGCGGTGATCTTCGCCGACGGCGCGGGCGCCGCCGTCCTGGGAGCGTCGGACACCCCCGGCGTCGGGCCGGTCGTCTGGGGCAGTGACGGCGACCAGTCCAGCGCCATCGCCATCCCCGAGGGCGAGAAGGCGATGAGCATGGCCGGCCAGGCCGTGTACCGCTGGGCCACCACCCGGCTCACCGCCACCCTGGTGACGGCCATGGAGCGCGCCGGCGTCGGCCCCGAGGACATCGACGTCTTCGCCCCCCACCAGGCCAACCTGCGCATCGTCGAGCTGATGGCCAAGCGCCTCGGGCTGCCCGAGAGCACCGTCATCGCCCGCGACATCGTCCGGTCGGGCAACACCTCCTCCGCCTCGGTCCCGCTGGCGCTCTCGGCGCTGCTGGAGTCCGGGGAGGCCAGGAGTGGTGACCTCGCCCTGATCCTGGGGTACGGGGCGGGCCTCACCTTCGCCGGCCAGGTCGTCGTCCTGCCCTGACCGGCCCCACAGACCCCGGGCCACAGGGGCCCGACGGCGGGAGTCCCCCGCCCCACCGAGAGAGAGGACCGCGCGTGAGCGAGGACATCCAGACCGGTCTGGCCGAGATCCTGGAGGAGGTCGCGGGCGTGGCGCCCGCCGACGCCACCCCGGAGAAGTCGTTCACCGAGGACCTCGACGTCGACTCGCTGTCGATGGTCGAGATCGCCACCGCGGTCGAGGACAAGTTCGGCGTCGCCATCCCCGACGACGAGCTGGCCAACATCAAGACCGTCGGCGACGCCATGAGCTACATCCAGAAGAACAAGGCCTGAAGAAGGACCCCCCTGCCCCCCACCGCTCGCAGGCTCGCGGCGGGACCCTGCAGGGGGGCCACACCCCCGGCCCCCGGCCGAACGTCCAGGAGGAACCCGTCATGAGCACGTCCGTCGGCGACGTCGTCGTCACCGGTCTCGGTGCCACCACGCCGCTCGGGAGCGACGTCGCCAGCACGTGGGACGCGCTGCTGGCCGGGCGGTCGGGGGTCAGCCGGATCACCGACGACTGGGTGAAGGAATTCCCCGCCCAGCTCGTCGCCCGGCTGGCCGCCGACCCGGCCGGGCAGCTCGACCGCGTCCGCGCCCGCCGGCTGGACCGCAGCCAGCAGGTGGCCGCGGTCGCCGCCGAGGAGGCCTGGCGCGACTCGGGGGCCGCCGACGCCGGCGTCGCCCCGGAGCGGGTCGCCGTCGTCTTCGGCACCGGCATCGGCGGCGCGCTGACCCTGCTCGGCCAGGACGACGTCCTGGAGGAGAAGGGCCCCAAGCGCGTCTCGCCCTTCACCATCCCGATGCTCATGCCCAACGGCCCGGCCGCCGCCGTCGGGCTGGCCATCGGCGCCCGGGGCGGCGTGCACGCCCCCGTGAGCGCCTGCGCCTCCGGCGCCGAGGCGATCCGCTGGGGCCTGGACCTGCTGCGCTTCGACCGCGCGGACGTCGTGCTGGTCGGCGGCGCGGAGGCCTGCGTGCACCCGCTGCCGATGGCCGGCTTCGCGGCGATGCGCGCGATGAGCACCCGCAACGACGAGCCCGAGCGCGCCTCCCGTCCGTTCGACAAGGCCCGCGACGGCTTCGTGCTCGGCGAGGGTGCGGCCGCGCTGGTGCTCGAGCGCGGCGACGCGGCCCGCGCCCGCGGCGCGCGCATCCACGCCCGGCTGGCCGGCGCCGGCGGCACCGCCGACGGCTACGACCTGGTCGCCCCGCACCCCGAGGGTGAGGGCGCCGGCCGGGCGATCGCCGCCGCCGTCCGCGACGCGGGGCTGGCCCCCACCGACATCGGCCACGTCAACGCGCACGCCACCTCGACGCCGGTCGGCGACACCGCGGAGGCCGCGGCCATCCGCAACACCATCGGCGAGCACGCCCTGGTGACGGCGACGAAGAGCCAGACCGGCCACCTGCTCGGCGCGGCCGGGGCGCTGGAGTCGGTCTTCACCATCCTCGCGCTGCGCGAGCAGGTCGTCCCCGCGACGGCCAACCTCGACGACCCCGACGACGACCCGGCCGTGCAGGCCCTCGACATCGTCCGACGGGAGCCGCGCAAGGCGTCCCTCACCGCCGCGGTCAACGACTCCTTCGGCTTCGGCGGCCACAACATCGCGCTGGTGTTCACCACCGCCTGACCGAGGACCCGAGAAGGACCCCGCTGCCCCCGCCACTCGCGAGCTCGCGGCGGGGCGCTGCAGCGGGGCCAGCACGCCGCCCGGGCAGGCGCGTGAGCCTGCCCGGGCCGTCCCCCGCACGCCCGCGTCCGGCCCGTGGAGGTCCCGTGACCACGCTCCAAGCCGCTCCTGAGACCGCCACCGACCCGCGCGACCCCGAGGACCGCCTGGCGCGGTTCTTCGACACCGGCTCGATGTCCCTGCTGGCGCCGCGCGACACCTCCGGGGTGGTGGCGGCCCGGGGCACGGTGTCGGGCACCCGCGCGGTCGCCTTCTGCACCGATGCCACCGTGATGGGCGGCGCCATGGGGCTCGACGGGTGCCGGCACATCGTCGACACCATCGACACCGCCCTGCGCGAGCGCCTGCCGGTCGTCGGCGTCTGGCACTCCGGCGGCGCCCGGCTGGCCGAGGGCGTCACGGCGCTGCACGCGGTCGGCGAGGTCTTCGAGGCGATGGTGCGGGCCTCCGGACGCGTGCCGCAGATCTCGGTGGTCCTCGGCCCGGCCGCCGGCGGCGCCGCGTACGGCCCGGCGCTCACCGACCTGGTGATCATGGGCCCGGCGGGCCGGGTGTTCGTCACCGGCCCGGACGTCGTCCGCTCGGTCACCGGCGAGGACGTCGACATGGAGAGCCTCGGCGGACCGGACACCCACGGCCGGCGCAGCGGGGTGGTGCACGTGGTGACCGACTCCGAGCCGGCGGCGCTGGAGACCGCCCGGCAGGCCGTCGACCTGCTGGCCGCACAGGGCTCCTTCGCCGCGGCCGCGGGCGAGCCGGACGTCGACCTCGGAGCGCTGCTGCCCGAGCAGGCCAACCGCGCCTACGACGTCAAGCCCCTCGTGGCCGCCGTCCTCGACGGCCCGGCCCTGGAGCTGCACCCGCGCTGGGCGCCCAACATCGTCACCGCGCTGGGCCGGCTGGCCGGCCGCACGGTCGGCGTGATCGCCAACAACCCGCTGCGGCTGGGCGGCTGCCTGGACTCGGCCTCGGCGGAGAAGGCGGCCCGCTTCGTGCGGATGTGCGACGCCTTCGGCGTCCCGCTGGTCGTGCTGGTCGACGTCCCCGGCTACCTGCCCGGCGTCGGCCAGGAGTGGGACGGCGTGGTCCGCCGCGGCGCCAAGCTGCTGCACGCCTTCGCCGAGGCCGTGGTGCCCCGGGTGACGCTGGTGACCCGGAAGTCCTACGGCGGGGCCTACATCGCGATGAACGCCCGCTCGCTCGGCGCGACGGCGGTCTTCGCCTGGCCGGGGGCCGAGGTCGCGGTCATGGGCGCCAAGGCCGCCGTCGGCATCCTGCACCGCAAGAAGCTGGCCGCCGTCCCGCCCGGCGAGCGCGAGGCGCTGCACGCGCAGCTGGCCGCGGAGCACGAGCGGATCGCCGGTGGCGTGAACCGGGCCCTGCAGATCGGTGTGGTCGACGAGGTCGTCGACCCCGCGCGGACCAGGCAGCGACTGGTGGCCGCCCTGGCAGCGGCGCCGTCCGGCCGCGGGGCGCACGGCAACATCCCGCTGTGAGCGCACGCGACCGGGCCCGGCACCTCCGCGGAGGTGCCGGGCCCGGCGGTGGAGCGGGTGCTGGTCGTCCGGACGCCGCTTCCCCGACGACGTCCGGACGACCGGTCTGAGCCTACGACGAGAGGTGCGGGGGCGCCGCCCCGTCGTGGCCGGTTCGTGATGCAGGACCCCTGCGGCGGGGCCTAGACCACCTGGTGCAGCCAGGTGACCGGGCTGCCGTCGCCGGCGTGCCGGTAGACCTCGAGGTCGGCGTCCCAGGCGGCGCCGAGCAGTTCGTCGACGCCGTGCCGGAACGCCTCGATGGACGTGGCGTTGGCCGCGAGGTTGCGCAGCTGCTGCTCGCTGACGACGAGGTCGCCGTTGGCGCTCGTGGGTGCGCGGAAGACGCCGTGGCCGGGCACGTACGACATGCGCTCACCGTCGTTGCCGTAGCTGGCCTCCTCGGTGACCTCGAAGCGCAGCATCGGCCACGCGCGGAGCGCAGCGACCAGCTTGGCGCCCGTACCGGGAGCCCCGGTCCAGGCGACCTCGGCACGGTAGGCACCGTGCGCCGCGGGCTGGTCGGCCCACGACAGGGAGACCGGCGCGCCGATGACGCGCTCGAGCGCCCACTCGACGTGCTGGCAGAGCGCCTTCGGGCACGCGTGCACGAAGACGACACCCTGGGTAGACCGTCGCTGCACGGGGCACCTCCATCGACTCGATCGGTCTCGTCTTCCCCAACGGACGATCGATTCGGTGACAGGCTGTGTTCGACGATCTCGGACCCGGGGTCCTGGTGACAGTGTGCACGATGGTCACCCGATCGCGCCAGTGCGGACGGGACAGTTGCGTCCGGTGTGACGGGACGGTTCTGCGCTCAGCGCCTACGTGCTGGTCAGTGGCGTACTGGCGAGTTGCGGCCGGGAATCCCCGATCCACCGACACCCCACACGCCGTCCACAGGATCTCCCCCGCGGGTCCACAGGAGGTCACGGTACGAACGGGAACGCGCCGGAATCCGCTCACGCTCGGTAGCTGCGATCCGCGGGCAGGACCTGCGTCGGTTCAGAGACGAACGCGGTGACCCGGTTGCCGCCGGCGCCCTTGGCCCGGTACATGGCCTGGTCGGCGCGGCCGAGGACCTCGTGCCCCTCGTCGCCGGGCCGGACGTCGGTGACGCCGACGCTCGCGCTGACGCCGGTGCCGGCACCGATCCGGGCCACGGCGTCCCGCAGCCGGGCGGCCAGGGCCTGACTCCCGCCGGGGTCCACCTCCGCGAGGACGGCGAACTCGTCGCCGCCGAGCCGGGCCACCGTGTCGCTCCCCCGCACCACGCCGCTCAGTGCGGCCGTGACCGCCCGCAGGACGGCGTCCCCGGCGGCGTGGCCGCTGCGGTCGTTGACGCCCTTGAAGCCGTCCAGGTCGACCAGGCAGACCACCCACCCCTCCTCGGCGCCGGCCGCGACACGGTCGAGCCGGTCGAGGAACGCGCGACGGTTGAGGCAGCCGGTCAGCGCATCGGTGGCCGCCAGCACGGCGGACGTGCGCAGCAGCAGCTGCTGCCGCTCGTAGGACTCCCACTGGTTGGCCGAGGCCATCGCGCAGAGCACCGTGTAGGCGGCCATGACGACCGCGATGAAGGACCCCGAGGAGTCCAGGTCACCGCCGGCCACGCAGACCAGGTAGGCCCCGGTCATCACGGCGCCCACGGCGACGACGCCCCATGGCGGGTAGGCCACCGCCAGGAAGCCGAGGGTGATGAACAGCAGCGCGTACAGCGGGCTGCCCGCCCCGCCGTCCACCTGGGTGCCGGCAGTGACCAGCCCGGTGACCGCGAGGCTCCAGCCGTAGAACAGCAGGCTGCCGCGGCGGTCGCGGACCATCGCGGCCACCGGGAGCACCAGCAGCAGCGGCGCCGCCAGGACCGCGGTGCCCGCGAGCGCCAGGAGGACGGCGGTGCGCGTGGCGGTGCCCGGGGTCAGGAGCGCGTAGCCGATCACCGCCAGGGCGCTGACCTCGGTGAGCCAGACGCCCAGGCGCACATGACGCACCCAGTAGGCGGCGCGGTCGTCGTCGGCAGCCAGCTGCCGGTAGAGCGCGGCACGCAGCACGGCCCGGCGACCGCGCCCCCCGCTCCCACGGGGAGAGCGGCGGTCCGGGACCGGCCTGTCGTCCATGGCCCCAGCATCGACGCGGGGTGGCTGCCCCTTGACCGACCTCACCCCCGGAGGGTGGCTCACCGGACGGCGGCGAGACCCACGCCACGCCTGCCGCCGTCCCCCCGGGGTAGGAGGCGGCCATGCAGCCGACCCAGCACCGGGGCATGGCCGACGCCGGCCGCGACACCGTCGGGCCGATGGTGCTCGGCGCGTGGGACGCCTTCCTCGAGCAGGCGGCGGAGGTCGACCTCGGGCGGCCGACCCGGCTGCCCGGCTGGCGCGCACACGAGGTGTGCGTGCACCTGGGCCTGTGGGACGACCACGCCGCGCTGCCCGACCTCATCGTCTCGGCGCGGGCCGGCGGGGTGGGGACGCCGCCGGACGTCGACGCCACGAACGCGCGGGTGACCGCCGCCCACCGGGACGCCTCCCGGGAGGAGGTGCTGGCCGCGCTGCGCCGCAACCGGGAGGCCACCGCCCGGTACCTCGCCGAGGAGCCGGCGGAGCTCGACACCGCACCGGCGGTGGCCGTCGTCGGCCGGCTGCCGCTGCTCAGCGTCGTCCTCGGGCAGGCCTACGAGCTCGCGGTGCACGGCCTGGACCTGGTGCCCTGCGGCGCAGCCCCTCCGCCGCCCACGGTCCTGCAGTCCGGGCTGGCCGCGCTGGCCGACGTGACCGGCGCGCTGGCGGCCCGCGAGGGGGTCCGCGGCGGCGCGACGCTGGCGACGCCGGAGGGCGGCTGGGCCTTCGCCGCCGACGGCTCCGGCTGGACGGTGCGCCCGACCCCCGCCGGCGACGTCCGCGGCACCGCGGTGGAGGCGCCGGCGGACCTGCTCCTGGAGGCAGCCTCGGGCCGGGTCAACCCGGTGGCGGCGCTGGCCCGGCGACGGCTGCGGGTGCACGAGCTGGGCGGCCTGCTGGCCCTGGCGCCGATCGTGCAGTCGGCGCCGGGCATCCCCGGCGGCCCGATCCTGGCGCTGGCGGCGCAGACTCTCGGCGGCGTGGGCGGCCTCGTCGGCCGGCTGCGCGGACGCCGCTGAGAGAGCCCCCCGGGCCCACACCAGGCCCCGTCCAGGGGCTCGCCGCCGGTGCCGCCCGGGGGTCGGCCCCGTCCATGGGCTCGTCCCGAGCGTGCGAGCGAGGAGGACGGGGTCCTTCTCCGAGGGGTGGGGAGGACCGGGTTCTCCCACGGTGTGGAGGACGGGGTCCCCCCTCAGCAGGCGCCGCCCAGCGCGATGCCGTGCGACTGGAGCCACGGCATCGGGTTGACCCGGCTGGCGTAGAGCCCGCCCTGGTGCACCTCGAAGTGCAGGTGCGGCCCGGTGGACTGGCCCTTGTTGCCGACGTCGGCGATGTGGTCCCCGGCCTGCACGACCTGACCGGCGCCGACGTAGAACTGGTTCACGTGCCCGTAGAGGGTGATCTGCCCGTCGCCGTGCTGCACGTACACGGCCTGGCCGAAGCCGCTGGCCGCGCCGGCCTGCAGGACGACGCCGTCCTCGGGCACGTAGATCGGGGTGCCGATGGGGGCGGCGATGTCCACGCCCTGGTGCATGGTCCCCCAGCGCGGGCCGTAGCAGGACGTCACCCGGCCGGCGGTCGGCATGCCGGACGTGCCCGAGGCGCTGGCCAGCGTCTGCTGCTGCTGGGCCTGGCGAGCGCTCCACGCGGCCGCGGCGTCGGCAGCGCCCTGCGCGGCGAGCAGCCGCTCGCCGGCCAGGCGGAGCTCCTCGTCGAGGCGGGCCTTCTCCGCTGCGCGGGCGTCGTAGTCGGCCTGGGCCCGGGCGAGGTGCTCGTTCGCCGCGCGCTCGGCCTCGTCGGCCTTGCGGGCGAGCTCGCCGAGCTGCGCGACGGCGGCCCGGGCGGCGCGGTCGGCCTCCTCGACCCGCGCCTGGACGGTGAGGAACTCCTGCAGCCGGTCGGCACGGTGGTCGCCGAGCTGCTCCATGGTGGCGGCCTGCTGCAACAACTCGGTCGGGCTCTGCGCGTCGAGGATGAGCTCGAGGTCGCCGTAGCGCTCCTCGGCGCCCATGTAGGCCTCGCGGCCCAGCTGGGCGATGTCCTCCTCGGCCCCGGCGACGTCGGCCTGGGCGGCGGCCAGCTCGGCGGCGGTCCGCTCGGCCTCGGCCTGGCCCTGGGCCAGCTGGGCGCGGGCGACGAGCGCGGCGTCCGCGGCGGCCTCGGCCTCGATGGTCATCCGCTGGAGCTGCTCCTCCGCGGCCTTGACCTGCGCCTCGAGGGCGGCGACCTGCTCCTCGAGCGAGGCCTGCTCCGAGGCGGCGGGGGCGGGTGCGGCCCCGGCGACGACGGGCGTGCCGGCCAGGAGCCCGGCCACCGCGGTGGCGACGAGGACGGCTCGACGCGGACCACGCGAGCGACTCCGGGATGAGGTGGCGCAGCGGACCACGGCGTTCAGGCGGTGCAGGGTCGCCAAGGCGACGGTTCTCCCATCCTCGCTACCGCCTACCGAGTTAGCTGACGGGTTCGGGCCGGACGGCGCCCTACCTGCCTGCGCAGCACCTGCGCAGGCAGGACTCACCCCAGGTGTTCGGTGGGTCCCCGGTCCACCTCGGCCCCGGATCGGGACGTCGGCGGTTCGGCGGGGCCGTGCCGAGGCCCTCGGTTCCCGAGGAGCTGAGCCCGGCAGGGCCGTCGGGGAACCTACACGGATCCGGGCCTCGGGTCACGATCGGGTAACGGAGCCGGGGCGCCGGCTTGCCGCTGGAGCACCGTCTCCACTACGCGGCGTCAGCGCGCAACCGCGGATCGGTGACCGGTGATGCAGGCGTGACGCGCGAGGCGACCAGCACGAACGCCGGAATCCCGCGGATTCCCGGCTCGACCGGCTCCCACACCCCGCTTTCAGTGTGATCTCGACCACGGGGCCACCCGATCGGGGGGCTGTGGACGTCGCCCCGGCATGGTCCACAGCCCTCGCCGCCGGGTGCGCAACCCGTGTAGTGGCGCCTCCGGGTGCCGATCAGTCGGGGACAGGAACGCCGCCTAGGGTCGTGTCCGGACGCCCGGCGCGCGGTGCGGGGCCGGATGGCAGGAGGACGCGGGTGTCGGCCCGGAGGAAGGTCGCCGCTGCCGTCGGGGTCGCCGCGGTGGCCGGGGCAGCGGTGGCGCTGTCGCAGTACGTGCCCCCCAACGAGCGCGGCCAGGGCGCGGGAGCCGCCGGTGACCTCAGCGGCTCCCTCGTGGGCGCCGGGGCGAGCAGCCAGCAGGCGGCGATGCAGGGCTGGACGGCCGGGTACTCGGCCGTCCAGCCGGGCGTCACCGTGGACTACGACCCGGTCGGCTCCGGAGGTGGCCGGGAGCAGTTCGTCGCCGGAGGCATCGACTTCGCCGGCTCGGACGCGCCGCTCGACGAGGAGGAGCTCGTCGCGGCACGGGAGCGCTGCGGCGGCGAGGTGTTCGAGCTGCCGAACTACATCTCGCCGATCGCTGTGGTCTACAACCTCCCGGCGGTGGCGGAGCTGGCCCTCTCCCCCGAGGTCCTGGCCGGGGTCTTCGCCCGGCAGATCACCCGCTGGGACGACCCGGCGATCGCTGCGGACAACCCCGGCGTCGCGCTGCCTCCTCTGCCGATCACCCCCGTGAACCGCTCCGACGAGTCCGGGACGACGGAGAACTTCACCGAGTACCTGGCCGCCGCGGCACCCGGGGCCTGGGCGTTCGAGCCCGACGGCGAGTGGCCCGTGGAGGGCGGCGAGTCGGCCCAGGGCAACTCCGGCGTGGTCGCCGCCGTCGCCGGCGGGCAGGGGACCATCGGCTACGCCGACCTCTCCCAGGCCGGCGACCTGGGCGTGGCCCGCATCGGCGTCGGCGGCGAGTTCGTCGCGCCGACGCCCGAGGCCGCGGCCGCCGTCGTGGAGGGGTCCGAACCGCTGCCCGGCCGCGGTCCGTACGACTTCGCCCTGGAGCTCGAGCGGACGACGGCCGAGTCCGGCAGCTACCCGATCGTCCTGGTCAGCTACCACCTGGGCTGCATCGCGTACGCGGACCAGCTGACCGCCGACCTGGTCGCGGACTTCATGACGTACGTGACCAGCGAGGAGGGCCAGGACGCGGCTGCCGAGGTGGCCGGCTCCGCGCCGATCTCCGACACGTTGCGGGCGGAGGCGCGGACGGCGATCGACGCCATCACCACCGCGTCCTGAGACGGCCCGCGCATCTGGCAGGCTGGACACCGCGGGGCGGTAGCTCAGCCGGTCAGAGCATGGGACTCATAATCCCCCGACGCTTCCGCATCTGCCTGGGCCTTTTGGTCAGTGCTGGCTGGTGGTTCGCCACGTGTTCAACTCCGTCCACCACGGTCCAGGAAGTTCTATCCGGTGTTCGGATCGTGTTCGGACGGGCGGTCCGGACGGACCACCCCGTTACCGTGTCCAGGACTAGACACCTTCGACGTTGGGGGACGCGAGATGCGTACGAGGATGCGAGGCCTGGCCGTGGCGCTGGTGACCGCCGGGCTGCTGGCCGGCTGCGGCGGCGACGACGGCGGCGACGGCGACCAGGCCGAGCCCGAGGCCACCGAGGCTGCCGGGCTGCCCGAGCCCACGAGCCCGGAGGAGATCCGCGAGGGCGTGAGCGCCGCCGACTGCGAGAACCCGGACGTGGCGCTCACCCAGGCCGAGTGGACCGAGTTCTGCTCCCCCGAGGGGCCGGTCAGCGAGCCCCACCAGTGGGACAACGGGATCGCCGCGCAGGTGGTGTCCGTGACCACCGAGGCGGACCCCGAGTACGACAACCCGTACAACGACACCCACGCCCTGGTGACGGTGCGCTTCACGAACAACGGCACCGCCGCCTTTGACTGGGGCGGCGACCCGAACGTCATCATGGAGGGCGGCCCGGACGGCGACCTGCTGTACGGGGCCAACCGGTACCCGGCCAGCGGCTATATGTACGACGGGGACAACGACCTGCCCCTGCAGCTGCGGCCCGGCACCAGCGCCGACAAGATCTTCAGCGCCTACCTGCCTGGTGCCGAGCTGGGCACGCTGGCGTTCCAGGTGACCCCGGTGTGGAACGGGCCGATGACGCCGTGGACGTTCACCGACGTCCAGACGCTGCTGACCGACGCCCCGCCTCCGCGGCCGGCCGACGAGTGCATCGGCTACGGGTGCAGCCCCGAGCAGGACGAGGCGATCAACGAGGCCGAGAGGGAGGCCAACGCCGGGAACTGACCGTCACCCCCGCCCGGTAAGCCCCGGGCATGAGGAAAGGCCCCCCACACCTGCTGGTGTGGGGGGCCTTCTCTCAGGCGGGGTCGCAGCCGGGGCCGAAGCGCCCGGCCAGGTCCGAGGAGCGGCCGCCGGTCAGGCGGTCCCCCCGGCGGCCCCGCGCACGACGGCGGTCAGGTGCACCGCCCCGGGCGGCTGCTGCGCCAGCCACGCCCGGATCTCCGGGGTGGCCTCCTCGACCTCCAGGAGCACCACGTGCCGCCCGTCGGCGACCTGCGCCTCGCCGGCGGCAACCAGCGGCCAGTCCTCGGGCACGCTGTCCAGAATCGCCGCGGCCTGCTCCGGGGTGACTCCGGCCATGCTGCCGTCCATGCGCTCTCCTTCGGTCGTGCTCGTCATGCGGACTCCAACAGGTAGAGCTTCCACCCGCCGTCCTCCTGCTTGTAGCACTTGTACGCGACGACCCCGACGGACTCCCGCATGAGCCGCCGGCCCTCGGCCTCGCACTTCGCCTTGGTCGGGTACCAGCCGTAGGGCAGCCACACCGGGACGCAGCACTGCTCCTGCGCCGTGGTGGCCGACTCCTGCGCCGCGGCGACCGGGGCGGCCTGCGGCGTCGAGGCGACCAGTCGTGTCCGCACCTCCATCGGTTCCCCCTCCGAGGGCCCAAGGGGGACGCCCGCCGTACCCCCGTGCGCCGGGATGGTGCTCGGGGGGGGGGTACGACAGGATCCCATGCTCAGGCGGGCCGCTTGAACCCCACCGGGCTGCCGGCCTAGTCGATGGCGGTCACGTGCACTGGGTAGCGCGAGCTGGACGCGTGCACCACCTGGCCGTTGCCGATGTAGATGGCGACGTGGCTGACCGGCGATTAGTAGAACACCAGGTCACCGGGCTGCAGGTTGGCGCGGGACACCGACGTCCCGAACGTCGACTGAGCCTTCGACGTGCGGGGAAGGTTGACCCCTGCCTGCTTCCACGCCGCGACGGTGAGACCCGAGCAGTCCCACGCGTTCGGGCCGTTGCCGCCGTACACGTACCGGTCGCCACGCTGGGCGAGCGCGAACGCTACAGCCGCTGCACCCTTCCCCGAGGACGGCACAGCCGCCGGGGCCGGCGCGGGCGCGGGGCCGGGGACGACGGGACCGGGGAGACCACGCCCGGGGCCGGGCCCGACCCGGACAGGGTCAGCACCTGGCCGACCCGGATGACGTAGGGCGCGCGGATGCCGTTGGCGTCGGCGATCGACCGCCAGCCCGGTCGGGTGGCGGCGCGTGGACTGGGAGACGCACTGGCGGATGAAGTGGGACCGGGAGGATCGGGAGCGGCTATCGGCCGCCTCGACGCCGCCGGTCAGTCGGCGGGATCGTCCGCTCGGTCACGACTTCGGCTTCAGTGCGTCGAACACGGTCTGCCGGGCCAGCCCGGACAGGGCGATCAGCTCCTTGCGGGTAAACTCCCCGGTGGCGTCCGCCTCCCGGAGCCCCTCCTGCAGCTCATGCAGAGCCGCGTCGCGGGCGGCCTGCGCCTTGGCGAACTTCGCCGCAAGGCGCTCGACCTTCCTGCGGGACTGGCTGGCCACGGGGGTCCTCCTGGGGTGCGGGTGCCTGGCGGCAGCGAGTCTAGAGCTAGGGAGAGCCCCACCAGGTCGGATGGTGGGGGCCCTCGGTAAAGCGTGTCAGGCGCGGCGGCGGACGGTGACGGGGGCGATGGGGAGCAGGAAGTAGACCCGGGGGTGCCCGGCGTCCTGGTCGCGAACCGAGGTCCAGGCGGCCACGTGGCGGTCAATGTTCGAGTCGTACTCGACGTCGAACGCGGCCCACAGCCGGTCGCCCTCGTCGTCGAGGACGACGTCGCCGATCGCCAGCTCGCCGGCCGGGATGGTCTCGACGACCTCGGAGGGCTCCCCGACGGTGGACTCCGGGAGGCCACCGACCTCGCCGCGCTCGCCGAACCCCTCGACCTTGCTCTAGATCTCCGGGTGCTGCTCGAAGGTGTGGTCGCGCAGGCGGGGCCGGTGGCGGGGGCCTCGGTGTCGATCGCGCCGATGAGGCGGACGCCGCACAGGCTGTGCTCGTCCCCGGCGATGGCGACGTGGACGACGTGGCGCAGGTAGACGGTGGTCCGGGCGGTGGTGGCGGTGTTCATCATGGCTTGAATCTAGTTCTAGACGGCATCAGGCCGCAACACCTGCGGGTCTACTTCTGGACATAGATTGGTCCCGCCCGTCAAGGGTGCCGGACGGGGCCGCGAGGGAAGGGGGTCAGTCCTTGGACCTGCGCTCCTTGCTCTTGGCGTGCCGGATGCCGCCGGACACCGCGGCCGTGATCAGCGCGTAGAGGAGGGCGAGGCCGATGGCGGACAGGATGATCCACGACAGGAAGGTCACGGTGACTCCTAGCTCAGATGAGGGACACGACACCGGGCGGGTTGGCGGTGGGGAGGGGTCAGGCGGTGGCCACGCGGACGTTCGTGCTCGACCACATCTCCCGGACCCCGGGCTCCCCGTCGGCGTCGAGGTAGGCCACCTCCAGGCGGCCCGCGCCCATCTTGGACGCCCCATCCACGGTGACCACTCCGACATTCCAAAGGACGAGGCGAGAGCCCTTGACCAGCTTCCCGGCCCGGCTGGGCTCGGTGGCGACCTTCGGGGCGGCCGGCTTCTTGGCCTTCGGGGCCTTCGGTGCCGGGGCCTCGGTGGACTCCGCGGCCGGGGCGACCTGCTCGAGCACCTCGGCCCGGTAGTGGCTCGTCGTGCCGTACCGCTCCTCGGTGACGGTGCCGTCCTCGAACACCAGGACGTACAGCGTGCCCGGCATCTCGTTCCCGGTGGCCTTCCGGGTGGTGACCTCGGCGACGGTGCGGACCGTGCCGTCGGTGAACCGGCAGGAGACGGCGCGGCCGTGCTCGTCCAGCTCGGTGACGAGGCGGTCCCCGACAGACACCCGGGCCAGGGTCGAGCGCAGGTGCTTGGGGATCGCGACCCGCTCGACCGGGGCGGCCGGGGCCTCGACCACCGGAGCCTCCTCGACCGGGGCCTCCTCGACCGGGGCGGGCTCGGGCTCGGTGGCCTCCACCTCGAGGTCCCCGGCGGCCTCGGCGGCCAGGGCCGCGTCCTGCTCACCGTGGGCCCGCCTGGCGGCCTCCTCGTTGCGCCGGTGGGCCTCGGGGCGCGCCCACTCGCGGCTAGAGCACTCGGCCACGGGCTCGCGGCCGGCGTCGGTGACCCGCAGGACGGCCCAGGTGCCGTCGATGCGGTCGGTGGTGTAGCGGACGGGGGTGGCGGTGGGAGCGGTCACGGTGTCCTCCGGGGTGTGCGATGGGTGAGTGAGGGGTGGGGGCCCCGGCTGTTGCGAGCGGCCGGGACTCCCGGGGTGGTCCGGTCAGGCGTTGGCGATGGCGAGGTAGACGGAGCCCTGCGTGATGACCCACTGCACGTCCGCGCCGGCCTCGACCTGCTCGGCGTGCCAGGCCGATGGCGTCCTGCCAGCGGGCGGCGCGGCCCAGGGCCGGGCCCTCCTCGCGGATGCGGCGGAGATACTCCAGGCAGATGTGCGCCGGCACCGGCTCGCCGCGGTGGGCGACGATGTGGGCGTTGACCGGCTGGGCCAGCTCGTGGATCCAGGCGGTCCGGCGCTCGGTGGCGGAGAGCTTCGGGGTGGTGGTCGTCGTCATGTCACACAGTCTAGATCTAGACGAACGGCGCTGCATAGACCTGCGCGTCTACTTCTAGATTTGACGTGCGGAACCCCCCACCCCGAGCGAACACGGGGCGGAGGGTTCGTTGCGTGACGCTGCTCAGGGGGTGGGCTCGATCCTGCGGGCGCGACCGGGGCCGGGGCCCATGACCTCCTGCCCCTCCCGGTCCACCTCAGCCAGGCACAGGATCCGCCGGCAGTCGAGGCACAGGTCGGCGAACACCGACCGGCGAGGTAGCGATGTCACACCAGCCGGATACGACTACTCCATGCCACCCGTTGACCACACTTGCGACGGAACCGACAAGCAACGCTGCGGCTGCGGCAAGCGGAAGTCGAGCCGGATCCGTCGGGACAACCTCCGGCGCGCATACGGCATCACGCCAGAGGAGTACGACGCGCTCCGCAAGGCCCAGGGCTACCGGTGCGCGATCTGCCGGCGGCACGAGGACGAGCTGCCGGTGCGCACGGGGGCCGGCCGCGGCGGGACGGCAGCCCGGCCGCGCCGAGTGCGAAGCTGGTCGTGGACCACTGCCACGAAGGCGGGGGGAACCGCGGGCTGCTGTGCGTCGACTGCAACTGGGGGCTGGGCAACTTCGCCGACGACGTCGCCGGGCTGCGGGCCGCGGTCCGCTACCTACAGCGGCACGCCGACGACTAGGTAGTGCTCATCGGAGCCCTTCGGGGGGTGGTGTGGTGGGGCGGGGAGTGGAGCCCGCCCCGAGGTCGGATCGGTGCGGGCTCCCTGCCGGGTCAGGCGGAGGCGGACCTCACGGCATGCCCGTCCCCGACCGCCACCGGTTCGACCCAGCCCGCCCGGTGTGGGCCCTCCACGACGACGGCCGGTGGTACGAGGCGTTCCAGACCTGGTGGATCCGGCAGGACGACGGCTCGTGGCGGGCGCACGTCTCCTACACCGTGGCCCCGGGCTCGACGTTCCTGCGGGCCGTCGACGCCGACCAGGTCCGCCCCAGGGACTAGCCGGCGGCCCGGTCCTCCTGGCGCTCCGCCTGGCGGATCTCCGCATCCATGTCCGACCTCTCGGCCGCCCGGCGCTTGCGCCCGTCGGCCGCGGCGGACGCGGCGGACGCGGCGACGGTGAGCACCCCACCCGTGGTCACGCCGATGAAGGCCCAGAAGGCCAGCGACATTTCGTCGAACCGCTCCCCCGCCGAGGTCAGCGCGGAATCCAGGAACGACACCAGCCAGATCACCCCGAAGACGGCGGCCAGGAGGAGCACCGTCAGCCCCACCCGCCGGGCGTTGAGCCACCAGTCCACCCGGCGGTCCAGCCGCCGCCGGTCCCGCTCGGCCAGGCTGCGCACCTCGGTCAGCAGCAGGGCCTGCAGCTCCTTGGCCGCGTCCGGGGGCAGCTCCTTGACCAGCGCGGCGTGGTCCCGGATGCGTTTGCCCAGGGTGGGCCAGCGGGCCGCAGACACCAGGGCCACCAGCAGCGGCACCAGTGCCGTCACCCACGCCGTCACGCGCCGGAGCCTAAGCGGGGTCACCCAGCGCGGCCGGGACACCCCTCGGGGTGTCCTTTTCTCTCCCCCGGCCCGGGGGGTGGGGGGTCAGCGGAGGCCGGCGGACGCCGCAAGCTGCTCGGCGATGGCGGCGTCGGCGAGCGCTTCGCCACCTCGGCTAGTGCGGTGCGTCGTCGCTGTTTCGCCGCAGGTTGCGACCCGGGTCCGTCGAAATACTCGGGTCTTGCCTCAACTTCCGACTCATGGGTCAAGATCACACTCTGTCACACCGGCCGGAAGGTTACGGTGTGACGCTTCTGGAGACCTCGGGCATGGGTGGCGCTCTCGACATGACCCGCCGCCAGAGCTACCCGCGGTGCGGCTCTCCTATGACCAGTAATTGATCACATACCGCGCCGATGTTCGACAGTACCTGGCTAAGACCATGAACGTGATGCTAGTTGCGTTATCTTTATGAATCGTCGGGTTCTCAAGATTCTCTTGGTCAAGGTCGAAGTTCTCCGTCTCTCCGTTGCTGACTACCTGCGTTATTCCGCACTTGGCCCAATTTAGCGTAACGGCGCGCCTAGTCCAGGTCCAGGATCGATGTACGTAATAAGTGCGATTTCTGCGAAGATGTTACGGCCGGGATTGATCCGAATCATCCACGATTCGGCGGCAACACCGTCGTTCATGACGACGGTCAGCCAGCCAGAGGACTGCTCTATCAAGGGCATGGCCAATGCGCTCCCGCCATCCGTACCAAGCCAGTGGATCGGCCACTCTCGGGATCTGACGCTTAGCTAGTCTCCCCGGGTCGCGTCACGTTTACGTCACCCACGCGTCACCGCGCACGTTCCTCCACCCGGTCGGCCGGGGCCGGCGGACCCGGCCAATTGCTCGGCGATGGCGGCATGCAGCTCCCGCAGCGCGTCCACGTCGCACCGATTCCGCCGCCACGCCAGGTACAGGCGGTCGATCTGCCCGGCCTGCCGCTGCCGCTCCGAGGTCGGTTCGCCGGGGTCGCCGTTGACCAGGAGCGCGGTGGTTACCCCGCCCTGCCGCAGCCCGGTCCGGCGGTCGTACCGCTCCACCGACGGGCGGCCACCGCGAGGGTTGGCGATCTTGACCAGGAGGCCCGAGGCGGCGACCCGGGCGACTGTGCCGGTGCAGCGCCGGGTGCGGGAGAACCCCTCCCGGTGGGACTCGATGGTCACCGGGTCACCTGGGGCCAGGGCGGTCAGCTGCTCGACGGTCAGCCTCTCGGCCACGACCTGCACTCCTCCCCTGCGATCCGGTCGCCGTCGCCGCTCGGGGAAGAAGTGGCACACCGATGGTAGGCGGCTCGGGGCGGCGGATCACCCCGCGCGGCCCCCTCGGCTGCCCCCCCCCCCCGCGGGCGGCCGGATGACCACTCCGACGACCCGGCGCGAGTTCGGCAGCGGGGACCGTTAGGTGCGAGTCCGGCGTGTCGGTTTCGCGCCGACGTGTCAGATGACCGCGGCCGAACAATCGACGGTGCGGGCCAGCCGCTTCCTTCGATTCGCGGCGGCCAGCTGCACCATGCGGTGCGTGCCGTGGCGGACGGAGTCCAGCCGGTTCTGGCTGGGCGTGCCCCACCGGAGGTTGTCCGCCCGGTTGTTCTGCGAGTCCCCGTCCAGGTGGCGGGCCTCGTGGCCCCTCGGGCGCGGGCCGTGGAACGCCTCGCAGACCAGGGTGTGCACCGTCCGGCAGGTCTTGCCGGCGTCCGTGCACAGCCACACGTGCCGATAGCCGTTGGTGTCCGAGATCCAGCCGGCCAGGACGACCGGCTCCCGGGACCGGCGGCGCGAGCGCACACGGCCCAGGTTCGACACGTTGTAGGCCGGGACACCCCGGACTGGCTTCCACTGTTCCCGCATCCGCGGACCCCCTCAGCGCGCCGTTGGCCGCAGAGTAGGTCCACCTGGCGACAGGTACGCTCCGAACACCTCGGGGCCCGTGCACGGATGGGGTTCGGATGCGGACACCGGGGGACCTGCGGCAGAGCGTTTCCGCAGGTGGGGGCGGTAGCTCAGCCGGTCAGAGCAAGGGACTCATAATCCCTGGGTCGTGGGTTCGAGCCCCACCCGCCCCACAAGCGGCCTCCTACCTGTGAAAACAGAAGGAGGAACATAGGAGAGACTCCCGCACAGCGCTCGTACAGCGGAGCGCAATTCTCATACGGCGGGACACCACGCCTCCGCGGTGGCTGTCGGTAGAATCCAGTCCCTGGTCGAGGACTCGCGACGAGACCTGCATGCCAAGAACCGCAGCCCAGCAATGATCGACTCCTACCCCACCATCGGTCGAGCGTCCGGGACCGTCTGATTCAGCACGGCATGCCGACGTGATCGCCCGGGGGTGCGTCGAGGCACGCCTCGTCGACCTGATTGAACCCCTCCCCCTGCGGCTGGCTGCGAAGCACTACCGCTGAACGCCTGCTCGCCTATCCGGTGATGCAATGGTGACGTTCGGGTGACGTCCGTGGCGGCAGCATCTGTGGACGGGGACCACCAGCGGTACCTCTGGACGTAGGACCACGATCATGCCTGCATTTTCTGCAGCGGCCTCCGCTGGAGCCTTGGCCGCTTTTCCCTGCGATTCTGCAGATCGCTCGCCACTTCGCGGATCAGAGGGCGGGCCCAAGACCTTGCGATGCCGAAACCGGCATCGCCGGCTGAGAATGCGCCTGGTCGCCGTGGCCGCTGGGCTGCTCGCTTCGCTGACATTCGCAGCGCCGGCCCAGGCCGACGCCTTCGGGCTCGACCTGCCGAACGACCTTGTCGGCGGTGTCGGGGGCATTCCGGACAACTTCACCCACACGTACTGCTTCGACGGCAGCGGGTGGACGAGCGAGTGGCAGAACCTCGTGCACGGCCGGATGGCCAACCTGGACACCCAGACTTCGTACACCGACCTGTTCCCGCAACCGGGCCCCTGTGCGAACATCACGGACGTCTGGTTCCAGCTGAGCACGACGATGGGCACCTCCACCCGCGGTGATTACGAGTGCCGCCTGTGGAACAACGGGCCGGACGGGAAGCCCGACTCCGGCGACGAGCGGTGCGAAAGCGCCATCATCCGCATCAACTCCAGGGCGGGCGTCCTGACTGATGACCAAGAGCGGCGCAAGACAATTTGCCATGAGATCGGGCACTCCGTCGGACTGAAGCACGGCAACAACCCGGCCAATAACACGAATCATGAATACAACGACTGTATGAAAAATGGTACGGTGCCTGACGGCAACATTTGGCGGCAGTACAATGACCACCACGTCGATCACGCCAACTCCCGAACCCCCAGCGAGAGCTAGTTGGTGAAACCAATGAGTCAGCACAAGAGAACCGTGGAGTCCTCTTGGTCGTTTCCGGCACCGGTCTCCCGGCCGGCGCCGGAAACGCGGCGGCTTCGAAGGAAGGCGGGATTGCTGCTGCTGTGCTCGTTGCTCCTCGGCGGGGTGTCCGCCTGTGCACCAGCGGACCGCTTCGAGGCTTCGGCCCCAGCGGCGACGCAGAGTCGGCAAGATGTGCGCGAGTTCCTCGCACGGCTGGGCAGCTACTCGGCCGACTACGAGCCCGGCACAACCCCCGCCGACCTCGCCGCCCGCTCCGACGCCGTCGCGGTGGCGCGGCTGACCGGAATCCGGGAGGGGCGGGTACTGGGTTCCTCCCGCTCTGACCCGGGACGCACGGACAACCTGGTGTTCGTGTTCGAGCTCGAACGAGCCCACCGGGGAAACGTCCCGGGGACGCTGTACGTCGAGGTGCCCAAGCCGGGGCAGGACCCGGCAGCGACGTTCGACGCGAGGACTCCGCGTGGAGCCAGGGCCCTGCTGTTCTTAGAGCTCGTGCCCGCGGCGGCAGACGAGCCGGTGGTTCCCGCGGAACCCCCCCTTCCCTCGGGCGCGCCGCTGTGGTGGTTCACCACCCCCCAGGGTTTCCTGTTGGAGCTCGACGGAGAGGTGACGGCGCCGTTGGAGGCCGAGCGGCCGATCTTCCCCGCTGGTGATCCAGACCCGGCCGACCTGCTCGCGTGGTTGCCATGACGCTATTAGGAAAACAATCGGGTCGCGGCACGGAGGCCGTCCAGGGGTGACACCACTCCAGAGTGAGCGCATGATGGACGATTCAACAGACGTACGGCCGAGGTTCTCCAGTCGGCGCCCCGCGCATGACCTAGCTGTAGTGATCAGGTAGTTCATTGACACGGCGGATTGGCGGTTGGCCATCACGGGCGGTGTGGGTTCGGTGATGGCTGCAGGTGTGCAGCCATCCAGGGGAGGCCGCTCGGCGGTCGGCCGCGCTACTGACGCTGAGCGGAGGCCCATCCGGCGGTCATGGTGCGGTTACAGCGTTTGACTTTTCAGGCGGCCCAGGGTGATGGGCCGGCCCCTTCGGCGGCGATGCCGAATGGGCGCAGGCGACGGCCCAATCCCGCCTGCGGAGCAGCCGCCGTTGTCGGGAGCACCCGCTGGGCGATGATGCCGCAGGCGGCCACCTGAGGGGAGCCCAGCGCCGCACCGCATCGGCGGTCGGGCCAGCCTCGTCATCGTGGATTGGGCGTAGGCGAGTCGGCCGTGGTCTCGAGGACGACGTGGCTGAGGCCGTGCCGCAATGATGCGTCGTGATGCTGGCTGCCGCTACGCCCGTCACCAGTAGCTCCGGCCCGGTCGACCGAGAGTGGGACACGTCATGAGGCTGTCTGCTTAACCCGAGTACTCGACCTCTTACGCTTAACGCCGACCCGTATCGACGCAGCCGAGCACAGCGCTCAGTGCGTGAGTACTCATAATCCCTGGGTCATGGGCTCGAGCCCACCCGCTTCGCAACGAGTCGAGCATCGGCAGGACTACCCCTCGAGCTCCACGTGGACCGGCGGGGACTCTGTGTCGGCCACAAGCTCGTGCGCCTGCACGAACGCCTGCACGACGTAGCCGCCGGGCTCGAGCTCGAGCTGCGCCCTGCGCGAGTGCCAGGTGAAGCGCCCGCGCTCGTCGGTCTCGACCGGGTGGACCTGTGATCGGCCGTCCTCGTCGGTCAGCTCGATCACGACCGGCACCCCGCCGAACGCCGGCCTCAGTTCGCCGCGTACGGAGACGGCGCCGTGCCCGGCGTCGTCGTCGGCCTGGAGCGACAGGTCGGCGCGCCGGCGCGCCTGCGCGAGCACGTGGATCCCCCCGATCGCCTCGAGGTGCTCGGCCCGCATCTCCGTATTCGGACCCTCCTCGTAGTCGCGGTAGACGGCTCCGGTGACGCGCACCCTGACCTCCTTCGGAATTTCGTGGTCCTCGCGGTTCCCGTCGTCCTCTCCGGACCAGCGGCCGCGATCGGTGACCAGCGCGACCCGCATCTCCTTCGTCCCTCGCGGGGGCAGCCACAGCCAGCTGTGCTCGAGGGTCAGCTCCCAGCCCGGCTCGACGCCCTCGCCGCGCAGGTGCACGAGTGCCCACTCCTTGAGGGGGTTCTGCACACTGACCGGGAAGTAGATCGGCTCGTGCGGGCTGGAACCGACCGTGTTGAACATGAACACGTTCTCCTGCGCGGTGTTGTCCCCGATGTCGATCTCGCCGAGCTGGGTCTCCACCGCGACCCTGAGGCACGTGTGCTCCCCGGCGCGGGGATACCAGTCCGCCGAGACCCGGCGTCGGTCGTTGCCCGGCAGCGACGCGATCGAGTGCACGCGCAGCGGGACCCACGTCCCGGCGTCACCGATCGCCGGTGGGCTGTTCGTGTAGAAGGTGACCTCGACGTCGGACGCCGCGACCGGACCGGTGTTCGCCACGCTCGCGTAGACGCGGTTCCAGTGGTTGACCCACGGCCGGTCGCCGTTGCCGGTCGGGTTGCTGGTCCCGGCTTCGAGCGCGCCTTCGTAGGTGTCCCACCCGTTCGCCTCGCTGTCGACCCAGATGTCGTTGGTCTGCCAGCTCGAGTCCCACGGGCGCAGCCGCAGGTTGACTTTGCCGTTCGGGTCCGCGGTCACGTCGTCGGTCCACTGGACACGCACGCTGTAGGTCAGCGGCCGGTCCTGGACCTTGGACTCGACCGAGATGCGGATCCGCCGGGCCGCGTCGACGACGTCATCGCCGACCTGCATGAGTTCCGGGGACAGCAGCGTGATCTGGCGATAGTTCTGGTTGAGGTTGTTGGTGCTGTCGACCGCCTTGGTGACGATCACGCCGCCCTTGTGCGCCGGCTCGGCCCCAGGGAACTCGACGTGCGTGTCGAACAGCAGCTGGGCCGGGTTGGCCTGCGCCGCCGTGACGGCGGGCCCGAGCACCGCCCGGCTGTCCGACGACGTGTCGAGGTCCGCGGGAAGCACGGCCGGCTCCTGGCGGACCTCGACGTAGTAGACGAGCCCGGGGAACACCTGCAGCCGGATGATGTGGAAGCTGTTGTCGGCGGTGTCCTCCGTGGCGTCGTGCGCGCGCACCGTGTAGACCTGGTTGTGGTCGGTCGTCCCGGACCACGTCAACGCCTTGACGTTGGCCTGACTCGGATCGGCCACGTCGGACTCGCGCTTGTACCAGCCGAGCCGCTCGACCATGTTGTGACCGGAGAACAGCGGCATCCGGTTGTGCTCGCCCATCATGTCCCAGAGCACGCCGTCGTGGATGAAGCCGGTGGCGCTGTACAGGTCGCCGGATGCGATGGCGTGGCCGATCTCGTGCGTTCGCCGGCCCCAGTGGGCGTCCCAGTGGATCACCCACAGGTAGGTGTTGGCCGCGAGGTTCACCGTGTGACCGCTGTTGTCGGTCACCTGGTTCCAGGTCCCCGTCGCCTGCCCGCGCAGGAAGTCGGTGGCGAGGCAGAGCATGATCCCGCCGTAACTCGCGAGAGTCCATCCGGCGTCGGCGGCGCGCTTGAGCCCGTCGTGGAACAGCTCCCTCGTCTCCTGCATGAGCGCCTGGCCGTCCTGCGCGGCCTGCAGCGCCGCCTCGGCCGCCGGGCGGTTGGGATCGTTGGGCGGCAGGGCGTTCAGCGCGTTCTGGGCCGCCGTGATGTCCGACTGGCGCCAGAAGTAGAAGTCGTCGGTCTCCGGGAGCGCGAGCCAGTCCGTGTAGTCGAAGTCGAAGTCCGTCCGGTTGAACGACATCTGCCGGAACGCCGGATTGACCAGGTGCTCGAAGGAGTCGATCTGGCGCCGGCGTTCCTCGGCGGCCGTCATGCCGGGCGACGTCGGGCTCTTGTCGCTCGGATGGCAGAAGACGACCAGGATGCGCTGCCCGCGGCCGCTGCTCGTGAGCCCGGCCCCGGCGGTTCCGCCACCGGCGAGCACGAGCGGCGGCCCTTCATCGCCGACGTACCCCTCCCGCGGCTCCGGCGCCGGTCGCAGCGACCGCCGGTAGGAAACGCCACGGTCGAGCACCTCCAGCCGCAGCCCCTCGAGATCGAAGCCAGGCTCGGCCGGCATGCGCACCGTCACCTTGTGCGGCGTGACCTCGATGACGCGGATCTCTTGGTCACCGAGGAACGCGCGGACGTCGTTGTAGGCGTGGCCGAGGCCGGTGCCGTGGATCTGGACGAAGCTCCCGGGGAGCACCGAACGCGGTGTGACCCGGGCGATCGCCGGCTCCTCGTCGAGCTCGAGGCCGGTGGCTCTGTCGGATTCCGGCTGCACGTCGAGCTTGGCATCGCTCATGGCTGTCTCCTGCCTGGTGGGAGAAGGACTCGCTGGAGGGGCCACGCCCCCTCTCCCACCGAGAACTGTCCTGGGGGTGAGCTGGGGAGGCGTCGTCTGAGCACGTTGCTGATGCCCGGTGGGGTCTTTTCTGCCGGGTAGTGACTCGGACACCTCTGCGTGCGACGCGGCGGTGTCACATCAGCGTCTCTGTGCAGCGTCACCGGTCTGTCACCGATACATCACAATGAGCTCAAGAGGCAGCATGACCTGGAACCATCTACCCCAGAGCCTGGCTGGCCGCTCCGGGATGAGCTGCGGCGGCGCTGGGCTGTGGCGAGGCGCGTCAACACCCCGTTCCGGGAGTGGAGAAAGAACCGCGCCGTCGTTTCGTGAGCAGTGACCGGCTGCAGGCCGGCGGCGGTGACCCTCTCAGGACGCTGGAGATCCTGCGGACGTGGCCCGAAACGAGGGCCACGTCCGCAGGACGACCTCAGTACGGCTTCTGACCGATGATGTTGCCTGCCGGGTCGTAACGGCACACGACAACGGTGTCCCATCGACCGTTCTGGAACCCGCTGGCAGCGCCGCAGCCGACCTTCGTGGTGTTCCGCCACACCATCTGTGAGTAGTGGCCCCACTTCTGGACGGGGTTTGCCACCGGTTCGGGCTTCGCGTCGTACAAGGCCTTCTCCGCGTACCAGGAGGCCATGGCGTTGAGGGGGTCGGGTGCCGTCGCTCCGCTTCCCGAACGCCAGGCGTAGTAGAGGTTCTCCCCGTACGGGGTGTTGGGGTCGTGGACCAGGCCTTGGCTCTGCACGGTGGGCAGCAGCTTGTCGGCGTAGGCCTGTGCCGTTGCGGCGACGGTGTTGTCCCAGGCCAGCGACGGGGTGCCCACTTCGGCGCGGTACTGGTTGTGCTGTGCCACGAACGCGTCCTTCTGGCCGGTGTTCAGACCAGCCGACGCCGTACCGGGCAGACCGAGCACAACGGCCGCGCTGACCCCGATCGCCCCGAGGGACCTGGCTGCCTTGTTCATCGTTGCTCCTCTCGCGTTGCCGGCCATGCGCGCCCTCGCGGGCCTGGTAGCCGCTGGGCCACGCATCTCGGCATCAGGGGGTAGCACCGCAGTCACGGTGCGACGTCCCGAACCTGCTCGGCGAGCGTCATCGGAGCATCACCCCCGCATCACTGCTCCGGGAGCGGGCAGCTCCGGACCTGGCCGCGAGATCCGACAACCCCGGCTCCTCCTCGGGAGGCGGGGAGAGCTGGTGCGTCGTGGCACCACCCGAGTGCTCGGTGACCCACGCTCCGAGCGACCTGCGCCCGAGAGGTCAGCACGGGCCCCCGCACAGCCCGGGAGTGATGCCCCCGTGATGCCGCAGTGACGTCCCTTCCCTAGCGTGCCGGCGAGTGGATCACCCGAACGCCGGGCGACCAGGCGCGTCGACGACCGGCCCACCGCCAGCTCCTCGAGGCCACCTCACGTGCTCCGGGGTCTCCTCCGAGCCGGCGCGATCCGCGGGTCCCGCGGTCTGGGCCGCCCTCAGGAAAGGAGAGGACCATGCGGGTCCATCGACCCCTCCGGAACGCGGTACTGACCGCCGCGGTCACCTGTTCGGCACTGTCCGTCCTCACCGGTTGCCGCGCCGAGAGCGCGCGGTCCGACACCCCCGTGCCGGCCAGCGCCGGCGACACGGTCGTCGGCCCCTCCCAGGGGCTCGGGAACGGCCACGCCAGGACCTACGTCACCCTGGACGGCGACGGGCGACCCACCGAAGTGGGCGTGCGACTGTCGAGCACCGCCCTGGAGGGACTGCCCGAGTCGGGGAGCATGCTGATGCTCGACCTCCCCGATCAGGCCGCCACCACCGCGTTCGACCACGTCATGCTCAACTGGAACCCCCAGGGACACCACCCCGTCGAGCTGTTCGGCAAGCCGCACTTCGACTTCCACTTCGACATGGTCGACATGGCGGCCATGCACGGCATCACCCCGGACGACCCCGGCTACGCCGCCAAGGCCGAACACCTGCCCGAGGCCAGGTACATGCCGGAGGACTACGAGGTCCCGAAGGACGTGCCCGTCGCTGCCCAGGCCGTACCGGGCATGGGCGTGCACTGGTTCGACGCCAGCGACACCAGCCTCGTCCCCGGCACCTACGACTTCCAGCACATCGTCCTCAACGGCAGCTGGGACGGCCGCCGCACCTTCGACGAGCCCATGATCACCAAGGAGTTCCTCATGAGTGGGCCCGACGTCGAGCTGCCGCTCAAGCAGCCGCAGGCCTTCCAGAAGAGCGCCTACTACCCGACCACCTACGCCATCGACGTCGACGAGCAGACCGGGGACTACGTCGTCTCGCTCGCCGGCATGACGGCCCGCACCGCGTCGTAGTCGGCGTCCACCACCTCGCCGGCGCGGACGGCGACGCGCCCCGGCGTCAGGACCCGGTGCTGCCCAGCGCGGTCGACGGCGTCCGCCCCCGGTCGACCAACTCCTCGAGGGTGGCCCGGGCACCGCGCTCGTACAGCGAGGTCAGCGCCGCGAGGTAGGGGCCGGTGAACCGCTCGTCGTCGACCAGGTCCCCGAACAGCTCCCGGTCGGCGATGAAGGCGAGCGGGTCCTCCCGCTGGCGGAGGGCGGCGGACCGGAGCGACTCCCGCCTCCGGTCGGCGATCTCGATCGGCTCGCCCTGCTCGTCCACGCCCTCGGAGTACCGCGCCCAGCCGGCGACGACCGCGGCCGAGCGGCGCACCTCCCCGCCGCGGGCGAGCTGGTCCCGGACGACCGGGAGCAGCCACTTCGTCAGCCGCTCGGAGCCGTCGAAGGCCAGCCGCGCGAGGGTGTCGCGGATGGCGGGGTTGGAGAAGCGGGCGATGAGCTCCCGCCGGTAGTCGTCGAGGTCGATGCCGGGGACCGGGAGCAGGGTCGGGGTCGCCTCCTCCTCCATGTAGCCGAGCAGGAACGCCTGGAAGAGCGGGTCCTGCGCCGCGTCGTGGACCAGCCGGTAGCCGGCGAGGCGGCCGAGGTAGGCCAGCCCCTGGTGGCTGGCGTTGAGCAGCCGCAGCTTCATCCGCTCGTAGGGGTCCACGTCGTCGACGACCTGGACGCCGGCGTCCTCCAGCGGCGGGCGCCCGAGGCTGAAGCGGTCCTCGAGGACCCACTGGGTGAAGGGTTCGCAGACCACCGGCCACCCGTCGTCGACACCGAACCGCCGGGCCACCTCGGCCCGGTCGTCGTCGGTGGTCGCGGGGGTGATCCGGTCGACCATGGAGTTCGGGAACGGCACCTCCCGCTCGACCCACGCGCCGAGCTCCGGGTCCCGCAGCCGGGCGAAGGCGGCGAAGCTGCGGCGGGCGACGTCCCCGTTGTGCTGGATGTTGTCGCAGGACACCACGGTGAACGGGGCCAGCCCGCGGTCGCGCCGGCGCACCAGCGCTTCGGTGACCAGGCCGAACGACGTCCGCAGCGCGGCGCCCGGCCGGAGGTCGGAGACGACGTCGGGATGGGTCGCGTCGAACTCACCGGTGACCGCGGCGATGTTGTACCCACCCTCGGTAACCGTCAGCGACACGATCCGGGTCGTCTCGGCCGCCATCTTCTCGACGACCGCCTCGGGGTCGTCGGGCGCGAGGAGGTACTCGACGATCGATCCCACGACCCGCGGCTCCATGGCGCCGTCGGGGTGCTTGACGACGAGCGTGTAGAGGCAGTCCTGGGCGGCCATCACCTCGGCCATCCGGCGGTCGGAGGGCAGCACCCCGACGCCGCAGATGCCCCAGTCCCGCGCCTGTCCCTGCTCCAGGAGCCGGTCGACGTACATGGCCTGGTGCGACCGGTGGAAGGCGCCCACCCCCAGGTGCACGATCCCGGTCCGCAGCTGCGTCCGGTCGTAGGACGGCACGGGCAGCGAGCCGCCGAGGGACGCCAGGGTCGCGGTGCTGAGCTGTTGCACGGTGAGTCCTCCCGCCCGGCTCTCAGGCCGTGATCCGGCGCCCGGTCGACGGGGAGAAGAGGTGCTCCTTGCCCGGCTGGATGCGCAGGTGCACCCGCTCCCCCTTCGCGGGCGGCCGGGCGGGGTCGACCCGCGCGACGATGCTGTCGGCGAGCGGGCCCGAGGGCTCGCGGAGCTCGGGCAGCGTCCCGTGCAGGAACGCGTCGGAGCCGAGCTCCTCCACCACCCCGACGTCCACGGGGAAGGCGCCGACGTCGCCCTCCGTGGCGAGGTCGAGGGACTCCGGCCGGAAGCCGACGACGACGCGGTCGGCCCCCTCCGCCGACAGCGCGCTCAGGGCCGTGGTGGGCAGCGGCAGGCGCGCCCGCCCGAGCACCGCGTGCCCGTCGTCCAGCCGGAACTCCGCGATGTTCATGCCGGGGGACCCGATGAACCCGGCGACGAAGACGTTGGCCGGCTCCTGGTAGAGCCGCAGGGGCGTGTCGCACTGCTCGAGGACGCCGGCCCGCAGCACCGCCACGCGGTCCCCCATCGTCATCGCCTCGACCTGGTCGTGGGTGACGTAGACCGTCGTGGTCCCCAGCCGACGCTGCAGCGCGGCGATCTGCGTGCGGGTCTGCACCCGCAGCTTGGCGTCGAGGTTGGACAGCGGCTCGTCCATGAGGAACACCTGCGGCGAGCGCACGATCGCCCGGCCCATGGCGACGCGCTGGCGCTGCCCGCCGGAGAGGGCCTTGGGCTTGCGGTCGAGGAAGGTCTCGAGGTCGAGGATCTTCGCCGCCTCCCGGACGCGCTGGGCGATCTCGTCCTTGCCCACCCCGGCGATCTTGAGCGCGAAGCCCATGTTGTCCGCGACGGTCATGTGCGGGTACAGCGCGTAGCTCTGGAACACCATGGCGATGTCCCGGTCCTTGGACTTCAGGTGCGTGACGTCGCGGTCCCCGATGCGGATCGCCCCGTCGTCGACGTCCTCCAGACCGGCGAGCATCCGGAGGCTGGTCGACTTGCCGCAGCCGGAGGGGCCGACCAGGACGAGGAACTCGCCGTCGGCGATCTCGAGGTCGAGGGCGTCGACCGCGGGCTTCTCGGCGCCCGGGTAGATGCGGGTCGCCCGGTCGTAGGTGACGGAGGCCATGGGATCTCTCCTCGCTGGAGCCAGAGGTCAGGGGGCGTCAGGTCTGGGGGTGGACTACGACCTTCACCGACCGCGGGTCGCGGCGACCGGCCGTCAGCGCGTCCTCGGCCTGGTCCAGGCGGTAGGTGCCGGTGACCAGGCGGTCGAGGTCGATCCGCCCGGCGGCGACCAGCGCGATCGCCGTCGGCCAGGTCCCGGCGTAGCGGAAGGTGCCGGTCACCTCGAGCTCGCGCTCCTGCACCACCGACAGCGGCAGGGCCAGCTCGTCCCCGCCCATGCCGACGAGCACCGCCCGGCCCGCGCGGTCGAGAGCGCGGATCGCGTCAGCGGTCGCGACCGGGTGCCCCGAGCACTCGAGCAGCACCTCGGGCGGGCGCGGCAGGTCGGTGACGCGCGAGGTCCGGGCGTCGACGACCTCGGTGGCCCCGAGGTCACGGGCCAGGGCCAGCCGGGCGGGGTTGACGTCGGACACCACGACCTCGGTGGCGCCGAAGGCCAGCGCCGCCTGGACGCTCACCAGCCCGATCGGTCCGGCACCGGTGACCAGCACCCGGGAGCCGGCGCCCACCCGGCCTCTGCGGCAGGCCCAGATGCCGACCGACAGGGGTTCCAGCAGTGCGGCGGCGTCGTCGCTGATCGTCTCGGGCACCGGGTGGGCGAAGGCCGCGTGGACGACGACGTACTCGGCGAAGGCGCCGTCGATCGGCGGGGTCGCGAAGAAGCGCATGCCCGGGCACAGGTTGTAGCGCCCGGCCAGGCACTGCGGACAGGTCAGGTCCGGCACCCCCGGCTCGACCGACACCCGCTGCCCGACCGACAGCGTGGCGACGCCGGGGCCGAGGGCGGCCACCTCCCCCGCCGCCTCGTGGCCCAGCACGAGCGGGGACTCGACGACGAACCGGCCGATGCGCCCGTGGTCGTAGTAGTGCGTGTCCGATCCGCAGACCCCGACCGAGGAGACGCGGACGACCACCTCACCGGGCCCCGGCTGCGGGACGGCCCGCTCCTCCACGGCCACGTCCCCGGGGCCGCGCAGGACCGAGGCCCGCATCGTGGCCGCCGGACCGAGGTCGCCGGTCCCCGGCACCGTCCCGGTCGCGGCGCTCACTTGACCGCTCCGAGCGAGAGCCCCTGGACCAGCTTGTCCTGGGCGGCGAAGCCGGCGACGAGCACCGGCAGCGACACCACGAACGCGGCCGCGCAGACCTGCGCGAGGAAGAGCCCCTGGCTGGTGACGAAGCCGGTCAGGTAGACCGGCGCGGTGCCGGCCACGGTGCCGGTCAGGGTCCGGGCCAGCAGCAGCTCGTTCCAGCTGAAGATGAAGCAGATCAGCGAGGTGGCGGCGATGCCCGGCAGGACGATGGGCGCCACCACCTGGCGGAGGGTGAGCAGCAGCCCCGCGCCGTCCATCGAGGCCGCCTCGAGGATCTCGACGGGGACCTCGGCGAGGAACGAGCGCATCATCCAGACCGCGATCGGCAGGTTCATGGCCGTGTACAGGACGATGAGCAGCCAGATGTTGTCCAGCAGACCGCTCCACTGGGCGAACAGGTAGATCGGGAGCAACCCGGCGACGATCGGCAGCATGCGCGTGGACAGGAAGAAGAACATCACGTCGGTCCACTTGCGCACCGGCCTGATCGACAGCGCGTAGGCGGCCGGGATGGCCAGCAGCAGCACGATGATCGTCGAGACCACGCTGGCGGTCAGCGAGTTGAGCAGCGACGGCCAGGGGCTGGTGCCGGTGCCGACGCCGAAGAACTCCCGGTAGCCGGCGACGGTCAGCGGCGCGAAGAGCGAGGGCGGGTTGGTGGCCGCGGCCTCCTCGCTGTGGAACGACGTCAGCACCATCCACAGCACGGGCACGACGAACAGGAAGCCGATCAACCAGGCGGCGAGCCCCAGCAGGGCACCGGACCGCGGCTTGCGCGGCCGGCGGGGCCGGCCCTCGGGCGTGCGGGTGGCGGCGACCGGTGCGACGTCGGTGACGGAGCTCATCGCGCGTTCTCCTCCTGGAACAGCGTCGACACCGTCCGCAGCGCCAGCGTGGCGATGACGATCGTGCCGATGACGACGACGACGCCGGCTGCCGAGGCCCGGCCGTAGTCGTGGGCCTGGTAGAAGGTCTGGTAGATCACGTACGGGAGGTTCGCCGTGCCCAGGCCGCCCGAGGTGATCGTGAAGACCGCGTCGAAGTTCTGCACGATGTAGATCGACCCCAGCAGCCCGCCCAGCTCCAGGTAGCGGCGCAGGTGCGGGAAGGTCATGTAGCGGAAGATCTGCCAGCTGCTCGCGCCGTCGATCCGCGCGGCCTCGATGACGTCCAGCGGCCGGCTCTGCAGGCCGGCCAGCAGGATCAGCATCATGAACGGCGTCCACTGCCAGATGAGGGCGACCTCGACCGACACCAGCGGCGCCGCGGTGATCCAGTCCGGCTGCGGCGCGTCGTCGGAGCCGAACAGCCGCCAGATCGCGGTGAGCGTCCCGTTGAGCAGGCCGTACTCGGGGTTGAACAGCGCGTGCTTCCACAGCAGCGCCGCGGCCACCGGGACGATGAGGAACGGCGTGATCATCATGGTGCGCACCACGCCCCGGCCGCGGAACTGCCGGTCCAGCAGCAGGGCGATGACCATGCCGAGCAGCAGGCTGACCAGGACGACGACCGCGGTCAGGATGACCGTGGTGACGATCGCCTGGCGCATGTTGACGTCGGTCAGCACGCTCGCGTAGTTGCCGAACCCGGCGAAGCCGCGCTCGTCCGGGTAGTACGCGTTCCAGTCCATGAACGAGACGATCAACGTGACCACGAACGGCAGCTGGGTGACGACGATCGTGAACACCAGCGCGGGCAGCAGCGGCGCCCGGCGGGCCCAGTCGGCGGACCGGCGGAGCGCTCCGCCCGGCGAGGGCGACGGCGGTGCCGGCGGCGGTGTCGGCGGTTGCTGACCGCGCCCGCGGCTGGTCTCGAGAGCGGTGCTCATCCCGCTGCCTCCCCCTGGGATCGTCCTGCCGGCTCGGTCACTTCGACTCCCGCTCCTGGTAGCGCTCGGCGACGTCCTCGGCGAGCTGCTGCCCCCGTTCGAGCGCCTCGTCCACGGTCGTCCGGCCGGCGATCGCGGAGCTGACGTCCTGCGACACCTGGGTGGCCAGGTCCGGGAACTCCGGGATCCCCATGAACTGGATGCCGGGTGCGGGGCGGGGCTGCACGCCGGGGTCGTTCGGGTCGGCGGACTCGATGGCCGCCAGCGTGGGCTCGGCGAAGGCGGACGCCTCCGCGAGGTAGTCCGGGTTGGAGTAGGTCGACGCCCGCTTGCCGGCGGGGACCTTGGACCAGCCGAGCTCCTCGCCCACGAGCTGCTCGTACTCCGCACTGGAGGCCCAGGAGATGAACTCCCACGCCGCGTCCTTCTTCGCACTGGCCTGCTGGATGCTCCAGGACCACGCGTAGAGCCAGCCCGAGCTGTCGGTCTCGACCACCGGCGCGGCGACGTACCCCATCTTGCCCTTGACCGGCGAGTCGGCGGCCTCCAGCGACCCGGCGGCCGAGGTCGCGTCGTACCACATCGCCGCGTTGCCCTGGACCACGTTGTTGAGGCACTCGGTGAAGCCGGCCTGCGGTGCACCGACCTCGCCGTGCTCCCGGACGAGGTCCACGTAGAACTGGGTGGCCGTCCGGAACTCCTCGCTGTCGACCTGCGGCTGCCAGTCCTCGGTGAACCAGGTGCCGCCGAAGGTGTTCACCACCGTGGTCAGCGGCGCGAACAGCTGACCCCAGCCGGGCTGGCCGCGCAGGCAGATCCCGGCCATCCCGGGCTCGATGCCGTCGACCTCGGCCGCGATGTCGGCGACCTCCTGCCAGGTCGGGTTCGCCGGCATCTGGATGCCGGCCCCGTCGAGGACGTCCTTGCGGTACATGAGGAACGAGGACTCGCCGTAGAAGGGCTCGCCGTACAGCCGGCCGTCGTCACCGGACAGCGACGCCGTGAGCGGGCCGAGGACGTCGTCCTGGTCGAACTCCGCGTCGGCCGCGACGTACTCGTCCAGCGGGGCGATCCACTCACTCCGGGCGTAGATGGGGATCTCGAAGTTGCTCAGGGTGGCGACGTCGTACTGCCCCGCCTGGCTGGAGAACTCCTGGCTGATCTTGTCCCGGACGTCGTTCTCCGGCAGCACCGTGTAGTTGACCGTGATGCCGGTCTCCGCGGTGAAGTACTCGGCGGTGAGCTGCTGCAGGTCGACCATCTGCGGGTTGTTGACCATCAGCACGTTGATGCTGTTGGCCCCGCCGGCGGCGGGACCCCCGCCCCAGCCGGCACACCCGCCCACCCCCACGGCCAGTGCGGTCGCCGTCGCAGCGGCGAGTGCAGGTCGCACGTGTCTGTGCACGGTGCAGTCCTCCCCGGGCCGACCACGCGCTCGCTCATGTGAGCAGAGGGGGTCTCAGATGTGTGTGGGGTGAGTCTCATCACACGATCGGGTGACGTCAAGGGGTGTGCCATAGTGAGCACCGGAACGCTCACATGAGCAGGAGACGCGCATGGCAGAGGCGCACGACGGCCCGGCCCGGGTCGTCCTCACCGCATCCGTCGCACGCCGGTACTACCTCGACGGCCGGTCGAAGGTCGAGATCGCCGAGGAGTTCGGCCTGAGCCGCTTCAAGGTCGCCCGGCTGCTCGACGCGGCCCGCGCGAGCGGGCTGGTGCGCATCGAGATCCGCCACCAGGGCGAGATCGACGTCGACCTGTCCGCGCGGCTGCAGGACCGGTTCGGGTTGCAGCACTCGGTCGTCATCGACACGCCCGACGACGACGCCGACTCGCTCCGGGGGCACCTCGGGCGGGCGGCGGCCCGGCTGCTCGCGGAGATCATCACGCCGCAGGACGTGCTCGGTCTGGCGTGGGCCCGGGCGGTGAGCGCGATGGCCCGGGCGCTGCCGCCACTGCCCGGGACCCCGGTCGTCCAGCTCACCGGGGCGCTCTCGCTGCCGGACGGACCCGACACGTCGGTGGACGTCGTCCGGGAGGTGGCCAGCGCATCGGGCGGCGCGGCGCACGTCTTCTACGCGCCCTTCACGGTCCCCGACGCGGCCACCGCGCGGGCTCTCCGGCGTCAGCCCGAGGTGGCGCGCGCCTTCGCCCAGCTGCCCCTCGTGACCAAGGCCGTGGCCGGGGTCGGTCTCTGGAAGCCCGGCCAGTCCACCCTGTACGACGCCCTGTCCGAGGACGACCGCGCGGCACTGCACCGCCTGGGGGTCTGCGCCGACGTGTCCGGCGTCTTCCTCTCGGCCGAGGGCGAGGCGATCCGGACGGAGCTGTCCGAGCGGATGATCGGCATCGACGCGGAGCAGATGCGGGCCATCCCCGAGGTGGTCGTCGTCCCCTACGGCGAGTCGAAGAGCCCCGCCGTCCGCGCCGCGCTCCGCAGCGGGCTCATCGGTGGCATCGTGACGCACACGGCCCTGGCCCACGCCGTCCTCGAGGAGTGAGCGCCTGCGCCGACCGGCCGTGGACGACCTGAGGAGGCCGATGCCGGGCGAGACCGAGTCCGAGGTCCTCCTCCTGGGCGGCACCGCCAACCGCGGACAGGTGGTGCGCGTCGGCGACACCGTCCGGCGGCCCCAGCGCGCCACGAGTCCGGCCACCCACGCCCTGCTGCGCCACCTCGCCGACGTCGGGTTCGACGGCGCTCCCCGGTTCCTCGGCGTGGACGAGCAGGGGCGGGAGGTCCTCTCCTACGTCCCCGGGACGGCCATCACGCCGCCCTACCCCGCCTGGGCCCTCAGCGACGAGGCGCTCGTCAGCGTCGCCCACCTGCTGCGCGACTACCACCGGGCGGTCAGCACCTTCTCCCCGGTGCCGCACCTGTGGCCGCCGTCGCCGCCCCCACCCTTCGCCGGGCAGCTCATCAGCCACAACGACGTCAACCTGGACAACGTCGTCTTCCGCGACGGGCGGGCCGTCGCGCTGATCGACTTCGACCTCGCCAGCCCGGGCTGCCGGGTGTGGGACGTCGCCTGTGCCACGCGACTGTGGGCCCCGCTGCGGCCGGACCGCTACATCGACGACAGCAGGCGCGGCCGGGCGCTCGACCGCCTCCGGCTCTTCGCGGACAGCTACGGCCTGGACCGGGGTGACCGGGAGGCCCTCGTCCCCGCGGTCCTGCACAACCACCAGTGGCTGTACGACATCGTCGGGACGGCGGCCGCGAACGGCCACCCCGCCTTCTCGGAGTACCTGGCCGGCGGGGCGATGCGACGGGCCGAACGGACGCGCCGCTGGTACCTCGACAACGTCGACGTGCTGCAGCAGGCGCTCGCCTGAGAGGCGGGGCAGGTCATGTCCCTCCACACCAACGTATAGCGCGCGGGGGGACTTGCGGCAAGACCCGGGACGGGCCGGAGAATCGCCGGCCGAGGCCCGGACCTGCGGGAACGGGAGTCGCGAGGTGCCTGTGCCGTCGTCGACCCACGAGTCGCGGGGGAATCCGATCGGAGCTGACGTGACCTCTCTGACCACCAGCGTGTTCGCCCTCCCCGACCGGTCCCCCAAGGCCGACCCCACGCTGATCGCCGGTGACGAGCAGCACTTCACGGCCGTCGCGGAGAGCCTCCAGCGGTCGATCGCCGACCTGTCCGACCGCCTCGACGCCGAGCGCAGGGCGCCCGGCGGCACCGGCCAGGCGGCGCTGGACCGGGACCTGGAGGTCCACCGGCTGACCGCCCGCCTGCGCGCCCTGCGCCGCTTCGGCCTGGACCTGTGCCTGGGGCACGTCGTTCGCACGGACGACCCCGAGCCCGTGTACGTCGGACGGCTCGGTCTCACGGACAGCACGGGCCGTCGGCTGCTGGTGGACTGGCGCTCCCCCGCGGCCGAGCCGTTCTTCGGAGCGACCCACGCCGACCCGATGGGTCTGGTCAGCCGCCGCAGGTACCGCTGGACCCGCGGCCGGATCACCGACTACTGGGACGAGGTGTTCACCGCCGACGGGTTCGACGGGCACGCCGCCGCGCTCGACGACCAATCCGCCTTCATCGCCAGCCTGGGCAGCAGCCGGTCACCCCGGATGCGGGACGTGCTCGGCACCATCCAGGCCGACCAGGACGCCATCATCCGCGCGGGGTCCCGCGGCGCCCTCGTCGTCGACGGCGGTCCGGGCACGGGGAAGACCGTCGTGGCGCTGCACCGCACCGCCTACCTCCTGTACTCCGACCCGCGCCTCGGGCACCACCGGGGCGGCGTGCTGTTCGTCGGTCCGCACCAGCCCTACCTCTCCTACGTCGCGGACGTCCTCCCCAGCCTCGGCGAGGAGGGCGTGCTCACCTGCACGCTGCGCGACCTCGTCCCGGAAGGAGCCGCCGCCGGCGTGGAGGCCGACCCGGAGGTGGCCCGCCTGAAGTCGTCCGCGGAGATGGGGACGGCGATCGAGGCGGCCGTCCGGTTCCACGAGGAGCCGCCCCGCGAGGGGATCACGGTCGAGACCCCCTGGTCCGACGTGGAGCTCGGTCCCGACGACTGGGCCGAGGCGTTCGACGCCCGCGAACCCGGGACGCCGCACAACGAGGCGCGCGAGCAGGTGTGGGAGGCGCTGCTGTCGATCGTGGTGGACGCGCACGACGGCGAGGTGGACGACGACGTCGTCCGCAGCGCGCTGGCGCGGGACCGGGAGCTGCGCACGGCGTTCGAGCGCGCCTGGCCGCTGCTGGAGGCGACCGACCTCGTCGGGGACCTGTGGTCCGTGCCGGCCTACCTGCGGAGGTGCGCGCCCTGGCTCAGCCCTCACGAGGTCCGGGCCCTGCAGCGTGGGGATCCCCGGGCCTGGACGGTGTCGGACCTGCCGCTGCTGGACGCGGCCCGGCAGCGGCTCGGCGACCCGGGGGCGTCGCGGCGGAAGCGCCGGCAGGACGCCGTGGTCGCCGCCGAACGCGAGCGCATGGCCGGCGTCATCGACGAGCTGATCGCGGCCGACGACTCCGAGCTGCTGCTGATGACGAGCCTGCGCCACCAGGACCTGCAGGACGCCCTGGTCGACGACGCCGCCCTGCCCACCGCCGACCGGGACGCGCTCGCCGGCCCGTTCGCGCACGTCGTCGTGGACGAGGCCCAGGAGCTGACCGACGCGGAGTGGCAGGTGCTGCTGCGCCGCTGCCCGTCGCGGAGCCTCACCATCGTCGGCGACCGCGCGCAGGCGCGGCACGGGTTCCCGGAGTCGTGGCGGGAGCGGCTCGCACGGATCGGGCTCGACGACGTCACCCTGGCCTCCCTGACCGTCAACTACCGGACGCCGGCGGAGGTCATGGCGGAGGCCGAGCCGGTCATCCGGGCCGTGCTCCCGGACGCCAACGTGCCGACGTCCATCCGCAGCACCGGCGTCCCCGTCGTCCACGGGTCCACCTCCGGGCTGGGCGCGGTGCTGGACACCTGGCTCGCCGCGCACCCCGAGGGGACCGCCTGCGTCATCGGCGACCCCACGGTCGCGGAGAGGCCGCGCGTCCGGTCGCTGAGCCCGGAGCTGGCGAAGGGGCTCGAGTTCGACCTCGTCGTCCTCGTCGACCCCCAGGCCTTCGGCGAGGGCATCGAGGGAGCGGTCGACCGCTACGTCGCGATGACCCGGGCCACCCAGCGACTCGTCGTCCTCACGAGCCCCTGACGCCGGCATGACGACTCCTCCGGGACTCCGGGCACCCCGGCCGGCCGGCGTCCTCGCGCTCGTCGGGGTCCTGACCGTCGCCGTCGTGTCGGTGCTGGTCCTCGCTCCCGCCGCGCCACGGGGCTCCGGGGCTCCGGCAGAGGAGTTCAGTGCCGCCCGGGCGATGGACGAGCTCGGGCAGGTCGCCGTCGCCCCGCGTCCGGTCGGGTCGGTCGAGCACGCCCGGGTGCGCGACCGCCTGCTGGCCGTCCTCGACGCCCGGGGGTGGCGCACCGAGGTGCACCAGGCCGTCGGGGCCACCGACCTCGGCCGGCCCGGCACGCAACCGGTGGCGCTCGTGCGCAACGTCGTGGCGTCCCTGCCGGGTTCCGACCCCACCGGGACCGTGCTGCTCGCCGCCCACTACGACACGGTCGCCGCCTCACCGGGAGCCGGCGACGACGGCCTGGGGATGGGAGTGCTGCTCGAGATCGCCCGGGCCCTGACCGCCGAGAGGGTCCCACCACCCCGCAACGACGTCGTGGTCCTGTTCACCGACGCCGAGGAGGCGGGGCTGCTGGGCGCCGAGGCCTTCACCCGCGAACGGGCTGCCTCCCTCGGGACCACCGTGGTCCTCAACCACGAGGCGCGCGGGGCCTGGGGCACGCCGGCGACCTTCCGGACGACGTCGCCCAACAGCGCCCTGCTCGACGCCCTCGCCGGCTCCCCCGGGGCCATGGCGGAGTCCGCCGCGGAAGCGGCCTTCGAGGCCCTGCCCAACGACAGCGACCTCACCCCCTTCGCCGCGGCCGGGCTGCACGGGCTCGACACGGCCATCTCGGCCGGCGGAGCGCACTACCACTCCCCCGTCGACGACCTCGAGCACCTGAGCCCCGCCTCCGTGCAGCAGATGGGCGAGGTCAGCCTCGCGGTGACCCGGCACCTCACCGCCGCCGACCTGGCGGCGGTCCCCCGCGGCACCGAGCAGGTCGTGACCACCCTGCCGTGGGGGCTGCTGCGCTACCCGCAGGGGCTCGAGGTCCCGCTCGCCCTCGGCGCTCTCGTCCTCGCCGTCGTGGTGCTGGTCATCCGCCGGGGGCAGCGCGCGCTGACGCTGCCCCGCACCGCACTCGGCGCTCTCGGGGCGGTCGCGGCGCTCGCCGTCGCCGGCCTGGCCGGGTGGGGTGTGTGGCAGGCAGCGCTCGCCATCGACCCCGGGCAGGCCTCCGCGGTGGTCGGGGAGCCGTACCGCCCGGTGCTCTACCAGGCGGCGGTGCTGTTGGCCGCGGCCGGTGCGGTGCTGGCGGTGGTGGGGCTGCTGCGCCGCTGGACGGGGCCCGACGCCACAACCGTCGGCGCCCTGGCCGTCCTCGCGGTCACCGGGGTCCTGGTCGTACTCACCGTCCCGGGCGTCTCCGGGGTGCTGGTCCTGCCCACCCTGTGCGCGGCGGCCGGGGCCGTCGTGCACGACCTCGTGCCACGGCGGTGGGCCGGTCTGCGCGCCGCGGCCGTGTTCTTCGCGTCCGCCGGCGTCGCCGTGCTGCTGGGTCCCGGCGCCTGGCTCGGCTTCGACGTCGGCCTGGGGCTGGGCGGGCCGTTCAGCGCGGTGCTCGCCGGGCTGCTCGTCCTCCTGGTGCTGCCGGTGGTGCGCTCCGCCCGGCTGCCAGGGGCCGACCGGCGGGGGGCCGGACGAGGGGGCTGGCGGACGGCGGGGACGCCGGTGGCAGCGCTGGTCCTCGCGGCGGCGCTCACCGGAGCCGGACTGGTCGTCAACCGCGAGGGCGCGACGCCACCACGGCAGGAGCGGCTGCTCTACGGCCTCGACGCCGACACCGGACGGGCGACGTGGGCCTCCCTGCGCCCACCACCCAGTGCCTGGAGCGCCGCGCTGCTGACCGAGCCGACCGCCGCGCTCGACGACGTCCTCCCCCACACCGACGGGCGGGTGCTCGCGCACGGGCCGGCACCGGCCGTGGACCTGCCGCCCCCCGAGGTCGCCGTCCTGTCCGACACGCGGCGAGGCACGGAGCGCGAGCTCGTCCTCCGCCTGCGCTCGGCCCGCGGCGCGCCCGCGGTGGGCCTGTGGGTGGACGCCGCCGGCGCCTCCGTGCGCCAGGCCCGCGTCGCCGGGCGCGACCTCGCGGTGCACGGGCCCCGTGGGCCCTGGGACCTCGGGTTCGTCCTGGCGGCGGTGCCGGCGGACGGCGTGGAGGTGCGCCTGGTGCTCGACCAGCGCGCCGACACGCTCACCCTCCGGCTCGGCGACCGCAGCACCGATCTCGGCGTCGTACCCGGGTCCACGCCGCCGCACGGGCGCGTGCTCGTCACCCCGGAGCTGTGGGTGACGCGGACGGCCCGGCTCTGAGGACGACCCGCAGCCCGACGACGTCGTCGTGCCGGCCGCCCGTCGACGCACCCACGGTGGATCGGCACGGGCAGGCTCCACTCGTGCCAGGCTCCGGGGATGGCCTTCGACCTCTACCGAGCCGATGGTGAAGTGATGCGCTTCGGTGACGACGCCCGCTTCAGCTTCACCGCCACCGGTCACCTCGTCGTGTACGACGCCCAGGGCAACAAGACCCTGTTCAGCCACCACAGCTGGAACTGGCTCGAGGAGCCGGTCCCCCCGCCCGCGGGGTGATCGACCTCGTCGGTCAGCCGCCCCCGCGCCCCGGCGCAGACACCGGGTGGGGCCAGGCGGCTGACGACCGGCGCGTGCGAGGCTCGGCGGGTCCCCCGACGAGAGGTGGCCCGCATGCCGTCCGAGACCGAGACCGCCGCCCGCGTGCAGGCCGTCCTCGACATCCCGCTCAACCGCTTCCTGGGCATGCAGCTGCGCGACCCGGCCGACCCCGCCGCCGGCCTGTGGTTCCCGGTCGGCCGCTCGGCGCAGAACCAGGCGGCGGTGCTGCACGGCGGCGTGGTGACGACGCTGCTCGACACGGCGAGCTACCTCGCGCTGCTCCCCCGGCTGTCCGACGCCGAGCACGCGGTGACCCACGACCAGACCGTGTCGCTGCTGCGTCCGGTGGCCGCCGACAAGCGGGTGGACGTCACCGCCACCGTGCTGCGCCGCGGCCGCGCGGTCGCGTTCATGCGCGCCGAGGCCGTGGTGGACGGCGAGCTGGTCGCCACCGCCCAGGTCACCAAGAGCGTCGTCCGCCTCGGCTGATCACCACAGCGACATGGACCGGCGGAAGATGCCGGCGATGTCGTCCTCGGTGACCTCGCGGGGGCAGGTCGCCAGCAGCCGCTGCTGCTTCATCGTGCCCTCGACCAGGTCCGGGATGTCGCCCTCGCCGAAGCCGACCGCGCCCACGCCGTTGGGGATGTCGATGTCGCGCATGAGGTCGGTCAGGACCATGGGCAGGAAGTCGACCGCCTCGGTCGGGATCCCCGCGTTGGGCGCCAGCAGCTGGGCCGCCCGCACGTGCCGCTCCGGCGAGGCCTCGAAGGTGAAGCGGAAGGCCTCCGGCGCGGTCAGCGCGACCGACATCCCGTGCGGGACCATCGGCTCGTCCGCCGGGTAGTCCTTGGGGTGGAAGTCCTTCACCTGCCCGGCGATCGGGTAGGCGTTGGCGTGCGGGATGTGCACCCCCGCGTTGCCGAAGCCCATGCCCGCGAAGGTCGCCGCCATCGACATGTCGGTGCGTGCCTGCACGTCGTCCCCGTGCCGCACCGCCCGCCGGAAGGAGCCGGCCAGCAGGGTGAGCGCCTTCTCCGACCACATGTCCGAGATGGGGTTCGAGCCGCAGTAGGGCACCCGCTGCTCGGGCGTCTTGTGCTCGTAGGTCGTGTACCAGCGCGCGGTGTAGCTCTCCAGGGCGTGGCACAGGATGTCCATGCCCGACGCCGCGGTCACCCCGGGCGGCTGGGTGAGCGTGAGGTCCGGGTCGATCACGGCCAGGGTCGGGCGCAGCATCGCGTGGCTGATCCCGGTCTTCACCCGCGCCGCGATCACGTCCATCACGCAGATGGTGGTGCTCTCCGAGCCGGTGCCGGTGGTCGTCGGGACGGCGATCAGCGGCTTGAGGGGCTTCGACGGCGCCTGACCCTTCCCGACCGGCACGTTGACGTAGTCCATCAGCTCGCCGGGGTTGGTGGTCAGCAGGTCGATCGCCTTGGCCGTGTCGATGCAGGAGCCCCCGCCGACGGCGACGAAGGCGTCCCAGGGCCCGGTCGAGCGGGCCTCCTCGATCGCGGCGACCAGGCTGACGTCGGTCGGCTCGACGTGGACGCCGTCGTACACGTGCGCCTCGATGCCGAACTGCGCCATCTGGTCGGCCACGCGCTGCGGGATGCCGGTGGCCGCGAGACCCGCGTCGGTGACCACCAGCACCCGCCGGACGCCGTACCTGCTCAGGTCGTGGCCGATCTCGTCGGAGGCCCCGCTCCCGAACTTCAGCTGCGGCGCCCCGTAGGTGAAGACGGACTCGGGGTGGGCGGGCGCGACGGTGCTCATGACGTCCCTCTCTGCGGTCGGGGTGCGGCTGGGTGGCGTTGCGCCGAATGTTGCACGTGGTTGTGGTCCGCACCACACCGACGGGATAGTCCACGACACCGATCCGTCCGCCACCCGGCGGCCCGCTCCCAGCCCAGGAGGTACCCGTGACCGACGCGCCCCCCACCGTCCCCGCCCTCGACGACCTGCTCGCCGACGCGCCGACGAACTGGGGCAAGTGGGGCCCGGACGACGAGGTCGGATCGCTGAACTACCTCGGCCCGGAGCAGGTGCTCGCCGCCGCCCGGCTGGTCCGCTCCGGCAAGGTCTTCACCCTGCAGCGGCTGATCGGCGACCCGAAGGGCGACCCGGTGTGGCCCGGGCGCACGCCCGCCGAGCGGACCCAGATCCTCGACGAGTCGACCTGGGACTCGCCCGACGCGCCGCAGTACCCCGGCGGCCTGCACTACGCCGACGACAAGATCAACGCCTTCCTCCAGGGCTCGACGCAGTACGACGGGCTGGGCCACGTCTGGTACGGCGGGAAGATCTGGAACGGCTACGACGCCCGCACCACCATCGGCGGTCTGGACAAGGCCAGCGTCGAGCCGATCGCCCAGCGCGGCGTCGTCGGCCGGGCGGTCCTGCTCGACATGGCCCGCTTCCGCGGCAAGGAGACCCTCGACAAGGGCGAGACCTTCACGCACGAGGACCTGGTGGCCTGCGCGCAGGCCCAGGGCGTGGAGATCCAGAAGCGGGACATCCTGATCATCCGGACCAACTTCCTGCAGCTGTTCTTCGAGCAGGGCGAGGCCTTCTACGAGGGCTTCAACGAGCCCGGCCTGGTGTACAGCCCCGAGCTCGTGCGGTGGTTCCAGGACATGGAGATCCCCAACCTGGTCACCGACACCATCGCCAACGAGGTGACCACCGACCCCAACACGGGCGTCGCCCTGGTCCTGCACAACGCGCTGATGCGCAACCTCGGCGTCACGCTCACCGAGATCGCCGACCTCGAGCAGCTGGCCGCCGACTGCGCCGGGGACGGCCAGTACGCCTTCCTCTACGTCGCCGCCCCGCTCAAGGTCGCCAAGGGCAGCGGCTCCCCCGTCAACCCCGTCGTCATCAAGTAGGGCTGCCACCGTGAGCGACTACGACGAACGACCCTGGCTGGCGCGCTACGGCGATCAGCCGGCCGACTACGAGATCGAGTTCGGCGACGCCCTGAGCATGTTCCGCGCGGGGCTGGCCCGGGACCCCTCGGGCGACGCGCTGCGGTACTTCGACGGCGTCGTCAGCCGCCGGGAGCTCGACGAGCTCAGCGACGCCCTGGCCAGCGGCCTGCTCGCCAACGGCTTCGCCCCCGGTGACCGGCTGGCCGTCTACCTGCAGAACGTGCCCCAGTTCGTCATCGCGATGGTGGCGGCCTGGAAGGCCGGCGGGATCATGGTCTCGATCAACCCGATGAGCCGGGCCCGTGAGCTCTCCTACCTGCTCCAGGACTCCGGAGCCACGGTGCTGGTGTCCCTGGAGTCGCTGTACGACCAGGTCGCCCGCGACGTCGTGCCCGGCACCGACGTCCGGCTGGTGCTCACGACCAGCGAGCTGGAGTTCCAGACCCGCGACGACGAGCGGTTGTTCGCCGGGGTGAGCCGGCAGCGCCACGAGGGGACGACGGACCTCGGCGAGTTCCTGGCCGAGCACCGCGGGCAGACTCCGCCCCCGGTGCAGCTGGGCCCGGACGACGTCGCGTTCCTGACCTACACCTCGGGGACGACGGGGGTGCCCAAGGGCGCCATGAACACCCACCGCAACGTCGTCTTCACCGCGCAGGTCTACCGCGACTGGGTGCACGCCGGGCGGGACGGCGCGATCTTCGGCATCGCCCCGCTGTTCCACATCACCGGGTTGATCGGGCACATCGCGGTCAGCATGCTGGTGCCGGCGCCGCTGGTGCTGGCCTACCGGTTCGAGCCGCAGGTCGTCCTCGACGCCTTCCTCGAGCACCGGCCGGCGTTCACCATCGGCGCGATCACCGCGTTCAGCGCCCTGCTCAACGCGCCCGGGGTCAGCCGGGACCACTTCTCGTCGTTCACGTCGATCTACTCCGGCGGCGCGCCGATCTCGCCGGCCGCCGAACGACGGTTCCTCGAGGCCACCGGCAAGCAGGTGCACAACGCCTACGGCCTGACCGAGACGACCTCGCCGATGACGGTCACGCCGTTCGGCTCGCCGTCCCCCGTCGATCCCGAGTCGGGCGCGCTGTCGGTCGGCGTCCCGGCGCCGAGCACGGTCGTGCGCATCCAGGACGACGACGGCAAGGACCTCCCGCTCGGCGAGGTCGGCGAGATCGTCGCCGAGGGGCCGCAGGTGGTGGCCGGCTACTGGGGCAAGCCGGAGGAGACCGCCGCCAACCTGCCCGGCGGCGCGCTGAAGAGCGGTGACGTCGGCTTCATGACCCCCGAGGGCTGGGTGTTCATCGTCGACCGCAAGAAGGACATGATCAACGCGTCGGGCTACAAGGTGTGGCCGCGCGAGGTCGAGGACGTCCTCGCCGAGCACCCGGCGGTCCGCGAGTCCGCAGTCGTCGGCGTCCCCGACGAGAAGCGCGGGGAGACGGTGCGGGCCTTCGTCAGCCTCGTGCCCGGCGCCAGCGCGACGCCCGAGGAGCTCATCGCGCACTGCAAGGAGCGCATGGCGGCCTACAAGTACCCGCGCAGCGTGGTCCTCGTCGACGAACTGCCCAAGACCGTCACCGGCAAGATCCTCCGCCGGGAGTTGCGCGGAGGGTCCTGACCGGCCGATCCGACCCGCGAGGGGAACGCGTGAGCACGCAGGCGAGGCACTCCATCTGGCGGCGCATGCCGGTCGACCGGATGGAGGAACTGGAGGCGGAGAGCGGCGCCGGCGCGCTGACCAAGAGCCTCGGGCTCTGGCAGCTGACCGCCATCGGTGTCGGCGGCATCATCGGCGTCGGGATCTTCTCCCTCGCCGGGCTGGTGGCGCACGGCGACGCCGACAACCCCGGCGTCGGGCCGGCGGTGCTCATCGCGTTCCTCGTCGCGGGTCTGGCCTCGGCGGCCGCGGCGCTGTCCTACGCCGAGTTCGCCGGCATGATCCCGCGGGCCGGTTCCGCCTACACCTACGGCTACGTGGCCCTCGGCGAGGTCATCGGCTGGTTCATCGGCTGGGACCTGCTCCTGGAGTACATCGCGATCGTCGCGGTCGTGGCGATCGGCATCTCCGGTTACCTGGAGGCGTTCCTCGACGGCTTCGGGGTCGCCCTGCCGGCGGCGGTCACCGCGTCCGCCGAGGAGGGCGGGGTCGTCAACGTCCCCGCCGTCGTGATCTGCCTGCTCGTCACCGCCATCCTCAGCGCCGGGACCAGGACGTTCGGCCGGTTCGAGCTGATCGCGGTGGGGATCAAGATCCTGCTGATCCTGTTCATCATCGGGCTCGGCGTCTTCTACATCGACACCGCGAACTACGACCCGTTCATGCCCGCCGGCTTCGGCCCGGTGCTCACCGGTGCGGCCACCGTCTTCTTCGCCGTCTTCGGCTACGACGCCATGAGCACCGCCGCCGAGGAGGCCCAGGACGGCAGGCGGCACATGCCCAAGGCGATCGTCCTGTCGCTGGTCATCGCGATGGTGCTCTACGTCCTCGCCACGCTGGTGCTCACCGGGATGCAGGACTACCGGGAGATCGACCCGACCGCGGGCTTCGCCTCTGCGTTCACCAACGCCGGCCTGCCGGTGATCGCCAGCATCATCTCGGTGTTCGCGGTGCTGTCCATCCTGACCGTGATGCTCACCTTCCTGCTCGGCGTCACCCGGGTGTGGTTCTCCATGAGCCGCGACGGGCTGCTGCCCCCGTGGTTCGCCCGCACCGACCGCCACGGCACCCCGCAGCGCGTCACCTGGATCGCCGGCATCGGGTCGGCCGTGCTCGCCGGCGTCTTCCCGATCCGCGCCGTCGCGGACCTGACGAACATCGGCATCCTGTCGGCGTTCGTCGTCGTGTGCGTCGCCGTCATCCTGTTCCGCTACACCCGGCCCGACGCGCCGCGCTCGTTCCGCCTGCCGCTGATGCCCGTCGTCCCCGCGTTCGGCGTCCTGGCGTCGCTGTTCCTCATCGCCCAGCTGCACTGGGAGACCTGGCTGCGCTTCGGCGTCTGGCTCCTCATCGGGCTGGTCCTCTACTTCACCTACGGCCGCCGGCACTCGCTGCTGAACCCGGACAGCCCGCTGCACCGGCGCGCGGTGGCCGCCCCGCCCCGCGAGTGACCGCCGGCGGAGGGGACGCCGGGCCGGCTGCGGCCCGCGCCGCCCGGGCGCTCCGGACGCACGCTCCCGAGCTCGCCGACCTGCCGCTGCGCGAGCTGGGCCGCGGGCTGGACAACACGGCCTTCGCCGCGGGGGAGCTGGTCCTCCGGGTGGCCGACGGTCACGACGTGCAGCGCGAGGCGGGCCTGCTGGGAGTCCTCGCGCCGCGGCTGCCGCTGGCCGTCCCCGTCCCCGTGTTCGCCGACGCGGACGCCGGGGTCCTCGGCCACCGGCTGCTGCCGGGACGGTCGCTGCTCGGCCGGACGCCGGCGCCGGGCACCGCCGCCGTGCTCGGCCGGTTCCTGCGCGACCTGCACGCCACCGACCCGGACACGGTGCGCGGGTTCGTCGACGAGGACGACGCCGACCCCGCCGAGTGGCTGGCGGACCTCGACGGGCCCGCCGAGCTGCTGCGCGTGGTCCGGTCGAGCGTGCCGCGGCCGTCCGCACTGCGCGTGGTGGCCCACGCGGACCTCGGCGCCGAACACCTCCTCGCCGACGGGACGGGCCTCACCGGCGTGATCGACTGGTCGGACTGCGCGGTCACCGACCCGGCCCTGGACTTCGCCCGCCTCCACCGCGACTTCGGGCCCGCCTTCCTCGCCGAGGCCCTGCAGGCGTACGGCGGCCTGCCCGGCGCCGGCCCGCGGATCGAGTTCTTCGCGCGCTGCGCCGCCCTTGAGGACCTCGGGTACGGCCTGCGCACGGGCCGTGCGGAGTACGCCGCGGCCGCCCGCCGCAGCCTCGCGTGGCTCTTCCCCGCATGAGCCTGCGAGCCGCGGTGGCCAGGCCCGACCCGGAGGTGTCCGCCGCCGTCTGCTCGGCCCTCGGCCTGCCGCCGCACCGGTGCGTCTTCGTCGACGACCAGCAGGTCGACGTCGACGCCGCGGCGCGGGTGGGGCTCCGCGCCCACCTGTACCGCGGCCCCGGCGAGCCGGCCGCCCTCCTGCAGCACGGCTCCGGCTGACCGGCGCCGACGACGGGCTCCAGGACGGCGGCGTGCCCGTGCCCGCCGCCACGCCGCGCCTCCCGCGCGGCGCGACGGGGGGCCTGCTCCGGCTGGCGGACCGGCGGCGGGGACGCCTCGGGAGGAATCCTCGGCGACCGTGTCGATCCGGGCCGCGGCCGTTCGACGTCCTGGTGAGAGGCCGGTACCGAGCCGGCCGTCGCCCTCGGAGGACGTCATGACCGGCACGCTGACCACCACCGCCACCACCCGCCGCGGCACCGGCTCGATCGCCGGCGCCGGCCTGGCCGCCACGGCGGTCGCCGCCCTCGCGACCACCACCGTCGCCGCCGCGGGCTCCGCCGCCGGGATCAGCCTCGACGTCAGCGGGGCGCCCATCCCGGTGTCCGGCTTCGCCGTGCTGACCGTCGTGTTCTCCCTGGTCGGCGTCGTGCTGGCCGCCGTGCTGGCCCGTCGCGCCCGCCGGCCGCGCAGCACCTTCGTGCGCACCACCGTGGTGCTCACCGCGCTGTCGCTGGTCCCCGACGTGGTCGCCGACGCCACGACCGACACCCGGGTGCTGCTGGTGGTCACCCACCTCGTGGCCGCGGCGATCGTCGTCCCGGCCGTCGCCCGTCGCCTGCCCACCACCCACCAGAGGTGAGGGGTCGGGGGACGGCTGACCGACGACCTGGTGACGATCGTGGCCACCCGCGCGGCCCGGGTCCGCGGCCGCCTGGCCGCGAGCAACCACTCCAGGACCACCCGCGGCGCCGACGGCGGGAAGCCCGTCCGGTGTGCGAGCGCCGCGGGGTGTCCTGGCTACCGGCTCGCCCCGGGCTCGTAGGTACCGAAGCTCCACTCCGTGCCGCCCGGGTCGAGCACGCGGGCGCGACGGGTGCCCCACCCGGTGTCCTCCGGCGCGAAGACCTCGGTGGCACCGGCGGCGAGCGCGCGGGCGTGGATCGCGTCGACGTCGTCCACCAGCAGGTGGAGGCCCTGCCCGGTGGACCGGCCGGCCAACGCCGGCTTCGTGTACGGGGCGTCGTCGCCGTCGTCGCCGTCCTGGCGACGGACCGTCGCGAATCCGACCGCCTCGAGCCAGAGCAGGGCGGCTGCGGCGTCGGGGTGGCTCAGGTACGCCTACGGCCTGGCCGGCACGGCGGGACCGTGGCGCCGGGAGGAGGCGCATGGGGGCCGGGTCGGCGTCCTCCTCCGGCGTTCCGCCTCGACGGGCGCGGACGCGCGGGCCGTCGCAGGATTGCACGTGCCCATCGACCACACCGCCACGTTCCCGGCCGCCCCGGACGACGTCCTCGCCGTCCTCACCGACGAGGCCTTCCTCCGCGACTACGCGCAGGCCCTCGGCGCGCGGCTCGAGTCGCTGGAGAGCACCCCGGACGGCGGCAGCCCACGCACCGTGCTGCGGCTCGTCGTCCCCACGCTGGGCGTCCCGGGGGTGTTCACCCGGTTCGTCGGCCGCGAGGTCACCGTCGCCGACCGGCGCAACTGGACGACCGACGGCGACGGGGGGCACCGGGCCGTCCTGCAGGTCGAGTCCCGCATCCTCGGCCGGACCGCGGCGGTGCGCGGCGAGCGGCGGCTGCGGCCGACCGCCCAGGGCACCCGGTCGACGGTCACCGGGGAGGCGGAGGTCGACGCGCCGGTGGTCGGACGGCAGGCCGAGGCGGCCGTCCGCGAGCTGGCGATGGTCGTGCTGCGCCGTGAGGACGACGTGCTGCGCCGCTGGCTGGGCTCCCCGGACTGAAGGAGGACCTCCCTGCCCCCACCACTCGCCAGCTCGCGGCGGGCCCCTGCAGGGAGGCCGTTCGTCAGGGGCCGCTGAAGTCGGCCGTGGCCCCACGGAAGCGCCTCCGCCGGGCCTGCACCCGCTCCCCGTCGTGGTGGCGCCGCAGGTGCAACCGCTCCCGGTGCGACTCGGGCGAGTGGACGACGGTCACCGGACACGACGCGTGCAGGGTGCACTGCATGCTCGTCGACCCGAGCAGCATGCTGGAGAACCCGCCGTGCCCCCGGCTGCCGACCACCAGCAGGTCCGCGCCGGCCGACTCCCGGATGAGGGCGTCCGCCGCCGAGCCGAGGACGGCCGTCACGTGGATCTCCGGGTGTGGCTCCGGGATGTCACGCAGCACCTCGGCGAGGAACCTCTCGGCACGCTGCACCGCCTCGGCCTCCGCCTCGGCGTAGGAGAACTCACCGATCGCGTCGAAGTCCATCCAGGCCTCGGGCGGGCGGTGGGCGATGACCGCCTCGACGGGCACGCCACGGCGGACGGCGTCCTCGATGGCGAACCGCAGCGCGGCCCGCGCTCCCGCCGAGCCGTCCACACCCACCACGACGCGTGGCCCTCGCGCCTGCGGCTGGTCGACGCTCTCGGCCTGCTCGGTCATGTCGGCCTCCTCCGACCGGCCGGCCGAGGGCCCCGGTGCCCACGGACGACCGGCACCGCCGAGCATGCGCGGCCTCCCGGGAGTCGACAAGGCCCTCGGTTCCCGCGCGCGATCGAGGGCGCAACGACGCCCGCCCCGGCGTACCGTCCGCCCATGACCGCGGAGCCGTCCGCCGATCGCCTGCTGGCCGGGCGTTACGCACTGCAGGAGGTCCTGGGCCGCGGCGGCATGGGCGTCGTCTGGTTGGCCACCGACCTGCGGCTGGATCGGCCGGTCGCCGTCAAGGAGGTCACCTTCGCCCTGCACCTGTCCGACGAGGAGCGCCGGGTGCTGCGCGAGCGCACGCTGCGCGAGGCCCGCACCGCCGCCCGGCTGGACCACCCGTCGGTCACCGCGGTCTACGACGTGGTCGAGGAGGACGGGCGGCCGTGGCTGGTGATGGAGCACGTCGAGTCCTGCAGCCTCCAGCAGGTCATCGACGGCCAGGGTCCGCTGCCGTGGCCGGCGGTCGCCCGCATCGGGCTGGACGTGCTGGCCGGGCTGACCGCCGCGCACGAGGCCGGGGTGGTGCACCGCGACGTCAAGCCGGCCAACGTGCTGGTCGCCCCCGACGGGCGGGCCTGCCTCACCGACTTCGGCATCGCGACCGCCACCGGCGACCCGACGCTGACCACCACCGGCGCGATCATCGGCTCGCCGTCCTACATGGCGCCCGAGCGTGCCCACGGCGAGCGGCCCGGCCCGGCCGCGGACCTGTGGTCGCTCGGCGCGACGCTCTGGACCGCGGTGGAGGGGCGCCCGGCCTTCGCGCGCGGCGAGCCCATGGCCACCCTCATGGCCGTCGTCGCCGAGGACCCCCCGCCGCCGACCCACGCCGGCCCGCTCGCGCCGGTGGTCCTCGGTCTGCTGGAGAAGGACCCGGCGCGGCGGATGACGGCCGAGCAGGCGCGCCGGGAGCTGCAGGCCGTCCTCGACGGGGCTCCCCGGACCGACCCCTGGTCCCCCGGGCCGGCCCCGCCACCGGCGGAGCCCGCGGCGGACGGCGACCGGCTGGAGCGGATCGACGCCGCGGACCTCAAGGCGCTGGCGGCCGCGTCGGCGACCGCGCTCGGGGCGGTGGCCCGCGACGCCCGCGACCAGGCGCGGCACCTCGCCGAGCGTCGGCGGGAGCGCAAGCGCCGGACGGGGACGTCGGAGACGGCCGCTCCCCCACCGGCCCCGCCCGTCGAGACGCCGCCACCTCCTGCCCCGCCGCCCGTCGCGACCCGGCCGAGGGAGCAGCGACCGCGGCGGCGCCGGTTCCGCCGCCGCTGGGTCGTCGTCCCTCTGCTCCTGCTCGCGCTCGTGCTGCTCGCCGTGGCGGTCGGCGTCGTCGTCCTGTTCGGCACCCTGTACGGCTGGTGACGCGAACCGGCCCCACCTCGGGCAGGCTCGAGCCATGACGACGCCGTCCCCGGACACCCCGCAACCGCGCGACATCGCCCTGGAGATGGAGACACCCGAGCAGGCCGCCGACCTGGAGGCGCAGAGCGAGCCCGAGGAGGGCCCGGACGGCGAGTGACCGGCCGGCCCGCGGGTAGCGGGCCGACCATGCGCAGCCGCGACGTCCTCACCTACGCCTACGAGCAGATCGAGGAGACGTTCACCCGCACCGTCGAGGGGCTGGAGCCCGACGACCTGAACCGCCGGGTGCAGCCCGGCGCCAACCCGATCGGCTGGCTGGCCTGGCACCTGCTGCGAGTGCAGGACGACCACGTCGCCGACGTCGCCGGCACCGAGCAGGTGTGGACCGCCGAGGGCTGGGCCGGCCGCTTCGGCCTCCCCGTGGACGACGCGGCGATCGGCTACGGGATGGGTGACGACGAGGTGGACGCCGTCCGGGTGCCCTCGGCCGACCTGCTGCTGGGCTACTCCCGTGCCGTGCACGCGCGGTCCGCGGAGTTCCTGCGCGGCCTCTCCGACGAGGACCTCGACCGGGTCGTCGACACCCGCTGGGACCCGCCGGTCACCCTCGGCGTGCGGCTGGTCAGCGTGCTGTCGGACGACCTGCAGCACCTGGGCCAGGCCGCCTACGTGCGCGGCCTGCTGGGGCGTTGAGGATCAACTGCCGGCGCGCAGCCGGTCGTCGTCGATGCGCCGACCGGCGACGTAGTAGAGCGTCGTGCCCTCGGGCACCGGGGTGCCCCAACCAGGGCTGACCACCAGTGGCCCGCCGTCGGTGCGCAGGGCCAGCACCGTGGCACCGAAGGTGCGGCCGAACCAGGTCTGGCAGTCGCCGAACGTGCGGTGCGCGAAGCCGCTCGGGACGCGGGTCGAGTACGTGTTGCCGTGCCCCCCGCTGGTCATCAGGTCGCTGTAGACCTGCGCGATGCCGGGGTCGGTGGCCTCCTCGGTCAGCAGGAAGGGCATGTGCCACTGCACCGCCTGGACGTCGGGGTGCACGTAGCGCAGCGTGTCCAGCCGGCCGAGGTCGCGGAGGGCGGCGACCAGGTGGATCCGCGGGTTGGCGTGGGTGACGGCGAGCGCGACGGCCAGGGCCTCGTTGTCGTCGCGGACGTCGACGACCGCCGTCCGGGCGCGGGCCACGCAGGCGCGGGCCATGACCTCCTCGGAGGTCAGGTCGCCGCGGACGAACTGCACGTCCAGCCGCTCGGGCAGCGGGTCCTCGGGGACGTCGTCGTCCCAGGCGCAGAGCACCACGCGCGCGCGGCCCTCGGCGCACAGCTCGGTGACGATGCGCGCCGTCCGCCCCGGCGTGTAGCCGAGCAGGACGACGTGGTCGGCGAGGTCCAGCTCGACCAGCCCCCTCAGTCTCTTGCCCCTCACCGACTGCAGCGCGGCGGACAGCTGCGTGAAGAGCAGGGTGAGCGTGACGATGCCGCCGACGATGACGTACGCGCCGACGACGCGGCCGCCGGGCGAGGCCGGGTAGACGTCGCCGTAGCCCACGGTGGCCGCGGTGACGACGAAGTACCACCAGTAGGTGCCCGGCGAGGCGATGCCGGTCCCGGCCGGCTCGACCACGGCCATGGCCGCCCAGCTGGTCAGGAAGACGACGACCGCGACGGCCAGCGGCAGCCGCCACCCGGGCAGCCTCACGCGCAGCAGGCGCGTCAGGCGCGCCAGCAGGAACGGCACCTGGGACCTCCCGACGACGACCGGGGCAACGTAGCGGACGTGATCACCGGTCGACGGCCGATCGCCGCGTGGGCTCACCCGTCGTGAGGTGACGTCGCCTTGCTGCTGGGCCGCCTCAGGAACCGGTGGCGTCCGCGCGGATGGCGGCCACGAGGCCGTCGAGCCCCGGGACCTGGTAGCTCCAGAAACCGGTGACGAGGGCGCGGGCGTGCTCGCGGTCCCCGGGGCTGCGCAGGATCCGCGCGAGGGCACGGCGGGTGTTGTCGAACACGAGGTCGAGCAGCTCCCGGTGCACCGCGCTCAGCGGGACGCCGAGGGACCGCTCGACGTGGGCGACGAGCCGCTGCACGAAGGCGGCCGGGTAGTCCGCGAACGGGGTGCCCTCGGCCCGGTCGAGCAGCACGACGACGGCCAGGCGGTGGTCGAGCCAGAACTCGAGCAGCTCGGCGGCCGCGGCGGCGCCACCCTCGGCTCCCCTCGCCAGTGCCTCGATCCGCACGTCGAGCAGCCGGTCGTGCCGGACGGGGAGGTCCGCGGGGACGACCGCGTCCAACAGGGCCGCCTTGGAGGGGAAGTACCGGTACACGTTGGCCGGCGCCGTCCCGGCCGCGGTGGCGATCCGGGCCACGGACGTGCCGCCGTACCCCGCGTCGGCGAAGCAGCGCAGGGCCGCCGCCTCGATCCCCGCCCGCACGGCCGGCTTGAGCACCTGCGCCATCAGGCCGCCCGCTCCAGCCAGCCGAGGTCCGGCCGGAGGTCCGCCCACGGAGCGGCCTCCTCGAGGGCGAGGGCGAGCTGCAGCAGCAGCCGGTCCGCGCCCGGGGCCGCCGCGAAGTGGATGCCGACCGGTACGCCGTCGAACCGGCCCAGCGGCACCGACATCGCTGGACACCCCGCCGTGTTGTGGATCGGCGTGTACCCGACCGCCTCCTCTGTGCGCCGTACCAGGACCCCACGGCCCGCTGCCGGCGCGAGGTGACCGAGCGGCCAGGGCAGCCGCGCGAGGGTGGGGCTGAGGATGACGTCGCAGCGCTCGAACAGGCCCAGGTACGCGCGGTTCGCCTGCACGAGGGCCCGGTCGCACTCCGCGTCCACCTCCGGTCCCAGCGTCCCGGCCCACGCCATGAGCTCCAGGGTGAACGGCTCGAGCTCGTCGGGGCCCGGTGGTCGGCCGAGCAGCGGGACGACCGACCGCGCCACCTCGGACATCGTCCGCGCCGCGGCCACGAAGAACGCCCGGCTGAGCGCCTCCCCGTCGACGCCCGGCCACTCCGCAGGGACGACGTCGTGCCCGAGGGCCTCGCACAGCGCGGCCGCCCGGTCCAGCTCCCGTCGGACGGCGGGCTCCGGCTCCTCACCCATGAGCGTCGGCACGAGCACCGCGATGCGGAGCCGGTCGTGGCCCGGGCGGTCGACCAGCCCGACCGGCGGGTGGATGGCGTCCGGGCCGGTGCGCTCCGTGGCGGCCAGCAGGTGGGCGCTGTCCCGCACGGACCTGCTGATGCAGTGGTCCACGACCAGTGCGCCCAGGCCGGGGACCTCGGGGCCGGTGGGTGCGCACCGGCGGTTCGACGGCTTGAAGCCGAACAGACCGGTGAGGGACGCCGGGACCCGCAGCGACCCGCCGGCGTCGTTGCCATGGGCCATCGGGACGACCCCCGCCGCGACGAGCGCCGCCGATCCTCCCGACGACCCGCCGGCCGACAACCCCTCTCCCCACGGGTTGAGCGTCGTGCCGTGCAACGCGGTCTCGGTGCTCCCGAGCAGCCCGAACTCCGAACTGGTGGTGGAACACAGGACCTGCAGCCCGGCATCCCGGATCGCGGCGGCGTACGGCGAGAAGCCGGGAGCGCGGTGACCGACCAGGAGCCGCGAGCCCATGGTCCACGGCAGGCCCGGCCAGCCCAGGAGTTCCTTGACCGCGAAGGGGACCCCGGCCAGCGGACCGGTGGCCCTCCCGGGGAGGTCGAGCCGCTCAGCGACGTCGGCCACGGCGTTCAGCGCAGGCACGCGGTCGAGGAGGTCCATCGCCGTCTCGGCCAGGTCGGCGGCGGTGAGCTCCCCGGCGCGGACGAGCCGGGCCATCTCCACGGCGTCCCAGCCGCGGTAGTCACGCTCGGCGATCAGCATGCGGGGAATCGTGAATGCAGCGCTCGCTTTTGTCCAGAGGTGGCACCGCCGCCCCTGATGGGCGCCCCTGGCCGGATGGCGCCAACGGCTCGCAGGCGGGCTCGGGCTTCTCCCCACGACCTCGCCGAGCCGTCGCGGCTGGGCGTAGACCTCACATGTCAAGGCGCGTCGCGATTCTGTGGACGAGCCGCTGAGCTGGGGATTCAGGCTGCGGCGACATCCTCGATCGGCTAGAATTCGAACATCTGATCGATCCGGTGGGAGGTGTCGTGGACGAGCTGCTCGCCTCCCTCGACGCCTTGGCCGCCGAGGACCTGGCACCGCTGTTCGGCCCGGCGCTGCTGGACCGGCTGGGCCCGCTGCTGGCCGCGCAGAACCGGCTCGCCGCCGAGGTCGCCCGCACGGTGCGGGAGGCCGAGGTGTCCGGTGCCGCGGAGGTCGACGGGCTGAGGTCCATGGCCTCCTGGCTGCGCGGGCACGGTCACCTGTCGTTTGGGGAGGCCGCGGGGGTGGTGCGCGCCGGCCGGGCGCTGGCGCACCTGCCGGGCCTGGCCGCCGCGTGCGCCGCCGGGCAGGTGACCGGTGAGCAGGCGGCGGTGATCGCCCGGGTGGCCGAGCCCGAGGCGCTCGCGCTGGCCGCTGGGCAGGACGTCGACCTGGCCGTGGTCGACCGACTGCTCACCGGGGTGGCCCGCGAGCGGCCACACGCCGACGTGGCCAAGGCGGTGGCCCACTACCTGGACCGGCTCGATGC
>NZ_FNHE01000025.1 GCF_900103785.1 Geodermatophilus siccatus | reverse complement strand
TCGGCGGCCGGCGTGGCGGGCTTGGCCGGGCGGTCGGCGGCCGGGGTGGCCGGCTGGGCGGGGCGGTCGGCGGCCGGCGTGGCGGGCTTGGCCGGAGCGGCGGGGCGGTCCGCGGCCGGAGTGGTCGGCTTGGCCGGGCGGTCGGCGCCCGGGGTGGTCGGCTCGGCCGAGGTGTCCGAGCGGTTCGCGGCCGGGGTGGTCGGCTCGGCCGAGGTGTCCGAGCGGTTCGCGGCCGGGGTGGCCGGCTTGGCTGGAGGGGACGGCTTGGCCGGAGCGGCGGGGCGATCCGCGGCCGGGGTGGCGGTGCGGTCCGCGGCGGGAGTGGCCGGCTTGGCCGGGGCGTCCGAGCGGTTGGCGGCCGGGGTGGTGGGCTTGGTCGAGGTGGCGGTGCGGTCCGCGGCTGGAGTGGCGGGCTTGGCCGGGGTAGCGGTGCGGTTCGCGGCGGGGGTGGTCGGCTTGGCCGGGGCGTCCGAGCGGTCGACGGCCTGGGTGGCGGTGCGGTCGGCGGCGGGGGTGGTCGGCTTGGCCGAGGTGTCCGAGCGGTCCGCGGCCTGGGTGGCGGTGCGGTCGGCGGCGGGGGTGGTCGGCTTGGCCGGGGCGTCCGAGCGGTCGACGGCTTGGGTGGCGGTGCGGTCGGCGGCGGGGGTGGCCGGCTTGGCCGGGGCGTCCGAGCGGTCCGCGGCTTGGGTGGCGGTGCGGTTCGCGGCGGGGGTGGTCGGCTTGGCCGGGGTCGCGGTGCGGTCGGCGGCCGGGGTGGTCGCCTTGGCCGCAGTCTCGGCTGAGCTGTTGCCGGAGTTGGCTGGCGTGGCCGCCTTCTTCGAACCGGCGCCGTTCGCGCCGGCGCTCGTGTTCGGGTCTGTTGCCTGCGACGAGTCGGCGCTGCGCGAGGGTGTATCGGCCCGGGCCACCGCAGCCAAGGACGCGAGGAGCACCCAACAGCCGATCACCAGCAGGACAATGATCAGAATGCGGTGGCGCGAGAATCGACCAGAGGGAGTGCGCAGGTTGCCCGTCCCATGACGTGTGGAGGCGCCCGGCACCATTGTTCTGCCGGGCGTCGAGGTGAAGCCTCCACCAACCAACGCGATCTCTTTCTGGATGCAGTGCAAGCACAAGCTGCACCGTGGTGAAACGTGCACCGTGGTGAAACGCTTGAGTTCTGTCAGGTGAACGGTGACCCTCTGCGGAGTGTCTTCTCGTGACAACCCCGTGTGCCGCCGAAGAGGACACCTCCCGGCCATGTCTCACTGTGTGTGATCCTCGATTGTCGCGGCGTGCGCGAGGTTCACGACGACGTCCCGATCGATCACTGGGCGCATCCGGTCGGCACGAGCGGCCCACGAGCATGGGGTCGACGCGGCCGGCCCGACGGTGGCCCTCGTCGTCGAGGAGGGGGCGCGCCGGGCGGAGGCGTGATCCTGCACTGCTGCGACTGGCCGGCCCGAGCGCCGGCGCCCCGGTCGATCAGCGGGTCCAGCCGACCGGTCAGTCCTGACAGGTGCCTGTTGCTCCTCGGGCCCTACGGCGTCGGCCGATCCTCGACGGACCGGCTCTGGTCCGCCGGCACCACCGGTCAGTCGAGCCGGGAGGGGTGAGCTCGATCCCCTTGTGCCGAGTGCGGAGCGACCTGCCTGATGAGGGTCACGGGACACCGCGACTCGGGGCTCCCACGCGCCCGCACGGGCGTCCGACACGGCGAGCTGCCGGACGGCGTGCGGTGACCGGCTGCTCGACCGAGGGGAGGTCCCGAGGACGGCGGTGCAAGGGACGGCTCCGGACGACGGCGGCTGTGCGCGGCCGTCCACCGGGACGCATCTGCGGGCTCGACTCCGGCTGAAGGAGCGGTGTGGCCATCTTCGTCATCGCGGTGCCGGCGCTGCTGGTCGTCATCCTCGGGTACGTCATCGGCTACAGCATCTGGGAGGCATTCGGTGTGCCGGGGAGCCCGGAGCCGGCCGGCTGGACCCTTGGGCTGGGGCTGCTCGCCGTCCTGACCTGGGTGCTGCTGTCGCGAGTCCACCGGCTGCGCCGCGATCTGCGGCGGGCCCAGCTGCGAGGTGACGACGAGGAGGTGGCGCGGCTGCGCGCCGAGCTGGCCCGGCCGAGGCGCCGATCGAGGGGCTGAGCCTCACGCGGCGACGCACTCGACCTCGACGTCCGGACCGGGGGAGGCAGCGGGGCCACGCATCGGTGCGGGCCGGCAGCAGCCACGACCCGGCGGTCCCCACCGGACGGGCAGGGTCCGCGGCGGGCGACGGGTGAGCGAGCAGCTCCGGCGCGCCGGCGACCGTCGAGGGCCTCCCGTCCTCGTTCCGCGTGGTCGGGGCGCGGGTCGATCCATCGACGACGCGTGCAGCGGCACGAGGACGACGGGTCGGGTGCGGGAGGTCTGGCATCGAGCCAGGAGCCTGCTTCGGGTGTACCGATCGCCAGCGGGCCGGAGAAGCCCCGAGATGGGCGACATCGTGCGGGACGGCCGGCCGAGCCCAGGGATCGTGACAGTGGCATGCGGGCACGACCCGCGTCGGTCCACCGTCTCGACGGTGGACCGCAGCTCAGCGGGTGCCGCGGTATCGGATGACGTGGCCGGCGCCCTGCGAGCGGGCGGTGTGCAGGGACAGGGTGGCGCGGCGCATCGTCTCGGCGGCGGTGGTGCCCTCCTCGAGCGCGACGACGCCGGCGCAGGCGCCCAGGCCGGCGATGTCCAGCTCGGTGATGGTGGCGGCCAGGCGGGTGGCGGCGACCTCGGCGTCCTGGACGGTGCCGCTGAGCAGGACGGCGAACTCGTTGGGACCCGAGCGGCCGAGCCAGTCGTCGCCGCGCAGCGAGCGCGCCACGACCGAGGTGGCGGCGGCGAGGCTGCTGGTCGCGGTCGGCCAGGTGTCGTCGCGCCGGAGCAGGCCCAGGACGATCAGCGCCCCGGGGACGGCGGGCGCGGCGACCAAGCGCTCGGCGAGGTGCGCCGAGACCGAGTTGGGACCGGGCAGCAGGCTGGTGACGTCGTCCTCCGGCGGGAGGAGCGAGGAGATCGGCAGCGAGACCGAGAGCGGGTTGTGGGCGACGGACATGACCCTCAGATCGGTGCCGATCCCGTTCCGCTGGAGAGGACCCACCCCGACGGGTGGCACGAGGCCCGCGAGCCGTGACCACCGGTGCTGGACCGTCGCCGGGTCGGGACCTCCGTGCCGGTGGACGCCACGGCCGGGCCCCGGGACGACACTCCGGGTCAGCACACGCTGGGGCGACCGCACCCGCCGCGGACCGTACCGTTCCGTGGCCCCACCGGCGCCCCTAGCCTCCGGCGGCCAATGGGCGCGGACGGCCGCGCCGAGGGGGTGGCAACGTGCAGGGACCCGACCCGGACGGTGTGGACGACGGTCGGCTGCGCGAGATGCCGGTGCTGGTCACCGGGGGCACGGGCTTCCTCGGGGCGGCGCTGGTGCCTCGGCTTCTGCGCGCCGGCTGCCGCGTCGCCGTCGTCGGGCCCGACCCGGGGTGGCGGGAGCCGGTACGGCGGGCGATCCGCGAGGGCGTCGTCGAGCTGGTCCAGGAGCCGGAGTGGTGGCGGCCCGAGGCGGCTCGACGGATAGCCCGCCGGATGGCGGGGACCGAGCAGCTGGTGCACCTGGACGCCGTACCCGTGCCGCCGGGGGAGCGGACGGCGACCGGCACCGCGCGGCACCACGTGGCGGTGGACGTGACAGGGACCCTGGAGCTGCTGGCCGCGCTGGGGGACGGGCTGGGGCACGTCGTCCTGGGCAGCTCGGTGGAGGTCTACGGGCGGGCGCAGGCGACCCCGCTGGACGAGTCGGTGCGGCCGATCCCGGAGGACTCCGTGGCGGCGGCGCGGCTGGCGCTGGAGGACCAGCTGCGGGTGGTCGCCGCGGCGGGGGGGCCGGAGGCCACGGTGCTGCGCTTCACGACGCTCTACGGGCCCGGGGAGACCATGCCGTGGGCGGTGCCGACGTTCATCCGAGCCGGGCTGGCCGGGCACCCGGCGATCATCACCGGCGACGGGCAGGAGCTGCGCGACTACCTGCACGTGGAGGACGCCGCGGACCTGGTGCTGCGGGCGGTGGCGCGGCCGCCTGCGCTGTCGCCGGCCGGCGAGCGGTTCCGGCTGGTCAACGCGGGCAGCGGGACGGCGGAGCGCACGGTGGCGCTGGCGCAGCGGGTGCGGCGGGCGGTGGCCGAGCAGCGCGGTGCGCTGCCCCCGCCGCCGCGGCACGTGGGCGCGCGTCGGGCGGGGGACGTGGTGTGCCGCACCGAGCGGGCGCGCGAGCTGCTCGGGTTCCGGCCGAGGGTCGACCTGGACCGGGGGCTGGCCGAGGAGGTCGCCTGGTTCGCCCGGCTGGCGGACGCCTGGTCCGACCTGGACGCCGCCGGTGTGTGATCATCCGCACCCCGTCGGTGTGGTCGCACAGTCGCCCACCGACCCGCTGACAGGCTGGGCCGACCGTGACCGAGGCTCCTTCGCTCGCCCTCGGCGCAGCGGGCGATCAGCTCGCGCCACCCCCTCCGTGAGCTGCGGGTCGCTGGCCGAGCACGGCCTCAGGGGACCGTGGCCGGCGTCAGGACGGAGTGACCTGTCAGGTAGCCGTCCGGCTGGACTCGTCGGACATGGGGCACAGTTCCCCGACACTGACTGGTCCATCCTCTGGGGTACCACCAGAGCTGTTCTGCGGAGGTGCGGTGCGTACTGAGCCTGCCCGATCGCGTCTCACGCTGTGACCGCAGGCACGATGGACGCGGCGAGACCCTCGGCGACAGCGGAGGACCGAGTCTGTTCGTGGCCCGTCGCCGTGGCCTGCCTCCTCATGGTCGCGAGCACCGTGGCGTGGCGTCGCGGCGACATCTTCGCCGGTGCGGTGGACCCCGTGGTGGTCGTGAAGGGCCTGTTGAGCCTGCTGGCGCTGGCCATCGCTCTCGTGGTCGTGCAGACGCGTGGTGGACACCTCCGCCAGCTGGGGACCGGCACGCTGTGGTTCCTCGGCATCTTCATGACCGTGTCCGCGATGGGAGCCCTGACCTACGGCACCCTCGTCACGAGCGCTGTTCTCACCTTCCGACTGCTGGTCCTCGGTAGCACCGTGTTCCTGCTGCTCCGAGCAGCACCGGCCCTCCAGGTCGTGGGCGCGCTGGTCCGGTCGTGTGCAGCGATCGCTCTCCTCGCAGCCATGACGGGCGTCGTGATGGCAGGACAGGAACCCCGGCTGGAGGGCGGGATCCCGCCGGCACACCCGAACGAGCTGGCACTGCTCTCGAGTGTCGTCGTCGTGTGGGTCGTCGCCCGTGTGGTGGTCGAACGTGCGACGTGGCTCGAGGCGCTGACCGCCGTCGTGTTGCTCGGCGTCGTCTGGGCCACGGGATCCCGAACGGCCCTGATCATGCTGGTCGTGGCCGTGCTCGCCATGACGGTGCTGGTCCGCAGGCCACGAGCGGGTCTCGTGGTGGGGACACAGTGCATCCTCGCGGTCGGGATCATCGTCGTGTACTGGACCGGAGCGATCGTCTCGTTCGGGGAACGGGCACCCGACAAGGGCAGCACCCTCGAATCGCGCTTCATCGCGTGGTCGGCGGCACGGACGTGGGCCGAGAGCGCCTGGCAGGCGGTGTTCGGCGGCGGGTTGTCGGTCAAGCTCATCCCGGTGAAGGGGCAGTGGTGGGATCAGCAGCTGCTCGACAGCACCTGGGTGTCGGCGCTGGTGCAGGCCGGCGTCCTGGGGCTGCTGGTCGCCGTCGTCTGGGCCATCTGGGTGCTGCGCGGGGTCGTCCGCGCGCCCCGCGAACACCGGGTGCTCTTCCTGGGCCTCTTCGTTTTCCTGGTCGGCCGTAGCCTGCTGGAGAGTGGGTTGTTCGACGCGACTCCAGCGTTCCTCCTCTTCGTCGCGGTGTCCGTGACCGTCGAGGGAGGTTCCCGGTCATCGCTGACGGATCCCTCGACACCTCGCACTGCAGCGCCGGCCTGACCGGTCGATGCCCGGCCCGGCCGTGACCGCTGGCTCAGGTCGGTGGGAGCCGTCCCAGTCGCGGCTCGGCCGTCCGGCTGGAGCCTGCGATGGAGCTCAGGATGACGCGGGTTCGGACACCTCTCGACTCGCTGTCGCCGCCGCTCTCGCGTTGTCGGCATGGTGCCTGGGCGCACTGGGACTCCTCCCGCGGAGCGCCGCCCTGCGCGAGGTCAGGACCACGACGGGAGGGGGCGCCCCCACGGCCTGCAGGGTGGACCGCACCTCCTGCAGGTCCCGGGCGTCGACCCGTCCCGTCGTGACCACGAGCAGGACGGTGTCGCATCCCGCGTGGTCGTGCCGCCACGCCCGGATCGGCGTGGAACGGTCGATGAAGTCGAGGGCGACCCCGGGGGCGGTCGGGGCGATCAGCTCACGGCTGACGTCCGGGTGGTGGTGCACGATCGCCCGGACGCCCCGAGGACGTAGTTCGTCGGCCACCGAGTCGAGGAGGGCCCGCACGGTGCGGTCCTCGCCCGGCGACGGCGACACGACGCAGACCCGAACGGCCTTCTCCCCCGCGATCCTCTCCAGGTGACGAGCGATCGTCGGCGCAGCCCGTCCGGCCGATGGGTCGTGGCGGCCCCGTCCCGACGGGATCGTCAGGACCTCCACGTCCCCCCACGTCGCCCGTAGGTCCGACTCGGTGTGGAGGATCCTGCCCATCTTGCTGCGGACGACGGCTGCGGACAGTCCCAGGAGGAGGCCGGCCGCGGTACCCAGGGTGAGTACGTAGAGGGGAACGGGCGAGGTGGGGACAGTCGGCGCGGTGGCCGCGTCGGTCACCGTGAGTCGTACCGGAGAGACCCCGGTCGTGGGTCGCTCGAGGTCCTGGACCACCCGGCTGAACTCCACGGCGACCGCGTTCGCGACGTTAGCCGCGAGCTCGGCATCGCCGCTCACGACGGTGATGTCGACCTGGGCGGTCTCCACCGGGCTGGTGGCCTCGACCTCCACCCACGGCTGCGACGCCCCCGAGTCCATCCCGAGCCGGGCCATCGCACTGTCCAGGACGGCATCGCTCGTGGCGATGGCCGGATAGCTCTTGACGCGCTCGTTGACGAACTGCGAGGTCTCCGGCCCCTCGGTCGTACTGGAGACGAACACCTCGGCGGTGGCCTCGAACGTCCGGGGGAGCGCCAGTAGTGCGGTCAAGGCGAGGACGACGCCCAGTGCGGTCACACCCAGCCAGATCGGCCAGTGGTGACGCACAACCGCGATGTAGTCCCTCAGCCCCATCCTGTTCCTCCTGGTCCGGTACGCGACCACCCCTCCGTGGGGCAGGGGTGCGTAGCTGCGTCATCTGGTCGTCCGGCGGGCTGCTGTCCCGGGTCGTTCCCCGCACCGGCGGTCACGGACGCGCCCGGACCTGCCATTCGGGGGCGCCCACGAGGGTGACCAGCTCCTCCCGCACAGCAGTGATCAACTTGGCGCGCCCCACGGCCTTCGGGGCCATCACGGTGATGGGCACGGTGGTGTCGATGCACGCGGACGTGGTGTCCGCAGCCCTCGTGTCGCCGTTGACGCCCGGGAACCGGGGGTTGACGAAGACGATCTCCGAGCCGCCGCGGACGGTGACCAGCCCAGCGCTCCCGCCGCTCACGTTGGCGTTGAAGACCCACAGGTCGTTGATGGTGATGTCGGTGCCGCCCAGGATCTGCAGGCCGGCGAGCTGCGTCGCGTCGTCGTCCTCACGGCCGGTGGCGTCGATCAACACGCCGTCCAGGACCAGGCCGGTCGCCTTCCCGCTCAACAGGATGCCGTATCCACCCTGAGCGGTGATGTAGACGCTGCCGATGACGGACTGGCCGAGGTTGTCCAGGTCCAGGAACGGGCGGTTCGCCGGCAGGACACCGCTGACGTAGTGGGGCCCCCGTGTGAACAACCAGGAGTCGCTGCCGCCGATCCGCAGGACGGAGTCCGTCACGTTGTTCACATAGGTCGGCTGGAAGCTCAGCCTGAGGAACGCACCGTCGAGGAGGGGCGCCCCCCCGTTGTAGCCGCCGCCCAACACCCGGACGTCGGTCCACGCTCCCCCGGCGGCGTCTCGGGGGATGGGTTCCAGGAGGTGGTCCCGCACCTGACAGGAGAGGTTCTCCAGGGTGATCGACCTGACATGGGGGTCGAACCCCAGGAGCCCTCCCTCGGGGACCTTGATGACCTGGCTGTGCTGGAACTCGTCGCCGAACGGGAACTGCATCAGGTGCAGCCCCGAGAAGGCCCTGAGGGGGCGGGTCAGGTCGTACACCCGGTTGGCGAAGACCAAGGCCGGCTTGTAGGTCTGCCCGGCGGCGTAGGTCATCGCGGCCGCCACGGTGGCGTCGTCATCCGCGCTCCCCTGACGGAAGTCCTCGACCGCCACCAGACCGAGTGGGGCGTTCGGAGGGGAGGCGTCCGCGTCGGTCGGCGCAGACTCGGCCGCCAGCATCGCAGCCGCTGCGACCGTGCCCGCGGAGGCGGCGCCGGCACCCAGGAGCAGTGCGGATCGCCGACTCATCCTCGGGGGCCCGGGCCTGTGATGCCCCGGAGGGGCTCCCCCATCTGGCACACGCACTCCCTCGGTCTGCGACAAGGCCCCTCGGACCGCTCGAGGCAGATGGTCACACGGCTTCGCTCCTCTGTGGTGTCCGTTCCGCGCGGCGGCCGCGACGCCGTCGGTGCGCACGTCCGTACCCGCGGAGCAGGTCGCCACCGCCGTCTCGCCCCCGCCAGGCCGTGCGGCCCGTCGCGGTCCACCGTCCGTCACCACTCGGGTGCGGACGGGTGACCGCTGCGGGCGATTGCTGTCGTTCCGCGACAACGAATGCCATGAGGCCTCGATGCGTGCCCCGATCGATGGCACCCTGCCTCCCCGCACGAGCCCGGTGTCTCCCGACCGGCTCGAACGCCGGACGGAGGCCCGGTTGGACCACTTGAGCATCGCCATGGTCGGCACGCGTGGCGTGCCGGCCCGGTACGGCGGCTTCGAGACGGCGGTGGAGGAGATCGGCCGCCGGCTGGCCGACGCCGGGCACCGGGTGGTCGTGTACTGCCGCACCGCCCCCGGGGCGCGGGAGGCGCCGCCGGCGGCGCACCTGGGCATGGAGCTGGTGCACCTGCCGGCCGCCCGCCGCCGGTCGCTGGAGACCCTCAGCCACACCGCCCTGTCGGTGCGCCATCTGGTGGGTCACCGGACCGACGCGGCCGTGCTGTTCAACGCGGCGAACGCGCCGCTGCTGCCGGCGCTGCGCGCCGCGCGCATCCCGGTCGCCACGCACGTGGACGGCCTGGAGTGGAAGCGGGCCAAGTGGGGCGGGGCGGGACGGCGGTACTACCGGGCCGCGGAGGCGCTCGCCGTGCGCTGGTCCGATGCGCTCATCGCCGACGCGCAGGGCATCGCGGACTACTACCGCGACGCCTTCGCCGCCCCCACCACGCTGCTGAGCTATGGCGCGCCGCTCATCGAGCCCGGCGCGGACCGGCTGGCCGAGCTGGGTCTGCAGCCGCGCGGCTACCACCTGGTGGTGGCCCGGTTCGAGCCGGAGAACCACGTCGACGTGATCGTCGAGGGCTACGCCGCGAGCGCGGCCGGCAAGCCGCTGGTCGTCGTGGGCTCGGCGCCCTACGCCGATGCGTACACCGCGCGGGTGCACGGGCTGGCCGACGACCGGGTGCGTTTCCTCGGCGGGGTGTGGGACCAGGAGCTGCTCGATCAGCTGTACGCCAACTGCGCGACCTATCTGCACGGGCACTCGGTGGGGGGCACCAATCCCTCGCTGCTGCGGGCGATCGGCGCCGGCGCGGCGGTGACCGCCTTCGACGTCGGCTTCAACCGGGAGGTGGTCGCCGACGCGGGGCGGTATTTCCGCACCCCGGCCGACGTGGCCCGCGAGGTCGTCGCGGTGGAGGCCGACCCCGAGTGGGTCGTCCGCTCCGGGCGGCGCGCCCGCGAGCTGGCCGGTGGCTA
>NZ_FNHE01000029.1 GCF_900103785.1 Geodermatophilus siccatus | reverse complement strand
CACGATGGCCAAGTCGATCGGCGGCGGGCTGCCGCTGGGCGCCACGCTGGCCTTCGGCGCCGCCGCGGAGCTGCTGGGCGCCGGCAGCCACGGGTCGACCTTCGGCGGCAACCCGATCGCCGCCGCCGCCGCCCTCGCCGTCCTGGACACCATCCGCGAGGAGGGGCTGCTGGAGCGGGCCAAGGAGCTCGAGCAGCGGTTCACCGCCGGCATCGAGGCCCTGGCCCACCCCGGCGTGGCCGGGGTGCGCGGCCGCGGCGCGCTGCTGGGCGTGGTGCTCACCGCCGACGTCGCCGCCGCGCTGGAGACCGCGCTGCGGCAGGCCGGGTTCCTGGCCAACGCCGTCGCGCCGGGCGTGCTGCGGCTGGCGCCGGCCCTGGTGCTCACCGACGCCCAGGTCGACGCCTTCCTCACCGCCCTCCCGGCCGCCCTCGACACCGCACTGGAGACCCAGCGGTGACGGTCCGGCACCTCCTGCGGGACGACGACCTCGGTCCGGCCGAGCAGGCCGAGGTGCTGGCCCTGGCCGCCGAGCTCAAGCGCACCCGGCACACCGAGGCCGCGCCCACCCCGCTGCGGGCGCCCAACGGGGTGCCGCGCGCGGTGGCGGTGCTGTTCGACAAGCCCTCGACCCGCACCCGGGTGAGCTTCTCCGTCGGCGTCGCCGAGCTCGGCGGGTACCCGCTGGTCGTCGACGCCACCACCAGTCAGCTCGGCCGGGGCGAGCCGGTCGAGGACACCACCCGCGTGCTCGACCGGCAGGTCGCCGCGATCGTCTGGCGCACCTTCGGCCAGGACCGCATCGAGGCGATGGCCGCGGTCAGCCGGGTCCCGGTGGTCAACGCGCTCACCGACGAGTTCCACCCCTGCCAGATCCTCGCCGACCTGCAGACCGTCGCCGAGCGCAAGGGCACCCTCGCCGGGGTGACCATGAGCTACCTGGGCGACGGCGCCAACAACATGGCGCACTCCTACCTGCTCGGCGGCGCCACGGCCGGCCTGCACGTGCGGATCGGCTCGCCGGCGTCCTTCCAGCCCGACCCCTCGGTCGTGAAGCGCGCCGAGGAGATCGCCGCGGAGACCGGCGGCTCGGTGCACTGGACCGACGACGCCGCGGCCGCCGCCGACGGCGCCGACGTCCTCGTCACCGACACCTGGGTGTCGATGGGCCGGGAGGACGAGTACGACGCCCGGGTCGCGCCGTTCCTGCCCTACGCGGTGGACGACGCCGCGCTGGCCCGGGCCGCCGACGACGCCGTCGTCCTGCACTGCCTGCCGGCCTACCGGGGCAAGGAGATCGCCGCGTCGGTGATCGACGGCCCGCACAGCGCGGTGTGGGACGAGGCGGAGAACCGGCTGCACGCCCAGAAGGCCGCCCTGATCTGGCTGTTGGAGCGATCGGCGTGACCACCGCCCTGACCCGCTCGGCCCGGCAGGCGCGCATCCGCGAGCTGATCGAGGCCCAGCCGGTCACCTCGCAGACCCAGCTGGCCGCGCTGCTCGCCGGCTCCGGCATCGAGGTCACCCAGGCCACGCTCTCCCGCGACCTGGAGGAGCTGGGCGCGGTCAAGATGCGCGGTTCCGACGGCGCCCCGGCGTCCTACGTCCTGCCGCCGGAGAACGCCCCGCTGCGCCCCGCGCAGGCCGCGCCCGCCCGGCTCACCCGGCTGCTGGGCGACCTGCTGACCTCCGCCGAGGGCAGCGCCAACCTGGCCGTCGTCCGCACACCGCCGGGGGCGGCGCAGTTCCTCGCCTCGGCGCTGGACAAGGTCGGCCTCCCCGACGTCCTGGGCACGATCGCGGGGGACGACACTCTGCTGGTCGTCTCCCGCCGTCCCGACGGCGGGGCCGCCCTCGCCGACCGGCTGCGGGCGATGGCCGAGCGCGCCCCGGCCCCGACGACCGCACCCGAGACCGACCTGGAGGACCCCGCACCGTGAGCCCGGCCGACCCCGCCGCCCCGCCGTCGTCCCACACCCGGCTCTGGGGCGGTCGCTTCGGCGGCGGAGGGCCATCGGACGCGCTGACAGCGCTGTCCAGGTCCACCCACTTCGACTGGAAGCTGGCGCCCTTCGACCTGGCCGGCTCGCGGGCGCACGCCCGCGTGCTGCACCGGGCCGGGTTGCTCACCGACGACGAGCTGGCGCAGATGCTCGGCGCGCTGCACGAGCTGTCGGCCGAGGTCGCGGCCGGCACGTTCACCGCCGTCGAGTCCGACGAGGACGTGCACGAGGCCCTCGAGCGCGGTCTCACCGAGAAGCTCGGCACGCTCGGCGGCAAGCTGCGTGCCGGCCGCAGCCGCAACGACCAGATCGCCACGGACCTGCGGCTGTACCTGCGCCACTCCGTCCGGGCGCTGGTCGGCGAGCTCTCCTCCCTCGAGTACGCGCTGGTCGGCCTGGCCGAGCGCTACCAGGACGTGCCGGCTCCCGGCATGACCCACCTGCAGCACGCCCAGCCGGTGCTCATCGCCCACCAGCTGCTCGCCCACGCCCACGCCGTCGCCCGGGACGTCGACCGGCTGCGCGACTGGGACCGCCGCGCCGCCGTCAGCCCCTACGGCTCCGGCGCGCTGGCCGGCTCGTCACTGCCGCTGGACCCCGACGCCGTCGCCGCCGAGCTCGGCTTCGACCGAGCCTCGGACAACTCCATCGACGGCGTCAGCGACCGCGACTTCGCCGCCGAGTTCTGCTTCTGCGCGGCGATGGTCGGCGTCCACCTCTCCCGGCTGGGCGAGGAGGTCGTCCTCTGGACGTCGACCGAGTTCGGCTGGGCCCGGCTCGACGACGCCTGGGCCACCGGATCGTCGATCATGCCGCAGAAGAAGAACCCCGACATCGCCGAGCTGGCCCGCGGCAAGTCGGGCCGGTTCGTCGGCAACCTGACCGGCCTGCTCACCATGCTCAAGGGCCTGCCGCTGGCGTACGACCGGGACCTGCAGGAGGACAAGGAGCCGGTCTTCGACTCCATGGAGCAGCTGCTCCTGCTGCTGCCCGCGGTCACCGGGATGGTCGCGACCCTCACGCTGCGCCCCGAGGTGCTGGAGGCCGCCGCGCCGCAGGGCTTCGCGCTGGCCACCGACGTCGCCGAGTGGCTGGTCCGCCAGGGTGTGCCGTTCCGCTCGGCGCACGAGATCTCCGGGTCGATGGTCGCCTTCTGCGAGCAGGCCGGTCTCGAGCTCGACCAGCTCGACGACGACCAGCTCGCCGGCATCGACGAGCGGCTCACCCCCGAGGTGCGGTCGGTGCTCTCCGTGCCGGGTGCGCTGGCGGCCCGCAGTGCCCGCGGGGGGACGGCGCCGGAGCGGGTCGCCGGTCAGATCGCCGCGCTCACGGGGCTCGCGACCGAGCACGCCCACTGGGCCTCGGCCTCACCCGTGGCGGCGGCGCTCTGAGCGACCTCGAGCCCGGGCCGCTGCTGACGCCCGGGGAGCTGCTCGGCCCGCCGGACGTCGTGGCGCCGACCCTGCTCGGCTGCTGGGTGGTCACCGACCGCCCCGCCGGCCGGGTCGCGCTGCGGCTGACCGAGGTCGAGGCCTACGCCGGCGACGGCACCGACCCGGCGGCGCACTCGCACCGCGGGCCCACGCCGCGGGCGGCGGTCATGTTCGGCCCGCCCGGGCGGCTCTACGTCTACTTCAGCTACGGCGTGCACTGGTGCGCCAACGTCGTCGTGGGTGCCGAGGGCCAGGGCTCGGCGGTGCTGCTGCGTGCCGGGGACGTCGTGGTGGGGGAGGAGCTCGCCGCCTCCCGCCGTCCTTCTGCGCGCACGCCCCGCGAGCTCGCCCGCGGTCCCGCCCGGCTGACCCAGGCCCTCGCCATCGGCCCCGACGACAAGGACGCCGACCTGCTCGACCCGTCGTCCCCCGTGCGGCTGCACCGGGGTGACCCGCCGGCCGACGTCTCGGCCGGGCCGCGCGTGGGGATCAGCGTGGCCACCGAGCTGCCGTGGCGGTACTGGGAGACCGGGGCGGCGTCGGTCAGCGTGTTCCGCCCGGGCGGCAAGCCCCGCCGCCGCGCCGGCCGGCCGGCCTGATCAGGCAGGATCGGAGTCGGTGACCGAGCTCGCGAGGTCACGCAGGGACGGAGCACCCCCGGCGCCGGGCCGACGAACGCCAGCGAGGATGGACCCGTGACGGACGTGATCGACGAGCTGCACCGCCGCGGGCTGATCGCCCAGAGCACCGACGAGGAGGCGCTGCGCAAGCACCTCGCCGACGGCCCGGTCGCCTACTACTGCGGCTTCGACCCGACGGCGGAGAGCCTGCACGTCGGGCACCTCATCCAGTTCATGGTCCTGCGGGCGCTCCAGCGGGCCGGGCACCAGCCGATCGTGCTGGTGGGCGGGGCCACCGGGCTGATCGGGGACCCGCGCCCGACGTCCGAGCGCGTGCTCAACGACCCCGCGACGGTCGCCGGCTGGGTGCACCGGATCCGACGCCGGGTCGCGCCGTTCCTCGACCGGCCGGCAGCCGAGCAGGGGCTGCGGGCGCCGGTCTACGTCGACAACCTGGACTGGACCGCCCCCCTGTCGGCGATCGACTTCCTCCGCGACCTGGGGAAGCACTTCCGGGTCAACCGGATGCTGGCCAAGGAGGCGGTCTCGGCCCGCCTCAACAGCGACGCCGGGATCAGCTACACCGAGTTCAGCTACCAGATCCTGCAGGCCAACGACTTCCGCGAGCTGTTCCTCCGGCACGGCTGCACGCTGCAGACCGGCGGCTCCGACCAGTGGGGGAACATCACCGCCGGCGTCGACCTGGTCCGCCGGACCGAGGGTGCGGCGACCCACGCCCTGTCGACCCCGCTGATCACCACGGCCGACGGCCGGAAGATCGGGAAGACCGAGGGCGCCACCATCTGGCTGGACCCCGAGCTGACGAGCCCGTACGCGTTCTTCCAGTACTGGCTCAACGTCGACGACGTCGACGCCCGCTCCTGGTTGCCGTTGTTCTCCGAGCGGCCGGCCGAGGAGGTGGCCGCGCTGGTCGCCGAGTCCGAGCAACGCCCCGCCTCCCGGGCGCCCCAGCGGGCGCTGGCCGAGGAGCTCACCCGCCTGGTGCACGGCGAGGACGAGCTGCGCCAGGCCGAGGCCGCCGGCCGGGCGCTGTTCGGCCGCGACGACCTCACCGCCCTGGGCCCGGAGACCCTGGGCGCCGCCCTGCGGGAGGCCGGCAGCATCACCGTCGACGAGGGGACGCCGACCGTCGCCGCCCTGCTCCAGCGGACCGGGCTCGTCAGCAGTCTCTCCGAGGCCCGGCGCACGGTGAAGGAGGGCGGCGCGTACCTCAACAACGAGCGCGTCACCGACGCCGACGCCGTGCCGGAGGAGTCCGACTGGCTGCCCGGGGGCTGGCTGGTGCTGCGCCGCGGCAAGCGCTCGGTGGCCGGGGTCCGGCGCGCCTGAGGCGTGTGAACGGCGTGTGACGGGCCGGTTCCGCACAGGTGTCGCGCGTCACCACGCTGCGGTTTGACAGCCCGGACGACACCCACGTAACTTTCTCTCTGCGCCCGGCGAGACCGGAGCGGGACGGAGACCGAGTCACCGCCCGCGGGTCGGACCAGGCGCCGCCTGCCCAGCCACTGAGCGGGCCCCGGGAAGACAGCTCGGGGTACGCTGGTTGCACTGGGTACCGCCGTTCCGATCGCCGAGCGCGGGTCCTGGACCCGCCGCTTGACGGATGCGGAGAGCGGCGTAACGTGGAACAGCCGCCGCGATCGAAGGCCCAGTCGGCCGGGTGTCGCGAGCGTCCGCTCCTTGAGAACTCAACAGCGTGCCGAAAGTCAGTGCCATGTATGTGACCCCTTTGTGGGTTTCTTTGGGTTGATTGACGAGAGCGTCCAGTTCTCGGTTCTCGCCCGGATTTGAATTCATCTACGGAGAGTTTGATCCTGGCTCAGGACGAACGCTGGCGGCGTGCTTAACACATGCAAGTCGAACGGTGAACCGTCTTCGGACGGGGATCAGTGGCGAACGGGTGAGTAACACGTGGGCAACCTGCCCCCGGCTCTGGGATAACTCCAAGAAATTGGGGCTAATACCGGATGTGACCGCTGACCGCA
>NZ_FNHE01000001.1:461063-697084 GCF_900103785.1 Geodermatophilus siccatus | reverse complement strand
CCGGTGCACGGTGGAGGCGGCGCAGCCGACCCGACCGGCGATGCCCACCGGGCCCAGCCGCTGCTTCCAGCGCAGATGCACGATTCGACGCACCACCGGAGCCGGCGTGCGCCGCGGGCTGCGACGTGGCCGGCTGGAGCGGTCGGCCATGCCGGCCGATCCGTGCTCGCGGTAGCGGTCTGCCCAGCGGGTGGCCGTGGGCCGAGAGACCTGGAACCGCTCCGCGGCGCGGGCGACCGGCCAGCCGTCCTCGACGATGCAGCGGGCCAGCCGCAGCCGACCGGTCTCGGTCAGCGGCGCATTACGGTGGACCACGAGGGACCTCCTGGGGTCTGGGTGAGTGCTTGGCGGCTCTCACACCGAACCCGGAGGTCCCTCCCCACATCAAGATCGACCGTTCACCACGCGGTGCACCAACCTGCCCGATCAGTACAACTAGTCGGCCGTCGCGTGCATCTCCCGCTCGCCGGTGACCAGGTAGACCACCCGGCGGGCGACGCTGACCGCGTGGTCGGCGAAGCGCTCGTAGTAGCGGCCCAGCAGGGTGATGTCGATGGCCGCCTCCATGCCGTGCGGCCAGTCCTTGACGAGCAGCTCGTTGAACAGCTGCCGGTGCAACTGGTCCATCAGGTCGTCCTCGGCCTCCAGCGCGGCGGCCGCCTCGACGTCGAGCTTGGCGATGACGGTCGCCGTCTGCGTCACCAGGCTCTCGGCGACGTGCCCGGCCTCCATGAAGATGGGCCGCAGCTCCTGCGGGACCGCGTGCTCGGGGAAGCGCATCCGCGCCAGCTTCGCGACGTGGACGGCGAGGTCACCCATGCGCTCGAGGTCGCTGATGATCCGCATCCCGGCGGTGATGGTGCGCAGGTCCGTGGCGACCGGTGCCTGCCGGGCCAGCAGGGTGAAGCACCGCTGCTCGATACTCTCCCGGGTGGCGTCGATGTGCTCGTCGCCCTCGATCACCAGGTTCGCCAGCTCGATGTCGGCATCCAGGAGTGCGGTGGTGGCCTTGCTCATGGCCGACCCGACCGAGTTCGCCATCTCGACCAGGCAGTTGTTGATGTCTTCGAGTTCCTCGTGGTAGTGCTGCCGCACCGTCGTCCTCCTCGCCGGCCCTGTCGGCCGTGGCCCAACGCTCCGGGGTACCCGCTGCTCGAGGCCCCGACGATCTCTGGACCCCGAGGGTAGGACCGTCTGTCGACCCAGTTCGGCCTCGTCGGTGAACGGGTGGACACCGGGACGTGAACAGTCACGGTCCGGGGTGTCTCGGTCACCCGTACGGGGGGTGTCCGGCGGTCCGTCCGGCCTAGCATCGGCCCGTGAGCTCGTCGGTCGCCCTGCTGGTCGGCGTCGTCGTCGGCCTGGTGGTCGGCGTCCTGGTCGCCACGCTGCTGGTGCGTCCGCGCCGCCCCGACCCCGAGCGGGTCGCCCCGTCCGACGGTCCCGCCCCCGAGGCGGTCCTATCCCGGCGGCTGCTCGACCTGATCGACCCGGCCATCGTCCTGCTCGACGCCGATGACGTGGTCCTGCTGGCGAACCCCGCGGCCCGCTCCCTCGGCATCGTCCGCCAGACCCGGCTGCTGGTCCCCGAGCTGCTGGAGCTGGCCCGCGCGGTCCGCGAGGACGGCCGACGTCGCGCCGAGGTGTCGCTGCCCGGCGCGGTGGTCGGCGGGGGGCCGCGGCAGGTGGGGGTGCTCGGCGTCCGGCTGGAGCGGGGTTCCGGCCCGGCGCCCGGGCCGGTGGCGCTGGTGCTGCAGGACGTGACCGAGGCGCGCCGGGTCGAGGCGGTCCGCCGGGACTTCGTCGCCAACGTCGGCCACGAGCTGAAGACCCCGGTCGGGGCGCTCTCGCTGCTCGCCGAGGCGATCGAGGACGCCGCCGACGACCCGGAGACGGTGCGTCGCTTCGCCAGCCGGATGACGCACGAGGCCGATCGGCTGGCTCGCCTGGTCCGCGAGCTCATCGACCTGTCCCGGCTGCAGGGCGGTGAGCCGCTGCCCGAGCTCGTGCCGGTCGACGTCGACACGGTCATCGCCGAGGCGGTCGACCGCACCAAGCTGGCGGCCACCGCCAAGCAGATCACCATCGTCTCCGGCGGCGAGAGCGGGCTGGTGGTGCGCGGCGTGGAGTCGCAGCTGGCCACGGCGGTCACCAACCTGCTGGCCAACGCCGTCAGCTACAGCCCCGAGAACACCCGGATCGCCGTTGGCGCCCGCGCCCGCGCCGGCTTCGCGGAGATCACCGTGACCGACAGCGGCATCGGCATCCCGCGCGAGGACCGCTCGCGGGTGTTCGAGCGCTTCTACCGGGTCGACCAGTCCCGGGCCAGCCGTACCGGAGGCACCGGCCTCGGGCTGGCGATCGTTAAGCACGTGGCCACCAACCACGGCGGCTCGGTGAGCGTGTGGAGCGAGGAGGGCCTCGGCTCCACCTTCACCCTGCGGATCCCGCTGGTCCGAGCCGCACCCGAACCCGCCGGTGACGCGCCGGCCGAGCACGACCTGGCCGGCGGCCCGTCCGCCGCTGACGCCCCGGAAGGACGGTCATGACCCGAGTGCTGGTCGTGGAGGACGAGGAGTCCTTCTCCGAAGCGCTGTCCTACATGCTGCGGAAGGAGGGGTTCCACCCGGTCGTGGCCACCACCGGGCCGGAGGCGCTCGCCGAGTTCGACCGCGGCGGTGCCGACATCGTGCTCCTCGACCTCATGTTGCCGGGGCTGCCCGGCACCGAGGTCTGCCGCCAGCTGCGCTCCCGCAGCGGCGTGCCGATCATCATGCTGACGGCGAAGGACTCCGAGGTCGACAAGGTGGTCGGCCTGGAGCTCGGTGCCGACGACTACGTCACCAAGCCGTACTCGGCCCGCGAGCTGGTCGCCCGCATCCGCGCGGTGCTGCGCCGCCGCGGCGACGTCGAGGCACCGGTCGACTCGGCCCTGGAGGCCGGCCCGGTGCGCATGGACGTCGAACGGCACGTCGTCTCGGTGGACGGCGAGCCGGTCGCCCTGCCGCTCAAGGAGTTCGACCTGCTCGAGCTGCTCATGCGCAACGCCGGGCGGGTGCTCACCCGGGTCCAGCTCATCGACCGGGTGTGGGGCTCGGACTACGTGGGCGACACCAAGACCCTCGACGTCCACGTCAAGCGGCTGCGCGCCAAGATCGAGCCGGACCCCGCCAACCCCAAGTACCTGGTGACCGTCCGCGGTCTGGGCTACAAGCTGGAGGCGTAGTACTCGGTCGGCCTACCGGCCGACACCGCGGCCAGGTGCCGTTCCCCAGCTGAGCGGAGCCCTGCCTGCCTCTCCTCACGGAGGCCTCCGGCCCCCGCTCGTCGAGGCGCCTCGCAGGGCGGCGCACGTCGGCGTCCGCGGCCACGTGCCGTCCCCGACCGGCGTTCAGCCCGACCGCCGCCTCGTCGCGGACCCCTACGGGCCCACCTCTCGACGGCACCGCGGCCAGGTGCCGGACGGGCCGGCCGGGGTCAGTTGCCCCGGCCGGTCTCGTCCTGCAGCTCGTCGATCTTGCGCGACGCGTCGGCCTTGGAGATGTCGTCCGGCACGTCCTCGCCGGCCTCGCGGGCCAGCGTGTGCAGGTAGCTCTTCTGCGCGCCGGTGGCCGGCTCGTCACCGGTCACCCAGTCGGACGGGTCCTTCTGGGCGCTGCGGTCGTCATTCGCAGTGGGTTCGCTCATGTGTTCGAGTCTAGGCGGAGGTGAGTTCCGGCGCAGGTCGAGCCGCGGCTGCACGGCGGGCGGCCTCCCACCGGCGGCCGGTGCGGTACACGTGCACGCCGCCGCAGGGGCACTCGACGTGCAGCGCGATGTGGGTCGGGTGGTTGACCACCGAGCGGATGCGCCGGTCGGCGACCAGCTCGTCGGTCCTCGTCACGGGGCAGGTGATCAGCAGCACACGAGCAGCGTGCTCCCGGGCGGTCGCCGGCACGAGTGGCAGAAGTGACCGCTGTCGCAGCTTTCCTGCCATGCTGTGCGCATGAGCACCGACCGTCCCCTCGTGGTGAGCGTGATCGTCGCCGACGGTCTCGTCGGCAGCTTCGGCCTCGGCGTCTGTGCCGAGGTCTTCGGCTACGACCGTCGGCACATGGGGCTGCCGCGCTTCGACTTCGCGCTGGTCAGCGAGTCGCCCGGTGTCCTGCGCACCGACACCGGCATCCCCATCACGGTGGAGCACGGACTGGAGCGACTGGCCTCCTCGGACATCGTCTCGATCACGGCGTGGGAGCTGTTCGACCGCGTGCCCTCGCCGGTGCTGCTCGACGCCCTCCGCGAGGCGTACGCCCGCGGTGCCACGGTCATCAGCCACTGCACGGGCGCGTTCGTGCTCGCCGAGGCGGGGCTGCTCGACGGCAAGCGGGTCACCACCCACTGGAAGTGGGCCGGCGAGCTGGCCGCCCGCTACCCCGCCGTGGAGGTGGACCCCTCGGTGCTCTACGTCGACAACGGCCGGATCCTCACCGGTGCGGGGACGGCGGCCGGCGTCGACACGCTGCTGCACCTCGTGCGCCGGGAGTGGGGCGCCGCGGCCGCCAACGCGCTGGCGCGCGAGATGGTGGTGCCGCCCCACCGCGACGGCGGGCAGGCGCAGTTCATCGACGCGCCCGTCGCCGAGTGCGAGGACGACCTGCTCGGCGCCGTCCTGGAGTGGGCGCAGAACCACCTCGCCGACGACCTCAGCGTCGAGCTGCTCGCCCGCCGCGCGCTGATGAGCCCGCGCAGCTTCGCCCGCCGGTTCAAGGCGACGACCGGGACGACCCCGCACGCCTGGCTGCTCGGCCGCCGCCTCGCGGCCGCGGAGGCGCTGCTCGAGGAGAGCGACGCGCCGGTCGAGGAGATCGCCCGGCTCGTGGGCTTCGGCACCGCCGCCGGGTTCCGCGAGCAGTTCACCCGCCGGCGCGGGGTGTCGCCGCGGGCCTACCGGCAGACCTTCCGGGCCGCGCTCGCCGCGGCGGACGACGACCGCGCCGCGTGAGGACGGACCCCCGTCCTCCCCACCCCTCGCGGGCTCAGGGCAGGACCCGGGACGGGGCCGCACCGATCCCGCCGCGGACTGGGCCCCTCCTCAGGAGCCCGGGATCGGCCGGGCCACGCCGACCAGGGAGTCCAGCCGGCCGGCGTTCGCCGGGGCCAGCGGGCTGCGGATCACCCGGGTGAGCGCGAGCCCGGCCCGGGCCAGCACCAGCGCGTGGGTGCGCGGCGTGAAGTGCCAGATGTGCTCGGTCGGCTTGAGCGTCCACCAGCGGGTGCCCAGCAGCCGCGCCGGCAGCGAGGAGACGTAGGGCGTCGAGAACAGGACGACGCCGTCGTCGGCGACCAGCGAGCGCACCGTCCGCCAGAAGGACAGCGGGTCGGGCACGTGCTCGGCGGTGTCCCAGGCGCACACGACGTCGAAGCCCGGGGTCAGCGGCGCGTCCTCCAGCTGGCCGCAGAACACGTCGAGCCCGAGGGCGTCCTGGGCGTGCCCGACCCCGGTGCGGGACAGCTCGACGCCGGACGTCGTCCAGCCGGCCTCCCGCGCCGCGGCGAGGAACAGCCCGTAGCCGGCGCCGACCTCGAGCAGCCGCCCACCCGCGGCCGCGCCGCCGCGCTCGCGGTCGACCAGGGCGAGGCGGCCCGCCGTCCAGGTGCGCTGCAGCAGCATCGCCGGCGACCAGCGACCCTCGGCCGAGGGGGCGCCGTCGTCCGAGGAGACCCCCGACCCGTAGACGCCGCCCTCGAAGTACCCCACGTCGTCGTAGAGCCGTTGCAGCGCCTCGGGGCGCAGCCGCGGGCTGATGAAGACCAGCTCGCACTGCGGGCAGCGGACCACGCCGAACGGGGCGACGTCGTGCACCAGCGTGCCGGGCAGCCGGCACAGGCAGCAGACGACGTCCTCGGTGTCCTCGGCCGTCCAGCGCGCGAGCTCCGTCACGTGTCCTCCTCGCTGGCGCTCGTCGGACCCGTGCCGACCGTGCTGTGCCGCTGCGTGACCTCGCACGCTCGGTCACGTGGTCAGCCTACGGAGCGACCGGCCCGTTCCACGGCAGTGGCGGAGGCCGCGCCGGGCGTCGTCGCACCCGCGGAGGCCGACGCGGCGCCCCCGGCGGCCGGGTAGCGGGAGGCCACCAGGGTGGCCAGCCGCCGGCGGACGACGGGGGAGACCAGCCCCTCGCCCTCGCCCAGCAGCTCCCCGGGGACGACGACGTAGCGGTCCGGTGCCGCCTCGGCGAGCGCGAGGAAGGCGCGGCGCACCGCCTCGGCGTCCGCACCCGCGGGTGCCGAGGTCACCGGGGAGTCCACGACGACGGTCAGGTCGGGCAGCAGCCCGCGGGTGCCCCACAGCGACGTCCGGAAGATGCGGTCGCCGTCGAGCCCCTGGCCGGCGCCGTGGAAGGCGATCGAGGTGTCCACGTAGTGGGTGTTGACCACCACCCGGTTGGCCTCGAGGGCGGGGCGGATCACCGTCGCGACGTGCTGGGCGCGGTCGGCGGCGGCCAGCAGCGCGGCGGTGTGCGCCGTGACCGGGCGGCCGGTGTCGTCGACGGCCGGCCTCGGCTGCGGGACGCCGGTGCTCGAGCCGGGCGCGGCCGGGAAGAGCAGACCGCGCACCTGCCGGCCCAGCCGCGTGTCACTGGGCTCGGCGGTGACCTCGACCGGGCAGCCGCAGTCGCGCAGCACCTGGGCCAGGTCCGCGGTGTACCGGCGGGTCAGCTCGCGGTCGGCCCCCTCGACGACGACGAACAGCCCCACGCCGCTGGAGGCGGCCGAGAACAGGTCCGAGCGGCCCCACAGCAGCCGCAGCACGTCGCGGACGCGGGTGCGCGAGCGGACCGGCACCACCTGGCGGGTGGCGTAGGCGCTGACGGCCAGGGCGATCACCCCGCCGACCAGCAGCGTCAGACCGGGGCCGGTGAGGGTGAGCACCAGGTCGCCGAGACGGACGTCGTGGGTGCCCAGCAGCCCGGCCAACCCGGGGCCGACCGCCACGGCCAGCAGCAGCACGATGCGCACCGAGGAGATGACGAAGGCGAAGACCCGGCCGCGCAGCCGGTCCTCGACCTCGAAGCCGATGAGCGTGTAGCCGATGATCCAGCTGACGCCGGCGAACAGGCCCACGCAGAACGCCGCGGCGGTGGCCAGCACGAAGTCCCGCAGCAGCGACATCGCCAGCAGCGCCACGCCGGCCAGCCCGATGGCGTGGGTGAAGACGCTGCGCCGCGGCACCGTGGGCAGGATGCGCGGGCCGGCCAGCATGCCGATGGCCAGGCCGGTGAAGACCACGCCGAACACGACCGAGTAGCCGGCCGCGCCGGCCTGCAGGGTGGCCACGTACAGCTGGGCGACGCCGACGGTGAGCCCGCCGGCGCCGAACGCGCCGATCACGCCGACGTAGAGGGCGCGCATGAACGGCTGGCCGCGCAGGAAGGCCACGCCCTCCACGACCAGCGAGAGGACGTTGCGCTGCGCGCCGTCCCGGTCGACCGGGGTGCCCGGGATGAGCCGGCGGGAGCACAGCACGGTGGCGGCGCTCAGGCCGAAGCTGGCGGCGTTGACGACCAGGGCGACGACGATCGCCGTCCGCGCCTCGCTGCCGTCGCCCTCGCCCAGGAGCCGGCTGACCGTGGACAGCAGCGCGAACAGCAGGGCGGCGACGGGGACCGCGCCGTACACGGAGAACAGCGAGACCTGGTTGGCGACGGCGAGCCGCTCGCGGGGCACGATCGAGACCCAGATCGCCTGCTTGGCCGGGTTGGTGAACAGCCCGACGGCCTCGACGAGGAACTGGGCGACGTAGAGCCAGGTCAGCTCGTAGGTGACCGCGATCGACAGGTACAGCGTCAGCGCCAGCAGCTCGCCGACGACCACCGTCGTCCGCCGGTCCAGCCGGTCGGCCAGCGCCCCGGCCAGCGGTCCCAGCACGAGGTCGGGCAGCAGCCGGGTGAGGATGACGCCGGAGATGGCCGCGCCCTGCACGGCCAGGGACTCGCCGCGGGTGAGCTGCTGGGCCATCGCCGTCGTGGCCAGCAGCCCCAGCCAGTCGCCGAGGCTGGAGACGGTGATCGCGGCCCACAGCCGCCGGAACACCGGGATGCGGACGAGCGCGAGGAAGGCGTTGTCGGACCGCCCCCCGGCCGGGGGAGGGCCCGCCGTCGCGCGCTCCTCGGTCACAGTCCCGCCGTCCGGTCGTCGGTCGCGTCGCGGGAAGGGTAGTGGCGCGACGTGACCGACCGGTGTCGTCCGGCCCCCGGTCGGGGGAGTTCTCAGGGACGGCGGCGGTGCAGCGTCACCGGGACGGGCGGCGGGCTCGCCGGATGGGGGGCGACCAGGCCGCGGTCCAGCCGCTCCTCGGCCAGCCGGCGCAGCTCTGCATAGGCCGCCGGCCCCAGGAGGGCGGTGAGCTCGCCCTCGTAGGTGACCACGAGCGGTTCGGCGGAGACGTGCGCCGCCGGTGAGCCGGTGCACCACCAGTGCAGGTCGTGCCCGCCGGGGCCCCAGCCGCGGCGGTCGAACTCGCCGATGCTCGACACCAGCACCGTCGTGCCGTCGGGGCGCTCGACCTCCTCCTGCTCGCGGCGCACCGGCAGCTGCCAGCAGACGTCGGGCTTGGTCAGCAGCGGGTGCAGGCCCTCGCGCAGCGCCATGCGGTGCAGCGCGCAGCCGGTGCCGCCGGGGAAGCCGGGCCGGTTGAGGAAGACGCAGGCGCCGTCGACCAGGCGGGTGCGCAGCGACCGGACGCCGCCCTGCTCGTCGGCGTCGTCCTCCTCGGTCCAGGCGCCGCGGCCGACCGGCGCGAGCTGCCAGTCCTCGTCGGGGAGGTCGGCGACGGCGGCGGTCACCCGGGCCAGGTCGTCCTCGTCGGTGAAGAAGGCGCCGTGGCTGCAGCAGCCGTCGTCCGGACGGCCCTCGACGACACCGGCGCAGCCGCGGCCGAAGACGCACGTCCAGGCCGACGACAGCCAGGTCAGGTCGGCGCGGACGACGTGGTGCGGATCGGCCGGGTCGGGGAACTCGACCCACTCACGGGCGAAGTCCAGCGGCACCTCGGGTGGGACGTCGTGCACCCGGCCAGCGTAGAGAGAGGACCCCCTCCCCCTCACGCCTCGATCCGCTCGGCGCGAGCCTCCGGAGGGGGCCGTGCAGACTGACCGCATGAGGCTCGGGGTGCTGGACGTCGGCTCGAACACCGTGCACCTGCTCGTGGTCGACGCCCATCGCGGCGGCCACCCGACCCCGCAGCACGACGACCGCTGGCTGCTGCGCCTGGCCGAGCACGTCGGCGACGACGACCTGCTGTCCAAGGACGGCGAGAAGGCGCTGCTCAAGGCGGTGCGCAAGGCGTGCGAGCAGGCCGAGAAGCAGCGCTGCGACGAGGTGCTCGCGCTGGTCACCTCCGCCATCCGCGAGGCCCGCAACGGCATGGAGGTCCTGGAGCGGGTGCGGCAGAAGACCGGCGTGCAGCTGCAGGTGACCAGCGGTGAGGACGAGGCGCGGCTGACCTTCCTCGCCGTCCGCCGGTGGTTCGGGTGGAGCGCCGGGCGGCTGCTCGTGCTCGACATCGGCGGCGGGTCGCTGGAGCTGGCCAGCGGCCTGGACGAGGACCCCGACGTCGCGCTGTCCCTCCCGCTGGGTGCCGGCCGGATGACCCGACGCTTCCTGCCCGAGGCGCGCACCGGCGGACGTCCGGACCTGCGGGCCCTCGCCGAGCTCGACGAGCACGCCGCGGACCTGCTCCGGCCGGCGGCGAAGAAACTGCTGGCCGGCGGTCCACCGGACCTGGTGGCGGCCACCTCCAAGACGTTCCGGACGCTGGCCCGGCTGACCGGCGCGGCGCCCTACTCCGCGGGGCTGCGCGCGCCGCGCCAGCTGACCCTCGAGGGGCTGGCGCAGCTGCTCGGCTTCGTCGCGCGCATCGAGTCCTCGGCGCTGGCCGAGCTGCAGGGCGTCTCGCCCGACCGCGCCCACCAGATCCCCGGTGGCGCCGTCGTGGCGCGAGCCGCGATGCGGGCGCTGGACGTACCGTCCGTGCGGATCTGCCCGTGGGCGCTGCGGGAGGGCGTCATCCTCCGGCGACTGGACTCGTTGGAGGACGAGAGATGAGCACTCCCCCCGGCAGCCGCGGCGAGGGGCGCCGCGACCCGGAGACCGGCGGCCGGCCGCTGGCCGACATCCTGCGCGAGGCCGGCGTCGAGTCGCCGACCCGCGGCCGGCGCCGCCGCGGGGAGGAGCTCGAGGACACCGGCGTCCGCCAGCGCGGCTCCGGGGACACCGGGCGGGTCGCGGACCGGCCGGAGTTCGGCCGGCGCTCGAGCGACCGCGCCGGGGACCGGGCCGGGAGCCGGCCTGGTGACCGGGTCAGGGAGAAGATCGAGGGCGCCGACGCGCCGGCGCCGGAGCGGCGGGTCGGACGTCGGCAGCCCGAGCCCTCCACCGCGGCCATCCCGGGCCTGCGGCCCTCCCGCAAGCCGGACGTCCCGGCCGCCGCCGGGGCCACGCGTGAGGGCACGGCGCGGGAGGGGTCGGTCCGCGAGCGGGCACCCCGAGCGAGGACGGCGGGCGCCGACCCCGGGCCGCGGACGGGCCCGATCCCCGTCGTCCGGACCGACGACCCGCCGCTGCTCGACGAGGGCGTCGGGCCCGGCGAGGGCGCGCTGGCCTGGCTGCGCTTCATCGGCGAGCTCGTGCTCGCGCTGGCCGCCGGGGTGGGCACCTACTTCCTGTTCACCGTGCTGTGGCAGCAGCTGCCCTACGTGGCCGTGCTGCTGGCCCCGGTCGCCGTGGCCGGGCTGGTCGGCGGTGTCAGCGCGTGGCGGCAGCGCCAGGACCGGGAGCCGGCCGGCGCGCGGCTGGTGGCGGTGCTGGTCTTCGCCGGGACCCTGCTCACCATCGCGCCCGCCGCCGGTCTGCTCTCCACCGCGTGAGGACCACGCCCTGCCCGCCCTCCGCGGGCTCGGGGCGGGACCGGTGACAGGGCCGTCGTCTCCTAGTCCTCGTCGGCGTCCTCGTCCTCGTCCTCGGCGGCGAACTGCTCGACGATCGCGGCGTTGAACGCGTCGAGGTCGTCGGGCTTGCGGCTGGTGACGAGGTTGCCGTCGACGACGACCTCCTCGTCGACCCAGTCGGCACCGGCGTTGCGCAGGTCGGTCTGCAGCGAGGGCCAGGAGGTCATCCGCCGCCCGCGGACGACGTCGGCCTCGGCCAGCACCCACGGCGCGTGGCAGATCGCCGCCACCGGCTTGCCCGCCTCGAAGAAGGCCTTCACGAAGGCCACCGCGTCGGCGTCGGCGCGGACGAAGTCGCCGTTGATGACCCCTCCGGGCAGCACCAGCGCGCCGTACTCGTCGGGGTCGGCGGAGCTGACCACCGCGTCCACCTTCTTGGTGTCGCCCTTGTCGATGTGCTGATAGGCGGTGATCTCCCCGGCCTCGAGGGACACCAGCTCCGGTTGGGCGCCGGCCTCCTCGAGCGCCTGCCACGGCCGGTCGAGCTCGACCTGCTCCACGCCGTCGGTCGCGAGGACGGCCACCCTCAACCCGTTGAGTTCGTCAGCCATGCGGCGGCGGCTACCCCGCCCCCGAGGAGCACACACGCCGCGAGCACTAGGTTCGGCCCCGTGCGTGCGCAGATCACACCCCCGGTGCGCCGCCTGCTCGACGCGCTGCCCCGGACCGGCCGGCAGGTCGCCGACCCGGTCCGCGTCGCCGCCGAGGCCACCGCGGCGGGGTGCGCGGTCGCCCTCGCGCACACGCCGGCCGCGGACCCCGCGGCCGAGCTGCGCGACCTCGTCGCCCGGGTGGCCGGCGCCGGGCTGGCGAGCGCCTGCGAGCTCACCGTCCCCGTCGACCGGCTGGGCTCCGCGGCCGCCGGGGTGGTCGCTGCTGCGGCCGACGCCGGACTGGACGTCGCGCTGGACGGCGTCCCGGCAGCGGTGGACGCCCTCGCGGCGGAGGCCGGGCCGGTCACCGTGGTGGTCCGTGCGGCCGACGACGGAGCCGAGGAGCGCTGCCGTGCCCTGGCGGGTGACCGGGTGCGGCTGACGGGCGCGCACCTGCCCGGCCGGTGTGGTGCGGCCGCCGACCTGGCCTTCGTGCGCTGCCTCGACGTGCTGATGAGCGGGGCCGGGCGCCCCGGCGTCGGCACGACCGACCCGCGGCTGGTCGCCCTCGCCGGCGAGCGCGCCGCCTGGAACGAACGAGCCCCCGACAGCTGGGAGTACGTCATGCCGTGGCAGGTCCGCAGCGAGCAGCAGCGCCGGCTGGTCGCCGGTGGGTACCGGGTGCGGGTGGTCCTCCGCTCGGGTCCCGCGACCCCCGCCCTCCGCCCGGTGGGCCGGTCGTGAGCGCGGGGGAGGCCCGCCGCTCCGGCCTGGCGATCGTCGGCGGCGGGAAGATCGGGGAGGCGCTGCTCTCGGGCCTGGTCCGCCGCGGCGGACCCGAGGGGATCGTGGTCTGCGAGCGCAGTGCCGAGCGCGCCGCGCAGCTGACGGAGCGGTACGGGGTCCCGGTGCTGGGGCTGGCCGAGGCCGCCGCCCGTGCCCGGGTGCTGCTGCTCGCGGTCAAGCCCCAGGACATCGGCACGCTGCTCGGGTCGCTGGCGGGCTCGGTGGACGCCGGCCACCTCGTGGTCTCGGTGGCCGCCGGCGTCCCGACGTCGACGATCGAGGCGGCGCTGCCCGAGGGCGTCCCCGTCGTCCGGGTCATGCCCAACACCCCGGCCCTGGTGGACGAGGGGATGAGCGTCCTGTCGGCCGGGGCGCACGCCGACGAGGGGCACCTGGACGAGGCCGAGGCCCTGCTGGCCGCCGTCGGGCGGGTGCGGCGGGTGCCGGAGGCCCAGCAGGACGCCGTGACGGCCCTGTCGGGCAGCGGTCCGGCCTACTTCTTCTACCTGGTCGAGGCGATGGTCGACGCCGGCATCCTGCTCGGCCTGCCGCGCGACCTGGCCGTGGACCTCATCGTGCAGACCGCGCTGGGCTCGGCGGTGATGCTGCGCGACTCCGGCGAGCACCCGGTGCAGCTGCGGGAGGCGGTCACCAGCCCGGGCGGGACGACGATCGCCGCCATCCGAGAACTGGAGCGGCACAGCGTGCGCGCGGCGCTGATCGCGGCCATCGAGGCGGCGCACGCACGCTCGGTGGAGCTCGGACGGGCTGCGCGCGACCGGTGACCGTACCCCGGCGGGGCGTCGATGTATCGACACAGCGTGACTGCGTCGCCACGAGTCGCCTACGACGCGCCCGGGCACATGTCGACGTGGCTACATAGGTGTAGTTCTGCCCAGGACGGACCGTTCCCCCTGTTCGTTTCTTCCATCGCTTCTGTCACGCATGCCCCCCTACTCTCTGTGTCAGCACATGCGGGCTCCGTAGTCGGTGGGGAAGCCGACGCCCGGCGCGTGCTAGGTCCGGAGATGAAGAGATGACCATGCCCCAGCGCACCGTTCCCGCCGCCTACGCCCGTCCCGGCGTTCCCGGCCCGCGCCCCGTCGGCCGGCCGATCCAGGCCGCCACCATGGCCCGCCCCGTCCCGCCGCAGCACCCGGCCGCCATGCCCGTCGGCCGCCCGCCGGTCCCGGCCCCCCGCGCCGCCGTCACCTTCCTGACGGTCGCCGAGGTCGCCAGCATGATGCGCGTCTCCAAGATGACCGTGTACCGCCTGGTGCACGCCGGTGAGCTCGCCGCCGTCCGCGTCGGCCGCTCGTTCCGCGTGCCGGAGCGCGCGGTCCAGGACTACCTGCGCGACGCCTACACCGACATCGCCTGACGTGAGGACCTCCCTCCTCCCCGCCGCTCGCGAGCTCGTGGCGGGACCCTGCGAGGAGGCCGTTCCAGCACGTCACCTGCACCACCCCACCCCTGCGGGTGGGTCCGGATCGCCGGCAGGTCCACGCGGCAGCGTCGCCGCGGGGCCGCCGGGTACGCTCGGACGCCGAGCGACACCGGGGCCAGTGCGGCCCGGGTCGTCGCACACGAGCTGATCACCTCGCGCGGCGCCCGGTGCGACCTCCCGGTCGACGGTGGCCGCCGCGCCGCAACGACGTCGGGAGCAGGCACATGGGTTCGGTCATCAAGAAGCGCCGCAAGCGGATGGCGAAGAAGAAGCACCGCAAGCTGCTGAAGAAGACCCGCGTCCAGCGCCGCAACAAGAAGTGAGCTGACGCTCGTGCCGCCCGCCGTCGTCCTGGTCACCGGTGTGAGCCGGTGGCTCGGGGGTGCGCTGGCGGCCGAGCTCGCTCGCGACCGCGCCATCGAGCGGGTCATCGGGGTGGACACCATCCCCCCGTCGCCGGAGGTGCTCCGCCGGCTGGGCCGCACCGAGTTCGTGCGGGCCGACATCCGCAACCCGATGATCGGCAAGGTCATCGGGACGGCCTCGGTCGACACGGTCGTGCACATGAACATCAGCTCCACACCCGTCGGCTCCGGCGGGCGGGGGCCGATGAAGGAGCTCAACGTCATCGGCACGATGCAGCTGCTGGCGGCCTGCCAGCGGGCTGAGTCGGTCCGCCGGTTCGTGCTGAAGTCGAGCAGCGCCGTCTACGGCGCCTCCTCCCGTGACCCCGCGGTCTTCACCGAGAAGATGCAGGCCCGCCGGGTGCCCTCCGGGGGCTTCGCCCGGGACAGCGTCGACATCGAGGGCTACGTGCGGTCCTTCGCGCGCCGCCGTCCCGACGTCGCGGTGGCCGCCCTGCGCTTCACCAACTTCATCGGCCCGCGCATCGACTCGGTGCTCACCTCGTTCCTCCGCATGCCGCTGGTCCCCACGGCGCTGGGGTACGACGCACGCGTGCAGCTGCTCCACGAGGACGACGCCCTCGCCGTGCTCACCCGAGCCACCACCGGCGACTTCGCCGGCACCGTGAACGTCGGCGGGCAGGGCACGTTGCTGCTGTCGCAGCTGATCCGCCGGCTCGGCCGGCTGCAGGTCCCCCTGCCCTCGCCCGCCCTCGGTCAGCTGGGCCGGTTCACCCGCCGGTTCGGGTTCGTCGACTACTCCCCGGAGCAGATGCGCTTCCTCAACTTCGGCCGGGTCGTGGACACCACCGTGCTGCGCGACGAGTTCGGCTACACCCCCCGGTACACCACCGAGCAGGCGCTGGCCGACTACGCGACCACCCTGGTGCCGGTCATCCCGCCCGGGGTGGTCGCCGGTGTCACCGGGCGGGCGCAGGACCTCGTGGCCCGGATCGGCGCGACGGCGGGCACCGTGGGGGAGCGGCTGCGGCCGGCGCCTCCGTCCCCGGGACTGCGAGCGGTGCGCGATGCCTGAGGCGCGGGTCATCCCGCTGCGGCCCGACGACGAGGAGCCTCGGGTCCCACCGCCGTCGTCCGCCTCGTGGGAGGAGCAGGTCTCCGGTGGCCTGGAGTTCCTCCGCCGTCGGGTGACCGGCGACTACGACACCGACGAGTTCGGCTTCGACCCCGACCTCACCGACCACGTGCTGCTCCCGATGCTGCGGCCGCTGTTCGAGCGGTGGTTCCGGGTGGAGACCCACGGCGTGGACAACGTGCCCACCACCGGCGGCGGGCTGGTCGTGGCCAACCACTCGGGCACCCTGCCGCTCGACGCGATGATGGCCACGGTCGCACTGCACGACGACCACCCGGCCCGCCGGCGGCTGCGGCTGCTCGGCGCCGACCTGGTCTTCGACCTGCCGTTCATCGGCTCGCTGTCGCGCAAGCTCGGTTCCACGCTGGCCTGCAACGAGGACGCCGAGCGGCTGCTCACCGGCGGCGAACTGGTCGGGGTCTTCCCCGAGGGCTTCAAGGGGATCGGCAAGCCGTTCCGCGAGCGGTACACGCTGCAGCGCTTCGGCCGCGGGGGTTTCGTCACGGCCGCACTGCGCACCGGGGCGCCGATCATCCCGTGCGCGATCGTCGGGGCCGAGGAGACGTACCCGATGATCGGCAACGTCAAGACCGTCGCCCGGTTGCTCGGCCTGCCCTACTTCCCGGTGACGCCGACCTTCCCGGCGCTCGGCCCGCTGGGGCTGGTGCCGCTGCCGTCGAAGTGGCTGATCGCCTTCGGTGAGCCGATCGAGACGGCGTCCTACGGTCCGGCGGCCGCCGAGGACCCGATGCTCGTGTTCAACCTCACCGACCAGGTGCGCGAGACCATCCAGCAGTCGCTCTACCAGCTCCTCCTGCAGCGCAAGTCCGTCTGGGGTTAGGGACCGGCCCTGCGAGGTGCCCGACGAGGGGGCCGGAGGCCTCCGCGCGGAGGGGCAGGCCGGGCTCAGCGCAGGTCGGGGACGGCACGTGGCCGCGGTTGCCAACGGGAGCCGCCCTGCGTGGCGGCGCGAGGAGTGGGGGCCGGAGGCTCCCGCGATCGAGCGTCGAGCAGGGCTCAGCGCAGGTCGGGGACGGCACGTGGCCGCGGTGGGAGCGCGGAGCGCGACGGGAGGCTCAGCTCACCTTGCGACGGCGGAGGGCGAGCGCACCGCCGACCAGCCCACCGGAGAGAGCTGCGGCCGCGACGGTCGGCACGACGGTCTTCGCGGCCTTGCGGCCGGTGCGGAAGTCCTTGACCTCCCAGCCGCGGGAGCGGGCGACCGCGCGCAGCTCGGTGTCGGGGTTCACCGCGATCGCGCGACCGGTGAGCGTGAGCATCGGGAGGTCGTTGGAGCTGTCGCTGTAGGCGGTGCAGCGCGACAGGTCCAGGCCCTCCCGCTCGGCCAGTGCCCGGACCGCCTCGGCCTTGGCCTCGCCGTGCATGAGCTCGCCGACCAGCCGGCCGGTGTAGTGCCCGTCCACGACCTCCGCGACGGTGCCCAGCGCGCCGGTGAGCCCCAGCCGGTGGGCGATGATGCTGGCCAGCTCCACCGGTGTCGCCGTCACCAGCCAGACCCGCTGCCCGGCGTCGAGGTGCTGCTGGGCGAGCACTCGCGTGCCGGCCCAGATCCGGTCGGCCATGAGCTCGTCGTAGATCTCCTCGCCCGCCTGGACGATCTCGGCGACCGGCCGCCCGGCCACGAAGGCCAGCGCGCTCTCGCGGATGGTGTGCATGTCGTCGGCGCTCTCGTTGCCGGCGATCCGGAACTTCGCCTGCTGCCACACGAAGCGCGTCATGTCGCGGGCGGTGAGGTACTTGCGGGCGGCCAGGCCGCGCGCGAACCAGAAGATCGACGCGCCGACCATCATGGTGTTGTCGACGTCGAAGAACGCCGCCGCGGTCAGGTCCGGGACGGCGGCCGGCGCCGGCTCGACCTCGGCGGCCGCGGCCGAGGCGGCGCCGGCGACGTGCGCCCGCGTCTCCTCGTCCGGCACGGCCGCCGAGCGCGCGCGGCGGCCGCGGAAGGGCAGTCCCGGCACGACGACCTCCACTGTCGCTCCTCCACCGCCCTCGCGGGCGGCCGGTGGACACCCGACCCTAGTGGCGTCCCGCGGAGGACCGGCCGGGGGTCTCGGCACCGCTCGGCCCCTCGGGGAGTCAGCAGACCAGCGGCCGGATGCAGATCGGCAGCGGGGTGTCCAGCAGCGGGGCGTCGGGCTCCACGGGGACTGTGGGCGTCGGCAGCGGCACCGGCAGCGGCGACTCGACCGCCGGGCTCTCGGGCACCGGTGCCGGCTGCGGAGCCGGGACCGGCGCGTCCGCCGAGGAGCCAGTGGGGGGAGCGCCGCCGTCGGATGCCGGGACGTCGCCGGACAGGACGCCGCCGTCGTCCCCGGCGAGGACGAGCTGGGTCCGCTCCGTGCCCCGCTTGACGCCGTAGAGCACGTCACCGGGCCCGGCGTCGGTGGACAGCGCCACGACCGTCCCGAGGGCGGTGACGGTCACCGCCGCACCGGCCAGGCCGGCGCGGTCAGCCGGGTGTGCCACGCCGGGGGCGGGCCGGTGTCGGCGCGGACGGTCAGCAGCCGCCGCAGCCCGGAGCGCGGGACGGGCTGCGGCGCGCGGACCGCGGCCATCGCCACGAGCCGGTCGCGGGTGACGGCCCGGAAGCGGGCGTCCGGGGCGTCGTCGAGGTCGGCTGCCGGCTGCTGCAGACGGGCGACGACCGCGTCCTCCTCGGACACGACGGCCCGCCGGCCGCCCGGCAGTCCGGCGCCGCCGCGCGTGGTCACCTGGTGCCTCCGAGGGGTCGGTCCGGGGGGTCGCGACGCTCCCCGCCGGAGCGCCTCCACCCCGGCAACGACACCGGGGGCGCGGCCGATACGGGGTACCGGTGGGCACCCAGCGAGGGGTTCACCGCAGTCCCTCCGGCAACAGGCCGGCCAGCCGGCGGACGGCGCGGTGCTGCAGCGCCTTGACGGCGCCCTCCTCCTTGCCCATGACCGCCGCCGTCTCGGCCACCGAGAGGCCCTGCAGGAAGGGCAGCGAGATGCACTCCTGCTGCTCGCCGCCGAGCTGCCGGATGCAGGCCAGGAGCTGCTCGTTGGTCAGCGCCTGCACGACGGCGTCCTCCGGCCCGTCGGTGACCCGGTCGGCGTCGCGCATGTCGGCGGTGGTGACCTCGAGCCGGAACCGGCTGCTCCTCACGTGGTCGCGGACGATGTTGCGGGCGATGGTCACCAGCCAGGCGCCGACGTCGCGGCCCTGGAAGGACAGCGAGTGGATCCGGCGCAGCGCGCGGACGAAGGTCTCGCTGGTGAAGTCCTCGGCCTGGGCGCGGTCGCCGACCCGGTGCAGCAGGTACCGGTGGACGATCGTCACGTAGTGGTCGTAGAGGCGGCCGAACGCCTCCGCGTCGCCGTCCTGCGCCCGGCGGACCAGCGCCCAGACGTCGACGACCGGCGGCGGCACCGCCTCGCCGAGGGCCGCGAACTCCTCGGCGACCTCCTGCGCGCGGGCGTCGGGCTCGGCGGCGACGTCGTCCGGCGACGCCGTGGCCTCCCCGCGCGGGACCCCCCGCTCCGCTCCCCGCGCCGGGGCGGAGCGGAACTGCGGCTCCGGTGCGGGCCGTGTGTCGCCGACGGCGCCCGGGTAGGGGGTCGGGCGCGGCCGGGGGGTGGGCCGCGGACGGGGTTCGGCGGACGCCACGGGCGGGGCAGCGGGCGCGCGCTCGTCCGCCGGGCGCGACCGTCGCATGCGTCCTCCTCGTCCGCCCGCCGGGGACCGGCGTCGTCCCGGCCCGTGACGCCCGTGCAGGGGGGTCGCGGCACTGCGGGTCGGAGCCCATGGTGACAACATGACTCCGGTCCGTCCACGCCACCCGGTCGAGGGCCGGTGCGAGGCGCCCCCGGGAGACCATGGCCGCTCCACCAGAGGAGGTGTCGATGACCGACGTCGGTAGCTCGCTGTCCGTGCTGGTGCGCGCGGCGGCGCAGGACCGCGCGGACGCGCCGGCTGTCGTGGCCGGCGAGGAGCGGCTGAGCTGGAGTCAGCTGGACGCGCAGGTCGACCGCGCGGCCGCCGGCTACGCGGCCCGTGGGCTGACCCCGGGCGAGCGGGTGGCGGTGCAGCTGCCCAACGGCGTCGACTGGCTACGGGCGACGCTGGGCGCCCTGCGCGCGGGCCTGGTCGTCGTCCCGGTCAACACCGCCTACACCGACCCGGAACTGGAGTACCTGCTCACCGACTCCGGGGCGTCGCTGCTCGTCGCGGCCGACGACCGGCCCCCGGTGGCCGGCGTGCCGGTGGTCGCCGGCCCGCCGGTGGACGACGCCCCGCCACCGGCCGTCCCCGAGGGGGCCGGGCGGGATCCGGACACCGTACCGGCCTTCCTCTCCTACACCAGCGGGACCACCGGCCGGCCGCGCGGCGCGATGCTGTCGGCGGCCGCGCTGCGGGCCAACCAGGAGCAGTGCCTGCGCATGGACCCGCCGCCGGTCCAGCCCGACGACCGCGTCCTGATCGTGCTGCCGCTGTTCCACGTCTACGGGCTCAACGCCGGCTTCGGCCTGGTGGCCGCCACCGGCGCCTGCGCGGTGCTCGCGGAGTCCTTCGACCCGGTCGGCTCGCTGGAGGTGATGGCCCGCGAGGAGGTCACCGCGGTCCTGGGCGCCCCGCCGGTGTTCCAGGCGTGGCTGGCGGTCGCCGACGCCGCAGGGTCCGACGCCGTCCTCCGTCGCGCCTTCGCCGCCGTCCGCATCGCCACCTCCGGTGCCGCGCCGCTGCCCGAGGAGGTCTGGACGGCGATGCGCGAGCGGGCCGCGGTCACCGTGTGGGAGGGCTACGGGCTCACCGAGGCCTCCCCGGTGGTGGCCAGCACCCTGGCGACCGGGCGGGCCAAGCCCCGCTGCATCGGCGGCCCGATCCCCGGCGTGGAGCTGCAGCTGCGCGACACCGCGCTGCACGAGCCGGTGGAGGAGGAGGACGAGGTCTCGACGTCCGGCGACCTCGCCGAGGACGGTCCGGGCGAGATCTGGGTGCGCGGCGCCAACCTCTTCTCCGGCTACTGGCCCGACGGGGTCGGCGGTCCGGACGCCGAGGGCTGGCTGGCCACCGGCGACCTCGCCTACGCCGACGAGGACGGCGACCTGCACCTGGTCGACCGGCGCAGCGACCTCATCCTGGTCAGCGGCTTCAACGTCTACCCCGCCGAGGTGGAGCGGGTGCTCGACGCGCACCCGGCCGTCGCGGAGAGCGCGGTCATCGGCGTGCCCGACCCGCGGACCGGCGCCGCCGTCCGGGCCGTGGTCGCGCTGCGGCCGGGCCGGCAGCTCGGTTTCGAGGAGCTGCGCGAGCACGCCGCGGCGTCCCTCGCCCGGTACAAGGTGCCGACGTCGGTGCACGTGCTCGGCGCGCTGCCGCACTCGCTGACCGGCAAGGTCAGCCGGGCCCGGCTGCGCGAGCTCGGCCTGGCCCGCGCCGACGAGGAGCCGACGGCGTCCGGGGGCGACGGTGACCGCTGACGCGCCCCGGCTGCAGCTGCTCACCCGGGCCGACTGCCACCTGTGCGCGGTGGCCGCGGAGACCCTCCACCGGCTCGCGGCCGAGGCCGGGCTGGCGGTCGCGGAGGTCGACGTGGACGCCGACCCGGAGCTGCAGGCCGAGTACGGCGACCGGGTGCCGGTCGTGCTGCTCGACGGGCGGGAGCACTCCTACTTCACCGTCGACGTGCCCCGGCTGCGACGGGACCTCGGCCTGTAGCGGAGGGCCCCACCGCCGACGGGGCCACTCCCGCGCCGTTCCTGACGCCCCCGCGCTGCTGCACCGGCGCGGGGGTCGGTGGAACGGCGCGGGGGTGCGTCGGCCAGGCCGGCCGAGCCCAGGGCTCACCCGGGCGGGTCGAGCGGGGAGACGCGGGGTATGGTCTCCACCACAGCGGGGCGCATCTGCGCTGGGGAGCGGCCTGCCGGCCCCCCAGCGACTTTGTTCCTGCGTTCACAAGCGGTTACCGTGGCGTTCGCCGGGCGGCGGACCGCCCGGGTCCCCGATGTCGTTCGACCGCCTCCGGCACCCGCCGGAACCCCGGGCGCGACCTGCTGTGGAGTGCCACATGACCGAGCTCGCGAGGTCGTGCGACGGCACAGCTCCTCAGGGCACGGGGGCGACGAGCGCCAGCGAGGAGTGCCCCGTGCCCTCATCCAGGTCCCGGATCCCGGAGGCCACCGTCGCCCGCCTGGCCGTGTACCTGCGCGTGCTGACCGGGCTGGCCGACGGCGGGCGCAGCAACGTCTCCTCGGGTGAGCTCGCCTCGGCGGCGGGCGTGAACCCGGCCGGGCTGCGCAAGGACCTCTCGCACCTGGGCCCCTGCGGGGTCCGCGGAGTGGGCTACGAGGTGGCCACGCTGCGCGACCGCATCGCCCGGGTCCTCGGCGTCGAGCGGTCCCGCCCCTGCGTGCTGGTGGGGATCGGCAACCTGGGCACCGCCCTGGCCGACTACGCCGGCTTCGGCAGCCGCGGGTTCCGCTTCGTCGGGCTCTTCGACGCCGCCCCGGACCGCGTCGGGCGGCGGATCGGCGGCCAGCCGGTGCGCCCGATGGGCGAGCTGGACGAGGTCGTGGCCGCCACGGCGGCCACGATCGGGGTCATCGCGACACCGGCCGACGTCGCCCAGTCGGTCTGCGACCGGCTGACCGCGGCCGGGGTGAGGAGCATCTTGAACTTCGCGCCGGTGGCGCTGAACGCGCCCGCGGGGGTCGACGTCCGCCAGGTCGACCTCTCCGTCGAACTGCAGGTGCTCGCGTTCCTCGGTCAGCAGCGCGGCGCCACGGCGGCTGCGGCACTGGAGGCACCGACCGTGGAGGTGACCGCATGAGCCTGCTGGCGGTGGGCGTGAGCCACCAGACCGCTCCCGTCGCACTGCTCGAGCAGTTCGCGATGGGCGCCGACGACACCGTCAAGGCGCTGCACGAGCTGGTCGGCAGCGACCACGTCAGCGAGGCGATCGTGCTGGCGACCTGCAACCGGGTCGAGGTCTTCGCCGAGGTGGACCGGTTCCACGGCGGCGTCGCCGACGTCAGCCGGGTGCTGGCACGCCAGGCCGGCGCCACGGTGGAGGAGCTCTCCCCGTACGTCACCGTCCACTACGAGGACCAGGCCGTCGCGCACCTGTTCACCGTCGCCGCCGGCCTGGACTCCATGGTCGTGGGGGAGACGCAGGTGCTCGGCCAGCTGCGCAACGCCTACGCGCTGGCCCGCGAGCAGGGCACCGTCGGCCGGGCGATGCACCCGGTGGCGCAGCGGGCGCTGCGGGTGGGCAAGCGGGTCCACTCCGAGACCGGGATCGACAAGGCCGGCGCCTCGCTGGTGTCGGTCTCCCTCGACCGGGCCGAGGAGCGCATCGGCTCGCTGGCGGACCGTCCGGTGCTCGTCGTCGGCGCCGGCTCCATGGGCGCCCTGGCCGCGACCACCCTGGCCCGCCGCGGCGCCGCGGTGACCGTGAGCAGCCGCACGCCCGCGCACGCCCAGCGGCTGGCGACCTCCGTCGAGGGCCGGGCCGCCGACCTCGCCGACCTGCCCGCGGAGACCGCCGCCGCCGACGTGCTGGTCACCTGCACCGGCGCGCGCGGCGTCGTCATCGGCACCGAGGTGGTGGCCGGCGCGATGCGGTCCAGGATCGGGACCACCGGGCCGGACCGGCCGCTGGTCGTCATCGACCTGGCCCTGCCGCGGGACGTCGACCCGGGCGTGGCCGCGCTGCCCGGCGTGCACGTGGTCGACCTGGCCCTCCTGCAGGGCGAGCGCGGTGCCGACGGCCACGCGCACGCGAGCCCGGTCGCGGCGGACGACGTCGCCGCGGCGCACGCGCTCATCGAGGCCGAGACCGCGCTGCTGCGGGCCGAGCGGCAGGCCGCCGCGGTCGCGCCGACGGTCTCCGCGCTGCGCAGCCAGGCCGCCGAGGTGGTCGACGCCGAGCTGCTGCGGCTCGCGGCCCGGCTGCCCGACCTGGACGCCCGCGCCCGCGCCGAGGTGGCGCGCACCGTCCGCCGCGTCGTCGACAAGCTGCTGCACGAGCCGACCGTGCGGGTCAAGGAGCTGGCCAGTGCCCCGGGGGGCGTCGACTACGCCGACGCGCTGCGGGCGCTGTTCGGGCTGGGCATCGACGCCGAGGTCATCCCGGCGCGGACGAACCTGGCCGAGGCGGTCACCGTCGACCCCGACGAGCTTCGGCCCGGGGGGACGGCGTGACGGCGACCACCACGGGCACCCTCCGGCTGGGCACCCGCGCCAGCCAGCTGGCCACCACCCAGTCGCAGGCGGTCGCCGACGCGATCACCGCGGCCAGCGGCGTCCCGGTCCAGCTGGTGCACATCAGCACCGAGGGCGACCGCTCCTCGGTCGCGATCGCGCAGCTCGGCGGCACCGGCGTCTTCGTGGCCGCGATCCGGCAGGCACTGCTCGAGGGCACCGTCGACGTCGCCGTCCACAGCTACAAGGACCTGCCCACGCTGCCCGAGCCGGGGCTGACCATCGCCGCCGTCCCGCCGCGGGAGGACCCGCGTGACGCGCTGGTCGCCCGCGACGGCCTGACCCTCGGCGAGCTGCCGCCGGGGTCGAGGGTGGGCACCGGCGCCCCGCGGCGGGTCGCCCAGCTGCGCGCCCTGGGCCTGGGTCTCGAGGTGGTGCCGATCCGCGGCAACGTCGACACCCGCATGAACCGGGTCGTCCCGGGCGACCTGGACGCCGTCGTGCTGGCCCGCGCCGGGCTCACCCGGCTGGGGCGGCTGTCGGCGATCACCGAGACGCTCGACCCGCTGCAGGTCCTCCCCGCGCCGGCGCAGGGCGCGCTGGCCGTGGAGTGCCGCGGCGACGACGAGCGCACCCGGCAACTGCTCGCCGCCCTCGACGACGCCGGCACCCGCGCCTGCGTCGTCGCCGAGCGGACGACGCTGGCGGCGCTGGAGGCCGGCTGCAGCGCACCGGTCGCCGCGTACGCCGAGCTCGCCGAGGGGGAGGACGGCCCCGAGCTGTTCCTCCGCGCCTCGGTCACCGCGGTCGACGGCAGCGACGGCGTCCGCGGCTCGATCACCGGGCCGCCCGCCGAGGCCGAGCGCCTCGGCCGCGAGCTCGCCGCGGAGCTCCTCGACCGGGGCGCCGCCGAGCTGATGGCGGCCTCCCGGTGAGCCGCACCTCCCGGGCCGGGCAGCAGGCCCCGGCCTCCCGTACCCCTCGCACACGAGCCCTCCGGGGCCAGAACCAGGAGCAGGACATGACGCGCAAGAACGGCGCGGCGGCCGGCAGGGTCGTCTTCGTCGGCGCCGGCCCGGGCGACCCCGGGATGCTGACCGCCCGAGCCACCGCGGCGCTCGCCTCGGCCGACACCGTCATCGTCGACCCCGACGTCGCGCCGGCGGTCACCGAGGCCGTGCGCGCCGACCGGCCCGAGCTCGAGCTGACCGCCGCCGCAGGGGAGCCGGTCGAGGTGGCCAAGGCCGCCGTGGCCGCCGCCAAGTCCGGCGGCACCGTCGTCCGGCTGGTCGCCGGCGACCCGTTCACCTCCGACGACGTGGTCAAGGAGGTGCTGGCCGTGGGCCGCACCTCGGTCGGCTTCGACGTCGTCCCGGGTGTCGCCTCCGCCACCGCCGTGCCGGCCTTCGCCGGTGTCGCGCTCGGCGGCACCTCGCTGTCGGCCGACCTGCGCGACGGCGAGGCCGACCTGGCGGCGCTCGCCGCCGCGGCGAAGAGCCTGGACGCGCCGCTGGTGCTGCAGGGCAACGCCGAGGACCTCCCCGACGCCGCCGCGCGGCTGGTCGAGGGCGGCCTGTCCGGCTCCACCCCGGTCGTCGTCACCACCGGCGGCTCGGGCACCGGGCAGAAGAGCGTCGTCGCCAAGCTGGCCGCCGTCGCCGAGAAGACCGCCGGGCTGGACGCCCTCAGCGGCCCGGTCGTGGCGACCGTCGGGTCGGTCGTCGACAAGCGCGCCCGGCTGTCCTGGTGGGAGAGCCGGCCGCTGTTCGGCTGGCGGGTGCTGGTGCCGCGCACCAAGGACCAGGCCGGCGAGATGAGCGACCGGCTGCGGTCCTACGGCGCCGTCCCGGTCGAGGTGCCGACCATCGCCGTCGAGCCGCCGCGCAGCCCCGCGCAGATGGACCGGGCCATCAAGGGCCTGGTCACCGGCCGCTACGGCTGGATCGTCTTCACCTCGGTCAACGCGGTGAAGGCCGTCCGGGAGAAGTTCGTCGAGCTGGGCCTCGACGCCCGCGCGTTCGCCGGCGTCAAGGTCGCCTGCGTCGGCGAGTCCACCGCCGACGCGGTGCGCGCCTTCGGGATCGTGCCGGAGCTGCTGCCCACCGGGCAGCAGTCCAGCGAGGGCCTGCTGGCCGACTTCCCCGAGTACGACGACGTGCTGGACCCCATCAACCGGGTGCTCCTGCCGCGCGCCGACATCGCCACCGAGACCCTCGCCGCGGGCCTGCAGGAGCGCGGCTGGGAGATCGACGACGTGACCGCCTACCGCACCGTCCGGGCCGCCCCGCCGCCCGCCCCGGTGCGCGAGGCCATCAAGGGCGGCGGCTTCGACGCGGTGTGCTTCACCTCGTCGAGCACCGTGCGCAACCTGGTCGGCATCGCCGGCAAGCCGCACGCCAAGACCGTCGTCGCGGTGATCGGCCCGCAGACCGCGGCCACGGCGCAGGAGTTCGGCCTGCGGGTCGACGTCCAGCCCGAGACCGCCGCCGTCGGCCCGCTGGTCGACGCCCTGGCCGAGCACGCCCTGTCCCTCCGCGAGGCGGAGGGCGGCGAGGAGAGGTGAGCGGCGGCGCTGTTCCCGGGTTCGCGCGCGGGCGCCGGCTGCGGTCGACGCCCGCGCTGCGGCGGCTCACCGCGCAGACCCGGCTGGCCCCGGCCGACCTGGTGCTGCCGGTCTTCGTCAAGGAGGGGATCGCCGAGCCGCAGCCGATCAGCTCGATGCCCGGCGTCGTCCAGCACACGACCGACTCGCTGCGCAAGGCCGCGCACGAGGCGGCCGAGGCCGGCATCGGCGGGTTGATCCTCTTCGGCATCCCGTCGGAGAAGGACGCCGTCGGCTCGCAGGCCGACGCCGCCGACGGCGTCGTCAACGTCGCGCTGCAGCAGCTGCGCGCCGACCTCGGCGACGAGCTGGTGCTCATGGCCGACCTGTGCCTGTGCGAGTACACCGACCACGGGCACTGCGGGCTGGTCACCCCCGCCGGCGTCGTCGACAACGACCCGACGCTGGACCGCTACGCCGCGGTCGCGATCGCGCAGGCGCAGGCCGGGGCGCACGTGATCGCCCCGAGCGGGATGATGGACGGCCAGGTCGCGGCGATCCGCCGGGCGCTGGACGGCGCGGCGTTCCAGGAGACGCCGATCCTCGCCTACGCCGCGAAGTACGCCTCGGGCTTCTACGGCCCGTTCCGCGAGGCCGCCGAGGGCGCGCCGCAGTTCGGCGACCGCTCGACCTACCAGATGGACCCGCCCAACGCCGACGAGGCGCTGCGCGAGGTGGCCCAGGACCTCGCCGAGGGCGCCGACGCGGTCATGGTCAAGCCCGCGCTGCCCTACCTGGACATCGTGGCCCGGGTGGCCGACGCCGTCGACGTCCCGGTCAGCGCGTACCAGGTCAGCGGCGAGTACGCGATGCTCGAGGCGGCCGCCGCCAACGGCTGGGTGGACCGGCAGCGGGCCGTCCTCGAGACGCTCACCGCGATCCGGCGTGCCGGGGCCGGCACCGTGCTGACCTACTGGGCGGTGGAAGCGGCCCGCTGGCTGCGATGACGTACGACGAGCCCGGGGGCTCCTGGCGGCCGTTCTGGCTGGTCGCCGGGGTCCTCGGGCTCGTCGTCGTCCTGGAGGTGGCGCTGCCGGGGCCGCGGGTGCCGTCCCTCGTCTGGACGCTCGCCGCCGGCGCGCTCGGTGGCACCCTCGGGCACGCGCTCATGGCCCGCCGCGCCTGGACGGTGCGCGTGGGCGGCGGGTCCCTCTCCGTCGGCCGCGAGTGGGTCCGGCTGGCCCACGTCGACACCGCGCACCTGCGCGCCGTGGCCGAGGGGACGGCGGGGGTGGACGCCGGCGCACCGGTGCTCGGCGGCGCGGGTTCGCCGCCGCGCGGGCGGACCGTCCTGCCGGTGCGGCTGACCGACGGCCGCTCCGTGCTCGTCCCCACGCGCGACCCGGCGGCGCTGTCGCGAGCCCTGCTCGCGGCTGTGTCGGACGTCCCCGGCAGCCCGCGGGAGAGGAAGGGGACACTGGGGTCGTGACCTCGCTGGACAGCCCCCCGTACGCCTACGAGGCCCCCGCGTCGGCCGACCTGTTCGCCCGCGCGCAGCGGGTCACCCCCGGCGGGGTGAACTCGCCCGTGCGCGCCTTCGGCGCCGTCGGTGGCACCCCGCGCTTCATGGCGCAGGGCCAGGGCGCGTACCTCACCGACGCCGACGGCCGCCGCTACGTGGACCTCGTCGCCTCCTGGGGTCCGCTGATCCTCGGCCACGCCCACCCCGCGGTCGTGGAGGCGGTCACCGCCGCCGCCCGCCGTGGCCTGACCTTCGGCACCCCGACGGAGGGCGAGGTGGAGCTGGCCGAGGAGATCGTCCGCCGGGTGCCGCCGGTGGAGGAGGTGCGGCTGGTCAACTCCGGCACCGAGGCGGTGCTCTCGGCGGTGCGCCTGGCCCGCGGTGTCACCGGGCGCCGGGTCGTCGTGAAGTTCGCCGGCTGCTACCACGGCCACGTCGACGCGCTGCTGGCCTCGGCCGGCTCCGGCGTGGCCACCCTCGGCCTGCCCGACACCCCCGGCGTCACCACCGGTGCCGCCGCCGACACCGTCGTCCTGCCCTACAACGACGCGGCCGCGGTCGAGGCCGTCTTCGCCGAGCGGGGCAGCGAGATCGCCGCGGTCATCACCGAGGCCGCGGTCGGCAACATGGGCGTCGTCCCGCCGCTGGACGGCTTCAACCAGGCGCTGCGCCGCATCACCGCCGCGCACGGCTCGCTGCTGATCGTCGACGAGGTCATGACCGGGTTCCGGGTGTCCCGCTCGGGCTGGTACGGCCTGGACCCCGTGGACGCCGACCTGATGACCTTCGGCAAGGTCATGGGCGGCGGGCTGCCGGCCGCGGCCTTCGGTGGCCGCGCCGACCTCATGCAGCACCTGGCCCCCGCCGGGCCGGTGTACCAGGCGGGCACGCTGTCGGGGAACCCGGTCGCGGTCGCCGCGGGCCTGACCACGCTGCGGCACTGCACCCCCGAGGTCTACGCCCGCTGCGACGAGGTCGCCGTCACCCTCCGCGGCGCGGCCAGCGCCGCGCTGTTCACCGCGGGCGTCCCGCACCGGGTGCAGCAGGCCGGCTCGATGTTCTCGGTGTTCTTCGTCCCCGACGAGCGCACCGTGCGCAACTACGACGACGCCCGCTCGCAGGACGCCGCCCGCTACACCGCCTTCTTCCACGCGATGCTCGCCCGCGGCGTCTACCTGCCGCCCTCGGCGTTCGAGTCGTGGTTCGTCAGCGCCGCGCTCGACGACGAGGCCGTCGAGCGGGTCCTCGACGCCCTCCCCGCCGCCGCCCGCGCCGCGGCCGCCGTCGACCCGTCGTCCGCCCCGCCGGCCGAGGAACCGGCCGACGCCACCACCGGGATGAGCACCTGATGGCCGAGAAGACCGTCGTCCACCTGCTGCGCCACGGCGAGGTGTTCAACCCGGAGAAGGTGCTCTACGGCCGGCTGCCGGGCTACCGGCTGTCGGAGACCGGCGAGGCGATGGCGCTGGCCGCCGCGGAGTGGCTGGCCGACAGTGCCGATTCCCCCATCACCCACGTGGTCTCCAGCCCGCTGGAGCGCGCGCAGCAGACCGCTGCCCCCATCGCCGGGAAGCTCGACCTGCCGGTCGAGGTCGACGACCGGCTGATCGAGGCCGGCAACGCCTTCGAGGGGCTGCGGGTGGGCGTGGGGGACGGCGCCCTGCGCTCCCCCCAGCACTGGTGGAAGCTGCGCAACCCGTTCCGCCCGTCGTGGGGCGAGCCCTACGTCGAGATCGCCGCGCGGATGCTGGCCGCGGTCGAGACGGCCCGGGACGCCGCCCGTGGTGCCGCGGCGGTCTGCGTCAGCCACCAGCTGCCGATCTGGACGCTGCGGCTGCACCTGGAGGGACGCCGCTACACCCACGACCCGCGCCGCCGGGAGTGCGGCCTGGCCAGCGTCACCTCGCTGACCTACGACGGGGACCGCTTCGTGGGGCTGTCCTACGCGGAGCCCGCCGGTGCCACCCCACCGGACGCGGTGCCCGGGGCATGAGGTACTCCCCACGAAGCCACCCCACGACGTTGCTCCGCTCCGCTCCACAACGCCGCGGGGGCCCCGGTGTGCGCGGGCTGCTCGGCGCCCTGGTGGGGGCGCTGCTCCTGACCGGCTGCTCCACCGGCACCGACGCCGTCGACGTCAACAACGGCGGGGAGTTCCGCTTCGTGCAGGGCACGCCCGCCGGCGAGGTCATCCCGCCCGACGAGCGCGCCGCCGCCCCGGACTTCTCCGGCACCCTGCTCGACGGTCGGGAGTTCGACTCCAGCGAGCTCGACGGCGGCGTCGCGGTGCTCAACTTCTGGGGTTCCTGGTGCGCGCCCTGCCGCGTGGAGTCGCCGCAGTTCCAGGAGGTCTACGCCGAGGTGCGCGACCAGGGGGTGCAGTTCCTCGGCGTCAACGTCAAGGACACCGACCAGCTCGCCCGCGCCTTCGAGGACGGCTTCGGCATCGAGTTCCCCTCGCTGGACGACCCCCGTGGCGAGGTGGCGCTGGCGTTCCGCGACTACCCGGCCAACGCGATCCCGTCCACCATCGTGCTCGACGCGCAGGGCCGGGTGGCCGCGGTCTACACCGGCGCGGTCGAGCAGGACGACCTGCGCGCGGTGCTCGACGTGCTGATGGCCGAGGAGGGCTGATGGGGGAGACCTTCAGCGGCCTGGTGACCGACGGCCCGCTGCTCGTGGCCGCCGCGGTCGCCGCGCTGGTCGGGCTGGTCAGCTTCGCCTCGCCCTGCGTGCTGCCCCTGGTGCCGGGCTACCTCTCCTACGTCACCGGCCTGGTCGGCTCCGGCGCCCCGACGACGGCGCCGGCCCCGGTCGCGCAGGGCCCCGGCGGCACGGCGGTGGCGGTCCGGACCGACGAGCGCTCGCCCGGCGGCCGGATGGTGCTCGGCGCGGCGCTGTTCGTGCTCGGCTTCACCGCCGTCTTCGTCACCATCAGCACCGCGTTCGGCGGCCTGGGCCGGCTGCTGCTGCAGTACAACGACGAGATCACCCGCGTGCTCGGCGTCGTCACCGTCCTGGTCGGGCTGGGCTTCCTCGGGTGGCTGCCGCTGCTGCAGCGCACCAGGCGGGTGGCGTTCCGGCCTGCGACCGGGCTGGCCGGGGCCCCGCTGCTGGGCGTCGTCTTCGGGCTGGGCTGGACGCCGTGCCTGGGCCCGACGCTCGCCGCGGTGCAGAACCTCGCGTTCCAGCAGGCCACCGCGGGCCGCGGCGCGCTGCTCGGGCTGGCCTACTGCCTGGGTCTGGGCGTGCCCTTCGTGCTGGTCGCTCTCGGCGCCCGCTGGGCGATGGGCGCCACGTCGTTCCTGCGCCGGCACGCGCGGGCGGTCACCCGGTTCGGCGGCGTCGTCCTCGTGGTCGTCGGCCTGCTGCTGGTGACCGGCGCCTGGACCGAGATGATGCGCTGGTTGCAGGGCTGGCTGGCCGCCAACGGCTTCGCGGAGACGTCACTGTGACCGAGCCGGCGAGGTCACGGCATGGGTGGAGCACCGCCGGGCACGACGCGGACGAGCGCAGCGGGGGAGCGGAGTGACCGAGCCGGCGAGGTCCCCGATGGGCACGGCACCACCGGGCGCGGCTGCGCCGAGCGTCGGCGAGGAGCTGACGTGACCACCACCGCCCCGCCGCGGCCGGCCGCGGCGCCGCAGCCCCCTGCCCGCCCCTCCCTCGGCGCCCGCGCCTGGGGCCTGTGGCTGCGCTGGTGGCGCCGGCTCACCGCCATGCGGACGGCGATCATCCTGCTGTTCCTGCTGGCGCTGGCGGCGATCCCCGGGTCACTGCTGCCGCAGCGCTCGCTGAACCAGAACGCCGTCCGCCAGTACTTCGCCGACCACCCGACGCTGGCGCCGGTGCTCGACCGGCTCTACGCCTTCGACGTCTTCAGCTCGCCGTGGTTCGCCGCGGTGTACCTGCTGTTGTTCGTCTCGCTCATCGGTTGCGTCGTCCCCCGGCTGGGCGAGCACGTCCGCGCCCTGCGGGCCGCTCCGCCGCCGGCACCGCGCCGGCTGCAGCGGCTGCCCGACTCCGCGGAGCTGGCCACCCCGCTGCCCGGCCCGGCCGCTCTCGACGTGGTCGAGGAGGAGCTGCGGGTGCGCCGCTTCCGCGTGGTCCGCCGTTCCGGGGCTGAGCCGACCCCGCCGGGTCCTGCGGCATCCGGGGACGAGCTCTCCGCGGAGAAGGGCTTCTGGAAGGAGACCGGCAACCTCCTGTTCCACCTGTCGCTCGTGGCGCTGCTGCTCGGCCTGGCCGGCGGGAAGCTGTGGGGCTACGAGGGCAGCATCCTGGTCACGGAGGGCCAGGGCTTCTGCAACTCCTTCCAGCAGTACGACACCCACTCCTCCGGCGCGCTGGTCGACGGCTCGGACCTCACCCCGCTCTGCATCGACCTCGAGGACTTCCGCGCGGAGTACGAGGAGGACCTGACCGCGGCCTCCTACACCGCCGACATCCGCTACGGCGGGCCCGGGGAGGAGGGCGAGGCGACGACGATCGGCGTCAACGACCCCCTGCGGGTCGACGGCGACCGCGTCTACGTGACCGGGCACGGTTACGCGCCGCGGTTCACCGTCACCCTCCCCGACGGGACGGCGTTCACCGACGTCTCGGCGCCGTTCCTGCCCTCGGACCAGACGACGATGTCCAGCGAGGGCGCGCTCAAGCTCCCCGACCTCGGCGCCGGTGTCGAGGACCAGCTGGCGCTCGAGGGCTTCTTCGCACCCACCGGGCTGATGCAGGGCGGCGTCCTGACCTCGATCGACCCGCGGCCGCTCAACCCGGAGGTGGCGATCCTGGCCTACCAGGGCTACCTCGGCCTGGACTCCGGCCTGCCCCAGTCGGTCTACTCGCTCGACCGGAGCCAGATCGAGCGCGGCCGGCTCTCCGAGGTCGGCCGGGCCAACCTGGCGGTCGGCGAGACGCTGACCCTGCCCGACGGGACGGCGGTCACCTTCACCGGCGTCGACCAGTTCGCCGCGCTGCAGTTCTCGCACGACCCCGGGCAGGTCTGGGTGCTCGGCGCGGCGATCGCCCTGCTGGTCGGCCTGCTGGCGCTGCTCCTGCTGCGCCGGGAGCGCTTCTTCGCCCGCGTCGGCCCCGCCCCCGACGGCGGCGGTACCGTGCTCTCGGTCGGTTCGCTGACGCGGGGCGGCGGCGAGAGCGCCACGTCCTTCGCCGAGCTGACCGGGCGGCTGCAGGCCGCGCTCGACGAGCGCGCCCCGACCCCCTCCGCCCCGCCGTCCGGCGGGGCCGCACCGGAACCGGAGGTCCCCCCGCGTGACCGTTGACCCGTCGCTGGCCGAGCTGTCGGACACCCTGTTCTCGATCGCCGTCGCGCTCTACTCGGTCGCCGTCGTGGCGTTCTCGGCGCAGCTGGCGTTCGGCCGCCGCCCGGCGCGGCAGCTGGTGTCCGCCGGGGGAGGGGCACCGGCCGAGGCGCCCGCCCCGCCGGCGCGCACCGACCGCTGGGGCCTCGCCGGGCTCGCGGTCACCGCCGTCGGCGCCGTCGTGCACGCCGGCGTGCTGGTCACCCGCGGGATGGCCGCCGACCGGCTGCCCTGGGGCAACATGTACGAGTTCGCCACCGCCGTCGTCCTGGTCGGCGTGGTGGTCTACCTCCTGCTGGCCGTCCGGGTGCCGGCCGTCCGCGACATCGGCGCCTTCGTGCTCGCGCCGGTCGTCATCGCGCTGGTCGCCACGGGGCTGTTCCTCTACACCGAGACCGGTCCGCTGGTGGCCGCGCTGCGCTCGAGCTGGCTGGCCGTGCACGTCTCCACGGCGATCCTCGGCTTCGGCATCTTCTTCGTCAGCGGGATCGCCAGCGTGCTGTACCTGCTGCGCCTGCGCTCCGACGCCCGCGGCGCCGAGGCCGAGGGTTCGTTCCTCTCCCGGTTGCCGAACGCGGTCACGTTGGACCGCGTCGCCCACCGCACCGCGGTGTTCGGCTTCCCGATCTGGACCTTCGCCGTCATCGCCGGCGCCATCTGGGCCGAGAGCGCCTGGGGCCGGTACTGGGGCTGGGACCCCAAGGAGACCTGGGCGTTCATCGCCTGGGTGGTCTACGCCGGCTACCTGCACGCGCGGACGACGGCCGGCTGGCGGGGGCGCCCCGCGGCGTGGGTGAACGTCGTCGGCCTGGGCGTGATGGTCTTCAACCTGCTCTACGTGAACATGGTGTCGACCGGCCTGCACAGCTACGGCGGGCTGGACTGAACGAGGACCACCCTTCCCGCCACGCCTCGTCGGAGGACCCCCTGCTCCCCGCCACTCGCAGGCTCGCGGCGGGACCCGGGACGGGACCGCCGGACCCGATCGCGGCCCCGGGCTGAGGCCCGGGACGGGGCGGACCGCCCTCCGGACGGAGTGCCACGGGCGCACGCCCCGCGCCTCCCGGGCACTCCGCCGGGGTTCCCCGCCCGGCTGCACCGGCGGAACATCTCCTCCGCGCGACACCCCGCCGGCGTGCGCGAGCGAGTCCTCCGACGAGGCACTGCGCCGGAGCCCGGTGCTCGATCGGGGAGGGCAGCGACATGGCGAGGACGAGCAGGCGGAGCGGCACGACGTCGGGCAGTGCTCCCGGGACACCGCCTCCTCGTCGTCCTGTGGCCGGCCGGCGGGGGAGTCGTGCCGCGCCAGGAAGGGACGGAGGGCCGTGACCACCCCCTCGCCCGACGCCGTCACCACCGATGCCCGGCTGGCGAGGCTGTTCGGCCTGCGGGACGACACCTGGCTGCGGCACGCCAACCCGGCGAGCGTCTGGATCCGGTTCGCCGTCCTGCCGCTGATCGTCCTGTCGATCTGGAGCCGGCGGGGGATCGGCCGGCGGTCGCTGCTGCCCCTCGGCGCGTCGTTGGTCTTCACGGTGGTCGAGCCGCTGCTGTTCCCCCCGCCGCGATCGACCCGGAACTGGGCGTCGAGAGGGGTGCTCGGCGAGCGCATCTGGGCCGACCGGAACGCGGTCGACCTCCCGGAGCAGTTCCGGTCCACCGCCGTCCCGAACACCACCTACGCGTTCCAGTTCGCCGGTCTGGCCGCCCTGGCCCGCGGCCTGGTCGTGTTCGACCTGAGGTCCGTCGTCGGGGGGCTCCTCCTCGTGCAGTGCGCCAAGGCCTGGTTCATCGACCGGATGGGGCTGCTGTTCCGGACGATGGCCGAGCGGGACCCGCGGTACGCCTCCTGGGAGTACTGACCGGCTCCGCCGTGGGGCCCTGCGTGACCGGGCCGTCGTCGGACGCGCCCCGCGAGGTCAGGGCTCGAGGCGGGCGTCCCGCTCGTCACACCAGGCGACAGGGTCCCCCGGACGGACGGCGTGTCGGTGACACGCCGGACGCGGCCGTGCTTCCATGCCCCCATGTCGCGCCGGAGGGGAGCTCCCCGTGGGTAGGCACTCTGCTTCCGAGGGGGCCGCGGTGCACCCCGTGGTCGCCGCAGCGCTCGCGCAACGGTCCGCGGACGCGCCGGCCGGCCGGCACGGCGACCTGCGCGCCGAGGGCACCGAGAGCGGCCTGGGCTGGCCGGGCGACCCGACGACGCACGAGGGCCTGGGCTGGCCGGGCGGGATGACCCAGGAGGCCGTGGTCGCCGCTCCGCCCGCCGAGGAGCCACAGCGGCGCCGCGGGTGGCGCCGCCTCTTCCGCGCCGCCTGAGGAAGGACCCTCTGCCCCACCCCTCGGTGGAGGACCCCGTCCTCCCCACCCCTCGCGAGCTCGGGGCGGGCCCGGGACGGGGCCAGGGCCCCTGGTGAGGGGCCGCGGGACGCGCCTCGGAGGGGTCCGGGCGGCTACGCCGGGGAGCCGTCGTCGCGCCGGGTGCGGCGCTCCAGCTCGCGCAGGAACTCGGGGTCGTCGTCCGGCGCGATCGGGCGGACGGCGCGCTGCGGGCGCGGCGGTCGAGGAGCGCGCACCCGGCCGGGACCACCCTTCTCCGCCGCCCGCAGCACCAGCACCACCACGGCGACCGCCACCACGAGCACCACCACGAAGGCCATGGCGGCCCACCCCCCTCGTCGATCGAGCCCGAGCCCCCTCCACAGTACGTGCGCGGGCGATACTCGTACGCGCACCCGTGCGGCCCCGGCAGGAGGAGAACGCCATCGACGCCGTCGACCAGCAGCTGATCGACCTGCTGCGCGCCAACGGCCGGGCGAGCTACGCCGAGCTGGCCCGGCGGGTCGGCCTCTCCTCGCCGGCGGTGCACGAGCGGGTCGGCAAGCTGGAGACCGCCGGCGTCATCACCGGCTACCGGGCGGTGGTCGACCCGGCGGCGGTGGGGCTGGGCGTCACCGCGCTGGTGAGCGTGATCGAGAGCGACTCGGTCGACGACACCGGCGTCGAGGCCGGACTGGCCACGCTGCCCGAGGTGGAGGACTGCTGGCGGGTGGCCGGCAGCGAGGGCTACGTGTTGAAGGTCCGCGTGACCGACATCCCGGCACTGGAGGCCACCATCAGTGCGTTGAACCGGATCAGAGGCGTCGCCCGCACGCGGACGACGGTCGTGTTGAGCACCAAGTGGGAGGGCCGCCATGGCGGAGAGGGCTGAGCCGGCGGTGCCGGGCGCGCCGACCGGGGGGCCGGCGGCGCCGCCGAGGATCGCGCCCTGGCTGGTCATCTACACCGTGGGCCGGCTGGCCATCGCCGCCGCCCTCGTGCTGCTGCTGTGGGTGCTGGGCCTGGACTTCTGGTCCGGCGCGCTGTTCGGGCTGCTGCTGTCGATGCCGGTCTCGTACCTGCTGCTGCGGCCCTCGCGCGAACGGCTCACCGAGGGGCTGGCCGCGCGCAGCGTCGCCCGTCAGCAGGCCAGGGCCGCGCGGGAGGCCCGCCTCACCGGCGACGGCTGAGGGTCCCTCTCGGGCCGGCCCCGTCCGGAGGCTCGCCGCGGGCCCCGTCCAGGGCACCGCCGCGAGCGGAGCGAGGGGTGGGGAGGACGGGGGCTTCGTCAGCCGCTGAGGGCGAGCCCGGCGCCCAGCAGCACGCCGGTGGCCAGGGTGAGCAGGCCGGTGCCCTGCAGCGCGGCGATCAGCGCCGGGCCGCGCCCGCCGGAGAGCACGGTGCGCACCGGCGGCACCGCCAGCGGGACGGCGAGCAGCGCGAGCAGCGCCCAGGGCCGGGTTCCCCCGATCGCGACGACGATGGCGAACGCCACCGCGGGGAGCAGCGCGAACGCGACCCGGGTACCGCGGTCGCCGAGGAGCACGGCCAGCGTGCGCTTGCCGACCGCGGCGTCGCCCTCGATGTCGCGCAGGTTGTTCACGACCAGCAGCGCCACCGACAGCAGGCCGATCGGCACGGCGGCGGCGACGGCCAGCCCGTCGACCGAGCCGGTCTGGGCGAACGTGGTCCCCACGACGGCCACCAGGCCGAAGAAGACGAAGACGAAGACCTCGCCCAGCGCGCGGTAGCCGTAGGGGAGCGGGCCGCCGGTGTAGGTCCAGGCCGCCGCGATGCAGACCGCGCCGACCGCGACCAGCCACCAGCTCGACAGCGCCGCCAGCGCCAGCCCGGCGAGGCCGGCGACGGCGAAGGAGGCCAGCGCGGCGACCAGCACCTGCCGCGGGGTCGCCGCGCCCGAGCCGACCAGCCGCATCGGCCCGACCCGGACGGCGTCGGTGCCGCGGGTGCCATCGGAGTAGTCGTTGGCGTAGTTGACCGCCACCTGCAGCGCGAGGGCGACCAGCAGGGCCAGCAGCGCCGGCACGGGCCGGAAGCCGTCGAGCGCCGCGGCAGCTCCGGTGCCCACGAGCACGGGGGCGAGGGCGGCGGGCAGCGTGCGGGGGCGGGCGCCGGCCAGCCACTGCGCGGGGGTGGCCACGGTTCAGGACCTCCGGTGGGTCACGGCGGCAGCGACACCGCGGCGGTCGGGCTTGCCGGTGTGCAGGGTCGGGACGGCGTCGATGCGGTGCAGCTCGCGCGGCGCGGCGGGCCCGCCCAGCCGCTCGGCCACCCACGGGCGCAGCGCCGCGAGGTCCGGTGTCGCGCCGGGGGCCGGGACGACGGCGGCCGCCACCCGTTGGCCCCACTCGTCGTCCGGCCGGCCGAAGACGACGGCGTCGACGACGTCCGGGTGCTGCCGCAGCACGGCCTCCACCGCCTGCGGCGCGACGTTGACCCCGCCGGTGACGACGACGTCGTCCAGCCGGCCGTGCACGGTCAGCCGGCCGGAGTCGTCGAGCGTCCCGGCGTCGCGGGTGCGGAACCAGCCGCCGGTGAAGGCTGCGGCGGTGCCCTCGGGGTCGAGCCGGTAGCCGGTCGCCAGCACCGGGCCGGCGAGCTCGACCCCGCCGTCGGTCACCCGCACCTGCACCCCGCCCAGCGGCTCGCCGTCGTACACGCAGCCGCCGGCGGTCTCGGTCATCCCGTAGGTGGTCACCACGGCGACGTCCTCGTCACGGGCCCGCGCGAGCAGGGCCGCATCGGTGGCCGCACCGCCGACCAGGACCGCGTCGAAGGCGCGCAGCGCGGCGGGCTCGGCGTCGAGGTACCGGCGCAGCTGGGTGGGCACCAGCGAGGTGTAGCGCCGTCGGGCCGGCATGCGGGCGACAGCGGCGGTCAGCGGCTCCCCCGAGCCGAGCACGGTCGGTGCGGTGCCGCCGAGGAGCGAGCGGCAGAGCACCTGCAGGCCGGCTATCGCCGAGACGGGCAGCGCGAGCAGCCAGGCGCCGGGACCGCCGAGCCGGTGCAGCGTGGCCTCGGCCGAGGCGTGCACCGCACCGGCCGGCAGCAGCACGCCACGGCCGCCGCCGGTCGAGCCGGAGGTGACGACGACGAGGTCGGCTCCGTCCTCCAGCGGCTGCTCGGGCCGCAGCACCGCCCGGGCCGCCTCGACGGCGGCCGGCGGACCCGCGGGCAGCACCGCGAGCGGCGCCGTGCCGTCCAGGGCGGCGCGCACCTGCGGCACGAGCGCGAGGGGATCGGCCGGCGCGGGCACGGGGGTCAGGTGCCTGGGCACGAGGTCCGAGAGTAGGGACCCACCTGCCCCCTCGAAGGACCCCCTTGCCACCCGCCACTCGCGAGCTCGCGGCGGGCCCCTGCACGGGGGCCGACAGGGCTCGCCGCGGGGCCCTGCGGGAGGGCCTGGCTACGCTTGCCGACGTGATCGACACCGACGGGGCGCGGGTCTGGTCGGTGCCGATGAGGACCCGCTTCCGCGGCATCGACGTCCGCGACGGCGTGCTGGTGCCCGGCCCCGCCGGCTGGGGTGAGTTCTCACCGTTCTGGGACTACGACGTCGCCGAGAGCCGCCGCTGGTGGGCCGCGGCGGTCGAGGCGGCCTGCGACGGCTGGCCGGCCCCGGTGCGCGACGCGGTGCCGGTGAACGTGACCGTGCCGGCCGTCGGCCCGGAGCGGGCGCACGCCATCGTGGCCGCCTCAGGCTGCCGGACGGCGAAGGTGAAGGTCGCCGAGCCGGGCCAGACGCCCGCCGACGACCTCGCCCGGGTCGAGGCGGTGCGCGAGGCCCTCGGCCCGTCCGGCGCGATCCGGGTCGACGCGAACGCCGCCTGGGACGTCGACACCGCCGCCGCGCGCATCCGCGAGCTGGACCGGGTGGGCCTGGAGTACGTCGAGCAGCCGTGCGCGTCGCTCGAGGAGCTGGCCGCGCTGCGCCGGCGGGTCGACGTGCGGATCGCCGCCGACGAGGTCGTCCGCCGCTCGGCCGACCCGCTGCGCGTGGACCTGCGCGGGGTGTGCGACGTCGTCGTCCTCAAGGTGCAGCCGCTCGGCGGGGTGCGGGCGGCGCTCGAGGTGGCCGGGGCGCACGGCCTGCCGTGCGTGGTCTCCTCGGCGCTGGAGTCCTCGGTCGGCATCGCCGCCGGGGTGGCGCTGGCCGCGGCGCTGCCCGAGCTGCCGTTCGCCTGCGGGCTGGCCACCGTGGCGCTCCTCGACGGCGACGTCACCAGCGAGCCGCTGCTGCCGGTGGACGGCGCGCTCCCGGTGCGGCCCGTGACGCCCGACCGGCTGGCCGAGGTCGCCGCGGGCCCGGAGGTCGAGGCGCGCTGGCGCGCCCGGCTGGACGCGGTGCGCGGGTGAACCCCTCCACCGCCCTCGCCCGGGTGCTCGTCGACGAGCTGGTCCGCGGCGGGGTCACCGACGCCGTGGTGGCCCCCGGTTCCCGCTCGGCGCCGGTCGCGCTGGCCCTCGCCGACGCCGAGCGCGACGGCCGGCTGACCCTGCACGTGCGCATCGACGAGCGGACGGCGGCCTTCCTCGCCCTCGGCCTGGCCAAGGCCTCCGGGCGGCCGGTGCCGGTGCTGACCACCTCCGGGACGGCGACCGCACACCTGCACGCCGCCGTGCTGGAGGCCGACGCCGCCGGGGTGCCGCTGCTCGCCCTGACCGCGGACCGGCCGCCGGAGCTGCGCGACACCGGCGCCAACCAGACCATCGCCCAGCCCGGGCTCTACGGCGGCGCGGTGCGGGCGGCGGTCGACGTCGGCGTGCCCGAGGCCGGCCGCGAGGAGGCGCAGAACCGGTACTGGCGCTCGCTGGTGGCCAAGGCCCTGCTGACCGCGCGCGGCGCGCTCTCCGCCGACCCCGGGCCGGTGCAGCTCAACCTGCCCTTCCGCGAGCCGCTGCTGCCCGAGGACGCCGACGTGCGGGTCGTCGGCCCGTGGTCCGGCCGGCCGGACGGTGCGCCGTGGACGGGCGGCTCGGTGGCAGCCGTCGAGCGGCCCGCCGACGCCGGACCGGCCCGCACGCTCGTCGTCGTCGGGGACACGGTCCCCGAGCTGGGCCGTGCGGCCGCGGAGCTGGCCGCGGCGCGGGGCTGGCCGGTGGTCGCCGAGCCGTCCAGCGGCGCGTGGTCGGCGTCCGTGCGCGGTGGTGCGCTGCTGCTCGGGGTGCCCGGCTGGCTGGCCGAGCACCGCCCCGAGCGGGTGATGGTCGTCGGACGGCCGACGCTGTCCCGGCCGGTGTCGCGGTTGCTGGCCGACCCCGCCGTCCGGGTGGAGACGGTGGGGACGTCCCCGCGCTGGGCCGACGCGGGGCGCTCGACGACGTGGGTGGGCGGCCTGCCGGCGCCCGGCGCGCCCCCGGGCAGGACCCCGGCGACCGCCGACCCGGCGTGGCGGACGGCCTGGCGCGCCGCGGCCGACCGGGTCGGGACGGCGGTCGACGGCGTGCTCGACGCGCTGCCCGCGCTGACCGCCGGGGTGCTCGCCCGCGACCTGGTCGCCGCCCTGCCCGACGGCGCGCTGCTGGTGCTCGGCTCGTCGACGCCGGTGCGCGACGTCGACCGGCTGGCCGTCCCGCGGGCGGGGCTGACCGTGCTGGCCAACCGCGGGGTCGCCGGCATCGACGGGACGGTCTCCACCGCGGTGGGGGCGGCCCGCGTGCACGGCGGCCGGGCGTTCGCGCTGCTCGGCGACCTCACCCTCCTGCACGACCTCCAGGGGCTGCTCGTCGGGGAGGGGGAGCCGCGGCCGGACCTCACCCTCGTCGTCCCGGACAACGACGGCGGCGGGATCTTCGCCCAGCTCGAGCCCGGGCAGCCGCGGTACGAGGCCGGCTACCGGCGGGTGTTCGGCACGCCGCACGGCCGTGACCTGGTGGCGGTGGCCGAGGCCCTGGGCTGGCCGGCCGTGCGGGTGTCGACGTCGGCGGGACTGGCCGACGCCGTCGCGGTGGGGGGGCCGCGGGTGGTCGTCGTCCGCACCGACCAGCGCGCCGAGGCGGAGCTGGCGGCGGCGCTGCGGGCGGCCGCCGGCGAGGCGCTCGACCACGGGTGACCGGGCGCCCCCCGGCTACGGTGCCGGACATGGGCGAGGAGTCACCGCGCGCGAACCGTTCAGCGGGGAGCAGGGAGGAGCAGGGCCCGGCGCTGCTGTCCGGGGACGGCAGGAGCGGGCCCGGTGGGGCCTGCGGCCTCGGCGAGGTCATGGGGCGGGTCGCCCGGTCGCTGCAGGAGCAGCACGGCGACGTCGAGGCCACCCTGCGGACCCTCACCGACACCGCGGTCGGGATCGTCCCCGGCGCCGAGGAGTGCACGGTCACCTACGTCACGGGCCGACGCAGGGTCGAGCCGCGCGCCGCGACCGGGGACCTCCCGCGGCAGGTCGACGAGGCGCAGAACCGCATGCAGGAGGGGCCCTGTCTCGACGCGGTCTGGGAGGCGGAGACGGTCCGCGTCGACGACATGCGCACCGAGACGCGGTGGCCCCGGTTCGCGGCCGAGGCGGTCGAGCTCGGCGCGCTCAGCTCGCTGAGCATCCAGCTGTTCGTCGAGGGCGACGACCTGGGTGCCCTCAACCTCTACGCGCGGCAGCCGCACGCCTTCGGTGAGGAGTCCGAGGACGTGGGGCTCGTCCTCGCCGCCCACGCCGCCGTGGCCGTCGCCGGGGCCCAGAACGAGGAGCACCTGCGCCGGGCCGTGAGCAGCCGCGACCTGATCGGCCAGGCCAAGGGCATCCTCATGGAGCGGTACAAGCTCACCGGTGACCAGGCCTTCGAGGTGCTGGCCCGGGTCTCGCAGCAGACCAACCGCAGGCTGGTGGACGTCGCCGACGAGCTGACGCGGACCGGATCGGTGCCCGGCGCCGGGTGACCCGGTGGTCACCGGGCAGGTCGGGACCGCGGGCTGCGGGGGGCGGTCGGACGTGTCGGTGGCCACGCTCCGGGCTCCGCTCGCCGCTCGCCGCTGCTCCCCGCGGACGGTCCGGTGCGCTGACCCGCGGTTCGCGAGGACAGCCGCACGTGCGGCGGGAACGCGACCGTGTCGCAACTCGTTCGCGATCCCCCCGGAGGGCGGTTAGCGTCGCCCCCATGACGTCGCTGCAGCAGGCCCCTGCCGGGCTCCCGGGGACCGGGGGAGACCTCCTGCGGCCTGCGACGCCGGGGGAGCCGGCCGCCGTCCGCGCTCTCGCGCTCGACGTCGCCGGGCACGGGACCGGGCCGGCCACGCTGTCGCGCGCGGCGGCCGGCTGATGGCGGTGCAGGCACCGGTCGACGAGTACCTGGCCGGCCTGCCTCGCGACGTCCGCGAGCGGGTCGAGCAGGTGCGTCAGGCGGTGGCGGCGGCCGTGCCGGGCGCCGACCAGACCGTCCGGTACGGGGTGCCGACGTTCACCGTCGACGGCCGGTCGCTGGTCCAGGTCGCGGTCTGGACGCGGCACGTGGCGCTCCACCCGCTGCCGCAGCAGCTGGCCGACCCCGAGCTGGAGGCGGCCGTGGCCCCGTACCGGGGCGCCGAGGACGCGATGCGCCTGCCGCACCGTGACCCGTTGCCGCACGAACTGGTCCGTCGCGTGGTCGAGGAGCTCGCCCGCCGCTGACCCGCCTCAGCTCTCCAGGGCGGCCTGGAAGGCGGCGAACTTCGCCTGGGTCTCGGCCAGCTCCGCGGCCGGGTCGGAGCCGGCGACGATGCCGCAGCCGGCGAACAGCCGCGCCGTGGCCGGGTCGTCGTCGGCCAGCTGGGCGCAGCGCAGCGCCAGGCCGAACTCGCCGTCGCCGCGCGCGTCGAGCCAGCCGACCGGGCCGGCGTAGCGGCCGCGGTCCATGCCCTCCAGCTCGCCGATCAGCGCGGCGGCGGCATCGGTCGGGGTGCCGCAGACGGCGGCGGTCGGGTGCACCGCACCGACCAGCTCCAGCAGCCCGGCCCGGCCGCGCGCGCCGCCGCGGCGCTGGACGCCGGTGACGTCGGTGGCCAGGTGGCGCACGTTGGCCAGCGTCAGCAGCTGCGGCTCCCCCGGCGCGGTGAGCGTCGTGCAGTAGGGCTCCAGCGCCCGGACCAGCGAGTCGACGGCGAGGGCGTGCTCGGCGCGGTCCTTGGCCGAGGCGAGCAGGCCCGCGGCCAGCCGCTGGTCGTCGGCACCGGCACCGCGGGGTGCGGTCCCGGCCAGGACGCGGGAGGACAGCTCGCGCCCGGTCCGGCGCAGCAGCAGCTCGGGCGTGGCGCCGAGCAGGCCGTCGACGGCGAAGGTCCAGCAGCCGGGGAAGCGGGCGGCCAGCCGGGCGAGCAGTGCGCGCGGGTCCAGCGGCGCGTCGGCGGTGACCAGCAGGTCGCGCGCCAGCACCACCTTGGCCAGCTCCCCGGCGCCGATGCGCGCCACGGCCGCGGCCACGGTCGCGCACCACGAGGCCGGGTCGAGCGCGCCGTCGGCGTAGCGCAGCCGGCCGACCGGCGCCGGGGCGGTCGCGGGCGCGGCGGCCAGCACGTCGGCGGGGTCGGCGTCCCCGGTCGTGGTCACCCAGGCGGCGCCGTCCCGCCGGCCGACGACGACCTCCGGGACGACGAACACCGACGTCCCGGCGGCCGGGTCGAAGGCGATGCTGGCGAACACGACGGGCCCGGAGCCAGGCACCTCCGCCCGGTCGTCGACGTCGAGGCCGGCGCTGAGGGCCTCCCACCACTCGGCCGCCTCGGCCAGGGCCCGGGGGCCGGTGACCTCCAGCCGGGCCGCCTCGCCCCAGCCGACCAGGCCCTCCCCGCGGCGCACCCAGGACACCGCGCCGGCGGCCGGCAGCAGGTCGAGCAGGGCGGGGGGCTCGAGCAGCGGCGTCGTGGTGACGACGGGCGTGACCGCATCCGGGGTGGTCACGGCTGCCACTGTCACGGCCCCAGCGTAGGCAGCCGGTAGCGTCGCCCGTCGTGGCAGACCGGCGAGACAGCGCACACAGGCCCTCTCCCGGGGCCCGCCGCGAGCCTGCGAGGGGTGGGGAGGAGGGGGTCCTCCCACTGCGGGCAGGTCTGGACAAGCAGCCGGCCGACGTCGCGGCCATGTTCGACCGGGTCGCGGCGCGCTACGACCTGACCAACACGGTGCTCTCCGGCGGTCTCGACGCCTCCTGGCGGCGGGCCACCCGCGCGGCGCTCGGCGCCCGTCCGGGGCAGACCGTGCTCGACGTCGCCGCCGGGACGGCGGTGTCGACCGTCGAGCTGGCGGCCGGCGGCGTGCGCGCCATCGCCTGCGACTTCTCCCAGGGCATGCTGCGCGCGGGCGCGGCCCGGCCGGTGCCCAAGGTGGCCGGTGACGCCATGGCGCTGCCGGTGGCCGACGAGAGCGTCGACGGCGTGGTCATCTCCTTCGGCCTGCGCAACGTCGCCGACCCCGACGCCGCGCTGCGCGAGTTCGCCCGGGTCACCCGGCCCGGCGGGACGCTGGTGGTCTGCGAGTTCTCCAGCCCCACCTGGGCGCCGTTCCGCACCGTCTACACCGAGTACCTGATGCGCGCGCTGCCACGGATCGCCCGCGCGGTGAGCAGCAACCCGGAGGCCTACGTCTACCTGGCCGAGTCGATCCGGGCCTGGCCCGACCAGCCGGCGCTCGCCGCCCGGCTGCAGGCCGCCGGCTGGTCCGACGTCGCGTGGCGCGACCTCACCGGCGGCATCGTGGCGCTGCACCGCGGTCGCAAGCCGCTCACCTGAACGCCGTTCTCCCGGGGCGGCCCCGGCCAGAGGCTCGCCGCGAGCCCGGGTGGCCCCGTCCGGAGGCTCGCCCCGAGCGTGCGAGGGGTGAGGGGACGGGGCCTTCCCGAGGAGGACGGGGTCCTTGACCCAACTGTGACGCGCCATTCCGGGAAGCCACTTGTCACCAAGGTCACACCCCGGCCTAGAGTGGGGACCGGGCCACCTTGTGAAGCAATTCACAAAGTGGCCGGGGAACTCGAACGGAGGGGACCGAGGTGGACGACGGCGACCGGCGGGCCGACGTGGTCGTCGTCGGCGCCGGTCCGGCGGGCTCCTCGGCCGCCTGGCACCTCACCCGCGCCGGCCTCGACGTCGCCGTCCTGGAGAAGGCCCGGCTGCCCCGCGAGAAGGTCTGCGGCGACGGGCTGACCCCGCGCGCCGTCAAGGCGCTCGACGACCTGGGCGTCGACACCACCGGCTGGGTCCGGCACAAGGGGCTGCGGGTCACCGGCGGCGGCCAGGTGGTCGAGGTCGACTGGCCGACCCTGCAGCGCTGGCCCGGCCACAGCCTGGTCCGCAGCCGCCGCGACCTCGACGCCGGGCTCGCCGCGCACGCTGTCGCGGCCGGCGCCCGGCTGGTGCAGGAGGTCACGGTCACCGGCCCGCTGCTCGACGACGCCGGCCGGGTCGCCGGGGTGCACGCCGAAGAGGGCCCGGACCGCGCGCCGACCACCTGGCGCGCGCCGCTGGTGGTCTCCGCCGAGGGCCTCTCCGGCCGGCTGGCCAAGGCGCTGGGGCTGCTCCGGCGGGAGGACCGGCCACTCGGCGTCGCCGTCCGCCGGTACGTGACCTCCCCGCGCACGCACGACGACTACCTGGACGTCTCCTTCGACCTCTCGCCCGCCGGCCCGAGCCCGGACTCGATGCCCGGCTACGGGTGGGCCTTCGGCATGGGCGACGGCACCAGCAACGTCGGCTTCGGCCTGCTCGACACCCGCCGGGGCACCGGCGCCGAGCCGCGGGCGGTGCTGCGCGAGTGGCTGGCCACCCTGCCGCGGGAGTGGGAGCTCGGCGAGGAGCACGCGGTCACCCCGCTGCGCGGCGCCGGCCTGCCGATGGCCCTGCACCGCGGGCCGGCCTACACCCGCGGGCTGCTCCTGGCCGGCGACGCCGCCGGCACGGTCAACCCGTTCAACGGCGAGGGCATCAGCTACGCGCTGGAGACCGGGCGGATGGCCGCGGAGGCCGCCGTCGCAGGCCTGGCCGCCCCGGAGGGCCCGGCCCGCGAGGCCGTGCTGCGCCGGTACCCCCAGCGGCTGCGCGAGGAGTACGGGCGGCACCACCGGCTGGGCACCGGCTTCCTCGCGCTGCTGGCCCGCCCGGACCTGGTCCGCTTCGCGACCGCGCACGGGCTCAAGCGGCCGGCGCTGGTGGCCCGGGCGCTGCGGCTGATGGGCAACCTCTCCGACGGCCGGGACGGCGACCGGTTCGACCGCGCCGTCGCCGTCCTCACCCGCCTGGCCCCGGCGGTCTGACGTGACCGCCCCCGACCCGACCCACGACGACGAGAGGTAGGCGCTGGTGCTCTCGCAGTACGTCCCGATCGTCGGCCTGTTCGCGCTGGCCGCGGCCTTCGCGCTGTTCTCCGTCACGGTCGCCCCGTTCGTGGGCCCCCGCCGGCACAACCGGGCCAAGCTGGCCGCCTACGAGTGCGGCATCGAACCGGTGGACCAGCCGCTGACCGGCGGTCGCTTCCCGATCAAGTACTACCTGACGGCGATGATCTTCATCGTCTTCGACATCGAGATCGTCTTCCTCTACCCGTGGGCCGTCGCCAACGACGCGCTGGGCGTCTTCGGGCTGGTCGAGATGGTCGTCTTCATCGGCACCGTGTTCATCGCCTACGTCTACGTGTGGCGACGCGGCGGCCTGGACTGGGACTGAGGGGCCTGCCATGGGACTCGAGGAGAAGCTGCCGAGCGGCGTGCTGCTGACGACGGTGGAGAAGCTGGTCAACTGGACCCGCAAGTCCTCGCTGTGGCCGGCCACCTTCGGGCTGGCCTGCTGCGCGATCGAGATGATGGCCACCGGGGCTGGCCGCTACGACCTGGCGCGCTTCGGCATGGAGGTCTTCCGGGCCTCCCCACGGCAGGCCGACCTGATGATCGTGGCCGGCCGGGTCAGCCAGAAGATGGCCCCGGTCCTGCGCCAGATCTACGACCAGATGCCCGAGCCGCGCTGGGTGCTGGCGATGGGCGTGTGCGCCAGCTCCGGCGGGATGTTCAACAACTACGCGATCGTGCAGGGCGTCGACCACGTCGTCCCGGTGGACATGTACCTGCCCGGCTGCCCGCCGCGGCCGGAGATGCTCACCGACGCCATCCTCAAGCTGCACCACAAGATCATGAACGAGCCGCTGGGGCCGCGGCGGGCCCGCGAGCTGGAGCAGGCGCGGGCCGAGGGCCGGGCGCCGGAGCTCTACGTCGAGATGCCGTCGTCGGTGCGCGTGGACCGGGAGAAGCGCGCGGCCTACGAGCGGGCGGCGGCCGATCGGCGCACCGGCCAGTTCGCCATCGAGCAGCGTGGCGGGAACGCGGTGCTGCTGCCGGAGCCGTACGTGCGGAGTGACCGGTGACCGGCCCGGGCGACCGCAGCGGCACGGACGCCGGCCAGGGGGCGGCCGCGCCCTCGGGCGGCTTCCGCAAGGGCGCGTTCGGGGTCAGCGGCAGCGGCGACACCTCCGGCTTCGGCGGCCTGGTCCGCGTCGAGCCCGGCGGCGCGGTCGCCCTGCACTCCACCGAGAGGCCCTACGGCGGGTACTTCGACGAGGTCACCGACGCGCTGATCGAGGCGGTCGGGCAGGCGACCTACGACGCCGCGGTGCAGCGGGTGCTGGTCGACCGCGGCGAGATCACCTACTTCGTCGCCCGCGAGCACCTGCTGACCCTGGTGCGGGCCCTGCGGGACGACGAGGCGCTGCGCTTCGAGCTGTGCAGCAGCGTCTCCGGCGTCGACTACCTCGACAGCGGCGGTCCGGCGGCCGAGCCCGGCCGGCCGCGGCTGCACGTCGTCCTCCACCTGACCTCGATGACCTACCGGCGGCGGATCCGGCTGGAGGTGGCGGTCACCGCCGAGGACCCGCACGTCCCGTCGGTCACGTCGGTCTACCCGACGGCGGACTGGCACGAGCGGGAGACCTGGGACATGTTCGGCGTCGTCTTCGACGGCCACCCGGCGCTGACCCGGATCCTCATGCCCGACGACTGGGACGGCCACCCCCAGCGCAAGGACTACCCGCTCGGCGGCGTGCCGGTCGAGTACCACGACGCCACCATCCCGCCACCGGACACCCGGAGGGCCTACCGATGAGCACCACGTACAACCCGGCCGACCCCTACGCCGGCTCCCGGGAGACGACCGAGGGTCGGGTCTACACCGTCACCGGCGGCGACTGGGACCAGACGCTGGGCACCGAGGCCTACGGCGAGGAACGCCTCGTCGTGAACATGGGTCCGCAGCACCCCTCCACCCACGGCGTGCTGCGGCTGGTGCTCGACCTCGAGGGCGAGACGGTCACCAAGGCGCGGGTGGTCATCGGCTACCTGCACACCGGGATCGAGAAGAACACCGAGTACCGCAACTGGGTCCAGGGCACGACCTTCGTGACGCGGATGGACTACCTGTCCCCGCTGTACAACGAGGCCGGCTACTCCATGGCGGTCGAGAAGCTGCTGGGCGTCGAGGCGCCGCAGCGGGCGCGGACCATCCGCGTCCTGGTCATGGAGCTCAACCGGATCGCCTCGCACCTGGTCGCGCTGGCCACCTTCGGCATGGAGATGGGCGCGCTCACCGGGATGACCAACGGCTTCCGCGAGCGGGAGCTGGTCCTCGACCTGCTCGAGGAGATCACCGGCCTGCGGATGAACCACGCCTACATCCGCCCCGGCGGTCTGGCGCAGGACCTCCCGCCCGGCGCGGTGGAGCACATCCGGGAGTTCCTCGAGGTCATGCCGGCCCGGGTCGCCGACTTCCACAAGCTGCTCACCGGTCAGCCGATCTGGCAGGCCCGGCTCAAGGACGCCGGCTACCTCGACGTGACCGGTTGCGTGGCGCTCGGCGTCACCGGGCCGGTGCTGCGCGCTGCCGGGCTGCCGTGGGACCTGCGCAAGGTCGAGCCGTACCTGGGCTACGAGACCTACGACTTCGAGGTGCCGACCGCCGACACCTGCGACGCGTGGGGCCGCTACCTGGTCCGCATGGCCGAGATCAACGAGTCGCTGAAGATCGTCGAGCAGGCGCTGGACCGCCTGGAGCCCGGGCCGGTCATGGTCGAGGACAAGAAGATCGCCTGGCCCGCGCAGCTCTCCCTCGGGCCCGACGGCATGGGCAACAGCCCGGAGCACGTCGAGCACATCATGGGGCAGTCGATGGAGGCCCTGATCCACCACTTCAAGCTGGTCACCGAGGGCTTCCGGGTACCGGCCGGCCAGGTCTACGTGCCCATCGAGTCCCCGCGCGGCGAGCTCGGCTACCACGTGGTCAGCGACGGCGGCACCCGACCCTGGCGGGTGCACGTGCGCGACCCCAGCTTCGTCAACCTGCAGGCCACGGCGGCGATGAGCGAGGGCGGCATGATCGCCGACGTCATCGCCGCGATCGCCTCGCTCGACCCGGTGATGGGCGGGTGTGACAGATGAGCGAGCTCGCGAGCTCGGCCAGGGACACAGCAGTGCCACGAGCGGCGTCGACGAGCGCCAGCGAGGAGGCGACGTGAGTGCGCTCCCGGGATCGGCCGAGGGGACGGCGGTCACCGGGCTGGACTCCAGCCCGGTCGAGCCGCCCGCCGCGGACCTGCCGCCGCTGACCGAGCAGGTCCGGCTCGAGGCGCGGGAGATCATCGCCCGCTACCCGCAGCCGCGCTCGGCGTTGCTGCCGATGCTGCACCTGGTCCAGAGCCACCAGGGCTACGTCTCGCCCGAGGGCGTGGCGCTGTGCGCCGAGGAGCTGGGCCTGACCAAGGCCGAGGTGGGTGCGGTCGCGACCTTCTACACGATGTACAAGCGCCGTCCCACCGGTCGGCACCTGGTCAGCGTCTGCACCAACACGCTGTGCAGCGTGCTGGGCGGGCAGCGGATCTTCGACGCCCTCAGCGCCGACCTCGGCGTCCACCACGACGAGACCGCCGCCGACGGCTCGGTCACCCTCGAGCACGCCGAGTGCCTGGCCGCCTGCGACTACGCGCCGGTGGTCACCGTCGACTACGAGTTCTACGACCAGCAGGACGTCGAGAGCGCCCGCGCGCTGGTCGCCGCCCTGCGCCGGGGGGAGAAGCCGCACCCCACCCGCGGCGCCCCGCTGACCGACTTCCGCGGGGTCTCCCGCCAGCTGGCCGGCTTCGACCAGTACGGCACCGAGGACGCCCGTGCGGCGGCGATCGACGCCGAGGGCTCGATCGACCCGACGCTGGCCGGGCTGCGGCTGGCCGCCGAGCGCGGCGAGTCCGCCCCGCCGATGCCGGGCCGCCCGCCGGCCGACGAGGCCGAGCCGGCGGGGACCGAGCCGCGCGAGACGACGCGGCCCTCCGGCCGCACCGGCGAGACCCCGGAGGCCGAGGCCGCCGACGCCCGCGTCGCCGCGGCCGACACCCCCGCCGAGCGGGCCGGCGCCGCGCAGGCCCACCCGGACAGGGGAGCCGAGTACGGCCAGCCGCGCGGGCGGCAACGGGCCGGCACCGAGACCCCGCCCGCGGCCGAACCCGCCACCGGCACGACTCCGCCCTCCCCGCCCAGCCCGAATCCACCCCGAGCCGACGGGAAGGCCTGACATGCCCCTCGCACCGGTGCTGACCTCCCGCTGGGCCGAGCCGCGGTCCTGGCGGCTGTCGACCTACGAACGGCTCGACGGCTACACCGCCCTGCGCACCGCGCTGTCCATGACCCCCGAGGAACTCGTCGGCCTGGTCAAGGACTCCGGGCTGCGCGGCCGCGGCGGTGCCGGCTTCCCGACCGGCATGAAGTGGAGCTTCATCCCCCAGCCCAAGCCGGGCGAGACGCCCAGCGGGCCGGCCGCGATGCCCAAGTACCTCGTGGTCAACGCCGACGAGGGCGAGCCGGGCACCTGCAAGGACCTGCCGCTGATGATGGCCGACCCGCACTCCCTGGTGGAGGGCGTGGTCATCTCCGCCTACGCGATCCGGTCGCACCTGGCGGTCATCTACGTCCGCGGCGAGGCGGTGCACGCCCACCGTCGGCTGGTCAACGCCGTCCGCGAGGCCTACGAGGCCGGCTATCTGGGCCGCGACATCCTCGGCTCGGGCTACGACCTGGAGCTGATCGTGCACGCGGGCGCCGGCGCCTACATCTGCGGCGAGGAGACCGCGCTGCTCGACTCGCTCGAGGGCTACCGCGGGCAGCCGCGCCTCAAGCCGCCGTTCCCGGCCGTCGCCGGCCTCTACGGCGCCCCGACGGTGATCAACAACGTCGAGACGCTGGCCAGCGTGCCGTTCGTCGTCCGCGGCGGCTCGGACTGGTTCAAGGAGTTCGGCCCGGAGAAGTCGCCCGGGCCGAAGATCTACTCGCTGTCGGGCCGCGTCGTCCGCCCCGGCCAGTACGAGGCCCCCATGGGGACGACGATGCGCGAGCTGCTGGAGATGGCCGGCGGCGTCCGCCCCGGGCACCAGCTGAAGTTCTGGACCCCGGGGGGTTCCTCGACGCCGTACTTCACGCCGGAGCACCTCGACGTCCCGCTGGACTTCGACTCGGTGGCCGCCGCGGGCTCGATGCTCGGCACCACCGCGCTCATGGTCTTCGACGAGACCGACTCGATCGTCGAGGCGACCCTGCGCTTCACCGAGTTCTACGCGCACGAGAGCTGCGGCAAGTGCACCCCCTGCCGCGAGGGGACCTACTGGCTGGTCCAGGTCCTGCAGCGGCTGGTCGACGGCCGGGGGACGGCGGCCGACCTGGACCTGCTCACCGACACCTGCGACAACATCCTGGGCCGCTCGTTCTGCGCCCTGGGTGACGGCGCGACCAGCTGCATCAGCAGCTCCCTGAAGTACTTCCGCGACGACTACGTCGCGCTGCTGCCCCCGGAGGAACAGGGCCGCCTCGGCCGCAGCCTCCGGCTCGAGCCCGTCGGAGTCGCCTCGTGACACTCACCAACCCGACCCCCGCGGCGGCGGTCCCGCCCGGCGCGCCGGGCCCGCACACCCCGCCGGACGCCGTCCACTGCACCATCGACGGCTTCGACGTCGCGGTGCCCAAGGGGACGCTGATCATCCGGGCCGCCGAGATGATCGGCGTGCAGATCCCGCGGTTCTGCGACCACCCGCTGCTCGAGCCGGTCGGCGCGTGCCGCCAGTGCCTGGTCGAGGTGGAGGGCCAGCGCAAGCCGGTGGCCTCCTGCACCATGCCGGTCACCGACGGGATGGTGGTGAAGACCCAGCTCACCAGCCCGGTCGCCGACAAGGCGCAGCAGGGCACGATGGAGCTGCTGCTGATCAACCACCCGCTGGACTGCCCGGTCTGCGACAAGGGCGGCGAGTGCCCGCTGCAGAACCAGGCGATGAGCAACGGCCGCGCCGAGAGCCGGTTCGTCGACGTCAAGCGCACCTACCCCAAGCCGCTGCCGATCAGCAGCGAGGTGCTGCTCGACCGCGAGCGGTGCGTGCTGTGCGCCCGGTGCACCCGGTTCTCCCAGCAGGTCGCCGGCGACCCGTTCATCGAGCTGTTCGAGCGCGGCGCCCTCGAGCAGGTCGCCATCTACGAGGACGAGCCGTTCTCCTCCTACTTCTCGGGCAACACCACGCAGATCTGCCCGGTCGGGGCGCTGACCAGCGCGCAGTACCGCTTCCGCGCCCGGCCGTTCGACCTGCGCAGCGAGCCCAGCGTCTGCGAGCACTGCGCCTCCGGGTGCGCGCAGCGCACCGACTACCGCCGCGGCAAGGTCGTGCGGCGGCTGGCGGGGGAGGACCCCGCGGTCAACGAGGAGTGGAACTGCGACAAGGGCCGCTGGGCCTTCCGCTACGCCACCGCCAACGAGCGGCTCACCACCCCACTGGTCCGGCGGGACGGCGTGCTGGAGCCGGCGTCCTGGCCGGAGGCGTGGGCGGCGGCGGCCGAGGGGCTGCGGGCCGCGCGGGACGCCGGCGGGGTCGGGGTGCTGCCCGGCGGCCGGCTGACCGTCGAGGACGCCTACGCCTACGCCAAGTTCGCCCGGGTGGCGCTGGGCACCAACGACGTCGACGCCCGCGCCCGCGCCCACTCCGCCGAGGAGCTGGCGTTCCTCGTGGCGCACGTCGCGGGCACCGGTCCGGCCAACGGAGCGGTCACCTACGACGACCTGACCAGCGCACCCGCGGTGCTGCTCGCCGGCCTCGAGCCGGAGGAGGAGTCGCCGATCGTCTTCCTGCGGCTGCGCCGGGCGGTGCGCAAGAACCGGCTGGCGGTCTACGACCTCGCCCCGTTCCCCACCACCGCCGCCGAGAAGCTGCAGGCCACCGTGCTCGCCACCCGTCCCGGCGCGGAGGCCCGCTCGCTGGCCGCCCTCGCCGAGGGCACCTGGGGCGGCCCGGCGGTCGAGGCGCTGCGGCAGCCCGGCGCGGTCGTGCTCGCCGGCGAGCGCCTGGCCGAGTCCCCGGGCGCGTTCTCTGCCCTGGTCGGGCTGGCCCGCGCCACCGGCGCCCGGGTGGCCTGGGTGCCGCGGCGGGCCGGGGAGCGGGGTGCGGTCGAGGCCGGCGCGCTGCCGGCGCTGCTGCCCGGCGGCCGCCCGGTCACCGACGCCGGCGCCCGCGCGCAGGTCGCCGCCGCCTGGGGCGTTCCCGACCTGCCGGCCACCCCCGGCCGCGACACGAACGGGATCCTCACCGCAGTCACGCACGGGCAGCTCAGGGGGCTGCTGGTCGGCGGCGTCGACCCGGCCGACCTGCCCGACCCGCGCCTGGCCGAGGCCGCGCTGGCCGACGCCGACTTCGTGGTCAGCCTCGAGATGCTGCCCAGCGCGGTCACCGCGCACGCCGACGTCGTCCTGCCGGTGGCCGCCGCCTCGGAGAAGGCCGGCGCCTACCTGGACTGGGAGGGCCGGCTGCGCCCGTTCGACACCACGCTGCACGGCACCGGCCGGCTGCCCGACGGCCGCGTGCTGCAGGGCCTGGCCGACGAGCTGGACGTCGACCTGCGGCTGCCCGCGCCGGAGGTCGCCCGCGCCGAGCTCGCCGCCCTCGGGGTCGTCGCCGAGCGCCCGCGCGTCACCGGCCTGGACGTCGTCCCGCCCGGTGACCCGGAGCTCGCCGAGGACCAGGCGGTGCTCGCCTCGTGGCGGCAGCTGCTGGACGTCGGCACGCTGCAGCGCGACGAGCCCGAACTCGCCGGCACCGCCCGCCCGCCGGTCGCCCGCATCGGCGAGGGGACCGCCCGCCGGCTGGGCCTGGCCCACGGCGACCGGGTCACCGTCTGCGGCGCGATGGGAGAGGTCAGCCTGCCGGTGCTGGTCACCGCGATGCCCGACCAGGTGGTCTGGCTGCCGATGCGCTCACCGGGCAGCGAGCTGCGCACCCGGCTGGGCACCCCGCCCGGCGGCGTCGTCCGCCTGGTCCCCGGAGGTGGGGCATGACCATCGCGGCCGCCGCCGACCAGCCGACCCTCGCGGACTTCGGCACCGACGTCTGGTGGATCGTCCTCATCAAGATCGTCGGCGTCTTCGTCGTCCTGGTGCTGCTGACGCTGTTCGCCATCGTCTTCGAGCGCAAGGTCGTCGCGCGGATGCAGCAGCGCATCGGCCCCAACCGGGTCGGCCCCCGCGGCTACCTGCAGAGCCTCGCCGACGGGCTGAAGCTGGCGTTCAAGGAAGACATCATGCCGGCGCTCGCGGACAAGCCGGTCTACTTCCTGGCCCCGGTCATCGCCACCATCCCGGCGTTCCTGGCCTTCTCGGTCATCCCGCTGGGGCCGGTGGTCAGCATCTTCGGCCAGCAGACCCCCTTGCAGCTCACCGACGCCCCCATCGGCGTGCTCGTCGTGCTGGCCTGCTCGGCGATGGGCGTCTACGGCATCGTGCTGGCCGGCTGGGCGTCGGGCTCGACCTACCCGCTGCTGGGCGGGCTGCGCAGCGCCGCGCAGATGGTCAGCTACGAAATCGCGATGGGGCTGTCGATCGTCGCGGTGTTCCTCTACGCCGGCTCGATGTCGACCTCGGAGATCGTCGCCGCGCAGGCCGACGGCAACCAGGTCTCCTTCTTCGGCCTGACGTTCACCGGCCCGGGCTGGTTCGCCGTCCTGCTGCCGGTCTCCTTCGTCATCTACGTCATCGCGGTGGTCGGGGAGACCAACCGGGCGCCGTTCGACCTGCCCGAGGCCGAGAGCGAGCTGGTCGGCGGCTTCCACACCGAGTACTCGTCGCTGAAGTTCGCGCTGTTCTTCCTCGCCGAGTACATCAACATGGTCACCGTCTCGGCGCTGGCCGCGACGCTGTTCCTCGGCGGCTGGCGGGCGCCGTGGCCGATCTCGATCTGGGACGGCGCCAACTCCGGCTGGTGGCCGCTGCTGTGGTTCTTCCTCAAGGTCGTCGCCGCGCTGTTCGTCTTCATCTGGCTGCGCGGCACGCTGCCCCGGCTGCGCTACGACCAGTTCATGCGCTTCGGCTGGAAGGTGCTGGTCCCCACCGCGCTGGTCTGGATCCTCGCCGTGGCCACCATGCGCACCATCGCCCGCGAGGCCGACCTCTCCACCGGCCAGGTGGCGCTGTTCGTCGGCGTCCCGATCGCGCTGCTGGTCATCGCCGTGCTGCTCGTCGCCAGCCGGGCCAGCAACCGGGCCACCCGCATCGCGGCGACCAAGGCCGCGGCCGGCTCCATCCACCCGACCGAGGCCGAGCCGGAGGTGCTGCCCCCTGCCGGGCCGCGCCGCCGCCCGGCCGACCGCACCGCTCCCAGCCGCGCCGAGGGCGGCTTCCCGATCCCGCCGATGGACCTCGCCGTCCCACCGTCGCCGCGGCTGCGCAGCCGCGAGACGGTCGCGCCCGACGGCGCCGTGGTGGGCACCGGGCGGCGCAGCGGCACCGGCACCCAGGAGGACGTCGATGACTGAGCACGGCGACGTGGACCGTCGCTCGCCGGACCCCCACGCGCCCGGGCACGACATGGTGGCGCAGACGAAGCGCGAGCTGGCCCACCGCGGCCGGGACGCCGGACCGGTCAAGCGGTCCAGCTGGCTGCCCGGGCCCGGGCAGGGCTTCGGGGTCACCTTCGCGCAGATCTTCCGTAAGGTGACCACCGAGGAGTACCCCGAGGTGCCCAAGGTGACCAAGCCGCGCTACCACGGGCGGCACGTGCTCAACCGGCACCCCGACGGGCTGGAGAAGTGCGTCGGCTGCGAGCTGTGCGCCTGGGCCTGCCCCGCCGACGCGATCTACGTCGAGGGCGGCGACAACACCGAGGACGAGCGCTACTCGCCCGGCGAGCGGTACGGCCGCGTCTACCAGATCAACTACCTGCGCTGCATCTTCTGCGGCCTGTGCATCGAGGCCTGCCCGACCCGGTCGCTGACCATGAGCAACGACTTCGAGCTGGCCGACGACAACCGGGCCGACCTGATCTACACCAAGGAGCAGCTCATGGCCCCGCTGCTGCCCGGCATGGAGGCCCCGCCGCACGCCATGCGACTGGGGGACGACGAGAAGGACTACTACGTGCGCGAGCCGCACCGGGTCCCGCCGGCCGACCCGGCCGCCGGGGCGCGGGTCGACCAGCCCGTCCCCGACGGGGCGGCGGGGCCGGTGGAAGGCGCGGTGCGGTCGTGAGCGACGTCGTCATCGGCACCGGCGAGGCCGTCGTCTTCTGGGTGCTCGGCCCGATCGCCCTGGTCGGGGCGCTGGGCATGGTGCTCTCGCGCAACGCCGTCCACTCGGCGCTGTGGCTGGTCAACACGATGCTGGCGCTGGGCGTCTTCTACGTCGTCCAGGAGGCGCCGTTCCTCGGCGCGGTGCAGATCATCGTCTACACCGGCGCGATCATGATCCTGTTCCTGTTCGTGCTCATGCTGGTCGGCCGTGACTCCTCGGACTCGGTCGTCGAGACGCTGCGCGGGCAGCGGGTGGCCGCGATCGTGCTCGGCCTGGGCTTCGCCGGGCTGGTCGGCGCCGGCGTCGCGCGGGCCACCCAGGACCTCGCGGTCACCGGTCTGGCGGGCGTGCAGGGCGGGGAGACCAGCAACATCGAGGCGATCGCCGGGGTGCTGTTCACCCGCTACCTGCTGGCGTTCGAGGTGACCAGCGCGCTGCTGATCACCGCCGCCGTCGGCGCGATGGTGCTGGCCCACATCGAGCGCGACGCCGGCACCCGGCCCACCCAGAAGGAGCTGTCGCGAGCCCGCTTCCTGACCGACCGGCCGCAGACGCTCCCCGGGCCCGGTGTCTACGCCCGCGGCAACTCCGTCGCCGCACCCGCGCTGCTGCCCGACGGCCGGCTGGCCGAGGACAGCTTCGCCACCGGGATCGAGCCCCAGGAGATCGAGCAGATGCCGCGTCCCACCGGCCGGGCCGAGCTCGGCACGCCCGACGCGGCGCTCGGCACCCTCGACCCCGCGCCCAGCGACATCCCGGGGGGGCGCGACCGATGAGTCTCACGCACTACCTGGTGCTCGCCGCGATCCTGTTCACCATCGGCGCGGTCGGCGTCCTCGTGCGGCGCAACGCCATCGTCGTCTTCATGTGCGTCGAGCTGATGCTCAACTCGGTGAACCTGACGCTGGTCACCTTCGCCCGCGCCAGCGGCACCGTCGACGGCCAGGTCATGGCGTTCTTCGTCATGGTCGTCGCGGCCGCCGAGGTGGTCGTCGGCCTCGCGATCATCATGTCGCTCTTCCGGACCCGCCGGTCGGCGTCGGTCGACGACGCCAACCTGCTCAAGTACTGAGGGACGGGGACCCGGGATGGACACCGCACCGGCTGACGGGCTGATCGCCGCGTCCTGGCTGCTCATCGCGCTACCGCTGGCCGGCGCCGCCGTCCTGCTGCTCGGGGGACGGCGCACCGACCGGTGGGGGCACCTGCTGGGCACCGGCACCGTGGTCGCGGCCTTCGCGCTCGGCCTGCTGTGCACGCTGCAGCTGGACGGCCGACGGGTCGACGTCGACCTGTTCACCTTCGTCTCGACCGGGTCGCTGGACGTGCAGGCCGGCCTGCTGTTCGACCCGCTGTCGGCGGTCTTCGTGCTGCTGATCACCGGCGTGGGCGCGCTGATCCACGTCTACTCGATCGGCTACATGGCGCACGACCCGCGCCGCCGGCGGTTCTTCGCCTACCTCAACCTGTTCGTCGCGGCGATGCTGCTGCTGGTCCTCGGCGACAACTTCGTGGCCCTCTACGTCGGCTGGGAGGGCGTGGGCCTGGCGTCCTACCTGCTCATCGCCTTCTGGCACGAGCGCCCGTCGGCGGCGACCGCCGCGAAGAAGGCGTTCATCATGAACCGGGTCGGCGACGTCGGGCTGGCGCTGGCGATCTTCCTGATGTTCGCCCAGCTGGGCACCGTCTCCTACGACGGCGTCTTCGGTGCGGTCGGCACCCTGGCCGCCGGCACGGTGACCGCGATCGGGCTGCTGCTCCTGCTCGGCGCCTGCGGCAAGTCCGGCCAGTTCCCGCTGCAGGCCTGGCTGCCCGACGCCATGGAGGGCCCGACCCCGGTGTCGGCCCTGATCCACGCGGCCACCATGGTCACCGCCGGCGTCTACCTGATCGCCCGCAGCGCGCCGATCTACGACCAGACCCCCACCGCGCGGGCCGTCGTCCTCGCCGTCGGGGCGCTCACCCTGATGATCGGGGCGATCGCCGGCTGCGCCCAGGACGACATCAAGAAGGTGCTGGCCTACTCCACGGTCAGCCAGATCGGCTACATGTTCCTGGCCGTCGGCCTCGGCCCGGTCGGCTACGTCGCGGGCCTGGCGCACCTGCTCACCCACGGCTTCTTCAAGGCCGGCCTGTTCCTCGGCGCCGGCTCGGTGATGCACGCGATGGACGACGAGGTCGACATGCGCCGCTTCGGCGGCCTCGCGTCGCGGATGAAGGTCACGTTCGTGACCTTCGGCCTGGGCTACCTGGCGCTGATCGGCTTCCCGTTCCTGTCCGGCTTCTACACCAAGGACGCAATCATCGAGGCCGCGTTCGACCGCGGCGACGGCTGGGGCTACCTCCTCGGCGGGGTCGCGATCCTCGCCGCCGGGCTGACCGCCTTCTACATGACCCGGCTGATGCTCATGACCTTCTTCGGCCGCCCCCGGTGGGAACCCGGCGTCCACCCGCACGAGTCGCCGACGGTGATGACCGCGCCGATGGTGCTGCTCGCGGTCGGCTCCGTGCTCGCGGGCTTCCTGCTGGTCGTCGCCTTCCCGCTGGAATCGTGGCTGACGCCGGTGTTCGGCGAGCCCGAGGAGGCCGAGCACGTCGTCGCGCCGCTGGTGGTCAGCGTCCTGGTCACCGTCGTCATGGCGCTCGGCGTGCTCACCGCCTGGCTGTTCGTCGGCCGCCGCGAGGTGCCGGTGACCGCGCCGGTGCGGGTGTCGCCGGTGACCCGCGCCGCCCGCCGCGCGCTCTACGCCGACGCGGTGAACGAGTCGCTGTTCATGCGGCCCGGGCAGTGGCTGACCCGCGCGCTGGTGTTCTTCGACAACCGCGGCGTGGACGGCGCGGTGAACGGCCTGGCCGCGACGCTGGGCGGCTCGTCGTCCCGGCTGGGCCGCACGCAGACCGGCTTCGTCCGCTCCTACGCGCTGTCGATGCTCGGCGGCGCGGTGGTCGTCGCGGGCGCGCTGCTGGCGGTGACGGCCGGATGAGCAGCAACTCCACCGAACGAGAGGCGACGGCGGCGTGAGTGACTTCCCGTACCTGCTCACGATGATCGCCGTCCCGGCGGTCGGGGCGGCCGCCGTCGCCGCCCTGCCGAGGGGGCGCGAGGGGACCGCCCGGCAGCTCGCGCTGGGCGTCAGCCTGGTCGTGCTGCTGCTCGCCGTGCTGACGACGATCGCCTTCGACGCCGGCGGTGAGCGGTTCCAGCTGACGACGTCGGTCTCCTGGATCCCCGACTTCGGCGTCGACTTCGCCCTCGGGGTCGACGGCATCGCGTTGGTGATGCTGCTGCTCATCGGCGTGCTGGTGCCGGTGGTCGTGGTCGCCTCGTGGCGCGACGAGCCGACCGGACGGCGCTCGATGCGGGCCTTCTGGGCCTGGCTGCTGCTGCTCGAGTCGATGATGGTCGGCGTCTTCGCCGCGACCGACGTCTTCCTCTTCTACGTCTTCTTCGAGGCGATGCTCGTCCCGATGTACTTCCTGATCGGCAGCTTCGGCGGGCCGCGACGGCAGTACGCGGCGGTCAAGTTCTTCCTCTACAGCCTGGTCGGCGGGCTGGTCATGCTGGCCGCCGTCATCGGGCTGTACGTGGTCAGCGCCAACGAACTGGGCGAGGGGACGTTCGCCTTCGACGCGCTGCGGCAGATCGAGATCGACCCGGGCGTGCAGAAGCTGCTGTTCCTCGGGTTCTTCGTGGCCTTCGCGATCAAGGCGCCGCTGGTGCCCTTCCACACCTGGCTGCCCGACTCCGGTGCCGAGGCGCCGATCGGCGGGGCGGTGCTGCTGGTCGGCGTCCTGGACAAGGTCGGCACCTTCGGGTTCATCCGCTACTGCCTGCCGCTGTTCCCCGACGCCTCGCGCGACCTCGCGCCGTACGTCCTGGTGCTGGCCGTGGCGGGCATCCTCTACGCCGCGCTGCTGGCGATGGGGCAGAGCGACATGAAGCGCCTGGTGTCCTACACCTCGATCGCGCACTTCGGCTTCATCGCGCTGGGGATCTTCGCCTTCACCACCGAGGCGACCACGGGCGCGGTGCTCTACATGGTCAACCACGGCATCGCGACCGGCCTGCTGTTCCTCGTCGTCGGCATGCTCATCGCCCGCGGCGGCTCGCGGCTGGTCGGGGACTACGGCGGCGTGGCGACCCAGGCGCCCCTGCTCGCCGGCGTCTTCCTCATCGCGGGGCTGGCCTCGCTCGCGCTGCCGGGCACCAACAGCTTCGTCAGCGAGTTCCTCGTGCTCATCGGCTCGTTCCCGACCCGGCCGGTGTTCACCGTGCTCGCCACCGTCGGCATCGTGCTGGCCGCGCTGTACGTGCTGCTGCTCTACCAACGCACCATGCACGGCCCGCCGCGCGGCGTGCTGCTCGAGCCGGCGCCGGAGACCCCGGCGGGCGCCACCGGGGCGGGTGACGGGGCCACCCCCGCCACCGGGTCGGGCGGCGGGGCCACCGCGGCCACCGCGACCCTCGAGGCCCCGGCGGCCGCGCCGGCCCGGCTGCGGGTGCGGGACCTCTCCCGGCGCGAGCTGGCCGTCGCCGCGCCGATGGTCGCGATCGTCATCGCGCTGGGCTTCTACCCGCAGCCGCTGATCGACCTGATCGAGCCGGCGGTCGCCGCCACGATGAGCGACGTGGGGGCCGACCCGGCCGGCGTCTCCCCGCAGGCTCCCGTCGAGGGGACGGACTGATGATCGAGGCCCCGGCCATCTCCCTGGCCGCGCTGGCGCCCCTGCTGTTCGTCTTCGGCGCCGCGTGCGTCGGCGTCCTCGTGGAGGCCTTCGCGCCGCGGGACGTGCGCCACCCGGTGCAGGTCGCCGTCGCCCTGGTCGGCACCATCGGCGGCCTGGTCACCAGCCTGCTGCTGGCGGGGGAGCGGCAGGTCACCGCGGGCGGCGCGCTCGCCGTCGACGGCCCCGCGGTCTTCCTGCAGGCCACCATCGCCGGACTCGGGGCGCTGTCGCTGCTGCTGTTCGCCGAGCGCTCGCTGGACCCGGCCCGCTCGGCGTTCGTCGCCGCCGCCGCGGTGCCGGCGGGCAGCCCGCGCGACCGCGAGCTGATGACCGCCCCGCGGGTGCAGACCGAGGTCTACCCGCTGACCACGTTCGCCATCGGCGGCATGATGCTGTTCGTCGCGGCCAACGACCTGCTGGTCATGTTCGTCGCGCTCGAGGTGCTCAGCCTGCCGCTGTACCTGATCAGCGGGCTGGCCCGTCGCCGACGGCTGCTGTCGCAGGAGGCGGCGGTCAAGTACTTCCTGCTGGGCGCCTTCGCCTCCGCCTTCTTCCTCTACGGCCTGGCGCTGGTCTACGGCGCCACCGGCAGCATCCGGCTGTCGGTCATCCGCGAGGCGTCCGCCTCCGAGGCCGGGGGCGGCGTCCTGCTGGTCCTCGGCCTGGCTCTGCTGGTGGTCGGGCTGATGTTCAAGGCCAGCGTGGCGCCCTTCCACGCGTGGACGCCGGACGTCTACCAGGGCGCCCCGACGCCGGTCACCGCGTTCATGGCCGCCTGCACCAAGGTCGCGGCCTTCGGGGCGATCCTGCGCCTGCTCTACGTCGCCTTCGGCACCAGCGAGTGGACGTGGCGGCCGCTGGTCTACGGCATCGCGATCGTCTCGATGGTGGTCGGCGCCGTCCTGGGCCTCACCCAGACCGACCTCAAGCGGATGCTGGCCTACTCCTCGATCGCGCACGCCGGGTTCCTGCTCACCGGCGTGCTCGGGTACGGCAGCGGCGCCGACGGCACCGGCTCCGGGCTGGGCGCGACGATGTTCTACCTGCTGGCCTACGGGCTCACCACGATCGGTGCCTTCGCCGTGCTGACCCTGGTGCGCGACGGCGACGGCGAGGCCACGCACCTGTCCCAGTGGGCGGGCCTGGCCCGCCGCTCGCCGCTCACCGCGGCGGTCATGGCGCTGTTCCTGCTGGCGCTGGCGGGCATCCCGCTCACCAGCGGCTTCACCGGCAAGTTCGCCGTCTTCCGGGCCGCGATCGACGACGGCGCGTGGCCGCTGGTGGTCGTGGCCCTGCTGGCCAGCGCCGTGGCGGCGTTCTTCTACCTGCGGGTCATCGTGCTCATGTACTTCTCCGAGCCGGCCGTCGACGGGCCGACCATCGGCGTCCCCGGCCTGCCGACGACGCTGGTGCTCGCGGTGACGGTCACCGCGACGGTGGTGCTCGGCGTCGTCCCCGGGGCGGTGCTCGATATCGCCGAGCGGGCGGCTAGATTCGTCGGTTGATGACCGGAGCCAGCGCCGCCGTCGGCGGGGAGACCTCGACCGACTCCTGGCAGCGGATCTCGACCCCTGCCTCCACCGTCGGCCCGTGGCTGCCGGAGGGCGACCTCGGCGCCCGGCTCGCCGAGGGGCTGGGCCGGGTCGAGGAGGCCCTGCTCACCGCCGTCGGCAGCGAGCACGCGTTCGTGCAGGAAGCGGCCGGGCACCTCGTCGCCGCCGGCGGCAAGCGGTTCCGCCCCCTGCTGGCGCTGCTCGCCGCCGAGCTCGGCGACCCGCACGCCACGGGGGTCACCGAGGCCGCGGTGGTCTGCGAGCTCACCCACCTGGCCACGCTGTACCACGACGACGTGATGGACGAGGCCGCCGTGCGGCGTGGGGCGCCCAGCGCCAACAGCCGGTGGTCCAACAGCATCGCGATCCTGACCGGCGACTTCCTCTTCGCCCGCGCCTCCGACCTGCTCGCCGACCTCGGCCCCGAGGCGGTGCGCATCCAGGCGCGGACCTTCGAGCGGCTGGTCACCGGGCAGATCCGGGAGACCGTGGGCGCGCAGCCCGGCGACGACCCCGTCGCGCACTACCTCGAGGTGCTCGCCGACAAGACCGGCTCCCTGGTCGCGACCTCGGCGCGCTTCGGCGCCTCCTACGCGGGGGTGGCGGCCGAGCTGGTCGCCGCGCTGACCGCCTTCGGCGAGGAGGTCGGCGTCGCCTTCCAGCTCTCCGACGACCTGCTCGACATCGTCAGCCGGGACGGCGCGTCCGGGAAGTCACCCGGCACGGACCTGCGGGAGGGCATCGCCACGCTGCCCGCCCTCTTCGCGCTCGCCGGCGACGACCCGGCCGAGCAGCGGTTGCGCGAGCTGGTCTCCGGGCCGATCACCGACGACGCCGAGCACGCCGAGGCGCTGGAGCTGCTGCGCTCGTCGGCGGCCCTGCAGCGGGCCACCGAGGTGCTGCGCGAGTACGCCGACCGGGCGCAGGCGCGGCTGTCCGGCGTCCCCGAGGGGCCGGTCCGCGAGGCCCTCTCGGCGCTGTGCGACTACGTGGTCACGCGCACCAGCTGACCTCCGGGGGCATGCTGGGCGCGTGCGCCCCCGCCACCACCTGACCGGCCTGGTCGTCGGGCTGCTGCTGCTCTCCGGGTGCTCGACAGCGGCGGGGGAGGAGCCCGACGCCGCTCCGACCGCTCCCGCTCCGACCGCTCCCGCGCCGACCACCTCCGCGCCGACGACGTCCTCGCCGGCGCCCGCGACGCCCGAGCCGGCCCCCGCCCTCGACGTGGCGGTCGTCGCCGAGGGGCTGGACCACCCCTGGGACGTCGCCCAGGCCCCCGACGGCACCCTGCTGCTCGACGAGCGCTCCGGCGGCCTGACCGCGGTGCTGCCCGACGGCACGGTGCGCGAGCTGGCGGCCGACTTCGGCGACCTGTTCGCCCTCGGGGAGACCGGGCTGATGGGCCTGGTGCTCGACCCGGGTTTCGCGCGGGACCGCCGCTTCTACACCTGCCAGGGCATCGAGGAGGACGGCGGCGCGGAGATCCAGGTGACCGCCTGGACCGTCGACCCGGGCTGGACGAGGGCGACCCGCGTCGACGACCCGCTCATCGACGACATCCCGGTCAACGAGCGCAGGGGCCGGCACGGCGGCTGCCGGCTGCGCTTCGACGACACCGGCGCCCTGCTCGTGGGCACCGGCGACAACGCCGTCGCCACCAACGCCCAGGACCCCGCCACCCTCGCGGGCAAGGTGCTGCGGGTCGACCCGGCCACCGGCGAGGCGGTCGCCGACAACCCGTTCGCCGGCCGGCCGGACGCCGATCCGCGGGTGTGGACCTACGGCCACCGCAACGTGCAGGGCCTCGCCGTCCGGCCCGGCTCCGGGCAGGTGTACGCCGCCGAGCACGGGCCCCGCCGGGACGACGAGGTGACCCTGCTGCGGCCCGGCGGCAACGGCGGCTTCGCACCCCAGGGGCCCGGCTACGGCGAGTTCGTCCCGATGACCGACCTCTCCCTGCCCGATGCGATGCCGGCCACCTGGGCGTCCGGCGACCCCACGATCGCCTCCTCGGGCGCCACCTTCCTCGCGGGTGAGCAGTGGCAGGGCTACGAGGGCCTGTTGCTGCTGGGCGTCCTCAAGGACCGGGGGGTCCTGGCGCTGCGCGTCGCGGATGACGGCACCTTGCTCGAGCAGTTCCGGCTGCCCGAGCTGGAGGGCACGTACGGCCGCATCCGGACCGTGCAGCAGGGCGGGGACGGCGCCCTCTACGTCACCACGGACAACGGCGACGGCGAGGACCAGCTCCTCCGCGTCACGCCCCGGTAGCCGCCCCCGACACCCGGTCGCGCACCCGGGCCGGGACGGGTGTGTCCGGGGGCAGCAGCGGGCACGGCTCGGGCTCGCCCACCACGGTGCGCAGCGGGAGGACACCCGCCCACACCGGCGCGGACAGGTCCCGCTCGTCGTCCCCCGGTGGGCCGGTGCGCACCTTGACGCTGGCCTCGGTCAGGTCCAGGGCGAGCAGCGCGGTGGCGGCGAGCTCCCTGCGGTCGGGCCGGCGGGTGGCGGCCCAGGACCCCGGGGCCAGGTGCTCGGTGAGCGCCTCCAGGCCGAGCAGGCGCTCCTCCGGGTCGGTCACCGGCCGGGCCACCCCGTGCACGACGGCGCAGCGGTAGTTCAGGGAGTGGTGGAAGGCCGAGCGGGCGTAGACGACGCCGTCCACGTGGGTGACCGTGAGGCAGACCGGCGCGCCCGAGGCCGCCGCCCGCAGCGTCGCCGCGCCGGTGGAGCCGTGCAGGTACAGGGTCTCGCCCCGCCGTCCGTAGCCGGTCGGCAGCACCACCGGCGAGCCGTCCAGCACGACGCCCAGGTGCCCCACCAGGCCGGCGTCCAGCACCGCGTACAGCTCGGTGCGGTCGGTGCGGGCGCGCTTCGCTCCTCGGCGGATCGTGCTGCGGGGCGTGGGGGAGAGCGGCGGTGCGGTGTCCACGAGCTCACCGTGCCTGCTCGCGTGGCCTCCTCCCAGGGCCAATACGCTGCCATTCCGGGAGGCCACTACGAGGGGAGGTGCGGTGTGGTCGACGTGCCACCGGTGGTCCTCGACCGGGCGTCCGGGACGCCGCTGTCGGTCCAGCTGGCCGACGCGCTGCGGACGGCGACGGTGGCCGGCACGCTCCGCCCGGGCGACCGGCTGCCCTCCACGCGTGAGCTCGCCGTCGCCCTCCGGGTCAGCCGCACCGTCACCGCCGCCGCCTACGACCAGCTGCTGGCCGAGGGGTGGGCGGACGGGCGCCGCGGTGTCGGCACCTTCGTCGTCGGTACGGCGACCGCGGCACCGGCACGATCCCCGGCGCCACGGCCGGCTCGTCCGCGCACGCCGACGCCGATCGACCTGCGGGCCGGCGCGCCCTGCCTGGAGGTCCTGGACCGCGCCGCCTGGCGGCGTGCGTGGCGCGCGGCCGGGGACCCCGCCCCCGACGCCGGCCCCGAACCGGCCGCGGACCCGGGCTTCCAGCGGGCGGTGACCGAGCACCTGCTCCGGCACCGCGGTCTCCCCGCTGCCCCCGGCGACGTGCTCGCCACGGCGGGGACCTCGGCCGCGGTCGCGGAGCTCGCCCGGCTGCTGCCTGCCGGTAGCCGGGTGGGCGTCGAGGACCCCGGCTACCAGCGCGTGGTCGGCGCGCTCCGGGACGCCGGCGCAACGGTGGTGCCGCTCCCGGTGGACGGCGACGGCCTGGTGGTCGAGGCGGTGCCCCCCGGCCTCGCGGCGGTGTACTGCACGCCCGCGCACCAGTACCCGCTCGGGCGCCGGCTCTCCGCGGCCCGCAGGCTCGCCCTCGTCGCCCGTGCCCGCGCCGAGGGCTGGTGGGTGCTGGAGGACGACTACGACGGCGAGCTGCGCTACGACGTCGCGCCGCTGCCGCTGCTGGGCGCGCTGGGCCCGGACGTCACGGTGCACCTCGGCACGAGCAGCAAGATCGTCAGCCCGACGCTGGGGGTGGGCTGGCTGGTGGCTCCGCCGGAGCTGCGCGCCGCGCTGGTGGCCAGGCGGACGGCGACCGGCACCCGGCCCGCGCGGGCCGGGCAGCGGGTGTTCGCCGCCCTGGCCGCGAGCGGGGACCTCGCCCGGCACCTGCGCCGGCTCCGGCGCGAGCTCGCGGCCCGCCGCGACGAGGTGCTGGCGGCGGTGGCCGCCGGTGGGGCGGCGGCCGAGGGTGACCCGGCCGGCGCGCACGTGCTGGTGCCGCTGCCCGACCTGCGGGTCGAGGAGGCCGTCGTCGCCGCGGCGGCCGAGCGGGGCGTCGCGGTGGACGGACTCGGGCGACACTGGACGAGGCCCGGTCCGCACGCGGCCGGACTGGTCGTGGGGTTCGCCGCGCCCACCCGTGCCGACCTGGGGTGCGCCCTGCCGGTGCTCACCGGGGCGCTCCGGGACGTGCTCGGCCGAGACGACGACCGGCCCGCCTCCCGGGAGGGAGGCGGGCCGGTCGAGGAGCGGGTCAGGCGCTGACGGTCCAGGTGTCGCTGCCGCTCAGCAGCGCGCCCAGGTCCGCCGGCGAGGAGGTGCGGGCCTCCTCGACCTGGTCGGCCATCATCCGGTCGTAGGTCGGCTTCTCGACCGACCGGAAGACGCCCATCGGGGTGTAGCGGAGGTCCTGGCTGGACAGCCGCGACAGCGCGAAGGCGTACGACGGGTCCTGACGGGTGGCGTCGTGGACGACGATGTCACCGGCGTCCACCTGGTTGGTCTCGGCGATCCGCAGGCCGCCGAACTCGTCGCGGACCACGCACGAGGCGCCGTCCGGACCGAACACCAGCGGCTCGCCGTGGACCAGCGGGATCGACCACTGCACGCCGGTGGTCGGGTCCTTGAGCAGGTCGAACGCGCCGTCGTTGAAGATGTTGCAGTTCTGGTAGATCTCGACGAGGGCGGTGCCCTTGTGCTCGGCGGCCTGCCGCAGCACCTCGGTGAGGCCCTTGCGGTCGGAGTCCATGGCCCGGCCGACGAAGGTGGCGTCGGCACCCAGCGCGAGCGACACCGGGTTGAACGGGTGGTCCAGCGAGCCCATCGGGGTGGACTTGGTGACCTTGCCGACCTCGCTGGTGGGCGAGTACTGGCCCTTGGTGAGCCCGTAGATCCGGTTGTTGAACAGCAGGATCTTCAGGTTCACGTTGCGGCGCAGCGTGTGGATCAGGTGGTTGCCGCCGATGGACAGCGCGTCGCCGTCCCCGGTCACGACCCACACCGACAGGTCCGGGCGGGACGCCGCCAGGCCGGTCGCGATGGCCGGCGCACGGCCGTGGATCGAGTGCATCCCGTAGGTGTTCATGTAGTACGGGAAGCGCGAGGAGCAGCCGATGCCCGAGACGATGACCATGTCCTCGCGCGCGATGCCGAGGCTGGGCAGGAAGCTCTGGACCGCGTTGAGGATGACGTAGTCACCGCACCCCGGGCACCAGCGCACCTCCTGGTCGGTCTTGAGGTCCTTGGCCTTGAGGTCGGTGCGCTTCTCGCCCTGGGTCTCCAGGGAGCGGGCGATGGCGTCGGCGATGGGACCGTCGGCCGGCATGCCGAGGTCGATGGTGGTCACTGGGTGCCTCCGGTGGTGGAGTCGATGACGTCCTGCACGACCGCGGCGAGCTCGGCGGCCCGGAAGGGCAGCCCGCGCACCTGCGTGTGGCTCTCGACGTCGACGAGGTACTTGGCGCGCAGCAGCATCGACAGCTGCCCGAGGTTCATCTCCGGGCAGATCACCCGGTCGTAGCGGCGCAGCACCTCGCCGAGGTCGGCCGGGAACGGGTTGAGGTGGCGCAGGTGGATCTGCGCGACCGACCGCCCCGAGCGCCGGATCCGCCGGCACGCGGCGCCGATGGGCCCGTAGGTGGAGCCCCAGCCGATGACGGCGACGCGGGCGTCGCCGTCCGGGTCCTCGACGTCGGTGGGCGGGATGCTCGCCGCGATGCCGTCGACCTTGGCCTGGCGCAGCCGGGTCATCAGGTCGTGGTTGGCCGGGTCGTAGGAGATGTTGCCGGTCTTGTCGGCCTTCTCCAGACCGCCGATGCGGTGCTGCATCCCCGACGTCCCCGGGATGGCCCACGGGCGGGCCAGGGTCTCCGGGTCGCGCAGGTACGGCAGGAACTCCGGCGTCCCGTCGGCGGCGGTGCCGTTGGGCTCGGTGGCGAACTCGACCGAGAGGTCCGGCAGCTCCTCGACGTCCGGGATCTGCCAGGGCTCGGCGCCGTTGGCCAGGTAGCCGTCGGAGAGCAGCATGACCGGCGTGCGGTAGGTCAGCGCGATCCGCGCGGCCTCGATCGCGGCGTCGAAGCAGTCGGCGGGCGAGCGCGGCGCGATCACCGGCACGGGCGCCTCGCCGTTGCGGCCGAACATCGCCTGCAGCAGGTCCGACTGCTCGGTCTTGGTGGGCAGCCCGGTGGAGGGGCCACCGCGCTGCACGTCGACGACGACCAGCGGCAGCTCCGTCATCACCGCCAGGCCCAGCGCCTCGGACTTCAGCGAGATCCCCGGCCCGGACGTCGTCGTGACGCCGAGGGCGCCGCCGAAGGACGCCCCGATCGCCGAGGCGATGCCGGCGATCTCGTCCTCGGCCTGGAAGGTGCGGACGCCGAAGGACTTGTGCCGCGACAGCTCGTGGAGGATGTCCGACGCCGGGGTGATCGGGTAGGCGCCGAGGAACACCGGCAGGCCCGAGCGCTGCCCGGCCGCGACGATGCCCAGGGCCAGCGCCTGGTTGCCGGAGATGTTGCGGTAGCGGCCCGGCGCCATCGGGGCGGGCTTGATCTCGTAGGAGACCGCGAAGGCCTCCGTCGTGTCGCCGTAGTTGTATCCGGCCCGGAAGGCGGCGATGTTGGCTGCGGCGATCTGGGGCTTGCGGCGGAACTGGCGCTCGAGGAAGCGGACGGTGCCCTCGGTGGGCCGGTGGTACATCCAGCTCAGCAGGCCGAGGGTGAACATGTTCTTCGAGCGCTCGGCCTCCTTCTTGCCGAGGCCGGAGTCGGCGAGCGCCTCGAGGGTGAGGGTGGTCAGCGGCACGCTGACCAGCTGCCAGCCGTCGAGGGAACCGTCCTCGAGCGGGTTGGTGGCGTAGCCGACCTTGGCCAGGTTCCGCGGGGTGAACTCGTCGGCGTCGACGATGAGCAGCCCGCCGCCGGGCAGGTCGGAGAGGTTGGCCTTGAGCGCGGCCGGGTTCATGGCGACCAGCACGTCCGGGGCGTCGCCCGGCGTCATGATGTCGTGGTCGGCGAAGTGCAGCTGGAAGGAGCTGACACCCGGCAGGGTCCCCGTCGGCGCGCGGATCTCGGCGGGGAAGTTCGGCAGCGTCGACAGGTCGTTGCCGAAGGACGCCGTCTCGCTGGTGAAACGGTTGCCGGTGAGCTGCATGCCGTCGCCGGAGTCACCGGCGAGCCGGATGACGACGCGGTCGAGCTCGACGACGCTCTTGACGAAGGGCGTCGTGCTCCCCGCCGTGCTGGCGACGACGGACGGGTCAGTCGTGGTCATCAGTGGTGCACCTCCACCGGCCGAGGTTACGTGTCCGTCACACCACGCGGATCTGTGATGCGAGCGACACTCGGGACGGCCGGGGACCCCCCGGCACCTGACAGCCCCAACCCTCGGCGGAGCAGCCCCATTCCGTGACCGCGGTCGCACTCCGAGGGCGGAGCAGGCGGGGAACGGCCTCCCCGGGCACCGCGTTGGTCGGGACGTGCAGCGCTGGAGCAACGGACTCAAGACCGCGGTGCTCCTCGGCCTGATGGGCGGGCTCATCCTGGCCGCCGGTGCCCTGGTCGGCGGCCGGGGTGGACTGCTCGTGGCCCTGGTCGTCGCCCTCGCGGTCAACGGCTACGCCTACTTCAACTCGGACAAGCTCGCCCTGCGGGCCATGCGGGCGTTCCCGGTGACCGAGACCCAGGCGCCGCAGCTCTACGCGATGGTGCGCGACCTGGCCACCGAGGCCCGGCAGCCGATGCCGCGGCTCTACGTCAGCCCCACCGACCAGCCCAACGCCTTCGCGACCGGCCGCAACCCGCGCAACGCGGCCGTCTGCGTCACCCAGGGGATCCTCGAGCTGCTCGACCGCCGGGAGCTGCGCGGCGTGCTCGCCCACGAGCTCTCGCACGTCTACAACCGCGACATCCTGATCAGCTCGGTCGCCGGCGCCATGGCCACGGTGATCACCTACCTGGCGCACATGGCGATGTTCGCCTCGCTGTTCGGTGGGCGGTCGGAGGACGACCGCGGGGGCGGCAACGCCCTCGGCAGCCTGCTGCTGGTGTTCCTCGGCCCGCTGGCCGCGGGCCTGGTGCAGATGGCGGTCAGCCGCAGCCGCGAGTACCAGGCCGACGCATCCGGTGCGCTGCTGTCGCAGGACCCGCTGGCGCTGGCCTCCGCGCTGCGCAAGATCGGCGCCGGTGCGGCCGCCCGGCCGCTGCCCCAGGAGGACCGGCTGGTGACCCAGAGCCACCTGATGATCGCCAACCCGTTCCGCGGCCAGGGCCTGGCCTCGATGTTCGCCACCCACCCGCCGATGCCCGAGCGCATCGCCCGCCTGGAGCAGTTGGCCCGGGAGCTCGGGTGAGGACCCCCTCGCCCACCCCTGGTTCCTCGAGGCTCCATGACTGCGTGCGGTGTCTGCCGGAACAGGGCGCTGGGCCGGGCTCCGGAGTTCGACGCGGTTGGTCCTCCACGGCCGCGAGTGGCACCCGCTCATCCGGGCATCGACGGTAGCGCTGGACGGTGGCGTCCTGGGATCGCCGAAGCCGATCCGGATGGTCACCGGTCTGTCGAAGAACCGGGCGGCTGGCCGACGACCCCCTCGCGGGATCGAATCGTGCCGCTGTGCGGTCATTCCCCTTCCTCGTTGCCAGACCCTTGGAGGTTCGTAGGGAAATGTCGAGGATGGGCGGAGGGGCTGTGAGCCGTCCCTGTCACCACCGGCGGGTCGGGGTGATGATGAGCGCATGCACTTGGCGTACGTCTTCACTCACGCCCCCGGCGCATCAATCGGCCGGGATGACTACGTCAAGGGCTTGCAGCAGTTCCACGACGCTCTCGCAGCAGCGCCGCCCAACGGATTTCTCGCCTCCTGGGTGTGGCACGTCCCGGAAGCTGGTCCCGTCGGCTCTTTCGAGGACTGGTACCTGGTCGAGGACTGGGCCGCTCTGGGGGCGCTGAACGCGGCAGCGGTGACCGGGTCCCGCAAAGCACCTCATGACGCCGTTGCCCCGCTGGCGGGGGCCGGTGCCGGGGGCATCTACGCGCTGGCGTACGGGTACCCGGCCTCCGATGCCGGATACCGACTCCGGATCGACAAGCCCGCTGGCGTGCCCTACTCCTCGTTCGAGGCGGACCTGCTCGACCTGGTCGGCTCGTGGGCGACGGTCTGGAAGCGACAGATGGTCCTCGGGCCCGATCGTGAGTACCTGGTGGATGCACCGTCCCGACCTGGCAGGACGCTGCTCGGCCAGCCGTTGACAGTGGCCGAACTCCGCAGTGTGCGATCGGCCAGGACCGCGTAGTCGCCCGCAGGCGCCTGATGTCGAGCGTGGTCCGATCGCTGCGAGCAGGTGAGGTGTCCCCGTTGAGTGCTCCAGGGCCATGCGCTTGCTGGCTGATCTCGGGCGGTCCGGGAGTCGGCGATCGCACTCGGTGGTCGCAGATGATCATCGTTCTGCAGAACGGATCCGGTGTGGCTGAAGCCCTGCTGCCCTGGCACCCGTGACGAAGCGTCGCCCCGGCGCTGGCTCGAGAGCTCGTCTCATGTGGCGGGTCCGTTCCAGCGGGTCAGCGTGGCGGCGAGGGTGAGAAACGCTCGGAGAACACCGCGCAGGTCAACCGTCATCTACGCGGGAGAATCTCTGACTCGGAGACCGGTCGTTGCTGGACACATGGTTCAGCCAGTACGGCTCTGCAGCGGTCCAGACGTCCTCGATCGGAGTGTTCAGGGTCACGGCCATGTCCCAGCCCGCCGGCGCTGGGGGGCGAACCGGGCTCGCCCCCCAGCACGATCCGTACCCGGTACGGCTACGTCCGCATGGCCATGCGGGCCGCCGTCGTCGACCGGATGATCAACGCCGATCCGTCGGCCGGCGTGCCGCTGGCGAGGGCACGCGAGGCTGCAGTGGCCATGACGAGCCCCGCCGTCGAGGAGGTGGGGCGAGCGCTCGACGTCGCCTCGACCTTGTTCCGGCCGTTCATCGCCGTGTGCGCCCTCGCCGGGCTGCGCCTGGAGGACGTCGACTTCCTGCGTCGGACGACCTCCGTCCGCCACCAGCTGCAGGGTGGGACCAACTCGACGAGCGAGCTCGTGGCGCCCGGGTTCGTGCCCGAGCGGGTCGTCCACGCCCCTGCCGAGCTGATCGCCCAAACCTACGCCGGCGGGCTCATCGCGTCCGACTATGACGTGGTCACCGTGCAGCGGGCTCTCGGGCCCTCCTCGGCGACGATCACGTTCGGCGTCTACGCGACCTCTGGCCCACGGCCGAGGACCGCACGCGCGCCGCAGCCGGCGACCTGGTGGCCGCCGCGCTGGACGCACGTGCGGCCCCCCGGACCGAGACGGTGTGACGACGCCCGGACCTGCAGGGACGTGGCAGGTCAGCGGTAGTTGTCGAACTGCAGGGCGACGTCGAGGTCCTTGCTGCGCAGCAGCTGCTGGACCGCCTGCAGGTCGTCGCGCTTCTTGCCGCTGACCCGCAGCTGGTCGCCCTGGATCTGGGCCTGGACGCCCTTGGGTCCCTCGTCTCGGATGATCTTGGCGATCTTCTTGGCCGTGTCGGACTCGATGCCCTGCTTGATGCGGGCCCCGATCTTGTAGGACTTCCCGGAGGACTGCGGCTCCCCGGCGTCGAGCGACTTCAGCGAGATGTTCCGCTTGACCAGCTTCTCCTTGAACACCTCGAGCGCGGCCGAGACCCGCTCCTCGGTGTCGGCCTGCAGGGTGACGCCCTCCTCGCCGGCCCAGGCGATGGTCGCGTTGGTACCGCGGAAGTCGAAGCGCTGCGACAGCTCCTTGGCGGCCTGGTTGAGGGCGTTGTCGACCTCCTGGCGGTCGACCTTGCTCACCACGTCGAACGACGAGTCGGCCATGTGTCGGTTGCTCCTTGTCCTCTGTCGTCCACCGGTCGCGGTGCGTCCCTGGAGCCACCACCGAGGCCGGTCTCCGCTGTCTTGTACGATCTCCCGGTACCACCACGGCGGGTTGCCCGAGTGGCCAATGGGAGCGGACTGTAAATCCGTCGGCTTAGCCTACGAAGGTTCGAATCCTTCACCCGCCACCCGGTACACGCGGCCCCCGACCTCGGCAGAGGTCGGGGGCCGCTGCCGTCGGTGGGAAGGGCGCGTCTCAGGGGGTGGTCGGGGAGCGGGCGCCGGCGACGGCGGTGCGCTCCAGTGGCTGCCCGCCGAGGAAGAGCCAGCCGAACGCGATCTCCACGTAGCGCGTGCACCGCACCGTGACCTCGACCCCGTCGGTCTCGGTGGACCAGGAGTGCAGCGCCGTCCCGCCGTCGGCCAGCTGGTCGGCCACGGCCGCCTGCGTGCTGGCCCGGGTCAGCGGCAGCGTCGTCCCGACGCCGGTGGCGTAGAGGGCCGCCTCGTCGGTGGCGTTGGCCGCTGCCAGTGCGGCGCCGTCGCAGACCGACTGCACCTGCTGCTGCTCGAGGAACGCGTCGGATGCGGCGATCGCGCCGAACGCCATGAGCGCGGCCACCAGCCAGCACACCAGGACCAGAGGCAGCGTCGAGCCGCGCTCGGCGTCGTCCCCGTCCCGTCGCACGCGGCGCAGCGTAGGTGGCTGCCCGACCTGTCCACGAGCTGTGGACGGCGCTGTGGAGGGCTGTGGACCCGATCGGGGGAACGCCGGTAGGCCGCGCCCGGGTCTGTGGACCCACCGCGACACGCCGACGGGCCCGGGCTCCGGCCGACCCTCCTTTCCCTGCTGGCGCAGGAGGCCCACGTGTACCCCGATCGAGGTACACAGGGTCACATGTCGCCACAGTGTGTGACGGCATGACACCTGGTTGTGTCGGGATGAGTAACGGTGCTTGCCTCCAATGGGTGACGGGCAGCAATCTCTCCGGCGCGGTCCGTACCGAATGACGCTCTGCCCCCGCGCCTGGATGTCTGCCCGCATTTTCGAGCAGTCCTTCATGCCTGAGGAGGCGTCATGAGCAACGACGTGCAGCGCGGTGGCCGGTGGAACCGGGGTGGCCGGTGGAACCGGGGTGGCCGGTGGAACCGCGGCGGTCGCTGGAACCGCGACGCGCAGAGCTGAGCTGCGCGGCCCGGAGGGGGTGGCCGCTGGGGCCACCCCCCTCGGCCGGGTGAGGAGAGCTGGATCCGGGCTCTGCCGCTGCTAGCCTCGGCCTGTTTGTCCAGCCCCTACGAACGCAGGTCATCAGTGGCGAATGCTGAGGTCCGCAAGGCGATCCGGGTGTCGGCGTTGCGGAACCCCTGGTTCGCCGCCGCCGCCGTGGTCGCTGTTGCGCTGATCGCCGTGGCGACGATAGTGCCGCACCACACCGAGGCCTTCGATCTCCGCCTCTTCGTCCTGGTCTTCGCCGGCATGGTGGCCGCCGAGGTGTTCAGCGTCCAGTTCGAGTTCCGCGGACAGGGCGTCGCATGGTCCGCGAGCGAGCTCGCCCTCGTGGTGGCGCTCGTCGAGATCGGCGGGACGTGGGCGGCTCTGGCGCGAGGGGCCGCTGTGGGTGCCGTCCTGGTCGCGCAGCACTACCCGGCTGCCAAGGGCACCTTCAACGTCGGCATGTCCGTCCTCGAGGCCTGCGTGGCCGTCGTGGTCCTCGACCTCGTGCCCGTGGGGGCGATCTCCTCGCCCGCGACCTGGCTCTTCTACCTGGTGGCCATCTTCGCGGCGAACGTGGTCGGCGCGCTGTGCCTCGCGGCCGCCATCACGCTCACGCAGGGCTACCCCGGGCGGGCCCTCTGGGCCAGTCTGCTCATCCCCGTCGTCCTGGTCAGTCCCATGGCCGTCGTCGTGGGCCTCGCCCTGCTGCTCCTGGTCCACGTCACCCCGTGGTCGTGGCTCCTCATCCTGCCCCTCGTGCTCACCCTGGCCCTCCTGTACCGCCGGTTCGGCGCGGTCACGCGCGAGAGCCAGATCCTCGAGCGGGTCTACGAGTTCGCCCGGCGTGTGGAGCAGGTCAGCTCCCAGCCGGACGGGACCCGGCAGATCGTCGAAGCCGTCAAGGAGCTGCTCAACGCCGACCGCGTGGCCCTGTGGCTGCCGCCGTACCTGGACGAGGAGCCGCGGTTGCTCGTCGCGGCGGAGGACGGCCGTGCCTGGTACGACGGCCCCGGTGACCCCGACGACCTCTTCCGCCGGCGGGCCACCGAGGGGACCCATGGCGGCGGCCCGGTCCTGACCTCGCTCGCCCGGGCCACGGAGGCCGAGGTGGCTGCCCTGTCCAGGCGGGGTGCCGAGGAGGTCCTCGCCGCGCCGGTGACCACCGCTGCAGGAGAACCGGGCTATCTCGAGGTCTGCGACCGACGGAACGACGTCGTCACGTTCGGCGACGGGGACCGGGCGGCCCTGGAGTCGATGCTCACGCACGTCAACGCCGCGATCCGGCAGCAGCAGCTGCTGACCCAGATCCGCTACGACGCCGACCACGACCGGCTCACCGGCCTGCCCAACCGGCAGCGGCTCGCGGCCGAGATCGACCAGCTGCTCGCCGAGGACCCGGTCGCCGGGCGGGCAGGCCTCATCCTCGCCTCGCTGGACAACTACGCCGAGGTCACCGACACGCTCGGCCACGCGGCCAGCGACGAGCTGCTGCTGGTCACCGCCGGCCTGCTGCGGGAGCACGCGCCGCCGCAGGCGCTCCTGGCCCGCATGGAGGGCGAGCAGTTCGCCGTCCTGCTGCCCGGGCTGTCGCTGCCGGCGACCGAGCGGGCCGCGCGCCGGCTGCGTGAGGCGACCTCGACCCGCGCCCGGGTCGCCGGCCTGGACCTCGAGGTGACGCTGACCATCGGCGTCGCCGCCGCGCCGGTGCACGGCACGGACGCCGGCACGCTCATGCAACGGGCCGACGTCGCCCTGCTCGCCGGCGCCGGCAAGAGCGGCGTGGCCAGCTACCACCCGGTGCTCGACCAGCAGAGCCTGCGCCGACTGCAGCTGGGCACCGAGCTCGAGCAGGCCATGGCCGACGGCGACATCAGCGTCGTCTTCCAGCCGATCATCGACGCCCGCACCTCCGACATCGTCTCGGTGGAGACCCTGGTGCGCTGGGCGCACCCGCGCTACGGGTCGATCGCGCCCGACGAGTTCATCCACCTGGCCGAGCAGATCGGCCGGATCGGCCTCCTGACCGACTACGTGCTCGACCTGGCGCTGGCCCGCTGCCGGAGGTGGCTGGACCAGGACATCGCGCTGTCGGTGGCGGTCAACCTCTCGGCCCGCTGCCTCACCGAGCCCGACCTGGTCGACCGGGTGCGGCGCGCCCTGCGCCGCCACGCCGTCCCCGGCGAGCTGCTGATCCTGGAGCTCACCGAGGGCAGCGTCGTCGACGACTCGGTGCGCAGCGGCACCGTCCTGGCCGACCTGCACGCCCTGGGCCTGCGGCTGTCCATGGACGACTTCGGCACCGGCTACTCCTCGCTGTCCCAGCTGCGCCAGCTGCCCATCGACGAGGTGAAGATCGACAAGTCCTTCGTGCTGGGGATGGCCACCAGCCAGGGCGAGTCGTTCATCGCCCGCTCGATCATCGAGCTGGCGCACAACCTGGGCCTGCGGGTCGTCGCCGAGGGCGTCGAGGACGAGCTGACGCGCAACCTGCTGGCCGAGATGGGCTGCGACAAGCTGCAGGGCTTCCTGGTCAGCCGGCCGCTGCCCGACCAGCGGCTGGAGAGCTGGATCCTGGCCCGCACCGGCGTGCGCTCCGCTGTCCCCGGCACGCCGCACCGGCGCCTGTTCGTGCGCTCCTGAGCACGCCGGGACCCCCCTGCGACAGACCCCTCGAGGCGTCAGGTAGAGTTCCTGACGGCTCGAAGCCCGCCCCTTTAGCTCAGTCGGCAGAGCGTCTCCATGGTAAGGAGAAGGTCTACGGTTCGATTCCGTAAAGGGGCTCTGGAACAACACAGTGGCCGCTCGGCCCGGTTGCCGAGACCGGGTCGCACGGTCACGTCCGGCGGTGTAGCTCAGCCAGGCAGAGCAAGCGGCTCATAATCGCTGTGTCACCGGTTCAAATCCGGTCACCGCTACTCTCGACGGACCCCGCTCACCCGGGGTCCGTCGGCGTGTTGCAGCACCGTGCGGGCACCCGCTCGCGCGTCCCGGGCCCGGCCCGGTCCCGACAAGGCGAGGAGCGCCCCGTGGCAGCCACCGACATCCGTCCGAAGATCACCCTGGCCTGCCAGGAGTGCAAGAGCCGGAACTACATCACGCGCAAGAACCGGCGGAACGACCCCGACCGGCTCGAGCTGAAGAAGTTCTGCCCCAAGGACCGCAAGCACACCGTGCACCGCGAGACCCGCTGACGCGGTCTCGAGCCACCGCAGGGACGTGCTGAGCCAGCGCGTCGTCGAGAGGGAGGGCGGGAGCATGGCGCTCGATCCGGCACTGGTCGGGCGCAGCTACCCGCCCTCCGCCGTCTACGAGGTCGGCCGGCAGAAGATCGCCGAGTTCGCCGACGCCATCGGTGCGGCCGACCCGGTGCACCGGGACCCCGAGGCCGCCCGCGCGGCCGGGTACCCCGACGTGATCGCCCCGCCCACCTTCGCCATCGCCCTGACGCTCTCGGCGGCCGGTGTCGTCGTCGAGGACCCCGACGTCGCACTCGACTACAGCCGCGTCGTCCAGGGCGAGCAGCGCTTCACCCACCACCGGCCCATCCGCGCCGGTGACCGTCTCGTCGCCACGCCCGTCATCGAGGCCGTGCGCAGCGTCGGCGGCAACGACCTGCTCACCACCCGCGTGGACGTCGCCACGGAGGACGGCGAGCCGGTCTGCGCGGCCACCTCGATGCTCGTCGCCCGGGGGACCGCGTGAGCGACTCCGCAGCACCGCCGGCTCCGCCGGGCGGGAGCGAAGGGAGGGCACGGTGACCGCCACGGTGCGGGCCGCCGACGTCGCCGTCGGCACCGAGCTGCCCGAGCAGACCTATCCCGTCACGCGGGCCGACCTCGTCCGCTACGCCGGCGCCTCCGGTGACTTCAACCCCATCCACTGGAACGAGCGGGTGGCCACCGAGGTCGGCCTGCCCGGCGTCATCGCGCACGGGATGCTCACCATGGCGCTGGCCGCGCGCGCGGTCACCGCCTGGGCCGGCGACCCGGGCGCGCTGGTCGAGTACCACGTGCGGTTCGGTCGGCCGGTCGTCGTCCCCGACGACGGCACCGGTGCCCGGGTGACCGTCCGCGGCAAGGTCGGCGCCCTGGGCGAGGACGGCCGCGCCCGCGTCGACCTGACCGTCACCAGCGGCGGCGAGAAGGTGCTCTCGCTGGCCCGCGCCACCGTCCAGCTGGCGTGACCGCGCGGCGGCCCCTGCTCGCGCTCGGTGCCGTCCTGCTGCTCCCCGGCTGCGGAGCATCCTTCGTCGACACCCTCGCCGCCGAGCGGTCGGTCCCGCCGCCCGCCACCACGCCGGCCGAGGAGGACTGCGCACAGCGCGCCGAGCCCGACCCCGACCGGCCGGTCGTCGAGCTGGACCTCCGGCTGGACGACGGCCTGCGCACGGTCACCGGCACCGAGACCGTCGTCTTCACCCCCGACCTGCCCACCGACGAGCTGGTCTTCCGGCTGGTCCCCAACGGGCCCGGGCCGGCCGCGGCCGGCAACCGCCTGGTCGTCGACGCCGCGCGCGGGGACGACGTCGCCGGCAGTGGCTACGAGGAGGCCGGGGCCGACGGCCCGGGTGGCCTGTTCGTCGTCCGGCTGGACGGGGAGCTCCCTGCCGGGGAGGCGACCGAGGTGGCCCTGGACTTCACGCTCACCCTCGGGGAGGGCGACTTCGAGCGGGTGGGCGCGGCCGACGGCGTCTCCTGGTGGGCCAGCGGCGCGCCGCTGCTGGCCTGGCAGCCCGGTGTCGGCTGGGCCCGCGACCCGTTCGTCGGCCTCCCGGGCGAGACCGCGACGAGCCCCGTCGCCGAGACGACCGTCCGGGTCTCGGTCCCCGAGGCGCTCACCGTGCTCATGACCGGCGACCAGGCCGCACCCGCCGCGCCGCAGGACGGCCGGCGCACCTGGACCTCGGTCGAGCCGGTCGCCCGGGACGTGAGCGTCGCCGTGGGGGAGTTCGACACCGCGAGCGCCACCGGCGGGGGCGGGGTCGAGGTCACGACCGGCGTGCTGCCGGGCGCGGACGTCCCGGCCCGGGAGCTCACCGCGTGGACCCTCGCCGCGATCGACCAGCTCGAGACCCGCTTCGGCCCCTTCCCGTACGCCACGCTCACCGTGCCGCTGCTGCCGATCGAGGGGGGCGGCATCGAGTACCCGAGCTCGATCCTGCTGGCCGGCGCCGACCGGCGCGTGCTGCTCCACGAGGTCGCGCACATGTGGTTCTACGGGATGGTCGGCGACTCCCAGTTCCGCGATCCGTGGCTGGACGAGGCGTTCGCCACCTACGCCGAGTCCGTCACCTTCCCGGTGTCCGAGGAGGCCGCGGCGGGGGCGCTGGGCACGCCCGGTGAGGTGGGCGCCGCGATGGACCAGTTCGACAGCGCCGCGGAGTACCTCCGCCGGGTGTACGGCAAGGGCGGCGCCGCGCTCGTGACCGCCCGCGAGGCCGCGGGCGCCGAGGCGTTCGACGCCGCCCTGCGCTGCTACGTCGACGCCAACGCGTGGACGATCGCCACGCCGGACGACGTCGCACGAGCGCTGGAGGACCTGCCCGCGGCGCTCGACGTCCTCACCGAGGCAGGCGCCCTCGACGAGTAGGAGGGCCTCGTCCTGCTCAGCCGGCCGAGCCGAGCAGTCGCTGCATCCGGGTCACGCCCTCGACCAGGTCGTCGTCGCCGAGGGCGTAGGACATCCGCAGGTAGCCCGGTGTGCCGAAGGCCTCCCCGGGGACGACGGCGACCTCCGCCTCCTCGAGGACGATCTCGGCCAGCTGCACGCTGTCCGCCGCCATCCGGCCGGCGATCGGCCGGCCCAGCAGGGCCTTGACCGACGGGTAGACGTAGAAGGCGCCGCGCGGCTCGGGGCAGGCCACCCCGGGGATCTCGCGCAGCATCGACACGATCGTGCGCCGCCGCCGGTCGAAGGCCTCCCGCATCGTGGCCGCGGCCGACAGGTCACCGGTCAGCGCGGCGACCGCGGCCGCCTGCGACACGTTGGCCACGTTCGAGGTGGCGTGCGACTGCAGGTTCGTGGCGGCCTTGACGACGTCGGCGGGCCCGACGACCCAGCCCACCCGCCAGCCGGTCATCGCGTAGGTCTTGGCGACCCCGTTGACGACGACGCAGCGGTCGGCGAGCTCCGGGACGACGACCGGCATCGACGGCGCCGTCGCGCCGTCGTAGGTGAGGTGCTCGTAGATCTCGTCGGTGAGCACCCACAGCCCGTGCTCGTACGCCCAGCGGCCGATCTCCTCGACCAGCTCCGGCGGGTACACCGCGCCGGTCGGGTTGGACGGCGAGCAGAACAGCAGGACCTTGGTGCGCGGCGTCCGGGCGGCCTCGAGCTGGGCCACCGACACCAGGTAGCCGCTCTCCTCGTCGGCCACGACCGGCACCGGCACGCCCCCGGCCAGGGCGATCGCCTCGGGGTAGGTGGTCCAGTACGGCGCGGGCAGCAGCACCTCGTCGCCCGGGTCGAGCATCGTGGCGAAGGCCTCGTACACGGCCTGCTTGCCGCCGTTGGTCACCAGCACGTTCGCCGGGGTGACCTGCAGCCCCGAGTCGCGCGCGGTCTTGGCGACGATCGCCTCCTTGAGCGCCGGCAGCCCGCCCGCGGGGGTGTAGCGGTGCATCGCCGGCTGGCGGCAGGCAGCGACGGCGGCCTCGACGATGTAGTCCGGCGTGGGGAAGTCCGGCTCGCCGGCGCCGAAGCCGATCACCGGCTTGCCCGCGGCCTTGAGCGCCTTGGCCTTGGCGTCCACCGCCAGCGTCGCCGACTCGGCGATCGCGGCGATGCGGCGGGAGATGCGCCGGTCGGCGGGCGATGGCCCGGGGGACGGGGCAGCGGACTCCGAGGGGGAGACGGCGGTCATGGCCCCATCATGTCGGAGGCCGGTGTGCGCGGTCGCCTCCGATCCCGGCGCGACCCCGCCGGCGCCCCTTCCGCCCGACGCGTCAGGAGTCCCCGCCCGGCACGTTGGTCGGCGTCCTCCGCGGTCCCGTACACTGGCTGCCCTGGGGCCACTGACCCCGCCACCGGCGTGCCCCGGAACCCCTCGCGGGGAACGGTGCCGCGCGGAGCGGGTCACGCGGTCCCGGGCGGCCCCGTCCCGGGTCCCACCCTGAGCTCGCGAGGGGTGGGGAGGGCGGGGTCCTCCAAGGGGTGTAGCTCAATTGGCAGAGCAGCGGTCTCCAAAACCGCAGGCTGCAGGTTCAAGTCCTGTCACCCCTGCCCGTGCCGCCGGCTCCCCGGCGGCGACGTGCACGACCCGCACGACAGCACGACCACCGACCGTCGGCCCGAGGACAACGGCCACCACCAGCGAGGCGAGCGAGGCGCAGTGAGCGACGAGAAGCCGGCACGCGAGGGCGACCCCCGCGCCGCCTCCGACGCCGAGCTGACCGACGAGCAGCTCGACCGCGAGGCGCCGGGCGTGGCCGACGCCGCCGAGCTGGAGGCCGCCGAGGCCGAGGTCGCCGCCGAGGCCGAGAGCGACGAGGACAAGGTCGTGGCGGCGCGGCAGACCGGTGCCCGCCGCGGCGGCCGGATCACCGCCGGGGACGACGAGGACGACGAGCCGGCCCCCCGCTCCCGCCGGGCCGCCCGCGAGCGCACGCCGTCGCGACCCGCCGAGAGCGGTCCGACCCGGTCGCGGGCCGCCGCCGAGCGTGACCGCGCCGCCGAGGCGCGGCAGCGGCGCAGCATCCGCCGGTTCCTCCGCGAGGTCGTCGCCGAGCTCCGCAAGGTCATCTGGCCGGGGCGCCGGGAGCTGATCACCTACACGACCGTCGTCATCGTCTTCGTGGCCTTCATCGTCGCGCTGGTGGCCGGCCTGGACCTCCTCTTCGCCCAGGGCGTGCTCGCCGTCTTCGGCTGAGCCCACCCGCGCCTGCACCACCGACAAGGAAGAGACACCGTGACCGACCCCCGCGAGCCCTTCGAGACCGACAGCGCCGTCCCGGCCACCGACCTCGACGACGCCCGCTTCGACGTGCGCGGCACCGCGGACGTCGAGACCGGCGCCGGCGAGACCGGGGCTGCCGAGGGCTCCGTCGACACCGCCGACCAGGACGCCCTCACCGGCGTGGCCGACGTGGCGCCCGACGTGGAGAGCGGTGACCCCGACAGCCTGACCACCGACCCGCTGGCCGCTCCGGCGGAGTCCTCCGACCTCGACGGGCTGGGCGACCAGACCGAGGACGACGAGGAGGCCGACCCGGCCGAGGCGATGCGCAAGGTGCTGCGCGGCCAGTTCGGCGACTGGTACGTCATCCACTCGTACGCCGGCTACGAGAACAAGGTGAAGACCAACCTGGAGTCGCGCATCCAGTCGCTGGACATGGAGGACTACATCTTCCAGATCGAGGTGCCCACCGAGGAGGTCACCGAGATCAAGAACGGCAAGCGCACCCAGGTCAACCGGAAGAAGCTGCCCGGCTACCTCCTCGTCCGCATGGACCTCAACGACGAGTCCTGGGGCGCGGTGCGCAACACCCCCGGCGTCACCGGCTTCGTCGGGGCGACGTCACGCCCCTCGCCGCTGAGCATCGACGAGGTCGTCAGCCTGCTCGCCCCCGCGGCCGGCCCGCAGACGACCAAGGCGGCGGAAACGACGAGCACCGCCACCACGGCCGCCCCGACCACCGTCGTCGACTTCGAGGTCGGCGAGTCGGTCACCGTCATGGACGGCCCGTTCGCCACCCTCCCGGCCACGATCAACGAGATCAACGCCGAGCAGCAGAAGCTGCAGGTGCTGGTCTCCATCTTCGGCCGCGAGACGCCGGTCGAGCTGTCGTTCAACCAGGTCCAGAAGCTGTAGGACCTCGCTGCCCCCACCGCTCGCACGCTCGCGGCGGGCCCCTGCAGCGAGGGCCGAACCGCACCGACTCGTCCACGAGGAGACAGAAGGAAGTCATGCCCCCCAGGAAGCGGTTGACCGCGGTCATCAAGCTCCAGATCAACGCCGGTGCGGCCACCCCCGCGCCGCCCGTCGGTCCGGCGCTGGGCCAGCACGGCGTCAACATCATGGAGTTCTGCAAGGCGTACAACGCCGCCACGGAGTCGCAGCGCGGCAACGTGATCCCGGTCGAGATCTCGGTCTACGAGGACCGCTCGTTCACCTTCGTCACCAAGACCCCGCCCGCGGCCCGCATGCTGCTCAAGGCGGCCGGCGTGGAGAAGGGCTCCGGCGAGCCGCACAAGACCAAGGTCGCCACCGTGACGCGGGACCAGGTCCGCGAGATCGCGCAGACCAAGATGCAGGACCTGAACGCCAACTCCCTCGACGAGGCGGAGAAGATCATCGCCGGCACCGCCCGGTCGATGGGCATCACCGTCCAGGGCTGAGGGAAGCCGCCGGGCTCCGGCGGCGTTCCACCAGCGGGTCCCACGAGGGACCCGCTCGAGCACCAGTGGGAGGGCCCCGCCAGGCCCGTGCACCACACGACTCCCGGCCGAGGTGCTGGGGGAGGGGAACCACCATGGCGAAGCACGGCAAGAAGTACCGCGAGGTCGCGGCGAAGGTCGACCGCGAGAACCTCTACACCCCGCTGCAGGCGGCCACCCTGGCCAAGGAGACGTCGCCGACGGCCTACGACGCCACCGTCGAGGTGGCCATGCGCCTGGGCGTCGACCCGCGCAAGGCCGACCAGATGGTCCGCGGCACGGTGAACCTGCCGCACGGCACCGGCAAGACCGCCCGCGTCATCGTCTTCGCGACCGGTGACAAGGCCGCCGAGGCCGAGGCCGCCGGCGCCGACGTCGTCGGCTCCGACGACCTGATCGAGCGCATCCAGGGCGGCTTCCTGGACTTCGACGCCGCGATCGCCACCCCGGACCAGATGGCCAAGGTCGGCCGGATCGCGCGCATCCTCGGCCCGCGCGGCCTGATGCCGAACCCGAAGACCGGCACGGTGACCCCCGACGTCACCAAGGCGGTCAACGACATCAAGGGCGGGAAGATCAACTTCCGCGTCGACAAGCAGGCCAACCTGCACCTGGTGATCGGCAAGGCCTCGTTCGACGAGACCAAGCTGGTGGAGAACTACGCCGCGGCCCTCGACGAGGTGCTCCGCGCCAAGCCGGCGGCTGCCAAGGGCCGGTACGTGAAGAAGGTCACCATCTCCACCACCATGGGCCCGGGCATCCCGGTCGACCCCAACCGCACCCGCAACCTGACGGTGGACGAGCCCACCGCCTGAGCAAGGACCCCCTCGCCCCCTGCGAGGGAGCCACCCACGGACGGTCCCGAGGGCCCCGCCGCGCACCGCGCGGCGGGGCCCTCGTGCGTTGCGGGCACCCGGGGTGGCTGCCCCGGCCGCGTCCGGGTGAGGACGGCGGCGTCGACTCGACCGGATGTATGCTGGGCCCGTTCCCCCCACGACCGCTGGTCGTCGCACGTCCGCGTGCGATCGAAGGTCCCGGACTCCGGGCGGCCCGCGCAGGAGGACGGTTCGATCGGCGCGGCGCCGTGTGCCCGCGTTCTTCGCCCCGTGCGCCTGCGCCGGGGCGTTCCTCGTCTCCGGGCCCGGTTGATCGCCCGCCGTCGTGCACCGGCCGGTGGTCGGCCCGACAGACGAGAGGAGGCCCATGCCCACGCAGGCGAAGGCCGCGGTGATCGACGAGATCACCGAGCGGTTCCAGTCGTCCAGCGCAGCGGTGCTCACGGAGTACCGCGGGCTGACCGTGGCCCAGCTGACCCAGCTGCGCCGTTCCCTCGGTGAGGGCAGCAGCTACGCCGTCGTCAAGAACACCCTGACGAAGCGGGCCGCGGAGCAGGTCGGCCACGCCGACCTGGCGCCGCTGCTCAACGGCCCGACCGCGATCGCCTTCATCGAGGGCGACCCGGTCACCGCGGCCAAGGCCATCCGTGACTTCGCGCGCACCAACCCGCTGCTCGTCGTCAAGGGCGGCGTGGTCGAGGGCCGCACGGTCGGCCCGGCCGAGGTCACCGCCCTCGCCGACGTCGAGCCGCGCGAGGTCCTGCTGGCCAAGCTGGCCGGCGCCATGATGGGCAACCTCAGCAAGGCCGCGGGCCTGTTCCAGGCCCCGCTGTCCCAGGTCGCCCGGCTGGCCGCCGCGCTGCAGGAGAAGAAGCCCGCCGAGGGCGCCGACTCCGCGGTCGACACCGCTGCTGCTGACACCACCACCGACACCGCTGACGCCGCGGACGCTGCGGCCAGCACCGACTGACCCCAGAAGGAGAGATCATGGCCAAGCTGTCCACCGCGGAGCTGCTCGACGCGTTCAAGGAGATGACGCTGCTCGAGCTGTCCGACTTCGTGAAGCAGTTCGAGGAGACCTTCGAGGTCACCGCCGCTGCTCCGGTCGCCGTCGCGGCCGCCCCGGCCGCCGGTGCCGGCGACGGCGGCGCCCCGGCCGCCGAGGAGCAGGACGAGTTCGACGTCATCCTCGAGAGCGCCGGCGACAAGAAGATCCAGGTCATCAAGGAGGTGCGCGGCCTGACCTCGCTCGGCCTCAAGGAGGCCAAGGACCTGGTCGACGGCGCGCCGAAGCCGATCCTGGAGAAGGTCGACAAGGACGCCGCCGAGAAGGCCCGGGCCGCTCTCGAGGGCGCCGGCGCCACCGTCACCGTCAAGTGACCCGGCACCCGGCGCTCGCCGGGTGATGCACCACCCCGCACGACCCGCAGGGGCCGTCCTCCACCCGGAGGGCGGCCCCTGCGTCGTCCGTGCGCCGGACCCCAGCTCCGGTGCGGAGGACATCGGTGCGGACGGCGGGGCCGCGGCCCGCCGCCGGGGCCGGACGGGGTCCTGCTCGGGGTCTTTCCCGGGATCATCCCGGGCGTGGCGGCCCCACGGCCGCCCCGGGACTGGCATCATGGGCGAGCCGTCGACGACGGCCCGACCCGGCCCCGCTGGCCGGCTGCCCCTGCCGGGTGTGGTCCCCCTCGCGCGCGGACCCCCGACGTGGACAGCCTGCTCCAGCAGGGGTAAGGTTCTCTGTTGCGCTGCCCCCTGACTGCTTGCCCGCCGAGACGGGTCGCCTGGGGTGCCCGGGGGAACCCGTCCTCCGGATGCCCATCGACCGTCCGGGCAGGACGAACGCGGACAGCCCCGCCATTACCGACGACGACCCAGGACGAACCAGCACCCACCGCCCGCACGTCGTGAGGTCCTTGGAAGGACGCATCTTGGCAGGCTCTCGCCCCACCAGCATCAACCCTCGCACGACCGACTCCGGGCCCTACGGCCAGCAGTCGCAGGCCCCCCAGACCGGCCCCCGCACCGGTGAGGCCGACCAGCAGAAGATCCCGGGCGCGCCGCTGCGCGTCTCGTTCGCCAAGATCTCCGAGCCGCTCGAGGTGCCGGACCTCCTGGCCCTGCAGACCGCCTCGTTCGACTGGCTGATCGGCAGCCCCGAGTGGCGGGCCACCCTCTCCCCGGAGGAGCAGGCCGACGCCGTCGGCGGCCTGGCCGAGATCCTCGAGGAGATCTCCCCGATCGAGGACTTCAGCGGCTCGATGTCGCTGTCCTTCTCCAACCCGCGCTTCGAGGACGTCAAGGCGTCCCTCGAGGAGTGCAAGGACAAGGACATGACCTACGCGGCGCCGCTGTTCGTCACCGCCGAGTTCATGAACAACACCACCGGCGAGATCAAGAGCCAGACGGTGTTCATGGGCGACTTCCCGATCATGACGAACAAGGGCACCTTCGTCATCAACGGGACCGAGCGCGTCGTCGTCTCGCAGCTGGTCCGCAGCCCGGGCGTCTACTTCGACAAGACCCTGGACAAGACCTCCGACAAGGACGTCTTCAGCGCCAAGGTCATCCCCAGCCGCGGTGCGTGGCTGGAGTTCGACGTCGACAAGCGCGACACCGTCGGCGTCCGCATCGACCGCAAGCGCCGCCAGCCGGTCACCGTGCTGCTCAAGGCGCTGGGCTGGACCGAGGACCGCATCCGCGAGCACTTCCAGTGGTCGCCCACGGTGCTCGCCACCCTCGAGAAGGACCACATCGCCGGGCAGGACGAGGCGCTGCTGGACATCTACCGCAAGCTGCGGCCGGGCGAGCCGCCGACGCGGGAGAGCGCCCAGGCGCTGCTGGAGAACCTGTTCTTCAACGCCAAGCGCTACGACCTGGCCAAGGTCGGCCGCTACAAGGTCAACAAGAAGCTCGGCGTCGACGTCCCCCAGGGCACGCTGACGCTGACCGAGGACGACATCGTCGCCACCATCGAGTACGTGGTGCGCCTGCACGCGGGCGAGCCCGACCACGGCGTCGACGACATCGACCACTTCGGCAACCGGCGGCTGCGCACCGTCGGCGAGCTCATCCAGAACCAGGTCCGGGTCGGCCTCTCCCGCATGGAGCGCGTCGTCCGCGAGCGGATGACGACGCAGGACGTCGAGGCGATCACGCCGCAGACCCTGATCAACATCCGGCCGGTCGTCGCCTCCATCAAGGAGTTCTTCGGCACCAGCCAGCTGTCCCAGTTCATGGACCAGACCAACCCCCTCGCGGGCCTGACCCACAAGCGCCGCCTGTCGGCGCTGGGCCCGGGTGGTCTGTCCCGTGAGCGGGCCGGCATGGAGGTCCGCGACGTGCACCCGAGCCACTACGGCCGGATGTGCCCGATCGAGACCCCCGAGGGTCCGAACATCGGCCTGATCGGCTCGCTGTCGGCGTACGGCCGGGTGAACGCCTTCGGCTTCATCGAGACCCCGTACCGCCGGGTCCAGAACGGCGTCGTCACCGACACGATCGACTACCTGACCGCCGACGAGGAGGACCGCTTCGTCGTCGCCCAGGCCAACTCGCCGCTGGACGCCCAGGGCCGGTTCGCCGAGGACCGCGTCCTGGTCCGCACCAAGGGCGGCGAGGTCGACTACCTCGCGCCGGAGAGCGTCGACTACATGGACGTCTCGCCGCGGCAGATGACCTCGGTCGCGACGGCGATGATCCCGTTCCTCGAGCACGACGACGCCAACCGCGCGCTCATGGGCGCCAACATGCAGCGTCAGGCCGTCCCGCTGCTGCGCAGCGAGGCGCCGCTGGTCGGCACCGGCATGGAGCTGCGGGCCGCCGTCGACGCCGGCGACGTGGTCGTGGCCGAGAAGGCCGGTGTGGTCGAGGACTCCACCGCCGACTACATCACCGTCATGGCCGACGACGGCACCCGGCAGACCTACCGGCTGCTGAAGTTCCGCCGCTCGAACCAGGGCACCTCGATCAACCAGACCCCCGTCGTCGACGAGGGCCAGCGGGTCGAGGTCGGCCAGGTCATCGCCGACGGGCCGTGCACCGACGAGGGCGAGATGGCGCTGGGCAAGAACCTGCTCGTCGCCTTCATGCCGTGGGAGGGCCACAACTACGAGGACGCGATCATCCTGTCGCAGCGCCTCGTGCAGGACGACGTCCTGTCCTCGATCCACATCGAGGAGTTCGAGGTCGACGCGCGTGACACCAAGCTCGGTGCCGAGGAGATCACCCGGGACATCCCGAACGTCTCCGAGGAGGTCCTCGCCGACCTCGACGAGCGCGGCATCATCCGCATCGGCGCCGAGGTCGTCCCCGGCGACATCCTCGTCGGCAAGGTGACGCCGAAGGGCGAGACCGAGCTGACCCCCGAGGAGCGGCTGCTGCGGGCGATCTTCGGTGAGAAGGCCCGCGAGGTCCGCGACACCAGCCTCAAGGTCAAGCACGGTGAGTCCGGCAAGGTCATCGGCGTCCGCGTGTTCTCGCGCGAGGACGGCGACGAGCTGCCCGCCGGCGTCAACGAGCTGATCCGGGTCTACGTCGCCCAGATGCGCAAGATCTCCGACGGTGACAAGCTCGCCGGCCGCCACGGCAACAAGGGCGTCATCGCGAAGATCCTGCCGCAGGAGGACATGCCGTTCCTCGAGGACGGCACCCCGGTGGACATCGTGCTGAACCCGCTGGGCGTCCCGGGCCGGATGAACGTCGGCCAGGTCCTGGAGACCCACCTCGGGTGGGTCGCCAAGTCCGGCTGGCAGGTCGAGGGCACCCCGGAGTGGGCGGCCAACCTGCCGGAGGCCGCGCGTGCCGCCGCACCGGGCACCCGGACGGCGACCCCGGTGTTCGACGGCGCCCGCGAGGAGGAGATCGTCGGCCTGCTCAGCTCGACGATCCCGAACCGCGACGGCAACCGGATGGTGCAGCCCACCGGCAAGGCGCGGCTGTTCGACGGCCGCTCCGGGGAGCCCTTCCCCGAGGCGATCTCGGTCGGCTACGTCTACATCCTGAAGCTGCTGCACCTGGTCGACGACAAGATCCACGCCCGGTCGACCGGCCCCTACTCGATGATCACGCAGCAGCCGCTGGGTGGTAAGGCGCAGTTCGGTGGCCAGCGCTTCGGTGAGATGGAGTGCTGGGCGATGCAGGCCTACGGCGCGGCCTACGCGCTGCAGGAGCTGCTGACCATCAAGTCCGACGACATCCTCGGCCGCGTCAAGGTGTACGAGGCGATCGTCAAGGGCGAGAACATCCCCGAGCCGGGCATCCCGGAGTCGTTCAAGGTGTTGCTCAAGGAGCTGCAGTCGCTCTGCCTGAACGTGGAGGTCCTCTCCGGCGACGGCCAGGCGATCGAGCTGCGCGACACCGACGACGAGGTCTTCCGGGCCGCGGAGGAGCTGGGCATCGACCTGTCCCGCCGCGAGCCGTCGTCCGTCGAAGACGTGTGATCGGCCGCCGGCCGGCCCCGCTGACCAGGGGCCGGCCGGCGCCAACCAAGACCATCAGCAAGAAGTGCAGTAACGAGTCCCCGGGAAAGGGGTCCACTCAGTGCTCGACGTCAACTTCTTCGACGAGCTCCGCATCGGTCTGGCCAGTGGTGACGACATCCGTCAGTGGTCGCACGGTGAGGTGAAGAAGCCCGAGACCATCAACTACCGGACGCTGCGTCCGGAGAAGGACGGTCTCTTCTGCGAGAAGATCTTCGGTCCCACGCGGGACTGGGAGTGCTACTGCGGCAAGTACAAGCGCGTCCGCTTCAAGGGCATCATCTGCGAGCGCTGCGGCGTCGAGGTGACCCGCGCCAAGGTGCGCCGTGAGCGGATGGGCCACATCGAGCTGGCCGCGCCGGTCACCCACATCTGGTTCTTCAAGGGCGTCCCCTCGCGCCTGGGCTACCTGCTCGACCTGGCGCCCAAGGACCTCGAAAAGATCATCTACTTCGCCGCCTACCTGATCACCTCGGTCGACGACGAGACGCGCCACCGCGACCTCCCCACCATCGAAGCCGAGATCAGCGCGGAGAAGCACAACCTCGAGAACCGCCGCGACGCCGACGTGGAGGCCCGCCAGCAGAAGCTGGAGGCAGACCTCGCCGAGCTCGAGGCCGAGGGCGCCAAGTCCGACGTCCGCCGTAAGGTGCGCGAGGGCGGCGAGCGCGAGATGCGCCAGCTGCGCGACCGCGCCCAGCGGGAGATCGACCGCCTCGAGGAGGTGCTCGACACCTTCCGCAAGCTGGAGGTCAAGCAGCTCATCGCCGACGAGGGCCTCTACCGCGAGCTGCGCGACCGCTTCGGTGAGTACTTCGAGGGCGGCATGGGTGCCGCGGCGCTGCAGAAGCTGCTCGCCGACTTCGACCTCGACGCCGAGGCCACCTCGCTGCGCGAGACCATCCGCAGCGGCAAGGGCCAGCGCAAGCTGCGGGCCCTCAAGCGGCTCAAGGTCGTCGCGGCGTTCCAGCAGACGCGCAACTCGCCCATGGGCATGGTGCTCGACTGCGTGCCGGTCATCCCGCCGGACCTGCGCCCGATGGTGCAGCTCGACGGTGGCCGCTTCGCCACCAGCGACATGAACGACCTGTACCGCCGGGTCATCAACCGGAACAACCGGCTCAAGCGGCTGCTCGACCTCGGCGCGCCCGAGATCATCGTGAACAACGAGAAGCGGATGCTGCAGGAGTCCGTGGACGCGCTGTTCGACAACGGCCGCCGCGGCCGGCCGGTCACCGGCCCGGGCAACCGCCCGCTCAAGTCGCTGTCCGACCTGCTCAAGGGCAAGCAGGGCCGGTTCCGCCAGAACCTGCTCGGCAAGCGCGTCGACTACTCCGGCCGTTCGGTCATCGTCGTCGGCCCGCAGCTGAAGCTGCACCAGTGCGGCCTGCCCAAGCAGATGGCGCTGGAGCTGTTCAAGCCCTTCGTCATGAAGCGGCTGGTCGACCTCAACCACGCGCAGAACATCAAGTCCGCCAAGCGGATGGTGGAGCGGGCGCGACCGGTCGTGTGGGACGTGCTCGAGGAGGTCATCACCGAGCACCCGGTGCTGCTGAACCGGGCGCCGACGCTGCACCGCCTGGGCATCCAGGCCTTCGAGCCGCAGCTGGTCGAGGGCAAGGCCATCCAGATCCACCCGCTCGTCTGCACCGCGTTCAACGCGGACTTCGACGGTGACCAGATGGCGGTGCACCTGCCGCTGTCGGCCGAGGCGCAGGCCGAGGCCCGGATCCTGATGCTGTCGTCCAACAACATCCTGTCGCCGGCCGACGGTCGCCCGATCACCGCGCCGACCCAGGACATGGTGCTGGGCCTGTACCACCTGACCACCCTGGTGCCGAGCCGGCACGAGGCCGACGGCGGCACGCCGGCGGCCTACGGCTCCACCGCCGAGGCGATCATGGCCTTCGACAAGGGTGCGCTGGGTCTGCAGGAGCGGGCGCTGATCCGCCTCGACGAGGTGTTCGGCGTCGACAACGGCAAGGTCAACCCCGCGTGGGAGCAGCCCGAGGACTGGACCCCGGGTGCGCCGGCGCTGGTCGAGACCAGCCTGGGCCGGGTGCTGTTCAACGAGGCCCTGCCCGAGGGCTACCGCTTCGTCAACTACCAGGTGCCGAAGAAGGAGCTCGGGGCGATCGTCAACGACCTCGCCGAGCGCTACCCCAAGGTGCAGGTCGCGGCGACGCTGGACGCCCTGAAGTCGGCCGGCTTCCGCTGGGCCACCCGCTCGGGCGTCACGATCGCCATCGACGACGTGGTGACCCCGCCGGCCAAGCAGGAGATCCTCGACCGGCACGAGAACGAGGCCCGGCAGATCGAGCGCCAGTACGAGCGCGGTGTCATCACCGACGCCGAGCGTCGTGGCGAGCTGATCGAGATCTGGACCCGCGCGCGGGCCGAGGTCAGCCAGGCGATGGTGGACAACTTCCCGACCACCAACCCGGTCTGGGTCATGGTCAACTCGGGCGCCCGAGGCAACATGATGCAGATCAGCCAGATCGCCGGTATGCGTGGTCTGGTCGCCAACCCGAAGGGCGAGATCATCCCGCGGCCGATCAAGGCCAACTTCCGGGAGGGTCTGTCCGTGCTGGAGTACTTCATCTCCACGCACGGTGCCCGCAAGGGTCTGGCCGACACCGCGCTGCGGACCGCGGACTCCGGGTACCTCACCCGCCGGCTGGTCGACGTCTCGCAGGACGTCATCATCCGCGAGGAGGACTGCGGCACCGACCGCGGCGTGATCATGCCGATCGCCACCTCGGTGGACGGCGTGCTCACCCGTGACCCGCACGCGGAGACCAGCGTCTACGCCCGCGCCCTGGCCGCCGACGTGACGGCCGAGGACGGCACGCTGATCGCCCAGGCCGGGTCCGACCTCGGCGACGTCCTGATCAGCCAGCTGGTCGACGCCGGTGTCTCGGAGGTCAAGGTCCGCTGCGTCCTGACCTGCGAGTCGCTGCTCGGCACCTGCGCCACCTGCTACGGCCGCTCGCTGGCGACCGGCAAGCTCGTGGACGTCGGCGAGGCGGTCGGCATCATCGCCGCCCAGTCGATCGGTGAGCCCGGCACCCAGCTGACGATGCGCACCTTCCACACCGGTGGTGTCGCGGGTGAGGACATCACCCACGGTCTGCCGCGCGTGGTGGAGCTCTTCGAGGCCCGCGTCCCCAAGGGCAAGGCCCCGATCGCCGAGCTGGCCGGCACCGTCCGCATCGAGGACGGCGAGCAGTTCCGCAAGCTCACCATCACCCCGGACGACGGCTCCGACGAGGTCGTCTACGACAAGCTGTCGCGTCGCTCGCGGCTGCGGGTCGAGGACGGCGGCCACGTCGAGGTCGGCGAGCAGCTCACCGAGGGTGCGGTCGACCCGCACGAGGTGCTGCGGATCATGGGCCCGCGCGAGGTGCAGCTGCACCTGGTCCGCGAGGTCCAGGAGGTCTACCGGTCGCAGGGTGTGTCGATCCACGACAAGCACATCGAGGTGATCATCCGGCAGATGCTGAAGCGGGTGACCATCATCGACTCGGGCGCGACGGAGTTCCTGCCCGGTGCGCTGGTCGAGCGGACGCTGTTCGAGACCGAGAACCGTCGGGTCGTCGCCGAGGGCGGCGAGCCGGCCTCGGCCCGCCCGGTGCTCATGGGCATCACCAAGGCCTCGCTCGCGACCGAGTCGTGGCTGTCGGCCGCCTCCTTCCAGGAGACGACCAAGGTGCTCACCGACGCCGCGATCCAGGGCAAGAGCGACAGCCTGCTCGGCCTGAAGGAGAACGTGATCATCGGGAAGCTGATCCCGGCCGGTACCGGCATCAGCCGCTACCGGAACATCACGGTCGAGCCGACCGAGGAGGCCCGCGCCGCCGTCTACACGATGGCCGGGTACGACGACGGGCAGTACTACAGCCCCGACGTCTTCGGTCAGGGCAGCGGCGAGGCCGTGCGCCTGGAGGAGTACGACTGGCGGGGCTGATGGAGGACCTCCCCGCACCGCTCGCGAGCTCGCGGCGGGCCCCTGAGGGAGGCCGACCCAGCACGTAGCGGAGGGCCCCGCAGGTCGACGAGACCTGCGGGGCCCTCTGCGCTGTCCGGTGCTCTCGGTGATCGGCTCAGCTGATCCTCCCGGTTCCGGGCTCAGCACCAGTCGTGAGCCCGGAACCGGGGGAGTGGGCCAGGACGGCGACCTCTCGCCGCCGGCGCTCCTCCGTCACGTGACGGAACCAGCTGTCCTCAGCGGTCGGCGATCGTGCGCATGGTCTCGACGGTGCGGAGCCGACCCTCGGGGCTGCCGTCGAGGGGCTGCAGCACGAGCGTGGTCACCCCCGCCTCGCGGAAGGCGGCCACCCGCTCGGCGACGTAGGACTCCGGGCCGACGAGGGAGACCGCCCGCACCAGCTCCTCGGGGACGGCGGCGGCCGCCTCGTCCTTCCTGCCGTCGAGGTAGAGGTCCTGGATGGTGCGGGCCTCGTCCTCGTAGCCGTAGCGCCGGGCGAGGTCGTTGTAGAAGTTCTTGCCGCGGGCGCCCATGCCGCCGATGTAGAGGGCCAGCTGGGGGCGCACCTGCTCCAGCATCGGGTCGACGTCGTCCCCGATGGCGACCGCAACGCCCACGACGATCTGCAGGTCGCCCAGGGCCGGGTCCCGCTTGGCCTTCCCGGCGGCCAGCGAGTCCCCCCAGACGGCGCCCGCCCGCTCCGGCATGAAGAAGATCGGCTCCCACGCCTCGGCGATCTCGGCGGCCAGCTCGACGTTCTTGGGGCCGAGGGCCGCCAGCATGACCGGGATCCGGTCGCGCACCGGGGTGTTGATGAGCTTGAGCGGCTTGCCCAGGCCGGTGCCCTGCTCGGCCGGCAGCGGGATCGTGTACTTGGGGCCCTCGTGGACCAGCCGCTCCCGCCGCCACACCTGCCGGCAGATCTCCACGACCTCACGGGTGCGCTGCAGCGGGGCGTCGTAGGGGACGCCGTGCCAGCCCTCGATCACCTGGGGCCCGGAGGCGCCCAGCCCGAGGGTGAAGCGGCCGCCGGACACGAAGTCCAGCCCCGCGGCCGTCATGGCGGTCAGGGCCGGGGTGCGGCTGTAGATCGGGAAGATCCCGCTCATCAACTCGACGCGCCCGGTCACCGCGGCCAGGTAGCCCAGCTGGCTGACGGCGTCGAAGGTGTAGACCTCGGCGACGGTCGCGAGGTCGAGCCCCGCCGACTCGAGCTCGCGGATCTCCGCGGCGGTCTCGCGGAACCCCCCGCTGTAGCTGGCCTGGATGCCGATGCGCACGTCCACTCCCGTCGTCCCGCGGCGCCCTCGTCGGCGCCCCGGTGCACGCTATCGGCCCTCTGCGGGGCGCCGCCCCGAGCTCGTGAGGGGTGGGGAGGGGGGTCCTCTTTCAGAGCGGCCGGACGACCCCGACGACCTCGGTCACCACACGGACGCCGTCGACGTCCCCGGGCACCCGCTCGGCGGCGTGCGCGTCGGCCAGGTCCACCTTCACGACGTAGCCGCTGTCCCGCCGGGCCAGCCCGACACCGACGACGCCCGGGTCGGCCGCCAGGCGGTGACTGAGGGCGCTCTTGGCGGCTCGGGCGGACGCGCGGTCGGTCATGCACCCATGGTGCCCTGTCGGGTGGCCGGAGAACAGTGGAAGGACCCCTGCCGCCCGCCGCTCGCAGGCTCGCGGCGGGCCCCTGCAGCGGGCCTCCGTCCCCACCGCTCGCAGGCTCGCGGCGGCACCCTGCGGGGTCGTCAGGTCAGGAGGCGACCCACTGGAGGTCCAGGACCGACAGCACGGTGGCCAGGGGGTTGGCGAAGGTGACCCCGCCACCGGTGCGCCCGCCCGTCTCGCTGCCCGCGAAGAGCAGGCCGAGAGGCGCGCGGTCGGCGCTGCGCCAGATCACCGAGCCGCTGTCGCCGCCGGCGCTGAAGGCGCCCGCGACCCCGTCGACCTCGATCTGGTCGTCGAAGGTGTAGAGACCCTGGTCGTACTGCACGGCCACGCCGTCGACCTCCACGGCGCTGACCCTCCCGATCGTGTACCCGGTGGTGCGCCCGACCTTCTCCACCTGCTCGTCGGGCTCGACGTCGTCCACCTCGACGGGGTCGACCCCCAGCGGTCCGCCGGGGAGCCGGCTCGGCTCCAGCGGCACCTCGGCGTCGACGACGGCCACCGCCGCGTCCACCCGGTTGGCCCGGTCGGCGGTGAACCGCTCGAAGGCCGTCAGGGTGGCCACCCGGTCGGTCGTCGGGTCCCCGCCGTCGGCCGGGCCGGGCTGCAGCACCGGGTCGCCCACCGCGGCGGCGTCGCCGGCGGCCAGCACGTGGTTGTTGGACAGGATCGCCAGCCGCCCGCCCACCCGGACGAAGCCCCCGAGCGTCCCGGCCGTGACCGTCGGGTGGGCCACCGACAGGCCGGGGACGAGCGGCCGGGTGCGCCGCTGGAGCTCCTCCGGCGTCGGGGCGGTCAGCGCCCGGACGGTGCCGATGACGCGGACGTCGACCTCGGCGAGCACCGCGTCGTCCAGACCGGACAGGAGGACGTCGGCGTCCTCCTTCGCCGCCAGCCGGATGGCCAGGTGCGCCTGGCCCGGGCCGACGGGCGCCAACCCCAGGGCCGGGCGCGCCCACGGCTGTCCACCGGCGTCGCTGGCCGTCACCGTCCCGCCGGAACGGGCCAGCCGGGCCGACAGGTGGGCCTTCAGCTCGCGGGCGAGGTCGACGTGCACGGGGATCCTCCGATTGCGCTGGGTGGGCGTCCTGGCACCGACCGTAGGGCCGGGGTACGACAGTCCTGGACGGCCGGGGTGTCGGTCCGGCGACGAGCCCGCGAACGGGCCCGACCCGCTACAGTCGCGCCACCCCGGCGCGCGCCGGGTCCGCCCCGGGAACACCAGGTCACCAGACGGCGTTGACCCCGCGTACCCCGGTGGAGAGGGCTCGACCCTGCCCGCCGAGCCGTGACGGACCCGGCTTTGACCGGTCTCCGGCACGCGGGTATCGTGGTCAGCCGTGCCCAGGGTGCCCTGGGCCTGCTCCCGTTCGCGGTGCGCCTGCCGACAGGTGGTGGCGCCGAGTCGCGGGGGGCGACCGATCCGGTTCCAACCGCCGGCCGGTCCTGGGAAGGGCGACACGCCCGACCGCGGGGACCGGTGGTGCACCACGGCCGGAGGTGGGTACGACCCCGGCAGGACCGGCACCCGGCACAGCGAAGCACCGTCCACAGCACGACCCAGCGCAGGTAGGAGATCCAGGCCACCCATGCCCACGATCAACCAGCTGGTCCGCAAGGGCCGCGAGGACAAGGTCGAGAAGACCAAGACCCCGGCGCTGAAGGGCTCCCCTCAGCGTCGTGGGGTGTGCACCCGCGTGTACACGACGACGCCGAAGAAGCCGAACTCGGCGCTGCGCAAGGTCGCTCGCGTCCGCCTCACCAGTGGCATCGAGGTGACCGCCTACATCCCGGGCGTCGGCCACAACCTGCAGGAGCACTCGATGGTGCTCGTGCGCGGCGGTCGCGTGAAGGACCTGCCCGGCGTGCGCTACAAGATCATCCGCGGCTCGCTCGACACCCAGGGTGTCCGCAACCGCAAGCAGGCTCGCAGCCGGTACGGCGCGAAGAAGGAGAAGAGCTGACATGCCGCGCAAGGGCCCCGCACCGCGCCGCCCGCTGGTCGCCGACCCGGTGTACCAGTCGCCGCTGGTGACCCAGCTGGTCAACAAGGTGCTCGTCGACGGCAAGCGCTCGGTCGCCGAGGCGATCGTCTACGGCGCCCTCGAGGGCTGCCGCGCCAAGACCGACACCGACCCGGTGGTCACGCTCAAGCGCGCGCTGGACAACGTCAAGCCGGCCCTCGAGGTCCGCAGCCGCCGCGTCGGTGGTGCGACCTACCAGGTCCCGGTCGAGGTCCGCGCCTCGCGCAGCACCACCCTCGGCCTGCGCTGGCTGATCCAGTACAGCCGGGCCCGTCGCGAGAAGACGATGACCGAGCGCCTGATGAACGAGCTGCTCGACGCGAGCAACGGTCTGGGAGCCGCGGTCAAGCGTCGCGAGGACACCCACAAGATGGCCGAGTCCAACAAGGCCTTCGCGCACTACCGCTGGTAAGTGCCACACCGGCTGGCTCTGCCAGCCCCCGCGGCCGGCGGGTGTTCCGGGCCACCACCCGGACGCCGCACGCGGACCCGATCCAAAGAGGAGAGACAGATGGCCGACAGCAAGGCCACCCTCGCCAAGACCCGCAACATCGGGATCATGGCGCACATCGACGCCGGCAAGACCACGACGACCGAGCGCATCCTCTTCTACACCGGTATCAACTACAAGATCGGTGAGGTCCACGACGGCGCGGCCACGATGGACTGGATGGAGCAGGAGCAGGAGCGCGGCATCACCATCACGTCCGCCGCGACGAAGTGCTCCTGGAACGGCTACGACATCAACATCATCGACACCCCCGGGCACGTCGACTTCACCGTCGAGGTGGAGCGGTCGCTGCGGGTGCTCGACGGTGCCGTCGCGGTCTACGACGGTGTCGCCGGTGTGGAGCCGCAGACCGAGCAGGTCTGGCGGCAGGCCGAGAAGTACGGCGTCCCGCGCATGTGCTTCGTCAACAAGCTCGACCGCACGGGCGCGAACTTCTTCCGCTGCGTCGACATGATGGTCGAGCGGCTGGGCGCCAACCCGCTGGTGCTGCAGCTGCCCATCGGTGCCGAGGCCGACTTCATCGGCGTCGTGGACCTGGTGGCTATGCGTGCGCTGACCTGGCGCGGCGAGACCGCCATGGGTGAGGACTACTCGGTCGAGGAGATCCCGGCCGACCTTGCCGACCAGGCCGCCGAGTACCGCGAGAAGCTGCTCGAGACCGTCGCCGAGACCGACGACGAGCTGATGGAGGCCTACCTCGGCGGCGAGGAGATCTCCGTCGAGCGCCTGAAGGCCGCGATCCGCAAGGCGACCATCGCCGCGCAGGTCAACCCGGTCCTCACCGGCACCGCCTTCAAGAACAAGGGCGTCCAGCCGCTGCTCGACGCGGTCGTCGACTACCTGCCCAGCCCGCTGGACATCGAGGCGATCGTCGGCACCGCGCTGGACGGCGAGACCGAGGTCATCCGGCACGCCGACGAGAGCGAGCCGTTCTCGGCGCTGGCCTTCAAGATCCAGACCGACCAGCACCTCGGCAAGCTGACCTACGTCCGCGTGTACTCCGGGAAGCTCTCCTCCGGGTCCCCGGTGCTCAACAGCACCAAGGACCGCAAGGAGCGGATCGGCAAGATCTACCAGATGCACGCCAACAAGCGCGAGGAGCGCGAGGGCGTGGGCGCCGGCCAGATCGTCGCGGTCGTCGGCCTGAAGCAGACCACCACGGGTGACACGCTCTGCGACCCGCAGAACCCGGTCATCCTGGAGTCGATGACCTTCCCCGCGCCGGTCATCTCGGTCGCCATCGAGCCGAAGACCAAGAGCGACCAGGAGAAGCTGGGCACGGCCATCCAGAAGCTGGCCGAGGAGGACCCGACCTTCCAGGTCCGCCTCGACGAGGAGACCGGCCAGACGGTCATCTCCGGCATGGGCGAGCTGCACCTGGAGATCCTCGTCGACCGCATGCGGCGCGAGTTCAAGGTCGAGGCGAACGTCGGCAAGCCGCAGGTCGCCTACCGCGAGACGATCCGCAAGGCCGTCGAGAAGTACGACTACACCCACAAGAAGCAGACCGGTGGGTCGGGTCAGTTCGCGAAGGTCCAGGTCACCCTGGAGCCGCTCGAGATCAGCGGCGACTCGGCGACCTACGAGTTCGAGAACGCCGTCACCGGTGGTCGCGTCCCGAGGGAGTACATCCCCTCGGTCGACCAGGGCATCCAGGACGCCATGCAGTACGGCATCCTCGCCGGCTACCCCGTCGTGGGCGTCAAGGCCACCCTGGTGGACGGCCAGTACCACGAGGTCGACTCCTCGGAGATGGCCTTCAAGATCGCCGGCTCGATGGTCTTCAAGGAGGCCGCCCGCAAGGCCAGCCCGGCCCTGCTCGAGCCGATGATGGCCGTCGAGGTCGTCACGCCCGAGGACTACATGGGTGACGTCATCGGCGACCTGAACTCCCGGCGCGGGATGATCCAGGCGATGGAGGAGCGCTCCGGCGCCCGCGTCGTCCGGGCCCTGGTCCCGCTCTCGGAGATGTTCGGCTACGTGGGCGACCTGCGCAGCCGCACCCAGGGGCGGGCGAGCTACACCATGGTGTTCGACTCGTACGCCGAGGTCCCGGCCAACGTCGCCAAGGAGATCATCGCCAAGGCGACCGGCGAGTGACCCGCCGGGCGGGGTGCGTCCCCGCCCGGCCCCCAGCAAGCCCACCCCAGAGTTCGCGCACGACTGCGACACCACGAGGAGAGGAACCCAGTGGCCAAGGCCAAGTTCGAGCGGACCAAGCCGCACGTCAACATCGGCACCATCGGGCACATCGACCACGGCAAGACCACGCTGACCGCGGCGATCACCAAGGTGCTGCACGACAAGTACCCGGACCTCAACGAGGCGTCGGCCTTCGACCAGATCGACAAGGCGCCCGAGGAGAAGGCCCGCGGCATCACGATCTCGATCGCCCACGTCGAGTACCAGACGGAGAACCGTCACTACGCGCACGTCGACTGCCCCGGGCACGCCGACTACATCAAGAACATGATCACCGGTGCGGCGCAGATGGACGGCGCCATCCTGGTGGTGGCCGCCACCGACGGCCCGATGCCGCAGACCAAGGAGCACGTCCTCCTGGCCCGCCAGGTCGGCGTCCCCTACATCGTCGTGGCGCTCAACAAGGCCGACATGGTCGACGACGAGGAGATCCTCGAGCTCGTCGAGCTGGAGGTCCGTGAGCTGCTGTCCGAGTACGAGTTCCCGGGCGACGACGTCCCCGTGGTGCGCGTCTCGGCACTCAAGGCGCTCGAGGGCGACGCCGAGTGGGGCGACAAGCTCATGGAGCTGATGAACGCCGTCGACACCGCCATCCCCGAGCCGCAGCGTGAGGTCGACAAGCCCTTCCTCATGCCGGTCGAGGACGTCTTCACCATCACCGGTCGCGGCACCGTCGTCACCGGTCGCGTGGAGCGTGGCATCGTCAAGGTGAACGAGGAGGTCGAGATCGTCGGCATCCGTTCCTCGTCGACCAAGACCACCGTCACCGGCGTCGAGATGTTCCGCAAGCTGCTCGACCAGGGCCAGGCCGGCGACAACGTGGGCCTGCTGCTCCGCGGCATCAAGCGCGAGGACGTCGAGCGCGGTCAGGTCGTCGTGAAGCCGGGTTCGATCACCCCGCACACCAACTTCGAGGGCTCGGTCTACATCCTCTCGAAGGACGAGGGTGGGCGTCACACGCCCTTCTTCAACAACTACCGTCCGCAGTTCTACTTCCGGACCACGGACGTCACGGGCGTCGTGACCCTGCCGGCCGGCACCGAGATGGTCATGCCGGGCGACAACACCGAGATGACGGTCGAGCTGATCCAGCCGATCGCCATGGAGGAGGGCCTGCGGTTCGCCATCCGTGAGGGTGGCCGTACCGTCGGCGCCGGTCGCGTCACCAAGATCATCAAGTAACACCCCCGACGGGCGGCGGCACACCCCTGTGCCGCCGCCCGTCCTCGGGTGGCCGCGCCATGTGGGCACGGCCACCCATCCCGCTGGGGCCAGACCGGATGAGGTCCGGACCACCCGGCGTTCCCCAGCTACGAACAGACACCGATCGGCAGGAGCAGAAGACAGCGATGGCGGGACAGAAGATCCGCATCCGGCTGAAGGCCTACGACCACGAGGCGATCGACGCCTCGGCGCGGCGCATCGTCGACACGGTGACCAAGACCGGTGCGCGCGTCGTCGGCCCGGTGCCGCTGCCGACGGAGAAGAACGTGTACTGCGTCATCCGCTCGCCGCACAAGTACAAGGACTCGCGCGAGCACTTCGAGATGCGCACGCACAAGCGCCTCATCGACATCCTCGACCCGACGCCGAAGACGGTCGACGCGCTCATGCGCATCGACCTGCCGGCCTCGGTCGACGTCAACATCCAGTAAGGGCAGTCAGCAGACATGGCGAGCACATTCCGTGGTCTCCTCGGCGAGAAGCTGGGCATGACCCAGGTCTTCGACGAGAACAACCGCATCGTGCCGGTGACCGTCGTCAAGGCGGGCCCGTGTGTGGTGACCCAGGTGCGCACCCCCGAGGTCGACGGCTACAGCGCCGTCCAGCTCGGTTTCGGTGAGATCGACCCGCGCAAGGTGAACAAGCCCGAGGGCGGGCACTTCGCCAAGGCGGGCGTGACGCCGCGGCGCCACCTGGTGGAGCTGCGCACGAAGGACGCGTCGGACTACACGGTCGGCCAGGAGCTGACCGCCGAGGTCTTCGACGGCGTGGCCAAGGTCGACGTCATCGGCACCAGCAAGGGCAAGGGCACGGCCGGTGTCATGAAGCGGCACGGCTTCCGCGGCCTGGGTGCCGCGCACGGCACCCAGCGCAAGCACCGGTCGCCCGGTTCCATCGGCGGGGCCTCGACGCCCGGCCGCGTGTTCAAGGGCCTGCGCATGGCCGGCCGCATGGGCGCGGTGAAGACGACGACCCTGTCGCTCAACGTGCACAAGGTGGACGTCGAGCGCGGGCTGCTGCTGATCAAGGGCGCGATCCCCGGCCCGAAGGGCGGCCTCGTGCTCGTCCGCTCGGCCGTCAAGGGCGGGCCCGTGGGGAGTGAGAACCAGTGACCACGTCCATCACCGGTGGGGCCACCGACACCCGGACCGACCGGCAGGTCGACGTCCGGACCCCGGCGGGGGAGACCTCCGGCAGCGTCACGCTGCCCGGTGAGCTCTTCGACGCGTCGGCCAACGTCTCGCTGATGCACCAGGTCGTGGTGGCCCAGCTGGCCGCCGCGCGCCAGGGCACGCACGCGACGAAGACCCGTGGCCAGGTCAGCGGCGGTGGCATCAAGCCCTACCGCCAGAAGGGCACCGGCCGCGCGCGGCAGGGCTCGATCCGGGCGCCGCAGTTCACCGGCGGTGGCACCGTCCACGGCCCCCAGCCGCGCGACTACTCGCAGAAGACCCCCAAGAAGATGAAGGCCGCCGCCCTGCGCGGCGCCCTCTCCGACCGGGCCCGCGAGAACCGCGTGCACGTGGTCAGCACCTTCGTCGACGGCGACGCCCCCAGGACCAAGGCCGCGCTGGCGACCCTGCAGTCGGTCACCCAGGCCAAGCGGGTGCTCGTGGTCCTCGACCGCGACGACACGCTGAACTGGGTGAGCCTGCGCAACCTGCCGCAGGTGCACCTGCTCGAGGCCGGCCAGCTCAACACCTACGACGTGCTGGTCGCCGACGAGGTGGTCTTCACCGAGGCCGCGCTCGCCGAGTTCGTCTCGGGCCCGGCCAGGGGTCGCGAGGTCGCCAAGCCCGACCTGACGACGCCGGACGTGCCGGGTGCCATCCCGTCGATCCAGCCGGCCGAGGGCACCACCGACCTCGACCTGGGCGAGAGCCCGGCCGAGCCGGCCCCGGGGACGACGTCCGCCGCGAGGACGGCCGCGCCGACGGCCACCACGCCGCAGGAGGCCGCTCCGGCCACCGCCGCCGAGGCCGCCGCGGCTCCGGTCGCGCAGGCCGAGGCCGCCAACGCCGGTGCCGACGCCACGCCGCCCACCGAGGACGGCACCACCGACGCGACCCCCGAGGAGAAGGCATGAGCGTCCGCGACCCCCGGGACGTCCTGCTGTCCCCGGTCATCTCGGAGAAGAGCTACGGGCTGCTCGACGAGAACCAGTACACGTTCGTCGTCCTGCCCGAGGCCAACAAGACGCAGATCAAGATCGCGGTCGAGCAGGTCTTCAACGTGAAGGTCCTCGGCGTGAACACGGTCAACCGCCAGGGCAAGCGCAAGCGCAGCCGGGGCAACAAGCTCGGCAAGCGCAAGGACACCAAGCGCGCCATCGTCTCGCTGGCACCCGGCGACCGCATCGAGATCTTCGGTGGTCCCGGCGCCTGAGCGCCGCGACCGATCGGACCAGAGACAGAGGAACTGAGTCAGCAATGGCTATCCGCAAGTACAAGCCGACGACGCCGGGCCGCCGCGGCTCCAGCGTCGCCGACTTCGCCGAGGTCACCCGCGACCATCCCGAGAAGTCGCTGGTCCGGCCGCTGCACGGTCGCGGCGGGCGCAACGTCCACGGGAAGGTCACCGCGCGGCACCAGGGCGGTGGGCACAAGCGCGCCTACCGGGTCATCGACTTCCGCCGGGCCGACAAGGACGGCGTGCCGGCCAAGGTCGCGCACATCGAGTACGACCCGAACCGCACCTCGCGCATCGCGCTGCTGCACTTCGCCGACGGCGAGAAGCGCTACATCATCGCGCCGGCCCGGCTCAAGCAGGGCGACACGGTGGAGTGCGGCCCCTCGGCCGACATCAAGCCGGGCAACAACCTGCCGCTGCGCAACATCCCCGTCGGCACGGTGGTCCACGCCATCGAGCTGCGGCCCGGTGGCGGCGCCAAGATCGCCCGCTCGGCCGGCACCAGCGTCCAGCTGGTCGCCCGTGAGGGCCGCCTGGCGCAGCTGCGCATGCCGTCGGGCGAGATCCGCAACGTCGACGTCCGCTGCCGCGCGACCGTCGGCGAGGTGGGCAACGCCGAGCAGTCGAACATCAACTGGGGCAAGGCCGGCCGCATGCGGTGGAAGGGCAAGCGCCCGACCGTCCGCGGTGTCGCCATGAACCCGGTGGACCACCCGCACGGCGGTGGTGAGGGCAAGACCTCCGGTGGTCGCCACCCGGTGAACCCGAAGGGCAAGCCGGAGGGCCGCACGCGCAAGCGCAAGGCCAGTGACGCCCTGATCGTGCGCCGCCGGCGCACCAACAAGAAGCGCTGAGCGGGTAGAGGAGTCCGACAGACATGCCACGCAGCCTCAAGAAGGGCCCGTTCGTCGACGACCACCTGCTCAAGAAGGTGGACGCGCAGAACGACAAGGGCACCAAGAACGTCATCCGGACCTGGTCGCGTCGTTCGACGATCATTCCGGACATGCTCGGCCACACGATCGCCGTCCACGACGGCCGCAAGCACGTGCCGGTCTTCGTGACCGAGGCGATGGTCGGGCACAAGCTCGGCGAGTTCGCCCCCACCCGCACCTTCCGTGGGCACGTGAAGGACGACCGCCGGTCCCGGCGCGGCTGACCAGGTAGAGAGAGATCCCCATGACATCCCAGCTGGGACAGGAGACGCCGGTCGCCCGGGCCACCGCCCGGTTCGTCCGCGTCACCCCCATGAAGGCACGCCGGGTGGTGGACCTCATCCGCTACCTGCCGACCGACGAGGCCCTGGCACTGCTGCGCTACGCGCCGCAGGCCGCCAGCGAGCCGGTCCTCAAGGTGGTCGCCAGCGCGGTCGCCAACGCCGAGCACAACCTGCGGCTCGACCCCGCGGCGCTGGTCGTCAGCGCGGCGTACGTCGACGAGGGCCCGACCCTGAAGCGGATCCGTCCGCGCGCCCAGGGCCGCGCCTACCGCATCAACAAGCGGACCTGCCACATCACCGTCGAGGTCGCGGAGGTCTCCTCCAGCACCGAGCTCGCCGGCAAGTCGCGCACGGCCCGCCGCCGCACCGGCCAGTCCGGCCCGGCTGCGCAGCAGAAGAGCAACACGAGGGGAGGGACCCGCTAGTGGGTCAGAAGGTCAACCCGCACGGGTTCCGTCTGGGCATCACCACCGACTACAAGTCCCGGTGGTACGCCGACAAGCTGTACAAGGACTACGTCAAGGAAGACGTCGCGATCCGCAAGCTCATGTCCAAGGGCATGGAGCGGGCCGGCATCTCCAAGGTCGAGATCGAGCGCACCCGCGACCGGGTCCGCGTCGACATCCACACCGCCCGGCCGGGCATCGTCATCGGCCGCCGCGGCGCGGAGGCCGACCGCATCCGCGGCGAGCTGGAGAAGCTGACCGGCAAGCAGGTGCAGCTGAACATCCTCGAGGTGAAGAACCCCGAGGCCGACGCGCAGCTGGTCGCCCAGGGCGTCGCCGAGCAGCTCTCCAGCCGGGTGAGCTTCCGCCGCGCCATGCGCAAGGCCATGCAGTCGGCCCAGCGCAGCCCGCAGGTCAAGGGCATCCGGGTGCAGTGCTCCGGTCGCCTGGGCGGCACCGAGATGAGCCGGTCGGAGTTCTACCGCGAGGGCCGCGTGCCGCTGCACACCCTCCGGGCGAACATCGACTACGGCATCTACGAGGCCCGGACCACCTTCGGCCGCATCGGCGTGAAGGTCTGGATCTACAAGGGCGACGTCAGCGGCTCGCGTGCCGAGCGGGAGGCCCTCGAGGCCCTCGCCGCCCGGCAGCAGCGCCGTGAGCGCTCGCAGCGGCCGCGTCGCTCGGGCTCCTCGGGCACCACCGCCGGCGGGACCGAGGCCGGCCGCGCCGCCGCCGAGTCCTCGACCGGCCCGGCCGTCGACACCACCGACAGCGCGGTGGCCGCGACCTCCGGCGAGGTCGCTGCCCAGCAGTCCGTCGCCGACGCCGCCGGCCCCGAGGCCACCGCTGCGGCCGAGACCACGGCCGCGCAGAACCCCACGGAGGGCTGACACGTGCTGATCCCACGGCGCGTCAAGCACCGCAAGCAGCACCACCCGAGCCGCTCGGGTCGTGCCAAGGGCGGTACCCAGATCAACTTCGGCGAGTACGCCATCCAGGCGCTCGAGCCGGCGTACGTGACCAACCGGCAGATCGAGTCCGCTCGTATCGCCATGACCCGCCACATCCGCCGTGGCGGGAAGGTCTGGATCTCCATCTACCCGGACCGCCCGCTCACCAAGAAGCCGGCCGAGACCCGCATGGGTTCCGGAAAGGGCTCGCCGGAGTGGTGGGTCGCCAACGTCAAGCCGGGCCGGATCATGTTCGAGCTGTCGGGCGTGGCCGAGCCGGTGGCTCGCGAGGCGATGCGCCGCGCGATCCACAAGCTGCCGATGAAGTGCCGCTTCATCACTCGTGAAGGAGAGGTGTGATGGCCGCCGGTCTGACCGCTCCCGAGCTGCGTGAGCTCTCCGCCGAGGAGCTCGCCACGCGGCTGCGCGAGTCGAAGGAAGAACTGTTCAACCTGCGGTTCCAGGTGGCCACCGGCCAGCTGGACAACAACCGGCGGCTGCAGACCGTCCGCCGCGACATCGCCCGGATCTACACGATCATGCGCGAGCGCGAGCTGGGCCTCTCGGTCGCCCCGAGCGAGGGTGTGGCATGAGCGAGCCCCAGTCGGCGGCTACGTCGAACACTGCTGCCGCGTCGGGCCCCGGCCTGGCCGGCCGTGGCTACCGCAAGGTCCGCGAGGGCCTCGTGGTCAGCGACAAGATGGACAAGACCATCGTCGTCGAGGTCGAGGACCGCGTGAAGCACGGCCTCTACGGCAAGGTCATCCGTCGCACCAGCAAGCTGAAGGCCCACGACGAGCAGCAGGTCGCCGGCATCGGTGACCGCGTGCAGATCATGGAGACCCGGCCGACGTCGGCCACCAAGCGGTGGCGGCTGGTCGAGGTCCTCGAGAAGGCCAAGTAGGCCGGCCGGGGGCCCACGCGGTCCCCACCGGATGCGCCCTCCGGGGCGGGTCCAGGAGCGAGTACCCTGGACGACTGGCGCGCCCTACGGGTGCGCGCCCATCCCGGTACCCGTGCTCGGACGCACCGGCGGCTGACGCTGCCGGTGCGTCCGCACGTGGGTACCGGACAGCCGGTTCACCGTTCCGGCCCGGCTGTCACAACTGAGATCAGGGAGTAGGACGTGATCCAGCAGGAGTCGCGACTGCGGGTCGCCGACAACACCGGTGCGAAGGAGATCCTCTGCATCCGGGTGCTCGGCGGGTCGGGGCGACGCTACGCGGGCATCGGCGACGTCATCGTCGCCACCGTCAAGGACGCGCTGCCCGGTGCGGGGGTCAAGCGCGGCGACGTCGTCAAGGCCGTCGTCGTCCGCACGGTGAAGGAGCGTCGTCGTCCGGACGGCTCCTACATCCGCTTCGACGAGAACGCCGCCGTCATCATCCGCGACAGCGGCGACCCGCGCGGTACGCGCATCTTCGGCCCGGTCGGCCGTGAGCTGCGCGACAAGCGCTTCATGCGGATCATCTCGCTCGCTCCGGAGGTGCTGTGACCATGGCTGCGAAGAAGGACACGACGGCCAAGGCGCCGTCGATGAAGGTCAAGAAGGGCGACACCGTCGTGGTGCTGGCCGGCAAGGACAAGGGCGCCAAGGGCCGGGTGATCGCCGCCTACCCGAAGCTGCAGAAGGTCCTCGTCGAGGGCGTGGGCCGGGTCAAGAAGCACACCCGGATCAGCTCCAACCAGCGTGGTGCCCAGTCGGGCGGGATCGTCACGCAGGAGGCTCCCATCCACGTGAGCAACGTGATGGTGATCGACTCCGAGGACAAGCCGACCCGGGTCGGCTACCGCAAGGACGAGGAAGGCCGCAGCATCCGGGTCTCGCGGCGCACCGGTAAGGACCTCTGACGCCATGAGTGCACCCACCCGTGAGCTGCCCCGCATGCTCGCCCGCTACCGCGACGAGATCGTCCCGGCGCTGCAGAACGAGTTCGGCTACGAGAACGTCATGCAGATCCCGCGGCTGACCAAGATTGTCGTCAACATGGGCGTCGGCGAGGCCACGCGTGACGCCAAGCTGATGGACGGCGCGGTCCGCGACCTGACCGCCATCACCGGGCAGAAGCCGGCCGTCGTCCGGGCCCGCAAGTCCATCGCCCAGTTCAAGCTGCGCGAGGGCATGCCGATCGGCGCGAAGGTCACCCTGCGCGGCGACCGCATGTGGGAGTTCCTGGACCGGCTGCTGTCGCTGGCCCTGCCCCGCATCCGTGACTTCCGCGGCCTCAACGCCAAGCAGTTCGACGGTCACGGCAACTACACGTTCGGCCTGACCGAGCAGTCGATGTTCCGCGAGATCGACGTCGACAAGATCGACCGTCCGCGCGGCATGGACATCACGCTGGTCACCACCGCCACGAACGACGAGGAGGGTCGCGAGCTCCTCCGCCTGCTGGGCTTCCCGTTCGCCGGCCAGCCCGTCGTCACCACCACCCGCTGAGCCGGGGGAGGAGACACCCACATGGCCAAGAAGGCGCTGATCAACAAGGCGGCCCGCAAGCCGAAGTTCGCGGTCCGCGGCTACACCCGGTGCCAGCGGTGCGGTCGCCCGCACTCGGTCTTCCGCAAGTTCGGCCTGTGCCGGATCTGCCTGCGGGAGATGGCGCACGCCGGCGAACTGCCGGGCGTCAGCAAGAGTTCCTGGTAACGCAAGAACCCCATGGCCTCGTCCAGAGGCTCGGCCCGAGTTCGCGAGGGTCGAGAGGGACGAGGTCCTTCGACGATCGCCGATAGGCCCTGCGCCAAGTCCCCGAGACCCGGCGCACGAGGAACCGCGGCGAGAGAGGCAACACCCGACATGACGATGACCGACCCGATCGCGGACATGTTGACGCGGATCCGGAACGCCAACCAGGCGTACCACGACTCCACGACCATGCCGTCGTCCAAGCTGAAGACGCACATCGCCGAGATCCTCCAGCAGGAGGGCTACATCGCCGGCTGGACCGTCAACGAGGTCGAGAAGGACGGCGCCACCCGCAAGGAGCTGGTGGTGGACCTCAAGTACGGCCCCAACCGTGAGCGGAGCATCGCCGGCGTCCGGCGCGTCTCCAAGCCCGGTCTGCGGGTGTACGCCAAGTCCAACGCGCTGCCGAAGGTGCTCGGCGGCCTCGGGGTGGCCATCATCTCCACCTCGACCGGGCTGCTGACCGACCGCCAGGCGAACAAGAAGGGCGTGGGTGGGGAAGTCCTCGCCTACGTCTGGTGAGGAGCGAGTGACATGTCGCGGATCGGACGACTGCCGATTCCCGTGCCCGGTGGCGTGGACGTCACCATCGACGGCCAGACGCTGAGCGTCAAGGGTCCCAAGGGCACGCTGAACCACACCGTCGCCTCGCCGATCACCGTCGAGCGCGGCGAGGACGGCACGCTGCAGGTGCAGCGCCCTGACGACGAGCGGGAGAGCCGGGCCCTGCACGGGCTGTCGCGCACGCTCATCGCCAACATGATCACCGGCGTCACCGAGGGCTACACCAAGACCCTCGAGATCGTCGGCGTCGGGTACCGCGTGCAGGCCCGCGGGTCGGACCTCGAGTTCGCCCTGGGCTACAGCCACCCGGTGCCGGTGAGGGCCCCCGAGGGCATCACCTTCACGGTCGAGTCCCCGACCCGTCTGCGGGTGACCGGGATCGACAAGCAGCTGGTGGGCCAGGTCGCGGCCAACATCCGTGGACTGCGCCGTCCGGACCCGTACAAGGGCAAGGGCGTGCGCTACCAGGGTGAGGTCGTCAAGCGCAAGGTCGGGAAGACGGGTAAGTGATGGCACAGACCGAGAAGAGCGGTGCTCGGGTGCACAAGCCCGTGGGCACCGACGTCAGCACCGCGCGGCGGGTCTCCCGCCTGCGCCGGCACACCCGGCTGCGCAAGCGCGTGGCGGGCACCCCGGAGCGCCCGCGCCTGGTGGTCAACCGCAGCTCGCGGCACATCCACGTCCAGGTCGTCGACGACACCGTCGGCCGTACCCTGGTGAGTGCCTCGACGCTGGACGCCAGCCTGCGCAGCGCCGAGGGCGACAAGTCCACGCTGGCCCGCCGGGTCGGCGCCCTGGTGGCCGAGCGCGCCAAGGCCGCCGGCATCACCGCGGTCGTCTTCGACCGGGGCGGCAACCGGTACCAGGGCCGCATCGCGGCGCTGGCCGACGGCGCCCGCGAGGGCGGCCTGGACTTCTGATGAGCTACGAGCAGATCGAGAGGGACGTCTGATGCCAGGACCACAGCGACGCGGCGGCGGCGCCGGCGGCGGCAACGACCGCCGCGACCGTCGTGACGGCGGGCGGGGGCCCGGCGGCGCGCCTGCCGAGAAGAGCAACTTCATCGAGCGCGTGGTGGCCATCAACCGCGTGTCCAAGGTCGTCAAGGGTGGTCGGCGCTTCAGCTTCACCGCCCTGGTGATCGTGGGCGACGGGGACGGCACCGTGGGCGTCGGCTACGGCAAGGCCAAGGAGGTGCCCGCGGCCATCGCCAAGGGCGTCGAGGAGGCCAAGAAGCACTTCTACAAGGTGCCGCGCATCGCCAGCACCATCCCGCACCCCGTGCAGGGTGAGGCGGCGGCCGGCGTCGTGCTGCTCAAGCCGGCCAGCCCCGGTACCGGTGTCATCGCCGGTGGCCCGGTGCGTGCCGTGCTCGAGTGCGCGGGCATCCACGACGTGCTCTCCAAGAGCCTCGGGTCGTCGAACCCGATCAACATCGTGCACGCGACCATGCAGGCGCTGAAGGAGCTCGTCCGTCCCGAGGAGATCGCGGCCCGCCGCGGTCTGCCGCTCGAGGACGTCGCTCCCGCCGCGATGCTGCGGGCGCGCGCGGGCCAGGGGGTCTGAGATGGCGCAGCTGAAGGTCACCCAGACCCGGTCGGCGATCGGCACCAAGCCCAACCAGCGCCAGACGCTGCGCTCGCTGGGGCTCAAGCGGATCAACGACTCGGTCGTCCAGGAGGACCGTCCCGAGATCCGCGGGATGGTCGCGACGGTGCCGCACCTGGTCACCGTCGAAGAGATCAGCTGAGCCACGGGCGAGAAGGGACGCTGACATGACTCTCAAGGTCCACCACCTCCGTCCGGCCCCCGGTGCCCACACTCCCAAGACCCGCGTGGGTCGCGGTGAGGGCTCCAAGGGCAAGACGGCCGGTCGCGGCACCAAGGGCACCGGCGCGCGCGGGAACACCTCCGCGCGCTTCGAGGGCGGGCAGACGCCGCTGCACATGCGGCTGCCCAAGCTCTCGGGCTTCAAGAACCCGAACAAGGTCGTCTTCCAGGTCGTCAACCTCGACCGGATCGCGGCTCTGTTCCCCCAGGGCGGCTCGGTGAACCCCGACTCCCTCGCCGAGGCCGGCGCCGTGCGCCGTGGCCAGCCGGTGAAGGTGCTCGGCACCGGCGACCTGGGCGGTGTCCAGGTGCACGTGCACGCGCACGCCTTCTCCGCGTCCGCTGCCGAGAAGATCGGCGCGGCCGGGGGCAGCACCACCCGCATCTGATCGCCGATGACCCCGGGGCACCCGCTGCGCCCCGGGGTCATCTGCTGCCCGGCCCTCCCATCGAGCGGCCGGGCTCGTTGCTAATCTCATCCGACCGAGCAGGGGAGGGCACGTGCTGCAGGCGTTCGCCGCGGCGTTCCGGACGCCAGACCTCCGGCGCAAGCTGCTGTTCTCCCTGGCGATCATCGCCGTGTACCGCCTGGGTGCAGCCATCCCCGGGCCGGGCGTCTCGGTGGAGGCCATCAACAGCTGCCTCGAGCAGGCCCAGGCCTCCGACCAGCGGGACCTCTACTCGCTGGTGAACCTCTTCTCCGGCGGCGCGCTGCTGCGGCTGTCGGTCTTCGCGCTCGGCATCATGCCGTACATCACGGCGAGCATCATCGTGCAGCTGCTGGTCGTGGTGATCCCGCGCTTCGAGCAGCTGAAGAAGGAGGGGCAGTCGGGCCAGCAGAAGCTGACCCAGTACACCCGCTACCTCACGATCGCCCTCGCGATCCTGCAGAGCACCGGCATCATCGCCCTGGCCCGCAGCGGTCAGCTCTTCCCCGGCTGCTCGCAGGACATCATCCCGTCGGACTCCATCTGGACGACGGTCGTCCTGGTGGTCGCGCTGACCGCCGGTACCGCCGTGATCATGTGGCTGGGCGAGCTCCTGACCGAGAAGGGGATCGGCAACGGCATGTCCGTGCTGATCTTCACCTCGATCGCCGCCCGGATCCCCGCCGAGGGTGGCGCGATCCTGCAGACCCGCGGCGGCGTCGTCTTCACGCTGGTCTGCCTCCTGGCCCTGGTCGTCATCGGCTCGGTCGTCTACGTCGAACAGGCCCAGCGGCGCATCCCGGTCCAGTACGCCAAGCGCATGGTCGGCCGCCGCATGTACGGCGGGACGTCGACCTACCTGCCGCTGAAGGTCAACCAGGCCGGTGTCATCCCGGTCATCTTCGCCTCGTCGCTGCTCTACCTGCCCCAGCTGATCACCCAGCTGCAGGGCGACGAGACCGGCCCGGTGCGTCAGTTCTTCGAGAACTACGTCATCGACCAGAGCAGCCCGGTGCACATCGCGATCTACTTCGGTCTGATCGTCTTCTTCACGTACTTCTACGTGTCGATCACGTTCAACCCGGAGGAACGGGCCGAGGACATGAAGCGCTACGGCGGCTTCATCCCGGGCATCCGCCCCGGCCGGCCCACCGCCGAGTACCTGCAGTACGTGTTGTCCAGGATCACCCTGCCGGGTTCGATCTACCTGGGGCTGGTGGCAGTGCTGCCCAACCTGTTCCTCTCCATCACGCAGGAGGGGCAGAACCAGAACTTCCCGTTCGGTGGCACCGCGGTGCTGATCATGGTCGGAGTGGGGTTGGAGACGGTGAAGCAGATCGAGACGCAACTCAACCAGCGCAACTACGAAGGGTTCCTGAAGTAGTGCGCGTCGTGCTGCTGGGCCCTCCCGGGGCGGGCAAGGGGACCCAGGCTCAGATCATCGCCGACCGCCTCGGCGTCCCGGCCATCTCGACCGGTGACATCTTCCGCGCCAACGTGAGCGGCAAGACCGAGCTCGGGCTGCAGGCCAAGAGCTACATGGACGCCGGCGACCTCGTCCCCGACGAGATCACCGTGGCCATGGTCAAGGACCGGCTCGCCGAGCCCGACGCCAAGGGCGGGTTCCTGCTCGACGGCTTCCCCCGGACGATCGCCCAGGCCGAGCAGCTGCGGGACTCCCTGCGCGAGCTGGGGAACAACCTCGACTGCGTGCTCGAGATGGTCGTGGAGGAGGACGAGCTGGTGCGCCGGCTCTCCGGCCGCCGGGTGCTCGTCGACGGTGAGTGGGTCCAGCGGGACGACGACAAGCCGGAGACCGTGCGGCACCGGCTGCAGGTCTACCGGGAACAGACCGCCCCGCTGTCGGGTTGGTACGACACCGAGGGACTGCTGACCCGCATCGACGCCATCGGCGCGGTCGAGGAGGTCACCGAGCGGGCGATGAGCGCGCTCGAGGCCTGCGGGAGCGGGCGTCCCGACGGGTCGGGCGCGGGCTGAGGGCAGGCGGCGCAGATGACGGCCGCGGGGATCCTCGGCCGGATCCCGCTGCTGGCGAAGTGGAGTGGACGGATGATCCAGATCAAAACGCCGCACGAGATCGAGCTCATGCGGGGTGCGGGCCTCGTCGTGGCCGGGGCCATCGCGGCCGTCCGCGCCGCCGTCCGGCCCGGTGTCACCACCGGTGAGCTGGACGCCATCGCCGAGGACCACATCCGCAGCGCCGGCGCCGTGCCGTCCTTCCTGGGCTACCACGGCTTCACCGGCAGCATCTGCGCGTCGATCAACGACGAGATCGTGCACGGCATCCCGGACCGGAGCCGCACCCTCGCCGAGGGGGACAACATCTCCATCGACTGCGGCGCCATCCTGCACGGCTGGCACGGCGACTCGGCGGTGACCGTGACCGTCGGACCGCCGTCGGCGGAGGACGCGGCGCTGATCGACGTGACCGAGCGGTCGATGTGGGCGGGCCTGGCCAAGGCGCTGGCCGGCGGGCGGCTGACCGACATCAGCCACGCCGTCGAGGAGTCGATCACTGCCGAGCGGCACCCGTACGGGATCGTCGACCACTACGGCGGGCACGGCATCGGCACCGAGATGCACCAGGACCCGCACGTGCTGAACTACGGCCGCGCCGGGCGCGGCCCGCGGCTGGTGCCGGGGCTGGCGCTGGCGATCGAGCCGATGGTGACCGTGGGTGACCCGACCACGGTCGAGCTCGAGGACGGCTGGACGGTGGTCACCAAGGACGGGTCGCGCGCGGCCCACTTCGAGCACACCGTCGCCATCACCCCCGAGGGCCCGTGGGTCCTCACGGCGGAGGACGGCGGCGTCGCGGGGCTGGCTCCCTTCGGGATCACCCCCCGTACGTAACGAGACGGGCCGACGGGCCCCTGGTCCCGGGTGCCCCCTGCAACGTCCCGCCACGAGCTCGCGAGTGGTGGGGCAGGGGTCCTCCCTGTGACGAGGGCCGGGTTGGAGTGCCCCGTCGCAGCGGGGTACAGTGAACGACGGCGTTCGCGCCGCCCTGTCGTCGTGCTGTGGCCGTACGACGCGGGGCGCCCTCGCGGGAGCGCCTGCACCACCCGTTCTGTACACCTCCGAGTGCGTCCGCCGGGCTCCGGCGTGAGCGCGAGGGACACCAGTACCACCGAGTCAGGGAGGCCGTGTCGGGCATGGCGAAGAAGGACGGGGCCATCGAGGTCGAGGGTCGCGTCGTCGAGCCGCTGCCCAACGCGATGTTCCGGGTCGAGCTGCAGAACGGGCACCGGGTGCTCGCCCACATCAGCGGCAAGATGCGCCAGCACTACATCCGCATCCTGCCCGAGGACCGCGTGGTCGTGGAGCTCTCGCCCTACGACCTGACGCGCGGTCGCATCGTCTACCGGTACAAGTAACCGCCGCTGCGCGCCGCCCGATGAGCCGGCGCGCTCGGCGCACGATCGACAGGAATGAGGGGCGGCACCGGTGAAGGTCCAGCCGTCGGTGAAGAAGATCTGCGACAAGTGCAAGGTGATCCGCCGGCACGGCCGGGTCATGGTCATCTGCGACAACGCCCGCCACAAGCAGCGGCAGGGCTGAGGGAGTACCTGGACATGGCACGACTGGCCGGCGTCGACCTCCCCCGCGACAAGCGGATGGAGATCGCGCTCACCTACATCTACGGCATCGGCAAGACCCACGCCAAGGAGACCCTGGCCGCGACGGGCGTCAGCCCCGACCTGCGCGTCCGGGACCTCGGCGACGAGGACCTGCTGAAGCTGCGCGACTACATCGACGAGCACTTCCGCGTCGAGGGTGACCTGCGCCGCGAGGTGGCCGCCGACATCCGCCGCAAGGTGGAGATCGGCTGCTACCAGGGCCTGCGTCACCGCCGCGGTCTGCCCGTGCACGGGCAGCGCACCCGCACCAACGCGCGCTCGAGCAAGGGCCCGCGCAAGACCATCGCCGGCAAGAAGAAGGCCGGCAAGAAGTAAGCCGTGAGGCGCGTCGTCGCACGACCCGTGAGGGCGGGAGCGACGGCGCGCCGCTCGTGCTCATCTGGCCACTGATCAGAAGGAAACCGGAGAGACATGCCTCCCAGGGCTCGCGCCGCGGCTGGTGCCAAGAAGGTCCGCCGCAAGGAGAAGAAGAACGTCGCCCACGGCGCCGCGCACATCAAGAGCACCTTCAACAACACGATCGTGTCGATCACCGACCCCACCGGGAACGTGATCAGCTGGGCCTCCGCCGGCCACGTCGGCTTCAAGGGCTCGCGCAAGTCCACGCCGTTCGCCGCGCAGATGGCCGCCGAGAACGCCGCGCGCAAGGCGCAGGAGCACGGCATGCGCAAGGTCGACGTCTTCGTCAAGGGCCCCGGCTCCGGCCGTGAGACCGCCATCCGGTCCCTCCAGGCCACCGGCCTCGAGGTCGGCCAGATCCAGGACGTGACCCCGCAGCCGCACAACGGCTGCCGCCCGAAGAAGCGCCGCCGGGTCTGACCGGCCACAGACGAGACTGACGAGGAGTACCTGACGTGGCCCGTTACACCGGAGCCGACTGCCGCATGTGCCGGCGCGAGAAGATGAAGCTGTTCCTCAAGGGCAGCAAGTGCGAGTCCCCGAAGTGCCCGATCGAGATCCGGCCCTACCCGCCGGGCGAGCACGGCCGGGGTCGCAGCAAGGACAGCGAGTACCTGCTGCAGCTGCGCGAGAAGCAGAAGGCGCGCCGCATCTACGGCGTCCTGGAGAAGCAGTTCCGCGGCTACTACGAAGAGGCCAACAAGAAGTCGGGCAAGACCGGTGAGGTCCTGCTGCAGATCCTCGAGTCGCGCCTGGACAACGTCGTGTACCGGGCCGGCTTCGCCGAGTCCCGCGACATGGCCCGCCAGCTGGTGCGCCACGGTCACATCCGGGTCAACGGCCGCAAGGTCGACATCCCGTCGTACCGGGTGAGCGCCAACGACATCATCGAGGTCGCCGAGAAGTCGCGGCGGATGCTGCCCTTCGAGGTCGCCCAGGCCCGCGCCGGCGAGCGCCCCGTGCCGCCGTGGCTGGAGGTCATCAGCAGCCAGCTGCGCGTGCTGGTCCACAGCGTCCCGGCCCGCCAGGTGATCGACACCCCGGTCCAGGAGCAGCTGATCGTCGAGCTCTACTCCAAGTAGCAGCTCGCCGCCTGGTGCAGGAGCGCACAGCTCCTGCACCAGGCCGGCTCCGGCGGTCGGACAGATGTCCGCCGGGGCCCGCACCACCCCCTCACGGCGTCATATGGCGGGCGCCGGAGGACATCGAGGAGAACACCACCATGCTCATCGCACAGCGTCCGACGCTGACCGAGGAGACCATCTCCGAGCAGCGCTCGCGGTTCGTCATCGAGCCGCTGGAGCCCGGCTTCGGCTACACCCTCGGCAACTCGCTGCGCCGCACCCTCCTGTCGTCGATCCCCGGCGCTGCTGTCACCAGCATCCGGATCGAGGGCACCCTGCACGAGTTCACCACCGTGCCGGGCGTCAAGGAGGACGTCACCGAGATCATCCTCAACCTCAAGGGCCTGGTCGTCAGCTCCGACTCCGACGAGCCGGTGACCATGTACCTGCGCAAGCAGGGCCCCGGTGAGGTGACCGCCGCCGACATCGCCCCCCCGGCCGGTGTCGAGGTGCACAACCCCGAGCTGCACATCGCCACGCTGAACGGCAAGGGCCGGCTGGAGATTGAGCTGGTCGTCGAGCGCGGCCGCGGCTACGTGCCGGCGCCGCAGAACAAGCAGCCCGGCCAGGAGATCGGCCGCATCCCGGTCGACTCGATCTACTCGCCGGTCCTCAAGGTGACCTACGCCGTCGAGGCCACCCGTGTCGAGCAGCGGACCGACTTCGACCGCCTCGTCGTCGACGTCGAGACCAAGCCGTCGATCGCCCCCCGCGACGCCATCGCCAGTGCCGGCTCCACCCTGGTCGAGCTCTTCGGCCTGCTGCGCGAGCTGAACATCGACGCCGAGGGCATCGAGGTCGGGCCGAGCCCGGCCGAGGCCGCCGACATCGCCAACTTCTCGATGCCGATCGAGGACATGGACCTCACCGTCCGGTCCTACAACTGCCTCAAGCGCGAGGGCGTGCACACCGTCGGTGAGCTCGTCACCCGTTCCGAGGCGGACCTGCTGGACATCCGGAACTTCGGGGCCAAGTCCATCGACGAGGTCAAGATGAAGCTGGCGGCCATGGGCCTGGCGCTCAAGGACAGCCCGCCCGGGTTCATCCCCACCTCGGTCGAGAGCTACGACGAGGGCTACGAGACCGACGCCTACCAGGGCCACGGCGAGTTCGCCGCCGGCTACGACCAGGCGCAGTACGACGACGGCTCCTACCAGGAGACCGAGCAGCTCTGAACGAGGACCCCGCTGCCCCCACCGCTCGCAGGCTCGCGGCGGGACCCTGCAGCGGGGCCGGGCCGGACGGCGGGGCGACCCGCCGTCCGGCACCGCTGCCGGGCCCGCCACACTGGCCCGGAGGCACCACCCGCGCGCAGCGCACGAGACGTCAGCACCACCATGGAACGCAGCCGGCACCGCGGCCCGGCAGCCTGAGGAAGGACCGACATGCCCACCCCCACCAAGGGCCCCCGTCTCGGCGGTTCCCCCTCGCACGAGCGGCTGATGCTGGCCAACCTGGCCACGTCGCTGTTCGAGCACGGGCGGATCACCACCACCGAGGCGAAGGCCAAGCGGCTGCGTCCCCTGGCCGAGAGGCTGGTGACCTTCGCCAAGCGCGGTGACCTGCACGCCCGTCGTCAGGTGATGACGACGATCCGCGACAAGGACGTCGTCCACACGTTGTTCGCCGAGATCGGCCCGCGCTTCGCGGACCGTCCGGGCGGCTACACCCGCATCACCAAGGTGGGCCCGCGCAAGGGCGACAACGCCCCCATGGCGGTCATCGAGCTGGTGGAGGCTCTGACCGTGGCCCAGCAGGCCGTCGGCGAGGCCGAGCGTGCCCGTGGCACCCGGTTCGCCGGTGCCGCCTCGGGTGCCGGTGCCGCTTCCGCCGCCGGTGAGGTCACCGCCGACGCCCTCGAGGCCGCCGCCGACACCGACGCCGCCGACACCGACGCCGTGGCGACCGACGCCGAGGCCGTCGACACGGACGACGCCGCGGGCGCGACCGCCGCGGGCGAGGCGGACGCGACCGCCGAGACCGTGGCCGTCGACGCCGAGTCCCCGAACGACGCCGAGGGCACGGACGGCGCGCGGTGACCGAGCGGGAGAACCCGGGCGAGGGCGCCCCTGCCGGTGCCGCCGGGGTCTCTGCCGGTGGTGGTGACCAGGGGGCGACCTTCGCCGGCGAGACCACCGGTCCCGGCGGCGACACCTCGCCGGCCGTGACCTCGGGCGAGGTCGACCCCGAGGCCCAGGAGGTCGTCGCGGACGTCTTCACCCCGGACGGTGAGCGGCAGGACGACGCCGACGTCACCCCGGAGCCGCAGCGCGAGAACGTCGCCGTCGTCGAGGACCCGGCGCTCTCTCCGGACGTGGCCCGCGCGGCCGCCGCCGAGATCGAGGCCGCCGAGCTCGGTGACGCCGCGACCGCCGGCCTGCAGGCACCCGGGGGCGAGTCCGCTCCCGACCCCCGGTGAGCGGTCGCTGACCAGCCACCGCACTCCTGACGAGCCCGCCACCGCACCCGGTGGCGGGCTCGTCCGTCTCCGCCTCGGGATCGCCTACGACGGCACCGCGCTGCACGGCTGGGCGCGGCAGCCCGACCAGCGCACCGTGCAGGGCGACCTCGAGGAGGCCCTGGCGAGGGTGCTGCGCCGGCCGGTCGCGCTGACCGTCGCGGGCCGCACCGACGCCGGGGTGCACGCCACCGGCCAGGTCGCGCACGCCGACGTCCCCCGCGCGGTGTGGGAGGAGCAGCGGCCGCGGCTGGTGCGCCGGCTGCGCGGCGTGCTGCCGCCCGACATCGCCGTCTCCTCGGTGGCGGAGGCGCCGCCGGAGTTCGACGCCCGCTTCGGGGCGCTGCGCCGGCACTACGTCTACCGGCTCACCGACGCCGACGGCGGGCCGTCGCCGCTGCGCCGGGCCGACACGGTCGGCTGGCCCCGCAGGCTGGACGCCGACGCGATGGCCGCCGCCGCGGCACCGCTGCTCGGCCTGCACGACTTCGCGGCCTTCTGCCGGCACCGGGAGGGCGCGACGACGATCCGCACGCTGGTCACCCTGGCGGTGGCCCGCGAGGGCGACCTGGTGACGGTACGGGCGTCGGCGGACGCCTTCTGCCACTCCATGGTGCGCAGCCTCGTCGGTGCCCTCACCGCGGTGGGGGAGGGCCGGCGTCGGCCGGAGTGGCCGGCCGGACTGCTGGGCCGCACGGAGCGCTCCAGCGAGGTGCCGGTCGTCCCGGCCGGAGGGCTGACGCTGGTGGCCGTCGACTACCCGCCGGACGACGAGCTGGCCGCCCGGGCGGAGGTCACCCGCGCTCTCCGCTCCTGACGCCGTTCAGGGCAGGGCGGCGACCGCCTCCTCGATCGGGGTGTCGCCGCTGACCAGCTCCACGACCTCGTCGGTCTTGCGGGCGTCCAGCAGCGCGAGCAGCACCGCGGCGACGTCGTCCCTCGGCACCTCGCCGTACTCCACGCCGTGGGTGAGGGTGACCCGGCCGGTGCCGGGCTCGTCGGTGAGCCGGCCGGGCCGCAGGACCACCGTGTCGAGACCGGGCCGCGGCAGGATGGCGTCCTCGGCCGCCAGCTTGGCCTGCAGGTAGACGGCGAAGACCGGGTCCATGCCCTTCGGCGTCCCCTGGCGGGCCTGCTCGACGCCCATCGACGACACCAGCAGGTAGGGCCGGACACCGGCCCGCTCGGCCGCGTCGGCGAGCAGCAGCGCCGCGCCCTTGTCCACGGTGTGCTTGCGGGCCTCGCCGCTGCCCGCGCCGGCGCCCGCCGCGAAGACGACGGCGTCCGCCCCCGAGACCACGTCGGCGACCTCGTCGATGCCGGCCTGCTCGAGGTCGAGGACCACCGGCTCCACGCCGTCCGCGCGCAGGTCGTCGGAGTGCGCGGGGTTGCGGACGATGCCGACGACCGTGTCGCCGCGACCGGACAGCAGGCGGCCGAGGCGGCGGGCGACCTGCCCGTGGGCCCCGGCGATGACGATGCGCATGGGCACCCCCTACCCCCGGGGGCGGCGCGGAACGCGGCGGGCGGCGGCCGCCCGGGCGCGGGCGAGGTCGGCCGGGGTGTCGCAGTCGGTCCACGGCGGCGGCTGCCCGGGCCCGACCTCCGGGTGCAGCCGGCGCACCGCGAGCGGGGCGAGCACCCGGCGCACCGACGTCGGCCCGTCGACGTCGGCGAGCGCCGCGCGCAGCGCCGCCGTCCGCCACACGCCGAGCAGCAGCTGGTCCCGGTCGGTGTCGTCGACCACCAGCACGCCGTCGCCGGTCAGCCGCTCGCGCAGCGCGTCGACGAGTCCGCGGGTCAGGAACGGCAGGTCGCCGGCGAGCAGCGCCACCACCTCGGTGGGCACGTGCGCCAGCCCGGCCCGCATCGCGGCCACCGGGCCGCCGCGCGGCGGGTCCTCGCGGACCACGAGGACGTCCGGCGGCACCGGCTGCGGCGGGCCGACGACGATCCGCGGGGACGCGTCGGGGACGGCGGCCAGGACCGCCTCGAGGATGGTGCGGCCGCCGACGTCCAGCTGCGGCTTGGCCTGCCCGCCCATCCGGGCCGCGCGGCCACCGGCGAGGACGACGGCGGCGTAGGGCGGCAGCGCGGACACGCTGCGACCGTAGGGGTTACCGTCGCCAGCCGTGGGACGAGTGACGAGCCGGACACCGGTGCTGCGGATCCGCGGCGCGGCGCACAGCACCCGCCCGGACACCGTGGCGGCCGAGGAGCCGCTGGAGATCCGCCTGGCCGGGACGCCGCTGGCGGTCACGATGCGCACGCCGGGTGACGACTTCGACCTGGTGCACGGGTTCCTCACCACCGAGGCGGTGATCGGGTCGGCGGACGACGTCGCCGGGCTGCGATACTGCAACTCCGTCGACGAGGACGGCCGCAACACCTACAACGTCGTCGACGTCGACCTCGCGCCCGGTGTGGAGCCCCCGGACACCGCGCTGGACCGGAACTTCTACACCTCCAGCTCCTGCGGCGTGTGCGGCAAGGCGAGCATCGACGCGATCCGGACGAGGACGCGGCACGACGTCGCGGGGGACGACGTCCGGCTGCCCCTGGCGACGCTGCTCGCCCTGCCCGACCGGCTGCGCGCGGCCCAGCAGGTGTTCGACAAGACCGGCGGGCTGCACGCCGCGGGGCTGTTCACCGCGGACGGCGAGCTGGTGGCCCTGCGGGAGGACGTCGGCCGGCACAACGCCGTCGACAAGGTGGTCGGCGACGCGGTGCGCGAGGGGCGGCTGCCGCTGGCCGGGCACGTGCTCATGGTCAGCGGGCGGGCGAGCTTCGAGCTGACCCAGAAGGCCGCGATGGCCGGCATCCCGGTGCTGGCCGCGGTGTCGGCGCCGTCGTCCCTGGCGGTGGAGCTCGCCGCCGACGTCGGCATCACCCTGGTCGGTTTCCTCCGCGGCGACGGCTGCAACGTCTACACCCGCCCCGAGCGGGTCGTCCTGCCCGACTGAGGCACCGCTGGGGTGCACCCGGGTGAGGTCGCCCTGCTGGGCGGGCCGAGAAGCGGGGGCCGGAGGCTCCCGCGACGAGGACCGGGACGGGCTCGACGCAGGTCGGGACCGCCCGTGACCGCGGTGCCGGCCGGTGGGCCGGCGATGCGCTCAGTGGTCGCCGCCCCTGAGCTGGCTGACGACGTGGGGGAGGAGGGGGCCCAGGACGGCGAGGCCGTCCTGCACCCCGCCGGTGGAGCCGGGCAGGTTCACGACGAGGGTGCGCCCGGCGGTCCCGGCGATCCCGCGGGAGAGCACCGAGGTCGGCACCTTCGACTCCCCGTACCGCCGCACGGCCTCGGCGATGCCGGGCGCCTCGCGCTCGAGCACCCGCCGGGTGGCCTCGGGGGTGACGTCGGTGGGGGAGAGCCCGGTGCCACCGGTGGTGAGGACGACGTCCGCCCCGGACCCGATGGCCGCCAGCAGCACCATCTCCAGCTCGGCGGCGTCGTCGGGGCGCACGTGCGGCCCCTCGACGGTGAACCCCATCGCGCGCAGCCCCTCGGCGAGGGCCTGCCCGCTGCGGTCCTCGTAGACGCCGGCGGAGGCGCGGTTGGAGGCGGTGACGACGACGGCGCGGGCGTCGGCGGGCAGGCCGCTCACGTGGTCCTCCTCGCTGCGCTCGCCGGACGCGCTCGCGCAGCTGCTGCGTCCCTGGACGAGCTCGCGCGCCCGCTCATCTCCGCCACTCCCCGCTCTTGCCGCCGGACTTGGCCAGCAGCCGGACGTCGGTGATGGCCGCGCGCGGGTCGACGGCCTTGACCATGTCGATGACGGTCAGCCCAGCGACGGCGACCGAGGTGAGCGCCTCCATCTCCACGCCGGTGCGGTCGGCGGTGCGGGCGGTGGCGACGACCTCGACGGCGTCGTCGGCCACGGTCACGTCCACGGTGACGCCGTGCAGGGCGATCGGGTGGCACAGCGGCACGAGGTCCGGCGTCCGCTTGGCCCCGGCGATGCCGGCGATCCGGGCGACGGCGACGGCGTCCCCCTTGGGCACGCCCTCGCCGCGCAGCAGGGCGACCACCTCGGGGCTGACCAGCACCCGGCCGGCCGCGGTGGCCTCGCGGGCGGTGACCGGTTTGGCGGAGACGTCGACCATGCGGGCGGCGCCGGCCTCGTCGACGTGCGTCAGACGCGGTTCGGAGTTCACTGCAGCGCTCCTTCGATCAGCACGACGTCCACCGGGGCGCCGGCGGGCAGTTCGGTGACGTCCTCGGGGACGACGACCAGGCAGTTGGCGCGGGCCAGGTGGGCGACCAGGTGCGAGCCGGGCCCGCCGACCTGCGAGACCGTGCCCGCGTCGTAGCGGCCGCGCAGGAACTGGCGGCGCCCGGCGGGGGAGCGCAGCGCGGCGGTGAGCGTCGCCGGGGCGCGCAGCCGGCCGGGGTCGGCGTGGCCGAGGGCCCGGCGCAGCGCCGGGCGGACGAAGACCTCGAAGGAGACGAACGAGCTCACCGGGTTGCCGGGCAGGGTGACCACCGGGACGCCGTCCACCGTGCCGGCCCCCTGCGGGCCGCCGGGCTGCATCGCGACCTTGACGAACTCGACGGTGCCCAGGGTGCGGAAGGCGTCCTTCACCACCTCGTAGGCGCCGGCGCTGACCCCGCCGCTGGTGATCAGCAGGTCGGCGCTCGCGAGCTCGGCGCGGACCGTGGCGAGGAACTGGTCGACGTCGTCGGGCACGAAGTGCAGCCGCCGCGCCGTCCCCCCGGCGTCCTCGACGGCGGCGACCAGCAGCGCGGAGTTGGACTCGTAGATCTGCCCGGGCAGCAGCGGCTCGCCGGGCTCGACCAGCTCGCTGCCGGTGGAGAGCACCAGCACCCGCGGCCTGCGGCGCACCCACAGCGTCCGCACGCCGACGGCGGCGGCCAGGCCCAGCTGCGCGGCGCCGAGCGGGGTGCCGACGGTGAGGGCGACCGTGCCGGCGGTGATGTCCTCGCCGGCCCGCCGCACGTGGGTGCCGGGGGTGGGCGCGTCGCGGATCTCCACGACGTCGGTGGCGCCGTCGGTCAGCTCGACCGGGACGACGACCTCCGCACCCTCGGGGAGCGGTGCGCCGGTCATGATCCGCTGCACCGTGCCGGGCTCGAGCGGGCGGACGTCGGTGCGCCCGGCCGGGACGTCGTCGGCGACCGGCAGCCGGACGGGCAGGTCGGCGACGTCGGCCGCGCGCGTGGCGTAGCCGTCCATCGCGGAGTTGTCGAAGCCGGGCAGCGACACCTGCGCGGTCACGTCACGGGCGAGCACCCGGTTGTGCGCGGCCGCCAGCGGCACCTCCTCCTCGCCCAGCGGGGCGAGCAGCGCCGTGACGACCGCCTGGTGTTCCTCGACCGTGCGCACGGGGCACATCCTGACCGATGTGCGGGGGGCACACGGGTGGCGGGGACACCGGGGAGGGCGAGCAGTGATGGCCGACGTCGTGGTCCTGGGCCAGGTGGGCCGCGACCTCGTGCTCCGCACCCCCGCCCTGCCCGGGCCCGGCGGCGCGGTGCGGGTCGCCGAGCGCCGCGAGCTGGTCGGCGGCAAGGGCGCCGACCAGGCGGTGGCGCTGGCGCAGCTCGGCGTGCCGGTCGCGCTGGTCGGCGTCGTGGGCGACGACCCCGCGGGCACCCAGGCGGTCGCGCAGGCCGCGGCCGACGGCATCGACGTCTCCGCCGTGGTCCGTCGCCGCGGCGCCGCCACCGCGCTGCTGGTCGACCTGGTGGAGGACGGCGGGGTGCGCCGGCTGCTCGAGGACGTGCCCGACGCCGTCCTGCTCACCCCGGACGACGTCGCCGCGGCCACCGACCAGATCGCCGCCGCGCAGGTGGTGAGCCTGCAGCTGGAGCAGCCGGGGGCCGCCGTGGTCGCCGCGCTGCAGCGGGTGCCCGAGGGCGCGGTAGTCGCCGTCGACGGTGCGCCGGAGGACGACGCCACCCGCGACGCGGTGCTCGCCCGGGCCGACGTGGTGTGCGCCGACGCCACCGAGGCGCGGCAGCTCGCCGGCCGGGACCTGTCCGGGGTGGACGACGCCCGGGACGCGGCGGCCGAGCTGCTCACCGCCGGGGCGCGGGTGGTCGCGCTGCGCGTGGGGGAGGAGGGCGACCTGGTCGCGTGGCGGGCCGGGCCGCGGTTCGGCGTCGCCGCGGAGGAGCTGGAGGTCGACCCCGGCTGGGCCGACGGCGAGGTCCTGGTCCCCCTGCTCGGCGAGGAGCCCGTGGACCCGACCGGGCGTGGGGACGCCTACGTCGCCACGCTCGTCGCGACGCTGCTGGGCGGTGCGCCCCCGGAGGACGCCGCCTGGGCCGCGTCGGCCGCCGCCGCCCTGACCGCGGCGCACGCCGGCGGCCGCCCGCAGCTGGACCCCGGCGCACTGGGGGACGTCGTGCGCCGGGTACGGAGGCGCTGAGCTCCCGGTTAGGGTCCCTGCGGTACCGACGGACGGGTGGACCGAGGGGTGGGCATGAGCGAGATCGACCGGATGCTGGCGGCCAACGCCGAGTGGGCGGAGCGGTTCCCCGGCTCGAAGGACGTACGTCCGGCCCGCCGCGTCGCCGTGGTGGCGTGCATGGACTCCCGGATGCCCCTGTTCCAGATGCTCGGCCTCGAGGTCGGCGACGCGCACGTCATCCGCAACGCCGGCGGCGTCATCACCGAGGACGTCGTCCGCTCGCTCACCGTCTCCCAGCACGTGCTGGGCACCCGCGAGATCCTGCTGGTGCACCACACCCAGTGCGGTCTGCAGGCCACCGACGACAACTCCTTCGCCGACCTGGTGGAGCAGGCCACCGGGCGCCGCCCACCGTGGGCGGTGCGCGCCTTCCGCGACGCCGAGGACGACGTGCGCGAGTCGATGCGGCTGATCCGCGAGAGCCCCTATCTGCTCTCCCGCGAGGTCCGGGGCACCGTCTACGACGTCGACACCGGGGTGCTCCGCGAGATAGAGGACCCCGCTGCCCCCCACCACTCGCAGGCCGGCGGTGGGCCCCTGCAGCGGGGCCAGGACCGATAGGCCCCTGCGGCGCTGGTATCGTGGTCGGCTGGTGCGCGCGGCCGGCTGGTGTCCGCGTGCCGCACCGTCTCCCGTGCTCGGTGAGGCGATCCCACCAGCCGATCCGACGACGACGGAGGACACGAGCGCCGTGCGCACGTACACCCCGAAGCCCGGCGACGTCAGCCGGGCCTGGCACGTCATCGACGCCACCGACGTGGTGCTCGGTCGACTGGCCAGCCAGACCGCGGTCCTGCTCCGCGGCAAGCACAAGCCCCAGTACGCCCCGCACGTGGACGTCGGCGACTTCGTCGTCATCGTCAACGCCGGCAAGGTGGCCCTGACCGGCTCCAAGCGGGACGAGAAGATCGCCTACCGCCACTCCGGCTACCCGGGTGGCCTCAAGCGGATCCCCGTCGGCGACCAGCTGCGCACGCACCCCGACCGCGTCATCGAGCGCGCCATCAAGGGCATGCTGCCGCACAACAGCCTGGGCCGTCAGATGCTCAAGAAGCTGAAGGTGTACGCCGGGCCCGAGCACCCGCACGCCGCTCAGCAGCCCCAGCCCTTCGAGATCAAGCAGGTGGCCCAGTGACGACCGCCCTCTCCGTGACCGACGCCGAGGGGCGTCCGGTGCAGACCGTCGGCCGCCGCAAGGAGGCCGTCGTCCGCGTGCGACTGCTGCCGGGCACCGGCCAGTTCCGCCTCAACGGCCGGACCATCGAGCAGTACTTCCCGAACAAGGTGCACCAGCAGCTCATCCGTGAGCCGCTCGTGACCGTCGAGCGGGCCGAGCAGTACGACGTCGTCGGCATCCTCCGGGGTGGCGGCGTCAGCGGTCAGGCCGGCGCCCTGCGCCTGGCGATCGCCCGCGCCCTGGTCGAGGTCGACGCCGAGGACCGTCCGGCCCTCAAGAAGGCCGGCTTCCTCACCCGCGACGCCCGCGTCACGGAGCGCAAGAAGTACGGGCTCAAGAAGGCCCGCAAGGCGCCTCAGTACTCCAAGCGCTGACCGGTACGCCCGTGGGTCGCCTCTTCGGGACCGACGGCGTCCGGGGTCGGGCCAACGCCGACCTCACGCCGGAGTTGGCCCTCTCGGTGGCACGTGCTGCCGCCGGCGTGCTCGCCGACCGCGACGGGACCCGGCGTCCCGTCGCGGTCGTCGGCCGTGACCCCCGCGCCAGCGGGGAGATGCTCGAGGCCGCCGTGGTGGCGGGCCTCGCCAGCGCCGGTGCGCAGGTGCTGCGGGCCGGGGTGCTGCCGACCCCGGCGATCGCGCACCTCACCGCGCACACCGGCGCGGACCTCGGCGTGATGATCTCCGCCAGTCACAACCCGATGCCCGACAACGGCATCAAGCTCTTCAGCCGGGGCGGCCACAAGCTGCCCGACGCGGTCGAGGCCGCCATCGAGCAGGCCGTGACCGCCGGCGAGAGCGACGGCCCGCGCCCCACCGGCGCGGAGATCGGCCGGGTCTCCGACCTCACCGACGCCGGCGCGGTCTACGTCGAGCACCTGCTCTCGACCGTCGAGCGGCCGCTGTCCGGCCTCACCCTCGTCGTCGACTGCGCCCACGGCGCCGCGTCTGTGTGCGCGCCCGAGGTCTACCGGCGCGCCGGGGCCACCGTGCACGTCATCGGTGGCGAGCCCGACGGCTGGAACATCAACGACGGCATCGGCTCCACGCACCTCGGCCCGCTGACCGAGGCCGTGCGGGCGCACGGCGCCGACCTCGGCATCGCGCACGACGGCGACGCCGACCGCTGCCTGGCCGTCACCGCCGAGGGCGACGTCGTCGACGGCGACGCGATCCTCGCCATCTGCGCGCTCGGGCTGCACGAGCACGGCCGGCTCACCGGCGACACCGTCGTGGCCACGGTCATGAGCAACCTCGGCTTCCACCACACCATGCGCGACGCCGGCATCGCCGTGCACACCACCGCCGTCGGCGACCGGTACGTGCTCGAGGCGCTGCGGGCGCAGGGGCTGAGCCTGGGTGGCGAACAGAGCGGCCACCTGGTCTTCCTCGACCACGCGACGACCGGCGACGGGCTGCTCACCGGCCTGTCGCTGCTGTCCCGGATGGCCGAGACCGGCTCGTCGCTGGCCGAGCTGGCCTCGGTGGTCCACCGGCTGCCGCAGACCCTGGTCAACGTGCCGGTGCGCGACCGGCTGGCGGTCGTGGAGAGCGACGAGGTGGCCGCCGCGGTCAACCTGTGCGAGGCCGAGCTGGGGGGCGACGGCCGGGTGCTGCTGCGCCCCTCGGGCACCGAGCAGCTGGTGCGCGTGATGGTCGAGGCGCCCACCCAGGAGCGCGCCGACGCCATCGCCAGGCGCCTCGCCGACATCGTCGCCGCCGTGGACTGACACACCCGTCACATCTGTCCTTCCCACTCGTGTGAGGGACGGACGGGTCCGGTCCCGCCGGTAACCTCCTTGGAATGTGCGGCATCGTGGGATACGTCGGCCCGCAGAACGCCCTGGACGTCGTCCTGGAGGGTCTGCGCCGGCTGGAGTACCGGGGGTACGACTCGGCGGGCGTCGCCGTCCTCGCTGACGGTCGGCAGGCGACGGCGAAGAAGGCCGGCAAGCTGGCCAACCTGGAGAAGGTCCTCGCCGACCAGCCCCTGCCCGAGTCGACGATCGGCATCGGGCACACCCGCTGGGCGACGCACGGCGGGCCGACCGACCGCAACGCCCACCCGCACCTGTCCGCGGACGGCAGGGTCGCGGTCATCCACAACGGGATCATCGAGAACTTCGCCGCGCTGCGCGCCGAGTGCGAGTCGGCCGGCGTCGAGTTCTCCTCCGAGACCGACACCGAGGCCGCCGCGCACCTCCTGGCGACGACCTACGCCGGGACGCCGGAGGGCCCCGGCCGCCTGGCCGAGGCGATGCGCGCCGTCAGCCGCCGTCTCGAGGGCGCCTTCACCCTGGTCGCCTCGCACGCCGACGAGCCCGACACGCTGGTCGCCTCCCGTCGCAACAGCCCGCTGGTCGTGGGCGTCGGCGACGGCGAGTACTTCCTCGGCTCCGACGTCGCCGCCTTCATCGCGCACACCCGCGAGGCCCGCGAGCTGGGCCAGGACCAGGTCGTGGAGATCCACCGGGAGCGCGGGGTCACCGTCACCGACTTCGACGGCACGGTCGTCGAGCCCACGGCCTACACCGTCGACTGGGACGCCGCGGCCGCCGAGAAGGGCGGTCACGACTGGTTCATGCTCAAGGAGATCGCCGAGCAGCCGCAGGCGGTCGCCGACACCCTGCTGGGCCGGCTCGGCGAGGACGGGCGGCTGGTGCTCGACGAGGTCCGCCTGCCCGACCAGGACCTGCGCGACATCGACAAGGTCTTCGTCGTCTCCTGCGGGACCTCGTACCACGCCGGCCTGATCGCCAAGTACGCCATCGAGCACTGGACCCGCATCCCGGTCGAGGTCGAGGTGGCCAGCGAGTTCCGCTACCGCGACCCGGTGCTCGACCGCTCCACGCTGGTCGTCGTCATCAGCCAGTCCGGCGAGACGATGGACACCCTCATGGCCCTGCGCCACGCCCGCGACCAGAAGGCCCGCACGCTGGCCATCTGCAACGTCAACGGCTCGACCATCCCGCGCGAGTCCGACGCCGTCCTCTACACCCACGCCGGCCCCGAGATCGCCGTCGCGTCGACCAAGAGCTTCCTGGCGCAGATCGTCGCCTGCTACCTGGTCGGCCTCTTCCTCGCGCAGATCCGCGGCATCAAGTACGCCGACGAGGTCGCCGCGATCGTCGAGGACATCCGCGGCCTGCCGCAGGCCGTCGAGCAGGTGCTCGCGCAGATGGAGCCGGTGCGCGCGCTGGGCCGGACGCTGGCCGACGCCGACACGATCCTGTTCCTCGGCCGGCACGTGGGCTTCCCCGTGGCGCTGGAGGGCGCGCTCAAGCTCAAGGAGCTCGCCTACATCCACGCCGAGGGCTTCGCCGCCGGTGAGCTCAAGCACGGGCCGATCGCGCTGATCGACGAGGGCACGCCGGTCGTGGTCGTCGTCCCGTCGCCGCGCTCGCGGGAGTCGGTGCACGGCAAGGTCGTGTCCAACATCCAGGAGGTGCGGGCCCGTGGGGCGCGCACCATCGTGATCGCCGAGGAGGGGGACGACGACGTCCTGCCCTACGCCGACCACGTCATCCGGGTGCCCCGCACGCCGACGCTGCTGGCGCCGATCGTGACGACGGTGCCGCTGCAGGTGCTCGCCTGCGAGATCGCCGACTGCCGCGGCTACGACGTCGACCAGCCGCGCAACCTGGCCAAGAGCGTCACCGTCGAGTAGGAGGACCCCGCGTCCCCCCATCCCTCGCACGCTCGGGCGGGGCCCTGACGCGGGGCCGTTCCAGCACGTCACCACGCCCGGGCCGCCTGCCCAGGGCCTCCCGCCGGACGGCGCGGCAGACGGCGGCACGGCAGACTGACCCGGTGATCATCGGGGTCGGGGTCGACGTGGTGCCGGTCGACCGCTTCGCCGAGTCCCTGACCCGCACCCCGGGCCTGCGGGACCGGCTGTTCACCGCCGCGGAGCAGCAGACCCCGCGAGGCGCGCCGCGCAGCGGTGAGTCGCTGGCCGCCCGGTTCGCCGCCAAGGAGGCCGTCGCCAAGGCCCTCGGCGCGCCCGGCGACCTGCACTGGCACGACGTCGAGGTGTGCGTCGGCGACCACGGCCGGCCGTACCTGACGGTCCGCGGGACGGTGGCCGGCCGCGCGGCGCAGCTCGGCGTCACCTCCTGGCACGTCTCGCTCAGCCACGACGGCGGCATCGCATCGGCGGTGGTGGTCGCCGAGGGCGTGCTGCGGGGGGAGGAGGACACGTGACCGAGCTGGCGAGGTCACGCGAGGACACGGCATCGCTGCCGCTCACGCGGCCGACGGGCCGGGGGCGCCTCCCGCTTGCGGGGGACGGCGGGGAGGGCGCGTGATCGGGCTCTACACGGCCGCCGAGGTGCGCGCGGCCGAGGAACTCCTCCTGGCCGCCACCCCGGAGGGCACGTTGATGCAGCGGGCCGCGACCGGCCTGGCCACCGTCTGCCTGGGGCTGCTCGGCCGCGTGCACGGCACCCGCGTCACCGTCCTCGCCGGCGCCGGCAACAACGGCGGGGACGCCCTCTTCGCCGGCGCCCACCTGGCCCGCCGCGGCGCCCGGGTGACCGCCGTCCTGCTCGACCCGGAGCGGGCGCACGCCGCCGGCCTGGCCGCACTGCGGACCGCGGGCGGGTGGGTCACCGGCCCCGACGGGCCGACGGGCCTCGAGCGCGCCGACCTCGTCCTCGACGGGATCGTCGGCATCGGCGGTCGCGGGGGCCTGCGTCCGCCGGCAGCCGCGGTGGTCGAGCGGGCTGCCACGGGGCCGGGGCTGATGGTCGCCGTCGACGTCCCCAGCGGGGTGGACGCCGACACCGGCGCGGTGCCCGGGGCGGCGTTCCCGGCGCAGCACACGGTCACGTTCGGCGCGCTCAAGACCGGGCTGGTCGTGGGGGAGGGCCGCGGGTACGCCGGCCGGGTGCACCTGGTCGACATCGGGCTGGCCCTGCCGCCGGCCGGGGTGCACCAGCTGACCGACGCCGACGTCGCGGCCCGCGTCCGCCCGCCGCACCCCGGCGACGACAAGTACACGCAGGGCGTGGTCGGGGTCGTCGCCGGCTCCTCGACCTACCCGGGCGCCGCCGTGCTGTGCACGGGCGCGGCGCTGCGCGCCCGCCCGGGGCTGGTCCGCTACGCCGGGACGGCGGCCGCCGGCGTGCGGGCCGCCTGGCCGGAGACGATCGTCACGGACGGCCGGCCCTCCGACGCGGGACGGGTGCAGGCGTGGGTGGTCGGCCCCGGCATGGGCACCGACGACGACGCCCGCAGCGTGCTGGCCGAGGTGCTGGCCACGGACCTGCCGGTGCTCGTGGACGCGGACGCGCTGACGATGGCCGCGCAGCAGCCGGACCTGGTGCGACGGCGGGAGGCGCCGACCGTGCTGACCCCGCACGACCGCGAGTACGCACGGTTCGGGGCCGAGGTGGGCGAGGACCGGGTCGGCGCGGCCCGCCGGCTGGCCGCCGACCTGGGCGCCGTCGTCCTGCTCAAGGGCGACGCGACCGTCGTGGCCGCGCCGGACGGCGCCGCGTACGTCAACGGCACCGGCACGCCGTGGCTGGCCACGGCCGGCACCGGCGACGTCCTCTCCGGGCTCACCGGCGCGCTGCTGGCCACCGGCCTGCCGGCCGTCGAGGCCGCGGCGGCCGGCGCGCACGTGCACGGGCGGGCGGGGCAGCTGGCGGCGGAGGAGGGGCCGCTGATCGCGAGCGACCTGGTCCGCTGCCTGCCGGCCACGCTGGCCCGCCTGCGGCGGGCGCCCGCGGACCGGCTGGGAGACTCGGGCGTGTGAACGGTGGAGCCCGGGCCGAGGTGGTCGTCGACCTCGACGCCATCGCCGCGAACACCGCGGCGCTGCGCGAGCGCGTCGGCCGCCCGCTGATGGCGGTGGTGAAGGCCGACGGCTACGGCCACGGCCTGGTCCCGGCCGCGCGCGCGGCGCTGGCCGGGGGAGCCGACGCGCTGGGCGTCGCGGTGCTGGAGGAGGCGCTGGCGCTGCGCGCGGCCGGCGTTCCCGCTCCGCTGCTGGCCTGGCTGCACACCCCCGGCACCGACTACGCCGCGGCGCTCACCGCCGACGTCGAGGTGTCGGTCAACGCCGAGTGGGCCCTGGCCGAGGTGGTCGCTGCCGCCCGCGCCACGGGGCGCACCGCGGCGGTGCACCTGTTCGCCGACACCGGGCTCTCCCGCGAGGGCGCCACCGAGGCCGAGTGGCCCGGCCTGGTCGCCGCAGCGGCGCGGGCGCAGGCCGACGGCGACGTGGCCGTGGTGGGCCTGTGGAGCCACATGGCCTACGCCGACGCGCCGACCCACCCGACGATCGGCGCGCAGGTGCGGGCGTTCGAGGAGGCGGTGGCGCTCGCCCGGGCTGCGGGGCTGAGGGAGGCCCGGCTGCACCTGGCCAACTCCGCGGCGACGGTCGCGCTGCCCGACACCTGGTACGACATGGTGCGCCCGGGGATCGCCGTCTACGGGCTGGACCCGCTCGGCGGGGACCCGGCCGCGCACGGACTGCGGCCGGCGATGACGGTGCGGGCCCGCGCCGCGCTGACCAAGCGCGTGCCCGCCGGCGTCGGCGTCTCCTACGGCCACACCTACTTCCCCGAGAGGGAGACGACGCTGCTGCTGGTGCCGGTCGGCTACGCCGACGGCGTGCCGCGCGCGGCGGGCAACCGGGCGCCGGTCCTGGCCGCCGGGGTGCACCGGACGATCGCCGGGCGCGTCTGCATGGACCAGTTCGTGCTGGACGTCGGCGACGCCGAGGTGCACGCGGGTGACGAGGTCGTGCTGTGGGGGCCGGGGGACGGCGGTGAGCCGACGGCGCAGGACTGGGCCGACGCGGTCGACACCATCCACTACGAGCTCGTCACCCGGATCGGCGGCCGCTTCACCCGCCGCTACGTCGGCTCGGCGGGGGCGGTCTGATGGCGGCGAAGCGGCACCCGAGGCCGCGCCGGCAGGCTCCACCGCGGTCGCACTCCCGCGCCGGGGTCCTCGGTGCCGTCCTCGGCCTGGCGGCGGCCGGCACCGCCGTCGGCGTCGCGGTCAGCCGGGCCGCCGCCCGGCGGGTGGGCGCCGAGCGGCTGGGCTCGGCGGCCGGCCTGTCGCCGGGGGCGACGGACGCCGAGCTGCGCGAGGACGACCCGCTCGGCCCGGCGTCCCGGCGCGCCGACCGCACGGCGCTGGTCACCGCCGACGACGGCGTGCTGCTGGCGGTGGACGAGGTCGGGCCGACCGACGCCCCGCTGACCGTGGTCTTCTGCCACGGCTACTCGCTGTCGATGGCCTCGTGGACCTTCCAGCGGCGGGCGCTGGGAGCGGCGCTGGCCACCGCCAACGGCTCCCGCCCGACGGCGCGGCTGGTCTTCTACGACCAGCGCGGGCACGGCGCCTCCGGCCGCGGGCCGGCCGAGCACTCGACGATGGAACAGCTGGGCCGCGACCTGGACGCGGTGCTGCGCGCGCGGGTGCCCCACGGGCCGGTGGTGCTCGTCGGGCACTCCATGGGCGGGATGACCGTGATGGCGCTGGCCGAGGTGCGCCCGGAGCTGTTCGGGACGCGGGTGGTCGGGGCGGCGCTGATGAGCACCTCCAGCGGCAACCTCACCGACCTCGACTTCGGCATGCCGGAGCTGCTCACCCGGCTGCGGGCGGCGGTGCTGCCGATCGCGGCGTTCACCATGCGCCGCCGTCCCGGCTTCGCCGAGCGCACCCGCCGGCTGGCCGCCGACCTCATCTCGCACGTCACCTGGTCGCTGTCGTTCGCGTCCAAGGACGTCGACCCGGCGCTCGGCCGCTACGTCGACTCGATGATCGCGGGCACCCCGGTCGAGGTGATCGCGGAGTTCTACCCGGCGCTGGCCGGCCTGGACGAGACGGCGGCACTGGAGCCGCTGCGCGCGGTGCCCGTGCTGGTGCTGACCGGCGACAGGGACACGCTGATCCCGCCGGAGCACAGCGACACGATCGTGGAGCTGCTCGGCGGGCCCGGTGCGCCGGACCTCGAGTACGTCGTCGTCCACGAGGCGGGCCACATGGTGCCGCTGGAGAAGCCCGACGAGGTGACCGCAGCGCTGTCGGCGCTGCTGCGCCGGGTCGCCGCCGACCTCCCGACGGGAGCGGGACGGTGACCCGGCCGCCCCGCTTCGACGCCGCCGCCGAGGAGGTCGCCCGTGTCGCCGCGGCCGCGCCCGACTGGGAAGCGCTGGCCGCCGCGGCCCGGCCCTGCGTGGCCTGCCCCGAGCTGGCCGCCACCCGGCAGCACGTGGTCGTGGGCGACGCCCCGGCCGGCGGGCACCCGCGCCTCGCGCTGGTCGGCGAGGCACCCGGGGCGAACGAGGACGAGACCGGTCGGCCGTTCGTGGGGAAGTCCGGCCAGCTGCTCGACCAGCTGCTGGCCGAGGCCGGGCTGGACCGCGCCGAGGCCGCCGTGCTCAACGTCGTGAAGTGCCGCCCGCCGGGCAACCGCACGCCGAGGGCCTCGGAGGTGGCCCGCTGCAGCGGCTGGCTGCGGCGCCAGCTGGAACTGCTGGACCCGCCGGTCGTCGTCGCGCTGGGGCTCTCGTCGGCCAAGTGGTTCCTCGGCCCGCGCACCGTGCTGGCCGATGTCCGCGGCCGGGCGCACGTCGTCGACGGGCGGTCGGTCTGGGCCACCTACCACCCGTCGGCGGCGATCCGGTTCGGCCCGAACGGGGCGCCGCGGGCCGGGCTGCTCGCCGACCTCACCGCGGTCGCGGGGAGCCTGGCGTGAGACGCGAGCACCTGCTGCCGACCCCGGACGACACCCGCGCGCTCGGCGCTGCGCTGGCCGGGCTGGTGCGCGCCGGCGACCTGGTGGTGCTGGTCGGCCCGCTGGGCGCGGGCAAGACGGCGCTGACCCAGGGCATGGGCGAGGCGCTCGGCGTGCGCGAGCCGGTCACCTCCCCGACGTTCGTCATCTCCCGCGTGCACCGCGGCGGCCGCCTGCCGCTGGTGCACGTCGACGCCTACCGCCTCGGCGGGGTCGCCGACGTCGACGACCTCGACCTCGACGCGTCCACCGAGGAGTCGGTGACCGTCGTCGAGTGGGGGCAGGGGCTGGTCGAGCAGCTGACCGACGAGCACCTCGAGGTGCGGCTGGACCGCCGCGACGACGACGTCCGGACGGCGCTGCTCGTGCCGCACGGCCCCGGCTGGGAGCAGCGGCTCGACGGCGCCGCGTGACGCGCGGGCGGCACTACGTCGTCGCCGGGGTCCTCGTCCGGGGGGCCGCGGTGCTGATGGGCCACCGGTCGCCGGACCGGCGCTGGTACCCCGACGTGTGGGACCTCCCGGGCGGCCATGTCGAGCCGGGGGAGGACGAGCCGGCCGCGCTGACCCGGGAGCTGCGCGAGGAGGTCGGCGTCGTCCCCCGGGGTCCGGTGCTGCTGACCCGGCTCGAGGACGGCGAGCTGCGCCTGTCCCTCTGGCTGGTCCGCGCGTGGGACGGCGACCCGCGCAACCTGCAGCCGCACGAGCACGACGAGCTGCGCTGGGTGAGGGCCGCGGACCTGCCGGGGCTGCGCCTGGCCCACCCGGCCTACGTCGACGTGGTCTGCCGGCTGGTCGAGCCCGGGAGCACCGCGCCCTCCGGCGAGTGAGGTCCTCGACCACGGGGCCGTGAGCAGTCCGACGTCCCGGTGGCCGGCCAGGGCGGCCAGCCCCGCGTCGAAGGTGACCATGCCGACGCCGTGCCGGCGGGCCGGCGTCACCAGGTGGGCGTCGGTGACCTGGCGGTGCCCGGGGACCGGGGGCACGTCGCCGTCGACCACCGAGCCGAGCGAGCGACGCTGTTCCGCGGCCAGCTCCCGAGCGGCCCGGGACTAACCTGGGCGGTCGTGCTCGTCCTCGCGCTCGACACCGCCACGCCGACGCTGGTCGCCGGCCTCGCCCGGTGGTCCCCGGACGGCGCCGCCGAGGTGCTCGCCGACCGGGCGACCCCCTCGGGCAACCGGCACGCCGAGCTGCTCACCGTCGCGGTCACCGAGGTGCTGCGCGACGCCGGTCTCGCGCTCGGCGACGTCGAGGCGGTCGTGACCGGGCTGGGCCCCGGACCGTTCACCGGGCTGCGGGTCGGGGTGGTCACCGCCGCGGCGATCGGCGACGCCCGCGGCCTGCCCGTGGTGGGGGTCTGCTCGCTGGACGCGGTCGGCTCCGGCGCCCGCACCGTGGTCACCGACGCCCGCCGCAAGGAGGTCTACTGGGCCGCCTACGCAGCCGACGGCTCGCGCACCGGCGGACCGGGTGTGGCCCGCCCGGAGGAGCTGGCGGTCGCCGGCCCCGTCGTCGGCGACGCCCGGTTCGCCGAGCGGCTGGGCGTCGAGGTCGCCCCGGCCGAGGTGACGACGGCGGGGCTGGTCCGGGCCGCGGCGCCGCAGCTGGCCGACCCGTCGTCCGCCGGCCCGCTCGTCCCGCTGTACCTGCGCCGTCCGGACGCCGTCCCGCCGACGTCGTTCAAGCCGGTGACCACCGCATGAGCGCGCGGCTGCGGCCGATGCGGCTGGCCGACCTGGACGCCGTCCTGGAGCTGGAGGAGCAGCTGTTCGCCCCGGACACCTGGACCCGGGCGATGTACCGCGACGAGCTCTCCCGCACCGACAGCCGCTCCTACCTGGTGGCCGAGGACGGCGATCGGGTCGTGGGCTACGCCGGGCTGATCGCCTACGACGACGAGGCGCACGTGGCCACCATCGGCGTCGCGCAGGACCGGCAGGGCGAGGGGATCGGCGCCGCGCTGCTCGACGCGCTGCTGGCCGAGGCCGACCGGCGCAGCCCCGTGGTGCTGCTGGAGGTGCGGGCCGACAACGAGGTGGCGCAGGGGCTGTACCGGCGGCGCGGGTTCACCGAGATCGGCCGGCGGCCGCGCTACTACCAGCCGAGCGGCACGGACGCCGTCGTGATGAAGCGGGAGGTGCTGCGTGGCTGACGAGCCGCTGGTGCTCGGGTTCGAGACCTCGTGCGACGAGACCGGCGTCGGCCTGGTCCGCGGGCGGACGCTGCTGTCGGACGCCCTGGCCACCTCCGTGGCCGAACACGAGCGCTTCGGCGGGGTCGTGCCGGAGATCGCCTCGCGGGCGCACCTGGAGGCGATGGTGCCGACCGTGCACCGGGCGCTGGCCGAGGCCGGGGTGAGCGCCTCGGACGTCGACGCGGTGGCGGTGACCGCCGGTCCGGGGCTGACCGGGGCACTGCTGGTCGGGTTGGCCGCGGCCAAGGCCTACGCGCTGGCGCTGGACAAGCCGCTGTACGGCGTCAACCACCTGGCCGCGCACGTCGCGGTCGACGAGCTGCAGCACGGCAGGCTGGCCGAGCCGTCGTTGGCGCTGCTGGTCTCCGGCGGGCACAGCTCGCTGCTGCTGGTGCCCGACCTCGCCCGCGAGGTGCAGTCGCTGGGCCGCACCATCGACGACGCGGCGGGGGAGGCCTTCGACAAGGTGGCCCGCGTGCTCGGCCTGCCGTTCCCGGGCGGCCCGCCGATCGACCGGGCCGCGCGCGAGGGGGACCCGGCGGCGATCGGCTTCCCGCGCGGGCTCACCGGACCCCGCGACGCCCCCTACGACTTCTCGTTCTCCGGCCTGAAGACCGCCGTCGCCCGGTGGGTCGAGGCGCGGCAGCGGGCGGGTGAGCCGGTGCCGGTGGCCGACGTCGCGGCGTCGTTCCAGGAGGCGGTCGCCGACGTGCTGACCGCCAAGGCGGTGCGGGCGTGCCGCGACCACGGCGTCGACCACCTGGTGCTCGGCGGCGGGGTGGCGGCGAACTCGCGGCTGCGCGCGCTGGCCGAGGAGCGCTGCGCCGCGGCCGGGATCGTGCTGCGGGTGCCCAGCCCGCGGCTGTGCACCGACAACGGCGCGATGGTCGCGGCCCTGGGCTCGCGGCTGGTCGGGGCGGGGGTGGCGCCGTCCGCCCCGGACGTCGGCGCCGACAGCTCGCTGCCGATCGACGTCGTGACCCGGTGAGCGGCGCCTCCGCGCGCGTGGTGGGTCATCGCCGCCCCGGCCCGCGGCCGACCGTGACGGAGACCAGCAGGAGCTTGACCAGCCAGTCGCCGGCGTGGATGGCGGCCAGCTGCCAGGGCACCTTCTCGTGCACCACCGAGCCGGTGAGCAGGACGACGGGGAACGCTCCCCAGAGGCCCAGCCCCAGGCGTGCCGCGCCGCCCCGGTCCCGCGCTCCGGTGGACCCGGCGAGGAGGGCCACGGCGGTGGCCACCGCCCCGCTGCGGGCGAGCTCCACCGGCAGCACCCAGGCCGCGGGTGGTCCGCCGTCGGCGTAGGCCTCGTCCAGCTCCGCGAGCCGGTCGCCCCAGGCCGAGTACCAGGCGACGCTGGCCAGCACGGATCCGCCGGCCGCGAGGCCGATCCTCCGCAGGTCGACGTGCGTGTCCGGTCCGGCCATGCGTCCTCCTCGGATCCCGGGTCCCCGGAGGTGTGGACCCGGGCGGCCGTGCGGACTCATCGGTCGGAGAGGTCGCACACCAGGGCGGTGGGGGCGCCGGCGACGCGGGTGACGACGACGGTCGCCGTCCCCGCGCCCGCGCCGCGCAGCTGGCGGGCGACGGTCTCCGGTTCGATCGCCGAGCCGCGCTTCTTGACCACCACCCGGCCGACGCCGCGCGTCCGCAGCAGGGCCTTCAGCTTCCTGAGGTTGAACGGCAGCACCTCGTCGACCCGGTACGAGGACACCCACGGGGAGCCGGTCGGCCCGTCGGAGGTCAGGTAGGCGATCGTCGGGTCGACCAGCGTCGCGCCGAGGTCGGTGGCGACCAGCGACACCAGGCCCGAGCGGATCACCGCCGGGTCCGGCTCGTGCAGCCAGCCCCGCACCGGTCCGGACGGCGCGGGCCCGGGGTCGGCGTCGGCGGTCAGTTCCAGGACGGCGTCGCCGCGGACCAGCGACGCGCGCCGCCAGACCGTCGACACCGTGCGGCCCCACAGCAGCGCCTCGACGATCGACCCGCCGGCCGACACCCACTCCGCCTCGACGCCGTGGGGCACCCGCTCGTGGTCCAGGCCCGGCGCCACCTTGACCACCGCGCGCGGCACCCGGTCCAGCAGCGCCGCCACCGTCGCCCAGGGCGGCGACCACCGGTCCGGGTCCAGCTGCCGTCGTCCGCCGGCCCGCCGCGCCGGGTCCAGGACGGCGGTGCCGCAGCCGGCCACCTCGCCGCCGCGGGCCGCGTCGACGAGCTCGACGGCGTCGCCGGCGACCACCCACACCCGGTCGGCCACCCCGAGGGCCTCGGCGTTGGCGGCGGTCAGCTCGCGGGCCAGCGGGTCGAGGTCGACGGCGAGCACGCTGGCCCCCGCCCGCGCGAGCGCCACCGTGTCGGTACCGGAGGCGCAGCCGAGGTCGGCGGCCGAGTCGGCGTCGTCGGCGCGCAGGCGCCGCGCCCGTCGGGCGGCGAGCGCGGGCCGGCCGGCCTGCTCGAGGGTGTCGGCGGTGAGGAAGAGGACGTCGGCGTCGGCGCCGAACACCGGCCGCGCCCGCGCGCGCAGCCGCGCCAGCTCCCAGGCCGGGCCGGCGTGTCCCGCACCGACCTGCGCCCGCAGCCGGGCCAGGGCGGGCAGCACGTCGAGGCCCTGCTCCACCAGCTCGGCGGCGAGCGCGGTGGCCGCCGCCCCCTCGGGCGTGCGCAGCCAGCGGAGCTGCTCGAGCGCGTCGTCGGGCACGCAGCACAGCGTGGCGCACGGGTGCCTCGCCCCCGCGGGGGCCCGGTTGAGCGGCTGGCACTCTCCTGGGTAGAGTGCCAATCGACACGGGCACGGGCGCCTGACCCCCGCGACGGCAGGCACCGGCACCGTGCCACAGCATCAGAGCAGAACCCACCAGCCGTCCGATCCCGAAGGGGGCGTCGCTGACGTGACGACCGCTACCAAGGTCAACATCAAGCCGCTGGAGGACCGCGTCGTGGTCCAGGCCAACGAGGCCGAGACCACCACCGCCTCCGGTCTGGTCATCCCGGACACCGCCAAGGAGAAGCCGCAGGAGGGCACGGTCGTGGCCGTGGGCCCCGGCCGCGTCGACGACAACGGCAACCGCGTCCCGCTCGACGTCAACGTCGGCGACGTGGTCATCTACTCGAAGTACGGCGGCACCGAGGTGAAGTACGCCGGCGAGGAGTACCTGGTGCTCTCCGCCCGCGACCTGCTCGCCGTCGTGGAGAAGTAGAAGGACCCCGTCCTCCTCATCCCTCGCGAGCTCGGGACGAGCCTCGGGACGGGGCCAGCGTCTGGTTCCGTCCCGAGGGCGACCCGCCTGTGCATCGACCGCCCCGGCGACCCGAACTGACCGGGTCCCGGGGCGGTCGTCGTCCGAGCTCACCCCCGCTCGTCCCACCCGCACCCTGATCGGAAGGGCCCATGGCCAAGATCATCAAGTTCAACGAGGACGCCCGCCGCGCGCTCGAGCGCGGGGTGGACAAGCTCGCCGACGCGGTCAAGGTGACCCTCGGCCCGCGCGGGCGCAACGTCGTCCTCGACAAGAAGTTCGGCGCCCCGACCATCACCAACGACGGCGTGACCATCGCCCGTGAGGTCGAGCTCGAGGACCCGTACGAGAACCTCGGCGCCCAGCTGGCCAAGAACGTCGCGACCAAGACCAACGACGTCGCCGGCGACGGCACCACCACCGCCACCGTGCTGGCCCAGGCCCTGGTGCACGAGGGCATGCGCAACGTCGCCGCCGGCGCCAGCCCCACGGCCCTCGGCGCCGGCATGCGGGCCGCCGCGGACGCCGTCTCCACGGCCCTCGACGAGGTCGCCATCCCGGTCTCCGACCAGGCGGCCATCGCCGGCGTCGCGACCGTCTCCGCCCAGGACGCCGAGGTCGGCGAGCTGATCGGCCAGGCCATGGAGAAGGTCGGCAAGGACGGCGTCATCACGGTCGAGGAGAGCACCACCCTCTCCACCGAGCTCGACGTGACCGAGGGCGTGCAGTTCGACAAGGGCTACCTCTCGCCCTACTTCGTCACCGACCAGGAGGCGATGGAGGCCGTCCTCGAGGACGCCCTCGTGCTGCTCGTCCAGGGCAAGATCAGCGCGCTGGCCGACCTGCTCCCGCTGCTGGAGAAGGTGCTCTCCACCGGCGGCCGTCCGCTGCTGATCGTCGCCGAGGACGTCGAGGGCGAGGCGCTGTCCACCCTCGTCGTCAACTCGATCCGCAAGACCATCAAGGTCGTCGCGGTGAAGTCGCCGTACTTCGGCGACCGCCGCAAGGCGTTCATGACCGACCTCGCCGTCGTCACCGGCGGCCAGGTGGTCAGCGAGGACGTCGGCCTCAAGCTCGACCAGGTCGGCCTCGAGGTTCTCGGCACCGCGCGCCGGGTCACCGTCACCAAGGACGAGACGACGATCGTCGACGGCGGTGGCACCGGTGAGGCCATCGGCGACCGGGTCGCGCAGATCCGCCGCGAGATCGAGGCGACCGACTCCGACTGGGACCGCGAGAAGCTGCAGGAGCGGCTGGCCAAGCTCGCCGGCGGCATCGGCGTCATCCGCGTCGGCGCGGCCACCGAGGTCGAGATGAAGGAGAAGAAGCACCGGATCGAGGACGCCATCGCCGCCACCCGCGCCGCGGTGGAGGAGGGCGTCGTCCCCGGTGGTGGCTCGGCGCTGGTCCACGCGGCCGCGGCGGTCGACTCCCTCGACCTCTCCGGTGACGAGCTGACCGGTGCCCGCGTGGTCCGGCGGGCGCTGGACGCCCCGCTGGTCCGGATCGCCGGCAACGCCGGGTTCGAGGGCCAGGTCGTGGTGGCCAAGGTCCGCGAGGCCGGGGTCGGTCAGGGCTTCAACGCCGCGACCGGCGAGTACGGCGACCTGGCCGCCCAGGGCGTCATCGACCCGGTCAAGGTCACCAAGGCCGCGCTGAGCAACGCCGTCTCCATCGCGGCGATGGTGCTGACCACCGACTCCGCCGTCGTCGAGGCGCCGGAGGAGGAGGAGCCGGCCGGGGCCGGGCACCACACCCACGGCCACTCGCACGGCCACGGGCACAGCCACTGAGCTGACCCACTCGACGATCAGCTGAGCTGATCACCGCGGCTCCTGGCTCACCACTGGTCGTGAGCCAGGAGCCGCGACCGTGAGCCAGGACGCCGTCCACCCGCCCCGCACACGCGAGAGGGCCGGTCCAGCAGCTGCTGGACCGGCCCTCTCGCGTGTGCGGGGTCTTCAGACTCCCGCGGCGACGGCGGCGGGCTCCGCGGCGATCAGCCGGGCGCGCTCCTCCTCGCTCATGCCGCCCCAGACCCCGTAGGGCTCGCGGACCGACAGGGCGTGCTTCAGGCAGGACTCGATGACCGGGCAGCGGGCGCAGACCGCCTTGGCGGCCGTCTGACGGCGGGCCCGGGCCGGGCCGCGCTCGCCGTCCGGGTGGAAGAAGAGAGCCGTGCTCTCCCCGCGGCAGGCGCCGTGCAGCTGCCAGTCCCAGACCTCGGCGACGGGGGTGGGCAGGCGGCGGATGTCGGCCATTCGTCCTCCTCGGCTCGGTGCGAGCCGGAGGGGGCGGTCCGGCTGCATGGGGCCCGGTGCCCGAGGCCTCTGCGGGTCAAACCCACGGCGACCCTGCATTTTCTCCGCTCCGCTCTCCCCCCGCTGGGTGAGAGCGGGTGTTGCCGCCTCCCGGAGTCGATCAAGGTGGCTGCAGGCCGTGCCGAACACCGCCACGGGACACCCGTCGGCGGTGCCGGTCCCGGCCGCAGCGACGACGACGGGTCCCCGGACGGGACCGCACGTCCGAGCGACACCCGGCCGGGGGATCCGGGCGGTGGGACCCCGGCCGAGGGACGTGTGGCCGGCGAGCGAGGAGCAAGCGTGATCGACGACAGGATGCGCGGACCCGGCCACGGCACGACGTGCGTGTGGGTCTACGACGAGCGCCGGCGGGTCCGCGACGACATCGCGGGCCGACTGGTGGCGCTGCCGTCCGTGGGACGGGTGGAGGTCGTCGGCGACGCCGCCGCCCTCATGGCCCGGCTGGCCACGCGCCAGCCCGACGTCCTGCTCATCGGGACCCAGCGCGCCACGGACTCCGGCCTCACCGTCGCCACGCAGGCGCTGCGGGCCCACCCGCGGCTGTCGGTGCTGGTCCTCGGCGCCCCCGACGACGGCGAGACCGTCCGGGCGGCGGTCGCGGCCGGCGCTCGCGGCTACCTGCGCTGGGACGCGACCGCGATGGAGATGGGCCTGGGCCTGTCGCGGGTCGGCCTGCGGGTCGACGGCCGCGGCCCGGTGCCGTCCGTCCCGTCGCAGCCGGTGCCGCTGGCTTCCGTCGGTGCGCACGCCGGTCACGGCACGGGGACGCCGGCCTGGAACGGTGCCACCCCGCTGGCCGGCGCCGCGCCCACGACGGTCCGCTCGACCGTCCGCGAGCCCGCGCCGGTCAGCCTCTCGATGCGCGAGATGCAGGTGCTGACCGGCATGAGCCAGGGCAAGAGCAACGCCCAGATCGGCCGCGAGCTCTACCTGTCCGAGGACACCATCAAGACCCACGCCCGGCGGCTGTTCCGCAAGCTGGGCGCCAAGGACCGCGCCGAGGCGGTGGCCACCGGTTTCCGCCGCGGCATGATGAGCTAGCCGGTCCCGACGATCATGGCGCCGTGACCACTCCCCGGGTTCCCGGGGTGGTCCGGCGCCATGATCGCGCCGGGGCCTCAGTCGTCGCGGGCGTGCCTGCCGGCGCGGCCCTCGCCGCCGGGCTCCTCGCGCTCGGCCATCGCGGCGATCCCGTCGGCGTAACCGCTGGCGTAGTCCCAGCTGACGTAGTCGTCGGGATCGGGGTCGAACGGCGGCTCGTGCCGGCCGGTCTGGCCCTCCTCGAGCAACTGGCGGAGGTTGGCCTGCATCAGGGCCCAGTCGACGTGGTGCTCCTCGTCGCAGTCCGGGCAGTCGACGACGATGCCCTTGATGCCGGTCGGCTCCAGCAGCGTCCGGAACACCTCCAGTTCGGCGAGGTCGTCCAGGACGCCGGCCCGCTCCTCCATGGTCAGCGGCGGCGGACCTGGCTGGTCGGCGGACCCGAAGTCGGGCCCGGAAGCGTCGTCCCAAGAACTCACGGGTGCCACGGTAGTGGCCGGACGGACATCACACAGAGCCCCGCGGGGTGCCGCCTACGATCGAGGGCGGCTCCCCGCGCGCCCACGAGGGTGCCGGCCGACCGGAGGGGTGGCGGCAACCGATGCAGCCCGATGAGTTCGTCCCCGAGCTGCCGGCGAAGTTCGCGCCGCTCGGCCTGACCTACGACGACGTCCTGCTCATCCCCGGCGCGTCCGACGTCGTGCCGGCCGAGGTGGACACCAGCAGCCGGCTGACCCGGGGCATCCGGCTGGCGGTGCCGCTGCTCTCCAGCGCGATGGACACCGTCACCGAGGCCCGCATGGCGATCGCGATGGCGCGCGTCGGCGGTGCCGGCGTCCTGCACCGCAACCTCGCCGCCGAGGAGCAGGCCGGCCAGGCGGACCTGGTCAAGCGCTCGGAGGCCGGCATGGTCACCAACCCGGTGACCGCCTCCCCGGACAACACCCTGGCCGAGCTGGACGCGCTCTCGGCCCGCTACCGCATCTCCGGCGCTCCCGTGGTCGACGACGAGGGCGTGCTGGTCGGCATCTGCACCAACCGGGACATGCGGTTCGAGACCGACAAGAACCGCCTCGTCCGCGACGTCATGACGCCGATGCCGCTGATCACCGCGCCGGTCGGCGTGGACGCCGACACCGCGCTGCAGCTGTTGAGCCGGCACAAGGTCGAGAAGCTGCCGCTGGTGGACGACGCCGGGCGGCTGCGCGGCCTGATCACCGTCAAGGACTTCGTCAAGCGGGACCAGTTCCCGAACGCCACCAAGGACGCCGACGGCCGCCTCGTGGTGGCCGCCGCCGTGGGGGTCGGCGAGGACGCCTACAAGCGGGCCGGCCTGCTCGTCGACGCCGGCGTGGACGTGCTCGTCGTCGACACCGCGCACGGTCACCAGCGGGCCGTGCTGGAGATGGTGGCGCGGGTCAAGGCCGACTTCGGCGTGCAGGTCGTCGGCGGCAACGTCGCCACCCGCGCCGGCGCCCAGGCGCTGGTCGACGCCGGGGTGGACGCCGTGAAGGTCGGCGTCGGCCCGGGGTCGATCTGCACCACCCGCGTGGTCGCCGGCGTCGGCGTCCCGCAGGTCACCGCGGTCTACGAGGCGGCGCTGGCGGCCAGGCCGGCCGGCGTCCCGGTGATCGCCGACGGTGGGCTGCAGTACTCCGGCGACATCGCCAAGGCGCTGGTCGCCGGCGCCGACACGGTGATGATCGGCGGGTTGTTCGCCGGCGTCGAGGAGGCACCGGGCGAGCTGGTCTTCGTCAACGGCAAGCAGTACAAGACCTACCGCGGCATGGGGTCGCTGGGCGCGATGCAGAAGCGCGGCAACCAGTCCTTCAGCCGCGACCGCTACTTCGCCGACGACGTCCTCTCCGACGACAAGCTCGTCCCCGAGGGCATCGAGGGCCAGGTGCCCTACCGCGGTCCGCTGGCCGGTGTCGCGCACCAGCTCGTCGGTGGGCTGCGCGCCTCGATGGGCTACGCGGGCGCGCAGACCATCGCCGAGCTGCAGGAGCGCGGTCAGCTGACCCGGATCACCTCGGCCGGCCTGGTGGAGAGCCACCCGCACGACATCCAGATGACCGTCGAAGCTCCGAACTACCGGGGGCGCTGACCGTGACCACGCGTGACACCGTCGAGATCGGCCTCAACCGCTTCGCCCGCCGGGGGTACGACCTCGACGAGGTCTCGATCGTCCCCTCCCGGCGCACCCGGGACATGGACGACGTCTCGACCGCCTGGCAGATCGACGCCTTCCGGTTCGACATCCCGCTGGTCACCAGCCCGTCGGACGCCGTCGTCAGCCCGGCCACCGCGATCGCCGTCGGCCAGGCCGGCGGCCTCGGCGTGCTCAACGCCGAGGGGCTGTGGACCCGCTACGACGACCCGGCGCCGGTCTACCGCCGGCTGCGCGAGGCCGCGGGGGAGGGGGCGCCACCGGTCGCCCTCCTGCAGGACGTCTACTCCCGACCGGTCGAGCCCGACCGGGTCACCGCCCGCATCAAGGAGATGCGCGACGCCGGCGTGACCACCGCCGTCCGCGTCTCGCCGCAGCACACGCTGCAGCTGGCGCCGGCCGCGCTCGCCGCGGGCGTGGACCTGCTGGTCATCCAGGGCACGATCGTCTCGGCCGAGCACGTCACCACCCAGGGCGACGCGCTCAACCTCAAGGAGTTCATCGCCGACCTCGACGTCCCGGTGATCGTGGGCGGCGCGGCGAACTACCAGACCGCGCTGCACCTGATGCGCACCGGCGCGGCGGGCGTGATCGTCGGCGTCGGCGCCGACAGCTTCTCGACCACCGACGCCGTCATGGGCATCCGGGTGCCGCTGGCCAGCGCGATCGCCGATGCCGCGGCCGCCCGCCGCGACTACCTCGACGAGACCGGCGGCCGCTACGTGCACGTCATCGCCAACGGCCGGATCGAGACCAGCGGCGCCATCGCCCGCGCGCTGGCCTGCGGTGCGGACGCCGTCCAGCTCGGCGAGCCGCTGCGCGCCGCGGCCGAGGCCCCGGGCGGGGGCGTCTGGTGGGACTCCGTGGCCGCCCACCCCCGGCTGCCCCGCGGCGGGACGTCGGCCCCGATCGCCCCCGCCGGCTCGCTGCACGACGTCCTCCTGGGCGAGGCGCGCGCCGCCGACGGCCGCACCAACCTCTTCGGGGCGCTGCGCCGGACGATGGCGAAGACCGGGTACCGCGACCTCAAGGAGTTCCAGCGGGTCGACCTCGTGACAGGGGGAGGGACCCCCGGGGAGGGGACCCCCGGGCAGCAGGGCATCGGCGGTCGGGGCGACTGATGGACTTCCCGACCGTCCTCGTCGTCGACTTCGGCGCGCAGTACGCCCAGCTCATCGCGCGGCGGATCCGCGAGGCCGGCGTCTACTCCGAGATCGTCTCCTCCGAGGTCCCGGCCGAGGAGATCGTCGCGCGCAAGCCGGCGGCGATCGTCCTCTCCGGCGGCCCGTCGAGCGTGTACGCCGAGGACGCCCCGCAGGTCGACCCGACGCTGTTCGAGGCCGGCGTCCCGGCGTTCGGCATCTGCTACGGCTTCCAGGCGATGGCCGCCTCGCTCGGCGGCACGGTGGCGCGCACCGGCGACCGCGAGTACGGCGGCACGCCGCTGACGGTCACCACCGAGGGACGGCTGTTCGGCGCCTTGCCGGTCGAGCAGTCGGTGTGGATGAGCCACGGGGACGCCGTCAGCGCCGCCCCGCCCGGGTTCACCGTCACCGCCACCTCGACCGGGGCGCCGGTCGCCGCCTTCGAGGACGTCGACCGCAAGCTCGCCGGCGTGCAGTTCCACCCCGAGGTGCGGCACACCGCGCACGGGCAGACGGTGCTCGAGCACTTCCTGTTCGACATCGCCGGCCTCGAGCCGACCTGGACGATGGCCAACGTCGTCGAGGAGCAGGTCGAGCGGATCCGCGCCCAGGTGGGCGACCGGCGGGCGCTGTGCGCGCTGTCCGGCGGGGTCGACTCCGCGGTCGCGGCCGCGCTGGTGCAGCGCGCCATCGGTGACCGGCTGACCTGCGTCTACGTCGACCACGGGCTCATGCGCGAGGGCGAGACCGAGCAGATCGAGCGGGACTTCGTCGCCGTCACCGGCGCCGACCTGCGGGTGGTCGACGCCCGCGAGCAGTTCCTCGGCGCGCTGGCCGGGGTCAGCGACCCGGAGCAGAAGCGCAAGACCATCGGCCGGGAGTTCATCCGCGTCTTCGAGCAGGCGGCGCTCGACGTCGTCGCCGACGCCCAGGCGCACGGTGAGACCGTCGACTTCCTCGTGCAGGGCACGCTCTACCCGGACGTCGTCGAGTCCGGCGGCGGCACCGGGACGGCGAACATCAAGAGCCACCACAACGTCGGGGGGCTGCCCGAGGACCTCACCTTCACCCTCGTCGAGCCGCTGCGGACCCTGTTCAAGGACGAGGTGCGCGAGGTCGGCCTGCAGCTGGGCCTGCCCGAGTCGCTGGTGTGGCGGCAGCCGTTCCCGGGCCCGGGGCTGGGCATCCGGATCATCGGCGAGGTCACCCAGGAGCGGCTCGACGTCCTGCGCAGGGCCGACGCGATCGCGCGGGCCGAGCTCAGCGCCGCCGGCCTGGACCGCGAGATCTGGCAGTGCCCGGTGGTGCTGCTGGCCGACGTCCGCTCGGTCGGCGTCCAGGGCGACGGGCGCACCTACGGCCACCCGGTCGTGCTGCGCCCGGTGTCCAGCGAGGACGCGATGACCGCGGACTGGACCCGGCTGCCCTACGACGTCCTGGCCCGCATCTCCACCCGGATCACCAACGAGGTGGAAGAGGTCAACCGGGTGGTCCTCGACGTGACCAGCAAGCCGCCGGGCACCATCGAGTGGGAGTGAGGGCCCTCCTGCCCCCCACCCCTCGCTGACGCTCGGGTCGGGCCCCTGCAGGAGGGCCGTTCCAGCACGTCACCGGCTCGTGGTGTCATCCGTGGCGTGGACGTCGGGATCCGGCCGCTGACCGACGCCGACGTCGACGCCGTCGTCGCGTTCTCCCTCGATGCGTGGGCGCCGGTGTTCGCCGGCTTCGAGCGGGTCATGGGTCCGCGGGCGTACCGCTTCGTGTACCCGGACTGGCGGACGGCGCAGGCCGCGGCGGTGGCCGAGGTGTGCCGGTCGCTCGATGCGTGGGTCGCGGACGTCGACGGCGCACCGGTCGGCTTCGTCGCCGTCCGGTGGACCGAGGAGGGCGCCACCCCTGTCGGGGAGGTCGAGATGATCGCCGTCGCCCCGTCGCCCCGTCGCCCCGTCGCCCCGTCGCCCCGGCGCACCAGCGGGCGGGCATCGCGGGCCGGTTGCTGGAGCGGGCGGTGACCGAGATGCGGGCGCGGGGGGTGCCCTTCGCCGTCATCGGCACCGGCGGGGACGACGGTCACGCGCCGGCCCGTGCTCTCTACGAGCGGCACGGGTTCACCGGCCTGCCGCTGGTGCGCTACTACCGAACGCTCTGACCTCCGTGCCGGTGCCTCGGTGCAGGCATGCATGCATGCATGCCTGCTAACGTGGAGGCGTGGCCCAGTTGACCATCCGGACAACCGACGAGCTCGTCGATCGGGTGCGCACGGCTGCCAACCGGCTCGGGCGGAGCATGAACGAGTACGTGGTGGCGGTCCTCGGCGCGGCGACCGATCCCGACCTGGCAGGAGACGACGCCGAGCGGATCCGTGAGCGACTGGCCCGCGCCGGGCTGCTGGCCTCGACCGGAGAGACGCGTCGGCGCCCGGACGCGGACGCCGTGGCAGAGGCACGAGCGGCTGCCGGTCGGGGCACCCTGCTGTCCGACATCGTCACGTCCGACCGGACGTGACGGCCTTCGCCGACTCCAGCGCGCTGGTCAAGCTCTATGCCGACGAGTCCGGACACGAGACCGTCCGCGGACTGTCCGGCCTCGTCGTCTCTCAACTGGCGCGCGTCGAGGTGCCCTCGGCCATCTGGCGGAAGCAGCGCATCGGAGACCTGCACGCTGACGCGGCGCGTCTGCTGACGTCGGCCTTCGAGGCCGACTGGTCCGGCACCGGGGCGGACCCGCCGAGGTTCTCGGCCGTGACTGCGACGGTCACCGTCCTCGAGCGGGCAGCTCGCCTGTGCGCGGTGCACGGACTGCGTGCCTACGACGCCGTGCAGCTGGCCTGTGCTCTGGCGGCACGGGACGCCGTCCCGGAGTGTCGGACGTTCGCGGCCTTCGACCGGCAGCTGAGGGCAGCTGCCGCCGCAGAGGGGTTCGCCCTGGTGCCTTCCGTCCTCCAGGAGTGACCCGGCTCCTTCGACCGGCGCGCCGCCCGTCGATCGATGCGGACCCGCACGAGGGCCCGGGAGCCGATCGGCTCCCGGGCCCTCGCCTTTCCAGTGGGTCAGCGCCTGCGGCGCGCCCTGCGCAGTTCGCTCACCAGCAGGGCGATGCCGCCGCCGATGAGGACCAGCCACAGCAGGCCGCCCTCGGTCACCAGTCCTATCGGCAGCACCGCGCCGGCCATCAGCACGATCGCCAGGACGACGAACACCAGGCCCGGCACGAGGGCGGTGAGGTCGACGCCGCGGCGCTCGGGCCGGGGCGGGTCCTCGGTCGACAGCGGGGTCACGATCTGCCAGTCCCTCAGCTGCTGTTCCTGCCAGGCGGTCGGGGTCGTCGGGAACTCGCTGTAGTCAGGCACGGCGCACCTCCACGTCACCGACACCGGCGTCGATGGTCAGTTCGATCTCGGGGTCCTCGTCACCGGTCCAGGACGCGGAGCCGGTGCCGGGGGAGTAGCCGCCGTCGGATCCGAGGCCGAGGACGTCGACGTTGCCGATGCCGCCGTCCACGTCGACCCGGACGTCGGCCGAGCGGGGCACGAGCACCTCGACGTTGCCCACGCCGCCGTCCACCCTCGTGACGATCGGACCGTCGAGACGGGACAGGTCGATGCGGGAGAGGTCGAGCGTCGCGTCGCCGATCCCCTGGTCGTAGACCGGCTGGACGGCGGCCGCGTCGGCCGGGCGGTAGGTGCGGTCGCCCATGCCGTCCTCGACGCCCCGCCACGGCTCGGCGGCGACCACCACCAGCGCGAGGGACAGGACGATGCCGAGCGTGATCAGCCCGCCCTTGGCCGTGCGTCCGCCGGAGAAGGCGGCGGCGACCAGGCCGAGCCCGACGACCAGCAGCCCGGTGCCGAGCACTATGCGCGGGCCCACGTCCCAGTCGGTGAAGCGGCTGAGCAGGACGAGCGAGCCGACGACGATGAGCAGCCCGGCGAGGGTCAGCCCCGGCACCGGCGAGCGGGGCCCGGCGATGCGGGGGGCGCGGCTGGCCCCGGCGTCGTCGGACGCCGGACCAGCCGGCATGAGCAGCCACAGCAGCAGGTAGACCGGGACGCCGGGGCCGGCCAGCGCCAGGGCGACGAAGCCGACCCGCCACAGCAGCGCGTCGATGCCGCTGTACTCGGCCAGGCCGCCGGAGACGCCGCCGATGACCTTGTCGCTGCGGCTGCGCCGCAGCGGCGGCCGCACCGGTGGGCCGGGCGGCGGGGTGTACGCGGCCGCCGGCGGGTCCGCCGACGGGGGAGCGGGAGGCGGTGCGGATGTCATGGCACAGACCCTCCTCACGCCGGACGGCGCGGTCCATCGGGGAACGCCCCCATCCGACCCTGGTCCGCGACGTGGGGTGCTCCCCGGTGCCGCGGAACGCCGTCCCAGTGCGACGATCGGCACCGTGACCACGACCCTGCCCGTGCCCGTGCGGCCGCCGCTGGTGCGCCCGCGCTCCGGGCGCCTGCTGGCGGGCGTCGCCGCGGGGACGGCGGTGCACCTGCGGGCCGACCCGCTCGTCGTCCGCGTCGCCTTCGTCGTGCTCGCCGCCGCCGGCATCGGCGTGGTGGCCTACGCGCTGCTGTGGTTCTTCATGCCGGTCGCCGAGGTCGACGCCGCTCCGGTCGAGGAGGAGGCCGCCGAGGAGCCCAGCCGCCGGCAGGCCCTGGGCCTGGGTCTGCTGGGCCTCGGCGCGCTCATCCTGGTGACCCAGCTCGGGACCTGGGGCGGCGGCAACCTCGTCCTGCCGCTGCTGCTGGTCGGGGTCGGGCTGACCGTCATCTGGCGCCAGCTGGACACCGACCGCTCGCTCGCCCGCCCCGGCGTGCGGTGGCTGCTCGCCGGCGGGGTGCTCCTCGGCATCACGGGCGTGGTGCTGCTGCTGGTCACGACCGGGCAGCTGGACGACGCCCGCAACGGCTTCGCCGCGACCCTGGTCATCCTGGTCGGCGTGGCGCTGGCCACCGCGCCGCTGTGGCGCCGGCTGCTGGCCTCGCGCGAGGCCGAGCGCACCGCCCGGATCCGGTCCGAGGAGCGGGCCGCGGTCGCCGCCCACCTGCACGACTCGGTGCTGCAGACCCTCGCCCTCATCCAGCGGCACGCCGACGACGCCACCGCGGTCTCCCGGCTGGCCCGCAGCCAGGAACGCGAGCTGCGCACCTGGCTCTACGAGCCGGCGGCGGCCGTGGGCGGCGGCACCTGGGCGGCGCTGGTGTCCGGCGTGGTGGCCGATGTGGAGGCCGACCACGCGCTGACCGTCGAGTCGGTGGTCGTCGGCGACGCACCCCTGGACGACGCCCTCACCGCCCTCGGCGCGGCCACCCGCGAGGCGCTGGTCAACGCCGCCAAGCACTCCGGGGCGGCCGTCGCGGACCTGTACACCGAGGTCTCGCCGCAACGGGTCGCGGTCTTCGTCCGCGACCGCGGTGCCGGATTCGACCCGGCCGCGGTGCCGGGCGACCGGCGGGGGCTGCGGGACTCGGTGACCGGCCGGCTGACGCGCCTGGGCGGGACGGCGACGGTGCGCTCGGCACCGGGCGAGGGCACCGAGGTGGAGCTGTGCCTGCCCCGCCAGGAGGCGGCCGCGTGAGCACCCGCGTCTATCTCGTCGACGACCACGCCATGGTGCGCTCGGGTGTGCGCGCGGAGCTCGGCGGTGCGGTGGACGTCGTCGGTGAGGCCGCCGACGTCGAGGGTGCCGTGGAGGGCATCCGGGCGACCGTGCCCGACGTCGTCCTCCTCGACGTGCACCTGCCCGGCGGCGGCGGGCGGGCGGTGCTCGAGACGCTGCGGGCCGAGCTGCCGTCGGTGCGCTGGCTGGCGCTGTCGGTGTCCGACGCGGCCGAGGACGTCATCGCCGTCATCCGCGCCGGCGCCCGCGGCTACGTCACCAAGACCATCTCCGGGCCGGACCTGCGCGACGCCGTCGCCCGCGTGGCCGACGGGGACGTGGTGTTCAGCCCGCGGCTGGCCGGGTTCGTGCTCGACGCCTTCGCCGCGACGACGCCGTCCGCCCCGCAACGCGAGGACCCGGCCACCGACCCCGGCCTGGACCTGCTCAGCGCCCGCGAGCGGGAGGTCATGCAGCTGCTGGCCCGCGGCTACACCTACCGGGAGATCGGCTCGCGGCTGTTCATCTCGGTGAAGACGGTGGAGTCCCACGCGTCGAACGTGCTGCGCAAGCTGCAGTTGTCCAACCGCAACGAGCTCACCCGCTGGGCGGCGACCAACAGGTTGTTGTGAGTCCGGCGAGATCTGCACACCGGCGCCCATCAGGCCCCCGATGGCGACCAGTGTGCAGATCTCGCGGACAGCTCAGCCGGTACCGGCGATCGCTCAGGCCGTGTGCACGACCTGGAAGCTCTCGCCGAGCCGGCCCTGCGGCAGGCCCAGGCGGCGGCCGTTCTGGCGCATCCAGTCGGTGACGAAGCCCTCGAGGTCGTCGATGTGGCTGACCTGGCTGACGTGGCTCTTGAGCGCGGCGAACTTCAGCTCGACGACGTCGGTCACGTCGACGACGTGGTCGGCGCGCGGGCTGGTCGTGAGCCACACCTCGGACACCGTCCAGGCCTCCAGCCCCTCGTCGGCGAGCAGCTCGGGGAAGGCGAACGGGTTGCGGGCGTCGGGGTAGACGGCCCGCAGCGTGGACTCGCCGACCGTCATGTGGTCGGGGTGGCTGGCGCCGATCCGGTCCCACATCCGCTCGGGAGAGCTGGTCAGCACCCGCTGCGGGCGGACCTGGCGGATCACCCGGCTGATGTCGCGGCGCAGGTCGAGGGTGAGTTCCAGCCGGCCGTCGGGGTGGCCGAGGAAGCGCACGTCGGTGACGCCGACCGCCTTGGCGGCCGCCTCCTGCTCGGCCCGCCGCAGCGGCCCCATCTGGTCGCGGGGGGTGTCGTCGAACCCGCCGGCGTCGCCGTCGGTGACGATCAGGTAGGTGACCTCGGTGCCGGCCGCCGTCCAGGTCGCCACGGTGCCGGCGCTGCCGAAGTCGATGTCGTCGGGGTGGGCGAGCACGCACAGCGCGCGCTCCACGTGCTCGGCGGGCCTGCGGGTCTGCGGTGAGGTCACCCGCGCGAGCCTAGATAAGGGACCACCCTCCCCCCACGCCTCGCAAGCTCGGCGTGGGCCCCTGAAGGGTGGCCACTCAGCCCTCCCTCTGTAGGCCGGCCAGCTTCTCGGGGTTGCGCACGACCAGCACCTGCTCGACCAGTCCGTCGACCAGGACCAGCGAGATCGTCAGGTACGGCGCACCCTCGACCCACGCGACGACGCCGGGGGCACCGTTGACCTCGGCGACCTCGACGTGCAGACCGGGGATCGCCAGCCCCTGCGCGGTGGTCGCCACGAGGAAGCGGGCCGCCTTCTCCGCGCCCACGATCGGCCGCAGCGCCGCCTTCGCCCGGCCCCCGCCATCGGTCACCAGGACGACGTCCGGGGCCAGCGCGGCCAGGAGCGCCTCGACGTCGCCACCGGCGCAGGCGGCGAGGAAGCGCTCGGTCGCCAGCCGCTGCGTGGACCGGTCGGTGTCGAAGCGCGGCTGCCGGGCCCGCACGTGCTCCCGCGCACGGTGCGCCGTCTGCCGGACGGCGGCCTCGCTGCGGCCCAGGATCGCGGCCACCTCCGCCGCCGGCAGACCGAACACCTCCCGGAGGACGAACACGGCTCGCTCAGCGGGGGACAGCGTCTCGAGGACCACCAGCAGCGCGAGCGAGACCTGCTCCCCGAGCGCGGCGGCGTCGTCCGGGTCCGGTGGCGGGGCGCCGCCGGCGACCGGCGCGCCCCCGGTGAGCAGCGGCTCGGGCAGCCACGGCCCGACGTAGCTCTCCCGGCGGCTGCGCGCCGAGCCCAGCCGGTCGAGGGCCAGCCGGGACGTGATCCGCACCAGGTACGCCCGCGGGTCGGCGACGTCGGCCCGGTCGGTCGCCGACCACCGCAGCCAGGCGTCCTGCACGACGTCCTCGGCGTCGGCGACGCTGCCGAGCATCTGGTAGGCGACCGTGAACAGCAGCCGCCGGTGCTGCTCGAAGGCCGCCAGCGGGTCGGCGCCGGCGTCCGCGGCGGTCATGCCGTGGCCGGGAGCTCGCAGCGGTCCCGGAAGCCCTGGCTGGTCAGCCCGAGCGCGCTGTTGAACCGCGACCGGACGTTCTCCACGGCCACCATCATGGTGAGCTCGACCAGCTGGGCGTCGTCCAGGTCGCGCCGCAGCTCGGCCACCATCTCGTCGGTGACGGCGGGCGGGGTCGCCGTCACCGCCTCGGCGTAGGCCATCACCCGCCGCTCCAGGTCGGTGAAGACGTCGCTGTCCCGCCACCGCGGGACGGCGCGCAGCTTGGCGGGGTCCACACCCTCCTGGGTGCTGATCCAGTACCCGAAGTCGACGCACCAGGAGCAGCCGATCGCGACGGCCGAGGCCATGACGGCGAGGGCCTTCAGCGTGCGGTCGAGCCGGTCCCACCGGGCCAGCGAGGTCTCGAAGCGGACGTCGGTCAGGAGCACCCGCGGGTGGTGCCCCATGGCCGCGAGCGGGTCGGGCACCACGCCGTAGGTCCGGCGCGCGTACCACTCGGCGAGGCGGTACAGGCGGGTGCGGGGCGGGTCGAGCGGGATGCGGGCCATGGTCGTCGTCCTCTCCGTGGGTCGGTGCTCATGGAGACGGGACGGCGGCGCCGGGCGTGACGCGCCGGCGCGGGTTCCGTCCGGGCGCGGGACGCGAGGACCCTGGCTGCTGCACGGCGGACCCTGCGGTGGTCCGCCGGGGGAGGAGGCGGCCGTGGACGCCGCACTGTCCCGGGCCCTGGAGCGCGTCGCCGACGGCCTGGTGGCCATGGGAGCCGGGAACCCCGGCCCGTACGCGGCCTGCTGGGCCGACTCCGCGGACGTGACGTTGTTCGGTGCCTTCGGGCCGATCGAGAAGGGGCACCACGCCGTCACCCGGACCTTCGAGTGGGTCGGCAGCCGGTTCAGCGACGGTGAATTCGTGCCGCGGTACGAGGTGGTCGAGGCCAGCGGCGACCTCGCCTACACGGTCGGTCTCGAGCAGGGCACGGTCCGCGTCGACGGCGGGGAGCCCCAGCCGATCACCATCCGCGTCACGCACGTCTTCAGGCGCATCGAGGACGACTGGTGGCTGGTCCACCGCCACGGTGACTTCCCGCCACCCGACCAGCGCCGCGGGTGAACATCCCGCTGCGGAGCCCCGTACCGAGCCTGCGAGGGGCGGGAGGACGGGGTCCTCCTTCAGAGGCGGCCGCGGCCCTGGCGCAGCAGCATCATGCCGAGCGCGGCGCCGTCCGGGCCGAGCGCGGCCTGGAAGCGGGCGAGCACCTGCTGCTCGCGGGCCAGTGAGAGCCGGGTGCCGCCGGCGGCGCGGCGCAGCTCGCCGATCTCCCGGGACACGGCCAGCCGGCGCTGCACCAGCGCGATGATCTCGGCGTCGCAGTCGTCGATCCGTCCGCGCAGCTCGGCGATGCGCTCGTCGGCGTCGGGAGTGGTGGGGAGCGTGGCGGTCATCGGGGTCCTCCGGGGCGGGGCGGTGGCCGTCGGACCCCGAGGACGAGAAACGCCCCGGGCTCCTCGGGCCCGGGGCGTCTGTTGCGGCGGTTGCTCAGCCAGCGGTGACGGACACCGGATCCCGGTGGCCGTAGTAAAAGCTGACGGTGGCGAGCAGCACGTCGGCGAGTGTGCCACAGCGCCGACGGCGGGAGCCAGCGCGACTCCTGGTGACGGCGGTCCGCGACGGCGGGCCGTGTCCCCCGACCGAACTACAGTGGTGTGGTCATGAACCCACCCCACACAAACGCTCCGCTGGCGCTCCACGTCTCCGTGGGGACCCCGGGATGAGCGTCCAGCAGGCCCTCCCGGGCACCGCGTCCCTCCAGCGTTCGGCGTCCGGCTCGGTGGGGCGGGAGCTGGACCGCATGCTCGCCGGCCTCAACGGGCCGCAGCGGCAGGCCGTCGTCCACGAGGGCAGCCCGCTGCTCATCGTCGCCGGCGCCGGCTCGGGCAAGACCCGGGTGCTCACCCACCGGATCGCCTACCTGCTCGGCGCCCGCGGCGTGCAGCCGGGCGAGGTCCTGGCGATCACCTTCACCAACAAGGCCGCCGGGGAGATGAAGGAGCGCGTCGCCGCGCTCGTCGGCCCGCGCGCCCGGGCGATGTGGGTGTCGACGTTCCACTCGATGTGCGTGCGCATCCTGCGCGCCGAGGCCGCCAAGCTGGGCCTGAAGTCGTCGTTCACGATCTACGACCAGGGCGACTCGGTGCGGCTCATGACCATGGTCGCCCGCGACCTGGACCTCGACGCCAAGCGCTACCCCGGCCGCAGCCTGGCCGCCCAGGTGTCGAACCTGAAGAACGAGCTCATCGACGAGGAGAGCTACGTCCCGGGGACGGCGCCGGAGAAGGTGCTCGCCGAGGCCTACACGCTCTACCAGCGGCGGCTGCGCGAGGCGCACGCCATGGACTTCGACGACCTGATCATGACGACGGTCAACCTGCTGCAGGCTTTCCCGGACGTCGCGGAGCACTACCGCCGCCGCTTCCGGCACGTCCTGGTCGACGAGTACCAGGACACCAACCACGCGCAGTACGTGCTGGTCCGCGAGCTGGTCGGCACCGGGGAGGGCCCGGTCCCGCCGGCCGAGCTGTGCGTGGTCGGGGACGCCGACCAGTCGATCTACGCCTTCCGCGGCGCGACGATCCGCAACATCGACGAGTTCGAGCGCGACTACCCGCAGGCCACGACGATCCTCCTGGAGCAGAACTACCGCTCCACGCAGCGCATCCTCAAGGCCGCCAACCAGGTCATCGCCAAGAACACCGGTCGCCGCGCCAAGAACCTGTGGACCGACGCCGGCGACGGCGAGCTGATCGAGGGCTACGTCGCCGAGAACGAGCACGACGAGGCCGCCTGGGTCGCCGAGCAGATCGACGCGCTGGTCGACGAGGGGGAGGCCAAGCCGAGGGACATCGCCGTCTTCTACCGGACCAACAACGCCTCCCGTGTGTTCGAGGAGGTGTTCATCCGCGTCGGCATGCCCTACAAGGTGGTCGGCGGGGTGCGCTTCTACGAACGCAAGGAGGTCCGCGACGCGCTGGCCTACCTCAAGCTGGTCGCCAACCCGGCCGACGTCGTGAGCCTGCGCCGCATCATCAACGTGCCGAAGCGGGGGATCGGCGAGAAGGCCGAGTCCTGCATCGAGTCCTTCGCCGACCGGGAGCGGATCGCGTTCGGGTCGGCGCTGCGCCGGTGTTCGGAGGTCACCACCCTGGCGCCGCGGTCGCTCAAGGCGATCCAGGAGTTCGTCGCGCTGCTGGAGGAGTTCGAGCAGCTGGCCGAGACCGGCTCCGGCCCGGCCGCGCTGCTGGAGAGCATCCTCGACCGCACCGGCTACCTCGCCGAGCTGGAGGCCAGCACCGACCCGCAGGACGAGGGCCGCGTCGACAACCTCAACGAGCTCATCTCGGTGGCCGCGGAGTTCGAGGCGGCCAACCCGGGCGGCTCGGTTCCCGACTTCCTCGAGCAGGTGTCGCTGGTCGCCGACGCCGACCAGATCCCCGTGGCCGGCGACGAGGCCGGCGTCGTCACGCTGATGACGCTGCACACGGCCAAGGGGCTGGAGTTCCCGGTCGTCTTCCTCACCGGCATGGAGGACGGCGTCTTCCCGCACCTGCGCGCCCTCGGGGACCCGCGCGAGCTGGAGGAGGAGCGCCGCCTGGCCTACGTGGGCATCACGCGGGCGCAGCAGCGGCTGTTCATCTCGCGGGCCACGGTGCGCACCAGCTGGGGGCAGCCGGCCTACAACCCGCCGTCCCGCTTCCTCGACGAGCTGCCGCCGGACACGGTGCAGTGGTCGGGCAAGGAGCCGACGCCCGCGCCCAGCACCGGCTACCGGTCGGCGCAGCAGCGGGTGGCCGCCACCGGGCTGTCCACCGGCGGGCTGCGCGGCGGCACGGGGAACCGGGCGGTCATCTCCGTCGAGGTCGGGGACCGGGTCAGCCACGATGCGTTCGGGCTGGGCACGGTCGTCGAGGTCAACGGCGTGGGGGACAAGGCCCAGGCCACGGTCGACTTCGGCTCCGGTGGCACCAAGCGCCTGGTCCTCCGCTACGCGCCCCTCGTCAAGCTGTAGGCCCGCCCGGCACTGCCAGGGTCACCCACGGCCAGGACGGACGGTGTGCTGAGCGGGTGTTCCTCGTGGGTCACCGGTCCTACGGCACCGGCAACCCACGAGGAACACCGGCAGAGGGCGCTGGACGCAGGACTCAGATGACGACGCCGTGCTCGGCGAGCCACTCCTGCGGATCGATCGGGCGGCCGGTCATGCCGCCGCGGTGGATCTGGTAGTGCAGGTGCGGGCCGGTGGACTGGCCCTCGTTGCCGATCTCGGCGATCTGGTCACCGGCGTGCACGATGTCGCCGGCCTGGACGTCGTAGTAGCGCATGTGGCCGTAGACGTGGACGTTGCCGTCGGGGTCCTGGATGTAGACGGCGTTGCCGTAGCCGGAGGCGCGGCCGGCGCGGATGACGACGCCGTCGGTGGCCGAGTGGATCGGCGTGCCGAGCGGCCCGGCGAGGTCGATGCCGTAGTGCATCGTTCCCCAGCGCATGCAGAAGCAGGTGGTGAGCCGGCCCTGCGTGGGCAGCACGGTCTTCGGCTCCCGGGCGGCGCGGGAGGCGGCCAGCTCGCCGAGCCGGGCCTGGGCCTCGGCCTCGGTGATGCCGCGGCGCACACCGGCGTCCTCGAGGTCGCCGCTGAAGCCGACGTCGGAGGCGACGCCCAGGCCGTAGTCGGCGGCGCTGACCGACAGCCCGGCCGTGTCGCTGCCGAGGGTGCTGGGCAGGGCGGCGACGACGGCGCCGGCGACGAGCGCGGCGAGCCACACGGGGCCGCGCCGGCCCGGCGGGCGGGGCAGGCGGCGTCGCCGGCCGTCGGCGGGCTGCTCGGCGGTGTCGGGACCAGGGGCCTCGGCGGTCGGCGCCTCGGCCGTCTCGACGAGGGCGGGAACTGCGGGGACGGCGGGGATGGCGCCGGTGGCGGCCCCGTCGTCGGTGCGCGGTCGCTCCAGCAGCGCGGGGCCGGTCGAGCGGGTCACGGGGCACCTTCTTCGGGAGCGCCTCCCCGAGCGGGTGCCGCGGGGGCGACCCGTCGGGGGAGCGACGGCGGCGGGGGCGTCCGGGGACGCCTGCCGGTGGGTACCGGCTCCGTGATCGGACCGTAACGATCAGTCAGCTCCGCGAGGGGTCACCGACACCCGGTGTCGACACGGCTGCGCCGGGTGGGACGGGTGTGACGGGGGTGGCGGTGCCACAGCGCACGACCGGCCGCCACACGGGACGGGTGTGGCGGGCGGGGGGCGTGGGACGGCCCCCCTGCAGGTGGAGGGCCCCGTCCTCCCCGCCCCTCGGGAGCTCGCGGCGGTGCCCTGGACGGGGCCGGGTGGGGGCAGGAGGGGCCTTCTTCAGGCGACGGCGGCCCGTGCGGGGGCGTGGGTGCGCGGCCGACGGTGGCCGGCGAGGGTGGCGGCGACCTCGTCGAGGACGTTGCGGTGGAAGGGCAGGGACATGTGGCCGATGCCGCGCACCAGCACGTTGCGGGCCTGCAGGTCCGGGTGGTCGCACCGCCCGGCGCTGGTGGGGAGGACGACCTGGTCGAGGTCGCTGTAGATCGCGGTCACCGGCGTGCGGATGCCCGGCGCGGGCTCGGTGAGCTCCCGCAGCACCGGCGAGCCCGGCCGGAGCTGGCGCACCAGCGGGGTGGGCAGCAGGTGCGCGAGCACCGAGCCCTGGTGCGGCGTCCCCAGCGTCACCAGTGACTCGACGTGCCGGTCGCCGCCCTGGCGCTGCACGTGGTAGCGGGCGATCAGACCGCCGAGGCTGTGCCCGACGACGTGCACCCGCTCGTGCCCGGTCTGCTCGCAGACGCGCTGCAGGTGCTCGCCGAGGTCGGCGGCGCCGCGCGCCACGTCGGCGAGCAGCGGGCTGTAGTTCCAGGAGCAGACGGAGGTGAACCCGCGGCGGCGCAGGCTGCGCCGCATCACCGCGAAGATCGAGTGGTTGTCGATCAGACCGTGCACGAGGACGACGGGGACGCGCGCGGCCAGCGGGTCGGCGGCGAACAGGGCGCGCACCGCGGGCGGCTGCTCGCCGGGGCGACACCGCGGGTCGGGGCGCAGCTGCTCGGTGCGCGTGCCGAGCGGGTAGATGAGCGCGTGGGCCCCGACGAGGGCCAGCTCGGTGAGCCCGCCGGTCAGCGTGGCCAGGCTCATCAGCGACCGCACCGGGTGCCGTGGCGCTCCCGGTGCGCCGGCGTCGGTGTGCGACGCTGGATCGGACTCCGGGTCGCTGAGTGGGCGCATCGTTCCTCCCCGTCCGGGACCGCTGATCAGGCTCGTCCCGGCGGGGACGACGACCTCACCGGGATACCCCAGTTCACCTGACGGTAAAGCGGCGTTGTGGTGTTCGTCACACCGACGCCACGCGCCGAGGCCAGTTCGTGATCGAGACGAAGGGGGAACCGTGGTGGCCGGCGATGGCTCGACCCGCGACCGCTCGACCCGCCCCGAGGGGAGGACGGCCCGCCCTTCCGCCCGTCGTGCCGGACCCCGCCGCCCGCCCCAGCCCGCCGCCGCAGTGCCGGCCGACGGGCTGGTCGTCGGCGACCCGCCGGTGCTCGCTCGCGTCACCGGGGTGCTGCTCGTGCTCGCCGGCCTCGCCGGGGCGGCCGCCCTCTTCCCGACCTACCTCGTCGTCGGCGGCACCGAGGTGTCCCAGTCCGCCGGGGCGCTCAGCCTGCTCGCCGGGCTGCTGGTGCCCCTCACCGCCGCGGCGGTCGGCGGCGGCCTCGCCGCCGGCCGGGTGCCGCGCCTCGGCCTCGCCTACGCCGGGATCGGCGGCGCGCTGGCCCTGGGGCTGCTGCTGATCGAGCTCTACCGGGCCAGCACCTCCACCATCCGGCCGGGCATCGAGGTGATCGCCGGCCAGCGGGTGCTCACCAGCTCGGTCGACGTCGGGCCCGGGTGGGTGCTCGGCGTCGTCGCCCTGGGGCTCACCGTGCTGGCCGGCGTCCTGGGGGTGGCCGCCTGGGGGCGCACCGTCATGGACGACGCCGGCACCCTCGACCCCGTCCGCCCGGCGCTCGCCGGCGCCGCAGCCGTGCTGGGGGTGGGCGCCGTGCTGTGCCTGGTGCTGCCGGCCGCCGACCTCCCCGACCGCCTCGTCACCGACCCGACCACCGGCCTGCAGGTCGTCGTCGAGCAGGAGGGCCCGCAGGGGCTGCTCGAGCGTCCCGGCCTGGCGCTGCTCGGGGGCCTGCTCCTCGCCGGGACCGTCGTCCTGTGCTCGGTGCTGGCCCCCTCCCTGCGGCCTCGGCTGGCCGCGGTCGGCGGCCTGCTCGCCATCGCCGCCGTCGTCTTCGCCGCCGGGCTGGGCGGCCTGCGCGACGCCGTGGTGTCCGACGAGCTGGAGTGGACGCTGCCCGGTGCCGGGCTGCTGCTGGCCGGCGTCGGCTACGTCGTCCTCACGGTGCTGGCCTGGCGGCTGCGCCGGGCGCCGGCCCGGTGACCGCACCCGAGCCGGCCGGCGAGCAGCGCATCCGCGTCGTCGTCGCCACCTGGGGGGACGAGGACGCGGACCGCGTCATCATGAGCGTCGCCCGCGGCCTGCGCGACGCCGGGATGGAGGTGGTCCACGCCGGCCGGCTCCTCCCGGAGGCGCTCGCCGAGACCGTCGTCCAGGAGGACGCCGACGCCGTCGGCCTGCCCGTGCTCCCCGGCGACGCGCCGGTGCTGCTCGCCCGGCTGGTCGCGCTGCTCGCCGACCGCGGCGTCGACGACGTCGCCGTCTTCGCCTGCGGCCCGGACGCCGACCTGCCCGGCCGCACCCGGCTCTTCCCGCCCGGCAGCCCGCCCACGGGGATCGCCGACTGGCTGCGCCGGCAGGTCGGCGGGGAACCGGGAGCGCCGGCTCCAGCACCCCGAGGCCGCGCCCGTGGTCACCCCCGCGGTGAGCAGGGCAGTCGTCGGGACGGTGGCGGACCGGCGCACGGCCGCGGCTCTGCGCCGTCGGGGGACTCCGGTGGCCGGCGTCGTGTGATGCCGCCCACCCTCCCTGCGCCGGTGCACGGGCCGCGTCCGGCGGGGGATACGGTGCCTGTTCGTGGATCTCTTCGAGTACCAGGCCCGTGACCTGTTGGCCTCGCACGGTGTGCCCGTGCTCCCCGGCGGCGTCGCCGAGACCCCCGAGCAGGCAGAGGCGATCGCCCGCGAGATCGGCACCGCCGTCGTCGTCAAGGCGCAGGTGAAGACCGGTGGCCGCGGCAAGGCCGGCGGCGTCAAGCTCGCCGACAGCGCCGAGGACGCCCGGGCGCGCGCCCAGGACATCCTCGGCCTGGACATCAAGGGCCACATCACCCACCGCGTGATGGTCGCCCAGGCCAGTGACATCGCCGAGGAGTACTACTTCTCCTACCTGCTCGACCGCGCCAACCGCACCTTCCTGGCCATGGCCAGCGTCGAGGGCGGCATGGAGATCGAGCAGCTCGCCGTCGAGCGCCCCGAGGCCCTGGCCCGCATCCCCGTCGACGCCACGGTCGGCGTGGACACCGCCAAGGCCACCGAGATCGTCGACGCCGCGGGCTTCCCCGCCGAGGTCCGCGACCAGGTGATCGCCATCGCCGTCCAGCTGTGGGACACCTTCGCCAAGGAGGACGCCACCCTGGTCGAGGTCAACCCGCTGGCCAAGGCCCCCGACGGCACCGTGCTGGCGCTGGACGCCAAGGTGACCCTGGACGAGAACGCCGGCTTCCGGCACGCCGAGCACGCTGCGCTCGAGGACGCCGCCTCCGCCGACCCGCTGGAGGCCGCGGCCAAGGAGAAGGACCTCAACTACGTCAAGCTCGACGGCGAGGTCGGCATCATCGGCAACGGCGCCGGGCTCGTGATGAGCACGCTGGACGTCGTCGCCTACGCCGGTGAGGAGTTCGGCGGCGTCAAGCCGGCCAACTTCCTCGACATCGGTGGCGGCGCCTCGGCCGAGGTCATGGCCAACGGGCTGCACATCATCCTGTCCGACCCCGCCGTGAAGAGCGTCTTCGTCAACGTCTTCGGCGGGATCACCGCCTGCGACGCGGTCGCCAACGGCATCGTGCACGCGCTGCAGCTGCTCGGCGACGAGGCGACCAAGCCGCTGGTCGTCCGGCTCGACGGCAACAACGTGGAGGAGGGCCGGCGGATCCTCGCCGACGCCGACCACCCGCTGGTGACCCTGGAGGACACGATGGACGGCGCCGCCCGCCGGGCCGCCGAGCTCGCCGCCTAATCGCCCCCGAACGACAGGACCAACAGAGATGTCGATCTTCCTCAACGAGAACAGCAAGGTCATCGTCCAGGGCATGACCGGCTCCGAGGGGCGCAAGCACACCCAGCGCATGCTGGCCTCGGGGACGGCGGTCGTCGGCGGCGTGAACCCGAAGAAGGCCGGCCAGAGCGTCGACTTCGACGGGGCCAGCGTCCCGGTGTTCGGCGGGGTCGCCGAGGCGATGAAGGAGACCGGCGCCGACGTCAGCGTCATCTTCGTGCCGCCGGCCGGCGCGAAGAACGCCGTCATCGAGGCCGTCGACGCCCAGATCGGGCTCGCCGTCGTCATCACCGAGGGCATCCCGGTGCACGACTCGACCTACTTCTGGGCCCACGCCCAGGGCGGCTCGACCCGCATCATCGGCCCGAACTGCCCCGGGCTGATCAGCCCGGAGCGCTCCAACGCCGGCATCATCCCGGCCAACATCACCAAGCAGGGCAAGATCGGGCTGGTCAGCAAGTCCGGCACGCTGACCTACCAGATGATGTACGAGCTCCGGGACATCGGTTTCTCCACCTGCGTCGGCATCGGTGGCGACCCGGTCATCGGCACCACGCACATCGACTGCCTGCAGGCCTTCCAGGACGACCCGGAGACCGAGGCCATCGTGATGATCGGTGAGATCGGTGGCGACGCCGAGGAGCGGGCCGCGGACTTCATCCAGGCCAACGTCACCAAGCCCGTCGTCGGCTACGTCGCCGGCTTCACCGCGCCCGAGGGCAAGACGATGGGCCACGCCGGCGCGATCGTCTCGGGCTCGGCCGGTACCGCGCAGGCCAAGAAGGAGGCCCTCGAGGCCGCCGGTGTCCGCGTGGGCAAGACCCCGTCGGAGACGGCCCGCCTGATGCGCGAGATCGTCGGCGCCTGAGAGGACCACCCCCCAGGGCTCGTGGGGAGGACCCCGTCCTCCCCACCCCTCGCGCGCTCGGGCGGGACCCGGGACGGGGCCGGCGGCGAGCCTGGGACGGGGGCGGCGGGACCCTGGAGGGTGGCCGTTCCAGCACGTCATCCGCTGCCCGGTGGCCCCTCGGGGTCGCCGGGCAGCGGCGTCCCTGCGTCTCGCCCGCACCCGGACGGGGGATGATGGGCCCGCCGCGAGTGCACGGGCTGCGGGCCGGTGTCCACCATCCGCGCAGTCACCAGGCCACGACCGAGGAGCGCCCCGCGATGACCAGTCAGCCGCCGCAGCAGCCGGGCGGGTACGGGCACCAGCCGGGCGAGGGCGAGGACGCGCGGCGTCCGGACGGCGGGCAGTCCGCGCCGGAGCAGGCGCAGCCGTGGTACGGGCAGCAGCCGCCGTCCTACGGCCAGCCGGGGTACGGCCAGCAGCCCGGCTACGGCGCGGCCTACGGCCAGCCACCCTACGGACAGCCCGGCTACGGACAGCCGAGCTACGGCCAGCCCGGGTACGGCTACGGGCAGCCGGGCCACGCTGCGCAGTACCCGCAGCCCCACGGCCAGCCGCCGTACGGGCAGTCCCCGTGGGGCCAGCCGGCGTACGGCCAGCAGACGCCCTGGGGGCAGCCGTACGGGCAGCAGCTCCCGGCCCAGCAGCCGTGGGCGCCGCCGGCCCGCAGCGGACCGCAGGTCGGCCTCGACCGCAAGCGGGTGTACCGGGGCGACTGGCTGGTGGCCCTGTGCGCCGTGGCGTTCCTGTTCTCCGCGGCGCTGCCGTGGTTCACCTTCGACTTCGGGTTCGGGTTCTCCGAGTCGATCAACGGCTTCGACTTCAGCCTGGTCACCACCGCGGCCGTGCTCCTCGTCCTCGCCGCGGCGTGGTCCCTGCTGCCCGCCGTCGTGGACCTCGGCCTGCCCTTCCCGCGCGGCTTCGTCACCGTCGGCCTGACCTCGCTGGCCCTCCTATTGACCCTCGTCGGGTGGCTGAGCACCTTCGAGGGCGGGTTCAGCCCGTTCGCGCTGCTGACCTTCCTCACCGCGGCCGCCGCCGTCGTGGTCGCCGTCCTGACCCTGCTGCGCCAGCCGCACAGCCGCCCGGTGACGACCCCCGGTGGCACGTCCTGGCCCACCCAGCAGACCGGTCAGCCGTGGCAGCCGGCCCCGTACGGCCAGCAGCAGCCGCCGCACGCCGCGCCGTCCGCCCCGGAGCAGTCCCCGTCGACCCCGCCGGGCCCCGCGACACCGCCGTCCGGGGGCGACCGGGATCCCCGCAGGCCGGGCGGCTCGACCGCCTCGGGCACGGGGTCCGACCCGTCCGCGTAGCCCTCCTCACGCCGATCCTCGGATCAGCCGGGCGCGTGCTGCGGCGATCCCGGCCCGCCCTTGGGACAGTGGGGGCGTGGTCTCCCTGCTCGCCCGACTGAGCCTGCCCGGGCAGCGGGACCCGGGCACCCGCACCCCGGCGAACGCCCCCGTCCTCGCCGCCGTGGCGACCGCCGCCGTCACCGTGCTCGGCCTGCTCGGCGTGGGCCTCGCCTCGGTGGTGGTGCAGACGCTCGACCCGGCAGGTGGGATGCCGGTCGCCGGCTCCGCGCGCCTGTCCGGTCGGCTGTGGCTGCTGGCCCAGGGCGGCGGCCTGACGCTCCGGTCCGGTCCACTGGTGCTGGCGCCGCTGCTGCTCACCCTGGTCGTCGCCTGGGGCCTGTCCAGTGCCGGCCGCGGAGTGGTCCGCGCCTGCGACCTCACCGTCGGGCGGTCGCTGGCCGCGGTCGTGGCCGCGGCGGTCGGGACGCACACGCTGCTCGCCGTGCTCGTCGGGCTGCTCGTCACCACCCCGGGGGCACAGGTCGACCTGGTGCGGTCCGCGATCGGCAGCGCCGTGGTCGCCCTGCTCGCCGTCGGCTGGGGGATCGCTCGCGACTCCGGCCTGCTCGACGACCTCCTCGACTCCGCGCCGGAGCCGGTGCGGCCCCTGCTGCGCGCAGCAGCGTCCGGGCTGCTGACCGCCGTCGCCCTCGGCCTGCTCATGGTGGCGGTGGCCCTGGCCGCGGACGCCGGGGGCTACGCGGCGCTGTCGCGGTCCCTCGGCGGGTCCGGCGCCGGCGCGGTCGGGCTCCTGGTGCTCGGCGTCCTGCTGCTGCCCAACGCCGCCGCAGCCGCGATCGGCGTGGCCGCCGGCCCGGGCTTCGCCGTCGGCAGCGGCACGCTCGTCTCCGTGCACGGCGTCACCCTCGAGGCGGTGCCGGCGCTGCCCCTGCTGGCCGCGCTGCCCGACACCCAGGCGGTGCCGCTGCTGGCCTTCGCCTCCCAGGTGGTGCCGGCGCTCGCCGGCCTGGTCGCCGGCGCGACGCTCGGCCGACGCCTGGGCGACGACGACGGCGGCTCGGTCGTCGCCGGGCTGTGGGGTGTGCTGTCGGGCGTGCTGCTCGGCCTGGCCTGCGGACTGCTCGCCTGGGCCGCCGGCGGCTCGCTCGGCGACGGCGCGCTGGCCGACGTCGGCGCGCCACCGGTCGCGACCGGGCTGGCGGTGGCGCTACAGGCCGGTGTGGCCGCCGCGGTCGCGGCCGCGGTCACCCGCTGGCGGGCCCTCGGCTGAACGAGGTCCCCCGGCGCCCATCCCGCGCCGGCCCCGTCCCGGAGCTCGTCCCGAGCGTGCGAGGGATGAGGAGGACGGGGTCCTTATAGGGTCGCTGCCGTGCCCGCTCCCGAGACCTCCGCGCGGGCGCGGGTCGTCGTCCTGCTCTCGGGGACCGGGTCGCTGTGCGAGGCGCTGCTGACCGCCGCGGAGGACCCGGGGTACCCGGCCACCGTGGTCGCCGTCGGCAGCGACCGCGACGCCCCGGGGCTCGAGCACGCGCGGCGCCGCGGCATCCCCACCTTCACCTGCGCGCTGTGCGACCACCCCGACCGCGTCGCCTGGGACCGCGCGCTGGCCGCCGCCATCACCGCCCACCGGCCCGACCTGGTCGTCTCCGCCGGGTTCATGAAGATCGTCGGCCCGGCCGTGCTCGACGCCTTCGGCGGGCGGCTGCTCAACACCCACCCCGCGCTGCTGCCGGCCTTCCCCGGCGCGCACGCCGTCCGCGACGCGCTCGCTGCCGGCGTCGACGTCACCGGCAGCACCGTGCACTGGGTGGACGCCGGCGTCGACACCGGACCGGTGCTCGCCCGGCGGGAGGTGCCCGTGCTCCCCGGGGACGACGAGGCCCGGCTGCACGAACGGATCAAGGACGTGGAGCGCGAGCTCCTGGTGGAGACGGTGGCGCGCGTGGTCACCGGCCTCGGCACCGAGACCACGGAGGACCCCCGATGAGCGACCGCACCCCGATCCGCCGCGCCCTGCTCGGCGTCTACGACAAGACCGGCATCGAGGAGCTGGCCCGCGGTCTCGCCGACGCCGGCGTCGAGCTGGTGAGCACCGGCGCGACCGCCCGCCGGATCGCCGACGCCGGGGTGCCGGTCACCCCGGTCGAGCAGGTCACCGGCTTCCCCGAGTGCCTGGACGGGCGGGTCAAGACGCTGCACCCGGCCGTGCACGCCGGCATCCTGGCCGACCGTCGCAGGCCCGAGCACGTGCAGCAGCTCGGGGAGCTCGGCATCGCGCCGTTCGACCTCGTCGTCGTCAACCTCTACCCGTTCACCGAGACGGTGGCCTCCGGCGCCGGCCAGGACGAGTGCGTGGAGCAGATCGACATCGGCGGGCCGGCCATGGTCCGCGCGTCGGCCAAGAACCACCCCTCGGTGGCCGTCGTCGTCGACCCGGCCCGTTACGGCGACGTCCTCGCCGCCGTCGCCGCCGGGGGCTTCACCCTGGCCGAGCGGCAGTCGCTGGCCGCGGCGGCCTTCCGGCACACCGCCGACTACGACATCGCCGTCGCCTCCTGGCTGGGCAACGTCGTCGCCCCCGACGACGACTCGGGCTTCCCGGCCTGGGTCGCCGCCGGCTGGCAGCGCGCCGACGTGCTGCGCTACGGCGAGAACCCGCACCAGCGGGCGGCGCTCTACCGCAGCGGCCGGCCCGGGCTGGCCCACGCCGAGCAGCTGCACGGCAAGCAGATGTCCTACAACAACTACGTCGACACCGACGCCGCCTGGCGGGCCGCGCACGACCACGCCGACCCCTGCGTGGCGATCATCAAGCACGCGAACCCCTGCGGCATCGCCGTCGGCACCGACATCGCCGCGGCCCACCGCAAGGCGCACGCGTGCGACCCGGTCTCGGCCTTCGGCGGCGTGATCGCGGCCAACCGCGAGGTGGACCTCACCATGGCCGAGCAGGTGGCCGAGGTGTTCACCGAGGTCGTCGTGGCGCCGTCCTTCACCGAGGACGCGCTGCAGGTGCTCACCGCGAAGAAGAACATCCGGCTGCTGCGGCTGGGCGAGGTGGCCCCGCCGGCGACCGAGATGCGCCCGATCAGCGGCGGGCTGCTGCTCCAGAGCGTCGACCGCATCGACGCTCCCGGCGACGACCCCACGACCTGGACCCTCGCCACCGGCGAGCCGCTGGACGCCGCCGGCCTCGACGACCTGGTGTTCGCCTGGCGCGCGGTGCGCGCGGTGAAGAGCAACGCCATCCTCCTGGCCCACGACAAGGCCACGGTCGGCGTCGGCATGGGCCAGGTGAACCGGGTGGACTCCGCGCGGCTGGCCGTCGCGCGGGCGGGGGAGCGGGCCGCCGGCTCGGTCGCCGCCTCCGACGCGTTCTTCCCCTTCGCCGACGGTCTCCAGGTGCTGCTCGACGCCGGCGTCCGGGCGGTCGTGCAGCCCGGCGGGTCGGTGCGCGACGAGGAGGTCGTCGCGGCCGCGGCCGCCGCCGGCATCCCGCTCTACCTGACCGGGACCCGCCACTTCGCCCACTGAGGAAGGACCCCGTGCCCCCCACACCTCGCGAGCTCGGCGCGGGTCCCTGCACGGGGCCACGTCACACGTCCCGCCCGCACCTGACGCCGCCCGAGGCCGGCGCCGTCGTCGAGGGCGCGGACCTCGCGCGGGTCGACTGGTGGGGCACCGAGCTCGACGGCGTCACCTTCACCCGCTGCCGCTTCGAGGACGCCGGGCTGGAGGAGCTGGTCACCCGGCGGTGCGTCTTCGACTCGTGCGTGCTCACCGGGGTGCGGATGGGCGGTGCCCAGCACCTGGGGACGGCGTTCCTCTCCTGCCGCTTCGACCGCGCCCGGCTGTTCGACGTCACCTGGGACGGCTGCAAGCTCACCGGCTCGCAGTTCCCCGGCGCGCAGCTGCGCCCGATGACCACGATCGACGGCGACTGGAGCTGGACGTCGCTGCGCGGCGCCGACCTCTCCGGGCTCGTGCTGGCCGGTCAGCGGTTCCGGGAGGCCGACCTGACCGGTGCCGACCTGCGCGAGTGCGACCTCACCGGCGCCGACCTGGACCGGGCCCGGCTGCAGGGCGCGAAGCTGCGCGGGGCCGACCTGCGCGGCGCCTCGACCGACGCGGTCGACTGGCGGGCGTTCGAGCTGACCGGCGTGCGGCTCGACCTGGCGCAGGCCGTCCAGGTCGCCCGCGCCCACGGCGCCCTCGTCGTGGATTGACGCGAGCGACGCCGCGGGACGGCAGACGCCCTGCGAGGCGGCGCGAGGAGTGGCGGCCGGAGGCTCCCGCGATCGAGCGTCGGCAGGGCTCCACGCCACAGGGGGAGGGCGCCTGGCCGCGGTGCGGTCCGGTTGGACCGCAGCGTCATCCCCTCACCTCCAGCGGGGGCCGGTGAAGAGGGCCTTCAGCGCGCCGAGCAGGCCGAGCACCGGGACGGCCACGGCGAACCAGAAGCCGGTGTCGATGGTGGCGGGGTCCCAGCCCTCGGCGGCCAGCGGCACCAGGACCCCGGCTCCGGCCACCAGGCTGACCAGCAGCGCCAGCACCCCGAGGAAGCGGTGCGTGTGGGCCGGGAGGACGACGAGCAGTCCCAGCAGGAACAGCACCGCGCCACCCAGGACGACGGCCATCGGCTGCCAGAACCCGGTGCCGAACAGCGCCGCGACGCCACCGTCGGCGGCGTCGTCCCACCCGCGGCGGACCAGGTCCCAGCCGGTCAGGTCGCTCCCCGGGAGCCAGCGCAGCAGCAGGCTGACCCCCGCGGCGATGCCGGCCAGGAGCAGCAACAGGCTGGCCAGGCTGTCCGAGCGCCGCACGCGGACCGGCGTGGTCGAGTACTCCGGGGCCGGGCGCGGGGCGTACCCCGGAGGCGGCGGAGGTGGGCCGGGGGCGTAGCCGGGACCGGCCCCGATCGGGGCGGCCACGGGCTGGATGCCGGGGATCGTCTGTTCCCGCCAGTCATCGGTGCCTCGCGTCCCGGCGGCTGGGGACTGCTCGCGCTCGCTCATCTGCACTCCTCGCGCAACAGCGGGCGCGGGAGGCGCCCGCACCTGCGAGCCTAGGGCGGGGTGGCTCACGCCGGACCCCTCTCCGGCAGACTGTCGGCCGTGCAGGCGACGACTCTCGACGGCAAGGCCACCGCAGCAGCCATCCGCGCCGAGCTGACCGAGCGGGTCGCTGCCCTGACCGCGGCCGGCCACCGGCCGGGCCTGGGCACGCTGCTCGTCGGCGACGACCCCGGCAGCCGCTGGTACGTCAACGCCAAGCACGCGGACTGCGCCCAGGTCGGCATCGCGAGCATCCAGCGCGAGCTGCCCGCGACCGCGACGCAGGCCGACGTCCTCGCCGTCGTCGACGAGCTGAACGCCGACCCGGACTGCACCGGCTACATCGTCCAGCTGCCGCTGCCGCGGGGCATCGAGGAGAGCGCCGTCCTCGAGCGGATGGACCCGGCCAAGGACGCCGACGGCCTGCACCCGGTCAACCTCGGCCGGCTGGTGCTCAACGTCCCGGGCCCGCTGCCGTGCACGCCGGTCGGCATCGTCGAGCTGCTGCGCCGCCACGACGTCCCGATCGCCGGCGCCGAGGTCGTCGTCGTCGGCCGCGGCATCACCGTCGGCCGGCCGCTGGGCCTGCTGCTCACCCGCCGGACCGAGAACGCCACCGTGACGCTGTGCCACACCGGTACCCGCGACCTGGCCGCGCACCTGCGCGCCGCCGACATCGTGGTCGCCGCAGCCGGCGTCCCGGGCCTGGTCACGAAGGACGTGGTCAAGCCCGGCGCCGCAGTCCTCGACGTCGGCGTCAGCCGGGTCGACGGCAAGATCGCCGGAGACGTCGCCCCGGACGTCGTCGAGGTCGCGGGCCACGTCGCCCCGAACCCCGGCGGGGTGGGCCCGATGACCCGGGCGATGCTGTTGCGGAACGTCGTCCTGGCCGCCGAGCAGGCCGCCGCCGCGGACGTCCTCTCCGCGTCGTGACCGAGCTCGCGAGGTCACGCGGGGACGGACCGACGCGCGGAACGCGGCCGACGAGCGCCGGCGAGGAGACCGGGTGACGCGCCCGCCGCTCTACACCCGCCGGCCGTTCCTGGCCGGTCTGCTGCGGCAGCTGCCACTGCTGGCGGTGTTGCTCGCGGTGGGCGTCGGGCTGCTCATGGTCACCTTCGAGCACTGGCGGCGGGGGCTGGTCGTCGTCGGGCTGGCGCTGGTCGGCGCCGGGGTGCTGCGGCTGTCGCTCCCGCTGCGTCGGCTCGGCTTCCTGGCCGTCCGCAGCCGTCCGGTCGACGTCGTCCTGCTGGTCGGCGTCGGGATCACGCTGACCGCCTTCGCGCTGGCCATCCCGGGCGCCTGAGGCTGACCTGGTCCCGAGCCTCAGTCCGTCGGCAGGGACGAGACCCCGATGTCCCGGAGCGACCCGGTCAGGAGGTCGCCCCCCAGTACCGTCACGAAGCAGCGCGGTCCCGCGGGTCCTCGTGAACTGCCGACCTGCAACCGGCCCGTGAACCGGGTCGGTGGCGCATCCAGGTAGCGGGTCGCGAGTTCCTCGCAGTCGACTGCGTCGTCCGTCGGGGGTTCCGTGGACACCCATTCACCTGTGTGCGGGGCCGCGCACGACACGTCCTGCTGACCGGTCCGGTCGTCGATGCACGATCTCCACGCGTCGTCATCCGGTCCCTGGAGGACGCCGGCTGCGGGCAGATCGTCGGGTGCCCCCGCAGGGGGAGAGACGACGCAGGCGGCACTGCCTGAGACGTCGACACGTCGGGGCGTCGCCCTGACGATGTCAACGGTGGGGTTTCCGCCCAGGTACGTGAGGAGGGCGCTGTCGTCACAGTCATCGAGCGCGAACACCTCGTATCCGTGTTCGACGTCGCATCGCGTCATCGAGGTGAGCCCTGGATCGAGGCAGTCGCCGACCTCCAGGGCGGTGAGCGGTGCACGAGAGGCCTCGCTCTGCTGGGGGGCGGTGCTCGTCACCCCTGAGGGCGGCGTCTGAGCAGTCGTGGGGCCCTTCCCGGGGGGCCAGATCGTGAGGAACAAGGTCACGATGGTGGCGATCGCGGCCAGGACCCCGAGTACCTCGGCGATGACCTTCCACGGGGTCCTCGGACCGGCGCGGCCTGCGGAGGCGCTCTGGCGAGTCGCGGAGGGCTCACGCGCCATACGTCGTCTCCTCAGGTGACGACGAGCTTCTCGACCACCGCGGTGGCTTGGCTGCTGCTCGACCCGCAGTCCTCGTCCTCGTCGTCCAGGAAAATCCTGACGCGCAACGCGTTGACCCCCTCGATGTTCAGGTCAGAGATGGTGACGACCTCGTTGAACGGGATCTTCTGGATGTCCAGCGGCTTGTCGTTCCCCTCCACGACCACGACGAGCGTCTGATCGGAGTCCTGGGACGAGTTGGCTTGCGCGACGTTCATGCTCAGGGTCGTGAAGCGGTTCGCCAGGCGGAACTCCAGTCGGGGTGAGTAGTCCCCTTGATCTCCACAGCTCGTCACGGGCGCGCCCATGGCTCGGACGTCGGTCCGGTCGGCGACTTCGTACAGGCCCTCCTCCCATTCGGGATAGGAGGACTGTGCATCCGCGAGACCCAAGGGCTGTCCGACCCTGTCGGTCGGGACCGAGCCCGGGCTCGTCGATGCCGGAGCGCTCGACGGTGGTTCGGTGCTCGGTGAGGCGCTGCTGTCATCGGGTTGGCTGGTCGGCGCTTCGGCCGTCACGGTGACCGTCGGCGCGGTCGGTGCGGCTCCGGTCCCGCTCGCCCCGCAGCCGCTCAGTGCGATGCACAGGACGGCCGCGACGGCGAGTGAGCTGCGCTGTCGATCCACGTTTCCCCCGTCCGTGTGACTGAGCTCACGGCAGCGTAGCGCTCCGGAACCTCTCCGTGACGAACCCCGCGCATGGCAGAGCGACGTGCTGGGGCGACCCGCCGCCGTCCGGTGGACGTCGTCCTGCTGGTCGGCGCCGGGGGCACGCCGACCGCCTCCGCGCCGGCGATCCCGGGCGAGTGAGGTGGCGGATCACCCGACCGGGCGCGGGGCCCGGCCCAGCGATAGGTTGGCCGCCATGGCAGAGCAGCCCAGGAACGGCAAGGTGACCGTCGTCGGTGCCGGGTTCTACGGCTCGACCACCGCCCTCCGACTCGCGGAGTACGACGTCTTCGAGACCGTCGTGCTCACCGACATCGTCGAGGGCAAGCCCGAGGGCCTGGCCCTCGACATGAACCAGTCCCGCCCCATCGAGGGCTTCGAGACGAAGGTCGTCGGCGTCGGCGGCGGGTCCTACGAGGGCACCGAGGGCTCCGACGTCGTCGTCATCACCGCGGGCCTGCCCCGCAAGCCCGGCATGAGCCGGATGGACCTCATCGAGACCAACGCCAAGATCGTGCGTCAGGTCGCGGAGAACATCGCGCAGACCTCGCCGGACGCCGTGGTCATCGTGGTGTCCAACCCGCTGGACGAGATGACCGCCCTGGCCCAGCTGGCCACCGGCTTCCCCAAGAACCGGGTGATGGGCCAGGCCGGCATGCTCGACACCGCCCGGTTCACCAACAACGTCGCCGAGGAGCTCGGCGTCCCGGTGGGCTCGGTGCGCACCCTGACCCTCGGCTCGCACGGCGACACGATGGTGCCGGTGCCCTCGCGCTGCACCGTCGACGGCAAGCCGCTGTCCGACGTCCTGCCGGCCGACCGCATCGAGCACCTCGTGGACCGGACCCGCAACGGCGGCGCCGAGGTCGTGGCGCTGCTCAAGACCGGCTCGGCCTACTACGCCCCGTCCGCGGCCGCCGCGCGCATGGCACGTGCGGTCATGGACGACTCCGGTGCGGTCATGCCGGTGTGTGCCTGGGTCGACGGCGAGTACGGCATCTCCGGGGTCTACCTCGGGGTCGAGGCCGAGATCGGCCGCGAGGGCGTGCGCCGGGTGGTCGAGGGTGACCTGACCGAGAGCGAGCTGGCCGGGCTGCGCGAGGCGGCCGAGGCCGTGCGCGCCAAGCAGGCCGACGTAGCCGACCTCTGAGCCGAACCGGCTCGGAGCATGTAGAGAGGGACCCGCACGTGGCAAAGATCAAGGTCGAGGGAACCGTCGTCGAGCTCGACGGCGACGAGATGACCCGGATCATCTGGCAGTTCATCAAGGACCAGCTGATCCTCCCGTATCTCGACGTCAACCTCGAGTACTACGACCTGGGCATCGAGAAGCGCGACGAGACCGACGACCAGATCACCGTCGACGCCGCCAACGCGATCAAGCAGCACGGTGTCGGGGTCAAGTGCGCGACGATCACCCCGGACGAGGCCCGCGTCGAGGAGTTCGGCCTCAAGAAGATGTGGCGGTCCCCGAACGGGACGATCCGCAACATCCTCGGCGGCGTCATCTTCCGCGAGCCGATCATCATGCAGAACGTGCCGCGGCTGGTGCCGGGCTGGACCAAGCCGATCGTCGTCGGCCGTCACGCCTTCGGTGACCAGTACCGCGCCACCGACTTCCGCTTCCCCGGCGAGGGCACCCTGACGGTGACCTTCACGCCCAAGGACGGCTCCGCGCCGATCGAGCACGAGGTCTTCCAGGCGCCCGGCGCCGGTGTCGCGCTGGCCATGTACAACCTCGACGAGTCGATCCGCGACTTCGCCCGGGCCTCGATGAACTACGGCCTGCAGCGCGGCTACCCGGTCTACCTCTCCACCAAGAACACGATCCTCAAGGCCTACGACGGCCGGTTCAAGGACCTGTTCGCCGAGGTCTTCGAGGCGGAGTTCAAGGACCAGTTCGAGCAGGCCGGCATCACCTACGAGCACCGGCTCATCGACGACATGGTCGCCGCGTCCCTCAAGTGGGAGGGCGGCTACGTCTGGGCCTGCAAGAACTACGACGGCGACGTCCAGTCCGACACCGTGGCACAGGGCTTCGGCTCGCTGGGCCTGATGACCTCGGTGCTGATGAGCCCGGACGGGCGCACCGTCGAGGCCGAGGCCGCCCACGGCACGGTGACCCGCCACTTCCGGCAGCACCAGCAGGGCAAGGAGACGTCGACCAACCCGATCGCGTCGATCTTCGCCTGGACCCGGGGTCTGGCCCACCGCGGCAAGCTGGACAACACCCCCGAGGTGACCCGCTTCGCGGAGACCCTGGAGAAGGTCTGCATCGACACCGTCGAGAGCGGCCAGATGACCAAGGACCTCGCGCTGCTGATCTCCAAGGACCAGCCGTGGCTGACCACCCAGGACTTCCTGGCGGCCATCGACGGCAACCTGCAGAAGGCCATGGCGTAAAGGAGGACCACCCTTCACCCCCACGCCTCGCAGGCTCGGCGCGGGACCCTGAAGGGTGACCGTTCCAGCACGTCACCAGGCGCAGCGGCCCCCTCACCTCGTGGTGAGGGGGCCGCCGTGCGTCAGGCGACGTAGGCCGCGAGGTGCTCGCCGGTGAGGGTGGAGCGGGCGGCGACGAGGTCGGCGGGTGTGCCCTCGAAGACCACCCGGCCGCCGTCGTGGCCGGCGCCGGGGCCCAGGTCGATGATCCAGTCGGCGTGTGCCATGACCGCCTGGTGGTGCTCGATGACGACGACGGACTTCCCGGAGTCGACGAGCCGGTCGAGCAGGCGGAGCAGGTTCTCGACGTCGGCGAGGTGCAGGCCCGTCGTGGGCTCGTCGAGCACGTAGACGCTGCCCTTGTCGGCCATCTGGGCGGCCAGCTTCAGGCGCTGCCGCTCGCCGCCGGACAGCGTCGTCAGCGGCTGACCCAGGCTGAGGTAGCCGAGCCCGACGTCGGCGAGCCGGTCGAGGATCACGTGCGCGGCCGGCGTGCGCGCCGCACCGGAGCCGAGGAAGTCCTCCGCCTCGGTCACCGACATCGCGAGCACCTCGGCGATGTTGCGGCCGCCGAGGGTGTGCTCGAGCACCGAGGCCTGGAACCGCCTGCCCTCGCACTCCTCGCAGGTCGACTCGACGGTGGCCATGACGCCCAGCTCGGTGTAGATGACGCCGGCGCCTCTGCAGGCGGGACAGGCGCCCTCCGAGTTCGAGCTGAACAGCGCGGGCTTCACGCCGGTGGCCTTGGCGAACGCCTTGCGGATGGGCTCGAGCAGTCCGGTGTACGTCGCGGGGTTGCTCCGCCGCGAGCCGCGGATGGCCCCCTGGTCGACCACCACCACGCCGTCCCGGGGCGCCACCGACCCGTTGATGAGCGAGCTCTTCCCGGAGCCGGCGACGCCGGTGAGCACCACCAGGACGCCGAGCGGGATGTCGACGTCGACGTCGTGGAGGTTGTGGGTGTCCGCGCCGCGCACCTGGAGGGCTCCGGAGGGGGTGCGCACCGACGGCTTCAGGGACACCCGGTGGTCGAGGTGCCGGCCGGTCAGCGTGCCGCTCCCCCGGAGCCCGCCGACGGTGCCCTCGAAGACCACCTCCCCGCCGCCGGTTCCGGCACCCGGGCCCAGGTCGACGACGTGGTCGGCGATCGCGATCGTCTCCGGCTTGTGCTCGACGACGAGCACCGTGTTGCCCTTGTCCCGCAGTTGCAGGAGCAGGTCGTTCATCCGCTCGATGTCGTGGGGGTGCAGCCCGATCGTGGGCTCGTCGAAGACGTAGGTGACGTCGGTGAGCGCCGAGCCGAGGTGGCGGATCATCTTGGTGCGCTGCGCCTCGCCCCCGGAGAGCGTGCCGGCCGGCCGGTCGAGGGAGAGGTAGCCCAGTCCGATCTCCGCGAACGAGTCGAGCAGGTGCTGGAGCGCGGTGAGCAGCGGCGCCACCGACGGCTCGTCGAGGTCCCGCACCCAGCCGGCCAGGTCGCTGATCTGCATGGCGCAGACGTCGGCGATGTTCTTGCCGCCGATCCTCGACGACCGGGCCTCCGGGGTGAGCCGCGTTCCGTCGCACTCGGGGCAGGTCTGGAACGTGATCACCCGCTCCACGAAGCGCCGGACGTGCGGCTGCAGCGCGTCGACGTCCTTGGAGAGCATGGACTTCTGGACCTTGGGGATCACGCCCTCGTAGGTGAGGTTGATGCCCTCGACCTTGATCTTCGTCGGCTCCTTGTAGAGGAGGTCGTCCATCTCCTTCCTCGTGTACTTCCCGATCGGCTTGTCCAGGTCCAGGCCGATGCCCTGGAAGAGGCGGCCGTACCACCCGTCCATGCTGTAGCCCGGGACCATCAGGCCGCCCTCGTTCAGCGACTTCGACTCGTCGTAGAGGGCCGCGAGGTCGAAGTCGGAGACCGAGCCCATGCCCTCGCAGCGCGGGCACATGCCACCCGTGTAGACGACGTCGCGCACCACGTTCTTCTCGACGCGGCCGCCGGCCTTCTCCGTGCTCATCACCCCGCTCGCCTTGCGCGTGGGGACGTTGAACGAGAACGCCGTCGGCGGACCGACGTGCGGCTGCCCGAGCCGGCTGAAGAGGATCCGGAGCATCGCGTTGGCGTCGGTGGCGGTGCCGACGGTCGAGCGGGGGTTGGCTCCCATCCGCTCCTGGTCGACGAGGATCGCCGTCGTCAGGCCTTCCAGCAGGTCGACCTCCGGCCGCGACAGCGAGGGCATGAAGCCCTGCACGAACGCGCTGTAGGTCTCGTTGATCAGCCGCTGCGACTCCGCGGCGATCGTGTCGAAGACCAGCGAGCTCTTGCCCGAGCCGGAGACGCCGGTGAACACGGTCAGCCGGCGCTTCGGGATCTCGACGCTGACGTCCTTGAGGTTGTTCACGCGCGCGCCGAGCACGCGGATCAGGTCGTGGCTGTCGGCGGCGTGCACTGCCGGCGGCTGCGTGTCCGTCCTCGTGGCCGAGCTCATCGTGTCTCCGTCCGTCCGTCGGGCGAGTCCGCCTCCGCGATCGCGGCGACGGTCTGCTGTCTACCGGATCGACGGAGCCGGCCGGCCCGGTATGACACCCGTTCGGCGGACACCCGCCCCGGCCGTGCGGCGAGCCTGCAGGTGGCCGGGGCTTCTCTCAGACGCCGAAGAGCTGGGTCCACCAGGGGCCGCCGGGGCCCTCGGCGACGCCCACCCCGAGCTTCGTCAGCTCGCAGTCGAGGATGTTCGCGCGGTGGCCCGGGCTCTCCAGCCAGGCCTCCATCACCGCGGTCGCGTCGGCCTGGCCGAAGGCGATGTTCTCGGCCCGCGAGTGGTCGACACCGGCCTGCTCGGCCCGGTCGAAGGGGGACAGGCCCTCCGGGCTGGTGTGCGAGAAGTAGTCGCGGTCGCGCATGTCCGCACTGTGCGCCCGAGCCACCGCGGCCAGCGCCGGATCGGCGGTCAGGGCACCGCAGCCGGCGTCGACCCGGGCCTCGTTGACCAGCGCGAGCACCGCGGCCTCCGCGGTGGGGTCCGCGGGCACGGCGGCCCGGGCCACCGGTGCCGGCGCGGTCTCCGCTTCCACGGCGGGCGCCTCGGCCGGGGACTCGCCCGCCGGCTCCTCGACGGGGACGGCGCGCTCCGACGCCTCGGCCGGCGCGGACCCGGTCGCGGGTGCCGACGTGCCCACCGGGGACGGCGCCTCCACCGACGACGGAGCGGCGGGCGCCGCGGCCGGGGTCTGCGGTGCCGGGGCGCCGTCGACGCCCATCCGCACGAGGGGGTCGTCCACCCACCCGCCGGAGGACGACCCGCCCGAGCCGACCGCGTCGGCGGCGCTGCCGGCGGCAGTCGGGGTCGACTCGAGCGCCACCGGCTCGGTGAAGCTGGTCACGGCGCCGGACACCATGGGCACACCGACCGTCACGACGGCGACGGCGCCGGCCACGAGGAGCAGGGGCACCAGGCGCGGGAGCCGGAGGAGGCGAGCCCACCGGGAGAGCGCTGCGGCGATGCGGGAAGAGAGCGGCGGACCCGCCGGCATGTGGTGCACGAGTGGTGGTCCTCACCAGGTGCTAGATCACGAATCGTTACTCTGGCAAGAGTAGCCGTACGCGGAGTGTGATCGGCAGTGGGAGGTGGCCGAGGTCACTGTGGGCCGGTCGACCCGGCTCGGGTGGTGCTCTCCGGAGGACGAGCGGGCAGCATGGACGTCGTCCCACAGCCCCGTCCGACAGGAGCACGCCGCCGGTGAGCGACGTCTGGCTCAACATCGTGATGGTCGTCGTCTTCGTCCTGATCGGCGGCGCCTTCTCGGGGGCGGAGATCGCGCTCGTCTCGCTCCGCGAGTCCCAGGTGCGGGCGATGGCCGAGAACGGCGGACGGCGCGGCAAGGCCGTGCAGCGCCTGCTCAGCGACCCCAACCGCTTCCTCGCCGCCGTCCAGGTCGGGGTCACCCTGGCCGGCTTCTTCTCCGCCGCGTTCGGTGCCAGCACCCTCTCCCAGCCGTTCGCCGACTGGCTGGTCGACCTGGGCATGCGGGAGGGCCTCGCCGGCACGCTGGCCTTCGTGCTGGTCACCATCGCGATCAGCTACCTGTCCCTGGTGGTCGGCGAGCTGACCCCCAAGCGCCTGGCGCTGCAGCGGGCCGAGGGCTTCTCCCTGCTGGTCGCCGCACCCCTCAACGCGATCGCCAAGCTCTCGCGCCCGGTGATCTGGCTGCTGTCGAAGTCGACCAACCTGCTGGTCCGGCTGCTCGGCGGCGACCCGGCGGCCAGCGGCGAGTCGATCAGCCAGGAGGAGCTGCGCGACCTCGTGACCGCGCACGAGTCGCTGAGCTCCGACGAGCGCCGCCTCATCGGGGAGGTCTTCCGGGCCGGCGACCGCGAGGTCCGCGAGGTCATGACGCCGCGCACCGAGGTCGACTTCCTCGAGGCGTCGATGACCGCGAGCCGCGCGGCCAAGCAGGTCTCGGACTCCAGCCACTCGCGCTACCCGGTCGTCGGCCGGGACGAGGACGACGTCCTGGGCTTCGTGCACGTCCGCGACCTGTTCCTGCCCAACCACCCGGCCGGCCGCGCCGCGACCGTCGGCGACCTGGTCCGCGAGGTCAAGCGGCTCCCGGGCACCGCCGGCGTCCTCACCGCCCTGTCGGAGATGCGGCGCGAGAACCACCACCTCGCGATCGTCGTGGACGAGTACGGCGGCACCGACGGCATCGTCACCCTCGAGGACCTCATCGAGGAGGTCATCGGGGAGATCTACGACGAGTACGACGAGGACGTCGCCGGCGAGGGGGAGGAGCGCCCGGACGGCCCGCACGAGGTCGACGGGCTGCTCAACCTCGACGACTTCCGCGAGGTGACCGGGCTGCAGCTGCCCGAGGGCCCCTACGAGACCGTGGCCGGCTACGTGCTCGCCGAGCTCGGCCGGCTGCCCGTCGTCGGCGACAGCGTCGAGGTCGAGCGGCGCACGCTGACGGTCCTCGAGCTCGACGGACGGCGGATCGCGCGGATCTCGGTCAGCCGCGCGCCGGAGCCCGAGATCGACCCCGCGCAGGTGCCCACCAGCACGATCGGGTGAAGGGCCCCGTCTGGCCGCCCTTCGCAGGCTCAGGGCGGGGCCCGGACGGGGCCGCGCCTGCTCCCGCCGGTCGCGAGCTCGCACTAGGCCCGTTTCTGGGCGGTCTCCCAGGCGTCGCGGACGATGCCGGCCAGGTCGGTGTGCTTCGGCGTCCAGCCCAGGTCGCCGCGGATCCGGTCACTGGAGGCGACCAGCTGCGCCGGGTCCCCGGCCCGCCGCTGCCCGACCTCGACCGGCACCGGGTGGCCGGTGACCTCGCGGACGGCGTCGATCACCTGCTGCACCGAGAAGCCCGTGCCGTTGCCCAGGTTGTAGATGCGGTGCTGGCCCGGGGACGGGGCGGTCAGCGCCAGCAGGTGGGCGTCGCTGAGGTCCTCGACGTGGATGTAGTCGCGGATGCAGGTGCCATCGGGCGTGGGGTAGTCCTCGCCGTAGATCGTCAGGTGGTCCCGCTGGCCGGCCACGACCTGCAGCGCGATCGGGATGAGGTGCGTCTCGGTGGTGTGCCGCTCGCCGAGGCCGTAGGCGGCACCGGCCACGTTGAAGTAGCGCAGGCTCACCGCCGCGAAGTCGTACGCGGCCGCGTACGAGGTCAGCATCGCGTCGACGGCGAGCTTGGTGGCGCCGTAGGTGTTGGTCGGCCGGGTGGGGGCGTCCTCGCGGATCGGCACCTGCTCGGGCTCGCCGTAGGTGGCCGCGGTGGAGGAGAAGACGATCCGGCGGCAGTCGGCTGCGCGCATGGCCTCCAGCAGCGCCAGCGTGCCGGAGACGTTGGTGTCCCAGTAGACCTCCGGCTTGACCTGCGACTCGCCGACCAGGCTCTTGGCCGCGAAGTGCAGCACCGCCTCGGGGCGGACCTCGGCCAGGACCGGTGCGGAGTCGTGCAGCGAGGCCTGCACGAACCTCGCCCCCGAGGGGACCGCGTCGGCGTGGCCGGTGGACAGGTCGTCGAGGACGGTCACCTCGTGCCCGCCCTCCAGGAGGGCCGCCGTGACTACGCTGCCGATGTAGCCGGCTCCACCGGCGACGAGAACGCGCATGCGCCCACCCTAGATCCGCGCGCGGCCACCCAGCGTCGCGACGCGGAGCCGCGGTCAGGAGGTCCCGACGTGGTCAGCGCACGACCGGCCGTGCAGCAGCTGCCCGCCTACCGGCCGGGGCGCAACCCCGCCGACCTCGCGCGGGAGATCGGCGTCGAGCGGGCGGTCAAGCTGGCCAGCAACGAGGTGGCGTTCCCGCCGCTCCCGGCCGTCGTCGAGGCGCTCGCGGCCGCGGCGGCGGAGACCAACCGCTACCCCGACAACGGCGCCGTGGTCCTCACGGCCGCCCTGGCCGAGCGCTACGGCGTCGACCCCGCCCAGGTGGTGACCGGGTGCGGCGCGGTCATGCTCTGCCAGCAGCTGGCGCAGTCGTTCAACGACCCCGGCACGAGCATCGCCTTCGCCTGGCGGTCGTTCGAGATGTACCCGCTGCTGGCGCAGGTCGCCGGCGCCCGGTCGATCCAGGTGCCGCTGGTGCCCGGCCGCCCGGGCGGCCCGGCCGACACCCACGACCTCGGGGCGCTGGCCGCCGCGGTCGACGACAGCACCCGGGTGGTCTTCGTCTGCAACCCGAACAACCCCACCGGGACGGCGGTCCGCCGGGCGGAGCTCGAGCGGTTCCTCGACGCCGTCCCCGCCGACACGCTCGTCGTCCTCGACGAGGCCTACCGCGAGTTCGTCACCGACCCCGACGTCCCCGACGGGCTGGAGTGCATGCGCGGGCGGCCCAACGTCGCCGTGCTGCGCACCTTCTCCAAGGCCTGGGGGCTGGCCGGGCTGCGGGTCGGCTACCTCGTCGCCGAGGACCCCGCGGTCGCCGACGCGGTCCGCCGGACGCACGTGCCGTTCAGCGTCTCCAGCCTCGCCCAGGCCGCCGCGGTCGCCGCGCTGGCCAGCGAGGGCGAGGTCCGCCGGCGCTGTGCCGCGGTCACCGCCGAGCGGGCGCGGCTCACCGCCGCGCTGCGCGAGCGCGGCCTCGACGTGTCCGACAGCCAGGCCAACTTCGTCTGGCTGCCGGTGGGGGAGCAGGCCGCGGGGCTGGCGGCCGCGCTGGAGGCCCGGGCGGTCATCACGCGGCCGTTCGCCGGGGAGGGGATCCGGGTGACCGTCGGCACGCCCGAGGAGGACGACGTCCTGCTCGCCGCGCTGGACGAGGTCCGGTCGACCGCTCCGGTCGCGTGACCCGCCGGTGACGAGGACGTTCGGGACGTGCGGCGCCACGCCCCGGGATCGGCTGGTTTGATGGCCGACGTGCCTCTTCCCCGTGTGCTCTCCGGCATCCAGCCGACGGCGGGCTCGTTCCACCTCGGCAACCACCTGGGTGCGCTGCGGCAGTGGGTGCGGCTGCAGGAGGACACCGAGGCCTTCTACTGCGTCGTCGACCTGCACGCGATCACCGTCGCCCAGGACCCGGCGGAGCTGCGGCGCAACACCCTCGTCTCCGCGGCCCAGCTGCTGGCCCTCGGCGTCGACCCGGAGCGCAGCACGCTCTTCGTGCAGAGCCACGTGCCCGAGCACCTGCAGCTGTCCTGGGTGCTGGAGTGCCTGACCGGGTTCGGCGAGGCCAGCCGGATGACGCAGTTCAAGGACAAGAGCCAGCGCGAGGGCACCTCCGGCACCTCGGTCGGGCTGTTCACCTACCCGGTGCTCATGGCCGCCGACATCCTCGTCTACCAGGCCGACCAGGTGCCGGTCGGGGACGACCAGCGCCAGCACCTGGAGCTCACCCGCGACCTCGCGACCCGGTTCAACGGCCGCTTCGGCGACACCTTCCCGCTGCCCGAGGGGATCATCCCGGCGGGGGCGGCGCGGGTCATGGACCTGCAGTCCCCGGACAAGAAGATGAGCAAGAGCCTCCCGCCGGCCGGCTGCGTGTTCCTCCTCGACGACCCCAAGGTGACCGCCAAGAAGATCCGCTCGGCGGTCACCGACACCGGCCGCGAGGTCGTGGCCGACCCGGTGGAGAAGCCGGGGATCACCAACCTGCTGACCATCCACAGCGCGCTGTCGGGCACGTCGATCCCCGAGCTGGAGGAGCGGTTCGCCGGCCGCGGCTACGGCGACCTGAAGAAGGAGCTGGCCGAGGTCGTCGTCGACTTCGTGACGCCGGTCCGCCAGCGCACCCAGGAGCTGCTCGACGACCCCGCGGAGCTGCAGCGCACCCTGGCGCAGGGTGCGGCCCGGGCCCGCGAGGTCGCCGCCCGCACGGTCGCCGACGTCTACGACAAGGTCGGCTTCCTGCCACCCGCAGGAGCGCCCGCGTGAACGACGACACCTTCGTCCCGCGCAGCCGCAGCGCCGCGCGGACCGCCGTCCTCGGCGTGGTCGTCCCCATCCCGGAGCCGTGGTCGCAGCTGTTCGTCGACTGGCGGGCCAAGGTCGGGGACCCGCAGGCCACCTCCGTGCCGCCGCACGTCACGCTGCTGCCGCCGACCGAGGTGCCGCTGGCCGACCGGCCGGTGATCAGCGCCCACCTGGCCGATGTCGCGGCCAACCACCCGCCGTTCGACATGCACCTGTCGGGCACCGGGACGTTCGCGCCGGTCTCGGCGGTGGTGTTCGTGGCCGTGGCCCGCGGCATCGGCAACTGCGAGCTGATTGCCAACGACGTCCGCCGCGGGCCGCTGGCGCGGTCGCTGTCCTACCCGTACCACCCGCACGTGACCGTGGCGCACGACGTCCCTCCGGACATGCTCGACCTGGCCTACAGCGGCCTGGCCGACCTCTCGGCGGAGTTCCGCGTCGAGCACTTCACCGAGTTCGAGCAGACGCCCGACGGCACCTGGGTGATCGCCCGCGAGTACCCCCTCACCGGCCCGCCGCACTGAGAGAGGACCCCGTCCTCCTCACCGCTCGCAGGCTCGCGGCGAGCCTCTGGACGGGGCCACCCGGGACGGGGCCGGCGGGCTCTGGAGGGTGGCCGTTCCCGCACGTCTCCCGGGGCCGGGGCGCGGGCGGGGCGGTCTGCCCGCAGACTGGGGCGGGTGAGTGCCACCCGGACCGAGCGGTCCGCACCCGCGCCCGCCGGGGACCAGCCTCCCGGCGGCCGCTGGTCGCGGGTCACCCAGCTGCCCGGACGCTGGCAGGACCGGGTCACCCGGCTGCGCCGCCGCCTCCCGTGGTTGGACCACCTGGCCCGTGCCGGCGGCCGCTACCAGCGCACCCAGGGCGACCTCATGGCCGCCGGCGTCACCTATTTCGTCTTCCTCGGCCTGGTGCCGGTGCTGCTGCTCGTCGCGTCGGTCATCGGGCTGGTCCTGGCGGGCAACGCGCTGCTGCAGCAGGAGCTGTCCGACACCATCCGCGAGAGCTTCCCCGGCTCGACCGGCGCGGAGATCACCGGTGAGCTGGACCGCGCCGTCGGCTCCGCGGGGATCACCGGACTCATCGGCCTCGTCGGCTTCCTCTACGCCGGGCTGCGCGCCATGGACAAGCTGCGCCTGGGCATGGAACGGATCTGGAAGGGCCGCGTCGACGACCCGGAGTTTCTCCGCGACAACCTGCAGGACCTGCTGGCGCTGGCCGCCTTCGGCCTCGCCGGGCTGCTCAGCCTCGGCCTCACCGGCGGGGTCACCCGGGCCACGTCCTGGACGCTGGAGGCGCTGGGCCTCGAGCGCGCCCCCGGCCTGTTCCTGCTCACCGCCGCGCTCGGGCTGGGCCTGGCCCTCCTCACCGACGTCGTCGTCTTCCTGTGGCTGCTGCGGGTCGTGCCCTCCACCTCCTACCCGCTGCGCCGGCTGCTGCCCGGGGCGCTGTTCGGCGCCGTCGGCTTCGAGGTGCTCAAGCTGGTGGGCAGCCTCTACCTGTCGCTGATCTCGGGCAGCGTGACGGCGTCGGCGTTCGGCGGCGCCGTCGGCATCCTGATCTGGATCAACGTCGTCTGCCGGTTCGCCTTCTTCACGGCCGCGTGGACGGCGACCCTGCCCCAGGTGCAGGGGGACGTGCGCGTGGTGGCCGAGGGCCGCCGGCCGGTGGCCCCGGCCGCCGAGGGCCGGGGCGCTCCGGCGCCCGGCTGACCGGCGCGGGCACCACCTCGATCGCCCGGCGGACGCCGACCACCGTGGCGACGACGATGCCCGCGGCGGTCACGCCCAGCGCCACCGGCACCAGCACCGACTGCCCGTCGTCCGTGGCCGGGGGCGCCGGGGTGGCGACCACCCCGGCCGGCCCGGGGAACGGGGTGGGAGACAGGGGGGAGGCGTCGGCGGCGGAGTCGACCAGGCGGCCCACGCCCTCGGTCCCGGCCGGGGCGGCGAAGCCCCAGTCCAGCAGCAGCGCGGCCTGGTCCGCGGCGCGCCGTGGCACGTTCTCGGTGCCCATCACGCTGACCACCAGCCGCCGGCCGTCGCGCTCGGCGGCCGTGACGAAGGTGTGCCGGGCGGCGTCGGTGAAGCCGGTCTTGCCGCCGAGGTTGCCGGGTGTGCCGGCCAGCGGGTTCTGGTTCTGGATCTGGTAGCCGGGGGAGCGGCCCTCGACCGCGGGCATCTCCGCGAGTGGCGTCCGCAGCAGTGCGACCGCGTCCGGGTCCTCGACCAGCCGGCGGAAGACCAGGGCGAGGTCGTAGGGCGAGGAGGACTGGCCGGCCACGTCCAGCCCGGACGGCGTCCCCGCGACGGTGTCGTGGGCGCCGATGGACTCGGCCATCTCGTTCATGGCACGCACGGTGACGTCGGTGCCGCCCGCGGCGCGGGCGAGGGCGTTGGCCGCGTCGTTGCCGGACTGCATCACGAGCGCCTGGTAGAGCAGCGACACCCGGTAGCGCCCACCGGCGACCATGCCGACCCGGCTGCCCTCCACCGCCTCGTCCTCGACCGTCCCCTCGACGACCTCGGCGGGGTCCAGCAGCGGCAGCAGGGTCAGCAGGGTCAGGGTCTTGAGCGTGCTGGCGGGGTAGTAGCGGCCGTGCGGGTCGCGGGCGGCCAGCACCGCTCCGCTGCCGGCATCGGCCACCAGCCAGCCGGGAGCGACCACCTCGTCCGGCAGCGGGGGAGCCCCGTCGACCACGACGGTGCCGCGGGTGTCGAGCTCCTCGCCGCCGACGGTCACCCCGCCGGGCCCGCTGCCCTGGGGCGGTCCGCCGGGCGGAGGTGCGGTGGGCGTGGGCGCGGACGGGTCGGCGGTGGGCCGGGCGTCCTCCGCCACCGCGGGCCCCGCGCCGCCCACCAGCAGCCCCGTCGCCAGCACCGCGGCGGCCAGCCGCGCCACCGGTCGTCGCATGGCGGGCACGCTAGCCCTCAACCGGGGCCGGCGGCGCGCGTGGCGCGGACCACTGCCTCGCGCGGCGTTGGCAACGATCCCGTCTCGGTCTCTCCGGCGGGGTTCGGTGCAGCTGCGGGGCGCGGTTAGCGTGCCGTCGTCGCGTGCTGTGGGAACCGGCGCCCGCCGGCAGCCACGCACGGACCCGACCCACCGGGACCGGCCGCCTCGTCCGTGCGGCCCGTCCCCCAGAGAGGAGATCGTCTTGCGCCGAGCGCGGAGGATGAAGGCCGCGGCTCTGCTGCTGGCCGGCAGCATGGCCCTGGCGGCCTGCGCCAGCGACGAGCCCACCGGAAGCGGGAGCGGCGAGGGCGGTGGCGGCACCGCCACCGAGGAGCTGCGCGTCGGCCTGGCCTACGACACCGGCGGCCGCGGTGACCAGTCGTTCAACGACTCGGCGTACGGCGGTGCGGCCGCGGCCGTCGACGCCCTCGGCGGCGAGCTCCAGGAACTCAGCCCCAACGAGGACGCCTCCAACCGCGTCGAGCTGCTGACCCAGCTGGCCGAGCAGGGCTTCAACCCGGTCATCGCGGTCGGCTTCGCCTACGACGACGTCATCGGCGAGGTCGCCCCGCAGTTCCCCGACACCACGTTCGCGCAGGTCGACGGCTCCAACACCGACGGCGCCAAGGGCGACAACGTCACCGGGCTGGTCTTCGCCGAGGAGGAGGGCTCGTTCCTGGCCGGCGTCGCCGCGGCGCTGAAGAGCGAGAGCGGCCACATCGGCTTCGTCGGCGGCGTGCAGAGCCCCCTGATCGAGAAGTTCGAGGCCGGCTACGTGGCCGGTGCCCAGGCCGTGAACCCGCAGATCACCATCGACCGGCAGTACATCTCCCCGGCAGGTGACGTCTCGGGCTTCGGTGACCCCGCCCGGGGCCAGATCGTCGCCCAGGGCATGTACGACGCCGGGGCGGACATCGTCTACCACGCCGCGGGTGGCTCGGGCATCGGCGTCTTCCAGGCCGCCGCCGCCTCCGGCAACCGGGCGATCGGCGTCGACTCCGACCAGTACCTCACCGTCGGACCGGAGCTGCAGCCGGTGGTCATGACGTCGATGCTCAAGCGGGTCGACAACGCGGTGGAGCAGTTCATCAACGACTACTCCGAGGGCAACGTGCAGGGCGCCACCGACGTCCTCAACGACCTCTCCACCGAGGGCGTCGGCCTGGCCACGTCGGGCGGCTTCATCGACGACATCCAGGGCGAGATCGACCAGTACAGGCAGCAGATCGTCGACGGCACCATCACGGTCCCGACGACGGTCGAGTGACACCCGTGCGGGTGCTCCTGCACGACTGAACGACCCTGCGACGCGGGCCCGGGCGGCGAACGCCCGGGCCCGCGCTGCTCCGGTCCGCCCCGGGCTCGGACGGAACCCGGCGGGTGGGGCACCATACCCACGGCCCCCGGGGCCCGAGGCGCCGGCGCAGCGGCTGATCCCGCCCGCCGGTGCCGTCCGTAGCGACCTCCCGCCCACCGGCGGGACCACAGCGAGGAGATGCCGGCATGGCCCCAGCAGACTCGCCCGCAGACGGCTCCGCGGCGGGCGACGTCCCCCTCGCCGTCGAGCTCCGCGGGATCACCAAGCGCTTCCCGGGCGTGGTGGCGAACAAGGACATCGAGCTGCGGGTCCGCCGCGGCGAGGTGCACGCCATCGTGGGCGAGAACGGCGCCGGCAAGTCGACGCTGATGAAGACCCTCTACGGCGAGCACCGCCCGGACGAGGGCGAGATCCTCATCGACGGCCGCCCGGTCCAGTTCCGCAGCCCGTCGGACGCCATCGCCGCCGGCATCGGCATGGTCCACCAGCACTTCATGCTGGCCGACAACTTCACCGTCCTGGAGAACGTGATCCTGGGCAGCGAGCCCACCAGGCACGGCCGGCTGGACCGGGCCGCGGCGCGCCGCCGCATCGAGGAGATCTCCGAGCGCTACGACCTCGGCCTGCAGCCCGACGCGCTCGTCGAGGACCTCGGCGTCGGCGACCGGCAGCGCGTGGAGATCGCCAAGGTGCTCTACCGCGACGCCCGCATCCTGATCCTCGACGAGCCGACCGCCGTCCTCGTGCCGCAGGAGGTCGACGAGCTGTTCGGCAACCTCGCCGAGCTCAAGCGCGAGGGCCTGACGGTCATCTTCATCTCGCACAAGCTCGACGAGGTGCGCCGGGTCGCCGACTCGATCACCGTCATCCGGCGCGGCACCACCGTCGGCACCGCTGACCCGCGGACGACGACGGCCAAGCAGCTGGCCGAGCTGATGGTCGGCGCCGAGCTGCCCACGCCGGAGACCCGCGAGTCCACCGTGCGCGAGACCCCGGTCCTGCAGCTGGTCGGCGTGACGGTCACCGACGGCGGCCAGCGCCCCGTGGTGGACGACGTCACGCTCACCGTGCGCGAGGGCGAGGTCGTGGGCATCGCCGGCGTCGAGGGCAACGGCCAGGCCGAGCTCGTCGACGCGATCATGGGCCTGCGCCCGCTGGCCGCCGGGTCGGTGCTGCTCGGCGGTGAGGACGTCACCGCCTGGAGCACCCGCGCCCGCCGCGAGGCCGGCGTCGGCTTCATCCCCGAGGACCGGCACCGCCAGGGCATGCTGCTGGACGCGCCGCTGTGGGAGAACCGCATCCTCGGCCACCAGACCCGCCCGCCGGCGGTGAAGGGCCCGTTCATCGACCGCCGCGGTGCCCGGGCCGACACCGCCCGCATCATGCGCGAGTACGACGTCCGTGCCCCCGGGCCGGACACCCTCGCCGTCGCCCTCTCCGGCGGCAACCAGCAGAAGCTGATCGTCGGGCGCGAGATGAGCGCCCGACCACGGCTGCTCGTCGCCGCCCACCCGACCCGCGGCGTCGACGTCGGAGCCCAGGCGGTGATCTGGGAGCTGCTCAAGGACGCCCGCGCCGAGGGGCTGGGCATCGTGCTCATCTCCGCCGACCTCGACGAGCTGATCGGGCTGTCGGACACGCTGCACGTCATGCTGCGCGGCCGGCTGGTGGCCACCCTGGACCCGCGGCGGGTCACTCCTGAGGAGCTCGGCGGGCACATGACCGGCGCACGGACGGCAGGTGCGGCGTGAACGGCCTCGTCCGCCGGGTGGGGCTGTCGCTGCTCGGCCCGGTGCTCGCCGTCCTCGTCGCGCTGGTGATCTCCGCGGCGGTCATCGCCCTCATCGGTGAGGACCCGGTGGCGGCGTTCCGGGTGATGGTCGACCTCGGCGACAGCCCCTCGCAGCAGGTGCAGTCGATCGTCGTGATCCTCAACCGGGCGGTGCCGCTGTTCCTCGCCGGCCTGGCCGTGGCGGTCGCGTTCCGGATGGGCCTGTTCAACATCGGCGTCGAGGGCCAGTACCGGCTGGCTACCATCCTGGCCGCTGCGGTGGGCGCGGCCGTCGTCCTGCCCGGTCCGCTGCACGTGCTGCTGGTCGTCGTGGTGGCGATGGTGGTCGGCGCGTCGTGGGCCGGCATCGTCGGCGTGCTCAAGGTGACCCGCGGCGTCAGCGAGGTCATCAGCTCGATCATGCTGAACTTCATCGCGCTGGGCCTGGCGTCGTTCCTGCTCACCGGCCCGCTGCGCGGCAGCCCGCCGGGTGCCTCGATCGTCACCACCGCCGAGATCCCCGAGTCCGGCCGGGTGCCCAGCCTCAACGGGGTGCTCACCGCGCTGGGCCTGGCCACGCCGCGCAGCGGCCTGTACGGCTTCCTGCTGGTGGCGCTCGTGGTGGGCGTCGTCGTGGCCGTGCTGCTCAAGCGCACCCGCTTCGGGTTCGACCTGCGCGCCACCGGCCTGTCGCCCTCGGCGGCCACCGCCAGCGGCGTCGACGCCCGCGGCATGGTCGTGAAGACGATGCTCATCTCCGGTGGCATCGCCGGGCTGATCGGCCTGCCCGACCTGCTCGGCGCGCAGTACGACTACGGCACCGAGTTCACCGCCGGTCTGGGCTTCCTCGGCATCGCCGTCGCGCTGCTGGGTCGCAGCACCCCGCTCGGCATCGCGCTGGCCGCGCTGCTGTTCGCCTTCCTCGACCGGGCCGCGCTGCCGCTGCAGTTCGCCGACATCCCGTCCTCGGTCGTGACGATCATCCAGGGCACGATCGTGCTCGCCGTCGTCGTCGCCAACGAGATCGCCCGCCGGCTGGCGCTGCGCTCGGCAGAGCGGGCCGGCGCGGCGGCCGGCCCCGGCCCGCAGGCCGACGGGGACGACGGCGTCCCGCCACCCACCGCTCCGGACGGCGGGCAGCGGGTCCACACCGGCGTGCCGGGCGACCAGCAGGGAGTGCAGGCATGAACCAACCCCACGAAGACGCTCCGCCGGCGCTCCACGTCTCCGCGGGGGCCCGGGTATGAGCACCACCGCAGCGGCCCGCACCGACCGGCCCAGCCGCGGCCCCCTGACCGACCTGCTCACCGGTGGCGGCCGCGCCCGGCGGGTGCTCTGGCTGCTCGTCGGCCTGTGGGTGCTGTTCTCGCTGGTCCGGGTCATCTCGGGGGAGCAGGAGCTCACCTCGTCGTCCACCCTCTCGGCGGCGCTGCTGCTCGCCGTCCCCATCGGCCTGGCCGCCCTCGGCGGGCTGTGGTCCGAGCGCGCGGGCGTGGTGAACATCGGCCTCGAGGGCATGATGGTCCTCGGCACCTGGGGCGCCGGGTGGGCCGGCTACCAGTGGGGCTGGGTCGGCGCGGTCGTCGGCGGCATGGTCTTCGGCGCGGCCGGCGGCCTGCTGCACGCGATCGCCACGGTCACCTTCGGCGTCGACCACGTGGTCTCCGGCGTGGCGATCAACATCCTCGCCGAGGGCGTCGTCCGCTTCCTGTCCGAGCTGCTGTTCACCGAGGACACCGGCGGCGGCCCCACGCAGTCGCCGTCGCTGGCCAGCGACCCGCCGTCCTTCTCGCTGCCGGTGCTGTCCTCCGGGCCGGACCTGCTCGGCGGCCTGGAACGCCAGCACTGGTTCCTCGTCAGCGACCTGGCCGGGCTGCTGCGCGGGCTGACCAGCGGCGTCGGCCTGCTCACCCTGCTGGCCGTGCTGCTGGTCCCGGTGTCCTACCTGCTGCTGTGGCGCACCGCGTTCGGCCTGCGGCTGCGCGCCTGCGGCGAGAACCCGGCCGCGGCCGACTCGCTCGGCGTCCCGGTCTACCGGCTCAAGTACCTCGCCGTGGTGGTCTCCGGCGCGCTGGCCGGCCTCGGCGGCGTCTTCCTGGTGTTCGTCGCCGGCATCTACCGCGAGGGCCAGACCGGCGGCCGCGGGTTCATCGGCCTGGCGGCGCTGATCTTCGGCAACTGGCGGCCCGGGGGGCTGGCGGCCGGCGCGGGCCTGTTCGGGTTCGCCGACGCGCTGCAGCTGCGCAGCCAGACCGCCGTGGTGGCCCTGCTGCTGCTCGTCGCCCTCCTGCTGGCCGGTGTCGCGGTGTACCAGGGGGTGCGCCGCAAGCTGGTGCAGGCGGTGCTGGCCGGCGTGTTCGCCGTGGCCGCGCTGGTCGGCTTCCTCACCATCGACCGGCTGCCCGAGGGCATCGTCTTCTTCACCCCGCACCTGACCACGCTGCTCGTGCTGTCGCTGGCCTCCCAACGCCTGCGGATGCCGAAGGCCGACGGGTTGGTCTACCGACGAGGAGAGCACTAGTGCAGGTGGACTGGGACGGGCTGCGCGCGGCCGCCCGGGAGGCGATGACGCACGCCTACGCCCCGTACTCGCGGTTCCCCGTGGGCGTGGCCGGGCTGGTGGACGACGGCCGCGTCGTGACCGGCTGCAACGTGGAGAACGCCTCCTACGGGCTGGGGCTGTGCGCCGAGTGCGGCATGGTCAGCGACCTCGCCCGCACCGGCGGCGGCCGGCTGGTCGCGGTGGCCTGCGTCGGCGGCGACGGGCAGCCGCTCATGCCCTGCGGCCGGTGCCGGCAGCTGCTGTGGGAGCACGGCGGCCCGGAGATGCTCATCGAGACGGTGTCGCTCGGCATCGTGCCGATGCGCGAGGTGCTGCCCGACGCGTTCGGCCCGGACGACCTGGCGCAGGCGGCGGTGCGGGAGGGCAGGTCGTGAGCGCCATCGACGCGATCGACGTCATCCGCACCAAGCGGGACGGCGGGCAGCTCAGCCCGGAGCAGATCCGCTGGGTGATCGACGCCTACACCCGCGGCGCGGTGCCCGACGAGCAGGTCAGCGCGCTGCTCATGGCGGTGTTCTTCCGCGGGATGGCGCCCGAGGAGCTCGCCGTCTGGACGCAGGCGATGATCGACTCGGGCGAGCGCAAGGACCTCTCCTCGCTGGGCCGGCCGACCGCCGACAAGCACTCCACCGGCGGGGTCGGCGACAAGACCACGCTCCCGCTCGCCCCCCTGGTCGCGGCCTGCGGGGTGGCGGTGCCGCAGCTGTCCGGCCGGGGCCTGGGGCACACCGGCGGCACGCTGGACAAGCTGGAGTCGATCCCGGGCTGGCGGGCCGACGTGCACGAGGAGGCCTACCTGGCGCAGCTGCGCGAGGTGGGCGCGGTCATCTGCGCGGCCGGCAACGACCTCGCCCCCGCGGACAAGAAGCTCTACGCGCTGCGCGACGTCACCGGCACCGTCGAGTCGATCCCGCTGATCGCCAGCTCGATCATGAGCAAGAAGATCGCCGAGGGTGCCGACGCTCTGGTGCTGGACGTCAAGACCGGCTCGGGCGCGTTCATGAAGGACCCCGGGACCTCCCGCGAGCTGGCCCGCACGATGGTCGGCCTCGGGGAGGCGGCCGGCGTGCACACCGTGGCCCTGGTGACGGCGATGGACCGGCCGCTGGGCCGCGCCGCCGGCAACGCGGTCGAGGTGGCCGAGTCGGTGGAGGTGCTCGCCGGCGGCGGTCCGGCCGACGTCGTCGAGCTGACCCTGGCGCTGGCGCGGGAGATGCTCGCCGGCGTGGGGCGGGGGGACGTCGACCCGGCCGACGCGCTCCGCGACGGGCGGGCCATGGACGTGTGGCGGCGGATGATCAGCGTCCAGGGTGGCGACCCCGACGCCCCGCTGCCGCAGCCTGCCGAGAAGCACGTGGTGACCGCACCGGCCACCGGCACGCTCACCCGGCTGGACGCCTACGCGCTCGGCGTGGCGGCCTGGCGGCTGGGTGCCGGCCGGGCGCGCAAGGAGGACCCGGTGTCGCCCGCCGCCGGCGTCACCTGGACCGCCGGGGTGGGGGAGCAGGTGGTGGCCGGTCAGCCGCTGCTGGAGCTGCACACCGACGACGCCGCGCGCATCCCGCGGGCGCTGGAGGCGCTGGAGGGCGCGGTCGGCGTCGACACCGGTGAGCAGCCGCTGCCCCTGCTGCTCGACCGCATCACCGCCTGAGCCCGGTACCCCGTCCCGCGAGATCTGCACAGTGGTGGCCTTCCGGCTCCTGATGCCCGCCACTGTGCAGATCTCGTCGCGACGAGCAGACGCCGGGGGTGCGGACCCCTCCCGGCGCGCGCAGGGGGACACTGTGTCCCCGTGACCAGTTCGTCCGCGCCCGTGGTGGCCGACAACCGGCCCCGGCCCGGCGACCCGCTGGACCCGGACGCCGCCATCTCGGTCCGCGGCCTGGTGAAGCGGTACGGCGACCGCACCGCCGTCGACGGCCTGGACCTCGACATCCGCCGCGGCGAGATCTTCGCGCTGCTGGGCCCCAACGGCGCCGGGAAGACCACCACCGTCGAGGTGCTGGAGGGCTACCGGAAGCGCGACGGCGGCGAGGTGCGCGTCCTGGGCACCGACCCGGCGCGGGGCGGACGGCGCTGGAAGGCCCAGCTGGGCATCGTGCTGCAGTCCGGCGCGGGGGACAGCCAGCTGTCGGTGCGCGAGCTGCTCGTGGCGCGGGCGTCGTACTACGCCGAGCCGGGCGACCCCGACGAGGTGCTCGAGCTGGTCGGCCTGACCGAGCAGGCGGGCGCGCGCGGCCGCACCCTCTCGGGCGGCCAGCGCCGGCGGCTGGACGTCGCCCTCGGGATCGTCGGCCGGCCGCGGCTGCTCTTCCTCGACGAGCCGACCACCGGCTTCGACCCCGAGGCCCGGCGGCAGTTCTGGGCGCTGATCCGATCGCTGCGCGACCTGGGCACCACGATGCTGCTGACCACCCACTACCTCGACGAGGCCGAGGCGCTGGCCGACCGGGTCGGCGTCCTCGCCCGCGGCCAGCTCGCCGAGGTCGCCGTCCCCGCCGCGCTGGGTGGGCGGGGCACCGCACCCGCCGTCGTCCGCTGGACCGAGGACGGCGTCCGGCGCACCGCCGAGACCACCACGCCGACCGCGTTCGTGCGGGAGCTGGCCGCCCGCTTCCCCGGCGAGGTGCCCGACCTGACGGTCGCCCGCCCCACGCTCGAGGACGTCTACCTGAAGATGATCGGGGACAACTCGTGACCGCCGCCGCCCCGGAGCGCACCGGGCTGCCCCCGCTGGGCCGGGTCTACCTCACCCGCGCCGGCGTCGAGCTCAAGGAGTTCTTCCGCCAGCGCGAGTCGGTCGTCTTCACGCTCGTCTTCCCGGTGATCCTGCTGCTGGGCCTCGGCGCGGTGCTCGACTACGACCTCGGCGCCGGCGTCGACTTCCCGCAGTACTTCATGGCCGGGGTCATCACCGCGGGCATCGTCGGGTCCAGCCTGCAGAACATGGCGATCCACATCGCCGGGGAGCGCTCGGACGGCACGCTCAAGAGCCTCCGGGGCACGCCGATGCCGGCCAGCGCCTACTTCGTCGGCAAGGTCGTGCAGGTGCTCGCGGTGGCGGTCGCGACCATCGTGCTGCTGCTCCTGGTCGGCGTCCTCGTGTACGGCATCGACCTGCCCTCGGGCGCCGACTGGCTCACCTTCGCCTGGGTGTCGGTGCTGGGCGCGGCGGCGTGCACGCTGCTGGGCATCGTCGTCTCGACGCTGGCCCGCAACGGCCGGTCGGCGTCGGCGACGGTCACCCCGATCGCGCTGGTGCTGGAGTTCATCTCCGGCGTCTTCATGCCGTTCGACCAGGTGCCCGCCTGGCTGCAGGACGTCGCCGCGGTCTTCCCGGTGAAGTGGCTGGCCCAGGGCCTGCGCTCGGTGTTCCTCCCCGACGCGCTGGCCGCCCGCGAGCCGGCCGGCTCGTGGGAGCTCGGCACCGTCGCGCTGGTGCTCGGCCTGTGGTGCGTGGCCGGGCTGGTGCTCTGCGCGCTCACCTTCCGCTGGCAGGACCGGGAAGGTTGAGGTCGAGGAGTGGGGCCGGAGGCCTCCCGACGAGGCCTCGGAGTCGCTCAGTGACCGCGGGGTACGGCACGTGAACGCGGCGTGGTCCGGTAGGACCACAATGTCACCGTGCCCGCACCGCTGAACGCCGACTCGATCCGCCGCGCTCCCAAGGTCCTCCTGCACGACCACCTGGACGGCGGGCTGCGGCCGCAGACGGTGCTCGAGCTCGCCGACGAGGTCGGCTACCGGGACCTCCCCGCCGGCGACCCGGAGGCGCTGGGCCGCTGGTTCCGGCAGGCCGCCGACTCCGGCTCGCTGGTGCGCTACCTGGAGACCTTCGCGCACACCGTCGCGGTGATGCAGCGTCCCGAGGCGGTCAGCCGGGTGTCCCGCGAGTGCGCGCTCGACCTGGCCGCCGACGGCGTCGTGTACGCCGAGGTGCGCATGGCCCCCGAGCTGCTGACGGCGCAGGGCACCCCGATCGAGGAGGCGGTCGAGGCGATCCTCGACGGCTTCGCGAAGGGCAGCGCCGAGGCCGCCGGGGCGGGGACGCCGATCACGGTCGGCACGCTGCTGTGCGCCATGCGGCAGGCCGACCGGTGGGACGAGGTGGCCGACCTGGTGGTGCGCCACCGGGACGACGGCGTGGTCGGCTTCGACCTGGCCGGCCCGGAGATCGGCTTCCCGCCCGACCGGCACCCCTCGGCCATCGCGCTGCTGGACCGTGCCGGGGCGCACCGCACCGTGCACGCCGGCGAGGCCGCCGGCGTGGACAGCATCGTCGCCGCGCTGGACGGCGCCCACGCCGAGCGGCTCGGTCACGGCGTGCGCATCGCCGACGAGGTCGCCGAGGACGGCACCCTCGGCCCGGTGGCGCAGCGGGTCCTCGACGCGCAGGTGCCGCTGGAGGTCGCGCCGTCGTCCAACGTGCAGACCGGCGCCTACCCGTCCCTGGCCGCGCACCCGGTCGGCCGGCTGCACCGGCTCGGCTTCGCGGTCACCGTCAACACCGACAACCGGCTGATGAGCGGCGTCTCGGTCACCAGCGAGCTCACCGACGTGGCGCGGACCTGCGGCTGGGGCTGGGACGACGTCCAGACGGTGACCGAGCGCGCCCTGGCCGCCGCGTTCCTGCCCGAGGAGGAGCGGGCGCGGCTGCTCGCCGACGTCGTCCGCCCGGGGTACGCGGCACTGCGAGCCTGATCACCGTCGGAATGCCCCAGCGGTCCGCGCTGCTAGATTGGGTGCACCGGCACTCGCCGGTCATCCTCCCGGACGGTCCGTCCGGGCATGAGCGCATCCGTGCAGATCCGCAGCGTCCCCTGACGCAGTGATCGCCAGTGAGGACGCCGGTCGACGGTGTCCGCGCACCACCACGGGACGCGCGCCGAGAAGCATCGGAGTCCCACACCCGCATGACCACGTTCGACACTGTCGACGTCCAGACCGCTCCTGAGACCCCCGAGGTCGAGGTCCCGGCCGAGCCGGCCGGCCCGACCTTCGCCCAGCTGGGCCTGCCCCAGCAGCTGGTGACCGCGCTCGAGCGGCGCGACATCCGCACCCCCTTCGCGATCCAGGCCTCCGCCCTGCCCGACGCCCTCGCCGGGCGCGACGTGCTCGGCAAGGCCGCCACCGGCTCGGGCAAGACGCTGGCCTTCGGCCTGCCGATGCTCGCCCGCCTCGGTGCCGACGTCCGCCGGGGCCGCCGTGCCCCGCGCGGGCTGATCCTGGTGCCGACCCGCGAGCTGGCCCAGCAGGTCTTCGACAACCTCGCGCCCCTCGGGCAGTCGATCGGCGTCCAGCTGACCACCGTGTACGGCGGCGCCTCGATGTACCGGCAGATCCAGCAGCTGCGCCGCGGCGTGGACGCGGTCATCGCCACCCCTGGCCGGCTGCAGGACCTGATCGGCCAGGGTGAGGCGACCCTCGACGAGGTCGAGGTCACCGTCATCGACGAGGCCGACTTCATGTCCGACCTCGGCTTCCTGCCGGTCGTGCAGGAGCTGCTCGACCAGACCCGTCCCGACGCCCAGCGGCTGCTGTTCTCGGCCACGCTGGACGGCGAGGTCGACACCCTGGTCCGCCGGTACCTCAAAGACCCGGCGCGGCACGAGGTCAAGCGCCCAGGGGACGACGCCCCGCCGGCCGAGCACCTGGCCTACAGCGTCGCCTTCCGCGACAAGCTGCAGATCGCCGAGGAGATGGCCGCCCGCCCGGGCCGCACCCTCGTCTTCGTGCGCACGCAGCACGGCGCCGACCGGCTGGCCGGCAACCTGCAGGCCGCCGGCATCAAGGCCGAGGCGATCCACGGCGGGCTGCCGCAGGGTGCCCGTCGCCGTGCGCTGGAGGCGTTCACCGACGCCCGCAGCCCGGTGCTGGTCGCCACCGACGTCGCCGCCCGCGGCATCCACGTCGACGACGTCTCGCTGGTGGTGCACTACGACCCGCCGGCGGACCACAAGACCTACCTGCACCGCTCGGGCCGCACCGCCCGCGCCGGCGCCCGCGGTGTCGTGGTCTCGCTGCTGCTGCCCGACCAGGTGGGCCAGGCCAAGCGCCGGTTCCGCCAGGCCAAGGTGGAGCCGGTCGTCTCCCGGATCCGTCCGGGCGACGCCCCGATCGCCGAGCTCGTCGCCAGCGGTGTGCACGTGGCGCCGGTGGAGCGCCCGGTGCGCGAGTCCCGGCGTCCCTCCGGAGGCCCCGGTGGCCGGCGTCCCCGACGCGACGGTGACCGTCCGCGCCGCGACGGCGACCGGCCGCGCCGTCCCCACGGGGAGCGGCCGCGCCGCGACGGCGACCGTCCGGCGTACGGCGATCGCCCGGCGTACGGCGAGCGGTCCCGCGGCACCGGCGAGCGCTCCTACGGCGAGCGCGGCGAGCGGCGCTCCAGCCCGTACCGCGGCCAGGGCCGTCGCCCCGAGCGCTCGGCGGACTGAGCTCCACCCCTGACAGACGGCAGCGGCCGGTCCCGGTTTCCCGGGGCCGGCCGCTGCCGTTCGTGGGCACCTCGGCCGCTCCACCCCTACCGACGGGAGGGGACGACGGTGGCCGGAGGGGCCAGGGCGGTCCTCCGTCAGTCGCGGAAGACGAGCGCGCTGCTGACCTCGGTGACGACCTCGTCCCAGGCGGGGCGCAGCGCGGCGGCGTCCTCGGCGCGCAGCGGGGTGTCCGGGACCCGCTCGCTGCGGGCGACGGCGCGGCCGAGCGGCGCGTCGGGGCGCAGCAGCTCCTCGACGCGGGCCAGCCCGGCGTACTCGGCGATGTCGCGCACGCCCTCGACCTGCTGGGCGAGCACCCGGTGGTCGACCAGCCCGCCCGCCCCGCCGGCGACCTCGGCCAGCACCTCGCTGGTCTCGGTGAGGTCGTAGCGGTCCTGGTCGGCCGGCAACGGCGGCGTGGTGGTGTCGGCGACCTCGGGCCAGGAGGCGATCTCGGTGAGGTCGTGGGCCTCGCTGCCGCGGCAGAAGCGGGTGAGGTCCTCGGGGGAGCCGAAGAGGAAGACCTCGCCGTCACGGCCGAGGAAGCGCGCCCGGTCCTCGACGTAGCAGCGCAGCGTGAGGCCGGCGCCCTCGGGCACGACGACCTCCACCGGCAGGATGCCGACGGCCTCCCAGAACTCGGCGGCCTTCGCGACCTCCGCGGGTGACGCGGCCATGCGGCCCGGGCGGGCGATGGTGCTGACGCCGGCCGAGGCCGCCGCGGTCGCGCCGCCCACCGGGCGGGCAGCCGCCGCGGCGTCGTCCTCGAGGTCGTCCTCGTCGTAGTCGTCCTCGTCGGCCTCCGCCGCAGAGGGGTAGTCGTCGAGGGAGACGGTGCCGCCGCCGGTCCAGTCCAGGTGCGTGCCGAGCTCGTCGAGGACGTCCTCCCACAGGTCGTCGAGGGCGCTGCCGACGCCGATCCAGGCGTCCTCGCCCGAGCGGCCGACGAAGGCCTCGACGCCCAGCCCCAGCGAGCCGATCTCGGGGCGGGAGACGAGCTCGGCGAGTGCGCCGAACTCCCCGCCGCGGGCGACGGCGCCGTCGGCCCGGCGCTCGAGCTCGATGTCGTCGTCGACGTCCGGCTCGTCGTCGGTGTCGGTCAGCTCGTCGTCGGCGTCGTCGTCCTCCACGTCGAGGCACTCGGCCAGCCGGGTGACGATGTCGATGGTCGCGGCCAGCTCCTCGACCGACCACCGGTCGGGGTTCTCGGCGGCGATGTCGTAGACGCCGTCGAGGTCGTAGCGGTGGTCGTCGTCGGGCGTGAGGTCGGCCGCGCCCAGCCCGACCACCACCGGCCAGACCGGGTGGTCGGCGAGGTCGTGGTCGGTGCGGGTGCGGCAGAACGCGGCCAGCGCGTCCGGGGTCGGGAAGAGGTGCACGCGCGCCCGGTCGTCCTCGGAGGTGCCGAGGAAGGCCTGCCACTCCTCACCGTCCTCCTCCCACGGCGGAGCCCACAGGGTGAAGCCGGTGCGGTCGTCGACGGTGAGGGCGATGGGGACGATGCTGGGCCGGGCCACGCGCCCATCCTGCCCGCTCCCCCTGGGAGCGCGCCCCGGGGTTCTGGAGGCCCGTGGGGTGCCAGGTGCAGGACCCCGTCCTCCCCACCCTCCGCGAGCTCAGGGTGGACCCGGGACGGGGCCGTTCACAGGCCCATGGGGTGCCACACCGTCTTCGTCTCCAGGAACGGGGTCAGCCGGGTCAGGCCCGGGTCGGCCGACCAGTCCGGTTCCTCGGCCGGCGGCCGCACGACCCGCTTGATGCTGCCCGCGGCGAGGCGCTCGAGCTCCATCGCGCAGCCGGCGGGGGCGCCGGTGAGGTCGATGGCGTCGACGTCGTCGTGCTCGGCCAGCCACGGGCCGATCTCCTCGGCGTCCCCGGTGAGCAGGTTGACCACCCCGGCCGGGACGTCGCTGGTGGCCAGCACCTCGCCGAGGGTGACGGCGGGCAGCGGACGGGTCCGCGACGTGACGACGACGGCGGTGTTGCCGCCTGCCAGCACGGGGGCGAGCACGCTGACCAGGCCGAGCAGCGAGGAGCGCTGCGGCGCGAGGACGGCGACGACGCCGGTGGGCTCGGGCACCGAGAAGTCGAAGTACGGCCCGGCGACCGGGTTGGCCGCGCCGAGGACGGCGCCGAGCTTGTCGGTCCACCCGGCGTACCAGACCCAGCGGTCGATGGCGGCGTCGACGGCGGCCCGCGCCCTGGACGACGACAGGCCCTCCCCGGCCGCGACCTCCTCGCAGAACTGGGCGTGCCGGCCCTCCATCACCTCGGCCACCCGGTACAGCACCTGGCCGCGGTTGTAGGCGGTGGCGCCCGACCACTTCCCGGCTGCGGCGCGGGCGGCGACGACGGCGTCCCGGGCGTCCTTGCGCGAGGCCCACGCGGCGTTGGCGAGGAAGGCGCCCTTGGCGTCGGTGACCGCGTAGGTGCGGCCGGACTCCGAGCGCGGGAAAGCGCCGTTCACGTACAGCTTGTACGTCTTGCGGACGGCGAGACGATCAGTGCTCACCGGGCACCCTCCAGGTACGCGGCCAGCCCGTGGCGGCCGCCCTCGCGGCCGTAGCCGGACTGCTTGTAGCCGCCGAAGGGCGACGTCGGGTCGAACTGGTTGAAGGTGTTGGCCCAGACCACGCCGGCGCGCAGCCGGTCGGCGATCGCGAGGATCCGGGAGCCCTTCTCGGTCCAGATGCCGGCCGAGAGCCCGTACGTGGTGTTGTTCGCCTTGGCCACGGCCTCGTCGGGCGTCCGGAAGGTCAGCACCGAGAGCACCGGGCCGAAGACCTCGTCGCGGGCGATGCGGTGGGCGGGGGAGACGTCGGTGAACACCGTCGGCGGGAACCAGTAGCCGCGCTCGGGCAGCTCGCAGGCCGGCTGCCACCTCGACGCGCCCTCGGCCTCGCCGACGTCGGACAGCTCCCGGATGCGCGCGAGCTGCTCGGCGGAGTTGATCGCGCCGATGTCGGTGTTCTTGTCCAGCGGGTCGCCCAGGCGCAGCGTGCCGATCCGCCGCTGCAGCGAGGCGATGACCTCGTCGTGCACCGACTCCTGCACCAGCAGCCGGCTGCCGGCGCAGCACACGTGGCCCTGGTTGGAGAAGATGCCCTGCACGACGCCCTCGACGGCCTGGTCGATCGGGGCGTCGTCGAAGACGATGTTGGCCGCCTTGCCGCCGAGCTCGAGGGTCAGCTTCTTGCGGGTGCCGGCGACGGCGCGGGCGATCGACCGGCCCACCTCGGTCGAGCCGGTGAACGCGACCTTGTCGACGTCCTCGTGCTCGACGACGGCCCGGCCGGTGTCGCCCGCACCGGTCACGATGTTGACCACGCCGGGTGGCAGGTCGGCCTGACGGCACACCTCGGCGAACAGCAGCGCGGTCAGCGGGGTGGTCTCGGCCGGCTTGAGGACGACGGTGTTGCCGGTGGCCAGTGCCGGGGCGACCTTCCACGCCAGCATGAGCAGCGGGAAGTTCCACGGGATGACCTGACCGGCCACGCCCAGCGGCCGCGGGCCCGGCCCCAGGCCCGCCCAGTCCAGCTTGTCGGCCCAGCCCGCGTGGTAGAAGAAGTGCGCCGCGGCCAGGGGGACGTCGACGTCGCGGGACTCCCGGATCGGCTTGCCGTTGTCCAGGGACTCCAGGACGGCGAACTCGCGGGCCCGCTCCTGCAGCAGCCGGGCGATGCGGAACAGGTACTTGCCGCGGTCGGCCGGGCGCATCGGTCCCCAGACGCGGGTGAACGCGCGGCGGGCGGCGCGGACGGCGCGGTCGACGTCGGCGTCGGTGGCGGTGGCGACCTCGGAGAGCACCTCCTCCGTCGCCGGGTTGACGGTCTTCAAGGGGGTGCCGGAGCCGTCGACGAACTCGCCGTCGACGAACAGGCCGTAGGACGGCGCGACGTCGACGATGGAGCGCGACTCGGGCGCGGGGGCGTACTCGAACAGGCTGGTCATGGTCAGTCGACGCTCACGTGGTCGGGGCCGGAGTAGTGGCCGGTGCGCAGCTTCTGCCGCTGCAGGAGCAGGTCGTTGAGCAGGCTGGAGGCGCCGAAGCGGAACCAGTCGGGGGAGAGCCAGCCGGGCCCGGCGACCTCGTTGACGAGGACCAGGTGCTTGATCGCGTCCTTCGTCGTCCGGATGCCGCCGGCGGGCTTGACGCCGACCTGGCGGCCGGTGGCGGCGCGGAAGTCGCGGACCGCCTCGAGCATCACCAGGCAGACCGGCAGGGTGGCCGCGGGGGAGACCTTGCCGGTGGAGGTCTTGATGAAGTCGCCGCCGGCGAGCATCGCCAGCCAGGAGGCGCGGCGGACGTTGTCGAGGGTGACCAGCTCGCCGGTCTCGAGGATGACCTTGAGGTGCGCGTCCCCGCAGGCGTCCTTGACGGCCACGATCTCGTCGTAGACGTCGAGGTAGCGGCCGGCCAGGAACGCGCCGCGGTCGATGACCATGTCGATCTCGTCGGCGCCGTTGGCCACGGCGTCCCGCACGTCGGCGAGCTTGACCGCCCGGCTGGCCCGGCCGCTGGGGAAGGCGGTGGCGACGGCGGCGACGTGGATGCCGGTGCCCTGCAGGGCGTCGCGGGCGACGCCGGCGAGGTCGCCGTAGACGCAGACGGCGGCCACCTGGGGGCAGCTCGGGTCGCCCGGGTCGGGACGGCGCGCCTTGGCCGCCAGGCTGCGCACCTTCCCCGGGGTGTCGGAGCCCTCGAGGGTCGTCAGGTCGACCATGGAGATGGCGGCGTCGAGAGCCCAGGCCTTGGCGGTCGTCTTGATCGACCGGGTGCCCAGGACGGCGACCCGCGACTCGGCGCCGACCTGGTCCACGCCGGGCAGCCCGTGCAGGAAGGCCCGGAAGGCGGCGTCGGAGCGGGTCACGTCGCGGTACGGCGCCAGGGGCTCGCGCCGCGGCGGGATCGCCGCCGCCGGCGCATCGGGGTCGAGCACGTGGGTCATGGGCGCATTCTCCCTCCCGACCCCGGTGCCCCCGCGCCCCGCACACCCGTGCGGGTGGGAGCCGACCGGAGGCGCAGCATGCTGCGCGCGCCGCGCTGGAACTCGTAGGGGACGTCCTGGACCTCCGCCTCCACCCCGGCCCCGCCGAGCTCGGCCAGCACGGAGGCCAGCAGGTCGGGCAGGGCCCGGCCGGCCTGGTCGACCACCGGGTAGACGCGCACCTCGGCGCCCACGCGGGCCATCTCGCGCAGGGCGGCGACGTGGAACCCGGCGTCCAGCCGGTCGGCGTAGGTGAACAGCAGGTGCGAGGAGAGGACCAGGTCGAAGGCGCCGTCGGTGAACGGCAGGTGCGGCAGGGCGGCCGCCACGTGGCGTCCCGGGCACGCGGCCAGGTCGCGCGCGAAGACCGCCGCCGACTCCGCCCGGAGCCGCGCGTGGCCGGCGGGGTCGCCGTAGTGGTCCCAGACGTAGCGCTCGGCGTTGGCGGTGGCCCAGGCGCTGCCGCGGGCCAGCTCCGCGTCGAGACGGGCCACGAGCTCGCGCGGTGGGCTCGCGTAGACCGGGTCCACCGCGAACGCCGCGGTGCCGCGGGCCCGGGCCGCCGCGGTGAACGAGGCGCCACCGCCGGGGCAGTCGAGGACCCGGCCGTGCAGGTCGGCGTCGGTCAGGGCGAACATCGCGCGGTACTCGTCGAACGACCGGGCGCTGACCAGGAAGTCCCCGATGTCGGTCGCGCCGCGCAGCTCGCTCACCGCAGCTCCTCGGTGGGTCGCGGGGTGGGCTGCTCGCCGGGCAGGGGTCCGAGCTCGATGGGGGGCACGGGCGGTCTCCTCGGACGGAGGTGGACCGGGTGCGCGGCCCACCGGGGACGGGTGGGCCGGACGACGTGGGCAGCCACCTACCGGCGGCGCCACCCCTGCGTCGTCGTCACGGCGGGGATGGTGCCAGCGCCGGCAGCCGGGGTCCACCGGGCCGCTACCGTGTCGCGCGTGCAGCTCACCGTCGTGGACCACCCGCTGGCCCGTGCCCGTCTGACCCGCATGCGCGACGAGCGGACCGACAACGCGGCGTTCCGCGCGGCCCTGGCGGAGCTGACCCAGATGCTGGTCTACGAGGCCACCCGGGACCTGCCCGTCGCCGAGGAGCCGATCACCACGCCGGTCACCGACACGACCGGCTACCGGCTGGCCGCGCCGCCGCTGATCGTGCCGGTGCTGCGGGCCGGGCTCGGGATGGCCGACACGGCGCACGGGATGCTGCCGGAGTCGCAGATGGGCTTCGTCGGCCTGGCCCGCAACGAGGTGACCTTCCAGCCCGAGGCGTACATGGCCTCGCTGCCGGCGTCGCTGGTCGACCGGGAGGTCTTCGTGCTCGACCCGATGCTGGCCACCGGCGGGTCGCTGGTGCACTGCTGCGGGCTGCTGACCGAGCGCGGCGCCACCTCGATCACCGTGCTGTGCGCGCTGGCCGCCCCGGAGGGCCTGCGCCGGCTCGAGGAGAGCGGGCTGCCGCTGCGGGTGTTCACCGCCTCGGTCGACGAGGGGCTCAACGACAAGGCCTACATCGTCCCGGGCCTCGGGGACGCGGGCGACCGCCAGTTCGGGGCGGTCTGACCGTGCGCTTCGGGGTGCTCGGCACCGGCCACTGGGCGCGGACGGTCCACGCGGCCGCCCTCGTCGAGCACCCGAGCGCCGAGCTGGTGGGCGTCTGGGGCCGCGACCTGTCCAAGGCCGAGGCGATCGGCGCGGAGTTCGACGTCCCCGGGTTCTCGGACCTGGCCGCGCTGCTCGACCAGGTCGACGCCGTGGCGATCGCCGTCCCGCCGTCGGTGCAGGTCGGGCTGGCCGAGCAGGCCGCGGCCGCCGGGAAGCACCTGCTGCTGGAGAAGCCCATCGGGCTCTCGCTCGACGAGGCCGACCGGGTGGTCGCCGCGGTGCGCTCCGCGGGGGTCGCCTCGGTCGTGTTCTTCACCTTCCGCTTCCAGGCCGGGACGTCGACCTGGATGGCCCAGGCCGCCCGCACCCGGCTCGCCGGTGGCGCCGGCTCGTGGCTGAGCGCGCTGGCCGGCAGCCCCTTCGACTCGGCCTGGCGGCGCGAGCACGGCGCGCTGTGGGACATCGGCCCGCACGCGCTGTCCCTGCTGCTGCCCACGCTGGGCCCGGTGGTGTCCGTGCAGGCCGGGGCAGGCGCGGGGGACACCGTGCACCTGGTGCTGCAGCACGCCACGCCCGGCGTCTCCTCGACGGTGACGCTCTCGCACACCGTGGCGCCGATGTCGACGGGCATCGAGTTCTTCGTGCACGGGGACGCCGGCCGGCTGGTGCTGCTGCCGGACACCGAGAGCCCGGTCGAGTCGTTCTCCGCGGCGGTCGACGAGCTGGAGGCGACCGTGGTGACCGGCGGGACGCACCCGTGCGACGTCGGCTTCGCGCGCGACGTCGTCGCGGTGCTGGCGACCGCTGCCCGCGCGCTGCAGTCCGGCTGCCGGGAGTCGGTCCCGTCCTGATCCCTCGTCGGGATGACGCCGCGGCCGCGGGTGCGGGGTGTGCGGCTGTCGGACGGCACCCTGTCTGCGGCGCCCCATCGTGGGGCGGGAATCGGGGGCGGCCGTGGGTCTCGGCGAGTGGTACGTGCGGCGCGGGCGGATCGACCGGACCACCTGGTGGCTGCACTACACCCTGCCGATCGCCGGGCTCAGCCTCCTCGCCAACATCGCGGACGCCTCGCTGGGCTACCCGGTCTTCTCCACGACGGTCGACACCAGCAGCGCCTGGGCCTACCTCGGCGGTCCGCTGACCACGGTGGTCGCGCTGCTGACGATCGTCCCGTCGATCGGCTCGTCGGTGACCCGGCTGCACGACCGCGGGCACTCGGCGTGGTGGCTGCTCTGGTCGCTCGTGCCCCTCGTCGGGTGGCTCGTGCTGCTGGTCCAGAACGGATTCCTGGCCGGTCAGCCGGTGCCCAACCGCTACGGCCCTCCGCCGGGCCAGCCGACGCCGCAGACCTGGTGAGCGTCGGGCGGCTGATCGCCGGCGTTCCTCGCGAGTTGCCGCCGCTGCAGCACCGGCACTGCACGGGCAACGACGGCAATGGCCGCACTCTCGCGCTGTTCCTGACGCCTCCGCGCTGTTGCAACGGCGCGGGAGCGGGCGGGACCGCGCGGACGTGGGTCAGTCGAACGGGTTGGTCAGGACCGGGCTGGCTTGGAGCACGGTGAAGGTGGCCGGCGGGCCGTCGGTGGTCGTGGTGCCGGGGACGTCGGCCGTCGCGCCGCCATCGACGCTGAAGGTGCCGCTCCAGGTGGTGGTCAGCGAGGCGGTGTAGGTGCCGCTGCGGTAGTCGTGGCTGATCGTGTGGTCGGGGTAGGGCGCACCGGGGTCGGTGGTCTGCAGGACGGTGCCGTCGCCGGTGTCCCAGGTGAAGGCGCTCGCGGTGGCGACGATGTCGACGGTGAAGCCGCGGATGTCGACGGTGAACGTCTGGGTGGTCGGGCCGTCGGTGTAGAAGACGACGGGCAGGCCGGCCAGCGCGTTGCCCGGCGGCTGCTGCTGGGTGGGCAGGTCGGGCAGCGGCAGGGTCTGGAAGTAGCGGTAGACCTCACCCGGGGACGGCGGCGGGTTCAGCGCCGTGATGTCGACGCAGAAGCGTCCGAGCGAGACCCAGGGACCGACCGGAGTGCCCGGTGGGCTGCCGCTCGAGTCAAACCTATCCACGGTGCTGCCGTCAGGCAGCACGAGGCGCTGTCGCTGGACCAGACGAAAGTCCGCCACGCGGTCGGCAGGTGTGGGGCAGTCACGAAAATCCTGTCCCTGGCAACTTCCGGTCGTAGCGTCGTTGGCGACGCAGGGGTCTATCAGCCGGTACGTATAGGGGTGGGCAGCTGGTGCAGCATTGGACGCAACCCATGAATCGCCGAAAACGCTGGAAGTGGTGGAAACGTAGGTCGCTGTTATAGCACCCTGAGTGGTCTCTACTACAGGACAGAAGCGCCTATCGCAGTCGTTGGCCGCGCTCGTACTAGGTGCGCCCATGGTCAAGATAGCGACTGCTAGCGAGGTGACAAGTCTGCGCCTCATTCGAGAGTCAAAGCCGTCATAATCCAAGTATCCTGACGGGCGTCCCACTTCAAGGCGGCTCCACCATTCAGATTTGTATACGCTGGCGAGCTCAGGTCCGGGAGTGCGTTGCCCGACGCGTCCTCCACCGCCAGTCCGGAAACGTCGGCTCGCATGGCCATTTCAGCCGTGGTCTCCCTGAGGAGAGCTTCGCCCATCGTTGTGATGGAAATTAATCCCCCATCGTACTGATGTCCTAAGGCTGCGTCTTTGTCCACGACGTGCGCTATCCGGTCGCAGTCGAGGCAGCCGTCGCTGAACTCGCGCAGGGGGGCGGCGTCCATGACGGTGGACGTCCGGTTGATGAGGTCGATGTAGTACCGGACGAAGGCCTCGGCTCCGGCGGCGTCCTGGGTGCGGGCCTCGGCGGGCATCGGGAGGTCCGTCGGACCCAGGGGTGGCAGTTCGGGCTGCGACGCGCTGGGTGTGGCGTCCGCCTCGGGCAGCGTGTCGGCCGCCTCCTGCCGCTCCGAGCAGCCGCTCAGCACCAGCGCGCCGGCCGCGAGGCCTGTCACGAGTCGCAGCGTCCAGCGCCGTGTCACCGTCGTCCACCCCCGTGTCGATCACCGGTCGCCGGGAGACTACGGACCGCCGCCGCCCCGGGCACGCGCCACTGTGGACAACCACCCGAACGCATTGCCGGGGTTCCTCGTGGGTCGCCGGCGCTGCAGCGCCGGCGACCCACGAAGAACCCCGGCGACGGCCTGCCTCACACCCCCAGGTGGTCGGCGAGCTCCTCGAACGAGGCCACCGACCAGTCGGCGTCCGGGTCCGAGGCAGGCGGCACGACCCGCCCGCCGAACTCGTCGGGCCGGTGCACGTACGCCGTCCGCAACCCGCGCGCCCGCGCCGCGGCCAGGTCGTCGACGTGCGCGGCCACCATGACCACCGACGACGGCGGGACCGCGAGCAGCTGCGCCGCGGAGTCGTAGACCTCCGGGTCGGGCTTGTAGTGCCGCACGACCTCGGCCCCCAGCACGCAGTCCCACGGCAGCCCGGACCGCCGGGCGAGGTCCACCTGCAGCGCGATGTTGCCGTTCGACAGCGGCGCCAGCACGAACTCCCGCCTCAGCCGCCTCAACCCCGGCAGCACGTCCGGCCACGGGTCCAGCCGGTGCCAGGCGAGCACCAGCTCGTCACGCACCTCGGCCGGCACGGAGGCCAGCCCGGCGTCCGCGAGCACCGACGACAGCGACTCGCGGTGCAGCGCGTCCAGCGGCGTCCACGGCAGCTCGCCGGAGCGCACCCGTTCCATCGACGGCACGTACCGGCCGCGCCAGTCGTCGGCCAGCGCGTCCGCGTCCACCGCCGGACCCAGCAGCCGGGACACCTCGCGGGCGACGCCGCCGCGCCAGTCGACCACCGTCCCGAAGACGTCGAAGACCAGCGCCCGGACGCCCTCGGCGGTCACCAGCCCACCCGCATCAGGAACTCCTCCTCCATCAGCGACCGGACCGTGCGCATGTAGGTCCCGGTGACGTGCCCGTCGTCCCGGTACACCCAGACGTTGCCGACCAGCGGCGGGCAGAGGTCGTCGGTGCAGAACCAGGAGCTGGTGTCCACCAGGCTCACCCCCGTAGGCAGGACGGCCTCCGCCGCCTCGAGCAGCCCGTCCGTGTACACCCACGAGCGTGGCGTCCCGCACCGGTCGGCGGCGTCGCCCCACTGGGCCACGCAGTCGGGCACGTCCTGCAGGTGCCGGGGGCTGTCCCGCATCGCGATCACCGGCAGCCCTGCATCGGAGAGCTGCTGCCAGGCCTCGAGGAACCCCGGCGGCAGCCTCTCCTCGTCGGTCCCGTAGGCCGTCCGGGTCCCCACGGTGACCACGAGGTCGGGCTGCAGGGACACGATGCGCTCGGTCAGCCGCGACTGCCAGGCCACGCACCCCTCGTACCCGGGCGTGCCCTCCTCGAAGAACTCGGACTGCGTCGAGAGGCTGCACCCGGCGCGGATGAGCGAGACCAGCTGCCACTGGTGGTCCTCGGCGAGGTCGGCCAGCGGGGACAGCCAGTGGGCGGCGTGCGAGTCACCCACGATGACGACCCGGCGCTCGCGGTCATCGGACCCGAGGAAGCACATCTCGGTCTGCGTCGGTGCGGCGTCGGGCGGGTCGTCGGCCACGGTGCACTCGGCGCCGGGCATGAAGGGGTGGTCGTCCCGGATCACCGACAGGGACGGCAGCGGCTCGACCCCGGGGATCCCACCGGTGGCCACGACGGGGGCGGAGAGGGCGACCGCGCCCGGGTAGTCCGGGTCGTCGGCCGCCGCCGCGACGCGAGCGGCCTCGCGGTCGATCCAGACGGTGGTGACCGCGCCCAGGACCAGCAGCGGCGCCATCCCGGCCGCCACCAGGCCCAGCGCACGGGAGGGGCGCAAGGTCCGGAGCCGCTGGGAAGCGGGCTGCTCGACGAGGCGGTGCGTGGCCTCGGCCAGGGCGAGGGAGAGCAGGATGACCGCGACCGCACCCTCGACCGACGGCGCCTCCTGCCCGGTGTGCACCAGGTACAGCACCAGGACCGGCCAGTGCCACAGGTAGAGGGCGTAGGACCGGGCCCCCAGCCAGCGCAGCGGCCGCAGGCCCAACAGCCGGTGCACGCCGTGGCGCCCGCCGGAGTCGGCCACGACCAGCAGGACCAGCGCGCACGCCACCGGCCAGGCGGCCTGCCAGCCGGGGAACGCGTGCGCCCCGTCGAGCACCGCGCCGCACGCGACGAGCGCGACGACCGCGCCCCAGCCCAGCAGCACGCCGGCCCGTCGTCCCGGCCGGACCCCGCCGAGCACGAGGGCCACCAGGGCCCCGGCGCCGAGTTCCCACAGCCGGGGCAGCGTGGAGAAGTACGCCACCTGCTGGTCGGCCCGCGTCGCCACCACCGACCACGCGAAGGACGCCGCGGTGACCGCCGCGACGGCCAGGACGGCGGCCGGGCGGGCGAACCGGCGCCGCGGCCCGCGCAGGAGCAGCGCCCCGGCGGCCACGACGACGGGCGCGGCCAGCAACACCTGGACCTGGATCGACAGCGACCAGAACTGCTGCATCGGGCTGGCGATGGCGTTGCTCGCCGCGTAGTCGACCGACTCCGCGACCAGGTGCTGGTTCTCGGTGGCCGTCGCCGACGTGAGCAGGTGCCCGGCGAGCTCCCGCCACCGCGTCTCCGGCAGCACGAAGGCGCCGGCGGCCGTGGTGCCGGCCAGGACGAGCGCGGCCGGAGGGGCCAGCCGGGACAGGGTCCGCGTGATCGACGTCAGGGGGTGGACGCGGCCGCTCCGCTCGACCTGACCGAGGAGGCTGTGCACGAGGAAGAAGCCGCTCAGGGCCAGGAACACGTCGACGCCGCCGGACACCTGGCCGGTGGTGACGTGGTAGCCGACCACGAGTGCGACCGCCAGCGCCCGGAGCCCGTCGATCTCCGGGCGACGGACGAGGTGCGGGCGGGACCGGGCGGTGGGGGAGGGTTCGAGGAGGACAGGCATGGCGCCTCTCAGAGTCCCAGAGCGGCCGCCATCTCCGTCCGCAGCTGGTCGAGCTCGTCGGCGCCCCGGCCGCGCGCGGCGATGATCCCGGCGTCCTCGTGCACGGGGACGACCGTCTCCAGGTAGGCCTTGAGCTTCGGCTCGGTGCCGCTGGGCCGCACGATCACCCGGACACCGTTCCCCAGCAGCCGGACGGCGTCCACCGCGGGCGCCTCGTCGAGCAGGTCGGAGGCGACGACCTCCCGACCCAGCAGCCGGCGAGGCGGGTCCGACCGCAGCCGCGCCATCATCGCGCCGATCCGCGAGAGGTCCTCGACCCGCACCGACAGCTGCCCGGTCGCGAACAACCCGTGCTCGAGGGCCAGCTCGTCGAGCCGGTCGGTCAGCGTCCGGCCGGTGGCCCTGAGCTCCGCAGCGAGCAGCGCGACCGCCAGTGCGGCGGAGATCCCGTCCTTGTCCTTCACGACGTCGGGCGCGACGGCGTAGCCCAGCGCCTCCTCGTAGCCGAAGACCAGCGGCTGCTCCGGGGTGCCGGCGCGGACGATCCACTTGAACCCGGTGGGCGTCTCGGCGAACCGGACCCCGTGCGCCTCGGTCAGCGCGTGCAGTAGCGAGCCGCTGACCAGCGACGCGGCATACGTGCCGCGCACGCCGCGGCGCAGCAGCCAGTCGCCCAGCAGCCCGCCCACCTCGTCGCCGGTGAGCTGGCGCCCGCCGCAGACCACCGAGCAGCGGTCGGCGTCGGGGTCCTCGGCGATCGCCACGTCAGCGGCCAGCTGCTCGGCCAACCCCTGCAGCAGGTCGACCGCGCCCGGCTCCTCCGGGTTGGGGAAGGCGACCGTCGGGAACGCCGGGTCGGGCTCGTCCTGCTCGGGCACGCTCACCGGCGGGGCGAACCCGGCGGCGGCGAACACCGCCCGCGTCGTCGCGGCCCCGACCCCGTGCATCGCGGTGTAGGCGACGGTCAGCCCCTGTCGCACGATCACCGGGACCGTGGAGGGGTCCAGGGCCCGCACCACGGCACCGACGTAGTCGGCCTCGACGTCGTCCCCGAGGGTCAGCCAGTCGTCGGACGTCGGCACCTCCCGCGCCGGTCCGACGGCGGCGATCGCGGCCTCGATCTCCCGGTCGGCCGGCGGCACCAGCTGCGCGCCGTCGTCGAGGTAGACCTTGTAGCCGTTGTCGTCGGGCGGGTTGTGGCTGGCGGTGACCATCACCCCGGCCACGCACCCCAGGTGCCGGACGGCGAAGGACAGCACCGGCGTCGGCAGCGGCCGCGGCAGCACCTGGACGGCGAACCCCGCCCCGGCCAGCACCGCGGCGGAGACCCGGGCGAACTCGTCGGAGCGCCGGCGCGCGTCGAAGCCGATGACCACGCCGCCGCCCGCGTGCCCGGCGTCGGCCAGCCAGCGGCCCAGGCCGGCGGCCGCGCGGGTCACCACGGCGGCGTTCATCCCGGCGGGCCCGGCGCGCAGCGGACCGCGCAGCCCGGCGGTGCCGAAGGTCAGCGGCCCGGCGAAGCGGCGCTCCAGCTCCGTGTGGGCCCCGGGATCGGTGGGCGCAGCCTCGATCAGCGCCTCGATCTCCGCGCGGTCGCCGTCGTGCGGGTCGGCGTCGGCCCAGGCGCGGGCGGTCTCGAGCAGGTTCACGCACGCTCCTCGAAGTGCTCGGCGTCGAAGTCGGCCGTCGTGAACTCGCCGCCGACCCGGCCGTGCACCGGGTCGGCGAGATCGGGCTCGCCGTGCACCCCGACGAGCGCCGCCGCGTACGCCTCGGCGTCGTCGGCCGGCTCGTAGCCCAGCGCCCGGGCGGCGGTGAGGTCCCACCAGCCGCGGGTGTTGGCCGAGACGCCCCACACCACGGCGAACCCGGGGGAGGGCGCCCGCAGCGCGGCGTCGACCAGCGACACCTGGTCGCGGGGGGAGAGCCACGTCGACAGGTGACGGGTGGTCGTCGGCTCGGCGGCGGCGGTGCCGATCCGCAGGCAGACGACGTCCAGGCCGTACCGGTCGGCGTAGAGCGCGCCGAGCGCCTCCACCGCCACCTTGGACACCCCGTAGAAGGTGTCCGGCCGCGCGAGGCCGTCGTCCTCCCGGAGCAGTCCGGACGCCGGCCGCGGGGTGAAGCCGGTGGCGTGGTTGCTCGACGCCAGCACCACCCGGGGGACCCCGGCCCGCCGCGCCGCCTCCAGCACGCAGTGGGTGCCGTCGATGTTGGCGTGGGAGATCGCCGCCCACGTCGACTCACCGGAGACGCCGGCCAGGTGGACGACGGCGGAGGCTCCCGAGACGGCCTCCGCCATCGCGGCCGGGTCGGTGACGTCGGCGACCACGTGCTCCTCGCCGGGACGGGGATCGGGGAGCGGGACGACGTCGAGCGAGCGCACCGCCCAGCCGCGCTCGGGCAGCCCGCCGCGCAGCACCGCACCGATCCGCCCGACCGCACCGGTGAGCAGCACCGGCCCGCTCACGAGGGCCTCCCCCCGGCCGTCCCCGCGGAGACGGCCGTCACGGCAGCCGCCCGGTGAACTCGACGAGGAACTCGCCCAGCCGGCCGGCCGCCGCCTTCCCGGCGGCGAGCACCTCCTCGTGGTGGAGCTTCTCGCCGGTGATGCCGGCCGCGGCGTTGGTGACCATCGACAGCCCCAGCACCTCGAGCCCCGCGGCGCGGGCCGCGATCGCCTCGAGCGCCGTGGACATGCCCACCAGGTCCGCGCCGAGCGTGCGCAGCATCCGGATCTCGGCCGGCGTCTCGTAGTGGGGCCCCGGCAGCGCCGCGTAGACGCCCTCGGCCAGCGACGGGTCCAGCTCGCGGGCCAGCGACCGCAGCCGTGCCGAGTACAGGTCGGTGAGGTCGACGAAGGTGGCGCCGACCAGCGGGGAGCGGGCGGTGAGGTTGAGGTGGTCGCTGATGAGCACCGCCTGGCCGACCCGGTGCTCGGGGGCCAGCCCGCCGGCGGCGTTGGTGAGGACGACGGTGCGCACACCCGCCGCGGCCGCCGTCCGGACGCCGTGCACGACCGGCTCGACGCCCCGGCCCTCGTACAGGTGGGTGCGGCCGAGGAAGAGCAGCACCCTGCGGTCGCCCACGCGCACCGAGCGCACCTCGCCGCCGTGGCCCACCGCGGTGGGGGCGGCGAACCCGGGCAGCTCCCCGATGGCGACGCTGCCCTCGACGGTGCCGAAGGCGTCCGCGGCCGGCGCCCAGCCCGAGCCCATGACGACGGCCACCTCGTGGCCGCCGCCGAGCGCGCGGGTCAGGTCGTCGGCCGCGCGGGCGGCCAGGGCGGCGGGGTCCGTGGCGGGGGGTGCACTCACGCTCGGACGCTAACGCAGTGCCTGCGTCGGTGACGGGGCACACGTGTCCCAGCTGTCCCGCTGCGGGCGTGTCCGCTGGAGGCGGGCGGGCGGGGGGCCGAGTGTGTCGGGGTGCAGCGCATCGACATCGACGGCGTCCCCGTCTTCACCGCCGACGGCCCGGCACGGACCACCGCCGCCCTCGTCTTCGGGGTCGGGCTCCGCGACGAGACGTTCGCGACCATCGAGGTCACCCACCTCGTCGAGCACCTCGCGATGGGCGCACTGCCCAAGTCGCACCTGCGGTGCAACGCGGTGACCGACGTCGACACCACGACCTTCCACGCGACCGGCCGTCCGGAGGCCGTGGGCGCGTTCCTCGAGGGCATCTGCCGGGCACTGGCCGACCTGCCCACCGAGCGGATGGACCTCGAGGTCGGCGTCCTGCAGGCGGAGAACTGCTCCACCGCCCACTCCACCCTCGGCGCGCTGTGGGCCGCCCGCTTCGGCCTGACCGGCCCGGGCCTGGCCGTCGCCGACGGACCCGGCCCGGAGTACCTCACCGAGGAGAGCGTGCGGGCGCACGCCCGCCGCTGGTTCGTCCGCGACAACGCCGCGCTGTGGTGCGCCGGGCCGCTGCCCGCCGGACTGCGGCTGCCGCTCCCGGCCGGCCCCCGTCCCGAGCGCCCCGCCCCGGCGCCGCGGCCGCAGAGCGGGCCGGTGTGGACCAAGGGCCACGGCGCCGGCGTCGGCCTGCTGCTGTCCGCGGGCGGCGCGGGCGACCCCGCGCTGACCATCGGCATCGAGGTGCTCAAGGAGCGCCTGCGCGACACCGCCCGCCTCGCCCGCGGCCTGAGCTACTCCGTCGACTCGATGGCCCTGGACATCACGGCCGACCGGCGCGAGGTCGCCGTCGTCCTCGACGCCCGGGAGGGGCAGGAGGCGGCCGTCGCCGGCCTGCTCTGGCAGGCCTACACGGAGCTGTGCGCGTCCGGCCCGACCCTCGCGGAGCTCGCGCACGCGGTGGCCGGCTTCGAGGAGGAGCTGGACGCCGACGAGCGTGCCGTCGTGGAGTCCGAGCTCGCCGACGCCGCCTACTGCGCGGTGAGCGACCTGCCGTTCCGCCCGGTGCAGGACGTGCTGGCGGCCTGGCGGACGACGCCCGGCGAGCGGGTGGCCGCGGCGCTGCAGGGCACCCGGCCGACGGCGATCCTGTACGTGCCCGAGGACGTCGACTACGCCGGGCCGGGCGGCCCGATCGAGCGCCGCTACGTGTGCAACCTGCAGAACCGGCTGCCGGCGGGGGAGACCTTCCGGCCCTCGGCGCTGGCCCGGCTGTTCTCCCGGGAGAGCCGGGTCGCCCTGGTCGTCGGGGAGCGCGAGCTGGCCCACCGCGACAGCGACGGTGACGTCCACAGCATCCCGTGGGAGCTGGTCGAGGCCGCGCTGCCGACCCAGGACGGCCGGGCCGTCTTCGTCGTCGGGCGCAACCTGTGCAGCGCCGTCGTGGACGAGGAGCGGTTCGGACGGCGAGCGGTGGCGGCCGTGCAGGCGCGGGTGCCCGCCGCGCGCTGGCTGCCGCGGCCGAGGACCGCGGGGGACGACCTGGTCGAGGCCGCTTCCCCGGCGGCCGGGGCCGCGGCCCGCCTGTAGGGGGCCCTTACACGGTGGGGGCAGGCGGCGGCCCCCCTCTCAGGGGCCCGCGCCGAGCTCGCGAGGCGTGGGGGGAGGGGTGGTCCTTCTAGACTCCCAGCGTGGAGATCCCTTTCCGGTCCTCCGAGCGAGCCAGCCTCGGCGTCGAGTGGGAGCTGCAGCTCGTCGACCTGCAGACGCGGCAGCTGACCGCGGGGGCCGTGGAGATCCTCGAGGAGATCCGGCCCGAGGGTGCCGAGGAGCACCCCAAGGCCAAGCACGAGCTGCTGCAGTCGACCGTCGAGATCATCACCGGCGTCTGCGGCACCGTCGCCGAGGCCAAGGCCGACCTCGCCGGCACGCTCGCCGAGGTGCGGGCCGCCGCCGAGCGCCGCGGGCTGGGCGTGATGTGCGCCGGCACCCACCCGATCACCGACTGGCAGACGCAGCAGATCTCGCCCAAGGAGCGCTACCTGCAGCTGGTGGAGAAGATGCAGTGGCTGGCCCGCCGGCTGCAGATCTTCGGCGTCCACGTGCACGTCGGCGTGCGCGCGCCGGAGAAGGCGATCCCCATCGTCAACGCGCTCACCCAGTACGTGCCGCACTTCCTGGCGCTCTCGGCGTCCTCCCCGTTCTGGGTCGGCTGCGACACCGGGCTGGCCTCGGCCCGCTCCAAGGTCTTCGAGGGGATGCCGACCGCCGGCCTGCCCTACCAGCTGTCGGGCTGGGACCGCTTCGAGGAGTACATGGAGACGCTGATCTCCACGCACGCCATCGAGAGCGTCCGCGAGGTGTGGTGGGACATCCGCCCGCACCCGGACTTCGGCACCGTCGAGCTGCGCATCTGCGACGGACTGCCCACCCTCGACGAGGTCGGCGCGGTGGCGGCGCTCTCGCAGTGCCTGGTCGAGCAGTTCGACACCCAGCTCGACCGCGGCTACACCCTGCCGGTGCCGGCCTCCTGGGTGCTGCAGGAGAACAAGTGGCGCGCGGCGCGCTACGGGTTGGACGCCGACATCGTCGTCGACGAGAAGGGCACCGTGCGCCCGGTGCGCCAGGCGATCACCGACCTGGTCGAGGAGCTCGTGCCCACCGCCCGCCGGCTGGGCTGCGAGGCCGAGCTGGCCGACGTCGAGCGCGTCCTGGCCGTCGGTGCCTCCTACCAGCGGCAGCGCGCGGTGGCCGCGGCGCACCACGGCGACCTGACCGCCGTCGTCGACAGCCTGCAGGCCGAGCTGCGGAACGGCCTGCCCGCCAGCGGCCCCGCCGGTTCCCCGCCCGGGCCGGTGCCCGGCCCGGCCCGGTGCACCGGGGGCCATGCGGCATGAGGGGCGCTGGGGCATGAGGGGCACAGCGGCATGAGCGGCGCTGCCGCATGACCCAGTTCCCCGAGGAGCTGGGAACGGCGGTCGACGAGTGGGTCGCCGAGAAGCAGCCGCAGTTGGTCTCCGTGCGCCGGCACCTGCACGCCCACCCGGAGCTGGCCTTCGCCGAGTTCGAGACGACGTCCTTCCTCGAGCAGCGGCTGCGCAGCGCCGGCCTGGAGCCCAGGCGGCTGCCCACGGGGACCGGGCTGGTGGTCGAGGTCGGGTCCGGGGACCCGACGGTGGTGCTGCGCGCCGACATCGACGCGCTGCCCCTGGCCGACCTCAAGGACGTCCCGTACGCCTCGACCCGCGAGAACACCTGCCACGCCTGCGGGCACGACGTGCACACGACCGTCGCCCTCGGCGCCGTGCTGGCGCTGGCCGCGCTCGACGACCTGCCCGGCACCGTGCGCTGCGTCTTCCAGCCGGCCGAGGAGACCGTGCCCGGCGGCGCCACCGAGGTGGTCGCGGCAGGCGTGCTCGAGGGCGCCTCCCGGGCCTTCGCCCTGCACTGCGACCCCTCCCTCCCAGCCGGCACCGTCGGCCTGCGCACCGGAGCGATCACCGCCGCCTGCGACCGGATGGACGTCACCCTCACCGGCCCGGGCGGGCACACCGCCCGTCCCCAGCTGACCGTCGACCTGGTCGACGCCCTCGGCCGGCTGATCACCGACCTGCCGGCGCTGCTGTCCCGGCAGGTCGACCCGCGCGCCGGCATGTCGCTGGTCTGGGGCGCGGTCGACGCCGGGGTCGCGGCCAACGCCATCCCGCAGCGGGGTCACCTGCGCGGCACGGTGCGGGTGCTCGACCGCGACACCTGGCAGGACGCCGAGGCGCTGCTGCGCTCGCTGGTCGAGCGGGTCGCCGCCACCACCGGGGCCGACGTCGACGTCGACTACGTGCGCGGGGTGCCGCCCGTGGTGAACGACCCGCGGGCCGTGGCGCTGCTGCGCTCGGCGGCCCTGGAGACGGTCGGCAGCGAGGGGCTGCGGCTGTCCCCGCAGAGCATGGGCGGTGAGGACTTCGGCTGGTTCGCCGACGTCCTGCCCATCGCGCTGGCCCGGCTGGGCACCCACGGTGGCGGCGCGCCGCTGGACCTGCACCGGGGCACCTTCGACGTCGACGAGCGGGCGATCGCGGTCGGCGTGCGGCTGATGGCCCGCACCGCGCTGCACGCGCTGTCCGCCGACGCGGGCGCCCCGCCGCCCGGCCCGTCGCCGCACCCCAGCGGTTCCGGTCCGGGTGCGCGACGGTAGACACTGACGCTGATCGACCGACGATGCCGGGAGCCCGATCGTGAGCGAGCTTGCGAGCGAACCGCAGCAGTTCGAGCGAACGCGGGCGACGAGCGCCACCGAGGAGGCCTCGTGAGTAGCTCCGATCAGCAGGCAGCAGCACCCGCCGACGCCGAGGTCCCGGCCGAGCACGAGGTCCCCGACGACCTCCGGCTCGCCGCCGGGTTCCCGGCCGCGACCCGGGAGGCGTGGCGCGAGCTGGTCGCCGGGGTGCTGCGCAAGGCCGGGCGCGAGGACCTGCCCGACCCGGTCGAGGACGCGCTGCGGGTGCCGGTGGCCACCGGCGTCAGCGTCGCCCCGCTCTACACCGCCGAGGACGCCGGCGACCTGCCCACCGCGGTCGGCGTCCCGGGCCTGGCCCCCTTCGTCCGCGGCGCCCGCCCCGGGTCGGCCGGCGAGGTGCCCGGCGGCTGGGACGTCCGCCAGCAGCACGCCCACCCCGACGTCGCGCTGACGAAGGAGGCGATCGCCGCCGACCTGGAGAACGGCGTCACCTCGCTGTGGCTGGAGCTCGGCGAGGGGGCGGTCCCGGTCGACGCGCTCGGCGACGTCCTGGCCGACGTGTACCTCGACCTCGCGCCGGTGTCGGTCTCCGGCGGGCTGGGGGCCGCCGAGGCCCTGCTCGCCCACGTCGCCGGCCGCACCGACCTCGCCCCCGGCGGCTCGCTCGGCCTCGACCCGCTCGGCGTGCAGGCCGCCTCGGGGGAGGAGCAGGACCTCACCGGGCTGGCCGACGTCGCCCGCCGGGCCCCCGCGGGCTGGCGCACCGTCGTCGTGGACGCCACCGTGTTCCACGACGCCGGGGCCTCCGCCGTCGAGGAGCTCGGCTGCTCGCTGGCCGCGGGTGTGGCCTACCTGCGGGCGCTGACCGACGGCGGGCTGTCCACCGACGAGGCCTTCGCCGCGCTCGAGTTCCGCTACGCGGCCAGCGCCGACCAGTTCACGACGATCGCCGCCCTGCGCGCCGCCCGCCGGCTGTGGGACCGGGTCGGTGAGGTCAGCGGGGCCTCGCCCGACGTGCGCGCCCAGCGGCAGCACGCCGTCACCTCCTCGGTGATGACGACCAGGCGCGACCCGTGGGTCAACATGCTGCGGACGACGGTCGCCTGCTTCGCCGCCGGCGTGGGCGGGGCCGACGTCGTCACCGTGCAGCCCTTCGACGCCGCCCTCGGCCTGCCCGACGCCTTCTCCCGCCGGATCGCCCGCAACACCCAGAACCTGCTGGTCGAGGAGGCGCACCTGGCCCGCGTGCTCGACCCGGCCGGCGGCTCCTGGTACGTCGAGGCGCTCACCGACGCCCTGGCCGAGGCCGCCTGGGGCTGGTTCACCGAGATCGAGCGGGCCGGCGGGCTGGCCGCCGCCCTGGGCTCGGGCCTGGTCCGCGACCGGATCGCCGCCGCGTGGGACGCCCGCGCCGAGCGGCTGGCGCACCGCACCGACGCCATCACCGGCGTCAGCGAGTTCCCCAACCTCACCGAGAGGCTCCCCGAGCGGCAGCCCGCCGCGGACCTGCACCCGACCGGGGGGCTGCCGCGGGTGCGGGCGGCGCAGGCGTTCGAGGAGCTGCGCGACCGCGCCGACGCCGCCCGGCGGGCGGGGTCGGAGCCGAGGGTCTACCTCGCCACCATCGGCTCGATCGCCCGCCACACCGCGCGCGCCACCTTCGCCGGCAACCTGCTCCAGGCGGGGGGAGTGGCGACGCCCTCGGGGGACGGGGCCTCCGGCCTCGCCGACGCGGGGACGACGGTCGCCTGCATCTGCGGCACCGACAAGGACTACGCGGAGTCCGCGGCGGCACTCGCCGCGGAGCTGCGCGCCGCCGGGGCCACCGCGGTGTGGCTGGCCGGCAAGCCGTCGCTCGCGGTCGAGGGCGTCGACGGGTACGTGTACGCCGGGTGCGACGCGCTCGACGTCCTGCAGCGAGTCCACGAGCAGCTGGGAGTGCCGGCATGAGCGTCATCCCCGACTTCGGCGGCGTCGAGCTGGGCCGCCCCGCGGCGGCCGCATCGGTCGACGACTGGGCCAAGACCTTCAAGGAGACGACGGGCCGCGGCGTGGAGGAGGCCGCCTGGGAGACCCCCGAGGGCATCGCCGTCCCGCCGCTGTTCACCCCCGCGGACCTGCGGGGTCTGGACTTCCTGGCGACCTACCCCGGCATCGCGCCGTACCTGCGCGGGCCCTACCCGACCATGTACACGACGCAGCCGTGGACGGTCCGCCAGTACGCGGGGTTCTCCACCGCCGCGGAGTCCAACGCCTTCTACCGGCGCAACCTCGCCGCGGGGCAGAAGGGCCTGTCGATCGCCTTCGACCTGCCCACCCACCGGGGCTACGACTCCGACCACCCGCGCGTGGTGGGCGACGTCGGCATGGCCGGGGTGGCGGTCGACTCGATCCTGGACATGCGGCAGCTCTTCGACGGCATCCCGCTGGACCGGATGAGCGTCTCGATGACCATGAACGGCGCCGTCCTGCCGGTGCTGGCGCTCTACATCGTCGCCGCCGAGGAGCAGGGGGTGGAGCACGGTCAGCTGACCGGGACCATCCAGAACGACATCCTCAAGGAGTTCATGGTCCGCAACACCTACATCTACCCGCCCAAGCCGTCGATGCAGATCATCAGCGACATCTTCGCGTTCACCTCGCAGGAGATGCCGCGGTTCAACTCGATCTCCATCTCCGGCTACCACATCCAGGAGGCCGGGGCGACGGCCGACCTGGAGCTGGCGTACACGCTGGCCGACGGCGTGGAGTACCTGCGGGCGGGCAAGGACGCCGGGCTCGACGTCGACGCGTTCGCGCCGCGGCTGAGCTTCTTCTGGGCGATCGGCATGAACTTCTTCATGGAGGTCGCCAAGCTGCGGGCCGGGCGGCTGCTGTGGGCGCGGCTGGTCAAGGAGGCCGGCGCGCAGAAGGACAAGTCGCTGTCGCTGCGCACCCACTCGCAGACCTCCGGCTGGTCGCTGACCGCGCAGGACGTCTACAACAACGTCGTCCGCACCTGCCTGGAGGCGATGGCCGCCACCCAGGGGCACACCCAGTCGCTGCACACCAACGCCCTCGACGAGGCGCTGGCGCTGCCCACCGACTTCTCCGCGCGGATCGCCCGCAACACCCAGCTGCTGCTGCAGCAGGAGTCGGGGACGACGCGGGTCATCGACCCGTGGGGCGGCTCGGCGTACGTGGAGCGGCTGACCTACGACCTGGCCCGGCGCGCCTGGGCGCACATCGAGGAGGTCGCCGAGCACGGCGGCATGGCCCAGGCCATCGACGACGGCATCCCGAAGCTGCGCATCGAGGAGGCCGCCGCCCGCACCCAGGCGCGCATCGACTCCGGCCGGCAGCCGGTGATCGGCGTCAACAAGTACCGGGTCGACGCCGACGAGGCGATCGAGGTGCTGCGGGTCGACAACGCCGACGTGCTGGCCCAGCAGAAGGCCAAGCTCGAGGAGCTGCGCGCCTCCCGGGACGACGGCGCGGTCCGCGAGGCGCTCTCCCGGCTCACCGACGCCGCGCGGGCGGCGGCCGAGGGACGGCGCGGTCGCGAGCTGGACTCGAACCTGTTGAAGCTCGCCGTCGACGCGGCCCGGGCCAAGGCGACCGTCGGGGAGATCTCCGACGCGCTCGAGGAGGTCTACGGGCGGCACGCCGGCCAGGTGCGCACCATCTCCGGCGTGTACCGCGACGAGGCAGGAGCATCCGGCCCCATGGAGGAGACCCGCCGACTGGCCGAGGCGTTCGAGGAGGCCGAGGGACGCCGTCCCCGCATCCTGGTCGCCAAGATGGGCCAGGACGGCCACGACCGCGGCCAGAAGGTCATCGCGACCGCGTTCGCCGACCTCGGCTTCGACGTCGACGTCGGCCCGCTGTTCCAGACCCCCGAGGAGGTCGCCCGGCAGGCGGTGGAGGCCGACGTGCACGTCGTCGGCGTCTCGTCGCTCGCGGCGGGCCACCTGACGCTGGTGCCGGCACTCAAGCAGGCACTGGCCGACCTCGGGGCCGAGGACGTCGTCATCGTGGTCGGCGGGGTCATCCCGCCCGACGACGTGCCGACGCTCAAGGAGATGGGCGCGGCCGAGGTGTTCCTGCCCGGCACGGTGGTCGCCGAGGCGGCGCAGCGGCTGCTGCGGACGCTGTCCTCGAACCTCGGTCATTGACCCGCCCACCCGACTGATGGGCCGTTCCGTCGACGTCCCTGCGCTGGTCGAGGGCGTGCTGGCCGGTGACCGGCGGGCCGTGGCGCGGGCGATCACGCTCGTCGAGTCCCACCGCGCCGACCACCGGGAGCGCGCGCAGGAGCTGCTGGTCGAGCTGCTGCCGCACGCCGGGGCGGCGCGGCGGGTCGGCATCAGCGGCGTCCCCGGGGTGGGGAAGTCGACGTTCATCGACCAGCTCGGCGTGACCCTGACGGCGGCCGGGTCGAGGGTGGCGGTGCTGGCGGTCGACCCGTCGTCCGCACGGTCCGGCGGGTCGATCCTCGGGGACAAGACCCGGATGGCGCGGCTGTCGGTGGACCCGAACGCCTTCATCCGGCCCTCGCCGACCTCGGGGACCCTGGGCGGGGTCGCGCAGGCCACCCGGGAGTCGATGGTCGTCGTCGAGGCGGCCGGGTACGACGTCGTCCTGGTGGAGACCGTCGGGGTCGGGCAGTCGGAGATCACCGTCGCCGAGATGGTCGACTCGTTCCTGTTCCTGACGCTGGCCCGCACCGGTGACCAGCTGCAGGGGATCAAGCGCGGCATCCTCGAGATCGCCGACGTGATCGCGGTGAACAAGGCCGACGGGCCCGGTGCGCCCGACGCGCGCAAGGCCGCCCGCGAGCTGGCCGGGGCGATCCGCATGCTGCGCGGGCACGACGAGGAGTGGCAGGTGCCGGTGCTGACCTGCGCCGGGCTGACGGGCGAGGGCCTGGACGAGGTGTGGGCCAAGCTGGTCGAGCACCAGGACCGGCGGAAGGCGTCCGGGGCGTTCGACGAGCAGCGCCGGTCGCAGCAGGTCCGCTGGACGCGGCAGCTGGTGCGCGACGGCCTGGAGCACCGGCTGCGCGCCCACCCCGGCGTCCGGGCGGCCGCACCGCAGCTGGAGAAGGCGGTGCTGGCCGGCGAGCTGACCCCGGCGCTGGCCGCACAGCAGCTCCTGGAGACCTTCCTCCACGACTCCTGAACTCGACGGGTGAGCCAGGTCACGGAACGCTAGCGTCCGGGCAGGGCCGTGCCCGCGGTCCGTCCCCGCTGCCGAGACGAGGCCGGCCATGCCGATCGACAACCCGTACTACTCCGCTGCGGTCCACGGCGACTTCGAGCTCGCCGACATCGGCGACCTGGTGCTCGAGGAGGGGGCCACCCTCCGCGGCTGCCAGCTGGCCTACCAGACCCTGGGCACGCTCAACGGGGCGAAGGACAACGCCGTCCTGATCCCGACCTGGTACTCGGGCAACCACTCGATCATGCGGGACACCTACGTCGGGTCGGGCCGGGCGATCGACCCCGCGGAGCACTTCGTCGTCCTGGTCAACCAGATCGGCAGCGGGCTGGGCACCTCGCCGCACAACCTGGCCGGCCCCTACGGCCGGGGCCGCTTCCCTCGGGTGCGCATCGGGGACGACGTGGTCGCCCAGGAGCGGTTGCTGCGCGAGGTGCTCGGCGTCGAGGAGCTGGCGCTGGTCTTCGGCGGGTCGATGGGCGCCCAGCAGACCTACGAGTGGGCGGTCCGGTTCCCCGACCGGGTCAAGCGGGCCGCGCCGCTGGCCGGCACCGCGCGGATGTACCAGCACTGCGTCGTCTGGGCGCAGACGCTGGTCGACGCCCTCACCTCCGACCCCGGGTACGCCGGGGGCTGGTACCGCGACCCGGCCGACGTCCGCGGCGGGCTGCAGCGGCACGCCGGGCTGTTCGCGCTGCACGTGCTGTCCAACGAGTTCTGGACCGGCGAGAACTGGCGGGCGCTGGGCTTCAGCTCGCCGGAGGACTTCGTGGTCGGCTTCCTGGAGGCGTACTTCGAGCCGATGGACGCCGGTGACCTGCTGACCCAGGCCTGGAAGTGGCAGCACGGCGACGTCAGCCGGCACACGGGCGGGGACCTCGCCGCCGCGCTGGGCCGGATCACCGCGAGGACGGTGGTCATGCCCATCAGCACCGACAAGTTCTTCCCGCCCGAGGACTGCGCCGCCGAGCAGGTGCTCATCCCTGGCAGCCAGTTCCGGGTCATCGAGGACGTGCACGGCCACGCCTCGCTGTTCGGGCTCACGCCGTCCTACCTCGACCAGGTCGACGACGCGCTGCGCAAGCTGCTCGAGACGCCGGCCTGAGCGGGGTCGGGGCCGCGATCACGGCGCCATGATCGCCGGGTCGTCCCCAGGGGGCGGGGGCTTCCACAGATCCCGGTCCCAGGGACGTCCCGCAGTCGATCGGTCGCATCCTCCACCGGGTGGACCGAGGCCTCACGCGCACCGTGGACCGGCAGGGCGGTGTCCTCACCCGTGAACAGGCAGTGGGCTCCTGCTCACCGGCGGAGATCCGCTCGCACCTCAGACGCCGGCTCTGGCGACCGACCCCGTGGCGGGGCATCTACGTGGACGGCGATGTGCCGGACGGACCTGGGGCGCTGATCCGCGCCGCTGCCCTCTGGCTGGGTGGTGACCTGGTGGCCTGCCACAGCACCGCGGCGTCGCTCTGGGGCTTCGACCTCCGCGCGAACGACCTCGCTCGCAGGGAGCCGCTGCAGTTCCTCGGTCCGGCCGGCCTGCAGAACCGCCGTCTCGCCGGGCTGCAGGTCCACCCGTCGTCGCTCGGGACTGGTGACGCGGTCCTGCACCGGGGGGTCTGGTGCACACCACCGGCCCGGACAGCGTGTGACGTCGTCCGGCTCGGCGCCGCGGTCGACGGCCTCGCCAGCCTGGATGCGGCCCTCAGGGGCGGGGACCTGCACGGCGGATCAGCTGAGGGCCGCGCACCACGACCAGTGCGGTCTGCGTGGCGTCGTCCGGCTGGGACGGCTCATCCCGTTCGCCGACGGTGCGGCGGAGTCGGCGATGGAGTCACGGATGCGTTGGCGGTTCCTGGCTGCTGGGCTCCCGACCCCGCGCGTGCAGGTGGAGGTGGCTGACGGGTACCGGCGCCACCGGCTCGACGTCGGCTGGGAGGAGGAGCTGGTGGGCGCCGAGTTCGACGGCCTGGGAGCGCACACGACCCGGCAGCAGCTCGCCGCGGACCGGGACCGGCACAACTGGCTCACCGAACGGCCCTGGACCCTGCTGCACTTCACCGCCGTCGACGTCCACCGGCGGCACGTGCGGATGGTGGACACCGTCGCTCGTCACCTCGGCAGCCCCCGCCGGACGATCATGGTGCTGTGACCACCGATCGAGGCCCGGAGGTGGTCACGGCGCCATGATCGCGAGCCGGAGAGGCCGCCGGTCAGATGCCGGTGGAGCGGCACTCGCGGCCGCGGAGCTCGACGAGGTAGTCGTCCGGGGCGCCGGCGGCCTCGGCGGCGTCGGCGAGCGCGCCCAGGTACCGCGCGGAGGGCAGCCCACCCTCGAAGGCGTCGAGCACGTAGACCCAGGCCACCTGGTCGCCGGTGAGCGTGTGCACCCGCAGGTGCAGCTTCCGGTAGAGGCCCTGGTCGGCGCCCTCCCAGGCGTCGAGCGCCTTCTCGTCGGCCTCGGTGAGGTCGTAGAGGGCGACGAAGACGCCGGGGCCGAGCGACTCGCCCGGTGTGGTGTCGTCGGGGACGAGGGTGGCCAGGGCCCCCTCCCAGCCGTACTCCTCGGCCCCGAAGGTCAGCCGCCAGCCCTTGATCCAGCCGGTGCCGGTGTGCGGGGAGGAGGGGCAGCGCCGGAGCATCTGTGCGGGATCCATGTTCGACCCGTAGGCGGCGTAGAGGCCCATCACCGGCAGCCTACGACCGTGTGGCGCGCCCCTCGGTGGGAGATGAGCCACGTCGTCACCCGGAACGGGGAGAATGGTGCACCGCACGTGTCCACAGAGCACCGAGAAGGACTCCCATGACCCGCATCGTGATCATCGGCGGCGGTCCGGCCGGCTACGAGGCCGCGCTGGTCGCGGCATCCCTCGGTGCGCAGGTCACCGTGGTCGAGCGGGACGGCGTCGGTGGGGCGAGCGTGCTCACCGACTGCGTCCCCTCCAAGACCTTCATCGCCTCGGCCGGCGCGATGACCAACGTGCGCGACTCGGCCGCCCTCGGCGTGCAGGGCGCCGAGCTGGCCACCGTCGGCATCGACCTCCCCGCGGTCAACCAGCGGGTCAAGGGCCTCGCCGTGGCGCAGTCCGCCGACGTCAGGGCCCGGCTGGTCGCCGAGGGCGTGCGGGTCGTCGCCGGGCAGGGCCGGCTCTCCGACGAGGTCCGCGGCCTGGTGGAGCACCGGGTCGAGGTGCTGGACGGCGACGGCGCGGTCACCGAGACGCTGGAGTGCGACGTCGTCCTGGTCTCGACCGGGGCCGACCCGCGCGTGCTGCCCGGCGCCGAGCCCGACCACGAGCGGATCCTCGACTGGCGCGACGTCTACGACATCCAGGACATGCCCGAGCACCTCGTCGTCGTCGGCTCCGGCGTGACCGGCGCCGAGTTCGCCTCCGGCTACCTGGAGGCCGGCGTCCCGGTGACGCTGGTGTCCTCGCGCGACCGGGTGCTGCCCGGCGAGGACTCCGACGCCGCCGAGGTGCTCGAGGAGGTCTTCCAGTCCCGCGGCGGCCGGCTCGAGCGCGGCCGGGCCGGGGCGGTGCGGCGCAGCGAGAAGGGCGTCGTCGTCGAGCTCACCGACGGGCGCACCGTCGAGGGCTCGCACGCGCTGATGACCGTCGGCACCGTGCCCAACACCGCCGGGCTCAACCTGGAGCAGTGCGGGGTCGAGCTCTCGCCGTCGGGGCACGTCGTCGTGGACCGCGTCTCGCGCACGAGCGTGCCGGGCATCTACGCCGCTGGTGACGTCACCGGCGTGTTCCAGCTGGCGTCGGTCGCGGCGATGCAGGGCCGGATCGCCATGTGGCACGCGCTCGGCGAGGCGGTCACCCCGATCCGGCTCAAGACGGTCTCGGCGAACGTCTTCACCCACCCCGAGATCGCCACGGTGGGCGTGCAGGAGAAGACGCTGCCCGAGGGCGCCGACATCGAGGTCGTGCGGTTGCCGCTGGCCACCAACGCGCGGGCCAAGATGGCCGACCTGCGGGACGGGTTCGTGAAGCTGTTCGCCCGCCAGGCGACCGGCGTGGTCGTCGGCGGGGTCGTCGTCGCGCCGGGGGCCTCCGAGCTGATCCTGCCGATCGCCCTGGCGGTCACCAAGGGGCTGACGGTCAGCGACCTGGCGCACACCTTCGCGATCTACCCGTCGCTGTCCGGCTCGATCACCGAGGCCGGCCGGCGGCTGATGAGGGCCGACGCACTGGCGTAGCGGGTGGGGTGCGTGAGGCGTCCCTGACGGGTCGCCGGGGGCGCGGGGGAGCCCTGGGTCGGATGTGACGGCGGGTTCGACTGGATCCCCGGCGTCCGGTGCCGACGCGCGCGCGGGCTGCCGAGGACAGGGGGGATGCGCCTCCACCGGAACCCCCCCGCCCCCCGCCGCCCGCTCCGGGCGCTGGCCGGTGCGGTGACCGCGCTGGCCCTCTCCCTGACGCTGCCGGCGACGGCGGCCCGGGCGGAGGAGGCCGCGGGGCCGTCCACCGTCGTCGGCGAGATCGTGCAGGCCTGGCCCGAGGCGGGGCCGGCCGGCTCCGCCGCGGAGGCCGAGCACGCCGAGGCCCCGCTGACCTGGGTCGAGAGCCCCACCGGCGAGGCGGTCCGCGTGCCGACCGAGGCGGTGGCCGGCCTGGCGGTCGGCTCCACCGTCGAGGTCACGGTGGGCGCGCACGTCCCCGACGCCGCCGGCCAGGAGGGCTTCGAGCCCGCCCGCGACGTGCTCGGTGCGCAGCTGCTGCAGGAGGCGCCCGAGGCGCGCGCCGCGCGGGTGGCCGGGCTGACCAACCAGGTCACCGTGGCGATGGTGGTCCCGGCCGGTGGGCGGCGGGACGGCGCGACGCTGGCCCAGCTCGTCGCCGCGGTCGAGGGGCCGGTCGCGGAGTTCTGGTCGGGGGAGACCGACGGCACCGTCCGGCTCGGCGTGACCGCCGCACACGACTGGCTGCAGACCACCGCCGGGTGCGCCGACCCCACCGCCCTGTGGAACGAGGTCGCCGACCGCACCGGCTTCGTGCCCGGCCCCGGCCGGCACCTGGTCGTCTACGTCAGCAGCCAGCCGCGGGACCTGCCCGGCTGCTCCTACGCGCTGGGCCAGGTCGGCGCCGGCGTCGGCGCGGGCGGGCGGGTCTACGTCCGCGACGTGCTGCCCTCGGTCATCACCCACGAGCTGGGCCACAACTTCGGCCTCGGGCACTCCTCGGGGCACCAGTGCGACGCCGCGATGGAGACCGGCGCCTGCCGCACCGCCCCCTACCGCGACTACTACGACGTCATGGGCGCCTCGTGGCGTGAGGTCGGGTCGCTCAACGCCCCGCAGGCCGCGCAGCTGGGCGTGCTGCCCCCCTCGGCGCAGCTGCCGGTCGAGGCGGCCGGCCCGGCCACGACGGTCACCCTCGCCCCGCTGGGGTCGCGGGCCGGCACCCGCGCGGTGCGACTGACCGACGCCACGGGCAGCACCTACTGGCTGGAGCTGCGTGCCGCGGTCGGCCGCGATGCCTGGCTCGGCGCGACCGGCAACCGCTTCGGCCTCGACTCCGGCGTCCTGCTGCACCGCACCGGCCGGATGCCCGACACCGCGCTGCTGCTCGACGGCAGCCCGTCGCCGGCCGCCGGGTGGGACGACGACCTGCGGGCCGCGCTGCCCGTCGGCGTGCCGGTGCCGGTCGCCGGTGGCGCGTTCACCGTCACCGTGGACGCCGTCACCGCGACCGGGGCGACGGTGACCGTCGTCCCCGCCGCCGGTGCCGCCGTCCCGGTGACCCCGCTGCCCGAGACCGACGCCGCGCCGCAGGTGCTGGCCGCCACGCCGGTCGCCTCCGCTCCTGACCCCGTCGCTGCCGCTCCGGCCACCCCGGCCGCCCCGGCCGGGGTGGCCGCGCCGGCGCCCGTCGTCGCCGCTGCTCCGGCGGCCCAGGAGGTCCCGGCCGCTCCGGTCGTCACGGGGATGCAGCTGGTCGAGCCGGTGCCGGCCGCGGTCCGGACCGCCTCCCGCGCGGGCTGGGCCGCGCCGGCCGCGGGCGCTGCGGGCCTGACCGCCCTCGTGCTCGCCGGCTGGGGTGTCACCCGGAAGCGGGGCGTGCGCGCCGGGGACTGAGTCCCGCCTGTACCCACCGGCCCGACCTGCCGATGAGGGGACCGGCCCCTCTCGCTTGGAGATCCTCCGTGCCCCCTGTGCGCTCCCCCCGGCTGCTGGCGCTCGCCGTCGCGGCCGCCGCCGTCCTCCCGGTGCTGGTCGCACCGTCCGCCACCGCCGAGGAGCCGCCGGCTCCGGCCGCGCCCGCGGACCCGGCAGCGCCGGAGACGCCGGCCCCCGGGGACACCGTCGTGGGCGAACTGGTCCAGGGCTACGTGGACCCCTCCCCGTCGGCGGCCCTCGAGACGGAGGAGGACCACGCCGACAGCCTAGTCAGCTGGATCCGGACCGACTCGGGCGATGCGGTGCGGGTGCCGACGGAGGACGTCGAGGACATCGACACCGGCTCCACCGTCGAGGTGACCCTGGGCGCCGCCGTGGAGGACGAGGTGGCCGCGGCCGACCTCGCCCCGGCGCAGGAGGTCCTCGCCGCTGAGGTGATCGCGGCCCCGGCCGAGGCCACCGCTCCGGCCGAGGGCACGGTCAACCACCAGGTCACCGTGGTCATGCTGCAGCCGGCCGGTGCCGTCCGGGACGGCACGACCCTCGCCCAGGTGGTCGACACGGTCAACGGGCCGGTCGCCTCCTTCTGGGCCGAGCAGACCGGCGGCGCCGTCCGGCTCGGCGTGGGGCCCGCCTTCGACTGGACCACCCAGTCCTCCCTCACCTGCGAGGACCCGTTCGCGCTCTGGTCAGAGGCCGCCACCCGCGCCGGGTGGCAGACGGCCCCCGGCCGGCACCTGCTCGTGTACGTGCCGGCCGGCTCACCGGGCTGCGGCTACGGCCTCGGCACGGTCGGTACGGGGATCGGCTCGGGCGGCATGTCCTACGTGCAGGCGCCCGAGCTGTCGGTCATCGCGCACGAGTTCGGGCACAACCTGGGACTGGGCCACGCCTCCGAGCTCCTGTGCGACGGCACCCTCGACCGGGGCACGTGCGCGGTGAGCCCCTACGACGACCTGTACGACGTCATGGGCGTCTCCTGGGGGCCGGTGGGCTCGCTCAACGCGCCGCACGCGGCGCGCCTCGGGGTGCTGCCGTCGGGGGCGGCGCCCACGGTGAGGGTCGGGTCCGCACCCGTGCAGTACGCCCTGTCGCCGGTCGGCGCCCGCACCGGGACCCGGGCGCTGCGGTTGGTGGACACCAACGGGCAGGTCTACTGGCTCGAGTACCGGATGCCCACCGGCCGGGACGGCTGGCTGGGGACGGACGAGAACTGGGTGTACCTGTGGAACGGCGCCCAGGTCCGGCTGCAGAGCGGTGTCCAGGTGCGCCTGGCGGCCGAGGGGGACGACACCTCCCTGCTCCTCGACGGCACCCCGTCGCGGATGGACGGGTGGGGCAACGACCCCTGGGTGACCCTCCCGGGTCTGGACTCGGTGTGGTTCGGTCTCGGGCCGTTCCGGGTCACCGTGCTCGAGCACCGGGCGGACTTCGCCCGCGTGGAGGTCTCCACGAACGGCTTCTCCCCGCTGAGCGCCATCGAGACGGCCTACATGGCGCACGGTGGGATGGCCGGCTGGCTCGGTGCCCCGACCGGGCAGGAGTTCTGCGGCCTGCCCTGGGGTGGCTGCCGGCGGACCTACCAGAACGGCTCCCTGTACTGGAACCCGCGGACGGCGCGGGTGTTCACCATGAGTGCCGCGACCGCGGCCCGGTACGAGGCCGCGGGAGGCGCTGCCGTGCTCGGCTACCCGCATGCCGACGAGCGCCAGACCAACGCGCCGGGCGGTGCGGGCCGACTGACCTCGTTCCCCGGCGGGGACATCGTCTGGACCGCGTCGACCGGCGCCCGGTTGGTGCGCGGGGCGATCCTGGAGCGCTGGCGTGCCTCGGGCGCCGAGAACGGGCCGCTCGGCTATCCGACCGGGGACGACGTCGCGGTGCCGGGTGGGTTCAAGACCGACTTCGCCGGCGGGTCGGTCTACTGGTCGGCGGCCACGGGTGCGCGGATGGT
>NZ_FNHE01000001.1:0-460108 GCF_900103785.1 Geodermatophilus siccatus | reverse complement strand
GGCGCCCACGACGTGCGGGGCGCGATCCTGGAGCACTGGCGCTCGCTGGGCGCCCAGACCGGGGTCCTCGGCTACCCGACCGGCGACGACACCGCGGTGCCCGGCGGGTGGAAGACGGACTTCGCGGGCGGGTCGGTCTACTGGTCACCGTCCACCGGAGCGCACGCCGTCCGGGGCGGCATCCTCACGCACTGGCTGGCGGACGGGGGACCGGCCGGGTCGCTCGGCTTCCCGGTCACCGACCACGTCGCGCTGCCCGACGGCGGCGGCTGGCAGGTCCGCTTCCAGAACGGCACGCTCACCGAGCGGCCTGACGGCACGATCGAGACGACCACCGGCTGAGACGGGGTCGACGAGGGCCCGCCACCGGAGAACCGGTGGCGGGCCCTGGTCGTCCGGGGACTAGCCCGCGTCGGAGATGGTGCAGATGACGGCGCCGCTGGTCACCGAGGCGCCCACCTCGGCGGACAGGCCGCTGACCGTGCCGGCCTTGTGCGCGGTGATCGGCTGCTCCATCTTCATCGCCTCGAGGACGACGACCAGGTCGCCCTCGGCCACGGTGTCCCCGTCGGAGACCGCGACCTTGGCGATGGTGCCCTGCATCGGGCTGGTCAGGGAGTCGCCGGAGGCCGCCGCCCCGCCGTGCCCGCCGCCGCGCTTGCGCGGCTTGGCCCCGCCGGCCGCGGCAGGCCCGCCGCCACCGGCCGCGAGGCCCGCGGGCAGCGACACCTCCAGCCGCCGTCCGCCGACCTCGACGACGACGGTCTGCCGCGGCTCGTCCTCGTCGTGCCCGACCGGGGCCGCGGAGTACGGCTGCACCTGGTTGTCCCACTCGGTCTCGATCCAGCGGGTGTGCACGGTGAACGGCTCGGTGGTGAACGCCTCGTCCCGCACGACCGCGCGGTGGAACGGGACGACGGTCGGCATGCCCTCGACCACCAGCTCGTCCAGCGCGCGGCGGGCCCGCTGCAGGGCCTCCTGGCGGGTGGCGCCGGTGACGATGAGCTTGGCCAGCATCGAGTCGAACGCGCCGACCACCTCGCCGCCGGTCTCGACACCGGAGTCCCAGCGCACGCCCGGGCCCTGCGGGATCTCCAGCCGGGTCACCGGGCCGGGGGCGGGCATGAAGTTGCGGCCGGCGTCCTCGGCGTTGATCCGGAACTCGATGCTGTGCCCGCGCGGGGTCGGGTCCGAGGTGACCTCGAGCGGCAGGCCGTCGGCGATGCGGAACTGCTGGCGGACCAGGTCGAGGCCGCTGGTCTCCTCCGACACCGGGTGCTCGACCTGCAGCCGGGTGTTGACCTCGAGGAAGGAGATCGAGCCGTCGACGCCGACGAGGTACTCGACCGTGCCGGCCCCGTGGTAGCCCGCCTCCGCGCAGATGGCCTTGGCCGACTCGTGGATGCGCGCCCGCTGCTCGTCGGTCAGGAACGGCGCCGGGGCCTCCTCGACGAGCTTCTGGTTGCGCCGCTGCAGGGAGCAGTCGCGGGTGCCGACGACGACCACGTTGCCGTGGGTGTCGGCCAGCACCTGGGCCTCGACGTGCCGGGGCTTGTCGAGGAAGCGCTCGACGAAGCACTCCCCGCGACCGAAGGCCGACACGGCCTCGCGGACGGCGGAGTCGAACAGCTCGGGGATCTCCTCGACGGTGCGGGCCACCTTCAGCCCGCGCCCGCCGCCCCCGAACGCCGCCTTGATGGCGACCGGCAGGCCGTGCTCCTCGGCGAAGGCCACGACCTCGTCGGCGCCGCCGACCGGGTCCTTGGTGCCGGGCACCAGCGGCGCGCCGGCCTTCATGGCGATGTGCCGGGCCTGCACCTTGTCGCCGAGGGCGATGATCGCCTCGGGAGAGGGGCCGATCCAGGTCAGCCCGGCGTCGATCACCGCCTGGGCGAAGCCGGCGTTCTCCGACAGGAAGCCGTAGCCGGGGTGGACCGCGTCCGCGCCGGACCGCTTGGCGGCGTCCAGGATCTTGTCGACCACCAGGTAGGAGTCGCCGGGCGTCGTCCCCCCGAGGGCGAAGGCCTCGTCGGCCATGCGCACGTGCAGCGCGTCCCGGTCGGGTTCGGCGTAGACGGCCACGCTGGTGAGGCCGGCGTCCTTGCAGGCGCGGGCGACGCGCACCGCGATCTCGCCGCGGTTGGCGATCAGGACCTTCTGCACCGGAGTTCTCCCTCGGGTTCGTACTGCTCGGTCTGCGGGTGGGGCGGGCGAGCGCGAGCTCAGCGCCGCCAGAGGTCGGTGATCGCCAGCCCGCGCTTGGCGAGCTGGGTGCGCAGCGTGGCCAGCGACAGACCGACGACCGCCGCCGGGTCGCCGTCCACCCGGCGGACGAACGGCGCGCCCAGCCCGTCGAGGGTGAAGGCGCCGGCCACGGCCAGCGGCTCGCCCGTGGCGAGGTAGGCCTCGATCTCCTGCGGCGTGGGACTGGCGAAGTGCACGACGGTGGAGACGACGGCGACGTCCCGGCTGACCACCTGGCCGTCCTGGACGTCGAAGAGCGCCTGGCCGGTGTGCAGCACGCCGCTCTTGCCGCTCATCCGCTGCCACCGGTCCCGGGCGTCGTGCGTGTCGGTGGGCTTGCCCAGCGCCTGGCCGCGGAACTCCAGCAGCGAGTCGGCGCCCACGACGAGCGCGTCGGTCTCCTGCTCGGCGACGGCCTTGGCCTTGGCGGCGGCCAGCAGCGCGACCAGCTCGCCGACCCGCGCGGCCTGCACCGACGACTCGTCGACCTGGCTCACGACGACCTCGGGCGTCAGCCCGGCCTGGCGCAGCAGGCCCAGCCGGGCGGGGGACGCCGAGGCCAGCACCAGACGGCGGTCCACGCTCATGCGTACCTCCCTGAGGCGCGCCAGCCACCGGGTCCGGGACGCAGCGGGCGCCGGTGGAGGTCCCCGAACGACGCCCAGGTCCCGACCGGGGTCGGCCGGCGGCGGGTGCGCCGCTGCGACAGGGCGGCGACGACGACGGTGAGTGCGGCGAGCTCCTCGGCCGAGGGCTCGCCCGTGACGACCCGCAGCAGGGGGCGGTCCGACTCGCTCACAGCGGGATGTTCCCGTGCTTCTTCGGGGGCAGGGTCTGGCGCTTGTTGGCCAGCAGGCGCAGCCCCTTGGTGATCTCGATGCGGGTCTCCGACGGGCGGATCACCTGGTCGACGTACCCACGGTCGGCCGCGATGTACGGCGAGAGCAGCGCGTCCTCGTACTCGGTGATGAGCTCGGCGCGGCGCGCGTCGGCGTCGTCCGCGTCGGCCAGCTCCCGCCGGTAGAGGATGTTGACCGCGCCCTGGGCGCCCATGACGGCGATCTGCGAGGTCGGCCAGGCGAGGTTGAGGTCGGCCCCGAGGTGCTTGGAGCCCATGACGTCGTAGGCGCCGCCGTAGGCCTTGCGGGTGATCACGGTGATCTTCGGGACGGTCGCCTCGGCGTACGCGTAGATCAGCTTGGCGCCGCGGCGGATGATCCCCTCCCACTCCTGGGAGGTCCCGGGCAGGAAGCCGGGGACGTCGACGAAGGTCAGCACCGGGATGTTGAAGGCGTCGCAGGTGCGCACGAAGCGCGCCGCCTTCTCGCTGGCATCGATGTCGAGCGTGCCGGCGAACTGGGTGGGCTGGTTGGCCACGACGCCGACCGGCCGCCCCTCGACCCGGCCGAAGCCGACGACGATGTTGGGCGCGAACAGCGGCTGCACCTCGAGGAACTCGCCGTCGTCGAGCACGTGCTCGATGACGGTGTGCATGTCGTAGGGGGTGTTGGCCGAGTCCGGGACGAACGTGTCGAGCTCGCGGTCGTCGTCGGTGACCCCGTCGTGCGTGGTGTCGGCCGGCGCGACCTCGAGGGCCGGCAGCGGGTCGAGGTTGTTGCTCGGCAGGTAGGACAGCAGCGCCTTGACGTAGTCGAGGGCGTCGGACTCGTCCTCGGCCAGATAGTGCGCGACACCGGACTTGGTGTTGTGCGTGCGGGCGCCGCCGAGCTCCTCCAGGCTGACGTCCTCGCCGGTCACGGTCTTCACGACGTCGGGGCCGGTGATGAACATCTGGCTGGTCTGGTCGACCATCACGACGAAGTCGGTCAGCGCGGGGGAGTAGACGTGCCCGCCGGCCGCGGCGCCCATCACCAGCGAGATCTGCGGGATGACGCCCGAGGCGTGCACGTTGCGCCGGAAGATCTCGCCGTAGAGGCCGAGGGAGACCACGCCCTCCTGGATGCGCGCGCCGCCGCCCTCGTTGATGCCGATGATCGGGCAGCCGTTGCGCATGGCCAGGTCGAGGACCTTGACGATCTTCTCGCCGTAGACCTCGCCGAGGCTGCCGCCGAACACCGTGACGTCCTGGGAGAAGACGCAGACCGGGCGCCCGTCGACGGTGCCGTAGCCGGTGACGACGCCGTCCCCGAAGGGCCGCTTGGACTCCATGCCGAAGTTGGTGGAGCGGTGGCGGGCGAACTCGTCGAGCTCGGTGAACGAGCCCGGGTCCAGCAGCGCCTCGATCCGCTCGCGGGCGGTCATCTTGCCCGCGGCGTGCTGCCTCTCCACGGCGCGTTCGGAGCCCGCGTGGGTGGCCTCCTGCACGCGTCGCTCGAAGTCCGCCAGCTTGCCGGCGGTCGTGTGGATGTCGACGTCGCCGGGGACGGAGTCCCCGGCGCTCTCCAGTTCAGCCGCGCTCACGTGCTCTCCTCGCTGCGCTCGTCGGCGCGTCCGCGCCGCGCTGCTGCGTCCATCGGTGAGCTCGCAAGCTCGCTCACGCACCTCTCCTCGCTGGGGCTCGTCGGTCGCGTCGACGCGCTGCCGTGCCCGGGAGTGAGCTCCCTCGCTCACGGGTTCCGTAGCGTAGAAGAGTGCCCGAGACGCTGCCGTCCGCCTCCTCCGACCCCTCCCGGGCCCCGCTCGACGGCCGGTCGCTGGCGGCTGCGCTGACCCCCGGGAGCGCCCTGTGGCGCTCGCTGGAGGTGGTACCCGAGATCGGCTCCACGAACGCCGCTCTCCTCGCGGCCGCGGCCGAGGACGCCCCCGAGGGGACGGTCCTCGCGGCCGAGCACCAGGTGACCGGCCGTGGGCGGCTGGACCGGGTCTGGACCTCCCCGCCGGGCGCGGGCGTCACCGTCTCGTTCCTGCTGCGCCCCGACGTCCCGAGCGCGCGCCGCGGGTGGCTGCCGCTGCTCACCGGCGTGGCCCTGGCCGAGGCTGTGGGCGAGGTGCCGGGCGTGCGCACCTCGCTGAAGTGGCCCAACGACCTGCTCGCCGCCGGCGGCGCGAAGCTGGCCGGCATCCTCGCCGAGGTCGGCAGCGGGGCGGTCGTCGTGGGCGTCGGCCTCAACGTCTCCACCCGGGCCGACGAGCTGCCCGACACCGGCACCTCCCTCGCGCTCGAGGCCGGGCGGCCGGTCGACCGCGCGGCGGTCCTGCTGCAGTTCCTGCGGACCTTCGAGCGCCGCTACCTCGCGTGGGCGCAGGCGCTCGGCGACCCGGTGTCCAGCGGGCTGGCCCGCGACTACCTGGCGTGGTGCTCGACGGTCGGCGCGGACGTCGTCGTCACGCTGCCCGACGGCTCCACGCTCGAGGGGGTCGCGGAGTCGGTCGACTGGGACGGCCGGCTCGTCGTCGGGACGACGCAGGGCGTGGTGGAACTGGCCAGCGGCGACGTGCGACACGTGCGCGCACCGGCGCGGGAGCGGTGATCGGAGGGTCGTCCTCCGCCATCCTGTCCGCGTGCCCTACCCGGACAAGCTGCTCGCCGAGGACGAAGAGGTCGTCCGGCACCTGCACCCCCACTGGCTGACCCTCGTCCGTCCGGTCCTCGTCCTGCTGCTCGTCGTGGGCGGTACCTCGTTCGGCGCGGCGCTGGTGCCCGCCGGGGCCTCGCAGGGCACCGTGCGGACGGTGCTCGCCGGGCTCGCGCTGGTGGTCCTCGTCGTCGCCGTCGTCCGGCCGGTGCTGCGCTGGCGCACCACCCACCACGTCGTCACGACCCACCGGGTGCTGCTGCGCGAGGGCGTCCTCGCCCGGCGCGGGCGCGACATCGCGCTGTCCCGGATCGCCGACGTCTCCTACCGGCAGACGCTGGGCCAGCGCCTGGTCCGCTCGGGGACGCTCACCATCGAGACCCTGGGGGAGGGCGGGACCACCGTGCTCGAGCGGGTGCCCGACTGCGAAGGCGTCCAGCAGCTGCTGTTCGCCCTGCTGGAGGAGGACGCCGACCGGCGCGGCGGTGCCGGTGCCCCGCTGCCGCGCGACGGGTGGGACGACGACGGCTGGACCCCCGCCGGCTGGACCGCCGGGCACCGCACGACCCGCTTCTGAGCCGGGTGTGACGGGCCCGTCACGGCGTGGCTGGGCACTTCTGTCAGCACCCCGACCTACCTTCTGCGCCCATGCGGCTGCTGCACACCTCCGACTGGCACATCGGCCGCTCCCTGCACGGCGCCGACCTGCTGCGTGAGCAGGAGGAGGTGCTCTCCGGGCTGGCCGACGTCGTGGGCGCCGAGGCGGTCGACGTCGTGGTCGTCGCCGGTGACGTGTACGACCGCGCGGTGCCCTCGGCGGACGCGACCGGCGTGCTCGACCGGGTGGTCGGGCGGCTGCTGCGGGCCGGGGCGGCCGTCGTCCTGACGCCGGGCAACCACGACTCCGGGCGCCGCCTGGGCACCTTCTCCGGCCTGCTCTCGGCCGCCGGGCTGCACGTGCGCGCCACCACCGCCGGGCTCGACGAGCCGGTGCTGCTGCGCGACGAGCACGGCGAGGTGGCCGTCTACGGGCTGCCGTACCTGGAGCCGGAGATCGCCCGGCACGAGCTCGGTCTGCCGGGCGCCCGGTCCCACGAGGCGGTGCTCACCGAGGCGATGGAGCGGGTGCGCCGCGACCTGTTCCTGCGCCCCGGCGCCCGGTCGGTCGTGCTGGCGCACGCCTTCGTCGGCGGCGGGGTGCCCAGCGACAGCGAGCGCGACATCTGCGTCGGTGGCGTCGACCTGGTGCCCGCACCGGTGTTCGACGGGGTCGACTACGTCGCCCTCGGGCACCTGCACCGGCCGCAGACGATCACCGAGCGGCTGCGCTACAGCGGGTCGCCGCTGGCGTACTCCTTCGGCGAGGCCGGGCAGGAGAAGCAGGTGTGGCTGGTCGACCTGGACGCCGCCGGGCTGGCCGGCGTGCGCGCCCTGACGCTGCCCACCCCGCGTCCGCTGACCGTGCTCACCGGCACCCTCGACGAGCTGCTCGCCGACCCGGCCCACGCGTGCGTCGAGGAGCACTTCGTCTCCGCCCGGCTGACCGACGACGTGCGCCCCTCGGACCCGATGCGGCAGCTGCAGACCCGCTTCCCGCACTGCGTGCACCTGGAGTGGACCGGTGGCTCCGGCGGTGGCGACGGGCGCAGCTACCAGGAGCGGCTGCGCGGCCGCAGCGACCTGGAGGTCGCCGGGGAGTTCGTCACCCACGTCCGCAACGGCGTCGGGATGACCGACGCCGAGCGCGACCTGCTGGTCCGGGCCCTGGGCGCGGCGGCCCGCGAGGAGCTCGCCCGGTGAGGCTGCACTCCCTGTCGATCACCGCGTTCGGGCCGTTCGCCGGCACCGAGACCGTCGACGTCGACGCCGTCGCCCGCGACGGGCTCTTCCTGCTGTGGGGCCCCACCGGCGCGGGCAAGACGACGCTGCTCGACGCCGTCGTCTACGCCCTCTACGGGACCGTCCCGGGGGCCCGCGGCGAGGAGAAGCGGCTGCGCAGCGACCACGCCGACCCCGCCACCCGCACCGAGGTCTCCTGCGAGCTCACCCTGGCCGGCGAGCGGCTGCTGGTCGTCCGCCGGCCCGAGCAGACCCGGCCGAAGAAGCGCGGCGCCGGCGAGACGACCGAGCAGGCCCGGCTCACCGTGCAGCGCTGGGACGGTGCCGCGTGGCAGCCGGTGAGCACCCGCATCGACGAGGGCTCGGAGTACCTGCGGGTGCGGCTGGGCCTGTCCGCCGAGCAGTTCTGCCAGGTGGTGCTGCTGCCGCAGGGCGACTTCGCCCGCTTCCTGCGCGCCGAGCCCGAGGACCGCGCCAGGCTGCTGCGCACCCTCTTCGACGTGGGCCGCTTCGCCCGCGCCGAGGACTGGCTGGCCGCCGAGCGTCGCGCCGCCGAGGAGACGCTGCGGGCCGACCGGCACCGGATCAGCACCCTGCTGCACCGCGTGGCCCAGATCGCCGACGTCGCGGTGCCCGAGGAGCTGGCCCCCGAGCTGGTCGGCGCCCAGCCCGGCGCCTCGGTCAACGGGTGGGTCGCCGCCGTGCGCACCCGGGCCGCCGGTGACCTCACCGCCGCCACCACGGCGGCCCAGGCCGCGGCCGCGGAGGGCGCCCGCCTGGACGCCGAGCTGGCCGACGCCCGGGCCCTGGCCGACCGGCACGCCCGACGCGACCGCGCCCGTGGCGACCTGGCCCGGCTCACCGCCGAGGAGGAGCAGCTCGGCCCGCTGCGGACCCGGGCCGACGCCGGACGCCGGGCCGAGGCGCTGCGCGACGTCCTGGAGACCGCCGGCCGGACCGCGCTGGCCGCCGAGGCCGCGGCCGCCGCCCTGGGGTCGGCGCGCGCCGCGTGGGCCGAGGTGGCCGACGAGCGCGACGCCGACACGCTCGTGGCCCGCGGGCTGCGGGACGAGGCCGCGGCGGCCCGCGCCCTGGTGCCCGAGGCCGACCGGGCTGCCGGCCTGGCCCGCGAGCTCACCCGGCTGGGCCGGGACGTCGAGGCGCTCACGGCCCGCTGCGAGGAGGGCGCCCGCACCGCGGCGGGCTGGCCCGACCGCGTCGCCGCCGCGCAGCGCCGGCTCGACGCCGCCTCGGCTGCCGCCGCCCGGCTGCCGGGCCTCGCCGCCGCCGCCGACGCCGCCCGCACGGCACTGGACGCCGCCACCCGCGCCGAGCGGGTCGCCGCCGACCTCGCCGCGGCCCGGGAGACCGCGGAGGCCGCGCGCACCGCGTGGGTCGACGCCCGCGAGGCCCTCGTGGAGGTGCGCGCCGCCCGCCTCGACGGCATGGCCGCCGAGCTCGCGGCGGGCCTGGCGCCCGGTGCCGACTGCCCCGTGTGCGGCGCCACGGAGCACCCGCGGCCGGCCACGCACACCGGCCCGCGGGTCTCCGCCGACGACGAGGAGCGGGCGCGGGCGGTCGTCGACGCGGCCGAGGAGCGCACCGCCGATGCCCGCCGGGCCGTCGAGGACCGGGAGCGGCAGCTCGCCGTCCTCCTCGAGCGGGCCGGGGAGCTGCCGGCGGCCGAGCTGGCCGCCCGCGCCGAGCAGGCCCGCGCCGAGCGGGACGAGGTCGCCGCGCTCGCCGGGGGCGTCGAGGCCGCCCGCCGGGAGCTGGCCGCCCGCGAGGCCGGCCGCGACGCCGCGGCCGCGCAGCTCGCCGCCGACCGGGAGGAGCTGCAGCGGCGCACCGCCGAGCGGGACGGCCGCGCCGAGGCGCTGACCGAGCTCACCGCACGGCTCGACGCCGCCCGCGGGGAGGACGCCGACCTGCCGGCGCGGGTCCGGCGGCTGACCGAGGCCGCGGAGCGCTGCGAGGCGGTGCTGTCCGCCGAGGCCGAGGAGCTGCGCGCCCGCACGGCCGCCGGAACCGCGCGGGCGACCGCGGGGGAGCGGGCCGCGACCGCCGGGTTCGCCGACCTGCGCGACGCCGCGGACGCCCTGCTCGACGCCGGGGAGCTGACCCGGCTCGAGCGCCGCCTGCGGGAGCACGACGAGGCCCGCTCGGTCGTCGCCGCCACCCTCGCCGACCCGGAGCTCACCGACCTGCCCCCGCGGCCCGACGTCGCCGCGCTGCAGCAGCGCTGCGCGGAGCTGACCGCCCGGCGGGAGGAGGCGGTCGCCGCGCTGGAGCAGGCCCGGCGCTGCGCGGGCGCCCTCGACGCCCTGGCCGGGGACGTGGTCTCCGCCGAGGTGCAGCTCGCCGAGCGCCGCGCCTGGGCCGGGCGGGTCGCCGGCCTGGCCGACCTGGTCAACGGCCGCGGCGCCAACACGCTGCGGATGCGGCTGCAGTCCTTCGTGCTGGCCGCCCGGCTCGAGCAGGTCGCCGAGGTCGCCAGCCGGCGGCTGCAGGAGATGTCCGCGGGCCGGTACACCTTCCTGCACAGCGACGCGCAGGCCCGGCACGGGGCCCGCGGCGGGCTGGGGCTGGACGTCTTCGACGAGTACACCGGCACCCGCAGGCCGACGAAGACCCTCTCCGGCGGGGAGAGCTTCATGGCGTCGCTGGCGCTGGCCCTCGGTCTCGCCGACGTCGTCACCGCCGAGGCCGGCGGCATCCAGATGGACACGCTGTTCGTCGACGAGGGGTTCGGCACGCTCGACGCGCTGGCCCTCGACGCCGTCATGAACGTGCTCGACGAGCTGCGCCGCGGCGGCCGCACGGTCGGCGTCATCAGCCACCTGGAGGAGCTGCGCACCCGCATCCCCACCCGGCTGGAGGTCGTCGCCGGCCGGCACGGGTCCCGTCTGGCCGGCTGACCCCCGACCGGCGGACGGGGCCGGCGGGACGGCCGGGAGGGGTGTGACGGAGGAGCACGGAGTCTGGCAGTTCTCGCCCCAGAGGCGGGGTCTTTCGGTGCTTTTCGAGTCAACACCCGTGCACGGACCGTCACTAGCGTCCAGGGGGTCCACAGGTCCGGAGCACGCCTCCACGTCCTCCCCGGGAGACGCCGATGTCCGTCGCACCGCGCACAGCCGCGCCCCGCCCACCGGCGACGGGTGCCGTGCGCCGGTCGCGGTCCGAGATCCGGGCGCTGACCGGGCTGCGCATCGTCGCGGCGATGTGGGTGGTCCTGTACCACTTCGTCCCCGAGCTGACGCCCTACCTGGAGCAGCTCCCCGGGGCCATCGCCGTCCTGAGCGCCGGTTGGATCGGGGTGGAGCTGTTCTTCGTGCTCAGCGGCTTCGTCATCGCGCGCGGCTACCTGGAGCAGTTCGGCCAGCGCTGGTCGACCGCGGGGGCGGCCCGGTTCGTGGCCAACCGCTTCGCCCGGGTGTGGCCGGCCTGGGCCACGGTCACGCTGCTCGCCTGTGCCTGGTTCGTCACGGCCGACCTGATGGGCCTCCGAGGCCGCGTCGCGGACCTCTACCCGCCGATCGACGTGGTGTCGCTGCTGCGCCAGCTCACGATGACGCAGATGTGGGGCGCGGAGTCCCTGCTCGGGACCAGCTACGTCACGCCGGGCTGGTCGATCAGCGCCGAGTGGCTGGCCTACCTCGCCTTCCCGCTCCTCGCCCTGGCGGTGCGTCCCCTCCTGCGCGCGCACCCGGCGGCCACCCTCGTCCTCGCGACCGCGGCGATGTCGCCGCTGGCCGTGACGTCCTTCCTGCACGGCACCGACGACGTCGAGATGTACTGGTTGCTGCGCATCGCCTGCAGCTTCACCGCCGGCATGCTGGCCGCCTGTGCCTCCGCCGACCTGGAGGACACCGAGCGCGGCCGGCGCTGGGGGCAGCCCCTCACCCTCGGCGCCCTCGCCACGGTCGGCACCGTGCTCCTCTGGGCCCACTGGCGGACCGCCCAGGACGTCCTCGCGGGCGGCCACGTGGGCGTGTACGGCGGAGTGGCCGTGCTGTGCTGGCCGGTGCTCATCACCGGCCTGGCGCTGACCGACGGTCGGCTCGCGCGGTTCCTGGCGCGGGACGCCATGGTCTACGGCGGCCGCGTCTCCTACTGCCTCTACCTGACGCACGCACTGGTGAAGGACATCGGCCTGGGCGTCATCTGGCACCACGCGTCGGCTGCCGGGGCGCGCGCCCCCGGCGTGGTGCTGCTCGTCCCCGCTCTCGTCGTCGTGTCCTTCCTCAGTGCCGCCGCACTCCACCACGGGATCGAGGAGCCGGCCCGTCGCCGGCTGGTCCGCCTCTGGAGCGGCCCGCGTGCGGTCGGGGCGGCTCCGGCGCGTCGGTCGCTCCCGACCGCCGTCCCGACGCCCACGGGGGAGCCCGCCACCGCGCGCCGGGTGCCGCCGCTGTCCGGCGTCTCCGCCCGTCCGTGGCCCCTCGACACGCCGCCGCGGCCGCGGGCCGCGGCTCCGGCAGGCCTCTCCGCGAGCGCCCGGCTGGTCGCCGGGGACCGGTGGGCCGCCGGCCCGCGCGGCTGAGGCCCGACGTCCGCGAAGGCGAGCTCAGCTCACCGGGCGCCGGGACCCGCCGCGGACCGGACCGGTCACGCGGACCACGGGCACCCGCCACCGGGCCGGCGCGGAGCACGGCCGGTGCGACCCAGCCGGTCGCGCGGCGCCCCGGGCGGCGCGTCGTCCGGCCCCGCTGCCGGACCCGGCCGGGTGGGACCCGAGGTCAGGCGGCGGGATCAGCCGCGGGGAAGACCCACTGGCGGTACAGGAGGTAGCGCACGACGGTGCCCACGGCGATGGAGACGAGGTTGGCGCCCTGCAGGGCCCAGGCGCTGGTCAGGTCGAGGCCGTACCGGGCGAAGGCGACGATCCCCAGGCCCATCAGCAGCGTCAGCCCGTTGATGACCAGGAACATCGGGTACTCGCGCTTGAACCCGGTGCGCGCCCGGTGGGCGAACGACCAGTGGCGGTGGCCGAAGAAGGCGACGGTCATCGCCACGATGGTCGCCACCGCCTTCGCGACGACCGCGCCGCTGCCGAGGTGCCCGTAGAGCAGCTGGAACAGCCCCACCTCGATCACGAAGCCGATGCCGCCGACGACGCCGAACGCCCCGAGGTGACGGACGACGGACCACAGGGAGCGGCTGCGGGGCTGCGTGGGCGCGGGGACGGCAGTCACGAAGCGCCAGGGTACGCGCCGGCGGCATCCCGCACCGGGCGACGAGCACGGGGCCGGTGCCCGGCGGTCCGATCCGCTGCCGCCACCGGTGTCCAGCAGGCGCGCGGGAGGGGAGCCGGTTCGTCACCTGTTGCCGGATCCGGTCGCGGACTCTGGTGGGTCGTCGACTCAACACACCCCAGCGGTCGAGTTACGTTCTGTCACGAGACGTAATCGCCTCGTCATCGACGGCCCGACAGAGGAGGACCGCGTGTCCACACGTGCCCACGCGACGGGGACCGACGGCGAGCAGTCGGTCGGGTCGGGGGAGATCCGGTCGCTGACCGGGCTGCGGGCGGTCGCGGCCGTCTGGGTGGTCGTCTACCACTTCCACTTCACGCCCGGCCTCGGCTACGACGGCTACTGGGAGCCGCTCCGGCCGGTCATCCGTGCCGGTGCCACCGGCGTGGACCTCTTCTTCGTCCTCAGCGGCTTCGTGATCACGCTGACCTACCTCGAGCGCGTCGGCCGCCGGCCCTCGGTGCGCGAGGCGGGGACCTTCCTGTGGGCCCGGGTGTGCCGGATCTGGCCCGTGTACGCGCTGGTCACCGTCGTCTACGGCGGCTGGCTGCTGGTCAAGGCCACCCGGGTCACCGACGGGGTCGTCGCCTACCAGGTCCAGCAGCCGGTGCTCGACGTCTGGCACTTCCTCCTGCAGCTCACGATGGTCCAGCTGTGGTGGCACCCCGCCTCGGGCGGCGAGTCGTGGATGGGCTCGGCGTGGTCGATCAGCGCCGAGTGGCTGGCCTACGTCGCCTTCCCGCTGGTCGCGGTGCTGCTGTGGCGCATCCGCAACGCGCCCCTGGTGCTGCTCGGCGCCACCGCCGTCCTGCTGATGGTGCCGCTGGGCTACACCACCTACGTCCACGGCGGGCCGGTGATCGCCTGGTCCTGGCTGCTGCGCATCGGCGCGGCCTTCCTGGCCGGCGCCCTGACCTGCCTGGTGGTCCGGCGGGTGCGCCGGACGCCGCGGGTGGAGGAGGCCGCCGCCGCCTGGGCCCTGGCCAGCGTCGGCGCCATCGCCGTCGGCCTGTGGTGGGGCGACTGGCGGGGGATCGACAACGACCACTCCGCGTTCGGCGGCATCGTCGTCGTCTTCTTCCCGGTGCTCGTCGGCGCGCTCGCCCTCTCCCGCACCGGCCTGAGCGCCCTGCTGTCCCGGGGGCCGGTGGTGCACGGTGGCCGGATCTCCTTCGGCCTCTACCTGGTGCACATCCCGGTGTTCGAGGTCTTCTGGACCCTCATGGACTGGTGGCCGAGGATCGCCGCCGGCACCTCGCTGTGGGCGCTGCTGCTCGCCCCCGTGCTCCTCTCGACGTTCGTCCTGGCCCACCTCGCCCACCGGTTCGTCGAGGAGCCGGCCCGCCAGCAGCTGCGCCGGGTCGTCCCGGCCCGCCGTCCGGCCGAGACCGCGGCGCAGCTGGCGCCGGCCCAGGCGCGGGTCGCCGTCGTCCGGGGCGACCGGCCGCTGACGCCGGCCACGGCGGCCCTGCTCGCCGGGCGCAACGCCGAGGTCCCGCCGGCGCAGCCCGCCGCTCCGGTGCCGGCGCAGCGGACGCTGAGCGCCTGACGGCGCCGGCGGGCCGCCTCCCCCGCGCCGCACGGCCTGGTGACCGAGACTCGTCGCGTGACGCGGCTCCGCCCTCGACGGGCCCTCCTGCGGGCGGCAGTGGCCGTCGTCCTGCCGGCCGTCGTGGCCGGCTGCGGCCCGTCGCCGGACGACGCGCAGCCGGCCGCCCCGACGCCCGCGCCGCCCAGCAGCGCGGCGCCCGCGACGAGCGCCGCCGCCGAGCCGCGCACCTTCGCCGCGGTCGGCGACTCGATCACCGCCGGCGCCACGGACGTGTCGCAGCCGCTCGTCGGTGACCGCGTCCAGGGGGATGCCTCCTGGCTGCCGGCCGCCGAGCAGGAGAGCGGCCTCGACCTCGTGGCCGGCTGGGCGATCCCCGGGGCCACCACCGCGGACATGCTGGCCGGCGTCGAGCGCACCGACTGGACGGCCGACGTGCTCGTCGTGATGGCCGGCACCAACGACCTGGTCCGCGGCCTCCCGTGGGAGCAGTCGGCCGCCGACATCGAGGGCGTCGTGGCGGCCGCCGGCGCGCCGACCGTCGTGGTCGTCGCCATCGCGCCCAACGACCCGCGCGCGGCGGCGCGCAACGGGTACAACGCCGCGCTCGCGGACCTGGCCAGCCGCAACGGCTGGACCTACCTGGACCCGTGGGGCGAGGTCGACGCCGGCGGGGCGTTCGCCTTCGGCGCCTCACCGGACGGTGTCCACCCGACCCCGGCCGTGGCCGCCGCGGTCGGCGGCCGCATCGGCCGCTCGCTCGCCGCGCTCGGCTGAGCCCGCCGGGAGCCACCTCTAGGGTGGGTGCCCGTGGCCACCCCCGTCGACCCGCGCACCGGACTGCCCGTCGTCGCCATGGTCGGCGGTGGCCAGCTGGCCCGGATGACCCACCAGGCAGCCATCGCGCTCGGCCAGTCGCTGCGGGTCCTCTCCACCGGCCCCGACGAGTCCGCCGCGCTGGTGGCCGCCGACGTCCGCCTCGGCGACCACCGCGACCTCGACGCCCTCCTCGCCCTCGCCGACGGCGCCACCGTGGTCACCTTCGACCACGAGCACGTGCCCACCGAGCACCTGCGCGCTCTGGAGTCGGCCGGTCACCGGGTCGCCCCCGGCCCCGACGCGCTGGTGCACGCGCAGGACAAGCTGGTCCTGCGCCGGGCGCTGGCCGCCGCCGGCGAGCCGCAGCCGGCCTGGGCCGAGGTCGCCTCCGTCGACGAGGTCGCGGCCTTCGGTGACCGGCACGGCTGGCCGGTGGTCGTCAAGACGCCGCGCGGCGGCTACGACGGGCGCGGGGTGTTCGTCGTCGACCGGCCGGACGACGTCGCCGAGCTCCTCGCCCGGTACGACGTCCTGCTCGCCGAGCAGCGGGTCCCGATGGTCAGGGAGCTCTCCGCGCTGGTCGCCCGCTCGCCCTTCGGGCAGGTCTCCGTCTGGCCCGTGGTCGAGACCGTGCAGCGCGACGGCATCAACACCGAGGTGCTCGCGCCCGCGCCCGGGCTGGACGAGGACACCGCGACCGCCGCCCAGGAGCTCGCGGTGCGGGTGGCCGACCGGGTCGGCGTCGTCGGGGTCATGGCCGTCGAGCTGTTCCAGACGGCGGACGGCGTCCTGGTCAACGAGCTGGCGATGCGGCCGCACAACTCCGGGCACTGGACCATCGAGGGCTCGCGGACCAGCCAGTTCGAGCAGCACCTGCGCGCCGTCCTCGACTACCCGCTGGGTGCCACGGCGATGGCCGCGCCGGTCGTGGTGATGGCCAACGTGCTCGGCGGGCGCGCCACCGAGGAGGGCTGGACCGGCCCCGGCCTCGACGAGCGGGTGCACCACCTGATGGCCCACTGGCCCGACGTGAAGCTGCACTGGTACGGCAAGGGGCAGCGCCCCGGCCGCAAGTTGGGCCACGTGACCGCGCTGGGCACCGACCTCGACGAGGTGCGCGCCCGGGCCACCGCGGCCGCCCGCTACCTGGCCGACGGCGAGGTCGACCCGGCGTTCGCCTTCCCGACCGAGCACTGACCCCGACCGAGCAGCGAGGAGCCCCGCGTGGACCCGATCGTCGGCATCGTCATGGGCAGCGACTCCGACTGGCCGGTGATGGAACCCGCGGCGGCGGCGCTGACCGAGTTCGGCGTCCCGTACGAGGCGCACGTCGTCTCCGCGCACCGCACCCCGCGCCGGATGCTCGAGTACGCCGAGAGCGCCGCCGGTCGTGGCCTGCGGGTGGTCATCGCCGGCGCCGGGGGAGCGGCCCACCTGCCCGGGATGGTCGCCGCGGCCACGCCGCTGCCGGTGATCGGCGTCCCCCGGCCGCTGGACCGCCTCGACGGGCTGGACAGCCTGCTGTCGATCGTGCAGATGCCCGCCGGGGTGCCGGTCGCGACGGTCTCCATCGGGGGCGGCCGCAACGCCGGACTGCTCGCGGTGCGCATCCTCGCCGCCGGCGACCCGGAGCTGCGGGCCGCGGTCGAGCGGTTCCAGGCCGACCTCGCCGAGTCCGTCGCCGCCCGGGACGCCACGCTGCAGGAGCGGCTCGCTTCCTCCTGAGTCGCCGCCAGCCCTAGGATCTACCCGTGGGTAACAACGCTGCCGGGCTGTACGCCCTGACCGAGGAGCACGAGGCGGTCCGCGAGGCGGTCCGCGACCTCGCCGAGCGGGAGATCGCCCCGTACGCCGCCGAGGTGGACGCCGACTCCCGCTACCCGATCGAGGCGCAGAAGGCGCTGACCGCCGCCGGCTTCCACGCCACCCACATCCCCGAGGCCTACGGCGGGGAGGGCGCGGACGCGATCGCGACCTGCATCGTCATCGAGGAGGTCGCCCGGGTCGACGCGTCGGCCTCGCTGATCCCGGCGGTCAACAAGCTCGGTTCGATGCCGGTCATCCTCTCGGCGTCCGAGGACCTCAAGCAGCGGGTGCTGCGGCCGATCGCCGCCGGCGACGCGATGATCAGCTACGGGCTCTCCGAGCGGGAGGCCGGCTCCGACGCCGCCGCGATGCGGACCCGCGCCCGGCTCGACGGCGACAGCTGGGTGCTCAACGGCACCAAGGCCTGGATCACCAACTCCGGGGTCTCCGAGTGGTACACGGTCATGGCGGTCACCGACCCGGAGAAGGGCGCCAACGGCATCTCCGCCTTCGCCGTCCACCGCGACGACCCCGGCTTCGCGGTCGGTCCCAAGGAGCGCAAGATGGGCATCAAGGGATCGCCCACCTGCGAGCTCTACCTCACCGACTGCACCATCCCGGCCGACCGGGTCATCGGCGAGCCCGGCACCGGTTTCAAGACCGCGCTGCGGACGCTGGACTTCACCCGGCCGACCATCGGCGCGCAGGCCGTCGGCATCGCCCAGGGCGCGCTCGACGCCTCGGTGGCCTACGTCAAGGAGCGCCGGCAGTTCGGGAAGGCCATCTCCGAGTTCCAGGGCGTGCAGTTCATGCTCGCCGACATGGAGATGAAGATCGAGGCGGCCCGCCACCTCGTCTACGTCGCCGCGGCCGCCGGTGAGCAGGGCCGTCCCGACGTCACCCGGGTCTCCGCCTCGGCCAAGGCCTTCGCCTCCGACGTCGCCATGCAGGTGACCACCGACGCCGTCCAGCTCTTCGGCGGTGCCGGCTACACCCAGGACTTCCCGGTCGAGCGCATGATGCGCGACGCCAAGATCACCCAAATCTACGAGGGCACCAACCAGGTGCAGCGCATGGTGATCGCCCGCAGCCTCCTCCGGTAGCGCACCGCCCGAGCCGCCTGCGCCCCCGCCCCGGTCCCGAGTGGCCCAGGACACGGTACGAGGATGGGGGTGTGGTGAGACAACGCAAGGTGGGTCCGGAGGACGCACGTTCCTGGCTGCTGGTCAACGGTGCCCGTACCGACCTGTTCGACCGGGCCTCGGAGTCGCGAGCCGACCAGATCGTGCTCGACATCGAGGACGCGGTGGACCCAGCGCACAAGGACCAGGCCCGCGCCGGCGTCATCGAGTGGCTCTCGCGCGGCGACCGGTCGGCCTGGGTGCGGATCAACGACCGCTCGACGGAGTTCTGGGACGACGACGTCGCCAAGCTCGCCGGGGCGCCCGGCCTGCTCGGCGTGATGCTGGCCAAGACCGAGGCCGGGGAGCAGGTCACCGAGACCGCCGACCGGCTCGGCGGCTCCACGCCCGTCCTGGCGCTGGTCGAGTCCGCGCTGGGCATCGAGGAGGCCGTCTCCATCGCCCGTGCCCGCGGCGCCTTCCGGCTGGCCTTCGGCAGCGGTGACTACCGCCGCGACACCGGCACCAGCGCCGACGACCTGGCCATGGCCTACCCGCGCTCCCGGCTGGTCCTGGCCAGCAGGATCGGCGGCCTGCCCGGGCCCATCGACGGCCCGACGGTGAGCAGCAGCCACCCGGTGCTGCGCGAGCAGACCGCCGTCACCGTCTCCCTCGGGCTCACCGGCAAGCTGTGCCTGGACCCCGAGCAGACGCCGGTGATCAACGAGGTCATCAGCCCTACGCCGTCGGACGTCGCGTGGGCGCGGGACTTCCTGGCCGACTTCGAGGCCCGCGGCCGGGTCATCCGCGACGGCAGCGACAAGCCCCGGCTCGGCCGCGCCCGCAAGATCGAGCGGCTGGCGCAGACCTTCGGCGTCGAACCGGCCTGACCGCGCCGGGGGCCGCCGGGGGAGGGCGGGGGGCTGGCCCAGCCCCCCGCCCTCACTCGAGCAGCCGGGACACCCCCGCGAGCCGGGTGTCGCCGGCCATCGCGGCCAGCCACGCCGCCCAGCCCGGTCGGGCCCGCAGCGCCTCCAGCGCCGCCCGGGCCGCGTCGCGGTCCCCGCGCTGCGAGGCGGCCAGCGCGGCGTAGAGGTCGCGGGCGCCCTCCGGGGCGAACAACGCGAGGGTCTCGTAGTCGCGCTCGTCGTAGGCGCGCTGCAGGTTGCGCAGCATCCGCAGCTGCGCGACCGGGTCGCCCGAGTCGTCGACCCGCAGGTCCATCCGGACGCCGTCGTCCTCCTCGCTGGCCGGTGTCCCGCTGACCACCAGCAGCGCCGCGGACTGCCGGCCGCGGACGTCGCCGCCGGCGTCCTGCCCGGCGGTCAGCGCGGCGAGCAGTCGGTCGGGCAGGTCGCCGCGGGCGGCGGTGTAGGCCTGCGCCATCGCCGGCAGCACCTCCGGTGAGGCGAGCATGTTGCCCTGCACGCTCATCTGGTCGCCGACCAGGTGGCCGCTGACCGGGAACGAGCCGCGCCCGGTGTCGGCGGCGACGCGACCGGTGGGGTCGAGGACGGCGATCTGCCGGTCGACGTCCTCGGCCGCGTGCGCCGCCGCGCGCACCAGGTCGGCCGGGTCGGCGCCGTCGGCGAGGCCGGCCATCAGCGACTGGCCCAGGCCCCGCCGGCTGCGCGCCTGGACCGCGACCACCCCGATCCCCGGCCGCGCGCTGGGCACCGCCCGGCCGACGGCGAGGATGCACGACGACACCGCGATGCCCAGCTCGCCGGTCGCCGGGTCCCGCGCGACGACCGAGAAGGTCACGGCACCGCCTCGCGGGCGCCCGTCGACCCCGTGACCTGCGGGGCTGTGTCCCCGGGTGCCCTCACACAGCAGCCGGGAGCGGCATCTCGCGGACGTCGTCGGCGACGGTGAGCGGGGCCCCGGTGGCGGCCTGGACCTCCTCGACGCTGACGCCGGGGGCGGTCTCGCGGAGCAGGAAGCCGCCGGGGGTGACGTCGACGACGGCCAGGTCCGTGACCACCCGGTCCACGCAGGCCTTGCCGGTGAGCGGCAGGGTGCACTCCTCGACCAGCTTGGGCGACCCGTCGCGGGCGACGTGCTCCATCATGATGATCACCGTGCGGGCGCCGTGGACGAGGTCCATCGCCCCGCCCATGCCGTTGACCATCTTGCCGGGGATCAGCCAGTTGGCCAGGTCGCCGCGGGGGTTGACCTGCATCGCGCCGAGCACGGCCACGTCGAGGTGCTGGCCGCGGATCATGCCGAAGCTCAGCGAGGAGTCGAAGAAGCTGGCCCCGGGCAGGATCGTCACCGTCTCCTTGCCGGCGTTGATCAGGTCCGGGTCCTCCTCGCCCTCGAAGGGGTAGGGGCCCACGCCGAGGATGCCGTTCTCCGAGTGCAGCACGACGTGCACGTCGTCGGGGACGAAGTTCGGCACCAGGGTCGGCATCCCGATGCCGAGGTTGACGTACTGGCCGTCCTCGAGCTCGAGGGCGACCCGGGCGGCGAGCTGGTCGCGGGTCAGGCTCATCGGGCATCCCCTTCGGTGGCCTCGTCGCCGGCGGCGGCCGGCGCGGCGGAGCGGTCGGTGCGCGGGCGGGTGGTGCGGTTCTCGATCCCCTTGCCCTCCGGGCCGACGACGACCACCCGGTTGACAAAGACCCCGGGCAGGTGCACGTCCTCAGGTCGGATCTCGCCGGGTTCGACGAGCTCCTCGACCTCGGCGATGGTGACCCGCCCGGCCATGCCGGCCAGCGGGTTGAAGTTGCGCGCGGACTCGTGGAACACCAGGTTGCCGTGCCGGTCGCCGACCGCGGCGCGGACCAGGCCGAAGTCGGCGGTCAGCGCGGTCTCCAGCACGTACTGCCGGCCGTCGAACTCCCGGATCTCCTTGGGGCGGGACGTCTCGACGACGTTGCCGTCGGCGTCGTAGTGCACCGGGATGCCGCCGTCGGCGACCATCGTGCCCACCCCGGTGGGGGTGTAGAAGGCCGGGATGCCGGTGCCGCCGGCGCGCAGCCGCTCGGCCAGCGTGCCCTGCGGGGTCAGCTCCACCGTCAGCTGGCCGGACAGGTAGAGGCGGGCCAGCTCCTTGTTGCCGCCGACGAACGAGCTGATCGTCCGGCTGATGCGCCCGGCGTAGAGCAGCACGCCCAGCGCCTGGTCGTCGACGCCGCAGTTGTTGCTGATCGTCGTCAGCCCGGACGCGCCCTGCTCGAGCAGCGCGTCGATCAGCTTGATGGGCACGCCGCACAAGCCGAAACCGCCGACGGCGAGCACCGCGCCGTCCCTGATGTCCGCGACCGCCTCAGCGGCGCTGCCGACCACCTTGTCCATGCAGGTACACCGTCCGTCCGTCCGGGCGGCTGGGGAGCTGCGTCAGGCAGAACGGCCCAGCTCGCGGATGCCGTCGATCGTCCGGCCGAGCGTAGCGGTGACCCTCTCCGCTGTGGCGCGGCCCGGCAGCAGGGAGGGGTCGGGGGAGCGGACGAGCACGATCGACGCACCGGCGGCCAGGGGGGCCAGCAGCCACGCGACCGGGCCGGCCTCGGCGGCGGTGCGGTCGTCGACCAGCACCCGGTCGCCCTCGACCAGCCCCAGCCGCCGCGCGAGCTCGCGAGCGGTGTCCACCAGGCCGCCGAGGGTCAGCTCCAGGCCGCCCAGCAGCAGGCCGGGCGCGGCCGGGTCGGGCCGTTGCCAGGGGGTGAAGACGTCGCCGTGCCCGCGGACCTCGAGGGCGAAGTCGCGGGCCGGGCCGGTGTAGCCGGTCATGCCCATCCCCAGCGGGTGGAGGGAGAGGCCGAGCAGCTCGGGCAGCCCCTGCTCCTCGAGCGGCGGGAGCCGGTCCTGCGCGGCCAGGACGACGTCGGCGTCGTCGAGCCGGCCGTCGTCCTCGGCCGCGGTGTCGAGGACCGTGGCCCCGCAGCTCCACACCCCCAGCAGCACCGCCGCGGTCTGCCAGTGCACCGGCAGCGCCACGGCGACCGTGCTGCCACCGGTGACGTCGAACTCGTCCTGCAGCAGGTTCGCCGTCTTGGCCACCCAGTTGGCCAGGGTGGCCGCCGACAGCTCGACCCGCCCACCGCCGAGGTCGTCGTAGGAGGTCAGCAGCGGCGCCGCCGGTGCGCGGCGCAGCGTCGCGGCGAGCAGGTCGGCGGGGGTCCGTGGGGAGTCGAGCATGCCTCGAGCCTCCCAGGTGGCGGCCCTCCTGCAGGGGCCCGCCGCGAGCGCGCGAGCGGTGGGGGCAGGAGGGTCCCTCTTCAGTTGATGCAGCCGGTGTCGGCCGCGGTGCGGGCGTCCTCGCCCTCGACCGGCTCCGACGGGGCGGCCGGGTCGACGGCCTGGCCCACCGCGTTGAAGTCCGAGCCGAGCACCAGCTGCACGGTGCCGGAGACGGCGTCCGCGTCCTCCTCGACGACCGCGCCCGGCACCGCCGCGGCCAGCGTGGCGGCCAGGGTCTCGTCGCCGGCGGCGTAGCGGACGACGGTGGTGTCGTAGCCGGAGGAGTCGGCGTTGCCGGTCGTCCCGACGGCGAACCCGGCGGTCTCCAGCGCGGCGGCGGCCTGGGCGGCGAGCCCGGAGGTGCCCGAGCCGTTGAGGACGTCGACGGTCACCGCGGACGGCGCGACCGTCTCGGGCGCGGCGGGCGTGGTCCCGGCCGGTGCCGCGGGCTCGGCGGACAGGTCGGCGAAGAAGGCGTGGAGGGTGTCCTCGTCCTCGAGCCGGATGATCGAGCGGTCCTGCTCGTCGCGGTCGGTGCCGACGTAGGGGATGGTCTGGAACTCGATGCTGCCGGCGGTCACCGACTGCATCTGCTCGGCCAGCTGGAACAGGTCCAGGCCCTGGTCGATGGTCAGCGACTGGGACGCCGCCTCGACCAGCTCCCGCTGCTTGCCCAGGTTCAGCATGACCTCGTCGGAGAGCATCTTGCGCAGCACGCCGGCGATGAAGACCTGCTGGCGGACGATCCGGTCGAAGTCGCCGCGGGGCAGGCCGTGCCGCTGGCGGACGAACTTCAGCGCGTCGGCGCCGCTGATCGTCTGGACGCCGGCGGGGAACACCGCGCCGGACCACTCGGAGTCGTCGACGGCCTCGCACAGGTTGACCTCGACGCCGCCGACGACGGAGCTGAGGTTGAAGAAGCCGAGCAGGTCGACCTCGGCGTAGTGGTCGATCTGCAGGCCGGTCAGCCCGCTGATCGTCTGCACCAGCAGCTGGGCCCCGCCGGCCTGGCGGACCTCGGTGGAGGCGGTCTCCGGGGTGTCGGCGTAGCCGTACGCGTAGGCGGCGTTGAGCTTGTCCATCCCGTAGCCGGGGATCTCCACGTAGGAGTCGCGGGGGAAGGAGACGAAGGAGGCGCGCGACCCGTCGGCCGGGATGTGCACCAGGATCATCGTGTCGGTGTTGATGCCCGAGTCGGTGCCGGCGTTGAGGCTGGCCAGCTGCTCGTCGCTGAGGTTGGCGCGGCTGTCGTTGCCGACCAGCAGCAGGTTCACCGCCTCGGGCGCGTTCCCGGTGTCGTCGTTGCCGTCGGTCGGGATGGCGTCGGTGCGGTTGACCGTCGCCTCGGCGACCTGGCCGAGGTACCAGCCCCAGCCGGACCCGGCGAGCAGCACGACCGACAGCACCCCGGCGACGGCGCGAGCCGCGGTGGCGGCGCGGCCGGTGCGCCGGCGCGGCGCCGGACCCTCCTCGGCGGGCTCGTCCGCCGCCTGGGAGCGGGACCGGGCGCGGGGAGAGCCGGCGCGGCCGGCCCGGGGGTCCAGGCGCGCCGGCAGCTGCCGGTCGCCACCCGCTCCGGGGTTCTCTCGTCTCACGGGGGTCCTTCCTCGTGCTCGTCCGCGCGGACACGACGCCGATCCGTCGTGACCGGGGCCGGCCTGGGTGCGGCTGCCGTCGAGAGCGGCGGGCGTCGACCCGGAGGCTGAGGGCGATGCTAGGTGCCGTGAGCCGCGCCCGGCTCGCGTCACGTGGCGAAACGGGACGGGTGTGACCAGCGGTGCTGGGGCGACGCAGCAGTCGCGGGCGGCGGGGGTCCGGCTCGTACCGTGGCGGCATGACGAACACCCCGGGGACCCTGTCCATCGGCGCCCGCCGGGTCGGTCCCGGCGAGCGACCTCTGGTGATCGCCGAGCTCGGCATCAACCACGACGGCGACCTCGACCGGATGCACCGCATGATCGACGACGCCGCCGACGCGGGGGTGGAGTGCGTCAAGTTCCAGTCGCACGTCGTCGAGGACGAGATGATCCCCAACGACGTCGTGCCCGGGAACGCCGACGAGTCGATCTACGGGATGATGCAGCGCTGTGCGCTCTCGGCGAGCGAGGAGCGCGAGGTGTTCGCCCACGCGCACGAGCGCGGGATGCTGGCGCTGTCCACGCCGTTCAGCCGGGCCGCGGCCGACCGGCTGGCCGAGCTCGACGTCCCCGCGTTCAAGATCGGCTCGGGGGAGTGCAACAACTACCCGCTGGTCCGGCACATCGCCTCGTTCGGCAAGCCGGTGCTGCTGAGCACCGGGATGAACGACGTCAGCACCATCCGCCCGTCGGTGGAGCTGCTGCGCGCCAGCGGGGTGCCGTTCGCGCTGATGCACTGCACGAGCATGTACCCGACCCCGCCGGAGAAGGTCCGCCTCGGCGGGATCACCGAGCTGGGGGAGGCCTTCCCCGACGCCGTCCTGGGCCTGTCGGACCACACCACGTCGATCTACGCCTGCCTCGGCGCGGTCGCCGTCGGTGCCGCGGTGCTCGAGCGGCACTTCACCTCGGACCTGACCTGGAGCGGGCCGGACATCCCGATCTCGAGCACCCCGGAGGAGTTCGCCCGGCTCATCGAGGGCGCCGACGTGCTCGGCATGGCCCGCGGCGGGCGCAAGGAGATCCTCCCGGAGGAGCAGCCCACCATCGACTTCGCCTACGCCTGCGTCGTGACGACCAAGCCGGTCGGCGCCGGTGAGGAGTTCACCGTCGACAACCTGTGGGTCAAGCGCCCCGGCACCGGCGAGGTCGTGGCCAAGCACTACGACGAGCTGCTCGGCCGGCGGGCGAGCCGCGACCTGCCCGCCGACGTGCAGGTGGCGTGGTCCGACCTGGCTGAAGCGTGACGGCTCTCGGACGGCCCCGGCGCGTCGTCGGCCTCACCGGCACGCGCGCGGACTTCGGCAAGATGCGCGACGTCTACCTGGGGCTGCAGGCGGCCCCGGGCATCGAGTTCTCGCTCGTGGTCACCGGCATGCACCTGCTGCACCGGTACGGCTACACGCTGCGGGAGATCGAGCGGGCCGGCCTGCGGGCGCTGCACCACGTGCCCAACCAGGTCGAGGACGAGCCGATGGCGCTGGTGCTGGCCAACAGCATCAACTCGATCACCCGGCTGCTGCTCGCGGAGTCGGCGGACATGGTGCTGGTGCACGGCGACCGGGTCGAGGCCCTGGCCGGGGCGCTGGCCGGCAGCCTCACCAATACCCGCGTCGCCCACGTCGAGGGCGGTGAGGTCTCCGGGACGATCGACGACGCCATCCGGCACTCGCTGAGCAAGCACGCCCACGTGCACTTCGTGGCCAACGACCACGCCCGCGCCCGGCTGCTGCAGCTGGGTGAGGAGGCCGAGCGGGTGCTGGTCGTCGGCAGCCCGGAGGCCGACGCGCTCGCGGTGGCGGCGGACTCGGACCTGGCCCCGGTGCGCGACCACTACGGCACCCCGGCCCCGCCCTACGGCGTCCTGGCGCTGCACCCGGTGACCACCGAGCTCGAGCTCAACCGCCGGCACGCCGAGGCGGTCGTCGACGGCGTGCTCGCCGCCGGCGGCTCGTGGGTGGTCATCGACCCCAACAACGACGAGGGCACCCACGACGTCCGGGCCGCGCTCGAGCGCCTCGACGGCCGCCCGGACGTCGTCCGCCTGCCGTCGATGCGCTTCCCCGCCTACCTGACGCTGGTCCGGCACGCCGAGGTCGTCGTCGGCAACTCCAGCAGCGGCGTCCGGGAGGCGCCGGTGCTCGGGACGCCGTCGGTGGACGTCGGGTCGCGGCAGACCGACCGCTCCCCGGCGGCCTCGGTCCGGCACGTGCCGGCGGTCGCCGCGGAGGTGGCCGGCGCGATCCGGGAGGCCCGGGCGGCGGGGCGCAGCCGGCCCGAGGAGCACTTCGGGTCCGTCGGCGCCGCCGCGCGGATCGTCGAGGCCGTCTGCGGGGACGAGGTGTGGGACCTCGGGCTGCAGAAGCGCTTCGTCGACCGGCCGCTCGCCGAGGGCGGGTAGGGCGCCCTAGCCCTCCAGGGCCGCCCGGGCGGCGGCGAGGTCCTCGGCGGTGTCGACGTCGAGGCTGCGTTCCTCGGGCATCTCGACCACGGCGAGCGGGGGCACCAGGACGGCCCCGGCCGCGGCCATGGCGCCGGCAGCGGTCACGTAGACCGCGCCGTTCGGGCGCAGCGCGCGGGGCAGCTGCTGGCGCGGTGCCTCGAGGTCGGCCCAGGTGCGCACCGGGGACGCCGTCCCCGCGTCGTCGACGAGCAGCTGCTTGAGCGGGTGGTGGGCGACCGCGCAGCCGGTGAGCGTGCTGCCCACGCCCCCGGCCGCGTGCCGGTCCAGGACGGCGCGCACGTCGTCCCCGGTGCGCAGCGGCGAGGTGGGCTGCAGGAGCAGCACGAGGGTGTCGTCGGGCAGCGCCAGCGTCCGCACGGCGTGCAGGACGGCGTCCACCGTGCGGCTGTCACCGGTGGCCAGCTCGGCCGGCCGGTCGACGACGGTGCACCCGAGCGCCCGGGCCTCGGCCGCGATGCCGGCGCCGTCGGTGGTGACGACGACCTCGTCGACGCCGGCGTCCCGGGCGGCGCGGGCGGCGTGGCCGACGAGGGAGAGCCCACCGATCCGGGCGAGGTTCTTGCCGGGCAGGCCCTGCGAGCCGGCCCGGGCCGGGACGACGGCGACCACCCGCGGTGCGTTCCCCGGACCCGGCACGCGGGCGACGCTAACAGCGCTGGGCGACACGCCTCACCCCGCGGGAGGATGACCCCGCCGGCCCGGCACGGGAGGATCGCCCCATGCGCGTGCTCGTCACCGGGGGAGCGGGCTTCATCGGCTCGCACTACGTCCGGACCATGCTGACCGGCGGTTACCCGGGCTTCGAGGACGCCGAGGTGACCGTCTTCGACAAGCTCACCTACGCCGGCAACCCGGCCAACCTGACGCCGGTGGCCGACTCGCCGCGCTACCGGTTCGTGCGGGGTGACATCTGCAGCGCCGCCGACCTCGACGCCGCCCTGCCCGGCCACGACGTCGTCGTCAACTTCGCCGCCGAGTCGCACGTCGACCGCTCGATCACCGGCGCCTCGGAGTTCGTGCTGACCAACGTGCTCGGCGCCCAGCAGGTGTTCGAGGCCTGCCTGCGGCACGGCGTCCGCCGGGTCGTGCACGTCTCCACCGACGAGGTCTACGGCTCGATCGACGAGGGCTCGTGGACCGAGGACCACGTCCTGGAGCCGAACTCGCCGTACTCGGCGGCCAAGGCCGGCGGGGACCTGATCGCCCGCGCCTACGCGAAGACCTACGGGCTGGACATCTCCATCACCCGGTGCAGCAACAACTACGGGCCGTACCACTTCCCCGAGAAGGTCATCCCGCTGTTCGTCACCAACCTGCTCGACGGGCACAAGGTGCCGCTGTACGGCGAGGGGGCCAACGTGCGCGACTGGCTGTTCGTCGACGACCACTGCCGCGGCATCCAGCTGGTCGTGGAGAAGGGGCAGCCCGGCGAGTTCTACAACATCGGCGGCGGCCGGGAGCTGTCCAACCGGGAGCTGACCGAGAAGCTGCTCGAGGCCACCGGCCGCGACTGGAGCTACGTCGAGAACATCGTGGACCCGCGCGGCGGCGGCCACGACCTGCGCTACTCGGTGGACTACTCCAAGACCGCCGCGCTCGGCTACGCGCCGCGGATGGGCTTCGAGGACGGGCTCGCCCTCACCGTGCAGTGGTACCGGGACAACCGGGCCTGGTGGGAGCCGCTCAAGGCCCGGCTCGTGGACACGGCGGCTCCCGCCCGCGCATGACCGGACCGGACCACCCGACCGCCTGGCTGGTCACCGGCGCCCGCGGGCAGCTCGGCGGCGACCTGCTCGCCGTCCTGGCCGGCCGGCCCGGGGACCGCGTCACCGCGCTGGGCCGCGCCGAGCTCGACCTGACCGACGAGCGGCAGGTGCGCGACGTCGTCCGCCGCTGGCTGGACGGCGTCCGCGGGGCCCGCCCCGTCGTCCTCAACGCCGCCGCCTACACCGCCGTGGACGCCGCGGAGACCGACGAGGAGACCGCGCTGCTGGTCAACGGCCGCGCACCCGGCTGGCTGGCCGAGGAGCTGGCCGGGCGCGGGCGGCTGGTGCACGTCTCCACCGACTACGTCTTCGACGGCGAGGCCACCGAGCCCTACCGGGTGGACGCCCCGGTCGCGCCGCGCTCGGCCTACGGCCGGACCAAGGCGGCGGGGGAGCGCGCGGTCGCGGCCGCCGGGGGCGACGCCACGGTCGTCCGCACCGCCTGGGTGTACGGCGCGCACGGCGCCAACTTCGTGCGCACCATGGCCGGCCGCGCCCTCGACGGCGCCCCGTCCTCCGTGGTCGACGACCAGGTCGGCTCGCCGACGTGGGCGGCCGACCTGGCCACCGGTCTCGTGGCGCTCGGCGCCCGGCCGGGGCCCGTGCCGCCGGTGCTGCACCGCACCGACGCCGGCGCGGTCAGCTGGTACGGCCTGGCGCGCGCCGTCTACGAGGAGGTCGGCGCCGACCCGTGCCTGGTCACCCCGACGACGACCGAGGCGTTCCCGCGCCCGGCGCCCCGCCCGGCGTGGTCGGTGCTCGACGGCAGCGCGTGGCTGGCCGCCGGGCTGCCGGCGCCGCGGCCGTGGCGGACGGCGCTGCACCTCGCGCTGCAGGAGTGGCCGCCCCGCTGAGGCGTGTGAGCCGTGGGACCCGAGTGGTCCCCGGGTCGCGACGGACGGGATCTCCGGAGATCGTCGGCCGCGTCGGCTCAACACCGGCCGTGGCCGGGCCGATGGTCTCCGTGGACAGATGCGCCCTCGTGCGGGGCGCAGCCGCCGCGCTCCACCGGAGGACCAGCCCGTGCGTCGCCGCTTGCTCGCCGGAACCACCGCCTTCGTCGCCCTCACCGGGGTCGTCCTGGTGCTGCCCGTCTACGCCGAGCCGGACCCCGAGGCCGTGCCCGTCGAGACGTCGGTGGAGGAGGTCGCGATGGGGTCCTTCAGCGCCCCCGCGCCCGAGGCGCAGGTGCAGGAGGGCACCACCGACCCGGTCGCCGGCGTGCCCGACACCGTCCCGGCGCTGTCGGTGAGCGCCACCGACGTCGCCGAGTTCTCGCTGGTCGGGGTCACCTGGGCGTACGACCCGGCGGTCACCGACACCGTCGTGCAGGTGCGGGTCCGCGACTCCGACGGCGCCTGGGGGACGTGGACGGAGGTCAGCGCGGAGGCGGCCGAGCAGGAGGCCGAGACGGACACCGGCCACCCCGTCCGGGGCGGGACGGCGCCGCTGTGGACCGGTCCGGCGACCGCGGTGGAGGCCGAGCTGGTGACCCGCTCCGGCGCGCAGCCCACCGACGTGCAGCTGGACCTGGTCGACCCGGGCGAGAGCCCGGCCGACGCCTCGCTCGGCGACCCCGACATCACCGAGACCGCCGACGCGGCGGTGGCGATGCCGCCTGTCTTCTCCCGGGCGCAGTGGGGCGCCGACGAGAACCTCATGAGGTGGACCCCGCAGTACGCCAGCACCATCAAGGCCGCGACGCTGCACCACACCGCCGGGTCGAACAACTACACCGCCGACCAGGTGCCGGCGATCCTGCGCTCGACCTACACGTACCACGCGCAGAGCCTGGGCTGGGGCGACATCGGCTACAACGTCCTCGTCGACAAGTTCGGCCGGCTCTGGGAGGGCCGCTCCGGCGGCCTGGCGAGCACCGTGGTCGGCGCGCACGCGGGCGGCTTCAACACCTCGACCTTCGGGGTGTCGATGATGGGCAACTACGACGTCGTCGACACGCCCCAGGCCATGATCGACTCGGTCGCGGCGATCATCGCCTGGAAGTTCTCCCTGTACGGCGTCAACCCCAAGGGGACGACGACGCTCACGTCGGGCGGCACGGACAAGTACGCCGCGGGTGCCCGGGTGACCCTGCCGACGGTGTTCGGGCACCGCGACACCAAGAGCACCGCGTGCCCCGGGCGGTACGGCTACGCGCGGCTGGGCGAGATCCGCGACAAGGCGGCCGCCCGGATGGCGAACACCAAGTCCCCGATCGCGACCCGCTACGACTCCGACGCCGGCCTGCGGGCGTGGCTCGGCGCGCCGGTGGGCGGTGAGCAGTCGGCGGCCGGCGTCACCTGGCAGGTCTACGCGAACGGCGCCCGGCTGTACTCCTCGCCGCTCGGCGGCGTCCGGCTGGTGCTCGGCGGCATCCTGGACCGCTACCTCGCTGCGGGCGGGCCGGCGGTGCTCGGGCCACCGATCACCGACGACGCGCCGACCCCCGGGGGGCGCGGTGCCTTCGTCCGCTTCCAGCACGGCGACGTCTACTGGTCGCCGGCGACCGGCTCGCAGCTGGTCCGCGGCGACATCCTGGCCGCCTGGCTCGCCGCCGGCGGCGCCACCGGGGGGCTGGGCTTCCCGACCACGAGCGACGCGCCCACGCCGGGGGGCGGCGGCTACTTCGTCCGCTTCGAGCGGGGCGACGTCTACTGGTCGCAGGCCACCGGCGCCCGCACCGTCCTCGGCTCGATCCGCGACACCTGGCTGGCCGCAGGAGGGCCGACGGGCTTCCTCGGCTTCCCGACGACGAGCGACACCCCCGCCGGCACGGGCGCCTACGTCCGCTTCCAGGGCGGCGAGGTGCTGTGGTCGCCGACGACCGGCACCCGCATCGTGCGCGGCGACATCCTCGACGCCTACCGCGCCGCCGGCGGGCCGACCGGGGGCCTGGGCTTCCCCACCACGAGCGACGCGCCCACGCCGGACGGTCGCGGCTACTTCGTCCGCTTCCAGCGCGGCGACGTCTACTGGTCGCAGGCCACCGGCGCCCGCACCGTCCTCGGCTCGATCCGGGACACCTGGCTGGCCACCGGCGGCCCGGGGGGCTACCTGGGCTTCCCGACCACCAGCGACACCCCCGTCCCCGGCAAGGGCGCCTACGTCCGCTTCCAGGGCGGCGACGTCTACTGGTCGCCGACCACCGGCACCCGGATCGTGCGCGGCGAGATCCTGAACGCCTGGCTGGCCACCGGCGGGGCGACCGGCTACCTCGGTTTCCCGACCACCAGCGACGCGGCGACCACCGACGGCCGCGGCTACTTCGTGCGGTTCCAGGGCGGCGACGTCTACTGGTCCGCCGCCACCGGCCCCCGCATCGTGCGCGGCTCGATCCTGTCCACCTGGCTGGCCACCGGCGGGGCGACCGGCCCGCTGGGCTTCCCGACCACGAGCGACGCGGCGACCGCGGACGGCCGCGGCTACTTCGTGCGCTTCCAGGGCGGTGACGTGTACTGGTCGCCGACGACCGGCACCCAGGTGGTGCGTGGCTCCATCCTGTCCACCTGGCTGGCCGCCGGGGGCGCGACCGGCCCGCTGGGCTTCCCGACCACCAGCGACGCGAAGACCGCCGACGGCCGCGGCTACGTCGTCCGCTTCACCGGCGGCGACGTGTACTGGTCGCCGGCGACCGGCACCCAGGTGGTCTCCGGCGCGATGGCCAGGACCTACTGGCAGCGGGGCGGCAGCGCCTCGGCGCTGGGCTTCCCGACCCGGTCCAGCTACGCGATCACCGGCGGGATGCGCACCGACTTCGAGCACGGCTCGATGACGTGGAACGCCACCAGCGGGGCCGTCGCCGTGTCCCAGTGACCTCAGGCGGCGCGGCTCCCGCGTCGCTCCACGGCGCGAGTCGTGACTGGCAGTAGCCTCCCGGGCACGGTCGCGGACGTGCGGCCGCGACCACCGCGCGAGCGGACAGCGCCGTCCGCCGCCCGGACGCCGATGACCGACCCCCCGCCGTGGGTCGACCTGGGAGTGCCCATGTCCCGCAGGACCCGTCGTAGCCGCCGTCGTCCCCTCCTGGTCCTCGTGACCCTGGTGCTGGCCGCCGGGGCGTTCGTGCTCTGGAGCCGGTCGGGGGAGCCCGCCCCGGCCTCGGCCGGGACCCCGACGCCGACGACGTCGGCGGCCGCGCCGTCCGCGGGCGTGCCGTCGACGGAGGCAGCGTCGGACGCGCCGGCGGAGGAGGACCCCGACACCGGCACGGAGGAGGTGGCCGACGAGGGGCCGCCGTCCCGCCGGACCGCGACCACCTCCGCGCCGGAGCCCGAGGAGGAGGACGACGGCGGGCTGGCCGCGGTCGCCGTCTCGCTGAGCTACACGGGCTACGACACCGCTGCCGGGGCCGTGGTCGCCGGCGGGTACGCCGACGGCGTCGTGGAGGAGGACGCCACCTGCACCCTGGTCCTCCGTCGCGGCGGCGTGGAGCTGCGCGGCGAGTCGCTCGGCACGGCCGACGTGACCACGACCGACTGCGGCGAGGTGCGGGTCGGCGGCGACGCGCTGACCTCGGGGACGTGGGAGGCGGTGCTCAGCTACACGTCGGACACGTCGGTCGGGGAGTCCTCGGCCGGCGAGGTGGTGGTGCCGTGAGGTCGTCCCGCCTCCGCCTGCTCGCGCCCTGTCTGGTCGCCCTGGCGCTCGCCCTCGCCTTCGTCGCCGGCTCCTCACCCCAGCAGCAGAGCCTGCACGAGTCGGCCGACGCGCGGTCGTTCGACCCGGGCAACATCATCAGCGACAGCGTCTTCTACGACCCCGCCACGATGGACACCGCGCAGGTCCAGGCGTTCCTCGAGCGCGAGGGTGCCAGCTGCACCAGCAGCCTGTGCCTGAAGAACCTGCGGCAGGACACCTGGACCCGTGCCGCCGACGGCTACTGCGGGAGCTACGAGGGGGTGGTGGGCGAGCGGGCGGCTCAGATCATCGCCAAGGTCGGCCGCGCCTGCGGGGTCAACCCCCAGGTGCTCCTGGTGATGCTGCAGAAGGAGCAGAGCCTGATCAAGACGTCGGCCCCGACGGAGGAGAAGCTCCGCAAGGCGGTGGGCTACGGCTGCCCGGACACCGCACCCTGCGACGCGCAGTACTACGGCTTCTACAACCAGCTGTACAACGCGGCACACCGCTTCCAGTACTACCGGGCGCACCCCGGCTCGTTCGGTCACCGGGTGGGCGTGGTCAACAACGTCCGCTACCACCCGAACGCGGCGTGCGGCACCGTGCCGGTCTACATCCAGAACCAGGCCACCGCGGGGCTCTACAACTACACCCCGTACACGCCCAACAGGGCCGCGCTGGACGCCGGCTACGGGACCGGCGACGGCTGCTCGGCCTACGGCAACCGCAACTTCTACCTCTACTTCACCGACTGGTTCGGCAGCACCCAGGCGTCGGGGGAGGAGTCGATCCGGGGCAAGTACGACCAGCTCAAGGCGTCCGGCGTGGACCTGGGCGCGCAGACCACGGGCGTGATCTGCGACCTGCCCAACGGCGGCTGCCGCGGCAGCTGGCAGGGCGGCACCATCTTCTGGTCCCGCTACACAGGCGCCCACGTCGTCCGCGGCGCGATCCTGCAGCACTTCCTCGCCCTCGGCGGGGTGCCGTTCCTCGGCTACCCGACCGGCGACGACACCGCGGCCCCGGTGAACCCCGGGTACTTCACCGACTTCCAGGGCGGGTCGATCTACTGGTCGCAGGCGACCGGGGCTCGTGAGGTGCGCGGCAACCTGCTCGCCGCGTGGCGCGCCAAGGGCGCCCAGTCCGGGGTCCTCGGCTACCCGGTCGGCGGCGACGAGGCGGTCCCCGGCGGCTTCCGCAGCCGGTTCCAGGGCGGGACGCTCTACTGGTCGCAGGCCACCGGCGCCCGGATGATCCGCGGCGCGCTGCTCGAACGGTACGAGGCCGCCGGCGGTCCCCGGGTGATCGGCTTCCCGGTGGCCGACGAGCGGCCCACGGCGCGCAACGGCGCGGCCGTCGACCTGACCGGCGGGGCCGTCTACTGGAGTTCGGCGACCGGCGCACGCGTCGTCCGCGGGGACATCCTGGCGACCTACCGGCAGTGGGGCGCGGAGGCCGGGGTGCTCGGCTACCCGACCGGCGACGACCAGGCCCACGCCTCCGGCTTCCGGACCACCTTCCAGGGCGGGCACGTCTACTGGTCGGCACCGACCGGGGCGCACGTGCTGCGCGGCGCGATCCTGGACCGCTACCTCGCCCACGGCGGCGCGCCGGTGCTCGGCTTCCCGACGACCGACGACGTCGCCGCGGCGGGCGGCGGCGCCAAGGCCGAGGTGCAGGGCGGCGCGATCTACTGGTCGTCGGCCACGGGTGCCCACGTCGTCCGCGGCGACATCCTCGCCCGGTGGCGGCAGTGGGGTGCCGAGTCCGGTGCGCTGGGCTACCCGACCGGTGACGACGCGGCCGCGCCGAACGGCGGGTACCTCACCACCTTCCGCGGCGGCACGATCTGGTGGTCGCAGCCGACCGGCGCGAAGGTGCTGCGCGGGGCGATCCTCGACCGCTACGTCGCCCACGGCGGGCCGCGGGTCCTGGGCTACCCGACGACCGACGACGTCGCGGCGGCGGGCGGCGGCGCCAAGGCCGAGGTGCAGGGCGGCGCGATCTACTGGTCGCAGGCGACCGGTGCGCACGTCGTCCGCGGGAACATCCTGGCGAAGTGGCGGCAGTGGGGCGCGGAGTCCGGGGCACTGGGCTACCCGACCGGGGACGACGCGGCCGCCGCGAACGGCGGGTACCTCACCACCTTCCGCGGCGGCACCGTCTACTGGTCGCAGCCGACCGGCGCCAAGGTGGTGCGCGGGGCGATCCTCGAGCGCTACGTGGCCGCCGGTGGCCCCGCGGCGCTGGGCTACCCGAGCACCGACGACGTCGCCGCGGCAGGCGGCGGCGCCAAGATCGAGCTGCAGGGCGGCGCGATCTACTGGTCGTCGGCCACCGGCGCGCGGGTCGTGCGCGGCGAGATCCTGGCGAAGTGGCGGCAGTGGGGCGCGGAGTCCGGGGCACTGGGCTACCCGACCGGGGACGACACCGCTGGCCCGAACGGCGGGTACCTGACCAGCTTCCGCGGCGGCACCGTGTACTGGTCGCCGGCCGCCGGCGCGAAGGTGGTGCGCGGCGCCCTGCTCGAGCACTACCTCGCCGTCGGGGGCCCGCAGGCACTGGGCTACCCGACGGCCGACGACGGGCCCGCGCCCGGTGGCGGCGGCGCCAAGGTGGCGCTGCAGGGGGGCGCCCTCTACTGGTCGCCGGCGACCGGCGCCCACGTGGTGGTGGGCGAGGCCGCCGACCACTACGTCGAGCTGGGTGAGACGACGTCCTGGCTGGGCTACCCGATCTCCGACACGGAGGAGACCCCCGAGGGGACGCACACCGAGTTCGAGCACGGCGTCATCGACGTGACCGACCAGCAGGTGGCCAGCGCCTCCCGGCGCTGACCGGTACGACGACCGCGGCCGCCGGCCCCCTCCCGAGGGGACCGGCGGCCGCGGTCGTGTGCGCGGTCGGTCAGGCGGTGCCGGCGCCGTCGGAGCCGGTGGCGGCGCCGGGCCAGCGGGCGGCCTCCAGCTTGCGCAGCCGCTCCTCGTAGAGCGCGATGCCGCTCAACCGCACCCGGATCCGCTCGTGCTCGCGGACCACCTCGTCGAGCAGGCGGCGCGCCTCCGGGACGTCCTCCGGGGAGCCGACCTCGACCGGCCCCTCCGCGCGCTCCCGGTCGGCGATCCGGACCTCGAGGGCGGCCACGTGCGGCCCCAGCCGGTCGACGTCGAAGGAGACCCGGCCGTGCTGCTCGCGCAGCTCGGCCAGTTCGCCGGACACCCGGCGCACCTCGTCCTCGAGACGCCGGACGTCACCGGCGAGGGCGTCGCAGCGCTCGTCGACGGTGCGGCGCAGCCCGTCGAGGGCGGCCTGCAGCTCGGCCCGCAGCTCCGCACGCAGGCCGGCGTCGACGTGCTCCACGCGCTCGCGCACGCCCTGCAGGGCCGGCTCGGTGCGGACGGCGACGACGGCGTCGAGCTTGCGCTGCACGCGCGCCCACACCGGGTTCACCCGGGCCGCGACCGCGAGCCGGCGCAGGGGGCCGCTCACCGGAGGTACTCCGCGCTGCCGTCCTCGATCCAGCTGCGCAGCATGGTGGCCTCCGCGATGAGCTCGTGGTCCCCGGTCAGGACCGAGGCCCCGCCGTAGGCGTGGTCCCAGGTCGACTGCACCGGGGTCCAGATGAAGGAGAACCCGGCGAGCAGCAGCCGCGCCTCCGGGTAGAGCCGGCGCACCAGCCAGGCCGCGACCGTGCCCGTCGTCGCCCACCGCGGCTGGGCCGGGTCGAAGCCGAGCGCGCGGGACAGCGGCTGGTTGACCTCGCGGTTGGGGATCGGCACCAGGCCGAGGTCCGGGGGCCACCAGGCGGGCAGCCGCTCGACGTCGGCGTACATCATCCCGGGCTCGTTGTAGAGGTAGAGCCGGGACCGGTAGTCGGCGAAGACCCACGGCGTGGCCTCAAGGGCCCACTGGGTGACGACGACGTCGGCGCGCGTGCCCAGCCCCCGGGGGTGCTGCGGACCGTCGAGGGCGAAGCCGTTCACGCGGACCACCAGGTCGGCCGCGTCGATCGCCGCGGCCCGCTCGGGATCGGCGGGCACGGGGGCGTTGCCGACGACGGCGACCGACTCCACGGGGGTGCGCCCGGCGTAGGCGTCGACCAGTCCGGCGACGACCTCCAGTCCGTTCCGCACGGGGGTCGGCGCCCCGACCTCGGGATCTGCGACTGCCATCGGCGCGACGGTAGCAAGCAGGGTGGGACGGACGGGTTCCGCCGGGGTGGTCCGGCCCTCCTGAGGGTGATGTGACGGATGGGGTCCCGTTCCGCCGGGCCTCGGGCCGCCGGGGGACGACGCGGCTATGCTGCGGTCATCGAAACCGGTCGGGGGACGCGTGTCGCTGCCGTGACCGGTGGGTGGTCCACGCCCGGTCGACCGCCGCGCGACCTGGACCCGTCATGCCGTCGTCCTGAGGACTGCACAAGCCTATGACCACCACCTCCGCCGAGCCGCCCGTCGCCGAGACCGAGTCGACGCCCGGCGTCGCCGGGCTGGCGCAGCGCCTCCTGACGCTGCCGCCCGCGCCGGGTCTGCCGGTCGAGCTGTACGCCAAGCGCCTCCGCGGTCACGTGGACCTGGAGCGCACCTCGTTCCGGCTCGCGCCGCACTCGGTGCTGACGACCAACACCTACTCCGGCCGCGTCCCCGCCTCCTACTGGCAGCGCTGGACCGCCGTGCGGGAGATGACCTTCCAGGCCGAGACCTCGGGGGAGGGCCGGGTCGAGCTGTACGCCAGCGACCCCACCGGGGAGGAGCGGTTCCTGACCGGGACCACGGTGTCGGGGGAGGACCGGGTCTCGCTGACCGTCGCGCTCGACCGGTTCGTCGACGGCGGCGCCGTGTGGGCGGACTTCTCCAGCGGCGACGGGGAGCTCCGCGTGTCCTCGGGGCGCTGGACGATCCCGCACCCGCCCCGGCCGCGGAACACCGCCGTGGTCATCTGCACGCACAACCGCCCCGCGGACTGCGTGAAGACCCTGCAGACGCTGGCCGCCGACCTCCCGGCGCTCGACGCGCTCGACACCGTCTACGTCGTCGACCAGGGCGACAAGCGGGTCTCCGCCCACCCGGACTTCGAGCAGGTCTCCGCCGCCCTCGCCGGCCGGCTGCGCTACATCACCCAGGCCAACCTCGGCGGCGCCGGCGGGTTCACCCGCGGCATGTACGAGATCACCGAGGTCGAGTCCGAGCACCACGCGAACGTGCTGTTCATGGACGACGACATCGTCCTCGAGCCCGAGTCGATCATCCGGATGACCGCGTTCGCCAACTCGGCGCGCGAGCCGGTGATCGTCGGCGCGCAGATGCTGTACGCGCTGCACCCGAAGCGGCTGCACACCGGCGCGGAGTTCGCCGACCTGGTCAAGCTGCAGGCCGGCAAGGTCGTGCCCGGCGCGCTGTGGAACGCCGACCTGACCGAGGAGAACCAGGAGCTGCGGGTCGACGCCGACTACAACGCCTGGTGGAGCGCGCTGCTGCCGTCGGAGATCGTCTCGGCGACCGGCTACCCGCTGCCGGTCTTCTTCCAGTGGGACGACATCGAGTACGGCTACCGCGCCCGCGAGAACGGCTTCACCACCGTCACCCTCCCCGGGGCCGGCGTCTGGCACGCCGACTTCACCTGGAAGGACCAGGACGACTGGTCGCGGTACTTCAGCATCCGCAACAGCCTGATCACCTCGGCCCTGCACACGGAGTTCGACAGCCGGGCCATCGCGGTCACGCTGTTCGGGCGCCTGGTGGCCTACGTCGCCGGGCTGCAGTACGGGCTGGCCGCGACCGTGGTCAAGGGCATCGAGGACTTCCTCGCCGGCCCGGAGGTCCTGGCCGACGGCGGGCAGCGGGTCCTCGGTGAGGTCCGCGAGCTGCGCAAGGCGTACCCGGAGACGGTGCGGCACGACGCCGCCGCGATCCCCGGCGTCCCGCTGCGCGGCGAGACCATCGAGCGCGCGCTGCCCGACCCGTCGCAGTTCCGCGCGGTGCTGGCCAAGCGCCTGCTGTGGCAGCTGACCGGCCGCACCGCCGGCTCGGTCGCCATCACCGCGGACGACGCCCAGTGGTGGCACGTCTCCCGGTACCGCCGCGCCATCGTCACCGACGCCTCCCAGGAGGGGGTGCGGGTCCGCGACCTCGACCGCGACCGGGCCGTCGCGCTGCTGCGCGAGAGCGCCGCGGCCTGCTACCGGCTGGCGCGGCGTGGCCCGGCGGCCGCGCAGCAGTACCGCGACGCGCTGCCGCAGCTGACCAGCCGCGAGAACTGGCGGCGCCTCTTCGGCGCCGAGGCCGAGTAGGCCCCGGCATGTCGACGAGCAGCACCACCACGGCCACCGCGCCCGACCTCCCGCCGCACGTGCGGCCCCCCGGTCGCGACTTCCGCTCCGCCTTCCGCGACCTCCGCCGCGGCTGGGAGCAGCGGGAGCTGTGGCTGCAGCTGGGCTGGCAGGACATCCGCCAGCGCTACCGGCGCTCGGTCCTCGGCCCGATCTGGATCACGATCAGCATGGCGGTCACCGCCATCGCGCTCGGCATCCTGTACTCCGCGCTGTTCGGCCTCGAGCTGGCGGAGCTGCTGCCGCACGTCCTCGTCGGGATGATCGTGTGGGGCTTCATCTCCGGGTGCATCAGCGAGGGCTCGGAGGTGTTCGTCGCCAACTCGGGGCTGATCACCCACCTGCCGGCGCCGATCAGCATCCACGTGTACCGGCTGGTGTGGCGCCAGACGCTGTTCTTCGCCCACAACCTGATCGTCTACGCCGTCATGCTGGTCGTCTTCCCGCAGCCGTTGCGGTGGACCGACCTCTCGGTCTTCCTGGCGTTCGGCCTGCTCGTCGTCAACGGCATGTGGGTGGCGCTGCTCATCGGCATCATCAGCACCCGGTTCCGCGACCTGCCGCCGGTGACCCAGAGCGTCGTCCAGCTGCTGTTCTTCCTGACGCCGATCGTCTGGATGTACGACGTCCTGCTGGACAACCCGGCCGTCGCCGAGCGAGCACGGTGGGTCGAGATCAACCCGCTGTTCCACTTCGTGGAGCTCATCCGCCGGCCGATGCTGGGCCAGGACCAGGAGTGGCACACCTGGTTCATCGTCATCGGCATCGCGGTGGTCGGCTGGGCCCTGACGTTGCTGGTCATGCGCCGCTACCGCGGCCGCGTGGCGTACTGGGTCTGAGGAGGACGCCACCGTGGTGAGCATCGACGTCCGCGACGCGAGCGTGGACTTCCCGATCTTCGACGCCAAGTCGCGGTCGCTGAAGCACACCGTCCTCGGTGTGGTGGGCGGCAACGTCGCGGCCAACGAGCGCAAGGTCGTCGTCATCGAGGCGCTGCGCAACATCGACCTGCACGTCTCCGAGGGCGACCGGCTGGCGCTGGTCGGCCACAACGGCGCCGGCAAGTCCACCCTGCTGCGGCTGCTGTCGGGCATCTACGAGCCGACCCGCGGCCAGGCGCTGGTCAACGGGCGGGTCGCGCCGGTCTTCGACCTCGGCGTGGGCATGGACCCGGAGATCTCCGGCCTGGAGAACATCATCGTGCGCGGCCTGTTCCTCGGGATGAGCCGCAAGCAGATGGAGGCGCGGGTCGACGACATCGCCGAGTTCACCGAGCTCGGCAACTTCCTGCAGATGCCGTTGCGCACCTACTCGACCGGCATGCGGGTGCGGCTGGCGCTGGGCGTCGTCACCAGCATCGACCCCGAGATCCTGCTGCTCGACGAGGGCATCGGCGCGGTCGACGCGGCGTTCCTCGAGCGCGCGAAGGGGCGGCTGAAGGACCTCGTGGACCGCGCCGGCCTGCTGGTCTTCGCCTCGCACTCCAACGACCTGCTCAAGCAGCTGTGCACCTCGGCGCTCTGGATGGAGCACGGCACCATCAAGCAGCAGGGGCCGCTCGAGGAGGTCCTCGACGCGTACAAGGGCCGCGAGCACGCGGCCTCGGGGGGCTGAGTGTCCGAGGCGGCCCCCCGGACCCCCGCCCGCCCGGACGACGAGCGCGTCGTCGCGGTCATCGTCACCCGGCACCGGCCGGAGTCCCTCGCCCAGGCGCTGAAGGCGCTGGCGGTGCAGACCCGGCCGGTCGACTCCGTCGTCGTCGTCGACAACGGGCCCGACCAGCCGGCCGAGGAGGTCGTGCGCGCCAGCGGGCTGCCGCACACCTACCTGCTCTCCCGGGCCAACCTCGGCGGGGCCGGCGGCTTCGCCCTGGGCATGCTCACCGCCCTGGCGGAGGGCGCGGACTGGGTGTGGTGCGCCGACGACGACGGGCGGCCCGCCGACGAGCACGTGCTCGCCACCCTGCTGTCGGTGGCCCGCGAGCGCGGGCTGGCCGAGGTCTCGCCCGCCGTCGCCGACATCGACGCACCCGGCAGCTTCGCGTTCCCGGTGCGCACCGGGCTGCGCTGGAAGGGTGAGCGCGACCGCCTCGGCGGTCAGGACTTCCTGCCCGGTTACGCCTCCCTGTTCAACGGCGCGCTCTTCGCCGCCGCGACCCTGGCCCAGACCGGCGTGCCGGACCTGCGGCTGTTCGCCCGCGGCGACGAGACCGAGATCCACCGCCGGCTGGTGCGCGCCGGCCTGCCCTTCGGGACGGCGCTCGACGCCACCTACCTGCACCCCAACGGCCGGGACGAGTTCAAGCCGATCCTCGGCGGGCGGCTGTCCGCGCAGTACCCCGAGGCGGAGTGGAAGCGCTACTACACCTACCGCAACCGCGGGTACCTGATGCGCCAGCCCGGGATGCGCTGGCTCTTCCCGCTCGAGCTGGTCCGCTTCTCCTGGTTCTTCCTGGTGACCCGGCGCGACGTGGCCGGGTACCGCGAGTGGCTGCGCCTGGTGCGGGCCGGCCGCCGCGAGCGGTTCACCCCCGCCGCCTGAGCGCACCCCCCTCCGACGACGGCGGGGCACCCGCCTCCACGAGGTGGGTGCCCCGCCGTCGTCGTGCGCCCGCGCCTGCCCGGGATGCCGGACGGCCCGGGCCCCCTCCGAGGAGGGAGCCCGGGCCGTCCGGGGGTACGGGTGCCCGCTACGGGGCGGTCCTCACGAGGTGAAGACCTTCTCCCAGTTCTGCGCCGAGGTCAGGTCGGCGTAGGAGTCGCGGTACTGCTGCTTCGCGCGGGGGAAGCGCCGGGCGATCTCCAGGTTCAGCCGCACCGACTCGCGGGCCAGGCGCCAGAACGTCGCCGGGTCGCGGCGGCGGACCGTGACGCCGCGGCCGTCCGCGGTGGCGACCGAGGCGCTGTCCAGCTGGGCCAGCACGAACCACTGCGCGTCCCGGGCGGGGAGCTCGACCTGCGGCCGGTCCTCGCCGTCCTGGACCGGCCGGACGTTGTTGCGCAGCGCCTGCAGCGCCGCGCGGGCGATCGCCCGCTTGGCCACCGGCGGGTGCACCATGCCCTCGGTCGCGTCCTGGCCCATCCGCGGCAGCGGGATGCGCGACCGCTCGGTGATGACCTGGCCGTCGGAGTACCGCGCCCGCTCCGCACGGACCTCCGCCAGCACGCCGGGCAGCTGCGGGAAGAGGTTGTCCGGGCCGGCGAGGAAGTCGCGGTAGGCCTTCAGGTGCAGCGCGACCGCGGAGTACTCGAGGCGGAACAGGTGCCGGATGTCGGCCCGGATGTTCTCCTTGACGATGTCCTCGGCGCGCTTGAGCGGGCTATGCAGGGCGGCGATCACGAGCTGGTTGCGCGCGTGGAAGTACGCCTGCCAGTCGGTCGAGTCGTCCTTGTCGGTCCAGGACAGGTGCCAGATCGCCGCACCGGGGAGGGTGACCGTGCGGTACCCGGCGGCGCCGGCCCGCAGGCCGTACTCGGCGTCGTCCCACTTGATGAACAGCGGGAGCGGCAGCCCGATCTCCTCGGCCACCTCGCGGGGGATCAGGCACATCCACCAGGCGTTGTAGTCGACGTCGACCCGGCGGTGCAGGTGCCGGGCGTCGCGCAGCGACCAGTGCGCGAAGTCGTGACCCACCGCGGCGTACGGCGCCGGGCGGTACCGCATCAGCCGGCGGTCGACGCTCTCGCCCATGGTGTGCAGCACCGAGCGGTCCTGCAGGGTCAGCATCTGCCCGCCGACGAGGGTCGGCTCGTCGGTGAACCGGGCGAAGGTCAGCGCCCGGTGCAGGCTGTCGGCCTCGAGCTGGACGTCGTCGTCGAGGAACACCAGGTGGGTGGCGTCGGTCCGGGTGAGCGTCTCGTGCATGGCGCGGGCGAAGCCGCCGCTGCCGCCGAGGTTGCCCTGCTCCACCAGGTGCAGGCGGTCGCCGAGCAGGCCGGCCACCTCGGGGAACGAGGCCTCGTCGCGCACCTTGAGGTTGCCCTGGTCGGCCACGACCACCGCGGCGAGCTCGGCGCCGAGGACCGGGTCCGCGGCGACGGTCTGCAGTGCGGCGACGCAGTCGACCGGGCGGTTGAAGGTGCAGATGCCCACGGCCAGCCGGCCCGGGCGCAGCGGCTCCCGGTCGGCGTACCAGCCGGCGTCCTCGATGATCGTGTCCTCGTCGGCGGTGACGTCGAACCAGTACCAGCCGCCCTCGACGAAGGGGGTGAGGTCCAGGTCCAGCTCGACCGTCCGGCCGGTGCCCTCGACGGTGGTGCCCAGGGCGTGCAGCACGTCGCCGTTGCCCTTGGTGCGGTAGACGTCGATGCGGCAGGTGCCCGAGACGCGCAGCTGCAGGGTGATGCTGGTCAGCGAGGTCCAGCGCCGCCAGTAGCCCGCCGGGAAGGCGTTGAAGTAGGTGGCGAAGGAGACCTCGTCACCGGCCGAGAGGTGCCCGGTCGACCGGGAGGTGACGTGCACCTTCTCGGACCGGACCTCGTCGAGGTACAGGGCGCGCACCTTGCGCGGGTCGGCGACCCGCGGCATGAGGACGCGCTGCAGCAGGGTGACCGCCCGGCCGGGGGCCAGGTCCTCGGCGGCGAGGTCGGCCACGACGTCGGGGGACACCTCGGTGGTCGTCATGGGGGTCAGTCCTCCAGGCGGCCGTCGAGGGCGCCGCCCTCGGCGAAGTAGGGGCGGATGCGGTTCTCGAACATGGTCAGCGCCGAACCGATCGCCATGTGCATGTCGAGGTACTTGTAGGTGCCGAGGCGCCCACCGAAGAGGACGCGCTTCTCGGCGGCCTCCTTGGCGGCCAGCTCGCGGTAGCGCTCGAGCTTGGCGCGGTCCTCGGGGGTGTTGATCGGGTAGTACGGCTCGTCGCCGGTCTGGGCGAAGCGGGAGTACTCGCGCACGACCACGGTCTTGTCGGTCGGGTAGTCGCGCTCGGGGTGGAAGTGCCGGAACTCGTGGATCCGGGTGAAGGGCACGTCCTCGTCGGCGTAGTTCATGACCGAGGTGCCCTGGAAGTCGCCGACCGGCAGCACCTCGGTCTCGAAGTCCAGCGTGCGCCAGCCGAGCTCGCCGGCCTCGTAGTCGAAGTACTTGTCGATCGGGCCGGTGAAGACCGTCGGGACGTCGGTCGGCAGCTCGCCGCGGACGTCGAAGTAGTCGGTGTCCAGCCGCACCTCGATGTTCGGGTGGTCGGCCATCCGCTTCAGCCAGGCGGTGTAGCCGTCCTTCGGCAGACCCTCGTAGGTGTCGTTGAAGTACCGGTTGTCGAACGTGTACCGCACCGGGAGGCGGGCGATGACCGCGGCGGGCAGCTCGGTGGGGTCGGTCTGCCACTGCTTCTTCGTGTAGCCGCGGATGAAGGCCTCGTACAGCGGGCGGCCGATCAGCGAGATCGCCTTCTCCTCGAGGTTGGCGGCCTCGGCGGTGTCGATCTCGCCGGACTGCTCGGCGACGAGGGCACGGGCCTCGTCGGGGGAGAAGCTCTTGCCGAAGTACTGGCAGATGGTGGCCAGGTTGATCGGCAGCGAGTACGTCTTGTCCTGGTAGATGCTGAAGACGCGGTGCTGGTAGTTCGTGAACTCGGTGAACTGGTTGACGTACTGCCAGACCCGCTCGTTGGACGTGTGGAACAGGTGGGCGCCGTAGACGTGCACCTCGATGCCGGTCTCGGGCTCGGGCTCGGAGTAGGCGTTGCCCCCGATGTGGCTGCGGCGGTCGATGACCAGCACGCGCTTGTCCAGCTGGGTGGCGACCCGCTCGGCGACCGTGAGGCCGAAGAACCCGGAGCCGACGACGACGAGATCAGGACTGGCTTGAGTCACGTTTCGCGACTGTACCGGCGCAGAACGGCCCGACCCGGGCGAAACGGGGACTGGTGTGACGGGCCCGTCCCCCACGTCACACCGGTTCCCTGGAGCCCCACGAGGCCCGCCGTCCCGGGCCTCCGGGTGGGCCCGGCGACGTTCCCGCTGGCCTCGTAGGGTTCCCCGCGTGAGCGCACCACCGCCGGACGTCCCCCTCCGCGTGGTCGCGGTGACGTACTCCCCGGGCGAGGCCCTGGAGGGGTTCGTCGAGTCGCTGGGCGCGGCCACCACGCGGCCGGTCGAGGTCGTCCTCGCCGACAACGGCTCGACCGACGGCGCCCCCGAGCGCGCCGCGGCCCGCCACCCGCACGTGCGGCTGCTGCGCACCGGCGGCAACGTCGGCTACGGCGCCGCGGTCAACGCCGGGATGGCCGGCCTGACCGAGGGCTACGCCGTCGTCGCCAACCCCGACGTCCGCTTCGACCCCGGCTCGGTGGACGAGCTGCTGGCCGTGGCCGCCCGCTGGCCCCGTGCGGCGACCGTCGGCCCGGCCATCCGCACCCCGGAGGGCGAGCTCTACCCCTCGGCCCGCGACCTGCCGCGGCTGTCCACGGGTGCCGGGCACGCGCTGCTCGGCTGGGCCTGGCCGGGCAACCCGTGGACGGCGCGCTACCGCCGCGAGCGCGAGGCGCCGCGGGAGCGCCCGGCCGGGTGGCTGTCGGGCTCGTGCCTGCTGGTCGACGTCGCGGCCTTCTGGTCGGTCGGCGGCTTCGACCCCGGCTACTTCATGTACTTCGAGGACGTCGACCTCGCCGAGCGGCTGTCCCGCCGCGGCTGGCTGCACGTCTACGCCCCGTCGGCGGTGGTGGAGCACGAGGGCGGCCACGCCACCCGGCGCCAGCCGCACCGCATGCAGCGGGTGCACCACACCAGCGCGCTGCGCTACCTCTCGGGGCAGTACCCGCTGCGCCGGCACGCCCCGCTGCGGCTGGCCCTGCGCGCCGGCCTGGGCGGCCGGATGCTCGTCTCCTACGTGAGCGGCCGGGTGGCCGCCGGCGCCCGCTTCCAGCGCCGCGCCGAGGGCGTCGGCCGTGGGGCCCGCCGCCGGAGGGGCTGAGGTGCGGCACGCGGTCGTCATGGCCGGCGGTTCGGGGACGCGGCTGTGGCCGCTGTCGCGCAGCGGGCGGCCCAAGCAGCTGCTCGACGTCCTCAGCGACAGCGTCGGCGGTGTCGTGGCGAGCGGGGACGGCCCGCCGCACAGCCTGCTGGCCGAGGCCTTCGCCCGGCTGGAGACGGTGCTGCCGGCCGACCGGATCTGGGTGTGCACCGCGGCCCGCTTCGGCGAGCAGGTGCGCGCCGCCCTGCCGCGGCTGCGCCCGGACCGGCTGGTGCTCGAGCCGGTCGCCCGCGACACCGCCAACGCCGTCGGCCTGGCCGCGGCCCTCGTCGCCGACGTCGACCCCGACGCCGAGCTGGCCGTGGTCAGCGCCGACCACGTCATCCGGCCGGTCGAGCGGTTCGCCGCGGCCCTGACCACCGCCTACGACGCCGTCACCGCGCGGCCCCGGTCCCTGGTGACCCTGGGCATCCGGCCCACCGCACCGGCCACCGGCTTCGGGTACGTGCAGCGCGGCGCGCCGACCGGGGTCCCCGGCGTCGCCGAGGTGACGTCGTTCCGCGAGAAGCCCGACCGCGCCACCGCCGAGGCCTACCTGGCCTCGGGGGAGTACCTGTGGAACTCGGGCACGTTCGTCTGGCGGGCGTCCACCGTGCTGCAGGCGCTGGCCGAGCACCTGCCCGCGACCGCCGAGGGCCTGGCCCGCGTGGTCGCCGTCCCGGCCGGGCCGCAGCGGGACGCCGTCCTGGCCGAGGTCTTCCCCGCGCTGCCGAAGACCAGCGTCGACTACGCCCTCCTGGAGCCCGCGGCGACCGAGCCGGGGCGGGTGCTGGTCGCCGACCTCGACGTCGACTGGCTCGACGTCGGCTCGTGGCCAGCCCTGGCGCAGACGCTCGAGCGGGTGGGGGAGGACGCCGTCGCAGGGCTCGTGGTCGGCCTCGACAGCGCCGGCAACATCGTCTTCAGCGACGACCCCGACCACCTGGTGGCCCTCGTCGGCGTCCGCGACAGCGTCGTGGTGCACACCGCCGACGTCACGATGGTCTGCCCGGTGTCCGACGCCGAGCGGGTCAAGCAGCTGCTCGCCGCCGTCGAGGAGAGACACGGGTCACGGTTCAGCTGAAGGCGCCGATAGCCTCCGGGACGTGAAGAGCTTCGACGTCGCCGCTGTCGTCTCCGGTGGGGCCTCCGGCCTCGGGGAGGCCACCGTCCGGGCCCTGGCCGCGCGGGGCGCGGCCGTGACCGTCCTCGACCTGCAGGAGGAGAAGGGGAAGGAGCTCGCCGCCGAGCTGGGCGGGCACACCACCTTCGTCCGCACCGACGTCACCGACGCCGACTCGGTGCAGGCCGCGGTCGCCGACGCCACCGGCAAGGACCGGCCGCTGCGCATCGCGGTCAACTGCGCCGGCATCGGCTGGGCCCAGCGCACGGTGGGCAAGGGCAACGTCCCGCACGACCTCGACCCGTTCGTCCGCACCGTCATGGTGAACCTGGTCGGCACCTTCAACGTGCTGCGGCTGGCCGCCGCCGCGATGGCCGCCACCGAGCCGGAGGAGGACGGCGAGCGCGGGGTGGTCGTGAACACCGCCTCGATCGCCGCCTACGACGGGCAGATCGGGCAGGTGGCCTACTCGGCGTCCAAGGGCGGCATCGTCGGCATGACCCTGCCGGCGGCACGTGACCTGTCCACCGTCGGCGTCCGGGTCTGCACCATCGCCCCCGGGTTGGTGGACACCCCGCTGCTGGGCAGCCTGCCCGAGGAGGCGCGGCAGGCGCTGGCGGCCGGCATCCCGTTCCCCAAGCGCCTCGGTCGCCCCGAGGACTTCGCGCAGCTGGCGCTCGACATCGTGGAGCACGGCTACCTCAACGGCGAGGTCATCCGGATGGACGGCGCGCTGCGGATGGCGCCGCGCTGACCCGCCGCCCGCTGGTGCACGCACGGGCCGCGTGGGGCGGGTGGTGCGGACACGGAGCAGGACCCGCCGCGGCGCCGCCGGACCCACCTACAGTCGCTCCCCGGGCCCGCTGAGGAGCGGCGCCCGGAGGTGATGGCCGGCGGAGCCGTCCACCACAGGGAGCGGTTCCGGAGGCATGGCGAACACCACCACGGCGACCGATCCCGCACCGGGGCAGGCGTCCGACCGGCGCCGCGCGGTGCGGGCCCGGGTCGAGCGCTCCTGGCCGGCGCGGCACTGGACGCCCACCCTGGTCGTCCTCGGCGTGGTGCTCCTGGTCGGCAACGTGCTGCCCCTCCACCCGGGCTTCATGTCCTTCGACTCGATCATGCAGCTGGGGCAGGCGCTGGACCCGTCGACGCTGGCCGACTGGCACCCCCCGGTCATGACGGCGCTGTGGTGGCTGCTGATGGCGCTGACCGGCGGCAGCGTCGGCAGCATGCTGGTCGCGCAGCTGGGCCTGCTCTGGGCGGGCCTGACCCTGCTGGCGGTGTACGTCTTCCGGCGCAGCGGTCGCCGGCTGCTCTCCCTGCTGCCACTGCTGCTGGGCGTGCTGCCGCACGTCGCCAGCACGTCCGCCGTGATCTGGAAGGACGGCCAGCTCGCGTTCGCGCTGCTCGGCGCGGTCGTCCTCCTGCTGGTCGTCCGCCGCGGGGTCGAGCGTCCCTGGCTCCGCTGGACCGCGGTGGCCGTCGCCGTCCTGCTGCTGGCCTACGCCGGCGCGGTCCGCTACAACGCGCTGCCGGCGATCATCCCGCTGCTGTTCCTGCTGACCTGGCCCGGGGCGCGGCGGGCCCGGCGGTACCGGGTCGCGCTCGCCGGCGCCGCCGTGGTCGGGGCGCTCGTGGCCACGCCCGTCATCGACGCCGTCCGCCCGGTGCAGGAGACGCACCCGGCCGCCAGCGTGATGCTCGACGACGTCCTGCACCTGTACAGCCTCGACGAGCTCCGGGCGGCGGACGTCGCCCCACCGCTGCGCGACTACCTGGTCACCCTCGCCACCACGTGCCCGCCGGAGACCCGCGACGTCAACTACACGTGGCGGTGCGCCAACACGACGGGGACCATCCCCGCGGTCTTCCTGACGCACGCCGACGAGCTGCAGGGGCTCTACCTGCGCGGCATCGCCGAGCACCCGCTGGACTACGCCGCCTTCCGCCTCCGCGTCTTCGGCGAGTTCCTCCACACGCCGCCGGACGAGGTCTTCGTCACCTGGTCCACCATCGGCGCCAACCCGTACGGCCTGGCGTTCGACCCGAACCCGGCGTCACGGGCGCTGGAGACCTACGTGGGCGCCACGGCGCGCGACTTCGGCTTCGTCTTCATGCCGTGGGCCTGGTTGCTGGCGGCGCTCGTCGTGCTCGGGCTGGGCTGGCGGAGGCGGGCGTCGGCGGAGCACGCGGGCGTCGTGCTGGCCCTGGCGGCGTCCTCGGTCCTCTACGTCGTGACCTACCTGCCGATGGTGATCGGGTACGACTACCGGTACGTCTACTGGCCGGCCATCGCGGTGAGCGTGGCCGTGGTCCTGCTGCTGCTGGACCGGCGGACGGCGGCGGCCGGCGCGGACCCCGGCCCGGCGGTCGCCGCTGAGCCGGAGGTCGCCGGCGAGCCGCCGGTGACGGACGCGACCGCGCCGCTGGACCTCCGCCCGGTCGCCGAGCCGGCGTCCCCGCCGCGGGCGCACTCGGCGTGGGCGGGGCAGGGCCCCGGGCCTACCCTCGCCCCAGCGCGGGTGGCGCCTGCGCGGCCCTCTTCCCCAGGGAGCACGTCCTGACCAGCACCACCCTCGAGGCCCCGGCGTTCGAGGACGTCTGGCGGCCGGACTGGCCGCTCGACGTCCGCCGCACCCTCTTCCCGCACCAGCGCAGCGCCGGCGACCCGGCGCTGCGCCACGTCGACGACGGGTGCTGGCGGGTGGTGAACACGCCCGACGGGCCGGCGACGGTGCACCTGACCGTCCGCGGCGGCGAGGTGCGGGTGACGGCGTGGGGGCCCGGCGCCGAGCGGGCCGGGGCGGCGGTGCCCGCGTGGCTGGGCGCCGAGGACCGCCCCGAGGAGTTCGAGCCCGGCGCGCACCCGCTGCTCAGCCGCGTGCACCGGGCCTCGCCCTGGCTGCGGCTGGGCCGCACCGGGCGCACCTGGGACGCGCTGGTGCCCGCCGTCCTCGAGCAGAAGGTGACCGTCATCGAGGCGCACCGCGTGTGGCGCGCGCTGCTGCGGCTGGCCGGCGAGCCCGCGCCGGGTCCCGCCCCCGAGGGGATGCGCGTGCCGCCGACCCCGCAGCGGGTGCTGGCGGTCACCGACTGGGAGTGGCACCGCTGCGGCCTGGACGGCGCCCGCCGCCGGGCGCTGCGGGCGGTGGCCAGCGTCGCGGCGCGGCTGGAGCCCGAGGAGGCCGTGGACTGCCCCGACCTGCAGCGCCGGCTGCAGACGGTGCCGGGCATCGGCGTCTGGACGGCGGCCGAGGTGGTGCAGCGGGTGTTCGGCTGCCCGGACACGGTCAGCTACGGCGACTACCACCTGAAGAACCTGGTGGGCTGGTCGCTGGCCGGCCGCAGGACCGACGACGACGGGATGATGGAGTTGCTCGAACCCTGGCGCGGACAGCGGCAGCGCGTCGTCCGGCTGCTCGGCATCGGAGGCAGCCGCCCGCCCAGGCGCGGCCCGCGCGTCGCGCCGACGAACTACCGCCGGTTCTGAGGCGCCGACCGACGATGGCCACCTCCACCTCCACCAGTTCCGCGCCCGAGCTGCTCGACACCGACCCCCGCGAGGACGACGCCGGACGCCCGTCCCGGCTGCTCGCCGCCCTGCCCGCCGCCCTGCTGCTGTTCGCCCTCGTCGTCGCGGTCACGCAGGCCTGGCGCTGGTGGCACGAGGTGCCGACGTTGCACATGGACGGGGCGTTCCAGACGGCCAGCGGGCTCTACCGGCTGGCCGACGGGCAGTGGCCGGGGCGGGACTTCTTCCCCTACCTCGGCATCGCGCCGGTGCTGGTCCTGTACCCGGTGTTCGCCCTCCTCGGCGGCGAGCTCACCGACACGGTCTTCGCCTCGCGCCTCGTGTCACTGCTGTCGTTCGAGGCGGTCGTCGGGCTCCTGGCGGTGCTCGTCGCGGGACGGCGTCCGCTGCGCGCCCTGGCCTGGGGGGCCGCCGCCGCCGCGCTGCTGGTGGTGGTCGCCGAGCTCTGGGCGCCGGGGCTCTGGGGCGCCTGGAACGGCCTGCTGGGCGCCGCTGCCCTCCCCGGGAACAGCCTGCGCCCGATCCGGGGGTTCGCCCCGTACGTGCTGGCCGCGGTCGCCTACGTCCTGCTGCGCAGGGGGTGGACCGTCCGGCGTGCCGCGGCCGTCGGCGCCGCCGCCGGGGTGGTGGCGGCGCTCTGGTCCAACGACTACGGGCCGGTGTCCGGGGGCCTGCTGCTCGCGGTGGTGACCTACCAGGTGCTGCGCCGGGGATGGGTCCCGCGGCTGCCCGGACTGGCCGCGCTGTGGGCCGCGGCCGCCGTCGGGTACCTCGTCGCCGGTCTCGTGGCGACCGCCGGCCACCTGCCGTCGCTGCTGGCCTACAACTTCCTCGACGTCCGCAACGACCAGTTCTGGTACTTCGGCCCCTGGACCGAGCCGTTCCGGGTCTTCTCGGTCGGCGACCTGCTGCGGATCATGGCCGACGAGCTGTCGCTGTACCCGCTCCCCGTCCTCGCGGGGGTGGTGGTCTACGCCCTGGTCCGCCGCGGCCTGGGCTCGCTGCTGGTCACCTACCTCGGGACGGCGACCTTCCTCGGCGGGCTGATCGGGACCGTCGGCGGCCACGCCGCCGACTACTTCTGGGCCTTCGTCCTCTGGGGGTACGCGGTCACCGCCGTGGGCGCGGTGCGGCTCGCCGCCCTCGCGCTCGCGCGCCTGCCCGCGCTGCGCACCCCGGGCACGGCGCTCCGGCTGACCGGGGCCGCCGCGACGGTCGCCGTCCTGGCCGTGGCCGGGACGGCCGCCGTGCAGGACGCGCGGCAGAGGGGCGGGCTGTTCGCCGCGGACCCCCGGTTCGTGTACGACGCAGGACTCGGCGGCTACCTCGACGCCGCCTTCGCGCCGCAGGTGCAGGCGGCGCGGGAGCGCGAGGCGCCGGTCGTCGAGGAGTACCTCGGTCTGTCCGGCGTGGTCGACGGCCCGCCGTCCGCCTCGGTGGACTCGGTGATCGCCGCGCTCGGCCGGCAACGGGAGGCCTTCGGGGCGCGCCTGGCCGACCGGCCGGGGCTGGTGGTGACGACGGCGCCGGAGGTCAACGACTGGGTGACCTGGAACCTCAGCGCCAACTGGTGGTTCTACCGGGACCTGTTCCGGGGGTACGCCCCGGTCCGGACCTCGCCGCTGACCCTCGGCTGGACGCCGGCCGAGCCGGCGACCTGGGCGCAGGTCCCGTGCCGCACGGAGGGCTCGCAGGTCGTCGTCGAGGCGCCCGCGGCTGGCCTCTACGAGGTCACGCTGCGCTACCAGGGCCCCGGCCAGGGTGCCCGTGCCTTCACGATGGTGCAGAACGACATCAACGTCGCCGTGGACGCCGGCGGCTTCGTGTCGCTGGACCCCGGCGCCCGCGAGCAGCGCTTCCCCGTGGCGGTGCGCGATCCCGGGTCGGGCGCGACCGTGCTCGCGACCCGCGACGTCCCGGGGGACGGCGGCCCGCTGACCACCCTGGAGTCGTGTTCGGCCTCGTCGATCGCCCACCCGGCGGGAGCCGACACGGCGGCCCTCTACGGTCGCCTGCTCACACCGGCTCCACCGGCCGACGGCGGGTGAGCCCGGAGCGGGTCCCCTGCGACGCTCGTGGCGGGTGTGCCCGCAGGAGCCGGGTGCGGCGCCGTGTCGACACGTCGACGTGACGCAACGTGGTGGTGCACGTACTCTCCAGGGAGCCCGTGGTGCGTGCGGGCACCGTCCCCGAGCAGGAAGACCGCTGAGTGTCCCGATCGTCCCGCGTGGACCGCACGGCCGGCGGCGAGGGGTCCCACGGCAGCGTCCTGGTCGTGGGCGGCGGTTTCTACGGCTGCTCGCTGGCCACCCACCTGGCCCGCCAGGGCGCGCGGGTGACCGTGCTCGAGGCCCGGGCGGACCTCCTCGGCGGCGCCAGCTACTTCAACCAGGCCCGCGTGCACGGCGGCTACCACTACCCGCGCTCGCTGCGGACGGCCGGCCGCAGCCAGGCCTCCTACGCGTCCTTCACGGCGCGCTACGCCTCCTGCGTCGTCGACGACTTCCTGTGCGTCTACGCCGTGGCCCGCGGCTCGCTGACCAACGCCCGCAGGTTCCGCCGCGTCTGCGACCACATCGGGGCGCCGCTGATGGAGGCGCCGGCCTCGGTGCGCCGGCTGTTCAACCCGGCGACGGTCGAGGCCTCGTGGGTGACGCGCGAGGCGGTCTTCGACGCGGTGCGGCTGCGCGAGCTGGTCCGCGAGGAGATGGCCGACGCCGGGGTGACCGTGCGGCTCGGGGCCCCGGTCGCCGGCGTGGCGGAGACCGCGTCCGGCGCGCTCGTCACCCTCGAGACGGGCGAGGTCCTGGCCGGCGACCGGGTGCTGGTGTGCACCTACGGCGAGGGGATCGACGACCTGCCGCGGGGTGTCGGCTACGCCGGTCTGCACTGCGAGCCGTGCGAGATGGCGCTGGTCGACCTCCCCGAGCCGCTGCGCGGGCGGGGGATCACCGTCATGGACGGCCCCTACTTCTCGCTGATGCCCTTCCCGTCCACGCCCTACCACACGCTCAGCCACGTCCGGTACACGCCGCACGGCTCGTACCCGACGTACGAGCAGGCCGCGGCGGCGCTGCGTGCGGGGCTGACCACCCGGGCGGACTGGATGGTCCGCGACGCGGCGCGCTACGTGCCCGCGCTGGCCGGCGCCGTCCACCGGGAGTCGCTGTGGGGCGTGAAGACCGTGCCGGCGCGGCGTGACGGTGACGACGCCCGGCCCATCGTCCTGCGCCGGTCCGACGGCGGACGCGTGCTGTCCCTGCTGGGCAGCAAGATCGACAACATCGGTGACGCACTCCGAGTGGCTGAGGAGCACCTCCGTGACGCTGTTTGAGACCTCCCGCCCCTGCGGGAGCGAGGTCGGGGGGCCGCGGGCCGACGTCGTCGTCCGCACGCCGGCGCCGCCGGGGCGGAGCGGTACCTTCCTGAGCGTGGTCGTCGTCGCCGACGGGGCCTCCGCGGAGATCGAGCGGGACCTCGCTGCGCTCGACGTCGCCGTCGCCCGCGACCACCCGGTCCACGAGCTGGTGCTCGTCCTCTCCGGGTCCCGCGGCCGGCTGGCCTGGGCCCGCGCGCTCGCCGAGCGGCAGCCGAACCTCCAGGTGATCGGCCTCGTGCAGCCGGTCCGCGACGAGGTGGCGTTCACCGCCGGTCTCGACGGAGCCCTCGGCGACGTCGTCGTCACCGCGCGCCTCGGCGTGGACGCCCCCGAGGACGTCCTCCGCTGCGCGGGCATGGTCAACGACGAGACGGCCGTGGTCGTGGGCGTGGACCGGCGCGCTCCGGCCGGCCGGCGGGTCGCCCTGCGGCTGAGCCGCGCGCTGGCCAGCCGGAGCCTGGGCGAGGAGATCGCCACGGTCAGCCTGGGGCTGCGCGGCTACAGCCGGCCGGCCCTCGACGCGTGGCTGCCCCGCCGGGACCGGGACCGGGTGCTGCGCATGCTGCCGTCGATCTCGGGCTACCCGTGGGCGGTCCTGCCCTACGAGTCGGGGGAGCGCCAGCACCCGCGACCGGCCAGCAGCTTCCGGCAGGTCGTGCGCTCGATCTTCTACGCCAGCGGGCGGCCGCTGCGGGTCGCGGTGGGCCTCGCGCTGCTCACCAGCCTGGTCAACATGCTCTACGCGCTCTACGTGGTGGCCGTCGGGCTGTTCCGGGGGGCCGTCGAGGGCTGGACGTCGATGAGCCTGCAGATGAGCTTCATGTTCTTCATGCTCAGCGTGGTCATCGCGATCATGGCCGAGTTCATGTTCCAGTCGAACGAGACCACCAACGAGCGGCCCATCTACCGGGTCGCCTTCGAGGCGACGAGCTCGGTGCTGGCCGCCCGCGACACGCTCAACGTCGACGCCGAGGCCGGCGCCGTGCAGGTCGTCGACGGCGGGGTCCGGCCGTGACCGCCCGCGTCCGCCGGGCGCTGGTCGGCTGGAGCGGGTTCGTCGGCGGCTCCCTCGACCAGCGGATCGCCCCGGTCGCCCGCTTCCGCAGCACCGACGTCCACCAGTTGCCCGCCGTCGACGTCGACGAGGTCGTCTGCGCCGGCGCGCCGGCGGAGAAGTGGCGCGCCAACGCCGAGCCGGAGGCCGACCGGGCCGGGATCCACCGCTTGATGGACGCCCTCGACGGCAGCCGGGCCGGCTCCTGCGTCCTGGTGTCGACCGTCGACGTCTTCGCCGACTCCCGCGGGGTGGACGAGACCACACCCGCCGACACCACGCAGGAGCAGGCCTACGGGCGGCACCGGGCGGAGCTCGAGGAGTTCGTCCGCCGGCGGTTCGACGACGTCCTCGTCGTCCGGCTGCCGGGCATGTACGGCCCCGGGCTGAAGAAGAACCTCGTGTACGACCTCGTCCACCAGCCCGGGGCGCGCTTCGCCCACCAGGACTCGAGCTTCCAGTTCTACGACGTGCGCGACCTGTGGGGACACGTGTTGCTCGCCCGCGACGCCGGGCTGTCGGTGGTCAACCTCGCGACCGAACCGGTCACGTCGGCGCAGGTCGCCCGCGAGTGCTTCGGGGTCGACTACCGCTGCGACGACCGGCCGCCGGTGGCCTACGACCTGCGCACCTCCCACGCCGCCGCGCTCGCCGGCCGCGAGGGGCCCTACCTGCGCTCGGCCGACGAGGTGCTGACCGGCATCCGCACCTGGGGTGCCCGGCTCGTGGAGGCGCGGGCATGAGGCTGGCCTTCTCCAACCTGGCCTGGCCGGCCGACCTCGACGCCGCCGTGCTGCCCGAGCTGCCCGGGTGGGGCTTCGGCTCCCTCGAGGTGGCCCCCACCCGGCTGTGGGCGGACCCGCTCGCCCAGGACGCCGACGAGGTCGCCGCGGCCCGCGCCGCGGTCGAGGCGCGCGGGCTGCGCGTCGTCGCGCTGCAGTCGCTGCTGTTCGGCCGCCCGCAGTTCCAGCTGTTCGGCGACGCCGAGGCGCGCCGGGGCCTCGCCGACCACCTGTCCGCGATGGCCGGGCTGGCCGCCGGCCTCGGCGCGACCCGCCTCGTGTTCGGCTCACCGGGGAACCGGCGCCGCGGCGACCTGCCCGTGGCGCACGCCGACGAGATCGCCGCCGAGGTGTTCGCCGGCCTCGGCGCACGCGCCGCCGAGGCCGGCGTCTGCTTCTGCATCGAGGCCAACCCGACCGACTACGGGTGCGACTGGCTGACCGACGCGGTCGCCTCCACCGCGTTCGTCCGCGCCGTCGACTCGCCCGGCGTGCGGCTGCACCTGGACACCGCCTGCATGGCGCTGGCCGGGGACGACGCCGCCGAGCGGGTCCGCGCCGGCGCCGACGTCCTGGCGCACGTGCACGCCAGCGCCCCGCAGCTGGGCCCGGTCGGGCCCGACGGCCCGGTCGACCACGAGGCGGTCGCGGGCGCCCTGCGCGCCGTGGACTACGACGGGCACGTCTCCGTCGAGATGCTGCCGCCCGGCGAGGACGACCTGACCGGCGCCGTCCGGCGCACCGCCGACTTCGTGAGGAAGACCTACTCGTGACCAGCGACCTGCAGGCCACCCCCGACACCACCGGCTGGGCCGTCCCCCGCGGCGACGTGCACGTCCTGGCACCCCGGACGAGCCGGTACTGCGTCCTCATCCCGGTGATCAACGAGGGCGAGCGCCTGCTCGGGCAGCTGCGCCGCCTGCGCGACCTGGGTCTGGGCCTCGACGTCGTCGTCGCCGACGGCGGCAGCACCGACGGCTCCGCCGACCCGGACCTGCTCCGCGGGCTCGGCGTCCGCGCCCTGCTGGTGAAGCGCGACCGCGGCAAGCTCAGCGCCCAGCTGCGCATGGGCTTCGCCTTCGCCCTCACCGAGGGCTACGAGGGCGTCATCACCGTCGACGGCAACGGCAAGGACGACGTCTCGGCGCTGCCCCGCTTCGTCGCGGCGCTCGACGCGGGCGCCGGCTTCGTCCAGGGCTCTCGCTACGTCCCCGGCGGCAGGGCGGTCAACACCCCGCGTGAGCGACACCTGGCGATCACGTACTTCCACGCCCCGGTGACGTCGCTGGCTGCCCGCACCCGGTACACCGACACGACCAACGGCTTCCGCGGCCACTCGCGGGCGCTGCTGCTGGACCCGCGGGTCGCTCCGATGCGAGAGGTCTTCGACACCTACGAACTCCTCGCGTACCTGCCCATCCGGGCCGCGCGCCTGGGCCACCGGTGCACGGAGGTCCCGGTCACCCGCGCCTACCCGGACGCCGGTGCGGTGCCCACGAAGATCCACGGCCGGCGTGCGCAGTTCGCGCTGGTGGAGATCCTGCTGCGGGCCGCGCTGGGGCGGTACGACGCGCCCGGGACGCGCGGGTGAGCCGCGACCGGCTCGCCGTCCTCGGCCGGTTCGTGCTGGTCAACGTCCTCAACACGGGCCTGTACTGGGGGCTCTACCTGCTCCTGCTGCTGGTCGCCCCGTACCTGGTGGCCAACACCGTCGCGCTCGTCGTGGCGGTGCTGGCGGCCTACGCCGCGAACGCCCGCTGGGCCTTCGGGGTGGCTCCGTCGCGCGGGTCGCTGCTGCGGTACCTCGTCGCCAACGGGACGACGATCCTCGTGCGGACAGCGGTGGTCTGGCTGCTGGTCACGCCGTTGTCGCTCCCCGAGCAGCTCGCCCCACCGGCGGCGGTCGCGGTCACGATGCCCGTCGCGTTCGTGCTGACGACGTGGGCGATGGCTGAGCGGCCGGTGGCGGCACGGGAGCCGTCCCCGGTCGCGCCGGTGGCAGCACCGGTGGCCTGACCACGCGAACCGCGGCGACCGTCTCCCGACGATCAGCTGAGCCCACGGTCGGGTGTCCTGGCTCAGCGCCGGTGGTGAGCCAGGACCCCCGACGACCAGCTCAGCTGATCACCGGGGGACCCCCTCACATCACCGGGTCGTCGAGCAGGCGGAGCAGGTAGTCGCCGTAGCCGCTCTTGCCCAGCGGCTCGGCGGCGCGGCGCAGCCCGTCGTCGTCCAGCCAGCCCTGCCGCCAGGCGACCTCCTCGATGCAGCCGATCTTGAGCCCCTGCCGCTCCTCGACCACCGACACGAACTCGGTGGCCTGGCGCAGCGAGGCGAAGGTCCCGGTGTCCAGCCAGGCCGTGCCGCGGTCGAGGACGGTGACGGTGAGCCGGCCCTGGTGCAGGTAGTGCTCGTTGACCGCGGTGATCTCCAGCTCACCGCGGGCGCTGGGCCGGATGCTGCGGGCCACGTCGACCACCGACGACTCGTAGAAGTACAGCCCGGGCACGGCGTACGAGCTCTTCGGCGCCGCCGGCTTCTCCTCGATGGACAGCACGCGGCGGTCGGCGTCGAACTCGACGACGCCGTACTCCTGCGGGTTGGCCACGTGGTAGGCGAAGACGTGCCCGCCGTCGGGGTCGGGCAGCCGGCCCAGCGCCGTGCCCAGCCCCGCGCCGTAGAAGATGTTGTCGCCCAGCACCAGGGCCACCGACTGGTCACCGACGAAGTCCGCACCGATGAGGAAGGCCTGGGCCAGCCCCTCGGGTCGCGGCTGGACGGCGTACTCGATGCGCATGCCCAGCCGGCTGCCGTCGCCCAGCAGCGCGCGGAACGCCTCCTGGTCGCCGGGGGTGGTGATCACCAGGACCTCGCGGACGCCGGCCATCATCAGCGTCGAGAGCGGGTAGTAGACCATTGGCTTGTCGTAGACCGGCATCAGCTGCTTGCTGACCGCCTGCGTGATCGGGAACAGGCGCGTGCCGGTACCCCCGGCCAGGATGATCCCCCGCATGTCCGGCGACGCTACCGGCGCTCCGCGGCTCAGGACGCGGGCGACCCGAGCCACAACCTCCCGACGAGTGAGGTGCCGCCCGGGGTGCCCACCGGCTCCCAGCGGGTCGTCCAGCCCTCGGCGTGCAGCTGCACCACGGCCGCGCCGACCAGGGCCCCGAGGTTGAGCGCCGCCGTCGTGGTGGCCCGCTCCGGCAGGTGCACGTCGACCACCCCGTCGCCCTCGCCGCCGTAGCGCAGCACGACCGGGAACTCCGGCAGCGCCGCCGTCGCCACCCGGAACGCCGCGGCGACGGCGTCGAGCTCGCCGGGGCGGGGGACCAGGTCCGCGCCGGGCGCCCGGGTCGCCACCAGGTCGCGGCTGCCGTAGGGGAACAGGTCGCCGGGACCGAGGCGGACCAGCGGCCGGGTGCCGACGTCGTCCTCGGGCGGGTCGAACGGCAGCCCGCGGACGACGGCCACCGGGATGCCGGCCAGCTTGCCCTTCACCAGGTCCGCCGCGGACGCCAGCTCGTCGACGACGGCGATCTGGGTGGTCTCCAGCCGGTTGCCGTGCGCGTCGACCGCGCCGCGGTGGTCGACCAGTGCGGGGATCCCCGCCGAGCCGACGGCGACGTCGGTCAGCCCGTCCCGCCAGGTCCGGCCGAAGGTGTCACTGACGATGACGGCGACCTCGACGCCGAGGAGCTCGCGCAGCCGGGCGCGCAGGGCGCGGGCCGAGGCGTCGGCGTCCTCCGGCAGCAGCACGAGCGCGTCGCCGGGCACGTTGGAGGCGTCGATCCCGGCAGCGGCGACCACCCAGCCCTGCGGCGTCTCGACGATCTTCAACGGGCCGCGCCGGGCAACCAGACGCACCGTCTGCTCGTCGATGGCCCGCTGCCGGGCGGCCTCGCGGTCCTCGCCGGGCGCGACGGGCACCAGCCGGCCCTCGACCTTGGACACCACCTTGGAGGTCACCACGACGACGTCGCCGTCGGCCAGCCACGGTGCCGCACCCGCCACCGCCGCGGCGAGGTCGTCGCCGGGGGAGAACTCCGGCAGCCCGGGCACCGGGTGGACCTGGAGGCCGCTGGGTGGCCCTCCTGCAGGGTCCCGCCGCGAGCTCGCGAGCGGTGGGGGGCAGGAGGGTCCTTCCTCAGACACGGGCCGCGTCCAGCGCGGCCCGCGCCATCGCCGCGGCCGCCTCGGGGGAGGACATGAGCAGCGGGACGGCGCGGACGTCGACGCCGGGGACGTCGGCGCGGTCGCCGGTGTGCACCAGCCAGGCGTCGAGCAGCCCGCCGGCGGACCGGGCGCCGTAGTGCCGCCCCACCCCCTCCGCGCTGACCTCCACGCCGAGGACCGGCAGGCAGCGGTCGGCCATCCCCCGCACGACGCTGCCCCCGACGATCGGCGAGATCCCGACGACCCGGCCCGGCGTGGCCAGCAGCGCCTGCCGCAGCCCCGGGACGCCGAGGACGGTGCCGATCGACACCACGGGGTTCGAGGGCGCCAGCAGCACGGCGTCGGCCGTGGCGAAGGCCTCGGCCACGCCCGGTGCCGGCTCCGCGGCGTCCACCCCGACCTGCACGAAGGCGCGGGGTTCGGGCTCGGCCTGGTGGCGCACCCACCACTCCTGGAAGTGCAGCGCCTGCTGCCGCCCGGTTCCCGGGTCGGCGACCACGACGTGGGTCTCCACCCGCTGGTCGCTCATCGGCAGCAGCTCGACGCCGGGCCGCCAGCGGTCGGCCAGCGCCGCGGTCACCTGGGACAGCGGGTAGCCGGCGTCCAGCATCCGGGTGCGGACGAGGTGGGTGGCCAGGTCGCGGTCGCCCAGGCCGAACCACGTCGGCTCGGCCCCGTAGGCGGCCAGCTCCTCCTTGACCGTCCAGCTCTCACCGGCCCGGCCCCACCCGCGCTCGGGGTCGATGCCGCCGCCGAGGGTGTACATGACGGTGTCGAGGTCGGGGCAGATCCGCAGCCCGTGCATCGTCACGTCGTCCCCCGTGTTGACGACCGCGGTGAGCCGGGCGTCGGGCACGGCGGAGCGGAGGCCGGCCAGGAACCGGGCCCCGCCGACCCCTCCGGCGAGGACGACGATGTGCACGAAAGTCATCGTGCCCGATGGGCACTTGTCCACTGTTCGCCGGGCGTGTCGAGGTGCGCAGCGAGAAGTGACGAACACCGTGTGACCGGAGTGGCTGATGGGACCGGGTGCTTACACCGGGCGGAGTTGACGGCCCCACAACGACACGCGTGTAATTCCCGCGGTGTCAACGAGTGCCGAGCGGCCCGGGAACGTCCCGTGGAACGCACATCGGGACGACAGCGAGAGGGGACGCATCGTCATGGCAGAGGTCTCGTGGTTGAGCGACTACGTGAACGCCTCCGAGCGCGACCGCGGTGCCACGGGCCAGGCCCAGGGCTTCGCGGGCCTGTGGAGCATGGGCCTGGACGCCGAGCTGCAGTCCTGGCAGGAGCGCGCGCTGTGCGCCGAGACCGACCCCGAGGCGTTCTTCCCGGAGAAGGGCGGCTCCACCCGCGAGGCCAAGAAGATCTGCACCGGCTGCGAGGTCAAGGCCGAGTGCCTGGAGTACGCGCTGGCCAACGACGAGCGCTTCGGCATCTGGGGCGGGCTCTCCGAGCGTGAGCGCCGCCGCCTGCGCCGCCGCGCCGGCTGAGGGCGGACCCTCCTGCCCCCACCCCTCGCAGGCTCGGGGCGGGGCCCTGCAGGAGGGCTCCTCACCGCACACAGCGCCGTGTGACACCAGCTCCGAGCTGTCCCTACAGCCGCCGACGGATCCCGTCGGCGGCTGTGGTGTCGTTCGGGGCATGACGACGCGTGTGGTGACCGGCCGGGCCGGCGTGGTCCGGGAGCTCCGCGCGGCCGGACCGCTGCTGGCGGCGGTGCGTGCGCCGGTGACCGCCCGTGCTCCCTGGCTGACCGCCGCGCTCGCCCTGGACGGCGCCCGCCGCGCCGGCCCCCGGCCGGTCGCCGTCGTGGTCGACCCGCCCGGCGGCACGGGCGTCCCGCGGGCGCTGGCGACCCTGGTCCTGCGCGGTGGCCCGCGGCTCACGGCCACGCTGCTCGGGGACGGGCTGCCGGTACCCGCCGGGGCGGCCCCGGCCCGCCTCCCGGCCCGCGACGACGACGCCGCCGAGCAGCTGGCCGCCGGCGTGCTGGGCCTGCTCGACCGGGTGCTCCGCCCCTGGACGCTGCGGCTGACCGGCCTGCCGCTGGGCGACCCCACGCTGCGCGCGATCGGCCGGCGGCGGCCCGAGGCGGCGTTCACCAACGCCCGCAGCGCCCGCCTGGTCGACGACCTCGACGGCGCCGGCGCGGTGCACCGCACCCGGGACCCCGCCGAGCTGGACCGCCGGCTGCCCGCGCTGCTCGCCCGCGAGCCCGACCGTCGCACCCGGACTGCCCTGCGCGTCACCGCCCGGCTGCACGCCGCGATCGGGCAGGTCGAGCTGGCCGTCGGGGCCGACGGCGACCGGGGCCTGCTGACCCTCGTCGACGGCGCCGACCGGCGGCCGTGGTGGGGCACCCCCGATGCGGCCTGGCGCACCGAGATGGGTGCGCCCCTGGTCTCGCTGACGCTGTCCGGCGGCGGCCCCGCAGCGCTGCCGGGCCGGCGGTGACATCCCGGCCCCCGCGCCTCTCCCGGCCATGTCCGCGGAGATGGCCACCGGGTTCTCAGCGGGCGTGGCGGACGACGTTGAGCCCCGGCTCGTCGACGCTCTCGGCGCGGTCGGTGCCGAGGAAGAGGGTGCCCTCGGCCGGAGCGGTGCCGTCGCGCACCGGCCCGGCGGGGGAGACGGTGACCGCCAGGTCGTACACCCGGCCCGTGTAGGCCGGTGCGGTGCCGATCGGCCGGGTGTAGGTCGGGAAGCGGCCGGCCAGCCGCAGGCCCTCGCCGTCCCGGGTCACGGTCAGGGCGGGGGAGGGCAGGTCGGCGTACTCGGTGCGCGACCGCACGCAGCCCGCGGCCGCCGGGTCCTCGGGCGCCTCGGCGGCCAGGCAGTTCCAGGTCGGCAGCCGCACGTGGGCGAGCGCCGCCCCGCCGTCCCCGGCCGCGGTGACGCTCACCATCGGGTAGGCCACCGTCGTCCCCACCGCCTGCCGCTCGACGACGAGGCCGCCGAAGGCCAGCCGGGCCACGACGCCGTCCTCGCCCAGCGGCACCGAGCGGGCGGCCAGCACCCCCGCGCCGCCCTCGCCCGGCAGCGGGTCCGCGGGCACGGCCGGCAGCGGCGGCGGCGCCGGGGTGGGGGTCGGGGTGTCCGGCGGGGACGGTGCCACCGGTTCGGGCGCGGGGGTCGCGGCCGGCTCGCCGCCGTCGCCGGTGGCCCCGGCGACACCGGCCAGCGCCGCGACGAGCACCAGCGCCGCGGCGGCCATCCCGGCCACGGCCCGGCCGCTGCCGTCCGGGCGCGCGGGGCCCGGGTCGTCCTCCTCCGGGGGTGCGGCGACCGGCGCGGGCGGCGGGGGCGGCGTGCCGGGCGGGGCGTCGAGGAAGCCGGGGAGGTCGTCGTCCGGCCAGCGCGGAGCCGGGCGGGCGGGGCGTGCCGGCGCCGGATCGGCAGGGGGAGCGGGGGGTCGCGGACGGCTCAGCGCGACCACGGCCAGGCCGGCGAGTGCGAGCAGCGCCAGGACCAGCACGACCCACGGGACGGCGGCCGGCGCGGAGGAGTCCATCGCGACAGAGCATCGCAGGCCCCCCTGCGGGGTCCCGGCCCCGTCCGGGGGCACCGCCCCGAGCGTGGTGACGTGCTGGAACGGCCCTGCTGCAGGGTCCCGCCGCGAGCTCGCGAGCGGTGGGGGGCAGAGGGGCCCGTCAACCGGTGGGGTCGATCTCCTCCGGGTCGCGCCCGAGCAGCACGGCGACCTGGTCCACGACGACGTCGCGCACCAGGTCGGCGAGGTCGTCGCGGTCGTGCGCGCGCAGCTCCAGCGGCCGGCGGTAGACGACGATCCGCGGCGGCACCTCCCGGGCGCCGTCCCGGTGCGCGGGCAGGACGCGGGCCAGCGGCACGCTGCCGTCGTCGAGCACGTCGGTGTCGAGCACCACCTCGTCGGGGTCGGTGTGCTCCACCCAGGGCACGTCCTCGACGGCGAACTCGACCCCGGCGAGCTCCTTCTCCCACCGGCGCTCGAGGTCCTCGACCGCGTCCAGGACGAGGTCGTCGAACTGCTCGGCGCGGCTGCGGGCCAGGGGGACGCCGTCGGGCACCAGGCGCCCGCGCAGCCCGCGGCCGTGGCGGTCGCGGCGGGATCGGCTCATGACGGGTGCGAGCGTACGGCTCCGGCCCCGGACCCGACGTCCCGAGCGGGGCAGCGGCCACCTCGGCCGGTGCCCACGGGGACATCGTGGAGGATGGGACCGCTGCTCCTCCCGGGCCGCGGACGTCGGTGTGCCTGATGCCAACCAGCCGGGTACGCGGCTACTGTGCCGTCCGTGAGGAACCGGTGGTGAGGCAGTCACGTCGCTGCTCGCGCAGCGGCTGCGCGCAACCGGCGGCAGCGACCTTGACCTACGTGTACGCGGAGTCGACCGCTGTCGTCGGCCCGTTGGCGACGTTCTCGGAGCCGCACAGCTACGACCTCTGCGAGTTCCACGCCGAGCGGCTGACCGTGCCGCGCGGCTGGGAGGTCGTCCGCCACGAGATCGACGTCGAGGACTCCGGCCCGACCGGGGACGACCTGCTGGCCCTGGCCGACGCCGTCCGCGAGGCCGCCCGGCCCGAGCCCCCGCGCAACCCCGCCGACGACGGCAGCGGCACCCGCCGCGGCCACCTGCGGGTCCTGCCCGACATCACCTGAGAGAGGACCACCCTCCCCCCGCGCCTCGCACGCTCGGCGCGGGCCCCTGGAGGGCGGCCGTTCCAGCACCTCGCCCGCACGCCGATAAGGTCGCCCGCGTGCGGGAGCTGTCCACGATCACCAAGGCCTACGACGTCCGCGGCGTCGTCCCCGACGAGTGGGACGAGGACGTCGCCCGCCGGATCGGCGCGGCCTTCGCCGAGCTCGTCTGGCAGGAGAGCGGCGCGACCGCGATCGTGACCGCGCACGACATGCGCGACTCCTCCGTGCCCCTGTCGCGGGCCTTCGCCGAGGGCGTGCTCTCCCGCGGCGTCGACGTCGTCGAGGCCGGCCTCGGCTCCACCGACCTGCTCTACTTCGCCTCCGGCTCCCTCGGCGTCCCCGGCGCGATGTTCACCGCCAGCCACAATCCCGCGCAGTACAACGGCATCAAGCTCTGCCGCGCCGGCGCCACCCCGGTCGGGCAGGAGTCCGGTCTGGCGACCCTCCGCGAGTGGGCCGAGCGCGACTCCTACGACCGGGTCCCCGAGCGGACGGCGTCGATCAGCCAGCGCGACCTGCTCGCCGAGTACGCCGCACACCTGCGCTCGCTGGTCGACCTCTCGACCATCCGGCCGCTGCGGGTCGTCGTCGACGCCGGCAACGGCATGGCCGGGCACACCGTCCCGGTGGTCCTCGACGGCCTGCCGCTGGAGGTCCTGCCGCTGTACTTCGAGCTCGACGGCTCCTTCCCGCACCACGAGGCCAACCCGCTGGACCCGGCCAACCTGGTCGACCTGCAGGCCGAGGTCCGCCGGGCCGGCGCCGACCTCGGGCTGGCCTTCGACGGCGACGCCGACCGGGTCTTCGTCGTCGACGAGCGCGGCGAGCCGGTCAGCCCGTCGGCGATCACCGCGCTGGTCGCCGTCCGCGAGCTGGCCAGGGGCCGGGGGACGACGGTCATCCACAACCTGATCACCTCGCGGGCGGTCCCGGAGATCGTCCGCGAGCACGGCGGCCAACCGGTGCGCACCCGCGTCGGGCACTCGTTCATCAAGGCCGAGATGGCCCGCACCGACGCCGTCTTCGGCGGGGAGCACTCCGCGCACTACTACTTCCGCGACTTCTGGCGGGCCGACACGGGCATGCTCGCCGCCATGCACGTGCTCGCCGCGCTGGGGGAGCAGAGCCGGCCGCTGTCGGAGCTGACCGCCGGCTACTCCCGCTACGTCGCCTCCGGAGAGGTCAACTCCACCGTGGCCGACGCCGCCGGCCGGGTGGCGGCGGTGCGGCAGTCGTTCGAGGAGCAGGACGGCGTCACCGTCGACGAGCTCGACGGGCTGACCGTGGACCTGCCCGACGGCTCGTGGTTCAACCTGCGGGCCAGCAACACCGAGCCGCTGCTGCGGCTCAACGTCGAGGCGCCGGACGAGGCGCGGATGACCTCCCTGCGGGACCGAGTGCTGGAGATGGTGCGCGCATGACGACAACACCGGGTCCGCTGGGGCTGGACCCCACGCTGCTGGAGATCCTGGCCTGCCCCGACACCCACCACAGCCCGCTGACGGTGGACGAGGCGGCCGGCGAGCTGGTCTGCCCGACCTGCGACCGGGCCTTCCCGGTCCGCGACGGCATCCCGGTGCTGTTGCTCGACGAGGCCAGGCAGCGCTCGTGACGTCGCCGGAGCTGGCCGAGGAGGTCCTCGACGACCTCGACGTGCTGCGCGCCCGGGACCCGCGCGGCCTGCTGCCCGCGGTGGCCGGGGCCGGCGCGCAGGTCCGCGAGACCGCCCGGCTGACCGAGGAGGCCGGCCTGGACCGGGTCACCACGGGCGGCCGCCCGCGCGGCCTGGTCGTCGTGGCGCGCCGTGAGGGAGCCGTGGCCGCGCAGGTGCTGCGGGCGCTGCTCGGGCCGGCCAGCCCGGTCACCGTGGACGTCGTCCCCGGGCCCGACCTGCCGGTGTGGACCGGCCCCAGCGACATCGCGGTCGTCGTGACCCGCACCGGCGCGGGCCGCTACGCCGTCACCCCGGCCTACGAGGCGGCCCGCCGCGGCGTGACGCTGCTGGGCATCGGTGCCGAGGACGCCCCGCTGCGCGCGGCCTGCTCCACGGCCCGCGCCCCCTACGTGCCGCTGCCGCGGTCCCGGGTGCGGCACACCACGCTGTGGTCGCTGCTCACCCCGATGCTGCAGCTGGCCGTCGGCCTGGACCTGGTGTCGGAGGGGGCGGCCGACCTGGAGGCCATCGCGGCGGCCCTCGACGAGGTCGCCACGGAGTGCGGTCCGGCCCGGGAGTCCTTCGTCAACCCGGCCAAGACGCTGGCCCTCGAGCTGCTGGACGCGCTGCCGGTGATCGCCGCCGAGGGGCCGCTGGCCGGCACCGCCGCGACCCGGATCGCCGACCAGCTGGCGACGCTGGCCGGGCTGCCGGTGACCACCTTCCGGATGCCCGACCAGCGGGTCGCCGCCTGCGCGGTGCTGCGCGGCCCGCTGGCGCCCGAGGGTGGCGAGGACGACTTCTTCCGCGACCGCGCGGAGGACACCGGCCGGCGGCTGCGGCTGCTCACCGTCCGCGACGCCGACGCCGGCGAGCACGACGGCGCGGGGGAGCGCGAACCCCGGTCGGCCCGGGAGGCGCTGGGGGAGGCGCTGCGCAGCGCCGCCGCGGCCAACGTCCCGGTGAGTGGGCTGGCCGAGCACGGGGAACCGGAGCGGTACGGCCGGCTGCCCCGCCTCGCCCGTCAGCTGGCGGTCGCCGACTTCACGGCCGTCTACCTGGCCCTGGCGCTGGACACCGAGAGGTCCGCCCCGTCATGAGCACCGCCGAGGCGATCTGCGCCGCCGTGCCGATGACCCGGGTCGTCCGCCTCGAGCCCGACCTGCGCCGCACGCCCTCCCCGGAGGGCCCGGGCTCGACTCCCGTCGCCCGGGACTGACCCGGGCGGGGCGTGGGCGGGACCTCGGCGCCTGCCGGCCCGCCGGGCGGCCGACCGGGTTCGGCGCACCCCGCTGTCCGGTGCGCATCCCGCGGCGGCGACCGGGCTCGGGGCCGGGCCGCCCGGCCGGGACGCCGTCCGCACCGCCGGGGAGGTGCGTCCGCGCGCTGACCCGGACGGGCGGGAGCGCGAGGTGGTGTGGCCCGGACCATGCCCACCGGACGCGACCGGCCAGTAACGTCCACGGCGATGTGGCCCCTCACCAGCGCCGTCCGTTTCTACCCGTGGGGGAGCCGGACGGTGATCCCCGAGCTGCTCGGGCGGCCCAGCCCGGCCCCGCAGCCGCACGCGGAGCTGTGGATGGGTGCGCACCCCGACGAGCCGAGCCTGCTGGCCGACGGCCGGCCGCTGGACCGGGCCATCGCCGAGGAGCCCGAGCGGCTGCTCGGTGCCGCGGTCGTGTCGCGCTTCGGTCCGCGGCTGCCGTTCCTCATGAAGGTGCTGGCCGCCGACCGGCCGCTGTCGCTGCAGGCGCACCCCACGATGGAGCAGGCGGCGGCCGGCTACGCCGCCGAGGAGGCCGCGGGCATCCCCAAGGACGACCCGACGCGGACGTTCAGGGACCCGTGGCACAAGCCCGAGCTGCTGCTCGCGCTCACCACCTTCGAGGCCCTCTGCGGCTTCCGGCCGGTCGAGGAGTCGCTGCACTGCCTGGCCAAGCTGCAGCTGCCCGAGCTCAAGCCCACGATCGCGGCGCTGGCACGCGGCGGCCTGCGAGCGGCCATCCCGCAGCTGCTGGCCCTCTCTGGCCGGCGCCGCACCTCCCTGGTCGAGGCGGTCGCGCGCAAGGCGGCCGCCTACGTGGCCGCGCACGACCCGGAGTTCATCAACACCTACCGCTGGGCGGCGACGCTCGCCGAGTCCTACCCGGGTGACCCCGGCGTCGTCATCTCGCTGATGTGCAACCACCTCAAGCTGGCGCCCGGCGAGGCGGTGTTCCTGCCGGCCGGCAACCTGCACGCCTACCTCAGCGGCGCGGGGGTCGAGGTCATGGCCAGCTCGGACAACGTGCTGCGCGGGGGGCTGACCGACAAGCACGTCGACCTGGCGGCCCTCATCGAGGTGCTGGACTTCGCCGACGGCCGCATCCCGGTCCTCCACCCGGTGCTCGGGCCGGGCGGGCTGCGCTACCCGGTGCCGGTCGAGGACTTCGACCTCACCCGGGTGGAGCTCGACGACCGGACCGGGACGCTGACCACCGCCGGCCCGCAGGTGCTGCTGTGCACCGAGGGGCGCGCCGTGCTGGCCGCGGCGGACGGCGAGCTGGTGCTGGAGAAGGGGAGGTCGGCGTTCGTCCCGGCGGGGGAGCCGGTCACCGCCCGCGGGCCCGCGCTGCTCTACCGGAGCACGACGAACCTGCGCTGACGGGTCAGGCGGGGGTGTCGCGCCGGGCCGAGAGCCGGGCGGCGAGCACCGCCGCGGCGGCGGAGGCCAGCTCCACGACGGTGAACAGCACGCGCGACACGAGGGCCAGGGCCAGGGCCTGCCCGTAGGGCAGCACCGCGGCCAGCGCCCCCACGATGACGAGCTCACGTGCCCCGATGCCCGACGGCAGCACGAAGGCGACCAGGCCGGCGGTCATCGCCACCCCCATGGTCCCCACGCACAGGACGACGAGCAGCGCCCGGTCCGTCGCCCCGGCGGCCGGGAGTGCGTCGACGAACACGAACAGGTGGAGACCGTAGAGCAGGTAGACCAGCAGGCTCAGGCCGCTCGCCCGGGCGATCGCCCCGCCGGCCAGACGCCGGGGCAGGGGTGCCTGGCGCAGCAGCGCCAGCACCCGGTCGACCACGAACGTCAGCGCGGTGGGGTGCAGCAGGGCGAGCCCGACCGGCAGCAGGGCGAACATCCACAGCAGCACCGGCTCGCTGCCGGCCAGCGCCGGGACCGCGAGGAGACCGACGAGCAGCGAGGTCACGACCGCGACCCCGGCGGTGAGCAGCGAGGCGGTGAGACCGCGGGCCCGGGAGACCCCTGCCGCTCGGGCCAGCTCCATCTGGAGCACGAAGGCGACGACCGATCCGGGCACGTACTTGCCGAGCTGGCCGACGAGGTAGATCTCGGCGGCGTCGGACACCCCGACCCGGGCTCCCATCGCGGCCAGGGCCGCACGCCAGACGAGCGCACCGAGCAGGACGCCGCCCGACACGGCCACCAGGGCGAGCAGCACGTGGGGCCACGGGAGCTGGCGCAGCGTCGCGGACACCTCGTCCCACTCGCGGACCACCTGGAGCACGGCGAGGCCGATGACCGTGGCGACCACCAGCCGCCGGGCCCAGGCGAGCAGGACGCCCCGAACGTCCGCGGGACGGCGACCGCGGGCTGCCGCGGTCCCGGCCGGGCCCGACGTCGTCGGCGGTCGGGCGACGTCCCCGGTCACGTGCGGGCACCCCCGTTCCCCGCTCGGCGCGGCGTCGTCCGGTGCGGCACCGGGTCGTGGCCGGTCATCGGCCGGACGTACCCACTGGGACCACGTCCTCCCGCCGTTCGTCCCCGGCGTCGGGCTCGAGGCGGGCCCGGGGGTCGTCCGGCGGCGCCGTGGGGCGCCGTCCCCACCGCCACCTGGCGACGAGCCACACGGCCGACTGGACGAGGCCGACGAGCGCCGCCGCGGCGAGGACGTCGGCCCCCTCCGCCAGGCCCGGTGACCGGAAGTCGATCTCCAGGAGGTGCCGGCCGGCGGGGACGTCGACGGCCAGCAGCCCGGCAGGACCGTCTCGCACGTCGACCGGCTCCCCGTCGAGCGTCGCGGTGTAACCCGGCCAGGCCAGCCGGGCGAAGACCAGCGTGCCGGCGTCGGCTGCCCGCACCTGCACCTGCTCGCCGACTCCCGTTCCGGCGTCGGACAGGACGTCCACGCCGGGCGACACCCAGGACAGGCGCCCGCCGTACCCGATGGCCTCGTCGCGGACCCACACGGTGCGCAGCCGGTCCCGGGTCGCCAGGGACCAGCCGGGCGGGGGCGGCTGACCGGCGGGACCGGGGAACACCTGGGTGTCGATCACCAGGGTCTCCACACCCAGCAGGTCGACCAGCGGCACGCCGGTGCCGACGGCCGGTCGCCAGGCGCGGTCGAACGCCTCGGGGCACACCTGGCCCCGGTACCCCATGCAGAGCGCGTCGGCGAACTCCTCGAACCCCATGCCGCTGTACCGCACGATCGACTCGTGCCCGGACATGAGGGTCTCGTTGCCGAACAGGAGGTGCCCGGTGTACCGGCGCGGTGCCGTGCGGAGCGACCCCGGGGAGGCCAGCTGCAGCACCGTGCCGCGGTAGGCGGACGACGCCTCCTGCACCTGCGCGATCGAGCTCGGCAACTGCGCCTGGTCCACCGCCTCGCCGGAGCCCAACGGCAGCTGCCGGGTCTGGACGGTGACGACCAGGACCGTGCCGACCACCAGGACCGTCGCCCCGGCGAGGCGTCCCCGCCGGTGGGACGCGGCCAGGGCCAGGAGGACCAGGGCGAGCACGCCCCCCGTGGCCAGCACGTGCAGCCACGGGTGCTCGGGGCGGGCGGCGAAGGACAGGTAGCCCCCGACGACCACGACGGCGACCGTCGCCGTCGTCCGTCGGCGCACGTGGTCGGTGGCCGGGCCGCGGGACAGGAGCAGGGCGAGCAGGACGCCGAGGGCCAGGTAGAGGTACTCGATCAGCCGGATCGGCCAGCGGAAGAGCCACAGGTTCGACGGTCCGAACGTCAGCACCGCGAAGACGGCGGCGACGACGGCCACGCTGGTCAGCGGCCGGTCCGGTCGCCGCAGCGCCCCCCAGCGCACCCACGGCAGCAGGGGGAGGGCGAACCAGGTGGCGTAGGTCGACGGGACCTGCTCGATGAGCGCCCCGCCGAAGTGCAGGATCGCGGGCAGGTACGTGGGCGCGCTGGAGGCCAGGACGTCACCCAGTTGCGGGACCAGGAACGTGTCGTTGGCCAGCATCGCGGTCTGCTCGCGGTCGGTCACCGGCAGGGTGCCCACGAGTGGCAGGAAGACGAGGGCCGCGGTCGCCCCGACGCACGCACCGGTGACGACGACGCCGACGAGTCGCCCCCAGTCGCGCCGCACCAGCAGCTCCACGGCGATGCCGGCCAGCACGACGACCATCCCCAGCGCCGCGTACGGGTTGCCGGTGGTCATGGCCAGGGCGCCGAGGAGGAAGGTCACCAGCGGCAGGAGGTGGCCGCGGGACTGCCGGCGCGCCGCCCACCAGAACCAGGTCACCCAGGAGAACGCCATGAGGCCGGCCGGCCAGCCGTTGGCCTCGTAGTAGAGGGTGAAGCCGGTGGCGGGGACGGCGAGGGCGACGGCCACCGACGCGAGCCGACCGGCGCCGTACTCGCGGAACAGCAGGTACGCGCCCATGCCGAGCAGGGCCAGGAACTGGATCTGCACGACGGCGGCGGCCGTGGCCAGGTCGTCGAAGTAGGAGACGAGCACGTAGTCCAGCAGCTGGACCGGGTTCCACAGCGCGTACGTGCCCTCGGCGGCGTAGTTGCCGCCGGTCCAGCCGGCCGGCTCCATGGTCGGCCACTGCCCTGCCCGCAGCAGGTGGCCGAAGTGGTGCCACAGCGGGACGAAGGACTGGGGGTTGTCCCCGCCGTAGTAGAAGTCGTGCCGTTGCAGGAAGGGGATGGTCATCGTCGCCGCGACCGCCACGCCGACGCCGAGGACCACCAGGAACTCGGGTACCCGGTGCCCGCGACGGCCGTCGGTCGGGGAGCCGGTCGACCGCTGCGAGACGGTGCTCACCGAGGGCTCTCTCCTCCGTGGTTCCCGAGGTGCGTGGTGGTCGAGGTGCGTGGTGGTCGAGGTGCGTGGTGGTCGAGGTGCGTGGTGGTCGAGGTGCGTGGTGGTCGAGGTGCGTGGCCCTCCTGGCACCCACCGCCGTCCACGGTCCCGCCGGGCACGGGGACGGCGGCCGGCGCAGTCGTCGTCCCGCGGGCTCCGGGGCCGCCGTCCGGAGCGGACGGCGGGCGGTCTGTGTTTCCGGGACGTTACCCTGCGAGAACGCATCTGCCCCGTGGGACGACGTCGGGACGGACGGTGGAACGGGAGCCAGCGGACATGGACGGGGCGGTGGGCGCGCCGGGCGGTGGAGCGGCTCCGGTCGCCCTCACCTACGTCGTCCCGGCGCACAACAGCACGCTCGCCATCGAGCCCACGCTCCGCGCGCTGGCGGACCGACTGGCCGACGTGGACGCCGAGGTGCTCGTCGTCGAGAACGGCTCCACCGACGGCACCGACGCCCTCCTGCAGCGGATCGAGCAGGCCTGGTCCCACCCCCGGGTGGCACTGCGGCTCCTCCGGTCGGCGAAGGGGATGGGGAACGCCTACCGCGCCGGCATCGCCGCGAGCCGCGGAGCGCGGGTGGTCCTGACGGCCGACGACCTGCCGTTCGGGTTCGACGACCTGGACGCCGCCGAAGGCGTGGACCCCGCCGTGCACCCGGTGGTCATCGGGTCCAAGAGGCACCGCGACTCGGACGTCGACCGGGGCCTCCTGCGCCAGGTCCTCACCGCGGGGTTCGGGGTGCTGCGGCGAGTGGTCCTGGGGATGCGGACGCTCGACCCGCAGGGGACGTTCGTCCTCGCCGGCGACTGGGCGCGCGAGATCGGTCCCCGGCTCACCGAGCCGGGTTACCTGGTGACGACGGAGCTGTGCTTCCTCGCCGAGCGCTCGGGCGTCCAGCCGCTGGAGGTGCCGGTCCGGCTCTCCCCCCAGCACCGGGAGCACCGCAGCCGCGTCACCGTGCGCGACGTCCGGCAGATGGCCGTGGGGCTCCTGGCGATCCGGCGCCGGCATGCGTCCCCTGCGAACCGGCGGCCCGCGCAGGCGCCGGCTCAGCGGTAGGGCAGACCGGCCGACCGTTGCACGGCCAGGGCCAGCTCGAGGGCCCGGCGGCCCTGGACGCCGGTCACCCGTGGGGAGCGGCGGTGCGTGACGCACTCGAGGAAGTGCTCCCACTCGAGGGCCAGCGGCTCGCCGCGGTGCTCGAGGAAGGGGATCTCGACCAGCCCGCTCTGCCGGTAGCGCACACCGCCCTCGGCGAGGAACTCGTTGTGGTCGACCCGGTGGATGGTGAGGTCCTGGCGGACCAGGTCCAGGACGACGAAGTTGGTGCGCTGGGTGAGCTCGATCCGGCGGATCTTGCTCTGCCCGACGCGGCTGGCCGTCACCGTCGCGGTCACCCCGTTGCGGAACTGGAGCAGGGCGGTCACGAGGTCCAGGGAGTCGGTCCGTTCCCGCCGGCCGATCCCCTCGACCCGCTCGACGTCGGAGTCGGCCAGGGCCAGCGCGAGCTCGAGATCGTGGATCATCAGGTCGAGGACGACGTCCGCGGTGACCCGCGGGGAGAAGGGGCCCATGCGGGTCAGCTCCACGTGCAGCGGGTCCTGGACGATGCCGTCCAGCTGGAGCACCGCGGGGTTGAACCGCTCGACGTGGCCGACCATCAGGATCCGGTCGTTCTCGCGCGCCGCCTCGATGAGGGCGTCGGCGTCCTCGACCGTCGTGGCGACGGGCTTCTCGACCAGCAGGTCCACGCCGGCGCGCAGGAGCGGGACGCCGACGTCGACGTGCTGTTCGCTGGGGACGGCGACGACGGCGGCCTCGGCGAGCTCGGGGACCGCGGCGGGATCGGTGCTGTACCGCGCGCCCACGGAGTCGGCCAGGGCCCGGCCGCGCTGCCCGTCCGGGTCGACGACCAGCGTGACCTCCGCCTCGGGCAGCCGGCGCAGGACCCGCGCGTGGTTGGCCCCCATGAGCCCCGCGCCGACGACGGCCACCCGGGTCACCTGAGCACCTCGGTGACCGCCTCGACGATCCGGTCGAGGTCGGCCCGACTCAACTGCGGGTGGACCGGCAGGGACACGACCTCGGCCGCCATCTGCGCCGCGACGGGCGTCTCGTCGGCGACGACCCGCGGGTGGTCCCGGTAGCAGGGGTGGTCGTGCACCAGCCCCGGGTAGTAGACGCCGGCCCCGATCCCGCGGTCCGCGAGTGCGGCCACCAGACCGTCGCGGTCCACCGCCGCATCCGCGGTGACCCGCACCGTGTACTGGTGGAACACGTGGTCGCGCCCGGCCGGCACGGAGGGCAGGCGCAGGCCGGGCACGGTGCGCAGGCCCTCGGTGAGGTGGGCCGCGTTGGCGCGCCGGGCGTCGTTGATGGTCGCGAGCCGGCCGAGCTGGGGGAGGGCGATCGCCGCCTGCAGGTCGGTGAGCCGGTAGTTGTGGCCTGGCAGCTCGTACCGGTACGGCGCCCGCATGCCGTGGTTGCGGAGCAGGCGCAGCCGGTCGGCGACGTCCGCGTCCCGGGTCGTGACCATCCCGCCCTCACCGCACATGACGTTCTTCGTGGCGTAGAACGAGAAGCACCCGACGCCGAAGGAGCCGACGGCACGCCCGTCGACCCGCGCACCGTGCGCCTGCGCGGCGTCCTCCACGACGGCCAGCCCCCGCTGCCGGGCGAGCTCCTCGAACCGGGGCATGTCCGCCGGCAACCCGTAGAGGTGCACCGGCAGGAGCACCCGGGTCCGCTCGCCGACCAGGGCCTGCGCGCACGCGACGTCGAGGCAGAAGTCGTCCGTGACGTCGGCGAAGCGCGCGGTGGCCCCCGACTCGAGGACGGCGTTCAGCGTCGCCACGAAGGTGAACGGTGAGGTGACCACCTCGTCACCCGGGCCGACCCCCAGCGCCTGGAGCGCCGCGACCAGCGCGGTGGTGCCGTTGTTGACGGCGACGGCGTGCTCGACGTCGTGCGCGGCGGCGAACCGTCGTTCGAGCTCCTCGACTCTCGGGCCCTGGGCCAGCCGACCCGAGCGCAGCACCTCCAGGACCAGCGACTCCTCGTCCGGGCCGATGGCGACGACGGAGATCGGGATCGGCTCGACCACCGGGACCGCCTCGCCGGCGCTCGCCGGACCCGTGCCCGGTGGTGCCGTGCTCTCGCACGACCTCGCGAGCTCGGTCACGCCTGCGCCCCGAGGGGACCCGCCGTCCGGTCGCGGTGCTCGGCGCACCGGAGGTCGCCGGGGCGCTCCACGGCACGGCTGACCACCTCGCCGCACTCGCACACCCACCCGGCGGGGCAGGCGGGATTGCCCATGACGAGCTGGTGCGGTTCGACGTCCCGGGTCACCACCGCACCTGCGGCGACCATCGACCAGCGACCGAGCACGGCGCCGCAGACGATGGTCGCGTTGGCGCCGATGGAGGCACCGTCGTGCACCACGGTCGGGGTGATCGACCACTGGCCGGCCGAGGCGCGGGGCCGCAGGTCGTTGGTGAACACGGCACTCGGTCCCACGAACACGTCCGAGCCCAGCGTGACGCCGTTGTAGACCGAGACGTTGTTCTGGATCTTGCACCGGTCGCCGACCACGGCGCCGGCGTCGACGAAGACGTTCTTGCCGAGGACGCAGCCCGACCCGATCACCGCGCCGGCCCGGACGTGGGCGTGGTGCCAGACCCGGGTGCCCTCACCGATCTGCGCCGCGTCCTCGATGACGGCCGTCTCGTGGGCGGCCGCCGGGTGACGTGCAGGCTCCTGTGCGGAGACCATGTCCCTCCGTCTGGGCCGGGGTGATCCGGATCACCGTGGACCCCGTCACGGGCAGCCTACGGCCATCCCGTGCCGCCGCCGTTCGGCCGTGCACCTCGGAGAGGCCCCAGTGCCGACGTCCCCGGGACGGCAGCAGCACGAGTCCCGGGCGTGTCACCGCCGCCGTGGCGCGGCCGAGCGCCTAGCGTCGAGCCCGCCCGTCCCGCGTCGGAGGAGCCCGTGCCCCCCTCCTCGCCCGTCGTCCCGTCCCGGCTCCGCCGCGGCGTGCTGACCGGCAGCGCCCTCCTGGTCCTGCTGGGCGGCCTCCCGGGCTGCGACGTGCTGAGCGCGACCGGGCAGGCCGGCGGCCCACCGACCGGCGTCCTGGACGACGCGGCCGCCGAGGAGGCGATCGCCACCGCGCCGCCGGACTCCGCCCTGGCCGCTCTCGGCGAGGTGCCGGTGCGCGGCCGGGCACCGCGCACCGGCTACGAGCGCGAGGAGTTCGGCGACGGCTGGGTCGACACCGACCGCAACGGCTGCGACACCCGCAACGACGTGCTGGCCCGCGACCTGACCGGCGAGGAGTTCCGGCCCGGCAGCGACTGCGTCGTCGTCTCCGGCACCCTCGAGGACCCCTACTCCGGTCGCACCATCGAGTTCCGCCGCGGCGAGGACACCAGCGACGACGTGCAGATCGACCACGTCGTCGCGCTCTCGGACGCCTGGCAGAAGGGCGCTCAGAGGTGGGACGCCGACCGGCGCACCGCGTTCGCCAACGACCCGCTCAACCTGCTCGCCGTCGACGGGCCGCTCAACATGCAGAAGGGGGACGGCGACGCGGCCACCTGGCTGCCACCGAACACCGCCTACCGGTGCGCCTACGTCGCGCGGCAGGTCGCGGTGAAGTCCGGCTACGGGCTGTGGGTCACCCGCGCCGAGCGCAACGCCGCCGCCACGGTGCTCGCCGGCTGCCCGGACGAGCCGCTGCCCGGCGCATCGCCGGACGTCGGCGCTCGGACGGCGCCGGCACCGGCCGGGACCGTCTACGCCGACTGCGACGCGGTCCGCGCGGCGGGCGCGGCCCCGATCCGGCGGGGCGAGCCGGGCTGGAGCGACACCTTCGACGGGGACGGCGACGGGGTCGGCTGCGAGTAGGGAGCCGCTCGCCCGCGTATCCTGGACGACGGCACGAGCCCCGCCGAAGCCTCGGCATGCTCGCTCTCCCCGCGTCTCGGGGATCGAAGCGACCCAGCCACCGCCCGGCCGACGCGACCGGGCCGTACCTCCGGAGCGACATGACCGCCACCACCGGCACCCGTGTACTGACCGACGGCGACTTCGAGGTCGCCGACCTCTCCCTGGCCGGCTTCGGCCGCAAGGAGATCCGGCTCGCCGAGCACGAGATGCCCGGCCTCATGGCCCTGCGCGCCGAGTACGGCGACGAGCAGCCACTGGCCGGCGCCCGCATCGCCGGCTCCCTGCACATGACGGTGCAGACCGCCGTCCTCATCGAGACGCTGAAGGCGCTCGGCGCCGACGTCCGCTGGGTCAGCTGCAACATCTTCTCCACCCAGGACCACGCCGCCGCGGCGGTCGTCGTGGGCGACGGCACCCCCGAGGAGCCCACCGGTGTCCCGGTGTTCGCCTGGAAGGGCGAGACGCTGGAGGAGTACTGGTGGTGCACCCAGCGACTGTTCGAGTTCCGCGACGAGAGCGGCGCCGTCGTCGGGCCGAACATGCTGCTCGACGACGGCGGCGACGCCACGCTGCTGGTGCACCTGGGCACCCGCTTCGAGGCCGACGGCAGCGTCCCGGACACCACCGAGGCCGACTCCGAGGAGTACGGCGTCATCCTCCAGGCGCTGCGCGGCACGCTGGCCGCCGACGCCGGCTACTGGACCCGCATCGGCCGGGGCATCCGCGGTGTCACCGAGGAGACCACCACCGGCGTCATGCGCCTGTACGAGCTCGCCCGCGACGGCCGGCTGCTGTTCCCGGCGATCAACGTCAACGACTCGGTGACCAAGAGCAAGTTCGACAACCTCTACGGCTGCCGGCACTCGCTGGTCGACGGGCTCAACCGCGCCACCGACGTGATGATCGGTGGCAAGGTCGCCGTGGTCTGCGGCTACGGCGACGTCGGCAAGGGCTGCGCGGAGGCGCTGCGCGGCCAGGGCGCCCGGGTCGTCGTCACCGAGATCGACCCGATCAACGCCCTGCAGGCGGCGATGGAGGGCTACCAGGTCACCACGCTCGACGACGTGATCGACCAGGCGGACATCATCGTCACGGCCACCGGCAACCGCGACGTCATCACCGCCGAGCAGCTCGGCCGCACCAAGCACCAGGCGATCGTCGGGAACATCGGCCACTTCGACAACGAGATCGACATGGCCGGCCTGGCCCGCACCCCGGGCATCACGAGGACGACCATCAAGCCGCAGGTGGACGAGTGGCGCTTCGCCGACGGCCACACGATCATCGTGCTCTCCGAGGGCCGGCTGCTGAACCTGGGCAACGCCACCGGCCACCCCAGCTTCGTGATGAGCAACTCCTTCTCCAACCAGGTGCTCGCGCAGATCGAGCTGTGGACCAACCGGGCCGCCTACGAGGGCCAGGAGCCCTCGGTGACGGTCCTGCCGAAGAAGCTCGACGAGCACGTGGCCCGGCTGCACCTCGGTGCCCTCGGCGTGAAGCTCACCGAGCTGACCAAGGTCCAGGCCGACTACATCGGGGTGCCGGTCGAGGGCCCGTACAAGAGCGACCACTACCGCTACTGAGGAGGGACCCCCTTCCTCCCCACCTCTCGGGGGAGGACGCGGGGCCACGCGATCGGGGCACGTGGGGACACCCGTCCGGAGCACTCCGGGCGGGTGTCCCCGCTTCCGTCGCCGGGCAGCGCAGAATGGTCGCCGTGCCACCCAGCGCTGCTCAGAACGGGACCTCCCGCGGCCGAGTCCTGGTCGTCGACGACGACGCCGCCCTCGCCGAGATGCTCGGCATCGTGCTCCGGCGCGAGGGCTACGAACCGGCGTTCGTCTCCGACGGCAACCGCGCGGTGGCCGTGTTCCAGCAGACCCGCCCGGACATCGTGCTGCTGGACCTGATGCTGCCCGGCCGCAACGGCCTGCAGATCTGCCAGGACATCCGCACGCAGTCGACCGTCCCGATCGTCATGCTCACCGCCAAGGGCGACACCCTGGACGTCGTCCAGGGGCTCGAGGCCGGTGCCGACGACTACGTCACCAAGCCGTTCAAACCGGTGGAGTTGGTCGCGCGGGTGCGCGCGCAGCTGCGGCGCGGCGAGACGGGGCAGGCCGAGAGCCTGAGCATCGGCGACGTGCAGATCGACGTCCCGGCGCACCAGGTCACCCGGGACGGCGTCCCCGTCGCCCTGACCCCGCTGGAGTTCGACCTGCTGGTCGCGCTGGCCCGCAAGCCGCGCCAGGTGTTCACCCGCGAGCTGCTGCTCGAGCAGGTGTGGGGCTACCGGCACGCTGCTGACACCCGGCTGGTCAACGTCCACGTGCAGCGGCTGCGGGCGAAGATCGAGCGGGACCCGGAGAAGCCGGAGATCGTGCTGACGGTGCGAGGAGTCGGCTACAAGGCCGGTCCGCCGTGAGCGGCTCCGCCGTCCGGCCGGCTCCGCCGGGCGGGAGCGAACCGCTGCCTCCCGTGAGCCCGGCTCCGCGACGACGGCCGTGAGCACGACGCGGCCCGCGGCTCCGGCGGCCGACGCATCGCCCGAGGCGCCGTCGTCCCCGGGCGCCGTCGGCCCGGACCCGGCCGACGGGCCCCGCCGGCCGCTGTCGGCCGACCTCGGCGCGCTGCGCCGCCGGCTGAGCCGGCAGGCCACCCGGACGCGCCGGCTGGCACAGCAGCAGGCCGCGCGGGCGGCGGCCGCCTGGCGCTCGTCGCTGCAGGTCCGGATCGGCACCATCACCATGCTGGTGGCCGGCACCGTCGTGGTCATCGTGAGCCTGGTGCTGTTCAGCCAGATCAAGGACCAGCTGCTGTCGGTCAAGGAGCAGGCGGCGATCGACCAGGTGCAGACCGGGGTGGTCTACGCGCAGAACGAGGTCGCGGGCATCGCTGCAGGTGACGCCGCCAGCGTGCGGGCGACCCTGGACCGGACGGTCAAGCAGCTCAAGGAGCGTGGCAGCCCGGCCGGTGACTTCGAGGTCGTCATGGTCTACCGGACCGGCGACTCCGAGCGGGCCCCCGCGGTCAGCCAGCGCGGTATCTACCCGGCGATCCCGCCCGAGCTGCGCGCCGACGTCGCCTCCGGCGGCCAGTACGCGCAGTACGCGATGGTCCCCGACGGCAGCGGGCAGGCCCGGCCCACCTACCTCGTCGGTGCCCCCGTGCCGACCGGTGCGAGCAGCGCGGAGCGGATCGAGCTGTACTACGCCTTCCCGCTCGACCAGGAGGCCGAGAGCCTCTCGTTGTTCCGCAGCACGGTCGTCATCAGCGGCATCGCCCTCACCCTCTTCGTCGTCGGGATCGCCCTGCTCGTGACCCGGCTGGTGGTCGACCCGGTGCGCCGGGCCGCGGGCATCGCCCAGCGGCTGGCGGAGGGGCAGCTCGAGGAGCGGATGGTCGTGCGCGGCGAGGACGACCTCGCCCGGCTGGCAACCAGCTTCAACGCGATGGCCGACAGCCTGCAGCGGCAGATCACCCAGCTGGAGTCGCTGTCCCAGCTGCAGCAGCGCTTCACCTCCGACGTCTCGCACGAACTGCGCACGCCCCTGACGACGGTGCAGATGGCCGCCGACGTGCTCTACGAGTCCCGCGCGGACTTCCCGCCGCACGTGGCGCGCTCGGCGGAGCTGATGCACACCGAGCTCGACCGCTTCGAGGCGCTGCTCACCGACCTGCTGGAGATCAGCCGCTACGACGCGGGGGCCGCCGTCCTCGACTGGGAGCCGACCGACCTCGGCGCGCTCGTGCGCCGTGTGGCGGCCGGGATGTCGGCGCTGGCCGAGCGGCACGGCTGCGAGCTGACGGTGTCCGGGCCCGCCCAGGACGTCATCGCCGAGGTCGACGCCCGCCGGGTGGAGCGCATCCTGCGCAACCTGGTCGGCAACGCGATCGAGCACGGCACCGGCAAGCCGGTGGAGATCACCTGGGCGGCCAACCGGACGGCGGCGGCGGTCACCGTGCGCGACCACGGGGTGGGGCTCTCCGCCGCCGAGGCGCAGCACGTGTTCGACCGCTTCTGGCGCGCCGACCCCGCGCGGGTGCGCACCGTCGGCGGCAGCGGGCTGGGGCTGTCGATCAGCCTCGAGGACGCGCGGCTGCACCGCGGCTGGCTGCAGGTGTGGGGGCAGCCCGGCGCCGGCGCGCAGTTCCGGCTGACGCTGCCGCTGGCTGCCGGCACCGACCTCACCAGCTCGCCGCTGCCGCTGCGGCCCGCGGTCCTGCGCCGTCCCGGGGGCGCCCGGTGACCCGCCGTGGCGTCGTCCTGGCCACCGTCCTGCTGGCCCTGCTCGGCGGCTGCTCGACGGTGCCGACGAGCTCGGCGCCCGTGCAGATCACCCAGGCGCCGCCGCGTGCGGACACCCCGGTCGGCATCGAGCCGCTGTCGCCGGAGCCCGATGCCACGCCGGAGGAGATTGTCCGCGGCTTCCTCGACGCCGCCGCCAGCACGGTGCGCGGGCACCCCGTGGCCCGCGAGCACCTGGCTCCCGAACCGCAGGGGTCGTGGTCCGACGACGCCGGCATCACCCTGCTCGGTCCCGACTACGCCACCGTCACGACCGACGCCGGCACCGTCGTCGTGACCGGCGAGCTGGTCGGCACCATCGACCAGCGCGGCGGGTTCACCGTGGGCGGCCAGGAGGTCTACTCGCGGGAGTTCCGGCTCGAGCGGGTGGACGGCGAGTGGCGGATCAGCGACCCGCCGGACGGGCTGCTCATGCTCGAGCCGGACTTCGAGCGGCTCTACGAGCGGCGCGACCTCTACTTCCTCGACCCGACCGGCCAGCGCGTCGTCCCCGACCCGCGGTACCTGATCACCGGGGAGGCCCAGCCGACGGTGCTGGTCGAGCGGCTGCTCGAGGGACCCTCGGCGGTGCTGGCCGCGGGCGTGGTCAACGAGCTCCAGGGCGCCGCGCTGGGCAGCACGGTCACCGTCTCGGCCCAGGCGGTCACCGTCGACCTGTCCGGCGTCGCCGACGCCCCGCCCACCCGGCTCGCGGGGATCTCGGCCCAGCTGGTCTGGACGCTGGGCCAGCTGAGCTCGGTGCGGTCGGTGGAGGTCCTCGTCGACGGGGACCCGCTGCGCCTCGACGGCGTGCCGGTCATGCAGACGGTCGACACCTGGGCCACCCTCGACCCCAAAACCGCCCCGGTCGACGCGGTCGGGCACTTCCTCGTCGACGGCGCGGTGTGGACGGCGACCGACGTCCCCGCGCCGGCTCCCGGCCCGGCCGGCACCGGGGCCTACGGGCTGTCCAGCGCCGCGGTGGCCACCGACCCCCGTACCGGCGAGCTGACCCAGATGGTGGGGGTGACCCAGCGGGACGGTCAGGCGGTGCTGCTCACCGGCTCCTACGGCCGCGACCTGACCCCGGTGCTGCCCAGCGGCTCGCTGACCGTGCCGACGGTGGCGCCCGCCCGGCAGGAGTTCTGGCTGGTCCGCGACGGCTCGACGGTGGTGCGGGTGACCGCGGGCGGCCCACCGCAGGCGGTCAACGCCGTCACGCTGCCGGGCCTGGGCCGGGCCACCGCGCTGCAGCTGTCGCCCGACGGTGTCCGCGCGGCCGTCGTGGTCGAGGGCGGCCAGCGGCAGAGCCTGTACGTCGGCACCGTGGTGCGCTCGGCCGACGGCCCGGTGGCGCTGCGCGACTGGCGCGAGGTCGCCCCGGCGCTGGGCCAGGTGGTCGACGTCGCGTGGCGGACCTCCGGCAGCCTGCTGGTGCTGGCCGGTGACGCCGGCGAGGACCGCAGCCTGCCCTACACGGTCGGTGTCGACGGCTGGGACCTCTCGCCGGTGCCCACCGCCGGGCTGCCCAGCCAGGCCACCGAGGTCGCCGCCGCACCCGGGCGTCCTCCGCTGGTCAGCGCCGGCGGCACCATCTGGGAGTGGCAGGTCGCCGGGGGCACGTGGGTGACCCTGGTCCGCGGTGCGCAGCCGCAGCCGGGCACCGAGCCGTTCTACCCCGGCTGAAGTGAGGACCCCGTCCTCCCCACCCCTCGCAGGCTCGGGGTGGGACCCGGGACGGGGCCAGGACCCTGCGAGGGGGCCGCAGGACCGAGACGCCGAGGCCTGCTCCCCGTCCACAGATCCCCCGCCGCCCTGGGCGCGACCGGTACGGGGCGCGAGGCTGGGGCAGTGGACGGCGGGGTGCTCGCGGCGCTGGCCGACCTGCTGCTGCCGCGCGAGTGCGCCGGGTGCGGTGTGCCGGGTGCCGTCCTCTGCCGGCGGTGCGCCGCGCTGCTCGCCGTCCCGCACCTGGCCCAGCCGCGCCGCTTCCCCGCCGGCTTCCCGCCGACGGTGGCCGCCGGCGCCTACGACGGGCCGGTGCGCCCGGCGGTCAACGCCTTCAAGGAACGCGGCCGGGCCGAGCTCGCCCGCCCGCTGGGCGCCGCCCTGGCGCTGGCCGTCGCCGGCGTGCTGGCCGGGCTGTCCGGGCGGCCTGGGCCGGTGCGGCTCGTCCCGGTGCCCAGCAGCGCGGCCGCCCTGCGCGCCCGCGGCCGCGACCACGGCCGCGACCACGTCCGCGAGCTGACCGCCCGCGCGGTCGCCGAGCTGCGGGCGGCCGGGGTGGACGCGGCGGAAGCGCGACTGCTGCGCCGCAGCGGGCGGGCCGCCGACTCCGCGGGCCTCTCGGCGGTGCAGCGGCGGGCCAACCTGGCCGGCACCTTCGCGCTGCGTCCCGGCTCTCCCGAGCTGCCCGCGACCGCGGTGCTCGTGGTCGTCGACGACGTCGTGACCAGCGGCGCGACGCTCACCGAGGCGGCCGGGGTGCTCGCGCCCGCGGCCGGCCGGGAGGGGTCTCCGGTGCTGGCCGCGGTCGTCGCGGCCACTCCTCGGCGCACTCCGGCGGAGGGTCCGGCGCAGGTCGGCGGGGGTCCGGCAGATCGACTGTCGGGACCCGGCGACCGGGACTAGCGTGGGTTCGATCACAACCCGAACGACCGGGAGGTCTCATGGAGATCGTGGTCCGTGGCCGGAACGTCGAAGTCCCCGAGCACTACCGACAGCACGTCGAGGACAAGGTCGGCAGTCTCGACCGGTTTGACGGGAAACTCAAGATCCTGCGCATCGACGTGGAGCTCTTCCACGAGAAGAACCCGCGCCAGTCCGGCAAGTGCCAGCGCGTGGAGATCACGCTCCGCGGCAAGGGGCCGGTGATCCGGGCCGAGGCCGCCGCGCCGGACTTCTACGCGGCGCTGGACCTGGCCGCCGGCAAGCTCGACCACCGGTTGCGCAAGGCCGCCGACCGCCGCCGCGTCCACCACGGACGACGGACCCCGGCCAGCGTGCGGGTGGGCGGTGGCGCCCCCGACACCGCTGTCGCCGAGTCCCTCGACCGCGACCGGGAACTCGCGGAGGGGCCGCACGTCACCGACCTCGACGAGCACCTCCCCGGCCGGATCGTGCGAGAGAAGCACCACCCGGCCACCCCGATGCACGTCGACCAGGCCCTGCACGAGATGGAGCTGGTCGGCCACGACTTCTTCCTCTTCCTGTGCGCCGACACCGGGCAGCCGACGGTCGTGTACCGCCGGCACGCCTACGACTACGGCCTCATCCGGCTCGTCGACGCGCCGCTGGACGGTGCCGCCCGGCAGTCCACCTCGGCCGCCGAGCCCGCGGCGGCGGGGGCCTGACGCCGGGGCGGGGGTGCGGCGACCCCGCACCCCCGCCCCGCTCACTCCTCCCGCAACCGTCCGAACAGCACCGCGTCCGCGCGCGAGCCGTCCTGGTAGGCCAGACAGGAACGGACGACGCCCTCGCGGACGAACCCCGCCCGCACCGCGACCGCCTGCGACGCGACGTTCTGCACGTCGGTGAACAGGTGCACCCGCGCCACGCCGTGTCGGAAGGCCCAGTCGGCGAGCGCGCGTGCGGCCTCGGCGGCGAAGCCCCGGCCGCGTGCCCAGGACGCGGTCCAGTAGCCGATGTCCGGCCCCAGCATGCCGGCGTCCAGGTGCCGCACGCCGCAGGCGCCGACCAACTCGCCGTCGGCCTCCACCGCGGCGTCCAGCGCGGTGCCCCCGGCGCGCCCGCGGGCGGCGGAGCGGGTGACGAACTCCTCGGCGTCGGCCCGCGTGTAGGGCTCGGGGAGGTTCGGCATCCACCGCCGGTGCTCCCGGTCCAGACAGGCGCGGAACACCGCGTCGGCGTCGTCCGGGCGGAACGGGCGCAGCACCAGCCGTGCGGTGCGGACCACCTCGGTGGTCAGGTCGACTCCGGTGAGGTCGAGGGCCATCAGCCCATGGTCAGGGGTTGCCCAGCACCCGGTCGACCGAGATCTCCAGGACCACCCGCGCCGGGTTCTCCCGTGGAGTGCGATAACGCCGGGCGTAGCGGGCCTCGGCGTCGGCGACCGCGGCGGGGTCGTCCCGCACCACCGCCGTCCCCTCGAGGGTGACCCAGCGGCGGCCGTCGACCTGGCACACCGCGACCCGGGAACGTCCGGCGCGGACGTGCCGCGCCTTGGCCGACGTCCCCGAGGTGATGACCCGGGCGGTGCGGGTGGCCGCGTCGTAGGTCACCCCGACCGGGACGACGTGCGGGCTGCCGTCGGCGCGCAGCGTGGTCAGCGTGGCCAGGTGCCGCTCGGTGAGCAGGGCGAGCAGGCCGTCCGGCAGGTCGTCGAGGTCGTACGCCACGGACCCGAGGTTAGGTCGGCACAACGAGGGCATCCGGCGCCCGTGGAGCTCGAGGGCGCGCGGGTGCTGGTGGCGGGGGCGACCGGTGTGCTGGGCGGGGAGCTGGCGGGTGCGTTCGCCCGTGCCGGCTGCCGCGTGGCGCTGACCGGGCGGGACGAGGGGCGGCTGCGCGAGCTGGCCGAGTCGCTCGGGGGAGTGCCGGCCGGCGCGGTCGGCGCGGTCGACGCCGAGGCGCTGCGCCGGGCGGTCGACGCGGCCGCGGAGGGACTGGGCGGGCTCGACGTCGTGGTGGTCGCCTGGGGTGTGGTGGCGTTCGGCCCGGCGGCCGAGGCCGACGACGCGGTCACCGAGGAGCTGTTCGCCGTCAACACGCTGGCGCCCATGAGCCTGGTCCGCGCTGCGCTGCCGCACCTGGCGGACGGCGGCGCGGTCGTGCTGCTCTCGGCGATCGTGGCCGACGCCCCGACCCTCCAGATGGCCGAGTACTCGGCGAGCAAGGCGGCGCTGTCGGCCTGGGCCGGGGTGCTGCGCCGCGAGCTGCGACCCCGGTCGATCACCGTGCTCGACGTCAAGCCGCCGCACATGGACACCGGCCTGGTCGACCGTGCCCTCGCCGGGGACCCGCCGCGCCTGCCCCGGGGACACGACCGGTCGGAGGTGGTCGAGGCGGTGCTCGAGGGGATCCGGGAGGGAGGCCGGGAGATCGTGCTCGACGCGGGGACGAAGCGACTGGTCCGCCGCTGAGGGCCCGGCTGCCCACGGCGGGTCGCTGTGGGCAGCCCCGGGTGACCGGCTCCGCCGCCTACTCTGGACGGGTGGTGTTCCAGAGGATCCTCCGAGCCGGCGAGGGCAAGACCCTCCGGCGACTGAACAAGATCGCCGATGCGGTCGAGTCGCTGGCGGACGACGTCGCCGACCTCACCGACGCGGAGCTGCGCGCCAAGACCGACGAGTTCAAGGAGCGCCTGGAGGAGGGGGAGACCCTCGACCACCTCCTCCCGGAGGCCTTCGCCGTCGTCCGCGAGGCCGCCACCCGCACCCTGGGCCAGCGGCACTTCCGCGTGCAGCTCATGGGCGGCGCCGCGCTGCACCTGGGCAACATCGCCGAGATGCGCACCGGTGAGGGCAAGACGCTGACCGGCGTCCTGCCCGCGTACCTCAACGCGCTCACCGGCCGGGGCGTGCACGTGGTCACGGTCAATGACTACCTGGCCAAGCGCGACGCCGAGTGGATGGGCCGGGTGCACCGCTTCCTGGGCCTCTCGGTCGGCGTGATCCTCTCCGGCGAGCGCCCGGCGCACCGCCGTGAGCAGTACGCCTGCGACATCACCTACGGCACGAACAACGAGTTCGGCTTCGACTACCTGCGCGACAACATGGCCTGGAACAACTCCGACCTGGTGCAGCGCGGGCACCACTTCGCCGTCGTCGACGAGGTCGACTCGATCCTCATCGACGAGGCCCGCACCCCGCTGATCATCAGCGGCCCGGCCGGCGACCCGGCGATGCAGCGCTGGTACGGCGAGTTCGCGCGGCTGGCCCCGCTCATGCAGCGCGACGTCCACTACGAGGTGGAGGAGGCCAAGCGCACGGTCGCCATCACCGAGGAGGGCGTGGAGTTCGTCGAGGACCAGATCGGCATCGAGAACCTCTACGAGGCGGCCAACACCCCGCTGATCAGCTTCCTGAACAACGCGCTGAAGGCCAAGGAGCTCTACCACCGCGACCAGCAGTACATCGTCAGCAACGGCGAGGTGCTCATCGTCGACGAGTTCACCGGCCGCGTGCTGTCGGGCCGGCGCTACAACGAGGGCATGCACCAGGCCATCGAGGCCAAGGAGCGGGTGCAGATCAAGGACGAGAACCAGACGCTCGCCACGATCACCCTGCAGAACTACTTCCGGCTCTACGAGAAGCTCTCCGGGATGACCGGCACCGCCCAGACCGAGGCGGCCGAGCTCTCGCAGACCTACGGGCTGGGCGTCGTGCCGATCCCGACGAACCGGCCGATGATCCGCGAGGACCGCTCCGACGTCATCTACAAGACGGAGAAGGCCAAGTTCGACGCCGTCATCGACGACATCGCCGAGCGGCACGAGGCCGGGCAGCCGGTCCTGGTCGGCACGGCGAGCGTGGAGAAGTCCGAGGTCCTCTCCACGCTGCTGCTGCGCCGCGGCATCCCGCACGAGGTGCTCAACGCGAAGAACCACGCGCGTGAGGCGCACATCGTGGCCCAGGCCGGGCGGCTGGGCGCGGTCACCGTGGCCACCAACATGGCCGGCCGCGGTACCGACATCCAGCTCGGCGGCAGCCCCGACTTCATCGCCGACGAGCAGCTGCGCGCCCGCGGGCTGTCGCCGGCGGAGACGCCGGAGGAGTACGAGGCGGCCTGGGACAGCGCGCTGGAGAAGGCCAGGGAGCAGGTCCGGGCCGAGCACGAGCAGGTGACCGAGGCCGGTGGCCTGTACGTGCTGGGCACCGAGCGGCACGAGAGCCGGCGCATCGACAACCAGCTGCGCGGCCGCTCCGGCCGGCAGGGCGACCCCGGTGAGTCGCGGTTCTACCTGTCGCTGGGCGACGACCTCATGCGGCGCTTCAACGGCCCGATGCTCGAGTCGATGATGACCACGCTGCGGGTGCCGGACGACCAGCCGATCGAGTCGAAGATGGTCAGCCGGGCGATCCTGTCGGCGCAGACCCAGGTCGAGCAGCAGAACTTCGAGGTCCGCAAGGACGTCCTGAAGTACGACGAGGTGCTCAACCGCCAGCGCACCGTGATCTACGCCGAGCGGCGCAAGGTGCTCGACGGCGAGGACCTGCACGTGCAGGTCCGGTCGATGGTCGACGAGGTCATCAGCGCCTACGTCGACGGCGCCACCGAGATGGGCTACGCCGAGGACTGGGACCTCGAGCAGCTGTGGACCGGCCTCAAGGCCCTCTACCCCGTGGGGCTGGACCGCGACGAGCTGATCGACCGCGTCGCCGACGGCGACCAGGCCGGGCTCTCCGCCGACGTCCTCAAGCGCGAGCTGCTCGACGACGTCCACCGCGCCTACGAGGAGCGCGAGGCCGCCCTCGGCTCGCAGGTCATGCGCGAGCTCGAGCGGCGGGTGCTGCTCAGCGTGCTCGACCGCAAGTGGCGCGAGCACCTCTACGAGATGGACTACCTGCGGGCCGGCATCCACCTGCGCGCGATGGCCAACCGCGACCCGGTCGTGGAGTACCAGCGCGAGGGCTACGACATGTTCATGTCGATGCTCGACGGCATCAAGGAGGAGTCGGTCGGCTTCCTGTTCAACCTGGAGGTCAAGACCAAGGAGCAGCAGGACGCCGAGGCCCGGGCCAAGCAGGCCGAGGCCGAGGCCAAGGCGCTGGCGGCGGCCCAGGAGGGGACGGCGCGGGTGCTGGCCCGGCAGGCGGCCGCCGCCCGGGCGGCGCAGGCCGCGGCGGCTCCCGCTCCGCCGGTCGCTTTCGCTCCGCCGGTCGCTCCCGCTCCGTCGGCTCCGGCGGCCTCTGCCCCGGCTCCGGCCGCCTCGGCTCCGGCTCCCGGTGCGCCGGCCGCCGCCCGGCCGGCCCCCGCTCCGGTCGAGGAGAACGGGGCCGCTCCGGCCGCCGCCCAGGCCCCGGCTCCTGCCGCCGAGGCCCCCGCTCCCGTCCCGGCGGCGCGCCGGAGCTCCACCGCGCGGCGGGGGCGGCACGCCGCGCCCGAGGTCGAGCCGACGGCACCCGAGGTGGAGGAGCCGGTGGCCTCGGGCACCGGGCCGGAGCTCTCCGTCACGGGCCTCGACGACCCGCACCGCGGCGACCAGCTCAGCTACTCCGCCCCCGGCCTGGACGCCTCGCCCAAGGAGAGCGGCCGGACCAAGGCGGCCAAGACCGCGACCGTGACCGGCACCAAGGAACCGGCTCGCAACGCGCCCTGTCCCTGCGGCTCGGGCAAGAAGTACAAGGTCTGCCACGGCGCGCCCTCCCGCGCCTGAGCGACCCGCGACGACGCCCCCTCCGGATGCCTGCCGGAGGGGGCGTCGTCGCGTGCGGCCCCGTCCCGGGTCCCGCCCCGAGCTTGCGAGTGGTGGGGAGGACGGGGTCCTCCCATGGCGGGGCAGGGGGCTCCTTCACCCGATCTGCAGTGCGGTGCACCGCCACCGGCCGTCGATGCCCTCGAGTCGCGCGGCGACGGCGTGCGCGCGGCCGGACCGGCGGGCCACCGCGCTGACCTCGGCGACCCCGTCGACCGGCTCGCAGACGTGCACCGGGCCGAGCAGCACCGGGGCGGTGCCGCCGGCGCACCACCGGGGTCGGCGGCCGCTGGTGAGCGCCGCGTAGACGCCGAGAGCGGCGAGCGGCTGCACCTGGCTCAGCGGACGGTGGCCGGCCAGCCCCTCGAGGGTGAGCAGCAGCAGTCGGCGTCCGGCGACGCGCGGGTCGGGGAGGTCCGTCCGGGCCGACCAGGTCGGCTCGAAGCCCGGCACGAACTCCGTGAGGGGCTCCTCCGGACGCGGCCGTGGACCCGGCCGGTGCGGTGCCCGCGGGACGGCGACGCCCGGGAGCACCAGCCGCAGCACCGGCTGCGGGTCCAGCGGCGGCTGCGGCGTCGGGACGACGGTGAGCCGCAGCGGAGCAGCGTGCGGCGGCTGCGGGCCGGCCCCGGGCGGGGTGTCGGTTGCGGTGTCGGTGGCGGCGGGGCGGACGGGGGCGGTCATCAGGGGCTCCGGGGTCCGGGGTGGGCGAGGGCGGGCGGCGTCAGGACGCCGGGGGCGGGCGCAGCACCTGGCCCGGGCGCAGGAGGTCGGGGTCGGGGCCGATCACTCCGGCGTTGGCGTGCCACCAGGCGTCGACGGCCGTGGCCACCTCGTCGTCCGTCGGGCTGACGCCGGTCTGCCGGGCGAGGTCGGCGGCGGCGATGTCCCAGAGGCACTCGCCGCGCAGGACGACGTGCTCGTCCCGGACCGGTGCCGGCCAGTCGGGCACCGCGGCGGGGGCGCTCGGTGCCGGTGGAGCCGGCGTCTGCGCGGGCGTCTCCGGCCAGTCGACGACGGGACCGTGCGCCGGAGCGACGGGACCCTCGGCGGAGGCGACGGCGACGGCCTGGGGGAGTGCGCCCGACACCGGGGTGCAGCCCGCCACCAGCGGGGGGCCGGTGACCAGCCCGACGCCCAGGGCGAGGGCAGCTGCCCGCCGGGCGCCGGCGGGCAGCAGGCACCGGGTGAGCGTCCGCGCGATCGTGCCGGCGACCCCCGGCAGCGCGGAGAGCGCGGTGAGGGTCAGACCCAGCGCGCCCCACAGCCAGACGGCCCAGGCGAGCGCCGCGACGCCGGCGAGCAGGACCGTCTCGGCGCCGGCCGTGTCGACGACGCGCTGCAGGTCCAGGCCGGCGTCCGCGACCGCCCCGAGGTCCGGGGTGACCGCGCGGAGGCCGGCAGCGGCAGCGGCCATCGCCGTCGCCGTCCCGAACAGGCGCCGGATCGACATGTCCCCTCCTCGACTCGTCATGTCGCCTCGTGACTAAAGCAAGCAAACGCAAGCAAATGCAAGAACTAGTGCCCAGTAGTGTGGAAACCGAGGAGGTGGCGATGCGGTGGCAACGGCTCTTCGCCGACCTGCAGGCGGAGTTCGACGAGGCGGAGGCCGCGGCCGAGCGGGCCGAGGACGCCTCACGCCGGCGGGTGGAGACCGGCGCCGTCCGGCTCGTGGACCGGCTGGCCGGTGCCCTCGACCGGCCGCTGGCCCTGCGGTGTTCCGGCGCCGGCGACGTGACCGGTGTCCTCGTCGAGGTCGGCGCCGACTGGCTGCTGCTGACCGACGACAGCCGGCGGGAGGTGCTCGTGGCGACGGCGACCGTGCGGACGGTCGCCGGGCTGGGACGCGCGACGGCTCCGGCCGCGGACGCCGGCCCGGTGCGTGCGCGGCTGGACCTGCGGCGGGCGCTGCGCGGACTGGCCCGCGACCGCAGCGTCGTGCAGGTCGTCCTGGACGACGGTGCGGCGTACGTCGGCACCGTGGACGGCGTCGGTGCCGACCACGTCGAGCTGGCCGAGCACGCCGCCGACCAGCCGCGCCGGGCGGCAGCCGTGCGAGGAGTGCGGGCGATCGCCCTGCCGGCGGTGGCGGTCGTGCGGACGCTGGCGCCCGGGCTGGACTGACCGGTCGGCTCCCGCCGGGGACCACGAGCCGGACCGGACCGGGCGCCGTGCGGGGTCGGGCTCTGCCCGGTGCCGTGCGGGCTCAGCCCCGGCGGCGCCCTCCCGGGCTGGTCGACGCGTCGTCCTGCTCGGCCTGCTCCTCGGCGGCGGGCTCCGCGGGCACGGTGCCGGCGCGCGCCTCGGCGTACTTCTGGGCGATGAAGCGCTCGAGCTCCTCGTTCTCGACCCGCCACTGGCCGCGGCCGCCGATCTGGATGGCGATGAGCTCCTTGCGGCGCACCAGCGCGTAGGCCTGCGACCACGAGACGTTGAGGATCTCGGCGACGTCGTCGAGGGTCAGGAACCGCGGTGTGGGCATCAGGTCTCCGTCCGGTCCCGGACAGTCTGGCAGCCCCGTCCGGGTGGCATGCGCGCCGTCCACAGCCCCGAACGTGTGGACAGCGCCTGCACGCAGCGGCGCACCTGTCCCATCATTCCCGTCCGACCGTGGGCCCACCCGGGCCGTCCACGGCTCTCGCGCAGATGGAGGACCGCCGGCTGTGAGCGCCACGCGCACCGTGCCCACCGCCCGGGGGGCGAGCACCCCGGGCACCGCCGCCCCCGTGCCGGCACCGGCACCGCGACGGGTCCGGCCGCCGCGCTGGCTCGACCTCCGGCTGGTGCTCGGCGTCCTGCTGGTGCTCGGCTCGGTCCTGCTCGGCGCCCGCGTGGTCGCCGCCGCCGACGCGACGGTGCCGGTGTGGTCGGCCGCGGGCGACCTCGCGGCCGGGACGGTGCTCACCGCCGGGGACCTCGTGGCCGTCGACGTCCGGCTGGACGACGTCGCCGGCGCCTACCTCGCGACCAGCACGCGACCGGAGGGCCGGACCCTCGCCCGGGCCGTGCGCAGCGGGGAGCTGCTGCCCCGGACGGCGCTGGAGGAGCCGGCCGAGCTGGTGCAGCTGGCGCTGCCGGTGCAGGCCGGCTACGTGCCGCCGGGGCTGGACCGCGGACAGGTCGTCGACGTCTACGCCGTCGCCGACCCCGCGGCCGGTGCCACCGGAGCCGGTGACGGGAGCGTGGCCCTCGTCGTGGCGGCGGCTCCGGTGCAGGCGATCTCGGGCCGCACGGAAGGGGTGCTGTCCACCGCCACGACCACCGTGCAGGTCGTCGTCTCGGTACCGGCCGACCAGGCGCCGGCCGTGCTCGGCGCGATCGGTGGCCGCCCACTGGTGGTCGTCGTGCACGGTTCGGTGGACGGCGCCGGCGGTGCGGCGTCGGGCCCGGCGACCGCCGCGCCCTCCGTCACGCCCTCGACCTCCCGGTCCACGCCCTCGACCTCCGGGTCCTCGCCCTCGATCTCGGCGCCCGCGCCGTCGACCGCTGCACCCTCGGCCGCTGCGGTGATCCCGCCGGCCGCCGCACCGGCCCGGTCCGCGCCGCCCGCGGCTGGGGCCGCCGGGCCGACCCCCGGCGCGGCTCCGCCGTCGGTCGAGCCCTCCGCCGTCCCGCCGTCCCGGCAGGGCACCCAGGCGCCCAGCGTCCCGGCGGCCGGGACCCCCTGATGGCGCTGCAGGTCTTCACCGCCGTCACCGGTGCCGGGTGGGAGTCCGCGCTGGTGGGCGCCCTCGACCGGACCGACCACGGCGTCACCGTCGTCCGCCGGTGCGTGGACGTCTCCGAGCTGCTGGCCGCTGCGGCCACGGGGACCGCGCAGGCCGCGCTCCTGTCGGCCGACCTCCGCCGGCTCGACGGGGACGCCGTCGCCCGGCTGGCGGCGGCCGGGGTGGCCGTCGTGGGACTGGTCGACCCGGGCGACGAGCGCGCCACCGACCGGCTCCACGGCCTGGGGATCGGGCGGGTCCTGCCGGCCGACGCCGAGCCCGAGGCCATCGCCCGGGCACTGCGCGAGGCGGTGGCCGGTGGCCCGCCCGCCGGCCGGGACATCGCCGACCCGCGGGCCGCGCTGCCCGCGCCCGGGCTGCCGGCGCCGGCGCCGGAACGGTCGGCCGGCCGGGGCCGCGTGATCGCGGTCTGGGGGCCGACCGGAGCACCCGGCCGCACCACCGTCGCCGTGGGGCTCGCCGACGAGGCCGCCCGGCTGGACGTGTCGACCCTGCTGGTCGACGCGGACGTCTACGGCGGCGTGGTGGCCCAGGTGCTCGGCCTGCTCGACGAGTCGCCCGGGCTGGCCGGTGCGGCGCGGCAGGCAGCCGCCGGGACCCTCGACGAGGCAGCGCTCGGCCGGCTGGCCTGGGCGGTGCGCCCGCGGCTGGGCGTCCTCACCGGGCTGGCGCGCGCGGACCGCTGGCCCGAGCTGCGGCCGCGCGCCGTGGCCGCCGTCCTGGAGGAGGTGCGCCGCAGCGCCGAGCTCACCGTGGTCGACTGCGCCTTCAGCCTGGAGGAGGACGAGGAGCTCTCCTTCGACACCGCGGCGCCCCGGCGCAACGGCGTGACGCTCACCGTCCTGGAGGCCGCGGACACCGTGCTGTGCGTCAGCGGGGCGGACCCCGTGGCGCTGCAGCGCAGCATCCGGGCCCTCGGCGAGCTGCGCGACGTGCTGCCCGATGTCGAACCGGTGGTGGTCGTCAACCAGGTGCGGCGTGGACCGGTGCCCGGCGACCCCCGCCGCGAGATCGGCGATGCTCTGGAGCGCTTCGCCGGCCGCGAGGTGGGCTTCTTCCTGCCCGCCGATCGACGCGCCACCGACGCGGCCCTGGCCGATGGACGCACGTTGGCCGAGGTCGCGCCGTCCTCTCCGCTGCGCACGGAGGTGCGGGCGATGGCCGCCGCGCTCACCGGCGTGCCGGTGCCGGCAGCGTCCGGCCGGGGACGTCCGCGACTGCGCCGACGCGCCGGGTGAGGCGACGGGCGCCACTCCACGCGGGCTGTCGGTCAGGCGGTGCCGCGCCGTAGCGTGAGCACACCGACCGGGAGGAGACCGAAGGTGGAGCGCCTGACCACCCTGGACGCGTCGTTCCTCTACCTCGAGAAGCCGGACAACCCGATGCACGTGGCCGGCGTCCTCCTGCTCGAGCCGCCGGCGGGCGGCCTGGACGCGATCGCCGCTCTGATCGAGGCCCGGCTCCCGCTGGTGCCGCGCTACCGGCAGCGGGTCCTCGAGGTGCCGGGCCACCTGGCCAACCCGGTGTGGGCCGACGACCCGGACTTCGACATCGAGTACCACGTCCGCCGGTCCGCGGTACCCCGGCCGGGGACGCAGGCCCAGCTGCTCGACCTCGTCTCCCGGGTGGTCGCCCGCCCGCTGGACCGGGGGCGGCCGCTGTGGGAGGTCTACCTCGTGGAGGGCCTGGCCGAGGGCCGGGTCGCGGTCATCACGAAGACGCACCCGGCGCTGGTCGACGGACTGGGCACCGTCGACATCGGGCAGGTCCTGCTGGACGACTCGCCGGACGCGACGGTCCCCCCGCCCGGCCCGTGGCGACCCCGCCGGCTGCCCGGCGCGCTGCAGCTGGTGGGCGAGGCCGTGGCGGAGTACGCGGCGCGCCCGACGGCGGTCGTCGAGACCGCGCGGCACGCCGTCACCGACGCGCGGGCCACCGGCGCGCGGGTGACCGGCGCCGCGCAGGGTGCCGTGCGCGCGGCGCGGTCGGCCCTGTTCCCGGCTCCGCACACGCCCCTCGACGCGACGCACGGCAGCCAGCGTCGTGTGGCGGTCGCCCGGGCCGACCTCGACGACGTCAAGCGGGTCCGCAAGGCGCACGGCGGGACGGTCAACGACGTGCTGCTGACCGTGGTGACCGGAGCACTGCGGGACTGGCTGCTCTCGCGGGGCCAGGCGGTCGTCGGGTCCACCTCGGTGCGGGCGCTGGTGCCGGTGTCGGTGCAGGACGACGAGGACGAGGCCCCCGGCACCCGGGTGTCGAGCTACCTGGTGGACCTCCCCGTCGGCGAGCCCAACCCGCGGGTGCGGCTGACCCGGCTGAGCTTCGCCATGCGCGGGGTGAGCCAGCACGGCCGGTCGGTCGGCGCGGACGCGCTCATCGCGCTCACCGGCTTCGCCCCGCCCACGCTGCACGCCCTCGGCGCCCGGGCGGCGCGCGGCCTGTCCCGCCGGATGGCCAACCTGGTGGTCACCAACGTGCCGGGGCCGCAGGTGCCCCTGTACGCCGCCGGCGCCCGGATGCTCGAGGTCTTCCCGGTGGTCCCGCTCGCCCCGGGGCAGGGGCTGTCGGTGGGCATCACCAGCTACGACGGGTGCGTCTACTTCGGCCTGAACGCCGACCGCGACGGCGTCGGGGACGTCGACGTGCTCGCCGACCTCATCGAGCAGGAGCTCGCCGTCCTGGTCGAGACCGCGGGCTGACCCGCGGCCCGCGGGGCCGTCCCCGCGCCGGGATACCGTCGTGCGTCCCCTCGGCGCGAAGGAGCCAGCCCGGTGCGTGTGTACCTGCCCGCCACGACCAACGTCCTGCGGACGCTCGTGGACGAGGGACGCCTGACCGGGCCGTTCACCGCCTTCGCGGTCACCCCGGGCCTGCGTGAGTTCTACGCCCTCAGTGACGCCGGGGCCGACGACGAGGAACTCGAGTACGCCGCCCTCCTCGCGGCCGCGCGGGCCAGCCTCCGGCTGGTCGACGTCGACCCCTCCGCCGCCCGCCGCCGGGTCGTGCTGGCCGCCGACGTCCCCGACTCCGCGGTCGCCGAGATCGAGGACCCGGACGCCGACCGCGGTGCCGTCCGCATCACCGGGGACGTCGCGCTGGCCGAGGTCGCCAGCGCGCACGTCGACGGCGCGGAGGCCGAGGACGACGTCCGGGCGGCGGTCGACGTGGTGCTCGAGGCCGACCTCGGCAGCGAGGACGCCCAGTTCGTCGTCGACCAGGCCGAGGGTCACGAGCTCGCCTGGTACGCCACCCAGGAGATCGGGACGCTGCTCGAGCTGCTGTGATCCCGGGACGGGTGGCCGGTCACCACGCTGCACCGCAGGCTCCGCTGCCCACCGCGGCCGGGACGCGGTCCAGCGGCGGATCGCGACGGGCGACCTGCACCCGCTCCGCCGCACCCGCCACCACCAGCCAACCCGAGCCGGGGCGCGCCGGGACCGGTGTGCGGGGGAGCCGGATGCCCAGCAGGTCGGCGTCCCCGGGCCCCGGTGACAGCAGCAGGCCGCTGCGCCGCCGCCGCAGCGCGGGCACCGGGCCCCGGTAGGCCGCTGACAGCTCGGCCGCCGTCCCGGCCACGAGGAGGACGACGTCCGTCACGGCCTCGGCCGCGGTGAGCGCGCCGAACACGGCGGAGTCCGCCAGGGCGGCGGGGTCGTCGACGACGACCGCGCCGGGAGTGCCGCGCAGCCCGGCGAGCCACTCCTGCCAGCCGGCGAGGTCCGTGGCGTCCAGCCGGGGGAGGGCGGCGGTGCTCCCCGCGGACGCCCGGTCCGGGTCCCGGACGACCTGCAGGACCGCGGCCCCCGCAGCGGCGAGGTGGCGCGCCGCGCACGCCAGCGCCGTGGTCCGTCCGCTGCCGGGCGGCCCGGCGACGAGCAGGCCGCCGGTGCGGGCCAGGTCGACGGTCAGCACGCCGCCGCCGTCACCGCCGGGCCCGACCGGCAGCAGCAGCGGGGGCCCGCCGTCGGTCGGCTCCGGCAGCGGCAGCACGGGGGCGGTCGGCAGCTCGGGGATCGACAGCGGACCCCCGTGGCGGGGTGGGCCGGGCCAGGTCCGGGGCAGCTCGCGGGGCAGGACGAGCTGGCACTCCCGGGCCTCCTCCCCGACCAGCGCCCGACCGGGTGGCCGGTGCCCGGGCACGTCGCGGGCCGGGATTCCCGCGACGGCGTAGTCGGCGCGGTCGGGCAGCGGCAGGACCAGCCGGGTGCCGACGGTGTTGGCCAGCCGGCCGCCCGGGACGGCGCGATCGGCGGTGAGCAGGCACGTCAGCCCGGCCGCGCCGCCGTCCCGGACCAGGCGCAGCAGGGCCGCCGACCCCCGGCCGGGATCGGACTCGTCGAGCTGCGTCATGACCGACTCCACACCGTCGACGAGCAGCAGCAGGTGGGGGCGAGGTCCACCGGGCGGTGCCGCGCGCCGTGCCGCGACCTCCTGCGTCAGCCGGTCCAGCAGCCGCACGGTCCGCAGGGCGTCGTCCCCACCGACCGCGGTGCCGGTGTGCGGGAGGCCGGTTCCTGCCGCGGCCAGCCCGCCGCCGCCGTGGTCGAGCACGTGCAGGTGCAGCCGGTCGGGGCCGAGTGCGGTGACCGCCTCGGCGAGCGCAGCCCGCAGGAACGTCGTCCGCCCGCTGCGCGGACCGCCGACCGCGAGCCAGCCGCCGGCTCGGTCCAGGTCCAGCTCCAGCGGCTCCTGCGTCTGCGCGTCCGGGCGGTCGAGCAGTCCCAGCCGGAGCCGGGGGCTCGTACCGTCCCCCGCGAGGCCCCGCAGGTCGACGGCGGTCAGGTGGTCGGGCAGGGCGGGCTGCCACGGTCGGTGCGGCCGCGGCCGCCCCGTCTCGACGGCCCGGCGTGCCAGCTCCGCGGTGAGCCGGGCCAGGTCGCTGGACCCGGCCGGCACCTCCTCCGCCACCGGGACGACGGGGACCGGCCAACCCCACGGGGCCACCCGCGGTCCGGCGTCCCGGACACCGTGCGGCCCGCCGCTGACCCGTGCCGCCTGGAACGGCACGGGCGCGCCGCCACCGGTCCGCAGGTAGCCGCGGCCGGGGACGTCGACCGGCAGGACGGCGGCGTGTGCCGAGCCGAGCACGTCGCGGGACTCGGCCTCGTCGGTCGTCCGCAGGCAGATGCGCAGTGTGCAGTTGGCCCGGATCTCCGGGGAGACGACGCCGCCGGGACGCTGGGTCGCCAGCACCAGGTGCACGCCGAGCGAGCGCCCCCGCTGCGCGATGCCGACGAGTCCGGACAGGAAGGCGGGCAGTTCCTCGGCCAACCCGGCGAACTCGTCCACGACGATCACCAGGCGGGCCAGCTCGACCGCCTCGGGCAGGGCCGCCAGGTCGGGGACGCCGTGAGCGGCGAGGAGTGCCTCGCGGCGGGTGAGCTCGGCGGTGAGCGACCGCAGCGCCCGGGCGGTCGTCGCGCCGTCGAGGTCGGTCAGCAGCCCCACGGTGTGCGGGAGCTCGGCCGCCTCGGCGAACGCCGCTCCGCCCTTGTAGTCGACGAGCAGGAACGAGCACCGGTCCGGCGGGTGGGCCAGGGCCAGGGCGGCGATCAGCGTCTGCAGCAGCTCGGACTTGCCCGAACCCGTGGTCCCGGCCACCAGGGCGTGCGGCCCGTGCCGGCACAGGTCGACCGACAGGTCCCCGGTCGCGGTGCGGCCCAGCGTCGCGACCAGCGAGTCGCGCGCCCGGGACCACCCGCCGACCGCGGCGGCCGCCAGGTCGAGCAGCCGGACCTGGCGGGGGAGCGCGGCGCCGGAGGCGGCGGGCGCGAGCACGGCCAGGTCGCGCGCCAGCTGTGCGGCCACCCGCCGCGGCAGCCGGTCGACGGCCCCCACCGGCTGCTCGCCCGTACCGGACCGGAGCAGGGTCGCCCGCTCGCCGGTCTCACCGCCGAGCAGCAGGACGGCGTCCCCGAGCCCGGGGAGGTCCGCTGCCGAGGAGCCGCAGCCGAGGACGACGACCCGGACGGCGTGCGCGCTGCGCAGCGCGGCCAGCACGCGGGGCCCGAGGGGCCGGTCGACCAGCACGGCGACCCAGCCGAGGGCACCCTCCTCGCCGCCCGCCCGGCGGGACACCAGGGCGGTGAGCCACCGGAGGGTGTCCTCGTCGGGGTCGTCCTGGGGAGCGGTGCGGACGTGCACCGACCCATCGGCGAGGTGCGGCAGCCACCGCAGCCAGGCCCAGTCGGCCAGCCGGTCGGGTGTGGTGAGCAGGGCCAGCTCCACCTCGCCGGGCGCGTGCAGCGCCGCGAGCTGGCCCAGGACGCCGGCGAGGACGCCCACCGCCGGCTCACGCGGACCGGCGACGCCGAGCCCCCCGGTGGCGGCCAGCTCGACGACGACGGGCAGCCGGTCCGACCGCTCCCGGCCACGGGAGCCGTCGGGGTCCACCCGCACCACGCGGGACTCCCCGGGGCCGGTACCGATCCGCACGGCCAGCGCGTCGGCGTCCCCCCGGCGCCGGTGCCAGAGGTCGGTGGACCGGCGGCGGGCCGCGGTGGCCAGGGCGGCCAGGTCCGGGGAGGCGGCCTCGGCCGCGCGCTCGTCGGCGCGGAGCGCGGCCGCCAGCCGCACCTCCGCCTCGGCGAGCTCCGCGGCGTGGGCTGCCCGGGCGCGCCGCGTCGTGCGCCGGCCCGACCACCGGTCGGAGAGCCACGTGCCCACCGCCACCACCGGACTGAGCAGGGCGAGGAAGAGGAAGTGCGGAGCGTCGAGCACCCAGGCGAGGGCCACGCCACCGACCGCCGGGAGGGCCACGGCCACCCACGCCAGCCGCCGAGGCGGTGCGGGGACGGGAGCGGCCGGGAGCGCGATCTCGACGACCTCGCGCGGCTGGTGCAGGCGCGGGTGCGGACGCAGCTGCAGCCGTCCACCACCCCCGGGCCGGACGGCGGCGCGGGCGCTGCCCGGTCCCGTCGTCCGCAGCGTGCTCGACCCCAGCCGGAGCGGTGCCCCGGACGGCCACGGCCGCGGCTGTCCGTCGAGGGGCGCGCCGTCCAGCCGGCTGCCGTTGCTGGAGCCGAGGTCGCGGACGGTGAGGTCCCCGGCGCCGACCTCGACGAGCACGTGCTGGCGGGAGACGGCGGGGTCGGTCAGCCGGACGGCGGCGTCACCGCCGCGGCCGACGACGTGCCGGCCGCGGTCCAGGGGCAGCGCCGTCCCGGCGTCCGGGCCGCCGATCACGTGCAGTTCCAGCGCGCTGGCCCCCACCGCGGCGCCCGGGCGGGGGCCGGGCCGGCCGAGGCCCAGCAGCGCCCCGTGCAGCAGCGCCGGGTCGGTGAGCAGGAGGTCGGGAGCCAACCGGGTGCTGCCGGACCAGAGCTCTGCGGACGGCAGGCGCAGCGCGGCGGCCAGCGGGGGCAGGACCGCGCCGAGCCGCTCGTCGTCGCGGGCGGAGACCGCCACGTCGAGGGCGCCGCCGGACGTGACGAGGGTCCAGCAGCGGGTGGCGGGGGAGGGGGCGGGCACCTCTCGACCCTGGCTCCCGTGCTCCGCCGCTCGGGGCCCGCTCACGGATCTGTGGACGGCGGATGCGCTGTGGACGACCGGCGTGGGCCGGAGAGGGCCAGCACCTACCGTCCGCCCCGACCGGGAGGGACCCGGACCAGAGGAGGACACGTGAAGGTCGAGATCACCACCCTGGAGTCGCTGGCCGGGCAGTGCCGCGCCGAGGCCGCCGAGACCACCGCCCGGCACACCACCCTGTCGAGCAGCGTGGACGCCTCGGTGCTCGAGGGGTGGACCGACAGCCAGGCCGCGGCCCGGTTCACCGAGCTCTACGAGCAGTGGCGGCTCAGCGCGCACGGGGTCAGCGACGCGCTCACCGGCATGGGCGGTCTGCTCAGCAGCGTGGCGGCGTCCTACCAGCAGCACGAGGCGGACATGGCGGCCCGCATCGGTGCGCTGATCTGACCGGGCCCGGATCCGGCACAGCCCGCGGGCCGGCTCAGCCCGGGGGTGCGGCCCCGGCCGGGGAGACCTCGGCCGGGTGCCCGCCGCCGGTCCGGGCGCGCAGCCGGCGGGTGGCGTCGGGCAGCCGCTCCCACGGCAGGACCGACAGGATGGCGACGCAGTGCGGCAGGAAGATGATCGCCACGCTGGCGTAGACGGCCAGGTGGAAGCCGAGGAGGAAGATCACCAGCGCGATCCGCGCGCGGGCCGACCAGACCAGCAGCATGAGCGGTGCGGCGAACTCCAGCGCCAGCATCGCCCACTGGGCACCCACGAGCAGGCCGGGCGTCTCGAGGGTCCAGTCCGACAGCACGGTGCCGCGCCGCACCATGGCCCGGGCCAGCGTGGAGCCGGTGGCCCAGTCCCAGCCGCCGAAGCGCATCTTGGCCCAGGCGGCCAGGAAGTAGGTGAGCATGACGGTGATGAAGACCGCCGCCATGGCCCAGCCGGCCGCCTCCGAGGAGCGCTTGTCGCGCCACCGCACGCGTCCGATGGTGGGCAGCACCGCCAGCGCGACGAGGTAGGCGATCCGGTCGTGGTCCACCTTCCCGTAGCTCATCGCGATGACCATCCACTCGAAGTAGAGGAGGAACACCGCGGTGCCCAGCAGGCGGGGCGCCCGGCCGGTCGCCGCCACCAGGGCGGTGACGACGAGGGCCCACTGCACGACGGACACGACCGCCGGGGTGGGCGTCGGCAGGGGGAGCAGCCGGCCGATGGTCAGCGGCGCGTACCACTCGGTGGGGACGTCGGCGTGCGCCCGCACCCAGGCCGTGGTCAGGAAGACGTCGACCGGCACGAACAGGTAGGCGATGGTCCGGAACACGGCGACGCGCGCCAGCGGGACGGGCCGGAACCACCAGTCCGACCACGCGCGGCGGCCCGAGACGGACGGCGCAGCGGGGGAGGCGGTCGTGCTCACGGGGTGCCCTCCTGGCCGGTCGCCACGGCGTGGTCGACGAGCACGCTCTCGGTGACCTCGCCGGTGCGCCGGCCGCCGTCGAGCGCGTGCCGCCGCTGCACCACCCGCACCGCCACGAGCGGCGCGGCGTCGGGGTGGCGGTCGGCGTAGGACTCGGCGAGCAGACCCAGCAGCTGCGGCTCCTCGACGAGGCGGGGCAGCTGCCCCTCGAACTCGGCCCGGCGCAGCCCCACCTCGCCGCCGGAAAGCCGCACCTCGTCGCCGCCGGCGGTCACGCCCACCACGCTGGTGGAGACCACCGGGCGGTCGGGGTCGGCGCGGGTCGAGTACATCCGGAACGGGCCGAACGGGAACTCGGAGTCGTTGCCCCACAGCGTGCCGCCGAGCAGCAGCGCGAGCACGACCGCGGTGGCGGCGAGCCGGACCCGGCGGCCGGTGGGCGAGAGCGTCCGGACACCGGGCTCCCCGGTGTCCGGAACGGGGGGAGCCGGTACCACGGGCGCATCGTAGGATCGGCGGCCGTCCAGATGGGTCACCGACGCGGGGTGGGCAGCTGGCCCGCCGGGCGTGGTGGGCCCGTGTCCGGCGACCGCCCGGTGCCCCGATGTCAGCGTCGACACCGCGGAGGCAGCACGTGCAGTTCGGTCGGTACTACGAGGAGTTCGAGGTCGGTGCGGTCTACAAGCACTGGCCGGGCAAGACCGTCACCGAGTACGACGACCACCTGTTCTGCCTCATCACCATGAACCACCACCCGCTGCACCTGGACAGCCACTACGCGGCGGAGACCACCGACTTCGGGAAGAACGTCGTCGTCGGCAACTACGTCTACTCGCTGCTGCTCGGCATGAGCGTCCCGGACGTGTCGGGCAAGGCCATCGCCAACCTGGAGATCGAGTCGCTGCGGCACGTGGCGCCGACCTTCCACGGCGACACCATCTACGGCGAGACGACGGTGCTGGACAAGACCGAGTCGCGGTCGAAGGACGACCGCGGCGTCGTCCACGTCGAGACCATCGGCTACAAGCAGGACGGCACCGTCGTCTGCGTCTTCCGGCGCAAGGTCATGGTGCCCAAGCGCTCGTACGGCGAGGCCCGCGGCGGCGAGCAGCCCGGCCGCCCGGAGCCCAGGCCGCGCAGCTGACCGGCGGGCGTGCTGCCGGGCCGGCTCAGGACGGCAGCACGCCCCAGCCGCGCAGCGTCTCCAGCAGCCGCGGCGTGCAGGTCAGCCGCTCGAGGTCGGCCGCGTCGGCGAAGACGACGTCGTCCGCGTCGTCGCCGGCCACCGGGACGGCCGCCGGGTCCAGCAGCGTGCAGGCCAGGTCCACCACGTCGTAGACGACACCTTGGCCCGGGATCCGCACGCGGCCCACCTCGGCACCGGCCTGCACCGCCAGCCCGGTCTCCTCGCGCACCTCGCGCTCGACCGCCGCGGCCACCGACTCCCCGGTCTCGACCCGGCCTCCGGGCACCGACCACAGCCCGCGCGAGGGCTCGTGGCCGCGCCGGACCAGCAGCAGCCGGCCGCGGGCGTCGAGCACCACCGCGCCGACGCAGGCGACCACGGGCAGGGCGGCGTCGGCGGTGGGGAGCACGCCCTGAACGGTACGCACGCACCCGGCAGCGGCCAGCGCTTGACGAACCCGTCCGGTCACAGGACGGTGATGCCCGATGACTGCGACCACGGTCTGTCCCCGCTGCGGCGAACGCGTGGTCGTCCGCCCCGGGAACTCGGCTCAGGCCTGGTGCCACGTGCACGGTGCGGTGACGCCGCTGCACCACACCCTGCTGGTGGCGCACGACGCCATCGCCGCGGTGACCGCCGACGCCCGGGTGCCCGCGTGGGTGCCCGACCCGATGCCACCGGGCTGGACGGTCACCGGCCTGGCGTGGGGCGGGGAGCCCGGGGCGCGCGCGATCGTCGTCGACTGCGCCGGACCGGCGCCGCTCGGCGGCTCGGCCGAGCTGGTGCTCGTCGCTGAGGAGCCGGGCACCGGGGTCGGCTGCGGATACGCCGGGCTGCCCGGCCCCGACCCCGGCGACGTCATCTCCGGCCCCTCGTCGGCCGACGTCGAGGCCGCCGGGCAGCGCGCGCCGCTGTGGGCGGTGCCGACCTCCGACGACCGCGCCGCCTTCGTGGGGGAGGCCTACGGCGTCTGGTTGTGGCTGGTCATGTGGCCGATGTCGGCCGCGTGGCTGCTCGCCGAGCGGCTGACGCTGCTCGACCTGCGCGAGCGGCTCTACCCCGACCTGCCGCTCGGTCCGCCCAGCGAGCACCTGCTGCCCGGACCGTGACGGACCGGACCGGACCGACCCGCATCCCCGGCGGCGTGTCCCCGGGTGGGGGTCCTGCGGCGTGTGTTACGCATGGGGCTCGCCGTGCGGGCGCCCCCGTCCGCGCGTCCGCCCGACAGCCACCGCGGAGGTGATGGTGAAGAAGGTCCTCACCTGGCTGGCACTCGCCTTCGTCGTCTTCTACGTCATCTCGGCGCCCGAGAGCTCCGCCGACTTCGTCCGCACCGCCGGCCACGCCCTCGGCGACGCGGCGTCCTCGCTGGCCGAGTTCTTCGAGTCCCTCGCGTAGGCCGGCGTGGGCGGCCCGGCGGCACCTCCCGACGGCCGCCGGCCGCGGTGGAGCAAGGACGCCGACAAGTACCTGCTCCCGCACGAGTTGCCGCCCGTCATCGCCACCCGCCGGCACTGGGCGGTGCTCGCCGTCCCCGTGGCCAAGGCCGCCCCGGCGCTGGTCGCCGGTCTCTGGCTGATGCTGCTCGACCCGGACGGCCGACTGCCGACCACCGCCGGCTTCCTCGTGCTCGTCGGCGCGCTGGTGTACCTCGCGCTGCGGGTCGGCGAGTGGTGGATGCGGCACTTCATCGTCACCAACCGCCGGGTGCTGCTGACCAGCGGGATCATCGTCCGGACCGTGGCCCTGCTGCCGCTGCGCCGCATCACCGACCTGACGTACAAGGAGACGCTGTTCGGCCAGCTGCTCGGCTACGGCACGTTCCGCTTCGAGTCGGCCGGCCAGCAGCAGGCGCTCTCGGAGATCACCTACCTGCCGCGGGCCGATCTGCTCTACCGCGACGTGAGCGACCTGCTGTTCGGCGGCAACGGCGCCGACAAGGGGGACGACGAGGGCGACGCCGAACCGTCGCCGCGGCGGCCCCGCCGGCCGTCGCCCCCGTCGTCGGACCGCCCCGCGCGGGACGCCCCCGCCGACGGACGGCGGGACACCCAGCCGATCCCGCCGCTGCCGCCGCGGCGTCCCCGCTCGCCGCGGGTGGCCGGCCGCAGGATGCGGCAGGCTGGGCGCTGATGCGGATCGACCTGCACACCCACTCGTCGGTGTCCGACGGCACCGACAGTCCCGCCGAGCTGCTCGCCGCGGCGCGGGGCGCGGGCCTCGACGTCGTCGCGCTCACCGACCACGACACCACCGCCGGGTGGGCCGAGGCGCAGCGGACCCGCCCCGAGGGGCTGACCGTCGTCCCGGGCATGGAGCTGTCCTGCCGCTGGTTCCCGGCGCAGGCGCCGCCGATCAGCGTGCACCTGCTGGCCTACCTGTTCGACCCCGAGCACCCAGGCCTGGCCGCCGAGCGGGCACGGCTGCGCGAGGAGCGGCTCGGTCGCGGGGAGCGGATCGTCGCCGGGCTCGCCGAGGCGGGGCACCCGGTCGTCTGGGACGAGATCGTCGAGCGCGCCGGCGGCGGGGTGGTGGGGCGGCCGCACGTGGCCCGCGCCCTGGTGGAGGCCGGCGTCGTCGACTCGGTCGACCAGGCCTTCGCCACGCTGCTGCACCACCGCAGCCCCTTCTACGTCGCCAAGGCCGACACCGACGTGCTCGCCGGCATCGCGCTGGTGCGCGCGGCCGGCGGGGTGCCGGTGTTCGCCCACGGCCTGGCCACCCGGCGCGGCCGGGTGGTCGGCGACGAGGCGATCGCGGCGATGGCCGAGGCCGGGCTGCTCGGCCTGGAGGTCGACCACCCCGACCACGACCCGGACGAGCGGGCCCACATGCGGGGGCTGGCCGGCGAGCTCGGGCTGCTGGTCACCGGCTCCAGCGACTACCACGGCAGCAACAAGACGACGCCGATCGCCGCCTGCACCACCGCGCCGGACCAGTACGAGGCGCTGCTGGCCGCCGGGACGGGCGCCGTGCCGTTCCCCGGGACCGGTGGCGCCGCCGGTTAGCGTGACCGGCGTGGGAGGCGCACAGCTGGAGATGCCGGGCATGCCGCGGCGGCTGTTCCCGGCGACGCCGAGCAAGCTGGCCACCTTCGGCGACTGCCCGCGCCGCTACCGGCACGCCTACGTCGACCGGCCCACCCCGGCCAAGGGCCCGGCATGGGCGCACAACAGCGTCGGTTCGGCGGTGCACGCCGCGCTGCGCTCGTGGTGGGAGCTGCCACTGCCCAAGCGCACGCCGGCCGCGGCGCGCCAGCTGCTGTACGGGGTCTGGTCGACCGCGGGCTTCCGCGACGCCGAGCAGTCCGACCGGTGGCGCGCCCGGGCCGCGGGCTGGCTCACCGACTACGTGAGCGACCTCGACCCCGCCGACGAGCCGGTCGGCACCGAACGGCAGGTGGCCGCCACCACCGAGCGGCTGGCGCTGTCCGGCCGGGTCGACCGGATCGACCAGCGGGGCGACGAGCTGGTCGTCGTCGACTACAAGACCGGGCGTTCGGTCTGCACCGACGACGAGGCCCGCGGCTCACCCGCCCTGGCCGCGTACGTGCTGGGCGTGCGGCGCACCCTGCGCCGGCCGTGCAGCCGGGTCGAGCTGCACCACCTGCCGTCGGGCACGGTGGCCGCCTTCGAGCACACCGACCGGTCGCTGGCCAACCACGTCCGCCGAGCGGAGGACGTCGCCGCCGACATCACCGCGGCGACCGCGGCCGTCGACGACGGGGTGGACCCGGACGCCGCGTTCCCCGCGGTCCCCGGCCGGCAGTGCGGCTGGTGCGACTTCCGGCCCAGCTGCGCGGTCGGCCGGGCGGCCACCCCGTCGCGGGAGACGTGGAGCTTCCTCGCCGAGGAGACCCCGCCCGACGCCTGATGGCCCGTCCGGGGCCCCGTCCTGAGCTCTGACGGCCCCCTTGCAGGGTCCCGCCGCGAGCCTGCGAGTGGCGGGGGGCAAGGGGGTCCTTCAAGGGGGCAGCCGGGTCCTTGTTCAGGCCGTGAGCGGTTCGGCGGACGCGACGCGCTCCCGGGCCGTCCGCACGATGGGCGACTCCCGCACCTGTGCCGGCACCGCCAGCGCCGCGCGGCGGAACGCCCGCACCGCGGCGGTCGCGGCGGTGTCGGTCAGGCCGTAGCCCGGCAGTCCGTACAACCGGCGGGCCCACCGGGGCAGCGTCGCGGCACCCATGGCGGCCAGGGTGCTCCACGCGGGCCGTGCGGGGGTCAGCAGCTGCACCCACCCCGGCATCGGGGGCACCAGGACGAACAGCGAGGCGTTCCGCGCCGCCGGGGTGACCGCCAGCTGGGGGCGGGTGCGCTGCAGGTAGGCGTCGAGCTCGGCCACGCCGGCCGGCACGTCGCCGGCCTCGCAGCCGATGAGCACCGCCGCGGTGACCTGCTCGGCGACGTAGCGGTCGGCGTCCTCGTCGGTCAGCGGCACCCCGGCGCGGCGGGCGACCGACAGCAGCGAGTCGACCTCGCAGCAGTGCACCCACAGCAGCAGGTCGGGGTCGTCGACGGCGTAGCTGCGGCCGGTGGTCTCCTCGACCGCCGTGTTGCCGCGGTGCATGCCGCGCACCCGGCGCACCGAGCGCAGCGCGTCCCGGCGGGTGCCGAAGGTCAGCGTGGCCACGTACTCGGCCGTGCGGGTCAGCCGCGCCCACGGATCGTCGGTGAAGGCGGTGGAGAAGCGGGCGACGCCGTCCATCGCCACCGGGTGCAGGGCCTGCAGCAGCAGCGCCCGGATGCCGCCGACGGAGAAGGCCGGGTCGGCGTGGATGCGCCAGCTGACGCTGTCGGGGCCGAAGAAGCCGAGCAGGTCCTCCTCGGCGGTGAAGTCGCGGATCGACGGCGTCCGGTTCACCGCAGCGCCCCGGCGTCCTCGGCGGAGCGGCCGGCAGCGGGGACCGAGGCCCAGAAGTCCACCAGGACCTCCACCGTGCGGGCCGGGTTCTCGATGGCGGGGGAGTGGATCGCGCCCGGGATGACCTCGTGCCGGGCGCCGAGCCGGTGCGCCATGTCCTCCTGCACGGCCGGTGTCCACGCGTCGTCCGCCACCCCGTGCGCCACCAGCACCGGGACGCCGGTGGCCGCGAGCTCGGCGACCCGGTCGGGCTCGGTGGTCATCGCGTCGGCCATGCCGCGCAGGCTCGCGGCGCTGGTGGCGAGGAACCGCCGGGCCAGGAACTCGCGGGTCCGCGCGGGCACCAGCTGCGCCTTCGGGTCGGTCATCGCCAGCTGCTCGAGCGTCTCGTGCACCAGCGGCACGCCCCCGGCGTCCAGCAGCGGGGCCAGGTGCTCGAGCAGCTCCGCCCGGGCGCCGCCCAACCGCGACGGGCCGGAGCCGAGCAGGGTGAGGCTGGTGAACGCCGCCGGCTCGGCCAGGACGGCGGCCCGGCTGACCAGCCCGCCGAAGGAGTGCCCGAGCAGGTGCAGCGCGCCGGCGCCCTCGGCGCGCAGCTGCCGGGCGACGGCCACCAGGTCCTCGCCCAGCTCGGCGACCGAGTAGCGGGCCGGGTCGTCGGGGCCGGGGGACTCGAACTGGCCGCGCTGGTCGAGCGCGACGACCCGGTGGCCGGCGGCGCACAGCGGGCGCAGCAGCGGCGCGAAGTCCTCCTTGCTCCCGGTGAAGCCCGGGACCAGCAGGACGGTGCCGCGCCCGCCGTCGCCCCCGGTGTCCAGCGCCGTCAGCGGACCCGCGCCGCCGTCGAAGGTGCGGTGCCGGGCGTCGTGGTCGGCGAGCTGGCGGAGGTCGTCGGGGGCGATCGAGAGAGGAGCGCGGTCGTCCGGGCCGCCGGGCATCACCATGCCCACCAGTCAACCTCGGCGGCGGCCCCCCTGCAGTCGACCCGCCGCGAGCCTGTGAGTGGTGGGGGGCAGGGGGGCCTGTTTCAGCGGTGGGCGAGGACGCGGTCGGGCAGCTGGTGGACGACGACCGGGCCGGCCACGGTGAGCAGCCCGCCGGCCGGCAGCGGTGGGGTGCCGACGCGCTGCAGCTCCTCGCCGGTGGCGAGGTCGCGGAGGACGACGGCGTCGCCCTCGGGCACCGGCACCGACGTCCCCACGTCGAGCAGCGCCCGGTCGACGGTGCCGACGGGCAGGCCGGTGGCCGGGGTGCGCCAGGACACCGAGCCGGTGCCCTGGTCGACGACGGTGAGCGTGCCGTCGGCCCACACGAGCGCGCTGGTGCCGACCGCGGTCACGAGCACCTCGCCGGCGGCCGGATCGTCGACGGACGTGGCGACGGGTGCGCCCAGCGGGGCGCCGTCGGTACCGGCGAGCAGCTGCACGCCGTCGTCCCCGCTGACGACGACCGCCTGCTCGACGCCGGTCAGCGCCATCCCCTCGGCCGTGTCGCGGGTCCACCGCGGGCTGCCGTCGTAGCCGTCGAGCAGGCGCACCCGCGTCGACCCGCCGCACTGCTCGAGGACGGCCACGCCGGCCCCGCCGACGTCCCCGTCGGCGAACGTGCAGCCCTCCTCCGGGGCGGCTCGCCAGCGGATGCTGTCGCCGACCGGGTCGAGGGTGAGCACGCCGGTCGGGCTGGTGGCCAGCACGATGCCCTCGGTGCTGGTGAGCACCGCGTCGGGGCGCAGGTCGAGGTTGCGGGTCCAGAGCCGGACGCCGGTGTCGACCGACAGCGCGACCGCCTCGTCGCAGCGGCCCTCGGTCCCGGAGACGGCGACGACGCGGCCGCCGACGAGGGTCCAGTCGCAGAGCCGGGCGTTGGCGCGGGTGTAGCGCCAGGCCTCCTCACCGGTGACCACGTCGAGCGCGCGCACCCCGTGCCCGTCGCCGACGACGACGCGACCGCCGTCCACGGTGGCCCGGGTCGCGCCGCCGGACGCCGTGGTCGGCGCGGTCCAGGCCGGGGAGACGGCACCGGCCGGCGTCCCGGTGGGGACGTCGGCCGGTGCTGCGGTGGTGCTGTCGGTGGCCGCCGCGTCCGAGCCCCGCCAGAGCAGGGCGGCGACGACCACGAGCGCCAGGGTGGCCGCCGTCCATCCCCACACCCGCAGCGGCGGACGCATCATCGGCTGGCTGGCCTCCTGCAGGAGGGCACGGCGGCCCCCTTGCAGGGTCCCGCCGCGAGCTTGCGAGCGGTGGGGGGCAAGGGGGTCCTTCAGGCGGCGGGTTCGGCCGAGCTGGGACCGGAGCCGCCGCGGCGACGCCGGCGCCGCTTGCGGGCCGGGGCCTCGCCGGACGCGGCGCCCTCACCGGAGGACGCCTCGACGGGCGCGTCGGTCGCGGCGGCGGCACCGGTCGTGGCCGCACCGCCCCCTCGCGTGCGCCGGCGCGGACGGCTCTTGCGGGCCGCGGCGGGCTCCTCGCCGTCCGACCGGGCCGGCCCGTGGCCGCCGCCGGAGCGGGTGCGCTTGCCGGTCTCGCCGAGGTCCTCGAGCACCTCGGCGTCGAGGCCCTCGCGGGTGCGCTGGGCGCGGGGCAGCCGGCCGGTCGCGCCCTCGGGCACGTCCAGGTCGGAGTAGACCCACGGCGAGGTCGAGTAGGTCTCCGGCGGGTCGGTGAACTCCAGGTCCAGCGCCTTGTTGATCAGCTGCCAGCGCGGGATGTCGTCCCAGTCGACCAGCGTGACGGCGACGCCCTCGCGGCCGGCGCGGCCGGTGCGGCCGATCCGGTGCACGTAGGTCTTCTCGTCCTCGGGGCACTGGTAGTTGACGACGTGGCTGACGCCGGTGACGTCGATGCCGCGGGCGGCGACGTCGGTGGCGACCAGGACGTCGACCTTGCCGCTGCGGAAGGCGCGCAGCGCCTGCTCGCGGGCGCCCTGCCCGAGGTCGCCGTGCACGGCGGCCGCGGCGAACCCGCGCTCGACCAGCTCGTCGGCGACCTTCTGCGCGGTGCGCTTGGTGCGGCAGAAGACCATCGCCAGGCCGCGGTCGCGGGCCTGCAGCACCCGGGCGAGCAGCTCGGGCTTGTCGAGGTTGTGCGCCCGGTAGACGAACTGGGTGGTCTGCGGGACCGTCGACCCCTCGTCGTTGCCGTGCGCCCGGATGTGCGTGGGCTGGGTCATGAACGACCGCGACAGCGTCACGATCGGGCCGGGCATCGTCGCGGAGAACAGCATGGTCTGCCGCTGCGCCGGGACCATCGCGAGGATCCGCTCGATGTCGGGCAGGAAGCCCAGGTCGAGCATCTCGTCGGCCTCGTCGAGGACCAGCACGCGGACCTTGCCGAGGATCAGGTGGCCCTGCTGGGCCAGGTCGAGCAGCCGCCCCGGGGTGCCGACGACGACCTCGACGCCGGCCTGCAGCGCGGCGACCTGCGGCTCGAAGGCGCGCCCGCCGTAGATGGCCTGCACGCGGGTGCCGCGCTTCTTGCCGGCGGTGGCCAGGTCGCGGGCGACCTGCACGCACAGCTCGCGGGTGGGGACGACGACCAGCGCCTGCGGGACGCCGTCGCCGCCCTCGGCCGGCGGGACGACGCGCTGCAGCATCGGGACGCCGAAGCCGAGGGTCTTGCCGGTGCCGGTGCGGGCCTGCCCGATGAGGTCGTGGCCGGCCAGCGCCAGGGGGAGGGTGAGCTCCTGGATGGCGAAGGTGCGGGTGATGCCCGCCTCCGCCAGCGCCGCGACGACGTCGGGGTGGACGTCGAAGTCGCTGAACAGCGGGGCGTCGTCGGCCACGGGGGCGCCGCCGAGCTCCTCGACGGCCTGCTCGAGCTGCTCGGGCGCGGGGGCGCCGGTCTCGGCGCGCTCGATCTCGGGGGTGGTGGGGGTGTTCTCGGTGGAGGTCAGTGCTCTCGCCTCTGGTCTGCTGGGGGCCGGCTCCGGGGCGCGCTCGCGCCGCTCCGGAACTGTCCCGGTCGGGTGTCGCGGGATCGGTTCCAGCGCCGACGCGGCCAGCAGAAACCGGGCCGCACCTCGGTGTCGGCCCGGGAGGAGACCCCTCGGGGTGTCGTCTCCAGCGGTCGTCAGCGCACAGATACACAGCGAACCGAAGGGCTCGCCGATTCCCAGTCTACCGTGCGCGGCGGTTAGCCTCCCTCCGCCGCGCTGTCCGGGCCCTCCGTGCCACCCGTCCGGGGCAGTCGCCGACCGTCCCACCGACCCCGGGAGCTGCCAGTGGACACCGTCGACGAGCAGGCCGTCATCGACCTGCTGGGCGTGTTGTCCTACGCCGAGCTGACCGCGTTCGACCGGCTGGCCGAGGACGCCCGGCTGGCGCCCACCCTGGACGGCCGGGCCGCGCTGGCGCAGATGGCCGCCGCGGAGATCGACCACCACTGCCGGCTGACCGCGCGCCTCACCGAGCTCGGCGCCGAGCCGACCGCTGCGATGAGCCCGTTCGTCCCCGCGCTCGACGCCTTCCACGAGAGCACCCGGCCGCGCACCTGGCTGGAGGGCCTGGTCAAGGCCTACGTCGGGGACGGCCTGGCCTCGGAGTTCTACCGGGAGATCGCCGGCTTCCTGCCCGACCCCGACCGCGGGCTGATCCTCGACGTCCTCGCAGACACCGGGCACGCCGACTTCGCCGTCCGTGAGGTGCGGGCGGCCATCGCCACCGACCGCACGCTGTCCGGCCGGCTGGCCCTGTGGGGACGGCGGCTGGTGGGCGAGGCCATGCGGCAGGCGCAAGCGGTCATCGCCGAGCGCGACCAGCTCGCCGAGCTGATCCTGGAGGGCACCGGCGACCTGACCGGCATCGGCCGGTTGGTCGAGCGCATCACCACCGCGCACACCGAGCGGATGAAGACCCTCGGCCTCAACCCCTGACACGACGACGGGGCGCCGCCGCTGCTGCGGGGGCGCCCCGTCGGGACGTGCGGACCGTCAGGCGCCGGCGATGAAGCCCACGCGCCGCTGGTCGGCCTGCGCGATCTCCACGTAGGCGATGCGGTCGACGGGCACGAGCACCCGACGTCCGCGCTCGTCGACCAGGGTCAGCAGGCCGTCCTTGGTCGCGCCGGACATGGCCTTCGCCACCTCGGTGGCGATCTCGTCGGGGGACTGGGGGCTGTCGATGACCAGCTCCCGGGGGGAGTGTTGGACACCGATCTTGACTTCCACGGGGGATGCCTCCTCAGAGTTGCGCGGCTGTTCCCCACGCTAGTGCAGCCGCAGAACCGCCGACCTGAGGTGCAGGTGCGCCGTCAGCGAACGCGGCCCCCTGCAGGGCCCGCCGCGAGCTCCCGAGCAGTGGGGACACGGGGCCTTCGTCAGCGCGGTGGGCCCTCGCCGCCCTCGACCCGCGGGAAGCCGGAGATGCCGCGCCAGGCCAGCGCCGTGAGCAGGGCCACCGCCTCGTCGCGGGAGACGGTGCCCTTGCGGGGCAGCCACCAGCGGGCGCTGGTCTCGGACAGCCCGGTCAGGCCCGAGGCCAGCAGCAGGGCCCGCTCCCGGTCGAGGCCGGTGTCGGCGGCGATGACCTCGCCGATGGCCTCCACGCACGCCCGGTGCCCGCGGTCGGCGAGCTCGCGGACGTCGTCGTCGTTGTTGAGGTCGGACTCGAAGACCAGCCGGAAGGCGGCGCCGTCGGCGTTGATGAAGTCGAAGTAGGCACCGACGGCTCCGTTGACGCGGGTGCGGTTGTCGTCGGTGCCCTCCATCGCCTCGCGCACGCGGTCGGTGAGCAGGGTGACCTGCTGCTCCAGCAGCGCCAGGTACAGCTCGCGCTTGCCCGGGAAGTGCTGGTAGAGCACCGGCTTGCTGACCCCGGCCCGGTCGGCGATCTCGTCCATCGCCGCGGCGTGGAAGCCGTTGGCGACGAACACCTCCTGCGCAGCCTGCAGCAGCTGCGCCCGGCGGGCGCCCCGCGGCAGGCGGGACGAGCGGCGGACGGGCGCGGGAGCTGGGCGGGATGGGTGCATGGCGGGCAGATGTTACCGACCGGTCACCCGCTCGCGCGCCGTCGTGGGCCCTGACCTACCGTCGGCCGGGTGCCCGAGGGTCCCGCAACCCCCATCGCCCCGGAGAGGCGCCCGGCCCGGCTGTCGACGGTCGCGCTGCCCGGCGCCGACGCCGTCCCGCCGCCGTGGCCCGGCGAGCAGGTCGCCGTCCGCGGGGGTGAGGTCTTCGTCCGGCGGACGCCGTGGACCGGCCCGGTGGGCGGCCCCCGCGAGGGTGCGCCGCGGGAGCGGGCGCTCTACGTGCACGGGCTGGGTGGCGCCTCGACGAACTGGACCGACCTGGCCGCCCTGCTCGCCGTCCGCTTCGACGGCTGGGCCCTCGACCTGCCCGGCTTCGGTCGCTCGCGGCCGCCGGCGCGCACCTCCTACTCGGTGCGCGGGCACGTGGCGGCGGTCGTCGACGTCCTGGAGCGGATCGTCGCCGAACCCGGGGAGGCCGCCGGCCGGCCGGTGCACCTGCTGGGCAACTCCCTCGGCGGCCTGGTCTCGGTGCTCGTCGCCGCCGGCCGCCCCGACCTGGTGGCCACCCTGACGCTCGTGTCGCCGGCGATGCCGGTCTACCGCGTGCCCGGCGCCTTCAACCGCACCCTGCTGCTGCTCCTGCTGCCCGGCATCCCCGCGCTGGCCGAGCGCCGGCTCTCCGGCGTGACGCCCGAGCGGCAGGTCCGGGGGATGGTGCAGATGTGCTTCGGCGACCCGCGCCGGGTGCCGAGGGTGCGGCTGGAGCAGGCGCTGGAGGAGATGCGCGAGCGTGCCGGGCAGCCGTGGGCGACGCAGGCGCTGACCCGCAGCATGCGCGGCCTGATCACCTCCTACCTGCGGGTGGGCCCGCGCAACGCCTGGCGGCTGGCGCGGTCGCTGCGCCCGCCGACCCTGGTCGTCTGGGGCGACCGCGACCGGCTCGTCGACCCGGCGCTCGCACCGCGGCTGGCCGACGCCGTCCCCGACGCGCGGCTGCTGGTCCTCGAGGGGGTCGGGCACGTCGCCATGCTCGAGGCGCCCGAGCCGACGGCGCGGGCGGTGCTGGGGCTGGCCGAGGACGCCGCCGAGGCGGTCCTGCAGCGCGGCGACGAGGCCCGGGCCTCCTGACCCACCTGCGTACACGCCGTTCCCGCACGGTCTCCGCCGGGACCGCCGGGGCGTGAGAGTCTGCTGAGGTGAGTCCCGCGGACGCCTCCTCCGGCCGCGGACCGAACGGGCGCACGCGACCGGCCCCGGACGCCGGCCCGCCCGGTCGTCCTGCCCGTGCCGAGGAACCCGTGCGCGGGCTGCCGCGCGTGCCCCCGCCCGCGGCCCGCCGCGCCCAGCCGCACGAGTCCCCGCGGTTCGCCGACACCAACCCGGTCCTGACCCGGTCGGGGTCCGCGAGCCGCACCGACCGTCCGCAGGGCCGTCGTCCCGCGGCGACCGGTACCGCGCCGGGGCAGGGACCGGACGCGCCGCGCACCGGCGGCACCCGCGTCGTCGTCCGCGACCGCACCCGGTCGGGACCCCCGAGCGGCGGAGGCGGCCGGTTCCGCCGCTTCGTGACCCGCTGGGGATGGCGTGCCTACGCCATCCCGCTGCTGGCCCTCGCCACCGTGGTCACCCTCGTGGACCTGGTGCTCGGCGACACCGGTACGAGCGGGTCGGCCACCGCCGCGCCGGAGCCGTCCGTCGCCGCCGTGGCCCCTGGCGCCGTCGAGCCCTCGGCGACGCCCACGGTGACGCCCACGGCGCCGGTCGAGGTCGACGCCGCACCGACCGAGGCGCCGGAGACCGCCGCCGGAGCCCCCGGCTTCGTCCAGCAGGGCGCGGGCAGCGTGACCGTCGTCCCCGGCAGCTCCCAGGTCTACGGCACCGGGCCGCTGCAGCGCTTCGTCGTCGAGGTCGAGGACGGCATCGAGGTGGACGGGCCCTCGTTCGCCGCCGCGGTCGAGGAGACGCTGGGCGACCCGCGCTCGTGGGGCAACGGCGGGCGGATGTCGTTCCAGCGGGTGGGTGAGGCCGAGGCCGCGGCCGGGGACTTCGCGTTCAAGGTGACCCTGATCAGCCCCGGTAACATGGAGCGGTACTGCCCGGGCGTGGGCACCGGCGGCTACACCTCCTGCCGCTACGGCGACCGCGCCGTCATCAACCTGGCCCGCTGGGCGACCGCCGTCCCCGACTACCAGGGCGACATCCCCACCTACCGGCACTACGTGGTCAACCACGAGGTGGGCCACGCTCTCGGCAACGGCCACCAGCAGTGCCCCGGTCCCGGCCAGCCGGCCCCCGTCATGCAGCAGCAGACCCTCGGGCTCGAGGGCTGCGCCAAGAACGCCTGGCCCTACCCGTGACACGGCGGTCCTCCGGACCGCACCGCGGCCACGTGCCGTCCCCGGCTGCCGTCGAGCCCCGGACACCCGTCCCTGCTCGGGGGAGCCTGCGGCCCCCGCTCGCAGGGACCGCGCCGCGGCCACGTGCCGTCCCTCCGTCGCGCTGAGCCCGTCCCGCGCACTCGTCGAGGAGCCTGCGTCCCCCACTCCTCGCACGCGTCTCGCAGGGCGACTCCCCGATGGGGAATCAGCCGGACGTGCCAGGCTGTTGACCCGACGAACGCCGGCCTGCGCCTGGGCCGCTGTCGAGTACTGAGGAGCAGCTCGTGTCCCTGCCACCCCTGGTGGAGCCCGCCGAGGACCTGACGATCGACGAGGTCCGCCGGTACAGCCGTCACCTGATCATCCCCGACGTCGGGATGGACGGGCAGAAGCGGCTGAAGAACGCCAAGGTGCTCGCCGTCGGCGCCGGCGGCCTCGGCTCGCCCGTGCTGATGTACCTGGCCGCGGCCGGGGTCGGCACGCTGGGCATCGTCGAGTTCGACGTCGTCGACGAGTCGAACCTGCAGCGCCAGATCATCCACGGCAAGTCCGACGTCGGCCGGTCCAAGGCCGAGAGCGCGCGCGACTCCATCACGGAGATCAACCCCTACGTCGACGTCCGCCTGCACGAGACGCGGCTGGACAGCGACAACGTGATGGAGATCTTCAGCCAGTACGACCTCATCGTCGACGGCACCGACAACTTCGCCACGCGCTACCTGGTCAACGACGCCTGCGTGCTGCTGGGCAAGCCGTACGTGTGGGGCTCGATCTACCGGTTCGACGGCCAGGTCTCGGTCTTCTGGAACGAGCACGGCCCGAACTACCGCGACCTGTACCCGGTGCCGCCGCCTCCCGGCATGGTGCCCAGCTGCGCCGAGGGCGGCGTGCTCGGCGTCCTGTGCGCGACCATCGGCGCCATCCAGGCCACCGAGGCGGTCAAGCTGATCACCGGCATCGGTGAGACGCTGCTCGGCCGGCTGATGGTCTACGACGCCCTGGAGATGACCTTCCGCACCATCAAGGTGCGCAAGGACCCGGAGGCCGAGCCGATCACCGGGCTCATCGACTACGAGACCTTCTGCGGGGTCGTCTCCGACGAGGCCCAGCAGGCCGCCGCGGGCTCGACGATCACCGTCGACGAGCTCAAGGACATGATGGACGCCGGCAAGGACTTCGAGCTGATCGACGTCCGGGAGCCCAACGAGTACGAGATCGTGTCGATCCCCGGCGCGAAGCTCATCCCCAAGGACGAGATCCTCTCCGGCCGGGCGCTGTCGCAGCTGCCGCAGGACAAGCCGATCGTGCTGCACTGCAAGACCGGCGTCCGCTCGGCCGAGGTGCTCGCCGCGGTCAAGAACGCGGGCTTCTCCGACGCCGTCCACGTGCAGGGTGGCGTGACGGCCTGGGCCACGCGCATCGACAAGACGCTGCCCACCTACTGAGCGGAGGACCACCCTCCCCCCGGCCGCCCTGCAGGGTCCCGCCGCGAGCCTGCCACCGGTGGGGGGGCGGGGTGGTCCTCCCGCCGGTCCGCTCCCGTTCGCGGGCGGACCGGGCCCTTCCGCTGTCTACTGATCGCATGGCCGACTTCGCCCCCACCGAGCTGCTCGCGCTGTTCCAGCGCGCACAGGCTGCGTTCACCGACCGCGTCGACGCGGTGAAACCGGAGCAGTGGGACGACGAGGCGCTGCCCGGCTGGACCGTCGCCGACCTGGTCGCGCACCTGGTGACCGAGGCGCTCTGGGCGCCGCCGCTGCTGGCCGGCGAGCCGTACATCGACGGCCGCTTCCCCGACGACACCAGCGACCTGCTCGGCGACGACCCCCTGACCGGCTGGGAGACCGCCGCCGACGGTGCACTGGCCGCCTTCGCGCAGGACCGCGCGTTGTTGCACACCGTGCACCTGCAGCGCGGCCCCACCTCGGCGGCCGAGTACATCGAGGAGCTGACCGCCGACCTCACGGTGCACTCCTGGGACCTCGCCCGCGCCACCGACGGCGACACCGAGCTGGACCCGGCGCTGGTCACCGCGGCCCTGGTGGTCGCCGACCGGCTCCCCGTCGACGGTGTGCCCGGCTTGTTCGACCCGCCGCTGGACGTGCCGCGGACCGCCTCGCCGCAGGCCCGGCTGCTGGGCAGGTACGGCCGCCGGGGCTGACCCCGGCCGGTCGGCGAGAGGGGTGGACGACGACCCGCGGCCCCGTACCCGCGGCAGCGGTGGGCCGCTCTCCCCGGGTGCCTCGCCGCTGGACGTCGACGAGGCGGTGTTCGACGTCGTGGAGCGCATCCCGCCGGGGCGGGTGAGCACCTACGGCGCGATCGGCCGGCTGGTCGGCGTCGGGCCGCGGCGGGTCGCCCGCGCGCTGTCCCAGGGCGGGGGAGCGGTGCCCTGGCACCGGGTGGTCCGCGCCGACGGCTCGGCCGCCGGGCCGGTCCGGGTCGAGCAGCTGGCCCTGCTCGCCGCCGAGGGCGTGCCGGTGCGCAACGGCCGGGTCGACCTGGCCGCGGTCGGCTGGCCCTGAGCGCGGTCGGTCAGCAGCGGGTGCCCCCGATGAGGCGGTGGCGTCCGGCTCGGTGAGCGCGCGGCGGCCGTCACCCGATGCGGTCCCGGTCACGGTCGCAGCCCGTGAGGACCTCGGGCGGGTGGCGGCCGCTCACCCGGTCTCCGTGCCCCGCCCGCCGGTGACTCCCGTCGCCGGGGTGCGGGGTCCGACGGGGGCCGCCGCCGTCGGCGAGCCGACGGGTCACCTCCGCGTTCCGCCGGGCGCGCGTGGCCATGGCTGCCCGCAGCGCGGAGCGGTCGTCGTCGTACCCGTAGGCGTCGAGCAGCAGGTGCAGGCGCCGGTGCCGCTCCTGCACCGGGCGGGACGCCGCCGGCCACGCGGGGGCGGACGGACTGCCGGGACCGCGTCCTGGTCGCCATCCCTTTCCGGCGCAGCGCCCGGCACCGACGACGGGGGAGTCCACGGTCGCTGCGCGGCGCGGGCCGCGCCGTGTGACCCGACCCATCCGGAGATCGTCGGCCGCTCGTGGTGTCATCGAGGTGTGGCACTGCGGGGGGACGAGTCAGCGCCGGTCTACCGCCTCGTGCAGCCGGCCGTGCCGTCGGTTCGGCGGCCTCGGCTCGACCCCACCCAGCAGGCCGTCGTCGACCACCCGGGCGGCCCGCTGCTGGTGCTCGCCGGCCCCGGCACGGGCAAGACGACGACGATCGTCGAGGCGGTCGCGGCGCGGATCGCCCGCGGCGTCGACCCCGAGCAGATCCTCGTCCTGACCTTCAGCCGCCGGGCCGCGGCCGAGCTGCGCGACCGCGTCGCCGCGCGGGTGGCGCGCACCATCCGTGAGCCGCTGGCCCGCACCTTCCACTCCTACGCCTACGGCGTGCTGCGGCGGGCGGCGCTGCTGCGCGGCGAGGCGCCCCCGCGGCTGCTCACCGCCGCCGAGCAGGACGCCGTCGTCGCCGAGCTGCTGCGCGGTGACCTGGCCGGGGAGGGTGCGGTGCGCTGGCCGGAGTCGCTGCTGCCGGCGCTGACCACCGCCGGTTTCCGCGGCGAGCTGCGGGACCTGCTGCTGCGGGCCACCGAGCGCGGGGTCGACCCCGAGCTGCTGGCCGCCTGGAGCCGCGAGACCGGCAACGAGGCGTGGCTGCACGCCGCCGCCTTCCAGGAGCAGTACGAGGCGGTCACCGCCTTCTCCACCGCCGGCGGCGGTGACGCGTCGGGCTACGACCCCGCCGAGCTGGTCCGGGCCGCGATCGCCGAGCTCGAGGACGACCCGGAGCTGCTGCGCGCCGAGCGCGAGCGGGCCCGCTGGCTGTTCGTCGACGAGTACCAGGACACCGACCCCGCCCAGGTGGAGCTGCTGCAGCTGCTCGCCGGCGGCGGGGGCGACCTGGTCGTCGTCGGCGACCCCGACCAGGCCGTCTACGCCTTCCGCGGCGCCGAGCCGCGCGGCATCGTCGAGTTCCCGGAGCGGTTCCGCACCGTTGCCGGCCGGCCCGCACCGCGGCTGTCGCTGGGCGTGTGCCGGCGCTCGGGCCCGGGGCTGCTGGCGGTCAGCCGGAGGGTCGCCGAGGCGCTGCCCGGCCCGTGGGAGCACCGCCGGCTGGCCGCGGTCGAGGGTGTCGAGGAGGGCGCCGCCGAGGTGCACGTCTTCGGCTCGGCGGCGGTCGAGGCCGCCTACGTCGCCGACACCCTGCGCCGCGCGCACCTGGTCGACGGCGTCCCGTGGTCGGAGATGGCCGTCGTCGTCCGCGCCGCGCTGGCGATCGGGCCGCTGCGGCGGGCGCTCACCTCCGCCGGCGTCCCGGTCGAGGTCGGCACCGACGACCTGCCGCTGGCCGCCCAGCCGGCCGTCGCGCCGCTGCTGGCCGCGCTCGGCGCGCTGCTGCCGCAGCCGGGCGCCGAGCCGGGCACGCCGGCCCTCGACGAGCCCGGCGCCGAGGCGCTGCTGACCTCCGCGCTGGGCGGCGCGACCGTGCTCGACCTGCGCCGGCTGCGCCGGGCGGTGCGGATCGCGCAGGCCCGGCGCGGGGTCGACGCCGACGAGCGGGGCGCGCCGCTGGCCACCGCGCTCACCGACGAGGCGCTGCTCGAGGAGCTGCCCGAGGCCGTCGCCCGCCCCGCGCGCCGGGTCGCGGACGCGCTGGCCGCCGGCCGGGTGGCGCTGGCCCGCGACGGCTCCGCGGAGGACGTGCTGTGGGCGATGTGGCAGCGCAGCGGCCTGGCCGGCCGGTGGGCGCGGGCCAGCGCTGCGGGTGGGGCGGCCGGAGCGGTCGCCGACCGCGACCTGGACGCCGTCGTCGCGCTGTTCGACGCCGCGGCGGGCTTCGTCGACCGGCTGCCCTCGGCCACCGTCGGCGCGTTCGTCGAGCACCTGTCGGCACAGGAGCTGCCCGGCGTCACCGGCGCGGGCCGCGAGTCGGCGACCGACGCCGTCCGGCTGCTCACCGCGCACGCGTCCAAGGGTCTGGAGTGGGACGTCGTCTGCGTGGCCGGCGTGCAGGAGGGCGTCTGGCCCGACCTCCGCGACCGCGGCACCCTGCTCGGCACGGAGCTGCTGGTCGAGCGGGTGGCGGGCATCGACGGCGCCGTGATCGACCGGCGCGTGCAGATGCTGGCCGAGGAGCGGCGGCTGTTCTACGTCGCCTGCACCCGGGCCCGCCGCCGGCTGGTGGTCACCGCCGTCGAGGGTGCCCTGGACGGTCCCGACGCCGGCGCCACCGCCTCCCGGTTCCTCGACCTCGTCGTCGCCCCGCCCGACGAGGGCCGGCCGCTGACACCGCTCCCGCGCTCGCTCACGCTGCCGGCGCTGGTCGCCGAGCTGCGGCGGGCGGTCAGCGACCCGCAGACCGAGCCGGCCCGCCGGTCGGCCGCCGCCGCGGTGCTGCGGCGGTTGGCCGACGAGGGCGTGCCCGGCGCCTCCCCGGCCGACTGGTGGGGGCTGGCGCCGCTGTCCGACGACGCCCCGCTGGTGCCCGACGGCGAGGCGGTGCGGGTGCGCCCGTCGGCGATCGAGACCTTCCAGCGCTGCCCGCTGAAGTGGGTGCTCGGCGCAGTCGGCGCGGAGGCCTCGCCGGACGCCACGCGCACCGTCGGCTCAGCGGTGCACGCCGTCGCGCAGCAGGTGGCCGAGGGGCTGCCCGCCGCCGAAGCGCCCGCCGCGCTGGCCGAGGAGCTCGACCAGCTCGACCTCGGACCGGGCTGGGCCGACCAGCGGCAGCGGGCCGCCGCCCGCGACATGCTCGACCGGTTCCTGCGCTGGCACGCCGCCAACGGCCGCGAGCTGGTGGCCGCCGAGGCCGACTTCGACGTCACCGTGGGGCGGGCCCGCATCCGCGGCCAGGTCGACCGGCTGGAGCGCGACGGCGCCGGCCGGCTGGTCGTCGTCGACCTCAAGACCGGCCGCAGCGCCGCGCGCGACATCGACACCCACGGGCAGCTGGCCGCCTACCAGGTGGCCGTCGCCGCCGGCGCGTTCGGTGCGCACGGCGACGCCCCCGGCGGGGCGGCGCTGCTGCAGGTCGGCTCCGGGGCCAAGGCCAAGGAGCAGGCGCAGGAGCCGCTCCCCGCCGACGTCCCGGTGGGGGAGACCTGGGCCGGGGAGCTGGTGGCGCAGGTCGGCGACGGCATGGGCGCGGCCACCTTCGAGGTGCGCACCGGCAGCCACTGCTCCCGGTGCCCGGCCCGGCGAAGCTGCCCGCTGCACGAGCGCGGCCGGCAGGTCACCTCGTGAGTCGTCGGGCTCCGGTGCCGGCCGAGGAACAGCTCTCCTTCGACGACGCGCTGTTCGGTGCCGCACCCGAACCGGTCCAGGAGCGCCGGCTGCTCACCCCGGCCGAGGTCGCCGCCCGCTGCGGACTGTCCTACGCGCCCTCCGACGAGCAGGCGCGGGTGGTGTCGGCGCCTGCCGACCGGCCGCTGGTCGTCGTCGCCGGGGCCGGGTCGGGCAAGACCGAGACGATGGCCGCCCGCGTCTGCTGGCTGGTGGCCAACGAGCTGGTCGCCCCCGACGCGATCCTCGGGCTGACCTTCACCCGCAAGGCGGCCAGCGAGCTGGCCGAGCGCATCCGGATCCGGCTGGGCGCGCTGGCGCGGCACCCGGAGACCGATCCGGGGCTGAAGGAGCGGCTGGCCGTCGCGATGCCGACGGTGTCGACCTACCACGGCTACGCCGCCTCGCTGGTCAGCGAGCACGGGCTGCGGATCGGCGTGGAGCCCGGCGCCGGCGTGCTCGGCCCGGCCATGTGCTGGGGGCAGGCGTCCTCCGTCGTCTCCGGCTGGACCGGCGACATGAACGACGTCCAGCTGAGTCCGCTGACCACCGTCGAGGACGTGCTGGCGCTGGCCGGCGAGCTCGGCGAGCACGACGTCTCCGCCGACCGGCTGCGCGCGTGGACCGCGCAGCTGGAGCGGCAGATCGCCGGCTACCCCGACGCGAAGGGCAAGCGCGGCCCGTACAAGCCGGTGGTCGACATGCTGGCCCGCCAGCGCGCCCGCGTGGCGCTGCTGCCGCTGGTCGAGGCGTTCGAGGCGCGCAAGCGGGCCGCCGGGGCGATCGACCACTCCGACCAGGTGGCGCTGGCCGCGCGGGTCGCCGTCAGCGCGCCCGAGGTCGGCCGCCGCGAGCGCGCCCGCTGGCGGATCGTGCTGCTCGACGAGTACCAGGACACCAGCGTCGGTCAGCTGCGGATGCTCGAGGCGCTGTTCGGCCGCACCACCGGGCACGCGGTGCTCGCCGTCGGGGACCCGAGGCAGTCGATCTACGGCTGGCGCGGCGCGTCGGCGGGGACGATCGAGCGCTTCGACCGCACCTTCCCGGGCGTCCGCGGCCGGGCGGCGCAGCGGCTCACCCTGGCCACCAGCTGGCGCAACGACGGCGCGGTGCTCGCCGTCGCCAACGACGTCGCCGGGCTGCTGCCGGCGCCCGAGGTGCCGCTGCCCGACCTCGCGCCGGCACCCACCGCCGGGCACGGGCTGGTCACCGCCGGCCTGTACGCGACCGTGGCCGAGGAGACCGAGGCGCTGGCCGACCGGCTGGCCGCCTGCTGGCGCGGCGAGGACCCGGCGCTGCCGCCGCGCGCCGACGGCCGCCCCCCGACGACGGCGGTGCTGGTGCGCACGCGCAAGCAGCTGCCCGGCATCGCCGCCGCGCTGCGCGCCCGCGGCCTGCCGGTGACCGTCGTCGGCCTGGGCGGGCTGCTGGAGGTGCCCGAGGTCTCCGACGTGGTCGCGACGCTGACCGTGCTCGTCGACCCCACCGCCGGCGACGCGATGGGCCGGCTGCTCACCGGAGCGCGCTGGCGGATCGGTCCCCGCGACCTCGCCGCGCTCGAGTCCCGCGCCCGCGCGCTGGTGCACTCCCGCCGCCCCGGTCGCGAGGACGACGACGATCCCGCTCCCCGCCCGTCCGAGCGCGGCAGCCTCGTCGAGGCGCTCGACGACCTCGGGGACCCGTCGGCCTACTCGCCCGCGGCCTTTCGGCGGCTGCGCCGTCTCGGCGCGGAGCTGGCGCACCTGCGCGGCCGGCTGGGGGAGTCGCTGCCCGACCTGGTGGACGACGTCGCGCGGGTGCTGGGCCTGGAGACCGAGCTGGCCAGCGCGCCCGGCGTCAGCCCCGGCTCGGCCCGGGCCCACCTCGACGCGCTGCACGCGGTCGCCGCGGAGTTCACCGAGCTGGCCGAGCTGCCCTCGCTGCCGGCCTTCCTCGGCTACCTGCGCGACGCCGAGGAGCGCGAGCGGGGCCTCGAGCCGGGGGAGGTCGCGGTCGACCCCGAGTCGATCCAGCTGCTCACCGGCCACTCGGCCAAGGGCCTGGAGTGGGACGTCGTCGCCGTGCCGGGGATGACGGCCGACCAGTTCCCGGCCCGCACCGACACCAGCGACTCGTGGGTCAAGGACCCCGGCGCGGTCCCGGTCGACCTGCGCACCACCGACCGCGCGGAGCTGCCCCAGCTGCGCCTGCCGGTGCCCGGCTCCGGCGACCAGGCCGCGGTGCGCGCCGCGCTCGAGGACTACGTCGAGGAGTGGAAGCGCTTCGGCGAGGCCGAGGAGATCCGGCTCGGCTACGTCGCGGTCACCCGCGCCAAGCACCTGCTGCTGTGCTCGGGCAGCTGGTGGCGCGACGGCGTCAAGCCGTGCGGGCCCTCGGTGCTGCTCGACACCGTCCGCCGCGCGTGCGGCGCCGGGGCCGGTGTCGTCGTCGCGTGGGCCGAGCGCCCCGACGAGGGCGCTCCCAACCCGGCGCTGGAGGAGTGGCCGGTCGGCGTGTGGCCGGCCGACCCGCTCTCGCCGCCGCGCCGCCGGGCGCTCACCGCCGCCGCCGAGCTGGTGGCCGGCGCCGCTCCGCACCCGCTGGACGCCGCGGCCGCGCTCGGCACGGGCGACCCGGAGGTGGAGCGGTGGGTGCGCGACGCCGACCTGCTGCTGCGCGAGCGGAGCCGCACCGCCTCCCCGACCGTCGAGGTGCCGCTGCCCAGCCACCTGTCGGTGTCCGAGCTGGTCACGCTGCGCCGCGACCCGGCCGAGCTCGCCCGGCGGCTGCGCCGGCCGATGCCCGCCGCGCCCGCACCGCTGGCCCGCCGCGGCACCGCCTTCCACGCCTGGCTGGAGGAGCGCTTCGGCGTCGCCCGGCTGCTCGACCTCGACGAGCTGCCCGGCTCCGGTGACGAGTCCGCCGCCCCCGACGGCGCGCTGGCCGCGCTGCAGGAGGCGTTCCTGGCCAGCCCCTGGGCCGACCGGCAGCCGGTCGAGGTCGAGGTGCCCTTCGAGACGCCTCTGGGCCCGCTCACCCTGCGCGGGCGCATCGACGCGGTCTTCGACGACGGCGACGGCGGCTTCGAGGTCGTCGACTGGAAGACCGGCCCGCCCCCGTCGGGCGCGGAGCTCGCCGCCGCGGCGGTCCAGCTGGCCGCCTACCGGCTGGGCTGGTCACGGCTGACCGGCGTCCCGGTCGGGCGGGTCAGCGCCGGGTTCCACCACGTCGCCGCCGGCGTCACCGTGCGCCCGGTCGACCTGCTCGACGAGGCCGGCCTGCTCGCCCTGGTCACCGGCCGGGACGACGACCTGCCGCCCGAGCCGCCGGACGACGACCTGCCCCCTCCGCCGGAGGAGGACTGAGCCTCAGGTCGAGGCGATGCGGTCCAGGACCGCCACGGCCAGCTGGTCCGGGGCCTGCTCGGGGACCCAGTGGGAGATCCCGGCCAGCTCGACGAAGCGGTAGTCGCCGGTGACGTGCTCGGCGCAGCCCTCCGCGGCCCGTCGTCCGATCGCGACGTCGTCGTCGCTCCAGACGTAGGTGGTCGGCACGGTCACGTCGTCGACCGGCGTGGCCGAGCTCATCGCCCGGTACCAGTTGAGCGCGGCGGTCAGCGCGCCCGGCGCCGACAGCACGGCCACGTACTCGTCGACGGCCTCGGCCGGGACGACGTCCCCGAACATCCGCCGCAGCCGCCGGGCGTCGTCGGCGAGCAGCACCTCCTCGGCCTTGCCCTGCTGCCAGAACAGCCGGATGTAGGCCGAGCGCTCCTTCTGCTCCGGGTCGGAGCGGAAGGCCGTGGTGAACGCCGTGGGGTGCGGCACCGAGACGGCGGTCAGCGAGCGCACCCGGTCCTCGTGCCACGCGGCCAGCGCCCAGGCGACGTTCGCGCCCCAGTCGTGCCCGACGACGTCGGCCACCGGCACGTCCATGGCGGTCATCAGGTCGGCGGTGACCTGCGCCAGGTTGGTCAGCGCGTAGGCGTCGACCTCGGCCGGGCGGGCGCCGGGGGAGTAGCCCAGCTGGTCGACGGCGTAGGTGCGCAGCCCCGCCTCGGTCAGCCGGGGCGTCACCGCGGCCCACGACGCCGACGTCTCCGGGAAGCCGTGCAGCAGCAGCACCGGGCGGCCGTCGTCCGGCCCGTCGGCCCGCACGTCGAAGGTGAGGTCGCCGACGTCCACCCGCAGCAGCTGTCCCGGCATGCTGCCGACGCTACCGTCGGCAGCCGTGAGCAGCCCGGAACGCGACTTCGTCACCGCACACTCAGGCGACCTGCACGCCGACCTCGACGCGTGGTTGCGCATCCCGTCGATCTCCGCCGACCCGGCCCACGCGCCCCACGTCGCCGCGAGTGCGGCGTGGCTGGCCGACGCGCTGCGCCGCACCGGCTTCCCGGTCGTGGAGGTGTGGGAGACCGCCGGGGCGCCGGCCGTCTACGCGGAGTGGCCGTCGGCGGACGACGGCGCGCCGGTCGCCCTCGTCTACGGCCACCACGACGTGCAGCCGGTCGACCCGCTGGAGCTGTGGGAGCACCCGCCGTTCGAGCCGACCCGCGTGGAGGGCCCCGACGGTCCGGAGCTGCACGCCCGCGGCGCCATCGACGACAAGGGCAACGTCGCGATGCACCTGCTCGGCATGCGCGCGCACCTGGCCGCCACCGGCCGGGACACCCCGGCGGTGACCGTGAAGGTGCTGGTCGAGGGCGAGGAGGAGTCCGGGTCGCCGCACTTCGCCGCACTGCTGCGCGAGCGCGCCGACCGGCTGCGCTGCGACGTCGTCGTGGTCAGCGACACCGGGATGGCCGCCCCCGACGTCCCCAGCGCCGTGGTCGCCATGCGCGGGCTCGCCGACGCCGAGATCACCCTGCGCGGGCCGGCCGTCGACCTGCACTCGGGCTCCTTCGGCGGCGGCGTCCCCAACCCGCTGCACGCCATGGCCACCCTGCTGGCGAGCCTGCACGACGAGCACGGGCGGGTCACCCTGCCCGGCTTCTACGACGAGGTCCGGCCGCTGACCGACCGCGAGCGCGAGCTCATGGCCCGCGTTCCCTTCGACGAGGCCGCCTGGCTGGCCGGGCCCGCCGCCTCCCGCGTCGCCACCGGCGAGGAGGGCTTCACCACCCTGGAGCGGATCGGCGCGCGGCCCACCGCGGAGGTCAACGGCATGTGGGGCGGCTACACCGGCCCCGGGCACAAGACGATCATCCCGGCCGAGGCGCACGCCAAGATCACCTTCCGGCTGGTGGCCGACCAGCGCCCCGCCGACCTCGCCGACCAGGTGCGCGGCTGGGTGGCGGCCAACCTGCCCGGGGGCATCCAGGCCGACGTGCACGTCCCGGCCGGCGGCGTCTCGCCCTGCGCCAGCGACCTGGACTCCCCGGCGATGGCCGCCCTGCTGACCGCGATCGGGCTGGCGTTCGACCGCGACCCCGCCGACGTGCTGTTCACCCGGGAGGGTGGCAGCGGACCGGAGGCCGACCTGGTCGACGTCCTCGGCGCTCCGCTGCTCTTCCTCGGCGCCGGGCTGCCCACCGACCGCATCCACTCGCCGAACGAGCGGGTGCTGCTGCCGATGCTGCACCGCGGCGCCGAGGCGGCCGCGCACCTGTGGCGGGAGCTCGCGGCCGTGCCGCTGCGCCCACGGTGACGGCGCAGCAGGACGGCGGCCGGTTCGGCCCCTACCGGGTCCTCGGCGTGCTCGGCCGCGGCGGCATGGGGCAGGTGCTGCGGGCGCACGACGACGACCACGAGCGGGACGTCGCCCTGAAGGTGCTGCACCCGCAGTGGGCCCAGGACGAGGGATACCGCGACCGCTTCCGCCGCGAGGCCCGCATCGCCGCCCGCCTGACCGAGCCGCACGTCGTCCCCATCCACCGCTACGGGGAGATCGACGGCCAGCTCTTCCTCGACATGCGGCTGGTCGAGGGCGAGGACCTGGACTCGCTGCTGCGGCGCACCGGCCCGGTGGACCCCGCCCGCGCCGTCGACCTGGTCGGCCAGGTCGCCCGCGCGCTCGACGCCGCCCACGCCGGGGGACTGGTGCACCGCGACGTCAAGCCGTCCAACGTGCTGCTCGTCGGCCGCGCCGACGGGCGCGACCTGGCCACCTCGGCCGCCGGCGAGGACTTCGCCTACCTCGCCGACTTCGGCGTCGCCCGCGGTGCCGACGACGGCCCCGGGCCGGCCCTGACCGCCGTCGGCACCGCGGTCGGCAGCACCGAGTACATGGCCCCCGAGCGGTTCGGCCCGACCCCACCGGACGCCCGCGCCGACGTCTACTCCCTGGCCTGCCTGCTGTTCGAGCTGCTCACCGGCCGCCGTCCGTTCGGCCCCGGCGACCCAGCGCGGGTGATGGCCGCGCACCTGCACGAGCCCCCGCCGCCGCCGTCGTCCCTGCGCCCGGGGCTGCCCGCGGCCCTCGACGAGGTCGTCCTGCGCGGCCTGGCCAAGGACCCGGACCGGCGCTGGCAGCGCGCCGGCGACCTGGCCGAGGCGGCGCGGGGAGCGTTGACGGGCAGCGGCGTCCCGGTGCCCCGGCCGGACGACGCCCCGACGGCGGTCGGCCCCCTCCCGGCGGACGGTGGCCGCTCGACCACCCGGCAGGTGCCGGTCGCCGTCCCGGCGCCGCCCGCGCCGGACCTCGGCGCTCCTCCCGCCGCTCGGCCCCGGCGCCGGTCCGGCTGGCTGCCGTGGGTGCTCGCCGCGGCCGCGACGGTCGCGGCGCTGGTGCTCGCCGGGCTCCTCGTCGCCGCCGACCGCCGGGCCGACGCGGCCGCCGGCGACGTCTCCGGCGTCGCCGAGCGCCTGCTCGCCCTGGGCCTGCCCGACCAGGTCGACCCCGCCGACTGCACGGCCGCGCCCGGGGACGGCCGGGCCCTGGGACGGCTCGACTGCCCGCCCGGGGACCCCGACGAGGACGGCGCCCCGGCGAGCACCCACACGCTCTACGCCGGGGACGGCGCGGCCGCCGCGTTCGCCGCGCACGTCGAGTCCCGGGGGTTGCGGCTGCTCGACAGCGAGCGCGAGTGCGGCCGCGGTGCGGACCCGGAGGGCTGGCTGCAGCTGCGCGACGACGACCGGGTGGTGGGCCGGTTGGCCTGCTCCCTCGACGCCGAGGGGGATGCGCAGCTGCGCTGGACCTGGGACGACACCGGCACCCTCGCCGTCGCCGAGGTGCGCGGCGGCGGGGACGACGGCCTGCGCGAGCTGGTCTCGTGGTGGGACGACGCCGCGGACCGTCGCTGACGGGGGCTCCCGGCCGCCGCACCTAGGGTGACGCCGTGACCGGTACGTCGAGCGCGCCACCGGGGTGGTACCCCGACCCCGACGGCGTCCCCGGGATGGTGCGGTGGTGGAACGGCGGTGGGTGGTCCGACGTCACCACCCCCGTCGGTCCGGGCGTGGCCGTGCAGGCGCCCGCCACCGCACCGGCTCCCGTGCCCGAGCCGGCCGCGCCGACCCCGCCGCCCGGCCCGGGACGGCCCCCGCGGCGCACCGGGTGGGTGGTCGGGCTGTCGGTGCTCGGGCTGGTGCTCGTCGTCCTGATCGGCTTCCTCGTCGGCCGGCCGAGCAGCTCCGTCGACGACACGGGCCCGACCGCGCTGCCGCCGCCCAGCGGCTCGGCCTTCCCGCCCGGCACGCTCCGGATCGTCGACGAGGCCGCCGGGATCGCCTACCCCTACCTGGGCCAGGGCTGGCTCGAGTACGACCTGCAGGACGTCGCCGAGACGACCTCGGTCGCCGGGCAGTACACGGTCACCCAGGAGGTCACGCCCGACGGCGGGCCGTTCATCGCCCAGTGCACCTCCGGGCCGCTGTCGCCGCTGTTCGACCCCGCCGGCGGCCTGCAGTCGACCCTCGCCCAGGTGGCCGACAGCGTGCGGCTGAACTACTACCCGGGACCCAACGAGCGGGAGGTCCTGCGCGACGAGGCCCGCACCGTCGACGGCGCTCCCGCGCACCTGCTGGAGTTCGACCTCTCCTGGGACGTCCGGGGCTACGAGGCGACGGGGGAGCGGGCCGCGCTGCTGCTCGTCGACGTCGGCCGGCCCGCCCCCGCGCTGCTCTACCTCTCCGTCCCCAACACCCACGCGGAGCTGTACGGGGTGATCGACCGCGTCATCGACGGCATCGACGTGCTGTGACATCGTCGGCCTACCGGCTGACACCGTTGCCACGTGCCGTCCCCGGCCGCCGTTGAGCCGGTGAGTCCCGTCCCTGCTCGGGGGACCCTCCGGGCCCCCGCTCCCAGGGACCCGCACCGCGGCCACGTGCCGTCCCCGGCCGCCGTTGAGCCGGTGAGTCCGGTCCCTGCTCGGGGGACCCGCACCGCGGCCACGTGCCTCCACTCCCACGCCGTTGCACCCGCTCCCACGCCGTTGCACCAGCGCGAACGCGAGGGCAACCGCGCGAGGGTCACGAGGAACCCGCCGCGAGAACGGGAGGCCCGCCGGTGGCCGAGGTCGCAGCCTCCGGCGTCGCCCGGCGCGGCGTCCCAGGGCGCGGTTAGGGTCGGGCACGTGACTGCAGCTGGGGCCGACCTCACCCTCCGGCACCCGGTGGAGCGCTTCCGACTCGAGAACGGGCTGCGTGTCGTGCTGGCGCCGGACCGCAGCGTCCCGGTGGTCGCCGTGACCGTCTCCTACGACGTCGGGATGCGCAACGAGCCCCAGGGCCGCACCGGTTTCGCCCACCTCTTCGAGCACCTGATGTTCCAGGGCTCGGCCAACGTCCCGAAGATGGAGCACGCCCGTCTGGTCCAGGCCGCGGGCGGCACCTTCAACGGCTCGACCCACCAGGACTACACCAACTACTACGAGGCCCTCCCTGCCGAGGCCCTCGAACGCGCCCTCTTCCTCGAGGCCGACCGCATGGCGGCGCCGGCCATCACCGAGGAGAACCTCCGCAACCAGATCGACGTGGTGAAGGAGGAGATCCGGGTCAACGTGCTCAACCGTCCCTACGGCGCCTTCCCGTGGCTGCAGCTGCCCGCGATCGCCTTCGAGAGCTTCGCCAACACCCACGACGGCTACGGCTCCTTCGTCGACCTGGAGTCCTCGACCGTCGACGACGCCGCGGACTTCTCCCACCGCTACTACGCGCCGGGCAACGCCGTCCTGTGCCTCGGCGGCGACCTCGACGTCGCGGAGGCCGAGCGGCTGGTGCGTCGCTGGTTCGGCCCCATCACCGCCCGCGAGGTCCCGCCGACGCCGCCCACCGGTGAACCCTCGCCGACCACCGTCCGCTCCGGCGTGGTCGAGGACCCGCTCGCCCCCGCGCCCGCGGTCGCCCTCGGCTGGCGGGTGCCCGACCCGGTCGGCGACCTCGACTTCTACCTCGGCACGGTGCTGCTGGCCGAGCTGCTCAGCGAGGGCGACGCCTCCCGGCTGGAGCGGCGGCTGGTCCACGACGACCAGCTCGCCATCGCGCAGAGCAGCTACGTGGGCCTGTTCGGCGACCCCTTCGACGTCCGGGACGCGACGCTGCTCACCACGCAGGTGCACCACCCGGCGTCGGTCCCGACGGAGAAGGTGATCACCGCGGTGCACGAGGAGATCGGCCGGATCGCCGAGGACGGCGTCGGCGCCGACGAGCTCGCCCGGGTGCAGGCCCGCACCGAGGCCCAGCTGCTGCGTCAGGCCGACTCGGTGCTCGGCCGCACGCTGGCCTTCGCCAACGCCGAGCTCATCCACGGCCGCGCCGAGCTGGCCGGCGAGCTCGCCGCCCGGCTGGCGGCCGTCACCCCCGAGCAGGTGCGGACCGCCGCCCGGGGCCTGGACCCCGGCACCGTCGCGGTCCTCGAGCTGCGTGCCACGGGAGGACGTCGATGAGTGCCCCCGTGCTGATCCCGCCGCTGGGCGAGCCCCGGCCGCAGCCGGAGCTGGCCGTCACCGAGGAGACGCTGCCCAACGGACTGCGGCTCGTCGTCGTCCCGCGGCCCGGTGTCCCGCTGGTCGAGCTGCGCCTGCGGGTGCCCTTCGCCGCGGCGACCGCGCGCGCCGCCGCCCAGCACACCGCCCGCGCCTCGGTGCTCTCCGGCGCCGTCCTGCTGGGCACCGGCGCGCACGACGCCACCGGCATCGCCGAGGCGCTGCAGGCCCACGGCGGGGAGCTGTCGGTCTCCACCGACCCCGACCGCCTGCTGTTCGCCACCACGCTGCTCGCCGAGGGCCTCGCACCCGTGCTCGGCGTGCTGGCCGAGGTGCTCACCGACGCCACCTACCCGGCCGACCGGGTGGAGGCCGAGCGGGCGCGCGTCGCCGAGCGGATCTCCATCGCCCGCTCCCAGCCGGGCGTCATCGCGCGCACCGCCTTGGCCGCCCGCCGCTACGGCGCCCACCCGTACGCCGAGCAGCTGCCCGCCGCCGAGCTGGTCGCCGCGGTGCGCAGCCAGGCGCTGCGCAAGCTGCACCGCGAGCGGGTGCTGCCCGCCGGCAGCACGCTGGTGCTGGTCGGCGACCTCGACCCGGCCGCCGCCGTCGACGCCGTCGGCACCGCACTGGCCGGCTGGACCGGCGAGGGGACGGCGGTCGCCGCCCCACCGGTGCCGCAGCTGGCCCCCGGGCCGCTCCAGGTGGTCGACCGGCCCGGCGCCGTGCAGTCCAACCTGCGCCTGGGTGGCACCGCGCCCGGCCGCACCGACCCCGACCTGCCCGCGGTCCGGCTGGCCAACATGGTCTACGGCGGCTACTTCTCCTCCCGGCTGGTGGAGAACATCCGCGAGCGGCGTGGTTACAGCTACAGCCCGCGCAGCTCGGTCGACCACCTCGCCGCCGCCTCCTCGTTCCTCGTCGAGGCCGACGTCGCCACCGAGGTCACCGGGCCGGCGTTCCTCGAGACCTGGTACGAACTCGGCCGCATGGCCCTGACGCCGGTCAGCGCGGAGGAGCTCGACGCCGCCCGTCGCTACGTGCTCGGCAGCATGGCGCTGTCCACCGCCACCCACGCCGGGCTGGCCAGCACGCTGTCGGCGCTCACGGGGTCGGGCCTGGCGCCGCAGTGGCTGGCCGAGCACCAGCAGGCGCTGGCCCGGGTCACCGTCGAGGAGGTGCAGGAGGCCGCGCGCCGGTTCCTGCAGCCCGGCGGGCTCACCGCCGTCGTCGTCGGCGACTCCGGGCAGGTGGCCGAGCCGCTGCGCGCGTTCGGCCCGGTCGAGGTCGTCTCGTCGGCGGACGCGGCATGAGCGTCCCGGACGGCGGCAGCACGCCGGCGGACAACCCGCCGCCGTCGGGCGACGGCGTCTCCTGGCCGGAGAGCAGCCCCTCACCGGCCGGCGCGGTCCCGGTGCTGTCGCGCTCCGCGCACGACCGCAGCCACCTGGCCCGGTCGCTGCCCGACCCGACCGGCGGCCGCCCGGTGCGGGTGCTCACGGTCGACGAGCGGCGCACCGTGCCGGTCGAGGAGGACGGGGGCCGACCGCGGCTGCTCTGGGAGGAGCGGACCGGGCTGCCCGAGGGCGCGATCTACCTCGGCGAGGCCGACGGCGTGCCCTACGCCGCCGTCCGCGGCGACCGGCGGCTGACCGTCGGTGGCCGCCCCGCGGACACCTGGGCCGGCCTGCGCGACCTCGGCGCCGACCTCGACGACCTCGACGCCGGCCTGCTCGCCGAGGCGGTCGCCATGGTCGAGTGGCACGAGCGGCACCGGTTCAGCCCGCTGTCCGGCGCGCGGACGACGATCGAACGGGCCGGCTGGGTGCAGCGCGACCCGGAGACCGGCGCGGAGCTGTTCCCCCGCACCGACCCGGCCGTGATCATGCTGGTCCACGACGGCGGCGACCGCTGCGTGCTGGGCCGCCAGGCGGTGTGGCCGCCGGGGCGCTTCTCGATCCTCGCCGGCTTCGTCGAGCCGGGGGAGTCCGCCGAGGGCGCGGTGGCGCGGGAGGTGGCCGAGGAGGTCGGCCTGCGGGTCACCGACATCCGCTACGCGGGCAGCCAGCCGTGGCCGTTCCCGCAGTCGCTGATGCTCGGCTACACCGCTCGCGCCGAGGGCGACCTGACGCTGCGGCTGGACCCGACCGAGATCGAGGAGGCCCGCTGGTTCACCCGGGACGAGCTGCGCTCGGGTACCGGCCCGCAGGCGCTGCCCCCGGCGGTCTCCATCGCCCGGCACATCATCGACCGCTGGGTGACCCAGGATCTGTGAACTCCCGGCCCCTCTGCAGGGTCCCGCCGCGAGCTTGCGAGCGGTGGGGGGCAGAGGGGTCCTTCCTCCAGCGGTTCTGGAGCACCAGAGCGGGGTGGTCGGGGGAGTCGGCCAGCACCACGGCGTCGGCCAGCGACACCGGATCCACCTCGTCGTCGTACCGGTCGAACGCCGGCAGCTCCCAGGCCTGCTCGGTGGGCGTGCGGCGGCGACGGGCCGCCGGGGCTACCCGCAGGTGGACGACGACGTCGAAGGCCAACCCGACCCCTTGCAGCAGCGCCCCCGGGACCAGCAGCACGCCGCGGGGCGGCATCGGCCGGGGGACGGCGCGGGCGGCCCGGTCGCGGTCGACGTCCCAGAGCACCGGCAGGTACTCCCCGGAGCCGCCGGGACCGACCGGGCCGAGCACCTCGCGGGACAGCGCGCCGGAGTCCAGCCAGTCGGTGTAGCGGGCGTCGGGGTCGGTGCGGCCGTGCTCGAAGCGCAGGGACGCCGGACGCAGGAACCCGCCGGCGGGGACCACGACGGCGGGGCGCCCCAGCGGCGGCAACCGCTCGGCGACCGCGGCCGCCAGCTCGGCCGGCGCGGCGACGTCGGGCCCGTCCACCGCCACGCGCAGGGCGGTCGCCCCGGGCTCGGGGTCGGTGGCGGCGAGCAGTGCGGCCAGCCGGTCGGCCAGTGCCTCGGGGGTGAGCGGCTCCGGTCGGGTCAGGACCGGCCCTCCGCGGGGCCGCGTCCGGCCCGGCTGCGGGTGCGGGGCGCCCGGCCGGCCTCCCGCACCAGGGTGCGCGGCGCCGGCGCCGGCGCGGCCGGGACCTCGGTGCCCGTCGGGGCGGAACGGGCCACCAGGTCGTCGAGCACCTCGCGGGCGAGCTCTGGCACCGGCCGCCCCTGCGAGCGGGCGTTGCGCCGCAGTTGCTCGAAGGCGGCCTGCGGCGTCGCGCCCTGCCGCTCGGCGAGCACCCCGATGGCGCGCTCGGTGGAGACCCGCGCGGCCAGGGCGTGCTCGAGCTGGGCGACGGTGCGCTCGAGCGAGGCCAGCCGGGCGTCCCGCGGGTCGGCGTCGGGGTCGGCGTCCCCGGCGGCACCACGGGCGGCCCGCCGCGCGCGGCGGTCGGGCTCGACCCGCGCGCCCAGCTCCTCGCTGACCAGGTCGGCGAGGGTCATGCCCTCGACGAGGTCGTCGACGTCCTCGGCCCGGCCGGGGGCGAACACCGACCAGCCGCGTACGGTCCGGGCGACCACCACGGTGGACTCCCCGCCCGACGGGGCACCCCCCGCCGTTGCCTGCTCCAGGGCGGAACTCACGAGGTCGCCCCCGGGCCCGGACGACGGCGGTGTCGGGGGACACTCCGCTGGGGTGGTGCGCTCACTCACTGGGCGGCCTCCGCGAGGGGCTGGGCCCGGCGGGTAGCCGGGGGCAGGGGGCTACGGTAACGAGCCGTCCTCGACGACTATGCCCCCTCGCGCAGCGCAGCGGAGGGACCACCCGCCGTCATGCCTCTGCGGACTGCTCCAGCTGGGCCTTCACCTGGTCGATGCTGGGGTTGGTCAGGGCGCTGCCGTCGGGGAAGAGCAGCGTCGGGACGGTGCGGTTGCCCCCGTTGGCCTGCATCACCAGCTCGGCCGCGGCCGGGTCGCGCTCGATGTCGACCTCGGCGTACTCGATGCCCTCGCGCTGCATCAGCTTCTTGAGCCGCACGCAGTACCCGCACCAGGGGGTGGTGTACATGGTCACGGCGGCGGGAGCGGCGGTCATCGAGGCGTTCCTCCTGGTCGGTCGGGGGTCCGGGCACGCGTGCCCGGCCGTCACGGGGCCACAACGCCGCGCCCCTGGGGATGCTTCCCCCGTCTGTCGCTGGGGGCTGGGAGGATGGGTCACGGCCATCGACGGGAGACGGGGAGGCCGATGTCGCAGATCGCCGGTGCGCCCGGGGACGTCCGGGTGCAGGGCGCCGAGGCGGTGCTCGCGCAGCTGGACGACGAGCAGCGCGCCGCGGCGCAGGCGGTGTCCGGCCCGGTCTGCATCCTCGCCGGTGCGGGCACCGGCAAGACCCGCACGATCACCCACCGGATCGCCTACGGCGTGCACACCGGGGCGTTCGTGCCCGAGCAGGTCCTCGCCGTCACCTTCACCGCCCGCGCCGCGGGCGAACTGCGGTCCCGGCTGGCCGGGCTGGGGGTGGGCGGTGTCCAGGCCCGCACCTTCCACGCCGCGGCCATGCGCCAGCTGCGCTACTTCGCACCCCGGGTGCTCGGCGGGCCGATGCCGGAGCTCGTCGAGAACAAGCTGCGGCTGGTGGCGGCGGCCGCCTCCCGGTCCCGGCTGTCCACCGACCGCACCAGCCTGCGCGACCTCGCCAGCGAGATCGAGTGGGCCAAGACCACGCTGGCCACGCCCGACGACTACCCGGCCCGCGCCCAGGCCGCCGGCCGCGAGCCCCCGTTCGAGTCCGCGGCGGTGGCGCGGGTCTACGCGAGCTACGAGTCGGCCAAGCAGCGCGACGGCGCGCTGGACTTCGAGGACCTGCTGCTGGTCACCGCCTTCGCCCTCGAGGAGCACCCGGACGTCGCCCGCCAGGTGCGCGGGCAGTACCGGCATTTCGTGGTGGACGAGTACCAGGACGTCAACCCGTTGCAGCAGCGGCTGCTCGACGCCTGGCTCGGTGGCCGCGCCGACGTCTGCGTGGTCGGCGACCCCAACCAGACCATCTACTCGTTCACCGGCGCCGACCCCGACTACCTGCTGGGCTTCGCCGACCGGTACCCGGACGCCGAGGTGGTCAAGCTGGAGCGCGACTACCGCTCGACGCCGCAGGTCGTGGCCCTGGCCAACAAGCTGATCGGGCAGGCGCCGCCGCGCAAGGGACTGCCGGGGCTCCGGCTGCTGGGCCAGCGCGCCGACGGCCCCGCGCCCCGCTTCTTCGAGCACCCCGACGAGCCCACCGAGGCCGCGGCGGTCGCCCAGGCCTGCCGAGCACTCGTCGAGGCCGGGACGCCGGCCGCGGAGATCGCCGTCCTGTTCCGGATCAACGCGCAGTCCGAGGTCTACGAGAACGCGCTCGCCGCGGTGGGCGTGCCCTACGTGCTGCGCGGCGGCGAGCGGTTCTTCGAGCGCCCGGAGGTGCGCGAGGCCATCCTGCTGCTGCGCGGCGCCGCAGCAGGCGGCACCGAGCCGGGCGCACTGGTGCCCACCGTGCGCGACGTGCTGGCCTCCACCGGCTGGGTCGAGCACCGCCCGCCGCCCGGGGGAGCGGCCCGGGACCGCTGGCAATCCCTCGCCGCGCTGGTCGACCTCGCCGTCGACCTGGTCGCCGAGGACCCGACGATGGACCTCGCCGGCTTCGTGTCGCACCTGGCCGCCCGCGCCGACGCGCAGCACGCCCCCACCGTGCAGGGCGTCACGCTGGCCTCGATGCACGCGGCCAAGGGCCTGGAGTGGGACGCCGTCTTCGTCGTCGGCCTGGTCGACGGCGTGCTGCCGATCTCGCAGTCGCTGTCCCGGCCGGACGCGGTGGAGGAGGAGCGGCGGCTGCTCTACGTCGCCGTCACCCGCGCCCGGGAGCAGCTGACGCTGTCGTGGTCGCTGGCCCGCAACCCCGGCGGCCGCCGGTCCCGGCCGCGCAGCCGGTTCCTCGACGGGCTGGTCCCCGGGTCCACGCCGACCGCGGCACCCCCGCAGCGGCGGCAGAAGCGCGCCAAGGTGGTGCTCGAGGGCGAGGCGGGGGAGCTGTTCGAGCGGCTGCGCGCCTGGCGCAGCGAGACGGCCGCGTCGGCGTCGGTCCCCGCCTACGTCGTCTTCACCGACGCCACGCTGCAGGCCATCGCGGAGACCCGGCCGGCGTCGCTGCGCGAACTGGCCGCCCTGCCGGGCATCGGCGCTCGCAAGCTCGAGCTCTACGGCGAGGACGTGCTGAGCACCCTCGGCTCCTGAGTCGTTGCCCTCGGTCACGGCGGCCGGACGTCCGCAGCCGCCCGGACCCGGGCCGGTTAATTGCGTTGACCGCCTCCGCGGCGGCCCCCTACTGTCCTGATCGCGCTCGCAGGACACCTCGAGCGCGCCAGGACCCGAGACCGGCCGCACGGCCGTGATCCGACCCCCGGAGGAGGTGGGCGACGTGATCAGCACCATGTGGACCCTCGCCCCCGCCGGGGCTCGTGGCCCGGTGGGCCTCGCCGTGCCCCCGGCTGCCTGCGCCGTCGAGTCGCCCGTGGTCGCGCGTCTGCGCGCCCTCCCGGCTATCCCGGCCGTTCCCACGCGCCCCGGCACCCGTGTCCCCGGCCTCGACTTCTCGGGCATCGACGTCTTCGTGACCCCGGCGACCGGCGCCTTCGGCACCACCGGCTACGCGCAGCAGGTCGGCACGCGCACCACCACCGAGCACAACGGCACCACCCTCGGGATCCACTCCTCGAGGAGACCCTCGAGCTAGCGCTCGACAGGACCTCCTCGAGGCCGCGGAACCCGAACCGGGTTCCGCGGCCTCTCTCATCTCCGCCGCGGCACCCGCCCCGACTCCCGGTCGGCGGGCCCCCGCCGGTCGCAGACGACGAGTACGAGGAGGAGCGGCAGTGCAGTCGACGGCCGACCGTCCGACGTCCCACCGCCGAACCGGGCTCCCCCGGACCGGCGGCTCCCTTCCCCGACGGCCGGCGCCCTCGTTGGCGCCGGCACCGGTGCGGCGTCCCCTGCCGTGCCGGACCGACCCCGACCTCTGGTTCGCCGACACCCCGGCAGGGCTGGAGGAGGCCAAGGTCCGCTGCACGGAGTGCCCGGTCCGCGACGCCTGCCTGGCCGGGGCGCTCCGCCGCGGCGAGCCGTGGGGCGTCTGGGGCGGGGAGATCTTCGAGCGGGGTGTGGTCATCCCGCGCAAGCGCCCGCGGGGTCGCCCCCGCAAGGTGGCGTAGGAGGACCCCCTGCCTCCCACCGCGAGCTCGCGAGCGGTGGGAGGCAGGGGCCATACGAGTCCACCGAGTACGGATCCGCAGGAGCGGGCCGTCCACGACGACGTGAGGACCTGACGTGTACAGCTTCGAGTACGACCTGGCCGTCGACCGGTTGCGCGACCTGCGCGCCGAGGCCGACACCGCGGCGCGCGCCCGCCGGTTGCGCGCCGCCCGCCGCTGGGCCCGCCGTGCCGAGTACGCCACCCGGCGTGCCGCACGGGCCAGCGCCGCCGTCCGCTGAAGTGAGGGCCCGCTGCCCCACCACGGAAGGGCCCGTGCGGCGGGGCCATCCCGATCGAGGCCGGGTCCGGACGCTCCCGGTGCGTCCGGACCCGGCCTCCTGTCGTCTCCGGGGAGGTCAGTCGGTGAAGCCGGGCAACCACGCCTCGAGCACGCTGCGGTAGTCGTCACCCGCGTCGAGCTGGCAGAGCACCCCGATCGACCCGATGGTCACCCGGTGGATGAGCAGGTAGGCGGGCGGCAGGTTGAGCATCCGGCCCAGCCGGTTGGCCTCGCTGCGCGGATCGGCCAGGCGGGCGGCCTGCTCCTGCATCCAGGCGCGGGTGAAGCGGAAGTAGGGGCTCTGGATGGGCTCCAGCAGCGGCAGCAGGTAGTCGAGGACACCCTGGGCGTCCACCTCGACGCCGGGCCGGACGAAGCCCTCGACCCGCAGGTCGGCGAGCACGTCTTCCGCCCGGCCCTCCAGCGCCCAGCGCACCAACCGCCCGATCGGCTCGGGGAGGCCGTCGGGCAGGCGCGCGGTGGCGCCGAAGTCGATGACGCCGAGCCGTCCGTCCTCCAGCAGCCGGAAGTTGCCCGGGTGCGGGTCGGCGTGCAGCAGCCGGGCGCGCTGCGGTCCGGAGAAGTTGAGCACCGCCATGAGGTGGCCGGCCCGGTCCCGCTGCTCGCGGGTCCCGGTCGCGATGATCCGGGACAGCGGCGTCCCCTCGAGCCACTCCGAGACGATCACCTTCGGCGCGCTGGCCACCACCCGGGGGACGACGATCTCGGGGTCGTCGGCGTACGCGGCGGCGAAGGTCCGCTGCGAGTCGGCCTCCAGGCCGTAGTCCAGCTCCTCGACCACCCGGGCCTTGAGCTCGGTGATGAGCGGCTTCACGTCCAGGCCGGGGAACAGCGCGGCGAACAGCCGGGCGAAGCGGGCCAGCTGGTTCAGGTCGGCCATCAGCGCGGTCGCCGCACCCGGGTACTGGATCTTCACGGCGACGTCCCGGCCGTCCCGCCAGGTCGCCCGGTGCACCTGCCCGATGCTGGCCGCGGCCGCCGGCGCGTCGTCGAACTCCTTGAAGCGCGTGCGCCACGAGCCGCCGAGCTGCTGCGCGAGCACCGCGTGGACGGTGCGCGCCGGCATCGGCGGCGCCTCCTCCTGCAGCTTGACCAGCGCTTCCCGGTACGGGGCGGCGACCTCCTCGGGCACGGCCGCCTCGAACACCGAGAGCGTCTGCCCGAGCTTCATCGCCCCGCCCTTGAGCTGCCCGAGGACGGCGAACAGCTGCTCGGCGGTGCGCTGCTGCAGCTCCGCGGTCACCGCATCGGCGGGGCGGCCGGACAGCCGTTTGCCGATGCCCAGGGTGGCCCGACCGGCCGCCCCCAGCGGCAGCGAGGCCAGTCGTGCGGTCCGTGAGACCGAGCCTCGTGGGATGCCCCGGCCAGGCTCGGTCACGTACTCCTCCTCGGCGTCCAGTCGTCCGCGGTCGCGGCGGCACCGGCCCCGTCCGGGCCCGGAGGCGCACTCGCCGACCATTGTCCCCCGATCGGCGCCGGTACCGCTGACGGAGCGGTCAGGACCCCCTCGTCACCGTCGGGCACGCACCCGCAGTCGGGGTGGGCCGGCCACCGGCGGGTGCGGGGCAGCAGGTCCGGCGGGCTCAGCTCCACCGTCGCCCCGACGGCGAGCGGCGCCCCTGTGCCGTCGAGCAGCGCCAGGACCTGCACCGTCGCCGTGACCACGGTCGCCAGGCAGGTCACCGTGGCCCCACCTGGTGGCGCCTCGGCCGCGGTGAGCTGGGCGGCCACCGCCGGCCACCGCGGGTCGACGTCCCGGCGGTGCAGGTCCGCGCAGCGCAGGCAGCCCGTCGCCCCGGGCACGACCAGCGGCCCCACCACGCCGGTCTCCCCGCGGACCGTCGCCACCAGGTGCGGCACCCCGCGCCGCTGCAGGTCGGCCGCGAGCGGGTCCGACGCCGCCCAGGGCCGGGTCAGCACCACCAGGTCGACCGGAGTGCCGGCCGGCAGGGGCCGCAGGTCGGTGAGCGGGCTGACGCGGCGCACGGCGTCCGCGGCGGCCAGCGCGCGCGGGCGGCCCTCGTCGTCGGCGCCGAGCCCACCGACGACGGCGTCCCCGGCCGTGGTCAGCCCGTCGTCCCGGACGCTCACCCGGCCCACGCCGCTGGCGGCGAGCACGGCGGCGAGCGGGACGCCGACCCGCGTCGCGCCGTCGACGACGACGGTCGCTGCCCGGCGGGTGCGCCAGCGCGAGCCGGACTCCCGGCCCGTGGCGGTGGGCAGCTCGGTCCGCGTGCGGGCGGCTGCGGCCGGCCCGACGGCGGAGGCCAGCAGGTCGGCGGGGTCGAGGTCGACCAGCAGCCCGGTGGTGCGCAGACCGTCGAGGACGGCGCTCAGCGCCGCGGCGTCGTGGCCGGCGAGGGCTGCCTCGGCGAGGACGGCACGCTCGGTGCGGCGGCCGTCCAGGTCGCGCAGCAGGGTGGTGAGCCCGGCGGCACCGGGGGAGACGAGCAACCCGTCGGTGGAGTCGGCACCGCCGATCTGGACGTCCTCGGCACCGTCCGGCCCGGCGAGGCGCAGCAGCGGGACGCCCGGGGGCAGCAGGGGGTGCGCGGTGTCGGCCACCGGCGCAGGGTGCCAGCCCACCGACCCGGCGCGCTCCGTCCGTCCACAGGCGCCGGAGACGACGGACGGCGGCGCCCGCGGTGCGGGCGCCGCCGTCCGTGGCCCCCTGCCGGGCCCACCCCGAGCCGGGTCGGCCCCGTCCAGAGGCTCGCCGCGAGCGTGCGAGCGGTCACGAGGACGGGGTCCTCTTTCAGGCCTTGCCGAGGATCCGGTTCATCTTGGTGCCGCAGACGGGGCAGGTGCCCTGCGCCATGCGACGGCCGGACTCGCTGACCTTGACCTCGCCGTCGAAGTCGCGCTTCTCCTTGCACTTCACGCAGTAGCCGTTGTAGCTCTCCGCCACGGTGCCTCCTCGTCTCCGGTCCGCTCGGCGTCCCCGCGCGGGGTGCCGTCCTGCCGAACGCTACCGGGGCGCACCGCGGTTCCCCGTAGGGCGGCCGCCTCGACCCGGCCCACTTCCCACAGCCTGTGGACAGGCCTGTGGAACACGTGGGGACCGGGTGGCGTGTCGCTGTGCGCGGCCGGGGGACAGCTCTCCGGGCCCCATCCGGGGGAAGTGGGGAAAGGGCCTTCCCACCTGCGGTGACGCCCGTGGCGCCCCTGTGGACGACGGCCCGTGGGGCCCGTCCCCGGACCGGGCGGGCCCGTGTCCACCGTCCGTGCGACATGCGCCCGCGAGGGTGTGGCCGCCGGAGCGCACCCGCACCGTGGGAACTACGGTTCCCCCCGTGCCCGGAACGCCTCCCGACACCCAGCGTGGCCCCGTCCCCGACCCCGCGGCGCGGGAGGACGTGCGGGGCACCCGCGCCGTCCCCGAAGACGGGTCGGTGCGGGCGGCGCGCGCCGCGGGGCCCGAGGGGGCCGTCGAGGTCCGGCGCAGCAGCCGGCGGCGGCGGACGGTGACCGCCTACCGGGAGTCCGGGCGCACGGTCGTGCTGATCCCGGCGGCGTTCAGCCGGGCCGAGGAGCAGCGCTGGGTGGCGCAGATGGTCGCCAAGCTGCAGACCCGCGAGGAGCGGCGGCGCCGGTCCCTCGGTGGGGACGACGAGTTGATGGCCCGCGCGCGGGCGCTGTCGGCGGCCCACCTCGACGGGGTGCCGCAGCCGGCCAGCGTGCGCTGGGTGGACAACCAGAACCGCCGCTGGGGGTCGTGCACGCCCGCCGACGGCACCATCCGGCTCTCCAGCCGGCTGCGTGCGATGCCCGAGTACGTCGTCGACTACGTGCTCGTGCACGAGCTGGCGCACCTGGTGGAGCCGAGCCACGACGCGCGCTTCTGGTCCCTGGTGGCGCGCTACCCGCGCGCCGAGCGGGCGCGCGGGTTCCTCGAGGGCGTCGAGGTGGGCGCCGCGCACGGCCCGCCGCTCGCCGGGGACGAGCTGGTCTGAGTACCGAGCTGGTCTGAGTACATCGTCGGCCTACCGGCCGACACCGCGGCCACGGGCCGTCTCGGCCGGCGCCGAGCCCTCGCGTCGCACCCGGCGGGGACCCTCCGGGCCCGCCACCGGGCACGACCCTCGCGGGGCGGCTCCTGTCGCCACCGTGGCCAGGTGCCGTCGCCGGCTACCGATGAGCCGCTGCCCGTGTCCCGATCCGGGACCCTGCGTGCCCGCCCTCGGACTCAGGACCCCGTGTTGTCGCCGTCGTCCTCCGTCTCCGGCTTCCCGGCGTCGTCGGCGGTGAGGGTGCGCAGCTCGTCGTCGGCGCCCTGACGGGCGACGAAGTCCAACGGCTCGTCGAGGTCCTCCGACGTCGGCAGCAGGTCGGGGTGCGACCACAGGCGGTCGCGCTCGGCGCTGCCGTGCTGCTGCACCATCGCGCCCCACACGGTGGCCGCGTCGCGCAGCCGCCGCGGCCGCAGCTCGAGGCCCACGAGGGTGGCGAAGGTCTGCTCGGCCGGGCCGCCGGAGGCCCGGCGGCGGCGCATCGTCTCGGCCAGTGCGCCGTGTCCGGGCAGCCGGTCGCCGGCGGCCTGGGCCACCACGCTGTCGACCCAGCCCTCGACCAGGGCCAGCAGCGTCTCCAGCCGGCGCAGCGCGGCCTGCTGCTCGGGGGTCTCCTCGGGCTCGAGCAGCCCGCTGCCCAGCAACGCCTGGATGCCCTCGGGGTTGGTGGGGTCGATCCCGCCCATCGAGCCCATCGCCTCGTTGATGCCGCGCTCGATCGCCTCGCGGTCGACGTGGATGCCCCGCGCGTAGGCGTGGACGGCGTCGTGCAGCTGCTGGCGCAGCCACGGCACGTGCACAAACAGCCGCTGTGAGGCGGCCTCGCGCAGCGCGAGGAACAGCCGCACCTCGTCGGCCGGGCGGTCGAGGCCGGCGGCGAACTCGGACACGTTCTGCGGCAGCAGGACACCGGCGCCGGCCGGGGCCAGCGGGATGCCGATCTCACTGCTGGTGAGCACCTCACCGGAGAGCCGGCCGAGGGCCTGGCCGACCTGGGCGCCGAACATCAGGCCGCCCATCCGGCCCATGATCCCGGCCAGCGGGCCGGCCATCGCGGCCGCCTCGGCGGGGAGGGCGCTGGTCATGGCGCCGACGACGCGCTCGGCGAGCGGGTCGATGAGGCTGCTCCAGGCGGGCAGCGTCTGCTCCACCCACTCCACCCGGGACCAGGCGAGCGGCCGGTCGACGCCGGAGGGCAGCTCGGTGACCTGGTCCAGCCACAGGTCGGCCAAGCGCAGGGCGTCGGCGACGGCGGCGCGCTCGGCGTCCGACGTCGGCTGCGACCCGGCGGCCAGCGAGCTGATCGCGCCCTGCCGCGCCAGGTCCCAGTTCACCGGCCCGCCGGACCAGGTCATCAGCTTCTGCAGCTCGGCGAACAGCGGCATCTTGGCGAGCAGCTCCTCCGGCGTCCCCCCGCCGCCGGCGCCGGCGCCGCCGAACAGAGCACCGAACCCGAAGGGGTCGTTGCCGGCGCCGGGCCCGGGCTGGTCGCGACGCTCGGGGTCGCGGTCGGGGAGGCCGAAGCCGAACGGGAGATCGCTCATGCCACCACGGTAGCCGCGCAGTCCCTCAGCGGACGCCCCGTCCGCCGGGAGCGCAACGGTGCAGGTCCCGCCGCAGCGACGGCTCCGCCCAGGGGGCCACATAAGCTCGCCGGTCGTGACCCGTCGGATGGCCGTCCTCAGCGTCGGCGTGGTGCTGCTGGTGGTGTTCGGCGTGCTCGGCGCAGCGGTACCGGTGCCCTACGTCGCGCAGGTCCCCGGGCCCACGTTCGACACGCTGGGCGAGGTCGAGGGCGAGCCGATCATCAGCGTCGAGGGCCGCGACCGGAACGAGGCCGAGGGAGAGCTGGTCCTCACCACCGTCGGTGTCAGCCGGGCCGGGCTCAGCCTGGTGGAGGCGGTGCAGGGCTGGTTCGACAGCGAGGTCAGCGTCGTCCCCGAGGAGACCGTCTACCCGCCGGGGCGCAGCGAGCAGGAGACCCGCGACGCCAACCGGCAGGCCTTCCTCACCTCGGAGGAGGCGGCCGAGGCCGCAGCGCTGGCCCAGCTCGGCTACCCCGTGAAGGTGGCCGTGCGCGGGTTGTCCGACGACTCGCCGGCCGAGGGGCGGCTCCAGGAGGGGGACGCGATCGAGAGCGTCGGCGGCCGGCCGACGCCCGACCTCGCGACGCTGGACGCCGTCCTGCGGTCCATCCCCGGCGGCACGACGGTGCCGGTCGCGTACACGCGCCTGGGGCAGCCGGGGACGGCGACGGTCACCACGCGGGCCGCGGACGACAGGGAGGGCTCGCTGCTGGGCGTCCTGGTCCGCGAGCAGCCCACGGCACCCTTCGACGTCGACATCGCCGTCGAGGACGTCGGTGGCCCCTCGGCCGGGCTGATGCTGACCCTCGGCATCCTCGACCTGGTCGGTGACACCGACCTGACCGGCGGGGCGACGGTGGCCGGCACCGGGACGATCGACGCCAACGGGCGGGTCGGCCCGATCGGCGGCATCCAGCTGAAGATGATCGCCGCCGAGGAGATCGGCGCGGAGCTGTTCCTCGTCCCGGCCGACAACTGCGCCGACGCCCTCGCCGCCCCGCAGCCGGGCCTCACCCTCGCCCGGGTGTCCGACCTCGACCAGGCCATGACCGCGCTCGAGGACTTCCGCGCCGGGCGGACCCCGCAGACCTGCTGACGCCGCCCCGGCGACACAACCGTCCCCGGGTGGGGGAAGCTGTCGGCCGGAGCGGGCGTCCGGGGAACCCGGCACGGCCCCGAGCGTTGGTCTGATCGACCGGATCGGTGCCCGGGGGCCCGAGCCGGAGCCGGCCCGACCGACCGTGGCCGACACCGTCCGTGGCGCTCCGTCACGACCGCAACTGAAGGAGACCCTCGTGGCCATGCGGCCCCCCGTGTCCGTGCCGACCCTGTCGCGGCGCGCGAAGGTGGTCATCGGGGCCATCGCCGTCCTGCTGGTGCTCTTCACGGCCATCGGGACGCTCACCAACGTCTACGTCGACTACCTCTGGTTCGACGAGACCGGGTTCACCGAGGTCTTCTGGACCGAGCTGCAGACCCGCGCGCTGCTCTTCGCCGTGGCCGGGGTGGCCACCGGCGGCCTCACCGCGCTGGCGATCTACCTGGCCTACCGGTTCCGCCCCACGTTCCGGCCGATGTCGCTGGAGCAGCAGAACCTCGAGCGCTACCGGCAGTCGATCGAGCCGCGCCGCATCCTGGTGCTCACCTCGGTCGCCGTCGTGCTGGGCCTGTTCGCCGGGTTCACCGCGCAGGGCAGCTGGGAGACCTGGCTGCAGTTCCGCAACAGCACCGACTTCGGCCGGACCGACCCCCAGTTCGGCCTGGACGTCTCGTTCTTCGTCTTCGACTACCCCTTCTACCGGCTGCTGCTGAGCTTCGGCTTCGCGATCGTGATCCTCGCGCTGATCGGCTCGCTGCTCACCCACTACGTGTTCGGCGGCCTGCGGCTGCAGACCCCGGGGCAGAAGCTGACCGGCGCGGCCATGGTGCAGCTGTCGGTGCTGCTCGGGCTGTTCGTCGCGCTCAAGGCGGTCGCCTACTGGCTGGACCGCTACGCGCTGGTCTACTCCGACCGCGGCGGCCTGTTCACCGGCGCCAGCTACACCGACGTCAACGCGCTGCTGCCGGCCAAGACGATCCTGGTCTTCGCCGCCGCCGTCTGCGCGATCGCGTTCTTCGCCAACATCGTCGTCCGGAACTTCCGGCTGCCGGCCGCGGCGCTGGTGCTGCTGCTCATCTCCAGCCTGGTGATCGGCGTGGCCTACCCGGCCATCGTGCAGCAGTTCATCGTCCGGCCCAGCGCCGACCAGCGCGAGGCCGACTACATCGCCCGCGCGATCGAGTCGACCCGCGAGGCCTACGACCTGACGGACGTGGAGTACGTCCAGTACGCCCAGCAGGAGACCGGCGAGCAGGTCGACCCGGCCGCCGCCCTGGCCGAGCTGCGCAACGACACCGAGACGATCCCCAACGCCCGGCTGCTGGACCCCAACGTCCTGTCGGACACGTTCACGGCGCGCCAGCAGATCCGCAACGTCTACGGCTTCCCCGAGAAGCTCGACATCGACCGCTACACGGTCGACGGCGAGACGCAGGACTACGTGGTGGCGGTCCGCGAGCTCAACAGCCAGGGGCTCAGCGAGAACCAGGACACCTGGATCAACCGGCACACCGTCTACACCCACGGCAACGGGTTCGTGGCCGCGCCGGCCAACGAGGTCGTCGCCGGCCAGGAGGGCGGCGAGCCCCGCTTCACCACCCGGGACCTGCCGACCCGCGGCAACATCGAGGTCAGCGACGACGGCGCGCGGATCTACTACGGCGAGCTGATGCGGGACTACTCGGTCGTCGGCGCCCCCGAGGGGTCCGAGCCGCGGGAGTTCGACCTGCCCGAGGGCAGCGACGGCGAGGGCCAGATCAACAACACCTACGACGGCCGGGGCGGCGTCGAGATCGGCAGCTTCTTCCGGCAGCTGACCTTCGCGATCTTCTACCGGGAGCGGAACTTCCTGCTCTCCAGCGCCGTCAACGACGCCTCCAAGGTCCTCTACGTCCGCGACCCGCTGGACCGGGTGGAGAAGGCCGCGCCCTTCCTCACGGTGGACGGCGACCCGTACCCCGCGGTCATCGACGGCCGGGTGACGTGGATCCTCGACGGCTACACCACCTCGGGCTCCTACCCGTACTCCGAGCAGATGGAGCTGGGCGAGGCGGCCGCTGACGCGCTGACCGGCACCGGGACGACGGCGCTGCCGAACGAGACCTTCAACTACATCCGCAACTCGGTGAAGGCCACCGTCGACGCCTACGACGGCACGGTCACGCTCTACGAGTGGGACACCGGGGACCCGGTCCTGCAGACCTACATGAAGGCCTTCCCCGGCCTGGTCGAGCCGCGTGAGGACATGTCCGCGGACCTGGTCAGCCACGTGCGCTACCCGGAGGACCTCTTCAAGGTGCAGCGGGACATCCTGACCCGCTACCACGTCAGCGACCCGGGCGACTTCTACAGCGGCAACGACCGCTGGGCGGTCCCGGCCGACCCGACGCAGGACACCCAGGAGCCGCAGCCGCCGTACTACATCCTGGCCCAGCGGCCGGGCGACCCGGAGGCGAGCTTCCAGCTGACCAGCGCGCTCAACGCCTTCCGCCGGGAGAACCTGTCGTCGTTCGTGTCGGCCTCCAGCGCGCCGGACACCTACGGGCAGATCCAGGTGCTGACCCTGCCGGGCAACACGCCGTTCCGAGGCCCCCAGCAGGTGCAGCAGTCGTTCATCACCAACAACCAGGTGCGGCCGGACCTCACGCTGTTCAACAGCGCGGAGTCGCGGGCGGTGTTCGGCAACCTGCTCACCCTGCCCATCGGTGACAACGGCCTGCTCTACGTCGAGCCGCTGTACGTCGAGGGCACGGGGGAGAACTCCTTCCCGCTGCTGCAGAAGGTGCTGGTCAACTACGGCGACCGGGTCGGGTACGCCAACACCCTGGCCGAGGCGCTGGACCAGGTGTTCGGCGCCGGGGCGGGCGAGGCCGCCGTCGACAACGAGGACGCCCCCGCGCCCACCGACCAGCCCGATGCGCCGGCGACGCCGACCCTGCCCCCGCCGGCCGACGGCGGGACGGGGACCCCGAGCACGCCGGAGATGCAGCAGGCGGTCGAGGCGATCAACAACGCCCTGGCGGCGCTGCAGACCGCGCAGCGCAACGGCGACTTCGCCGGGCAGGGGCAGGCCCTCGAGGACCTGCAGGAGGCCGTCACGGCGTACCAGACCGCGCAGGCGCAGGCCGCCCAGGCGACGACGCCGGGCGGGTGAGCGTGCGGCCGGCGTGGGCACCACCCTGTGGTGGGGCCCACGCCGGCCCCCGCTGCACGCCGGGGGAGCGCGGGGGTATGGTGGTCTCACCGACGCGGGGTGGAGCAGCTCGGTAGCTCGCTGGGCTCATAACCCAGAGGTCGCAGGTTCGAATCCTGCCCCCGCTACCAACCGACAGTGGCCCTCACAGTGACTGTGAGGGCCACTGTCGTTCACGCAAGGATCTGTCGTGTGAGCGGGCTGCAGCAGCAGTGGCGCAACCGGCGGTCGTGGGGCGCTGTCCCCGGTGCCACGTCCCCGCGTCCAGTTCGCAGGCGCCCTCGGTCACTGGAGCAGAGGCGCCGGAACCCACACGGAGGGGCACGTCGCCGCGCGGGGGTGGGCGCGGATCCCCGTGCACACCGGTGTCGACTCGATCGCCTCTGCGCATCGCCTACGCCGTCGGCCTGACGGGGAGGGCGGCCGACGCCGCGATCGCCAGCGCCCCGGCGACGGCGGCCAGCGTGAAGACCCCGGTGCCCGCCTCACCAGAGATCAACAGGGTGAGCAGGCTCGCGCCGGTGATGCTGCCGAGGTAGCGGCAGGTCGACCAGACTCCGGAGGCCAGGCCGGCCCGCTCCGGCGGCAGCGCCTCCAGTCCCGCGGCCTGGACGGCGGCGGTGGCCAGGCCCTGGCCCACCCCGCAGGCTCCCAGCAGCAGGGCGGCGGCGAGCCGGTCCCGGCCCGGTTCCACCGCCAGCAGCAGGACGGCCGGAACGGTCATGAGCACCGCTCCGAGCACCGCCGGCCGGCGCCGTCCCCAGCGGTCGCTGAGCCGGCCACCCAGCAGGGCGGCGACGCTGGCTCCGCTGAGGAGCGGGAGCAACAGCCCCACCGCGCCGGCCGTGCCGACGAGCAGCGGCACGGCGAGGACCACCGTGTACAGGGCCGCGTTGCCCGTCGCAACCGCGGCACCGGCCGCCACCACACCGCGGATCCGGAACACGCGTACGTCCAGGACGGGCAGCGGTTGACGCAGCTCGTGCCGGACGAACCACACCGCGAGCCCGGCGAGTCCGGCGCCCGCCGCCGCGACAACTGCCACGGGTAGCTGCGGGGATGCGCTGAGGAGGGCGGCGCTCCCGCCGAGCAGCAGGAGGAGGAGGCCGGCACCGGAGAGGTCGAAGCGAGCCGGTGCCGCGGCGCGAGCATCCGCCGAGAAGCCCCATAGCGCGGCGGCCAGGGCCAGCACGGCCACCGGCGCGCCCACGAGAAAGGCTCCCCGCCAGCCGATCATGTGGACGGCGCCCCCGCCGAGGGCCGGACCTGCCGCGGCCGCCGCCGTGGCCGACGCTCCCACCAGGCCGAAGGCCCGTCCGCGCCGGTCGTCCGGCACCGCCGTCCGGACTGTCGCCGCCGCGTTCACCAGCGCGAGCGCGCCGCACGCGGCCTGCACGCAGCGCAGCGTGCCCAGGACCGGCAGGTTCGGGGCCGCGGCCGCCAGCACCGAGGCCACGCCGAACCCGGCCGCTCCGAGGAGGACGCTGCGCCGCCGACCCCACCGGTCGCCCAGGGCGCCGGCGATCGGTTGGCAAGCCGCGGTGACGACGAGGTAGGCGGTCACCAGGGCCACGGCGCCGCCCGCCTCGGCAGCGAAGGCCGTCTGGATGGACGGCAGGGCGACGGCCACCGATGTCGAGCCCAGGGGCACCAGGGTGGTCACCAGGCACGCCGCACCGACGACCGCCCGGCCGGTGCCGCTGCCCGCGAGCGCCGCAGGTCCGCTGCCCTGGGGTGCCACGGGCCGCACGGCTCAGCAGAGCACCGTGATGGGGCGGCGCTGGAGGAGGCTGACCGATCCGCCCGCGCACGCCCACTCCACGTCGGAGGGACCCTCGAACACGCGGTCGCAGTCCCGGGCCAGGTCGGCGAGCGCGCGGAGCTCCTCGGGTCCGAGGCAGGGCTGCCGCGACCGCTCCTGACCGACGTCGACCGTCGCCGTGCCGCCGCCGGGCCGGGGTACGACCGCCCGGTCCTTGTGGCCGATCACCTGCTCGATCACCCGGCCGCAGCGGTCCAGCCGGTACCGGTCGGGGATCACCAGGCCCTCCACCACCGCCTCGCCGAGTGCCCAACTGGCCTCCACGACGAGTTCGTCGGCTCCGGTGACCGGGTCCATCGAGAACAGGACCCCGGCAGCCACGGCCGGCACCAGTCGCTGCAGCACCACCCCGCAGCGCGGCACCGACGCGTCCCCGCGGGCCCGGCGGTAGGCCACGGCCGACGGGGAGCAAGCCGACGCGGCGACCCGCACCACTGCGTCCACGACGGCGTCGGGGTCCTCCAGGTTGAGGACCGTCAGGTGCTGCCCGGCGAAGCTCGAACTCGCGCCGTCCTCACCGATCGCCGACGACCGGACCGCCAGCGGTCCGGGCTGCTGCTCAGCGACTGCGCGGACGGCATCCCGGGCAGGGCGCTCACCGGACAACTCGGCGACGAGCTCCGCCGGCAGTGCGATCCCCGGCGGCACCGGCAGCCCGTTGCGCAGCGCCGTCCCCAGTGCCACCGCCTTGCCACCGTAGGCGGTCTCGTCCTCCACCGCCGCCAGCGGCAGCGGCCGGCGGGTCACAGCAGCGTCACCGTGCCGCTGGCCCCGTCGACGCGTATGCGCGCTCCGTCGGGGACGACCCTGGTGGCGTCCTGGCAGCCGACGACCGCGGGGATGCCGAACTCCCGCGCCACGATGGCGGCGTGCGACAGCAGTCCGCCCCGATCGGTCACGATCGCGCCCAAGCGCGGCAGCACCAGGTTGAACGCCGGCCCGGTGCTCGGAGCGACCAGCACGTCCCCCACCTGGATGCGGGACAGCTCCTCCGGGCCGGCGATCACCCGGGCGACGCCCTCGTGCCTGCCCGTGCTCACCCCGAGCCCGTGGACCGTCCGGGCACCGGACGCGCGGGCGGCGTCCTGGAGCACGGCAGAGACCACGAACCCGATCGCCTCGTGGATGCGCGCGGCGGCGGGTGGCAGCCACGCCGCCGGGACAGGCGGACCCGGCGGCGGGCCGAAGCCCGGGGGCATGTCGCGGTAGTCCGCGGTGCGCCGCCAACGCACTCGTTCGGCGACCTCTCCTCGAGAGGGACCATGCCCCGCCAGCAGCAGCGAGCGGACCTCGTCGGCGTCGAGGTCCACCGCGTCCGTGGCGTCGTCCAGCGCGCCGCGGTCCTGCAGCCGGCGACCGACCTCCAGCAGCGCGGACCGGGCGGCGCTCCCCATCAGCCGGTCACCATGCACGGCGCGCTCGTCGCGCAGCCGGTAGACCATCAGGGCCTCGGTCAGGAGGTCGTCGAACTCCGCCCGGTGGTCCGGGGGGACGGCGTTGCGCACCTGCGCTGCGGCCTCCTTCGCCGATGCGTGGTCGCGTCGACCGTCGCGCTGGAGGGCGCCGCGGATCCGCCCCACGACCAGGCCGGGAGCTTCCAGGGAGCCCGGCTCGCCGACGGCGTCCTCCCCGTCGACCGGGAGAGCTGACAGCACGGAGAGATACGCGGCGGCTCGGTCGCCGACCGGTCCTGGCAGCCTCACGAGGCGGTCGAGCAGGTCGCCCGGCTCCACCGTGTCATCCCCGACCAGCGCTGCGGCGTCCTCGTCGTCCGCGAGAGCGGTGACCAGCTCGGCGAGCTCCTCGGGCGCCCCCTCGGTGACCGGGCTCGCGCCGGCGAGGCACGCGAGCACTTCGCTGGGAGGGACCCCCGCCCACCGCAGGGCATGGACGACGAGGTCACCGACGGGGAGCATCGCCGGCGCGTTGTGGCGATGGTGCTGCAGGTGTCCCTCGGACAGGGCCGCGGCACACCGGTCGACGTGGTCGCACAGCTCCCGGTCGTCGAGCGCCGGCAGGGCGACCGTCGTGAGGGCCTTGTGCAGGGCGTGCAGCGCCGGCTTGACCGAGTCGTCCCAGAGCTGCAGGTCCCGCCGCCACCGGCGCTCTGCGAGAACAGCCTCGGCCGTGGCCAGCCGTTCGCGCAGCTCGGGGACCTCCTGCAGCAGCTGCCGGAAGACCGGCTCGGGCGGCGGTCCGACGGCGTCCGGAGGCGCGCCGACCGCGCGTAGGCGGCTGTACATGAAGCCCCCGACGATGGCGACGTCCATCCCCTCGAGCAGGCTGCCGTAGCGGGCGAGGGTGTCGGCGAACCCGGCCATCACCGCGTCCGGCATCACCGAGGCGGTGAACCGGGACAGCGGCCGGGGGACGTGGCTGGCGTCGAGGAACCACGAGCCGGGCCCTGGGGCGGTCCAATCCGGCCGGCCGGTGCTCTGCTGCGCGGTGTCCTGGGGTCGGGTGCGGACCTCGTCCATGTCGTCTCCCGGGTACAGGTGGGAGGCGAACATAGTGAGGCGCCCGGCAGGGGCACAGAGCCCGAGTGCCCGAGTGCCCGAGTGCCCGAGTGCCCATCCCGCCGGGCGCCGCGGGAGGTCAGCCCCGATGGGAGGAGCGGCCAGCGAGGCCGGGCCGTGGCCGAACGGGCCGCGTCCGCCTGTCCGAAGCGCCTGCCAAGATCCTGGACGGGCCGCCGCCTCAGCTGCCGAGCTGCCGTCGGACGCCGGACCGCCGCGGCCACCGCCTCCTGCCCGTCGTCGGGCGTCCCGCGGTGAGGACCCGGCGCGAGGGCCCACCTGCTGGCGGCCGATCCCTCGACCGTCGCATCTGCACGCAGGTCGAGGGGGACACGGACCCCCTCCGACACGGGAACGGGGACGGCCGCTACGGTAATCCCCATGCAGTTGGTCGGGATTGTGCGGTTAGCGCTCGTCGAGCGCCGGCACGTCGACCTGCTGCGGTGCGCGAGCGCGCTCTGTCCGGCCTGATGCCGTCCGAGCCAACCGTTCCCCTCGCCACCGGAGCCCCCCACATGACCCTGCTCGCTGCCCCCACGACCGCGCCCGCCTCCACCGCCGCCGAGCGCCGGCTCCTCGAGATCGAGCGCCTCGAGCCGTCCATCGGCGCCCGGGTCCACGGCGTCGACCTCAGCCGCGCCACCGACGACCAGGTCCGCGCCATCCGGACCGCCCTCGCCGAGTACAAGGTGCTGTTCTTCGCCGGCCAGCACGCCCTGCACCCCGACAGCCAGATCGCGCTGGGCCGCCGCCTGGGCGAGGTCACCGAGTCGCACCCGGTGGTCCCCGGTGTCGACGAGCAGCACCCCGAGATCTACGCGCTCGACAGCGCCACGGGCGGCTTCGCCGACGTCTGGCACACCGACGTCACCTTCGTCCGCCGTCCGCCACTGGGATCGGTCCTGCGGGCCGTCGTCCTGCCGCCCACGGGCGGGGACACCCAGTGGGCGGACCTGGAGCTGGCCTACCAGTCGCTCAGCGAGCCGGTCCGGCGCCTGGCCGACCAACTGGTCGCGGTGCACGACGGCACGCGCGAGTTCGGGTACTACCTCGCCCAGCGCGAGGAGCGGACCACGTGGGAGGGCGAGGAGTTCCGCGCCCTCGTCCCGATCGAGCACCCGGTGGTGCGGGTGCACCCGGAGACCGGCCGCAAGGGGTTGTTCGTCAACCCCGGCTTCGTGTCGCACATCAAGGACGTCTCCGACGCCGAGAGCCGGTACCTGCTCGACCTGTTCTACGCGCACATCACCAAGCCAGAGCACATCGTCCGGCACCGCTGGTCGGTCGGCGACGTCGTCATGTGGGACAACCGCTCGACGGTGCACTACGCCAACCGCGACTACGGCGACCAGCGGCGCGTCATGCACCGCATCACGCTCCGGGGGGACCGGCCGATCGGCCCGACTGGCGCCTGACCGGGCACCTGCACGACGCTCGTCCCAGAGAACTGACCGCACGGCGAGGCGCAGGCCCCTCGAGGGCCTGCGCCTCGTCGCACGACCACCACGCCGGCGAGCCCGCGCCCGGCGCCACAACGAGAGAAGACCCCATGCTGCACACCACGATCCGTCCCCGCGCATCCGCGGTGGCGCTGGCCGCTCTCCTCGCCGCGACCGCCGCCGGGTGCAGCGCCGAGGAGGGCGCCGACAGTGCGGTCGGCGGTGGGGACGGCATCACCGTCCAGACCGCCCAGTTCAGCTGGACGGCCGCCGGCCTGACCAACTCCATCCTCAGCGAGATCGCCGCCGACCGTCCCGAGCTGGGCGTGGCGACGCTGCAGACGACGCAGCTGGACCCGGCTGCCGCGTGGGCGGGCGCGCAGCGCGGTGACATCGACCTGCTGACGGAGGTCGCGCTGCCCAACCAGCAGGAGCTCGCCGACAGCGCCCGCGACCGGGTCGAGATCGTGTCGGAGACCTACGGCGACGCCGCGCAGGGCTGGTTCGTGCCCGCCTACGCCGTCGCGCCCGGCGGCCCGCTCGAGGGCCTGACCAGCGTGACCCAGCTCAACGACTACGCCGGGCCGCTGGGCAACAAGTTCTACGACGCCGACCCCGGCTACATCACCACCGAGCAGAACGCCAAGCGGCTACAGGGCTACGGGATCTCGCTGGAGCACGTCGTCTCCAGCGAGGCGGCAGAGCTGGCGCAGCTGGAGAACAGCTACAGCCGCGAGGAGCCGATCGTGCTGTACCTGTACCACCCGCACGCCGTCTTCGCGCAGTACGACATGGTCCAGCTGGAGGAGCCCACGCCCTACACCGAGGGCTGCCTGGCGCCCGAGGGCGACGGCGCCTGCGCGATGCCGTCGTACAGCGCGAACATCGCCGCCAGCACCGAGCTGCAGGACCAGGCGCCCGGCTTCGCCGACCTGCTCGTCGACCTGCGCATCTCCGTCGAGGAGATGGAGCAGATGCAGAAGCAGGTCGACGTCGACGGCGAGGACGTCACGGAGGTCGCGCGGCAGTGGGTCGACGACCACGCCGACCAGATCGACGAGTGGGTGGGCTGACCGTGCCGCCGGTGTTGCGGGCGACCGGGCTGACGAAGGTCTTCGGCGCGCGCGAGCAGGAGGCGCTGCGGCTGGCCGGTGAGGGCGTCGGTCGCGACGAGGTCCAGCGGCGGACGGGGAGCACGCTCGCCGTCCACGACGTGGGCTTCACCGTCGAGCGCGGGGAGCTGTTCGTCATCATGGGCCTGTCCGGGTCGGGGAAGTCGACGCTGGTCCGGCTGCTCAACCGGCTCATCGAGCCCAGCGCGGGCACCATCGAGGTCGACGGCCAGGACCTGCGGGCGCTCAGCGACGCCGACCTGCGCACGCTGCGCAACGAGAAGGTCAGCATGGTGTTCCAGCACTTCGCGCTGCTGCCGCACCGCACCGTGCGGGAGAACGCGGCCTACGCGCTCAAGATCCGGGGGATCGGCGCGGCCGAGCAGCGCGAGCGTGCCGACTGGGCGCTGCGCACGGTGGGGCTGCTGGAGCGGGCCGACGCGCGGCCCGACCAGCTCTCCGGGGGGATGCAGCAGCGCGTGGGCCTGGCCCGCGCGCTCGCCGCCGACTCCGAGGTGCTGCTCATGGACGAGCCGTTCTCGGCCCTCGACCCGCTCATCCGGCGCGACATGCAGGACCTGCTGGTGCGGCTGCAGACCGAGCTGCACAAGACGATCGTCTTCATCACGCACGACCTCAACGAGGCCATGCGGCTGGGGGACCGCATCCTGATGCTCAAGGACGGGCGCACGGTGCAGCTGGGCACCGGACCGGAGATCATCTCCGCGCCGGCCGACGACTACGTCGCCGACTTCACCTCCGACGTGGACCGCACCCGCGTGCTCACCGCCGGTGACCTGCTGCGCGAGCCGCGGCTGACCGCCCGGCTCGGGCAGCCGGCGGGGGAGGTGCTGCGTGCCCTCGGTGCCGCCGAGGCCAACGGCGTCTACGTGCTCGGCGAGGACGGGCGGATCGCCGGGGTGGCTCGCGACGACCTGCTGGCCCGCGCGCTGCAGGAGGGCCGGACGGCACTCGGCCCGCAGGAGCTGGTCGCCGACTTCGCCACGACCGCACCCGATCGCCCGCTGGTCGAGTTCGTCCACCTGGTCGGCCGCTCCGCGGTGCCGCTGGGGGTCGTGGACGACGACGGCCGGCTGCTGGGCGTGGTGCCCCGTGCGGCAGTGCTCGACGCGCTGGCCGCCGTCCCCGCGCGACGGGGGGCCTGATCGTGCCGGACATCCCGCTCGGTCGGTGGGTCGCGGACCTCATCGACTGGCTGCTGGCCACGGTGCCGTGGCTGTTCGACGCCATCTCCGCGGTCATGCAGGTCCTCGTCGACGGCCTGACCGGCGTGCTGGCGACAGCGCCGCCAGTGGTGTGGATCGTCGTCTTCACGCTGATCGCCCTCGTGGTCCGCGGGTGGGGGCTGGCGCTCTACACGGTGCTGGCGTTCCTGCTCGTGGTCTCGCTGGAGCTGTGGGTCGAGACGATGCAGACCCTCGCGCTGGTCCTGGTGGCGGCGGTGATCGCCACGGCGATCGGGGTGCCGATCGGCATCCTGGCGGCCCGGAACCGGGCGGTCAGCGTCGTCGTCCGGCCGGTGCTGGACTCCATGCAGACGACGCCGGTGTTCGTCTACCTCATCCCGGCCGTGTTCTTCTTCGGCGTGGGCGTCGTGCCCGGCGTCGTGGCGACGATCCTGTTCGCCATCCCGCCCGGCGTGCGGCTGACCGAGCTCGGCATCCGGCAGGTCGACCGGGAGGTCGTGGAGGCGGCACACGCCTTCGGTGCCCGGCCCGGCCAGATCCTGCGGGAGGTCCAGCTGCCGCTCGCGCTGCCGTCGATCATGGCCGGCATCAACCAGGTGATCATGCTGGCGCTGTCGATGGTGGTCACGGCCGGACTGCTCGGCGCCGCGGGTCTCGGCGCGGTCGTGGTCCGGGCGGTGACCCAGCTCGACGTCGCCTCCGGGTTCGAGGGCGGTCTCGCCGTCGTCCTGCTCGCGATCTTCCTCGACCGGCTGACGGCGGCGTTCGGTCAGACCACGGCCCTGTCGCGGCTGGTGCGGGGCCGGGCACGCCGGACCCTGCCCGGGAGGACGGCGTCGGACGCCGGGGAGCCGGCCCGGGCCGGAGCGCCGGAACCCGTCTGACGCCCCGCGGTCGGCGGCGGCGGACCGGGGGGTGGCCATACTGGAGTCACTACAGCCGGGGTCCAGCCCAGTGCCCCTGCTGCCCGCGCCCCAGGGAGCCGACGACCCCCGATGACCCACAGCACCGAGACCGGCGAGCCGTCGTCCGTGGACCTGCCAGCGCTGCGGACCTGGAACCAGGAGGCACGGGTCCGCGCCGCGGAGCTGCGGGTCCAGATCGAGACGAGGCGGCAGCAGCACCGGGAACTCACCGACCGCGGTGGACGGTCGGCCGCTGCGGCGAGCGCCACCGAGCTCGCCGAGCTGCGCGCCCGGGCGGAGACGGCCGAGCGCCGGGCCGACAACCTCGAACGGGCGTTGGCGAGCAACCGCCGCATCGGGATGGCCGTCGGCATCCTGCTCGAGCGGCTGCACGTCCCCGAGGAGCAGGCCTTCGAGCTGCTCCGGCAGGAGAGCATGCGGCGGAACATCCGGCTGGCGCAGGTGGCCGAGACGGTCGTCTACACCGGCACGCTCTGAGGTCCCGGCGGGACGTGTATGGTGGAGTCACCGACGCGGGGTGGAGCAGCTCGGTAGCTCGCTGGGCTCATAACCCAGAGGTCACAGGTTCGAATCCTGTCCCCGCTACCACGTGCGGAGGGCCCGGTCACCACGGTGACCGGGCCCTCCGTCGTCGTGCTGCCGGCCGCCCCGAGGGTGTTGTGCGTCACCGGCCGGCTCCCTAACGTCGCGGTCACCGACGCTCCCAGGGAGGGCACCCGTGACCGTTGAGGCCGTTCCGTCCGGGCCCGTCGACCTCGACGCGGTCGACCTCTCCGACCGGGACTGGTGGATCGGGCCGCCGTCGGTGCGGTACGCGACCTTCGCGGCCCTGCGCAGGGAGCGACCCTTCGCGTTCTTCGCCGAGCCCGAGATGCCGGGGATCCCGGTCGGGCCCGGTTACTGGGCCGTCACCCGCTACGCCGACCTGGAGGCGATCAGCTCGCAGCCGGAGGTCTTCTGCTCGGGCCGCGGCGCGGTGTCCATCCCCGACGTCCCGGCCGACCTCAACGAGTTCTACGGCTCGCTGATCAGCATGGACGACCCCCGGCACGCCAAGATCCGGCGCATCGTCTCCAAGGCGTTCACCCCGCGCATGCTCGAGCAGCTGGTGGACGGCGTCCGTGCGGTCGTCGACGACGTGCTGACCCGTGCCCGGCGGACGGCGGAGGCGCAGGGCGGGTCGATCGACGTCGTCACCGACGTCGCCGCACCGATCCCGCTGCGGGTCATCTGCGACATGATGGGCGTCCCGGAGGAGGACCGCGCCATGGTGCTCGCGCGGTCCAACGTCATCCTCTCCGGCGGGGACCCCGAGCTCATCGAGGACGAGAACGACCCGGTCACCGCCTTCCTGCTGGCCGGCATGGAGCTCGCCGGTCTCATGGAGCGGCTGGCCGCCGAGCGGCTGGAGCGCCCGCGGTCGGACCTCACCACCGCGCTGGTCACCACCGAGGTCGACGGCGAGCGGCTGTCGAACCAGGAGATCGCGTCGTTCTTCATCCTGCTGCTGGTCGCCGGCAACGAGACGACCCGCAACGCCATCTCCCAGGGTGTGCTGGCGCTGCACGAGCACCCCGACCAGCGGGCGCGGTGGGCGGCCGACCCGCGGCTGGACCGCACCGCCGTCGAGGAGGTGGTGCGCTGGACCAGCCCGGTCACCTGGATGCGGCGCACCGCCACCCGGGACGGCGAGGTCAACGGTCACCGCTTCCGAGAGGGCGACAAGTTCCTGCTCCTCTACGCCGCCGCCAACCGCGACCCGGCCGTGTTCCGGGACCCGGAGGTCCTCGACCTGGCCCGTGACCCCAACCCGCACGTCGGGTTCGGGTCGAAGGGGCCGCACTTCTGCCTCGGCGCGCACCTGGCCCGCCGGGAGCTGGCGGTGACCTTCCGGGCGCTGCTCGACCAGTTGCCCGACCTCGAGGTCACCGGCGAGCCGGACCGGCTTCGGTCGTCGTTCGTCAACGGCGTCAAGCGGCTGCCGGCCCGGCTGGGTCGAGGGCGCTGATGCGCGTCGAGGCCGACCTCGACGTCTGCGTCGGTTCGGGCACCTGCGAGCTCCTGGCGCCGGACGTCTTCGAGGTCGGGGAGGACGGCGTCGTCCGGGTGCTGCGGCCGCAGCCGGGGCAGGCCGACGAGGACGCCGTCCGGGACGCCGTCGCCCAGTGCCCGACCGGGGCGCTGGGGCTCGCCGACTGATGGCAGGACCCCCTGCCCACCGCTCGCGCGCTCGCGGCGGGACCCTGCCGGGCCGCCCGTCCTCCCACCCCCGCAGGCTCGGGGCGGTGCCCTGGACGGGGCCGAGGAGAATGTGCCGGCATGGAGCTCACCGTCACCGACGTCCCCGAGGCCGGCCGCTACGAGGCCCGTGCCGGCGACCGCGTGCTCGGCCTGGCCAACTACCAGCGGCGGGGCGACCGGGTGGTGTTCACCCACACCGAGGTCGACCCCGACGCCGAGGGCAGCGGCGTGGGCAGCACGCTGGTCCGCGGCGCGCTGGACGACGTCCGGGCACACGGGCGGCAGGTGGTGCCGCGCTGCTCGTTCGTCCGCGCCTGGATCGACCGGCACCCCGACTACGCCGACCTGGTCGACGCCTCCGCCTGAAGCGGCGGCCGGGACGGGCTCCCCCTCAGAGGACCTGGTGGCCGTACATCTCACCGAGCGGGTCGGCGATCAGCTCGATGCGTGCGCCGTCGGGGTCGCGGAAGTAGACCGAGACGCCGCTGTGCACCTCGTGCGGCACGTCGGCGGCGGTCAGCCGCTGCACCAGCTCGGACCAGCGCTCGGGGTCGACGCTGATGGCCATGTGGTGCAGCCCGCCGAGCACCTCGGCGTAGGGGCCGACGTCCAGGCCGGGGAAGTCGAAGAAGGCGATCAGGTTGCCGTTGCCGATGTCGAAGAAGAAGTGCGACGAACCGGGGTAGTCGCGGTTCTCGATCAGCTCGGTCAGCGGGAAGCCGAGCACGTCCTGGTAGAAGCGGACCGTGCGCTCGACGTCGCTGCTGATCAGCGCGGTGTGGTGCAGGCCGCGTGCGGTCGACGCCGGCCGCTCGCCCGAGGGCTTGAGGTGCGCCTCCCGGATCCGGGTGCGCTCTCGCTCGATGGCGGACAGGTCCAGGTCGCCGGCGGTGTCGCTCACGGGTCCTCCTCGGGGTCGGTCGGCGGTCGGGCAACCGCTGCGACCAGGATCTCGTTCCCCCGACGGGTCCCGGTCACCCGTCGGTGCGAGTCTGGTGACCATGCGTGTGCTGGTCGCCGGGTGGTTCTCCTTCGACGAGGTGATCGCCACCGTCGGCGACGAACTGGGCGCCGACGTGGTGGCCCGGTGGCTCACCGACCTGGGCGTCGACCACGACGTCGCCTGGGCGCCGTACATGGAGCGCGGCGTGGACTGGCGGGACGTCGACCCGGCCGCCTACACGCACCTGGTGTTCGTCAGCGGCCCCTTGGCCGACCGGCCGCTGCTGCGCGAGCTCACCGAGACCTTCGCCGGCGCACAGCGCTGGGCGGTCAACGTGTCGGTGGTGCAGGAGTCCGCACGGGTCCTGTTCGACCGGGTGTGGGAGCGCGACGCCGCGGGGCTGGCCCGCCCGGACCTCGCCGTCGAGGGCCCGGAGCCGCAGGTGCCGGTGATCGCAGTGGCGTTCACGCCGGTGCAGGGCGAGTACGGGGAGCGCAGTCAGGCCGGTCGGGTCCGCGACGCCATCGAGGAGTGGCTGGCCGACCGCGCGCTGCCCTGGTTCGAGCTCGACATGGACCTCTACGAGAAGCCGCACGCCCGCCGTCCGGCCCAGGTCGAGGCGCTGGTGCGCCGGGCCGACGTGGTGGTGAGCATGCGGCTGCACGCGCTGGTGCTCGGCCTCAAGCACGGCCGGCCGGTCGTCGCCTGCGACCCGATCGCCGGCGGCGCCAAGGTCACCAGCCAGGCCGCGGCGCTGGACTGGCCGCTCGTCCTGCCCGCCGAGGAGCTCACCGCCGAGGCACTCGACGCCGCCCTGGCGCGCTGCCTGTCCGGCGAGCTGGCCGAACGGGTGCGGGCGGCGGGGGAGCGGGGCCGGGCGGGCAACGCCCGCGCGCGGGCCTGGTTCGAGGAGCAGCTCGCGAGTTGAGCTCCCGACTCGCCGACGAGAGCACCGATCTCGCACGCTCGTGGGCCCGTGTCCGTGTGGGATCGCCGATCCCGCCGCCCGAGGAGGACCGTTGATCGAGTTGCGCACGCAGGGCGAGCTGGACGCGATGCGCGCCGCCGGAGCGGTCGTGGCCGACATGCTGGCCGCCGTCCGTGCCGCCGCGGCCCCGGGTGTCCGGCTCACCCAGCTGGACGAGGTGGCCCGCGCCGTCCTCGCCGACGCCGGCGCCTCCTCGCCGTTCCTCGGGTACGCGCCGCTGGCCACCACGCCGCCGTTCCCCGGCGTCGTCTGCCTGTCGGTCAACGACGTCGCGTTGCACGGCATCCCGACCCCGCAGGAGCTGGAGGACGGCGACCTGCTCAGCGTGGACGCCGGGGCCACCCTCGACGGCTGGGTGGGCGATGCCGCGATCACCTTCCCGGTGGGCACGCCCCGGCCGGAGGACCTCGAGCTCGTCGCGACCACCGAGCGCGCGCTGGCGGCCGGGGTCGCCGCGGCCGTCGTCGGCAACCGGGTCGGCGACATCTCCGCGGCGATCGGCGCGGTAGGCCGGGCCGGCGGGTGCGGGATCAACACCGACCAGGGCGGTCACGGCGTGGGCCGCTCGATGCACGAGCCGCCGTCCGTCCCGAACGAGGGCCGCCCCGGCCGCGGGCTGCCGCTGCGTCCGGGGTTGGTGATCGCGATCGAGCCCTGGTTCCTGGCGGGCGGCAGCGACGACTACCGGGTCGCCGCCGACGGGTGGACGCTGTACAGCGCCGACGGCAGCCGCGCGGCGCACGTCGAGCACACCGTGGCGGTCACCGACGACGGCCCCCGCATCCTCACCGCTCCGAGGTGAGCGGTCGGTCGCCGACCTCGCCCCGCAGCGCCAGGCGGGGACTGCTGCGCCACGTCGGCGATCACCGCCGGCCGAGCAGCGTCCAGATCTCCTCGGCCACCCGGTGGTACCGCTCCACCGGTCCGGCGGTGTCCTCGTCGAACCAGCGGACGAACTCCGCGTGCACGACTGCCCGGACGTCGTCGACCGTGCGGGCGTCCTGCAGGCGCACGGCGATGGTGCCGGCCTCAGGTGCGTACTCGTCGGGGTTGTCGCCGAACGCGATGCCGACGGGGTCGTGCCGGTAGAGCAGCGCCTCCAGCTCGGCGACCAGTCCCCGGTAGCTCGCGCGCAGCTCGCCCTCGCGGTCGCCCACGGTGTCAGGCGAGGGCCTGGTCCAGGTCGGCGACGAGGTCCTCGACGTCCTCGATGCCGACCGAGAGCCGCACCAGGTCGGCCGGCACCTCCAGCGGCGACCCGGCCGCGCTGGCGTGGGTCATCCGCGCCGGGTGCTCGATCAGCGACTCCACGCCGCCCAGGGACTCCGCGAGGGTGAACACCTGCGCCCGCTCGCAGACCCGCAGGGCGGCGTCCTCCCCACCGGCGAGCCGGAACGAGAGCATCCCGCCGAACCCGGACATCTGCTTGGCGGCGATGTCGTGGCCGGGGTGGTCGGGCAGACCCGGGTACCGCACGGACGCGACCGCCGGGTGGCCGAGGAGGAACTCCGCGACCTGGGCGGCGTTGGCCTGGTGCCGGTCCATGCGGACGCCGAGGGTCTTGATGCCGCGCAGCACCAGCCAGTCGGCCAGCGGGCCGGAGACGGCGCCCATCGCGTTCTGGTGGAAGGCGAGCCGCTCGGCCAGTTCGTCGTCGTCCCCGACGACCAGCGCACCGCCGACGACGTCGGAGTGCCCGCCCAGGTACTTCGTCGTCGAGTGGACGACGACGTCGGCGCCCAGCGTCAGCGGCTGCTGCAGGTAGGGCGAGGCGAAGGTGTTGTCGACGACGAGCAGCGCCCCGGCGTCGTGCGCCACCTCGGCGACCAGCGCGATGTCGGCGATGTTGAGCAGCGGGTTGGTCGGGGTCTCGCACCAGACCACCCGCGTGCTGGGCCGGATGGCCGCCCGCAGCGCGTCGACGTCGTTCAGGTCGGCCGGCGTGTGCTCGACGCCCCACCGCGAGGCGACCCTCGAGATGAGCCGGAAGGTCCCGCCGTAGGCGTCCCCGCCGAGCACGACGTGACTCCCCGGCTCGCAGACCGTGCGCAGCAGGGTGTCCTCGGCGGCCAGGCCGGAGGCGAAGGCCAGGCCGGTGCGGCCCTGCTCGAGGGCGGCCAGCGCCTCCTGCAGCGCCGTCCGGGTGGGGTTGGCGCTGCGCGCGTACTCGTAGCCGCCGCGCAGCCCGCCGACGCCGTCCTGCTTGAAGGTGGTCGCCAGGTGCAGCGGGACGACGACGTCGCCGGTGGCCGGGTCGGGGTCCTGCCCGGCGTGGATGGCCCGGGTGTTGAAGCCGGAGTAGCTCATGCGTCGACCGTAGGAGCCAGCCCCGCGAGGTGCCCGAGCACGTCCTGCCGGGTGACCACGCCGGCCGGCTTGCCCTCCTCGTGCACCAGCAGCGCGTCGGCCGTCCCGAGGGCCGCGACCGCGGCGCTGACCGGCTCCCCGGAGCCGATGATCGGCAGCGGCGGGGACATGTGCCGCTCCACCCGGTCGGCGAGGTTGGCCCGCCCGGCGAACAGCGCGTCGAGCAGCGTCTTCTCCTCGACCGACCCGACGACCTCGCCGGCGGTCACCGGCGGCTCGGCGCGCACCACCGGCAGCTGGCTGACGCCGTACTCCCGGAGGATGTCGATGGCGTCGCGCACCGTCTCGTTGGGGTGGGTGTGCACCAGCTCCGGCGTCGTCCCGCCCTTGCCGGCGAGCAGCTCACCGACGGTGCCCCGGGTGGCCTGCTCGAGGAAGCCGTAGTCGGCCATCCAGTCGTCGTTGTAGATCTTGCCGAGGTAGCCGCGCCCGCCGTCGGGCAGCAGCACGACCAGGACGTCGTCCTTGGTCAGGCGCTCGGCGGCGCGCAGCGCGCCGGCCACCGCCATGCCGCAGGAGCCGCCGACCAGCAGGCCCTCCTCGCGGGCCAGCCGCCGGGTCATCGCGAAGGAGTCGCCGTCGCTGACGGCGACGATCTCGTCGGCGATGGTGCGGTCGTAGGCCTCGGGCCAGAAGTCCTCGCCCACGCCCTCGACCAGGTACGGCCGCCCGGTGCCCCCGGAGTAGACCGAGCCCTCGGGGTCGACGCCGACGACGCGCACCCCTCCGCCGGAGACCTCCTTGAGGTAGCGGCCGGTGCCGCTGATCGTGCCGCCGGTGCCGACGCCGGTGACGAAGCAGGTGACCCGGCCGTCGGTCTGCTCCCAGATCTCCGGCCCGGTGGTCTCGTAGTGCGACCGCGGGTTGGCCGGGTTGGCGTACTGGTCGGGCTTCCAGCCGCCGGGGATCTCGCGGGCCAACCGGTCGGAGACCGAGTAGTAGGAGCGCGGGTCGGCCGGGTCGACGGCGGTCGGGCAGACGTGCACCTCGGCGCCGTAGGCCTTGAGCACGTCGATCTTCTCCTTGCCCACCTTGTCGGGGCAGACGAAGACGCAGCGGTAGCCGCGCTGCTGGGCGACCAGCGCCAGCCCGATGCCGGTGTTGCCGCTGGTCGGCTCGACGATCGTCCCGCCCGGCTGCAGCGCGCCGCTGGCCTCGGCCTCGTCGATCATCCGCACGGCGATGCGGTCCTTCACCGAGCCGCCGGGGTTGAGGTACTCCACCTTGGCCAGCACCAGGGGCGCGTCCGGCCCCAGGTCGCGGGTCACGGACGTCAGCCGGACCAGCGGGGTGTGCCCGACCAGTTCGATGACGCTCTCGGCGTACTGCACGCAGACCTCCTCGGCCGGCACCCCCGGCGGGCGCTCGGCGCCCCATCCCACCACCGGCGACGACTCCCGGGCCCGGGAGCCGTCGTACCAGCATGACGACGACGGACCTGCGGGCCGACGAGGGGTACGCACCGGCCACCGGTGGGTGCAGGTGTACCGGCGGAGCCTGGGGCAGGGCGGCACCCCGCTGGTGGTCGTGCACGGCGGCTGGTTCCCGAGGTCCTGGCCGGCATGGACCAGGTGGGCACCGCGGGGTCCGGGGGATCACCGCGCCGGTGCGGCCGGTCCACGGCGACGCCGACAGCGTCCCGCCCCCGCACGCCGCCGAGTTCTTCGCGCTGCTCGGCGGCGGCCTGCGCGACGCCGGGTGGGACGGCTCGGGGCGGTCGGCGTCCCGGCCGGCCGTCCTGCCCGGGCGCACCCACCACGACGTCTCCTCGAGCCCCGAGCTGGCGGTGGTCGTCGACGGGTTCCTCGGCTGACCGGGTCCCCGGGTGTTGTCGGCCGACCCGGTCAGCCGGGACGATGCGGCATGACCGAGAGCTTCCCCACCGTCCCGCTCGACGGTGCCCCCGGCATGCCGCTGCTCGGGTTCGGCACCTGGCTGATGAACGGCTCCGAGTGCTACGACGCCGTCCGCACCGCCCTGGACGCCGGCTACCGACACCTCGACACCGCGGCGATCTACCGCAACGAGGCCGAGGTCGGGCGGGCGCTGCGCGACTCCGGCGTCGACCGCGACGAGGTGTTCGTGACGACCAAGCTGCCGCCGCCACGGGCCGACCAGGCCGACCAGGTGCTGGAGGGGTCCCTCGACGCGCTCGGCGTCGACGCGGTCGACCTGTGGCTCGTCCACTGGCCGCCCGGCGGCGCCCGGCCGGACGTCTGGGAGCGCTTCGTCGCCGCGCGCGAGGCCGGCCGGGCGCGGGCCATCGGCGTGAGCAACTACTCGCTGGAGCAGGTCGACGAGCTGACCGAGGCGACGGGCGTGACGCCGCAGGTCGACCAGGTCAGCTGGGCACCGTCGCGGTACGACCCCGCGCTCCAGGCCGGGCTCCGGGAGCGCGGCGTCGTCCTCGAGGGCTACAGCCCGTTCAAGAACACCGACCTCGGCGACCCGGTGCTGCGCGAGGTCGCCGACGCGCACGGCGTCACGCCGGCGCAGGTGGTGCTGCGCTGGCACGTGGAGCACGGCGTCGTCGTCATCCCCAAGTCGGCCACCCCGGAGCGGATCCGGGCCAACCTGGCGATCGGCGGGTTCTCGCTCACCGACGACGAGGTCGCCCGGATCGACGGCCTGGCGCAGGTGTGAGCGCCACGGCGGACGGCGCCGGGGACGCGCCGTCCGCCTTGCCGCCGGAGCACGCGGCACCGAGGCTGAGGCGGTGACCCAGTTCCCGGTCCCCCTGTCCGGACCACCGGAGCAGCCCCGAGGCTCCAGGGGCGTGCCGAGGTGACCGCGGTCGACGCCTCGGTCTTCGAGGGCTCCTTCTGGCGCGACCCCTATCCCGCCTACGAGCGGCTGCGCGCACAGGCCCCGGTGCGCGAGGTGGCGCTGCCCCGGGGTGGCACCACGTGGCTGGTCACGCGCTACGACGACGTGCGCGCGGCCTTCACCGACCCCCGCCTGGTCAAGGACCACCGCGCGACCCTGCCGCCGGAGGTCCGCGCCCATGCCCCGCGCCTGCCGGGGCCCTTCGGTTCGATGATGATCCTGCTCGACCCGCCGGACCACACCCGACTGCGCCGGCTGGTCTCGCGGGCCTTCACCGCGCGGCGCACCGCCGAGCTGCGCCCCCGCATCGAGGCACTGGCCGCCGCCCTGCTCGACGCCGTGCCCACGACCGAGCCGGTCGACCTGCTTGCCACCTACGCGGTGCCGCTGCCCATGGCCGTCATCTGCGAGCTGCTCGGGGTGCCCGACACCGACCGCGACGCCTTCGGCACCTGGTCGCGCGCGCTGGTCGACGACCACGACGACGTCGACCAGCAGCAGGCCACCGCGGGTCTGGCCGAGTACCTGTACGCCCTCGTCGAGAGCAAGCGGCGCGCCCCGGACGGCGCCCTGATCTCGGCTCTGGTCGAGGTCTCCGAGGCCGGCGACCAGCTCAGCACCGAGGAGGTCGTCGCGATGGGCGTGCTGCTGCTCATCGCCGGCCACGAGACCACGGCCAACCTCATCGGCAACGCGGTGCTGGGCGTGACCACCGACGCCACGCTGCGCGAGCACCTGCTCGCCGACCCGCAGCGGATCCCCGCGGCGGTCGAGGAGTTCCTGCGCTGGGACGGCCCCGTGCACAACGCCCCCCTGCGCTTCGCCGCCGAGGACGTCGAGTACTCGGGCACCACCATCCCCGCCGGGTCGGTGGTCACGCTGTCCGTGGGCGCGGCCAACCGCGACCCGGGACGCTTCGACCGGCCCGAGCTGCTCGACCCCGAGCGCGACACCGGCGGGCACCTGGCCTTCGGTCACGGGATCCACTTCTGCCTGGGTGCCCCCCTGGCGCGCCTGGAGGGGGAGGTGGCCCTGCGGTCGCTGCTCGACCGGTTCCCCGACCTGCGCCTGGCCGTCCCGCCGGAGGACCTCCACCACCGGCGCAGCGTCATCGTCCACGCCCTCGAGACGCTGCCGGTGGTCCTGCGCCCCCCGGCCGCGGGGAGCGCCTCCGCGTAACCGGCCGGTGGCGGGCCCGGGCGAGGCGGGACGAGGATGCCGGGGTGACCTCTCCACCTCCTGTCGGCACCCGCACGCTCGGCCGCGACGGCCTGGTCGTCTCCGCCCTCGGCCTGGGCTGCATGGGCATGAGCCAGATGTACGGCGCGGCCGACCGCGGCGAGTCGATCGCGACCATCCACCGTGCGCTCGACCTCGGCGTGACCTTCCTCGACACCTCCGACGTCTACGGCGACGGGCACAACGAGGAGCTGGTCGGCGAGGCGATCGCCGGACGGCGCGACGAGGTGCAGCTGGCCACCAAGTTCTCGCTGTCGCGCAACGACCGCGGGGGCATGGACATCGACGGCCGCCCGGAGAACGTGCGGGCCCGCGCCGAGGCCAGCCTGCGCCGGCTCCGGGTCGACGTGATCGACCTCTACTACCAGCACCGGGTCGACCCGAAGGTGCCGATCGAGGACACCGTCGGGGCGATGGCCGACCTCGTGCAGCAGGGCAAGGTCCGCCACCTCGGGCTGTCGGAGGCCTCGGCCACCTCGATCCGCCGCGCCGTCGCGGTCCACCCGATCGCCGCACTGCAGAGCGAGTGGTCGCTGTGGACCCGCGACCTCGAAGTGGCCGGGGGCGGTGGGGCGGGTGGGGACGCGGTGCTCGGCGTGGCCCGCGAGCACGGCATCGGCGTCGTGCCGTTCAGCCCGCTGGGCCGCGGCTTCCTGACCGGTGCGATCCGCAGCCCGGAGGACTTCGGCGAGGACGACTGGCGCCGCGGCCACCCGCGCTTCACCGGCGAGGCCTTCGCGGCCAACCTGCGGCTGGTCGACGCCGTCCGGGCGATGGCCGAGGAGAAGGGCTGCACGCCCGGCCAGCTCGCGCTGGCCTGGGTCCTCGCCCAGGGGGACGACGTGGTGCCGATCCCGGGCACCAAGCGGCGCCGCTACCTGGAGGAGAACGTCGCGGCCGCCGCCGTCGAGCTGTCGGCCGAGGACCTCACGCGGCTGGGGGAGATCGCCCCGCCCGGGGTCGCGCAGGGCGGTCGGTACGTCGACTCCTCCTACAGCTACGGCGACAGCCCGGAGCGCGTGGCGTGACCGTGCCGGCGACGAGGCTGCGGGTGCCCGGGGCCGACGGCGTCGAGGTCGCCCTGCACCGGTGGGGCGCCCCCGGTGACCTGCCGCCGGTGTACCTCCAGCACGGCTTCGTCGCGGACACCCGGCTCAACTGGGTCGGCACCGGGACCGTCGGCGTCCTCCTGTCGGCCGGTCGGGAGGTCGTCGGCGTCGACGCCCGCGGGCACGGGAGGTCGGACAAGCCGCACGACCCCGCCGCCTACGGGGAGCGCCGGATGGCCGACGACCTGCGGCGGGTGGCCGACGCGCTCGGCCACGACTCCTTCGACCTGGCGGGCTACTCGATGGGCGCGACGGTCGCGATGCTGACCGCGGCCACCGACCGGAGGGTGCGCCGGCTGGTCGTCGGCGGTGCCGGTGCCCCGTTCGTCGAGCCGGGTGGTGCCGAGCGCCACGCCGCCCTGATGGCCCGGCTGGCCGCCGCGCTGGAGGCGGCCGACGTCGCCGACGTGCACGACCCCGCCACCGTCGACTTCCGCCGGATGGCCGACGCCCTCGCCGCCGACCGGCACGCCCTGGCCGCGCACGCCCGCGCGGTGCACACCCGTGCGGTGGACCTGGCCGCCATCACCGCGCCCACGCTCGTCCTCGCCGGCGACGCCGATCCGCTGGCGGACCGCCCCGAGGCGCTCGCCGCGGCCATCCCCGGTGCCCGGGTGGCCGTCGTCCCCGGCGACCACTCGACCGCCCTCCGGACGCCGGCCTTCGCGGCGGCGCTGGTCGACTTCCTCGGGGAGCCGTCGTGACCGACCCGAACTGCGGGGTGGCCCACGGGGCACCGGCGCCCGAGGTCACGGGGCGGGTGCTCGTCGCGGTGTTCGCGTCGCCGGTGGCCGAGGTGCTGCTGCGCTGGGCGCCCGAGCTGGGCTTCCGCACGGTGCTGCTCGACCCGGACCCCTCCCGAGGCGCCGGTGCGGTGGATCTGGCCGACGTCCCCGGAGACCTCTCGGGCGCCGACGTCGTCGTCACCGACCACCACCGTCCCGAGCTCGGCGAGGTGCTGCGCGACGCCCTCGCCCGCCGGGTGCGCTGGGTCGGGGTGATGGGCAACCCGCGGCACGAGGGCCCGCACGTGGCGGCGCTGGCCGCGCTCGGCGTCCCGCCCGAGGAGGTGGCGCGGGTGCACCGGCCGATCGGGCTGGACATCGGCTCCCGGACCCCGGCCGAGATCGCGCTCAGCACGCTGGCCGGGCTGCTGGCCGACCGCAACGGCCGCAGCGGCGGGTTCGCGCACCGCCCGACCTGAGCGAGCTCGCGAGCTCACGCAGGAGCACAGCCACCCGGCCGGGACCGGAGCCGGCGGCCGCGCTCGACCGGTGGCGTGCGGAACGGGGGCCGCGGCTGGCACGTTGACCGGCGCAGGAGGGCGGAACGGCCGCCCGGACGAGCGGAGGAGGACCGGCGATGGCGTCGCTGTTCAACAAGCTGACCCAGTTCGCGAACACGCCGAAGGGCCGGCAGGTCATCGCGCAGGCCACCGAGAAGGCCCAGCAGCTGGCCAAGGACCCGAAGACCCGGGCGAAGATCGACGACGCCCGGCGCCGCTTCCAGGGCGGTCGCGGCACCGGTCGCTGAACGGGACGCACACCGGCCGGCCCCGCGCTCGGGGCGGGCCGGTGTGCGTCTCAGGCGGCCGGGTCGGGCTGGCGCAGCAGGCCCAGCGCGGCGTCGTGCAGCCGGCCGTTGGTGGCCAGCGCGCTGCCGCCGGTCGGGCCGGGGACGCCGGAGAGGTCGGTGAACGTCCCGCCGGCCTCGCGCACGATGACGTCGAGGGCGGCGAGGTCCCACACCGAGACCTCGGGCTCGCAGGCGAGGTCCACCGCGCCCTCGGCCAGCAGCACGTAGCTCCAGAAGTCGCCGTAGGCGCGGGTGCGCCACACCGACCGCGTCAGGTCGAGGAAGCCGCCGAGCAGCCCGCGCTCCTCCCAGCCGGAGAGGCTGGAGTAGGACAGGCTCGCGTCGTCCAGCCGGCCGACGGCGGACACCGTGCAGCGGGTCGCCGACTCCAGCCGCCGGCCGGTCCAGGTCCCCACGCCCTTGGCCGCCCACCAGCGGCGGTTGAGCGCCGGCGCGGAGACCAGGCCGACGACCGGCTCGTCACCGTCGAACAGCGCGATGAGCGTGGCCCACACGGGCACGCCCCGCACGAAGTTCTTCGTCCCGTCGATCGGGTCGAGCACCCACCGCCGCGGGCCGTGGCCGGTCGTGCCCATCTCCTCGCCGAGCACCGCGTCGCGGGTGCGCGCGCGGGCAAGCGTGATGCGCAGCTGTTCCTCCACGGCCCGGTCGGCGTCGGTGACCGGCGTGAGGTCCGGCTTGGTGTCGACCTGGAGGTCCAGCGCACGGAAGCGGTCCAGGCTGATCGAGTCCGCCTGGTCGGCCAGCACGTGCGCCAGGTGCATGTCCCCCGTGTAGTCCCGGCCCGGTGTCATGGGCACCGAACCTAGCGGGCGCTCAGTCGAAGACCGCGGCACTGACCCCGCTGGGGCCCTCGTACTCCCGGTCGTCGATCTTCTGCAGCGCCTCGAGCACGTCCTTGTCGCCGCCCTTGGCGTGCTCGAGGATCTGCTCCTTCGTGGCCGGGTAGTCCATGCCCTTGAGGGCCTTCTGGATGTCGATGGGGCTCACCATGGCCCCGGCCTACCCCCGTCCGCCGCGGGCGATGCGCGGATACCGTCGGGGAGTGCGCGCCGCGACGATCGCCGGGCTGCTGGCCGACCCCGCCCGGCTCAAGGTCGTCGCCGCCCTCGCCCTGGGCGCCGGCACGCTCGAGGAGGTCGCCGAGGCCACCGGGCTGCCGCTGAAGGACGTCGCCCTGGCCGCGCGCCGGCTGGGCCGGGCGGGCCTGGTCCGCCGTGACCGGCACGCGCTCGAGCTGCTGACCGAGCAGTTCGGCGCCGCGGCCCGCGCCGCCGCCGAGGCCGCCCCGCCGCCCGAGCCGCTGTCCGACGACCCCGCCGAGGACGCCGTCCTCTCCGCGTTCGTCCGCGACGGCCGGCTGGTGTCCATCCCGGCCCAGCAGAGCAAGCGCCGGGTCGTGCTCGAGCACCTGGTCCGCGTCTTCGACGTCGGCGTCCGCTACCCCGAGCGCGAGGTCAACGCGCTGTTGGCGGTGTGGCACCCCGACACCGCCGCGCTGCGCCGCTACCTGGTCGACGAGGGCCTGCTCACCCGGGACGCCGGCCTCTACTGGCGCAGCGGCGGCTGGGTCGACGTCTGAGGATCCTCCCGGGGGCGGCTCGCGCCGCGACGCCGAGGCCGACTGCGGGGACCCGCAGATCGGCAGCTCCTGACCGGTCCGGGCACCCGGCCCCCGTGCGGTGGGGAAGCGGTGGATCCGGCCTGCACCGCGGGGCCGGTGCTCCCCGGCGCGCTGGTCGCCGTCCCCGCGGGAGCCGGACCGGTCGCTGACCGGCGTCGGCGGCCGGGACCTCGAGGTGGAGGACGCCGGCCGCGACGGCTGAGGTGGTCGAGTGGCGGGTTCCCGTGGTCCCGCGGTCCCGTGGCCACGACGGGTCGCCGCTCGGGGCGGACCCGCTGGCCGGGGAGGCTGCCGGGTCCCGCACTCCTCCGGTGCCCGACGCCGACGACTTCCGCGCCCTCGCCCGGTCCTCGCCGTGGCGCTGGACGACGCTGCGCCTCACCGAGCGCCGGAGGCACGACCGGACCTGGTCGGAGCCGGTGCACGCGTGGCTGCGTCGGCCGGACCTGCTGCGCGTCGAGGACGCCGCCGCGCGGCTGCTCGACGTCGTCCGCGGGACCCCGACCGTGTCCGCGGTCCTGGGCAGCGGCCCCTGGGACCCGCCCCCGCCGGTGGGCGACCCGGTGCTCCGCACCGACGGGCTGGTCGCCGTGCGGCCGGACGGGGCGCACCTGGAGGACCCGATGTGGCAGGACCACCGCTGGGTCGCCGAGCTGGACCCGGCCGAGCTGGCCGACGGTCGCGACGGGCCGCCGCTGGAGCTCGAGCGCCGGCGCCGGAGCCAGGCGCGGAGGCAGCGCTAACCGAGGTGGACGGTGCCGTCGGCGCCGACCGACCAGCCCGGGTTGTGCGCGACCTCCCAGACGACACCGTTCGGGTCGGCCACCAACGCGTGGAACACCCCGCCGAAGGCGCCCTCCTCCGGCGGGGTGAGCACCGTGCCACCGGCCGCGACCATAACGTCGACCAGCGCGGTGACCGCGTCCCGGTCGGCCACGTCGTGCGCCAGCGTCACGCCGGAGACGGCGGGCCGCGCCGGGCCGCGGCCGAGGTCCTGCGCGAACTTCCCGGCCTCGAAGAAGGCCAGCACCGTGCCGGGCGCGATCTGGAAGAAGACGATCTCGCCGGGGACGTCGAGCAGCGGGCGCCAGCCCAGCCCGTCGACGTAGAAGCGGCGGGCGGCGTCGAGGTCGGCGGTGGCCAGGGTGGTGAAGTGGACCTGCTGTTCCACGGGGGTCTCCTCGTCGGTCAGGGGCAGACTCGGCCTGTGAGCGGCTACCGGGAGGTGCGGGGGATGCGCACGGGTGCCGTCCTGTGGCGGGTCACGGCCGGCCCCGGGCACCGGGTGCTGCCCGACGGCGCGGTCGACCTGCTGTGGTGGCGTGAGCGCCTGGTGGTCGCCGGGCCGGACACCCGCGCGGTCGTCGTCGACACCGCGCCCGGCGAGGAGATCGCTGGACTGCGGCTGCCACCGGGTGCGGCGGCCGAGTTGCTCGGCCGGCCCGCCAGCGAGCTCACCGACGTCCGCACCGACCTCGCCGAGCTGGTCGGTGCCCGCGCAGCCGACCCGGGACGCGGCGCCTCCCGTCCAGGGGAGCTGCTCGAGCGGGCCTACGCCGCCCTGTGGCGACGGGCCGACCCCGACCCCGCCGCGCTGCGGCTGGCCGCGGCGCTCGACCGATCCCTGACCGTCGGCACCCCGGTCGGGCGGGTGGCCGCGCGGACCGGCCTGCCGCTGCGGACCCTGCACCGGGTCAGCACGCGGGCGTTCGGCTACGGCCCGAAGACGCTGACCCGCATCCGCCGCTTCCAGCTCGCCCTCGACCGGGCCCGGCGCGGTGAGCCCCTGGCCGAGGTGGCCGTCAGCGTCGGCTACGCCGACCAGGCGCACCTGACCCGCGAGGTCACCCGGCTGGCCGGGCTGCCGCCGCGGCGGCTGCTCGGGGGCTGAGGGTGGGGGCACGCCTCGAGCCTGGTCCCGATCGGGGCGGCCGTCTTGTACGGATCGGCCGGCTCAGTAGCCGGGGCCGAGCTGGCCGACGGCGTCGAGCAGGCGGCGCAGGCTCTCCAGCCGTTCGCGGCGGGCGGGCGGGCCGGCGCCGGCCCAGGCGTCCAGCGCGCAGTCGGGGTCCTCGGCGGTGTGCCCGCAGCCGGGCGGGCAGTCCACCGCGGCCTCGGCGACGTCGTCGAACGCGGCGACGACGTCCTCGGCGGTCACGTGCGCCAGGCCGAACGAGCGGATGCCCGGGGTGTCGATGACCGTGCCGCCACCGGGCAGGTCCAGCAGCACCGCCGAGGACGACGTGTGCCGGCCCTTGCCCACCTTGGTGACCTCGCCGGTGGCCCGGTCGGCGTCGGGCACCAGCCGGTTGACCAGCGTGGACTTGCCGACGCCGGACTGGCCGACCAGCACGCTCATCCGTCCGTGCAGCCGCTCCAGCAGCGGGTCCAGCGGCGCCTCCCGCGACATCGGGACGGCGTCGACCTCCAGGCCCGCATAGCGGTCGAGCAGCGGCTGCGGGCTGGCCAGGTCGGTCTTGGTCAGGCAGAGCAGCGGCTCGAGGCCACCGGCGTAGGCGGCCACCACGCAGCGGTCGAGGAAGCCCAGCGCGGGGTCGGGGTTGGCGACCGCGGTGACGATGACGAGCTGGTCGGCGTTGGCCACCACCACGCGCTCGGTGGGGTCGGTGTCGTCGGCGGTGCGGCGCAGGGACGTCGTCCGGTCCTCGATGACGACGATGCGGGCGAGGGTGTCCGGCCGGCCGCTGGTGTCGCCGACCAGCCGCACCCGGTCGCCGACGACGACCCCGTGCCGGCCCAGCTCGCGGGCGCGCATCGCGGTCACCTCGAGCGGGACGCCGTCGGGGCCCTCGATCCGCACCGTCATCCGGCCGCGGTCGACGGCGACCACCAGGCCCGGCACGGCGTCGGAGTGCATCGGCCGGGTGCGGGTGCGCGGGCGGGAGCCGCGCCGGCTGGGCCGGACCCGGACGTCGTCCTCGTCGGACCGGGAGTCGTGCCTGCGGGGACTCAGGGCAGGGCTCCCGCGGGCGTCTCCAGCATCCCGTCCCACCGCGCCACGAAGTCCGGCAGCGTCTTGCTCACCGCACCCGGGTCGCGCACCTCGACGCCCTCGACGGCCAGCCCGAGGACGGCCGCGGCGTGCACCATCCGGTGGTCGGCGTAGCTGTCCAGGCACGCCGCCCGGTGCGGCCCCGGCTCGATCACCAGGCCGTCGGGCAGCTGCTCGACGCGGGCGCCGACCGCGGTGAGCACCTCGTCGAGCGCCTGCAGCCGGTCGGTCTCGTGGCCGCGCAGGTGACCCACGCCGGTCAGCCGGGAGGTCCCGTCGGCCAGGGCGCAGAGGGCGGCCAGCACCGGCGTCAGCTCGCCCACCTCGCCGAGGTCGGCGACCAGCGGGCGGATGGTCCCGGTGCCGGTGACCCGGAGGCCCTCGTCGGTGCGCTCGACGCCGGCGCCCATGGCACCGAGCAGCACGTCCAGCCGGCCGCCGGGCTGGGTGGTCTCCGCGGGCCAGTCGCGCACCGTCACCCGCCCGCCGGTCACCAGCGCCGCCGCGAGGAAGGGGGCCGCGTTGGACAGGTCGGGCTCGAGCACCTCGTCCCGCGCGGCGACGGGGCCGGGGGTCACCCGCCAGCCCCGCTCGGTGCGGACGACGTCGACACCGCGCTCGCGCAGCGACCCCACGGTCATCTCCACGTGCGGCATCGACGGCACCCCGCCGGCGAGGGCGAGGTCGAGGCCCTCGTCGAAGCGGGCCGCGGCCAGCAGCAGCCCGGAGACGATCTGCGAGGACTCGCTCGCGTCCACGGTCACCGCGCCGCCGCGCACCCGCCCGGTGCCGTGCACGGTGAACGGCGCCCGTCCGCGGCCGCCGTCGTCCAGCTGCACGCCGAGGTCCCGCAGCGCCGCGATCAGCCCGGCGTTGGGCCGCTCGTGCAGCCGCGGGTCGCCGTCCACCCGCACCGGGCCGTCGGCCAGGGCGGCGACCGGCGGCAGGAACCGCAGGACGGTGCCGGCCAGGCCGGCGTCGACCTCGGCCGGGCCGCGCAGCGGACCGGGGGTGACGACCCAGTCCCCGCCGTCCTCCTCGATCCGCACACCCAGGGCCCGCAGCGCCGCCGCCATCAGGTCGGTGTCCCGAGCCCGCAGCGGCCGGACCAGCCGGCCCGGGCCGTCGGCGAGCGCGGCCAGCACCAGCGCCCGGGCCGTCAGCGACTTCGACCCGGGCAGCGCCACGACGGCATCGACCGGGGTGACGCGGTGCGGCGTCGTCCAGACCTCGCTCACGGGACCATCCTGCCCTGTCGCGCCGACCGGCCGGCCGGCGCGACAGGGCAGGGCTCAGCCCGCGGCCGCGGCGTCCGCCGGCTTCGACTTCTTGGCCCCCGCGACGCGCACCAGCCGGCGGTTGGCGAACTCGAACATGCCCAGCTCGGAGAGCTCCCGGCCGTAGCCGGAGTTCTTCACGCCGCCGAAGGGCAGCTCCGGTGACGTCCCGGACGGCGAGTTGATCCACACCATGCCGGAGTCGACCTGGTCGGCCACCCGTCGGGCACGCTCCACGTCGCCGCTGAAGACGGTGGCCGACAGCCCGTACGGGGTGTCGTTGGCCAGCCGCACCGCCTCCTCCTCGCTGGAGACCCGGTGGACGACGCCGACCGGGCCGAACAGCTCCTCGCGGTAGGCGCGCATCTCCGGGGTGACGTCGGCCAGCAGGGTGGCGTGGACGTAGGCCCCCTCGCGGTCCGGGCGGCCGCCGCCGGCCAGCACCGTGGCGCCCTTGTCGATCGCGTCCTGCACCTGGGCGGTGAGGTCGGCCGCGGCGCGCTCGGAGGACAGCGGGCCCAGCCGCGTGGACGGGTCGCTGGGGTCACCCGGCTGCAGGCCCGAGAAGACCTCGGCGAGCCCGCTGACGAACTCGTCGTAGACGTCGTCCATGACGATGAAGCGCTTGGCGGCGATGCAGGCCTGCCCGGCGTTCATGGTCCGGGACATCGCCGCGGCCTTCACCGTCTTCTCCACCTCGGGGGCGTCGAGGACGATGAACGGGTCGCTGCCGCCGAGCTCCAGCACCGACTTCTTCAGGTACTTGCCGGCCAGGGAGGCCACGGCGCTGCCCGCCCGGTCGCTTCCGGTCAGCGTCACACCGGCCACGTGCGGGTGGGCGATGACCTGCTCGACGTCGGAGATGCGCAGGAAGAGGTTGGTGTAGACCCCCTCGGGGACGCCGGCGTCGTGGAACAGCTGCTCCAGCGCGAGCGCGGTCTGCGGGTTGTTCTCCGCGTGCTTGAGCAGGATCGCGTTGCCCAGCACCAGGTTGGGCGCCGCGACGCGGGCCACCTGGTACAGCGGGAAGTTCCACGGCTCGATGGCCAGCAGGACGCCGGTCGGCTCGTTGACCACGACCGCCTCGCCGTCCATGACGTCGATGGGCCGCGGCTCCAGGAAGCGGGGGCCGTTCTGCGCGTAGTAGTCGAAGATGCCGGCGACCAGCATGGCCTCACCGGCGGCCTCGCGGACCGGCTTGCCCATCTCGCGGGTGATGAGCGCGGCCAGCTCGTCGCGGCGCTCGGTCACCAGCTCGCCGATCCGGCCGACGACCGCGGCACGCTCCTCAACCGGCCGGCGGCGCCAGTCCTGGAAGGCCGCGTGCGCCTTCTCGACGACGCCCGGGACCTCCTCGCTGTCGAGGAAGGGGAACTCCTTCTCGGTCCGGCCCGTGGCCGGGTTGACCGTCGCGTACGGCCGGTCGCCGGTGGTGCTCGCGGTCTTGCCGACCGGGACGGTCTCGGTGGTGGTCACTGCTCTGTGCCTCCGTCGCGCTGCTCGGGTGTGTCCGGTCCCGTCCTACCCCTCGCCTCCCGGGGCACGCGCAGGGGGCGGCGGATGTCGGCACGGCGATCTACGCTCGCGATCACGGTCCGCCGGACCGAGCCGCCGCCCGCCGTCCGCCCGCAGGGAGGAGTGCCGCCGTGTGTGGCCGCTACGCCGCCAGTCGCCGTCCCGAGGACCTCGTCCTGGAGTTCGACGCGGTCCCGGCCGAGGGGCAGCCCCCGCTCCCGGCCGACTACAACGTCGCCCCCACCAAGGACGTCTACGTCGTGCGCACCAAGCGCGAGCGCGACGCGGAGGGGGCGCCCACCGGTGCCGCGCACCGCGAGCTGCGCGCCGTCCGCTGGGGCCTGGTGCCCTCCTGGGCCAAGGACCCGTCCGTCGGCAACCGGATGCTCAACGCCCGCGTCGAGTCGCTCACCGAGAAGCCGGCCTTCCGCCGCGCCGCCCGCTCCCGCCGCTGCCTGGTGCCGGCCGACGGCTGGTACGAGTGGGCCAAGAAGCTCGACGGCCCCGGCAAGCAGCCGTACTACACGACCCCGCGCGACGGCTCGGTGCTCGCCTTCGCCGGCCTCTGGGAGGTCTGGGGCGAGGGCGACGACCGGCTCTACACCTGCACGGTCATCACCCAGCCCGCCGTCGGCGCGCTCACCGAGATCCACGACCGGATGCCCCTCGTGCTGCCCCGCGAGCGCTGGGCCGACTGGCTGGACCCGGCGCGCGAGGACGTCGCCGAGCTGGCCGCGCCGACCCCGCCGGAGCTGGTGGAGGGCCTGGAGGTGCGGCCGGTGAGCCCCGCGGTCAACAGCGTGAAGAACAACGGCGTCGAGCTGACCGCCCGCGCCGAGACGGTCGCCGCGCCGGCCGACCAGCCCGCGCTCTTCTGAGGTGGCGGGCACCGGGGAGGCCCTGGCCGAGAGCGCGGACCGGGCCCGCTCGGCCGCGCTGCCGGACTGGGTGGCCGCCGTCGTCACCTTCCTGGCCTCCGGCGCCGTGCTGGTGCTCGAGATCGCCGGGCTGCGGCTGATCGCGCCCTACGTCGGCATCACCCTGCAGACCAACACCGCGGTCATCGGCTTCGCGCTGGCCGCGATCGCGGTCGGGGCCTGGATGGGCGGTGCCCTGGCCGACCGCACCGACCCGCGCCGGCTCATCGCGCCGCTGCTGGTCGCCGGTGGCGCGCTCGTGGTCGCCGTCCTGCCGCTGGTGCGCTTCGCCGGGTCGGTGTTGACCGGTGCCGACGCCGGGAGCGTGCTGCTGCTGGCCGCCGTCGCCGTCGTCGTCCCCGCGGCGCTGCTGTCGGCGGTGCCGCCGATGGTGGTCAAGCTGCAGCTGGCCAGCCTCGCCGAGACCGGCTCGGTGGTGGGCCGGCTCTCGGGCATCGGCACCCTCGGCGGGATCGCCGCCACGTTCCTCACCGGCTTCCTGCTGGTCGCGGTGTTCCCGACCAGCGGCATCCTCGTCGGCACCGGCCTGGTCGCCGTCCTGGCGGGGATCGCGGTCGGGGTGCTGCTGCGGCGGCGGACCGGTGGTGCGGCCGGGCGGGTGCCGGCGGCGCTGCTCCTGCTGGCCGTGGTCGGCGCGCTGCTCGCCGCGGTCGCGCCCAGCCCCTGCCAGGCCGAGACCGCCTACCACTGCGCGCGGGTGGCCGCCGATCCCGAGCGGGACAGCGGCCGGGTGCTGGTCCTCGACACGCTGCGGCACTCCTACGTCGACCTGGCCGACCCCACGTACCTGGAGTTCGCCTACGTCCGGGCGATCGCCGCGGTCACCGACGCGATGGCGCCGGCGGGCGAGCCGCTGTCGGCGCTGCACCTCGGCGGCGGCGGGGCGACCGTGCCCCGCTACCTCGCCGCCGTCCGCCCGGGCACCGAGAGCCTGGTCATCGAGGTCGACCCCGGGGTCGTCGAGATGGACCGCGAGCAGCTCGGGCTGACCGAGACCGACGGACTGCGCGTCGAGGTCGCCGACGCCCGCGTCGGGCTCGAGCAGGAGGCGCCGGGGGAGCGCGACCTCGTCGTCGGCGACGCGTTCGGCGGGCTGTCGGTGCCCTGGCAGCTGACCACCGTGGAGGCACTGGGCCTGGTCGACCGAGCGCTCACCGACGACGGCGTCTACGTCGCCAACCTCATCGACCACCCGCCGCTGGGCTTCGTGCGCGCCGAGCTGGCCACCCTGCAGGCGGTCTTCCCGCACGTCGCGCTGCTCGCCCGGGACGCCGTCCTGGCGGGGGAGGAGGGCGGCAACGTCGTCGTCCTGGCCTCGCAGCAGCCGCTGCCGCTCGACGCGGTGGGCACCGCGCTGGGCCGGCGGGACCTGGACTGGCGGGTGGCCTCCGGCGCGGAGCTGGCGGAGTTCGTCGGGGAGGCCGAGGTGCTCACCGACGACCACGCGCCGGTCGACCAGCTGCTCACCCCCTACGCCACGGCCGGTTCCTGAGTCCGGCCCCGTCCCGGTTCCCGCCCCGAGCCTGCGCCCCCTGTGCCCGCCCCAGCGGTGATCATGGACCTGCGGTGGCGACACGCTCACGACCGACGGCGTGTCGCCACCGCGGGTCCATGATCGTCCGGGAGAGCGGGATGCAGCCGGGCCGTCAGCGGCCGATCGCGGCGGTGCGCGCGCGGGTCAGCCGCACCAGATCGGCCGGTGCCAGCTCCACCTGCAGGCCCCGCCGTCCGGCGCTGACCATGACGGTCGGGAAGCCCAGGGCGGACTCGTCGACGACCGTCGGCAGGGCCTTGCGCTGCCCGAGCGGGCTGATGCCGCCGAGCACGTAGCCGGTCGTGCGCTCGGCGTCGGCCGGGTCGGCCATCGTCGCCTTCCGCCCGCCGGTCGCCGCCGCGAGCGCCTTGAGGTCCAGGCTCCCGGCCACCGGGACGACGGCGACGGTCAGGGCGCCGTCCACCCGGGCGACCAGCGTCTTGAAGACCTGCCGCGGATCCTGGCCGAGCGCGGCCACCGCGGCCTCCCCGTACCCGTGTCCCTCGGCGTGCTCCGGGTCGTAGGTGTACAGGGTGTGGGCCACCCGGGCCCGCTCGAGAGCCCGCACCGCGGGGGTCGCCGCCACGCTGCGGGAGCGTAGCCAGCGGCGCCGCCCATCTGGTTCCACCTCACACCGGGGAATGGGTGCCCCCGCCCGCACGGTTGGACAGGCCGTGAGCAGCACCCTCTCCACCAGCGCACGCCAGCGCCCCGCGCTCCGGCGGCCCCCGGGCCGGCCGGGTGCCGCGCGGCTAGGATCGTCGGAGGCGGTGGCCCGCGTCCGGGCGCCGCAGAGAGGACGGTCGGTGCCTGAGGAGTCCGTGGACCGCACGCCCGAGACCACGACCGCCGACGCCGTCGAGCAGAGCTCGCCGGTCGAGGTGCCCGAGGCGCGCGAGGGCGGCAGCCGCACGGAGGTCGACGAGACCCGTGCCGAGCGCGACGCCCGTTTCGAGCGGGACGCGCTGCCGTACCTCGACCAGCTCTACCCGGCGGCCCTGCGGATGACCCGCAACCCGGCCGACGCCGAGGACCTGGTCCAGGAGACGTTCGTGAAGGCCTACTCGGCCTTCCACCAGTTCGCCGAGGGCACGAACCTCAAGGCCTGGCTGTACCGGATCCTGACAAACACCTACATCAACAGCTACCGCAAGAAGCAACGGCAGCCGCAGCAGTACCCCACCGACCAGGTGCAGGACTGGCAGCTGTACGCCGCCGAGGAGCACAGCTCCAGCGGCCTGCGCTCGGCGGAGATCGAGGCCCTGGACCACCTGCCGGACTCCGACATCAAGGAGGCCCTCCAGCAGCTGCCGGAGGACTTCCGCCTGGCGGTCTACCTCGCCGACGTCGAGGGGTTCGCGTACAAGGAGATCGCCGAGATCATGGGCACGCCCATCGGCACGGTGATGTCCCGCCTGCACCGCGGCCGCCGGGGGCTGCAGAAGCTGCTGGCCGACTACGCCCGGGAGCGCGGCTTCGTCCGGGCCGGTGCCGGGGAGGAGGCGAGCCGTTCGTGACCAGCGACCAGCGTCCGGACGCCGGCGAGCCGATCTCGATCGACTCCTGTGACGACGTCCTGTCCCACGTGTTCGAGTTCCTCGACCACGAGACCGAGCCCGCCCGGCGCGAGGTCATCGCCGAGCACCTCGAGGACTGCTCGCCCTGCCTGCGGCAGTTCGGCATCGAGCAGGAGTTCAAGGCCCTGGTCCGCCGTCGCTGCGGGGGCGACACCCCGCCGCCCGGCCTGCGGGACCGGATCAAGCTGCAGCTGACGTCCGTCTCCTTCGAGGAGGACGGCACGCAGGTCAGTGTCGAGCGGGTCAGCGTGGAGCGCACGCAGGAGCGCCCCACCACCGCCTGAGGGACCCTCGAACGCCAGAGGCCCAGAACCCCGTCGGGTTCTGGGCCTCTGGCGTTCGTCTCCCCGCCGCGCTCCGGCGGCCACCCTCCAGGTCCCTCCGCCCGAGCCTGCGAGGCGTGGTGGGGAAGGGTGGTCCTCCTTCAGGCGTTGGGGCGCTTGCCGTGGTTGGCCTTGTTCCCCTTGCGGGAGCGCCGCTTGCGTCCACGCTTGGACATCGCTGCCCTCCTTCCCTCGTCGCTGCTGCGGGCCCGGTGCCGGGCCCCTGGACACCTCTGGGTGACCCGGGGCACGTCTGGCGCTGCGATCCCGGGTGGACCCGTCAGGCTGGACCCCCAGCCTCTCACGAGCCCGCGCGGCGCCGGCCCCCTGTGGCGGTCCGGCGGGGCGCGGGGTGAGGCTGGGAGGCTGGGACGCGTCGAGGTCGGTGGAAGGCGGTTCGGGACGTGGCACACGTCGGGATCGAGAGCGTGCTCGTGGCAGGCCGTGGGCCGGCCGCGTGCGCGGTGATGGCGGCCTGCTCACGCCTGGACGTGAAGACCGTCGCCGTCCACTCGGAGGCCGACCGCAACGCCCGGCACGTGCGGCTGGCCGACGACGCGATCCTGCTCGGCCCGGCCCCCGCCGCGGAGTCCTACCTCGCCGTGGACCGGATCGTCGAGGCAGCTCGCCGCAGCGGCGCACGGGCGGTCCTCCCGGTGCCCCCGGCACTGGCCGGCAACGCCCGGCTGGCCGGTGCGGTGGTGGCTGCCGGCCTCACCTGGGTGGGCCCCTCCGCCGCGGTGCTGGAGCGGCTCGGCGGGGACGGCGTCGAGCCGGCCAGCGAGCGCGGGTTCCTCGCCCTGGTCACCGACGGCGGTCTGCGCTGCACGACCCCGGTGTCGCGCGACCGTGCCGCCGGCATCGCCCGCGTCTCCTGGACCCCCGACGAGCCCTTCGAGCTGCCTCCGGCGGCCAAGCGGCTGCCCGAGATCGGCTGGCGCGGCCTGGTCACCGTCGGCATCGCCCCGGACGGCGAGCTGGCCGAGGTGGCGGCCGGGTTCTCCCTCGACACGACGGTGCTGGAGCGGGCGCACGGCGTGGACGCCGTCGAGCTGGCGCTGCGCAGCGCGGCGGGCGGCTCGGCCGCCGACTCGGGGACGGGCGCGCCGCCGCGGCGGGCGGTCACCGTCCAGCTGCGCTCGACGTTGCCGCCGGGTCGGGGCGGGCGGGTCACCGGGCGGCTGCCCCGCTCGGGCCGGCACACCGCCGGAGGACGCGGGGTCGAGGTCGTCGCGGTGAGCGGCTACGACCCCGGCGATCGGCTGGACCGCTGGTACGACGCGCTGCTGGCGACCGTGAGCGCCGGCGCCCGGGACACCGCGACCGCCGCGCGGGCCGTCAGCGACGTCCTCGACGCGGTGCCGGAGGTCGGCGTGCCGCACGACGGTCCCGAGGTGTGCGCGGTGCTCGAGCGGCTGGCCTCCGGGAGCCCCGCGGCGGAGGTCTGACGCGTGCCAGGATGGACCGACGGCGAGCCCAGGGAGGTGCGGTGGCGGTCGAGGAAGTGCACGCCGAGATGGTGTCGAGCGTCTGGAAGGTGCTCGTGCAGCCCGGCAGCGAGGTGGCGGCCGGCGACACCCTGGTGATCCTCGAGTCGATGAAGATGGAGATCCCCGTCCTCACCGAGCGGGCCGGCACCGTCCGCGAGCTGCACGTCGTCGAGGGCGAGGTGCTCCAGGAGGGCGACCTCATCGCCACCGTCGACGGCTGAAGCTCAGAGGTCGAGGGCGTACACGAGGAGGTCGATGCCCGGCGCGGGCCGCCAGTCGCGCTCCGGCAGCCGGGTGAAGCCCAGCCGCTGGTAGAGGCGCTGCGCCGCCGTCATCCGCCGGTCCGTCGAGAGCACCACCCGTCGCTTGCCGGCCGCGCGGGCCCGCTCCAGGCAGGTCCGCACCAGCAGCTCGCCGATCCCGCGGCCCTGCACGGCCGGGTCGACGACGAGCATCCGGAACGCCGCCTCGTCGCCGGACCGGGTGACCTCGCCGAAGTCACCCGAGAGCACCAGCGCCACGCTGCCGACCACGCGGCCCTCGTCGTCCCGCACGACGAGCAGTTGGGCCCGGTCGGCCCGCCCCGCGACGTCGCGCAGCTGCACGCCGTACTCGGGGGAGGCCAGCCCGCCACCCACGTACACGTCGGAGGTCAGCTGCCCGATCCGCGGGAAGTCGTCGGGACGGGCGCGGTCGACGGTCAGGGCCGGTGCGTCGGAGGACGGGGACACGGCGACGAGCCTAGAGAGGGTCCCCACAGGCTGGAGACGCCCCGGGCAGGGCCGGTCATACGCTCGGTCTCACCATGAACAGCCTCTCCGAACGCCTCACCCGCGGCTCGGCGTCCGCCCCGGCCCAGGTCGACCACGCCCGCCGGCTGGTCGCCGACTGGCAACTGCTGGCCGACCTGTCGTTCGCCGACCTGACGCTGTGGGTGCCGCTGCCCACCGGGGCGTGGTGGTGCGTCGCCCAGGTGCGGCCGCTCACCGCCCCCACCAGCCAGCCCGAGGACCTCGTGGGCTCGGAGCTGGAGGGTCCGGCCGCGGAGCCGTTCCTGGTGGCGCACCGCGAGGGCCGCCCGGTGACCGAGGGGGAGCCGGACTGGTCGGGCAGCACCCCGCGCCGCCGGGAGGTCGTGCCGGTGCGCCACGACGGCGTGGTCGTCGCCGTCCTGGCGCGGGACACCAACCTGGCGGTGACCCGGTCGCCGTCCACCCTGGAGCTGACCTACCTCGACATCGCCGCCGACCTCTGCCTGATGGTCTCGGCGGGCACGTTCCCGCCGGAGAAGCCGCTGGACGCCGAGCTGAGCCCACGCGTGGGCGACGGGCTGGTGCGGCTGGACGCCGACGGTCGGGCCGTCTACGCCAGTCCCAACGCGCTGTCGGCCTACCGCCGGCTGGGCGTCACGGGAGACGTCGTCGGCGCCGACCTGGCCCGGCTCACCCGGGACGCCGCGGTCGACCGGGTGGCCGGCGAGGCGGTCTCGGCCGGCATCCGGGCTGCGGTGGCCGGGCGGTTCCCCGACCCGATGGACGTCGACAGCGTGGGGGCGACCCTGCTGGTGCGGGCGCTGCCGCTGCAGGCGCCCGGTGCCGAGGAGGGCGCGCTGGTCCTCGTGCGCGACGTGACCGACGTCCGCCGGCGGGACCGCGCGCTGCTGACCAAGGACGCCACCATCCGCGAGATCCACCACCGGGTGAAGAACAACCTGCAGACGGTGGCCGCGCTGCTGCGGCTGCAGGCCCGCCGCATGACCGAGCCGGCCGCCCGGGAGGCGCTGGAGGAGTCGGTACGCCGGGTGTCGTCGATCGCGGTGGTGCACGAGACCCTGGCCGGCAGCCGGGAGGACGTGGTGGACGTCGACGACGTCCTCGACCGGGTGCTGCCGATGCTGGGCGACCTGACCTCCGTCGGCCCGGCCGCGCGGACGCGCCGGGTCGGCCAGTTCGGCGAGCTGCCGGCGGTCGCCGCGACACCGCTGGTGCTGGTGGTCACCGAGCTGCTGCACAACGCCGCGGAGCACGCGTTCCCCGACGGCAGCCCGGGCAGCATCGAGCTGGTGGCCGAGCGGGACGGTGACGACCTCGTCGTGCGCGTGGTGGACGACGGGCAGGGGCTGCCCGAGGGGTTCGACCCTTCCGCCAGCGAGGGACTGGGCCTGCAGATCGTGCGCACGCTGGTCGCCAGCGAGCTCGGTGGCAGCCTCGCCATGACCAGCCCGCCCTCCCGCCCCGCCGACGGCCGCACCGGCACCGAGGTGGTGCTCACCCTCCCCGGCGCGGGCCGTCTCCGTCGTTAGGCGGGCGGACCGATCGCTGGGGGACGGCACCTGGTCGCGGTGGACCGACCGCGGGGGCCGACAGCGACACGGACGACACAGGGGCCGGTCCGGAGATCCCGGACCGGCCCCTGCGGCCGTGCAGTGTGGTGGTGCCGGGCGCGGGGCCCGGGTGCCGTGGTGCGGTGTGCTCAGGCGGTGCGGACGCGGGTGCGGGCCTGACGCCGCTTGAGCGCGCGCCGCTCGTCCTCCGAGAGCCCACCCCAGACGCCGGAGTCCTGACCCGAGCGCAGTGCCCAGTCGAGGCACGACTCGGTGACGGGGCAGCGGCGGCACACACCCTTGGCCTGCTCGATCTGCACGAGAGAGGGGCCGCTCGTCCCGATGGGGAAGAACAGCTCCGGGTCCTCGTCGCGGCAGAGCGCGCGGTGGCGCCAGTCCATGGCGGTGTTCTCCTCGATGTCGTCTACGGTGTGGTGCAGTCGTCGCCGGCCTCGGACCGATCCGCAGGCCGGCACCGGGGTGGCCAGCGCCATGGCACAGCGACTTCGTGCATTTGTTACCGACAGGTTGCTTTCCTACCGCGATGTTTTCACGGCGAGGACGCCTGTCAAGCAGAACGAGGGCATCGGTCGACCCCTCGTGAGCAAGCTCACCACGGGCATGGTAGGGCCCGCCACTCGACCAGCGGAACCTCCTGCGCGGTGCGTTGACAGGCGGCTGTGTCCGTGGGGAAAGCCCAGGTCAGCGACCCGGTAGCGGAACCGTGTGGTTCCCGTTGCTAGACGACGACGGTCAGCGCCGAGGGCACGCTGCGCACCCGCAGTCCGGTCGCCGTCCCGAGGTGGTCGCCGTCGAGCTGCCATCCCTGCGGACGGCGTGCGGTGAGGGTCAGTTCGTCCAGGTCGTGCCAGCGGTGCACACCCCCGCCGCGGACGTCGGGCCCCGAGGCGAACACCTCGCGCACGTGGTGCAGCATCCGGACGATCCCCGTGGGGCCGAGCGCGAAGACGTCCAGGCCGCTGTCGAAGGTGGCGTCCGGGGTCGGGTTGACCGCGTGGGCGCCCAGGTAGGTCCACGGGGAGACGTTCGAGACCAGGCACAGGAACAGCCCGTCGAGGGGCGGACCCCCGGGCAGGTGGGCCGACATCGCCGGGTCGCGGCGCTCGCGGCCGAACACGAACGTGCTGGTCGCCTCGAGCACGTAGAGCAGCCCGGTCGAGCGGAGCCCGCGGGCGCGGTGGGCCTCCACCCGGCCGATGACGTCGGCGTCGAAGCCCAGCCCGGCGGAGAAGGCGAACCAGCGCGGCTCGCTCCACCCGGGGTGGGCGGCGGCCCCGGCGTCGGCGGCGGACTGCGCCAGCGCCGGGTCGGGCAGCCGGGCCGGCGCCGTGGTGGCGCCGCGGACGCTGGCCGTGCCGAGCGAGATGCTCCGGGTGCGCCCGGCGCGCAGCGAGTCGAGGACCTCGCGGGTCGCGGTCAGCGGGTCGCGCGCCCGGCCCAGCGCGCGGGAGAACACGTTGGTCGACCCGCCGGGCACCACGGCGAGCGGCGGGACGTGCTCGCCCGGGCCGTCGTGCAGCAGGCCGTTGACCACCTCGTTGACCGTGCCGTCACCGCCGAGCGCGAGGACGACGTCGACGCCGTCCACGCAGGCCTTGCGAGCCAGCTCGCTGCCGTGGCCGCGGTGGGTGGTCTCGGCGAGCTCCACCTGCAGCTCACCGGCGAGGGTGGTGAGCACCCGGTCGCGCACGCCGCGGTTGGTCGTCGTCGCCGCGGGGTTGGCCACCACGAGCGCGCGCATGGCAGTCAGGCTAGCCAGCGGCGCAGCCCACCCCGGCGCTGGCGTGGCACGGGCGCGCGGGAACGGACTCGACGGGTCCAGCGGGACGCCGTCCCGCGGGTGCCCCGGCGCGTACCCTGCCGGTCGTGACCGAGCAGTCCGGAGCCCGGCCGTCGCGGGACCGCCGGCGGATGGAACGGCTGCTCGGCGGCGCGGCCGAACCGGCGGCGCCGCGCCCGGAGCGGGAGCGACCGGCGGCCCCGACGGCGGTGCGCCGGGCGGCGCTGGTCGCCGGCGTGGAGGCCGCGGGGCTGGCCGCCGTCGCGCTGTGGCTGCTCGTCCTCACGTTCACCTCGACGGCTGACAGCGTCGGACGGGCCCTCGCCGAGGTGGTCTACGTCGGCATCTTCGCGGTCGCGTTGGGCGCGGCCGCCGTGGGGCTGTGGCGGGTGTCGCCGTGGTCGCGCGGGCCGGTCGTCTTCCTGCAGCTGCTGCTGGGCCTGTTCGGCTTCTACTCGGCGTTCGAGTGGGGTGGCGCGTGGGTCGGCGTCCCACTGCTGGCGCTGGTGGCGACCGAGCTGTACCTGCTGGCGACCCCCGAGGCCCGGCTCGCGTTCGAGGACCGCTGACGCTGGTGAGGTGATGGAACGGCCACCCTCCAGGGGCCCGCACCGAGCTTGCGGGGCGCGGGGGAAGGGTGGTCCCTCACACGAGGTCGACGACGTCGGCGATCGAGTCCAGCACCCGGCCCGGCCGGAACGGGAAGCGTGCGACGTCGGCGGCCCGGGTCGACCCGGTGAGCACCAGGATGGTGTCCAGGCCGGCCTCGATGCCCGCGACGACGTCGGTGTCCATCCGGTCGCCGATCATGACCGTCGACTCCGAGTGCGCCTCGATCCGGTTCATGGCGCTGCGGAACATCATCGGGTTGGGCTTGCCCACGAAGTAGGGCTCCGAGCCGGTGGCCCGGGTGATCATCGCCGCGACCGAGCCGGTGGCCGGCAGCGGGCCCTCGGGGGAGGGGCCGGTGACGTCGGGGTTGGTCGCGATGAACCGCGCCCCCGCGCCGACCAGCCGGATGGCGCGGGTGATGGCCTCGAAGGAGTACGTGCGGGTCTCGCCGAGGACGACGTAGTCCGGGTCGGTGTCGGTGAGCGTGTAGCCGGCCTCGTACAGCGCGGTGGTCAGGCCCGCCTCGCCGATGACGTAGGCCGAGCCGCCCGGCAACTGGGTGGACAGGAAGTCCGCGGTCGCCAGCGCCGAGGTCCAGATCGACGCCTCGGGCACCTGCAGGCCCGACCTCGCCAGCCGCGCGGAGAGGTCGCGCGGTGTGAAGATCGAGTTGTTGGTGAGGACGAGGAAGCGCCGGCCTGCCGCGACCAGGCGGTCGAGGAAGTCCGCGGCGCCGGGCAGTGCCTGGCCCTCGTGCACCAGGACGCCGTCCATGTCGGTCAGCCAGCACTCCGCCGGCTTGCGGTCGATGCTCACCCCGGTGATCCTGCCGACCCCCCCTCGGTCCTGCTCAGCGGGGCCCGCGGCGGTCGGCCGCGAAGGTGGTCAGGGCGTCGTCGGTGAGCCGGAAGACCGTCCACTCGTCCATCGGCACCGCGCCGGCTGACTCGTAGAACTCGATCGAGGGCGTGTTCCAGTCCAGCACCGACCACTCCAGCCGGTCGTACCCGCGCTGCACGCACAGGTCGGCGAGCGTGCGCAGCAGCTCGCGGCCCAGCCCGCTGCCGCGGTGCTGCGGCTGGACGTAGAGGTCCTCCAGGTAGACGCCGTGGGTGCCGCGCCAGGTGGAGAAGTTGAGGAACCACAGCGCCATCCCGACGACCGCCCCGTCGGCCACGGCGACGTGCCCGAAGAGCGCGGGAGAGTCGCCGAACAGCGCCGCGGACAGCTGCTCCTCGGTCATCCGGGCCTCGTGCAGGGCCTTCTCGTACTCGGCCAGCTCGCGCACCAGGTCTACCACGGCGGGGACGTCGTCGGGGCGCACCGGCCGGACGCTCACGGGTCCTCCTCGCTGAGGCTCGTCGGACCCGTGCCCGACGGTGCTCTGCCCTCCGCGTGAGCTCGCAGGCTCGCTCACGTGAGCAGCTCCTTGAGACGGGTCGGGACCAGCCGGCCGAGCGGGGCGACGACCGGCACGAGGACCGGTGCCAGGAGGTAGCCGTAGGCCAGGACGCATCCGGTCACGACCGGCACGAACGCGAAGCCGACGACGACGGCCAGCGCCGCGACGATCAGCCCGTACGGTCGTCCGCTCTTCGGGCTGACCAGCGAGCGGAACGAGCGGAAGCGGATCGTGCTGACCATCAGCAGCGCCGGGACGGCCACGATGAGCAGCACCCACAGCCGCTCCCGGCCCTGCATCTGGCCGCCGAACGCGAACACCGAGGCGAGCACGACACCGGCCGCGCCGGGGCTCGGCATGCCGGTGAAGTACCGCTTGTCCGCGGTCGGGTCGATGGTGGTGTTGAAGCGCGCCAGCCGGATGGCCGCGCACGCCACCCACAGGCCGCAGACGACCCAGCCCAGCGGGTCCCAGGCGTCGCGGCCCTCGGAGAACAACGTGAAGGCGAGCAGCGCCGGGGCCAGCCCGAAGGACACCAGGTCGGCCAGCGAGTCGAACTGCAGGCCGAAGGGCGTCACCGCCCCGACCAGCCGGGCCACGGCGCCGTCGGCGATGTCGAAGACCACCGAGAGCCCGACCAGGACGGCGGCCAGCGTGTACTGGCCCCGGATGGAGACCAGGATCGCCACGAAGCCGCACATCATGTTGGCCAGCGTGAACAGGCTGGGCAGCGTCGCCAGCGCCCGTCGCCGGCTGCCGCGCACCGATCCGCGGACGAACTCGACGGTCGCCGTCCGCCGGGTCTGGGGGAGCCGGGCCCCGGACGAGGAGCTGGGCACCAGGGACCTCCTCAGCGGGCGTCGGACCAGCGGGCGATGACGGTCTCGCCGCCGCGCACCCGCTGGCCCACCTGGACGAGCACCGTGCAGTCCCGGGGGACGAAGACGTCCATCCGGGAGCCGAACTTCATCAGGCCCATCCGCTCGCCGGTGGCCAGCCGCCGGCCGACGCCGGTGCGGGTGACGATGCGGCGGGCGAGCACGCCGACGATCTGCCGGAAGACCACCGTGCGGTCGCCGTCGCGCAGCCACAGCTCGCTGCGCTCGTTCCGGTGCGCCGACTCCTTGCGGTAGGCGGCCAGGAAGCTGCCCTTGCGATAGGAGCTCTCCACGACCTCACCGTGGTAGGGCGAGCGGTTCACGTGCACGTCGACGACGGACAGGAACACGCTGACCTGCTGCCAGTCGCCCTCGGGGGCCACCCCCTCCTGGGGCTCGCCCGCGACCATCACCACGCCGTCCGCGGGGGAGAGGACGTCGTCGGGTGCCGGTGCCTCGACGTCGCAGCGCCGGTCCGGGTCGCGGAAGAACAGCGCCATGTAGGCCGACAGGACAGCGAAGGGCCAGGCGGCGAGCCGCAGGCCACGCCGCCCGCCGGCGCGGCCTGCCGCAGCGAGGACGGCGGCGGGTGCCAGGGGCCCGGTGATGAAGGGCCACCCGGCCCGGTCGATACGCATCGAGATCAGACGGTACCGGGGAGCAGTCGCTCCCACCGACGGTCTCCGCCCCCGGGACGACCGGTCGTCGCCCACGCGAGGACGGCGACCGGACGAGGTCCTTCCTCAGGCCGGGGCCGAGCCGATGTTCACCAGCCAGCGCAGGCCGTAGCGGTCGGTCACCTGACCGAAGGTGTCGCCCCACACCTGCTTCTCCAGGGGGACGTCGACCGTGCCGCCCTCGGCCAGCCCCTCGAACCACCGGGTGAGCGTGGGGGCGTCGTCCCCGGACAGGGACAGCGACACCCGGTCGGGTCCGGCGGCGTCCGGGTCGTGCCCGTCGGAGGCCATCAGCTCGAGTCCGCCGTCGGTGCGCAGGGAGGCGTGCATGACGCCGTCGTCGGGGAACTGGTCCCCGCCCCCGCCGACGTCACCGAAGGTCATCACGTCGAGCTCGCCGCCGAGGACGGAGCGGTAGAACTCCATCGCCTCGCGGGCGTTGCCGGCGAAGTGCAGGTACGGGTTCAGGCGGGCGGCCATCGGGTCTCCTGGGGTGTGGGTGGGTGTCTCGGCACGGCAGACCGTCCGGGCCCGCAGAAGTCATCGCCCGCGGCCGGGAGGCGGTCAGCGCTCGGTCGCGGCGAGTCCGCGCCCGGCGTCACCGCGAGCACCAGCGACGTCAGGGCGTACCCGATGCCCCCCAGGCCCTCCCCGGCGGCGGGACGGCGACGGCCGGCGAGCGGAGCGCTCGCCGGCCGTCGCGACGTGGTGCAGCGGCCTCCCTGCAGGGGTCCGCCGCCGGCGTGCGAGCGGCGGGGGCGGGGAGGCCCTTCTTCAGGCAGCGGCCTTCGTCTCCCAGAAGATCTTGTCGATCTCGGCGATGTAGTCGAGCAGCTTCTGGCCCTCGGCCGGGTCCATACTGCCCTTGGCGCCGGAGGCGCCGGCCTGCTTGGTCGCCTTGTTGAACAGCTCGTGCAGCTGCGGGTACTTCTCGAAGTGCGGGGCCTTGAAGTAGTCGGTCCACAGCACCCACAGGTGGTGCTTGACCAGGTCCGCCCGCTGCTCCTTGATCAGGATGGCGCGGGTGCGGAACACCGGGTCCTCGTTGGCCTGGTACTTCTCCTGGAGGGCCTTGACGGACTCCGCCTCGATGCGGGCCTGGGCCGGGTCGTACACGCCGCAGGGGAGGTCGCAGTGAGCGGTGGCCTCCACGGCGGAGAACATGCGGAAACGCATGGGCTGAGCCTCCGGTTCTGTGGGGTCGGTTCGTCTGCGACCCTACTCCCGGTGAGCAGCGGGGACACGTCCGGAGCAGGGCGGACGACGGACGTCGAGCCGCTGGTCACGCCCTGGGTCGTGGCCCGGGTGTCCGGTCCGTCGATGACCCCCACGGTCCGCTCCGGCGACCGGCTGCTGGTGCGGCGGGTCACCGGAGCGACCACGGTGCGTCACGACGACGTCGTCCTGGCCCGCTTCCCGGCACGGCCCGAGCTGCTGGTGGTCAAGCGGGTGCGTCGCGCGGTGCCGGGTGGGCACTGGGTCGAGGGGGACAACCCCTTCGTCACCGACGACAGCCGCGCGTTCGGCCCGGCGGTCGTCGTCGGCCGGGTGGTCGGCCGGCTGTGGCCGCGGCCGGGGCGGCTGCCCGGGCGTCCGGCCTAGCGGGCCGTGCGCAGCTGCGCGTAGCGGGCGCGGCACTCCTCGATCGTCGGCAGCAGACCCTGCTCGCGGGCCTCGGCCAGCGTGGGCGCCTGCCCGTCCTTGGCCGACAGCTCGAACTCCACGTCGTCCGGCCACGGCAGGTCCAGCGCCGGGTCCAGCGGCGAGACGCCGAACTCCCGCGAGGGGTCGTAGCCGCTGGAGACGAGGTAGGTGACCGAGCTGCCGTCGGCCAGCGACAGGAAGGCGTGCCCGAGGCCCTCGGCGAGGTACACCGCACGGGGCCGCTCGCTGTCGAGGACGACGGCGTCGTGCACGCCGAACGTGGGGGAGCCCACCCGGACGTCGACGACGACGTCGAGCACCCGGCCGGCCGGGCAGTAGACGTACTTGGCCTGGCCGGGCGGGACGAGGGCGAAGTGGACGCCGCGCAGCACGCCGCGGGCGGAGACGCTGTGGTTGGCCTGGGCCAGCGGCAGGCCGTGGCCGACGACGTCGGCGAGCACGTCGGCGCGGTACCACTCGGTGAACCGGCCGCGGGCGTCGCCGTGCGGGACGAGGTCGAGGACGTAGGCGTCGCCGACGGCGAGCTGACGGATCTGCACGCCTGGACGGTAACCAGGTCGGTCCCCGGCACCGCGCAGCCCCGGCCCACCGCCCGGACCGTGTCCCCCGCACGGCGGGACGGGACCGTGCGAGGGGGATTACGCTCCCGGTTCCATGAGCGCGCAGCAGCACGACGGGACTGCCGACCGTTTCGCCGACGACCCGGCGTTCGCGGTGCACGAGGGCGGCAAGCTGGTCGTACGCCCCACCCGCTCGATCGACTCCGTCGCCGACCTGGCGCTCACCTACACGCCCGGCGTCGCCCGGGTGTCCAGCGCCATCGCCGCCGAGCCCACGCTGGCCGACCGGTTCACCTGGGCGCCGCGCGTGGTCGCGGTGGTCTCCGACGGCACCGCCGTCCTGGGCCTGGGCGACATCGGCCCGGCCGCGGCGCTGCCGGTCATGGAGGGCAAGGCCTGCCTGTTCAGCGAGTTCGCCGGCCTCTCGTCGGTGCCGGTGGTGCTGTCCACGTCCGACGTCGACGCGATCGTGGAGACCGTGGCGGCGATCGCGCCGTCCTTCGGTGGCATCAACCTCGAGGACATCAGCGCGCCGCGCTGCTTCGAGATCGAGGACCGGCTGCGCGAGCGGCTGGACATCCCGGTCATGCACGACGACCAGCACGGCACGGCGATCGTCGTCCTGGCCGCGCTGCGCAACGCGGCGCGGGTGGTCGGCCGGGAGCTCGGGTCCCTGCGGGTGGTCGTCTCCGGCGCGGGCGCGGCCGGGGTCGCCTGCACCAAGATCCTGCTGGAGGCCGGCGTCGGTGACATCGCCGTGGCCGACTCCCGGGGCGTGCTGCACACCGGCCGGGAGGACCTCACGCCGATCAAGCGCTGGCTCGCGGAGAACACCAACCGGGCGGGCTACGCGGGCACGATGGCCGGTGCGCTGCAGGGCGCCGACGTCTACCTGGGCCTGTCCGGGGGGTCGGTGCCCGAGTCGGTGATCGCCTCGATGGCGCAGGACTGCATCGTGTTCTCGCTCGCCAACCCGATCCCCGAGGTGGACCCGGCGATGGCGGCCCGGTACGCGGCCGTCGTCGCCACCGGTCGCAGCGGCGAGCCCAACCAGATCAACAACGTGCTCGCCTTCCCCGGGGTCTTCCGGGGCGCGATCGACGCCGGGGCGACCAGCATCACCGAGGAGATGAAGCTGGCCGCGGCCACCGCGATCGCCGATGTCGTGGGCGACGAGGTGCGGGCGGACTACGTGGTGCCCAGCCCGCTGGACCGCCGGGTGGCCGAGGCCGTGGCCACCGCGGTGGCCGCCTGCGCCCGCGAGCAGGGCGTCACCCGCTGAGGGAGACCCCCTGCCCCCTGCCCCCGCCTGCTCAACCCCAGCTGCGCAGGTCCTGCAGCAGCGGGTCGACCGCGGCGCGGACGTCGGTGTTGAGGTAGACGCAGTACAGCGTCACCAGCGCGAACGCCGGCACCAGCACGACCTTCTCCAACGACGCCCCGGTGCGCAGCGGGGTCAGCTTCAGCCGTGACCGGCGCAGCAGCCAGAGCACCGGCACCGGCACGCCCTGCGTCGTGATCGCGTCCCCGGCGATGTGGGTCAGCACGCCCAGCGCGACCGCCCAGGGCAGCCAGGCCGGGCTGGGGGAGTGCTCGAGCAGCAGCCAGGCGCCACCCCACGACAGCACCAGGTTGCCGACGACGGTGTTCTCCGCCCGCCCCGGGATGACGAAGTGCAGCGCCCTCAACGCCAGCCCGACCGCCAGGCTGAGGAGCAGCAGGCTGGACCAGAACGCGTGCGCCGCGGCCAGCGCGAGGGCGCCGAAGGCCAGCGGGGCCAGGACGGCGTCGTGGGTGCCCCAGCGGTGCCCCTGCGCCAGCCGTCCCACCGCACCGGAGGGGACGTCGGTGATCGGGCCCCACATGTCCGACACCGTCGAGCCGTTGTGGTCGAGGTCGGGCAGCATGGCCATCCCGCCGACGGCGGCGATCCAGGCGACCTGGCCGACGGTGCCGCCGACCGGGGCCCACGGCAGCGTCGCGGCACCGGCGGCGAGCCCGGAGAGCGCGTGCGAGTGACCGAGCACGGACACAGCGTGCCGTCGCGGGCCGCCGTCCCCACGCAGGCGCGCCAGGACACCGCGGTCCTCCGGACCGCACCGCGGGCAGGTGCCGCCCCGGGTGCGTGGAGCCGACCCGCTCAGCCGCGGGGAGGAGCCTCCGGCCCCGTCCCCGCGGCTGGCCCTCGCAAGGGCGCCTCGCTCAGTCCTCCTCGTCCTCGGTGCCGCCCCGGGCCAGCCAGGTGGCCAGCCGCTCGACGGGCACCTCGAACTCGGGGTGCTGGTCGACGAACGCCTGCATCTGGTCGGCCAGCCAGGCGAGGGTCACCTGCTCCTCGCCCCGCCGGTCGGCCAGCTCCTCCAGGCCCCGGTCCGTGAAGTACATGGCTCGGGTGGACTAGTCCGCGAAGGCCTCGGCCACGAGACGCTTCTGCTCGACCTCGTGGACCTTCGCCGAGCCGACGGCCGGGCTGGCCGCCGCCGGGCGGCTGACGCGGCGCAGGCGGCGGCCGCCCGGCAGGTGCTCGGGCAGGTTCACGGCCATGAACTGCCAGGCGCCCATGTTCGCCGGCTCCTCCTGCACCCAGACGACGTCCTGCGCGTTCGGGTAGCGCTCCAGCGCCTGCCGGATCTGCTCGGCCGGCAGCGGGTAGAGCTGCTCGACGCGCAGCACCGCGGTGTCGGCTGTGCCGGTGGCCTCCCGCTGGGCCAGCAGGTCGTAGGCCACCTTGCCGCTGCACAGCAGGACCCGGCGCACGGCGCCGTCGTCCAGCGGCTCGCCGCCCACGCCCGGGTCGGCCAGCACCGGCCGGAAGGTCTCGTCGGTGAACTCCGAGACCGGGCTGACGGCGGCCTTGGCCCGCAGCAGCGACTTGGGCGTGAAGACGACCAGCGGCCGGTGCACGTCCGAGAGCGCCTGACGGCGGAGCAGGTGGAAGTAGTTGCCCGGCGTCGAGCAGTTGGCGACGGTCATGTTGTTCTCCGCCGACAGCTGCAGGAACCGCTCGATGCGACCGCTGGAGTGGTCCGGGCCCTGCCCCTCGAGGCCGTGCGGCAGCAGCAGGGTGACGCCGGAGCGCTGACCCCACTTGGCCTCACCGGAGCTGATGAACTCGTCGATGACCATCTGGGCGCCGTTGACGAAGTCGCCGAACTGCGCCTCCCACAGCACCAGGGCGCTGGGGTTGGCCACCGAGTACCCGTACTCGAAGCCCAGCGCCGCGTACTCCGAGAGCAGCGAGTCGTAGACGAAGAACTTCGCCTGCTCCGGGGACAGGTTCGCCAGCGGCGTGTACTCCGCGGCGGACTCCCGGTCGATGAGCACCGAGTGGCGCTGGACGAAGGTGCCGCGGCGGGAGTCCTGACCGGCCAGCCGCACCGGGACGCCCTGCATGAGCAGGGACCCGAAGGCCAGCAGCTCACCCATCGCCCAGTCGATGCCGCCCTCGCTGACCATCGCCGCGCGCCGCTCCAGCATCCGCTGGAGCTTCGGGTGGACGGTGAAGTCCGGCGGCAGGGAGACGTGCGCGTCGCCGATCGCCTTGAGCACCTCGGTGGTGATCGCCGTGGCGACCGGCTGCTCCTGCGCGGGCTGGTCCATGACCGGCTGCGGCTTCGAGGTGTCCTGCGCGTCGTGCGTCTCGGCGAAGGCCCGCTCCAGCTGGTCGCGGTAGTCCTTGAGCGCCTCCTCGGCCTCGGCCAGCGTGATGTCGCCGCGGCCGATGAGGGACTCGGTGTACAGCTTCCGGACCGAGCGCTTGCGGTCGATGATGTCGTACATCAGCGGCTGGGTCATCGACGGGTCGTCGCCCTCGTTGTGGCCGCGGCGGCGGTAGCAGACCAGGTCGATGACGACGTCCTTCTTGAACGCCTGCCGGTACTCGACCGCCAGCCGCGCCACCCGGACGCACGCCTCGGGGTCGTCGCCGTTGACGTGGAAGATCGGCGCGTTGACCATCCGCGCCACGTCGGTGGAGTACAGGCTCGAGCGGGACTGCGCCGGGCTGGTGGTGAAGCCGACCTGGTTGTTGATGACGACGTGCACGGTGCCGCCGGTGCGGTAGCCGCGCAGCTGCGAGAGGTTCAGCGTCTCCGCGACGACGCCCTGGCCGGCGAAGGCCGCGTCCCCGTGCAGCAGGACCGGCAGGACGGTGAAGCCCTGCTCGCCCTTGTCGATCATGTCCTGCTTGGCGCGGACGACGCCCTCGAGGACGGGGTTGACCGTCTCCAGGTGCGAGGGGTTGCTGGCCAGCGAGACGGCGATCTCGGCACCCGGCTTGAACGGGTTCTCGAAGGTGCCCTCGGCGCCCAGGTGGTACTTCACGTCCCCGGAGCCCTGCACGGTGCCGGGGTCGATGTTGCCCTCGAACTCGCCGAAGATCTTGGCGTAGCTCTTGCCGAGGACGTTGGCCAGCACGTTGAGCCGGCCGCGGTGCGCCATGCCGATCGCGACCTCGTCGAGGCCGTGGTCGGTGCCGGCGATGAGCACCTCGTCCAGCAGCGGGATGACCGACTCGCCGCCCTCGAGGCTGAACCGCTTCTGGCCGACGTACTTGGTCTGCAGGAAGGTCTCGAACGCCTCGGCCGCGTTGAGCCGGCCGAGCACGTGCTTCTGCTTCTCCCGGTCGGGCTGCTCGGCCTTGACCTCGACCCGCTGCTGGATCCACTCCCGCTCTTCGGGGTCGGTGATGTGCATGTACTCCACGCCGACCGTGCGGCAGTAGGAGTTGCGCAGCACCCCGAGGACGTCGCGCAGCGCCATCAGCTTCTCGCCGGCGAAGCCGCCGACGGGGAACTTCCGGTCGAGGTCCCACAGCGTCAGGCCGTGCTGGAGGATGTCCAGGTCGGGGTGGCTGCGGACCTTGAACTCGAGCGGGTCGGTGTCGGCCATGAGGTGGCCGTTGCGCCGGTAGGACTCGATGACCTCGATGACCCGGGCTTCCTTGTCGATCTGCCCCTCGCGGCTGACCCGCACGTCGGGCATCCAGCGCACCGGCTCGTAGGGGATGCGCAGCGACCGGAAGACGTCGTCGTAGAAACCGTCCTCACCGAGCAGCAGCTGGTGCAGGCGGCGCAGGAAGTCGCCGGACTCGGCGCCCTGGATGATCCGGTGGTCGTACGTGGAGGTCAGCGTGATGATCTTGCTGACCGCCATGTCGGTGAGCGCCTCGGGGCTCATCCCCTGGAACTCGGCGGGGTACTCCATGGCGCCGACGCCGATGATCGCGCCCTGGCCGGCGGTCAGCCGCGGCACCGAGTGGTTCGTGCCGATCGTGCCCGGGTTGGTCAGGCTGATCGTGGTGCCGGAGAAGTCCTCGAGGGTCAGCTTGCCCGCGCGGGCGCGGCGGATGACGTCCTCGTAGGCGCCCCAGAACCGGGCGAAGTCCATCTCCTCGGCGGCCTTGATGGAGGCGACGACCAGAGAGCGCGAGCCGTCGGACCGGGGCAGGTCGATGGCCAGGCCGAAGTTGACGTGCTCGGGCTGCACCAGGGTCGGCTTGCCGTCGACCTCGGCGAAGGCGGCGTTCATGTTCGGGAAGTCGTCGAGCGCACGGACCAGCGCGTAGCCGATCAGGTGGGTGAACGAGACCTTCCCGCCGCGCGAGCGGGCCAGGTGGTTGTTGATGACGATGCGGTTGTCGGCCAGCAGCTTCGCCGGGACCGCGCGCACGCTGGTCGCCGTCGGCACGGTCAGCGAGGCGTTCATGTTCTTGACGACGCTGGCCGCCGCCCCGCGCAGCGGGACGCGCTTCGGGCCGTCACCGGCGGGCTGGTCGGCCTTGGCGGCGGCGGCGGGCTTCGCGGCCGGTGCCGGCTTCGCGGCGGGCGCGGCCTTGGCGGCCGGCTCCTGCTGCGCCTTCCGGTCGGCGGCCCGGTCCACCACGGTGTCCTCGGTGCGCTCCTGCACGCGGGTGGCCCGGGAGGGGGCGCCGGCGCCGTCGCTGGGCTGCTGGTCGGGGGCCGGCTGCTGGGCGGCGGGGGCCGGCTGCCGGTCGGCGGGCGCGGGGGCCGGGGCGGACGACGCGGGTTCGGCGGCCGGAGCGGCCGGTGCCCCCCGGTCGTCGCTCGCGGACACCGGACTGCCCGGCCGGTAGTCGGCGAAGAACTCGTGCCACGCCTGGTCCACGCTCGAGGGATCGGCGAGGTACTGCTGGTACATCTCCTCGACCAGCCACTCGTTGGTGCCGAATCCCGCCACCGCTGAGGAGTTGGGGGTGGAGGACGGCCGGGATGAGCTCACGCTTGACACGGGGTCGAGTGCCTTCTTCGTCGTCGGTGCACGTCTCTGGACCGGGGATGGAGTCTACGCCCGCAGCTCTGTGCGGACCGGGTGCGAAACGGCCCCGTCCAGGGCGCCGCCCCGAGCCTGCGAGGGGTGGGGAGGACGGGCGGCCCCCTGCAGGGTCCCGCCGCGAGCCCGGAAGTGGTGGGGGGCAGGGCGGGCCTCCCTCAGTCCGTGGCGCCGCGTGCGACGAGCAGGTCGGCGAGGGCGTCGTGCGTGGTCGCCCGACCTGCGTCGTCCCGGCGGGTGCGGGCCGCGGCGACCCGGCTGATGTCGAGGGCGGTGGCGCCGTCGACGGTGGTGGCGTTGACGTCGGCTCCCGCGTCCAGCAGGACGCGGACCACGTCGGACGCGTCGCGCCCGGGAGCGCCGGCGACAGCCGCGTGCAGCGGGGAGCGGCCGGTGTCGGGTTCGCGCCGGTTGACGTCGGCCCCGGCGGTCAGCAGCAGGCGGACCAGCTCGAGCCGGGTGCTCGCCGCGGCGGCGTGCAGCGCGCCGTGGTCGACGTGGGCGCCCCGGTCCAGCAGCGTCCGGGTGCTGCCGGCGGCACCGCCGGCCGCGGCGAGGGTCAGCAGGTCCACCCCCGTCACCGGGTCGGTCAGCGGGGCACCGGCGTCCAGCTCGGCGCGCAGCCGCTCGACGTCGTCGAGGTAGGCGGCGCTGGCGGCGTCGACCGGGGCGCCCAGCTCGCGCAGCAGCGGGACCAGTCCGGGCGCTGACTCCAGCGCGGTGTGCAGCGGGTCCCGGCCGTGCTCGGTCCGCGCGGAGACGTCCGCGCCGGCCTCCACCAGCAGTCGCACCACCTCGGCGCGCCCCTCGGCGACGGCCAGGTGCAGCGGCGTCCAGCCGCCCTGGCCGTCGCGCTCCACCGTGGCGGTCAGCAGCCGGGGGGAGTCCTGGACGGCGGCACGCACGGCCTCGAGGTCGCCGTCGGCGATCAGCCGGGCCAGTCGCGGGGCGGTCATGCGCGTGGTCATGGGGCGATCCCCGTTCCGATCGGGAGCGCGGCCCCTGCAGGGCCCCGCCGTGAGCTCGTGAGTGGTGGGGGCAGGGGGTCCTTCATCGGACGACGTCGCGCTTCATCAGACGACGTCGCGCTTCATCAGACGACGTCGCGGCGGACGGAGAGCAGAGTGCCCACGAGCGCCGCCACCAGACCGTAGCCGAGCAGCAACAGGCCGCCCTGCCACCGCTCGAGGAGGTCGGGGGCGATGGCCTGCGGGCCGCGGAAGGTGGTGGTCATGGCCTCCAGCGCGCCGCCGGGCAGCCACTTGTAGACCGCCGCCGTGGCGGAGAAGGCCGACAGCAGCGGCTCGACGACGTAGAGGTAGACCAGCGCCCCGACGATCGCCCCGACCTGGTTGCGCAGCAGCGCGCCCAGGCCCACGCCGATGACCGCGTACACGACGATCGCCAGCCCGGCGCTGAGCAGCACCTCCGCGTTCTCGCCGGTCAGGGACGGCGCGGCGCCCCGCGCCCCGGCGTAGACGACGACCACCGCGACCGTCACGGCCACCGCCGCCAGCGCGAACGGGACGGCGGCCAGCGCGTAGGCCACCAGCTTGGCGACCACGACCCGGCCGCGCCTGGGCGTGGTGAGGAAGGTCGGGGTCGCGGTGCGGTGCCGGAACTCCTGGGTCATCCCGATGATGCCGAGGATCAGCGCGAACACCACGGCGTTGGCCGCGACGGCGAGGGCCAGCGCCTCGTAGTCGGGCGAGCCGACGGGCGGCGGGCCACCCTCCTGGCCGGCGAGCCCGGTGAGCAGGGCGGCGAACCCGCCGGCCATCACGCAGGCGCCGGCCAGCAGCCCGATCCAGACCCGGGTGGTGAACAGCTTGGTCCACTCGGCGCGGACGAGCGCGGTCATCGGGTGGCCCCCTGGGGTGCGGCGTACTGCTCCTGGCCGGCGGTGAGCCGGAAGTACAGCTCCTCCAGGCCGCTGGTCTCCGCGCGCAGCTCGTGCAGCTCGACCCCGGCCCGGAAGGCCTGCGCACCCACGGCGTCCGGCGTCGTCCCGGTGACCGTGACCCGGCCGTCCTCGCTCGGTGCGACGGCGAACCCAGCGGCGCCGAGGACCTCGGCCAGCCGGCCGGCCTCGGGGCTGCGCACCAGCACCGCGCCGCTGCCCTGCGCGCCGGAGCGCAGCTCGGCCAGCGAGCCCTCGCGGACCAGCCGGCCGGCGCCGACGATGACCACGCGGTCGGCGGTCTGCTCCATCTCGGCGAGCAGGTGGCTGGAGACCAGCACGGTGCGCCCCTCGTCGTGCGCGAGGTGGCGCAGGAAGCCGCGGAGCCAGTGGATGCCCTCCGGGTCCAGCCCGTTGGCCGGCTCGTCGAGCACCAGCACCGCCGGGTCGCCGAGCAGCGCGGTGGCCAGCGCCAGCCGCTGCCGCATCCCCAGCGAGTAGCCGCCCGCGCGACGCCGGCCGGCGTCGGCCAGGCCGACCTGGGCGAGGACCTCGTCGGCGCGCGTGACCGGCAGGCCCGCGGCCCGGCAGTACACCCGCAGGTGGTTGCGCCCGGACCGCGCCGGGTGGAACGCCGTCTCGAGCACCGCGCCGACCCTGCGCACGGGCGACGGGAGGTCGGGATAGGCGACGCCGTCGAAGGTCGCCGTCCCCGTGTCCGGCCGCTCGAGGCCCAGGACCATGCGCAGCGTCGTCGTCTTGCCGGCCCCGTTGGGTCCGAGGAAGCCGGTGACGGCGCCCGGCTCGACGGTGAAGCTGAGGTCGGAGACGGCGCGGACGGCGCCGAAGCTCTTGCTGAGGCTGCGGACCTCGACCCGCACGGGGTCGCGGTGGCGGCTGCTGCCGGGGTGGATGGCGCTCTCCTCGCGTCGGCCGGGCGACGTCCCCATCCAAGCGCACCCGGCGGACGCAACGGCACCCTCCGGTCCGCTCCGCGCGCGTCCCGGCGTGACCCCGCGCACACCGCGTGACCGGCGTCTTCGGTAGGTTGCCCGGTCAGGCGGGTGAGCCGGCTCCCCGGCGAGCCGGAGCCGTGCCGCTCGAGGCGGCCCGGGCAGGCCATCGAGGAGGGTCCGTGAGCGCCTACCGCACGGTGGTCGTCGGGACCGACGGGTCGGACTCCTCGCTGCTGGCGGTGCGCCGTGCCGGGGCCCTCGCCGGGGCCTGCCGGGCGCGGCTGGTGATCGTGTGCGCCTACCTGCCGCTGCGGGCGGACGAGCGCGAGGGGCGCCGCGCGCGGGACCAGCGGGGCGAGGGCGCGTACCCGGTGGTCGGGTCCGAGCCGGCGGACGACGTCGTGCGGCGCGCCGCGGAGGAGGCCGTCGGGGCCGGCGCGGGGGAGGTCGAGCAGATGGCCGTCGTCGGCTCGCCGGTCGAGACCCTGCTCGACGTCGTCACCCGCGCCCAGGCCGACCTGCTCGTCGTCGGCAACCGGGGGCTCGACAGCCTCAAGGGCCGGCTGATCGGGTCGGTGCCGGCGGACGTGACCCGACGCTCGTCGGTCGACGTCCTGGTCGTCCACACCACGGGCTGACGGCCCTGCCGGACACCCCTCGGGACCCAGACGTGGTGGCGGACGCCGGCGACGCCCACGAGGCGCTGCTGCGCCTGCTCCTCGACGGTCCGCGCCGCTACACCCGGCTGCAGATCGCCGCGATGGCCGGTCTGCCCCCCGAGCGGACCCGGCGGCTGTGGCGGGCGCTCGGCTTCCCCGACGCCGCCGACGACGACCCGGTCTTCACCGACGCCGACGTCCGGGCGCTGGAGCTGCTCCGCGCGCTCATCGACTCGGGCTTCGTCGAGCCGGGCAGCGAGGCCTCGATCGCCCGCGCCATGGGGCAGTCGCTGTCGCGGCTGGCCGACTGGCAGACCGACCTGCTCGCCGACGCCCTGTCCCGCGGCGGCGCCGAGGGCGGGCGCGCCGTCCCGCCGGAGGAGGCCGTGGCCGCCGCCCGCAGCCTCTTCCCCCTGCTGCGTGAGCTGCAGACCTACGTGTGGCGGCGGCACCTGGCGGCCAACGCCGACCGGCTGCTCACCCCGGCGGCTGCCGTCGCCCGGCGGGAGCTCGCCGTCGGCTTCGCCGACCTGGTCGGCTACACCAGCCGCAGCCGGGGGATGGGTGGGCGGGAGCTCGGCGCGATGGTGGAGGACTTCGAGAGCATCGGGAGCGAGGTCATCGCCCGCCACCACGGCCGGGTGGTCAAGACGGTGGGGGACGGCGTGCTCTACACCGCCGTCTCGGCGATCGACGCCGTGGAGATCGGGCTGGAACTGCCCGAGGCCTGGCAGGCCGAGGACCGCCCGCCGCTGCGGGTCGGCGCCGCGTACGGCACCGTGCTCACCCACCTCGGCGACGTGTACTCACCGGTGGTGAACCTGGCCAGCCGGCTCACCTCGATCGCCCGGCCCGGCACGCTGCTGGTCGACCGGGACCTCGCCCGGCAGCTGCGCGGGCTGCCCCGCTACCGGGTGCGGCCGCTGCGCCGGGTGTCGGTGCGCGGCTACGACGACCTGCAGCCCTGGCGGGTGCAGCGCCGCCCGCCGGGGGAGGCCGACACCGCGCTGGAGAGCATGCTCGACGAGATGGCCGACGACGTCCTCGAGGAGGACGACCCCGGGGAGGACGACCTCGAGGATTGAGGCCGGCGGAACCCGTTCGCGCCGTCCCGGCCGGGCTTGGCACCCTGGTGCCCCGTGAGTGCCACGCTCGTCGCCCGGGGCCTGGCCGCCGGCCACGGTGCCCGCGTCCTCTTCTCCGACCTCGACCTCGTCGTCGCCCCCGGCGACGTCGTCGGGCTGGTCGGGGTCAACGGCGCGGGCAAGTCCACACTGCTGCGCACGCTCGCCGGTGAGCTGCCACCCGAGTCGGGCAGCGTCACCGTCAGCCCGCCCACGGCGACCCTCGGGTACCTGCCGCAGGAGCACGAGCGCCGGCCGGGCGAGACGGTGCGCCAGGCGCTGGCCCGCCGGACGGGGGTCGCCGCCGCGCAGGCCGCTCTGGACGCCGCCACCGACGCGCTCACCGAGGGCGCGGACGGCGCCGACGACGCCTACGCCGAGGCGCTGGAGCGCTGGCTGGCCCTCGGCGGGGCCGACCTCGACGAGCGCGCGGCGCAGGTCGTCGGCGAGGTGGCGCCCGGCGTGTCCCTCGACGCGGCGACGACCGGGCTCTCCGGCGGCCAGGCCGCGCGGGTCGGGCTGGCCGGCCTGCTGCTCTCGCGCTACGACGTGCTGCTGCTCGACGAGCCGACCAACGACCTGGACCTGGCCGGCCTGGAGCAGCTGGAGCGCTTCGTCGCCGGGGCGCGCAGCGGCATCGTCGTCGTCAGCCACGACCGGGAGTTCCTCGCCCGCACGGTGACCCGCGTGGTGGAGCTGGACCTCGCCCAGCAGCTGGTGCGGGTGCACGACGGCGGCTACGAGGCCTACCTGGTCGAGCGGGAGGTGGCCCGGCGGCACGCGCGCGAGGAGTACGAGGAGTACGCCGAGACCAGGGCCGGGCTCGAGGCGCGCGCCCGCATGCAGCGCAACTGGCTGGCCAAGGGGGTGCGGGACGCGGTCAAGAAGCAGAAGGACCCGGACAAGTTCATCAAGGCCCACAACCGGGCGACGGCGGAGAAGCAGGGGGCGAAGGCCAAGCAGACCGAGCGGATGATCGAGCGGCTGGAGGTGGTCGAGGAGCCGCGCAAGGAGTGGGAGCTGCGGATGGAGATCGCCGCCGCGCCGCGCGCCGGGGCGGTCGTCGCCACGCTGTCCGGTGCGGTCGTGCGCCGCGGGGACTTCACCCTCGGCCCGGTCGACCTGCAGGTGGACTGGGGCGACCGGGTGGTCATCACCGGCCCCAACGGCAGCGGCAAGTCCACGCTGCTGGCCGCCCTGCTGGGCCGGGTGCCGCTGGACGAGGGCCGCGGCGGGCTGGGCCCGTCGGTGCGGATCGGCGAGATCGACCAGGCCCGCGGCGCGTTCCTCGGCGCCGAGCCGCTGCTGGAGGCCTTCGCCGCGGAGGTGCCCGACCGGCCCACCGCCGACGTGCGGACCCTCCTGGCGAAGTTCGGGCTCACCGCGGAGCACGTGCTGCGCCCGGCCGACACCCTCTCGCCGGGGGAGCGGACCCGGGCCGGGCTGGCGCTGCTGCAGGCCCGCGGGGTCAACGTGCTGGTCCTCGACGAGCCGACCAACCACCTCGACCTGCCGGCCATCGAGCAGCTGGAGCAGGCGCTGGCCGGCTACCGCGGCACGCTGCTGCTGGTCACCCACGACCGCCGGATGCTGGCCGCCGTCGACACCCCCCGCCGGATCACCGTCGAGGACGGCCGGGTCACCGAGTAGGAGGAGGACCCCGTCCTCCTCACGCCTCGGAGAAGGACCCCCTCCTCCCCACCCCTCGCGCGCTCGGGGCGGGACCCGGGAGGGGGCCGGAGCCTCGGGACGGGGCCGGGGACGGGATCTCCAGGGCCGCGGCCACCGCGTACTCGGCCGTGGTCGCCAGCTCCCGCGGCGTCGCGCCGGCGGAGGACAGCGCGGGCAGCAGGTGCACCTCCGCGACGGTGCCGGGGGAGGCGGCCAGCCAGCGCATGGCCGCCACCGTCGAGCGTCCGACAGGCGGCGGGGACGCCGCGCCGCGCCAGCGGACGGCGACCGGGCACACCGCGGCGCCGGCGTCCACCGCGGCGGCCAGCAGGGCGGGGGAGAAGCGGCCCAGACCCGCGCCACCCCGCACGCCCTCCTCGGGGCGCACGCTGACCGGCGTCCCCAGGCGCAGGTGCGTGGCGATCCGCGCGGAGACCGCGGGGACCGCCGGCACCGGCACCCCCGCGAGCCGGTGGGGGACCCCGGCGACCGCGGCGCCGGGGACGACGGTGAGCAGCGCCAGCGGGTCCAGGGCGGTGGCGGTGTTCGACACGAGCAGCAGCCCGGTGCCGGTGCGCGGCCAGGCCGTGGCCGGCACGTGGACCTCCACGCGCACCCCCAGGCCGGTCAGCACGCGGGCGGCGCCGCAGACGCTGCGGCGCCGGCTGCTGCCCACGGGCGGACGCAGACGGCCCGCGGCGACGGTGGCGCCGACGCGCAGCCAGGTCGACGAGGTCGCAGCGGTCACGGTGCCTCCCGGGACGTGCGGCGGACCCGGGTGGTCCGCTCGCACCGGGAGCGTCGCGGGCGCAGGTGTCGGGCCGGGAACGTCCGGGAGACGGCGACGAGACGGTCGCGGGACGACCCGTCGCCGACCCCTCAGGGCGTGTCGAGCGCCTCCGTGAGGCCGACCGCGTCCATGCCGGCCCAGGTGTCGTCGACGTGGTGGGCCAGCACCATGAGGTCGCGCAGGTTCCCCTCCCGGTCGCGGATGTGGTCCTCCAGCAGTGCCTCCCCGGTGAAGCCCAGACCGGTGAACAGCGCCAGGGCCGGCCCCTGGTCGGCGACCACCTCGACGACGAGCTTGGTCAGCCCGGCCTCGAGGGCGTGCACCACGGCGTGCCGGGCCAGCTCCCGCCCCAGCCCCGAGCCGCGGCGGTCGGGCGAGACCACCAGCCGGACCTCGCCGACGTGGTCGGACCAGCCGGGCAGCCGGAGGACGGCGACGTAGCCGAACACCCGGCCGCCGTCGTCCACCGCCACCCAGCGGTCGACCCCCGGTGAGCCGGCCGCCCAGCCGCGCACGACCTCGGGGTCGGTGACGTCCTCGCGGATGAAGGTCCGGTCGCCCTCGGGGAGGTCGGCGAAGAAGCGCACCAGGGCCTCGCAGTGCGCCTCGGTCAGCGGGGTCACGGTGGTCACCGGGCGACCTCCTCGCCCTGCAGCGGCTCACTGCGCCGTCGGAGGAAGTCGATGATCGTGGGCACCGTCGTCCGGGCCGCCGTCCGACCGACGACCAGGCCCATGTGCCCGGCCGGCAGCCGCAGCTCGTGCTTGTCCGGGGAGCCGACCAGGTCGATCAGGGGGGCGCTGGCCTCTGCCGGGACGATGTGGTCGCGATCGGCCCGGACGGTCAGGAACGGCACCCGGATGTCGGACAGGTGCACGCGGTCGCCGCCCACCGCCAGCCGGTCGGTGACCATCCCGTTGTCGCGCACCAGCATCCGCACCGTCTCCTCCGCGGCGGCCCCGGGGAAGGGGACGTGGTCGTCCGACCAGCCGGTCATGGCCTGGTAGCCGGCCACGTACTCGTCGTTCCAGAGGCGCTCCCACAGCGTCACGTAGCGGGTCACCTCGGCGGTGGGGGTCAGCGTCTTGAAGCCCTGCAGGACGACCCGGGGCGGCACGTTGCCGTCGGCGTCCAGCACGTCGGACACCTCCAGGCCGCCGACCCGGAACAGGTCGGCCAGCGGGCCCATGTGCCGGAAGTCGGCCGGGGTGGCCAGCACGGTGAGGCTGCGGATCGGCGCGTCCGGGTGGTGGGCGGCGTAGAGGAGGGCGAGGTCGCCGCCGAAGCAGTAGCCGAACAGGGTGACCTCGTCGGCCCCGGAGACCTCCAGCACCCGCTGGACGCCGGCCGGGATGTAGTCGTCGACGTAGTCCTCGAGGGTGTTGGCGGCGTCCCGCTCGTCCGGTTCGCCCCAGTCGAGCAGGTAGACGTCGAAGCCGGCGCGGAGCAGCTGCTCGACGAAGCTGTTGCCCGGCGCCAGGTCGAGGATGTAACTGCGGCTGACCAGGCTGAACACGACGAGCAGCGGTGGCGAGTACCGGACCCCGCCGTGGGTGTCGGGGTCGTTGCGGTAGTGCCACAGCTGGGTCCGGCCGCGCTGCCAGACGACGTCCTTGGGCGTCTGCCCGACGTCGGGCCGGGCGACGCCGCTGACCAGGCGCAGACCGTTACGGGCGCGCAGGGCGTTGCGCTCGACGTCGCGCCGGACGCGGTCGAGCACCGTCTGCGGGCTGGGCACTGTCGGCATCGGACTCCTCGGGGGTGCGGCGGCGCTCGGTCTCCCGTCGCGCCGCCTCGAGCTGCAGGGTCAGCCGGCGGACCTCGCGGTCGAGGGCGCCGACCTGGGCGCGCAGCCGGCTGACGTCGGTCCCGGCCGGCAGGTTCAGCAGGTGCCAGGCGCGGGCCGTCAGGTCGCGGGCGGAGCCGCGGGCCAGGGTGACCGCACGGCGGGTCAGGGCGGCACCGACGGCGAAGGCCTCGCTGCGGACGACCTCCTCCGCCCGGGGGGTCACGCGGCGCTCGACGGCGTCGAAGGCCTGCCGCCACCGCGGTGGCTCGGTCACGCGTCCTCCTCGACCGTGGGTGCTGCGTCCGTGCGTGCGGTCGCGGGTCCGCTCACGCCCGCACCCCCTCGGGGACCTCGACGGCCCGGCGGAGGATCTTGCCGGTGGGTCCCTTGGGCAGGGACTCGACCAGCCAGACGTGCCGCGGGTACTTGTAGGCGGCCACCCGCTCCTTGACCCAGGCGCGCAGCTCGTCGGGGTCGGCCTGCTGCCCGGGCTTGAGGGCCACCGCCGCGGCGACCTCCTCGCCCAGCTCGGGGTGCGGGACGCCGACGCACGCGGCCTCGGCGACCGCGGGGTGCTCGTAGAGCGCCTCCTCGATCTCCCGCGGGTACACGTTGTAGCCCCCGCGGATGATCATCTCCTTCTTGCGGTCGACGATGGCGAAGTAGCCGTCCTCGTCCTGCCGGGCCAGGTCGCCGGTGCGGAACCAGCCGTCCGGGATGGCCTTGGCCGTCTCCTGGGGCTTGCCCCAGTAGCCCCGCATGACGTTCTCGCCGCGGATGGCGATCTCGCCGACCTCCCCGCTGGGGACGTCGCGGCCCTCGTCGTCGACCAGGCGCATCTCCACGCCGCGGATGGGCGTGCCGATCGTGCCGGGCTTGCGCTCGGCGTGCGGGTGGTTGAACGAGGCCACCGGCGAGGTCTCGGAGAGCCCGTAGCCCTCGAGCACGATGCAGCCGAAGGCCTCCTCGAAGCCGCGCATGACCTCGACCGGCATCGCGGATCCGCCGGAGACGCACAGCCGCAGGCTGCTGACGTCGTACCGGTCGCGGTCGGGCTGGTGGAGCATCCCGGCGAACATCGTCGGCACGCCCTCGAAGACGGTCACCCGGTCCCGCTCGACGATCGACAGGGCCTTCCCGCCGTCGAAGCGCGGGAGCAGGGTCAGGCAGGAGCCGCCCATGACCGCGGCGTTGAGCGCGCAGGTCAGCCCGAAGACGTGGAACAGCGGCAGGCAGCCCATGACGACGTCGTCGGGGGTGTTCTCGAGCAGCGTCTCGCGGGTGGTCCGCGCGTTGCCCGCCAGGTTGGCGTGGGTCAGCTCCGCGCCCTTGGGCGGGCCGGTGGTCCCCGAGGTGTAGAGGATGACCGCCGCGTCCTGGTCCTCCCGTGGCTCGAGGTCCCGGCCGCCGGACCCGTCCAGCGCCTCGCCGGCGTCGACCGGGCCGACGGTCACCGCGTCGACGCCCACGGCGGCCGCGGCCTCGGTGGCCGCCTCGGCGATCGCGTCCAGCGCCACCACGAGCCGCGCGCCCGAGTCGCGCAGGTAGTACTCGACCTCGCGGGCCTTGAGCAGCGGGTTCATCGGGACGACGGCGGCGCCGGCCATCAGCGCGCCGTAGAACACGACCGGGAAGCTGAGCACGTTGGGCAGCACCATCCCGACCCGGTCGCCGGGCTGCACGCCCCGCTGCCGCAGGCCCGCGGCCACGCCGGCGGCGGCCTCGCAGAACCCGTCGTAGGTCAGGACGGCGTCGTCCATCCGGAGCGCCGGCCGGTCGCCGTGCGCGGCCGTGGTGTCGAGCAGGTGCTGTGCCAGGTTGGCCACGGGTCCTCCCCACCGGATCGCAGAACGGGTCCGGCCCCTACCCGGGAGGTCTGTGCTCTACCCCACAGTTCCGAGGGCCGCGGGTGGCGGGGCGGCCGCGGGGGCGACAGGCTCAGGGCCCACCGACGACGACGGGAGTGCACGTGACGGACAGGACGGTCCTCGACATGTTCCGGCTGGACGGCCGGGTGGCGATCGTGACGGGGGCGTCCTCCGGCCTCGGTGCCGTGTTCGCCCGTGCCCTGGCCCAGGCCGGTGCCGACGTCGCGCTCGGCGCCCGCCGGGAGGACCGGCTGGGCGACACCCGCGCGGCCGTGGAGGCGGCCGGACGGCGGGCGATCACGGTGCGCACCGACGTCGCCCGGCCCGAGGACTGCCAGGGGCTCGTGGACGCCACCGTGGCGGAGTTCGGGAAGGTCGACGTCCTGGTCAACAACGCCGGCGTCGGCACCGCCGTGCCGGCCACCCGGGAGACCCCGGAGCAGTTCCGCTCGGTGATCGACGTGAACCTCAACGGCTGCTACTGGATGGCGCAGGCCTGCGCGCGGGTGATGCAGCCGGGCAGCTCGATCGTCAACATCTCGAGCATCCTCGGGCTGACCACCGCCGGGCTGCCCCAGGCGGCCTACGCGGCCAGCAAGGCCGGTCTCATCGGGCTCACCCGCGACCTGGCGCAGCAGTGGACCGGCCGCAAGGGCATCCGGGTGAACGCGCTGGCCCCCGGCTTCTTCGAGTCGGAGATGACCGACCAGTACCCCGAGGGCTACATCGAGGGGCAGATGACCCGCGTCCTGGCCGGCCGCAAGGGCGACCCCATGGAGCTGGCCGCCGCGCTGGTCTTCCTGGTCAGTGACGCCGGCGGCTACGTCACCGGGACGACGCTGCCGGTCGAGGGCGGCCTGCTCACCAGCTGACCAGGGCCGCCCGTCCGGGGGACCTGCTCCCGCCGGGGAATGCGTCTCCGGACGGGGGGTTCGTGCGGGGCGGACCGCCGTCCGCCCCGCACGAGAGCCCCGAGGAGCACCCACATGTCGATCGTCGTCACCGGAGCCACCGGACACCTGGGCCGGCTGGCCGTCGAGGCGCTGCTGGAACGCGGCGTCCCGGCCGCGCACGTCGTCGCCACCGGACGCCGCACCGGGACCCTCGCCGACCTCGCCGACCGCGGCGTCGTCGTCCGCACCGCCGACTACGACGACGAGGCGTCGCTGGAGGAGGCCCTCGCCGGCGCCGACCGGCTCCTGCTGGTCTCCGGCAGCGAGGTCGGGCAGCGCGTGCGGCAGCACCGCAACGCCGTCGCGGCGGCGCGCGCCGCCGGCGTCGGGTTCATCGCCTACACCAGCATCGCGCACGCAGACACCTCCACGCTGCTGCTGGCCGAGGAGCACCGGGCCACCGAGCAGCTCCTGGCCGAGGCCGGGGTGCCGCACGCGCTGCTGCGCAACAGCTGGTACACGGAGAACTACACCGCCCAGCTGCCCGTCTACCTGGAGCACGGCATCGCCGGAGCGGCCGGCGACGGCGCGGTCAGCGCGGCGACCCGCGCCGACTACGCCGCGGCGGCCGCCGCCGTCGTGGCCACCGACGGGCACGCCGGTGCGGTGTACGAGCTGGGCGGCGCGCCGTTCACCATGACCGAACTGGCGCAGGTCGTCTCCGCAGCGACCGGCCGCACGGTGACCTACACCGACCTGCCCGTCGAGCAGTACCAGCAGGTCCTGGTCGCCGCGGGCCTGCCCGAGCCGGTCGCGGCCGTCGTCGCCGACGGCGACCGCGGCGTCGCCGCCGGCGAGCTCCTGGTCGAGGGCGACGACCTGGCCCGGCTGCTCGGTCGCGCGCCGGCGTCGCTGGCCGACGCCGTGGCCGCCGCCGTCACTGCGCTGCGCGCCTGACGCCGGCCCCGGACGGACGAGGGGCCCCGCCGCGGACGGCGGGGCCCCTCGCTGCCGCCCCGGCCAGTGCTCGCCGGGCGCCGGTCCCCTCGTCGGCCGGCACGTACCGGCGCGTGCCGGGCATCACCTCACGACACCGGCATGGTTGAGCCTTCAAGCAGGTTCTCAGGGCAGCCATCCGGCGACGCGGTGCACTCCTCGACCCGCTGCCGACCGAGCGACACACGGAACGGACGCCATGACCGCGACGAACCCGCCCACCTCGAAGACCGCGACCACCGCCGCGCCGCTGCACCCGCTGCTCGCCGAGCGGTGGAGCCCCCGCGCCCTCGACCCCCGGCACGAGCTCACGGTCGACCAGCTCACCGCCCTGCTCGAGGCCGCCCGCTGGGCGCCGAGCGCGTCGAACACCCAGCCGTGGCGGTTCGCCGTCGCGCTGCGGGGCAGCGCCGAGCACGCCGGCGTGCTCGATGCCCTGGCCCCCGGCAACCGAGCCTGGGCCCACGCCGCCTCGGCGCTCGTCGTCGCCGCCGCCGAGACGGCCGCTCCGGACGGCACGGCCCGGCCGTGGGCGGTCTACGACACCGGGCAGGCGGTGGCGCACCTGTCGGTGCAGGCGCAGCACGAGGGCCTCGTCGTCCACCAGCTCGGGGGCTTCGACCGGGACCGGGTCGCCGCGCTCCTCGCCGCCCCCGGCGAGGTCATGCCGCTCGTGGTGCTGGCTCTGGGGCGCCGTGACGAGGGAGTGCAGCTCGCCGAGCCGTTCGCCAGCCGGGAGACGGCCGCCCGGGACCGGCTGCCGCTCGACCAGCTGCTGCTGCCGCTGCAGCCCGTCGCCGTCGATCCCGCCGCCTGACCGGAACCGCTCACCGTCGGCGGCGTTCCGCCGCACCAGCCAGGTGAGCTCGTCGCCGTGATCCGGAACGGTCGGGAAGCCGCCGCCGGGTGCCGCCTGACCGCTGCGGTGACGGAGGGGGCGCCCCCGGACGCGAGAGGCCCCGCCGACCCGTTCCCGGGTCGGCGGGGCCTCTCGTGCTGCTGGGTGCCCCCGGCAGGATTCGAACCTGCGCACCCGCCTCCGGAGGGCGGTGCTCTATCCCCTGAGCTACGGGGGCTCTGCGGTGGGGCGTCGTAGAACCTACCAGCCCCGCCGCGGCGTCCGGACGGCGGTGCGTCAGGGCGCGGGGAGCGGGGTGCCGCCGCGGGCGGCGAGCATCCCCTCCATGGTCGTCACCTCCGCCGTCTGGGTCTCGGCGATCGTGCCGGCCAGGTCCGCGACGGCCGGGACGTCGGCCTGCTCGGCGGCGTACTGCGCCATGTCGAAGCCGCCCTGGTGGTGCCGGATCATCAGCCGCAGGAACTCGACGTCGAACTCCGTGCCCGACAGGGAGCGCAGCTGCGCCAGCTCCGACTCGGTGGCCATCCCCGGCATCAGACCGCCGTGCGCCGGGGCCACGTCGTGCCCGGCGTGCCCGCTGCCCGGGCCCATCCAGGCCATGGTGTCCCCGCCGCTGGGCGGCAGGCCCCACAGCGCCAGCCAGCCCTGCATCCGACCGGCCTGGTTCTGCTGGGTCTCGGCGATGTCGAAGGCCAGCTGGCGGACCTCCGGGTCGGTGCTGCGCTCGGGCACCAGGTTCGCCATCTCCACGCCCTGCAGGTGGTGCTGGGACATGTCACGGGCGAAACCGGCCGCCACCGACCCCGACTCCGGCGTCGCCTCGCCGCGGCCGATGCCCAGGGCGACCGCCGCGCCCCCGCCGATCAGGACCAGCCCGACGGCGATGACCGCCAGCAGGAGGACCCGCAGCGGGCTGCGCCCGGCGGTCACGGCGCGCCGGTCTCGGCCCCGGCCGTCGGCGTGGTCGGGGAGTCGGTGGTCGTGGAGGCAGCGCCGCGGCTGCTGTCCTCCACGGTCAGCGGGTCGCTGATGAACTGCGGGTTCTCGCAGCTGGCACCCGGCTCGGGGTAGAACTCCTGGTTGTAGGTGAAGAAGTCGGCGAACTGCTGGACCCGCGGGTCGTCGGCCGAGTCGACCTTCAGCTGGTGGTTCCAGGACTGCAGGCTGACGGGGGAGTCCTGCCCGGGGTTCGGGGAGAGCATCCGCCCGGACTCGCTGGTCAGGTCGGTGAGCGTCTGCAGGGCGTCGCCGCTGACGACGCCGGGGTCGTAGGTGATCCAGACGGCGCCGTGCTCGAGGCTGTGGACGGCGTTCTCCAGCCGGATCGGCACGTCGTAGACGGTGCCGGTGCAGTCGGCCCACTCGCCGTCGTGCGGCCCGCCCACCGGCGGGGACTGCTCGTAGGTGACCGGGGTCGTGACGTGCTGCTGGCCGGCGGCGTAGTCGAAGGTCTGCAGGCCCTGGATCTCGTCGGCCGAGTCGACCCGGCCCTCCTCGGCCTCGTTGACCTGCAGGACGGCGTAGGTGAGGACGGCGGCGGCGAACACCAGGACGGCGACCGCGGCGGCGATCAGCCCCCACGGCCGCTGCGGGGCCACGACGTTGGTCACCGGCGGACGCGTGCGCCCGCCCCTCCCGCCTGCCGCGCCCGCCCGGTCGGCTCCGCCGCGCGTGCGGTGGGGCTCGGGCTTGCGGTCCTTGGCCAAGGCCTCTCCTCGGTGCTCGGTGTCCTCGCCGGCCGCGTCCGTGCGCGTGCCGGTGCGCCGCGCGGCGACTCCTGCGCGGCGGGTGCGGCCGCCGAGTCTAGGTGCGCGACCTGAACGCACCCGGGCAGAACGCCGGTCGGGGTGAGGAAGGCCGCACGGGGCGCACGGGCCCGGTCAGTACGCTCGTGCGGTGACACCCGAGCAGCTGCGGAACGTCGTCCGGACCGCCGTGGCCGCCGCCGTCGACCGCGGCGCGCTGGCCGTCCCGGTGCCCGAGGACGTCGTCGTCGAGCGCCCGAAGAACCCCGAGCACGGCGACTACGCGACCAACGTGGCCCTGCGCCTGGCCAAGCCCGCCGGCCGCCCGCCCCGCGAGGTCGCCGAGGTGCTCGCCGAGGAGCTGCGCGCCCGGCCCGGCATCGCCGCGGTCGACGTCGCCGGGCCCGGCTTCCTCAACGTCACCCTCGCCCAGGGCGCGCTCGGCCGCATCGCGGTCGAGGCGGTCACCGCCGGCCCGGCCTACGGGCACACCGACACCCTCGCCGGGCAGAAGCTGAACCTGGAGTTCGTCTCGGCCAACCCGACCGGGCCGGTGCACATCGGCGGCACCCGCTGGGCCGCCGTCGGCGACGCCCTCGGCCGGCTGCTGGAGGCCAGCGGCGCCACCGTCACGCGGGAGTACTACTTCAACGACGCCGGTGCGCAGATCGACCGGTTCGCCCGCAGCCTGATGGCCGCCGCCCACGGCCGGCCGGTACCCGAGGACGGTTACGCCGGCGACTACATCGGCGAGATCGCCACCCAGGTCGTCGACGCCGAGCCCGGCGTGCTGGAGCTGCCCGGGGAGCAGCAGCAGGAGCGCTTCCGGGAGCGCGGCGTCGAGCTGATGTTCGCCGAGATCAAGCGGACGCTGGCCGCGTTCGGCGTCGAGTTCGACGTCTACTTCAGCGAGCGCACGCTGCACGAGACCGGTGCACTGGAGAAGGCCATCGCGCGGCTGCGCGAGAACGGCCACGTCTACGAGGCCGACGGCGCCACCTGGCTGCGGACCACCGACTTCGGCGACGACAAGGACCGTCCGCTGGTCAAGAGCGACGGCGACCCCACCTACTTCGCCGCCGACTGCGCCTACTACCTGGACAAGCGCAACCGCGGCTTCGACAAGGTCGTGATCATGCTGGGTGCCGACCACGCCGGCTACGTCGGCCGGTACAAGGCGCTGGTGGCCGCGGTCGGCGACGACCCCGAGGTCAACCTGGAGATCCTGCTCGGCCAGCTGGTCAACCTGGTCCGCGACGGCGAGCCGGTGCGGATGAGCAAGCGGGCCGGCACCGTCGTCCTGCTCGAGGACCTCGTCGAGGCCGTCGGCAAGGACGCCGCCCGCTACGCCCTGGCGCGGGCCTCGGTCGACCAGCAGATCGACCTGGACCTCGACCTGTGGAGCCGGCAGACCAACGACAACCCGGTCTTCTACGTCCAGTACGCGCACGCCCGGATCTCCTCCGTGCTGCGCAACGCCGCCGACCTCGGCCTGGCGCTCGGCGACCCGGGGGGCGTCGACGTCGCCGAGCTGACCCACGAGCGGGAGAACGACCTGCTGCGGGCGATCGGCGAGTTCCCCCGGGTGCTGACGTCGGCCGCCGAGCTGCGCGCCCCGCACCGGGTGGCCCGCTACCTCGAGGAGCTGGCCGGCACCTACCACCGCTTCTACGACTCCTGCCGCGTGCTCCCGCGCGGCGACGAGGAGGCGACCCCGCTGACCACCGCCCGGCTGTGGCTGTGCGCGGCCACCGCCGTGGTGCTGCGCAACGGCCTCGGCGTGCTGGGCGTCGACGCCCCGGAGCGGATGTGAGAGCGCACCCTGCCGGCCCGCTGCACGGCGGCATGACCCCGCCGCCGTCGGTCGGCCTGCCGCCGGCCGACCTCGGCGCCCTCGACCCGCAGGTCTGGCCGCGGTCGGCGCAGCGGGTCGACGGCGAGCTGCACCTGGGTGGCCGGCCGGTCACCGAGCTGGCGCGGGCGCACGGCACCCCGCTGTTCGTGCTGGACGAGGCCGACTTCCGCGGCCGGGCCGCGGACTTCGCCGCCGCCTTCGACGGCGCCGACGTGCACTACGCGTCGAAGGCGTTCCTCTGCGGGCAGGTCGCCCGCTGGATCGCCGACGACGGCCTGCACCTGGACGCCTGCTCGGGCAACGAGCTGGCCCTGGCCCTGGCCGCCGGGTTCCCGGCCGAGCGGATCGCGCTGCACGGCAACAACAAGTCGCTCGTCGAACTGCAGCTGGCCGTCGACTCCGGCATCGGCCACGTCGTCCTGGACTCCTTCGACGAGATCGACCGGCTGGTCCCGATGGCCGCCGCGCGGGTCGCCGCCGGCGGCGCGCCGGTGCCGGTGCTCATCCGGACGACGGTCGGCATCGAGGCGCACACCCACGAGTTCATCGCCACCGCCCACGAGGACCAGAAGTTCGGCTTCTCGCTGGCCACCGGCGACGCGCTGACCGCCGCGGTCCGGGTCATCCGCGAGCCGGCCCTGCGGCTGACCGGCCTGCACAGCCACATCGGCTCGCAGATCTTCGACACCGCCGGGTTCGAGGCGGCTGCGCACCGGGTGGTGGGCCTGCTCGGCCAGGTGTGGCAGGCCACCGGTGAGGTGCTGGGGGAGCTCAACCTCGGTGGCGGCTTCGGCATCGCCTACCTGCCGGAGGAGGACCCGGTCAGCCCCGACGACGTCGCCCGCCGGCTGCGCAGCGTCGTCGCCGCCGAGTGCGCGGCGCTGGACCTGCCGGTGCCACGGCTGGCCGTCGAGCCCGGGCGGGCCATCGCCGGCCCCGGCACGGTGACGCTGTACGAGATCGGCACCATCAAGCCGGTGCGGCTGGGCAGCGGCGGGCAGGGCGCCCCGCAGGTGCGCAACTACGTCTCGGTCGACGGTGGGATGAGCGACAACATCCGCACCGCGCTCTACGACGCGTCCTACACCTGCGTGCTGGCCAACCGGACCTCCGACGCCCCGCCGGCGCTGTGCCGGGTCGTCGGCAAGCACTGCGAGAGCGGCGACGTCCTGGTCCGCGACCTGTGGCTGCCCGCCGACGTGCAGCCCGGCGACCTGCTCGCCGTCGCCGCGACCGGCGCCTACTGCTGGTCGATGGCGAGCAACTACAACTACCTGCTCAAGCCGCCGGTGGTGGCCGTCCGGGAGGGCGTCGCCACGGAGGTCGTCCGGCGTCAGACACTGTCGGACGTGTTCGCCCTCGACGCCGTCCTCGCCGACGTGCCCGCGCCCTCGCCGGCGATCGACCAGCCCGCGCCCGAGCACCCGGCAGGAGCCCGCTCGTGAGTGATCCGCTGAAGGTCGCGCTGCTGGGCTGCGGCACCGTCGGGAGCGCCGTGCTCCGGCTGCTGGAGGAGCAGGCGGGCGACCTCACCGCCCGCATCGGCCGGCCGGTCGAGGTCGCCGGCGTCGCGGTCCGCCGCCCCGACCGGCACCCCGACGTCCCGGCGCACCTGCTCACCACCGACGCGCACGGGCTGGTGACCCGGGACGACGTCGACCTGGTCGTCGAGGTCATCGGCGGCATCGAGCCGGTGCGGTCGCTGCTCCTGGCCGCCTTCGAGGCGGGCAAGTCGGTGGTCAGCGCCAACAAGGCGCTGCTGGCCGACGACGGCGTCGAGCTGCACGCGGCCGCGGCCAAGGCCGGCGTCGACCTGTACTACGAGGCCGCCGTGGCCGGGGCGATCCCGCTGCTGCGCCCGCTGCGCGAGTCGCTGGCCGGTGACCAGCTGCGCCGGGTGGTCGGCATCGTCAACGGCACGACCAACTACATCCTGTCCCGGATGGCCGAGACCGGGCACGGCTTCACCGAGGCCCTGGCCGAGGCGACCGAGCTGGGGTACGCCGAGGCCGACCCGACCGCCGACGTCGACGGCTTCGACGCCGCGGCCAAGGCCGCCATCCTGGCCTCGCTGGCGTTCCACACCCCGGTCTCGGCCACGGACGTGTACCGGGAGGGCATCTCCGCGGTCACCGCGACCGACGTCGCCCGCGCCGCGGAGATCGGCTGCACGGTCAAGCTGCTGGCCATCTGCGAGCGGGTGCTGGCGGACGGCGGGGACTCCGTCGCCGTCCGCGTGCACCCGGCGATGATCCCGACGACGCACCCGCTGGCCTCGGTCGGCGGCGCGTTCAACGCCGTCTTCGTCGAGGCCGAGGCCGCCGGGCAGCTGATGTTCTACGGCCAGGGCGCCGGCGGGGACGCGACCGCCAGCGCCGTGCTCGGCGACCTGGTCGCCGTCGCGCGCAACCGGGTCGCCGGGGTCGCCGGCCCGGGCGTCACCACCTACGCGGGGCTGCCCGCGCGGCCGATCGCCGAGACCCCCACCCGGTACCACGTCAGCCTCGACGTGGCCGACAAGCCGGGCGTGCTCGCGACGGTGGCGCAGGAGTTCGCCCGCCACGGGGTCAGCATCGCCACCGTGCGGCAGGACGGGCACGGGGACGCCGCGACGCTGGTCATCGTGACGCACAGCGCCCCGGACGCCGCCCTGTCGGCGACGGTGACCGCGCTGCGGGAGATGCCCGCGGTGCGCGGCGTCACCAGCATCCTGCGTGTGGAAGGACTGTCATGACGACGCAGCTGCCCGTGCGGGGCACCGTGTCCCCGCTGTGGCCCGGCCTCATCGAGGCCTACCGCTCGCGGCTGCCGGTCAGCGACAGCACCCCGGTGGTCACCCTCCAGGAGGGCGCGACCCCGCTGGTGCCGGCGCAGGAGCTGTCCCGCCGCACCGGCTGCGACGTCTACCTCAAGGTCGAGGGCGCCAACCCGACCGGGTCGTTCAAGGACCGCGGGATGACCATGGCCATCACCAAGGCCAAGGAGGAGGGCGCGCAGGCGGTCATCTGCGCCTCCACCGGCAACACCAGCGCCAGCGCCGCCGCCTACGCCGCGCGCGCCGGCCTGGTCTGCGCCGTCCTGGTGCCGCAGGGCAAGATCGCCCTGGGCAAGCTGGCCCAGGCGCTGGTGCACGGCGCCAAGCTGCTGCAGGTCGACGGCAACTTCGACGACTGCCTGGCGCTGGCCAGCAAGCTGTCGATCGACTACCCGGTCAGCCTGGTCAACAGCGTCAACCAGTACCGGATCGAGGGGCAGAAGACCGCCTCGTTCGAGGTCGTCGACGTCCTCGGCGACGCCCCCGACATCCACTGCCTGCCGGTCGGCAACGCCGGCAACATCACCGCGTACTGGCAGGGCTACCGCGAGTACGCCGCCGACGGCACGGCCGGCCGGACACCGCGGATGTGGGGCTTCCAGGCCGCCGGCGCCGCGCCCATCGTCACCGGGCAGGTCGTCGAGCAGCCGCAGACCATCGCCACGGCCATCCGCATCGGCAACCCGGCGTCCTGGACCAAGGCGCTGGCCGCCCGCGACGAGTCCGGCGGGCGCATCGACGCCGTCACCGACCGGGCCATCCTGGCCGCCTACCGGCTGCTGGCCCGCACCGAGGCCGTCTTCGTCGAGCCGGCGTCGGCCGCCTCGGTCGCCGGGCTGCTCCAGGTCGCCGAGGCCGGCGAGCTCGAGCCCGGCCAGCGCGTCGTCTGCACGGTGACCGGCAACGGGCTCAAGGACCCGGAGTGGGCCATCTCCGGCGCGCCGGCCCCGGTCACCGTCCCGGTCGACGCCGCGACCGCCGCCGCCCAGCTGGGGCTGTAGTGGCGCAGCTCGACCCGGACGCGGTGCGGGTCCGCGTCCCGGCCACCAGCGCCAACCTGGGGCCGGCCTTCGACAGCGCGGGCATCGCCCTGGCCTGCCACGACGTCGTCGCGTTCGGCGTCGTCGCGTCCGGCCTGGAGGTCGAGGTCTCCGGCAGGGGCGCGGGGGAGCTGCCCACGGACGAGTCGCACCTGGTGGTGCGCGCCTTCCGGGCCGCGTGCGACGAGCTCGGCTGGACGCCGTCCGGCCTGCGCGTCGTCGCCGAGAACGGCATCCCCCAGGGGCGGGGGATGGGCTCGTCGGCGGCGGCCGTCGTGGCCGGCGTGCTCGGCGCCTGGGCGCTGTGCCCCGAGGTCGACACCGTCGACCTCGACGCGGTGCTCCGGCTCACCTCCGAGCTGGAGGGCCACCCGGACAACGTCGCCCCGTGCCTGCTCGGTGGGGCGACGCTGTCGTGGACGACCGGCGGGGTCGCCCGCGCCGACACCATCCCCGTGCACGACGACGTGCGACCGGTGGTGCTCGTCCCCGACGCGACGCTGTCCACGCACGTCGCCCGCGGCCTGCTGCCCGACGCCGTCCCGCACGCCGACGCGGCCTTCAACGCCGGGCGCGCCGCGCTGCTGGTGCACGCCCTGGTCAGCGAGCCGGCGCTGCTGTTCGAGGCGACCGAGGACCGGCTGCACCAGCGGCAGCGCGCGGCGGCCATGCCCGACTCCGCGCGGCTGCTCGAACGGCTGCGCGCCGCCGGCCACGCCGCCGTGGTCTCCGGCGCCGGCCCGAGCCTGCTGGTGCTCACCCGGCGGCACCCCGACGACCCCGCGGACGACCCGGCCGGCGCGGTCTGCGTGCGCGACGTGGCCGATCTCACTCCCGAGGGGTGGTCGGTGCTCCCCCTGGGGGTGGATGTCCACGGTGCGCGTGTGCAGCGCCCCGGCCAGCAGGTATCGTCTCGATAACGAGGAACACACCGGTACCGCACGGTGTTGTCGCGTTCGTGAGCTCGAACTAGGCTCACGGCGTAGCCGCCCAGTCGGGCGAGCCTCGCGCGGGGCGTTGCAGACGATCTGATGTCCGTCGCCGCAGAACCGCTCCGCACCCACTGCATCCCGCTTTCCTCGCTGTCCGCTCAAAGATCGGGCGGCAGGGGCCGGATCACCCCCTGCGCTGGTAGGCGCAGGTCTCCGCAGGGAAGGACCTGTACGTGAGCGAGACCACCGACCTCGTCACCGCGCCGCAGGGCGCAGGCACCGACGAGGCACCTGCCGCTTCTGGGACGACGGGCCGTACCCGTCGCCGCGGCAGCGGGCTCTCCGGCATGCTGCTGCCCGAGCTGCAGCGACTGGCCGCCGAGCTCGGCATCTCCGGCACCGCCCGGATGCGCAAGGGCGACCTGGTCGCCGCCATCTCCGCCCGCCAGGTGGGCGGCGAGGGTGCTGGTGGCGCCACCACCGACGCGGCCCCCGCCGACATCCCGACCGCTCGTGGCGCCGACACCGCGCGCGGGGTGGCTGCCACGGCCGCACCGCTCGAGGCCCCGATCAGCGGTGGCGCGAACAGCGGTCCGCTGACCGCGTCGCCCGACGCGGGCACCGAGGCCGCCCCGCGCCGCCGTCGTGCGGCCAGCCGGCCCGCCGGCGCGCCGGCGGCCGAGAGCACCGCTCCGGCCGAGGCCACCGCCCCGGCGGCCGAGGCCGCTGCTCCGGCGGCCGAGGGCACCGCCCCGGCGGGCGAGGTCGCGCCGAGCGCGCCCGAGCCGCGCGCCGGGACCGCTGCGCCCGCAGCCGGCACCGCGCCCGAGCAGACCGACGGCGAGCGCACCGAGGGCGACCGCCCGCAGCGCAACCGCGACCGCGGGCGCAACCGCGGCGAGCGGGACGGCGGCAACCGTGGCGACCGCGGCGACAACCGCGAGCGCGAGGCCACCCGGGACGGCGGCGACCGCGCCGAGCGCACCACCCGCGGCGACCGCGACACCACCCGCACCGACCGCGACACCACCCGCGGCGAGCGGGACGGCAACCGCGGTCCCGACCGGGGCGAGCGCGGCGGCCGGCCGGACAACCGCACCGACAACCGCAACGACCGCGGCACCGACAACCGCAACGACGAGGACGACGACGACTTCGAGGGCGGTCGCGGCCGCCGGGGGCGTCGTTACCGGGACCGCAACCGTCGCGGCAACAACCGCGAGCGCTTCGACCAGAACGAGCCGACCATCAGCGAGGACGACGTCCTCCTGCCGGTCGCCGGCATCCTCGACGTGCTGGACAACTACGCGTTCGTCCGCACCTCCGGCTACCTGACCGGCCCGAACGACGTCTACGTCTCGCTGTCGCAGGTGCGCCGCTACGGCCTGCGCCGCGGTGACGCCATCACCGGCGCCGTCCGTCAGCCCCGCGAGGGCGAGCGCAAGGACAAGTACAACGCGCTGGTCCGGCTGGACACCGTCAACGGCCTGGAGCCCGAGCAGGCCCGGCAGCGCCCGGAGTTCACCAAGCTGACCCCGCTCTACCCGCAGGAGCGCCTGCGGCTGGAGACCGAGCCGCACCAGCTGACCACCCGGGTCATCGACCTGGTCATGCCGATCGGCAAGGGGCAGCGCGCCCTCATCGTGTCGCCGCCCAAGGCCGGCAAGACGATGGTGCTGCAGTCGATCGCCAACGCGATCACGACGAACAACCCCGAGTGCCACCTCATGGTCGTCCTCGTCGACGAGCGGCCCGAGGAGGTCACCGACATGCAGCGCTCGGTGAAGGGCGAGGTCATCGCCTCGACCTTCGACCGGCCGCCGTCGGACCACACCACGGTCGCGGAGCTGTCCATCGAGCGCGCCAAGCGCCTGGTCGAGATGGGCCACGACGTCGTCGTGCTGCTGGACTCGATCACCCGCCTGGGCCGCGCCTACAACCTGGCGGCCCCCGCCAGCGGGCGCATCCTCTCCGGCGGTGTCGACTCCACGGCGCTCTACCCGCCCAAGCGCTTCCTCGGTGCCGCCCGCAACATCGAGAACGGCGGCTCGCTGACCATCATCGCCTCGGCGCTGGTCGAGACCGGATCGACGATGGACACGGTCATCTTCGAGGAGTTCAAGGGCACCGGTAACGCGGAGATCAAGCTGGACCGCCGCCTGGCGGACAAGCGGGTCTTCCCGGCCGTCGACGTCAACGCGTCGGGCACGCGCAAGGAGGAGATCCTCATGTCGCCCGACGAGCTGGCCATCGTCATCAAGCTGCGCCGGGTGCTCGCCGCGCTCGAGCCGCAGCAGGCGCTGGAGCTGCTGCTCGACAAGCTGCGCAAGACGCGCAACAACATCGAGTTCCTCATGCAGATCCAGAAGACGACGCTCGGCCCCGGCAACGAGTGAAGGACCCCTCCTGCCCCCCGACCCTCGCTCCGCCCGGGCCGGGACCCTGCAGGAGGGCCGTCCCAGCACGTCGCCGGCGTCAGGGATACTGAGCGACCGAGCCCCGCTGCGCGGCCGGAATGACCGGCCGGCCGCCGGCGTTCGACCACCTGAACGGCACAGACCACCGGAAGAGGCGACATGAAGCCCGGCATCCACCCCGACTACCACACCACCACGGTGACCTGTGGTTGCGGGAACACCTTCACCACCCGCAGCACGGCACCTGGCGGCACGTTGACCGTCGAGACCTGCTCCGCCTGCCACCCCTTCTACACGGGCAAGCAGCGGATCCTGGACACCGGCGGCCGCGTGGCCCGCTTCGAGAAGCGGTTCGGCAAGCGCAACGCCAACGCCGGCCAGTAGTCCACCCGACGGCGCCCGTCCCACCTCGCGTGGGGCGGGCGCCGTCGTCGTGTCCAGCCCCGTGCACCACCCCGAGAGGACTTCCCATGAGCAGCACCGACGCCGCACCTGACCGGCTGAGCGGGCTGCTGGCCGAGCACGCCGCGCTGGAGACCGAGCTGGCCGACCCCGCCGTCCACGCCGACGCGTCCCGCGCCCGGCGCCTGGGCCGCCGCTACGCGCAGCTGGCCCCGCTGGTGGAGACGAAGCGCGCGCTGGACGCCGTCCGTGACGACCTCGCCGCCGCGCGCGAGCTCGCCGACGAGGACGCCTCCTTCGCCGCCGAGGCCGCGGCGCTCGAGCAGCGGGTGCCCGAGCTCGAGGAGCGGCTGCGCGAGCTGCTCCTGCCCAAGGACCCCGACGACGACAAGGACGTCATCCTCGAGATCAAGGCGGGGGAGGGCGGCGCGGAGTCGGCGCTGTTCGCCGGCGACCTGCTGCGCATGTACCTGCGCTACGCCGAGCGCCGCGGCTGGGCCACCGAGGTGCTCGACGCCGTGCCGGCCGAGCTCGGGGGCTACAAGGACGTCTCGATCGCGATCAAGTCCCGTACCGACGAGGGCATCTGGTCCCGGCTGAAGTTCGAGGGCGGTGTGCACCGGGTCCAGCGGGTGCCGGTCACCGAGTCCCAGGGCCGCATCCACACCTCCGCCGTCGGCGTCCTCGTGCTGCCCGAGGCGGAGGAGGTCGACGTCACCGTCGACCCCAACGACCTGCGCATCGACGTCTTCCGCTCGTCGGGCCCCGGCGGGCAGAGCGTGAACACCACCGACTCCGCCGTCCGGATCACCCACCTGCCGACCGGCATCGTCGTCAGCTCGCAGAACGAGAAGAGCCAGCTGCAGAACCGCGAGTCGGCGCTGCGGGTGCTGCGCTCCCGGCTGCTGGCCGCCGCTCGCGAGGAGGCCGCCGCGGCCGCCAGCGACCAGCGCCGCAGCCAGGTCCGCACGGTCGACCGCAGCGAGCGGGTGCGCACCTACAACTTCCCGGAGAGCCGGATCTCCGACCACCGGGTCGGCTTCAAGGCGCACAACCTCGACCAGGTGCTGGACGGCGAGCTCGACCCGGTCATCGACGCGCTCACCCGCGCGCACACCGCCGAGCTGCTGGCGGCCGGCTCCTGAACACCCGGCTGCTGCTCACCGACGCCGCGCGGCGGCTCGCCGACGCCGGGGTCGAGTCGCCACGGGTGGACGCCGAGCTGCTGCTCGCCCACGTCCTCGGCGTCCCCCGCGCCGGCCTGCTCACCCTCGGCGAGGTGCCGGACGACGCGGCCGTCCGCTTCGAGGCCCTCGCCGGGCAGCGCGCCGACCGGGTGCCGCTGCAGCACCTCACCGGCCGCGCCCCGTTCCGCCACCTCGAGCTCGCCGTCGGCCCGGGCGTCTTCGTGCCGCGGCCGGAGACCGAGCAGCTCGTCGAGTGGGCGCTCGCGCGGCTGGCCGGTCTGGCCGAGCCGGTCGTCGTCGACCTGGGCAGCGGCTCCGGCGCCATCGCGCTGGCGATCGCGCACGAGCACCCCGGCGCGCGGGTCACCGCCGTCGAGCGCGACCCCGTCGCGATCGAGTGGACGAAGGCCAATGCCGCCACCCGCGCCGCGGCGGGGGACACCCCCGTCGAGGTGCTGTCCGGCGACATGACCGACCCCCGCCTGCTGCGGGACCTCGACGGCACGGTCGACCTCGTCGTCTCCAACCCGCCCTACGTGCCCGACGGCGCCACGGTGCCGCGCGAGGTGGCCGACCACGACCCGCCGCTCGCGCTGTGGGGCGGCCCCGACGGGCTCGACGTCGTCCGCGGGCTGCTGCGCACCGCCGCCCGCCTGCTGCGGCCCGGCGGCGGGCTGGGCATCGAGCACGCCGACCAGCAGGGGGGCGCACTGCCCGCGCTGGTGCGGGCCTCCGGCGGCTGGACCGACGTCGAGGACCACCCCGACCTGGCCGGCCGTCCCCGGTACACGACCGCGCACCGGAGCGGGGGATGACAGACTCGCCCTCCGTGGCCCCGTCTTCGACCCCGGCGACCTACGACTGCTCCGACCCCGACGCCCGTGCCGCCGGGCTGGACGCCGCGGCGGCGGCGATCGGCAGGGGCGAGCTGGTGCTCATGCCCACCGACACCGTGTACGGCGTCGCCGCCGACGCGTTCACCCCGCCGGCGGTCGCCGCGCTGCTGGCGGCGAAGAACCGCGGCCGCACGATGCCGGTGCCGGTGCTCATCGGCGAGGCGTCCACCCTCGTCGGCCTGGTCACCGTCGTCCCACCGCTGGCGACGAAGCTCGCTGAGGCGTTCTGGCCCGGGGGGCTGACCCTGGTCCTCGAGCACGCGTCGTCCCTGGCCTGGGACCTGGGGGACGCCGAGGGCACCGTCGCCGTCCGGCTCCCGGACGACGAGGTCGCCCGGGACCTGCTGCGGCGCACCGGCCCGCTCGCGGTCTCCAGCGCCAACCGCTCCGGGCGGCCGGCCGCGACCACCGCCGACGAGGCGGTCGCCCAGCTCGGCCCGCACGCGGCGGTCGTCCTGGACGGCGGGCCGCGCGCCGGGAGCGCCGCCAGCACGATCGTGGACTGCACCGTGCCGGCCCCGCGGGTCCTGCGGGTCGGGGCGATCCCGGTCGACCGGCTGCGCGAGGTCGTCCCCGAGATCGTCGACTGATGGCAGGACCCCGTCCTCCCCACCCTTCGCAAGCTCAGGGCGGGACCCGGGACGGGGCCGCCCCTGCCCCCCGCTGGCAGGCTCGCGGTGGGCCCGGCCCCTGCAGGGGGCCGTCCCAGCACCTCACCGGCTCAGGACCGGGGCCCGGACGGGCCACCGTCCTCCGCGCCCTCCGCATGCCCAGGACGCGGCCACTCCCGCAGGCTCCGGACCCCGGAAGGGCCAGGCGGGACGCGCGCTCCCGGTGGCGCGGAGGTCGGAGCGATACCGTGGGACCACATTCCGTCGTCGATCCCGGGAGATCCGCTGCGATGAGCACCCTCTCCTGGGGCACCGTCTCCGGCACCGCCTGAGCCATGCGCGAGTACGTCGTCGTCCTGCTCACCGCGGGCCTGGTCACCTACCTGGCCACCCCGGTGGTGCGGCTGGCGGCGGTCCGGCTGCGCATGATGGCCGCGCCGCGCGAACGCGACGTGCACGTCATCCCCACCCCGCGCGGCGGGGGCGTCGCGATGTACCTCGGGGTCGCCGCCGCAGTCCTCGTGGCGACGCGGCTGCCGGCCCTGCAACGCACCTTCGACGACTCGCAGACCGCCGCGGTCCTCGTCGCGGGTGGGCTGATCTGCGCGCTCGGCGTGCTCGACGACAAGTTCGGCCTGGACGCCCTCACCAAGCTCACCGGTCAGATCGCCGCCGCCGGCGTCATGGTCCTGCTCGGCGTCCAGCTGCTCTACGTCTTCCTCCCCGTCGCCGACATCGGGACGCTCTCCCTCGGGCCCGACATCGGCGTCCCGCTGACGCTGCTGCTGACCGTGCTCACCGTCAACGCGCTCAACTTCATCGACGGCCTCGACGGTCTGGCCGCGGGCGTCTCCGCGATCGCCGCGCTGGCCTTCTTCGCCTACAGCTACAACCTGGGCGTCGAGGGCTACGACGACATCGCCAGCGCCCCCACGCTGATCACCGCGGTCCTGGCGGGCGCGTGCCTGGGCTTCCTGCCGCACAACTTCAGCCCGGCCCGCATCTTCATGGGCGACTCCGGCTCGATGCTCGTCGGCCTGATGCTCTCCGCGGCCGCGGTCTCGGCGACCGGGCAGGCCGACCCGCAGACGTTCGACTCCGCGGCGACCCTGCTCCCGCTCGCCCTGCCGCTGCTGGTGCCGATCGCGGTGCTGTCCATCCCGTTCATCGACCTGGTCATGGCCGTCGTCCGCCGCAGCCTGCGCGGCCGCTCGCCGTTCTCGCCGGACAAGATGCACCTGCACCACCGGCTGCTGGCGATCGGGCACTCCCACCGGCGCGCCGTGCTGGTCATGTACTTCTGGGCGGCGCTGCTCTCCTTCGGTGCGGTGGGCCTGTCCATCACCGGCGGCCGGGTGGAGCTGCTCGTCGGCATCGCGGTGCTGCTCGTCCTCGGCGTCGTCGTGGTCCTCAGCCCGCGCGCCCGGCGGGCCGCCCGCGAGGCCCGCGCCGCCGAGCTCGAGGCCCAGCGGCGGCGCAGCCGCGCGCACCACCCCACGGGGCGGGCGCTGCGCACCGCCGCCCCCTCCGTCCAGGGCCGGCCGGCCGACCCGGCCGGCAAGCCGTCGCCCCAGGGAGTCCGATGACCGCCACCGGGACCGGGCAGCAGGTCCCGTGGGACCTGTCCTTCCTCCGCGTGGGGACGGCGGTGACCGCGGCGCTCACCGCCGTCGCCGCACCGGTCGCCGGGCTGCTCGCGGGGTGGGACGTGGCCGTGGCCGTGCTGCTCGGCGCCGCCGTCGTCACGCTCTTCTTCGCGCTGTCCGGCCTGGTCATCGCCTGGGCCGGGCGGCACGGCGACGCGTTCACGCTCCCGGCGGCACTGGGCTCGTTCCTCGTGAAGATCGTCGTCCTGGCCGCCGTGCTGCAGTCGCTGCCGGCCGACGGCTGGGTGGACCGTCGCGCCCTGGCGTGGACGGTGGTCGTGGGGGCGCTGGTCTGGAGCGCCGTCCAGCAGCGCTGGGTCTGGACCCGCCGGCTCTACTACGTCACCCCACCCGACCCGCCCCGTGCACAGCCCCCGGCTCCGCCCTCGACCGGGGGAACACCGCTGCCGCCGGAGAGCCCCTCGGCAGGCGGCTGATAGTGTCCCGGCCGATGGCCGAGGACAGCTCCTCCAGCGGGGGTTCTCGACCTCGACCTGCACCGTCCGCCCAGCGTCAGCCCAGCGGGGCCGACATCGGGTGGAGCATCACCGGGACCATGCTCTCGGGGATCATCGTGTGGGGCGGGGTCGGGTTGCTGCTCGACCGCTGGTGGGGCACGCGCTTCGTCGCCCTCATCGGCGTGCTCCTCGGCCTGACGGTGGCCATCTACCTGGTGGTCGTCAAGTACGGTGCCCCGCCCCCGACCGAGGGGTCCGGGCGCACCGGCTCCACCCGGGGCGGGCGCCGCAGCCCGACCAGGACGCAGAAGGGACAACGGTGACCTCCAGCGCCCACGCGCTCGTCGACGTGCTCGCCGCCGAAGGTGGCGGTGAGGAAGGCGGGTTCCACGCCCCCACCATCGCCGAGTTCTACCCGGAGCCGGTCGCCTCGTTCTCGCTGCTGGGGATCGACTTCGAGATCACCCGGATCACGATCATCATGTGGATCGCGACCGCGGCGATCCTCACGCTGCTGGTGCTCGCCGCCCGCAAGGCCGCCGTCGTGCCGGGCAAGCTGCAGTACATCGGCGAGAGCGGCTACTCGCTCGTCCGCGACGGCATGGCCCGCGACGTCATCGGCCCGAAGGGGCTGCCGTTCGCGTCGTTCCTCGCCTCGCTGTTCTTCTTCATCCTCGCGAACAACTTCATGAGCATCGTGCCGTTCGCGCAGATCTCGCCGAACTCCAAGTTCGCCTTCCCGCTGGTCCTCGCGGTGATCGTCTGGGTGCTCTACAACTACATCGGCATCCGGGAGCAGGGCGCGGGGCGCTACTTCAAGGACGCCGCCATCCCGCCCGGCGTGCCGGTCGGTGCGCTCATCCTCGTGACGCCGATCGAGTTGCTGCAGGTCTTCATCATCCGGCCGTTCACGCTGGCGGTCCGGCTCTTCGCCAACATGTTCGCCGGGCACATGCTGCTCGTCGTGTTCTCGCTCGGTGCGGTCTACCTGCTGACCGCCGGCGGCATCATGCCGATCTTCGGTGCGGCCTCGTTCCTCATGGCGCTGGTCATGACCTTCTTCGAGCTCCTGGTCATCGTCCTGCAGGCCTACGTCTTCGTCATCCTCACGGCGACCTACCTCAACGGCGCCGTCGAGCCCGCTCACTGACCGCACCACCCCCAGCCAGCCGCCCGGGGGACCCCCCGGGCGACCGACACAGGAGGAATCCCAAGCAATGGACGCACTGGCAGAGCTGACCGGCAGCATCGGTTCGGTCGGCTACGGCCTCGCCGCGATCGGCCCGGGCATCGGCGTGGGCATCGTCTGGGCCGCCTACATCCAGGCGACCGCTCGCCAGCCCGAGTCGGCCGGCCTGACCCGGACCTACGCCTTCCTCGGCGCCGCGCTCTCCGAGGCGCTGGCGCTCATCGGCCTGGTCGTGCCCTTCATCTTCGGTCAGTGACCTGGTCCCCCGGGTCGGACCCCATCTGACGTAGGGACGTGCAGAGCATGAGCAACCTGGCTGCGGAGAGCGTCAACCCGCTGCTCCCCCCCGTGGGGGAGATCATCATCGGGACGATCACCTTCGCGATCGCCTTCTTCGTCCTGGCCAGGTTCGTCTGGCCGCGGTTCGAGCAGGTCTTCCGAGCCCGCCGCGAGGCGATCGAGGGCGGCATCGAGCGGGCCGAGACCATGCAGGCCGAGGCCCAGGCGGCGCTGGAGCAGTACCGCGCCCAGCTGGCCGAGGCGCGCACCGAGGCCGCGCAGATCCGCGACCAGGCCCGGGCCGAGGGCCAGCAGATCCTCGAGGAGCTGCGGGCCCAGGCCCAGGAGGAGTCGGCGCGGATCATCGCCCGCGGCGAGGAGCAGCTGGCGGCCTCGCGGCAGCAGGTCGTCAACCAGCTGCGCGGCGAGATCGGCGCGCTCGCGGTCGACCTGGCCGGCCGCGTGGTCGGCGAGTCCCTCGAGGACCAGGCGCGTCGCAGCGGCACCGTCGACCGGTTCCTCGACCAGCTCGACGGCATGGCCGCCGGTGCCTCGCCGGACGGCCGGGGCGGTGCCACCGGCAGCTCCGTGTACGCGCAGGGCGACCGCTGATGGATGCCTCCAGCCGCGAGGCGCTGGCCGCCGTCCGGGACCGGCTGGGCGAGATCACCCGGCCGGCCTCCGGCCTGCTGGAGCGGGCGCGCGACCGCCTGACCGGCCAGGAGCGGGCCGCGACCCCCGAGGAGCTCGCGGCCCTGGCCGACGAGCTGTTCGCCGTCGCGCGCCTGCTCGACGGGCAGGTCGCGCTGCGCCGGGCGCTGTCGGACCCGTCGGGCAGCCCGGCGGACCGGGCCGGCGTCGCGCGGCGACTGCTGTCCGGCCGGGTCTCCGAGGCCACGCTCGACCTGGTCGAGACCGCGGCCCGGCAGCGCTGGTCGCGGCCGCTGGACCTGGTGGAGGCGACCGAGACCCTGGCCACGGACGCCGCGCTGGACGCCGCGGACGCCCGCGGTGAGCTCGACGGCGTCGAGGACGAGCTGTTCCGCTTCGGGCGTATCGTCGCGGGAGATGCGGAACTGTCCCGGATCCTCAGCGACCGCACCGCTCCGGCCGCCGGCAAGACCGCGCTGCTGGACCGGCTGCTCGCGGGCCGGGTCAGCCCGATCTCCGCGATGCTGCTGCGCAACCACCTCACCGGGCGGACCATCGGCAACGCCGAGAACGTCGTCGAGCGCCTCTCCGAGGCGGCCTCCACCCGCCGCGGCCAGTCGGTGGCGCACGTGACGACCGCCGTGGCGCTGACCGACGCGCAGGAGCGCCGGCTGGCCGAGCTCCTCGGCCGCCTCTACCACCGCCCGATCGGCCTCCAGGTGACCGTCGACCCGAGCGTGCTCGGCGGCCTGGTCATCCGCGTCGGGGACGAGGTCATCAACGGCAGCATCGCCCACCGTCTCGAGGCCGCCGGCCGACGGCTCGTCGGCTGACCCGGCTCCCACTCAGACACCACCCAGCAGGGAAGAGGACACCACGCCATGGCCGAGCTGACGATCTCCGCTGACGAGATCCGCAGTGCCATCCAGAACTACGTCACCGAGTACTCGCCCGACGTGTCGCGGGAGGAGGTCGGGATCGTCACCGAGGCCGGCGACGGCATCGCCCGCGTCGAGGGCCTGCCCTCGGTCATGACCAACGAGCTGCTCGAGTTCGAGAGTGGCGTCCGCGGCCTGGCGCTGAACCTCGACGTCCGTGAGGTCGGCGTCGTCATCCTCGGCGACTACGCCGGCATCGAGGAGGGCCAGCAGGTCCGCCGGACCGGCGAGGTCCTCTCCGTGCCGGTCGGCGACGGCTACCTCGGCCGCGTGGTCGACCCGCTGGGCAACCCGATCGACGGCGCCGGCCCGATCGCGACCACCGGCCGCCGGGCGCTGGAGCTGCAGGCCCCGACCGTCGTCCAGCGGCAGTCGGTGCACGAGCCGATGCAGACCGGCATCAAGGCCATCGACGCCATGACGCCGATCGGCCGCGGCCAGCGCCAGCTGGTCATCGGTGACCGGCAGACCGGCAAGACCGCGATCGTGACCGACACGATCATCAACCAGAAGCAGGCCTGGGCCACCGGCGACCCGACCCAGCAGGTCCGCTGCATCTACGTCGCCGTCGGCCAGAAGGGCTCGACGATCGCGGCCATCCGGGCCTCCCTCGAGGAGGCCGGCGCGATGGAGTACACGACCATCGTCGCCGCGCCCGCCTCCGAGGCCGCGGGCTTCAAGTACATCGCCCCCTACACCGGCTCGGCCATCGGCCAGCACTGGATGTACGAGGGCAAGCACGTCCTGATCGTCTTCGACGACCTGTCCAAGCAGGCCGAGGCCTACCGCGCGGTCTCGCTGCTGCTGCGCCGTCCGCCGGGCCGCGAGGCCTACCCCGGCGACGTCTTCTACCTCCACTCCCGGCTGCTGGAGCGCTGCGCGAAGCTCTCCGACGAGCTGGGTGCCGGGTCGATGACGGGTCTGCCGCTCATCGAGACCAAGGGCAACGACGTGTCGGCCTACATCCCGACCAACGTCATCTCGATCACCGACGGGCAGATCTTCCTCGAGACGGGTCTGTTCAACTCCGGTGTCCGCCCGGCGATCAACGTCGGCATCTCGGTCTCCCGCGTGGGCGGCTCGGCGCAGATCAAGGCGATGAAGTCCGTCGCCGGCCGGCTGCGGCTGGACCTGGCCCAGTACCGCGAGCTCGAGGCCTTCGCCTCGTTCTCCTCCGACCTCGACGCCTCCAGCCGCGCGACGCTCGAGCGCGGCCAGCGCCTGGTCGAGCTGCTCAAGCAGGGCCAGTACCAGCCCTACCCGGTGGAGCGCGAGGTCGCCTCCATCTGGCTGGGCACCACCGGCAAGCTGGACAAGGTGCCGGTGCCGGAGGTGCGTCGCTTCGAGGCCGAGTTCCTCGACCACGTCGCCCGCAACCACGGCGGCGTCTTCGACGGGATCCGGCAGAGCAAGGCCCTCGGCGACGACGCCGTCCAGGGCCTGGAGCGTGCGGTCGAGGAGTTCTACGGCCAGTTCCAGACCTCCGACGGCGGCACGCTGCACATCAACGAGGCCGAGGCCGAGGCCATGGACGCGTCCGAGCGCGGCCAGGAGCGCGTCCAGGTCAAGCGGAGCGCCTGACCGTGGCCGGCAACCTCCGCGCGCTGCGGCGCCGCATCCGCTCCACGCAGTCGACGAAGAAGATCTTCTCGGCGCAGGAGCTGATCGCCGGCGCCCGCATCGTGCGCGCCCAGGCCCGGGTGGAGGCCTCCAAGCCCTACGCCCGGGAGATCACCCGGGTGCTGTCGGCCCTCGCGGGTTCCGCGTCGCTGGACCACCCGCTGCTGACCGAGCGGCAGGACGCGCGGCGGGCGGCGGTGCTGGTCATCACCTCCGACCGCGGCTTCGCCGGCTCGTACAACGTCAACGTGCTGCGCCGGACCGAGGAGCTGCTCTCGCTGCTCCGCCAGGAGGGCAAGGAGCCGGTCCTCTACGTGGTGGGCCGGAAGGGGGAGACCTACTACTCCTTCCGCAACCGCCCGGTGGCCGAGACCTTCACCGGGTTCTCGGAGCAGCCCAACTACACCGACGCGCAGCGGGTGGGGGAGCAGCTCATCGCCGCCTTCACCGCCGGTGAGGACGACGACGAGACCGGTGCCGGCGCCGACGGCGTCCTCGGCGTGGACGAGCTGCACATCGTCTACACCGAGTTCCGGTCGCTGCTCGCGCAGGTCCCGGTCGCCAAGCGGATGGCCCCGCTGGAGGTCGAGGAGGTCGAGGAGTTCGACTACGAGCGGGAGGACCGGGAGAGCGGCGTCACCACCGGCGACTCCGGCGTCCCCACCTCCTACGAGTTCGAGCCCTCGCCCGACGCCCTCCTCGACGCCCTGCTGCCGAAGTACGTGACGACGCGGATCTTCGCGGCGATGCTGGAGTCGGCGGCGTCGGAGTCGGCGTCGCGGCGACGGGCCATGAAGTCGGCCTCGGACAACGCCGAGGAGCTGGCGAAGAACCTCTCGCGGCAGGCGAACCAGGCTCGCCAGGCCGAGATCACCCAGGAGATCAGTGAGATCGTCGGCGGTGCGGACGCGCTGGTGTCCGCGGGCGCCGACGACTGACCCCACCCCCGCCGCTCCCGCGGCAGGGACACCGAAGACGCGGACCAACGCAAGGCCGAGGGCAGGAGAGCAGTACAGATGACCGTCACCGAGGACCGTCCGACCACCCAGACGACCGGCCGCGTCGTCCGGGTCACCGGGCCGGTCGTCGACGTCGAGTTCCCGCGCGACGCGATGCCCGACCTGTTCAACGCCCTGCAGGTCGAGGTCACCCTCGCCGACCTGGGCAAGACGCTGACCCTCGAGGTCGCCCAGCACCTGGGTGACAACGTGGTCCGCACCATCTCCATGCAGCCCACCGATGGCCTGGTCCGGGGCGCCGAGGTCCGGGACACCGGCTCCGCGATCTCCGTGCCCGTCGGTGACGTGACCACCGGCCACGTGTGGAACGCGCTCGGCCAGTGCCTGGACACCCCCGGCTACGGCGCCGACGCGCCGCGCTGGGAGATCCACCGGCACGCGCCGCGCTTCGACCAGCTCGAGGGCCGCACCGAGATGCTGGAGACCGGCATCAAGGTCATCGACCTGCTGACCCCCTACGTGGCCGGCGGGAAGATCGGCCTGTTCGGTGGTGCCGGCGTGGGCAAGACGGTGCTCATCCAGGAGATGATCCGCCGCGTCGCCCAGGAGTTCGGTGGCGTGTCGGTGTTCGCCGGCGTCGGCGAGCGCACCCGTGAGGGCAACGACCTCATCACCGAGATGACCGAGTCCGGCGTCATCGAGTCCACCGCCCTGGTCTTCGGGCAGATGGACGAGCCGCCGGGCACGCGTCTGCGGGTGGCGCTCTCCGCGCTGACGATGGCGGAGTACTTCCGCGACGAGCAGAACCAGGACGTGCTGCTCTTCATCGACAACATCTTCCGGTTCACCCAGGCCGGGTCCGAGGTCTCCACGCTGCTGGGCCGCATGCCCTCCGCCGTGGGGTACCAGCCGACCCTGGCCGACGAGATGGGCGAGCTGCAGGAGCGGATCACCTCGACCCGCGGCCACTCCATCACCTCGATGCAGGCCATCTACGTGCCCGCCGACGACATCACCGACCCGGCGCCGCACACCACCTTCGCCCACCTCGACGCGACGACGGTGCTCAGCCGGCCGATCTCGGAGAAGGGCATCTACCCGGCCGTGGACCCGCTGGACTCCACCAGCCGGATCCTCGACCCGCAGTACATCGGGCAGGAGCACTACGCGATCGCCCAGACGGTGAAGCAGGTGCTGCAGCGCTACCAGGAGCTGCAGGACATCATCGCGATCCTCGGCATCGACGAGCTCTCCGAGGAGGACAAGGTCACGGTCAACCGGGCCCGGCGCGTCGAGCGCTTCCTCTCGCAGAACATGTTCGTCGCCGAGGCCTTCACCGGTCAGCCTGGCTCGTTCGTGCCGGTGTCGGAGACGCTGCAGGCGTTCAAGGCGATCACCGACGGCGAGTACGACAACGTGCCGGAGCAGGCCTTCTTCATGTGCGGTGGCCTCGAGGACCTCGAGCGGAACGCCGACAAGCTGAAGCGCGCCTGAGCGAGGACCACCTCCCCCCGCCACTCGTCGGAGGACCCCGTCCTCCCCACCCCTCGCATGCACGGGGTGGGGGCGGGACGGAACCGGCGAGGTGTCCACCAGCACCGCCGAGAACGGCCGGGTCCCCAACGGGACCCGGCCGTTCCGTGTTTCCCGGTGGCGCGGCGGGTAGCCCCGGCGCGGCGGTCCGGACGGGTGGGTGTGGTGCGGGTCGCCTCAAGGGCTCCTCGCCCTGTGCCGATCTTGTGCGAGGACGTCCGGACCAGCTGGGCGGCGATCGGGAGAGACGACGTGGACGGCATCACCGGGACGCGGGTGGACGGCGCCGACTGGAGCTGGCCGCCGTCCGCGGCGGTGCCCTACGTCGGCGGGCGGCAGTTCCACACCGAGGACTGGGCGCCGGCCTCGACCGTGCGCCGTCCCTGGGTGCGCGTGGGCCGCTGGACCCTGCTGTACCGCCGCTGCGCCTGAGGCAGGACCTCCCTGCCCCCGCCGCTCGCGAGCTCGTGGCGGGACCCTGCAGGGAGGCCACCGTCCTCCGCACCGCTCGCGAGCCCGCGGTGAGCCTCCGGACGGGGCCTTGGCGGGGACGGCGCGGGCACGGCGGCTAGAGTGTGCCCGACCCGTCGCCGTGTCCAGCCCGGACGTGGCGACCCGTACCGCCGGCCGGTGGACCCGAGGAGTGTCGTGGCGACCCTGCATGTCGAGTTGGTGGCCGTCGAGCGGATGATCTGGTCCGGCGAGGCCAACATGGTGGTGGCCCGCACGACGGAGGGTGAGCTCGGCGTCCTGCCCGGCCACGCGCCGCTGCTGGGCCAGCTCGCCGAGGGCGGCGTCGTCACCGTCCGCACCGTCGAGGGCGAGGACATGGTCGTCGCGGCCCACGGCGGCTTCCTGTCGGTGACCGACCGCGGTGTCTCCATCCTCGCCGAGACCGCGGAGATCTCCTCCGAGATCGACGTCGAGCGGGCCCGCGAGGCGTTGCGCCGGGCGGAGGAGGCCGGCGACGACCCCGACGCCCTCGCCGCCGCCAGGCGCGCGCAGTCGCGACTGCGCGCCGCCGGTCAGGACGCCTGAGCCTCCGGCCGCCCGCCTGACCGCCCGGCGCCCCCGATGACGACCGAACTGCTCCTGGTGGTCGTGGTGGGGGTCCTCGTCGGACTGGTCGTCGCCTTCCTGCTGCGCCGCCGCTTCCTGCTCTCCGGGCTCGGTGCCGTCACCATGTGGCTGCGGTCGGCCGGCTCGCCGCGCTGGTCGGTGGGCGTGGCCTGGTACGGCGGCGACTCGCTGCTCTGGTACCGGGTGCTGTCGCTGTCGGTGCGTCCGCAGCAGCGGCTGTGCCGGGCCGAGTTCCGGGTGCAGGGCCGGCGCCGTGTGGATGCCGGGGACGTCGCCCTCCCCGACGACGTCGTCGTCCTCTCCTGCGCCACCGCGGCCGGACCCCGGGAGCTGGCCATGGACCCCTCGACCGTGACCGGCTTCCTCTCCTGGGTGGAGTCCGCGCCCCCGGTCCGCTGAACGGCCCCCTCCAGGGCACCACCGCGGCCCCGTCCCGGGTCCCAGCCCGAGCTCGCGGCGGTCGGGGAGGACGGGGTCCTTCTGGGGGAGGGGTGCTCCGTCAGTCGGCGGCCGGGGTCTCCGCCGCCGGGGTCTCCGCCGCCGAGGACGCCGCGGCCCGCTGGGCGTGCGCCCCGCTGTGCGCGCCCGGCTCCCACAGCACGTCGCCGCCGGGGTTGGCCACCCGCGCGAGGATGAACAGCAGGTCCGAGAGCCGGTTGAGGTAGCGCGCGGTCTCGGCGTTGGTGCGCTCGCCGTCGGCCTGCAGCAGCGCCCACACGCTGCGCTCGGCCCGCCGGGTCACCACGCGGGCCTGGTGCAGCAGCGCGGCCAGCGGCGTTCCTCCGGGCAGGATGAAGCTGGACAGCTTGGGCAGCTCGGCGTTGTACGTGTCGCAGGCCGCCTCCAGCCGCTCGGTGTAGGCGGCGGTCACCCGCAGCGGCGGGTACTGCGGGTCCGGCGTGACCGGGGTGGAGAGGTCGGCGCCGACGTCGAACAGGTCGTTCTGCACGCTGCGCAGCAGCTCGGTCAGCTCCGGGGTCGGCGACCCGAGGGCCAGCGCCACGCCGAGCACGCTGTTGGCCTCGTCGACGTCGGCGTAGGCGACCAGGCGCGGGTCGGTCTTGGCCACCCGGCTCATGTCCCCGAGGTGCGTCTGGCCGGCGTCGCCGGTCTTCGTGTAGATGCGGGTCAGCCGGACGGTCATGCCCGGAGCCTAGAAGAAGGACCCCGCTGCCCTCCCCTTGGACGCCCCCCTGCCCCCCCACCACTCGCAGGCTCGCGGCGGGACCCTGCAGCGGGGCCACCGTAGGGTGAGCCGGTGGAGTGCTTCGAGGTCACCGGCGGCACGGCCCTGACCGGGCGGGTGCGGGTGACCGGCGCGAAGAACAGCGCCCTCAAGCTCATGGCCGCCGCGCTGCTGGCCGCCGGGCGGACGACCATCGACGAGGTCCCCGACATCCTCGACGTGGCGATCATGAGCGAGGTGCTGCGCCGACTCGGGTGCGACGTCACCTACGAGCGGCACGCGGTCGGCGGCGGTGGCCGGCTGGTCGTCGACGTGCCCGACCGGCCCGGCACGGAGACCGACTACGACCTGGTGCGCCGGATGCGGGCCTCGATCAGCGTGCTCGGCCCGCTCGTCGCCCGCTGCGGGTCGGCCAGGGTGGCGCTGCCCGGCGGCGACGCGATCGGCTCGCGCGGGCTGGACATGCACATCTCCGGCCTCGAGCGGCTCGGCGCCACGATCGAGAGCGAGCACGGCTTCCTCGTGGCCACCGCGCCGCGGCTGGAGGGCACGAGCATCTGGCTGGACTTCCCGTCGGTCGGCGCGACGGAGAACCTGGTCATGGCCGCGGTGCTCGCCGAGGGGACGACGGTCATCGACAACGCCGCCCGCGAGCCGGAGATCGTCGACCTCTGCGCGATGCTCACCGCGATGGGCGCGCAGATCGACGGCGCGGGCACCTCGACCATCACCGTCGACGGCGTGCCGGGGCTGCAGCCGGTCACCTACACGACCGTGCCCGACCGGATCGTCGCCGGCACCTGGGCCATCGGGGCGGTGATGACCCGCGGGGACGTCGTCATCGAGCGGGCCGTCGCCGACCACCTCACCGTGGCGCTGGCCAAGCTCAGCGACGCCGGTGCGCAGGTCGAGCCGCTGCCCGACGGGCTGCGGGTGGCGATGGACGGCCGCCCGCGCGGCGTGGACGTCGTCACGCTGCCCTACCCGGGCTTCCCGACCGACCTGCAGCCGATGGCGGTCGCGCTGGCCGCCGTCTCCACGGGGACGGCGCTGATCACCGAGAACGTGTTCGAGGGCCGGTTCATGTTCGTCAACGAGCTGGTCCGCCTGGGTGCCTCGGTGCGCACCGACGGCCACCACGCCGTCGTCCGGGGGCGGGAGCGACTCTCCAGCGCGCCGGTGCTGGCCACCGACATCCGGGCCGGCGCCGGGCTGGTGCTGGCCGGGCTGGTGTCCGACGGCGTCACCGAGGTGCAGGACGTGCACCACGTCGACCGCGGCTACCCCGACTTCGTCGAGCAGCTGCGCGGACTGGGCGCGCGGATCGAGCGGGTGCAGCGCCCCGACTGATGGCCCTCGTGCAGGGGCCCGAGCCGAGCGGAGCGAGGTCCGGGGGGCACGAGGGTCGTCTCGCTAACCGGGTCGGAACGACGCGGCCAGCGCGCGGGCGCGGTCGGCGTCCTCGGGGAAGACCAGCACCTCCGCCCGGTGCGGACCGGGGACGCGCACGGTCGAGCGGATCCCGGCGTCGGAGAGCACCGCGCGCAGCGCCAGCGCCGACTCGCGCCGGGAGAGCGTGGCGACGCGGGTGAGCAGCCCGTCGTCCGCCGGGGGACGACGGCGCGGGTCGCTGCGGAAGGCCCACCGCAGGAACAGCGCGAGCCCCGCGACGACGGCGAACGCGATCACCGGTCCCGCCAGGTAGTGCGTGCCGGCCACCGGTGCCATCGCGGTCCTCCCCTCGGCGCCTGCGAGTGTGCCACCGGGGGACACCCCGAGGGGTCGCTTCTACTGGCCGGTAACACCCCTACACTCCGCTGGCATGCCGTTCCCGCACCTGCCGGAGGAGCGCGACCGCCCCTGGGTCATGCGCACCTACGCCGGTCACTCGTCGCCGGCCGAGTCCAACGCGCTGTACCGGCGCAACCTCGCCAAGGGGCAGACCGGCCTGTCGGTCGCCTTCGACCTGCCGACGCAGACGGGCTACGACCCCGACGACGAGCTCTCCGTCGGTGAGGTCGGCAAGGTCGGCGTGCCGATCACGCACATCGGCGACATGCGCGCGCTCTTCGACGGCATCCCGCTCGACGAGATGAACACGTCGATGACGATCAACGCGACGGCGATGTGGCTGCTGGCGCTCTACCAGGCGGTCGCGGAGGAGCACGGTCACGACGTCAGCAAGCTCGCGGGGACGACGCAGAACGACATCATCAAGGAGTACCTGTCGCGGGGGACGTACGTCTTCCCGCCCGGGCCCTCGATGCGGCTGATCACCGACATGGTCGCCTACACGGTGTCGGCGATGCCGAAGTGGAACCCGACCAACATCTGCAGCTACCACCTGCAGGAGGCCGGGGCGACGCCGGTGCAGGAGATCGCCTACGCGATGAGCACCGCGATCGCCGTCCTGGACTCGGTGCGCGACTCCGGCCAGGTGCCGCAGGAGCGCTTCGGGGAGGTCGTCGCGCGCATCTCCTTCTTCGTCAACGCGGGCGTCCGCTTCGTCGAGGAGATGTGCAAGATGCGGGCGTTCACCCAGCTGTGGGACGAGCTGACCCTCGAGCGCTACGGCGTGCAGGACCCCAGGCACCGCCGTTTCCGCTACGGCGTGCAGGTCAACTCCCTGGGCCTGACGGAGGCCCAGCCGGAGAACAACGTGCAGCGGATCGTGCTGGAGATGCTGGCGGTCACCCTGTCCAGGGACGCCCGCGCCCGGGCCGTGCAGCTACCTGCCTGGAACGAGGCCCTGGGCCTGCCCCGGCCGTGGGACCAGCAGTGGTCGCTGCGGCTGCAGCAGGTGCTGGCCTACGAGACCGACCTGCTCGAGTACGACGACCTGTTCACCGGCTCGGTGGTCGTGGAGCAGAAGGTCGCCGAGCTGGTCGAGGGCGCCCGCGCGGAGATCGCCCGCGTGCAGGAGATGGGCGGCGCGGTGGCCGCCGTCGAGTCCGGCTACATGAAGGGCCAGCTGGTCGCCTCGCTCGCCGAGCGGCGCCGCCGGATGGAGAGCGGGGACGTCGTCGTCGTCGGCGTCAACCGGTTCGAGGCCACCGAGCCCAACCCGCTGCTGGCCGACCTCGACGCCGCCATCCAGGTGGTCGACCCCGCGGTCGAGACCGCCGCCTGCGAGTCGGTGCAGAAGTGGCGCGCCGAGCGCGACCCGGAGCCGGTCGAGCGGGCGCTCACGCGGCTGCGTGCGGTCGCCGGCACCGACGAGAACCTCATGGCCGCCACCCTCGAGTGCGCCCGCGCCGGCGTGACGACGGGGGAGTGGGCCGGCGTCCTGCGCGAGGTGTTCGGCGAGTACCGGGCGCCCACCGGCGTCGCCGCGGCCGCCGGGGGTGGCGAGGCCGACGCGTCGTTGGCCGTCGTCCGGGAGCGGGTGCGCGCCACCGGTGAGGAGCTCGGCGGGCGACTGCGGTTCCTGGTCGGCAAGCCGGGCCTGGACGGGCACAGCAACGGCGCCGAGCAGATCGCCGTCCGCGCCCGGGACGCCGGCTTCGAGGTCGTCTACCAGGGCATCCGGCTCACCCCGGCGCAGATCGTGAGCGCCGCGGTCGAGGAGGACGTGCACGTCGTCGGCCTGTCGGTGCTCTCCGGCTCGCACCTGCAGGTGGTGCCGGCGGTGCTGCAGGGGTTGCGGGATGCGGGCCTCGACGACGTTCCCGTGGTCGTCGGCGGGATCGTCCCTGACAGCGACGCCCGCCGGCTGCGGGAGCAGGGGGTGGCCCGCGTCTTCACGCCCAAGGACTTCGGGCTGACCGACATCATGGGCCAGATCGTCGACGTGGTCCGCGAGGCCAACGGCCTCTGAGGGAGGACCTCCGGGCTCTCCCCGCAGGCTCGGGGACGCCGAGGAGGGGCCGCTGCGCTCACGTCCGGCTCGGGAGCCCGAGGCGGACGTCGTCCACACCGGGGGAGAACAGGACGCTCACCGGAGGACCGGGCGCTGCGGGGATCCCCGCCGCGGCCAGCGGGTCACCGGCGAGATCGACGAGCTCGGCGGTCTGCAGCGGCCACGGTGGGTGCGCCACCGGCAGGTGGACGGTGCGGCCGGCGACCCGCGTGTGCAGGCCCCAGCGGTCGGTCACGAAATGCTCCAGCGGACCCGCGGGCAGCGGGGCCCCGACGCGCAGGACGATCCGCAGGTGCCGGCCGGCGACCACGACGCACAGGTCGTCGTCGCGTTGCACGCGAGTGTGCGACCGCACGTACGGCAGGCGGGTGACGGCCCGCGCCGCCAGCACGGGCAGCAGCCGCTCGGCGTCCATGCGCAGGAAGACGACGCCGCGCCGCCCGCGCCGGTCCACGGCGTACAGCCGGACGTTGACCTCGGCGAACGACCCGGCCCACGGCAGCGCGGGGCCGGCGCCGAGAGCCGTGCGCGTGATCCGCAGCGCCACCACGCCGGCATAGGTCACGTCGGCCAGCACGTCCGGCCGGGTGCCCGGCGGCAGCAGACCGGCAGCGACGGCCGGGTCGAGGGGCCAGTGCAGGAAGGCGACGTCCCGCCAGGTCTGCCGCAGCAGGGCCGGCCGGACGTCGTCCGGTGGCGTCGGCGGTGGCAGTCCGGGGTCCACGTCAGCCCAAGGGGACGGCGACGCCCTCGGTGGCGCTGCGGCGGGCGGCGTCGAGCACCCGGGCGGTGGCGACGGCGTCCCGCGGGTCGACCGGCACCGGCCCCTGCCCGCGGACGGCGGCGGCGAAGGCCGGGTAGAAGGTGTCCCAGCGGCCGCGCTCGGTGGGCACCACGACGCCGTCGTCGCCGCGGCACAGCCGGCCCCAACGCTCCTGCGGCTCGGCGCCCCAGTGCTCGTCCAGCGTCGCCGGCGTCTGCCCGGCCAGCAGCGCGGCCTCCTGCCCGTCCATCGGCCCGCCGACGACGTAGGCGCCCTCGGTGCCGCTGACCCGGAAGCGGTCGCCGGGGGCGCCCTGGCTCCAGCTGCCCCACAGGTGCGAGCGGGCGCCGTCGGCGTGCGTGAGCGCGACGAAGACGTCGTCGTCCAGGCCCGACTCCCGCACCCGCCACTCGGCGTAGACGCTCGTCACCGGGCCGAGCAGCAGCAGTGCCTGGTCGACCAGGTGGCTGCCGAAGTCCAGCAGCGTGCCGCCGCCCGCGGCCGGCGGGCCCGGTTCGGGCTCGAACCGCTCGAAGCGCGACTCGAAGCGGGTCACCGTGCCGAGCCGGCCGGCGTCCGCGAGCGCCCGGACGGTGCGGTAGTCGGAGTCCCAGCGGCGGTTCTGGTACGGCGCCAGCGCCAGCCGGCGGGCCGCGGCCAGCTGCACCGTCCCCTCCGCGGCCGCGGCGTCCAGCGCGAAGGGCTTGTCGCAGACCACGGCGAGGTCCAGACCCAGTGCCTGCTCGCTCAGCGGGGTGTGCGTGTCCGCCGGGGTGGAGATCGCCACCGCCTCGGCGCCGGCGTCGGCCAGCTCGTCGAGCGAGCCGAAGGTGCGCAGGCCGGGGTGCTCCGCGGCGACCTGCGCCCGCCGCTCGGCCGACGTCGTGACCACGCCGAGCAGGTCGACCTCCGGCGCGGCCGCCAGCAGGGGTGCGTGGAAGTACCGGCCGCCGAAGCCGTAGCCCACCAGTCCGAAGCGCACGGGGTCCATGCCGAGATCCTGCCCTGTCCGGGTCCCCGCCCGGAGGGCCGGAGCGGTCCCGCGACACGGGCAACCCGGGGTGTCGCCTCGTGTGTGGATCGTCACCCCAGCCGCTACGGTCCGGCGCGTGCAGAGCCCCCGTCCCGCCGTGGCCGACCCCGACCGCCTCGCCGCGATCGCCAGCTACCGGCTCGGCGGCCACGCCGGCGACGCCGACCTCGATGCCGTGGTGGCCTACACGGCCCGCGCTCTGCACGCGCCCATCGCGGTGATCGACCTCGTCGGCCCGGACCTGCAGTGCTTCCCCGCCGAGATCGGCGTCGGGGTGCCGTCCTCGAACGTCCCCGACGAGCTGTCGTTCTGCGCCCACGTGGTGGCGATGCGGGAGCCGCTGGAGGTGACCGACGCGCTGGCGCACCCGGTGTTCGCCGAGAACCCGGCGGTGGCGGCCGGCGCGATCCGCTCCTACCTCGGCGTCCCCCTGATCGACGAGGACGGCTTCGTCCTCGGCTCGCTGGAGGTCTCCGACGACGACGTCCGCTCCTTCTCCGGGGACGACCTCGACGTCCTGCAGATCCAGGTCCACCTCGTGCGCAGCGTCCTCTCCCTGCGGCGCCAGGTCGCGGCACACCGGTGGGACGCCCGCCTGCTGGTGTCCCAGGGGCGGGTGCTCGAGGCCGTCGCCACCGGCGCGCCGCTGGACGAGGTCCTCGACCTGCTCTCCACCGCGGTGCGCGACCTGGCGCCGGACGCCGACGCCGAGCAGGAGGGGGTCCTGGCCGAGGTCGTCGACCGGCTGACCACCGTGGCCACCGACGCCGACCGGTGGCGCCGGGCCCTCACCCGGGTGGCCCGGCAGGACCCGCTGACCGGCCTGGCCAACCGCGCCCACCTCCTCGACGCGGGCCGGGCCGCGCTCACCGGCGGCGGTGCGGTCCTGTTCATCGACGTCGACCACTTCAAGGAGGTCAACGACCGCGGGGGACACGCCGTGGGGGACCAGGTGCTCGTCCGCCTCGCCGAGCGCCTCCGCACGCACCTGGAGGAGGTGCCCGGCGCGGTCGTCGGGCGGCTCGGCGGCGACGAGTTCGCCGCCGTCCTGCCCGGCGTGGACCACGGGACGGCGACGACCTTCGGGCAGCGCCTCGTCCTCGCGCTGGTGGACCGCGTCGCGGTCGGACGCCGCCACGTGCGGGTCTCGGCGAGCATCGGGCTGGCCATGGCCGAGCCCGGCACACCCTTCGAGGAGGCCCTGCAGGAGGCCGACCAGGCCATGTACGGCGCCAAGGCGGGCGGCCGTGGGCGGTTGCACGGGGCGCCCCTGCCCGTGCCGCGGTCGGCTAGCGTCGGCCCATGACTGCAGAGGGCGAACCCCGGGTCGAGCGGGACGGCGACGTCGTCACCCTCACGATGTGCCGGCCGGCCAAGCGCAACGCGCTCTCCCGGGACCACCTGACCCAGCTGCTGGGCGCCGTGACGGCGGTGGGGGAGAGCGACGCGGCCGGGCTGGTGATCGCCGCGGAGGGGCCGGTGTTCAGCGCCGGGCACGACTTCGCCGACGTCGCCGGCCGACCGGTCCCCGAGGTGCGCGGCCTGCTGCAGCTGTGCACCGAGCTCATGCAGACGCTGCACGACGTCCCGCAGGTGGTGCTGGCCCGGGTGCACGCCCTGGCCACCGCGGCCGGCTGCCAGCTGGTGGCCTCGTGCGACCTCGCCGTCGCCGCCGAGTCGGCCGGCTTCGCCGCGCCCGGCGGCAAGGGCGGCTGGTTCTGCCACACGCCGATGGTGGCCATCGCCCGCGACGTCGGCCGCAAGCGGGCCATGGAGCTGGCGCTCACCGGCGACGTCATCGACGCGGCCACCGCGCTGGACTGGGGGCTGGTCAACCGGGTGGTGCCCGACGCCGAGCTCGACGCCGCCGTCGCCGACCTCATGGCCCGGGCCACCCGCGGGTCGCGGGCGAGCAAGGCGTGGGGCAAGCAGACGATGCACGCCCAGCTCGGCCGCCCCGAGCGGGACGCCTACACCACCGCGGTCGAGGTGATGGCCGCCGCCAGCCAGCTGCCCGGCGCGGTCGAGGGCATGTCGGCGTTCCTGGAGAAGCGACGCCCGGTCTGGCCCGACTGAAAGAGGACCCCTGCGCCCCGCCACTCGTCGGAGGACCCCGTCCTCCCCGCCCTTCGCAGGCTCGGGGCGGGACCCGGGACGGGGCCGGCGGGACCCTGGAGGGTGGCCGCCCTCCGGAGACGCCCTGGGGCCTCCCGCTGCGTGAGTGAGAGTGCGCACACGGGGGATGGGCGGACGGCGGGGGCGCCTTGTCCTCTGACGTGCGCGACAGATGGGACCTCACCCGGCGGCGTGCGCTCGACTTCGGACGGATGACGGCCGACTCCTGAGTGCTCGCGCGCTCCGTCGTCCCCTCCGCACCGTCCCTGGAAGGCACTCCCGTGCTCGCTCGTCTCCGCCGCGTCCCGTTCGCGGCGCAGGTCCTCCTCGCCCTCGTGCTGGGCGTCGCCCTCGGGCTCGTCGCCCGGGACATGGGTCCCGTCGCCGACGGGACGCCGAACTGGCTGACCAGCACCCTGCAGACCGTCGGCAGCACCTTCGTCACGCTGCTCAAGGTCCTCGTCCCGCCGCTGATCGTCACCGCGGTGATCGTCAGCATCGCCAACCTCCGGCAGGTCTCCAACGCCGCCCGCCTGGCCGGGCAGACGCTGCTGTGGTTCGCGATCACCGCCCTCGTCGCGGTGTCCCTCGGCATCGGCCTGGGCCTGCTCACCCAGCCGGGCCGCAACAGCTCCGTCGACGCCGCCGCCCAGGCCGCGCCCGAGACCACCGGTTCCTGGTGGGACTTCCTCACCGGGCTGGTGCCCGCCAACGTCCTCGGCCTGCAGTCCTCGGCCGACGGCGGCCTGTCCTTCAACGTGCTCCAGCTGATCGTGCTGGCCGTGGCGATCGGCGTCGCCGCGCTCAAGGTCGGCGAGCCGGCCGAGCCGTTCCTGGCGCTGACCCGCTCGGCGCTGGCGATCGTGCAGAAGCTGCTGTGGTGGGTCATCCTGCTGGCCCCGATCGGCACCGTCGGTCTGATCGGCAACGCCGTGGCCAGCTACGGCTGGGAGTCCCTGGGATCGCTCGGCGTCTTCGCCGGGTCGGTCTACGTCGGCCTCGCGCTCGTGCTCTTCGTCGTCTACCCGGTGCTGCTGCGGCTGCACGGCCTCTCGCCGCTGCGGTACTTCGCCGGCGCCTGGCCGGCGATCCAGCTGGCGTTCGTGTCCCGCTCCTCGATCGGCACCCTGCCGGTGACCGAGCGGGTGACCGAGCAGAACCTCGGGGTGCCGCGGTCCTACGCGTCCTTCGCCGTCCCGCTGGGCGCGACCACGAAGATGGACGGCTGCGCGGCGATCTACCCGGCGCTGGCCGCGATCTTCGTGGCGCAGTTCTTCGGCGTGGACCTCGGCCTCACCGACTACCTGCTCATCGCGCTGGTCTCGGTCGTCGGCTCGGCGGCCACGGCCGGGGTGACCGGCGCGGTGGTCATGCTCACGCTGACCCTCTCCACGCTCGGGCTGCCGCTGGCCGGCGTCGGCCTGCTGCTGGCGATCGACCCGATCCTGGACATGGGCCGGACCGCGGTGAACGTCGCCGGTCAGGCGCTGGTCCCGACGATCGTCGCCAAGCGCGAGGGCATCCTCGACGTGGACCGGTACCGGTCGACCTCCACGGTCGACCCGGTGGCCCGGGTCGAGGTGGACGACGACCTGCGCCAGCCCGTGACCGCCTGAGAAGGACCCCGTCCTCCCCACCGCTCGCAGACTCGCGGCGGGGCCCTGGACGGGACCCCCCGCAGGCCCGGCCCTCCCGCCCGGAGGAGCCGGGCCCGCGTCGTCTCAGCCGGCGAGGTCGGCGCAGCCGGTCTCGTGCGGCAGCAGCGGGCGCAGGGTGAGCGTCCACCGGCTGCCGTCGCCGGCGACCCACGGCGTGAGCGTGGTCGCCGACGCGGCCGCGGCCAGGACGGCCTCCGCCTCGGCTCCCCGGGCGACGACGCAGGACAGGCCCGCCCCGCCGGTCAGCGGCCCGCCGGGGAGGGGCTCGCCGGGCAGTGCGGGGCCGGGCCAGGCCGCCTCCGGTTGCAGCAGCGCGGGGTCGGTGGGCGGCGTCCACGGCCCGGCGACGGCCGCCACCGCCGTGGCCGCGTAGGGCTCCGGGCCGGTGGCGCCGAGCGGCTCGGGTGAGGTGAGCACCTCGAGCAGCCCGCGCAGCTCGCCGCGGGCCGCCTGCTGCTCCGGGGTGAGCCCGCTGTCGTCGGGCAGCTCGAACAGCGCGGGGACCTCGCGCACCGACGTCCCCGCGTCGGTGACGAGGGTGAAGCGGGTCGCCGGGGCGTCGGCGACCGGGGGTGAGCCCGGGTCGGCGGTGTCCGTCACCCCGGCCGTGACGGCGCGGTCGACGACGGTCTGCACCTCCTCGGCGTCGAGCTGCCACACCTGCAGGGAGGGCAGCGCAGGCGGCGGGTAGACCTCGATCTGCGCCCCCGGCGCCACGACCCGGCCGTCGCCGTAGACGGCGACGAGCGGCACCCGGGCGGCCAGCGCCTCGGGTGTGCTGAAGCCGCCGACGTGCTCCACCTCGAGCACCAGCCGACCCGGTCCGTCGGGGACGGGCGCCGGCGGGGGAGCCGCGTCGCGGCCGCTGTCGCCGGCGCACCCGGCCACCAGCACGAGCGCGGCCAGGACGGCCGTCAGCGGAGCAGGTCTCACCCGGTCAGGATGCCGTGCCACCGCGGGGACCCCCGGCGTCCCGGGCCCGTCGTTGCCGGTTCGGTACCGTCGGTCCCCGTGCGCCTGGTCATCGCCCGCTGCTCGGTCGACTACGTGGGGCGGCTGACCGCCCACCTGCCCATGGCGCCGCGGCTGCTGCTGGTCAAGGCCGACGGCTCGGTCTCCGTGCACGCCGACGACCGCGCCTACAAGCCGCTGAACTGGATGACCCCGCCGTGCTCGTTCAAGGACGAGCTGGTCAGCGGTCCTGACGGGGCCTCCGGCACCTGGACGGTCACCAACAAGGCCGGCGAGCAGCTGATCATCACCATCGAGTCGGTCGAGCACGACAGCTCCCACGAGCTCGGCGTCGACCCGGGCCTGCAGAAGGACGGCGTCGAGGCCGAGCTGCAGCGGCTGCTCGCGCTGCACGTGGAGACCTTCGGGCAGGGCTGGTCGCTGGTGCGCCGTGAGTACCCGACCGCCATCGGTCCGGTGGACCTGCTCTGCCGGGACGCCGACGGCGCCACCGTGGCCGTCGAGGTCAAGCGCCGCGGCGAGATCGACGGCGTGGAGCAGCTGACCCGCTACCTCGAGCTGCTCAACCGCGACCCGCTGCTCGCGCCGGTGCGCGGGGTGTTCGCCGCGCAGGAGATCAAGCCGCAGGCGCGGGTGCTCGCCGGCGACCGCGGCATCGAGTGCCTGACCGTCGACTACGCCGTCCTCAAGGGCACCGACGACCCCACGCAGCGGCTCTTCTGAGAGGACCCTCTGCTCCCACCGCCCGCAAGCTCGCGGCGGGGCGGCGGGGAGCGGATGAGAGACTGCCCCGGGGTATCCGCGGCGCAGAGGAGACGGCAGCGTGGCCAGAGAACTGACCGAGGTCGGCGTGGTGGGGCTGGGCACGATGGGCGCCGGCATCGCCGAGGTCCTCGCCCGGGCGGGCCTGTCGGTGACCGCCGTGGACGTCGACGAGGCGGCCGTGGCCCGCGGGCGGGAGCACCTGGAGCACTCCACCGGGCGGGCGGTGGCGCGCGGCAAGCTCGACCCCGCCGACCGCGACGCCATCCTGGGCCGGATCCGGTTCGCCACGTCGCTGGAGGACCTCGCGCAGGCCGAGCTGGTCGTCGAGGCCGTGCCCGAGCGGCTGGAGCTCAAGCGCGACATCTTCGCCGCGCTGGACAAGATCTGCCCGCCGGACACCATCCTGGCCACCAACACCTCGAGCCTGTCGGTCACCGAGATCTCGGTGGCGACCGGGCGGCCGGGCAAGGTCATCGGGATGCACTTCTTCAACCCGGCACCGGTCATGAAACTGGTCGAGGTCGTGCGCACCGTCGTCACCGAGCCGTCGGTGATCGAGGACGTCGAGGCGCTGGCCGCGCGGCTGGGCAAGGTCGACGTCACGATCGGCGACAAGGCCGGCTTCATCGCCAACGCGCTGCTGTTCGGCTACCTCAACCACGCGGTCGCCATGTACGAGAACCGCTACGCCAGCCGTGAGGACATCGACGCGGCCATGCGGCTGGGCTGCGGCCTGCCGATGGGCCCGCTGGCGCTCATGGACCTCATCGGCATCGACACCGCCTACGAGATCCTCGAGACGATGTACCGGCAGTCCCGCGACCGGCTGCACGCGCCCAGCCCGATCATCAAGCAGATGATGACCGCGGGCCTGCTGGGCCGGAAGTCCGGCCGCGGCTTCTACACCTACGCCGGCCGGGACTCCGCCGAGGTCGTGCCCGACGCGCACACCCCGGTCGAGGGCGGGGCCGCCGAGGGCGCCCGCGAGGTCTCCACGGTGGGCGTCGTCGGCTCCGGGACGATGGCCACCGGCATCATCGAGGTCGTCGCCAAGGGCGGTTACGACGTCCGCTTCGTCGCCCGCTCGCCGGAGAAGGTCGAGGCGGTGCACCGCGAGCTGGCGAGGTCGCTGGAGAAGCAGGTGCAGCGCGGTCGGCTCGACGAGGCCACGCGCGACGAGGCGCTCGCCCGGGTCAGCGGGACGACGGTCCTCGACGAGCTCGCCGACCGCGACCTGGTCATCGAGGCCGTCGTCGAGTCGCTGCCGGTCAAGGAGGCGCTGTTCGCCAACCTCGGCGAGATCGTCAAGCCCGGCGCGGTGCTGGCCACCACGACCTCCAGCCTGCCGGTCATCGAGTGCGCCAAGGCCAGCGGTCGGCCCGAGGACGTCGTCGGCATGCACTTCTTCAACCCGGCCCCGGTGATGAAGCTGGTGGAGGTGGTGTCCACGATCTCCACCGCCCCCGACGTGGCGGCCACGGCGCACGCGGTGTGCCAGCGGCTGGGCAAGCACGCCGTCTCCTGCTCCGACCGGGCCGGCTTCGTCGTCAACGCACTGCTGTTCCCCTACCTCAACGACGCGGTGAAGATGCTCGAGGCGCACTACGCGACGGCCGACGACATCGACGCCGCCATGAAGGTCGGCTGCGGCTACCCGATGGGCCCCTTCGAGCTGCTGGACGTCGTCGGCCTCGACGTGTCCCTGGCCATCGAGCGCGAGCTGTACACCGAGTTCCGCGAGCCGGGCTTCGCGCCCGCCCCGCTGCTCGAGCACCTGGTCACCGCCGGGTACCTGGGCCGCAAGACCGGCCGCGGGTTCCGGGACCACGCCGCCCGTGACGTGGCGCGCCGCTGACCCGGTGCCCCGGCGCAGCGGTCGCAGGGGGTCGCGGCCTGCGGGCCGCGACCCCCTGCGCCGTCCCGAGACGGTGGAGGAGGCGGCGGACGGCGACTGGGTGGTGCGCCGGCTCACCGGGGCCGCGAGCGGCAAGGTCTACCGCTGCCCCGGCTGCGACCAGGAGATCCGCCCGGGGACGCCGCACCTGGTGACCTGGCCGGCCTATCCGCGCGACTCCGACCTCGACGCCTGGGACACCGACTCGGCCGCCGACCTGCGCCGGCACTGGCACGCGACCTGCTGGTCCGCCCGCGGCCACCGCCGCTGAGGGACGGGGCGGGACGTCACACCTGACGGGCGAAGACGACCACGTTGTCCTCGTAGCTGCGCCGGGAGCGGTCGAAGTCGCCGCCGCAGGTGACCAGCCGCAGTTCCGCCCGCGGCGTCGGCCCGTAGACCGCCTCGGTCGGGAAGTCGTCCTTCGGGTACCGGCCGACCCCGGTCACCGTGAAGCGGGCCGTCGTCCCGTCCGCGCGGTCGACGAGCACCTCGTCGCCGGGCGCGAGGTCGCGCAGGCGGGAGAAGACCGCCGGCCCGTCGACCGAGTCGACGTGCCCGGCGACCACCGCGGGTCCGACGTCGCCCGGGACGGCGCCGCCGGCGAACCACCCGGCCCGGGCGAAGTCGTCCGGGGGCACCAGGACCCCGGAGGCGTCGGTGCCCAGCCGCAGCAGCTCGCTGTCCACCCCGATCGCCGGCACGCGCACGCGCACGCGCACGGGCGCCGCCGACGTCTCGTCCGTGCCGGCCTCGGCGACCACCGGGGCGGGGACGGTCGCGCCGGGCGGCGCCCCCGCCGCTGCCGGTGCGGGTGCGCCGGGGGAGAGCAGTGCCACCGCCCCGGCGAGGACCGCGGTGCCGGCGAGCAGCCCCCGGGCCAGCGGCAGCACCGGCCACCGCGGCCTGCGGCCCACCGGCCGGGCCTCAGCGCCGCGCGGCACGGCGCCGCGACCGCCGGACCAGCAGCAGGCCGGTCAGGACGGTGAGGCCGACCGCGCCGCCCACGACGCCCGGCGCCGGCTCCGCGGACGCGGTGCCCCCGGCGCCGGTCTCCACGCCGCCGGTCGGGACGACGCCGGAGCCCGCGGCGTCCAGGACCGTGCGCACGGTGAGCCCGCCCTCGGGCCGGTCCAGGACGAACAGGCTGTACACCGAGCCCGGGTCCAGCTCCAACGGCAGCTCGGTCTGCTCGCCGTCCACGGTCACCCGCAGCCGGTCGGCGTCGCCGGGAACGCTGGTGCGGTCGCCGGCCTCGGCGAAGGCCAGGCCGGTGGCGAGGTCGGTGCCGCCCGCAGAGGCGTCGAGCGTCGGCGCGTCGGCCGCGGCCGAGACGACCCGGACCCGTGCCCGGCCCGGCGGCGGGAGGGTGAGGTCGTCCTCGAGCACCTCCAGGCCCAGGTCGGCGAAGCGACCCACGCCGGCGACGGTGCGGGCGCTGCCGGGGCCGACCTGCACGGTGGTGGAGAGCACCGGCGGGGCGGCCGGGTCGGCGCCGGCCTGGCGCATGCTGACGGTGTAGACGCCCTCGGGCAGGTCCTGGTAGCCGGAGATCGTCCCGTAGCCGACCCCGGGCACGGTGAGCAGCGCCCTCCCGTCGCCGGGGTCGGAGACCGAGTCGACGTAGACGTCGACGGCCGGGGTGTCGGGGGACAGGTGGGCCAGGCGCAGCAGGCCGGTCTCGGCGGCGCCGGCCCCGGGCGGGGCGACGAGCACCGTCCCGGCGGTCACGGCGACGACGGCCAGCACGCGGATCCAGCGGTCCACGGTTCCTCCAGCGGGTGCGCGAGCGGGGCCGGGTGCCGGTCCGGCGTCCATTCGCGCACCCTTCGCGACTCATGTCCAACCGGGAGTCACGGGGAGACCTCGGTCACCGGCCCGTCGGGGTCGGAGGCGTGACGGTGGGACAGCAGGACGCCGTCCCCGGTGACCTCCACGGTGTCGGCGGCGGACGGCGGCCGCTGCGCGTCCAGCCAGGTCGTCAGCGCCGCCGTGGCCGGTGCCCCGGACCCGACGGGGGCGCCACCGACGGCCGTGAGCAGCGCGCTGCGGGCCGGACCCTGGGCGTCGCCGTCCCGCGGGAGGGCGGCCACGTCGACGCCCTCCCGGGCGGTCAGCACGGCCAGCAGCGACAGCAGGCCCATGTCGACGTCGGCGGAAGAGCCCGCCGGGTCGCCACCGGGGACCAGGGCGAGGACCGCCGCACCGAGCACCGCGAGCAGCGCGACGCCGACCACGACCACGCCGGTGCTGCCCGTGCGCGAGGGCGACGACGGGACGCCAGCCTGACGGGGACGGTGCCGGGCACGGCGGGGAGGCACCTCGCCTTCCCGGCGTCCGTGGACGGGGCCGCCCGCGGGACACCGGTGTCCGGCGGACGGTGGTGCGCTGCCTCGCTACCGAGGAGGGGAGCGGCCGGGCTCAGCGCCGGCCGGGTGTGACGGTCTGGCTGCCGGTGTCGGCGTCGTCGGGCGTGACGGCCGGCTGCACGAGCGTGGGCGGGTCCACCCGCGGCGGCGCGGAGGCGGCCGTGCTCCCGGTCGGGACCGGGCGCAGCTGCTGGGTCGTCTCCTGGTCCGGGGTGACCTGCTGGGTGGGGGCGTCGGCCGCCGGGGTGACGGCCGGCTGCGTCGGGGGCGCCGGCGGCCGGGTGGGCTGCCGGGCCGCGGCGGCCTCGCCGTTGCCCGTCGGTGGATCGACCGGCCGCTGCGCCGGCTGGGGTGCCGTCGTGGGCCGCACCACCGGCTGCTGGGCCGTGACCGGCCCGACCGGCTGCGGCTGCCGCTGCTCCTCGGAGGCCGGCTGGGGCTGGGGCTGCGGCACGCGCGGGGTCGGCTGTGGACGGACCGGGGCGGGCGGCCGCGGGCCGGCCTGCGGCTCGGGGCGCCGGTCGCCGAGGTCGGGCAGGCGCTCGAGCAGCGAGCGCGCCTCGAGGAGCCGCCCGGTGAGCTCGTCGCGCACCGCACGGATGGCGGTCGCGGCGGCCTCGGCCTCGCTGACCAGCCGGGCGGCGTGCTCCTCGGCCGCGGCGACCCGCTGTCGGGCGGCCTCGGCGGAGGTGCGGTCGCGCTCCTCGTCCTGCCGGGCGGCCTCCTGGCGGCGCGCCCGCTGGGCGATCTCGAAGTCCTCCTCGACCTTGGCCCGCCGGGCCTGCGACTCGGCGTCGAGCCGGGCGACCTTCTCCTGGGCCTTGGCGACCAGTTCGTCGGCGCGGATCTGCGCCTTGCTGGCGATCTGCTCGGCGTTCTGCCGGGCCTCGGCGATCATCCGGTCGACCTCGGCCTGGCCGGCGGCGTGCCGCTCGTGCATCGCCCGTTCCTCGGCGGCGGTGTGCTCCCGCAGCGCCTGGGCCTCCTCCTCGGCCGAGCGCCGGATCTCGGCGGCCTCCTCCTCGGCCAGCCGCAGCATGTGCTGGATGCGCTCGCTGATGTTCTCGAAGGTGGTCGGACCGGAGGACGCGGCCTTGCGCCGCAGCTGGTCGATCTCCCCGTGCAGCGCCGAGAGCTGGCCGGCCAGATCCGCCGAGCGGCTCATCGCCGCGTCGCGGTCGGCCATCGCCACCTGGATGTCGGCCTCGAGGCGCTCGATCGTCTCGGCCACCTGGTGCCGGTCGTAGCCGCGGAGCACCACGTCGAACGAGTGCTGGGCCTCACGCATCGGCAGCATGTCGCGGCGGGGATCGGTCATGCGGTCATCCTCGCAGAGTCGGCGGGCGGGCCCGGCGTGTCGCCAGACCCCTCCCTGCAGGGTGCCAGCACCGCACGCGGCCGCGCCACGTGCCGGCACCCTGCAAGGCCCCGCCCCGGGCCCTTCCTCAGACGCCCCGGAACCGGTTGATCCCGGTGAGGTGCTTCTCCCGCTTCTCGGCGTCCTTGACCCCGAGCCCCTCCTCCGGGGCGAGGGTGAGCACGCCGACCTTGCCCTGGTGGCAGTTGTTCTTCACGTCGCAGGCGGCCTGGCCGACCTCCTCCATCGGGTAGACCTTCGACAGCGTGGGGTGGATCAGCCCGCGGTCGATGAGCCGGTTGGCCTCCCACGCCTCCTTGTAGTTGGCGAAGTGGGACCCGACGATCCGCTTGAGGTTCATCCACAGGTAGCGGTTGTCGTACTGGTGCAGGTACCCGCTGGTGGAGGCGCAGGTGACGATCGTGCCGCCCTTCTTCGCGACGTAGACGCTGGCGCCGAAGGTCTCGCGGCCCGGGTGCTCGAAGACGATGTCGACGTCGTCCCCGCCGGTCAGCTCGCGGATCCGCTTGCCGAACCGCTGCCACTCCTTGGGGTCCTGGGTGTCCTCGTCCTTCCAGAACCGGTAGCCCTCGGCGGAGCGGTCGATGACCAGCTCGGCGCCCATCGAGCGGACGATGGCGGCCTTCTCCGGGCTGGAGACCACGCAGACGGGGATGGCGCCGCCGTTGAGCGCCATCTGGGTGGCGTACGAGCCCAGCCCACCCGAGGCGCCCCAGATCAGCACGACGTCGCCCTGCTTCATGTCCGCGCCGTTGTGGCTGACCAGCTGCCGGTACGCGGTGGAGTTGACCAGCCCCGGCGCGGCGGCCTCCTCCCACGTGAGGTGCGCGGGCTTGGGCAGCAGCTGGTTGCTCTTGACCAGCGCCAGCTCGGCCAGGCCGCCGAAGTTGGTCTCGAAGCCCCAGATCCGCTGCTGCGGGTCCAGCATCGTGTCGTCGTGGCCGGCCGGGTCCTCCAGCTCCACCGACAGGCAGTGCGCGACCACCTCGTCACCCGGCTTCCACCGGTGCACCCCCGGGCCGGTGCGCAGCACCACGCCGGCCAGGTCCGAGCCGACCACGTGGTAGGGCAGGTCGTGCCGGCGGGCCAGGTCGTGCAGGCGCCCGTAACGCTCGAGGAACCCGAAGGTCGACACCGGCTCGAAGATCGACGTCCACACGGTGTTGTAGTTCACCGAGGACGCCATCACCGCGACGATCGCCTCGCCCGGGCCCAGCTCCGGGGTGGCCACCTCCTCCACGTGCAGCGACTTGCGCGGGTCCTTCTCCTTGGTGGGCAGGCCGGCGAACATGTCCTGCTCGTCCTTGCGGACCAGCACGGCCCGGTAGGACTCCGGCACCGGCAGCCCGGCGAGGGCGTCCAGCTGGTCGGCGAGGATGGCGTCCCTGATGTCGTTCACGCGGTCTCCCGGGTCTCCGTCGGCTCGTGAGGCGGTGCAGTGGCGCGAGATGTTACCGGTGGGTAATGAGCCGGCGCGCCCACCGGTCGGACAGTCGGGGCGGGCAGTCAGTGCGCGGTCGGCGCCGGCTCGACGAGCTCGACGAGGACGCCGCCGGCGTCCTTGGGGTGCACGAAGTTGACGCGGCTGTCCGACGTCCCGCGCCGGGGGGTGTCGTAGAGCAGCCGCAGGCCGCGCTCGCGCAGCGTCGCGCTGACCGCCTCGACGTCGGCCACCCGGAAGGCCAGCTGCTGCAGGCCCGGGCCGGAGCGGCCGATGAACTTGGCGATCGTCGACTCGGGGGTCAGCGGCGCGAGCAGCTGGATGCGGGTCTCGCCGTCGCCGACGGCGAGCATCGCCTCGCGGACGCCCTGCTCCTCGTTCACCTCCTCGTGCACCGAGTGCACGCCGAAGGCCTGGGCGTAGAAGGCCAGCGCCTCGTCGAGGTCCGGGACGGCGATGCCCACGTGGTCGATCGTGGTGAACAACTCGGCCGGCAGGCCGGTGCGCGGGTCGGTGGTCACGGCGGCATCCTCCCGGACCAGACGTCTGAGACGACAGGTGGGGGCGCCACACAGACACGTGGGCCCGCCGCACACACCGGTGCGGCGGGCCCGCACCCGGGTCGCTGCGGGGTCCAGCGCGCCAGGGAGCCAATCAGCGCCTCGTCGAACTGCTGCGGGTGCGAGGCGTCGACGCCGTGCGGGTCACCCACGACCGCCACCGGCTCGCTGTCCGGGACCAGCCCGTGCGGGCGCCTGCCGCTGACCTCGAACGGCACGATCGCGTCGAGGTCCCCGCGGACCTCGGTGCGACCGAACGCCGTGGTGCGGGTCGAGCGTGCCCTCCGTCGAACCGAACTCGGCGATGTGCAGCGCGTGCAGCCGCTGCAGCTCGCCGACCACGAGGCCCCTGTCTCCGGCCGTGGAGAGGTCCCCGGTGGAGCCGTCGAGGAACGCGAGCCGGTCGGTGACGAGCGCGACGTCGCGCAGGTCGAGGTGCTCGGGCAGCGCGTGCAGGGCGGCGGTGGCGGTGTCGTCGTCGGAGCCGTCCCGGAGCTGCGAGGACGCGCCGGACCCGCGGCGGTCGTGGGTGACGACGCGGTCCCCGGCGGCCGCCACGGGCCCACCCGGGCCTCCCTGGACCGGCCGGACAGCGGCCACCCGTGGACGAGCACGACCGGGCGGTCGGCGCCGACGTCCCGGTGGTGCAGCTCGACGGGCCGGCGTGGCGACCTCCAGGGGGAGTGTCTGCATCTCCTCCGGCCCGGGTCCTCGGCCGCTGGCGGCCCACCCGATCGCCCACCGCCGAACGCGTTGAGACGTGCGTCACGCCGGGGTCCGTGGCCCGTGCGGCGGCCTATCCTCGGCGGGATCGACGCCGTGTCCCTATCACGGCGGCGGCACCGACCCCATGGGTCGCCGGCGTCGGCGACCCGGCCCTGGAGGCAGCTCATGTCCCGTTCGGTCATCGTCAGCGGCGCCCGCACCCCGATGGGGCGGCTGCTCGGCTCGCTCAAGGACTTCTCCGCCGCCGACCTCGGCGGCGTCGCCATCAAGGCCGCGCTGGAGCGCGCCGGCATCTCCGGCGACCAGGTCGAGTACGTGATCATGGGGCAGGTGCTGCAGGCGGGCGCCGGCCAGAACCCGGCCCGTCCCGCGGCCGTCGCCGCCGGCATCCCCATGACGGTCCCGGCCCTCACGATCAACAAGGTGTGCCTCTCCGGCCTGAGCGCCATCGCGCTGGCCGACCAGCTCATCCGCGCCGGCGAGTTCGACGTCGTCGTGGCCGGTGGCCAGGAGTCGATGACCCAGGCTCCGCACCTGCTGCCCAGCTCCCGCACCGGCACCAAGTACGGCGACGCGAAGCTGGTCGACGCGATGGCGCACGACGGGCTGTCGGACACCTTCGACCAGGTCGCGATGGGCGCCCTGACCGAGCAGGCGAACAGCCGCTACGACCTGACCCGCGAGGAGCAGGACGCGTTCGCCGCGGAGAGCCACCAGAAGGCCGCCCGCGCGGGGAAGAACGGCGTCTTCGACGAGGCGATCACCCCGGTGCTGATCCCGCAGCGCAAGGGCGACCCGATCGAGTTCCGCGACGACGAGGGCGTCCGCGCCGACACCACGGTGGAGACGCTGTCGAAGCTCAAGCCGGCCTTCGCCGAGGACGGCACCATCACCGCCGGCACCGCCTCGCAGATCTCCGACGGCGCCTGCGCGGTCGTCGTCATGAGCGCCGAGAAGGCCGCCGAGCTGGGCATCACCCCGATCGCCGAGATCGGCGCCCACGGCGTCGTGGCCGGGCCCGACGCGACCCTGCAGAGCCAGCCGTCGCGCGCGGTCCAGAAGGCGTGCGAGAAGGAGGGCATCGACCCCAAGGAGCTCGACCTCGTCGAGTTCAACGAGGCGTTCGCCGCCGTCGCGCTCGTCTCGACCAAGGAGCTCGGGATCGACCCCGAGAAGGTCAACCCCAACGGCGGCGCGATCGCCCTCGGCCACCCGATCGGCATGAGCGGCGCGCGGATCGTGCTCGACGTGGCGCTGGAGCTGCGCCGCCGGGGCGGCGGCGTGGGTGCCGCCGCGCTGTGCGGTGGTGGCGGTCAGGGCGACGCGCTGGTCCTGCACGTGCCCGCGAGGGCGTGACCCCGGAGGGCTCCGTCGTCCCCGCGGACCCGCTCGGCACAGCCGTCCGGACACCCGGCCCCGCCGCCCTCCGTGGCAGGCGGGGCCGGCGGGCCGTGGACGTCCCGGACCTGGTCGCCCGCGCCCGGGACGGCGAGGCCCGCGCGGTGGCGCGGCTGATCACGCTGGTCGAGGACGCCAGTCCGGCGCTGCGCGAGGTCGCCGCGGCGCTGGCCCCGCACACCGGGCGCGCCCAGGTCGTCGGCCTCACCGGCTCCCCCGGTGTCGGCAAGTCCACGACGACGACCGCGCTGGTCCGCGCCTACCGCGCGCGCGGGCTGCGGGTCGGCGTCCTCGCCGTCGACCCGTCGTCCCCCTTCTCCGGTGGCGCGCTGCTCGGCGACCGGGTGCGCATGCAGGACCACGCCGGGGACGAGGGCGTCTACATCCGCTCCATGGCCTCCCGCGGCCACCTCGGCGGCCTGGCCTGGGCCACCCCGCAGGCGCTGCGGGTGCTCGACGCCTCCGGGTGCGACGTCGTGCTGGTGGAGACCGTCGGCGTGGGCCAGTCGGAGCTGGAGGTCGCCTCGCTCGCCGACACCACGCTGGTGCTGCTCGCGCCGGGCATGGGCGACGGCATCCAGGCCGCCAAGGCCGGGATCCTGGAGGTCGCCGACGTCCTGGTGGTCAACAAGGCCGACCGGGACGGCGCCGACCAGACCGTGCGCGACCTGCGCTACACGCTCTCCCTCGGCGGCCGGCACGACCTCCCGGGGGCCTGGCGCCCGCCGATCCGCCGCACGGTGGCCGCCTCGGGCACCGGCATCGAGGCGCTCGTCGAGACGATCGGGGAGCACCGCGCGTGGCTGGGGTCCTCGGGGGAGGGGCACCGCCGCCGGGTGGTCCGCGCGGCACGCGAGATCGAGGCGATCGCGCTGGCCGGGCTGCGCGAGCGCATGGGCGACGTCCGCGGCTCGGCGGCGCTGGTCACCCTCGCCGAGCAGGTGGTGGCGGGGGAGAGCGACCCGTTCCGCGCCGCCGCCCTGCTCCTGGAACAGCTGTAGATCGCTGCTCGCGCGGGTCCGACCCGCTGAGGGCACGATGACGGGGTGAACGGGAAGCCGGACGCCGTCGTCGTCGGGAGCGGGCCGAACGGGCTGGCCGCGGCCCTCCGGATGGCCGCGGCCGGGCTGCGGGTGCAGGTCGTCGAGGCGGCCGGACGCCCCGGCGGCGGGATGCGCACCGAGGAGCTCGTGCGGCCGGGCTACCGGCACGACGTCTGCTCGATCGTGCAGCCGATGGCCGCCGCGGCGCCGTTCTTCCGCGAGTTCGACCTGGCCAGCCGCGGCGTCCGCCTCGTGCAGCCGGAGGTCAACTACGCGCACCCCCTCGACGGCGGGGGTGCCTCGGTCGCCTACCACTCGCTGGAGGAGACCGCGGCCGGCCTCGGGCCGGACGGCCCGGCCTACCGGAGGCTGTTCGAGCCGCTCGTGGCACACGGGCAGGACGTCGTCGACTTCTTCCTGACCAGCCGGCTGCGGCGGCTCCCCACCCGCAGCGTGCCGCAGATCGTGCACTTCGGGCTCAACGGGCTGCCCAACGTGCGCTGGCTGGCGCACCGCTACTTCGAGACCGAGGGTGCCCGCGCGCTGCTCGGCGGGGCGGCCGCGCACGGGATGCTCGACCTGACCCGGCCGCTCACGTCCGCGCTCGGGATGCTGCTGACGATGCTGGGCCACCACGTCGGCTGGCCGCTGGTCGAGGGCGGGTCGCAGAACCTCGCCGACGCGATGGTGACCGCGCTGGAGCAGCAGGGCGGCGAGGTGGAGACCGACCACCTGGTCACCGACCTGCGCGAGTTCGACGGCGTCCCGGCCGTGCTGCTGGACACGACGCCGGAGGCCTTCGTGGCGATGGCCGGCGACCGGGTGCACGAGGGCTACCGCCGCTGGGTGGACCGGTACGAGCACGGAGCGGGTGTCTTCAAGGTCGACTGGATCCTGTCCGAGCCGGTGCCGTGGACCAACCCCGACGTGCGGCGGGCCGGGACCATCCACGTCGCCGGCACGCTCGAGGAGACGATCGAGGGCGAGCGGGCCCCCAACGAGCGGAGGTCCACCGACCGCCCGTACGTGCTCGCCGTCCAGCCGACCGTGCCCGACCCGACGCGCGCTCCCGAGGGCGGGCACGTCTTCTGGGCCTACGTGCACGTGCCGCACGGTTCCGACGTCGACATGACCGCGGCCATCGAGGACCAGGTCGAGCGCTTCGCACCGGGCTTCAAGGACACGGTCGTCGACCGGGTCACCAAGAACGCCGTCCAGATGGAGGCCTGGAACCCGACCTACCTCGGCGGGGACATCTCCAACGGCCAGGCGTCGCTGCGGCAGATGCTCGCCCGGCCGGTGCCGCGCTGGAACACCTACAAGACCCCGGTGCAGGGCGTCTACCTCGCCTCGTCGGCGACGCCGCCGGGGCCGGCCGTGCACGGTGCCTGCGGCGACAACGCGGCGCAGGTCGCGCTGCGGGAGGTGTTCGGCGTGCGGCAGGTGCCCCCGCTGCGCCCGGCCCCGCGGTAGCCGTCCGACCGTCTCGCCGAGTACGCCGAGTGCGGTTCGGCGTGGTCGTCCCACGCCGGTGACCACGCGCACTCACCGGTCGGCGGTTCGGGGAGCCGCACCCGTAGCCTCTGGGGCCATGGTCCGTCCGCTGGGGTTGCCGTTCGATCCCATCGTGCGCGCCGGGGAGTCCTGGGAGCAGCGCTTCGGCCCGGCCGCGGCGATGCGGGCCGCGACGTCGGTCTTCCGGGTGCAGCAGATCCTGCTCGCCCGCTTCGACGAGGCGCTGCGGCCGCACGCGCTGACCTTCGCCCGCTACGAGGTGCTGGTGCTGCTCACCTTCAGCCGCACCGGCGAGCTGCCGCTGAAGGTGATCGGCAGCCGGCTCATGGTGCACCCGACCAGCGTCACCAACGCCATCGACCGGCTGGTCGCTGCCGGCTACGTCGACCGCCGTCCCAACCCCGCCGACGGGCGCGGCGTCCTCGCGGCGATCACCGACCGCGGCCGCGCCGTCGTCGAGGCGGCGACCGCGGCGCTGACCGCGCTGGACTTCGGGCTCGGCGACGTCCCCGACGACGAGCTGGACACGCTGTTCGCCATCCTCGAGCGCGTCCGGCGGGGCGCCGGCGACGTGGCGGACGACGCGACCGCGGCCGGCTGACCGGTCGCCCCGGCACCCCCGACACCGTCTCCGCAGCGGTGGGATGATCGAGGTCATGCAGCCCACCCGTCCCGGACGCCCCGACCCGCGCGCGCAGGCCCAGCAGGCCCAGCTGGCCGCCTCCCTCGCCGGCGCGGTCGACCTCGCTGCCGTCAAGGCCCGCTCCGAGGCCGCGGCACGGGCGCAGGCGGCGCCCCCGCCCGGCGCCGCCGCCCCGGCCGGCGCCCCGGGGGCCGCGGTCGTCGACGTCACCGAGGAGACCTTCCAGGCCGAGGTGCTCGACCGCTCCTTCCAGGTGCCGGTCGTGCTCGACCTGTGGGCCGAGTGGTGCGGGCCGTGCAAGCAGCTGTCCCCGGTGCTCGAGCGGCTGGCCGCGGAGGGTGGCGGCTCCTGGGTCCTCGCCAAGGTCGACGTGGACGCCAACCCCGCGCTCGCCCAGGGCCTGCGGGTCCAGGGCATCCCCGCGGTCAAGGCGGTCTGGCAGGGCCAGCTGGTCGCCGAGTTCACCGGCGCCATCCCGGAGGAGCAGGCGCGGCAGTTCGTCACCGAGCTGGTGCGGGCCACCACCGGCGGCGCGGTCCCGGGCGCCGGCGACGGCGCGCCCGCGGAGGCCGAGGACCCCCGTCTGGACGCCGCCGAGGCCGCGCTCGAGCGCGGTGACCTGACCGCGGCCGAGGCCGCCTACCAGGCGATCCTCGACGCCGAGCCCGACCACCCGGTCGCCGGTCTCGCGCTGCGCCAGGTGCAGCTGTTCCGACGCGCCGACGAGGCCGGCCCGGACGCCCTGGCCGCCGCCGACGCCGCGCCGGACGACGTCGCCGCGCAGGCCCGGGCCGCGGACTTCCTGCTCGGCACGGGGAACGTCGAGGGCGCCTTCGAGCGGCTGCTCGACGTCGTCCGCCGGACGACCGGGGACGATCGCGACCAGGCGCGGCGGCACCTCGTGGAGCTCTTCGGCGTCGTCGGTGACCAGGACCCGCGGGTCGCCGCGGCCCGCCGCCAGCTCACCCTCGCCCTGTACTGAGGACCCCGTCCCCCTCCCTTCGCGAGCTCGGGGCGGGACCCGGGCGGGGCCGCCGCGGGGGCAGGGGGTCTTCAGACGCCGACGTCGCAGGCGGCGGCGCCCTCGAAGAAGCCGTTGCGGAACAGGTCCACCAGCTGGAAGCCGGTCAGCGAGACCTCGGGCACGACCGACGGGTCGGTCCCGTAGGTCAGCAGGAACTGCACCGCCTCGTCGATGTCGCCGGGGGAGATGTCGGCGGCCCGCAGCTCGTTGTCGAAGAAGGCCGACGAGAACCAGCCGGTGAGGCAGACCGACGACCGGATGGCCTCCTCGTCGCCGGTGGACAGCCCCAGCTGGTCGCGCGCGGCGAGCGCGTAGGGCAGCGACGCGGCGGTGATGACGGCGTAGTCGGCGCCGCCGAGCTCCTCGTAGGCCGGGCCGACGAGGTCCCGGACGTCGTAGCCGACGAGGTCCTCGTCGGCGCAGAACACCAGGTCCAGGTCGTCGGCGGCGCAGTTCGGCGGGCTGCCCTCGAAGGGCTCGAACTGCGGCGCGGTGAACGTCTCCCGGAAGACCCGGTCGAACGCGAGACCCCAGAACTCCGGCAGGGCGTCGGCCGCGATCCGCTGCGCCTGGCCGAACGGCGCGTTCCCGCCGCTCGCTGCCTCGCTGGGCGTCGAGAAGGCGCCCTGGGTGTAGGGACGCTCCGCGGAGAAGTTGTCACGGCAGGCCGTCGGGCCGGTCTGGAAGCCCTCCTGGAACGCCGAGATGCGGTCGAAGTAGGAGCCGTGCGCCGCCTCGGTGTTGATGCTGGTGCCCACGGGGTCGCGCAGCAGCAGGTAGCCGCGCAGCACCTCGTCGAGCTCCGGGGCGCGGATCTGCGTGTGCTCGCTCTGCCCGTCGGCGACCCACGCCGTCCAGGCGCCGGCGAAGCAGTCGGCCTGCGTCTCCACCGAGATGGAGTAGTCGGGGTAGCCGACCCGGCCCTGCACCGCGTGGCCGAACTCGTGGGCCATCACCAGCGCGGGGATGAACCGGCCGTACTGCTCCGCGAGCTCCTGCAGGAAGGCGCGGTCGTAGCTGATCGAGTCGGAGTTCGGCACGTCCGGGGCCTGGCAGTAGAACGCGTTGCCCTCGACGTCACGCGGGTCGGAGCCGCAGCCGATGCCCTGGGGGAACGCGCCCGCGTCGACGTCGTTGGGGTCGACGCTGAAGTAGCCGCCCTCGAGGGGGACGAAGTCCTCCCCGAAGACGTCGGGGAACTGCTGGGCCCAGTAGGCCTCGAGGTCGGCCAGGGCGTTGCGCGCCAGGGTGTCGATCGGGCCGGTGGTGGCGCCGATGACCTGCAGCTCGCCGGAGGGGATGTCGGAGGCCGGGGGCTGGGCCGCACTGGGCCGGCCGACGACGGCGATCGAGCAGCCGGACACCAGCAGCAGCGCGGCCGCGACGAGCAGGGCCACGGCCGGGCGGCGCAGGGAGGAGGCAGGCATGTCCCTCGGATCGTCCCATCGGAGCGGCCCCGTCGCCCCCGGAGCTGCAGGTCCGGGGGCGACGGCGCGGCCCGGGACGCACGGGAACGGCCCTCCTGCAGGGCCCCGCAGGCCCCGTCCGGAGGCTCACCCCGAGCTCGCCAGGGGTGGGAGGGACGGGGTCCTCCATCGAGTGGTGGGGGCAGGAGGGTCCCCTACTCGTGCACGAACCAGACGGTGCCCAGCGGCGGGACGGCGAGGGTGGCCGAGTACGGCTGGCCGTGCCACGGCTCCTCGACGGCCTCGACGCTGCCCATGTTGCCGACCCCGGAGCCGCCGTAGCCCTCGGCGTCGGTGTTGAGCACCTCGCGCCAGCTGCCCGGCCGCGGCAGGCCGATGCGGTAGCCGTGGTGCGGGCTGCCGGAGAAGTTCGCGACGCAGGCCAGCGCCGGCACCTCACCGCTGTCGCCGTCCGCACCGTCACCGGCGGCCGTCGCCCGCCCGTAACGGAGGAAGGACAGCACGTTGCCCGAGGCGTCGTTCGCGTCGATCCACTGGAACCCGGACGGGTCGACGTCCAGGGACCACAGCGCGGCGGTCTCCCGGTAGCGGGCGTTGAGGTCGGTCACCAGCTGCAGGACGCCGCGGTGTGCGGGGTCGTCGAGGTGCCACCAGTCCAGGGACCGGCTCTCGGCCCACTCGGCGTCCTGGGCGAACTCCGAGCCCATGAACAGCAGCTGCTTGCCGGGGTGGGCCCACATGTAGGCGAGGTAGGCGCGCAGGTTGGCCAGCTGCTGCCACCGGTCTCCGGGCATCTTCCGCAGCAGCGAGCCCTTGCCGTAGACGACCTCGTCGTGGCTGATCGGCAGCACGTAGTTCTCGGAGTAGGCGTAGATCATCGAGAACGTCAGCTGGCCGTGGTGGTAGCTGCGGTGCACCGGCTCCTTGGACATGTAGGCCAGGGAGTCGTGCATCCAGCCCATGTTCCACTTGAAGCCGAAGCCCAGGCCGCCGAGGTGGGTGGGCCGGGTGACGCCGGGCCAGGCCGTCGACTCCTCGGCGATCGTCACCACGCCGGGGACCTCGCGGTACACGGTGGCGTTCATCTCCTGCAGGAACGCCATCGCCTCGAGGTTCTCCCGCCCGCCGTGCACGTTGGGCACCCACTCGTCGCGCGAGTAGTCCAGGTAGAGCATCGAGGCGACCGCGTCGACCCGGATGCCGTCGACGTGGAACTCCTTGCACCAGTACAGCGCGTTGGCGACCAGGAAGTTGCGGACCTCGGAGCGGCCGAAGTCGAAGACGTAGGTGCCCCAGTCCAGCTGCTCGCCGCGGCGCGGGTCGCCGTGCTCGTACAGCGGGGTGCCGTCGAAGCGGGCCAGCGCCCACTCGTCCTTGGGGAAGTGCGCCGGCACCCAGTCGACGATGACGCCGATGCCCGCCTGGTGCGCCCGGTCGATGAGGTAGCGCAGGTCGTCGGGGCTGCCGAAGCGGGAGGTCGGCGCGTAGTACGAGGTGACCTGGTAGCCCCACGAGCCGCCGAACGGGTGCTCGGCCAGCGGCATGAACTCGAGGTGGGTGAAGCCGTGCTCGACGACGTAGTCGACCAGCTCGTCGGCCAGCTCGCGGTAGGACAGGCCCTGCCGCCAGGACCCCGCGTGCACCTCGTAGATGCTCATCGGCCGCTCGTGCCAGCCGCCGCGGGCCCGCTGGGCCAGCCACTCGTCGTCGTTCCACTCGTGCGTCGACTCGGTGACGATCGAGGCGTTGAGCGGCGGCACCTCGGTCTCGAAGGCCAGCGGGTCGGACTTGTGCCGCCAGACGCCGTCGCGGCCGAGCACGTGGTAGCGGTACTTCACGCCCACGGCGACGCCGGGGATGAAGACCTCCCACACCCCGGAGGACCCCAGCGAGCGCATGGGGTAGGCGCGGGCCTCCCAGTAGTCGAAGTCGCCGGTCACCCGCACGCCCTGGGCGTTGGGTGCCCAGACGGCGAAGGAGACGCCCTCGACCGGACCGCGCGGGGTGTCGTAGCGCCGTACGTGCGAGCCGAGCACCTCCCACAGCCGCTCGTGCCGGCCCTCGCGGATGAGGTGCTGGTCGAGCTCGCCGACGGTGGGCAGCCAGCGGTACGGGTCGTCGACGACGAAGGTGTTGGTGCCGCCCTCGCCGTCCCCGTAGGTCACCTCGACCCGGTAGTCGCCGGGCTGCTTCGGCAGGTGGGCCTCGAAGATGCCGCCGGGGTGCAGCGAGCGGGCGTCGTGGCGCGAGCCGTCCTCGTCGACGACGGTCACCGAGACCGCGTCGGGGCGCAGGGTGCGCACCACCCAGCCCTCGCGGGCGGGGTGCGCGCCGAGCACGCTGTGCGGGGCGTAGGACCACCCGTCGACGACGGCGCGCAGCTGTTCCTCGCCGACCTCGGCGGGCGCCTCCTGGTGGGCCAGGCCCTCCTCGGCGGGTGCCTGACCCTCGGGGACGGTCGCCGCCGCCACCTCCGACCCGGCGCCGGCCGCGGCGTGCTCGGCGGGCGCGGTCCGGTCCGGGGTGGGCGTGGGCGCGGCCTCGGTGGGCGCGGCGGTCGCGGTGGGCGCGGCGGTCCCGGTGGACGTGCCGCCGTCCTCGTCCGGCGCCTGCGGGGTGTTCGGCTCCGCGGGGTCGGGGCTCGGGGGCTCGGGCTGGCCCGCCGGGGCGCCGGTCGGGCTGCCCGGTTCGGCGATCGGCGCCGGGGCCACCACGGGCGCCGCGGTGCCGCCCTGCTCGGCGACGACGTCGCCCTGGGCGGCCGCCCTCTTGCGCGGCGCCCGCTTGGTCGCCTTCTCCGCCGGCGCCGCAGCGCCGGCTGCCGCCTTCTTCGCGGTCGTCTTGCGAGCGGTCGTCTTCCTCGCCGCCGTGCCGTCGGCTGCGGTGGCCTTCGCAGGTGCGGCCTTCCCGGCGGCCGTGGTCGCCTTCTTCGCGGCCGGGGCCTTCTTCGCCGCGGCCCGCTTGCGCGCCGGCGCGGCGTTGACGACCGGCCCCTCCACGGCCGCCTCGGCCGCGGCGGTCTTCTCCTCGACGACGGCCTGCAGCTCCTCCCGCGTCGCGGGGGGCTGCCCGCCGGTCAGGGGTGAGTCGGTGGTGCGCTCGGTCTCGTCCGGGGGTGTCATCGCTCGCCGTCCTCTTCGGTGCCGATGTGTCGGTGGTCCGGCCCCTCTGCAGGGTCCCGCCGCGAGCCTGCGAGCGATGGGGGGCAGAGGGGTCCTTCTTCAGCCCGCGGCGGTGAGCCGGGACAGCGACTGCAGCGGGATCATCAGCCAGTGCGGGCGGTTGCGCGCCTCGTAGACGCACTCGTAGACGGCCTTGTCCGCCTCGAACGCCCGCAGCAACGGGCTGTTGCCGCAGGCGTCCATCCCGCTCGCGGCCGCGTAGCCCGCGCAGAAGGCGCTGCGGTTGCGCTCTGCCCACTCCTGCGCGCGGTAAGCGCGTTGTTGATCACCCGGCTGCTCCACGAGCATGTGCCGGGCGGCGTAGTCAAAGCTGCGCAGCATGCCGGCGACGTCGCGCATCGGGCTGTCCAGCTCGCGCCGCGAGGCCAGCGGGCGGGCCGGCTCGCCCTCGAAGTCCAGCACGATCCACCCGGTCGCGGTGCGCAGCACCTGGCCCAGGTGCAGGTCGCCGTGGACCCGCTGGCGGACGACGGGCTCGGGGCTCTCGGCCACCGCCGCGTAGACCGCCCGCAGCCCGTCGGCGTGCTCGGCCAGCTGGGGAACGACCTCGATGGCGGCGTCGAGCCGCTCGTTCATCTGCCGGGCGACCGTGCCGAACCAGGCCGGGTCGGCTCCCTCGGTCGGCAGCACCCGCGCCATGTCCGCGTGCACCGAGGCGGTCGCCGCGCCCAGCCGCTCGCTGTCGGCGGCGAAGTCCCCGCCCACCTCGTCGGCGTGCAGGTCGCCCTCCGCGTAGAGGTCGCGCACGCTGGCGGTGGCCAGCCGCCACCCGTCACTGGCGTTGGGCACGAAGGTCTGCAGCATGAGGACCGTGGCCGGCGGGGTGTCGGCGTCCCGGTCGTGGTCGATCTCGGCGTGGCCGAGCAGCGGCGCGATGTGCGGGTTGTCGGTCCGGCGCAGGGCGCTGTGGATCTCGACGTCCGGGTTCAGGCCGGGCTCGAGCCGGCGGAACAGCTTGAGGATGGCCTCCTGCCCGTAGACCAGCGAGGTGTTGCTCTGCTCGGTGGAGACGATGTCGCCGGGGATCCCGGCCGGGATCTCGGCACCCTCGCCCGGGACGAACCGCATCGGGCCGACCGTCGCCCCCTCGGCGAGGTGGGTGAGCCAGCTGGTGGTCGCCTCGCGGTCGCGCATCGCGTCGTAGGCGTAGTTCTCGCCGTTCTCGTGCGGGACGGTGCCGATGAGGGCCGCGGTCAGCTCCTCCGCGGGGTGGTCGCGCCAGGACAGCGGCACCAGGTAGGTCTCCCTGACGCCGTCGGTGTAGGTGACCGTCACCCGGTGGATCGACAGCACGGGGTGGGACCGGTCGAGGAAGAAGCTCTCCTCCGCGACGTCGGCCCACTCCCGTCCCTTGCCGCCGAACCAGCGCTGGGACGGCATCCACTCCTGGAGCAGTCCGGTCAGGATGTTCATCGGGGTCCTCCCGTGTCGGCCGTGCCGCCCGGGGGCGGTTCCTCCCCGCTGCCGACGAGGCCCGCGGCCAGCAGGGTGTCGGCGACCGAGGTGTCGTCGGTCTCGGCGGGCTCCTCCACCGGCTCGGCCGGCTTGGCCAGCTCGAACCAGTAGAAGCCGTGGCCGGCCAGGGTGAGCATGTAGGGCAGGACGCCGATCTGCGGGAACTCCACCCGGCCGGTGAGCTCGACGGGCGTGTAGCCCTCGAAGCGGCGCAGGTCCAGCTCCACCGGCTGCGGGAACCGGGAGAGGTTGTTGACGCAGAGCACCACGTCGTCGCCGAACTCGCGGACGAAGGAGAGCACCGTCGGGTTGCGCGAGCCGATCTCGGCGAAGCTGCCCAGACCGAAGGTCGGGTGCTGGTTGCGGACCTGGATCATCTGCCGCAGCCAGTGCAGCATCGAGTTGGTGTTGCGCAGCTGCGACTCGACGTTGGTGACCTGGTAGCCGTAGACCGGGTCGGCGTTGAGCGGCAGGTACATCCGCTGCGGGTCGGCGGTGGAGAAGCCGCCGTTGCGGTCCGGCGTCCACTGCATCGGGGTGCGGACGCCGTCGCGGTCGCCGAGCCAGATGTTGTCGCCCATGGCGATCTCGTCGCCGTAGTAGAGGACCGGCGAGCCGGGCAGCGACAGCAGCAGCGCGTTGAACAGCTCGAGGGTGTCCATGTCGTTGTCCAGCAGCGGCGCCAGCCGGCGGCGGATGCCGATGTTGGCCTTCATGCGGGGGTCCTTGGCGTACTCCGCCCACATGTAGTCGCGCTCCTCGTCGGTGACCATCTCGAGGGTCAGCTCGTCGTGGTTGCGCAGGAAGATGCCCCACTGGCAGTTGTCCGGGATGTCCGGCGTCTGGGCCATGATCTCCGAGATGGGGAACCGCTGCTCCCGCCGGACGGCCATGAACAGGCGCGGCATCACCGGGAAGTGGAAGGCCATCTGGCACTCGTCGCCGTCCTCGCCGAAGTACTCGACGACGTCGGCCGGCCACTGGTTGGCCTCGCACAGCAGCACGCGGTCGGGGTAGTCGGCCTCGACCACCTTGCGGACCTGCTTGAGGAACTCGTGGGTCTTGGGCAGGTTCTCGCAGTTGGTCCCCTCCTCCTCGTAGAGGTAGGGGACGGCGTCGAGCCGGAAGCCGTCGATGCCCAGGTCCAGCCAGAAGCGCAGGGCGTCGACGATCGCCTCCTGCACCCGCGGGTTCTCGAAGTTGAGGTCGGGCTGGTGGGAGAAGAACCGGTGCCAGAAGTACTGCTTGCGCACCGGGTCGAAGGTCCAGTTCGAGCTCTCGGTGTCGACGAAGATGATCCGCGCGTCGGCGTAGCGGGTGTCGTCGTCGCTCCACACGTAGAAGTCGCCGTAGGGACCCTCGGGGTCGCTGCGGCTGGCCTGGAACCAGGGGTGCTGGTCCGAGGTGTGGTTCATGACGAAGTCGATGATCACGCGGATGCCGCGGGCGTGGGCCTCGGCCAGCAGCACCGTGAAGTCCTCGATGTCGCCGAACTCGGGCAGCACCGCGGTGTAGTCGCTGATGTCGTAGCCGCCGTCACGCAGCGGCGAGGCGAAGAACGGCGGCAGCCAGAGGCAGTCGATGCCGAGCCACTGCAGGTAGTCCAGCTTGTCGATCATGCCGCGGAGGTCGCCGACGCCGTCGGCGTTGCTGTCGGCGAAGCCGCGGACGAGCACCTCGTAGAAGACGGCGCGCTTGTACCACTCGGGGTCGGTGCCGGGGGCCGGCAGCGCCGACGGCGTCACCTCGGGGCGGCCGGCGGGGGAGTCGGGGACGGGAACGGTCATCAGAGGTAGTGCCCCTCGGGTAGTGCTGCGGATGAGAGGTCGTGGCTCGCCTGCAGGGGCCCGCCGCGAGCCTGCGAGTGGTGGGGGACGGGCGGGTCCCTTCTCACGCCACCGGCGGCGGTACCTGGACCTGCCGGGGGTAGGTGATCGAGAAGACGTGCGCCGGCTCCCGGTAGGGGTCCAGCTCGACGTAGTTGAACTGGCCCCAGTCCCAGCTGTTGCCGGTCAGCTCGTCGGTCACGGTGAACCGCTCGTACCAGTCCAGGCCGAGCGCCGGCAGGTCGAGGGCCGTCGTCCCGATCTGGGTGTGGTGGCTGGAGAGGTTCACCACGACCAGGACGGCGTCCTGCGAGCCGGGGTCGGTCTTGGAGAAGCAGATGAGGTTCGGGTTGTCCACGTGGTGGAACCGCAGCGTGCGCAGCTGCTGCAGGGCCGGGTGGGCGCGGCGGACCTCGTTGAGCCGGCGCAGGTAGGGCACGAGGCTGCGCTCGGAGGACTCGGCGGCGGCCCAGTCACGCGGCCGCAGCTGGTACTTCTCGCTGTCGAGGTACTCCTCGCTGCCGGGGCGCACCGCGACGTGCTCGAAGAGCTCGTAGCCCGAGTAGACACCCCACGTCGGGCTCATCATCGCGGCCAGGGCGGCGCGGATCTTGAACATCGGCGGGCCGCCGAGCTGCAGCGACGCGTGCAGGATGTCCGGGGTGTTCACGAAGAAGTTCGGCCGCATGTAGTGGCAGTTGGCGGCCAGCTCGCGGCCGTACTCCTCGAGCTCGCCGCGCTCGGTGCGCCACGTGAAGTACGTGTAGGACTGCGTGTACCCGATGCGGGCCAGCTGGTGCATCATCGCCGGCCGCGTGAACGCCTCGGCGAGGAAGAGCACGTCGGGGTCGGTCTCCTTGACCGTCCAGATCAGCCAGTGCCAGAAGTTCAGCGGCTTGGTGTGCGGGTTGTCGACGCGGAAGATGCGCACCCCGGCGTCGATCCACACCCGGATGACCCGCAGGCACTCGGCGTAGATGCCCTCGGGGTCGTTGTCGAAGTTGATCGGGTAGATGTCCTGGTACTTCTTCGGCGGGTTCTCCGCGTAGGCGATGGTCCCGTCGGGCTTGGTGGTGAACCACTCCGGGTGCTCCTTCACCCAGGGGTGGTCGGGCGCGGCCTGCAGCGCGAAGTCCAGCGCCACCTCCATGCCCAGCTCCCGGGTGCGCTCGACGAAGGCGCGGAAGTCCTCCATCGTGCCCAGCTGCGGGTGGACGGCGTCGTGCCCGCCCTCGGCGCTGCCGATGGCCCACGGCGACCCCGGGTCGTCGGGCCCGATCTCGTGCGGGTTGCCGCCGGGGTACTGCGGGGAGTTCGGGCCCTTGCGGTTGACCGTGCCGATCGGGTGGATCGGCGGCAGGTAGACGACGTCGAAGCCCATGCCGGCGATCGCGGGCAGCCGCTCGGCGGAGGTGGCGAAGGTGCCGTGGGTCGCCCGGCCGTCGACCACCGGGCCGGTGGAGCGGGGGAAGAACTCGTACCAGGAGCCGAACAGCGCCCGCGGGCGGTCGACCCACACCTCGCACTCCGGGCCGGGCGTGACCAGCTCGCGCACCGGGTGGTCGTGCAGGTAGCGCTGCAGCGCCTCGGCCAGCGCCGGGGCCACCCGGGCCGGCAGCTCGCGGGAGGTGTCGCGCAGGGCCGCGGCGGCCTCGGTCACCCGGTCCCGCCAGTCGTCGCCGGCCTCGGCGGCCACCCGGTCGAGCAGCCGGGCGCCCTCCTCCAGGTCGTTGGCGAGCTCCTCGGGGCCCTGACCGGCCGCCATCTTCACCTCGACGGCGTGGTGCCAGGTCGACAGCGGGTCGCTCCAGGCCTCCACCCGGTAGGTCCACCGGCCCTCGCGGTCGGGGACGACGGTGGTCAGCCAGCGGTCGGGCTGGTCGCCGAAGCGCTCCATCCGGTTGAACGGCTGACGCGAGCCGTCCGGGCCCGTCACGACGACGTCGGCCGCGACGGCGTCGTGGCCCTCGCGGAAGACGGTGGCGGTGATCGGCAGGTGCTCACCGACCACGGCGCGCGCGGAGAACGCGCCGCAGGACACGACGGGGGCGACATCGGTGATGCCGAGGCGGAGGTCTGCGCGGCCAGTCATCCCCGCCACGCTATCGAGGGCGCGTCGGGTGAGCACATCGGCGGCAGTGGCCTGGCGCTCGTGGTGCGGGACGGGTGGGACGGAGGGGTGACCGGGACGTCGGCTGGCCATGGCTCATCCTCGCGCGTCGGGCGGTGCACCGCTCCGACGGCCGTGGGGGGCGTCGCTAGTCTCGGCCCGTGCGCGCACTCCGCCGGTTCACCGTCCGGGCATCGCTCCCCGAGGAGCTGCTGCCGCTGTCCCAGCTGGTCACCAACCTCCGGTGGTCCTGGCACGCCGAGACCCGTGACCTCTTCGAGGCGCTGGACCCCGAGCTGTGGCGGACCTGCAACGGCGACCCGGTGAAGGTGCTGGGCGAGGTCTCGGCCGAGCGGCTGGCCACCCTGGCGCGGGACCGGCGGTTCGTGCGCCGGCTGCAGGACGTCGTCGATGACCTGCAGGAGTACCTGTCGGCGCCGCACTGGTACCAGTCGCTCGGGGAGGGGGCGCCGGCGACGGTCGCCTACTTCTCCGCGGAGTTCGGCATCACCGAGGTGCTGCCGCAGTACTCCGGCGGTCTGGGCATCCTCGCCGGCGACCACCTCAAGGCCGCCTCCGACCTCGGCGTCCCGCTGGTCGGCGTGGGGCTGCTGTACCGGGCCGGCTACTTCGAGCAGGGCCTGTCGGCCGACGGCTGGCAGCTGGAGCACTACCCGTCGCTGGACCCGCACGGCCTGCCGCTGAAGCTGCTGCGCCAGCCCGACGGCACCGCCGTCGTCATCAACGTCCCGCTGCCTGAGGGGCGCACGCTGTTCGCGCACGTGTGGCGGGCCCAGGTCGGCCGGGTGGCGCTGCTGCTGCTCGACAGCGACATCGAGGAGAACACGCCGGCCGAGCGCGGGGTCACCGACCGCCTCTACGGCGGCGACGAGGACCACCGGCTGCGCCAGGAGATGCTGCTCGGCATCGGCGGCGTGCGGGCGCTGCGCGCCTACTGCCAGCTCACCGGGACGCCGGCGCCGGAGGTCTACCACGCCAACGAGGGGCACGCGGGCTTCCTCGGGATCGAGCGGATCCGCGAGCTCACCGAGTCGCACGGGCTGTCCTTCTCCGAGGCGCTGCAGGCAGTGCGCGCCGGCACCGTGTTCACCACGCACACGCCGGTCCCGGCGGGCATCGACCGCTTCCCGCGGGCGCTGATCGAGCGCTACTTCGCCGGCTTCGGCGTCCCGCTGGACCACCTCATCCCGCTGGGCGCCGAGGAGGACCCGGCCAAGTTCAACATGGCGCACATGGGCCTGCGGCTGGGCCAGCGCGCCAACGGCGTCAGCCAGCTGCACGGGCACGTCAGCCGGTCGATGTTCCGCGGCCTGTGGCCGGGCTTCGACGAGGGCGACGTGCCGATCAGCTCGATCACCAACGGCGTGCACGCGCCCACCTGGACCGCGCGCGAGCTGGTCGAGATGGGCACCCAGGTCAGCAGCCAGGGCGACCCGGTCGACGTCGAGGGCCCGGTGCACTTCGACGGCGTGGACCGCATCCCCTCCGGCGAGCTGTGGAGCACCCGCCGGATGCTGCGCGGCCGGCTGGTCGAGGAGGTGCGCCGCCGGCTGCGGGACACGGCGCTGTCCCGCGGCGCCGCGGAGTCCGAGGTGGGGTGGACCGACAGCGCGTTCGACCCCGACGTCCTCACGATCGGCTTCGCCCGCCGGGTGCCCTCCTACAAGCGGCTGACCCTCATGCTGCGCGACCCCGAGCGGCTGCGGGCGCTGCTGCTCGACCCCGAGCGTCCGGTGCAGCTGGTCATCGCCGGCAAGAGCCACCCGGCCGACGACGGCGGCAAGCAGCTGATCCAGCAGATGGTGAAGTTCGCCGACGACCCCGCGATCCGGCACCGCATCGCCTTCCTGCCCGGCTACGACATCGGCATGGCCCGCTACCTCTACTGGGGCTGCGACGTCTGGCTGAACAACCCGCTGCGCCCGCTGGAGGCGTGCGGCACCTCGGGCATGAAGGCCGCGCTCAACGGCGGGCTGAACCTCTCCATCCGCGACGGCTGGTGGGACGAGTGGTTCGACGGCCAGAACGGCTGGGCCATCCCCACCGCCGACGGCGTCGCCGACCCCGAGCGCCGCGACGACATCGAGGCGCGGGCCATCTACGAGCTGCTCGGCAACCAGGTGATCCCGCGCTTCTACGAGACCGACCGGGACGGCGTCCCCAGCCGCTGGGTCGAGATGGTGCGGCACACGCTGCGCGAGACCGGCCCCAAGGTGCTGGCGACCCGGATGGTGCGCGACTACGTGCAGCAGCTCTACGTGCCGGCGGCCGGCTCCGCCCGGGCGATGGCCGAGTCCGGCTACGGGGCGGCCCGCACCGAGGCCGTCTGGCGCGCCCGGCTGCTCGACCGCTGGAGCACCGTGCGGGTCGCGCACGTCGAGGCCACCGGCGCCGGCGACACCCCGGAGATCGGCTCGACGCTGGCGCTGCGGGCGGAGGTGGAGCTGCCGGGGCTCATGCCGACCGACGTCCAGGTGCAGGCGGCCTACGGGCGGGTGGACGACGCCGACGGCCTGCACGAGGTGACCACGCTGCCCATGGCGCACGAGCACACCGAGGGGTCGCGGCACTGGTTCACCGCCACGGTCCCGCTGGAGCGCACCGGTGCCTTCGGGTACACGGTGCGCGTGCTGCCGCACTCCGAGCACCTGGCCGACCCGGCCGAACTGGGGGTCGTCGCAAGCGCCTGACCGGCCTCCCGCAGGGTCCCGCTGCGGGCCTCGAACGGCCCCCGTGCAGGGTCCCGCCGCGAGCCCGGAGCGGCGGGGGGCAGGGAGGTCCTTCTCGGGGGCAGGGAGGTCCTTGCTCCTTCCCCCACGCCTCGCAGGCTCGGCACGGGCCCTCGGAGGGTGGCCGTTCCAGCACGTCACCAGGTGCGGGCGGAGCCACGGGCAGCACACCTGCCACGTCGGTCCCAGGGGTCCCGCCGGCCCGTCGGGTGATCGGCGTGGCGGGAAGGACCGGTCACCCAGGCGGGTGAGTCGCCTCTAGGCTGGACGCCATGCCCGACCGCTGTGAAGTCCTGCCAGGCGACTCCGTCGTCGCCCGACGCGGAGGCGGCCTGCTGTGGGTGGACGCCCCCGGCTCGCCGGCTCTGGTCGCCGCGCTGCACGCCTGCCTGGGGGTGTCCGGTCCCGGCGCGGAGCGTGTCCTCGGGGCGATCGCCGGGCAGGTCTCCGCGCTCGGCGGCAGCTCGGCCTCCTTCGCGCTGGTCCTCGTCGACACCGCGGGCGACTCGGGCACCGGCGTCGCGCTGTGGTCCGGCAAGGGCCAGCCGGCCGTGGACGGCGTCCCGGTGTCGGGCTCGTCGGTCGACGGCTGCACCCTCGCCAGCGGCTTCCAGCTCGGCCAGACCCTCTACGTCGGTCCCGGCCAGCCGGTGCCCTCCATGCCGCCGGGCGTCGCCTACGACCTGGTCGAGGGCACGGTCCCCGGCTCGGGCGCGATGCTGCAGCTCGCCGCGGTGGCGCACCCGTCGTCGGCCGCCGGCCCGCAGACCGCGGCGTCGTCGTTCACCGCGAGCTCGGACGCCGGCTTCGGCAGCGCGGGCTCCTCGGGCTACGGCGCGACGGCCGCCCCCTCGCGGCCGCAGGAGGACGAGGGGGAGGCGACCGCGTTCTGGAAGCCCGACACCGCACCTCCCCCGGTGCTGCGCTTCGACGACGGCCTGGTCGTGACGGTCGACGAGGACCTGGTGCTCGGCCGGCGTCCGGACAACCACGAGCTGGTCACGGCGGGCTCGGCGCGGCCGGTGCCGATCGCCGACACCCAGAACGTGCTCTCCTCGGCGCACGCCGCGATCCAGCGCAACGGCCGCGAGGTGTCGCTGGTCGACCTGGGCTCGCTCAACGGCACCCACGTCGCCGGTCCCGAGGCCACCGAGTGGACCCAGCTCGAGCCGGGCGTCGCCCACCCGCTCTCCGACGGCGACCGGTTGCTGCTGGGCTGGACGGTCATCACCTTCGAGCAGCAGCCCGACTAGACGAAGGCCCCCTGGCCCCGCCACTCGCACGCTCGCGGCGGGACCCTGCAGGGGGCCGGTACGGGAGCCCCGGTCCGCGCGGACCGGGGCTCCCGGCGTTCTGGGGACCGGGGGGCTCCGCCCCCGCGCTGTTCCGCCTGCCCTCGCGCCGGTGCACCGGCGTGGGAGCGGCAGGAACCGCGCGGGAGTCGGGCGGGCCGGTGCCGGCGTTCCCCGTGCTCTGCCGGCGCTGCCGCACCCGCGCGGCGCGGGCAGCCCCGGCAACGGGGCCGGTGGGACCGCGGGGTCACGGCCTCCGGAGGACGCGCAGCAGCCAGACGCAGCGGGGCGGCACCTCGATCGGGCCGGGCGCGACCGCGGTCGGACGCGGCGGCGCGCCGGTGGACCACTCGGTCGAGACGACGAACTCGTAGCCGTCGGCCCACGGAGCGCCGGGCAGCTGCACGGTGACCGGCTCGGCGCCGGCGTGCAGCTGCACCAGGTAGGAGTCGTCCTGCACCGGCCGGCCGCGCTGGTCGCGGTGCCGGATCCCGCGGCCGTCGAGGTACATCCCGATCGTCTGCAGGTCGTTGTCGAACCAGTCGCCGGTGTCCAGCTGCGCGCCGCCGGGGGCGAACCAGGCCAGGTCGCGGGTGCCGCCGGTGTCGGCGACCTCGTGGCCCTCGAAGAAGGCCTCCTGCCGCAGCACCGGCGACTCCCGGCGCAGCCGCAGCAGGCGGCCGACGAAGGCCCTCAGGTCCTCGTCGACGTCGGCCCAGTCCAGCCAGGAGATCTCGTTGTCCTGGCAGTAGGCGTTGTTGTTGCCGCCCTGGGTGCGGCCCAGCTCGTCGCCGGCGGTGAGCATCGGGACGCCGGTCGACAGCAGCAGCGTGGCCAGGTGGTTGCGCACCTGCCGGCCCCGCAGCGCGCAGACCTCCGCGTCGTCGGTCGGGCCCTCCACCCCGCAGTTCCAGTTGCGGTTGTGGCTCTCGCCGTCCCGGTTGTCCTCGCCGTTGTCCTCGTTGAGCTTGTGCTCGTAGGTGACCAGGTCGGCGAGGGTGAAGCCGTCGTGGGCGGTCACGAAGTTCACGCTGGCGAAGGGACGGCGGCCGTCGGAGCGGTAGAGGTCCGACGAGCCGGTCAGCCGGTAGGCCAGGTCGCGCACCCCGACGCGGGCGCCGGACCACACGTCGCGGACGGTGTCGCGGTACCGGCCGTTCCACTCCGTCCACAGCGGCGGGAAGTTGCCCACCTGGTAGCCGCCGGGGCCGACGTCCCACGGCTCGGCGATCAGCTTCACCTGGCTGACCACCGGGTCCTGGTGGACGACGTCGAAGAAGGCCGAGAGCCGGTCGACGTCGTGCAGCGAGCGGGCCAGCGCGGCGGCGAGGTCGAAGCGGAAGCCGTCGACGTGCATCTCGGTGACCCAGTAGCGCAGCGAGTCCATGAGCAGCGCCAGCACCTGGGGACGGCGGACGTCGAGGGTGTTCCCGCAGCCGGTGTAGTCCTGGTAGCGGGAGGGCTCGCCCTCGCGCAGCCGGTAGTAGCCGCCGTTGTCGATGCCCTTGAACGACAGCGTCGGGCCGGTGTGGTCGCCCTCGGCGGTGTGGTTGTAGACGACGTCGAGGACCACCTCGATGCCCGCGGCGTGCAGCGTCTTGACCATCGCCTTGAACTCGGTGACCTGCTGCCCGGCCGTGCCCGAGGAGCTGTAGGCCGCGTGCGGGGCGAAGTAGCCCAGCGTGTTGTAGCCCCAGTAGTTGGTCAGCCCGCGGCGCAGCAGGTGCGGCTCGCTGACGAACTGGTGCACCGGCAGCAGCTCGACGGCGGTCACGCCGAGGGACTGCAGGTGCTCGACGAACGCGGGGTGGGCCAGCCCGGCGTAGGTGCCGCGCAGCGCCGGGGGGACGTCGGGGTGGCGGGTCGTCGCGCCCTTGACGTGCACCTCGTAGATGACCGTGTCCGACCAGGGGGTGGCGGGGGAGCGGTCGCCGTCCCACGGGAAGGCGTCGCGGACGACGACCCCGCGCGGCACGTACGGCGCGGAGTCGCGCGGGTCGGGGCCCTCACCGCCCTCGTACCGGAAGCCGAACAGGGCCGGGTGCAGGGTCTGGTCGCCGTCGACGGCGCGGGCGTAGGGGTCCAGCAGCAGCTTGGCCGGGTTGTACCGCTGTCCGGCACTGGGGTCCCATCCGCCGTGCACGCGGTAGCCGTAGCGCTGGCCGGGGCCGACGCCGGGCAGCCGGCCGTGCCACACCTGGTGGGTGTTCTCCTGCAGCCGGTGCCGGTGCTCGGTGCCGTCCTCGTCGAACAGGCACAGGTCGACCGCGTGCGCGCCGGCCGACCACAGCGCGAAGTTGGTGCCGGTGCCGTCCCAGTGGGCGCCCAGGGGGGCGGGTCGGCCGGGCCACACCTCGTACTCGTCCGGGCTGTTGCGCACGCCGGCGATCCTGTCAGCCCCGGCCGGCTCCGGGTCGCAGCGGCGCGGGACCGGGTGCGGGTTGGTTGGATGGGGTCGTGTCGAGCGATCCGGTCGTCGAGATGCAGGGTGTGGACGTCGTGCGCGGGGAGACGCACCTGCTGCGCGGCATCGACTGGACGGTCGAGGCCGACCAGCGCTGGGTGGTCCTCGGCCCCAACGGCGCGGGCAAGACGACGCTGCTGCAGCTGGCCGCGGCGCAGATGCACCCCACCCGCGGCGAGGTCACGCTGCTCGGGGAGACCCTCGGGGCGGTCGACGTCTTCGAGCTGCGGCCGCGGATCGGGCTGACCAGCGCCGCGCTGGCCCAGCGGATCGAGCCCGGCGAGCGCACCGGCGACGTCGTCCTCTCCGCCGGGTACGCGGTGGTCGGCCGCTGGCGGGAGCGCTACGACGTCCACGACCTCACCCGCGCGGCGATGCTCATGCAGCAGTGGGGCGTGACCCCGATGGCGCACCGCCCGTTCGGCACGCTCAGCGAGGGCGAGCGCAAGCGGGTGCAGATCGCCCGCGCCCTCATGCCCGACCCGGAGCTGCTGCTGCTCGACGAGCCGGGCGCAGGGCTGGACCTCGGCGGCCGCGAGGACCTGGTCAGCCGGCTGACCGACCTCGCCCGCCACGCGTACGCCCCGGCGCAGGTGCTGGTGACCCACCACGTCGAGGAGATCCCGCCGGGCTACACCCACGCGCTGCTGCTGCGCGGCGGGGAGGTCGTCACGGCCGGGCCGCTGGAGCAGGTGGTCACCCAGGAGGCGCTGTCGGAGACCTTCGGCCTGGCGCTGCAGGTGCAGCGCGCCGACGGGCGCTGGACCGCCCGCCGGGCGGCGTAGATGAAGGACCTCCTCCGCCCCACCCCGCGCAAGCTCGGGGTGGTGCCCTGGAGGAGGCCGGCCGGCGTCGCTGCGGCGCCGGATGGCCCGCGTCGGCGCCCGTCGCTGCCGGCGGTCGTGGCGGGGGTGGCCCTGGCGCTCGGGGTCGTCGTCCAGCTGCTGCCCCTGGTGCTGTTCCCCACGGTGCTCAGCCAGGACGGCCCGGCGCACGTCGCCGGGGCCTGGGTGCTGCTGCACTCCGGGGACGACGGCGCGACCGGCGCGGTGCTGGCCGAGCACTACCGCACCGACCTGACGCCGGTGCCCAACATGCTGGCCACACTGCTGCTGGCCGGGCTGGTGCCCCTGGCCGGGCCGGACGGCGGGGAGAAGCTGCTGGTCGCCGGTCTGGTGGTCGGGCTGGTCGGCGCGCTGGCCGGCGCGGTGCGCGCCCTCGACCGGCGGGCCTGGTGGCTGGCCGCGGCGGCGCTGCCCCTCGCCGGGAGCCACCTGGTGGCCTACGGCTTCTACAACTTCGTGCTCGGGGTGATCGGGGCGCTGCTGGTCCTCGCCCTGGTGCTGCGCCGCCGGGACGGGTGGCGGTTCCCGGCGGCAGCGGGCCTGGCCGGGCTGCTGGTGCTGACCTGGAGCGCCCACCTGCTGCCGTGGGTGTTCGCGGCCGGCAGCGCGCTGGCGCTGGCGGGGGTGCGCGCCACCGGGGCGGTCCGCGGTGGGCAGCCGGTCCCCGCCGCCGTCGGCCGGCACGCCGTCCCGGTGCTGGTGGCCGTCCTGCCGTCGGCCGCGCTGACCGCCGGCTACCTGGCGACGGGGGAGGGGCCGCCGGCCGAGGGCGACCTCGCGGCGTCGTCACGGCGGCTCGGGGAGCTCGTCACCGGCCTGCGGCCGTTCGTCACCGGCTGGGGCGCGGAGCGGCTGCCGGCGCTGCTCACCGTCGTCGTGCTCGCCGTCCTCGCCGCCGCGGCGCTGCGGCGGGCGCGGCCGGGCGATCCCGGGCTGGGGCCAGAGCGGGTCGCCCTCGGGCTGCTGCTCGTCGGCGTCACGGCGGTCTACTGGCTGACGCCGGACCGCCTGAGCACCGACTTCGGCTTCCTCGCCGCCCGGCTCGCCTGGTTCCCCCCACTGCTGCTGGTGCTGTGGGCGGCCACCCGCGCCCCGGGCCCGCGCGCCGGCGCCGCCGCGGCCGTGCTCCTGGTCGCCGCCGCCTCGGCCGCCGCCATCACCCGGCTGCCCGCGGAGTCCGCCGCGGCCGAGGAGGTGGCCGAGCTGCTGGCGCTGGCCGAGCACATCCCGCCGGGCTCGACGATCGCCGTCCTGCAGTACGACCGGTCGGTCGTCTCGCCCGGCACCGGCTTCCCGGACCCGCTGCGCCACGAGTCCAGCCGGCTGGCCGTCCGCGCGGGCGGCGTCGACGTCGGCCACTACGAGGCGGTGCACGACTACTTCCAGGTGCGCTTCGACGGGCCGCCGTACCTGCGGCAGCGGCTGGACGCCGACCCGCAGATGCGCGGGCTCGAGCGCATCCCGCCGGTGGTCGACCTGCCCGCGGTGCGCGGTGACCTCGACGCGGTCGTCGTGCTGGGCCTGGACCGGGCGGACCCCGACGTGCGGCGGGCCGCGGGCACCCGCGCCGTCACCGCAGAGCTGTCGGCCCACTACGCACAGGTGGCGACCTCGCCGTCCGGCCTGGGGGTGCTGTGGCGCGCCGACCCGGCGTCCGGTCAGACTGCGGGGGGCGGCAGCGCGGCCGCCCCGACGGGCTGACCCCGGGTTCCGCTCCAGGAGCCCGGGGTGTCGCCGTCTCGCCGTGCCGGGAGGACCAGCGCGGCGGATCAGGACCCGGGGGCACCGGGAGAGCTTCGGAGGACGCGTGCGCAGGCCACTGCCGGGGACCGGCTCCACCGTCGACGTCGGAGCGGGACCCGCCGGGTCCGCCGTCTCCGGGGCCCCCGGGTGGCCGCCCCGCCGTTCTCCGCGTGCTGCCTAGGCTCGGCGGCACGCAGGCCGCCCCCACCTCCCCGGCGCCGGTCCGCCCGGCCCGCCGGTCCGCCCTGTGGACCCGCCTCGGCGAGCGCTCCGGTCAGCCGTGGTCGGTCGCCGTCCTGTGGGTCCTCCTCGGCGGTCTCGTCACCGCCGGGGTGGTCACCCGTTTCGTCGCCCCGCCGGAGCTCTGGCTCGACGAGGCGCAGAGCGTCGCGATCGCCCACCTGCCGCTGCCGGCCCTGTTCGCCGCGCTGGAGCAGGACGGGTCGCCGCCGCTGTACTACCTGCTCCTGCACGTCTGGACGGCGCTGTTCGGGACCAGCGCGACCGCGGTGCGCGCCCTGTCGGCGGTCATCAGCGTCCTCACCCTGCCGCTCGCCTGGTACGCCGCCCGCCGGCTGGCCGGCCGCCGCGCGGCGGCCGCGCTGGTCGTGCTGCTGGCGACCTCGCCCTTCCTGATCCGCTACGCCAGCGAGACGCGGATGTACGCGCTGCTGGTGCTGCTGACCGTGATCGGCATCGGCGCGGGCACCGCGGTGGTGCGCCGCCCCGGCGCCGGGCCGGTCCTCGGGTTCGGCGCGGTCACCGGCGCCCTGCTGCTGACGCACGTGTGGGCGTTCCACGTCGTCGCGGTCACCGGGGTGCTCGCGCTCGCGGCGCTGCCGTTCCGCCGCGGCCCGGCGCTGCGCCTGCTCGCCGGGCTGGCCCTGGGCGGGCTGCTGTTCAGCCCCTGGTTGCTGTCGTTCCTCGTGCAGCTGGCCCACACCGGGACCCCGTGGGCCGCCTCGCCCGGCTTCGCGGTGCTGCCCCTGGCGCTGGAGGCGTGGCAGGGCGGCGGCCAGGTGCGTGCCCACGTCCTCGGGACGGCGCTGCTGCTGCTGGCCACCGTCGGCCTGCTCGCCGCGGCCGCCGCCCGGGGCCCCGGCGAGCGCACGGTGGTCCTGTCCCTGCGGCCGCGCCGCTCGCGCCTGGTGCTGCTGGCACTGTCGCTGGGCACGCTGCTGGTGGCCGGCGAGGTCAGCCGGCTCACGGGCACCGCGGTCCACGACCGCTACACCAGCGTGGCGGTGCTCGCCTTCCTGACGCTGGCCGCGCTGGGCGTGGCGGCCCTGCCGGGGCCCGCCGTCCGCGCCGCCGCGCTGGTGGCGGTCGCCGGTCTGGGGCTGGCCACCGCGCTGCCCCAGGTGGCGGAGCCCCGCACGCAGGCCGGGGAGGTGGCCCGGGCGCTGGACGACGCGGCCCCCGGCGACCTCGTCGTCTTCTGCCCCGACCAGCTCGGGCCCGCGGTGGCCCGGCTGGTGCCGCCGGAGGCCGGGCTGGACCTGGTCGTCTACCCGGACCTGCGCCCGGCCGACCGGGTCGACTGGACCGACTACGAGGCCCGCATGACGAGCACGCCGTCGGCCGCCGTCGCCGGCGACGTGCTGCAGCGCGCCGGCGACGGGTCGGGCATCTGGGTGGTCACCGGGCCGGGGTACCGCGTGCCCTCGACCCATCGCTGCGGGTTCCTGGTCGCCGCGCTCGAGGCCGCCCGCGGGGACGCGGAGCTCGTCGTGGCACCCGACCGCCGGATCTTCGAGGACAGCCGGCTGCAGTACCTGCCGCCGGCCGCCTGAGGGAGGACCCTCTGCCACCACTCGCGAGCCCGCGGCGGGGCCCTGCGGAGGGGCCGTACCCGTACGTCACCGGGCCGACCGCCACGGGGAGCGGTGCCGGCCGCTGGCTAGGGTGCGGGCGACGACGTCGTCCACCGCCAGGAGGTCCCCGTGGCAGATCCGGAGTTCGTGACGCTGCAGGTCGAGGACGGGGTGGGGACCATCCGCCTCGACCGGCCGAAGATGAACGCGATCGACGAGCAGCTGCACCTGGAGGTGCGCGCCGCGGCCCTGGAGGCCGGCGAGCGCGAGGACGTGCGCGCCGTCGTGCTCTACGGCGGGGAGCGGGTCTTCGCCGCCGGCGCGGACATCAAGGCCATGTCCCAGCTCGACGGCCGCAGCATGGTGGCCTGGGGCCGGGAGCTCACGGACTCCTTCACGGCGGTCCAGGAGATCCCCAAGCCGGTCATCGCCGCCATCACCGGCTACGCGCTCGGCGGCGGCTACGAGCTGGCCCTGTGCGCCGACTTCCGGGTCATGGGGGCCGGCGCGAAGGTCGGTCAGCCCGAGATCCTGCTCGGCGTCATCCCCGGCGCCGGCGGCACCCAGCGGCTGGCCCGCCTGATCGGCCCGGCCAAGGCCAAGGACCTGGTCTTCACCGGCCGCCACGTCGGTGCGGAGGAGGCGCTGGAGGTCGGGCTGGCCGACGCCGTCGTCCCGGACGCCGAGGTGTACGACACCGCCGTCGCCATGGCCCGCAAGTTCGCCGCCGGGCCGCCGCTGGCGCTCGCCGCCGCCAAGAAGGCGATCGACGAGGGCCTGGACCGGCCGCTGCGCGAGGGCCTGACCCTGGAGAGCCGGCTGTTCGCCGAGCTGTTCGACACCGAGGACCAGAAGACCGGCATGCGCTCGTTCCTGGAGAGCGGGCCGGGCAAGGCCACCTTCTCCGGGCGCTGAACCCCCGCGGGGGCCGGGGTGACCCAGGTCACCCCGGCCCCCGGCGGGACGGTCGTTACCCGGCGGTAACCTCCACTATCGGAGCAGGCGGGCGCTGGCCCGCGCCCCTATGCGTGGAGGTGGGTTGACGATGGACATCGTCGTTCTGGTCAAGCAGGTCCCCGACTCCGGGAGCGAGCGCAACCTGGACCCGGCGGACAACACCGTCGCCCGGGGCAGCGCGGACAACGTCGTCAACGAGATCGACGAGTACGCCATCGAGGAGGCACTCCAGCTCAAGGAGGCCCACGGTGGTGAGGTCACCGTGCTGACCGTCGGCCCCGAGTCGGCGGCCGACGCGATCCGCAAGGCCCTGTCGATGGGCGCGGACAAGGCCGTCCACGTGGTGGACGACGCCATGCACGGCGCCTGCGCCCCGCAGACCAGTGCGGTCCTGGCCGCGGCGCTGCAGCAGATCCCGTTCGACATCGTGCTGTGCGGTGCGGAGTCCACCGACGGCCAGCTGTCGGTGATGCCGGCGCTGCTCGCCGAGCGGCTGGGCATCCCGCAGCTGTCGGGCGCGCGCAAGCTGACCGTCGAGGGCGGCGTGGCGCGGGTCGAGCGGCAGACCGACGGCGGCTACTGGGCACTGGAGGCGCCGCTGCCGGCGATCGTGTCCACCTGGGACACCATCAACGAGCCGCGCTACCCCTCCTTCAAGGGGATCATGGCCGCCAAGAAGAAGCCGGTGCAGAAGAAGTCGCTGGCCGACCTCGGCATCGACCCCTCCACGGTCGGTCTGGCCACCGCCACCAGCCAGGTGCTCGACTTCGCCGGCCGCCCGCCGAAGGGCGCCGGTGTCAAGGTCGACGACGAGGGCGACGGCGCCGCGAAGCTGGTGGACTTCCTGGCCACCCAGAAGATCGTCTGACCCGGATCGAAGCGCAGGAGGAGACACAGTCATGGCAGAGGTCAACGGGTCCGAGGTGCTGGTCCTCGTCGAGCTCAACCCGGCCGGTGAGGGGGTCCGCAAGACCACGCTGGAGGCGCTGACCGCCGCCCGCGCGCTCGGCGAGCCCTCCGCGGTCGTCGTCGGCGGCCCCGGCGCGGCGGCCGCCGCCAAGGCCCAGCTGGCCGAGTACGGCGCGCAGCGGGTCTACGTCGCCGAGTCCGAGGAGGTCGACCAGTACCTGGTCGCGCCCAAGGCCGAGGTGCTCGCGCAGCTGGTGGCCGAGAAGCAGCCCGCCGCGGTGGTCATCCCGTCCTCCCCGGAGGGCAAGGAGATCGCCGGCCGGCTGGCCATCAAGACCGGCAGCGGCTTCCTCACCGACGTCACCGAGATCGCCCCCGACGGCACCGCGACCCAGGTCGCCTTCGCCGGGGCGACGATCGTGCACTCCAAGGTCACCGTCGGCACCCCGATCTACACGGTGCGCGGCAACTCGGTCACCCCCGAGCCGGCTCCCGGCGCGGCCGAGGAGGAGCAGGTGGCGGTGCAGCTGTCCGACGCCGCCAAGGCCACCCGCGTCGTCGACCGGGTCGTGGAGCAGAAGTCCTCCCGCCCGGAGCTGACCGAGGCCTCGATCGTCGTCTCCGGCGGTCGCGGCGTCGCCTCGGCGGAGAACTTCTCCATCATCGAGGCGCTCGCGGACTCCCTCGGTGCGGCGGTCGGCGCCTCCCGCGCCGCGGTCGACTCCGGCTACTACCCGCACACCTTCCAGGTGGGGCAGACCGGCAAGACCGTCAGCCCGCAGCTCTACATCGCGGTCGGCATCTCCGGCGCCATCCAGCACCGGGCCGGCATGCAGACCTCGAAGACGATCGTGGCGGTCAACAAGGACCCCGAGGCCCCGATCTTCGAGCTGGCCGACTTCGGCGTCGTGGGCGACCTGAACACCGTCGTCCCGCAGGCCACCGAGGCCATCAACGCCCGCAAGTGAAGGACCCCGTCCTCCCCGCCCTTCGCACGCTCAGGGTGGGGGGACGGGGCCGTTCCAGTACGTCGCCACGTCGAGCGCCGGTCCCGTCGGGGACCGGCGCTCGACGCCTGTCCGGCGGGAAGCGTCCCGGCCCTGACCGGGTTGGCGGAGAGGTGGACGCGAGCACGGTGCCGGGGATCCTCGACCGGGCGCACCGGCGGACGACGGCGGGCCTGCTCATGCTCGTCACCTTCATCGCGTTCGAGGCCATGGCCGTCGGGACGGCGATGCCGACCGCGGTCGCCGAGCTCGACGGGCTGGCCTGGTACGGCTGGCCGTTCAGCGCCTTCCTCGTGGCCTCGGTCGTGGGCATGGTCGTCGGCGGGGACGCCGGTGACCGCCGCGGCCCCCGCAGCGCGCTGCCCTGGGGCGTCGCGGCCTTCGCCGCGGGGCTGCTGGTCGCCGGGCTGGCCGGGAGCATGGCGGTCTTCGTCGCCGGCCGGGCGCTCCAGGGGCTCGGCGCCGGCGTCATGGTGGTCCTGCTGTACGTCATCGCGGGGCAGGCCTACGACTCCTCGCTGCGGCCCCGCCTGTTCGGCGCCATCTCCGCGGCGTGGGTGCTCCCGGCCCTGGTGGGGCCGGTCCTGGCCGGGCTGGTCACCACGCACGCCAGCTGGCGGCTGGTCTTCCTCGGCCTGCTGCCGCTGATCGTCCTCGGCGCCCTGCTGGTGCTCTCGGCCGGCCGTTCCCTGACCGCGCCGGACTCCCCGCCACCCCCGGCGCGGGGACGCCGCTGGTGTGCGGTGCTCGCCGGTCTGGGCATCGCGGCGCTGCAGTACGCCGGCCAGCGCCTGGACCTGGTGGCGGTGCCGGTCGCCGTCGTCGGCGCGGGCGCCCTGCTCGCCGGCCTGCGCCCGCTGCTGCCGCGCGGGACCGCCCGCGTCGCTCCGGGGCTGCCGGCGGTGGTCGCCTCCCGTGGACTCCTGGCCGGCGCCTTCTTCGGCATGGACGCGCTGATCCCGCTGCTGCTCACCACCGTGCACGGCTACAGCCCGACCGCCGCGGGTCTGCCGCTGACCGCCGGCGCGGTCGGCTGGGCGCTGGCCTCGCAGATGCAGGGCCGCTTCGCGCAGGTGCCGCGGGAGCGGCTGCTGCGGCTCGGTTTCGTGCTGCTCGCCGTGGGCCTGGCCGCGACCGTGCTGGCCGCGGTCCCCGCGCTGGGCGGCTGGCCGGCCTACCTGACCTGGGCGCTCGCCGGCCTGGGCATGGGCTTCGGGATGCCCAGCGTCGGCGTCCTGCTGCTCGAGCAGTCACCGGAGCACCGCAGGGGTGCGGACTCGGCCGCGCTGCAGATCGCCGACGTCACCCTGTCGGCGCTGTCCATCGGGCTGGCCGGCGTCCTCGTCGCGGCGGCCACGCAGGGGCTGCTCGGTCTGCCCGCGGCCGTGGCGGCGTCCATCGCCGTCTGCACCGCCCTCGCGCTGCTGGGCGCACGGCTGGCCGGGCGGGCGGCTGCTCCGCCGCGGGAGGCGGTCCGCGGCGCCGGGACTACCCTGGCGGCGTCATGAGCAGCTCCGAGGCGGTGTACCTGGACCACGCGGCGACCACGCCGATGCTGCCCGCGGTGCTGGCCGCGATGACCGAGCAGCTGGGCCGCGTGGGCAACGCCTCCTCGCTGCACGCCAGCGGCCGCGCCGCGCGCCGGGTCGCCGAGCAGTCGCGCGAGCGGCTGGCCGAGGCGCTGGGCGCCCGCCCGTCGGAGGTGCTGTTCACCGGCGGCGGCACCGAGAGCGACAACCTCGCCGTCAAGGGCCTGTTCTGGGCCCGGCGCGACGCCGACTCCCGCCGCCGGCGCATCGTGGTCAGCCCCGCCGAGCACCACGCGGTGCTCGACAGCGTCGAGTGGCTGGCCAAGCACGACGGCGCCGACGTCACCTGGCTGCCCGTCGAGCCGACCGGCCGGATCACCCCCGAGGCGCTGCACGCGGCGCTGGGCACCGGTGAGGACGTCGCCCTGGCCAGCGTCATGTGGGCCAACAACGAGATCGGCACGGTCAGCGACCTGGCCGCGCTCGCCGAGGTCGCGCACGACGTGGGCGTCCCGCTGCACAGCGACGCCGTCCAGGCGGTCGGGCAGGTGCCGGTCGACTTCGCCGCCAGCGGCGTCGACGCGCTCACCATGACCGGCCACAAGCTCGGCGGGCCGATGGGCGCCGGCGTCCTGCTGCTGCGGCGTGAGGCCGAGTGCACCCCGCTGCTGCACGGCGGCGGGCAGGAACGCGACGTGCGCTCCGGCACCCTCGACGTCGCCGCGATCGTCGGGCTGCAGGTGGCGACCACCCTCGCCGTCGCCGAGCGGGAGGAGCGGGCCGCGCGGCTGTCGGTGCTCCGCGACCGGCTGGTGGCCGGCGTGGTGGCACAGGTGCCCGACGCCCAGCTCAACGGCACCCCGCTGGACGACGTCGTCGCCGGCGGGCCGGGGCGGCTGCCCGGCAACGCGCACCTGTCCTTCCCCGGCGCCGAGGGCGACGCGCTGCTCATGCTGCTCGACGCCCGCGGCGTGGAGTGCTCCACGGGGTCGGCCTGCAGCGCCGGCGTCGCGCGGCCCAGCCACGTGCTGCTGGCCACCGGCGCCGACCCCGACCGCGCACGCAGCTCGCTGCGCTTCAGCCTCGGGCACACCTCGACCGATGCCGACGTCGACGCCGTCCTCGACGTGATCGGCCCGGTCGTGGAGCGCGCCCGCAGGGCCGGGATGGGGCGACGATGAGGGTGCTCGCCGCGATGAGCGGCGGGGTCGATTCGGCCGTGGCCGCGGCGCTGGCCGTCGAGGCCGGGCACGACGTCACCGGCGTCCACCTGGCGCTCTCGCCGGACCGCCGGACGCTGCGCAGCGGCGCCCGCGGCTGCTGCAGCGTCGAGGACGCGCACGACGCCCGCCGGGTCGCCGACGAGCTCGGCATCCCGTTCTACGTCTGGGACCTCGCCGAACGCTTCACCGAGGACGTCGTCGAGGACTTCGTCGCCGAGTACGCCGCCGGCCGCACGCCCAACCCGTGCCTGCGCTGCAACGAGAGGATCAAGTTCTCCGCGGTGCTGGACCGGGCCCAGGCGCTCGGCTTCGACGCGGTCGTCACCGGCCACCACGCGCGGCTGGCCGGCGGGGAGCTGCGGCGGTCGGTCGACGCGGCCAAGGACCAGTCCTACGTGCTCGCCGTCCTCACGGCCGACCAGCTGGCCGGCGCGGTCTTCCCGCTGGGCTCGATGACCAAGCAGCGGGTGCGCGAGATCGCCGCCGAGCGCGGGTTCGCGGTGGCCACCAAGGCCGACTCGCACGACATCTGCTTCATCCCCGACGGCGACACCCGCGGCTTCCTCGCCCGGCGGCTCGGCGTGCAGCCCGGGCCGGTCGTGGACGCCGCCACCGGCGCGACGGTGGGGGAGCACGCGGGCGCCTACGGCTTCACCGTCGGCCAGCGGCGCGGGCTCGGCGTCGCCGTCGGCGACTCCCGGCCCCGCTACGTGCTCGGCATCGAGCCGGTGACCCGCACCGTGACCATCGGCACCGCCGACCTCGCCGGGGTGGCGGAGGTCCGCACCGCGCCGCCGACCTGGACGGGCACCGCGCCCGCGCTGCCGTTCCCCGCGGAGGTCCAGCTGCGGGCGCACGGGACCCCCGTGCCGTGCCGGGTGACCGCGGGGGACGACGGCGGCCTCCGGCTGCTGCTGGGGTCGCCGCAGCGCGGTGTGGCGCCCGGGCAGTCGGCGGTGCTCTACGCCCCCGACGCCGAGCGCGGCGACCTGGTGCTGGGCCAGGGCACGGTCCTCGCCACCGCCTAGCCGTACGGCCCCGGGCGGCGACGCGCGGACTACCGTCGCCGCCGTGACCCCACCGATCGACCCCGTCCCACCGGTCGACCCGTCCACCGAGGAGGAGCCGGCGCCCGCGCGCCCGTCGTGGGGTCCGGCCACCGGGGTCGGCTCGCTGCCCGGCACCGACCCGGTCGAGGCGCTGCGGGTGGTCACCGGCGAGCTGCCCGAGTTCGCGCACCTGCCGGAGCTGCCCGGCCGCGGCCCCGGCGCGGACCTCGTCGGGCGCAGCGCCGCGCTGCTCGTGGACCTCGCGGTCGAGCTGACGCCCGCGGGCTGGCGGCTGGTGCCGCGGCCGGGGATGGACCAGCGCCGGGCCGGGGAGCTGCTGGCCCGCGACCTCGACGCGCTGTACGACGTCGCCGGGGGCTACACCGGGCCGTTCAAGGTGCAGGCCACCGGCCCGTGGACGCTGGCCGCCGGCCTGGAGCGCACCCGCGGTGACCGCGCCGTCGTCGACCCGGGTGCGCGCCGGGACCTCGCCCAGTCGCTCACCGAGGGCCTCGCCGCGCACGTCGCCGCCGTGTCCGCGCGGGTACCGGGTGCACAGGTGGTCGTGCAGCTGGACGAGCCGTCGCTGCCCGCCGTCCTCGCCGGCGCGCTGCCCACCGCGAGCGGGTGGGGGAGGCTGCCCGCCGTCGACGCGCCGGTGGCGGAGCAGGAGCTCGCCGCCGTCGTCGACGCGCTGCCCGGCCCCGTGGTGGTGCACTGCTGCGCCGACCGCGCGCCGCTGGGGCTCCTCCACGCCGCGGGGGCGGACGCCGTCTCCTTCGACCTCGGGCTCGTGCAGGACCTCGACGCGCTCGGCACCGCCGTCGAGGCCGGCACCCACCTGTTCCCGGGCGTCGTCCCGGGCACCGACGCCCCGCTGCCCGCGCCGAGGGCGACCGCGTCGCGGCTGCAGGCGTGGTGGCGCGAGCTCGGCTTCCCCGCCGACGAGCTGCACGAGGCCGTCACGCTCACGCCGTCCTGCGGCCTGGCCGGTGCGACACCCGGCTACGCGCGCGCGGCGATGTCCCACGTCCGCGAGGTGGCGCGGTACCTGCTGCCCGAGTGATGCACACAGCTGGGTGACCGTCGGTTCGCGGTCGTACCCGCCGGTTACCGTTCCGCCGTGACCACCGACGCCGAGCTGGACCAGCCGCTGGCCGACGCCCCACGGGTGGAGGCCGCCGCCGAGCGGGAGGACGTCACCGAGGTCCCCGACGAGGCGCGGACCCGGCACCGCGACCTGTCCGAGGAGCTCGACCGCTACGCGTTCGCCTACTACGTCCAGGACGCGCCGCTGGTCAGCGACGGCCAGTACGACGAGCTCATGGGCGAGCTCAAGGTGATCGAGGCCGCCCACCCGGCGCTCGTCACGCCGGACTCGCCGAGCCAGAAGGTCAACGGCGGCTTCACCGCCACGTTCGCCCCGGTGCGGCACCTGGAGCGGATGCAGAGCCTGGACAACGCGTTCTCCGGCGACGAGCTGTCGGCCTGGGCCGCCCGCGTCGAGCGGGAGGTCGGCTCCGCGGCGGTCTACCTGTGCGAGCTGAAGGTCGACGGCGTCGCGGTCGACCTGGTCTACGAGCGCGGCCGGCTGGTGCGCGCGGCCACCCGGGGGGACGGCGTCACGGGGGAGGACGTCACCGCCAACGTGCGCACGATGGACGACGTCCCGCAGCAGCTCACCGGCGACCCGGACGACGGCACCGTCCCGCCGCTGCTCGAGGTGCGCGGCGAGATCTACTTCCCGGTCGCCGCCTTCGCCGACGTCAACGCGGGCATGGTCGAGCAGGGCAAGGCGCCGTTCGCCAACCCGCGCAACGCGGCCGCGGGGTCCCTGCGCCAGAAGGACCCGCGGATCACCGCCTCCCGGCCGCTGCGCCTGGTGGTGCACGGCCTCGGTGCCCGCGAGGGGTTCTCGCCCGAGCGGCAATCGGAGGCCTACACCCGGCTGCGCGAGCTGGGCCTGCCGGTCAGCGACCGGTTCGAGGTGCTCGACGACCTCGAGGGCGTGTGGGCCTACATCGAGCGGTACCGCGAGCAGCGGCACTCCGTGGAGCACGAGATCGACGGCGTGGTGGTCAAGGTCGACCAGGTGGCGCTGCAGCGGCGGCTGGGCTCGACCTCTCGCGCGCCGCGGTGGGCGATCGCCTTCAAGTACCCGCCGGAGGAGGCCACCACCAAGCTGCTCGACATCCGGGTCAACGTGGGGCGCACCGGGCGGGTGACGCCGTTCGCGTACATGGAGCCGGTGAAGGTCGCCGGGTCGACGGTGCAGCTGGCCACGCTGCACAACGCCAGCGAGGTCAAGCGCAAGGGCGTGCTGATCGGCGACACCGTCGTCATCCGCAAGGCCGGCGACGTGATCCCCGAGGTCCTCGGTCCCGTCGTCGCCGCGCGCACCGGCGACGAGCGCGAGTTCGTGATGCCGACGCACTGCCCGGAGTGCGGCACGGAGCTGCGGCCGGAGAAGGAGGGCGACGCCGACATCCGCTGCCCGAACGCCCGGTCCTGCCCCGCGCAGCTGCGGGAGCGCGTCTTCCACGTGGCCGGCCGGGGGGCGTTCGACATCGAGAACCTGGGCTACGAGGCGGCGATCGCGCTGCTGCAGAGCGGTTTGCTGCAGGACGAGGGCGACCTGTTCTTCCTCGACGAGGCGGCGCTGTGCCGCACCGCGTTCTTCACCAGGAAGGACGGCGACCTCTCGGCCAACGGGCGCAAGCTGCTGACCAACCTGCAGACCCGCAAGGACGTGCCGCTGTGGCGGGTGCTGGTCGCGCTCTCCATCCGGCACGTCGGCCCGACGGCGGCGCAGGCCCTGGCCCGCGACTTCCGCTCGCTGGACCGGATCGCCGAGGCATCCGAGGAGGAGCTGGCCGCCGCTGACGGCGTGGGGCCCACGATCGCCCGCTCGGTCAAGGACTGGTTCACCGTCGACTGGCACCGCGAGGTGGTCGAGAAGTGGCGGGCCGCCGGGGTGCGGATGGCCGACGAGGGGGAGGGCGACGGACCGGGGCCGCTCACCGGGGTCACCGTCGTCGTCACCGGCTCGCTGCGCGACCACAGCCGCGACCAGGCGATCGCCGCGATCCAGGAGCGCGGCGGCAAGGTCACCGGCTCGGTCAGCAAGAAGACCGGGTTCGTCGTCGTCGGGGCCGACCCGGGCAGCAAGTACGACAAGGCGGTGCAGGTCAAGGCGCCGATCCTGGACGACGACGGCTTCCGGGTGCTGCTCGAGGAGGGGCCGGACGCGGCCCGCGCCGTCGCCACGATCGGCGACGGCAGCGAGCCCGCCGCAACCTGACCGCCGGCCGTGCGGCGGTGTCCGCACCGATGGCCCTCCTGCAGGGGTCCGCCGCGAGCCTGCGAACGGCGGGGGCAGGTGGGCCCTTCCTCAGGCCGGGGGCAGGTGGGCGACGCTCGCGGCGATGCCGGCGAGGTGCACCAGCCGCAGCAGCTCCGAGCGGCGGAACGCCGGCCCTCCGGAGCGACCGATGACCACCGCCGTCCCGGGGTCGCCGAAGGGGGTGGCCATCATCTCGATGGCCATCTCCCGCCACCGCTCGGGAAGCCACTCCGCCTCGCTCGGCAGGAGCTGTGGCGCGGACATCGGCAGCCAGGGCAGGGTCATCTCGTCGAACGTCGGCGCAGCCTCGGAGGCGGCGAGCACCTCGCAGGGACACCGCTGCGCGCCGCGGAGGACGACGGCCCAGCCGCTGTGGAACACCCGCGGCAGCTCGGCGGCGAGCAGCTTCGCGGCGGTGCCCTCGGCCGCCCGGGCGAGCGCCTCCAGCAGCTCGAGCTCGCGGTGCATGTCGAGGGGGCCGGCAAAAGGGCGCAGCGACTCGACCTGCACCCCCGGCACCGACCGCGCGGCGGTGATCAGGCTGTCGGGCACCCGGCCTGCGGGCAGGTCCACGAGGATGTCGTCGACGGCGACGCCGCCACCTCGCTCCAGGACGTCGACGGAGACGATGTCGACGCCCGCCCCGCCCAGCGCCGTGGCGACGGCGCCGAGGATGCCGGGGCGGTCGGGCACGACCAGCCGCAGGAGATAGGACACGGTTCCTCCGTGCTCGAGGGTCGGGCCGATCTCCGTCGATCGCGGGCGGCGTCAGCTTCCCCCATCGACCACCCGCGGGTCGAGCGACCTCCCCGGAGCTGCCTCCGGCCGACCGGCGCGGACGGCCCGGCACGTACAGTGGCGGGGTTCCGAACGTGGTGACGAGCGCCCGTCGGGTGCCGACCGAGGAGAGTCCCGCCCCAGCATGAGCACCCCCTCCCCGCAGGAGACGGCCGAGTCGCAGGCACCCGCCGCGCTCGGCCGCGAGGTCACCGCCGGACTCGGGCGCGACGACGTCGCGCACCTGGCCCGGCTGGCCCGGCTCGCCCTCACCGACGAGGAGCTCGACCACTTCGCCGGGCAGCTGTCCGCGGTGCTCGACGCGGTCGCCGAGGTCGGCAAGGCCGACGTCGAGGACGTCCCCCCGATGACCCACGCGGTGCCGCTGACCAACGTCACCCGCGAGGACGTCGTCACCCCGAGCCTGCCGCGGGACGTCGTCCTCGCGGAGGCCCCGGCGGCCGAGGACGACCGCTTCCGCGTGCCGCAGATCCTGGGGGAGGAGGAGTGAGCGAGCTCGCGAGCTCATCGAGCAGGCAGAGCAGCACCGCGAAGGCGGCCGACGAGCGCCAGCGAGGAGGGCGAGTGAGCACCCCGATGGACACCGACCTGACGACCCTGGACGCCGCCGAGCTCGGCCGCCGGCTGGCCGCCGGCGAGACCAGCTCGGTGGAGCTGACGCAGGCCTACCTCGACCGGATCGCCGCGCAGGACGACGTCCTCGGCGCCTACCTGCACGTCGACGCCGAGGCCGCGCTGGCCCGCGCCGCCGAGGTCGACGTCGCCCGCGCCGAGGGTGAGGAGCTCGGCTCGCTGGCCGGCCTGCCGGTGGCGCTCAAGGACGTCTTCGTCACCCAGGGCGTGCCCACGACCAGTGGCTCGAAGATCCTCGAGGGCTGGCGCCCGCCGTACGACGCGACCGTCGCAGCGAGGCTCAAGGCGGCCGGCACGGTGCTGCTGGGCAAGACGAACATGGACGAGTTCGCGATGGGCTCCTCCACCGAGAACTCCGCCTACCGCCCGACCCGCAACCCGTGGGACCCCGACCGGATCCCCGGCGGCTCCTCGGGCGGGTCGTCGACCGCGGTCGCCGGCGGGCTGGCCCCGTGGGCGCTGGGCACCGACACCGGCGGCTCGATCCGCCAGCCGGCCGCGATGACCGGGCTGGTCGGGCACAAGCCCACCTACGGCGGGGTCTCCCGCTACGGCCTGATCGCGTTCTCCTCCAGCCTCGACCAGGCCGGCCCGATGGCGCGCACCGTGCTCGACGCCGCCGTCCTGCACGAGGCGATCGGCGGGCACGACCGGTGCGACTCCACCAGCATCGACGCCCCCGCACCGGTGCTGACCAAGGCCGTGCGGGAGGGGGCCCGCGGCGAGCTGGCCGGCCTGCGCGTGGGCGTCGTCCGCGAGCTCGGCGGCGACGGGCACGCCGAGGGCTACGACGCCGGCGTCCTGGAGCGCGTGCGGGAGACCGTCGAGCTGCTGGCGGGCATGGGCGCCGAGGTGCGCGAGGTGTCCTGCCCGGCGTTCGACCTGGCGCTGCCGGCCTACTACCTGATCGCGCCCAGCGAGGCGTCGTCCAACCTCGCCCGCTTCGAGGGCATGCGCTTCGGCCTGCGGGTGGGGGACGACGGCAGCCGCTCCCTCGAGGAGGTCATGTCGCTGACCCGCGAGCAGGGCTTCGGGCCCGAGGTGAAGCGGCGGATCGTGCTCGGCACCTACGCCCTGTCGGCCGGCTACTACGACGCCTACTACGGGCAGGCGCAGAAGGTCCGCACGCTGATCACCCGCGACTTCACCGCCGCGTTCGACGACGTCGACGTGCTCGTGAGCCCGACCAGCCCGACGGTCGCCTGGCCGATCGGCGCGCGCGTCGACGACCCGCTGGCGATGTACGCCGCCGACCTGTGCACCCTGCCGGCCAGCCTCGCCGGGCTGCCGGCGATCTCGGTGCCGTGCGGGCTGTCCGAGGGGCTGCCGGTCGGCTTCCAGGTCATGGCCCCGGCCCTGGCCGACGACCGCTGCTACCGGGTCGCCGCCGCGGTCGAGGCGGCGCTGGATGCCGCCCGCGGCTCCCGGTTCCTCGACCAGCTCACCGACCGGACGGAGGCGCCGGCGTGAACGGTGCGCTCAAGGCCGCCTGGGGCCTCACCGCGTTCGTCGTCCTCGTGGGCCTGGTCGGCTGGATCCTCACCGGCGAGGCCTTCTTCGCCGTCTTCCTCGTCCTGGGCGTGCTCACCGCCGTCGGCGCCGTGCTGACCGGCCGCTCCGTCCGCAAGGAGAACGACCCCTCATGACCACCGCGCAGGCCCCGTCCTCCCACGGCACGGACCGACTCGTGGACTACGACGAGCTCCTCACCCGCTACGAGCCGGTCATCGGCCTGGAGACCCACGTCGAGCTGGGCACCGCGTCGAAGATGTTCTGCGGCTGCGCCACGACCTTCGGTGCCGAGCCCAACACCCAGACCTGCCCGGTCTGCCTGGGCCTGCCGGGCTCGCTGCCGGTGGCCAACGCCGCCGCCATCGAGGCGACCATCCGCATCGGGCTGGCGCTGGGCTGCCGGATCGCCTCGTGGTGCCGCTTCGCCCGGAAGAACTACTTCTACCCGGACATCCCCAAGGGCTTCCAGACCAGCCAGTACGACGAGCCGCTGTGCACCGCCGGGCACCTGGACGTCGAGGTGGACGGCGAGACGTACCGCGTGGAGATCGAGCGGGTGCACCTCGAGGAGGACACCGGCAAGAACCTGCACGTCGGCGGGGCCACCGGGCGCATCCACGGCGCCTCGCACTCGCTGGTCGACTTCAACCGGGCCGGCATCCCGCTGGTCGAGATCGTCACCCGGCCCGTCCCGGGCGCCGGAGCCAAGGCCCCCGAGGTCGCCCGCGCCTACGTCACCGAGCTGCGCGACATCATCCAGACCCTCGGGGCCTCCGACGTCCGGATGGAGCAGGGCAGCCTGCGCTGCGACGTGAACACCTCGCTGGCACCGGTCGGCAGCCTCGAGTGGGGCACCCGCACCGAGACCAAGAACGTCAACTCGCTGCGCAGCGTCGAGCGGGCGGTCCGGTACGAGATGCGCCGCCAGGCCGCGGTCCTGGACGCCGGAGGACGCGTGCTGCAGGAGACTCGGCACTTCCACGAGGACAGCGGCAGCACCTCGCCGGGCCGGAGCAAGGAGGAGGCGACCGACTACCGGTACTTCCCCGAGCCCGACCTGGTGCCGGTCGCGCCGGACGCCGAGTGGGTCGAGAAGCTGGCCGCCGAGCTGCCCGAGCTGCCCGCCGCCCGTCGCGCGCGGCTGCAGGAGGAGTGGGGCCTGTCGGCCACCGAGATGGCCTGGCTGGTCAACGCCGGCGCCCTCGGCCTGGTCGACGCCACCGTCGCGGCCGGCGCGACGCCGGCCGACGCCCGCAAGTGGTGGCTGGGCGAGCTGGCCCGCCGGGCCAACGACGCCGGGATGGAGCTCGGCGAGCTCGCCGTCACCCCGCGTCAGGTCGCCGAGCTCACCCGCCTGGTGGCCGAGGGCACGGTCAACGACCAGCTGGCCCGTCAGGCGCTCGACGGCGTGCTGGCCGGCGAGGGGGACCCGGCGCAGGTCGTCGAGGCCCGCGGCCTGGCGGTGATGGGGGAGTCCGACGAGCTGGTCGCCGCCGTGGAGGCCGCGATCGCCGGGGCGCCCGACGTCGTCGCCAAGGTCCGGGGCGGCAAGGTGCAGGCCCTCGGTGCGCTGGTCGGCGCCGTCATGAAGGCCACCCGCGGCAAGGCCGACGCCGCGACCGTGAAGCGCATGCTCGAGGAGCGCGTGGTCGGGAGCTGACCCCCGCGATCGCGGCGCCGTGACCACCTCGTCCACCGCGAGGGTGGTCACGGCGCCATGGTCGTCGAGGGGCTCCTACAGCGGCGAGTCGGAGGCCCCGCCCGGCGGGAAGACGCGCAGCACGCGGTCGTCGTCCTCGGCCGGGCTGCCGACGCCGTCCTCGTTGGACGTCGTGATCCACAGCGCGCCCTCGCCGTCGAGGACGACGGTGCGCAGCCGGCCGTACCGGTCGGTGAGGAACTCCCCGGGCTCCTCGGCGACCGCGCCGCGGCTGTCGAGCTGCACCGTGTGGATGCGCCGGCCGTCCAGCGCCCCGAGGAAGACGGTGCGCCCGGCGACCGCGCAGCCGGCCAGACCGCCTTCCGCGGGGTCGAACTCCACGACCGGGTCGGTGCTGTCCGGGCCCGCCGTGGGCCAGCCGGCGTCGCTGCCCTCGGGGACGGCGTCGAGCTCGTCGGGCCCCTGCGCGGAGTCGTCGGTGGCGTAGAGCGCCTGCTCGCCGCCCAGGCACAGCGCGGTCACGTCGGAGTGGCCGGTGCTGTGCACGGGGCCGGCGCCCACCGGGCGGCCGAAGACGTCGACGTGCAGCACCTTGCCGGCCAGCGAGGCGGGGTCCTGGGCCAGGCGCGGGTCGCCGGTGTCGCCGGTGCCGACGAACAGCGTGCCGTCGGGGGCGAAGACCAGCCCGCCGCCGTTGTGCGTCTCGCCGCGCGGGATGCCGGTGAGCACGGGGTTGGGGGTGCCGCCCATCGGGAAGCGGACCACCCGGTTGTCGGTCGCCGTCGAGACGTAGGCGTAGAAGAGCCCGTCCTCGGTGAAGGTCGGCGAGATGGCCAGACCGAGCAGGCCGCCGTCCCCGGCGGTGTCGATGCCCCCGACGGTCATGAGCTCGCGGGCGGGGGAGCGGTCGGGGAAGACCTGCAGCAGCCGCCCGGTCTCGCGCTCGCCGACGACCGCGCTGCCGTCGGGCAGCACCACCAGCCCGGTGGGCACGGTCAGGTCGGAGGCCACCACGTTCGGGTCGCCGGCCTCCTCCTCGGACTCGGGGTCGGCGGGGTCACCCGGGGCGGGCGCCTGCGAGGACTCCGTGGGCGGGCCGACCTGCGGTGGCGGGCCCTCCGGCTGCGGGCGGAAGGGGCCGGCGGGCTCGTAGCCGTCGCTGCCGCACCCGGCCAGGACGACGGCCAGCAGGGCGGCAGCCAGGCTCCGTCCCCGTCGCGCGCGCTGCCGGCTCACCCTTCGCACAGTACGTGCGCGCACTGGGAGCGATGGGTCCGCAGGGGCTGGGACATCCGCTGTAGCATCCGGTGCTACAGTCGGCCCGTGGCCGAGATCGCCCAGCGGGAGCTGAGGAACGACAACGCCGAGGTCATCCGGAGGGTGGAGGCCGGCGAGACCTTCGTCGTGACCCGCAACGGGGTGCCCGTCGCCGAACTGCGCCCGCTCCCGGCTGGTCGGCAGCGCGTCGTGCACCGGGACCGGCTGGCCGAGGTGGCGCGCCGGCTCGATCCTCTGGACGCGGCGCGGTACCGCGCCGACCTCGACGACGTGGCCGACCCGTGGGCCGACCTCTGAGTCCTGCGTCGGGAGCGGCGGGACCCCCGTGGCTGCTCGACACCTCCGTCGTCATCGACCTCCCCGACCCCGCCGTGGTCGCGGCTCTCCCCGAGACGACGGCGATCAGCGTCGTGACCCTGGCCGAGCTCGCCGCCGGTCCGCTGGTCACCGACGACGACGCCGAGCGCGCCCGACGCCAGCGGCACCTGCAGGAGGTCGAAGCCCTCTACGACCCGATCCCGGTCGACGCAGCAGCGGCACGCGCCTTCGGTGAGATCGTCACGGCGGTCCGCCGGTCCGGGCGACAGCCGCGGCGGCGGCAGTTCGATCTGCTCATCGCCGCGGTGGCTCGCGCGAATCGTCTCGCGGTCGCGACGCGCAACCCGGGCGACTTCGCCGGCCTGGACTGTCTCGTCGAGGTCCACCCGGTCTGACGGCTGGTCGGGCGCTCGGTGCCCGTCATGCGGGGCCCGGCGCGGGGATGCGGCCACCGGAGACGGCGGCCAGCCACGGCAGGTCGCGGGCGCGCAGCACCGGCAGCCGCAGCTCGGTGCCGCGGACGGTCACCAGCCAGAGGTCGCCGCGCTCACCGACGCGGATGCCGGCCACGTCGCCCCACGGCACCGCGCGCGAGCCGGCCAGCGAGCGCACCGTGACGCCGCCGTCGCCGACGTCCACACCGGTCCGCAGCACGTACGCCGCGGCCAGGGCGGGGACCAGCAGGAAGACCAGCGTCCACCCGGCGGCGAACGCCAGGGGCAGGACGCAGACCACGAGGAGGACGACCGGCAGCAGCGCCACCCGGTTCATCCGCAGACGCGCTGTCGCCACGTCTCCACATCCTCCCAGACCGGCTCAGGCCGACAGCCGCGCCAGCCGGTCGGCGGCGTCCCCGCCCTCGGCTGCGGTGTAGACGACCAGCTGCAGGCCCGGTGCGTCGGCGGGCGTGAGCTGGTGGTGCTCCAGCAGCAGCGTCCCCACCCGCGGGTGCTCGAAGCGCCGCTCCGAGGAGCTGAACCGGTCCACGTCGTGGCTGGCCCAGCCGGTGCGGAAGTGCGGGCTGGCCGCCTCCAGCCGGGCCACCAGGTCGACCACCTCCGGGTCGGCCAGCCGCGGGCCCACCTCGGCGCGGAACTGGGTGAGGAAGCGGCGGCTGTCGCCGGCCCAGTCGGCCAGCAGGGAACGGACGGCGGGGTCGGTGAACACCAGCCACAGCAGGTTCCGCTCGGCCGGGAGCACGGCGGCCACCCCCGGGTAGAGCCGCTCGTAGGCGCGGTTCCAGCCGACGATGGTCCAGTCGGCGGTGATCGCGTACGCGGGGGAGGGGCCCAGCGCGTCGAGCAGCCGCTGCACGTGGGCCGGCATGCCCTCGGCCGCGCCCGCCGGGGCGGTGCCGCCGTGCCCGGTCAGCCGCAGCACGTACTCGTGCTCGGCCGGTGACATCCGCAGCGTGCGGGCCAGCGCGTCGACCACCTGCCGGGACGGCCGGATGTCGCGGCCCTGCTCGAGCCACGTGTACCAGGTGTGGCTCACGCCGGAGAGCAGCGCGACCTCCTCCCGGCGCAGCCCCGGCGTGCGCCGCGGACCGCCGGTGGGCACCCCGGCGACCCGGGGGTCGACCTGGCGACGGCGGGAGCGGAGGAACTCGGCCAGCTCGCGCCGGGCGGTGGCGGACACGGCGGCTCCTCACCGATCGGTGGTGGTGTCGGTACCAGTGTCGACGCTCCCTCGGCGGATCGGGCGGATCGGCCTAGAGTCGCCGGACGTGACCATCGGCGAGGACCTCATCCCGGGACACGAGTCCCACAGTGCGACGCACAGCCCCCTCAAGCCGCGCAGCTACGAGGTGACCGACGGCATCGCCAAGGCCCCGGCGCGGGCGATGCTGCGTGCGGTCGGCATGGGTGACGACGACTGGGAGAAGCCGCAGATCGGCGTCGCCTCGTCCTGGAACGAGATCACCCCGTGCAACCTCTCGCTGGACCGGCTGGCCAAGCGGGCCAAGGAGGGCGTGCACGCCGCCGGCGGCTACCCGCTGGAGTTCGGCACCATCTCCGTCTCCGACGGCATCTCGATGGGCCACGAGGGCATGCGCGCCTCGCTCGTCTCCCGCGAGGTCATCGCCGACTCGGTGGAGACGGTGGTCTTCGCCGAGCGGCTCGACGGCACCGTCCTGCTCGCCGGCTGCGACAAGTCGCTGCCGGGCATGCTGATGGCCGCCGCCCGCCTGGACCTGGCCAGTGTCTTCGTCTACTCCGGCTCGATCCTGCCCGGACGGCTCGGCGACCGGGACAACCTGACGATCATCGACGTCTTCGAGGGCGTCGGCGCCTGCGCCCGCGGGCTCATCAGCCGTGAGGAGCTGGACGCCATCGAGAAGGCAGCCTGCCCCGGCGAGGGCTCCTGCGGCGGGATGTACACCGCCAACACGATGGCCAGCGTCGCCGAGGCGCTGGGGATGGCGCTGCCCGGCAGCGCCGCGCCGCCGGCGCCGGACAGCCGCCGCGACGCCGTCGCGATCGCCTCCGGCGAGGCCGTGGTCAACCTGCTGCGCCAGGGGATCACCGCCCGGCAGATCATGACCCGGGAGGCGTTCGAGAACGCCATCACCGTGGTCATGGCGCTGGGGGGCTCGACCAACGCCGTGCTGCACCTGCTGGCCATCGCGCACGAGGCCCAGGTCGACCTCACCCTCGAGGACTTCAACCGGATCGGCGACCGCACCCCGCACCTGGCCGACGTGAAGCCCTTCGGCCGGTTCGTCATGACCGACATCGACCGCGTCGGCGGCGTCCCGGTCGTGCTGCGGGCGCTGCTCGACGCCGGCCTGCTGCACGGCGACGTCCTGACCGTGACCGGGAAGACGATGGCCGAGAACCTCGCCGAGATCGCCCCGCCGGACCTGGACGGCACGATCGTCCATGCCATGGACAACCCGATCCACCGGACCGGCGGCCTGACGATCCTGCGCGGCTCCCTCTCCCCGGACGGCGCGGTGGTGAAGTCGGCCGGCTTCGACGCCGACGTCTTCGAGGGCACCGCGCGCGTCTTCGACGGCGAGCAGGGCGCCATGGACGCCGTCACCGACGGCACGCTGAAGGCCGGCGACGTCGTGGTGATCCGCTACGAGGGCCCCCGGGGCGGGCCGGGGATGCGCGAGATGCTCGCCGTCACCGGCGCCATCAAGGGCGCGGGCCTGGGCAAGGACGTCCTGCTGCTCACCGACGGCCGGTTCTCCGGCGGGACGACGGGCCTGTGCGTCGGTCACGTCGCGCCCGAGGCCACCGACGGCGGCCCGATCGCGTTCGTGCAGGACGGCGACCGCATCCGGCTGGACCTCGCCGCCCGCACCCTCGACCTGCTGGTCGATGAGGACGAGCTGGCCCGCCGCCGGGCCGGGTGGACGCCGCTGCCCCCGCGCTACACCACCGGCGTCCTCGGCAAGTACGCCAAGCTGGTGAGCTCGGCGGCGCAGGGCGCGGTCTGCGGCTGATCGAAGGGCCCCCTTCCACCCACCCCTCGCAGGCTCGCGGCGGGACCCTGGAAGGGGGCCGCCCCTCCTCCCCACCGCTCGGAGGAGGACCCCGTCCCTCCCACCCCTCGCACGCTCGGGGTGAGCCTCCGGACGGGGGCGGTGGCGGGGCCCGGCGAGGGAGGCGGGCGCGAGGCCGTCACCCGGAGGGGTGAGCACCGGGTCCGTCCCCCTGTCGTCGCCCCGGCTGCCTGCCGACTGAGCAGGTGTGGACAGACTGAGGTGGTGGTTCCTCGGGAGCACCGTGCCCGTGGGGACCGCCTGTGCGGTGTCCGCGAGCACGCCGGGCCCGGGACACGTCGGCGACCTCGCCCTCGGCGCACTCGGCATCGCCACCGCGGCCGTGCTGTGGACCGCCGGGCGGTCGAAGCAGTCCGGGTGGCGGGGCTGGCGGCTGTTCGCCCCGGCCCCGCTGATGCCGGTGGTCGGCCTGGTCGCGGTCACGGCCGCGGCACCGGACTCCCCGCTGGAGCAGGTGGCCCTGCGCTGGCTGCCCACCGTCCCCGGCTACGTGCTCGCCGTCCTCGGCATCCTCACCCTCGTCGCCCCCTCGAGGCTGCGGGGCGGAGCCCGCCCGGCCGTCGAGCTCACCCTCTTCCTCATCGCCTGCGTGCTCGTCGTGCAGGTGCTGGTGCTCGGCCCCGAGGTCAGCTGGCTGGACCTCGAGCCGAGCGGGCGTGTCGTCCTCGCCGCGGCCGTCGTCGTCACCTCGGCCACGGTGGCCGCCGCCGTCCTCCTCCTGGGCGTCATCGAGAGCCGCCGCCAGCCCATGGCGCTGGTGCTGCTGGCCGCGACGGCGCTGCTCGCCCCCGGCCGGGCGCTGGGCACCTCGGCGATGCTGACGGAGGAGCACGCCGTCGGCGACGTCGGCCGCTTCCTCGTCGCCGGCGGGCTGGTGCTGCTCGGCGCCGCCGTCCTGCTCGATCCGGGCCCGTGCCCGGACGCCTCCCCGCGGCCGCGGACCGGCCGCTCCACGCACCTGCGCCAGCTGCTGCCGCACCTGGCCATGACGGTCGCCTGCTTCGGGGCGGCCGCGGTGTCGCTGACCGGTCACCGGATCAGCCCGGTGATCGCCGTCGGGGGCTCGCTGTGCGCCGTGCTCGCCGTGCTGCACCGCTGGCTGACCGCCCGCGACGAGCAGCTCCTCGGCGCCCGGCTGCGGCGCAGCGAGGCGTACTTCCGCTCCCTGGTCGCCGCCAGCAGCGACGCCGTCCTCGTCCTCGACGGCGACCTGCGGGTCACCTGGTCCTCGGCGACCCTGGGGACGACGCTCGGCAGCCCCACCGCGGTGCCGGTGGGCGCCGACCTGCTCGAACTGGTGCACCCCGAGGACGCGCTGCCCGTGGCCCGGGCCCTCCTGCCGGCGGCCGGGGACGCGACGCCCCCCGGTGAGCTGCGGCTGCGGCTGCGGCACGCCGACGGCACCTGGCGGCACCTGGAGGCCGGCTTCACCGACCTGCGCTCGGACACCGTCGTGGGCGCCGTCGTGCTGCACTGCCGCGACACCACCGAGCGGGTCGCGCGCGAGCAGGCGCTCGAGCAGGTCGCGTTCACCGACCCCGTCACCGCCCTGCCGAACCGGGCCGGCTTCGAGCAGCGGCTCGAGGCGGCCCTCGCCGAGGCCGGGACGACCTGCCGCAGCCTGCTGCTGATCGAGCTCGACGGTCTCGACGAGGTGCGCGAGGACGCCGGTCGGGACGTCGTCACCGCGGTGCTGGTCGAGGTCGGCCGACGACTGCGGGCCACCGTGCGCGGCTGCGACGCGGTCAGCCGGGTGGGCGGTGGCGCCTTCGCCGTCCTGGCCGAGGGCGCACCGCACGCGGTCGACCTGCTGGCCGACCGCTGCCTGTCGGTGATCGAGCAGCCACTGGACACCGCCGCCGGGCTCTTCGACCTCAGCGCCAGCATCGGCGTGGTGGACCTGGCCGCCGCCGAGTCGGTCGCCGACCTCATGACCCGCGCCGAGCTCGCCGTCCGGGCGGCGGCCGCCGCCGGCACGGGCACCGCGCTGCGGTACCGGCCGGCGCTGGGCAGCGCCGCCGAGCGGCGCGCCCAGCTGCGCGAGGACCTGCCCGGCGCCTGGGACCGCGGCGAGCTCTCGGTGCTCTTCCAGCCGGTGGTCTCGCTGAGCGAGCGGCGGGTCACCGGTGTCGAGGCGCTGCTGCGCTGGCAGCACCCCCGGCTCGGTGAGGTGCCGCCGGCGGAGTTCGTGCCGATCGCCGAGCGCGCCGGCGTGATCGGCGAGCTGCAGCGCTGGGCGCTGGAGACCGCCGCCGAGGCCGTGCTGACCCTCCCGCACGGCCCCGTACCGCTGCGGCTGGGCGTGAACATCTCCGCCTCGCACGTCGCCGCGCGCACCCTGGTCCGCGACGTCGCCGCCGTGCTGCAGGCGACCGGGCTGGCGCCCGAGCGGCTGATCCTGGAGATCACCGAGGCGACGCTGATGTCCGAGGGCGAGCACGTGACCGTCGACATCGAGGCCCTGCGCCTCATGGGCGTGCACGTGGCGCTCGACGACTTCGGCACCGGCCGATCGTCGCTGGCGCACCTGACCCGGCTGCCGATCGACGTGCTCAAGCTCGACCACGCGTTCGTGCTGCGCGTCGACCGCGACCCGAAGGCCCGCGCGCTGTGCGAGTCCGTCGTGGCGATCGCCGGGGCGTTGGGTCTCGACGTCGTCGCCGAGGGCGTGGAGACGCCGGCCCAGCTGGGCGCGCTGCGCGCCGCGGGCTGCGGCTTCGCGCAGGGTTTCCTGCTGGCGCGGCCGATGCGCCTGCTCGACCTCGTCGGCATGCTCGACGAGGGCGCCGGCCTGCTCTGGCCGGGCCTCGTCGGGTCCCGCTGATGCCCGCCGTCCGAGCTGCGGGCCCGGTCCTCGTCCTGCTCGGACTGCTCGCCGCGGCCACGGCAGTCCTGGAGCTGACCCGCTCCCCGCTGGCGCCCGTGCTCGTCCCCGCCTGCCTGGCCCTCGGCTCCGGGGCGGCCGCGGTCGTGGCCGAGCGCGGCGCCGCCCGGCTGCCGGGCCGGTCCGCGCGGCCGTGGCGGGCGCTGGGGGGAGCGCTGGGCCTGCTGGCCGTGGGCCAGGTCCTCGCCACCGTCCGCGCCGGCGCGGACCTGGAGTTCGGCGGCGCCGAGGACGTGCCGATGCTGCTGGCGGTGCCGCTCGCCGTGCTGGCGGCGCTCCGGCTGCTGCCGCCGCGGTCGCGCCGGTGGCCCGGCTGGCGCACGGTGCTCGACGGCCTCATCGCGACGCTGGCGGTCGCCGTGTCCGGCCACGTGCTGCTGGCCGCTCTGCTCACCGGTGTCGACGGCGCGGCCGACGGGCTGATCGCCATCGGCTACCCGGGAGTCGGGGCCGTCCTCGTCGGCGTCGGGCTGGTCACCGTCACCGGGGTCCGCGGCGCGCGCCGCGGGGCAGCGGTCTGGCTGCTCGCCGCCTCCGTCGCGATGGCGGCCGTCGCCATCGGCGGTGCGCTCGGCCGGACGCTGGGCAGCACCGCCGCCACCGCCGTCACCGAGCAGGCCTGGATGGCCATGCTGGCGGCGAGCGTGCTGGCCGTGCGGTCGGACCCCGGCGAGCCGACGACCCCGGACCTCGACCGGCCGATCGCCGCGCTGCGCGGTCTGGTGCTGGCCTCGGGCGTGGCCTCGGCCGTGCTGCTGCTGCTCCTCGCCGGCGTGCTGGCCGGGCGGGGGATCGACCCGGTGGAGGCCGGCGGGGGAGCGGCGCTGGTCGTCCTCACCTCGCTGCGCACCGTGCTGTGGGCCGGCGACGGCTACCGGCTCACCCGGCGCCTGCTGCGCACCGAGGGGTACTTCCGCGCTCTGGTGCACAGCGGCGACGCGGTCACCGTCGTCCTGGACGGCACCGGCCGCATCGGCTGGGCCTCGGGTGCGGTGGAGGCCCAGCTCGGCTGGACCGACCGCGACCTCACCGGGCGGCTGCTCGCCGACCTGCTCGACGAGGGAGACCGCGACCTCGTCCCCCGGGTCGCGCAGGCCGTCCGCGGCGGCACCACGGTGGGACTGCTGCCCACGACCGCGCGGCTGCGCGCCCGCGGCGGTGGCTGGCGTGACGTCGAGCTCACCGGGGCCGCCCCCTCCGGCGCCGCCCCCGCCGGGGTGTCCGGCGCCGGCGACAGCGGCGGCCTGGTGCTGCACCTGCGCGACGTCACCGACCGCAGCTCGACCCAGCGCGAGCTGGAGCGGATGGCCTACACCGACTTCCTCACCGGCCTGCCCAACCGCGCCCGCTTCATGGCGGCGCTCGGCGAGGTGTCCGCCGGCACCACCCCCGGCTGCCTGCTGCTCGTCGACCTCGACGGCTTCAAGGCGGTGAACGACGTCGCCGGCCACGACGAGGGCGACCGGCTGCTCTGCGAGGTGGCCGAGACGCTGCGCGCGGCCGCGCGGGAGGACGACGTCGTCGCCCGGCTCGGCGGTGACGAGTTCGCCGTCCTGGTGTGCGCCGGCCGGGACGAGGCCACCGTGCTCGCCGAGCGGCTGGTCGTGCTGCTCGACCGTGACCACCGGCCGCCGGCGCCCGACGGCAGTGGCCGCGGCGGGCTGGCTCTCCCCGTCTCCGGCAGCGTCGGCGTCGCCGAGCTCCCCGTCGGCGGGGACCCCGCCGAGGCCGTGCGGCGGGCCGATCTGGCGCTGCGGGCGGCCAAGGCCGCCGGCAAGAACTGCGTCCGGACCACCGGAGAGGCCCTGGACCGGGTCGTCGACCGGCGCGCCCGGCTGGCCCGGGACCTGCCCGCCGCGATCGCCGACGGCGGCCTGTCGGTGGCGCTCCAGCCGGTCGTCGGCGTGGAGGAGGGCCGCGTGCTCGGCCTGGAGGCCCTCGTCCGCTGGCGGCACGCCGAACTGGGCGACGTCCCCCCGGAGGAGTTCGTCGGGGTGGCCGAGGACGAGGGTCTGATCGTGCCGCTGGAGCGCTGGGTGCTCGGCGCCGCGACCGCGGCCCTGGCGCCGCTGCTGGCGCAGGGGCACGACCTGAAGCTGGGGGTGAACGTCTCCGTGCGGCACCTGCAGGCAGGCTGCCTGGCCGATGACGTGGCGCGGGCGCTCGCCGCCTCGGGCGTGCCGGCCTCCCGGCTGATGCTGGAGATCACCGAGTCGGTGCTCGTCGACGCCGAGGACCGCGTCGAGCGGGAGCTGGCCGCTCTCCGCGAGGCCGGCTGCGTCATCTCCATCGACGACTTCGGCACGGGCCACTCCACCCTGGCGCGGCTGTCCCGGCTGCCCGTCGACGTCCTCAAGATGGACCGTGACTTCGTGGCCCACATCGAGCACGACCCGCGCGCGGCGGCCGTCGTCGCCAGCGTCGTCGACCTGGGCCGCACGCTCGGCATGGACGTCGTCGCCGAGGGCGTGGAGACGCCCGGGCAGCTCGCGGCGCTGCGCCGGCTGGGCTGCCGGTTCCTGCAGGGCCACCTGCTCGGCCGCCCGGTGCCGGTCGCCGACCTGGCCGCGGTGCTCGTCGGGCCAGTCGGGGGCGCGCTGGACGGCGACCGCACGCCGTCCCACGTCTGACGACACGCGTTCCCACTCAATGAGACGGCCTGGTTGACGACGGGCCTGGACGAGGCGCACAGTGGCCGTGTGCGCCCGGCCTGCCTGCTCCTCGTAATCGCCTAGCGCGTCGGTCCCTCCCGACCGACGCGCTGACCCCTCTGTGCCTGCAGGCACGAGGGGTCTTTCGTTTGCGGGCCCCGACCTCCTCCGACGCCGCCGGCCCGCGCCGCAGGTACCGCCGACCACCGCACGGCACCGATCGACGGCCCCGTTCCCGGGGCGCCCAGCAAGGCCCGACCAGCGAGACGCACGGCCAGGAGACGCCATGACCAGCACCACCCCGGGTGGGTCCGCCACCCGCGAGGCCGCCGAGGCACTGACGGGGGTCGAGACCACCGCCCGCTCGGTCGAGGAGGCCGCCGCCGAGCCCCTCACCGGCATCACCGGGGCGCAGAGCCTCGTGCGGTCGCTCGAGGCGGTCGGCGTCGAGGTCGTCTTCGGCATCCCGGGCGGCGCGATCCTGCCCGCCTACGACCCGCTGTTCGACTCGAGGGTGCGGCACGTGCTCGTCCGGCACGAGCAGGGCGCCGGGCACGCCGCGCAGGGCTACGCCCAGGCCACCGGCCGGGTCGGCGTCTGCATGGCCACCTCCGGCCCCGGCGCGACCAACCTGGTGACCCCGCTGGCCGACGCCTACATGGACTCGGTCCCGATCGTGGCGATCACCGGTCAGGTCCCGAGTGCGGCGATCGGCACGGACGCCTTCCAGGAGGCCGACATCCGCGGCATCACGATGCCGATCACCAAGCACAACTTCCTGGTCACCAACGCCGCCGAGATCCCGCAGCGGATCGCCGAGGCCTTCCACCTCGCCGCCACCGGCCGCCCCGGGCCGGTGCTGGTCGACATCTCCAAGGACGCGCTGCAGGCCACCACCGACTTCTCGTGGCCGCCGCGGCTGGACCTGCCCGGCTACAAGCCGACCACCCGCCCGCACGGCAAGCAGGTCCGCGAGGCCGCCGCGCTGATCGCCGCCGCCCGCCGGCCGGTGCTCTACGTCGGTGGTGGGGTCATCAAGGCGCAGGCGAGCGCCGAGCTGGCCGAGCTGGTCGAGCTCACCGGTGCCCCCGTGGTCACCACCCTCATGGCGCGCGGCGCGTTCCCCGACAGCCACCCGCAGAACCTCGGGATGCCCGGCATGCACGGCAACGTCACCGCGGTCACCGCGCTGCAGAAGGCCGACCTGCTCGTCGCCCTCGGCGCCCGCTTCGACGACCGGGTCACCGGCCAGCTGTCGTCGTTCGCCCCCGGGGCCAAGGTCGTGCACGCCGACATCGACCCGGCCGAGATCGGCAAGAACCGCAAGGCCGACGTGCCCATCGTCGGGGACGCGCGGGAGACCATCGCCGAGCTGGTCACCGCGCTGCGCGCCGAGCGCGACGCCGGCCGCGCGCCCGACCTGTCCGCCTGGTGGGCCCAGCTGGACCAGTGGCGCCAGAAGTACCCGCTCGGCTACGACTGGCCCGAGGACGGCGCGCTGTCGCCGCAGTACGTCATCGAGCGGCTGGGCGCGATCGCCGGGCCGGACGCGATCTACGCCTCCGGTGTCGGCCAGCACCAGATGTGGGCCGCCCAGTTCATCAAGTACGAGAAGCCCGGCACGTGGCTCAACAGCGGCGGCCTCGGGACGATGGGCTACGCCGTGCCCGCGGCGATGGGCGCCAAGTACGGCTGCCCGGACACCACCGTGTGGGCCATCGACGGCGACGGCTGCTTCCAGATGACCAACCAGGAGCTGGCCACCTGCGCCATCGAGGGGATCCCGGTCAAGGTCGCCCTCATCAACAACGGCAACCTCGGCATGGTCCGCCAGTGGCAGACCCTCTTCTACGAGGGCCGCTACTCCAACACCAAGCTGCACCCGGTCGACGCCGAGGGCCGGCCCACGCCGGTGCGCATCCCCGACTTCGTGGCGCTGGCCGAGGCGCTGGGCTGCGTCGGCCTGCGCTGCGAGAGCAAGGACGACGTCGACGCCGTCATCGAGAAGGCGATGGCCATCGACGACGCCCCGGTGGTCATCGACTTCATCGTCGGTGCCGACGCCCAGGTGTGGCCGATGGTGGCCGCGGGCGCCAGCAACGACGACATCCTGGCCGCGCGGGACGTCCGCCCGGTCTTCGGCGACGGCCAGGTCTAGGACCCCCTTCCCCCACCGCTCGGCGAAGGACCCCCTCCTCCCCACCCCTCGCAGGCTCGGGAGGGGACCCTGGGGGGCCACCCGGAGCCGGTCGGTCCTGAAAGGAAGTTGAGCAATGTCCCGCCACACCCTGTCGGTCCTGGTCGAGAACAAGTCCGGTGTCCTGGCGCGCGTCTCGGCGCTGTTCAGCCGGCGCGGCTTCAACATCGAGTCCCTCGCCGTCGGGCCGACCGAGAACCCGGACCTGTCCCGGATGACGATCGTCGCCGACGCCGAGAGCCAGCCGCTGGAGCAGATCACCAAGCAGCTGAACAAGCTCGTCGAGGTCATCAAGATCGTCGAGCTGGAGGCCGAGGCCGCCGTCCAGCGCGAGCTGCTGCTGGTCAAGGTGCGCGCGCCGATGGCCGACCGCACCCAGGTGCTGCAGACCGCCGAGCTGTTCCGCGCCCGCGTCGTCGACGTCAACACCGACACCGTGACCCTGGAGGCCACCGGCACGCCGGACAAGCTCCAGGCCCTGCTCGCCGTCCTCGCCCCGCTGGGCATCAAGGAGATGGCGCAGTCGGGCACGGTCGCCCTGGGCCGGGGTCCGCGCTCGATGAGCGGCGCCGGTACCTTGCGCCCGGTCGAGCGCACCGCCTGAAGGCAGAAGGACCCCTCTGCCCCCGCCACTCGCAGGCTCGCGGCGGGACCCTGCAGAGGGGCCACACACCACACCACCGGAAGGAACCGCACAGCACATGGCCGCCGAGATCTTCTACGACGACGACGCCGACCTGTCGATCATCCAGGGGCGCACCGTCGCCGTCATCGGCTACGGCAGCCAGGGCCACGCCCACGCGCTGTCGCTGCGCGACTCGGGCGTCGACGTCCGCGTCGGCCTGCCCGAGGGCAGCAAGAGCCGGCCCAAGGCCGAGGCCGAGGGGCTGCGGGTCGTGACCCCGGCCGACGCCGCCGCCGAGGCCGACCTGATCATGATCCTGGTCCCGGACCACGTGCAGCGGAGGGTGTACGCCGAGTCGGTCGAGCCCAACCTGCAGGACGGCGACGCGCTGTTCTTCGCCCACGGCTTCAACATCCGGTTCGGCTACATCAAGCCCCCGGCCGGCGTCGACGTCGCCATGGTCGCCCCCAAGGGCCCCGGTCACCTCGTGCGCCGCGAGTTCGAGAACGGCAAGGGCGTGCCGGCGCTGGTCGCCGTCGAGCAGGACGCCAGCGGCCAGGCCCTGCAGCTGGCGTTGTCCTACGCCAAGGCCATCGGCGGCGCCCGCGCCGGCGTCATCAAGACGACCTTCGCCGAGGAGACCGAGACCGACCTGTTCGGCGAGCAGGCCGTGCTCTGCGGCGGCGCCAGCGCGCTGATCACCGCCGGGTTCGAGACCCTCACCGAGGCCGGCTACCAGCCCGAGATCGCCTACTTCGAGTGCCTGCACGAGCTGAAGCTGATCGTCGACCTCATGTACGAGGGCGGCATCGCCAAGCAGCGCTGGTCGGTGTCCGACACCGCCGAGTACGGCGACTACACCTCCGGCCCGAAGGTCATCGACCAGCACGTCAAGGACGCCATGAAGGACGTCCTGGCCCGGATCAAGGACGGCTCGTGGGCGGCGGAGTTCATCGCCGACCAGGACGCCGGTGCGCCGGACTTCAAGCGCCGCCGGGCCGAGGCCGAGGCGCACCCGATCGAGGAGACCGGGCGCAAGCTGCGCGGCCTGATGAGCTGGGTGTCGACGTCCGACGACTACACCGGCACCGCCGCACGGAGCTGAGAGGGGACCCCGTCCTCCCCACCCTTCGCAGGCTCAGGGCGGGGCCCGGGACGGGGCCGACGGCATCCTCCGGGCCCCCGCCGCCGATCGGCGGCGGGGGCCTCGTCGTCCGGCGGCTCATCGGTCGCGGGAGGCGGCGAACCACTCCCGGGACGGCGCCTGCAGCAGCAGGACGACGGGTCCCACGCCGAGCAGCACGACCGCCGCTGAGAAGGCGTCGAAGCCCGCCCCGCCGGCGACCGAGATCGCGATGAGGACCACGGCGATCGCGGCCGCCGTCGCCGCGGCGACCATCAGGACGCGGGGCGTCCGGCCGCGCAGCGCCAGCACGCTGCCGACGACGCAGGCGATCGCCAGGCCGAGGAACACCGCACCGAAGACGGCCAGCCACGGGCCGAACGCGCTGTAGGTGAAGTAGAGCAGGGCGGCCAGCAGCAGCAGGAAGGCCTCGACCGAGCCGGCGACCGCCGCCATGAGGACGTGCGGCGGCCGTCGGGTGCCGGCCCGGTCGGTCGGGGACACGGGGCGCCCCCGGCCCGGCGTCAGCGGCCGCGCCGCGCGCGGTGCGCGGCGAAGTACTGCGCGGCCGGCCGCAGGCACAGCAGCACGACGATCGCCAGGGCCGCTAGGAACAGCAGCAGGGAGAAGACGACCTCGCCGCCACCGGCCCCGCCGGTCGACACGCCCGAGAGGACGCCGACCAGGAACAGCGCGGTCACCGCCACGGCGATCGCCCCGCCCACCAGCAGCAGCACGCGGCTGCGACCGGTCAGCGCGCGCACCGCGCCCCAGATCATGAGCACGGTCCAGACCAGGGCGAGGATCCCCAGGACCACGAGCACGCCGGTGATCTGACCGGTGTCGACCCCGCCGGTGTCGACGTCCTCGAAGGCCGGGTCGCTGGCGACCAGGTCCTCGAAGACGGTGCCGAACACCGCGCCGCCCAGGAGCAGGCCCAGGGACATCAGCGCGCCGAAGGCGCCGAAGACGAAGCCGAGGACGGCGGCGACCACGACCGGCGTGGGGCGCGCGGGCACCGCCGTCTGCCCGTACTGGCCGTACTGCCCGTACTGGCCCTGCGGCGAGTACGGGTTGTAGCCGCCCGGCTGGCCGTACTGCTGGGGGTACCCCGGCTGGCCGTACTGCTGCGCGTACCCGGGCTGGCCGGGCGGCTGGCCCTGGCCGAAGGGGGAGGGCTGGTACTGCTGGCCCCCGTACGGCTGCCCGGACTGGTGGGGCGGCTGACCGTACTGCTGCGGAGGCGTGTACCGGGGGTCCGTGCCGGAGCCGCGCTCGTCGTCGTGGGTGCTCATGGTCTCCTCCGTCGGCGCCGGCGTCCGCCGACCGTCCCGGCCAGGATGTCCGGCCGTCCCCACCCGGGCAAGCGACCCCACCCCTCGGCGGGGGATCGCCGATCGCCACGGGAAGGGGCTGGTGGGCCCGGGGCCGCGCTGCTCCCTAGGCTGTGGTCCCGTGACCACGACCGCGCCCGTCGTCCTGATCGCCGAGGAACTCGCTCCCAGCGTGCTGGAGGTGCTGGGGCGTGACGTCGAGATCCGTCACGTGGACGGCGCCGACCGCGCCGCCCTGCTGCCCGCGCTGGCCGACGCCGCCGCGGTGATGATCCGCAGCGCCACGCAGATCGACGCCGAGGCGCTGGCCGCCGCCCCGAACCTCAAGGTCGTCGCCCGCGCCGGCATCGGCCTGGACAACGTCGACGTGTCCGCGGCGACCGAGCGCGGGGTCATGGTGGTCAACGCCCCGACCTCGAACATCGTCAGCGCCGCCGAGCACGCGGTGGCCCTGCTGCTGGCCGCCGCGCGCCACATCCCGGCCGCCGACGCGTCGCTGCGCGAGGGCACCTGGAAGCGCTCCAAGTTCACCGGCGTCGAGGTCACCGACAAGGTCCTCGGCGTGGTCGGCCTGGGGCGGATCGGCCAGCTGGTCGCCCAGCGGCTGGCCGCCTTCGGCGTCACGCTCATCGCCTACGACCCCTACATCCAGCCGGGCCGGGCCGCCCAGCTCGGCGTCCGCATGGTGTCGCTGGAGGAGCTGCTGCGCGAGGCGGACTTCATCACGATCCACCTGCCCAAGACGCCGGAGACCCTGGGCCTCATCGGCGCCGCCGAGCTCGCCACCACCAAGCGCGGCGTGATCATCGTCAACGCCGCCCGCGGCGGGCTGGTCGACGAGGCGGCGCTGGCCGACGCGCTGAAGTCGGGCCAGGTCGGCGCGGCGGGCATCGACGTGTACGCCAAGGAGCCGTGCACCGACAGCCCGCTGTTCGAGCTGCCGAACACCGTCGTCACCCCGCACCTGGGCGCCTCCACGACCGAGGCGCAGGACAAGGCCGGCACCGCCGTGGCGCACTCGGTGCGGCTGGCGCTGCAGGGCGAGTTCGTGCCCGACGCGGTGAACGTCCAGGCCGGCGGGGTCGTCGCCGAGGACGTCCGCCCGGGCCTGCCGCTGGCCGAGAAGCTCGGCCGGGTGTTCACCGCCGTCGCGGGCGGGCTGGCCCAGTCGGTCACCGTCGAGGTCCGCGGCAAGATCGCCGAGTTCGACGACTCGGTGGTGCAGCTCGCCGTCCTCAAGGGCGTGTTCTCCGACGTGGTCGAGGAGCAGGTCACCTACGTCAACGCCCCGCTGTTCGCCCAGCAGCGCGGCCTCGAGGTGGCGCTGACCAGCGAGGTCGAGAGCCCCGACTACCGCAACCTGATCACCGTCCGCGGCGCGATGGCCGACGGCACCGAGGTGACCGTCTCCGGCACCCTGTTCGGCAAGAACCAGGTGCCCAAGCTGGTCGAGGTCAACGGCTTCGACATGGACCTGGACGCGTCGGGCTACCTGCTGTTCTTCGTCTACACCGACCGGCCCGGCGTCGTCGGCACGGTCGGCGCGGCGCTGGGGGAGGCCGGGATCAACATCGCCGGCGCGCAGGTCAGCCGCACCACCCGCGGCGGCGAGGCGCTCATGGCGGTGACCGTCGACAGCCCGGTCCCGGCCGAGCTGCTGGGTGACATCGCCGGCCGGATCGGCGCGCGTGAGGCCCGCTCCGCGGACCTCACCCCGCGCTGACCTAGGGTCTGTCCCCATGCGCCTGGCTGTGATCCCTGGAGACGGAATCGGTCCGGAGGTGGTGGCCGAGGGCCTCAAGGTCCTCCGCGCGGTCGCGCCCGACGTCGAGAGCACCCCCTACGACCTCGGCGCGTCGCGGTGGCAGCGCACCGGCGAGCTGCTGCCGGACACGGTGCTCGACGAGCTGCGCCAGCACGACGGGATCCTGCTCGGCGCCATCGGCGACCCCAGCGTCCCGCCGGGGATCCTCGAGCGCGGCCTGCTGCTGCGGCTGCGCTTCGAGCTCGACCACCACGTCAACCTGCGCCCGGCCCGGCTGTTCGACGGCGTCCGCAGCCCGCTGGCCGGGCCCGGCGCCATCGACATGCTGTGCGTGCGCGAGGGCACCGAGGGGCCCTACGTGGGCAACGGCGGCGTCCTGCGCCGCGACACCCCGCACGAGGTGGCCACCGAGGTCAGCCTGAACACCGCGTTCGGCGTCGAGCGGGTCGTCCGCTACGCCTTCGAGCGGGCCGTCGCCCGGCCGCGCAAGCACCTGACGCTGATCCACAAGACCAACGTGCTCACCCACGCCGGGTCGCTGTGGTCGCGGACGGTCGAGGAGGTCTCCGCGGAGTTCCCCGAGGTCACCGTCGCCTACCAGCACGTCGACGCGGCCTCGATGTTCTTCGTGACCGACCCGGGCCGCTTCGACGTCATCGTCACCGACAACCTGTTCGGCGACATCGTCACCGACCTGGCCGCGGCCGTCACCGGTGGCATCGGGCTGGCCGCCAGCGGCAACCTCGACGCCTCGGGCACCAACCCCAGCATGTTCGAGCCGGTGCACGGCTCGGCACCCGACATCGCCGGCACGGGGGTCGCCGACCCCACCGCCACGGTGCTGTCGGTCGGCCTGCTGCTCGAGCACCTCGGCCGCGCCGACCAGGCCCGCAAGGTCAACGCCGCCGTCGCCTTCGACCTCTCCACCCGCGACCCGCAGGCCCCGGTGCGCACCCAGGAGGTCGGCGACCGGCTCGCCGCGCTCGCCGGCGGCTGAGCGCCCCCGGATGACCAGCTGAGCTGATCACCCGGGGTCCGGGCTCGCCACCGGTCGTGAGCCCGGACCCGCAACGGTGAGCCCGGATCGGTGTTGCCGCCGAGAGACCCGAACGGGGCCACGGACGGCCTCGACGGTGGGCACGGATCTCCTCGGGTGGTCCTCTCTCAGCGGACGGGCTGCCAGTCGCCCTGCTCCCGCAGCGGCGGCTTGAGCACCTTGCCGCCGGGGTTGCGGGGCAGCGGTTCGCTGCGGACGGACAGGTACTGCGGCACCTTGAAGTCGGCCAGCCGCTCGCGGGCGAAGGCGACCAGGTCGTCCGGGTCGAGTGCCCGGCCGGGCAGGGGGACGACGACGGCACCGACCTTCTCGCCCATCATCGGGTCGGCGACGCCGACGACCGCGACCTCGCCCACGGCCGGGTGCGCGGCCAGGGCGTTCTCCACCTCGACGCAGTACACGTTCTCGCCACCGCGGTTGATCATGTCCTTCTTGCGGTCGACGACGTACACGAGGCCCTCGTCGTCGATGCGGGCGAGGTCGCCGCTGTGCAGCCAGCCATCGACGAACGACTCCGCCGTCTGCACCGGCTTGCGCCAGTAGCCGGCGACGACGTTCGGTCCCCGGATCAGCAGCTCGCCGACACCGGTCCCCGGATCGGCGTCGGCGAGGTCCAGGTCGACCACCGGCGCCGGGAAGCCCACCGAGTCGGCGTGTTCGGCGGCGTACTCGTCGGGCAGGTAGGTGGACACCGACGACGTCTCGGTCAGCCCGAAGCCGTTGCCGACCCGCGCGGTCGGGAAGGCCTCCTTGATGCGGTGCACGAGGTCCGGTGCGATGGGCGCCCCGCCGTAGCTGAGCGCCCGCACCGACGAGGTGTCGACGTCGGCGAAGTCCGGTTGCTGCAGCGCCAACCAGTAGATCGCCGGCACCGTCGTGAGCACGTCGACGCGCTCGTCGGCGATGGCGCGCAGGAAGGCGCGGACCTCGAAGACCGGCATGACCACCGCCCGCCCGCCGGTCGCCGTGACCACCAGCAGCTGGGAGTTGCAGCCGGTGACGTGGAACAGCGGCACCGAGATGAGCGTGGTCAGCTGCTGGCGGTCGAGGGACAGGCAGCGCAGGCAGGTCTCGACGTTCGACAGGAAGTTCTCGTGGGTGGTCATCGCACCCTTGGGGAAGCCGGTGGTGCCACTGGTGTAGAAGATCGCGGCCAGGTCGGTGTGCCCCTGCTCGGTCACCTCCAGCGGTTCGCCGTCGGGCAGCGCGGCCCCGGGCTCGATGGCGTACGCGGCACCGGAGTCCTCCAGGACGTAGCGCACCTCGGGATCGGCGAAGCGGGTGTTCACCGGGACGGCGACCGCGCCAGCGAGCAGCGTGCCCCAGAACGCGTACACCCAGTCGTTGCCGTTGCCCAGCCGGTTGGCGACCCGGTCGCCCGGCTGCACGCCCGCGGCCCGCAGCCCGCCGGCGACGCGCGTCGCGCGGTTCCACAGCTGCCGGTAGGTCACCCGTTCGCCGCCGAGCTCGACCAGCGCCTCCGCATCGGGGTGCGCGTCGACCGCCGTGCGCAGCATCGTGACCAGGTTCCGGGGCAGCCGGGTGTAGCGCCGGACGCCGTCGGGGCCGACCTCGGTACCGCTGCGGTCGAACGGATGGGGCACCCGGGCCTCCCGATGGGACGTCGTCTGCGACCCTGCGCTGGGCAGTGTGTCGGGGCTCACCCCGGGAGTCCATCGGTGGGCACGGCACGGCGGCGGTCGATCGGGACGTCCGGGCGTGCTTTACTCGACGGCGATGCACTCCGCCGGCTCGATCGCCATCGCCTCGCTCATTAGCACGTAGCGCGCAGTCCCCTCCCCGACCGCGCGCCGACCTCCCGTACCCGGGGGGTCTTTTTGGTGTTCGGGCCGCCCACCCGCAGGAGATCCGATGTCCACCCCGCTCGACTTCCACGTCTTCGACACCACGCTGCGCGACGGCGCCCAGCGCGAGGGCGTGAGCTACTCCGTCGCCGACAAGCTGGCCGTCGCCCGGCTGCTCGACGAGATCGGCGTCGGCTTCATCGAAGGTGGGTGGCCGGGCGCGCTGCCCAAGGACACCGAGTTCTTCGCCCGCGCCCGCACCGAGCTCAAGCTGCGGCACGCCCAGCTGGTGGCGTTCGGCTCCACCCGCAAGGCCGGCGTCCGCGTCGAGGACGACGCCCAGGTGCGCGCACTGCTCGACGCCGAGACGCCGGTGGTCTGCCTGGTCGCGAAGTCCGACGTCCGGCACGTGCGCGAGGCGCTGCGGACGACGCTCGAGGAGAACCTCGCGATGGTGCGCGACACCGTCGCCTTCCTGGTCGGGCACGGCCGGCGGGTGTTCGTCGACTGCGAGCACTTCTTCGACGGCTACGCCGCCGACCCCGACCACGGCGTCGAGGTGCTGCGGACGGCCTTCGCCGCGGGCGCCGAGGTCGGGGTCCTGTGCGACACCAACGGCGGGATGCTGCCGATGGGCGTCGGCCGGGTCGTCGCCGACGTCCGCGCCCGGGTCGAGGGCCGCCTGGGCATCCACTGCCAGGACGACACCGGCTGTGCCGTCGCCAACACCCTGGCCGCGGTCGAGGCCGGCGTCACCCACGTGCAGGGGACGGCGAACGGCTACGGCGAGCGCGCCGGCAACGCCGACACCTTCGTGCTGATCGCCAACCTGGTCACCAAGATGGGCCTGCCGGTCGTCCCCGAGGGCTGCCTGACCGAGCTGCAGCGGGTCAGCCACGCCATCGCCGAGCTGGCCAACATCGCCCCCGACGAGCACCAGCCCTACGTCGGCGCCTCGGCGTTCGCGCACAAGGCCGGCCTGCACGCCAGCGCGATCAAGGTCAGCCCCGAGCTGTACAACCACCTCGACCCCGAGCTCGTGGGCAACGACATGCGCATCCTGGTCACCGAGATGGCCGGCCGGGCGTCGGTGGAGCTCAAGGGCCGCGAGCTCGGCGTCGACCTCGACGGGCACACCGACGTCATCGGCCGGGTCGTCGACCGGGTCAAGGTGCTCGAGGCCGACGGCTGGTCGTTCGAGGCCGCCGACGCCTCCTTCGAGCTGCTGCTGCGCGCCGAGCTGCCCGACGCACCGCCGCCGCTGTTCGAGCTGGAGAGCTACCGGACCTCCGTCGAGCACTGGGGCAACGGCCAGGTCATGAGCGAGGCCACGGTCAAGGTGCACGTCGACGGGCAGCGGGTCATCAGCACCGGCGAGGGCAACGGCCCGGTCAACGCGCTGGACAACGCGCTGCGCCAGGCGCTGGTCAGCCGCTACCCGCAGCTGGCCGACGTCTCGCTGGCCGACTACAAGGTCCGCATCCTGGGCTGGAAGGGCGGCAGCGGCGCCACGACCCGGGTGCTGATCGACAGCACCGACGGGGTGGGGGAGTGGACCACCGTGGGCGTCCACGACAACATCGTCGAGGCCTCCTGGCACGCCCTGGTCGACGCCCTCACCTACGCCGTCCGCAACCGCTGACGCCGCACGAGTGCGCGGAGGAGGACCTGTCGCAGGTCCTGGACAGGTCCTCCTCCGCGCACTCTCGGTGTCCTCAGCAGCCGGCGTACTCGTCGAGGCGCCACCACATCGCCAGCGCCATGGCGGGGAGCATCAGCACGTGCCCGGCGGTGAACAGGAACGAGCCGGACACCGCGCCCGCCCAGTAGGGCACCAGCAGGACGGCGAACGGCACGTACATCGCCGCGGACATCTCCGCGATCGCGGGCCAGGAGTGGCCGCGGAACCGCATCCAGGCGGCCATCGCGACGGCCATGTTGGTGGCCATGACCACGGCGTGCACGTCGACCCGGTCGTCCACGCCGGGCCAGAGGAGGGCCTCGACCGGGCCCAGCACCGCCATCCCGACCACCATCGCGACGACCATCTCGAGGTAGTGGCGGACGAGGTGCCAGGTGCGCCGGCCGCGGCTGTGCGCGTGCCGGGGAGGGGTCTGCGTCGTCATGCCGGAGAGCGTCGGACGCCGCGCCGTCCCTGCCAGGTGCCGGAGGTCACGGTCGCCGGTCACGTCCCGGCATGACCCCTCAGAGCAGGTCGAGGGCCCGGGCGCGCAGCGCCGCCTGGGTGCGGTCCCGGGCGCCGAGCTTGCCCAGCACGTTGGTCACGTGGTTCTTGACCGTGCCCTCGGCCAGGAACAGCGCCGTCGCGATCTCCCGGTTGCTGCGGCCGTCGGCCAGCAGCCGGAGCACGTCGAGCTCGCGGTCGGACAGCGGCACGACCAGCGGCTGCGGCCGGGACCGCGGGGCGTCGTCCAGCTGCGCGAAGCGGGCCACCACCTTCGCCGCGACCGAGGGCTGCAGCACCGACTCCCCGCGCGCCGCCGACAGCACCGCCTCGACCAGGCGGTCGGAGGAGACGTCCTTGAGCAGGTAGCCCAGCGCGCCGGCCCGCAGCGCCGCGAAGACGTCCTCGTCGTCGTCGAAGGTCGTCAGCGCCAGCACCCGCACACCGGGCTGCTCGACCTTGAGCCGCCGGGTCGCGGCGATCCCGTCGAGCACCGGCATGTGCAGGTCCATCAGGACGACGTCGGGCTGCAGCGCGGCCGCCCGCTCCAGCGCCTGGTGCCCGTTCCCGGCCTCCCCGACGACCTCGACCTCGGGCCGGGCGCCCAGCAGCGTGGCCAACGCCTCGCGGAACAGCGCCTGGTCGTCGACCACCAGCACGCGGACGGCGCTCATCCCGGCACCTCCACCAGCAGCTCGGTGCCCCCGCCCGGGACCGGTGCCACGACCAGCTGCCCGCCGGCGCGCGCCGCCCGCTCCCGCAACCCGACCAGCCCGAAGCCGCGCGGGTCCGCGTCGTGCGCACCCGCAGGCAGGCCGCAGCCGTCGTCCCGCACGCTCAGCCGCACCGTCCCGTCGTCGCCGTAGGTCAGGGTCACCCGGGCCGAGGTCGCCGCCGCGTGCTTGCGGACGTTGGTCAGCCCCTCCTGCGCCGACCGGAACAGGGACTCCTCGGCCTCCGCGGGCAGCCGCCGCTCGGTACCGACGACCTCGAGCGTCGCGGGGACGCCGGCCGCGGAGACCTCGGCGGTGAGCGCCTCGAGCGCGGCGCGCAGCGGCGGCGACGTCCGGGGCTCGCGCAGCGTGGCCACCGACCGGCGGACCTCGGCCAGCGCCTCGCTGGCCTGCTGCTGGGCCTTGGCGAGCACCTCGTCGGCGCGGCCGGGGTCCGACGGCAGCACGGCCCGCGCGGCCTGCACCTGCATCTGCACGACGGTCAGGTGGTGGCCGAGGCCGTCGTGGATGTCGCGGGCCAGCCGGTTGCGCTCCCGCGTGGTCGCGAGCTCCTCGGCCTGTGCGGCGTACCCGCGCAGCCGCTCGTTCGCCTCGGCCAGCTCGCCTCGGGCCTGCTGCTCCCGCTGGAGCAGTGCGGTGACGACCGCGGTGAAGACCGCCGCGCCCAGCATCCCGAGGCCGTTGCGCGCGAAGTCGGCCCAGCCCATCCCGGCGTGCACGAGGGGGACCAGTGCCGTGACCACGGCGGCGGCCGGCAGCGGCAGGAGCAGCACGCTCTGCGCGACCAGCACGAGCAGCAGCAGGGTCGCCCCCACCCCGGCGTGCGCCGCGCCGAACATCAGCGCGCCGAGGGGGAGCTGCAGGCACACGTGTCCGGCGGTCAGCCAGTACCGGCGGGGCACGGGCTGACCGGCGAGCCAGGGCAGCGCGACGAGCGCGTGCGCCGCGAACGTCACGCCGAGGGCGACGGCGAGCAGCGGGCGCGGGTCGTCGGTCGCCTCGACCACGACCGTGAGCAGCGCGAGGCACGTCAGCACCGCGAGAGCGCGGGTCACGTGATCACTCTCGCAGGTGCAGCAGCGGTTGCGCGGAGGACGACGCGTCCCCCCCGCGACCCGCGGCGGCTAGCCCCTGGGCTGGACCTCGCCCATGGGGCCGAAGCCGCTGACCTCCGGGGCGTCGATGTAGATGATCTGCGGCTGTTCGGCGACCAGGTCGGACATCCAGTCGAACGCGGCCTTGGCGTGCGGGGTGGCGACGTGCGAGGCGCCGGCCTCGGAGTCCCGGAAGCCCTCGATGCAGACGAAGGTGTTGGGGTCCTCGACGCTGCGGGACCACTCGAAGAACAGGCTGCCCTCCTCGGCGTTCACCGCCCGGGCGTACTCGTCGGCGTGGGTCCGGAACTCGTCGATGCGGTCGGGCCGGACGGGCATCTTGATGACGATCAGGATCATGTCGGTCTCCTCTGTCAGGACTCGGTCACAGCGGATCGAGGCGGCGGCGCAGGAGGCAGAACTCGTTGCCCTCCGGATCGGCCAGCACGTACCAGCTCACTGCATCCTGCTCACCCGCCCGACCCTCCCGCTGGCCCACGTCCGCCCGGGTGGCTCCCAGCGCGAGCAGCCGTGCCAGCTCGGCGTCCTGGTCGCGGTCGGTGGGGCTGACGTCGACGTGCAGCCGCACCTTCCCCGGTGTCGGCTCGGCCACCGGGGCGAAGACGAGCGTCGGCGCCGGACCGCCGAAGCCGGTGACGGGACCGATCTCCACGGCGCCGTCCTCCTCCCGGCCGAGGACCTCGTACCCGAGGACCTCGGCCCAGAAGGCCGCCAGCGCCTCGGGATCGCGGCTGTCCACCACGAGTTCCGAGAAACGGCAGGCCATGGGGGCACGGTAGGTCCTCCTCGGCACGGGCGCGCGCGAAGCGGCGACTAGCCTCGGGGCGTGCGCATCGTCCGCTTCGCCTCGCCCTCGGGCATGTCCTTCGGCGTCCTCGACGGCGACGGCCAGGTCGCCCAGATCGAGGGCCACCCGTTCGGCACCATCTCCTTCACCGGCCAGCGTTACGCGCAGGCCGACGTGCGGCTGCTCTCGCCGATCCTGCCGAGCAAGGTGGTGGCCGTCGGCAAGAACTACGCGGCCCACGTCGAGGAGATGGGCACCGGCGACGCCCCGTCGCAGCCGCTGCTGTTCCTCAAGCCGTCGACGACGGTCATCGGCCCGGGCGACGCCATCCGCATCCCACCGGGCAGCACCAACGTCCACCACGAGGTCGAGCTGGCCGTCGTCATCGGCGCCCGCGGCGCCCGCCACGTCACCCCGGAGCAGGCGCTGGGCAGCGTGTTCGGCTACACGATCGCCAACGACGTCACCGAGCGGGACATGCAGGCCAGCGACGGGCAGTGGACCCGCGCCAAGGGCTTCGACTCCTTCTGCCCGCTGGGCCCGTGGATCGAGACCGACCTCGCCGGCCTGGGCAAGGACCCCGCCGACCTGGAGGTCACCTGCACGGTGGACGGCGAGCTGCGCCAGTCCGGCCGCACCAGCCAGCTGCTCTTCGGCATCCCGACGCTGGTCTCCTACATCTCGCAGGTGATGACCCTGCTGCCCGGCGACGTCGTGCTCACCGGCACCCCCAGCGGCGTGGGCCCGATCCGGCCCGGCCAGCGGGTGGAGTGCGCCATCGAGGGCCTGGGTTCCCTGGTCAACGGTGTCAGCGGCGCCGACACCGCCTCCACCGCCGGCGGCCTGCGGTGACCGCGACCGGCCTCCCGCCCACCGCCCCGACGACGACCCGCACCCGGTTCTGCCCGTCGCCGACGGGCATGGTGCACGTCGGCCTGCTCCGGACCGCGCTGTTCAACTGGGCGCACGCCCGGCACACCGGCGGCACGTTCGTCTTCCGCATCGAGGACACCGACGCCTCGCGCGACTCCGAGGAGTCCTACCGGCACCTGCTCGACAGCCTGCGCTGGCTGGGCCTGGAGTGGGACGAGGGCCCAGAGGTCGGCGGCCCGCACGGGCCCTACCGGCAGTCCGAGCGGCACGAGGTCTACCGCGAGGTCGCCCAGAAGCTGCTGGCGGCGGGGCACGCCTACGAGTCCTTCTCCACCAACGAGGAGGTCGAGGCCCGCCGGCTGGCCGCGGGGCAGGACCCGAAGCTCGGCTACGACAACGCCGACCGGTTCCTCACCGACGAGCAGAAGGCGGCCCTCCGCGCCGAGGGCCGCGAGCCGGTGCTGCGGCTGCGGATGCCCGACGAGGACCTCGCCTGGACCGACCTGGTCCGCGGGGAGATCCGCTTCGCCGCCGGTTCCGTGCCTGACTTCGTCATCGTCCGGGCCAACGGGGTGCCGCTCTACCCGTTCGTCAACCCGGTGGACGACGCCCTGATGGGCATCACCGACGTCCTGCGCGGGGAGGACCTGCTGCCCTCCACGCCGCGGCAGCTGGCGCTCTACGGCGCGCTGGCCGACATCGGCGTCGCCTCCGGCGCGCCGCGCTTCGGCCACCTCCCCTACGTGACGGGGGAGGGCAACAGGAAGCTCTCGAAGCGCGACCCGCAGTCCAACGTCGACGTCTACCGCGAGCGCGGCTTCGTCCCCGAGGGCTTCGCCAACTACCTCGCCCTGCTGGGCTGGTCGATCGCCGAGGACCGCGACGTCTTCTCGATGCAGGAGATGGTCGAGGCCTTCGACGTCACCCGGGTCAGCGCCAACCCGGCCCGCTTCGACCTGAAGAAGGCCGAGGCGATCAACGCCACCCACCTGCGCGCGCTGCCGGTGGAGGACTTCACCGAGCGGGTGGTGCCCTTCCTCGCCCGCGCCGGGCTGGTCGCGGAGCCGCCGACGGCCGAGCAGTGGCGCGTCCTCGAGACGATCGCCCCGCTGGCCCAGGAGCGCATGATCGTCCTCTCCGACGCCGTGGGGCTGCTCGGTTTCCTGTTCGTGGACGACGTCGAGATCGACCCGGCGGCCGCGGCCAAGCAGCTGGCCGGCCCGGAGGCGGCCGAGGTGCTCGACGCCGCGCAGGCCGCGCTGCGCCAGCTGCCCGAGTGGACGACGCCGGCCATCGAGACCGCGCTCAGGGAGGCGCTCGTCGAGGGGCTGGGCCGCAAGCCGCGCCAGGCGTTCGGCCCGGTGCGCGTCGCCGTCAGCGGCCGCACGGTGTCGCCGCCGCTGTACGAGTCCATCGAGCTGCTGGGTCGCGAGCGCAGCCTCGCCCGCCTCGCCGCGGCGCGGGCCGCCGTCCCCGGGTGACCGGATGAGCGCAGCGGGACCGCCCGGCTGGGCCGTGCCGGACGACGAGCCCTACGCCGGGCCACCGCCGACCGGGCCCTACGCCGCGCCGCCCCACGTCCCCGGGGCGCTGTACGGCGGGCACGCGCCGCCGGCCGCGGGGACGGCGGCCGGTCCGGTCCCGTGGCCGCTCGGACCGGTGCCGCTGCAGCCGGGGCCGCACACCGCCCCGCCGTGGGGGCCGCCTCCCGCGCCGCCGTGGGTGCCCCCGCCCGGGATGCGGTGGCAGCTGCCGCCGGGCACCCCGCCGCACGACGAACCGGTCGACTACCTGCAGGCCATGCGCTCGCGCGACTGGCACTGGTGGCGGCCGCTGCTGGGCCTGCTGCTGTTCACCGCGGTCTACCTCGTCGCCACCCTCGTGGCGACCGCGGTGGTGTTCGTCGCCGGCTTCGCGACCGGGGCGCTGCCGGACCCCACGGCGATCGACCCGACCGACCTCACCGACCCCGGCCTGCTGCTGCTCACGAACATCTCGCTGATCGTCGCCATCCCCTGCGTGTGGCTGTCGTGGGCCGCCGCGCACGGGATGCGGATCGGCTGGTCGTCGTCGGTGCTGGCCCGGCTGCGGTGGCGGCTGCTGGCGCCGTACACGCTGCTGGCGCTGCCCACGCTCGCTGCCGGGCTCCTGCTGAGCGTCCTGCTGGGCTTCGTGGCCGGGGACTGGGAGGCCACCGGCCCGGTCGACGGGTTCGGATGGCTGCTGCTCGTCGTGCTGCTGACCACGCCGTTGCAGTCGGCCGCGGAGGAGTACGTGTTCCGCGGGTACCTCAGCCAGGCGATCGCCGGGTGGGTGGGCCGGCCCCGCGCGGGCGCGGTGGTGGCGGCGGTGCTGACCGCCGCGCTGTTCTCGGCGGCCCACCTGCCGCCCGACGTCTGGACGTTCCTGGACCGGTTCGCCTTCGGGCTGGCGGCCTCGGCGGTCGTCTGGCTCACGGGTGGCCTCGAGGCGGCGATCGTGCTGCACGCCGTCAACAACGTGGTGGTCTTCCTGCTGGCCGGCTCGCTGGGGGAGGGCGTGGCCACCGACGCCGTCCCGGCCGGGACCGGCGTGCTCGTGGTGCTCATCGACCTGCTCGCCATGGCCGCGTACGTCGGCCTGGTCGTGCGCACCCGCCGGTGGCTGCGGCCGGAGGTGCGGACCGCCGCGCTCGACCTGCGACCACCGTCACCGTGGGGGGTGCCCGGACCACCCCCGGGCATCGGGTATGGTGTTGTGCAGCGCCGCGAGGTGCAGCACCACCCTTGGGGTATGGGGTAATTGGCAGCCCGACGGTTTCTGGTTCCGTTAGTCTAGGTTCGAGTCCTGGTACCCCAGCGAGGAAGACGTCTGCCTGGAGACACACTTCCTCAGCACCACCCGCACGGCCCCGTCGTCTAGCGGCCCAGGACGCCGCCCTCTCACGGCGGTAGCGAGGGTTCGAATCCCTTCGGGGCTACAGCGAGCGAGAGCCCCCGGTCACCCGACCGGGGGCTCTCGTCGTCTCCGGGGGCGCCCACCCCGGTGCGCGGGCCCCGGACGGCACATGGCACCATGGGCGTGCTCGGCCCCGTCGTCTAGCGGCCCAGGACGCCGCCCTCTCACGGCGGTAGCGAGGGTTCGAATCCCTTCGGGGCTACAGCGAGCGAGAGCCCCCGGTCACCCGACCGGGGGCTCTCGTCGTCCCCGGGGCCGCCGGAGTGGCCGGGTCGCTGGGGCGGGTCTAGCGTCGGGACGCCGCTCACGCACAGTCACGAGCGGCGGGAAGGCAGGTCCCACCCGTGATCCGGACGAGTCGTCGGCTGGCCGACGGCCGGGAGATCCTCTACTTCGACGCCGGGGACACCGCGCCGCCGCGCACCGCCGAGGACCCCCGTGACCTGCCCCCGGTCAGCACCCGCTCGCAGCTGCGCCGGGACCCGCTGCTCGGCGAGTGGGTCGTCCTGGCCTCGCACCGGCAGACGCGGACCTTCCTGCCCCCGGCGGACCTCTGCCCGCTCTGCCCGACCCGGCCCGGCCGCGAACCCACCGAGGTCCCCGAGGCCGACTACCAGGTCGTCGTCTTCGAGAACCGCTTCCCGTCCCTGGCGACGGCCGTCGAGCGCGACGTCCCCCCGACCGCGCCCGGCGCCCCGCTGACCGAGCTGCGCCCCGGCTTCGGCCGCTGCGAGGTCGTGGTCTTCACCAGCGAGCACGACCGGTCCTTCGCCACGCTCGGCGCCGACCGGGCCCGGCTGGTCGTCGACGTGTGGGCCGAGCGCACCGCCGAGCTGTCGGCCGTCGACGGGATCGGGCAGGTCTTCGTCTTCGAGAACTCCGGCGAGGAGATCGGGGTGACCCTCTCCCACCCGCACGGGCAGATCTACGCCTACCCGTTCGTGACGCCGCGGGTGGAGAAGGTGCTGGCCTCGGTCGAGCGGCACCGGCGGGAGACCGGCGGCGACCTGTTCGCCGACGTGCTCACGGCCGAGCGCGCCGGGCCCCGCGTGGTCACCGCCAACGAGCACTGGACGGCGTTCGTGCCGGCCGCCGCCCGCTGGCCCTACGAGCTGCAGGTCTTCCCGCACCGCCGGGTGCCCGACCTGCCCGCGCTCACGGCCGCGGAGCGCGACGCCCTGGCCGAGATCTACCTCGACGTGCTGGGCCGCTTCGCCCACCGCTTCGACACCCCGATGCCCTACATCGCCTCCTGGAACCAGGCCCCGGTCGGCCGCGGGCGCGAGGACTGGTGGCTGCACCTGCAGCTGTTCTCGTTGCGCCGGGCGCCCGGGAAGCTGAAGTACCTGGCCGGGTCGGAGTCCGGCATGGGCGCCTTCATCACCGACACGGTCCCGGAGGACGTCGCCGAGCAGCTGAGGAACGTGGGGACGGCGCAGTGACGGCGGCGGACGTGGCCCGGAAGGCGTTCGCCGAGGCGTTCGGCGGGCCGCCCGAAGGGGTCTGGGCCGCACCGGGCCGGGTGAACGTCATCGGCGAGCACACCGACTACAACGACGGCTTCGTGCTGCCGGTGGCGCTGCCGCAGACCACGCGCGCCGCGGTCGCCCGCCGGGACGACGGGCTGGTCGCCCTCGTCTCCGCACAGCACCCCGACGACCGGGTGGAGGTGCCGGTCACCGAGCTCGCGCCCGGGCGGCCCGGTGGCTGGGCGGGCTACCCGGCCGGCGTCGTCGACGCGCTGCGCGACCGCGTGCCCGGCGGGGTGAGCGTCCTCGTCGACGGCGACGTCCCGGCCGGCATGGGGCTGTCGTCGTCCGCCGCGCTGTCCTGCTCGGTCGCGCTGGCGCTGCGGGACCTCGCCGCCCCCGACCTCGCCGTCGCCGACCTGGTCGACGTGGCACGGCGGGCGGAGAACGACTTCGTGGGCGCGCCCACCGGCATCCTCGACCAGTCCGCCTCGCTGCTGTGCACCGCCGGGCACGCGCTGTTCCTCGACACCCGCGACCGCAGCACCGAGCAGGTGCCGCTGGACCTGCGGGCGGCCGGGCTGGAGCTGCTCGTCGTCGACACCGGGACGACGCACGACCACGCCACCGGCGGCTACGGCGACCGGCGCCGCGAGTGCGAGCAGGCCGCCGAGCGGCTCGGCGTGCGCGCCCTGCGCGACGTCCCGGACGTGGCCGCGCTGGCCCCGCTGGACGACGGCACCTCCGAGGGCGAGGTGCTGCTGCGGCGCGCGCGGCACATCGTCACCGAGAACGCCCGCGTCCTCGAGGTCGTGCGGATCCTGCGCGAGACCGCCGACCCCGGCGCGATCGGGCCGGTGCTCACCGCCGGGCACGCCTCGCTGCGCGACGACTTCCAGATCTCCACGGTCGAGCTCGACACCGCCGTGGACACCGCGCTGGAGGCCGGCGCCGCCGGCGCCCGGATGGTCGGCGGCGGCTTCGGTGGCAGCGCCGTGGTGCTGGTCGACGCCGACCGCACCGGCGGCGTGGCGCGGGCGATCACCGACCGCTTCGCGCAGCAGGGCTTCACGGCTCCGCGGGCCTTCGCGGTCGTGCCGTCCGCAGGCGCCCGGCGCCTCGCCTGACCCACACGCCCCCACAGGAGGTCCCGACCCGTGGATGCGCTCCGCCTCGACGCCTCGTTCGTCGACTACCTGCTGGTCGTCGTCTACTTCGCGGTCGTGCTCATGATCGGTCTGGCCGCGCGCCGGCGGGTCTCCGACAGCCTCGACTTCTTCCTGTCGGGCCGGTCGCTGCCCGCGTGGGTGACCGGGCTGGCCTTCATCTCGGCCAACCTCGGTGCGGTCGAGATCATCGGCATGTCCGCCAACGGCGCGCAGTTCGGCATGCCGACCATGCACTACTTCTGGGTCGGCGCGGTCCCTGCCATGCTGTTCCTGGGCGTGGTGATGATGCCCTTCTACTACGGGTCGAAGGTGCGCAGCGTCCCGGAGTTCATGCGGCGCCGGTTCGGCACCGGTGCCCACCTGGTCAACGCGCTGTCGTTCGCGCTGGCCCAGATCCTCATCGCCGGCATCAACCTGTTCCTGCTGGCGACCATCGTCGAGTCGCTGCTGGGCTGGCCGCTGTGGGTCTCGCTGATCGTCGCCGCGGCCGTCGTCCTCAGCTACATCACCCTCGGCGGGCTGTCGGCGGCCATCTACAACGAGGTCCTGCAGTTCTTCGTCATCGTCGCGGCGCTGCTGCCGCTCACCCTGATCGGCCTGCACCGGGTCGGCGGGATCGGCGGTCTCGTCGACCGGGTCACCGAGGCCGGCGACGCGGAGCAGTTGCGGTCCTGGCCCGGCACCGAGCTGTCCACCTTCGAGAGCCCGGTGTGGTCGGTCATCGGGATCGTGTTCGGCCTGGGCTTCGTGCTCTCGTTCGGCTACTGGACGACGAACTTCGTCGAGGTCCAGCGCGCGATGGCGACCAAGTCGATGTCCGCGGCCCGGAGCACGCCGATCATCGGCTCGTTCCCGAAGATGTTCGTGCCGTTCATCGTGGTGATCCCGGGCATCATCGCCGGCGTCCTGGTGCCGGAGATCCAGCAGCTCAAGGCCGGGCAGAGCAGCGAGCTCCAGTACAACGACGCGATGCTCGCGCTGATCCGCGACGTGCTGCCCAACGGCCTGCTCGGTGTCGCCATCGCCGGCATGCTGGCCGCGTTCATGGCCGGCATGGCCGCCAACATCTCGGCCTTCAACACGGTCTTCAGCTACGACCTGTGGCAGACGTACGTGAAGAAGGACGAGCCGGACCGCTACTACCTGCAGGTCGGCCGCTGGGCCACGGTCGGCGCGACGGTCGTCGCCATCGGGACGGCCCTGATCGCCTCCGGCTACAGCAACCTGATGGACTACCTGCAGACGCTGTTCGGCTTCTTCAACGCGCCGCTGTTCGCCACGTTCATCCTCGGCATGTTCTGGAAGCGGATGACGCCGACCGCGGGGTGGGCCGGCCTGGTGTCCGGCACGCTCGCCGCCGTCCTCGTCGCCTTCCTCAGCGAGGACGCGTTCGGCACGGCGTCGCTGGGCGTGATCCCGCTCAGCGGTCAGGGCGCGAGCTTCGTCGCGGCGAGCGCCGCGTTCGTCGTCGACATCGTCGTCAGCGTCGCGGTCTCCCTGGTGACCCGCCCGAAGCCGGTGGCCGAGCTCGCCGGACTGGTCTACTCCGAGACGCCGCGCGAGCAGCGCACCGACCCCGACGCGCACCGGCTGCCCTGGTACCAGTCGCCGACCAAGCTGGCCGGGATCTCCCTGGTCTTGGTGATCATCCTCAACGTCATCTTCCGATGACCGCCGCACCGCAGAGGAGCCGCACGTGAGCAACACCGGACAGCAGCCCCGGGCGCACCGGGCGGGGGCCTTCGACGTCCGCAACGTCATCGCCGGCCTCATCGGCTTCTACGGCGTCGTGCTGGTCCTCATGGGGCTGTTCAGCGACTCACCGGACGACCGGGCCAAGACCGGCGACTTCAACGCCAACCTGTGGGTCGGCATCGCCATGCTGGTCTTCGCCGCGGCGTTCGCCCTGTGGTCGCGGCTGCGCCCCGTGGTGGTCGACCCGGGCGCCGACGTCGCCGGGGACGAGGACCGGCCCGTCGGGCACTGAGGAAGGACCACCCTTCCCCCCACGCCTCGCAAGCTCGGCGCGGGTCCCTGAAGGGTGGCCGTTCCAGAACGGCACGAGCGGACCCGGTCACCCGAGGACCGTCACCGGCACGCGCTGCACCAGGTTGTTGGCCATGCCCTGCCGGTTCCAGACCTGCTCGGTGGGCTGGCTCCCCATGGCGTCGGTCGCCCGGACGAGCAGCTCCCAGGTGCCCGGCTCCGCCGTCCACGGGTACTGCCAGGCCCGCCACGCGAAGGGGTGCGCCGGGTCGGCCGGGGCGAGTTCGGCGGCCGACCAGGTGGCCCCGCCGTCCGTGCTGACGTCGACGCCGGTGACCGGGGCCCGCCCCGACCACGCCCGCCCGGTCAGCGGAACCGGGCCGGGGCGCAGGAAGCGCTCGCGGGTCATGAAGTCCGGCCAGCCGGGCGGGTTGAGCAGGGCGCGGGGCGCGATCCGGGTGACCGGCTCGCCGGGGTCGCCGGCGTCCACCTTGAGCCGGTAGGCCGTGGCGTTCTGGAAGCCGTCGAAGGGCCGGTCGAGGACCTCGACCCGGGTCAGCCACTTCACGTGCGCCATGCCGTACCAGCCGGGCACCAGCAGCCGCAGCGGAGCGCCGTGCTGGGGCGGCAGCGGCACCCCGTTCATCCCCCAGACCAGCAGCACCTCCGGGCGCATCGCCTCGGCCAGCGGCAGGCCGCGCGCGTAGTCCTGCTCGACGCCGCGCTCCACCCCGTGGTCGGCACCGGTGAAGACGACGTCGACCGCCCCGTCGGCGATCCCGGCCTCCTCGAGCAGCGGGGCCAGCGGCGTGCCGGTCCACTCGGCGGTGCCGACGGCCTCCAGCAGCCACGGCTGGCTCACCGGCCGCGGCTCGAACCGGGCGCGGCCGTTGCCGGCGCACTCGAGCAGCACCCGGGAGGTGACGGCGGGACGGCGCTGCAGGTCCTCCAGCGTCAGCCGCAGCGGGCGGCCGACGGCGCCGCCGACCTCGAGCGACCAGGTGGCCGGGTCGACGGCGGGGATGTCGTAGTGGGTGAGCACGTAGTGCAGCCCCGGCGGCGTGACGTCGTAGCGCAGCGCCTCCAGCGGCATCCCGTGGTTGCGGGTGGCCAGGGCCAGCTCGTCGAGGCCGATGCCCTCCCCGGGCTCGGCGATCCGGGCGCGGCCGCGGTGGGTGGGCTCGGTGGCGGTCATGGCCCCAGTCTCGACCGGGGGACCGCGGAGGGGAACTGCCCGGACGGTCAGGCGGCTGCGCAGCGGGCTCCGGCCGCCACCTGCGGGGATGGCCCGCGCCGTCCCCCCACCGAGTTGATCACGGGCTTCCGGCAGGCGGCACGCGCGGACACGCCGCGAGGCCCTGCAATGCCCCCGTGATCGACGCTGCAGGAGGGGAGCGGGCGGGTGGCGGGGCCTCGCTCAGCGGGCGGCGCGCGAGATGGCGCCGGCGGCCTCGAGCACCGCGCCGACCACCTCCGGGGCGGGACGGCGGCCCAGTCGCTCGACCGGCCCGGAGATGGAGACGGCGCCCAGGACCCCGCCCGCGGCGTCGCGCACCGGGGCCGACAGCGATGCGACCCCGGGCTCGCGCTCGGCGATGCTGTGCGCCCAGCCCCGGCGGCGGACGTCGAGCAGCGTGCGGGCGGTGAAGCTCGCGCTGGGCAGCAGCGGGGTGACCTCGTCGGCGGGGGCGAAGGCGAGCAGCGCGTGCGCGGCCGAGCCCGCCGTCATCGGCAGCCGCGCCCCCACCGGCACGGTGTCGCGCAGCCCGTGCGCCCGCTCGGCGGCGGCCACGCAGACCCGGCTGGCGCCGTCCCGGACGTAGAACTGGGCGCTCTCCCCGCTGGCGTCCCGCAGCGCGACCAGGTGCCGGCCGGCCAGCTCGGCGAGGTCGGCCACCCCGCGGCCGAGCTCGGCCAGCGCCGGGCCGGGCGCCCACGCGCCGGCCGGCGTGCGCCGGACCAGGCGGTGCCCCTCGAGGGCCACGGCCAGCCGGTGCGCGGTCGCCCGGGGCAGCCCGGTGCGCTCGACGAGCTCGGCGAGGGTCGCGGGCTCGGCGGCCACGGCGCGGAGGATGGCCACCGCTTTGTCCAAGACGGCGACGGGGTTAGGCTGTCCCACACAGCAATACTCGCATCCCACAGCGTGAGATGACCAGCCCGGTCGTCCGCCCCGGAGCGAGCCCCGACCCCGGAGGGACCAGCCGTGCCGAAGACCCTGGCGGAGAAGGTCTACGACGCCCACGTCGTGCGCAGCGCCGCGGGCGAGCCGGACCTGCTCTACATCGACCTGCACCTGGTGCACGAGGTGACCAGCCCGCAGGCGTTCGACGGCCTCCGCGCCGCCGGCCGCACGGTGCGCCACCCCGAGCTGACGATGGCGACCGAGGACCACAACGTCCCGACGCTGGACATCCTCAAGCCCATCGCCGACCCGGTCAGCCGCGCGCAGGTCGAGGCGCTGCGGAAGAACGCCGCCGAGTTCGGCATCCGCCTGGCCCCGATGGGCGACCGCGACCAGGGCATCGTGCACGTCATCGGACCGCAGCTGGGGCTGACCCAGCCGGGCATGACGATCGTCTGCGGCGACAGCCACACCTCCACGCACGGCGCGTTCGGTGCGCTGGCGTTCGGCATCGGCACCAGCGAGGTCGAGCACGTGCTGGCCACGCAGACCCTGCCGCAGTACCGGCCCAAGCAGATGGCCGTGACCGTCAACGGCGTGCTGCCCGAGGGGGTGTCCTCGAAGGACGTCATCCTGGCCGTCATCGCGAAGATCGGCACCAACGGCGCCGCGGGCCACGTCATCGAGTACCGCGGCAGCGCCATCGAGGCCCTCTCGATGGAGGCCCGGATGACGGTCTGCAACATGTCGATCGAGGCCGGTGCCCGCGCCGGGCTGATCGCCCCGGACCGGACCACCTTCGACTTCCTGCGGGGCCGCCCGCACGCCCCGCAGGGCGCCGACTGGGACGCCGCCGTCGAGTACTGGGAGACGCTGCGCACCGACGAGGGCGCGGTCTTCGACACCGAGGTCGTCCTCGACGCCGCCGAGCTCACGCCGTACGTCACCTGGGGCACCAACCCCGGCCAGGGCCTGCCGATCGCGGAGTCGGTCCCGGACCCCGCGGCGATCGCCGACGAGGGCGAGCGCCGCGCCGCCGAGCAGGCGCTGGCCTACATGGGGCTGACGCCCGGCACGCCGCTGCGCGAGATCGAGGTCGACACCGTCTTCCTCGGCTCCTGCACCAACGGCCGCATCGAGGACCTGCGCATCGCCGCCGAGCTGCTGCGCGGCAAGCACATCGACCCGGACACCCGGATGCTCGTCGTCCCCGGGTCGGTCGGGGTCAAGCTGCAGGCGGAGGCCGAGGGCCTGGACCGGGTGTTCACCGAAGCCGGCGCCGAGTGGCGGGGCGCGGGGTGCTCGATGTGCCTGGGCATGAACCCCGACCAGCTCGAGCCCGGGGAGCGGTCGGCCTCGACCAGCAACCGCAACTTCCAGGGCCGGCAGGGCAAGGGCGGGCGCACCCACCTGGTGTCCCCGTCGGTCGCTGCGGCCACCGCGCTGACCGGGAAGCTGACCGCCCCCGCCGACCTGGCCGACGCCCCCGTCCCGGCCACCGCCTGACCCGCACTGGAGCCCTGAGAGCCATGGACGCCTTCACCACGCACACCGGCACCGCGGCCCCGCTGCGCCGCAGCGCCGTCGACACCGACCAGATCATCCCGGCCGAGTACCTGAAGCGGATCACCCGCACCGGGTTCGAGGACGGCCTGTTCGTCGCCTGGCGCAGGAACGAGCCGGACTTCGTGCTCAACCAGCCGCAGTACGCCGACGCGTCGGTCCTCGTGGCCGGCCCCGACTTCGGCACCGGCTCCTCGCGCGAGCACGCCTGCTGGGCGCTGCTCGACGGCGGGTTCCGCGTGGTCATCAGCTCGCGGTTCGCCGACATCTTCAAGAACAACTCGACCAAGTCCGGGCTGCTCACCGTCGTCCTGCCGCAGGCCGAGGTCGAGGCGCTGTGGGCGGCGGTGGAGGCCGACCCCAGCACGCCGGTGACCGTCGACCTGCAGGAGCGGCGCGTCTCCTACGGCGGCCACAGCGTGCCGTTCGAGGTCGACGAGTACACCCGCTGGCGGCTGCTGGAGGGCCTCGACGACGTCGGGCTCACCGAGCGGCACCTGGCCGACATCGAGGCCTTCGAGGCCCGCCGTCCGGCCTGGCTGCCCAAGGCGCTGCCCGCCCTCCCGGCCTGAGGACGGGGCCGCTCGGGTGGCCGTCCACGGCTGACCACCCTCGCGCTGTTCCACCCGCGTCCGCGCCGTCAGCGCAGGCCGGTGAAGGCCGGGTCCTCGGCGGCGTCGGCCGAGAAGTCCCGGTAGTAGTCGGCCGACAGCGCGCCCGGTCGCCCGCCCAGCACCCACGTGCTGCCCTTCGCCGCGGGCGGGTGCAGCGCGCCGGGAACGCCGGCGAAGCGGACGCCGAGCGCCGCCAGCACCGACGGGATGGCCCCGCCCTGGCTGCAGACGACGGCCACCCCCGGCTCCTCACGCGGGCCGAGCAGCCGCTCGACCGCGGTGAGGGCGGCCTGCGGATCGGCGGCGTACTCCTCCTCACCGAGCTGGGGCAGGGAGCCGATGCCCAGGCCCAGCCGGGCGGCCAGCGGCTCGAGGGTCTGCCGGCAGCGGACCCGCTCGGCGGTGAGCAGCTCCACGGGGGCGAACAGCGGGAGCACCCGCGCCAGCCGCGCCGCCTGCCGGCGGCCCTTGCCGTCCAGCGGGCGCAGCTCGTCGGGGCCGTCCCAGTCGGACTTGCTGCCGGCCTTGGCGTGCCGGACCAGCAGCAGCGAGGGCTGCCGGGGGACGTCGGTGCGCGCCAGGTCGGCCAGCACGGCGCGGTCGTGGGCGTGGCTGACCAGTGCGCAGGCCTCCTCGACCGGCAGCCAGCGCAGCTCGTCGACCTCGGCGTTGGGCTCGAACTCGCCGCCGACCACCCGCATCAGCCAGTAGTCGACCCGCTTGGGACCCTCCGGCACCTCGTACTCGGTGCGCACGCTGCGCCGTCCGACGACGACGTCCAGCCCGGTCTCCTCGGCCACCTCGCGCACCGCGGTCTCCAGCAGGTGCTCGCCCTCGTCGGGCTTGCCCTTGGGCAGCGACCAGTCGTCGTACTTGGGCCGGTGCACCAGCGCGGTCTCCAGGCCGCCGCCGTCCGCGGGGCGCCACAGGGCGCCACCGGCGGCGCGGACCAGACCGCCGGTCTCAGCCGGCATGGTCCACCGCCGCCGCCATCAGCGCGCCCTGGTAGTCGCACTCGCCGGTCCGGGTCCAGGTGCCGTCGCTGCCCAGCTCCCAGCAGCGCACGCCCTCGGCCATCGCCGCGTCGAACGTCTCCTGCAGCTCCCGCTCGGCGGTCTCGTCGCACACCCGCAGCAGCACCTCGACGCGGCGGTCGAGGTTGCGGTGCATGAGGTCGGAGCTGCCGATCCACCACTCGTCGTCCCCGCCGCCGGCGAACCACATCGCCCGCGAGTGCTCGAGGAACCGGCCCACGATCGAGCGCACCCGCACGTTCTCCGACAACCCGGGGACGCCGGGCCGCAGCGAGCAGATGCCGCGGATGAGCAGCTCCACCGGGACGCCGGCCGACGACGCGTCGTAGAGGGCGTCGATGACCTCCTCGTCGACCAGCGAGTTCACCTTGATGCGGATGCCCGACGGCCGGCCCTCGCGGGCGTGGCGGGCCTCCCGCCGGATCTTCTCCAACAGCCCGGGACGGATGCCGTGCGGGGCGACCATCAGCCGGCGGTAGGTGGTCTGCCGCGAGTAGCCGGTGAGGGTGTTGAACAGGTCGGTGAGGTCGGCGCCCACCCGGGGGTCGGCGGTGAGGATGCCGAGGTCCTCGTAGAGCCGCGCGGTCTTCGGGTTGTAGTTGCCCGTGCCGATGTGGCAGTAGCGGCGGATCACGCCGCTCTCCCGGCGCACCACCAGCGCCGTCTTGCAGTGGGTCTTCAGCCCCACCAGCCCGTAGACGACGTGGCAGCCGGCCCGCTCCAGCGAGCGGGCCCAGCTGATGTTGGCCTCCTCGTCGAAGCGCGCCTTGACCTCCACCAGGACGACGACCTGCTTGCCCGCCTCGGCGGCGTCGATGAGCGCGTTGACGATCGGGGAGTCACCCGAGGTGCGGTACAGCGTCTGCTTGATCGCCAGCACGTTCGGGTCGGCGGCCGCCTGCTCGATGAAGCGCTGCACGCTGGTCGCGAACGAGTGGTACGGGTGGTGGACGAGCACGTCGCCCTCCCGCAGCGTCGCGAACACGCTCTTGGGCGTCTCGCCCTCCGACAGCCGCGGGTGGGTGGCCGGCACGAACGGCTCGTCCTTGAGCTCCGGCCGGTCGAGGCCGTAGAGCTCCCACAGCGCGGCGAGGTCGAGCAGGCCGGGCACGTGGACGACGTCGGAGCCGTCCACCTCCAGCTCGCTCATGAGCACGTCGAGGATCCGCGGGTCCATCGGCTCGGCGACCTCCAGCCGCACCGCCGGGCCGAAGCGGCGGCGGGCCAGCTCGCGCTCCAGGGCCTGCAGCAGGTCCTCGTCGCGGTCCTCCTCGACCTCCAGGTCGGCGTTGCGGGTCACCCGGAACAGGTGGTGGTCGATGACGTCGAGGCCCGGGAACAGCTGCTGCAGGTGCGCGGCGATGAGGTCCTCGAGCGGCAGGAAGGTGGCGTCCCGGTCGGAGCTGGCGACCCGCACGAACCGGGGCACGTTGTTGGGCACCTTGAGCCGGGCGAAGCGCGGCGCGCCGGTGTCGGGGTCGCGCACCTGGACGGCGAGGTTCAGCGACAGCCCGCTGATGTAGGGGAAGGGGTGCGCCGGGTCGACCGCCAGCGGGGTCAGCACCGGGAACACCTGGTCGCGGAAGTACTCCCGCAGCCGCTTGGCCTCGTGCTCGGCCAGCTCACCCCAGTGCACGATCCGGATCCCGGCCTCCTCCAGGCGCGGGGAGATGTCCTTGGTGAAGACGTCGGCGTGCCGGTGCACCAGGTCGCGCGTCCGCTCGGTGACCCGCGCCAGCTGCTCGCGGATGGTCAGCCCGTCGGGGGAGCGCACCGTCAGACCGGTGCTCTGCCGGCGCTTCAGGCCGGCGATGCGGACCATGTAGAACTCGTCGAGGTTGCCGGCGAAGATCGCCAGGAACTTCACCCGCTCCAGCAGGGGCAGGGAGTCGTCCTCCGCCAGCTCCAGCACGCGGGCGTTGAAGTCCAACCACGACAGCTCGCGGTTGATGTACCGGTCGGCGTGGGCGCCGGGTCGGGTCGAGGGCACGGGCTCATCGTGCCGCAGTCCGGTTGCCGGTGGCTCGCCGGCAACGGGTCAGCCGGGCGGCCGGGCGGCTCCGCCCAGCAGCGCCGCGGTGTGCGGGCCGACGCCCAGCGCCCGGGCGGCCTCGAGGTCGTCGGGTGTGTCGACGTCCCGCTGCAGGCCCGGCCAGCGACCGGTCAGCGGGACGGCGCCACCGGCCGCGTGCCGCTGCGCCGACCCGGTCCCGAAGGCGGGGGAGAGGGCGGTGCCCACGGCGGTGAGCAGGGTCGTCCCGGTGCCCTGCGCGTCGGCGACGAAGCAGCGCGCCGCGACCTCCGCCGCGGCGAGGGCGGCGGTCAGCTCCTCCGGGCGCAGCGCCGGCAGGTCCGAGGAGAGCGCGGCCACCGCGGCGGCCCCGGTGACGCGGGCGCCGTGGGCGAGCGCCGGGTTGAGGCCCCGGTCCGGCTCGTCAGGCACCGTGCGGGCGCCCAGCCGGGTCACCGTCCCGGCGGCCGCCGGGTCGTCGGTGACGACGAGGACGCCGGCGACGGCGGGCGAGGCCAGGGCCGCCGCCACGGTGTCGGCCAGCAGCGCCAGGACCAGCCGGTCGTGCGCGGCCCCCGGCGGCCCGTCCAGGCCCGCGGGCAGCGGCGTGAGGCGGGTCTTGGCCAGCGGCAGCCGCTTCGCCGGGACCACGACCGACCACGCGCGCACGGCGACAATGTGAGCACACCGGCGCGGGGTCGCCGACCGGCCGGGCCGGACCCCGGTGCACCCCGCGGACCGGTCCGGGCCACGATGGACCCACAGGACGTGGCCGGCCGGACCAGGGCCGGGCGGCAGGAGGGAGGAGCCGGTGACGCAGGACGGGTCCCCGGGGACCGGGGGATGGCGCCGCACCGGAGCCCCGGCGTCGCGGTGGCGCACCCGCCGGCCGCTGCCGCCTGCCCTGGCGTTCTGCGTCGCGGTGGTCTACCCGGTCACGGTGCTGCTGTTCCGGCTGCGCTACCGGCACGCCGAGCGGTTCCCCCGCACCGGCCCGGTCCTCCTCGTGGCCAACCACGTGTCGGTGCTCGACCCGCTGGCCTGCGCCCGGCTGGTCTGGGACTGCGGCCGCGTGCCGCACTTCCTGGCCAAGGACGCGGTCTTCACCGGGCTCGCCGGGCGGATCCTGCGCGCCGCCGGGCAGATCCCGGTGGCCCGCGGCCGGGCCGACGCGCGCACCTCGCTGGCCGCCGCCGAGGCCGACCTCGCCGCCGGCAACGTCGTGGTCATCTACCCCGAGGGGTCGGTCACCCGCGACCCCGACTGGTGGCCCATGGAGGCCCGCACCGGGGTCGCGCGACTGGCGCTGACCACCGACGCCGTCGTCCTGCCGGTGGCCCAGTGGGGGCCGCAGCGGCTGCACGACTACCACACCAAGCAGCTGCACCCGCGGCTGCGCACGCGCGCCGACTACCTGGTCGGCGAGCCGGTGGACCTCACCGACCTGCGCGCGCAGGTGCGCGCGGGTCGGCCGCTGACCGGGGAGCTGCTGCGCGAGGTGACCGACCGGATGATGGCCTGCGTGCGCGACCAGCTGGCCGAGCTCCGCGGGGAGCCGGTGCCCACCTCGACCACCCCGCACCCGCGGCGCGACCTGCCCGGGAGCGCCGCGTGAGCCGCAGCATCGGCACGCGGGCCGCCGTCCTGGGGGCCGGCTCCTGGGGGACCACCTTCGCCAAGGTGCTCGCCGACGCCGGCTGCTCGGTGGTGCTGCACGCCCGCCGCCCCGAGCTGGCGCACGTGATCGGCGAGACCCGGGAGAACCCCGACTACCTGCCCGGCATCCGGCTGCCCGACCGGCTGCGCGCCACGGCCGACGCCGCCGAGGCGCTCGCCGACGCCGAGATCGTGGTGCTCGCCGTCCCCTCCCAGTCGCTGCGGGCCAACCTCACCGAGTGGGCGCCGCTGCTGCCCTCCGACGCGGTGCTGCTCTCGCTGATGAAGGGTGTCGAGCTGGGCACCACCAAGCGGATGAGCCAGGTGATCGGCGAGGTCACCGGCGCCGGGCCCGATCGGGTCGCCGCGCTGTCCGGCCCCAACCTGGCCCGCGAGATCGCCGAGGAGCAGCCGGCCGCGACCGTGGTGGCCTGCGAGGACCACGACCGCGCGGCGCAGGTGCAGGCCGCCTGCCACACCCCCTACTTCCGCCCGTACACCAACCAGGACCTGGTGGGCTGCGAGCTCGGCGGCGCGGTCAAGAACGTCATCGCGCTGGCCTGCGGCATCACCGAGGGCATGGGCTTCGGCGACAACACCCGCGCCTCGCTGATCACCCGCGGGCTGGCCGAGACCGCCCGGCTGGGCGCGGCCCTGGGCGCCGAGCCCGCCACGTTCGCCGGGCTGGCCGGTCTGGGCGACCTGGTGGCCACCTGCAGCTCCCCGCTGTCGCGCAACCGCACCTTCGGCGAGCGGCTGGGGCGCGGCATGTCGGTGGAGGAGGTGCAGCGGACCACCCGGCAGGTCGCCGAGGGGGTGAAGAGCTGCCAGCCCGTGCTGGACCTGGCGCGGGCGCACGGGGTCGACATGCCGCTGACCGAGGCCGTCGTCCGGGTGTGCCACGACGGCGTCCCGGTGACGCAGATCGTCAAGGACATCATGTCCAGGGAGGCGAAGCCCGAGTGAGCGCCTCGATCGAGGGCCGAGCCCGAGGAACCGGGTCGGCTGGAGCGGAGCGCACGTGAGCGAGCTGCCGGAGGAGTGGGGCGACGGCACCCGCTCGGTCCGTGCCGGTGAGGAGGCGCCCGTGCCGGGCGCGCCGCTGCGGCCCTCGCCGGTCTTCGCCGCGCCGTTCCACCTCGGGGACCGGCCACCGCGCGCCGACGGGGCGGACGCGTACGCGCGCACCGAGCACCCCACCCTCCGGGCCTTCGAGGCGGCGGTGGGCGAGCTCGACGGCGGTCGGTGCCTCTCCTTCGCGACGGGCATGGCCGCGATCACCGCCGCGCTCATGGCCTGCGCGAGCGCGGGGGACCGGGTGGTCCTGCCCGCCGACGGCTACTACACGACCCGGCTGCTGGGACGTGACGAGCTCGACCGGCTGGGCCTGCGGGTGGAGTACGTGCCGACGCCGGCGATCGAGGGCCTCGCCGCCCGCGGGGAGCTCCGGGGTGCCCGGCTGGTGATGCTGGAGACGCCGAGCAACCCGCAGCTCGACGTCTGCGACGTCGCCGCGGTGGCGGAGGCGACCCGGGACGCCGGCGCGCTGCTCGCCGTCGACAACACCACCGCCACGCCGCTGGGCCAGCGTCCGCTGGCCCTCGGTGCCGACCTCACCATCGGGGCGGACACCAAGGCGCTGACGGGCCACAGCGACCTGCTGCTCGGGCACGTGAGCACCACCGACGACGCGGTGTACGCGCGCCTGAAGAGCTGGCGGGACCACACCGGCGCGACCCCGGGGCCGTTCGAGGCCTGGCTGGGCCACCGCTCGATGGCCACGCTCGACCTGCGGCTGACCCGCCAGGCGGAGAACGCCCGCGCCGTCGCCGAGCTGCTGGCCGCCCATCCCCGGGTGACCGGCGTCCGGTGGCCCTGGCGGCCGGAGGACCCCTCGTTCCCGCTGGCCTCGAGGCAGATGGCCCGTCCGGTGGGCGTCGTCTCGGCGGTGCTGCCCGACGAGGCCGCCGTCGCGCGGCTGGTCGCCGCCAGCCGGCTGTGGGCGGCGGCCACCAGCTTCGGTGGTCTGCACAGCACGCTGGACCGGCGGGCCCAGTGGGGCGGGGACGACGTCCCGCCGGGCTTCGTCCGGTTCTCCTGCGGCATCGAGGACACCACCGACGTGGTCACCGACCTCGCCACCGCGCTGGACGCCGCCCTCGGGGGCCCGTAGCACCCGGTGACGTCGTGGAGCGGCCCCGTCCCGGGCGCCCCGAGCCCGCGAGGGGTGGGGAGATCGGGGTCCGCTTTCAGGCGGCCGGGGCGAGCTCGCCCCGCCGCCGGTGGGCCGCGCGGGCGGTCAGCCACAGGCTCACCCCGACGTAGTACCCGAGGTAGGCCAGCGACAGCGCGACCACGACCGGGTGCGGGTCGGGCACCTGCAGCAGCAGGACTGCGTAGGCGACCAGCCAAACCGCCGTCAGCGCCAGGCTCAACCCGCGCAGCGCCTTCGTCCGCGACGGGTAGAGGTAGCGCACCGGCACGAACACCAGCACCGAGCACACGACGAGCACCGTGGCCACGACCGCCGGACTCAGGTCGAGGACGATGGCGTAGAAGGCGACCACGTTCCAGTAGCTCGGGAAGCCCAGGAACGCGTGGTCCTCGGTCTTCGCGTCGACCCGGCAGAACTGGTAGCAGGAGGCCAGCAGCGGCAGCGCGGCGACGACCCACCCCGCGGCGCCGCCCGGCAGCGACCCGGTCGTCCACAGCAGCACCACCGGCGCGAAGGCGTAGGTGAGGTAGTCGACGATGTCGTCGAGCCGGGCGCCGTCGAACCAGGGGATCGTCTCCTTGACCCGCAGCCGGCGGGCCAGCATCCCGTCGGTGCCGTCGACGACGAGGGCCACCAGGCCCAGCCACAGGGCCGCCACCGCGTCGCCGTCGAACGCGGCCAGCACGATGAGCAGCCCGAGCACCGAGCCGATCGCGGTGTAGAGGTGGACGGCGGCCCCCGCCAGGCGCAGCCTGCGCGAGGTCGTCGCCGTTCCGGCTGCGTTCATCGGGTCGAGGTTCCCACATCCGGACGCGGTAGGTCCGTCCTGCCCGTCGTCCGGGCGCCGTGGAGGGCCTCCACTAGGGTCGGCCGCGATGAGCGGACAGGCGGGCAAGCGGCGGATCGCGGTGGTCTTCGGCGGCCGCAGCGCGGAACACCCCATCTCCTGCGTCTCCGCCGGGGCCGTCCTCGCGGCGCTGGACCCGGACCGGTACGACGTCGTCCCCGTGGGCATCACCCGCGACGGTGGCTGGGTGCTGACCGACCCGGGGCAGCGGCTGGCGATCGTCGACGGCGAGCTGCCGGAGGTCGCCGGCGGGACCCCGGTGACGCTGGTCGGCGACCCGAGCGGGCGCGGCCTGCAGCGCCTGGACGGCACGGGGGAGCGGATCGGCGTGGACGTCGTCTTCCCCGTGCTGCACGGCGCCTACGGCGAGGACGGCACCATCCAGGGGCTGCTGGAGATGAGCGGCATCCCCTACGTGGGCTCGGGCGTCTTCGCCAGCGCGGCGTCGATGGACAAGGAGTTCACCAAGAAGCTCCTCACCGCCGCCGGGCTGCCCCAGGGCGACCACGTGGTGCTGCGCGACCCCTCCGGGGCGCTGTCGCCCGACCCCGCGCTGCTCGACGACCCCACCCGGGAGCGTCTGGGCCTGCCGGTGTTCGTCAAGCCCTCGCGGGCCGGCTCCAGCATCGGGATCACGAAGGTCACCGACTGGGCGCAGTTGCCCGAGGCCGTCGCGACCGCCGCCGCCGTCGACGCCAAGGTGGTCGTCGAGGCCGCCGTCCCGGGGCGGGAGATCGAGTGCGGCGTCCTGGCCACGCCCGGCGGCGGGCTGCCGCAGGCCAGCCTCCCGGCGGAGATCCGGCTGCACCCGGGCACCGACTGGTACGACTTCGCCGCCAAGTACCTCGACGACGCCGCGGACTTCGACGTCCCGGCCGACCTCACCCCCGAGCAGACCCGGGCGGTGCAGGAGGCGGCCTGCCGCGCGTACCTGGCGATGGACTGCCGCGGCCTGGCGCGGGTCGACTTCTTCCTCGGCGCCGGTCCCGACGGCGCCGAGCGGCTCGTGGTCAACGAGGTGAACACCATGCCGGGCTTCACGCCGATCTCGATGTACCCGCGGATGTGGGCGGCCTCCGGCGTCGACTTCACCGCGCTGGTGGACCGGCTGGTCGAGGTCGCCCTGGCCGTCGCACCGACCGCCGCCGGCCACCCGACGTTGGACGGCACCCGGGCGTGAGCCCGGTGTCGGCCGTCCGGCGCGGCGGGCTGGCGCTGCTGCTGGCCCTGCTGACCGGCTGCGCCACTTCGACGGACGGCGACGCCTCCGCCGCACCGGCCGCGGCGACACCGGACACGCCCCGGCAGCTCGAGGGCCTCGTCGTCCCCGCGGTGCCCTCCGGACTGCCGCGCGTGCCCGACGACGCCCTCTCACCGCCGGCCGGGGAGAAGCTGGTCGAGGACGTCGCCGGCTACGCCGAGGACGCCGCCCGTGAGCGCGAGGTGCTCGACGACTACGGCTACCGATTCGGCTGGGAGCGCTACTGGGGCTCGGGATCCGGGCCGCTGACCACCGTCGCCGCCCACCAGTTCGAGACGACCGACGGCGCCGCGGCGTTCACCGCGGACCTGGCCGCCCACGAGGCCGAGGTCTACGGCGGCCTGCTGCGCGAGGACCCGCCGGACCTGCCCCCGGGCTGCCGGCTGCTGCAACTCGAGGAGGGCGCCCCGGCGGCGGGGGTGGCTGCGCCGGCCGCCCTCGCCTGGTGCGCGCGCGGGGCGTTCAGCGTGGCGGTCACCGCCGTCTCCGGGTCGGTGGAGTCGGCGACCGCGGAGGTCCGGGCCGTCGTGGCGGCCCAGTTGGAGCGCCTCCCGTCCCCGTGAGCCGGGGCTCCCGGTGGGGGAGCGGGGTGCTCGACGAGGCCGGGCACCCCCTGCGGCGATCGACGCGGATCTCATCCCGGCTGCACCTCGGGGCGCCGGCTCAGCCGCCGGCGTCGACCGGCTGGGCGGGGAGCGTCCCGGTGATGACCGGGCCGAGGGCGGTGACCGGTGCGGAGTCGGTGTCCACGGAGACGGTCACCTGCAGGTAGACCGGCCGGTCGACGGCGGTCCAGACGATGCTGTCCGGGTCGGTGGTGTCGACCAGCCACTCGACGCCGTTGACCTGGATGAGCGGGGACGTCGGTTCCAGCGCGGCGGGCCGCTCGACACCGCAGACCAGCACCACCGGCGGCTCGCCCCAGGCGTAGGCGTACGGGGAGTCGGACCGGACCGGGCGGGACTGCTCGCCGGCCAGTTCCAGCGGCAGGGCGCCCATGAGCGCCGGGCAGTTCGCGTCGGCCTCCGGCGTCACCGGTGGCACGTCCACCGGCAGCGGCGGCAGGTCGGCCCGCTCGGGCGCCTGCGTGCCCTCGACGTCGGCGACCGCGTCGTCGGTCCGCTCGCCGGCGTCCCCACCGAGGACGCGGGTGAGCACCAGCAGCACGACCACCAGCGGCAGGACGACGGCCGTGACGACGAGCGCCACCCGCCGCAGCGGGTCCTCCGGCCGGGAGGGCCGCGGCGGTGGACCGGGCTCCGGGGTGGGGTTCTCGGTCAGGGCGCTCAGATGTTGACGACGGGACAGGTCAGCGTGCGGGTGATGCCGTCGACCGACTGCACGCGGGCGACGACCAGCCGACCGAGCTCGTCGACGGTCTCGGCCTCGGCCCGGACGATCACGTCGTAGGGGCCCGTGACGTCCTCGGCCTTGGTGACACCCGCGATCTCGCTGATGGTCGACGCGACCTGGGCGGCCTTGCCGACTTCGGTCTGGATGAGGATGTAGGCGTGGACCACGGGAGACCTTTCCTCGGCTGGCGTTGCGGGTGCGGCGTCCGCGCCGGTGGGCGGACAGTTGCGCAACCTACCGCAGTGAGCTGGAGGGACCGGTGACTCGTCCTCGTCCGCTGGTCCCGCGCGACGACCCCGCCGACAGCGTGCGGGTCGTCGGCGAGTTCGGCGTGATCGCGCGCGTGCTCGCGCGGTCCGGCGTCGCGCGGGTCGCCGAGGTCGGGCCCGGCGACGACGCGGCCGTGCTGCGGGCCCCCGACGGCCGCGTGGTCGCCACCACCGACGTCCTGGTCGAGGGCCGGCACTTCCGGCGGGACTGGTCGTCGGCCGAGGACGTCGGGCACAAGGCGGCGGCGGCCAACCTCGCCGACGTGGCCGCGATGGGCGGGGTGACGACCGCGCTGCTGGTCGGCCTGGCCTGCCCGCCGGACACCCCGACGACGTGGCTGGAGGGGGTGGCCGCCGGGCTGGCCGCGGAGTGCGCGCCGCTGGGAGCGGCCGTCGTGGGCGGCGACACGGTGTCCGCGGCCCCGGACAGCGGGGGCGTCGTCCTGTCGGTGACCGCGCTGGGCGACCTGGGCGGGCGGGCGCCGGTGCTGCGCTCGGGTGCCCGGCCCGGCGACGTGCTGGCCCTGGCCGGCCGGCTGGGCTGGTCGGCGTGCGGCCTGGCCGTGCTGCGGCGCGGGTTCACCAGCCCGGCCGCCGCGGTGGCCGCGCACCGCCGTCCGGCGCCGCCGTACGCGGCCGGCCCGGCCGCGGCCGAGGCCGGCGCGACGGCGATGTGCGACGTCAGCGACGGGCTGCTCGCCGACGCGGGGCACGTCGCGGAGGAGAGCGGCGTGCTCGTCGACGTCGACCGGGCCGCTCTGGTCCGGGCGACCCTCGAGCTGCCCGGCCCGCTGCAGCAGGTCGCGGCCGCCCTCGGCGGGGACCCGATGGCCTGGGTGCTCACCGGCGGCGAGGACCACGCGATGCTGGCCACCTTCCCGCCCGGTGCCGACCTGCCGGACGGCTGGGCGCGGATCGGCACGGTGCGCGAGGGCGAGCCGGGGGTGCGCGTGGACGGCGAGCCGGCCGAGGCGGTCGCCGCGGCCGTCGGGGCGGAGGGGACCGGTCATGCGCACTTCCGCTGACGCCCGGCTGGCCGACGGCCGCCCGGTGGTGCTGCGGGCGGTGCCCTACGACGACCCGCTGGCCCGCGAGCTCGTCGGCCGCGTGCAGCAGGAGTACGTGACCCGCTACGGCGGGCCCGACGAGGCCGTGGTCGACCCGGCCGAGTTCGAGGCCCCGGCGGGGCTGTTCCTCGTGGCCGAGGTGGACGGCGTCCCCGCGGGGTGCGGCGGGTGGCGGGTGCACGCCCCTGGCGTGGCCGAGGTCAAGCGCGTGTTCGTGGCGCCGGAGTTCCGCCGGCAGGGCCTGGCGCAGCTGCTCATGGCCGCGCTCGAGGACAGCGCGGCCGCGGCCGGCGCCCGCTCGGTGGTGCTGAACTCGGGGTCCCGGCAGCCCGAGGCGCTGGCGCTGTACGCCGCACTCGGCTACACCTCTGCACCCGGGTACGGCGTGTACGCGGGTCTGCCCGGGGCGGTGTTCCTGGGCAAGCGGCTGACCGGTGAGGAGGAGCGGTGAGCGGAGCCGGTGTGGTGACGATCTCGGCCTCCTACGGCGCCGGCGGTGACCTGGTCGGCCCGGCGGTCGCCGCGCGGCTGGGCCTGGTCTTCCACGACCGCGCCATCCCCGCGCAGGTGGCCGGCCGGCTCGGCGTCCCGCTGGCCGAGGCGGAGGCCAACGACGAGAACGTCGCCCGCGGGTTGTGGCGGATCGTCGCCTCGCTGGGCACCATGCCCGACCCGATGGGCGGCGTCGTCCCGGTGACCGAGCAGCTCGACGAGCGGACGTTCCGCCTGCAGACCGAGCGGGTGGTGCGCGAGATCGCCGACGGGCAGGGCGGGGTGGTCCTCGGCCGGGCCGCCGCGCTGGTGCTCGGCGACCGTCCCGACGCGCTGCACGTCCGCCTCGACGGACCCGAGGAGCGGCGGCTCGACGCGGTGGTGGCGCGCTTCGGGCGCCCGCGCGACGAGATGCGGCGGGAGCTGCGGGCCAACGACGCGGCGCGCGAGGGGTACGTGCGACGGTCCTACCGGGTCGACGCGACCTCGCCGCGCATCTACCACCTCGTGATCGACAGCACGGCACTGCCGCAGCAGACGGTGGTCGACCTGGTGGTCGAGGCGGCCCGCGCCCGCGGCATCGGCTGAGGCCCCGTCGTTCCCGCCCCGGCCACCGGGGGCACTGAACGCCAGAGGCCCAGAACCCGGTGGGTTCTGGGCCTCTGGCGTTCAGTGCCCCGTGCGGGGGCGACCGTCAGGCGCGCACGACCTTGCCCGCGCGGATGCACGAGGTGCAGGCGTTGATGCGGCGACGGTTGCCCGGGGCGACGAGCGCCCGCACGGACTGGATGTTCGGGTTCCAACGGCGCGGCGTCCGCCGGTGCGAGTGCGACACCGACATACCGAAACCGGGCCCCTTGCCACAGACATCGCACACGGCAGCCACGGTGGATCACTCCCAGGAGATTCGTTCACGGACGGCGGCACGCCGACGCGCCCGCACACAGACCAACGGAGAGTCTAACCGGTCCTCGGCGGAGACGTCGCGGAGGTCGGGGGGACCACGCCTCCGCCCGGTCGTGCACCCGGCGTGGTCGGTCTGCGTGGGTACCCTCCGGCCGTGCTGCCGGCGCTCGACGACGCCGCGGTCGGCCAGTGGTGCCGGGCCGCGGTCGCCGTCCTGTCCGCGGCCCGGAGCCGCATCGACGACCTCAACGTCTTCCCCGTCCCCGACGGCGACACCGGCACGAACCTGCTGGCCACCGCCGAGGCCGCCGTGGCCGCGCTCGACGAGGCGGGGGAGGGCGGCACCGAGCCGGCCTGGGCGCTGCTGGCCCGCGGCGCGGTGCTGGGCGCCCGCGGCAACTCCGGCACCATCCTCGCCCAGCTGTGGCGCGGGCTGGCCGACCAGCTCGCCGGGCAGCCCCCGGCCGACGGGCCGACCCTCGCCGCGGCCCTGCAGAAGGCCGCCGACACCGCCTACGGCGCGGTCGCCGACCCCGAGGAGGGGACGTTCCTCACGGTCGCGCGGGCCGGTGCCGAGGCGGCGGTCGCCGCGGTCGCGGCCGGGCACGCCGCCCTGGGTGAGGTCGTGCGGGCCGCGGCCGACGGCGCCCGCGCCGCGCTCGAGGCGACGCCGGGGCAGCTGACCGTGCTCCGCGACGCCGGGGTGGTGGACGCCGGGGGAGCGGGGCTGTGCCTCGTCCTCGACGCGCTGGTGACCACGGTGACCGGCGTCGAGCCCGACCGCCCGTCACTGGCCCGCCGGCCCGAGCGCGGGCACCCCCACCACGCCCACGACCACGGCGACCTGCCGCACCAGCCGCCGGCCGGACCGGGCAGCGAGGTGCAGTACCTGCTGGCCGACAGCGACGAGGCCGCCGTGGCGCGGCTGCACGAGCGGCTGGCCGCCCTCGGCGACAGCCTGGTGGTCGTCGGCGTCGACACCCCCGGCGGGCGCGAGTGGAACGTGCACGTGCACGTCGCCGACGTCGGCGCCGCGATCGAGGCCGGCATCGAGGCGGGCCGCCCGTACCGCATCTCGGTCACCCCGCTGGCCCCGGTGCGGCCACCGGCGCCGGTTCCCGACGCGCGGGCGGTCGTGGCGATCGTCCCCGACGGCGGGCTGACCCGGTTGTTCGCCGACGAGGGCGCCGCCGTCGTCCCCTGCGGGCCCGACGGCGTGCCGGAGGACGACGTGCTCGCCGCCGTCCTGGGGTCCGGCGCGGCCGGCGTGGTCGTGCTGCCCAACGACCCGACGCTGACCGCACTGGCCTCCCGCGCCGCGGAGCGTGCCCGCGAGGAGGGCCGGGACGTCGCCGTCGTCCCCACCCGTTCGCCGGTGCAGGGCCTGGCCGCGCTGGCCGTCCACGACCCCAGCCGGCGCTTCGGCGACGACGTCATCACCATGGCCGAGGCGGCCGCGGCGACCCGCTGGGCCCAGCTCACCGTCGCCGAGCAGGAGGCGCTGACCAGCGCGGGGCGCTGCGAGCCCGGCGACGTGCTCGGCTCCGCGGAGGGCGACGTCCTGCTGATCGGTGCGGAGCCGGTCGCCGTCGCCTGCGAGCTGCTCGACCGCATGCTGTCGGCCGGCGGGGAGCTGGTCACCCTGGTCGTGGGCCCGGACGCCGAGCTCGCCGACGCCGTGTGCGCGCACCTCGCGCGCACCCACCCGACGGTCGAGGTCGCCCGCTACGACGGCGCGCCCGCGGGGGTCCCGCTGCAGGTGGGGGTGGAGTGATGGCGGTGGAGATGACGACCCGGCTGGACCGGGTCCTCGGTGCCAAGACCGCCAAGGCGATGGCGGAGTCGCTGGGTCTGCACACCGTGCGCGACCTGCTGCGGCACTACCCGCACCGCTACGCCAAGCGGGGGGAGATGACCCGCCTCGACGACCTGCAGGTCGGCGACCGGGTGACCGTGCTGGCCCAGGTGCGGTCGGTCGACAGCCGCCCGATGCGGCAGCGGCGCGGCACCCTCACCGAGGTCACCGTCGGGGACGGCGCCGGGACGATGAAGCTGGTCTTCTTCAACCACCGGCACACCCGCCTGGTGCCCGGCGCCTGGGGGCTGTTCGCCGGCACGGTCAGCGAGTACCGCAGCAGGCTGCAGTTCGCCCACCCCGACTGCCACCTCATGACCGGGGACGACGACGACGTCGACTGGGCCCGTGCGCTCATCCCGATCTACCCGGCCAGCAAGGAGGTCTCCAGCTGGGTGATCCAGCGCTCGGTGCGGTTGCTGCTCGACGCCTCCGGCGGCTTCGGCTTCGTCGAGGACCCGCTGCCCGAGGAGCTGCGCGTCCGGCACGGGCTGCCGAGCCTCCCTGCCGCGCTGCTCGACATCCACCGGCCCACCTCCGACGAGGACGTCGAGCGCGCGGAGCACCGGCTCAAGTGGGACGAGGCGCTCACCCTCCAGCTGACTCTCGCCGCCCGCCGCCGCGCCGCCGCTCTGGAGCCGGGCGTGGCCCGTCCCCGGCGGTCCGCCGGGCTGCTGGATGCCGTCGACGCGGCCCTGCCCTTCGCGCTCACCGAGGGCCAGCGCGAGGTGGGGGAGGAGCTGGCCGCCGAGCTCGCCCGCGAGCAGCCCATGCACCGGCTGCTGCAGGGCGAGGTCGGCGCGGGCAAGACCGTCGTCGCGCTGCGGGCCATGGCCCAGGTCGTCGACGCCGGCGGGCAGGCCGCGCTGCTGGCCCCCACCGAGGTGCTCGCCGCCCAGCACGCGCGCAGCATCAGCGCGATGCTCGGGCCGCTGGGCCGCGCCGGCGAGCTGGACGGCGACCCGGCCGGCACCCGCGTCGTGCTGCTCACCGGCTCGCAGAAGGCCGCCGCCCGGCGGGAGGGGCGCGCCGCGGTCGCCGACGGCAGCGCCGGCATCGTCGTCGGCACGCACGCGCTGCTGCAGGCGGGCGTGGACTTCGCCGACCTCGGCCTGGTCGTCGTCGACGAGCAGCACCGCTTCGGCGTCGAGCAGCGCGACGCGCTGCGGGCCAAGGGCAACCGGCCCCCGCACGTGCTGGTCATGACCGCGACGCCGATCCCGCGCACGGTGGCGATGACCGTCTACGGCGACCTGGAGACCTCCACGCTGCGCCAGCTGCCCGGTGGGCGCGGCGGCGTGGCCAGCTCGGTGGTCCCGGTCCGGGACAAGCCGGCCTGGCTCGACCGCGCCTGGGAGCGGCTGCGCGAGGAGGTGGCCGCCGGCCGCCAGGCCTACGTCGTCTGCCCGCGGATCGGCGAGGACGCCGCCACCGAGGAGGAGCCCGACGACGCCGACGGCGCGCCGGCCGAGGAGGGGTCGGGCCGCCGTCCGCCGCTGGCCGTCCTCGACGTCGCCGAGCAGCTGCGCGAGGGGCCGCTGGCCGGGCTGCGCCTGGAGGTCCTGCACGGCCGGATGACGCCGGAGGACAAGGAGGCGCGGATGCGCGCCTTCGCGGCCGGCGAGGTCGACGTCCTGGTGGCCACCACCGTCGTCGAGGTGGGCGTCGACGTGCCCAACGCCACCGTGATGGTCGTCATGGACGCCGACCGCTTCGGCGTCAGCCAGCTGCACCAGCTCCGCGGCCGGGTCGCCCGCGGCAAGCACCAGGGGCTGTGCCTGCTGGTCTCCGAGGCGCCCACCACCTCGGCCACCGGGCAGCGGCTGGCTGCGGTCGCCGGAACCTCCGACGGCTTCGAGCTGGCCCGGCTGGACCTCGAGACCCGCCGCGAGGGCGACGTGCTCGGCGCCGCCCAGTCCGGCCGCCGCTCGGGCATCAAGCTGCTGTCGCTGCTGGAGGACGAGGAGCTCATCGCCGAGGCGCGCGCCGAGGCCACCGCCCTGCTGGAGACCGAGCGTGGTCTCGCCGACCACCCCGGCCTGGCGATGGAGGTGGCCGCGCTGGCCACCGACGAGCGCGCCGAGTACCTCGAGAAGGCATGAGAGAGGACCCCTCGCCCCCCTCGAAGGACCCCCTGCCCCCCGCCACTCGCAGGCTCGCGGCGGGACCCTGCAGGAGGCCGTCGACGTTCGCGGCGGGCCCCTGGGAGGGGCCGCCTCGCACCCTCGGGGCGAGCCTCTGGACGGGGCCGAAGGCGTGACCAGGATCATCGCCGGCACCGCCGGAGGACGTCGGCTCAGGGTGCCGCCGTCGGGCGTGCGGCCCACCGGCGACCGCGCCCGGGAGGGGCTGTTCAACAGCCTCTCGACGCTGACCGACCTCGAGGGCGCCACCGTCCTGGACCTCTACGCCGGCTCCGGCGCCCTGGGCCTCGAGGCGCTCAGCCGGGGCGCGGCCCAGGTGGTGTTCGTCGAGAACGGCCCGCGGGTGCTGCCGGTCCTGCGTGCCAACATCGACGCGGTCGGCCTGCCCGGCGCACGGGTGGTGTCCGGCTCGGTGCCCACGGTGGTCGCCGGGCCGCCGCCGGCCCGCTTCGACGTCGTCCTCGCCGACCCGCCCTACGCCACGCCGCTGCCCGAGGTCCTCCGGGTGCTCGAGGCGCTGGTCGCCGGGGAGTGGCTGGCCGAGGACGCCGTGGTCGTCGTCGAGCGCTCCAGCCGCGAGGAGCCCTTCGAGTGGCCGACACCGCTGCGCGGACTGCGCGAGCGCCGCTACGGCGAGGCCGTGCTCCGGTACGGTCGCTGTCCGTGAGGCGAGCGGTCTGCCCCGGGTCGTTCGACCCCGTGACGAACGGCCACGTCGACGTCATCACCAGGGCGGCGGCCCTCTACGACGAACTCGTCGTCGCCGTCCTGGTCAACCCCGGCAAGGCCGGGCTGTTCAGCGTCGACGAGCGCATGGCCCTGCTGCGCGACGCGGTCGCCGACGTGCCCAACGTGACCGTCGACAGCTTCCAGGGCCTGCTCGTCGACTACTGCCGCGCCAAGGACATCCCGGTGATCGTCAAGGGGCTGCGCGCGGTCAGCGACTTCGAGTACGAGCTGCAGATGGCGCAGATGAACCGCGAGCTGGCCGGGGTGGAGACGCTCTTCGTGCCCACCGCCCCCCAGGTCGGGCACCTGTCCTCCAGCCTGGTGAAGCAGATCGCCACCTTCGGCGGCGACGTCTCCGGGCTGGTCCCCAAGGTCGTGCAGGAACGGCTCACCGCGCACCGGGAGCAGAGCACATGACCGAGGTCGTCTACCGGCTCTACGAGACCGTCGACGAGCTGAGCAGCGTCATCGAGAACGCCCGCAGCGTCCCGATGTCCGGCGGCTCGTGCATGGTGCCCCGCGACGTCCTGCTCGACCTGCTCGACGACCTCCGGGAGAACCTGCCCGCCGAGGTGCACAAGGCCGGCGCGATCGTCGAGCAGCGCACCGAGATCCTCCAGCAGGCGCAGGCCGAGGCCGAGCGGCTGACCGGCCGCATCCGCAGCGAGACCGAGCAGGCGGTCGGGGCGGCCCGGCGGCAGCGCGAGGAGCTCCTCGGCACGGCCCGCCGGCAGCGCGACGACCTGCTCGCCCGCGCCCAGGCCGAGGCCGAGGACCTGCTCGCCCAGGCCGAGGAGGAGGCCCAGCAGATCGTCGAGGAGGCCCGCCGGCACCGCGAGGCGCTGATCGCCGACGGGAAGGCCCAGCAGGCGGAGATCCTGGCGGCCGCGCAGGCCGAGCACGAGCGGCTGATCAGCGAGACCGAGGTCTACCGGGGCGCGGTCGACCGCGCCGACGAGCTCGGCGCGCAGACCGCGGCGGACGTCGCCCGGATGCGCACCGAGGTCGACGAGTACGTCGACACCCGGCTGGCCGACTTCGGCGGCACGCTCGAGCGGATGCTGCGCTCGGTCGAGAAGGCACGGGCCAGCCTCCGCGACGGCTGAGCGAGGGCCACCTCCACTCCGGAACGGCGTCGCTCCCCATCGGGTAGGCTGGGTCCCTGGTCCGACCGCCGGAGGTCCCCGCACCCCGGCCGGCCACCTCCCCGATGCCTACCGCGAGTACTGACATGCCTGCCGCACCGCCGCCCCGCCCAGGCGCCGCGTCCACGGACGCCCGGCGTCCCGCCGCCAACCCCTGGTTCGTGGACCTGCGGGAGCTCGGCCGCCGCGCCGGCTCGATGCAGGAGATCGAGCGCACGCTCCCGGCGCCCGCCGACTGGCGGGTCGAGCTCATCGGCGTCCCCGAGGGCGCCGAGGTCCGGCTGCGGCTGCGGCTGGAGTCGGTCATGGAGGGCGTGCTGGTCTCCGGGGAGGTCGACGTCCCCGTCGCCGGCTCGTGCGCGCGCTGCCTGGAGCCGATCGAGGACACCCTCGAGCTCGACGTCCAGGAGCTGTTCGCCTACGAGGGCAGCACCACCGAGGCCACCAGCGAGGAGGACGAGGTCCGCCGCGTCGAGGGCGAGCACATCGACCTCGAGCCGATGGTCCGCGACCTCGTCGTCCTGAGCCTGCCGCTGGCGCCGACCTGCACCGAGGACTGCGCCGGCCTGTGCGTCGACTGCGGGCAGCGGCTCGACGACCTGCCCGCCGACCACACGCACGAGCAGCTCGACCCGCGCTGGGCCGGGCTCGCCGGCCGTTTCGCCTCCGCACCGGGCACTCCCGCTGCGGACAACCCAGAGGAGAACTGACGTGGCCGTCCCGAAGCGGAAGATGTCCCGCGCCAACACCCGTGCCCGGCGTTCGCAGTGGAAGGCCTCCGCGCCGACCCTGACGCCGTGCCCGAACCGGGCCTGCGGCCAGCTCAAGCCGCCGCACCAGGCCTGCCCGAACTGCGGGCAGTACGCGGGCCGTCAGGTCCTCTCGGTCTGACCCCGGCAGGCCCAGCCGTGGGGACGACGGTCACCGGTACCCAGCCCGCTCCGGGCGGGGCCGCTGGCCGCTCCCCGGCGGGTGCGGCACACGCCGATCGCGCGGCCGCCTGGCTCCTCGACGCCCTCGGTGTCGAGCTGCCCGGCGGCCTGCTGGCGTTGGCGCTGACCCACCGCTCCTACGCCTACGAGCACGGCGGGCTGCCGACCAACGAGCGGCTGGAGTTCCTCGGGGACTCGGTGCTCGGGCTGGTCGTCACCGACGAGCTCTACCGGCGCCACCCCGAGCTGCCCGAGGGCCGGCTGGCCAAGCTGCGCGCCTCTGTGGTCAACATGACCTCGCTGGCCGGCGTCGCCCGCCGGCTCGGGGACGGCGGCCTGGGCCCGCACCTGCTGCTGGGTCGCGGCGAGGAGACCACCGGCGGCCGGGACAAGGACTCGATCCTCGCCGACGCGGTGGAGGCGCTCATCGGCGCCGTGCACGTCGGGCTGGGCCTGGAGGCCGCCGCCGTGATCGTGCACCGGCTGTTCGACCCGCTCCTCGACCAGGCCGCCACCCGCGGCGCCGGCCTGGACTGGAAGACCAGCCTGCAGGAGCTGGGCGCCCGGCTCGGCCTCGGCGCGCCGACCTACGTGGTCGAGGACACCGGCCCCGACCACGCCAAGACCTTCACCGCCGCCGTCGTCCTCTCCGGCACCGTCCACGGCCGCGGGTCCGGGCGCACCAAGAAGGCCGCCGAGCAGGAGGCCGCGGAGGCCGCCTGGCGCGCGCTGTCCGACGGCGCCGGCCCCGACGGCGAGGGAACCGACGGCGAGGGAACCAACGGCGAGGCACCGGACGGTGCGGCCGTCCCCGCCGAGTCCGGGGCGAGCTGAGCCGGCGTGCCAGAGCTGCCCGAGGTCGAGGTGGTCCGGCGCGGTCTGGAGCGCTGGGTCGCCGGGCGCACCGTCGCCGCCGTCGAGGTGCGCCACCCGCGTGCGGTGCGCCGCCACCTGGAGGGCGTCGACCACTTCGTCGCCGCGCTGACCGGACGCACGCTGACCGCCGCCCACCGCCGCGGCAAGTACCTATGGCTGCCACTGGCCGAGGCCGACGGCACGCCCGCCGGGCAGGCGCTCGTCGCGCACCTCGGGATGAGCGGCCAGCTGCTGGTCGAGAAGCCCTCCCAGCCCGACGAGACGCACCTGCGTGCCCGCGTCACCTTCACCGACGGGGGCCGGGAGCTGCGCTTCGTCGACCAGCGCACGTTCGGCGGGCTGGTGGTGGAGGAGTGCGCCGGGGGCGGTGGGGCGGGCGGAGCCATCGCGGAGGACATCCCGACCCGGCTGGCGCACATCGCCATCGACCCGCTGGACGAGGGCTTCGACGCCGACGGGTTCAGCGCGGCGCTGCGCCGTCGGCGCACCGAGGTCAAGCGGGCGCTGCTGGACCAGACGCTGATCGGCGGGGTCGGCAACATCTACGCCGACGAGTCGCTGTGGCGGGCCCGGCTGCACGGCACCCGCCCGACCGACCGGCTCACGCGGGCGCAGGTCGCCGACCTGCTGGAGGGGGTGCGGGACGTGCTGACCGAGAGCCTCGCCCAGGGCGGCACCTCCTTCGACTCGCTCTACGTCGACGTCAACGGGCAGAGCGGCTACTTCTCCCGGCACCTGGCCGTCTACGGCCAGGCCGACCGGCCCTGTCCGCGCTGCGGGACGCCGATCGTGCGCGAGTCGTTCATGAACCGCTCCAGCTACAGCTGCCCGCGCTGCCAGCCGCGCCCGAGAGCCCGCCGGTCGTGAGCGGACACGTGGGCACCGCAGCGAGGAGCGGAGCGCCCCGCGGGAGCGAGTGGGAGGGGCCGTGACGCGGCGCGCGGTGGCCCTGGTCTCGGGCTCGGTGCAGGGCGTCGGCTACCGCTGGTTCGTCCGCGGGCGCGCCGAGGCGGCGGGGCTGGCCGGCTCGGCCACCAACCTGCCCGACGGGCGCGTCGAGGTCGTGCTCGAGGGGCCGGACGCCGCGGTGGACGCCGTCCTGGCCGACCTGCAGGGCCCGCGGGCGCCCGGGGCGGTGACGCGGGTCGACGTGCGGGACGAGCCGGTCGAGGGGAGTACCGGGTTCACGACGGCGTGACGAACGTGACACCTCCCCGACACCGGAGCGTTGGAGTGTGCCCGTTGACCTGCGTGTCCGGGCCTGTCACCCTGGGAACACACGGACCGCGCCGACCGTCATACGGGGCGCAGGTCATCCCCTCACGCAGTCGAAAGGCCGTTGTTGCCATGGCCAAGGCCCTGTTCGGTCACGTCGTCGCCCCCGCGGAGCTCCGAGTAGCCGAGGAGAACGCCGTCCTGCGGGCCAAGGTGCGTCGGCTGGAGCAGGAACTGGAAGAGCTGCGCACGCAGCGCGAGGCCGCCATCGCCCACGAGCTGCTCAGCCTGGCCGGCGACAACGCCGAGCCCGCACTGGCGTAGTCGAGAGCCGTCGGCCCCGTCCGGAGGCTCGCCCTCGGCTTGCGCAGGGTGAGAGGGACGGGGTCCTCAACTCGTGCACCTCTCGAGCCTGACGCTGAAGGGCTTCAAGTCCTTCGCCTCCGCGACGACCCTGCGCCTCGAGCCGGGGATCACCGCCGTCGTCGGACCCAACGGCTCCGGGAAGTCCAACGTCGTCGACGCCATCGCCTGGGTCCTGGGCGAGCAGGGCGCCAAGAGCCTGCGCGGCGGCAAGATGGAGGACGTCATCTTCGCCGGCACCGCCGGCCGCCCGGCCCTCGGCCGGGCCGAGGTGACCCTCACCATCGACAACGCCGACGGCGCCCTGCCGATCGACTACACCGAGGTCTCGATCACCCGGCGGATGTACCGCTCCGGGGAGAGCGAGTACGAGATCAACGGGGACAAGGTCCGGCTGCTCGACGTCCAGGAGCTGCTCAGCGACTCGGGCATCGGCCGCGAGATGCACGTCATCGTCGGCCAGGGCCAGCTCGACGCCGTCCTCTCCGGCCGCCCCGAGGACCGCCGTGCCTTCATCGAGGAGGCCGCCGGCGTCCTCAAGCACCGCAAGCGCAAGGAGAAGGCACTCCGCAAGCTCGAGGCGATGCAGGGCAACCTCGACCGGCTGGCCGACCTCACCGCGGAGCTGCGCCGCCAGCTCAAGCCGCTGGGCCGGCAGGCCGAGGTCGCCCGCCGTGCGGCGGGCGTGCAGGCCGACCTCCGCGACGCCCGGCTGCGGCTGCTCGCCGACGACCTGGTGCAGCTGCGCGACGCGTTGGACAAGGACGTCGCCGACGAGACCGCCGCCCGGGCGCGGCGCACCGTCGTCGAGGCCGACCTGGCGCGGACGTCGGCGCGCGAGTCGGCGCTGGAGAGCGACCTCGCCGCCAACGCCCCCTTGCTGGCCGCCGCCCAGGACACCTGGTACCGGCTCTCCGCCCTCACCGAGCGCTTCCGCGGCATCGCGCAGCTGGCCGCCGAACGTCACCGCCACCTCTCCGCCGCGCCGCCCGCGGCCGCCGCCGGCCGGGACCCCGACCAGCTCGAGGCCGAGGCCGACCGGGTCGCCGCCACCGAGGCCCAGCTCGCCGCCGGGCTGGAGTCCGAGCGTGGGCGCCTGGCCGCCGCCGTCGCCGCCCGCACCGAGGTCGAGGCCGCGCTCGCCGAGGCCGAGCGGGCCTGGGTCGCCGCCGCCCGCGCGCTGGCCGACCGCCGCGAGGGCCTGGCCCGGCTCTCCGGCCAGGTCGCCGCCGCCCGTTCCCGCGTCGCCGCGGGGGAGTCGGAGATCGAGCGCCTGGCGCTGGCCGCCGGCGAGGCCGCCGACCGCGCCGAGGTCGCCGCCGAGCGGCTGGCCGAGCGCCGCGAGGCGGTCGCCGAGCAGGAGGACGGCGACGTCGCCCTCGTCACCGCGCACCAGGACGCCGTCGCGGCGCACACCGAGGCCGCGAAGGCGGTCACCGAGCTGGTCGCCGCCGAGCGGGCCGCCGAGCGCGACCGCGCCTCCGCCCAGGCCCGGCGCGACACCCTGGCCCAGGGCCTGGCCCCCGCCGACGGAGCGGCCGCGGTGCTCGCCGCCGGGCTGCCGGGCGTGCTGGGCCCGGTGACCGAGCGGGTCACCGTCGCCCCCGGCGCCGAGGTCCCGCTGTCCGCGGCCCTGGCCGGCATGGCCGACGCGCTCGTCGTCGACTCCGTCGCCGGTGCCGCCGCCGCGATCGCCCACCTCAAGGACGTCGACGGGGGCCGGGCCGGGCTGCTGGTCACCGGCGGACTGCCGGCGCTGCCGCGCGAGGGCTGGCCGCAGCTGCCGGAGGGCGTGCGCTGGGCCCGCGACCTCGTCGACGCCCCCGAGGAGCTGCACCCCGCCCTGGACCGCGCGCTGGACCGCGTCGCCGTCGTGCCCTCGCTCGACGTCGCCGTCACCCTCGTCGGCCGCCACCCGCGGGTGCGGGCGGTGACCGCGGACGGCGACCTCGTCGGCTCGGACTGGTCGGTCGGCGGCCAGGCCGACGCGCCGTCCGGCCTCGAGGTCCGCGCCCGGGTGGACGACGCCGAGCGGGAGCTGGCCGCCGCGTCCGCGCGCGCCGCCGAGCTCGCCGACCGGCTGGCCGCCGCGCGGGAGACCGCCCGCGCCCGCTCCGCCGACGTCGACGAGGCCCTCGCCGCCCGCCAGGCCGCCGACCGCAGCCGCTCCGCCGTCGCCGCGCAGCTGGCCGAGCTGGGCGCGGCCGCCCGGTCGGCCACCGCCGAGGCCGAGCGCTCCGCGGCCGCCCGGGTGCGCGCCGAGCAGGCGCTGGAGCAGGCGCAGACCGCGCTCGCCGGGCTGGCGGAGCGGCTGGCGGAAGCGGAGGCCGCGCCGGTGGAGGAGGAGCCCGACCCCGCCGAGCGCGACCGGCTGCGGCTGGAGGCGGCCGCGGCCCGGCAGTCCGAGACCGAGGCGCGGCTGGCGGTGCGCACCGCCGAGGAGCGGGCCCGGGCGCTGTCCGGGCGGGCGGAGTCGCTGCGCCGGCAGGCCCGCCAGGAGCGGGCCGCCCGCGAGCGCGCCGCCGCGGCCCGGGTCGCCCGCGAGCGCGGTGCGCAGGTGGCCGCCCGCGTGCGGTCGGGCGCGGAGACGTCGTTGACCGCGCTGGCGTCGTCCCTGGAGCGGGCGGTCGCGGAGCGCGACGGGCTCGCCCGCGTGCGCACCGCCCGCGAGGCCGAGCTGCTCGAGGTGCGCGCCGCCGTCCGGTCGGCCACGGCGGAGCTGGAGCGGCTGACCGACGAGGTGCACCGCGACGAGGTGGCCCGCGCCGAGCAGCGCTACCGCATCGAGGCGCTGGAGGACCGGGCCGCCGAGGAGTACGGCGTCGACCTGTCCACCCTGCTGGCCGAGTACGGCCCGGCGGCCCCGGTGCCGCCCACCCCCGCCCAGCTCGCGGCCGCGCAGGACGCCGGCGAGCCCGAGCCCGCCCCGGTGCCCTACGACCGGGCCGCGCAGGAGCGCCGCGCCGCGAAGGCCGAGCGCGACCTGGCCACGCTCGGCAAGGTCAACCCGCTGGCGCTGGAGGAGTTCGCGGCGCTCGAGGAGCGGCACGGCTTCCTGGCCACGCAGCTCGAGGACCTCAAGGCCACCCGCCGCGACCTGCTCACCGTCGTCCGCGAGGTCGACGGGCGGATCCACGACGTCTTCGCCTCGGCCTTCGCCGACGTGCAGCGGGAGTTCGAGCAGGTCTTCGCGGTCCTCTTCCCCGGCGGGCACGGACGGCTCCACCTGACCGACCCCGAGGACATGCTGACCACCGGTGTCGAGGTCGAGGCCCGCCCGCCGGGCAAGAAGGTCAAGCGGCTCTCGCTGCTCTCCGGTGGCGAGCGCTCGCTGACCGCGGTCGCGCTGCTCGTGGCCATCTTCCGGGCCCGGCCCTCGCCGTTCTACGTGCTCGACGAGGTCGAGGCCGCCCTCGACGACGTCAACCTCGGTCGGCTGCTGACCCTCGTCGAGCAGCTCCGCGCGACCTCGCAGCTGATCGTCATCACGCACCAGAAACGGACGATGGAGATCGCCGACGCGCTCTACGGCGTGAGCATGCGCGGGGACGGCATCACCGGCGTCATCAGCCAGCGCCTGCGCGAGGCCGAGCCCGCCTGACAGCGGTGCGGCCCGATGCGATGGCCGCACCGCCTCCGGCGTACAGGCGAGCGCCGGAGGATGCGGCTCGTGTCACACGTCCGGCGCTTCGAGCGCGTCGGCATCGCCGACGCCGCCGTCGGACCAGGAGCCCGATCTCGCTCGCGCGACCAGCGGCGCCTTCGACCTCGTCCTGCCCTGGTCGAGGTCGTCCGACCTCCGCCGCACGTGGATCGTGGTGTGCGGCCTCAGACGCCGGACCGGACCTCGAGGTCGACGACCAGGGGCAGGTGGTCGGAGGCGCCGGCGCCGTCGAGCACGTGCGCGCGGGTCACCCCGACCCCGGGGGAGACCCACACCTGGTCGATCCGCCGGTGCGGACGCCGGGCCGGGTGCGTCCCGCCCTGGCGGGCGTGCCAGAACCGCCACCCGGCCCGGTCCTCGCGGTCGGGGGCCAGTTCCCAGGCGTCGGCGAACCGCCCGGTCAGCGGAGCCAGCTCCGGGGCACCCGGGTCGGCGTTGAAGTCCCCGACGAGGACGCCGGTCTGCATCGGCTCGGTGTGCAGCTGCGCGATCGCGGCGAGCTGCTCGGCGCGCTCCTGCGGCGAGCGGGTGGACAGGTGGGTGGTCGTCACCCACAGCGCGGCACCGTCGAGCTCGACCATGGTCCGCAGCGCGCTGCGCGGCTCGCCGCCGCCGGGCAGCGGGTGGACGTCGCTGACGAGGATCGGCAGCCGCGACAGCAGCGCATTGCCGTACTGCCGGCGCGTCCCCCTGTCCCGGCGCGGCTCGTCGATCGCCGGGCCCCAGGCCAGCTGCATGTCCAGCGCCCGGGAGAGCAGCAGCGCCTGGTCGACGTCCTCGCTGCGCCCGCCGTAGTACTTGTCCACCTCCTGCAGGCAGATGAGGTCGGCGTCGGCCGCGGCGAGCACCGTGGCCAGTCGCGGCAGGTCGTGCCGGCCGTCGTCCCCGACGCCGTGGTGGGTGTTGAAGGTGACCAGCCGCACCGGGATCGGCGGCTGGTCGGGGCCCGGAGCGGGCCGCGTGCCGAGGGGGTCGCTCACCTCGTCAGCCTGTCACCTCCGCCGGGACCGGGTTCGACAGCGGCAGGTCGGCGACCAGCTCCAGCCGCTCCTGACCCGCGTCCACCCGGTGGGTGACGAACAGCCGGAAGGAGGCGTCGCGGTCGTGCAGGACCAGCTCGCCGAGCTGGTTGCCGAAGTACGGGCCGGCCTGCTTGGCCCAGTCCAGCTCCGAGGGGCGGACCCGCGCCAGGCGAGACAGCCCCGTGGTCAGCCGGCGGGCCCAGCGACTCCACCCGATGCGGAAGCCCACCCGGATCGGGTGCGGTGCCTGGTTGTGCAGCGGCGACACGGTCAGCTGGTGCACCCGCGTGGCCAGACCGCCGGGGGCCACGAGCTCGGCGGCGTAGGCGTGGTGGACGTCGCCGGAGAGCACCAGCACGGTCGCCGGCGCCCGGCCCTGCTCGCCCCGGGCCAGCGCGACCACGGCCCGGCCCAGCCGCTCGAAGGAGTCGCCGAACGCCGACCAGTGCTCGAGGTCCGCGGCCTGCCGCAGCTGCTCGGAGACCCAGCCCAGCGGACGGCCCAGGTGCCGCCGGACGAGCGTCTCGTTCCACCGCTCGACCTCGTGGATGGCGTGCGGCAGCAGCCACGGCAGCGAGGTGCCCAGCACCAGGTGCTCGACGCCCTCGTCCACGGCGCGGCGCATCGCCGCCTCGACCCAGGCGAACTCGTCCTCGTCGAGCATCCCCCGCGCGGACTCGTCCAGCACCCGGCCGGCCCGGCTGTCGACCATGATCATCCGCGCCTCGCCCCAGTGGCGCACGTAGCTCCAGCGGACCGAGCGCGGATCGCGGTCGGCGGCCTCGGCCATCGCCTGGAGCACCGACTCGGCGTCGTCCCGGTGCTCCTGCACCGCCTGCCAGACGGCGTTCTCGGCCAGCTCCTGGGGGCTGAGGTTGCCCAGGTGCTGGTAGACCCAGTAGCTGACCAGACCGCCGCAGATCCGGCGGGTCCACCAGTCCTGCCCGGTCACCTCGCGCCGCCAGGCGGCGGAGGTGTTCCAGTCGTCGATCATCTCGTGGTCGTCGAAGATCATCGACGACGGCACGGTCGACAGCAGCCAGCGCACCTGGGGGTCGCTCCAGGACTCCGCGTAGAGCCGGGTGTACTCCTCGAAGTCGTCGACCTGGGCGTCCTGCGGGGCCGGCCGCTGCCGGCGCAGCGACAGCCACTGACGGGTCGCGTGCGTCAGCTCGTCGGCGTAGACCTGGTCGCCGAGCAGCACCAGCGCGTCGGGCCACGTGTCCTCGGGCTGTCCGGTCAGCCGCGCGGCGTAGCTGTCCAGCGCGTCGGGTGGGATGCCCTCGGCGGCGTCGACGGTGCTCGGGGTGGCGTAGCGGCAGGAGCCGAAGGCGATGGTGAAGGGCCCGGGCCGGCCCGGCGTCCGGATCCGGCTGGGCGGGAACTGGGACGAGGCCTGCGGCCACACCGGCTCGCCGTCGAGGTGCACCTCGTAGGGCGTGACGCTGCCCGGCTCGAGCCCCTCGACGACGACGAGGGCGTAGTGGTGGCCGCCCACGCAGAAGGTGCGGGCGCGGCGGCCGAGCACCGTCACCTCGCAGGGCCGGTCGGTCTCCACCCACACGGTGGCCGACACCGGGTCGACGTGCCGCAGCAGGGGACCGAGGAGGAGGACCGGGTTCTCCCGGCCGGGCAGCGGCATGCCGCCCAGGGTGGCCCACCGCCGCGGGTTCCGCACCGACCCCGCTCACGGGTGCTGGGAGACTGAGGGCCATGGAGTTCGTGCTGATCGCGATCGCGATCCTGCTCGTCGGGCTGGTCCTCGGGGTCAGCCTGCTCGTCGGTCGCGGCCGGCGGACCACCCGGCTGGACGACGACGCCGCTGCCGGCACCACGCTGACCCGGCCGCGCCCGCCCACGCCGACGACGGAGGCGCCGCCCCGGCCCTCGGGGGCGACGGCCAGCGGGATGGGGACGACGGCCGAGCCGGACGCCGTCTCGCCCGAGGCCCCACCCGAGGTCGAGCTGCCCCCGGCCGCCCCCGAGCCCGGCCTGGTCTTCGAGACGCCGCCGCCGTCGGCCGGCCGGCTGGTGCGGCTGCGCTCCCGGCTGGCCCGCTCGCAGTCGAACCTGGGCCGCGGCCTGCTCACCGTCCTCGCCCGCGAGCGGCTGACCGAGGACGACTGGGAGGAGGTCGAGGAGACGCTCCTGGCCGCCGACGTCGGCGTGGCCGCCACCCAGCAGATCGTCGACCGGCTCCGCACCCAGTCGATGGTGCTGGCCACCGCGTCGGGCCCGGAGCTGCGCCGGCTGCTGGTCCGGGAGCTGACGGCCGTGCTCGGCCCCGACCTCGACCGCAGCCTCGGCGTGGACCGGCACGACGGCCGGCCGGGCATCGTCCTGGTCGTGGGGGTCAACGGCGCGGGCAAGACGACGACGGTCGGCAAGATCGCCCGCGTCCTCGTGGGTGACGGCAGGAGCGTCGTCCTGGGTGCCGCCGACACCTTCCGCGCCGCCGCGGCCGACCAGCTGGAGACCTGGGGCGAGCGGGTCGGCGTCCTCACCGTGCGCGGCCGGGAGGGGGCCGACCCGGCGTCGGTCGCCTTCGACGCGGCGCGCACCGGGATCGAGGGCGAGGTCGACACCGTCGTGATCGACACCGCCGGTCGGCTGCACACCAAGGGCGGTCTGATGGACGAGCTCGGCAAGATCAAGCGGGTCGTCGAGAAGGTCGCGCCGGTGACCGAGGTGCTGCTGGTCCTCGACGCCACGACCGGCCAGAACGGCGTCGTCCAGGCCCGCGTGTTCACCGAGGCGGTGACGGTGACCGGCGTCGTCCTCACCAAGCTCGACGGCACCGCCAAGGGCGGCATCGTCGTCTCGGTGCAGCGCGAGCTCGGCATCCCCGTCAAGCTCGTCGGGCTGGGGGAGGGGGCCGACGACCTGGCGCCCTTCGAGCCCGAGGCGTTCGCCGAGGCGCTCGTCGGCGGGGCCGACTGAGAGAGGACCACCCTTCCCCCCACGCCCCGCACGCTCGGCGCGGGCCCCTGCAGGGGGCCGTTCCAGCACGTCACCAGGTCGCCGGGCCGGGTCGGTCCGTCCACGACGGTGGGGTGGTCAGGGCACGGTGCGCGGATCGAACCCGTAGGGCAGCTCCAGCCGGTGGCGGGCCAGCAGGGCGGTGTCGGCGAGCAGCTCGCGGGTCGGCCCGTCGGCGACCACGACACCGCCGTCGAGCACGACCGAGCGTGGGCACAGCTGCAGGGCGTACGGCAGGTCGTGGGTGACCATCAGCACCGTCACCGGCAGCGACTCGAGCACCTCGGCGAGCTCGCGCCGCCCGGCGGGGTCGAGGTTGGACGACGGCTCGTCGAGCACCAGGACCTCCGGGTGCATCGACAGCACCGTGGCGACGGCGACCCGCCGCCGCTGGCCGAAGGAGAGGTGGTGCGGCGGCCGGTCCGCGTAGCCGGACATGCCCACCGCGCCCAGGGCCTCGGCGACCCGGTGGGCGACCTCCGGCTCCGGCAGGCCGAGGTTGCGCGGGCCGAAGGCGACGTCCTCGCCGACGGTGGGCATGAACAGCTGGTCGTCGGGGTCCTGGAAGACGATGCCGACCCGCCGCCGGATCTCCTGCAGGTTCCGCCGGTCGACCGGCAGCCCGGCCACGTGCACGCTGCCGCGGCCGCCGGTCAGGATGCCGTTGAGGTGCAGCACCAGCGTGGTCTTGCCGGCACCGTTGGGCCCGAGCAGCGCGACCCGCTCGCCACCCTCGACCCGCAGGTCGACGCCGTAGAGCGCCTGGTGCCCGTCGGGGTAGGCGAAGGCGAGGTCCTCGACGAGCAGGGAGGGGGCGGGGCCGGTCACCCGAGCAGCAGACCAGACGCCAGGACGGCGGCCGCACCCAGCGGGAGGGCGAGGGCGGTGAGCCACGCCTGCACGGGCACCGCCGCGGCCGGTGCGCCCGGTATCCGGCCGGTGTAGCCGCGGGACAGCATCGCGAGGTGCACCCGCTCGCCGCGCTCGTAGGAGCGGACGAACAGCGAGCCCGCTGCCGGCCCCAGCACCCGCAGCGCCGAGAGGTTGCGACCCACGAAGCCGCGGGACTCCCGGGCCACCCGCATCCGGTGCAGCTCGCCGCCGACCACGTCGGCGTACCGGATCATGAACGTCAGGATCTGCACGAGCAGCGAGGGCAGCCGCAGCCGCTCGAGCCCGGTCACCAGCGCCCGCGGCTCGGTGGACGCCGAGAGGACGACGGCGGCGAGCACCGACAGCGTCGCCTTGGCCAGCAGCCCACCCGCGGCGACCAGGCCGCTCTCGGAGAGCGCGAGGCCGGCGACCTGCACGCGCGGCCCCTGGGCGACGAACGGCAGCAGCACGGCGAACAGCACGAACGGCACCTCGATGGCGAGCCCCCGGGCCAGTCGGGCCGGCCGCACACCGGCCACGGCGGCGGCGAGCAGCACCAGCGCCAGGTACCCGCCGTAGGCCGCCCAGGCCCAGGGCGCGTGGACCGGGGTGGCCACGACGACCAGCGCGAAGCCGAGGACGGCGACGAGCTTGAGGTGCGGCTCCAGGCGGTGCACCGGGCTGGACCCGGCGAGGTAGGCCCCGCCCAGGACGCCGCCGTGCACTGCGGTCACCTCAGTCCTCCGCGGTCGCGGCGGACCGGCTGCGGCGGCGCAGCAGGAGGGTGAGACTCCCGGCGAGCACCAGGGTCACCAGCACGCCGATGACCCCGGCCAGCCCACCGGAGAGGCGCTCGGAGTCGACGCCGGAGACGCCGTAGTCGGCCAGCGGCGAGGTCGCGGCCGCGCTGTCCTCGGCGGTGGACAGGAAGCCGGACTGCTCGGCCGCCCACTCCAGCCCGTCGGGGGAGGCGCTGGCGTAGGAGCTGACGACGCCCGCCACGACGAGGGCGGCGACCAGGCCGACGACCCACAGGGTGCGACCCCGGCGGCTCATCGCGCGCCCGCCGGCACCGACGCGGGCCGCTCGGCCAGCAGGGTGGCCCGGCGCAGGGCGCGGGCGCCGTGCACCAGGTCGGGGCGGACGGCGAGGACCGCGCCGACGACCGCCACCGTGATGGCCGCCTCGCCGAGCCCGATGAGCACGTGCACGCCGCCCATGGCCGCGGCCACGGTGCCCACGGGCACGTCGGCGACCCCGCCGACCGCGAACAGGCCGACGAACACCAGCGCCGCGACCGGCACCGAGAGGAACGCGCCCACGCCGGCGGCGGTCAGCACGCCGCCGCGCGTCGTGGGCAGCAGCCGCGCCAGCAGCCGGAAGACGCCCCAGCCCACCGCGACGGCGACCAGGCCCAGCAGGGTCACGTTGGTGCCCAGCGCCGTGAGCCCGCCGTCGGCGAACAGCAGCGCCTGCACCCCCAGGACCACGGTCAGGCACAGCACCGCCGTCCACGGACCGACCAGGACGGCGGCGAGCAGCCCGCCCATCAGGTGGCCGCTGGTGCCGGCGCCGACGGGGAAGTTGACCATCTGCACGGCGAAGACGAAGGCGGCGGTGAGGCCGGCCAGGGGAGCGGTGCGCTCGTCGAGCTCGCGCCGGGCGCCGCGGAGGGCGAGGGCGACGCCGCCGGCTGCCACGGCCGCGGTGGCGGCTGACGTCGGGGCGTCGAGGAACCCGTCGGGTACGTGCACGCTGCCTCCTCGGGAGCTCGCCCGGCCCCCTGCGGCGGGCGACTCCAGCCGACCTTATTGCACACGACTCGCAGTTGCACACGGCTTGCAACAAGGCGCAACGGGGGCCGGGAGGGGTCCCGCAACACGGACGGAACACGGGAGCCGGACACGCGGCCGGGAGTTCACCGCCCGGAAACAGCGGCGCGCCGGTCGCCGAAACGTGCCGACGGCACCGTGAACGCCACGTCGCCCCCTCCTGGGAGGGGGTGCCGCTCAGCCCCTCGGCCGGGCGTCCGCGACGTCCCGGCCCCGCCCGTGCGGCCCGCGCCCGATGCAGGCCGCACCGATCCGTCAGGAGGTTGCCGTGGACACCGGCGACACCGCTTGGGTCCTGGTCAGCGCCGCGCTGGTGCTGTTCATGACCCCCGGTCTGGCGCTCTTCTACGGCGGCATGGTCCGCGCGAAGAGCGTCCTCAACATGATGATGATGAGCTTCGGCGCGCTGGCCCTGATCAGCGTGCTCTGGGTGCTCTACGGCTACTCGATGGCCTTCGGCGACGACCTCGGCGGCGGCCTGCTGGGCGACCCGCTGGAGTTCTTCGGGCTCTCCTCGCTGCTGGGCACCAGCGGTCTGGAGGGCGGCTTCCAGCCCGAGAGCCTGGTCTTCACGGTGCCCTCGATGGCCTTCGTCGCCTTCCAGGCGATGTTCGCCATCCTCACCGTCGCGCTCATCTCCGGCGCCATCGCCGACCGGGCTCGCTTCGGCCCGTGGATGGTCTTCGCCGGCGTCTGGGCGACGCTGGTCTACTTCCCGGTCGCGCACTGGGTCTTCGCCTTCGACGGCGCGGAGTCCCAGACCGGTGGCTGGATCGCCAACGACCTGCTGGCCATCGACTTCGCCGGCGGCACCGCGGTGCACATCAACGCCGGCGCGGCGGGCCTGGCGCTGGCCCTGGTGCTGGGCAAGCGGCGCGGCTTCGGGCGCGACCCGATGCGGCCGCACAACCTGCCGCTGGTGATGATCGGTGCCGGCATCCTGTGGTTCGGGTGGTTCGGCTTCAACGCGGGCTCCGCGCTGGCCGCCAACGGGCAGGCCGCCGAGGTCTTCGTGACCACGCTGGTCGCCACGGGTGCGGCGGCCCTGGGCTGGCTGCTGATCGAGAAGCTGCGCGACGGCCACGCCACCTCGCTGGGCGCCGCTTCCGGCGTCGTCGCCGGCCTGGTCGCCATCACCCCGGCCTGCTCGTCGGTGACGCCGATCGGGGCGATCCTCGTCGGCCTGGTCGCCGGTGTCGTCTGCGCGCTGGCGGTGGGTCTGAAGTACCGCCTGGGCTACGACGACTCGCTCGACGTCGTCGGCGTCCACCTCGTCGGCGGCCTGTGGGGCACCCTCGCGGTGGGCCTGTTCGCCTCGGCGTCCACCACGGCCGGTGTCGACGGCCTCTTCTACGGCGGCGGTCTCGACCAGCTGTGGCGGCAGGCGCTGGGCGCCGGCGTCGTGCTGGTCTACTCGTTCGTCCTCACCATGGTGATCGGCGTCGTCATCGCCAAGACCATGCGCTTCCGGGTCTCCGAGGAGCACGAGGTGAGCGGCATCGACGGCGTCGTGCACGCTGAGACGGGCTACGACTTCGCCTCCCTCGGGGGCGGGGGCGGCAGCGCGACCCTGGGTGGCCAGGCGCACGCTGAGGCCCGGGGTGTCACCGTTCCCACCGAGAGGAGCCGGGCGTGAAGCTCGTCACCGCCATCGTCAAGCCGTTCAAGCTCGACGACGTCAAGAACGCCCTCGAGCTGATCGGCATCGCCGGGCTCACCGTCAGCGAGGTCCAGGGCTTCGGCCGCCAGCGGGGCCACACCGAGGTCTACCGCGGGGCGGAGTACCAGGTGGACTTCGTGCCCAAGGTCCGCATCGAGGTCGTCGTCGACGAGATCGACGCCGCCCGCGTCGTCGACGCGATCGTCGAGGCGGCCTCCACCGGCCAGATCGGCGACGGGAAGGTGTGGGTGACCACGATCGACGAGATCGTGCGCGTCCGCACCGGTGAGCGTGGCGCCGACGCCCTGTAGTCGCCTGTAGTCGGAGGACCCCGTCCTCCTCGCGCCTCCCATGCTCGGCGCGAGCCTCGGGACGGGGCCGGTCGGCCGGGGTGGCGGGGTTCGCCTGCCGCCCCGGCCGACGCCGTCCGGGGGACGTCCCAGAGGAGCGAGGGGGGAACGTGCTGGACACCGGGTCGCTGCCCGCACTGCCGCGGGCCGAGCGCAGCGAGGTGCTCGACACCTGGCTCGCGGGCCTGCTGGACGAGGCGGTCGCGGGCACCCCGCCGCCGCGCTCCCGCCGGGGTGGTCCGCCCCCGCGGACGGGCACCGAGGGCGTCGCCCTGGTCGCCGTCGGGAGCCTGGGCCGCCGCGAGCCCCCGCCGCACGGCGACCTCGACCTGGTCCTCGTCCACGAGGGACGGCCGGAGGTCGCTGCCCTCGCCGACGCCGTCTGGTACCCGATCTGGGACGCCGGACTGCGCCTGGACCACTCGGTGCGCACCGTCGCCGAGGCCGTCGGCGTGGCCTCCACCGACGTCAAGGCCGGCCTCGGGCTGCTCGACGCCCGCCTCGTCGCCGGGGACGCCGGACTCGCGGCGACCCTGCGCGCCGCCACCCTCGGCAGCTGGCGGCAGTCGGCGTCCCGGCTGCTGCCCCAGCTGCGCGACCTGCGCCGCGGCCGGGCCCGGCTGGTCGGGGAGCTGGCCTTCCTCCTCGAGCCCGACCTCAAGGAGGCCTACGGCGGGCTGCGGGAGGGGCAGGTGCTGCGCGCGGTGGCCGCCGCCCAGCTGGCCGACGAGCCCACCGCCGAGGCCGAGGAGTCCTACGCGTTCCTGCTCGACGTCCGCGACGAGCTGCGCCGGCGCACCGGCCGACCGGCCGACGTGCTGGTCCGCCAGGAGCAGCGCCCGATCGCCGTGGCCCTCGGCCTGCCCGACGAGGACGCGCTGCTGCGCGAGGTGAGCCTGGCCGGGCGCCGGCTGGCCTTCGTCGCCGACGAGACGTGGCGGCGGGTGGAGGCCGCGCTGGTCCGCCCCCGCGGCCGGTACCGCCGCATCCGCCGCGAGCCGCTGGCCGAGGGCGTCGTCCGCCAGGGCGACGAGGTCGTGCTCGCCCGCGACGCCCGCCCCGCCGCCGACCCCGGCCTCGTGCTGCGCGGCGCGGCCGCCGCCGCTCGCGAGGACCTGCTGCTCTCCCCGTACACGCTCAAGGTGCTGGCGGTGCACGCGCCGCCGGTGCCCGAGCCGTGGCCGGCGGAGGTGCGCTGGTCGTTCCTGCGGCTGCTGGCCAGCGGGCGGCCCGCGGTGGCGGTCCTCGAGCAGCTGGACCAGGAGGGGCTGCTGTCCCGGCTGCTGCCGGAGTGGGACCGGGTCCGCTCGCTGCCGCAGCGCCACCCCTGGCACCGCTACACCGTCGACCGGCACCTGGTCGAGGCCGCCGCGGCCGCCGCGGAGCTCACCCACGACGTCGACCGGCCCGACCTGCTCCTGGTCGGCGCGCTGCTGCACGACGTCGGCAAGGGCTGGCCCGGCGACCACAGCGAGGTCGGCGAGCCGATCGCGGCCCGGATCGCCACCCGCATGGGCTTCGCCGAGGCCGACGTCGCCACGCTGGCCGCGATGGTGCGCCACCACCTGCTGCTGCCCGACACCGCGACCCGCCGCGACATCGACGACCCCGCCACGATCGACCGGGTGGCCGCGACCATCGGGCACGACCCCGCGCTGCTGCAGCTGCTGCACGCCCTGGCGCAGGCCGACGGCGCCGCGACCAGCTCCTCGGCCTGGTCGCCCTGGAAGGCGCACCTGGTCGCCGCGCTCGTCGCCCGCGTGCAGGCGCGGCTGGGCGGCACCCCGGTGCCCGAGCCCGAGCCGGTGCTGCACCCGGGGGAGCCGCAGGTGAGCACCGGCGCCCCGGCCGCCGCCGGCAGCGGCATCTCGGTCGGGGTGGAGGACGTCGCCGACGGCCAGCAGGTGACGATCGTCGCGCCCGACGGGCACGGCCTGTTCAGCCAGCTCGCGGGGGTGCTGGCGCTCAACCAGCTCGACGTGCGCGCCGCCAAGGTCAACGTCGTCGGCGAGCGGGCCACCGCCGTCTTCGCCGTCCGGCCGCGGTTCGGGCGGGCACCGGTGGCCTCGATCCTGGCCGACGCCGTGCGGGCGGCCCTCGAGGGCACCCTGCCGCTGGCCGAGCGGCTGCGGCAGCGGGAGGCCGACTACCGGCAGGACGCCGTCCGGGGGACCCCGCCGCGGGTGTCCTGGCACAACGGCGAGGTGACCGGCGACGCCACCGGCATCGTCGAGGTGCGCGCGGGGGACCGGGCGGGGCTGCTCTACCGGCTGACCGCGGCCCTGGTGACCGAGGGCCTCGACGTCACCTCCGCGCGGATCGAGACCCTCGGCGCCGACGCCGCCGACCACTTCTACGTCGCCAACCCCTCGGGGGAGCCGATCAGCAGCGACCAGCGGGCCCGCGTGGAGGCCGCCCTGGCCGCCGCCGTCCGGGGTGCCGTGTCCGACCCGGCGGACACGCCGGGCTGACGTCCGCGGTCCTGTCGTACCCCCGTGCCACCGTCGAGGGCGAGCGGGACGGAACGGTCCCGTCGACGACGGCAGGGAGGCAACCGCATGACCGGCACGTCCTTCGAGGTCGCCGCAGCCGAGGGCAGGGTCTGGTCCTGCTCCTCCTGCGACGGGGACCGGGAGTTCGTCCAGCCGCCGTGCGTCGACGGGCACACCGAGGACGGCGGCGAGTGCCCCGAGTGGGCCTGCGCCGACTGCGGGACGGCGGTGTTCTCGGCCGCGCCGGTGGCCTCCGTGGCCGCGCCCGCCCGCCGCGCCGCCTAGCGGCCTCCTGCAGGGTCCCGCCGCGAGCTCGCGAGTGGTGGGGGGCAGGAGGTCCTTGCTGCCTCGCGGGCTCGGCGCGGGCCCCCGAAGGGTGGCCGTTCCAGAAGGTGACCGGGTCCGGCCGGTCGATCCCGCCGCCCCCCGGCCCGGGCTCGTTAGGCTGGTCGGGAGGTGGCGCGACGGCCCCGGGGCTCCCCGGACGCCGGAGGCCGAGCAGCCGGTCGGAGCGACCGGCCGGCCGCGCCCGCGAGAACTGCTGAGGACGTGCTGTGTTCGAGACCCTCTCCGACCGCCTGGACAAGGTCTTCAGCGGCCTGCGCGGCAAGGGCCGGCTGACCGACGCCGACATCGACGCGACCGCGCGCGAGATCCGCATCGCGCTGCTCGAGGCCGACGTCGCCCTGCCGGTGGTGCGGGCCTTCATCAACGCCGTCAAGGAGCGGGCGCGCGGGGCCGAGGTGTCCCAGGCGCTCAACCCCGCGCAGCAGGTCATCAAGATCGTCAACGAGGAGCTCATCGAGATCCTCGGCGGGGAGACCCGGCGGCTGCGGTACGCCAAGCAGTCGCCCACGGTCATCATGCTCGCCGGTCTGCAGGGCTCCGGTAAGACGACGCTGGCCGGCAAGCTCGGCCGCTGGCTCAAGGCCCAGGGCCACACGCCGCTGCTGGTGGCCGCCGACCTGCAGCGGCCCAACGCGGTCAACCAGCTCTCCATCGTCGCCGGCCAGGCCGGGGTCGACGTCTTCGCGCCTGAGCCGGGCAACGGCATCGGCGACCCGATCCGCGTCGCCGCCGACTCCATCGACCACGCGCGGCGCACCATGCACGACGTCGTCGTGGTCGACACCGCCGGCCGGCTGGGCATCGACGCCGAGCTGATGGCGCAGGCCGCCGGCATCCGCGACGCCGTCCGGCCCGACGAGACGCTGTTCGTCGTCGACGCGATGATCGGTCAGGACGCCGTCACCACCGCGGAGGCCTTCCGCGACGGCGTGGGCTTCACCGGCGTCGTCCTCACCAAGCTCGACGGTGACGCGCGCGGTGGTGCGGCGCTCTCGGTCCGCTACGTGACCGGCCAGCCGATCATGTTCGCCTCCACCGGCGAGAAGCTCACCGACTTCGACGTCTTCCACCCCGAGCGGATGGCCTCGCGCATCCTCGGGATGGGCGACGTGCTCACCCTCATCGAGCAGGCCGAGCAGGCGTTCGACGCCGAGCAGGCCGAGAAGATGGCCGGCAAGCTCGTCAGCCGCGAGGGCTTCACCCTCGAGGACTTCCTCGAGCAGATGATGGCCATCCGCAAGATGGGCCCGATCGCCAACCTGCTCGGCATGCTGCCCGGCGCCGGGCAGATGAAGGAGCAGCTCAAGCAGGTCGACGACCGCGACCTGGACCGCACCGCGGCGATCATCCGCTCGATGACGCCGGAGGAGCGGGTCAACTCCAAGATCATCAACTCGTCGCGGCGGGTGCGCATCGCCAACGGCTCGGGCGTCACCGTCACCGAGGTCAACCAGCTGCTGGAGCGCTTCGCCCAGGCCCAGAAGATGATGGGCCAGATGGCCGGCAGCATGGGCCTGCCCGGCATGGGCCCGATGTCGAAGAAGGCCCGCGGGCGGCAGATGCAGGCCCAGTCGAAGAAGGGCAAGAAGGGCAAGGGGAAGGGCAGCGCCGCCAAGAAGGGTGGCGGCCCCGCGCGCCGGCCCGTCGGTGCGCCCGGTCTGCCGCCGGGCGCGGGCAACCCCTTCGGCGGCGGGTTCCCGGGCGGTGGGATGCCCGGCGGCATGCCCGGGCTGCCCCCGGGTCAGGGCCTGCCCGACCTCACCAAGCTGAACTTCGACCAGCCCGGGGACGAGCGGCCCTCCCGGTGACCGCCCCGACCCTGCACCTCTCCGGTGTCGTGCTGCCCGAGGGGGAGCACCGCGACCTGTGGGTCCGCGACGGCCGCGTCACCTTCGAGCCGGTGCCCGGCGCCGAGACGGTCAGCCGCGGCGGCTGGCTGGCGCCCGGCCTGGTCGACGCCCACTGCCACGTCGGCATCGGTCGCGGGGGAGTGCACGTCGAGGACCTCGCCGGGCTGCGCGAGCAGGCCCTGACCGAGCGCGCGGCGGGCGTCCTGGCGCTGCGGGACTGCGGCTCCCCGGTCGACACCCGCGCCCTGGACGACGAGCCGGACCTGCCGACGATCGTCCGCGCCGGCCGGCACATCGCCCGCACCCGCCGCTACATCCCCGGCCTGGCCGCCGAGATCGAGCCGGACGCGCTGGTCGAGGAGGTCCGCACGCAGGCCCGCCGCGGCGACGGCTGGGTGAAGCTGGTGGGGGACTGGATCGACCGCGGCGTGGGCGACCTCGCGCCCGAGTGGCCGGCCGACGTCCTCGCGGCCGCGATGGCCGCCGCGCACGAGGAGGGCGCCCGGGTCACCGCGCACACCTTCGGCACCGACGCGCTGCCCGACCTCATCGGCGCGGGCATCGACTGCATCGAGCACGGCACCGGCCTGACCGAGGAGCTCATCGGGCAGATGGCCGCCCGGGGCACCGCTGTCGTCCCGACGCTGGTCAACGTCGAGAACTTCCCGGACTTCGCCGCGCAGGGGGAGCGCAGGTTCCCCACCTACGCGAGCACGATGCGCCGGCTGCACGCGTCGTCGGGCGCCGTCGTCCGGGCCGCGTTCGAGGCCGGCGTGCCGGTGTTCGCCGGCACCGACGCCGGGGGCGGCATCGACCACGGCCGGATCGCCGACGAGGTGCGCGCCCTGCACGCGGCGGGCATCCCGGCCGAGGCGGCGCTGGCCGCGGCCTCGTGGTCGGCGCGCTCGTGGCTCGGGCTGCCGTGCATCGAGGAGGGGGCGCCGGCCGACCTGGTCGTCTACGACGCCGACCCCCGCGCCGACCTCGACACCCTGGCCCGTCCGCAGCGCATCGTCCTCCGCGGCCGCGTCGTCTAGGCCGGGGGCGCGCCGAACTCCAGCGTGACCTGGGTGCCGCCCGAGGCGGAGGCCAGCCGGAGAGCGCCCCCGGAGCCCTCCGCGGTGCGGCGGGCGATGTCGAGCCCCAGGCCGGTCGACCCGCTGCCGCTGCGACCCCGCGCCACGGCGGCGACCGGCAGACCCGGGCCGTCGTCGCGCACCGTCACGACCGCTCCGCCGCCCTCCCGGAGGCGCACGGCCACGTGCAGCCCGATGCCCTCGGGGGTGTGCGCGAAGACGTTGCCCAGCACGGCGTCCACGGCCGCGCGGAGGTCGGCGCCCGCGACCCGGACCGGGAACGGCCCCTCGGGGACGTCGACGGTGAGCGGACGGCGTTCCTCCTCGGCCAGCACCGCCCAGAACAGGACCCGTTCGGCGACCACCGCCGCCGCGTCGCACCCGGCGCCCAGCCCCTCGCGCACGGGACGGCGCGCCTCGGCGATCACCTCGTCGACGCCGCGGCCGAGCGCGTCGACGTCGGCTGCCAGGCGCTCGCGGTCGGCGGCCGGAAGTGCCTCCACGTCCAGGCGCAGCGCGGTCAGGGGCGTGCGCAGCCGGTGGGCGAGGTCGGCCGCGGCCTCCCGCTCGTCGGCCAGCAGCTCGCCGATCCGCCCGGCCAGTCGGTTGACCGCGGCGCCCACCTCCCGCACGTCCGCCGGCCCGGACGGTGTGACGCGGGCCGACAGGTCCCCGCCGCTCAGCCGGTGCGCCGTCGTCGCCAGCTCGGTGACCGGCCGGGTCAGCGACCGGGCGACCCGGTCGGCGACCAGCAGGGCGAGCAGCAACAGGGCCAGGCCGAGGCCTGCCAGGACCGATCGCGTCCCGGGCACCCCGGCGCGCAGCTCGGCGGCCGGGACGAACACCTCGAGCACCGCGGTGCCGCCCTCCCGGCGGACCGGCTGCAGCAGGTACGTGCCCTCGTCGGTCTCCCGCTGCTCCGCGCCGGCCGGTGCCGGGTCGTCCCCGAGCACGCCCACCGTGCCGAGCCACGTGCCGTCGCTCCACCGCACCGCCAGGCGGCGGCCGTCGGAGAGGGCGAGCGGGCCGGCGACGACCTCCTCCCGGGCGTCGAGGCCCACGGTCGGCACCAGCAGCTGCAGCTGGACGCGCCCGGCGTCCAGCGCCCGGGCCTCGGCGACGCGGGCCACCAGGGCGGAGGCCGGCAGCAGGAAGGCCAGCAGCACGACCGATGTCGTCGCGGCCACCAGCAGGGTGATCCGCCGCCTCACGGTTCGGGCTCGGCCAGGCGGACGCCGACCCCGCGGACGGTCTGCAGCAGCCCGGGCTCGGCGGCGGACTCGCCGAGCTTGCGCCGGAGCCAGGACAGGTGCACGTCGACGGTCTTGTCCGACCCGCCGTAGGGCTGCTGCCACACCTCGGTGAGCAGTTCGCGCTTGGCGACGACCGTGCCGGCCCGGGCGGCGAGGTAGGCCAGGAGGTCGAACTCCTTGGGCGAGAGGTCGACCGGACGGCCGGCGTGGGTCACCCGGCGACTGCGCGGATCGACGGTCAGCGCGCCCACCGTCACGGGCGCCGGACCGGTGTCGTTGCCGGCGACCCGCCGGAGCACGGCACGGACGCGCGCCTCGAGCTGTCCCGCGGAGAACGGCTTGACCACGTAGTCGTCGGCGCCGGCGTCCAGGACCCGGACGACGCTGGCGTCGTCGTCGCGCGCGGTGGCGATGATGACCGGCACGGCGGACACCGCCCGGAGCATCCTCAGCAGTTCGCCGCCGTCGAGGTCGGGCAGCCCGAGGTCCAGGACGACGAGGTCCGGGCGCTCCTCCACGGCCACCTGCAGCCCCGAGAGGGCGGTGCCGGCGGAACTGACGGCGTGGCCGCGGTCACGCAGCGCGCGGATGACGGCGGTGCGGATCCGCTCGTCGTCCTCCACGACCAGGAGGTGTGCCACGCCCGGACGCTATCGGCGCCGGGCCTCGTGATCGTCTCCCCAAGTCGGGGGGATGAGTGCCGGGGCAGCGCTTGTCAGTCTCTTAGCGTGGCCTTGACCGACGCGGCGGGAGCGTCTGCGGCATGAAGCGAACCATCGCATTCGCCGCCCTCTGGACCGCCTCCGCGGCATCGGCCGTCGGCCTGGGGTTCCTCGCGGTGTCCCTCGTCGACGCCGACGCCTCGCCCGTGACCCAGCCGCTCGCGGCCGCGGGGTCGCTGGCGGCCGCACCCACCCCCGACGACCCGATCGCGTCCGCCCCGGCGCCGCAGCCCCCGGCCGCGGCGCCGGCCTCGGGCGAGCACGCCACGACCGGGGGGACCGTCTTCGCCTCCTGCGACGGCGGGGTCCTCCAGGTCGCGGCTGCTCCCGCGGCCGGCTGGTGGCTCGACGACCAGGACCAGCACGGTGAGATCGAGTTCGAGAGCACCACGCACCGGGTGGAGGTGCACGTCGCCTGCTCGATCGGCGGCCCCGTCTTCCGCGACGAGGGGGTGCGCGCGGACCGGAACGAGCCGGAGGACTCCGCCTCCACGTCCCCGGGCCCGGCGTCCGCGCGCCCGGACGGCGACGACTCCGACGGCCGGGTCGGCGGTGGGCACGGCTCCGACGACCCGCCGGGCGACGACCGCGGTGGCGACCGCTCCGACGACCGCGACGACGACTGACCCTGCCTCCACCCACAGGCCCGCTGCCGGGCTCGGTGACCCCCGCACCGGGCCCGGCAGCGCTGCGGCGACGCACCACCCGGCCACGGCGCAAACCCGTGGACGGCGCCCGGCGGGCGCCTGGGAGACTCGTCGCGTGCTGTTGCGGATGTCCACCCTCTTCCTGCGCACCCTGCGCGACGACCCGGCCGACGCCGAGGTCCCGAGCCACCGCCTGCTGGTGCGGGCCGGGTACATCCGGCGGGCCGCGCCCGGCGGCTTCACCTGGCTGCCGCTGGGCTACCGGGTGTTCCGCAACGTGGAGCGCATCGTCCGCGAGGAGATGGACCGGATGGGCGCGCAGGAGGTGCACTTCCCGGCGCTGCTGCCGCGCGAGCCCTACGAGGCCACCAACCGCTGGACCGAGTACGGCCCCAACCTCTTCCGCCTCCAGGACCGCCGGGGCGTCGACTACCTGCTCGGCCCCACCCACGAGGAGATGTTCACGCTCCTGGTGAAGGACCTGTACTCGTCGTACAAGGACCTGCCGGTCACGCTCTACCAGATCCAGACCAAGTACCGGGACGAGGCGCGTCCCCGCGCGGGGCTCTTCCGCGGCCGCGAGTTCACGATGAAGGACAGCTACTCCTTCGACGTCGACGACGCCGGCCTGGACAAGAGCTACGCCGCGCACCGCGACGCCTACATCCGGGTCTTCGACCGGCTGGGCCTGGAGTACGTCATCGTCTCGGCCATGTCGGGGGCCATGGGCGGGTCCAAGAGCGAGGAGTTCCTGCACCCGACCCCGATCGGCGAGGACACCTTCGTCCGCTCGCCCGGCGGGTACGCCGCCAACGTCGAGGCGGTCAGCACCGTCGTCCCCGAGCCGATCCCGCTCGAGGGGCTGCCCGAGGCCCACGTCGAGGACACCCCCGACACCCCGACCATCGAGACGCTGGTCGCGGTCGCGCAGCAGCTGTTCCCGGACGCCGGCTACACGGCCGCCTCGACGCTGAAGAACGTCGTCGTCACGCTGGTGCACCCCGACGGCGCCCGCGAGCCGTTGGTCGTCGGCATCCCCGGCGACCGCGAGGTCGACACCAAGCGGCTCGAGGCGCAGGTCTCGCCGGCCGAGGTCGAGCCGTTCACCGACTTCGAGGGCCACCCCGAGCTGGTCAAGGGCTACATCGGCCCGCAGGTGCTCGGCGCCGGCAGCGCGTCGGCCATCCGCTACCTCGTCGACCCGCGGGTGGTGACCGGCACCCGGTGGATCACCGGCGCCAACGAGCCGGGCAAGCACGTCTTCGACCTGGTGGCCGGCCGGGACTTCACCTGGGACGGCGTCATCGAGGCCGCCGAGGTGCTGCCCGGCGACCCCGCCCCCGACGGCTCCGGCCCGCTGGAACTCGCCCGCGGCGTGGAGATGGGCCACATCTTCCAGCTGGGCCGCAAGTACGCCGAGGCGCTCGACCTGAAGGTGCTCGACGAGAACGGCAAGCTGGTCACGGTCACCATGGGCTCCTACGGCATCGGCGTCTCCCGGGCCGTGGCCGCGATCGCCGAGTCCACCCACGACGAGCTGGGCCTGGTCTGGCCGCGCGAGGTCGCACCGGCCGACGTGCACGTCGTCGCCACCGGCAAGGACGCCGCGGTCTTCTCGACCGCGGAGGCCCTCGCCCAGGAGCTGGTCGCCGCCGGGCTCACGGTGCTCTACGACGACCGGCCGAAGGTCTCGCCGGGGGTCAAGTTCAAGGACGCCGAGCTGCTCGGGATGTCCACCATCGTCACCGTGGGGCGCGGGCTGGCCGACGGCGTCGTGGAGCTGCGCGACCGGGCGACGGGGGAGCGCGAGGAGGTGCCGGTCGACGGCGCCGCGGCCCGCGTCCTCGCCGCCGTCCGTCAGTCGCCGGCGGCCAGCGCCCGGTAGCGCGACGGGGTCATGCCGTAGGCCGCGCGGAAGGCACGGCCGAACACCGAGGGGTCGGCGAAGCCGCAGCGGTGGGCGACGGCGGCGAGCGGCAGGTCGCGCGCGCCGCTGCGGGCCAGCTCCTCGCGGGCCCGCTCCAGCCGCCGGCGCCGCACGTAGCGGGCCGCCGTCTCCGCCTCGCCGGCGAAGAGCCGGTGCAGCTGCCGGACGGAGACGAAGTGGGCCGCCGCGATGGACCGCGGGTCCAGCGCGGGGTCGGCCAGGTGCTCCTCCACGTGCGCCCGGACGGCGGCGAGCAGGGCCCGGTCGCCCCGCGGGGGCCCCGCAGGCGGTGGGGGAGCGGTGCCGGCCGCGGTGGTCACCAGCTCGAGCAGCTCGCCGGCCAGCCGGTCACCGGGGTCGGTGCCCCCGACGTCCCGGGTGCGCAGCAGGTCGGTCATCATCCGGCCCAGCACCCCGGTGAGTCCCGACGCGCCGTCCATCCGCCGCGCGGTGAGCCCGGGAGACGTCGGGCCGGGCCGGCACCAGGTGAGGACCAGCAGCGACCACGTCGGACCCGTGCCGGCGCGCAGCTCCCAGGAGAAGGGACGGCGGGTCTCGTAGAGCGCGTAGTCCCCCGGCTGCAGCCAGCACTCCCGGCCGTCCTGCTCCACCCGGGCGCTGCCCCGCTCGACCAGACCGACCTGCACGTAGTGCCGCCGGTCGGTGCGGGCCAGGCCGGCGGTGCGCACCGCCCGCTGGTCGACCGACCGCACCCGCGACAGCTGCAGCGACCCCACCGCCCGGCTGCGCACCTCGCCGGGGAGCGGCCCCTCGGCGGAGGGCACGACGTCGAGGTCCACGAAGTGCTCGCCGAGCAGGTCCTGCCAGGACCGCACCCCGGTCGAGCGAGCGGTCCTCGCTGTCGGCATGGCGGCCTCGCTGGCGGTCGGCCGCGCGAGTCGCGCGGCGCGTGCCGGACCCGGCGCCCCGGATCCGGCGGACGACGGCCCGAGGGTGCCATGCGCCTCCAGCGGGGGGAAGGCACCCGCGGTCGAGGACCTGGCACGCAGCGTCGAGCCGGGCGGGACCCCGCGCGCCACGATCGCCGCACCGCGCCGGGCCACCGGCGCCTGGGAGGAGGCGACCATGTCGGTGACCGACCTGCCGATGCCGGGGACGACGACGGTTCGCGGCGCCTGCCCGTGCGACTGCCCGGACACCTGCGCGCTCGAGGTGACCGTCGAGGACGGCCGCGCCACCCGGGTCCGCGGCGACCGCTCCCACCCGTTCACCCGCGGCGGGCTCTGCGTGAAGATGAACGACTACGAGCGCACGGTCTACAGCGAGGACCGCGTGCTGCACCCGCTGCGGCGCACCGGCCCCAAGGGCGGCGGGCAGTTCGAGCGGATCTCCTGGGACGACGCCCTGGACGAGATCGCCGGCCGCTTCCGGGAGATCGCCGAGACCTCCGGGCCCGAGGCGATCATGCCGGTCAGCTACCTGGGCACCCAGGGCATCCTCAACGGCCTCAACGTCGGCGACCCGTTCTTCAACCGGCTCGGGGCGACCATCAGCGAGCGCACGTACTGCGACTCCGGCTCGTGCACCGCCTACGCGATGACGGTCGGAGCGACCGCCGGCGTCGACCCGGAGTCCTTCGTGCACGCGCGCTACATCGTGATCTGGGCCAACAACATGCTCAGCACCAACCTGCACCTGTGGCCGTTCGTCGCCGAGGCACAGCGGCGCGGGGCCAAGGTCGTCGTCATCGACCCCGTCCGGCACCGGACCGCGCAGCACGCCGACTGGTACATCCCGATCCGTCCGGGCACCGACGGGGCGCTGGCCCTGGCCATGGCGCACGTGATCATCGGCGAGGGGCTGACCGACGAGGACTACGTCGCGCGCTACACCGTCGGCTTCGACGAGCTGGCCGAGCGGGTGCGGCAGTACACCCCGGAGTGGGCGAGCGGGGAGACCGGCATCCCGGCCGAGGACATCCGGACGCTGGCCCGCGAGTACGCCGCGGCCAGCCCCTCGGTGATCCGCATCGGGGTCGCGATCGAACGGCACGCCGGCGGCGGGCAGACCGTGCGGGCGATCTCCTGCCTGCCGGCCCTCACCGGCGCCTGGCGCGAGCCCGGTGGCGGACTGCTGCAGCTGCCGCTGTGGGCCTTCCCGGTCAACTGGCCGGCGTTCCTCGGCGCGGAGTTCATCCGGCCCGGCACCCGCGTGGTCAACCAGTGGCTGCTCGGTCGCGCGCTGACCGGTGAGCTGGCGCTGGACCCGCCGATCCGGGCCCTGATGGTCTACAACAGCAACCCGCTGGTGGTCTGCCCCGAGCAGGACCGGATGGTCGCCGGGCTGTCGCGCGAGGACCTGTTCACCGTCGTCAGCGAGCACTTCCTCACCGACACGGCCGACTACGCCGACATCGTGCTGCCCGCGACGACGCAGCTGGAGCAGCGGGACCTGATGTTCTCGTGGGGCCACTTCTACGTGACGATGAACGAGCCCGCGGTGGCGCCGCTGGGGGAGGCGGTGCCCAACACCGAGCTGTTCCGCCGGCTGGCCGCGCGGATGGGCTTCACCGAGCCGGTGTTCACCCGCACCGACGAGCAGATGGTCGCCGAGGCGTTCGACTGGTCCTCCCCGGTGATGGCGGGCATCACGCCGGAGACCCTGGCCCGCGACGGCTGGGCCCGGCTGCGCCTCCCCGGCCCCGACGAGTACGCCCCGCACGCCCAGGGCGGCTTCCCGACGCCGTCGGGGAAGGTGGAGTTCGTCTCGTCCGCGGCTGCCGGCGGCAACTTCGTGCTCCCGCTGTTCCGTCAGGGCTCGAACGAGCACCAGCCCGGTGAGCCGGTGGACCCGCTGCCGCACTACGTGCCGCCACGGGAGTCGGCCGGTTCCGGCCGCCACCCGCTCACCCTGCTGTCGCCGAAGTCGCACGCCTACCTGAACTCCAGCTTCGCCGACCGGCCGGGCCAGCAGCGCGTGCAGGGGGGACCGGCCCTGCACATGCACCCGGACGACGCGGCCGCTCGGGGCCTCGCCGAGGGCGCGGAGGTCTCCGTGGTCAACGACCGGGGCCGCTTCACCGCTCGGCTGCACGTCACGGCCGACGTCGCGCCCGGCGTGGTGGTCTTCCCGATGGGGGCGTGGCGCAAGCACTCCCGCGGGGCCACGGTCAACGCGCTGAGCCCCTCGGTCTTCGCCGACCTGGGCCGCGCGCCGACCTTCTCGGACAACCGCGTGGAGGTCCAACCGGTGGGACCGGTGGACGCCGCCGCCCCGGCCGGAGAGGCCGGTCGCGCGGATCTGGCATGATGGACGGTCGAACACGGCGGTGGGCGGCCCTCTCACCGTTGCCGGCCGTGTCCAGCCGCACCGCCCCCGGCGTACCCCCACGCGTCGCTCCGGGCGGGCACACGACCTGCGTTCGAGGAGAACACCACACACCGTGGCCACCAAGATCAAGCTCATGCGCCTGGGCAAGATGCGCGCGCCGTACTACCGCATCGTCGTCGCCGACTCCCGCACCAAGCGCGAGGGTCGCGTCATCGAGACGATCGGCAAGTACCACCCGAAGGAGGAGCCCTCCTTCATCGAGGTCGACTCCGAGCGGGCGCAGTACTGGCTGGGTGTCGGCGCGCAGCCGACCGAGCCGGTCGCGGCCATCTTCCGGGTCACCGGTGACTGGCAGAAGTTCAAGGGCGAGGCCGCGCCGCCGCCCATGAAGGTCGCCGCCCCGAAGCCGGACAAGAAGGCCCTCTACGAGGAGGCCGTCCGCGCCTCGGGTGAGGAGCCGGCCGCCGGCGCCACCACCCCGAGGAAGAAGGCCGCTCCCAAGGCCGACGACGCGGCGGCGAGCGACGCCCCCGCCGAGACGCCCGCCGAGTGAGACCGTGCTCGAAGAGGCGCTCGAGCACCTGGTCAAGGGCATCGTCGACCACCCCGAGGACGTGACGGTCGACCTGCTCACCAACCGTCGCGGCAAGACCCTCGAGGTCCGGGTGCACCCCGACGACCTCGGCAAGGTCATCGGCCGCGGCGGCCGCACCGCCAAGGCGCTGCGCACGGTGATGACCGGCGTCGGCGGCCGCGGCCTGCGGGTCGACGTCGTCGACACCGACGGGCGCTGAGCGCCTCATCCTGAGCACCACCGTGGTGAACGCAGAACCGAACGACCCCACCGACACCGTGGTGGTCGGCCGCATCGGCCGGCCCCACGGTGTCCGTGGTGAGGTGACCGTCGAGGTCCGCACCGACGACCCGGACCTCCGGTTCGCGCCGGGTGCGGTCCTGCGCACCGACCCCGTCGACCGCGGGCCGCTCACCGTGGCCGGCCGACGCTGGCACCGCGAGGTGCTGCTGCTCGCCATCGAGGGCGTCGAGAGCCGCGAGGCGGCCGAGGAGCTGCGCAACACCGAGCTGCACGTCCCCGTCGCCGAGCTGCCCGCGCTCGAGGACCCCGACGTCTTCTACGACCACCAGCTGGTCGGCCTGACCGCCCGCCTGCCCGACGGCACCGAGCTGGGCACGGTGGACGCCGTCCGCCACGAGGGCGCCGAGCTGCTCGTCGTCCGCCGGGTCGACGGCGGGGAGCTCCTCGTGCCGTTCGTGACGGCGATCGTCCCGACCGTCGACCTCGCCGGCGGCTCCCTCGTGGTCGACCCGCCCGAGGGGCTGCTCGACCTGTGAGCGGCTCTGTGACCGAGCCGGCTCCGCCGGGCGGGAGCGGAGCGGGAGCGCCGAGCCCGCCGTTCCGGGTGGACGTCGTCACGATCTTCCCCGAGTACCTGGCGCCGCTGCGGCAGTCGCTGCTGGGCAAGGCCGCCGAGCGCGGCCTGGTCAGCGTCGGCGTGCACGACCTGCGGCAGTGGACCGACGACGTCCACCGCACCGTCGACGACGCCCCCTACGGCGGCGGCCCGGGCATGGTCATGAAGCCCGAGCCGTGGGCCCGGGCGCTGGAGGCCGTCCGCCCGCCGGGCACCCGCCTGGTCGTGCCGACCCCCGCCGGCCGTCCGTTCACCCAGGCCGTGGCCGCCGAGTGGGCGCGTGAGCCCGGCCTGGTCTTCGCCTGCGGCCGCTACGAGGGCATCGACCAGCGGGTCGCCGACTGGGCCGCCGAGGCCGGGCCGGTGTCGGAGGTCTCGATCGGCGACTACGTGCTGGCCGGTGGCGAGTCGGCGGTGCTGGTCATGGTCGAGGCCGTGACCCGGCTGCTGCCCGGCGTCGTCGGCAACCGGGAGTCCGTCGAGTACGACTCGCACGCCGACGGCCTGCTCGAGGGGCCGGCCTACACCCGCCCGGCGTCCTGGCGCGGCCACGACGTCCCACCGGTGCTGCTGTCCGGCGACCACGCCGCGATCGCCCGCTGGCGGCGCGCGGAGTCGCTGCGGCGGACCGCGGCCCGGCGTCCGGACCTGCTCGCGGCGCTGCCCGAGGGCGCGCTCACCGCCGCCGACCGCGCCGTCCTCGACGAGTGACCGGCCGCCGGGTGGGTGGGCGAGCGCTGGTGCGGCCGACCGCCCGCGTCGTCGTCCTCGACCCGTCCGGGCGGGTGCTGCTGCTCGGCGCCCGGCTCACCGACCCCGCCGTCCCGCCGGGCGACGTGCTGTTCTGGTACACCCCCGGCGGTGGCGTGGAGCCGGGGGAGGGCGTGCGGGAGGCCGCCGCCCGGGAGCTCGCCGAGGAGATCGGCCTGGTCGTCGACCCCGCGCAGCTCGAGGGGCCGGTGTGGTTCCGGCGGCACGTCGGCCCGTTCGCCGGCGTGCAGATCGACTCGCGGGAGACCTTCTTCGTGCTGCGGGACGTGGTGCACGAGGTGGACGCGAGCGGGCGCACCGAGCTCGAGCGGCTCGGCGCCGAGCCGCACCGCTGGTGGAGCGCCGAGGAGGTCGCCGCGAGTGGCGAGACCTTCGCGCCGCGGGAGCTGGCCGACCTGCTGCCGGACTTGTCCGCCGGCCCGTGGACGGGGCCGCCGCGCTTCGTCGGCTGAAGATGTGGCACAGTAGAGAGCTGCTGCGGACGCATCGCCCCGTCGACGGCGAGCTCCTCCCGGAGCGCAGCGCCCCGGATCGGACAGCCGGGGGCGCCTGCGTCCGCACCGCACCGACATGACCGCTAGGACAGGACTGCCGCGATGAACACCCTGGACGTACTCGACGCCGACTCGCTGCGCGACGACATCCCCGAGTTCCGCCCGGGTGACACCGTCAAGGTGCACGTGCGCGTCATCGAGGGCAACCGCTCCCGCATCCAGGTCTTCCAGGGCGTGGTCATCCGCCGGCAGGGCGGGGGCATCCGCGAGACCTTCACCGTCCGCAAGGTCAGCTTCGGTGTCGGCGTCGAGCGCACCTTCCCGGTGCACACCCCGGTCGTCGAGAAGATCGAGGTGCTGACCCGCGGTGACGTGCGCCGCGCCAAGCTGTACTACCTGCGCGAGCTGCGCGGCAAGGCCGCCAAGATCAAGGAGAAGCGCGAGACCGTCTCGCGCTGACGCTCCGCGCTGACACGACGCAGGCCGGTCCGGCCTGACCACGGCGGGTCTTCCGCGGCCGTACGCTGACTCCGATGAGCAGTGACCGGCCCGGGAGGCCCGCCGACGTCGTTCCGGAGGGGGAGGACCCCCAGGCGACCGGGTCCACGGCCGACACCGGCCCCGGCCGCCGTCCCGCTGGCCGCGCCGCCCGCCGGCGGGCAGAGGCCGACAAGGGCTCGCTGATCCGCGAGCTGCCGGTGCTCCTGCTCATCGCCTTCGTGCTCGCCCTGCTGGTGAAGACCTTCCTGGTGCAGGCGTTCTTCATCCCGTCGGGCTCGATGGAGCGGACGCTGCACGGCTGTCCCGGCTGCACCGGCGACCGCGTGCTGGTCAACAAGGTGCCCTACTGGTTCGGTGAGCCCGAGCCCGGCGACATCGTCGTCTTCGAGGGGCCGGAGAGCTGGTCGCCGGAGGTGGACGTCCAGGAGCCGGGCAACTGGCTCTCCAGCGGCCTGCTGTGGCTGGGCCGCGCCATCGGGGTGGCGCCGCCGAGCGAGGACGACTTCGTCAAGCGGGTCATCGCCACCGGCGGCCAGACGGTGCAGTGCTGTGACCCCGAGGGCCGGGTCACGGTGGACGGCGAGCCGCTCGACGAGCCCTACGTCTTCGAGAACACCCCGCTGGAGAGCCGGGCGTTCGGTCCGGTCACCGTCCCCGAGGGTCGGCTGTGGGTCATGGGTGACCACCGCTCGGCGTCGGCGGACTCCAAGGCGCACATCGGTGACGAGTGGTCCGGAACGGTCGCCGTGGACGACGTCGTCGGCAAGGCCGCGCTGATCGTCTGGCCGCTCGACCGTTTCGGCACGCTCGGCTCACCCGACATCCAGGGGACCGAGGCGGCCGGCGTGCCGGTCTCCGGCGCCGCGGCGGTCGCCGCCCCGTACGCCATGGGGCTGGTGGGCGCGGTGCCGCTCACCGCCTGGCGACGGCGACGACGCCGGTCCCGCGGCGACTGACGGATCCCGCGGTCCTCCCTCGACCCGCACCTCCCGGCACCCCGGGGCGTGCGGGTCGACTCGCTCCCGGGCTCCCCTCGGAATGGCGTCGCCATGTCGACACGAATGCAGCGGGTCGCCATTCCGCCGTTTCTCGTGTGACTGGTCGCGGCTCGAAGTGGTGCCGGAAGATTTTCTCAGGAAATGTTGGAAAAGCGTTCAAGCACCCGTCTCACCCGTCCGATGGAGATCGTGAGAAGTTCCCCGAACGTGTGAAACGGAGTCATTGTGTCCGCACCCATGGCGAGCGCCGCCCGCGGCGTCACCCGCGTGCTCATCCTCGCCGACGCCCCCGTCCTGCGCCGTGGGCTCGTGAGCATGGTGAACGAGACCGCCGGCATGCAGTCGGTCGGGACTCCGGGCGAGCTGCGCCGCGCCCTCACGCTGGTCGAGACCGCCCGCCCCGACGCGGTGGTCGTGGAGCTGGGCCAGGGCCGCGCCGCGACCCTGAACGCCTGCCGCGACCTGCGCCGCCGGTACCCCCGGGTGACCATCGTGGCCCTGGGCACCTCCGAGGACCCGGCCGTGGTGAACGAGGCCCTGGCCGCCGGCGTCCGCGGCTACCTGATGATCAACACCTCGCCGACCCTGCTCGGCTGGGCCATCCTGGCCGCCCGCGCCGGCCGCACCGTCGTCGACCCGCAGATCCGCCGGGTCGAGCCGTCGGCCGCTCCGGCCGCCAAGCCGTTCACCCCCGAGGTGCCGCTCACCCGCCGCGAGTCCGACGTCCTCGACGAGCTGATCCAGGGCCAGTCGAACCGGCAGATCGGCCGCAACCTGTTCATCAGCGAGGACACCGTCAAGTCCCACGTCAAGGCCATCCTGCGCAAGCTGGGTGCCCGCGACCGGGCGCATGCCGTCTCCCTGGTGCTCTCCTCCCGCACCCCCGCCGCCTGCACCTGCGGCGCCCACGCCCTGGCCCCCGCCGAGGCCGGGGCCTGAGGACCCCGTCCTCACCGTTCGCGGGCTCACGGCGAGCCTCTGCGCGGGGCCGCCCTGCCCCCCCCCGTTCGGAGGAGGACCCCGTCCTCCCACCCTCGTCGACGGACCCCCTGCTCCCGCTGCTCGCGAGCTCGCAGCAGGACCCTGCAGGGGGCCGGCGGGACCCGGACGGGGCCAGGGGCCCTGCACGGGGGCGTGCGGACCGTCCGCCTCCTCGGCGCTCCCGGCCGCTCCGGCGGCCGACCGTCCAGGGGCCGGCCCCTCTGACCCCGGGGCCGGCTCCTGGCGTTCCCGCCGGGCGACAGCCGCCCACGGTCCCTCGCCGGCGTCGTACTGTCGGACCGCGATGGCCGTCCGTACCACCCCCGCTCCTCCCGGGCCGCGGAACCGCACCCGCGCCGTCCCGGCCGCCGACGACCGGCCCGACGCGCTGTGGGAGATGGAGCGCTCCCTGCGCCGCCGCGGCTTCGCAGCGGTCGCCGGCGCCGACGAGGCCGGCCGCGGTGCCTGCGCCGGTCCGCTCGTCGCCGCCGCCTGCGTGCTGCCGGCCGGCCGCCGGGGGAGGGTCCCCGGCCTCGCGGACTCCAAGATGCTGACCGCCGCGACCCGCGAGCGGGTCTACGAGGAGGTCGTCGACCGCGCCGAGGCGTGGTCGGTGGTCGTCCTGCCGGTCGCCGACCTCGACGCGCGCGGCATGCACGTGACCAACATCGAGGCGCTGCGCCGCGCGGTGTGGGCCCTCGACCCCGGCGCGGACTACGTGCTCACCGACGGCTTCCCCGTCCCGGGGCTGGCCTGCCCCACCCTCGCGGTGTGGAAGGGCGACCGGGTGGCGGCGTGCGTGGCGGCGGCGTCGGTGCTGGCCAAGGTCACGCGGGACCGGATCATGCTCGACCTGCACGAGCGCTGGCCGGAGTACGACTTCGCCGTCCACAAGGGCTACAGCACCGCCGCCCACGACGCCGCCCTGCAGCGGTACGGGCCCTGTCCGGAGCACCGGAAGCGCTTCGTCAACGTGGTCCGGGCCCGCGACGCACACGCCGCTCGGGGACTCCAGCTGACCGGCTCCGGCGCCATGGTCGATGATGGGGCCATGCGCCACGTGTCCGGAGAGCCGCGATGAGCACCGAGGACCTGGAGAAGTACGAGACCGAGATGGAGCTGCAGCTCTATCGCGAGTACCGGGACATCGTCCGGCAGTTCACCTACGTGGTGGAGACCGAGCGGCGCTTCTACCTCGCCAACTCCGTCGACCTGCAGGTCCGGGAGGCCGGCGGCGAGGTGTACTTCGAGCTCAAGCTCTCCGACGCCTGGGTCTGGGACATGTACCGGCCGGCCCGGTTCGTGCGCAACGTCCGGGTGCTGACCTTCAAGGACGTCAACGTCGAGGAGCTGGACAAGCCCGACCTCGAGCTGCCCGACGGTCCCCGGCTGACCTGATCCGCGTGCCACGGCGTGGATGCTGACCGCGCCGGGTGACGTCCCGGGACCCGGCGTCCACAGGCGGCCCTCCCGTCCACAGATCGGCCAGCACCGCCAGCCGCAGCCGGCGGCGCATCGGCACCAGCAGCTCGGCCAACTCCTGGGCGTCGATCGGGTCGGGGGCGCCGTCCTCGCGCTCGAGCACCAGGGTTCCGGCGGCCGCGTGCCCGGAGACGTGCAGCACGTCCCATCCGCCGCGATCGTCGACCGCCCGCTGAAGCGCGTCGCGGGTGACGCCGTATTGCAGCACCCGCAGCTGCACCGCCCGCGGCTGCTGGCCCTGCCCGACGTCCTGGATGAGCTGCTGCAGGGCGTGGCGCTCCCGGCGCAACCCCAGCGGCGCCTCGCCGGTGGGCAGGCTGAACAACGCCAGCACCCGCACCGGCGTGCCGTCCTGGTCCTGCCCGGCGGTGCGCGGCCGGCGGCGGGTGTCGGGCAGGTCGAAGACGAACCCCACCTGCTCGCGGGCCAGCACCTGGCCCTGCCAGGCGGCGATCTCCCACGGCCGGTACGGCAGGAACCCCAGCGCCGCCGGGACCGGCACCCGCACGATCACCGGCGCCTCCTCCAGCAGGACCTCCATCACCTCCGCGCCGAGCAGGTGCCGGCCGATCCAGTCGCCCACCCGGGCGGTCAGCTCCGCCTCCGAGGTCACCCGCCGGTCCGGGTCGGCCTGCCAGCGCAGCCACCGGTACAGATCGGTGAACCCGCCGAACTCGAAGTCGCCCTCCGGCACCACCACCTCGTGCGAGGCCAGCGCCTCGCCGTCCTCGGTGCGCAGCAGCCACCGCCACCGGGTCGGTCCGGTGACCTCGACCGGCTCGAGCACCAACCCCGCCATCACGACCTCCCCCCGGCCGAGCCGAAGCCCGGCCGCGCCGCGGCGACCAGCGCCACCCCAACGTAGAAGAGGCAGCTCCCAAGCGGAGAAGTACGCACCGTGCGGCCTCGGTGCTGTCCGGGGCTGGCGCCGTAGACCCCCGGCAGATGAGCTCCGCACCGCGGCGCCGGTTTCGCCAGGAGACCTACCGTTCCCACAAGGCGTGGACTTCATCGCCATCCGGTAGCGCATCTTTGTAGGGGACTGGCTACTGGCCTTGTCCCGGGCCGGGTGCGTTGAGGCGCAGGACGCTGCGGACGAGGCTGGCGATGGTGCTGTCACGCATGGCGCGCTTGTGGATGCGCAGCTTCCAGCGGCCGCTCTCGGCGCTGTTCCACTCGACCTCGGTCTGCAGCACCGCGATGACCAGGCCGCCGACGAGGAGCATGGTGACCGGCTCGACGCGGGTTCGGTCGTTGACGAGCTGGATGGCGCGGGGCAGCAGCCGCGCGGCCTCGGGGTCGGAGGCAACGAGGTAGCTCAGCGCGGCGCGGGCCAGCGCTGCCTCCGATGCCGCGAGTTCACCGTCGGTCGCTAAGTCTGCAGGGTCAGCCTCGTGCACCTCCTCGGTGTCGTCGTCGATGACCTCCAGACGTGTGAGGTCGCCGGCTGCGGTGGCGAGCTTGTCGCGGTTGTCCTCGGCGGAGGCGCGGCCGGGCAGCGCCTTGATCAGCTCCTCGAGGACGGCGGCGACCTTCTCATTGGGGATGCCTGCGACCTGTTCCTGCGGGGTGGTGCTGGTCATGGGGTCGTCCTCCTCGACGGGCTGAGCTGTCGGGCAGTGCGTGCCGCTAGGTTGTGCCGCCGGTGAGGGCGGCGAGAACCTGGCCGGGGTCGGCTTTCTCGTCCCCGGTGGCGGGCACGGAGGCTCCAGAGGGGCCGGGCTGGGTGGCTGCGATTTCGGCGGCGGTGACCCGTTGCTGCAGGACGGTGGGGTCGGCGGCGAGGGTGTCGGCGACCTCGAGCAGCTTCGGGTGGCCCTGGGCGACGGTGAGGGTGCGGGCCAGCAGCGCGCGGTCGGCCGCGACCTGGGGGGCAGGGGTGCCGGTGGCCGGTTCGGTGTCGTGCTGCAGTGCGTGCAGGTGTGGGAGTTCCCGGGCCAGCAGCACCGCCTCGTCGGAGGTCAGGGCCTCGACGGGCAGCGCCACCACCCGGTCGGTGTCCAGCCCGGTGGGGACGGTGCGGCTGGTCAGCACCACCCGGGAGGCGCCGGTGTGTCCGGTCAGCGCGGCGATCACCCGGCCGAAGCGGGGGTCCAGCCAGCCGCCGCTTGAGGTGAGCACGCTGTCCAGGCCGTCGAGGACGATGAGCAGCCGGGCCTGCTCGAGCAGCTGGGTCAGCACCGGCAGGTAGCCGGTGAGCCGGGTGTCGGTGCTGGTGTTGCCGGCCAGCTGCAGCACAGCGGCGGTCGGGTCCTGGTCGGGGTTGAGGGCGGGGTTGAGCTGGGTCTCCAACGCGGTCGCGAGGCTGGCCAGCGCGGTGGCCCACTGGCCGGCCGGTGGGGCGGTCCACCAGGCCGCGGCGGTGAACGTCCCGGCGGCCTGGTAGGCCAGCTCGACCGCGGCGGTGGTGGTGCCGACCCCGGCGGGGCCGTGCAGCAGCACCCCGGCCCGGCCGGAGCCATACCGCAGCGCACGCCGGGCGCGGGTGAGGGTGGCGGTGCGGCCGACGAAGCGCGCGGGTTCGTCGGGGAAGCCGGCCAGCGCCACGCTGATCGGCGCCGCCCGCCCGGACGGCGGCTGCAGCGTCAGGCCGGTGGCGGGGCCAAGCAGCGCCGGGGTGGCCAGCGACACCGCCGGCGCCGACAGGGACGGCCGGTCGGGTGCGGCGCGGGACAGCGCCCGGGCGGCCGCGACATCGAGGGTCTGCCCGTGCTCGAGCAGTCCGCGGTAGAGGTGCCCGGTGAGGGCGATGGCGAAGTCGTCGATCACCGGGTAGCGCATCGCCAGCACCGCGCAGCCCAGCTTCTCCAACAGCGCCCGGCCCAGCCCGGGCCACCCCACAGGCTCCGCGGCGCCGCCCCTGTCGGGGCCGACCCCGCTGTCCTCTGTGCTCGGCTGGTGAACCTGTGTGGACAGGTCGAGCATCCGGCGCAGCTCGGCGGCGGTGGCCGCGCCGGACTCGCACGCCGCCAGCACCGCCAGCCGCAGCCGCCGCCACATCGGTACCAGCAGCTCCACCAGCTCCGCCGGGCCGAGCGGGTCCGGAGCACCGTCCGGGGTCTCCAGCACCAGCTGCCCGGTGCGGCCGTGGCCGGAGACGTGCAGCACGTCCCAGCCGTCGGCGTCGTCGACCGCCGCCTCGAGCGCCTGGCGGGTGACGCCGTACTGCAGCACCCGCAGCTGCACCGCCCGCGGCTGCTGGCCCTGCCCGAGCTCGCTGATCAGCTGCTGCAGCGCCCGCCGTTCCCGGCGCAGCCCCAGCACGGTGCCGCCGGTGGGCAGGCTGAACAACGCCAGCATCCGCAACGTCTTCGCCGGCTGCTGCGCCAGCGAGGAGCGCGCGCGGGCGGGCAGATCGAAGACGAACCCCACCTGCTCACGGGCCAGCACCCGGCCCTGCCGGGCGGCGATGGTCCACGGCCGGTACGGCAGGAACCCCAGCGGCGGCGGGACCGGTACCCGCACGGTGACCGGCGCCTCCCGGAAAAGCGCCTCCATCACCTCCGGCCCGAGGAGGTGCTCACCGATCCAGGCGCCGATCCGGGCGGTCAGCTCCGCCTCCGACGCCAGCCGCCGATCCAGGTCCGACTCCCACCGCAGGAACTGGTACAGGTCGACAAACCCCCGGTGCTCGTAGTCGGCCTCGGGCACCGCCACCTCGTGGGAGGCCAGCGCCTCGCCGTCCTCGGTACGCAGCAACCACCGCCAGCGCGTAGGCCCGGCGACCTCCAACGGCTCGAGCACCAGCCCAGCCACCCCGACCACCCCCCGGGAGAGGACAGCACGCTGCCACACCCGTCACTCCGCGGACCCCTTCGCTGCGACGGCCGCCGTGACACGCCGACGACACGCCGCCAGTACCGGTCAGAGCGCCGCTTGTCCCGAGGCAGGCATCAGCGCGGTGTCCGACGCAGCCGTCGGGCAGCGGCCATCCATGCACGGCGCGCGAGATCGACAACTACGGGGCTAGCGCGTCCTCGGGGGCCGGGGACCGGGAGATCGCCGCCGGCGCGGAGTCGGACGCGGCCGGCGAGGGCGTCGAGCAGCCGGGTGACGATCGCGGTGTCGATCGCGTCCAGGCCGGGCAGCAGCGCCTCGGGGTCGCGCTCGCCGGCGAGCACCCGGCGCAGTACCCGGGCCAGGGCGGCCCAGTCGGCGGTGTCGGCCAGGCTGTCCAGCAGCTGGTCGACCTGCTGGCGAGCGGCCTGGTTGCCGGCGGTGGCGGCGGCGATCGCGGCCAGCACCGGTTCCCACTGGCCGACTGGGTCCTCGGTGCTGGGTGCGGGCTGGGCGCCAGGCGCTGGCTGGAGTCGGATCCGGCCGGCGAGGGCGTCGAGCAGCCGGGTGACGATCGCGGTGTCGATCGGGTCCAGGTCGGCCAGCAGCGTCTCGGGGTCGCGTTCGCCGCTGAGAACCTGGCGCAGCGCTTGAGTCAGCGCGGCCCAGTCAGAGGTGTCGGCCAGGCTGTCGAGGAGTTCATCGACTTGTCCGCGGGCGGCCTGGTCACCGGCGGTGGCGGCGACGATCGCGGCCAGCCGCGGCTCCCACCGGTCGAGATGCGGCTGTACACCGAGGGCCTGGTCGAGGGTGAGGGTGCGGGCGGTGTGGATGATCTCGTCGAGAGCGGCCTGCTGGTGATCGGCGTCCGGCTGCAGCGCACCGAGCAGGTCGCCGAGGCGGACGCCCTCGACCTGCTCCACGGCGTCCCGAACCTGGTCGACGGTGCGCGGAAGGGCGGCTGTGGTGGCGGGGTCGGTGAGCTCCCGGGCGAGGGTGCGCAGGTCGTCCTGCAGGCCGCTGGCGCCGGTGAGGCGGTCCAGGAGGGTGGCGGCGAGCCGGTGGGCCAGCCAGACGCCGGGGGCGGTGCCGGACCGCTGCTGGTAGTTGGCGAGGTTGTAGTGGCTGACCGCGATGGTCTCTGTATCGCCGGCGGCGTACTTGAAGCGCAGCGCGATCTCTTCCAGGCGGATGGCCGCCTCGCGGTGTCCCTGCCGGTCGGCGCGGTCGGCGCGCGCGGACAGCACCTTGCCGAGCATCCCCGTGTCGCCGGCCTGTTCAAACTGGTCCTGGCAGGCGCGCAGCAGCCGATCGGCCTCCGACAGGCGGCCGAGTTCCAGCAGCGGCCCGTAGTCGTTGAACCCGGCGTAGGCCAGCTCGTACTCGCCGGCGCCGCGGCGCCGCTTGCTGTCGAGTAGCTCGGCGTTGAGGTCGAGGGCCTCCTGCCAGCGGCCCAGGTCCCCGGCGGCCTGGCGGCCGGTGTCGAGGATGCCCTCCCGGACGTTCCACGGGTCGACGGCCTCATCGTCGCCGCGCTGGTCGGGCAGCTGGTGCATGCGCTCGCGCAGCCGCTGGACCTCATCCAGGACCGGCTGCGGGTCGCCGATGATCCCGAGGAGCTGCAGCCGCCGGCCGGCGCGCCCCAGCTGGCTCCACGGGCCGAGCCCCGCGAGCCGGGTCAGCTCCGCCATCCGGTCGACGGTCGCGAGGGCCTCGGCGTAGCGGCCGCGGCCGGTGAGCAGGTTGGCCAGCGCGCCGGCGACCCCGGTCGCCAGCTGGTATTGGCCGCGGTCGGCGGCCTGGTCGAGGATGGCGCGCAGCTGGCGTTCGCCCTCGGCGGGGTCGAGGCGCGCGACGGCGCGGGCCAGCTTGCCCTGGTCGGTGAGGTCGCGGTCGGTGCCGGTGGTGGCCTCGGCGATGGCCTCAAGGTGCGGCAGGGCGGCGGCGGTCGTGCCCGGGGAGTGGTCGCGCAGCAAAGCATGCTCAAGCAGGAAGCCGGCGGTCTCCCAGTCGCGGCGCCGACGCAGGTAGGGGGCGGCGGCCAGCGCGGCGCGAACCACCAGCCAGCCGGTCGCCTGCTGATGCTCTCCCTCCCGGGCGAGCTTGAACATCGTGTTCCAGTAGGCGGCGAGTTCGATGTCGGCGGCGGTGCGCACCTCGGCCGGGGTGTCGACGCGGATGGTGTCGGCGATGCCGGGGTGCAGCCGGTAGCGCACCGGCCGGTCCTGATCCTCGGGGTCACCGACCGGTTCGGCCTCGACCAGCGCGGCCGCGACGAGGGGGAGAAGGGTGTCGGGCAGCGTGGGTGGGTCGCCGGGGCGGGCCAGCCGGTGCCACAGGTCGGCCCAGTTGCCGTCGAGCACGATGCTGGTGCGGTCGTCGGGTTCGGCGGCGGCCAGCAGCTGCAGCAGCAGCCGGGAAGCCTCCGGGAGGGTGCCGGCCGTGGCGCGGGTCCAGCCGGTCAGGGCGTCGAGCAGCTGACCGGGCTCGGCCTGGGTGTGGCCCGTGTTCAGGAAGGCGGCCAGCGGGGTGCCGCGGGCGGTGGCGGCGGCCTCGGCGGCGGCGACCCGGGCCTCCAGCACGGCGGGGTCGGCGGCGGTGGCGTCGGCCAGCTCCAGCATCTTGGGATGGCCCTGCACCACGGTGAGGGTGCGGGCCAGCAGCGCCCGGTCGGCGGTCACTCGAGGGTTGGTGGTGCGGGTGGCCGGTTCGGTGTCGTGGGCCAGGGCGCGCAGGTGCGGGAGTTCGCGGGCCAGCAGCAGCGCCTCGTCCCGGGACAGCGCGTGCACCGGCAGCACCTCCACCCGCTCGGGGTCGAGTCCGGCGGGGACGATGCGGCTGGTCAGCACCACCCGGGACGCGCCCGAGTGGGCCGTCAGCGCGGCGATCACCCGGCCGAACCGCGGGTCCTTCCAGTCGCCGCGGTCGGTGAGCAGGGTCTCCAGGTTGTCCAGCACCAGCAGCAGCCGGACCTGCTTCACCAGTTCGGTGAGAACCGGCAGGTAGTCGTCCAGCAGGGGGTCGGTTTCGCTGTTGCCGACCAGCTGCACGCTGAGGCCGTAGCCGGCCAGGTTCGGGTTGAGCCGAGCCTCCAGCGCGTTCGCCAGGCTGTTGAGGCCGGTTGGCCACTGGTCGGCCGGCGGGGCGGTCCACCAGGCGGCGGCGGTGAAGGTGGCGGCGGTCTGATAGGCCAGTTCTAGGGCGGCGGTGGTCTTGCCCGCGCCAGCCATGCCGTGCAGCAGTAGCCCGGTTCGGCCGGAGCCCGCCAGCAGAAGGTGGCGGGCTTGGGTGAGGGTGGGCGTGCGGCCGACGAACCGCTCGGGTTCGGCTGGGAAACCGGCCAGCGCCACGCTGATGGGCGCCGCCTGCCCGGGCGGAGGCTGCAGTGTAAGGGCGGTGGCGGGGCCGAGCAGCGCGGGGGTGGCCAGTGAGACTGCGGGCGCGCCCAGCGACGGCGGGTTGGGCGCGGCGCGGGGCAGCGCCCGGGCCAGCGCCACGTCCAGGGGCTGACCGTGCTGGAACAGGCCGCGGTATAGCTGCCCAGTCAGGTCAATGGCGAAGTCGTCGATGACGGGGTAACGCATGGCCAGCACCGCGCAGCCCAGCCGGGCCACCAACGCCCGGCCCAGCCCCGGCCACCCGTCCGACGCCGCAGCTCCGCTGGGCTGCCCCGCCCCGGCCGTAGTCCCGTCGGCCGAGGAGACGTCGGTTTCTTCGTTGGCCTGGGCCTCCAGCGCCTCAGCCTGCTCGGCCAACTGCAGCATGCGCAGGATCTCGGCGGCGGTAGCCGCGCCGGACTCACACGCCGACAGCACCGCCAGCCGCAGCCGGCGGCGCATCGGATGGAGCAGGTCCACCAACTCGCCCGCGGAGAGCGGATCCGGCGAGCCGTCCGGATGTTCCAGGACCAGCACGCCTGCACCTCCGTGACCGGACACGTGCAGCACGTCCCAGCCGTCTTGATCGTCAACGGCGGCGGTTAGTGCGTCGCGGGTGACCCCGTACTGCAGCACCCGCAGCTGCACCGCCCGCGGAGACTGCCCCTGGCCGAGCTGACTGACCAGCTGCTGGAGGGCATGCCGTTCCCGCCGTAGCCCGAGCACCGCCCCACCGGTGGGCAGGCTGAACAGCGCCAGCACCCGCACCGGATGCCCTGCCGCCTCGGCGTTCTGCGCGGTGCGCGGGCGGCGGCGGGTGTCAGACAGGTCGAAGACGAACCCCACCCTCTTGCGGGCCAGCACCTGACCCTGGAAGGAGGCGATCTCCCACGGCCGGTACGGCAGAATCCCCATCTCCGCCGGCACGGGCATCCGCACGGTGATCGGCGCCTCCTCCAGCAGCGCGGCCATCACCTCCGGCCCCAACGCATGCCGTCCGATCCAGTCGCCGACCCGGGCGGTCAGCTTCGCCTCCGAGGTGACCCGCCGGTCCGGGTCGGCCTGCCAGCGCAGCCACCGGTACAGATCGGTGAACCCGCCGTACTCAAAATCGTTCTCCGGTACCGCCACCTGGTGGGTGGCCAGCGCCTCGCCGTCCTCGGTGCGCAGCAGCCACCGCCACCGCCCTGGGCCCTCGATGTTGACCGGCTCGAGCACCAACCCCGCCATCACGACCTCCCCCGGCCGGGGCGAACCCCGACCGCGCCGCAGCGATCAGCGCCACCACAACGTAGAAGAGGCATCCTCCGAGCGGACAAGTACGGATGGCGCAACTTCACTGCGGCGGCCCGCATCTCGACCACTGCGCATGCCGAGCTGGCCGGCCGGGGGACCTACCGTTCTCACGACGAGGCACACGAGTTCCCCGGGTCCCGCTTCTCGGCGGTTCCGCTTGAGGAGCGCGGCTCGTCCGGGCGTTCTCGGTGAGGCCGAGCTGCGCGTTGCCGGAGGTCTGACGCCGCGACGCCCCGGGCCGTGCTTGTGCACGACCCGGGGCGGGGGAGGGGCGGCGTCAGCGTTCGATGACGGCGGTGGCGACAACCCAGTCGCCGGCGCACTGGCGGCACGTGGTGATCGAGCCGCGGTGCTTGCCCCAGCTGTGGTAGTCGAACAGTGCGCGGCGCGCGATTGCCGCCAGGTGCGCCGCGCGCGCGTCGGATGCTTCGAGGTCCAGGACGGTCGAGTTGTGGACCATGCCAGCTCGTCGTAGGCCTCGCCGACTCGCTGCAGCTCGCGGTGCCCGGCCTCCAGCTCCGCGACGGTGAGCTCCTGGTCGGTCACCAGCTGACGCAGCCGGGCGGATATCGTGCCGCCAGGCGCCTGGCCGTCCACGCCGAGCGTGGTCGCCGCCTCGGCGAGCTGGCTGCGGAGGTGGTCGACCTCGGCGGCGAGGACCCACAGCAGCTGCACCCGGTGGAAAGTCCTCTCCCCAGGGGGAGTCGAAGGTCAAGCCCAGACCGTCCACCGGGTCGATGGCGGGGTTGAGGACGAGGGCCTGGCAGAGCATCGCCCGGTCGAGACGGAAGCTGCTGTCGCAGATGGCGTCGTCGGTCCGGCTCAGCTCGTCGATGGACGCGACGGCGAACTGCGCGACGCACTTGCGGCACAGGCTGTGCACGATGGACGGCCCGGTGAGGAACTCCTCGCAGGCCTGGCATCGCGGGGTGTGGGAGAGGCTGGACAACGGGTCCTCCTTGAGAGGATCGGTGGGCTGCCGTGCGGCGGCCCGGGTGCAGGCGACGGTCACCGGCTGCCGGTCATCGGCAATCACCTGCCACGGCGGTCAGAGGGCGTGCGGCGCGGGCGGACGTGCTCATCCGGCGCCGTTGTGGCGTATGGGGTGGGCGCCGAGGCATGGTCCTGTCGTGCCGCGGCCGTCGCCCCCGTGGACGCTGACCGGAGGTAGGGCCTCGACTTTCAGGAGGAGGCTGGGGAAACCGGTCTCGGCGGAGAGGGTCACCGCCACGTCAGAACGGCCGTCGGGAGTCGGCCGTCAGGAGGTGCTGCCGCACATCCTGGGCATGACAGGCCTGGAGAAGCTCCTTCACGCGATTGGTGATGCCCTCCGCGCACGACGGCGGCAGGAGGTCGATGTTGATGGCCAGCCTGGAGATCGGGGCTGCTTCGACGGAGCCGTCCATTCCCTGCCGCCACACCCAGCGCCGCGTCAGGACGGTCCGGCCGCTGGTGTAGGTCAGCTCGCCCGAGTTCACCAAGACCCCTGCGTGCAGCCGAAGCACCGTGTGCGAGGGGCGAGGCTGACGGCTATGGACGTGGCCCGTCCTCGGCCTCGGGCACATCGCTGCCGGTGTTGAGCTGGATGCGGCCGGCGAGGGCGTCGAGCAGCCGGGCGGCGATCGCGGTGTCCACCGCGTCCAGGCCGTCCAGCAGGACCTCGGGGTCGCGCTCCCCGGCCAGCACCCGGCGCAGCACCCCGGCCAGTGCCGCCCAGTCGGAGCCCTCGTCGAAGTCGTCCAGGAACTCGGTCACCTCCTGCCGGGCGGTCTGGTCGCCGCCGCTGGCAGCGACGATCGCGGCCAGTGCCGGCTCCCACTGACCGACAAGTTCGTCCGTGCTCGCCACAAAGTCGCTGCCGGTGTTGAGCTGGATGCGGCCGGCCAGGGCATCGAGCAGCCGGGTGACGATGGTTGTGTCGACCGTGTCCAGGCCGGCCAGCAGGGCCTGGGGATCGCGCTCGCCGTCCAGCACCCGGCGCAGCACCCCGGCCAGCGCCGCCCAGGCGGAGTCGTCGGCCAGCCCGTCGAGGTACCCGGTCACCTCCTGCCGGGCGGTCTGGTCGCCGCCGCTGGCGGCGGCGATGGCGGCCAGTACCGGCTCCCACTGGTCGATCGGGTCCTCGGTGCTGAGTGCGGGCTGGGTGCTAGGTGGCTGAAGGTGGACGCGGCCAGCGAGAGCGTCAAGCAGCCTGGTGACGATCGCGGTGTCCGCCGGGTCCAGGTCGGGTAGCAGGATGTCGGGGTCGCGTTCGCCGGCCAGGATGCGGCGCAGCACCTGGACCAGCGCCGCCCAGTCGGAGTCGTCGGGGAAGTCGTCGAGGAACTTGGTCACCTCTTCCTGCGCGGCCTGGTTGCCGCCGGTGGCGGCGGCGACCGCGGCCAGCACCGGCTCCCACCAGCCGAGGTGCCGCTGGACGTCAAAGGCCTGGTCAGGCGCCAGGGTGCGGGCGGAGTAGATGATCTCGTCTAGGGCGGCCTGGTGCTGGTCCCGATTGGGCTGCAGCGTGTTGAGCAGATCGCCGAGGTGCACGCCCTCGACCTTTTCCACGGCGGTCCGGATCTGGCCGACGGTGGCGGGAAGGTCCGCCGCGGTGGCCGAGTCGGTGAGGTCCCGGGCCAGGGAACGGAGGTCGTCCTGCAGGCGGCGGTCACCGTTGAGTCGATCCAGCAGGGTGGAAGTGAGCCGGTGGGCCAGCCAAACCCCGGCGGCCCGGCCGGCGCGTTGCTGGAAGTAGGCGAGGTTGAAGTGGCGGACCGCGATGCCGTCGGTGTCGCGGGCGGCGTAGCTGTAGCGCAGGGCGATCTCTGCGAGGCGGATGGCAGCCTCGGGGTGTCCCTGCTCGTCGGCGAGGTCGGCGCGAGCGGACAGGACCTTGCCGAGCATCCTGGTGTCGTCGGCCTCTTCGAACGGGTCCTGGCACTCTTGCAGCAGCCGGTCGACCGCCGGCAGCCGCCCGAGGCGGATCAGCGGCCCGTAGTCGTTGAACGCGGTGTAGGCGAGCTCGTAGGGGCCGGCACCGCGCTGCCGCTTGCTGTCGAGTTGCTCGGCGTTGAGGTCGAGGGCCTCCTGCCAGCGGGCGAGGTTCTGGGCGGCCGTACGGCCGGTGTCGAGGATGGTCTCGCGGACGTTGAATGGGTTGACGTTCTCGTTGTTGCCGGGTTGGTCGGGCAGTTGGTGCATGCGGTTGCGTAGTTGCTGGACCTCGTCGAAGACGGCCTGCGGGTCGCCGGTGAGGGAAAGCAGCTGCAGCCGCTGGCCATCGACCGCCAGCTGGGTCCACGGGCCGAGGCCCGCTCGGCGGGTCAGCTCCGCCATCCGGTCGACGATCGCGAGGGCCTCCCGGTAGCGGCCGCGGTCGCGCAGCAGGTTGGCCAGGGCGCCGACGGTTGCTATAGCCACCAGGTGCTGGCCGCGGTCGTCGGCCGCCTCGAGGACGGTACGCAGCCAGCGTTCGCCCTCGGCTGGGTCGATCTGGGCGACGGCACCGACCAGGACGCTGCGGTCGATGAGTTCGCGGTCGGTGCCGGTGGTGGCCTCGGCGATGGCCTGCAGGTGGGGCAGGGCGGCGGCGACCGTGCCCGGGGACCCGTCGCGCCGCAGGGCGTGCTCGAGCTGACTGCTGGCGACTTGCCAGTTGTGGAGACGGAGCAGGTAGGGGGCGGCGGCGAGTGCGGCGTGCACCACCAGCCAGCCGGTCGCCTGCTGATGCTCCTGCTCTCGGGCGATCTGGAACGTCGTGTTCCAGTAGGCGGCGAGTTCGGTGTCGGCGGCGGTGCGCACCTCGGCCGGGGTGTCGGTGCGGATGGTGTCGGCGACGCCGGGGTGCAGCCGGTAGCGCACCGGCCGGTCCGGGTCGCCAGGATCACCGACCGGTTCGGGCTCCACCAGCGCGGCGCCGACGAGAGGGGCGAGGGTGTCGGGCCAGGGGGGCGGGTCGCCGGGGCGGGCCAGCCGGTGCCACAGGTCGGCCCAGTTGGCGGCGAGGATGGTGCTGGTGCGGTCGTCGGGTTCGGCGGCGGCGAGCAGCTGCAGCAGCAGCCGGGACGGCTCGGGCAGCGCGCCGGCCGCGGCGCGGGTCCAGCCGGTCAGCGCGGCGAGCAGCTGGCCGGGATCGGCCTCGCTGTGTCCCGTTTCGAGGAAGGCGGCCAGGGGGGTGCCGCGGTTAGCGGCGGCGGTCTCGGCGGCGGCGACCCGCTGCTCCAGAACTTGGGGGTCGGCGGCGGTGGCGTCGGCCAGCTCCAGCAGCTTCGGGTGGCCCTGCACCACGGTCAGCGTGCGGGCCAGCAGCGCCCGGTCGGCCGTCACCTGCGGGCTGGTGGTGCGGGTGGCCGGTTCGGTGTCGTGGGTCAGCGCGCGCAGATGGGGTAGTTCGCGGGCCAGCAGCAGCGCCTCGTCCCTCGACAGGGCGTGCACCGGCAGCACATCGACCCGCTCGGGGTCGAGCCCGGTCGGGGTGGTGCGGCTGGTCAGCACCACCCGGGAGGCACCGGCATGCCCGGTCAGCGCGGCCACCACACGGCCGAAGCGCGGGTCCTTCCAGTCGCCGCCGTCGGTGAGCAGGGTCTCCAGGTTGTCCAGCACCAGCAGCAGCCGAACCTGCTTCATCAGTTCGGTGAAGACCGGCAGGTAGTTGTCGAGCAGCGTGTCGGTGGCGGTGTTGCCGACCAGCTGCACGCTGAGGCCGTAGCCGGCCAGGTTCGGGTTGAGCCGGGCCTCCAGCGTGTTCGCCAGGCTGTTGAGGGCGGTCGGCCATAGGTCGGCCGGCGGGGCGGTCCACCAGGCGGCGGCGGTGAAGCCGGCCGCGGTCTGGTAGGTCAGCTCGACCGCGGCGGTGGTTTTGCCCGCTCCGGCCATGCCGTGCAGCAGCACACCCGATCGGCCGGAGTCGGGCAGCAGCGCGCGGCGGGCTGCGGTGAGCGTTCTGGTGCGGCCGACGAAGCGGGGCGGTTCGTTGGGGAAGCCGGCCAGCGCCACGCTGATCGGCGCCGCCCGCCCGGACGGCGGCTGCAGCGTGAGGCCGGTGGCGGGGCCGAGCAGCGCCGGGGTGGCCAGCGACACCGCCGGCGCCCCGAGCGACGGCGGCGTTGATGCCACGCGCGGCAGCGCCCGGGCCAGGGCCACATCGAGGGGCTGACCGTCCTGGAAGATGCCGCGGTAGAGCCGCTCGGACAGGTCGATGGCGAAGTCGTCGATGACCGGATAGCGCATGGCCAGCACCGCGCAGCCGAGCCGGGCCACCAGCGCCCGCCCCAGCCCCGACCAGCCCGCCGCCGGGGCAGCGCCGCCCCCGCTGCCGGACGTGGCCGCCGCGGCGCTGTCGGCTTCCTGCCGGGCCTGCTCCTCCAGCGGTTCGGCCTGCGCGGTCAAGTCCAGCAGGCGCAGCGTGTCGGCGGCGGTGGCCGCGCCGGTCTCGCAGCCGGCGAGCACCGCCAGCCGCAGCCGACGGCGCATCGGCGACAGCAGCTCGGCCAACTCCGGGGCGTCGATCGGGTCGGGGGTGCCGTCCTCGCACTCGAGCACCAGGGTTCCGGCGGCCGCGTGCCCGGACACGTGCAGCACATCCCAGCCGTCTTGATCGTCGACCGCCTTCTCGAGAGCGTCGCGGGTGACGCCGTACTGCAGTACCCGCAGCTGCACCGCCCGCGGGGACTGCCCCTGCCCAATGCCCCGAATCAGCCGCTGCAGGGCGTGCCGCTCGCGGCGCAGCCCCAGCGGCGTTTCACCTGTAGGCAGGCTGAACAACGCGAGCACCCGCAGCGCCTCCGTGGCCTGCCGCCCGGTGCGGGGCCGCCGGCGGGTGTCGGGCAGGTCGAAGACGAACCCCACCTCCTCGCGGCCGAGTACCTGGCCCTGCCAGGTGGCGAGCTCCCAGGGCCGGTAGGGCAGGAAGCCCAGCTGCGCCGGCACCGGCATCCGGACGGCGACTGGCGCCTCGTCCAGCAGGACCTCCATCACCTCCGCGCCGAGCAGGTGCTGGCCGATCCAGCCGCCGACCCGGGCGGTCAGCTCCGCCTCCGAGGTCACCCGCCGCTGCGGGTCGGCCTGCCAGCGCAGCCACCGGTACAGGTCGGTGAACCCGCCGTACTCGAAGTCGCCCTCGGGCACCGCCACCTGATGAGTGGCCAGCGGCTCGCCGTCCTCGGTGCGCAGCAGCCACCGCCACCGGGTGGGCCCGGCGACCTCGACCGGCTCGAGTACCAACCCCGCCATCACGACCTCCCCCCGGCCGGGTCGAGACCCGGCCGCGCCGCGGCGACCAGCGCCACCACAACGTAGAGGCAGACTGCGGCACAGAAGTACGCATCGCGCCTCGGTGCTGTCCGGGCGCTGGCGCCGTAGACCTGCGGCAGAAGAACTCCGCATTGCGGCACCGGGTTCAGCCGGGGGACCTACCGTTCCCACGACGAGGCGCGCGAGTTCACCAACACCCCTATGGCAACCGGGGACCGGGATGGCCCCGCACGGGACCCTGCACGTCCGGCGAGGCGTCGTCCCCCTCGTTGACGGGCTGCGGCCGCGGTTGGTCTTCGGTATCTGCGACATCCGTGTCGGAACTGACCTCGCTGGGGCGGGCCAGGGAATCCAGCAACCGGGTGACGATGGTTGTGTCCACCGCGTCCAGGCCGGGCAGCAGAGTCTGGGGGTCGCGCTCGCCGGCCAGGATGCGGCGCAGCACCCCGGCCAGCGCCGCCCAGTCGGAGTCGTCGGGAAGGTTGTCGAGGAACTCGGTCACCTCCTGCTGCGCGGGCTGGTCGCCGGCGGTGGCGGCGACGATCGCGGCCAGCACGGGCTCCCACTGGTCGACCGGGTCCTCGGAGCTGGGCGCGGGCTCCGCGTCGGGTGGCTGAAGTTGGACGCGGCCGGCGAGGGCGTCGAGCAGCCGGATGACGATCGCGGTGTCCACCGCGTCCAGGCCAGGCAGCAGAGCCGCGGGGTCGCGCTCGCCGGCCAGGATGCGGCGCAGCACCCCGGCCAGCGCCGCCCAGTCGGAATCGTCGGGGAGGCCGTCGAGGAACCCGGTCACCTCCTGCCGGGCGGTCTGATCGCCGCCGGTGGCGGCGAGGATGGCGGCCAGCACCGGCTCCCACCGGTCCAGGTGCGGCTGGATGTCGACGGCCTGGTCGGCGGGGAGGGTGCGGGCAGTGTGGATGATCTCCTCCAGCGCGGCCTGCTGCCGGCCGGGGTCCGGCTGCAGTGCGTCGAGGAGGGCGCCGAGGCGGACCCCCTCGACCCGCTCCACGGCGGCCCTGACGTGGCCGACGGTGCGCGGGAGGGTCGCTGCGGTGGCGGGGTCGGCGAGCTCCCGGGCGAGGGTGCGCAGGGTGTTCTGCAGGCGGCTGTGGCCGGTGAGGTGGCGCAGGAGGGTGGCGGCGAGCCGGTGGGCCAGCCACACGGCGGGGGCGGTGCCGGCGCGCTGCCGGTAGTTGGCGAGGTTGTGGTGGCTGACCGCGATGCCGTTGGTGTCGCCGGCGGCGTAGCCGTAGCGCAGGGCGATCTCTTCGAGACGGATGGCTTCCTGGCCGTGTCCCTGCCGGTCGGCGAGGTCGGCGCGCGCTGACAGGACGTTGCCGAGCGTCCGGGTGTCGTCGGCCTGTTCGAACTGGTCCTGGCAGGCGCGCAGCAGCCGGTCGGCCTCCTCCAGCCGGCCGAGCTGCAGCAGCGGCCAGTAGTCGTTGAACCCGCTGTGGGCCAGCTCGTATTGGCCGGCGCCGCGGCGCCGCTTGCTGTCGAGCTGCTCGGCGTTGAGGTCGAGGGCCTCCTGCCAGCGGCTCAGGTCCCGGGCGGCATGGCGGCCGGTGTCGAGGATGAGCTCCCGGACGTTCCACGGGTTGACGGCCTCGTTGTCGCCGGGTTGGTCGGGCAGCTGGTGCATGCGCTCGCGCAGCTGCTGGACCTCGTCGAGGACCGGCTGCGGGTCGCCGATGATCCCGAGGAGCTGCAGCCGCCGGCCGGCGTTTTGGAGCTGGGTCCACGGGCCGAGCCCCGCGAGCCGGTCCAGCTCCGCCATCCGGTCGACGACCGCGAGGGCCTCGGCGTAGCGGCCGCGGCCCTGAAGCAGGTTGGCCAGATCGCCGGCGGCCGCGGACGCGTTTTGGTGTTCTCCGCGGGCGGTGGCCTGGTCGAGGACGGCGCGCATCCGGCGTTCGCCCTCGGCGGGGTCAATGCCGGCGACGGCCTGGGCAAGAATGCCGCGGTCGATGAGTTCGCGGTCGGTTCCGGTGGTGGCCTCGGCGATCGCCTGCAGGTGGGGCAGGGCGGCGGCGGTCGTGCCCGGGGAGTGGTCACGCCGCAAGGCGTGCTCGAGCAGGATGCTGGCGGTGTCCCATGCGTGGAGGCGGCGCAGGTAGGGGGCGGCGGCGAACGCGGCGCGCACCACCAGCCAGCCGGTCGCCTCGTGTCCCTCCCGCTCCCGGGCGGCATCGAACACCGCCTCCCAGTAGGCGGCAAGCTCGGTGTCGGCGGCGGTGCGCACCTCGGCCGGGGTGTCGGCGCGGATGGTGTCGGCGACGCCCGGGTGCAGCCGGTAGCGCACCCGCCGGTCCGGGCCCTCGGGGTCCCCGGCCGGTTCGGGCTCGACCAGCGCGGCGGCGACCAGCGGGGGAAGGGTGTCGGGCCAGGGGGGCGGGTCGCCGGGGCGGGCCAGGCGCCGCCACAGGTCGGCCCAGTTGCCCTCGAGCACCAGGCTGCTGCGGTCGTCGGGTTCGGCTGCGGCCAGCAGCTGCAGCAGCAGCCGGGACGGCTCGGGCAGCGCGCCGGCGGCTGCGCGGGTCCAGCCCTGCAGGGCGGCGAGCAGCTGGTCGGGGTCGGCCTGGGTGTGCCCGGTGGCGAGGAAGGCGGCCAGCGGGGTGCCGCGGGAAGCGGCGGCGGCCTCGGCGGCGGCGACCCGCTCCTCGAGGGCGGTGGGGTCGGCGGCGGTGGCGTCGGCCAGCTCCAGCAGCTTCGGATGGCCCTGCACGACGGTGAGGGTGCGGGCCAGCAGCGCCCGGTCCCGGCCGATCCAGGGGTCGCTGGTGCGGGTGGCCGGTTCGCTGTCGTGCGCCAGCGCCCGCAGGTGCGGTAGTTCGCGGGCCAGCAGCAGCGCCTCGTCCCTCGACAGGGCGTGCACCGGCAGCACCACCACCCGCCCCGGGTCGAGCCCGGCGGGGATGGTGCGGCTGGTCAGCACCACCCGGGAGGCGCCGGCATGCCCGGTGAGCGCGGCCAGCACCCGGCCGAAGCGCGGGTCAAGCCAGTCACCACGGTCGGTGAGCAGGGTCTCCAGGTTGTCCAGCACCAGCAGCAGCCGGGCCTGCTCGACCAGCTCGGTCAGCACGGGCAGGTAGTTGTCGAGGAGGGCGTCGGTTTCGGTGTTACCGACCAGCTGCACGCTGAGGCCGTAGCCGGCGAGGTTCGGGTTGAGCCGGGCTTCCAGTGCGGTGGCGAGGCCGGGCAATGCGGTGGTCCACTGGTCGGCCGCCGGGGCGGTCCACCAGGCGGCGGCCGTGAAGCCGGCGGCGCTCTGGTAGGCCAGCTCGACCGCGGCGGTGGTCTTGCCCGCCCCGGCCATGCCGTGCAGCAGCACCCCCGATTGGCCGGACCCCGCCAGCAGAGCGCGGCGGGCCCGGGTGAGCGTTTCGGTGCGGCCGACGAACCGCTCGGGTTCGTCGGGGAAGCCGGCCAGCGCCAGGCTGATCGGCGCCGCCGTCCCGGGCGGGGGCTGCAGCATCAGGCCGGTGGCGGGACCGAGCAGGGCCGGGGTGGCCAGCGACACCGCCGGCGCGCCCAGCGACGGCGGTGTGGTCGCGGCCTGTGGCAGCGCCCGGGCCAGCGCGACGTCCACGGGCTGGTCGCGTTCGAGCAACTCGCAGTAGAAGTGACGGGTCAGGTCGATGGTGAAGTCGTCGATGACCGGGTAGCGCATGGCCAGTACCGCGCACCCCAGCTCCGCCACCAGCGCCCGCCCCAGCCCCGGCCAGCCCTCCGCCGGTGCGGCGCCGTTTCCGCTGGCGGGAGGAGCCGGGGGGGTGTCGACCGGCGTGCCGTCGGCGGGGGATAGGCCGGCCTCCTGATTGGCCTGCTGCTGCAGTTGCTCGACCTGCTGGGCCAGGTCGAGCAGGCGCAGCGTCTCGGCGGCGGTGGCCGCGCCGGATTCGCACGCCGAGAGCACCGCCAGCCGCAGCCGGTGGCGCATCGGCTCCAGCAGGTCGACGAGCTCCCCGGGGCCGAGCTCGTCCGGGGTGCCGTCCTCGTGCTCGAGCACCAGCTTTCCGGCACCGCCGTGCCCGGAGACGTGCAGCACGTCCCAGCCGCCGGCGTCGCCGACCGCCTTCTCGAGAGCGTCGCGGGTGACGCCGTACTGCAGGACCCGCAGCTGCACCGCCCGCGGGGACTGCCCCTGCCCGAGCCCCCGGACCAGCTGCTGTAAGGCGTGCCGCTCGCGGCGCAGCCCCAGCGGTGCCTCCCCGCTGGGCAGGCTGAACAACGCCAGCACCCGCAGCGCCTCCCGCGCCGACAGGGCGGGGCCCGGCCGCCGACGGGTCTCGGGCAGGTCGAAGACGAACCCCACCCTCCTGCGGGCCAGCACCTGACCCTGCCGAGCGGCAAGTTCCCACGGCCGGTACGGCAGGAACCCCAACTCCGCCGGGACCGGCACCCGCACGGTGACCGGCGCCCAGTCCAGCAGCGCGGCCATCACCTCCGCCCCGAGCAGATGCTGGCCGATCCAGCCGCCCACCCGCGCGGTCAGCTCCGCCTCCGAGACCACCCGCCGGTCCGGATCGGCCTGCCAGCGCAGCCACCGGTACAGGTCGGTGAACCCGCCGTATTCGAAGTCGCCCTCCGGCACGGTCACCACGTGGGAGGCCAGCGGCTCACCGTCCTCGGTGCGCAGCAGCCACCGCCACCGCGCAGGACCGGCGACCTCGACAGGCTCCAGCACCAATCCCGCCATCACGACCTCCCCCCGGCCAGGTCGAGACCCAGCCGCGCCGCAGCGACCAGCGCCCCGCAACGGGGACCAGCGCCACCACAACGTAGAAGAGGCAGACCGCGGCGGAGAAGTACACACCGCGCCGCCCGGCGCTGTGTGAGCGCCGGTGCCGTCCACCCCGCAAGACGCTCCTCATCCCGGCCCACGTTCGGGGCAAGCGGCGGGGGACCTATCGTTCCCACGACGAGGCGCCGGAGTTCCCGCGGGCGGTCCTCGACACGCTGCGCCAGCCGCTCGAGCGCGGCTCGGTGACCATCTCCCGCGCCAGCGGCGCGGCCACCTTCCCGTGCCGCGCGCAGCTGGTGCTCGCGGCCAACCCGTGCCCGTGCGCCAGTGCCGCCGGCGACGCCGCCTGCACCTGCAGCCCGCTGGAGCGGCGGCGCTACCAGGCCCGCCTCTCGGGGCCGCTGCTCGACCGGATCGACCTGCGGGTCGACCTCCCGGCGGTCACCCGGGCCGCCTGGCTGGAGGCCGGGACGGCGCCCGAGCCGACCGCCGCCGTCGCCGGCCGCGTCGCCCGGGCCCGGGCGGCCGCGGCGGCGCGGCTGTCCGGCACGGGCCTGCACGTCAACAGCCAGGTGCCGGGCCGGCTGCTGCGCGAGCGGTGGTCCCCGCCGCGGCCGGCGCTGCGCCTGGTCGAGCGGGCGCTGGAGCGCGGGGCGCTGTCGGTGCGCGGCTACGACCGGGTGCTGCGGGTGGCCTGGACGTTGAGCGACCTGGCCGGTCGCACCGTCCCGGGTGCCGACGAGGTGGCCGAGGCCCTCGGTCTGCGGCTGCAGCGGGCGGCGACATGAGCGCCCTGCCGACCCTCGACGAGGACATGGAGCAGGGGCTGTCCGAGGCGGCGTCCGACGGGCTCGCCGGGCCCGCGGTGCGGCGGGCGCGGGCCTGGCTGAGCCGCGCGGCCGAACCCGGCAGCGTCGCGTTCTGGCGTTTCGTCGACGACGTCGGCCCGGTGGAGGCGGTCCGCCGGCTGCGGTCCGGCCGGGCGCCGGACGTCGTCCGGGCGCTGGTCGGTGCCCGCGCCGGCCAGGACGCCTCGCTGGCGGACCTGCTGCGGGCCGAGCGCTGCGACGCGCGGCTGGTCGTCCCCGAGGACGACGAGTGGCCCGCGCACCTGCTGCACTGCCTCACGCTGGCCACCGGCGAGGAGCCCGACGACCCGCGGCACCAGTCCTCGCGGGCCACCGCCCCGGTGCCGCCGCTCGCGCTGTGGGTCCGCGGCCCGGCCCGGCTCGACGAGCTCGCCGACCGGTCGGTGGCGATCGTCGGTGCCCGGGCGTCGACCGCGTACGGCGAGCACGTCGCCGGCGAGCTGGGCCACCAGCTGGGTGAGCGGGGCTGGACGGTGGTGTCCGGCGGGGCCTTCGGCATCGACGCGGCCGCCCACCGGGGTGCCCTGGCCGCGGACGTCCCGACGGTCGCGGTCCTGGCCTGCGGCGTCGACCGCGCCTACCCGGCCGCGCACGGGGCGCTGTTCCACCGCATCACCGAGTCCGGGCTCCTGGTCAGCGAGTGGCCACCCGGGGCCGCTCCTCTCAAGCACCGCTTCCTCGTCCGCAACCGGCTCATCGCGGCGCTGACCCAGGGCACCGTGGTCGTGGAGGCGGCGGCCCGGTCCGGTGCGCAGGCGACCGCGCGGCGGGCGCAGAAGCTGGGTCGGCAGGTGATGGTCGTGCCCGGCCCGGTCACCTCGGCCATGAGCGTGGGCTGCCACGAGCTGCTGCGCGATCCCGAGCTGGGTGCGGTCCTGGTCGCCGACGCCGCGCACGTGGTGGAGACCGTCGGCCGGCTGGGGGAGGACCTCGCCGCCCCGCCAGAGCGCGCCACCGGTCCCCGGGACGGGTTGTCCGACCTCGCCGTCCGCGTGCTCGACGCCTGTCCGGTCCGCAACGGCGTCAGCCCGGAGCGGCTGGCCCGGGTGGCCGGCTGCGACGTCCTCGACGTGCTGCGGGTGCTGCCCGTGCTCGAGCTCGCCGACCTCGTCGAGGCGACCGACGCCGGGTGGCGGCTGGCCCGGGGAGCGCGCGCCGGGGAGGGACGGGGGGTGACGGCAGGGGAGCAGACCGCATGAGCTCGCGCGGCGTCGGCGCTTCGGCTTGACCCCCGGCCGCGCCCGGCCGACCGTTTCGGGGTGACTGCCCGCACCGCCGACGCGCGGGCCGCGCTGCCGCCGGCGCTGGCGGAGGTGCTGGCCGACTACGAGGAGCACCTGCGCTGGCAGCGCGACCTGTCCGCGCACACGCTCCGCGGCTACGTCGGCGACGCGGTCTGGTTGCTCGACCACCTGGTGCGGCGCGGTGGCACGCGCATCGAGGACCTGGACCTGCCCACGCTGCGCAGCTGGCTGGCGCACAACCGCGCCCGTGGTGCCGGGCGCGCCACCATCGCCCGGCGGGCGGCGGCCGCTCGTTCCTTCACCCGCTGGCTGCGACGCAGCGGCCTCACCTCCGAGGACGTGGGCCTGCGGCTGGTCAGCCCCAAGGCCCACCGCACCCTGCCCGAGGTGCTCGCCCCCGACCAGGCGCGGGCCGTGGTGGACTCGGCCGCCGGGGCGGAGGACCCGGTCGGCCTGCGCGACGCCGTCGTCCTCGAGCTGCTCTACGCCAGCGGCATCCGGGTGAGCGAGCTGGTCGGTCTGGACGTCGACGACGTCGACCGCGATCGCCGCCTGCTGCGGGTGCTGGGCAAGGGGCGCAAGGAGCGCACCGTTCCCTACGGTGCCCCCGCCGAGCGGGCGCTGGACGCCTGGCTCACCCGCGGCCGCCCTGCTCTGGCGACCGAGCGCTCCGGACCGGCGCTGCTGCTCGGCCTACGCGGCGGCCGGCTCGACCAGCGCGAGGCGCGTCGCACCGTGCACGCGGCGGTGACCGCCGCTCCCGGCGCTCCCGACATCGGCCCGCACGGGTTGCGGCACTCGGTGGCCACGCACGTGCTCGAGGGCGGCGCGGACCTGCGGCTCGTGCAGGAGCTGCTCGGCCACGCCAGCCTCGCGACCACCCAGCTCTACACGCACGTGACCGTCGACCGGCTCCGTGCCGTCCACGCCCGAGCGCACCCGCGCGCCTGAGAGGACTGCCGCCTGTGTCTGACACAGTTGCCCTGCGCGCCATCGGATCGCGCACCACCACCGAGCCCACCCCGAGGTCCTCCGCCAGAGGCCTCCGACAGCCGGGAGCGCAGACCGTGACCGAGGCCGCCATCGACCGGCTCCACGACACCCCGGACGACGCCGACGCCGTGCTGGCCGACCTGTGGGCCGCCTACGTCGCCGACCGGGCGCCCGAGCTGCGCGACCGGCTGATCCTGCACTACGCGCCGCTGGTGAAGTACGTCGCCGGCCGCGTCGGCAGCGGCCTGCCGGCGCACGTGGAGCAGGCCGACCTGGTGTCCTACGGCACCTTCGGCCTCATCGACGCCATCACCCGCTACCAGCCCTCGCGTGAGGTCAAGTTCGAGAGCTACGCGATGGCCCGCATCCGCGGCGCGATCATCGACGAGCTGCGCAGCACCGACTGGATCCCGCGGTCGGTGCGGATGAAGGCCCGGCAGTTCGAGCGCACCGTGGCAGCGCTGGAGAGCCGGCTGCAGCGCAGCCCCAGCGAGGAGGAGGTGGCCGCCGAGATGGGGATGGACGTCGAGGATGTCCGCAAGTTCCTCGGCCAGCTCTCCCTGGTCAACGTCGTCGCGCTCGACGAGCTGCTCTCCGACGACGAGGGCGGCGCGCCCCGCCTGGTCGACACGCTGCAGGACACCAGCGCCCTCGATCCGCAGGCGATGGCCGAGCACAGCGAGGCCCGGCAGCTGCTGGCCCGCGCGGTCGAGCAGCTGCCCGAGCGGGAGAAGGTCGTCGTCAGCCTCTACTACTTCGAGGGCCTGACCCTGGCCGACATCGGCCGCGTCCTCGGCGTCACCGAGAGCCGCATCTGCCAGCTGCACACCAAGGCGGTGCTGCAGCTGCGCACCAAGCTCGCCGACATCGCCTGACCCACCGCCCCGAGCCGCGACCACCCCGCCGGACGGCGCGGCGACGGGGTCGGAGGTCACCCCATCGGCAGCAGCCGCACCTCCGGCGGCTCCAGCAGCGACAGCGGGTCGAGGTAGACCTCCCCGCGCCGCAGCCCCCAGTGCAGACAGGCCGCGACCGGGCAGCCGGCGTGGCCGCCGGTCAGCGTCCCGAGCACCGTGCCGCGGGCGACCGGCCGCCCGGCGCCCACCACGGCGTCGACCGGCTCGTACGTCGTCCGCAGGCCATCGGCGTGGTCGACGCTGACCACCGGTCGCCCGGCCACCATCCCGGCGAAGACGACGACGCCGTCCCCGGCGGCCAGGACGGGTGACCCCGGCGCCCCGGCCAGGTCCGCACCGCGGTGCCCGGCCCCGTACCGGTCCGGCGGCGGGTCGAACGGGCGGGTCACCGCCCCCTCCACGGGCCGCGCCCAGGGGCCGGCCGGGACGTCGCCCGGCACCCCGGGTGCGGCGACGGCCCCTCCGGCGGGCAGCAGCAGCGGGACCAGGAGCAGGACGGCGAGGACCGGTCGGCGCACCCGGGGAGCGTGTGCCCGCAGGACGCCGGACGGGCCGCACCGCCGCGGTCTGTGGACGGCCCCGGCCGCTGGGGAGGGCTGCCGGCCACGGGGCGTATGCTGAGTGTCGCGACCCGTCTCTGGCGGGTCGACTTCGCGCGTCCTTCGCCCCGCTGGCAGCAGCGGGACGGTCGCCACCCCGGTCCCCGTTCGCGGGGTCGTGGCGGCCCGGACGCCAGGGCGGAGCGCCACCCGGCGCCCGCGACAACCGAGGAGCGCGGCCCCGCGTGGTCGCGCGCAGAGCACAGAGAGGCTGCGGCCATGGCAGTCGTCAGCATGAAGCAGCTGCTCGACAGCGGCGTCCACTTCGGGCACCAGACCCGTCGCTGGAACCCGAAGATGAAGCGCTTCATCTTCACCGAGCGCAACGGCATCTACATCATCGACCTGCAGCAGACGCTCGGGTACATCGACAACGCCTACGAGTTCGTCAAGCAGACGGTCGCGCACGGCGGCACGATCCTGTTCGTCGGTACCAAGCGCCAGGCGCAGGAGGTCATCGCCGAGCAGGCGCAGCGCGTCGGCATGCCCTACGTCAACCAGCGCTGGCTGGGCGGCATGCTCACCAACTTCTCGACGGTCCACAAGCGGCTGCAGCGGCTCAAGGAGCTCGAGGACATGGAGCAGACCGGCATGATGGCCGGCCTGTCCAAGAAGGAGCAGCTGGGCCTCACCCGCGAGAAGGCCAAGCTGGAGCGCAGCCTCGGCGGTATCCGCGACATGCAGAAGGTGCCCAGCGCCGTCTGGATCGTGGACACCAAGAAGGAGCACATCGCCGTCGGCGAGGCCCGCAAGCTCAACATCCCGGTCGTCGCGATCCTCGACACCAACTGCGACCCGGACGAGGTCGACTACAAGATCCCGGGCAACGACGACGCCATCCGCAGCGCCGCGCTGCTGACCCGCGTGATCGCCGACGCCGTGGCCGAGGGCCTCATGGCCCGCTCGGCCTCGCAGGCCAACGCCGGCCGCGAGGACGGCGGCCAGCAGGCCATCGGCGGCGACGAGCCGCTGGCCGACTGGGAGCGCGAGCTGCTCACCGGCCAGCAGGGCGACGCCGCCGCCGACGCGACGGCCTCCCCGCTGCCGGAGACCCCCGCCGAGCCCCCGGCCGTGACCGCGAACGAGATCGCCCCGGTCGAGGGCGTGCCCGCCACCGGCGGCACGGACACCGGCACCCAGGGCGCCCAGAACGGCTGAACGAGGTCGAAGGACCCCGTCCTCCTCACCCCTCGCACGCTCGGGGTGAGCCTCGGGACGGGGCCGGAGGCCACACCTGACATCCAGAGGAAGAGGCATGGCTGACTTCACCGCGGCCGACGTCAAGCGTCTCCGCGACGCCACCGGCGCCGGCATGATGGACTGCAAGAAGGCGCTCACCGAGGCCGAGGGCGACTACGACAAGGCCGTCGAGCTGCTGCGCATCAAGGGCGCCAAGGACGTCGGCAAGCGCCTGGAGCGCTCGACGACCAACGGCGTCGTCGTCAGCAAGGACGGCGCGCTGCTCGAGCTCGACTGCGAGACCGACTTCGTCGCCAAGAACGCGGACTTCGTCACGCTGGCCGAGCGCCTGCTCGACGTCGTCCTGGCGCAGAAGCCGGCCGACGTCGACGCGCTGCTGGCCACCGAGGTCGACGGCCAGACCGTCGCCGCCCTGGTCGAGGGCGAGTCGGCCCGCATCGGCGAGAAGCTGGTGCTCAGCCGGTTCGTGGTCTTCGACGGCCAGACGGCCACCTACCTGCACAAGCGGGCCACCGACCTGCCCCCGGCGATCGGTGTCGCGGTGCAGTACAGCGGCGGCAGCGAGGAGGCCGCGCGCAGCCTGGCGATGCACATCGCCGCGGCCCGCCCGCGCTACCTCTCCCGCGACGAGGTCCCAGCCGAGGCGGTCGAGACCGAGCGCCGGGTCGCCGAGCAGACGGCCAAGGAGGAGGGCAAGCCCGAGCAGGCGATCACCAAGATCGTCGAGGGTCGGGTCAACGCCTACTACAAGGACTTCGTCCTCCTCGAGCAGCCGTCGATCACCGAGCCCAAGCGCACGGTCAAGCAGATCGTCGACGAGGCCGGCCTGACCGTGGAGCGGTTCGCCCGCTTCGAGGTCGGCCAGGCCTGAGAGGACCACCCTTCCTCCCGCGCCCCGCACGCTCGGCGCGGGTCCGTGAAGGATGGCCGTTCCACCACGTCGCCGGCCCCGTCCCACCAGGGACGGGGCCGGTGGCGTGTCCGGGCACCGGTGCGGGAGACCCCCCGCCCGCGAGCTGCCGCACGCCCCGTGCGGCAGGATCAGGGGAACGACGCCGAGCGAGGGAAGAACCCGTTGACCGACACCGCCGCGCCGAGCACCACCGCGCCCATGTCCGCCCCCACCGCGTTCCAGCCCGCTGACGGCGCGGGTTACAAGCGGGTCCTGCTCAAGCTGTCCGGAGAGGCCTTCGGCGGCGGCAAGGTGGGCGTCGACTCCGACATCGTGCAGAGCATCGCGACCCAGCTGGCCGATGTCGTCCACGGCGGCACGCAGGTCGCCGTGGTGGTCGGCGGCGGCAACTTCTTCCGCGGGGCCGAGCTGTCCCAGGCCGGCATGGACCGCCGGCACGCCGACTACATGGGCATGCTCGGCACGGTCATGAACTGCCTGGCCCTGCAGGCCTTCTGCGAGCAGGTCGGCCTGCAGACCCGGGTGCAGACGGCGATCGAGATGGGGCAGGTGGCCGAGCCCTACATCCCGCGCAAGGCGGTGCGGCACCTGGAGAAGGGCCGGCTGGTCATCTTCGGCGCCGGCGCCGGCATGCCGTACTTCTCGACCGACACGGTGGCCGCGCAGCGCGCCCTCGAGATCGGCTGCCAGGTGCTGCTCATGGCCAAGAACGGGGTGGACGGCGTCTACGACGACGACCCCCGCACCAACCCGGACGCCGTCATGTACGAGGACCTCGACTACGGCACCGTGCTCGCCAAGCAACTCAAGGTCGCCGACGCGACGGCCATCAGCCTGTGCATGGACAACAGCATGCCGATCGTCGTGTTCAACCTGCTGCGCGACGGCAACATCGCCCGTGCCGTGGCAGGTGAGAGGATCGGGACGCTGATCAGCGACCCGGCCTGAGCGCCGCTGCCGCCAGCCCGCAGACCCGCACCCGCGGCGGAGTGCTCCGCCGCACCAGGAGGAGAGACCCGTGATCGACGACACCCTGCTCGACGCCGAGGAGCGGATGGACAAGGCCCTGTCGGTCGCGCGCGAGGACCTCGGCTCGGTGCGCACCGGGCGCGCCGCCCCGTCGATGTTCAACAAGGTCCTGGTCGACTACTACGGTGCGCCGACGCCGGTGCCGCAGATGTCGTCGATCACCGTGCCCGAGGCCCGGATGGCGGTGATCAAGCCCTACGACACCAGCCAGCTGTCGGCCATCGAGAAGGCCATCCGCGACAGCGACCTCGGCGTCAACCCGACCAACGACGGCCAGATCATCCGCGTGGTGTTCCCCCAGCTGACCGAGGAGCGCCGCCGCGACCTGGTCAAGCAGGCGCGCGCCAAGGGCGAGGACGCCAAGGTCGCCATCCGCAACGTGCGCCGCCGGGCCAAGGAGGAGCTCGACCGCATCGCCAAGGACGGCGAGGCCGGCGAGGACGACGTGCGCCGCGCCGAGAAGGAGCTCGACGACCTGACCGCCAAGCACGTGCACGGCATCGACGAGGCGGTCAAGCACAAGGAGTCCGAGCTCCTCGAGGTCTGAACCCTCCGGCCCTCCTGCCATGACCCCCGACCCCGACACCGGGCCGATCCCGATCGTCGGCCGGCGCCCGGCCCCGCCCCCGCCGCCGCCGCGGGCGGTCACCGAGCTGCGGACGGCCCCGCTGGCCGTGCCGGAGCCGGCGACCGCCGGGCCGTCCGGGCGTGAGCCGGGGACGACGCAGACCGAGCCGCCCACGTCGACGACCGAGTCCGTCGGCCCCGACCTGGTCCCGACACCGGCGAAGAAGCCCGGCCGCGCCGGTCGGGACATGGTCGCGGCCATCGGCGTCGGCCTCGGGCTGGGCGCGGTCATCCTGGTCTCGCTGCTGGTCTACCGGCCGGCGTTCCTGCTCGTGCTGGGTGCGGCGATCCTCACCGGCGTCGTCGAGCTGACCCGGGCGCTGCAGGCCGGGAACGTGCGCGCCCCGCTCGTGCCCCTGCTCGTCGGCGCGGTCGCGATGATCGTGCTGGCCTGGACCCGCGGGGCCTCCGGGCTCGTGGTGGCGTTCCTGCTCACCGTCCTCGCCGTCCTGCTGTGGCGGCTGGGTGACGGGCCCGACGGCTACCTGCGCGACGCCTCGGCCGGCGTCCTGGTGGCGCTGTACGTCCCGCTGCTCGCCGGGTTCGCCGTCCTGCTGCTGGTCCCGGACGACGGCGCGGCCCGCGTGCTGGCCTTCATCGCCACCGTCGTCGGCAACGACGTCGGTGGCTTCGCCGCGGGCGTGCTCTTCGGCAAGCACCCGATGGCGCCGTCGGTCAGCCCCAAGAAGTCGTGGGAGGGGATGGCCGGCTCGATCGTCGCCTGCGTGCTGATCGCCACCCCGATCGTCACCCTCGCCCTCGGTGGGCCGTGGTGGGGCGGGGTGCTGTTCGGCGTCGCCCTGGCCGTCAGCGCGACCGCCGGCGACCTGGGGGAGTCGTTGATCAAGCGCGACCTCGGGATCAAGGACATGGGCCACCTGCTGCCCGGCCACGGCGGCATCATGGACCGGCTGGACTCGCTGCTGCCCTCGGCCGCCGTCGCCTACCTGCTGCTCTCGGTGGTCGCCCCGGCCTGAGCCGAGACCTCCCACGTCGTCCCCACGACGGCGAAGCCGCGGCGGGCGTACCAGTGCCGGGGCCAGTCAGTGGCGTCGGCCTCCAGCACCACGAGGTCGCAGCCGCGCTCGAGGGCGAGGTCCAGCGCGGCCCCCAGGACGGCGTCGCCGTGCCCGCGGCCGCGGGCCGCGGGGTCGGTGTTCATCGACTCGAAGGCGGCGGTGGCCCCGTCGACGCGCAGCTGGCCGGCCGAGACGACCCGCCCCTCCTCCCGGACGGCGAGGTCGGTGACGGCGACCACCCGGTCGTTGCGGTGCTCCCGGCCGATGAGCTGGGCCACCACCTCGTCCAGGTCGGCCTCCGAGGTCGGCAGGTCGCGCCGCCAGGAGCGCTCCCAGAGGTCGTGCACCTCGCGCTGGTCGACGGCCTCCGCGCGGCGTCCCGGGAGCGGCGGCGTGGCCGGGCGGGCCATCACCACCAGTTCCTCGGCCCGCCACCCGTGGCCGGTGAGCTCGCGCGCCACGTCGTCCGCACCCGACCAGGCCAGCGTGGCGGCGAGGTGCGGCCACCCTGCGTCGGCGGCCACCGCCGCCACGCTGGCCGCCACCGTGCCGGCATCGACCGGGTGCGACAGGACCAGCCGGTTGTCGTCCCAGGAGTGCGGGAAGCGCGGGTCCAGCACCGCCACCCCACCGGGGACGTCGCGCACCTCGGCGGCCCGCCGGGTCCGCACCGACAGCCACAGCGCCCGCGCGCGGCCGAGCGCGTCGTCCGGCCGGGGGAGCACCGGCTCGGCGGGCGGCCGGTACGGGACCACGGCGACGACGGCGCTGGTCTGCAGCGGACCGTGCAGGTGCGGGAAGCGCACGCCGGGCGGGTCGCCGGGCACGCCGGGGGCCCAGCGCACCGGGCCGGTCAGCCGCGCGGGGTCGACGACGAGCAGCACGAGGTCCCGCCGTCCGGGGAACAGCCGCCCGGCCGGCAGGTGCACCTGCTCCGGCGTGGAGAGGTGCACGAAGCCCTCACCCGCCAGGGACGGCGGGCGCAGCGCCCCGGTGTCCAGCGCCGCTCGCCAGGCCGCCGGGTCGGTGAGGTGGACCAGGACGCCGTCGGTCACGTCCGCCGATCCTGCCCCGGGGCGCACGGCCGTCCGGTGCGTGGGAGACGATCGGCCGCGTGGACGGCGAGGCTGGCCCGACGGAGTGGGGGACGACGGTGGGCGTCGGCCCCTGGCCCGGGCCGTGGCCCGCGGACCCGCGCTACGACCCCGAGCTGCTCGCGCACGGCGACCGGCGCAACGTCGCCGACCGCTACCGCTACTGGACGGTGGAGGCGGTCGTCGCCGACCTCGACGCCCGCCGGCACCCGTTCCACGTCGCGATCGAGAACTTCGGCCACGACCTCAACATCGGGACGGTGGTGCGGACGGCCAACGCGTTCCTGGCCGCCGAGGTGCACATCGTGGGCCGCCGTCGCTGGAACCGCCGAGGGGCGATGGTCACCGACCGCTACCAGCACCTGCGCCACCACCCGGACGTCGGCGCGCTGGCCGCCCACGCGGCGCGGGAGGAGCTGCCACTGGTCGCCGTCGACACCGGACCGGGCGCGGTCCCGCTGGAGACCGCCGACCTGCCGGAGCGGTGCGTGCTGCTCTTCGGCCAGGAGGGGCCGGGGCTGACACCGGAGGCCCGCGCGGCCGCCTCGACGACCGTCTCCATCGCCCAGTTCGGCTCCACGCGGTCGATCAACGCCGGCGTGGCGGCGGGCATCGCGATGCACGCCTGGATCCGGCAGCACGCCCGGTCGGGTCTCACGTGAGCGGGGGGTCCGGGTCGATGCCCCGGGCGGTCAGGGCCGCCTCCACGGCCTCGCAGACCGTGCGGACCACCGCCACCCGCGCCCACCGCTTGTCCTCCGCGGCGATCACGTGCCAGGGGCCCGCCGGGGTGTCGGTCCGCTCCAGCATCTCCTCGACCGCCGCCTCGTAGGCCGGGCGCTTCTCGCGGTTGCGCCAGTCCTCGTCGGTGAGTTTCCACGCGCGGTAGGGGTCGCCGCGGCGGGACTCGAAACGGCGCAGCTGCTCCTCGGGTGAGAGGTGCAGCCAGAACTTGACGACCACGGTGCCCTCGGCGGCGAGGGTCGACTCCAGGTCGACGATCTCGCCGTAGGCACGGCGCCAGGCCTCCTCGGTCGCGAAGCCCTCGACCCGCTCCACGAGCACCCGCCCGTACCAGGTGCGGTCGAGCACGGCCATCCCGCCCCAGCCGGGCAGGACCGGCCAGAAGCGCCACAGGAAGTGGTGCCGCTTCTCGTCGTGCGTGGGGGCGGCGAACTGGGCGACCCGGACGTGCCGTGGGTCGAGCCGCTCGACCAGGCGCTTGATCGCGCCACCCTTGCCCGAGGCGTCCCAGCCCTCGAACAGCACCAGCAGCGGCGGCCCGATCTCGCCCGGCCCGATCTGCCCGCCCAGGAGCAGACGCAGGTGCACCAGCCGCTTCTGCACGGCCTTGAGCTGCTCCTTCTCCTCCCTCTTGGACAGCTGCAGGGTCAGGTCCACGTCGGCGAGCCGGCTCATGCCGGCCAGCGTGGCAGGACGTGGCGCGGCTCACCTGCCGAGCCCACGGCGCGCCAGGTGCCGTCCCGGGTCGCGGCTGCCGATGACAGGGAGACGGCACCGCACCCGGCGAGGCAGGGGAGGACATGGGCTCCAGTCATCCGGACGACGACCAGCTGCCGGTCCCGGCCGATCCCGGCGCTCCCGACGGGACGCCCGAGCCGACCGACTGGGACGACGCCTGGCTGCCCGAGTGGCTGGGCGACGAGACGGGCGGGGCGCCCGTCGAGGACGCCGCTCCCGAGCCGGACGCCGGGGAGCCGGACCCCGAGCCCGACAGCGGGGAGGCGGACACCGACCCGACCGTGGACGTCGACCCCACGCCCGACCCCGTGCGCGAACCGGACCAGGAGGACCGGCCGGACGCCGAGGGCGCGCTCGACACGGAGGACCAGGAGGACGTCGGGGACGTCGAGGACGTCGAGGAGGCGCCGGGCGCGGAGGACCAGCCCGTCCCCGAGCCGGACCTCGCACCGGCGGCGGTTCCCGTCGACGACCTCCCGACCGCGGACCCCGACGACGGGTCGGCCGGACCCGTCACCGCGACCGCCGGGCCGGCCGAGGCGACCGCCGGGCCGGCCGAGGCCCTCGAGGCCCCCGAGGCGACCGTCGCGCTCCTGCAGCCCGCACCCGTCCGCGTCGTCGTCGGCGCCCGCGCCCCGTCGCGTCGACGCGCCCTCTCGGTGGTGGCCGGGCTGCTCGTCGCCGGGGCGGTCGCCGCGGCGACGCTGCTGGCACCCCGGCCCGACACCCCGGTCCCGGCCGCGGACGCCGCCACGCCGACCACCTCCGCACCGGCGGTGTCCGGCCGCGCCACCCCTCGACCGACGCCGGCCCCCGCGCCGGCGACCCCGCCCGCGACGACGGTGGCACCGCCGCCGCCCGCGCCGCCGGTGCCTGCCGCTCCCGCACCCCCGCGCTCCGCTGACGCCACCGGGGCACGGCCGCGGATCGCGGTCGCGGCGCCCCCGCGCCCCGCCAGGACCCCGGCACCGGTCGTGCCGGTCGCCGTTCCCGGGACGACCGGCCCGGCCCACACCGGCGGCGCCCCCTCGGAGCCCGAGGGCCCCGAGTCCGCATCGGACCCCACCTCGGTCGTGGAGCCGACGGACCGGACCGGCCCCGACGAGACGACGGACGACACCTCGGACGACGTGACCGAGAGCGACGGCACGGAGGGCGACGGGACGGAGGGCGACGGGACGGACGGCGACGGGACCAGCGGTCCGGAGTCCCCGACCACACCCGAGTCGCCGTCCTCGACGGACCCGGAGGGATCGGGGGAGGGCACCGAGGGGCCGGGGGAGTCGGGGGAGTCGGGCGTCCCCGGGGGTGACACCTCGACGCCGTCCGACGTGCCCGGGCCCACCGAGCTCCCGCTCCCGCCGGAGGTGCCCGGCCCGGGAACGTGATCTCCCCCGCGGGCCGGCCCGACGGGGGCCACGGGGTGGGACCATGGGGGAGCCATGACTGCCCTCCCCCTCGTGTTCGAGGCCCCCCGCCGGGGCAAGCCGCCACGCCACCTCGCCGACCTCACCCGCGAGGAGGCCCGCGCCGCGGTCACCGAGCTGGGCCAGCCGGCCTTCCGGGCCGACCAGCTCGCCCGGCACTTCTACCGGGGCGTGACCGACCCGGCGCAGATGACCGACCTGCCGGCCGCGGTGCGCGAGGAGCTCACCGGCGCGCTGCTGCCCGGCCTGCTCACGCCGGTGCGGACGCTGAGCGCCGACGGCGGCCGCACCCGCAAGACGCTGTGGCGGCTGCACGACGGCGCCCTGGTCGAGAGCGTGCTCATGCGCTACCCGGACCGGGCCACCGTCTGCATCTCCAGCCAGGCCGGCTGCGGCATGGCCTGCCCCTTCTGCGCCACCGGCCAGAACGGGCTGACCCGCAACCTCTCGGCCGCGGAGATCATCGGCCAGGCGGTCGCCGCGGCCGCGGCGATGGCGAACGGCGAGGTCCCCGGCGGGCCCGGCCGGCTGTCCAACGTCGTCTTCATGGGCATGGGGGAGCCGCTGGCGAACTACGCGCGCGTCCGCAAGACCCTCGACGCCCTGGTGACGCCCGCGCCGCACGGGCTGGGGCTGTCCCAGCGCTCGATCACGGTGTCCACCGTCGGCGTCGTCCCGGCGATCCGGCGGCTGACCGAGGAGGGGCTGCACGCCACCCTCGCGGTGAGCCTGCACGCGCCCGACGACGAGCTGCGCGACACCCTGGTGCCGATCAACACGCGCTGGAAGGTCGACGAGGTCGTCGACGCCGCCGACGCCTACGCCGCGCGCACCGGCCGCCGGTACTCGGTGGAGTACGCCCTCATCCGCGACGTGAACGACCAGCCCGAGCGCGCCGACCTGCTCGGCCGGCTGCTCGCCGACCGGCGGGCGCACGTCAACCTCATCCCGCTGAACCCGACGCCGGGCAGCCGCTGGGACGCCAGCCCGCTGCCCGCGCAGCGCGAGTTCGTCGCGCGGCTGCGGGCGCACGGCGTGCCGACGACGGTCCGCGACACCCGCGGCCAGGACATCGACGGCGCGTGCGGTCAGCTCGCCGCGGCCGACCGGGTGGACGGCGTCCCGACCGTGGCCCTGCCGCAGCCGTCCCTCGAGCCGCCCGTGGAACTGGGTGCCGAGGCCGACGCGTGAGTGCCGAGGCCCCGCAGGCCGAGGCGCACGAGCACAGCCACGCCGACGTCTCCGGCGGCTGGCTGCGCGCCGCGGTCTTCGGCGCGATGGACGGGCTGGTGACCAACACGGCCCTGGTGGCCGGCGTGGGCGGCGGCGGGGCCTCGTCCCGGACGATCGTGCTCTCCGGCGTGGCCAGCCTGGTGGCGGGGGCGATCTCCATGGCGCTGGGGGAGTACACCTCGGTGCGCACGCAGAACGAGCAGCTCGACCTCGAGGTCGAGAAGGAGCGCCGCGAGCTCGAGCGCAACCCGCGCGGCGAGCTCGCCGAGCTGGTGCAGATGCTCCGGGTGCGGGGCGTGGACGGCGACCTCGCCCAGCAGGTCGCCGTCCAGCTGCACCGCGACCCCGACACGGCGCTGCGGCTGCACGTCGTCGCCGAGCTGGGGCTCAACCCGGCCGACAAGCCCTCACCGTGGACGGCGGCGGTCTCCTCGTTCCTCACCTTCGGCACCGGCGCGGTGATCCCGCTGCTGCCCTACCTGCTCGGCTTCTCCGTCCTCGCCGCCGCCCTGGTGTGCGGGGCGGTGGGCCTGGCCACGGCGGGCGCGCTGTCGTCGCGCTTCACCCCCCGGCCCTGGTGGTACGCCGCCCTGCGGCAGCTGCTCTTCGGCGCGGTCGCGGCCGGGGTCACCTACGCGATCGGGCTGGCGATCGGCGTCGGCGTCTCCTGACGTCCGTCAGCCGCCGCAGGACATCCCGGCCGCGGCGACGGCGGCCGTGGTGTCGGCCGTGGGGGGACGCGCCAGCGTCCCGCCGAACGGCTCCCCGGCCGGCAGGACGGTCACCGGGCCGAGGTCGGCGCGGGCCAGCGCGAGCAGGTCGGTCGGGGAGGTCCCCGGGTCGACGGCGACCGCGTCGGAGACGGCCCAGGCGAGGGCCTGCAGCCGCGCCGGCCGCGACCAGGCCGCGTGCACCCGGTCGGTCAGCGCGGCGAGGACGACTCCGGCGGTGTCGGCGCGCCCGTCCGGGTCGACCGGCGCGGGCACCCACGCGCCGACCACCAGGTGCTCGGGGTGCCGGGAGCGGACGAGGGCCAGCGCGGTGGCGCCGTCCACGTGCTGCCGGCCGGCGCGGGTCAGCAGCAGGCCGGCCGGCTCGTCGCGCACCGGCTCGGGGACGTCGACGTCCACGCCGCCGGCGGCGTCGACCACGGCGGCGAAGCCGGCCAGGTCGACGGTGACCAGGTGGTCGGTGGGGATCCCGAGGCCGCAGAGCACGTCGACGGTGGCCTCCGGACCGTCCAGCCAGGTGAGGGCCAGGCGCTCGCCGGTGCGGCCGGAGAGGACGACGAGGTCGCGCGGGACCGACAGCACCGTGGTCCCGGCGTCGGTCTGGTGGACGACGACCACCACGTCGGCCCGGGCGCCGGGGACGTCCGCGGCGCTGCCGAAGTCGGCGGGGTCGGCGCCGGCCGGCAGCTGCTCCCGCGAGTCCAGGCCCACGAGCACCCAGGTGCGGCCTTCGGAGTCGTCGGCAGCGAGGTCCACCTCCACCTCGTCGACGCGGCCGGCGAGCAGCGCCACGTCGACGCCGGCCGCGACCAGCAGCAGGACGAGGACGGCAAGGACGGCGCGCGTCCACCACCGCCGTGCCGGAAACGGCCGACGCCGGCCAGGGGAGCCCTGGCCGGCGTCGGGGTCGTGCGGTGCGGTCACGTTCAGGCCTGCGAGCCCTCCGCGGACCGGCGGCGGGCGGCGAACACCAGGCCGCCACCGAGCGCCAGGGCACCCACGCCCAGGCCCAGCGGGAGGGCGACGTCGGCGCCGGTGTAGGCCAGGCTCGAGGACGACGCGTTCGAGGTGGCCGCGGCCGCGGTCACGGAGAAGGACTCCTGGAAGTAGGTGCCCATGTTGCCCTCGTAGACCAGGGTGTGCTCGCCGGTCGGGGTGCCGGCCGGGACGGTGAACTCGACGGTCACGGTGCCGTTGGCGTCGGCGGTGGCGCTGCCGACGGTCTGCGGGGTCGAGTGCAGGGTCACGGTGACGACCTCGCCGGGCTTGAAGCCGGTGAGGACCTTGACGACCTTGCGGCCCGGGGCCGCGCTGTCACCGGTGGCCGAGCCCGTGTCCGGGCTGGCGACACCCGGGGTGTTGGCCTGCGTGCCCCGAACGGTCCCGGTCGGCTTGACCTCGGGCGCCGTGGTCGTGGGCGCGGAGGGGGTCGTGGTCACGGGCGCCGGGGCGGCGGTCTCCGGGGCGACGACGGTCACGTACACCAGCGGGTAGTCGACCTCGTGCGTGTAGAGGTCGCACACCGCCTGGACGGCGTACTTGCCGGGGGGCACCGCGTCCCAGACGGTCAGGTCGAACTCCCAGGTCCCGTCGTCGAAGGTCTGCATGCCGTTGCCCTCGACGTCCTCGCCGACCTCGAAGTAGGCGTAGGCGCCGGCCTCGACGCCCCCCGGGGCCTCGGCGCACCCGGATCCGGACAGGACGAGCTTCGACTCCTGCCCGGCGACGACGGTGGTCGGCGACAGGACCGGAGCCGGGAGCTCCGTGGTCTCCGCGGAGGCGATGCCGGCGCCGAGGCCGACGACGGCGGCGGCCGTGCTGAGGGTCAGCCCGGTCACCAGGGCGGTGCGGGTGGTGGTGCGGAACATCGGGGGCTCTCCGCTCGGTCAGGAGTCCGGGCGCTCCGGACTTCTCTCGACCTGTCTATCGACTGGAAGCCGCCCGAGCTGTAGCTGAGAGTCACCAACTCTTGACGGTTTGTCGGTAGAACTTGCCGACGTCGATCCAGGAGTCTCCGGTGGCGCATCCGTCACACCTGGGGCCGGCTACCAGGGCGTGGAGGCAACACGTGACATCCGGTCCCGGTCGGTCCGCGACGTCCTCCTGGTGCGGCGGTCACCACGGCCCGTGGCGACCCCGCCGGCCCCGCGACGGCGAGAGGCCCGCCCCCCAGCAGGGGACGGGCCTCTCGAGGTCCGAGCGCTACTTGGCGCGCCAGGCGTTGCGGCGGCGCCGCCAGTCGAGCAGCAGGATCAGGACCATCAGGGCGGCGATGGAGACCACCCAGATGTCCTCGATCCGGCCCTCGTGGTTGCCGACGAGGTACGCGAGCATGAACAGCGTCGCGACGACCGCGCCCACGCGGCCCCACCTGCCGGTCTCGCCGTGCCAGCCCCAGTCCTCGGGGCGCTCGTGCTCGACGGGCGGAGCCCCGGCCCGGACGACGCCCTCCTCGCGCCCCGGCTGGTTGACCCGCCCGGTCGCGGGGTGGTCCACGGAGATCCGCTCGCGGTGGGTCTGCTCGCTCACGCCACCATCCTGCCAGCACCCTGTCGGCGGCACCCGCCGAGGGAGGGCGGCGCGTCGGGGAGGATGCGCCCGTGGACGGCGTGCGCGAGGTGACGGTGCTGGGCTCCACCGGGTCGATCGGCCGGCAGGCGATCGCGGTGGCCGAGCAGAACCCCGACCGGCTGCGGATCACCGGCCTGGCCGCCGGCGGTGGGGACGTCGCCCGGCTGGCCGAGCAGGCGCTGTCCCTCGGCGTCCGCACCGTCGCCGTCGCGCGGGCGACCGCCGCCCAGGACCTCCAGCTGGCCTTCTACGCCGCGGCGTCCAAGCGCGGCTGGTCGAGGGGCGAGTTCGCGCTGCCGGAGATCCTCGCCGGACCGCGGGCGGCCGAGGAGCTCGCCGCCCGCCCGGCCGACGTCGTCCTCAACGGCATCACCGGCTCGATCGGGCTGCGGCCCACGCTGTCGGCGCTGCGGGCCGGCCGCACCGTCGCGCTGGCCAACAAGGAGTCGCTCGTGGCCGGCGGGGCGCTGGTCACCGCCGCAGCCGCACCCGGGCAGCTGGTGCCGGTCGACTCCGAGCACTCGGCGCTGGCCCAGTGCCTCCGCGGCGGCGCGCGCGGCGAGGTGGCCCGGCTGGTGCTCACCGCCAGCGGCGGGCCGTTCCGCGGCCGCAGCGCCGCCGAGCTGGCCGACGTCACCGTCGAGCAGGCGCTGGCCCACCCGACCTGGGACATGGGCCCGGTCGTGACGATCAACTCGGCGACCCTGGTCAACAAGGGCCTGGAGCTCATCGAGGCGCACCTGCTGTTCGACGTCCCCTTCGCCGACATCGACGTGGTCGTGCACCCGCAGTCGATCGTGCACTCGATGGTGACCTTCGCCGACGGCGCGACCCTCGCCCAGGCCAGCCTGCCGGACATGCGGCTGCCCATCGCGCTGGCCCTGGCCTGGCCCGACCGCCTGCCGCACGTGCAGCCGGCGCTGGACTGGTCGACGGCGAGCAGCTGGGAGTTCGCCCCGCTGGACGACGCGGCGTTCCCCGCCGTGTCGCTGGCCCGCTCCGCCGGTGAGGCGGGGGGCGTGGTGCCGGCGCTCTACAACGCCGCCAACGAGGAGGCGGTCGCCGCCTTCCTGGTGGGTCGGCTGCCGTTCCGGGGCATCGTCGACCTCGTCGCGCGTACCCTCGACGACGCGCCGGACCTCGGCGCACCCACCTGCGTCGAGGACGTGCTGGCCGCGGAGAAGTGGGCCCGGGAGCACGCCCGCGGCGTCATCGCCGGAGGCTGAACTGAGCGGAGCACTCCTCACCGTCCTCGGGATCGTCCTCTTCGCGCTCGGACTGCTGCTCTCGATCGCCTTCCACGAGTACGGGCACTTCGCCTGGGCCCGGAAGTTCGGCATGCGGGTCCCGCAGTTCATGGTCGGCTTCGGCCCGACCGTCTTCTCCCGCACGCGCGGGGAGACCGAGTACGGCGTCAAGGCCGTCCCGCTCGGCGGCTACATCCGCATCATCGGGATGATCCCGCCGGCCGAGGAGAACGAGAGCAAGCGGGCGACCCGCATGCGCTCGTTCATCGCCGAGGTCCGCGGCGCGGCGCTCGACGACGTCCGCCCCGGTGACGAGGGGCGGGTCTTCTGGGCCAAGCCCTGGTGGCAGCGGGTCATCGTGATGTTCGCCGGCCCCTTCCACAACCTGGTGCTGGCGGTCGTCTTCTTCACCGTCGTGCTGGTGGGCTTCGGCGTCCCCGGGACGACGACCACCATCGCCTCGGTCCCCGAGTGCGTGCTGCCCGCCACCTCGAGCGCCACCACCTGCCCCGACGACGCGGCCCTCTCGCCGGCGGCCGCGGCCGGTCTGCGGGCCGGGGACACGATCGTCGCCATCGACGGCCGGCCGGTCAGCCAGGTCCCCGACGCCGCCCAGGACGACCGGGCCACCGGCTGGCAGCAGGTCCAGGACGCCATCCGGGTCAGCACCGGCACGCCGATCGTCCTCACCGTGGACCGCGACGTCGACGGCGACACCCAGCGGCTGGACCTCACGGTCACCCCCATCGCCAACACCATCCGCGTCGACCGGGACGGCGACGGCGAGGCCGACGGCACCCAGACGGTCGGCTACATCGGGGTCAGCGCCGCGCAGACCTACGTCCGGCAGCCGGTCACCGCCGTCCCCGGCTACATCGGCGACGTCCTCGTCCGTTCCGTGGACCGGCTGATCGAGATCCCCGAGCGGATCCCGCAGCTGTTCCGCGCGGCCTTCCTGGGGGAGGAGCGCGACCCGAACGGGCCGATCGGCGTCGTCGGCGTCAGCCGCATCTCCGGTGAGGTCTTCGCCTTCGAGGACTTCACCACGACCGAGAAGGTCAGCTTCTTCTTCCAGCTGCTGGCCAGCGTCAACCTGGTGCTGTTCCTGTTCAACCTGCTGCCGATCTACCCGCTCGACGGCGGGCACGTGGCCGGCGCGCTGTACGAGAAGGCGCGCTCGGTCGTCGCCCGGCTGCGCGGCCGGCCCGACCCGGGGCCGTTCGACATCGCCCGGCTCATGCCGGTCGCCTACGTCGTCGCCGGGTTGTTCGTCGCGCTGTCGGGCCTGCTGCTGATCGCCGACGTCGTCAACCCGGTCACCCTGCAGTAGCCGCGGCGGGTGTGCGGCGGGTGTTCCCCCCCACGTCACCGGCACCGACGTGTGACGGAGGGCGATACTCGTGGTCATGGCCATCCCCGTCGGTCTCGGCATGCCCGCCGTACCCCCGCCCGTCCTCGCTCCCCGGCGCAAGACGCGTCAGCTCATGGTCGGCGACGTCGGCGTCGGCAGTGACCACCCGGTCAGCGTGCAGTCGATGACGACGACCAAGACCGCCGACATCAACGCCACGCTGCAGCAGATCGCCGAGCTCACCGCCTCGGGCTGCCAGATCGTGCGGGTCGCCGTCCCGGACACCGACGACGCCGAGGCGCTGCCGATCATCGCCAGGAAGTCGCAGATCCCGGTCATCGCCGACATCCACTTCCAGCCGCGCTACGTCTTCGCGGCGATCGACGCCGGCTGCGCCGCCGTCCGGGTCAACCCCGGCAACATCAAGAGGTTCGACGACAAGGTCGGCGAGATCGCCAGGGCGGCCAAGGACGCCGGCATCCCGATCCGGATCGGCGTCAACGCCGGGTCGCTGGACAAGCGGCTGCTGGCCAAGTACGGCAAGGCCACGCCCGAGGCGCTGGTCGAGTCGGCGCTGTGGGAGTGCTCGCTGTTCGAGGAGCACGACTTCCGCGACATCAAGATCTCGGTCAAGCACAACGACCCCGTGGTCATGGTGCGCGCCTACGAACTGCTGGCCGCCCAGTGCGACTACCCGCTGCACCTCGGGGTCACCGAGGCCGGCCCGGCCTTCCAGGGGACCATCAAGTCCGCGGTCGCCTTCGGCGCGCTGCTCTCCCAGGGCATCGGCGACACCATCCGCGTCTCCCTCTCGGCCCCGCCGGCCGAGGAGGTCAAGGTCGGCACCCAGATCCTGGAGTCGCTGAACCTGCGCCAGCGCGGCCTGGAGATCGTCAGCTGCCCGTCCTGCGGGCGCGCCCAGGTCGACGTCTACACGCTGGCCGACGAGGTCACCGCGGGCCTCGACGGGCTCGAGGTGCCCCTCCGGGTGGCCGTCATGGGCTGCGTCGTCAACGGCCCGGGCGAGGCCCGCGAGGCCGACCTCGGCGTGGCGTCGGGCAACGGCAAGGGGCAGATCTTCGTGAAGGGCGAGGTGATCAAGACCGTGCCCGAGTCGCAGATCGTCGAGACCCTGATCGAGGAGGCCATGCGCCTCGCCGGTGCGGCCGTCGACGAGGGCACGCCGTCCGGCCCGCCCGTCGTCACCGTCAGCTGACCGGTCCGGTCCGGTGCTGCGCTCGCCGACGGCGCGGGTCCTCGACGAGACCGACGAGCCCGCGGTCCGTGCCCTGCTCGCCAGCGACCCGGTGGCGGCCTGCGTCATCGCCGGGCGCGTCGAGGCCGTCGGCACCTCCGCCGCGGCCCTCGGCGCCCCGCTGTGGGGGTTGGACAGCGGGCGCTCGCTGGACGCGATCTGCCTGGCCGGGGCGAACCTGATCCCGTTCGCCCTGCCGGGGGCCGAGCAGCCGGCCGCCACGGCCTTCGCCGAGCGCGCCCGCCGCGCCGGACGGCGCTGCTCGACCATCGTCGGCCCGGCCGCCTCCGTGGACCCGCTGTGGGAGCTGCTGGAGCCCTCGTGGGGACCGGCCCGCGACCACCGGCCCCGCCAGCCGCTGCTGGCCATCGAGGGCCCGCCGGCGATCGCCCCGGAGCCGCGGGTGCGCCCGGTGCGGCCGGTCGAGCTCGACGTCCTGCTGCCGGCCGCGGTGGCCATGTTCACCGAGGAGGTCGGGGTCAGCCCGCTGCGGGTGGACGGCGGCGTCGGCTACCGCGCCCGCGTCGCCGACCTCGTCCGCGCCGGCCAGTCGCTGGCCTGGATCGAGGGCGGCGAGGTGCTGTTCAAGGCCGAGATCGGCGCGGTCTCCCGCGGCGTCTGCCAGGTGCAGGGCGTCTGGGTCGCCCCCGCCCACCGCGGCCGCGGCATCGGCGCCGCCGGCACCGCGGCCGTCGTCGAGTACGCGCGCACCGCGATCGCGCCGGTGGTCAGCCTCTACGTCAACGACTTCAACGCCTCCGCCCGCGCCGCCTACGCCCGGGTCGGGTTCCACGAGGTCGGGCAGTTCGCCAGCGTCCTGTTCTGAAGGGTCGCCGTTCCACACGTCACCGGGCTCAGGGGGCCGGGAGGGGTCGGCCTCCCGGGGATGGACGTCCTCGTCTGGAACGCTGTCTCCCCGTGCGCACACGTCGGGGGACGGTCCTGGGGTCCACGTTCACGCTGCTCGCCGTGCCGGTGCTGGCGGCCTGTTCCGGCGACGCCGAGGACGACGTCCGCTCCGCGGCCGAGGCCTTCCTCGCCGACTGGGCGGCCGGGGACACCGCGGCCGCCGCCGGCGCCACCACGGACCCCGACGTCGCGACCGCCCTGCTCGAGCAGACCGCGACCGACCTGCCCGAGGCCGTGCTGAGCCCCGAGGTCGGGCAGGTGACCGTCGAGGACGGCACCGCCACCGTCGACTGGACCGCCACCTGGGACCTCGCCGCCGCCCCCGGCTGGAGCTACCCCGCCACCCTGCGGCTGCGGGAGGCCGAGGAGGGCTGGGACGTCGTCGCCGAGCCGACCCTGGTGCACCCGGAGCTGGGGGAGGGCCAGCGCCTGCTGCTGGAGCGCGAGCTGCCCGAGCGGGCCGACATCACCGACGCGGCCGGGCAGCCGCTGTTCGCCCCGACCGAGGTCGTCAACGTCGGCGTCGACCCCGCCCAGGTCACCGACCTGCCGGCGCTCGCGGCGGGGCTGTCGTCGGCCACCGGGATCCCGGCCGACGAGATCGTCGCCGACGTCCAGGCCGCGCCCGCGGGCCGGTTCGTGCCGGTCATCACGCTGCGCCGTCCGGACTTCGAGGCCATCCGCGCGCAGGTCTTCGACCTGCCCGGCGCGGTGTTCCCCACCGACACCCGGCTGCTGGCCCCCAGCCCCCGCTTCGCCTCGGCCCTGCTGGGCCGGGTCGGCCCGGCGACCGCCGAGGTGCTCGAGGAGACCGCGCAGGACGGCACCCCGGTGTACGCCGCCGGCGACGGGCTGGGCCTGTCCGGGCTGCAGCGCGCCCTGCAGGAGCAGCTGACCGGCACCCCCGGCTTCACCGTCTCCGTCGTCAGCACCGACGAGGCCACCGGGGACGCCGGCCGCCAGGTCGACGCGGTCGAGCCGGTGCCGGGCACGCCGGTGCAGACGCCGCTGGTGCGCGCGGTGCAGACCGCCGCCGACGCCGCCGTCGCCACCCAGCAGCTGCCGACCCACCTGGTCGTCGTCCGGCCCGGCACCGGGGAGATCGTCGCGGTCTCCTCCAACGAGGCCGCCGCGGCCGGCAACGCGTTCACCGGCCAGTACCCGCCGGGGTCGAGCATGAAGACGATCAGCGCCACCGCGCTCCTGGCCACCGGCACGCTGACCCCGCAGACGCCGGTCGCCTGCCCCGGCACCTTCGTCGTCGACGGGCGCGAGTTCGAGAACGCCGACCAGTTCGACCTGGGCACGGTCCCGTTCACCGAGGCCTTCGCCGAGTCCTGCAACACGACCTTCATGCAGCAGGGGCTGCAGCTGCCCGACGACGCGCTGGCCGACGCCGCCGCCTCCTACGGCGTGGGCACCGACTGGCAGCTGCCCGTCGACGTGTTCAGCGGCGAGGTGCCCGCGGACAGCACCGGGACGACGAAGGCGGCCAACGCCATCGGCCAGGGCCAGGTGCTGATGAGCCCCGCGCAGCTGGCCCTGGTGGCCGCCGGGATCGCGAGCGGGACCCCGGCGGTGCCGGTCGAGGTCGTCGGCGCGCAGCCCGCCGGACAGGTCCCCGCCGGCCCGGACCCCGCCGTGCTCGACGCGCTGCGGCCGATGATGCGCGAGGTGGTGCTGTCGGGGACGGCGAACGGGCTGGCCGACCGCGGCGAGGTCTACGGCAAGACCGGCACCGCCGAGTTCGGCACCGGCACCCCGCCCGACGCCCACGGCTGGTTCATGGGCTACCAGCTGGGCGGACCGCAGGGCGACCTGGCCTTCGCCGTCCTGGTGGAGACCGGCCAGTCCAGCAGCGTGGCCGTCGACGTGACCGACGCCTTCCTCGGCGGACTGGGCGGCTGAGGGGCGGCCGGGTCAGGGCAACGTCCCGACGAAGCGGAGGCGATCGGGGGCGAAGAGCTCCTACCGCGGCAGGCCGGGGAAGGCGCTGGTGACCGGCGTCCGGCCGGCGGCGGCGCGCCACCCGACCGCGCGCACCTCGGCGGCACCCAGCTCCTCGACCGCCAGCTCGCGCACCGACGGCTCGGTCGCCTGGTCGAGCAGCCGCACCCAGGCCGCGGACACGCCCTCCTCGAGGACGACGGCCAGCGCGGCGGCGTCCACCGGCGACAGGACCGGGAAGGGCAGGGTGTAGCCGGCCTCGCGCGGCACCGGCTCGGCACCGCGGGCGTCCAGCAGCGCCACCAGCCGGTCGCGGACGTCCCGGTGCGCGACGTCGCCGGCCACCACGGGCTCGCGGGCGTCCGGCGGCAGCGCCGCGCCCACCGCGCCGTACCCCCACACGGCGGCGTGCTCGGCGGCCAGCACCTCCCGCAGCGCCGCGGTCTCGGTGCCCTCGTCGAGGACGCCGTCGTCAGCCACGTGCCCGTCCTCCGCTCACGCCAGGGCCGCCTCGTGACCGCGCAGCCCCGCGGCGACCGCCCCCAGCAGGGCCGCCCGGGCACCGGTCTGCTGGACGCAGGCCGCGGCGTGGGAGGCGGCCGCGCCGGCCACCTGCTCCCGCAGCCAGGTGCGCACGTCCCCGCCGGGCGGCGGGGACGGCGGTGCGGGGGAGGACGCGGACGGCGACGACGTCGAGGACGGCGCGGCGGCGCGCAGCCGGTCGAGCTGCTCGCCCGCCTGCGCGGCCAGGTCGCTGAGGGGCAGGTCGCTGAGGGCCAGAGCGGGATCGGCGGTCGTCGCCACGGCGTAGGCCGCGACCACCGCCTCCTGGACGGCGACCTGCCCGGCCAGCCGGTCGGCCTCCTCGGTGCTCACCGCCGGGGCGCCCGAGGAGCCCGCGGTGCAGCCGGCGGCCAGCAGCGCGAGCCCGGCCGAGGCCGCGAGGAAGGCGCGACGGGGGAGGCCCGCGGGAGCGGGCGGAGCGAGGGAGGCCATCACCCCCATCCTCTCAGCCCGGTCTCCGCCGGGCCGGGAGCACACGGCGGGCGGGTCCGTCCCCGGCCGCCCGGTCTCGGGCCCGCGGCCGGAGCGGTAGCCTGACCCTCTGCCCGGTCCCGGGCCGACGGCGTGTCCGCCGTCCCCCCGGCGGGCCGGAACACCGGCTCCACACCACCGCGTGCGTGTCGCCGACCGAGCCCAGGAGAGGGAGGGAGCCGTGTCCGCCGCCCCCCGCACCGATCCCGTCGCCACCCGGATGGCCGGACTGGTCGCGCCGGTCGTCGAGGCTTCCGGGTACGACCTCGAGGAGCTGGTCGTCACCCCCGCCGGCCGGCGCAGCATCGTCCGCGTCGTGGTCGACCGGGACGCCGGCGTGACCCTCGACGACGTCGCCGAGGTCAGCCGCGCGGTGTCCACGGCCCTCGACGAGCACGACGGCGAGTTCGGCAGCGCCCCCTACGTGCTCGAGGTCACCAGCCCCGGGGTCGACCGGCCGCTCACCGAGCCGCGGCACTGGCGGCGCAACACCGGGCGGCTGGTCACCGTGGCCGTGGGCCCCGCGGGCTCGACCGAGCAGGTGACCGCACGGGTGCTGGAGGTCGACGGCGACGGGGTGACCCTCGCGGTGGAGGCGAAGGGCAAGCCCGGGGCGAAGAAGCGGCCGCCCACCCGACGGCAGGTGCCGTGGCAGGAGCTGGGCACCGGACGGGTGCAGGTGGAGTTCGGCCGGCACGAGCCGGGGGCGGGTGGGGAGCCCCAGGACGCCACGGAGCAGCCGGATCCCGCGGACGACGACGACGGAGGAGGACAGTGAACATCGACGTGACCGCCCTCAAGGCGGTCGAGCGGGAGAAGGGCATCCCGGCCGACACCGTCATCGAGGCCATCGAGACGGCCCTGGTGACCGCGTACCGGCACGCCGACGGCGCGAGCAAGCACGTGCGGGTGCACGTCGACCGCAAGACCGGCGAGGTCGCGGTGCTCGCCCAGGAGCTGGGGCCGGACGGCGAGGTCGTCCGCGAGTGGGACGACACCCCGCAGGACTTCGGCCGGATCGCGGCCAGCACCGCCAAGCAGGTCATCGTCCAGCGGCTGCGCGACGCCGAGCACGAGCAGACCTTCGGCGAGTACGCGGGCAAGGAGGGCGACATCGTCAGCGGCATCGTGCAGGCCGACCAGCGGCGCAACGCCAGCGGCACGGTGCTCGTCGACATCGGCAAGGTCGAGGCGGTGCTGCCCGCGGCCGAGCAGGTGCCGGGGGAGAGCTACCCCCACGGCAGCCGGCTGAGGGCCTACGTCGTCTCGGTCGCCCGCACCTACCGCGGCCCGCAGGTCACCGTCTCGCGCACCCACCCGAACCTGGTCCGCAAGCTCTTCGCCCTCGAGGTCCCCGAGATCGCCGACGGCAGCGTCGAGATCGTCGCGGTCGCGCGCGAGGCCGGTCACCGCTCGAAGATCGCCGTCCGCACCTCGGTGCCGGGGCTCAACGCCAAGGGCGCCTGCATCGGCCCGATGGGGCAGCGCGTGCGCAACGTCATGAGCGAGCTGCACGGCGAGAAGATCGACATCGTTGACTGGTCCGACGACCCGGCGACCTTCGTGGCCTCGGCGCTGAGCCCGGCGCGGGTCTCCAGCGCCCAGCTCGTCGACCGCCAGGCGAAGGCCGTGCGGGTCGTCGTCCCCGACTACCAGCTGTCGCTGGCGATCGGCAAGGAGGGCCAGAACGCCCGCCTGGCCGCGCGGCTGACCGGTTGCCGGATCGACATCCGCAGCGACGCCCAGCTCGACGACGCCACGCCCTCGCCGGGCGTCGGGCGCGCGCCGCTGCGCTCGGGCGCGGCCGCCGCGCGCGGCGGCCGCCTCGGGGGGCCGGGTGGAGGCGCACGCCCCGGTCGGGTGCCCGGTGGCCGGAGCCCGGAACACCCGGGGCCCTCAGCGCGCTAGAGTGCAGGGTGGCCGAAACGTCGATCCCGGTGCGCACCTGTGTGGGCTGCCGGAAGCGCGCTCCGGTCACCGACCTGCTGCGCGTCGTCGCGCGGGACGGGGCACTCGTCCCCGATCCGCGACGGAGGCTCCCCGGCCGGGGTGCCTCGCTGCACCCCACCCCGGAGTGCCTGCACGCAGCGGAGCGACGCCGGGCCTTCCCCCGGGCGCTGCGCCTCCCCGGAGGCGGCGGCTCCCCGGTGGAGGCCGGTCCGCTCCGGGAGCACGTCCTCGGCGCGCCTGTGGCGCTTCCGGGGAGCGGGTCCCGGACGGGCGAGCACGCACGAACGACAACCGCACCAACACAGACGGACCCGCACCCGGCGGGGCCGCACGTCGAGAGCGAGACGTCGTCGGATGAGCAAGCCGTGAAGTCCCCACGATGACAAGCCAGACCATGCAGTACTGACGACGAGGTCGCGCGGGCCAGCCGCCGGCCTCACAAAGAGGAGATCCGTGCCAGGCAAAGCCCGCGTACACGAACTCGCCAAGGAGTTCGGTGTCGACAGCAAGACCGTGCTCGCCAAGCTCAAGGAGCAGGGCGAGTTCGTGAAGTCCGCCTCCTCGACCGTCGAGGCCCCCGTGGCCCGGCGGCTCCGGGAGGCCTTCGTCGCGTCTGGTGCCAACGGCGGCGGCAACGGTGGTGGCCAGGCGGCCGCTCCCAAGCCCGCCCCGCGCCCGGGTCCGCGTCCCCCGCAGGCCCCGGCCGCCGCGGCTCCGGCCGCGCCGTCCGCCCCTGTGGCACCTGCCCCGACCCCGGCTCCGGCTCCGGCTCCGGCTCCGGCTCCGGCTCCGGCCCCCGCGGCGCAGTCGCCGGCGACCCGCGTCCCCGGTGCCCCGACCCCGGGCCCGCGTCCCGGCGCGGCCCGGCCCGGTGCGCCCGTCCCCGGCCCGCGGCCGACCGCTCCGGAGCCCCAGGCCCCGGCGGCCAGCGCGCCGACCCAGCAGCCGCCCGCGGCGCCCAGCGGCCCGCGTCCGGGGGGTGCCCCGCGCCCCGGACCGGCCGGTGGTCCCACCCCCGGTCCGCGTCCGGCCGCCCCGGGCGCCGGTCCGCGACCGGGCCCGCGCCCGGCTCCCCGTCCGGGCAACAACCCCTTCAGCAGCGCTCCCCGTCCGGCTCCGGCCGGCGGCGCGCCGCGTCCCGGCCCGGCCGGTGGCCCGCGTCCGGGTCCCGCTGCCGGCGGCCCGCGTCCCGGTCCGGCCGGCCCCGGCGGTCCCCGTCCGGGTCCCGGTGCCGGCGGTCCGCGTCCCGCGGCCGGTGGCCCGCGTCCGGGTCCCGGTGCCGGCGGTCCGCGTCCGGCGGCCGGTCCCGGTGGTCCGCGCCCGAACCCGGGCATGATGCCGCAGCGTCCCTCGCCCGGCATGATGCCGCCGCGGCCGGCCGGTGCCGGCCGTCCCGGTGCCCCCGCCGGTCGTGGCCGTCCCGGGGGCGGCCCCGGTGGTGGCGGCGGCGGCTTCCGTCCCGGTGGTGGTGGCGGCGGTGGCGCTCCCGCCGGCGGTGGTTTCCGTGCCGGTGGCGGCGGTGGCCGCGGCCGGGGTCGTGGTGGCTCCGGTGCCGGTACCGCGGGTGCCTTCGGCCGTCCCGGCGGGCGTGGTCCCGTCCGCGGGCGCAAGAGCAAGAAGCAGCGGCGCCAGGAGTTCGACCAGATGGCGGCGCCCAGCATGGGCGGCGTCAGCCTGCCGCGGGGCAACGGGCAGGTCGTCCGGCTGCCGCGCGGTGCGTCGCTGACCGACCTCGCCGAGAAGATCGGCGCTCAGCCGGCCGCGCTGGTCACCGCCCTGTTCCACCTGGGCGAGATGGTCACCGCGACCCAGTCGGTGAACGACGAGACGCTGCAGCTGCTCGGCGCCGAGATCGGCTGGGACATCCAGGTGGTCAGCCCCGAGGACGAGGACCGCGAGCTGCTCGAGACCTTCGACCTCACCTTCGGTGACGAGGGTGACGAGGAGGACTGGGAGGCCCGTCCGCCGGTGGTGACCGTCATGGGTCACGTCGACCACGGGAAGACGAAGCTGCTGGACGCCATCCGCAACACCAACGTGGTGGCGCGCGAGGCCGGCGGCATCACCCAGCACATCGGCGCCTACCAGGTCGCCACCGAGCTGGAGGGCGAGGAGCGCCCGATCACCTTCATCGACACCCCGGGTCACGAGTCGTTCACCGCGATGCGTGCCCGTGGCGCGAAGGTGACCGACATCGTCGTCCTGGTCGTGGCCGCCGACGACGGCGTCATGCCGCAGACGGTCGAGGCGCTCAACCACGCCCAGGCCGCCGAGGTGCCGATCGTGGTCGCGGTCAACAAGATCGACAAGGAGGGGGCCAACCCCGCCAAGATCCGCCAGCAGCTCACCGAGTACGGGCTGGTGGCCGAGGAGTACGGCGGTGACACGATGTTCGTCGACGTCTCCGCGACCACCCGTCAGGGCATCGACGACCTGCTCGCGGCGATCCTGCTGACCGCCGACGCCTCGCTGGACCTGCGCGCCAACACGCAGATGGACCCGCAGGGTGTGGTCATCGAGGGCAAGCTGGACAAGGGTCGCGGCCCGGTCGCGACCGTCCTGGTCCAGCGCGGCACGCTGCGCACCGGCGACTCGATCGTCGCCGGCGACGCCTACGGCCGCGTGCGCTCGCTGCTCGACGAGTACGGCAACAAGCTCAAGGAGGCCCTGCCGGCGCGTCCGGTGCAGGTCGTCGGCCTCACCTCGGTGCCGCGTGCCGGTGACACCTTCCTCGTCGTCGAGGAGGACCGCGTCGCCCGGCAGATCGCCGACCGCCGCCAGGCCCGCATCCGCAACGCGCAGAACGCGCAGATGCGCAAGCGGATCAGCCTGGAGGACCTGGACGCGGCGCTCAAGGAGAACCGTCAGCTCAACCTGATCATCAAGGGCGACAACTCGGGCACCGTGGAGGCGCTCGAGGAGGCCCTGATGAAGATCGAGGTGAGCGACGACGTCTCGCTGCGGGTCATCCACCGCGGGGTCGGGTCGATCACCAAGAGCGACATCGACCTGGCGCTGGCCGACGACGTCATCGTCCTGGGCTTCAACGTCCGGGCCGAGGGGCAGGCCACCGAGCTGGCCAACCGCGAGGGCATCGACGTCCGGTACTACTCGGTCATCTACCAGGCGATCGAGGAGATCGAGGCGGCCCTCAAGGGCATGCTCAAGCCGGAGTACGAGGAGGTCGGGCTCGGCACGGCGGAGGTCCGCGAGGTCTTCCGGGTGCCGCGGATCGGCAACGTGGCGGGCTCCATCGTCCGCAGCGGGACGATCACCCGGAACTCCAGGGCCCGGTTGGTCCGCGATGGCGTGGTCGTCGCCGACAACCTCACGGTCGAGTCGCTGCGCCGGTTCAAGGACGACGTGACCGAGGTCCGCGAGGGCTACGAGTGCGGCATCGGTCTCGGGTCGTTCAACGACATCAAGGTCGAGGACGTCATCGAGACCTTCGAGATGCGCGAGAAGCCGCGCGTCTGAGGACCCGTCGCTCCCACTGCTCGCACGCGCGCAGCGGGCCCCTGCGAAGGGGCCAGCTCGGCGCGCGAGCAGTGGGGACGGGGGCCACGACGCCCAGCAGCAGGACGGGGGAGATCCGGTGTTCACCGGCACGCTGAACGCCGACCTGCTGCTCGGCGACGTGCACTCGCTCAAGGGCAAGCGCGCCGTGGTCCGGCCGATCGTGGCCGAGCTGCGGCGCCGGTACGCCGTGGCCGCCGCAGAGGTCGGTGACCAGGACCTGCACCGCCGCGTGCAGGTCGGGGTGGCCACGGTGGCCGGCGACGCCGCTCAGGTGACCGACGTCCTCGACGCCTGCGAGCGGTTGCTGGCCGAGCGGCCGGAGGTGACGCTGCTCTCGACGCACCGGCAGCTGTTCAGCGACACCGATTGAAGGACCTCCCTCCTCCCCACCGTGGAAGGACCCCGTCCTCCCCGCCCTTCGCGAGCTCAGGGCGGGACCCGGGACGGGACCGCGGCGGGTTCCTGGAGGGAGGCCACCCAGCGCCCCGCACCACCCGCGTCCCGGCCTGCCCGAGGCGCCCTGCACCAGGAGGTCCGATGGCCGACCCGGCCCGCGCCCGCAAGCTCGCGGTGCGCATCCGCCAGATCGTCTCCGCCGCGATCGAGACGCAGATCAAGGACCCGCGGCTGGGCATGGTGACCGTCACCGACGCCCGGGTGACCAGCGACCTGCGCGAGGCGACCGTCTTCTACACCGTCTACGGCGACGCGACTGAGGCCGAGGACTCCGCCAAGGCCCTCACGTCGGCGACCGGCGTGCTGCGCTCGACCGTCGGCAGGCAGACCGGCATCAAGTTCGTGCCCACGCTCACCTTCGTCGCCGACCACGTGCCCGACACCGCGCGCGAGCTCGACGCCGCGCTCGAGCGGGTGCGGCACGCCGACGCCGAGCTCGCCCGCATCCGCGCCGGCGCGACGTACGCCGGTGACGCCGATCCGTACCGCCGTCCCCCCGAGGACGACGACGAGGGAGACCCCGCCGACGACCGGGCGGACGGCGGGACTGCCGATGACACCGCCGACGAGCCCACCCAGAGCAGGAGCGTGTCATGAGCGAGAACGACCCGGACCCCAACCTGCCCGACGAGGGACAGGGCCGCTCCGAGCTGGGCGGCCGTCCCGAGCCCGACGCCGGCGACCCCACCCGGGGCGGCAAACGGGGCGAGATCGGCGAGGCGCCGAGCATCGTCTCCGACGAGCCCGACGACGGGGTGGGCTACCCGGTCGGCGGCGGCCTGGTGACCGAGGAGGAGAACGCGCCCCCGGTCGCCGACCCCGGCCCGGCGTCGTGACGGTCTCCCTCCCGCGCGGCACGGACCTGACCGACCGGGCCGCCGCCGTCCTCGCCGAGGCGGCCGCGGCCCGGGCCACCGTCGTCCTCTCCGGGCACGTGCAGCCCGACGCCGACGCCCTCGGCAGCACGCTGGCCCTCGCCGAGGGCCTGCGGCGCCGCGGCGCCCGGGTGCTGGCCACGTTCCCCGCCCCCTTCACGCTCCCGGCGTCGCTGGCCTGGCTGCCCGGGGCCGAGGGGCTGGTGCCCTCCTCGGCGGTGCCGGCGTCCCCCGACCTGTTCGTCAGCCTCGACGCCGCCTCGCCGGGCCGGCTCGGCGAGCTGGCCGCCCTGCTGGACGGCGCGGCCACCTCCGTGGTCGTCGACCACCACGCGAGCAACCCCGGCTTCGGCGACGTCCGCGTGGTCGACCCGGCCGCACCGGCGACCGTCGTCCTCGTCGCCGACCTGCTCGACGGTCTGGGCGTGACGCTCGACGAGCGGCTGGCCACCTGCCTGTACGCGGGGCTCGCCGCCGACACCGGCTCCTTCCGCTTCGGCAACACCCGCCCCGACACCCACGACCTCGCCGCCCGGCTGCTCGCGACCGGCATCGACCACGCCACCATCAGCCAGCGGCTGTTCGACACCGCCCCGTTCGGCTGGCTGGGGCTGCTCTCGGTCGCTGCCGGTCGCGCCGTGCTGGAGGCCGAGGTCGGCGCGGGTCTGGTGTGGACCTGGTCGAGCACGGCCGAGGCCGCCGAGCACGGCCTGCCCGGCGAGCAGCTCGAGGCGCTGGTGGACGTCGTCCGCTGCACCCAGGAGGCCGACGTCGCCTGCGTGCTCAAGGGCCAGGACGACGGCTCGTGGTCGGTGTCGCTGCGCTCCCGCGGCGCCACGGACGTCGCCCGCGTCGCCACGGCACTGGGCGGTGGCGGCCACCGGGCGGCGGCGGGCTTCACCTCGCACGACGACCGCGAAGCCACCATGGCCGCCATCCGCTCCCTGCTGGACGGCCCCGCGATCATGGCGTCGTGACCACCTCCGGGGCCGGGGGAGCGGTCGCCGCGCCATGATCGTCGAGAGCGGGCGGCGGGCTCCGGGCGTGCTCGCGCTGGCCGCGCCGGCGCTGGTCGTGCTGGCCGCCGAGCCGCTGTACCTGCTGGTCGACACCGCCGTCGTCGGGAACCTGGGCACGGTCGCGCTGGGCGGGCTCGCCGTCGGCGGCGGGCTGCTGGCGTGGGCGGCCGCGCTGCTGAACTTCCTCGCCTACGGCACCACCGCCCGCGCTGCCCGCCGTGCCGGTGCCGGCGACCGGGCAGGCGCGGTCGCCGAGGGCGTGCAGGCCACCTGGCTGGCGCTGGCGCTCGGCCTGGCGGTGCTCGTGCTGTTCCAGCTGCTCGCCGGCCCGCTCACCCGGCTGCTCGCCGGCAGCGACGGACCGGTGGCCGCGGCGGGGGAGAGCTGGCTGCGGGTGGCCTCCCTCGGCGCGCCGCTGCTGCTGGTCTCCCTGGCCGGCAACGGATGGCTGCGCGGGGTGCAGGAGCTGCGCCGCCCCATGCGCTACGTCCTCACCGGCAGCCTCGCCAGCCTGGTGCTCTGCCCGCTGCTCGTGCACCCCGCGGGGCTCGGGCTGGTCGGGTCGGCGGTCGCCAACGTCGCCGGGCAGGCGCTCACCGCCGCCCTCTTCGTCCGCGCGCTGCTCCGCGAGGGGATCGCCTGGCGGCCCCGCCTCACGGCGCTCCGGGCGCAGCTGGTCATCGGCCGCGACCTGCTGCTGCGGGCCGCCGTCCTGCAGGTGTCCTTCCTCGTGGCGACCGGCGTGGTCGCCCGCGCCGGCACCGCTGAACTCGGTGCGCACCAGATCGCCATCCAGTTGTTCTTCTTCCTCGCCCTGGTGCTCGACGCCTACGCCATCGCCGCGCAGACGCTGGTCGGCCAGGCCCTCGGCGCGGCGCGCCCCGACGCCGCCCGCGAGACCGCGCGACGGGTCACCTCCTGGGGCCTGGGCACCGGCGTGGTGGTCGCGGCCGCGCTGCTGGCGCTGCGGCCGGTGGTGCTGCCGCTGTTCACCGACGACCCCGCGGTCGTGGCGCAGGCGACCGTGGCCTGGTGGTTCCTCGCCGCGATGCAGCCGCTGGCCGGTGTCGTGTTCGCCCTGGACGGCGTGCTGATGGGTGCCGGCGACGTCGGCTACCTGCGCTCGGTGACCATCGGGGCGGCCCTCGTCGGCTTCGTCCCGCTGTCGCTGCTGGCCGTCCCGCTGGGGTGGGGGCTGGCCGGCGTGTGGACCGGCCTGACCCTCTTCATCGCGCTCCGGCTGGTCGGCGTGCTCGTCCGGGTGGCGGGTGAGAGGTGGCTGCGGGCGCCTGACACCGTGACGGCGTGAGCAGACGCACGGACGCCGACGTCCCCCCGGGCCTGCTGCTGGTCGACAAGCCCGGCGGCATGACCTCGCACGACGTCGTGGCCCGGGCCCGGCGGGTGCTCTCGGTCCGCCGGGTCGGGCACGCCGGCACCCTCGACCCGATGGCCACCGGCCTGCTGGTCCTCGGCGTCGGGACGGCGACCCGGCTGCTCGGGTACGTCGGCGGGCACGACAAGACCTACGAGGCGACCATCCGGCTCGGCCAGACCACCGTCACCGACGACCGCGAGGGCGAGGTCCTCGTCACCACCCCGGCCGGGCACCTGGACGACGGCGCCGTCGCGGCCGCCCTGGCCGCGCAGACCGGTCCGCTGCTGCAGGTGCCCTCGTCGGTGAGCGCGGTGAAGGTCGCTGGCCGCCGGTCCTACGACCGGGTGCGGGCCGGCGAGGAGGTGGTGCTCGAGCCGCGGGCGGTGACCGTCCACCGGCTCGACGTCCACCGCGTCAGCCGTCCCACGCCGGACCTGGTGGACGTCGACGTGACCGTCTCCTGCACCGCCGGCACCTACGTCCGTGCCATCGCGCGCGACGCCGGCGCCGCGCTCGGTGTGGGTGGGCACCTCACCGCGCTGCGCCGCACCGCCTCCGGCCCCTTCACGGTGGCCGGGGCCGCGCCGGTCGAGGAGGCCGGGCAGGCCCTGGCCGCCGGCGGGGGAGCGGGGGTGCTCGGTCTCACCGAGGCCGCCCGCGCCGTCTTCCCGGTGCGCACGCTGACCGACGAGGAGGCGCGCGCCCTCGGGTACGGGCAGCGGATCCCGGCCACCGGCGCCCCCGGCCTGCACGCCGCGGTGGACGGCGCGGACCGGCTGGTCGCCCTCGTCGAGGACGCCGGTGCCACCGCCCGCGTCGCCGTGGGGTTCCCGCCGAGCTGAGGGAGGACCCCGCGTCCCCCCATCCCTCGCAGGCCCGGGACGGGCCCCGGACGCGGGCCGTTGCAGCCCGTCACCGGCCGCGCGCCACCCGGCCGATGAGCGAGTCGTCGAGGTGCGCCAGCAGGTCGGCCGGGTCGTCGTAGACCTCGTCGGCGCCGGCGTCCTCGAGCTCGGCCCGGGAGATGCCGCCGCAGGTCACCGCGATGCACGGCAGGCCGGCGTCCCGCGCCGAGCGCACGTCCCAGACCGTGTCGCCGACCGCGACGGTGCGCGCGGCGTCCAGGCCGTTGTCGGTGACGGCGGTCTGCAGCAGGTCCGGCGCGGGCTTGGCCGACTCCACGTCGGCCGACGTCGTGGCCCCGTCGACGACGTCCTCGCCCCCGATGGCCGGCACCATCCACTCCAGGTCGGACTCCATGCCGCTGGTCGCCAGCACCACGGCCAGGTCCCGCTCGCGGCACGCCGCGAGCAGCCGGTCCACGCGGGGGAAGGGGACGACCAGCTCCCGCAGCGGCTCGTAGCGCCGTTCCTTCGCCTCGACGACCTCCTCGGTGTCGGGAGCGTCGTCCCCCAGCAGGTGGGTGACCAGCTCGGCGCTCGCGATGCCGATGGCCCGGTGGCAGTCGGCCATCGAGACCTCGGGGTGACCGGTGTCGCGGAAGGCCTGCCACCAGGCGAGGACCTGCAGGTAGTTGGTGTCCAGCAGCGTGCCGTCGACGTCGAGGAGGACGCCGGGCCGCGGCGCCGGTGCGGCGTCGGTCATCGCGCCATCCTCACCCGGGGCCGACCGGCCCGCAGGGTCGGGGGATCGACCGGCCGCCCCGCGGCGTCGCGGGATTGACCCGGCCTCCCGCCGGGAAGGGGGCGTCCATGAGCGTCGTCAAGATCAACGCGATCACCGTGCCCAAGGACAAGCAGGAGCGCTTCGAGGAGCGCTTCAAGGGTCGCGCCGGTGCCGTCGAGAGCACCCCGGGCTTCGAGTGGTTCGAGCTGCTGCGCCCCCTGGAGGGCACCGACCAGTACCTGGTCTACACGCGGTGGGAGAGCGAGGAGGCCTACCGGGCGTGGGAGTCCGGTCAGGACTTCGCCCGCGCCCACGGGGGCGGCGGGTCCGAGCTCGCGCCGGCGGCCAGCAACTCCTCCCACCTGTGGTCCTACGAGGTGATCGAGAGCGCGGCACCCGACCGGCCGTGACCGCCCACAGCGGCCCCCGCCGGTGTGGCCGGCGGCGGAGCTAGGGTGAGCGGGCGGTCCGGCAGCCGCCGGGCCGCCCCTCGGATCCGCGCACGCCGCAGGTGGGAGCCATGACCGACACGCTCGCCGACAGCCGTACCACTTCCCGGGTGTTCACCGAGGGCGTGCCGGTGGTCGTGGAGGACGTGCGGCGCCGCCCCGCCGCGGAGCGCGACGAGCTGCTCGCCGACCCGGGCTTCGGCCGCTACTTCACCGACTCGATGTTCGTGGCGCGCTACCGCGCGGGCGAGGGCTGGTACGACGCCCGGCTGACCTCCTACGCGCCGCTGCAGGTGGACCCGGCCACCGCCGCACTGCACTACGCGCAGTCGATCTTCGAGGGGCTCAAGGCCTACGCCCAGCCCGACGGCAGCGTCGCCACCTTCCGTCCCGAGGCCAACGCCGCCCGCTTCGTCCGCGGCGCCAAGCGGCTGGCCATGCCGCCGGTGCCCGAGGAGGCCTTCCTCGCCGCCGTCGACGCCCTCGTCGACGCCGACCGCGACTGGGTGCCCACCGGCCCCGACCAGACCCTCTACCTGCGCCCCTACCAGCTGGCGACCGAGCCGTTCCTCGGCGTCCGCCCGGCGCACGAGTACCTGTTCCTGGTGATCGCCAGCCCGGCCGGCGCCTACTTCCCCCGCGGCGTCCACCCGGTCTCGGTGTACCTGTCGGAGGACTACATCCGGGCCGCGCCGGGCGGCACCGGCGACGTCAAGTGCGCCGGCAACTACGCGGCCAGCCTGCTGGCCCAGGAGCAGGCCATCGACGCCGGCTGCGACCAGGTCGTCTGGCTCGACGCGGTGGAGAAGCGCTACGTCGAGGAGATGGGCGGGATGAACCTGTTCTTCGTCCTCGGCTCCGGGGACGACGCCGAGCTGGTCACCCCCGAGCTCACCGGCACCCTGCTGCCCGGCATCACCCGCGACTCGCTGATCACCGTCGCCCGGGAGATGGGCCACCGGGTCACCGAGCGGCGGTTCAGCGTGGAGGAGTGGCGTTCCGGCGTCGCCGACGGCACGGTCACCGAGACCTTCGCCTGCGGCACCGCCGCGGTCATCACCCCGGTCGGCGAGGTCAAGGCGCGCACCGGTGACTTCACCGTCGGCAACGGGGAGCCCGGGCCGCTGACCATGCGGCTGCGCGAGCACCTGCTCGACATCCAGCACGGCCGGGTGCCCGACACCCACGGCTGGCTGCACCGGGTCGCCTGAGCGGCCCGGACGCATCGACGTGCGGCGCTGGCGGGGGCTCGAGGCGACCCCCGGGGACCTGGGACGCACGGTGGTCACCGTCGGCATGTACGACGGTGTCCACCGCGGTCACCAGCAGCTGATCGGCACGGCCGTGGCGCGGGCCCGCGCGCTGGGCCGGCCCTGCCTGCTGCTCACCTTCGACCCCCACCCCTCCGAGGTGGTGCGGCCGGGGTCGCACCCGGCGATCCTCACCTCGCTGGACCGCAAGGCCGAGCTGGTCGCCGAGCTGGGTGTGGACGAGATGTGCGTCCTGCCGTTCACCCCGGAGTTCATGCGGCTCTCGCCCGGGACGTTCACCCACACCGTGCTGGTGGAGCACCTGCACGCCGCCTCCGTGGTGGTGGGGGAGAACTTCACCTACGGCCACCGCGCGGCCGGCAACGTCACGACGCTCGCGGAGGAGGGGCGGCGCTTCGGGTTCACCGTGGAGCCGGTCCCGCTGGCCGGCGACTCCTCGGCGGACGGTGAGATCACCATCTCCTCGACCTACGTCCGGGCCTGCGTCGCGGCCGGGGACATGGTGTCGGCCGCGCGGGCGCTGGGCCGGCCGCACCGCATCGAGGGCGTGGTCGTCCGCGGGGACCGGCGGGGCCGCGAGCTGGGCTACCCGACGGCGAACGTGGAGTCCCCGCCGTTCACCGCGATCCCCGCGGACGGCGTCTACGCCGGCGGTCTGGTCATCCTCGACCCGCGGACCGGGGCCAGCGTGAGCACCTCGCCGGCGGCGATCTCGGTGGGCACGAACCCCACGTTCCAGGGCAGCAGGCGCACGGTGGAGGCCTACCTGCTCGACTTCGACGGCGACCTCTACGGGGAGCACGTCGGGGTGGAGTTCGTGCAGCGGCTGCGCCCGATGGCCGCGTTCTCCGGCGTCGACGAGCTGGTCGCCCAGATGGACCGCGACGTCGCCGACACGCGCAGGGTCCTCGAGGCGCCCTCCTCGTCGTCGTGACCAGCGGGGGTCCGGAGGCTCCCCTGGGGAACGACGGGGAGGGCTCCGCACCTGCCGGGACGGCACCTGGCCGCGGTGTCGTCCGGAGGACGACGATGTCGTGGCTCCCGGACGTCGACCGGAGGACCACGGAGCGTGGGGTAACCTGATCGATGGTCGGTTCGACCCGACCTGTGTGCAGCCTGCCTCCGTGACAGAGACCGGGGGCCACACGTGACCTGCCTCCGGAGGCGATCCATGGCGCTCGACAGCGCGACGAAGCAGCAGATCATGACCGAGTACGCCACGGTCGACAAGGACACCGGCTCGCCCGAGGTGCAGGTCGCGATGCTGACCCGCCGGATCAGCGACCTGACCGAGCACCTCAAGCAGCACAAGCACGACCACCACAGCCGGCGGGGGCTGCTCCTGCTGGTCGGTCGTCGTCGCCGCCTGCTGAACTACCTGGCCAAGACCGACATCAACCGGTACCGGTCGCTCATCGAGCGGCTCGGCCTGCGCCGGTGAGCCAGAGGGGACCGTCCCGGCCGGGACGGTCCCCTCTCTCGTGCGGCACCCGCCGCACGAACCCAGGCAGCGCGCCGGAGGCCCGACGCTGGTCGGTCCTCGGTAGTGGCCCCCGGGCATGCCCCTCCAGGCGAGGGGGAACGTCTCCCGTGGGCTTCGATCGAAGACCGGTCACCCGGGCGCAGTTCGGCGCAGACGCCACAAGAGGACGTCGCCGCATGCGACGTAGGAAGAGGACACCGTGTCCGCACCCACCACCCAGAACAGCACCGCCGCCGCGGAGTTCGACCCCGAGGACGGGGTCACCACCGCCACCGCGGTCATCGACAACGGCAGCTTCGGCAGCCGCACCATCACCTTCGAGACGGGCCGGCTGGCCAAGCAGGCCGCCGGCTCCGTCGTCGTCAGCATGGGCGACACGATGCTGCTCTCGGCCACCACGGCCGGCAAGCAGCCCAAGGAGCACTTCGACTTCTTCCCGCTGACGGTGGACGTCGAGGAGCGCATGTACGCCGCCGGGCGCATCCCCGGCTCGTTCTTCCGCCGCGAGGGCCGCCCCTCCGAGGACGCGATCCTCACCTGCCGGCTCATCGACCGCCCGCTGCGCCCGACCTTCGCCAAGGGCCTGCGCAACGAGGTGCAGGTGGTCATCACCGTCCTGTCGCTGGACCCCGGCCACCTCTACGACGTGCTGGCCATCAACGGCGCCTCGGCGTCGACCCAGCTCTCGGGCCTGCCGTTCTCCGGCCCGGTCGGCGGCACCCGCGTCGCGCTCGTCAACGGCCAGTGGGTCGGCTTCCCGACCCACGCCGAGCTCGAGGACGCCGTCTTCGACATGGTCGTGGCCGGCCGCGTCCTCCCGGACGGCGACGTCGCGATCATGATGGTCGAGGCCGAGGCGACCGAGAAGACGATCGAGCTGGTCTCCGGCGGCGCCACCGCCCCGACCGAGGAGGTCGTCGCCCAGGGCCTCGAGGCCGCCAAGCCCTTCATCAAGGCGCTGTGCGACGCGCAGGCGGCGCTGGCCGAGAAGGCCGCCAAGCCGGTCGCGGACTTCCCCCGCTTCCTCGACTACCAGGACGACGTCTACGCCGCCGTCGAGGCGCACGCGGGCGCTCGGCTGGCCGAGGTCCAGGCGATCCCGGGCAAGACCGAGCGCAACGACGCCACCGACGAGCTCAAGGACGACACCGTCGCCGCGCTCGCGGGCCGGTTCGAGGGCCGGGAGAAGGAGATCTCCGCGGCCTTCCGCGCGGTGACCAAGAAGGTCGTCCGGCAGCGGATCCTGCGCGACAAGGTCCGCATCGACGGCCGTGGCCTCACCGACATCCGCCCGCTCTCGGCCGAGGTCGAGGTCATCCCGCGGGTGCACGGCTCGGCGCTGTTCGAGCGCGGTGAGACCCAGATCCTCGGCGTCACCACGCTGAACATGCTCCGCATGGAGCAGCAGCTGGACACGCTCTCGCCGGTGACGCGCAAGCGCTACATGCACAACTACAACTTCCCGCCGTACTCCACGGGTGAGACCGGCCGCGTCGGTTCGCCGAAGCGCCGGGAGATCGGCCACGGCGCGCTCGCCGAGCGGGCGCTGGTGCCGGTGCTGCCCGACCGCGAGGAGTTCCCCTACGCGATCCGGCAGGTGTCCGAGGCGCTGGGGTCCAACGGCTCGACGTCCATGGGCTCGGTCTGCGCCTCGACCCTGGCGCTGCTCAACGCCGGTGTGCCGCTGCGCGCCCCGGTGGCCGGCATCGCCATGGGCCTGGTCTCCGACGAGGTCGACGGCAAGACCCAGTACGTCGCGCTGACCGACATCCTCGGTGCCGAGGACGCCTTCGGTGACATGGACTTCAAGGTCGCCGGCACGCGGGACTTCGTCACCGCGCTGCAGCTGGACACCAAGCTCGACGGCATCCCGTCCGACGTGCTGGCCCAGGCGCTGACCCAGGCCCGCGCCGCCCGGCTGCACATCCTCGACGTGATGAACGAGGCCATCGACGGCCCCGACGAGATGAGCCCGTACGCCCCGCGGGTGACCACGGTGCGCATCCCGGTCGACAAGATCGGCGCGGTCATCGGACCCAAGGGCCAGATGATCAACGCGATCCAGGACGAGACCGGCGCGGACATCACCATCGAGGACGACGGCACGATCTACGTCGGCGCCTCCGACGGCCCCTCGGCCCAGGCGGCGGTGGACCGGATCAACGGCATCGCCAACCCGCAGATGCCGAAGGTCGGCGAGCGCTTCCTCGGCACGGTCGTCAAGACGACGCCGTTCGGCGCCTTCGTCTCCCTGCTCCCGGGCAAGGACGGCCTGGTGCACATCAGCAAGCTGGGCGGCGGCAAGCGCATCGGCAAGGTCGAGGACGTCGTCAACGTCGGCGACAAGCTGCAGGTCGAGATCACCGACATCGACGCCCGCGGCAAGATCAGCCTCGTGCCCGTCGCGGCCGAGGGTGACGGCGCTGCCGAGGCCGCCCCGGCCGGCGACGCCGCGTCCGCGGCTCCCGCGGAGGCGTGACCACGGACACGCAGCAGGCTCTGACCGGGGCCGGGACGGGCGCCACCACGCCCGTCCCGGCCCCGGCCGGTGTCGGGGAGACCGCCGTCCTGGACGTCGACGAGTTCGGCGGCCGGGTGGAGCGCACCGAGCTGCCCGGTGGCCTGCGGGTGCTGACCGAGACGATGCCCGGGGTGCTGTCGGCGACCGTCGGCATCTGGGTCGGCGTCGGCTCGCGGGACGAGACGGACGCGGTCGCCGGCTCCTCGCACTTCCTCGAGCACCTGCTGTTCAAGGGGACCGGCAGCCGCAGCGCCCTGGAGATCGCGACGGCCATGGACGCCGTGGGCGGTGAGATGAACGCCTTCACCGCCAAGGAGCACACCTGCTACTACGCCAACGTGCTCGCCAGCGACCTGCCGCTGGCCGTCACCCTGCTCGGCGACCTGGTCACCGACGCGCTCAACACGGCCGCGGACCTGGAGAGCGAGCGGACGGTGGTGCTCGAGGAGATCGCCATGCGCGACGACGAGCCCTCCGACCTGGTGCACGACCTCTTCGCCGAGACGCTGTTCGGCAGCACCGCCCTCGGCCGGTCGGTGCTGGGCACGGTCGAGTCCATCGAGTCCCTGACCCGGGACGACGTCGACGGCTGGTACCGCCGGCGTTACACGGTCCCCTCGATCGTGGTGACCGCGGCCGGCCGGGTGGAGCACCAGCAGGTGCTGGACCTGGTCACCGCGGCCTTCGGCGACCGGCTGTCGGGTCCGGCGCGTCCGGCACCGCTGCGCCGCGGCGAGGAGGGGGCGGCGACCACCCCCGCCCGGCCGACCGGGCTGGTGCGGCGCCGCACGGAGCAGACCCACCTGCTGCTCGGCTCGGTGGGCCTCGGCCGGCTCGACGAGCGGCGCTACGCGGCGGCGGTCATGGAGACCGCCGTCGGTGGGGGCATGAGCTCGCGGCTGTTCCAGGAGATCCGGGAGAAGCGCGGGCTGGTGTACAGCGTCGGCTCGTCGCTGTCGCACTACGCCGGCACCGGGTCGTTCTCGGTCTACGCGGGCTGCTCGCCCAAGCGGGTGCCCGAGGTGCTGCGGCTGGTCCGCGGGGAGCTCGCGCGCGTGGCCGCCGAGGGGTTGACCGCCGAGGAGGTCGCGCGGGGACGCGGCCAGCTCAAGGGCGGCCTGGTCCTCGGCCTGGAGGACACCGGCTCGCGCATGAGCCGGCTGGGCAAGAGCGAGCTCTCCTACGGGGAGTACCTGCCCGTGCGCGAGGTGCTCGACCGGCTGGACGGCGTCGACGAGGACCAGGTCTGCGCGGTCGCCGCCGAGCTGCTCACGCGGGAGACCTGCCTGGCCGTGGTGGGTCCCTACCGCGAGTCGGACCTCGACCGGCTCTGATGACCCGTCCGCACCCCGCCCTCGCCGTCCACGGCGCGCTCTCGCGCGGCGTGTTCGCCGTCGTCGTCCTGGTGTCGTTGGCCGTGCTCTTCGCCCCTGCGGACGACGTCCCCTGGGCGCCGCCAGGGGTGGACAAGCTCGTGCACCTGCTGCTGTTCGCCGCGCTGGCGGGCAGCGGCAGGTGGGCCGGTGCCCGCGCCGGCGTCCTCGGCGCGCTCCTCGTCGCCTATGCCGCGCTCAGCGAGGTGGTCCAGGGGCTGTCGGCGCTGGAGCGGTCGGCGTCGGCGGCCGACTGGGTCGCTGACGTCGTCGGCGTCCTCGCCGGTCTGCTGGCGTGGGCCTGGGCCGGACGGCGCGCCCGGGCCGGACGGCGCGCCCGGGCCTGACCGAGGAGCGGCCTTGCATCGCACGCCGGTGCCGGGAAGCCTGACCCGGTGACCACGAGCTCCGCCGCCCCCGACCAGCACGGATCCACCGCCCCCACCGGCGGGGCCCCGCTCATCCCCGTCGGCGTCCTGGGTGCCCGCGGACGGATGGGCACCGAGGTCGTCAAGGCGGTCCACGCCGCCGAGGACCTCGAGCTGGTCGCCATGGTCGACGCGGGCGACTGGCTGTTCGACGTGGCGAACGCCGGCGCGCAGGTGGTCGTCGACTTCACCCGGCCGGACGTCGTCATGGACAACATCCGGTTCTGCATCGACAACAACATCCACTGCGTCGTCGGCACGACCGGCTTCGACGACGAGAAGCTCGCCACCGTCGCCGCGTGGCTCGAGCCCAAGCCCGACGTCGGTGTCGTCATCGCCCCCAACTTCGGCATCGGCGCCGTCCTGCTCATGCGCTTCGCCCAGGAGGCGGCGCGCTTCTTCCCGTCCACGGAGATCGTGGAGCTGCACCACCCGAACAAGGTCGACGCGCCCTCCGGCACGGCGGTGCGGACCGCCCGCCTGGTCGCCGCCGCCCGTCGGGCAGCCGGCCTGCCCGCCTCGCCGGACGCCACCACCGACTCGCTCCCGGGCGCCCGGGGGGCCGACGTCGAGGGCGTCGCGGTGCACGCCGTCCGGCTGACCGGTCTGGTGGCGCACCAGGAGGTGCTCATGGGGGCGGCGGGGGAGACCCTGACCCTCCGGCACGACTCCTACGACCGGGCGTCGTTCATGCCGGGCGTGCTCCTCGCCGTCCGGGAGATCGGCCGGCACCCGGGCCTGACGGTCGGCATCGAGGGCTTCCTGGGCCTCTGAGGGAGGATCCCGTCCCCCTCGGCCTCCGCAGGCTCGGGGCGAGCCTCCGGACGGGCCACGGTCCTCTGCACTTCCGCCGGCCAGACCTCCGCCGGCCGGCCGCGACCCGGGACGGGGCCACCTGTGACGCGGGACGCCTTGGGCCGACTTGCGCACCGGCCCCAGGAGTCGTGTATGGTTCTCTACGCGCCGGACGGGCCCGGGAGGGCCGCGGAGAGCACCCCCCCGGGTGCAGGACTCCGAAGACGGCGTACAGTGGGACAAGCCGCCAGAGACGAAGCCCGAGAGGGTCGAGTCGCTGCGCGTCCGCTCCTTGAGAACTCAACAGCGTGCCGAAAGTCAGTGCCATGTATGTGACCCCTTTGTGGGTTTCTTTGGGTTGATTGACGAGAGCGTCCAGTTCTCGGTTCTCGCCCGGATTTGAATTCATCTACGGAGAGTTTGATCCTGGCTCAGGACGAACGCTGGCGGCGTGCTTAACACATGCAAGTCGAACGGTGAACCGTCTTCGGACGGGGATCAGTGGCGAACGGGTGAGTAACACGTGGGCAACCTGCCCCCGGCTCTGGGATAACTCCAAGAAATTGGGGCTAATACCGGATGTGACCGCTGACCGCATGGTCTG
>NZ_FNHE01000004.1 GCF_900103785.1 Geodermatophilus siccatus | reverse complement strand
CGCGGCCACGATCGCCGCGACCGTCTCCGGCGAGGTCTGCCGGGGCATGCGGTGCGGCCGCGAGGAGCGGTCGGCCAGCCCGGCCTCGCCCTCGGCGCGCCAGCGGCGCACCCACTTGTGAACCGTCTGCCGACTGACGCCCAGCTGCTTGGCCACTTCACCGGGCCGGTGACCGGCCAGGACACGGTCGACGATCAGCGTGCGGGCGAACACGGTGGTACGGGCGTTAGCGTGGGCCACGGAGACCTCCGGTTGGCAACGGCGACGTCAAGCACCGCCACTCCTTCCGGAGGTCTCCTTCGTCACCAAGGCGCCACGCCGACCGTCAACAACGTCCCTGGCTACGACACCTAGGGCAGCAGCACCAGCTTCCCGTGGGTGTGACCGGCCATGCCCTGCCGGTGGGCCGCGGCGACCTCCTCCAGCGGGAAGGTCGCGGCGACGACGACCTCCAGCCGGCCGGCGCCGGCGGCCTCCGCCAGGTCCGGCCGGGCGGCGTCCCGCAGCTCGGTGCCGGGGTCGGCACCCGGCCCGGCGCCGAGTGCCCGGACGCCCTCGCTCCCGGCGCGCCCGAAGGCGGCGATGGTGGCGATCCGCTGCCGGTCGGCGACCAGCTCGAGGGAGACGTCGACGGCCTCGTCGGTGCCGACGAGGTCCACGGCGGCGTCCACGCCGTCCGGAGCGAGGCCGCGGACCCGGTCGGCCAGCCCGTCGCCGTAGCGGACGGTCCCGGCGCCGAACCGGCGCACCAGCTCGGCGCCGCCGCCACCGACGGTGCCGATCACCCGGGCGCCGCGCAGCGCCGCCAGCTGGACGGCCATCAGGCCCACCCCGCCGGCGGCGCCGTGCACGAGCACGGTGTCGCCCTCCCCGACGCCGGTCGCGGTCAGGGCGTGCACCGCGGTGGCCCCGGTCAGCATCAGCCCGGCGGCCTGCTCCCACCCGAGGGACGCCGGCTTGGGCACCAGCGCCGACGCGGGGACGACGAGCTCGGCGGCGTACCCGCCGGAGACCCGGAACCCGATGACCTCGTCGCCCACGGCGAGGGCGACGCCCGGACCGACCGCGGTGACCACCCCGGACACCTCGAAGCCGAGGCGCTTCGGCAGCGCGGCCGGGTCGGTGCCGAACGCGCCGGTGTAGCTCTTCCAGTCCGCCGGGTTGACCCCGGCGGCGCGGACCTCGACCCGCGCCTGCCCGGGGCCCGGGTCGCCGACCGGCTGGTCGACGACGGTGAGCACCTCGGGACCGCCGTAGGCGGTCGCCAGGACGACGCGGGTCACTCCGACGCGGCAGCGGCCGTGTTGCCCTCGCCCTGCTGGCTGCTGGGCGGGCCGATCCACACCGTCTTGGCGTTGCAGAACTCGTACATGCCGAGCTCGGTCAGCTCCCGGCCGTAGCCGCTCTGCTTGACCCCGCCGAAGGGCAGCTCCGGATAGCTGGTGGTCATCCCGTTGACGAACGCCATGCCGGACTGGATGTCGCGGATGAACCGCAGCCGCTCGCCCTGGTCCTCGCTCCACAGGTTCGAGCCCAGGCCGTAGACGTGCTCGTTGGCCAGCCGGATCGCCTCGTCCAGGTCGGCGACGGTGTGCAGCGCGGCGACCGGGCCGAAGACCTCCTCCGACCAGATGCCCATCTCCGGGGTCACGTCGGTGACCAGGGTCGGCTCGTAGAACCAGCCGGGCCGGTCCACCCGCTTGCCGCCGACCACCACGGTGGCGCCCTTCTCGACGGCGTCCCGCACGTACCCCTCGACCTCCTCGACGCCGGACTCGGTGGCCAGCGGGCCGACCTGGGTGCCCTCGTCCATGGGGTCGCCGACGGTCAGGGCGGCCAGCTTCTCGGCGAACAGCCGGGTGAACTCCTCGGCGACGTCGGCGTGCACGAAGAACCGCTTGGCGGCGATGCAGCTCTGCCCGTTGTTCTGGCAGCGCGCGGTGACCGCGACCTCCGCGGCCCGGTCCAGGTCCGCCGAGGGCATGACGATGAACGGGTCGGAGCCGCCCAGCTCCAGCACCGTCTTCTTGAGCGCGTCCCCGGCGACCGTGGCCACCGCCTGCCCGGCGGCGTTCGACCCGGTCAGCGTCGCGGCCACCACCCGGTCGTCCCGCAGCACCCGCTCCACCGCACCCGAGCCGATGAGCAGGGTCTGGAAGACGTCGTCGGGGAAGCCGGCCTTGCGGAACAGCTCCTCCAGGTACAGCGCGGTCTGCGGCACGTTGGAGGCGTGCTTGAGCAGGCCGACGTTGCCCGCCATCAAGGCCGGGGCGGCGAAGCGGATCGCCTGCCACATCGGGAAGTTCCACGGCATGACCGCCAGGACCACGCCCAGCGGCTGGTGGACGACGTAGGCCTCGGTCGCGCCGACCGCGGCCGCGTCGGCGGGCTGCGGCTGCAGCATCTGCTCGCCGTGCTCGGCGTAGTAGCGCAGCCCCTTGGCGCACTTGCCGACCTCGGCCTGCGCCGACGCCAGGGTCTTGCCCATCTCGGTGGTCATCAGCTCCGCGACGCTCTTGGCGTCGGCGTCGAGCACGTCGGCGGCGGCCCGCAGCCAGCCGGCCCGCTGCCGCGGGCTGGTCAGCCGGTAGGACCCGAAGGCCGCGGCCGCCCGGGCGATCCGCTCCTCGACGGCGTCGTCGGACAGCGGCTCGAAGGTCTGCAGCGTCTCGCCGGTGGCGGGGTTGATCGTGGCGATGGCCATGGGTGTCCTCTCTCGGGGCGCTCGGTCTCGGCTGGGGCCCGGGGGGTCAGGTCTTGCTCTTGCCCTGCGCGCTCGAGTGCTCGTGCCGGTCGTCGCCCGTGCTGACGTGCCGCGTCTGCTTGCTCGCGCCGGTGGTCACGCCGGCCTCGCTGGGCGAGAGCCCCTCCTTCTTCGCCTGGCGGGCGGCGGCCTGCTGCTCCTGCTGGTTGGTCTTCTTGCTCATGGGGGTCCGGTTCCCCACGGCGGGGGCGCGCACACCCGCCGGGGCCGACACCCTCGACCGTCGGGTGGCGATGGGTGGGTCGCTCCACGCAGGGGTACCGACGGCGCGGTCGAGACCCGGGACCCCTCCTCCGAGGAGCACGATGCCGCCCCCCTCGCCGGCCCTCGCGGGCCGGGTCGCCTCCGCCCTCGACGGGCTGCCGCCCGGGGAGGCCCTCGCCCGCCCGGTCCGCGCCGCCACCGCGGTCTCGATCGGGGTGGCGGCAGCGGCGTGCCTGGTCGAGCTGACCGTCCCGGGTGGCTGGGGGGACGCGGCGCCGGCCGTGCTGGTGGCCGGGCTGCTGCTCGGCCTGCCGCACGGGGCGGTGGACCACCTGGTCCCCGGGTTCCGGCTGGGCTGGCGGCTCCGGGTGCTCGCCGGGTTCGCCGCCGGCTACGCCGTCCTCGCCGCGGCCGGCTGGCTGGCGTTCCGCGCCGCCCCGGGTGCGGCCCTGCTGGCGTTCGTCGCCGTCTCCGTGTGGCACTTCGGCAGCGGGGAGACCGCCTTCGCCGACCTGCGCGCCGGCCGCCCGGTGCGGCACCGGGTTCCCGCGGCCGTCGTCGTCGGGGCGCTGGTGCTGCTCGTGCCGCTGGTCCGCGGCGCCGAGGAGACCGCCGCCGTCGTCGCCGCGGTCGTGCCCGGGTCGGGCGGTCGCCTGCCGCCGCAGCTGGCGGCCGTCGTCCTCGGCGTCGTCCTCCCCGCCACCGCGGTGCTCGCCGGGACGCTGGTGGCCGCCCGGCGGTGGCTGGACGCCGCCGAGCTGGGCGTCCTGACCGCCCTGGTGCTGGTCGTCCCGCCGCTGGCGGCGTTCGGGGTCTGGTTCGGCTGCTGGCACGCCGTCCGGCACGTGGCCCGCGTCGGGGCCGAGGACCCGGGCAACCGCGCCGACCTGGTCGCCGGCCGGCTGGGCCGTCCGCTGCGGCGCTTCGCCGTGCAGGCGGCGCTGCCCACGGCGGCGGTCCTCGTCGTCCTCGCGCTGCTGTGGTCCACCGCCGACGGGTGGCGGGCGTTCGTGGCCACCGACGTGCCGGTGCTGGCCGCGCTCACCCTCCCGCACGTGCTGGTGGTCGGCTGGCTGGACCGCCTGGAGTCGGGAGGGCGGCGAACGTCCGGCGGGCCATGAGGTCGGCGTCGAAGGCGGCCACCGCCCGGGCCCGCGCGCGCCGGCCCAGGTCCGCGCGCGCGGCCGGGTCGGCGAGCAGGCCGGCCAGCGCCGCGGCGAGCGCCCCGGCGTCCTCCGGCGGGACGACGACGGCGTCGGCGCCGACCGCGACCGCGACGTCCCCCACGTCGGTGGCCACGCACGGCAGCCCCTCGGCCATGGCCTCCAGCAGCACCAGGGGCAGCGCCTCGCGGCGGGAGGACAGGCAGAAGACGTCGAGGCCGGCCAGGAAGCCGCGGACGTCGTCGACGAAGCCGCAGAAGGTGACCGGCAGGCCGGCCGCCGCGGCGCGCAGCCGGTCGCCGTCCCGGCCCTCGCCGCCGACCACCACCTCGACCGGCACGCCGTCGCCGGTCAGCACCCGGACGGCGTCGAGCAGCACGTCGAAGCCCTTCTGCGCGGTCAGCCGGCCCAGCGCGCCGATCCGCGGCACCGCCCGCCCGGCCGGCCCGGCCGGGTCCGCGGGCACGTCGACGCCGTTCGGGACGACGTGCACCCGGTGCGCGGGCACGCCCAGCCCGGTGACCAGCTGGTGGCGGGCGCCGGCGGCCGGCGTGAGGACGGCGGCCATCGCGCGGTAGAGGCCGGCCAGGTGCGCCCGCTCCGCCCCCGTCCCGACGTCGCCGGGCAGGTGCAGGACGCCGACGGTGGGCGCGACCGCGAGCGCCGCCGCCACCGCCGCGGCGTTGGACCCGGGGTCGACGAGGTTGACCAGCACGGCGTCCGGGCGCTGCGCGGCCAGCGCGGCCCGCACCGCCAGCGCGGTGCAGGTGTGCCGGGCCAGCGGGACGGCGGCGAGCCGGTCGGGCGGCAGCAGCGGCGCGAAGCGGCCGGCCAGCGGCTCGGCGCAGACCAGCGACGCACCCCAGCCCCGATCGCCGGCGCGGCGCAGCAGGTGGGTCAGGTAGACCTCGGCGCCGCCCCAGTTCTCGGAGTCGCAGACCAGCGAGACCCGGCTCACGCGATCACACCGACGAGCTCGCGGGCCGCGGCGAGCACGTCCCGGGGCCGCACCGAGTCGGCGCAGCGGAAGTCGATGGGGCAGACCAGGTGCGGGCAGGGGGCGCAGGGCACGTCGGCGACCAGCGCGCGGTGCCGCGGACCGGGGTGCGCCCAGCGGACCGGGTCGCCGGGCAGGAAGACGGTGACGCTGCGGGCGCCCACCGCGGCGGCCAGGTGCGCCGAACCGGTGTCGTTGCCGACCAGCACCGCGGCGTCGCGCAGCAGCGCGGCCAGCCCGCCGAGGCCGGTGGCGCCGGTGAGGTCGACCGCCGGAGCACGCATCGCGGCGACCACCGCCGCGCCCACCGCCCGCTCCCCCGGCCCACCGGTGACGACGACGGCCAGCCCGTCGGCGGCCAGCGCGTCGCCCACGGCGGCGTACCGCTCGGCCGGCCACCTGCGGGTGGGCGAGGAGGCGCCCGGGTGCAGGACGGCGTAGCCGCCGGGCACCAGGCCCGTGCGGTCCAGCGTCGCCGCGTGCTCGGCCTCGTCGGCAGGTGTCAGCGGGAAGGCCATCTCGGGCGGGCCGGCCGGCGGCAGGCCGAGGTGCTCGAAGAGCCGGGTGTGCCGCTCGGCCTCGTGCAGGTGCACCGGGTAGCGCAGGTGCAGGTGCACCGTGCCGGGCGGCGGCTCCCAGCCGGTCGGGGCGAAGCCGCCGACGAGCCGGGCGCCCAGGGCCGCGGTGACCCGGTTGGCGGCGGGCCGGTCGCCGTAGACCTGCAGCGCCAGGTCGAAGCGCCGCCCGGCCGCCGCCGCGGTGAAGGCCGCCCAGGACGCCGGGTCGGGCTCGCGGCCGGGCGGGCGGTCGGGGACGTCGTCCGCCCCGGGGAAGGGCAGCAGCTCGTCGACGGCGTCCGCCATCCGCGCCACGACCGCGGCGGTCTCCGGCCAGGTGACCAGGCTGACCCGCAGGTCGGGCCGGGCGGCGCGCAGCCGGCGCAACGCGGGCAGCGAGCAGAGCAGGTCGCCCAGGCCCACGCGCAGCCGCACGAGCGCGATCCGGCGCACCGCCGGGTCGACGAGGGGTCCGCCCACCAGCCCGTCCTCTCCCCCGGCGGGCGTCCGCCGGGTCTGCTGTACTGCGGGTCCTGTCCAGAACGGGCAGGTCCCATGCGTGCGGGAGGTCCGGTGGTGCACTCCTCCAGCCCGCACGTGCTGCGGTTGTGCAGCGTGTTCGAGCCGGTGCGGGTCGACGGGCGGTCCGCGCGGTACGACCCGATCGGCGGCATGCAGAACCACACCGCCACGCTGACCCGCTGCCTGGACGCCCAGGGGCACGCGCAGACGGTGGTCACCTCGCGGCTGGCCGGCCGGCGGGGCGTCACCCGGCTCGGCCGCTCCGCCGTCGTGCACCGCACCGGGCTCCTGCTGCCGCGGCTGCGCCAGCTGTGGGCGCTGGACGCGCTGCGCGTCGTCCTGCGGCGGCCGGCGCGGCCGGTGGACGTCGTGCACGCGCACCAGGGCGAGGACCTCGCCACCCTGCCGCTGGCCCGGCTCGCCGCGCGGCGGCACCGCTGCCCGCTGGTGGTCACCGTGCACTGCAGCGTCGGGCACACGCTGACCGGCCGGGGCCCGCGCACCCGGCTGCTGCGGGCGCTGGGCGGGTGGGTCGAGCGCTCGGCGCTGCGCCGGGCCGAGGCGGTCGTCGTCCTCACCGACCGGACCGCCGCCGCGCTGGCCGCCGACGGCGTGCCGGCCGCCCGGGTGCACACCATCCCGTCGGGCTTCGACCCGGGCCTGTTCGCCGGCGGCTCCCCCGACGTCCGCCCGCCGATCGCCTTCCCCGCCCACCCGGGCCCGCGGATCGGCTACGTCGGCCGGCTGGCGCCGCAGAAGCGGGCCGACCTGCTGGTCGAGGCGTTCGGGCGGATGCGCGAGCCGGCGTCCCTCGTCGTCGTCGGCGACGGCCCCGACCGCGAGCGGGTGCACGGGCTGGCGGCCGGCCTGCCGCGGGTGCACCTCACCGGGTTCGTCGAGCACACCGCCGTCCCGGCCGTGCTGGCCTCGCTCGACGTGCTGGTGCTGCCGTCGGCCTACGAGGAGATGGGCTCGGTGCTCACCGAGGCCATGGCCTCGGGGCTGCCGGTGGTGGCCAGCGACGTCGGCGGGATCCCCGAGGTGGTGCGCGACGGGCAGACCGGCCTGCTCGTGCCGCCCGGGGACGTCGCCGCGCTGGCCGCGGCGCTGGACCGGCTGGCCGCCGACGCCGACCTGCGCGCCCGGCTGTCGGCGGGGGCGCGCGCCCGGGCCGCCGAGTACGCCTGGCCCCGGCTGGCCAGGCGGGTGGCCGCCGTCTACGCGCGGGTGCGGGGAGGGTGCGCGGTGGGGGCCGCCGCGTGACGGCGGTCGGCGTGCTCGTGCCGGTGTACGACCAGGCCGCCTTCCTGCCCCGCGCGCTGGAGGGCCTGCGCGCGCAGCGGGCCGGCGACTGGACGGCGCTGGTGCTCGACGACGGCTCACCGGACCCCTCGGCGGTCGCCGACGTGGTGCGCGGGCTGGGCGACCCGCGGGTGCGGCTGGTCCGGTGGGCGGACAACCGCGGGCTCGGCGCGACCCTGAACGCCGGGCTCGACGCGCTGGGGACCCCGCTGGTCGCCTACCTCCCGGCCGACGACGTCTGGTCCCCCGACCACCTCACCGCGCTGCTCTACTGCCTGGCCGAGCCCGGCGTCGTCCTGGCGCGGTCGGGCCTCGCCGAGCCGTCGGACACCGCGTACGCCCAGCTGGTGCAGGTGGCGCACCGGCTCACCGCCGACCGGTGGACCGAGCGGGCGGAGCTGGAGAGCGACGACCTCGGCCGGCTGATGTGGGACCGGCTGCGGGGGCGGACGGCGGACACCGGCCGGGTCACCTGCTCGTGGACCCGCCACCCCGGCCAGCGCTCGGCGGCGCTGCGGGAGTCGCGGGACGGCGGGCTGAACGTCTTCCGCAGCCGCTACCGGGTGCGCGAGCCGCTGCGCTTCGCCTCCACCGACGGCGGGGACGTCGACGAGGTCGCCCGCTACGCGCGGTTCCGGTCGCGGTCGTACCCGGCCGACGGGCCGTCCGTGCTGCTGGTCGGCGAGCTCGCGCTCAACCCGGAGCGGGTGCTGGCCCTGGCCGAGCGCGGCACGCGGCTGACCGGGCTCTGGACGACCGACGGCCTCGGCGACGCCACCGTGGGCCCGTTGCCGTTCGGGCACGTGCCCGACCTCCCCCGCGACCGGTGGCGCGACGCCGTGCGGCAGCTCGCACCCGACGTGGTGTGGGCGCAGCTGAACTGGCGGGCGGTGCCGTTCGCGCACGCGGTGCAGTCGGCGTTCCCCGAGCTGCCGTTCGTGTGGACCTTCAAGGAGGCGCCGCAGCGCAGCACCGTCCGCGGGGAGTGGCCGCTGCTGGCCGACCTGGTGACGCGCGCCCCGGCGTCGCTGTTCGCCACCGAGGAGGAGCGCGACTGGTTCGCCCTGGCGCTGTCCGGGCGGGTCGACCCGAGCCGGCTCGGGGTGCTCGACGGCGACCTGCCCAAGCGGGACTGGCTGGACGCGCCGCTCACGCCGAAGCTGTCCGACGCCGACGGGCAGCCGCACACCGTCGTCACCGGCCGGCCGTCGGGGCTGGACCTCGACTGGGTGCTCGGGCTGGCCGCGCGCGGCGTGCACACCCACCTCTACGGGCAGGTGCGGGCGCCCGGGCCGAAGGGCTCGTGGACCGGCTGGCTCGACGTCGCGCTCACCGCCGCGCCGGGGTTCGTGCACCTGCACCCGCCGGTCGGGCCCGACGGGTGGGTGCGCGAGCTGTCGCGGTACGACGCCGGGTGGCTGCACCGCTTCGGCAGCACCAACGACGGCGACCTGCGGCGGGCCACGTGGGACGACCTCAACTCCCCCGCCCGGCTGCCGGTCTACCTCGCCGCTGGGCTGCCACTGCTGCAGCAGGCCAACCCCGGGTCGCTGGTGTCGGTGGAGCGGGTGCTGCGCCGCGACGGGACCGGCCTGCTCTACCGGTCCGCCGACGACGTGGCCACCGTCCTGGCCGGGGAGCTGGCCTCCCGGCGGGGCGCGACGGCGGCGCTGGCGGTGCGCGAGCAGCACACCTTCGACGCGCACGCCGACCGGGTGCTGGAGCTGTTCGGCGCGGTGCTCGGCGCGCGGTGACGCTCGGCCCTGGTGCTGCGGGCACCCGCGCGGCACCCTTCCGGCCAGCACGCACCGAGGAGGACGCCGTGCGCACCCTCGTCGTCGGCGGGACCGGCACCGTCGGCCGGCCCCTGGCCGCGGAGCTGGTCCGCCGCGGTCACGAGGTCCGGGTCCTCAGCAGGAGTGGCGGCACGGCCGGCACCACCGGCGCCGTCGGTCATCGCGGGGACGTGGCCGCCGGCACGGGTGTCGACGAGGCGGTGGCCGGTGTCGAGGCCGTGGTCGACTGCCTCAACGTCGAGACCGTCCGACGGAGCCGTGCCGAGGCCGTGCTGGTGCGCGGCACCCGCCGGCTGCTCGACGCCGGGGCCGCGGCCGGCGTGCGCCACCACGTGCTGCTGTCGATCGTCGGGATCGACCGGATCCCCTACCCCTACTACGCCGCCAAGCTCCACCAGGAGGAGGCCGTCACGGCCGGCCCGGTCCCGTCCACCGTGCTGCGGGCCACGCCGTTCCACGAGTTCGTCGCCACGGTGGCCCGCCGCGGCCGCGTCGGCCCGTTCGTCCTCGTGCCCCGGCTGCGCACCGCACCCGTGGCCGCCGTCGAGGTCGCCCGGGCGCTGGCCGACGCCGTCGAGGGCGGGCCGTGCGGTCGGGCACCCGACATCGGGGGACCGCGGGAGGAGGAGTTCGTGGACCTGGTCCGCGTGCTCCTGCGCGCGCGGGGCGACCGCGGCGTCGTGGTGCCGGTCGTCTGGCCGGGTCGGGCCGGGCGGGCGATGCGTGACGGGGCGCAGCTGCCCACCGGGGGCCGGCGCGGCCACCAGTCGTTCGACGAGTGGCTCGCGGAGCACCACGGCCCGGGCGGGAGCGGCTCCGCCGGTCGGTCGTGATGCCCGGACCTGTCGGTCCCCCGGCCTACCGTCGCGGCGTGTCGATCGAGCTGCGGTGGGCGGTGACGGACGGGCCGGCGGGCACCGCTGCCGTCACGCTGCCCGAGGACGGGACGGCGGCCCGCGTGCTCGGCCTGGACCGCAGCGGCGGCTTCTGGTGCTCCCGCGAGGCCGGCGGGTGCGGTGGCCGGCTCGTCCTGGAGGCCCGGGACGGCGCTCGGCCGCACTTCCGGCACTCCGGCGACGTGCGCTGCGCCTTCACGGCGGCGGACGCCGGGCCGGCGTATGAGCTCCTCCGCCACCGGCGGGCGCTGGGGGCGTGGCTGGCCGCGCAGGGGTTCCGGCCGGTGCTCGAGGAGGTCCCCGGGACGAGCGGGCTCCACGTCGTCGTGGCCGAGGTGAGCTGCGCCCTGGCCGTGCAGCTCTCGCCCCTGCCCGACACCGCCTGGCGGGAACGCGACGACCGGTACCGCAGGCAGGTGCGGCACGTGACCTGGCTCTACGGGCCCGCGGCCGAGTCGGCCGGCGACACCGAGCTGGCCGTCCGGGGCGTCGCCTACGCGGTGCGCCGGCACAACACCGGGCTGCTCGTCGGCGTCCGGGACGTCGACGGCGGGACGCGCTGGGTGCGACTCGGCGCCTGCCGCCTCACCGCTGACGGGTTCGAGGCGCCGGGCGCGGCGGAGGCCCGGGCGCTGCACGCCTGCCGCGCGGCCGACCGGCAGGAGGCGGCGCGCCGCGCCGCCCGGTGCGCGGAGCGGGCGGCGCAGGGGGCGCGGGAGCACCCGCGGGTCGAGGCGCCGCCCGTCCTCCCGTTCCCCGCGTAGCGGACCGGCCCGGCTACTCGCCGGTGGCGCCGTCGATCGCCTCGCGCAGCAGGTCCGCGTGGCCGTTGTGCCGGGCGTACTCCTCGACCAGGTGCAGCAGTACCCAGCGCAGCGAGTACTCGTCGTGCCGGCCCCACGGCCGGTCCGCGGTGTCGAGCGGGAGCTGGTCGACGACCTTGCCGACGGCCTCGGTGACGGCGTGCCAGGTCGCCCAGGCGGCGTCGACGTCGGCCTGGGTGACGGTGTCCGGGTCGACCCGGAACTGCTCGTCGCGGTCCCGGACCACGTCCGGCCAGATGTCGTACGGCAGCCCGCCGAAGCCGACCAGCCAGCCGGTCTCCACCGCCGCGAGGTGGCGGACCACGCCCAGCAGGGTGAGCTCCGAGGTGGGGACGGCGCGGATCGCCAGCTGCTGCGGCGTCAGGCCCGCGCACTTCCAGGCCAGGGTCTCCCGCTGGTACTGCAGGAACCCGGTCACCAGCGGGACCTCGTCCCCGGTCAGCGGGGGCTCGGTGCGGTCGTCCTCGGGCGTCACGCCCACCTCCTCGTCCGGCGCTGTCGCGGCAGTGTGCCGCACCGCCGAGCGGGCCGGCTGCTCGGCGGCCCGCCTCGACGCCGCCGGACGACACCGCGGAGCACAGTGCAGCCGAGCGCTCGTCCGCGCACCGACAGCCCGACCGTCCCCACGGTGTCCGGGCCACCGGACGCTGCACGAGCGCGATCGCGTCGTGCCGCTCGGCCCGGCTACTGGACCGGGCTCCACGACTCGGCTGTCGGAGGGACTCCCGGCTGCCGATGGATCGATGTCCGGTGGGACCCGCGGACACGACACCCGGAGACGGTGCAACGGGAGCATCCCGTGCACGGATGGCGAGGGAGCGACACGTGCTCGGCAGACCGACGTCACCAGGAGTGGGGCTCCTCGTCGTCGCGCTGCTCGCGACGAGCGGGTGCACGGGACCGGTGAGCACAGCCACCGCACCGGTCACGACAGCGGCAGTCGACGACAGCCCGGCACCCCCGGCCTCGTCCGCGAGCAGGTCGCCGGCACCGGCCATCCCGGCGCCACCGCCGTCGCCTGACGTCGTCGTACTGGACCCGGGCCACAACGGCGCGAACGCGTTCCACCCCGAGGAACTGGGTCGCGCTGTGCCGGCAGGAGGCTTCACCAAGCCGTGCAACACGACCGGGACCGCCACTGACGGGGGCTACCCGGAGCACGCCTTCGCCTTCGACGTCGCCCTGCGTGCCGCGGAGCTGTTGCGTCACGAGGGCGTGACGGTGGTGCTGACCCGTCCCGACGACAGCGGTGTCGGACCGTGCGTGGACGCGCGCGCGGCCGTCGCCAACGACGCTGGTGCCGATCTCGCGGTCTCCATCCACGCGGACGGCGCTGCCGCGGACGCGCGGGGTTTCCACGTCATCACACCGGCTGTGGCGCCTGACGGAGGGAACGCGTCGATCGTCGAGATCTCGGCGCGGGCGGCGCTGGACCTGCGGGCAGCATTCGGTGCGGCGACCGGGCAGGCGCCGGCGACCTATCCCGGTGGACTGCTGGAACCGGGGCTCACCCGCCGCGACGACCTGGCGGGGCTCAACCTGGCGCGCGTGCCTGCGGTGTTCATCGAGTGCGCCAACATGCGCAACGCCACGGACGCCGCTGCGGTGGTCGACGCCTCGTGGCGGCAGCGTGCAGCCGAGGGCATCGCGGACGGTGTCCGCGTCTTCCTCGCGACGTCGCCCCGATGAGGGGGCATCCGGTGTCGTCCCATCGGGTGAGGCTCGTCGTCGGCGTCCGCACGGCGACGAGCCGCGGACTAGCGTCCTGCCGTTCGACGCCGACGATCCGGGGGGACCTCATGCGGCGCAGGGTCGCGACGATCGTGGCCCTCGGCGTGACCGTCGCCGTCACGGCTGGATGCGGGACCACGGTGCGCGGACTGGCCTCCCCCGCTGAGGGCACGTCGGCTGCCTCCACACCGGCGACCCCGCCCCCTCGGGACGGCGCTGCCGACGGCGCCGACCCCGCCTGCCTCATCGAGGATGGTTGCCCTGCTCCCGGCGCTCCGGCCTCCTCCCGCGGCCCCGGCACCACGGACACCGTGGTGTGTGCGCCGCTGCCCACCGCGATGGCCGTCTTCGACGAGCAGGCCGGCGCCCTCTTCCCGAGCGGTCAGGTCCCGAACTCGAGCTCGGACGCCAGCCTCAGCGGCCTGCAGGGCCTGGTCATCGACGTCGTCGACCAGTGCGGTTACCAGTTGATGGTCGACGTGGCGAACCAGTACCCCGATCCGCTCTACGGCTGGCTGCGCACCACGGCGGTCATGGCGCTCGGCGAGATCTCCGCGCTGCCGGACGGCCTCCGCTGTGCGGACCTGGCCTCGCTCGGGCTCGGGCCGAAGCAGGCGCTCGACTACTGGTTCCTCTGGAACGGCCCGAGCCTCATGGACGCCGACGTCGACGGCATCCCCTGCGAGACCGTCTGGCCGGACGTCGAGCAGTACATGCCGGCGCACTACTGACCGACCCCGGGCCTCGTCCCCGGCCGGACGTGGTCCCGGGGGCGACGCGTGTGGGTACGCCTCGTCGCGGCCAGTCGGGACGCCGCACCCTCACCGACGCGCCCAGCCGAGACGAGGGCGCAGCTGACGGAACCGGTGGAGACGGCTGCGCGGTACCAACGGCCCTCGGCAGCACATGCCCTGCTGCGTGTCCGGGGACGGTAGCCGTCCGACGACGTCCGTGCGGGTCAGCACCCGCCGGAGCGGCCGTGCAGGAACTCGACGAGGACGGCCGCGAGGTCCTCGTCGGCGACGCCGTGCCAGCTGCCGGGCAGGCTGCGGTGGCTGCCGGAGCGCAGCTGTGCGGCGACGGACGCCGCCATCCCGGTGAGGTCGTCGCTGCTGCCCTGGCTGTCCAGGACCAGGGTCGGGACGGTCACCGCAGCCCGGAGTTCCGTCGTCGTGGCCTCGCTGACCCGGCTGTCGTACACCAGCGTGTGCGCCACCGACTCCATCGCCGTCCACGCCGGGCTGCCGCGCATCTCCGCGACCATCTCGGCCGGGACGCCGATGCTGCTCAGGAAGTGCTCCAGGGCGGCGTCACGCCGGCCGGCCGACACCAGCGCCTCGAGCTCCACGGTGAAGGCGGCCTGCGCCGGCCGGTCCTCGACGGAGCCGATCGGCGGTTCGAGCAGCACCATCGCCGGGATCGGCAGCCCGCGCGCGGCTGCCTGCAGGGCGACCAGCCCGCCGCTGGAGAAGCCGTACAGGCACGCCGCGCCGCCGACGTCCTCGATGAGCGCGGCGAGGTCCTCGACCTCCCGCTCGACGGCGTACGGCGGGGTGTCGCCGCTGTCCCCGCGGCCGCGGCGGTCGTGGTGGACGACGGTGAAGTCCCTCGCGAGGAGGTCGATCAGCCCGGCGGAGAAGGAGCTGAGCCCGCGGAAGTGACCGGCGGCGTCCACGAGCACGAGCGGCGGCCCGCTCCCGGTGCGCTCGAACGCGATGACCGTCCCGTCCGCCGACCGGACGGTGTGCGGCTGCCTCCCCGAGGTCATCGCGGACCCCCCTGCGCCGTGCGGGACCGTTCAGGGGTTGGACCCGCGGCGCACCGCGGAGTCATCGCCGTGGGCACACAGCGCGGACCGCGCGCGGACAGCGCTGCATGCACACCGCGGCCGGACGGCCTACGACGCGGGCTGCTCCTCGGACGGCGGGCCGACCTCGTCCGCCGCGGGCACCGGCACCTCCTGCGCGGGCACCGGCACCTCCGCCGCGGGCACCGGCACCTCCGCCGCGGGCACCGGCACCTCCTGCGCGGGCACCGGCACCTCCTGCGCAGACGCCGGCGCCTCCTGCGCGGGCACCGGCGCCTCCTGCGCAGGCACCGGCGCGTCGGGACGGCGCCGGGTCAGGCGCAGGTGCGGCAGGTGCAGGCGCGGGCGGTGCAGCGTGCCGCGCGTCGTCAGCCGGTCGACGACCCGCGGCGGCAGGTGCACGTGCGGGAGCTGCGTCAGGTGCGGGTGCGGCAGCCGCCGGACGCCGGGCGGCACGTGCTGCGCCACGACGGCCGCCGCCCGCACACGCAGCCCCGCCTCCTCGCGCGCTCTGATCGCCGCCCGGGCGGCCCGGTGATCACGCTCCCACCGCGCGGTGTTGCTCCGCGCCATCGCGATCACCAGTGCGATCTCCAGCCCGAAGCCGAGCACGACGACAGCCGCCCACTTCATGACGACCCACTCCCCGAGCGCCGCGGGAGCCCGGCCCACCCGGCGTGCGCGGCGATGTCGGCAGGATCCGCCCCCGGGGGTTGCGGGACAAGTGCGTCCGCAACGACTCACCGGGCGACACGCCGGTACACCTCCTGCAGCGCCGCGACGTGTGCCGTGGGGTCGTGCCGCGACCGCACCCGGGCCCATCCCGCACGGCCGAGACGGCCCGCCCCGGCGGGGTCCGACAGCAGCCGGGTGAGCGCGCCGGACAGCGCGTCGGCGTCCCCGGGCGGCACCAGCAGCCCCGTCGTCCCGTCGTCCACCAGCTCGGGGACGCCGCCCACCGCGGAGGCCACCACCGGCACGCCGTGGGCCGCGGCCTCGAGGACCGCCATCGGGCAGTTCTCCCACCACAGCGCCGGCAGGACGGCGACCGCCGCGGCCCGCAGCTCGGCGGCGACGCGGTCCGGCGCCAGCGGGCCCAGGACGTCGACCGGCAGCTCCTCCGCCGCGACCCGCGCCCGCACCGCCCGCTCCAGCCGCCCGGACCCGGCCAGCCGCACCCGCACGCCCGCCGGCAGCCGCGCGGCGGCGTCCAGCAGGGTGTCCACGCCCTTCTCCGCGACCAGCCGCGAGGCGTACAGCACCGCCGGCGGGTCCGCGGGGGCGGTCCGGGGCGAGGGAGCCGCGACCACCGGGTTGGGCAGCACCTCGACCCGGTCGGCCGGCAGACCGCCCTCGACCACCCGGTCGCGCAGGAACCCGCTCGGCGCCACGAACCGGTCCACCCGGTCGTAGACGCCGCGGGCGCGGGCGGCGTAGGAGTCCACCGCCGCGGCGACCGACCGCCACCGCGAGCCCTCCAGGCAGCGGTGCCGCACCACCTGCCAGGAGCCGCCGGACAGGCAGCGGGTGCAGGGCGCGCCCTCGGTGAACAACCGGAAGTTCGGGCAGACCGGCTTGTAGTCGTGCAGCGTCATCACCGTCGGCACGCCTCGGCGCTGGAGCGCGTCGAGCACCGAGAGCGTCAGCCGCTCGAAGACGTGGTGCACGTGCGCGACGTCCGGCCGCACCTCGTCGACCACCCGCGCCAGCGCCCGGTACGCGGCCGGCGACCACACCCCGGCCCACGCCTCCCCGAACCGGGTCCGCGCGCCGGCCCCCGCCGCTCCCGGCAGGGAGGAGCGCACCGGGGTGGGCAGGGTCCGCTCCTCGGCCACGGCGAAGGGCACCACCTCGTGCCCGGCGGCCCGCAGCAGGTCCGCGGTGAGGACCAGCACCGTCTCCGCGCCGCCGGGCCCCTCGGTCCAGTGGTTGCCGACGAGCAGGACCCGCACGGCGATCAGGGGACGTCGAAGCGCAGCACGGCCTGCAGCGGCGGCGCGGCCAGCCGGCGGCCGGCGAGGTCGGCGAGCAGCCGCGGCCCCTCCTCGAACGGCAGGACGTCGGTGACCAGGTGCCGGCGGACGTCGTCCCCTCGCCGGCGCAGCAGGTCGAGGGTGACCTCCGCCAGCGCCGTCCTCGGCCAGGCACCGGCCATGCCCCGCGGCACCCGGCCGATCTGCGCGCAGACCACCGCCAGGCCGTTGTGGTGGAACTCCTCGCCGAGCCGCACCGCCTCGGCGCCGGCCTGGTAGAAGCCCAGGTCGACGACCGTGCCCTGCGGGCGCAGCGCCTTGAGGCCGGTGGCCAGCGCGGCATCGTGCCCGCGGCACTGCAGCACGACGTCGGCGCCGGCGTCCCCCGGCCCGTGCCGCCAGCGCTCCTTGACCGCGCGCCAGGCCGGGGAGGCGGGCTCGGCAGCGGCGCCGTCCGCGAGGGTGGTCAGGCCGAGCGCCTCGGCGACCGCGCGCCGCTCGGCGGAGGGCTCGGCGACGACGACGTCCGCGGCCCCGTGCTGCACGGCGAGCATCGCGCTGAGCAGCCCGATGACCCCGGCACCGGTGACCAGCACGTGCCGGTCGCGCACCCCGGCGTCGACGCCCGCACCCGGTCCGGCGACGTCGGCGGCGGCGTGCAGCAGCCCGTTGACGCAGATCGGCCCCATCTGGGCCAGGTAGACGCCCAGCAGCGGGTCGAGGTCGTCGGGCACCGGGATGACCGGCTTGACCGACGGGTCGGCGCAGGTGCCGGTGCGGTGCCCGTAGGCCATGGCGACCAGCTGCCCCTCGGCCAGGTCGGGGGTGCGGCTCTCGGTGACCCGGCCGACCTCCATGTAGCCCAGGCCGGCCACCGGGTAGGCGGCGGGCGGGCCGGCGTCGTCGAACGAGCGCAGGTCGGGGTCCCAGTGCAGCATGTGGTGCGGGTCGGTGCCGCGGACCAGCGCCACCTCGGTGCCGGCGCTGATCCCGCTCCACTCGGTGCGCACCCACGCCTGCCCGGGGCCGGGGTCGGGCTCCTCGAGGTCCAGGATCGCCGGCCGCCCCGGCTCGACGACGCCGATGCTGCGGACCGCGCGGCTCACAGCTGCACCGCCCCGCCGTCGGCGGCCGCCCTGGCGACGGCGACCGCCAGCCGGTGGGTGCGCAGCGCCTCGCGGTACGGCGTCCGGACGTCGTGCCCCTCGCCCCGGACGGCGGCGACGAAGGCGCGGTCCTCGGCCTCGAAGGGGTCGACGTCGCGGTCGATCGTGCGCTCGCCGTCGGCGTCGGTGACCACCAGCCGGTGCTCGGTGAGCCACAGCCCCAGGCCGGGAGCGACCAGCTCGACGCCGATCCGGTGCGCGCGGGGCAGCAGGCAGCTGTTGGAGAAGGACCCGACCGCGCCGCCCTCGAAGCGCAGCGCGGCGGTGCAGACGTCGAGGATGTCGCCGGGGCCGTCGGGCGAGCGCGAGCCGGTGGCCCAGCCGCCCTCGACCTCCCCGACCAGCACCCGGGCGACGTCGAAGAGGTGGGTGGCCTGCTCGACGGTCTGCCCGCCGGAGCCGTCCTGCCGCGCCCACCAGTCCACCCGCGGCGCCTTGTCCAGCCACGTGCCGAGCACCATGCGGGCCGGCGCCCCGGCGAGCAGGTCGCGCGCCATCTCGAGGGTGTCGAGGTAGCGCCAGTGGTAGCCGACGGCGGTGAGCAGGCCGGCGGCGTCGATGCGGTCGGCCAGCGCCTCCGCGGTCGCGAGGTCGGTCGCCAGCGGCTTCTCGACGAACAGCGGCAGCCCGCGCTCGACGGCCGCCGACTCGACCTCGCCGTGCGCGTGCGGCGGGACGCAGACCCACAGCGCGTCCAGGCGCTCCACGTCGAGCAGGTCCGCCCAGTGCGCGTAGGCCGCGGCCCCCGCGCGGGCGGCGAGCACCTCGGCCCGGTCGGCGCGCGGGTCGGCGATCCCGGCGACGGTCACGCCCTCGATGGAGGTGAGCGCGTCGAGGTGCCGACCGGCGATGAACCCGGCTCCGACCAGGCCGATCCTCGTCGTCATGTCCGCCTCCTGCCCGGGCCGGCCGGGCGGCAACCCTCGTCAGTCCCGGAGCCGGACGGGCCCGCCCTCACGCCCCGCCCGGTCGGCAGCGCAGGCCAGGGCGTGCGAGCGCAGCCCCTCGGCGTAGGGGACCCGCACTCCGGGGGCCGCCCCGAGGAGCACGTCGAGGAACTCCCGGTCCTCGGCGGCGATGGGGTCCTCGGCGGAGCCGGTGGTCTCCTCCCCCTCGGCGCCGGAGACGCGCAGCTGGTGGTCGGACAGGCCGCGCTCTGTCACCTCCACGGCGAGCCCCTCGGTGACCAGCTGCAGCCCGACGGAGTGGCGGCGGCCGAGGACCCGCGCCGAGGAGATGCTCCCCACCGCGCCCGAGGCGAAGGTCAGCAGCGTGGTGGAGGCGGCCGGGACGTCGCCCTCGGGCGCGGCCCGCTCGACCGCGGCGACGGTGTCGACCTCGCCGGCGAGCAGCCGGGCGAGGTCGAACAGGTGGGTGGTCTGCTCGACGACCTGCCCGCCCGAGGCCGCCCGGCGCGACCACCACGGCGCACCGGGCGTGCGGTCCAGCCAGGCACCGGTCACCAGCTGCACGGGTCGGTCCCGCAGCAGCTCCTGCGCCCGGTGCACGAGCCCCAGGTGCCGCCAGTGGTAGCCGACGGCGGTGGTCAGCCCGGCCGCCGCGACCTCGGCCCCGATCGCCTCGGCGGTGGCCAGGTCCGGCCCCAGCGGCTTCTCCACGAAGAACGGCAGGCCCCGGGCGACCGCCGCGGCCTCCAAAGGCCCGTGGGCGAACGGCGGGACGCACAGCCAGACGGCGTCCAGCTCCTCGGTCTCCAGGAGCGCGGTCCCGTCCGGGTACGGCCGCGCGCCGGAGCGCGCGGCGGCCTCCTCGGCCCGCGCGGGGACGGCGTCGGCGACCGCGACGACCGCCACGTCGTCGAAGCCGGCGAGCGCGCCCAGGTGCCGGCCGGCGATGAAGCCCGTGCCGACGACGCCGACCCGCAGGCGGGTCACCACAGCGCCCCGCGCAGGACCGACTCGTAGACCGCTGCGGTGTCCCTGGCCATCCGCTCCCGGGTGAACCCGGCCAGGTACCGGCGCCGCCCGGCGTCGCCCTGGCGGCGCCGGAGCGCGGGGTCGGCGAGCAGCCGCGCCAGGGCCGCCCCCAGGGCGGCGGGGTCCCCCGCCCGCACCAGCGCGCCGGTGACGCCGTCCTCGACGACCTCCTCGGTGCCGATCACGCGGGTGCCCACCACCGGGAGCCCCTCCTCCATCGCCTCCAGCGCCACCAGGGGCAGGCCCTCGTGCCGCGAGGGCAGCACGAACACGTCGGCCGCGGCCAGCAGCTGCCGGGCGTCGCCCCGGTGACCGGGGAACCGGACGGCGCCGCCCACGCCGAGCCCGGCGGCCCGCTTCTCCAGCGCCTCGCGCAGCGGTCCGTCGCCGACCAGCACGACGGCGAGGTCCGGGAACCGCCCCAGCAGGCCGGGGACGGCGTCGACCAGGTGCCACTGGCCCTTCATGTGGGTCAGCCGGCCCACGGTGAGGACGACGGGCTGCCGCGGGTCCAGGCCCAGGGCGGCGCGGGCGGCCTCCCGGCCGATCCGGTCGGCGAGCGGGGCCACGCCGTTGGGCACGGTGGTCAGCCGCTCCGGGGGGACGCCGATCCGGGAGTAGGTGCGCCGCAGCCCCTCCGAGACCGCGATGAGCCGGTCGACCTCCTCGATCGCGTGGTGGAAGGCCCGCCGCTTGCGCGGGGAGGACACCAGGTAGGGCAGGTGCTGGCTCTGCACGACCGCCGGGCACCCGGCGCGGCGGGCGAGGCGCACGCCGTCCCAGTCCTCGCAGCCGGTGCCCACGTGACAGTGGAAGACGTCGGCGGGCGAGGTGACGAGGGAGTCCGACACCACGGCGGAGAAGCCGGGGTCACGGGGTGAGGGCAGCTCCACGGTGCGGGCGCCCAGCTCGGCGGCGCGGTCCAGCAACCGCCGGCCGCCCACCGTCGGCCTCATCATCAGCGCCACGTCGGCCGTCCCGGCGAACTCGGCGATCAGGTCCACCATGTGCGCGCCCATCCCCGAGGGGTCGGTCGACGGCGTGTAGAAGCAGATCGAACGGCAGGCGGTCATCGGCGTCCCCCGTGGTCGGTGGGCCCCGTGGGCTCCGGGACGTGGAAGCTATCGCCCCTCGCACCCCCGTGTGGCCTGGAGCACAGCGCCTTCCTCCCGGGCTCGCGGGTGTTCCGCAGCCGCGAGCCGACCCTGGGTGCGTTCCGGGCGGCGGACCGGGGCGCGCGTCCCGTGGCTGGCACCCAGGACGGTCCCGACCTGCACTCCACCACCCGCGAGCCGGCCAGCGGCCCCGACTACGCCGCGATCAGCACCCGTATGCCGAGCGGACACATCCGGACCCAGTACATCTGGGTCGGCGTCGAGGGGGACGGGTTGTTCGTCAACACCGGTCCGCACCGGCAGGAGTTCCGGGACCTCGAGCGGGACCCGCGGGTGACCCTGGCCATCCGGGACGAGCAGAACCCGTACCGCTACGCGGAGGTCCGCGGCCGCGTCGTCGAGACCGAGCGCGGCCAGCGCGCCCGCGACCAGATCGACGAGCTGTCCCAGAAGTACGACGGCAAGCCCTACCCCGCCGAGAACATCACGACCGAGCGGGTGATCGTCTGGACCGAGCCGGAACGCCAGACCATCGCCGGCTGAGCACGGACCCCGTCCTCCCCACCCCCCGCACGCTCAGGCCGCCCCCGAGACGGAGCCGACCCCCGATCGAGGCCAGGTCACCGGCGGGGCGCCAGGCCCTCCACGACGGCCGCGACGTCGGCCGCCGACGGGTCGGGTAGCCGCTCGGCCGCCGTGTCCATCGTCGCCAGCACCGCGGCGGTGAGCCGGTCGGGGACACCCGTGGCCTGCAGGGCCGCCCGGATCAGCCGCGCGTCCTTGGCCGCCCCGGTGAGGGCGAAGCTGACCGGGTACTCGCCGTCGAGCATCAGGCCGGCCTTGAGGTGCGCGTACGGGGTGTCCAGCGGGCCGCCCTCGATCGCGGCGAGGAAGTCGCGCGGGTCCAGCCCGAGCCCGCGGGCCAGCGCCACCGACTGGGCCACGCCGGCGGTGACCATGAACAGCCAGGCGTTGCAGACCATCTTCAGCCGGCTGCCGGCCCCGGCCTCGCCGAGCCACAGGGTCTTCGACCCGAGCGCGTCGAGCACCGGGGCCAGCCGGTCCCGGACCTCCTCCGGGCCCGAGGCGAGCAGCACCAGCGCCCCCTTCTCGGCGGGCTCCTTGGTGCCGAGGACGGGGCAGTCGACCAGCACCAGGTCCAGCTCCCGGGCCGCGGCGACCGTCCTGTCGGCGCCCTCCAGCCCGACGGTCGAGGTCTGCAGCCACACGGTGCCGGCCGCTGGTGACGCCTGCCGGACGACGTCGAGGACGGCGTCGGCGTCCAGCAGCATGGTCAGGACGACGTCCGCGCCGTCCGCTGCCTCGGCCGGTGAGTCGAACGCCTCCGCGCCGGTGTCGGTCAGCGCCCGGGCCTTGGCGGTGTCCCGGTTCCACGTGCGGATGGGCAGGCCCGCTCGGCGCAGCGACCGCACCATCCCCGCGCCCATCGTGCCCGTACCGAGGACCGTCACCACCGGTGTCGACATGTCGCCAGTCTGCGGTGGGCGGCGGGTGCGCACGAACCGGCGGGGTCGGGCGGGCGGTGGCGCAGGGGGCGGGACAGGAGGGCAAGAACGGTCGGGCGCGAGGCCGCCGTCCCCGGCCAGACTCGCTGACGTGGCCGACGACGACCCCCTCCCCGGACGGGACCGACTCCGCGAACTGCTCGACGCCGTCCTCGACGAGGACAACCGCACGCTGCCCGACATGGCCGGCGACGCCTTCGCCAGCCCCTGGTACTTCGCCCGGCAGGTGAGCCGGGGCGCCGGGGAGCCGCCGGTGGCCCTGCGCCGCCGGGTCCTGCTGGAACGGGCGGCGTGGCAGCTGCGCGAGGGGTCGAGCGTCACCGCGGCCGCCTTCGCCGCCGGGTACGAGTCGGTCGAGGGCTTCGCCCGCGCCTTCGCCCGCGCCTACGGCCGCTCCCCCGGCACGCCGGACGACGACCGCCCGCGCACCCGCGACGAGCACTGGCTGCCGGCGCCCAACGGCATCCACTTCCACCCGCCGACCTCGCTGTGGGTCGCCGACGAGGGCCGGCGCGGCACGCCGGACGAGGTGACCGCCCTGCTGGTGCACCACGACGTCGAGGACACCCGCGCCCTGCTCGAGGCCGCGAAGGCGCTCCCGGAGGGTGAGTACCGCCGCGCCCGGCTGCCCGGGCTCTCGGTGCTGCCCTGGGACGGCCCCGAGGAGTCGGTCGCCGCGGTCCTGGACACGCTGGTGTGGAGCAAGGAGGTGTGGCTGGCCTCGATCGAGGGCGCCGGGCACCCCGCCCGCGGCGCCGACGACCCGGCCACCCTGCTGGCCCGGCACGACGCCGTGGCGCCCCGCTGGCTGGCCGCCGTCCGGGACGTCGCCCGCCGGGGTGCGTGGGGCGACCGGCTGGTCGACGCGCTGTGCGAGCCGCCGGAGACCTTCGTCCTCGGCAGCGTCGTCGCCCACGTCCTCACCTTCTCGGCGCACCGGCGGCTGCTGGTGCGCCACCTGCTCCGGGACGCCGGCCTGGCCGTCGACACCGGGGACCCCATCGAGTGGCTCACCAGGAGGGACCGATGACGCGCACCGTCTACTACACCGCGACCAGCCTCGACGGCTTCATCGCCGACCAGCACCACTCGCTGGACTGGCTGCTCTCCCGGCGCTCCGACGAGCACGGCCCGATGGGGTACGCGGAGTTCGAGAAGCGGGTCGGCGCGCTGGCGATGGGCGCGACGACCTACCAGTGGGTGCAGGAGCACGACCCCGGCGCGTGGGCCTACACCGTGCCCGCGTGGGTGTTCACGCACCGGCAGCTGACCGCGTACCCGGACGCGGACATCCGGTTCACCGCGGCCGACGGCGACGACGGGATCGCCGAGGTGCACGCGGAGATGGTCGCGGCAGCCGGGGGCCGTGACGTGTGGGTGGTCGGCGGCGGCGACCTCGCCGGCCAGTTCGCCGACCGGGGTCTGCTCGACGAGGTGGTCGTCTCGATCGCCCCGGTGACCCTCGGCGGCGGGGCGCCGCTGCTGCCGCGCCGGCTGGAGCTGGTCCGCACCGAGGAGGCGGTCAACGGCGAGTTCGTCTGCATCCGCTACGACGTCGTCCGGGGGTGACCCCGCCGGGGCGTCCCGAGGCCGGGTGGGCAGGTGCGGTCGGCGACGCGCGACGACGCGCCGCGCCCGGCGACCGCGACCGCCCACGCGGCCCGGCCGCCTCCCGACCCGGCGACGCATGGTCATTCACAGTCGTGCATACTTCTTCGCGTGTCCAAGGTGCTCACGTCCCTGCCCGTCGGCCAACGCGTCGGGATCGCCTTCTCCGGTGGTCTCGACACCTCGGTGGCGGTCGCGTGGATGCGCGACAAGGGCGCGGTGCCCTGCACCTACACCGCCGACATCGGCCAGTACGACGAGCCCGACATCAGCTCGGTGCCCGGGCGCGCCGCCGCCTACGGCGCGGAGGTCGCCCGGCTGGTCGACGCCCGTGCGGCGCTCGTCGAGGAGGGCCTGGCGGCCCTGACCTGCGGGGCGTTCCACATCCGCTCCGGCGGGCGCAGCTACTTCAACACCACCCCGTTGGGCCGCGCGGTCACCGGCACCCTGCTGGTGCGGGCCATGCTCGAGGACGACGTCCAGATCTGGGGCGACGGCTCGACCTTCAAGGGCAACGACATCGAGCGGTTCTACCGGTACGGCCTGCTGGCCAACCCCTCGCTGCGGGTCTACAAGCCGTGGCTGGACGCCGACTTCGTCACCGAGCTCGGCGGCCGCAAGGAGATGTCGGAGTGGCTGACCGCGCACGGTCTGCCCTACCGGGACAGCGCGGAGAAGGCCTACTCCACCGACGCCAACATCTGGGGCGCCACCCACGAGGCCAAGGCCCTCGAGCACCTGGACACCGGCGTCGAGATCGTCGAGCCGATCATGGGCGTGCGGTTCTGGGACCCGGGCGTCGACATCGAGCCCGAGGACGTGACGATCCGCTTCGAGCAGGGCCGGCCGGTGGCGATCGACGGCAAGACGTTCGACACCGCCGTCGACCTGGTGCTGGCGGCCAACGCGATCGGCGGCCGGCACGGGTTGGGCATGTCCGACCAGATCGAGAACCGCGTCATCGAGGCCAAGAGCCGCGGCATCTACGAGGCCCCGGGCATGGCGCTGCTGCACGCGGCCTACGAGCGGCTGGTCAACGCCATCCACAACGAGGACACCCTCGCCACCTACCACAGCGAGGGCCGGCGCCTCGGCCGGCTCATGTACGAGGGCCGCTGGCTGGACCCGCAGGCGCTGATGCTCCGGGAGGCCCTGCAGCGCTGGGTCGGGACGGCGGTCACCGGCGAGGTCACGCTGCGGCTGCGGCGCGGCGAGGACTACTCGATCCTCGACACCACCGGCCCGGCGTTCAGCTACCACCCGGACAAGCTGTCGATGGAGCGCACCGAGGACTCCGCCTTCGGCCCGTCGGACCGGATCGGCCAGCTCACCATGCGCAACCTCGACATCGCCGACTCCCGGGCCAAGCTCGAGCAGTACGCGGCCCTCGGCATGGTCGGCAGCGGGCACCCGCAGCTGATCGGCGCCGCGCAGGCGGCCTCGACCGGGCTGATCGGTGCCATGGACGCCGGGGGTGCCCAGGCCATCGCCTCCCGCGGCGCGGTCCCCGAGGACGAGGAACTGCTCGACCGCGCCGCGATGGAGTCCGGCACGGACTGAGCAGAAGGACCCCTCTGCCCCCACGCCTCGCAGGCTCGGCGCGGGTCCCTGCAGAGGGGCCGCTCCCGACGGTTCCGAACGCCGGGGCCTCAGCTCTGCCGGTAGACCGCGTCGGGGACGTCGGTGACGAACATGTGCCCCGGCGCGTGGGTGATCGCGAACGGCGGCCGGGAGGCCATGAGCGCCGCCTGCGGGGTGACCCCGCAGGCCCAGAACACCGGGACGTCGCCGTCGGCGAGCTCGACCGGGTCGCCGAAGTCCGGCCGGGCGAGGTCGGCGATGCCCAGGGCCTCGGGCACACCGACGTGCACCGGCGCCCCGTGCACCTGGGGCATCCGGGCGGTCACCTGCACCGCGGCGGCCACCAGCTCGCCGGGCACCGGCCGCATCGACACCACCAGCGGCCCGGACAGCCGGCCGGCGGGGCGGCAGGCCCGGTTCGTGCGGTACATCGACACGTTGCGGCCCTGCTCGATGTTGCGCACCGGCACACCGGCGTCCAGCAGCGCGGTCTCGAAGCTGAAGCTGCACCCGATGAGGAAGGTCACCAGGTCGTCGCGCCACAGGTCGACGACGTCGGTCGGCTCGTCGACCAGCTCGCCGTCCCGCCACACCCGGTAGCGCGGCAGGTCGGTGCGCAGGTCCGCCCCCGGCGCCAGCGCGGTGGACGTCGACCCCGCGTCGGTCACGTCGAGCAGGGGCACCGGCTTCGGGTTGCGCTGCCCGAACAGCAGCACGTCGTAGGCCCAGTCCTGCGGGACGACGACGAGGTTGGCCTGGGTGTAGCCGGGCGCCCAGCCCGACGACGGGACGGCCAGGCCGGCGCGGTAGTGCTCACGGGCGACCGCGGGGTCGGCGGCGGGCATCGTGGCGGTCACGGGGTCCTCCTCGGTCGGTCGCGAGAGGCCAGGTGCCCATGGTCCCCCGCTCACTCCCGCCCGGCTCGCCCGCAGGTCCTCCTGCAGCTGTCCCCGCCCCCCTGCCCCGTCCGACCCCGCGGACGATCACGGAGCTGCGGGGCGACACGCGGACGAGCCCCGGCGTGTCGCCGCGCCGACCCCGTGGTCGTCGCCGAGCGGCCGGCTGCCCACGCGGACGGGACGCCGCCCGCCCTCGCGTTGCCGCTCCCTGCAAGGGCCCCTAGCGTCGGATCCCCGCCGTCGTGGAGAAGCCCATGTCGCAGAGCCACGAACCCGCCACCACCGCCCCGGCCAGCAGCCGCATGGCCGCGGGCACGCGCTCGACCCTGCTCGGCGCGATGTTCCTCATGGCCACCTCGGCCATCGGCCCGGGCTTCATCACCCAGACGACGACGTTCACCGTCCAGCTGGGTGCCGCGTTCGCGTTCGCCATCGCCGTGTCGATCGTCATCGACATCGCGCTGCAGCTGAACGTGTGGCGGGTGATCGGGGTCAGCGGCCGGCGGGCCCAGGAGCTGGGCAACCTCGTCGCCCCCGGCCTGGGCTGGGTGATGGCCGCGTTCCTGCTGATCGGCGGGCTGGTGTTCAACATCGGCAACGTCGCCGGCGCGGGCCTCGGCTTCGACGCGATGATCGGGCTGGATCCGAGGATCGGTGGCGCGGTGTCGGCCGTCATCGCGATCGGGATCTTCCTCAGCCGCCGGGCGGGGGTCGCCGTCGACCGGATCGTCGTCGTCCTCGGCCTGCTGATGATCGGGCTGACCGCCTACATCGCGATCACCTCGGGCCCGCCGGTCGGCCGGGCGCTGCGCAACGTCGTCCTCCCCGAGCAGGTCTCCTTCCTGGCGATCACCACGCTGGTCGGCGGCACGATCGGCGGCTACATCGTCTACGCCGGCGCCCACCGGCTGCTCGACTCCGGGGTCACCGGCCGGGAGCACGTCCGCGACATCACCCGCGGCTCGGTCACCGGGATCGTGATCACCGGGATCATGCGGGTCGTCCTCTTCCTCGCCATCCTCGGCGTGGTGGCCGGTGGCGCCGACCTCGGCACGGAGAACCAGGCCGCCAACGCCTTCCAGGCCGCGGCGGGCGAGATCGGGTTGCGGGTCTTCGGCGTCGTGCTGTGGGCCGCGGCGATCACCAGCGTCATCGGCGCCTCCTACACGACCATCTCCTTCGTCACCTCCCGCACCCGCACCAGCGACCGCACCCGCACGCTGCTGGTGGTCGGCTTCATCGCCGTCACCACGCTGGCCTTCCTCCTCCTCGGTGCCGCCCCGACCACGCTGCTGGTCTTCGCCGGTGCGTTCAACGGCCTGCTGCTGCCGATCGGGATCGCGGTCATCCTCTGGGTGGCCACCCGCCGGTCCGACCTCCTGCACGGATACCGCTACCCGCGCTGGCTGCTCGTGGTCGGCTGGGTGGCCTGGCTGCTCACGATCTACCTGGCGGTCAACTCGATCCGCCCGGTGATCGCGCTGTTCTCGTGAGGGAGGCTGACGGGATGGACCTCAACTCCGACCTCGGCGAGGGCTTCGGCCAGTGGCGCCTGGGGGACGACGAGGCGCTGCTGGACGTCGTCACCAGCGCCAACGTGGCCTGCGGCTTCCACGCGAGCGACCCGTCGATCATGTACCGGGTCTGCGCCCGGGCCGCGGAGACCGGCGTCGCGATCGGCGCCCAGGTGGGCTACCGCGACCTCGCCGGCTTCGGCCGCCGCTTCATCGACGTGGAGCCGGACGAGCTGACCGCCGACGTGCTCTACCAGATCGGCGCGCTCGAGGCGTTCGCCAAGGTCGCCGGCTCCCGGGTGCGCTACGTCAAGCCGCACGGCGCGCTCTACAACACGATCGTCACGCACGAGGAGCAGGCGGCGGCGGTGGTGCGGGCGGTGGTCGAGTACGACCGCGAGCTGCCGGTGCTCGGGCTGCCCGGGTCGGCCTGGCTGCGGCTGGCCGACGAGGCCGGGCTGACGACGGTGGCCGAGGCGTTCGCCGACCGCGAGTACACCCCCGAGGGCACCCTGGTCTCCCGCCGGCTGCCCGGCGCGGTGCTGCACGACCCCGGCGAGATCGCCCGCCGCTGCGTCGCGATGGCCACCGGCGAGCCGGTCACCGACGTCGAGGGCGGACTGCTGCGGCTGGCGCCGGACTCGATCTGCGTCCACGGCGACACCCCCGGCGCGGTGGCGATCGCCCGGCAGGTGCGCGAGGCCCTCACCGCGGCCGGGGTCTCGCTGGCACCGTTCGCCGCCTGATGCGCGTCCTGCCCAGCGGGTCGACCGCGCTGCTGGTCGAGCTCGACGGCCTCGACGAGGTCCTCGGGCTGTACGCCGCGCTCACGGCCGAGCCGGTCGAGGGGGTGGTGGACGTCGTCCCCGCGGCGCGCACCGTGCTGCTGGTGACCGACCCCGCGGTGACCGGTCTCGCGGCCGTGGAGCAGGCGGTGCGGCAGACGACGCCCCGCTCCGGCCGGCGCGACGGCGGGGAGCTGGTCGAGCTGCCGGTCGTCTACGACGGCTCCGACCTGGCCGACGTCGCCGCGCACCTGGGCGTGGACGCCGCCGAGGTGGTGCGCCGGCACACCGGCACGGAGTGGACCGTCGCCTTCTGCGGCTTCGCCCCCGGCTTCGGCTACCTGACCCCCGACGGCGAGCCGTGGCACGTCCCGCGCCGGAGCAGCCCGCGGACCAAGGTGCCGCCCGGCTCGGTGGCACTGGCCGGTGAGTTCAGCGGCGTCTACCCGCGGGAGTCCCCGGGCGGCTGGCAGCTGATCGGTCGCACCGACGTCGCCGTCTTCGACGTCGACCGCGAGCCGGCGGCGCTGCTGCGTCCCGGCGTCCGGGTCCGCTTCACGGAGGTCCGGTGACGCTGCACGGAGGTCACGTGACCGGCCGCGCCGCGTCGCAGGGCGGAGCGACGCGCTCCCTCACCGTGCTGGCGACCGGCCCGCTGACCACCGTCCAGGACGGCGGCCGGCCCGGGCAGGGCGCGCTCGGCATCGGCCGGTCCGGCGCCTGCGACCGGGCCGCCGCACGGCTGTCCAACCGGCTGGTGGGCAACCCTCCGGACGCCGCCGTGCTCGAGGTGACCCTCGGCGGGCTGGTGCTGCGGACGGGCGCGGACCTGGTGGTGGCCACGACCGGCGCCCGGTGCTCCGGCGCGCACAACGCCCCGACGGTGCTGCGGGCCGGGCGCGAGCTGCGGCTGGGCCTGCCGCCGACGGGGCTGCGCACCTACGTCGCCGTCCGCGGCGGGATCGCCGTCGAGCCGGTGCTCGGCAGCCGCTCGACCGACCTCCTCTCCGGCCTCGGCCCGCCGGCGCTCTCCGCCGGTGACGTCCTGCCCGTCGGCGAGCCCACGGCACCGATGCCGGGGGTGGACCTCGCGCCGGTGCCCGACCCCCCCGGCGGCGAGGTGACCGTGCGGGTGCTCCCCGGCCCGCGCGCCGACTGGTTCCCCGCCGAGGCCGCGGCCGCCCTCACCACGACCGCCTGGGAGGTGACCGGCGAGAGCAACCGGATCGGCCTGCGGCTGGCCGGCGTCGCGCTGGAGCGGTCGCGGGCCGGCGAGCTGGCCAGCGAGGGCATGGTGCGCGGCGCGCTGCAGGTGCCGCCGTCCGGGCAGCCGGTCCTCTTCCTGGCCGACGCCCCGGTGACCGGCGGCTACCCGGTGATCGGCTACGTCGAGGACGCCGACGTCGACCGCTGCGGCCAGCTGCGGCCGGGCCAGACGCTCCGCTTCCGCGGCGCCGTCGCCCCCCGCTGACCACCGGTCGGCGTCCGGCAGGGGGTCGTCGACCCCACGCCGCTCGGGACCGTCCCGACGCTGCTGGTCCTCGACGTCCTCGGCAACCGCATCGGGGACGTCAGCGGGGCTGGCCTGAACCGACATCCCGGGCCGACGTGCCCGGGAGGCACCAGCCCGGTCTGCTGCGCCCGGTCCCCGCGGAGGTGCCGCCCACCACCGCTGCGGAGTGGCCGGCCGGTGCTGCGCGACGATGGGCGTCCCCGATCCCCCTGGAGGAACGCGCGTGCAGACCGCCGACCCGGCGACCGGAACCGGCTCCCCACGCCGCTGGTGGGTGGTGCTCGCGCCCGCCGCCGCCCTGGTGCTGGCCGCCCTGTGCCTGCGCGCGCCGTTCTCGGCCGTCGGGCCGGTCCTCGGCGAACTGGGCACCGAGCTGTCCGTGCCGCAGGCCGCGCTGTCGGTGCTGCCCGCGCTCCCGCTGGTCTGCTTCGGCCTGGTCTCCCCCGTCGCGCCCGCGCTGGCCGCGCGGCTCGGCGTCCAGCGCGCCGTCCTGGCCGGCCTGGCCGTGCTCGCCGCCGGGATCGCCCTGCGCACGGCCGGCACGTGGGGTCTCTACGCCGGCACCGTGCTGCTGTCGGCGGGGATCGCGGTGGGCAACGTGCTGGTCCCGGCGGCCGCGCGGGCCGCGTACGGGCGCCGCGCGGCACCGGTGCTGGGCGCGGCGACCGCCGCGATGGGGTTCTCCGCGAGCCTGGGCGCGGGCCTGGCCCAGCCGCTGACGACGGCGACCGGCAGCGCGGTCGCCGGGCTGACCGTGTGGTCCGCACCGGTGCTGCTCGCGGCCGCCGCGATGGCCCTGCTCGCCCGGCGCCGCGGGCCCGCGGCCGGCCCGCGGGTGGCCCGGCCGCCGGTGGTCGCCGTCCTCCGCGACCGGGTGGCACTGGCGGTGACGGTCTTCTTCGGCCTCCAGTCGCTGGCCTTCTACGTGATGCTCACCTGGCTGGCCGACGTGCTGGAGGACGACGCCGGCACGTCCGCGGTCACCGCCGGGGCGCTCGTCGCCGTCGCAGCCGCGTTCGGCGCACCCTGCGCGCTCGTCGTCCCGCCGCTGGCGGCGCGGGCGCGGTCCCAGGTCGGGTGGGTGGTCGGCGCGACGCTGCTGTCGACCGTCGGCATCCTCGGGTTGCTCGCCGCGCCCACGGCCGCCCCGGCGGTGTGGGCGGTGCTGTGGGGCCTGGGCACGGGGACGGCGTTCCCGCTGGCCCTGACCCTGGTGCTGGTGCGCACCCGGGACGTCGCCCAGACCGGCCGGCTGTCGGCGGCCGCGCAGAGCGTCGGGTACCTGGTGGCCGCGACCGGCCCGCTGGCCGTCGGCCTGCTGCACGACGCGACCGGCGGGTGGCGCGCGGGGCTGGCCGTCCTGGCCGTCCTGCAGGTCCTCCAGCTCGGGGCCGGGCTGTACGCCGGCCGCCCGCGGCTGGTGACCGAGGCGACGACGGACGCTGCCGCGGCCCGCCGCTGACCACGCCTGCCTGGCCCGGCGCCGGCGGGCCAGGAACGGATGGCCAGGTCAGCGGCCCGGAAGTGTCGTACCCGACCCGTTCGGGGCACGACCTCGGCCGGCTCCCTGCGCACGCCGATCGAGGCTGCGCCGGTCGGCCGGCTGCTGGACCGGCCCCCGACCACCGCCCGGTTGCCGGTGGGCGCGCTGACCCGGGTGGGAAAGGCCGCCGAGCTGCGGCGGCTGCGGGCCCGACAGGCCATGGACGCCGCCTGCGAGGCCGAGCTGGTGCTGGGGCTGGCCGACGACACCCCCGACACCCTCGACCCGCCACCGGACCGGCCCGGCGCGCGCAAGGGGTCCTGGGCGCCGGAACCCGAGCTGCCCGGGGTGTCGCAGTTCTTCACCGCCGAGCTGGCGGTGGTGCTCAACTGCGGCCGCCGCACCGCCGCGAACCTGGCCCACCGCGCCTGGACCCACCGCGAGCACCTGCCCGCGACCTGGGCGGCGCTGGCCGTCGGCGCCCTGGACGAGCCGCGCGCCAAGGTGCTGGCCGACGTGCTCGGCCTGACCGCCCCGGCGATCGCCCGGGCCGTGGAGGCCCGACTGCTGCCCGAGGCCATCGGCACCGGACCCGCCGCAGAGGGCTGGCGCGCCACCGCCGGACCCGCTGCCTCGGGACACCGATCCCCCGGCCTTCTGACCCATCGGGACCACGTGTCGGTTCGTCGCCGTGTCGGCTGGTCGCCGTGTCGACGAACCGACACGGCGATCGGCCGATGACGGACGGCCAGCTCGGGTGGACTCCTGCAAGCCTCGGGGGCGGCGACGTGTGCCGCGGCAGGCGGAGTCCACCCCGGAGCGGGCCCCTGTGGGGCACCTCGGCGGCATCCCCGGCACGCCGGTCCGCCATGCCTACCCGGGGTGAGCGGTGGCTGCGGTCGCGGCGAAGGTGACGAACCGGCGCACCAGCGGGCTGCTGCGGCGGGGCCGGTAGGCGAGGCAGACGGGAACCGGTGGCGCCCCGGTCAGGGGCACGAACGTGACCCCGGGGTGCGTGCCGGTGCGGGCGGCCGACCGGGGGACGGCGCCGACGCCGCGGCCGGTGGCGACCAGCAGCAGCCACTCGTCGTAGTTGCCGCAGGTCACCACCCGCGTCGGGCGGTGCTCCGCCGGCCAGGAGTCCGGTTGCGTGGTGCCGTTGACGGTGTTGACGACGACCGGCTCCCCGGCCAGCTCCAGCCAGTCGATGACGTCCTCGCCCGCGAGCGGGGAGCGGGTGCTGACGGCGGCGACGCGGTCCTCGTCGAAGAGGGGCGTCTGCACCGTCCCCGACGTGGTGAGCCGGGTACGGGTGATGGCGACGTCGAGGTCGCCGGCCTCTAGGGCGGCGTCGACGTCGTCGCGGCGCAGCAGGGTGACCCTCGCCCCGGTGGCCTGCTCGAACCCGGTGATCGTCTCGGTGGCCCAGGGGTCGGGCAGGACCCACTGGAAGCCCAGCCGCAGCTCCTGCTCACCGCGGGCGGCCAGGATCGCCCGGTCGAGGTCGGCGAGGACGGCGCGGGTGCGGTCGAGGAAGTCCCGGCCGACGTCGGTGAGCTCGACCGATCGGGACGTCCGTTCCAGCAACCGCACCCCGAGCGCGGCCTCCAGCTGCTGGACGGTGCGGGTGAGCACGGGCTGGCCGATCAGCAGCTCCCGGCCGGCGGCGGTGAAGGAGCGGTGGGCCGCGACCGCGGTGAAGGCGCGCAGGTGGCGCAGCTCCACATCCATGCCTGCGGAGCATAGGCGCGGTCGCAGCGGCATTTCCGGCGGCGGCACCCACTGCCTAGCGTCGTCGTCGGGCTCGCCGCGAGACCCGCTGACCACGCCGGACGCTGGAGAGGCGCTGATGGCACGCACCGCACCCGAACCGCTGGGCAGCCCGCTGCCGCTGGCCGCCGCACCGATGGCCGGCGGCGCCACCACGCCGAGGCTGGCCGCCGCGGTCGCCGAGGCCGGCGCGTTCGCCTTCCTCGCCGGCGGCTACAAGACCCCCGAGGCGCTGGCCGCCGAGATCGCCGAGGTGCGCCGCACCGGCGCGGCGTTCGGGGTGAACCTGTTCGCGCCCGGCACCACCGAGATCGACGACGCCGACCTCCGCCGGTACGCCCGCGAGCTGCAACCGGAGGCCGAGCGCTACGGCCTCGACCTCTCCCAGGCCACGCCGGTCCACGACGACGACCAGTGGGCCGACAAGCTCGACCTGCTGCTGGCCGATCCGGTGCCGGTGGTGTCGGTGACGTTCGGCCTGCCCCGGCCGGCCGAGGTCGCCGCGCTGCGCCGTGCTGGCAGCCAGGTGCTGGTGACCGTCACCACGGTGGAGGAGGCCCAGGCGGCCGCCGACGTCGGCGCCGACGCGCTGGTGGTGCAGGGCAGCAGCGCCGGCGGGCACTCCGGCACCCACGACCCCCTCCGGCCGATCACCGAGACGCCGACCGCGGAACTCACCCGGGGCGTCGTCGCGACGACCGGGCTCCCGGTCATCGCCGCCGGCGGCGTCGACGGCCCACGGGCCGTGGCAGAGCTGCTCGCCGCCGGTGCGTCGGCCGTCGCCGTCGGCACCCTGCTGCTGCGCACCGACGAGAGCGGCGCCTCCCGTACCCACAAGGACGCGCTGGCCGATCCGCAGTTCCCCGACACCGTCATCACCCGCGCGTTCACCGGCCGCCCGGCGCGCTCCCTGCGCAACCGGTTCGCCGACCGCTACAGCGCCACCGGCCCGGCCGGCTACCCGGCCGTCCACCACCTCACCCGCGCGCTCCGGCAGGCCGCGGCTGCCGCCGGGGACCCGCACGGTCTGCACCTGTGGGCGGGCACCGGCTTCCGCTCCGCCACCACCGGACCCGCGCGCGCCGTCGTCGACCGGCTCGCCGAGTTCCTCTGACCGCTCCGACCACACCGCCCGCCCGACAGAGGAGACGCGATGACCCTGCACACCCGCTTCACCGAGCGCTTCGGGATCGAGCACCCCATCGTCTCCGCACCGATGGACGTCGTCTCCACCGCGCAGCTCGCCACCGCGGTGAGCCGAGCCGGGGGCCTCGGGCTCATCGGCGGCGGCTACGGGGACCCGGACTGGCTGCGCCGAGAGGTCTCGGCGGCCGCGGGCACCCGCGTCGGGTGCGGCTTCATCACCTGGAGCATCGACGCCGGCCTCGTCGACATCGCGCTGTCGCACGAGCCGGCCGCCGTCTTCCTGTCCTTCGGGGACGCCGGCCCCTACGTCGAGCGGATCCACCGAGCCGGCGTCCCGCTCATCTGCCAGGTCCACGACCGGGCCGGGGTCGAGGAGGCGCTGCAGGTCGGCGCCGATGTGGTCTGCGTGCAGGGCGGCGAGGCCGGTGGCCACGGCACGGGCACGCGGTCGACCTTCACGCTCGTGCCCGAGGCCGCCGACCTCATCGCCGAGCAGCGCCCGGAGGTGCTGCTCCTGGCCGCCGGCGGCATCGCCGACGGCCGCAGCGTCGCAGCGGCGTTGGCGCTGGGCGCCGACGGGGTCGTGGCCGGCACCCGCTTCTGGGCGACACGCCAGGCCGCCGTCTCCCGAGCCGCCCACGCACGGGCCCTCGCCACCACCGGCGACGCCACCCGGCGCACCAGCGTCTACGACATCGTCCGCGGCAAGGACTGGCCTCCCGTCTACACCGGCCGCGTCCTCGCCAACGACTTCGTGGTCCGCTGGCACGGCTCCGAGACCGAACTGGTCGAGCACCTCGACGACGCGCGCGCGGAGTTCCGGCACGCCGTCGAGGCCGACGACCTCGACCACGCCAACATGATCGTCGGCGAGGCGGTCGGGCAGGTCCACGCGATCGAGGACGCCGGCGACGTCGTGCGGGACATGGCCGCGCAGGCGGAGCGCATCCTGACGGGACGTCAGAAGGGGTAGGCGGGCAGGTCGCCGCGCAGGGTGACCCACTGGGTCTCGGTGAACGCCTCGATGTTGGCCTGGGGTCCGCCGTGCCGGGAACCGGTGCCCGACGCCCCGACGCCGCCGAACGGGGCCACGGCCTCGTCGTTGACCGTCTGGTCGTTGATGTGCACCAGGCCCGACGGGATCCGCTCGGCCAGCTGGAGGCCGGCGTAGACGTCGCGGGTGAGGATGCCCAGGGACAGCCCGTACTCGGTGCCGCGGGCCAGCTCCACCACCTGGTCGAGGCTGGAGAAGGGGGTCACCGGGGCGACCGGGCCGAAGATCTCCTCCCGGTAGGCGGGCGCCTCGACCGGGACGTCCCCGAGCACGGTGGGCCGGTACAACAGCCCCTCGAAGGTGCCGCCGGTGCGCAGCGTCGCCCCGCCCTCGACGCTGCTCGTCACCAGGCCGTGCACGCGGTCGCGCTGGCCGGCGTCGATCAGCGGGCCCAGCGCCACCTCCTCGCGGAACGGGTCGCCGACGGGCAGCTTCTCGACCTTCTCGGTGAGGACGGCGGTGTACTCCTCGGCGATCGACTCGTGCACCAGGTGCCGGCTGGTGGCCATGCAGATCTGCCCCTGGTGCGCGAACGTGCCCCAGGCACCCACCGAGGCCGCCGCGGTCACGTCGACGTCGGGCAGCACGATGAGCGCGGAGTTGCCGCCGAGCTCCAGGTGCGCGCGCTTGAGGTGCTGACCGGCCAGCGCGCCGACCGCGCGACCGGCCCTGGTCGAGCCGGTGAACGCGATGACCCGCACCGGCGGGGCGGTCACCAGCGCCTCGCCGACGTCCGCACCGCCGGGCAGCACCTGGAGCACGCCGGCCGGCAGGCCGGCCTCCTCGAAGACGCGGGCGAAGAGCACACCACCCGAGACCGCGGTGCGCGGGTCGGGCTTGAGGACGACGGCGTTGCCCAGCGCCAGCGCCGGGGCGATCGCCCGGATCGCCAGGATGGTCGGCACGTTGAACGGCGCGATGACGCCGACCACGCCGGCCGGCACCCGGCGGGCGAAGGACAGCCGCGGCGCCCCGGTGCGCAGCAGCTCGCCGTACGGGTGGCTGGGCAAGCCTGCGGCCTCGTAGCACTCCGCGGCGGTGGTGTGCACCTGGAAGTCGCCGAAGGGCTGGATGGCGCCGGTCTCCCGGGCCAGCCAGCCCTTGATCTCGTCGGCGGAGCCCTCGAGCACCTCACCGGCGCGGCGCAGCACCCGCGCCCGGTCCTCGAACGGCAGGGCCGCCCACGCCCGCTGGGCCTCGGCGGCCCGGTCCGCCGCGGCGGCGACGTCCTCCGGGGTGGCCCGCCCGACCGCGCCGACGACGTCCCCGGTCGCGGGCTCGACCACGTCGTACGTGCCGCCCGACCCGTCGGTCCACGCACCGGTCCAGACCTTCCCGTGCCACGCGCCGTCGTCCAGCAGTGCCATGCCTGTCCTCTCGTCGGGGCGGGCGGGGCCTGGGGTCGCCCCGCGGCTCGCCTCCCGGCAGGGTAGGAGGCACGGCAGCCGATCCGTCGGCCGGGAACGGGAGGGGTCCATGGGCATCAGCGACAGCGCGGAGTGGCAGGCGCTGGCCGAGCACCACCGCGCGGTGCGCGACCGGCACCTGCGCGACCTGTTCGCCGAGGACCCGCAGCGGGGCACCGAGCTGGTCGTCACCGCCGGCGACCTGTACCTCGACTACTCCAAGAACCGACTGACCCGCGAGACGGTGCGGCTGCTCGCGGCGCTGGCCGAGCGGGTGGGCCTGCGCGAGCGCACCGAGGCGATGTTCCGCGGTGAGCACATCAACGCCACCGAGGACCGCGCCGTCCTGCACGTGGCGCTGCGCGACCCCGCTGCCCGCGGCCTCGTCGTCGACGGGCACGACGTCAACGCCGAGGTGCACGAGGTCCTCGGCCGGATGGCCGACTTCGCCGACCGGGTCCGCAGCGGGGCGTGGACCGGGCACACCGGGGAGCGGATCCGGGCCGTGGTGAACATCGGCATCGGTGGCTCGGACCTCGGCCCCGCCATGGCCTACCTGGCGCTGCGCGACCACTCCGACCGGTCGCTGACCTTCCGGTTCGTCTCCAACATCGACCCGACCGACCTGGCCGAGGCGACCCGCGACCTGGACCCGGCCACCACGCTGTTCATCGTCGCGTCGAAGACCTTCACCACCCAGGAGACGCTGACCAACGCCAAGGAGGCCCGCCGCTGGCTGGTCGAGGGCCTCGGCGGCGACGAGAAGGCCGTCGCCCAGCACTTCGTCGCCGTCTCCACCAACGCCGAGAAGGTCGCGGAGTTCGGCATCGACACCGCCAACATGTTCGGCTTCTGGGACTGGGTCGGCGGCCGGTACTCGTTCACCTCGGCGATCGGCCTCTCGCTCATGGTGGCGATCGGGCCGGAGCAGTACCGGGAGATGCTCGACGGCTTCCACACCGTCGACGAGCACTTCCGCACCGCGCCGTACGAGGAGAACCTGCCGGCCCTGCTCGGCCTGATCTCGGTCTGGTACGTCGACTTCTTCGGGGCGCAGAGCCAGGCGGTGCTCCCCTACTCGCAGTACCTGGCGCGCTTCCCCGCCTACCTGCAGCAGCTGTGCATGGAGTCCAACGGCAAGTCGGTCACCCTCGACGGCTCACCGGTCGACGTCGCCACCGGGGAGATCGTGTGGGGCGAGCCGGGCACCAACGGCCAGCACGCCTTCTACCAGCTGCTGCACCAGGGCACGGTGCTGGTGCCGGCCGACTTCCTCGCCTTCGCCCAGCCCAGCGATCTCGCCCACGACAGGGACCTCGACGGCATGCACGACCTGTTCCTGGCCAACTTCCTGGCCCAGCCGCGCGCGCTGGCCTTCGGCCGCACGGCCGAGGAGGTCGCCGCCGAGGGGACGGCGCCGGACGTCGTCCCGCACAAGGTCATGCCGGGCAACCACCCCTCCAACGCGATCGTGGCGCCGAAGCTGACGCCGTCGGTGCTCGGGCAGCTGGTCGCCGCCTACGAGCACCGGGTCTTCACCCAGGGCGTCGTCTGGGGCATCAACTCGTTCGACCAGTGGGGCGTGGAGCTGGGCAAGGTCATGGCCAACCAGCTCGCGCCGAAGCTGCAGAGCGAGTCCGCGCCGGAGTACGACTCGGACTCGTCCACCAACGCGCTGGTCCGGCTGCTGCGGGAGGGCCGCGGCCGGCCGGCCTGAAGAAGGCCCCTGCCCCGACCCGTCCCCCCGCGAGATCTGCACGCTGGCGGCCTTCGAGGGCTCGAAGGCCGCCAGTGTGCAGATCTCGCACCGGGGGCCGGCCGCGGGACGGTCACTCCCCGCCGCGCAGCTCCTCGAGGATCGGCGCGGCGACCTTGAACGCGTGGTTGGCCGCGGGCACGCCGGCGTAGACGGCGGCGTGCTGGACGACCTCGGCGATCTCCTCGTCGGACAGGCCGTTGTTCTTCGCCGCCCGCACGTGCAGCGCGAACTCGTCCCAGTGGCGCAGCGCGATGGTGATCGACAGCGTCATCAGGCTGCGGTCGCGGCGGGACAGGCCGGGTCGCTGCCAGATGTCGCCCCAGGCCACCCGGGTGATGAAGTCCTGGAAGTCGGCGGTGAACGGCGTCGTGCCGGACACCGCGCGGTCCACCCAGGCGTCGCCGAGCACCTCGCGCCGGGTGCGCATGCCGGCAGCACGGCGCTCGTCGTCCGTGCTGGGAGGCAGAGCCCGGCGGGCGTCGTCGGTGTCGGGGAGCTCGCTCATGCGTGCCCGCCCGCCGCGTCGAGGTGCGCCAGGAGCGCACCGGTGACCTCCAGCGGCTGCTCGAGGTTGGGCAGGTGCGCGCCCGGGCTCACCGACACCAGGGAGGCGCCGGCGATGCCCTCGGCGATCGCCTGCTGGTGCGGCGGCGGCAGCGCGGGGTCCTCGGCGCCCGACACGACCAGCGTCGGGGCGGTGATCCGCCCCAGGTCCTCGCGCAGGTCCACCGCCGCCACCACCTCGCAGCACAGCGCGTAGCCCTCGTCGTCGGCGCTGACGATCATCGCCTCGAGCCGCGCCACCAGGTCCGGGTGCTCAGCGGCGTACGCCGGCGTCAGCCACCGGCTCACCACCGTCGGCGCCAGCGGCGCGGTCCCGCCGGAGCGGGCCGCCGCGGCCCGGTCGAGGAAGCCCTGCGGGTCGGGCTTGGCCGACGTGGCCAGCGCGACGAGCCGGTCCACCCGTGCGGGCTCGCGGGCGGCCAGCCGCAGCGCCGTCATCCCGCCCAGGGACAGCCCGGCGACGTGGGCCCGCTGCACGCCGAGCCGGTCGAGCAGCGCGACGACGTCGTCCACCAGGTCGTCGAGGGACCAGGGCCCGGCGGGGGACGGCGAGTCGCCGTGGCCGCGGGTGTCGTAGCTGACCACCCGGTAGCGCTCGGCCAGCGCGGGCACCTGCGGGTCCCACATGCCGCGGGTGGCCCCGAGCGAGTTGGACAGGACGACGACCGGCGCGTCGGCCGGCCCGTCCTCGGTGTACGAGACCTCGACGGCTGTCATGGGCGTCCCTCCGTGAGTGCGGCGTGCTCGGCGAGCGCGGCGTCCACCTGGGCGCCGGCCTCGCCGACGTCGGGTCTACCGGCGGCGAGCACCGCACGCACGTCGACGTCGGTCCGGGTGGCGACGACCTCTGCCAGCGGCCGGCCGCTGTCGCGGGCCTCGCGGACCGCCGCGGCCGCGGCGTCGTGCGCCGCGCCCTTGCCGAGCGTGGGCGCCAGCGCCTCGGCGAGCGCGCCGGCCAGGGGACCCTCGGCGGCGGCCGCGGCGGTGGCGGCCATGCGGGCGGGGTCCGGGCGCAGCCCGCGCAGGCTCTCGGCCAGCCACGACGCCGCCGACCCGACGGTGGTCAGCAGCTCGGTGAGCGTCGGCCACTCGCTGTGCCAGGCGCCGGCGGCCCGCTCGTGCTCCTGCTCCATCGCCGACAGCAGCGTGGCGACCAGCCCCGGCGCGCGGCGGGCGCAGGCCCGGGCGGAGACGGCGGCCACGGGGTTGCGCTTGTGCGGCATCGCCGACGACCCGCCCCGCCCCTCGCCCACCTCGGCGACCTCCGCCACCTCGGTCTGGGCGAGCAGCACGACGTCGACGGCCACGGTGGCGACCACGCCCGCGGCGGCACCCAGCGCCCCGGCGAGATCGGCGACCGGCAGCCGGACGGTGAACCACGGGACGGCGGTGCTCGTCAGCTGCAGCTCCTCGGCCAGTGCCGCCCGCAGCGCGACGCCGGCCCCACCGCTGGCGGCCAGCGTGCCGACGGCGCCGCCGTACTGCACCGGCAGCGCGGCGACCACCTCGGCCAGCCGCAGCCGGGCGCCGTCGAGCCCGGCCAGCCAGCCGGCGGCCTTGAGCCCGAAGGTCGTGGGCAGCGCCTGCTGCATGAGCGTGCGGCCGGCCAGGACGTCGTCCCGGTGGGTGCGGGCGAGCTCCGCGACGGTCTCCGCGGCCGCGGCCAGGTCGGCGTCGACCGCGGCGATCGCGTCGCGCGCCATCAGCAGCAGCGCGCTGTCGAGCACGTCCTGGCTGGTCGCCCCGACGTGGACGGCGCCGGCGTCGCGCTCGCCGACCGCGTCCTGCAGCACCCGCACCAGCGGCGGCACCGGGTTGCCGGCGTCCGCCGCCCGGGCCACCACGGTCGCCAGGTCCAGCCGCTCGGGGTGCGCGCAGGCGGCGGTGACCGCGTCGGCCGCGGTGGCGGGCACCAGCCCGGTGCGGGCCGCGGCGCGGGCCAGCGCGGCCTCGACGGCCAGCAGCGCCCGGAACCAGGCGTCGTCGGAGACGGCGGCCGCGGCCCCGCCGCGGGCGAAGGTCCCGGAGAGCAGCGTCATACGGCGAAGAACACCGTCTCCCGCTCGCCCTGCAGGTGGATGTCCAGGCGGTAGCCGTCGTCGGTCGGCTCCGCGACCAGCGTGCGGCGCTGCTCCTCGGTCAGCCCCCGCAGGACGACGTCCTCGGCGTTGGCCGCGGCCTCGTCGGCGAAGTAGATGCGGGTGACGACGCGGTCGAGCAGGCCGCGGGCGAAGACCGAGACGTCGATGTGCGGCGCCTGCAGGCCGCCCTCGCCGTCGGGCACCCGGCCGGGCTTGAGCGTGAAGATGCCGAACTCCCCCGGCGGGTGGACCGTCGAGGCGCGGGCGTAGCCGCGGAAGCCGGGGTGGGTCGAGGCGCCGCGGGGGTCCTCGGGCGACGGGAAGCGGCCGTCCGGGTCGGCCTGCCAGGTCTCCAGCATGGCGTCGGGGACGACGTCGCCCGCGCCGTCGAGCACGCGGCCGCGGATCCAGATCCCGCCCTCGGTGCCCTCCGCCGCGGCCCAGATGCCGTCCGGCCAGGTCAGACCGATGGCCAGGTAGGGGCCGACGGTCGCGCTCGGGGTGGTGCCCAGCCGGAACGGCTCGGTGAGGAAGCCGGTGCCGCGCTGCCCGGACCGGGGCTGGAACGGGGTGGCCGGGTCCGGCGGGACGTCCAGCGGGTCCACGAACTGCGACGCTCCCTCGGCTGTCGTCACGCCACGTCTCCGTCGTCGTCGGTCTCGAAGGGGGTCTGGTCCGTGCCGCGCAGCACGATGTCCCACTCGAAGGCCAGCGCCCAGTTGTCCTGCGTGCGCTCGAGGGAGTACCGGCTGACCGCCCGGTGCCGCGCGACGGGAGGGATGGCGTTGAAGATCGGGTCCTGGCCGAACAGCGGGTCGTCCGGGAAGTACATCTGGGTGACCAGCCGCTGGGTGAACGCGCGGCCGAACAGGCTGAAGTGGATGTGCGCGGGGCGCCAGGCGTTGTGGTGGTTGCCCCACGGGTAGGCGCCGGGCTTGACCGTCATGAACTCGTAGCGGCCCAGGCTGTCGGTCACCACGCGGCCCAGCCCGTCGAAGTGCGGGTCCAGCGGCGCCGGCCAGTTGTCGGCGACGTGGCGGTAGCGACCGGCCGCGTTGGCCTGCCACACCTCCACCAGCGCGTCCGGCACCGGGCGGCCGTCGCTGTCGAGGACCCGCCCGTACACGAGGATCCGCTGGCCGATCGCCTCGCCGCCGTTGCGCAGGGTCAGGTCGGCGTCCTGGGGCAGCACCCGGTCCTCGCCGAGCACCGGGCCGGTGACCTCGGTGAGCCGGTGCGGCAGGTCGACCGGGGTGCGCAGCGGTGCGCGCAGCGCCGTGCTCCGGTAGTCGGGGAAACCGACGGGCGTCCGCTTCTCGGCGGGTTCGCGCAGGTAGCGCGGCAGTATCAGCCTGCTCTCCGATGTGGTGCCGGTCATAGCGTGGAAGGTACGGCCCCGGCTCTACGCTCCCAAGCGATCGCTTCCGGTGGTCGGAAGCAGGGAGGTGCGATGGCCGGTCGGAGCAGCACCCCCGGGCGGTCGGTCACCTCCCGCGCGCTCGCCGTCCTCGGCGCCTTCGACACCGGTGCCCCGCGGCTGTCGCTGTCGGAGATCGCCGAGCGATCCGCCATGCCGCTGACCACCGTGCACCGGCTGCTCGGCGAGCTCACCGACTGGGGTGCGCTGCAGCGGCGTCCCGACGGCCGCTACGAGATCGGCCGCCGGCTGTGGGACCTGGGCCTGCTCGCGCCGGTGCAGCTGGAGCTGCGCCAGGTCGCCGCGCCGTTCCTGCTCGACGTGCACACCGCGACCCGCGACACCGTGCACCTGGCGGTCCGCGAGGGCCGCAGCGCGCTGTACGTCGAGCGGGTCTCCGGCCGCGAGTCGGTGCCGGTGGTCAGCCAGGTGGGCAGCCGGCTGCCGCTGCACGCCACCGCGGTGGGCAAGGTGCTGCTGGCCGCCGCGCCGGAGGACGTCGCCGAGGCGGTGCTGCGCGCGCCCACCCGCGAGACGCGGCACACCATCGTCGACCCCGGGCGGCTGCGCCGGGAGATCGCCGAGGTGCGCCGCCGCGGGTACGCGCGGACCGCCGAGGAGATGTCGCTGGGCACGCTGTCGGTCGCCGTCCCGGTGCGGGTCGAGCGGCCGGCCGGCCCGGCGGTCGTCGCCGCCCTGGGCATCGTCGTCCCCAGCCACCGGCGGGACCTGCTGCGGCTGGTGCCGGTGCTGGAGGTGGCCGCGCGCGGCATCGGGCGGGAGCTGGCGCGGGCTCAGCCCTTCCACTGAGCGGGAGCGAACGGTTCCCATCCGGGCGTTGCGGCGGTCACACTCGGCCCGTGCGCACCCAGGTGGGGATCATCGGCGCCGGCCCGGCCGGCCTCCTGCTGTCACGGCTGCTGGCCCTGCAGGGCATCGACTCGGTCGTCCTGGAGAACCGGTCGCGGGACTACGTGGAGGCGCGCATCCGCGCCGGCATCCTCGAGCAGCACACCGTCGACACGCTGACCGCGGCCGGCGTGGGCGACCGGCTGCAGCGCGAGGGCCTGGAGCACTCCGGCATCCACCTGCAGTACCCGGGTGTGCGCCACACGCTGGACTTCCCGGCGCTGTGCGGGCGCACCGTGTGGGTCTACGGGCAGACCGAGGTCACCAAGGACCTCATCAAGGCCCAGCTGGACGGCGGCCCGCCGCTGCTGTTCGAGGTCTCCGACGTCCGGCTCGAGGACGTCGACGGCGACAGCCCGCGGATCCGGTTCACCGACGCGGACGGCGTCCCGCAGGTGCTCGAGTGCGACGCCGTCGCCGGCACCGACGGCTTCCACGGCGTCTCGCGGCCGGTGGTGCAGGGGGCCGGCGGGCGGGTGTGGGAGCGCACCTACCCCTACGCCTGGCTGGGCATCCTGGCCGACGCCGCGCCCGCCACCGACGAGCTGATCTACGCCTGGCACCCCGAGGGCTTCGCGCTGTACTCGATGCGCTCGCCGACGGTGTCCCGGCTGTACCTGCAGGTCGACCCGTCGGAGAGGATCGAGGACTGGTCGGACGAGCGGATCTGGGACGCGCTCGACACCCGGATGGCGCTGGAGGGCTGGTCGGTCAACCGCGGGCCGGTGACGGAGAAGTCCATCCTGCCGATGCGCTCCTTCGTCAGCGCCCCGATGCGCCGCGGCCGGCTCTTCCTCGCCGGGGACGCCGCGCACATCGTCCCGCCGACCGGCGCGAAGGGCCTCAACCTCGCCGTCGCCGACGTCACCCTGCTGGCCCAGGCGCTGGTGCGGCTGCTGCAGGAGAAGGAGACCGACCTGGTCGACTCCTACTCCGACCGCGCCCTGGCCCGCGTCTGGCGGTGCACGCACTTCTCCTGGTGGATGACGTCGATGCTGCACCGCTCCGGCGACGACTTCGACGCCGAGCTGCAGCTCTCCCAGCTGCGCCGGGTCTGCTCCTCGGAGGCCGCCGCGCGCGAGCTCGCCGAGAACTACACCGGCCTCCCGCTCGAGCTCTGAGTCGCGGCCACCGGCCGCCGGCCGAATCAACGGCGGCCGGTAGCCGGTGGCCGCGCTACCCAACGGTCCGAACGCGTGCACGCCCACGACCCCCACATGCCAAGCTCAGCAGGCACACTGACCGACCTGGCGCCACGGCGGCCGGACAACGATCCCCATGCTGACTGGCTCCAGGCACCGTCCCTGTGAAGACAGCCCCAGGGATACCCGCCGGTGCAAGCTGGCGCGGCGATGCCAAAATCCTCGGCACTGACAAGATCCAGATCTGCGTCGGCAGCAGCGCCGACCTGTCCACGAAAAGACTTATTGATGCGCAGCGGGGGCTACGACCTCCTCAGATTGTTCAAGACGACGATCACGTTTCCCCGAACGTTGACTCACTTCGAAGTTCGCGCGCAATAAGATCTAGTTGGTCAACCGTCCTGGTGACCCGCTCACTCCAGCCTTGCGGCAGCTCTCCTTGATTCGGATGAAGCTCCTCAACCAAGGCCTCCAACTGCACGGCCTGTTGCTTCCAGCGTGCCGCTAACGGGCCGCTGCGTCTCGCACCCAGAGAGCTAAGGGGCCTCAATTGCTCCTGAACTGCTTGAACGGTCTGCGGTTGCACATTCACCGCCAAGTCGGCAATGGCGGCGCGAAGCCGTCTCAGTGCCGCTTGGATTGTGATCAAAGTTGTGTCGGTCGAACGAGTTGACTCCGCGGCGAGCACGTATGGGCCCAAATCAGGCACAGACAACAGCGCCCGCCCCTCCTGGTTCAAGTAGTTGTACAAAGATGGTGGCAACTGCGGCGCTCCGTCATTGACACCCTGGCCATCCGCGAGTTCCGGCTGCAGGACCGTCGAAACGTACAACTGTGGATCTGCCGCTAGCGCCAAGTACTGAGGTCGCCAGTCGGAACGGGAGCCCATAAGTTGGAGGATCATGACGATGTTCGGATCCACGACGGCGAGCCGCCGCGTAAGGATCTTCATCTGGATGACATACGAATTGATCAGTCTCTTGACCTCTCGCGGATTAACGGTGTCATTCTCGACGAGAAATCTCAGATGGTGCCGGACGACTACGTTGTAGTCCACCTTCTGATCGTCAGCCCAATCGCTGTCTCGAAGCAGCACCTCGTTGTAGTGCCTGAGGTCAGCCGAAGTAATGCGCGGCAGTGCGAACGGTAATTGGAATATCTTCTGAATGTACTCACTGCCGGACACGTGTTCGACAGCCTCGGTGGCGGGCGTTGGATACTTGGACGAAACTGCTCGCGCAACGAGGTCCTGATCAAGTCCGCAGACGAAAACAAATCCCTCAAGATCGAAGAATAACTTCATAGACTCGAGGACCTGCAGCGCTTGGGACGGGAGGCATCGGTCTAAGTCGTCGATGAAGACGACCACGCGCTCTAGGCCGGCCTCTCGGAAATCACCCGCGGCTCCCTCCAACTCTTTGAAGGCCGCATGATAGAACGATTGCAGTGATGGAGCTTGCGTCTGCGCCCCCTTCGACCATTCATCCAGTATTGCACCCGCGTTCAGTCCAACGTCCACTACAGGTGTCTTCAGAGTGACCGTCGATCCGTGGAGTATTGCGCGCGCGGCTCGAGCGATGCGGCTAGCTGCGCGACGAATCATCTGCTGACGATCATCGTCGGCCTCATCGTTGTCGGCCGTAAGTTTTAATAGCCTGTCCCGCATTATATCCAGCAATGGCACGATCAGGTCGGGCTCCCGCTCGTAACGCCAGGCATTGAACTCAACTGTCAGCACTCCAGAATCTGCTGCCAGGAGGTTTTGGACCGCTCGCATCAAAGTGGTCTTGCCGGCTCCCCAGTCTCCGAAGATCCCTACTGCGAAACGTGCGGGACTTTCCGATACCACTTCCGCCAGAGCCTCGGCGTAGTGCGTAAAACCCAGTCCAGGCGCTTTCGCGGGCGTGTCCAGAAGAATACGAAAAGAGCTGTAGTTCACCACTGGAGTCCTCCGTGAGATCCATACGGATAGACGACGCGCAGTTCGACAGGTGAAAACACCGTTTGCCGAGATTGCCGGCGCGTGTTCATTTCGCTCCTGAATAGGGCGTCGGCGCGATCGCTCGTCCGTGACCACTTGTACCTATTCTCACCCCCAAGGATCAAAGCTGATCGTCGAGCTGAGGCGAGGCTCGATACGCCATCCGGCTCGAGATTCGACCACAGCAAAGAGGGCGGAGTCTGCACGGGCGACCGTCACGCAGACGTCACCAGAGCGTCACCGCTGCGTCGACCCCTTAATGGGTCGCCCAGGAACGCAAGGCAACTCTTGAGACAGCAGCGGTGTCCTGCCCTGAGGGGCGGCCTGAGCCGTCATGGCCGACAGAATGTGCACCGACTGCGCGCACCCTTGGGAGGTCCACTCCGGGGCCCCAGCCCAGGTCACTACCTGCGCCTCTTGCACCTACGGAGAGGATGCCGGCCTATGGAAGAAAGCTGCCATGTACTCACGGGTCCGCCCGACATGGGAAGGCGCACCCGCTGGTCGCTCGTCGATCCTCCGTTATGAGCGCCGTTCGTCCAGAGCGGCAAGGTGTCCTTCGGAGACCACATGAGCTCCCAGGGAGCTGCTCTGGCCGCCGGTTGACGGCCAAGCGCAAGGAGAGCGCCTGACGCTGCAGGTTCGGGAGCACCTGGCGACGATGCCGACTACGCGCCTTCGTCAGAAGTAGGCGACCTCATGGAACAGCCTCAGGTGGGCCGCTGCGAGGCTCCTTGCCGCGTTGGGTCGGCCGGGTCAGCTCCGTGTCGCCGGGCCGTGGGGCGCTGCGGCGCTCAGGGGGTCCACCGGACCTCGACCCTGGTCCAGGTGACCTCGATCCCGCCGGGGAGCACCTGCCGCACCGCATCGGCACCCATCCGCTGCCGGGCCACCCGGCCGGCCACCTCGACCGCCTTGGCCGCAGCGGCCGCGGTGAGCGCGAGAGCCGACGCGGTGAGCAGCGGCCCGGCGAACGCCACGCGTGCGAGCGCCGGGACCAGCGAGGGGAGCTGCTGCGGCGCCAGGCCGGAACCCCGCGGGCCCGGGACCGCGGCCCCGTCCCTCCCGAGGATCGCGTCGGGCTCGACCGGCTGCTGATCGCTCATCCTGTCCTCCGTCCACCGGGCTCCGCGGCCCTGGACCGCCCTCTCCATCGTGACGGACGCCGGCACCCCGGCGCGAGGGCGGTGTCCCGACGGCGGTCAGCGGCCGGCGTCGAGCAGGGTGAGGACGGCGTCCGCGGTGCCCGGCGCCAGTGGCAGGTGCGGCAGGACGGCGGGCAGCTCCTCGGGCTCGATGCCCTCGGCCAGCAGCGCGGTGAGCACCCGGTCGGCCTGCGACGGCGGCACCGGTTCGTCGAGGCCCGCGAGCGCGGCCCGGGCCAGGAAGACCGCCCCCGAGGCGGCCGGGTCCTCCCCCGGCGGCCCGGACGGCGGAGCGGTCGCGGCCTCCCGGGTCAGCGCCTCGGCCGCCCGCAGCAGCGACAGCGGCAGCCCCTCGGCCTCGACCTCCAGCAGCGGGACGTCGGCCAGCGCGGCCAGCACCAGGTGCTCGGCCTCGGTGCGCAGCGACGTCTCCCACTCCCCCGCCCGGACCACCCCGACCAGGTCGCGGCCGTCCTCCCCCAGGTCGTCGAGCAGCTCGGCCCACTCCGCCCGCCGGGTGGCCCGCGCCCGCTCGGCGGCCAGCACGCAGGTGGCCAGCACGAACGGCTCGAGCACCTCGCGGTCGAACCGGTCGGCGTAGAGGACCCCGGTGGCGTCCACCGCGTTGAGCACGTCGCGGAAGCTGCCCGGCCGGGCGTCGCCGAGGTCGAGGCGGCCGTCCTCCTCACCGGACAGCGGCTGCCCGCGGGCGATGCGGTCACCGATGGTCCCGCCGGTCTCGCCCAGCCGGCCGCGGCGCCGCTCGTGGTGCGGCCGGTCGGACATGCCGACGGCCCACGCGCAGGTCTCGGCGATCAGCGCGGGCAGCCGCTCCCGCAGCACCTCGCGGCTGAGCTGACCCATCCAGTCGACGTCGAACACGCTGACGAGCGTGCCCGCACGACCGCGGCGACACGCGCGGGGACCGGCGGCGGGTGGACGGGCACGCGCCTCCGGGGCCCGCACCGACCCCCGGTCCCCTACCCTCCGCACGACCGTCGTGACACGGCTCCGGTCGCGCGGCGGGCCGACCAGCCCCCGGAGGTCCCGTGCGACCCTCCCTCCCCCGGCCGCTCGGCCGGGCACTGCTCTCCCTCGGTCTCGGCGCGGCCCTCCTGGCCGGTGGCGGGCCGGCCCTCGCCGCCCCCGGGGGCGCAGCCGCGGTCACGGCCGACGGTGCGCCGCCAGTCGTCGTGCCCACCGAGGACGGCGCCGTGCGGGGCACCCTGGCGAAGGGCTACCGCCTCTTCCAGGGCATCCCGTTCGCCGCCCCGCCGGTGGGTGACCTCCGGTTCCGGCCGCCGGCGCCGGTGGAGCCGTGGGACGGCGTCCGCGACGCGACGGAGCCGGGCAGCAGCTGCCCCCAGCCGCAGTTCCCGGACCTCAGCACCATCGCGTCGACGGACGAGGACTGCCTGTTCCTGAACGTCACGACGCCGGCCGGCCTGGAGGGCCGGCGCGGGGAGCTGCCCGTCATGGTGTGGATCCACGGCGGCTTCTTCGTCCTCGGCGCCGGGTCGCCGTACGACGCGGGCAGGCTCGCCGTCGACGGTGACGTGGTGATCGTGACGATCAACTACCGGCTCGGGCCGCTGGGCTTCCTGGCGCAGCGGGACCTGTCCGCCCAGAACGGCGACGTCGCCTCGGGCAGCGCCGCCCTGCTCGACCAGCAGGCCGCCCTGCGCTGGGTGGAGCGCAACATCGCCGCCTTCGGGGGCGACCCGGACACCGTGACGGTGTTCGGCGAGTCCGCCGGTGGCGCGTCGGTCTGCGCCCAGCTGGTCTCGCCGACAGCGCGTGGGCTGTTCGACCGCGCGATCGCGCAGAGCTACAGCTGCACCGCGCGCTCCGAGGACCTGGCCACCGCCGAGGCCAGGGGCGACCAGGTCGCCGCGGCGGTCGGCTGCGCCGGGGGGACCGACGTGGCGGCCTGCCTGCGGGAGGTGGGGGTCGAGGAGCTGCTGCGCGCCTGGCTGGGCGCCCTGCCGCAGAGCGGCGCCTTCGTCGTCGGCGGCTCGGCCCTGCCGGTCCAGCCGGCGGACGCCATCGCCGCGGGCGAGTACGCGCGGGTACCGGTCCTGCACGGCAACAACCGCGACGAGAACACGCTGTTCGCCCCGGACCAGCCGCTGGTCTCGACCGGCGCCCCGCCGTCCCCGACGCTGACCGCGGAGGAGTACGCGGCGGAGCTGACCGCGCGCTACGGCGACCGGGCCGAGGAGGTCCTCGCCCGCTACCCGGCCGACGCGTATCCCTCGCCGCTGCGGGCACTGGCGGCGGTGTACAGCGACGCCGGCCCCCCGACCATGCTGTCCACCTGTGCGCACGTCGACGCCTACGCGGCCCTGTCGGCGACCCCGGGACGGCCGCGGGTGTACGCCTACCAGTTCCGCGACCGGACGGCGTCCCCGCTGGTCGACCTCCCGTCACCGGACCACCCGGAGGACGCCAGCCACGGCAGCGAGCTGCCGTACCTGTTCCCGGGCCTGTTCGGCGCCCCGCTGACGCCGGAGCAGCAGGAGCTGTCGGCGACGATGGTCCGCTACTGGACCACCTTCGCCGCGACCGGCGACCCCGACGGCCCGGGTGTCCCCCGGTGGCACCACCACCGCGACAGCGGGGACGTGCAGGGCCTCGACCTCGCCTCCGCCGGCGGGGTCGGACCGGTGGACGTCGCCGCCGGGTCGAACTGCGCCTTCTGGACCTCCCTGGCGCAGGCCTGACCAGCGGCCTCGAGCGGTGGACGGCGATCCCGGGACGGCGACCGCCACGCCGTACCCACCGGTGCTACCCGCCGGTAGGAAGTGTGGGAAAGTCGGTCTCCCACCCTGCGAGACGGCACGGTCGCCGTCAGGAGAGAGGCCCGATGCGGTTGCAACTGTCCCCGGAGCTGGAGGCCTTCCGGGAGGAGATGCGCACGTTCTTCACCACCCAGGTGCCCCAGGAGATCCGCGACACCGTCGCGGCCCGCCGGCACGTCTCGAAGGACCAGTACGTCCAGACCCAGCGGATCCTGAACGCCGCGGGGCTGGCCGTACCGCACTGGCCCGTGGAGTGGGGCGGCAGGGACTGGACGCCGCTGCAGCGGCACATCTGGCGCGAGGAGATGCAGCTGGCCTGCGTGCCGGAACCGCTCGCCTTCAACGCCAGCATGATCGGCCCGGTGATCGCGGCCTTCGGGAGCCAGGAGCAGAAGGAGCGGTTCCTGGCGAAGACGGCGAACCTCGACATCTGGTGGTGCCAGGGCTTCTCCGAGCCCGACGCCGGCTCCGACCTGGCCAGCCTGCGCACCACCGCCGTCCGCGACGGCGACGACTGGGTGGTCAACGGCCAGAAGACGTGGACGACGCTCGGCCAGCACGCCGACTGGATCTTCTGCCTGGTCCGCACCGACCCCACCGCGGAGAAGAAGCAGCGCGGCATCTCGCTGCTGGTCTTCCCGATGGACACCCCCGGCGTGACGCTGCGGCCGATCGAGCTCATCGACGGCAGCTTCGAGGTCAACGAGGTCTTCTTCGAGGACGTCCGCGTGCCGGCCGAGAACCTGATCGGCGAGGAGAACCGCGGCTGGGACTACGCCAAGTTCCTGCTCGGCAACGAGCGCGTGGGCATCGCGCGGGTCGGCAGCACCAAGCGGCTGCTGGCCCAGGCCAAGGCCTACGCGCAGGAGGTCACCGTGGGCGGTCGCCCGCTCGCCGAGGACCCGCGCATGGCCGGCCGCATCGCCGAGGTGGAGAACGAGCTCCTCGCGCTGGAGCTCACCGCGCTGCGCGTGGCCGCGCACTCGGCCGACGGCAAGCCGCACCCGGCCTCGTCGGTGCTCAAGCTCCGCGGCTCGGAGCTGCAGCAGGCCGCCACGGAGCTGGTGGCCGACATCGCCGGCCCGCTCTCGCTGTCCTCGTTCGCCGACGACGGCTCCGAGGTCCCCGACTGGGCCCGCGTGGCCACGCCGGAGTACCTCAACTACCGCAAGGTCTCCATCTACGGAGGCTCCAACGAGGTGCAGCGCACCATCATCGCCGGCACGATCCTGGGGCTCTGAGGCAACCGTGGACTTCACCTTCGACAGTGAGCAGAACGACCTCCGGGAGGCCGTGCGCGGTCTGCTGGAGCGCGCCTACGGCGACAGCGAGCAGCGCCGCCGGGTGACCGGGACCGACCCCGGCTTCGACGAGAAGACCTGGTCGCGGCTGGCCGAGATGGGCCTGCTGGGGCTGCCCTTCGCCGAGGAGCACGGCGGCATGGGCGCCGGGCCGATCGAGGTGGCGATCGTCGCCGAGGAGATCGGCCGGGTGCTCGCGCCCGAGCCGTTCATCGAGGTGGTGGCGCTCGCCGGCGGCCTGGTCGCCGCCGTCGGCACCGACGCCCAGCGGTCGGAGGTCCTGGGCGGCATCGCCGAGGGGACGACGCTGGCCGCCGCCGCGCACGCCGAGCCCGGCACCCGCTGGAGCCCGTCGGCCGAGGCCGTCACCGCCACCCGGGACGGCGACTCCTGGACGCTCACCGGCGTCAAGGAGCCGGTGCTGAACGGCGCGCGGGCCGACGTCCTCGTCGTGTCCGCTCTGCTGACCGGGGACGGGGCCGACGGCGGGACGGCGCTGTTCCTCGTCCGCGGCGACGCGGCGGGGCTGACCCGCACCGGCTACCGGACGCACGACGGCGGCCGCGCGGCCAACGTCCGCTTCGAGGGCACCCCGGCCGAGCTGCTCGGCGAGGGCACCGCCGACCGGACCGCGGAGATCGAGCGGGTGCTCGCCGAGGCGCGCATCGCCTACGCCCACGAGGCCATCGGCTCGATGGACACCGCGCTGCGCACCACCGCCGAGTACCTCAAGACCCGCAAGCAGTTCGGCGTGACGCTCAACCGGTTCCAGGCGCTCACCTTCCGCGCCGCGGACATGTACGTCTCGCTCGAGCTGGCCCGCAGCACCGCGCTGTGGGCGTCGATGGTGGCCGACGCCGGCGGGGACGTCGTCACCGCGGCCGACCGCGCAAGGCTGCAGACCAGCCGCGCCGGCCGGCACATCGGCAAGGAGGCGATCCAGCTGCACGGCGGGATCGGCGTGACCGCCGAGTACACGGTCGGCCACCACACCAGCCGGCTCACCGCCATCGACCACGTCCTCGGCGACGGCGACTGGGCGCTGTCCCGCCTCGCCGCCGACGTGACCGGGCACGAGACCGTCGACCCGCTGGGCGCGCCCTACACCGGCTGAGCCACCGGCGACCACTGCGGCCGGCGTCCCCCGTGGGGCGCCGGCCGCGGTCGTCTCCCGGTGCGGACACGCGCGGCGGTGCGCCCGGCCGCGAGGGGGCCGGCGGTCCCTAACCTCCCGGTGTGCTCACGTCCCCGCTGTTCGTGCCGCTCCTCCTCGCGGTCGCCGGCCTCGCCGGCTGGGGCGCCGCCCGGCTCGTCCGCCGCAGGCGCGGGCGGACGGTCACCGCGCTGGTGGCGGCCCTGGTCTTCGTCGCGGTCACCGCCGGGGGCGTGCAGCTGTGGGCACTGGCCGCGCTGGACTCCTCCGCGGTGGCGCGGGCGGTCGTGTGGCGCGACGCCGACGTCGACGACTGGCGGCGCTTCCCGGCGCTGCCGGTCCCCGCCGGCCCGCAGACCCTGGAGCTCCGGCCGGGGTCCCTGCCCGACGGCGTCCTCGACGAGGTGACCCTGCCCGACGGCGGGACCGAAGACCTGGGCGCGCTGCTCGAGCGCACCGGGACCCAGGCGTTCCTCGTCCTGCGCGGTGACGAGCTGGTGGTCGAGCGGTACCTGCACGGCGGCGGCCGGGAGGCGACCCAGACGTCGTTCTCCGTCGCCAAGTCGATCCTCTCCACCCTGGTCGGCATCGCGATCGACCGCGGTCGGATCGGCAGCCTCGACGACCCGGTCACCACCTACGTGCCGGAGCTGCTCGACCGCGACCCCGACTTCGCCCGGGTCACGCTGCGGTCCCTGGTCACCATGTCGTCGGGGCTGCGCTACGAGGAGCACGGCCTGCCCTGGAGCGACGACTCGGTCACCTACTACTCCCCCGACCTGCGCGCGACCGCCCTCTCGGTGCAGATCGACGAGGCCCCGGGCGTGCGCTGGCACTACGACAACTACAACCCGCTGCTCGTGGGGCTGGTACTGGAGCGGGCCACCGGCACGCCGGTGGCCGACTACGCGAGCGAGGTGCTGTGGCAGCCGCTTGGCGCCGAGGCCGACGCGTCGTGGAGCGCCGACAGCCTGGCCTCGGGTTTCCCGAAGATGGAGAGCGGCTTCAACGCCCGGGCCGTGGACTTCGCCCGCTTCGGGTACCTCTTCGCGCACGAGGGCCGGGTCGGCGACCGGCAGGTGGTGCCCGCGGCCTGGGTCGCCGAGGCCACCGCCCGCGACACCTCCGCCGACCCGGCCGAGCACTACCAGTACTGGTGGTGGGTCGACACCGAGCGGGAGGGGCGCTTCTCCGCGCGGGGGAACAAGGGCCAGTACGTCTACGTCGACCCCGCCACCGACGTGGTCGTCGTCCGGATGGGCCGCGACCACGGCATCGACGACTGGCCCGCGGTCCTGCGCGACGTGGCCGACCGGGTCCAGGCCGCCGGGTCCTGAGCGCCCCTACTCCCCGAGCATCGCCACGCGCAGCTCGTCGGCCTCCGCACGCACCCGGTCCAGCACCGCGACGACGGCGTCCTCGCCCAGCTGACCGCCGGTCAGCTCCTCGACCGGCACCGGCACGTGGTCCTCGACCGTCAGCCGGGTGGCGACCTCCAGGGCCGCCCGCAGCAGCGCGCCGTCCTGGCTGCCGTGGTCGTCGACCGCGCCCAGCGGGGTGACCATGCTCGACGGGAAGCCCCACTGCTCGAGCGCCACCGCGGTGAGCCGGAAGGCGTGGATGCCGTAGCGGCGCACCTCGGCCGCCCGTCGACCGGCGGCGGTCGGCTCGGCGGCCGCCAGCTCGGCGTAGCCCTCCCGGTCGCCGTGGTGCAGCAGCGCGACGCCCAAGGGCGCGAGCAGCCCCAGGCACAGCGCGTCCTGCGGGCGCTGGCCGAACCGCGGGGCCAGCGTGGCGGCGGCGAGCGCGACGGTGGTGCTCATCGTCCAGAACCCCTCGGGCAGCCGCGACTCGTCGTCCAGGCCGGACAGCGCGACGGTGGCCATGGTGCGCACGGTGGGGAAGCCGACGACGGTGACCGCGACCTGCAGCGAGGTGACCCGCCCGCGCATGCCGAAGTAGGCGGAGTTGGCCAGCTTCATCACCCGCCCCGCCAGCGCCACGTCGGAGGTCAGGATCCGGGCGAGGGTGCGCGCGTCGGTGTCGTCGGAGTCGACCATGGACACGATCTGCGCGGCGGTCGGTTCCTGCGCGGCCATCGTGTCGATGCTGCTCAGCACCGCCTCGAGGTCGGAGGACGGCGTGGCGGCCGGGGTCGTGGGCACGGCTGCTCCCGGGATCACGAGGTGGCTGACGGTCATCGGGCGTGGGTGGCGTACCAGGCAGCGGCTCGGGAGCCGGTCATCGGCCGGGCGAGGGCGAAGCCCTGCAGGAAGCCGGCGCCCAGCTCGGCGAGCTGGGCGGCCTGCTCCTCGGTCTCCACCCCCTCCGCCACGGTCGTCAGGCCGAGGCTGCGGGCCAGCGCGATGACCGCCGCGGCGATCTCGGTGTGCCCGTCGGCGAGCTCGGCGACGAACGAGCGGTCCACCTTGAGGACGTCCACCGGGAGGTGGCGCAGGTAGGACAGCGACGAGTAGCCGGTGCCGAAGTCGTCGATGGCCAGCGAGACGCCGAGGTCGCGCAGCTGGACGAGCACCGCGCGGGCCGAGGCAGGGTCCTCCATCAGGGCGGACTCGGTGATCTCGATCTGCAGCCGCGCCGGGTCCAGCCCGTGCCGGTCCAGGGCGGCGACCACGGAGCCGTGCAACCGGTCGTCGAGCTGCAGCGCCGAGACGTTGACGTTGGCCCGCTGCGGGGCGGCGTCCCCCAGCACGCGGTCCCACTCGGCCAGCTGCCGGCAGGTCTCGTCGAGCACCAGCAGACCCAGCGCGCCGATCAGCCCGCCCTCCTCGGCCAGCGCGACGAACACCGCCGGGCTGATCGGGCCGCGCTGCGGGTGGTGCCAGCGGGCCAGCGACTCGACGGCCACCGGGACGCGGTCGTCGGCGCGGAAGATCGGCTGGTAGAGCAGCGTGATCTCCCGCCGCTCGATCGCCTCGCGCAGCTCGGCGACCAGCCGCAGCTTGTCCCGCGCCTCGGCGCGGGCGCTCTGGTCGAGCAGGGTGATGCGGCCCTTGCCGCCTGCCTTGGCCTGGCACACCGCGATGTCGCCGTCGCGGACGAGTTCCTCCGCCGTGCCGTGCGCGGCGGTCTGCACGGTGACGCCGATGCTGGCGTGCGGGCGGACGTCGACCCCGCCGAGACGCACCGGCTGGGCCAGCGCCGCACCGATCCGCTCGGCCAGCGCCACCGCGGCGTCCGCGTCGAGGTCCGCGCAGACGACGACGAACCCGTCGCCGCCGGGGCGGGCCACCAGGTCCCCGGGCCGCACTGTGGCGCGCAGCCGGGTGGCGACCTCCACGAGCAGCTCGTCACCGGCGGCGTGGCCGAGGGACTCGTTGACGACGGTCAGGTCGTCCAGGTCGAGGGAGATGACGGCCAGGCCGCCGGCGCCGGGACGGAACCGCTCGGCCACCCGCTCGGCGAGCAGGGTGCGGTTGGGCAGCCCGGTGAGCGGGTCGTGGTGCGTCTGGTGCTCCAGCCGGGCCTCGAAGGCCAGCCGGTCGGTGATGTCCTCGATGGTCCCGACGAAGCCGGCCCCGACGCCGGGGGTGAACAGCTGCGACAAGCGGATGACCGTCGTCCGCTCGGTGCCGTCCGCGCGGACCAGCCGGGCCCTGGTCTCCCCGTCGTGCCCGCCGAGTACGGCGACGACCTGCTCGATGACGGCGTCGAGGTCCTCGGGGTGCACCGTGGCCATCCAGCCGGTGCCCAGCAGCTGCTCGGCCTGCAGCCCCACCAGGCTGCAGAAGGCGTCGTTGACGTGCGCCAGGCGCATGCCCTGCTCGGAGAGCAGCGTGGGCACCGGGGAGCGTTCGGCCAGCGAGGCCAGGCGCCGCTCGTGGGCGTCGGCGGTTGCCCGCAGGACCCGCTCGGACCCGCTGTCGGCCGGGACCACCTGCAGCGTCCACGTCCGCCCGCCCGGCGTGGGGGTGCACAGCACGAGCACCCCGACGAGGGCGCCGCTGGCGGTGCGGACGGACAGGTTCATGCGTGCGCTGCGCTCGCGGCGGAGCAGCAGTCCGGTCTCCGCGCCGCGCAACGACGGCACCAGCGAGGCGACCGGCAGCCACCGCAGGTCATCCGTCCCGTAGCCGAGCAGCTGCGTCGCGCCCTCGTTGCCCCAGACGATCCGCGGCGTCCCGTCCACGACCTCGGCCACCAGGAGCACGAGCCCGTCGCTCACCGCGGCCCCGTAGAAGACCGACGAGACGATCTCCGCCGGCACCAGTGGCTCAGCGGTCGCGGTCGTCGCTGACACGCGCCCCCCTCCCGAACAGGCGGCGATCGGCATCCGTGCCCTCGTCCGCCCGGACAGGAGTACGGCACCCACGGGTGTCCCCACCAGTGGAGGACGGCGCCCCCTCACCCTGCCGGGGGTGGAGCCCCCGGTCCCGGCCGGCCTGGAGAGGGCACTCGCCGCGCGGGGTGACGCAGCCCACTCACGGAGGGGTTCGGCGATTCGGCATGATCTCCCCGGCTGCGCCACCAGTGCACGCCGTCCCGGACTGCCCGCCCACCGGCGGGTGCCACCGCTGTACCGGACCGCACCGTTCCCGGCTCCGTCGCCGAGGATGGGCGGCGACCGACCCGCGCAGGAGGAACCGGACGTGCTCATCGGAGTCCCTCGGGAGACCCGCCCCGGCGAGACGCGCGTGGCGGCGACGCCGACCACCGTGCGGCAACTGACCGCGCTGGGCTACGACGTCGTCGTCGAGGCCGGAGCGGGGGCGGCGGCCAGCTTCCCCGACGACGGCTACCGCGAGGCCGGGGCCCGGGTGGGGACGCACGTCCACGCGTGGGGCGCCGACGTCGTCCTGCACGTGGCCAAGCCGACGCCGGAGGAGGTCGGGCGGCTGCGCGACGGCGCGGTGCTGGTCAGCACCCTCGCGCCCGCGCTCGACCCGGACCTGCTCAGCGACCTGGCCGCCCGGCCGATCACCGCGCTGGCGATGGACGCCGTCCCGCGGATCAGCCGCGCGCAGTCGCTGGACGTGCTCAGCTCGATGGCCAACATCGCCGGCTACCGGGCCGTGATCGAGGCCGCACACGCCTTCGGCCGCTCCTTCACCGGCCAGGTCACCGCGGCGGGCAAGGTCCCCCCGGCGACGGTGCTGGTCGTCGGCGCGGGCGTCGCCGGGCTGGCCGCCATCGGCGCGGCCAGCAGCCTGGGCGCGGTCGTGCGGGCCACCGACGTGCGACCCGAGGTCGCCGAGCAGATCGCCTCGATGGGCGGTGAGTACGTCGGCGTGCCCGCCGACGAGGAGCAGGCCGGCGGCGGCACCGGCTACGCGAGCGTGACCAGCGAGGACTACGACCGCCGGGCCGCGGCGATGTACGCCGAGCAGGTCCGCGAGGTGGACATCGTGATCACCACCGCGCTGATCCCCGGTCGGCCGGCGCCGCGGCTGATCACCGAGGAGATGGTGGCCGCCATGGCGCCGGGCTCGGTGGTCGTCGACATGGCCGCCGCGCAGGGCGGCAACGTGGCCGGCTCGGTGCCTGACGAGGTCGTCGTCACCCCGAACGGCGTCACGATCATCGGCTACACCGACCTGCCGGGCCGGCTGCCCGGCCAGGCCTCGCAGCTGTTCGGCACGAACCTGGTCAACCTGGTCAAGCTGCTCACCCCCGGCAAGGACGGGCGGCTGGTGCTGGACCTCGACGACGTCGTCCAGCGCTCGATGACCGTGGTGCGGGACGGCGAGCTGCTCTGGCCCCCGCCGCCGGTGCAGGTGTCGGCGGCGCCGGCTGCCGCTCCGGCTCCGCGCCCGGCCCCGCCCGCGCCCGCGCCGAGGGCGCCGCGCTCCCCCGCCCGGACCGCGGCCGTCGTCGGTGTCGCGGCGCTGGTGCTCTTCCTGGCCACCGCGTTCTCGCCGAACCAGCTGATCGGCAACCTGACGGTGTTCGCGCTGGCGGTCGTCGTGGGCTTCTACGTGATCGGCAACGTGCACCACGCGCTGCACACGCCGCTGATGAGCGTCACCAACGCCATCTCCGGGATCATCGTGGTCGGCGCCCTGCTGCAGATCGGCCACACCAGCGCCCTGGTGACCGTGCTGGCCACGGTCGCCGTGCTCGTCGCCAGCATCAACGTCTTCGGCGGCTTCGCCGTGACCCGCCGCATGCTCGGCATGTTCACGAGGAGCTGACCGCCATGACCCTCACCTCGGCCGCTGCCGGCGCCTACGTCGTCGCCGCGCTGCTGTTCGTGCTCAGCCTCGCCGGGCTGTCCCGGCACGAGACCGCCAAGTCGGGCAACGCCTCCGGCATCGCCGGCATGGCGATCGCCCTCGCCGCGACCGTCGGCCTGGCCGCCCGCAGCCTCGAGGCCGCCGCCGTGGGCCTGATCGTCGTCGCCATGGCCGGCGGCGCCGCGATCGGGCTGTGGCGGGCCCGCCGGGTCGAGATGACCGGCATGCCCGAGCTGATCGCGCTGCTGCACAGCTTCGTCGGCCTGGCCGCCGTGCTCGTCGGGTGGAACGGCTACCTGTCGGTCGAGGCGAGTGCCGGGGAGCAGACCGAGGTGCCGGCCGACCTGCTCGGCATCCACTCCGCCGAGGTGGTGATCGGCGTCTTCATCGGCGCGGTCACCCTCACCGGCTCGATCGTCGCCTTCCTCAAGCTCTCGGCGCGGATCAAGAGCAACCCCCTCATGCTGCCGGGACGCAACTGGCTCAACCTCGGCGCGCTGGTCGCCTTCGCCGCGCTGACGGTCGTCTTCGTCGTCTCGCCGTCGCTCGGGGTGCTGGCCGCGGTCACCGTGCTCGCGCTGGCGCTGGGCTGGCACCTGGTCGCCTCGATCGGCGGCGGCGACATGCCGGTCGTCGTCTCGATGCTCAACAGCTACTCGGGCTGGGCGGCCGCGGCGTCGGGCTTCCTGCTCGACAACGACCTGCTGATCATCACCGGCGCGCTGGTCGGCTCCTCGGGCGCCTACCTCAGCTACATCATGTGCAGGGCGATGAACCGCTCCTTCCTGTCGGTGATCGCCGGCGGCTTCGGCAACGAGGGCAGCACCGCCTCCGGCACCGAGGACGGCGAGCACACCGAGATCACCGCCGAGGAGGTCGCCGAGCTGCTGCGCGACGCCGAGTCGGTGGTGATCACGCCCGGCTACGGCATGGCGGTGGCCCACGCCCAATACCCGGTGGCGGAGCTGACCCGCCAGCTGAGCGAGAAGGGCGTGCGGGTGCGGTTCGGCATCCACCCGGTCGCCGGCCGGCTGCCCGGCCACATGAACGTGCTGCTGGCCGAGGCGAAGGTGCCCTACGACATCGTCCTGGAGATGGACGAGATCAACGACGACCTCGCCAAGACCGACGTGGTGCTGGTCATCGGGGCCAACGACACCGTCAACCCGGCCGCGCTCGAGGACCCGGGCAGCCCGATCGCCGGCATGCCGGTGCTGCAGGTGTGGGAGGCCGAGCACGTCGTCGTCTTCAAGCGGTCGATGAGCACCGGCTACGCCGGCGTGCAGAACCCGCTGTTCTTCCGGGAGAACACCCGGATGCTCTTCGGCGACGCCCGCGAGCGGGTCGAGGACATCCTCAAGGCGCTCTGACGGTTGCGGGGGCGGCCCGGGTCCCCGACGGTGGGCACGTGGACCCCTTCCGCGGCCTGGGCCTCCCCCGCATCCCGGGACTGTCCGAGCTGGTCGACGTCCTGCAGAAGCAGACCGAGGCGCTCGCGCAGCTGCCGCGGACGATCGCGGACCTCAACACCGCCGTCCGCGAGCTGATCACCGCCACGCGCGTGGCGACCGAGACCATCGCGTCCGCGCAGCGGACCGCCGAACGGCTCGAGGGCCTGGTCGAGGAGCTCGAGGAGCCGGTGCGGGCGCTGCGCCCCGGGCTCGAGCGCGTCGGCCGGGTGCTCGACGACCCGGCCATCGAGACCGTGCCCGACACGCTGCGCACCGTGGCCGACGACCTGCTGCCGCTGGTGCACGGGCTGCGGCAGGCCACCGACCGGGTCGGCTCGGTCGCCGGCTTCCTCCGCCGGCGCGGCCGCCCGGAGGACGACCTCTAGGAGTTGTCGCGGGCCCGTTCGAGCAGGAAGGCGAACGGGCCGGGCAGGCCGCGCATGTCCATGAGGCCGAGCAGCAGGTCCGGGGTCACCCGGCGGAAGACGTCGACGACCGGCAGCCGGTCGTAGACCAGCGCCGCGGTGGGCACCCCGCGGTGCACCACCGTGCGCAGCCGGGCGGTGGGACGGCGGGTGGTCAGCAGCGGCCGGACGGCGCTGAACGCCAGCCGGGCCGGGGCGCTGCGGGCGAGGCCCGGCGCGCGGCGCAGCAGCCCCAGCGGCGCGGGCGCGGGGTCGATCGGCCGCGGCCGGCCCGACCGGTCGGGGAAGAGCAGCGGGTGGACCGTGTCGGCGTCGCGCACCTCCTTGCCCCACCAGCGGTGCGCGGGGAGCAGGCCGTCGAGCGGTGAGCCGGTGGGCAGCTCGGCGCCCCGCCAGCGGCCGGTCATCTCCTCGACCGCGACACCGGGCAGCCGGTCGGCGAGGGCCAGGACGTCGGCCGGCGCCGCGAGGCCGCGGTGCCGCTCGACCCAGCGGAGTGCCTCGGTGCTCACGGGTCCTCCTCGCCGGCGCTCGTCGGCCGCGTTCCCGGCGCTGCCGTGCCGGCCGGTGCGCTGGCCAGCTCGCTCATGCCGCCTCCCAGTGCGCCGGGTGCTCGAGCCCGGCCGGCAGCCGGGTCGCGGCGTCGCCGCGGGCGCCGGCCACCTGGCGCCGGGTGAGGAACAGCGCGCCGGAGAGATCGGCGCCGCGCACGTCCGCACCCCGCAGGTCGGCGCCGAGCAGGTCGGTCAGGGACAGGTCGGCGCCGCGCAGGTCCGCCCCGATCAGCAGGGCCCCGCGCAGGCTGACACCGCGCAGGTCCCCGCGCCGCAGGTCGGCGCCGACGAGGTCGGCGTTGCGCCGATGGAGGACCCTCCGCCCCCCGCCGCTCGCAGGCTCGCGGCGGGCCCCTGCGGAGGGCCGCCTGCGGGCGCCGGCCCGCGCCAGCTCGCTGACCGACAGCAGCAGCGCGCCGACCTCCGCCTGCAGGGCGCCGGCGTCGACGGCCGCGAGCTCGCCCGGGCCGGCGGCGGTGAGGCCGGCGGTGCGCTCGTGCGCGGCGGCCAGCTCCCGGTGCAGCGGCGCGGCGGCCTCGAGGGTGAGCGCCTCGGTGAGGTACCAGAGCAGCTCGTGCAGCAGCCGCTGGACGCCGAAGGCCGCGAACACCGCCGCCGCCTGCTCCGGGGAGTCCCGCCAGTGCGGGGCGCCGCCGAAGGTCACCTGCACCGTCTGCTGCCCGGCGCCGAAGCAGTCGAAGACCGTGCAGCCGGGGAAGCCGCGCTCGCGCAGCTGCGCGTGGATGCCGCAGCGGTCGTCGTCCCGCAGGTTCGGGCAGGCGTGCCCGGCCGGCTTGTCGATGGCGAAGTCGGCCGAGGCGGCGAACGCCGGGGCGACGCAGCACAGCCCGGCGCAGCGGGTGCAGTCCGCGCGCAGCCGGGCGCGGGCCACGACGGCGTCGGGCACGGGCGCTCCTCGGGTCAGGTCGTCGGGCGCTCCAGGGTCACCAGCACGCCCTCGACGCCGCCCGGGCCGATCCGGCCCTTGACCTCGACCGAGGTGATCGCCTTGAGCTGCCAACCCTCGCGGGCGTGCTGGTTGAGCACCTTCTCCAGCTTGTCACCCGACATCCTCCCGCCGATGAGCCCCTCGCGGAGCTCGACCACCCGGTACTCGAAGCGCTGCGCCACGTCCCGTCCCCTCTCGTCGGCCGCCGTCCCCCGTCCCTGCCCCGGCGCGGCCCGGAGGATGCCTCCCGGGCCCGACCGGCCGTGCCCGTGCTCAGCGCATACCCTGCGTGCGACCCGACCCGCCGACGGACAGGACGAGCTCGGTGACCGAACCCCTGAGCTCGCTGCTGCGGGCCGCGCACCTGATGTCGCCGTCGAGGCTGGCCAGCACCGTCGCCGCCCACGCCCGGGCGCTGGGGGTGACCGAGTCCGTCCTGTACCTGGCCGACTACGAGTCGGCCACCCTGCTGCCGCTGCCCGGCGACGGGGTCCCCGAGCGTCCGGAGGTGCCGGTCGAGGGCACGATGGCCGGCCGGTCGTTCCGCCGCGTCGAGGTGCTCACCAGCAGCACCGGGCCGGACGTCCGGATGTGGCTGCCGCTGCTCGACGGGGTGGAGCGCCTCGGCGTGGCGGAGCTGACGCTGCCGTCGGCCCCGGACGAGGAGTCCGGGGAGCGGCTCAAGGCCTTCGTGAGCCTGGTCGCCGAGCTCGTCGTGGCCAAGGACGCCTACAGCGACGTGTTCTCCCGGCTGCGGCGCCGCAGGGCGCTGAGCCTGGCGGCGGAGATGCAGTGGGAGCTCTTGCCGCCGGTGACGTTCGGCACCGAGCGGGTGGTCATCACCGGGGGCCTGGAGCCGGCCTACGACGTCGGCGGTGACAGCTTCGACTACGCCGTCAACGGGGACACCGCCGACCTGCTGGTCATCGACTCCGTCGGGCACGGCCTGCCCGCCGCGGTGCTCGCCAGCGTGGCGATCAGCGCCTACCGGCACGCCCGCCGCAACGGGCTCGACCTGCCGGGGATCGCCGCCGAGATCGACGCCGCGATCGCCGGGCAGTTCCCCGGCAGCCAGTTCGCCACCGCGGTGCTCGCCCGCCTGGACATCGACACCGGCCGGCTGCGGTGGATCAACGCCGGGCACCCCGACCCGCTGATCCTGCGCGGCTCGTCGCTGGTGCAACTGCCGCGGTGCGCGCCGACCCGGCCCCTGGGGCTGCAGGGGCACGAGCCGGTCTGCTGCGAGACCCGCCTCGAGCCCGGCGACCGGCTGCTGCTCTACACCGACGGGATCACCGAGGCCCGCTCGCCGGAGGGGGAGTTCTTCGGCGAGCAGCGGCTGGCCGACTTCGTCCTCTCGGCGTCCGCGGCTGGCTATCGGGCACCGGAGACGGTGCGGCGGCTGATGCGCAGCGTGCTGGCCCACCAGGCCGACAAGCTCCAGGACGACGCCAGCATCGTCGTCCTGGAGTGGCTCACCGGGGAGGAGCAGGAGCTGGTGCCGTAGCGAGGCCGGTCCTCGGTCGGGGCAGGATGCCCGGGTGGACGTGCTGAGCAGCCGGGTGCTCCTCCGGCCGGTCGACCCCGCGCGGTCGCAGACCTTCTACCGCGACGTGCTGGGGCTGGCGGTGTACCGCGAGTTCGGCCCGTCCGAGCACCCCGGGGTGGTGTTCTTCCTGGGCAACGGTCTGCTCGAGGTCTCCGGGCCCGGCGACGAGCCGCCCCGGGGCCTGGCGCTGTGGGTGCAGGTGCGCGACGTCGCCGCCGAGACGGAGCGACTCCGCGCCGCGGGGACGACGGTGCTGCGCGACCCGCGGACCGAGCCGTGGGGCCTGGTCGAGGCGTGGGTCGCCGACCCCGAGGGCGTGCGGATCGTGCTGGTCGAGGTACCGGCCGACCACCCGCTGCGGCGCGACCAGCGGTAGCTCAGGCGCGCGGCGTCGTCCCGTCGTCGGGGTCGCCGGGACGGCGGACCAGGTCGGCCACCGACTCCTCCAGCCGCGCCCAGGTCGCGCTCCACTCCACCAGCGGGTCGAGGATCCGCTCGAAGACGGCCAGCTGCTCGTCGAAGGCCTGCAGCTGGGCGGTCATCGCCGCGATCTGCTGCCGCTGGCTGCGCACCGCCCGGTCGATGGCGCGCAGCTGGGCCGCCGACAGCGCGCCGGGCGGCGAGGGCAGCCGCGGCAGCGAGAACGGCACCGCGCCGCGTGCCCGGTCGGTGAAGCTGCGCAGCTGGCCGACGAACTCCTCGACCGACCGGCTCACCCGGCTGCCCGACCCGCTCTCGCGGCCGCCCGCGTCGCTCTCGCTCATGGCCCCATCCTCCCGCCGGGAGGTCCCCGGCGCGCTCCCGGCGTGCCAGGCTGGGTGCGTGCTGTGGGCGCACCTCGTCGCGGTGGTGCACGCGCTGGCCGTCGTCCTCATGGTGACCGGCGCGCTGGTCGCCCTGCGCCACCCCCGGCTGCTGTGGGTGCACGCGCCGGTGGCCGCGGCGATCCTCGCGGTCAACCTGGCCGGGGCGCCGTGCCCGCTCACCGAGCTGGAGCTGGCGCTGCGCGAGCGCGCCGGCGGCGAGCCCTACACCGGCGGTTTCCTCGGCCACTACGCCCTGGCGCCGTTCGGCCTGGACGTCGCCGGGCCCGCCGTCCAGGCCGGCATCCACACCGTCGCGCTGGTGCCCAACGTGCTCGGCTACGGGCTCCTGGCCGCGCGGGCCGTCCGGAGATCGTCTCCGCCGGGGCTGGGGCCGCGCACACCGCACGACCGCACGGGACGCTCCGGGCGGCCGCACTCAGCCCCCGGTCAGCGCCCGCAGGATCTCGGCGTTCCGGACCGCGTGCCCGTGCCCGTCGTTGTTGAAGTAGGCGTAGACGTCGCGGCCGCCGCGCGCCCACTCGCCGATCCGGTCGGCCCACCAGCGCAGGTCGGCGTCGGGGTAGGAGCCGGCGTAGAGGTGGGCGTCGTCCGGGCCGTGCAGGCGCACGTAGACGAACGGCGCGGTCGCCCGCAGCACGCACGGCAGCCCGGCGCCGCTCATCACGCAGTACGCCGCGCCGTGCCGCTCGAGCAGGGCGTACACCGCCTCGTCGTGCCAGCTGGGGTGGCGGAACTCCACGGCGACCCGCATCCACTCCGGCAGCAGGCCGAGGAAGAAGTCGAGCCGGGCGTCGTCCCGGGCCTGGGTGGGCGGCAGCTGCACCAGCAGGACGGCGCGCTTGTCCCCCAGCTCGTGCCAGGACGCGGTGAGCCGGCCGACCCAGGTCTCGGGGGCGTACAGCCGCTTGGCGTGGGTCAGCCCGCGCGGGGCCTTGACCGAGAGCTGGAAACCCGGGGGCAGCCGCCGGCGCCAGGAGGCGAAGGTCGCCGTGCGCGGCCAGCGGTAGAAGCTGGCGTTGAGCTCGACGGTGCCGAAGCGCCGGACGTAGTGCGCCAGTCGGTCCCGCGGCGGGGTGCCCGGCGGGTAGAGGACGCCGGCCCAGTGGTCGTAGCTCCAGCCCGACGTCCCGACGTGCACGGTCCCGCTCAGGGCAGCCGCCAGACCGTCGTGCGGCGCAGCCCGGGCCCCTCGGTCTCCGCGATCTCGTAGCGCGCAACCGCCTCGAGCCGGTCGTGCGGCAGGTAGGGCCGGCCGGGGTCGCCGACGTAGACCTCGCAGCCGCGGGCACGGGCCCGGTCGAGGAAGGGCAGCACCCGCTCGGTCATCTCCCGGTCGTAGCAGACGTCACCGGCCAGGACGACGTCGATGCCGACCGGGTCGCGGCCGAGGACGTCGCCGGTGACGCTGATCCCGCCGACTCCGTTGAGACCGGCGTTGACGCCGACCGCCGTGCGGCTGAACGGGTCGACGTCGCTGGCCAGCACCGACCGGGCGCCGGCGAGGCGCGCGGCGAGCGCCACCAGCCCGCTGCCGGAGCCCAGGTCGAGGACGGCCCGGCCGGCCACCACCGACGGGCTGTCGAGCACGAAGCGGGCCAGCGCCTGGCCTCCGGGCCAGGCGGCGGCCCAGAACGGCGGGGTCTCCCCCGCCCCGCCGTCCGCCGCCTCCATCGCCTCCCACAGCGCGACGACGTCGTCGGCGACGTGCAGCCGGACCTCCGGCACCGAGGAGGGCCGCCGCACCTGGGTGTGCGCGCGGACGAAGGCGGACGGGACGGCGCGGACGGTCACACCTCGCAGTCCACCACGGCCCGGGAACGGCCGAGGGCCGCCCCCACGGCCCGGGAACGGCCGAGGGCCGCCCCCACGGCCCGGGAACGGCCGAGGGCCGCCCCCACGGCCCGGGAACGGCCGAGGGCCGCCCCCACGGCCCGGGAACGGCCGAGGGCCGCCCCCACGGCCCGGGAACGGCCGAGGGCCGCCCCCGCGGTGCGGGGACGGCCCTCGGTGCCGTCGACCTCCGGCCTGCGGGGGGCAGGAGGCGGCCCCGTCCCGGGTCCCGCCCCGAGCCCGAGAGGGGTGGGGAGGACGGGGTCCTCGCTCAGTACCAGCCGGTGGACTGCGAGTGCGCCCAGGCGCCGCAGGGGCTGCCGTAGCGGCTCTCGATGTAGATCAGGCCCGCGTCGATCTGGCGGTAGCCGTCCGACGTCTTGGCGATGCCGGTGCTGGCCCAGGTCGAGTTCAGGAACTGCGGGATGCCGTAGGCGGTGCTGGTGGGGTTCTGCGCGTTGGGGTTCCAGCCGCTCTCCTTGCCCCACAGCTTCTCCAGGCAGCTGAACTGCTCGGCGCTGCCGACCTTGCTCATCGCGTAGTCCTTGAAGGAGCCGCGCGGCGCGGCGGACGACGACGAGCTGCTGGCGGCGGGAGCCGCAGCCGGCGCGGCGGCGGCCTTCTTCGCGGCGGCGTCGCGCTCCGCGGCCTCGCGAGCGGCCTGCTCGGCGGCGGCCTTTTCCGCGGCCTCGCGGGCGGCCTGCTCGGCGGCGGCCTTCTCGGCGGCCTGGCGGTCCAGCTCGGCCTGCTCGGCAGCGGCCTGGACCTGCGCGGCCTGCGCCTCGGCGACCTGGCGCTCGCTGCGGGAGGCGGCGAGGTCCTGCAGCGGGGCCAGCTCGGTGGCGCCCGGGGCGGCGAGCGGCTGCTGCGCCGACTCCTCGGTGATGCCGAGCTGCTCGGCGACGCTCATCGAGGCCGTCACCGTCTCGGCCTCGGCCTCGGCGGCCGGCTGCGCGCCGATGACGGTGTTGACGACGATCGCACCGGCGGCGGCGGTGGCCAGCAGGATCGCCGGGCGGCGGCCGCGGGTGGGCAGCCGCAGTGGACGGCGGGCGCTCCGGTCGGCGGGGGCGTCGGTGGCCGGGACGGCCGGGAACTGCTTGGTGTCCATCAGGTGGGGGTGCTCCGTGGCGAGAGGGCGCGCGGGAGGGTCCTCAGGGCAGAGGACAGCCCGGTGCGGCGCGGTCTACGGGGACGCCGGCGGACGAGGGGTGCCGGCGGGCGCGGTCGGGTGCCGGGTCAGCAGGCCGGGGAAGAGGCGCGGAGTGCGCGCGGCCGGGCGGGCCGGCGTGCCGCGAGGGCCCGTGGGCGGGGCATGCGGGTGCTCCGTTCTTCCGTGAGCCGCCTACCGAGTTAGCTGACGGGTTCGGGCGGGAAGCAGCCCTACCGGCCCGCGGTTCGTGCTCGCGGGCGGGATTCACCCCAGTACTGCGGTGGGTCCCCGGCTCGCGCCCGCTGGTGGCGGACACGACTCGGCGGCGTCCGGTCAGGCTCCCCGAGCGGGGACGAGACGACCGACCGGACGTCAGCCACCGTAGGCGGCGTTACCGTCCCGTGACAATGTCGGGAACCACATCCGGAACGTGAGTGACGTCGCACTCCGGCGTCCGCCCTCCCGCCGAGGGGTCGCGACGAGGGGAATACCGCGGGCCGCGGTACGTTGCACCGGCCGGTAGTTGCACTCTCAACCAACGGAGACCGACATGCAGTTCGGCGTCTTCTCGGTCAGCGACATCACGACCGATCCCACCAACGGCCGCACGCCCGGCGAGGCTGAGCGGATCCAGGCGATCGTCACCATCGCGAAGAAGGCCGAGGAGGTCGGGCTCGACGTCTTCGCCCTGGGCGAGCACCACAACCCGCCGTTCTTCTCCTCCTCGCCGACGACGACGCTGGCCTACATCGCCGCGCAGACGACCACGCTGCAGTTGTCGACGGCGACCACGCTGATCACCACCAACGACCCGGTGAAGATCGCCGAGGACTACGCGATGCTGCAGCACCTGGCCGGCGGCCGGGTCGACCTGATGATGGGCCGCGGCAACACCGGCCCGGTCTACCCGTGGTTCGGGCAGGACATCCGCAACGGCCTGCCGCTGGCGGTGGAGAACTACGCGCTGCTGCGCCGGCTGTGGGACGAGGACGTCGTCGACTGGCAGGGGCAGTTCCGCACGCCGCTGCAGGGCTTCACCTCCACCCCGCGGCCGCTGGACGGCGTCCCGCCGTTCGTGTGGCACGGCTCGATCCGCTCGCCGCAGATCGCCGAGCAGGCCGCCTACTACGGCGACGGCTTCTTCCACAACCACATCTTCTGGCCGAAGGAGCACACCGCCCGGATGGTCGAGTTCTACCGCCGCCGCTTCGAGCACCACGGCCACGGCAGCGCCGACCAGGCGATCGTCGGGCTGGGTGGGCAGGTGTTCATGCGGAGGAACAGCCAGGACGCCGTCCGGGAGTTCCGGCCGTACTTCGACAACGCGCCGGTCTACGGCCACGGCCCCTCGCTGGAGGACTTCTCCCGGGAGACGCCGCTGACCGTCGGCTCGCCGCAGCAGGTCATCGAGCGGACCCTCGGCTTCCGCGAGTACGTCGGTGACTACCAGCGGCAGCTGTTCCTCATCGACCACGCCGGCCTGCCGCTGAAGACGGTGCTGGAGCAGCTGGACATGCTGGGCGAGGAGGTCGTGCCGGTGCTGCGCCGCGAGTTCGCCGCGCTCAAGCCGGCGCACGTGCCCGACGCGCCGACCCACGCCTCGCGCGTGGCGGCCCGGCAGGCGTCCCTCGAGGAGGTCTCCGCATGACCACCCGCACCCTGGCCGTCGTGAGCGCCGGGCTGTCGACCCCCTCGTCGACCCGGCTGCTGGCCGACCGGCTGACCGCCGCGACCGTCGCCGCTCTGCGCGAGCGGGGCGACGACGCGACGGTGGAGGTCGTCGAGCTCCGTACGCACGCCCGCGACCTGGCCGACGACGTGGTCACCGGGTTCGCCAACGAGTCGCTGCGTGCGGCGATCGACACCGTCACCGGCGCCGACGGGCTGATCGCGGTGACGCCGGTGTTCTCGGCGTCCTACAGCGGGCTGTTCAAGACGTTCTTCGACGTCCTGGACAAGGACTCGCTCACCGGGACGCCGGTGCTGCTCGGCGCCACCGCCGGCACCGCCCGGCACTCGCTGGTCATCGAGCACGCGATGCGGCCGCTGTTCGCCTACCTGCGCGCCGTCCCGGCGCCGACCGGCGTCTTCGCCGCATCGGAGGACTGGGCCGGTGCCGGTGGGGTGGACGCGGAGCTGGCCCGCCGTATCGACCGTGCGGCCGGTGAGCTGGCCGACCTGGTCGCCGGCCGGCCGGCCGGCAAGCGGCCGGTCGACCCGTTCGCCGACGTCCCCTCCTTCGAGGAGCTGCTCCGCGGGCACTGAACCCGCACTCCCCCGCGATCACGGCGCCGGGACCACCTGCCGAGCGTGGTGGGTGGTCCCGGCGCCGTGATCGACCGGGTGGATCAGCCGCTGGTCCGCCTCCCCGAGCCGGCTCCGTGGCCGGCGTCGGTGGTCCGCCGGGCCGCCGGCACGCCCTGGGACGCGGCCGACGTGCCCTCCGGGACCGGCCCCGACGGCGGCCCGGCCGGCTCCAGGTGCCCGCGCAGTGGCGGGTACAGGAGGACCAGGCTGGCGGCGCAGACGACGGCGAGCACGATCGCCGAGATCCCGATGTAGTCGTCCCACACCCCGGTGAGCAGCATGAAGGCCGGGACCGCCGCGGTCAGGATGCCCGCGATGAGCGCGATGGCCCCGGTGTACCGGGTCAGGTCGTCGCGCTTGAGCCCCAGGACGAGGTAGAACAGCGCCCACAGCACGGCCCAGTACAGCCAGATCACGCCGAACGCCGAGTCCGTGGGCTGGACGTACCAGAAGTTCAGGCCGGAGAAGACGAGCGCACACGCCGCGACGAAGGCGGAGAACCAGCCGAGCCCCGTGCCGTCGAGGCCGGCCAGCAGGTTGATCCCGACGTACAGGTACGTGAACCCGAACAGGTAGAGACCCGAGGCGTTCAGGGTGATCGCCGCGTCACCCCCCGCGGTGAAGATGAGGTACGTCGGCGTGACGACCTGCAGCGCGCCGACGAAGAGGTTGAGCGGAGCGGCGCTGCGGGCTTCCACCACCCCCAGCAGCATGAGGCCGTTCACGGCGAGCACGGCTCCGACGTAGAGCAGTCCGACGCTTCCCATGTGCGTTCATCTCCTCGCGTCCGCACCTGTGGGTGGAGTTCCCCGTGGGAGTCGGCGGAGGGGCCGGTCGGGTCGGCGTCGGCTGGTTCCCGACGGGCCCCGCCGGACTACGCGCGCGGCCGGGACCGGCGAGGGAGGCAGGTGTGCGGGCGCGGCGTCGGGCAGCGGTGTGGCAGGGCGGCCGCGGGGGCGCCGGTGGTCATCGTCGACCTCCCAGCCGGGCGAGCGCCGGGCCGGGAGGCACGACGTCGCCGGCGTGCGTGTGCGGGACGACGATCATGCCGGACCGGCGCACCCGTCAACGACCCGCCGGACGGCGCACGTCCGCACCGCGCGCCGTCACCCAGGGGGTCGGCGCCACCCCGCACCGCTGCCTCAGCTGCGGTGGTGCGACTCCCGCTCCGCGGGGTCCGCGCCGCCCTCGTCGAGGGCGGCGTCGATCAGGGCGGCCAGCCCGGCGAGGCTGCGGTGCCGTCCCCCCGCCCGGCGCAGCACGACGGGATCCTCGTCGCCGCCGTCGTTCGCGGCCAGTTCGGCGGTGAGCTGGTGCGCGGTCCGCAGTGCGGTCGTGCCGAAGCGGTCGACGGCCTCGTGCTGCGGGATGCGAGGTGGCGCGTCGTCGTCCACGCGTCCAGTGTCGGCCCACCCGGGTGCGGCCGGCCATCCGGCGACGGCGTGGGACGGCTGCGCCCTGGGTACCTCGCGCCCCGGCGGCCCCCGACCGGACGGGGGCCGCACGAGTGCACCGAGGAGAGCGGTCCGTGGAGAGCCGGATCGAGGTCAGCTGGACCTGCCACCCCTGCGAGGTGGGCGGGCAGGACGCCGAGGAGGACGCGGCCGAGGGGCCGGCGTGCTGGAACTGCGGCGGTCCCGTCGTGGTCACCGCCCGACCCACCGTCCGGATAACGAGCGGCCCGGACACTCGCTAGGGCGCCCGGGCCGTTCTCCGTCAGGCCGTGTCGCGGGCGGCGACCAGGAGCACGGTCACGAGGTGACCGCGCACTGCCCCCTGTCCGCCCGCACCGGACCCGCCGCCGACGGCCGGACGTCGAAGTCGAAGATCGCCGTCGGCAGGTACAGCGAGCAGCAGGCGTTCGGGATGTCGACCACCCCGCTCACCCGGCCCTCGATCGGTGCGGACCCCAGCAGCAGGTAGGCCTGCTCGCCCGAGTACCCGAACTTCTCCAGGTACCGGACGGCGTTCAGGCAGGCCCGCTTGTAGGCCAGCGTGGCGTCGAGGTACTTGTTCGTGTCGGTGTCGTGGTCGACCGAGATCCCGATGAAGGTCAGGAACTCCGAGTACCGCGGCTCGACGTTGCCGGGCATGAACACCGGGTTGGTGGTCACGCCGTAGGTCTCCATGCCGCCCTTGATCAGGTCGATGTGGAAGTCGATGAAGCCGCCCATCTCGATGGCGCCGCAGAAGGTGATCTCGCCGTCCCCCTGGCTGAAGTGCAGGTCGCCGCCGGAGAGCTTGGCGTCCCGCACGTGCACCGGGTAGAAGACCCGCGAGCCGCGGGAGAAGTTCTTGATGTCGTGGTTGCCGCCGTTCTCGCGGGCCGGGACGGTGCGCGCGCCGTCCCGGGCGATGCCGTCGAGGACGTCGCCGGTGGCCGTCCCGCCCAGGGTCTGGTCCTCGAGCGGGAGCAGGGCCAGGGCCGGGACCCGGTCGGGATCGGTGTCGGCCAGCGCCTTCTCCCGGCGGTTCCACCGGGCGAGCAGGTCCGCCGACGGCGCCGTCCCGAACAGCCCGGGGTGGGTGAGGCCGGTGTACCGCACGCCCGGGATGTGCCGGGAGGTGCACTGCTGGCCCTGGAAGTCCCAGATCGCCTTGTAGGCGTCCGGGAAGTAGTCGGTGAGGAAGCCGCCGCCGTTGGCCTTGGCGAAGATGCCGGTGTACCCCCAGCCCTGGCCGGGGGCGTCGCCGTACTCCTGCGGTGCCTGCACCGGCCCGAGGTCGAGGATGTCCACGACGAGCAGGTCGCCGGGCTCGGCGCCCTCCACCCCGATGGGCCCGCTGAGCATGTGCGCCCGGTTCAGGTCGACGTCCCGGACGTCGTTGGCCGAGTCGTTGTTGCCGATCTGGCCGTCGGTCCACTCCCGGCACTCCACCCGGATGTTCTGCCCCGGGCGGACCATCGTGGCGACCGGGACGTCCGGGTGCCACCGGTTGTGTCCGGGTACGGCCTGGTCGCGCATCGACTTGGCCTGGTCCACCGTGAAGACCACATCTGGCATGTCGCCACACTCCGATCTGTCTCGTGCTGGGTGCAGCCCGCGGTCGACGGGCCGTGCGGGGCCGGTCGCGCTCGGCGGGAGCCGCCGTCGTCCGGCGGCGGGCCGCCGGTCCGCCTGTCGTCCTGGTCGCCACCACGCCTTCCCCGGCCAGGGCGGACAGCCGGTCAGGGACGGGGCAGAGCGCTCCACCGCGGGTCGCGGGCGACCGGCCGGACGGCCGCGGGCGGCACGGCGGTGGCCACCGCGGGGGCGTCACCGCTGGCCTCCTCGCGCAGGCGGGCGGACGCCACCGCGGTGGGGGTCCGGCTCAGCAGCGGCGGGGTGTACTGGCGGCGGCCGGCGGCTCCGCAGGACGGGCAGGTGCTCGTCGGCTCGGCGGTGCCGATCGGCCGGTGCACCTCCCAGGTGCCGCACGCCCCGCACCGGTACAGGTAGCTGGCCATCAGCGGCTCCAGACCTCGGACGGCTGGGCTCAGGGAGGGACCGTAGTCACCCCGCCGATCGGGTCGACGGCCCTCCGACTCCGGGGGCGGGGTCGATCCCGTCGTCCCGCGCGTCCCTACTCCCGGCCGCTCCGGCGTGACCGTCGGTCGGAGGTCGGCCGACGGCGTCGGCGGAGGCCGGGGCCGCGCCGCCCTGCGGGGCCTCGGCCGTCATGATGCGGGCGATCTCGGCGCGGTCGGCGGCCGAGGGCAGCCCCCACCCGGGCTCGTAGCCGTAGACCTCCCCCAGCGGCGTGGAGGCCGTGCGCCCGGTGAGCACCTCGACGGAGGAGGCGTCGATCAGCCCGGGGTGCTCGACACCGCAGGCCTCGGCGACCTTGACCAGGTCGCGGCGCAGCGTCCTGATGTAGTTCGCCGCCCGCACGGACTTCAGCCGCGGGTCCAGGCCGTGCGCCAGCCAGGGGTTCTGCGTGGCGACCCCGGTCGGGCAGGTGTCGGTGTGGCACTTCTGCGCCTGGATGCACCCGATCGCGAGCATCGCCTCACGGCCGACGTTGACCATGTCGCAGCCGAGCGCGAACGCCACGATCGCGTTGTCGGGCAGGCCGAGCTTGCCGGCGCCGATGAAGGTGACCTGCTCGTGCAGCCCCGCGCGGGCGAACACCGCGTGGACCCGGGCGAAGCCGAGCTGGAACGGCAGGGACACCGAGTCGGTGAAGATGAGCGGCGCGGCTCCGGTGCCGCCCTCGCCGCCGTCCACCGTCACGAAGTCCACCCCGCGGCCGGTGGTCGCCATCAGGTCGGTGAGCTCGTGCCAGAAGGTCATGTCGCCGACGGCGGACTTGATGCCGACCGGCAGCCCGGTCTCGGCCGCGAGCAGCTCCACCCAGTCGAGCAGGCTGTCGGGATCGGAGAACTCGGCGTGCCGTGACGGGCTGATGCAGTCCACGCCCTCCGGCACGCCGCGCGCGGCCGCGATCTCCGCCGACACCTTCGCAGCCGGCAGGACGCCGCCCAGGCTGGGTTTGGCGCCCTGGCTGAGCTTGACCTCCAGGGCGCACACCGGCGCGGAGGCGACGAGGTCCTTGAGCCGTTGCAGGTCGAAGCGGCCCTGCTCGTCCCGGCAGCCGAAGTAGGCCGTGCCGATCTGGAAGACCAGCTCACCGCCGTTCCGGTGGTGCACCGAGAGCCCGCCCTCGCCGGTGTTCTGCAGGCAGCCGGCCAGCGCCGCCCCGCGGTTGAGCGCCTCGATCGCCGCGCCGGACAGCGAGCCGAAGCTCATGGCCGAGATGTTCACGACCGAGGCCGGCCGGAACGCCCGCGCCCGCCCGCGTGGTCCGCCGAGCACCTTGGCGCTGGGCAGCGTGACGTCGTGGCCCGCGTGCACGGAGGTGGGCGGCACGGCCCGGCCGAACGTGCGGTGGTTGATGACCGGGTAGCCGGCGGTGAACTCCAGGTCGTTGTCGGTCCCGAAGCCGAAGTAGTTGTTCTCCTGCTTCGCCGACGCGTAGACCCAGCGCCGCTGGTCGCGGGTGAACGGGCGCTCCTCGTTGTTGCCCGCCACGAGGTACTGGCGCAGCTCCGGGCCGACCGACTCCAGCAGGTAGCGCGCGTGGCCGATCACCGGGAAGTTGCGCAGCAGGGTGTGCTCGCGCTGCAGCAGGTCGCGGGCGGCGACCGCGGCGAGACCGGCCAGGCCGGCTCCGGCGAGACGGAGGGTGCGTCCCATCGCGCCACGATGCCACCGCGGCCCCGGTTGCGGCGGTCCCGTCGCCGCGGGGTCTGCGCCCGGCGTCACCGACCTCCGTCCTCGGTCGCGATCACGGCGCCGTGACCACTCCTGGCGACCCAGCGGTGGTCACCGCGCCACGATCGGCGGCGGGCGAGAGGGACCGGCTCACAGGAACAGGCTCAGCACCAGCGCGATGAGGAAACCGATGGTGCCCAGCAGGGTCTCCATGACCGTCCAGGTCTTCAGCGTCGTCTTCTCGTCCATCCGGAAGAAACGGCTGACCAGCCAGAAGCCGGAGTCGTTGACGTGCGACAGCACCGTCGCCCCACCGGCGATCGCGATGACGACGAGTGCCAGGTCGACCTGCGAGAGCCCCTCGGTCGCCTCGACCACCGGCGCCATCAGCCCGGCGGCGGTGGTCAGCGCGACCGTCGCCGACCCCTGCGCCACCCGCAGCAGCACCGAGATGACGAACGCCGCCACGATGACCGGCAGCCCGATGTCCCCGAGGACGTCGGCCAACGCCTGGCCGATGCCGCTGGCCCGCAGCACGCCGCCGAACATGCCGCCGGCGCCGGTGATCAGGATGATCGCGCACACCGGTCCCAGGGCGCTGTTGACGATCGACTCGACCTGGGCGCCGCTCTCCCCGCGGCGCACGCCGAGCACGACCATCGCCACGAGCACGGTGATGAGCAGGGCCACCGGGGTGGCGCCGAGCAGCTGACCGGCGCGCACCAGGAACGAGTCCTCGGCCACCGCGCCCGCGCTGGCCAGCGTGGAGAGCCCGGTGTTGAGGAAGATGAGCACCAGTGGCAGCAGCAGGATGCCGACGACCGTGCCGAAGCGCGGCGGCGCCGGCCGGGTCGCGGTCTCCGTGGCCCGCCCGCCGGTCGACGCGATGCCCGGCGAGGTGCCCTCCACCGAGGGGTCGGGTTCGTCGTCGGCCGTCCGCACAGCGTCGTCGTCGAGGATGTGCGGCACCGCGACGTCGTAGCGGCGGCCGGCCCACAGGCCGAACAGGTAGCCGCCGAGGTACCAGGTCGGCAGGCCGACGACCAGGCCGAACACCAGCACCAGGCCGATGTCGGCGCCGACCAGCTCGGCGGCCGCGACCGGCCCCGGGTGCGGCGGCACGAAGGCGTGCATCACCGCGAAGGCACCGGCGGTGGGCAGCCCGTAGGTCAGCAGCGACCCGCCCAGCCGGCGGGCGACCGTGAAGACGATCGGCAGGAAGACGACCAGCCCGGCGTCGAAGAAGATGGGGAAGCCGAACAGCAGCGCGGCCACGCCGAGGGCCAGCGGCGCCCGCTTCTCCCCGAACCGGCCGATCAGGCTGTCGGCGAGCACCTGCGCGCCACCGCTGTGCTCGAGCAGCCGGCCGAGCATCGCGCCCAGCCCGACCAGCAGCGCGACGCTGGCCAGGGTCGTGCCGAAGCCGCCGGTCAGCGTGGTGACGACGTCCTCGAGCGGGATCCGGGTGGCCAGCGCGGTGAGCAGGCTGACCAGCACCAGCGCGAGGAACGCGTGCAGCTTGAGCTTCATGATCAGGAACAGCAGGACGCCGACCGCGGCGGCCGCGATGAGCAGCAGCGGGCCGGCACCGAACGCCGGTTCGACCTCGGGCACGGGTTCCTCCTCGTGGGGATCGGACGGCGGGTCAGACGGGGTGGGGCGGGTCGTCGAGGGCGTCCAGCGCGGTCAGGACGTCGGTCAGCGCGTCGGTGGAGCGCTCCACCAGCGGCCGCAGCTCGCGGTAGACCGCGGCGTCGGCCGGGTCCGGCTCGACCGGGTCGTGCACGGTCACCAGCGCGGTCGCGGCGTCGAGGTCGGGCAGCGCGCCGAGCGCGTGCAGCCCGAGCAGGCAGGCGCCCAGGGCGGTGCCCTCCGGTGAGTCGGCGACCCGCACCGGCAGGTCGAGGGCGGCGGCGAGCGTGCGCACCCACAGCGGCGAGGCCACCGCTCCCCCGGTGGCGCGCACCTCCCGCACCGGGGCGTCGCTCGCGGCGAACGCGTCGTGCACCAGCGCCAGCTGCTGGCAGACGCCCTCCACCGCGGCCCGGACGAGGTGCGGCCGGCGGTGCTCCCGGCGCAGCCCCAGGTAGGCCCCGCGCAGGCCCGAGCGCCACCACGGCGCCCGCTCGCCGAGCAGGTAGGGCAGGCACAGCAGCCCGGCGCTCCCGGCGGGGACGTCTGCCGCCTCCTCGAGCAGCCGGGCGTCGAGCGCGTCGGCCTCCTCGCCCTGCGGCTCGTGCTCCCCGGGCTCGACGGCCAGGGCGATGGAGGCCCAGCGCACCACCGACCCGCCGTTGTTCACCGCTCCCCCGAGCACCCAGTGCTCGTCGGTGAGGGCGTAGCAGAACAGCCGGCGGCCGGGGTCCACCCGGGGCGTGGGGACGACGACCCGCATCGCGCCGCTGGTGCCCAGCGAGACCGCGGCGACCTCCGGGCGCACCGCGCCCACGCCGAGGTTGGCCAGCACCCCGTCCGAGGCCCCGACGACGACCGGGGTGTCGGCGGGCAGCCCGGCCGCGGTGGCCACGTCGGCGCGCAGGGCGGGCAGCACCGCGGTCGTGGGCAGCACCTCGCCGAGCTGGTCGGCCCGCACGCCGGCGATGTCCAGCGCCTCGTCGTCCCACCGGCCGGCGCGGATGTCGTACATCCCGGTCGCCGAGGCGCACGAGCGGTCGACCACCTGCGGGCCGCCGCACAGCGCCGCGAGGACGAGCTCCTTGACCCCGCCCCACCGCGGTGTCGCGCCCACCCGTCCGCCGTCCTGCGCCCGCTCCCAGGACAGCTTCACCAGCGGCGACATCGCGTGCACCGGCGTGCCGGTCCGGGCGTGCAGGGCGGGGGCGCGCCCGTCGGCGTGCAGCGCCCGCGCCCACTCGGTGGCCCGGGCGTCGGCCCAGGTGACCAGCGGCCCCAGCGGCGCGCCGTCGCCGTCCATCGGCACCACCCCGTGCATGGCGGCCGACAGCGCGATCCCGACGACCCGGTCGCCGCGCTCGCGGGCGTGCCCGGCGATGGCCGTGAGCGCCTCGATCGCGGCCCGCTGCAGCCGGCCGGCGTCGAGCTCGGCGCGGCCGGGGCCCGGCACCAGCAGCGGGTAGCCGACGCTCACCAGGTCGCGGACGCGGGCGTCGACACCCGCGGTCACCGCCTTCGTCGCCGTCGTCCCCGAGTCGAGCCCGACGACGACGTCCACGCGCACCTCCCGCTGGGGTCTGGCGGTCGGGCCCGACGCTAGCGGCTCACCCGGCCAGCGGCGCGCGGGCGGGTTGCTCCTCCCCTGCCAGGGCCTGCAGCACCTCGTCGAGCTGCGCGGTCAGCCGGCGGACCTCGGCGTGCGCCTGCGCCAGCTCCTCCTCCGCGGCCGCCCGGGCCTCCTCGGCCTCCGCCCGCATGCGCTCGCAGTCGGCGACGGCGCCGTCGCGGACCTCGCGGGCCCGCCGCAGCAGCGCGTCGGCCTCGGCCCGCGCGACCCCGCGGATCCGGTCGGCGTCCGCGGCGCCGGCCTCGGTCAGCCGGGCGGCCTCGTCCGCGGCCAGCCGCAGGATCTCCCCGACCCGCTCGGAGGTGCGCACCTGCTCGCGACCGGCCGGGGAGCAGGCCAGCAGCCGGCGGGAGATCTCCAGCTCCGCCGAGCAGGCGCCGTAGCGCGTCAGCAGGTCGTCGTTGGCCCGCCGGACGGCGAGCAGCTCGGTCTCGGCCCAGGCGACGTAGTTGTCGACCTGCAGCCGGTCGTAGCCGCGCAGCGCGGCCCGGAAGACCGGTCGCGGTTCGAGCAGGGCGTCGAGCTGCCCGGAGGGTGCGGGGGCCGTCCCGGGGGACGGCGGCCTCCCGGACTCGGACCCGCCACCGGCCGGGACCTCGTTGCGTCGGAACACCGCGCCCCTCCCTGCGTCCCCGTTCCTGCCGAGGGCCGGACGCTGCCAGACCGCGGGGACCGGGTGGGCGGCCGCGCGCCTGGCGAGGAGGCGCGACGGTGGTGTCCGCCACCTGCGTGCCGGATCGGCCACGCGGCGTGAGAAGGACCCCCTTGCCCCCCCGCCTCGCAGGCTCGCGGCGGGCCCCTGCACGGGGGCCGTCAGCGGCCCGCCGAGCCTGCGAGGCGTGGGGGGCTGGTCCTCCGGTCAGCGGTAGGCGGAGCGCCCCCGCAGCCGGGCGCTGACGGCGGCGACCAGCGGCGCGAGGACGACGCCGTCGCGGGCCAGCCGCGCGCGCAGCTGCCGCCGGTGCCGGACCACGCCGACGAGGCCGATCGCCCAGAACACGTACTGGACGGCGAACGCGGCGCGGAAGGCGTCCAGCGAGTAGTCGGTCGAACCGCCCGGGGTGAGCAGGTCGAGCACCGCGCCCACGGCCAGGACGGTGAGCAGCGAGGCGACGAAACCGCCGACGTTGACCACGCCGCTGGCGCTGCCCTGCCGCTCGGCGGGGTTCCAGGTGCGGGCGAAGTCGAAGCCGATCATCGAGCCGGGACCGTTGGTGCCCAGGACGACCACCAGCAGCACCAGGAGCGGCAGCGGCGCGCGACCGGGCCACAGCAGCACGACGGTCCAGATCGCGGCGGTCGCGGCCAGGATGCCGAACACCAGCGACGAGCGGCGCAGCGGCCAGCGGCCGCACAGCCGGCCGAACAGCGGTCCGACGATGATGCCCACGACCACGAGCAGGGTGAGCAGCCCGGCGGCGGTCGTCGGGCTCAGGCCCTGGCCGAGCACCAGGAACGGGTAGCCCCACAGCAGCGCGAAGACGGTGCCGGAGAACTGGGTGACCAGGTGCGTGTAGAGGCCGATGCGGGTCCCCGGCTCCCGCCAGGTCAGCGCCAGGCTGCGCCGCACCTCGGCGAGCCCGGCCGGAGCGGCCACGTCGGTGCCGGGCGGCGCGTCGCGCAGCGCCACGACCACGAGGACGGCGACGAGCACGCTCACCGCCGCCGCGCCGAGGAAGGTGCCCTCCCAGGACGTCGAGTGCAGCAGCGCGACCAGCGGGTAGGCCGCGACGATCTGCCCGAACTGGCCGAGGATGCCGGTGAGCTGGGTGATCAGCGGGATGGTCCGGCCGGGGAACCAGAACCCGACCACCCGCAGCACGCTGACGAAGGTCATGGCGTCGCCGGCGCCGACGAGCACCCGCGCCGCGATCGCCGTCGGCACGTCGCCGGCCACCGCCAGGATCGCCTGACCGGCGGCCATGGTGAGCGCGCCGGCCAGGATGAGCCGGCGCGAGCCGAAGCGGTCCAGCGCCACTCCCACCGGCACCTGCATCGCGGCGTAGACGACCAGCTGCAGCACGAGGAACAGCGAGACGGCCGAGGCGCCGGCGGAGAAGCGCTCCTGGGCCTCGACCCCGGCCACGCCGAGGGAGGCCCGGTGGAAGACCGCGACGGTGTACGCGGCCAGCGCGACGAGCCACACCGCGTAGGCGCGGGCGGTCGGTCGGGGAGCGGTCGGCGTCGTCACCTCAGGGAGGACGCCGCGAGCGCCGCCGTCTCTTCCCGGTCCGCCCGGTGAGGTCTGTCACCGTGCCGGTGTGCCCGGTCCGGACACGCCGCACGCCGGACACCGGACGTCGGCGCGGGGCCCGCACCGGCCAGGGCCGATACAGTCCCGCGCGTGGGGGGTCTCGTCGAGCTCGGCGACGACCCGACCGTGGACGACGCCCAGCGCCGCGGCCGGATCCTCGGCGCCCTGGCCACCTGCATGGCCGAGAAGGGCTACCGCGCCACGACCGTCGCCGACATCGCGCGGGTGGCCCGGGTGTCGAAGACCGTGCTGTACGCCCACTTCCGCGACAAGGAGGACTGCCTCCTCGAGCTGGTCTCCCGGGCCACGGACAAGGTCCTCGCCGAGCTGCGCCGGACCCAGCAGGAGGGCGCCGCGGCGGGGCTGCCGTGGCGCGACCGGCTGCACGCCACCGTCTCGGCGCTGCTCTCCGCCCTCGCCTCCGGCCCGGAGGCCGCCTGGGCGGTGCTGGTGGAGGTGCAGGCCGCCGGCCGCAGCGGGCTGGCGCTGCGCCGCGACGTCCTCGACCGCTACGTGACCCTGCTGTGCGAGACCGCCGACGACCTGGTCGCCCGCTTCCCCGACGAGGTCCGCCCGGTCGGACCGGACCTGGTGCTCGCCGCGGTCGGCGGCATCCACGAGCTCATGCTCGCCCGCGTCGAGCGCGGCCAGGCCGCCCGGCTCACCGAGGACGCCGACGTCGCCGCGGCCGTCCTGGTCGGCCTGTTCGAGCGCCGCGGCTGAGGGAGGACCCCCTTCCCCCGCCGCTCGCAGGCTCGCGGCCGGACCCTGCGAGGGGGCCGGTGGGACCCGGGGCCCGTCGGCGGGTGGGGGGACGCAGGAATGAGCAGCGCGGACGGAGGGCAGGAGGGACGTCGTCCGCCGGGCCCGTCCGGGCCGCGGCTGCACCGACCCGTGCCCGACCGACGAGAGGAGCCCTCGATGGCGTCCGTCATCCACTACACCATCGCGACCGAGGCGGAGAAGTACGACGACTTCCGCCGCGTGCTGTGGACCGGCAAGAACACCCAGTTGGTCATCATGACCATCCCGCCGGGCGGTGAGATCGGCGAGGAGGTGCACGAGGACATCGACCAGATCCTCACCTTCGTCAGCGGCACCGGGGAGGCGCGGATCTCGGGCAGCAAGAAGCAGGTGGCGCAGGGCGACCTCGTCGTCGTCCCCGCCGGCACGAAGCACAACTTCGTCAACACCGGCCCGAACCCGCTGGTCCTCTACACCGTCTACGGCCCGCCGGAGCACGCCGACGGCGCGGTGCACCGCACCAAGGAGGAGGCCGACGCGGCCGAGGAGTCCGGCGAGGACGAGCCGCCGACCGGGTGAGCGCCGGGGTGGGGGGTGCGCCGGGCCCCCCACCCGGTCCGGCTCCACCGCCCGGGCCGGAGGAGTCGTACGACCCCCGTCCAGGTGCGGCACCGACCGGCGCGCTGGTGCAGTGACCCCGTCCCGACCGGGAGGGGGAGGCCATGGCGACGGGTCCCGTCGCACCGCGCCGGCTGCTGTGCGTGGCGCCGCTCGTGCCCACCGGTGGGGTCGACACCCTGCTGACGGCGTTCGGCATGCTCGCCGGCGACCACCCGGAGCTGTCCGTGGAGGTCCTCGGCACCGGACCGCTGTCGCGGGTGCTGCACGACCAGGCGGCCTACCTCGGCATCGCCGATCGGGTGCACTTCCGCGGCCGGCCGACCGCGTCGGCGGTCCGGGCCGCGGTGCACGGCTGCGCGGTCCTCGTGCTGCCGCACCGGGACGACACCGGCGTGGCGCCGACCGCGGAGGTGGCCCTGGCCCAGGCGCTGGCCAGCGCCCGCCCCGTGGTGGCCACGCCGCTCGCGTCGCGCCCCGACCTGCTCGACGCCGGCACCGTCGTGCCGCCGGGCACCCCGACGGTGCTGGCCCAGACCCTCGAGTCCGTCCTGGCCCGCAGCCGGTCCGCCGCGGACGGCGCCTGCCCGGCGGACACCGCCGCTCCGGATCGCGACGGCCGCCTGCTGCGGCGGGTGTGGCTCCGGGTCCTGCGGTGAGGCCCGCGGTCCGCTCCGCCGTCCCCCCGTCCGGGGCACCCCGCCGACCGGTGCCTTGCGCGCCGCCACCGCGGGATGGCACAACTCCCCCGCAGGCCCGTGCCACGCCTGCGCCGAGCGGGGGTGCGATGGCGACGGAGCCGACGACGGTCGTCGCGCCCGCGGTGGACCCGGGGTGGGTGGTGCTCGGCGACGGCGCGGCCGGCACCCGCCCCCGGCCGGCGTCCCCGTCGGTGGGCCGGGTGGTGCTGCGCTTCGTGCTGGCCAACCTGGTCGCCGTCGTCCTGCTGCTGGCCGGCGGCCTCTGGGCCGGCGTGGAGGCGGCCGAGGACGAGGCCCTCGCCGACGCCCGCCGCACGACGGACCTGCTGGCCGCCGTCCTGGTGCAGCCCCTCGTCGACGAGCGGCTGGTGGCCGGCGACCCCGCGACCGTCGCCGCCGTCGACGCCGCGCTGCGCGAGCGGCTGGCGCAGACCCCCGTCCTGCGGGTCAAGATCTGGACCGCCGAGGGCCGTGTCGTCTACTCCGACGAGGCGCGCCTCATCGGGCTGACCTACCCCCTGGACGACGCCGACCGGCAGACGCTGCGCGACGGCGTCACCCGCGCCGCGGTCAGCGACCTGAGCCGCCCGGAGAACCGCTTCGAGCACTCGGCCGGTCGGCTGCTGGAGGTCTACGGCCTGATCGAGGGCCCGGACGGCGAGCCGTTGCTCCTGGAGACCTACTCGGAGTACTCGGAGGCCACCGAGCGCCGCTTCGAGATCTGGGTCCGGTTCGCGCCGATCTCGATGGTCGTGCTGCTCACCCTGGTCGTCGTCCAACTGCCGCTGGCCCGCCGCATGGTGACCCAGCTGCGGGCCACCCAGCAGGAGCGCGAGCGGCTGCAGGCGCGGGCGCTGGACGTCTCCACCGAGGAACGCCGGCTGATCGCCGGGAGCCTGCACGACGGCGTCGTCCAGGACGTCTCGGCCTCGGCGCTGCTGGTCGCCCGCGCCGCCGACGACCTGGCGACCGGCCGCGACCGCGGGCAGCACCGGCAGGTCGCCGAGGTGCTCGGCCAGGCCGCCGGGGCGCTGCGGGAGGCGGTGCGCTCGCTGCGCTCCCTCCTCGTCGAGATCCACCCGCCGACCCTCGAGGGGGCCGGGCTGCCGGGGGCCCTGGCCGACCTCACCGCGCGGCTGCGGCCACGGGGCATCACGGTGCGCCTGGCCGTCGCCGAGGACCTCGAGGTCGAGCCCGCGACCGCCACGCTGCTGCTGAGCACCGCCCAGGAGGCGCTGCGCAACGTGGTCAAGCACGCCCGCTCGAGCAGCGTGGCCGTCACCGTGGCGCAGCGGCCCGGGCAGCTGGTGCTCGAGGTCGCCGACGACGGCGTCGGCTTCGACGTCGCACCGGCGGCCGCCCGCTCGCGCGAGGGCCACCTCGGGCTGCGCCTGCTGTCCGACCGGGCCGCGGCAGCCGGCGCCACCCTCGCCGTGCACACCGCCCCAGGTGCCGGGACGACGCTGCGACTAGAGGTCCCCCGCCCGTGATCGACGCCCCCGTGATCGACGTGCTGGTCGTCGACGACCACGCGCTCATGCGCACCGGCCTGTCCGGCCTGATCGCCGCGGCCGGCGACATGCGCGTGGTCGGGACGGCGGCCGACGGGGCCGAGGCGGTCGAGCAGGTGGCCCGGCTGGCGCCGCACGTGGTGCTGATGGACCTGTCCATGCCGGTGCTCGACGGCGTCGGGGCCACCCGTCGCATCGTCGAGGAGCACCCGGACGTCGAGGTGCTGGTGCTCACCTCCTTCTCCGACCGGCAGCGCGTGATCGAGGCCCTGGACGCCGGCGCCGGCGGCTACGTGCTCAAGGACACCGAGCCGGCCGACCTGCTCGCCGCCATCCGCTCCACCGCCCGCGGCCACTCCCCGCTCGACCCCCGGGTGGCCCGCACCGTGCTGCACGCCCGGCGCGGCCCGGCCCGCGCGGCCGAGCTCACCGACCGGGAGCAGGAGGTGCTCGCCCTGGTCGGCCGCGGCCTGGCCAACAAGCAGATCGCCCGCCGCCTGGGCATCCGGGAGAGCACCGTCAAGGCGCACCTGACCAGCGTCTTCCAGCGGATCGGCGTCCGGGACCGCACGTCCGCGGCGCTGTGGGCCCGCACCCACCTGCCCGAGGAGCCCGACGCGCCGGCCCGGCCCCCTGCGGGGTCCCGCCGCGAGCCCTGATGCCTCCTCGGAGGGGGACGGGGGTCCTTCCTCAGCCGCGCCGCAGCCGCTCCACCAGCGGCGCGGTCGACGCCGGGAGCAGCCGGGCGGCCGGCGTGGGCAGCCGGACCTCGACGGCGACGTCCTCGTCGACCCGGTAGGGCTGGGTCAGCAGCACCGAGCCCAGCGTGCGGCGCAGCCGGGAGACCTCGGCGCGCACGGTGACCGTCCGGGTCGGGTCGCCGAAGAGGTCCGCGGCGAGCGCGGCGGCCGAGCGCCCCGCCGGGTGCCGGGCGAGGGCGAGCAGGATCTCGGCGTGCCGCAGGCTCAGCCCGGCCGTCCAGCTGCCGCTGGGCCCGGTCACCTGCACCTGTGGGCGGGGGCCGGCGAGGTCGAGCACCAGCCCCGCCGGCCGGTCGTCGTCCGCCGGGCCGGACGGCCGCAGCAGCCAGCCGCCGGGCAGCGGCTCGACGGTGCACCGGCCCAGCGCCGGCACCCACACCGGACCGGCGTGCACCTCCTCGGGCAGCGCCACCCGATCGGGCGCGGCCAGGCCGGCCGCGGCAGCGGTGCAGCCGTCGACGCCCACCACGAGCGCCGGGCCGGTCAGCCGGGCGAGGATCGGCGCGGCCAGCGTCCGCAGTCGCTCGACGTGCCGGGTGTGGGCCTGCTGGAGCTCCTGCCCGGCCAGCGCGGCGACGGCGTCGACGAGGGCGATCGTGCTCGGGTGCACCGTCGAGGCGGGGCCGGAGAGGTCGACCACCCCGAGCACCCGGCCGGTGACCGGGTCGCGCAGCGGGGCGGCGGCGCAGGTCCAGGGCTGGTGGCCCTCGGCGTAGTGCTCGGCGGCGTGCACCTGCAGCGGGGCGCGGACCACCACGCTGGTGCCGATGGCGTTGGTGCCGACGACGTCCTCGTCCCAGCAGGAGCCCTCGACGAAGCCCAGCCGGTCGGCCCGCCGGCGCACCTCGGCGCCGCCCTCCCGCCAGAGCACCCGGCACCCGGCGTCCACGACGACCAGCACCTGCCCGGCGTCGCGGGCGACCGGCAGCAGGCGCTCGCGCAGCAGGGGCAGGAGCGGGGCCAGCCCGCTCTCCGCGCGGCGGCGCTCCAGCGCGGCGCCGTCCAGCGGGACGACGTCCGGTGTGCGGGAGGGGTCCAGCCCGCTGCCGCGCAGCCGGCGCCACGACGCGCCGATCACCGGACGGGGCGCGGCGGGCGGGGTGCCCCCGGAGAGGGCCGCGGCGCGCACGCGCGCGAGCAGCCGGGTGTGCACCCGCGGGTCGGCCCCGGGCGGCAGGGCGCTCTGGACGGCGGTCATCGGCAGCTCCTCCACTGTGACCTGCGCCACGACCATATGCCGTGCAACCCCCTGCAACGGCTGCCGCCCGTCCCGATGGGCGGGTGTCCTGGGTCACCACCGCCCCACGACGACGCAGGAGGCGCACAGTGACCGAGCTTGCGAGGGCAGCAATGAGCAGAGCGACCCAGGGCACCTGGCCGACGAGCGCCGGCGGGGAGGACCGGTGACCCAGACCGCCGAACGACCCGGCACCACCGGCTCCCCCGCCGAGCGCACCGACGCCTGGTTGGCCGCGTTCGAGGAGGCGCTCACCGCCCGCGACGTCGACCGCGCGGCGGGCATGTTCGCCGCGACGAGCTTCTGGCGCGACCTCATCGCCTTCACCTGGAACATCACCACGGTCGAGGGCACCGACGGCGTCCGCGACCTGCTGACCGCGACCCTGGACCGCACCGACCCACGCGGGTTCCGCACCACCGAGGAGCCGACCGAGGCCGACGGGACCACCACGGCCTGGATCGAGTTCGAGACCGCGGTCGGCCGCGGCCGCGGGATGCTCCGGCTGCAGGAGGGGGGCACGAAGGCGTTCACGCTGCTGACCACGCTGTACGAGCTGAAGGGGCACGAGGAGCCGCTGCGCGAGCGCCGGCCGATGGGCGCGGAGCACGGCGCGAACCGCGAGCGCACCACCTGGCGGGAGCGCCGGGAGCAGGAGGAGGCCGAGCTCGGGTACACCACCCAGCCGTACGTGCTCGTCGTCGGCGGCGGCCAGGGCGGCATCGCCCTCGGCGCCCGGCTGCGGCAGCTCGGCGTCCCGGCCCTGGTGATCGACAAGCACGCCCGCCCCGGTGACCAGTGGCGCAGCCGGTACAAGTCGCTGTGCCTGCACGACCCGGTCTGGTACGACCACCTGCCCTACCTGAAGTTCCCGGACAACTGGCCGGTGTTCTCGCCCAAGGACAAGATCGGCGACTGGCTCGAGTCCTACGTGACGGTCATGGAGGTGCCCTACTGGGGCAGTACCGTGGCGCGCTCGGCGAGCTACGACGAGTCGGCCGGTGAGTGGACCGTGGAGGTCGAGCGCGACGGTCAGCCGCTCACCCTGCGCCCGAAGCAGCTGGTGCTGGCCACCGGCATGTCCGGCAAGCCGAACGTCCCCCGGCTGCCCGGCCAGGACGTCTTCCGCGGCGAGCAGCACCACTCCTCGGCCCACCCCGGGCCCGACGAGTACAAGGGCAAGAAGGTCGTCGTCGTCGGCAGCAACAACTCGGCGTTCGACATCTGCGGCGCGCTCTGGGAGATCGGCGCCGACGTGACGATGGTGCAGCGCACCTCGACGCACATCGTGAAGAGCGACAGCCTCATGGAGATCGGCCTCGGCGACCTCTACTCCGAGCGGGCGCTGGCGGCGGGGGTGACCACCGAGAAGGCCGACCTGGTCTTCGCCTCGATCCCGTACCGGATCATGCACGAGTTCCAGATCCCGCTGTACGAGCAGATGAAGGAGCGCGACGCCGACTTCTACCGGCGGATGGCCGACGCCGGCTTCTGGCTGGACTGGGGCGACGACGGCTCCGGCCTGTTCATGAAGTACCTGCGCCGCGGCTCGGGCTACTACATCGACGTGGGCGCCGCCGACCTCGTGGCCGACGGCGAGGTGAAGCTGGCGCACGGGCAGGTCGACCACCTCACCGAGGACTCCGTCGTCCTCGAGGACGGCACCGAGCTGCCCGCCGACCTCGTCGTCTACGCCACCGGCTACGGGTCGATGAACGGCTGGGCGGCCGACCTCATCTCCCAGGAGGTCGCCGACAAGGTGGGCAAGGTGTGGGGCCTGGGCTCGGACACCACCAAGGACCCGGGTCCGTGGGAGGGCGAGCAGCGCAACATGTGGAAGCCCACCCAGCAGGAGGCGCTGTGGTTCCACGGCGGCAACCTGCACCAGTCACGGCACTACTCGCTGTACCTGGCCCTGCAGCTCAAGGCCCGGTACGAGGACGTCCCCACCCCGGTCTACCGCCTGCAGGAGGTCCACCACACCTCCTGAGGCGACGGGACGGCGACGGCGCCGTGACCACCCCACCGGCTGGACGGGTGGTCACGGCGCCGTGCTCGCGGGCCCCGTCCCGGGTTCCCGCTCCCGAGCCGGCGAGGGCGTGAGGGCCTTCCTCAGCCGTCGAGGTCGAGCACCCGGACGGTGCCGTCGTTGAGGTTGGTCACGTAGCCGCGCGACCCATCGGGCAGCACCGCGACGGAGGTCGGTGCGTCGCCGATGGGGATCCTCGCCGTGACCCTCCAGTCGTCGGCCGCGATCACCGAGAGCGTGTCGGCGTCGACGCTGGTGACGTAGGCGAACTGGCCGTCAGGCGCCCAGGTGACGTCCTGAGGCCCCGCCTCGACCGGGATGCTGGTCACGACCGTGTCCGAGTTCGTGTCGATCACCGTGACGGTGTCGGCGTCGTAGTTGACGTTGGCTACCAGCGGCCGTGCCGGGTGCACCGCCACGCGGTGCGGGCCGGCGTCGACCGGCACCTCCCGGAGCACGGTGTCGGTCGTGGTGTCGATGACCGTGACGACGTTGGAGGTGTGGTCGGCGACGTAACCGCGCGTGCCGTCGAGGGTGAACTCGATGGAGTGCGGCAGGGGCGGCACCGGGATCTCGGTCCGGACCTCGTGCGCCCCGGCGTCGATGACCACGACGGTGTTCGGGCCCTCGACGGGCACGTAGACCCGGTCCCCGTCGCGGGTGACCGCGGGTGCCCACGGCTTTCCGTCCAAGGGGATGGTCTCGATCATCTTCCAGGTCCTGGTGTCGAGGACGCCGACGGCCCCGGCCTCGGTGTCCTCGTCGTACAGGCTGAGGTAGGACGTCCGGCCATCCGGGGAGAACTCCACGAACTGCGGTGGGCCCACCGGCACGGGGATCTGCCCGGTCACGCGGTCCAGCTCGGTGTCGACCACCGTGATGGTGCGGGCCCCGCGGTTGGCGACGTAGAGCTGGGTCCCGTTCGGCGTGGCCACCGCGTAGCCGGGTGTCTCGCCCACCGGGATGGTGGCGCCGGCCGCGGGGATCGGCATGCTCGCGGCCGGGGGTTGCGGACCGGCGCTGGTGGTCTCCGCGGGGCCCGGGGGTGCCGTGGCGGACGAGGCCGGCTCGGCGCGGTCGTCCGGTCCACCGGGCGCGCCCTGCTGCGTCACCAGGACGACCACCCCGCCGAGCAGCCCGACCAGGAGCACGACCGCGGCGAGGACCAGCAGGTGCCTCCGCGACGGCCGGGGAGCCGGCGTCGGCACGGGCTCCTCCGTCGGCGGTGGGGGCGGCGGAGGCGGGGGCGATGCGGACGAGGGCCCCTGCCCCCGGGCGGCCGGGCCGGTCCCAGCCGGGGGGACGCCGGGCGGAGCGGCGCGGGCCGTCCCGGCCGGCTTGCTCCGCGTGGACGTCCGGGGTGCTGCCGGTGCGGTCCCGGGAGCGCCCTCCCCTGCGGCCGGCCCGCCCTGCGCGCGGGCACGCGGTGCCGCGGTCTTGCGGGGGCGTCCGCGATGCGGGGCCGTGGCTGGCGCGGGACCACGGGGGATCGCGCCGTTCCCGGCGTCGGGCCGGCGCCGCTCCCCCGGACGCCGCGCGGCTGCGGGCACCTCCTCGTCGCCGCGGTCCTGCTGCTGCGTGTTGCTCGGCGGGCCCCCGCCCCCGCGAACAGGCGTGTCAGTGGCAGCAGGGCCGTCGTGCTCCGCTCCCGCTGTGGCGGTGGGAGCCCGCGGGTCGGGCGGCCGCCCGGCGTCCCGCCCGCGGTCCGAGGGGTCGCCGCGGACCGATCCCTGGACGACCTCGGGGGCGACGGCTGCGACCGCGTCCGCGGCCGGCGCACCCTCGGCGGGATCCGGCGGTCCGGCGACGTCGAAGACGCGCCCGTCGGGCGCGCGCAGGTACAGCACCGGGGTCCCCCACTCGACCTCGTTCGGCTGGAGCCGGATGGCCTTGCGGGCCTCGGCGATCGCCGCGTCGAGCGGGTAGCCGTCCGCGACGGCCTCGTAGAACCCGCGGGTGAAGACGATGGCAGCCCGGTCGGAGATCTCGAACTGCATGGCGACCACGGCGGGGATGCCCTGGTGGACCAGGCTCTGCGCGGTCCCCGAGTAGGGGTCGCGCCGGCCGCCACGCGCACCCTCGCACGAGTTGAGCAAGGCCAGCCGCAGGGTGCGGTGGTCGTGCAGGAGGGCGCCGAGGTCAGAACCGCTGATGGGCTGGGCCCGGCCGGTCGGGCCCTCCATGGCCAGCTGCCCGTCCCCGAGCTCGGCGTCGTACCGCCCGTGGCCGATGTAGTGGAAGACGTGGTGCTGACCCCGCCGCAGCTGGCGCTGCAGGTCGGCCATGGTCCCGTTCGGGGCCCGTTCGAGGCGGACCCGTCCGGCGTGCTCCAGACCCGCGAGGGCCTCCCGCAGCCGCGCCCACTCGGCGTCCACGTCCAGGGGCGGGAAGTCGGTGGGGCTGGCGACCAGCACCAGCACACGCAGCGGCGGCCGGACGGAGAGCGGGCGGATGCGGCCGGGCAGGTCGAGGTAGCGCACCAGCGGCGTCCACGCCGACAGCGCCAGGTACCGACGGGCGTCCCTGTCGTAGAGGTACTCCCATGGCAGGTCGGCCAGCTCGGGCGAGTCGGTCAGCCGCAGCCGCACGCGCAGCCCGGCGTCCTGGCCCTCCGCCTGGTCGAGGCTCGCCATCAGGGCGCTGTGCACCTGGTCGTGGAAGACGGCGTCGAAGAGCCGGGCACCGAACTCGCGGACCGCCGTGGCCTCGGGCGCCTCCTCGCTGCGGACCGGGTACCGGCGCGGCCGGCCGATGCGCAGCAGGAAGTTCTCCAGCTCGAGGTCGGAGAACGGGATCGTGACGGGCACCGGGCGGGTCTCGCCCACCGGTGAGTTCAGCACCCGCGCTCGGTAGCTGCTCGGCGACACGGGTTCGAGCAGCACGTCGAAGTCCAGGTAGGTGCGCTCGGTCATCCGGCTGTGCCCCTCGCCGGGTCGTCCCGGCCGGGCCGCCAGGTCATCGACACGGTGAAATTGCCCGTGGAGCTGGCACCGGCCACGAAGGCCCCCACCTCCGCGCTCAGCTCGAGACCGAAGTCGATTTTGATCTCCTCCGGGCGCTCCGCGACCGACCGCAGTCGGCGCACGAGCGCCTGCACGGCCGGCTGGACGTGGCCGACGGCCTCCTCGAAGCTCTGCTGCGCCTGCAGGACCACCCGCTCGTCCCGGTCCCCCCACCCCCGGGTGACCTCACCGTCGCCGTACCCGCCGGCCGCGGTGCCGTCCTCGGCCTGCACCAGCACGGTGCCGCCGTCCTCGAGCGTGAACCGCACGAGCCGCTTTGCCATGACCGACCACCCATCCGCGAGCCGGGACGCGTCGTCCTCGACACGGATGAGCTCGGGAGGAGGGCTCGTGATACGCCGCTGCGTGACCGGGCCGTGCCTCGACGCAGGGGGGGTCCCCACCACGGACGCCGACCCCGGGCACGACCACGAGCGACACGTCTCCCCCTCCGGACCACATCCGTCCGAATGACGCGTCAGCGACGCTAGGGAGTGTTCCGGTCACCGTCCAGAGGGACGGGTGCGTGTGGACGGCCGCGGGGCGCGGACCCGGTGACGCAGGCTCCCTTCCGGGTCGGGTGCTGCACGTCCTCAGGCGGCGGCGCCGTCCCGGCGGGCGTGCGCGGCGGCGACGACGTGCGGCACCAGCGCCTCGGCGATGTGCGCGTAACCGGCCGACGACGGGTGGAAGCGGTCGGCGGAGAACAGGGCCGGATCGGTGCCGAAGGCCGCTGCCACGGCGTCGGAGACAGCGGCGACCATCGCGCCGTTCGCGCGGGCGACGGCGGCCTGCTCGCGCTGCAGCTGCCGGGAGGCGCTCTGCACCAGCGGCCGCAGTGCCGGCGGGACCCACGGCACGGTCGACATGTCCGGCGCCGGGACGACGACCACGTCGGTGTCCGCGGCGCGGAGCCGGGCCAGCGCGCTCGCCAGGGCCGCGGCGGCCTGCGCCGGGGGCACCAGCCGCGCCAGGTCGTTGGCGCCGACCACCACCACGGCGAGGTCGACGTCCAGCGCTGCGGCCCGGCGGACCTGCGCGGCCAGGTCGCGCGACACCGCCCCGGGGACGGCGAGCACGGACAGGTCGATGTCGTAGCCGGCGTCGGTCAGGGCGGCGGCCAGGCGCGGGCCGAGGGCGTCGCCGGGCCCGGCGGCGCCGGAGCCGTACGCGAGGGAGTCACCGAGGAGAGCGAGTCGCAGGGGCGTGCGGGTCACGGTTCGTACAACACCGGCGCACGCACCGCCATGCCCGCGCCCCGGACGCAGCAGGGCCCGGCCGGGGTGCCCGGCCGGGCCCTGCAGCGAAGCCCCGCCCCGAGCCGCGAGGGGTGGGGCAGGGGGTCCTCTTTCAGGCCTTGGGGCCGCCGGCGGCGTAGACGACCTGGCCGGAGACGAAGCCCGCGCCCTCGCTGACGAAGAAGGCCGCCAGGTTCGCGATGTCCTCGGGCTGGCCGACGCGCTGCACCGGGATCTCCTTGGCGGCGTAGGCGATGAAGTCCTCGAACGCGACGCCCATCCGGTCCGCGGTGGCCTTGGTCATCTCGGTCTGGATGAAGCCGGGGGCGATGGCGTTGGCGGTGACGCCGAACTTGCCCAGCTCGATCGCCAGGGTCTTGGTGAAGCCCTGCAGACCGGCCTTGGCCGCCGAGTAGTTGGCCTGGCCCCGGTTGCCCAGCGCCGAGGTGCTGGAGAGGTTGACGATCCGGCCCCACCTGGCGTCGATCATGTGCTTCTGCACCGCACGGGTCATGAGGAAGGCGCCGCGCAGGTGCACGTTCATGACCGTGTCCCAGTCGGACTCGGTCATCTTGAACAGCATGTTGTCGCGGATGACGCCGGCGTTGTTGACGAGCACCGTCGGGGCACCCAACTCGGCGGCGACGCGGCCGACCGCGGCCTCCACCTGCTCGGCGTCGCTGACGTCCGCGCCGACTGCCAGCGCACGACCGCCAGCGGCCTCGATGGCCTCCACCGTCGCCTTGCCCGCGGCCTCGTCCAGGTCGACTACGCCCACGGCGAACCCGTCCTGCGCCAGCCGCTTGGCGACGGCCGCACCGATGCCACGCGCGGCCCCGGTGATGATCGCCACGCGGGCGCCGGTGCTGTTCGACTCGCTCATCTGTTGTCCTCTCCGATCCTGCGCCGTCCGGTGCGCTGGAGCACACGGTACGGATCCGGATCCCCGAGCTACCGGCGGGTAGCCCCGCGTGTCCCGCGGACGGCGGGGACGGCGGCGACCGGCCTGGTCAGGGCCAGATGCTGGCGACGACGATGCCGGCCACGGCGAGCTGGACGGCGGCGAGCACCAGGCTCGCGGGGTGGAAGGCCACCTCGGTCACGTGCTGGCCGAGCTTGCCCGGGGTCAGCAGGTCGAGCACCACGAAGGCGATCCCCTGCAGCACCACGCCGAGCACGCCGAAGACGACGGTGTAGAGCAGCGCCGATCCGAACCCGCTCGTCGCGTTGGTCCAGATGGCGCTGAAGATGACCAGTCCCTGGGCGAGGAACCCGGCGGCGAGCACGATGCCGGCGTTGACCGACCGCTCCTCGTGGATGTGCCGGCCGAGGCGACCCGGGGTGAGCAGGTCGAGCACGAGGAAGCCGAGGGTCAGCAGCACGATGCCGACCCCGGTGTAGGCGACGGCGTAACCGATGCTGGCCAGCACGAGGGACCTCCGGGGGACGCGGGACGGGCGGACGCCGGACGTGTCTACCGCACCGGCCTGCCCGGATCCGCCCCGGCGTGTCCCGACGCGCCCGCCGCCTCAGCGGGTACGGACGACGTCCACCCGGTCGAAGCCCTCCTCCGTGCTGGGCGGGACGAGCCGCGCCGCCGTCCCGTACAGGCCGGCCGGCGGCACCCGGGCCCGCCCCTCTCGCGCGTCGTTGCGCGCGGCGCAGACCGGCACCGGGGTGTCCAGCCAGACCGCGCGGACCCCCACGCCGGCCGCCCGGGCCGCCGCGACCAGCGGCGCGCGCTCCTCGGGCCCGGGGTTGGTGTTGTCGACGACCACGCTGCGGCCCTCGGCGAGCAGCTCGGCGACCACCCGCCGCTGCCGGGCCTCGCGGCGGCGGGCGTTGGGCCAGTGGTCCTTGCTCACGACGGCGTGGGTGGCGGCCAGGTGTTCGCACACCCAGGTCGACTTCCCACTGCCCTGGAGCCCCACCACGACCACGAGCTCCTGTGCGGGTGCGGCCCCCGTGCAGGGGCCCGCTGCGAGCCGGTGAGCGGTGGGGGGCAAGGGGTCCTCGTTCAGGCGGTCTGGCGCAGCGGCCGCACGTCGGCGTCGTCGTCCAGCGCCGGTCCGGGTGCCGGGTGCTCGACGAGCGCCAGGACCCGGCCGGCCATGAACCGGGCGGTGCGGACCGGGGTGCCACCCCGGGTGCTCTCGGTGACCTCCACCAGCCCGCGGCCGTGGGTCACGTCCACCCGCCGCCCGGCGCGGGTGGCCTCGATCTCGTAGGTGCGGGTGCTCCCGCCGGCGTCGATCACGACCTCGACACGGTCGCCCTTCATCGCGTCCTCCAGACGTCGTGCCGGGCGGGGTGCCCGACATGGTGACAACGTCCTCCAGGGGTCCGACATTCCGGGCTGACCTGCGCTTTCAGTCCTCCGTCGGGCGTCGGTGGGGGCGTGGGACGTGCAGCGCGCGGACCGAGGCGAGGGCCGCGCGGCGGGCGTTCGCACGCTGGCGGGCGCGGCTGGTGCGCGGCGCTCGGGGTTCCTCGCGCAGCAGCGCGTCGAGCCAGTGCCCCCGGGGGTCGACGTCCACCAGCAGCGCCTTGAGCAGCAGGGTGAGCGGGATGGCCAGCAGCGCGCCCAGCGCGCCGAGCACCCAGCCCCAGAACAGCAGCGCCACGAAGGTGACCGTCATCGACAGCCCCACCGAGTCGCCGACGAACCGCGGCTGGATGAGCGTCTGGACGACGAAGTTGAGCAGCGCGTAGACCGCGACGACGACCCAGAAGCCGGTCCAGCCGCCGTCGAGCAGCGCCAGGATCGCCGGTGGCACCAGACCCAGCACGAACCCGATGTTGGGCACGTAGTTGGTGACGAAGGACAGCAGCCCCCACACCACCGGCAGCGGGATGCCGATGATCGCCAGCGCGATGCCGTCGCCGACGGCCACGATGCCGCCGAACACCGTGCTGACCCACAGGTAGCTGCGGGTGCCGCGGGCGAACAGGCCCAGGGCGATCGGCAGGTGCGGGCGGTCGGCGGCGACGAGCGCCAGCCGCCGGCCGAACCCGCCCGACTCGATGGACAGGAACACCAGCGCCGCCAGCAGCAGGACCAGCGTGGACGCGGCGTCGGTGGCCCGGGACAGCACGCCGGTGGCCACGCCCACCAGCTGGCTGTAGTCGAACTGCGCCACCAGGTCCGAGAGCTGGCCGGAGACGATGCCGCGGTCGTTGAGGTCGGCGACCACCGAGGCGATGAGCGCCTCCGCCTCGCCGGCGTAGTTGGGCAGCAACGCCGCGAACTGGGCGATCGAGACCACCAGGAGGGCGACGAAGCCCAGCAGGACGGTCCAGACGAGCAGGAGCAGCACCGTGGCGCTGGCCCACCGCGGCCAGCCGTGCCGCTGCAGGAAGCGCTGCACGGGCGTGAGGGCGATGACCACGACCAGGGCCAGCAGCACCGGGCCGACCAGCCAGGCGATCGAGCGCACCCCGGCGATCGCGATGGTGGCGGTTGCGGCACCGATCAGCAGCACCATCCAGCGCGGCATGCCACCGGTCGGCGGCCCGGGCACGTCCTCGGGCAGGAGGGCGGCCTCGGTCCCGGTCACCGCGGCGGCGTCCGCCGCTGCCCGGGCCTGGACGGCGGCGGTCTGCACCTCGGCGGCGGCGGCCGGCGGCACGCCGGTGGCCCCGTTGGCCTGTGGGACCTCGGCGCCCGGGACCCCCCGCTGCGTGGTCACCGTCGGTCGCCTCAGCCCGCCGCGCCGGTGGGCGCGCCCGAGGTACCGGCGCCCGACGGCCCCGGGTGGATCCCCACCATGTGCCCTCCTCCGCGGATCGCCGCGCTGCCCGGGCGGTCACCCTGGCACGCGCGGCCGGCCGGCTCAGGGACGCGCACCGTCGAGCAGCGCGGTCATCGCCGGCAGGTCGAAGAACGCCGCCGTCTCCCGGGCGGTCGGGCCGCCGGCGTCCGGGTCGGCACCGGCCGCGAGCAGGGTGCGCACGGTCTCCTCGGACTGCTTGAAGACCGCCGCGGCCAGCGCCGTCTGGCCCCGGTCGTTCGCCCGGCCGGCGTCGGCGCCGCGCTCGAGCAGCGCGGCGACCGTGTCCGGGTGGCCGTGGTAGGCGGCCAGGATGAGCAGCGTGTCGCCCTTGTCGTTGGTCAGGTTCGCCGGCACCCCGGCGTCGACGTAGGCGGCCAGCTCCTCGGTGGCCCCGCCGCGCGCCAGGTCGAAGACCCGCGCCGCCAGCTCGATGACCCCGGGATCGATCCCGCCGCTGGGCTGCTCACTCATCGGTCCTCCTCGCCGGCGCCCGTCCGCCCGGTGCGTGGCACTGCTGGACTCCTGCCCGACCTCGCACGCCCGGTCGCGCTGTCGAGGGTAGGAGGTCGGCCCGTCGTCGGGGACGCCGCGGCGTCCAGCACCCGTCGGCGTCCCCTCCTCAGCCGGTGGCCACCCGGTCGGTGAGCGCCAGCACCCGGCGCCAGACGTCGTCACAGGCCTCCGCCCAGTCGCCGTACGCGCGGTCGAAGAAGGAGTGCGGCGCCCCGTCGTAGACGGCGGTCTCCACCTCCGCGCCCCCGGCTCGCAGGCGCTCCGCCAGGGCCAGCTGGTCCTCGACCGGGGTGGCGGCGTCGGCGCCGGCGACGACCATCAGCGTCGGGCGGACGGCGGGCGCGTCGCCGGTCAGCTCCGGCTTGCCGTAGAAGCCGACGCAGCCGGCCAGGTCCACGTCGGCGTTCCCGGCCAGCCGCCAGGAGTGGCTGCCGCCGAAGCAGAAGCCGACGGTGACGACCGGGAGGTCCGCGCGGGTGCGCCCGCGCAGGTAGGCGATCGCCGCGGCGACGTCGGCGTCCACGCCGGCCGCGGTGACCTGCGGGATGTGCGTCTGCCAGTCGAAGTCCTGCCCACGGGTGCCGGTCTCGGGCAGTCCCGCCGTCCGCCCGAACCAGTCGACGGCCAGCGCCGGCAGCCCGGCTTCCGCGAAGCGCTCGACCAGCGCCACGTAGTACGGGTGCAGCCCGCGGATGTCGGGCAGCAGGACGACGCCGACCCGGGCCGGGCCGGCCGGCGCGGCGTACGCGGCGGCGACCTCGGTGCCGTCGGTCGAGGTGAGGGTCAGCGTGCCGCGCTCGGCGACGTCACCGCTCCGCGGCGGAGCGGGCGGCCGGCTGTCGGTGTCGTGGCACATGTCCCGGTTCTACCCGGGCGGAGGGCGGGCCGCCCGGTGGTCACCCGCTCAGGTGTCGGCCGCGGCGTCGGCCGGGCCGGGGTGCCCGCCGAAGACGCCGGCGGCCACCTCGCGGCGGACGTCGGCCAGCCAGTGGTGCTGCTTGTCGGCCTGCGCGATGAGCCGCTCGAACAGGGCCTCGTCGATGCGCGGTTCGGCCTCCGCGGCGGCGCGCAGCGTCTCGAAGCCGGCCCGCTTGGCCAGCACCGCGGTGGCGATGAACTCGAACTCCACGAGGTCCGACAGCGGCGAGCGGGACAGCAGGTGCCCGTTGAACTTGACCCGGGAGACCTTCTCGCCGAGCCAGACGGCGGCCTGCTTGTACTGCCGCACCGGCAGGCCGAGGGCGCGCATCTGGCCCTCCAGCGACGACCGCTCCTCGCGCAGCTCGTCGAGCAGCTCCTCGAGCCGCGACTCGTAGGGGGTGCCGCGCCAGCGGCCGAGCATGCGGCTGACCAGCTCGATGCCGCCGGTGGCCGAGGCCAGGTGGTCGTTGGTGTAGACGCCGAGCAGGTCGGCGTTGCGGATCCCGCCTGGCGCGGTCGACTCGGACACGGGTGCTCCCGGGGATCGGACGGCAGAGGTGCCGGACCATTCTGGCCGTCCGGTGATCACCGCGCGCGGCGGAGGCCGGTCAGCTGCGCAGCAGCACCGCGACGCCGCCGCCCACGGCACACCGGCCAGGTGTGCCGGCGTAGCGGCCCGGCCCCGCCACCAGCGAGGACGACGGCGTGCCCCTGGGCGCTCACCCGGCCGCCCGGGTGAGCAGCCGCGCGGCGGTGGGCCGCAGCTCGCGCTCGAGCTCCCACAGGCCGGCGGCCAGGCGCTGGCCCACCGCCTGGCGGGAGATGCCCAGGAACGCGGCGGCGTGAGCCTGGGTGCGTCCGGCGCCGACCAGCTCGATGGCCTCCCAGGCCTGGGCGCTGCGCCGCTGGACGACGACCGCCAGCGCGCTCAGCACGGCCTGCGCGTCACCGGCGTCGGCCGGGACGGCGCCGCGCACGGCCAGCCGGACGCTGCGCTGCTCGGCCGCGTCGACCGCCCGGCGGGCGCACAGGTACGCGGGCCCGGCGCCGGCGCGGGTGCTCTCGGGCAGCGGGGTCTGCACCGGGCCGGCCCCGACGCCGATGCTCCAGCCGCCCTCGCGGACCAGCCGGAGGACGACGTCGACGACGACCGCGGGGTCGGCCAGCACCCCCTGGAACTCGTCGCCCGCCGTCCGCTCGAAGGGCAGCACCGTCGGGACGCCGCCCGCCAGCCGCCGCAGGACGCCGGCGACCCGGTCGGGACCCCGGCGGCCGGCCTGCTGGTCCACGGTCAGCACGTACGGCACCCCGCCAGTCTGGCGCTCCCCCGGCTCGGAGCAAGCCTCAGAGCTTGTCGACGACCTCCGGCGGGAAGCCGCCCGTGGCGATCGGCCCCCAGCGCTCGATGGTCACGCGCAGCAGCGACTTGCCCTGCCGGACCATCGCCGCCCGGTACTCGTCCCAGTCCGGGTGCTCGCCGCTGATCGCGCGGTAGTAGTCGACCAGCGGCTCGAGCGCCTCGGGCAGGTCGAGCACCTCGGCGCGGCCGTCGACCTGCACCCAGGGGCCGTCGAAGTCGTCGGAGAGCACGCAGAGCGAGACGGCGGGGTCGCGCCGGGCGTTGGCCGCCTTGGCCCGCTGCGGGTACGTCGAGACCACGACCCGCCCCTCCTGGTCGAGGCCGCAGGACACCGGGGACATCTGCACGCCCCCTCCGCTGCGCCGGGTGACCAGCACCGCCTTGTGGCGGGGACGGAGGAACTCCTCGAGGGCGGCACGGTCGACGCGGTCGGCGGTCGCGGTTCTCGGCATGGCCTGGACGTTACGACGGCCACGTCATGATCGTCCCGGCCCGTTCCGGGGTACCGCCCTGCCGTGATCGACCGCATGAGGTCCCGACTGCCCGGCCGCCCGGACGCGGCGTCCGCCCCGGACGCGGGCGACGACGCCACCGCCACCGCGCGGACGCCCAGCTTCGCGGCGGTGACCACCGCCGCGGTGACCAGCAGCCCGGCCCCCAGCGCCGAGCGCGGCCCCCGGCTGCGGAAGGGCGTCCGGGCGCTGGCCGTCGCCTCGGCCCAGCTGCTGCTCATCGCGGCCGCGCTGGTGGTGGTCGGCTGGGTCTTCGGCAAGCTGTGGCCGGTCCTGCTGCCGGTCATCCTGGGCCTGTTGTTCGCCACCGTGCTGTGGCCGCCCACCCGGCTGCTGCGCCGGCTGCACTTCCCGCCGGCGCTGGCCGCCCTCGTGGTGCTGCTGCTCTTCTTCGCGGTCGTCGGGGGCCTGTTCACGTGGATCGTCCCGCAGGTCGCCGACCAGGCCGGTGAGCTGGCCGACGCCGCCACCGCCGGGCTGCAGGACGTGCAGCAGTGGGTGACCGGTCCGCCGCTGAACCTCGGCGAGGACCAGATCGGCCAGGCGGTCGACCAGGTCATCAACAGCATCCAGGGGAACGCCCAGAACATCGCCGGCTACGCGCTGACCGGCGTCTCCGCGGTCGGCAACGGCCTGCTCAACCTCGTCCTGGCCCTGGTCCTGGCGTTCTTCTTCATCAAGGACGGGCCGCGCTGGCTGCCGTGGCTCGCCGCGCAGACCGGCCCCAAGGTGGCCCCGCACGTGGCGGCGCTGTCGTACAAGACCTGGACCACCCTGTCGGAGTTCATCCGGCAGCAGGCACTCGTCGGCTTCGTGGACGCCTTCTTCATCGGCCTGGGCCTGTGGATCCTCGACGTCCCGCTGGTGCTGCCCCTCGCCGTCCTGACCTTCTTCGGGGCGTTCATCCCGATCATCGGTGCCTTCGTCGCCGGCGCCTTCGCCGTGCTCATCGCCCTGGTCAGCAACGGCTGGCAGACGGCGCTGATCGTGCTGGTCATCGTGCTGGTGGTGCAGCAGCTCGAGGGGAACGTGCTCCAGCCGATCATCCAGGGGCGCGGGCTCAACCTGCACGCGGCCGTGGTCATCCTGGCGGTCACCGCCGGCGGCAGCCTGTACGGCATCCTCGGCACGTTCCTGGGCGTGCCCGTGGCCGCGCTCATCGCCGTCGTCTACCGCTACGTCCGCGACGAGCTCGACGGCCGGACGCCGGAGGTCGCCGACGACGGCACCCGGGTGCAGGTCACCGGCGACGAGACGGGCGCCACGGTCGTGCGGGAACGCGTCACGACGCCCGGGCAGGGCGCGGCGGATCCCCCCGCCGACGCGGAGCCCCCGGCCCGGCCGCCGGCCTGACCCCTCCGGGGGGACCCCCGGGAATGCGGCCGGCACGGGGAGAGCTGTAGATCGCAGACCCGTGACGCGAGGAGGCACCACCGTGGCGCAGCGACCGGAGGAGCTCGTCGAGCTGCTCCCCGAGGCCGAGCCGTTCCTGGCCCGCGAGTCCGCGGTCACCGGGGCCGGCGCGCGCCGCGGGCTGGTGCTCGTGCACGACCTCGCCGGCGAGTTCGACGCGGCCTCGGCGGGCGCGCTGGCCGGTGCGCACCTGCTCGGCGCGCTGCCGCACGAGGTCATCGCCCGGTTCGACGTCGACAGCCTGGTCGACTACCGGGCGCACCGGCCGCGGGTCACCTTCCACGGCGACCGCTACGAGTCCTTCGCGGCGCCGGAACTGCTGCTCTACGCACTGGAGGACGACACCGGCGAGCCGTTCCTGCTGCTGCACGGCGCGGAGCCCGACTTCGCCTGGGAGCGGTTCGTGGCCGCGGTCGGCGTCCTGGTCGAGCGGCTCGGCGTCACCTCGGTGGTGGCCCTGCAGGCGATCCCGATGCCGGTGCCCCACACCCGGCCGGTCACCGTCACCGCGCACGCGACGCGGCGCTCGCTCATCGCCGAGTACCCGGTGTACTGGGGTGAGGTGAGGATCCCCGGCAGCGTCGCCGCGCTGCTGGAGCTGCGGATGGGCGAGGCCGGCGTCGACGCCTACGGGGTGGCCGCGCACGTGCCGCATTACCTGGCGCAGGCGACCTTCCCCGCGGCGTCGCTGACGCTGCTCGAGCACCTGTCCCGGCTGACCGGGCTGCACCTGCCCACCGAGGCGCTGCGGGAGGCCGCCGAGGCGCACCGCACCGAGGTCGACGAGCAGATCGCCCGCTCACCGGAGAACACCGCCGTCGTCGCCGCGCTGGAGCAGCAGTTCGACCGCTTCACCGCCGCCCGCGAGGGCAGCGACCTGCTCAGCGAGATCGGCGAGGTGCCCAGCGGCGAGGAGATCGGCGCGGAGCTCGAGCGGTTCCTCGCCGAGCAGGAGCGCCGCCGGGGCGAGTAGCCCCGGAGGACGGCGCCGCGGCGACCCCGCCCTGCGAGGCCGCCGACGAGCGGGCCCCGGAGGGGTCCGCGAGGAGGTGCGGGACGGGCTCGGCGCCCGCGGAGGACGGCACCTGGCCGCGGTGTCGTCCGGTGGGACGGCGGACCGCGCGGCGGGCCGCGACCGGGGGGGTCCCGGTCGCGGCCCGCCGCGGGTGCAGGTGCCGGTGTCAGCCGGCGACGACGTCGCCGGTTGCCTTCCGCGCCACGGTCCGCTCCTCGGTCGCTGGCGCTCCCTGCGATGCTCCCGTGGCTGTCAGGCGACGACGACGTGCTCGTTGGGCACGCAGTGCGTCATCTGGTGGCCGGTGACGTCACGCGGACCGTTCTTGCCGAGGTTCGCGGCGCGCTGCTGCTCCTCCTCGGAGAGGGTCTGCGTCTGCAGCGGGGGCAGGCCACGGACGTCGTCCGCGGTGATGCCCAGGCCGTCACCGACGCGCTGGCCCAGCTCGTCCTCGCACATGAAGAAGTGCCAGACCATCCGCTCCTGGATCTCGCGGCGGCACTGCGAGAGGGCGTCGACCAGGTTCGCCACCAGGTCGTCCTTCTCCCACTGCTCCGACAGCAGGTAGCGCTCGCCGGCCTGCGCGTAGTCGTTGGTCCGCGGGATCCGCTTGCGGGTGAGCCGGCCGGTGATGACCGGACCCTGCTCGTCGTGGGTCGGGTACTGCGCCTCCCGCAGGCCGCCCAGGATCGACGGCTCGTAGTTCACGCTCGGGTTGGTGCCCTCGGCCCGGTCCACGCCGTAGGCCATCTGGCCGTCGCGCTGGTTGGTGGCCACCCGCGCCTTCGGCTGGTTCACCGGCAGCTGCAGGTAGTTCGGGCCGACCCGGTATCGCTGGGTGTCGGAGTAGGAGAACGTCCGGCCGACCAGCATCTTGTCGTCGGAGAAGTCCAGCCCGTCCACCAGCACACCGGTGCCGAACGCGATCTGCTCGTTCTGCGTGAAGTTGTCCTCGGGCATCCGGTCCAGGGTCATCGTCCCGACCTTGCGGAGCGGGAAGACCTCCTCCGGCCAGACCTTGGTGTCGTCGAGCGGGTCGAAGTCCAGCTCCGGGTGCTCGTCGTCGCTCATGATCTGCACGTGCAGGTCCCACGACGGGAAGTCGCCGGCGGCGATGGCGTCGTGCAGGTCCTTGGTGTGGGTGCCGAGGCTCTTCGCCTGGGCGGCGGCCGCGTCGGCGGCGGTCCAGGACTTCACACCCTGCTTGGGCAGCCAGTGGTACTTGACCAGGACGGTCTCACCCTGGGCGTTGACCCACTTGTAGGTGTTCACGCCGAAGCCCTGCATGAACCGGTAGCTGGCCGGCGTGCCACGGGGGCTGAAGACCAGCGACACCATGTGCATGGCCTCGGGGGTCTGGCTGAAGAAGTCGAACGCGCGCTCGGCGACGCTGGCCTCGAAGGTGACCGGGTCCGGCTTCTGCGAGTGGATGAAGTCGGGGAACTTGATGGCGTCCCGGATGAAGAAGACGCCCAGGTTGTTCCCGACGAGGTCCCAGTTGCCGTCCTCGGTGTAGAACTTCACGGCGAACCCGCGCGGGTCGCGCGCGGACTCCGAGGAGTCGCGGCCACCGGCGACGGTCGAGAACCGCAGCGCGACGTCGGTGCGCCTGCCCTTCTCCTGGAACAGCTTGGCGCGGGTGTACCTGCTGATCGGCTCGTCGCCGACCGTGCCGTCGGCCTCGAAGTAGCCGAAGGCCGTCACGCCGCGGGCGTGCACCACGCGCTCCGGGATGCGCTCCCGGTCGAAGTGGCTGATCTTCTCGAGGAACTGGTAGTTCTCCAGCGTCGCCGGGCCACGAGCGCCCACCGTCCGCTGGTTCTGGTTGTCGTAGACCGGGTGACCCTGACGATTGGTCAGGACCGGACGGTCGGCCTCGCTCGGCGCAGGGCCCTGCGATGCGACGTCGGTCATTCGTGTACTCCTCCTCGATCGTGGTGCTCGGGGACCTTCGTTGTCTCCGACGGTTTCCCTACCCGGCAGTCCCGGCAGAGACCCCAGAAGACGACCTCCGCCTCGTCCACGACGAAACCCGCCGTGTCCGAGGGCGTCAGGCACGGAGCCGCTCCCACGGTGCAGTCGACGTCGGCGACCGCACCGCACGAGCGGCAGACCAGGTGGTGGTGGTTGTCACCGACGCGCAGCTCGAACAGCGCGGGCGCGCCGGCCGGCTCGATCCGGCGGGCCAGGCCGCCGGTGACGAGCGCCTGGAGCACCCCGTAGACCGCCTGCGGCGACAACGTCGGGTGCACCTCGCGGGCGGCGGTGACGATGGTGTCGACGTCCGCGTGCGGACGTTCGGCGAGCACCTGCAGCACCGACAGACGGGGCCGCGTGACGCGCAGCCCCACCGCGCGGAGCTGCTCCTGCCAGGTCGCCTCCATCACGACCCACCCAACACGGTTTTCTTGATCGAGTCAAATCAAGGACCGCGCAGGGCCGCCGGCCCTCAAGCGAAGACGATCGTCTTCTCGCCGTCCACGATGACCCGGTCCTCCACGTGCCAGGTGACCGCCTGGGCCAGCACCTGGCGCTCGACGTAGCGGCCGATCCGGCGCATGTCCTCCACGGTCGCGCGGTGGTCCACCCGGGCGACCTCCTGCTCGATGATCGGCCCGGCGTCGAGCTCGGGCGTCACGTAGTGCGCGGTGGCCCCGATCAGCTTCACGCCGCGGTCGTGCGCCGCCCGGTACGGGTTCGCCCCGACGAAGGCCGGCAGGAAGCTGTGGTGGATGTTGATCAGCCGCTCCGGGAACCGGCTGCAGAAGTCCGCCGAGACGATCTGCATGTAACGCGCGAGCACCACCAGGTCGACGTCCCCGATGAGCTCCAGCGCCCGCGCCTCGGCCTCCGCCTTCGTCTCCGGAGTCACCGGCACGTGGTGGAACGGGACGCCGGCCGCCCGGGCGACCGGCTCGAGGTCGGGGTGGTTGGAGACGACGGCGGCGATCTCGGCGCGCAGGTCGCCGGCACGCACCCGGTAGAGCAGCTCCTGCAGCACGTGGTCGGTCCGGGAGACGAACACCGCCAGGCGTGGGCGGTGCGCCGCCTCGGTCAGCCGCCAGGTGAACTGCCACGTCTGCGCGAGCAGTCCCAGGGCTGCCTCGAGCTGCTGACGCCGGCCGGCCAGGTCGGCGAGGAAGAACTCCAGGCGCAGCGTGAAGGTGCCGCCCACCGGGTCCGACGAGTGCTGCTGCGAGTCGATGATGTTCGCGCCGGCGTCGGCCATCAGCCCGCTCAGGACGGCGACGATCCCCGGCCGGTCGGGGCAGCGGACGAGGAGGCGCCCCACGTCGGCCAGCCGGTCGTCGCGCGGGCCGGGCGAGGGCAGTTCAGCGGACACGGGTAGCGAGGATGCCAGGCCCGCACCCGACCCCTGCAGGAACTCACCTCAGGGGATGGAGAAGACGATCATGGGCCTGGGCTGGCGACGCACCCGGGCCGCGCGGCGGGCTGCCACCCCTCCTCCGTGAACACCGCGGCGGGAGCCCCACGGCGCTTCACGCCGGGGGCAGGGTGGCGCGCCGGGCCCCCGCGATGTCGAAGAGGTCGCCGTAGTCCTCGACGCGGGCCAGCACGTCCTCGGTGCGGAAGCGCAGCGAGCCGGGGTCGGCGCCGTCGAGCACCGCCTCGACCTCGTCCCAGCCGATCGGCGTGGACACCGGGGCGTCGGGCCGGGCACGCAGCGAGTACGGGGCGACCGTCGTCTTGGCCGGGTTGTTCTGGCTCCAGTCGACGAGCACCTTGCCCGGCCGCAGCACCTTCTCCATCCGCCACACCACGCGGTCCGGCGTCTCGGCGGAGAGCTCCTGGGCCAGCACCTTGGCGTACCGGCTGGGGTGTTCGCGGTCGCGCACCCGGATCGGCGCGTACACCTGCACACCCTTGGAGCCCGACGTCTTGACCACCGGGTCCAGGCCGTCGTCGACCAGCCGCTGGCGCAGCCGGTCGGCGACCTCGCAGCACTCCAGGATCCCGGCGTCCGGGCCCGGGTCGAGGTCGAGGACGAGCAGGTCCGGCAGCGTCGGCTGCAGCCGGCTGCCCACCTGCCACTGCGGCACGTGCAGCTCGAGGGCGGCCAGGTTGGCCGCCCACGCGAGGTCGGCGACGGTCTCCAGGACGACCATGTCGAGGGTCTCCCGGCCGCGGGAGCTGCCGGGGCTCGGGACGGTCACCTTCCGCACCCAGTCCGGCGCGTGCCGGGCGCTGTTCTTCTCGAAGAACGCCTGCCCCTCCACGCCGTCGGGCCAGCGGGTGAAGGTCACCGGCCGCCCGGACAGGTGCGGCAGCAGCACCGGCGCGATCCGCACGTAGTAGTCGATGACCTGGGCCTTGGTGAAGGACACCTCGGGGAAGAGCACCTTCTCCAGGTTCGAGACGTGCAGCTGACGCCCGTCGACGCGCACCAGCTGCCGGCTCACGCGACCTCCTCGCTGGCGCTCGTCGGTGGCGTTCGCCAGGCTGCTCTGCTCATGCGTGAGCTCACGAGCACACCAGTACCCGCCCGGCGGTCACCACTCCTCGACCACGTCCTCGGGCAGCAGGTCGTCGCGCAGCCCGCGCCACGACGGGTGCCGCATCCGGCCGTCGGCGGTCCACGCGGCGAAGGCCACCTCCCCGACCAGCTCCGGCGCCACCCAGTGCGCGTCGCGGGTGACCTCGCGCGGCAGCGCGTCGGCGAAGGGCGGCGCGTCGGCCGGGGTGAACAGCGGCTCGAGCTCTTCCAGGGCCGCCGCCGTGAAGCCGGTCCCGACGTGCCCGGCGTAGACGAGCCGGCCGGCGTCGTCGTGCACCCCCACCAGCAGCGAGCCCACTCCCCCGGCCCGCCGGCCCCGCCCGGGCCGCCAGCCGCCGACGACGACCGCCTGGGTCCGGACGTTCTTCACCTTGCGCCAGTCCGGCCCGCGCAGCCCCGGGCGGTACGGCGCGTCCAGCCGCTTGGCGACGATCCCCTCGAGGCCGTTGTCCCGGCTGGCGGCCAGCACCGCGGCTCCTCCGCCGCGGAACCACGGCGTGGGCACCCACCGCCCACCGGCCAGGCCGAGGGTCTCCAGCCGGTCCCGGCGCTGCGCGTACGGCAGGCCGAGCAGGCTCTCGCCGTCCCACTCCAGCAGGTCGAAGACCAGGTAGGTGACCGGCGCGGCGGCGGCCATCCGGCGCACCTCCGGGCCGGTGCGGTGCATCCGGCCCTGCAGCGCGCCGAAGTCCGGCCGACCGCGCGCGTCGAGGGCGACCACCTCACCGTCGACGATCGCGTCGTGCCCGCTCAGCACCTCGGGTAGTCGTTCCAGTTCGGGATAACGGTCGGTGATGTCGGTGCCGCTGCGCGCCCAGAGGGCCAGTGTCCCGGCCTCGACCACGGAGATCGCCCGGACGCCGTCCCACTTGAACTCGTAGCCCCACGCGTCGTCCTGCCCCGGTGGTGGCAGCTCACCCGCCGTCGCGAGCATCGGGACCAGCGGCGCGCCCTCCACCGGGGCGTCGAGGGCGCGGACCCACCAGCCGCCGTCGCGCTCGCGGAAGAGCACGTGCCGGCCGCGCAGCCGCCGTCCGGCGAGGGCGACGACGACGCGGTCCTCGCGCCACTCCTCGACCGCGCAGCGGCCGGAGTCCCACGGGCGCACCCCGGGGACGGTGCCGTCGGTCGTGGGGACGGCGGCCAGGGCGGGCCCCCGCCCGGTCGGTGGCCCCTCCGGCAGCGCCCAGCACCACGGGACGCCGTCCCGCTCGAGCCGCAGCACGAGGCCGGCCGCGCCCTCGGACACGGCGAACGGGTCCCCGGCCGGCGTCCGCCGGGCACTCCCCCGGGCCGGCACCTCAGGCGCTGCGGCGGGCCCGCTTGGCCGGCGCCTTCTCGGCGGTGGCCTTCCCGGCCGCGGTGGCCTTCCCGGCCGGGGTCGCCTTCCCGGCCGGGGTCGCCTTCCCGGCCGCGGTCGCCTTCCCGGCCGCGGTCGTCTTCTCCGCCGCGGTCGTCTTCTCCGCCGCGGTCGTCTTCCGGGCCGCCGTGCGGCGGGCCGGGGCCTCGCCGCCGGCCCGGGGCGCCGCCTTCCTCGCGGCGGTGGCCTTCTTGGCCGGCGCCCGGCGGGCGGGGACCTCCTCGGCGGGCGCGCCGCCCCGCGCGGCCTCGACGCTGCGGCGCAGTGCGCTCATCAGGTCGACGACGGCGGCGCCGGAGTCGGCGGTCTCGGGCAGCGGCTGCACCTCGCCGCCGCTCTGCTTGGCCTCCAGCAGCTCGGCCATCGCCTCGCGGTAGTCGTCGGTGAACTCGGTCGGGTCGAACTCCCCCGTCATGGACCCGATCAGCGCCTCGGCCATCTGCAGCTCCTGCGGCCGGACGGCGACCTCCTCGTCGAGGAAGGCGAAGTCGGGACGGCGGATCTCGTCGGGCCAGCGCATGGTGTGCAGCACCATCACGCCGTCCTTCACGCGCAGCGCCGCCAGCGACTCCCGCGAGCGGATGGCGATCTTGGTGATGGCGACCCGGCCGGCGTTCTCCAGGGCGTCGCGCAGCAGCACGTACGGGCGGGTCGCCGAGGGGTCGGGCTCCAGGTAGTACGTCTTCTCGTACTGGATCGGGTCGATCTCCTCCTGGTCGACGAACTGCAGGACCTCGATCTCCCGCCGGCTGGCCAGCGGCAGCTCCTCGAAGTCCTCGTCGGTCAGCACCACCAGCTGGCCGTCGGGCAGCTCGTAGCCCTTGGCGATCTCGGAGTACTCGACCTCCTCGCCGTCGATCGAGCACACCCGCCGGTACTTGATGCGCCCGCCGTCGACGGCGTGCACCTGGTTGAACCGGATGTCGTGGTCCTCGGTGGCCGTGTACAGCTTCACGCCGATGCTGACCAGGCCGAACGACACCGCCCCGCGCCAGATCGACCGCATGCCGTGCTCCTGTCGAGAGATCGGGTCCGCGACCGCGGGCGGGGAAGGCGGGCGGTCAAGATCAGCAGGATAGGACCGCCGCCACCCCTCCGGCAGGTCGAGCGGCGCCACCTCCTCCGGACGGAGGAGTCACTGCACGCCGGACTCCTCCTCGCCCTCAGGAGCGAGCGCACCGTTCTGGATCGAGTCGTAGATGAACTGCAGGACGTCCGAACCGGCGACCAGGGTCATGGTCAACGCGACCAGGCGGGTGGCCTTCGGTGCGGTCACGTAGCCGAAGACGAGCCCGGTCGCCACCCACTGCGCCAGGCAGAACGGACACGTGAGCAGCTCCCCGACGGCGTGCTTGACGCCGCCGTGCTCGCGGACCTCCTCGGCGACCTCCGCATGGCCCGAGGGGCCCTGGAAGGTCGTGAACGGCGCCCGCAGCGGGCTGGTCACCGGGTCCTTGGCGATCCGCCGGGCCAACCGGAAGGTGGCCACCGCCAGCAGTGCCGCGTCGCCCGGCGGGATCCGTTCGGGCAGCTCCCGGCCCGACGCGCGGACGGCGGCGGCGGCGGCCGACACCAGACCGAGGTAGACGCCCATGGCGCCCAGGTCACCGCCCAGCGGGCGCGGCTCCCCCTGCGTGTACTCGCGCTTCTGGTGGCGGGCCCAGCGGCGGACCGGGGCCCCGATCCGCTGGACCTCGTCTGCGATGGCCATGGCACGCGCGCTACCCACTCCTGCCGGCGCCATGCGGAACGGGCCCGGCCGGTGTCCGCGAGCCGGGTCACGCATGGGGCGGGGTCCGACGGGTAGGGCGAGATCACGACGCCGGTCACCCGACCGGTCCCCCGTCCACGACGGACGAACGTGCGCGAGGCGGACGCACGCAGAACGGAGGCACCCCCCATGACCGAGGCCGACCCGAACGACCGCGGAGCCGTCCACTCCGCCCTCAACGACAGCGAGTTCCCCGACGACGAGCGAGGCCTCACCGGGACCCGCGACGACGTCCGCGGCGACACCGGGGCCACCGGGCCCGAGGGCCAGACCGCCCGGGACGTCTTCCCCGAGGACGACGGCGTCCCCGACGTCTCGCAGGACGACTTCCCGACCATGCAGCGGTCCGAGGACCCGCAGTTCGCCCCGGAACTCGGCGACCGGGAGAGCCACCGGACCGTCGACTTCGGCACGACCGCGTTCGAGCAGTCCGAGGGCGAGCCGCTGTCCGCTCGCCTGGAGCAGGAGATCGCCGACGACGTCCCGGACGTGCGCCCCGCCGAGGACCCGGCCCGTGGCGTCGGCCAGCTCGAGCAGGACTACGACACCACCCCGGACAGCGACTCCGGCACCAACCGCACCGCCGACGACGTCGAGGCCAGCCTCGACCCGGTGGTCGGCGGCGAGGGCCCGGAGGAGTCCGCGATGCACGTCGTGGACTGAAGGAGGCCCCAGGCCCCGTGGACCGGTCGGGGGACCCTCCGGACCCCCGCGACCGGTCCACTCGGCCAGGTGCCGTTCCCGGCTCGTCCGGGTCCCGCTCGGCTGGGTGACCTCTCGGCCCGGCGAGCACCCCCGGGTGACGCCGTGCCTCCCCCCTCCGGGCACCGCGTCACGAGTTGGTGGCGGTCGCCGGGGGCGGGTTGGCGCGTTCGACCTCGGATGTCTACGTTGATGGTGCGGTTGAGCAGGCAGCCGCGGCCGCGCCGGGCGACCTCCCGGTACGGACACGAACGACGACGTGCGTGTCCGGGGGCCACGACATCCGGGGGGCCGCGCAGCGGTAGATTGACCGGGCGGTCGTGCCGCCGGGTACTGCCGTTGAGAGGAGCTCAGCCCGTGACCACATCCGACCTGCCTGCCGAGGGGCAGCCCGACGTGTCGACCGAGGGCACGGACGCACCCTTCGACGACGTGATCACGCTCTCGACCTCCACCGGCGAGGACGGCGCGGTCACGGTGACGGTCGTCGGCGAAGTGGACACGTTCACCGCCCCGGTGCTCCGGTCGTCTCTCGACACCCAGCTCGAGCAGCAGCCCAAGGCCCTGGTCATCGACCTGTCGGGCGTGCAGTTCCTGGGGTCCGCCGGCCTGGCCGTGCTCGTCGAGACGCAGAAGTCGGCCCGCTCCCGCGACGTCGACCTCCGCCTGATCGCCACCACCCGCGCGGTCACCCGCCCGCTCGAGGTCACCGGCCTGATCGACCTGTTCACCATCGTCGACGGCAGCGCCCGCTGACCTGCTGAGCCGGGACGGGCCCCGCGTCCACACCCGGACCCCACGACGAGAGGCCCCGCTCCAGCGGGGCCTCTCGTCGTCTGCGGCGGCTCCCTCCAGGGCACCGCCGGCCCCGTCCGGGGCCCCGCCTCGAGCGCGCGGCGGGCGGTGGGGTGGACGGGGTCCTCCCCCGGAGGCGTGGGGGGTGGTCCTCTCAGGCGGTGAGCAGCCGGCAGACCGCCTGCTCCAGAGTGCGCTGCACCTCGCGGTCCCCCTCGGCCCCCGCCGCCTCCGCCAGCGCGTCGGCGATGGTCTCCCCGTCCTCGTAGCGGTCCACCACCCGCGGGTCGACGTAGCTGGCCTTGCAGACCGCCGGGGTGTTGCCGAGCTGCTCGGAGACCTCCTTGTAGGCGGCGTTGACCGTCCGCTTGCGCGCCGTCCTGCTGGTCGGTGGCGGAGCCGCGGCCAGCGTGGCGGCCATCTGCACCGTGGCGTTCCACGTGCGGAAGTCCTTGGCGGTGATCTCCGCGCCGCTGATCTCCTTGAGGTAGGCGTTCACCTCGGTGCTCGTCACGTCGTGCCAGGTGCGGCCGCCCTCGGCCGGGTCGTCCACCCAGTAGCCGAGCAGCTCCTCCCCCTGGTCCGCCGGACGCCTGAGCAGCTCGCGGACGACGTCGGCCGTGGGCTTGTCGGTGAGCTCCAGCTCCCGCTCGATGCCGCCCTTGGCGGTGTAGGAGAAGAAGACCCGCTCGCCGCGGACCCGCACGTGCTCCCGGCGCAGCGTGGCCAGCCCGTAGGTGCCGTTGTCCTCGGCGTACTGCTCGCTGCCCACGCGGAAGGCGCCGAGGTCCAGCAGCCGGACGGCGCTGGCGAGCACGCGCTCCCGCGTCAGCCCGCTGCCGTGGATCGCGTCGACGACGGCGTCGCGCACGTCGGGCAGCTGGTGGGCGATCTCCAGCACCCGCTCGTGCTTCTCGGCGTCCCGCCGCGCCCGCCACTGGTCGTGGTAGCGGTACTGCCGGCGGCCGGCGACGTCCACCCCGGTGGCCTGGATGTGCCCGTTGGGCCAGGGGCAGATCCAGACGTCCTTCCAGGCCGGTGGGATGGCCAGCGACCGCAGCCGCTCCAGGCGCTCGTCCTTGATGAGCGCCCCGTCCTCGTCGTAGTAGGCGAAGCCGCGGCCGGCCCGCCGGCGCCGCCATCCCGGGCCGTGCACGTCGCTGCGGCGGAGTCTCACGCCCACAGGATGGGCACCGCCGGCGTTCCGCAAACGCGGGGGGACGGCGGTTCCCCCCTCAGCGCAGCTCGACCAGCCCGTCGAGCCCGCTGATCTCGAGGATGTGCCGGGTCACCCCGCCCTCGGGCGCGTGCACGACCAGCCGCCAGCCCTCCTCGCCCGCGATCCGGGCCATCGCGAGGACGACGCGCACCGCCGCACTGCTGAACAGGGTGACCGCCGCGAGGTCCAGCTCCACCCGGCCGGTACCGCCGTGGCTGGCCTCCAGCAGCCGGATGCGCATCTGCTCGGCGCCGACCATGTCGACCGCGCCGGACGCCCGCACCACGGGGCACTCGCCACTGCGGTCGACGACGACCTCCGCCGCGCTGCTGCCGCCGCGCCGGTCCTCGTCCTCCTCCGGACTGCGGCGCAGCCGCATGCTCAGCGTCACCGTCGTCCCGTGCTCGCCCTGCAGCACGACGCCGTCGACGAGCTGCCGCATGATCAGCAACCCGCGGCCGCGGTCGCCGGGGTCGCGGTCCGGCGGGCGCCACCGGCCCTGGTCGCGCACGGTGACGGTGAGCAGCCCGTCGACGTCGACCGCCGCGGTCACCTGCATCCGCCCCGGCTCCACCCCGCGGTAGGCGTGCTCGGCCGCGTTGGCGGTGGCCTCGCCCACCGCGACCATCACGCCGACCCGGTCCTGCTCCCCCATGCCCAGCCTCGCCAGCCAGGCACCCAGGTGACGGCGGACCATCGGCAGCGCCGCCGGGACGGCGGGCAGGTCGAGTTCCAGCGGCTCGGTGGTCTCCGCCCGGCGGTGGGCGACCAGGACGGCGATGTCGTCGGGGTGCTCCTCGGAGCCCAGGAGCCCCTCGACGATCGCCGCGGCCAGCTCACCCGGTGCGTCGCCCTCCAGGGTGCCCGGCCCGGTGAGCGCGTCGCGCGACACCTCGGCCAGCCGGTGCAGGCCCTCCGCCGACAGCGCGCCGGAGGCAGCCACTGCGCCGTCGGAGAACAGCACGAGGGTGGAACCCTGCGGCAGCTGGGCGGTGGCCGCGACGCTGGGCGCGCCCGGCAGGGTGCCCAGCGGCGGCCGGGGGGCCAGCGGGAGGAACTCCGCGCTGCCGTCGGCCCGGACCAGCAGCGGAGCCGGGTGCCCGGCCGCGGCGTACACCAGCCGCCCGGTGGCCGCCTCCAGCACCCCGTAGAAGACCGAGGCGCCCTCGACGTCGTCCATCTGGCCGGCGAAGGCGTCGAGCGCGGCCACGACCGCTGCGGGCGACGGGTCCCGCAGCGCAACCGAGCGCATGGCCCCGCGCAGCCGGCTCATCGCCCCGGCCGCGGGCACCCCGTGGCCGACGGCGTCGCCGACGACCAGCGCCAGCCGACCGCGCCCGAGCGGCACGGCGTCGTACCAGTCGCCGCCGGCGGCGTGCACCGAGCTGGCCCGGTGGTAGCTGCCCGACAGCCGCACGTCCGGGAGCAGCGGGAGCGCGGGAGGCAGCAGCGAGTGCTGCACCTGGTCGACGACGTCCCCCTCCGCGCCGGCGACGTGCCGGCAGTCGGTGTGGTCGGCCTCGACCAGCACGAGGACGCCGGGCTGCCCGTGCACCTGCAGCGGCTGCAGGACGACGGTGGCGGCCCGGCCGTCGGGGTCGGGGGCGCCGTGGACCGTCTCGGCGTGCCCGCTGCGGGCGACCTCACCGGCCAGCTCGGCGACGCGGTGGCCGGTGACCGCGGCGAGGTCGCCGGTGCCCGTGCCCAGGTCACGGGCGCGCGCGTTGGCCCAGACCGGTGCCAGCCCGGGTCCGGCGAGGCACCAGATGGCGGTGGAGGCGGTCTCCAGCGCCGCGACGAGCGCGGCACCGCCGGCGTCGTCGACGGGGGCGGGCCCTGAGGGCGGGCTCTCCTGACTGGTGTTCATCTCAGGCCAGCGAACCGCAGCCCACAGGCCCCTGCAACCGCGCCCACCGGCCGTGTGACCTGGGGTTTGGCGGCTGCCCGCGCCGGGGTAGCCCTCTCCGTCAGGCGCACCGCCCGGCGGCGCCGGGCAGGCCGCCGCGGCCGGTCGGGCAGGATGGGTGCGAACCGCGCGGACCGGGGTCTCCAGGGCTCCCGGCGCGCGGTCGCGATGCGAGGATGAGGAGCGTACGACGGATGGTGGACTCGAGGGGTGCCCTCACGCAGGACGGGCGGCGCGCCGAGCGACTGGAACTACGGGTGCCCACCACCCCGACCCAGCTGCCCGCCGTGCGGGCCATGGCCGGTGACCTGGCGATGCGGATGGACTACGACCTCGACGCGGTGGAGGACCTCCGACTGGCCGTCGACGAGGCCTGCGCGACGCTGTCGGCGATCGTCTCCGAGGACCGCCGGCTGACCGTGGTCTTCGAGACCACCCGCCGGGGCCTGCACATCGACGCCTGGGTGCCGACCGCCGAGGGCACCGACGTCCCCCGCGACGGCTTCGGCTGGGCGGTGCTGCACACCCTGGTCGACGAGGTCGAGGCCGGTCCCGCCACCCAGGCCACCGTGCCGGCCGGCGACGGCACCAGCTCACCGGTCGCCGTGATCTCCATGGACAAGTACCTGCCGGGACAGCACCCGGACCAGCGGCTCGGGGGCGCGGGCCAGAACGTCTCGGTCGCGCGGTGACCGGGGCGCCAGCCCCGGAACCCCGGACCGTCGAGGAGGACACCCTGCGCGACGACGAGTTCCCGACCGGCCGCCGCGGCACGGAGGGAGAGGTCGCGTCCGAGGAGCAACCCGTCGTGGTGCCCGACCCGCGCAGCGAGGTGGTGCCCGGCCCGGACGCCGGCGCCCCGGTCGGGAGCGACGTGGCGGACGAGGACACGGCGGACGCCGACGCGGAGCTCGAGGGCGCCACCACCGAGGACGCCGCATCCGACGACGAGCAGTCCGACGAGGACGACGAGACCGCGTCGGGTGACACCGGCTCCTCCGGCGCCGCGCCCGTCTCGGAGAACCGGCGGCGGGCGGAGCGCACCGCGCCGCTGTTCGCCGAGCTGGCCACCCTGGACAAGGACGACCCGCGCCGTGAGCGGCTGCGCGAGATCCTCGTCGAGGAGCACCTGCCGCTGGTGCGGCACTTCGCCCGCCGGTTCAGCAACCGCGGCGAGCCCTTCGACGACCTGCTGCAGGTCGGCACCCTCGGCCTGATCGCGGCCATCGACCGGTTCGACCCGAGCCGTGGGGTGGAGTTCCTCTCCTTCGCCGTCCCGACGATCACCGGCGAGATCAAGCGGCACTTCCGCGACCAGGGCTGGTCGGTGCGCGTCCCGCGGCGGCTGCAGGAGCTGCACCTGTCGTTGAACGCGGCGGTCGGCGAGCTGGCGCAGAAGAACGGCCGCGCGCCGACGCCGTCGGAGCTGGCCGAGCACCTGCGCATCCCGCGGGCGGAGGTGCTCGAGGGCCTCGCCGTCGCGAACGCCTACCGCAGCAGCTCCCTCGACGAGCGGCTCTCCGGTGAGGACGACTCACCGACCCTGGCCGCCACGCTCGGCGAGGAGGACGCCGCGCTCGAGGGCGTGGAGTACCGCGAGTCGCTGCAGCCGCTGCTGGCCACCATCCCGGCGCGGGAGCGGCGGATCCTGATCCTGCGCTTCTTCGGCAACATGACCCAGTCGCAGATCGCCGCCGACATCGGCATCTCGCAGATGCACGTGTCCCGGCTGCTCAGCCAGACGCTGGCCAAGCTCCGCGAGGGCCTGCTCAAGGACTGAGACCCCCCGCTCGCGAGCTCGCGGCGGGGCCCTGCAGGGGGCCGGCCGCTGCCCGACGCGGCTGCCAGCAGTTGATCACGGGGGCGTCGCACCAGCGCACGGCGTGTCCGCGCGGGTCGTCCGCGACGACCCCATGATCAACTCGAGATGGCGGTCACGGACGGGGCTGCACCTCTCCGCCGGTGGTCTCCTCCTCGGCGGCGCGGGCCAGTGACGTCGTGTCGGGGATCGTCGGTGCCGGCACGGCGGGCGCGGTGTCGGCGATGCTCGTCAGCTCGATCTTCGCCTCGGGCTGGTCGGCGGCGCGGGGCAGTGCCGACTCGAACCAGCCGGACGTGTCCAGCTCGGCGGCCGGCCGGCCGGCGCCGTTCGCCGACCCGTCGACGTCCATCCAGGACCGCCCGTCGCCGTCCGCCCCGCCCAGCTTGGCCAGGCCCTCCAGGGCCTTGCTGAACTCGCTCGGGACGATCCACATCTTGTTCGCGTCGCCCTGGGCGATCTGCGGCAGCGTCTGCAGGTACTGGTAGGCCAGCAGCCCCTGGTCGGGCTTGCCGTCGTGAATGGCCTGGAAGACGGTCTCGATCGACTTGGCCTGGCCCTGCGCCTGCAGGAACAGGGCCGCACGCTCACCCTCGGCCCGCAGGATCCGGCTCTGCCGCTCGGCCTCCGCCTCGAGGATCGCCGCCTGCTTCTTGCCCTCCGCGGAGAGGATCGCCGAGGCCTTCTGCCCCTCGGCGGTGGTGATCGCCGACTGCCGGGCCCCCTCGGCCTGCAGGATGATCGCCCGCTTGTCGCGGTCGGCCCGCATCTGCTTCTCCATCGAGTCGCGGATGGACGGCGGCGGGTCGATCGCCTTGATCTCGACCCGGGCGACGCGCAGACCCCAGGGGCCGGTCGTGCCGTCGAGCACCTCGCGCAGCTGGCTGTTGATGCCGTCGCGGCCGGTCAGCGCGCCCTCGAGGTTCAGCCCGCCGACCACGTTGCGCAGCGTCGTCGTGGTCAGCTGCTCCATGCCGGTGATGTAGTTGGCGATGCCGTAGACGGCCAGCCGTGGGTCGGTCACCTGGAAGTAGACGACGGTGTCGATGCCGACCTGCAGGTTGTCCGAGGTGATCACCGGCTGCGGCGGGAAGGAGACCACCTGCTCGCGCAGGTCGATCGTGGCCCGTACGCGGTCGATGAAGGGCACCAACAACGACAGGCCCGGCGACAGCGTCCGGCTGTAGCGGCCGAGCCGCTCGACGACCTTGGCCTGCGCCTGCGGCACGATCGTCACGCTCTTGGCGACGACGACCACCACCAGCAGGGCGATCACGATCAGGGCGATCAGTGCGGGTGTCACGGGAACGCTCCCTCCTCCGGGTCCGCTGCCGATCCTGCCCGGCTTCGGTGACGATGCGGTCACGGCGCGACGCGCGATCACCCGCGCGAGGCGCTACTCCAGTTCGAGGGCGTCCCCGACGACGGCGGTGGCGCCGTCCACCTGGAGGATCCGCACGGTCGCGCCGACCGGGAAGTGCTCGCTGCCGTACTGGCTGCGGGCGGTCCACTCGTCGGCGCCGAGGCGGATGCGCCCCCCGTGCCCGTCGACGGCACGGGTCACCTTCGCCGTGCGGCCGACGAGCGCGGCGACGCCGTCCGGTTGCTCGGGGGTGCCCTCGGTGAGGTGGCGCCTGGCCAGTGGCCGCACCACCGCCAGCAGCAGCGCCGAGACCACGACGAAGGCGACCAGCTGCAGGACGACGGGACCGCCGAGCAGCGCGACCCCGACGCCGCCGAGCGCCCCGCCGGCCAGCATGAGCAGGAACAGGTCGCCGCTGGCCAGCTCACCGGCGGTGAACAGGCCCGACGCGATCAGCCACAGCACCCAGGCGTCCACGTCCGCACTCTCCCAGATCCGGACCGCGCTGTGATCGATCGCGACCGGATCGTCATCTCGGCCGGGGCCCGGCATAACCTCGCCGGGTGCACGACTTCCCCGCGGGCCGGTTCGCGGTGTGGGCGACCGCCTGGCTCAGCGGCCGCGCCCCCTACGACGACGCACTCGACGCCCTGGTCGGCGACACCGCGCACCAGGTCCGCGGCCTGTCCGACACCGACGCGGCGGTCCCCCTCGGCTGGGCCCTGAGCGCACTGCGCGGCGTCGGCGAGCGCCGCGTCCGGCTGGTGCTGCCGGTGCCCGGCGACGTCCGGGGGCTGCCCCGCGTCCCGGGTCTGGCCCAGCTGGCCGTGGAGGCCGGGCAGGCCGCCGTCGGCGAGCGGGTGGCACTGGTGCCCGAGCCCCTGGGCCCCGAGGTGGTGCAGTGGACGGCGTTCGACCTGACCGGCGCCCCTCCGGTGCCGCCGCCGGTCGAGGGGTCGCTGCGCGCGGTGTCCGGCGCGCTCGACCTCGCCGTCGGCGACGCGGCCCGCACCCTGGCCGCGCTGGACCTGGCGCGGTGGCACCCCGAGGTGCCGGCGCTGCTGGCCGGGCTGGCGAAGGCCGCGCACGTGCCGGGGATGCCGCCGGGCACCGACCCGGTCGCGATGGCGCTGCTGGCGCGCGCCCAGCGGCTGGCGAAGGTGCTCGACCTGGCGCTCACCGACGCCCCCGGCGGCGCGGTCACCCACCGCCAGGCCGCGGCCCGGGACGACGCGCTGCGCCCGCTGGGCGACGCCGTGCGGGAGGCGGTCACCGCCGCCTACAACGCCGTCCCGCGGTAGCCGAGGACCGCCGCGCAGCCGGTCCGGCCGAGTGGGGCCCGGAGGGCTCCGCGCGGGCGGGACGCAGCGGCTCAGCTCAGGCCGGGGACGGCTCCTGGCCGCGGCGGAGGCCGGTAGGCCGACGGACGAAACAGCAGGCGGCCGGGCAGTTGGTGCCCAGCCGCGGCGGGGTCCCGGACCGGCGCTCCTCGACCAGCTCGCGCACCATCGCCACGAAGGCCGGGTGGGTGCCGGCCGTCCCCGCCCGGACGAAGGCCATGCCGAGCTCCTCGGCGGTCTCCCTCGCCTCGTTGTCGAGGTCCCAGACGACCTCGACGTGGTCGCTGACGAAGCCGATCGGGAAGAGGACGACGGCCTTCTCCCCCGCCGCGGCCAGCGCCCGCAGGTGGTCGTTGACGTCGGGCTCGAGCCACGGCACCGACGGCGGGCCGCTGCGCGACTGCCACACCAGGTCGACGTCGCGGCCGGGCACGACCGCGTCGACCACGAGCCGCGCCGAGCGCAGCAGCTCGGCCTGGTAGGCGCCGCCGTCCGGCCCGGCCACCGCGGCCATGGTGTCGGGGATGCTGTGCGCCGTCGCGACCAGCCGCGCGGTGTCCCGGAGGTCCTCCGGCAGCGAGGCCAGCGCGGCCGCCAGCGCCTCGGCGTTGGCCTGCACGAAGCCGGGGTGGTCGCCGTAGTGCGGCAGCTTCTCGGCGGTCGGCCCGCCGCCGGGCGCCGCGCCCGTGAACACGGAGCGGGCCCGGGCGACGTCCTCGTGGTACTGCCGGCAGCCCGACCATGAGGCGAACCCCGACGTCGGGAAGACGTAGACGTGCTCGATGCCGTCGTCGGCCATCTGCTGCCAGACGTGCTCGACGTAGGGCGACCAGTTGCGGTTGCCCCAGTAGACCGGCAGGTCCACGCCGGCGTCGGCGAACTCCCGCTCGACCGCCGCGGTCAGCGCCCGGTTCTGCGCGTTGATCGGGCTGACCCCGCCGAAGTGCATGTAGTGCTCGGCGACGTCGAGCAGGCGCTCGCGCGGGATGCCGCGGCCGCGGGTGACGTTCTCGAGGAACGGCATGACGTCGTCGGGCCCCTCCGGGCCACCGAAGCCGAGCACGAGCAGCGCCTCCCGCCGTCCGGACGGCGCGGGGTCGGCGGACGGCGGCGTCCCGCCGTTGTTGCGGACGGCGAGCGACGGGTCCTCGTCGGGACGCTGGCCGGCGGGCGTGATGTCGACGTCGGTCTGGAGCGGCACGCCTCCTCTTCTACCCCAGGCCGCGGGCGGATGCGGCGAGACCTCTCACACGCCGACGGCGTGGAAGCCCCCGTCGACGTGCACGATCTCGCCGGTGGTGGCCGGGAACCAGTCCGACAGCAGCGCGACGACGGCCTTGCCGGCCGGCTCGGTGTCGGTCACCGACCAGCCGAGCGGGGCGCGCGCCTCCCACGCCTCCTCGAACTGGGCGCTGCCCGGGATGGACTTCATCGCCATGCTGCGCAGCGGGCCGGCGGCGACGAGGTTGACCCGCACGCCCTCGGGGCCCAGCTCCCGGGCCAGGTAGCGGGAGGTGGACTCCAGCGCCGCCTTGGCCGCGCCCATCCAGCCGTAGACCGGCCAGGCGACGGTGGCGTCGAAGGTCAGGCCGACGACCGACGCCTGCTCCCCGAACAGCGGCCGGCAGGCCTGGGTCAGCGAGGCCATCGACCAGCTCGACACCTGGAACGCCGTCGCCGCGTGCTCCCAGGCGACCTCCGGGAAGCCCTCCCCCATCGCCTCCTGCGGCGCGAAGCCGATGGAGTGGACGACGCCGTCGAGGGTGTCGCCGACCTGCTCGCGCAGCCGGTCGGCCAGCGTGGCCAGGTGCTCGGTGTTCGTCACGTCGAGCTCGACGACCGCCGCCTCCTGGGGCAGCCGCTTGGCGATCCGCTGGCACAGCGACAGCGCCCGGCCGAAGTTGGACAGGACGACGGTGGCGCCCTGCTCCTGCGCGATGCGCGCGGTGGCGTAGGCGATCGAGGCCTCGGTGAGGACCCCGGTCACCAGGACGGTCTTGCCCGCCAGGATCCCTCCACCAGCGATGCCGCTCATCAGTGCCCCATTCCCAGTCCGCCGTCGACCGGGACGACCGCCCCGGTGATGTAGCCGGCCGCGTCGCTCGCCAGGAAGCGCACCACGCCGGCGATCTCCTCCGCCGAGGCGTACCGCCCCAGCGGCACCTGCCCGAGGATCTCCCGCTGCCGCTCCTCCGGCAGCGCGGCGGTCATGTCCGTCTGCACGAAGCCGGGGGCCACCACGTTCGCGGTGATGCCGCGGCTGCCCAGCTCGCGGGCGATCGAGCGCGCGAGCCCGACGAGCCCGGCCTTGGACGCCGCGTAGTTGGTCTGGCCCGCCGAGCCCAGCAGCCCGACCACCGAGGAGACGAAGACCATGCGGCCGCGACGCGCGCGCACCATCCTGGCCGCGGCCCGCTTGGACACCCGGTAGGCGGCGGTGAGGTTGGCGTCGAGGACGTCGGTGAAGTCCTCCTCCTTCATCCGCATGAGCAGGCCGTCCCGGGTGATGCCGGCGTTGCTCACCAGGACCTCGACCGGCCCCTGGTGCTCCTCGACCTCGGTGAAGGCCCGGTCGACCGCCCCGGTGTCGGTGACGTCGCACTGCACCCCGAACAGCCCCTCGGGGGTGCCGCTGCCACGGTGGGTCACCGCCACCCGGTCGCCCTGCTCGGCGAACTCGCGGGCGATCGCCAGCCCGATGCCGCGGTTCCCGCCGGTCACGAGCACCGATCTCGCCACGTGCCACACCCCCTGCGCCGGTCGCTGACGTCCGGGTCCCGAACCTAGTCGGTGGGTGCAGGTCACACCCGGTGACGGGCTGCCCGGGCGTGACGCGCGGGGGCCCGGGCTGGTGGAGTAGTGGGGCACGGCTCGGGTAGAGCGCGACGGACGAGGGCGGCACGTGATGGGGAGCCGGCCCGGCGGAGGACTGGATCCCACAGATGAGCAGCAACAGCACACGCAGGTTCACGAACACGGCGGTCCTGGCCGTCCAGACCGAGGACGCCACCCGGGTGGTCGGCTCCGACGACCTCGACGACGCGCTCGAGGGGACCTACCAGCGGGTGGGCCTGCGGCGCGGCCTGCTCGAGCGCCTCGCCGGCATCCGGGAGCGCCGCTGGTGGGCCGACGGCGTCACCTTCGTCGACGGGGCCGCCATGGCCGGCGCCAAGGCGATCAGCGAGAGCGGCGTCGACCCGGCCTCCATCGGCCTGATGGTCAACACGTCGGTGAGCCGCCGGTACCTCGAGCCCTCGACGGCGGTCGCGGTGCACCACGCGCTGGGCCTGCCGCGCTCGTGCCAGAACTTCGACGTGACGAACGCCTGCCTCGGCTTCGTCAACGGCATGGAGCTGGCCGCCGCTATGATCGACTCCGGCATGGTCGACCACGTCCTGGTGGTCAACGGCGAGGACTCCCGGCCGGTCCAGGAGCGCACCGTCGAGCGGCTGAACCGCCCGGACGCCACGTCCAAGGACGTGCTGGCGCAGTTCGCGACCCTGACCCTGGGCTCGGGTGCGGTCGCCATGGTCCTCGGGCGCGCCGACCAGCACCCGGAGGGGCACCGCCTGGTCGGCTCCGCGAGCCGGGCCGGCAGCGAGCACCACGAGCTCTGCACGGGCGACAACGACGAGATGCGGACCGACCTCAAGGGCCTGCTCGAGGCCGGGCTCGGCCTGTCCGAGGAGCTCTGGGCGGACGCCGCCGGTGAGTTCGACTGGGCCCGCGGCATGAGCCGGTACATCGTCCACCAGGTCTCCAAGGTGCACACCAAGGCCATGTGCGACCGGTTCTCGATCGACCCCGCCCTGGTGCCGACGACGTTCCCGACCCGGGGCAACCTCGGCCCGGCCTCGGTCCCCTTCACGCTGGCCGGCCAGCAGGACTCCCTCGTCGGCGGCGACCGGGTGCTGCTCATGGGGATCGGCTCGGGCCTCAACGCCTCCTGCCTCGAGATCGCCTGGTGAGGGCGGCCGACGCGACGCCCGCCCGGCCGGCGCTCCCGGGGCTGGACCCGGCCTGGTCCCGGCTCCTGACCGTCGCCGACGCCGACGGCGGGGAGCACTGCTGGCACGTCCTCGACAACGGCGTCCGGGAGCCGGTCGGCACGCTGTTGTGCGTCCACGGCAACCCCACCTGGTCCTACCTGTGGCGCCGGCTGCTGGCCGCCGCCCCGCCCGGCTGGCGGGTGGTCGCCCCCGACCAGCTCGGCATGGGGTGGTCCGACCGGCTGGCCGGGCCGCGGCTCCTGCGGCAGCGGGTGGCCGACCTCGGCGACCTCACCGCGGCCCTGGGCGTCACCGGCCCGGTGGTCACGGTCGGCCACGACTGGGGCGGGGTCATCTCCCTGGGCTGGGCACTGGAGCACCGCGACCAGCTGCGGGGCGTCGTCCTGGCCAACACGGCCGTCGCCATGCCCGAGGGCGACCTCGGGCCGGCCCTGATCCGGCTGGCGCACGTGCCCGGCGTGCGCGCGGCGGTCACCGTGGGCACCCCGGTGTTCGTCCGGGCGACGACGGCGCTGTCCCGGCCGGCGCTGCCCGCCGGCGTCCGGCGCGCCTTCGCCGAGCCCTACCGCTCGCCGGCGCGGCGCCGGTCGGTCGGTGACTTCGTCGCCGACATCCCGTTCTCCCCCGGCCACCCGTCCCGCCCGGTGCAGGAGGCGATCGCCGAGGGCATCCGCGGCCTCGACGTCCCGGCGCTGCTGCTGTGGGGCCCCCGCGACCCGGTGTTCGGCGAGCGGTACCTGACCGACCTGCGCGGCCGCCTGCCGCAGGCCCGGCTGCACCGCTACGAGGGCGCCTCCCACCTGCTGCCCGAGGACGCGCCGCAGTACGCGGAGGCCGTGGCGCAGTGGGTGGCCGACCTCGACACCGGGGACCGCACGCCCGCGCGGCCGGCTCCCGCGACGACCGGTCGCCGGCTGTGGTCGGCCCTGGACGAGCGGGCGGACGACGACTCCCCCGCGGTCGTCGAGGTCGGCGGCGCGACGGTGAGCTGGTCGCAGCTGTCCCGGCGGGTGGCGCACCTCGCCGCCGGGCTGGCGGCGACCGGCGTCCGGCCGGGCTCCCGCGTCGCGCTGCTGGTGGAGCCCTCGGCCGACCTCACCGCGACCGTCTACGCCGTGTGGCGGGCCGGGGGCGTCGTCGTCGTCGCGGACAAGGGCCTCGGGCTGGCCGGGATGCGCCGCGCGCTGCGCAGCGCCGCGGTCGACTCCGTCGTCGGCAGCCGGGCCGGTCTGGCCGCGGCGCGCCTCATGGGCCTGCCCGGGTCCCGGATCGCCGCCGGTCCGGGAGGCCGGACGGCGCTGCGCGGCCTGGGCGCCCGCTCCACGCTCGCCGACCTGGAGGCCCTCGGCCGGTCGGCCCCGGTGCCCGCCGAACCGCCGCTGGACGCCGACTGCGCCGTGCTGTTCACCTCCGGGGCCACCGGACCGGCCAAGGGCGTCGTCTACACGCACCGCCAGGCGGCCGCCCAGCTCGAGCTCGTGCGCTCCACCTACGGCCTCACCGCCGACGACCGGTTGGTGGCGGCGTTCGCGCCGTTCGCGATCCTCGGGCCGGCGCTGGGCATCGGGTCGGCGGTGCCGGACGTCGACGTGACCGCGCCCGGCTCGCTGACCGCGGCGGCGCTGGCCGACGCCGCGGCCGCCGTCGACGCGACCGTGGTGTTCGCCTCCCCGGCGGCGCTGCGGCGCGTGGTCGCCACGGCGGCCGGCCTCTCGGCGCAGCAGCGCACGGCCCTGGCCCGCGTCCGGCTGCTCATGTCCGCCGGCGCGCCCGTCCCGGCGTCCCTGCTGCGGTCGCTGCAGGCGGTGCTGCCCGCGGCGGACCCGCACACGCCCTACGGGATGACCGAGGTGCTGCCGGTCACCGACGTCTCGCTCGCCGAGATCGAGGCCGCCGGCGCCGGCGACGGGGTGTGCGTGGGCCGGCCCCTGCCGGGCGTCGACGTGCGGGTCAGCCCGCTGTCACCCGACGGCCGGGCCGACGGCGGGCTGACCGACCGCCCGGGCGTCCCCGGCGAGGTCTGCGTGCGGGCCGCGCACGTCAAGGACCGCTACGACGCCCTGTGGGCGCTGGAGCGGTCGACGTCCCGGGACCCCGGCTGGCACCGCACCGGCGACGTCGGGCACCTGGACGCCGACGGGCGGCTCTGGGTCGAGGGGCGTCTCCAGCACGTGGTCACGACGGCCGCCGGGCCGGTGACGCCCGTCGGGGTCGAGCAGCGGGTGGAGGCGGTCGACGGCGTGTCGGCCGCCGCGGCCGTCGGCGTGGGACCCGCCGGGGCGCAGGTCGTCGTGGTGGTCGTCGTGCCGTCCGGACGCCGGACCCGGCTCGGCGGCCGACCGGCCCTGGCCGGGGCGGACCTCGCCGACGCCGTCCGCGCGGCCGCTGGCGTCGACGTCGCCGCGGTCCTGGTCGCCTCCCGGCTGCCGGTGGACGTCCGGCACCAGTCCAAGGTGGACCGGGGCGAGGTCGCCCGCCGGGCCGCGCGGGTGCTGGCCGGCGCACGGGCCGCCCGCCGACCGTGAGGGTGCTGGTCACCGGGGCGAGCGGGATGCTCGGCCGGGCCACGGCCACCGGGCTGCTCGGGCGCGGGGACGAGGTGACGGTGCTGCAGCGCCGTCCCTCCGGCCTGCCCTGCGCGGAGGTGCTGGGGGACGTCGCCGACCCGGGCGTCGTCGGGCGGGCCGCGCGGGGGCAGGACGCCGTGCTGCACCTGGCCGCGAAGGTCGACGTCACCGGTCCGTGGGCCGAGTACGCGCACGCGAACATCGTCGGCACCCGGGCCGTCCTCGACGCCTGCCGGGCCGCGGGCGTCGGCCGGCTGGTGCACGTGTCGTCCCCGTCGGTGGCGCACGCCGGGACGGCGCTCGCCGGGGTCGGTGCCGGCCCCGCCGACCCCGCACGTGCCCGCGGCCGCTACTCCCGCTCCAAGGCCGTGGCCGAGCTCGACGCGCTGGCCGCGGACTCCCCCGCGCTGGCCGTGCTGGCCGTCCGCCCGCACCTGGTGTGGGGCCCCGGCGACACCCAGCTCGTCGGCCGCATCGTCGAGCGGGCGCGCGCCGGGCGGCTGCCGGTGATCGGGTCGGGCGCGGCGCTCATCGACACGACCTACGTCGACAACGCCGCAGCGGCCCTGGTCGCCGCCGTGGACGCGTGCGGACCGGTGCACGGGGAGGCGCTGGTCGTCTCGAACGGGGAGCCCCGCCCGGTCGCCGAGGTGCTCGGCCGGCTGTGCCGGGCGGCCGGGGTCCCGGGGCCGCGCGGCCGGGTGCCGTTCGGTGCGGCCTGGGCGGCCGGCGCTGCCGCGGAGGCGGTCTGGGCGGTCACGCGCCGGCGGTCGGTCCCCCCGCTGACCCGCTTCCTGGCCGAGCAGCTCGCGACCGCCCACTGGTTCGACCAGCGGCGCACGCGGGCTGCGCTGGGCTGGCGGCCCGGGGTCAGCCTGGACGAGGGGTTCGCCCGCCTGCGCACCTGGTACGTCGGGGACGACGGCCACCCCGCCGCCTCCTGACCGACGAGTTCGCGGGGTGGTCGGAGTCGGAACACCCATGAGCACCCCGCCTCCCCTGTCCCGCGCCGCCGTCGACGCGGCGGTGGCCGCCGAGCGGCACCGCGTCGCCGACCTCGTCACCGACCTCCCCGACGAGGGGTGGACGACGCCGTCGCTGTGTGCCGCCTGGACGGTGCGCGACGTCGTCGCCCACCTCACGGTCACGACGAGGATCACCGTGCCCCGCCTGCTGCGCGCGGCGGTGCGGGCGCGCGGCAGCTTCGACCGGGTGGCGGTCGACCTGGCGGCGCAGCGGTCCGCGGCGTACGGACCCGAGGAGCTGGTCGCGCAGCTGCGCGAGAGCGCGGGCTCCACGCGGAGGTTCCCCGGCAGCACCCCGAGGGACCCGCTCATGGACCTCGTCGTGCACGGTCAGGACATCGCCCGGCCCCTGGGCCGGCGCCACGTGTCGCCTCCCGACGTGGTGGCCGACTGCCTGGCCTACGTCGCCACCAACCGGTTCATGGGCGGGCCGCGGCGGCTGGCCGGGGTGCGACTGGTCTCGACCGACACCGGGTGGACCCTCGGCGACGGGGCCGAGCTGCGCGGGACAGACGTCGACCTGCTGCTGGTCGCGGCGGGGCGACGCGCCGGCCTGGAGGCGCTGGAGGGTCCCGGTGCCGCGGTCGTGGGTGCCCGCCTGGCCTGAGAGCCGCTGCCCCGGCGCGGGTCGGCCGCGCAGTCCCCTGCCACGATCCCCCGCATGCGGAAGCGCGCGCTGGTCCGTCGTCCCGGCCCCCGGTTGGCCGACGGGCTGGTCACCCACATCCCTCGCACGCCCGTCGACGGCGAGCTGGCGCTGCGCCAGTGGCAGGGCTACGTCGACGCGCTGCGGGCCGAGGGCTGGGAGACGATCGAGGTGCCGCCCGCCGACGACTGCCCCGACGCGGTGTTCGTGGAGGACACGGTCGTCGTCCACGGCGACCTCGCCGTCGTGTCCCGGCCGGGCGCGGACGAGCGCAGGCCCGAGACCGCGGGGACCGAGCGGACGCTGGCGGCCCTCGGCTACCGGATCGCCCGGATCGAGGCGCCCGGGACGCTCGACGGCGGCGACGTCCTGAAGCACGACGGCACCGTGTGGGTCGGGCTGGGCGGGCGCACGAACGAGGCCGGTCTGGCGCAGCTCGCCGCGCTGCTCGCTCCCCTGGGCGCGGAGGTGGTGGGCGTCCCGGTCACCCGGGTCCTGCACCTCAAGTCCGGCGTCACCGCGCTGCCGGACGGCACGGTGGTCGGGTTCGAGCCGCTGGTCGACGACCCCGCCGGCTGGCCCGGGTTCCTCGCCGTCCCCGAGGAGGAGGGGTCGCACGTCGTCCTGCTCGACGGCACGACGGTGCTGATGTCCTCGAGCGCGCCGGCCACCCGGGCGCTGCTCGAGGGGCGCGGCCTGCGCGTCGTCGCGGTGGACGTGACCGAGTTCGAGAAGCTCGAGGGCTGCGTGACCTGCCTGTCCGTGCGCCTGCGAGGCTGACCGCGGGCCCGCTGCGACCACGGGTGCCGGGAGAGGGGACCTCGCCAGTGCAGGAGCCAGTCGCGACGTCCGGCGCGGGCGCGCCGCCCGTCGTCCGCGAGACGGTGCAGCAGTTGGTCGACCGGGCCACGGCCCTGGCGTCCGGAGGGCGGCGGCTGCTCGGCATCACCGGCGCGCCGGGGGCGGGCAAGTCGACCGTCTGCGCGGCACTGGTCGAGGCACTCGGCGAGCGGGTCGCGCTGGTGGGGATGGACGGCTTCCACTACGCCAACCAGGAGCTGCTGCGGCTGGGGCGCCGGGACCGCAAGGGCGCTCCCGACACCTTCGACGTCGACGGCTACGTCGCCCTGCTCCGGCGGCTGCGGACGCCGTCCGACCGCACGGTCTACGGCCCCGTGTTCGACCGCGACCTGGAGGAGGCCATCGGCAGCGCCGTCCCGGTGCCCCCGGACACGCCGCTGGTCCTCACCGAGGGCAACTACCTGCTCGTGCAGGACCACGGGTGGGACGAGGTCCGGCCGTGCCTGGACCAGGTCTGGTACCTCGACGTGCCCCCCGAGGTGCGCACAGGCCGGCTCCTCCGTCGCCGCCTGTCCCACGGCCACGAGCGCCGGTCCTCCGAGGACTGGGTGCAGACCGTCGACCTGCCCAACGGCGAGGTCGTCGAGGCATCGAGGGAACGGGCGGACCTCGTCGTGCTCCTCGACGCCCCGGAGCTCCCGGCCGGGGAGGGACAGCAGGGCTGAGCTCGGCGGCGCTCCGTCAGCGGTCCCCGGACCGCCGTGACCGCACCGCCCCGGCCAGCTCGGCCAGCATGACCTCCGTCGTCCCGGGGTCGACGCAGGCGTCGGTGACGCTCAGGCCGTACTCCAGCCGCTCGGGGTGCCGGCGGTCGAGGTCCTGCCGCCCGGCGACGAGGTTGCTCTCCACCATCACGCCGCGGATCGCCCGCTCACCGCCGGCGACCTGCCCGGCCAGGTCCCGCACGACGTGGATCTGGCGCCGGTGGTCCTTCTGGCTGTTGCCGTGGGAGGCGTCGACGACGACCACCTCCGGCAACCCGCGCTGCGCCAGCTTCCGCTTCGTCTCGGCGATGTGCGCGGCGGAGTGGTTGGGGCCGTCCTTGTTCCCGCGCAGGATCACGTGGGCGGTGTCGTTGCCGGTCGTCGACAGCTGGGCGCTCACGCCGTGGTGGTCGACGCCGAGGAACTCGTGCGGGGCCCGCGCGGTCAGCACGGCCGAGACGGCGGCGTCGATGCTGCCCTCCGGGGAGTTCTTGAAGCCGACGACGGACGAGAAGCCCGACACCCGCTCCCGGGCGGTCTGGTCGGTGACGTTGCGCGCGCCGACGCCGTTGTAGGTGACCAGTCCGTTGACGTACTGCGGCGTGAGCGCGTTCAGCGGCTCGGCCGCCACCGGCACGCCCAGGGCCGTGATGCGGCACATGAGCAGCCGGGTCGCGACCAGCCCGACGCTGATCCGGCTGGACCCGTCGAGGAACGGGTCGTAGGCGAACCCCTTCCAGTCGACCTCGGTCCGCGGCTTCTCGGTGTAGGTCCGCATCAGGATCTCGAGGTCGTCGCCGTGCCGCTCCCGCATGCGGACGAGGAAGGCGGCGTACTCCAGCGCGGCCTCCGGGTCGTGGATCGAGCAGGGGCCGGCGATGACGGCCAGGCGGTCGTCGCGGCCGGCGACGATCTCGGTCACGGCGCGACGCCCGGCCCGCGTCGTGGCGGCGGACCCGGCCGGCAGCGGGACGACGGTGGCGACCGCGGCCGGGGTCACCACGACGCTCAGACCGGTGATCCTGGTGTTCACCAGGCCGGAGGGGTCGACGCCGTCCGCCGGCGAGACGCCCAGTCGCTGCTGGACCCCGGGCAGCAGCTCGGTCAGCGCGGCGTCGATCTGCCCGTTCACCCGCGTCTGGACGTCGAGCAGCAGATCGGCGATCCGCGTCGCCTCGTCCAGGATCTGGTCAGCCGGAATGAGGCCCTCCTCCGTCGTTCCCGGTCGCCGGCACCCTGATCGGGCCATGACACGCTCAGGGCCGACGGGTCCAGCATCCCTCGGCACGGGACCGGGGCGGGACCCGGTCCCCGACGGCCGGACGACGGGCAGTGTGACGGCGCCGGGACCGGTCAGGACCGGATGAACTCCAGCAGGTCGGCGTTGATCGTCTCGGCCTGCGTCGTCGGCATACCGTGCGGGAAGCCCGCGTAGGTCTTCAGGGTCCCGTTCTGCAGCAGCTCCGCTGACAGCGGTGCCGAGTCGGCGTACGGGACGATCTGGTCGTCGTCGCCGTGCATGACCAGCACCGGCACCGTGATCTTCCGCAGGTCCTCGGTGAAGTCGGTCTGCGAGAAGGCCACGATCCCGTCGTAGTGCGCCTTCGCGCCGCCCATCATCCCCTGCCGCCACCAGTTCTGGATGATGGCCTCGGACGGCTCGACCCCGGGCCGGTTGAACCCGTAGAACGGCCCGGCCGGCAGCGCGCGGTAGAACTCCGAGCGGTTGGCGGCCAGCTGGGCCTGCAGGTCGTCGAACACGCTCTTGGGCAGGCCGCCCGGGTTGTCCTCGGTCTGCACCATGAGCGGGGGCACCGCGCTGAGGATGGCCGCCTTCGCCACGCGGTCCTCGCCGTGGCGAGCGATGTGGTGGACGACCTCCCCACCACCGGTGGAGTGTCCGACGTGCACGGCGTCCCGCAGGTCCAGGTGCTCGGTCAGGGCGGCCAGGTCGTCGGCGTAGTGGTCCATGTCGTGCCCGTGCCCGGTCTGGCTCGAGCGGCCGTGTCCGCGCCGGTCGTGCGCGATGACCCGGTAGCCCTGCCGCAGGAAGAACAGCAGCTGCGTGTCCCAGTCGTCGGCCGACAGCGGCCAGCCGTGGCTGAACACGATGGGCTGGCCCGTGCCCCAGTCCTTGTAGAAGATCTCGGTGCCGTCAGCGGTCGTGATGCTGCTCATTCCTGTCTCCCGGGCTCGGCACTGGATGGGATGGGGGACCAGGCAGGCCGTCGTCCGCCGCACCGCCACGGGGCGGTCCCCGGCACGAGGATCGCGGCCGGCCGTCGCGTACCGAGGGGTTTCGTCGCCGGGGGTCCGGGCGCTTCGAGTGCCCACCCGGATGCGTCACGGGGTGGTCGCGTTCCGCTGGCGGACGAGGCGCTGAGCACCGTCGCTGTTCGCGGGGTCCAGCCGCCCGGACCCCGTCAGGCAGATCTGCCAGGCCGGCTGTGCGGATCACCCGCTTCGGCGGCCCCGAGGTCCTCGACGTCGTCGACCTCCCCGATCCCGTCCCCGGCGACGGCCGGCTCCACGAGGTTCCAGCGGCTGGCGTGGCATGCGCCGACACTCATCACCGGCCCGCTCGTCGAGCCGACCGCAGGCTCCGCCGGTGGCACGGCAGCTGGCTGCGACCGCACATCGTGACGGGCCCTCGACGCGCCGCTGTGGGCAGCGGGAGGATGCCCGGTGACCCATCGTCCCCACCCGGGGACACGAGGGGGTGGGCGGCCGCAGGAGGCCCTCGTGCCGGACCGGTTCCAGCGCCCGAGCGACGACGTACCGGGCTCCTCCGCCGGGATCACCCGGCGGCGCGTGCTGCAGGCCGGCGGACTGCTCGCCGCGGCCGCCGCACTGCCGATCCCGTGGGCTCCGCCCGCGCGAGCGGTGGACGACCTCCCCACGACGCTGCGGCAGGGCACCAACGTCATGGTCGCCGCATCGCCCGGCGGACGGGAGCTCGCCCTCGACCTGGTGGTGTCGATCTGGGTGCTGCCCATGGGCGGCGGCCCGGCCCGACGGCTCACCGACGACCTGCAGGACGCCACCCGGCCCGCCTGGTCGCCGGACGGGCGGACGATCGCGTTCCAGTCCTACCGCGACGGCAACTTCCACCTGTGGACGATCCGTGCCGACGGCAGCGGGCTCACGCAGCACACCTCCGGCCCGTACGACCACCGGGAGCCGCGGTGGCTGCCCGACGGCTCGGGGCTGCTGCTCTCCTCCGATCGCGCCGGTGCCGGCACGTACGACATCCACCTGCTCGACCTCGCGACCGGACAGGTCCGCGGCGTCACCGGCGGTCCGGGTGAGGACGCGGAGCCGACGGTGTCGCCCGACGGCGCCCGGGTCGCCTTCACCGTCGACGCGAACCGCATCGACGAGGTGGTCCTCGCCGGCGGGGCCCGCCGCACGCTCGTGCCGACCGTCGAGGGCAGCTCCGTCCACGGCCCGTCGTACTCGCCCGGATCGGGCCGGCTCGCGCACGTGCGCCTGACCGGCGCACGCAGCGACCTCGTGGTCGACGGCAAGCAGGTCACCCAGGGACGCGACGTCTTCGCCCTCCCGCCGTCGTGGTCGTCCGACGACGAGCTCGTCTACACCGCCGACGGGCGCATCTGGCGGCAGCTGGTCGACGGGTCCCCCGGCGAGGTCCCGTTCACCGCGGTCGTGCCCGTGCGGACGCGTCGCCCGGAGCCCCGGCGCCCCGACCTCGGCTCCACGGGCACGCGGCAGGCGCTCGGCATCGCCGGCCCGGTCGCGTCGCGCGACGGTCGCCGGATCGCCTTCCGGGCCCTGAACGCGCTGTGGACCGCCGACGTGGCCGGGAGCGGCCGACCGCGCCGACGGGTCGCCGACGGGTACTTCTCCTCCGACCCCGACTTCGCCCCGGACGGCCGGAGCCTGGTCTACGCCAGCGACCGGGCCGGGGAGGCCGACCTGTGGCTGCACGACCTCGGCACCGGCACCGACCGCCGGATCACCGCCCTGCCCGGCGCGCAGACGGCGCCGCGCTTCTCCCCCGACGGCCGGCAGGTCGCCTACCAGGACCAGAACGGCGTCGGCAGCATCCTCGACCTGGACACCCTGCAGGCGCGACCGGTCACGCCGGCCCTGTTCCAGCCCGGCCGGATGAGCTGGTCCCCCGACGGGCGCACGCTGGTCCTGGCCGCGGTCAAGCCGTTCTCCGGGCGCTTCCGGGAGGGCACCAGCCAACTGCTGTTCGTCGACGTCGCCTCCGGCGCCCTCGAGTACGTCGAGCCGATGCCGTTCCGCTCGCTGTCGACGCGCGGCGACGACGGGCCGGTCTTCTCCCCCGACGGGCGGCACCTGGCCTTCGTCGTCGAGAGCCTGCTGCACGTCGTGCCGGTCGGCCCGACCGGCCGCCCCGCCGGCACGCCGCGCGCCGTCACCAGCGAGATCACCGACTCCCCGGTCTGGCTCGACGAGCGCACCCTGCTCTACCTCAGCGGCGGCCGGCTGCGGCGGACGACCATCGCCGGGAACCCGGCGACCACGGTGCCGCTGGACCTCACCTACACCCGGGCGAGCGTGCGCGAGCCGCGCACCGTCCACGCCGGCCGGCTCTGGGACGGCGTCGCGCGACAGCTGCGCCCGGACGTGGACGTCGTGCTCGACGGGTCGCGCATCGCCGCGGTGCGCCCGCACGACCCCGCCCGCCGTCCCGACGTCGACGCCTCCGGGCTCACGGTGATGCCGGGGCTCATCGACGCCCACGTCCACTGGCACCTGCGCGGGCGGGCCTGGGGAGCCCGGCAGGGCCTGGTCTGGCTCAGCTACGGCATCACCACCACCCGCTCGCCCGGCGACCCCGCGTACCAGATGCAGGAGACCCGCGAGGCGCTCACCGCGGGCACCCTGGTCGGCCCGCGCCTGTTCGCGACAGGGGAGGCGATCGACGGCTCGCGCGTCTACTACAACTTCATGCGGCCCACGCTCTCGGCCGAGCAGCTGGACCTGGAGATGCACCGCGCCCGCCGGCTGCGCTACGACCTGGTCAAGACCTACGTGCGGCTGCCGGTGCGGCTGCAGAGACGCGCCGTGCGGCTGGCCCACGACCTCGGGCTCCGGCTGACGTCGCACTACCTCTACCCGGCCGCCACGATCGGCATGGACGGCATGGAGCACACCGGCGCCACCAACCGCCTGGGCTACTCGCACACGGTCAGCCGCCTCGGCCGGGCGTACGACGACGTGGTCGCCCTGTTCACCACGTCGGGGATGTCGATCACCCCGACGCTGTTCACCTCCACGGTCGTGCACGTCGACGACCCGGCACTCGTGGAGGACCGGCGCACCCGCACCCTGTACCCGGCGTGGGAGTACCAGCTGCTGCTGGACCGGGTGGCGCAGGCCGCAGGCCCGGCCGGGGCGACCACCCGCGCGCTGCTGGCCGGCAACGTCGACATGCTCCTGCGCATCCACCGCGGCGGCGGGTTCGTCATCGCCGGCACCGACGCCCCGCTGGACAACGTGGCCATCTCGCTGCACGCCAACCTGCGCGCCATGGTCGGCGGCGGCTTCACCCCGTACGAGGCGCTGGTCACGGCGACCCGCAACCCGGCCCGGTGGCTGGGCGCGGAGGACCGGCTCGGCGTCGTGCGGCCCGGCGCGCAGGCCGACCTGTCCTTCGTCCGGGGCGATCCGCTCGCCGACATCCGCGCGGCCGCGGACGTGGCGCAGGTGATGGTCGGCGGGCGGCTGCACACCGTCGACGGGTTGCTCGCGCCGTTCGACGAGCGCGCCCGGTCATCCGCCGTCCCCGCGCTCGTCCGGGCACCCGCGGGAGCGTCCCCCGGCTGGCGGCTCGGCGACCACCCTCACGACCGGACGCACTGGTGGCACGAGCCGGAGTGGCTGCACCGGGCGTGCTGCGAGGGGTGATCGCGGCCCCGTCCGTCCGGGCTCCCTCGTCGTTGCCCGTGGGTGGAGCCCTAGCCTCGGCTGCATGCGAGCCGTGCAGATCACCCGCTTCGGCGGCCCCGAGGTCCTCGACGTCGTCGACCTGCCCGACCCCACGCCGGGCGAGGGTCAGCAGCTGTTCGACGTCTCCACCGCCGGCGTCAACTACGCCGACACCCACCAGATCGAGAACAGCTACCTCGCCGCCCAGCAGCTGCCGCTGGTGCCGGGCGCGGAGTTCGTGGGGACGCCGGCCGGCGGCGGCCCGCGGGTGGTCGGGCTGCTCGACGGCGGCGGCTACGCCGAGAAGGTCGCCGCACACCCGCGGCTGACCTGGCAGGTGCCCGACGGCGTGACCGACGAGCAGGCGCTGGCCGTCGTCCTGCAGGGCAGCACGGCCTACCACCTGCTGCGCACCAGCGCCCACCTGGCCGCCGGCGAGACCGTCGTCGTCATCGCCGGCGCCGGCGGCGTCGGGTCGCTGGCCGTGCAGCTGGCCCGCCGCTGGGGCGCCGGCCGGGTGATCGCCACCGCGTCCAGCCCGGAGAAGCGGGCGCTCACCGAGGAGCTCGGCGCTGACGCCTCCGTGGACCCGGCCCTCGCCGACGACGACCCCAGGGCCTTCACCGCCGCGCTGCGCGAGGCCAACGGCGGCCGCCCGGTCGACGTCGTCCTGGAGATGACCGGCGGCAACGTCTTCGCCGGCTCGCTGTCCGCGCTGGCCCCGTTCGGCCGGGTGGTCACCTACGGGATGGCCGCCCGCCAGGAGACCGCCGCCGTCCCGCCGGGGGTGCTGCTGCAGAAGAGCCGCGCGGTCGTCGGCTTCTGGCTGGCCCACTGCATGGCCCGGCCCGCGATGCTCGACGACGCCATGACCGAGCTGCTGCCCCTGGTGGCCGACGGCGCGCTGCGCCCGGTGGTCGGCGGCCGCTACCCGCTGTCGGCCGTCCGCGAGGCGCACCAGGACCTGCTCGCCCGCCGCACCACCGGCAAGCTCGTCCTCGACCCCTCCCGCTGAGCGCGGTGGGTCCGTGCGGGTGACCCGCACGGACCCACCCCGGTCAGGGCGGGGTGCGGGCGTGGACGATCACAGGTCGGCCGGCCCCAGGCCCCGCTCGGTGATCTCCCGCCGGAGCCGGGACAGTCCCCGCGCCCGCGTCGGGCCGATGCTCCCGACCGGCATGGCACACCTCGCCGCGACGTCGTCGTAGGAGTCCAGCTCCTCCCGGAACAGTGCGACGAGGAGCTGCTGCTGCCGGGGTGAGAGGCGCTCCACCGAACCCCACAGCTCGCGCGCCACCTCGCGGTCCACGACGCTCCGCTCGAGGTCGACCGTGGCGTCGGGCGTCTCGTCGACCACCGGTCCCGGGGCTTCTCTCGAGGCCGCGCGCAGGACGGACAGCGCCTCACGCCGCGCGGTGACCGCGAGCCACCCCGCGAGCCGCTCCGGGTCGCGGATGGTGTGCAGGTGCTGCACCAGGCGCAGCCAGGTCGTCTGCGCGACGTCGTGGACGTCCGCCGCCTGCAGGCGGAACGACCGGGCCACGGAGCGGACGAGACCGTCGTACTCCTCGACCAGTCGTCCCCACGCTTCCTGGTCGCCTCGGGCCGCCAGCTCCAGCAGCTCCGGGGTGCTGCTGCCGGTCGCGGTACCGGGGTGGGTCCGTGGTGCCATGGCGACATCGATCCGTTCCGTGTGGTCAGGCGCTCCCCCGAGGGGACGGGGAGCCACCACAGAGGGTGGCGAGGGGGTCTGGAGGAGCGCTGAAGCGCCGCTGAAACGGCTTGAACGGGCGGCTGCAGCCAGGAACGCTGGGTGGTGGCGCTGCGTGCACGACGGCAGACGTCCGGTCGCCGGTGGCCGGGTGACCGGATCGGCCCGGTCACCGGTCGGAGCGGAGGGATCCGCCATGGACCTTCGGATCCTGGGCCCGCTGGAGGTCCGGGTCGCAGGTGGGACGCTCGCCCTCGGGGGTGGAAAGCAGCGGGCGGTGCTGGCCATGCTGGCGCTCCACCTCGACGAGGTGGTCCCCAGCGACGTCCTCGTCGACGGCCTGTGGGGGGAGCAGCCACCGGCGAGCGCCGTCAACACCCTGCAGGTCTACGTGTCGCGGCTGCGGAGGGTCCTCCAGGCCGAGGACGACCCCGACCGCGCCGGTGTCGCGGTGCTGCAGCGGCGCGGGCCCGGCTACGTGCTCGACCTCGACCCCGAGCGGCTGGACCTGCGCCGTTTCCAGCGTCTGGTGCGCGAGGGCACCGAGGTGCTGCGGACGGCGCCGGCACGGGCGTCGGGCACGCTGCGGGAGGCCCTGGGGCTGTGGCGAGGGCAGCCGCTGGCGGAGTTCGTCGACGAACCGTTCGCGCGCGCCGAGGTCCCGCGCCTCGAGCAGCTGCGGCTGGGTGCGCTCGAGGCCTGCCTGGAGGCGGAGCTGGCCCTGGGCCGCCACGTCCAGCTCGTCAGCGAGCTGGAGTACCTGGTCGCCGAGCACCCCCTGCACGAGGGCCTGCACGGGATGCTCATGGTCGCTCTCTACCGCTCGGGTCGACAGGCCGAGGCCCTGGGTGCCCACCGGCGAGCCCGCCGCATCCTCGCCGAGGCACTGGGCATCGACCCCGGCCGCGCACTGCAGGAGCTCGAGGCCGCCGTCCTCGCGCACGACCCCGGCCTCGACTGGACCCCACCGGCGGAGCCCGCGCCTGCGGTCACGGCCGAGGTGCCGCGCTCACCTGCCCCCGTGTCGCGGCAGCAGGTGTGGAGGGCGCCGGCCCGCAACCCCCACTTCACCGGACGGGACGACGTGCTGGCCGAGCTGCGGCGGCGACTGCGCGCGGAGGGGGCGACGCTGGCGGTGCAGACGCTGTACGGGCTGGGCGGGGTGGGCAAGACCCAGTTGGCCATCGAGTACGCGCACCGCTTCGCCGCCGACTACGACGTGGTGTGGTGGGTCGACGCCGAGCAACCGGTGCTCATCCCCGACCAGCTCGCCGGGCTGGCCGCCCGGCTGGGTGTGCCGGCCGCGGCCACGGTGACCGACACCGTCGACCGGCTGCTCGCCGAACTCCGCCACCGGGACCGGTGGCTGCTGGTCTTCGACAACGCCGAACACCCCCAGGACGTCGCCGGCTACCGGCCCGACGGGGCCGGGCACCTGCTGATCACCTCCCGCTCCCCCGGCTGGGGAGCGCTCGGCGGGCGGATGGAGGTCGACGTGCTCACCCGGGCCGAGACCATCGCCCTGCTCCGGGCTCGCATCCCGGCACTGGACGCGGAGCTGGCCGACAAGATCGCCGCCTCCCTGGGCGACCTGCCCCTGGCCGCCGCCCAGGCCGCCGGGTACCTGGAACAGACGAACCTGCCGGCGGCCGACTACCTGCGCCGCTTCCGCACCTGCCGGGCCGACCTGCTGGCCCGCGGCGACGTCCTGGGCTACCAGGGCCGGATCGACACCACCTGGGCGCTGTCGCTGGAGCGGCTCAGGAACGACGACCCCGCTGCGGTGCAGCTGCTCGAACTCGCCGCCTTCCTCGCCCCCGAACCCATCCCGCTGTCACTCGTCAGCGCCCACGCACGGGTCCTCGACGAGCCGCTGCGGACCACCGCTGCCGACCCCGATGCCCTCGCCGACACCGTCGGAGCACTGGTCGGCTACTCCCTGGCCCGCCGGAACCCCGACAGCTTCCAGGTGCACCGCCTGGTGCAGGCGGTGGTCCGCCGCCAGCTGCCTCCCGGCCGGCGGCAGGCCACAGCGCACCAGGTGCTGTCGCTGCTGGCCGCCGCCTCCCCGGGCGACCCGGAGGATCCGGCCAGCTGGCCTGCCTACGCCGAGCTGACCCCGCACGTGCTCGCCACCGGCCCCCTGGGTGATGACTCGCCGGTCAGCCGCCGACTCGTCCTGGACACCGTCCGCTACCTCCACGCCCACGGGGACGGCCACGGCAGCCGGGCTGTCTGCGAACCGCTGCTCGACCGCTGGCGGTCGCTCCTCGGTCCCGACCACCCCGACACCCTGGCCGCGGCGACCAGTCTCACCCTGGACCTGTTCTTCCTGAAGGACGCGGCACGCGGCCGGCCCCTGGGCGAGGACACGCTGCAGCGTTGCCGCCGGGTGCTCGGCCCCGACCACGCGACCACCCTGTTGGCGGCGGCCGCGCTCACGCTCGTGCTGAACCAGGTGGGAGAAGCCGGGGCAGCCCGCGTCCTGGGCCAGGACACCCTGCAGCGTTGCCTCCGCGTGCTGCACGCGGACCATGCGACCACCCTGCTGGCGGCGACGGCCCTGACCGTCGCACTGGTCGTGCTGGGTGAGGTGGGGGCAGCCCGCGAGCACGGCGAGGACACGCTGCGGCGTTGCCGCCGGGTCTTCGGCCCCGACCACGCGACCACCCTGTTGGCGGCGGCCACCCTGGCCGTCGCCCTGGTCGTGCTGGGTGAGGCCGAGCCGGCCCGCGAGCTCGGCGAGGACACGCTGCGGCGTTGCCGCAGGGTCTTCGGGCCCGGACACGTGGTCAGCCTCTGGGCCGCGGGCGCCCTGACCCACGCTCTGGTGCAACTGGGTGAGACGGAGGCAGCTCGCGAGCTCGGGGAAGACACGTTGCGGTGCCGGGTGCTCGGCCGGCGCCACGTGATCACCCTCCTGGTCGAGGGAGGGCTGACCCTCGCACTGGCGTCGCAGGGCGAAGCGGCCAGGGCCCGCACGCTCGGCGAGGACACCGTGCAGCGCTCCCACCGGACCCTCGGCCAGGACCACCCGATCACCCTGTGGGCGGCCGCCGCCCTGACCCACGCCCTGGACCGGCTGGGCGAGGCGGGACCGGCCCGCGTCCTGGGGCAGGACACCCTGCGGCGCTGCCGGGGAGTGCTCGGTCCGGAGCACCCGATCACGGCCTGGGTGGCGCAGGCCGCGAGCAGGTCACCTGCGGCCCGGTGACGGTGCTGCCGCTGACGGCATGCGCCGGCGGCCGTGAACGCTGCTGCGTGCTGCCCCTACAGCAGGCGGTTGGTCCAGAGCAGGCTGAGGACGACGCCGAGCAGCGCGAACAGCACCCCGCCGCGGACGAACCAGTAGCTGACGTCGCGCGGCTCGGTCGTGTAGCCGATCTGGCTGCCGAGGTCCTGGTAGACCTGCTCGAGCTCGGCGGCGCTGGCGGCCTCGCTGTAGCTGCCGCCGGTCCGGTCGGCGATCTCCTCGAGCGTCGCGCGGTCGACCGGCACCGGGACCCGCTCGCCGTCGAGGTCGAGGGTGCCGTAGTCGGTGCCGAACGCGATGGTGGAGACGGGGATGCCGGCGTCCAGCGCGGCGTCGACGGCCTGCGTGTCGGGGCGGCCCACGGTGTTGTAGCCGTCCGAGAGCAGCACGATCCGCGCCGGCGGCACCTCCTCGCCGTCGGCGTCCAGCGACGACTGGAAGTTCTCGATGGCGGTCAGCGAGGTGAACACCGCCTCGCCGATCGCGGTCGACTCGGCCAGCTCCAGGTTGTCGATCGCGGTGCGCACCTGACCGCGGTCGGTCGTCGGTGTGACCACCGTGGTCGCGGTGCCGGCGAAGGACACCAGGCCGAGGTTGATCCGCTCGGGCAGCACGTCGACGAACTGCTTGGCCGCCACCTGCATCGCCTCGAACCGGCTGGGCTCGATGTCGGTCGCCTGCATCGACAGCGAGACGTCGACGGCCATGACCACCGTCGCCCGCTCCCGCGGCACCCGCACCTCGGTGCTGGGCACCGCCAGGGACACGATCAGCGCGGCCAGCCCGAGCGCGACCAGCCCGAAGGCCAGGTGCCGCCGCCAGCCGGGGCGCCTGGGCACCAGCGTGCCCAGCAGCGCGACGTTGGTGAACCGGGCGGCGTAGGCCTTGCGACGCAGCTGCAGCACCACGTACAGCGCCACCAGCGCGACGACCGCCAGCAGGCCGAGCAGCCACCACGGGGCCTGGAAGCTCATCGGGAGGCTCCTCCGCTGCCGGCGCGCCGGCGGTCGCGAGGTGTCATCGGGACGCGCCTCCGGAGCCCGCCCGTCGTCGGTCCGCGACGAATCGGACGACGTCCATCAGCCAGTCGCGGTCCGTGCGCAGCTGCAGGTGCCCGGCACCGGCGCGGCGCAGCGCAGCGGCGATGGCCCGCCGCTGGGCCGCGGCGCCCTCGGCGAAGCGGGCCCGGAAGCCTGCGTCGCCCGTGGGCACCTCCAGGGTCTGGCCGGTCTCCGGGTCGACGACGGTGAGCAGGCCGACGTCGGGCAGCTCCAGCTCCCGCGGGTCGACCACCTCGATGGCCAGCAGCTCGTGCCGGGCCCTCAGGCCTCGCAGCGGGCGCTCCCAGTCGGGCGCGCCCTGGGCGTCGGAGCCCAGGAAGTCCGAGACGACGACCACCAGGCCGCGGCGGCGCGGTGGACGGCGCAGCGACTCCAGCGCGGCGGCGAGGTCGCCCCGGCGCCCGCCGGCGGCCCGCGGCGTCGCGACGACGGCCCGCAGCAGCCGGTCGGCGGCCAGCCGTCCGGCGGTGGCCGGGTAGCGGTCGACCCGCTCGCCGGTGGTGACGACGGCGCCCAGCCGGTTGCCGCCGCGGACGGTGAGGTGGCTGACCGCGGCCAGCCCGGCGATGGCCAGGTCGCGCTTGGTGCAGTTGGCGGTGCCGAAGTCGAGGCTGGCCGAGAGGTCGACCACCGCCCAGGTCTCCAGCTCGCGGTCGGCGATCGTCTCGCGGACGTGCGGCACCTGGGTGCGCGCGGTCACCGGCCAGTCCATCCGCCGGACGTCGTCCCCCGGGTGGTAGGTGCGGGAGTCGCCGGCCTCGGTGCCCGAGCCCGGCACCAGGCCGAGGTGGTCGCCCTGCAGCAACCCGTCGAGCCGGCGCCGGACGGTCAGCTCGAGGCGCTGCAGCAGGACGTCGGCCGGGCCCTCGGCGAAGTGCGGCGGGGCGCCGTCCCCGGCCCCGGGGTCGATGCCGGAACCCGGGGTGGGCGGAGGGCCGGCCTGCTCCGGGGCCTGTTCCGGAGTCGTGGCGCCGCCGGACCGGCGACGCAGGATCACGTCGGCGAGGACCCGCGCTCGGCGCCGTTGGCGGACGGGTCCGGGTGGACCTGCGGCGCCGGGCCGGGCTGACCCGCGGCCGGCTGGGCCGGGGCACCGAAGGGACCGGTCGGCGGCACGGGACCGGGCTGGCCGGGGCCGTTGTAGGGCTGCCCCGGCTGGCCGTACTGCGGTCCGGGCGGGCCGAACTGCGGCGCGCCGAACGGCGGCGCGGCCGGCACCGAGGGGCCGCCGGGGGTAGCGGGGCCGAAGCCGCCGGAGCGCTGGCGCGGGGCCACCTGCGGCAGCGGCACGGTCTGCAGGATCCTCCTGACCACGTGGTCGGCGGGCACGCCGTCGGCCAGCGCGTCGTAGGAGAGCACCAGCCGGTGGCGCAGCACGTCGGCGGTGACGTCGAGGACGTCCTGCGGCAGCACGTAGTCGCGGCCGCGCACCAGCGCCAGGGCACGGCCGGCGGCGATCAGCCCGAGCGAGGCGCGCGGGCTGGCGCCGTAGGAGACCCACTGCGCGACGTCCTCCATGCCGTGCTCGCGCGGCGCGCGGGTGGCGACCACCAGCCGGACGACGTAGTCGACGAGGGCGTGGTGCACGAACACCTGCGAGGCGGTGCGCTGCATGCGCACGAGGTCCTCGGGGCCGAGGACGGTCTCGGGCACCGGCGGGGTCGAGCCCATCCGGTAGATGATCTCGCGCTCCTCCTCCGGGCTCGGGTAGTCGACGAGCACCTTCATGAGGAAGCGGTCGCGCTGGGCCTCGGGCAGCGGGTAGACGCCCTCGGACTCGATCGGGTTCTGGGTGGCCAGCACGAGGAACGGGTCGGGCAGCGGGTGGGTGACCCCGCCGATCGACACCTGGCGCTCGGCCATCACCTCCAGCAGCGCCGACTGCACCTTGGCCGGCGCGCGGTTGATCTCGTCGGTGAGCACGAAGTTGGCGAACACCGGGCCCAGCTCGGTGTCGAAGGCGTCCTGCCCCGCCTTGTAGATGCGGGTGCCGATGATGTCGGCGGGCACGAGGTCGGGGGTGAACTGCAGGCGGGCGAAGCGACCGCCGACGACGGTGGCCAGCGTCTCGACGGCGAGGGTCTTGGCCACGCCGGGGACGCCCTCGAGCAGCACGTGGCCCCGGGCCAGCAGGGAGACGAGCATCCGCTCGACCAGCCGGTCCTGACCGACGATCACCCGCTTGATCTCGAACAGCACCCGCTCCAGGCGGGCGGCGTCGACCGACGGCGGGACCGGCTGCCCGGCGGACTGGTCGAGCGGGGTGCTGGCGGCGCTGCTCACGGAACTCCCTGATCGTGCCGGTCCACGGCCCCGGGTCCGACGAGGCGCCGCGGGGCCGGCGACGGGCGGCGTGCCCGTCCCCGCCAGTGTCCTACACGTTCCTGGGGGCCAGCTGGGCACGCACGCGGGCGAGCCGATCGGACACCGACGGTGAGCGACGCCCGGGGAGCACGGGACGCGTGCACACACCTGCCCGCAGCCCCCGCCGACTGCTAGCCTCGGTCCTGCGTCGGGCAGCTCCCCCCGTGGCTGCCCGACGCCCCATCTCCTGACCCCGTCCCGGGTCCCCTCGGTCCCTGCAGGCGGCCGCCGCGAGCCTGGCGACGTGCTGGAACGGCCGTCCTCCAGGGTCCCGCGCCGAGCTCGCGAGGCGTGGGGGAAGGCTGGCTCTCCGTCAGGCGGTCGGCCGGACGGCGCCGTAGTAGTCGCGGCCGAACCACATGTCCGAGATGCGCACGACGTCCCCGCTCTGCGGCGCCTGGACGACCTGGCCGCCACCGATGTAGAGCGCCACGTGGTAGATCGACGTGTGGTCGGCGGTCTCGCCCCAGAACACCAGGTCGCCGGGCTGCAGGTCGTCGGCGGCCACCGTCCGGTCGCGGAAGCGCCAGTACTGCTCGCGGCTCGTGCCGCCGATCCGCACGCCGGCCTGCGCGTAGGCGTACTCGGTCAGGCCCGAGCAGTCGAACCCGAACACGTCGGTGTCCGGCGGGATGCCCCACGTCGGGCCGTTGGCGTTGCCGCCGCCCCAGCTGTAGGGCAGCCCCCGCTGGCTCTTCGCCGCCGCGATGGCCCGCTGCACCACCGACCCGGCCGGATCGCCGGCCGTGGTGTCCGTGCCGGTCGGCGAGCCACCGCGGGAGGACGAGGACGAGCCGGAGGACGACGCGCTCCGCTCCGGGGACCCCGCCGACGAGGAGACCGACGGCGTGCTCGGCGCCGGCGGGCGCGCCTGCGCCGCGGCGGTCGCGGCCTCGGCAGCAGCTGCCGCGGCAGCCGCACCCCGGGTGCCGGAGAGGACCTCCTGCGCCTCGGCCAGCTCGGCCTCCAGCACCTCGCGCCGGTCGGCGAGCTCGGCGGCCTGGGCGCGCGCCGAGACCTCCTGCTCCTGGGCGCTGGCCAGGGCCCCGGCCGCGGCGTCCTCGGCCTCGTCGGCCGTCCGCACCGCGGTCTGCGCCGCCACGTCCGCCGCGGCGGCCTGCTGCTCCAGGACGGTCAGCTCGGCGACGACGTCGACCCGGTGGCCGCCCGCGGCCTCGAGCAGCGCGGCCCGCTCCACCAGCTGGGCCGGACCCTCGGCGGTGACCAGCGCGGCCGTCCCCGGGGTGGTGCTGCCCTGCATGTAGCTCGACCGCGCGAAGGCGACCACCTGGTCGCGGCCGCGCCCCAGTTCGGCAGCAGCCCGCTCGGCAGCAGCGGCGGCGGCGTCCGCCGCGACGCGCGCCTCCTCCTGCGCGGCCTGCCGGACCTCGTACTCCTGCAGCGCGATCTGCGCGCCCCGGCGGGCGGCGTCCACCCGCTCCTGGGCCTGCGCGAGCTGCGCGCTGATCGCGCCGACGCGGGCGGCCGCGGCGTCGCGCCCGGTCTGCGCGGCGGCGACCTCGTCGTCCCCGGGGGCGGCCACGGCCGTCCCCGGCACCAGGCCGGCCAGGACCAGGGCGGTGACCGCCGTCCCGGCTGCGCGCGCCAGCCACCCGGAGCGCCTCGGATGGCTCTCCCGCTCGTCCGTCCTGCCCACGTCCGACCTTCCTCACGACCTCGTCGACCGGCGCCCGGAGGCGCACTCCGGTGCCGGAACGACAAGATCAAGGAAGGGGTTGAGCGGGCACTCCCCACGTGGGGGGATGCCGCTGCCGGAAATGGGGTGTCCGCCGCGGCCCCTCCAGGAGGTCCCCTCACGGCCTCGGGGACCTCCTGGAGGGGCCCTTCTTCAGTTCACCTGGCGGTCGGAGTCCGACCAGAAGGCCTCGCGCAGCTTGAACTTCTGGATCTTGCCGGTCGCGGTGCGGGCCAGCTCGTCGCGGAACTCCACCCGCTTCGGGATCTTGTACCCGGCGATGCGGCCGCGGCAGTGGGCGACGATCTCCTCGGCGGTGACCTGCTGGCCCTCGGCGACGACCACCACGGCGGTCACCATCTCGCCCCACTTCTCGTCCGGGACGCCGATGACCGCGACCTCCGCGACCGCCGGGTGGCTGAAGACGACGTCCTCGACCTCGATCGACGACACGTTCTCACCGCCGGTGATGATCACGTCCTTCTTGCGGTCGGAGATGGTGAGGTAGCCACCGTCGTCGATGCTGCCGCCGTCCCCGGTGTGGAACCAGCCGCCCTCGAGGGCCTCGGCCGAGGCGTCGGGGTTGTTCCAGTAACCGGCGAGAACCGTGTTGCCCTGGGCCAGGACCTCGCCGGACTCGCTGACCTGCAGCCGGGTGCCCAGCGCCGGCACCCCGGCCCGGGAGAGCCGCTTGGCCCGCTCCTCGCGCTCCAGGTCGTCGTACTCGGCGCGCGGCCGGTTGATGGTGATCAGCGGCGCGGTCTCGGTCAGGCCGTAGATCTGGTTGAACTCCCAGCCGAGCTCCGCCTCGACCCGCGCGATCGTCTTCGAGGGCGGCGGGGCGCCGGCCACGATGATCCGCACCCGGTCGCGCCCGGGGACCTCGCCGTCCCACTCGGCCGCGGCGTCCAGGACGGCGTTCCACACCGCCGGCGCCCCGGCCATGACGGTCACGCCGTGCTGCTCGACCCGCCGCAGGATCTCCGCGCCGTCGACCTTGCGCAGCACCACCTGGCGGGCGCCGACGCCGGCCGTGCTGTAGGGCAGGCCCCAGCCGTTGCAGTGGAACATCGGCAGCGTGTGCATGTAGACGTCGCGGTCGCTGAGCTGCATGTGCATGGCGAAGGTGACCGCGTTGACCCACTCGTTGCGGTGGGTCATCTGCACGCCCTTGGGCCGGGCCGTCGTCCCGCTGGTGTAGTTGATCGTGGCGGTGGCGTCCTCGTCGGGCTCGGACCACGGCACCGGCTCGGTGTCGAAACGCAGCAGCTGCTCGTACTCCTCGCCGGTGGTGAACCGGTGCTCGGCCTCCACGCGCTTGAGCGAGGTCTCCAGCTCCGGGTCGACGAAGAGGACCCGCGCGCCGCAGTGCCCGACGATGTAGCTCACCTCGTCCGGCTGCAGCCGGAAGTTCACCGGGACGACGACCCGCCCGGACGACGGCAGCGCCAGCAGGCACTCCAGCAGCCGGCCGGCGTTGTGGCTGACGACGGCGATCCGCTCGCCCTCCCCGACGCCGAGCGCGTCGAGGCCGGCCTGGAGCGCGCGCCCGCGCCGGGCGACCTCCCGGTAGGTGACCTCCCCCAGCGAGGGCGCGGGCTGGTTGGGCTCGTCGACGATCCCGACGCGGTCGCCGTAGACCAGCTCGGCGCGGTCGAGGAAGTCTCGGGTGGTCAAGGGCACGCGCATCGGGGCTCCCGGGTCCTCGGGCCGACCAGCCGGCCGGCCGCTCGACGTGGTGCCGATCACGCTAGCGGCCGTTCGTGGTCCGGTGGTCCCCGGCTCAGCCGAGCAGCGCGGCCAGCGCGGCGGCGGTCCCGATCGTGGCCGCGACCGCGCGGACGGTGTCGACCCGCAGCAGCCGCCGGTACGCCGCGTCGTCCCACGCCGTCCCGAGCCGGCGGTGCAGCGGGACGGCGCCCAGCGCGGTGGCCCCGAGGACGACGGCCAGGCAGGCCGCGCCGAGGAGGACCGGGAGCAGCGGCGTCCCCTCCGGCCGGGCGACGAGCAGCCACGACGTCGTGACGCCCTGCCCGGCGAACAGCGGGCCCACCACCCGGGTGATCCGCCGCTGATGGCGGCGCTCGTAGGCCGGGAAGACCGCCGGCGGGACGAGCGCGAACTGCGGGTAGACCAGCGCCCGCACCGTCCACTGGAAGCCGGCGTAGGCCGCGGTCAGCGCCAGGTGGACGGCCAGCAGCTTCACCGCTTCGGTCGCTTGCCGCGCCAGGCCAGGCTCTGCGCGTCGAGCGCACGCAGCAGCGGGTCGCCCTCGGCGAGCACCCGCTCGGCCAGCGCGACCGCGGCGGCCAGCTGGTCGTCGTCCAGCTGGCCGGACGCCGGCGAGCGGCGCCGGTCCAGCACGTCGTACCAGCGCCCACCGACGGCGTGGTCGAGCAGGATCCGCCCGAAGCAGTGGTCGGCGGTCACCACCCAGCGGCCCTCCCGCGCCCGCCGCGGCAGCTCGGCGTCCACCAGCTCGCGGTAGCGGGCGAGCAGCGCCTGCCGGCGTGCCCGGCCCAACGGCTCGTCCCGCGTCACGGCGCCAGCAGCCGCGGGAGCGACGTCCCGATCGGCTCGCGCACGACCAGGTCGGCGAGGTGGTCGTAGGGGGTCGGCTCGGCGTTGACGACGACGACCCGCGCGCCGGACTGCTGGGCCAGGTCGGTCAGCCCGGCCGCCGGGTGCACGGTCAGCGAGGTGCCGACGGCGAGGAAGACGTCGCAGTCGGTCGCCGCCTCCACCGCCGCCTCGACGACCGCCGGGTCCAGCGTCTGGCCGAAGCTCACCGTGGCCGACTTCAGGATGCCGCCGCAGACGCGGCAGGCCGGGTCGGGCTCGCCGGCGGCGACGCGGGCCAGCGCCTCGGCCATCGTCGTCCGGTCGCCGCAGGCGAGGCACTCGACGGCGTGCACCGTGCCGTGCAGCTCGACGACCAGATCCGGTGACGACCCGGCCGCCTGGTGCAGCCCGTCGACGTTCTGGGTGAGCAGCGCCCGCAGCCGGCCCTGCCGCTCCAGGTCCACCAGCGCGGCGTGCCCGGCGTTGGGCCGGGCGTCGGGCGCGGTGTCGCGGCGCATCAGCCAGGCCCGGCGGCGGATGTCGGGGTCGGCGACGTAGTAGGACAGCGTCACGAGCTTCTCGGCGTCCGGGTCGCGGGTCCACAGGCCGTCGGGCCCCCGGTAGTCGGGGATGCCGCTGTCGGTGGAGATGCCCGCGCCGGTGAGCACGGTCACGCGCCGCGCGCCGGTCAGCCAGCCAGGAGGCGTCACGGCGCCCACCGTAGGAGCCCCTCCCCCGACGATCAGCCCGGACCACCCATCCGGCTCCTCGCTCACCCCGGTGCTGAGCCAGGAGCCGGATCGATCAGCTCACCCGGTCGTCGAGGGGCCGCGAGGAGCCCCCCGGGGCAGCCTCTCGGGACGAGGAAGGGTCGCCTGACCTCCGCAGGGTGGCGGGGCCCTGGGATGATGCAGGGTGGCAAGCAGCGCGACGGACCAGCTGAGGGGTAGGCGCAGAGAAGTGGCAGCCAGCAAGGACAGCTTCGGAGCGCGGGCGACGCTGAGCGTCGACGGCACCGACTACGACATCTACCGGCTCGACGCGGTGGAGGGCGCAGAGCGGCTGCCCTTCAGCCTCAAGGTCCTCCTCGAGAACCTGCTGCGCACCGAGGACGGCGCGGACATCACCGCCGACCACATCCGCGCGCTGGCGAACTGGGACCCGAACGCGGAGCCCGACCAGGAGATCCAGTTCACCCCGGCCCGCGTGGTCATGCAGGACTTCACCGGCGTCCCCTGCATCGTCGACCTCGCCACCATGCGCGAGGCCATGGCCGAGATCGGCGGCGACCCGGGCAAGATCAACCCGCTGGCGCCGGCCGAACTGGTCATCGACCACTCCGTCATCGCCGACGTGTTCGGCACCCCGGACTCGTTCGAGCGCAACGTCGAGATCGAGTACCAGCGCAACGGCGAGCGCTACCAGTTCCTGCGCTGGGGCCAGGGCGCCTTCAACGACTTCAAGGTCGTCCCCCCGGGCATGGGCATCGTCCACCAGGTCAACATCGAGCACCTGGCCCGCGTGGTCTTCCCGCGCCAGGAGGGGAACCGCGTCGTCGCCTACCCCGACACCTGCGTGGGCACTGACTCGCACACCACGATGGTCAACGGCCTGGGCGTGCTGGGCTGGGGCGTCGGCGGCATCGAGGCCGAGGCCGCGATGCTCGGCCAGCCGGTGTCGATGCTCATCCCGCGCGTGGTCGGCTTCAAGCTGACCGGCCAGCTCCCCGACGGCTCCACCGCCACCGACCTGGTGCTCACCATCACCGAGATGCTGCGCGAGCACGGCGTGGTCGGGAAGTTCGTCGAGTTCTACGGCGAGGGCGTCTCGGCGGTGCCGCTGGCCAACCGCGCCACGATCGGCAACATGAGCCCGGAGTTCGGCTCGACCGCGGCGATGTTCCCCATCGACGAGGAGACCATCGGCTACCTGCGCCTGACCGGCCGCAGCGAGGAGCAGGTCGCGCTGGTCGAGGCGTACGCCAAGGAGCAGGGCCTCTGGCACGACCCGTCCCGCGAGCCGGTCTTCTCCGAGTACCTGGAGCTGGACCTCTCCACCGTCGTCCCCTCGATCGCCGGCCCGAAGCGCCCGCAGGACCGCGTCTCGCTGTCCGACGCCAAGGCCTCCTTCCGGCAGGCGCTGCCCACCTACGCGCCGGTCGACGAGATGCAGAAGGACGACGACGACGCCCCGCGCGACACCGAGTCGGCCGCCGACGAGGCCTCGGAGGAGTCCTTCCCCGCCTCGGACCCGGTGAGCCCCTTCGCGCACGGCAACGGCGACGCCGGCAAGCCGCACCACGTCGTCCCCGACCGCGTCCCGGACCGCCCCTCCAAGCCCACCCGCGTGGTGCTCGAGGACGGCACCGAGACCTACGTCGACCACGGCCACGTGGTCATCGCCGCGATCACCTCCTGCACCAACACGTCGAACCCGCAGGTGATGATCGGTGCCGCGCTGCTGGCCAAGAAGGCCGTCGAGGCCGGCCTGGAGAGCAAGCCCTGGGTCAAGACGACGCTGGCGCCGGGCTCGAAGGTCGTCACCGACTACTACGAGAAGGCGAACCTCACCCCGTACCTGGAGAAGCTGGGCTTCTTCCTGGTCGGCTACGGCTGCACCACCTGCATCGGCAACTCCGGTCCGCTCCCCGAGCCGGTGTCGGCCGCGGTCAACGAGGCCGACCTCGCCGTCGTCTCGGTGCTGTCGGGCAACCGCAACTTCGAGGGCCGCATCAACCCCGACGTCAAGATGAACTACCTGGCGTCGCCGCCGCTGGTCATCGCCTACGCCCTGGCCGGCTCGATGGACGTCGACATCACCACCGAGCCGCTGGGCACGGGCAAGGACGGGCAGGACGTGTACCTGCGCGACATCTGGCCCTCGCCGCAGGAGGTCCAGCGGGTCATCGACGAGGCGGTCTCGGCCGAGCAGTTCGGCCGCAGCTACGAGGACGTCTTCGCCGGCACCGAGCAGTGGCAGAACCTGCCCACGCCGACCGGTGACACCTTCGCGTGGGACGCCGAGAGCACCTACGTCCGCAAGCCCCCGTACTTCGAGGGCATGCCGGCCGAGCCGGCCCCGGTGCAGGACATCACCGGCGCCCGCACCCTCGCCGTCCTCGGCGACTCGGTGACGACCGACCACATCTCCCCCGCCGGGTCGATCAAGCCCGACAGCCCGGCCGGGAAGTACCTGCGCGAGCACGGCGTGGAGCGGCGCGACTTCAACTCCTACGGCTCCCGGCGCGGGAACCACGAGGTGATGATCCGCGGCACCTTCGCCAACATCCGGCTGCGCAACCTGCTGGTGCCCGGCACCGAGGGCGGGGTCACCAAGAACCACCTCACCGGCGAGACGACGACGATCTACGACGCGTCGGTCGCCTACCAGGAGCAGGGCATCCCGCTGGTCGTGCTGGCCGGCAAGGAGTACGGCTCGGGCTCGTCGCGTGACTGGGCGGCCAAGGGGACGGCGCTGCTGGGCGTCAAGGCGGTCATCGCCGAGAGCTACGAGCGGATCCACCGCTCCAACCTCATCGGCATGGGCGTGCTGCCGCTGCAGTTCCCGGCCGGGCAGGACCGCGAGTCCCTCGGCCTGACCGGCGACGAGGAGTTCACCATCACCGGGATCACCGCGCTCAACGACGGCGAGACGCCGCGCACGGTGAAGGTGAAGGCCGGCGACGTCGAGTTCGACGCCACCGTGCGGATCGACACCCCCGGCGAGGCCAACTACTACCGCAACGGCGGGATCATGCAGTACGTGCTGCGCTCGCTGCGCGGCTGATCCCCCGCATGGACCTGGGCCTGGGCGGCCGCGGATACCTGGTCACCGGCGCGAGCCGGGGGCTGGGGTTCGCGGCGGCCCAGGCCCTCGTCGCTGACGGGGCGCGCGTCCTGGTGAACGCGCGCGCCACCGACGCCGTGGACGCCGCCGTCGCCACGCTGGGCGGGCCGCCGGCGGCGCACGGCCTGGCCGCCGACCTCACCGCCGCCGACACGGCCGAGCGGCTGGTCGCGGCCGCCCGGGACCGGCTAGGCCGGGTGGACGGCGCGCTGATCAGCGTCGGCGGCCCGGAGCCCGGAACCGTGCTGGACACCCCCGAGGACGCCTGGCGGGACGGCATGGAGGCCGTGCTGCTCGGTCCGCTCCGGCTGGTGCGCGCGCTGGTCCCCCACCTCGGCGCGGGCGCCGTGATCGGCTTCGTGCTCTCCACCTCCGCCCGCTCCCCGCTGCCCGACCTGGCGGTCTCCAACGGCCTGCGCCCGGGCCTGGCCATGACCGCCAAGCAGCTGGCCGACGAGCTGGCCCCCCGCGGGATCCGGGTGGTCGGCCTGCTGCCGGGCACCTTCGCCACCGAACTGGTCGTCGAGCGCGAGGACGCCTCCGGCGACCCGGACCGCGCCCGCGCCTGCGCCGAGGCCGGCATCCCGCTCGGCCGGGTCGGCGAGCCCGCCGAGTTCGGCCGGGTGGCCGCCTTCCTGCTCTCCCCCGCCGCCTCCTACGTCACCGGCACCTCTGTCGCGGTGGACGGTGGGCGGCTGAGGACGCCGTGAGCCGACGTGGGCGTGAGCATCGCAGCGAGCGCCGGCGAGCGAGGAGCGCAGCGGCCGCGGAGGCGGACCCGTGGACGCCGTGACCGGTGCGCCGGTGCTGGTCGCCTGCGCGCACGGCACCCGCAACCCCACCGGCCGGCGGCTGATCGCCGAGCTGGCCCTCGCCGCCCGCGAACTGCGCCCCGGCCTGGTCACCACGGCGGCGTTCGTCGACGTGCAGCCGCCCACGGTGGCCGACGTCGTGGCGGGCCTGGCCGGGGACGGGCGGCCCGCGGTGGTCGTCCCCCTGCTGCTGTCCGGGGGCTACCACGTGCACGTCGACATCGCCCGGGCCGTGCGCGAGCACGCCGCGGCCCGCGCCGCCCGTCCGCTGGGCCCCGACCCGCGGCTGGTCGCCGTCCTGCACGACCGGCTGCTCGCCGCCGGCGCCGACCCCGACGACCCGGCCACCGCCGTGGTGCTCGCCGCCGCCGGCTCCAGCGACCCGCGCTCAGTCGCCGACGTCGACGCCACCGCGGCCGCGCTGCAGGAACGCTGGACCGGACCGGTGACGACCGGCTACGGCTCGGCGGCGCAGCCCCCGGTGCCCGAGGCCGTCGCCGCCGCCCGGGCCGCCGGCGCGCGGCGGGTGGTGCTCGCCGCCTACCTGCTGGCGCCCGGCCACTTCCACGACAAGCTCGGCGGGGCCGGCGCGGACGCGGTCACCGCTCCCCTGCTGCCCGACGACCGCATCGCCGCCGTCCTGCTCGACCGCTACGACGCCGCGGTCGCCGCCTGGTCGGCCTGACGGGAGGCCCGCGGTCTGGGCCCATGGGGGTGGGCCCCCACGGGCCCCCGGACGAGCGGTCGGTGGTGTTCGCCGTCGCCCTGCTCCTGAGCATGCTGGGGCTGGCCTACGCGATGCGCGAGCTGCCCGTCGGGACGGCGTACGCGGTGTGGGTCGGCATCGGCGCGGTGCTGACCGTCGTGATCGCCATGGTGTCCGGCGAGGAGCCGGCGTCCCTGGTGCGGCTGCTGCTGCTCGCCGGGATCGTCGGCTGCGTCGTGGGGCTCAAGGTCCTCCACTGACAGCAGGTCCTGCACTGACAGCGATTCTCAGGTGGGTTGGCGGGGTCGGTGTCACCCGGGAGTCCGGACGGAGCGGGCACGCGTCGTGCGGAGGAGACACCGCCGAGAGCCCCCGGATCGAGCACGGCAGCAACCGCCGACGAGCCCGCACGGGTGCAGCACCTGTGCGGAACCTCCACCCCTGCTTCCCTGTGTAAGCAGGGGTGGAGCCGCCACGGGAGGGTGTCCGGCCGACGCGCCCCGGGACGCAGAAGGCGTCGTCCGGCCCGACCCGGCACCGGGGGGCGTATCACCCCGATCGGGGGCCACCGGCCCACCCACCCGCTCACCCCGACCCGTCAACCCAACCGGAGACCGCTGTGAGAGGACCCTCCTCCACCACTCGCCAGCTCGCGGCGGGACCCTGCAGGAGGGCCATGCCTCGGGCAGTCCCTACAGTGGCTGTACCGGGATGATGAATCGGCAGGTCACTGGGCTGCGAGCAGCCCCCGCAGCTCCTGGGTCAGCGCCTCGCGGCCCCCCGGGTGCTGCTGCCAGGCCGCGGGGGTGGCCTGGAGCAGGGAGATCCGCCAGCGGCCGGCGCCCTCGTCGACCGCGACCACCGTGTGGACCGTGTGGTAGCGCGGGTCGATGTCGTTGTCCCCGGGCGGGATCATCCCGGCGTGGGCCAGCAGCATCGCCACGCCCGGCGCCACCGGTCGCACGGAGCGGATCACCGCGACGTAGGCGGCCGTCGGATGGCTCCCGAAGATCTGCCGGAAGTCGGCCGCGATGGCCAGACGCCCGTGGTGGTGGGTGCCGTCGTACCCGATGATGTCCCCGTCGTCGGCGAAGGCGGCTGCGACCGCGGCGCCGCTGCGTCGGTTCCAACCGTCGAGGAACTGGGCGTAGAGACCGCGGATCTGGGCGTCGTTCGGGTGCGCGGACGTCACGCTGGCTCCTCCTGCGTTGCTGGGACAGGAGTGACGGTAGTGGTCACGCCGCGCCGACCGTTCGCCCCTCGCCGACGGCGAACTGCGTGCGGTAGAGGTCGGCGTACCGGCCCCCGAGCGCCAGCAACTCGGCGTGCGTGCCCGACTCCACGATGCGACCGTCGTCGACCACGAGGATCTGGTCGGCGCTGCGGATGGTGGACAGCCGGTGGGCGATGACCAGCGACGTCCGGCCCTCCAGCGCGGTGTCCAGCGCGTGCTGCACCGCCACCTCCGACTCGCTGTCGAGGTGCGCGGTGGCCTCGTCGAGGATCACGATGCCCGGCGCCTTGAGCAGCACGCGCGCGATCGCCAGCCGCTGCTTCTCCCCGCCGGAGAGCCGGTAGCCGCGGTCGCCGACGACGGTGTCCAGGCCGTCGGGCAGCGACCGCACCAGCCCGGCGATGCGGGCGCCGCCCAGCGCGGCCCACAGCTCGTCGTCGGTCGCCTGCGGCCGGGCGTAGAGCAGGTTGGCGCGGATCGTGTCGTGGAACAGGTGCGCGTCCTGGGTGACCACGCCGATCGCGTCGCGCAACGAGGCCAGCGTGGCCCGCCGCACGTCGATGCCGCCGACCCGCACGGTGCCGCTGGTCGCGTCGTACAGCCGCGGTACCAGGTTGGCGATGGTCGACTTCCCGGCACCGGAGTGGCCGACCAGCGCGACGAGCTGGCCGGGCTCGACGCGGAAGGAGACGTCGTGCAGCACCGCCGTGGGCCCGCCGTGCTCGGGCAGCGACACGTCCTCCAGTGACGGTAGCGAGACGTCCGCGGCCGACGGGTAGCTGAAGGAGACGTGGTCGAACTCGATCGACCGGCCGTCCGCGGGCACCGGGACGGCGCCGGGCTCCTCGCGGATCATCGGCTGCAGGTCGAGCACCTCGAAGACGCGGTCGAAGCTGACCATCGCGCTCATCACGTCGACCCGGACGTTGGACAGCGCCGTCAGCGGGCCGTACAGCCGGGACAGCAGCAGCGCCAGCGCCACGACGTCGCCGGGGCTCAGCGACCCGGTGAAGGCCAGCCACCCGCCGAGGCCGTAGACCAGCGCGGTGGCCAACGCCGCCACGAGGGTGAGCGCGGTGAAGAAGGTGCGGCCGTACATGGCCGACAGGACGCCGATGTCGCGGACCCGCGCGGCCCGGCCCCGGAACCCCTCGGCCTCCGCCTCGGGCCGGCCGAAGAGCTTGACCAGCAGCGCGCCGGCGACGTTGAACCGCTCGGTCATCGTCGCGTTCATCGAGGCGTTGAGCCCGTAGGACTCCCGGGTGATCTCCTGCAGCCGCCGGCCGATCCGGCGCGCGGGCAGGACGAACACCGGCACCAGGACCAGCGACAGCGCGGTGATCTGCCAGGACAGCGAGAACATGACGCCGGCGGTGAGCACCAGGCCGATGGCGTTGGACAGCACCCCGGACAGCGTCGAGGTGAAGGCCTGCTGGGCACCGATGACGTCGTTGTTCAGCCGGCTGACCAGCGCTCCGGTCTGGGTGCGGGTGAAGAAGGCGACCGGCATCCGCTGGACGTGCTCGAACACCCGGCTGCGCAGGTCGTAGATGACGCCCTCGCCGATGCGCGCGGAGTACCAGCGGGTGGCCAGCGAGATGCCGGCGTCGACGACCGCGAGACCGGCGATGAGCAGCGCGATGCGGACGACGTCGCCCGCCGTCCCCTCCAGGCTCGCGATGTGGTTGACGATCCGCCCGGCCAGCAGCGGGGTCAGCACACCGATGACCGACGAGCCGACCACCAGCAGCACGAACCAGGTCAGGTCGCGCCGGTAGGGCCGGGCGATGCCGAGGATGCGCCGGACGGTGCCCTTGGGCAGCTCCCGCGCGACGACCGACGGGTCGCGGCGGAAGGACCGCATCGCCGCCATGGAGGTCATGGGACCGCTCATGTCCATGCCACCCCCTCTCCCGACCGGCCAACACCCCCACCGGGCGGGCTGTTCCGGAGGCAGTCTGGCAGTGCCCTCCGACGGTTCAGCGGCCGCCGACCAGCTCGGCCAGGCGCCGGGTCTGGGCGGCCCGCTCGGCGGCGTCCTGGGTCTCCGGGTCGTTGCGGACGGCGGAGCGGACCAGTGCCGCGGTCTCCCGGCTGGCCCCCACGGGCGCCGCCGTGATCGCGGCGACCAGCGCGCCGACCGCCCCGTCGAGCGCGTCGGCGGGGACGACGGCGTTGGCCAGCCCGAGCTCGAGCGCCTCGGCGGCCGGCACCGGCCGGCCGGTCAGGCAGATCTCCATCGCCCGCGAGTAGCCCACCAGCTCGGTGAGCGTGCTCGTGCCGGTGAGGTCCGGCACCAGCCCGAGGGTGGCCTCGGGCAGCCGCAGGTCGGCGTCCTCGGTCAGCACGCGAAGGTCGCAGGCGAGCGCGAGCTGCGCGCCGGCGCCGATGGCGTGCCCCTGCACCGCCGCCACGGAGACGATCCCCGGCGAGCGCAGCCACCGGAACCCGCCCTGGTAGCGGCGGATGCGCTCCTGGGTCTCCTCGGCGGGCAGCCGTCCCAGCTGGCCGAGGCCGCCGGCGGTGCCGGGGTCGGTGCTGAACAGGCTGCGGTCCAGGCCCGCGGAGAACGAGCGCCCCTCGCCGCGGACGACGACGACCCGCACGTCGTCGTCCAGGGCTGCTCCCACGGCGGCGAGCGCCGCCCAGGTGGCGGGGGTCTGCGCGTTGAGCCGGTCCGGCCGGTCGAGGGTGACGGTGAGGACGACGCCGTCGCGAGCCGTCCTCACCCACCCGTCCTGGTCGGGACCGCTCAACTCTTCCTGCTGTTCCGGTTGGCTCCCCCGCGGCTGCGCAGGGTGGCGCCGGACTCCGACAGGAGCCGGTGCACGAAGCCGTAGGACCGGTTGGTCGACGACGCCAGCGACCGGATGCTCTCCCCGCCGTCGTAGCGCTTGCGCAGCTCGTCGGCCAGCGACGTGCGGTCGCCCCCGGTGATGCGCTTGCCCTTGCTCAGGTCCGCGGTGCTCGAGTCGGCCATGACTCCCCTCCGTCAGCAACCAGCCGCGGGCCCCTGGCCCGTCGAGGCTGCTCGTCCCGTCGGCGCCGGGCCCCGCTGACCTCGGCGTCCCACCTCCTCATGATCACCCAGGAGGACGACGACGGCCACGCGAACGGGTGACCAGGTGGACCGACTCCACCCACGTGCGGAGGCCGCCTCGGACGGCGGCCCGCCCCGTGGCTCAGGCCAGCTCGACCAGGTCGGCGAGGTCCTCGCTCCAGGCGTCCTCGGTGCCGTCGGGCAGCAGGATCACCTTGTCCGGGTCGAGCGCGCGCACCGCGCCCTCGTCGTGGGTGACCAGCACGATCGCCCCGGTGTAGGTGCGCAGCGCGTCGAGCACCTGCTCGCGGCTGGCCGGGTCGAGGTTGTTGGTCGGCTCGTCGAGCAGCAGCACGTTGGCGCCGGAGACGACGAGCGTGGCCATGGCCAGCCGGGTCTTCTCACCGCCGGAGAGCGTGCCGGCGCGCTGGCCGGCGGCGTCCCCGGAGAACAGGAACGCGCCGAGGATCCGGCGCAGCTCGGTGTCGGTGCTCTGCGGGGCGGCCGCGCGCATGTTCTCCAGCAGCGAGCGGTCGTGGTCGAGGGTCTCGTGCTCCTGCGCGTAGTAGCCGACGCGCAGCCCGTGCCCGGGCTTGACCTCGCCGGTGTCGGGCACCTCGGTGCCGGCCAGCATCCGCAGCAGCGTCGTCTTCCCGGCGCCGTTCAGCCCGAGGACGACGACCCGCGCGCCCCGGTCGACGGCCAGGTCGACGTCGGTGAAGACCTCCAGCGAGCCGTAGCTCTTCGACAGCCCCTCGGCGGTCAGCGGCGTCTTCCCGCACGGCGCCGGCGTCGGGAAGCGCAGCTTGGCCACCCGGTCGGCGACCCGGACCTCCTCGAGCCCCGCGGCCAGCCGCTGCGCGCGCTTGTCCATGCTCTGCGCGGCCTTGGCCTTGGTGGCCTTGGCGCGCATCTTGTCCGCCTGCGCGGTCAGCGCGTCGATCTTGCGCTCGGTGTTGGCCCGCTCCTGCCGCCGCCGGCGCTCGTCGGTCTCCCGCTGGGCGAGGTAGGGCTTCCACCCGAGGTTGTAGACGTCGACCGTGGCCCGGTTGGCGTCCAGGTGCCACACCTTGTTGACGACGGCGTCCAGCAGCTCGACGTCGTGGCTGATGACGATCAGGCCGCCCTTGTGCGCGGCCAGGAACGTCTTGAGCCAGGTGATCGAGTCGGCGTCGAGGTGGTTGGTCGGCTCGTCGAGCAGCAGCGTCTCGGCGTCGGAGAAGAGGATGCGGGCGAGCTCGACGCGGCGCCGCTGACCGCCGGACAGGGTGCGCAGCGGCTGGGCCAGCACGCGGTCGGGCAGCCCGAGCGCGGTGCAGATGCGCGCCGCCTCGCTCTCCGCGGCGTACCCCCCGAGCGCGGCGAACTGGTCCTCGAGGCGCCCGTAGCGGCGCACCGCCCGGTCGCGCTCGGCGTCGTCGGCGGGCTCGGCCATCGCGACCTGCGCCTTGGTCATCTGCGCGCGCAGCACGTCGAGCCCGCGGCCGGACAGCACGCGGTCGCTCGCGGTGGTGTCGAGGTCGCCGCTGCGCGGGTCCTGCGGCAGGTAGCCGATCTCCCCGGTGACCTCCACCTTGCCGGCGTGCGGGAGCCGCTCCCCGGCGAGCGTGGTGAGCGTGGTGGTCTTGCCGGCGCCGTTGCGGCCGACGAGGCCGATGCGGTCGCCGGGCTGCACGCGGAGGTCGGCGTCGCTGATGAGGACGCGTGCCCCGGCGCGCAGCTCGAGGCCGGTCGTCGTGATCACTGATCCCAGGATAGGCGCTCGGCGGCCCGCGCCCGACCGGGTTTCGGGTGACGTCGGCGGCAGCCCGTCGTCCACAGACGGGGGAAGCGGCTCCCACGCGGACCCCCGGCACGCCACCATCTCGGCCATGACCTCGACGTCCGGCCCATCGTGGGGCCCGCCGTGCCCGGTGTGCGGCCTGCCGAGCGCCGGACCGGGGCCGGCACCCTGCCCCTCCTGCGGGCTGCCCGCCGTCGGCGAGGCGGCCCGCGTCGTCGCCCGCATCGGGGCGACGATCGACGAGCTGTCGCGCGACCGCGACCGGCTCCTGGCCACGCTGCGGACGGCGACCGCGCTCCCCCGCCCGGCTCCGGCCCCTGCCCCGCCCGCCGCCCCCGCTCCCCCGGCGCCACCGGTCGCCGCTCCACCGCCGCTGTTCCCCGCGCCGCCCGGCCGGCCGCCGCGGCGGGTCAGCCCGCAGCAGGTGCTCCTGGCTCTGGGCGCGCTGCTCGTGGTGGCCGCCGGCATCGCGTTCGTCGCGGTCGCCTGGACCCGGCTGGGCCTGGTCTTCCAGTCCGCCGTGATGGCGACCGTGACCGCCACCGCCTGCGGCGTCTCGGCGTGGACGGCGCGCCGCGGCCTGCGGGCCACCGAGGAGGCGCTGGCCGCGGCGGGAGCGGCGCTGCTCGCCGTCGACCTCGGCGCGGCGCACGCGCTGGGGCTGTGGGGGCTGGACGGCGTCCCGGTGCGGCTGTGGACCGCGGTCTCCTGCGCCCTCGTCGCGGCGGTCGCGCTGGGCCTCGGCCGGCTGACGCGCAGCACGCTCACGTGGCCGCTGGTCGCCCTGCTCGCGGTGCAGCTCGTCCCGCTCCTGCTCCTCCCCGAGGACGCCATCGCCGGGGCCGCCGGGGTGGCGGCCGTGCTGGGCTGCGCGCTGCTCGACGTGGCGGTCGTGCTGCGCCTGCGCCGGGTGCTGGCACCGGTCGCGCAGGTCCTGGCGACCCTGTGGGCGGCGGCGGCGGTGGCCGGCGGCGTGCTCGTCGCCTGGGTGGGGACGGCGGTCGACGCGTGGACCGCAACCGCCCTGCTGGCGGCCGCCGGCGCGGTGGGGCTGCTGCTGCGGCAGGACGCGCGGCTGGCCGCCCGGCTCCCCGCGGCCCCAGCCGTGGCCGCCGCAGGTGCCGCGGCCACCGCCCTGGCGCTCACCGGCGCGCTGGCCCGCGCCGACCTGCCCGGCTGGGTCGTCGCCGCCGCGCTGGGCCTCGTCCTGCTCACCGCGGCCGTGCCCGCCGCGCCACGCCGGACGGCGCTGGCCGCCCTGCTTCCCGGCGGCGGGGTGCTCACCGCGAGTGGCGCGGTGCTGCTGGGGGCGGATGGCCGTACCGGCGTCCTCGGGCTCGTCCTCCTCGCCGGCACGGTGCCCGCGGCGCTGGCCGCGGCACGGCTCCCCGCGATCCGGCCGCGCGCCACGGTCGCCGCGCTGCTGTGCCCGGTCGGGGCGGCGCTGCTCACCCGGGACGCCGGGTGGCTCACCCCCGCCGTCGCCGGCCTCCTCCTGGTGCTGGTCGCCGCGGCCGGGTTCGCGCTGGCCGCCGCGCGCGCCGGCCGGCCGGAGGAGTGGGCAGCGGCCGGCGCGGCGGCCGTCGCCACGCTGCTGGCCGCGGGGTCCACGGCGGAGACGGGGGCCTGGGGCCAGGTGGCCGTCCAGCTCGCCGTGGCCGGCGCCGCAGCCGGGACCTACGCGCTCGTGGCGCAGCGGCGCGACGTGGCGGTGCTCGCCGTCGCCGACCTGGTCGTGGCCTGCTGGGTGGCCGCGGGCGGCGCGGCGGTGCAGACCGTGGAGGTCTACACGCTGCCGGCCGCGGCGGGCCTCCTGGTCGTGGCCCTGCCGCAGCTGCGGGCCGGCGCACGGTCGTGGGCGGCGGAGGGCGCTGCGGTGGCCACCGCGCTGGTCCCCTCCGCGCTGGTGGTGGTCGCCGATCCGTCGGCGCTGCGGCTGGTGCTCGTCGTCCTGGCCGCCGGCGCGCTGACCGTCGTGGGCACGCTGACCCACCGGCAGGCGCCGTTCGTGGTGGGCGCCGCGTCGCTGGCGTTCGTGGTGCTGGGCCGGCTGACGCCCTATGCGCCGCTGGCCCCGCGGTGGCTGACGCTGGCAGTGGTTGGCCTGCTCCTGCTGGCGCTGGGCGCGACCTACGAGCGCCGACGGCAGCAGGCCCGCGAGGCGGTGGCCTGGGTGGTGCAGATGCGCTGAGCGACCGGAGCGCGCCGGGGGGGCGCCCCGCCCTACCGTGGACCGGTCGCACGGACGCGGGAGGGGGAGGCCGTGGGCTCAGCGCCGGCGCCGCCGCTCCGCTACCGCGCCCGTCCGTCGCAGTTGCTGCTGGTCGTCGGCGCCGTGCTGGTCGTCAGCGCCGGCGGAGCAGCGGCCGCGGTCTACGGCGGCGGGTCCGCACGGGTGCTGCTGCTCGCGCTCGCCGCCGCGGCCGCCGGTGCCTCGGCCTGGGGGTCGCGCGCCCGGCTGCGCGCCACCGAGGAGACGCTCGCCGCCGCGGCGGTGGCGCTGGCCGTGCTGGGGGCCGACGCCGGGACCCCGCTGCTGCGCGGCTCCGTCGTCCCGCCGCTGGTGCTGGGCGGGGTCTTCCTCGTCCTCGCCCGGCTGCTCCCGCGCCCCGCCACCTGGCCGCTGGCGGCCTGGCTGGCCCTGCAGCTGGCCGCGGTGCGCGCCCTGGACGGATCCGAGGCCGGCGTCGTCCGCACCGCCGAACTGCTGACCGTCGCACTGGTCGGGCTCGGCGTGGCGCTCGGCGCCCGACGGCTCGTCGCGCGGGTCGCCCTGGTCACCACCGCGCCGTGGTGGGGAGCCGGTGTGCTGGGCGCCCTGGGGACGGCGTGGAGCGACGACGCGGCCGCCCGCTGGACGTCGGCCGCGCTGACCGTCGCCGCTGCGCTGGAGCTGGTCGCCGCCCGGCTGGTGCGCCGGCTGGAGCCGCTGCTCGGACCACCGGTCGCGGTCCCCGTGCTGGCCGGCGCGGTCTCGGGCGCGGCGCTCGGCGGCGCCCTGGGCGCTCCCGGACCCGGTGCGGTGCTGCTCGCCGGCTACACCGGGGTGCTGCTCGCCGCGGCCGCCGCGGCACTGCTGACCGGCTGGGTGCGCGGACTGTTCCTGCCGGCGGCCCTGGCGACCGGCGGCACGCTGGTGGTGCTGAGCGTCGGCCAGCTGGTCGCCGGGTCGCGGTGGCTGGAGCTGGTCCTCCTGCTGGTGCTCACCGCGCTGCCGTGCGTGCTGGTCGCGGCGCTGCGCGGGGACGACCGGCCGGTGGCCGCCCCCGCGGCGGTCGGCTGCCTGGCCGCCGCCGCACTGGTCGCGGCCGCGAGCGGGCTGGTCGGCGTCGGCGGAGCCGCGGGCTTCCTGGGCGTGCTCTACGCGGCGTCGCTCGGCGCGGGCCTGGTGCTCGACCCGCAGACCCGGCGGGCCACCGTCGTCACCGGCGCGGTGTGCGCAGCCCTGGCCGTGGTGCTGCTGGTCCTCGCTCGGGACCGGGGGATGCTGGCGGTGCAGCTGGCCGCGCAGGGGCTGCTGACCTGCGCCTGGGGCTGGTTCGTGTGGCACACGCCGGACCCGCGCAGGGGCGCACCCGAGGGCTCCCCGGCGTGGCGGGCGGGCGCGGCCCAGCTGGTGGTGGCCGCGTGGACGGCCGCCGCGCTCGCGGGCTGGTCGGTGGTCGAGGCGTACACGCTGCCGGCAGCGCTGGGACTGCTGCTCGCCGCGGGGCCGCGGCTGGCCGGCGGACCGTCCTGGCCGGCGTGGGGTCCGGGACTGCTGGTCGCGGCGGTGCCGTCGGTGGTGTGGGCGGTGGTGGCGCCCGGGAGCACCCGCCCGGTGCTGGTGCTGCTCGTGGCCGCCGCGGTGATGGCCGTGGCCGCGTGGCGGGCGGTGCGGGCTCCGCTGCTGATCGCCGCCTGGACCACGGTGGCGCTGGCCCTCGGCCTGGCCGTGCTGGCGCTGCCGCTGCCCGTGTCCGGGGCGCTCGTGGTGGGCGTGGTGCTGCTGGCGGTCGGCGCCCGGCGTGAGCGGTACCCCGTCGCCGGCTTCGACGCCCGTCTGGCCGACATGCGCTAGACACGACGACGGCCCGCACCCCGGAGGGGTGCGGGCCGTCGCGGCCTCAGAGGCGGCCCTCCCGCAGGGCCCCGCCCCGAGCGTGCGAGGGGTGGGGGGCGGAGGGGTCCTTCCTCAGACGCGGAAGCCGAGGGCGCGCAGCTGCTCGCGACCGTCGTCGGTGATCTTGTCGGGGCCCCACGGCGGCATCCAGACCCAGTTGATCCGCACGTCGTCCACCAGGCCGGGGCCGGGGCCGCCGGTGAGGGCCTGCCGGGCCTGGTCCTCGATGACGTCGGTCAGCGGGCAGGCCGCCGAGGTCAGCGTCATGTCGATGACGGCGACGTCGTCGACGACGTCGATGCCGTAGACCAGGCCGAGGTCGACGACGTTGACGCCGAGCTCGGGATCGACGACGTCGCGCATGGCCTCCTCGACGTCCTCGAGCAGGGCCGACTTGTAGGCCGGCAGGTCGCCGGGCGCCCCGTCGGTCGCCGGCGTGGCGTTCTCGGTGGTCTCGCTCATGCCTTGTCGCCTCCAGTCGGGGGGGTGGCCGCCAGCGCGCGGGCGGACGCGTCCTTGAGGGCCATCCAGCTCATCAGCGCGCACTTGATCCGCGCCGGGTACTTGGACACGCCGGCGAACGCGATGGCGTCCTCCAGCTCGTCCTCGAGCTTCTCGGCCACCGCCGCGTCGCCCTTGCTCTGCATCAGCGTCATGAAGTGCTCGCCGGTCTCCAGTGCCTCGGGCACCGACTTGCCGATGACGAGCTCGTACATCGCCGACACCGACGCCTGGCTGATCGAGCAGCCCATCCCCTCGTAGGAGACGTCGGCGAGGGTGTCGCCGTCCAGGTGCACCCGCAGGGTGACCTCGTCACCGCACGTCGGGTTGACGTGGTGCACCTCGGCCTCGAACGGTTCGCGCAGCCCGCGGCCGTGCGGGTTGCGGTAGTGGTCCAGGATGATCTCCTGGTACATCGACGCCAGCTGCATCAGTCCGCCTCACCCGGTGTCACGGCAGGTGCAACGCCGAAGAAGCGCTGGGCTTCCCGGACGGCGTCGGCCAGCGCGTCGATGTCGTCGTAGCCGGTGTGCACGTAGAAGGTGGCCCGCGTCGTGGCCGGGACGCCGTAGCGGCGCACCACCGGCCAGGCGCAGTGGTGGCCGACCCGCACCTCGACGCCGAGGTCGTCGAGGACCTGGCCGACGTCGTGCGGGTGGACGCCCTCGACGGTGAAGGAGACCGCACCGCCGCGGGCGACGGTGTCGGGCGGGCCGATCACCGTGACGCCGGGGATCTCGGCCAGCTTCTCCAGCGCGTAGGCGGTGAGCGCCTCCTCGTGCGCCTGCACCCGGTCCATGCCGAGCTGCTGCAGGTACTCGACGGCGGCGGCGAGCCCGATCGCCTGCGCGGTCATGGGGACGCCGGCCTCGAAGCGCTGCGGCGGCGGCATGAAGGTGCTGCCCTCCATGCGCACGACCTCGATCATCGAGCCGCCGGTGAGGAAGGGCGGCAGCGCGTCCAGCACCTCGTAGCGGCCCCACAGGACGCCGATGCCCGTCGGGCCCAGCATCTTGTGCCCGGAGAACACCAGGAAGTCCGCGCCGAGGGTGGTGACGTCGACCGGCTGGTGCGGCACCGACTGCGCGCCGTCGACCAGCACCAGGGCACCGACCTCGCGGGCCCGGGCGACGATGTCCTCGAGCGGGTTGATCGTGCCGAGGATGTTCGACTGCTGGGTGACCGCGACCAGCTTCGTCCGCTCGTTGACCACGGTGCCGAGGTCGGAGAGGTCGAGGCGGCCGTCGTCGGTCAGCCCGAGCCAGCGCAGCGTGGCGCCGGTGCGCTCGCACAGCTGCTGCCAGGGCACCAGGTTGGCGTGGTGCTCCATCTCGGTGACGACGATCTCGTCGCCCTGCCCGACGGCGTACCGCCGGAACTGCTCCTCCTTGGCCGTGGCCGCGTTCGACAGCGCGTAGGCGACCAGGTTGATCGCCTCGGTGCTGTTGCGGGTGAACACGACCTCCTCGGCCGGCGCGCCGATGAACGCCCCGATGGTGGCGCGGGCCGCCTCGTAGCGGGCGGTCGCCTCCTCGGCGAGCTGGTGCGCGCCCCGGTGCGGCGCGGCGTTGCAGGTCAGGTAGAAGTCACGCTCGGCGTCGAGCACGCGCAGCGGCTTCTGCGAGGTGGCCCCGGAGTCCAGGTAGACCAGCCGCTTCCCGTCCCGCACGGTGCGGGACAGGATCGGGAAGTCCGCCCGGATCGCCTCGACGTCCAGAGGCAGGGGCGCCTTCTGCGCCCCGACTTCGGGACGCGAGACGGTCTGGGTCATGCCTTCGCAGTCTCCTTCGAGCCCTTGATGTAGGCGGCGTAGCCCTCGTTCTCCAGCTTCTCCGCCAGCTCCGGGCCGCCCTCCTCGGCGATCCGGCCGTTGACGAACACGTGCACGAAGTCGGGCGTGATGTAGCGCAGGATGCGCGTGTAGTGGGTGATCAGCAGGACGCCGACGTCGCCCTCCTCGCGGGTGCGGTTGACGCCCTCGGAGACGACCCGCAGCGCGTCGACGTCGAGGCCGGAGTCGGTCTCGTCGAGGATCGCGATGGCGGGCTTGAGCAGCCGCATCTGCAGGATCTCGTGGCGCTTCTTCTCACCGCCGGAGAAGCCCTCGTTGACGTTCCGCTCGGCGAAGGCGGAGTCCATCTCGAGCAGGTCCATCTCGCTCTTGACGTCCTTGACCCAGGTGCGCAGCTTCGGGGCCTCGCCCTTGACCGCGGTGGCCGCGGTGCGCAGGAAGTTCGAGACCGAGACGCCGGGGACCTCGACCGGGTACTGCATGGCCAGGAACAGACCGGCGCGGGCGCGCTCGTCGACGCTCATGGCGAGGACGTCCTCGCCGTCGAGGGTGACCGTGCCCCCGGTGATCGTGTACTTCGGGTGGCCGGCGATCGAGTACGCCAGGGTCGACTTGCCCGACCCGTTCGGCCCCATGATCGCGTGCGTCTCGCCCGAGCGGACGGTCAGGTCGACGCCCTTGAGGATCTCCTTGGCGTCGTCACCCTCCCCCACGCTGACGTGCAGGTCGCGGATCTCCAGAACGGACACTTCTCTTCTCGCTCCTCAGTTGCCGGCCGCGAGCGGGAGGCGGCCGTCGGCTTCGGTGTCGACGAGCACGTCCTCCCCCTCCACGCGGACCGGGTAGACGTCGACCGGCTCGGTGGCCGGCAGGTTGGTGGGCTCGCCGGTGCGCAGGTCGAAGCAGGACCCGTGCAGCCAGCACTCGATGGTGGGGGCGCCGTCGAACTCCTCGACGTCGCCCTCCGACAGCGGGACCTCGGCGTGCGAGCAGACGTCCTGGAGGGCGTAGACCTCGCCCTCGAACCGGACGACGGCGATGTCGATGTCAGCCAGCTCGACCCGCAGGGCGCCGTTCTCGGGCACCTCGGAGAGCGCGCAGACCCGCTCGAAGGACATGTTTCAGGCCACCTCGACCGGCTGCTCGTCCAGGCCGGGCAGTGCACCGAGACGGGTCTCGATGGTGCGCATGAGCCGGTCCTGCAGCTCGTCGATGCCGATGCGCTGGACGACGTCGGCGAAGAAGCCGCGGACGACCAGGCGGCGCGCGGTCTCGGCGTCGATGCCCCGGGAGCAGAGGTAGAACAGCTGCTCGTCGTCGAACCGGCCGGTGGCGCTGGCGTGGCCGGCGCCGACGATCTCGCCGGTCTCGATCTCCAGGTTGGGCACCGAGTCGGCGCGGGCGCCGTCGGTGAGCACCAGGTTGCGGTTGAGCTCGTAGGTGTCGGTGCCGGTGGCCGCGGGGCGGATCCGGACGTCACCGATCCACACCGTGCGCGCGCCCTCGCCCTGCAGCGCGCCCTTGTAGAGCACGTTGCTGGTGCAGTTGGGCACCGCGTGGTCCACCCACAGCCGGTGCTCCTGGTGCTGGGTCTCGTCGGAGAAGTAGACGCCGAAGAGCTCCGCCGTCCCGCCGGGACCGGCGTACTGCACGTTGCTGACCAGCCGGACCAGGTCGCCGCCGAGGGTGGCCACGACCTGGGTGAAGGTCGCGTCACGGCCGACCACGGCGTCGTACTGCGCGCCGTGGACGGCGCCGGGCGCCCAGTCCTGCACCGAGACGAGGTTGACGTGGGCGCCGTCACCGACGAGGACGGCGACGCCGCCGGCGTACCTGGCCAGGCCGCCGTGGTCGAGGACCACCGTCACCTGGGCGAAGGCCCCGACCTCGATCACCAGCTGGCCCCAGACGACGTCGTCCGAGCCGGTGCCCGACAGCCGCAGCGTGACCGGGCGGTCCAGCTGGGCCTCGGCCGGGACGCGGACGACGGCAGCCCCGCCGCTGCGCTGCCGGGTGAGGGCGGCCAGCCGGTCGACCGGCTCGGGCAGGCCCTTGAGCAGCGGGTCGTCGACCTCGACGCTGACCAGCTCGACGCCCTCGGGCAGGTCGGTGTCCCACTGCAGGTGGGCGTCCGACGGGGCGCCGTCCAGCAGCGGGCGGATGCGCTTCATGGGAGTGAAGCGCCAGTCCTCCTCGCGGCCGGTGGGCACGCCGAAGGCGTCGGGGTCGGTCGAGGTGAAGCGCTCGGCCGGCGAGCCGGTGGGGGTCGTCCCGCCGTGCGAGTGCGCACCCGGTGCGGCCTGGCCGGCGGTGCCGGTGCCCGCGGCCGGGGTGGCCGGCGGGCCGGCCTGGGTGCCGACCCCCTCGCCGAACAGCTCACCGGCGAGGGTGGCCGACTCCGTGGTCAGACCGGTGGTGTTGACGTCCCCGGTGGTCCCTGGGGTGTTGTTGCTGGCCGACATCAGCCGACGGCACCTTCCATCTGCAGCTCGATCAGGCGGTTCAGCTCGAGGGCGTACTCCATCGGGAGCTCGCGGGCGATCGGCTCCACGAACCCGCGGACCACCATCGCCATCGCCTCGTCCTCGGACAGACCGCGGCTCATCAGGTAGAAGAGCTGGTCGTCGCTGACCCGGGAGACGGTCGCCTCGTGCCCCATGGCGACGTCGTCCTCGCGGACGTCGACGTAGGGGTAGGTGTCCGACCGGCTGATCGTGTCGACCAGCAGCGCGTCGCACTTCACCGTGGACTTCGAGCCGTGCGCGCCCTCGTCGACCTGGACCAGGCCGCGGTAGGAGGTGCGGCCGCCGCCGCGGGCGACGGACTTGGACACGATCGTCGAGGAGGTGTTCGGCGCGGCGTGCACCATCTTGGCGCCGGCGTCCTGGTGCTGGCCCTCGCCGGCGAAGGCGATGGAGAGCACCTCGCCCTTGGCGTGCTCGCCGGTCATCCAGACCGCCGGGTACTTCATGGTGACCTTGGAGCCGAGGTTGCCGTCGATCCACTCCATGGTCGCGCCCTCGTGGGCGATCGCCCGCTTGGTGACCAGGTTGTACACGTTGTTCGACCAGTTCTGGATGGTCGTGTACCGGCAGCGCGCGTTCTTCTTGACGATGATCTCGACGACCGCGGAGTGCAGCGAGTCCGACTTGTAGATCGGCGCGGTGCAGCCCTCGACGTAGTGCACGTAGGCACCCTCGTCGACGATGATCAGCGTCCGCTCGAACTGGCCCATGTTCTCGGTGTTGATCCGGAAGTAGGCCTGCAGCGGGATCTCGACGTGCACGCCCTTCGGCACGTAGATGAAGGAGCCACCCGACCACACCGCGGTGTTCAGCGCGGCGAACTTGTTGTCGCCGGACGGGATGACCGAGCCGAAGTACTCGCGGAAGAGGTCCTCGTGCTCCTTCAGCGCCGTGTCGGTGTCGAGGAAGACGACGCCCTGCTCCTCGAGGTCCTCGCGGATCTTGTGGTAGACGACCTCGGACTCGTACTGGGCGGCGACACCGGCGATCAGCCGCTGCTTCTCCGCTTCCGGGATGCCCAGCTTGTCGTAGGTGTTCTTGATGTCCTCGGGCAGCTCGTCCCACGAGGTCGCCTGGGCCTCGGTCGAGCGCACGAAGTACTTGATGTTCTGGAAGTCGATCCCGGACAGGTCCGAACCCCAGTCGGGCATCGGCTTGCGGCCGAACAGCTTGAGGGCCTTGAGCCGCCGCTCGAGCATCCACTCGGGCTCGTTCTTGCGGCGGGAGATGTCCCGGACGACGTCCTCGTCCAGGCCGCGGCGGGCGGAGGCCCCGGCGACGTCGGCGTCGGCCCAGCCGTACTGGTAGCGGCCGAGCTGCTCGATCTGCTCGTCCTGCGTCAGCGGCGTGCCGGTCACCGGCTGCTGGGTGCTGGTCATGCGGGCGTCCTCTCCCGGTCGTTCGTGGGGGTGCTGCTGGTGGACGGTGCGGTGCGCCCGCCGGCTCGGAGCCGGTGCGCCGCGCGCTCGTCCGGTACAGGGCTCGCGGGGCCCGATCTGTTCCCCGCGCGCGTGTGAGCAAGGACCCGGTCCTCCTCACCCGTCGGTGGAGGACCCGGCCACAGGTCGGTGCGGCGGACCGGCCCCGGGATGTGCGTGGTGCACACCCCGTCGCCGTGGGCGATCGTGGCCAGCCGCTGCACGTGCGTGCCGACGAGCCGGCCGATCACGGCCGTCTCGACCTCGCACAGCTGCGGGAACTCCGCCGCCACGTGCGCGACCGGGCAGTGGTGCTGGCACAGCTGGCCGCCACCCGAGATCGCCGAGGCCGAGGCAGCGTAGCCCTCGGCCGTGAGCGCCGCGGCGAGGGCCTGGGCCCGGTCGACCGGCGGCCCCGGCACGGTCTCCACCGCGGCCGAGCAGCGCTGCTCCAGCCCGGCGAGCTGGGCCTCGGCCACCGCGCGGACGGCGTCCGGCCCGCCCTGCGCCGCGACGAACCGCAGCGCGGTCAGCGCCAGGTCGTCGTAGGCGTGCGGGAAGGCCGAGCGGCCGGCGTCGGTGAGGTGGAACAGCCGGGCCGGGCGGCCCCGGCCCCGGGGTGTGCCCGGCGCATGGCGCTCCTCGACACGGCCGGTGGCCACCAGCGCGTCGAGGTGCCGGCGGACGGCGGTCGGCGAGACCCCCAGCCGCCCGGCGAGCTCGGTCGCGGTCTGCGGGCCGTGCTCGAGCAGCAGGGCGGTGACGCGCTGCCGCGTACGCCCGTCCTCGGCGGACGGCGAGGGGCGCGACGGGCTGCTCGCCCCGCCGCCGACCTGCACCGCACTGCTTTCCACAACACGAGTCTCACCTAATTCCGGCGGCGTGCAAGCAAGGGCAACCTAAGCCGGGCACGGCTCCTGGCCTGAGCCGGAGCCGCGGCCGGGCCGGCGGGAGCGGTGCGGCACGCCTCCCCCGCCGGCCGTGTGACCGGGAGCACGTCCGGGCGGCTACACGCCGGCCGGCGCGGGCTGGCTGACGGCGAAGTCCAGCCGGCCGTCCCGGACGCCGACGGTGACCCGCCGCCCCCGCTCCAGACGGCCGTCGAGCAGCAGCCGCGCCAGCGGGTTGTCGACCTCCCGCTGGATGGCGCGGCGCAGCGGCCGGGCGCCGAACTGCGGCTCGAAACCGTGCTCGGCGATCCAGGTGACCGCTTCGTCGGTGAAGGCCACCTCGATGTCCTGGGCCGCCAGCCGACGGCGCGTCTCGTCGAGCAGCAGCCGGGTGATCTCGGCCAGCTGCTCGGTCTCCAGCTGCCGGAAGACCACGATCTCGTCGACGCGGTTGAGGAACTCCGGCCGGAACTGCTCGCGCAGCCGCCGCATCAGCCGCTCGCGCAGCCCGGCGTCGGCCGCCGCGCCGTCCCCCGAACCGAAGCCCAGCGGGGTGTTGCGGCCCTGGATCAGCTCCGACCCCAGGTTGCTGGTCATGATCAGCACGGTGTTCTTGAAGTCCACCGTGCGGCCCTGCGAGTCGGTGAGCCGTCCGTCGTCGAGCACCTGCAGCAGGGTGTTGAAGACGTCGGGGTGCGCCTTCTCGATCTCGTCGAGCAGCACGACCGAGTACGGACGGCGGCGCACCGCCTCGGTGAGCTGGCCGGCGTCCTCGTAGCCCACGTACCCGGGCGGGGAGCCCACCAGCCGGCTGACCGTGTGCCGCTCCTGGAACTCGCTCATGTCCAGCCGGATCATCCGGTCCTCGTCGCCGAAGAGCGCCTCGGCCAGCGCCCGCGCCAGCTCGGTCTTGCCGACGCCGGTGGGCCCGAGGAACAGGAAGCTGCCGATCGGCCGGTCGGGGTCGCCCAGGCCGACGCGCGAGCGGCGCACCGCCTCGGCGACCACCCGGACGGCGTCCTCCTGGCCGACGACCCGCTGGTGCAGGTGCTCCTCGAGCCGCAGCAGCCGCTGCACCTCCTCCTGCGTGAGCTGGCTGACCGGGATGCCGGTGGCCCGGGAGACCACCTCGGCGATGTCCTCGACGCCGACCTCCGGCACACCCGACCCACCCGGGCCGGACTGCCCGCCGCCGGTGCGGGCCTGCTCCAGCCGCTCCTGGGCCGCGTTGAGCTGGTCGCGCAGCTCGGAGGCGCGCTCGTACTGCTCGGCGGCGACGGCCTGGTCCTTCTCCCGCTGCAGCCGCTCGACCTCCTGCTCCAGCCCGCGCAGGTCGGTGGGCGGGGTCTTCACCCGCCGACGGACCCGGGCGCCGGCCTGGTCGATGAGGTCGATGGCCTTGTCCGGGAGGTGGCGGTCGGTGACGTAGCGGTCCGAGAGCTCCACCGCGGCCCGGATCGCGTCGTCGGTGAAGCGCACCTCGTGGTGGGCCTCGTACCGGTCGCGCAGCCCGCAGAGGATCTGCACGGTGTCCTCCACGCCGGGCTCGCTGACGAGGATGGGCTGGAACCGGCGCTCCAGGGCGGCGTCCTTCTCGATGTTGCGGCGGTACTCGTCGAGCGTCGTCGCGCCGATGATGTGCAGCTCCCCGCGGGCCAGGGCCGGCTTGAGCATGTTGCCCGCGCCGCCGGAGCCCTCCGAGGCACCCGCGCCGACGACGGTGTGCAGCTCGTCGATGAAGACGATGACCTCGTCGCTGTGCTCACGGATCTCGTCCATGATCTTCTTGAGCCGCTCCTCGAAGTCACCGCGGTAGCGGGTGCCGGCCACCAGGCCGGTGAGGTCCAGCTCGACCAGCCGCCGTCCGCGCAGCGTCTCCGGGACGTCGCCCTCGACGATCTGGGCCGCGATGCCCTCGACGATCGCGGTCTTGCCGACGCCGGCCTCGCCGATCAGCACCGGGTTGTTCTTGCGCCGCCGGGAGAGGACCTCGACGGTCTGCTCGATCTCGGCCTCCCGGCCGATCACCGGGTCGATCTGGCCGTTGCGGGCCATCTCGGTCAGGTCGCGGCCGTACTCGTCGAGCGTCGGGGTGCTCGACTGGCCCTGCCCGGGACCACCGGGGCGCCCGCCGCCGGGCTGGCCGCCGCCCATGGCGACCTGCTGCAGCGCCTCCGGCGTGACGCCGCGCTCGCGCAGCAGCCGCCCGCCCGGGGAGTCCGGGTTGACGGCCAGGGCGAACAGCAGGTGCTCGGGGCCGATGTAGGTCGAGCCGAGGGCGCGGGAGACCCGGTGGGCGTCGAGCAGGGCGCGCTTGGCGGCCGGGGTGAGGGACGGCGGCTCGGTCCGGGGCTCGCCGCGCGTGAGCTCCTGCTCGAGCTCGGCACGCAGCCGGTCGGGGTCGGTGCCGGAGCGGGACAGGAACTGGCGGGTGGTCCCGTCGCCCGTCATGGCCCACAGCAGGTGCTCGGTGTCCAGGTCGGCGCTGCCGGTGGACACCGCCTCGCGCGCGGCCGCGTTGACCAGCTCCCGCGCCTGCTGGCTGAGGAACTGGGTGATGTCGACGCGCTGCCGCGGCGTGCGCTGCTCCCCGCCCAGGTACCGGGCGAAGAAGTCGTCGAAGGGGCTCCCGTAGGGCCCCGGGAAGAAGGGGGTGGTCATGCCTCACGTCCAGGGGATCGGATCGGTCGGTGGGCGCCCGGGAGGTCCCGCGGGACTCGGGGACCGACTCGCGGGGCGTTCCCGCTGCGGCTCCCTTACCCGGGTGGGCGCACCGACACCGGTGGCGGCGACTCGGCCGCTCGCGTCCCGTACAGCGCAGGACAGGGGCCCGTCCTTCCGCCCCGCGCTCCGCTCTCGGCGAACCGAGGAGCGTCCGTCCGCGCGGCTAGCATCGGCCCGTGCCGGTCCTCCCCACCGCCTTCTCCCCCGCTGCCGTCTCGCGCCTGGCGCTGGCCAACGTGGTCGCCAACGGCGCGATCATCGTCACCGGCGGCGTCGTCCGGCTCACCGGCTCGGGGCTCGGCTGCCCGACCTGGCCGCGGTGCACCGAGGAGAGCTTCGTCACCACCCCCGAGCTCGCCGGGCACGGCGTCATCGAGTTCGGCAACCGGCTGCTGACCTTCGTCCTCACGGCCGTCGCCGTCGCCCTGCTCGTGGCGGTCTTCCGCTCGCCCCGGCGCGACCTGCGCCCGCTGGCCGCGCTGGCCTTCCTCGGCATCCCGGCCCAGGCGGCCATCGGCGGCGTCACGGTGCTGACGGGGCTCAACCCGTGGACGGTGGCGGTCCACTTCCTGGTCTCCGTCGTCCTGACCGCGGTGGCCACGGTGCTGTGGCTGCGGTCCCGGGAGCCGGGGGTGGGTCAGCCGCTGGTCCGCCGTCCGATCGCCCTGCTGGTCGGCGGGATCGCCGGGGTCACCGCGGCCGTGCTGGTGCTGGGGACGATCGTCACGGGCAGCGGCCCGCACAGCGGCGACGTCGACGCGAACGACGTCCCGACCGGCGACCGGATGGGCTTCGACATCGAGCTGGTCAGCCAGCTGCACGCCGACGTCGTCTTCCTGCTCGTGGGCCTCACGATCGCCCTGCTGGTGGCCCTCCACGCCACCGACGCCCCGGGCCGGGTCCGCCGTGCCGCCCGCGACCTGCTCGTCATCCAGCTGTTGCAGGGCGGAATCGGCTTCGTGCAGTACTTCACGCACCTGCCGGTCGTGCTGGTGCTGCTGCACATGCTGGGCGCGGTGCTGGTGACGGTGTGGACCGCCCGGCTGGTGTGGTCCGTGCGTGGCCCGGCCTCCGAGGTCCCCGTGGACAGCCCCGCCGTCCCCACCACCGCCGCCCGCTGACCGTCTCGACCACGCCGCCCCGACACCTACGTCCCCGACGGGCGGCCGTCGGGCGGCGGCGGGCCGCACTGCTGAGTCCGGTGGTGTGCGTCTGTGGCGGGTGTTCCCGGCCAGGACCCGCCACGGACGCACACCGCGGGGATCCACAGCCGGATGCGGCGTCCACACGCCTGTCTCCCTGCGGCACACGGGACGTCGGCGGGGACAGCCTGGCGTCGTGGCTCACGACCTCGTCGCCCTGCTCGGCCCCGACGGGGTCGCCCGGACCGCGGACCTCGGGCGGGTGGTCGACCGGCACAGCATCGGTGGCTGGGTGGCCGCCCCCAGGCTGCTGCGCCCGTACCCCGGCGTGGTCGTCCTCCCCGAGCGCATGGAGGAGTGGCGGACCTGCGCCTCGCCGCCGTGTACGGGACCGACGGCGTCCTCAGCCACACGTCCGCGTTGACGGTCTGGCGGGTCGCCGCCGAGCACACCCCCGTCCACGTCTCCGTGCCCGCGTCCAGGCGAGCCCTGCAACGGCCCGGCCTCACGGTGCACCGGGTCCGGGATCTGTCGATCGACCGGCTCGGGCCCTACCCGGTCACCGGTCTCCCTCGCTCGCTCGTGGATGCGTGGGGGCTCGCCCACGGCGCCCACGGGCGTCCACGGCTGGTCGAGCTGGCGCGAGGTGCGGTCATCACGACCCTCCGGGAACGGCAGGTCGGGGTCGGGCAGCTGACGGCCGAGCTGACCCGGCATCCGACGATGCCGGGACGGGCCGCGTTGCGGCAGCTGGTCGGCCTGGTCGCGGCGGGGTGCCGGAGCGAGCTCGAGATCTGGGGCGTCCGCCACGTGCTCCGTGCTCCCGGGATGCCGCGGATCGTCCAGCAGTACCCGGTGGGCCTGCCGTTCGGCACCGTCCACCTCGACGCCGCGATCCCTGACCTCAGGATCGCCATCGAGATGGACGGCGCTGCCTTCACGGGTCACCGGAGGCGCGGGAGAGCGACACCCGCCGGGACGTCGCCCTCGCGGCGCGGGGATGGGTGGTCCTGCGGTTCAGCTACCGGCGGCTGATGAGGGAGGCTGAGGCCTGCCGCCGCCAGGTCCTGCAGGTCTGTGCGACGCGGCGAGCCCTGCTGACGGCCCCGTGACGTGCGTCTGTGGCGGGCTCCCGGCCGGCGACCCCGCCGGCAGACGCACACCGCCCCGGCCGGCCGCGGCCCTCTCAGACCAGGACGTCGACGATGATCGCGATGGAGAGCAGGGTCATGTAGGTGATCGAGACGTGGAACAGCTGCATCGGCTTGGTCTCGGCACCCGCGCGGATGCGCCGCAGCAGCCGGTGCGCCTCGACGACGAACCACAGCCCCAGCGCGGCCGCGGCCACCGTGTAGACCCAGCCGATCCCGAAGCCGTCGGCCACGGGCCACAGCAGCAGCGAGACGACGACGGTCAGCCAGGTCCAGACGACGGTCTGCCGCCCGACCGACAGCGCACTGGCCACCACCGGGAGCATCGGGACGTCGGCGCGCGCGTAGTCGGCGCGGAACCGCATGGCGAGGGCCCAGAAGTGCGGCATCTGCCAGCAGAAGACGACGCCGAAGAACACCACCGCCGGCCAGGCCAGCGTGCCGGTGACCGCCGCCCAGCCGATGAGCACCGGCGCCGCCCCCGGCACCCCGCCGAACTCGGTGCTGCGGCGGGTGTACCGCTTGAACACCATGGTGTAGAGGACGGCGTAGTAGAAGATCGCCCCCGCGGCCAGCAGGGCCGCGAGCGGCGTCGTCGTCGCGTACAGCAGCGCGACCGACAGCACGGACAGCACCAGGCCGAAGACGAGCGCGGCCCGCGGGGTGACCTCGCCGGTCACGAGCGGGCGCCGCTCGGTGCGGTGCATGAGCCGGTCGATGTCGCGGTCGTACCAGCAGTTGAAGACGTTGGCCGCGGCCGCGGCGAGGGTGCCGCCGGCCATCGTGGCCAGGAGCAGCTCCCACGACGGCAGCCCGCCGGAGGCCAGCATCATCGCCGGCAGGGTGGTGACCAGCAGCAGCTCGATGATCCGCGGCTTGGTCAACGCGACGTAGGCGCGCAGCGTGGCCGACAGCCGGCGGGCCTGGACCGTCGGGCGTTCGGAGAGCGTCGTCACCGGGCGGCCACCGACGGGGAGTCGGCGCGCGCACAGGGCACCACCGGGCACCTGGACAGCACGGGGTCCCTTTCGACCGGGGACGGGAGAACGGACCAACTGTAGCCCGCGGCCACCCCCGCCCACGGTCGGCATGACCAGGGTCTCCTCCCCCGCGCAGACCACTAGGGTCGATCACGTTGGTGCCGCGCACGCAGCGGGTAGGGCCGACGTCGACGACGACGGTGCGTCCTGGTGAGGAGCAGCCGGGCCGTGACTGACGCGAGGCCGGTCGCTGGGGCCAGGCACCGCCGTCCGCCCGGGTCCGACAGGTCGCCGATCGCCCGGGCGGGTCCCGCACGGCCGACCCGAGGGAGCACGACAGACCGATGACCACCGACGACGCGACGAAGAGCACCGAGGCGGAGGCCCCGGCCGAGGCCGCCACCGACGCACCCACCGGCGACCCGCGCCAGCCGCACCCGACGCTCCCGGAGGGCTTCGGGGAGCTCGACCGCCGCGCCATCGACACCGCGCGCGTGCTGGCCATGGACGCCGTCCAGAAGGTGGGCAACGGCCACCCGGGGACGGCGATGAGCATGGCCCCCACCGCCTACCTGCTGTTCCACAAGTGGCTCCGGCACGACCCCAGCGACCCGAACTGGATCGGCCGCGACCGCTTCGTGCTGTCCATGGGCCACTCGAGCCTGACCCTCTACATCCAGCTCTACCTCTCCGGCTACGGCCTGGAGCTGGCGGACCTGGAGGCGCTGCGCACCTGGGGCTCGAGGACCCCCGGCCACCCCGAGGTCAACCACACCCCCGGCGTGGAGACGACGACCGGTCCGCTGGGCCAGGGCGTCGGCAACGCCGTCGGGATGGCGATGGCCGCCCGCCGCGAGCGCGGCCTGTTCGACCCCGACGCCCCCGAGGGCGAGAGCCTCTTCGACCACACCGTCTGGTGCTTCGCCTCCGACGGCGACATGGAGGAGGGCGTCAGCGGCGAGGCGTCGTCCCTGGCCGGCACGCAGCAGCTGGGCAACCTGGTCCTCGTCTACGACGACAACCACATCTCGATCGAGGACGACACGAACGTCGCCTTCACCGAGGACGTCGGCAAGCGCTACGAGGCCTACGGCTGGCACGTGCAGCACGTCGACGACGGTGAGGACCTCGCCGCGGTCGACGCCGCGTTCGCCGCGGCCAAGGCCGAGACCGGCCGGCCCTCGCTCGTCGTGCTCCGCACGATCATCGCCTGGCCGGCGCCGAACAAGCAGAACACCGGCGCGGCGCACGGCTCGGCGCTCGGCGACGACGAGGTGCGCGCCACCAAGGAGGTCCTCGGCTTCGACCCGGACAAGACCTTCGACGTCGACGAGGAGGTCCTCGCCCACGCCCGCTCGGTCGTCGAGGAGGGCCGCAAGGAGCGCGCCGCGTGGGACGAGCGGTTCGCCGCCTGGCAGCGGGACAACGCCGACGCGGCCGCACTGCTCGACCGGATGCGCACCCGCACCCTGCCCGAGGGCTTCGGCGCGGACCTCCCGAGCTGGGACGCCGACCCGAAGGGCGTGGCCACCCGCAAGGCCTCCGGCGAGGTGCTCGCCGCGCTCTACCCGGTGGTGCCCGAGCTGTGGGGCGGCTCGGCCGACCTCGCGGAGAGCAACAACACCGCGGTCAAGGGCGAACCGTCGTTCCTGCCGGCCGACCGCCAGACCAAGATGTGGTCGGGCGGGCCGTACGGGCGCACGCTGCACTTCGGCGTCCGGGAGCACGGGATGGGCGCGATCATGAACGGCATCGCGCTGCACGGCGGCACCCGCGTCTACGGCGGCACCTTCCTCACCTTCTCCGACTACATGCGCGGCGCGGTGCGGCTGGCCGCGCTCATGCAGCTGCCGGTCACCTACGTGTGGACGCACGACTCCATCGGCCTGGGCGAGGACGGCCCCACGCACCAGCCGATCGAGCACTTCGCGGCGCTGCGGGCCATCCCGGGGCTGGACGTCGTCCGCCCGGCCGACGCCAACGAGGTCGCCGTCGCCTGGCGGACCGTGCTGGAGAACAACGACCGCCCGGCCGGCCTGCTGCTGTCGCGGCAGAACCTGCCGGTGTTCGACCGCTCGGAGTTCGGCTCCGCCGAGGGCGTGGCCCGCGGGGCCTACGTGCTGGCCGAGGCGTCGAACGGCAGCCCCGAGGTGATCCTGCTCGGCACCGGGTCCGAGGTGCAGATCGCCGTCGCGGCCCGTGAGCGCCTGGAGGCCGACGGCGTGCCCACCCGGGTCGTCTCGGTGCCCTGCGTCGAGTGGTTCGCCGACCAGGACCAGGCCTACAAGGACGAGGTCCTGCCGCCCACCGTCCGCGCCAGGGTCAGCGTCGAGGCCGGCGTGCCCATGGGGTGGCGCGAGTTCGTCGGCGACGCCGGCCGGATCGTCGGCCTCACCCACTACGGGGCCAGCGCCGCCTACTCCGTCCTCTACGAGCAGTTCGGCCTCACCGACGAGGCCGTCGTGGCCGCTGCGCGCGAGTCGATCGAGGCCGCCCGGGCGGGGAACGCCGTCCCCGCCGGCCCGGTTGCAGCCACCGGGGGCCTCCCCCACCCCACCGGCGACCGTTGAGGACCACCCTTCCCCCCACGCCTCGCACGCTCGGCGCGGGACCCTGAAGGGTGGCCGTTCCAGCACCTCACCAGGAGGACCTGACATGGCACAGAACGAGAAGCTGGCCGAGCTGTCGTCGGCCGGGGTCGCCGTCTGGCTCGACGACCTCTCCCGCGACCGCATCCGCAGCGGGAACCTGCAGTCCCTGGTCGACGAGTACTCCGTCGTCGGCGTCACCACCAACCCGACGATCTTCGCCGCGGCGATCAGCGGATCGGACTCCTACGACGACCAGCTGCACGCCCTCGCCGTCCGGAAGGTGAGCGTCGAGGAGGCGCTGCGCACCATCACCGCCTCCGACGTCCGGGACGCCTGCGACCTGCTCGCGCCGGTCGCGCAGCGGCAGCCCGGTGACGGCCGGGTGTCGCTGGAGGTCGCCCCCGGCCTGGCGCACGACACCGACGCCACCGCGGCCGAGGCAGCGCACCTGTGGTGGCTGGTCGACCGGCCCAACCTGTTCATCAAGATCCCGGCGACGGAGGCCGGCCTGCCGGCCATCACGACGTCCATCGCCCGGGGCATCAGCGTCAACGTCACCCTCATCTTCAGCCTCGAGCGGTACCGGGCGGTCATGGACGCCTACCTCGCCGGCCTGGAGCAGCGGCTGGCCGAGGACGCCGACGCCGACCTGTCAGGCATCGCCTCGGTGGCGTCGTTCTTCGTGTCCCGCGTGGACACCGAGATCGACAAGCGGCTGGAGAAGGCCGGCGCCGAGCAGCTCAAGGGCAAGGCGGCGCTGGCCAACGCGCAGCTGGCCTACCAGGCCTACGAGGAGGTCTTCTCCTCCGACCGCTGGAAGGCGCTGGAGGCCAAGGGCGCCCACCCGCAGCGGCCGCTGTGGGCCTCGACCGGCGTGAAGAACCCCGAGTACGCCGACACGCTCTACGTCAGCGAGCTCATCGCGCCCGGCACCGTCAACACGATGCCGGAGAAGACGATGAAGGCCTACGCGGACCACGGCAGCCCGGGCACCCCGGTGCAGAAGACCTACGACGACGCCGCGGCCACGATGAAGGCCATCGCCGACGCCGGGGTCGACCTCGACGACGTCTTCCGCGTGCTCGAGGACGAGGGCGTGCAGAAGTTCGTCGACTCGTGGGACGAGCTGACCGAGTCGGTGCGGACCCAGCTGGAGGACAAGGCCTGACCCCCCGGGGCCCCGCGCACCCGGCCTCGTCGGCGGGGGTGCGGGGCCCCGCTCCGTCGGCCGGGAGCCGAGCGGGGGCTCCCGGCCGGTGGTCCGCCGCGCCGCGGGAGGCCGCTCACCGCGCGGATCCGCCGCGGAGACGGAGAATCGACGCAGTTCCCGCATGCCCCCGTCGCCCGGTGCACCGCCGCGCCGGAGCGCGGGTCCCCTCCCGACCTCGAGGACGGACATGATCTCCAACCCGCTGCGCGATCCGCGGGACCGGCGGCTGCCCCGCGTACCCGAGCCCTGCGCCCTGGTCGTCTTCGGCATCACCGGGGACCTCGCCCGCAAGAAGCTCCTCCCGGCCGTCTACGACCTGGCCAACCGCGGGCTGCTGCCGACCAACTTCGCCCTGCTGGGCTTCGCGCGCCGCGACTGGGGTGACGAGGACTTCGCCGAGCTGGCCCGCGACGCCGCCCGCAAGGCCGCGCGGACCCCGTGGCGGGAGGAGGTCTGGGAGCGGCTGGCCAGCAGCGTGCGCTTCGTCCAGGGCTCCTTCGACGACGACAACGCCTTCGACGAGCTGGCCGCCACCCTCGGTGAGCTCGAGGGCAGCCACGGCATCGGCGGCAACGCCGCGTTCTACCTGTCCATCCCGCCGGCGATGTTCCCGGTCGTGCTCAAGCAGATGCAGCGCACCGGCATGGCCGACAGCACCCCCGGACGGTGGCGCCGGGTCGTGGTGGAGAAGCCGTTCGGCACCGACCTGGCCTCCAGCCGGGAGCTGAACGAGCTGGTCGACTCCGTGTTCACCGCCGAGGACGTCTTCCGCATCGACCACTACCTGGGCAAGGAGACCGTCCAGAACCTGATGGCGCTGCGGTTCGCCAACGAGCTGTTCGAGCCGGTCTGGAACGGCCACCACGTCGACTCGGTGCAGATCACCATGGCCGAGGACGTCGGCATCGGCGGGCGGGCGCAGTTCTACGAGCAGACCGGCGCCGCCCGGGACGTGCTGCAGAACCACCTGCTGCAGCTGCTCGCGCTCACCGCGATGGAGGAGCCGGTCGAGTTCTCCGCCGAGGAGATCCGCACCGAGAAGCTCAAGGTGCTGCGCGCGATCTCGCTGCCCGAGGACCTCTCGACCTTCGCCGTCCGCGGCCAGTACGAGCAGGGGTGGCTGGCCGGCCAGCGGGCCACCGGTTACCGGCAGGAGGAGGGAGTCGACCCGCACTCCACCACCGAGACCTACGCCGCCGTCCGGCTGGGCGTGGAGACCCGGCGCTGGGCGGGCGTGCCGTTCTACCTGCGCACCGGCAAGCGGCTGCCTCGGCGGGTCACCGAGATCGCGCTGGTGTTCAAGCGCGCGCCGCACCTGCCCTTCGCCGACACCGACACCGAGGAGCTGGGCCACAACCAGCTGGTCGTGCGCGTGCAGCCCGACGAGGGGGTCACCCTCAAGTTCGGGTCGAAGGTGCCCGGCAGCGTGATGGAGGTCCGCGACGTGTCGATGGACTTCCTCTACGGCGAGCAGTTCACCGAGGCCAGCCCCGAGGCGTACGAGCGGCTGCTGCTCGACGTCCTGCTCGGGGACGCCACGCTGTTCCCCCGCAACGCCGAGGTCGAGGCCTCGTGGTCGGTGATCGACCCGCTCGAGGAGTTCTGGGCCGGGACCACGCCGCAGCCGTACCGGGCCGGCGAGTGGGGGCCGCGGGCGGCCGACGAGATGCTCGCCGCCGAGGGCCGCCGGTGGCGGCGTCCGTGAGGCGGGTACCGGCGACAGCCGCCCGACGGGAGGGAACCCGATGACGACCCTGTGGGACACCACCGGCTCCGCGGTGGTCAAGGAGCTCGCCGCGCAGCGGCGCACCGGCGGCGCGGTGCTCTCCGGCGTCGCGCTGACCCTCGTGGTCGTGGCCGACGAGAACCGGGTGGCCGAGGCCGAGGAGGCCGCGACCGCCGCCGCCGAGCAGCATCCCTGCCGGCTGCTGATCGTCGTCCGCCGGCAGATCGAGGCGCCGACCCCGCGGCTGGACGCCGAGGTGCTGATCGGCGGGCGGCTGGGTCCGGGCGAGGCCGTGGTCATGCGCATGTACGGCCGGCTGGCGCTGCACGCCGAGTCGGTCGTGCTGCCGCTGCTGGCCGCCGACGCGCCCGTGGTGACCTGGTGGCACGGCACCCCGCCGGAGCAGCTGGCCACCGACGCGCTGGCGGTGATCGCCGACCGGCGGATCACCGACAGCTCGCTGGCCGAGGACCAGCTGGCCGCGCTGCGCGCCCGCGCCGAGGACTACGCGCCCGGCGACACCGACCTGGCCTGGACCCGCAGCACGCCGTGGCGGTCCACGCTCACCTCGACGGTCGACTCGGTCTCCGGGCGGCGCGGGGACGCCGTCCGGGTGCTCGGCGGCCGGGTGGAGGGCGACCCCGGGCACGCGACCGCGCTGCTGCTGGCCGGCTGGCTGAGCGCGCGCTGCGGCTGCGAGATCCCGGTGGTGTCCGGCGAGCGGCGCCCCGGCCCCAGCGGGGTCTCGGCCGTGGTGCTGGAGCTCGACCAGGACGAGCAGGTGCGGGTGGAGGCCGCCCGGCGCGGCGGCGCGGTCATCCACCAGCCCTACCGGCCCGAGGCGACCGTGGCCCTGCCCGACCGGCAGCTCGGCGACCTGGTCGGTGAGGAGCTGCGCCGGCTGGACCCCGACGAGCCGTTCGCCGACGCGCTGGAGGCCACGACCGGCGTCCCGGACCTGGCGTACCGCTCCCCCGTGCGCGAGTACGTGTGGTTCGACCCCGCCGAGGAGAACGCCGGCAGCGGCGGGGAGACGCTCCCCGCCGTCCCACCGGACTCGGAGGGCACCGACGAGGTCGCCCAGCAGGGCGTGGACGACCCCGACCAGGGCGCCCGCGACGCCGGGCAGGCCGTGTCGTGACGCTGCCTCCGGGGGACCGGATCGCCGCCCGGCGGGCCGAGGAGGGCCGGCCCGTCCCGGACGTCGTCGTCGAGCCCGACGCCGACCGGCTGGCCCGCGCGGTCGCCACGGCGCTGGTCGCCCGGCTGGCCGCGGCGCAGGCGGTGCACGGGACGGCGTCGGTCGTCCTCACCGGCGGGGGCATCGGCACCGCCGTCCTCGAGCGGGTCGCCGACCTGGTCCGCGAGCCGGCGCGGGAGCGGGTGGACTGGACCGCCGTCGACGTCTGGTGGGGCGACGAGCGCTGGGTCCCGGCCGACGACGACGAGCGCAACGAGCTCGGCGCCCGGCGGGCGCTGCTGGACCCGGCCGGCGTCCCGGCGGAGCGGGTGCACGCGATGCCGGCCTCGGACGCCGGGTTCGCCGAGCCCGAGGACGCCGCCGCCTGGTACGCCGAGCAGCTGGCCGCCGCGGCACCGGACGGCGGGTCGCTCCCCCGCATCGACGTGCTGCTGCTGGGCATGGGCCCGGAGGGTCACGTGGCGTCGATCTTCCCGGGGACGCCCGCGGTCTCCGACGAGCGCACCGTGGTCGCGGTGCGCGACTGCCCCAAGCCGCCACCCACCCGGGTCAGCCTGGGCTTCCCCGCGATCAACGCGGCCGAGGAGGTGTGGCTGCTCGTCTCCGGCTCGGCGAAGGCACCGGCCGTGGCGCGGGCGCTGACCGCCGGCACGACGCCGGACGAGCTGCCCGCGGCCGGGGTGCACGGACGCCGGGCCACCCGGTGGCTGCTGGACGCCGAGGCCGCTGCGGAGCTCGACGGGCGGAGCTGAGCCGGGGTCCGGCGACCCTGGCCGGGAGGTCGGGCGGCGAGCAGACTGCGGTCCGCGACCGCAGCCACCCGGCCGCCGGCCCTCCCCGTGGAGCCCGCGATGACGCGCCCCGCCCCCGCTATCCGCCGCACGCCTCGTCCGGTGCGGGAGGTCGTCCCCGTGGCACCGCCCGGGCACCGGGGGTGCTACTGGAACTGGGAGCGGGCGGCCTGGGTGGTCTGGACGACCGTGCCGCAGCCGCGACCGCCCCGCGAGTAGAACGGGATCTCAGGGGTGGCCCCGTCCCGGATCCCGCCCCCTGAGCTGCGCGCAGGACGAGGACGGGGTCCGCGCTCAGGCGCCGCGACGGGCCCGCAGCTTGGCCAGCGCCTCCTCGAGGAGGGCGTCACCATCGGCGTCGCTGCGCCGCTCGCGGACGTAGGCCAGGTGGGTCTTGTAGGGCTCGGTGCGCGGCGCGGGGGGCGGCGCCGCCTGGTCCTGACCGGCCGGCAGGCCGCAGCGAGGGCAGTCCCACAGCTCGGGCACCTCGGCGTCGGAGGCGAAGGACACCTGCGTCTCGTGGCCCTGGGCGCACCAGAACGGCACCCGCCGGCGGGGCGCTGCCTCGCCGCGCTCGGCCTCCCCCATCGGGCCCGCTCCCACCCGCGTCCCCCGGATCGCGTTACCACCAGCCACCAGTGCCCCCTGCGCGTCTCGGCGATCTGCGGCGACGAGTGGCCGCCGGGGCAGTCTAGGGCCTGGATCTTGCCGCGGAGAGGACTTTGGTCCCGGTGACCTCGGCGTTCACCGGAGGCCGAGGGGAGCGCGGGGACGTGCTGGAACGGCCTCGTCCACAGGCTCGCCGCGAGCCTGGTGACGTGCTGGAACGGCCCCGCGTCAGGGTCCCGTCCCGAGCGCGCGAGGGATGGGGGGACGCGGGGTCCTTCTTCAGACCTTGAGCAGGATGCCCAGGGCGATGATGCAGACCGTCCAGATCAGGCCGATGAAGACGGTCAGCCGGTTGAGGTTCTTCTCCACCACCGAGGAGCCGGACAGCTGCGAGGAGACCGCGCCGCCGAACATCGAGGACAGGCCCCCGCCCTTGCCGCGGTGCAGCAGGATCAGCACCACGAGGAGCACGCTGGTGAGCACCAGCAGCACGTTGAGGACCAGCTCGACCATGCCCCGAGGGTAACCGACCGACCGCGGGAGGCCGTCGAGCCGACCGTGTCCCCGGCCGCCCGGCGTCCCCGGGCGGTCAGCGGCCGTGCACACGGCCCGCGTCCGCGCCCGGGTCCGCTCCTCGCTCGCCGGCGCTCGCTGCGATGCTCCCGGGCTGTCAGCGGACGCCGGCGGTCGCCAGGTCGTAGCTCGTGTACGGGCCCATCACGACGCCGTTGCGCAGCCGCTGGCCGGCCAGCAGCTGCACCCGCGACTCGGCGAGCGGCACGTACGCGCCGGTGGCGGTTGCGGCGGTCGCCACCTCCCGCCAGGCGGCGCGGGCGGCCTCCGGGTCGCCGGCGGCCGCGCGCGCGGCGTCGATGAGGCCGTCGATCCCGGGGTCGGTGAGCCGGGCGAAGTTGGTGTTGCCGACGGTGCTCACCGACCGGCCGTCGACCAGCGGCACGAGGAACGAGCCGGGGGTCGGGAAGTCGGCGGTCCAGGTGGCCAGCACGATGCCGATGCCGTTGTCGCGGACCCGGTCGGGGTTGCCCACCTCGGTGGCGTAGAAGCTGGGTGCGTCCAGCGGGCGGACCTCGGCCCGGATGCCGACGCGCGACAGCTGCTCGGCCACCTCCTCGGCGACGGCCACACCGGTGGGGGCGTCGGGAACGGCCAGCACGGTGTCGAAGCCCTCCGGCTGCCCGCAGGCGGCCAGGGCCTCCTCCGCCGCGGCCGGGTCGGGTGTCGGATCGGGCTCCTCCGGACCGCCCTCCACATCGCGCGGCCACAGCTGCGAGGTGCGCACGGCCTCCGTCGGCCCGCCGAGCACCTCCTGCACCGCGGCGCGGTCCACCACGCCGGCGACCGCGGCCCGGCAGGCCGGGTCGTCGAACGGCGCGACGTCGGTCGGCAGCGCGAGCAGCCGGACGACGTTGTTCGTCACCTCGTCGATGCGGTCGACCAGCGGGACGTCGCCGCCGGTGTCCTCGCCCAGCCGGGCCGTCGTGGGGGCCTGGATGCCGGCGCCGGAGATGTCGACGTCGGCGGACCCGGCCAGCAGCGCCTGGTCGCGCTCCACGCCGGTGAGCCCGGTGCGCACGACGACCCGGTCGGGCAGCGCGGTGCGGACCTCGTCGGTCGCCGGGTCCCACTGCGGGTTGCGCTCGAGCACGATGCCGGTGACGTCGTCCCGCGTGGCGACCGCGTACGGGCCGGAGGACACCGGGTCGCCGCCGTAGTCGGCGCCGGTGTCCTTGTCGGCCGGGACCGGGCTGCTCGAGGGCAGCGCCATGACGTAGGCGAAGTCCGGCTGCGGCGAGCGCAGCCGGAAGGTGATCGTGCGGTCGTCGGGGGTCTCGACCGAGGCCAGCCCCAGCCGGCCGGGGGTCTCGTCCTGGTACGGCCCGGCGTAGGGGTTCTCCGGGTCGTCGAGCAGCTCGACCACGCGGGTGGGGCCGCCGACGACGACGTCCGAGGCGAACGAGCGCTCGATGCCGTACTTGACGTCGCGCGAGGTGATCGGCGCGCCGGTCTCGAAGCGGACGCCCTCGCGGAGCGTGAACGTCCAGGTGGTGCCGCCGTCCGGCGTGGTGCCGAGGTCCGTCGCGAGGTCGGGCACCAGCTCGCCGGTGCGGCCGGGCTCGGAGGAGTAGCTGACCAGCGTGCGGGTGTAGAGCCGCATGAGGTTCCACACGCCGGGGAGGTAGGAGCGCTGCGGGTCGAGGTTGTCGACCTCGCCGGTCACCACCCGCAGCGTGCCGCCGGCGGCCTCGGACGGCGCCCGGACGCCGGTGACGCCGGTGTCCGGGCCGCCGCCGAAGACGGGGAGCGTGGAGTCGTCCTCACCGGCGTTGGCGCAGCTGACCGCCACCGCGACCACCAGCAGGACGACGGCGGCGATGCCGGCCACCCGGCCGCGGGTGCCCCGCGCCCAGGCGGGGCCCCGCTCCAGCGTGCTGTCCAACCCCACCCGCTCCCCGCCCGTCCGGCGGCGGCGGTCAGCCGACGTCGGCGGCTGTCCGACAGATCTGCGCGAACTCGTCGCCGTCCAGGCTGGCACCGCCGACGAGTGCACCGTCGACGTCCGGCCCGGCCAGGATCCCGGCCGTGTTCGCGGCCTTCACCGACCCGCCGTAGAGGATACGGACGATCCCGGCGGTCTCGGCGCCGAAACGCTCGGCGAGCCGTGGCCGTAGGGCACCGCACACTTCCTGAGCGTCCTCGGGCGTGGCGACCTCGCCGGTGCCGATCGCCCACACCGGCTCGTACGCGATCACGATGCCGGTGCCCCCTCCAGGGCTCGTGAGCTGCTCGGCGGTCAACCCCTCGAGCGCGGCGTCGAGCTGGGCGGTGCAGTGCCCGACGTGCTCGCCGGCCCGGCGCACCTCCAGCCCCTCCCCCACGCAGAGGATCGGCACCAGCCCGTGCCGCAGCGCCGCCTGCACCTTGCCGGCCACCACGGCGTCGTCCTCACCGTGCAGCGTGCGCCGCTCGGAGTGCCCGACGACGACGTAGCGGCAGGCCAGCGCGGCGAGCATCGCGCCGCTGACCTCGCCGGTGTAGGCGCCGGAGTCCTGCACCGAGAGGTCCTGCGCGCCGTAGCCGATCTCGAGCTTGTCGCCGGTCACCAGCGTCTGCACGCTGCGCAGCGCGGTGAACGGCGGCAGGACGACGACCTCGGCGGCCTCCAGCTCTGGCTCCTTGAGGCTGAACGCCAGCTTCTGCACCAGGCCGATCGCCTCGAGGTGCGTGAGGTTCATCTTCCAGTTGCCGGCGATGAGCGGCCGGCGTCCCTCACGGCGTGCGGGAGTGCCCCTGCGTGCCACGTCCGTCCTCCTCGCTCAGTCGGCCAGCACCGCGAGGCCGGGCAGCTGCCGGCCCTCGAGGTACTCCAGCGACGCGCCGCCGCCGGTGCTGATGTGGCCGTAGGCGGCCTCGTCGAGGCCGAGCTGGCGCACCGCGGCGGCGGAGTCGCCGCCACCGACGACCGACAGGCCGTCGACCGCGCCCACCGCCTCGGCCACCCCGCGGGTGCCGGCCTGGAAGGTGCTGAGCTCGAAGACGCCCATCGGGCCGTTCCAGAAGACGGTGCGGGCACCGCCCAGCTCGCGGCCGAAGGCCTCCACCGTGCGCGGGCCGACGTCCAGGCCCATCTGGTCGTCCGGGATCTGGTCGACGGGGACGGTGGTCGTCTCCACCTCGGCGCTGAACTCCGGCGCGCAGACCACGTCGAGCGGCAGCACGATCCGCTCCCCCGCCTCGGCCAGCAGCCGCCGGCAGGTCTCGACCTGGTCGGCCTCCAGCAGCGACTTGCCGACGCCGTGGCCCTGGGCGGCGAGGAAGGTGAAGCACATCCCACCGCCGACCAGCAGCCGGTCGACCTTGGGCAGCAGCGCCTCGATGACGGCGAGCTTGTCGCTGACCTTCGAGCCGCCGAGCACCACGACGTAGGGTCGCTCGGGGTCCCGGGTCAGCCGGGTCAGCACGCCGAGCTCGGTGGCCACCAGCCGCCCGGCGACGTGCGGCAGCCGCAGCGCCACGTCGTACACCGAGGCGTGCTTGCGGTGCACCGCGCCGAACGCGTCGTCGACGAAGACGTCGGCGAGGGCGGCGAACCGGTCGGCCAGCTCGCCCCGCTCGGCGTCGTCCTTCGACGTCTCGGCGGCCTCGAAGCGCACGTTCTCCAGCAGCAGGACGTCGCCGTCGCCGAGCGCCCCGGCCCGGGTCCGGGCGTCCTCCCCGGCGACGTCGGCCGCCAGCGGGACGTCGGCGCCGAGCAGCTCCCCGAGCCGCGCGGCGACCGGCGCCAGCGAGTACTGCGGGTCCGGTGCGCCCTTGGGCCGGCCCAGGTGGGCGGCGACCACGACGCGGGCGCCGGCGTCGCGCAGCGCCTGCAGCGTGGGCAGGCTGGCGCGGATCCGGCCGTCGTCGGTGATCGCCCGGGTGGACTTGTCCAGCGGGACGTTCAGGTCGGCGCGCAGGAACACGCGCCGACCCGAGACGCCCTCGGCGAGCAGGTCGTCGAGGGTCCGCATCGTTACAGCGAGCGGCCGACGAGCTCGACGGAGTCGACCAGGCGGTTCGAGTAGCCCCACTCGTTGTCGTACCAGCCGAGCACCTTGGCCATCGGGCCGAAGACCTTGGTCAGCTTGCTGTCGTAGATGCAGCTGGCGGGGTCGGTGACGATGTCGGAGGAGACGATCGGGGCGTCGGTGTACTTGAGGATGCCGGCCAGCGGGCCCGAGGCGGCCTCGCGGTAGGCGGCGTCGATCTCGTCGGCCGGCACCTCGCGGGAGAGCTGCACGGTGAGGTCGGTCGCCGAGCCGGTGGGCACCGGGACGCGGACCGCGTAGCCGTCGAGCTTGCCGTTGAGCTCGGGCAGGACCAGCCCGATCGCCTTGGCCGCACCGGTCGAGGTCGGGACCATGTTGAGCGCGGCGGCGCGGGCACGACGGAGGTCCTTGTGCGGGCCGTCCTGCAGGTTCTGGTCGGCGGTGTAGGCGTGGATCGTGGTCATGAGACCGCGCTCGATGCCGAAGCTGTCGTTGAGCACCTTGGCGAGCGGGGCCAGGCAGTTCGTCGTGCAGGACGCGTTGCTGATGATCGTCTGCGAGCCGTCGTACTTCTCGTGGTTGACGCCCATGACGATGGTCAGGTCGTCGCCGGTGGCCGGCGCGGAGATGACGACCTTCTTGGCGCCACCGGCGTCCACGTGCTTGCGCGCGTCGTCGGCCTTGGTGAAGAAGCCGGTGGACTCGACGACGACGTCGACGCCCAGGTCGCCCCACGGCAGGTTGGCCGGGTCGCGCTCGGAGAGCACCTTCATGGTGCTGCCGCTGATCTTGATGCCCTCGCCGTCGGCGGCGACGTCCTCGGACAGCACGCCCAGGATGCTGTCGTACTTGAGCAGGTGCGCGAGGACCTCGGGGCTGGTGAGGTCGTTCACCGCCACGATCTCGATGTCCTTGCCGCTGGCCGCGGCCGCCCGCCAGAAGTTGCGTCCGATCCGGCCGAAGCCGTTGATGCCCACCCGTACGGTCACAGCTGACCCTCCATGTGCTCGATCGGTCTGTCGCCTCGGTCGGCCGCGCGGGCGCGCGGCCGCGATCTGCGACGACCCTATCGGCCAGGGCCCCGGCCGTCCGGTCCAGGCTCAGCAGCCGGGCACCGGCTCCGCGACGCCGGCGCCGCCCGCAACGGGGGCGTGCACCCCGTCCGGACCGCCGGGACCGCGGCCAGGACCCGGTCCCGGCCGGTGGCCTCGGCGGTGTCGGGCGCCTGGGCGGCGGCCTCCAGCAACGCGGCCGGGGCGCTGCGGTCCGCGGGGCGGACGGCGACGCCGATGCGCACTGTGTCGACCGCCTGCTCGCGGGCGACCGGCACCGGTTGCAGCGGGGCCCCCGCGGGAGACCCTCTCCGACCGGGTGACGCGACGGGGCACCCCCCGCAGCAGCGGGGAGTGCCCCTGGTGGCCGGCCGGGACGACCCCGTCCCGGGTCCCGCCCTGGGCCCGCGGAGGTGGACGGGGCGAGGCCCGCCCGCTACTGGGTCAGCATGTCCTCGGTGACGACGGACTCGGTGTCCGGGATGCCGAGGTCCTTGGCGCGCTTGTCGGCCATGGCCAGCAACCGGCGGATCCGGCCCGCGACGGCGTCCTTGGTCATCGGCGGCTCGGCGCGCTGACCCAGCTCCTCCAGCGAGGCCTGGCCGTGCTCGAGCCGCAGCCGGCCCGCGACGAGCAGGTGCTCGGGGGCGTCGCCGTCGAGGATCTCCAGCGCCCGCTCCACGCGGGCGCTGGCGGCGACCGCGGCGCGGGCCGAGCGGCGCAGGTTGGCGTCGTCGAAGTTGGCCAGCCGGTTGGCGGTCGCCCGGACCTCGCGGCGCATCCGCCGCTCCTCCCAGGCCAGCACCGCGTCGTGGGCACCCATCCGGGTCAGCAGCGCGCTGATCGCGTCGCCGTCCCGCACGACCACCCGGTCGGCGCCGCGGACCTCGCGGGCCTTCGCGGCGATGCCCAGCCGGCGGGCCGCACCCACGAGCGCCATCGCGGCCTCGGGCCCCGGGCAGGTGACCTCCAGCGAGGAGGACCGGCCCGGCTCGGTCAGCGAGCCGTGCGCCAGGAAGGCCCCCCGCCAGGCGGCCTCGGCGTCGTTGATCCCACCGCTGACCACCGACGGCGGCAGCCCGCGGACCGGACGACCGCGCTGGTCGACTAGCCCGGTCTGCCGGGCCAGGCCCTCGCCGTGCTTGGCGATGCGGACCAGGTAGCGCACCCCGCGGCGGATGTTGCCGCCGGCCAGCACGCTCACACCGCTGGTGTAGCCGTAGACCTCACTGATGTCGCGACGCAGGCGACGGGCCACCGACCCGGTGTCCAGCTCTGCCTCGATGACCACCCGGCCACCGACGATGTGCAGGCCGCCGCTGAACCGCAGCAGCGCGGTGACCTCAGCCTTGCGCTCGGAGGTCTTCGTGCACTCCACGCGCGACAGCTCGTCCTTGACCATGGCCGTCATCGCCATGCCGTCCACCCCCACGTTCCCCCGGGCTCAACCAGCCCCATGTGCGGCGTTCCCTTCGTCTCCCCCTCGTACCGGATCCGGTACGTGAGGTTGCGGTACCGGCTCGCGTTCGTCCATGCCCTGCCGCGTCCCGAGCGCCTGCCGGAGAGCTCCGGCCAGGCGCGCCGGGTCGTGCCGCGGCACGCCACCGTCCTCGGCGACCGGGGCCAGCACGAGCTCGGCACCGCACTCACGTACCGCAGACAGGAGACCACAGCGGTCAACCACCGATTCCTCATCGGCGATCACCGTGTGCAATGCCACTCCGCGGAGATGGCCCTGCAGGACGGTCAGGTGCTCCTCCGGCGAGAAGCCGTCGGTCTCCCCCGGCTGGGGTTCGAGGTTGAGGACGACGACCACCCGGGCGCCGCTCGCGGCGAGCGCGGCGCGCAGCCGCGGCACCAGCAGGTGCGGCAGCACGGAGGTGTACCAGGAGCCCGGGCCGAGCGAGACGACGTCGGCCGCGGCGATGGCGTCGAGGACGGCGGGGGGCACCGGCGGGTCGGCCGGCGCGACGAGGATGTGGCGCACCCGGCCGGGGGTCGCGGCGATCGCCGACTGCCCGCGGATCGTGCGGGTGCGGACCGGGTCGTCGGGGTCGGCGCTCTCCACCTGGGCGACGAGGTCGAGCGGGACGTCGGCCATCGGCAGCACCCGCCCGCAGGCCCCGAGCAGCCGGCACACGTCGTCCAGCGCGCGGACGGTGTCCCCGTCGTGCATCTCGGTCAGCCCCGTGAGCACCAGGTTGCCCACCGAGTGGCCGGCGAGGACACCCGTGCCGCCGAGGCGGTGCTGCAGCAGCGCCGCCAGCTGCCGGGTGTCCTCGCGCTCGCCGGCCAGGGCGGCCAGGGCCATGCGCAGGTCCCCGGGTGGCAGCACGGGCATCTCCCGGCGGATCCGCCCGGAGGAGCCACCGTCGTCGGCGACGGTGACGACCGCGGTGAGGTCCGGCGTGATCCGGCGCCAGGCGGCGAGCGCGGCGGCCAGGCCGTGGCCCCCGCCGAAGGCGACGACCCGCGGCGGCCGGGCCCCGGTCCCGGCCGCGCCGTCGGGCCGGACGGACTCCGCGGCGCCCACTACTCGCGGCCCAGGTCGCGGTGCTGGACGGCGGCGTCGACGCCGTCCGCACGCAGCCGGCGGGCGAACTCCTCGGCGATGGCGACGCTGCGGTGCTTGCCGCCGGTGCAGCCCACGGCGAGGGTGAGGTACCGCTTGCCCTCCCGGCGGTAGCCGGGGATGAGCAGCCGCAGCACGTCGGTGTAGCGGTCGAGGAAGGGCCGGGCGTCCTCCTGGCCGAGGACGTAGTCGCGCACGTCCGGGTCCTGGCCGGTGTGCGGGCGCAGGTCGGGCAGCCAGTGCGGGTTGGGCAGGAAGCGGGCGTCGACGACGAGGTCGGCGTCCAGCGGCAGGCCGTACTTGAACCCGAAGCTGAGCACCGTCGCGGTCAGCGGCGGCGTCTTGCCCTCGCGGGCGAAGGCGTTCTCCAGCGTGGCGCGCAGCTGGTGGACGTTGAGGTCGCTGGTGTCGACCCAGAGGTCGGCCTCGCCGGCGATGCCGGTCAGCAGGGCCCGCTCCTCGGTGATGCCGTCGGTGAGGGTGCCGCTGCCCTGCAGCGGGTGCTCCCGCCGGTTGGACTCGTAGCGGCGGACCAGCACCTCGTCGCGCGCGTGGACGTAGACCACCCGCGGGCGGTGGCCGGCCTCGGCGAGCACCCGGATCGCCTCCTGCAGGTCGCTGGAGAAGGCCCGGCTGCGCACGTCGACGACGGCGGCGAACCGGCGGACGTCACCGCGCGCGCCGAGCTCGACCATCGGCAGCAGCAGCGCCGGCGGCAGGTTGTCGACGACGAACCAGCCGAGGTCCTCCAGCACCCGCCCGGCGCTGTTCTTGCCGGCGCCGGAGAGCCCGGTGACGACGACGACGTCCAGCGGCTGGGTCTCGGTGGAGGACGGGTCCAGCGGCGGCGGGACGTCGCTGTGCGGGTGGCCCGGCGCCCCGGGGGGCACCTCGAGGTGGGCGGTGTCCCGGTGGTCGGTGTCCTGCACGGCGTCCTGGGGTGCGGTCTCCTGGGGTGCGGTCTCGACCCGTTCGCTCACGAGACCACCAGTCCGACCTCGGCGGTGGCGCCGGAGCCGCTGCGGGGCGTGCCGCGCTCGGCCGGGCCGGCCGGGGCGGTCGTCGCCTCGACGACCTCCTCCGCGGCGTCGTCGTCCGCGTGCGCCGGGGCCGTTGCCTCCCCCACCTCCGGCTGCGCCACCGCCGCGAGCACGGCCTCCGCCGTCCGCCGGCCGATGCCGGGCACGGCCACCAGCTCCTCGACGGTGGCGGCACGCAGCCGCTTGAGGGACCCGAACTGCTTCATCAGCGCCTTCCGCCGCGACTCCCCGAGGCCGGGGACGTCGTCCAACAGGGAGACCAGCATGCTGGTGGACCGCTTCTGCCGGTGGTAGGTGATCGCGAAGCGGTGCGCCTCGTCGCGGACCCGCTGGAGCAGGTACAGCGCCTCGGAGGTGCGCGGCAGGATGACCGGGTCCGACTCCCCGGGCAGCCACACCTCCTCCATCCGCTTGGCCAGGCCGCACACGGCGACGTCGACGACGCCGAGCTCGTCGAGCGACCGGGCGGCCGCGGCGACCTGTGGCGCGCCGCCGTCGACCACGAGCAGGTTCGGCGGGTAGGCGAACCGGCGCGGCCGGCCCTCCTCCGCGGCGATCCCCTGCTCGTCGCGGCGGTCGGCCTCCTCCTTGAGGTGGCGGGCGAACCGGCGGCGGACGACCTCGGCCATCGCCGCGGTGTCGTCGGTGCCCTGGTGGACCGAGAAGCGGCGGTAGTCCGACTTCTTCGCCAGCCCGTCCTCGAAGACCACCATCGACGCCACGACGTTGGTCTGCTGGACGTGTGAGACGTCGATGCACTCGATCCGCAGCGGCGCCTCGGGCAGCTCGAGCGCCTCCTGCAGCTCCGAGAGCGCCAGCGAGCGCGCCGTGAGGTCGCTGGCCCGCTTGACCCGGTGCCGGGCGAAGGCCTCCTTGGCGTTGCGCTCCACCGTCTCCAGCAGGGCCCGCTTGTCGCCGCGCTGCGGCACCCGGAGGCTGACCCGGCTGCCGCGGAGCTCGCTGAGCAGCTCCTCGTAGACGTCGGCGTCGTCGGGCAGCTCGGGGACCAGCACCTCCCTGGGCACGGCCTCCCCCGCCTCGCCGACGCCGGTCGCCTCGTCCACGCCGCCGTAGACCTGCAGCAGGAACTGCTCGACCAGCTCGCCGGTGGTGACCTCCTCGACCTTGTCGACGATCCACCCGCGCTGGCCGCGCACCCGCCCGCCGCGGACGTGGAAGACCTGCACCGAGGCCTCGAGCTCGTCCTGGGCGAAGGCGACGACGTCGGCGTCGGTGCCGTCCCCGAGGACGACGGCCTGCTTCTCCATCGCCCGCTTGAGGGCGCCGAGGTCGTCGCGCAGCCGGGCGGCCTTCTCGTACTCCATCGCCTCGGCCGCGGCGGCCATCTCGCGCTCCAGGCGGCGGACCATCTGGTCGGTGCGGCCGGCCATGAACTCGACGAAGCCGTCGACGATCTCCCGGTGCTCCTCGGCGGAGACCCGGCCGACGCAGGGGGCGGCGCACTTGCCGATGTAGCCCAGCAGGCACGGGCGGCCGATCTGCCCCGCGCGCTTGAAGACGCCGTTGGAGCAGGTGCGGGCCGGGAAGACCCGGGTGAGGGTGTCGAGCGTCTCGCGGATCGCCCAGGCGTGCGCATACGGGCCGAAGTAGCGCACGCCCTTCTTCTTCGGGCCGCGCATCACCTGCAGCCGCGGGTACTCCTCGTTCAGCGTCACGGCCAGCGACGGGTAGCTCTTGTCGTCGCGGTAGCGGACGTTGAACCGCGGGTCGAACTCCTTGATCCAGTTGTACTCGAGCTGGAGGGCCTCGACCTCGGTGCCCACGACGGTCCACTCGACGCTGGCCGCCGTCGTCACCATCTGCCGGGTGCGCGGGTGCAGGCCCGCCACGTCGGCGAAGTAGCTGTTCAGCCGCTGCCGGAGGCTCTTGGCCTTGCCGACGTAGACCACCCGGCCGTTGGGGTCGCGGAACTTGTAGACGCCGGGTGACTCCGGGATGCTGCCGACCGCCGGTCGGTACGTGGACGGGTCGGGCATGTACCCCAGGTTAGGTGGGCCGGACGACGGTTCGCCGACCAGAGGACACCGGTGTGATCCGGACGCCGGTCAGCCGCCGAGCCGGGCCCCCAGCCAGGCGAGCAGGTCGGCGGTCACCTCGTCGCGGTTGGTCTCGTTGAAGACCTCGTGCCGGGCGTCGGGGTAGACCCGCAGCTCCACCGGCAGGCCGCGGTCGCGCAGCAGGTCGGCCAGCGCGGCGACCTGGGCGGCGTCGGTCCCGCCGACCGGGTCGCGCTGCCCGGCCAGCAGCAGCACCGGCAGCCCGCCGGGCAGCCCGGCCACGCCCTCGGGGCTGGCCGCGCGGGTGACCAGGGCGAACATCCCGGCGCCGTAGCGGTACGTGGGCGGGACGTCGTCGCCGCACAGCGGGTCGGCCAGGTAGGCGTCGACCTCCGCCGGGTCGCGGGTGAGCCAGTCGTAGGGCGTGCGGGCGGGCTCGAAGGGCGCGTTGAAGGCGCCGAGGGCGTCCATCGGCTGGTCGCCCATGCCGCCGGCGACGGCCGCCTCCAGCTGCGGCACCGCCGCGGCCAGGTGCGGCGCGACGCCGATCGGGCCGGACAGCACCAGGCCGGCCAGGTCCGCGCCGTCCCGCTCGGCGGAGGCCAGCGCGACCGCCGAGCCCAGCGAGTGGCCGAGCAGGAAGCGCGGGACGCCGGGGTGGTCGGCGGCCAGCCGCTGCCCCAGGTCGCAGGCGTCGTCGAGGACGGCGTCGCTCGTGGCCCCCTCGCCGAAGCCGCCGGGGCCGGTGGACCCCGCCGTGAGCCCGTGCCCGCGCTGGTCGAGCGCGGCCACGGCGAACCCCTGCGCGGTGAGCGCGCCGGCCAGCCGCTCGTACCGCCCGGCGTGCTCGGAGAGCCCGTGCACCAGCTGGACGGTCCCCCTCACCGGGCCGTCGGGCGTCCAGCGGCGCTCGGCCAGCCGGGCGCCGTCGCGGGCGTCGATCCAGGTGACGGGGGCTGGGCTGGTCATCGGGCGGGCCTCCTCGGGCGGCGTCGTCGCCGGTCAGCCTGCCCGTCCACCGCCGCCCGCGCAGGTCCGGGGCGGCCCGCCGCGGTCAGCCGACCGGACGCGAGCGGTGCGCCGTCCCGGACCACGGCCCGTGCGCCGCGACGGCGGCACCGGCCCGACCGGCGAGCCGCACCGCACGCCGGGCCAGCACGAGGGCCGAGAGCACGCCCACGCCGCCGGCCAGGACGGCGACCGCGCCCGGCACCGCCTCGCCGGTGACCGCGAGCACCGCGATGGCCACCAGGGCGAGGAGGACGACCGTGGACCGCACGCCGCCCCCCGGGGACGTCGGCGAGCCGCAGTTCGACAGGTCCGGGTCACAGTCGGGCGTGAGCGCGGTCACCGGCGCCTCCTCGATCGGGGACCGCCACACCGCGACGACGGCGTGACGTGGATCACACGGAGGGTAGGGCGTGGGTCGCCCTCCGCTCAAGCCCGCCGTCCCCCGGTCGGAGGGCTCAGATCTCCGCGACCTCGTAGCTGTGCCCGGCGGCACGCAGGCGCTCGACCAGCACGGGCCCGAGCGCGGTGGCGGGGGTGAGCGACCCGGCCCGGTCGGGCAGCCGGTCGCCGTCCAGGGCCAGGCCGAGGACGGTCTCGCCCAGCATGACGGCGGTGGCGGCGTAGCCGGGGTCGCCCTGTCCGGCGGCGGTCGCGCGGTAGCGGCGTCCGCTCCCGGTGGTCGCGTCGACCTCCATGCGGAACCAGCCGCGGGCCCGGGTCTGCTCGCCGGGGCCGGTGCCCGGTTCGGGCAGCACCCGGTCCAGGAGGGACCGTGTCAGGGGCAGTGCCATCGCCGCGAAGATGCCGGCCAGCCCCGCGGTGACCGCGGTCGCCGTCGCAGCGCCGGCGATCCCCCGCCCGCAGCCCATCACCTCGCCGTAGCGCAGCCCGCGGCCGTACGCCCAGCCCTGCAGGGCGTTGCTGCGGCGGACGACGCGGGTGTTGAACGGGGCCATGAGGAAGGTGGCGGTCCACCGGCCGTCCGGGGTGCGCGACGGCGGACCGGCGTCGCGCGGCTGACGGGTGTCGGGCTCGGCGGCGCGGTCGGGGCTGAGGGCGAACGGGTCGCCGGCCAGCCGGCGGGCCGCGGCGTCGCGGCCCAGCTCCTCGAACTGGGCGCGGGCGGAGTCGACGGTGCCGCCGCTGATCCCGCCGCGGGCGGTGGCGACCAGTTGCACGTCGCGCAGACCGCCGGCCTCGTCGGCCCGCGCCCGCTCGGCGAGCAGGAGGGCGGAGAGGTCGGAGGGGATGGAGTCGTAGCCGCAGGCGTGGACGACGCGGGCGCCGGTGTCGCGGGCGACCGCGTCGGCGGCGTCGATCGCCCGGCGGACGAACAGCACCTCGCCGGTGAGGTCGGCGTAGTGCGTGCCGGCCCGGGCGCAGGCCTCGACCACCGGCAGGCCGTGGCGGAGGTACGGCCCGACGGTGGTGGCCAACACCCGGGTCGAGGCCGCCAGCGCGGCGAGCGACGCGGCGTCGGTGGAGTCGGCCTCGACCAGCGGCCAGTCGCGGGCGGCCGCCGGCAGCTCGCCACGCACCCGCTCGAGCCGGCCTCGCGACCGGCCGGCCAGCGCGATGCGGAGGCCGGCCGGGGCGGCGCCGGCGAGGTACGCGGCGAGCAGCCGGCCGACGAAGCCGGTGGCGCCGTAGACGACGAGGTCGTGGTCCCGCTGTGCGTCCGTCACCCGGCCATCGTCACCCAGCGGCCCGTCGGCGGCAGGCCGCTCCCGGAGCCCGTCCGGGTCTCACCGGTCGGCGGCCGCGACCCGGACGCCGAGGCCGACGAGGACCGTGCCGCTGACCGCCTCCAGACGGCTGCGGACCCTGGGGCGGCGGAACCACGCGCCGGCACGGGCGACGGCGGCGGCCAGCCCCGTGTACAGCGCGGTCTCGATGGCCACCTGGACCAGCGCCAGCGCGGCGGTGGTGGCGAACAGCGGCCGGTCGGTCGGGACGAACTGCGGGTAGAAGGCCATGAGGAAGACGGCCGCCTTGGGGTTGGCGAGCTGGACCAGGAGCCCCTCGCCGAACGCCGTCCACCGGCCGCGCCGGTCGGGGCCGACCGGAGGTGCCGGGGCACCGGCCCCGATCGGGGACCTCCGCGCGCGCCAGGCGGCGTGCCAGGCCTGCAGCCCCATCCACACCAGGACGGCCGCGCCGACGACCCGCAGGACCAGGAAGGCGACCTCGGAGGCGGCCACCAGGGCGGCGAAACCCGCAGCGGCCAGCAGGGCCCACACGTAGAGCCCCACCTCGAGCCCCAGGACGGTCGGCACCGCGCCGCGGAAGCCGCGCAGCGCGGCCCGCCGCAGGATGAGGGCCACCGCCGGCCCCGGCGATGCCGCGATCAGCACCACGGCGAGGACGAACGCCGGTGAGGCCGCGACCAGGTCCACGGCCCTGATGCTGGCAGCCCGGTCACGGGGCGTCGAGCGGCTTTCAGGGGTGGGGCCGGGCCCCGCCCGAGCGCCCGACCACCGCTCAGCTGGCCTTCTTGCGGGCCCGCTTCCTCGGCGCCGCCGCGGCGGCCACCGCGTCGGGGTCGAGCATCGGCACCAGGTAGCGGCCGGTGTGGCTCTCCGGGACCGTGGCGAGGAACTCCGGCGGCCCCTCGGCGACGACCGTGCCCCCGCGGAAGCCGCCCTCGGGGCCCATGTCGATCAGCCAGTCGGCGCTCTTGATGACGTCGAGGTTGTGCTCGATGACGATCACCGAGTTGCCCTTGTCGACCAGGCCCTGCAGCACGACCAGCAGCTTGCGGATGTCCTCGAAGTGCAGCCCGGTCGTGGGCTCGTCGAGCACGTAGACGCTGCGGCCGTTGGAGCGCTTCTGCAGCTCGCTGGCCAGTTTCACCCGCTGCGCCTCACCGCCGGAGAGGGTGGTCGCCGGCTGGCCGAGCCGGACGTAGCCCAGCCCGACCTCGGTGAGGGTGCGCAGGTACCGCGAGATCGCCGGGATGGCGGCGAAGAAGTCGGCGGCCTCCTCGATGGGCATGTCGAGGACCTCGGCGACCGTCTTGCCCTTGTAGTGCACCTCGAGGGTCTCCCGGTTGAACCGGGCGCCCTTGCACACCTCGCACGGCACGTAGACGTCCGGCAGGAAGTTCATCTCGATCTTCAGCGTGCCGTCGCCGGAGCAGGCCTCGCAGCGGCCGCCCTTGACGTTGAAGGAGAAGCGGCCGGGCTGGTAGCCGCGGATCTTCGCCTCGGACGTGCTGGCGAACAGCTTGCGCACGTGGTCCCAGACGCCGGTGTAGGTCGCCGGGTTGGACCGCGGGGTGCGGCCGATCGGCGACTGGTCGACGTGCACGACCTTGTCGAGCTGGTCGAGGCCGGTGATGGTGCGGTGCCGGCCGGGCACCATCCGCGCACGGTTCAGCTCGTTGGCCAGGACCGTGTAGAGGATGTCGTTGACCAGGCTGGACTTGCCCGAGCCCGAGACGCCGGTGACCGCGACGAGCAGGCCCAGCGGGAAGGTGACGTCGACGCCCTTGAGGTTGTGCTCGCGGGCGCCCTTGACCACCAGCTCGCGGCCGGGCGTGGGCTGGCGGCGCACCTGCGGGACGGCGATCTCCTTGCGCCCGGAGAGGTACTGGCCGGTCAGCGACCGCTCGCTGGCCATCAGCTCCTCGACGGTGCCGCTGACGACGACCTCGCCGCCGTGCTCGCCGGCGCCGGGGCCGATGTCGACCACCCAGTCGGCGGTCTTGATCGTGTCCTCGTCGTGCTCGACGACGATGAGCGTGTTGCCCATGTCCCGCAGCCGCACGAGGGTCTCGATCAGCCGGGTGTTGTCGCGCTGGTGCAGCCCGATGGAGGGCTCGTCGAGCACGTAGAGGACGCCGACCAGCCCGGAGCCGATCTGGGTGGCCAGCCGGATCCGCTGCGCCTCGCCACCGGCCAGGGTGGCGGCCGGCCGGTCCAGCGAGAGGTAGTCCAGGCCGACGTCGACGAGGAAGGACAGCCGCGCCTGGATCTCCCGGAGCACGCGGTCGGCGATCGCCCGCTCCCGCTCACCCAGCTCCAGCGCGCCCAGCCACTCCGCGGCCTCGCCGATGGACAGCCCGGTGACCTCGGCGATCGAGCGGCCGTTGAGCTTGACCGCGAGGATCTCGGGCTTGAGCCGGGTGCCGTGGCAGACGGGACAGGGCACGTCGCGCATGTAGCCCTCGTACTTGTCCCGCATGAACTCGCTGTCGGTGTCCTCGTGCCGCCGCTCGATGAAGGGCAGCACGCCCTCGAACGCGGCGTAGTAGCTGCGCTCGCGGCCGTAACGGTTCCGGTAGCGGACGTGCACCTGGTCCGGCGAGCCGTGCAGCACGGCCTTCTGCACCTTGGCCGGCAGTCGCTCCCACGGGTCGTCCATGGAGAAGCCGAGCTGCTGGGAGAGGCCGGTGAGCAGCCGGGTGAAGTACTCGTTGCTCATCGAGGAGGCCCACGGGGCGATCGCACCCTGGGCCAGGCTCTTCCCCGGGTCGGGCACGACGAGCTCGGGGTCGACCTCCTTGCGGGTGCCGATGCCGGTGCACTCGGGGCAGGCGCCGAACGGCGAGTTGAAGGAGAACGACCGGGGCTCGAGCGCCTCGAAGGACAGCCCGTCGTCCACGCACGCGAGGTGCTCGGAGAACGTGCGCTCGCGGTAGGGGTCGTCCTCGGGGAGGTCCACGAAGTCGAGGACGACGAGGCCGCCGGCCAGGCCCAGCGCGGTCTCCACCGAGTCGGTGAGCCGCCGCTTCGCGCTCTCCTTGACGGTGAGCCGGTCGACGATCACCTCGATCGTGTGCTTCTCCTGCTTCTTCAGCTTCGGTGGGTCGGTCAGCTGGTGGACGACGCCGTCGACGCGGACCCGGGAGAAGCCCTGGGTCTGCAGCGAGCTGAACAGGTCGACGTACTCGCCCTTGCGGGCCCGGACGACGGGCGCGAGCACCTGGAAGCGGGTGCCCTCCTCCATGGCCAGCACCTGGTCGACGATCTGCTGCGGGGTCTGCCGCGAGATCGGCTTGCCGCAGTTGGGGCAGTGCGGCTGCCCGGCGCGGGCGTAGAGCAGCCGGAGGTAGTCGTAGACCTCGGTGATCGTGCCGACGGTCGAGCGCGGGTTGCGGTTGGTCGACTTCTGGTCGATCGAGACGGCCGGCGAGAGGCCCTCGATGAAGTCGACGTCGGGCTTGTCCATCTGGCCCAGGAACTGGCGGGCGTAGGCCGACAGCGACTCGACGTAGCGGCGCTGGCCCTCGGCGAAGATCGTGTCGAAGGCGAGGCTGGACTTCCCCGAGCCGGACAGCCCCGTGAAGACGATCAGCGCGTCACGGGGCAGGTCGAGGTGGACGTCCTTGAGGTTGTGCTCGCGGGCGCCGCGGACGACGAGACGGTCCAATGTGATCCCTGTCGGTCAGCCGGGCCGGCCGGTCGCGCCGGGCCCGCGGTGGAGATGTCGAGATGTCGATACGGACAACGCCGTCACCGCCCGGGTGCAATCCGTGACGACGGCGACGTTGCCGCTCGCCCGGGTGCTCAGACGGGAGCCGGGGACGACGCTCCGGCGGGGTCGAAGACGGGAGCGTGACGACGCCAGGGCAGCCGACGCTCCAGCTCTCCGGCCAGCCAGAGTAGTCGCCTCTCGGCACCCGGGGGGCCGGCGAACTGGACCGCCAGCGGCTGCCCCGTGGGGCGGGTGCCGGCGGGCAGCACGAGGGCCGGGAGGCCGGCCAGGTTCCAGGCCGGCGTCCACGGTGCCCAGCGGGCGTTGGCCGTCAGGTTGGCCGCGAACGAGCGCTCGTGCCAGGGCCGGGCGGGCAGCGGCGGGCCGGTCACGACCGGGGTGAGGAGCAGATCAAGGACCTCTCCGCCCCCCACCCCTCGCACGCTCGCGGTGGGGCCCTGCGGGGAGGCCGTACGGCTCGCTCCGTCGAAGAACCCCACCATCCGCTCGCGGAACCGCTCGGCGGTCGCCGGGCGGACCAGGCCGGCGGCCCGGACGGCGCGGCCGATGCGCGCGTGCGTGCGGCTGCGCGGTTGGAGGTCGGCGAGAGGGACGCCGAGGTGGGCGGCGTCGTCGGCAGCCGCTGCCATCCAGCGGGTCAGCACGCCGGCCGCGGCACCCGGGGTGATCGGCGGGTCGCGGCGGACGACGGTGTGGCCGGCCGCGGTGAGGGCCGCGACCACCGCGTCGACGGCCGCCCGGGCGGGGCCGTCGGCGCGCGTCCCCGGCAGTGGGGAGCGGGTCGACACGGCGATGCGCAGCGGCCGACCCGGCGCCTCGAGCGGGCCCGGTTCCTCCCCCGCCAGCACCGCGTGGGCCACCGTGAGGTCGGCCACCGTGGTCGCCAGTGCTCCGTTGACCGCCATCCCGGACCAGTCGTCGGCACCGATGCCGCCGGGCACCACCCCCACCCCCGGCTTGAGGGCGACCAGCCCGCAGGCCGCGGCCGGCAGGCGCAACGAGCCCATCCCGTCGTTGCCGTGGGCCAGCGGGACCGCGCCGGAGGCGACCGCCGCCGCGCTGCCGCCGGAGCTGCCGGCCGGCGACCGCGCCGTGTCCCAGGGGTTGCGGGTGACCGTGCCCGGCCCATCGGTGGCGCCGTAGAGGCCCAGCTCCGGCATCCGGGTGATACCGACGACGACCGCCCCGGCCCGGCGCAGCCGTCCCACCACCTCGGCGTCGCGGGTCTCCGGCGGCCCGGTGCGGGCGGCGGAGCCGTCGGTGCAGACCTCACCGGCGACGGCGACGTTGTCCTTGACCGCGACCGGCACCCCGGCCAGCGGCATCGCGAAGCGGGTGAGCGCGGTGTCGACGGCGTGCGCCTCGGCCAGGGCGGCCTCGCGGCGGACGACGCGGAAGGCGCCGACGCGCGGCTCCACCGCGTCGAGGTGGGCCAGGTGGGCGCGGACGACGTCGACCGCGGTCAGCTCCCCCGACCGGACGCGGGTGGCCAGCTCGGTGGCCGGGAGCCCGACGATCCGACCGGCGGGAAGACCTCCGCTAGCGTCCATGCCTGGACCGTAACCGCGGCCGCCGACACTCTCCGAACGGGAGGCTGGGGATGGGGTACACCGGGGACGTCGAGGTGGGCGGGCCGGCCGACGTCCGGGCGCTGCCGGGGCTGACGATCAGCAAGCTGGCGGTCAGCGAGATGGCCAACAACGCGTACCTGCTGCGCGACCCGGACACCGGTGAGGCCGTGCTCATCGACGCCGCGGCCGAGCCCGAGGCGCTGCGCGCCCTCATCGGAGACGCCGGCGTGCACACCGTCGTCACCACGCACGGGCACTGGGACCACCACCGCGCGCTGCCCGAGGTGGTCGAGGCGACCGGCGCGGTCACCGTCGCGCACCCGGCCGACGCCGACGAGCTGCCCGTCCCCGTGCAGCGGCCGGTGGTGCACGGCGACACGGTCCGGGTCGGCGGGCAGACCCTCGAGGTCATCCACCTGCGCGGGCACACGCCGGGCAGCATCGCGCTGCTCTGGCGCGGGCCGGAGGGCGCCGGCACGCACCTGTTCACCGGCGACAGCCTCTTCCCCGGCGGGGTGGGCAAGACCTGGTCGCCGGAGGACTTCACCAGCCTGGTCGACGACGTCGAGGAGCGGCTGTTCGGCACGCTGCCCGACGAGACGTGGGTCTATCCCGGGCACGGGAAGGACACGACGCTGGGCGCCGAGCGGCCGCACCTCGCGGAGTGGCGCGCCCGCGGCTGGTGAGCCGCGGTCACTCCTCGAAGAGCTCGACCAGCTCGTCGGGGGTGCCGGCCACGTGCAGGGGGACGACGGAGACCGTCCACCCGGGACGGCGCTCGTCGATGCCGATCGCGAGGTCCCAGGCGGCGCGGGCCGTGAGCGGGCCGAAGCACGCGTCGTCCCCGTCGTCGCTGAGGGCGACCTCGACCAGCCAGGTGTCGGAGAGGTCGGCGGCCAGCTCGGCGAACTCGGGCTCGGTGCCGTCCTCGGGCTCCGGGGAGTCGGCCTGCACGGGGTAGATGAGCGCCATGCCGCAGCCTCTCAGAGCTGGATGCCGCGGGTGAGGGCGCCGTCCACCACGAGGTTGGTGCCGGTCGTGAAGCTCGACACCGGGCTGGACAGGAAGACCACGGCGCGGGCCATCTCCTCCGGCGTCCCCATCCGGCCGGTGGGGTTGAGGCCCATCGCGGTCGAGTACAGGTCCGGCTGGCGCTGCTCGATCTGGTTCCAGACCCCGCCGGTGAAGTACGTGTTGCCCGGCGAGACGACGTTGGCCCGCACCCCGCGCCCGGCCAGCTGGAACGCCAGCCCCGAGACGTAGCCGACGACCGCGGTCTTCATCGTCCCGTAGGGGCCGGAGGCGAAGTCGGCCTCGCGCCCGGAGACGCTGGAGACGGCGACGATCGAACCGTTCGGGCTGGCCTCCAGGTGCGGGATCGCGGCCGTGGCGAGCCGCACGGTGTGCATGAGGTCGACCTCGAAGCTCGTGTACCAGTTCTCCTCGGTGTCCGGGATCGCCAGCGCGCTGACGTTGGCGACGACGGCGTCCAGCCCGCCGAGCCGGCCGGCGGCCGCCTCGACCCAGCCGGTCAGCGCCGGCCCGTCGCGGACGTCGAGCCGCGCGCCGGTCACCCGGCCCCCGCGCTCCGCGATCGCCTTCTCGGTCGCCTCGATCTCGGCGGCGTCGCGGGCGCAGAACTCCACGACCGCGCCCTCGTCGACGAAGGTCTCGACGACGGCCCGGCCGATGCCGCGGGTGCCGCCGGTGACGAGCACGCGGGAGCCGGTGAGCTGCAGGTCCACGGGTACCTCCGGGAGGGCGTCAGAGCAGGGTGGCCGCGCGGCGGCGGAGGTCGTCGTGCAGCCCGCCGTACGCGGTGGCCCGCGGCAGCAGCGACTTCCGGGCCTTCACCACGGCGCTGTAGTTCGCGTCGACCACGTTGGCGATGGGCACCTCGCTGATCTGCGAGAGCAACTGGTAGGCGTCCATGGGGTCCAACCCGTAGAGGTCGCGGAACCAGCGCACCAGCTCGACCTGACCGATCCGCCAGGCGTCCTCGAGCGGGCGGCTGGAGCCGACGGTCATCCAGTGGGTGTCGTCCTCCAAGCGGGGCCAGGCCGGCGCGTCGCCCTTGATGAGCTCGACGATGAGCGTGGTGGTCATCGCGCCCTCGACCGCGGTGCCACAGGCCTCGCCCTCGCCCTGCCGGTAGTGCCCGTCGCCGATCGAGAACAGCGCGCCCTCGACGTTGACCCCGAGGAAGCAGGTGGTGCCGGGCCGCATCTGCGGGGTGTCCATGTTGCCGCCGAAGCGCTCGGGGACCAGCGAGCTGCGCACCTCGCCGCCCATCGGGGCCACGCCGACCGTGCCGAGCATCGGCTCCACCGGGAGGGCGATCTCCAGGTCGGTGTGCCGGGCGGCGAAGGTCACCGTGTTGGCCGCGCGGTCCAGCTCGTAGATCCAGGTGGTGTCCGGCAGCGCCTCCTGCAGGGTCGCGGTCACCGCGGTGCTGGTCAGCCCGCCGAAGAACGGGATGGTGGCCGAGGCGCCCCAGTCCCGTGCCGGTTCCATCGCGACGAAGTGCAGGGCCAGGGTGTCCCCCGGCTCGGCGCCCTCGACGTGGAAGGGGCCGGTCTGCGGGTTGATGAAGCGCAGGTCGACCTTGTCGCTCGAGAGGTCCTTGGTCGAGCGGAGCGCGCCGTTGAACGCGTCCTCGGACCACACCCGCAGCGCCGTCCCCGGCCTGATCCGCATCAGGGGTGCGACACCACCGAAGGTGTAGGCGTACTGCTCGAACGTGGGCGTGACCTCGACGACGTCCATGCCGCACCCTAGGGACGCGCGGACACCGACGGCAACGGCGAGCCGTCGTCTGCACGCTGCGGGCCGCCCCGGGGACGGCTGCTGCACGGCTGCTCTGCTCCTCCGCGTGCGGTCCCGGGGTGCGGAGGAGGACGCGGCCGGCGACCGTCTGCTCAGTCCAGCCGGGTGGCCCGCACGGTCAGCGGTCCCCGGCCGTCGTGGTCGCCCGGCAGCGGTGCGCCGTCCACGACGGCACCCGGGAGGTCCTGGTCAGGGGTGACCGGCAGCCAGCGCGCCCACCAGCGCAGCAGGTGGTCGAGCCGGGCCAGCCGGTGCCGGGGCCGCCCGGTCCGGCCGAGGTCCGAGCCCTCCCCGGGGAAGAGCAGCAGCTCCGCCGGGACGCCGCGGCGCTTGAGCTCGACGTAGCGCCGCACCCCCTGCTCGCGCGGGAAGCGCCGGTCGTCCTCCCCGTGCACCACCAGGGTGGGCGTGCTGGTCGCGGCCGACGGGACCGGCGGGTCCACGCCGAGGTACTGGTCGACGAACCACCAGCCCACGTCCGAGGTGCCGACCAGACCGGCCGGGTCGGTGAGCGCCCCGTCGACGACGGCCGCGGCGAACCGCGTCGTCCGGCCGGTGAGCACGGTCGCCAGCCAGCCGCCGTAGCCGGTGCCCATGACGCCGACCCGCTCGGGGTCGAGCGCCGGGTCGGTGAGCACGGCGTCGAGGAACGCGGTGACGTCGTCGGCGTCCACCGTGCCGCCGGCGCCGCGCACCGCCCGGGCGTGCGCCTGCCCGTACCCGGGCGAGCCCCGCGGGGCGCAGCGGACGACGGCGTAGCCGGCCGACACCAGCACCTGGGTGTCCACCGACAGCGACCAGCCCTCGGGGCGGCGCAGCGGGTCGGACAGGCACAGCAGCACCGGGTGCGGCCCCGGTCCGCCGGGCACGGTCACCCACCCGTGCACCTCGGCGCCGTCCGGTGCGGTCGCGGTGCGCTCCTCCGAGCGGTGCAGCCGCCCGGTCGCGCCGAGCGCCCGGCCGAAGCCGGTGAGCAGCCGCCGCCGGCCGGGCGTGACGGCGATCAGCTCACCCGCGGAGCGGTTGTGGCCGACCGTGGCGACGACGACCCCGCCGGCCGCGGCCAGCCCGTGCACGGTGAACGGCCCGTCGACCAGCGCCTCCGGCGACCCGCCGTCCAGCGGCACGCGGAGCAGCTCGACGGCGCCGCGCGAGTGCACGCCGAGGTGGGCCGCTCGCCCGGCCAGCACGGTCGCCGGCGTCGCGTCGCCCCGGTCGGTGGCGGCCGGCGCCAGCACCGGCTCGAGCGCGCCGCCGGTGGCCCGCACCCGGCACAGGGTGGCGCCGCGGCCCACGACGTCCAGCCCGTCGCGACCCAGCTCGAGCCGGGCGGTCAGCCAGATCCAGTCGCCGGAGGGGTCGTAGGCGGGCCGCGCGCACTCCGCCCGGCCGTCGGTGACCCGGCGCAGCGTCCCGCCCGCGGCCGGGACCGCGTACACGTCGCGCACCAGGTCGCGGTCGGCGCGCGCGTGCCGGGCGGAGACGAACGCCAGCTCCGCTCCGTCCGGGCTCCAGGTGACGTCGGTGTCGTCGACGTTGCCGTCGGTGACCTGGCGGGGCCGCGGCGGCGTCCCGTCGTCCTCCCCCGCCGGGGGCAGGTCGAGGACGAAGAGGTGGCTGTGCCGGTCGGTCACGACCCCGGCGCCGTCGGCCTGCCAGCGCAGCGTGGTGACCAACCACGGTGGCTGCGCGGCCCGGTCCACGCCGGAGCGGTCGACCTGCGGCACCCGGGCGGTCCAGGCCAGCCGGCGGGAGTCCGGGGACCAGACCGGCCGACCGGTCCCCAGCGGGGCGTCGGTCAGCCGGCGGGGTGCGCCGCCGGCCGTGGGCAGCAGGTGCAGCTGCGGCGGACCGCCCGGCTCGGCGCCCCGGTAGGCCAGCCAGCGGCCGTCCGGGGAGAAGACCGGGTCGGTGTCCCGCGGGCCGGGCGTCAGCGGGCGGGCCGGCGCCGACCCGTCGGTGGGCACGGCCCACAGCCGGCTGCGCTCGGCGTCGTCCCCCGGGTCGGGCCGGGTGACGGCGACGACGGCCATGCGCCCGTCCGGGGAGACCGTGGGGACGCCGGGCGTGCGCAGCAGCGCGAGGTCGTCAGGGCGCACGGTCGTCGTGCTTCCCGCGCGCGGCGGCTCAGCGGTGGCGGGTCTCCTCCTCGGGCTCCACCGTGAGCCGCGACTCGGCCTTCGCAGCCGCGGCCGGCCCGCCCGTGGCCACGGACTCGGCGGTCTCCGGCGCGACGTCCGGGGCTCCCGGGCCCTGGTCCTCGTCCGGCAGCTGACCGCGGGTCTTGAGCAGGCTGGCGACCGTGGCGACCAGCAGGACGCCGAGGATGACGCTCAGCGACAGCCAGATCGGGATGGTCGGGACCGCCTCGACGTGCTCGCCGCCGTTGATGAACGGCAGGTTGTTCTCGTGCAGGGCCTCGAGGATCAGCTTGACGCCGATGAAGGCGAGGATGACCGCCAGGCCCAGGGACAGGTACACCAGCCGCTTGAGCAGCCCGCCGAGCAGGAAGTACAGCTGGCGCAGGCCCATCAGCGCGAAGACGTTCGCGGTGAAGACGATGAACGGCTCGCGGGTCAGGCCGAAGATCGCCGGGATGCTGTCGAGCGCGAAGAGCAGGTCCGTCGTCCCCAGGGCGAGGAAGACGATCACCATCGGCGTCCAGAGCTTCTTGCCGTTCTCGGTGACACGGATCTTGGCGCCCTGGAAGTCCTGCGTCATCGGCAGGACCTTGCGCATCCGCCGGATGAAGGCGTTCTCCTCGTAGTCCTCGTCCTCGCCGCGGTGCCGGACCAGGTTGATCGCGGTGTACACGAGGAAGGCGCCGAAGATGTAGAAGACCCAGATGAACCGCTCGATCACCGCGGCGCCGAGCAGGATGAAGATGCCGCGCAGGACCAGGGCGATGATGATGCCGACCATCAGGGCCTCCTGCTGCAGGTGCCGGGGCACCCGGAAGCGGGCCATGATGATCACGAAGACGAACAGGTTGTCGACCGACAACGAGTACTCGGTGAGCCAGCCGGCGTAGAACTCCGTCGCGTACGTGCCGTTGGTGAAGCTCAGCAGCAACAGCCCGAACAGCAGGGCCAGCGCCACGTAGAAGCTCACCCAGATGCTCGCCTCCTTCACGGAGGGCTCGTGGGGCCGACGCGCGACGATGGCGAGGTCGGCCAGCAGCAGGACCGTGAGGCCCACGAACGTGGCGACCTCGAACCAGACGGGGAGTTCCATACGGCCATTTCCTCCGGGGACAGGCAGGTGTCAGCACCGGAGGTCTCTCCCACCGCCGGCCCGGGGCCGGCGATCGGCAGCACCGGAGGCCATGGGACCTCGTGATGACGACACTGCCGCGGGGGGATACTCCCCTCCATCGAACGGCCCCGGACCGGCGCAGTCGTCGGTGGCTGCGGCCTTCTGAAGCCGCGCCCACCGTACTCGCCCCCTCGTCCTCCCTCGACGCGACGTCCCGGGTGATCTCCCTGGCACCGTGTGTCACGGTCGGTCCACCGGCAGACGGCACCGGGCCCGCCCTCGGGAGAGGACGGGCCCGGTGTGGGCGGGAGGCGGTCAGCCGGGGTGGCGCGGAGAGCCGCTGGAGGCGTGCTCGGGGGCGTCGGTCACCGGCGCGTCGTGCGGCGAGCGCGGGGCCTGGTCGGGACGACGCGCATGCGGGTCGCGGTCGCCGGGCCCCTGCGCCACCAGGCCCTCGCCGGCGGCCGCCGCGTCACCGGCGCCGGTGGGCGACTCGAGACCGCGGGCCGCGTCACGCCGGTTCTTCGCCAGGCTCGCGACCGTGGTCACGAGGAGCGTGATCAGGATGACAGTCAGCGACAGCCAGGTGGGCACCTCGGGGATCACCGTGACGTGCTCACCGCCGTTGATGAACGGCAGCTCGTTCTCGTGCAGCGCGTGGATGAGCAGCTTCACGCCGATGAAGCCGAGGATCACGGCCAGCCCGTAGGACAGGTAGACCAGCCGGTCGAGCAGGCCGTCGATGAGGAAGAACAGCTGCCGGAGGCCCAGCAGCGCGAAGGCGTTCGCGGTGAAGACGAGGTACGTCTCCTGGGTCAGCCCGAAGATCGCCGGGATCGAGTCGACGGCGAAGAGGATGTCCGCGCTGGCGATGGCGACCAGGGCGATGGCCAGCGGGGTGATGTACCGCCGGCCGTTGATCTTGGTGACCATCTTGTCGGAGTGGTACTCGTCGGTGGTCGGGAAGACCTTGCGGGCCAGCCGCAGCGCGGCGTTCTCCTTGAACTCCTCGTCGTGCGAGTGGCCGCCGCCGCGTGCCTGCGCCCACGCGGTCCAGATGAGGAACCCGCCGAAGACGTAGAAGATCCAGCTGAACTGCTCGATCGCGGCCGCGCCGACGAAGATGAACACCGTCCGCAGGGCCAGGGCGAAGGCGATGCCGAACAGCAGCACCTTCTGCTGCAGCTCCCGTGGGACCGCGAAGCTGGCCATGATCAGGACGAACACGAAGAGGTTGTCGACCGAGAGGCTCTTCTCGGTGATGTACCCGGCGAAGTACTCACCGGCGTACTGGCCACCCGAGAACCACAGGACCAGCAGACCGAAGACCACGGCGATGCCGACGTAGACCGCCGACCAGATCGCCGACTCGCGCAGCGTCGGTGCGTGCGGGGTGCGCACGTGACCGACGAAGTCGAACACCAGCATCCCGACGATCGCAGCGATCGTCAGGGCCCACACCCAGAAGGGCACGTCCAAGGCAGGTACCTCCGGTGACTCGGCGGCGCACGAGGCGCCGCGGCGTCGGACCAGAGGTCTCTCCCGCCCCCTCACTGCTGAGGTGGCCGGCGGCGCCGGGGGCCCATGGGGACCCCGTACTGACGACACCGCCGCGCGGGGATACTCCCCTCCACGGAACCGCTGACGCCGACCCACGACACGGGGCCGCCATCGAGCGGGTTACTTCCCCGATGACGCTACCGGGATGCACGGTGTTCCCCGGATGAGAATGAACTCATCCGGGCGTGACGTGGGCCACCGGCTCTGGAGCACCACCGACCCGCGAGAGCAGCGGGGGCAGGGGCGGCCCCGTCCCGGGGTGGCCCCCTCCAGAGGCCCGAGACGGGTCCTCTCTCAGGCGTGCGCGGCGTCGAGCTGGCGCAGCTCCTTCTTCAGCTCGGTCAGCTCGTCGCGCAGCCGGGCGGCCACCTCGAACTGCAGCTCGCGGGCGGCGGCCAGCATCTGGTCGTTCATCTGCGTGATGAGGTCGGCCAGCTCGGCGCGCGGCAGCCCCTGGACGTCGATGCCGCCGGCCTTGCCCGCCTTCTTCGACGACAGCCCCGGCACCGGCGCCTTGCCGCGGGACTGCTGCCGGCCCGAGCCGCCGACCAGCTCGACGTCCTCGGCGTCCTCCGCGGCGCGGTAGATGCCGTCGAGGATGTCGACGATCTTCTTGCGCAGCGGCTGCGGGTCGATGCCGCGCTCGGTGTTGTACGCGATCTGCTTCTCGCGCCGCCGGTTGGTCTCCTCGATGGCCTGCGCCATGGAGGGCGTGATCGTGTCGGCGTACATGTGCACCTGGCCGGAGACGTTGCGGGCCGCGCGGCCGATGGTCTGGATCAGCGACCGGTTCGACCGGAGGAAGCCCTCCTTGTCGGCATCGAGGATCGCCACGAGCGAGACCTCGGGCAGGTCGAGGCCCTCGCGCAGCAGGTTGATGCCGACCAGGACGTCGTACTCGCCCTGGCGGAGCTCGCGGAGCAGCTCGACCCGGCGCAGCGTGTCGACCTCGGAGTGCAGGTACCGCACCTTGATGCCCAGCTCGAGCAGGTAGTCGGTGAGGTCCTCGGCCATCTTCTTGGTGAGCGTGGTGACCAGCACCCGCTCGTCCTTCTCGGTGCGCACCCGGATCTCGTGCACCAGGTCGTCGATCTGGCCCTTGGTCGGCTTGACCACGACCTCGGGGTCGACCAGGCCGGTCGGCCGGATGACCTGCTCGACGACCTCGCCCTGCACCCGGCCGAGCTCGTAGTCGCCGGGGGTCGCGGAGAGGTAGACGGTCTGGCCGATCCGGTCGGTGAACTCCTCCCACTTCAGCGGGCGGTTGTCCATCGCCGACGGCAGCCGGAAGCCGTGCTCGACCAGCGTCCGCTTGCGGCTCATGTCGCCCTCGTACATGCCGCCGATCTGCGGCACCGTCACGTGCGACTCGTCGATGACGAGCAGGAAGTCGTCGGGGAAGTAGTCGAGCAGACAGGCGCCGGCGCTGCCGGGCGCGCGGCCGTCGATGTGCCGCGAGTAGTTCTCGATGCCGGAGCAGAAGCCGACCTGGCGCATCATCTCGATGTCGTAGGTGGTGCGCATGCGCAGCCGCTGGGCCTCCAGCAGCTTGCCCTGCCGCTCGAGCTCGGCCAGCCGCTGCTCGAGCTCGGCCTCGATGGAGGCGATCGCCCGCTCCATGCGCTCCGGGCCGGCGACGTAGTGGGTGGCCGGGAAGACGAACAGCTCGTCGACCTCGCGCACGACCTCACCGGTGAGCGGGTGCAGGTAGTACAGCCGCTCGACCTCGTCGCCGAACATCTCGATCCGGCAGGCCAGCTCCTCGTAGACCGGGAAGACCTCGATCGTGTCGCCGCGCACCCGGAAGGTGCCGCGGGTGAAGGACAGGTCGTTGCGGGTGTACTGCTCGGTGACCAGGGTGCGCAGCAGGTCGTCGCGGTCGCGCTCCTCCCCCACCTTGATCTTCAGCGCCCGGTCGACGTACTCCTCCGGCGTCCCCAGGCCGTAGATGCAGGAGACGGTGGAGACGACGACGACGTCGCGCCGGGTGAGCAGGCTGTTGGTTGCGGAGTGCCGCAGGCGCTCGACCTCCTCGTTGATCGAGGAGTCCTTCTCGATGTAGGTGTCGGTCTGCGGGACGTAGGCCTCGGGCTGGTAGTAGTCGTAGTACGAGACGAAGTACTCGACGGCGGCGTCGGGCAGCAGCTCGCGGAACTCGTTGGCCAGCTGCGCGGCCAGCGTCTTGTTCGGCGCCATGACCAGCGTCGGGCGCTGCACCTGCTCGATCAGCCAGGCCGTCGTCGCCGACTTGCCGGTACCGGTGGCGCCCAGCAGGACGGTGTCCTGCTCCCCCCGCCGGACGCGCTCGGTGAGCGCCGCGATCGCGGCCGGCTGGTCGCCCGAGGGCTCGAACTCGCTGACGACGCGGAAACGCCCGCGGGTGGGCCGGATGTCGGTGGTCGCGCGCACGGGATCGACGGTACGACCCCCCAGTGACAGGACCGCGTCCCTGAGCCGTCCGCGCACGCGAGGGACGGGCGGGACGACGGGACTGGCATCCGGTGCTTGCACGTGCTGGGGTCGCCGCCTAGCGTCCCCGGTCGCAGGAGCGGTCACCGCCGAGGACCAGTGCCACCCGGGGCCCTGCGCCCAGGACGAGGTCGGACCCGGCGTCACTGCCCCGGCCGGACCTGCGCACGACGCCCCCCACGGAGACCGCCGCGGGGGGCGTCGTCGTCCCGGCGCGGCTCTCCCTCCGGAGGCCGTGAGCGACGTCTCCGCAACCGTCGCCCCGCGGAGGATTGGACGGCCACGACCGCGGGCAACGGCAACCACGGAGCACCACGTGCGCCGACCTCCCCGCGCACGCCCCGCGGCGGGGAGGCCACCGGCCCCCGGCGTCCGGGGGCGCCAGCACAGGAGGACCTCGTCCATGAACCAGGTGTGGCCTGGAACCGCCTACCCCCTCGGCGCGACCTACGACGGCACCGGCACCAACTTCGCGATCTTCAGCGAGGTCGCCGAGAAGGTCGAGCTGTGCCTCTTCGACGACGACGGCAACGAGGAGCGCATCCGGCTCCCCGAGATGGACGGCTACGTCTGGCACGCCTTCCTGCCGGGCATCCAGCCCGGGCAGCGCTACGGCTACCGCGTGCACGGTCCCTACGACCCGTCCCAGGGCCTGCGCTGCAACCCCAACAAGCTGCTGCTCGACCCCTATGCGAAGGCGATCGACGGCCAGATCGACTGGGACCCGTCGGTCTTCGGCTACGACTTCGCCAGCGGTGAGCGCAACGACGACGACTCGGCCGCGCACATGCCGAAGTCCGTCGTCGTCAACCCGTACTTCGACTGGGGCGTCGACCGGCCGCCGAGGACGCCCTACCACAAGACCGTCATCTACGAGGCCCACGTCAAGGGCCTGACGATGACCCACCCCGACGTCCCGGAGGAGCTGCGCGGCACCTACGCCGGCATCGCGCACCCGGCCGTCATCTCCTACCTGCAGGAGCTCGGCGTGACCGCCATCGAGCTCATGCCGGTGCACCAGTTCGTGCAGGACGACACGCTCCAGCAGAAGGGCCTGCGCAACTACTGGGGCTACAACACGATCGGGTTCTTCGCGCCGCACAGCGAGTACGCGAGCAACACCGACAACGGCATGCAGGTGCAGGAGTTCAAGGGGATGGTCCGCACCCTGCACGAGGCGGGCATCGAGGTCATCCTCGACGTGGTCTACAACCACACCGCCGAGGGCAACCACCTCGGCCCCACGCTGTCGTTCAAGGGCATCGACAACCGGGCCTACTACCGGCTGGTCGAGGACGACCCGCAGTACTACATGGACTACACGGGCACCGGGAACTCGCTCAACGCCCGCACCCCGCAGGCGCTGCAGCTGATCATGGACTCGCTGCGGTACTGGGTCACCGAGATGCACGTCGACGGCTTCCGCTTCGACCTGGCCTCCACGCTGGCCCGCGAGCTGCACGCCGTCGACCGGCTGTCGGCCTTCTTCGACCTGGTGCACCAGGACCCGGTGGTCAGCCAGGTGAAGCTCATCGCCGAGCCGTGGGACGTCGGCGAGGGCGGCTACCAGGTCGGCAACTTCCCGGCCCTGTGGACCGAGTGGAACGGCAAGTACCGCGACACCGTCCGCGACTTCTGGCGCGGCGAGCCCTCCACCATCGGCGAGTTCGCCAGCCGGCTCACCGGCTCGGCCGACCTCTACCAGCACTCCGGCCGGCGCCCGGTGGCGAGCATCAACTTCGTCACCGCGCACGACGGGTTCACGCTCAACGACCTGGTCTCCTACAACGAGAAGCACAACGAGGCCAACGGCGAGGGCAACAACGACGGCGAGAGCCACAACCGCAGCTGGAACTGCGGCGTCGAGGGCCCGACCGTCGACAAGAAGGTCCTCAACCTGCGCGCCCGGCAGCGGCGCAACTTCCTGGCCACGCTGATGCTCAGCCAGGGCGTCCCGATGCTGCTGCACGGCGACGAGCTCGGCCGCACCCAGCAGGGCAACAACAACGGCTACTGCCAGGACTCGCCGCTGACCTGGATCCACTGGGACGAGGTGGACGAGGGGCTGCTGGCGTTCACCAAGCTGGTCACCAAGACCCGCCGCGACCACCCGACGTTCCGCCGCCGCCGGTTCTTCCACGGCCGCCCGGTGCGCCGGGGCGAGGGTGACCCGGTGCAGGACGTCGCCTGGCTGACCCCGTCCGGCGACCTGATGACCGAGGACGACTGGGACGCCGGCTATGCCAGGACGATCGCCATGTACCTCAACGGGCACGGCATCCGGGAGACCGACGAGCGCGGGGAGTACGTGGTCGACGACCACTTCTACCTGGCCTTCAACGCCCACCACGAGCCGATCGAGTTCACCCTGCCGGCGGAGGAGTACGCCGTGGCCGCGTGGACCGTCGTCCTCGACACCGCGGAGATGGGCGAGGTCGAGGCGCGGGAGCTCAAGCCCGGCGAGACGGTGACGGTGCAGGACCGCTCGATGGTCGTGCTGAGCGCGCCCCGGCGGTCGTGAGCGTGTCCGAGCCGCTGGACAGCGCTGCCCGCCGCCGGGACGTCCCCACCGGGACCTACCGGCTGCAGGTCACCGCCGAGTTCACGCTGGACGACGCCGCTGCCCTGGCCGGCTACCTCGCCGACCTGGGCGTGAGTCACGCCTACGCCTCGCCGCTGCTGCGGTCGGCGTCGGGCAGCACGCACGGCTACGACACCGTCGACCACGCGCACATCGACGAGTCGCGCGGCGGGCAGGCCGGCTTCGACCGGCTGGTCGCCGCGCTGCACGAGCAGGGGCTGGGCCTGGTGCTCGACCTGGTGCCCAACCACATGGGCGTCGCCGACCCGGCGGAGGCGCCGTGGTGGTGGGACGTGCTGCAGCACGGCCGGGAGAGCGCCCACGCCGCCGCGTTCGACATCGACTGGGACTTCGGCGGCGGCCGGGTGCGCATCCCCGTGCTCGGGTCGGCGGACGACGTCGAGAAGCTCGAGGTCGTCGAGACACCGGACGGCCCGGAGCTGCACTACTACGACAACCGCTTCCCGGTCGCGCCGGGCACCGGGCGCGGGACGCCGCAGGAGGTGCACGACCGGCAGCACTACGAGCTGGTCGACTGGCGGCGCGCCGACCGGGACCTCAACTACCGCCGGTTCTTCGCGATCAACACCCTCGCCGGGCTGCGCGCGGAGGACCCGGAGGTCTTCCGCGCCACGCACGACCTGGTGCTGCGGCTGGTCGAGGCAGGCGCGGTCGACGGGCTGCGCATCGACCACCCCGACGGCCTGGCCGACCCCAAGGGCTACCTCGACCGGCTGGCCGAGGCCACCGGCGGCCGGTGGACCGTGGTGGAGAAGATCCTCGAGCCCGGCGAGGACCTGCCGGAGTCGTGGCGGACCGCCGGGACGACGGGCTACGACGCGCTCGCCGAGGTCGACGACGTGCTGGTCGACCCGGCCGGCGCGACGGTGCTCAGCGCGCTGGACACCGAGCTCGTCGGCGCCCCGGTCGACTACGCCGAGCTGGTGCACGACTGCAAGCGCGAGGTGACCGACGGGATCCTCGGCTCGGAGGTGGCCCGCCTGGTGCGGGTCATCGGCGAGCTGCCCGGCATCCCCCGGGTGCAGCAGACCGAGGCGCTGGCCGAGCTGCTGGCGAGCTTCCCGGTGTACCGCACCTACCTGCCCGACGGCCGCGAGCACCTCGACGCCACCGTGGCCGCCGTGCGGGAACGGCGTCCCGACCTCGCCGCCGCGGTGGACGCGCTGCACCCGGTGCTCTCCCAGGCCGGGTCCGAGGCGGCGACCCGGTTCGAGCAGACCAGCGGTCCGGTCATGGCCAAGGGGGTCGAGGACAGCGCCTACTACCGGTGGGCCCGGTTCGTGGTGCTCAACGAGGTCGGCGGCGACCCGGCGCGGTTCGGCAGCACCGTGCAGGAGTTCCACGAGGCGCAGCAGCGCCGCGCGGAGCGCAAGCCGCAGTCGATGACCACGCTGTCGACCCACGACACCAAGCGCAGCGAGGACACCCGCGCCCGGCTGGCCGTGCTCGCCGAGCTGGGGGCCGAGTGGGCCGACCTGGTCCGCGGGCTGCTGACCCGGCACCCGCTGCCCGACCGGCCGCTGGCCCACCTGGTGTGGCAGAACCTGGTCGGCGCCTGGCCGCTGTCCCGCGAGCGGGCGCACGGCTACGCGGAGAAGGCGGCCCGCGAGGCGGGGACGTCGACGACCTGGACCGACGTCGACGAGGAGTTCGAGACGGCGCTGCACGAGATGGTGGACGCCGCCTACGACGACGAACGGACGCACGCCGAGATCGAGCGGTTCGCCGCCCGCCTCGCGCCGTTCGGCCGGTCCAACTCGCTGGCGCAGAAGCTGCTGCAGCTGACGATGCCCGGCGTCCCCGACGTCTACCAGGGCACCGAGCTGTGGGACCTCTCGCTGGTCGACCCGGACAACCGCCGTCCGGTCGACTACGAGCAGCGCCGCCGCTTGCTGGCGCAGCTCGACGCCGGCGAGGTCCCCCCGGTCGACGAGACCGGCGCGGCGAAGCTGCTCGTCGTCTCCCGCGTGCTGCGGGCGCGGCGGGAGCACCCGGAGTGGTTCGCCGGGTACGAGCCGGTGGCGGCCACCGGGGTCGCCGCCGACCACCTGGTCGCCTTCGACCGGGGCGGTGTGGTGCCCGTGGCCACCCGGCTGCCCGTGGGTCTGTCGATCGTCGGGTGGGGCGACACCGCGCTCCAGCTGCCGACCGGCGCCTGGCGGGACCTGCTCACCGGCGGCCGGTTCGTCTCCGACGCCGAGGGGTTGCCGGTGGCGGGGCTGCTCGAGCGGCTGCCGGTCGCGCTGCTGGTCCGCGACTGAGGAGGGACCACCTCCCCCCACGCCTCGCGGGCTCAGGCGGAGGGTCCCTGGAGGGTGGCCGTTCCAGTACCTCACCGGGCCCGGCGGGACCCTGCAGGGCCGCCGGGCCCGGGACGGGAACGGGGCTGAGACGCAGTTCACGTCCCCGCGGGTGCACGTGCGCCCGCGGGGACGTGACCAGGTGGTCTGCCCGGTCCCGGTCCCGACGGCCGGCCGGGTCACCCCTGTTGCTCCTGCGGCACGAGGTGAACCACCGTGACCTGACCGTTACCTTGTCCCGGCACCCCCCATCCGGGACCGGGTGCCGGAGCCGATCCGCCGAACCCCGTCCGTCGGCCGCCGTACCTCCTGCACAGCCAGGACGGGGGTGGGGGACCCATCTCGGTGTCCGGCCGGTCCGGCCGGGCACCTCGGGGTGAAGCCGTGTGCGCACGGCCGGGGCACCGATCGCTCCGAACCCGACAGCTCACCTCGCAGGCGGCGGATCGGGAGTCCCCCATGCGTTCGTCCTCTTCCCGCATGCCCGCACGCGCCCTGCGCCGCGGCGCCGTGGTGCTCGGCGGCGCCGCCGCCGTCTCCCTCGGCGTCCTCGCCGCCCCAGCCTCGGCAGCGGCCGCCAACGACTGGGACGCCGTCGCCCAGTGCGAGTCCAGCGGCAACTGGGCCATCAACACCGGCAACGGCTACTACGGCGGCCTGCAGTTCAGCGCGAGCACCTGGGCCGCCTTCGGTGGCCACGAGTACGCGCCCAACGCCCACCTGGCCACCAAGGCGCAGCAGATCGCCGTCGCCGAGCGCACGCTCGACGCGCAGGGCCCGGGTGCCTGGCCGACCTGCGGCAAGGCGCTCGACCCCTCCGCCCCCGAGGCGGGCGCGGCTCCGGCCGCGCCGGCCCTGGTGTCCGCCCCCGCACCGGCCGCCGCCGGCGGGACCTACACGGTGCAGGCCGGTGACACGCTCGGCCGCATCGCCTCGGAGCAGGGCGTCGCGGGTGGCTGGCAGGCGCTGTTCGCCGCCAACGACGACCAGCTGAGCAGCCCGGACCGCATCGCGGTCGGCCAGGTGCTGCAGCTGCCGTGAGGCGGACCGGCGGCCGGGGGACGCACTCCCCCGGCCGCCGGGTGCCGGTGACGGGTCGGAACGGCCACCCTCCAGGCCCCGCCGACCCCGTCCAGGGGCTCGCCGCGAGCCGGCGGGCGGTGAGGAGGACGGGGTCCTCCTTCCAGAACCGGATGGCGTCGATGACCCGCGCCCGGACGGCGATGACCGCGGGCAGCAGCCCGGCCGGGGCGCCCACCGCGGTCGCCGCGAGCAGCCCCTCGACGGCCGCGGCCACCGGGAAGCCCGGGTGTCCGCCAGCGGGACGCCGCTGGTGGGCAGCCGCTCCAGCGGCAGGGTGCGCACCAGCACGACCGACAGCGCCACCGCGGCGAGCCCGGCGAGGAACGTGGCGCAGACGCTCTCCGGCACGATCGCCGAGAAGACCCGCGCCGAGGTCGCGCCGAAGCTGCGCCGGACGCCGACCTCCCGGATCCGCTGGCGCACCGTCACCAGCCCGGTGTCCAGCACGCCGAGCCCACCGAGGACGAGCGCGACGACGCCGGCCCCGCGGATCGCCAGGCGCAGCAACCCGAGGGTCTCCTCCAGGCCCTGCGCATCCTGCCGGTAGGCGTCGACCTGCACGCCGCCGAGCGCCAGCCCGAGGTCGATGGTGACCACGGCCCTGACCTCGTCGGCCTGCTCCGGCGGCACCCAGAGCTCCAGCGTCGACGGGCCGAACACCCTCTCCGGCGGATCGGCCGCGCGCGGCGCGTCCCACGGGCCGCCGAGCGGTCCACCCGGCAGGCGAGCAGCTCGTCGCCGTCCCCCTCGCGGACGACGCCGACGACCGCCGCGCGCACCGAGGGCGACGGCGATGACGGTCCGCACCAGCAGACGCAGTGCCGCGAAGACGACGGTGCGGACCGTCTCCATGGCGCTGCTCATGGCGATCCTCGGGGCGGGGTGGTGCCCTCCGGCACCGGCAGGTGCGCACGGTGACGACACCACGACGGTCCGGATGACCCGTGGCGAACGGCACGCCGGGAACGCGTGGTTGGCGACCGCCCGCGCGGGCATGACCCCCCGGACCGCCCACATGACGACCCCGATCTCCCCCTGGAGGCCCCTGCATGTCCGCTGCCGTCGAGTTCGCCGTCTGGGCGCCGGTCCCGGAGCGGGTCCGGCTGCAGGTCGAGGGGTCGGTGCACGAGATGCGCCGGGAGGAGGGCGGCTGGTGGCGCGCCGAGGTCGAGGCCGGCCCGGAGGCCGACTACGGCTTCCTGCTCGGCGACGACGACACGCCCCGGCCGGACCCGCGCTCGCGCCGCCAGCCGGAGGGCGTGCACGGGCTGTCCCGCTGCCACGACCCGGCCTCCCACGAGTGGGGGGACCACGCCTGGACCGGCCGCCCGCTGGCCGGGGGCGTGGTCTACGAGATGCACGTCGGCACCTTCACGCCCGAGGGCACCCTCGACGCCGCCATCGGGAAGCTCGACCACCTCGTCGACCTCGGCGTCGACTTCGTCGAGCTGCTGCCGGTCAACGGCTTCGACGGCACGCACAACTGGGGCTACGACGGCGTCCTCTGGTACGCGGTGCAGGAGAACTACGGCGGCCCCGCGGCCTACCAGCGCTTCGTCGACGCCTGCCACCAGCGCGGCCTCGGCGTCCTCCAGGACGTCGTCTACAACCACCTCGGCCCGTCCGGGAACTACCTGCCGCTGTTCATGCCGATCTTCAGCGAGGGCGGCGCCAACACCTGGGGCAGCTCGGTCAACCTCTCGGGTCCGGACTCCGACGAGGTGCGGCGCTACATCCTCGACAACGCGCTGATGTGGCTGCGCGACATGCACGTCGACGGGCTGCGGCTGGACGCCGTCCACGCGCTGGTCGACGAGCGCGCCACCCACGTGCTCGAGGAGATGGCGCAGGAGGTCGACCGGCTGTCGGTGGCGCTCGGCCGGCCGCTGACGCTCATCGCCGAGAGCGACCTCAACGACCCGCGGATGGTCACCCCGCGGGTGGCCAACGGCACGGGCATCCACGCCCAGTGGAGCGACGACTTCCACCACGCGCTGCACTCGGTGCTCACCGGTGAGGGCCAGGGCTACTACGGCGACTTCGCCGCGGCCGGCCTCTCCGGGCTGGCCAAGACGCTGACCGGCGCCTACTTCCACGACGGCACCTGGTCCAGCTTCCGCCGCCGGCACCACGGCCGGCCGGTCGACACCGCCCTGCTGCCGGGCTGGAAGTTCCTCGGGTACCTGCAGGACCACGACCAGATCGGCAACCGCGCGGTGGGCGACCGCGTCTCGGCGTCGCTCTCCCCCGGCCTGCTCGCCGTCGGCGCGACGCTGGTGCTCACCAGCCCGTTCACCCCGATGCTCTTCATGGGCGAGGAGTGGGGCGCCTCCACGCCGTGGCAGTTCTTCACCAGCCACACCGACCCGGAGATCGGCCGGGCGACGGCCGAGGGGCGCAAGGGCGAGTTCGCCGAGCACGGGTGGGACGCCGACGAGGTGCCCGACCCGCAGGACCCGGAGACCTTCACCCGCTCCAAGCTGGACTGGTCGGAGGTGGAGCGGGAGCCGCACGCCCGGTTGCTGGCGACCACCCGGGCGCTGCTGGCGCTGCGCAGGCAGCACCCCGACCTGGTCGACCCCGACCTGTCGCGGGTGGAGGTCGCCTGGGACGACGAGGACCGCTGGCTGGTCGTGCACCGCGGCGCGCTGCGCGTGGTGGCCAACCTGTCCGGCGACGCGCGCGAGGTGGACCTCGACCGCGCGGCCACCGGCGTCCTCCTCGCGACCGGGGACGAGCCGGGCCTCGCCGGGACCACGGTGACCATGCCGGCGGAGAGCGCGGCCGTGCTGACCACCGCCGGGCGACAGCCCCGGGAGCATCGCAGCGAGCGCCAGCGAGCGAGGAGCGGACCGGGGCGCGGAGGTCGGCCAGAGGGCACCGCCTGACGTGCGCCGGCTGCTGCCCGGGGCGGGCGGGGAGGCCGCGGCGCACCTGGACGACGACGCGCTGGTCGAGGCCTACCGGCTGCCGGCCGGGCGGTCGCTGCGCGTGGACTTCGTGGCCTCGCTGGACGGCTCGGTCACGGTGCAGGGCCGCAGCGGCGGCCTCGGATCGCCCGGCGACAAGCGGGTGTTCCGCACGCTGCGGGCGCTCGCCGACGTCGTCCTCGTCGGGCACGGGACGGCGGCGGCCGAGGGCTACCGCCCGGTGGACGCCGACCCGCAGGTCGGCCGGCTGCGGACGGCGCTCGGCCGGCCGGCGTCGGCACCGGTCGCCGTGGTGTCCCGGCGGGCGTCGCTCGCGCCCGGGGACCGGCTCGCCGTCCCGTCGACCGTCCTGGTCACCTGCGCGGCCGCGGACGCCGGCCGGCGGGCGGCCCTGGCCGACGCCGGCGTGACCGTGCTGGTCTGCGGGGAGGACGACGTCGACCTGCCCACCGCGCTGGACGCGCTCACCGAGCGGGGCCTGGAGCAGGTGCTGTGCGAGGGCGGGCCGGCGCTGCTGTCCGCGGCGCTGGCGGCCGGGCTGGTCGACGAGCTGGACCTGACGATCGCGCCGGCGCTGGTCGGCAGCCCGGACCGGCTGCTGGCCGGCGCGCTGGGCGACGTCGTCCGCCCCCGGCTGGTACAGGTGCTCGAGGAGGACGGCGTGCTGTTCACCCGGTACGCGGTCGAGCGGTAGCCCGCCGGGCGACCGCCGCGGCCCAGGCGACGTAGCCCAGGTTGACGAGCACCCGCGCCGCGACGCCGACCGGCCGGTCGAACGCCCGCTGCGCGGTGTGCCGGTGGCGGAGCGGCTCGAGGTGCGCGGGCAGGTAGGTCGTGATGAGCGCGGCGGTCGCCCACCCGCCGGTCCGGCGGGTCGCCGGCGCCGCGACGAGGACGCCGGCCGCGACGTCGGCCAGCCCGCTCACCGCGACCAGCGCGGACCGCGCCGGCAGCCACGACGGCACCAGGCCCCGGTAGTAGCCGGGCGTCGTGAAGTGGGTCACCCCGCTGACCACCATGAGCGCGGCCAGCGCCCACGCCGCCGGGGCGTCCACCCTCGTGCGGGGCACGGTCAGCCCACCAGCCGGACGGCGTCGCCGTACGCCGTGAGCCGCGCGTCCGCGGTGAGCAGCACGGCTCCCTCGGCGACGGCCTGGGCGACGAGGAGCCGGTCGAACGGATCGCGGTGGACGTCGGGCAGGTGCTCCACCGCGGCGGCGTGGTCGGCGGTGACCGGTAGGTGGTCGAGCACCAGCTCGGTCGTGACACGCCGCGTCCACGTCCGGACGTCGGACCGGAGGGAGAGCTTGCCCAGGCCCTGCTTGATCGCGAGCTCCCACACGCACACCGCCGACACCAGACGCACGTCGGCGTCAGCGAGCAGATCGACGCCCGATCCGAGCCGTTCCGGAGTGGTGGCGGCCCACACCAGCGCGTGGGTGTCGAGGAGGACCCTCACTCCTCGCCCTCGAACGCCCGCTGCAGCTCCTCGGGGAGCTCGTCGAAGTCGTCGGCGATCCACACGTTGCCGCGGTCGAACCCGAAGTTCGGCGTCCGTCGCGCGGGACCGACCAACCTGGCCACGACCTTGCCGCGATTGGTGATCTCGACCTCCTCACCCGCGGCGACCTTCTCGAGCAGCCGCGACAGGTGCGTCTTGGCCTCGTGCACGCCGACGGATGTAGCCATGTGACTTAGTCTACTCGGCCGGGAACCCGCTCGAGGAGGACGACGTGCCGTCCACCCGGCACGGGGTGCGCTGACCTACCGGACGCGGACGGGCACGGTGATCTGGTCGGTGTCCACCTCCTCGACCGGCTCCAGCCCGGCCACCTCGCGCACCCGGGACAGCGGGAAGGCGCGCACCGCGGCGGCGTGGTCGGCGCGAACCGGGAGCTGCTCGGGCACCGACTCGGCCGTCGCGCGCCACGGTCGGCCCCGCTGAGGCTCGGCCTGCACTCGGACCGCCGCCCTCGCGGTGCGGTCACCGCCCCCGCGCTGCCGCACGAGGACGGTCACCGCGACGTGGGACCCGATCGCGGTCGGCCGGCGGCCGGCCGGGCCCCGAGGGGGACGGTGCGCCATCCACCCGGAACGCCATCGGACGCTGCCGCGGGACCTCCGACTCCTGCGCCGGGCACCCGGCCGCCCCTAGCGTCCGCCTCCCCGACCGTGCGGAGGAGGAGCCATGGGCAAGGCAGTGGTCAGCCTGAAGACCGGACTCGAGGACCCGGAGACGGTCACCGTCGCGATGCTCATGGCCGTGGGGGCGGCCGAGTCCGGACGTCCGACCGCGGTGTTCCTGGCCAAGGAGGCCGTGCGGCTGGCCCTGGACGGCGTGGCCGTCGGGACCGCCTGCGAGGGCTGCCCCCCGTTGACCAGCCTGTTCGAGCGCTACGCCACGGCCGGCGGGCGGCTGTTCGTCTGCCCGATCTGCTTCAACGCCAAGCAGCTCGACGCCGCCGGGCTGGTCAAGGGCGCCGAGCTCGCCGGCACGGTTCCCCTGTGGGAGTGGATCGGCGACGAGGGCGCCACCACCTTCAGCTACTGAGCCGGCCGCACGCCGCCGTCCGCCGGCGGTGACTGCTTGACTGACCGGCATGGACCTGCCCCTGCTGCCGCCGGTGAAGCCGATGCTGGCCAAGGCCGTCACCAAGGTGCCCACCGCCGAGGGCACCTTCTATGAGCCGAAGTGGGACGGCTTCCGGTGCATCGTCTTCCGGGACGGCGACGAGGTGGAGCTGGGCAGCCGCAACGAGCGCCCGCTGACCCGCTACTTCCCCGAGGTGGTCGAGGCGGTCAAGGCGGCACTCCCCGAGCGCTGCGTGGTCGACGGCGAGATCGTCGTCCCCGACGGCGACCGGCTGCACTTCGAGGCGCTGCTGCAGCGCATCCACCCGGCCGAGTCGCGCGTCCGGCTGCTCGCCGAGCAGACGCCGGCGTCCTTCGTCGCCTTCGACCTGCTGGCGATCGGCGACGAGTCGCTGCTCGAGGTGCCGTTCGCGCAGCGGCGGGCCCGGCTGCAGGAGGTCGTCACCGTCACGGAGTCGGTGCACCTCACGGCGATCACCCAGGACCCCGACACCGCCCAGCGCTGGTTCGAGGAGTTCGAGGGCGCCGGGCTGGACGGCGTCGTGGCCAAGGCCGCCGACCTGCCCTACGGCCCCGACCAGCGGCTGATGACCAAGGTCAAGCACGTGCGGACGGCGGACTGCGTGGTCGCCGGCTTCCGCTGGCACAAGAGCGGGCCGATCGTGGGGTCGCTGCTGCTGGGCCTCTACGACGACTCCGGCGACCTGCAGCACATCGGCGTCGCGGCGTCCTTCCCGATGGCCCGGCGGGCCGAGCTGGTCGAGGAACTGGCGCCCTACCGGGCCGAGGCGCTCGACGGGCACCCGTGGCAGGACTGGGCGAACGCGGAGGTCGTGAACGGGGCGAACGGCGAGGAGCACCGGATGCCCGGCGCGCAGAGCCGCTGGAACGCCGGCAAGGACCTCTCCTGGGTGCCGCTGCGCCCGGAGCTGGTGGTGGAGGTCAAGTACGACCAGCTGGAGGGACGGCGGCTGCGGCACACCGGCCAGTTCCTGCGCTGGCGACCCGACCGGGAGGCGCGCAGCTGCACCTACGACCAGCTGGAGGTGCCGGTGCGCTACGACCTGGCGGAGGTCTTCGCCGGCTGAGGGCGACACCGCGACGTGACGGTGGCGTGACCCTCGGCTGAGGACCCGTCACCCGGTCGGGGGCGTGTCTGCGCCGCCCGGCCGGGCCTCATACCCTCGGGACCCATGCGCCTGTCCCGCGGTCTCATCGCCGCTGCCTCCGGCCTGCTCGTGGCGGTCTCCGGCTGCACCTCCTCCGAGGACACCGCGGCGGACTCGTCGGCCTCGGCGTCCTCGGCACCGGCCGAGCCGCAGGCCGCGGAGATCGCCTGGAGCGACTGCGACGCCCAGATCACCGAACTGGTGGCCGGCACCCCGGGCAGCGAGCGCGACCTGGTCTTCGAGTGCGGCCGCACCGAGGTGCCGATCAGCTACGACGAGCCGCAGGGCGCCACGCTGCCGCTGTTCCTGGTCCGCGCCCGCTGGGCCCAGCAGGCCGACCGCATCGGCTCGCTGGTCATCAACCCCGGCGGCCCGGGCGCCTCCGGCGCCGACGCCGCGATCGGCTCGGCGCTCACGCTGCCCGAGGACGTGCTGCGCCGCTTCGACGTCGTCGGCTTCGACCCGCGCGGCGTCGGGCTGTCCACGCCGGTCGAGTGCATCCCGCCGGACCTCAAGGACCGGATCGTGGCCTCCGAGCCGCGGCCGGCCACGCCCGAGCAGGTCGACGAGGCCTTCGCGCTGCAGCAGGAGATCGCCGACGGCTGCGCCGAGGAGTACCCCGACTCGCTGGGCACCTTCAACACCGTCGACACCGCGCGGGACATGGACCTGCTGCGCGAGTCGCTCGGCGACGAGCAGCTGACCTACCTCGGCTACTCCTACGGCACCACCCTCGGCTCCACCTACGCCGAGCTGTTCCCCGACCGGGTGCGGGCGCTGGTGCTCGACGCCGCCGTCGACCCGGACGCCGACCCGCGGGCCGACGCCGAGCAGCAGTCGACCTCGCTGGAGGCCAGCTTCGACGCCTTCGCGGCCAACTGCACCGGCCTGGTCGCCGGCTGCCCGCTCGGCCCGGACCCGCGCCGCTTCGTGGAGGAGCTGCTGGACCAGGCGACGACGGCGCCCATCCCCAGTGCGCTGGCCGGCGAGACCCGCCAGGCGACGCCGGGCGTCATCATGACCGCCGTCGTCTCGGCGCTGTACGACACCGGTCGCTGGCCGCAGCTGGCGCAGGGTCTGGCCGCCGCCCGCAACGGCGACTCGCAGCAGGTGTTCTCACTGGCCGACGCCTACTGGGGCCGGCTGCAGGACGGCACCTACACCAACCTGATGGACGCCAGCGTGGCGATCAACTGCGCCGACACGGACCCGGCGACGGCGGTGTCCGAGGAGGAGATCCGCACCCTGGCCACCGAGTGGGGCCAGCGCTTCCCGCTGTTCGGCGCCGGCTCGGCCGTGGGGCTGAACAACTGCACGGTGTGGGAGGCCGAGCGCACGCCCCTCCCCGAGCGGGACGCCGAGGGTGCGGCGCCGATCCTGGTGGTCGGCAACTCCGGCGACCCGGTGACCCCGCTGCCCGGCGCGGTCGACATGGCCGAGGACCTCACCTCCGGAGTCCTGCTCACCTGGCAGGGGCAGGGCCACACCGCCTACCCGAAGACCCCCTGCGTGACGGGGGCGGTCAACGCCTACCTCATCGACCTGGTGGTGCCGCAGGACGGGCTGACCTGCCCCGCCTGAGTGGTGGCGCCCCGGGACGGGCTGACGTGCCCGGTCCGAGCGCCCTAGGGTGCGCCGGGTGATCACTTCCGCGGGATCGGGTCGCTGATGGCGTCGTCGAAGGACGCCGTCCTGCTGCAGGTCGACGGGCACGAGGTGCGGGTCTCCAGCCCGGAGAAGCCGTACTTCGCCGAGCGGGGCATCCGCAAGATCGACGTCGTCGAGTACTTCATCGCCGTCGGCGGCGGGATCCTGCACGCGCTGCGGGACCGACCGACGACGCTGGAGCGCTGGCCGGGCGGGGTGTTCGAGGGCGCGCGGCTGTCCACCCGCACGGACAACACCGGCGACGCCTTCTACCAGAAGCGGGTGCCCAAGAACGCCCCCGACTGGGTGCCGACCGCACACATCACCTTCCCCAGCGGGCGGACGGCGGACGAGATCGCGCCGGACTCGGTGGCCGTCGTCGCCTGGTGCGCGAACCTGGGCACGCTGACGTTCCACCCGTGGCCGGTGTCGAAGTCCGACGTCGAGTCTCCCGACCAGATCCGCATCGACCTGGACCCGCAGCCCGGCACCGACTTCTCCGACGCCGTCCGGGTGGCCCCGCACGTGCGCGAGCTGCTGGCGGAGTTCGGCATGCAGGGCTGGCCGAAGACCTCCGGCGGCCGCGGCGTCCACGTCTACGTCCCGATCCAGCCGCGCTGGACCTTCCCCGAGGTGCGCCGCGCGGTCATCGCCTTCGGCCGCGAGCTGGAACGGCGGATCCCCGACCGCGTGACGATGTCGTGGTGGAAGGAGGAACGCGGCGAGAAGATCTTCATCGACTACAACCAGATGGCCCGGGACCGCACGATCGCCTCGGCCTACTCCATCCGGCCCAAGCCGCACGCCCCGGTCTCGGCGCCGGTCGACTGGGACGAGCTGCCCGACGTCCACCCGACCGACTTCGACGTGCTGACCATGCCGGCCCGTTTCCGCGAGGTCGGTGACAAGCACGCCGGGATCTCCGACCACGCGTTCGGCATCGAGCCGCTGCTCGAGCTGGCCGAGCGCCAGGCGAAGGACCAGGGCCTCGGCGACCTGCCCTATCCCCCGGACTACCCGAAGATGCCGGGCGAGCCCATGCGGGTCCAGCCGAGCCGCGCCAGGCGTCCGACCGCCGACTGAGCCCGGCGACGGTGCGGCCCCGCACGGCGCTCACCCCCCGGACGACCCCCGCGGATGGCCATCCGGTTGGAGGACCTGCTGGCGTCCTCCTCCAGCTCGTCGGCCACTGTTGGTCGGCGTCTGACGTCGATGGCGGTTCGTCGGTCGTGGATCGGTCGCCTCAGCGACCGATCGTCCTCCACCTCGCTGCCCCTGGGGGCGGCTCCAGGCCACACCGTGCGTCAATGGCGTCCCGCTCCCGGTCCTCGGCAACGGCGTGTGCCCGAGATCCCGGATCCGGACGTCGTCCCGGCCCCCCGCGGGCGCGGCACCTGCTCGATCCCAAGCGTCCCCGGACCGCCGAGCCGGCGTCGAGCCGCGGCCCTCGTCGGACGGCCTGCGCGAACCGATCGGCAGGACGGCGACGACCGCGACGCCGACCGGGGCTCCGTAGCAGTCGGTGACCCGGCCGACGGTCGGACGCCGTCGTCCCCCTCCCGGAGCGGCCCGCTGGCATCCTCCGTGCGTCACCAACGGACAGGAGACCGACATGACCAGCGGTTTCACCTTCCCCAAGCCGGAGTTCGACATCGAGTCGACCGTCGAGCGTGCGATGGCACTGATCAACCGGACTCTCCAACCCTCCCTCGAGGAGGCCCAGCAGGTCGTCGACAAGGCCCGTGCGGGCAAGCCCCTGGTCGCACCGGGGGACCTGGTCGGCCAGGTGACACGCGGCAACCGGATCAGGGCGGCGCGAGCGGTCTCCTACTCCCTGCCGTCGATCCTCCCCGGTTACGGGACGGCCATCTCGGCTGCCGCACTCCCGGTCGCGTTGAGGGAGGTCCTCAAGGAGGCGGTGAGCGCGGCGATCAAGGTCGGACTGCTCCACGACAGGGACCTCACCGACCCCGAACTGACCCGTATCGCCGTCCTGCTGGTCCTCACCGACGGCGCGGTCAGGCTCGACAAGACCGGCCGGATCCGTCCCGAGGCGATCCTCGGGCCCCACGCGTCCCTGCTGCGGCGAGCCGCCGCGTACGACGCTCTGGCGGCGCTGACGGCCAAGGAGCGGCAGGAGATCGCCGCCTCGCAGTCGGAGATCCTCCGGGCATGGGCGCTGGCGGTCGGACCGCCGCTCCTCGCCGGGCTGTTGCCCTTCGGCCTGGGCCCCATGGCCGCCGCGAACTACGTGCAGCACGTCCTGAAGGGGACGGTCACGGCCGCGACGCGGGTCTTCGGACCCGCCACCCCCGCGCCCGTGACCGTCGAGGAACTCCCCGACCGTGAGGTCCAGCAGGACGATCCCCGACCCTGAGGCGGCGGCACGCCAGCCGTCGCCGGCTGCGCCGGTCCCGGGTCACGACTTCGCGCCCGGGACTGGCGCAGGTCCTGGATGAACCACTCCGAAGATCCGCTGCCCGATCGCGGCCGACCGCTGGACCTGGCCGATGTCGCCGCCCGCACCCGGCTGCGGCTGGCCCGCCGGCTGGCCGCCTACGCGATGAGCGCCACCGCCATGACCATCGGCAGCGAGACGACCGAGGCGACGGAGGTGACCATCGTCAGGGTCTTGAAGGTGCCCTGGGTCGACAGCCCCAGCAGCGACTTGTACATCCAGAAGAAGTTGCTGTTGACCTGGAGCGCGAACATCGCGCCCGAGGCGATGGCCAGGCCGATGACGAGCGGCGAGACGTTGATCGACCCGAGCACCGGGCCGATGATGCCCGCGGCTGTGATGGCCGCCACCGACACCGATCCGATCGCCAGGTGCAGCACCGCCGCGATGAACCAGGCGAGCAGGATGCTGAGGATGACCGGTGCCCCTGCGTCGGCGGTGAAGAGGTCGGCCAGGATCGTGTCCAGCCCGGTCTCCCCGATGACGGCACCCAGGGACCCGCCGATGCCGGTGATGAGGAGGATCGCGCCGGTGGTGTGGAAACCCTCGCTCATCGCCACGTCCGTGCCCTCCGAGCCCAGGGTGCGCCGGCAGAGCACGTAGGCGCCGACCAGGCCGACGAAGAGCGCGAAGTTGGCGTCGCCGAGGAAGGCGATGAAGTCGTTGGAGAACTCCAGCAGTTCGGCGAAGGCACCGAACGCGATCAACACGAGCGGCACCAGGATGGGCAGCAGGCAGACCAGCAGCGGGGGCGTCGCGCTGTCCTCCTCGACCAGCTCGGTGGTCTCCTGCTCGACCATCGCCTCGTCGACGTGCTCGTCCCTGGCCTCGTTCCAGTAGCGGCCACGCAGGAGCAACCGGAAGACCAACGTCGTGACGATCGCGGTCAACGGCCCCAGCACGAGGCCGTAGATCAGCCAGGTGCCGAGCGGGATCCCGAGCAGGCCCGCGATGGAGACCGCGGCCAGTCCCGGGATCACGAAGACGTAGCCGGCGAAGATCCCGGTCCCCAGCGCACCGGACATGTGTGGCAAGCCGGTCCGGCCGATGAACGGCGCGGTCGAACGCGCCACCGGAGAAGCCAGCACGACCTGCACGTCCACGTAGATCGAGGGGAAGATCGTCGACATCGCCGCCGTCAAGGCATAGGGGAGCCGGTGCGCGCCGACACGGTCGACGAGCAGGGTCACCATCTTCCGGAAGGCGCCGATCGCATGCAGCATCGCCCCGATGAGCACGCCGAAGCCGATGAGCAGGCCCACCTCGCCCATGATCTCGCCGAAGCCGGTGGCGATCGCCGTCAGCGTCGCCGTGAAGCCGACACCGGTCGCGAGACCGAGATAGAGCGACCCGATGATCAGCGAGATCACCGGGTCGACCCTGACCTTGATGATGAGCAGCACGATGACGGCGATGGCTATCGCGGTGTGAAGCACGACCATGACCTGCTCCTCGGGGTACGGGGAGTGGCGAGGTCAACGGCACCGTCGCCACGTCGACCCCACACCTTGGCACCGATCGTGCGCCGCAGCCGGACCGGCACGGGTCGATGCGGTCGGCGGCCGGCCCGGTTGCCACCTCCGCGGTGTGGCTGCACGCGCTGGAACAGCCCCGCCCCCGAGGGTTCGAGCGGTCGCCGACGTCCCGGGGGACCACACGGTCAGGACGGCGGAACGTGGACCTGCGGCCCCTGGACCCCCGGACGTGCGCAGTGGGTCCCGGGGCGTCCGCCCCGGCACGGCCGGCGGCGGGCGATGGAGCCAGGTGGCACGTGCGCCGGACGGCGGTGGGGGCCGCTGCCCAGGCTGGCGGCGTGTTCCTCCTCTTCAGCGTTGCCCCTGCAGGATCCGTCGGCGACCGGCTGAGGCGGATCGGGCTGGTCCTGGCGGCTGTCCAGGGGCGCCGGGAGGGATCAGACGGACGCGAACAGGCGGTGCGGGTCCGCGTCACTCAGGTCCATGATCTCGGCCAGCAGCTCGAGCGTGTCGGCATCCTGGCGGCTGATGGAGCGACCGAACGGCCCCCGCGCCCGCGCGACCCCTTCGCCGACGGCGAGCAGGGCAGACCTCATCGAGCTCGCGGCACCGGCGCCGAGCCCGGCCGACACCGTCGCCGCCGCGAGCAGGCCGGTGGTGACGGGGCGGCCGTCCCGCTCGTACGCCGCCACGAGGTCGGGATCGTCCAGCGCCGCCCGGAGCGCCTCGCCGCCGAGCCCGGCGGTCGTCGGCAGCGTGACCCGAACGGCGTCCCGGATCGCCTCCAGCTCCCAGGTCTCCAGCCGCGTCCGGCCGACCAGTGCGCTGGACATCCACAGCGGCGCCAGCCGCAGAGTCCGCTGGTCCGATGGGGCGAGGGTCCCGTACAGGGTCACCGGTTCCTCCTCGGTGGCGACGTCGTCCGCGGTGGGCGCCCGCTGGTACCAGCGTGCCGCTCCTCGGCGACCGCGGTGGAGCACCCGCGGGTGCCGCCCGGACGAACCGGTCCCCCTCTACCTCTCCGCCCGGGAGGCCACCGGCGAGACCTCCCCGGCCCGAGGGGTCCTGCCGACGAGCCTGTGCGCCGCAGCGCGCAACTGCTGGAGGTCCCACTCGGTGCTCCACAGCGCCCAGGCGACGAACAGCACCTGGAAGGGCAGTCGCAGCCAGGGGTACCAGCCCCCTGGCTGCCCCTCCACCTCGATGCCTGCGACCGCGACGTACACGTTGGCCGGGAAGACGGCGACCAGGTAGACCGCGAGCGCGAGCCCGGCGCGGCGCCGCCACGGCTGGCGGAGCAGGAGGCCGAGGCCGAGGCCGATCTCGATCACACCGGTCGCGAGGACGAGGGCCTCCGCGGCGGGCACCCACGGCGGCAGGTGCTGGACGAAGGGGGTCGGCATCACCCAGTGGGCCACCCCGGCGAAGACCATGGCGGTGGCCATGCCGAGGCGAGCCGCTCGGCGGGCGGAGCGGCGTCCGGACGACGGCCACAGGACGAGCGCGGCCACCACGGTCGCGAGCGCGAGCACGACGAGGAAGATCATGAGGATCAACCCATCGGAGGTGTGGGCGAGGAGGCACGGGGATGCGGGTCACGCGGGGCCGGCGGCGCGAGTGCCTCGGGTGACGGTGACCCGCCCCGGGCCGACGGGGACGTGGTCCCCCGAAGCAGGCCGACGGCGAGGGTGAGCATCCCCGACACGAGGACGACCGCCCCGGCGTAGGCGAGGTGGATGACCGCGCTGGGCTCTCGGTCCTGCGGCATCAGGACGGACAGGAAGAACGCCACGGGCAGCAGGACGGCCGCGGTGGGGAATGCGAGCCGCACGAACCAGCGGGCGCGCTCGGACAGCCTGGTCTCGTCGACGTAACGGAGCGCGACCAGGGACAGGAGCAACAGCACGCCCGCGTGCGCGTGACCGGCGCGCCACAGGTCCTGCCGCAGCGGGTTGTCGCGGTAGCCCGGGTCGCCGATCAGCAGGCTCAGCACGCTGACCCCGCCGATGACGACCGTGGGAAGGACGATGAGGACGATGCCGGCGACCCGGCGGGACTCCGGGCTCATGCCGCACCTCGCTCCGTGTCACCGGCCGGGCTCAGCGGCCCGCCGGACGCGGCAGGAACCCTCACGACGGCGTCACCCACCAGGGGGACGGAGACCGGGTCGACCGGGCAACCGGTGGTCGGTTCGCCCGACGCATCGCGGGATCGCCGAGTCACCCCGCCCGCGCGCCGGGCCGGCCGGCGGGACGGGTGTGCAGCCGCACCGGCGAGCGCTCCACCGGCGGGATGACCGGAACGGAGGAGGATCGGAGTCGACAGTCCCTGTGTCATGGCTGCTCCTCGTCCAACGCTGTGGACGCGCACCCGCGTGGGGAGCGCGCGCACCGCGGCAGCGACGCTAGGGGACGGCCGAGGAGCCGGACACGGCCACAGGTCCCTGCCCGGGCGGGGCGGCGGAGCCTTCGGGGACGCGCCTTCCCCGGTCCCGGGGACCGCGGTGGGACGTCGCCCACCCGCAGGGCCCACGTCCCCGGCGACCACGCGCACGTGCCGCTCGTCGTCCGCGCGCCGTCGTGTCCTCCGCGGCGTCCGGACGGCGCTCGTGACCCGCTGGGTCGTCGCGCGGCCGAGGAGGGCGGCTCGGCGGACGCCAGACGGGATGCGGCAGCTGACCGCGCTTCCCGGCCAGGCGCGGATCGGACGCGGCAGCGGGCAGCCGCCTAGCTGGAGGTGCAGGAGGACAGGAGCTCGCGATCCCCGCTGCACCAGGAGGTCCGCGCAGGGGGAGCGTCGCCGGAGGTGGACCGGAGAAGGGACCGCAGCCCCGTCTCCATGACGGTCGACCGCTCCCTGGTCGCGCGGCTCGTCGCGCACGAGGGCAGCGCAGCCGGGCCAGGCGTCCGACCAGCGAAGGCGGGTGATCCGGGCGTCGTCCGGCGCCCGGCCCAGCGCTTCTCCCCCGGATCACCTCCCCGCCAGCACACCTGGTGCCGGCCGGCCGGGGCAGGACCCGGCTGCTCCCGGGCCGGACGGTGCCGTCGCCACCGGCTACACGGGCCGGGCTCGTCGCCACCACGCTCGGGCCCCACCCGGAGGGCGGCGCCGACTCAGGTCCCCGGGATGACCAGCCCGGTCTCGTAGGCGAGCACGACCAGGCGGGCGCGGTCGCGGGCGCCGAGTCTGGTCAGCAGTCGGGAGACGTAGGTGCGTGCCGTTGCAGGGGAGAGGAACAGCTCCTGGGCGATCTCCTGGTTGGACAGGCCCCGGCCCACGAGGGCGAGGACCTCCCTCTCCCGCTCGGTGAGCGCCTGCAGCGGCGTGTCGTCCACCGCGGCCTGCAGCCGGTCGGCCAGGGACTGCAGCACCGTCCGGGTGACCGAGGGGGACAGCAGCGCCTCACCCGCGGCCACCACGCGGATCCCCCGGCGCAGGTCCGTCGGCGAGACGTCCTTGAGCAGGTAACCGGCCGCGCCGGCGCGGATGGCCTCGAACACGTGCTCGTCCTCGTCGAACGTGGTGAGCACCAGCACGCGGACGTCCCTCAACTGCGGGTCCGCCACGACCTCGCGCGTCGCCCGGAGGCCGTCCATCTCCGGCATGCGGACGTCCATGAGGACGACGTCGGGGCGCAGTTCGCGGATGCGTGCCAGGCCCGCGCGACCGGTGCCGGCCTCCCCGACGACGGTGATGTCGCCGTCGCGCTCGGCGAGGGTCCGCAGCCCTGCACGCACGAGCTCCTGGTCGTCGACCAGCACGATCCGGATCACGGGTCCAACCTCACCGGCAGCACGGCGTGCACGAGAAAGCCGCCGGCCGGCCCGCGCCGGGCAGTGAGCTGCCCGCCGAGGACGGCGGCCCGCTCGCGCATGCCGACCAGTCCCTGCCCACTCCCTGCTGACGACAGCCCGCCCGAGCGACTCCCCCGACCGTCGTCGGCGATCACCAGCTCCAGCCGGTCGCCACGGACACCGGCGGTGACTGCCGCACGGGTGGCCCCGGAGTGCCGGATGACGTTGGTGAGCGACTCCTGCACGATGCGGTAGGCGGCCGCCTCGATGGCGCCGTCGAGGCACCCCTCGCCAACGGTGAGGTCGAGATCCACCGTGACTCCAGCCTCCCGGGCGGCGTCCGCCAGGCGCCCGAGCCCGGAGAGGCTCACCGCCCCCCGTTCGGCGTCGCCCATCGGGGAACGGAGGAGCTTCACGGTGGCCCGCAACTCCCGCAGCTGGGCGGAGGTCGCCGCACCGATCTGCTCGACCGCCCGCCGGGCCACCTCGTCGTCCCGGCCGATGGCCTCGGCAGCGACGTTGCCGTGCAGGGCGATCACCGACATGGCATGACCGACGGAGTCGTGCAGGTCCTGGGCGATGCGCACCCGCTCGGCCTGCAGCCGGCCCTCGGCCTCCCGAGCCTGTTCAGCGGCCGCCAGCGCCCGCAGCCGCTGCTGGGAGGACCGCGCCTCCCGCCGGGCACGGACGCTCACGCCGAGAGCGATCGCCGCGGCGACGAGCGCCACGTTGGTGAGCAACTCGTAGCTGAGCAGGTACGTGGTGGGCAGCCCCTCGGCGACCCGGGCCCAGGCGGCCACGGCGACCAGCACCGCCCCCGCGCCGACCGCCCAGCGGAGGGCACCGACGTCGGCCGCCCGGTAGAGCGCGGCGACGGCCGGCAGGGCGATGCCGATCGGCGGGAAGCCGAGGGCGTAGTAGGCGAAGACGCAGAACACGGTCAGCGCCAGGACGAGGCGGGGGGCGCGGCGGCCCACCAGGGCCAGGGCGCCGAACCCGACGGCGAACAGGTAGGCGCCGGGGGTGGCCCGAGCGGTCCCCTCCGGATCCGCGGCGATGACCAGCGCGACGGTGAGGGTCTGCGTCACCGCGAGCAGCAGGTCGGCCCGGCGGCTGTGGACCTCGCCCCCGTGCGCGGACACGTCCCTGGAGTCGGGCACGGCGTCAGGGTAGGAAGCCGGACGGGCCGGCGGACATCCCCGCGCGTCGACGCAGCGATCGCTCCGAGGAGACCTCACCGTCGAGCGGGCGACGACAGCCGGAGGCGGACCCGGTGGTCCCACGCCGACAGCCGCCACACCGGTTCCTGCGCCAGGTCCGGGACCCCGTGGACGGCGGAGGACAGGCCGTGGCGCGCGTGTCGGTCTCGTCCGGGGCACTCGTGCTCCGTGGTCGCCTCGGCCCGTGGGGGTGGGCCGGGGGGTGCCGCGCGCGGCGTGGACCGCGGGCCCGATGCGGCAGAGCAGCACGGTCACGACAGCGGTCACCGGCCGGCCCCGACCGGCTCGGCCGGGGCCGGGACGGAGGCGGTGGCGGTGGCGCGGACCCACCGCAGCAGCGCGGTGAAGGTCAGGGCGGCGGTTACCGCGCCGCCGGCCAGGCGCACCCAGTGGCCGGCGACGAACTCGCCGGCGACCTGACGCAGGTACTCCGGCGTGTGGGTGCCGACCGGGTCGATGAACATGATCTCGTTGCGCGGCCAGAAGAACAGCACCGAGAACACGAAGTCGCAGGCGATGAAGACCGCGGCCGCGCCGACGATCCACCACCGCAGCCGCGGATCCCGCCACGTCAACACGGTCGCAGCCAGGCCGCTGACCACCACTGCGGCCCCCAGGGGCGGGAAGTAGTCGCTGGGACCTCCGGCGACGAGGAACTCCCGGGCCCGGTCCAGCGACGCCGGTGGGTCCCCGAAGACGTTCGGATAGAGCATCACGGTCTCCGCGGCGACACCGCCGAAGGACAGCATCGCGGCCCACACGACGGCGACGAGCGCCACCGTGGTGAGTCTCCTGCGCGACATCTCGGTCCGTCCCCTCGCCGGTCGGCTCGACCCCCTCGCGGGTCGGCCTCGCTCAGCGACGCTAGGTGCGGCCGGTGCGCGGGTCTGCCGCCTGACGACGGGGACCGGGGTCGCTCCTCGACGTACGGCAACCCTGCTGGGCTACGGCCATCGGCGACGGGACAGCGCCAGCACGCTGATGCCTCGAGCCGTCTGTCCGGGGGCGGGCAGGTGTCACCCGGACCGCGGATCTCAGGAGTCGCGCGGGGCCACCAGGCCGGATTCGTAGGCGAGGACGACGAGCTGGGCGCGGTCGCGGGCGTGGAGCTTCACCATGGCCCGGTTGACGTGGGTCTTCGCGGTGAGCGGGCTGATCACCATGCGCTCGGCGACCTGGTCGTTGGACAGGCCCTGCGCGACCAGGGCGACGGCCTCGCGTTCGCGGTTGGTCAGTTCTCCCAGCCCCGCGTCGATGCCGGTCGCGAGCGGCTGGCTGACGTACCGGTCGATCAGCTTGCGGGTGATCGACGGGGCGAGCAGGGCGTCGCCCCGCGCGGCGACGCGCACGGCGTGCAGGAAGTCCTCCGGCTGGATGTCCTTGACGAGGAAGCCGGCCGCGCCGGCACGAAGTGCGTCGAAGACGTACTCGTCCACGCCGTAGTTGGTCAGGATGACGACGTGCACCGACGCCAGGGCCGGGTCCGCGGCGATGCGCCGGGTCGCCTCGATACCGTCCATGACCGGCATCTGGATGTCGATGAGCGCGACGTCGGGCAGGTGCTCCCTGGCCCGCGCCAGGCCCTCGCTGCCGTCGCCGGCCTCGGCCACCACCTCGATGTCGTCCTCGGTGTCCAGGAGCGCTCGGAATCCGCTGCGGATGAGCGGCTGGTCGTCGACCAGCAGGACACGGATCACGACGTGTGGTCCAGGGGGAGTTCGGCCTGGACGGTGAAGCCGCCCTCGCTGCGCGGTGCCGCCCGCAGGTGACCTCCGAGAGCGGTGACCCGTTCGCGCATCCCCAGCAGCCCGACGCCGGGCAGCGGAGCGGTGGCCGGCGTGGCCCTGCCGTCGTCATCCACCCGGATGAGCAGGGCGTCGGGCCGGTAGTCGATCCGGACCGACGCCGTGGCGGCGGCGGCGTGACGGGCGACGTTGGTCAGCGACTCCTGGACGATCCGGTAAGCAGTCCGGTCCACCGCGGGCGGCACGACGCCGCGGCGTCCCTCGATCGTCAGCTCCGCGTCCAGGCCGGCCATCCGAGCCCCTTCCAGCAGCTCCGGGACGTGATCGAGCCCCTTGGGCGGGCTCTTGCCGTCGTCACGCAGCGCCTCCAGAGTCGCTCGCAGTTCTCCGGCCGCCTCCCGACCGGCCTCCCGGATCGCCAGCAGGGCCTCCGGCACCTGTTCACCGCGCTTGCGGGCCAGGTGGACGGCGACTTCGGCCTGCACCTTGATGACGGAGATCTGGTGGGTGAGCGAGTCGTGCAACTCCCGCGCGATGTGCAGCCGCTCCTCGCTGGCGCGACGCCGCGCGGTCTCCTCGCGGGTGCGCTCGGCCTCATCTGCCCGGCGCTCGGCCTGCCGCAGCGCTTCACCCGCTGCACCGGCGGCGATCAGCCAGGCCAGTTCGAGGACGTCCCGGGACTGCGTGAACGCCTCGCCCACGGGCCAGTCGTGGGGGGAGACCAGGATCGCCAGCGGGAGAGCAGTCAGCATGACCACCGAGCCCGCCACCGTGACGATGCGGTGTCCCGCCCGCACCGCGGCGTACACCGCGAACAGGAACGCGACGACCGGCACGTCGAAACCGACGGACTGGTACCCCAGCGCGCACGACGCGGTCACGATCAGCACGGTGACCGGAGCCCAGCGGCGCGCGGCCAGCGACAGCCCACCGGCTGTCAGCAGCAGGTAGCCCAACGGGGCCAGATCCGTCGAGGGGTGCTGCCCGGACAGCCCGGCGACCAGCAGGGTCGCCCCCACGCCGACGGCGATCACCCAGTCCCCGACGCTGATCCGCGCCCCGCCCATGCGGGCACGCTAGCCCGATGTCCACGCAGCCGACTCCCGCGCACGGACGATCGATCGCCTACCGCCCACGCAGCAGCCCCGCCTCCTGCAGCACCCCCGCGGTAGCCGGATACGGCATCGGCGGCAGCGCAGAGTGCCTGCGTCCGCACGACGACCGGCGGCGGGACCGGCGGACACGATCAGCGGCGTCCAGTCGTGGGAGGAGGAGCACCCCATGTCCGTCCGTCACCTGCTCGCAGCCGGCGCGGTCGCCCCGCTCGGCGTGCTCGGGCTCGCCACCCCGGCAGCCGCGCACGTCGTCGCCCAGCCGGCCGCCGCCGCTGCTCACGCCTTGACCCCCGGGCGTCTCTGGTCCCTGGTGGCCGCGCTGTTGGGCCTGGCCGGCGTGGTCATCGGAGGGGCGGCTCTGCGTTCCGCCGGTCGTATCGGCGACGGCAACGGGAGAACCGGGGCCATCGCGGCTCTGGTGGTGGGGCTGATCGGCGCGGTCATCGGCGGGCTCGTCGTGGCCGCCGCCGACGGCGGTCCCGGCACCGGCTACGGGATCGTCGGGGGGTTCATGGCCCTGGTGGTGGGGCTGATCGCCGTCGTCCTCGGGGGGCTGGCTCTGGCCCGCGCGCGCCGCACCGGCTGACCCCGTGGGCGAGCACTCCGGGTCTGGGTGAGGACCGTCCCGGCGAGTTCCAGCGCCCCGTGGAGAGCCCGTCCCGGTCCCCGTCCCTCGTGCGGGCCGAGCACCCAGGTGTCCAGCCCGGCCAGCGTTGCCCCGGCGGCCTCCCGGTTCCGGACGCGAGCGCCCGCCCCGGCGTCGCACCCGTCTCCGGGCGGGTGAGCAGACGGGCGTCACGGCACCTGGACCGCCCCGGGTCGGTGCGCCCACCGACCCGGGGCGGTCCGCTGGGGCGCTCGTCCCCGGCCTCCCAGCGGGTGCGGGTGGTCGCGCCGGTCGAGCGTCGTGCCGGAGCGAGCACGGATCCCGTCAGCAGTGCCGTGGGTGCCTGCGCGGATCCCAGGCCCGGGAACCCACCCGATGACCCACCCGCCCAGCTCATCCGTGACCTGCCGAGGACCTCCCGACGTCCTCCCGGAGCCAGCTGGCTGACCGACCGCGGCCGGGAGCCGGTGCTCGACGAGCCGACCCAGCACGCGATCGCCGAGACCGCCGAGCCCCCCACCGTCGCCACCCGGCTGCGCGGGACGCATGCCGACCCGTCGACGGCGCCGGGAGAGGACGACGCCGATGACGGACAGCAGACGCCCCCCAGCCGCTCGGCGCCGCGTCCCCGGCCCAGGTTGACGCGCGATGTGATTCAGCGCACACTCTCCCGCGCTGAGCGGGCACCGTGGACGGACGTGCACGAGGAAGCGAGGCGTCGATGCCGCTCGACCCCCGCACCCTCCGCAACGCCTTCGGCCGGTTCGCCACCGGGGTCACCGTGGTCACCTGCGCGAGGGATGACGGCGTCCCGCACGGCGCCACCGTCAACGCGTTCACCGCCGTCTCGCTCGACCCGCCGCTGTGCCAGGTGACGGTCACCCGCGAGTCGAGGGCCCGCCGGTACCTGGAGAGCGCACCTTTCGCGGTCAACGTCCTGTCCACGGAACAGCTCGACACCGCTTGGCACTTCGCCGGCCGCCCCCAGCAACCCGAGCCGGCGTGGGCCGACGGACCGACGGCCCCGGTCCTCGTCGGCAACGCCGCCACCATCTCCTGCCTGCCCTGGCGCACCTATGACGGCGGGGACCACCTGATCGTCATCGGGGAGGTCGCCGACCTGGCCGTGACCGACGCCGATCCCCTCCTGTTCTTCGGCGGGCGCTTTCGCGAACTGGCCCCTCCGGCCACCGGCGTCCACTGGGCCGCGTCGCTGGACAGCCCCGAGTTCGGCTGGTTCGGCGCCCGCGCGAGCTTCACTCCGCTGCGCCCGCACCGCTCCCGGGCCGCGCCCTGACCGGACACGCTGCTGCACCACGGCGCGCACACCGCCCACCCGACTCCACCGACGCAGAAGGGGCCCTCCGTGACACTCGAACAAGAACGCCCGGCCACCGTTCCCGCTGCCCCGGACACGCCCACGGCCGGTCGACCGATGACCGGCGACGAGTACGTCGAGAGCCTGCGCGATGACCGCGAGGTGTGGATCTACGGGGAGCGGGTCGCCGACGTGACGACCCACCCGGCCTTCCGCAACTCCGTGCGCATGACCGCCCGGTTGTACGACGCCCTGCACGACCCCGCCCGACGGGACGTGGTGACGGCGCCGACCGACACCGGCAACGGCGGAGTCACCCACCCCTTCTTCCGGGCACCGCACTCGGTCGAGGACATGGTCGCCGACCGCGACGCCATCGCGGCCTGGGCCCGGCTGACCTACGGCTGGATGGGGCGCTCCCCTGACTACAAGGCCAGCTTCCTCGGCACCCTCGGCGCGAACAGTGACTTCTACGACCCGTACCAGGAGAATGCGAAGCGCTGGTACCGGGAGTCGCAGGAGAAGGTCCTCTACTGGAACCACGCGATCATCAACCCGCCGGTCGACCGCAACCTGCCGCCCGACGAGGTCGGCGACGTCTTCATGAAGGTGGAGAAGGAGACCGACGCCGGGCTGATCGTGTCCGGCGCCAAGGTCGTGGCCACCGGCTCAGCGATCACCAACTACAACTTCATCGCGCACTACGGGCTGCCGATCAGGAAGAAGGAGTTCGCGCTCATCTGCACGGTGCCGATGAGCGCACCCGGCGTGAAGCTGATCTGCCGAGCTTCCTACAGCCAGCAGGCCGCGGTCATGGGCAGCCCGTTCGACTACCCGCTGTCGAGCCGGCTGGACGAGAACGACACCATCTTCATCTTCGACAAGGTGCTCGTGCCGTGGGAGAACGTCTTCGTCTACGGCGACATCGAGAAGATCAACGACTTCTTCCCGCAGTCGGGCTTCCTGCCGCGCTTCGCCCTCCACGGTTGCACCCGGCTGGCCGTCAAGCTCGACTTCATCGCCGGGCTGCTGCTCAAGGCGCTCGAGGCAACCGGCACCAAGGACTTCCGCGGCGTGCAGACCCGCGCCGGTGAGGTCATCGGCTGGCGGAACGTCTTCTGGGCGTTGTCCGACGCGCTGGCCCGGACGCCGGACGAGTGGAAGGACGGCGCACTGCTGCCCAAGCTCGAGTACGCGTTCACCTACCGGATGTTCATGATGCAGGGCTATCCGCGGGTCAAGGAGATCATCCAGCAGGACGTGTCGAGCGGGCTGATCTACCTCAACTCCCACGCGATCGACTTCAAGACCCCGGAGGTCCGGCCCTACCTGGACAGGTACGTCCGGGGCTCGAACGGGATCGACGCGGTGGACCGCGTCAAGCTGATGAAGGCGCTGTGGGACTCGGTCGGCACCGAGTTCGGTGGCCGGCACGAGCTCTACGAGCGCAACTACTCCGGCAACCACGAGGGCGTGCGCGCTGAACTGCTCTTCACCGCCGAGGCCATGGGCACGACCGCGCAGATGAAGGGCCTGGCCGAGGCGTGCCTGGCCGAGTACGACCTCGACGGCTGGACCGCTCCCGACCTCATCGGGAACGACGACGTCTCGATCTTCGCCAACCGACGCTGACCCCACCGGGCGAGCGGGGGGCGGGACCACGATGAGCGGACTGGCTGTCGAGCGCGTCGAGACGATGCCGCTGGTCGTCGACCGGTACCCGACCCCGCTCCTGCTCGGCCGCCGGGTCGACGACATCGCCGGGGCCCAACGGCGATGGACGACGCCGTCAGCGCCGCCCCTGCGCGGAGGCCGCCGTCGAGGTGCCCCGCACGACGCGTGGACTCGCAGTCCCGGTGTCCGGGTGCCGCCCCTCCCCGGAGGGCTGCACCTGCCGACGGGTCGAGGACGGGGTGGAACTCGACCGCACCCCGTCGCCCGGATCACCCGCACCTGACCAGCGAGGAGCTGACCATGCTGTTCCACGTCCGCATGGACGTCGCCGTCCCCCGCGACCTCGACCCCGATGAGCGCGCCACGCTGCTGGCCACGGAGAAGGCCCGCGCGCTGGAACTGCAGCGCACGGGCGTGTGGGTGCACCTGTGGCGGGTGGTCGGCCAGTACAGCAACATCAGCGTCTTCGACGTCTCCGGCACCGACGAACTGCACGACATCCTGTGGAACCTGCCGCTGTTCCCCTTCATGACCATCTCCGTCACCCCACTCACCGAGCACCCCTCAGCCCTGTCGGCGAACCCGTGAACCATCTCGAGGCGCGGCTGCGCCGGCTCGAGGACATCGAGGCGATCCGGAACCTCGATGCCGCCTACTGCCGGCTCGTCGACACCGGTGACTGGCCGGGGCTCGTGGCGCTGTTCACGGCGGACGGGACCTTCGACGGGCTGGCCGTCGTCACCGGTTCGGCCGATCTGCTGGCCTTCTTCAGCGGCCTCGCCGACAGCGGGATGAGGTTCTGGCACCACGTCTCCAACCACGAGATCGCGGTGGACGGCGACACGGCGACGGTGCGCTCCATGCTGTGGCAACCGTGCGTCGTCGACGACGTCCCGCACGTCGCCGCCGGGCGCTACTCCGACTCGGTCGTCCGTACCGCCGAGGGTTGGCGGTACGCGGTCAAGCGAGTGCGCTTCGACTACTGGGGGCCGCTGCGCGACGGTTGGGACCGCCACCGCTTCGGCTTCGCCCCCGCAGCCGGCGCGGCCACGCCCGGGAGAGCCGGGTGACCTCGACAGCGCGCCTCCACCACGTCCAGGACGGCCCGGGCGACGCGCCGGCCCTCGTGCTCGGACCGTCGCTGGGCACCGACACCGGCCTGTTCGACGCACAGGCGGTGGAGTTCGCCCGCTCCTACCGGGTGGTGCGCTACGACCTCCGCGGGCATGGTGGCTCGGAGGTCGTACCGGGCGCCTGCACGGTGGCCGACCTGGCCGGGGACGTGCTGGCCCTGCTCGACCGGCTGGGGATCGACCGCTTCTCCTATGCCGGTGTCTCCATCGGCGGGGCGATCGGCCTGCAGCTGGCGCTGACCGTCCCGGACAGGCTGGCGAGGCTGGCGATCATCGCGTCGGCCGCTCGGTTCGCCGACCCGCCCTCCTGGGCCGTGCGGGCCCAGCAGGTGCGGGAACAGGGGACCGACTTCCTCGTGCCCTCACGCACGGGCACCTGGTTCACCGCCCCCTGGGGGGAACGGCATCCGGGCGAGGCCGAACGACTGCTGACCATGCTGCGGACCACCCCGGCCGAGGGCTACGCCGCCTGCTGCGAAGCGATCGGCTCGTTCGACGTCCGGAACCGTCTCGGCGGGATCAGTACGCCATCGCTCGCCATCGCCGGCGCCGAGGACCCTGCCACGCCGGTCGACATGGTGCGGCTCATCGCCGACGGCATCCCCGGCGCGGAGTTCCTCGTGGTCCCCGACGCGGCCCACCTGCCCAACGCCACGGACCCGGACGTGGTGAACGCGGCCCTGCGCGAGCACCTCTCCCAGTGAGTGACCGTTCTCCGCCGGGCCGTCAGGTCACCACTCCGCGCCTCAGCGAGGCACGTGCGGATCGTCCTCCCTCCCTACCCCCGCAGGGCTGCCGGCGCGTCCCCTGCCCAGGCGGTGCGCAGCAGGACCTCGACGCCCCCGCGCGTGACCGGGCGGGGGTTGGCGTAGGGGTTGGCGACGGCGAGCTCGGCGATCCGCGGGATGTCGTCCTCCTGCATGCCGAGCTCGGCCAGCGACCGCGGGGCGCCGAGCCGGCCGGCGAGCTCCCACAGCGCCCGGGCCGGGTCGTCGGCCCCGCCGAGCGCCCGGGACAGCGCGGTGACCGCTTCCGGGGCGGCCGGCTGGTTGTAGGCCAGCGCGTGCGGCAGGACGACGGTGTGCGTCTGCGCGTGCGGCAGGTCGAGGGTGCCGCCCAAGGTGTGGCAGAGCTTGTGGTGCAGCGACATCGTCGTCGCTGCCAGCACCGCGCCGCACAACCAGGCCCCGTACTGCGCCTCGCCGCGGGCCTCGAGGTCGGAGCCGTCGGCGACCACCCGGGGCAGGGCGGCGGCCAGGGCCCGGGTGCCCTCCTCGGCCATCAGCGACACGATCGGCGTCGCGTCGGGGGCGTAGAGCCCCTCGACGGCGTGCGCGATCGCGTTCATCCCGCTCGTGGCCGACAACCCGGCGGGCAGCGTGAGGGTCAGCGCGGGGTCGTAGAGCACGCTCTTGGGCAGCACCCGGATGTCGCGACCGGTGCGCTTGGCCCCGCCCTCGGTCAACCCCCACACCGGGGTCATCTCCGACCCGGCGTAGGTCGTCGGCACCGCGATCACGGGCAGGCCGTGCTCCAGCGCGATCGCCTTGCCGAGCCCGACCGCCGACCCGCCGCCCACGGCCACGCAGCCGTCCGCACCCAGCCCGCGGGCCATGTCCCGAGCGCGCCGGGCGACCTCGACGGGCACGTGCATCCGCGCCTCGGGCAGCACGCCGGCGGCGCGGTCGCCGAGGGCATCGGCCACCTGCTTGCCGGTGACCTCCTGCTCCGGGGAGCACAGGACCAGCACCCGGGTCAGCCCGAGAGCGGCCACCTCGTCGGGCAGCGAGGCCAGCGAGCCGGGGCCGAAGACCACGCGCATGGGCAGCGCCTGGTAGGTGAACGGCCGGATCACGACGGCGCTCCCCGCACCACGGTCGGCTGCGCCTGCGCCGGCTGGGCCGCCGCCGGCGCCTGGTCGGCGCGCAGCAGCGTCAGGTCGAACGTCAGCGTCCGGAACGGGTTGGCCAGCCCGACCTCCGCAGCTCGCGCCGGGTCGTCGACCTCGGGCACCTCACGGATCAGGCTCTCCTTAACCCCGAACACCGCGTCGGAGTCCAGATAAGGGGAGTCAGCGACGAACACGTGCGTGGTCACCGGCCGGTAGCCCGGTGCGGCGACGATGAAGTGCAGGTGCGCCGGCCGGTTGGGGTGCCGGCCGGTCGCGGCCAGCAGCTGACCGACCGGCCCGTCGTCGGGGATCGGGTAGTACCGCGGCACCACCGACCGGAACCAGAACCGGCCGTCGGCGTCGGCGGTGAACAGCCCGCGCAGGTTGCCCGCCGGCTGGATGCCGGGCTGCTGCACGTCGTAGAAGCCGTCCTCGTTGGTCTGCCACACGTCCACCGACGCCCCGGCCAGCGGTTCGCCGTCCGGACCGGTCACCCGACCCGACACCAGGCACGGGGTGCCCTTGCGGTCGAGGTTGATGTCGTCGCCCAGCTCCCGGCGCGGGGACTCCACCATGTGGAACGGCCCCAGCACCGTCGACTCGGTCGAGGTGCCCCCGGTGCGGTGGTTGATCGTCTCCACCAGCATCGAGACGCCCAGGACGTCGGAGAGCAGGATGAACTCCTGCCGCACCTCGTTGCTCATGTGCCCGGTGCGGGTCAGGAAGTCGATCGCGGACCCCCACTCCTCCTCGGTCAGCTCGACGTCCTTGACGAACGCGTGCAGGTGCCGCACCAGCGAGGTCATGACCTGCTTGAGTCGCGGATCAGGGGTGTCGTCGAAGCTGGCGGCCACGACCTCGGCCGAGCCCTCCTCGGTGAACAGCTGCCGGTCGCTCATGCCTGGACCTCCCCGGCACGGTCCAGCACGGTGCGCAGGGCGTTCTCCAGCGCCGCCTCGGCCTCGGCGTCGGACGCCGCGCCGGAGGAACGGAAGGCGACGTAGTTGTCCGGCCGGGTCAGCAGCGCCCCGCCGTCGTCGATGCCGCGCACGCGCGCCCAGTCTCCGTACAGGTCGTCGTACTCCTGACCGGGGCCGATGACGACGGCGGCGACGTCGATGCCCAGCCGCTCCCCCACGACGGTCGCGGCGCGCACCCAGCTGTCCCCGCCGATGCCGGTGAACACCGTGAACCGGCCGCGCCCACCGAGGTCGAGGGTGGAGACCTGCCGGCGGTGGTCGGTGGTCAGCCAGGCGTGCGGCAGCTTCGCACCGGGTCGCGACGAGGTGTGGGAGTACAGCTCCGGGTCCCGGACCGGCTGCTCCGGCGCGGTGCCGTCGGGCACCACCGCGGAGGACTCGTAGCGCTGGTCCATCTCGACCCCGTGGCAGTTGAACTCGTAGTCCTTGAACGCGATCGCCTCGCGCAGCGCCGCCCGCTGCTTCTCCGCCTCCGGCGTGGCCTGCTTGCGTGCGGCCATGTGCTCGACCATCCGCTCGGGGTCGGTGGTGTCGAGCAGGCCGAGGGCGTCGTAGAGCCGGGCGGTGTCGGCGATGCTCTGGTTGGCCCGGTCGACGATCTGCCGGCCCACCGGCGCGCGCTCGGCCGAGTAGGTCTGCAGCAGCCCCGGCCCGGCCACGCCCCGGACCACCATCGCCAGCTTCCACGCCAGGTTGTACGAGTCCTGGATGGAGGTGTTGGAACCCAGGCCGTTCGACGGCGGGTGCCGGTGGACGGCGTCACCGGCGCAGAACACCCGGCCGGCCGAGTACCTCTCGGCGGACATGTGGTTGACCGTCCACGCCGAGCTGGACGTGATCGTGACCTTGACCGAGTCGTCACCCACGAGCTTGCGCACGATCGACAGCGCGTACTCCTCGGTCAGGTCCGGGGCCGGGCCGTTGATGTCGTAGCCCCAGACGATCAGCCACTTGTGCCAGGGCCGGACCATGCGCACCAGGCCGGCGCCGATCCCGCCGACGTCGGCGCCCGGCTGCAGCACCCAGTACAGGACCGACGGGCGGTCGGCGACCAGGTGGGACAGGTCGGCCTCGAAGACGATGTTGATGCTGCCGCCGACGCCCATCTGGCCGCGCAAGGGCAGGCCGATGTCGTCGGCGACCTGGCTGCGGCCGCCGTCGGCGCCGATGACGTACCGGGCCCGGATGTCGTACTCGTCGCCGCGCAGCCGGTCGCGGACGTGCACGGTGACGCCGTCGTCGTCCTGCTGCAGGGAGAGGTACTCGGTGTCGAAGCGGACCTTCGCCCCGCGGTTCTGCGCGTTGTGCAGCAGGACCGGTTCCATCAGGTCCTGCGGCATGTCGCAGATCCGCGACGGGCTGGCCGCGGTGTAGTCGGCCAGCCGGTCCGGCCGGGTGCCCCAGGCGTGCAGCCGGCCCAGCTCCTCGCCGGCGATCGAGGTGCAGTAGACGAGGTTGCCCATCAGCTCCTGCGGCACGGCCTCGGCCATCACCTCCTCCTCGACGCCGAGGTCGCGCAGGGCCTCCATCGTGCGCTGGTTGGTGATGTGGGCACGGGGGGTGTCGGCGAGCCGTCCGTACTTGTTGATGACCGTCGTGCGGACGCCGTAGGTGGCGAGCGCGAGTGCGGCGGACGCGCCGGCCGGGCCGGTCCCGACCACCAGGACGTCGGTGTCGACGTCTGCCATGGGAAGTCCTCTCTCGTGTCGGTCAGGTCGCTACGGTCGGGGAACGGTCAGCCCCACCGGGCGGGTCGCCCTCCCGGCGAGCTCAGGTCCGCGTCAGCCACGGGTAGCGCTCGGTGTCCTGGCCTGCGTAGTCCGGGTCCAGGTAGATGAAGCAGCGCTGGATCAGGAAGTCGCGGATCTCGAAGACGTCGCACCAGCGCCCCGCGCCCCAGTCCGGCACGCCGGCCCGCCACGGCCCGTCCTTGTGCTCGCCGTGGCTGGTGCCCTCCACGACCACGAGGTCGGAGCCGGAGAAGACCCAGGTGAACTCCGAGTAGTGGTGCTGGATCGAGACCAGCGTGCTGCCGACGTCGGTGAACAACCGGCCGATCTGCTCCTTGCCCGTGGCCAGCCCCCACTTGGGGAACATGACCTGGGCGTCGTCGGCGAACAGGTCCAGGATGCTGCCGCCGGTCGACGTCGTCCCGGCGTTGTCGAACGCCTTGAGGTACTCGAGTGCGACCGACTTCCGCTGCTCGTCGGTCATCGTCTGCACCGTGATCGCCATGTCGGGGCTCCTCTCGCGAGACGGCGTCAGGCCGTGGTCAGCTGGGTGGACGGCTCGCGGACGGGTTCCCGGTCAGCGGCCTGGGCGGCGCGGTGGGCGAAGGCGATGATCGGGCCCAGGGTCGCGCCCCCGGCCCAGTAGGCCTGCCCGGACGCCGAGGCGACGCAGTTGCCGACCCCGTAGAGACCGGGAACGGGGGCCCCTGTGTCGTCGAGGACCTGCCCGTCGGGATTGGTCCGCGGTCCGCCCTTCGTGTCGAGCGTCCCCCCGGTGACCAGGGCGGCGTAGTAGGGACCCTGGCCGCTGATCGGCCACATCGTCGGGTTGGCCCGGTCCGGCTCCTCTCTCACGGGACCGTTGAACACGAACTGGATCGGCTTCTCCCCGCGGTGGAAGTCCTCGTCGACACCGCGCTCGGCGAAGGCGTTGAAGCGGTCGATGGTCCGCCGCAGGTTGTCGGCGAAGTCCGGGGCGAGGGTGAGCCCACCCGTCACCCCCTTGTACCGGTCCAGGCGCGCGGCGATCGCCTCGGCGAGCTCGTCGAGGGTCTCGCCGCGGATGACGTGCGAGTCGTCGGTGCCGGGCGGGACGATGAGCCGGCCGTACTCGTCGCTGGCCGAGTGGTCCTGGCTGCGCTGGTCCCAGATCTGGATCAGGACGAGATGGGGGTACTCCCCCTTCTCGCCGTCGTAGGTGAAGAACCTCTGCGCCAGCTCGTTGTACTGCAGCTTCTCGTTCACCACCCGGTGACCGGTCTTGTCCACGAAGACCATCGAGTCACCCGCGACGGAGAACATGCCGATCAGGCCCGGGTCGCGGGCGACCGCCCGCTCCAGCGGGATGGGGCACATCCAGGCGTAGTTCATGTTCCTCAGCTGGGCGCCGACCGGGCCGGCGATCGCGAGGAAGTCCCCCTCGTTGGTGGTCGCGGCGCACCCGCCGTACACCGGGGCGTGCAGGAAGTTCCGCCGCAGGTCGACGTCGTGGGTGAACCCGCCGGTGGCGAAGACCACGGCCTTGCGGGCGGCGATCCGGTGCGTGCGCCCGTCCGCGGTGGTCGCCTCCACGCCGACGACCGCGCCGTCGCGGACGACGAGGCGCTGCGCCCGGTGGCCGGTGCGGATGTCGACCCCGTCACGCCGAGCGGCGGCGCCCATCGACGCGACGCCCACGAGCCCGCCGTCCGACATCGACTCCCTGGCGCCGGCAGGGACCAGGACCCGCCCGGTGGGCGTCTTGTCCTCGGGGATCTCCGACCAGTAGTCGGGGACGTCGGGACAGTGCCGGTACTCCAGCGCCCCCTTCTCGGCGAGCAGCTCGGCCGCCGGGGAGGCGCTCTCGTAGATGGCCCGGCACATGTCGTACTCCCACCGGGTCAGCCCGAGAGTCGGCGAGTCCGGGTCGTACGCAGTGGGGCGAGCCAGCCTGGCCACGTAGCGCAGGAAGTCGGCCTCGTCGTCGACGATGCCGGCGGCCCGCATCGGCTCGTTGTTCGGCACCCAGTACCAGAAGGCGGCCTTCCGGGCCGTGCCACCGAGCTCGTCGGCCTTCTCGAGGAGCACGACCTCGTTGCCGAGCCAGCGGCTGAACAGGGCTGTGGGCAGTCCTCCGCCGCCACCGCCGACGACGACCACGTCGGCGACCGCGTCCGGTGCACGGTCGTCGGGGACGGGAGAGGCGGACTGCCGGGCCGGGCTCGGCCCGGCGGTCCCGGACGCAGGTCGCTGCGCCTGCTGGGGGATGGACATGAGCACCTCGCAGTCTCGGGTGTGGTCCGACACGCCGAGCGTGACGCCGGTCACCACGCGGCGGTTGTCCCGCTTTGGCACACCGGGGTCCGCGACTGCACGGGGCCCTCCGGGGCGGATCAGGAGCTCTCCAGTCCGTAGTAGCGGAGCTTGCGGTAGAGGGTCGAGCGGCCGATGCCCAGTGCCTCCGCGGCCCGTGACCGGTTGCCCCCGTGAGCCCGCAGCGCCGCGCGGATGGCCGTCCGCTCCGTCTGCTCCAGCCCCGTGAACGTGCGGGTGACGCGGCGCACCTCCTCCGGCAGGTCGTCCGGTGTGACCGGTCGCCGGCTCCCCACCTCCGCGCACAGGCGGGACACCAGTGCCCGCAGTTCCGCGACGTTGCCCGGCCACGACCACCGGCGCATCGCCTCTTCTGCATCGAGGGCCAGCCGGAGCGTCCCGCCGTCGGCCGACAGCGGTGCGGACAGCACGGCGACCAGCTCCGCGACGTCCCCAGGACGGTCGCGGAGGGGCGGCACCTCGACGACCTCGACCCCGCCGGCCGGGACCAGGTCCAGGTGCCAGGGCCGGCCGTCATCCGTCGTACCCGTCAGCGCCACCCGGCCGTGCAGGAGACGGTGGAGGAGGGCGCGGACGGCGACCGCCGTCCGGGCCGGGAGGGCATCGGCGCCGCGGATGACGACCAGCGCGTCCTCCTGCAACGCCGCAGCGAGTTCGGCGAGCCAGGGGCGGCGGGGGTCCGCGACGACGTCGGCGGCGTCGAACTCGATCACCCGTCGTCCCTGCCGGTGGCCGATGGCGCGCGCGAGCGCGCCGCGACCCGTGCCCCACTCGCCGGTGACGACGAGGATCCGGGCATCGCCGACCCGTTCGACCCGTCGGAGGACGGCCTGCCACGCCGGGGACCGACCGGCCAGGCCGGGGAGCGGGGTCGGGTCGGTCAGGACCGGCGGCGACGTCACAGCGGCGGTGCGCGGGCGGGGTGCCTCCGGCGGGTCCAGGGTCACGAGGACACCGGCGACGACCCCGCCGTGCAGGACCTCGCGCAGGTGCGCGACCGCGCCGCTCCCGGGCAGCAGGACGACCTCGGAGCCGAGCCGATCGGCCCGTACCGCGGTCGCGGCGACGTCCTCCAGGACATCGAGATCGGGGTCGACGAGCAGCGATCCCGCCGGGTCGCTGACGAGCCGGGTCCGCCCGTCCAGGGCGAGCACGGCAGGTGTGCGGGCCCGTTCCGGGAGGAAGGCGTCGAGCAGCACGCGTTCCCGCGGCTCGGTGTGGTGCAGCAGCTCTCGCTCGATCGCGGCGGCCGCGGTGTCGGCCAGGGTGGAGAGCAGTACCGGCGGGACCTCGAGGCCGCTCACCAGGGAGAGCACCCCGCGCAGGCGGTGGTCGAGGGGGTCCCGGATCGGGGCCCCGGCGCAGGCCGTCTCCTGGTAGAGCCCCAGGACGTGCTGGGGGCCGCGGACGAGAGCCGGCCGACCGGTCTCGACGACGGCGGAGATGCCGTTGAGGCCGGTCGTCGTCTCGGAGAGGTCGGCTCCGGGGCCGGTGTCGATGCGCTCGAGGTGCCGGCGCACGTCGTCGCTCTGCGCCTGGACGGCTTCCACCCGGCCGCGGGCGTCGGACAGCACCACCGCCAGGTCGGCCGCCGACAGGCTGTCGACCAGCCGCTCCAGCACCGGGGAGGCTGCGGCGAACAGCGAGGGGTGCCGCGGCCCCGGGACGCGCGGCACCGCGGGGAGGTCCGGCGTCACCCCGTAGAAGAGCGCACGCCGCCAGGCCGTGACGAGCTCGGCCGGCAGGCCCGGCGGCGTGCGCCCGTGCAGGCCGCCGGCCAGGAACTCGTCACGTGCGCGCCGCAGCCGGTAGAGCCCCTCCGCGGTCAGGGCGTCGAACCCGGTCACAGCACCTCTGCCCTCGTCGTCGAGCGCGTGGCGCTCACCTTGGCACGGGCGTCCGGCGGGGAACAGCACTCGCGGGTCGGTCAGGCCCCGGAGTACTTCTGGCTCATCCCCAGGTCGACGGGGAGAGCCACGCCCGTGACGTAGCGGGACTCGTCGGAGAGGAGGAACAGGACGGCGTTGGCGACGTCCTCCACCTCGACCCACGGCACAGGCCACATGTTGATCTTCGCCAGGGCCGGGATCGCGTCGTCGAACGTCGGGTCGTCCAGGTCGGGCCGGTAGATCCGCGCGCTGGACTCGTTCTCGATCATCGTCGTGCGCACGTTGGTCGGGTGGACCGAGTTGACCCGGATGCGGTGCTCGGCGAGCTCGTTGGCCAGCGTGCGCTGCGCCCCAGCACACCGTGCTTGGCGGCGTTGTAGTGCGCGATGTTAGGGATGCCCCGCAGCCCGGCGGTCGAGCTGATCAGGACGACGGAACCGCCCTGCCCCTGCTCGATCAGGTGCGGGATCGCCACCTTGGTGGTGTGCCAGACACCGGAGAGGTTGATGTCGAGCATCGTCTGCCACTCCTCCTCGGCCAGCTCCCAGGACGGCTTGACCGCGTTGAGGATCCCGGCGTTCGCCACGACGCCGTCCAGCCGGCCGAGCTCCCCGATGCCGTCCCGCACCGCGGCGGCGAGGGCGTCGGTGTCACGGACGTCGGCCTGCCGAGCCAGGATCCGCCGATCGAGCCCCTCCACCGCCTTCACCGTCTCGGCGAGGTCATCGGCGCTGGCGGGCGGATAGGTCACCGTCTCGACGGGCCCGGCCAGGTCCACGGCGATGATGTCGGCGCCCTCGGCGGCCAGCCGCTGTGCGTGCGCCCGCCCCTGTCCCCGGGCAGCCCCGGTGACGAGCACGACCTTGCCCTCCATCCGACCCATGTCACTCCTCCCCAGAAGGCGTCGTCCGACGACCTGTGGAGGAGACCACCATCCGGGCCCGCCCGAGTGACCCGTTCTGGCACACCTCGCCGTGTCACCCGGAGGGAGGTCCGATCGGCTGGTCGGGCCGCGTCGTCGATGCCTCCGGCACCGGCACCGTCCCCGGTGCGGTCCCGAGGCAGTGGGGCCGTCGTCGCTGCTGTTGCCCGCGCAGGGCAGGAGTACGGACAGCGCGGGCCGCGGATCCTGTCAGCAGCCGCGAGGCCTGCGGGGGTGGAGACCGGGCCGCAGCGGGGCGGAGGCCGGCGTCAGCCAGCAGGTGGACCCCAGCGGATCGGGACGCGGCGCGCGAGCGGCCCAGCGCCTCGCGCGCCGCGTCCCGATCCGCCGACACGTCGCCGTCGCGGCCGGTGTCCCGGTAGGCGCTGTCCAGGGGCCTGTCGGACAGTAAGCCGGACGTCCGCGACGCGCCGAGGTATCTGTCGCCTCAGCCCGGGACTCTTCCCTCCAGACGCAGGAGGTCGGACGGCCGGGGCGGGCTGTGACCGGCTCGGGCTCGGGTGGACCGTCCTGCCCCGTCGATCCAGCCGGCCTGGACGCAGCCCCCGGAGGTCGCCTCCGAGGCAGCGGACGGGCTGGCCGACATCCGGAGGAGTACGCCGATGCGCCTGCTCAGCCTGTGGGTCTCCCGGTTCCGCCGCACCCTGCGTGCCGCCAGGATCGCGGTCGATCCCGGCGAGGACGACCCGGCTGCCGACGAGACCCGGCCGCCGCAGTCCACGCCCGACCCGGCCGCTCGGGTCGTGCTCGCCCACGACGACCTGCTGTGGTTCAAGACCAGCGAGGACGCCGAGGGGCGGATCACCCTCGGCCTGCTCGCATGCTCCCCGACCAGCATCGGCGTGCTGGTCGACGACAACGGCGAGTCGCTCGGCCTGCGGCTGTCCCGAGCCGAGGCCCAGGACCTGCACCGGTCGCTGGTCACCTGGCTGGCCCACACCGGCCGGGCAGTCACCACCTGAATGACCGCTGCTGCTCCGCCGGGCGTTGCGGGCGGCCCGGGCCACGCGACCTCAGCCACTGCCACGAGGACGCCGCTCGCCCGTCGACCCGGCCAGCTCCGCGTCGGGTCGTGTGGCGGATGCGGGCAGGTCGAGGTCGTGGCGACTCCCGCCGCGGTCCGCGATGCGGCGGGACCGGTGGGGACCGATCCCCGTCCGCAGGAGACCGTGGTGGACTCCTCTGGACGAGGACGAGGACGAGGACCCCGCCACGCACGACCCGGACCATGTCGGCTCGTCCTTCGCGGCGGCGCTTCGCGCCTCCCCGGTCCTCGCCGAGGTCCGTGCTCCCCACCAGGGCCGCTCCACGGGCGGACGGCTCCGCGGCCGCCGGGATCGCCGCTCGGCTCCCCCGGTCCCGGGTGCTGAAGGCGGTCGACACCACGTTCGCCGCGAGCCCGGGGTCCGGCGCCCTCGGCGGGCAGCTGGCCGGTGACGACGGCGAGGCCAGGTCGCTGCTCTCGGGGATCGTCACCGCGAGGGGCCCGCACGCCTCGGCATCGGGACGAGGACGGCCGTCCGTTCTGCAGCCAGGGCCGCGCTGTTCCTGCCATCCTCGGGCTCAGGCGTCCCGTCCGGCCTCCTCGGCCGCCGGGACGGACGGACACGGGCCGATCGGCTCGCTCCGAGCGGCATCGGCGAGTCGGCGCGGAGGTGGGCGGCGCATGACGACCTCGGAGGAACGACGGGCACCGGCGTGTGTCCTCGTCATCTTCGGCGCATCAGGTGACCTGACGGCGCGCAAGCTCCTCCCCGCCCTCGAACGGCTGGCGGCCTACGGGGCACTGCCACCGGAGGTCGCCCTGGTCGGGGTGGCACGCACCGTGATGACCGACGAGGAGTTCGGCGCCTACTGCCGCGAGAAGGTCCCCGGGACCGACAACCCGCGGTGGGCGGACCTGGTCTCCCGCGCCCGGTACGTGCACGGTGGCTACGACGACCCGGCCACCTACACCCGCTTGGCCGAGGTGCTGGGTGAGTGCGACCGCACGCACGGGACGGCCGCCAACCGCGTCTACTACCTCGCCACCCCGCCCCGGCTGTTCGGGCCGATCGCGCTGAGCCTCGGCAAGGCCGGGCTGGGCACGCCGGCCGGGGACGCGTTCGTCCGCGCGGTCATCGAGAAGCCGTTCGGGTGGGACGAGGACAGCGCCCGGGAGCTGTACGCGGACCTCACCTCGGCCTTCACCGAGGAGCAGATCTTCCGCATCGACCACTACCTGGCCAAGGAGACCGTGCAGAACCTGCTGGCCCTGCGGTTCGCCAACTCCATCTTCGAGCCGATCTGGAACCGGACCTGGGTCGACAACGTACAGATCACCGTCGCCGAGACCCTGGGCGTCGGCGAACGCGGCGGGTTCTACGAGACGACCGGCGCGATGCGCGACATCGTCCAGAACCACGTCCTGCAGGTGCTCTCCCTCTTCCTCATGGAGCCACCGACCTCCTTCCACCCCGAGGCGATCCGGGACGAGAAGGTGAAGCTGCTGCGCGCCATCCGCCCCGTCGACGGCGAGCGCGACATCGCCACCAACGCCGTGCGCGGCCAGTACACCCGCGGTGGCACCCGCGCGGACCTGATGCCCGGCTACCGGGAGGAACCCGGCGTCGACCCGCTCAGCTCGACCGAGACCTTCGTCGCGATGCGCCTGGACATCGACAACTGGCGGTGGACCGGCGTGCCGGTCTACGTGCGCACGGGCAAGCGGCTGCCCGCCCGGGTCACCGAGGTCGCCATGCAGTTCCACCGGCCCCCGCACCTGCCGCTGTTCCCCGGCACCGCGGCCGACCTGGAACCGGACACGCTCGTCGTCCGGGTCCAACCGGACGAGGGGCTCAGCCTCCGCTTCGGCGCGAAGGTCCCCGGGCACGCCTTCCGGGTGCAGAAGGCGTCGATGGACTTCTCCTACCAGAGCTTCGAGGAGCAGTCCCCGGATGCCTACGAGCGGGTCATCCTCGATGCGCTCGTCGGCGACCCCACCCTGTTCATCCGGGCCGACGAGGTGGGCCGGTCCTGGCACATCGTCGACCCGGTGCTGCGGTACTGGGCTGCCGACCCCCGTCCCATCCCGCTGTACCAGGCGGCCACCTGGGGTCCGCCCGAGGCGACCGCGCTCATCACCCGCGACGGCCGCAGCTGGCGCCACTCGACCTGACCGCGGGCGTGTCGACGAGCCCAGCCCTGCCAGTGCGGCTCGGGCGTCGCCTGGCCCGGCGCCGGCACGGTGCCCTCATCGACGCCGCAGTCCCACCAGGACTCCCCGGCCCGGGCCAGCGCTGTCGGCCCCCATCCCCGCGGCCGCCCCGGTCGCGGACGCCGTAGACGCACGTCGGTGGCAACGCGGGTCGCGGTGCGCGTCGGGACTCGCCCGTCGTGCGCGGCGCCCCGGCGATCTCCCCATGGCGGCCGGGTCAGACGATGCGCATCCGGACGTGCACCTCCTCACGGGCGGTGTGGGTCATCGCGACGACCAGGTCCAGAGCCATCTCCTCGAGGTCGTCGACGCTGTCGGCCTCGGTGGTACCGACCCCCGCGACGTCGATCACCCAGTGGTCGCCCTCGCAGATGGCGGTCGCGGTGTAGTCGGTCATCGGTCCTCCAGTCAGGTCGTCAGCGGGATGTCGCTGGGGTGACGCGCCGGCCGGATGCCGACCAGCCCCCACCGGGCTGGCGATCGCCGCCGCGTGGCCGACCGCGGCCGGCTCGCCCGCATCGTCCAGCAAGGACTCCCTCCGGCTGCTGCTCCACCAGCCCGACCCGATGACCCCCGACGGCGCCCGCGACGTCCTCCACGCTCGTGCCGCACCGGCCGGATGCCACACCAGGGCGACGGAGAGACGGGACCTCTGCCTCAGTCTCCTGGCGCTCCGCAGGGGACGGGTCGTCGTCCCGCGCCGCGACGTGGGTGTGTCGCCGACGGCCGCTCCTCCGACTGCCTACGGCCTCCCCAGCCGGTCCCAGTCCAGCTGACCTGGCAGCCACTTCTTGACGTCGCCGTCGCACCACTTGTGCCAGACGTGATCCGGGCTGCCGCCGAAGATGTCGACGCGGTTGGGCCCTCGGGACACGACGGCTGTCCGGTACGGGTACGAACCACCGAGGTTCTCGAACCCGGTGCCGATCGGAGGGTCCCAGGCAGCACCGTTCCATGCGAGGTGGTGAACCGAGCCGCTGACCCGGTCCAGTGCGAAGACGTCCAGGCGATCCGCAGCCCACGACACCGCAGTCAGCGAGTAGTACCGGCCACCGCCGACCTCGGCCTGGGAGCTCACATCTCCGCCCAGCGGCTCCCAATCCTGCTCAGGCCTCCACTCGTCGGGCTGCCACCACTTGTGCGTCAAGGTCCCCGTTCCCCCTGCGCCACGTTGGACCGACAACAGGTCAAGACGTCCAGGAGCCCAGGAGACAGCAGCAGGATTTGCGAACTCCTGCTTGCCCAGGGGTTCCCAGGCGAATCTGCTAGGCCCTTCCTCGTCACCGTTCCACCATTTGTGGTGCACCACGCCGTCGACTCCCTGTCCGAATACGTCGATCCGGGTCCCGCCCCATGAAGTCGCCGCCGGAACGCCCACGAACTGGCCGCCGAGTTGCCTCCAGCGCGGCTCCCACGTGCCTGCTCGAAGTGTGCGGCGATGCATGCTCAGGGAGGGATCAGCCTCAGGGCCGGGGCCGGTGCAGAAGACGTCGAGACGATCCGGCCCGCTGGCGACTGCGGTCGGGCCGAATTGGAAGTCCAGACCCAGCAAGACCCAGTCGAGAGGCCCAGGTTGCCACTCGAACCCGTCCCACCACTTGTAATACACTCCGGTGTCCCTGCCCAGGGCGAAGAGGTCCATCCTCCGCGACCCTCGAGCCACTGCTGCAGGAGAACCGCTGAACCGTCCGCCGAGCGGCTGCCAGTCCTCATGTCCGGGCAGCCAATCCTGACCGTCGATCTTCCACTTGTAGTACATCTGCCCGTCGTCGCCGACGCAGAACAGATAGATCCGATCGGCACTGGGCGCTACTGCGGCCGGCCAGGTCAGACTCATGGTTGCCTCCTCCTGGGTCGGGGGCACTCTCGTGCACCGGCGTCGTGCGCTCCCGTGGCGACACCCGTGCGGCACGCCGACGCCCGCATGCGCGGCCCTACCGATGCCATGCACCGTCTGGCGGAGGCTCCCGTCGCGTGAGCGGCCAGAGCTCGCGCTCGTCTCCGGGATCGTCCAGGCATGAGCTGCGGCCTCGCCTCGGTTCCGCTCGAGGTGGTGGACCAAGCCGGTCGGGCTACAGGGTCGTCGTGCCCCCAGGGGTCCTCCTGGACAACGGGGTGGCCTCGCGTCCCCTCGCTGTCACGGATCCGGACGCAACCACCTGGCCGTCACCCGGCCGTCACCGGGATGTCACCCTGCCGGGGAGGGAGGTGTTCAGCAGACGGAGTCAGCCCGGTCGATGCGGTGGGGCGGTGCTGCCTGACTCGCCGGAGCCGGCGATGCCCGGCGGCGCGCTCGTGTCGCCGGCCTCCGGAGCCGCGGCTGCGATGGTGACGGCCCCGCCCCCACCGCGGGCTCGTGATGCATCGGTGACGGACTGGTGACGTGGCGCCTCTAGCGTGCAGGTGCTGCAGGTCGTGGCAGAGCGGAGCCGGCCGACCCGAGCGTGGCCTCGGTCGTGCCCGCCTGACAGCTGCGCCGAGAACTGCAGCATCCGGACCGACGACCGCAAGACGTACGGGTACTGCAGTGCGGAGGCCCCCATGACCGGTCCTGACGAGGCACGCGAGCAGGAACTGAGGGAGATCCTCCAAGAGGTACGCGCCCTACGCCAGGCGATCGACGACCTGAGGCACAGCACGGATGTGGGCTCGAGACTCCCGGCTGATTACGCGGTCCTGGTCAGATCACAGCCGACACTCCCCCCCACCTATGAAGTCGCTGTCCGCACCCAACCGGCACTCCCGCCCGACTACGCAGTTCTGGTACGAGGCTCCCTGCCCTTCCGGCCCCCGACCTATGACGTCCTCGTGCGCCGGGCGGACTCCGAAACCGGGCAAGGACCCGTCCTCGACGAGCCGCCGGGCCGCCCATGACCCCGACGGTGGGTTACATCCCGTACACCGGCACGGGGCACAGCGCGGAAGCGGAGTGGTTGCAGGACCACTTGTCGGTACCCGTTCAGGTCGCTCGTGACGTGCCGTCCCTCAACGAGGGGCCGCTCCGTCAGCTGCCCGACGTGGAGTTCCTGCACGGGACCATCCGAGAGTTCCTCCCGTTGCCCGCGGTGGTGGCCGAAGGGCCCGGTGGCTTCCTGTGGGGAGCCCTGCTCCGGGCCCACGGATTCTCCGGCACGCTGACCGTGCTGCCCTACGTCAACCCACGAGGCTGGTGCGACGTGGCCGCCCTCGCCTCGTACCGGCGGTTCGCAGATCGGCGGGATCGGGTCTTCCTGGGCTCGACGCCGGCGGCGGCCGTGTACCAGGCCCTCGGCGTCGAGACGTCGGTCGGGGAGCCCTACGGCATCGACGACGGGCTGTTCACCATCCGGCCGGGCGCGGCGCGGATTCGTGACCAGCTGAGGATCCCGGCGGGGCGAGTGCTCCTGTTCGCCGGGCGCGCCCAGCCCGACAAGGACCTCTACCGGCTGCTGCGGGTGAGCCTGAAGGCGCAGGTGCTGTTCTCGGACCTCCAGATCGTGATCGCCACCCACGTCGTCGACCGCGGATACCTCGACGCGGCCCGAGGACTCCTGCGCAGCAGCGCCGGCGTGCACTTCGTCCTCGACCCTGCCCCCGAGCAGCTGGCCGACCTCTACAACGTCGCCGACGCGTTCGTCACCGCTTCCACCAGTCACTTCGAGACGTTCGGACGTGCGCCCGCGGAGGCGCTGGCGTGCGGCACAGCCGCCGTGGCGCCCCGGTACGACGGCTTCGCCGAGGTGCTGGCCCAACCCGGGGGAACGCTGGTCGACGTCGAGATCGACCCGGCCACAGGAGAGCTACGGGCAGACGAGGAACGACTCCTCCGCGGCATCTTCGACGTGCTGAGCGCACCGGGTCAGCCGCCGCGGCACGAGGTGGCAGCCACTGCCCGGCGGCGCTTCGGCCGGTCCACGACGCTCAGGGAACTCGGCTACCTGGCCGGTCGCGCGCCTCGACCGCCACGGACGCCGGTGCGCCCGGCTCGCCTCCGGCTGCCGGACGCATGGTGCGAGCCGCTCGAGGAGGCCGGTCGCCGCTTGCCACCGGCCGCCCTCGCCTGGATGTGGAACGACTGCGACCACGACCGCCTCGGCGGGTACGACCACGCCTTCACGTCGCAGGTGCGTCGCTCGTTGTGCGTACCACCGCCGGTCGACGACGGGCAGGAGGTCACCACGTGCCGCTGAGCATCTGGACCGGCATGGAGGACTGCGTGCAGACCATCGTCGAACGCCGCCCGTCGGCGGTCCTCGACGCCGGGATCGGCTTCGGGCTCTGGGGGGCCCTCCTCCGCCAGTACCTGGATGTCTGGTCGGGCCGCATCCAGCCTGACCAATGGGCCACCCGCATCGATGGCATCGAGATCGACGAGAAGCGGGTGCAACCGCACGCGCGTCATCTGTACACCGACGTCCTCATCGGCGACATCCGCGAGCTGGTGCCTCGCCGAGCCGCCGACCAGGCCTACGACGTCATCCTCTTCGGCGACGTCATCGAGCACCTGCCCAAGGACGACGGCCGCGCCCTGCTGCACGTCGCGGCCGGTCTGGCCCGACAGCTCGTGGTCGTGCGCATCCCCCTCGGCGACGGATGGCGCCGGGAGGGCCGGGAGGAGCCGGACCACCACCGCTCGCAGTGGTATCCCGCCGACTTCACCGGATGGCCGTGCACCATCCGCGAGTACGACTTCTGGGGGAACCCCTACGGGCTCATCACGATCGAGACGAGCCGGTCGACGGCTGTCTCCGACCGCGGCGAGGTGCTGGGGGTCCTCGACAGACGCCTGCAGGAGCTGGAACAGCGGGTGGAGAGGCTCGTCCAGCCATGATGCTCAGCCCGGACATCACCCTCATCATCAAGGTCACGAACGCGTGCGACCTGCAGTGCCGCTACTGCTTCATCGAGCCGTCCGTGTTCCACAAGAAGATGACCGACGAGACCGCACACCGGGTGGTCCACGCGTTCCTGCAGTCGGACTTCTTCCGGTCGGTCCAGTTCGTGTGGCACGGCGGTGAACCACTGTTGCGCGGACGAGGCTTCTTCGAGCGCGTCTTCGAGCAGCAACGGACCTGCGAGACCCGGGTGACCTACACCAACGCGACCCAGACCAACGCCACGCATCTCGACGACGACATGCTGGAGTTCCTGCTGGCCAACGACGTCAGCATCGGCCTGAGCCTGGACGGGCCGGCGGAGTTGACCGACGCGTCACGGCGAGGACGCCGCAACCTGCCCCTGCTGACCGGCGACCGCGGCACCGGCCCCGCCCATCGGGGGGCACACGAGACGACCGTCGACGCTGCGCGGCGGCTGCAGCAGCGCGGGCGCGCAGCGGGCGCGATCGTCACGGTGAACCGCAACAACGTCGGCCATCCCGAAGCCGTCTATCAGGAGTTCAGATCCCGGCGCCTGCACATGAAGATCAACCCGCTCACGCGCTCGGGACTGGCCGACACCCCGCTGGGCGAGGACCTGGGCATCACCGCCGACGAGTACGGCGACTTCCTGGTGCGCATGTTCGACGCCTGGTTCGACGATCGCGACGCGCCGATCTCGATCGAGCCCTTCGGCCAGCACATCGCCCGGATGCTCGGCGACGAGGCGACGCACAGCTGCTTTTACACGCTGAGCTGCCACAGGTTCTTCCTCGGCATCTCCCCGGACGGCGATCTGTTCCCGTGCGGCATGTTCCAGGGCGAGCCGTCGTTCCGGTACGGCAACATCCACGAGATGGAGCCGCAGGACGTCGCGGGGACCGTCCTGTTCGGGAGGATCGACTCCCGTGAGCAGAAGGTGCTCCAGACCTGCTCGAGATGCGCGTTCTTCGACCTCTGCTACGGCGGCTGCATGTTCCACTCCCTGAAGGACTCCAAGGTCCTCGAGGAGAAGGACTACTACTGCGTCGGCTACAAGACGTACTTCGAGCACGTCCTGCGGCGCATCCACGACGACCTCGGCCGAGCCGTGCAGGTCAGCGGTGGGACGTCGTCCGATCCTCCGCGCGGTGAGCCCGGGCCTGACGGGCACGGCGCCGATCGAGCCACATCTGGACGGGCTCGGACGTCCGTGCCCGCACCGGCACGCGAGGACAACAGGTAGGACGGCTCGTGCCGTGGGCCACCGGAGCGCAGCACCGAGCAGGCGCCACCGCCGGTGTCGAGGGCCAGGCGGCCGGCACCGACACCTCACGTGTGCATCGGGTGCAGAACCACTGGGCGTGTGTCGGGCCGGCGCTCGAGTCCAGCTCCTGGACGACGTCAGTGTCTCGACCGCTGCGCGCCCGGACTGACGTGACCGGTCTCGTCGACCCCCGCGGACAACTCACACGGTGATCACCACCTCTACGGACGCCGAGGCGGGGTCACGCGGTCAGGCGTCGCACCAGTTGTCTCCTGGGTGCATCCAGGAGTCGCCGCCCGGAGGAGGGCCGAACGGCACGATGGCCCGGCCCGAGGTCCCCGGCCCGCGGACGGTCGAGAGCGGGTGCGCTTCGGCCGCGCAGCAACCTCGGCCGTTCTCGGACCCCCCGGCGGCCCACCACCAGTCCGGGTCACGCACAGCGGTCGGTGCCCGTACCGGAGCGCCGGCCATCTCGTCGGAACACGAGCAGCCGGGCCCGGGAGGCCGGCTGCCGCCGACATCCGGGCGACCAAGGCCTGCGGTCGTCGGCTCGGTCATCACGGCTCCCTGTCGGCAGCTGCCGCTCGGAGGGGTCCTCCACCACCGGACGTCGTCGACCGCCACCGGCTGCTGACGGCGCCCTGCTGGTCGTAGGTTGGTCGTGTCGTCGCGGGCCGGGGACCCCCGGTCCGCGCGACGTGCTCGACACGAGCTGAGAGGGGAACCGGATGGCGACCGACCGGCCCGACCCGGGCGAGTTCCTCGAGCTGGCGCAGCGGATGCTGCGCGAGCTGTTCGGCGGTCCGCGCAGCGACGACGACCCGTGGGCGGATGCGACGCGTCGTCCGGGCGAGCGCTCCGAGATCTCCCGGGGCGACCGCGAGCCCAGCGTCGATCAGCAGCGCGAGAACCTCTCGTTCGCGCTCGCCACGCGCGCCGTCGAGGCGCTCGAGGACCTGGCGCTCAACGTCGCGGCGATCCGTCAGCGCCTGGAGCGCACGGACACGCAGTCCTCGGGCGCGCGGTCCGGGAGCGAGGAGCGAGGCCCGAGCGGAGCTGACGCCGCCGAGCAGTGACCCCGACCCGACCCGGGCCGCGGCTCGGTGATGGTCGGTTCCTGGGTGGGAGCGCGGACGGCCCCACCTGGCGGGGCTCGGACGCCGTGCCCATGACGCACGGATCGGGGGATCGGGTTTCCGTCCGCGGCGGGACGGTGCCTAGCGTCGGGGGCGCCCACCCACCGCAGCGCTCCCGGGAACCGCATCGGACATGAGCACCTCTCCGCCGACCACCGCCGCCGATGGACGCGCCTCCTTGCTCCGCCGATGGGCCGCACCCGGGAGGGGCGCGGCGGTCGGCATGGTGCTCGGCGGCATCCTCTCGGTGCAGTTCGGCGGGGCGTTGGCCGCGACGATGTTCGACCGGGCCGGCCCGGCCGGCATGGTGACCCTGCGGCTGTGCGGTGCCGCGCTCGTGCTGCTGCTCCTGGTCCGCCCCCGCTGGTCGGGCCGCTCGCGCAGCGACTGGGCCGTGATCGCCGCCTTCGGACTCTCGCTGGCCGCGATGAACGGGCTGTTCTACGAGGCGCTCGCACGGATGCCGATCGGCGCGGCGGTCACCGTGGAGTTCCTCGGGCCGCTGGGACTGGCCGCGGTGCTGTCCCGCCGGCTGCAGCACCTCGGCTGGGTGCTGATGGCCGCCGCCGGCGTGTTCCTGCTCGGGTACGGCTCGCTGACCGGGCTGGACCCGGCCGGGGTGGCCTTCGCCCTCGCCGCGGGTGCGTGCTGGGCGGGCTACATCCTGCTCTCGGCCGAGACCGGGCGCCGCACCACCGGGCTGGACGGGCTGGCCCTGGCCAGCGGGGCAGCCGCGCTCATGGTGCTGCCGATCGGACTCACCTCGGCCGGATCGGCACTGGCAGCGCCCGATGTGCTCCTGGTCGGGCTCCTGGTGGCCCTGCTGTCGTCGGTGGTGCCCTACGCCCTCGAGCTGACCGCGCTGCGCGCCCTCGCCAGCCGGGTGTTCGGCGTGCTGATGAGCCTGGAACCGGCCGCGGCGGCCATGGCGGGCCTGATCGTCCTCGGCCAGGTCCTCACCCCGCTGCAGCTGGTCGCGGTCGCGTTGGTCGTCGTCGCGAGTGCCGGGGCCGCCCGCTCCCCCGCCAGGGCTCCCCTGCCCAGCGGCGCGCCCCGTCGGCCGCGACGCCCCCGGACGAGGTCGCGCGCCCCCTCGGATCGACGGGGCGAGCCGTGACGAGCCCGAGCCGGTCGACCAACCCTCGCGACCACTGCCGGGTCGTCGCGTCCAGCAGCCCGGTGGATCTCCTCGGGTGGACCCGTCACCTCGACGCGGCGTCGAGGAGCTCGGTGGCGATGCCGGTGAGCTGGTCGACCTCGTGGGACATGAGCTGGTCGAACACCAGCCGGCGGACCTCGGCGACGTGCCCCGGGACGACCTGATCGAGTGCGGCCCGACCGGCGGGGGTGCGTCCGGCCGGCTCGCTCATCCGCAGGTCCTCGTCGCGGCCCTGGGAGAGCATGGCGAGGATCTGGTGGTGGACGTGGCCGATGCCGGCGTCCTCGCGCAGCTGTCCGCCCAGCCGCGGCGGCAGCAGGGTCACCAGCCGGACCAGCGGCAGCCAGGCGGCCGTCTCCGCCTCGTCCAGCCAGCGCGGCTCGCCGTCGCCCGGGGGCACGGCGAGGCCGGTGGTCGTGGTGGCGCCCGTCGTGCTACGCCGCCTGGAAGGACCGCCGGGAGAGGCCGACGCCGTACCCGTCGAGGGTGGTGAGCACCGGCGCGGTCGGGTCGGTGGCCGCACCGAGGGTGACGAACAGCGGCGTGAAGTGCTCCACGGTGGGGTGCGCGTAGGGCATCCCCGGGGCGGCGGTGCGGAAGCGGGCGAGCTCGGCGACGTCGCCGCGGGCCAGCGCGTCGGCGGCCCAGGCGTCGAAGTCCGCCGACCAGCCCGGCACCTGGTTCTCCAGGAACATCTCCCGGGTCAGGAACGGCAGGCCGTGGGTCATGTGGCCCGAGCCGACGACCAGCACGCCCTGCTCGCGCAGCGGCCGCAGCCGCTCGCCGAGGGCCAGCAGCGCGTCGGGGTCCTCGGTGGGCAGGCTCAGCTGCAGCACCGGGACGTCGGCCGCCGGGTACATGATCTTCAGCGGCACCCAGGCGCCGTGGTCCAGGCCGCGGCGGGCGTGCTGGTGCACCTGCTCGGTGTCCGGCACGAGACCGACGACCTGCCGGGCCAGCTCGCCGGCGTCGGGGGTGTCGTAGCGGAACGTGTGGTACAGGGCGTCGAAGCCGCCGAAGTCGTAGACCAGCTCGCTGGGCCGGGCGGCGCTCAGCGACAGCGGGGCGGACTCCCAGTGCGCGGAGACGACCAGGATCGCCTTCGGCTTGGGCAGCGCGCGGGCCCAGTCGTGCAGCGGGTCGAGCCACTCGGGGCTCTGGAAGGGCATCGGCCCGCCGCCGTGGGAGAGGTAGAGGCTCGGCAGCGGCCCGTCCTCCGGCGTCCAGACGCGGTGCGGGGCGGTGGCCTCGAGAGCGGCGGTGCGCCGCAGGTGGGCGGCGAACGGGTGCGTGGCCGGGATGCGGGCGTCGGCGACGGCGGTCGTGGTGGGGGCGGGCGTGGTGGGGGCGGGCGTGGTCATGCGGACTCCTCGGGAGGCGGGACGGGGGTGGCGGTCGGGGCACCGGCGTCGCGCACCCACCGCACGGTGAGGCCCTCGCGCTGGGCGAACCGCTCCAGGTGACTGCCGAGCACCTGCTCGACCCGCGCGACGGACTCCTCGTCGTCGCCGGCGGCCTCCAGGGTCAGCACGCCCTCGCCGACGACGATCCCGGCGGTGGCCGCGCCGATCACCGCGGTCGCCGGCGCGGTGACCGCGTCGCCGGTGAAGGGCACCTTGCGGCCGAGGTGCGCGATCAGCTGCTTGGCGTAGCGGGCAGGGGCGGTGGTGGCCACGTCGGCCCGGGAGCCGATCGCCCGGGCCCGCCCGGCGGTGCGGTCCACCGGCGTCTCGCCGGGCGCGGGGTGCGGGAACGCGGACGGTGTGCCGCTCATCAGCCCTCCAGGCACTTGAAGTCTCAAGCAGAACTCACCATACACACCATCGCTTGAAGCTTCAATTACCTGCCCGCAGCGCTCTCGCGAGCGCTGGGTGCAGTCCGGCCGGGCGAGCGCGGAGGCCCCGCCGCGCAGGTCGGGCTGCCGCGCCGGTGGGTGCGCCGCGGCTTCCGCTGACGATCCCGCGAGCTCGGCTGCCGTCGGCGGCGGACCCGTCGTCCAGCTCGACGGTCCTCCGCAGCGCGCGACGACGGCGCCCGCCCCGGACGCCGGTGGCCACCCGGACGGCGACGACGCCCCACGGGACGTCGATCCCCTCCCCGAGGCGAGCTGGGAGACGAGCAGACCGAGTGCGGTGGCTCCGCAGACGGCCACGAGCACGGCCACGACCCCGCGGGCCCGCGGGGTCCGCGGCAACCGGACCTGCTCCTGCGCCGGGAGATCCCGGGCCCGGTCGACGGCCGCCCGGCGCAGCCGCGGGTCCGGCAGCCGCAGTCCGCGCGGGACGTCCGCCGCGACCCGTGCCGCCTCCCCCGCCGACAGCCCGTGCCGGCGGACCGGGTCCCGCCACGGGTCCGGCTCGGCGCCCGGGCGCAGCCGCGGCCGGTAGGGCGGGCGGGCCACCCACCACGCCAGCAGGGGGCAGACCCACGGCGATCACCAGGACGGCGACCAGCGGCGTGGTCACCCGGGAACCGTGCCCTGTCGTGCCGGATCCGCAGCGAGCTGTTGCCCGTCCGCGTGACGCCGTCGCCGGTGCGCCGAGCACGCACGGGAGGCCCCGGTCGGGCCAGGATGCCCGGCCATGAAGTACGTGATGACCTACCGGGCGGTCGAGGACTTCCTGCCGCTGGCCCAGCTCAACTACCCCGCGCACTCGGCGCGGGTCGAGGAGTTCGCCCGGCGCGGGGACCTGCTGATGGTCGGGACCTTCGACGAGCCGATGAACGGCGAGGCCATGGGCGTCTTCACCACCCGCGAGGCCGCCGAGGAGTTCGTCGCCGGCGACCCGTTCGTGGTGAACGGCGTGGTCGCCAGCTGGGCGGTGCGCCCGTGGAACGAGGTGCTGCAGCCCTGACCGGTCACCCGGACGGGTGACGGACGCCCGCGCGGACGACGCCGTCGCCTCCGACCTGCCGTTGAGGACGTGTCCGGTCCACGACGGAGGAGGTGCACGGTGCGGGTCTCGTTCCTGGTCTACGGCGTGCTCTACGTCGTCGTCGAGATCGTCGGCGCCCAGATCGAGGCGATCGGCTGGCCGCAGCTGACCGCGCTGGACGTCGCCACCGCGGTGGCCAACGCCTGCCTGACCGTGGCCGTCGGCATCGCCGTCCTGGTCGGGGCGGACGTCGGCGGTCGCCGCTGGCACCGCTCGATGCTGGCCTGGCGCGAGGAGCGCGCGCGGCTCGTCGCGGAGTCGTGGGACGAGCCCGGGACGATCACCGTGTCCTCCTGGCGACCGGAGCCGCTGGCGCTGCCGGCCGGCCGCTCCCGGGGGCCCGCACCCGGCGGGGACTACGCCGTCCCGTCGCGCGGCCGCCCGTTCCCCGAGGACCCCGGGCGCCTGCTCTGACGGCGGTCCGTGCACCCAGCGCGATCCCACGAGGGGGACGCGGGTGCCTGCACACCGCGCGGCCTCAGCCCGCGAGCATCGCGGCCTTCAGGCCCAGGTCGTGGACGGCGGCCGCGGCGGCACCGCCCCGGCGGATCGCCCGGGCCAGCGACACGGCGTCCGCCGGGGTCGGCCGCGGGCCCGTGCCGGCGACCAGCCGCCGCACCTCGTCGGCCGGGGCGCCCGCGGCGTCCTGGCGCAGGTACACCCGGCCCTCCAGCTCCAGCCGCTCGGTGAGGTCGGCGTCCAGGTCGGCCTCGGCGAGGTCCTCGACGTCGAGCAGGACGATCGGGTCGGTGGAGAGCGTGGCGGTCATGGCGAGAGTCCGTTCCGTTCGAGGCCGGGCCCGTCCCGGCAGCAACGACGATCCGGCCCGCTCCGCAGCACGCCGACGAGACAGCCGCACGATCGCCGCAAGACCCGGCGCGGTCGCCCCAGCGCCCCGCGGGGCCCGTTCGACCGCTAGGGTCGTCGCCGTCGGGAAGGCCCTGCGCACTGGCAGGACCCCGATGCACCACCTCAGCTAGGAGCGAGCAATGCCCGAAGGAACTGTCAAGTGGTTCAACGCCGAGAAGGGGTTCGGCTTCGCCACCCCTGACGGTGGCGGACCGGACGTCTTCGTCCACTACTCGGCCATCCAGACCAGCGGGTACCGCTCGCTCGACGAAGGCCAGCGGATCTCGTTCGACATCGAGCAGGGCCAGAAGGGCCCGCAGGCGGCGAACGTCCACCCGCTCTGATCGACCGATCAGCACGGCGCCCCCGTCCGGCTCAGCCGGGCGGGGGCGCCGTCGTTCCCGGGGCTAACGGGCCCGGGGCACGTACCCCCCGATGAGAGCCGACATCAGCAGCGCGCCGGCGTCCGGCCCCACCGCCGCCGCGGCGTCGGCGAACGCCCGCCACCGGGCCCGCTCCACGTCGGTCGGCGCGTTCTGCGCCCGGGCGCCGAGCTGCTCGAGCAGCCGGTCCCACTCCCCCTGCGGCGTCGGCCAGAGCCCGGTCAGCCGCCGGGCCTCGGCCGAGACCCCGGTGAACCGCACGATCTCGCCGGCGTAGTTCGTCAGCGCCTCGACGTAGCCCGCCGACACCAGCGCCCGCGCCGCCGCCGTCACCTCCGGCTTGGGCAGCCCGCTCGCCGGCACCACCTGACCGAGGTAGGGGTTGCCGCCGTGCTCCGGCCCGTCGACCAGCCGGGCGATCGCACGCAGCACCGGCAGGTCGCGGGTGAACCAGACGTCGGGCAGCGGGGTGTCCAGCGAGCGCACCCGTCCAGTCTCCGCCGGGTGCGCCGCCGCGCCGTCACCCGGGTCGGCCGGTGGCGGCGGCTCGTACCGTTGAGCGCATGACGACGTCCGCGCAGAACCAGCCGAAGGTCAGCAAGAGCGACGAGGAGTGGCGGGCGCAGCTGTCGCCCGAGGAGTACGCCGTCCTCCGCCGGGCCGGCACCGAGCGGCCGTGGACCGGGGAGTACGTCGACACGAAGACGCAGGGCGTCTACAGCTGCCGCGCCTGCGGGGCCGAGCTGTTCCGGTCGGAGACGAAGTTCGACTCGCACTGCGGCTGGCCGTCGTTCTACGAGCCGTCGTCCGCCGACAACGTGGTGCTCCGCGAGGACCGCAGCCACGGGATGGTGCGCACCGAGGTCCTCTGCGGCACCTGCCACAGCCACCTCGGCCACGTCTTCGACGACGCCCCGCAGACCCCGACGGGCGACCGCTACTGCATCAACAGCGTCTCGATCCGGCTGGAGCCCGCCCAGGGCTGATCCCCGCCCGGATGCGTGCGGCCGAGGGCGGTCCCCCACGGGGGAACCGCCCCCAGGCTCGTCCCGGGGACGTGGCGGCGGCCAGCACCGGGGCGAGCTGCCGCCAGCGGTGCTGCCGCCAGCGGAAGAACCCGCCGGCGAGGGCCTGCACGAGACCGGTCAGCCGTCCGGCGCCGACCTCGACCTCGTCGGTGTAGCGGCAGGTGGTGGGCCCGGCCGGTTCGACGGTGATGTGGTGACGCCAGACCGACACCGGGCCGCCGTGTTCCTCCGTGCGCGCGGTCATCGCCGCGTCGTCGAGGACGTCGATCCGCAGGGTGTGCTGCGAGAGGGGCAGCACCCCGAGGAGCAGCAGCCGGGTGCTCACCGACTCACCCTGCTGCCAGGGCCGGTGCCGCCCCTCGAGTGCCGGCATGCGGAGCACGGGAGCGGCGACGTGCACCAGGGTCGCCGGGGACCGCAGCGCCCGCCAGACCACCTCGGCCGGCGCGTCGAGGGTGCAGGTGCGCCGGACGGCCCGCAGCCGTCGTCCGCCGTCCGGACGGGGCACGGGCGGAGGAGGCGTCACGGCAGGTCGGCGACCAGCTCCGCGACCGGCTTGCGGACGCCGGTGTAGAACGGCACCTCCTCGCGGACGTGCCGCCGGGCGGTCGAGGCCCGCAGCTCGCGCATGAGGTCGACGATGCGGTGGAGCTCGTCGGCCTCGAAGGCGAGCATCCACTCGTAGTCGCCGAGGGCGAACGAGGCGACGGTGTTGGCGCGGACGTCGGCGTACCCGCGCGCCATCCGGCCGTGCTCGGCGAGCATCGCGCGGCGCTCCTCGTCGGGCAGCAGGTACCACTCGTAGGACCGCACGAACGGGTAGACGCACACGTAGCGGCGCGGCTCCTCGTCGGCGAGGAACGCCGGGATGTGGCTGCGGTTGAACTCGGCCGGCCGGTGCAGCGCCATCTGCGACCACACGGGCTCCAGGTGCCGGCCCAGCGCGGTGCGGCGCAGCCGCGTGTAGGCCTCCTGCAGCGCCTCGGGGGTCGAGGAGTGCCACCAGACCATGAGGTCGGCGTCGGCGCGCAGGCCGCTCACGTCGTAGGTCCCGCGGACGACGACGTCCTTGCCGGCGAGCTCGTCGAGCAGCCCCTGCACCTCGTCGGCGACGGTGGTGCGCTGCTCGTCGCCCAGCGGGCGGGCCAGCCGGAACACCGACCACATCGTGTAGCGGATGGTGGCGTTCAACTCGTTCGCCCGCTTGCCGATGCTGCGCTGGTCGGTGTGCTCGCTCATGTCCCCATCATCCCCCGCGGTGCCGGGCGACCGCCGCCCGCCCGACGGTGGGCGGGCGGCGGCGGTGGCCTCCCCGCACGGGGCCCGCCGCGAGCTCGCGAGGGGCGGGGGCAGGGAGGTCCTCGCTCAGCGGGAGGCCGAACTGGTCTCCCGGAGGTCGCGGGCGGGCCCGGTGTGGGCGTCGCGGCAGTCGCTGCACGCGGCCATCCACACGTGGTGCCGCAGGCAGCGGGCGGGTCGGGGAACGGGTCGGACAGGGTGGTGCACGGAACTCACGCCGGACTCAACGCCCCCGGCCCGGGTCCCATGCCACGGCAGCGGTGGCGTCCACCACGTCCGGCGTCAGCGACCGGCCGGCCTCACCGGAGGCGGACCCGCTCCTTGGTCAGCTCGGCCACCGACGTCACCCCGGTCAGCTGCATGGCCGTGACCATCTCCCGCCGGAGGATCTCCAGGACCCGGTCGACCCCGGCCTCTCCCCCGGCCATCAGGCCGTAGAGGTAGGCCCGGCCGACCAGCGCCGCGCGGGCGCCCAGGGCGACGGCGGCCATGACGTCCGAACCGGACATGACCCCGCCGTCGACGTAGACCTCGGCCCGGTCCCCGATCGCCTCGGCGATGGCCGGCAGCTGCTCCAGCGGGGTCGGCGACTGGTCGAGCTGGCGGCCGCCGTGGTTGGAGACGACGACGCCGTCCGCGCCGGCGTCCACGGCCGCGACCGCGTCGTCCACCGTGAGCAGGCCCTTGACGATCAGCGGGCCGGACCACTGGTCGCGCAGCCACCGGACGTCGGCCAGGGTGGCGCTCGGGTCGAACACCTGGCTGGCGAGGTCGGACACCGTCCCGGCGAAGGAGTTCAGCGAGGCGAACTCCAGGGGCTCGGTGGTCAGCAGGTTCACCCACCACGACGGGTGCCGGGCCCCGTCGAGGATCGTCCGGGCGGTCAGCGCCGGCGGGATCGTCATCCCGTTGCGCACGTCGCGCAGGCGCAGGCCGCCCACCGGGGTGTCCACGGTCAGGACCAGGGCCTCGTAGCCGTTCCCGGCCGCGCGCCGGACGATCTCGGTGCTGGCGGCACGGTCGCGCCACAGGTACAGCTGGAACCAGCGCCGCCCGTCCGGCGCCTCGGCGACCAGCCGCTCCGGCGACGTCGTCCCCATGGTGGACAGGGCGTACGGCACCCCGGCCCGGGCCGCGGCACGCGCCACGGCGGGCTCGCCCTGGTGGTTCATCATCCGCGTGAACCCGGTCGGTGCCAGGACCAGGGGCAGTGCCGCGGGGCGACCCAGGACGGTGGTCGAGACGTCGACCGAGGAGACGTTCCGGAGCACGCTCGGCACGAACTCGACCCGGTCGAACGCCGTCCGGGAGCGGCGGAGGCCGACCTCGCGACCCGCCCCGCCGTCGGTGTAGTCGAACACCGCCCGGGGGACGCGCCGCCGGGCCTGCTCCCGCAGGTCCTCCACCGATGCGGCCCGGCGCAGTCGCCGGGCCGTCCGGTCCAGGGTGACCGGCTGCACCTGCAGGAGGGGCTTGAACTCCGACCACCGTGGCAACCGGCGCTGTGTCATGAGGGGCTCCTCCACCGGGCGAGCGGGGACGGGAAGAGACCCCATGGTCCAGCGCGAGCAAGTCGCGCGCCCCTCCTCGCCGCGCGGCACCGGGTCGACTGCCGCCTCCGGGCGCCGCGGCGGCCCCCGGCTCAGAGCAGCGCGTCGACCGCGTGGTGGGCGTCGCGGATGCACGCCGGTACGCCGACGCCGCGGAACGCCGCCCCGGCGATCGCCAGCCCCGGCACCGCGCTGACGGCCGCGCGGACGGCGTCCACCCGCTCCTGGTGGCCGACCAGGTACTGCGGCAGCCCGCCACCCCAGCGGACGACGCGGGTGGCGACCGGCTCGGGCCGGGACAGCTGCAGCAGGTCGGCGACGTCGGCGACCACGGCGGCGGCCAGGTCGTCGTCGTCCCGCTGGAGCTCGCGCTCGTCGCGGAACCGGCCCACCGACGAGCGCACGAGCAGGTGCCCGCCGTCCAGGTGCGGCCACTTGCGCGAGGAGACGGTGACCCCCTTGACCAGCCGGCCGGTCACCGGCGGCACCAGCAGCCCGGACCCGGCGGCCACCTCCTGCGCCGGGAAGGCCATGGCGACGACGGCCATCGACGCGTACGGGATGCCCTGCAGCGGCTCGACCGCGCCGGGCGCGACCCCGGCCAGCAGCCGGGCGGCCTTGGGCGCCGGCGCGGTCACCAGGACGGCGTCCGCGCTCAGCCGCTGGGGGGCGTTGGCCCGGCCGATCGACAGCTCGAAGCCCGACGGCGTCCGCACCAGGCCGTGCGCCGGCGTGCGCAGCCGGACCTCGGCGCCCGAGGCCGCGACCAGCGCGGCGGGCAGCGAGCCGATGCCCTCGGTCACGGTCACGAACACCGGGCCGCCCGCGTCGAAGCGGCTGCGCGCCCCGGCGTCGCGGGCGGCGGCCGCCGCGCCCAGCACCGACCCCGCGGCGGGCAGGTGCGCCGCCAGCTGCGGCATGGTGGCGATCAGCGACAGCTCGTCGGCCCGCCCGGCGTACACGCCGCCGAGCAGCGGCTCGACCAGCCGGTCGACGACCTCGTCGCCGAGCCGGGCACGCAGCAGACCCCCGACCGCGACGTCGCCGTCCAGGACCAGCGGCGGCAGCTCCGCCTCCGCGGCCACCCGGGCGATCCCCTCCGGGGTCAGGACGCCGTCGAGGCCCTCCGCCGACGCCGGGACGCCGAGCACGGTGCCGGCCGGCAGCGGGAACCGGCCGTCGGGCAGCACCACCGCCGCCTGCGTGGTGGCCGGGGCGACCAGCCGGTCGGCCAGGCCGAGCCGCTCGACCAGCTGCACCGCCTCCGGCACCCGCGCGAGCATCGCCTCGGGGCCGGTGTCGTACCAGTGCCCGGCAAGCTCGACGCGGTCGAGCTTGCCGCCGATGCGGTCGCCGGCCTCGAGGACGACGACCTCGTCGTCCGGGCGCCGCCGGTGCCACTCGAACGCGGCGGCCAGGCCGGTGATCCCGGCACCGACGACGACGAGCCGGCTCATCTGGTCGTCAGCTCGTGGACCAGCTCGACCACGTGCGTGAGCACGCCGGCGTCGGTCTCGGGCAGGACGCCGTGGCCGAGGTTGAACACGTGCCCGCGCGCGGCCCGGCCCTGCTCGACCACCCGGCGCACCTCGCGGTCGACGGTGGCGCGGTCGGCCAGCAGGACGGCGGGGTCGAGGTTGCCCTGCAGCGAGCGGTGCGGGCCCACCCGGCGGGCGGCCTCGTCCAGCGGCACCCGCCAGTCGACGCCGACGACGTCGGCCCCGGCGTCCCCGATCAGCGGCAGCAGCTCACCGGTGCCGACACCGAAGTGGATGCGCGGCACGTCCCGGTCGCCCAGCCCGTCGAGGACGGCGCGCGAGTGCGGCAGCACCCGCTCGGCGTAGTCGGCCGCGGACAGGACGCCGGCCCAGGAGTCGAACAGCTGCACGGCCGAGGCGCCGGCGTCCACCTGGGTGTTCAGGAAGGTCGCCGCGGAGACCGCGAGCCGGTCGAGCAGCCGGCCCCACGCCTGGGGCTCGGCGTACATGAAGGCCTTGGTGCGGGCGTGCTCCTTGGACGGGCCCCCCTCGATCAGGTAGGTGGCGAGGGTGAACGGCGCCCCGGCGAAGCCGATGAGCGGCGTCGTGCCCAGCTCGGCGACCAGCCGGCGGACGGCGGTGGCGAGGAAGGCCAGCCGGTCGGGCTCCAGCGGCGGCAGCGCGTCGACGTCGGCGACGGTGCGCACCGGGTGCGCCACCACCGGGCCGACCCCGGGCTTGATCTCGATGTCGACGCCGGCCACGACCAGGGGCAGCACGATGTCGGAGAAGAGGATCGCGGCGTCCACCCCGTGCCGGCGCACCGGCTGCAGGGTGATCTCGGTGACCAGGTCGGGGTCCTGGCAGGCCTCGAGCATCCGCGTGCCGGCCCGCAGCGCGCGGTACTCCGGCAGCGAGCGGCCGGCCTGGCGCATGAACCAGACGGGGGTGCGCCGCACCGGCAGGCCGCGGGCCGCCCGCACCAGGTCCGAGTCGGCGGGAGAGGACGCGGGGGTCGGCGCGGGGTCGGCAACAGCGGTCACGACGTCCCATCCTCCCAGAACCCGCGCGGCGCGTCGGCGGCACGGGGCGGTCCGGCGACCTACCCTGCGAACGTGGAGCCTTCCAGCCTGGCCGGTGCCGGCCACGGCGCGGACCGATCCGGCGACGAGCCGCCGGCGGAGTTCCGTGCTGCCCTGGAGGCGCTGGCCGGCGTGACCGCCCGCCCCGAGATCGTCCTGGAGGCCATCCCCGCCCCCCAGCGGCTGGCGCCCCACGCGTACGCCGTCGGCGCGCTGGTCACCGAGCCCGACGGCGACGAGGAGGTCGAGGTCGCCAGCGGGCGGTTCATCGTGCTGCACGACCCGGCCGGCCACGAGTCCTGGGCGGGCACCACCCGCTGCGTCGGCTACCTGTCGGCCACCACCGACGAGCACATGGTCGACGACGCGATGTTCTCCGAGGTCGCCTGGAGCTGGCTGACCGACGCCCTCGAGGAGTGCGGCGCCGCGTCGCACGCCCTCGGCGGCACCGTCACCCGCACCGCCTCGACCCGGTTCGGCGAGCTCGCCGGCCCCGAGCACTCGGTCGACGTCGAGATCCGCGCCTCCTGGACGGCGGAGGACACCCACCTCGACCGTCACCTCACCGCGTGGCTGGACGTGCTGGGCAGCGCGGCCGGGCTGCCGCCGCCGGGCGTCCGGCTGCTGGGTCCCTCCGGTTCGCAGAACGAGGGCACTCCGTAACATCGGTGTCCCGGGGGTGTTCGACACCCCCGCGCCGGCGCCCCTCTCCCGGGGCCTGCTGCGGCCCCGCCGCGGAACCGCGCGCTGACCACGCTGTCGAGACGGGCGAGAAGGTGGACCAGCCCTGAGCACCCAGCCCATCCCTGCGCAGGACGACGAGCCGACCACTCCCCCGGCGGTCCCGCTGCTCGCCCCCCGCGACGGGCTGCCCCCGGTCATCGAGACCTCCACCGCGCTCGTCGAGTACGCCGAGGCGCTGGCCGTCGGCAGCGGCCCGGTCGCCGTCGACGCCGAGCGCGCCTCCGGCTACCGCTACGGCCAGCGGGCCTACCTGGTGCAGCTGCGCCGCGCCGGCGCCGGCACCGGGCTGATCGACCCCGTCCCGCTGCCGGACCTCTCGGTCGTGCAGTCGGCCGTCGTCGACGCGGAGTGGGTGCTGCACGCGGCCAACCAGGACCTGCCCTGCCTGGCCGAGATCGGCCTGGTGCCGACGCGCGTCTTCGACACCGAGCTCGCCGCCCGGCTCGCCGGAGTGCCGCGGGTCGGGCTGGGCGCCGTCGTCGAGTCGCTGCTGGGGTACTCGCTGCAGAAGGGGCACTCGGCCGCCGACTGGAGCACCCGCCCGCTGCCCGAGGAGTGGCTGGTCTACGCCGCGCTGGACGTCGAGGTGCTCGTCGACCTGCGCGACGCGCTGGCCGCCATCCTCGAGGAACAGGGCAAGACCGAGTGGGCGCGGCAGGAGTTCGAGGCGATCCTCGCCGCCGGGCCGCCCGCGCCCAGGGCCGACCCCTGGCGGCGGACGTCGGGGGTGCACGGGCTGCGCAACCGCCGGCAGCTGGGCATGCTGCGCTCGCTCTGGCAGGCCCGCGACGAGCTGGCCCGCCGCCGCGACGTCGCCCCCGGGCGGGTGCTGCCCGACGCGGCGATGGTCTCGGCGGTGCAGGCCGACCCGCGCACCGAGGCCGCGCTGCTGGAGCTGCCGGTCTTCCGCGGCCGGGCCAACCGCAAGCTGGTCGGCACCTGGTTCGGGGCGCTGGCCCGCGGCCGGGAGCTGCCGGAGTCCGAGCTGCCCCCGCACAGCCGCCCCGGTGACGGCCCGCCGCCGGTGAACCGCTGGGCCGACCGCGACCCGGCCGCCGCCACCCGGCTGCAGGCCGCCCGCGCTGGGCTGTCCGAGCTGGCCGCCACGCACACCGTGCCGGTGGAGAACCTGCTCTCCCCCGACCTCGTGCGCCGGCTGATGTGGACCCCGCCCGAGCCGCGGGACGCGGAGACCGTCGCCGCGACGCTGCGCGCCGGCGGCGCCCGCGAGTGGCAGGTCGGACTGACCCGCGACCTGCTCACCGACGCCCTCAACCGCGCCTGACCGAGGGACCCCGTCCCTCTCCCCTCGCCAGCTCGCGTCGAGCCTCGGGACGGGGCCTGCGGGACCCGCGACGGGGCCGGCGATCCCGCCGTCCGGAGCTGCCTCCGGAGGGTGACGCGTCGTGCTTGGTCCGCGGGTTACCGACGGGTAACTTGAGCGGTGCCGCACCCGCCGGGTGCCGGTACCGAGTTCTGCGGAGGTCACATGTCCCGCTCGCTGCGTGAGGTCGTCTTCGTCGACGGCGTGCGCACCCCCTTTGGCAAGGCCGGCCCGAAGGGCATGTACGCCGAGACCCGCGCCGACGACCTGGTCGTGCGCGTGATCCGCGAGCTCCTGCGCCGCAACCCGGCGCTGCCGGCCGACCGCGTCGACGAGGTGGCCATCGCCGCCACCACGCAGGTCGGCGACCAGGGCCTGACCATCGGCCGCACCGCCGCGCTGCTGGCCGGGCTGCCGAAGTCCGTACCCGGCTACGCGATCGACCGCATGTGCGCCGGCGCCGTGACCGCGGTGACCACCACCGCGTCGGGCATCGCCTTCGGCGCCTACGACGTCGCGATCGCCGGCGGTGTCGAGCACATGGGCCGCCACCCGATGGGCGAGGGCGCCGACCCGAACCCGCGGTTCTTCAGCGAGAAGATCGTCGACGGCTCCGCCCTCGTCATGGGCTCCACCGCCGAGAACCTGCACGACCGCTTCCCGCACCTGATCAGGGAGCGCGCCGACGCCTTCGCGCTGGCCAGCCAGCAGAAGTACGCCGAGGCCGTCGCCAACGGGCAGATCGGCCCCGAGCTGGTCACCGTCTCCACGCGCAGCGCCGAGCAGGGCTGGGGCCTGGCCACCGTCGACGAGCCGCCGCGGCCGCAGACCACCCTCAAGGGCCTGGCCACGCTGAAGACGCCGTTCCGCCCGCACGGGCACGTGACCGCCGGCAACGCCGCGGGTCTGAACGACGGCGCCACCGGCTGCCTGCTCGCCGCCGAGGACGTCGCCCGGGAGCTGGGCCTGGACATCGGCATGCGCCTGGTCGGCTACGGCTTCGCCGGCGTCGAGCCAGAGGTCATGGGCATCGGCCCGGTGCCCTCCACCGAGAAGGCGCTGGCCCGCACCGGCCTGTCCATCGGGGACATCGGCCTGTTCGAGCTGAACGAGGCCTTCGCCGTCCAGGTGCTCGCCTTCCTCGACCACTTCGGCATCGCCGACGACGACGAGCGCGTCAACCCCTGGGGCGGCGCCATCGCCGTCGGCCACCCGCTGGCCTCCTCCGGCGTCCGCCTGATGACCCAGCTGTCCCGCCAGTTCGCCGAGCGCCCCGACGTCCGCTACGGCCTCACCGCCATGTGCGTGGGCCTCGGCATGGGCGCCACCGTGATTTGGGAGAACCCGAACTGGGAGGGCGACGAGTGACCGCGGTGTTCGAGAACGAGGTCGTCACCGAGGCGAAGGTCCGGTACCTCAACCTGCCCGGCCTCTCCGGCGAGTTCGCGCTGATCACGATCGACAACGGGCACGACCACACCCGCCCGTCGACGTTCGGCCCCGGCGGGCTGGCCTCGCTGGACGCCGCCCTGGACGAGATCGCGGCGCACTCCCCCGCCCCCGTGGCGATCGGCGTGACCGGCAAGCCGTTCGTCTTCGCCGTCGGCGCGGACCTCTCCGGCGTCCCGGCGGTCACCGACGCGGCCGCGGCGCGGGAGATCGCCGAGACCGGCCACCGGGTGTTCCGCCGGCTGAAGGACTCGTCGGTGCCCACGTTCGCCTTCGTCAACGGTGTCGCGCTCGGCGGTGGCCTGGAGCTGGCGCTGCACTGCGGCTACCGCACGATGGCCTCGACGACCATGGTCGCCTTCCCCGAGGCCTTCCTCGGCCTGGTCCCCGGCTGGGGCGGCACGCAGCTGCTGCCCAACCTGATCGGCATCGACCCCGCCGTGACGGTCATCGTCGAGAACGCCCTGGCGCAGAACAAGATGACTCCGGCGTCGAAGACCGCGGAGCTGGGCATCGCCGACGCGCTCTTCGAGCCGGCCGACTTCCTGGAGCGGTCGCTCGAGTGGGCCGTCGGGGTGCTCGGCGGCTCCGTGACGGTCGACCGTCCCGAGGTGGACCGGTCGGCCTGGGACGCCGCCATCGAGCGGGCCCGCGGCATCGTCGCCGCGCGCACCCGCAACGCCTCCCCGGGCGCCGTGCGCTCGGTCGAGCTGCTCGACCTGGCGCGCAACGGGGTCGAGGGCGACGCCTTCACGGCCGGCACCAGGGCCGAGGACGACGCGCTCACCGAGCTGCTGATGAGCGACCCGCTGCGGGCCTCGCTCTACTCGTTCGACCTGGTCAACAAGCGGGCGAAGCGGCCGGCCGGCGCGCCGGACAAGTCGCTGGCCCGCAAGGTCACCAAGGTCGGCGTCGTGGGCGCGGGCCTCATGGCCTCGCAGCTGGCGCTGCTGTTCGTCCGCCAGCTGAAGGTGCCGGTCGTGCTCACCGACATCGACCAGGCGCGCGTGGACAAGGGCGTGTCCTACGTGCACGGCGAGCTCGACAAGCTCGCCCAGCGCGGGCGGCTGAACCCGGATCGGCTCAACCAGCTCAAGGGCCTGGTGAGCGGCTCGCTGTCCAAGGACGTCTTCGCCGACGCCGACCTCGTCATCGAGGCCGTCTTCGAGGAGATGTCGGTCAAGCAGCAGGTGTTCGCCGAGGTGGAGGCCGTCGTCTCCCCCGAGTGCGTGCTCGCGACCAACACCTCGGCGCTGTCGGTGACCGAGATGGCCTCCGAGCTCGAGCACCCCGAGCGGGTCGTGGGCCTGCACTTCTTCAACCCGGTCGCCGTCCTCCCGCTGCTGGAGGTCGTGCGCGCCGAGCGGACCGACGACGCCACGCTGGCCACCGCCTTCGCCGTGGGCAAGTCGCTGAAGAAGTCGTGCGTGCTGGTCGCGGACGCCCCGGCGTTCGTGGTCAACCGGCTGCTCACCCGCTTCCTCGGCGAGGTCACCGCGTCGGTGGAGCAGGGCACCCCGGTGGCGGTCGCCAACCGGGCGCTGGACCCGCTGGGGCTGCCGATGACGCCGTTCGAGCTGCTCACGCTCGTCGGCCCGCCGGTGGCGCTGCACGTGGCCGAGCGCATGCACGAGGCCTTCCCCGACCGGTTCGCCGTGGGCGAGGGGCTGCGCCGGATGGTCGAGCTCGGCAAGTCCTCGGTCTACAGCGAGCCCGGCGTCGTCGACCCCGACCTCGCCGGCATCGACTCCGGCGACTCCCCGCTGACCGAGGAGCAGGTGCGCCGGCGCGCGGTCGAGGCCCTGGCCCAGGAGATCCGGCTGATGCTCGACGAGGGCGTCGTCCAGGCCGTGCAGGACATCGACCTCTGCATGGTCCTGGGCGCCGGCTGGCCGTTCTGGCTGGGCGGGATCTCCGCCTACCTCGACCGCGCCGGGGTCTCGGAGCAGGTCACCGGCTCCCGGTTCCTGCCGCGCGGGGTGGCCTCGCTCCCCGCCTGAGGAGCCGCGTCGGCGATCAGCTGAGCTGGTCGTCCCGGGTCCTGGCTCACCACCGGTGGTGAGCCAGGACCCGGGACGGTGAGCCAGGACGGCGGAGGTGCGCCCTCCGCGCCCTCACCGGAACTTGGCGGTGAGGCTCTCCATCGTCCGGCCGACCGACGCGATCTTCACGTGCGAGAGCCCGGTCGACGCGCCGGCCGCCAGCATCGCCTCGTGCGCGGCCCGCAGCGTCGCCCACACCGCGTCGTCGTCCCCCTCGAGGGTCGTGCCGAGGGCGCCCACCTCGTGGCGCAGGCCGGACGCCTGGATGACGCGGACCGCCGCCTCGACGTACGCGTGCGGGTCCTCGGGCGTCCCGGCCGGCGAGGGCGCGACCTGGATCTCGGCTATCACGGCCGCTCCTCGACCACCTCGGCGACGCTGCCCTCGGAACGCTCGGCGAGCACGGCCGTCCACTCGGCGATCCGCCGGGCCACGTCCTGCTCGGTGAGGCCGGCGTCGGCCAGCACCTGGCCGACGCTGCCGTGCTCGAGGAAGGCCTGCGGCAGGCCCAGCGACCGCAGCGGGACGTCGACGCCGCGGTCCTGCAGCGCCTGCGTGAGCGTGGTGCCCACGCCGCCGGCCCGGCCGCCGTCCTCGACGGTGACGACCAGCCGGAAACCGGACGCCAGCGCCACGAGCTCCGCGGGGACCGGCAGCACCCAGCGCGGGTCGACGACGGTCACGTCGATGCCGTGGTCGGCGGCGCGCTCGGCGGCGGCCAGGCACATCGGGACCATCGAGCCGACCGCGACCAGCAGCACCTCCTGCTGCCCGCCGCGGCGCAGCACGTCGACCGGGCCGCGCCGCTCCAGCGCCGGGACGTCGACCGGCGGGACCCCCTTCGGGAAGCGGACGACGCTGGGCCCGTCGGTCACCTCGACCGCCTCGCGCAGCGCCTCCCGCAGGGTCGCCTCGTCCCGCGGCGCGGCCAGCCGCAGCCCGGGGACGACGGAGAGGATCGACATGTCCCACATGCCGTTGTGCGAGGCGCCGTCGCTGCCGGTGACGCCGGCCCGGTCCAGGACGACGGTGACCGGCTGGCGGTGCAGCGCGACGTCCATGAGCAACTGGTCGAAGGCCCGGTTGAGGAAGGTCGAGTAGACCGCGACCACCGGGTGCAGCCCGCCCATCGCCAGGCCCGCGGCCGAGGTGAGCGCGTGCTGCTCGGCGATGCCGACGTCGTAGGTGCGCTCCGGGAAGCGCTCGGCGAAGGCGGCCAGGCCGGTCGGGTGCAGCATCGCCGCGGTGATGGCGACGACGTCGGAGCGCTCGACGCCGATGCGCACCAGCTCGTCGGAGAAGGCCGTCGTCCAGTCCCGGCCCTTGGCGGCCGGGCTCGCCCCGCTGTCGGGGTCGAAGACGCCGGTGGCGTGCCAGGCATCGATCTGGTCGGTCTCGGCCGGCGGGTAGCCGAAGCCCTTGGTGGTGACGGCGTGCACGATGACCGGCCCGCCGAAGGAGCGGGCGCGGCGCAGCGCGGACTCCACCGCCCGGACGTCGTGCCCGTCGACCGGGCCGATGTACTTCAGGCCGAGGTCCTCGAACATGCCCTGCGGCGAGAGCACGTCCTTGAGGCCCTTCTTGATGGCGTGCAGCGCGTCGTAGAGCGCCGAGCCGACCACCGGGGCGCGGTGCAGCGCCTGGCGGACCTGCAGCAGCGCCTGCTCGTAGCCCGGGCGCAGCCGCAGCGAGGCCAGCGCGTCGGCGACGCCGCCGATCGTGGGCGAGTAGGAGCGGCCGTTGTCGTTCACGACGATGACCACCGGGCGGTCCTGGGCACCGGCGATGTTGTTCAGCGCCTCCCAGGCCATGCCGCCGGTGAGCGCTCCGTCGCCGATGACGGCGACCACGGGGCGCTGCTCGCCGCGGACGGCGAAGGCCTTGGCCAGCCCGTCGGCGTAGGACAGCGAGGTGGAGGCGTGGCTGTTCTCCACCCAGTCGTGCTCGCTCTCGGCGCGGCTCGGGTAGCCGGAGAGGCCACCGCGCTGGCGCAGCCGCGCGAAGTCCTCCACGCGGCCGGTGAGCATCTTGTGCACGTAGCTCTGGTGGCCGGTGTCGAAGACGATCGGCTCACGCGGGGAGTCGAAGACCCGGTGCAGGGCGATGGTCAGCTCGACCGCACCGAGGTTGGGCCCGAGGTGCCCGCCGGTCCTGGCGACGCTGGTGACCAGTGCGTCGCGGATCTCGGCGGCGAGTGCCGGCAGCTGGTCGGCCGGGAGCGCCTTCAGGTCGTCGGGGTCGTGGAGCGATCGCAGGAGCGACACGAGGGGGTGCGTCCTCTCCATCGGCGGCAGGAGCGGCGTCGCGACGGCCGCCGACCCACTGTATCCGCGCTTTCCTCCCCCTTCCGGCCGAGCACCGCGGCTGGATGCCGGCTCACAGCCGCGGTACCCAGCGCTCGCCCCGCAGCGCACCGGCCACCGCCTCGATCCCGCGGGCGGCGGCCGCCAGCCGGGCCCCCTCCCGCTCGTAGGCGGTGATCGCCGCCTCCATCGCGTCGGCCGGCAGCTCGTCGGCGAGCTCCACCCGTACCGTGCGCCACCCCGACCGCGCCGCCTCGAGCCCGGCGGCGACGTGGTCGCGGGCGAAGCGGGCGAGCAGCACCGGGTAGCGACGCAGCACCTCGTGCGCCCGGTAGTCCGGCGGCACCAGGTCGAACAGCCAGGCCACCGCGGTGTGCTCCCAGTCGGGGGCGCCGGGCGGTCGCACGGCGGCGGGCCAGCCCGGCGGCAGCGAAGCGTCCACCGCAGCAGTCTGCCCCAACGGCCGAACACACGTTCGACCCGCCGCGCGGCGAGAGCGGCGATCCCCCTCGCCCCCCTGCAGGGTGCCGCCCCGAGCTCGGGAGCGGCGGGGGCAGGGGGTCCTCGATCAGGAGGTGGGGCGCTTGAGCCAGAACTGCTCGAAGCCCCAGGTGCCCGCGCCGCTGGAGTGGTAGCTCACGAGCTCCCAGCCCTCGCTCCCCAGCCGGTTGAGCACCGAGCTGGTGTCACCCGCCTGGCGCTCCAGCTGGCCGCCGGGGAGCTTGACGCTCACCCCTGCGCGCTGCGACTCCGCGTCGTTGGCCGTGATGACCGAGGCGTACTCCCAGGTGGTCACGAGTTGCCACCGTAGCCGGTCGCCCTCCTCCTCCCCGGGCCGGCCGACCGGATCCCGGCCGGACCCTTCCGTCACGGCGCCGTCCGGGTTACCGTCACCTAGCGCGGCCGTCCGAACGCTCTGCGTGTGCAGAGCCGAGTGCCGCCCTCCCGGGCTCTCCGTCCGACCACCGCCCCACACCCGCCACCCGCACCGCCGAGGGGACCACCCGCATGCTCCGCCTGTCGCGCCCGCACCCCGAGGGCGCCCGCCCGCCCCGGTTCGCGACGACCGCTCTCGGGATGCTGTCCTTCGTCGGCATGGCCGCCGGCCTGGGCGCCGTCGCGGCCGACGACGGCGGGGTGTCCGGGCCGGGCACCACGGCGGTGCACGGCACGGTCGACGCCTCCTCCAGCGGCGTCGGGGACGCCGTCCGGGCCGGGGAGGTCGGCGACGCCGTCCGGGCCGGGGGGATCGGGAACGCCGAGCGCCCCCGCGACGTCGGCGACGCCGTCCGCACGGCCGAGAGCGAGGTCCCGGTCCCCTCCTCCGCCGCACCCCTGCCCGCGGACGCCGGGACGCCGACCGCCGCCGGGGCACCGGCCGCCACGCCCGCCGCCGACAGCCCCGCGCGGGCCTCGTCGCCGGTGCAGCAGCCGGCGCCCGCAGCGTCGCCGTCGGCTCCCTCGCCGTCGGTCGCGTCGTCCTCCACCCCGGCACCGCGGGCCCCGGCCGCCCCGGCGCCGTCAGTCCCGCAGCCGTCAGTCCCGCAGCCGTCGGTCCCGCAGCCGGCTGCCCCCCAGCCGGTCGCCCCGGCCCCGACCGTGCAGGCCGCCGTCCCCGCCGTCCCGCAGGCGGTGCCGTCGACCCCGTCGGCGGCACCGACGCCGACGGAGGCCACGGAGACCGCGGCGACCCCCGCCCCGGACCGCGAGAACAAGGACCGCAAGCAGAAGAAGCAGAAGAAGCGCGACCGGGACTGACCCGTCAGGCGCGCTCGAGCAGCGCCACGCACTCCACGTGCGCGGTCATCGGGAAGGCGTCGAAGCCGCGCAGCCCGGTCAGCCGGTAGCCGCCCGCAGCGAAGGCGGCGACGTCGCGCGCCAGCGCCGCCGGGTCGCAGGCCACGTAGACGACCGCGCGCGGACCGGCGTCGGCGAGCACCCGGCTGACCGCCGCCCCGGCACCGGCCCGCGGCGGGTCGAGGACGACGACGTCGGGGGCCCCGCCCAGCTCGGCGAGCAGCTCGGTGAGCCCCTCGGCGTCCACCTCGCCCTGCCAGACCTCCGCCTGCGGCAGCGCGGCGAGGTTGGCCTCGGCGGCGGCGCAGGCGGCCTCGTCGGCCTCCACGCAGACCACCCGGCCGGCATCCCCGGCCGCGGGCGCGAGCGTGCCGCCGAACAGCCCGGCCCCGGCGTAGAGGTCGAGCACCGTCTCCCCCGCCCGCACGCCGGCGAACTCGGCCACGGTCGCGGTGAGCGCGTCGGCCGCGGCGGGGTGCACCTGCCAGAAGCCGGTGCCCTCGACCTCCCAGTCGCGCCCGGCGGCCCAGCGCGCGGCCCGGCCGGCCGGCGCCGTGCCGTCGTCCGACCCGCCCTCGTCCTCGCCGGCACGCAGCACCCGCGTCGACTGCGGCCGGCCCCGGCGGTCGAGCCGGGTGGTGGTCACCGTGCCGGCGGAGTCGACGGCGACGTCCACCGCGCCGGCGCCGGGCCAGCGGCGGTCGAGAACGGCGGCCGCGGCCGGCTCCACGGTGATCGGGCAGTCGTCGAGCAGCACCAGGTCGTGCGAGCGGTGCCGGCGCAGCCCCGGGGCCCCGGCGCGGTCGACGGCGAAGCGGGCACGGGTGCGCCAGCGAAGCGGACCGCCGGGCAACGCCTCGACGACGAGGTCGCGCACGACGGCGTCGTCCCCGGACAGCCCGCCGAGCCGGGTCAGCTGCTCGCGGACCACCGCGGCCTTGAGCCGCAGCTGCCCCTCGTGCGTGACGTGCTGCCAGTCGCAGCCTCCGCAGCGCCCCGGGCCGCTGTACGGGCAGGGCCGCGGCACCCGGTCGGGAGCGGCCTGGAGCACCTCGACGGCGTCGGCGCGGCAGAAGCCGGGATGCCGGTCCTCGGTGACCCGGACGACGACCCGCTCGCCGGGCAGCGTGTGCCGCACGAAGACGACCCGCCCCTCGTGCCGGGCGACGCAGTGCCCGCCGTGGGCCACGGGGCCGACGGTGACCTCGAACTCGCGGCCGGTCCAGCCCGCGCCCCGGTCGGGGCCCGCCGCCCGCTTCCGGCCCCGCTGCAGGGCCCCGCCGCGAGCCTGCGAGCGGCGGGGGCCAGCGGGGTCCTGCTCCGAGGGGTGAGGACGGGGTCCTCCGCCTTCATCCATAGGGCGTGTGCTCCGCCTCGTCGGTCAGGCCCCGGCGCAGGTCACCGGGCGCGGGCCCGATGCCGCGCAGTCCGGCGTCCTCCCGGCCGATCGAGCTCTCCAGCTGCCAGGGCACCGTGGTGATCATGACGCCGGGCTGGAACTGCAGGCGGGCGCGCAGCCGCAGCGCGCTCTGGTTGTGCAGCACGTTCTCCCACCAGTGGCCGACGACGTACTGCGGCACGAAGACGACCACCAGCTCGCGCGGGCTGTCCCGGCGGATGGACTTGACGAAGTCCACGACCGGCCGGGTGATCTCCCGGTACGGCGACTCCACCACCGTCAGGGGCACGGGGATGTCGTAGCGCTCCCACTGCTGCTGCAGGGCCCGCGTCTCGGCGTCGTCCACGTTGACCGTCAGCGCGGTGAGGTGGTCGGGCCGGGTCGCCCGGGCGAAGGCCAGCGCCCGCAGCGTCGGCTTGTGGACCTTGGAGACGAGCACGACGGCGTGCACCTTGCTGGGCAGCAGCCGCGAGTCGGTGTCGGGCACCAGCTGCTCGGCGACGTGCGAGTAGTGCCGGTCGATCGCCTTCATCAGCAGGAACAGCACCGGCATCACCAGCAGGACCAGCCACGCCCCGCGGGTGAACTTGGTGACGACGATGATCACCAGCACGATCGTGGTCAGGCTGCCGCCGACGGCGTTGATCGCCTGCGACCGGCGGATGCGGCGGCGGGCCTGCGCGTCGTCCTCCGAGCGCAGCTCCCGGTTCCAGTGCCGGACCATCCCCCACTGACCGATCGTGAAACTGGTGAAGACCCCGACGATGTACATCTGGATCAGCCGGTTGACGTCGGCGTCGAAGGCGGCGATGAGCAGCGCGGCGAACCCGGCCAGCAACAGGATGCCGTTGCTGTAGACCAGCTTGTCGCCGCGGGTGTGCAGCTGCCGGGGCAGGAAGCGGTCCTGGGCCAGCACCGAGCCCAGCAGCGGGAACCCGTTGAACGCGGTGTTGGCCGCCAGGATGAGGATCAGTGCGGTGGCCGCCTGGATGTAGAAGAAGCCCGGCGACGTCGGCCCGCCGAACGTCGCGGCGGCCAGTTGCGCGATGACCGTCCGCTGCGGCTCGGTCTCGCAGGCGGTGAAGCCCACCAGGTCGCACGGGTGCTCGGCGTACTTCACGTCGGCCGCGAGGGCCAGCGCGGTGACGCCGGAGAACATCGTCGCGGCGATGCCGCCCATGAGCGCGAGCGTGGTGGCGGCGTTGCGGCTCTTCGGCGGCTTGAACGCCGGGACGCCGTTCGCGATCGCCTCGACGCCGGTGAGGGCCGTGCACCCGGAGGCGAAGGCGCGCAGCACGAAGAAGACCAGCGCCAGGCCGGTCACCTGCTCGAACCCGGGCTCGGGGGTGATGGTGTATCCCGCGCTCTCGGCGACGACCGGCGATCCGGTGAACAGGTCGCGCACCAACCCGGTGACGATCATCACCAGGATGCCGGAGATGAACAGGTAGGTCGGGACGGCGAAGGTGCGGCCGGACTCGCGCAGGCCCCGCAGGTTGGCCGCCGCGAGCAGCGCCACCAGCCCGACGGCGAGCGCGACGCGGTGCTCGTTGAGCGCCGGGAACGCCGAGATGATGTTGTCGGTGCCGGCCGCCACCGACACCGCCACGGTGAGCACGTAGTCCACGAGCAGCGCGCTGGCCACGGTCAGCCCGGCGAACTGCCCGTGGTTCTTCATGGCGACCTCGTAGTCGCCGCCGCCCGAGGGATAGGCCCGCACCACCTGGCGGTACGAGAGGACGACGGTCACCAGCAGCAGGACGACGGCGATCGCCAGCCAGGGGGCCAGGTAGAGGAACGCCGTCCCGGCCAGGGTGAGGACGATGAGGATCTCCTGCGTGGCGTATGCCACGGAGGAGAGCGGGTCGCTGGCGAAGATGGGCAGCGCCAGGCGCTTGGGCAGCAGGGACTCCCCGAGCCGGTCGCTGCGCACGGGACGGCCGAGGACCAGGCGCTTCGGGAGTTGTCCGAGATCGGACAGCGTTGGCACGGCGGCGATGGTACGGACGCCGGGACCCCTCCCGCCCCCGTCCGGAGGGTGAGTTGTGGCGCTGCGGACCGCGGTCCCACCGCGGCCCAGGTGTAGCTTCGCGGCCGGACACGCGCCGGGTCCGACCCCGGCGCACCGCACTCGTGAGCCGGGAGTCGCTCGTGCACGTGGTCGTGATGGGCTGCGGCCGCGTCGGGTCGGCGATCGCCCGCCGGCTCGAGGAGGTCGGCCACAGCGTGGCCGTGATCGACCAGGACCCGGAGGCCTTCCGCCGGCTGGGCCCGGACTTCACCGGCCGCCAGGTCACCGGCCTGGGCTTCGACCGCCAGACGCTGCTCGACGCCGGCATCGACTCCGCCGGCGCCTTCGCCGCGGTCAGCAGCGGCGACAACTCCAACATCATCAGCGCGCGCGTGGCCCGCGAGACCTTCGGCGTCCAGCACGTCGTGGCCCGCATCTACGACTCCAAGCGCGCCGAGGTCTACGAGCGGATGGGCATCCCCAGCGTCGCGACCGTCCCGTGGACGGTGAACCGGCTGCTGCGCGAGCTGCTCTCGGTCAAGGTCAGCGAGCTGTGGCGCGAGCCCACCGGGCAGGTGCTGCTCATGCGGGTCACCGTCACCGAGCCGTGGGTCGGCAGGCGGCTGGCCGAGCTGGAGACCGCCTCCGGGGCGCGGGCCGCCTGGCTGGTGCGCTACGGCGAGGCCCAGCTGCCCACCGCGGGAACCGTGCTGCAGGACGGCGACCAGCTCGTGGTCGCCTCGACCGACGCGATCACCCAGCGGGTGCACCAGGTCGTCGAGCAGGGCCCCACGGGAGGGGGACACTGATGCGGGTCGCCATCGTGGGCGCGGGCGCCGTCGGGCGCTCGATCGCCGGGGAGCTGCTGTCCAACGGGCACACCGTGATGCTCATCGAGAAGGACGGCCGCAAGGTCCGCACCCGGGCGGTGCCCGGCGCCGAGTGGGTGCAGGCCGACGCGTGCGAGGTCTCCTCCCTCGAGGAGGCGCAGCTGGCCACCTGCGACGTCGTCGTGGCCGCGACCGGCGACGACAAGGCCAACCTGGTGGTCTCGCTGCTGGCCAAGACCGAGTTCGCGGTCAACCGCGTCGTCGCCCGGGTCAAGGACCCGCGCAACGAGTGGCTCTACACCGAGGCGTGGGGCGTCGACGTCGCCGTCTCGACCCCGCGGGTGCTCGCCGCGCTGGTCGAGGAGGCGGTGACCGTCGGCGACGTCGTCCGGCTGATGAGCTTCCGCAAGGGCGCGGCCAACCTGGTCGAGATCACCCTCGCCGAGGACACCCCGTGGGCCGGGAAGCCGCTGCGCGAGGTGCCCCTGCCGCGGGAGACGGTGCTGACCGCCGTCCTGCGCGGCGACCGGGTCATCACCCCCACCCCGGACGAGCCGCTCGAGGTCGGCGACGAGCTGCTGTTCGTCACCCACGCCGACGTCGAGGAGCAGCTGCAGCAGGTGCTCTCCCCCACGACCTCGCTCTAGGAGGCCGGCTCCAGGAGGCCCCCTGCCCCCACCGGAGCAGGACCCCGCAGGGGACCGCTGGGTGTACCGCTAGGCGGCGTCGGCCCGGTGCCGGTGCCGGTGCAGCCGGGACACCACCCACAGCGTCACCACGACCTCGACGGCGGTGACCGGCAGGCCCAGCAGCAGCGAGGCCGTGCCCAGCAGCTCCACCTCGTCGGCGCGGTAGAGCACCCACTGGACGGCGACGCGGACCAGGAAGACGACGCCCCACATCAGCGTCAGCCAGGAGTAGGCGCGCACCATCCGCGGGTCGTCGCGCCAGTGCCGCTCGGGCGCGGGGTCGGCCGGCCGGGCGCCGGTCGCGGGGTCCGGCGGTGACCGGTGGTGCAGCGTCGCGTTGACCCGGTCGATGCGGCGGCGCAGACCGGGCATCGAGTGCGACGCCATCGAGCCCAGGTGGCTGGGGGCGAGGAACTCGGCGACCACGCCGACCAGCGGCCAGCGGACGGCGATCGAGCCGATCAGCACCACGCCGAGGGCGGCGTTGCGGATCAGGCCGGGGACGAAGAAGTCGCGGGCCTGACCCGAGGCGGCGGCGATGGCCACGGCGATCGCGACGCCGAAGAGCCCGCTGAAGGCCTGCTGCACGCTCTCCCGCCGCACGAGGCGCAGCGCGAAGAGCAGGACGGCGACGGCGAGCGCGGACCAGATGCCGGCGCGCAGCCCGGCCACGGAGTTGGCCACGATGAACGCGACCGTGGGCAGCGTGGCGTCGAGCATGCCGCGCCAGCCGCCGAGCTGGTCGAGGACCAGGTGCCGGTCGAAGGCCAGGCCCTGCGGCCCGGTCCCGGCGCCGTCCGCGGGACGCGCCGGACCGGGGCGCCCGTCCCCCTCGGGCGCAGCCGTCACCCGGCGCTCAGCTCGTACCGGGGGTTGTAGATGACCTGCCGCCCGTCGAAGGAGGCGAAGCGGCCGTGCGCGGTGAGCGAGCGGCCGGGCTCGATGCCGGGGATCCGCCGGCGCCCGAGCCACACGAGGGTGACCGAGCCGGAGCCGTCGAACAGCTCCGCCTCCAGGGTGGGCACCGTCTCCCGCGGCGTGTAGACGACCGACTTCAGCCGGCCGGTCACGGTGACGACGGCACCCTTGCGGCAGGCGCTGACCGCCTCGCAGCCGGCGTTCGCCGAGCCCGCGCGCAGCTCCTCCGCGTCGATCGTGTGGTCGTCGGCGGTCAGCCGCTGCAGCGTCCGCGCGAACCAACCGCTCTGGCGTGTCTGCGTCACGGCCCCAGCGTAGAACCGCCGCGGACCCCCTCGGCACGCGACCGCAGCCAGTTCCGCGCCAGCGCCCACGGCTCCCCCGCCGGGTCGATGAGCACCATGTGGTCACCCGGCACGAGACGCACGTCGACGGCGCCGCCCTGCGCCGCGGCGGCAGCCGCGTAGCGGGTGCTCTGCTCGGCCGGGACGACGTCGTCGCCGGTGCCGTGCACGCACAGCAGGTCGACGCCGGTCGGGACCAGCCGCACCGGGTCGGCTGTCGCGTAGCGCTCCGGCGCGTCCGCGGGCTCGGCGCCGAGCAGGTCCTGCACCGCCCCGTCGCCCAGCCGCTGCGCCGCGGCGCGCTCGAGGTCGAGCACCCCGGCCTGCAGGACGGCGGCGGCCACCCGGACCCGCGGCCGCGCACCCGGCGCCTCCCCCGGCAGCCGCGACCGCCCGGCCGCCCATGCGGCCAGGTGCCCGCCGGCGGAGTGTCCGACGACCGCGACGTCGGAGAGGTCCAGCCGGTCGGCGCCCGCCAGGTCCGGGAGCGCGTCGAGCGCCGCGGCGACGTCCTCCAGGGTGGCCGGCCAGCCGCCACCGGCGCCGACCCGGCGGTACTCGACCGCGACCGCGGCGAGGCCGGCCTCGGCCAGGTCCGCGGCGAGCGGGCGGGCCAGCTCGACGCCGTACGCGGCCCGCCAGAAGCCGCCGTGCAGCACGACCGCCACGGGCGCCGGGCCGGTGCCCGCGGGCAGCGTCAGCTCGAGGAACTGGTCGGGGTGCGGCCCGTAGGCGGTGCGGACGGCGCTCACGTGCCCTCCTCGCTGGCGCTCGTCGGCCGCGTTCGCGGCGCTGCTGCACCCACGCGCGAGCTCGCGAGCTCGCTCACGTGCCCTCCCCGCTGGCGCTCGTCGGCCGCGTTCGCGGCGCTGCTGCACCCGTGCGCGAGCTCGCGAGCTCGCTCACGTGCCGGGCGCGGCCTGCGGCGGGGTCCCCGGCTGGCGGACGGCCTGCTGCGCGGCCAGCTGTGCGGCGGCCTGCGGCGGGAGGGTCAGCGGCAGCTGCTCGCGGACCGGCATCGGCGCGCTCCCGCGGACGACGACGATCTGCCGGAACGCCTGCTCCAGCGCCGCCGCGGCCTCCGGGTTCTCCGCCGCCGGGCCGCTGATCATGCCGCGCAGGAACCAGCGGGGGCCGTCCACGCCGACGAAGCGGGCGGGCCGGCGCACCGGAGCGGGCGCGGGCTGGCCGGGCTGCGCCGGCGGCGTCGCCCGCACGAAACCGGCCAGCTCCGGCCCGAACGGCCCGTCGACCTCCTCGAGGTGCCCGCCCTGCCCCGAGGCGCTGCGGGCGAGGTCCGCGCGGACGTCGTCCCAGATGCCGGCCGCGCGGGGCGCGGCGAACACCGCCACCTGCAGCAGCGAGTCGCCGTAGCGCAGCGTGGCGCCGATGACCTTCTGCTGGGCGTTGACGTCGACCCGCAGCTCCGTGCCGGGGACCGCCGGCAGCAGCAGCGACCCCAGGTCGATGCGGGCGACCCCGTCGTCCGGGGCGTCGGCGGAGTCCCACGGTCCGGTGGTCGCCGCGACCTCGCGGACCTTGTGCTGCGGCTCCGGCGGCACCCCGCGCTCGCGCAGGCTGCGGTCGATCCGGTTGCGTCGCCGTCCGAACGGCATGTCAGTCGGTCCCCTTCTCCTGGACGCTCGCGTGGCCACCGGTCGACCCGTGGCCCCCGGCGCCCCGCGCGCTCTCCGGCAGCTGCTCGACCGGGACGAAGCGGGCGCGCACGACCGGCTGCACCACCAGCTGGGCCACGCGGTCGCCGCGCCGCAGCGTCAGCGGCGTCGTGGGGTCGAGGTTGACCAGGTTGACCTTGACCTCCCCGCGGTAGCCGGCGTCGATGGTGCCCGGGGCGTTCACCAGGGACAGGCCCACCCGGTGGGCCAGGCCCGAGCGGGGGTGCACGAAGCCGGCGTAGCCCTCCGGGATCGCCACCGCGACGCCGGTGCCCACCAGCGCGCGCTGCAACGGCGCGAGCTCGAGGTCCTCGGCGATCGCCAGGTCGGCGCCGGCGTCCCCGGGCAGGGCGTAGGCGGGGACGACGTCCTCCGGGGAGGACAGCCGCACCGGGACCTCCACCTCGGGGACGGCGGGGTGGGAGGGGTCGGGCACGTCCGCGACCCTATAAGGACCACCCTCCTCCCCCGCCTCGCGAGTGACCGGGCCGCGTCGAGCGACGTCCCGGGTCCGCCCCGAGGGTGCGAGAGGTGGGAGGACGGGGTCCTCCTTCAGGGGCGGGGGCGGCGCAGGTCGGCGAGCACCCGGCGGGCCAGAGCCTCGGTCGCCTTCCGGTTGGCCCGGCCGCCGAGGGCCGCGCCGACCAGGAAGGGAGCCGCGCCGGGGACGCTGCGGGCCATCCGCCGGGTCATCCGGCGGCTGAGCGTGCGCAGGCCGGCCGAGCCCAGGACGGCGCCCAGGCCCGGGACGGCGGAGTCCTCGACCGCCCGCTGCCGCGTCCAGCTGGACAGGTAGGCCAGCGCGCGGTCGCGGGCGTCGCCGGGGGCCCGCCGCCCGTACAGCTCGTGCAGCTCGCCGAGCAGGACGAGCTCGACGGCGGCGGTGAGCACCGTCTCCGCGCCGAGCTCCAGGGGCAGCGCCACCAGCGAGGGCGGGGCGAGCCACGAGGCCGCGGACAGCCCGCCGGTCGCGGCGCCGATGCCGGCGGTCAGCGTCGCGGCCCGGGAGACCAGCGCGTCGGCGATCTCGTCGTCCGTGGCGCCGGGGTGGGCCGCGCGCAGCCGGGCGGCGTCCCGGATCGGCAGCCGCGGGGCGGCGGTGGCCAGCAGGTCGCCCAGCAACGCGCTGGGGGTGCGGGGGCTCCCGCCGTCGTCCGCACCGGCCGGCGCGGTGTCCCGGGCGCCGCGGCCGACGCGCGACCCGGCGGCCGCGACCGCGGCGACGACGTCGCGCAGCGTCGCCGCGGTCGAACGGCGCCCCTCGGGAGGCGCCTCGCTCGCCCCGCCCACCAGGCCGGACACGGCCTCGGCGAGCAGCCGGCCGGCCCGCGCGAGCGGGCCCTCCTCCGCGGGCGGGGCCGTGGGCCCACCGGCCGCGCCGGGCACGACCGGGCGCGGTGGCGGGACGTCCCGCACTGGCACGGTGCGATCGCCGTGGTCCGTCACTGGTCCCTCACTCCTCCGGTCGGCGTGCCGTGGTACGGCCTGGTTGCGGGGTCCCGCCGTGAACTCGGTGACCTGCTGGAACGGCCCTCCTGCAGGGGCCCGCCCCGAGCGCCAGCGCGGGGTGGGGGGCAGGAGGGTCCTCTCTCAGGCGGCGCAGTCGCGGCAGAACAGCTGGTCGCCCTTGGTGGCGGCCAGGCGGCTGCGGTGCTGCACGAGGAAGCAGCGCGAGCAGGTGAACTCGTCCTCCTGCTTGGGCAGCACGCGGACGGTCAGCTCCTCGTTGGACAGGTCGGCGCCGGGGAGCTCGAGGTTCTCGTTGAAGTCGGTCTCGTCGACGTCGACCGACGAGGACTGCGCCTCGGCGCGCCGGGCCTTGAGCTCCTCGAGCGAGTCCTCGCCGAGCTCGTCGGCCTCGTTGCGGCGCGGGGCGTCGTAGTCGGTGGCCATGGGAAGTGCCCCTCCTCCGGGGTCGTCGCGGGCGCAGCCCGCATGGTCCGCGGCGGCGCGCGGTGGCGCCGCCGTGCTGTCCGGTCGCCGGAGGCGACCGGGGGTCGGTGGGCCGGTGACCGCGGAGGCGGGCACCGGCCGGTGCTGGTCGTTCCCGCGCCGTCCGACCCACCGGCGGACGGCGGAGCAAGCCGGCACGGTCTGACCGGCGGACCCCCCAACGTCGCGCGGCCCCCGTTTGTGCCCGACGCGCGAGGGGGGAACCACCTCGCTGCCGGGCCGGGTCGGACGGGACGCGGAGCGCCAGAGGTTACCCTGCGCCCGTGTCGACTCCTGTGGGTGCTGATCCGGCCGTCGTCGGGCCCTACCTGGCCTCCGTCCTGGGCGACGAGCGGTGGTCCCGGGTACGGGTCGAGCTCATCGCGGCGGGCATGTCCAACCTGACCTACACGGTGACCCCGGAGGGCGGGGCGGACGGCGAGGCGGTGATCCTGCGCCGCCCGCCGACGGGTGCGGTCCTGGCCACCGCGCACGACATGGCGCGCGAGCACCGGGTCGTCTCGGCGCTCGTGCCCACGCCCGTCCCGGTGCCGCGGACGCTGCACCTGTGCACCGACCCGTCCGTCCTGGGCGCGCCCTTCTACGTGATGGAGCGGGTCGTGGGCCTGCACGTCGTCGACCGGATCCCGGCTGGCTACGCCGACGAGCCGGCCCAGCGGCGGGCGATCGGCGACGGGCTGGTCGACGTCCTGGCCGACCTGCACGCCGTCGACCACGTCGCGGTGGGGCTGGGCGACTTCGGCCGGCCGGAGGGCTTCATGGCCCGGCAGGTGCGCCGCTGGACCCAGCAGTGGGACGCCACCCGCGACCGCGAGCGGCCGGGCCTGGACGCCCTCGCCGCGCGGCTGGCCCAGACCGTGCCCACCACGCAGCGCAACGGGATCGTCCACGGCGACTTCCGGCTGGACAACTGCCTGCTCGACCCGCAGACCCCCGGCCGCATCCGGGCGGTGCTGGACTGGGAGATGTCGACCCTCGGCGACCCGCTCGCCGACCTGGGGATGCTGCACGTCTACTGGCCGCAGGCCGGTGAGGAGGCCGTCGCCGGGCAGAGCACGGTGACCGCCCTGGAGGGCTTCCCCACCCGCGCCGAGGTCGCGGCGCGCTACGCCGAGCGCAGTGGCCTGGACCTCTCCGACCTGCCCTGGTACGTCGCCTTCGCCTACTTCAAGTTCGCCGCGATCGTCGCCGGCATCGTCGCCCGGTCGGCCGCCGGCGCCATGGCGGGCAAGGACACCGCCGGTTACGCCGACCGCATCGACCCGTGCGTGGAGCGGGGACGCGCCGCACTCGACGACGGTGTGATCTAGACACCCCTCCCGGCCCTAGACTCCGGTCGACCGTCAGTGACCGAGGAGAGCCCGTGAGCGCGCCGCCCACCGACCGTTCCGCGGTGCGTCCCCGCAGCGGCCGCCGGCCGATCCCGCCGCTGGTGTTCCTGCTGGTGCTCGCCCTGGCCGCACTGGTCGTCTGGTGGAACGTGTTCGACACCGAGGGCGAGCTGGAGGCCGAGGAGGCCCAGGCCTGCGCCAGCGCGTCGGCGGCGCCGCCGTCGCTGGACCCGACCACGGTCGCGCTGCGCGTCTTCAACGCCACCGACCGGGGGGGCCTGGCCCAGGAGGTGGCCGCGGCGCTGCAGGAGCGGGGCTTCGTGGTGGAGGAGATCGCCAACGACCCCACCGAGCGCGAGGTCACCGGCGTCGGCGAGCTGCGGCACGGCCCGCGCGGGAACGAGGCCGCCGCCTTCGTCCGGCTGTTCCTCCCCCAGGCCGGGGACTTCCTCGACACCCGGGCCACCGCCACGGTCGACGTCGTCATCGGCCCCGACTTCGCCGGCCTCGCCCCGCCGGAGGAGGTCCAGGCCGCGCTCGCCGCAGGCGCCAGCGCCGCCGCCGCCTGCTGAACGACCCCGTCCTCCCACCCCTCGCACGCTCAGGGCGGCGCCCTGGACGGGGCCGTTCCATCATGTTGCGACGCGGTGCAGCCGGGTGAGCAGGGCGAGGAACTCGTCGGCCACCGACGGGGCCACGGCGATGCCCAGCGGCTCGGCGAACGGCCGCCCGGGCAGACCGGTGACGACGACGCCGGCCTCGGCCGCGACGAGCGCGCCCGCGGCGACGTCCCAGCGGTTGAGGTGCATCTCGTAGTAGGCGTCCACCCGGCCGCCGGCCACGGTGCACAGGTCCAGGGCGGCCGAGCCGTGCCGCCGGATGTCGCGGACCTCCGGCAGCAGCTCGGCGACCACGGCGGCCTGCGCGCGGCGCTGCTCGGCCCGGTAGCCGAAGCCGGTCGCGACCAGCGCCTGCCCCAGGGAGGCCGGCCGGCTGCCGGTCAGCCGCACCGGCTCGGCGCCGGGCAGGGTCAGGTGCGCGCCGCCGCCCGCGGTGGCCGAGAACAGCTCACCGGTGGCGGCGTTGAGCACCACGCCCGCGACGGCCTGCCCGTCGACCTCCGCGGCGATCGACACCGCGTACGCGGGCAGGCCGTAGACGAAGTTGGTGGTGCCGTCGATCGGGTCGACGACCCAGCGCACCCCGCTGGTGCCGGTGCGCTCGCCGCCCTCCTCCCCCAGCAGCCCGTCGTCCGGACGGGCGCCGAGCAGCCGGCTGGTGACCAGCTCCTCGCAGGCGCGGTCCACGGCGGTGACCATGTCGACGGGGCTGGACTTGACGTCCACCTGCTCGGCGGCCGAGGCGCGTCCGCGCGCGACCAGGTCGGCGGCCTCACGAGCGGTGGACACGGCGAGGTCGAGCAGGTCGGCGGGCTCCGGCGTCGTGGTCATGGCCCGATCCTGCACGAGCGGGTCTGGCGCATGGCCGGACGATCACTACCCTGACCGCGTGCTCGGGTTCGGCGTGGACATCGGTGGCAGCGGGATCAAGGGGTGCGTCGTCGACCTCGACAAGGGCGAACTGCAGGGGGAGCGGCTGCGCATCGAGACGCCGCAGCCCTCGCTGCCCGAACCGGTCTACGACGTCGTGGGGCGGATCGTCGACTCCTTCGGGTGGGAGGGGCGCATCGGCGTCACCTACCCCGGCGTGGTGAAGAGCGGGGTCGCGCGCACCGCGGCCAACGTCGACAAGAGCTGGTTGGGCACCCACCTGGCCGAGGGGCTGGCCTCCCGCATCCCCGGCACCGTGCAGACGCTCAACGACGCCGACGCCGCCGGGATCGCCGAGATGCGCTACGGCGCCGGCCGCGACAAGCGGGGCATCGTCCTCATGCTGACCTTCGGCACCGGCATCGGCAGTGCGCTGTTCACCGACGGCGTCCTGGTCCCGAACACCGAGTTCGGGCACATCCAGGTCGACGGCCACGACGGCGAGAAGAAGGCCTCGGCCGCCGCGAAGGACCGCGAGGACCTCAGCTACCCGCAGTGGGCCAAGCGGGTGGACCGCTACCTCGACGTCCTGGAGGCCGCCGTCTGGCCGGACCTCATCATCGTCGGCGGCGGGGTGAGCAAGAAGGCGCACAAGTGGGTGCCCCAGTTGTCGACCCGCACCCCCGTCGTCCCCGCGCAGCTGCTCAACGACGCCGGCATCGTCGGCGCGGCCCTGGCCGCCGAGGAACGCATCGGGCAGTGACACCGGAGGTGCGCGCCCACCCGCCGCCGGATCACCACGGAGAGTGAGAACGCCCGTGGACCTGGTGTCCTCCCCAGGTCGAGGGGCACCCCGTCGGTCCGAAGCGGTGGACCCACCACAACGCGTCGTTACAATGGAGGAGCCCCGCTCCCGTCGCCCCCCAGCGGAGAGACATCCCCCGCCCGCGCCCCGGCCAAACCCGGAGCGCCCGTCGGGCCCTCCCGCTCCGGACGCCGGCCGAGGCCGCTGCCCGGGGACCAGACGGCTCCCCGGGGAACGCACCCAGCACGGGAAGGAACCTGAGTGCCCGCCGACCAGCCAGCACCGGCCAAGGCCCCCGCTCGCAAGCGGACGGCCAAGAGCGCGGCGAAGCCGACCGCCGCCAAGGGCGCCCGCAAGCCCACGATCTCCCCGTCGCCGGGAGGCGGCGAGGGCGCCGTGCTCACCGCCGTGGCCTCCGACGGCGCCACGGTCGCCGTGGTCGACGCCGGCGGCGAGGGCTTGAAGATCGACGAGACCGTCGTAGCGACCCCGGACGGCGTCGCCGAGACCGACGCTCCCACCCCCGAGGAGGTCGCCGAGGGCGGCGACTTCGAGTGGGACGACGAGGAGGAGTCCGAGGCCCTCCGCCAGGCCCGCAAGGACGCCGAGCTCACCGCCTCCGCCGACTCGGTCCGCGCCTACCTCAAGCAGATCGGCAAGGTCGCGCTGCTCAACGCCGAGGAGGAGGTCGACCTCGCCAAGCGCATCGAGGCCGGGCTCTACGGCGCCGAGCGGCTGCGCCAGGCCGAGGAGGAGGGCCAGAAGCTCTCCCCGCAGATGCGCCGCGACCTCAACTGGATCGTCCGCGACGGCGAGCGCGCCAAGAACCACCTGCTGGAGGCCAACCTCCGCCTCGTGGTCTCCCTCGCCAAGCGCTACACCGGCCGCGGCATGGCGTTCCTGGACCTGATCCAGGAGGGCAACCTCGGTCTGATCCGCGCGGTCGAGAAGTTCGACTACACCAAGGGCTACAAGTTCTCCACGTACGCCACCTGGTGGATCCGGCAGGCGATCACCCGCGCCATGGCCGACCAGGCCCGCACCATCCGCATCCCGGTGCACATGGTCGAGGTCATCAACAAGCTCGGCCGCATCCAGCGCGAGTTGCTCCAGGACCTCGGGCGTGAGCCCACCCCGGAGGAGCTGGCCAAGGAGATGGACATCACCCCGGACAAGGTGCTGGAGATCCAGCAGTACGCCCGCGAGCCCATCAGCCTCGACCAGACCATCGGTGACGAGGGCGACAGCCAGCTCGGCGACTTCATCGAGGACTCCGAGGCGGTCGTCGCCGTCGACGCGGTGAGCTTCACGCTCATGCAGGACCAGCTGACCAGCGTCCTGCAGACGCTCTCCGAGCGGGAGGCCGGCGTCGTCCGGCTGCGGTTCGGCCTGACCGACGGCCAGCCGCGCACCCTCGACGAGATCGGCCAGGTCTACGGGGTCACCCGTGAGCGGATCCGGCAGATCGAGAGCAAGACGATGTCGAAGCTGCGCCACCCGAGCCGCTCCCAGGTGCTGCGCGACTACCTCGACTGAGCCCACGACGCAGGGTCCGGTCCGCTCCGGCGGGCCGGACCCTCGGTCGTCCGGCGGCCCCCGACGCCGGCTCACCACCACAGCGGCCCGAATCGCCGCGCCCGTGCCGCCACGACGGACCACGGGGTGGACCCGTCCTTCGCCTGGTCGATGGGGTTGATGCCCAGCCGCATCGTGAGGTCGGCGCGCACCATGTGGACCCGGTTCTCGAACAGCATCTTCTCGCTGATCCAGGAGATGGCGTCCACCTCCGGTCTCCACTCCTCGTCGTAGGACGCAGCGGCGGCGACCAGCCCCGCCGGGGTGGTGCCGGACCGGCCGATGGCGAGGTCGAGTGCCATCGCGGACTCGAGCGCGGCGTTGACGCCCTGCCCGATCGGGGGGAAGGGGCCGGCCGCGTCGCCGATCAGCACGCAGCGTCCGGCGGACAGGCGTGAGCAGGTCAGCGTCTGGCCGATGTGGTGACACCGTCGCCGGGCGAACGCGGCGACCGCCTCGGGTGAGGCCAGGTCCAGGATCCGAGGGCAGTGGCGGCGCAGCCACGCGCGGGCCTCGTCGACCGACCCGAACCGTAGTTCGCGCCGGGTGCCGACGCCGCAGAACCACCGTGGGGCGTCGCCGTCGTCGTCCGCCTTGATCGCCCCCGCCACGCAGAACGGCCGGGTCGCCAGCGCCTGGAGGTAGTGCGGGTCGAGCTGGTCGGAGAGGCGGTCCAGCTCGACCATCGTGAGGTGGTTCGGCAGTTCCGCCCGTTGCAGCTCGAAGCCCGGCACCTGCTCCTGCACCGCTCGGCGCACGACCGATCCGGCACCGTCGGCGCCGATGACGAGGTCGAAGCGCCGGGTCCTCGGCGCCGCCCCCGGCGGGGTCCAGGTCACCCTCCCGGTCGCCACGTCGACGGCTTCCACGAGGCAGCCGTAGTCGAGCTGCACCTCGTCCTCGACCGTCTCCCCGAGGGCGTCGGTGAGCGCGCGCAGGATGTCGCCCCGTGAACCGGTCCATCCCGGCGCGCGCCACTCCTCGACCACCCGGCCGCCGTGCTGGATGCCGCGGAATGCCAGCAGCCGGGCGTCGAAGTACGCCGTCGCGTCGATGTGCTCCAGCGCCCGGTGGCCGTGTCCGGTGATGTCGATCGTGTAGGAGCGCTCGGGATCGAACCGGGGGCTCACCTGCGGGTGGTCGTGCCGTTCGAGCACGGTCGTGCGGATGCCGCGGCGAGCGAGCGCGATCGCCGTCAGCAGCCCGGCCGGCCCGGCCCCGATGACGACGATGCCGCCGCGCTCCGGCGGGTCGTGACGTTGGTCACTCATGGCGGCCCTGGATCCCGTGCCGTCGGATCCCCGTGCCAGGCGAGCCTGCACCCGCGGCACGAGGGTCACGAGGGGCGTTGGCCCCCACTGCCCTCGCGGATGCGTCCGGTGGGTCGCTCCGTCGTCCAGGACGATGACGGCACGATTGCGGGATGGTCACGATCTCACCCCGATGAGCCGGTCCGCCGGTGTACGCCGTCACGCGCCGGGTAGACGGCGTAGCGTGGTGCCCGTCAAGACAGCAGCGGACCCACCAGCCGGACGACGACCGGCGCACGCGAACGACGAGAACGGCACGACACGACAGACCGGCACGACCCAGTGACGTCCCTGCTGGCCCGGACCACCTGCACCACCCGCACCGGCCTCACCGTTCTCGGCGAGTCCAGCGTCGGATCGGGCGGGTCGGGAACACAGGGGGACATCCTGGCGCTGTGCAGGAGGCCGATCCGCAGCCGCGGGTCCGTGCGGTAGAGAGCGAGTGATGACCCAGATGACCCAGACGCTGACGACGACCCCGCCCGCCGACGACCTCGTCGTTCCCTTTCACTGTGACCGCTGTGGCGCACTGGCCAAGGTGCGGGTGGTCCTCGCCAGCGGCAGCGACCTCGTCTTCTGCGGGCACCACGCCCGTGAGTACGAGGGCAAGCTCCGCGACATCGCCGTCGACATCATCGAGACCGACAGCGAGCAGCGCCTCAGCCACTGACGGAGGCGCTATCGTCGCGCACAGCGATGAAGCCCTCACCCGACGCCGCCGCCGGCGTCCCGTTCCCGCCTGACGGGGACAGGGCGCCGGCGGCTCCGTCGTTCCCGGGACCTCCCGGTCGACGACTAACCGGAGATCCCGCGATGCCCCCGCAGACCCCCGCGCCGCACGACCAGCAGTCCCCCACCGGTCAGACGCCGGCGCAGCAGGTCCCCGCCCAGCCCGACCACACCGCTCGCATCGACGCCGAGGGTCTGTCCGACGAGACCCGCCCGGTCCCGCGCGACCGCGGGCCCGTCGGCCCCGAGGTGCCCGGCCCGGCGACCGCGGCCCAGACGCCCGCTCCACCGGCGACCGGCGCGGAGGACGACGCCGGCACGCCGGCCGTCGAGGACGGCGAGACCCAGGACATCCGCTTCGCTCCCGGCGAGGCCCCCGCCGAGCTGCCGCCACCCGCCGCGGAGGCCGACCAGCACACCGGCGTCCTGCCCCCGGTGACCGACGGCCCGGACGACGTCCCCGACGGCACCCGCGCCACGGGCGACGGCTCCGACGGCTCCGACGGCTCCGACGGCTCCGACGGCGATGGTCCCGACGACACGCCGCGGACCCGCCGCCCGTGGTGGCGCCGGCCGGCCGTCGTGACGCCGGTCGCCGCCGCCGGTGTCCTGGCCGCCGCCTACGGGGCGGACCTGCTGGTCTCCAGCGGCGACGTCCCCCGCAACACCGTCGTGGCCGGTGTCGACCTCGGCGGCCTGTCCCCCGCGGCGGCCACCGAGCGCCTGCAGACCGAGCTCGCGCCGCGCGTGGTCGCCGACCACGTGGTGCTGGCCGACGACGTGGAGGGCACCCTCTCCCCCGCCACCGCCGGGATCACCCTCGACGTCGAGGGCACCGTCGAGCGGGCCGGCGGGCAGCCGCTCAACCCCTGGACCCGCCTGGTGAGCCTCGTCGACGAGCGCGAGGTCGCGCCCGTCATCACCGGCGAGGAGACCGCGCTGGCCGCCCAGATCGACGTCATCGCGGAGCAGGTCGACCGCGCCCCGGTGGACGCGACGATCGCCATCGAGGGCACGAGCGCGAGCGTCGTCGAGCCCGTGCCCGGCCGCACCCTCGACCGGGAGGGCGCCGCAGAGGCCGTCACCACCGCGCTGGCCTCGGGAGGCGACCCCAGCACCCCGATCGAGCTGCCCGTCGACGTGACCGAGGTGTCCGTGGACACCGCCGCGGCCCAGCGGGTGCTCGACGAGACCGTCACCCCCGGCCTGGCCGCGCCGGTCACGGTGACCAGCCAGGACGGCGCCACCACCGTCGAGGTGCCCGAGACCGCGATCGCCGCCTCGCTGACCTTCACGCCCCAGGAGGACGGCGAGCTCGCGGTCGCGGTCGACCCGGCCGCCCTGCAGGAGGCGATGGGCGACGACTTCGCCGAGTTCGGCACGCCCGCCGAGGACGCTCGCTTCGAGCTGTCCGGCGGCAGCGTCTCGGTCGTCCCGTCGGTCGACGGAGTCGGCGTCGACCCGGCGGCGCTCGCGACACACCTGCAGGAGGTCCTGCCGCAGCCGGCGCCGCGCACGGTCACCGCCGACCTGGGTCCGGTGCCGGCGGAGTTCAGCACCGCCGACGCGGAGGCGCTGGGCATCCGCGAGGAGATCAGCACCTTCACCACGAACTTCACCAGCGCGGCCAGCGGCACGAACATCCGGGTGGCCGCCGCGGAGCTCGACGGTGCGCTGATCCGGCCCGGGGAGACCTTCAGCCTGAACGGCCACACCGGCCCACGCACCACCGCGCAGGGGTACGTCGAGGCCGGTGTCATCCAGAACGGCGCGTTCGCCACCGCTGTCGGCGGTGGCGTCAGCCAGGTCGCCACGACGATGTTCAACGCCGTCTTCTTCGCCGGCCTCGAGGACGTCCACCACAAGCCGCACAGCTTCTACATCAGCCGCTACCCGGCCGGCCGGGAGGCGACGGTCTACTACGACTCCATCGACCTCAAGTGGCGCAACGACAGCGACACCGGTGTCTACGTCGACACCCAGTGGACGCCGAACTCGTTGACGGTCACCTTCTACGGGACCAAGCGCTACGACGTCGAGTCGATCAGCAGCGACCGCTACAACCTCCGCGAGCCGGTCGTGCAGGAGAAGCCGGACGACGGCAGCTGCAAGCCGCAGGCCGGCTCGACCGGCTTCGACATCACCGTCACCCGGGTGTTCCGCGACCCAGCCAGCGGGGCGGAGGTCAAGCGCGAGGACTTCCGCACCCGCTACGCCGCCGAGCCGCGGGTCATCTGCGTGCCGGTCGACGCACCTGCCGCCCCGCCGGCGCCGGACGGCGCCGTCCCGGCCCCGGCGCCCGCCCCGGGCGGCTGAGGCAGGACCCCTGCCCCCGGCCACGGGAGGACCCCGTCCTCCTCACCCCTCGCGAGCTCGGGGCGAGCCCCGGGACGGGGCCGGCGGCGAGATCCTGCAGGCGGGCCCGGTCGGCCGGCTGACCGGCGTGCACACTGGGACGGTGCGCACCGTCCTGCCCGGGGGCCGACCGGCCGGCGCCGCACACCCCGAGGACGGTGCCGACGACGACGACCGGCCTGCGGGCGCCACCGCCGTCCGCGTGGGGACCCCGCCGGCGCGGGGACGGCTGGACGGCTGGCCCGCGCTGCTGCGGGTGCCGCTGCAGGTGCTCGGGCGCACGGTCGCCAAGGCCTGGCACGACCGCATCCTGGGGCTCTCCGCCGAGGCGGCGTTCTGGCAGATCCTCTCGGTGCCGCCGCTGCTGATCGGGCTGCTGGGCACGCTGGGCTACCTGGGCACGTTCATCGGCGAGGCCCCGGTGGCCCAGATCGAGGCGGAACTGGTGCGGGCCTCCACCGAGGTGCTGACGCCGGACGTCGTCGAGGGGCTGGTGCAGCCGACGCTCGACGACATCCTCGGCTCGGGGCGGCTGGACCTGGTGAGCGTCGGCTTCCTGCTGTCGCTGTGGGCCGGCTCCTCGGCGACGGCGACGTTCATGAACACCGTCGTCATCGCCTACGACCAGCGCGACGTGCGCGGCCCGATCCGCACCCGGCTGAAGGCGCTGTGGCTGTTCGTCATCGGCCTGCTGCTGGCGGTGCTCACGCTCCCGCTGCTGGTGCTCGGCCGAGGGGTGCTGGTCTCGCTGCTGCCGGCCGACTGGCGGGGCACCGCGATGGTGCTGGTGAACGCCGTCTACTGGCCGGTGGTGCTCATCGGCCTGCTCCTGGCGCTGACGAGCTTCTACCACGTGGTGCTGCCGCGGCGGCTGCCCTGGCACCGGCACCTGCCCGGGACCGTGCTGGCCGTCGCCTTCTTCGTCGTCGCGGCGCTGGCCACCCGCGCCTACGTGGCCGACATCCTCACCACGACGCTGCCCTACGGAGCGCTGGCGACCCCGATCGCCGTCCTGCTGTTCTGCTTCTTCTTCGGGATGTCGGTGCTGCTGGGCGCCGAGCTCAACGCGACGATCCAGTCCCGCTGGCCGGCACCGCTGCGCCGGCACCAGCGCCGCAGCCAGGCCCGGCGAGCGGCCAAGCTCGAGCGCGCCCGCGAGCTGCAGGACTGAGCCCATCGCCGGCCTCCCGGCCGACACCGCGGCCGGGTGCCGTCCCCCGGCCCGGGACGCTCCCCGCGACGATCAGGGAGGTGCGGAGACGACACACCGGATCCGGACGGCGCGTCGCCACCCGGCCTCCACGATCATCGCGGAAGCGCGCCGAGCGTGGTGACGTACGGGAACGGCCCCTCTGCAGGGTCCCGCCGCGAGCGTGCGAGCGGTGCGGGGCGGAGGGGTCCTTCCTCAGTCCTTGCGGAGCTGCTCGTAGATCTCCTTGCAGGCCGGGCACACCGGGCTGCCCGGCTTCGGGCTCTTGGTCACCGGGAAGACCTCGCCGCACAGGGCCTCGACCATCGTGCCCATGACCGCACTCTCGGCGATCTTGTTCTTGCGCACGTAGTGGAAGACCTCGTTGGCGTTGCCGGTGTCGCCCTCGCGGACGTCGGGCTTCTCGAGGAGGTCGGTGCTGCTCACGCGGTGCTCCCTCGGGTCGGGGACGGGTCCGGGAGGCGCTTCCTGGGCGGTGCTCCCCTGCCCCCCATGATGGCAGGGTGCAGCTGCCCTCCTCCGGCGCGCCCGCCGCGCCGACGTCCCCCGCGCCCGTGCTCTCCCCCGAGGTCGCCGAGGCGCTGGCCGCCGGCCGGCCGGTCGTGGCGCTGGAGAGCACCCTGCTCGCCCACGGCCTGCCCCGGCCGGACAACCGGGCCGCGGCCGACGAGGTGGAGGCGGCCGTGCGGACCGGCGGGGCGGTTCCGGCCACCGTCGCCGTCCTGGACGGCGCGCCGCACGTCGGCCTGACCGCCGACGAGCTCGACCGGGTCTGCGCCGACTCCGACCTGGCCAAGCTCGCCGTCCGGGACCTGCCCGTGGCCCTGGCCCTGGGCCGCAGCGGGGCGACGACGGTCTCGAGCACCGCCCTGCTGGCCGCCGCCGCGGGCATCGGCGTCTTCGCCACCGGCGGCCTCGGCGGCGTGCACCGCGAGGCGGCGGACACCTTCGACGAGTCCGCGGACCTCACCACGCTGTCGCGCACGCCGGTGCTCGTGGTCTGCGCCGGGGTGAAGTCGATCCTCGACGTCCCCGCGACGCTCGAGCGGCTGGAGTCGCTGTCGGTCACCGTCGTCGGCTACCGGACGACGACCTTCCCCGGCTTCTACGTCGCCGACTCCGGCTCGACGGTGGACTGGGCGGTGTCCTCGCCGGAGGAGGCCGCGGCCGTGCTCGCCACCCGGCGCGGCCTGGCCCCCGGCGGCGTGGTGGTCGCCAACCCGCTGCCCGACGACGAGCAGCTCGACCCCGCGCTGCACGACCGGGTGATCGCCGACGCCCTGGCCGCGGCGGCGCGGGCGGGGGTGCGCGGCAAGGCGGTGACGCCGTTCGTGCTCGACCACCTGCACCGGGCCAGCGAGGGCGCCACCCTGGCGGTCAACGTGCGGCTGGTGCTGCGCAACGCGGAGCTGGCCGGCCGGATCGCCGCCGCCCTGGCCGGCGTCCCGCGCTGACCGTGCCCGACGTCGTGGTCGTCGGCGACCTGGCCACCGACGTCGTCGTGCTGCTCCACGGCGACCCCGCCCCCGGCTCCGACCGGCCGGCGTCGATCCGCAGCCACGGCGGGGGTGCCGGGGCGAACGTCGCCGTCCACCTCGCCCGGCTGGGCACGCCGGTCACCTTCGCCGGGTGCGTGGGGGACGACGGCGCCGGGACCGGCCTGGTCGCCGAGCTGGCCGCCGCCGGGGTGGCGCCGGCCGTCCGCGTCGTCCCGGGCACGGCCACCGGCACCATCGTCAGCCTGGTCGAGCCGGGCGGGCAGCGCAGCATGCTGGCCGACCGCGCCGCCAACCTCGCGCTCGCGCCGGACGACGTCCCCCCGCCGCGTCGGCACCTGCACCTGTCCGGCTACACCCTCTTCGCGCCCGGTCCGCGCGCCGCGGGGCTGGCCGCGCTGGCGGCCGCCCGCGCGGCCGGCTGCACGGTGTCGATCGACCCGGCGTCCACCGGACCGCTGGCCGCCTACGGCGTCGAGCGCTGGCTGGCCGACACCGCGGCGGCCACGCTCGTGCTGCCCAACGCCGACGAGGCGCGGCTGCTCACCGGCTGCGCCGACCCCGCGGCGGCCGCACGGGCGCTGACGACCCGCCACCCGGTCGCCGTCGTGACGCTGGGCGCCGAGGGGGCGCTGTGGGCCGCCGGGAACCGGCTGGTGCACCGCCCGGCGCACCCGGCGACGGTGGTCGACACGACCGGCGCGGGCGACGCGTTCACCGCCGGGCTGCTGTCGGTCTGGCTGGCCGCCCCGGACGGCGACCCGGCAGCCGCGCTGGAGGCCGGCCTGGCGCGGGCCGCGGTCGTGGTCGCCCGGCCCGGTGCCCGGTGAGGCCCCCTGCAGGCGGAAGGACCCCTTCCGCCCCACCGGTCGCCAGCTCGCGGTGGTGCCCTGGAGGGAGCCGAGGGGCGGGGGCAGGGGGTCCTGCTTCAGTGCTCGATGACCCGGCCCGGGCGCGCGGGGTTCTCCAGGATGCGGTCCGGACGCGGCGGCGTGTAGCGGTTCACGTCGAGCTTCTTCTTCGGCGGCCGGTCGTTGGCCATCATGACCGCGATCCACGGCAACACGGTGCCGAGTGCGGCGAAGATGATCGCCAGCCACAGCGTCTGGTAGAAGACCGCCGCCAGAACCAGGCTCACCCCACGGACGGCCATGGTGATCACGTAGCGCTTCTTCCGGGCGGCGTGCTGCTCGGCCAGGCTCGGTGCTGCCTCGGTGATGAGCACCGGCTCCGGCCGGCGGGATCGCGCGGGCTGCTGGCTCGAGGCCACGGGCTTCCTCCCCTCCGCCGTCCTCCCCGGACGACGGATCCCCTCCACGGGCTGCGGCGCCGACGTCCCGACGGCGTCCAGGTCCCCGCACAGCCCGGGGTCTGCCGCCCATCGTGCCACCGGATCGCGCACGATGCAGGCGCCCCGGCACCCCGTCTCAGGAGGTCACGGCCGCCTTCGCCGCGCGCTTGGCCTCCTGCTTGAACGCCCGCACCTCGGCCAGCGACTCGGGCCCGGTGATGTCCGCGACCGACCGCCGGGAGCCCTCCTGGCCGTAGTCGCCGGCGGCCTCCCGCCAGCCCGGCGGGGTCACGCCGTACTGCTTGCCGAGCAGCGCGACGAAGATCCGCGCCTTCTGCGCGCCGAAACCGGGCAGCTCCCCCACCCGTCGCAGCAAGGTGGCGCCGTCGGGGACGTCGGTCCACAGCGCCTCGGCGCGGCCGTCGTAGCGCTCGACCAGCAGCCGGCACACCGCCTGGGCGCGGCCGGCCATCGACCCCGGGTAGCGGTGGACCGCCGGTGGACCCTGGAACCAGGCGGTCACCTGCTCGGGGTCGGCGTCGGCGAGGTCGGCTGCCGAGAGCCGGTCGACGCCCATGCGGTCGGCCAGCAGCCGGGGGCCGGCGAAGGCGCGTTCCATGGGGAACTGCTGGTCGAACAGCATGCCGAGGAGCAGGGCCAGCGGGTCGCGGCTCAGCAGCTCGTCGGCGGCGGTGTCCTGGGTCAGGCGCAGGGTCGGCACGCTCGCGATCCTGCCGCACCCGCCCGGAGGACGACGTCTGGCCGCTGTGGCGGCCACCGCCAGCCCTGGTGGAGCCGCTCGGCTGCGAGAGCCCGGCGGCCGACGCGGCGTCCTTCCCGCCGGGCAGGCCGCATCGTGGGTTCTCAGCTCGGGCATCGCCGGCCGCAGCCCGGTACCCCCTGCATTCCCGCGCGGCGATGAGTTCCCCGCTGACCGACGGTCCACCTGTCATCGACCGCGCGAGGAGGAGCCACGTGGACCAGCTGCTCAGAGTCCAGAACTTCACCGTCTCGAGTGACGGATTCGGAGCGGGTGAGCACCAGAGCCTGGAGAGGCCGTTCGGCCACGCCGACCCCGGGCTCCTGTTCGCCTGGGCCGGCGCCACGGCGAGCTGGCCCAACCGCACCGATCCCGGCGGCAGCCGCGGGCTCGACGACTACTTCACCCGGGACTTCGCCCACAACATCGGCGCCGAGATCATGGGCCGCAACAAGTTCGGTCCTCAGCGTGGCCCCTGGGAGGACCACGAGTGGCAGGGCTGGTGGGGTGCCGAGCCGCCATTCCACACCCCTGTGTTCGTGATGACCCACCATCCGCGCCCGTCGTTCGCGCTCTCCGACACCACGTTCCACTTCGTCGACGCCGACCCGGCCACGGTCCTCGGCCGGGCGCGGGAGGCGGCCCAGGGCCGGGACGTCCGACTCGGCGGCGGGGCCACCGTCATCCGGCAGTTCCTCGACGCCGACCTCGTCGACACCATGCACGTGGCGGTCGCACCGGTGGAGATCGGCTCCGGCGTACGGCTCTGGACCTCACCCGACGAGCTGCTCGACCGCTTCCACCTCGACGTCGTGCCCAGCCCGAGCGGCGTGACGCACCACCTGTTCTGGCGCAGGTGACACGACAGCCCCGACGGGACGCCGGATGCGGTGCCTGTGGGCGTGGTCGCTCCTGCGTTCAGCTGCCCCGTTGACGCATGTGCTGGTCGAACAGCATCCCGAGGAGCAGGGCCGGCGGGTCGCGGCTCAGCAGCTCGTCGGCGGCGGTGTCCTGGGTGATGCGGGGGGTCGGCACACCGGAGATGGTGCCGTGGAGCGACCCCATCGCCACCGTCCGCCGGCGGGGCTGTCCCTCGACGGGCATCGGGCCCTCCCGGCCGGACCTCTGGTCGGAGGCCCTGTCGCGGATCGGCCAGGAGCCACACTCCGACATCGGGGCACCGCCGAGCAGGTGGTGCCCCGGCTTGGCGCGACTGCCCACCTCTGTCCCGCGGGTGCAACCGATGAGCAGGATCAGGCGCGGGCCTCCAGCACGATGTTGAAGGGGGTCTCCGCCGCGCGCCGGACCGAGCCGAACCCGGCGTCGTGCAGGAGTTCGGTCAACCTCGCCTCACCCGCCTGCGCGCCGAGGGCGGTCCGGGGTTCCGCCGACATGGAGTGCGCCACGCAGAGGACCGTCGAGGCCCCGTAGTAGAGCCGTCCCACCGGGTTGAGGTTGTCCTCGACCCGGTCACCGGCCATCGGCTCCACGAGGAGGAGGGTCCCGTCATCCTTCAGCACCTCGCGGACGTGCCTGGCTGCGCCCAGCGGGTCGGACATGTCGTGGAGTGCGTCGAAGATCGTCACCAGGTCGTAGTCCGTGCCGGGGAAGTCCGAGGCGGATGCGACTTCGAAGGAGACCCGGTCAGCGAGCCCGGCCTCGACCGACCGCTTGCGCGCGACGTCCACCGACGCCGGGTGGTAGTCGAAGCCGACGATCTCCGAGGCGGGGAAGGCGTTGGCCAGCAGCAGGGTCGAGGACCCGTGTCCGCATCCGAGATCGGCCACCCGGGCCCCGGCCCTCAGCTTGGCCTCGACGCCGTCGAGAGCGGGGATCCACGAGGAGACGAGGTTCATCGCGTACCCCGGGCGGAAGAACCGCTCGACGCCCTCGAACAGCGCAGGGTCGTGGTCGTGCCACGGGAAGCCGCCCCCGGTGCGGGCCGCCTCGGTGATCCGTTCGATGTTCTTGGCGACCGCGACCGGACAGTGGAAGGCGGAGGCCGCCTGCATCCCGGCCGTGTCCGCGAGGAGGAACGCCTGCTCCTCGGTGAGGGAGTAGCGGCCGTCGGCCGGGTCGTAGGTGACGTAGCCCCCGGCGGCCTGACCGGCCAGCCACTCGCGCACGTAGCGCTCGGCAACGCCCGCTTGGGCGGCCACCTCCTGGGAGGTGGCCGGCATGGTGCTCTGCAGCGCCCGGTACAGCCCCAGCCGATCACCGAGGACGGCGCTCAGCGCGTGGTAGCTCCCGCCCACGTCGATGACGAAGCGGCCGAGGAGCTCGTTGAGCTTGTTCTCGTCGAGGGTCATGGCAGAACCTCCTCTGGATCCACGAGGCCTACAGGACCTGGTGGGGAACTGTCGCCGCCCGGGCCCTGCGGGGGCGCGCGGGCACCCGCACGAGGTGTGGAAGAGATCCCTGTTCTCGAGTTGCAGCAGCGTGGCGAGGCTGCCCCGTCGGGCACTGGAGACGGTCACGCCGGCTGCGGAGGGGGTCAAGAGGCGAAAGCAACCGATCGGGGGTGCCGCGCGCCGATGACGCCGTTCGCTCATCGGAGGTGTGCGGTGTTCCTGGCGCCCGCGGGTGCTCGCCCTCGCCGCGCGGGTCCGGGCGGCCAGCCCCGCAGCCGACCGGGTCGTGCTCCGCCAGCAGGAGGTCACGGCCCTCGACGACGTCGGGGCCCAGCAGTCGCTGGTGGACGCGGGACTCCCCTCGGTCACCGTGCCGACCCCCGTTCGGCAGCCCGGCCATCACCGTCGGCCGCAAGCCGTCCTGCCCCCCCGTCCACTGTCCAGCGGCTGGTCATGGGCTGACGGCGGGGAACGGGGAGGCGGCGAAGAGCAGGTGCACGGCGCCCCGCCGCCGGGTCGACCTGCCGGGGACGAGGCCCAGTGCGCCCACGACGGCCGCGAGCGCCAGCAGGACCATCCGCGTGGCGCCGAGTCCCCACCTGTCCGGGCGCGTCGCGGTCCGGCTGCGCGTTCACGTGCCGGTGTCGCCCAGCCAGTGGGCCAGCTTGCCGCTGCGGTGGACGGCGAGGATGCGGCGTTCGGTGTCGTGGCGCTGGGCCGGCTGGGTGAACACGAGCAGGACGTCGCCGGTGCGCAGCCGGGTGTGGGGAGCCACCGCGGAGGTGGCGCCGTCGCGCGAGAGCAGGCCGGGGGTCGCCCCGTCGGGCAGGCGGAGCTCGCTCATGTAGACGCCGTGCAGGCGCGAGCCGGGCAGGACCCGGACCTGCAGGAGGTCGGTGCCCAGCTCGTGCAGGGACGAGGTGCCGACGTCCAGGTCCAGCGGCACGCCGTTGGACCTGCCCGCCGGCTCGGAGCCTCCGGGCACGAGCCGGCGCGGGATCCCGCGGGCCAGCCGCGGGGAGGAGTAGACCGCGATGGGGCCGAGGACGGCGAGGACGAGGACGTAGCCGGCGGCGAAGGAGCCGAGCCGGGGGTCCAGGCCTGCAGCCAGCGCCAGGGAGGCGAGGACCAGCGAGAACTCACCGCGGGTCAGCACGGTCAGGCCGATGTTGGCCGCTCCGAGGCGGCCGAGGCCGTGCAGCCGGGCGGCGACGACGCCGGCGACGACCGCCAGCACGACCGTCGTCCCTGCGGCGGCGAGGATCTGCGGGAGGACGGCGAGGACGTCCCCGACGTCGATGGTCAGCCCGAAGTGGAAGAAGAAGATCGCGCCGAAGCCGTCCCGCAGCGGGTGGGTCAGCTGCCGCAGCCGGCGGGCCGTGGGCGTGGCGGCCAGGATCAGGCCGATCATGAACGCCCCGATGGCGTCGGAGACCCCGAGGTGCTCACCGGCGCCGGCCGTGGTGATCGCCAGCCCCAGGGCCAGGACGACGACGATCTCCTCGTCCCTGGTCCGCATGAGCGCGCTGACCCACCGCGTGCCGTGCCGCGCCACCACGGACAGCACCAGCAGGAACGCGAAGGCGATGCCGATGCCCGCCGCGGCCTCGGCCAGCCCGGAGGCGCCGCCCAGCACCGGCTGCAGCAGGGCCAGGTAGAGGGCGAGGAAGAGGTCCTCGATGACGATGATCCCGAGGATGACGCGGGTCTCGGGGTTCCCCAGCCGCCGGGTCTCCACCAGCAGCTTGGTGACGATGGCGGACGACGAGATGCCGACGATGCCGGCGATCACGAACGCCTCCGACGTCCCCCAGCCCAGCGCGAAGCCCAGCGCCAGCCCGCCGCCGATGTTCAGGCACAGGTAGACCCCGGCGGCTGCCGCGAGCCGCCGTCCGCCGGAGGTGAGCTGGGCGAGGGAGAACTCCAGGCCCAGGTAGAACAGCAGGAACACCAGGCCGAGCCGGGCGACCAGCTCGAGGTCCGCCGGCTCGCCGACCAGGACGAACCCGGGGGTGTGCGGCCCCAGCAGCACGCCGGCGAGCATGAACAGCGGGATGGTCGGCAGCCCGATGGGCACGCCGGCCCGGGCGACCAGGCCGCAGACGAGGAACGCGCCGCCGAGCGCGAGGAGTGCCTCAGCGACGTGGTGCACCCGACCTCCTCGAGGACGCCCTGAACCGCCTGCCCCGCCGGCCCGCACGCGATCCTCACGGGTCGGGTGCCCGGGGTGGCATCCGTGGCAGCACCCATTTCCGGGCGGCTGCAGCAGGGATGGGTGCTGGACCCCATCTTCGTGATCGGCACTTGGCCGGCGGGCTCCCGTGCCCGAGGCTCGACAGCGTCGATCACGTGCAACGGCGGGTGGGGGCAGCGCATGGCGCAGGAGGCAGGGCTGAGGACAGGGCGCGGGCTGCCGCTGTTCTGGCGTGTCTGCCTGGTCAACGGCGCCGTCTTCGCCGTGGGCACCGCAGTGCTGGCGGCGTCCCCGGCGACCGTCTCGACGCCGGTGCTGGCCCGTGAGGCGGTGGTGCTCGCCGTCGGCCTGACCGTGATGCTGGCGGCCAACGGGTTGTTGCTCCGCGCGATGCTGGGGCCACTGGACCGGCTGCGGCACCTGATGGAGGACGTCGACCTGCTCCGCCCCGGCCAGCGCCTCCGGGAGCAGGGCAGCGGACCGGCCGCCGACCTCGTCGGCAGCTTCAACGCCATGCTGGAACGGCTCGAGGCCGAGCGAGCCGCCTCCAGCGGACAGGCGTTGGCCGCTCAGGAAGCCGAGCGCCGGCGGGTCGCCCAGGAGCTGCACGACGAGGTCGGGCAGAGCCTGACAGCGGTCCTGCTCGGCCTGCGCCGGGTGGCCGACCGGGCGCCGGCGGAGCTGCAGCAGGACGTGCTGCTCGTGCAGGAGTCCGCGCGGGCGAGCCTCGACGAGGTCCGGCAGGTGGCCCGCCGGCTGCGGCCCGGGGTGCTCGACGACCTGGGCCTGGTCAGCGCCCTGACGTCGCTGGTGACCGAGCACGCCCAGCTCACCGGCGCGGAGGTCTGCCGACGGCTCTCCCCCGACCTCCCGTCGCTCGGCCCCGACGCCGAGCTGGTCGTCTACCGGGTCGCGCAGGAGGCGCTGACCAACGTCGCCCGGCACGCCGACGCCGGGCGGGTGTGCGTCGACCTCGGACCGACCTTCGCCGGCGATGCGGTGCAGCTGCGGGTCGTCGACGACGGCCGTGGCCTCGGCGACAGCCGTGAGGGGGCGGGGATCCGCGGCATGCGGGAGCGGGCCATGCTCATCGCCGCCACGCTCACCGTCGGGCCCCACCCCGACGGCGGCACCGAGCTGCAGCTGCTGGTCCCGACGCCCCGCCCGGGGGACGGCCGGTGACCGCCTCGGCGCCCACCCGGATCCTGCTCGCCGACGACCACGCCCTCGTCCGCCGCGGCGTCCGGCTGATCCTGGACAGCGAGCCGGACCTGACCGTCGTCGCGGAGGCCGGCGACGGCGCGGAGGCGCTGGCGCTGGCCCGCGTGCACGCCATCGACCTCGCCGTCCTCGACGTCGCCATGCCCCGGCTCACCGGCCTGCAGGCCGCCCGGGAGCTGTCCCGGCGATCTCCGGCCACGCGCATCCTGCTGCTGTCGATGTACGACAACGACCAGTACTTCTTCGAGGCCCTCCGCGCCGGCGCCTCCGGGTACGTGCTCAAGTCGGTCGCCGACCGGGACCTCGTCGAGGCCTGCCGTGCGGTCGTGCGCGAAGAACCGTTCATCTACCCCGATGCGCTGACCGCCCTCATGCGCGAGTACCTCCAGCGCGCCGCTCGCGGTGAACGCCTGCCCGGCAGCGTCCTGTCGGCCCGCGAGGCGGAGGTGGTCAAGCTGATCGCCGAGGGCCGCTCCTCGCAGGAGATCGCGGACCTGCTGGTGATCAGCGTCAAGACCGTCGAGCGGCACCGGGCCAACGTCCTCGCCAAGCTGGAGATGCGGGACCGCACCCAGCTGACCCGGTACGCGATCCGCGCGGGCCTGATCGAGCCCTGACCGCGGCTCGACGGGCCGTGTCGCGGATCCACCTGTCACCTCATGGGTCCGCGCCGTGACCCGCGTCGCCGGCCGGAACGGCGACCGTCCCTGCCGCGTTGAGCCGAGGAGCCTCCCGGCCCGCCACGACACCTCCACCGAAGAGAGCCATGAGCCCGTATCACAGTCCCCAGGCCGCGTACCCCCAGCTCCGCGAGGGGGTGCGTGGCCGGTGACCGAAGTGCTCTCCCTCCTGCTGGGTGTGGCGGTGGTCGGCGGGATCACCGTGCTCACCGGGTACTTCGTGGCCCAGGAGTTCGCCTACATGGCGGCCGACCGCTCCACGCTGGGTGCCCGCGCCGAGGCCGGGGACGCCGCCGCCGGGCGCGCCCTGGCCGTCACCCGCCGCACCTCGTTCATGCTGTCGGGCGCGCAGCTGGGCATCACCGTCACCGGGCTGCTGGTCGGGTACGTCGCCGAACCCCTGATCGGGGAGTCCCTCGGCGCGCTGCTCGGCGGCGTCGGCATCCCGACCGCGGTCGGCGTCGGCATCGGTGCGGTGCTGGCGCTGCTGTTCTCCACGGTCGTGCAGATGCTGTTCGGGGAACTGTTCCCGAAGAACCTCGCCATCGCCCGCCCCGAGCCGGTCGCCCGCTGGCTGAGCGCCTCCACCACCGCGTACCTCAAGGTGTTCGGCTGGCTGATCTGGGTGTTCGACCAGGCGTCGAACCTGCTGCTGCGCGCCCTGAAGATCGAGCCCGTGCACGACGTCGAGCACGCGGCCACCGCCCGCGACCTGGAGCACATCGTGGAGGAGTCGCGGGAGAGCGGCGACCTGCCCGCGGAGCTGTCGATGCTGGTCGACCGCATCCTCGACTTCCCCGACCGCGACGTCGAGCACGCGATGATCCCCCGGCCCCGGGTGGACACCGTCGCCGGCACCGACACGCTCGGCCACCTGCGCGAGCTGATGGCCTCCGGGCACTCCCGCTATCCGGTGCGGGACGTCGGGGCCGGCGACGTGGTCGGCGTGGTGCACCTGGCCGACCTGTTGACCACCACCGAGCCCGACTCCGCACCGGTGATCGCCATCGCTCGGGAGTGCCTGGTCGTGTCCACGTTCACCTCGCTGCCCGACGCGCTGCGCCAGCTCGCCGAGACGAGGAACCAGATGGGCTGCGTCATCGACGAGTACGGCGGATTCGCCGGCGTCATCACCCTCGAGGACCTCGCCGAGGAGCTGGTCGGGGAGATCACCGACGAGCACGACGCCGACGTCGACCCCGAGTACGTGCCGGTCGAGGGCGACGGCGTGTGGGAGATGGCCGGCGACGTGCACGTCGACGAGGTCGAGCGTGCCCTGGGTGTCGACCTGCCACGTGGGCACTACGAGACGATCGCCGGCCTGGTCATGGCCGCCGCCGGCACTCTGCCCGAGCCCGGCGCCACGCTCACCGTCGAGCTGCCGCCCGACCCCGGTGACCTGGTCCACGACGACGCCCCCGCTGTCCGGCACCTGGCCGTCGCAGTCCTCGCCGTGGAACGGCACGTCCCCTCCCGGGTCCGCCTGGAGCTGCCCGACCGCACCGCCCCGGTCGCCGACCCGGACAGTGGCACCGGTACCGCCACCGACCCCACCGGCCGCACGGCCGCGACCGCCGAGGAGCACACCCGATGAGCGACAACCCCGTGGTGGTGCTCGCCGCGACGGTCGTCATCGTCGCGCTGTCCGCGTTCTTCGTGGCGGTGGAGTTCGCCGCGCTGGCCGCCAAGCGGCACCGGCTGGAGGAAGCCGCACCGACCAGCCGCTCGGCGCGGGCGGCGCTGCGGAACTCCTCGGAGCTGACGCTGCTGCTGGCCGGCTCGCAGCTGGGCATCACGGCGGCGACCCTGGCGCTCGGTGCGATCAGCAAGCCGGCGGTGCACCACTGGCTCACCCCGCTGTTCGAGGCCTGGGGGCTGCCGCTGGTCGCCGCCGACGTCGCCGGCTTCGTCCTCGCGCTGCTGATCGTGACCTTCATCCACCTGGTGGTCGGCGAGATGGCCCCGAAGTCGTGGGCCATCGCGCACCCGGAGCGCTCGGCGACCCTGCTCGCCGGGCCGATGCGGGCGTTCATGGCGGTGTTCCGTCCGGTGCTGCGGCTGCTGAACACCGCGGCCAACCGGCTGGTCCGCCGCGTGGGAGTGGAGCCGGCCGACGAGGTCGCCGTCGGGCACAGCCCGGACGCGCTGCGCCACCTGGTGGAGCACTCGGCCAACGTCGGCGCGCTCGACGCGCGGTTCTCCGCGCAGATCTCCGGCGCTCTGGAGCTGGAGCGGCTGACCGTCCGCGAGCTGGTCACGCCGGACGCGCCGCTGGTCGCCGTAGCCGTCGACGCCGGCGTCGGCGCGGTGCGCGAGGCCACCCGGCGCACCGGGCACCTGCGCATCCTGCTCGGCGACCGGGCGCGGCTGACCGGCGTGGTGCACGTCCGCGACACCCTCACCGCCCCGGACGACGCGTCCGCGGCCGGGTTCGCCCGGCCGGTGTTCACCCTGGACGTCGACACCACCGTGCACGCCGCGCTCAAGGCGATGCGGGAGACCCGCAACCACCTGGCAGTCGTCACCGACAGCGGTGCGGTCCTGGGCGTCATCACGCTGTCGGACGTGCTGCGCCGGCTGTTCCCGCAGCCGACCACGGCCGCCACCTGACGACCGACCCCACCAGCGCGTGCGGCCGGGCCCGGCAGCAGGGTCGCGGGGATGCGGAGGCCCTGCTCGCCGGGGCTCGAGCGGGCGGGCGAGCGCACCGACGAGATCGACCGTGCCGGCACCCGCCCACCGGCCACGCCGGGTGGCCCGGCGCACGTCCGTGACGCTGCGGGCCCGGACCGACGTGCCACGCCACCGGTGCGGTGGCCCGCAGCATGCTGCCCGTCCCAGTGGGTAGCAGGGCCGGCATGAGCAGCGAGGACAAGATCAGCAACAAGATCGACGAGCTGGCCGGCAAGGGCAAGGAGGCCGTCGGCCGCGCCACCGACGACCCGGACCTGGTGGCCGAGGGCAAGGCCGACCAGGCCAGGAGCAACCTCAAGCAGGCCGGCGAGAAGATCAAGGACGCCTTCAAGTAGTCCACCGACCCCGGCAGCCCCGGGCGCCACCGCACGTCCGAGCCGGCTCCTCATCAGGCGGCCTGCGACTGCCGGGACGTCGCGCAGGCCGGGTACCAGGACCTCACCGCGACGCCGGGGAGCTGACCCGCGAGCCGGGCGGGTGCGTCAGCGGCGGCGGCTCTCCGGGAACAGCAGGTCGACGAAGCGCTCGGCGGTCGGCTGGGGCTCGTGGTTGGCCAGCCCCGGCCGCTCGTTGGCCTCCACGAAGACGTGCTCGGGCCCGTCGAGGTCGGGCACGAGGAAGTCCAGGCCGGTCACCGGGATGCCGATGGCCCGGCTGGCCCGGACGGCGGCCGCCGCGATCTCGGGGTGCAGCCGAGCGGTGACGTCCTCGATGGTGCCGCCGGTGTGCAGGTTCGCCGTCCGCCGGACGCGGATCCGCGCACCGGCCGGCGGGACGTCGTCCATCGCCCAGCCCGCCTCGGCGACGACGGCGGCCGTCGTGTCGTCCAGCGGGATCCGCGACTCCCCTCCGGTGGCCCGCTCCCGGCGCCGGCTGGTCCGGCGGATCAGGGTCGTGACGTCGGAGGCGCCGTCGCCGACCACGGTGGCCGGCCGGCGCACCGCGGCGGCGACCACCTCGGAGTCGATGACGACCACCCGCAGGTCCTCGCCCGCCACCAGCTCCTCGACCAGCACGTCCGGGCAGTGCTGCCGCGCCAGCGCGACGGCCGACCGCAGGCCCGCCTCGTCCCGCACCCCGACGGTGATGCCCTTGCCCTGCTCCCCGCGGGCCGGCTTCACCACCACCTCGCCGAACCGCTCGAGCAGGGCCAGAGCCGGTCCGAGGTCGTCGCCGGCCACCTCGGCGCCGACGGGGACGCGGACGCCGGCGCCCGCCATGATCCGGCGGGTGACCCGCTTGTCGTCGCAGCGGCTCATGGCCACCGCCGTGGTCAGCTCCGACAGGGACTCGCGGGTCAGCACGCTGCGCGCGCCGAGGGTGAACCGCATCTCCCCGTGGGCGGCGTCGGTCACCTCGACCCGGATGCCCCGGCGCAGCGCCTCGTCGGCGAGGATCCGGGCGTAGACGTTGAGCCGGTCGAGCCCGGCCGGGCCGGGCACGAACAGCGGCGCGTTCACCGCGTTGCGGCGCTTGACCACCAGCGCGGGCACCTGGCGGAAGCCGAGCTTGCGGTAGAGCGCGATCGCGGGGGCGTTCTCGTGCAGCACCGAGAGGTCGAGGTAGTTGCGCCCCCGGGCGAGGTAGCGCTCGGCGAGCACGCGCACCAGCGCCTCCCCCGTCCCCGGCGGGGCCTCGCCCGGGTCCACGGCCAGGCACCACAGGCTGCTGCCGCCCTCGGGGTCGCCGAACGCGCGGACGTGGTCGACGCCCGTGACCGTGCCGACGACCCGTCCGGTGCGCCGGTCCTCCGCCACGAGGTACCGGACCGTGCGGGTGGAGTGGTTGTGCCACACGGTGTCCGGGTCCCCGGGGACCATGCCGGTGCGCGTGACGATGCGCTCCATCGCGGCGACGTCGTCCGGACAGGTCACCGTGCGCACGAAGACGTTCTCGACCAGCTCTCGTCGCGGCCGGTACCGGTGCAGGTCCAGCCGGAAGGTGAGCGAGGGGTCCAGGAACAGCTCGGTGGGCGCCAGGCCCAGGAGCACCTGGGGGTCGCGCGGGTAGATGCAGATGTCGCGGCGGCCCTCGGCCTCCCCGCGCAGCGCCTCCACCAGCCGCTGCGGGTCGGCGAACGTCTGGCCGAACACGAGGCGACCCCAGCCGAGGTCCAGGGCGGCCTCGGTGTCCATGCCGCGCAGCTGGTGCTCCGACGGCGGGTGCCAGGGGGTGCCGGTGATCGTCGGGACGGCGCTCAGCGGCCGCCGCCGGACGTCAGGCCGCGCGACCACGGGACACCTCCCCGCCGTGCTGTGCCCCTCGTGGGCAGGAGGTCGGACGAGGCGTACTGGTCCACACGATGTGCTGCCACCCGGAGTCGCGCCCGGCCCGTGGGCGGGGTGTTCCACCCCGGCCGAGCCGGGAGACCATGCCCGCCCTGACGCGGACGAAACGCACCCGTAACAATCGGGCGTCGAGGGTCGGCGCCCCGACGGCCGCCGAGGGGTGCACCACATCCGACCCCGTCCCTCTGTCCGACCGCGCCGCCAGCGACCGCTGAGCGGACCCGCAGCCCGTCCGCTGCGGGACCGGGGTCCGGCACTCCGCCGATCCGCCCGACGGAGGATGACCGGGTGCGCGCGGTGGTGAGCAGGGTCGGGACGGCGGCGGTGACGGTGGACGGCGCGGTCGTCGGGGAGATCGGCCGGGGACTGCTGGTCCTGGTCGGTGTGAGCCGCGAGGACGACGCGGAGCGGGCCCGGGCGCTGGCGCGCAAGGTGCACGAGCTGCGGGTCTTCCCCACCGAGGACGGCGCCCGATCGGTGGGCGACCTCGGCCTCCCGGTGCTGATCGTGAGCCAATTCACACTGTATGCCGACACCCGGAAGGGCCGCCGTCCCTCCTGGTCCGACGCCGCCCCCGGTGAGGTGGCCGAGCCGCTGGTCGAGGAGGTGGTCGCCGAGCTGCGCCGTCGCGGCAGCGAGGTGGCGACCGGGGTGTTCGGGGCACGCATGCTCGTGTCGTCGGTCAACGAGGGGCCGATGCCCTTGCTGCTGGAGGTCTGATCCGGTCCCGGACGGGGTACCCCGACGTGACGCGACACACGCCCTGTGCGTTTGCTGGGAAACGGGCATCCGTGGAACACCCGACCCCGTCGGTGCCGTTGGACAGGGCGTACCACACGGACACACAGAGCAGGGGCTCACCGGTTCACCAGAGCCGGCCGAGGAGCCCCACCCCCGACGCCCGGGGTGCACCGTCGCCCATCGACGACCGACGGTGCGCATCCGATCCGAAGGCAAGGACGAAGACAGATCGTGACGCTGCTGCAGTCTTCCACCACCGACACCCTCGAGGTCCGCTCGCCGCGGCGCGAGCCGGACACCAGCGGGCTGGTCTCGACCGACCTCGTCCGGGTGTACCTCAACACCATCGGCAAGACCGCGCTGCTGACCGCCGAGCAGGAGGTCGAGCTCTCCAAGCGGATCGAGGCCGGTCTCTACGCCGAGCGCCTGCTCGCCGAGCGGCAGCTGACCCCCGCCCTGCAGCGGGACTACAAGGCGCTGGCCGCCGACGGCAAGGCCGCCAAGCGGCACCTGCTCGAGGCCAACCTGCGCCTGGTCGTCTCGGTGGCCAAGCGCTACACCGGCCACGGCATGACGTTCCTGGACCTCATCCAGGAGGGCAACGTCGGCCTCATCCGGGCGGTCGAGAAGTTCGACTACACCAAGGGCTTCAAGTTCTCGACGTACGCGACGTGGTGGATCCGCCAGGCCATCACCCGCGCGATGGCCGACTCCGGCCGCACCATCCGGCTGCCCGTGCACCTCGCCGAGCAGGTCAACAAGGTGGTGCGCACCCGGCGCCGGATCCACCAGGAGCTCGAGCGGGAGCCCACCGCCGAGGAGCTGGGCCTCGAGCTCGACATGACCCCCGAGCGGATCACCGAGCTGCTGGAGTACTCCCGCGACCTGGTGTCCCTGGACCAGACGGTCGGTGCCGACGAGGAGTCCCGGCTCGGTGACTTCATCGAGGACGCCGACGCCGCGGTCGCCGAGGACGCCGTGGCCTTCCAGATGATGAAGGGGGACGTGCGCAACGTGCTCGCCACGCTGGAGGAGCGGGAGCGCGACGTGGTCGTGCTGCGCTTCGGCCTCGACGGCGGTCAGCCCCGGACGCTGGAGCAGATCGGCAAGCAGTTCGGTCTGTCCCGCGAGCGGGTCCGCCAGATCGAGCGCGAGACGATGGCCAAGCTGCGCGACCCGCAGCGCGCCGACGCCCTGCGCGACTACCTCGCCTGACGGAGGACCCCGTCCTCACGACGGGGCTCGCACGGAGGGCCGGTCACCGCCAGGTGACCGGCCCTCCGTCGTGTCCGCGACCGCCCGCGGTGATCAGCTGAGCTGGTCGTCCCCGGCTCCTGGCTCACCACCGGTCGTGAGCCAGGAGCCGGGAGGCTGAGCTCAGCTGATCGTCGCGACGTGCGCTCAGACCCCCGGCGCGCGCATGCGGCGCGGACCGGGCTCGACCCGCGCGGTGGGAGGGCCGATCCGGGCGGTGGCCCCGGCCACCACCAGCGACCGGCCGCCGTGCCAGGGGTTGGGCGGGCCGACGATGACCGGCTCCAGCGCCAGCTGCAGCACCTCGGGCAGGTCGTCGGCGAGCCGGGCGACCCGCAGCAGCAGCTCCTCCAGCGCCGCGACGTCGGCCGGCTCGGAGCCGCGGTAGCCGTTGAGCAGCGGCCACGCCCGGGGTGCGCGCACCAGCTCGGCGGCGTCCAGGTCGGTCAGCGGCAGGGTCCGGTAGGCGCGGTCGCCGAGCAGGTCGGTGGCCACGCCGCCGAGGCCGAAGCTGACCAGCGCACCGAAGGACGGGTCGTCGACGATCCCCACGACCGTGGCCACCCCCGGTGCGGCCATCTCCTGCACGATCACCGGGTCGCCCGACGGGATCGCGGCGAACGCCGAGCGCACCGCGTCGGCGTCGCCCAGGTCCAGCCGGACCCCGCCGAGGTCGGAGCGGTGCCGCAGCCACGGGGCGGTCGACTTGAGCACCACCGGGTAGCCGATCTCCTCGGCCGCCGCCACCGCGGCCTCCGCGTCGGTGACCGTGCGGGTGCCCAGCAGCGGGATGCCGTAGGCGGCCAGCAGCGCGATGAGCTCCTCGTCGGTCAGCGCCCGGCCGTCCGGCGCCGAGGCCAGCGCCGACAGGACGACGTCCCGCGCGGCCTGCTCGTCGATCCCCTCGAGCTCGGGGACCTCACCGACCGGGCGGCGCTGCCAGGCCGCGTACTGCGCCGCCTTGGCCAGGGCGATGACCGCCCGCTCGGGGGTGGAGAACGACGGCACCGAGCCGCGGGCCGGCGTCCCGTCCTCCCCGGGCACGGCGAGCTCCGGCGGGATGCCCTCGGTGGAGAGGAAGCTGGCCACGACCGGCTTGTCCGCCGTCTGCGCGACCTCCAGCAGCGCCCGTCCGTACTCCGCGGACCCGGAGCGGCGGGTCACCGGGGGCAGGAACACCGCGACGACGGCGTCCACGCCCTCGTCGTCGACCGCCCCCTGCAGCGCGACGCGGAACGCCTCGGCGGAGCCGTCGGCGCCGATGTCGGTGGGCGCCTCGTGCGCCAGCTGCAGGCCCTGCTCGAGGACGGCGTCGGAGACCAGCCAGCCCATGGCGGTGGAGTTGCCGACCACGGCGACCCGGTCGCCGGCCGGCAGCGGCTGGTGCGCCACCAGCGTGCCGACGTCGAACAGCTGGGCCAGGGTCTCGACCCGGATCACCCCGGCCGAGGCGAACAGCGCCGCGACCGACTCCTCGGGCACCGCCACCGAGGTCCCGGCCAGGCCCTCGGTCATCCGCACGTGCCGGCCGCCCTTCACCGCCACCACCGGCTTCATGCGCGCCAACCGGCGGGCCAGGCGGGCGAACTTGCGGGGGTTGCCGAAGCTCTCCAGGTACAGCAGCACCACCTCGGTGCCGGCGTCGGTGGTCCAGTACTGGAGCAGGTCGTTGCCGCTGACGTCGGCCCGGTTGCCGGCGGAGACGAAGCTGGACAGGCCGATGTTGCGGCTGCGCGCCCGCTCCAGCAGCGCCGAGCCCAGCGCGCCGGACTGCGCGAAGAAGCCCACCCGCCCGTGGCCGGGGATCCGGGGCGCCAGGCTGGCGTTCAGCCGCACCCCCGGGTCGGTGTTGACGATGCCCAGGCAGTTGGGGCCGACCACCCGCATGCCCGAGGCGCGGGCCGCGGCGACCAGCTGCCGCTCGCGCACCCGTCCCTCCGGGCCGGACTCGCCGAAGCCGCCGGAGATCACGACCAGCCCGTGGACGCGCTTGCGACGGCACGCCTCGACCACGTCGGCGACCTCGTCGGCGGGCACCGCGAGGACGGCGAGGTCGACGTCGTCGGGGATGTCCTCGATGCCGGCGTAGGCCGGCACGCCACGCACGTGCCGGGTGCCCGGGTTGACCGGGTAGATCGGGCCGCGGAAGCCGTAGTCGAGCAGGTGCCGCAGGACGGCGTGGCCGATCTTGTCCTCGTCGTTGCTCGCGCCCACCACCGCGACCGACGACGGCGTGAGCAGCCGCGCGATCGACCGCGACTCGCTGCGCTGCTCCCGCTCGTAGGCCACCTGCAGCGCGGTCTCGGTCGGCGCGATCGGGAAGGTGAGGTGGACGACGCCCTCCTCGTAGGACCGGGTCGGGGTGTACCCGGCGTCGAGGAAGACCCGCACCATCCGGTTGTTCTGCGCGAGCACCTCCGCGACGAAGTTCTCGATGCCCCGCTCCCGCGCGGCGGCGGCCAGGTGCTCGAGCAGCACCGAGCCCAGCCCGCGTCCCTGGTGCGCGTCCTCGATGAGGAAGGCGACCTCGGCGTCGTCCGTGCCCGGGTAGCGGTCGTAGCGGCCGACACCGATCACCTGGTCGCCCAGCACCAGCACGAAGGCGACCCGGGTGTCGTGGTCGACGTGGGTGAAGCGGTGCAGGTCCTTGTCCGACAGCCGCTTCATCGGACCGAAGAAGCGGTAGTAGCGGGTCTGGTCGGAGCTGCGGTCCATCAGCCCGACCAGGCCCTCGGTGTCCTCGGGACAGATCGGGCGCAGGTGCACCGTGCCGCCGTCCGCGGCGATGATGTCGGCCTCCCAGTGGGCCGGCGGCTGCGGCGGCTCCGGCTCGGCGGGCGGCCCCGCTGCAGGGTCCCGCCGCGAGCTCGCGAGTGCTGGGGGGCAGGGGGGTCCTTGATCAGTCACGGGGGTCGTCCGGGTCCAGGCCGAAGTAGGGGAACGAGGCGGTCCGGGTGCGGGCGATGGCCCGGTCGACGCGGGACTCGGTGAACGGGTCCCAGTGCGCGAAGCCGGTGTAGCCGCCCTCCGTCATGTGCGTCGGCGGACGGGCGCGCAGCCCGCGCCGGACGACGTCCTCCCGCCACGACTCGGGGATCTCGGTGGCCGGGTCGAGCCGGGCTCCGGCGGCCTCGGCGATGAGGTGCGTCCAGGCGCGCGGCACGCACCGGACCAGCCCGTAGCCGCCGCCGCCGAGGGCGATCCAGCGGCCGTCGCAGATCTCGTGGGCCAGGTCGTGCACGGCCCGGTAGCTGGCCCGCTGCCCGTCGACGGTCAGCGCGAGGTCGGCGAGCGGGTCCTCGTGGTGGGCGTCGCAGCCGCACTGGGTCACCAGGATCTCCGGCCGGAACGCCTTGAGCACGCTGGGCACGACGGCGTGGAAGGCCCGCAGCCAGCCCGGGTCGTCGGTGCCGTTGGGCAGCGCCAGGTTGACCGCGCTGCCCAGCGCCGTGTCCGGGTCGCCGGTCTCCTCGGGGAACCCGGTGCCGGGGAACAGGGTGAGCGGCGTCTGGTGGATGCTCACCGTCAGCACCCGCGGGTCGTCGTAGAAGGCGGCCTGCACGCCGTCGCCGTGGTGGACGTCGAGGTCGAGGTAGGCGATGCGCTGGTGCCCCTGGTCGAGCAGCCACGAGATGGCCACGGCGGCGTCGTTGAAGACGCAGAAGCCCGATGCGCGGTCGCGCATCGCGTGGTGCAGGCCACCGGCGATGTTGACCGCGTGCTGCGCCCGGCCGCTGTGCACCTGCTCGGCGGCGAGCACGCTGCCGCCAGTGATCAGCGCCGCGGCGTCGTACATCCCGTCGAAGATCGGGTTGTCCGGCGTCCCGAGGCCGTGCCCCACCCCCGGGTCGGCCGGGGCGCGCTTGACCGCGTCCAGGTAGGCCGGGTCGTGCACGCGGGTGAGCAGGTCGACGTCGGCCGGCGTGGGCCGCAGCACCTGCAGCCGGTCGGTGGCCAGGACGCCGAGGCCGTCGGCCAGCCGCATCGTGAGGTCCAGCCGGACCGGGTGCAGCGGGTGGTCCCCGCCCATCGTGTAGCCGAGCAGCGCGTCGTCCCAGACGACCGCGACCGAGTCACTCACGGGACACTCCTCGACGGCGACGGCGATGTCCCCGGCGACGCTACCGTCGGCACCGCGGCGCCGTCCCGGTGACGGTGCCGCCGCGTGAGCGGGTGCACGGGCTCTCCCCCCGTACCATCAGGGACGACACGGAGGAGACCAGTGAACGACCTCATCGACACCACGGAGATGTACCTCCGGACGATCTTCGAGCTGGAGGAGGAGGGGATCGTCCCCCTCCGCGCCCGCATCGCCGAGCGGCTGCACCAGAGCGGCCCGACGGTGAGCCAGACGGTCGCCCGGATGGAGCGCGACGGCCTGCTGACCGTCGAGGGCGACCGGCACCTGCAGCTGTCCGAGTCCGGGCGCCAGCTGGCCACCGCGGTCATGCGCAAGCACCGGCTCGCGGAGTGCCTGCTCGTCGACGTCATCGGGCTGGACTACGCCGACGTGCACGAGGAGGCGTGCCGCTGGGAGCACGTCATGAGCGAGGCCGTCGAGCGCAAGCTGCTCACCCTGCTCGGCAACCCGACGGTGTCGCCGTTCGGCAACCCCATCCCCGGTCTCGACGCCCTCGGCGGCGCGACCTCCGCGGTGCTCGACTCCCTGACGTTGCTGTCCACCACGGCCACCCCCGAGGGGCGCCGCGTGGAGATCAAGCGGATCAGCGAGCAGCTGCAGGAGGACAGCGAGCTGATGCGCCAGCTCGCCGCCCAGGGACTGCGGCCGGGCATGACCGCTGTCGCCCAGCTGACCGCCGGCTCGATCAGCCTCGACGGCAACGTGCTGCCCATGGGCGTGGCCCAGCACGTGTTCGTCAGCGCCCTCGACGAGGACCTCACCCCGGCCGAGGCGGCTCCCCGCCTCTGAAGGAGGGCCCCCTTGCCCCCCGCCACTCGCGAGCTCGCGGCGGGACCCTGCACGGGGGCCACCGCGCTCCCGGCCTACGGTGGGCCGGGTGAGCGAGCCCGCCGACGCCCCTGCCCCGCCCTCCTCCCCCTTCGCCGACCTCGCCGCCTTCGCCGCCCTGCCCCGGCTGGCCGGGCTGGCCCTCTCCGCCGACGGCCGCCGGCTCGCCGTGGCGGTGCAGACCCTGGACGCCGAGCGGAAGAAGTGGCAGTCGGCGCTGTGGGAGGTCGACCCGGGGGGACGGCGGCCGGCCCGCCGGCTCACCCGGAGCGCGCCCGGCGAGTCCACGCCGACGTGGGCGCCCGACGGCTCGCTGCTGTTCACCTCCGCCCGCCCCGACCCCGAGGCCGGGAGCGGGTCCGGGACCGGTGCCGGCGAGGACCCCGAGCGGGCGCTGTGGAGCCTGCCCGCCGAGGGCGGTGAGGCCCGGCTGGTGCTGACCCACCCGGGCGGGATCGGGGCCGTCGGCGTCGCCGCGGACACCGGCGAGGTCGTCGTCACCGCCTCGGCCATGCCCGGCGCGACCGACGCCGAGGCCGACGCCGAGCGCCGGGAGCGGCGCAAGCAGGCCGGGGTCACCGCGATCCTGCACGAGGCCTACCCGGTGCGTCACTGGGACGCCGACCTCGGCCCCGCCACCCCGCACGTGTTCTGGGCCGGCGCGCTGCCCGCCGACCCCGCCGCCGGCGTCGAGCGCCCCGCGGTCGAGCTGCGCGACCTGACCCCCGGCGCCGTCCCGCCCAGCGGCGCCGGCGACGACCTGCACCTCTCCCCCGACGGCCGGCTGCTGGTGCGCGTGGAGACGGTGCCCGACGGTCCCGCGGGCCGGCGCGACCGGCTGCTCCTCCTCGAGACCGCGACCGGCGTGAGCCGGGCCCTGGTGGACGACCCGCTCGCCGACCTCTCGGCGCCCCGCTTCTCCCCCGACGGCAGCGCCGTGGTCTGCGTGCGGGAGTCGATGTCCACCCATGACGACCCCCCGGACTACACGCTGCTGCACGTCGACGTGGCCACCGGCGCGGCGCGGGAGCTCACCCCCGGCTTCGACCGCTGGCCCTCCGCGCCGCAGTTCGCCGCCGACGGGACGACGGTGTACTTCCTGGCCGACGACGACGGCCGGCACGCGCTGTTCCGGGTGCCGGCCGAGGGCGGGGAGCCGGTGCGGATGACCACCGACGGCGCCTACAGCGACCTGCAGGTGGCCCGCGACGGCAGCGCCCTGTACGCGCTGCGCTCGGCGTACGACGAGCCGCCCGCGCCGGTGCGGCTGGACCCGCAGGCGACCGGCCAGCACCCGGAGCCGCTGCCCAACCCCGGCACGCTCGGCCGCCTGCCCGGCAGCCTCCACGAGGTCGAGGCCACCGCCGCCGACGGGACGCCGGTGCGCTCCTGGCTGGTGCTGCCCGAGGGCGCGTCGGCCGAGGACCCGGCGCCGCTGCTGCTGTGGATCCACGGCGGGCCGCTGATGAGCTGGAACTCGTGGTCCTGGCGCTGGTGCCCGTGGGTCATGGCCGCCCGCGGCTACGCGGTCCTGCTGCCCGACCCGGCGCTCTCGCAGGGCTACGGGCAGGACTTCGTCCGACGCGGCTGGGGAGCGTGGGGCGAGGCGCCCTACACCGACCTGATGGCGGCCGTCGACGCCGTCGAGCAGCGGCCCGACGTCGACGAGACGCGCACCGCGGCGATGGGCGGCTCCTTCGGTGGCTACATGGCCAACTGGGTGGCCACCCAGACCGACCGTTTCCGGGCGATCGTCACCCACGCCAGTCTCTGGGACGTGGACTCGTTCGTCGGCACCACCGACGCTGCCTACTACTGGGAGCGGGAGTGGGGCGACCCGCTGCGCGAGCCCAAGCGCTACGAGCGGAACTCGCCGCACCGCTACGCCGACGCCATCCGCACGCCGATGCTGGTCATCCACGGCGACCGCGACTACCGGGTGCCGATCGGCGAGGCGCTGCGGCTCTGGTACGACCTGCAGAAGCGCGGCGTACCGTCCCGCTTCCTCTACTTCCCCGACGAGAACCACTGGGTGCTCACCCCGGGCAACGCGCAGGTGTGGTACGAGACGGTGCTGAACTTCCTGTCCGAGCACGTGCACGGCCAGCAGTGGCAGCGCCCCGAGCTGCTCTGAAGAAGGACCCCGTCCTCCCCACCCCTCGCAGGCTCAGGGTGGGGCCCGGGACGGGGCCTGCGGCGCGCGACCTCGCGTGCAGGGACCGGACCGTCGATCACCCGGCGGCCCAGACCTCGTCGGGGTCGGCGGACACGTCGGCCAGCATCGCCCGCAGCTCGGCCGGCGGCAGGCAGGCGGCCAGCCCGTCGGCCAGCAGCCTCGCCAGCGTGTAGGTCGGGCGGCTGTCCAGCGCCCGCTCCAGGGCGACGTTGGCCATGGCGCCGTCCCCGCGCAGCCAGGCACTGACCGCCAGCAGCGTGGCCGGGGCAGCGTCCAGCGGGGCCGGGGCCCGGCGGGTGCACTCGGTCCACAGCAGCTCGGCCGCGGCGGCGTCGTCCCCCAGCGCGAGGGTGAGCGCCCGGTCGCGCACCCGGACGTCGGCCAGCGCCCACAGCACACCGGCCACCTCGCGGTCGGGCAGCCGGCCGGCCTCGGGCGGGCGGCAGCGCCGGACGGCCCGCAGCACGGCGTCCCAGGAGCGGCGGGCCTCGGCGTCCGGGTCGGTCCGCGCCGCGCGTGCCCGGCGGTCCACCGACCGCCAGGTGGCCGCCTCCATCGCGGCGCGGGCCGGGCCGTCGAGCGGTGCGATCCGCGCCTGGAGCGCCGCACGGTCCGGGGCGAGGACCTGGCCGGCGGCGGCCGAGGCCGCCGCGAGCGGGGTCACGCCGCGGGGCAGCGGCGCACCGGCCCCCGGGGCGCAGCAGGGCTCGGGGCAGTCGTAGGACCACCAGCGGCCGCCCCGTACCAGCAGGGCGTCACGCACCGGGACGTCCAGCCCCGCCAGGGCCACGACGGCGTCGTGCACGACGTCGCGGTGCGGCAGGCCGGCGAACGCGTCGCCGCCGGGCAGCGACTCGCGCTCGTCGGGCGACTCGGAGACGACCGCGACGACGACGCCGGCGGGGTCGTCGGTGGCGACGCTGCGGACCAGGGCGGTGACCATCGCGGCCGACGCCGACCGGGCCGGCAGGTCGGCGCGCACGGTGAGGCCCACCCGGTTGCCGGTGGGCCCGCCGAGCGCGACCAGCACGATCGACTCGTGCGGGTGGAACCCGACGAGGTAGGGCAGGGCGGCGGCGATGTCCGCGGAGTCGGAGAGGGACACCAGGGGGCGGATGGGGTCGTCCATGCGCCCGACCCTCGCCGCCGTCCCCGCCCGGAGCGTCGCCGCGGGGAGATCTGTGGACCGGCCGGACGGCTGTGGACGCCCGGCCCGCGAGCGCCTAGCCCAGGGCCTCGGCCTGCACGTCGGACGCCTGCTCGAGCAGCGCGGTGAACGCCGCACGGTCGGCCTCGGCGCCCACCCGGTCGCCGGTCGCCAGCGCGACCACCCGGTCCCCGTCCCGCACCAACCCGACCAGTCCGGAGGCCTCCCGCCGGGCGCCGCCGGGCTCCGTGGCCACCACGTCCACCGACACCCCCACCGCGACGTCGCCGAGGTCGGGCACGTCGAACGTCGCCAGATCGACCGTGGCGCTGCCGTGCTCGGGCGAGCTGACCGTCACCTGCGGGCACTGCTCGACCAGCTCGGGCACCCGGCCGACGAGCTCGGCCGCGGGGCCGGCCACGGCCAGCAGCTCGGCGGTGTACGTCGTCCCTCGGACCGCGACCTGCGCGGCGAGGTGCTCCACGGCGGGCGGCTGCTGCACCGACAGCGCCTGCAGGGCCGCCGTGCACGACTCGGGCGTGACCTCGACGTCGGCCGGCGAGGCCATCCCGGCGAGCGCGCCCCGGGACAGCTGCTCCCCGGACACCGGCACGACCCGGGCGTCGGGCCCGAACGCCTCGGCGGGCAGCAGGCCGGCGGACAGGTCGACGTCGGAGGGGGTGGCCTCGGCGGACGGCGACGGCGTCCCGGTGGCCGCCGCCTCCCGGACGTCGGCGCCGGAGGCGCAGCCGGTCAGGACCGCACCGGCGACCAGGCCCGAGGCGAGCAGGGCGGTGCGGCGGGCGCGCCGCCCCCCTGCAGGGTCCCGCCGCGAGCCGGCGACCGGCGGGTTGCAGGAGCCGGCCCCGTCCAGGGCACCGCCCCGAGCCTGCGGGGGGGTGGGGAGGACGGGGTCCTTTCTCATGCACCGACGGTAACCCCGTGCGGGGCTCGGTGAGGTGCTGGAACGGCCCTCCTGCAGGGACCCGCCGCGAGCTGGCGGGTGGCGGGGAGCAGGAGGGTCCTTCCTCCTCAGACCTCGTACTGCACGGCGCTGCGCGCGGCGAGGATCGGCTTCACGTGGTCGGCGATGATCTGCAGGTGCACCGGGTCGTCGGCGTAGCGCCGCCAGGCCTCGACGTCCGGGAAGTCGGCGACCAGGGCGGTGTGCGCGTTGCCCTCGCGCAGCCCGGCGTCCGGACCGACCGCGAAGGAGGTCATCCCGCCCACCTCCTCGGGCAGCCGGCGCAGGGCGGCCAGGGTCTGCTCCCGGCGCTCCTCGTCGGCGTCGTCGGACCAGGTGAAGAGGACGACGTGACGCAGCATGCGGCCACCCTGTCAGGCACCCGGGCGGCGCCGCAGCACGGGGCTCCCCGGAACGGCCGGGAACGGGGGCTGGTTAGAGTCGCCGACCATGGGACGGCCGCTGCGCATCGCACTGCTGTCCTACCGCAGCAAGCCGCACAGCGGCGGCCAGGGCGTCTACGTCCGGGCGCTCTCCCGCGAGCTCACCGCCCTCGGCCACGGGGTCACCGTGTTCAGCGGCCAGCCCTACCCCGAGCTGGACGACGGGGTGCCGCTCGTCCGCGTGCCGAGCCTGGACCTCTACCGGGAGCCCGACCCGTTCCGCACCCCGCGCCCGTCGGAGTTCCGCGACCGGATCGACCTGCTCGAGTACGCCACGATGTGCACGGCCGGCTTCCCCGAACCGCTCACCTTCAGCCTGCGCGCGGCCCGGCTGCTGCTCCCCGAGGCACCGCGGTACGACCTGGTGCACGACAACCAGTGCCTGGGCTCGGGCCTGCTGCGGCTCACCCGCGCCGGCGTGCCGACCGTGGCCACCGTGCACCACCCGGTGTCCATCGACCGCGACCTGGAGCTGGCCGCCGCCCCCTCGCTGCGCCGCCGGCTCACGCTGCGCCGCTGGTACGGCTTCACCCGCATGCAGGCCCGCGTCGCCCCGCAGCTGGACGGCGTCACCACCGTCTCGGAGAACTCCCGCCGCGACATCGAGACCCACCTCGGCGTCCCCGCGGACGCCATCCGGGTCGTCCCGGTGGGCATCGACCCCGACGTCTTCACCCCGCCGCCGGCCGGCCGGCCGCGCGACCCGTACTCGATCGTCGTCACCACCAGCGCCGACGTCCCGCTCAAGGGGCTGGTGCACCTGCTCGAGGCGGTCGCGAAGCTGCGCACCGAGCGGCCGGTGCGGCTGACCGTCGTCGGCAGCGCGCGGCCGGGTGGGCCGGCCGAGGCGGCCCTCGACCGGCTGGCGCTGCGCGACGCCGTCCGCTTCACCGGCCCGCTGCCCGAGGCGGACCTGGTCCGGCTGCTGCAGGGCGCCGCCGTCGTCGCCATCCCCTCGCTGTACGAGGGCTTCTCGCTGCCGGCGATCGAGGCGATGGCCTGCGGCACCGCGCTGGTCACCACCGACGCCGGGGCGCTGCCCGAGGTGGTGGGCAGCAAGGCCGGCCTGCGGGTGCGCGCGGGCGACGTCGGCGAGCTGACGGCGGCCCTGCAGCTGGTCCTCGACTCGCCGTCCCTGGCCGACCAGCTGGGCCGGGCCGGACGGCGCCGGGTGCTGGCCTCCTACACCTGGCGGTCCACCGCCGAACGGACGGCGGAGTGGTACCGCGAGGTGCTGGAACGGAAGGCGCGTCCTTGCTGACCGTGGACTACGACCGGCTGGACCTGCGGCCCGGGATGACGGTGCTGGACCTGGGCTGCGGCGAGGGCCGGCACGCGTTCGAGGCCTACCGGCGGGGCGCCCGGGTCGTCGCCGTCGACTGGGGCGTGTCCGAGGTCGAGACGACGAAGCGCTGGCTGGGCGCCATCGCCGAGGCCGGCGAGTCCCCGGCGGGGGCGCGCTACGGGGTGGTGCGCGCCGACCTGCTGGCGCTGCCCTTCCCCGACGGGAGCGTCGACCGGGTCATCGCGTCGGAGGTGCTCGAGCACATCCCCGACGACGCGACCGCGATGGCCGAGATCGCCCGCGTGCTCAAACCCGGCGGCACGGTCGCGGTGACGGTGCCGCGGTACGGGCCGGAGCGGGTCTGCTGGGCGCTGTCGGACGCCTACCACGCCAACGAGGGCGGCCACATCCGCATCTACCGCGGCGACGTGCTCCGCGCCCGGCTGTCGGCCGCCGGCCTGGTCCCCGGCGGCCAGCACCACGCGCACGCGCTGCACGCACCGTTCTGGTGGCTCAAGTGCGCCGTCGGCGTGGAGCGCGACAGCGCCGCCGTCCGCGCCTACCACCGGCTGCTGGTCTGGGACCTGACGCGGCGGCCCTGGCCGACCCGGTTCGCCGAGCGGCTGCTGGACCCGGTGATCGGCAAGAGCCTGGTCGTCTACGCGGAGAAGCCGGCGGCAGCTGCCTCGGCCGGCGCGACCGAGCTGGAGGCGACCGCTGTCTGAGCTGCTCCCCGAGCTGCCCGGTGTGCTGAGCGGGGAGCAGGTGCGCGCCACGGTGGCGGCGATCGCCGCCGAGCAGGCGGCCGACGGCGCGCTGCCCTGGTTCCGCGGCGGCCAGCTGGACCCGTGGGACACGGTCGAGGCCGCGATGGCGCTCGACCTCGGCGGCGAGCACGCGCGGGCGCGGGCGGCCTACCGCTGGCTGGCCCGCCGGCAGCGACCGGACGGCTCGTGGGCGTCGGAGTACCGGGACGGCGCCGAGACCTCCCCCGCCGCGGAGAGCAACCACGCCGGCTACCTCGCCGTCGGGGTCTGGCACAGCTGGCTGCTCACCCGCGACGAGTCGCTGGTCGCCACGCTGTGGCCGGCCGTGCGCCGCGGCCTGGACCTGGTCACCCGCATGCAGCTGCCCGGCGGCGCGGTCGGCTGGGCGCTGCGCCCGGACGGCACCGCCGACGACACCGCGCTGCTCACCGGCAACGCCAGCCTGTTCCAGGCGCTGCGCTGCGGGGTCGCGCTGGCCGGCCTGACGGGTGAGCCCCAGCCGGACTGGGAGCTCGCCGCCGCCGACCTGGGCGCCGCCCTGCGCACCCGGCCCGACGCGTTCGCCGACCGGTCGCGCTACTCGATGGACTGGTACTACCCGGTGCTCGGCGGCGCGGTCACCGGCGAGGAGGCCGACGCCCGGCTGGCGGCCGCCTGGGACCGCTTCGTCGTCCCCGGGCTGGGCGCGCGCTGCGTCGCCGACCGGCCGTGGGTCACCGGCGCGGAGACCTGCGAGCTGGCGCTCGCGCTGGCCGCCGCCGGACGGCCGGACGCCGCGCTGGAGCAGGTGGCCGCCATGCAGCACCTGCGGGCCGACGACGGCTCCTACTGGACCGGCTACGTCTACCCCGACGACGCCCGCTGGCCGGTCGAGCGGACGACGTGGACCGCGGCGGCCGTCGTCCTCGCCGCCGACGCCCTCTCCGGCGCGACCGCGGCGTCGGGCCTGTTCACCGACCCGGGCGCGCTGCCCGCGGCCGGGACGGCAGGGTCACAGGAGACCGCGGATTGGCTGCCCGGCGGCGCGGGCAGGGTGCTGCCGTGAGCAGCCCTCCCCGCCCCGGCCCCCCTCTCCCCGGCGACGTGGCCGTCGTCGTCATGAGCCAGAACCGCCGCGAGGACCTCCTGCGCACGCTGCCGCGCCACGAGGCGCCGGTGGTGCTGGTGGACAACGCCTCCACCGACGGCACCGCTGAGGCGGTGCGGGCGGCCCTGCCCGAGGTCACCGTCGTCCCGCTGGAGCGCAACGTCGGGTCCTACGCGCGCACCCTGGGCGTCGAGCGGGCCGGCACCGAGTTTGTGGCCTTCGCCGACGACGACTCGTGGTGGGCGCCGGGTGACCTGGCCCGCGCGGTGGAGGTCATGCGCGCGCACCCGCGGCTGGCGGTGCTCAACGCGCGGATCCTGGTCGGCCCCGAGGAGCGGCTGGACTCGTTCTGCACCGAGCTGGCGCGCAGCCCGCTGGGGACACCCGACGACCTGCCCGGCCCGGCGCTGCTCGGGTTCATCGCCTGCGGCGCCATGGTGCGCACCGCGGCGTTCCTCGCCGTCGGCGGCTTCGACCCCGTCGTCCGCTTCCCCGGCGAGGAGGAGCGGCTCTCGCTCGACCTGGCTGCCGCCGGCTGGGGCATCGCCTACGTCGACGGCGTCACCGTGCACCACCACCCGTCGCCGCGGCGGTCGGCACCGGAGGGCCGGCGGACGGCGATCTGGCGCAGCCGGCTGCTCACCGCGGTGATGCGCCGTCCGTGGGCACAGGTGGCCGGGCTCGTGCTGCGGGCGCTGCGCACCGGGGGGCCGGAGCGCCGCGGGCTGCTGCGCGCGCTGCCGGAGGTGCCGGCCGCGCTGCGCCGCCGCCGGGTGGTCCCGGAGCACGTCCGCGCCGACCTGCGCGTGCTGGCCGAGGCCGGGGCCGCCGCGTGACGGCGACGCAGAACGAGGGCCCTCCTGCCCCCCACCACTCGCAGGCTCGCGGCGGGACCCTGCAGGAGGGCCGACACGACCCGCGGGTGTCGGTCGTCGTCATCACCCACCAGCGCCGCGACGAGGTGCTGCTGGCCCTCTCCCGGCTGGTCGCGCTGCCCGAGCAGCCGCACGTCGTCGTCGTCGACAACGGCTCCACCGACGGGACGGCGGAGGCGATCACCGAGCGCTTCCCGCAGGTGGAGCTGGTCGCCAGCCCGGAGAACCTCGGCGCGATCGGCCGCAACGTCGGCGTGGCCCGGGTGGACACCCCCTACGTCGCCTTCTGCGACGACGACACCTGGTGGGACCCGGGGTCGCTGCGCACCGCGGCCGACGTCCTCGACGCGCACCCGCGCCTGGCGGTGGTGACCGCGCGGATCCTCGTCGAGCCCGGCGGGCGCGAGGACCCGATCGTGCCCGAGCTGCGCGACTCCCCCGTCCGCGGCGCCGCCTGGCTGCCCGGGCCGGCGCTGGGCTCCTTCCTCGCCGGCGCCTCCGTGCTGCGCCGGGAGGCGTTCACCGAGGTCGGCGGCTTCTGCGAGCGGCTGTGGCTGGGCGGCGAGGAGGAGCTGATGGCCGGCGACCTGGCTGCCGCCGGGTGGGAGCTGTGCTACCTGCCCGCGCTGACGGTCCACCACCAGGCGTCGAAGGCGCGGGACTCCCACCGCCGGCGCCGCGACGGCATCCGCAACACCCTCTGGACGACGTGGCTGCGCCGTCCCGTCCGCCCGGCCCTGCGCCGCACCGTGCACCTGCTGCGCACCCTGCCCCGCGACCGGGTGACGGCCCAGGGCCTGTGGGCGGCCGCTGGCGGGATCCCCTGGGTGCTGCGCGAGCGGCGGGTGCTGCCCCCGCACGCCGAGGCCCGCTTCGCCGCCCTGGAGCACGCCCAGCGGACCTCGACGGCCCGCCGCTACGTCTCCTGAAGGACCCCCTCGCCCCGGCTCGCGAGCTCGCGGCGGGGGCGAGGTGCCCTCAGGTCGCGCAGTCGATGCAGGTGCGCGCGGTGGGGCGGGCGGCCAGGCGCTCGGGGGCGATGGGGCGGCCGCAGGTCTCGCAGCGGCCGTAGGTGCCGGCCTCGACGGCGGTGACCGCGGCGTCGACGTCGGCCAGCCGGCGGCGCGCCTGCTCCAGCAGCGCCGCCACCTGCTGGCGCTCGAACGCGATCGTGGCGCCCTCCGGGTCGTGCTCGTCGTCGGCGTTCGACGCCCGCGACGCGGCGACGATGGCGTCGAACTCGCGGGTCAGGGCTTCGACCTGCGCCTGGGCGGCGGCCCGCTCCACCCCGAGCCGGTCAGCGCTCACGGCGCAGCAGCCGCAGGGAGCCGGTGCCGGGCAGCTCCGCGAAGTCGCCCGACGCGAGCACCCGTCGGTAGACGCCGTAGGGCGCCTGGCCGCCGTCGGCCGGGTCGGGGAAGACGTCGTGGATGGCCAGGGTGCCGCCGACGGCCAGCTTGGCCACCCACGCGTCCTGGTCGCGGCGGGCGGACTCCTCGGTGTGCGAGCCGTCGAGGAACAGCAGCGCGAGCGGGGTCGTCCACAGCGGCGCCAGCACCTCCGAGCGCGCCACCACCGCGATGACGACGTCCTCGGCGCCGGCGTCGGCGATCGTCCGGCGGAACCGCGGCAGCGTGTCGAGCAGCCCGACGGCCGGGTCGACCAGCGACGGGTCGTGGTACTCCCAGCCCGGCTGGTGCTCCTCCGAGCCGCGGTGGTGGTCGACGGTCACCACCTGCCGGCCGGTCTCCCGCGCCGCGGCGGCCAGGTAGAGCGCCGACCTCCCCATCCAGCTGCCGACCTCGAGCAGCGGCCCCGGGACGGCGACGGTGCGGGCCGCCTCGTACAGCGCCGTCCCCTCGTCGTCGGGCATGAAGCCGGGGGCGGCCCGGGCGGCGGTCAGGAGGTCCTCGGCGGGCGGCGCGAGCGGGCGGGACACCTGCTCAGCCTCGCTCACCGGGCGAAGCGGGCGCGCAGGGCGGTCAGCCGCTGGTCGGTCGCCGCGCCCGCCCGGCTGCCGGCGGCCTTGGCGAAGAAGGCGCCGGCCGCTGTCGTCACCGGGACGGCGAGGACGAGCGCGATCGAGCCGACCAGCGTGCGGATGACCTCCTCGGCCAGTGCGGCGCTGGTCAACGTCGTCCACCACGACCGACCGGACAGTTCGAAGAGCATGAGCAGCGGCAGCGAGGCGCCCGCGTAGGCGAAGACGATGGTGTAGACGGTCGAGGCGATGTGGTCGCGGCCGACCGCCATCCCGCGACGGTACAGCTCCCGCCACGTCATGCCCTGGTCGACCTCGTGCAGCTGCCAGATCGCCGACGCCTGCGTGATCGTCACGTCGTTGAGCACGCCGAGCCCGGCGACGGCGATGCCGGCGAGCACCAGACCGGAGAAGTCGAGGGTCGGGTCGAAGGTCTGCAGCTGCACGGTCTCCTCGCTGGTCAGCCCGGTCAACCGGGCTGCCGACACCGCCACCGCCCCGAGGACGGCCACCAGGGCCAGCCCGAAGAGGGTGCCGACCAGCGCCGTCGTCGTCCGCGCGGAGAAGCCGTGGGCGAGGTAGAGGACGACGAACATGATGGCCGCCGAGCCGACCAGGCTGACCAGCGTCGGCGAGGAGTCGCCGAGCAGGCCGGGCAGCAGGAACTGCAGCATGACGAAGAAGGCGAACGCCAGGCCGACGAGGGCGGCGAAGCCGCGCAGCCGGGCGACCGCCACGGTCACGACGGCGAAGGCCAGGGTCAGGACGACGACGGGGACGTCGCGGTCGTAGTCGTAGAACGCGTACCCGGTCCCGCCCTGGGCGGCCGGGTCCCGGGTGAGGACGAGGACGTCACCCACCTCGATCCCACCGGCGTAGACCTCCGGCGGGAGCTCCACCTGCTGGAACTCCCCCGCCCCGTCGCCCTCGAGCACCTCGACGACGACGTTCGCGCAGGTGAGCTGCTGCGCGACCTGCCCACCGCCGCCGGGGATGGAGCAGTCGAACGGCTCGACGGCGGAGACCCGGCCCTCGGGGTAGGTCGTCCCCGGCGGGGTGAACTGCACCGCCGCCTGTTCGGCGCGGGTCGGCTCGTCGCCGGGCCAGAGCACCACCAGCCCGACGACGGTCGCCAGACCGACCGGCACGAGCAGCAGGAGCATCAGCCAGACCGCGCGCCGTCTCCGGGTGAGCACCTCCGGGGTCGGCGGCGGCGCGTCCGGGTCGGGACCGTGGCTGTGGGGGTGGCTCGACGGCACCCGGTCAGGCTAGGAGCTGGACCGCGACGCGCCGTCCGCGACACCGGCACTCAGCCGGCGCCGCCCTCCCGGTCGACCCGGTCGTCCTCCACCGCCTGCTGCTCCTCGACGGGGAAGCGCAGCCACAGCCCGGACAGCTGCAGGGGCCGGGCGACCGCGGCGGGCGGGGCGACGAGCGCGACCTCCACGCCCCGCGGCTGGCCCAGCTTCTGCAGCTGCACCAGCACGGCCATCCCGGCGGAGTTGAGGTACGTGGCCGCGCGCAGGTCCAGCCGCACCCGCCGCAGGTCCGGCCGGCTGAGCATCAGGTCGGTCATCGTCCGCACCAGCGGACGGCGGGCCTCCTCGGTCAGTTCCCCACCGACGGTCAGCGTCGCGACGTCGCCGTCGAGGTCGGTGGTCACCGCGGGTTCCAGGTCGCCGCGCTGCTGCTCGGTCTCCCCCTGCGCTCGGGGGGCACTGGTGTCGTCCACGGGCGTCTCCTGCCCCGGGGGGACCCCGCTCACGCCTGGGCGTGCGTGCGGCGCACCGGCAGTGCGGCACGTCCGCCCGCCCGCGACGGTCGACCGGAGAACGGGAACAAAGCTCCGCAGAGGATGTTTACTGGGGTGCATGATCGAGGTATTCTCTAGTCGCCACTAGAGGTTCACCTCGGGCAGCGAACACGCCAGCACGAACACAGGAGGTTGACACAGCGATGGCCATGCTGACCGCCTATGACCCGTTCGCCGCCACGAACGCCGCCTTCCGCGCGCTCGACCAGCTGACCGGCCGAGGCGGTGGGCTGACCGCCCGCCCGCTGTCGGGCATGCCGATGGACGCCTACCGCGTCGGTGACAACTTCGTCGCCCACTTCGACCTGCCGGGCGTCGACCCCGGCTCGATCGACCTGCAGGTCGAGGGCACCACGCTGACCGTCACCGCGGAGCGCTCGGTGCCGCAGCTGGAGAACGCCGAGTGGGCGATCGCGGAGCGCCCGTACGGCAGCTACACCCGGCAGCTCGTGCTCGGCAGGAGCCTGGACACCGACCGCCTCGAGGCGCACTACCACGACGGCGTGCTCACCGTGAGCATCCCGGTCGCCGAGAAGGCGCGGGCCCGCAAGATCACGGTGACCCGTGCCGACACGCCGGCCGCCGTCGAGGGGCGCACCATCGAGGGCGAGACGTCCGAGCGCAAGTCCGTCGAGAGCTGATCGGCGGCGACTCCCCGAGGGCCGGGTCCGTGCGGACCCGGCCCTCGCGCTTTCCCGGCCCCGTGCCACCCCGCAGACCCCGGAGGATCGCCATGCCCGCACCCGCCTCCCGGGACGACGACCCGATCGGCCGTCTCGACGACCCGGACTTCCCCGCGCTGACCATGAGCCAGGCCGCGGAGCTGCTCGGCGTCCAGGCGGCCTTCCTGCGCAGCCTCGACACCGCCGGCGTCCTCCAGCCCCACCGCTCGCCGGGCGGGCACCGCCGCTACTCCCGCCACCAGCTGGCCCTCGCCGCGCGGCTGCGCGGCCTGCTCGACGACGGGCACACCCTCGCCTCGGCCGAGGTGATCCTCGGGCTGCAGGACGAGCTGGCCGACGCCCGCGCCGACACCGCGCGGCTGCAGGCCACGGTGGACCGGCTGCGGGCGCGCGACGCCGACGGGTGACCGACGACGCACGGCGAAACATGCCCTAGGGGGGTATGGTTGTTCCCGAGCGCCCACCGGACGCATCGGGAGGACACACCGTGGAGACCAGCAGCCAGCACGGCTACATCCACCGCAAGGACGACTACCTCAAGCGGCTGCGCCGCATCGAGGGCCAGGCCCGCGGCCTGCAGCGGATGGTCGAGGACGAGAAGTACTGCATCGACATCCTCACGCAGGTCTCGGCGATGACGAAGGCGCTGCAGTCGGTCGCCCTCGGCCTGGTCGAGGAGCACCTGTCGCACTGCGTCGTCCAGGCCGCCCAGGCCGGTGGCCGCGAGGCCGACGAGAAGGTCCGCGAGGCCTCCGAGGCGATCGCCCGCCTCGTCCGGTCCTGACCCACCCCCACCCCTACCGCCCACAGGAGTCCAGCGTGAGCACCACCAGCTACACCGTCGTCGGCATGACCTGCAGCCACTGCGTCGACGCCGTGACCGAGGAGGTCAGCGCCGTCCCCGGGGTCGCCACCGTCGACGTCGACCTGACCAGCGGCGGCCTGACCGTCACCAGCACCGAGCCCGTCGACGACGACGCCGTGCGCGCCGCCGTCGAGGAGGCCGGTTACTCGGTCGCGAGCTGAGGGAGTTCCTCGTGCGGACCCCGGTCAGGCTCGCCGTCGTCGCCGCCGGCCTCGGCGCCGTCTTCGCCGCGGCCGTGGGCGTCGGCGCGGCGGTCGGCCCGGTGAGGACCCCCGAGGCGCACCCCGCCGCGGCCGCTCCGGCGCCGGAGCACGCAGCGACCGGCGCCGGCTACGTCCTCGACGTCCTCGGGGAGCAGCCCGCCGCCGGGACGGCGACCGTGGCGTTCCGGGTCCTCGGCCCCGACGGCGCCCCGGTGACCGAGTACAGGCAGGACCACGGCGAGGACCTGCACCTCGTCGCCGTCCGCGCCGACCTCTCCGGCTACCAGCACGTGCACCCCGACCGCGCGCCCGACGGCACGTGGCGGGTGCCCCTCACCCTCACCCCCGGCAGCTGGCGCCTGGTGGCCGACACGACGCCGGCCGCCGCGGGCGAGGACGACGACACCGAGGGCATCGCCCTGACCGCCGACCTGCAGGTGGCCGGCACCTACGACCCCCAGCCGCTGCCCGAGCCGGCCGCGGTGACCGAGGTCGACGGTTACACCGTCGTCCTGACCGGGGAGCCGACCGCGGGCGCGGAGTCCGAACTCACCTTCAGTGTCAGCCGCGACGGCCGCCCGGTCACGGACCTGCAGCCCTACCTGGGCGCCTACGGGCACCTGGTGGCACTGCGCGAGGGCGACCTCGAGTACCTGCACGTGCACCCCGTCGAGGACGCGCACGTCGCCCCGGCCCCCGGCCCGCACGTCGCCTTCGCGGCGACCGCGCCGTCCGCCGGCACCCACCGGCTGTTCCTCGACTTCCGGCACGGCGACGCCGTGCACACCGCCGCGTTCACGGTGCAGGTCACCGGGACGGCGGCCGACGAGTCCGCCGCGCACGGGCACGGCGGCTGAGGAGACCCAGCACATGAGCACCCCCGATGTCCGGACCGGCGAGGTCGAGCTGCTGATCGGCGGCATGACCTGCGCCTCGTGCGCCGCCCGCGTCGAGAAGAAGCTGAACCGGATGGACGGCGTCACGGCGACGGTCAACTACGCCACCGAGAAGGCGCGGGTCTCCTTCGGCGGCGACGTCACGACCGACGACCTGATCGCCACGGTCGAGAAGACCGGCTACACCGCGGCGCTGCCCGAGCCGCCCGCGGCCGACGCCGAGCCCGCCGCCGACGACGACCCGACGCGTGCCGTGAGGCAGCGCCTGCTCGTGTCCACCGTGCTCACCGTGCCGGTGGTCGCGATGGCGATGGTCCCGGCGCTGCAGTTCACCTACTGGCAGTGGCTCTCGCTGACGCTGGCCGCGCCGGTCGTCGTGTGGGGCGGGCTGCCGTTCCACCGCGCCGCGTGGACCAACCTGCGGCACGGCGCAGCGACGATGGACACGCTGGTCTCCCTGGGCACCGGGGCGGCGTTCCTCTGGTCGCTGTACGCCCTGTTCCTCGGCACGGCCGGCGAGCCGGGCATGACGCACCCGTTCGAGCTGACCATCGGCCGCACCGACGGCAGCGCGAACATCTACCTCGAGGCCGCGGCCGGGGTGACGACGTTCATCCTCGCCGGGCGGTACGCCGAGGCCCGCTCCAAGCGGCGGGCCGGGGCGGCGCTGCGGGCACTGCTGGAGCTCGGCGCCAAGGAGGTCTCGGTGCTGCGCGGCGGCGCCGAGACCCGGGTGCCGGTCGACCGGCTGGCCGTGGGCGACCGCTTCGTCGTCCGGCCCGGGGAGAAGATCGCCGCGGACGGCGTGGTGACCGAGGGCGCCTCGGCCGTCGACGCCTCGATGCTCACCGGGGAGTCGGTGCCGGTGGAGGTCGGCCCCGGTGACACGGTCGTCGGTGCCACCGTCAACGCCGGCGGCCGCCTGGTCGTGCGGGCCACGCGCGTGGGGTCGGAGACGCAGCTGGCGCAGATGGCGCGGCTGGTCGAGGAGGCGCAGAACGGCAAGGCCGCGGTGCAGCGGCTGGCCGACCGGGTCTCCGGCGTCTTCGTGCCGGTCGTGCTGGCGCTGGCCGCCGCGACCCTGGGCTTCTGGATCGGCGCCTCGGCCGGCCTGCCCGCCGCCTTCACCGCCGCGGTCGCGGTGCTGATCATCGCCTGCCCCTGCGCGCTGGGGCTGGCCACGCCGACCGCGCTCATGGTCGGCACCGGTCGCGGTGCGCAGCTCGGGATCCTCATCAAGGGCCCGGAGGTCCTGGAGTCCACGCGGGCGGTCGACACCGTGGTGCTGGACAAGACCGGCACGGTCACCACCGGCCGGATGACCCTGCACGACGTCGTCGCCGCGACCGGGCAGGACGCCGACCGGGTGCTGGCGCTGGCCGGCGCGGTCGAGTCCGGCTCCGAGCACCCGGTCGCCCGGGCGATCGCCGCGGCCGCGACCGAGCGCACCGGCCCGCTGCGGCCGGTCACCGGGTTCGCCAACGAGGCCGGGCTCGGTGTGCGCGGGGTCGTCGACGGGACGGCGGTGCTCGTCGGGCGGGCCGGCCTGCTCGCCGGCGTCGACGTCCCGGTGGAGCTCACCCGGGCGCAGGACGCCGCGGAGGCGGTCGGCCGGACCGCCGTGCTCGTGGCCTGGGGCGGCGTCGCCCGCGGGGTGCTCGCCGTCGCCGACGCGGTGAAGCCGACCTCGGCCGAGGCGGTCCGCCGGCTGCGTCAGCTGGGTCTGCACCCGGTGCTGCTGACCGGCGACAACGCGACGGTGGCCCGCGCGGTCGCCGCCGAGGTGGGCATCGGCGACGTGGTCGCCGAGGTGCTGCCGCAGGAGAAGGTCGCCGTCGTGAAGCGGCTGCAGGGCGAGGGCCGGGTCGTGGCGATGGTCGGCGACGGGGTGAACGACGCCGCGGCGCTGGCGCAGGCCGACCTGGGGCTGGCCATGGGCACCGGCACCGACGTGGCGATCCAGGCCTCCGACCTCACGCTGGTGCGCGGCGACCTGCGCGCGGCGGCCGACGCCATCCGGCTCGCCCGGCGCACCCTCGCGGTCATCAAGGGCAACCTGTTCTGGGCGTTCGCCTACAACGTCGCGGCTGTCCCGCTGGCCATGGCCGGGCTGCTCAACCCGATGATCGCGGGCGCGGCGATGGCGTTCAGCTCGGTGTTCGTGGTGACCAACAGCCTGCGGCTGCGGGGGTTCCGGCCGCTGTGACCCGCGCCTGAGCCGGGCAGGTCAGCGGGCGACCGCGCGCACGAACCGGCGGAGCTCCTCGACCAGCAGGTCGGGGACCTCCATCGCCGCGACGTGGCCACCGCGGTCGAACTCGGTCCACGAGACGAGGTCGACCACCTGTGCCACCGCCGCCCGCGGGGGCCGGAAGAGGTCGTGCGGGAGCACCGCCACGCCGGTCGGCACCTCCCGCGACCACCCCGGCGCCGGCGTGTGCGCGCGCTCCGAGTAGAGCTGCGCGGGCGAGGGCCCGGTGCGGGTGAACCAGTGGACGGCGACGTTGGTCAGCAGCTGGTCGACGTCGATCTCGCTCGCCGGGTCGGTCCACTCGGCGAACCGCTCGGCGATCCAGGCGAGCAGCCCGGCCGGCGAGTCGGTCGGCGCGGGCGCCAGCGCCAGCGGCCGGGTGCCCTGCAGCTCGGCGTAGCCGGACAGCTCGCGGGTGTAGTGCGCCACCTCCTCCTCGGCGGCCGGGTCGCCGTCAGCGGCCGGCCCGGGCGTCATCGTCACGTGCAGCCCGGCGACGTGCGCCGCGTCGGCGGCGGCGAGGTCGCGCCCGACGTACGCGCCCCACTCGCCGCCGTGGACGACGTAGCGGTCGTACAGGTCGTCGACCTCCACCCGGGGCACGTCCACGCGGAACGGGGTCACGTCGGTCCCGGACACGTCCGCCAGCCTGCTGCACCGCCGTAGGCCCGGCGACCTGCACGCCGGCGGAGTCGATCACGGGGTCGTCGCAGGCGACACGCGCCGACCCGCCGTCCGGGGCCGCACCGACCCCATGGTCAACGCGGTGGGGCGCCGTCGGGGCTCAGGCGTCGATGCCTCGGACGGCGTCCGCACCGGCCTAGAGGACGGCCGGCAGGAGCAGCAGCGCGGTCGGGACCAGGAGCAGCAGGCCGGCCGAGAGCAGCGCGAGCACCCGTGCCCACGTCGGCAGCGGGGACGGCGGCTCGAGCAGCCGCACCACGCGCGCCCCGACCGCGCTGCCGGTGACCGCGAGCGCTCCGATCGGCACTCCCCCTCCCCCGGCCCCGTCGGCCGCGACGACGATCGCCTGCGCCAGCGTCCGACGGGGCGCTCTCCCGGGCAGCGAGCCGAGCGCGACGTCGTCGGCACGCATCTCCACCAGCGTGCGCACCGCGGCGTGCGCGCGGGCCGCGGCGGGCAGCACCGGCAGCGCGGCCTCCCACGCCACGAACGGCAGCAGGTACAGGTGGTGGTGCTCGCGCAGGTGCGCCCGCTCGTGCGCGACGACGGCGGCCAGCTGGGCGTCGTCGAGCTCGGCCACCATGCCGGAGGACAGCACCAGCAGCGGTCGCGCGCCGGGGATGCAGAAGGCGACCGGAGCGGGGTGCTCCAGCAGCCGCGCGTCGGGCAGCGAGGCCGGCTGGACGACGAGCTCCAGCAGCTCGCGGTGCCGGCGGCGGGTGCGGGTGGTCCGGACCCAGGAGAGCAGCAGGACACCGACCAGCTCGGTGGCCAGGACGGCGGCGAGGGTCAGGGTGACCCAGTGGTCCCCGCGGACCGGCGCCTCGGCGGGGTGCCCGGTGGCCACGGCCCACGCCGCCTCGGGCAGCGAGTGGCCCCACGGCGCGAGGCCGTGCACCAGCAGCGCGCCGATGATCGACAGGCCGCCGGCCAGCCCGACCGCCTGCCAGCAGACCAGGGCCACCAGCGGGTCGCGCCGCGGCCAGCGGGCGCGGGCCAGCAGCGCCGGCACCGGCCACGCCAGCAGGGCGGACAGGACGGCGAGGGCGGCCGCGGTGGCGGGCAGCAAGGTCAGCGGGGCTCGTCGTCCGGGCCGGCGGCGGCCAGCAGCTCGCGCAGCAGCCGGGCCTCGTCGGGGTCGACACCGCCGACGAAGCGGGCCAGCACCGCCTGCCGGTCCCCGGCCTGGCCGAGCACCTCGTGCATGAGCTCGGCGGCGTGGTCCGCACGGGTGCCGCGGGCGCGGAAGCGCCGCGGCCGGCCCTCGTCGTGGACGACGAAGCCCTTCTGCTCCAGCCGCGACAGCACGGTGTGCACGGTGGTCAGCGCCAGGCCGCGGCCGGCCAGGCCGTCGCGCAGCTCGGCCGCCGCCAGCGGCCCCTCGGCCGACCAGAGCCGGTCCATGACCGCCCGCTCGAGATCTCCCAGCGATGCCACGGCTCCTCCTGTCCCCGGGATCACACCGGCATGTTCTACGTCTTGTAGAAGTTGCTCTTCTACGAGGCGTAGAAAGAACGTGTCGATCGTACGACGACCGGAGAGGGGCCCGCGGTGGACGTCCTGGACGTGGCGCGCTGGCAGTTCGGCATCACGACCGTCTACCACTTCCTGATGGTCCCCCTGACCATCGGCCTGGGGGTCCTGGTCGCCGTCATGCACACCCTCTGGGTGCGCACCGGCAAGCCCGAGTGGCTGCGGATGACCCGCTTCTGGGGCCGCATCTACCTGATCAACTTCGTGCTCGGCGTGGCCACCGGCCTCGTGCAGGAGTTCCAGTTCGGCCTGGCCTGGAGCGAGTACTCGCGCTTCGTCGGCGACGTCTTCGGCTCGCTGCTGGCCCTCGAGGCGCTGCTGGCCTTCTTCCTCGAGTCGACCTTCCTCGGGCTGTGGATCTTCGGCTGGGGCCGCATCCCGAAGAAGCTGCACCTCGCCGCGCTGTGGGCCGCGGTGGTCGGCTCGATCGTCAGCGCGTACTTCATCATCGCGGCCAACTCCTGGATGCAGCACCCGGTCGGCGTCGAGGTCGACGACGCCACCGGCCGCCCGGTGCAGGTCGACTTCCTCGCCGTCCTGACGAACAACACCGCGCTGGCCGCCTTCAGCCACGCGATCGTCGCCGCGCTCATGGTCGCCGGCGCCCTGCTGGTCGGCATCGGCCTGTGGCACCTGCGCCGGCGCAAGCTGGCCGGGCAGCCGACCACGGACGTCGACCACGCCGTGTGCCGCCGCTCGGTGCGGCTGGGCGGCTTCGTGTCGCTGGCGGCCTTCGTCCTCGTCGCCCTCACCGGCGACTGGCAGGGCAAGCTCATGTACGAGCAGCAGCCGCTCAAGATGAGCTCGGCCGAGGCGCTCTGCGAGACCGAGGCGCCGGCGTCCTTCTCGGTGTTCGCCTGGGGCAAGCTCGGCTCCAACGAGTGCGACGACGTCCACTCGATCACCGTCCCGTACCTGCTCTCATACCTGGCGCACGGCGACTTCTCGACCGCCGTCCCCGGGGTCAACGAGCTGCAGGAGGAGTACGCCGCCGTCTACGGCGCGACCTACCCCGACGACCCGTCGCGGTTCGGCGCGCTGGCCGGCGAGGAGATCGACTACACGCCGCTGCTGGGCGTCACCTACTGGAGCTTCCGGCTCATGATCGGCATGGGCGCGGTCTCGGCCGGGGTCGCCGCCTACGCGCTGTGGGCCACCCGGAAGGGCCGGGTGCCGACCTCGCGGCTCGGCGTCCACGGCTCGCTGCTCGCCGTCGCCGCGCCGTTCGTGGCCAACGCGACCGGGTGGGTCTTCACCGAGATGGGCCGCCAGCCGTTCGTGGTGTACCCGAACCCCGACGTCCCGGTCGGCGAGCAGACGTACTTCTTCACCGCCCAGGCCGTCTCCCCCGGCATCAGCGCCGCCGAGGTCTGGACGTCGCTGTCGCTGCTGACCCTCGTCTACGGCGCGCTGGCCGTCGTCGAGCTGTGGTTGATCACCCGCTTCGTGCGCCGCGGCGTGACGACCGGGGACGGCGCCCCCACCCCCGGCACCCCGACCGGGGGGACGCCGGAGTCCCGCCGCGACGCCGACGACGACGTCCTGTCCTTCGCCTACTGAGTCCTCGTCCGACCACCCACCCAGGAGCTTCCCCGTGGACCTGCAGACCCTGTGGTTCGCCGCCGTCGCGCTGCTGTGGACCGGCTTCCTGCTGCTCGAGGGCTTCGACTTCGGCGTCGCCGCGCTCCTGCCGGTGCTCGGCCGCCGTACGGCCGAGCGGCACCTGATGCTGCGCACCATCGGCCCGCTCTGGGACGGCAACGAGGTCTGGCTGATCACCGCCGTCGGCGCGGTCTTCGCCGCCTTCCCGGGCTGGTACGCCACCTGGCTGCCGGCGCTGTACCTGCCCTTCGTGCTGGTGCTGTTCGGCCTGATCGTCCGGGCGGTCGCCTTCGAGTGGCGGCACTCCCACCACACCGACGCGTGGGACACCACCTGGACGCGGGTGATCACCGCGGGCTCGCTCGTCGCCGCGGCCGGCATCGGCGCGGCGCTCGGGGCCACCACCCTGGGCCTGCCGATCGACGCCGACGGCGACCGGGTCGGTGGCGCCTTCTCCGGGCTGGGCTGGTCGGCGCTGCTGGGCGCGGTCGCCGTCCTGGCCTTCTCGGTGGTGCACGGCGCGGTGTTCCTGTCGCTGAAGACCGACGGCCCCCTGCGGGCGGCGGCCCGGCGCCTCGCGCTGCGGTGGTCGCCGGTGGCCGCGCTGCCGCTGCTGGCCTGGGCCGGCCTGGTGCACCTGCGGTACGGCACGCCGGCCACCGGGGCGCTGTGGCTGGTCGCCGCGCTCGCCGTCCTGGTCGCCTGGGCCCGGCTGCGGGTGGGCCGCGAGGGCCAGGCCTTCGCCGCGTGGGGCGCGATGCTGGTCGCGGCGGCCGCGACGCTGTTCGGCGCCGCGTACCCGGTCGTCGTCCCCTCGACGATCGACCCGACCTTCGACGTGACGATCGCCGACGCCTCGGTCAGCGACTACACGCTCACGGTGATGACCTGGGCCGCCGGGATCGGACTGCCCGTGGTGCTCGGCTACCAGGCGTGGACCTACTGGGTGTTCCGCAAGCGGCTGACCGCCGAGCCGCAGCACGGCGAGCCCGCCGGGGCGCACGCGTGAGGTCGGACCGGGGCCTGCTCGGTCCGCTGGCCGGCGTGCCGGGCGTGACCGGGGCGCTGGTCCGTGCCGCGCTCGCCGCACTCGGCCAGGTGGCCGGGCTGGTGCTGCTGGCGGCCGGGCTGGCGCACGCGGTGGCCCGCGCGGCCGGTCAGGACGACGGCGCACTGACCGGCCCGCTGCTCCTCGCCGCCGCGGGCGGTCTGCTGCGCGCGCTGGCCGGCTGGGCCGGTGAGCTGACGGCGGCGCGGGACGCCCGGCGCGCCGAGGAGCAGCTGCGCGCGGCGCTGACCGCCCGGCTCGCCGCCTCCCCCGTGGCGGTCGCGGCGGCCGGGGGTCCCGGCCCGGCGGCGCTGCTGGCGACCACCCGGCTGGCCGAGCTCGGGCCCGCGCTCGCCACCCGCCTCCCCGCGCTCGCGCAGGCGCTGGTCGTGCCGCCGGTGCTGCTCGTCGTGCTCGCCTGGACCGACCTGCTCTCCGCCGGACTGGTCGCGGTCACCCTGCCGCTGGTGCCGCTGTTCATGGTGCTGGTCGGCCTGACCACCCGCGACGGCACGGCCGCCGCCGCCCGGGCGCTGGACCGCCTCGCCGCGCACGTCGCCGAACTGGTCCGCGGGCTGCCGGTGCTGGTGGGCCTGGGCCGCGCCGCCGAGCAGGCCGCGGCGCTCGCCGAGCTCGGCGACGCCTCGCGCCGGCGCACCCTGTCGGTCCTGCGGCTGGCCTTCCTCTCCGCACTGGTGCTCGAGCTGCTCGCCACGCTGTCGGTGGCGCTGGTCGCGGTCACCGTCGGCCTGCGGCTGGTGCACGGCGACCTCGACCTGGCCGTCGGCCTCACCGCGCTCCTGCTGGCGCCCGAGGCCTTCGCGCCGCTGCGCAACCTGGGTGCCGCCCACCACGCCGGGGAGGACGCCGCGCTCGCGGCCGCCGAGGCCCGCGCGGTGCTCGCCACCCCGGTCGCCACCGCCGCCCCGACGGCGGAGGACGACGACCCGCGCGGCGCCGACGTGGCCGTCACCGGGCTGACCGTCCGCTTCGCCGGCCGCAGGGTCCCGGCGCTGCCCCTGGTGGACCTCGCGATCCGGCCGGGCGAGATCGTCGCCGTGCGCGGCGCCAGCGGCTCGGGCAAGTCGACGCTGCTCGCCGTCCTCGCCGGGCTGACCGACCCGGCCGCGGAGGTGCACGGCACGGTGTCCGGCGTCCCGGCCGGCGGCGTCGCGTACGCGTCGCAGCACCCGCGCACCACCGGCGCGACCGTCGCCGACGAGCTGCGCCGGCACGCGGACTCCGAGGCCGGTGTGGACGAGCTGGTGGGCGAGGCCCACGTCATCGAGGCGCTGGCCCGGGTCGGCGCGGCCGATCTGGCCGGCCGCGACTGCACCACCCTCTCCCCCGGCGAGCTGCAGCGGGTGGCGCTGGCCCGCGCGCTGGTGCGGGTCCGCCGCGGCGCCCGGCTGCTGCTGCTCGACGAGCCGACCGCGCACCTGGACGACGCGGCCGCCGCCCGGGTGGCCGCGGTGCTGGCCGGGCTGCGCGGCACGGTGAGCGTCCTGCTGGTCACCCACGACGCAGGCCTGGCGGCCCTCGCCGACCGCACCGTCGACCTCGCGTCCCCGGCCGCGACCGATCGTCCCGTGGCGGGTGCGACGACGTCGTGGCCATCGGCCCCGGACGGCCACGAGACCGTCGCACCCGCCGCCGCACCGGCACCGGCGGGTGCGACGACCACCGGCCCCGGGCTGCGCTGGCCGCCGCGGGCGCTCGTGCGCGCGGTCGCCGCCGGTACCGCCTCGGCCGGCGCGGGCGTGGCGCTCACCGCCGTCTCGGGCTGGCTGATCGTGCGGGCCGCCGAGATGCCGCCGGTGCTCACCCTGCTGGTGGCGATCGTCGGCGTCCGGGCGTTCGGGCTGGGCCGCGCCGGGCTGCGCTGGGTGGAGCGGATGACCGCGCACGACGCCGCGCTCCGGCTGGCCGCGGACCTGCGCGTGCGGGTCTGGCGGGCGCTGGCCGCCCAGGGCGTCGCAGCCGACCGCACGCCGGGCTCGGCGCTGGCCCGCGTGGTCGGCGACGTGGGTCTGGTGCAGGACCTCTCCGTGCGCGTCGTCCCGCCCGCCCTGGTGGCCGGCACCGTGAGCACCGCGACCGTCGGCGCCCTGGCGCTGGTCTCCCCCGCCGCGGCCGGCGCCGCGGCGGCGGTCCTGCTGACCACCGTCGCGCTGGTGCTGCTCGCGCACCGGCGGGTGGACGCCGGCGCCGCGCGCGCCGAGGCGGCGCTGCGGGTGGCCGCGCTGCGCGAGACCACCACCGCGCTCGAGGGCGCGGCCGATCTGCGGGCGCACGGCCTGGCAGGGCGGACGGCGGCCGACCTCGCCGCGCTCGCCGCCGACCGCACCGGAGCCGACCGCGCCCGCACCCGCGCCGGCGCCCTGGGTACCGGGGTCGTCGTCCTGGGCACCGGGCTGGCCGCGGTCGCCGCGGCGGCGGCCGGTGCCACGGCGGGGGTGACCGGCCCGGCGATCGCGGCGGTCGCGCTCGCACCGCTGGCCCTGGCCGAGCCGCTGGCCGGGCTCGTGATCGCGCTGCAGCGGCGCGGCACGCTCGCCGACGCCCGCGACCGGCTCGACGCCGTCCTCACCGCGCCGGTGCCGGCGGACCCCGCCGACCCGCTCCCCGTCCCGGCGCCGGTGCGCACGCTCGCGGCCGACGGCCTGGTGGCCGGCTGGCCCGGCGGCCCGGACGTGCTCCGCGGTCTGACGGCCCGGGCCGACGCGGACGCCGGCTGGCTGGTCGTGCGCGGGCCCTCGGGTGCCGGCAAGTCGACGTTCCTCGCCGTGCTGCTCGCCGCCCTGCGGCCCCGAGCGGGCAGCTACGCGCTGGGCGGCGTCGACACCGCGCGGCTGACCGGGGACGGCGTCCGCTCCCGCATCGCGTGGCTACCCCAGGACGCGCACGTGTTCGCCTCGAGCATCCGCGCCAACCTGGCCCTCGCCGCGCCGCGGGGCGGACTGGCCGGGCCGGACGGCGAGGCCCGGATGCGCGCGGCACTCGACGCCACCGGGCTCGGCGGGCTGCTGGCCGCGCTGCCCGCGGGCCTGGACGCCCCGGTCGGCGCGGGCGGCACCGCGCTGTCCGGCGGCGAGCGGCGCCGGCTAGCCGCGGCGCGGGCGCTGCTGGCCGACCGGGACGTCGTGCTGCTCGACGAGCCGACCGCGCACCTCGACCCGCCCACCGCCGCGGCGCTGCTGCGCGACCTGCGGGCGGCGCTCGCCGGCCGGGTCGTGGTCTGCGTCACCCACGACGACGGCGTCGAGGAGCCCGGCGACACCGTCGTGCGGATCGGCGCGACGCGGGCCGCGCTGGTGAGGTGACAGGGCGGCCCCTGCAGGTGGAAGGACCCCGTCCTCCTCACCACTCGCACGCTCGTGCCGACCCGCTGGACGGGGCCACGAGGCGTGGGGAGCAGGGGGTCCTCTCAGGCGGCCGCGGCGTGCGCCCGGCCGGGGGCCTCCGGCCGGGCGCGGACGACCTCGAACCCCGGGAAGGCCGGCAGCGCGGGGTCGACCACGACGGGCACGCCCGGGGACGGTCCCAGCAGGCGGCGGCCGGCCACCGCGGCGCGCTCGTCGGGCGTCAGCTGGGTGAGCATGCGCTCGTACAGCTCGGGCCGGATGCGGAGCTCGCGGGGCGGGGCTGCGCCGGGGGTGACGGCGACCGCGATCAGGTCGCCGGCGATGTCCGGCCGGCCCCAGTGGGTGGGGTGGGTTGCTCTGACGATGGCCTCGGACATGGTGCCCTCCTGGGCGGTTCCCCCGTGCTCTGTTCAACACCAGGGGGAGGTGGCGCATGCCTGGTGTAGCTCAGAGGTACGACAGTCCTGAGCTGATACGACCCGTCCCGTCGGTGCCGTCGGGCACCCTGCCGGCATGGACGCGTCCTTCACCGGTGCGGTGTTCCTCGGCATGAGCGTCGACGGGTTCATCGCCCGTCCCGACGGCGACCTCGCCTGGCTGACCGGCGGCGAGGACGCCGGCGGCGCCCCGGACGACGGCGAGGGCGGCGACTTCGGGTTCGCCGAGTTCGTCGCCGGGATCGACGCGCTGGTCATGGGCCGCGGCACCTACGAGGTGATCGCCCCGCTGGCCGAGTGGCCCTACCAGGGCAAGCCGGTGCACGTCCTCAGCACCACGCTGGAGCCCGACCCCCGCGTCACCCTGCACCGCTCGTTCGACGAGGCGGTCGCCGCGCTGACCGCCGCCGGGTACCGCCGCGTCTACGTCGACGGCGGACGGGCGGTGCACGACTTCCTCGCCGCCGGGCTGGTCGGGGAGCTGACCCTCTCCCGGGTGCCGGTGCTCATCGGCGAGGGGCACACGCCGTTCGGGCCGCTGCCGGCCGACGTGCTGCTCGACCACGTCCGCACCCGCACCTTCCCCGGCGGGATGGTGCAGACGACCTACCGGGTGCGCTGAGCGCTCGAGCAGGTCCGGCCGGACCCGCCGCCCGTCGCGCCGCCGTGCGCGACCCGCACCTCGCCGGTGCGGGTGAGGTCGACCGCCTCCTCCGGGCCCGGCTCGGGCACGGCGCTACCGTCAGGACCGTGCGGGTGTCGAAGCTGCTCGGCCTGGCCGGTCTCGCCGGCGTCGCGGCGACCGGGGCGGTGCTGGCCCGCGGCGAGCGGCAGCGCCGGGCGCACACCCCCGCGGAGGTCCGCACCCGGCTGCGGGAGCGGCACGCCGCGCCGGCCGACGTCCCCGAGCCGGTGACGACCGCGGAGCTGCTCTCCGGGCGCGGGCACCGGCTGGCCCGGGTGCTGCGCCGCCGCTGACGCTCAGGCCGGCGGCGCGGGCAGGACGACGATCCCGTCCCGGTCCGCGGCCAGCCACTCCCCCTCGCGGAACACCACGCCGGCGAAGACGACCGGCAGCCCGACCTGGCCCGAGTGCAGGCCCTTGACGCTGCGCCGCGGGTGGGTGGCCAGCGCGCGCACCCCGATCGGCTGGGCGTCGAGCTCGTCGGCGTCGCGCACCGCGCCGTTGACCACCACGCCGGCCCAGCCGTTCTGCGCCGCGAGCACGGCGAGGTTGCCGCCGAAGAGCGCGCAGCGCAGCGAGCCGCCGCCGTCGACGACGAGCACCCGCCCCTCCCCCGGCTGCTCGACGGCGGCGCGGACCAGGGCGTTGTCCTCGAAGACCTTGAGCGTGGTGACCGGCCCGCTGAACGCCGGCCGGTCGCCGAAGGCCTGGAACACCGGGTCGCACACCTGCGCCTCGGGGTGGTCGTCGGAGAGGTCCGTCGTGGCGTGGGCCGGCGCGTCGGTCATGGACCGAGGTTATAACCTGGGGAGGTCGGGGCGCAGCTCCACCGGAGATGTGCAGCTCAGCGAGGTACGGAGGTTGTGAGGGTGCACGGGACCGGCGTCGCCACCAAGAGCGAGCTGGCCTACGCGCGGGTGCGGGAGATGGTCCTCGGCGGCGAGCTCGAGCCGGGCTCGGTGCTCAACCAGGCCACCCTGGCCCGGCGGATCGGCGTCAGCACCACCCCGCTGCGCGAGGCCCTGCGGCGGCTGGCCCAGCAGGGTCTGGTCGAGCTCGGCGCGCACCGCGACGCCCGGGTGGCCCCGCTCGACGCCGCGGAGGCGCGCGACCTCGTCGAGCTGCGGCAGGACCTCGACCCGCTCGCCGCCGGCCTGGCCGCCCAGCGCCGCACCGCCGCCGACCTCGCCGAGATGGCCGACAGCCTGGCCCGGCTGGAGTCGCTGGCTCCGGACCCGTCGCCGGCCCAGCTGGCGAGTCACCGGCGGTTCCACTCGGCGCTGTACCGGGCCTCGCACAACGCGCTGCTGGTCGAGACCCTCGACGGCCTGTGGGACAAGACCGACCGCTACCGGCGGCACGCGCTGCGGGCCGGGCGCAGCGAGGAGGAGGCCGCCCGGCGGGCCGAGGAGCACCGGCTGCTGGTCGAGGCGGTCTCCGACCGCGACGCCGCGGCGGCCACCGACCTCATGCGCCGGCACGTGGAGACCAGCCTGGCCGCCCGCGCCGCCGGGAGCCTGACTGCCGGGACCGCGGCTGCCGCCGACCGGTCGCCGGCGTGAGCGCGCGGCTCCCCGGGGGACGGCGGATGCTCGGGCTGCTGCTCGCGCACTCGGCGCTCACCCAGGTGGTCACCTTCGTGCTGCGCCCGACGACCGCCTACCGGGCGATCGAGCTGGACGTGCCGACCGCCTGGCTGGGCGCGTTGACCGCCTCGTTCGCCGTCGTCCCGCTGGTGCTCGCCGTCCCCTCGGGGCAGGCCACCGACCGGTTCGGCGAGCGGCGGGTGATGCTGGCCGGGGCGGTCCTGCTGCTGCTCTCGGCGGTCGTCCTCGCCAGCGGGCGCGGCGGGGCGGCCGGGCTGGTGGCCGGCAGCGTGGTGCTCGGCACCGGCCACCTGCTCTCGGTCGTGGGCCAGCAGGCGGCCGTGGCCAACACCGCCGGGCCGGGGCGCTTCGACACGGCGTTCGGGCACTACACCTTCGCCGCCTCGCTGGGGCAGGCGCTCGGCCCCGCCCTGATCACCGTGGCCGGCGGCGAGGGCGCCCTGCCCGACACCCGCCCGATCTTCCTCGTCGCGGCGGGGATCGCCGTCCTGCTGCTGGCGTGCACCGTCGTCCTGCGGTTCCCGGTCCGCGAGCGCTCCGGCGACGCCGCCGAGCCCGGCGGCATGGGCACGCTGCTGCGCCTGCCCGGCCTGCTGCGCGCGCTGACCGTCAGCTGCGTCGTGCTCGCCGCCGTCGACATCACGCTGGTCTACCTGCCCGCGCTCGGCGCCGACCGCGGGCTGGCCGCCGGCACCGTCGGCCTGCTGCTGACGCTGCGCGCCGCCGCCTCGATGACCTCGCGCTTCTTCCTCGGCCGGCTGGTGCGGCTGACCGGGCGACGGCGCTTGATGCTGTCCAGCGTCGCGCTGGCCGCGGGGACGATGGCGGCGGTCGCGGTGCCGATGCCGGTCGCCGGGACGGCGGCGCTCGTCGTCCTGCTCGGGCTCGGGCTCGGCGTGGGGCAGCCGCTGACCATGTCCTGGCTGGCCGAGATGGCCCCGGCCGGGCTGCGCGGCCGGGCGATGTCGCTGCGGCTGACCGGCAACCGGCTGGGCCAGGTGCTCATCCCCAGCACCGTCGGGCTGCTGGCCGCCGGCGTCGGCTCGGCCGGGGTGCTGTGGGCGACGGCCGGGGCGCTGGCCCTGGCCGGGGCCGCCGCCCGCCGGCTGCACGTCGACGGCCCCTGACCTCAGGCCCCGGCGATGCGCGCCACCACGGCGTCGGTGAACTCCCCCGTCGAGGCCGAGCCGCCCAGGTCGCCGGTGCTGACGCCGTCGCGCACCGCCGCCCGGACGCCGTCGTCCACCCGGACCGCGGCGTCGCGGAGACGCGCGTCGCCGTGCCGCGTGCCGAGCCAGTCGAGCAGCATCCCCGCCGAGAGGACCATCGCGATCGGGTTGGCCAGCCCCTTCCCGGCGATGTCCGGGGCCGACCCGTGGGCGGCCTGGGCCATGGCGCGGTCGCCCGAGGCGTTGAGGGACGGCGCGATGCCCAGGGAGCCGGCCAGCTCGCCGGTCAGGTCGGAGAGGATGTCGCCGAACATGTTCTCGGCGACGACGACGTCGAAGTCGGCGGCCCGGCGCAGCAGGTGCACCGTCATCGCGTCGATGTGGAAGTCGTCGACGGCGACGTCGGGGTACTGCTCCGCCACCTCGAGGCAGACGCGTTTGAACAGGCCCGAGCTCAGCTGCAGCACGTTGGCCTTGTGCACGACCGTGAGCCTGTTGCGCCGGCGCCGGGCCAGCTCGAACGCGGCCCGGGCGATGCGCTCGATGCGCGGCCGGGTGAAGACGCCCATCGCGATGGCGACGTCAGGGGTGGGCATGTACTCCCCGGTGCCCGCGTGGGTGTTGCGGTCGGCGTAGAAGCCCTCGGTGTTCTCCCGCACGATCACCAGGTCGGTGCCCGGGGCGATCGCCCGGCCGCCCTCGAAGGCGCGGGCCGGGCGGGTGTTCGCGTACAGGTCGAAGTGCTTGCGCAGCGTGCCGCTCGGGTTGAGCTGCGACCGGTGCGGCTCGGGGTAGGCGACGCTGTCGTGCGGGCCGAGCAGCCAGCCGTCGAGCCCGGCCAGCGCCTCCAGGGTGACGTCGGGGATGGCGCTGCCGTGCGTCTCGATGGCCGCGGCGCCGACGGGCAGCTCCTGCCACTCGACCGGCGCGGCCCCGGCGGCGGCCAGCGCCGCGTCGACGACGCGGACCGCGGCGGGGACGATCTCCGGCCCGATGCCGTCGCCGAGCAGGACGCCGAGGCGGTGGGGGGTGTTCCTCATGGTGCTCACTCCGATGCGGGGGCCGTGGCGGCGGGCGCGTCGAGCACCCACCACGTGCGGACGTTGACGAACTCGCGGATGCCGGCGGCGGCCAGCTCACGGCCGTAACCGCTGGCGCGGGTGCCGCCGAAGGGCAGGCGGACGTCGGAGGCGACGACCGCGTTGACGAAGGCGGCGCCGGACCGGATCCGGCGGGCGACGGCGACCCCGCGCTGCGGGTCGCCCGTCCAGACGCTGGCACCGAGCCCGAACCTGGTGTCGTTCGCGACGCGCACGGCCTCGTCGTCGCCGTCCACCGCGATGACCGCGGCGACCGGGCCGAAGACCTCCTCGTCGTGGGCCGGCATCCCGGGCCGGACGTCGGCCAGGACCGTGGGCGCGTAGAAGGTGCCCGGCCCCTCGAGGCGGCGTCCGCCGGTGAGCAGCCGGGCGCCGGCCGCGACGGAGGCCCCGACCTGGCGGTGCACCCCCTCGAGCAGGTCCGCCCGGGCCATCGGGCCGACGTCGGTGCCCGGCGCCGTGGGGTCCCCGACGGTCAGCGCCTCGACCTCGGCGACCAGCAGCCCGGTGAACTCCTCGACGACGGCGGCGTCGACGACCAGCCGCTTCGGCGAGATGCAGCTCTGCCCGGCGTTGAGGAGCCGACCCCGCGCGGCCAGGGCGGCGACCCGCGGCAGGTCGGCGTCGGCCAGGACGACGAAGGGGTCCGAGCCGCCGAGCTCCAGGACCGACTTCTTGATCGCGTCGCCCGCCGCGGCACCCACCGCGCGGCCGGCCCGCTCGCTGCCCGTGATGGTGACCGCCCCGATGCGCGGGTCGCCGATCAGCCGCGCCGTCACCGCCGGCACGTCCGGCTCGGCGACGACCAGCGCGGTGAACAGCCCGTCCGGCGCTCCCGCGGCGGCGAGCACCCGCTGCACCGCGAGCGCGCAGCCGGTGGTGTTGGGCGAGTGCTTGAGCAGCGCGGCGTTGCCCGCCATGAGCGCCGGTGCGGCGAAGCGGACGACCTGCCAGAGCGGGAAGTTCCACGGCATGACCGCCAGCACCACGCCGACCGGCTCGTAGCCGATCCAGCTGCGGTCCGCGGCGGTGGCGACCGGCTCGTCGGCGAGGAACGCCGCGGCGTGCTCGGCGTAGTAGTCGCAGGCCGTGGCGCACTTCTCGACCTCGGCGCGGGACTCGGCCAGCGGCTTGCCCATCTCCCGCGTGGCCAGCAGGGCGAGGTCGTCGGCCTCGGCGCGCAGGACGGCCGCCGCCCGCCGCAGCACGGCGGCGCGGTCCTCGGAGGAGCAGGCGGCCCAGCCCACCTGGACCTGTTGCGCCCGGTCCAGCGCGGCGTCCACGTCGGCGTCGGAGAAGGCCGCGTACTCGGTCAGCCGCTCCCCCGTCGCCGGGTCGACGGTGACGACGGCGCTCATGCCGGCTCGCCCGACGACGGCAGGGCCCCGCGGTCGCTGTCGGACAGGTGCTCGAACGTCTCGCCGGTGGCGGTGATGGTGCGGGTGACGTCGCGCCCGCCGTAGACCCAGTAGATGGTCATCGTGCCCTCGCCGCGGTTGCGGAAGCAGTGCGGGACGCCGGCCGGGACCCAGGTGGCCTGCCCCGCGACGAGGTCGAACTCGTCGTCGCCGACGACCGCGGTGGCCTCGCCCTCGTACACGAGGACGGTCTCCTCGACGTTGTGCGAGTGCAGCGGGATGCCGGTGCCGGGCGAGAAGACGGTCATCCCGGTGGTGACCCGGTTGCCCTCGCAGTTCCACCTGCCGACGAACGGGATGGTGACGACGCCGTTGCCGCGGTCGAAGCGCTCGATCTGCTCCGGGCGCAGGACCATCGACGGCGGGACGGGCTGGATCGGCCCTGGTGCAGTGCTCATGCGGACTCCTCGGCGGTGTGGGTGACCAGCAGGTGGCCGGGCGTGTTGACCTGGTCGACGAGGACCTCCTCGGCGATCACCCGCCAGGCGGCGAAGTGCGGGGAGGCCTTGTGCGCGGCGAAGGCGTCCGCGTCGGCGTAGAGCTCGTAGAGCACGAAGCGGTCCTCGTCGGCCGCCACCGAGCAGACGTCGAACCGCAGGCAGCCGGGCTCGTCGCGGACCGACGCCTCCGCGTTGGCGGCCATGCCGGCGAGGAACTCCTCGCGCCGGCCCGGCCGCACCTGCATGTGGACCACCAAGCTGAACACCCTCGACCTCCGACATCTTGTATGCGAAGCTGTATACAGCTCAGCACACAACGCGTGGAGGAGGCAAGTGGTGACGGAGGAACGGTTCGAGCCGGAGTCGCTGAGGGTGCTCGCCGGAGGGGTCCTGACGGCGCTGGGCGTGCCCGGCGCCGACGCGGCGCTGGTCGCCGACTCCCTCGTGCAGGCCGACCTGTGGGGCCACTCCTCGCACGGCCTGCTCCGGTTGCCCTGGTACGCGGCGCGGCTGCGCTCCGGCGCCATGCGTGCGGTCACCGAGCCGGCGGTGCTGACCGACACCGGTCCGCTGGTGCTCCTCGACGGGCGGGACGGGATCGGTCAGGTGCTCACCGACCGCGCTCGCGCCCTGGCGACCGACCGGGCCCGCCAGCACGGCGTCGGCGTCGTCGGCGTCCGCAACTCCAACCACTTCGGCACGGCGATGTGGTTCACCCGGCGGGCGGCACGCGACGGCCTCGTCGCCGTCCTCACCACGAACGCCAGCCCGGCGATGGCACCGTGGGGCGGGCGGGAGAAGCGCGTCGGCACCAACCCGTGGTCGATCGCCGCGCCCGCGCCGGACGGGCGGGTGGTCGCGGTCGACATCGCGAACACCGCCGTGGCCCGGGGCAAGATCTACCTGGCGCAGAGCCGCGGCGAGTCGATCCCGGAGTCCTGGGCGCTCACCGCGGACGGCGCGCCGACGACCGACCCGGCGGAGGGGGTGCTCGGCGTGGTCCTGCCGATGGCCGGGCACAAGGGATACGCGATCGCCTTCATGATGGACGTGCTCTCCGGCGCGCTCACCGGCAGCGGTGTCGGCACCGAGGTGCACGGACCGTACGAGCCCGAGGCGCGCAGCCGCGCCGGCCACCTGTTCCTGGCGATCGACCCGTCGGCGCTCGGCGACCGGGCAGACTACGAGGCCCGCGTGCAGCGACTGATCGACGAGGTGAAGAGCGTGCCCCTGGCGCAGGGCTCCGACGAGGTGTTCCACCCGGGCGAGGTCGAGGACCGCGCCGAAGCGGCGAACCTGGCCGCTGGCGGGGTGGTCCTCGCCGCCGAGTCGCTGGCCGACCTGCGACGGCTGGCCACCGAGACGGGCGTGCCCTTCGACGGCGGAGCGGTGCGGTGACCGGCCTGTCCCCCAGCAAGGCCGACCAGGTCCACGCGCAGCTCAAGGAGGAGATCGAGCTCGGCGAGCTGGCACCCGGGACGCCGCTGTCGGAGCTGTCGCTGGTCGAGCGCACGGGCGCGTCCCGGACGCCGGTGCGCGAGGCGCTCCGCCGGCTGGCCGCCGAGGGCCTGGTGGACCTCACGCCGCGGCTCGGCGCCCGCGTGTCGCGGGTGTCCGCGCAGAACGTGCGCGACCTGTTCGAGTTCCGGCAGCTGCTGGAGCCGGCCGCGATCCGCCAGGCGACCGCGACCGCGGCGGCCGATCCGGCGGTGCGGCAGGCCTTCGCGGACATGCGGGCCGGCTTCGCCCGCATCCAGCGCCAGGCGCCGTCCCAGGAGCGGTCGCGCGCGTTCTACGAGCTGGCCGACCGGTTCGACTGGGCGGTCATCGAGGCGACCCGCAACGAGCACCTGCGGCGGGCGATCGCCGACCTGCGGCCGCACACGGCCCGGCTCCGGAACCTCTCGCACCTGGACCCGCGGCGGACCGACGTGTCCGTCGGCGAGCACCTGGCCATCTGCGACGCGCTGCTGGCCGGCGACGCCGACACCGCGGCGTCCCTCATCGCCGGGCACCTCGTGGAGAGCGTGCGGACGATCTTCCGCAACCTCGCGGGCGCGCCCGCCGAGAGCATCGAACTGCTCGGCTGACCGGCTCTACGCACCTCGAGCGTCGATCTCCCACACATCGACGAGCTCGTCACCGCTGACGACGTGGGCGACGTCGAAGAGGTTGATCGAGGGGTCGAGGTGCGGGACGACGCACTCGATCCGTGCACCGGGGGGCGGCCGGCGGCCGGGAGCGACGTCGAGTCGGCCGTGCTCGTCGCTGACCGGTCGGTACGTCGACGTGGCCAGGTCGATCCCCTCCGGCACGCGCGTCAGTAGCGGGTCGTACCCGTACTTGCTGGCGAAGCGCTTGTCGCCGGCATCGGCGATCGCGTGGCCGTCCCAGTTGGCGCTGAGGATGCTCGCCTGGACGGTGAGCGCGTAGCCGAAAGGCCACACGGCGACGTCCGCGGAGAACGGCATCGCCAGGTACTCCACGTCCATCAGCGCATAGCTCCCGCACTGCACCTCGGTGAGGACGGGGTCCCGCAGGTCCAGGGCGACGGAGCCGGTGCTGCCGCCGGTCACGATCGGGGCTGCCGGCAGCAGATCCGCCAGCGCCTCCCGGTGGCGCGTCACCAGGTTCCGGAACTCCGCGTGTGCCCGTTCCCGCTCGGCCGGGTCGGGCATGTGGGAGAGCTGACCGGCGTAGAGCTGCAGTCCGGCGAGCCGCAGCCCCGGCAGCTGCTGGACGTGCTCGGCCAGCCGGCGTGCGTCGTCGACCGAGCTGCAGCCGGACCGCCCTCGACCCGTGTCGATGTCGATGAGGACGTCGGCAGCACGGTCCCGGGCGACGAGCGCATCGCTCAGTCGGTGCGCGGTCTCGGTGTGGTCGACCACGAGCGTCAGATCGCACCCCCGCGCGCGCAGCTCGACGACCCGGGCGATGTTGGTGTCCGACGCGACGACGGACGTCAGGAGGACGGACGTGTCCAGTGCAGCGAGGGCCTCGGCCTCGCCGACGGTCGCCGCACACAGACCGTCGGCGCCGGACTCGAGCTGCAGCCGGGCGATCTCGAGGCACTTGTGCGCCTTGAGATGTGGCCGGTGCGAGACGCCCGTACCGCAGAGAAGACGGCGCATCGCGGTCAGGTTCGATCGGAGGGCGTCCCGGTCGATCACGAGCGCCGGGGTCGGGAGGCTGTCGCGAGATCCTCGTGCACCGATGAAGCGCCGTGGGCTGGGAGCCATGACGATGTCCCCGTGTCCCGTCTCGACCGCGGAACCCGATGAGACCTCAGTAGGTGGCCTTGACCGCCAGCACCGGGCAGTGCGCGTCGAGCAGGATCCGCTGCGCCTGGCTGCCGGTGATCAGCTTCCCGGTGGGCGTGCGGCGGCGCATGCCGATGACGATCAGGCTGGCCTTGACCCGGTCGGCGGCGTCCACGACCTCGTCCGAGGCGTCGTGCCCGGCCACCCGCTGGTCGATCTCGTAGACCACCCCCGCGCCGTCGAGCTTGGCCCGCACCTGGTCCAGCGCCCGCTCCGAGGCGAACCGGGGGTCCTGGAGGACGTCCCCGCGCGAGCTGTTGACGACGTGCAGCGGCTGGTCGCGCAGCCGGGCCTCGGTGATGGCGGCGTCGAGGGCGGCCTCGCCCTCGGGGGTGGGGACGTAGCCCACGACGATGGTCATGGCCGGAGCGTAAGCGGCGGCACGATCCCGGCCGCGCTTGTGCCCCTAGCGGTCGTTGCGGTCGTTGCGTCCCCGCCGCCGCTCACCCGGGACGCTGCGGGGAGCGGAGGGTGAACCGCCGCTCCGGCCGCCCGGCGGTGCCGTAGCGCTGGCGGACGTCGGCCTCCTCCTGCGTGACCAGCTGCTCCAGGTACCGGCGGGCGCTGACCCGGGCCAGCCCCGTGCGCTCGCTGCACTCCGTGGCCGACAACCCGTCCGCGCCCGCCGCGCCGAGCACCTCCCGCACCAGCTGGAGGGTCTCCGGCGCGATGCCCTTGGGGGTGGTGGGCACGGCCCGGCCCCCGCCGCGCGCCCCGGCGAAGACCCGGTCGACGTCGGCCTGCCCCGCCTGGACCAGGGCGGCCAGCTCGGTCCGCACCGCGGCGTACTCCCGCAGCCGGGTCTCGAAGGTGCGCCGGTCGAAGGGCTTCACCAGGTAGTGCAGGACGCCGCCGTGCAGGGCACTGCGGATGCTCTCGGCGTCCCGGGCCGCACTGATGACGACGACGTCGACCGGCGCGCCGTCCGCCCGCAGCCGGCGGAGCACCTCCAGGCCGGTCATGTCCGGCAGGTAGACGTCGAGCAGCACCAGGTCCGGCCGCAGCCGCTGGACCGCGGCGAGCGCGTCGGCCCCGCTGGACGCCGTCCCCACCACCTCGAAGCCGTCGAGGGCCGCCACGAACCCGGCGTGCACCTTGGCGACCATGAAGTCGTCGTCGACGATGAGCGTCCTGATCACGCGTCCACCAGCGACGCGCCGACCGGGATGCGGGCGGTGAACACCGAGCCGTCCGACGAGCTGGCCGTCACCTCACCGCCCCGCCGGGTGCAGACCAGCTGCACCAGGGACAGCCCGATGCCGCGTCCGCCGGGGACCCCGGCCTCATCGGTGGACCGGCCCTCCTTGGTGGACACCCCGCGGCGGAAGACCTCGGCCTCCATGCCCGGGGGGACGCCGGGGCCGGAGTCGCGGACGACGACGTCGACCTCGTCGTCCACCAGGCCCAGGCCCACCTCGACCCAGCGCTCGGCGGCGCCCGAGGCCGCGTCCAGGGCGTTGTCGACCAGGTTGCCGACGACGGTGGCGACGTCCGTGCTGAGTTCCGGGCTCAGCACCGGCAGCGCGGAGTGCGGCGCGACGCGCAGGTCGACACCGAGCTCGGCGGCCTGGCTGGCCTTGGCGATGAGCAGCGCGGCCAGCGCCGGGTCCCGGACGGCGTCGGTGACGGCGGCGCCGAACTCCGAGCGGCTGGAGCTGATCCGGTGCACGAAGCGCACCGCCTCCTCGGCCTCGCCCAGCTCGATCAGGCCGGCGATGGTGTGCAGCCGGTTGTCGAACTCGTGGGCCTGCGCGCGCAGGGTGTCGGTGACGTGCCGGGTGAGCTCCAGCTCGCGGCGCAGCTCGAGCAGCTCGGTGCGGTCGCGCAGCGTGGTCACCGACCCCAGCGGGCGGCCCCGGCTGGTCAGCGGCAGCCGGTTGACCACCAGCACCCGCCCGGCGCTGCCCACGGCCCGGTCCCGCTCGACCCCGGTGGACAGCAGCGCGGCGCGCACCTCCTCGGCGACACCGAGCTCCTCCAGCGTGCGGCCGAGGGCGTTCCCGGGGATGCGCAGCAGCCGGATCGCCTCGTCGTTGACCAGGGTCACCCGGCCGCGCAGGTCCAGCCCGACCACGCCCTCGCGGATGCCGTGCAGCATCGCGTCACGGTGCTCGACCAGCCCGGCGATCTCGGCCGGCTCCAGCCCGAGCGTCTGCCGCTTCACCCGGCGCGCCACCAGCAGCGACCCGCCGATGCCCAGCGCGCTGGCCAGCCCCAGGTAGGTGAGCAGGTTGGGTGCGGCCTCCTCCAGGCTCCCCAGGACCCCGGGGTAGCGCCGCTGCACCGCGACCAGGCCGAGCACGCGGTCCCCGCGCGCGGCGTAGACCGGCGCCATGGCGACCGCGGCGTGACCGCCGGGCAGCTCGACGTCCCCCACCCACGACCGCCCCTCCAGCACCCGGCTGGCGCCGAGGTCGAGCGGCCGGCCGAGCAGCTCGGGGTCGGCGCTGGCGAGGACGGTCCGGTCGACCCCGGCGACGACGACGTCGGCGGACCCGGAGGTGCTGCGGCTCTCCTCCGCGGTGATGCGGACGTACTCGACGCGGCCGAGCTCCACCGCCGTGCGGGTGGCGCTGCTGTTGGCCAGCGTCTCGGCGATCTCCAGCGCGCGGCGGCCCTCCACCTCCTCCGCGCGCTGCATCGACTGGGCGACGGTGACGGCGGCGACGCCGACGAGCACGACGCAGACGATGACCACCTGCAGCGCGAGCAGCTGGCCGGCGAGCGAGAGCCGCCGGTTCACGGGGGACTCCTGACTGGTCGGGGACGCGGCACGCCATCGGACCCGGGCCGGACCCGCCGGCGCAACACGACGCCGTGCACACAACGACCACAACGTCCGATGCGCACGCAAGCGTGACACGCGCCACGCGCGTTGCGACCGTCCCTGCGAGCGGCGGACGTCCGCCGGACACACAGGAGGAACCCATGCGCAACGCTTCCCTGCGGAAGCTCACCGTCGGCACGGTCGCCGCCGGTCTGCTGCTGACCGGGTGCGGCACCACCGCCGAGGGCGGCGCCGCCTCCGGCGGCGGCACCCAGGAGGGACCGGTCAGCGGCCTGCGGGTCATGGTCCCGAACTCCCCCGGCAGCGGTTACGACACCACCGCCCGCGCCTGGGCCCAGGTGGCCGAGGAGGAGGGGCTGGCCGAGACGATCGAGGTGTTCAACCTCGAGGGCGCCGGTGGCACCGTCGGCCTGCAGCGCCTGGTCAACGAGACCGGCAACGCCGACATGCTCATGCAGATGGGCCTGGGCGTGGTGGGCGCGCAGTACAGCAACCAGTCCGAGGCCACCCTCGACCAGACCACGCCGATCGCGCGGCTGATCGAGGAGGCCGAGGCGATCGTCGTCCCGGCGGACTCGCCGTTCCAGTCCATCGACGACCTGGTCGCCGCCTGGAAGGCCGACCCGGGCAACACCCCCGTCGGCGGGGCGTCCAACCCCGGCGGCCCCGACCACCTGACCCCGATGCTGCTGGCGCAGCAGGTCGGCGTGACGCCGACCTCGGTCAACTACGTCGCCTACGACGGCGGCGGCGAGCTGCTCGCCGGCATCCTCGGCGGCGACGTGGCCTTCGCCGCGACCGGTATCGGCGAGGTCACCGAGCCGGCCGCCTCCGGTGACGTCCGCATCCTCGCGGTCACCAGCGAGCAGCCGGTCGAGGGCGTCGACGCGCCCACCCTCACCGAGGAGGGCGTGGACCTGACCTTCACCAACTGGCGCGGCATCGTGGCGGCCCCGGACATCTCCGCCGAGGAGGCCCAGCGGCACGTCGACCTGATCACCCAGGTCCACGACAGCGAGGCCTGGCAGCAGGTGCTCGAGGACCAGGGCTGGACCGACGCCTTCATCACCGGCGACGAGTTCGGCTCCTTCCTCGACGAGGAGAGCCGGCGGGTCCAGGGCGTGCTGAGCGAGCTGGGCCTGACGTGAGCACTGCCTCCTCGGGAGGCACGACCCGGGAGCAGGGCCGCTCCGAGTTCGGTGTGGCCCTGTTCCTGGGGGCGCTCGGCGTCCTCGTCGTCGTCTCCGCGCTGCTGCTGCCGGAGAGCCGGATCGCCCGCGGTCCGGTCGGCCCGGCCGCCGTCCCCCTGGTCGTGGGCGGCCTGCTGGTCGTCACCTCCGCGTTCCTGGCCGTCGACGTCTGGCGCGGCGGCCGCGGTGAGCCCGAGGGCGGCGAGGACATCGAGCTCACCGGGCGCAGCGACTGGCGCACCGTCGCGATGCTCGCGGCGGCGTTCCTCGCCAACGCCGTCCTGATCGAGCCGCTCGGCTGGGTGTTCTCCGGCGCCATCCTGTTCTGGGGCAGCGCCTTCGCGCTGGGCAGCCGGCACTACGTGCGCGACGCCGTGATCGCCGTCGCGCTGTCCATCGGCAGCTTCTACCTGTTCGCCCTGGGGCTCGGCATCGTCCTGCCCCCGGGCATCCTGAGGGGGATCCTCTGATGGACGCCTTCGTCGAACTGGGGAGCGGTTTCGCCACCGCCCTGACGCCGACCAACCTCGCCTTCGCCCTGCTCGGCGTGCTGCTGGGCACCGCCATCGGCGTCCTGCCGGGCATCGGGCCGGCGATGACCGTCGCGCTGCTGCTGCCGCTGACCCGGGGACTGGACGTCACCACCGCGCTGATCATGTTCGCCGGCATCTACTACGGCGGCATGTACGGCGGGTCGACGACGTCGATCCTGCTCAACACCCCCGGCGAGAGCGCCTCGGTGGTCACCGCGATCGAGGGCAACAAGATGGCTCGCGCCGGCCGCGCCGCGCAGGCCCTGGCGACCGCGGCGATCGGCTCGTTCGTGGCCGGCACGATCGCGACGCTGCTGCTCGCCCTCCTCGCGCCGACGGTCGCCGGCCTCGCCGTGCAGATCTCGCCCGCGGACATGTTCGCCGTGATGCTCCTGGCGTTCATCGCGGTGACGTCGGTGCTGGGTAGTTCTCGCGTGCGCGGCATGGCCTCCCTCGGCCTGGGCCTGACCATCGGTCTCATCGGCATCGACGCCACCTCCGGCCAGCAGCGGCTCACCTTCGGCATCGCCGAGCTCGCCGAGGGGATCGACGTCGTCGTCGTGGCGGTCGGCCTCTTCGCCGTCGGCGAGGCGCTGTGGACGGCGGCCCACCTGCGCCGCCGCCCGATCGAGGTCATCCCGGTCGGCAACCCGCGGATGAACCGGTCGGACTGGCGCCGGTCGTGGAAGCCGTGGCTGCGCGGCACCGCCATCGGGTTCCCGTTCGGCGCCGTCCCCGCGGGTGGCGCCGAGGTGCCGACGTTCCTCTCCTACGTCACCGAGAAGCGGCTGTCCAAGCACCCGGAGGAGTTCGGCAAGGGCGCCATCGAGGGCGTGGCCGGCCCGGAGGCGACGAACAACGCCTCGGCCGCCGGCGGCCTGGTCCCGCTGCTCACGCTCGGCATCCCGACCACCGCGACCGCGGCGGTCATGCTCGCCGCGATCGAGAGCTACGGCATCCAGCCGGGGCCCCGGCTGTTCGACACCGAGCCGGCACTGGTGTGGGGCCTGATCGCCAGCCTGTTCATCGGCAACGCGGCGCTGCTGCTGTTGAACCTGCCGCTGGCACCGCTCTGGGCCCGGCTGCTGCGGATCCCGCGCACGTACCTGTACGCGGGGATCCTGTTCTTCGCCAGCCTCGGGGCCTACGCGGCCAACGCGAACGTGTTCGACCTGTTCATGCTGCTGGTCATCGGCGCCCTGGGCTTCATGATGCGGCGCTACGGCCTGCCGCTGCTGCCAGCGATCATCGGGGTCATCCTCGGCCCCTTCGCCGAGGAGCAGCTCCGGACGGCGCTGCAGATCAGCAACGGCGAGCTCAGCGGGCTCGTCGACCCGGTCGCGGTCGTCGTGTACGTGATCGTGGCGCTCATCCTGCTGTTCCCCCTCGTCCGCCGGCTGCTGCCGAAGAAGGCGCACGTGCCGGTGCTCGACGAGGCGGTGCACGAGATCGAGGAGGCGCACCACCACCACGGGACGACCGAGGCGATCTCGGTCGAGACCCGGGCCCAGAAGGGCTTCGAGAGGCCCAACGACTCCGACGGCTACTGACGGGGACCGCAGAGGGGGAGGGAGGCCGTCGGCCTCCCTCCCCCTCTGCCGTCCATGCTGACCGGAGCCCACTCGCACCGGGACGGAGGGCGACCGCCACACCCGGTCACGACCGCTCCCCTTCCCCGCGCCCACGGCGGGGCCGACACTGCTCGCGCCCGCCGGTGTCGCCGGGTGTCGTTCTGGGTCGTCCGCCCGGCGACGCCGACGCGGTGCCCCGCCCATGCGGCCCTCCCGCGAGGAGGCAGACATGACGACGCAGACCGGCGCGGCGCCCTCCGCCTCGGCACACCCCAACGCGCAGCGGATCCGGGACGCCTACGACGGCTTCCTCCGGGGCGACCTCGGTCCTCTCGACGACCTCCTCGCCGAGGACGTCGAGTGGCACGAGACCGGCCGCACCCAGCTCACCGGGGTGTACCGCGGCCGCGACGCGGTCCGCGAGATGCTCGGACGGCTGGGACAGCTGACCGAGGGCAGCCTCCGGCTCGACCTCCGCACGGTCCTCGCCGACGACACCGACGGCGTGGCCGTCATGCGGACCAGCGCTCGCCGCGGGGGCCGCTCCTTCGAGGACGTGCTGGAGGTGCACGTCTACCGGTTCAGGGACGGCCGGGTCACCGAGTGGCGCCAGGCGTTCGACGACCAGTACGCGGTCGACGCCGTCCTCGGGTGAGCCGTCAGCCGGCGCCGGCGGGCAGCGCCGGACCCTCGTCCTTGAGCACCACGCCCGAGGCGCCGAGCTCGCGGGCCGCGCCGAGCAGCGCGGCCACGGTGTCGGCGGCCTGCGCGTAGGACAGCCCGTGCGGCGGGCGGACGTTGGAGACGCAGTTGCGCTCGGAGTCGATCCGCCCCGGCCGCGGGCCCCAGGTCAGGTAGACGCCGAGCGAGTCCGCCGACGACAGCCCCGGCCGCTCGCCGATGAGCACGACCACGGCCCGGGCCCCCAGCGCCTCCCCCACCGCGTCGCCGAGCGCCACCCGCGCCTGGTGCGCCAGCACCAGCGGGGCGACCGACCAGCCGGGCAGCCGCTCCAGCAGCGCCGTCACCAGGCCCGCGGCGTGCTCGTGCACCGCCCGCGGGGAGAGCCCGTCGCCGATGACCACTGCCAGGTCGGCGCCGGTGCGCGGCAGCTCGGTGCCGGCCGCGAGCTGCCGGCCGAGGTCGGGCCGCTGCAGGTAGGTGGCCCGGTCGGGCGCCGCCGAGCGCACCTCGAGCAACTCGACGTCCGGTAGCTGCGCCCGGACCAGGGACGGGTCCAGCGGCTGGTGCACCGCGTCCCGGGCCGCGGCGTGCGCGGCGCGGAACTCCAGCTCCCGCGCGGTGGGCAGCGCGTCGCCGGCCCGGCCGAGCGCGACCCGCGCGCGGGTGGCCGCGCGGAGCACCGCCCACGGGTCGTCGCTCGCCGGCAGCGGCCGGTCCAGTGCGTCGGTCATGCTCCGCTCCTCACGACGACGCCGCCGCGAGGAGGGCCCGCGCGGCGGGCGCGTCCGCGGTCAGCTCGCGCACCCGGCCGGCGTCGTCGAGCAGGTCCATGCGGGCCAGCCACGCCTCGAACTCCGGCGCCGGCCGCAGCCCGAGCACCGAGCGGGCGGTCAGCACGTCGGAGAAGGCCAGCGACTGGTAGTGCAGCATCACGTCGTCCATCCCGGGCACGGCGATGAGGAACGTGCAGCCGGCTGCCCCGAGCAGCAGCATCAGCGAGTCCATGTCGTCCTCGTCGACCTCGGCGTGGTTCGTGTAGCAGACGTCCACGCCCATCGGCAGGCCGAGCAGCTTGCCGCAGAAGTGGTCCTCCAGCCCGGCGCGCAGCACCTGCTTGCCGTCGTAGAGGTACTCCGGGCCGATGAAGCCGACGACGGTGTTGACGATCAGCGGGTCGAAGTGCCGGGCGACGGCGTAGGCGCGGGCCTCCAGGGTCTGCTGGTCGACCGGCCGGCCGCCGATGCCGTGGTGCGCATCGGCCGACAGCGCCGAGCCCTGCCCCGTCTCGAAGTAGGTGACGTTCGAGCCGACCGTGCCGCGGCCCAGCGCCAGCGCCCCGGCGCGGGCTTCGGCGAGCAGGTCGAGGGTGACGCCGAAGCCGCGGTTGGCCGGCTGGGTGCCGGCGACGGACTGGAACACCAGGTCGACCGGCGCGCCCTGCTCGAGCGCCCGCAGCGTGGTGGTCACGTGCGCGAGCACGCAGGACTGGGTCGGGATGCCGTACCGGGTGATCACCTCGTCGACCAGCTCGAGGAGCGCGACCGTGCGGGCCGGGGAATCGGTGGCCGGGTTGATGCCGATGACGGCGTCCCCGCAGCCCTGCAGCAGCCCGTCGACGATGGACGCCGTCACGCCCAGCGGGTCGTCGGTCGGGTGGTTGGGCTGCAGCCGGGAGGCCAGCCGGCCGGGCAGGCCCAGGGTGCTGCGCAGCCCGGTGACCACCCGGGTGCGCCGGCCCACGGCGACCAGGTCGGCGTTGCGCATCAGCTTCGAGGTGGCCGCGACCATCTCCGGGGTCAGCCCGGGGGCCAGCTCGCTGATCGACGCCTCGTCCCCTGCAGCGGCCCAGGCCAGCAGCCGGTCGCGGAACTCCCCCACGGTGAGCGACGCGACCGGCGCGAAGGCGACCGGGTCGTGGGTGTCGAGGACCAGCCGGGTGACGTCGTCCTCGTCGTAGCCGACCACCTGCTCGTCGAGGAAGGTGGCCAGTGGCAGGTCGGCGAGCACCGTCTGCGCGGCGACCCGCTCGGCGGCCGACTCCGCGGCGCAGCCGGCGAGGACGTCGCCGGAGCGGGCCGGTGTCGCCTTCGCCATCAGCTCCACCAGCGTCGGGAACTCGTACGTGTGCCCGCCGACCGTGCCCCGCCGTGTCATCGCACGTCCTCCTCCGCGTCGGCCAGCAGCTCGAACTCCTCCTCGGGCGCGGAGGCCACCAGGTGGTGCCGGCTGTAGAGGGCGAAGTACGCGAGGAACGCCCCGTAGGCGGCGAGGGTCCACAGCGCGGCGGTGACGTCGACGAGGAAGGTGGCCACGACCGCGGCGGCGGCGAGCACCAGCGCCACCCCGGTGGTCGCCGTCCCACCCGGGGTCCGGTAGGGGCGCGGCAGGTCCGGCTCACGGCGGCGCAGCACGATGTGGCTGACCATCATCAGCACGTAGGACACCGTCGCGCCGAAGACGGCCATGTTGAGCAGCATCGCGCCCTGGCCGGTCAGCGACAGCACGAAGCCGATGGCCCCGGGCACCAGCAGGGCCAGCATCGGCGCCTTGCGCGCGTTGGTCACCGACAGCGCCCGCGGCAGGTAGCCGGCGCGGGAGAGCGCGAAGGTCTGCCGCGAGTAGGCGTAGATGATCGAGAAGAAGCTGGCCACCAGCCCGAACAGGCCGGCGTAGTTCACCACCCGGGTCAGGCCCTCGGGCGCGCCGGCACCGGCCAGCGCGTCGACCGGCGGGTTGCCCGAGCCCGCGATCGCCGCCGACCCGGCCGCGCCCGGGGTGAACACCAGCATGAGGACCGCGAGGACGACGAGGACCGCCATCGCCGCGACGATCCCCCGCGGCATGGACCGCGCCGGGTCGCGGGCCTCCTCGGCGGCCAGCGGCACGCTCTCCACGGCGAGGAAGAACCAGATGGCGAACGGGAAGGCCGCCCAGATGCCGATCAGCCCGTACGGCAGGAACGCCGAGGCGCCGGCGGCGTCGGTGGGCGCGATGTCGAGCAGGAGCGCACCGTCGAACCGCGGGATCGCGCCGGCCAGGAACACCACCAGCCCGGCCAGCGCGACGACGGTGACGGCGAACATCGCCTTGAGCGCCTCGCCGACGCCCAGGAGGTGGATGCCGACGAACAGCGCGTAGACGGCGAGGTAGACCCACCAGCCGTCGGTGACGCCGAACAGCCCGAGGGACTCGACGTAGGCGCCGATGAAGGTGGCGATGGCGGCCGGCGCGATCGCGTACTCAATGAGCACGGCGACGCCGGTGGCGTACCCGCCCCACGGGCCCAGGGCGCGGCGGGCGAAGGTGTAGCCGCCACCGGCGGTCGGCAGCGCGGAGCCGAGCTCGGCCAGCCCGAACACCATCGCGGTGTACATGACCGCCATGAGGACGACGGCGATCAGCAGCCCGCCGAAGCCGCCCTCGGCCAGGCCGAAGTTCCAGCCGGCGTAGTCGCCGGAGATGACCGCCGAGACGCCCAGCCCGGCCAGCAGCAGCCAGCCCGCCGTCCCGGTGCGCAGCCGGCGCCTCTCGAGGTAGCCGGCCTCGACCCGCTCGGCCTCGACGCCCGCGTGCGCGGACCTCGGCGGGGTGCGGCGGGCAGTGGGATCCGCGGTCACGGGCGCCTCCGGGTGTGGGCCCGCCGGCGGCGGGCAGGGCCAGCGTGGTCCGGCATCCGGCACAGGTCAACGGCCTGCGCCGGGCGCAGCACGCTGTTCACGGCGCCGTCCTGGGTGCTGCCGCCTCCGCCCGCGCGCGGGAAGATCCCGCCCGGACACCGCCGGACCGGGTGCGACCCGGGGGGCACCGGTGACGCCGGGACGGGACACGCGGTCGGACGACGGCGAGCTGCTCCCCCCCTGCTCGCGGCGGGCGGTGACCTGAGGCCCTTCCCGGGCGACCTTGGTCGAGGGGCGCAGCCGGGGTGCGCTGGACCCCTACGCCACCGAGCCGCGGGTGTTCGGCGCCGACGACGAGGCGACCGCGTACCGCTGGGCGGGGCGGGCCACCGCGCAACGCCTCAGAGGCCGTGCCAGCGGCCGTCCTTGGCGTTGCGCTCCTGCCGCGGGGCGAACACGTTGCCCTCGGTGGGCGGAGCGCCGTCCCCGGCCAGGGCGAACACCCGGAACAGCGGCCCGACCAGCGCGTCGTAGACCGCCGGCAGCAGCCGGAACCCGGCGATGACGACCGGGTTGGCGAACCCGGACTGCACCAGCCGCCGCGGCCGGTCCAGCCGGGCCACCACCGCGCGCGCCACCCGCTCCGGCGAGTACACCGGGGGCGGCGGCCGCCCGGTGCTGCCGGCCCACGTCGCGCCCTGGTAGTAGATCGGGGTGTTCACCCCGCCGGGGGCGACGGCGGAGACGTGCACGCCGGGAGCGTCCCGGGTCTCCTGCTGCAGCGTGCGGACCAGGCCCAGCTGCCCCCACTTGGCGGCCGCGTAGGTGCCCATGAGCGGCGCGGTCACCGAGGCCAGCAGCGAGCTGACGACGACGAGGTGGCCGGCACCCTGACGGCGGAACACCGGCAGCGCGCTGCGGGCGACGTTCGCGGTGCCGTGCAGGGAGGTGTCCACGACGGCCTCGAAGGCCGCGCGGGGCACGTCCTCGATCCGGCCGTAGGCCATGGTCTGCGCGGAGTGGACGACGGCGTCCAGGCGCTCCAGCCGCTCGACGGCGGTCTCGACCGCCCGCTGCACGGCGTCCGCGTCGGTGACGTCGGCCGGGCAGACCAGGACGTCGGCCGCGCCCTTCGCGCGGGCCTCGGCCGCGGTCTCCTCCAGCGCCTCGCGGCCCCGGGCGACGAGCACCAGCCGGGCGCCCCGGGCGGCGAGGGTGTGCACGGTGGCCCGGCCGATCCCGCTCGAGGCGCCGGTGACGAGGGCGGTCAGGGGGCGGGACGGCGCGGCGGGCGGCGGCATGCGGCTCCTCGGGCTCAGGAGGGGGGCGGACGCGCGGACGGGTCTCCTGCGCGTCGGTGGAGTGGCTCTACCCGCCGCCCCTCCGGGTCATGCGGGGGAGTCCCCCGCCGGCCCGGCCCGGGTCACGCGGGCAGGAGGTCGAGCAGCCAGCCGGGGCCGGTGACCGGTACGCCGTCGGGCAGCCGGGCGCGCAGGCCGCGGTCGGCGGTGACCACCAGCTGCTCCCGTGCCTCCGCGGCCAGCCGGGCGGCGCACCCGACCAGGGCGTCGTCGCCGCTGCCCCCGGCCCGCACCAGGGTCACGCCGTCCGGGGCGTCGACGCCCCTCGCGGCGCCCTCGACGACGGCGACCACCTCGTCGCAGACGACCGTTCCCCCGCCGGGCGCGGGCAGCTCACGGCCGGCCAGCGGAGCGAGCCGCCGCAGCAGCCGGGAGGTCGCGCCGGCGCGGTCGCGCCACCAGCCGTCGGGCCGGGAGCCGACCACGTTGGCGGTGTCCACCAGCAGCACGGCCACCGATCCCGCCCCTCTCCGGCGTGTCGTTTCCCCTGGCGCGCACCGGGCACCCCGCGGGCACGGCCGGCTCCGATCTTCCCCAGGAGGCCCCATGGCGCGCACCGACCACCCCCTGCCGGGAGCCGACGGGACGGCCCGGGAGGCCGCCTCCCGGGAGGCCGTGGCCGTCCAGCAGGCGGAGTTCGGCGGCACCCAGTGGGGAGCGGCCTTCTTCGGCTGGCTGTCGGCGACCGGCCTGGCGGTGCCGCTGCTCGCGCTGGTGTCGGCGGCCGATGTCGCGCTGGGCCTGACCGAGGGGGCCTCGGCCGCGGCGATCGGGCTGCGCGGCGCGGTCGCGCTGCTCGTCGTCCTGTTCCTCTCGTACCTGGCCGGCGGGTACGTGGCCGGGCGGATGTCCCGCTTCAGCGGCGCCCGGCAGGGCCTGGCCGTGTGGCTGGTCGGCCTGGTCGTCGTCCTGCTGTGCTCCGGCGCCGCGGCCCTGATGGGCAGCGAGTTCAACGTGCTGGCCCGGCTGGAGCTGCCGCGCATCCCGGTCGGCGAGGGCACCGCCACCACCGAGGGCCTGGTCACGCTCGCCGCTGCCCTCGCGGCCACGCTGGTCGGGGCGCTGCTCGGCGGCGCCCTGGGCACCCACTACCACCGGAAGGTCGACCGGGCCGGCTTCGCCGGCTGAGGTTCCCCGGGCGTCAGCGGGCGCTCCTACGCTCCCGCACATGTGCCGCAACATCCGGCCCCTGGCCAACTTCGAGCCACCCGTCACCGACGACGAGGTGCACGCCGCCGCGCTGCAGTACGTGCGCAAGATCAGCGGGACGACGAAGCCCTCGCAGGCCAACGCGGAGGTCTTCGACCGCGCCGTCGCGGAGGTCGCCGAGGCCTCCGCCCGGCTGCTGGCCGCGCTGGTCACCACCGCGCCGCCCAAGGACCGCGAGGAGGAGGCGGCCAAGGCGCGCCGGCGGGCGGCGCTGCGCTACGGCACCTGAGAACGATCACGCGCCATCGAGTGTGGATCTCCGAGACGGGGTAGAGCGACTCCACCCACAGACTTCCAGGAGGAGCTCAGCAATGGCGCGTAACACCCTGTCCCGCTCGCTGCACGACCTCGGACTCTCCGCCTGGTTCGGCGGCACGCTGGCCAACGCCGTCGCGCTCAACGCCGCGGCCGGTGAGGCCGGTAGCGCCTCGGACACCGGCCGGGTGGCCAACGCCGGCTGGGACCGGTGGACGCCGGTGAACGCCGCGGCGATCGGTGCCCACCTGATCGGCAGCGTCGGCCAGCTGCGGGCCAACCGGCAGCGCGTGGCCAACCAGGAGGGCGTGGGCGGGATGAGCGCACTCAAGACGGCGTTGACCGCAGCCGCCCTGGGCGTCACCGCCTACAGCCGCGCACTGGGCAGGGTCGTCTCCGACGCCGGGGCCACGCCGTCCCGCTCGGGCACCAAGCCCAGCAAGCGGGCCAGGGCCGAGGTCGCCGCCGCGCAGGCGAAGCTCGACCAGCTGCAGTGGGTGATCCCCGCCCTGACCGGCGCCCTCGTGGTGATCAGCTCCTACGCCGGTGAGCAGCAGCGGCCCAGCGAGGTCGCGCGCGGGATCGCTCCGCGCTGACCGTCCGCCCCCACACCTCCGAGCCCGACCAGGAGTCCCGGTGACCCGCACCCTCGACGCCCACGACCGGACGCACGCCGGCGGCGGGGCCACCCGTTGCCCGGACTGCACCGACGGGCTGGGCCAGCCGCGGCCGGTGGAGCCCGGCTCGTGGCGGGACCGCGTCCGGAGCAAGCCCGGACTGGCCACCGCCTACCGGGTCGGGGTGTTCTTCGCCGGGCTGCTGTTCGTCCTGCTCGGCCTGGCACTGACCGTCCTGCCCGGGCCGCTCACCATCCCGCCGGTCCTCATCGGTCTGTGGGTGTGGTCGACGGAGTTCGAGTGGGCGCGGCGGTTCTTCGTGGCGTTCCGGCGCAAGGCCCGTGACACCTGGTCGCACGCCAAGCAGCACCCGGTGAGCTCGGCGGCGGTGACCATCGGCGGCCTGGTCGCGGCCGGTGTCGCCTTCTGGGCGGTGGGCCACTACCACCTGGTGGACCGCGCCGTGGCAGCCGTCACGGGCTGACCGCGCACGGAGGAGGCCCGGTGGACCGGATCGGTCCACCGGGCCTCGTCGTGTCTCAGCTCCGTCCGACCTCGCCGGGGTCGGGGGTGCGGAACGGCGGGTCGTCGTCCGGACCGTCCTCTGCCGTCCCGTGCGCGTCGGCGTCCCGCGGGCCGACGTCCTCGGTGCCGGCCTCCTCGGGCCGGTCGGGCTCCTCGCCGCCGATGCCGAAGCCGTCGGCGGTCGGCGGAGCGCCCGAACCGGGGTCGGCCGCGGGGATGCCGTCGTCCCCTCGGCCGAGGTCGGGCTCCATGGGCGTCCACATCGACACGTCGTCCTCCCGGGGTACTCGGCGAACGAACTGCAGGTACCCGGCCCTGCCGCGTGGCACCATCCCGAGCCCAGGCGGATGGACGGGTGGTGAGCACGGTGACGGACGTGCGACCGGCTCAGCGGCGCGACGACTCGCAGGGTGAGCCCGGGGAGAGCCGCAAGGAGCGGATCGACCGCGAGCTGATGGAGCTGCTCAACGAGCTGCGGGTGGCGCTGCCGGGAGTGCAGTTCCTCTTCGCCTTCCTGCTGATCGTGCCCTTCCAGCAGCAGGGCACCCCGTTCACCGACTTCCAGCGGGACGTCTACTTCGTGACCCTGCTGGCCGCCGCGGTGGCGACCGGGTTGCTCATCGCGCCGGCAGCACAGCACCGGGTGCTGTTCCGCCAGCACGACAAGGAGGCGCTGCTGCGGCGCAGCAACCGGTCGGCGTTCCTCGGGCTGACCGTGCTGGCCGTCGCGATCGTCGGCGCGGTGTTGCTGGTGACCGACGCGGTCTTCGACCTGACGCTGGCGTGGATCACCGCGGTGGCCATCGCAGTGTTCCTCGTCTGGTGGTGGATCGCCGTCCCCCTCTGGAAGAGGGCTCACAACCGGCAGGACGAGCCGCTCGCCTGACTCACTCCTCGTCCGACCGGTGGCCGAGCGCCCGGCAGATGGCGTCGGCGACCCCGTCGGGGTCCTCGTGCTCCCAGAAGCGGAGCACCCGCCAGCCCTCGGCGCGCAGCACCGCGTCGGCCCGCCGGTCACGGGCGACGTTGCCGGCCAGCTTGGCGGCCCACCACTCCCCGTTCGCCCGCGGCGGGGCGGCCACCGTGCGAGGTCCGCCACCGGCCCCGTCCAGGGCACCGCCCCGAGCTTGCGAGGGGTGGGGAGGACGGGGTCCTTTCATCGGTAGCGGACCCCGCGGGCGTGCAGGCGGCGACGGACGGCGAGCTCGTGCGCGGTGTCGCGGCGCGGTTGCCGTCGGAACCGCCGGGCGACCGTCTCCGACGACGGCGGCGGGCTCGGCCCGGGACCTGCTGCCACCTCTCCCCTCCCCTGCGCTCCCGTCCCTGCGTCGGGCCGGACGCTACGGCGCGCCGACGACAGGTCCGGCCGCCGAGGAAGGGTCGCCTAACCTGCTGGGCGTGAGCACGACGGCGGACCGGGTGTCCGCACCGCCGCAGTCGGTCCGCGTGCCGTCGCCGCCGGCCGGCTGGTCGGTGCTCGAGCTGCTGCCACCGCTGGCCGTCGTCCTGCTGGGCACGGTGCTGCTGCTGCCGGGGCACGGTCTGTGGTTCGACGAGCTGTTCACCGCCGAGGTGGGGCGCCGGCCGTACGCCGAGATCCTCGCGGCGATCGTCGAGGGGCGCGGGACGACGAGCTACCTGGCCGACGTCCCGCCGTCGTACAACGCGCCCTGGTACTTCGTGGTGCACACGTGGGTGCTGTTGCCGGGGATCGGCGGCGACACGTCGCTGCGGGTGCTGTCGCTGCTGGCGACCGCCGGCGCGCTGGCCCTCGTCACGCGGGCGGTGACCCGGCTGACCTCGCGTGCGACCGGGGTGCTGGCCGGGGTCGTGCTGGCGTCGAGCCCGCTGCTGCTCGAGCAGGCGGTGGAGGCCCGCCCGTACGGGCTGGCGGTGCTGGCGACCGGCGGGGCGCTGCTGGGGCTGGTGCGCTGGCTGCAGGGGGCGGCGCGGGGGCTGCTGCTGTTCGGGCTGGCCGGCGCGGGGATGGGGCTGGCGCACTGGTACGCGGTCACGGTGCTCGCGGCCTTCGTCGTCGCGGCGCTGCTGCTGCGCGGGCGGCGGGCGTGGCCGGTGGTGCTCGCCGGTGCCGCTGCGGCGCTGCCCGTCGCCGGGCTGGTCGGGGTGAACCTGCTCAACGGGACCGGTGCGCGCAACGCCGTGCACCTGCGCGACACCGAGGGGACGCTGGCCGACCTCGCCGTCGTGGCCTGGGCCGGCGGGCTGCGGCCGCTGGTGTGCCTGACCGTCGGGCTGGCGGTGCTGGGCGCGCTGCGCGCGCTGCGCGGCGCCGGCGCGCGGGTGGTCGGCACCTGCTGGGTGCTCGTGCCGCTGGGCCTGCTGCTGCTGGCCGAGCAGGTGCGGCCGGTGTACCTGCCGCGCTACCTGCTGGCCGGGTTGCTGGGGCTCGGTGTGCTGGCGGCGGTGGGCGCGCTGACGCTGCCGCGGGCCGCCCGGGCGCCGGTCGCCGGGCTGCTGGTGGCGTGCTCGCTGGTCGCGTCCTCGCCGCTGGCCGAGCGCGAGCCGCGGGAGCGGGCGGACGACGTGGTGGCGCTGCTGGCGGAGCGGCACCGTGCCGGCGAGCCGATCGTCGCCGCGGACCAGCGCTCGGCGACCGGCCTGGACCACTACGTGCGGACGGCGGCGCCGCGGCTGCGGCCCGACGTCGTGCTGCCACCGGACGACGCCCCGGCGACCGCGGACCGGGTCTGGCTGGTCCGCCGGGTGATCCGCGGCGAGGTGGTCTCGACCGACGACGACGACGTCCTGCGGGCCGCGGGGCTGCGGGTGGTCGACGAGTACGCGTTCGACGCCTCGAAGACCGACCTGCTGGTGCAGGTCTGGGGGCGCTGAGCTCGTCCACCTCCGCCGGCGGCCGGCCACCGGTGGCGCCGATATCCGTTGGGCGGGGTCGCTCGCCGGCGCTACCGTCGATCCGTGCCCGAGCGCAGGACCTCCTTTGCCCGCCCCCGGCTGCCGAGCAGCCGTGCGGGCACCGAGGTCTGCCGGTAGCCCGTTGACGGAGCCGTCGGCCGGGGGTGTCCCCCCACCACTCGCCGACGACCCGGAAGGGGCCTTCCGTGACCACCCTGCTGTCTCCACGCGACCTCGAGGTGGCGCTCGAGCTGCGCGACCTGTCCGACCCCGCCGGCGGCCCGCACGCGATGCAGCCGCTGCTCGACGACGTGCTCGCCGCCCTGACCAGTACCTGGTCCTGCAGCCTGGACGTGCAGCGGCGCCGGCCGCTGGTGAGCGTGGAGGACAACTACGACCGCCTGGGCTACGCGGCCGCCGACGTCACCCGGGACGCCCGGTACAGCCGCTACGCCGCCGAGACCGTGATGCTGCGCAGCCACACCACCGCAGGCGTCCCACCCGCACTCCGCGCGCTCGCCCGCACCGCCGCCGTCGAGGCCGATGTCGACGTGCTCCTGGCGCTCCCCGGCGTGTGCTACCGCCGGGACAGCATCGACCGGCTGCACGTGGGCACACCGCACCAGGTGGACCTGTGGCGCATCACCACGACCGGGTCCGCCGGCCGGCGGCTCGACGCCGACGACCTCGAGCAGATGGTCGAGCTGGTCGTCGGCGCCGTGCTGCCGGGGGCACGCTGGCGCACGTCACCTGCCCAGCACCCCTACACCGCGAGCGGCCTGCAGGTCGACGTGTGCACCGCCTCGGGGTGGGTGGAGCTGGCCGAGTGCGGACTGGCCGCCGAGCACGTGCTCGCCGGCGCCGGTCTGGCCCCCGACCGGTACACCGGCCTGGCGCTGGGCATGGGGCTGGACCGGGCGCTCATGGTCCGCAAGGGCATCCCGGACATCCGCGTGCTGCGCTCGACCGAGCCGCGCATCGCGGCACAGCTGCTCGACCTGCGTCCGTGGCGGCCGGTGTCGTCGCAGCCGTCCGTGCGCCGGGACCTGTCCATCGTCGCCGACGCCCCGGTGGACGCCGAGCTGCTCGGGGACGCCGTCCGCACCGCGCTCGGCCCGGCGGTCGAGGACCTCGAGGCGGTGACCGTTGTGTCCAGCACCGGATACGCCGACCTGCCCGATGCCGCTCGCCGGCGACTGGGGCTGCGTCAGGACCAGGTCAACGTGCTGCTGCGGCTGGTGCTGCGTCCCTTGTCGGGGACCTTGACCGACCAGCGCGCCAACGAGCTGCGCGACCAGGTCTACGCGGCCGTCCACCGCGGACCACATGGCGAGTGGGCCACACGCTGAGACGCTCGCTCCTCGCCGGTGCCGACGCGCGGGTAGCCGGCAGCCGGCCGGTGCCCCCGGAGGTGGGCGTCGGTCGGCTGCCGGCTGCGGCGGGTGTGGGGTCAGGCGGCGGTGGCCAGGGGTGGTCCGGTGCGGCCCGGGCCGGTGCGGATCTCGGTGCCGTCGGGGCGCCGGGTGCGCCATCGCCCGTCGGGTCGGCGCTCGACGCGGAAGCCGTGGTGGACCTTGGTGTGGTGCCGCTCGCACAGCAGCGCGGCGTTGGCCAGGTCGGTCGCGCCGCCGTCGATCCAGGCCAGCAGGTGGTGGACGTCGCACCACCAGGTGGGCGCCGCGCAGCCGGCGAACACGCAGCCGCCGTCGCGCACCTCCGCGGCGCGGCGCACGTGGGCGGGGAACAGCCGCACCGTGCGGCCGTGCTCCAGCGGCACCCCGCCGGGGCCCATGACGATGCGGGTCACCTGCCCGTCGCAGGCCAGCCAGCGGGCCCGCGCCGCGGAGATGGCCGCGCCGAAGCCCAGGCCGGCGGCGCCCCGGCCGGTGGCCGGGTCGACCAGGTCCTCGATGCCGACCGTGACGAGGACCTGCGGCTTGTGCCCGCGCAGCGTCGGCAGGCTGCCGGCGGCCAGCTGGTTGTCGCACAGCTGCACCAGCGCGTCGGCCAGCCGCTGCGCTCGTGTGCGCTCATCGGCGGCACAGCGGCCGGCCTGGACGAGGGACTCCAGCGCCGCCTGCAGCCTCTCCCCACCGACGACGTCCAGGTCGAAGCGGCCGGTGATGCTGCCGTCGGCGTGCTTGGTGAGGGCAAGCCGGCGCCCCTCGGTGGGGTCGGGCTCCGGGCCGTCGGCGTCGAGCCGGTCCAGGTAGTGGTGCACCGCCTTGGCCACGTCGGCGCACGGAGCGGTAAGGGCCACGCCGGTGAGCACGGTGTCCACCACGGCCAGCTCCACGCCCTGCCCAGCGGCCAGCGCGAGCGCCTCCGGCTCGGCCACCCGCGCGATGAGCCCGGCCTGCTCACCGGTGACGTGTCCGGCCGCGCACGCCGCGGCCAGGGCGGGCAGGTGCGCCAGCGCGCGACCGGTGCGCACCACCCGGGCGGCCTCCGCGACCGCCAGGTGGCCGTGCCCGCGCAGCCAGGAGCCCATGGTCTTGAGCCCGTCGACCTCCGCGGCACCGGACACCTCACACGCGCGCACCGTGCGGGCGACCTCGGCGGCGAGCCGGTTCTGCGCGGCCAGCAGCGGGCCCAGCCGCTCCAGCAGCGCCGGGCCGAACAGCGGTGCCAGGTCCTCGGCGGCCAAGGCGTCGAGGGAGGCGAACAGCTCGTCCACGACACCTCCCACCGGATCGATCAAGTGTTCGAAGTCTAGCCGGTCGAGGGCGCCGCCGCAGTACGAATCCCCAGGCCAGCCGCCTGTCCACAGGACAATGGGAGAGCTTGACGGACCTCGGAGCACACGGTCGAGCTACCGCCGACGCAGCGCCCACCACAGCGAGCGCACCGACTGCCGCAGCCGCGCCCGCGCCGTCCACGCCGAGCGTCCCTCCGGTCGCACGTCCCGCGCGACCGGCACGCTGGCCACCGGCCGCCGGGCCATCCCCACGGCCAGCACCACGCTGGGGGCGTCCGCAGCCAGCACGGCGGCCCGTACGGCAGGGCCCAGAGCGAGGAAGGCGCCGGCGTCCGGCGGCAGGCCGGTCAGCCGCGCGGCCACCCGGCGGTGCAGCCCGCCGGTCACCCGCCGCGCCCACGACTCGTACGCCCCGCGCCGGCCGGCGAACACCGCCTCGACGTTCCCGTCGGCCAGCCGGTCGAGCAGCAGCGGCACGGCCTCCGGCGGGTCCTGCAGGTCGGCGTCCATGCACACCCACACGTCGGCGTCCGGCTCGTCGGCCAGGCCCTGCCGCAGCGCGGCGTGCTGCCCGCCGTTCACCTCGAGCACGGTCCCCCCGACCCGCGGGCCGGCCAGCCGCAGGGCGACGTCGGCACTGCCGGCAGGACACGCGTCGACCACCAGCCGCAGCCGCCAGTCCCGCCCGGCCAGCGCCGTCCCCAGCCGGTCGACCAGCGCCTCCAGCGTCGCCGCGTTCCGGTACACCGGGACGACGACGGCGACGCGGGTCACGACAGCGCGGCCCAGGTGCGGGCCAGCCCCTCGGCCAGGTCGACGGAGGGCCGCCAGCCCAGCCGGGACGCCGCCAGCGACGGGTCGCTGACCCAGCAGCCGGTGTCCCAGTCGCGGCCCGGGTGCGCGCCGGCCGCGACGGCGATCGGCCGCCCGGTCACCCGCGACGCGAGGGACACCAGCTCCTCGGTCGAGGTCTGCGCACCGGTGCCGATGTTGAGCACCTGCCCCGGCGGCAGGTCGTCGGCGAGGGCGGCCCGCACGCAGGCGTCCACCACGTCGCCGACCCACACCCAGTCCCGCCGGCTCACCCGTGCCGGCAGCGGGACCACCCCGCCCGTGCGCGCGGCCGCCAGCACGACCGGCACCAGCCGGGTCGGGTGGTCGCCGGGCCCGTACACCTGGAACGCGCGCAGCACCGCCGACCGCACCTCGCGCTCGGCCGCGGCGGCCTGCAGCAGCAGCGAGCCGGCCGCCTTGGTGGCGCCGAAGAACCCGCGCGGCTGCAGGGCGGCGTCCTCGGCCAGCGGCACCGGCGCGGCGGCGTACTCGGTCGAGGACCCCAGCCGGACCACCGCCCGGCACCGGTCGGGCAGCGCGTCGACCAGCCACGGGCTGGTGTTGACCGCGACGGTGTCGGCGCGCTCCGAGGGGGTCGCCTTCCGGCGCGCGGCGGCCAGCGAGAAGACGACGTCGGGGTCGGCCGCCCGCACGGCGGCGGCGGCAGCGACCGCATCGGTCAGGTCGACCGACGCCCGCGTCAGCGGGACGACGTCCCACCCGTCGCCTCGCAGCCGGGCGACCAGGTGCCGGCCGACGAAGCCGCCAGCACCGGTGACCAGGGCCCTCACGCCGACTGGACCGCGGGCACCCCGGTCACGGCGGCGACGAAGGCGGCCCGGCGCTCGGCCACCTCGTCCGCGGTGGCCGTCGCCAGGCCGGTGAGGACGGCGAGCAGCCGCGGCACCTCGACGAAGGGGTTGCGCCCGGCCATGTCGGCGGTGAACGAGCGCCGCAGGAACGTGAAGTCCGCGCCCAGCCGGACGAGCTCGGCGGCGAGCAGCCAGGCCGGCACCGGGGCGCCGCCCTCGGGCAGGGTCAGCCCGCCGACGCCGAACGCCCCGGGCACCCCCGCGCGGACGGCGTCCACCGTGCCGTCGACCAGCGGCGTGAACAGCTGCTGCGCACCGCGGTCGATGCGCAGGTCGTTGAGGCCGACGTAGACCCGCGACAGCGGCCGGCGGGCCAGCTCGGCCGCGCGGGCCACGCCGTCCTGCGTCTCGACCAGGATGCCCAGCCCGCAGCGGCCGGCGACCAGGTCGAGGGTCCGGTCGACCTCCTCGGCCGTGCGCACCATCGGCAGCAGCAGCTCGTCGGCGCCGCGTGCGACGGCGTCGTCCACCTCGGCCGGCGTCCACGGCCCGAAGCCGTTGACGCGGCAGAGCACCCGGCCGTCGGTGGCCGCCCGCACCCGGCTCAGGTCGGCGGGGGTGTCGCTGTTGATCTGGGTCCCCTCGCCGAGCTGGCGGCGGTGTTTCCCGCGCCGCTCCCAGTCCACGACGATCCCGGCCGCGCCCGCGGCCACCACGTCGGCGCCCCAGCCGGGGTCCACCGTGAAGAGGAAGAGGTCCACGCAGGTGAGCTTAGGCACACCTAACCCACGGCCGACACTCAGGCCGGTACCCGCGCGTCGTCCCCCGGGAACGGCAGCGCCGCGCCGAGGACGCCGACCGTCACGTCGTCCCCCGCCGCCGGCAGGTCCCAGCCCTCCAGCCGGGCGCTGAACTCGACCCCGGAGGGCAGCTCGAGGCGTACCCGCGCGTCGTGGCCGAAGAAGTCGACGCCGCGCACGCGGGCGCGCGGCCCGGCCCCGGCCGCCGGTCCGAGCCGTAGCTGCTCCGGGCGCAGGAGCACTCGCACCGGGCCGTCGGGGCAGGTCCGGTCGAGGTCGAGCACGCCGAGGGCCGAGTGCGCCCGGCCGCCGCGGACGTCGGCGTCGAGCACCACCGACTCCCCCACGAAGGTGGCGACGTCGAGATCCTGCGGGCTGCGGTAGAGGGTGCGCGGGTCGGCCAGCTGGACCAGCGTCCCGCCGCGCAGCACGGCCACCTGGTCGGCCATCGACAGCGCCTCGGCCTGGTCGTGCGTGACCAGCACCGCGGTCGCGCCGGCCGCGGTCAGCGCGTCGGCGACCGCCTGCCGCGTCTCCTCGCGCAGTGAGGCGTCCAGCGAGGAGAACGGCTCGTCGAGCAGCACCAGGGACGGAGCGGGTGCCAGCGCGCGGGCCAGCGCCACGCGCTGCTGCTGGCCGCCGGAGAGCTGGTGCGGCGAGCGCTCGGCGAGGGCGGCGTCGAGGCCGACGAGCTCCAGCAGCGCCGCCACCCGGCCGGCGTCGCGGCGCTGGCGGCGCGGCAGGCCGAAGGCGACGTTGCCGGCGACCGACAGGTGCGGGAACAGCCCGCCCTCCTGCGGCACGAAGCCGATGTGGCGGCGCCGCGCGGGCACGCTGCGGCCCGCGCCGGCCACCGTGCGGCCGCCGATCTCGACGGTGCCGCGGTCGGGGTCGTCGAAGCCGGCGACCAGCCGCAGCAGCGTCGTCTTGCCGCAGCCGGAGGGTCCCAGCAGCGCGGTGAAGCCGCCCTCGGGCACGTGCAGGTCCACGCCGGTGAGCACGGGCGTCGCGCCGTAGGACTTCGTCACGCCGGTGACGGTCAGGGAGCTCATGGCAGCGGTCCTCGGAGGGTCAGGGGGCGGGGGCTCACGTCGTCAGCCCCCGCCGGGCGTCGCGGGAGAGCAGCACGGTGGCCGGCGCCGACAGCAGCACCATGACCACGGCGTAGGGGGCGGCCGCGCCGTACTCCAGCGCACTGCTGGCCGACCAGAAGGCGCTGGCCAGCGTGGTGGTGCCGATGGGCGCGAGCAGGAGCGTGGCGGTCAGCTCGGTGACCACGGCCAGGAACACCAGCGCCGCGCCGGCGCCGAGGCCGGGGGCCAGCAGCGGCAGCGTGACCCGGCGCAGCCGGTCGGCCGCCGAGGAGCCCAGCGAGGCGGCGACGTCGTCGTAGAGCGGCGGCGCCTGCTCGACGGCGGCGCGCACGGTGACGATCGCGCGGGGCAGGAACAGGATCGCGTAGGCGGCCAGCAGCACCGGCACGGTCTGGTAGGCCCACGGCGTGACCTCGAGGGAGACGGTCACCAGCGCGAGGGCGATGACGATGGCCGGCACCGAGCTGCCCAGGTAGGTGCTGCGCTCCAGCAGCGTGGCCACCCGGCCCCGCGCCCGGACGGCGAGCCAGCCGGTGGGCAGCGCCATCGCGGTGGTGACGACGGCGGCGACCGCGGCCAGCCCGAGCGTCGTCCCCGTGGTCTCCAGCAGCGCGGACCGGTCCAGCGCGGTCGACGAGCCGCGCACCATCCACAGCGCCAGGCTGCCCAGCGGCACGGCCAGTGACAGCGCGACCAGCCCGCCCAGGCCCAGCAGCGCCGGGACGGCGAGGGCCCCGAGCCGGACCGGCCGCCCGGCGCGCGCCACCCCCGCCCCGGTGCGGGCGTAGCCACGCACGCCCCGCAGCCGCAGCTCGGCGAGCAGCAGGCCCAGGCTGAGCAGCAGCAGGACGCCGGCCAGCGCGGTCGCGCCGGGCCCGTTGAAGGTCGCCCGGTACTGGTCGTAGATGGCGGTGGTGAAGGTCGGGTAGCGCAGCATCTGCAGCGCGCCGAACTCGGCCAGCACGTGCAGCGCGACGAGCAGGCTGCCGCCGAGCAGGGCCACCCGCAGCTGCGGCAGCTGCACCCGCCGGAACACAGCAGGGCCGGAGAGACCCAGGCCGCGGGCGGTGTCCTCCAGGGCCGGGTCCAGGCCGCGGAAGGCGGCGACCACCGGCAGGTACACGAAGGGGAAGTAGGACAGGGTCACGACCAGCAGCGCGCCGCCGTAGGTGTCCAGCCCCGGCAGCAGCGAGATCCAGGCGTAGCTGTTGACGAACGCCGGCACGGCCAGCGGCGCGACCAGCAGCACGTGCCAGAGCCGCCGTCCCGGCAGCGCCGAGCGCTCCACCAGCCAGGCCGCGCCCACCCCGAGGACGGCGCACAGCAGCACCGTGCCGACGACCAGCTGCGCGGTGTTGCCCAGCAGCTCGGCGACCCGCGGGCGGAACACCAGCTCCCGCACGCCGGCCCAGCCGACCTCGACCACCTCCGCGACGACGAACGCCAGGGGCACCAGCGCGAGCACCGCGACCGCCACGGCGAGCAGCAGGGTCAACGGGGCGCGCGTGCGCGACCGCCCCGGGACGACCGGCCGGGCCGTCGTCCCGGGCTCGGCGGCCGGCGACGCGGGAGCGCTCAGAGCAGCCCCACGTCCTGCATCAGCTCGGTGACCCGCTGCTGGTCCAGCGACCCGGGGTCGACCTGCGGTGCCTGCAGCTCCTCGAGCGGCGGCAGCACCTCGGCCGAGGGGACGCCGTTGCCGACGGCGTACTCCAGCGCGCTGCTCTCGGCCAGCCGCTGCTGGGCCTCGGGGCCGGTCAGGTAGGCGACCAGCTGCTGGGCCTGCTCGGGCTGGTCGGAGGAGGCCAGGACGCCGGCGCCGGAGACGCTGAGGAAGGCGCCCGGGTCGGAGTTGCGGAAGAAGTGCAGCTCGGCGTCGTCGCTCTTCAGGCCGTTCTCGGCGCGGTCCCGGTAGAAGTAGTAGTGGTACATGACGCCCGCGTCGATCTCGCCCTCGTCGGCGGCCACCATCACCGCGCTGTTGCTGGGGTAGACGTTCGCGTTGCGCTGCAGCCCCTCCAGCCAGGCCCGGGTCGCCTCCTCGCCGCGCAGCGCCAGGACACCGGCCACGATCGCCTGGAAGTCCGCGCCGCCCGCGGCGATGCCGATCCGGCCCTCCCACCGGAGGTCGGCCAGGTCGAGGATCGACGCCGGCAGCTGGTCCTGCGGCAGCTGGGCGGGGTTGTAGACCAGCACGGTCGAGCGGGCGGCGAAGCCGGTCCAGTTGCCCGTCGCGGGCCGGTACTGCGCGCCGACCTGGTCCAGCGTCCCCTGGTCCAGCGGCGCCAGCAGGCCCTCGCGGTCGAGGACGTCGATCGACGGGCTGTTCTCGGTGAGGAAGACGTCGGCCGGGCTGGCCTCGCCCTCCTGCACGATCTGGTTGGCCAGCTCGGCGTCGTTGGCGTCGCGGAACTCCAGCGCGATGCCGGTCTCGTCGGTGAAGCCCTCGAGCATCGTGCGGACCAGGCTCTCGTGCTGGGCGCTGTACACCGTCAGCGTCTCGGCGGCCCCCGCGTCGCCTCCGCCGCAGCCGGCGAGCGCCCCGGCGACGGTGAGGGCGGAGAGGGCGGTCGCGGTGGTCCGCACGAGCCTGGTCACGTAGGAGCTCCAGAAGATAGGCAAGCCAAACCTCAGCAGAAGGTGTACCACGGGCGGCAGCGGGGCGGCCCTGCCCGGTCGGCTACAACTCATCGCATGACCGCTGCACCGCTGCGCATGCGCACGGCCCGCTTCGCCGAGCTGACCGGCACCGAGGTCTACGGCCTGTGCCGGCTGCGGGTCGACGTCTTCGTGGTCGAGCAGCAGTGCCCGTACCCGGAGCTGGACGGCCGGGACGTCGAGCCGGGCACGGTGCACCTGTGGTTCGCCGACGAGGACGGCGGGATCGCGGCCACCATCCGCGTGCTCGACGACGGCGACACCCGCGCGATCGGCCGGGTGGCGACCGCGGCCGCGCACCGCGGCGAGGGCCTGGCGGCGCGGCTGATCGAGGCCGGGATCGCGCTGTGCGGGGGCGCGCCGATCACCCTCGGCGCGCAGGCGCACCTGGAGGGCTGGTACGCCCGGTTCGGCTTCGTGCGCAGCGGCCCGGGCTACGTCGAGGACGGCATCCCGCACGTCCCCATGCGCCGCGAGCCGACGGCCTGGGACCCGCCTGCCTCACCGTGGCGGCCCCGTCCAGAGGCTCGCCGCGAGCCTCTGAGGGCCGCCTTGCAGGGTCCCGCCGCGAGCTTGCGAGTGGCGGGGGGCAAGGGGGTCCTTCCAGAGGAGGACGGGGTCCTTCTGCTGCTGCGGACGGCGGCCGACCGGCTGGAGGCGCTCGCCGCCCGGACCACGTCCGGCGACTGGCGGGTCGGCGGCCTGCTGGCCACCCGGCCCGAGGTGGTCGCGCACTCCCCCGACGGCGGCACCGAGCACGTGGCCGAGGCGCGGGCGGGGACGGGGGCGTGGATCGCGGCGCTCTCCCCCGTCCTGGCCGCGCCGCTGGCCGGCTGGCTGCGGGCCGCCGCGGCGGCGGGCGGTCCGGTCGACCCGTCGGCCGAGGCGTTCGCCCGGGCGCTGCTGGCCCGGCTGCCCTGAAAGAGGACCCCGTCCTCACCGCTCGCGAGCTCGCGGCACGCCTCCGGACGGGGCCGCGGCGGGGTCTGCAGGCGCGGAGGCCTGCTTCAGGCGTCCCCGCGGCGGCGGCCGGCGGCGCGGGCAACCGCGTCGGACCGCTGGAGGACCGGCCCGCCCGGGGCGGCGCCGAGCCGGTCGAGCACCGCCGGGGCGACCCGCCCGACCTCGGGCAGCACGCCGTCGCTCTTGTGCACGTTGCTCGACCACACCGGTTCGGGGTGGGTGTCGACCCCGGCCGCGATGTCCTCGGCGGTGCGCAGCTTGGCGACCTTGTGCACGAGGACGCCGAAGCCGATCTTGGCCACGACGTCGGCCGCGGAGTAGCCGACCTGCATGGCGGTGAACCAGGCGGGGGTGACGTCGGCGAAGACGGGCACCGCATAGACCAGCGGGTAGACCCCGAAGCTGCTCAGCAGCACGATCGTCGCGTTCCGCAGGCTCACGGCCGCTTCGGGGCCCATCGTCGGCAGCGACCGGCGCACCGCACCGATGAGCGCGACGTAGAGGTAGCCGAAGAAGGCGGTGCTGATCAGGCCCCACACGAGCAGGGCGGTCCGGTCCCGCCCCTGGTCGAGCACCTGGGCACCGAGGTAGCCGGTGACGATCATCAGGAACGCCGCGGCCATGGTGCTGGAGCGCAGCCGGCGGGCGGCGGACCCGGCGACCGAGCAGACGGCCAGCAGCTCGACGGTCAGCAGGGGCACCGTGATCGACCAGTCGATGTAGCGGGTGCCCTCCGTCGTCCGCGCCTCCTCGGTCGGCACGTACACGCCGTCCTCGAGGCGGAAGCCGCTGTCCCAGTCCTGGTACAGCAGCGCGTAGGCGACCGTCGCCACCGCGGCGAGGCAGAGGGCCGCGTACGACGAGGGCCGGTACCGCGCGGAGACCTCGTCCCGGCTGGTCAGCGAGTACAGGAAGTAGGCCAGCAGCGCGAAGCCCGCGCCGAGGATCGCGAACTGCACCACGTCGTAGAGGCCCAGCGGCATGGTCTGCAGTTCGGGAACGGGCGGCTCGGTCGGGTCCACGGACCACTCCGGAGGGTCGGGGGCGGGCGGGCCCGTGCCCGGTACCCGGGCGAGCGCGGAGTGCAACCGCGGGTCCGCGCGGTCGGAGGGAGGTGTCCGACGCCCCCGTGACGCCGGACGCACCGCAGTCTACGAGACCGTGAGGTTCAGGTATCCGCGGCCGCGAGCAGCTGCCCGGCCGGCCGCAGGCACCACCGCGGCTCCGGTGGCTGTGCGCTCGACGTGGTCCCCGACCGCGCCGGGACCACACCCGGCGCACGACGACGGGACAGGCGGACGGCGGGAGCCCGCCCCGGGAGGGCAGCCCGCCGCAGGGCCGAGCGGGGACGGCGTGTGCCTCACATCCAGCGGGGCAGGGCCGGCAGGTCGCCGTCCGCGGTGAGCTCCTCCCCACGGCTGCGCCCGGTGAGCCAGCCGGTGACCGCCGGCAGCGACCCGGAGACGGCGACCGCGCCGCTGCCCCACTCGCGGTCGCCGGCGAAGACGACGACGTCGGGCGTCTCGCCGCGGCGCTCCCACGAGGCGAGCACCTCCTCGCAGATCGCGGCCTGCACCCCCTCGTCGACGTCGGCGAAGCCCACGCCGGCGTCGAGGTCGACGGCGTGCACGACCACCTCGATGCAGCGCATCCACGGCACCTCGGTGGCCGGCACCTCGCGGCCGTGCAGGGTGCGCACCGGCGCGGCCCACGCCCCCCCCGGCAACCCGCGGACGGCGTCGGCGAAGCGGGCGGTGGCGGCGACCAGCTCGGTGCGCAGCCGCGGCGCGTCGAGCGCGGCGGTCTCGGCGATGCCCGCGTCGCGGGCCTCCCGCGAGGGGTACATGGGCGTCTCGGTCCCGGTGCGCGCCCAGGTCAGCAGGTTGCCCAGCGCGTCGGCGTTGCGGGCGACGTGGGCCACCACGTGCTGGCGGTCCCAGCCGGGCAGCAGCGAGGCCGCGTCGAGCTCCTCGTCGGTCAGCCGGCCCAGTGCGGTGGCGAACAACCGCTCACCGTCGGCCCACCGGTCCAGGACCTGCTGCGGTGCACTCACGAGCCCTCCTCGCTGGCGCTCGTCGGCCACGTACGCGGCACTGCTGTGCCCGTGCACGAGCTCGCGAGCTCGCTCATGTCTGCTCCTCCCGACGGCGCCGGCCGCGCCGGCGGGACGGCCCCGACGCTAGGGCCCCGGGGGCCGCGACACGAGCCCCGCCGGTGCGTCGGCGGGTGCGTGCGCGGGTAGCGCGGCGGCATGAGCGAGCAGACGAGCCCCGGTGGCTTCGCAGGACGGATCGGCGCGCAGGTCGAGGACGCCGACGACGGCGGCGCGCGGATCGCCTTCGAGGTGCGCGAGGAGCACCTGAACCCGGCGGGGACGCTGCACGGGGGCGTGGTGGCCACGCTGGTCGACACCGCGATGGGCCAGGCGGTGCGCACCACGACCGGGGACGGCGAGGTGCCGGCGACCAGCCAGCTCACCGTCACCTACCTGCGGCCGGGGCAGCCCGGCGTGCTCGTCGTGACCGGCCGGGTCCGCACCCGCGGGAAGCACCTCACCGTCTGCGAGGCCGACGTCGAGCAGGCCGGCGAGGCGGTCGCGCACGCCGTCGCCACGTTCGCCCTGCTGCAGCGCTGACGCCGACCGGCGCCGCGCCGCCGGCGCACGGTCGATGGTCCCTGTCCGCGCGGCTGCGGCGTCACTACGGTCGGCCCCGGCCGGCGACGACGGGGGCTGCGCCGGGCCAGGAGCGAGCTCCCGCAGTCCCCGGGTCGGAGGCCGCGCGCTGCTGGCCGGGCCGCACCCCCGCCGGCGTCGTCCACCGTTCCGGACGACAGCTGGAGGGTCCATGACCACGCAGGTGCCAGGCACGCTCGCCGACCGCATCCGGGGCCAGGTGATCCGGCCCGAGGACCCGGGCTACGAGGAGGCGCGGCACGTCTACAACGCCATGATCGAGGCCCGGCCGCACCTGATCGTCCGGTGCGCCGGCACCGACGACGTGGTGGCCACGGTCCGGTACGCAGCGGAGACCGGTCGCACGGTCGCCGTCCGCGGCGGCGGGCACTCCGTGCCCGGCTTCGGCACCGCGGACGACGCGGTCGTCGTCGACCTGTCGTCGATGCAGGCGGTGGACGTCGACCCGGGCGCCCGGACGGCGTCCGCGGGCGGCGGGACGACGTGGGGCCGGTTCAACGACGCGACCGCCGCCTCGGGCCTGGCCACGACCGGCGGGATCATCTCCACCACCGGAATCGGCGGGCTGACCCTCGGCGGTGGGATCGGCTACCTGTGCCGCGCCGCGGGCCTGTCCTGCGACAACCTGATCGCCGCTGAGGTGGTCACCGCCGACGGCCGGGTGGTGACCGCCGACGAGGACGAGAACGCGGACCTGTTCTGGGCGCTGCGCGGCGGCGGCGGCAACTTCGGCGTCGTCACCCGCTTCACCTACCGGCTGCACCCCGTCGAGACCATCTATGGCGGGCCGATGTTCTTCGAGCTCTCCGACGCGCCCGCGGTGCTGACGTTCTTCCGCGAGTTCATCCGCGACGCGCCCCGCGAGTACGGCGGCTTCCCGGCCTTCCAAATCGCCCCGCCGCTGCCGTTCGTGCCGGCGGACCGGGTCGGCGAGCCGTTCGCCGCGGTGGTGTCCTGCTACACCGGGCCGGCCGAGGAGGGCGAGCGGATCATCGACGGGCTGCGCGAGGTGGCGATGCCGGTCGCCGAGCACGTCGGGCCGATGCCCTACCCGGCGCTCAACAGCGCCTTCGACCCGCTGGTGCCACCGGGCCTGCAGCACTACTGGAAGGCCGCGTTCGTCACCGAGCTCACCGACGAGGCGATCGCCGCGCACGTCGAGCACGGCCCCCGCGTGCCGGTCGTCAACTCGACGGTGCACATCTACCCGATCAACGGGGCGGTGCACGACGTGCCGTCGGACGCGACCGCCTTCGGGCACCGGGACGCGGACTTCGCGACGGTGATCGCCGGGATGTGGCCGGACCCGGCCGACAACGAGGCCAACACCCGCTGGGTCCGCGACTACTACGCCGCGATCGCGCCGCACTCCCAGGCCGGGGGATACACGAACTTCGCCTCGGCCGACGACGCGCCGAAGGTCGCCGAGAACTACGGCGCCAACTACGCGCGGCTGCGCGAGGTCAAGCGCGCCTGGGACCCGGGCAACCTGTTCCGTCTCAACCAGAACATCGCGCCCTAGGGAGGACACGCGGAGGGGCCGGGGCCGGACGTCGTCCGGCCCCGGCCCCGGCGCAGGAACTCAGCTGCTCATGCGCGAGCGCAGCAGCGCCTTGCCCTGCTCGGCGCCCTTGCGGCTGTCGCTCTGCGCCTTGCGGAACAGGTCGGCGAGCTCGTTGTCACCGTCCCGTTCCGCGTCCTGGATGTAGGTCTCCAGCCGCAGCGCGTTGCTCAGGCACTGCTCGGTGAACCAGATGAGGTTGTAGTCCTTGTCCTTGGTGCCGGTGACGTCGCCGGTCTCCGTGGCCTGGCTCATCGCGTTCCTCCTCGACGGTTGCTCGGGCTGTCGCGCGTCGGCGCCCCGTGGCAGCTGCCGCGGACGACGCCGGCAGGGCAAGTCCAGCGGATCGGCTCGCGCAGCGGAACCGGCCCGTGCGCGCCGAGTGCCTGCTGGAACGGCCCCGCAGGAGGGTCCTCCCTCAGCGGGGGCGGGTGCCGGCGAGCTCGCGGGCGGCCGCGGCCGCGTCGGCGTCGAGCACGCGGGCGCGCTCCTGGCGCTCGATGAGCTGGTGGTAGCGGGTCCAGGCCTCCTCGGGCCGGACGTCGAGCGCCGCGGCGATCTGCTCCCAGGAGGCGCCGCCGCGCAGCGCGGCGCGGAAGCCGGTCAGCTGACTGTCGCGGGCCTTGTGCGCGACCACCTCGCCGAGCGCGAGCAGCTCCAGCGACTCGGGGACGTCGAGCGAGGTGGTGGCGGACCTGAACGAGGTCCAGTCGTCGGCGTCGACGTCCTGCGCGGTGTTCAGCGTGGTCTCCCCGCTGTCCCGCCGGGCCAGGAAGTCCAGGCGGGTGACGGCCGTCGTCAGGGAGAACTCCTGTTCGAGGGCGTCGGGTGTGATGCTCATGCGGCATCCCATCCCCGGGGTGCGCCGCAGGTCAAACGAGGTGCGACCGAGATCTCCCCGATCGGGCGAGCCCGGACCGACCGCGCCCGGACGTGCACGGGCAGCCCCTCCCCACAGCCGCGAGGGCCCGCTCCCGGGGTGGGAACGGGCCCTCGCGAGGGGTGGTGCAGCGTCACTCGGAGACGCCCACGGCCTCCTTGGCCAGCGCGGCCAGCTGCGTCTGCGTGGCGTTGACGACGCTGGTCCGGTTCTTGTGGGTCTCCTCGTAGCGGATGATCACCCGGACGTCGTGGGCGCTCTTGAGCTCCTTGACCGCCTTGATGGCGTCCTGGGTCGACAGCGAGTCGTAGCCCTTGATCGGCAGCTCGTCGGCGCTGACGTCGCCGAGCTCCTCGCGGGCGGCCTTGGCGGCGTTCGCCGCGTCCTTGTTGCCCTCGCGGCGGGCGATCCGCTCGGCCCGGCGCAGCGCGGCGCTGCGGCCGACGGTCAGCGTCTCGCGGACGGCGTCGGTGAACGAGGAGGCCTTGTCGGACGCCTCGTTCAGCCGCTCGCCGGCCTGCTCACGACGCTGGTGCACCGACTCGACGACCTCGTTGACCCGGTTGGCCCAGAAGCGGACCGGGGCGTTGGCCGCGCGGGCGGCGGTGCCGGCGACCCGCTGCAGCGCGGTGGCCTGCAGCGCGGCCGGGCCGCCCATGGCCTCCTCGGCGAGGACGACGGTCAGCCACTCGACCGTGGCCTTGTGCGCGGTGACCAGCCGCTCGGCGAGCTGGCGGACCTTCGGCAGCTCGGCCTGCTCGGCGAGCACCTTGAGGTAGGTGGCGCGGTCGAGCAGCTGGTGCTCCAGCGACAGGTCCTGCAGGAGCGCCTCCTCGAGCGGCTCGGCCTGCTCGAAGCCGGCCTTGAGGACGGCGGAGAGGCGGCCCACGGCCGGGGTCACGACGTCCGGCACGCCACCGAGGGCGCGCAGCTGGTCGGTGATGACCCGGGTCCGCTCGGCGGCGTTGTCGGCGTTCTGGGTGAGCTCACGACGCACGGCCTCGGTGCGGGCCTGCGAGACGCGGGTGCGGGCGACCTGCTCCTCGGTCTGGGTCAGCAGGACGAGGGCGCGGAGCTGGTTGATGATCTTGGCGTTGTCGGTCATGACTTGGGGAACTCCAGACATCGGGGATGACCTGACGTCTGGAGTCTTGCCCACGATCGCCCGCCTGCTAACTCCTGCAAGCGCAGTGCTTGCTGTGAACCGCATCACGACACGTCGACGGGTCGACGTGTCGACTGGGGTGGACGGGTCGGCTCAGCGCGCGGGGACGGCGGGCTTCGACGGGCGGTCCAAGCGGAGCACCGGCTGGGTGAGCTCGTCGGCCAGCGGCGTCCGGGGCCGCGCCGGGGCCACCGGGACCACCGCGCCGCAGCCGACGCAGAACCGGCCCGCCTGACGGGCCGCACCGCACTTCGCACACGCCGACATCGGCGTCCTCCTCGTCCTCGGAAGTCCGGCGACTTCGCTCGGCCGGGAGCCTGCCAGGACGGCGGCCTGCTCCGGGGCGGTGTGGGACGGGTGGGACGAGCTGTCGTCCAACCGTTGCGCGACGATCACGCGAGCAGGTCGAGCAGCCGGTCGAGCAGCGGCACCTGGCCCGTCACCAGCTTCTCGCGGGCCTCGTCGACGGTCAGCCAGGCGGCGCGGTCGATCTCGGGGAACTCCTGCACGCGGCCCGAGCGCGGCGGCCACTCCAGGGAGAAGGTGTTGCTGACCGCGGCCGCCGCGTCGAGGTCGCCTTCCGCGGCCCAGGCGGTGAGCCGCTTGCCGCCGGACTGGCGGACCTCTCCGAGCGGCACCAGGTCGGTGACCGGTGCCGGGGAACCCAGCTCCTCGGCGAACTCGCGCAGGGCGACGTCCCGCGGCTCCTCGTCCGGGCCGTGCTCCCCCTTGGGGATCGACCAGGCGCCGGCGTCCTTGCGCGCCCAGAACGGCCCGCCCATGTGCCCGACGAGCACCTCCACGCCGCGCTCGGGGTGGCGCCGGTAGAGCAACAGCCCCGCACTGGTCCTCGGCATCCCGCCCCCTCCCCTCCGAGACCTCAACCCCTGCGTACAGGAGGGAGCAGAGGCTGAGCTCGTCCACCCTTGCTCCCAGGGGTAAGCAGGGGCTGAGCTCGTCCACCCCTGCTTCCAGGAGTAAGCAGAGGCTGAGCTCGCGGAGAGGTGGCTACAGGCCGCCGGCCCCGGTCGGCTCGGCGCAGAAGACCGTGCCGGGCTCGGTCTCCAGCCCGCCGATCCACAGCGCGACCTCGGTCGACTCGAAGCCGGTGCAGACGTCGGGGTCGGCCATGAACGCGGGGTAGTCCATCTCCTCGTCCTCGATCCCGACGACGCGGTACTCCGCGTCGGACGAACCGCAGTCGACGACATCGAAGCTGGTGGCCCCAACCATCTGCACGCAGTCGTCGACCTCGGGGTCGCCCCAGCCCAGCCAGCCGCCCAGGGAGCCCAGGCCCACGACGCCGGCCACGGCGATCGGCGCGCCCACCCGCAGCCACGTCTTCGCCCTGCCGGGCGCCGAGCCGGGCACCGAGTAGGCGCCGTCCTGCAGCGGGATCCAGGCACCCGGCTGCTGCGGCGGGGCCCAGGGCCCCTGGGGAGCCGGGACGGGCTGGGCCGGGTCGGGCCGGGGGCCGACGGGGCCGGCGCCCGGGTCGGTGGAGGTCATGGTCGCTTCCGTGGATGGGGCCGTCAGTGGTCCCGCAGACTCCGGCTCCCGGCCGCGGGCAGGCGGGCGGAGGGAGTCAGCGCCCGCTCCACCGGGGGGCGCGCTTCTCGCGCTGCGCGGCGATGCCCTCCTTGCGGTCCTCGGACAGGTACGGGTTCGGGCCGACGTCCAGCCGCAGCGCCTGCCACAGCGGCAGCTCCAGGCCCTTGACCGCGGTCGCCTTCATCCGGCGCACCGACACCGGGGCGTTGGCGGCGATCGCGTCGGCCAGCCCGAGCGCGGTGGGCAGCACGTCGTCCGCCGGCACGAGGCGGTTGACCAGTCCCCACCGCTCGGCGACCTCGCTGCTCACGTACTCGCCGGTGTAGAGCAGCTCCAGGGCGATGCCCATGGGGATCCGCTTGGGCAGGACGACGGAGCCGAAGTTGGCGCCCATGCCGATCTTCGCCTCGGGCAGCCCCATGCGGACGCCGGGCGCGACGACCCGCAGGTCGCAGGCCAGCGCCAGCTCGAACCCGCCGGCCACGGCGGCACCGGCGATCGCCGCGACCACCGGCACCGGGACCTCGGTCACCACCTCGAACAGCGCGCGGGTGGGCCGGTCCATGGGCGGGCGGAAGCGCTCGCCGCGGCGGTCCAGCTCGCGGATCTCGTCGAGGTCGAACCCGGCGCAGAACGCCGGCCCGTTGGCGGCGAGGACGACCGCGCGGACGTCGCCGTCCTCCCCGCAGCGCAGCAGCTCCTCGACCAGGTCGGCCTGCAGCGCGCTGGACAGCGCGTTGCGGCGCTCCGGCCGGTCCAGGGTGAGCACGCGGACGTGCCCCCGCGCCTCCACGACGAGTCCGGACTCCCGGCGCTGCGCGTCAGCCATGCCGGCAGCCTCTCAGTCGACCAGGTCCAGGGCGGCCCCGACGATCGAGTCGACGTCGAGGCCGTGGTGCCGGTAGACGCTCTCCAGGTCGCCGCTCTGCCCGAAGGCCGTGACGCCCAGGTGGGTGGCCGGCACGCCCCGGACGCCGGCCAGGAACGCCAGCGTGTGCGGGTGCCCGTCCAGGAGCGTGACCATGGGCGCCGCCCGCTCCGCCGCGAACACGCTGTCGAGCACCCAGACCGAGGCCTCGTCGAGCCCACGACGGCCCTGCAGCGCCCGGAACAGCAGGCCGGGGCTGGTCACGCACACCACGTCGGCCCCGAGACCCAGTGCCTCCAGGCGCTCGGCGGCGGCGAGCGCCTCGGGCACCAGGGCACCCATGGCCGCGAGGGTCACCACCGGCCGGGCGGACCGGCGCAGCGGGTAGGCGCCGGCGACGACCTGCCTGCGGCGCCGCTCGCGTGCGGCCGGGTCGGCCGGGACGGCGGCCAGGGCCTGGTCCACCGGCCGGGTGGACAACCGCAGGTAGGCCGAGGACCCGCCGGGCCGGCCCAGCTGGGACAGCGCGGCGAGCAGGCACCACTCGGTGTCGAGGGCGAACGCCGGCTCGTAGCTGGTGCAGCCGGGCTGCTCCAGCCCGAGGGACGGCGTGGTGATCGACTGGTGCGCACCGCCCTCGGGGGCCAGCGTCACGCCCGACGGCGTCCCGACGAGGATCGACTGCCCGCCCGCGTAGATGCCGAACGACCACGGCTCCAGCGCCCGCTCGACGAACGGGTCGTAGAGCACGCCGATCGGCAGCAGCGGCTGCCCCCAGCGGCTCCAGGTCGCGCCGAGCTCGCCGATGGCGCCGACCAGGTTGGTCTCGGCGATGCCCAGCTCGATGTGCTGGCCGGAGGGGCGTTCCCGCCAGTGCAGGATCGTCTCGGCGTCGTCGGCGAACCAGTTGCGCCGGTCCTCGTGCGACCAGACTCCGACCTTGTTCACCCAGCCGCCGAGGTTGGTCGAGGAGCTGACGTCGGGGCTGACCGTGACCACCCGCCGGCCCACCTCGGGCGCCGCGCGGTTGAGGTCGAGCAGGGTGCGGCCCAGCGCCGCCTGCGTGGTCGCCGTCCCCGACGGCGTGCGGCCCAGGTCGGGAGGCACCGGCGGGGCGGCCTGCGCCTCGTACGCCCGGCGGCGCAGCCGCTGCGCGGCGTCGCGCAGCAGCCGGGCCGCGTCGCCGTCGGCCGGGAGGCCCGCCCACGGGTCGGCGGGGTCGGCGCCCACCCGGGCGGCGAGCTCGTGCAGCTGCGCCTCGGTCAGCAGGGCCGAGTGGTTCTGCGGGTGGCCCTCGGTCGCCAGCCCGTACCCCTTGAGCGTGTAGGCGAGGACCACCGTCGGGCGGGTGTCGTCGATCTGCGCGAAGGCGGCGCGGAGGGCGGCGGGGTCGTGCCCGCCGAGGTTGCGGACCGCGGCGCGCAGGTCGGCGTCCGGCAGGTCGGCGATCAGCGCGGCGATGTCGGCCGCACCCGGGCCCTCCCCCGGCAGCAGCCGGCGCAGGTCGGCGGGGTCGTGGCGCAGCAGCCGCTGGTACTCGGGGTTGGACATCGCGTCGATCCGGTCGCGCAGCGCCGCGCCGCCGGGCCGGGCGAACAGCTCCTCGAGCAGGCGGCCGTACTTCACGGTGAGCACCTGCCAGCCGGCCGCGGCGAACATCCCCTGCAGCCGGGTCGCGCCCATCATCGGGACGACGCGGTCCAGCGACTGCCGGTTGAGGTCGACCACCCACACGACCTCGCCGAGCTCGGCCACCATCGGGTCGAGCACGGCCTCCCAGACCGCGCCCTCGTCGAGCTCGGCGTCCCCGACCAGCGACCACTGCCGGCCGGTGCCGCCCGCGCCGAGCTGGGTGTTGACGTAGCGGCGGGCGATGGCGCCCCAGATCGGCGCGGTCGCCCCGATGCCGACGCTGCCGGTCGAGTAGTCGGCCGGCACCGGGTCCTTGAGCCGGCTGGGATAGCTCTGCAGGCCGCCGAACTCGCGCAGCGTCGTCAGATACGAGGCGTCCAGCTGGCCGAGCAGGTACTCCAGCGCGTGCAGCACCGGCGAGGCGTGCGGCTTGACCGAGACCCGGTCGTCCGCCTGCAGCTGCTCGAGCCACAGCGAGGTCATGATCGTGACCATCGAGGCGCTGGAGGCCTGGTGCCCGCCGACCTTGAGGCCGCCCGGGTTCGGGCGCACCCGGTTGGCGTGGTGGACGATCGCGGTGGCCAGCCAGAGGACGCGGTCCTCGATCTCGCGCAGGGCCCGGTCGCTGCCGGTGTCGCTGTCCGCCGGGGTGGCCGTGAGGCTCATGCCTTCCTCGCTCCTGGGTGTCGCCGGGACGGTCGCCGGGCCCGCGGACCGGCGTCACCGCAGCCGATCACGGACGGCGGCGCCGCACAATGCGCGGGGGACCGCCCCGCGGCCGGCTCGCACCCTGGCCGATGTGCAGCTGGGGCGCGTCCCGGTCACAGGACGCGCCCCAGCTGCACATCACCGGAGCCGGCTCAGGGGCACGGCTCCTCGCGCTTCACGACGCCGAGGTCGATCAACCCCTCGGCGGCCCCGGTCACCTGCTGACCGACCGGGATGTTCTGCGTGCACACCACCCAGTTCGAGTCGAGGACCTGGTTGCGCATCCCCAGGAGGTCGTGGGAGCGGCTGAGGAAGACGCCGTTGCCCTGGATGACGTTCTGCGCGGTCTGCAGGTCGAGCCCCACGAGATCCGGCATGGCGAAGTCGACGACGGGGGTGGTGGCCGTAGCCGTGGCCGTGGCCGTGGCCGGCGTCGGGACCGGGGCGGGCGTCTCGGTGACCGTCACCGTCACCGGCGCAGGTGTGGGAGCGACGGCCACCGAGCTCGGCGCCGAGGAGGAGCTGGACGACGTCGCGCTCGCCGACGCCTCCCCCGTCTCGCCTCCCGCGTTGCCGATGCCCACGCCGACCACCAGCGCTCCGGCCACCGCCCACACCGCCGGACGCTTGTGGAAGGGCTTCGTGGCGGGCGCCGGCGGGAGGGGGGCAGTGGCGAACTGGCCCGACGGGTCGTACGGCGGTTGGGTCATGGGGTCCTCCGGGATCGAGGGAGACGGTCGGGTCGCACGGCCAGGACGAGCGGTCCGGCACTGCTGGGATCGGGACCGCCGGCGCCCCACATCGGCGCGCGACCGCGGCGGTGTGACCCTCCGCAGGGGGTCCGGGGCTGCTCCGTGGTCTTTCGCGGCACACCTGTCACAGCCGTCCCAGACGCCTCGGTGACCTGAGGGGACCGTTCCGTCCGGACCGGTAGACAGGAGGCCATGAGCACCACGCACGTCCGGCCCTCCGACCCCGGCACCCGGCCGGCCGTCGCGATCCAGGCGACGTCGACGCCGGTGCTCAGCTACGCGCTGGCCCACAACCGCGTCCCGGTCGTCTCCCGCCTGGCGTTCACCAACCACGGCGCCGCGGTGCGAGGCGCGACCGTGCGGCTGGGCGTGCGCGACGCCGAGGGCCCGATCGGCAGCCCGGTCGAGCTGCTCGTCGACCTCGACGCCGGCCAGACGACGGTGCTCAGCGACGTCGGCCTGGTCATGGACCCCGCCGCGATGCTGCAGATCGAGGAGCAGCGGCCCGGCTCGATCGAGATCGACCTGCTCGTGGACGGCGAGGACGTCGGCGGCACCGCCGTCCCGGTGCAGGTGCTGGCCGCCAACCAGTGGCTGGCCACCCCCGTGCCGCTGGCGCTGGAGATGCTCGCGGCGCACGTGCTGCCCAACCACCCGTCGGTGACCACGCTCATCGGCGAGGCCGCCGACCTGCTGGAGGCGCGCACCGGCAGCGGGTCGGTGCAGGGCTACCAGTCCGGCCCCGAGCGGGTCGACGAGATCGTCGCCGCGCTCACCGAGGCGATGCAGCGCCGCGCCATCCGCTACACCGAGCCCCCGGCCTCGTGGGCCGACGTCGGGCAGAAGGTGCGCACCCCCGGCGACGTCCTCGACGGGCGGGTCGGCACCTGCCTGGACACCGTCGTCACGCTGGCCGCCGCGTTGGAGCAGGCCGGCGTCCGGCCGCTGCTGTGGGTGGCGGAGGGCCACGCCTTCCTCGGGTACTGGCGCGAGGAGCGCAGCGCCGAGAGCGTCGCCACCACCGACGTCGCCCCGCTGGTCAACCTCGTCGACCTCGGCCTGATCCGGCTGGTCGAGACCACGCTGCTCACCAGCCGCGGCTCGGCCGGCGCCGACCTGCACGCCCCCGCCTACAGCGCCTGGCTGGCCGGCGCCGGCGACCTCGACCGGGTCCTGGGCGTCACCGACGTCCACCGCGCCCGGCGCGACGGCATCGTGCCGCTGCCGGCCCGCACCCGCGGCCGGGACGGCGCGGTGCAGGTCGTCGAGTACCGGCCGGCGGTGCACAGCGTCGCGGCGCGGCCGGTCGAGCGGGCACCGGGGGCGGGCGGGTCGTCGGCACAGTCCGGCCGCCCGGAGATCCCGGCCCGCGTGCAGCAGTGGAAGAACAGCCTGCTGGACCTCTCGCTGCGCAACCGGCTGATCAACTACAGCGAGCGGGCCGGCCTGCCGCTGACCGTGCCGGCGTCCCACCTGGCCGCGCTGGAGGACCTGCTGCACAGCGGCACCGCCGTCCAGCTGCTCCCCGACGACCGGATCGCCGCCGTGCACCGCGAGCGCGGCCTGGCCGCCGCGCGCGACCTGCCCGACGCGCTGCTGGCCGAGGTGCTCGTCGAGCGCCGGGCGGTGCACGCCCAGGTCAGCGAGGGCGGCTACCTGCCGCGGCTGCGCAACCTCGCCTACCGGGCCAAGACGGTGCGCGAGGAGACCGGCGCCAACAACCTGTACCTGGCCCTCGGCAGCCTCGTGTGGGAGCTCGACGGGCGGCCGCTGCGCTCCCCGCTGGTGCTGGTGCCGGTCACCCTCACCCCGACCAGCCGCAACGGCGTCTACCGGCTGGCGCTCGACGACACCGGGTCGAGCACCCCGAACTACTGCCTGCTGGAGAAGCTGCGGCAGGTGCACGGCCTCGCCGTCCCGGGGCTGACCGAGCCCGGCGAGGACGGCGCGGGCATCGATCTGGACAAGGCGCTGCAGGCGATGCGCCAGGCGCTGGCCGAGGCCGGGCTGCCGCACCGGGTCGAGGCCACCGCCGACCTCGCCGTCCTCCAGTTCGCCAAGTACCGGCTCTGGAAGGACCTCGACGAGCACTGGGCCGACCTCACCGCCAACCCGCTGGTGCACCACCTCGTGCACCGCCCCACGGAGGCGTTCGTCGACCCGGTCCCCGACACCGCGGGCGCCACCGACCTCGACGAGCTGGCCGCCGCCTGCCCGGTACCCGCGGACGCCTCGCAGCTGCGCGCGGTCGCCGAGGCCGCCGCGGGGCGCACCTTCGTGCTCGAGGGCCCGCCCGGCACCGGCAAGTCGCAGACGATCACCAACCTGCTCACCCGCGCGGTCGCCGACGGCAAGCGGGTGCTCTTCGTCGCCGAGAAGCGCGCGGCCCTGGACGTCGTCGCGCGGCGGCTGGAGGCCGTGGGCATGGGCCCGTTCGCGCTCGACCTGCACGACAAGGGCGCCAAGGCCTCGGTGGTGCGCGCCCAGGTGCAGGCCGCGCTGGAGCACGCGGTCGCCGTCGACGACGAGGGCCTGACCGCCGACTCCGACGACCTGCGCTCGGCCCGCCGCACCCTGGCCCGCTACGCCGAGCGGCTGCACGCCGAGAACGCCGCCGGGCTGTCGTACTACACGGCACGGACGGCGACGCTGGCCCGGCGCGACGGCGTCCCGAGCCTGCCGGTCTCCCCCGCGTTCGTGGCCGCCGCCTCGGCCGAGACGCTCACCGCGGTCCGCCGCGCGCTGGCGCTGCTGCCCGACATCGCCGACCTGGTGCGCCCCTCTCCGCGGCACGCGTGGGCGTTCGTGGACACCGCGCGGGTCGACCTGCTCGCCGCCCAGCAGGCCGCCGCCGCCGTCGACCAGGCCGTCCGCGACCTGCCCAGCGAGCCGCACCTGGCCCGGGTGCTGCGCGAGGTCCGCACGCCCGCGGACCTCGACGCGCTGGCCCACCTGCTCTGCGGCCCGGCGACGACGCTCGACGTCCTCGACGAGGTGCCGACCGAGCGCTGGAACGTGGCGACGACGACCGTGCTGGGCGAGGTCGCGGCGTTCTCCGGCGCCGTCCACCCCGGGATGGAGCTGGCCACCCCGGCCGCGCTGGAGCTGCCGCTCGCCGACCTCTACGTCGCCGCGCAGACCGCGCAGGCCGGCCGGTTCCTGGCCCGCCGCGCGGGGCTGCGGGCCGTCCGCGACCAGCTGCAGCCGGTGCTGCGGCCGGGCGTGAAGGTCGGGCTCGGCGACGTCCCGGAGCTGACCGCGCAGCTGTGGCGGCTGCAGACGGCCGCGCAGGGCATCGTCGCCCGCGCCTCGGTGATCCCCGGCCTGGTCGTGCCGCCCACCTGGAACCCGCTGGCCGAGCCGGAGCTGCTGGTCGGCCAGGTCGAGTGGCTGGAGCGGGCCGGCACCGCCACCGACAGCGCCAGCGAGTTCGCCGTCGCGCTGCGCCGCTGGGTCGTGCAGGGCGAGGGCCCCGACCCGACCGCCGGCGCCGCCGTCGCCCGGCTGCGCGACGCGGTCACCGCGCTGGTGAGGGTGTGCCGCAGCAACCCGCGGCGGCTGGCCGAGTGGGCCGGCGACGACGGCCTGGTGCTGCGCTGGCAGATGACCCGGCCCGAGCGCGGCGTCGAGCACACCGGGCTGATGTCGCTGCGGCGCTGGGCCGACCTGGTCGACACCCTCGAGCCGCTGCGCGCCGCCGGTCTGCACGAGGCGCGGGCGCTGCTGGTCACCGGCGAGCTGCCCGCCGAGGACGCCGTCCGGGCCTTCGAGCGCGGGCTGGCACGGGCCTCGGTCACCGAGCGCCGCGACGCGGCCGGCCTCGACGACTTCGACGCCGACGCGCACGAGCGGGCGATCACCCGGTTCACCGCCGCCTCGCGGGCGGTGCGGGCGCACCTGCGCTCGGCGCTGCCCGCCTCGGTGCTCGCCGCCCGGTCGCTCGACGGCGCCGGCGACGACGGCGAGGTCGGTGCGCTGCAGCGGGAGCTGGCCAAGGCCCGCAGCGGGCTCGGCGTGCGCGCGCTGCTGGCCCGCCACGGCCGGCTGGTGACGACGGTGATGCCGTGCGTGCTGGTCAGCCCCGACTCGGTGGCGCGGTTCTTCCCCGCGCAGGCCGGCCTGTTCGACCTGGTGGTCTTCGACGAGGCCTCGCAGATCCGGGTGGCCGACGCGGTCGGCGCGCTGGGCCGGGCGAGGGCGGCGGTCGTCGTCGGCGACAGCCGGCAGATGCCGCCGACGTCCTTCGCCGAGCCGACCTACGGCGTTCCCGACGACGACGCGGTCGAGCTGCTGGGCACCTCGGTCGAGGACGAGGAGTCGATCCTCTCCGAGTGCGTGCAGGCCCGGGTGCCGCGGCAGTGGCTGTCCTGGCACTACCGCAGCCAGGACGAGTCGCTGATCGCGTTCAGCAACGCCAACTACTACGACAACCGGCTCTCGTCGTTCCCCGCACCGACGCACGGCCGGCCCTCGGCGGACGTCGACGGCCGCGGCATCTCGCTGGTCCGGGTCAACGGCACCTTCCACCGCACCGGCGCCGGGCGGCTGCTGCGCACCAACCCGATGGAGGCCAAGGCGGTCGTGGCGGAGGTGCGCCGCCGCTGCGACGCCTCCCCGGACGCGCTGCCCTCGATCGGCGTGGTGACCTTCAACGCCCAGCAGCGGGCCTACATCGAGGGCCTGCTCCGCGACGCCGGCGACGAGCGGCTGGTCGAGGCGCTGGACCGCACCGACGGCGAGGGGCTGTTCGTCAAGAACCTGGAGAACGTGCAGGGCGACGAGCGCGACGTCGTGCTGTTCTCCACCGGCTTCAGCGTCGACGACCGCGGCGTGCTGCCGCTGAACTTCGGCCCGCTCAACCGGGTCGGCGGCGAGCGGCGGCTCAACGTGGCGGTCACCCGCGCCCGCCGGCAGGTCGTCGTCGTGTCCTCGTTCGACCCCGCGCAGCTGCGTGCCGAGCAGACCTCGTCGGTCGGCGTGAAGCACCTGCGCGCCTACCTCGACCTGGCCGCGCTCGGCACCGACGCGCTGCCGCGCGAGGCCCGGCCGGTCGCCGTCCCGGACCGGCACCGCGAGGAGATCGCCGCGGCGCTGCGCGACCGGGGCCTGAGCGTGCGCACCGACGTCGGCCTCTCGGACTTCCGCGTCGACCTGTCGGTGGCCCGGACCGAGACGCCCGACGAGCCGGTGATGGCCGTGCTGCTCGACGGCCCGGCGTGGGCCCGGCGGCGCACGGTCGGCGACCGCGACGGCCTGCCGGTCGAGGTGCTGTCGGGGATGCTCGGCTGGCCCGCCGTCGAGCGGGTCTGGCTCCCGACCTGGCTGCGCGACCGCGAGGCCGTGCTCGACCGGCTGGTCGCCGCCGTCGCGGCGGTGCCGGTCCCCGCGCGGGCGCCGGCTCCTCCGGCTCCCGGCGTCCCGGGTCGGGCAACCCCGGCTCCCGCCGTCCCGGGTCCGGTCATCCCCGCTGAGATGGCCGTCCCGCCGGTGCCCGCGCCCGCCGAGCCCCCGGCGCCCGAGGTCCGCGCGGTGGTGCCGCTGCGGGCCGCGCCGCCGGCCGTGGTCGGGACCGTGGTGACCGGAGCGGCCCCTTCCGCGGAGACCGCCGTCGAGGCCCCGGCGGACCCCGCCGCGCCGGAGCCCACCCCGGCGACCCCGACCGCCGCCCGGCCGGCCCGTCGGGCGCCGCGGAAGCCCGCCGCTCCGCTGCTGGACGGCGAGACGGCGTTCTCGCCCTGGAACCCGAAGGGCGGCCTGGAGCGCAAGGCGCTCGACTCGCTGGACGACCCTCGGGCCGCCCGCACCGTGCGGCGGGTGCTGGCCGCAGGCCTCAAGGCCGAGGGCCCGGTGCACCGCGACCGGCTGGTGCGGATCGCGGCGGGCGCCTTCGGGCTGTCCCGGGTCAGCGAGGCCCGCCGCGACGCCCTGCTGCGGCTGCTGCCCGACGGCGTCGTCGACGGCGACTTCGCCTGGCCCGAGTCGCTGGACCGCGCCGGCTGGACCGGATTCCGTCGGCAGGCGTCCAGCGCGGACCGGCCCCTGGAGCACGTCGCGCCGGAGGAGGTCGGCAACGCCATGGCCGCGCTGTGCCGGGCCGCGGGCGAGGTGGCCGAGGACGAGCTGTTCGTCCGCACCGCCGAGGTCTTCGGCTACCGCCGCCGGACGCCGTCCCTGACCCCGCTGCTGCAGGCCGCGCTGACCCGGGCGCTCGACGCCGGCCGGCTGGTGCGCTCGGACTCCGGGGTGCTGACCGTCGGCTGACCGCCAGCGGCCCCGCTGCAGGGTCCCGCCGTGAGCGTGCGACCTGCGGTCCGCTGCCGACGTCTCAGGGGCGGAATGGGGGACGTCCCGGATGTCCCGGGCACCGGGGTGCCTGCACCCTGGTGGGGCCGGACGGACACCGGGCGGCCGACTCACACCTCGCTCCCAGGCAGAGGACCTAGCCTCGGCCCCACCGCCGTCGATGGGAGGCCGCACCACCGTGGACGAGGCGCTCGATCCCGCCGGAGCGGTCGCCGACCTGGCCGGGACCCGCCAGATCGGCCTGCTCGAGCCCGGGGACCCGGACCGCATCGGTCCCTACGACCTGCTCTGCCGGCTGCCGCGCGGCGGCCAGGGCGCCGACGTCTTCGTCGGGTCGGCCGGGCCGGAGGGGGCGCTGGTCGTCATCAAGCGGCTGCCCGAGGGCGCGCCGGACCTGGCCCGCAAGCGGCTGGCCCGGGAGGTGGAGAACGCCGCCCGCGTGAAGAGCTCGCGGGTGGCCAGCATCGTCGACCAGGACCTCCAGGCCGAGGCGCCCTACTACGTGCAGCAGTACGTCTCCGGGACGCCGTTGGACGAGTTCATGGCGCACCGCTCCGGGGGGCTCAACGCCGAGGAGCTGCGCCGGATCGCGATCGGGCTGCTGCGCGCGCTGCGCGACGTGCACGCCGCCGGCGTCGTCCACCGGGACGTCAAGCCGGGCAACATCATCATCTCCGGGGACGACGTGTGGCTGGTCGACTTCGGCATCAGCCGCTACATCGGCCCGGAACCGCCGTCGGGCACCGCGACCACGGGCATGGCGGCGCTGGGCACGAAGCTGTTCGCCAGCCCGGAGCAGCTGGCGGGGGCGGTGCTCACCGAGGCCAGCGACGTCTACAGCTGGGGCATGGTGATCGCCTACGCGGCCGGCGCGGTGCACCCGGTCGACCCCGACGACACGATGCCCGACTCCGACTACTACCTGGCGCTGCGGGCCGGCCGGCTGGACCTGAGCGGGGTGCCGGCCAACCTGCTCGACAGCGTGGAGAAGGCGCTGCGGTTCAACCCCGAGCGCCGCCCGACCGTGGCCCAGCTGGCCCGCCAGGTGGAGCAGCGCACCCGCTGGCTCGGCGAGACCTCGCAGATCCCCGACCCGCGGACGACGATGCGCGACCTGCGCTCCCTCGGCGCGGTCACCGAGGCGGCGCGCTACGAGCTGGCCCGGCTGGAGCGGGCGGTCGCCGACACCTGGTCCGGCTTCGCCGTGGCCGCCTCGGCGATGGTGCTGCTGGGCGTCGTCGCCGGGCTGCTGCTCGCCGTCCTGTACCACGTCGTCTTCTGACACCGTGGGCTGCGCAGGCCCCGACCCCTCGAGGAGGAGCACCGTGTCCGGGTTGTACGAGCGCGCGCTGGCCCAGCAACGGCTCGACGCGCGCCGCCAGCGGTTCCGGGAGCGCCAGCAGGTGCTGCTGGCGATCCTCGTGGTCAGCACCGTCGTCTTCTTCGCGCTGTTCGTCCGCTGACGATGCGCCGCCGCGTCTGCCCCCGCTGCCTCGAGCCCCTGACCGCGCCGGTGTGGCGGGACGCCACCGGTGCGCCGACCCGGCCGCCGGTGGAGCGCCGCACCCGCTGGCAGCGGCTGCTCGACCCGCTGCGCACCGACCCCCTGCCGGTGCCCACGGCCCGGGACGCCGCCGGCGCGGCCGCGGCCAACGTGGTGCCGACCTGCCCGCGCGGGCACCGGCTGCCGCCGGAGTACCTCGACCGGCCGACGATCGTGGTCGGCCTGGTCGGGCTGACCGGCGCCTCGAAGAGCACGTACCTGACGGTGCTCATCGACCTGCTGCACGAGGGCGCGCTGGCCCCGCTCGGCGTCTCCGTCGAGATGGACGAGGAGTCCGCCGCCCGCTTCGACGACCACCGCTACCGGCTGCTGGTGCAGCGCCAGCAGCTGCCGCTGACCCTGCCGCTGCTGGGTGAGGGCAGCTCCCCCGAGCCGTTCATGCTCGTGCTGCGCGGCACCGGCCGGAACGGCGCGGAACGCACGGTCAACCTGGTCTTCTTCGACGCCTCCGGCGAGCAGCTGTACCGCAGCGAGGACATGGGCCTCTACGGCAGGTTCCTCTACGCGGCGACCTCGCTGCTCGTCGTCCTCTCCCCCGGCGTCTTCCCGCGGCTGCGCTCGGTGGCCGACCCCGGTGAGGACTCGATGGGCCTGGCCCGGCACACGCAGATGGTGGTCAACCTGGCCAACGTGCTGCGCGCCGCCCGCAACCTGCCGCTCGACGCGCACGTGGACGACGTGGCCACCGCCGTCGTGCTCAGCAAGGCCGACAAGCTGCGCGGCGTACCGGACTTCCCGGCCGAGACGCTGCGCGACCCCGACCTGCGCGCGATGCCGCTGGCCCACTGGTTCGCCGACGTGCGCGACAACAGCTCCCGGCTGGTCGACTTCCTCGAGGTCAGCGGCGGGTCGAACCTGCTGACGGCGGTGCTGCACCGGCTGCCCCGGCCGACCGTGCACGCGGTCTCGGCCACCGGGTCCGACGCCCGGGACGGCAGCTACCCCCGGATCGCGCCGGTCGGCGTGCTCGACCCGCTGCTGGTGCTGCTGGCCCGCTCGGGCTTCCTCTCGGCGGAGGGGCTGGACCCCGAGGAGTACGGCGCGGGCCTGCGCGGCGAGTGGTCGCGGTGAGCGGCCGGGCCTGCCCGCAGGCGCTCTACACCTCGGCCAGCCGCACGCTGGAGGGGCCGGGGTTCGGCGTCTACGCGCACTCCGCGGACTGGCCGGCCGAGGTCGGCCGCACCCGCAAGGCGCTCGGCGCGCTGGTCGGCTTCCACCCCGCGGACGGCGAGGCCTACGGGGTGCTGTCCCGCGACGCGGGTCGGGTGCTGTACCGCGCGGTGGCCGCCCGCGCCGACGGCTTCGGCCGCCCCGGCAACTACCTGGTGCACCTGCTGTGGGACGAGGGCGGCCGGCTGGGCGTGCGCGAGCTGCTCGCGCTGCGCCGGGCCGGGCGGTTCCTCGACGCCCTCCCCGACGACGCCACTCCCACCGCCGACCTGCCGCCGCTGCGGGTGCCGGTCGCCGGCCGGGCCGCGCCGGCGCTCACCCCCGACGAGGTGGACGCGCTCACCCCGCCGCTGGCCGGGCTGCTGGCCACCCTCGCCGCGGGCTCGGGCAGCTGTGCGCTGCCGGTGCGGACGGCCTCGGGCCGCGAGGTGGCCGAGGTGCTCTTCGCCGTCCTGCCGCGCGCGCTCACCAGCGGCGTCTCGCTGCACACCGGCACCCGGGAGGACGTCGGCGACACCGCGCCCGTCACCGTGCGGCTCACCGACGCGCCCGCGCGGACGGCGACCGCGGCGCACGACACCGAGCGCGCCCGCACGCTGCTCGAGGCGGCGAGCAAGGGCGAACTCGCGCCGGACGAGCTGGCCGACCTGCGCCGCCTGGACGCGTGGCTGTTCGCCGACGCCTGGGCCGAGCAGGACGCCGCCGGGCTGTCGGCCGACCAGGTGGCCAGCGTGCTCGAGTCGTCGGCGGCACCGCGCTGGCTGGGGCGCGGGGGCAACGCGGCCGCCGCCCTGGACCTCGCCGCGGACAGCCCGGCCGTCGAGACGGCGTTGCGGGCGGCGGTCGACCGGTGGCCGGCGGTCGCCGAGCTGGTGCGCGGCCGGGTGCTGGCGGCGCTGCTGGACGAGGTGTTCGACGGCTCCGCGGGCCCGGCCGAGCTCGCCGTCGACGTGGCCGGCGTCGGGCAGGCCGACCTGTGCGCGGCGCTGGCCGGCGAGGTGCGCCGCGGACGTCGGATCGCCCGGCTGGACCGCGCGGCCGGCCTGCTGGTCGAGCAGGCGCTGGCCCTGGGCGTCGACCTGCCGTTGTTCCGGCTCACCGGGCAGACCTGGGAGCTGGCGCTCCTGGCCACCCGCCGCGAGGTCGTCGGCGACGCGCTGCTCGCGCAGTGGCGGTCGTCGGGTGGGTGGACGGCGGAGCACGGCGAGCTGCTGGGGCACCTGCTGGTCGCCGATCCGGGCTGGCTGGCCCGGCTGGGTGACGCCGTCCCGGTCTCGGCGCTGCCGCCGGCGCTGCGGTGGGCGGCACTGCGGATGGACGTGGCCGGGGTCGAGGAGCTGGCCGCGGCCGTCGCGACCGGGGCCGCCGCCGGGCGTGGCTGGGCGCTGCGCGAGGTGGTGTTCGGCTCGGAGCTGCCGGCGGGCGACGTCGACCAGGTGCTCGGCCGGCGCCTGGAGCTGCTGCTGGTGGACGACGGCTGGCCGCGCGAGCTGGCGCAGTCGTTCGCGCGCAGCCGCGGTGGCGACGACCCGCCCCGCCGCCGCCGTCGCCGCGGCGACTGATGACCGACACCGTTTCCCCGGCAGTCCCACCCGCCACAGCCGTCCCCGTGCGTCCCAGGCGCGTCCGGTCCGGCTCCTAGCCTCGGTGTCGACCACGCACGGAAGGACTCTCATCGTGGCCAAGCACCTGCTGGACGAGACCGCCGAGTTCACCCTCCCCACCGCCGGGCGGCACGCGGCGGACGGTGACGACGACGCCGCCGACCGGACGCAGCGGTTCGACGCCGGCGTGCGTCGCCAGCCGCCGGTCCCGGGCCGCGCGGACGCCGACGGCCGCGCTCGGTAGCGGCACGACCGCTGAGGGAGCGGGGCCGCCCCCGCGGTACTGCCTCCTCGGACGTCGACCCCTGCTTCCCGTGCGAAGCAGGGGTGGAGGTCGGGCAGGGAGCCGTCCGGCGTGGCTCAGGTGCGGCCGAGGGCGACCAGGGTGACGTCGTCGGCGTCGGCCGGGTCGAGGGCGGCGAGGACCTCGTCCAGCAGCGCCTCGGGCTCCTCGCCGGCCGCGACGGCGGCGCACAGCGCGTCCAGCCGGTCGGGCAGCGGGACGTCGCGGCGCTCCACCAGCCCGTCGCTGTAGAGCAGCAGCCGGTCCGGCCCGGCCAGCCGGAGCCGGGTCTCGGCGTACTCGACCTCGTCGAGCAGGCCCAGCGCCGGTCCCCGCCCCTCGGACAGCAGCCGCACCCGGTCGGCCGCCGCGTGCAGCACCGGCAGGTGACCGGCGTTGGCGACGGCGACCGCCCCGGTCGCCGGGTCGAGCTCGACGACGACCGCGGTGGCCATCTCCCCGGGCAGCAGCGCGGTGATCACCTCGCCCAGCCCCTGCAGCGCGGCGGCCGGGCCGCGGTCGCGCAGCAGGTGGGCGCGCAGCGCGTGCCGCAGCTGGGCGGTGACCGAGGCGGCGGCCAGCCCGTGCCCGGCGACGTCCCCCAGCACGACGGCCAGCCGACCGCTGGGCAGCGGCACCAGGTCGTACCAGTCACCGCCGACGACGTCCGCGGCGCTGGGCCGGTAGCGGGCGGCCAGCGCGACGCCGGGCACCTCCGGCAGTGCTTCGAGCAGCAGGGTGCGCTGCAGCGCCGCGGCCAGCCGGTTGTCCTCCCCGGCGCGCAGCAGCGCCGACTCGGTGAGGTGCGCGGCCAGCGCCTGCGCGGCCTCGACCTCGTGCGCACGCCACGGCGTCGCCGTCCCCCGCACCGTCTCGCGCCACGCGGCGAAGGAGCGGCGCGGGGACAGCCGCGGCCCGGCCTCGGTCTCGACCGTCTTGGGCGTGTGCGGGTTGCCGCCCCAGGTGACCTCGCGCGGGGTCTCCGGCCGGAACCAGGCCAGGAAGTCGCCGCGTCCGCCGCCGACCTCGACCGCGAGCAGCCCGCTGGCGGTGTCGGCGACGTCGGCCGCCTCGGGCACCACGCTGCCGAGCGCGTCGGTGGCCGGGCGGCCCCGGGCGAGCAGCGCGGCGACCAGCCCGGGCACCCGCTCGGCCGGCGGGGTGGTGCCGAGCAGGTGCAGCCGGCCCTCGAGGCGGACGGCGGCGCCGCAGGCGGGCAGCAGGTCCAGCACGGTCGGCGTCCCGTCGGTGAGGGCCTGCGCCGGGGTCCGCGGGGTGCGGCCGAGCGCGGCCACCAGCTCGGCCTGCCGCTGCGCCACCGCCACCACGCGGCCCTGCTCGCCGGCCTCGACCGTGGTGTGCAGCAGCAGTGAGGCGGTGCGGCCGAGGAACTCCGCGGCCACCCGGTCGGCGTAGGAGGGGCGGTGCGGGCCGCTGTAGGAGTGGCACGAGATGAGCCCCCACAGCCGGCCGCGGTTGACGAGCGACACCGACATCGAGGCGACCACGCCCATGTTGGCCAGGTACTCCAGGTGCACCGGCGAGACGCTGCGCAGCATGGCGCCGGAGAGGTCCAGCGGGCGCCCGGTGACCGGGTTGGCGGCCGGCTCCAGCGGCACCCGCCGGTAGGTCGCGTCGGGGATGAGCCGCAGCCAGTTGGTCGCGTAGAGCGCGCGGGCCTGGGCGGGGATGTCGCTGGCCGGGTAGCGCAGGCCGAGGAAGGGCTCGAGGTCCGCGCGGCGGTCCTCGGCGACCACCTCACCGTTCCAGTCGGGGTCGAAGCGGTAGACCATCACCCGGTCGAAGCCGGTGAGCGCCCGGACGTCGCGGGCCAGTGAGGCGGTCAGCTCGTCGAGGGTGCCGCTGGCCGACAGCCGCTGCAGCACCAGCGCCAGCCGGGTGTGCCAGACGGCGTCGGCCTGCTCGGCGCCGGCCAGCGGCTCCCACTCGGTGACCAGCAGGCCGTCGGCGCGGTGGAGGACGAGGTCGACCTCGGCGCCGTCGACGGTCACCCGCAGCGGGTCGACCTCGGCGAGGTCCCCGGCCAGGCCGGCGCGCAGCCGGTCGAGGTCGGCGGGCCCCAGCACGTCGGCGAGGGACGCCGGGGTCGCGCCGAGGACGTCGGCGGCGTTGGCCGAGGCGACGACGACGGCGAGGTCGGGCTCGGTGACGGCCAGCAGCGCGCCGTGCGGCTGGATCGCGCCCGGGACGGCGATCGGCTCGTCGGCGCAGCGCTGCAGGGCGTCGTCGTCGACCTCCGGGACGTCAGGGGAGGGCGTGCTCGCGATCGGCGTCATCGCCGTCCGACCCTACGGACTACGGGCCGACCTCGTTCTCGGTCAGGCTGGGCGACTCGACGATCGGCACCACCGCCCGCAGCTCCAGCAGGTCGACCACCAGCCGCACCGGCCGGTTGGCGCGGGGGCAGACGACCTCGAGCGCGACGCCCTCGCCGGCGGCGCGGCGGGCGATGCGCACCAGCTCCCGGGCACCGGAGCTGTCGAGGAACGTCGTGTCGGTCAGGTCGACGACCAGGGACTGCGGCTGCTGGGACAGCTGTGACCCAGCGGCCTCCGCGAGGCGCGGGGCGGTCGCCAGGTCCAGCTCTCCGCGTACGCTCAGCGCCGGCCGCCCGAGGACCGTCGTCCGTTCGACGTCGAACTGCACGGATCGGTCCTCCCATCGACGACGTGGAACCTGAGCAGCCTAGATGCCTGCGGGCGGGAGGGGGGAACCCGGCGTGGACATCGCGTTCACGGTCCACCTCCCGGTGGACACCGACAGCGTCCCGTTCATCCGCGGGCTGTGCCGGCAGGCCCTGGAGCACCTGCGCATCGAGCGGACGGTGGTCGACGAGGTCGCGCTGGCGCTCACCGAGGCCTGCGCCAACGTCGTCCAGCACGCCGGGGAGCACGCCGAGTACGAGGTCGAGGTCGCCATCGACGACCGGCTGTGCCGGATCAGCGTGGTCGACAGCGGCGAGGGTTTCGACCCCGCCGCGCTCTCCGGGGGGGCCGGCCGCTCGCCGCTGGACGAGGGCCGCGGCCTGCTGCTCATGCAGGCGCTGGTCGACCGGCTGGACTTCCGGCACGAGTCCGACGGACGGCACCGGGTCACGCTGGAGAAGCGCCTGGCGCCGCACCCGCCGCTGCGCCTGGTCGACCCCGTCTGAGCATGGCGGCCACGGGAGACGTCCTCCAGGACCGCTACGAGCTCCGGTCGCTCATCGCGACCGGGGGCATGGGCGAGGTCTGGCGCGGGCAGGACCGGGTGCTCGGCCGCGAGGTCGCGGTCAAGGTGCTCAAGAGCCAGTTCACCGGCGACCCGGTCTTCCTGACCCGGTTCCGCACCGAGGCCCGCCTGTCGGCCGGGCTGAGCCACCCGAACATCGCCGTCCTGCACGACTACGGCGAGGGAGAGCCGGTCTCCCCCGGCGGTGACCGGCTGGTCTACCTGGTCATGGAGCTGGTGGACGGCGAGCCGCTGTCGGCGGTGCTGGCGCGTGAGGGCCGGCTGACCCCGGAGCGGACGCTGGACCTGCTGGGTCAGGTCGCCGCCGGGCTGGCCGCCGCGCACGCCGCCGGGGTCGTGCACCGCGACGTCAAGCCGGCCAACCTGCTGGTCCGCCCCGACGGCACCGTGAAGATGACCGACTTCGGCATCGCCTGGTCGGCCGCGAACGCCACCGTCACCCGCACCGGCCACGTCGTCGGGACCGCGCAGTACCTGGCGCCCGAGCTGGTGCAGGGGCAGAAGGCCACGCCCGCCGTCGACGTCTACTCGTGGGGCACGGTCGCCTACGAGTGTCTCGCCGGGCGCCGTCCCTTCGACGGGCCCGACCCGGTCGAGGTCGCGATGCGGCGGGTCTCGGAGACGCCCGCGCCCCTGCCGGCCGACGTCCCCGCGCCGGTCCGCGAGCTGGTCGAGCGCACCCTCGCCACCGATCCGGCCGCGCGGATCCCGGACGGCGCCGCGCTGGTCGCCGCGGTGGCCGCCACCACGAGCACCGCCGCCGCGGGCCGCGCGCCGGAGCCGGCCGACGAGCGGACGGCGACCCGCGTGCTGCCCCTCGTCCCCGCGCCGCAGTCGACCACCGCCCCGCTGCCGGGCAGCGCCCTCCCGGCCGCCGCCGTCCCCCCGGTGCTGCCCACGCTCGGCGACGAGGAGGACGACGACGAGGAGCTCGACGACCGCGGCCCCGTACGCCGGCTGGTGGTGCCGGTGCTGGTCGGGCTGGTGGCCACGGCGCTCGTCGTCACCGGGCTGGTGCTCGGGACCCGCGACGTCCCCACCGCGGCGCCGCGCGCGGCCACCCCCACCACGTCCGCGGTGCCGACGCCGGTCGCCCCGCGGCCCTCGGGCACCTACGTCCGGGTGGACCCGACCCGGTACGTCGGTCAGCCGGTGGCCCAGGTGCAGGCGTGGCTCACCGGCCTGGACCTGCCGGTCGCGCTGGTGGCGGTCGAGCGGGCCGACGTCCCCGCCGGGCAGGTCCTCGCGCTCGCGCCGACCGGCGAGCTCCTGGTCGGGACGACGGTGACCGTCACCCACGCGGTCGCCCCGCCGGCTCCCCCGCCGACGGCGGCGGCCCCCGCGCCGGCAGCGCAGACGCCCACCCCGGAGAAGGAGCGCGGCCGCGACCGCGACAAGGAACGCGGCCGGGGCAACGACAAGGACGACTGAGCTCCTCGACCGGGTAGTGCGGGGGGCGACGGCGGGGGCGGTCCTGCTCCACCGTCGCGCCACCGACCCGGAACGGAAGGGCCATGGAGAAGATCAACGACCGGCTGCTCAACTGGGCGTCGATCCTCGAGCCGACCACGCGCACGCAGGCCGAGCGCACCGCCTCGATGCCGTTCATCCACCCGCACGTGGCGCTGATGCCCGACGCGCACCTCGGGCTCGGGGCGACCGTCGGGTCGGTCATCCCCACCGACGGTGCGATCATCCCGGCGGCCGTGGGGGTGGACATCGGCTGCGGGATGATGGCCGTGCGCACCCAGTTCACCGGGGACGACGTCCGCGGCCGCAACCTGGCGACGCTGCACGAGCAGATCTCCCGGGCCATCCCGCTGTCGGCCGGCCGGTACAACAAGAAGCTGCGCGAGACGGCGGCGGCGCGGGTCGAGGAGCTGCGCGACCTCCCGGGCGCGGCGCAGGCCGACGGCGTCGCGCACAACTGGCCGCTGCAGCTGGGCTCCCTCGGCTCGGGCAACCACTTCATCGAGGTCTGCCTCGACGAGGACGACCGGGTGTGGCTGTTCCTGCACTCCGGCTCGCGCGGCGTGGGCAACCGGCTGGCGTCCAAGCACATCCGCGTGGCGCAGGACCGCTGTGCCGGCATGGACCTGCCCGACCGCGACCTCGCCTACCTCGAGGAGGGGACGGCGGAGTTCGACGCCTACGTCGAGGCGCTGCACTGGGCGCAGCGGTTCGCCGCGCTCAACCGCGAGGAGATGATGGACCGCCTCGCCGAGCAGGTCTCCCGGTTCCTCACCGAGGAGGTGCACCGGGCGCAGGTCGTGCAGTGCCACCACAACTACACCGAGCGGGAGACCCACTACGGCACCGAGGTGTGGCTCTCGCGCAAGGGTGCGATCTCCGCGCGGGCCGGCCAGTGGGGGCTGATCCCCGGCTCCATGGGCGCGGCGTCCTACGTCGTCGTCGGCAAGGGCGACGTCGAGTCGCTGACCTCGGCGCCGCACGGCGCCGGGCGCAACCACTCGCGGGGTGCCGCGCGGCGGATGTTCACCCGCGCCGACCTCGACCGGCGGATGAAGGGCATCGCCTGGGGCCGCTCGGACGCGTTCCTCGACGAGCACCCCGATGCTTACAAGCCGATCGACGTCGTCATGGCCGACGCCGCCGACCTGGTGGAGGTCCGGCACACCCTGCGCCAGGTGGTCAACGTCAAGGGCGACTGAGGAGGACCCCGCTGCCCGACACGGAGCTGCTCATGCGGGCGGGGCGTCCCGGCCGGCCTGGTCCGCCGGCGGGGAGGTCGCCTCCACCGCGGTGAACTCCTCGAGGATCTCGTAGGTGTGGCTCACCCCGGCCGGCACCACCCAGGAGTCGCCCGGCCCGAGGTCCAGCGTCTGGTCCCCCGCGCGCAGCCGGGCCCGTCCGGTGACGACGTATCCCACCGTCTCGTACTCCCGGGCCGCCTCGGGCTTGCCCTCGGTCGGCTCTTCTGCCGCCCACAACCGCATCGCGACCCGGGAGCCCGCGGCCAGGTACCGCTGCCCCATGTCCCCGGCGTGCACGTCCGCCGCCCCGACCTTGCTGACGCGGCCGCTCGTCGTCTCCTCGCTCACGGGGAACGGACTACCCGGACCCGTGGCGCGCACGCGTCGCTCGTCCGCAGGAACGGCATCGGCCGGGGCCCTCACGGTCGCGGAGCGGGGTGCGTGATCGGAGTCGCGGAACGCGGACCCCTGCGTGCACGTTCTCCCTGGTGCTGGCGCCCGCACGCGCCGGTGACCGCGCCCCGCGACGACGCCGGGCGCAGCTGACCTGCGACCGCGCCGTTCCGCGTGCGTGCGCACGTGTGCGCACCGACGCGCCGCCGCCCACTGCCGGGCCGGCCGGTCAGCCACCCCGCGAACCGCCTCCGGTCGACGCACGTCCGGAGGACGACAGGAGGACACCCATGCCATCCCGCAGCACCACGCGGACCGCTCGCACGATCAGGTCCTGGATCCGCCGGTTCGACCAGCACACCCTCGTGGTCTTCAACCCGGGCGCGCCCTACCTGCCCCGCAACGACCGGGCCTGACCCGCGCCACACCGGCCGGTGTCCGCACCCGCGGACACCGGCCGCTCGGCGTCCCGGGGCAGGAGGGCCCGGCGGCGTCTCCGTGCGACGGACCGCGGAGGGTGGGGGCACAGCCCGACCGCTCCGGACCGGCCGGCACCCGATGCGGCGTGTCGGCACAGACCGGTGGCGGGCCACTTCATCGCGCACCAGACAAGACGGGCCGGTCCTGTTAGCGTCGGATCGGGTCGAAGAGCTGGCCCGGACGCCCACGTCCGTGGGGACGCCGTCCGGTGCTCGGCTGCCGGCACGGTGCCCCAGGGGGGAACACCATGCGCGCACGTGCCATCCCGCAGCGGTCGTTCGAGCGTCCGCTGCTCCTGTCCATCGACCTGCAGACCGGCCGCGTGACCGCCGCCGGCGAGCTCGACCGCCTCGTCGCCCACCGGCTCGGCGACGCGCTGCACGCGCTCAGCGTGACCGGCCACCGCACCTGGATCGTCGACGCCGCGGGCATCACGTTCTGCGACGCCGCGGGCCTGCGGGCGCTCGCCGCGGGCGCCGCCCTGGCCGAGGACCGCGGCTGCACGCTGCGGCTGGTCGACCCGTCGCCGTTCACCGTCCGGCTGCTGCGACTGACCGGCATGGCCGGGCTCCTGGACCTCCGGGCCGACCGCTCACCGCTCGACGCCGCCTGAGCGGCAGCGGCCGACGTCCCGTGCGGGGGGACGTCGGCCCGGCCCCGTCCCGAGCCCCGTCCCGAGCGTGCGAGGGATGAGGAGGACGGGGTCCTCCCTCAGGACGACGGGGTCAGCGCGCGCACCCGCTGGACGAGCTCGCGCTCGCAGACCTCCAGGAAGCCGTCGGGGTCGGGGCCGGTGTTCTGCAGCACCACGTGGTCGAAGCCCGCGTCGACGTAGGGCTGCGCCTGCTGGACGTGCGCGTCGAGGTCGGGGCCGACGGAGAACTGCTGCCGGATGTCCTCGGGCTTCACCGTGGCGCTGGCCGCGTCGAAGTTCACCGGGTTGGGCAGCTCGCTCATCACCTTCCAGCCGGTGAGCGCCCAGCGGCTGGTCTCCAGGGCGGCCTGGACGGCGGAGTCCTCGTCGGCCGCCCACGCCATCGGCACCTCGGCGTACCGCGGCCCTCTCCCCCCGGCGCCGGTGTAGGCCTCGACCAGGTCGCTGCGCGGCTCGGTGGCGAACAGCCCGTCGCCGAGATCGGCGGCGATGGCCGAGGCGTGGTGCCCACCGGAGGCCACCGCGATCACCGGCAGCTGGTCGGGCAGGTCGAACAGACGGGCGTCCTCCAGCTGCAGGTACCGGCCGTCGTAGGACTGGTAGCCGCCCTGCCACAGCAGCCGGATGATCTCCAGCGCCTCGCGGAGCATCTCGTGCCGCTTCCGCACCGCCGGCCAGCCGGCGCCCACGACGTGCTCGTTGAGCCGCTCGCCGGAGCCGATGCCGAGGGTGAAGCGGTTGCCGGAGAGGATCTGCACCGTCGCCGCGGCCTGCGCGATCACGGCCGGGTGGTAGCGGATCATCGGGCACGTCACGCCGGTGGCCAGGCCGATCCGCTCGGTCCTGGCCGCCATCGCCCCGAGCACCGACCAGGTGAACGAGCTGTGGCCCTGGACGTCGAGCCACGGGTGGAAGTGGTCGCTCATCTCGACGAAGTCGAAGCCCGCCTGTTCGGCGCGGACCGTCTGGCGGACCAGGTCCTCCGGTCCGAAGGCCTCGGTCGCGAGCTTGTAGCCGACCTGCATGGTCCTCGTCCTCACTGTCGGGTGCGGGTCGGCGAGCCCCTGCCCGGCCGGTCAGCCGCGGAAACGGCGCGCCGGACCGTCACCTACTGTCCGGGTCATGGCGGAACAGCAGCTCAGGACGGTCCTGGAGGGTGGCGGGTTCTTCGAGGGCCCGCGCTGGCACGAGGGCGCCTGGTGGGTGTCGGACTTCTACCGGCACACGGTCAGCCGGGTGACGTCGGACGGCGCGGAGACCGTGGTCGTCGAGGTGGAGGGCCAGCCCTCGGGGCTGGGCTGGCTGCCCGACGGGTCGCTGGTGGTCGTGTCGATGAAGGACCACCGCGTGCTGCGGTACGCCGACGGGACCCTGTCGACCCACGCCGACCTGACCGAGCACTGCGGCGGGCACCTCAACGACCTGGTGGTCACCGACGCGGGGTAGGTGTTCGTCGGCGACTTCGGCTTCGACCTGATGGGCGGCGGCGACGCGCGGACCGCGTCACTGAAGCGCATCGACCCCGACGGCACGGTGTCGGTCGCCGCGGAGGGGTTGCAGTTCCCCAACGGCATGGTGGTCCCCCCGGACGGCGGCACGCTCGTCGTCGGGGAGACCCTCGGCAACCGGTACACCGCCTTCGACCTCGGCGCCGACGGCGCGCTGACCAACCGGCGCGTGTGGGCGTCGCTCGGGCCGGAGGTGACCGGCCGGACCACCGAGGAGGTGCTCGGCCAGCTCACGGTGGCGCCGGACGGCTGCGCGCTGGACGCCGAGGGACACGTGTGGGCGGCGGACGCGGTCGGCGGCCGGGTGGTGCGGGTCGAACAGGGCGGCGCGATCGTCGACGAGGTCGCCGCGCCGGAGGGGCTCGGCGTCTTCGCCTGCATGCTCGGCGGGGTGGGCGGCCGCACGCTGCTGATGTGCTGCGCGCCGGACTTCTACGAGCACAACCGCGCGCCGGTGCGCGAGGCGGTGCTGGTGGCGACCGAGGTCGCCGTCCCGCACGCCGGGCGGCCGTAGCCCGCGCCGGGTCAGTTGCCGCCCTGCCGGCCCCCGAGCGGGTGGTCGGTGTCGGGGACGCCGCTGCCGGTCTCACCCGGGCTCGTCGACATCTCGCCGTCCCGCGCCGCCCGCGGCTCCTCCTGCTGGGACGGCGGCCCGACCAGGTCCTCCTCGGGCCGCTCGCCGGGCAGGACGTCGTCGTCGGGTCGCTCGTTGGCGCCGCCGTAGGGACGGCCGGTCATGTTGCCCTCGGTCATCGCAGGCCTCCTCGTGCCGGGCCCGGTTGCGTACCCGGGCCCGGCACGGGTCACGCGGGCGTGAGGACGCGGACCGGTTCCCCGCGGAGGAAGGCGGCGACGTCCTCGACGGCGTCGCCGTAGAAGACCCGGTAGGTGTCGCGGGTGACGTAGCCCAGGTGCGGGGTGAGCACGGTGCGCGGCGCGGTGCGCAGGGCGGCGTCGGCGGGCAGCGGCTCGCGGTCGTGGACGTCGAGGCCGGCGCCGGCGAGGCGGCCCTCGGACAGCGCCTCGAGCAGCGCGGCCTCGTCGACGATCGGGCCGCGGGAGGTGTTGACCAGGATCGCGCTGCGCTTCATCCGGGCGAGCTCGTCGCGGCCGACCAGACCGCGGGTGCGCTCGGAGAGCACCAGGTGCACGGTGACGACGTCGGCGGCGCCGAACAGCTCGTCGCGGTCGACGCGGCGCACACCGGCCTCGGCGGCGCGCTCGTCGGTCAGGTTCTGGCTCCAGGCGACGACGTCCATGCCGAACGCCTGGCCGATGCCGGCGACGCGGGTGCCGAGCCGGCCGAGGCCGACGACGCCGAGCCGCGCGCCCGCGAGGTCGGTCCCGACGGTGCGCTGCCAGCCGCCGGCCCGCACCCCGGCGTCCTCCTCGGGGACGTGCCGGGCCACGGCCAGGATGAGCGCCCAGGTCAGCTCGACCGGGCCGGTGGGGTGGGCGCCGGTGCCGCACACGGTCACGCCGCGCTCGGCGGCCGCCGCGACGTCGATGGCGGCGTTGCGGGCGCCGGTGGTCACCAGCAGCCGCAGCCGCGGCAGCCGCTCGAGGAGGCTGCGCGGGAACGGGGTGCGCTCGCGCATGGCGACGACGACGTCGAACCCGGCCAACCGGTCGGCGACGGCGTCCTCGTCGTCGAGGTGGTCGGCGAAGGCGACGACCTCGGCCTCCTCGGGCAGACGTGACCAGTCGGCGAACTCCCCGGACACGGACTGGAAGTCGTCGAGGACGGCGATGCGCAGCACGGTCCCCGAGCATGACGGCGACCCCCCGCCCGGTGCGGGCGGGGGGTCGCCGTGCGGTCAGCGCCGGGGCTCAGCGCACCGGACCGCGGCCGTAGCCCCGGCCGCCACCCTGCTTCTTGTTCTGCTCGCCCATCTTGGCGATGAACTCCTTGATCTTGGCCTGGTTCTGCGGCTTGCGGGCCTCCTGGATGACCTTCGCCGCGATCCCCGAGGCCAGGACCTTCCTCAACATGCCGGCCATGGTGTTCCTCCTTGGGTCGGTTACCTCTGGTCGTGCCCGGGGAACAGCTCCCCCAACCACGTCGCCGCGGCAGCTCTGCGCGCCCGACCCAGCACGCTCCGCTCGGGCTCTCCGTCGAGAAGGAAACTTTTCGATAACGCTCTGACCAGCGGGTTCATCGCACGGATCCACGGGCGGGCAGCGACGTCCGCGCAGCTCAGCTCGGCGAGTCGCAGTCCGCGCCGACCGCCGTCCGGGACCCCGGTCCTCGCTTTGAACAGGGCCGAAGGGCCCACCTAGCCTCGGTCGCCGTCCGGAGGGCCCGCGTCGCTGACCTTGCGACACCCGACGGACGCCGCCGAACCGCGCACCGGTCGATGACCGCTGCGCAGGCCGGGGACCCACCGCAGCACTGGGGTGAAGCGCGACCTCGTCGCGCCGGGCGACTCCCCCGTCCGAACCCGTCAGCTAACCCGGTAGGCGGTCGTGGAGAACAGGAGAACCGTCGTCGATGACGACTGCCCGCACGTCCTTCGCTCGCCGCTCGTTCCGGGGTGTCGCCGTCGCCGCCATCGCCGGCGCCGGGATCGCCCTCGCCCCCGCCCCGGCCTCGGCCGCCGTGGGTGGCCCGACCGGTACGGCCCTCGCCGCCGCCCCGACCGTCGCCGCAGCCCCGGCCGCCGCGGCCAGCGGCGCCGCGCAGACCGCCGTCAACACCGCGCTCGCCCAGGTGGGTGACCGGTACGTGTACGGCGCCACCGGCCCGAACTCCTTCGACTGCTCGGGGCTGACCAGCTTCTCCTACAAGGCGGCCGGCATCTCCCTCCCGCGCACGTCCAAGGCGCAGTCGACGTTCGGCACCCCGGTGTCGAAGGCCAACCTGCAGCCGGGTGACCTGGTGTTCTTCTACAGCCCGGTCTCGCACGTGGCGATGTACATCGGCAACGGCCAGATCGTGCACGCGCTGAACTCCAGCAAGCCGGTCCAGGTCATGAAGCTCGACTCGATGCCGAGCTACTCGGGCGCCCGCCGGGTCGCCTGACCCCGTCGCCCGACGAGATCGCCGATCCCGCACGGCCACGAGGCTGTGGCTGTGCGGGATCGGCGATCCCGACGGGCGGTCAGCGGCAGGCGGGAACGCCGGGGGGACCGTTCACTCGCAGAGGACCCAGGTGTCCCCGTTCTCCAGCGTGATGATCACCTTGCGGTTCTGCGCGGCGGGACCAGGCAACAGGTTGCCGGCCGCGTCGTGGTCCGGGACGTAACCGGGGAACTCGCTGCCGAGGCCGACAGCCCGCAGCGCGGACGCCGGGACGCCGAGGTCCACGAGTTCGCTCAGCACCGCCCGCGCCCGCTGCTCGCTCAGGGCACGTTGGCCCCCGAGTTCACGGACGCGCGCCGTCGTCCCGGTCAGCGTGGCGGTCGCTCCAGCCTGGACGAGTTGCTCCGCGATCGGCTGCAGGACTGCGCGCGCTGCCGCCGGGTCGACGAACTCCGCCGAGTCCGGCTGGAAGGCGACATCAGCGCCGGCCAACTCGATGGTGGGTCCGGCGCACGCGGGACCGTTCGGAACGGGGACGATGCTCACCTCGGGGAGGTCGACGGCGGTGTCCTCGGCCAGCGGTCTCTCCTCGAGCGCCATCACCCCACCGGCGGCTTCCACCACCGCCCGCCAGATCGCCACGAGATTCGCGCGTTGGGCGATGCTCAGCGCCTCCTGCGGCGGGGCGGTGTCCCCCAGACCCTGGAAGACGACCTCCATGCCCTCGAGGTCGGGCAGCTCGCCAACTCGAGCGAGGCTGCCGGCGAGCTCCTCCGGGTCGGCCTCGAGCAACCCGGGCTGCGTGAAGTCCAGCGGCGCCACCGTCGACAGGCCGGAATCGATGACCGCGATCTCATGCGGCAGCGTCTCGACCGACCGGATGGTGCGCGCGGCGAGGTCCAGACCGCCGAGCAGGTCGGCCTCCTCGTCGTCGGCTCGAGCCCCGGCGATGCCGTCGAGGACCGCTTGGCGGTTGTCGTTCTTGGTCGCCTCGCGGGCCTGACTGGTCGCTCCCTGAACGAGCAACGGCCTCGTCCCGAGGACCGACGGCTCGCCGTCCGCGACGACGATGGCCGCCAGCGACTGGTTTTCGACCGCCCGGTCGAGGACCTCCACTGCCAGTCCAGCCGGCCGAGGCGCCGGCATGTTGCCCCGGGCGCCCACCACGAAGGCCGCGGCACCGGTGGGGTCCGCCGCCGGGTCCTCCCCACCGCAGCCGGCGAGGCCGACGACGAGGCCGAGCGAGGCGGTCGCGGCCAGCAGGCGGCCGGACACGGGGAGGGTGCGCAAGGACGTGCCTCTCGAACGGATGGGTGGGGACGGCGGTCGAATCACGGGGTGCCGTCGGACGAGCCGTGTCCGTTGGCCGACCGGGGTGCGAGGAAGGGGAACGCGTCGCGTGGGATGCGGATCAGCGGTCCCGCGTGGTGCGACGTCGATCCCGACGGACCGGTGTGCGGCTCCTGCTCGTCGTCCCCGGTCCGCGGTTCCGGGACCGAGGGCGGCGGTGGCTCCTCCGGGCCGCCCGCCCGCCGTCCGGTGGTGAGGCCGTTGGTCGCCTCGGGCATGCCGAGGTGGCGGGCGACCTCCACGCGGACGAGTTCCTTGAGCTCGATGACCTCGGCGTCCGTGGCAGCCAAGGCGTCGTCGACCCACTGGCCCGCACGGTCGATCTCGTCTCGGGCCCGGGCCAGTTGCTGCCGCACGTCGCTGAGCGCCTCGGTTCGCCGCGCGGCCTCCTCGTGCTGCTCGAGCAACTTCTGGCGCAGCGCCGTGTAGGTGCTCATCCGCGGCTGGTGCTCCGAGAAGCCGGTGTAGAAGGCCAGCACTCCCGAGGCGAAGTAGAGGCCGGCGAGGAGGAGCGCCGAGAGCAACGCGTGCTGGGAGTCGGCGGCGGGGTCAGGAACCCCGAAGGCCGACGTCGCCCCGGCCGAAGCGGACTCGGCATCGAGCCGGAAGGCGAACGCGACTCCGCCCAAGGTCAGCCACCCGGTGACCAACAGGGCGAGTGCCGGCCGCCCGAGTCCGCCACGCGCCTCGCGGAGGTCCTTGAGGGTCCGGCCGACAGCGTGCATGAGTCCGACCGACGTGACGGCGAAGGCGGTCGTGAGGGCCGTGATGACCAGCTCACCCGCATCCCGGAACTGCGTCGCCAGGACGACGTAGAAGGTCGCCACGTCGCCGGCCGTCGCACACAGGAGCATCACGTACAGGACGGCCCGCGCGTACGAGGTGCGCACCAGCCCCTCGAGCGGATCGAGGGTTGGCCGCGGCCGTCTGCGCCGCTCACGGCGCTCGCCCGGCTCGGTTTCGGCGGGGTCGACGATCCGCTTCTCGAGGACGGCGATCATGCGCTCGGTGTGCTGCAGCTCGGCGGTCGTCGCCTCCGCGCGCTGCTCGGCAACCACCTCGGCACCTTCGAGCCGGATGACGTCGCGCTGCGCGGCGGCGACGCGCTCGGTGCGCTCGGCGAGGATCTGGGTGCGCCGCGTGCCCCGCAGCCCCTCCAGCCAGCCGTCGAGGACGTCGCCGTTGCCCGCGTCGAGCGAGCCGGCCTGGGCCAGCGCGGTGACCTGCGCGACGACGTCGTCCCGGAGGACGCGACCCGGCGGTCGCAACAGGACGGCCTCGGAGGAGGTCGCGGCCGGCTCCGGGCCGCGGGACCGGGTCAGGCTCATGCGGGGTCTCCAGAGGGTGCGGGGGCGGGCAGCGGGGTCTCGGACGCGCACCAGGAGGGCAGGTCGCACAGCTCGGTGTCCCAGGAGCGGACGAGTTCCTCGCGCTGCGGATGGCGGCGCAGCAGGGCGCGGCGGTAGACGGCGGCCTTGCGGTGGGTCAGCTCGCGAGCGCGGATGACGTGGGAGCGGGCGAGGTCGGTGCGGACTCGGACGCGGGCGGCCAGGTGGGCCTGCTCGGCGAGGACGTCGTCCAACCGGCGCTGGATCTCGGCCTGCACGGCGCGGGCGGCGGCCACCGAGCGTTGGTGGGTGACGGCGCGGCGCTCGCGGGTCGCGGAGTCCGGCAGGTTCTCCTCGCCCGGGTAACGGCGGGCGAGCCAGGAGGGCGCAGGCGGCTGGGCCAGGCGCTCGACGTCCTCGCTCTGGCGCGCGAGCGTGGCGCGCAGGGTGAGCAGCTCGGCGTCGATCTGGCCGAGCCGGACGTTGTCGGGGTCGGTGTCGAGCAGGCAGCGGGTGCGCTCGCGCTCGCAGACCTCGCCGTACTCGGCGACGAGCTCGGCGAGGACCGGGGTCGAGGCGACGCTCACGCCGACGGGGAGGTCGGCCCGGCGGTCGGCGCGGGCGTACCAGCGCAGCCGCAGGCGGATGCCCCACGGGATGCGGAGGGTCCGGTATCGGCGCTCGACGCGCTGGGTGACGCTCAGGGCCACGCTCCACTCCCCCAGGTCGTGCTGCTGCGGGGACGAGCCGTGGTGCGTCGTCCCCACCGCCCGGGGGGACGTCGACCGGTGCACGGTCACGTCCCGTCACGGGAGGCGATCGGACGTTAACGGCGGTCGCCGACGCCTCGAGGGGCGTGCCGGGGCGGCCTCACCCCATGGGGTCAGCCGCAGGGGTGCGGCGGCTGGTCGGCCGGCTGCAGCGAGAACACCGACGCGGCGTCCTGCGGCCAGGTCCGCAGGAAGAGCAGGCCGTACCGCTCGTTGAGCAGCGCGTCGGGGCCGGTGGTGTCGGCGAGGTCCACCAGCCGGCCGGTGTCGTGGTTGCGGTAGCGCCGGAGTTCCGACCCGCAGGCGACGGTGAGCACGTCGCCGACGGCGCCCATGACGACGACCGGCGTCCACGCGTCGTCCGGGCTGTTGTCGCAGAGCAGCACGCGGGTGGGGTGGACGCCGTGACCGGCGGCATGGCTGCTGCAGTGGGCCGTGCGGCTGCTGTCCGCGGTGGTCGGCCCGAGCTCGCGATCGGTCACGGCGTGCTCCTGTCCTGCGGTGCCTGCGGCGGCTCTGCGCCGGCCGGGGACAGTGCAGCACCGAGAGGTCACCGTTCGCGCGCCGCAGACGCCGTCGTCCCCCGGTCGCCTGGGTGGCGCCGGAACCCGGTGACGCAGCGTCAGGACGGCGCGTCCTCGGCTGTCGCCCCGCCTGCCCGCCTCTGCCGATCAGGACCCAGCGCCGTCACGGGTCATGCCGCGACGGCGAGCGCCTCCCAGAAGACCGCCTCGCTGACGACTCGGACACCGAGCGAACGAGCCTTCATCGCCTTCCCCGACTGCGAGTGGGGGTCGGCGCAGACGAGGACGTCGGTCTTGCTCGAGACAGAGCTCGTGGGGAACAGTCCTGCCGCCCTGGCCGCACCCTCCAGTTCCGCACGCGTGCGGCTCATGGCACCGGTGAAGACGATCCTGTCGCCCGGCGCGAAGGCGACCAGGGACCGGGGAAGCGTCACCTGAGCGCCCGACCGTACGAGCGTGAGCGCGAGGTCGACATCCCGGTCGTCCAGGCCGAGGAGGCCCGCGACGCGCTGGAGGTCCGCGTGCTCGTCATCGGTCACCACGCCGTCCGCCATCGCGACCGTAGCCAAGGCGTCGAGGTAGAGCCGGTGCGCGGTCATGACGTGCTCGGGACTGCACCCGAGTTCTCCGGCCAGCGCGAAGAGCTCATCAGCCTCCGTGACGCTGACCAGCCGGTCCTCGAGGACCTGGTCGAGCACGGTGAGATAGGGCGCCATGCTCGGCGGCGCGTCGTCGAGTGCGGGCAGCGCAGCGACGAGCTGGGCCAGGTAGCCGTCCCTCCGCCGGGCGACGGCATCGGACTCCTCCCGCGGCAGCGTCCGGCACGGTGGGCAGGGGTCCACGGCGGCGGAGGCGCGCGCCGCGGCGACCAGGTCGATCCAGCCGTCGTCGAGCGGCTCGAAGCCCCGGTAGGTGCCGTCGGGAGCGAACCGCACACGGACGCCGGCCCCGGACAGCGGCGCCTCACCGAGGTCCGAACTCAGCATCCGCACCATCAGTTCGGCCGTCGCCCGCGCGTCCCCCAGGGCGGCGTGCGGGTGGTCGAACGGGATGTCGAGGTAGCCACAGAGCGCCTGCAGGGACCGGGTGCCGGGACCGAAGAACAGCGGAGCGAGACGCATCGTGCACAGCGACGGTGAGAGGTCGACCGGCAGCTGGACACGTCCGAACTCACGCGCGAGGAACCGCAGGTCGAAGAGGGCGTTGTGGGCGACGACGACGCGCCCGGACAGCAGTGAGCGCAGGTGCGGCGCGACGTCCGCGAACGTCGGCGCCTCGACCACGTCGGAGGCCCGGATGCCGTGCAGACCGGTGGGACCGACGTCCCGGCCCGGGTTCAGGAGTGTGGCGAACTCGCCCTCGACCTCGCCGCGCTCGTCGAGGAGGACCACGCCCACCTCCACGACGCGATCCACCCGAGGAGACAGGCCCGTGGTCTCCAGGTCGACGACGGCGACCGTCACCGGAACCCGCCCGCGCGCTCGACACGCACTGCGACAACCGTCATGTCAGACCCCCGATCGAGAACTGCCGAGGACCCTGGCACGAACCGCGGCGGATCCCGCGCATCGCGAGACGACGGAGTCCGATCTCGTCACTCGACGCACAGCAGCCTCAGGAGTGAGTGCCGGAGGCGACCGGGGATCCCTCCACGGGCTCATGGGCAGCAGTTCGCGCGAAGTGCTCGGGCACCTCGATCAGTTCGACGTCGAAGGCCTCGCAGACCCGCTGGAGTCGCCTTCGCCAGCCGTCGGCCGCGGAGCGGAACTCCGGCACGACGACAGCCGCCCGGCAGGCGGTGTGGTCGAGACCGAACCGCTCGAACCACGGCGCGAGGTGCGTGGCCGAGCGGATGAAGTGCCGATACAGCACTGCTTGGTCGACGGCGTGCCTGTAGTAGTTGCCCACGCCCTGTGAGCCCTCGACCTTGAGCTCCAGCGCCCAGGGGGTCGAGTTCTCACGCATGAGGACGTCGAGGTACCGACCACCACTCGCGGCCGTCCTCCCCCATCGGGTCGGGAACTGACTGCCCCAGTTGACCCGCCCATCCGCCGGCGTCCGCAGCAGGTCCAGCCGACCGGTCGACGTGGTGATCGGCACCAGTCCGCGCAGTACTCGGGACTCGAGCGCGTGCTCGTTGTGCTTGAGGCTCCCGCTCACCACCTGTACCCAGGCCTCCGCGAAGCAGTTGATGGCCCTGACGGCGGCCGCAACCGACCGATCGTCGTCGATCGTCAGACGTCCGGTGGGCACGACCTCAGTCCAGGCCGAGCGTTCGGGGCCTCGTCGCGCTCCTTCGTGGTCGGCGCCGACCTGGGCCCAGCCCTTGTACGGGCCGACCTGGGCGACCTCCAGCCCCTCGAGCCGCAGGGACCACCAGTTCTTCGTCCCGAGCACCGGATACGCGCGGAACTGCTCGCGAGGCAGGGCTCCGAGGAGCCGCTGGACCAACGGCGGCGGGGAGTCCTCGACGCTCATCAGCAGGTCGAGCCAGTCGGTGTACCGGTACTTCTGGTGGTCGCCCATGTCATCGAGGCCGGCGGCACTGATCGGCAGCACCCCTCCCTGGCTCGTCAGCCGGCGCAGGTCGACCCGGAAGGGAGCGTGGAGGTGCGCGGCGAGTGTGCGGAGGGCGCCCTCGGCCTCGGTGTCCCACTCGTCCTGGGCGAGGAGGAGTGTCACCTCCTCTGAGGCCACCGGCGTGCCGTCGAGGACATCGGCGTCGTGGAGGTGCAGGTCGACGAGGTCGAGCAACGCGCCGATCTGCGTCTTCGTGTCCGTGCCGACGGCGACGGCCCGCTGGCCCTCGTGGACACAGCGCACCACGGTGTTCACGACGGAGTGACGCCTGTCCGAGCTGGCATCGATGGCTGAGACGCCTGGCATCCTGTGGAGCAGCGAGATCAGTGCCTCACGGGTGAGCATGTTGCCTGTATCGGCAGACCATCGGCGTGCACCGCCGAGGCACCGGCGGGTAGTCCGGCGACGTGGACGGACGCACGCTGCTGCTGGGTGACTGGAATCCGTGGATCAGGGACGGCATCGACGTCCTCAGGCTGGCCGTCTTCGCCGGGGCCGCGGTCTACGCGGTCGACGGGCGGTGGGGGTCGGCGGCGCTCCTGGCCGCGCTGGGGAGCATCACGCTCGTCGCGCGACTGGTGAACCTGCCCCGGCTCTACGACCTGTCGCTGACCCTCGGCATGGCGCTGCAGGGGTTCGGCGAGACGCTCGGCCTCTACGACGAGTTCGTCCGCTTCGACGACCTGGTGCACTTCACACTCCCGATGCTCACGGCCCCGGTCGTCTACATCGGCCTCGCCCGGCTGGACGTCGTCCCGGACCCCCGCGACGAGACGCACCTGCGGCACTACGTCGGCATCGGCGTGGTGACCGCGGCCCTGGGCATCGCCGTCGGGGCGCTGTGGGAGCTGTTCGAGTGGCGGTCGGACGCGTGGTTCGGGACCCAGCTCTCCGAGGACAACGACGACACCAACGGCGACCTCTTCCGCGACACGCTCGGATCGCTCGTCGGCGCCGCGTTGCTGGTGGTGTGGGCCCGCTTCGGGTGGGGGTCGGTGCGGCGCATCCCCGGGGTGAACACGCACGAGGAGGTCAGCGCCTGACAGGTCGGCGCCCGGCGTGTGCACGATGCACGGGTGACCCCGCGCATGCACCGCTCGCACCGCGCCGCCGGCGCGCTGGTCGGCTCGGCCGTCGGTGACGCGCTCGGCGCGCCGTTCGAGTTCGGCCCGCCCGGTCGGTTCTCCGCCCGCTTCCCCACCCCCGCCCGCGGCGCGCACACCGAGATGTGCGGCGGCGGGGCGCTCGACCGGGAGCCCGGCGAGTTCACCGACGACACGCAGATGGCGCTGCTCGTCGCGACGTCCCTGGTCGAGCGCGGCGGGCTGGACGAGGCCGACCTGTTCGCCCGGTTCCTGCGCTGGGCCGATGCCGACCCGCCGGACATCGGCAGCCAGACCCGCGCCGTCCTCCGCTCCGGCCTGCCGTGGGACACCGCCGCGGCCGAGCACTTCCGGCGCACCGGGCGGGCCGCCGGCAACGGGTCGCTGATGCGCACCACGCCCGCCGCCGTCCGGTTCGCCCGCGAGGGCCGCGAGGTCACCACGGACGCCGCGCGGCGCATCTCGGCGCTGACCCACGGGGACCCCGCGGCCGGTGAGGGCTGCGCGGTCCTCCACGAGCTGGTGCGGGTGGCGCTCGACGGCGGCGACCCGCTGGCCGCCGTCCCCTCGGCGCTCGAGGCGGTGGCCGGCGAGCACCGCGAGCGGTACGCGGCGGTGCTCGCGCCGGACTGGGCGCCGGAGCCCGGCACGCCCGACGGCGCGGTGTGGCCGACGCTCGGCAAGGCGGTGTGGGCGCTGCGGCACGGGACGTCGTTCGCCGAGGTGCTGCGGCTGGTGATCGACCTGGGCGGTGACACCGACACCGTCGCCGCGGTCGCCGGCGGGCTGGCCGGGGCGGTGTACGGGATGGGCGGCATCCCGATGCGCTGGGCGTCCGTCGTGCACGGGCGCGTCCCGGGGCACGGCGAGCGGGTGTGGCGGCTGGCCGACCTCCAGCAGCTGGCGGCCGCGCTCGACGGCGGCGCGCAGCAGAGCTACGACCCCGGGGTGATCCCGCGGATCGGTCCGCAGGAGGTGCTGCCGGGCATCTGGGCGGGCAACCTCGACGGCGCCCGGTACAGCGAGCAGGACTTCGCCGTCATCTCGCTGTGCCGGCTCGGCGAGCCGTTCAGCCACGCGCTGCACCGGATGGCCTACATCGCCGACAGCGACCACAACGCCGACCTCGACGTCATGCTGGCCGACGTCCTCGACGACATGGCCGCGCTGCGCGCCGAGGGCCACCGGCTGCTCGTGCACTGCCACGGCGGCGCCTCGCGGACCGGGCTGGTGCTGCGTGCGTGGCTGGTCCGCGAGGAGGGGATGTCGCCCCAGGCGGCGACGGCGTACGTCGCCGAGCGGTGGCCGCACCTGGGGCTGTGGAACGACAGCTTCACCGCGGCGCTGAGCCGGCTCGCCACCCGCTCGCGCAGCAGCGGGTGACCGCACGGATGGGTGCATCGGGGTGCTGGGGACGTCGCCGTCCAGGATGCTGCCGGACGACCCACGGCTCATCGGGGGTCGCGGCGATCGTCGCCGCCGTCCTGGGAGAGGAGAACGGATGACCGCGACGCTGGAGGCCCGTCGCACCATGGGGTCCGGAGCGCTGAGCGAGCGCTACGACCGGGCCCTGCTGTTCGCCGCCGAGCACCACCGGGGGCAGCTGCGGAAGGGCTCGCGGGTGCCGTACCTGACCCATCTGATGAGCGTCAGCGCGTTGGTGCTCGAGCACGGCGGCAGCGAGGACCAGGCGATCGCCGGGCTGCTGCACGACGCGGTCGAGGACGCGCCGGCCGGTACGGGCGGCACGGTGCTCGCCGACATCCGGTCGCGGTTCGGCGACGCTGTCGGCGACATCGTGCGGGCGTGCTCGGACGGCCTGCACGCCGACGGCAACCGGAGCGGGACGTGGGCGGAGCGCAAGCGCGGCTACGTCGACGGCCTGGCGACCGAGCCGGCCGACGCCCTGCTGGTCAGCGCGGCCGACAAGACGCACAACGGCCTCTGCATCGCCGCCGACGTGCGCCGCTACGGGCCGGGCTTCTGGGCGACCTTCAACGCCGGCCGCGACGAGCTGCTCTGGTACTACACGAGCGTCGAGCGGGCGGTGGCCGAACGGCTGCCGGGCTCCTCGATCGCCGAGGCGCTGCGCCGCGCCGTCGACGAGCTGGTCGCCGCGGCCGGCACCGAGCGGACGGCCGTCCCGGTCGGGATGCCCGTCCGCGACTGAGGAAGGCCGACGTCCGACCGCGATGGTGCGGACGTCGGCCCCGCTGTCAGCCCTGCGGGAAGTTGTGCTCGGCGTATCGACCCGTCGCACGCATGGCTGCAGCGTTCACCCCGGCACCGACCCCGGCACCCACGAGCGGCACCCACCTGCCGAGGTTGATGACGCCCTTCGTGCCGAACTTGGTGAACAGCCGGAAGCCCACCTTCTTGTTGATCTCCATCAGCGTGCGTCCGGGCAGCTTCCGGAGGACGGACAGAGCCGCCTTGGTGCCGAGCGCGGCCCCGAACTCCGCGGCCAGGGTGACTCCCCCGGCCCCCAGCAGGGACAGCAGGACGACGCTGCGGACCTCGTCGGAGTCGATGTCGTAGCCACGGAGGTGCGCCACGGCAGCGACGCAACGAGCCGACAGCGCGTAGAACACCGCCACGTCCGTCGGGATCGTCACCGGCATGGTGAGCGGCCCGCCGAACCCCGTGGCGAAGCCCGTCGCAGCGACCAGCCGGGTGTGCGTGGCGATCACCCGCTCGATCGCCTTCTCGGCGTCCCCGTGCTGCGCGAGGTGTTCCTCGGCGACCTGCCGGGCGCCCTTGAACGGCCCGAGCCCGTCCACGCCGCTGGACAGCAGCGCAGCGACGACCTTCTCCACCGCACTCTCCTGGTGCCCGTCCGGGGCGTCCGCCCCGGGCTGCGTCCGCCCGTCCTCGTCGTCCATGGGCCCCTCTCCGCTCCGCTCGTCGTGCTCCGCTGCCGGATGCGTCGGCACGGCAGGAGCAGGGCTCCACCCGCCAGCGGGCAGACGTCACTCGGTAGGACCAGTCGGTCCCGTTGGAGGCACCGCCGCGGGAACGCACGCGGACCGGGGGCTCCAGTTGTGCGGGTGGGATGCCGATGGACGATCGGTGAGCTCCACCAGCACCACGTCCGACGCAGACCGGCGCACGGGTCTCCGGACCATGAGACTCGTGGCCACCGGCCTGCTGCTCGTCGCGACGGCCGTGTTCGCCGTCTGCGAGGTGATCGGCACGCAGGCGGGGTCGTGGGTCGGCTACGTCCGCGCGACCGCCCAGGCCGCCATGGTCGGCGCCCTGGCCGACTGGTTCGCTGTCACGGCACTGTTCCGCCACCCACTCGGCCTACCGATCCCGCACACCCCGCTCGTCCCGCGGTGGAAGGACCGCATCGGCCCGTTCCTCGGGACCCACGTCCGCAGGCACCTGCTGACGCGCGAGTTCGTCGACACGAGGTTCGCGGAGTTCGACGTCCCCGGATGGCTGGGGACCTCCCTGTCGGCTCCCGGCCGCGCCGAGCGCTGGGGGCGCGGTGCCGCTGTCGCTGTCGCGAGCGGGATGGAGGTGGCCGAGGACCGCCTCGCCCGGACGATCACGAGGAGATGGGAGACCTTCCAGGCCGCTCCGCTGCTGGCCACGGTCCTCGAGTCGCTCGTCGAGGACGAGCGCAGGCGAACGCTGGTGAGCACTGCTCTGCGCGAGGCGGCGAGCCTGCTCATCGGCAACCGTGACCGCCTGCGAGCCCTGCTCGCCAGGCTGTCTCCCTGGTACGTCCCTCGCATCGTCGACTCGAAGGTCTTCGCGCCCGTGCTCCACCTCGAGGAACTGCTGACCCGGCTCGGCGACGAGCAGTCCGGGGACCGTGCGAGGCTGGACAAGGGGATCCTGGCGCTGGCCACGAGGCTCCGCACCGACCCCGACCTGATCGAGCGGGTCGAGGGCGCGAAGGCCGAGCTGGTCGGGAACGAGCACCTCCGCACGCTGGCCCGCTCGCTGTGGCGCACGGTCGAGCGACAGGTCACCACCTCCGCCGACGACCCCCGGTCGGAGTTCGAGGTCCGCGTCGCCGCAGCGGTCCCGCTCCTCGCTGAGCGCCTGGCCACGGATCCGGCCCTGCGCGAGCTGGTGCAGCAGCAGAGCCACCGTGCCACCGGGTTCGTGGTGGAGCGGCTGGGTGACGTCGCCGACCTGGTCGGCGAGACGATCGCTCGCTGGGACACCAGAGAGTCGACCCGCACCCTGGAGCTCCGGATCGGGCGCCATCTGCAGTTCCTCCGCGTCAACGGACTGGTCGTCGGCGGACTGGCAGGGCTCGTCATCCACGCGATCACGCAGGTCGTATGACCTCGATCCGGTCCGGCGTCGTGCGGCGCGGCCACGCCACAGCCGCACCGTGGTGGTGCGGACCGGCCATGCTGCCGTCGTGGTGCCGAGAGACGTACTCCCCTGGTCTCGTCCGGCCGGCTCAGGCCCGGTGGTCGCGCTGGGCAAGCTGGTGGCCGACCAGCTCCTGGAGCTGACCGCGCCCCTGGTGGTCGGTGGCCAGCAGCGGGTCGCCCGGACGACGACGGCGGGCGGCGCCCCGGCCAACGTGACGGCGAACCTGGCGCGCCTCGGCGCGCCGGCCCGGCTCGCGGGCTGGGCCGGTGCGGACCCGCTCGCCGACGGGCTGCTGGCCGGTCTCGCCGAGCGCGGCGTCGAGGTCGCGGTGGTGCGTCGCGGGCGGGCGCCGCTGTCGACGGTGCTGGTGCACCCGGACGGCGAGCGCACGCTGCTCACCGACCGCGGGGAGGGCGGGCTGGAGCCGGCCGACGTCCGCCCGGAGTGGTTCGCCGACGCCGCCGTCGTCCACCTGGACGGCTACGACCTGCTGCGCTTCCCCCACGCGGTGCAGGCCGCAGCGTCGGCGGCGCACGACGTCGGGGGGCCGGTCAGCGTCGACGTCGCCGCTGCGCCCCGGATCGAGCGTCACGGTGCCGGCGCGTACGTCGAGCTGCTCGGCGGCCTGCGGCCCGACGTCCTGTTCTGCAACGCGGCCGAGGCGCAGACGCTGGGACTGACCGGGGACCTGCCCGGGTGGGCGCCGGAGCTGGTGCTCGTGCACGCCGGTGCGCGGCCGACCCGGGTGCTGACGCGGGCCGGCGCCCGTGACGTGCCGGTGGAGCCGCTGCCGCAGGGACGGCTGCGCGACACCACCGGCTGCGGGGACGCCTTCGCCGCCGGCGTGCTGGCCGGCTGGCGCGCCGGGGTCCCCGTGCTGGACGCCGTCCGGACCGGTCATGCCGCGGCAGCCGTGGTCGCCGGTGTCATCGGCGGGCAGCCGCCGCCCTGACCGTCGGCGCTGGTCGCTGCCCGCGAGACGAACCGAGCTCGAGCCCCGGCCGGCGACGGGTGTGGGTTCCTCGACCGCGCTGCGGCAGCAGGATGGGGGGATGGCCTCGACCGGCGACGTCCCCATCCTGCTGCTCGACGTCGACGGCGTGCTCAACGCGGCGCGCGTGGACCTCCCCGCCGGCTGGGTGAGGGGCACGTTCAACGGCTACGTGCTGACCTGGGACCCGACGGTCACGGCGCGGCTGCGGGAGCTGCACGAGTCCGGCCGGGTGGAGATCCAGTGGCTGACCACCTGGACGACGGACGCCGACCGGCTGCTGGCCGAGCCGATGGGGCTACCCCGCGGCCTGGTGACGCACGCCCGCGCCGACTCGGCCCCGACCGGGTTCGCCGGCGTGTTCGGCGGCCGGTCGGGCTGGTGGAAGCTGACCGCCGCCCGGGCCGTCGCCGAGGCGGAGCCGGACCGGCGGATCATCTGGGTCGACGACGACCTGGCGATGCAGGCCGCCGACACCGGCGACTGGCTGGCGGCGAACCCGCACGTGCTGGTCGTGGCGCCGGACCTGTTCGTCGGGCTCACGCACGAGCAGCTGGACGCGATCGAGGCCTGGCTGTGACGGGTGCGGGACCCCGCACCGGGGTGGCCTCACATGTGGCAGACGGACTCGGCGACCATGGCCACGAACTCGTGGGCCTGCTCGTCGGGGACCGAGGGGAACAGCCTCTCGACGCCCTCGGACATCCTGAACTGGTCGTACTGGGGCTGCCCCAGCCGGACGCAGATCCCCTGGGCGACGACCCAGCCCGTGTGGGGGTCCAGCGGGATGCCGATCTGGCGCATCGCGTCGGCGAACTCGACGGGCACATCCAACGTGGGGGTCGTCTGCTCGGTCGTCGGAGCCGGTGCCGCGGCGGGCGGGCTGGCGGGGGGTGGGGACGTGCTCGCGGCGGCGGGGGCGGGCGCGACGGCCTGATCGGCGGCCGCGTCGTCGGACCGATCCCCGGTGGAGAGGACGAGCACGGCAGCCAGTGCGGCGACGACGAGGACGCCGACGGCGATCAGGAGCAGGCGCCTGCGGCGGTCCCTCGGCGCTGGGCGGCGGGCGTGCCGGTGTCGGTCAGAGGGGGAAGAGCTCTTGTCGGCCATGTGGGTGGACTCCCGGACGACTCGGCGGTGACCACGGGCGCCCCCGCTGACGCCCGAGGCCGCCCGTGAGGCGGGGAGCCTACGCGTCGATCGCTCCATGGGTCACCGGTCGCCGCGCCCTCCACCACCCACGCCCGGAGGTCTCGGCGTGGTCGCCGGCCGCTCCGGCCGGTGGGAGCTCACCGCCGCGGACGCCGTCTCCACGCCCGGCGAGCAGCAACACCCGCGGCGACTCCGACGATGACGAGCGGCGAGCCCCGTTGCCTGACGACCCCTCCGCTGACCTCTGCCCCTGCTTACACCAGGAAGCAGCAGCAGAGGTCCACTGGGAGGGTCCCCGCAGCCTCGTCCCCTGCCCCGCACCGTGGGCAGCGGATGGGCGTGCGTCAGCCCCTGCCCCGCACTGTGGGCAGCGGCCGAGCGGCGACACCGTGGATCCGGCTGCGCGCCGGCGCGGTGAGACGCCGTCACGACACCGAGCAGACGACGGCCGCCGTCTCGACGCGTCGCCACTGCCCGCTCACCGGCGTCGAACTCCTCGACCCCTGACGGCCCTGGAGCCCGGACAGCGCATCCCCCTGCTCAGCGGACCACGGTCGCCATCTCGACCAGCCGGCACAGCGCGTTGACCTGGCGCAGCTGCTCCGGCGTCCGGACGGCGGCGTCCAGCAGCTCCTCGCTCATCACCACGACGGCCAGCGCCTTCGCGCGCGAGACCGCGACGTTGAGCCGGTGCAGGTCGTAGAGGAACGAGACGCCGCGGGGTGCGTCCTCGGCCGAGGTCGAGGTCATCGAGTAGACGACGACCGGCGCCTCCTGGCCCTGGAACTTGTCCACCGTGCCGACCCGCGCGCCGTGCGGCAGCGCCCGCCGGATGAGTGCGACCTGGTTGTTGTACGGCGCGACCACCAGCACGTCGTCCGGCCCGATCGGCCGCTCGAGACCGTCGGCGTCGGTCCAGCCGACGCCCTGCAGCGAGTGCCACAGCTCGGCCACCGCCGTCGCCTCGTCCGGGGACGCCGCCATCGACGGCTGCACGTGCTCGACGAACCGGACGGCGAGCCCGCTGGTCCAGCGGTCCACCGCGATGCGGTCGCGGCCGGCCGCCGACTCCAGCCGCCCCTCGTAGGCCAGGTCGGAGACGAACGCGGTCAACGCCGGGTGCATCCGGTAGGTGCGGTCGAGGAAGACGCCGCGGTCCTCGGGCACGGTCAGGTGCCCGTCGAGCAGGTGCTCCAGCGCCGAGAGCCCCGACTCGCCCGGGTGCACGGCCTGCGTCGGCTGCGCGAGCTGCTGCGGGTCGCCGAGCAGCACCAGCGAGCGGGCCGACCGCGCCACGGCGACCGCGTTGGCCAGCGAGAACTGCCCCGCCTCGTCCACCACCAGGACGTCCACCGCCTCGGCGAGGTCCTCGCGGCACCAGAACCACGACGTCCCGCCGACCAGGGACGCGGAACCGTCCAGCAGCCGGGAGGCCACGTCGGAGGAGTCCTTGGACCACTCCACACCGGGCGCGCCGCAGGCCTGGTGCTCCTCGCACTTCTGCAGCGCCGGCCGGCCGACGGCGCTCAGCACGTTGCCGATCACCGCGTGGGACGTCGCCGTGACGCCGACCTTCTTGCCGGCGTCGAGCAGCGCGCGGATCAGCCGGGACGCCGCCCGCGTCTTGCCGCTGCCGGGCGGCCCCTGCACGGCGAGCACCTGGCCGTCCAGCGCCAGGCCGAGCCGGACGACGGCGTCGCCGGCCTCCTCCCCCGGCAGCCGGCGGGTGTCCGCGGGGACGACGCGGTCGAGCAGCCGCTGCCCGAGGCAGGACCGCCCGGCCAGGACGGCGTCCGCGGTCGCGGCGATCGACTCGCGCATGGCCTTGTCGTCGAGCGGGCCCTCGGGACCGAGCCCCCGGGCCGACGCCGGCGGCTTGGTGCTCTTGACCACGACCCGGCCGGCGACGGCGTCGATCTCGCGGACCTCACCCATGCGCACGTGGGTGTCGACGTCGACGACCCGGGCGCCGACCGACAGCTTGGTGTCCTGCGGCGGGAAGTAGAACTCGTAGAGCTTGCTGCGCTTCTCGGCGCCGATCTCGAACCCGCCGGAGATCCCGCCGAGCGCGGTGCGGTCTTCGACGAGCTGCTCGTCCTCCAGCTCGCTGCGGGAGAAGAACTCCCACCAGCCGGGCCGGGCCTCGCGGCGGTGCCACTGCACCAGGTCGCCGAGGAGGGGGTGGCCGGCGTCCTGGAGCCGCTCCACCAGCGCGAACTCCGCGGCCTCGGCGTCCGACCGCGGCGCGGGGGCGGCGACCTCGGCCGCCGATGGCCGGGGCAGCACGCCGTACCGCGCCGCCAGCTCGGTGCGCTGGGACTCCAGCCAGTCGTGCAGCTCGCGGGTGGAGTCGACGTCGTCGCGGTTGTAGTCCTCGATGGCCTGCAGGCGGACCGGGTCGCGGTCGATCAGCCACTTCTCGTACTCGACGACGCTGCTCATCGCGTCGGCGACGTCGCCGGTGTGCTCGCGCCCGTAGAAGGCCTCGACCTTCTTGATCGAGTAGGACTCCTTGCTGATCCGCATCGACTGGCGGACGACGGGCAGCAGGTCGACGAACCGGCCGGCGCGCAGCAGCTGGTCGAGCTCGGCCTCGCGGACGCCGTACCGCCCGGTGAGCCGCTTGAGCGCGCTGACCTCGTAGGCGGCGTAGTGGTAGACGTGCATGCCGGGGTCGGCGCGCCAGGCCTCGACGACGCGGTCCACCAGGTCCTCGACCATGCGGCGTTCGGCGGCGGCGTCGTGCGCCCAGAGGGCGGTGAAGCGCCCCTGCCGGTCGCCGAGTCCGGCCAGGTACTCCAGCCCCTGGCCGTCGCCGGACAGCGGATCGCCCTCGAAGTCGAGGTAGAGGTCGCCGGGGCTGGGCTCGGGGAGCCGCAACAGCCCCTGGGCCATCAGCGGCGGGAGCAGCGTGCGCGTGGGCCGGTCGACCTGGCGGCCGCGCAGCTGCTCGCGGGCCTGGTCGCGCAGCCGGGTCCGCGCCGAACGGCCGAGACCGGCGGCCTTGAGCGCGTGGTCCGGGGCGTCGGCGAGCTGCGCGAGCGTGGCGATGCCGGCGGCCAGCAGGGCGGCGCGCTGGTCGCGGCGCATGCCGGCGACCAGGCTGAGGTCGTCGTTGGCCCGGAGCTCGGCGGTGCAGCGCGGCTGCCAGGTGCACTGGTCGCAGTGCGCGATGGGCACGGGTCCGGTGACGGGGACGTCGGCGACGAAGCCCTGCAGCCGGGCGCGGGCGCGGCGGGCGTAGGCGGCGACGTCGACCAGCCGCCACGGACGCTGGGCCCCGTCGCCGGTGACGACGTGGATCCGCGCAGGGGTGCGGCCCTGCAGGACGGCGACCCGGTCGGCGTAGGTGGCCATCTGCAGCAGCGCCGGCACCTTGACGCGGCGGGCCAGCTTGGCGTCGGCGACCTCGTAGGACCAGTCGCCCAGGTCGGACGGCAGCCCCGTCCGCAGGAGGAAGTCGGCCTGGCCGCCCCAGGTGCCGTCGAACAGCGTCGCCTGGTGGACGACGTCGACGCCGGCGCGCATCGCCTCGACCGTGGCGGCCTCGTTCCTGCTGCCCTGGAGCCGGGCCACCTCCAGCCCCAGCTGCTCCAGGTACTCCAGGTAGCTCAGCTCGTGCGCGATGCCCAGGTCGGCGACGAGCACCGTCTGGTCGCTCACCCCCTCGGGCGGGGGCTGCAGCCGGCCGTCGGCCACCTGCAGGTTCAGCGCGGTGAGGTGGGAGCACTCCTGGTGCCGGGTCAGGTCACTGGGGCTGAGGACCAGCCGCCCGTCGACGCGGTACACGGCGTCAGCCCTCGGCGGGCAGGGATGGGTGCGACAACGTTCCCCCGTGGTGCGGAGTGCAGGGCCTCAGGGACCCTGTCACGGACGACGCCGTTCCGGGACCTCCCGCGCCGAGGAGGTCACTGGCCCGGGCACGGGCGGAAGCCGAGGGTCGACTGCCCCGCCGCCACGGGGGTGATCAGCTCCTGGAGGCGTGCGCTCTCGTCGGCCGGGAAACCGTCGGCCTGCCAGGCCGGGAGCTGGTCGACGATCTGACGCGCGTACCCCTGCACCACCGCGGGCGGCGTCCCCTGCCGGACCTCGAGGCACGACGGGGTCCCGGCCGGCGCCGAGGGCGCCGGCGCCTGCCCGGTCATCGTGCGGAAGAGGGCCAGCCGGCTCGCGGTGGCGTACCGGGGGTCGAGTGACTCACCGCTGACCACGACGGACAGCACCTGCAGGGCCGACCGCTGGCGCACGCCCTCGTCCCCCGACGCGAGACCCTGCAGCCCGTCCCGCAGCAGCGGGCCGGCCGGCCCGGCGGCGTCCGGTCGCGCGGTGAGGTCCGCGATGAGGCCGTCGACCGTCTGCGGCGGGGCCGGCGCCGGCTCCTCGACGGGGGAGGGAACCGACGGCGACGCCGGTGTCGAGGCCGCACTGCTGCTCGTGGCCGCGCTCGGAGGGCGGCCGTCGTCCGCTGTCGCCAGGGCCACCAGGCTGCTCACGCCCAGGGCCGCGGCGGCGGTGGCTATGGCCACCTCCCACCGGCGTCGCCGGCGCGGTGGGGCAGGAACTGCGCGATCGAGCTGCCGCACCTCCCCGAGGGTAAGGGGACAGGACGGGCATCCAGGCGTCCTCAGCGACGGTCGTCGTGCGGAGCCCCGGGTGGTCGTGTCGCCGCCGCGATCAGCAGGGCCGCGGCTCGGTCCGTGCGGGCGTCGTCCCCGGTGACGAACCGGTCCAGCGCCAGCCCGCGCAACCCGCTGACGAGCAGGGTGGCGCGGGCCTCGGCCGATGCGGGGTCCTCGCACAGGTCCCGGACCAGTGCCGCGGCGATCGGAGCGACCAACGTGCCGGACGAGGTGCACGCGGCACTGCGCCGACGCGCTCAGGCCGCGGGCGTCTCGCTGTCCGAGTACGTGCTGCGCGAGCTCGAACGGGTCGCCTCCCGGCCACCGATCGAGGAGGTCCTGGCGAGGTCGGCGTCGCGGCGGTTGGACATATCGATGGCCGACATCGTGGAGACAGTCCGGGCCGAGCGCCCCGAGCGTTGATCGTCGTCGACGCCTCGGTCGTGGTGAGCGCCCTCCTGGTCGACAGGCCTGAGGGTGACGCCGCCCGGGAGGCACTGCGATCGGACGCGGCCCATGCCCCCCACCTGCTCGACGTGGAGGTGACCTCCGCCGTCCGTCGCTGGGTGCTGGCCGGCCGGTTGACGGTCGAGGAGGCACGGTCCTCGATCCGCGACCTCGGTGACCTGGCGGTCACCCGGCACGGGCACGAACCGCTCCTCGACCGGGCCCTCGAGCTCCGCGACGCGGTCAGCGCCCACGACGGCACGTACCTCGCACTCGCCGAGCTCCTGGGCGCCACCCTGGTCACCGGCGACGGCAGGCTGTCCCGCGCACCGGGTGTGCGGTGCCCGGTGTCGGTGATCGGCTAACCGCGCCGCCGTCCCCGGGGAGGGGGCGGCCTGCAGGAGCCACCCGGCGGTCCCGGACGCCTCACGGAGGCTCCGCCGGATCCGACAACGCGCACGTCCAGAGTTCATCCGGAACTGCCGCGACGGATCACTGCCCTGGGCGGCAACTGCTGGGTCTCATCCCCCCACCAGCCACTTCTGACGCACTGCCACCACCACGTGTGTCGGCCCCTCGGTCGGGTTGCACGTCGGAGCAGCATCCGTGCCCCCATCCTCCCGGCGTCTCCGGGGGGTCGACGGCAGGACGGAGCAGCATGCGGAAGAGACGAACAGCCGCGGTCATCCTCGGAGCCACGGCCCTCGTGGCCATCCCGGTGTCGGCCACGGCGCAGGTCTCGGCGACCACCTCGGCGACGTTCTCCGGCGCCCAGCCGGAGCGGGACGGCGCTGGGGAGGTGTACTGCGGCGGCGCCGGCCAGAACCCGTGCGCCAGCGGCGCCCCTGTTGAGGTCAGCTGGGGGATCGGTGGCAGCAATGATCGCAGCAGCCTGGCCTTCTACCCCAAGGACGAGGCCCGCTTCGGGCAGGACTTCTCCCTCGGGACCCTGAGGCACACCAACACCGTCGTCGGGGAGTACAACGGCATCACCGCGGTCCACTTCCAGGTGGACACGAGGGTCCGGGACGGTGACCGGTCGGTCGAGTTCTCCGCCCCACTCCCCATGTGGCTCGGCGTCCACGAGGTGATCGACTACCTGGACCACTGCCCGTACGGCAGCGTCGACGGGAAGTGCGCCGACGCGGTCAGCCTGCCGCGGCCCAATGCGTCGTTCCCGTTCGCGGCGGGCAATGTGAGTTACCTCCTGGAGATCGTCGGGTTCCGCGGACTGGACGGCGTCCCCAAGGACAACACCGTCAGCCCGGAGAACCGATCGACCGACGTGGAGCTGATGGCCCGGCTCACCAAGACGCCGCGGCTCGCCGCCGACGCGGGTCCCGACCGGACCGTCGACGAGGGGAGCTCGTCGGTCGCCCTCGACGGCTCGGGGAGCCGGTACAGCGACCTCGCCTACGAGTGGCGGCAGGTGTCCGGTCCCGCCGTGACCCTCGACGACCCGACGGCGGTCCGCCCGACCTTCCCCGTGGGCCTCTTCACCGAGGACCAGGTGCTCGAGTTCGAGCTCACGGTTCGTGACCGGCTCGAACCGGCCTACGTGGCCTCGGACCGGGTGCAGGTGCTGGTGCGCGACCTCAACGACCCGCCGGTCGCCCAGGCCGACACCGGCGGGGACGGGTACGAGGTGCCCGAGGGCGGCGAGGTCACGCTGGCCGGGCGCGCCACGGACCCCGACGACAACATCGCCACGGTGACCTGGGACCTCGACGCCGACGGGTCCTTCGACGACGGCACGGGCGAGGCCCCGGTCTTCTCGGCGGTGGGCCTGGACGGCCCGTCCGTGGTGACCGTCTCGATGCGCGTGTGCGACGACTTCGACGTCTGCGCCGAGGACTCGGCGGAGGTCCGTGTCGTCAACGTGGCCCCCACGGTCGACCTGGGGAACGACCTCGAGGTCTACCGCAACGACGTCGTCCCCCTCAGCGGCGCCTTCGAGGACCCCGCCGGGTCGCTGGACGATCCCTACACCGCCGGCTGGAGCGGCGAGGAGCCCCTGACGCCGACGACGGCCGAGGCCGCGTACGGCGACCCGGTCGAGCGCGAGACGTCCTACCCCCTGGAGGGCACGTACACGGTGGGCCTCAAGGTGACCGACGATGACGGCGGATCCGGCAGCGACAGCCTGACGGTGACCGTGCTGAACCGGGCTCCGGACTGCACGGCCGGCGCTCCCACGGTCTCCCGCCTGTGGGCTCCCGACCACAAGCCGGTCCCCGTTGGTGTCACCGGGCTCACCGACCCCGAGGGCGACGACCTCAGCGTGACCGTGACGGGGATCCGGCAGGACGAGCCGGTCCGCGAGACCGGGTCGGGCCGCACGGGACCGGACGCGTCCGGGGTGGGAACGGCCACGGCGCTGCTCCTGGCCGAGCGCTCCGGCCGCGGTGACGGCCGCGTCTACCACGTGGCCTACACCGTGGACGACGGCCACGGTGGCCGGTGCAGCGGCACCGTGACCGTGGGCGTCCCGCACGACCAGCGCGGCGCGGCACCGGTCGACCAGGGGGCCGTGTACGACTCGACCGTCAGCTGATCCGCCCCGCGGTGGTGCCCGGGTGCCGACCGGCACCCGGGCACCACCGCACCGCGCCGGCTCGTCAGGGACTTCATCCGCGCCTCCTCGCGGCAGTACCGTCGTCCCCCGCCCTCCATGGGGAGGAGACGATGGACGACCGGACAGCCATCCCCTCGGCGCCGCGCATCCTCGAGGCCGGTGACGGCGTGGTCATGGGGGACCCCGACGGGGTCCGTGACCGCTTCATGATCGACGGCGCGGACGCCGGCGGCCGCTTCGCGCTCGTCCAGCACCTGTTCGCGCCCCGGGCGCTGGCCGCCCCGCTGCACCGTCACCACCGGGAGGACGAGTACACCTACGTGCTCTTCGGACGCATCGGCGCCGTCCTCGGGGACGACGAGGTGGTCGCGGAACCCGGCGATCTGGTGTTCAAGCCGCGGAACCAGTGGCACACGTTCTGGAACGCCGGTGACGAACCGGCTGCGGTGCTCGAGCTCATCTCACCGTCCGGGCTCGAGGAGTTGTTCCGCCAGCTCGGTCGCCTCACCGAGCCACCGACGCCCGAGCAGATCGCCGGGATGGCCGCGCCGTACGAGTGCGATGCCGATCCCGAGGGAACCCAGCGCATCGTCGAACGACACGGCCTGAGGTTCTGAGGAGCGCGCATGCGAGCGGTGCAGTACCGGACCATCGGCGGCGGACCCGAGGTGGTGGAGGTCCCGACCCCGGAGCCGGGACCGGGGCAGGTCCGGCTGCGGGTGACCGCCGCCGGGCTGTGCCACTCCGACTGGTTCGTCATGGACCTGCCCGCCGACAAGTACGCCTACGGGCTGCCGCTGACGCTCGGGCACGAGGGCGCCGGGGTCGTGGACGCGCTCGGGGACGGCGTCACCGGTGTGGCGGCGGGCGACGCGGTCGCCGTCTACGGCCCCTGGGGGTGCGGCCTGTGCCACGCGTGCGCGCGGGGTGCGGAGAACTACTGCCCGCGGGCGGCGTCGCTGGGCATCCAGCCGCCCGGGCTGGGCTCCCCGGGCGCGCTGGCCGAGTACCTGGTCGTGGACGACGTCCGGCACCTGGTCCCGCTCGGCGACCTCGACCCGGTGCAGAGCGTCTCGCTCACCGACGCGGGGCTCACGCCGTACCACGCGATCGTCTCCAGCCTCGACAAGCTGCCCGCCGGGAGCACCGCCGTGGTGATCGGCGCCGGCGGCCTGGGGCACGTCGGCATCCAGGTGCTGCGCGCGGTCACCGGCGCGACCGTGGTCGCGCTCGACATCAGCGAGGAGAAGCTGGCGCTGGCGTCGGAGGTGGGAGCGCACTCCGTGCTGCGGTCCGACCCGTCTGCCATCGAGGCGATCCGGTCGCTGACCGGCGGGGTGGGCGCGCAGGCGGTGTTCGACTTCGTCGGCGCCGCGCCGACCGTGGAGATCGCGCGGAAGTCGGTGGCTCTGGACGGCGTGGTCCAGATCGTCGGGATCGGCGGCGGGCTGCTGCCGACCGGCTTCTTCTCCACGCCGATGGGGGCGTCGGTGCGGGCGCCGTACTGGGGCACGCGGACCGAGCTGATGGAGGTGCTCGACCTCGCCCGGGCCGGCGCGGTGCACGTGGAGGTCGAGAAGTACACGCTCGACGAGGCACCCGAGGCCTACCGCCGGCTGCACGAGGGGGCGGTCCGCGGCCGCGCGGTCGTCGTGCCCGGGGACTGATCCGCCGCTCCGATCGGCGCCCGGCAGCGTCCCGTCGCGGCTCAGTGGTCAGGTGTCCGGAAGGCGCACCGCGGACCCGGTGCGTCGGCGAGCCTCCGGTCGAGGGTCCACAGCGGCGCGCCCAGCTCCTCGGCGAGAGCGACGAAGGCGGCGTCGTAGGCCGTCACCGTGGGGTGCAGCTCCCAGACCCGGTCGCCCAACGGCTCGAAGGGGAAGGGCGTCACGGGCAGCTGCACGAGGTCGCGGTGCGCCAGTGCGGCGGCATCCCGCCCGAGTCGCCGGGAGAGGACCGCGCGCCGGAGCACGTTCGATACCTCGACGTGCAGGTGGGCCGGCGCCGTCAGGGTGTTGCCCCGGAGGCCGCCCCGCGCCCACGTGCCGTCAGGGCCGTCATCCACCAGCGCGGCGACCACCGCGGAGGAGTCGACGACGATGGTCACGTGCGGTCGTGGTCGCGCAGGTCGAGGATCTCCGCCGCCGGCAGCCTGGTGCCCGTCGTCCGGACCCGGTGCTGCACCCGGTCCCACAGGTCGGCGGGGCTGGGCCGCCGGGCCAGCTCGGTCAGCTGGGCGCGGACGTACTCCTGCAACGACTGACCGGCGCGGGCCGCACGGGCAGCCAGCTCGTCGCGTGTCTCGTCAGGGACGTCGCGGATGGTCATCGACACGGGCACGCATGCAAGTTAGCAGCATGAGCAGCGGATTGCTGCTCGCCGTCCCTGCGGTCACCGGCGTCGAGCCGACAGCACGCCGCCCCTCGGCGGCCTGACCCATCCCCGACGCCCGAGCAGCTCCCTGAGATGGCCGCACTTCCCTAGTGCGACCCCCGACCCCCACGGGAACCGGCACATCCAAGCGGCACGGCCTCGCGCCCCGGTCTCGTCGCTCTCCGTCGTGTCCTGTCCAGCAGGTCCTCGAGCGACTCTCCTCGCTCCGGCAGCACCAGCAGGACGGGCGCCGCTCGCCGCACGAGCCGCTGCTGGTCCTCCTGGCGCTCGGTCGGCTGGCGACGACCGGGACCAGTGCGCTGCCCTGGTCGGAGGCCGAGTCGCAGCTGGCCGACCTGCTCCAGGAGTTCGGCCCGACGTCCAAGACCGGTCGCGCCCAGAGTGCGGCCTACCCCTTCACCCGCCTGCGCTCCGATGGCGTCTGGACCCTCGACCGCGACGTCCCGATGGACACCGTCAGTCCGCTGCGGGAGGGGGTCACCGGCCGGCTGGAGGCATCACTCGAGGCGGCGCTGCGCGACCGACCTGAGCTATTGAGCCAGGCGGCTCGCGGACTGGTCGAGAGCCACTTCCTGGGCACGGTGGCGCCGGACGTCCTGGTGGCAGTCGGTACGGACCCGGACCTGCTCGAGGGCCGTTCGGTCAGCGGGAGCCCCGACCAGCGACGGCGCAGCGGCACCTGGCCGGCTGCCGTCATCGCGGCGTGGGACCGACAGTGCGCCTTCTGCGGCTTCGATGGCGCCGCCGGTGGAGCCGTGGTCGGGATCGAGGCTGCGCACGTCCGCTCGTTCAAGCTGGGCGGCCCGGACGACCTCGACAACGGCCTCGCGCTCTGCTCGCTGCACCACAAGTTGTTCGACCGCGGGATGCTCGGCCTGGACGACGACCTCGCCGTCGTGGTGTCCCAGCGCTTCTCCGCCCGCACGCCGCAGGGCCGGACTGTGTACGACCTTGCACGGCCGACGGCCGCGACCGGGCACTCCCCTGCCGGCCGAGCGGCACGTGCCTGGCACCGCGAGCAGGTCTTCCAGGGGATGGCGCTGGCGAGCTGACGTCATCTCCGAGGAGGCTCTTGGAGCCACTGGACGAGGCCGGTGCCCCGCTCGCTGCTGTCGTCCCCGCCGGCTCGCGCCTCGAGCCAGGAACAGGGGGCCGTGAGCAACCGCGGCAGGCCGCTCGGGGTGCGCGGCCAGCGGCGTGCGTTGACCAGCAGCAGGCCGGCGTGCTCGTCGACGTCCAGGGGCGCGTAGTCGACGACGTTCTCGGTGACCACGACGCGGCCGTGCTCGCGGGCCCAGCGCGCCACCTCGGCGTCCTCCCGGCCGACGAGGTCCGGCAGTTCGACGACGGCGACGACGTCGTGGCCCTCCGCACGTAGCTGCTCCGCGAGTCGCCGCGGGTACATCTCGTCGAGCAGGAGCCTCACCGGTTCGGACCGGCCAGGACCTCCTGCTGGCGCCGCCAGGCTGCCTCCAGCTCCTCGGCGGCCCGGTCGTTGGCGGCGATCCTCGCGTCGACCTCGTCCCAGTGGTCGGCGTAGTAGGCGACGGCCGCCCGCACCTGCGCCTCCGTCAACGACGTCATCTCGGCGACCGCGGCGACGACGTCCTCGTGGCGCTCCTCCTGGACACCCCGGAGGGTCCGGATCACCTCGTCGACGTCCGGCCCACCCACCAGACCGGCCCGCCGGCCACCCGCGCCGTCGCGGAAGGTGATCCCCGGATGGGCCTCCCGGCGCAGCGCCTCGTCGAGCAGCCGCTCGATGGTCGATGAGACCGAGGCGCCGCGCCGTCCGGCCAGGTCGGCAAGTCGGCGAAGGACGTCATCCGACACGCGGACCGAGCGAGGACTACCCATGACTACATCGTAGTCGTGGTGATGCCAGTTCCTTCAGGGCCGACGCAGCCGGACGCCCGGCATACGTCACTTCCGTGGGTCATCCGGTGGCGACTGCGCCGCCGCTGTTGGGGACCAGTTCGACCCAGGTGGTCCCGGGCCCCAGGGTCACCGGTTCGCCGTCCGCCCCGGTCAGCGTCACCCGGTCCTCGGTCTCCGGCTTGGACCAGGTCGCCTCGACCGTGTGCCCGCCGGAGGCGACGAGGGCCCGGCCGGTGCCGGTCAGGATGGTCTCCGGGACGGGGTTGCCGGCCGGGTCGCGGGCCTCGGTCGCGACGACGTCGACGCGCAGGACGACGACGTTGGTGGCGCCGATCCGCCGGCCGTCCGCCTCGACAGATGGGCTGCTCCCCTCGCTGCGCAGCCAGCGGCCGTCCGCAGAGCTCCAGGTCCACCAGGGGTGGCTGACCCCGGACAACGTGAGCTCCAGGGTGGTCGTCGGTTGCCCCGCGGCGACGGCGGTGGGTCGTTCGCCGGCCGCGGAGTAGTCGAACTGGGCGTCGGGTGCGGCTCGGTGGGCGGCATCGGCCTGGTCGACGAGGGTCTGCGGCACCGCGTAGACGTTGTGCGGCGCCGCGCGGGTCGTCGTCCGGTGGAAGCCGTCGGCCCCGGAGTCCTGGCTGAGCGCCTGCAGTCCCGCGTCCTGGGCGGCGGTGACGTAGGTCGGCACGCCACCGGAGAACGCGAGTAGCCCGTCCAGCGGCGCGGCGATCGCGGGGTCCATCGGCCGGATCGACCGCACCGGGCCGATCTCGGGCGGGAGGTCGGAGTGGTAGACGGCGACGAGCCGGGTGATGCCGCCCTCGACGACCTGCTCCCACACCACGTCCGCGGCGGCCAGCCCGGTCTGCGGTCGGGCGTCGACGGAGTTCTCGATCTTCACCGCGAGCGCCGGGCGGTCGGCGACCGCGTCGGCCGGGACCCCGGTCAGCGGCCAAGCAGGCGCGGACGGCTGCGTCAGCGTGGCGATGACCGAGTTCAGGAACGGCAAGGCGGACAGGTGCTTCTCCGCCGCCGGCCACGTGACCACACCGGCGGCCATCAGCACCACGAGCAGGGCCGCTCGAAGACCGCGCCCGGACCTCGACCGCCGGCGGCCCTTCGCCGCCTTTCCCTTTCTGGACCGGGAGCCCTTCGTGGTGCGGGCACCCTTCCTCGGCCCGGAGCGGGACCGGGGCGCGGTGGACCTGGGCACGTCGGGACTTCCTGGCTCGGCGAGGCGTTGCCTCCCCTGTATCGGCACGACTCACCGGGCTCGGCACCACGACTCCGCGAGACAGCCGAGCGCCGACGCGGACGACGCACGTCGCCGCGTCGGCGATTGACACAGCGTCTTGCCCGGGAGCCACCGCCCAGCCGTCCGCGCGACAACAGTTGACGGCTCCGGCACATCGCTGCCGAGGACTCTTCGCGCGGGGCGAGGACACCGACGCGGGCATGGCGCCACGAGGACGAATGGACGCCGACCGGCCGGTTGTCCGGCCGATGGGCAGCAAGACCGGCTGGCTCCGGTCCCTAACCAGCTGGCCCCGGCAGAGCCGGGCGGGGCCAGCTGGTTAGGGACCGGGGGTTTGCCTCGGCGGGGTTCGGGCTGCCTCCCTGGTTTCTTTCGTGCTCGGCCCCCATCTCGATCCGGCACGAGGTCGGTCCAGGCAGGAGTCGGACCCGTAGGCGGCAGAACTCCACGGCATCGATGAGCCGGTCGGCGGATCCACCGTCGTGCCCAGAGCCTTCGCCTTCGCCGGAGCCCGCCTCGCAGGCGCAGCGCCGACTCCGACAGCGTCGCGTGCTGCATGAGCGCATCTCTGTCCGTGTAGTCCCCGGTACAGGCCGCACCCACGCACCCTTGCCATCCACCAGCCCCGACGCGCGTCCGTGACGCCGCCAGCTACGCCAACCCATGACAGCCGAGTACCTCCGGCCGCAGTGGCCGGAGGGCTCGAGCAAGCCCCGCTTAGAAGACATTGCATTAGTCAGTCGGTAGCCGGCGGGCGCAGATGAGGGTGACCGCGAGCCGGACCAGCGCGTTGATCGTCGTGGCGGTGCGGTCGTAGCGCAGAGCCAGGCGTTTGTAGGCCAGCAGCCAGCCCAGCGTCCGTTCGACGACCCAGCGGTGGCGGCCCAAACGCACGCTGGAGTCTCGGCCGATCCGGGCGATGCGGGCGGTGATCCCGCGGCGGCGCAGGTAACGACGGACCCGTGGATTGTCATAGCCCTTGTCGCCGTGCAGCTTCAGCGGCCGTCGCCGCGGGTGGCCCCGGCCGCCGCGCTTGATCGCCGGCATGGTGTCGAGGATCGGCTCGACGAGCATGCTGTCGTGCCGGTTCGCGCCGGAGACGAGCACGTTGAGCGGCAGCCCGTGCGCGTCGACGAGCAAGTGGTACTTGCTGCCGGCCTTGCCCCGGTCGGTCGGGTTCGGGCCGGTCAGCTCACCCCCCTTTTGGCGCGGACGCTGACCGAGTCGAGGTTGGCTCGCGACCAGTCCAACCGGCCCTCGGAGCCGAGCTGGTCGAGGACGGCGGTGTGCAGGCGGTCGAAGACGCCTGCGTCGGCCCACTCGTGCAGCCGGCGCCAGCAGGTCCAGCCCGAGCCGTAGCCGAGCTCGGTGGGCAGCTTGGTCCAGCCGATGCCGGTGGAGAGCACGAAGGCGATGCCCTCGAGCACGTCCCGATCTGAGGTCCGGGGCCGGCCGGTGCGTCCGTGGATGGCAGGGCGACGCGGTGGGACCAGCGGCTCAACCAGCGCCCACAGCTCGTCGCTGATCAGCCGCGGCGGCGGGGAAGACGCCGACGACGACATGCCGCGCACGCTGCGCCGATCCCTTGCGGACGGCCAGGGGCCGACGACCTACTTCCGCAACGTCTTCTAA
>NZ_FNHE01000005.1:233687-341232 GCF_900103785.1 Geodermatophilus siccatus | reverse complement strand
AGAAGACATTGCATTAGTCAGTCGGTAGCCGGCGGGCGCAGATGAGGGTGACCGCGAGCCGGACCAGCGCGTTGATCGTCGTGGCGGTGCGGTCGTAGCGCAGAGCCAGGCGTTTGTAGGCCAGCAGCCAGCCCAGCGTCCGTTCGACGACCCAGCGGTGGCGGCCCAAACGCACGCTGGAGTCTCGGCCGATCCGGGCGATGCGGGCGGTGATCCCGCGGCGGCGCAGGTAACGACGGACCCGTGGATTGTCATAGCCCTTGTCGCCGTGCAGCTTCAGCGGCCGTCGCCGCGGGTGGCCCCGGCCGCCGCGCTTGATCGCCGGCATGGTGTCGAGGATCGGCTCGACGAGCATGCTGTCGTGCCGGTTCGCGCCGGAGACGAGCACGTTGAGCGGCAGCCCGTGCGCGTCGACGAGCAAGTGGTACTTGCTGCCGGCCTTGCCCCGGTCGGTCGGGTTCGGGCCGGTCAGCTCACCCCCCTTTTGGCGCGGACGCTGACCGAGTCGAGGTTGGCTCGCGACCAGTCCAACCGGCCCTCGGAGCCGAGCTGGTCGAGGACGGCGGTGTGCAGGCGGTCGAAGACGCCTGCGTCGGCCCACTCGTGCAGCCGGCGCCAGCAGGTCCAGCCCGAGCCGTAGCCGAGCTCGGTGGGCAGCTTGGTCCAGCCGATGCCGGTGGAGAGCACGAAGGCGATGCCCTCGAGCACGTCCCGATCTGAGGTCCGGGGCCGGCCGGTGCGTCCGTGGATGGCAGGGCGACGCGGTGGGACCAGCGGCTCAACCAGCGCCCACAGCTCGTCGCTGATCAGCCGCGGCGGCGGGGAAGACGCCGACGACGACATGCCGCGCACGCTGCGCCGATCCCTTGCGGACGGCCAGGGGCCGACGACCTACTTCCGCAACGTCTTCTAAAAGGAGACCGACCCGTGACCACCAGCCGAGGTGACCTGGTCTGGGTCTTCGTAGCCGTCTTCGCTTTCGCACTGACCGGGGTCAAGGTCGGCAACCTCTTCGACCTCCACCTGCCCTGGCTGTATGCAGTGGTGGCCGGCGCGAATGTCGGGATCGTCAGCGTCCATGCGTCCCGACAGCGCCGTCGAACCCGCCCACTGGACAGGGCGCTCGGGTCAGCACTGAGAATCCGCAAGCCCCTACCGGTGGCACCAATCGAGGACGGTGAGCCGGTAGCGCAGGGCGGAGAAGTGGTGCCTCAGGACCCTGCAGCGCCACGGATCCCCACAGCGTGTTCACGGTCTCGTCGCGCTACCCATCCGCAGTCACCTCCGTCCAGCCATTCGCAGTCATCCCCGTCCAGGTGAGCAAGTGCCCGTCCACCGGAACGCCGAGGACCGCCTCCAGGTCGGCGCGGCTGATCCCGTCGACCCAGAAGCTCTGGGGGCCGCGCGATGCCACGCCCACTAGCTCTCGCCCGCGAGGACACCGGCCGGACGAGCCGCGAACTCGTCAAACAGAGCCGCCGACACGGCAGCTGCAGCCAGCGGTGTTACACCTCGAAGTCGGCGAAGGCCGACGCACATGACCGGTAGGTGCCGGCGAACGCCTCAGAGGGTGTTGGGTAACCGACCCGGCGCGGTCGGCGACGGCCTGGCCGGCGGTGCTCGCTGATCGGCGTGGCGGTGGGGTGGGTTCGGCGGCCGGGTGATGGTTCCGGTGGATGTGCGTGTGCCGGTGCAAGCCCCGCTATGAGACGTCGCTGACCGATCGGCAGTGGGCGGTGATCGCGCCGCTGCTGCCGGTCCGCGATCCCCGCAGCGGTGGGCGGCCGCTGAAGTACGACCGCCGGCTGATCCTGGACACGATCCTCTACGTGCTGCGCACCGGCTGCGCCTGGCGGCACGTCCCGCGTGACCTGGCCCCCTGGGACGCCGCCTACCGCTGGTTTGCCGCCTGGACCACCGATGGCACCTGGCACCGAGTGCACCAGGCGCTGCGCGACCAACTCCGTGAGCGGGACGGGCGCAACCGGCAGCCCACCGCGGCGGTGCTGGACTTCCAGTCGGCCAAGAGCGCCGAGGGAGGCGAGGAGATCGGCTACGACGCCGGCAAACGCGTCCGCGGCCGCAAGCGGCATCTGCTGGTCGATACCGACGGGCTGGTCTTGCACCGGGTGGTGCACGCGGCCGGCGTGCAGGACCGCGCCGGCGCCCGGCGGGTGCTGCACGGCCTGCACGAGCAGTTTCCCGCCCTCGAGCTGATCTGGGTCGATGGCGGCTACGTCAACGTCGTCGACGGCGGCCTGCTCGACTGGGCGCAGCGCACCGAGCACCTGCACCTGGTGGTCGTGCCGCGCAACGCCGACGTGCGAGGCTTCCAGGTGCTGCCCCGCCGGTGGGTGGTGGAACGGACCTTCGGCTGGTTGGCGAGGTGCAGACGGTTGGCCCGGGACTACGAACGCACGACCGCGCACGCCGAGGCCATGATCGACGTGGCCATGATCCGGCTGATGGCCGCCCGCCTGGCCGACGAGGACATCGAGCCACAGGGGCCCATCGAGACCGAAGCCGCTCGACGCCTCGCCGAAGACCTCAAACAGAACCAGTAGTCAGCCGGTTACCCGACACCCTCTCAGGCGCATGGGCGCGCCGGCAGGTGCGGCACCAACGAAACGACCGACGCCGACGCGCGGCGATGGCCTCCACCGCCCGCGCGACGACGTCGGGTAGCCACAGGAGGTCGTCGTGGGTGAATCGGCCTCCCTCCGTCGGCTGGAGACCTGCGCGCTTCTCGACCCACGGGGCCAGCGGACGGGCCAGCACGAACCCGAGGTCGTCGACCCCCACCGCGACTAGGCGCCGAAGCTCAAGTGCCGCGCCGCGGACCGGCTCGGACGACCTGCGCAGCTCGACATACAAGAGCGCATGCGAACACCTTCGTCTGCGTTGCGGCCCCTCACCTCCTAGCCCACGACGGACGCGCTGGCATCCTGCGGATACTCCGCATCTCCCGCCGAGCTCGGGGTCCCTGGGAGGCAGCCGCCACCAATGGAGGACCTTCTCGGGGCGGCGCCGCGCCTGGCCCATCACCTGAGCCGAATCGGGACGGCACAACCGTCCTGTCGATGGTCACGACTCGCCGTCAGTTGTCACAAAGCACCGAGACTGGGCAAGCTCGGTGGTAGCCAGAGGTGTGAACGACGAGCACACGATCGACCTGTACTACCCGAGTGCGGCCTATGCTCAGGGTGGGGTTCTCTGGTGGGAACTGACCGTCGCCCCGGGGTCCCACAGCAAGCCTTTCGGTGACGAACGGAAGCTTGCCGCCTATCTCGCCTTTCACGTGGGGCAAGGCGGGCGCTTCACGATGCGCTCCCTTCGCAGTGCACTCGGTGCGACGGTTCCCAACAGCGCCGAGCACCTCAACCGCCGCCTGCGTCAGCTCCGCACCAGAGACGGCTGGATCCTCCAAAGCCAGCGTGACAACGCGGCGCTAGCCCACGACGAGTACCGCGTCGAGAAGATCGGCTGGCATCCCGGCTGTGGTTTTCCGCGACCGGTCGACGACAAGCCCTCGGACAGCGTGCGCAGGCACGTCCATGAACGGGATGGCTGGATGTGCGTGGTCTGCGGGATCGGCGCACGCGAGCTGTACGACGACGAGCCGGGTAAGACCGCCCGGCTGACGCTCGGGCATCGAGTTCCAGGGGCACGTCTCGGCAAGGAAACGACGATCAACGATCTGCAGTCCGAGTGCGCCCGGTGCAACGAGCCCATGCGTGACGAGCTGCCGAACCCACCGACGCTGGAGGAGCTCATGCCGGGTATCCGGTCGATGAGTCAGGGCGACAAGAGGGAATTGCTGCGCCGTATGGAACTCAACCGCCGCCCGCGGACGAGGGTCGACGAGTACTACACCCGTGTCCGACGCCTGTCCGAGAGCGAACGAGCGCGGCTCATGGCATCGCTCGAGGACATGGTCAGTAGCTGAGCCGGCTGCCGCGGCGCCCTGCAGCCCCGCGGCTGCAGGGCGCCACCATTAGCTGATACGGCCGCGGCTGCGACGCGCTGCGAAAGCCTCGTGCCGCTTGTGATCCGATTGCCCCTGGAAGGCGCGCCATTCGCCCAGCAGGTAGGAAGAGCGGGCACCGCTGCGGCGCTCCTCGACATTAAAGTCATGGCGCAGGTGTGCGATTCGCTTCTCCACATCGTTGACCGACAGTCGGCCGCCGAGCAGCTGGGTGATGCGGTAAGAAGTTAGGAAGTCATCGGCGTCCCGCAATATGTGGTAGACCTCATCGTGCATCTTGAGGTCAGCGCGAAGCGTCCCGGCCACTCCTTCCTTCCTTAGGGCCCGGGCGATGCTCTCCCCCACAGCTCGCGCCACAGGCGGCGGGAAAGCATTTCCAACCTGCCGGTAGTGGCTGGTCTTCATGCCGGTGAAGTGCCATTTGTAGTCAGGCTCGTTGAGCCAGCCCTGCAAGCGGGCGACCATGTCTACAGTCAGCTTGGGACCACGTGGGTGCTCCTCACGCTCCCAATCCTCTCCTGGCGCCGCGTTGGCGAGCCCATGAGCGTCCACCCACAGCTCTTCCCAGGCTCGCTTGGCACGAGTCGGGCCGAGGTCGGCTCCTCCGTGCTTCTTGCTGCCTCCGACGATCGTCGGAGCAATGGAGTTTGCGCGCTCAACCCATTCATCGATGTACCTGAATCCGTTCGCACCCATGAGGTCAACCAGTGCGCTTCCGACAGTCAGAGTCGTGGGTTTTGGCTCGGGCCACTCGAAGTAGTCGACATACTCGGGACGCAAGGCCACGAGGACCATGCGCGGCCGCAGCTGCGGCACGCCGTAGTCCTTGGCATGCAGGAGCTTCCAGTCGGCCCGGTACCCGAGGTCCTCGAGCTGGTCGACGACGGCCTGCCGGTAACCGCCGAAGCGAGGGTCGTTCAGGCCCCGAACGTTCTCCAGGAGCAGCGCCTCCGGACGCACACGTCCGGTGAGGTGGACGGCCCAGGCGAACAGGTCCCGCTCATCACCTGCGCCCAGCTGCTTGCCGGCGACGCTGAATGGCGGGCACGGGACGCCGCCAGCCAGCAGAGCCACTCGCCCGGCGTAGTCCTCCGGCTTCCAAACCCCGGGGTCGGCGACATCACCGACTTTCACGAGTTCCGCCGGGTCCGCTGTCGGAGACAGCCGGGCGAGGTTGTTCCGCAGCGTCGTCGCGGCGGTCTCATCCAACTCGACGGCGAGCTCGTGCCGGAACCCGGCAAGGTGCAGCCCCAGCGACTGTCCCCCGGCTCCGGCGCAGATCTCTACGACGTTCAACTCGGTCACAACTCTCCCTCGGTGGCGCTCGCCTGTATCCCCGGCAGGCCGGGCCCATCCTCCGTCACTGTCCCCAGACCCCTGCTGCCGACGCGCAGACTGTCCTCGTGCCCACAGCCGAGGACGGTCAGCAGAACACCGGTCGGCCCATGCCCCTGAACCCCGGCCGTTCGCGCAACATGCAGGCCAACCGGCGGGTTGACTCCAAGCCCGAGGTCCGCCTGCGGTCGGCCCTCCACGCCCGGGGCTATCGCTTCAGGAAGGACCACCGTCTTGACCTGGACGGGGTCCGCGTCCGGCCGGACATCGTCTTCACGAAACGCAGGGTCGCTGTCTTCGTCGATGGTTGCTTCTGGCACGTCTGCCCCGTCCATGGCCGGGAGCCGACGCGCAATGAGTGGTATTGGACGCCGAAGCTGCGCCGCAACATCGAGCGAGATCGGCGAGCTGACACGGCGCTGACAAGCGCCGGCTGGACGGTCGTTCGGGTGTGGGAGCACGAGACGCCGGAGGAGGCGCTGGCGGCGGTCCTCCGCGCTGTTGGGCACGGGACCAAGGTATGGGGGGCCACCGACACTTCCGGATGACCCATCCCGGCGGCGCCCAGGAAGCCTCCGTCACACCAGCCCCCCGTCCCCCACGCGGGGCATTCCGTTACGCCAGTGACTCGATTTCGTTCGTGCTGGCGCTTAGTGTGCGGACGGTCACGAACTGGGCGGGGGCGGTGCTGGCATGCCCAACGGCGGGCAGCAGTGGGGCTGGCAGCAGTGGCAGGCTGCCCTGGTCAAGGCCTTCTTCGTCGACCGCGATCCCTCAACTCCATGGACCCTCTTCCTGGACGACGCCGAGGCCCGCCGGCTCTGGCCAGAGGTTGATCAGCCCACAGCTGACCTGTGCGCTTGCGTTGACCAGTATCTGGACTGGCACGCCGGCGATCGGTTGTTCGACAGACTCGACACCCGCTGGCAGCGCTGGCGCAGGAGCCGAGGCGACCAGCCGCCTCCCAACCTGCCCGTGCTGGCGGCGACTGTCCTCGCCGCCTCAGCGATGCACACCGATGAGTCCGCGACCTCTGCGGCGTACTACGTGCGCCTCGCCGAGCTGATCAGACCCTCTGCGGCGGGAGCTGACCTGCTCCGCATCAAGGACGACCTCTGTCATGGATTCGATGTGGTCGCCGGATGGTGGGACGACCTCGACACCTGGGTGTCGGCTCGTGCGTCAACGCTCGGGCAGAGCACCATCCAGACGCACGAGACCTTCTGGAAGGTCGGCTATCCGATATCGCAGGCGCTCTTGCGTCGTTCTGACCGGATGCTGCTCACACACTTCTTCGCCGCGCTGGACCTGAATACCGAGGAGATCCCCCCGAGCTCGGCGCTGACGGGTCTCCTGTCCCTGTGGGCAAGTCGCCCCCGCGGGTTTTCTGAGACCTTCACCCGTGCGCTACGGGCACCCGGGCTGCAACAGGTCGTCGGAAGCCTCGTGCACCGCCAGGCCAGCGCGTGGGATGGAGTCGTCCTCACGCCTCGCGGCCGACGACAGCTCGATCTCCGTATCGCTCTGGACCTGGATGAGTTCACCGCCACCTGGGCAGTTCCGGTCGTCGACGAGGTGCCGAGCGTGACGCTCGAACTGGGTCAGCACGTCGTGTACCTGCGACAGCCTCAGTACGGCGGGTTGTACGAGACCGAGGGACTGCCTTCCCTGGCGGGCACTTTGCGGCAGCAACGCGGACTCAGCCTCCGGGGTGACGGATGTGAGGCTGTCTTCCGGGATCAGCCCATCCTGGCGTTCCGAGGTCATCAGGACGCCGAGTGGCTGAGCGTCGACTCCGTGCTGCCGCACGAGCGGCACATCCTCGCTGTCCGCCCCGAGTACGGGCCCTCGATGGACAGCGTCCTGGACACAGCCGCACGCAGTGGCTGGCGCCGGCTCAAGCAGCCGCCAGAGCGGGCGCTCGTGCCTGGCCGGGTGGTGTACCTCAACGTCGTCCTCGAGAACGAAGCCGCCTTCCGCGAGGCGGTGCGCGGTCTTTCCGCAGGCCTCGTCTCGGCACTGCGTCCGGACCCGGTGGCGCGGCCACGACTGGTTGCAGGCCTCAGGGTGGCGGAGAGGCTGGGCAGTAATCACTACCTCATCGGCGGAGCGCCGGATCTCTTGCTGCCTTCCGCAGATGAAGAACGGCGAGTCCCGGCAGCGCTCGATGGCCGCCGGCAAGATCCAGCCTTCCTGGCGACTGGGTTCCCGATCCCCCTGAGGCGGTTGCCTCTCGAGGCTGGGCCGCATCGGCTCGAGGTCGACGGCCTGGAGCTGACATTCCATCTCCACGACGCCGACACGGCCGGCTTGAGCGTCAGCGAGGCGCGGCAGCTCGTCTGGACCGTGAGGGAGGACGGGACGTCACCCGCACTGAGCGAGGGCGCACCTAGCACCTCGAGCATCACCGGAGCAGCGATCCCCGGCATGGTCCCGCAGCCTCTCCTCCTGCGACGGCATGCACGGGACTACAGCGTCGTCGACCAGCGTGGCCACGTCACCCCTGTCACCGTGGCTGCGCCTTCTGCCTGGCTGACCCGCCTAGGCTTGCCGGACCCCCCGTACTGGGAATTCTCGCCACCAGCTACCGCGGTGTGGCTCGTGTGTGTCAACAGCCGGACTGGCGCACCGGAACGCCCCATCCGCGTCCGGTGGCAGGACCCGCACATGGCAGGACTGTCCGGCGAGAGCAGCGAGGTGTGGAGACGGATCGCCCATCACTGGAAGGGCGCGGACAGATTGCTCGATGTCTACATCAGCGCATGGGAGAGGTCCCGCCGTGCTGGGTGACCAGCTCGCACAGTGGCTCGCGGTTCAGCGGTCGGGCAGGATCAACCGGCTGAGGCGCACCCACGACTGGCTGGCCCGGACGGATAACATCACGGCGTGGCCAGCCGACTCCGGGCGGTGGCTGCGCGACATGGCCGCGCTCGGCAACCTCGAGGTCGACTGGGACACTGACCGCTGGTCAACCACGCCGCTGGTCCTCACCCGGATACCGGAGGGCGACGGGCTGGCTCTCCTCGTCGGATGCCGAAGCTCGTCCTGCGATCGCACGCTGGACGACCTGTGGCTGGAGGTCCACCGGCTTCCACAGGTCCTGCATCCTTCAGGCCTGGCACGTCCGACCGTCGTCCTCCTGCAGTACGACTCACCCGAGGATTTGCCCATGGCAGCGAAAGCGCTTGGCGCCACGTACGTCCCCTGCGCCGCTGAACAGCTGACTACTCACCTCAGCTACCCACAGCTGGGTGAGCCCGCTGCTGGCCCGAACCTGCAGAACGCCAGCCTCGAACAATTCGACCCGCGCACACAGGAGTGGCGGCCGACCACGGTGAGGCCGCTGCCTCAGGGGGCGTACCGCTACGAATGGGCAGGCCGCAAGCGCTACCTGTACCTGGGGCCGGAAGGCTGGCGGCAGTGCGACATGCCTGCCGCCGTCTTCGCCGCACTCGCCACCGTGAAGGTGAGCCCACTCCGCTGGCGAGCCGACAGCAGCGGCCGCGACGTGGGATGCCTGTACGTCGACTGGGGCGTCCCGCTTCCCGTACTGCACCAGCGCTGCCTCGTCCTCTGCAGCGGTTTCACCCCTCGGTTCTCGGACCGCGCACGAACAGGCATCTACGACAACATCCCCCGCTCGATCGCTGAGGCAGTAGCCACCTCGCTCGGGCAGACCCTCGAAGTCAGCTAGGAGAGACCATGGGGAACGAGCCCACCGGCCTGGACGTCGTCGGCAGCTTCGAGCGCCTGAGGGACGCCTTCTTCCGCTACTACGACACCCCGTTCGGCCTGGCTGACGAGGAGCTCCAGCGCGAACGACGGGAGCTCCTCGACCGGGACAACGGCATCTACCGTCGACCGCTCATCGAGCTCCGGCCTGAGTACGCGGCGGCTACTCATGACCTGGCCGGAGCTGCGGCAACCACCGGCGCATCACCGGACCTGGCCGCGTTTGCCTCAGCCGGCCTGATCCCGTCCCACATGAGGCTGTACCGGCACCAGGAACGAGCGCTCGCCACCGGCCGGGAACGCGGACGGAACATGGTCATCACTGCGGGTACCGGCTCGGGCAAAACGGAGTCGTTTCTCCTGCCCATCCTCGACTCGCTGCTGACCGAGTCCGCCAGCTGGACGGGCAGGGGCGGACAGGACAACAGCTGGTGGCGCAATCCGGACGGCCCCTTCGTGCCGCAGCGCCAGGGTGAGCACGGACGCCCTCAGGCAGTGCGGGCGATGATCCTCTACCCGATGAACGCGCTGGTCGACGACCAGTTGATCCGGTTGCGGAAGGCCCTCGACAGTGACGAGGCCCGCGCGTGGCTGGACGCACACCGCAACGGCCACCGTTTCTACTTCGGTCGTTACACCGGGGCGACACCCGTTACGGGATCACCTGATGACGGGCGCGCTCAAGGGGACCTGCGGCGCCTCCTGCACCAGCTCGATGAGCGCTCGGCCAAGGCAGCCGCGCTGGGCGGAGAGACGCAGTACTTCGTCCCCCGCCTGCATGGCGCGGAGATGCGCAGCCGTTGGGACATGCTCGACGCTCCACCGGACGTGCTGATCACCAACTACAGCATGCTCAACGTCATGCTCCTGCGTCCAAGGGAGAGTGCGTTTTTCGACCAAACGCGCATGTGGCTGGACGCCGATCCTGCGCACCGCTTCACCCTCGTCATCGACGAGCTGCACACCTACCGGGGCACGGCCGGCACTGAGGTCGCGCTCCTCATCCGGAACCTGCGCTACCGGCTCGGCCTTATCGATCGCCCTGAGCAGCTTCGCGTCCTCGCGGCCTCCGCCAGCCTCGACCCCGTCCGGGATCGGCAGTACATCCAGGACTTCTTTGGCCTCGACGAGGCCAGCTTTGACTTCATCCCCGGTGACACGACCCGCCCCGAACCGCTGCAGGCGGACATCTCTGCCGCGGCGGAACGGCTCGCCCGTGCCGCCGACCCGGATTCGGCACTGCAGATCGCCGAGGGAACCGGCGCCCATGCTGCCCTGAAGAGCGCCTTCCACCTCGATGACCGAGGGAAACCGATGGGGGCGCCGGAGGCCAAGAACGAATCTCAGCTTCGCCGGTTGCTCTTCCCGCACGCCGCGGATGTCAGCGCTGAGGCCGCCCTACGGTCTCTGCTGTCCGCGGTGCGCCTTAGTGAGGGCCGCCAGGACTGGCCCCGCCTCCGGGCACATCTCTTCTTCCGCAACGTCCCGGGCATGTGGGCCTGCGCTGATCCTCAGTGTCCGGACGCACCGGCCCGCAAGGAGACGAAGCCCGTCGGCCGGCTCTTCGCCGAGCCAACCACCCGGTGTACGTGTGGCGCCCGGGTGCTTGAGCTTCTGTACTGTCAGAACTGCGGCGACGTCCTCCTCGGCGGCTTTGTTCCCGCAGGTGAGACGCAAGCGCCTCACTTCAAGTCACTTCTGCTCGCCGACGTCCCCGACCTGGCGAAGATGCCCGACCAGGTGTCGCTCGAGCGGACGGCGGAGAACTTCGTCGTCTACTGGCCCCGCACCGCGAAGCCCGAGCTCGAGGACCTCGCGTGGTACGCGGACAGCAAGAACGTCGAGTACTCGTTCCGGCCCAGCGTTCTCAAGCCCGCCAGTGGTGAAGTCCGGAACGCCACCAACGGCAAGCCACACACCGGCTGGACGTTCCACGTCATCTCCAAGCTGGACAAGAAGCGCGGCGGACCCGTCCGTGAGCTGGCCGGACTCTCGCCCTTCCCGACCCGCTGCCCGAACTGCGCCGACGACTGGGAGATCCAATACGCAGGTGGCAAGAAGCTCAAGCACACCGATCCCCTGCGCCAGCGCAGTCCCATCCGCGCAATGCGGACTGGCTTCGAGAAGATCAACCAGGTCCTGCTCACCGAGCTTGTCTCACAGCTCGACGAAGAGCAGCGTAAGGCCATCGTCTTTACCGACAGCCGGCAGGACGCCGCCAAGTTGTCAGCAGGCATGGGGCTGCGTCACTACCAGGACCTGCTTCGCCTCACGGTCTACGAGTCCGTCTCAGCTGAGGTCGACCCCAGAGACGACCTCGCGGCCGCCCGGCGGATGGTCATTGACGGGGAGAAGACGGACGAGAACAAGGCCGCGGTCAAACGCCTGAAGCAGCGCTTTGGCGAGCGCTACACCCGTGTTGCGGACTTGTGGCGGGGGGACGAGGACGAAGCCCACGAGGGTCAGTTAGCTGAGCTGGAGGCCAGCCTGTGTGCGCCTCCGCCACTCAGCGATCTCGCGACCCAGGTGGGTGACGCACTACTCGCTCTAGGCGTCAACCCGGGCGGTCCGCATGCCTCCCTCAGCAGCACCGCGCGGATTGCTCAGCAGGAGCCAACGCCCTGGTCGGCACTGTACGACTGGGCGGCTGACTCCCCGGAGCCGCGCCGCAACCTGACGATGGGCGAGAAGGACCTACTCCACAGCATCGACCTGAGCCTCAGAATAGAGGTCATTGAGAGTCTCTTCTCCGGTGCAGGGCGCGACTTCGAGTCCCTGGGCCTCGGCTGGCTGGCTCTGGCCTCCGACCGGCGGGATGCTGACCTCGACCCCGCCTCCGTACCGGCCATCGCACGCTCCAGCCTTCGAGTTCTCGCCGACTTGCGGAGGTTCACGAACCTGAGGGATGGCCGGGACACCCCGCATCCGAAGCTGGTCCGCTACTGGGATGCCGTCGCCCGGGCACACGGCCTGGACCCCCAGACGGTCCAGGCCGATGTCCTGGCCTACTGGGGTAAGGCGGTCACCCAGCAGATCATCGACCCGGCGCAGGTCACGCTGCGGAAGCCCGGCATCGTGAGCTGGATCTGCGGAAACTGCCGTCGGCAGCATCTGCACCGCGGCTGCGGAATTTGCACCCGCTGCCGACAGGTGCTGCCCGTGGAGGGCGCTCCCCTCGAGCTTGGGGAGGACTACTACTCGTGGAAGGCGACGCAGAGCCTGGGCCGTTTCCGTCTGAATTGCGCTGAGCTAACCGGGCAGACGGACAGGGTCGACGCACAGGCGCGCCAGGCGCGGTTCCAGGGAATCTTCCTGGACGAGGGGACACGGGAGAACCGTCTGGCTGACGGCGTCGACCTGTTGTCGGTCACCACGACGATGGAGGCTGGTGTGGACATCGGCGCCCTCGAGGTCGTGGTGCTGGGCAACATGCCGCCCACCCGGTTCAACTACCAGCAGCGGGTCGGACGAGCCGGACGTCGGACGTCACCCATTGCGCTGGCCCTCACCGTGTGCCGGGGGCGGAGCCATGACGAGTACTACTTCGCTCGCCCGCACCTCATCACGAGCGAGCCGACCCCCAAGCCCTACTTGTCACTCGACCGGCCGGAAATCTTCAGCCGTGCCCTGAGGAGCGAGGTGCTGCGCCTGGCCTTCGCCGAGCTCGGCGAACATATGGTGAACGCCCGTATTGCCTCTAGCCTCACCAACAACCCGCACGGCCAGTTCGGCTTGCGTGCTGACTGGGCCTCGATGAGACCCCTCGTCCAGCGCTGGGTTGATGAGCGCGGTGCTCGGATAGAGGCCGCTGCCGCGGCCTTGTCCGCCTACACCCCGTCGGACATCAGCGCGTTCGACTGGGGCGCGTGGATCGACGACGACCTCATCGCGGCCGTTGATCGCGCCTGCGCCTCGGACAGCGGTCATCTCGAGCTAAGCCAGCGGCTCGCCGAAGCCGGCGAGCTGCCCATGTTCGGATTCCCAACGAGCGTCCGCTATCTCCACCTCCGGCGCCCCAAGTACTCGCGCCCATGGCCTCCGGAAGGGGTGATCGACCGGGATCTGGCGATGGCGGTCTCGCAGTTTGCACCCTTGAGTGAGGTGGTCCGCGACGGGCGCGTGTACCCGGTGGTCGGGGTGGCGGCCTTCCGTCCGGTCGGCTCCCAGCCCCCGCCCGAGCCTGACCCGCTGGGTACCGCGCACCGATTGGCGGTTTGCCGTTCGTGTGCTCACCTGTCTGACACGGCAGGCGATGGCGACACCTCGCCCACAGCTTGCCCCCGCTGCAGTGCGCCTCCCGGCGTCTTCCAGGAGGTCGACCTTCGCGAGCCGCTGGGCTTCCGCGCCGGGCGCGAGAAGGACTTCAACGGCAATTTCTCCTGGTCAGCGCGGGCCATGGCCGCTCGGGCGATGACGGACCTGAGTAAGCTCGCCAAGACGGAGGAAGCCGGGATCACGGCCTTCAGCGGCCCCGGTAAGCGCTACGTCATCAACGACAACGCCGGGAAGTTGCACCGCTTCCGTCCTTCAGCGTGGCCTGACTGGGGCGGCTACGTGTCCGTCGCCGCGATCGAGAAGGGCTTCCTGCCGGACAAGGCCGCCAATGGTGACGCGCTCTCGGTTGCCCTTGGAGCTGTCCAGCCCACCGACTTTCTCTTCGTCGGGTCAAGCGCACCTGTGCTCGAGGACGCGGGTCTCCGGCTGGACCTGGAGACGAGCATCTCGCAGCCGTGGGGTGCTACCGAGAGCGCTGATGCCCGCCGGGCTGCCTGGTACTCGCTGGCTTTCCTCCTGCGGACGTCCGCAGCCGCGTACCTCGATGTTCAGACGCTGGAGCTCAGCGCCGGCATCTACAACGGCCTGGTGGACGACAAGCCGACGATGATGGCCTTCATCGCCGACACGCTTGAGAACGGCGCTGGGTTCAGCACCCATCTCGGCAATCCTGGGGTCTTCACCAAGCTGGTCGAGGACCAGATCGCGTCCTACCTCCGCGACCTCGAGGACCCGGGTCATGCTGGCGAGTGTGCGGCATCCTGCTACCGGTGCCTGCGGGACTACTCGAACATGGCCTATCACGCGCTGCTCGACTGGCGGCTCGCCCGGGATCTGCTCGCCGTGCTGCGTGACGGGACGCTGCCTATCGACCACCAGCTTGAGCAGCGGTCCATGAGCAGCTGGGCTGAGGCGTACGGCGCCGAGCTCGTCGACGACCTGCCGTGCGCTGCTGCGGTCCTCGGCAGCAACCTCTACGGGGAAGTCGTGGTCCTGGCGAAGCACCCTCTGGAGGCGTCGGAGAAAGTGCTGATTGCGCCGCGGCTGGCAGAAGCGCTCGCAGAAGCTGAAGATCGCTACCCCGATGCCACGGCGATCGTGTTCGCCGACACGTTCACCCTCGACCGCAGCCCCGGCCACGTCCTCAAGCTGGTCGGCGAGGCCGCGGGTGGCCGGTGACGCTACTCAGGACGTCCCCTGGCTCTCCCCCGCGGCGGCGAATCGCCTGTTGACCTGTCCGTATTCGGTGACCTACCTGCCGACCGGTGGGCGTCCCGTCCTGAAGCAGACTGCTGGAAGGGACGTCGGGACGCTGGCGCATGTCGCGCTGCAGCGCTGGATCGAGACAGGCTCCTGGCGTTCTGCCGTCGGCGACGGTGAACTTGCGAGGCTCTTCTCGTCAGTGGCTGAGGAGCGCGGCGTCGACGTCGCCAAGGTCGCTGACGGCAGGATGACGGCGGCGCGCCTGCGTCGCCGCGCTTCCGAGTTGAGGGAGGTCTTGTGCGAGCTCGGCGGTGAGCCGAGCGCCGAGTGCGAGGTCACCCTGTACGACGACGACCGCCGTCTGTGGGGAACGGTGGACGTCCTGCTCCCGTCACGGCGGGGTCCCGTCGTGCTGGATCTCAAGTCGGGCGGTGATGCCGCAGCGACCGCTGTGCCGGACTCGATCGCGGTCCAGCTGTGGATGTATGCCGCCCTCATTGAACGATGCCGGGGTGCCCGGCCGCGCTGGCTCGGCGTCTACAGCCTCAGGCGAGGCCTGAAACAGGTTGCTCTGCCCAGCGACAGGCTTACGACTCTCCTGCACAGCCTGAACGAGGTCCGAGCAGGATGGCTCAGCGGAGATCGGACCGCGATACCGACTCGGGAGCACTGCCGGTACTGCCGCCGGCGGCCCGACTGCCAACCGCACTGGAACGCCGTTTCGCAGTGGTCCGACCCAGACGGTGTTGAGGGCCGTCTGGTCGAGGCCACGACGGCGCAGAACGGCCGGACAGCCGCACTCCCGGCTACACCGACTGGAAGCGCATGGGTCAGCGACGTCTCTACCAGGGGTATGGGCGGGTGGATTGGCAGATGGGTGCGCCTCGTCCGCGTGAACCCGCGAAGGGATCAGGACGGCGAGCCGGACCTCAGCCGCTGGCGAGCCAATGAACAGTCCGCCGTCTACGCAGTGGAGGATCGCTGATGCAGGACGCCTTCTGGCCCCACCCTCAGCTCGAGATCGAGCTCTCCGGTCGTATCCGCGACCGGGCCGACGATCCTGAAATTGACCGCGTTCAGGCGGAGCTCGAGCGCCTGGATCCCTTCGGCGACAAGTTCGCCGGCGTGCTGCGCGACACACTCGATCAGCTGTTGGACGGACGCCGCCGAGGGCGCTTCGACTATGCCCAGCTGTACAAGACCGAGAAGACATACATGGGAACGCTCGTCGAGATCAACCTGCAGCGCGCGTTCGACTTCTCAGACGGGGAGATCACCGACTACTCGATCGCCGGGGTGCAGGTCGACTGCAAATTCTCCCAGCGCATCGGTGGATGGGAGCTTGGACCGGAGATGGTCGACCAGGTCTGCCTCGTGGTGTGGTGCAAGGACGAGGAGAGCGCGTGGAGGGCTGGTCTCGTCCGCGCCCGCGCGGAGCTACTCAGCGCACCCAACCGCGATGCCAAACGGAAGCTGACCCGGGACGGAGTGGCGGCGATCCGCTGGCTCTGGCCGTCGCACGGACGTCTGGCACCGAACTTGCTCCTCTTGCTGCCCGCTGACGTGCGCCACCGGATCATGAGCGCCACCGGCCGGGTTCGGCAGGCGAACGCAGTACAGGCTCGGGTCAACCAGCTGTTCCGTGAGGTGCAGGGGCAGATCATCCGTCGTGCGGTCTTCGAGACCGTCGCGCATGGCGCCGACGATCCGCTCAAGCGGGCACGAGGCAACGGCGGTGCCCGCGAGAAGCTCCGGCCAGAGGGAATTGTGGTACTCGGGCATCAGGACAACGACCCGCTCGTAGCAAAGGCCCTCGGTCTCCCTGTGCCCCACAAAGGCGAGTTCGTCGCGGCTCGAGTGATCCAGGTCGATGGCCCATCCCCCTCGAGGCCTGCAGCGGAGATCTCAGGCCGCTACTACGCGATCGCGCTGCCGCAGGAACCAGTGAGGCCAGCACCCGAAGTTCCTCGGGGAGTGTCGGTTCTGTGACCGCCTAACGAGACCGGGACCGGGCATATCGAGGGCCTACGTCGGCAGCTCGCCCGGCGGGAAGGCTTCCGGATCCGGCTCCACGTGCACCTGGTCGCAGGGCTTCTGGTCAGCGAGCCCTACCGGAGCCTTGAGGACCCCCCGCATCTCCTGCTTCATCCTGTCCCCGAGCCGATCACTGAGCGGTCGAGCCCACCACTTCGCGGGACATGACCCTCAGCTTGACTGGATCCCCCACCACGGACAGTCATGCTGAAACTCCCAGCAGTGATCCGTCGCTGCGCCGAGCCCCTCGCTAGAGAAGGTGAGCCACCGTGGCGCCCCACAAAGAATCCGACAAGGTCGTCGTCCCGCTGCCCAGTTCCAATCTGCGCGGGTTAGACGACCTACTGACAGGCGTTGACTCCGACGGAGACAGCCGAGTTGTGGTTTCCCGCCTGCTCAGCGAACTTGCGGGCGTGCCCTCGATGACGGTCGAGGCGGCCGAGTGGCACGGCGACACGTCGGCCTTTCACGCTATGAACATCAGTCCTGCCTCCGAGATCGGCCGCGCCATATCCGGCATCGTCGCCTCCGCAAAGAAGTCCTCAGCGACGGGGACCCTCTACCGCATGGTCGTGCCGAGCGATCTGGCGGCAGGCGTGGCGAGTGGCGCCCTGCGACCGATGCAGGCAGCTGCAGGCGTGGGCCTCCGATCCCCCATCGTCGATGGTGGCGGAAACGTCCGTGGTCACGCCGGCTTCGTTCCGGTGGGGCTCAACCGTGGCGCTGTCCTGTCCTCGGTCGGGATCAGCGTCGCGCTCGCCGCGGTGACCGCCATCCTGGAGTACCAGGCGCGTAAGGACGAACTGGCTCGGTTCGACCGGATCGAGGAAGCGCTCAGGCTCATCAAGAGGGAGCAGGAGGACGAGACCATCGCCGAGCTCAAGGCCTCGTGGCAACTCCTCAAGGAGGCCGCGGCCGTCGTGGTGGGCGGGCAGCCCCTCGGTTCCCCGAATGGCGTGGACGCAGCAGCCTTCCATGCGCGCAAGGCGTTCGAGAAGACGGTGAGGAAGGCGAGCCGTCTGGTGGCCATAGGCAAGGTCATCGAGGCGGAACCGACGCCGGACGCCCTCGGGCGGGAACTCCGGAAGCTCGGCCTTGAGCCTCGACAGGTGCAGCCGGAGCTCGAACTGGTCTTCTCGGCGCTTCAACTGGAGCGCGCACGGATCCTGCTGGTGGCGGAACAGTCAACTCGCCGTGACAGCCAGGGGCAGTCTGTGGACAAGATCATGGCGCTGTTGCGACGCAGCCTGGCCGACGTCCTCGAGGTCGAGTCGCAGCTCCAGGGACTGGCGGACCGACTCGACACCGTCCAACTGAAGATGCCTGACGGGATCCTGTCCGGCTGGTGGAGCAACGGGCGAACCGAGCACGCCCTCTTCCACCAGTACCTGCTCCACGTCGTGACGAACGACATCCGTCGGGCACTCGCACCCGCCTCGGAGAAGCCGCTGGCCGTCGACATCGTCTACGCGCAGGACGGGACGATGACCCTCCTTGACCCGTCCTGGGCCAAGGGCCCCCGGTCCTGACCCGTCGGGCCGGCGAGTGGGCGCGGAGCCGTCCGCTCGCCGGCAGGCGCTGAAGACTGACTCGTCTTCAGCTCTGCCCGTTCGCGGCGGAACGGCGATCGTGGTCTCCGTTGCCACTGCTGCTGCTGTGACGGCCACCCCGGGCGGTGGGGGACGAGCGGAACGGCACCGGTCATGATTAGCCCATGGCAACGGGGGAAGCACTGTCCGTCGCGCCCGGCTCGCTGGTGGTCGTACGCGATGAGGAGTGGCTCGTCACGGCAGCAGAGAACACGAACGGCGTCTGGCGTCTCGAGGTCCGTGGCCTGACCGAGCTGGTCCGCGGTCAGAGCGCCGTCTTTTTCAGCGACCTCGATGACATCGAGGAACTCGACCCCCGCAACGCCAAGCTCGTCGCCGACACCTCGCCGCGGTACCGCCGCGCCCGGCTGTGGCTGGAGGCCACCCTCCGCAAGACGCCGGTGCCGCACGGCGACCCGCGGCTCGCGGTCTCCCACCGCATGCTCTCCGACCCGCTGATCTACCAGCGCCAGGCCGTCGCCCATGCCCTCGCGGAGACCAACCTCCGTCCCCGGCTGCTCATCGCAGACGCCGTCGGCCTAGGCAAGACGCTCGAGATCGGCATGATCCTGTCCGAGCTCGCCCGTCGCGGTCGCGCCGAGCGCATCCTCGTCGTCACGCCGCGGCACGTGCTCGATCAGATGCAGCACGAGCTGTGGACCCGCTTCGCCCTCCCCCTCGTCCGCCTCGACAGCGAGGGCATCCAGCGGATCCGCCAGACCCTGCCGGCCTCCCGCAACCCGTTCACCTACTTCAACCGGGTCATCGTCTCGATCGACACGCTCAAGGGCGCCCAGTACCGGGCCTACCTGGAGAAGCAGCGGTGGGACGCCGTCGTCATCGACGAGTCGCACAACATCACCAACACAGCCACGCTCAACAACGAGCTGGCCTCTGTCCTCGCCCCCAACACCGAGGCGCTGATCCTGGCCTCGGCCACCCCGCACAACGGTAAGAAGGAGTCGTTCGCCGAACTCCTCCGGCTGCTCGACCCGACTGCGGTCACCCCGGACGGCGACTTCAACGACGAGGACGTCCGTCGCCTTCTCCTCCGCCGCCACCGGCACTCCCCCGCCGTGGCGGCACAGGTCGGCGCCGACTGGGCCGAGCGGCTGCAGCCCGAGGTCATCGCCGTGCAAGCCTCCCCGGAGGAGGACGCCCTCGCGGCCGAGATCGCCGACACCTGGCTCTACCCGGAGAACGGCCGCTCCCCCTACTCCGGCTACTCCGGTGAGCGCAGCGCCCTGTTCCCCTGGACCCTGGCCAAGGCGTTCCTCTCCTCGCCGGCCGCCCTGCAGGAGTCTGTCCGCAACCGTCGCAAGCGACTGGACATCGACACGGACGCCGGCGCCCGCGAGGCCGAGGCCCTCGACCGGCTCGACGCCCTCGCCGACAAGGTCTACGGCAACTCCGCCAAGCTGACGAAGCTCGTCGAGCACCTCAAGAGCATCGGGATCAGCAAGACGTCGGCCACCCGCGTCGTCCTCTTCGCCGAGCGGGTCGCCACCCTCGACTGGCTCAACGACACCCTGCCCAGCGCGCTCGGCATGAAGTCCGAGCAGTTCGCCGTCCTCCACGGCGGGCTCCCCGATGTCGTGCAGCAGCGCATCGTCGAGGACTTCAAGCTCGCCCACTCCTCCGTGCGGGCCCTCATCACCGGCGACGTCGCCAGCGAGGGCGTCAACCTGCACGCCCAGTGCCACGACCTCGTGCACGTCGACCTGCCGTGGAGCCTCATCCGGATCGAGCAGCGCAACGGCCGTATCGACCGCTACGGCCAGCAGCACCCGCCGCGGATCGCGGCCCTCGCGCTCATGCCGAGCCACGACCGCTTCATGGGCGACGTCCGGGTGCTGCACCGCCTGCTGGCCAAGGAGCACGAGGCCCACACCACCCTCGGCGACGCCGGCGCGCTGATGAGCAAGCACTCGGCCAAGCTCGAAGAGGACGAGATCCGGGACATGCTGGCCAAGGGCACCGCTGACTTGGACGACGTCATCCCGTCCCCCCAGGAGGTCCTCGAGTCCGACGACCCGCTGGCCGCGCTGGACCGTCTGTTCGGGACGGCGGACCAGTACGTCCCCGACTCACCGCCGGTGGACGACGGCCATGCGCTGTTCCCCACCGACCTCGACTTCCTGAGCACCGCGCTCGCCGAGATCTACGACGACCCGGCGAACGACCCGGACGCCCGCTTCCAGCCCGGAGTCGGATGGCGGACCTATCTGCAGCAGGGGCTCGTCGAGCTCGCACCCCCGGCCGACCTCCGGGCCCGGCTGGACGCCCTTCCCCAGGGCTACCTGCGGGACCACAAGGTCAAGCAGCGGCTGGTCCTCGCCACCACGCCCGAGGTCGGCACCGCTCACCTCCGGGCGGCACGAGACAAGGGGAGCACGACCATCTGGCCGGCGGCGCACTACTTGTCGCCGCTGCACCCGGTCCTCGACTGGGTGGCCGACAAGGTGCTGTCCGACCTGGGCCGCAACGAGGTGTTCGCCGCCTACGGCGACGTCGACGCGCCCACCGTCGTCCTACTGGCCACGCTGATGAACCGCCGCGGCCAGGTGGTCTCCCGCCAGTTCGTCACCGTCGCCTTCCCTACAGCGGACCCGACGATGGGCCTCGCCGAGGTGCAACCGGATCTCGGCTTCCTCGACGCCACCGGCCTGCGAGCCGGCGGCGCCAACCCCGGCGGCATTCCGATCACCGCAGAGCTGCAGGCACTCATCGCACCCGCGGTCGACCGAGCCACCGCCACGCTCAGCCTCACCGAGCAGCAACAGCGCGCCGAGCTGGAGCAGCGCCTGGCGGCCTTCCGCGACCGCTCACACGGCTGGCAGCAACTGGCTCTCGACCTCGGCCTGAGCGGCGCCGCCCGCAACAAGTTCACCCAGCACGAGAAGCGAATCGTCGCCGAGCGCGAGATCGCCGAGTCCCTCGCCGCGAGCCAGCAGCTGGTCCGTCCCCTGCTGCTCGTGGTCCCTGCAACGGCACCGGTGGAGGTGGCCTGATGCCGTCGTTCGACTCGATCGTCGTCAGCGAGGAGTGGATCTCCGAGCACTACCTGACGACCGACGCCAAGAGCGGTTCCTTCCTCGGCCAGGTCACCGCCCTGCGCACCGCCTGGGACGAGGAGGAAGAGGCGGGCCGCGCGTCGAGCCGCTCCCGGCTGCAGAAGGCCGCGACCACCATCGCGCGAGCCATCAGCACCCTGACCGCCGACGACACGGACGCGGCCCGCGAGCTCCACGCCGTTGTCCGGGAGGCCCTCGGGTACGCCGGGAAGCCGGAGGAGTGTACGACGACCCGTGGCGCGGCCGAGGTGACCGTGCCGGGCGCGGTCGCGCTCCGCGGCTCGGCCGGTGTCAGCCTGGTGATCCTCGAGGCGCGGCCGGCACAGAGCGTCGAGGACGTCCTCGACGCCACGGGATGCGGCCGGCTCCTCGAGGCGGCGACTCTCGACGGTGCGCCTGCCGCTGCCACCAGCAAGGTCGTCTCCGAGCTGTTCCACTCCGACGACGCGCCGCCGTTCATCCTGGTCCTGGCCGGCCGCTGGGCCCTCCTGGCCGAGCGCACCCGCTGGCCGGAGGGTCGCTGGCTCGCCGTCAACCTGGGCCTGGTCGCCGAGCGTCGCGACCTCAAGCGCGCCGGCGAGATGGAGCACGCAGTCGTCCTGCTCGGCCGGGACACGGTCCTCCCCCGCCCCGACGGCTCGACCTTGTGGGCCGATATCCTCGGCGAGTCGGTGCAGCACACCGTTGGCGTCTCCAAGGACCTCCGCGAGGGCATCCGGCTGTCTGTCGAGCTAATCGCGAACGAGGTCGTCCGACGGCGACGCGCCGCCGGCCTCCCGGTCGAGGGCGAACCGGGGTTGGCCCGGGACCTCACCCGCCAGTCGCTGCGCTTCCTCTACCGGATCCTGTTCGTCCTCTACGCCGAGACGTCGACCGAGCTCGGTGTTCTGCCGGTGACCGATCCGCAGTACCGCGCCGGCTACGGGATCGACCGGTTGCGCGACCTCACCCTCACCCAGCTCACCACCGACCGCGCCAAGCGCGGCACCCACCTCTACGAGTCCCTCGCGCTCCTCTTCCGGCTGATCGACAGGGGTCATGAGACCGCCGGTGATGCCAGCGGCCGTGGGCTCGCGTTCCGGTCGCTACGTGCCGACCTCTTCGGCGAGCAGGCCACCGCGCTCATCGACGAGGTCAAGCTCGGCAACGACGCCGTGCAGCAGGTGCTCTCCCACCTGCTGCTGAGCAAGGCCAAGAAGGGCGGGGACCGCGGCTTCATCTCCTACGCGGAGCTCGGGATCAACCAGCTCGGGGCGGTGTACGAGGGCCTGATGAGCTACACCGGGTTCTTCGCCGAGGAGGACCTCTACGAGGTCGCGCCGAACGGCACCCCGGAGAAGGGCACCTGGGTACTGCCTGTTCACCAGGACGGCGAGGAGTACACGCCGCACTTGGTGCGGATGCCGGACCCGATCACCGGCGAACCAAAGCCGGTGCTGCACCGTCGAGGCACCTTCGTCTACCGGCTCGCGGGCCGAGAGCGGCAGCAGTCGGCGTCGTACTACACCCCCGAGGTGCTGACCCGATCGGTGGTCCACCACAGCCTCGAGGAGCTGCTCGACCTCGACGGCCACAAGACGCCGGCGGCGGACATGCTGCGGCTGACCATCTGCGAGCCTGCCCTCGGATCTGGCGCATTCGCCATTGAGGCGGTCCGCCAGTTGGCCGACCGCTACCTCAAGCGGCGCCAGGAGGAGGTCGGTGAGCAGATCCCGGCCGACCGGTACCCAGCTGAGCTGCAGAAGGTGAAGGCCTACCTGGCCCTGCACCAGGTCTACGGCGTCGACCTCAACGAGCCCGCCGTCGAGCTCGCGGAGGTCTCGCTGTGGCTCGACACCATGGACCCGTCGCTGCAGGCGCCCTGGTTCGGCCTGCACCTGCGCCGGGGCAACTCACTCATCGGTGCGCGTCGGGCCTTCTACTCGCCGAACCGCGACCTGCCCAAGAAGGCATGGCTGACCACCGTGCCCGAGGACGTGCCGCTGAGCACGCTCGCCGACGGCTCGGTCGACGTCTCGGGCCGGATCCACCACTTCTTGCTCCCTGCCCAGGGTTGGGGCGCCGGTACGGACACGGCCGAGGCCAAGCAGTACGCCCCCGAGGCCCGTGAGCGACTGCGCGAGTGGCAGAAGGACGTGCGGACGCCACCGTCGAAGCCAGACCAGGCACGGCTGGTCTCACTCGCCCGGCGTGTGGAGAAGCTCTGGCAACTGACCCTCCGCCGTCTCACGATCGCGGAGTCGGAGATCCGGCGGCACGTCGATGTCTGGGGCGCCAAGGACCTCCCCGAGGCCACCGGCGCGGTGTCCCGGGAGCAAATCGAGGCAGTGCTCAACGACCCGGACGGGGCCTACCGCCGACTTCGCCGCGTGATGGACGCCTGGTGCGCACTGTGGTTCTGGCCGCTGACCGATCGACGCACTCCTGACGGTCAGCGCATCCAGCCGCCGAGCTGGCAGGACTGGTTCGGCGCGCTGGAGTCAATCCTCGGGCTCGAAGGCAAAGCGCCGACCGGCAAGCGCTTCACGGTCGGCCAGATCGAGATCAGTGACCAGACGAGCTGGGAGGAACTCGCCCAAGCCGAAGAGATGGAGCTGGGATTCGCCGGCGCCCGGTCAAGCGACCGGACAATCGAGCGTTACCCGTGGCTTCAGGTCACAGATGAGATCGCTTCCCAACAGGGCTTCTTCCACTGGGAGTTGGATTTCGCACCCGTCTTCAAGGCAGGTGGCTTTGATCTCCAGATCGGCAATCCGCCGTGGGTTCGTCCTGTGTGGGACGAAGATGCCATGTTAGCGGAGCATGACCCGTGGTGGCAGCTAGTCGACAAGCCCGCAGAGGCAATAAAGAGCGCTCGCCGTCACTGCACCCTACAGGATTCCGACACACTTGCAGGGTATTTAGACGAACGAACTATTATTGCAGGAACGAGTGAGCACCTCGGAAGTCCCGTCGATCGCCCGGTGCTTGCGGGCTTGCAGCCAGACCTGTACCGATGCTTTATGGATCGGACATGGCGATCAATGAAGAGCGCTGGGACTATTGGACTAATTCACCCCGAATCACACTTCACGGAGGCTCGCGCAGGAAGCCTGAGGCGGGCGACATACTCACGCCTACGACGCCATTGGCAGTTTCGCAACGAGCTCAAGCTTTTTGAGATCCACCACGCCAAGGAGTACGGCGTGCACATCTACGGAGCTCAGCGTTCACCAAAATGGAAGCAGGCGGCGAGCCTCTTTCACCCGGAGTCCATTGACCGATCTCTACGTCACGATGGAGTCGGTCCGGCACCGGGCATCAAGAACGCAAATGGCGACTGGGACATTCGTCCTCATTCTCGGCGCATCATCGCAGTTGACGAGACCACCCTCGCAGGCTGGGCCGCTCTCCTGGACGACTCAGGGACACCAGCCGTTGAGGCGCGCATGCTATACCCGGTTAACGAATCAAGCGCCTCGGCGCTCGACAAGCTGGCCGCAGCTCCGCGGATCGGAGCACTGGACTACCACTGGCAGTCCGGATGGCATGAGTCTGGAGATCACAAGAAGGGCTTCTTCGTCGCTGCGACGAGCACACCCGGTGAATGGCGAGATGTCATACTTCAGGGCCCACATCTTACGGTCGCCAATCCTTTGTCCAAGCAGCCAACCGTCAATGCAAGTGGCCGCCGATCAGACCAACCCATCGACCTGAATAGCGTCGATTCAGCATTCATTCCTGCGACGAATTACCAGCGCGCAGTACCCCCACGCAATTTTCTCGCCAAGCTCCCCGCATGGAATGGCCAGCCAAGCAATCAGTTCTACAGGTTAGCCTGGCGGGCGATGGCGGATACCGCCACGGTCCGAACTCTGCACGCCGCCCTAATCCCGCCAGGCCCAACCCATTCACACAGCCTGGTGTCGCTTATGCTGCCCCCTGTCGACCTCGCGGTAGCAGCCGGTTTTTGCGCGTCCATTGTGTGCGACTTTATGATCAAAGTCACCGGCGTGGCAAACATAAAGATCGGCACTTTTACGCGCTTGCCACATGTGCGCGGCCATGCCCTAGAACAGTGGCTCCTATTGCGCACGCTGCGCCTAAATTGCCTCACTAGGGAATACGCACCCCTTTGGGAGTCGCTCTACTCGCCGACGTGGCGCAGCGATCGCTGGGCTCTTCTCGCGAGTCCAACAGCCACATCACGGCTGCCGCTCGGCTCTGTGCAACACGAGTGGTCCACACAAACTCCACTTCGCGGGGATGCCGACCGCCGACAGACGCTCATAGAGATTGACGCCATCGTTGCCGTGATGCTTGGCATCACGGCCGACGAGCTGGCCACGATCTACCGCACCCAGTTCCCGGTGCTGCAGAGCTACGAGCGGGAAGCGCTTTACGACAAGAACGGTCGACTGGTACCTCGCGAGATCGTCAAGGCATACCGGACTAGCAAGTTCTCCCTGCCCGAGTCGGCTCGCACACTCGATGGCAAGGTCTACGAGCTGCCGTTCACTGGTGTCGACCGAGAAGCCGATTTGCGCGCCGCCCACGCGCATTTCAGCGCTATCGCTTCAGGCAACCCCGAACACGGCAGGAGGTGACTGGCTTGGCGCTTGCAGGCAATGAGGCAATGGTCCTTCGGCGCGCGACTCGGCGGGTCGTCGGGCGATGACATCACTTCTCCCATCGCTGCAGGCGGCGGACCTTCGGCGCGCGCTGACCGACTACCTCGGGACGACCTTCGCGCTCGCCGATGAAGAGGTCCGCATCGCGCTGCAGGACTTCCTCACCGACCCGCAGGAGGGCATCTTCCGCGGGCCGTATGTCCGGCTGCGGCTGCCGTTCCGACCGGCCGACGAGGACTGGGCCGCACCGCTGGACTGGCATCCGGATAGGTTCGCGCCCTACCGGCACCAAGCGGTCGCCTTCTCGCGGCTGACGTCCAAGCACCGCGATCCGCGGCCGACCATCGTCACGACCGGAACGGGCTCCGGGAAGACTGAGTCGTTCCTCGTCCCGATCCTCGACCACGTCCTGCGGGCACGCCGGGCCGGGCAGCGCGGCATCAAGGCGCTGGTCCTCTACCCGATGAACGCGCTGGCCAACGACCAGGCCGGTCGACTGGCCAAGCTCATCACCGGCGACCCCCGCCTGTCCGACGTGACCGCGGGCCTCTACACCGGTGACAAGAACACGCCGAGCACCCGGGTGATCCAGGACGGGCTGATCACCGACCGCGCGATCATGCAGTCCGATCCGCCGGACATCCTGCTCACCAACTACAAGATGCTCGACCAGTTGCTCCTGCGGCCGGCGGACGCACCGCTGTGGCAGCTGTCCCGCGAGAGCCTGCGCTACCTGGTCCTCGACGAGTTCCACACCTACGACGGCGCCCAGGGGACCGACGTCGCGATGCTGCTCCGGCGTCTGGGGCTCATCCTTGCCGTCGACGAGCCGGGCCGGCCGCTCGGTGACATCGTCCCAGTGGCCACGTCGGCCACACTTGGCAGCGGTGACCCGACCGCCATGCTGGCCTTCGCCGCCACTGTCTTCGGCCGCGCGATCGAGCCGGATGCCATCGTCACCGAGGACCGTGTGACGGCCGAGGAGTGGCTGGCAGAACGCGAGGCCTCGGACGCCCGCCCTGGTGTCACCCGCCCGCGCGGCTACCTCGACCTGCCAAGGGTCGCTGCAGAACTCCGCCAGGCCACCACCCCGGACGAGATCATCAGGGCGCTCATCCGCGAGCTCTTCGTGGAACAGCCCAAGCGCGGCGAGCACCTCAACGACCTCAACGACGAGGACGCGCAGCACCTCGTCCGCGGCCTCAACGGCCAAGGTGAGCTCGGCTGGCTGCTCACCCACCACGACCTCACCAAGCAGCTGCTGCGGCTCGCCACCACCCCCAGCGACGTCGCCGATCTCGCGCGCCGTCTCTTCCCCACCGACCGCAGCCCCGCCAACGAGGACGGCGTCCTGCTCCTCGACGCCCTCCTGGGTCTGCTGAGCCTGGCCCGGGTCGGGATGACCGAGGCCGGCGCCGGTCCTCGGTTCCTCTCCACCGACGTCCAGCTGTGGGTCCGGGAGGTCAGCCGGGTCGAGCGCCTCGCCGACAACACGCCGCGCTTCCGGTGGACCGACGACGGCGTCGACACCGGCGGCCAGCTCTACCTACCGGCGATCTACTGCCGCTTCTGCGGACGATCGGGCTGGCGTGTGCTCATCGCTCCCACCGGCCACTCCGTCGAGACCGACGCGTCCAGCATCCGTGCCGAGGCCGTCCGCCAGAACCGGCGCGTCCGGTCACTGCTGTTCGCGCCCGGCGAGGCGGCTGATCTCGAGAGCGGCAAGGCTGCCACGGGGCTGATGTGGTTCGACACCAAGAACCGGGAGCTCCTGACCGGCCCGCCGGACCTCGACGTCGCCTCCCTGGAGGAGAACCCGATCGTCCCGGTGCTGGTCAACAGTGACGACGACCGCGCCGATCGCCGCACTCCCGATCAGCGAGACGTCTGCCCCGCATGCGAGCGGGAGAACGGCATCCGCTTCCTCGGCAGCGGGATCGCCACCCTGGCGTCGGTGTCGCTGTCCAGCGTGTTCGCCAGCGAGCACCTCGAGCGCGCGGAGAAGAAGACGCTGCTGTTCACCGACAGCGTCCAGGACGCCGCCCACCGAGCGGGCTTTGTGCAGGCCCGATCCCACACGCTGACCTTCCGCGGCGCCCTCCGCACCGCCCTCACTGAGCAGCGGTCGCCCCTGTCTGAACTCACCGACGCCGTCCTCACCGCCGCCGGCGACGACCCACACCGACGGCACGTCCTCGTCCCGCCGGTCCTCGTCGGCAACAAGGACTTCCGGGCGTTTGTGGACCCCGACGCCTCGGACGCCCAGGTCGAGCGGGCCCGGCGCCGGGTCGCCAAGCGGCTCGCCTTCGACATCGCCCTGGAGTTCGGGCTCAACTCGCGCCTGGGCCGAACCCTGGAGCTGACAGGCAGCGCGGTCGCCGAGGTGCTCGCCGGCGACACGGGTGACGTCCAGCGTCTTGGTGCCGGCGCGCTCGACGCCGCCGTCCAGCGACAAGCGCTCTCCCCCGGCCTCGACGGCTCCTGGGCGGCCGGCCGCGGCACCGCCCTGGTGTGGTGGGTCCGCGGCGTGCTCGACCGCATCCGCAGTCAGGGCGGCATCCACCATCCGTGGCTCGACGCGTACCTGGCTGCCGACGGCAACCGGTGGCGGATCTGGGGTGGCCGGGACCGGGCCGGCGGCATGCCGGCCTTCCCGTCCGGCCGCGGCGCCCCTGCCTTCCCCACCACGGCGAAAGGCTCCGAGCTGCTGGCATCGATCAGCGGCGCCCGTTCCTGGTACGCACGCTGGGCCTCCGCCTGTCTCGACATCAGCCCCAACGACGGTGCGGTGGTCACCCGCCATCTGCTCGACGTCCTCGTCGACACCGGCACCCTGACCGCGGTCACCAGCGACGGCGGTACCCGCATCTGGGCACTGCCGCCGCAGAACGTCGCCGTGACCGTGCCGTCCGAAGAGGCCCTCCGGTCGGGTGAGCACCTGCTCCGGTGCCCGGTCTGCCACACCGCCGTCCCAGGGACCACACAGGTCGTCGATGAGCTGGACGGCGCGCCCTGCGTGCGCGCCGGCTGCACCGGACGTCTTAGCCGGGACCGACGGGGTGATGACTACTACCGGACTCTCTACGCCAGCCCGCAGGCCAGGCGCGTGGTCGCCGCCGAGCACACCAGTCTCCTGCCTGACGACACGCGGCTGGAGCGGGAGCAGGCGTTCCGCCGGGACGAGCTGCCCGGCGACCCGAACGTCCTCGTGGCCACGCCCACCCTCGAGCTGGGCATCGACATCGGCGACCTGTCGACGGTCATGCTGTCGTCCCTGCCGAAGTCGGTCGCCGGGTACCAGCAGCGCATCGGCCGTGCCGGCCGCCGGACCGGCAACGCCCTGGTCCTCGCCTACGTCCCCGCGCGGGGCACCAACCTCCCCCGCTGGGCCGAGCCGCTGTCAGTGATCGACGGCGACGTCCGCCCGCCGGCGACCTACCTGGACGCGGTCGAGATCCTGCACCGTCAATACGTCGCGCACCTCGTCGATCGCCAGGCAGCCGACCCCGCCGCACCTTCGGCGCGGCTGACGACGCCGGCCGTGCTTGAGACCTGGGAGGCCGACTCCTGGACCGGCCGGCTGCTCACCGACGCCCGGGCTCACGCGGCCGAGTACGTCGTCGAGTTCCTGGCACAGTTCGGTGACGGTGTGCGTCCCGACACCGCCGAGGACCTGCGTCGCTGGGCCGGCGTGGGCATCGGCTCGGACGGGGTCAGCGGCCTGGAGGCCCTGTGGTACCGGGCCGTCGACGGGTGGCGCAAGGAGCGGACCGAGCTCGGTGAGCGGATCACCCGAGCCCAGGATGCGCTGGTCGAGCTGACCGAGCGGGCGAACCAGCCGGCGGCGACCGAGGAGGACAAGCAGCTGTGGCGGAGCACCAAGGCCGAGCTGTCGGCCCTGCGCAAGCGCCGTCAGGAGCTGGTCTCGCAGCACTGGGTGCAGGCGCTGGAGGAGCGGGGCGTCCTCCCGAACTACACCCTCCTCGACGACACTGTGACGCTGGACGTCGCCGTCCGGTGGTTCGACCAGGAGACCGAGGAGTACCACGACGAGCCGCGCAGCTACCAGCGCGGCAGCCGGATCGCGCTCACCGAGTTCGCGCCCGGCTCGACCTTCTACGCGCAGGGCATAGCGGCCCGCATCGACGCCGTCGACCTCGCCAGCACCGGGACCGACCACGTCCAGGACTGGGTGCTCTGTGCCCGGTGCGGCTGGGGCGCCAGCGGGACGGTGACAGTGACCGCTTGCCCGCGATGCGGGGACGCGGCGATCCAGGACACCGGGCAGCGGCTGCAGGTGCTTCCCCTGGAGCGGGTCTCGGCCCAGGTCTCCCGCGACGAGGCCGCCATCACCGACGCCCTCGACGACCGTGAGCGCGAGCAGTTCGCGACGGTCACCGCGGCGGACATCGACCCAGCGGACATCACCGAGGCCTGGCACCTCGCCGACTTCCCGTTCGGCGCCGAGTACATCCGGGCGACCGAGATCCGCTGGCTCAACCTGGGCCGGACCCGGGAGTCGGGGCGCGACCGCAGCATCGCCGGCTTCGACGTGAAGACACCGCTGTTCCGGGTTTGCCCCGGCTGCGGCGTCACGCCCGCCGCCCAGCGTCGCGACGAGCAGGACGCACGGCACCGGGGCTGGTGCCCCCACCGTCGTGACCTCGACATCGAGTGGCGGGAGATCGCGCTCGGCCGGACGCTCCGGACCCAGGCCGTGCGGATGCTCGTGCCGCCGCAGTACACGACCGATCACTTCGCCGCGGTCTCCTTCCGCGCGGCGCTGCTGCTCGGTCTGCGCGAGGTGATCGGCGGCGATCCGGACCACCTGGACGTGGTCGACGTCCACGCACCGGTCGGCGGCGTCGACCGCGTCGCGCTGCTCCTGCACGACACCGTCCCCGGTGGCACCGGATACCTGGCCGACTTCGCCCGCCCGGACCGGGTCAGGGAGCTGCTCCAGGCAGCTCTGGACATCGTCGAGAACTGCCCCTGCGCCGCCGAGGGCAAGCTGGCCTGCCACCGGTGCCTGCTGCCCTTCGTCCACCCCGGGCAGGTGGACAAGACCTCCCGGGCCCGGGCCGCTCAGCTGCTCGCGGAGATCCTCGGGCTGGTTGCGCCGCTCGGGGAGGCCGCCCCGCACGCCTGGCAGCCAGTGCAGGCGGCGTCCATCGCCGACGTACCGCCGCCGTCGCCGGAGAGCCACCTCGAGCAGCGCTTCCGGGACGCGCTCTGCGGTGCGCTGGCCGCCCAGGGCGCGTCGGTGCGGCAGAAGCCGCAGCCGGACGGGACGCTCGTCGAGTTCGCGGTGTCCGGCTCGCACCGCCGCTGGACGATGCGTCCGCAGGTGCCGCTCGGCAACGTCAAGCCGGACTTCGTGCTCAGCACGCAGGACCCGACCGTGCCCGAGGTCTGCATCTTCACCGACGGCGCGCTGTTCCACGCCTCGGCCGAGCACAACCGGGTGCGGGATGACGCGGAGAAGCGGGCGGCCCTCCGGGACCAGGGCAAGGTGGTCTGGGCGATCACATCCAAGGACCTGGACCGCTTCGAGGCGCTCACCGCGGGCACGCCTGCGCCGCCGCTCGGCGCCCTGACCGACCCGTCGCTGGCGATGCTCCGGTCGAAGCTGCTGCCTGGGTCGGCCCCCGAGTCGCTGCTGAAGGACGACGCCGTCAGCCAGCTGCTGGCCTGGATCCGGACCCCCGACGCCGATGCCTGGTCGAAGCTGGCCGACCGGGCGGCTCTCGCCTTTGGGGCGCTGCCGAGCGCTCGACGCTTCCGGCTCTTCGCGAAGCAACTCGTGACCGCGGCGGGCGACGTCCTGTGCGGCGAGCCGACTGTCGGAGACCTGATGGGGCCGCTGGCCGGCTGGTCGTGGTGCCAGGGCGGAAGTCTCGCGCTCACTGCGGCACTGGCCTCGGCACCACTCGGTCTGCACACCGCTCTCGTCGTCGACGACCGGGACGACCGGCTGGAAAAGCCCGCTGGGCAGGATGCGTGGCGGGAGTGGCTCCGACTGTCCAACGTCTTCGGGTTCGCCGACCAGCCGATGACCATCGCGGCGTTGTCGCAGGTGATCAGCGGCTGGGTCACCCCGACGATGGACTTGCCCACCATGCAGGCCGACGGCGACGTCGACCCGGCCTGGCAAGGCCTGATCGACGGGGCGCTGACCGATGCCGAGCGGGCTCTGCTCCGCCGACTCGCCACCGCAGGCGTGCCCGTGCCTGAGCAGGGCTTCGAGACGGACGACGGAACCCCGTTGGACCTCGCGTGGCCGGACGCGAAGGTCTGCGTCCGGCTCGACGAGTCGGACGAGCCCGTCGACGGCTCGTGGACGGTCGCACCCACCGACGTCGACGCCATCACAGAGCTGCTGGGTGCTCCCAGCGCCGGACAGGAGTGACCCGATGGCCAACGTGATCATGTCCAAGCAGTTCACCAAGGACCTCGACGTCGACGGGTCGCTGCGCCCGCGCGCGTGGGAGTTCCTGCACAAGCTGATGGCGGACCACACCGTCCCGGGGCTGCACATCGAACCCATCAACGGGTCGCGGGACAGCCGTGTGCGGACCGGCCGGGTCAACGACAACTACCGGGCGGTGCTTTTCCTCGTCGCTGAGCAGCCGGAGCCGAACTTCGTGCTCGCGGCGATCAAGAAGCATGACGAGGCCAACCGGCTGGCGGCACGGCTGACGCTTCGGGTCAACCCCGTGAACGGCGTTCTGGAGTTCTTCGACGAGGAAGCCGTCGTCACCGCCCCGGGGCCTCAACCCGTCATCCGGCCTCGTGTCGAGGACGACGTCCCAGGTCCGCTCTCCGGCTTCAAGACCTCGGAGCTGACCGACGTCCTGGGCCTGCCCGCGCCCCTCGCGGAGGCGGCGGTCACGGCCGGCGACGAGGACGCTCTGCTGTCCCTAGCCGCGGATGCGCCCGCATGGCAGGCGGACGCACTACTGCAACTGGCGACCGGGACCGCGCCCGAGGACATCGCCGCTGCGCTCCGGGAGTCCGCCGAGGCGGTCGGCGCCGAGCCCGGCGCGACTGCCGATCCGGTTACCGAAGCCGAGCGGGTCGAGCGGGCCCTCAGCCACCCCGCGTCGCAGATGGAGTTCGTGACCATCGTCGACGACGACCAGCTCACCCAGGTGCTGTCCGGCTCGTTCGCCGCCTGGCGCGTCTTCCTGCACCCGGACCAGCGGGCGTACGCCTACCGGGACACCTACCGCGGCGCATTCCGCCTGAGCGGTGGGGCAGGCACGGGGAAGACGGTCGTCGCCCTGCACCGGGCGCACTTCCTCTCGCAGCAGAATCCGAAGGCCCGGATCGTCCTGACCACCTATACGACGACCCTGGCCGACAGCCTCCGCGCCGGCCTGAATGAACTGGATCCCGAGCTGGCCCTGGCCTCGGCGCTGGGAGCCTCGGGGGTCCACGTCGTCGGCATCGACAAGCTGGCGCGCGAGGCGCTGGCGAAGGCAGGCGATCGAGCACTGCGAGCGGTGTCGACCCACCTCGGATCCCTGTCGCTGCAGGGTGAGCTGGCGCTGCGGGACAACGAGGACCGGCAGCTGTGGGAGGAGTCCGTCGCGACGGCCGGGGAGAGCCTGCCGCCGCACCTGCGGACGCCGACATTCCTCACCGCCGAGTACCGCTCGGTGATCCTCGGGAACGGTGTCACGACGCGGGAGGAGTACGCGCGTGTCCCGCGGACCGGTCGCGGCGTGCGGCTGAGCCGAGCCGAGCGGCTGGGCGTGTGGGCGGTCGTCGAGGCCTACCGGCGCCGGCTGTCCATGGAGGGCAAGGCGACCTTCGCCGAGCTGGCCGCCCTCGCGTCGGCTGCCGTGGCCGCGGCACGGCCGGATGGCCTGGCCGACCACGTCATCGTCGATGAGGCCCAGGACCTGCACACCGGGCACTGGCGGCTGCTGCGCTCCCTCGTCCCCGCGGGGCCGAACGAGCTGTTCATCTGCGAGGACTCTCATCAGCGCATCTACGGGGAGAAGGTCGTCCTCGGCCGCCTGGGGATCAACATCCAGGGCCGCTCTCGACGCTTGACGCTGAACTACCGCACGACCGCTCAGAACCTCCGGTTCGCGGTCGGAGTTCTCGAGGGCGCGGAGGTGACCGACCTCGAGGGCGAGGGCGAGGACGTCAGCGGTTACCGCTCCCCGCTCCGCGGCCCCCGGCCGCGGCTCCTGCCTACGCCGTCTCTGCCTGCGGAGCTCGACCAGATCGCCGACGTCCTGAAGGGCTGGCTCGCGGAACCTGACGTCGAGCCGGCGAGCCTCGCCGTGCTCGTGCGCAGTGGTGCCGTGCGCGACCTCGTGCAGCGAGGCCTGGCCGACCGTCAGGTCACCGTGCAGACGGTGGAGGGCCGACGGTCACGGACGGCCCCGGCTCCCTCGCTGCTGACGATGCACCGGGCCAAGGGGCTGGAGTTCCGCAAGGTCGTACTCGCCGGCGTGGACGAAAGCCAGGTCCCGGCTGGCCGGGTCATCGGCCAGTACCCGGATGACGACCGCGGTGACGCCTTGGTGCGTGAGCGGCTCCTGCTCTACGTCGCGTCGTCCCGTGCTCGGGACGAACTGGTGGTCACGTGGCACGGCTCTGCCTCGCCGTTCCTGCCATCGCCGCTCGCCTGACATCCCCCCAACGCTCTACTCCCCCGACCAGATCACGAAGGAACCACATGGCACACACGACCGGACCCGAAGCCGCGTTGTACCCCTCAGTCGAGGCATGGGCGAAGAAGACCCTCGGCTGCTGGGCAGTCGCCGTTGACACCGGTCCGAGCCTCGGGCGCATCGACGTCGTCGGCCTGCGCGACTTCGGCGGTGGTGACCTGGCATCCAGGTCCGAGGTCGTCGCCATCGAGGTGAAGAGACGGGGAGCGCCCTTCGCCAAGTCCGCAGGCCAGGCCCACGGCTACTCGGTCATGGCGGACCGCTGCTACCTGGCCCAGCAAGGTGAGAACGTCACCGACGAGCAGATGGTCGTCGGGAGCCGACTGGGTATCGGACTCCTCCTCATCTCTGAGGCAGGTCGGGTGACGGAGCGGCTCACTGCCCCGTTGCAGGAGCCGATCCCCGAGCTTCGAGCCAAGCTGTTGGACAAGCTCGATTGCGCGACGTGCACCCTGTGCTCGACCATCTTCCGGACTAGCAAGGCGTCAGGCTCCAGCAACGTCATGCGACGGGAATGGGACACCTCTCCGGACCTGTCGGCTGCCGCAAATGCCGAAAAGGGCCTCATGTGGTGGCTGTACACGGCGGCAGGAGAACGGGACAAGAGTGGTCGGAACTCGACGTACTGGCGTCGCTATCTGTGTCCTGACTGCGTCTTTGCGCTGGGCTCTCAGCGACCCAAAGAAGCCTGATTGCAGTCCTTGCCGCCTCAACACTTGACGATGGAAAAAACGACGTCACCGGGGCCGCTGGGGCAGACACCACAACGGATGCAGGCGGACCTCTTTTCGGAGATCAGCGGGATTCGTCGTCCGTTCTCAGGGCACGGGTACCGCTTGCCAGGCAAGGCCACCAGGTCCGCGCGCCCATCGGCGAAAGTCTCGGCCAGGTAGGCCCATCGCACCCAGGGATGGCGCCGCCGAGCCTGCTTCACCGCCTCCAGGTTGTCGGGATCGACGGACAGGTGGACGGAGAGGTTCGGCAGGCCCGAGAAGACGGGCAGGACGTCAAGGGCGGCGGGGTCGAAGCTCCGGGTGTAGACCCAGAAACGGACATCAGGACTGTCGCGGATCACGTCGGCCCAGGCCTCGGCGTAGGTCAGCGAGAAGAAGTCGCCGTCCCAGTGAATGCGGAAGTCGCGCGGCACCCTGGCGCCGCGCCTCTCGGCTCGGTCGCAGTCCGCCCGGAAACCGCCGATCATGTTGACCAGCAGTTCGGCCATGCCCGACCGATCGAGTCCAGCGAGTGCCAGCATGTTGCCGGTCAGGACATCCAGCACGCCCTTGTAGAGCTTCTCGAGCTTGCCCGCATAACAGACACGCTCACACGTCGCCGTGGCGCCAGGACATGAGTACCGACGGCCAGCCGGGAGACCGAAACTGTTCGCAATCCTGGCCGTCTTGCCGTTCGGTGACGGCAGGTTCGTGACCTTGCGGTCCGCTGAGCGCCGAAGAACGCCCGACCCTCGGACGGATGACGCAGCGGAGTCACCACGGGCGTCGGAGTCGACCCCAGTGCCCAAACCCGGACCCGCGACAGCAGCCGAGGCCATGGCCTGACCGCGCGCTATGCAGCCGGTTGACTATCTCGTCTCCAGGCTCGAGGCCTCGGCCGGTCGCCCCGGCAAGTCAAAACCCGGCAAGCTGTCGCCAGCTCAACGCGACCTACAGCCAGCCGACGTCGGCCGATGATCGCGGTCCCCGTGTCGATCCGAGTGCCATCCATGGCCGCCTCCTCGACAAGCGAGGTCAACGGTCTGGAGGGGGCTCGTCCAGGTCAACACCAGCTTGCGCCAGACCGGCTCATGACAGCGCTTCCGGACTTTGCGCACGTCCCTGGTGACTCGATGGGGTCAAATCATGATTCGCGGTGAAGCCGGATGGGCCGCTTGCCGAGAGAGGTTCCGTGACCAGGTGTGCCTTCGCCGAGACGGAGCGGGCCGAGCGGGTGCGATTCCATGCAGCGTGAGCGCTTGGCAGGGGCTCTGCAAGAGCTCCTAACAGCCAAGCCTGATCAGGATAAGCGGCAGCTACTCGCGGGACTGCGACAGCGAGCCTTCGAGGGCCTGACAACCACCGACGTCAACAGCGTCCTCTATGCGCGCTGGTCACCGTTCACCTCGGATGGCAGGACGCCGCCTCGGTGGCGCCTGGCCGATTCACCCCGCATGGCTCCACACACCCTCCCCGGCGCCAGCCTCCCGTTTGGACGGCTGCGGTCCTATGCCGGCCGCGCACCGCGGGCCTGGCAACACGAAGCCTTAGCTTGTCGTTTAACCCGTGACCTTGTCGTTTCTGATGCGTGCGCGGTCTCGGGTCTCGGTCTTGCCGACGTCGTAGCGGGGGGCGGGCTGCCGGTTCCTGGTCCCCGGTGGGCGTCTCGGTCCGGGGTGGTTGGGTTTGGAGCGCGGGCCGGCTGCGCGGTCTTCGCGCGCAGGTGGCGAAACCCACGCCGCACCCGGGCGGGGGTCAGCCGCTCGGCGGTCAGCGGCTTCTCCCAGGGCCGGCGCAGATCGCGGGCCAGCGGGCGGGCCAGGCGCAGCTGGGTGTGCGCGGCGATGACCAGCCAGGTCCAGCGGTCGGCCGCCTGCGGAGAACGGATCTTCGGGGCGGTCCAGCCCAGGGTCTGCTTGAACAGCCGGAGCGTGTGTTCCAGGTCGAAGCGGCGCAGATAGGCCCGCCAGCAGCGGTCGACCCCGGCGGTCTCGGCCTCGGCCGCCGAGGTCCACAGCCAGACCGGCCTGGCCTGCCGGGAGCCGGGCAGGTGCTCCACCTGCAGGCGGATCAGCGTGCCTTCCACGATCGGCAGCGGGCCGTCGTGGCCGGCCCACGGCCCGCGATGTTGCAGGCGCGGGTGCATGCGCGGCCACGAGGTGGCCTCGGCCCGCCCGTAGCGGGCGGTGCCGGCCACCGAGCGGGTGCTCGGCGCCGGCCAGCTGCCCGGATCGGTCAGGGCCATGACCGCGCCGTGCCGGCGCGGCCGGCCCATCGGCGCGGCGCCCTCGACCGGCCGCGGCGGTGCGGAAGCGAGCAGCACCCGGTCGGCGCGGATCCGCCCGATCAGCTGGATCGACAGGTCCGCCAGCACAAAGGCCAGGCGGTGCACGTCGTAGCCGGAGTCGAGCACCACCAGAATCGCCGGGTCACCGACCCGCCAGTGTCCGGCCGCGCGCAGCCGGCCCACCACCGCCCGCAGCTGGGCTGCGGTGACCGCGGTGGCGTCGTCGGCCGGGCCCAGGCGCACCGCGTCCAGGACCGCCGTCCAGCTGGTCGGCCCGCTCTCCAACGCCGCCACCAGCTGATACGGCCAGCCGGGGACCCGCTGGTCGGCGTCGCGACCGCGGCCGCGGCCATAGACATGGCAGAACAGCCGCTCCGGGCACGTCGGCGCGTCCGGACGCAGCCACGGCGAGACGTCCACGCCGAGCACGATCCGCCCGCCGAACATCCGCGGCAGCGGCAGCCCGACCAGCGTCTCGCGCAGCCGCCCGGTGTTCACCTCGCCGCGGTTGACCGCGTCATAGAGGGCACCGTGCCCCCGCCGATGCTCCGGCTCCAGGCACAGCCCGACCAGCGAGTGCACCGGCCCGTCGGCGCACAGCAGGGCGTCGGCCAGCTCGAACAGCGCATCGGCGCGCCGGCCCAGGCACCGGTACAGCTCGCCGCGGAACCGGTCCAACGCCACCGCCGCCAGGCCCTGGCCAGCACCGTCGACCGCGTCCACACTGTCCATCACGGCCACCGCCGATCCTCAGAGCCGCGCAACTCCGAAGGATCCAGCGGTGGCCGCCCTCATGCCAGACGCCGAACCACAGCCGTGCAACTCACTGGCCAGAGCGGTTAAACCACAAGCTTAGAAGACGTTGCAGAAGTAGGGCTTCGGTCTCTGTTCCGTCCTGACGGTTCGGCTCAGGCTGCCGGGTATGTCGTCGCCGGCGTCTTCCCCGCCGCCCCGGCTGATCAGCGATGAGTTGTGGGCGCTGTTCGAGCCGTTGATCCCGCCGCAGCGGCCAGCAGTGCATGGCCGCACCGGTCGCCCGCGGGTCTCGGATCGGGACGTGCTGGAGGGCATCGCCTTCGTGCTGTCCACCGGTATCGGCTGGACCAAGTTGCCGATCGAGCTGGGCTACGGCTCGGGCTGGACCTGCTGGCGGCGGATGCGCGAGTGGGCCGACGCCGGCGTCTTCGACCGCGTGCACCAGGCCGTCCTGGACCGGCTCGGCGAGAGCGGTCGGCTGGACTGGTCGAGGGCCAGCCTGAACTCGGTCAGCGTCCGGGCGAAAAGGGGGGTGAGCTGACCGGCCCGAACCCGACCGACCGGGGCAAGGCCGGCAGCAAGTACCACCTGCTCGTCGACGCCACCGGGCTACCGCTGAATGTCCTGGTCTCCGGCGCGAACCGGCACGACAGCCTCTTCGTCGAGCCGATCCTCGGCCGCATGCCGGCGATCAAGCGCGGCGGTCGCGGTCACCCTCGCCGGCGGCCGGTCAAGCTGCACGGGGACAAGGGCTACGACAACCCGCGGGTCCGCCGCTACCTGCGCCGCCGCGGGATCACCGCCCGGATCGCCCGAATCGGGCGCGACTCCAGCGCGCGCCTCGGCCGGCACCGCTGGGTCGTCGAGCGCACCCTGGGTTGGCTGCTGTCCTACAAACGCCTGGCGCTGCGCTACGACCGCACCGCCGCGACCATCACCGCCCTCGCCCGGCTCGCCGCCATTCTCATCTGCGCCCGCCGGCTACCGACCGACTAATGCAACGGCTTCTTAGACGCCTGGTCGGCCAAGGGCCGCCGGGGTGTCGTGGAGGCTGTCACTGGCACGGGCAAGACCACGGTGGGCGTGCTGGCCGCTGCGGCCGCTATGGACGCAGACGAGAAGGTATTGATCCTCGTGCCGGGGCGCGAGCTGCTTGATCAGTGGTACGACGTCTTGCGGCGCGACCTCCCCGCCGTCCCAGTTGGGCGCTTCGGTGGAGGACACGAAGACGACTTCGACGTCCACGAGATCCTTGTGTCCACCGTGCAGTCAGCCTCCAAGTACCAGATGTTGAGGCCACGCATGGCTGGGCTCCTCATCGCCGACGAAGTACATCGCTACGGTGCCCGGACCTTTGCCAGAGCCCTCGAGCCAAACTTTGATGCTCGCCTTGGATTGACAGCTACCTACGCGCGCGAAGACGACGGTGTCGCCAAACTTCTTGAGCCCTATTTTGGACCTGTCGTCGCCGGATGTGACTACGAACGTGGCCTGGCGGACGAGATCCTGGCTCGATTCCGAGTTGGGTTCGTCGGCGTCAACTTCACGGCCGAGGAGTGCGAGCGGCACGACGACTACGACGAACAGGCCAGGACGCTTCGCCGTCGACTAATCCTCGAACATGGCTGCCCTGCTGAGCCGTTCGGCGAGTTCATGTCAGCAGTCGGACAGCTGAGCGAGGGCGGAATCGTGGACTCACGGCCGACGAAGGACGCCCGCCGCTACCTCCACGCCTTCAGCAAGCGTCGACAGCTGTTGGCCGACTGCCGTCGCAAACACGAGGCATTAGCAGGCTTGGCTCCACTACTGGCCTCTGCCGACCGAGGGCTTGTCTTCACCGAGACCCGGCAGAGCGCCGACGAAGCCGCGTACATTTTACGCGAGTACGGGATCTCGGCTTTGGACTTCACCAGCGCATTGAAGCCGTGGGAGCGCAAGGAGCGCCTCGAGGCCTTCAAGCGCGGGAGCGTGCGCGTGCTCGCGGCTCCCCGGGTCCTCGATGAAGGCATCGACGTCCCTCAGGCGGATGTGGGAGTCATCCTGGCTGCCAGCCGCAGCGAGAGGCAGATGATCCAGCGCATGGGCCGGGTCATCCGCCCCAAGGCAGACCATCGCCCTGCGACCTTCGTCGTCATGTACGTCCGCGGTACGGCCGAGGACCCCGCTCTGGGCGCGCACGAGGACTTCCTCGACCAGCTCACCGATGTCGCCGAGGAGACCGTGTTCTTCGGTCCCGAAGCCACCGGCGCCGAGATGCTGGCTTGGCACCGCGAAGGAAGGGCGTAGTCGCTCCCGAGACCTCTCGCATGTCGGGTTTTTCTGTTCGTCGCAGGGGTGGAACCGCGTCGTTCACAGGCTCGCTCGCCCGTAGGCCACAGCGCCTCTTGACCCCGAGCCCGACACCTCCCGAGCGATTGCGTCACCGTGTCGAGCTGCGTAGCGAGCTGACCCCCTCGCGTGTCGACGCCTTGCACTGTCGCGGCGGCCTGATCTGATGCCTTAGTGAAACTGGCGACCTGGAACTGCAACGGGAAGCTCGATACCAAGCTCCCGCACCTGCTCGATGTCGGCATCGATGTTGCCGTCCTGTGCGAAGCGAAATCACCAACCTCCTGGCCGACGACGCCCGACGGACGGGCAGTGACCGGGCTAAGTCGGCCGGTACAGGGCGGGGGCTGGAAGGAGCTCGTGGTCGTCGCCTGCCAACCATGGGGGTTGACGCTGCATGAGGCTGCGGACGCCGCGCCCCACTGGACATTGCCCGTACGCGTCAGCGGCCCCACGTCTTTCTCGCTCGTGGCTCTGTACACGGCGAAGTTCCCCGGCTCGCGGAGCTACGAGGCGGAGATCGACCGGGCCGTCGATTGGATAGAGGCAGCGTCCGGCGAGGGGCCGGTGGTGCTGGCCGGCGACTTCAACTCACCCATCACTACGACTCAAAAGCAGTACGACCAGGTTGCGCGCCGACTCGACAACCTGGGCCTGGTGGATGTCTACCGAACTGCCCGCGACCTCGAACACGGTGAGCCGCCCGTGGAGGCGACGTACTACCACCACCGACGACGAGAGCGCGGATTCCACATCGACCACATCTGGCTGCCTGCGGATTGGGCGGACGGCGCGAAGGTCGATGTCGGGGATTTCGACACCTGGATCGCCCCAGGACTCAGCGACCACGTGCCGGTGACCGCCCATCTCGACGACAGCCGGTTCATGGCGACGCTGTAGGGCTACGCGAGTCGTTGCCTCGCGGGTCGGCGGCCGAGAAGCTGACCCGCGAGGCGATGCCGCCGGGGCGCCGCCCGAACGGAGGTGGCATGTACGCCCGATCCACCAGCATCCGCGGCAACCTCAGCAACCTCGACGCCGGCATCGCCTACGTGCGCGACGAGGTGATGCCGGCGGTTCCGAAGACGGAGGGCTGCGTCGGCCTGTCGCTGCTCGCGGACCGCGGAAGCGGCCGCTGCATCGTCGCGACCTCCTGGGTCGACGAGCAGGCCATGCGCGCCACCGCCCACGAGGACCGCACCGTCCAGCACCGCCTCATGCACACCCTCGGCGGCGAGCACGCCGACGTCCAGGAGTGGGAGATCGCGGTCCTGCACCGGGAGCGTGCGGCCGGGGACGGCGCCGGCGCGCAGGTCACCTGGGCCCGTATCGCACCGAACCACCTCGACGACCTGCTCGACGCCTACCGGCACAACCTGCTGCCCAAGCTCCAGGAGCTGCCCGGCTTCTGCAGCGTCAGCATGCTGGTCGACCGGCGCCTCGGCCGGACGGTCAGCGTCACCAGCTTCGAGAACCGCGACGCCGCCGGGCTGGTCCGCAAGCACGCCCGGTCGCTGCGCGAGCAGTTCGCGCAGGCCATGGGCGCCAAGATCGTGGACGTCGCCGAGATGGACCTCGTCCTCGCCCACCTGCACGTCCCCGAGGCCGTGTAGGAGGCCACGAAAGGCAGGAGCGCCCCGGCGACCGTGGTCCGCCGGGGCGCTGCCGCGAGAAGTGCCAGACCCCGGCCCCAGCGCCGGCCAGGACCGCACTGGTGCTGGTGTGACCGCTGTTACGCATGGGACACCGGTGCCGCGACACGGGCCCGCCACGTCGCCCGAATGGAGGCCCCTCCGCGCGGCCGCCGTTCACAGGGGTTAACGTTCCCGCCAGGTGACCTAGGTCACTTGACAAACGCAACCCAGCGACAGGCAGGCCGATGCTCTACACCGCTTACGAGATGAACCGCCGGATGGGAGCGCCCGTCGTCGCGGCGTCCGAGTGGACCGCCCGCGCACTGCAGGGCCTGCCGACCCCGCTGGGCCGCACCCCGGCCGTCCGTCACATGCGGGCCGCCTGCGACATCCTCGCCAACGCGCGTCCCACCCACCACCGCCCGGCCTTCGGCATCACGACCGTGCCGGTCGGCGACCGCGAGGTGGACGTCTTCGAGCGCCCAGCCCTGAGGACGCCCTTCGGCACCCTGCTGCACTTCACCAAGCCCTCGGTGACCGGCCAGCCCCGCGTACTCGTCGTCGGCCCCATGTCCGGCCACTTCACGACGCTCATCCGGCCGACGATCAAGACGCTGCTGTCCGACCACGACGTCTACGTCATCGACTGGCACAACGCCCGGGACATCCCCACCGAGCACGGGCCCTTCGGGCTGGACGAGTACATCGACCACGTCATGCAGGCGCTGCGCCACCTCGGCCCCGGCACCCACCTCCTGGCCGTCTGCCAGCCCGCGCCGCTGGTGCTCGCAGCCGCCGCCCTGCTCGCGGAGGCGAACGACCCGGCCGAGCCCGCCAGCGTCACCCTCATGGCCGGCCCGATCGACACCCGCATCAACCCCAACCGGGTCAACACGTCGGCTGCTGACAAGCCGCTGTCCTGGTTCGAGCGCCGGGTCGTCGACACCGTGCCGAGCCGGTACGCGGGCGCCGGACGGCGGGTCTACCCCGGCGTCGTGCAGCTGACCGCCTTCATGTCGATGAACCCGAAGCGGCACCTCACCGCGCACGCGCGGATGTACCGCGACCTGGTCACCGGCAACGCGGTCCGGGCCGCGACCACCCGCGCCTTCTACGACGAGTACGGCGCGGTCATGGACGTCCCCGCCGAGTTCTACCTGGAGACCGTCGGCCGCGTCTTCCAGCAGCACGAGCTCCCCCGCGGGCGCTTCACCTGGCGGGGCAAGCGCGTCGACCCCGGCGCCATCCGGAACGCCGCGCTGCTCACCGTGGAGGGCGCGAACGACGACATCTGCTCCCCCGGCCAGACCGAGGCGGCCCACGGGCTGTGCACCGGGATCCCCGAGGAGCGCAAGCGCCACCACCTGCAGGAGAAGGTGGGCCACTACGGCGTCTTCAGCGGGTCCCGCTGGGAGACCGAGGTCTACCCCGTCGTCCGGGAGTTCATCGCCTCCACCCGGGACCGGGAGCGGACGGCGTCCTAGGGCTGACCCGCACCCACCAGAAGCGGCCGGCCGCCCGCTTCTGCGGCTGATAGTTGCCGCGCAGGTGCCCCTTTCGCCGGATCCGGCGAAAGGAGCGCCTGCGCGGCAGCGGCGCGCAGGCGCGTCACTCCACTCGGACCGCGTCTTCCAAGGATCCGAGCCGATCACTGGTGATACTCGGGCAGTGACCCAGCCAGACCTGATCGGTCGGATCGTCCGTCCTGAACCCGTCGAGGTCCGGAGTGTGTGGCCAGGTGAAGCCACGCACTTCACGCCGTGGCTCGCGGCGAACCTCGACTGGCTGGACGCGCTGGGTCTCGGGCGCCTCGAGTTGGTCGGCACCGAAGTGGTGCTGCCGACCGTGAACCGGAACCTGGACATCCTCGCGCGTACGCCCGACGGCCGGCGGATCGCCATCGAGAACCAGTACCTCAAGGTCGATCACGACCACCTGACCCGAGGTCTCGCGTACGCCGTCGGACACGACGCCAAGGCGCTCGTCGTCATCGCCGAGGACCACGGCTCGGAGTTTATCGCGATCGCCGACTACCTCAACTCCGCCTATGAGCAGCTCGGATCGGAGAAGGGGATCGCCGTCTTCCTGGTGCAGGTGACGGCGGAGCAGGTCGGGCAGGCGATCGTCCCGCGGTTCACCGTGGTCGCTCGTCCCAACACCTGGTTGACCGCCGTCCACGGCCAGGACGACGGCGGTCCCCGGTCGGTTACCGCACTCCTCGCGGCATGCGACAGCAGCTTCCGATCTGCGGCCCAAGAGATCCTCGAGCAGTGGGAGAGCCGCCCAGGCGCATCAATGCGCATCAACGCGGGTTCGGTGTCGGTCTCGCTCGACTACCCATACATCCCGGGCGAGGGGCCGCGGTCGGTTTACGTGCTCTACGGCACCGGGGTGATGACCGTGAACCGCGGCTACTTCAAGGACTTCGGCTCACTGGGCGAGGACCGAGTCGCTGAACTCGACCGTGCGCTGGAGACTCACTTCCCGGCGCTCAACGACAGGCCGTACTACCCGTCGGTCGTAGCACCTGAGCCGGGACCAACGGCAGCCTTCGCCGACTGGCTCATCGAGTGGATCCCCGGCGGCTCCCCCCACAACCGGGTTGGTTTGAACCCGGCGTCCCTCTCAACTAGCTGACCGACACGTCAGCCGCGGCGCGTTCACTGCACGTGGGTCGGCGTTTGTCGCGACCCACCGGCGGCCACCGCGTCCGCCCGGGCGGTCGCAGAGCCGTCCGCCCCTGGCGACCCGGGCTCCAGCGGAGTCACGATCTGGGACGACCGGATCGGGAGGCCGCCGTGTACCTCACCCAGGGGCTGCACCGCCACGTCCAGCAACGCCCGCACGAGACCGCCACCGTCTGCGCCGGCCGCACCCGGACCCACGCCGAGTCGGTCGACCGGATCGCCCGGCTCGCCGCCGCCCTCCGGCAGCTCGGGGTCCAGGACGGCGAGCGCGCGGCCATCCTGTCTCTCAACTCCGACCGCTACTCCGAGTTCCTCGCCGCGACGCTGTGGGCCGGCGGCGTCGTCGTCCCGGTCAACATCCGGTGGAGCGTCCCCGAGGTCGCCGACTCGCTCGCCGAGGTCGACGCCCGGGTCCTCGTCGTCGACGACGTCTTCGCGGCCTGCGTCGACGGTATCCGGTCGGGTCACCCCCGGCTGCAGCACGTCGTCCACGCCGGTGACGGGCCCCCACCCGACGGCATGGTCGCCTTCGAGCAGCTGGTGGAGAAGCACGAGCCGGTCGAGGACGCCCGCCGCGGCGGGGACCAGCTCGCCGGCGTCTTCTACACCGGCGGCACCACCGGCCGGGCCAAGGGCGTGATGCTCAGCCACGACAACCTGCTGACGTCGTCCATGGGCGCGCTGGCCACCGAGCACTTCGCGCCCGGCGGCCTGCTCCTGCACGCCGCGCCGATGTTCCACCTCGCCGCCTTCTCGACCTGGGTCACAGGCGGCGTGGTCGGCGGCACGCAGGTGGCGATCCCGGTGTTCGACCCGGTCGCCGTGCTGGCCGCCGTCCAGGAGCACGGCATCACCGACGTGCTGCTGGTCCCCACGATGATCCAGCTGGTGGTCGACTCCCCCCGGGTCGACGAGTTCGACCTGACCAGCGTGCAGCGGGTGATGTACGGGGCCTCCCCCATGTCCGATGCGCTGCTCGGCCGGGCGGTGAAGGCGCTGCCCAACGCGCGCTTCATGCAGGCCTACGGCATGACGGAGCTCGCCCCCGTGGCGACCCTCCTCACGCCCGACGACCACGAGGACCCGCGGCACCGGCGCTCCGTCGGCCGCGCCGCTCCGCACGCCGAGGTGCGCGTCGTCGGCCCGGACGACGTCGAGCTGCCCCGCGGCGAGGTCGGGGAGATCGTCGTCCGCGGCGGGCACGTGATGCTCGGCTACTGGGACCGCCCGGAGGAGACCGCGGAGGCGCTGCGCGGCGGCTGGATGCACACCGGCGACGCCGGCCGGATGGACGACGAGGGCTACGTGTACCTCACCGACCGCCTCAAGGACATGATCATCTCCGGCGGGGAGAACGTGTACTCGGTCGAGGTGGAGAACGTCCTCGCCCAGCACCCGGCGGTGGCCACCTGCGCGGTCATCGGCGTCCCCGACGAGACCTGGGGCGAGCGCGTGCACACCGTCGTCGTCCCGGCGGCCGGCGCGGCCGTGACCCTCGAGGAGCTGCGGGAGTTCTGCGCCGACCGGATCGCCGGCTACAAGGTGCCGAGGTCGATGGACGTCGTCGACGCACTGCCGGTCTCCGCGGCCGGCAAGGTGCTCAAGCGGGCGCTGCGCGAGCCCTACTGGGCCGGGCAGGAGCGCGCCGTCCACTGACCCTCGACTGCTCGGTGGCAATCCGGGTCATGTGGGTGATTCGGTACGGGCGACACGGGCGGCCGAGCCGACAACGCGTCGGGCGACACGCCCCAGTGCAAGACGCGCCGAGGCGGACATCGTGTAACCGCAGAATGACCATGTGTACACACTGATCGGTGGGGACGGCGTCCCCTACCAATCTCCAACCCCCGGGACCTTCGGCGGATACAAGCCCATGCGGATCTACGGGCGACTCGACTGTCCCTCGGCTCTTCGGCACATCGCCGCGGGTCACTATGTCCCGCATCGCGTCTTCTTCGCCGATGAGGCCACGGCCGTCGCGGCCGGCTACCGACCGTGCGCACGGTGTTTGCCGGTCGCCTTCAAGCAATGGAAGCAGCGGTCGTAGCGGGCGGTGTAGTCGGAAGCCCGTCGCCGAGTCGCTCGCGCACGTCCGCGTCGGACTCGGCGTCGATCAACAGCGACTGCAACAAGGGCGGCTTCGCTAACCTCCCCGGCCAGCGCGAGGGTCAGCGATCCGAGGTCGTGCAAGAGACCCTCGGGCGTCTGGCGGACTGAGCGGAGGTCCCGGCGTCGTCGATGCCACGGGTCACGAGGCGGCACGCGGCGGCATCAGCTCGTGCGGCTCCCCGGTGATGCACCCGTCTCCTACTCTCGGGCCGTGTCCGTCGCCGATTCGCTCGACCGTCTGCGCGCCGCCGCCGACGACGGGCGGCTCGAGGATCTGGCGCGTCGGCACGGCGTCACGCTGATCACCGTCTTCGGCAGCGCCGTCCGCAACCCGGAGCGGGCCCGGGACCTCGACGTCGCCGTGTCCCTCCCTGCAGGAGCACACGGGCTGCTGGCACTGGTCGGGGAGCTCGCCGACCTGACCGCCAGCGACGACGTCGACCTGCTGGTCCTCGACGGCGCCCCTCCGACGTCCCGGTTCTCCGGACTGGTCGGCGCGCAACCCCTGTACGAGGCATCGGCCGGCCTCTTCGCACGAACACAGATGGCTGCGGCCCTGGAGTTCTACGAGACGGCGTGGCTTCGTGACCTCGACCTAGAGCGGATGGCGACCTCGTGACACCCCGCCCGGTGGACGTCGCCTCGGTGCAGGCCAAGCTCCGGTCACTCGACGAGCTGGGCAGCGCGCTCCGCCTAGTCGGGGAGGTCGACGGCGCCCGGCTCGGACAGGACGTGCTGCTCCGCCTGGCGGTGGAACGAGCTCTGACCCAGACCGTCGACCTGGCCGTGGCGGTGTGCAGCCACGTGTTGGCCGCCGAGACGACGACGGTCCCGACGACGTACCGCGACGCAGTCCGCGCTGCCGCCGAGCATGGCCTGATCGGCACCGATCTGGCCCGGTCGCTGGTGGCCGCCGTCGGCCTGCGCAACATCCTGGTGCACGAGTACGCCCGTGCCGACCTCTCGATCGTCGCTGCGGCCGTGCCCGGGGCACAGCGGGACCTGGCGGACTTCGTCCGGCAGGTCGCGAGTTGGTTGCAGCATCGGAGGTGATCCGGGGGTGTTCCGCGCCAGTCTCGGTCGCTGACCGCGACCCTGGCCGGAGCCCTGCGGTCTTCGAGTGCGACGGTGGCGGTCCGGCGTCGCTGTGTCCTACGGCGGAACGGTCGCCGGCGCCCTTGCTGAGGGCGGCCGGGCTAGGCAGTGGAGTGCGCGATGTGGCTACGGTTCCCCCGAGACGTCGCCACGAGGGAGGTCACGGTGGACTCGGTCGGCATCCGTGAGCTGCGCGACGGGCTGAGCCGGTACCTGGCCGAGGTGCGCACCGTCACCGTCACCGTCACCGACCACGGCCGCCCGATCGCCCGGATCGTCCCCGTCGACGAGCCCAGCCCGCTGGAACGGTTGATCTCGGAGGGACACGTACAGCCGGCCCGCCGGCGCACGCGCTCGGCGCCCCGGCCCGTCGCGGCCTCCGGGACGGTCAGCGACCTGGTGACCGACCAGCGCAGGTGATCGCTACGGTCCGCCCGTGACCTCCGAGGACGGCCGGCCGCCGCGGGGCCGCCTGGCCCGGACGGCGCGGCTCGCCGCACTGCCCGCGGCCTACGCGGGGCGCACCGCCCTCGGGCTCGGCAAGCGGATCGGCGGCCGCCCCGCCGAGGTGGTCGCCGCGCAGGTGCAGCAGCGCACGGCCGAGCAGCTGTTCGCCGTCCTCGGCCAGCTCAAGGGCGGCGCCATGAAGGTCGGCCAGGCGATGTCGGCGATGGAGGCCGCGCTGCCCGAGCAGCTGGTCGGCCCCTACCGCGACGCGCTGGTCCGGCTGCAGGAGGCGGCGCCGGCCATGCCGGCCGACCTGGTGCACCGGCAGCTCGAGCAGTCGTTCGGCACCCGCTGGCGGCGGCTGTTCCGCGACCTCGACGACCGGCCGGTCGCGGCGGCCAGCGTGGGGCAGGTGCACCGCGCCACCTGGTCCGACGGCAGCCCGGTGGCGGTGAAGGTCCAGTACCCCGGCGCGGGCGAGGCGCTCGTCGCCGACCTCGGGGTGCTGCAGACGCTGACGCCTGTCCTGCAGGCGGCCGCGCCCGGCCTCGACGCCCGGCAGCTGCTCGCCGAGCTCCGCGACCGGCTCGTCGACGAGGTCGACTACGTCCGGGAGGCCGAGGCCCAGACCGCGTTCGCCGACGCCTACCGCGACGACCCGGACCTCGCCGTCCCCGACGTGCTGGCCGTCGCAGGCCAGGTCCTGGTCACCCGCTGGGTCGACGGCACCCCCCTGTCGCGGGTCATCGCCGGCGGCGCCCGGGACGACCGCGACCACGCCGGCCGGCTGCTGGTGCGCCTGCTCGCCTCCGCGCCGGTGCGCGCCCGCCGGCTGCACGGCGACCCGCACCCCGGCAACTTCCGGCTGCTGCCCGACGGGCGGCTCGCCGTCCTCGACTTCGGGGCGACCGAGGCCCTGCCGCACGGCTGGCCGGCCCGGCTCGGCCCGATGCTCGCCGCCGGGCGGGACGGCGACGCCGCGGCCCTGCACCGCATGGCCGCCTCCGCCGGACTGCTGCGCGCGGACCAGGTTCCCCCGCAGGCCCTGCTCGCGCTGCTCGACCCCTACCTGCAGCCGCTGCGCAGCTCCACCCACCGCTTCACGAGGGCGTGGCTGCAGGAGCAGACCCGGCTCGCCTCCGACCCGTTCAGCGCCGCCGCCCGCACCCAGCGCCGGCTCACCGTCCCGCCGCGCCACCTGCTGCTCCAGCGCGTGGCCGCGGGGCTGGCCGGCGTCCTCTGCTCGCTGGACGCCACCGTGGCCGTGGACGCCGAGCTCCGGCGGTGGCTGCCCGGCTACGACACCTCCCGGGACGCGGGCACCGGGCGCTGACGGCGGGCAACCACGCCTCTCGGTCACGGACGAGGACGACGCCGTCACTCGCTGACTGTCAGACCCTCGTCGATGATGTAACGGAGATGACCAGGACCGATTGCGTCGACATCACGGTCTGCACGAACGGCGTGTTGACGTACGACGAGATCGGCGGACACCTGCGCCCCTCGGGCACCGGATCCGTCGAGATCGACCTGACCGGTCTCAAGTTCATCGACCCGGCCGGGTTGGTGAGCCTCGCCGTCATCGCCGAGCGGGCGACGCTGCTGCACCGCCCCGTCCGCTTCCGCAAGCCCGAGGGCGGCGACGTCGCGAACTACCTCACCCGGATGCGGCTCGGCGAGCAGCTCACCGGGCTCGACGTGGTCCACGACCTGCCCCAGGTGCGGGAGCGCCGGCTCGGCCACCGTCTCGTGGAGCTGCGCCGGTTCGACGGGGAGGCCGGGCTGGACACCGTCGCCGCCGCCCTCGTGCAGACCTACGTCGACGACCACCCCGAGCTGATCCAGCCGCTGTACGCGGCGCTCGACGAGATGGCGCGGAACGTCCTGGAGCACAGCACGCGGTCGCACGGCTACGTGGCGCTGCAGCGGTACGACAACAGGGGCGACATCTCGTTCGCCGTCGGTGACAGCGGCATCGGGCTGCGTGAGCGACTCGCCGCGGTGTTCCCCGTACCCGACGACCGGACGGCGATCGTGCGCGCGGCCCAGGTGAACGTGACCTCGATCGGCCGCCCGGGCCGCGGACGCGGGATCAGCCGGGTCATCGGCATCACCGGCGAGCACCGCGGCAGCGTGACGCTCATCAGCGGAGCGGCCAGCGGCACCTTCCGGCGCGGTCACCTGGACCCGGAGCTGAGCGATCTGCCCGCGTCCTATCCCGGTACGCTCGCCCACGTGCGCCTGAGCCTGTGAGGAGGTCGATGACCGTGCCTGCTGTCCTCCCACCGATCGAGGTCCCGCAGCTGAGCGGCGGCCGCGAGCGCGCCCGTGCCCTCGTCGACGGCCTCGCGGACCGCATGTCCGGCGCCACCATCGTGGTGGACTTCCGCCGCATGGTCGCCGGCACCCCGTCCTTCGCCGACGAGCTCGTCACCCGCGTGCTCGTCGACGGCGGCGCCGCGGTGCTGCGCGCCGAGCACGTCACCCGGGAGTTCGGCGAGTACCTGCTCGAGGCGGCCCGGGACCACGGGGTCGCGGAGCGCCTGCAGACCGCCTGAGCGGTACGTCAGTCCGTGGCGCGGACGGCCTCGCCCGTCACGCGCATCGCCGTCTCCCACGCCTCCGCCTCCGCCGCGGCGGTGCCGGAGTCGTCGCCCTGGAACCAGGGCAGTGCGGCCGTCTCCCACGCCAGCGCGGCCTCCCGTGCGGCGGACGACGACACGCGGTGCACGAGCATCTGGTACCTCGCCCGGGCGGCCGAGAGCTGCTGCTCCGTGCTCCGCAGGGGCAGCAGCTGGGTCCGGTCCCGGTCCAGCGCTGCCCGGTAGTCGGCCATGGCGGCCTGCAGCTCGATCAGGGTGTCGCGCTGGAACTGGCGCGTCGCGCGCTCCCGCTGCTCGTGCCGTGCCCGCGCCGCGGCACGGGCCTTGAGGGACTCGGCGGTGGCCTGGGCCGCGACCGTGAGCAGCCCGCCGGCCACCACCCCGATGAAGGCCCAGACGGCTGTGCTCACTGCGCACCCCCTCGCGCACTCACAGTCAAGGCTAGGGCCGGGGTACGACGAGAATCCTGCCGTTCACCCGCCCCGCCCGAACGGGCACCGCGGCTCAGCCCAACGGGGAGCGCCCGGTCGGCGTCCCCACGCAGGGTGACGGTCGGAGGCCTCCGTGTCGCATCCGGGGAGCCCCCGCGGTACCCCCCTCGAGAGCTACAGATGGCCTACGATCGTAGGCATGCGGGTGGCATCCAGGGAACTGCGCAACGACACGGCCGGCGTCCTCAGACGGGCCGCCGCCGGCGAGGTCGTGGAGGTGACGGTGAACGGCGAGGCCGTGGCCGAGTTGGGCCCGATCCGGGAGCAGCGCTCGCACTGGACGCCCAGGGCGGTCTTCGCCGCGCGGCTGGCGCGGGCCCAGGCCGACCCGGCACTCCGGGAGGACCTGCGTGCCCTCACCGGAGACACCGACGAGCTCGGGCCCATCAGGTGAGTCGCGGCCTCCTGGACACCAGCGTCTTCATCGCCCGGGAGGGCCGGGGGCTGGACGTCTCAGCCCTGCCGGACGAGGTCGCCGTCTCCGTGGTGACCTACGGCGAGCTGCGCGCCGGCGTCCTCGCCGCCACCGACGTCTCGGTGCGGTCCCGCAGACTGTCCACCCTGCAGACCGTGGCCGAGCTCCACCCTCTCCCCGTCGACACGGCCGTTGCCGACGAGTGGGCCCGGCTGCGGCTCCTCCTGGCCACGGCTGGACGACGGGTCGACGTGAACGACACCTGGATCGCCGCCACCGCGCTCGCGCACGACGTCCCGGTGGTCACCCAGGACACCGACTACGCGGCACTCGCGGAGATCAGCGACCTGCGCGTCATCCCCGTCTGACCCCGCGCGTGCGCGCCTGCGGCGGGCCGTGGGTCCCGGCCGGGGACGACGGTGCCCCGGCCTCCCCGTGGAGGCCGGGGCACCGTCAGTCCCGGGGGTCCGTGCTCACACGCCGGCAGGCACGCGATCGGACGGACGGCGGCGGGCGCCGAGCACGGTGCGGGCCAGGCGCATCGGGCCGGTGTCCCAGGGCCGCAGCGTCTCCACCGCGGACGGCGCCGGCGCCTCGGCCGCCGCGGCGGCCCGCTCGGCCGCGCGGGCAGCGGCCGCGCGCTCGGCCGCGGCGGCCGCCTCAGCGGCCTCGCGCCGGGCGATGATCGCCTGCTTCTGCCGGTCGATCCGCTCCTGCTCGGCCATCACGAGCATCTCCTCGCGGGCCGCGGCCACGGTCAGCCGCGACTCCTTCTGCAGCTCCTCGATCTCCACGTCGCCGGAGTCGCGCAGCGCCGCGAGCCTGTCGTAGGCCGAGGGCGGGCCGAAGTTCAGCAGCAGCTTCATCAGCACCGGCAGGATCTCGATGCTCATGAACAGCAGCGACAGCATCACCTGCGCGGCGGCCAGGGTCGCGTTGCGGTCACCCAGCCGGTCGAGTGCCTCCAGCCGCGCGAGGATCCCCGCCGACTCCTCGTTGGTGGCGTCGAACGCCGTCTGCAGCCGGGTCTGCTCCGCGGTCAGCCGCTCCAGCTCGGCCCGGTCGGACTCCAGCGAGGCCGACGCCAGCTCCGCGGCCCGCCCCTCCGCCGCCGAGGCGGCCGTCGTCGCCGCGTCCAGCGCCGACCGCGCCGACTCCACGACCGTCGCCTGGGCGTCCGCCGCCGCCCGCGCCTCGACGTACGCCTGACCGGTCCCGGCGTCCCCGGTGCCGCAGGTGCCGTCCAGCTCGCACTGCGCCTTGGCCTCCAGCTCCCGCTGGGTGGCCAGCGCCGCGTCGTAGGCCTGCTGGGCCGCCGTCGCGTCGCCGTGCACGACCGCCAGCTGCGGGTCCGCGACGCCACCGGAGGCCACGATCGACTCCTGCAGCGCCACCTGCTCCCGCAGCTCGGGGAGCCCGGCGAAGCGCGCGTCGGTCTCCAGCGACTCCCGGTAGGCGTCGGCCGCCTCGGCCTGCATCGCCTTGACCTCGGTGTCGATCTCCGAGGAGAACACCTGCAGCGTCAGCGGGGTCGCGATCACCGCGCCCAGGATCAGCGCCAGCCCCACCCGGGGGACGGCGAGCACCAGGTTCCGCTTCAGCGAGGCGTCGTGCGCCATCCCGACCAGCAGCATCCGGTCGAGGTTGACCACGACCGCGCCCCAGCCCAGGCCGACCAGCAGCGCCAGCGGCCACCACACGCCCAGCGCCATCGCCACGGCGAACGCCATCGAGACGACGGCCAGCCCACCGGTGCTCAGGAGGACGCCGCCCAGGGCCACGAACCGCGGTCGCGCACCGGGCGCGGCCTCCAGCACGTCGGGGCGGGCGCCTCCGAGCACCGCCAGGCCGTCACCGAGTCGTCGCTGCCATGCCGCCATACCGAGCCACTCCCGCGACGACGGGGGTAGAGATCGGTCCGTCGTCTCCCCCGGCTCATCGGCACCCGTCCGGCGCGTCCGGACGAGCCAGTCACACCCGCCCCAGCTGCGACAGGACCGCCCGCCCGAGTTGCCGCGCTCCCGACCCCGGCGGAAGCTCGCGTCTCCCGACCCCGGAGCCGTCATGCCCCGTGTCCGCCGCACCGCCGCGGTCCTCGCCGTCGTCCTGGCGGCCGCCGCCTGCACCAGCGACGGAGACACGGGCCCCTCGCAGCGCACCGGCGCCGACGGCGGCCCGGCCCTGCTCGGCACCGTCGACCTCGACGCGGCCGTCGGCGGCGACGCCCGGCTGCTCGACCTCGCCGCTCCCCCCGGTGGCGACCCGGTCGCCCTGCTGGGCGACGGCGGCACGCGCGGCTGGCTGGTGCGGGTCGGCTCGGGTGGGGACGGCCCGATGGCCACGACGCTGCTCGAGCTGCCCGCGGTCGGGGACGACGCCGAGCTCACCGTCCTGGCCGACGGTTCGTTTCTCGTCGCCACCACCAGCCCGACCACCGGGTACCAGCTGCTCACCGTCCGGCCCGACGGGCAGGCCACCGTCACCGCCCTCGGCGTGCGTCCCGAGCGGGCGGCCACCGCCCTCTCCCCCGACGACCGCACGCTCTACGCCGCGCTCGCCCTGCCCGACGCCGGTCCCGCGCAACTGCTCGCCGTCGACCTCGCCGCAGGTGTCGTGTCCCGCACCGCGCCCGTCGTCCCCGAGGGCACGGTCACCGCGCTCGCGGCCCGCCCGGACGGTGGTCTGGCCGCCCTCGTCGACAGCGGGGGGCGCGCCCTGCTCGCCAGCTACGGCGCCGACCTGCGCCCGGTGGGCGAGCCGGTCGACCTCGCGCCCGACGCCCCGGTCGGCGTTCCGGCCGACGTCGACGTGACCGCCGAGGGCACCGTGGTCGCCACCGCCCACGTCAGCGACGGCCGCGAGCTCGGCCGGCTGGTCACCGTGGTGGACGGCGCGGTCGCGACCTCGGTGGAGCTGGACGGCGTGGGTGACTCCGCGCTCGCCGTCGTCGTCTCCCCCGACGGCGGCACGGCGTGGGTGCCGCAGGCCGACCTCTCCTTCCCCGCCGAGCTGGTCGCGATCGACCTGGCCGGCGGGCAGCGGGTGTCGGCCGTGCCGCTGTGCGCGGGTGCGGCCGTGCTGGGCGACGTCGCCCCGCTCGACGGGGACGCCGGACTCGTGGCCACCGGCTCGTGCGTGGACGGCGACGGCCCGCAGGCCACCGCCTTCCTCGTCGGCTGAGCGGGGGCTCAGCCCTTCATCGAGCGGACGACCAGCGCGGCCGCCCCGTAGGCGAGTGAGCTGGCGACCGCCCGCAGCGTGGTCGCCCGCCCGGCCTGCGCAGCGGCCGCGAGCGCGGTCAGCGCGTCGATCGCGTTCATGCCGGCCACCACGGCCAGCCCGCGGTCGACCTCCTCGTCGGTGCGCGCGGTCAGCGCCAGGACCGAGATCGCCAGCGCCCGGCTGCCGAACAGCCGCTGCAGCTGCAGGCCCGCCGGGGTGACCGGGACGCCGTAGGTCCCGGCGACCACCCTCGGCGCGACGATGCTGGTCAGCCCGAAGGCCGCCCCCGTGGCGCCCAGCGCTCTCGCCAGCTGCTGCTTCGACATCCCCGCGACCGTCGTCGCCATGGCGCACCTCCTGGAGGCCGACCCGACGGCTCGGCTCACCGTCTCCCGGGAGTCAACCAGCAACGCCGTCCCCGCGCAGCCGACGCGGGTGGCTACCGTCGCGCCATGGCTGCCGACCCCGGTGCGGGGCCACACCCGCCGCCCGACGTCGAGCTCGCCCACCGCCGCACCAGCTGGGGCGTCATGCGCAGCCGCACGGTGGGCACGCTCCGCGCGGGCGTCCCCGAGGTGGTCGTCGTCCCCGGCCTGGCCGTGGCCGACTACCTCCAGCCGGCGCTGTGCGAGCTCGGCGCATGGACCCGCGCCCACCTGGTCGAGCTGCCCGGCTTCTCGGGCAGCGGCGAGCCGCCGCACCCGCTGGACGTCGCCCAGTTCACCGACGCCGTGGTGCAGTGGCTCGACGCCGGCGGCCTCGGCGGCGTCGTGCTCGCCGGGCACTCCAGCGGCACGCAGGTGGCGGCGCGGGTGGCGGTCCGCCGTCCCCGGGACGTGCGGGCCCTGGTCCTGGCCAGCCCCACCATCGACCCGCGCTACCGCAGCCTGCGCCGGGTGCTGCTCGCCTGGCGCCGCAACCACGCGCTGGAGCCGCCGAGCCTCGACGCGCAGCACACCTCGGAGCGGCAGCGCGCCGGACTGCGCCGGGTCCGGCACGCGCTCTCGGCGCACCTCGCCGATGCCCTCGAGGACGTCGTCCCGCAGGTGCAGGCGCCGGTGCTCGTCCTGCGCGGGGACCAGGACCGCCTGTGCACGCAGGCGTGGGCACGCGAGCTCGCCGCCCTGGCGCCGGACGGCCGGTTCTGCGCCGTGCCCGGCGCGCACAGCTTCGTGTGGACGGCGCCGGACGCCTGGTCCGCCCCGATCGAGGGCCTGACCCGCGAGCTGCCCTGACGGGACCGCGGGTCCAGGAGCCGGAGCACGGTGCCCCCGCGGCCGGAAGGGCAGGAGCCCCGCCTCATCCGCCTCCAGCGGTGATCATGCGGGTGGACGCCAGGCCGGGTCGCGGCCGGTGAGGCCGAGCAGCCGGTCCAGCGGCGGGGCGTCGTCGGGAACGGGCACCGCCGGACCGAAGAGCCCGGGCGTGGGCCCCTGGGCGGCGGCCTGGGCGGCAAACTCGGTGCACGCCGCCACCGACGCCGGGTCGGCCGTGTAGTCCTGCCCGGTGGCGACGGCGAGGTCCCAGCCGTGCACCAGCACCTCGTCGAGCGTCACGACCGCCGCGACCGGCGCGGGCATGACCACGCCGCCGGCCTCCGCGGTCCCCTCCCACGCCGAGGGCCGCTGCCACGCCTCCACCAGTGCGTCGAGCTGGGCGGGGATCCGGGTGCGCCAGTCGGGCGGGAGGTCGTCGGGCGACGCCGACGGCCCGCCGGACACCGGCGTCTTCTCCGCGGCCATGCGGAAGGCCGTGGTCAGGCCCACCACGTGCGCGAGCAGCCCCGCGACCGGGGTGCCGTCGCACGGGGTCGGGTGGCCGAGCTGGTCGGCGCGGATGCCGGTCACCACCCGGGCCAGCTCGGCCGCCTGGGGGGCGAGGTCCAGCCGTGTTGTCTCCATGGGAGGGCAGACCGGCCGACGCCCTGGAAGTCACCGGCGCGTGCGGACGTCGTCGTCTTCGCGCACCTCACCGGCTGAGCTCCCCGGTCCTCACGTTCCGCCGCCGTACCATGACGGTTCGCGCCCCCCAGGGAGAACACCGCCCATGCCGTACGGCTCACCGGATCGCTGGCCCGCCGTCCGCCGCCGCCGGACCCGTGGCACCACGACCGCCGACCGGCCCGCGGACGACTGGTCCGGGTACGACGACGACTCGGCCCCGGTCCCGCCGCGCTCGTCGTGGGACGACGTCGCCGACCGGTACGGGTACGACGGCTACGGTCCGGCGCCGGACGAGCAGCCCGGGCGCCGGCGGCGCCGCCGCGACCGGGACGAGCCGCGCCCCGCCGGCGGACGACGGGACGGCGACGAGCGGCCCGACCGGCCGCGCTCCCGCACGCGTCGGCTGCTCGTCCGGCGGATCGCGAAGGTGCTCGCGGTCGGCTTCGCCGTCCAGGCGCTGGTGATGGTGTCGCTGCGCTGGGTCGACCCGCCGACGACGGCCTTCATGGCGGCCAACCCGGACGGCGCCATCCAGCAGTCGGTGCCGGTCGAGCACGTCTCGCGCAACTTCCTCGCCGCGGTCATCGCGCACGAGGACGCCAAGCTGCCCTACCGCGCCGGCGCCTTCACCTGGGGCGAGATGCTCGGCCGCGCGCAGGCGCACCTATCCGGCGAGGAGGACCCGTCGGGCTCGACCATCCCGCAGCAGGTCGCCAAGAACCTCTTCCTGAACCAGGAGATGAGCGCCTGGCGGAAGGCGGTCGAGGCCGGCCTCTCCGCCGAGCTGGCCCTGGCCCTCGACGACCGGCGGATGCTCGAGCTCTACGTCAACTACGCCCAGTTCGGACCATCGCTGTACGGGGTCTGCGCGGCCAGCTGGTACTACTTCGACCGCCCGCCGCAGGACCTCCCGGTCGAGCAGGCCGTGCAGATCGTCGGGCTGCTGCCCTCCCCCGGCCACGTGCAGCGCGCGCCCGGCGGCGGCCTGGACTTCGACGTCGCCGACGGCCAGGGCTGGCTCTCCCGGTCGCACGTGATCAACGCCCAGAAGCGGGTGCCGCGGCACATCGAGCGCCTCGGCTTCCAGCCGGTCGAGGACGCCGGGGTGACCGGCCTGGCCAGCGACCAGCCGCCCTCCGGCGACGACTGCTCGACCCGGCCGCAGGCGGTCGCCGACCTGATCGCCGCCGAGGGCACTGCCTGACGCGACCCCTCCCCCCGCCCACGGTGCGGGCAGGGGGTGAGGCTCCCGAGGAACACCTTCCTCGCGAACCTCCACCCCTGCTCCCACCTGTAAGCAGGGGCGGAGGTTGCCGGGGTGCACGTGCGGCGGGCCTCGGCCTGCGTCGTCGTCCGGGCCGCCGGGGCGTCGCGCGGTCCGGTCCACGCCGCGACGACCGCACCGACACGAGGTCGTGATCTGCGGTCGCCGGCACCACGGGGACGACCGGGGTGCGGCGGCGGACGGCGGTCAGAGCGGGCGGACGGCGGCGGTGACCGAGCGGGTGCCGCCCGCCCACGTCGGCAGCACCGCCGCCTTCACCCCGGGCCCGCCGGTGACCACGACCCGGACGTCGTCGGCCGAGGCCGCCACCCGCAGGTCACCGGGCCCGTAGGCGGACGACACCCCGGCCAGCCGCGCGGCCCCTGCGGCGAGCACCGCGTTGCCCTCCGCGAACAGGAACCCGGACACCTCCTCCGGGCCCCACCCGTGGCCGCGCAGGAACCCGGCCGGCTCCGGTGGCAGCAGCAGGAACGGCTCGCCGTCGCGGGAGCAGCCCGGGTCGCCGGCGGCCAGCGCGACCCCTGCCAGGGCCGCGGCGGCCGGCGCGAGGACCTCGGCCGGCGTCCGGTAGCCCGACGCCGGCAGCACCTCGAGCACCCCGCTCGCCCCGACGACGGTCACCGCGTCACCGTCCGCCGGAGGTGGGAAGGGCCCTGGCAGCGAGGCGGTGCAGCACGTGTACTTGCCCGGCCAGCCGATCGTCGCCATGTCGGTCAGCCCGGCCCGCGCGCCGCCGATGCCGGCCAGGGCCATCGACACCGCCCGCCCGACGCAGGCGTTCGCCCGCGACCCCGGGCCCAGCCCGCCGGCCGGCGTCAGCCCGAGGGACGCCGCGACCGGGCCGTGCACTAGCACCGCCACCGCGGGCGACCCGGTCGTCGTCGCGATGCCCAGCAGGTTGAACCGCGGCTCCAGCGCCGCCCGCACCGCGGCCACCACGACCGGAAGCTCGGCCGGCCGGCACCCGGCCAGCACCGCGTACCAGGCGACCGCCCGCACGGTCAGCTCGCCGAACAGCGGCGGCACCTGCCCGAGGACGGCGTCCGGCGCGGCGACGCCGTCCACCATCGCCGCGAGCCGGTCGGCGATGGGGAGCACCACCGGCAGCCCGTCGCCGTGCCCGGCGGCGAGCAGCTCGGCCGCCACCGCGGCGGGGTCGGCGTCCGGCTCGACCAGCGGCCGCTCAGGCACGGTCCACGGGGCGGGAGGGCACGGCGCGCGACACCGCCGCCGTCGCCCCGAACGACGGGATCCACGCCGAGTGCTTCCCCGCTCCCCCGGCCACGAGCACGTGCAGCATCTCCGGGCCGGTGCTCACCGTGTACGCGTCGCCGTCGGGCACCACGCCCCAGTCCTCGAACTGCCGCTGGTTGGCCTCCGACACCCTCGACACCGGGATCCGTGCCCGCTCCCAGAGCGCGTCGCGGACCGCGTCCGCCGTCCACCCGTCGCGGGCGAAGGTCGCCGCGTGCTCCGGACCCAGCACCAGGAAGTGCGGGCCCTTCACGTACACGTTGTTCGACCCCGGCTGGGCCATGGTCCCGGCGATGGTGAGCAGCAGGTCCTCGGCCGTCGTCCCGCCGTGGTCGTTGACGTTGTGCGGCCCCTCGGTCGCCGCGACCGTCACCACCGACTGCCCCGGCGCGAAGCCGCGGCGCACCGAGAACGGCGGGAAGGGGCTCTCCTCCTCGTTCTCGCCGAAGCAGAAGGTGTACTTCGCCGGCCCGCCCTGGGTCGCCCGGTCCATGACGCCCGGCCGCGCCCCGCCCACGTGCGTGGCGACCAGCTGCACCGCCCGGCCGATGACCGCGTTGGCCCGGGTGCCCTGGCCCAGGCAGTTGCCGCCGGAGTTGATGCCCAGCTCCGCGCGCACCGGGCCGTTCACGACGACCATCGGCGCGCAGGGGTGCGTGGTGGCCAGCACGCCGTGCAGGTTGTACTCGGGGGCCTGCAGCGCGCGGACGGCGGCGAGCACCACCGGCAGGTCCGCCGGCCGGCAGCCGGCCATCACCGCGTTGGCGGCGAAGCTCTCGCGGGTCGGCACCAGCCCGGACGGCGGCAACGGTCCCAGCTCCAGGTCGATGCCGTGGAGCGCGGCGAGGGCGGCCGCCACCCGGGCCGGCGTCGGGGCCACCAGCGGCAGGCCGTCGCCCCAGCCGCGGCGGTACGCCTCCTCCTGCCAGCTCTCCTCGGTGACCCCCGGCAGGTCCACCACGGCGCTCACGACAGACCCCTCGCCTCGTCGGCCATCCGCAGCAGCTCGGCTGCCGCGCCCTCGATCCGCCCGGCCAGCTCCGCCTCGTTCAGCCCGCCCACCGGGTGCGGCACCACCAGGAGGCGCGGCTGCACCCGGCGCGCCCGGGCCTGCGCCTGCACCAGCGGCAGGAACGTCTCGGTCACCACCAGGGGTGCCACGACGCCGCGCCGCTCCAGTTCCACCGAGTCGTGGAGACTCCACGACGAGCACGAGCCCTAGTCGCCGACCGCCACCAGCACCATCTTGAAGCGCTGCGACAGCCAGTCGATCTGGTCCGGGTCGGCCGGGACCGAGGCGCTGTCCTTGGCCGCGAAGCCCAGCTCCGGCAGCTCCCAGTGCGCCTGCAGCCGCGCACCCAGCCCGCGCAGCAGCTCGGTCGCGTTCGGCTTGGAGTTGGTGAACAGCGCGACGTCGCGCCACGTCGCCGTGCTGCCGGTGGCCTCCACCGGCCCGGCGTCGTCCTCCGGCAGCACGCCGTACGTCGGGTCCACGACGCGCAGCGACCCCGCGCCCGCCGCCAGTGCCGCGACCGCGGCCTCGCCGGCGGCCCGACCGTCGGCCTCGGCGGCAGTCAGCGACTGCTCCGCCCCGGCGCGCGCGTCGCCGGCCACGAGGACGCCGTCCTCCGGGACCAGCCGGCCGTCGGCGTCGGCGGCCAGCCCCGCCACCAGGCCCTCCGGACCGCGCCGGTTGACGAACGGGAAGACCCCCGCGACCGCCAGCTCGCGCTCGCCGTCGGCGGTGCGGACGACGACCCCCGACAGCACGCCCTCGCCGCGCAGGGCGGTCACCGCCGCGCCGGTCACCACCTCGACCCGCTCGTCGGCCGCCAGCCGCGCCGCGCGCGCCGCGGACCACCGCGGCTCCCCCGGCACCAGCACGGTCACCGCCGACGCGTAGCCGGCCAACTCGAGCGCCTCCTCCGCCGTCCACTCGTCGTCGCCGACCACGGCGACCGGGCGGCCGCGGAACAGTGGCCCGTCGCAGCCGGCGCAGGTCGAGATCCCCCGGCCGACGAGCGCCTCCTCCCCCGGCAGCCCGAGCCGCCCGGCGGACAGCCCCGCCGCGATCACGACCGCGCCGGCGGCGACCTCGCCGTCGGCGGTCTCCAGCCGGGCCGGTGTACCGGGGTGCACGCGGGTGACCTCGGCACACGACAGACGGACACCGGCGCCCTCGGCCGCTGCGGTCAGCGCTGACACCAGCTCGGGACCGGTCCCGCCGGGGTGGTCGTGCAGCACGGTCAGGTTCACCAGCTGCCCGCCGGGGCTCATCCGCTCGTAGGCCACGACGCGCAGCCCGCGCTCCGCGGCCACCCGGGCGGCGGCCAGGCCCGCGGTGCCCGCGCCGACGACGGCGACGTCCCAGTCGGTGCTCACGCCAGTAGCCCCGTCGAGATCCGCGGCCACAGCGCGTCGGCGCCCTCGGCGGCCAGCCGGCGGCCCAGCTCCCGGCTCCAGCACCGCTCGCCGCCGAACTCGTCGCGCCACGACCACAGCCGCCGGGTGAGCTGCCCGAGCTCGTACTCCTTGGTCATGCCGATCGCCCCGTGCGCCTGGTGGGCGGCCCGGGCGGCGACCGTCGCCGCCTCGCCGGCCGCCGCCTTGGCCGCGGCGACGTCGTCGAACGAGGGGTCCGGCCGGGCGTTCAGCGCGGCGACCTGCGCGGCCAGCCCGGCCAGCTGGGCCTCCTCCGCGATCGTCACCAGGTGCGCCTGCACCGCCTGGAAGCGGGCGATCGGCCGGCCGAACTGCTGGCGCTCGCCGGTGTAGCGCACGCTCAGCTCGGTCACGCGGGCCAGCGCGCCGGCGATCTGCGCCGAGCGGGCCAGCGCCCCGCGCAGCCGCAGCGCCGCGGGGTCCACGCCGTCCGGCGCGGGCGCCACCGCGTCCTCGGGCAGCTCGACGTCGTCCCACACGAGGGTGTCGCGCGGCTCGGCGGCGAGGTTGCGGCCGGGCGTGACGGTCGCCGCGGCGGTGGGCGCCGAGACGACGAACCGCTGCCCGCCGCTCTCGGCGACGGCGACCACCCGGGTGCTGCGCCCGCCCCACGGCACGCGGGACAGCCGCGCGGTGAGGCGCCGTCCGGTGAGCCGGACGGTGTCCCCGGGCCGGCCGACCGCCACCGACAGCGGGCCCTCGGGCAGCTCGAGCCCGGCCGCGGCCAGCGCCCAGCCGGCGAGCAGCCCGGTCTCGGCCAGCGGCACCGGGGCGGCGAACCGGCCGGCCACGGTCAGCAGCGCGCAGGCGTCGGCGACGTCCCCGCCGGAGCCGCCGGCCGCCTCGGGCACCGACACCGTCGGGAAGCCGGACCCGGCCAACGCGTCCCAGAGCCGCTCGCTCCAGCCGGTCGCCTCCGCGGCGACGACGTCCTCGGGCGTGCACAGGTCGCGGAACAGGCCGGTCGCGACCTCGGTGAGCATCTGCCGGTCGTCGCTCATGCGGCCAGTCCCTTCGCGGCGACGGAGCGGAGGACCTCGGTGGTGCCGCCGCGCAGCGTGTACGACGGCGAGGTCAGCACCGCCTCGGCGAGCAGCGAGCAGAACAGCGAGCCGGAGCCCTGGTCGAGCTCGGTCCCGGCGGCCTCCCGCAGCGCCTCGACCAGGTCCTGCTCGAAGCGGGTGCCGACCTCCTTGACCAGCGCGGCCTCGACCGCCGGCGCCGCCCCGGCGTCGAGCGCGCGGGCGACCGACAGCGACAGGTGCCGGATGGCGCGGGCTCGGCCGGCCAGCCGGCCGAGGACCGCGGCCTCGTCATCGGTCACCCCGGGGCGCTCGCGCAGCCACTCGCGCAGCACCGGGAAGGTCGACAGCCAGCGGTCGGGGCCGCTGCGCTCGTAGGCCAGCTCGCTGGTCACCTGCTGCCAGCCGCTGCCCAGCTCGCCGAGCACCATGTCGTCGGGGACGAACACCTCCTCCAGCGCCACCTCGTTGAAGTGGTGGCTGCCGTCGAGGTACGGGATCGGCGAGATGCGCACGCCCGGCGCGGACAGGTCGACGACCAGCTGGGACAGGCCGGCGTGCTTGCGGCCCTCCTCCATCGGCGAGGTCCGGCACAGGACGGCGAAGAAGTGGTTGCGGTGCGCCTCGCTGGTCCACACCTTGGTGCCGGTGACCGTCCAGCCGCCCTCGACCCGGGTGGCGCGGGTGCGCACCGAGGCGAGGTCGGACCCGGAGTCGGGCTCGCTCATGCCGAGGGAGAAGTAGACCTCCCCCGCCGCGATGCCGGGCAGGAACCGCCGCCGCTGCTCCTCGGTGCCGAAGTGCAGCAGCGCCGGCGCGGTCTGCCGGTCGGCGACGAAGTGCGCCCCGATCGGCGCCCCGGCGGCCAGCAGCTCCTCGGCGACGACGAACCGGTCGACGGCGCTGCGCCCGTGCCCGCCGTACTCCTGCGGGATCGCCATGCCGACCCAGCCGCGCTCGGCCAGCGTGCGGGAGAACTCCGGGTCGTGCCGGCCGGCGAAGCCGAGCGCCGGGCGGTGGTCGGGCGGCAGCTCGGCGGCCAGGAACTCGCGCACCTCGGCGCGCAGCGCCTCCTCGGCGGGGCTGAGCGCGGTGGGGGCGAACTGCACGGCATCCCTCCTGAAGGTGGACCCCGCCGGGCCGGCGCCGTCGCCGGCCCGGCGGGGGGTCGGGTCAGGCGGTCTCGCGCCGCCGCTGGGACCACATCTGAGTGGCCCGCTCGAAGTGCAGGGCGGCCTCCCAGCCGATCCCGGGCGGGCCGGCCTCGGTGCGGAAGGAGCGGACCGCCTCCCGGGCCAGCTCCGGGTCCTTGGCCGCGCGGCCGGCGAGCTCGAGGGCGAGGTCCTCGACCTGGTCGTCGGGCACCGCCTTCCAGGCCAGGCCGATCTCCGCGGCGCGCACGCCGTCGATCTCCTCGCTGAACAGGCCCATCGCGGCGGTGGCCTCGCGGCCCGCCGTCCGGCTGCTGATGGTGAAGTAGCCGCCGCCGGGGTGCAGGCCAATGCGCAGGAAGCCGGCCAGCAGCCGGGCGCTCTCGGACACGATGCGCAGGTCGGTGGAGAGCGCCAGGTTGATCCCCGCGCCGACGGCGGCGCCGCGGACGGCGGCGATCGTCGGCACCTGCAGCGTGCCCACGCGGCGGAAGGCGGTGTAGACCGCGCCGAGCTCCTTGTACGTCTTGTCCTCGGCCTGGTCGCTGCCCGGCGTCCAGCGCCGGCGGTCGGCGCCCGAGCAGAACGTGCCCCCGGCCCCGCGGACGACGGCCGCGCCGATCGCCGGGTCGGCGTCCACCTCGTCGCACAGCTCCGACAGCTGCAGCCCCATCTCCGGGGTGAGCCCGTTCTTGACCTCGGGCGAGTCGACCGTGAACACGGCGACGCCGCCGTGCCGCTCCAACTGGATCTGTCCCACGGGGGGTGTCCTGCCTCTCTGCTGGGGTCCGGGGTGTGCCGCTGAGGATGCCTACTCGCCCACCGGCTCCCGCGAGCCGGTGGTGCGGACCAGGACGTCGACGGCGGTGGCGCCCCGCCCGCGCGGCGCGACGACGAGCGGGTTGACCTCGAACTCGGCGAGCCGGTCGCCCGCGGCCAGCGCGGCCTGCGACAGCCGGACGACGGCGTCGACCGCGGCCGGCACGTCGGCGGGCTCGGCGCCGCGGAAGCCGGCCAGCAGCGGCCAGGCGCGCAGGCTGCGCAGCATCGCCCACGCCTCCTCCGGCGTCACCGGCGCCAGCGCCGAGGCGAGGTCGCGGTAGAGCTCGGTGGTCACCCCGCCGAGCCCGACGGTCACCACGGGCGGGAACCCGTCGCGCCCCGCGGTGACCGCGAGGACCAGCTCGGTGCCCGGCGGGACGAGCTCCTGCACGAGCACGCCCTCGACGCCGGGGACGTGGTGCGCCCGCGCGGCGTCCAGCAGCTCGGTGAAGACGGTGGTGGCCTCGTCGGGACCGACGCCCACCCGCACCCCGCCGACCTCGCTCTTGTGCGCCAGGTCGACGGCGGCCAGCTTGAGCACGCCCGGGCCGGGCAGCGCCGCGACCGCCGCGCGGGCTGCCTCGGGCGTGGTCACCAGCGTGGACGACGGCTGCGCGATGCCGATCGCCCGCAGCAGCGCCGCGCCGTCCACCACCGGGGCCGCGACCAGCGCGCGCACCTCCGCGGCCGGGACCTCGGGCACCGGCGGCAGCGGCGGCGGGGTGCCGCGGTGCCGCGGCGGGGCCAGCCGCGCGGCGACCCGGGCCAGGTCGCCGACCGAGCCGAACACCGGGATTGCGGCCTCGCGGAGCACCCGGCGGCCCTCGACCGTCAGCTCCTGGCCGGCGATCCAGCCGACCAGCAGGGGGCAGGGCAGCTTGGCGGCCGTGGCGACGAGGTCCTCGGCCAGCCGGGCGCCGGCGTCGCCGACGACCATGGTCACGAGGACCGCGACGACGTCCACCGCGTCGTCCTCGGCGATGATCCGGCAGACGTCGCCGAAGGCGTGCGCGCCCCGGTTGAACAGCTGCGCGGTGACGTCGACCGGGTTGGCCAGCGCGCCGAACGGCGGGATCAGCGGGCGCAGCCGCGCCTGGGTCGCCGCCGAGAGCTCGGGCAGCTGCAGGCCGACGTCCGCGCACTGGTCGGCGGCCAGGCTGCCGGCTCCGCCGGAGGTGGTGACGACGGCGACCCGCGACCCCTCCGCCGGCTTCCCGGCGGCCAGCACCGCGGCGACGGCGAGCAGCTCGTCGATGTCGTCGACCAGCACCACGCCGTACCGCCGGGAGGTGAGCACGAAGGCGACGTCGTCACCGAGCATCGAGCCGGTGTGGCTGGCCACCGCGCGACGCCCGGCACTGGAGCGCCCCGAGCGCAGCACGACCAGGTGCTTGCCGGCCTCCTGCGCGCGGCGGGCCAGCTCGGCGTAGGCCGCGCCGTCGCCGGTGGCCTCGACGTAGAGCATCAGCACCCGCACCGTCGGGTCGGCCAGCAGGTGCAGCGAGACCTCGGTCAGGTCGAGGTCGGCCTGGTTGCCGGTGCTGAACCACGCCGCCAGGCCCAGCCCCATGTCGGTGGCGAGGTCGAGCACCGAGCCGCCGACCGCACCGCTCTGCCCGACGTAGGCCACGCCGCTGCCGGAGGTCAGCGGCCGGTCGGCGGCGGCGGTGAAGGTGGCCACCACGCCGGTGGGCGCGTAGAGGAAGCCCTGGCAGTTCGGCCCGACGACGCGGACGCCGGTCTCCCGCGCCACCGCGGCCAGCCGCTGCTGCAGCGCCACCCCCTCGGGGCCGACCTCGGCGAAGCCGGAGGCGTAGACGACCGCTGCCCTCGCGCCGACCGCGGCGGCCTGCCGGATCGCGTCCTCGACCCGGTCGGCGGCGACGAGCACGAGCACCAGGTCGACCGGGCCGGGGACCTCGGCCAGCGTCGGGTAGCAGCGCCGGCCCACGAGCTCGGAGTGGTTCGGGTTGACCGGGTAGAGGCCACCCTCGTAGCCGTGCTCGACCAGGTAGCGCAGGGGCCGGGACATGATGTTCTCCGGCCGGCCGGAGATGCCGAGCAGCGCGATCCCGCGCGGCCGCAGCAGCGCCTGCAGCCCGTCGTCGTGCGGGTGCGGCGTCGGCGCGGTCATCGGCGGAACGCCTCCTCGGGAGGACGACAGGTGGGCCGACCGCAGCTAAGTTGACGTCGACGTCAATGTCAACGCAAAGAGGTGACCGTGCCCCGACCCTCCGCCGCCGGGCCGCCTCCCGGGGACGCCGGCACGAGCGCCCCGCCCGCGCTGCCGACCACCGAGCGCGGCCGGCGCATGCGGGCCCGGCTGCTCGTCGCGGCCCGCGAGGTGTTCGAGCGCGACGGCTTCCTGGAGGCCCGCGTCACCGACATCTCGGCGGCGGCCGGCGTCGCGCACGGCAGCTTCTACACGTACTTCGGCTCCAAGACCGCCGTCTTCCGGGCGCTGGTGGCCGAGACGATGGACGACCTCTACGCCTCGATGTCCACCCGCGGCGAGACCGGTCCGCCGGACGGCTCCCCCGCCGAGGTGGCGGTGCACCGCATCGACCAGGCCAACCGCCGGTTCGTCGCCATGTACCGGCAGAACACCGCGCTCATGGCGCTCTTCGAGCAGGTGACGACCTTCGACCCTGAGGTCCGCGCGCAGCGGCAGGCGGCCCGGGAGCGCAACGTCGGCCGCGTCCGGCACAGCATCGAGCAGCTCCAGCGCGACGGCCTGGTCGCCGCCGACCTCGACGCCGAGTACGCCGCCCACGCGCTGGTCGCCATGGTCAACGGCGCGGTGCACTACTGGCTGGTGCTCGACGGCGACTTCGAGGAGGAGCGGCTCGTCGCCACGCTCACCCGGCTGTGGGCGCAGGCGCTGGGTCTCCCGGTGCACGCCTGACCGAGCCGCACCGACCTGCTCCCGGACGGCACGACGTGTCCCCGGGGGAGTCGGCCCCTGCTTCCACCTGTGAGCAGGGGCCGACCCTCCGGGGAGTCACCCGGGGTGGCTCGGCCTCAGACGATGCGGGTGGAGAGCGAACCGATGCCCTCGATGCTCACCGTCACCTCGTCGCCGGCCTGCAGCGGCCCGACGCCGGCCGGTGTGCCGGTCAGGACGACGTCCCCGGGCAGCAGGGTCATCGTCTGGCTGACCCAGGACACGCACGCCGCGACGTCGAGCAGCATGTCCGCGGTGGTGCCGTCCTGGCGGACCTCGCCGTTCACCGTCGTCCGCAGCGACAGCGCCGACGGGTCGACGTCGGTCTCCACCCACGGCCCCAGCGGGCAGGAGCGGTCGAACCCCTTCGCGCGGGTCCACTGCTTCTCGGCCCGCTGCAGGTCCCGCATCGTCAGGTCGTTGGCGACGGTGTAGCCGAGCACCACGTCGGCCACCCCCTCGGCCGGCACCCGGGTGCACTCCCGCCCGATGACGACCGCCAGCTCACCCTCGAAGTGCAGGTTCTCCGTGTCCGGCGGGTAGGGCACCTCGGCGTCCGGCCCGACGACCGACGTGGAGAACTTGGCGAACACGACCGGGATCTCCGGCACCTCGTTGCCCAGCTCCCTGGCGTGCTCGGCGTAGTTGCGGCCGAGGCACAGCACCTTGCTCGGCTCGACGGGGGCCAGCAGCCGCACGTCGGTGAGCGGGGTGCGCTCCCCCGTCGTCCGGACGCCGCCGAACGGCTCCCCGTCGAGGCGGACGACGACGGCGTCGCCGCCGTCCCCCTCCACCAGGCCGTACGACGCCGGACCCCCGGCCGCGGTGTACCGGACCAGGCGCATCAGATGGCCCGGACCAGACCGCCGTCGACCAGGAAGGCCTGGCCGGTGACGTAGGTGTTCGCACCCGAGGCGAGGAAGGCCGCCACCTTGCCGAACTCCTCGGGGGTGCCGTAGCGACCCATCGGGATGCCGGCCTCGCTCTGGGCGCGGACCTCCTCGACCGACTGGCCGGTCTTCTCGGCACGCCCGGCGTCGAGGGAGGCGACCCGGTCGGTGGCGATGCGGCCCGGGCCGATCGTGTTGACCAGCACGCCGTCCCCGGCCACCTCGAGCGCGACGCTCTTGGCCAGCCCCAGGATGCCGACGCGCAGGGTGTTGGACAGCGTGAGGTTGTCGATCGGCTGCTTGATCGACGAGGACGCCACCGTGACGATCCGGCCCCAGCCCTGCTCGCGCATGTGCGGCAGCACGCCGCGGAAGAGCCGCACGGTGGAGAGCAGGTTGAGCTCGAAGGCCTGCTGCCACTTCGCGTCGTCGAGGGCGTCGAAGCCGCCCGGCGGCGGCCCGCCGGCGTTGTTCACCAGGACGTCGATGCCGCCGAGCCGCTCCTGCGTCTCGTGCAGCAGCCGGTCGAGGTCGGCGGCGTCGGCGACGTCGGCCGGGCAGTGCTCCACCTGCGCGCCGGTGGCGTCGGTGATCTCCTGCGCGGTCCGCGCCAGCTGGTCGGCGCCGCGACTGGAGATCATCACGCGCGCGCCCTCGGCGGCCAGCTGGGTCGCGGTGGCGCGGCCCAGGCCCTTGGAGGCGGCGGTGACCAGGGCGACCCGCCCGGTCAGTTCGAGGTCCATCGGGATGCGCTCCGTCGGATCGGGGGCCGTCAGGCCACGGGGTTGGTGAGCTCGCGGAAACCGGTGATCTGCACGCCGGCGGTGTCGCCGGAGCGGATGTGCACCGCTCCCGGCGTGCCGGTCGAGATGACGTCGCCGGGCAGCAGGGTCATGACCCGCGAGTGGAAGGCGACGAGCCACCACGGCCGGAAGGTCATGTTGGAGACGACGTTGCGCCGGTGCACCTGCCCGTTGTGGATCGTCGCGACCTCGAGCGCGTCGACGTCGTCCACCTCGTCGACGGTCACCAGCTCCGGGCCGAAGCTGAAGAAGGTGTCGAAACTCTTCGAGCGGGTGAGGTAGCGCGGGTTCTTCTCGAGGATGTCCTCGGCGGTCATGTCGACGATCGTGGTGAAGCCGGCGACCACCGAGGGCGCGTCGGCCTCGTCGACGTCCTTGCACTCGCGGCCGATGACCACGCCGAGCTCGCCCTCGGCGGTGGTGCGCTGCGACTGCGGCGGGATCCGGATCGGGTCGCCGGGGCCGATGATCGCGGTGTCGGGCTTGAGGAAGCTGGCCGGCTCGGTCGAGGGCGCCTTCTCCGACAGGTCGGCGGCGTGCTCGACATAGTTCAGGCCGATGCCCCAGATCTTGCGCGGCCGGCGGTAGAGCGGCGCGTAGACCAGCCGCTCCTGCGGCAGCGCGAGCTCGTCGAGCCGGGCGGCGTCCTGGCCGGCCACCCAGTCGCGCAGCCCCTCGACCCGGCCGTGCTCGAGGAGCTCCTGCACCGTCTCCGGCCAGTCGGTGCCCAAGCGCTCGTTGAGGGCGGGCAGCGGCACGGCGCCGCCGGGGCGCACCAGCGCCCCCGGCTCCGCGCCGTCCAGTCGCAGGGTCGTCAGTCGCACGGGCGTGTCCTCTCGCAGGCGGGCCCCGGGCGCGCGGCAGCGCGCCGCCGGAGCGGTGGGTGGGGCTACGGGGCTACAGGCCGACGGCGGCGATGAGGTCGTCGAGCTCGGCGAGGGTCAGCTCGTCGACCGGCGGGGCCGGGAAGCGGGCGTGCGGCGAGGCGATCGCGCCGCGGCGGGCGAAGACCTGCTTGCGGATGGTCACCCCGCCGACGCCGAGCTGGGCCTCGTAGCGGATCAGCGGCAGGTACGTGAAGAAGAACTCCTGCGCACCGGCCCGGTCGCCGGCGACGAACCGCTCGTAGGTGCCGACCAGCACCTGCGGGAAGCCGAAGCCGGTCATGATGCCGTCCGCGCCGCGGAGCAGCTCCTCGTACAGGTAGAGCCCGCCGAGCCCGCCGAAGACGCCCACCGGCTCCTTGGCCCGCTGCTTCACCGCGGTGATCTTGGGCAGCGTCGGCGTCTCCTCGAGCTTGAGGTAGCGGCAGCCCTCGATCTCGTCGAGCAGCCGGACGAGGAACGGCGCGGGCATGACGACGTTGGTGTTCACCGGCTCGTCCTGCACGACGACCGGCACCGACACCGCCTCGGCGACCAGCCGGAAGTGCTCGAAGCCCAGGTCGAGGTTCCGGGTGTTGTCCGGCGGGGCGAGCATGACGGCGGCGGCGCCGGCGTCCTCGGCGCGGCGGGCGTAGTCCAGCGCCATCTTCGTGGCTCGTGCCGAGACCCCGGCGACGACCGGCACCCGGCCGGCCGCGGCCCGCAGGTAGCGGCGCAGCACCCGCTCGCGCTCCTCGTCGAGCAGCTTGGCGGCCTCGCCCATGATCCCGAGGATGGTCAGCCCGTGCGCTCCCGCGCCGAGGTAGTCCTCGACCAGGCTGTCGATGCTGCCCTCGTCGACCTCGCCGTCGTCGGTGAACGGGGTCAGTGTGATCGGTAGCACACCCGTGAGCGCGGTCACCGGGAACTACCCTGCGGACGGGGACGGCGGCCTGCGGCCGGGAGGGCGACGGAGATCACAGCGGTCACCGTAGCCGTCGGCCGGCGGTGCGGCCCCACCCGTGCCCCGCAGCGACGCGGGGGGCACCTGGAGGACGGAGGACGATGCCGGTCCAGCGATACGCCGTGGTCGGAGGCGGGATCATCGGGACGGCGGTGGCCCGGCGACTGCTGGCCGAGCGGCCCGACGCCGAGGTGACGGTCCTGGAGAAGGAGGACCGGCTCGCCGCCCACCAGACCGGCCGCAACTCGGGCGTGGTGCACGCCGGTCTGTACTACGAGCCCGGCTCGCTCAAGGCGACGCTGTGCCGCCGCGGGGTCGCCCTGCTCAAGGAGTTCTGCGCCGAGCACGCGCTGCCCTACGACGAGATCGGCAAGGTGCTCGTGGCGCTGGACGGCGCCGAGGAGCAGCGGCTGGGCGCGATCGCCGAGCGGGCCCGCGCCAACGGCGTCCCCGGCGTCCGGGTGATCGACCGGGCCGAGCTGCGCGAGCTCGAGCCGCACGTCACCGGCATCGCCGCGCTGCACTCGCCGACCACCGCGATCGTCGACTACGTGTCGGTCACCGAGCGGCTGGCCGCCGACGCCCGCGCCGCGGGCGCGACGGTCCGGACCGGGTTCGAGGTGGCCGCGTTCCGGTCCGCCGACGGGGGGGTCGTCGTCGCGGGCACGTCCGGCGAGGAGGTCGTCGCCGACCGGGTGGTGCTGTGCGCGGGCCTGCAGGTCGACCGGCTGGCCCGCCTGGCCGGGGACGACGACGCCCCGCGAATCGTCCCCTTCCGCGGCGAGTACTACGCGCTCACGCCGGAGAAGCGGGGGCTGGTCAACGGCCTGGTCTACCCGGTGCCCGACCCGCGGTACCCGTTCCTCGGGGTGCACCTGACCCCGCGGTTCGACGGCGAGGTGCTGGTCGGCCCCAACGCCGTCCTGGCGCTGGCCCGCGAGGGGTACCGGTGGCGCGACGTCTCCCCCGCCGAGCTGGCCGCGATCGCCCGCTTCCCCGGCTTCCGGCGCTTCGCCCGGCAGCACTGGCGCACCGGCCTGGCCGAGATGCGCGGGTCGCTGTCCAAGAAGGCCTACACCGCCGCCGCCCGCCGCTACGTGCCCGAGCTGACCGCCGAGGACATGGTGCCGGCGGCCGCGGGGATCCGGGCGCAGGCGCTGGAGTCCGACGGCAGCCTGGTCGACGACTTCCGCATCACCCGGCGGGGCGCCGTGGTGGCCGTGCGCAACGCGCCCTCCCCCGCCGCCACGTCGTCGCTGGCGATCGCCGAGCACCTCGTCGGCGTGCTGCTCGCCGAGGACGACCGGCCGTGAGCAGCGCCTCGTGAGCAGGGCCTCGTGAGCAGGGCCTCGTGAGCAGCGGCCGGGGGCGGCCCGCGGGCCCGGCCCGCGCGGCGACCGCGGCGGTCACGGTGACCACCGCGGGCGTGCTCCCGGCCTACCTCGTCGGCGTGCTGTGGGTGCAGGTGCGCGCCGACCTCGACGTCGGCCCGTCCCTGCTCGGCGTGCTGGTGGCCGCGTTCTTCGCCACCTCGGCGGTGTCGGCCCTCTCCGCCGGGACGCTGGTGCGCACGCTCGGCACCGTCCGGGTCGTGCGGCTCTCCGGGCTCACCGCGGCGCTCACGATGCTCGTCGTCGCGCTGGCCGCTCGCGATCCCGCCGTCCTCGTCGTCGCGCTCGTCGTCGCCGGGTGGGGCAACGGCATCGGGCAGCCGGCGAGCAACGACCTCATCGCGCGCTCGGTGTCCGCCGGGCGGCAGGGCCTGGCCTACGGCCTCAAGCAGGCGGCGATCCCGCTGTCGACGCTGCTGGCCGGCGTGGCGGTCCCGCTGGTCGCCATCCCGCTGGGCTGGCGGACGGCGTTCGGCCTGGGCGCGGTCCTGGCGCTGCTCGTCGTCCTGTCCGTGCCGGGTCCGCGGCGGCTGGGGTCGGCCGGGTCGTCGTCACCGCCGTCGGAGGCGGCCGGGCCGTTCCGCCGCGCGCCGCTGTACGTGCTCGCCGCCGGGCTGGCGCTCGGTGCCGGCACCGGCAACGCGCTGGGCTCCTTCGCCGTCAGCACCGCCGTCGCGGGCGGCATCGCCCCGGCGACCGCCGGCGTGCTCGCCGCGGTGGCCAGCGGGGTGGGAGCGCTGGCCCGGGTGCTCGTCGGGTGGCTGGCCGACCGCGTGCGCACCCGCTGGCTGCTCGTCGTCGCCGCGCAGATGTCGGTGGGCGGGCTGTCCTACGCGCTGCTCGGCACCGGCGTCGAGGCGCTCATCGCCGTCGGCGCGGTGGTCGGCTACTGCACCGGCTGGGCGTGGGCCGGGCTGTCGACCTACGCCGTCACCCGGATGCACCACGGCATGGCCGCCCAGGCGACGTCGATCACCCAGGGCGGCATGGGGCTGGGCGCAGCAGCCGGGCCGCTGGCCTTCGGCGGGCTGCTCTCGGTGAGCTCCTACGCCGTGGCCTGGACCGCGACCGCCGCCCTCGCCGTCGTCGCGGGGCTGGTCGTCGTGCTCGGCCGGCACCTGCTGCTGCGCGAGCGCCCCGCGCTGGTGGCCGCGCACCGGCAGCGCCGGGCGGCCGCGCGGGCCTGAGGGCGCGGTCCCGGCCGGCGGTCAGGCGAAGGGGTCGGTGGCCCGGCGGAGTGCCGCGGCGGCGTCGGGCCGGATGGGGTCGCCATGGCCGGGGCAGGCGACCGCGACGTCCAGCGCGGCGAGCCGCTGCAGGTCCGCCCACGCCTGGCCGCGGTCGGTGCTGAAGGGGCCCAGGATGGCCTGCCCCTGGTGCTCGGCGGCGGTGTCGCCGGTGATCAGCACCCGGTGCCGCGGCAGGTGCAGGGCGATGCTGCCCGGGGTGTGGCCCGGCAGGCCGAGGACCGTCGCACCGCCGGCGAGGTCCAGGACGTCCCCGTCGTCGACCTCCCGGTCCACCCGGCAGGCCGGCGCGGGCTGCAGGCCGGCGGCGACGGCGGCGTGCAGCGCCCGCTCGGCTGCGGTGGAGGACGGCGGGGGTCCGGGGACGTCGCCCCGCACGACGGGGGCGTCCGCGCGCCCCACGACGACCTCGGCGCCGGCCCAGGACGCGATCTCCGCCGCGGAGCCGGCGTGGTCGTCGTGGGAGTGGGTCAGCACGACGCGGCGCACGTCCTCCCGCCGCAGACCGAGGGACCGCAGGGCCGCGGCGACCGCCGGGCCGCTGCCGGGCGGGCCGGTGTCGACCAGCGTGGCGCCGTCGGCCTCGCGCCACAGCCAGGCGTTGGCGACGGGCAGCCGCAGCAGGTGCAGGCCCGGGACCACCTCGACGACGTCCACGTGCCGATCCTGGACCGGCGCACGGGTGTCCCGCGCCCGTGTTCGCCGTGGGGAGACGGCCGGGCGCGGCAGGGTCAGGCGCGCACGGGCCAGGCAGCCAGCGGCGGCTGGTCGTCGCCGTGGCTGCCCCCGGCGTGGGCGACGGCGGCCAGCAGCAGCGCGAGGGCGGCGCGGTCGAGGCCGGCGGCGAGGTCGCTCAGGTCGACCGGCTGCCCGTCGGCGAGCGAGGCGGCGGCGCGCAGCAGGCGCAGCTGGCTCCCGTTGCCGCCGATGGTGCCGGCGCGCAGCGCGGCGTCGACCTCGGGCCAGGCGACCTGCGCCCAGAGCCCCTCGCCGTCGACGTCGTCGAGCAGGCACACCAGGCCCGCCGCCTGCAGCTGCGGCAGCCAGTGGCCGGCGTTGGCCAGCAGGAGGACCGCCGCCTCGGCGGAGTAGTCGCCGACCGCGGCCCGCAGCAGGGCGGTCTCGAAGTCGGCGAGGTCGAGGTCGGCGGCCCGGGGCTCGAGTTTCACGGCATTCCCTCCCCGGAGTGCGTGTGGCATGCCACCGCCACCTTGCCCGGAGGGTCCGACAGTTCGGTTCAGCCGGGCAGGGAGCGCAGCACCTCCAAGGCCTCGGCCAGGGTCGGCGGCACCTCCCCCGGCCGCCGTCCGGCCTGCTCCAGCTCGCGCGCGGTGCGCTCCTGGCGGGCCACCAGCGCGGCCGACATCAGCGGCTCCACCCCCGTGCCGGCCACGGTGTCGCGCACCATCCGCGCCTCGACCTGCCGGCGGCCGGCGTGCCCGACGTGGGTGGTGACGAGCATCGTGGCGAAGTCGCGGGTCGGCCAGCGGTCCAGCGTCTCCTCGACCATGGCGAGCAGCGGCTCCACGACGTCGAGCTCCGCCGCCGCCAGGAGCGCCTCGGTCCACAGCCCCTCGAGGCCCTTGACCACGACGCTGCGCAGCATCTTCAGCGCCGCGGCGGCGCCCACCCGCTCGCCGACGACGGCCGCGCTGAGGCCGGCGCCGCACAGCAGCCGGCCCGCCTCGCCGGCGTCCGGCCCGGCCAGGGAGATCGGGATGCGGCGGCCGTCGAGCCGGATGCCGCCGCCGGTCATCACCCCGTCGACGACGCGGGCGGCGGGCAGCGCGGCGGCCACCGCCTCCTTGACCCGCGGCGCCGTGGAGTTCAGGTCGACGTAGAGGACGCCGTCCCGGGCTGAGGCCGCGAACCCCTCGGCCGCGGCCAGCGCGGTGGCCGGGGTGACCAGCGACAGGACCACGTCGCGGTCGGCGAGCCCCGCGACGTCGGCGACGGGCCGTGCCCCGGCCGCGCGGACCGCCTGGGCCAGCTCCGGGCCGCGGTCCGGGTCGGCGAGCAGCCGGTCGTGCACCGCCAGGTCGGCCCCGGAAGCGGCCAGCGCGCCGCCGATGACCCGGCCGGCCTCGCCGAAGCCGACCAGCCCCCACCGGGTCACGGGCGCACCTCCCCGCCGACCGGCACCTCGGTCAGCGCGGCGAGCACCCACGACCGGTCCCAGGTGCCGGCCGCGATGTCGGCGAGCACGGCCTCCTCGGCGCGCAGCTGCCGCTCGCCCGCCGCGACCACCTCGGCCAGGCGCTCGCGCGGCACCACCACGACCCCGTCGGCGTCGGCGACCACCACGTCGCCGGAGCGGACGACCGTGCCGCCGGCGTGCACCGGGCCGCCGATCTCCCCCGGACCGACCTTGTAGGGGCCGAGGTGGTTGATCCCGCGGGCGAGGACCGGCAGCGGGCCCGCCGCCAGCCCCTCGACGTCGCGGACGGCGCCGTCGACGACCAGCGCGGCCAGCCCCCGGGCCGTGGCCCAGCGGGCCATGAGCTCGCCGAGCACGGCCCGGTCGAGGGTGCCGCCGGCGTCGACGACGAGCACGTCGCCGGGCTCGGCGAGGTCGAGGGCCCGGTGCACGACGAGGTTGTCGCCGGGGCGGGTGCGCACGGTCAGCGCGGGGCCGGCGACCCGTGGCCACCGCCCGCCCGGCACCGGGTGCACGCCGCAGACGCCGCCGGTGCGCTCCATGCTGTCGGACAGGGTGCTCGTCGGCAGGGCCCGGCACCGGTCCAGCAGGGCCGGGTCGGGGCTCGGGCCGCGCGGGTGCAGCCGGCAGGTGCTCATCGGTGCATCTCCTCCTCGGGGGACGGGACGGGCGGGTGCCTGCGGGCGGAGCGGAGCGGCCGGCGCCCGCCCACCGGCAGCCCGCGCGAGCGGCGCACCATCCGGCGGCTGACCCGCACCGTGACGGCACCGGCGAGGCTGAGGGCGGCGGTCGTGAGCCAGGCGGCCGAGTAGGAGGCCTGGGCGACGAAGCCGAACAGCAGCGGCCCGGTGGCGGCTCCCAGCGACAGCCCGGTCTGCACGAAGCCGGTGACCGACGCGGCGGCGCCCCGGTTGTCGCGGATGACCGTGAAGTGGAACAGCCCGGTCCACGCCCAGCCGGCGCCGTAGGCCAGCACCCCGCCGGCGACGGAGGCCGGCACCGAGCCCGAGGCCAGCAGGGCGTAGCCCAGGGTGCCGAGCGCGAGCAGGTTGGCGATGAACAGGTAGGCGCTGCGCCCGGGGTGCCGGTCGACCCACCACCCGAAGCCGATCCGGACGACGAGCCCCAGCACCGAGCAGGCCGCGAACAGCAGCCCGGCCGCGCCCGCGCCCATCCCCGCCGCGACCGCGGAGTCGACGAGGAAGACCCCGGTCGGGGTGGCCGCGGCCGAGCCGAGGAACCCGCCGGCGGTGAGCACCACCAGGCCGCCGCGGGGCAGTCCCTTGTCCGGCGCCCGGGCGGCGGGGGCGCGCGCCGGGCCGGCCCTCCGCCCGGCGTCCCGGCCGCCGGCCAGCGAGGCCAGCAGCAGGACGACGGCGAGACCGACGGCGCCGGCGACCGCCCACCGCCAGCCGAAGACCAGTGCCACCCCGGGGACGGCGAGGCCGCCGAGCAGCGTCGCCGCGGGGATCGAGGACTGCTTGATGCCGAAGGCGACGCCGAGCCGGTGCTCGGTGACCAGCTCGGAGACCCCCGCGTTGGCCGACGGCTGGGCCACGGCGTTGCCCAGGCCGCCGACGGCCAGCCCGGCGACCAGCGCGGCCGGTGAGTCGGCGAGGGCGATGACGGTGAGCGAGGTCGTGGCCAGCGCCGCGGCCAGGGCGGCACCCCGGCGCGACCCGAGCCGCTGCACCAGCCGGCCGCCGGGGCGGGCCAGGCAGCCGGAGACGGTGAACAGCGTCGCCGCGGCCAGGCCGAACAGGCCGAGGCCGACGTCGAGGTCGGCGCGGATCTGCACCGCCAGTGCACCGACGAGGAAGGCCGGCAGCACGCCGAGCACCGAGACGGCCACCGCCCGGAGCACGGCGCCCACCGCGGCCGGGGACCGGGCGCGCCGGACCCCGGCCGCGCGGCGCCGGCCGGGTTCGACCGGGTCGCCGTCGGCCTCCCCGGCCGGGTCAGCCACGCGCGGCTCCCAGCGGGCGGCCCAGCTGCCCGGCCAGCGCCTGCAGCGCCCGGTGCGTCTCGGCGTCCAGCGGGATCCCGTGCGCCCGGCGCAGCGCCCGCTCGGCGGCGGCCCGCTGTCCCGGCGTCCGCACGGGGAGGTCGGGGTCCACCGGCGCCAGCGCCCGCAGCCCGGCGAGCAGCCGGGCGGCCCCGCTGCTGATGGCCGCCGGGTCGCCCAGCCGCGCCGGGTCGAGGACGACGACCAGGTGGCTGGTCCGCGGCGGCCGGGCGCCGGACCGGAACGTCAGGTTGCCCACCCCGGGCCCCGTCGGCCCACCGGCCAGGACCGCGGTGAGGAGCTCGACCAGCAGACCCAGCCCGTAGCCCTTGTGGCTGGACCGCTCGCGGTCGCTGCCCAGCGGCAGCAGCGCGCCCCTGCCCGGGTAGACCGCGGCCGGGTCGGTCGTCGGCCGGCCCTCGGCGTCCACGCCCCAGCCGGGCGGCACCGGCTTGCCCAGGCGCAGGGCGATCTCGAACTTGCCGCCGGCGACCGCGGAGGTCGCCATGTCGAAGACCATCGGCTCCTCGCCGGCCACCGGCATCCCGAGCGCCAGCGGGTTGGTGCCCAGGTACGGGCGGGCGGCCCCCGTGGGCGCGACGATCGGCCCGGTGTTGGTCGCGGCGAGCCCGACCAGCCCGAGCCTCGCCGCGTCGTACACGTAGGAGCCGCTGGCGCCGTGGTGGCTGCTCCTGCGCACGTCGACCCAGCCGACGCCGTACCGCCGCGCCCGCTGGACCGCCTCGTCGAACGCGAGCGTGGTGACCGGGTGGCCGAGCAGGTCGTGGCCGTCGACCAGCGCCACCGCGCCGCCGTCGGAGTGCACGCTCGGCTCCCCGTCGACCGCGATGACGCCGTTGCCGATCGCGCCGACGTAGGCGGGCAGCCGGGCGATGCCGTGCGAGTCGATGCCCGACAGGTCGGCGTAGCCGAGCACGTGGGCGACGTCGCGGGCGTGGGCCGGCCGGACGCCGACGGCCTCGAGCACGTCGACCGTCCACGTCCCGAGGACGTCGGCCGGCACGCGCACGTCGGGCTCCTCGACGACGGCTCCGGGGGCGGTCGCCGCGTCGCCGGCGTCGAAGGCCGCCAGCACCGCGTCGGCGACCGCGGTGGTCGACGCCGGCGGGATCCCCTCCGGGGCCAGGTCGTAGGTCCACGGGCCCGACCGCAGCACGGTGTCGACCGCGGCCCGCACCCGCTCGCCGAGCTCCCGGGTGGCCGGGAAGTGCCGGAGCAGGGCGGCCAGCGCGAGGAAGCCCCCGAGCGGGTCGACCTGGTCGCGCAGCGCCCGCCGCGGCGCCGACCCGTGCGCCGGCTCGAACAGCCCGGCGCACCGGCCGCGCACCGGCTCCCCCGGGTGGACCGAGGCCGAGCCGCACAGCGCCGGGGAGCCAGCCCGGCCCGCGGCGAGGTCGGACAGGACGTCGCCGAGCAGCCCCTCGGTCACCAGGACGTCGGGGACCTCGGCCCCGGCACCCAGCTCGTAGGCCGCCCGGTCGACGTAGCGGTGCTCGACGGCGACGCCGCGCTCGCGGGTGACCTCGGTGGCGACCTGCCGCCACAGCCGGCCGGTGGCGTAGAGGTTGGCCTTGTCCACCGACACCAGCCGTCCACCGCCCCGCCGCTCGAGCTCGTCGCAGGCCAGGTGCACCACCTCGGCCACCCGCTCCCGGGTCAGCCGCAGCACGTCGGCGGCCTCGCTGCCGTCGGGCCGGAACAGGCGGTCGTCGGCACCGCCGTAGGAGCCGCCGGCGAGGTTGCGGACGACGGTGAGCTCCCGCCCGTCGGGGAACGGGATGCCGCGCACCGACACGCGCAGGTCGTAGCGCTCCCGCAGCCGGTGCAGGGCGACCTCCGGGCGCGGGCACACCTCGGCCGGCACGCGTGGGTCCTCCCCCACCGCGCCGAGCAGCAGCGCGTCGGCGGCGTCGCAGGCGGCCAGCGTCTCCTCGGGCAGGACGTCGCCGGTCGCCGCCGCGGCCCGGGCGCCGACCGGCCACGGCCCGGTCACCTCGACCGCGCCGTCGGCGGCCAGCCGCTGCAGCAGCCGCGTCGGCCCGTCGAGCACCTCGGCGCCGACGCCGTCCCCCGGCAGGAGCGCGACCCGGATCACCGCAGCACCAGCTCGCGGCCGACGGTGGTGAGCGCCCGCTCGGTGCCCGCCTCGCCCAGGCAGGTCTCCAGCTCGGCCAGCCAGCCGGGCAGCGCCTCGGCCATCGTCGGGTGGTCCGCGTGGCCGAGGTCGCCGCCGAAGGCCAGCTGGTCGTGCGGGTAGACCTCGCCGAGCGTGGTCGACCGCGGCCCGTCGGGGGTGAGGAGATCGGGCAGGATGCCCAGCTCCAGCACCACGCCGAGCCGGGCGAGCTCCGGCGCGGCGGCGTCGTCCCACCGCAGGAACGGCATGCGCGGGTGGTTGAGCAGCATCCGGCGCACCCCGGCGGTGCGGGCGGCGCGGAAGAGCACCAGCGCCTCCGCGCAGGTGAGGTGGCCCGAGGCCAGCACCAGGTCGGCTGCTGCGACCACGTCGAGCACCTCCTGCCACGCGGGCAGCAGCGCGCCGTCCGCGCCCAGGACGTCGACCTGCCGGAAGGACAGCGTCCGGTGCACCGACAGCTCGGGGCGGGCCGCCGACGCGACGTGCGCGGGTGCGGAGACCGTCGGCATCCACACCACGCGCCCGCCGAGCCGGGCGGCCACCTCCACCGCGTCGGGGTTGGCCCCGCCGACCGGCGAGTTGAGCACGATGCCGCCCAGGACCTGGACGCCGCCGGTCCCCGCCCGCTCGCGGGCGAGCGCCGCCCGCTCCGCCGTCGACCCCTCGTGCGCCTTGAGGACGGCGAGGTCCACCCCGACCTGCGCGTGCGCGCCGACGACCTCGTGGTCGAGGCCGTGCCGCGGCACGAGGCTCGGGGCCCCGTGCACGTGCAGGTCGGCGACGCCGCTGATGAGCCGGGGGCTCACCGCTCCGTCCGCGGCCGGTCTCCCGGCGCCGGGGCGCCGGCGACGGGGGACGACGCCGGCTGCGGGGCTCCCGTCGCCGCTCCGCCGACCGCCTCCTGCCCGGTCGTCGGGGCGACGTCCCGGTCGCCGTCCGCGTCGTGCGCCCGGTTCCGGCGGCGGGTGAGCAGGTGCACGAGCACGCCGGCGACGAGGAAGGCCGCGCCGACGGCGATGAACGTCGGCGTCATGACCAGCAGCGCGATGGCGGCGACCAGGAACAGCAGCCGCTCGGGGACCCGTGCCGGCCCGAACAGCCAGGCGCCGGTGACCACGGCCAGCGAGGCGACCGCGAAGACGGAGGTCACGAAGGCGATCGCCACCGTCTCCGTGCCGCCCTCGAAGAGCAGCCCGACGCCGCGCGGGGAGAGCACGAAGATGAACGGCACGAGGAACGCCGGCAGCGTGTACTTCCACGTCAGCCACATCGTCTTCACCGGCTTGCCGCCGGTGATCGCCGCGGCGGCGAACGGGGAGAGCGCCGTCGGCGGGGAGACCTCGCTGAGCACCGCGTAGTAGAAGATGAACATCGCCGCGGCGAACGGCTCGACGCCCACCTGCTGCAGCGCCGGCGAGATGACGACGAACGAGATGATGAAGCTCGCCGTCACCGGCACCGCCAGCCCCAGCAGGACGACGACCGCCGCGGAGAACAGCGCGGTGAGGACGACGTTGCCGTTGGAGAAGTCGACGATGATCCCGGCCAGCCGCAGGGCCAGCCCGGTGAGGGTCATGACGCCGACGATGATGCCGGCGACGGCCATGACCGGGATGACCGAGAGCGCACCGGTCGCGCCCTGCGCCAGCGCCGACCAGATCCGCCGGGGCGTCATCCACGACCGCCGCTCGAGGAAGCTGAGCAGGAAGGCCAGCACGGTGGCGTAGACGACCGCGCGGAACGGCGTGTAGCCGAGCACCAGGAAGACGACGATCGCGGCCAGCGACGAGAAGTGGTAGCCGAAGCGGAGCAGCAGCTTCCACGGCGACTGCGTCTCGATGGCGACGGTGTGCGTCTTGTGCCGCCGGGCGTCCATCTCGATCGCCAGGATGATCCCGAGGTAGTACAGGACGGTCGGGATCGTCGCCCAGATCAGCACCTCGAGGTAGGACACCTGCAGCAGCTCGGCGATGATGAACGCCGCCGCGCCCAGGGTCGGCGGCGACATGATCGCGCCGATGCCGGCCGCCGCCAGCACGCCGCCGCCGGCCTCGGCCGGGTAGCCGGCCCGCTTGAGCAGCGGCCAGGAGATGCCACCGAGGGTGACGGTGGTCGCCACACCGGAGCCGGACACCGTGCCCAGCAGGAAGCCCGAGAGGGTCACCGTGCGGCCGGGTCCGGCCGGGGACTGCCCGAACGCGGCGAACGACAGGTCGATGAAGAAGCGGGTGGCGCCGGACGCGGCCAGGACGGCGCCGTAGATGGTGAACAGGATGATGTAGGTCGCGGCGACCTCCAGCGGCGTGCCGAAGATGCCCTGCGTGCCCATCACGTTGTGCCCGACCAGCCGCGGCCAGCCGAAGTTGGCCGTGGTGAACGGCGCGGGCAGGAACGAGCCCCAGTACGCCGAGGCGATGAACAGCAGGACGACGACCGGGACCAGGACGCCGACGGTGCGCCGGGCGGCTTCCAGGCACAGCAGGATCAGCAGCGTGCCGATGATCAGGTCGGTGTCGGTCGGCAGGATCGCCCGCCGGAAGAAGCCCTGCCAGTCCGACACCATGTAGAGGCCGGGCACCAGCGAGACGAGCGCCAGCAGCCAGTCGAGGACGTTCGGGGAGTCCCGCTTGCCGGCCTCCCTGGCCTTGGCCGACCGCGGCCAGCCGCGGTAGGTGAGGAAGGTCAGGAACAGGCCGACGGAGAGGAACACCGGCAGGTACACCTGCCGCGGCATGGGGTTGAAGACCCAGTAGAGGGCGAAGAGGGACAGCCCGACACCGACCACCGAGGTGACCCAGCTGGGCCAGCCGGTGAGGTGGCGCGCGGGCTTCTCGGCCTCGAACTCGGCGATCAGCGCCTCCTCGTCGATCCGGTCGGGATCGTCGAGGGGCTCGGCGCCAGGGGTCTTGTCCAGGGTGGCGACGTCCACGATACCGCCCTGCCGGTGCGCGGCGTGGTGCGCGGCCTTGTGGACGCCGTCGTGCCGCAGGTGCTCGGCGCGGGCCTGGTCGTCCTCGGCCGCGTGCGTCCGGGCGCGGCCCGGCAGCTTCATCTTCATCGCTCGGTCTCCAGTAGCACGGTGGGGTCCTCCCCCGTCACGAGCCGCCAGATCGGGACGGGGGCGGCGCCCGGGACGTACAGGGTGCGCTCGCCCAGGTCGGTGGCGGCGATGTTCAGGACGTCGAAGACGGCGGGCCGGCCGGGGTCGGGCTCGGCAACGTGCCCGCGGCGGTCGCCGGGCGGTGCCGGCCGGGGGGCGCCGGGGAGGGCGTAGTACTCCTCGAGCACCGCCACCTGGTCGGCGGCGATCTCGACGAGGGCGAAGCGGCCGTCCGGGAGGACGCGGTACCGCTCCTCGGCCAGGGTGGTGTAGACGCTGTTGCGGTAGCCGACCGCGAACCGGTCCCCGGTCAGCGGGACCCTGGCGAGCACCTCGCCGTCCGGCGTCCGGACGACGACCGCGCGGCCCTCGCTGCCGGCCGGCGCCGCCGTCGTCGCGGCGGCCCCCGCCCCGACCAGCACGGCGGCTCCCACCAGCACGAGGGCGGCGAGCCACCGCAGCGTCCGGCGGCGGGCGGGCGCGCCGCCGGGGCCCGCGGCGCGAGCCCCGGCCCCCGGCGGCGCGACCACGACCGGTCCTCCCTCGCTGCGGCGTCTGCCGGTCAGCCGACCGAGTCGAAGTAGGCCTGGGCGCCGGGGCAGGTCTCGATGAAGGCGACGTCGCCGGCCGTGGCGGGGTCGAGCTCCTCGGCCGCCGGGTGGACCGTGAGCAGCTGCTGCTTGTTCTCGAAGATCGTGCGGGTGATGTCCTGCTGCAGCTGCTGGTCCATGTCCTCCCGGACGACCAGGATGTTCGGGGACACCACCTGCGGGGAGGGCTCGGTCTGGCCCTCGTAGGTGTCGGCCGGGATCTCGTCGGCGAAGTAGTAGTCGCCGTACTGCTGGGCCATCTCGTCGACGTAGTCCGCGGTCGGGAGGAGCACCAGCTCGTCGGTGCTGGCCAGGTCGACGATCGCGCCGGTGGGCAGGCCGCCGGACCAGAAGCCGACGTCGACGGTGCCGTCCTGGATGGCCGCGACGGTCTCGGCGACGCCGAGCTGGGCGCGCTCGATGTCGGCCTGCGGGTCGATGCCGGCCGCCTGCAGGATGCGGTCGGCGGTGACCTCGGAGGCCGAGCCGACGGCACCGACCGACACCCGCTTGCCGCGCACGTCCTCGATCGAGGTGATGCCGGTGTCGGCGGTCGTGAAGACGTGGGTGAAGTTGTTGTAGATGTTGCCGAGCGAGCAGATCGGCAGCGGCTCGGAGAAGGTGTTCTCGCCGTTGGCCGCGTCGGAGACGACGTCGCCGAGGCCGAAGGCCAGCTGCGCCTGCCCGGAGGCCAGCAGCTGCATGTTGTCGACCGACGCGTTCGTCTCCTGGACCGTCACGACCGTGCCGTCCAGCTGCGAGCTGAGCAGGTTCGCGATGCCGCCGCCGTAGGGGTAGTAGACGCCGCCGGTGCCGCCCGTGGCGAAGGTCAGGGTGCCGCCGGCCTGCGCGCCCTCGCCGCCCGTCCCGCCGCCGGAGTCGCCTCCGCCGCAGGCGGTGAGCAGGAGGGTCGCGGCCAGAGCCGTGCCGAGCAGCCGTCGGACCGGCCGGGCGGGGATCGGGGTGGAGGTCATCGTTGGCCTTCCTGGTGGGTGCGGTCGTCGGCTCCCCGGGTCGGGCTCCTCCTCGTCCGGACGGGCTCGGGGTGGAGCCGTGCGGTCGGTCGCCGAGTGAAGCAGCTCACAGATGCGCTTGTCTACTGTTTACGATTTGTGCGACGCTCCCGGTGCACACCGAGGCGGGAGGTCGATGACGCAGGTGTCCGGCGCCGACCACATCCAGGCCGTCCCGCTGCGCGAGCACGTGTACGGGCGGCTGCAGGAACTGCTCATCTCCCGCACGCTCGCGCCCGGTGACCACCTCGTCGAGGAGCGCCTCGCCGCCGAGCTCGGGGTGAGCCGCGGGCCGGTGCGCGAGGCCCTGCAGCGGCTGCACCGCGACGGCTGGATCACCCTGCGACCGCGCCACGGGGCCTTCGTCAACCAGCCCACCCGGCAGCAGGTCGAGGAGTTCTTCGAGGCCCGGGAGGTGGTGGAGCGCTCCGCCGCGGAGCTGGCCGCGCAGCGGTGCACGCCCGAGGACGCCGAGGCGCTGCTCGCCATCTGCGACGAGGCCGACGCCGACTGGGCGCGCGGCGTCCCCACCCAGCAGATGGCCGGGCACACCGCGCGGTTCCACCGCACCGTGCTGCTCTGCGCGCGCAACCACCTGCTGCTGGAGTTCGGCGAGCAGCTCTCCCAGCGCAGCCGCTGGTTCTTCGCGCCGCTGGTCGGCACGATCGCGCCGCGCGCCTGGGCCGAGCACCGGGAGGTCGCCGAGCTGATCGCGGCCGGCCGGGCCGCGGAGGCCGCCACGGCCATGCGGGTGCACGTCGAGAGGTCCCGCGACTCCTACCTCGACACCCAGCTCGTCGGCGACGCCGGCACCGAGCCGGTCGCCTTCCGCCGCACCCGGGCGCCGTCGGGCTCCCGGGCCGGCGCTCCGGCCCGCCGCCCGCACCTGAGCCCGCCCATCCCCCGAGCATCGGAGACCCTGTGAGCCCTGGACGCGTCGTGCTGGTGACCGGAGCCTCGAGCGGCATCGGCCGGGCCTGCGCCGAGGCATTCCTCGCCGGCGGCGACCGGGTGGTCGCCGCCGCCCGCCGCACCGAGCGGCTGGCGGACCTGCGCGCCCGGCACGGGGACGCCGTCCTGCCGCTGACCCTCGACGTCCGGGACCGCGCCCAGGTGTCGGCCGCCCTGACCTCGCTGCCCGCGGAATGGACGCCGGTCGACGTGCTGGTCAACAACGCCGGGCTGGCCGCCGGCCGCGGGCCGATCCACACCGACGACCCGGACGACTGGGACCGGATGCTGGACACCAACGTCCGCGGCCTGCTCAACGTCTCGGCCTGCGTGCTGCCCGGGATGGTCGAGCGCGGCGCCGGGCACGTCATCAACATCGGCTCCAACGCCGGGCGCGAGGTCTACCCCGGCGGCGCGGTGTACTGCGCCACCAAGGCCGCGGTCGAGCGGATCACCCGCGGCATGCGGATGGACGTCCTCGGCAGCGGGGTGCGGGTCAGCCAGGTCGACCCGGGCATGGTGGAGACCGAGTTCTCCCTCGTCCGCTTCGCCGGCGAGGAGGCTCCGGCGAGGGCCGTCTACGAGGGGATGACGCCGCTGGCGGCCGAGGACGTCGCCGACGTCGTCACCTGGATCGCCGACCGGCCGCCGCACGTCGTCGTCGCCGACGTCCTCGTCTACCCGGTCGACCAGGCCGGCTCCGGCAGGGTCGCCCGCCGCGGCTCGTGAGGTCCCGCTGACCGCGATGTCGACGCAGGAGGTGCCCGCCCGGCGGCGCCGGGACTTCCCCGGCTGGCGGATGGTGTGGGCGCTGGCGGTCACGGAGACGGTCGCCTACGGGGTGCTCTTCTACTCCTTCGCGGTCTTCCTCGTGCCGATGCGGCGCGACCTCGAGGCCAGCACCGCGCAGCTGTCCGGCGCGCTGACCCTGGCCATGGCCGTCACCGGGGCGGCGGCCGTCGGCGTGGGCCGCTGGCTGGACCGGTACGGGGCCCGCTGGCTGATGACCGCGGGCAGCCTGCTCGGCGCGGCGTGCGTCGTCGGCTGGTCCCAGGTGCGCAGCCTGCCGCAGCTGTACCTGGTGTTCACCGGCATCGGGCTGGCCTGCGCGGCCGTCCTCTACGAGCCGGCGTACGCGGTCATCAACACGTGGTTCCGCCGCGACCGGCGGGCCGCGCTGCTCACCCTCACCGTGGTCGCCGGCTTCGCCTCCACCGTCTTCCTGCCGACGTCGCAGGCGCTCATCGACGCGCTCGGGTGGCGCGGCGCCCTGCTGGTGCTGGCCGGGCTGGTGGCGCTCTGCGCGGTGCCGCAGGCGCTGGTGCTGCGGCGCTCGCCGGCCGACCTCGGCCTCGCCCCGGACGGCGACGCGGCGTCCCCCCGGCCCGCTGCGGAGCCCGGTCCCAGGCTGCCGGCGGCCGACCCGCCCGCCGCCCCGGCCGACCCCTGGAGGGACCCCGCGGTGCGCCGGCTGACCCTGGCCACGGCGCTGGAGATGCTGGCCATCACCGCCGTCGCCGTGCACCTGGTCGCCCACCTGCTCGAGCGGGGCGCGCCCCCCGCGCTGGCCGCGACGGCGGCCGGTGCGCTCGGCGCGATGTCGGTGGCCGGGCGGGTGGCGTTCACCGCGCTGGCCGGGCGGTGGGGCACCGGTCCGGTCAGCGCGTCGCTGATCGCCGGTCAGGCGGTCGGCGTCGGGCTGCTGTTCGCCCTGCCCCAGCCGGTGTCGACGGTGCTGTTCGTGCTGCTGTTCGGAGCCGGGTTCGGCGTGATCCACATCGCCCGCCCGGCACTGCTGGGCAGCTACGTGCCCGCCGCCGTCTTCGCGTCGGTCTCCGGCGGCCAGGCCCTGGCCGGGCAGCTGGGCCGGGTGGTCGCCCCGGTCGCGGCGGGCGCGCTGATCGAGGTGGCCGGGTACGGCGCGGCGTTCGGTGCGGTCGCGGCCTGCACGCTCGCCGCGGCCGCGCTGGTCCTGTCGGCCGAGCGGGCCGCCGCCCTCACCCCGGGGCGGACCGCTCCCCGGTGACCGGCCGGGCGGTCCCGGCGGCGCGCACGGCGTCGTCGTCGAGGCCGAGCCGGCGCAGCGTCTCCTCCGTGTGCTGGCCCAGCGCGGGCGCGCCCGGGAGCACGGGGGCGCCGCTGCGCCCGAAGGTCCACGGCAGCCGGGCGTGCACGAGCGTCCCCTCGGTCGGGTGCTCGACGGTCTCGAAGAAGCCGACCGCGGCCAGGTGCTCGTCGTCGAAGAGGTCGTCGACGGTGTTCACCGGCATCACCGGGACGTGCCGCTCGCGCAGCACCCGCAGCCAGTGCGCGGTGGGACGGCGGGCGAGCTCCTCGTCGACCAGCCGGTACAGCTCGTCGATGCGGCGGGTGCGCCCGCGGATGGTGGTCAGCTCCGGGTCGTCGGCGAGGTCGGGCCGGTCGACCAGCCGGAAGAAGTCCCGCCAGTGTGCGTCGGTGTAGAGCAACACCGCGATCACGCCGTCGGCGGTGCGGTGCGGCCGGCGGTAGGGCGAGGCCGTGCGGGCGTAGCCGGTGCCGTCGGTGCGGCCGGCGTACACCCGGGCGCCCTGCTGCTCCATGAGCAGGAAGCCCGCCATGGACTCGAACATCGGCACCTCGACGGCCTGACCGCGGCCGGAGACCGACCGCTCGTGGAGCGCGGCGAGGACGGCGGCCAGGGCCATGACCCCGACGGTCTTGTCGACCACCTGGGTGCGCACGTACTGCGGCTCCCCGGTGCCGCCCTGGACGGCGGCCAGGCCCGAGACGCCCTGGACGACGTCGTCGTAGGCCGGCTCGTCGCGGTACGGGCCGGCGGAGCCGTAGCCGACGGCGGCGCAGTGGACGACCCGGGGGTTGCGGGCCAGGACCGTCTCGGCGTCGACGCCGAGCCGGGCGGCGGCCCGCGGCCGCATGTTGTGCAGGACGACGTCGGCCTCGTCGACCAGCCGGTCGAGGGCCGCCCGCCCGGCCGGCGTCGTCAGGTCGAGGACGACGGACTCCTTGCCGCGGTTGAACGTGAGGAACGCCGGACCCAGCCCGGAGCCGTGCTCGTCGCCGACGCCGCGGATGATGTCGCCGCCCGGTGGCTCGACCTTGACCACCCTGGCCCCCATCTGCGCCATGAGCACCGCGCAGTACGGACCGAGGAACGTCGACGTCAGCTCCACGACGGTCAGCCCCGCGAGCGGGCCCGGCGACGGCGGCACGGCGTGTCCTCCTCGGGTCGGCGACGGGAGTCGCAGCCTGCCAGAGCGCCGCCCCTCCGTTGCCACCCGGCGCTCAGGACAGCAGCGGCGCCAGCTCGGCCGCGCACTCCCGCGCCGGCTCCAGCTGCTCCACCGGCACGGCACCGCGGGCGCTGGTCACCACCACGCCTGCGACCAGCTCCCCGGTCGCCGAGCGCACCGCGACCGCGAGGCACGCCGTCCCCGGGTGCAGCTCGCCCGCCTGCTGCGACCAGCCGCGCGCACGGACCTCGTCGAGGCAGGCGTCGAGCCGGTCCGCCGTCGCCACGGTCGACGGCGTCAGCCGCGTGAGCCGGGACGGCGGCAGCAGCTCGCGCCACTCCGGCTGCTCGGCGAGCAGCAGCCGCCCCGCCGCGGTCGCGTGCAGGTGTCGCTCGACGAGGGACGCCGAGGCCAGCGGCATGTCGGGGTCCTCGTCGACGACCCGCAGGCTGGTCGCCGTGTACAGCACGAGGTGCACGCCTGCCCGCACCCGGCCGCGCAGCCCGGCGAGCACCGTGCGTGCGGCCGACGGCACCCGGACCGGCGCGATCGCCCCGGCCAGCCCGGCCACCTTCCGGCCCAGCGCGAACCCGCGCAGGTCCGGGAGCCGGACCAGGTACTCCTCCCCCACCAGCAGGTTGAGCAGCCGGTAGGCCGTCGCCGGTGGCAGCTCGAGCGACTCGGCGACCTCGCGCGCGGTCACCCCCGCCCCGGCCGTCGCCACCGCCTCGAGCACCGCCAGCGCGCTCTGCACCGCCTTGGGCTGGCGGCCGGAGAGCCCCCCGTCCGGGCTCACCGGTGCGGACCGACGGGGAGGGAGCCGGGCAGGACGCTCGACTCCGTGGCCTGGTCGTACACGCCCACCGCGGCCAGCCGGGCGGGACGGCGCAGCCGCAGCCACCCGATCCACAGCAGCCCGACGACGAGCAGTACCAGGTACACCACCGAGAGCGCGCGCCCACCCGCCAGCGGCCCACCCGCCAGCGCCACCACGAGCACGAGCAGCCACAGCACCGCGGCGGCGATCCCGCCCACGAGCGGCGCGGCGGTCAGCTCCCCGATCCGCCGCAGGAACAGCGGCGCGGCCAGCGACACCAGGACGTACGCCAGCACGTAGCCGAATGCCGACACGGTGAGCGTTCCGGCCAGCACCGCTCGCGCCCCCGTCCCGGCGAGCAGCAGGAGCACGGGCACCGCCACGAGCACCGGCAGCACCGCGGCCAGCGCGACGTGCGGCGTCCCGAACCGGCGGTGCGTGCGCCCGAGGGCAGGTGGCAGGACGCCCTCGCGACCCATCGAGAACAGCACCCGCGCCAGCGCGTTGGTGGAGCCGGTGACGCAGGCGAAGAAGGACGTCGCGATGCCGACGTCCAGCAGCTTGCCCAGTGCGCCCACCGGACCGGCCAGCTCGGCCACCGGCACCGGGCTCATCAGCAGGTCCAGCGGCGCCTGCCGCAGCAGCACCACCTGCGCCCACGCCGCGAACAGGAACAGCGCCCCGGCCACGACCGGCGTCCACCGCACCGCCCGCGGGACGGCGACCAGCGGCCGCTGCGCCTCGACGCCGAGGGTCCCGGCGCTCTCGAACCCCATGAACGCGGTGACGCCGAGGACGACGCCGACGGCGATCCCGCTCCAGCCGGCCTCGCCATCCACGACCGGCGCGGCGGAGCCGGGACCGCCGTCTGCCGCGACCAGCAGCGCCACCAGCACGGCGAGGACGAGTGCGATCGACACGACCTCCAACGCCAGCGCCAGCCGGGCCGAGAGCTGGATGCCCCGCACCGTGCACCAGCCGGCCAGCCCGCCCAGCAGCAGCACCAGGACGGCCACGGAGCCCGGTGGCAGGCCGAACAGGGCCACCACGTACAGCGCCGCCCCCACCAGCGCGGACATCGCCACCGCCGCGTAGCCGACCGCCAGCGACCAGCCACCCAGCAGGGCGCCGGCGGGCCCGAGCCCCTTGGCCGTGTAGCTGTAGACCCCGCCGACGGCCGCCATGCGCAGGGCGAACAGCGAGAGGCACCAGCCGACGAGCAGCACCAGCACGGTCGCTGCGGCGATCGCGGGGAGGGTGGCCGCACCGCTCGCCACGAGCACCAGCGCGGGCACGGTCACCATCGCCGCCGACGGGGCGAGCGCGCTCACCGACTGGGCCAGCACCTCGGGGAAGGACAGCCGACGGCGGAGCAGCCCCGCCACCGGTGAGGCCGGGGGCAGCTGCACGGGCCCTCTCCGCGATGCCATGTCGGCGGCCGATCCCTCCCGTACGGGGCGGCCACGCTGCGGGGCCGCTGGTGGCGGCACGCTAGTGCGACGCCGGGTCCCGTGGGGGTCACGGAGCGGCGTCCCGAATGAGAAAGAGGTGACCGGCGTCTCATTCGGTGTTACACCGATGTTGCGCAGATGTTTCGGGCGTGTGACCACGCGGGTGAGGGGGGCGGTCAGGCTCCTCGGCGTCGCGTCCGCACCGGCAGCCCGGCGCTGCCGTTCCCGGGAGGTCGCCATGGCCACCGTCTCCGACCCGCCCCCGAGCGCACCCACCCGGGCGTCCGCGCCCGGCGACACGAGCCCCGGCGACACGAGGCCCCACCGGCTCGCCGGCCGGCTCGGCCCCGGCGCCATCGTCTTCATGGTGGTCGCGGCCGCCGCCCCGCTGACCGTCATCGCGGGGTCGGTGCCGATCGGTATCGCGGCGGGCAACGGGGCCGGCTACCCCGCCATGTACGTCGTCGCGGGCGTCGTCCTGCTGTTCTTCGCCGTCGGCTTCACCGCGATGACCCGGCACGTGCCGAACGCCGGCGCCTTCTACTCCTACGTCGGCGCCGGGCTCGGCCGCGGCCCCGGCCTGGGCGCCGCGCTGGTCGCGCTGATCAGCTACGTGACGGTGCAGGGGGCCGTCTACGGCTACATCGGCTTCCTGATCGGCGACCTGGTGGCCGGCTACGGCGGGCCCAGCCTGCCGTGGTGGCTGTGGACCGCCCTCGTGCTCGCCATCGCGGGCGTGCTCGGCTACCGGCACATCGAGCTCTCCAGCAAGGTGCTCGGCGTCCTCCTCGTGGCCGAGGTCGGCATCGTGCTGGTGCTCGACGCGTTCGTCGTCGCCCGCGGCGGCGGACCCGAGGGCCTGTCGACCGCGTTCCTCCGCCCCGACGACGTCCTCGCCGGTGCTCCCGGCCTCGGCCTGATGTTCGCCATCGCCGGCTTCATCGGCTTCGAGGCGACGGCGATCTTCCGCGACGAGGCCCGGGACCCCGACCGCACCGTCCCGCGGGCGACCTATCTGGCGCTGGCCATCATCGCGGTCTTCTACACGGTCTCGTCCTGGGCCATCGTCAGTGCATGGGGCGACACGGCGGTCGTCGGGCAGTCGGCGGCCGACCCGGGCGGCATCGTCATCGCGACCGCGCAGCAGTACGTGGGCACCGCGGCCGCCGACGTCATGAACGTGCTGTTCGCGACCAGCCTGTTCGCCGCGGTCCTGTCGTTCCACAACGTGCTCGCCCGCTACTTCTTCTCGCTGGGCAACACCGGCGTGCTGCCCGGCGCCTGCGGCCGCAGCCACACCCGCCACGCCTCGCCGCACGTGGCCTCGCTGGTGACGACCGTGGTCGGCGCGGTGCTCATGGCCGTGTGCGCGGCCGCCGGGCTGGACCCGGTGCTGGAGGTCTTCACCTGGCTGGCCGGCATCGCGAGCGTCGGCATCGTCCTGCTCATGCTGCTGGCCTGCCTGGCGGTGGTCGTCTTCTTCCGCCGCACCGGCCTGGACCGGCGCCCCTGGCACAGCCTCGTCGCGCCGTCCCTCGGCCTGATCGGGCTGGCGCTGGTGCTCGTGCTCCTCGTCGACAACCTGCCGCTGCTCATGGGCGGCTCCACCGCGCTGGGCGTGGGCGCCGGGGTCCTGCTCGCCGCCGCACTGGCCGGCGGCTGGGTGCTCGCGCTGCTGCGCCCGCAGGCCGCCCGCTCCTTGACCGCCGCCGGCCCCGCCGACGCCGCTCCGCAGATCTGAAACCGAGAGGACTGGAGGAACCGTGACCCTGACCGCACCCCCCACCGCCACCCACCCGCTGGCCCGGCTCACCGCGGAGGAGATCACCGCCGCGACCGCGATCGTCCGCGACGCAGGCCTGGTCGAGGAGAGCAGCAAGTTCGTCTACGTGGGCCTGGAGGAGCCGCACAAGCGCGACGTCCTGGCCTGGACGCCGGGCGACCCGGTCGAGCGTCGGGTGCGCGCGCTGCTGCTCGACCGTGCCACCGGCAACGGACGCGACCTGACCGTCTCGATCACCGGCGGGGAGGTCGTCAGGGACGACGAGATCGACGGCGTAGCGGACGGGCAGGTGCCCATCCTGGACGCCGAGTTCGAGGCGATCGAGCCGATCCTCGTCGCCGACGAGAAGTGGGCTGCCGCGATGGCCAAGCGCGGCCTGGACGTGGCGAACGTCCGTTGCGTCCCGCTGTCGGCCGGCTCCTACTTCCCCGACGAGCACGGCCACCGCATCGTCCGGGTGCTCGGCTTCCACCAGGCCGACCCGACCGACCTGCCGTGGGCGCACCCGGTGGACGGCGTCGTGGCCTACGTCGACATCACCCGCGGGGTGACGACGGCGGTGCACGACCACTTCGACCTGCCCGTCCCCGCCGAGCGCGCCGACCTGACCCCCGACGTGCACCCCTCGCCGGTGCGCGACCTGAAGCCCATCGAGATCACCCAGCCCGAGGGGCCGAGCTTCACCGTCGAGGACGACGTCGTGCGGTGGGCCGGGTGGGAGTTCCGGGTCGGCTTCGACGCCCGCGAGGGCCTGGTGCTCAACCAGTTGTCCATCGACGGCCGCTCGGTGGTGCACCGCGCCTCGATCGCCGAGATGGTGGTGCCCTACGCCGACCCCTCACCCGTGCGGTTCTGGCAGAACTACTTCGACGTCGGCGAGTACGTCTTCGCCCGCTACAGCAACTCCCTCCAGCTGGGCTGCGACTGCCTGGGTGAGATCCACTACTTCGACGCGGTCATCGCCGACGAGGACGGCGCCCCCCGGACCATGCCCAACACGATCTGCCTGCACGAGGAGGACTACGGCGTCGGGTGGAAGCACACCGACATGTTCAACGAGATGGCCGAGACCCGCCGCTCCCGGCGCTTGGTGATCAGCTTCTTCACCACGATCGGCAACTACGACTACGGCTTCTACTGGTACCTCTACACCGACGGCACCATCCAGCTGGAGTCCAAGGCGACCGGCATCGTCTTCACCTCCGCCTACCGGGGTGAGGAACACCCGTACGCCACCGAGATCGCCCCCGGGCTGGGCGCGCCGTTCCACCAGCACCTGTTCTCCGCGCGGCTCGACATGGCCGTCGACGGGGTCGGCAACACCGTGCACGAGGTGGACGCCGTCCGGGTGCCGATCAGCGACACCAACCCCCACGGCAACGCCTTCACCCGCAAGCTCACCCCGCTGACCCGGGAGTCGGAGGCCCAGCGGGTCACCGACGCCACCGTCGGGCGGACCTGGCACATCGTCAACCCGTCCAAGACCAACCGGCTCGGCCAGCCGGTGGGCTACGCGCTGCACCCGGAGAACAGCCCGGTACTGCTGGCCGACGACGAGTCCTCGATCCACCAGCGGGCGACCTTCTCCACCAAGAGCCTGTGGGTCACCGCCTACGACCCGGCCGAGCGGTATCCGGCCGGCGACTTCGTCAACCAGCACCCCGGCGAGGGCGGGCTGCCGACCTTCGTCGCCGACGACGCCCCGCTCGAGGACGCCGACGTCGTCCTCTGGCACACCTTCGGGCTGACGCACTTCCCGCGGCCCGAGGACTGGCCGGTCATGCCGACCGACTACTCCGGCTTCACCCTCAAGCCGGTCGGCTTCTTCGACCGCAACCCGGCGCTGGGGACGCCGAGGTCCGCGTCGTCCCACTGCGCCTCGGACGACGCGTGACGGCGGCGGTGGCCGCCTCCGTCCGGGCTCCCGGGCTCGGGCGGGTGGCGGCGGGGCTGGCGCTGGGCTCGGCGGTCGTACACCTGCTGCTGGTCGACGCCACGTCGCTCGGCGCGCTGGTGATGGCCGGGATGGCACTGGCCTGCCTGCCGTGCGCCGCGCACCTGTGGCGGGCGCCGACCGGGGCGGTCTGGGGCCTGGTCGCGGCGGTGGACGCCGGGATGCTGGCCCTGCACGCGCAGATGCTGGCCGGCGCCCACCACGCCGCACCGGCCGCGCCGCTCATGTGGCTCGGCCTGGTGCTGGTCCTGGCGCAGCTGGCCGTCGCGGGCGTGGCGGGTCTGCGCCGCTGAGCCCGCTGCTCGGCGCCCCCGGCCTGTGCGGAGGCCGGGGGCGCCGTCGCGTCGGGGCGCTGCACCGCGCGTCGTCGGTGGCCGAGCCGCGGCGGCGGCCCGGCCGGTGCGACGGCGCCCACCGCTGAGGTCCCGGCAGCCTCCGGCCCTGATCCCGGGGAGAGCAGTGCACGGTGTGCCCGGAGTGACTCCCGTGCGCCCGCCGACGCCGGCCGGCCGCAGAGCGCGCCGTACCGTGGGCGGCAACGGGAACGGGGGGCGACCCGGCGGCCGGAGGACTGAACCCGTCCCGGCCCGAGACGGTGCAGGGCATGCTGCGCGAGCCGGACGCCATCCGCGCGACGCTCGGGGCGGACGCGCTGGTGCAGCCGGCGCTGCTGGGGATGTGGCTGCAGAAGGTGGAGGACCTGTCACGGTGACGACGGAGCTGGCCGCGGCCCCGGCACAGGTGGAGACGGCGGCCGCGCTGGGCGACGCGCTGGTCGACGCCTGGGGCAGCTGGGGCCCCAACATGACCCCCGACGCCGCGCGGTCCGCGTTCATCAGCGACCGCTCCGGCGTCCCGCAGGTCTACATCCAGGACATCGTGCTGGACGGGCAGCAGCCCGCGGCGCGGCACATCAAGCTCTCCGACGACCCGGTGACCAAGGTGCGGTGGGCCGCCGACAGCGGCTGGCTGACCGTCGAGGTGGCCACCGACGGCGGCGTCCGGACCGCGGTGTGGGTGGTGCGGCCGGACGGCTCCGACGCCCGCCGGGTCGCCGGGGACGCCGAGACCCACGCCGAGCTGGGGCCCTGGACGCGCAGCGGGCACCGCTTCGTCGTCACCTTCCCGGGCGCGACGGAGGGCGCGCCGACGTGCTGCTACCTCGCCGATCCGGCGACCGGCCGGCTCGACCCGCTGGCCGAGGGCGAGCTGATCCACGTGCTGGACGTGTCGCTGGAGGAGCGCTTCATCGTCGTCCGCGACGGCTCGCGCGGGCAGCAGTTCGTCGTCGTCGTCGACCGGCTCACCGACGAGGCCCTCAGCGTGCTGCCGCACGGCGCGACCGGCTCCACCGACGTCGCGCTGATCCGCCCGGCGCCCGAGGACCACTCCGGGCCGGTCTACGTGTACCTCGCCTCCGACGTGGGGCTGCCCCGCCGGCAGCTCATCGGCGTCCCGTTCGGCCCCAACGGCTGGCGCGGCGAGCCGCGGACCCTCGCCGCCCGCGACGACGCCGAGCTGGAGTTCGTCGACGCCGACGACGCCGGCCGGCTGCTGCTGCTGGTGTGGAACGTCGCCGGCCGCAGCGAGCTGGAGCTGATGGACACCGCCACGGGTGGGCGCACCCCGATCACCGGGCTGCCCGGGCTGGTCGCCGCCGACCCGGTCCTCAGCCGCGACGGCTCCAGCGTGGTGCTCGGCGTGCAGGGGCCCACCCGCCCGCGGGAGCTGTGGCACCTGGACACCACGACGCACGCCTGGACCCGGGTCACCTCCGCGCCGCCCCTCCCCCGGCAGCGGCTCGTCGTCCCCCGGCTGGAGACCTTCCCCGGGCGTGACGGGCTGCCGCTGACCGGCTGGCTGTACCGGGCGCCGGGTCACCTCAAGGAGCCCGGGCCGGTGGCGATCTACCTGCACGGCGGCCCGGAGGCGCAGGAGCGACCGGTCTTCGCGCCGCAGCACCAGGCCCTGGCCGCCGCCGGCATCACGGTGTTCGCACCGAACATCCGCGGCTCGTCCGGCTTCGGGCGGGAGTTCGTGCACGCCGACGACCTCACCGGGCGCTACGCGGCGTTCGCCGACGTCCTCGCCGCGGCCGACCACCTCGTCGCCGCCGGGGTCGCCGACCCGGACCGGATCGCGGTGACCGGCCGCTCCTACGGCGGTTACCTGACGCTGGCCTCCCTGGCCTTCTCGCCGGGGGTGTTCGCCGCCGGCGTGGACGTCTGCGGCATGTCGGACCTGGTGACCTTCTACCGGGACAGCGAGCCGTGGATCGCCGCGGCGGCGGTGTCCAAGTACGGCCACCCCGAGCGCGACCGCGCGCTGCTCGAGGACATCTCACCGCTGGCCTCGGCCAACCTCATCGACGTCCCGCTGCTGGTGGTGCACGGCGAGCACGACACCAACGTGCCGATCGGCGAGGCGCACCAGATCGTGGCGGCGCTGCGGGCGCTCGACCGGCCGGTCGAGTACCTGGAGCTGCCCGGTGAGGGCCACGACTACCGCCGGGCGCACTCCCGCAAGCGGCTGATCCGCACGATCCTGGGGTTCCTCACCGCCGCGCTGGACGGCGCCCGCAGGTCGTAGCCCGGGTCAGCCGCGGTCCGCGGCGCCCAGCGGGGTGCGGGTCGTCGCGTTGCGGGTGTCGAGCAGCCCGTCCAGCGCCGCGGTCAGGTCGGCGGCCGAGACGTCGAGAGCCCCGTCGTCGGTGCGCTCGGCGGCGAACAGCGCCGCCCGGCGGCCAGCAGCCGCTCCTCGTGCCGGGCGACGTCCACGACCTGGCGCTCGATCTCGGCGAGCGCCCCCGCGGGCAGGACCAGCTGACCGGCCTCCAGCTGCGGCCGCCGGTGAACTGCAGCGGCGTCTGCCCGTGGCCGAACGCCTCCTGGTCGAGGGAGAGGACCTGGCCGCGGAAGACGTCCTCCCGGTCGGCGGCGGCGCGGATGCCGCGGACCGCGGAGCGCGCGGCCCGGGGTCGGCCGACAGGGCCTGCGCCGAGACCCGCGTCAGCCCGGACCCCGGCTCGGCGCCGCGCACCAGCAGCGCCGTCCGCACGTCCCCGTCGGTCGTCAGCACCGGCGCGCAGCGCAGGCAGGCGCGGGTGGCGCCGTCCGGGCCGCTGGGCAGGTCGACCGTCGCGGCGTTGCCCGGCCGCAGGCCGAACGGGTGCGGCTGGTCGCCCGTGGTGAGCAGCTCGGGCCAGGCCGAGGTGCTGGTGGCGGAAGTCGAGGACGCCGACCGTGTCGCTGCTGCGCCCGCCCACGGACCTCCCCGTCCACCCACGTGATCGGCCGCAGCCCGGCAGCTCTGTGAGCGGCGGACCAGCGAGTCGGACTTGCCCGGGACGGCGGCGCGGCGGGAGCCTGCCCGGGTGAGCGAGGACCCGTTCGACCTGGAGCGGTTCGTCCGGGCCCAGGACGGCGGCGTGCACGGGCAGGCGCTGCGCGAGCTGCGGGCCGGCGCCAAGCGCGGTCACTGGATGTGGTTCGTGTTCCCGCAGGTGGCCGGGCTCGGGCACAGCCCGATGGCGCAGCGGTACGCCGTCAGCGGCCTGGACGAGGCCCGGGCGTACCTGGCGCACCCGGTGCTGGGCCCGCGGCTGGTCCAGAGCGCGCGGGCACTGCTGGAGCTGCCCGGGGACGACCCGGAGCGGGTGCTCGGATCGGTGGACGCGCTCAAGCTGCGCTCGTCGATGACGCTCTTCGAGGCCGCCGCGCCCGGCGAGCCGGTGTTCGGCGAGGTGCTGGAGCGCTACTACGGCGGCCGGCGGGACGAGGCGACCACCACTCGGCTCTGACGAGCGGACCCGCGCGGAGTCGACCACCCTGGTCGGGTGAGCGAAGAGAACAGCGGCTCGGGCTACGTCACCTCCGGGGAGTTCACCCGGGACACCAACTACATCCCCGACCGGATCACCGCCGACGGTGCCGGCGGGTGGCCGGTGGAGGCCGGGCGCTACCGGCTCGTCGTCGCGCGGGCCTGCCCGTGGGCGAACCGCGCGGTCATCGTGCGCCGGCTGCTCGGCCTGGAGGACGTGATCTCCATGGGCATGTGCGGGCCGACCCACGACGAGCGGTCCTGGACCTTCGACCTCGACCCCGGCGGGCGCGACCCGGTGCTGGGCTACGAGCGGCTGCAGGAGGCCTTCCTCGCCCGCTTCCCCCACTACGACCGCGGCATCACGGTGCCCGCGCTGGTCGACGTGCCCACCAGGCAGGTGGTCACCAACGACTTCCTGCAGATGACCCTGGACCTCTCCACCGAGTGGACGGCGTACCACCGCGACGGCGCGCCCGACCTCTACCCCGAGGCGCTGCGTGACGAGATGGACGAGGTCATGCAGCGCGTCTACACCGAGGTCAACAACGGCGTGTACCGGTGCGGCTTCGCCGGCTCGCAGGGGGCCTACGACGGAGCGTACGACCGGCTGTGGACGGCGCTGGACTGGCTCGAGGAGCGGCTGTCGGGGCAGCGCTACCTGATGGGCGGGTCGATCACCGAGGCCGACATCCGGCTGTTCACCACGCTGGCCCGCTTCGACCCCGTCTACCACGGCCACTTCAAGGCCAACCGGCAGAAGCTGACCGAGATGCCGGCGCTGTGGGCCTACGCGCGCGACCTGTTCCAGACCCCGGGGTTCGGCGACACGATCGACTTCCCGCAGATCAAGGAGCACTACTACGTCGTCCACGCCGACATCAACCCGACCCAGGTCATCCCGCAGGGCCCGGACACGTCGAACTGGCTGACCCCGCACGGCCGCGAGGAGCTGGGCGGCCGGCCCTTCGGCGACGGGACGCCGCCCGGGCCGCCGCCCGAGGACGAGCGCGTGCCCGCCGACCACGGCCCCGGCGGCCTCGGCCACCGGTGACCCTGTTCGAGCTGACGCCCGACCGCGCCCTCACCGCCGTCCCGGCGACGACGTTCGCGGCCGAGGGCGTGTGGGAGCGCGCGGACCTGCAAGCGGCGATCCGGGACCGCATCGACGTCCTCGGCGACGACCTGCTCGTGGTGGCCGAGGAGTTCGGCGACTTCGACGTCAAGCGGCGGATCGACCTGCTGTGCGTCGACCGCGCCGGGCAGCTGGTCGTCGTCGAGCTCAAGCGCACCGAGGACGGCGGCCACATGGAGCTGCAGGCGCTCCGGTACGCCGCGATGGTCTCGGCGATGACCTTCGACCAGCTCGCGGCCACGCTGGGGCGGCACCTGCGGGCGGTGGGCTCCCCCGACGCCGACCGGGCGCGCGAGGTGCTCGGCGAGTGGCTGGAGGACGTCGGCGGCGAGGACGCCGTGCTCGAGCGGCGGGTGCGGATCGTGCTGGTGTCGGCCGGGTTCGACAGCCAGATCACCACGACCGTGCTGTGGCTCAACGACGTCTACGACCTCGCCGTCACCTGCATCCGGATGACGCCGTACCGGGTGGGCGAGCGGCTGGTGGTCGACCTGCAGCAGCTGATCCCGCTGCCGGAGGCCGCCGAGTACACCGTCGGGCTGCGCCGCCGCGAGGAGGCCACGCGCGCGGCGGCCTCGGGGTCCGGCGACGGCCGCGACCTGACCCGGTACGCGGTCACCGGGCCGTCGGGCAGCAGCGCGTTCCTGCCCAAGCGGCGGGCGCTGCTGCTGCTCGTGCACCAGCTGCACGCCGCCGGGGTGGCGCCCGAGGCGATGGCCGGGGTGATGCGGCGGTCGAAGTTCCTGCCCGTCGAGGGTCGGCTGACCGGCGACGAGCTCGCCGCCGCGTTCGTCTCCCGCTACCTGAAGGCAGAGCAGAACCTGGGGCGGTGGTTCCTCGACCAGCCCCTCCTCGACGGCGAGCGCACGTGGGTGCTGTCGAAGACGTGGGGCATCGGCACCGTCGAGGTGATGGACGCCCTCACCGCCCTGGCACCGGGCTCGGGCATCGAGGTCGTCCCCGACGACGGCGGGCCCGAGAACTGACGCGGGGCCGGCCCGGACGTCGTCCGGACCGGCCCCGTCGTGTGGCCTACTCGCAGCCGACCCCGTCACCGTCACGGTCGAGGTGGCGGCCGTAGCCAGGGTCGCCGACGCGGACGGGAGCCGCGCCGGCGGCCCGCGCCTGGGAGCAGTTGGCGTAGGAGGCGCTGGCCGAGACCTGCGGCTCGGGCTCGACGACCGACGCGGTGCCGGCGCCGGACGACACCGACCCGGAGGACGAGGACGACGAGCCGGACGACGAGCCGCTGCTCCTGCTGCTGGCCGCCTGCTCGGCCGCGCGCAGGGCGCTCTCCCGCGCGGCGAGTTCCTGCTCCCGCCGGTCGAGCGCCGTGGTGCGCTCGCCGATCGCCGCGTCCTGCTGCTCGACCTGCGCCTGCGCCGCCGCGGCCGCCTGCCGCACCCGCTCCTGGGCGTCGGCCACCTCGTCGCTGAGCTCACCGGCCTCGTCCTGCGCGGTGTCCAGCTCCGCCTGCAGCGACTGGTACTGCGGCGTGGTGGTCACGTCGGCCCCGTTGCTCGCCCCACCGACGCCGATGCCGAACAGGAAGGCCACCAGAGGGATCACCCACAGCAGCCACCTCCGCCGCTTGCCGGCTGATTGCTCGGCGGGCGGCTGGAGCGGTAGCTGCATGGTCTGCGTGGCCTGCCAGGGCGGCATCGGGCTCTGGTGGTTCGGGTCGGTCGGCATCATCGCTGTCCCCCGTCATCGGACGTGCAACGGCACCGTACGTGCGCGCCCGACCCTCGGTGTGCCTGCTGACCGGAGCTGCGTCGGCTGGTGCGAGTGAGCTGCGTGAGCCGCTGGCAGAGCCGGGCGTGCGGCGTCGACGGTCGTGTGGACGGGCGTCGTCCTGTGGACGGCGGACCGCACCGGCGGTGGCCGCGGCGAGGTCCCAGACGTGACGACTCCCCGCTCGCCCAGGTCCCCGTCCGCTCGGCCGCCGAGCTCACGCAGCGCTGGGCCGACCTGCTCGACCCACCGGTCCTCGCCGCCCGCAGCCTCTGGCTGTCGTGGCTGCACGAGGACGGCACCACGCTGCCGGTGGTCATGCCGGTGGACGAGGTGCCACGGGCGCCGGACCGTCCGCACGACCGCGCCGCCCGCAACGCCGGCGCGCGGGTCCCTCGATGCCGCGGCCCGGCTCGGCGTCGAGCAGGCTGGGGAGGTGGCTGACGGTCCGCCCCTGTCCCTGCCCAGCGTCGGACCTGACGCGGTGCCCTGGGACACCGCGCTCGCGGCGGTGCTCGGATACGCGCGGGGACGGCGGGCGCTGTGGTTCCGCTCCCCGGGCCACCCGGAGGGTCGGTGGGTGCGGGTCCCGGCCTTCGGCTACGAGCGCTTCGACTGCCGCCCGCGGGTCGCCGGACCGTTGGGCGACGACGACGTCCTCGTCGCCGAAGGGCTGCACGGCCGCCTGGACCCGGCGGGCTGGGCCGCGGTCCGCTCCGCGCTCGACGAGGCCGGCCCGCTGGCCGACGCCGTGGCGGTGCGGGCGGACGGTCGGGCGTTCTGGGAGCTCCCGCCCGGGGAGCTGTCGGTGCTGGAGGAGCCGGGCACGGTCGGCGCCGGTCTGCGGAGCATCGGCCGGCACGGTCCCGGACTGCACCGCGACCACCTCTCCGCGGCGCTGCACCACCGGCGTCCGGACCTCGTGCCGCTGGTCGGCAGCACCACCCGCCGCCAGTTGCTGCCCCACGTCGAGGAGGGCGACAGCGGGCTGGAGGCGGTCGTGCACCGGGAACTGCTGGCCAACGCCGAGGCCTTCGGTGCGCTCGAGACCGCGGCGTCCGGACTGCTGACCGCGACCGGGGGCGTCCCGCTCACCCGGCTGAGGCTGCACGACGTCCTGGTCTGGCTCAGCGGCAGCCTCCGGCTGGCGCACGCCGTCGCCCTCGGCAGGCAGACCGCGGAGTGGACGGCGCTCTCGGCCTGACCCGTGCGTCCAGGATCCCGGACCGCCCATGCCGCCCCCGGTGCCGACGGAGACGGCGAGCAGGGCGGCTCGGGCGTGCGGCACCCGGGTCGACCGCGGCGGCGGGTTGCTCGTCGTGGTGCCCTGGAAGTGGTCCCGGCACGGGAGCGACAGGGCAGCCAGCACGAGGCCCGCCACTCCTCCGTGGGGACGGCGCCCGGCGCCACCTCGACGGGCGCTGACCGTGATCGCCTGCGCGCGGGCAGCCGGCAGCCGACCGGTGCCCGGGGGTGGGCGTCGGTCGGCTACCGGCTGGAGTGGGTGGCGGTCAGGCGGCGGTGGCCAGGGGTGGGCCGGTGCGCTGGGGTCCGGTGCGGATCTCGGTGCCGTCGGGTCGCCAGGTGCGCCATCGGCCGTCGGGTCGGCGCTCGACGCGGAAGCCGTGGTGGACCTGGGTGTGGTGCCGCTCGCACAGCAGCGCGGCGTTGGCCAGGTTCGTCTCTCCGCCGTCGACCCAGGCCAGCAGGTGGTGGACGTCGCACCACCAGGTCGGCGCCGCACAGCCGGCGAACACGCACCCGCCGTCGCGCACCTCGGCGGCCCGGCGCACGTGGGCGGGGAACAGCCGCACCGTGCGGCCGTGCTCCAGCGGCACCCCGCCGGGGCCCAGCACGATCCGGGTCACCTGCCCGTCGCAGGCCAGCCAGCGGGCCCGCGCCGCGGAGATGGCCGCCCCAAAGCCGGTCTTGGCCGCGCCGCGACTGGTGGCCGGGTCGACCAGGTCCTCGATGCCGACCGTCACGACGACCTGCGGCTTGTGCCCGCGCAGCGTCGGCAGCGACCCGGCGGCCAGCTGGTTGTCGCACAGCTGCACCAGCGCATCGGCCAGCCGCTGCGCCCGGGTCCGCTCCTCGGCGGCCCGGCCGGCCTGCACCAGGGACTCCAGCGCCGCCTGCAGCCTCTCCCCGCCCACCGCGTCCAGGTCGAACCGGCCGCTGACGCTCCCATCCGCCTGCTTGGCCAGCACCAGCCGGCGGCCCTCGGTCGGATCGGGCTCGGGACCGTCCTCATCCAGCCGGTCCAGGTAGTGGGCCACCGCCTTGGCCACGTCGGCGTGCGGCCGCTCGCACGCCACGCCGGTGAGCAGTCGGTCGACCACGGCCAGGTCGACGTCCTGCCCAGCGGCCAGCGCGAGCGCCTCGGGCTCGGCCACCCGGGCGATCACCCCGGCCTGCTCACCGGTCACCTGCCCGGCGGCGCACGCGGCGGCCAGGCCCGGCAGGTGCGCCAGCGCCCGGCCGGTGCGCACCACCCGGGCGGCCTCCGCGACCGCCAGGTGACCGTGCCCGCGCAGCCAGGAGGCCATGGACCTCAGCCCGTCGACCTCCGCGGCACCGGACACCTCGGCCTTCCGCACCGTGCGGGCGACCTCGGCGGCGAGCCGGTTCTGCGCGGCCAGCAGCGGGCCGCAGCCGCTCCAGCAGCGCCGGGCCGAACAACGGTGCCAGGTCCTCGGCGGCCAGGGCGTCGAGCGCGGCCATCAGGTCGTCCACGACACCTCCCACCGGATCGATCAAGTGTTCGAAGTCTAGCGCGTCAAGAACGCCGCCGCAGCACGAATCCCCAGCTCAGCCGCCTGTCCACAGATGTGGCGAGTCCCTTGACATCCTCAGCACCCGGGGACGCTCCCCGGCGGGATCCCACTGGGCGCCCCCCGTCCACTGGGCGCCCCCCGTCCACTGGGCGCCCCCCGTCCACTGGGCGCCCCCCGTCCACTGGTCGCTGCGGCACAGCTCGTCGTCACACGATTCGGATGCGCAGCCGTCGGAACCCGCGGCCCTTGTTCTCCATCTTGACCACCTCGACCCGGCCGACCATCGCCGTCGAGGCCACGTGCGTGCCACCGTCGGCCTGCAGGTCCAGGCCGACGATGTCGACGATCCGGACCTCCTCGATGTCGGGCGGCAGCAGGTCGGTCGCCGTCCGGATCAGGTCGGGGATCGCGTAGGCCTCCGCACGCGGCAGCGTGCGCACCTCGATGCGCCGGTCCGCGGCGATCTCGGCGTTGACCGCCTCGGCCACGCGGTCCTTGAAGTCGGCCGGCACCTCGGCCAGGTCGAAGTCCATGCGCGCGGTCAGCGGCTCCATGTTGCCCCCGGTGACCTTCGCGCCGAAGTCGCGCAGGACGACGCCGGTGAGCACGTGCAGGCCCGAGTGCGTCCGCATCAGCGCCGTCCGCCGCTCGTCGTCCAGCGCCCCGCGGACGGCGGTGCCCGGGGGCGGCACCGGGTCGCCCTCCACCGGGATCAGGTACAGCTCGTCGCCCTTGCGGGTGCCGGCGATGCGGGTGCGGACGCCGCCCCACAGCAGCACGCCCTCGTCCGGCGGCTGCCCCCCGCCGCCCGGGTAGAAGGCGCTGCGGTCGAGGACGATGCCCTGCTCGGGATCGGCCGCGACGACCGTCGCGTCCCACTCCCGGACGCTGGCGTCGGTCAGGTCGAGACGGTGGGTGTGCCCGTGGTGGTCGCCGGCGGTGGTCACACCGGCATGCTGCCCGTTCCAGGCGGACGGCGGCCACCGTCGGCGGCCCGGGCCCGGTACGGCGACCCCACGCCACCCCTCCGCCCCGGCCCGTCCCCGGGTGGTCAGGCTTCGGCGTGGGCCGCTCCGGTACCGGTCCGGACGACCGTGACCGGGCAGGGGGCGTGGCGCACGACCTGGTCGCTCACCGAGCCGAGCAGCAACCCGGTGAAGCCGCCGCGGCCGCGGGCGCCGACCACGAGGAGGTCGGCGCGCACCGCCGACTCGATCAGCCCGCGCACGGCGGTGCCGTGGGTGGCGTGGCAGGTCACCGACAGCCCGGGGTCCAGGCGGGCGGCGGCCACGTCGGCCTCCAGGTCGGCCCGCACCGCCTGCTCGAAGTCCTCGAACGGGGGGATGTAGCCCGGCGCCCACGTCGCCGGCTGCGGGGCCGTGGTGATCTTCCAGGCGCGCAGCACGTGCAGCGGGAAGCCGGCGCGAGCGGCCAGGCGCGCGGCCCACTGCAGCGCCTCCTGAGCGCACGCCGACCCGTCGTGCCCGACCAGGACCCCGCCTGGGACGTCGGCCACCCGGGTCACGCCCTCGTCATCGAACTCCACGTCGATCTGCTCGGTGTCGATCTGCTCGGTCATGGACGCAACCTATCGTCGTCGCGACGCCACCTCGCGTGGCCGGGGCCAGGTCGTCCACGACCGTCGACCCGCCCGCGAGCAGGACGCCCATCCCGTTCGGACGGGTGCAGCCGACCGTGGCCGGGCTGGATCGTCGACAGCCACGTGGGGCCGGGATGACGAGCGTCCTCCCGGCCCCACGTGGCCTCGTCCGATCCCACCCCGAGCCGGCTGACAGCGGGAACGGGGAAAGGTGGTGTTTTCTCAGTCGGCCAGGCGCTGGGTCAGCCAGTGGTGGAACTCCCCGATGTGGTGCTCGGAGGGGACCAGGACCCCGCCGTGGGCGTAGGCCCGCGAGGACATGGCCGGCTGGGTCCGCTCGCAGGCCTCGAAGTCCTGCTCGTTGACCCGGTGGAACAGCTCCACCGACCGGGACACGTCCTTGCCGGACTCCACCACCTCGCGGGTGTACAGCCAGTCGCACTCCACGATCGTCCGGCTCTCCGACACCGGGAACATCCGGTGGAAGATCACGTGGTCGGGCACCAGGTTGACGAAGACCGTCGGCCGCACGGTGATGGCGTAGTAGCGGCGGTCGTGGTCCTCGTCGACGCCGGGGAGCTTGTCGAAGCCCTCGCCGCCGTCGACGGTGAAGCCCTGCACGTCGGCGCCGAACTCCGCGCCGTGCCCGACGAAGAACTGCGCGGCGTAGCCGTCGGCGAACTCCGGCAGCACCTCGGTGAGCTCGGGGTGGATGGTCGCGCAGTGGTAGCACTCCATGAAGTTCTCGATGATGAGCTTCCAGTTGGCCTGCACGTCGTAGGTGATGCGGCGGCCCACGGTGAGCGCGTCCAGCTCGTAGCCGTCGATGGACTCCCGGCTCCCGAGGCGCTCGGCGATGGCGCCCATGACGTCGTCCTCGAACGACGGCGGCTGCTCGGCCAGGCACACCCAGGCGTAGCCGAGCCACTCCC
>NZ_FNHE01000005.1:0-231742 GCF_900103785.1 Geodermatophilus siccatus | reverse complement strand
GAGGCCATGGACCTCAGCCCGTCGACCTCCGCGGCACCGGACACCTCGGCCTCCCGCACCGTGCGGGCGACCTCGGCGGCGAGCCGGTTCTGCGCCACCAGCAGCGGGCCCAGCCGCTCCAGCAGCGCCGGGCCGAACAACGGCGCCAGGTCCTCGGCGGCCAAGGCGTCGAGGGAGGCGAGCAGGTCGTCCACGACACCTCCCACCGGTTCGATCAGCTGTTCGAAGTCTAGCCGGTCGAGGGCGTCGCCGCAGCACGAATCCGCAGCTCAGAGGGTTATCCACAGATGTTCGAGTGTCCTTGACACCCCATGGCGGAGTGCGCGGTCAGGCTGAGTCCGGAGGGTGCGGAGGACGGGCGAGGGTCCGTCGGCCGCACAGGGGAGCAGGCCACGGGCATCCCGGCGGCGGGCATCCCCGCACGCACAGGGGACCGGCTGCCGACGTGCTCACGCCAGCAGCGCGACCAGGCCGGTCGCGAGGAGTGAGACGACCGCGGGAGCGAGCAGCATGCGGAGGGCCTCGCGCCTGCCGGCCCGGTCGTGACGGAGCCCGGCTGCCAGGTCGCCCCACTGGTCGACCTCTCCCGCGGGAGACAGCGGGTGGTGCTCGTGGCGCTCCACCGAGCCACCCTCCTCCCGACCGGGCCGACGCGAGGCCCACACCAGACCCGCGCGTGCGACGTCCGCCACCCCACCTGCGGGAATCCCGCCGGGCGCGCGGCTGCTCCCACGTACCGTGGCAACCGTGAAGAAGGTCGTCGTCCTGGACTACGGCTCGGGCAACCTCCGCTCGGCCGAACGCGCGCTGACCCGCGTCGGTGCCGACGTCACGGTGACCGCCGACCCGCACGCCGCCCTGGAGGCCGACGGCCTGGTCGTCCCCGGGGTCGGCGCCTTCGCGGCGTGCATGGCGGGTCTCAAGGCCGTCGACGGGCCGCGGGTGATCGGCCGCCGCCTGGCCGGCGGCCGGCCGGTGCTGGGCGTGTGCGTGGGGATGCAGGTGCTCTTCGAGCGGGGCGTCGAGCACGGTCAGGACGCCGAGGGCTGCGGCGAGTGGCCCGGGGTGGTCGAGCAGCTGCAGGCGCCGGTGCTGCCGCACATGGGCTGGAACACCGTGCAGGCGCCCGCGAAGACGGTGCTGTTCGACGGGCTCGAGGACCAGCGCTTCTACTTCGTGCACTCCTACGGGGTGCGCTCCTTCCCGCTGGGCACCGAGGGGGCGCCGTCCCCGCTGGCCGCTCCGCTGGTCACCTGGGCCGAGCACGGCGACCGGTTCGTCGCCGGGGTCGAGAACGGCGCGCTGTCGGCCACCCAGTTCCACCCGGAGAAGTCCGGGGACGCCGGCGCCCAGCTGCTCACCAACTGGTTGCAGACCCTGAGCTGAGTCACTGCAGCGGGAACGGCGACTGCAGCCACCACGGCGCGTCGACGACCTCCACCCGCGCCACCCACTTCACCCACCAGAAGCCCCGCCGTCCCGGGGCGACGAGCCGAACCGGTGCGCCGTGTCCCGGCGACAGCGGCCGGCCCGCGGCGTGGGTGGCCAGCAGCAGCCCGCCCGCCTCGGACAGCGGCAGCCGGCGCCGGAACCCGGTCACCGAGACGACGTCGACGCTGCCGCCGTCCGGGAGCTCCCGGTCCAGCGAGGCGAGCAGCCGGTCCAGGCGGACGCCGCGCCAGTCCTGGACGGCGTACCACCCGCCGGTGCAGTCGAGCGCCGCACGGACGACGTCCCCCTGGTCGAGGTCGGCGACCGGCACCCGCACCCGCCGACCGGGAGCGGCCAGCACGAGCACGGCAGCGGGGGAGCCCGGCACCGCGTCGGAGATCCACTGGGTGACCGGCATGGCCGCCGGGTCGTCGGTGCCGCGCTCAAAGGAACCCGTGGCCCGGCGCTGGGCGCCCGGTGCGCCGGTCAGCCGCAGCAACCCCTCGCCGGCGCCCCACAGCGCTCCCGCGCCGACACCCAGCGCACCGGCCCGCAGCAGGCTGCGCCGGCCGAGATCGGTGGCCCGCGGTCGCTGCCGTCGTCCCCAGGCGTGGACGACGAGCAGGGCGCCGGTGGCCACGCCGAGAGCGACGTGGACGTGCAGCACCGGGACGCCGGCCGACCAGGACCACGGCCCGGTTCCCCCTCCCGCGTGCAGGGCGCCGGTGGCCAGCGTCAGCAGGGTCGCCACCCCGAGCGAGACGCCACCGCTGCCGGCGGGACGGCGCTGCCACGCCCGCCGCACCACGAGGGCCTTCCACGGGACGAGCAGCAGCAGCCCGAGCCCGGCCGCCCCGTGCGCCGCGACCACCAGCCGCGCCGGGCCGGGCGCCCCGACCGCGAACGCCAGCACGCCGGTGCCGCCGGCGAGCAGGAGCAACGCCAGCAGGCCCACGTTGGTGCGCCGGCCCGCACGGCGGGGCAGGAGCAGGGCCATGGCCCGAGTGTGCGTCAGCTGCGCAGGTAGGAGGCCCCGTTGACGTCGATGATCGTCCCGGTGCTGAACCGCGCCGCCGGCGACGCCAGCCACAGCACCGCCGAGGCGACCTCCTCCGGGCGGGCCACCCGGCCGTAGGGCGACTGCGCGCGGACGGCGTCCCCGCCCGGTCCGTCGAGCACCTCGCGGGCCATCTCGGTCTGCACGAAGCCCGGGGCCACGGTCCCCACCGAGATGCCGTGCGGGGCCAGCGCGATCGCCATCGACTGGCCGAAGGCGTTGAGCCCGGCCTTCGACGCGCCGTAGGCGGGGGTGTCCGGCTCGCCGCGGAACGCGCCGCGGCTGGAGACGTTCACGACCGCACCCCCGCCGGCGGCGACCAGGTGCGGCACGGCGCGGAAGGTGGCGTTGGCCGCGCCGAGCAGGTTGACCGCCAGCGTCCGGGACCAGGCCGCCTGCCACTCCTCGTAGGAGACCGACAGCGGCGGGTGGGCGGTGAAGACCCCGGCGTTGTTGACCAGGACGTCGAGCCCGCCCAGCGCGGCCGCGGCCTCGTCGACCATCCGGCCCACCGCGTCGGCGTCGGCCAGGTCGGCCTGCACCAGCACGTGCCCGTCGCCGGGCAGCTGGGCCAGCACCGACTCGGCGCGCTCCCGCGAGGCACCCCAGTGCACGGCGACGCGGTCGCCCGCGGCGGCGAAGGCGTGCGCGATGGCGCGGCCGATGCCGCGGGAACCACCGGTGACCAGGACGGCGCGGGAGTCGCTCACACCGGGCAGTCAACCAGGGGGTCCGGTCACCACCGCCCGCGGTGCACGACCTCCTCGACGCCGCGCCGGCCGCGCCGGAGGGACGGCGACCGGCGGTCCTCCGCGCCCGGGTAGCCGACCGACACCACGCCGACCGGCCGGTGGGTGTCCGGGACGCCGAACGCCGTCCGCAGGGCGTCCACGCGCTCGGCCGGGACGCCGAAGAAGCACGCGCCCAGCCCCTCGTCGACGGCGGTCAGCAGCACCAGCAGCGCGGCCATGCCGGCATCGACGTCCCAGTAGGGGACCGGCCAGCGGGCCTCGTCACGGTCGGTCCAGCCCTTGTCCGGCTCGGCGTAGCGCTCGAGGTAGGCGGCCTTCGACGACAGGGGCACCACCAGCAGCGGTGCGCGCCGCATCCGGGTCAGCCACCCGTCCGGGGCGCCGGCGGTGGTGGTCACCGACCAGAACAGGTCGCGGTCCGCGGCGTCCTCCAGCACCAGGAACGCCCAGCCCTGGGTGAAGCCGGCCGACGGCGCGCGCAGCGCGTGCTCGAGCAGCCGCTCGCGGACCGCGGGTGGCACCGGCCGGTCGGGGTCGTAGTCGCGCACCATGCGCCGCCGGCGGACGACGTCAGCGAACTCCACCGCGCCACCCTGCCACCCCGCCGGGACCCGGGTGCCGCGGCCGCGGTACGGCGATCGACGGCGGCCGGGCTGCCACCGGGCCGCCGGGGCCGGTGACGCGGGCCACCGGCCCGGGGTCCCTAGGCTGTGGAGCGTGCCGAAGCTGCAGCTGCTCCCCGCCGTCGACGTCGCCGACGGCCAGGCCGTCCGCCTCGTGCAGGGGGAGGCCGGCAGCGAGACCTCCTACGGCGACCCGCTGGAGGCCGCGCTGCAGTGGCAGCGGGACGGCGCGGAGTGGGTGCACCTGGTCGACCTCGACGCCGCCTTCGGCCGGGGCGGCAACCGCGAGCTCCTGGCCCGCGTGGTCGGCGAGCTGGACGTCGACGTCGAGCTCTCCGGGGGCATCCGGGACGACGAGTCGCTGACCGCGGCCCTGGCCACCGGCTGCCGCCGGGTCAACCTCGGCACCGCCGCGCTCGAGTCGCCCGAGTGGTGCGCCCGCGCCATCGCCGAGCACGGCGACCGCATCGCCGTGGGCCTCGACGTCCGCGGCACCCGGCTGGCCGCCCGCGGCTGGACCCGCGAGGGCGGCGAGCTCTACGAGACCCTCGCCCGCCTCGACGCCGAGGGGTGCGCGCGCTACGTGGTCACCGACATCACCAAGGACGGCACGCTGCGCGGCCCGAACCTCGACCTGCTCCGCGAGGTCTGCGCGGCCACCGACCGCCCGGTGGTCGCCTCCGGCGGCGTGAGCTCGCTCGACGACATCCGGGCGCTGGCCGGCCTCACCGCCGTCGGCGTCGAGGGCGCCATCGTGGGCAAGGCGCTGTACGCCGGCGCCTTCACGCTGCCCGAGGCGCTGGCCGTCACCCGGGAGGCGGCATGAGCGTCGTCCGGCTCGGCTCCGGTGGCCCGTGGGAGGCGATGATCGGCTACAGCCGCGTGGTCGTCCGCGGCGACAGCGCCTGGGTCAGCGGCTGCACGTCGGTCGTCGACGGCGTCGTGGCGCACCCGGGCGACGCCGCCGCGCAGACCCGCCAGGCCATCGCCGCCATCGCGACCGCCCTCGAGCGTGCCGGCTTCACCCTCGCCGACGTCGTCCGCACCCGGATGTACGTCACCGACATCAGCCGGTGGGAGGAGGTCGGTCGCGTGCATGGCGAGCTCTTCGGCGACATCCGGCCAGCCACCGCCATGGTCGAGGTCAGCAGTCTGCTCGACCCGGCGATGCTGGTGGAGATCGAGGCCGACGCCGTCCGGGAGGCGGTCGCGTGACGCTCGCGGTGCGCGTCATCCCGTGCCTGGACGTCGACGCCGGCCGGGTCGTCAAGGGCGTCAACTTCGTCGACCTGCGCGACGCCGGCGACCCGGTCGAGATGGCCCGGGTCTACGACGCCGAGGGCGCCGACGAGCTCACCTTCCTCGACATCACCGCCAGCTCCGGCGACCGCGAGACCACCTACGACGTCGTCCGCCGGACCGCGGAGAGCGTGTTCATCCCGCTCACCGTCGGCGGCGGGGTGCGCTCGGTGACCGACGTCGACCGGCTGCTGCGCGCCGGCGCGGACAAGGTCGCCGTCAACACCGCCGCCGTCGCCCGGCCGGAGCTGATCAGCGAGATCAGCGACCGCTTCGGCAACCAGGTGCTCGTGCTCTCCCTCGACGCCCGCCGCACCCGCGACGGCGCGGTCACCGACTCCGGCTTCGAGATCACCACGCACGGCGGGCGGCGCGGCACCGGCCGGGACGCCGTCGAGTGGGTCGTGCGGGCCGCCGAGCTCGGCGTCGGCGAGGTGCTGCTCAACTCGATGGACGCCGACGGCACCGAGGCCGGCTTCGACCTCGAGCTGATCCGGGCGGTGCGCCGCGAGGTCACCGTGCCGGTCATCGCCAGCGGCGGCGCGGGGGAGACCGCGCACTTCCCGCCCGCGGTCGAGGCCGGCGCCGACGCGGTGCTCGCCGCGACCGTCTTCCACTTCGGCAAGCTGCGCATCGGCGACGTCAAGGCCGCCCTCGGCGACGCCGGCGTCCCCGTCCGCCGGGAGACCGACCACCCGCTGCCGTAGGGCGGTGCCGGAGGCACGACTCCACCCAGGACGTTCGACCGTCTCCGGGGGCCGCGTGCCGGTGGGACCCTGGCTGCTCCCCTCCCTCGAGGAGACAGCGATGGCCACCCCGACCGTGCAGTCCGGCATCCGCGGCTTCCGGGGCGAGGTGCTGCGCCCCGGCGACCCCGGCTACGACGACGCCCGCCGCGTCTTCAACGGCATGGTCGACCGCGAGCCCGCGCTGATCGCGCGGTGCACCGGCACCGACGACGTGGTGGCCGCGGTGCGGCACGCGCGCGACGCGGGCCTGCCGCTGGCCGTGCACGGCGGCGGGCACGGTGTGGTGGGCCACGCGGTCTGCGACGCCGGGCTGATGCTCGACCTGCGGCCGATGAACCGCGTCCAGGTGCAGCCGTCGGACGGCTCGGTGCGCGCGGAGGGCGGCGCCACGTGGGGCCAGTTCGACGCGGCCACGCAGGAGCACGGGCTGGCGGTGACCGGCGGCCGGGTCTCCTCGACCGGGGTCGGCGGGCTCACGCTCGGCAGCGGCAGCGGCTGGGTGGAGCGCAAGCTCGGCTACACGTGCGACAGCCTGACCGGCGCCCAGGTCGTGACGGCGGCCGGCGAGGTCCTCGAGGTGGACGCCGACCACGAACCCGACCTGTTCTGGGCCCTGCGAGGTGGTGGCGGCAACTTCGGCGTCGTCACCCGCTTCGACTTCCGCGCCCACCGGCTGGGCCCGGTGCTCCTCGGCGGCATGCTCCTGTACCGGCACGAGGACGCCGTCGACGTCGTCCGCCACTACCGCGAGTTCATGGCCCAGGCGCCGGACGAGGTCGGCGGTGGGGCGGCTCTGCTCTCCGCCCCGCCGGAGCCGTTCGTCCCCGAGGCGGCCAGGGGTCGCCCCGCGGTGGGGGTGATCGTGGTCTACGCCGGCGACGTGGAGGAGGGACGCACGGTCCTGCGGCCGCTGCTCGAGTACGGCTCACCGGTGGTCTCGATGGTGCAGCCCATGCCCTACACGGCGATCCAGCAGATGCTCGACACGGCCTACCCCGCGGGCATGCGCAACTGGTGGACGGCGGACTTCCTGCGGGAGCTGCCCGACGAGGCGATCGAGGCAGCGGCGACGCGGACGGCCGGGGTGCCCTCCCCGCTGACCCAGGTCATCCTGGTCCCGGGTGGTGGGGCGCCGGCACGGGTCACGCCGGACGCGACGGCCTTCGACCTGCGGGACGCGCCGTGGAACGTCCACTTCCTCAGCATGTGGCCCGACCCGGCCGACGACGAGCGGAACATCGCCTGGACCCGCGAGCTGGCCGGGGCGCTGAAGCCGTACGCAGCCGCCGGCGCCTACCTCAACTTCCTGGGCGACGAGGGCCCCGACCGGGTCCGCGCCGCGTTCGGGCCAGAGAAGTACGCGCGCCTGGTCGCGCTCAAGGACCGCTACGACTCGGACAACCTGTTCTGCCTCAACCAGAACATCGCGCCGTCGGGGCAGGTGCCGCGACCACGCGCGGGCTGACCCCGTCGGCTCCCTGCAGGGCCCGCTTCGAGCCTGCGAGTGGCGGGGCGGAGGGGGTCAGCTCACCTCCACGCGGGCGACGTCCTGGCGCCCGCTGGCCCACAGCAGCAGCTCCAGCGGCTCGCCCTCCACGACCGTCTCCGGCGTGCCGCTGCCGTGGCGCCGCTCCACCCCCGGCGCGTCGCTGCGGCGCAGCACCAGCGCCCCGGGCACCTGGCCGGCGGCGACCCGGCCGAAAAGGACGACGTTGCCCCAGAGCCGGTCCTGGTCCCCCCGCGGGAGCTCGCGGGGGGACCAGCCCGGCCGGGCCCGGCGGACGTCCTCGTGGTGGATGGCGTACTCCGCCGTGTCGACCACCGCGGCCACCGGTGGCCAGGCGGCCGGCAGCCACCGCGGCGGCCCGGAGCGCACGCGGGCCACCAGGTCGGCGTAACGGGTGCCGCCGCGCAGACGGTCCTCCACGCGGTGGGACCAGGCGGCGAGCGGCCCCCCGATCGGCGTCGTCTCCAGGGCGAAGCCGGGCGCGGTGTCCGGACGGCGGTCCCGGGTGACCAGGTGCGCGGCCAGATGGGCGGTCGTCCAACCCTCGCAGCGGGTGGGCGCGTCGGGTCCCAGCTCCTCGAGGAGGTCGGCGAGCGCCGCACGCTCGCGCGCGGCCAGCGGCCGGGAAGAGGAGGTCACCGGGCGGGGTTACCGACGGAGCGGGCTCCGGAAACAGCGCGCGACCGCTCGGCGCGACTACGTACAGTCGGGACGCCGCCCCGCACGACCACCGAGGAGACCTGTGCCCCGCCGCCGAGACGCCGTCGTGCGGCGAGGGATGCGCCACGTCGGGCGCGCGATCGTCGAGCAGCCGGGCATGTTCACGCTGGCCTTCCTCGCCAGCAGCCTCTACGGCGGGATGACCGTCGCCAGCGCCTACGTGCTCGGCGAGGTCACCGACCGCGTCGTCCTCCCGGCCCTGGACGACGGCGTCACCTCGGCCGGCGCGCTCACCCTGGCCGCGTCCGCCATCCTCGGCGTCGCCGTCCTGAAGATCCTCGGCATCCTGGGCCGGCGGCTGTTCGCCGGCGTCATGGGCTACCGGCTGCAGGCCGAGTACCGCCGCCGGGTGACCGGCCAGTACCTGCGGCTGCCGCTGTCCTGGCACCAGCGCCACCCGACGGGGCAGCTGCTGTCCAACGCCAACTCCGACGTCGAGGCGTCCTGGTTCTTCGTCGCGCCGCTGCCCTTCGCGTGCGGCGCGGTCGTGATGATCGGCATCACCGTGGCCGCGCTGGTCGCCACCGACCCGTGGCTGGCACTGGTCGGCCTGGTGGTCTTCCCGCTGGTGTTCGTCGTCAACGCCGTCTACTCGCAGGAGATGAGCCCGCGGATGCGGCGCGCCCAGCAGCTGCGCGCCGAGGTCAGCGAGATCGCCCACGAGAGCTTCGACGCCGCCCTGGTCGTGAAGACCCTCGGCCGGGAGGACGTCGAGACCCGCCGGTTCACCGAGCGCGCCGAGGAGCTGCGCGACGGGCTGGTCGCCGTCGGCCGGGTGCGCGGGCTGTTCGACCCGCTGATGGAGGCGCTGCCCAACCTCGGCACCCTCGCGGTGCTGCTCATCGGCGCCGGCCGCGTCGCCGACGGCGTCACCGACCCCGGCGCACTGGTCTCCATCGCCTACCTGTTCACGCTGCTGGCGCTGCCGATCCGCGCCATCGGCTGGGTGCTGGCCGACCTGCCGCGCGCCCTGGCCGGCTTCGACCGGGTGACGCCGGTCCTCGACGCGACCGGCGAGACGCCGCACGGCACCGAGGTCGCCGTGGCCGGCACCGGCGGCGCGGGGCTGGGCGTCCGCGGGGTCGACTACGGCTTCGAGGGAGCGACCCGTCCCACGCTGTCGGGCGTCACCTTCGACGTGGCGCCGGGCAGCACGGTCGCCGTCGTCGGACCGACCGGGTCGGGCAAGTCGACCCTGGCCGGGCTGCTGGTCCGCCTGGTCGACCCGGGCACCGGCGAGGTGCTGCTCGACGGCGTCGACCTGCGCGCGCTGCGCGAGGGTGAGGTCAGCGCCCAGGCGGCGGTCGTCCCGCAGGGCACCTTCCTCTTCGACGACACGGTGCGCGGCAACGTCACCCTCGGCGCCGACGTCCCCGACGACGAGGTGTGGGCGGCGCTGCGGGTCGCCGCCGTCGACGACGTCGTCCGCCGGCTGCCCGAGGGTCTGGACACCCGGGTCGGCGAGCGCGGGGCGACCCTGTCGGGCGGCCAGCGGCAGCGGATCGCGCTGGCCCGCGCGGTGGTGCGCCGTCCCCGGCTGCTGGTGCTCGACGACGCGACCAGCGCCGTCGACCCCGCCGTCGAGGCGCGCATCCTCGACGCCCTGCGCGGCCATCCCGCCGACCGTGCCGAGCGGCCCTCGACCGTCGTCGTGGTCGCCTACCGGCAGGCCACCATCGCGCTGGCCGACGAGGTCGTCTGGCTCGAGGGCGGCCGGGTGCTCGCCCGCGGCAGCCACGAGCAGCTGCTGGCCGAGGTGCCCGGCTACGCCGCGCTGGTGCGGGCCTACGCGCAGACGGAGGTGGCCGCGTGACCACCGCCGTCGCCGAGCACCGCGAGGAGGGCGCCCTCGCCACCCTGCGCCGCGGCCTGCGGATGATGCCGGAGTTCCGCCGCGGCCTGCCGGCCACCTTCGCCCTCGCCCTGGTCGCCACCGCCGGGCGGGTGGTCGTGCCGATCGCCGTCCAGCAGGTCATCGACCGCGGCCTGGCCGGCCCCGGCGGCCCGGACCTCGACCTGGTCCGGAACGTCGTGCTGCTCTGCGCCGCCGTCGTGGTGCTGACCGTCGTCGCGGTCTACCGGATGAACGTCCGGCTGTTCCGGACGACGGAGACCGCGCTGGCCGGGCTGCGCGTGCGGGCGTTCCGGCACGTGCACGACCTCTCGGTGCTGCACCAGCAGACCCAGCGCCGCGGCTCGCTGGTCTCCCGGGTCACCAGCGACGTCGACCAGCTGTCCACGTTCATGCAGTGGGGCGGCGTGCTGGGCGTGGTCAGCCTCGGTCAGCTGATCGTGGCCACCGTCGTCATGGCCGTCTACTCCTGGCAGCTGACCCTCGTCGTGCTGCTGTGCTTCGTGCCGCTGGCGATCGCCGTGCGCTTCTTCGCCGCGCGGCTGGCCGTCGTCCACGGCGTGGTGCGCGAGCGGGTCGGCGACGTGCTGGCCGCGGTGTCGGAGTCGGTCGTCGGCGCCTCGACGGTGCGGGCCTACGGCATCCGCGAGCGCACCGCCGCCCGCCTCGACCGCGCCATCGACCGGCACTACCGGGCCCAGGTGCGGGCGCAGCGGGTCACCGCGTCGGTCTTCGTCAGCGGCGAGTTCGTGGCCGCCGTCGCCAACGTCGCGGTGGTCGTCGTCGGCGTCCTGCTCGGCCTGGACGGCGACATCACCCCCGGCACCCTGGTCGCGTTCCTCTTCCTCGTCACGCTCTTCGTCTCCCCGGTGCAGACCGCCAGCGAGGTGCTCAACGAGGCGCAGAACGCCGTCGCCGGGTTCCGCCGGGTGCTCGACGTGCTGGAGACCGAGCCCGACGTCCGCGACCCGGCGGTCGCCGACCCGGCCACCGCGCGGCAGCTGCCGCACACGCCGCTGGGCGTGCGCTTCGAGCACGTGACCTTCCGCTACGCGCCGGGTGCGCGCCCGGCGCTCCTGGACGTCGACCTCGAGATCGCGCCGCGCCGCCGCGTGGCCATCGTCGGCGAGACCGGCTCGGGCAAGACGACGTTCGCCAAGCTGGTCACCCGGCTGATGGACCCTTCCTGCGGCCGCGTGCTGCTCGGCGACGACGACGCCGGGTGGGTGCCGCTGGACCGGGTCGCCTTCGCCTCGCTGCGCCGGCGGGTGGTGATGGTGCCGCAGGACGGCTTCCTGTTCGACGCGACCGTCGCCGACAACGTGCGCTACGGCCGGCCGGGGCTCTCCGACGACGACGTGCGCGCCGCCTTCGAGGAGCTCGGGCTGGGCGACTGGGTGGCGGGGCTGGTCGACGGTGTGGCCACGCGGGTCGGCCAGCGCGGGGAGTCGCTGTCGGCGGGGGAGCGGCAGCTGGTCGCCGTGGCCCGCGCCTACGTCGCCGACCCCGACCTGCTGGTGCTCGACGAGGCCACCAGCGCCGTCGACCCGGCCACCGAGCGCCGGTTGACGCACGCGCTCGACCGGCTCACCGACGGCCGGACGACGCTCACCATCGCCCACCGGCTCTCCACCGCGGAGCGGGCCGACGAGGTGCTCGTCGTGGACGCCGGCCGCGTGGTCCAGCGCGGTTCGCACGCCGAGCTGGTGGACGCCGAGGGTCCCTACGCGCGGCTGCACGCCTCCTGGCGGCGCTCCTCGGCAGGGGAGCCCCAGCCGGCCGGCTGAGGTCCGGGGATCCGCCGGCCGCCCCGGACGGGTCCGGGACGAGGGCCTACGCGCCCGGACGGGTGTGGAGCGAGACGGCGGCGCGGCCGACCGCCCCCGCCACGGCGCGGGTGAAGTGGTCCAGGGCGGCGCGGTCGAGCGTGTCGAGCCGGTCCCGCTCGGTGTGGTAGTGCGGATCGAACGGACGGCCGGCGCGCCCGCCCCAGCGCTGGGCCTGCTTGCGGGTCTTGGTCTCCCTGTCCCCGGCCCAGACGCCGGCGGACGGGATGCCGGCGTCGATGAACGGGACGTAGTCCGACTCGCGGTCCAGTGGGACGGTCCTGGCGACGACCCCCGTCGCGGCGAGCTGCTCCACCAGGAGGCACGCCACCTGCGCCGAGCCGGGTGGGCCGTGCTCGGCACGGGACCTCCCCTCACCTCCCAGCACGAAGTACCCGGGGTTCGGTGACGCCAGCATGTCGAGGTTGAGGTACAGCAGGACGTCGTCGCGTTCCGCGCGGGACAGCGTGTCGACGTAGTGCGTCGACCCCACCAGGTCGTCCTCCTCCGAACCCCAGAAGGCGAAGCGGACCGCACTGCGGACCGGCGGTGACCCGCCCAGCCGGGTGGCGATCTCCAGCAGCGCGGCGACCCCGGAGCCGTTGTCGTTGATCCCGGGCCCCCTCCTCACCGAGTCCAGGTGTGCTCCGAGCACGACGACCCGTCCCCGGTCCCCCGTCCGGGTCTGGGCGATGACGTTGCGGCAGCAGGTCTCGCCGTCCCGACGACGCCGCCGCTTCGGCAGCGGGTACGCGGGGGTGCTGACGTCGTAGCCCGCCGCGCGGAGGGTCTCGGTCACGTGGCGGACGCTCGCCTCGTACCCGGGGCCGGGACAGGCGCGGTTGCCCCCGTTGGCGTCGGCGATCCGCTGCAGTGCCAAGAGGTGCTCGCCGGCGCCCGCGCCGGTGGCCGTGGCCCGGAGGCGCCGTTCCAGGACGGCGTCCCCGAGGGGCGAGCACGACTCCACCGAGGTCCCGGGCAGCTGATCGGGCACCGCGAACGGGACCCGTCCGGCCTCCGCGTCCCCTCGTGGGGGAGCGGCGGTGCGGCTCACGGACTCGCCCGCGGACCGCTGCCGCGACGACCGCTCCCGGCCGTGCCGGGAAGTGAGCTCCTGGTGTGTGTCCTGTCCATCCACGGCGTACCCCCGGAGCGGGAAGGTGGGCGGCGACGGCGCCTGCTGCGCGGGAGCGCGGGCAGGTCCGTCGGACCGGCCGTCGGCGTCGGCCGGTCGCACCGGAGGTCACCCGGTCCGTGTCGTCGGTCGGTGTGGCGTCGGTGGGAGGTCGTTGCCGAGGGGGCGCCCACGCGGGGGCGGGATCCGGGGGGCCGGGTCGGCGCGGAGCCCGGCCACGGCGGCCGAGGGCGCACCTCCCGGTGGAGCCGCGGACGGTCCCACTGCTGCAGTGAGCGCACGGGCCGGGTTCCCCGCCCAGCGCTCCCCGGCTCCGACCTGCTCGCCCTTCATCAGGAAGGCGTCGGCCTCCAGGACGGCGCCGGGTCCCATCGTGACGCCGTAGTGGACGAAGGCTGCCGGCCCGATCGTGCACCCGGCACCGATCTCGATGCGGTCGGTCTTGAAGACACCGTTCTCCATGGAGTGCCCCTGGATGACGCTCGCCTCGTTCAGGGTGCAGTCGTCACCGATGTGCGTCAGCGACCGTTCGATGACGATGCCTCCGTCGTCGAAGACCCGGCGGCCGACCCGGACCCGGAACGCTCGCCAGACGAGGGGCTTGAGCGGCGTGCCGTTGAAGGCGTTGGCGATCAGGTACCCGGGGACCTTCCAGTACCGCTCGTGCCGCCAGTACCGGCGGTCGTAGATGGAGCACAAGAGCGGCCGCAGGGGCGGGAACGCGCGGTCGACCAGCGCCCAGTGGAGGACGAGCACGACCGGTGCACCGACCAGGGCGGCGGCGACCGTGACCGGCTCCCAGGCCGGCGGCACGCTCAGCGCGGCGTTCCACAGCGAGACGACGACGACGAACGGCACCCAGCGGACCAGCAGGAAGTGGCCCGCCGTCCGGGCGTTGTACCAGGCCTTGGCCCGGAGCGCCGCCCTCAGGGATCCCCACCCGGCCAGGCCGTCGGGCAGGCGGTCCCGCTCGACCGAACGTGGGATCTCGAACGGCGGGGAGCCGAGGAGGCCGACGTCCTGCCGCATCGGCCCGTCGACCGGGACGTGCACCTTGGTGGCCAGCAGGCAGTTCTCCCCGGTCCGCGCGCCCGCGGGGTAGACGACGTTGTTCCCGACGAAGCACCGCGCGCCCACCGTCGCGCGCCGCACCCGGAAGGAGGTCCCGGAGAACTCGGCGTTGTTCATCGAGAACCCGTCCGACACCATCGTGCCGCTGCCCACGAGGCTCAGGCTCGGCACGTCCTGCGCGATCCCCATCCCGAAGTTGGAACCCGTCTGCACGACGGGGGAGAGGTGCCAGCCCAGCCCGCGCAGCCAGTGGACGATCGCCGAGCTGTCCCCGAACAGGGCCGCGTGGGTCTTCACGTTCGTGACCCGGGCGACGGTGCGCTGGACCGCCCAGCGCCACCCGTAGAGGCGGAAGACGCGGTCCGGTGGCAGGCAGCGCCGCAGCGAGCGCGGGACCGCCACCGCCAGCAGCATGCTCCCGACGACGACGCCCCAGAAGACCACCGAGGACGTCCACACCCCGTGCCAGAGGAGGTCGGGGAGGCCGCGCTGGACCGCCCAGTCGTGCGCCGCGGCCGGCAGGACGAAGGTGGCCACCAGGATCACCAACGGCGTGTGGACGAGCACCGCCACCGCCAGCTGCACGGTGCCGTAGACGGCCCGGCGCACGGGCCCGCAGCGAGCGGCGTCCAGCAGGCGTGGTGGGTGCTGCGACGGTTCGGCGGGCGTGCCGAGCCAGCGTTCCCCGGCCGGGACCGACTGCCCCGCGTTCAGGCTCGAGGCATGGGCCAGCTCGGCACCGTCTCCGAGGGTGCTGTGCACGTCCAGCACGCTCGACTCGCCGACGACGGCGTCCCGACCGATGCTGACCGGCCCGATCTCGACGACCCCGCCCACCACTCGGTAGCCGTTGAGGTGGGTGTTCTTGTGGAGCACGGCTCCGGCGCCGATGGTCACCAGGTCCGTGCAGACCGGGACGTGCGAGGTGAGCACCAGCGCCCCGGGCCCCACGCGGGCACCGAGCGCCCGGAGGTACAGCACGGTGAGCGGGGAGCCGTGGAACAGCACGAGCGGGCTCGTGCGGACCAGCCGCTTGACCACCCAGAACCGCAGGTACTTCATGCTCCACACGGGGAACCGCTCCGCCCGCCACCGGCCGACGAGGAGCCACTTGGCGGCGATCGGCAGCAGGCAGGCGCCGAGGAAGACCGCTCCGCCGAGGACGACGGCGCGTTCGTAGGTGGGCAGGAAGCCCTCCGGGTGGGTGATCCACTCGTTGCTCATCGCCACGGTCGCACCGATGAGGGACGCCCACGCCAGGAACACCAGGGACTGCAGCACGCCGCAGACCACGTGCTGGTGGCGCGCGGCCGGCGTCGCTGCGGGTACCCCCGAGGACGCGGTGGCGGCCGGTGGGCCGGGGACGTGCCGCACGGCCAGGGCGGCGGCGAGCCGGCGGACCGTCGGGTGCTGGTAGACGTCCTTGGTGGCGACCGCGGGGAGGTCGCCGCGTTCACGGATCCTCGCGCAGATCCGCGCCAGGAGGAGCGAGTCGGCACCGAGGTCGTCGAACAGGTTGCTGGTCACCGACACCTCCGACAGCCCGAGGACCGAGCCCACGGAGTCCGCGAGGACCTCCTCGAGCGGGGTCTCCGGTGCCGTGTACGGCCCCTGGTCGGCCAGCTGACGGGGCCCGCGGGGTGGTGGCAGCGCCTTCCGGTCGGCCTTGTCGCTCGTGGTCATCGGGATGACCGGGAGCTCCTCCAGGTACGCGGGGACCATGTACATCGGCAACCGCCCGCGCAGGTGGGTGTAGGCAGCGCCGACGTCCAGCGACGCCGCCCCGCCGCGCAGCGTGTAGTAGCCGACGAGCTCCACCGCTCCCGGCGCCGGCTCGTGGGTGGACACCACGGCCTGCGCCACGCCGGGCAGCTGCAGCAGGACCGACTCGATCTCGGTCAGCTCGATGCGGTAGCCGCGGATCTTGACCTGGGTGTCGATCCGGCCGTGGTACTCCACCTCGCCGTCGACGATGCAGCCCAGGTCGCCGGTCCGGTACAGGCGACCGGACGGGTTGTCCGGCAGCCCCACGCGGTCGGGGACGAACGCCCGCTCGGTGAGGTCGGGCCGGTTGAGGTAGCCCGTCGCCAGGCCGATGCCGGCGATGGCGATCTCGCCCAGTCGACCCGGCGGCAGCGCTGCCTCCCCGTCGGGGTCGAGGACCGTCACGGAGTACCCGGGCAGAGGGCTGCCGAGGGTGACCGGCCGGTCGGGGTCGACGACCGAGAGGGTGGCCGTGACCGTCGTCTCGGTGGGCCCGTAGGTGTTGAGGAAGCGGCGGCCGGGACGGTGCCAGCGCACGACCAGGTCCCGCGGGCAGGCCTCACCGGAGACCAGCAGGAAGCGCACCGCCGGGAGGTCGTCGTCGAGGGTCGCGAGCAACGTGGGCACGCAGCACAGGGCGGTGACCCTGCGATCGGTGAGGAACTCGTGCAGGTCGGCCCCGAGGAGGCTGCCCCCCGGCGGACGGGGCACCAGGGTCGCGCCGACCGCCCAGGCCACCCAGATCTCCTCGACGGAGAAGTCGAAGGCGATCGTCAGGCCCTGGTACACCCGGTCGTCCGGACGGACCCCGTAGACCTCCGCGGCCACGCCCACGAAGTGGCAGATCGCCGAGTGGTCGATCATCACGCCCTTGGGCCGCCCGGTCGTCCCCGACGTGTACACGACGTAGCACAGCCCGTCGTCCGGCTGGGGGGCGTCCGGCTCCGTCCCGGTCGGCGCGGGGCGTCGGCCGTCCTCGGCGGCGAGAGCAGCGGCGTCGTCGTCGAGACACAGCACCGGCACGGGGAGGCCGTCGAGTCGGCCACGGGCACCGGCCGTGGTCACGACGAGTCCCACACCGGCGTCCTCGACGATGTAGGAGATCCGGTCGGCGGGGAAGGCCAGGTCCAGGGGGACGTACGCCGCGCCCGCCTTCAGGACGGCGAGCAGGGCCGTGTAGGTGGCCACGGGTTCGTCGCAGAGGAGGGCGACGCGGGAACCCGGTGCGGCACCCCGCCGGCGCAGGAGGTGGGCCAGTCGGTTGGCCCGGACGTCGAGCTCGACGTAGCTGAGCCGCCGGTCACCGGCGTCGACGGCCAGCTGGTCGGACCGGCCCGCCGCGACGAGCGCGTCGACCCGCCGCTCGAAGACCTGCTCCAGCCGTTCCCCGGGCCGCCAACGGTGCCCGTCCGGGCCGAGCTCGCCGACCAGGACCGCCTCGTCCCGCACCGGCCCGCGTCCGCCGGTCGGCTGCGCCACCGCCGGCTGCAGGGCGTGCCCCGGCTCCGGCGCCCGGTGCCGCCCGCCCCCCGAGGTCGGGTGCCGCCCGCCCCCCGAGGTCGGGTGCCGCCCGCCCCCCGGGGCCTGGTGACGCCCGCCTCCCGCGGCCTGGTGACGCCCGACCTCCGGGGCCCGGTGACGCCCGACCCCGGTCGACGGCCCTCTCATCACCGATGGGGCGGCTGGGTGCGGGGCGACGGGATCCTCGCGCCGTCGCCGAGAGCGCGACCGCCCTCGAACGCGGTCGGCAGGCCGTCGATCGCCTCGCGCAGGCTGGTCGCGAGGATCTCGCACGCCAGGTCGACGGTCTCCGCCGTGACGTTCAGCGGGGGCAGCATGCGCACCACGCAGTCGTCCCGTCCGCCGCACTCGAGGATCAGCCCACGCCGCAGCGCGCGGTGCTGGACGTCCCGGGCGAGCTGCCCCGCGGGGTGGCCGGTCACGGGATCGGCGAGCTCGACGCCCCACATCAGGCCGACGCCCCGGATCTCCCGGACGTGGGGGAGCTCCTGGAGGGGGGCCAGCAGCCGGTCGATCTGCAGACCGCGCTCGCGCACGTTCTGCAGGACGCCGTCGCGGCGTACGACCTTGACCATCTCGGCACCCGCGGCGAAGGCCAGCTGGTTGCCACGGAACGTGCCGGTGTGGGCACCGGGGGCCCACGTGTCGAGCCGCCGGTCGTAGATGATGAGCGCGACCGGCTGCCCGATGCCGCTGAGTCCCTTGGACGTCACGATGACGTCGGGCTCGATCCCGTACTGCTCGAAGGCGTACCAGGTCCCTGTCCGGCCACACCCCGTCTGGACCTCGTCCACGACGAGGGGGATGTCCAGGGCGCGGGTGAGTTCCCGGACCCGCCGGGCGAAGTCCACCGTCGCCGGGATGACGCCGCCCTCGCCCTGGACCAGCTCGAGGATGACGGCGGCCGGGAGGGGGATCCCCCCGTTGCTGTCCGTCAGCGCGCGCTCGAGGTACGCCACGCAGTTGGTGGTGCACCTGTCGGGGGTGAGCTCCACGGGGCAGCGGCCGCAGTAGGAGAACGGGAAGAAGTGGATCCCCGGGACACCGTTGCGGACCGGGCTCTTCTGCTCGACCAGGCCGGTCACCGCCATGGCCGCGTGGCTGCTGCCGTGGAACCCGCCCTGGAAGGAGATGACGTCGCCTCGTCCGGTCGCGGTCTTGCACAGCTTGAGGGCCGCGTCCACGGCGTTGGCCCCGGTGGGGCCGCAGAAGTGGACGCGCATCCGGTCACGCATGGAGTCCGGGAGCATCTTCAGCTGGGCGTCGGTGAAGGCGTCCTTCGCCGGCGTGGGGAGGTCCAGTCCGTGGACGTGCCGGCCGAGCTGCTCGACGACGGCCTGCACCAGGTCCGGGTGGTTGTGGCCCAGGGAGAGCACGCCTGCTCCCGCGAGGAAGTCGATGTACACGTTGCCGTCGAGATCGCGGACGTGGCTGCCGGCCGCCTCGGCGATCGCGATCGGGAGGTGCCGGGGGTAGGTGCGAGCGCGGGACTCGCGCTGCTCCTGGCGGGCGAGCAGCTCAGCCGACCGGGGTCCGGGCAGCTCACCGCGGACGTGCGGTGGCTCGTCGGCGAGGCCGGGCGGAACGGCGGCGAGAGCGGTGGGTGGGTCCGTCGGCCGGGCGGAGCCCGCGGATCGGGCGTCGGAGCGGATCGGGGGCGTCGTGGTGTCGGTCATCGTCCTGGTTCCTCTGTCTCGGGATGCGGGCGTCGCTCGACTCGTCCTTCGCGTGTCCGTGGGTCCACGGCTGCTGAGCGGGTGTGTCCCCAGGGGTGGTCGTGGGGTCCGGCGAGGGAGCCGTCCCACGCGTGATGGCCGCTGTCAGCAGGCCGTGCGCTCCGGGTGAGGAGCGGGCCGATGCCGGCGGACGGACGTCGTGGGGGTGGTCGACGTGGCCGCCCGGCCCTGCCTGACAGCGTCCTCATCACGCTCTCCGCGATGAGTCCGGCGGATTGATCAGCGGATGGTTGCGGATCGGTCAGCGGATGGTTAATGGAGGCGGGCAACGGTTCAGGGCGCACCCGCACGTGTCAACGCCCCGTTGCGCCTGACCCGGTTCCGGAACAGCACCGGTGTGTGTCGGGACAGCGTGTGCTCACCGCCTGTCGCACCGTGCGGTCGTCCCGCCGGCGGTGCACCGGCGGCGAGAAGGCGGCGGGATGCGGACGGTGGGTGGGCGGGGGGCCTAGCCTGCGCAGCGTGGCCACTCCTCGAGACCGGGGCCGTCCGGTAGCCGACCTCCCGCCGCCGGACGCGCGCATGCCGCCGCTCGCGCTGACCGCCGGCGTCCTCGGCCTCGTCGGCGCACTCCCCACGCTGTTCCTCGCCGTCGTCGCCGTGGCGCTCGGCGGGCTCTCCGCGGACGCCGGACCCGACCCCTGGACGTACCTGCTGCTCGCCGCCCCGTTGGTCCAGGTCCTCGGCGCGGCGTGGCTGCTGGCCCGCCGCAGCTGGCTGCTCCTGGTCCTGGCCGTCGTCCCGGTCGCGGTGCTGGCCGGTGCGGTCGTCTGGGCGGCCACCGGCACCGAGGACGCCGGGAACGCGGGCCTGCCGCTGCTGCTCCTGGTGGCCCCGGTGCTCGCCGCGGTCCTGGCGGCCACCCCGCGGGTGCGCCGCTGGGTGGCCGGACGGCCGCGCCGCACCCGCTGACCGGCTCCAGCCGGAGCGCCGGCGGCCGACCTACGCTGCCGACCATGGCGTCGTCGTCCTCCCGCAGCCGGGTGGCGGCGCGTCGCTCGCCGCGGGCGGCGCCCCGCCGGCAGCAACCCCCGCCGAGGCCGGCCGGACGGCCGGTTCTCGCCCCGTTCGCCGCCGTCTTCGGCGTCCTGGTCGCCGCCGAGTACCTGTGGCTGGCCTGGCTGCTCCGCGACCCGGAGGTCGGGACGCCGTGGTTCGTCGCCGTCCCCGAGGTGCTGGCCGTGCTCGCCCTGGCCGGCGCGGTGCTCGTCGTCCTCGGGCGGGCGCGGGCGTGGGTGCTGCTGGCCGCCGTCAGCGTCGTCCTGGTGCTGTGCCTGCTGGGCACCGCCGCCCTGTTCGGCGTCCTGGGCCTGGGCGCGGTGGTCGCCCAGACCCTGCTGCTGCTCGTCGGGCCGCTCGGCTGCCTGGTGCTCGTCGTCCGTCGCCCGGTCCGGGAGTGGACGGGCCCCGCGCGGGCGACGCGGTCCCCGGACCGGGGCCGCCGGACGCAGCGCACCGGCTAGCGTGCAGAACGTGACCGAGCTTGCCAGGTCACGCATGGACACGGCATCGCCGATCACGTCGGCGACGAGCGCCAGCGAGGAGACACGTGACCGACACCGACGTCGTCGTGGTGGGTGCGGGGCTGGCCGGGCTGGTCGCCGCCGCGGAGCTGGCCGATGCGGGCACGCGGGTGGTGCTGCTCGACCAGGAGCCCGAGCAGTCCCTGGGCGGGCAGGCCTGGTGGTCCTTCGGCGGGCTGTTCCTCGTCGACTCGCCCGAGCAGCGGCGGCTGCGGGTGCGCGACTCGCTCGAGCTGGCCCGGCAGGACTGGTTCGGCACCGCCTCCTTCGACCGCGAGGAGGACCACTGGCCGCGCCGGTGGGCCGAGGCCTACCTGCAGTTCGCCGCGGGGGAGAAGCGCGCGTGGCTGCGCCAGCAGGGCATCGGGTTCTTCCCGGTGGTCGGCTGGGCCGAGCGCGGCGGGTACACCGCCACGGGCCACGGCAACTCCGTGCCGCGCTTCCACATCGTCTGGGGCACCGGCCCGGGCATCGTCGAGCCCTTCGCCCGCCGGGTCCGGGCCGCCGCCGACCGCGGGGCGCTGCAGCTGCTCTTCCGGCACCGCGTCGACGAGCTCGTCGTCAGCGGCGGCGCGGTCACCGGTGTCCGCGGCACCGTGCTCGAGCCCAGCGACGTCGCCCGTGGTGAGGCGAGCAGCCGCGACGCGGCCGGGGAGTTCGAGGTCTCGGCGCAGGCCGTCGTCGTCACCTCCGGCGGTATCGGCGGCAACCACGACCTGGTTCGGCAGAACTGGCCCGCCCGCCTCGGCCCCGCGCCGCGACGACTCCTCTCCGGGGTCCCGGCGCACGTCGACGGGCGGATGCTGCAGGCCACCGAGGCCGCCGGCGCGAACCTGATCAACCGCGACCGGATGTGGCACTACACCGAGGGCATCGCCAACCACTCGCCGGTCTGGGAGCGACACGGCATCCGGATCCTGCCGGGGCCCTCGTCGCTGTGGCTGGACGCGACCGGCAAGCGGCTGCCGGTGCCGCTGTTCCCCGGCTTCGACACCCTCGGCACGCTGGCCCACATCGGGCAGACCGGCCACGAGCACACCTGGTTCGTCGCCACGCACAAGATCGTGGAGAAGGAGTTCGCGCTGTCGGGCTCCGAGCAGAACCCCGACCTCACGGGCAAGGACGTCAAGCTGCTGCTCAACCGGGCCCGCGCCGGCGTCGCCGCCCCGGTCCAGGCCTTCCTCGACGCGGGGGAGGACTTCGTCGTCGCCCGCACCCTGCCCGAGCTGGTCGCCGGGATGAACCGGGTCACCGGCGGCACCCCCGAGCTGCGGCTGGCCGACGTCGAGCGCGAGGTCGTCGCCCGCGACCGCGAGGTCGCCCACCCCTTCACCAAGGACCTGCAGCTGACCGCGATCCGCGGCGCGCGCAGCTACCTCGGCGACAAGCTCATCCGCGTGGCGCCACCGCACCGGCTGCTCGACCCCCAGGCCGGCCCGCTGGTCGCCGTCCGGCTCAACCTGATCACCCGCAAGACCCTCGGCGGGCTGGAGACCGACCTCTCCGGCCGCGTGCTGCAGCCCGGCGGCGCGGTCTTCCCGGGCCTCTACGCCGCGGGCGAGGTGGCGGGCTTCGGCGGGGGCGGCATGCACGGCTACCGCTCGCTGGAGGGCACCTTCCTCGGCGGCTGCCTGTTCAGCGGCCGGGTCGCCGGCCGGGCGCTCGCGGCCGCGCTGTGACGTCGTCGCACCCGAGCCCGTGGTCGGACCCGGCGACGGAGACCGAGCCCGGTGCCCCCTACGCCGGGCCCCCGCCGACGACGATGCCGTACTGGACCCCGGCCGCTCCCCACGCGGTCCCGTGGCCCCAGCCCTGGCCCCAGCCGTGGCCGCCGGCCCCCGCCCGGCCGCAGCGGCCCGGGCAGGTGATCGCGGCCGCGGTGCTCGCCTTCGTCCAGGCCGCCGGCGTGGCCCTCGCCACCGCCTACCTCCAGCTGCTCGGCGCGGTGTTCTCGATGGCGGCCGGCGAGCCCGGGTTCCCGGCCGACGGCGCGGCCCTGGCCGCCGAGGCGGGCGTGCTCTCCCTCGTGCAGCTGGCCTCGGTCGTCCTGCTGCTGACCGCGGGTGTCCTGGGGCTCGCCAGCCGCCGCCCCGTCGCCCGCTGGACGCTGGTCGCCGCCTTCTCCCTGCAGTTGTCGCTGGCCGCCTACTGGGCGGCGCGGCTGCTCGCCGTGCTCGACCAGGGCGCCGGCGTGCTGGCCGCCCTCGTCCTCGGCTTCGCCGCCGCGCCGGCGGTCGCCCTGGGGCTCGCGGTGGGCCGGCCCGCGCGCGCCTGGTTCCGGAGCAGCCCGGACGAGGGGACGGCGCCGCACCGGTGACCCGGCCGGGGGTGCGCGGGTGGGACGATCGGGCGCATGTCCGCCGTCCCCGCCGCCGAGTCCGCCCTGGACCCCGCGGTCGCAGCAGCGCTGCGCCGCGACCCCGCCGGGCTGGTCGCCGCCGTCGTCCAGCAGCACGACACCGGTGAGGTGCTCATGGTCGCCTGGATGGACGACGAGGCGCTGCGCCGCACCCTGACCACCGGCCGGGCCACCTACTGGTCGCGCAGCCGGCGCGAGTACTGGGTCAAGGGCGAGACCTCCGGGCACCGCCAGTGGGTCCGCGACGTCCGCCTGGACTGCGACGGCGACGCGCTGCTGGTCCTCGTCGACCAGGAGGGCCCGGCCTGCCACACCGGCGAGCGCTCCTGCTTCCACCGCGAGCTGGAGGTCACCCGTGCGGCTCGGTGAGACCACCCCGTCGCGGGAGGAGGCCGCGGCCGTCGACCAGCCGATGGTGCCGGTCACCCGGCGGCTGCTGGCCGACGGCGAGACCGCGGTCGGCATCTACCGCAAGCTGGCCGGCAACCGGCCGGGCACGGTGCTGCTGGAGTCCGCGGAGCAGGGCAAGCAGTGGAGCCGGTACAGCTTCGTCGGCGTCCGCAGCGCCGGGGTGCTGACGGAGCGGGACGGCACCGCGCTGTGGCTGGGGGAGGAGCTGCCCGGCCTCACCGACGACCTGCCCGCGGACCCGCTGGCCGCCGTCCGCACGCTGGCCCGCCGGCTGCGCTCGCCGCGCCGTCCCGACCTGCCCCGGCTGACCGGCGGCCTGGTCGGCTACCTCGGCTACGACGTCGTCCGGCGGCTGGAGCGGCTGCCGGTCACCGCCGTCGACGACCTCGGCATGCCCGAGCTCGCGCTCATGCTGGTCACCGACCTCGCGGTGCTCGACCACCACGACGGCACGGTGCTGCTGATCGCCAACGCGGTGTGCGGGTCGGAGGGCTACGACGACGCGGTGACCCGGCTCGACGCGATGGCCGCCGACCTGGCCAAGGCCGCACCCCCGGGGGTGGCCACCTTCACGACGGCCGCTCCGCCGCCGGTGCAGAGCAACATGGCGCCGGGCGTCTTCGAGGACGGCGTGGAGCGCGTGCGGGAGCACATCCGGGCCGGCGACGCGTTCCAGGTGGTGCTCTCGCAGCGCTTCGAGGTGCCCACCGAGGTCGAGGCCCTGGACCTCTACCGGGTGCTGCGGGCGACCAACCCCTCGCCGTACATGTACCTGCTGCGCTTCGCCGGGCGGGAGTCGCCGTTCGACGTCGTCGGCTCCTCGCCGGAGGCGCTGGTCACCGTGACCGGCAGCTCGGCCGTCGTCCACCCGCCGGCCGGCACCCGCCCGCGGGGCGCCACCCCCGAGGAGGACGCGCGCCTGGCCGAGGGCCTGCTCGCCGACCCCAAGGAGCGCGCCGAGCACGTGATGCTGGTCGACCTGGCCCGCAACGACCTGGGCCGGGTCTGCGTGCCGGGCACGGTCGAGGTCCCCGACTTCATGCGCATCGAGCACTACAGCCACGTGATGCACCTGGTGTCGACCGTGGCCGGCGAGGTCGCCCCGCAGTGGGACGCCCTCGACGTCTTCGACGCGACCTTCCCGGCCGGCACCGTCTCCGGGGCGCCCAAGCCGAGCGCGATGGCGATCATCGAGTCGCTGGAGCCCACCCGGCGGGCGCTCTACGCCGGCACGGTCGGCTACGTCGACGCCAGCGGCGACCTGGACATGGCCATCGCCATCCGGACGGCGGTGCTGCACCAGGGCCGCGCCTACGTGCAGGCCGGCGCGGGCGTCGTCGCCGACAGCGACCCGGCCACCGAGGAGGCCGAGACCCGGCACAAGGCGCGCGCGGTGCTCTCGGCGATCGCGACCGCGGAGGGGATGCGGGAGCTCCCGTGAGCGACCGCCGCGAGATGGCCGCGGCCGTCGTCGGCCTGGCCGCGTCCGGGGGACTGGCGCTGTCCACCGGCGGTCAGACCTGGCTCACCGCGAGCGTGGCGCGCCCGGAGCCCCTGCCGCCGGTCACCGAGCAGCTGACCGGCTCGGCGCTCGCGCCGCTGGTCCCGGCCGGCGGGCTGGTGCTGCTGGCGGCCGCGGTCGCGCTGGTCGCCGTCCGCGGCGCCGGGCGGGTGCTGGTGGGGCTGCTGGCCGCCGTCGCCGGGGGAGTGCTCGGCTGGTCGGGCCTGCGGACCCTGGCGACCGACGCGGGCGCCGCGGCAGCGGGCGTGCTGGGTAGCGGGACGCCGGGCAGCACGGTCACGACCGCGGTGTCCGCCGCCTGGCCGGTGCTGGCCCTCGTGGCGGGGCTGCTCGCCGTGGCGGCGGGCCTGCTCACCGTGCTCCGCGGCCGCACCTGGCCGGGCATGGGACGCCGGTACGAGCGTGCGGCCGCCACAGCCCCCGCGGCCCCCGCCCGCGGGCAGACCGACGAGGACCGCGCCCTCGACGCCTGGCGGGCGCTCGACCGCGGCGAGGACCCCACCGAGGGGACGGCGGAACACCGCTGAGTACCCGGGGCCGCCTGGTCCACACCCCCGTCCGGGGCGTGCGTGCGCCCCCGCGGGCGGCCCGGCGATCCGCCGCCTCTAGAGTGGGCCCACGGATCGAGGCCCGGCCCGGGCCGCGCCCGGTGGGTGGTTCTCCTGGCCCGGTGGGCGACTGACGAGCAGCAGCGGGGAGGACTCGTGTCCGTGCTCGACGAGATCGTCGCCGGCGTCCGTGAGGACCTGGCGGCACGCGAGGCGACCACTCCGCTGGCGGAGGTCAAGGCCGCCGCGCGGGACGCCCGGCCGCCCCTCGACGCCCTCGCGGCGCTGCGCGCGCCCGGGGTCGGCGTCATCGCCGAGGTGAAGCGGCAGAGCCCCTCCAAGGGTGCGCTCGCCGACATCCCCGACCCCGCGGTGCTGGCCCGGCAGTACGCCGACGGCGGCGCCCGGGTGATCAGCGTGCTCACCGAGCGGCGCCGCTTCGGGGGCGGCCAGGCCGACCTCGCCGCCGTCCGCGCGGCCGTCGACGTCCCGGTGCTGTGCAAGGACTTCGTGGTCACCAGCTACCAGGTGCACGAGGCGCGGGCCCACGGGGCCGACGTCGTCCTGCTGATCGTCGCCGCGCTGGAGCAGAACGCGCTCGTCGGCCTGCTGGAGCGGGTCGAGTCGCTCGGCATGACCGCGCTCGTCGAGGTGCACACCGAGGCCGAGGCCGACCGCGCGCTGTCCGCCGGCGCCGCGGTGATCGGCGTCAACGCCCGCGACCTGACCACGCTGCACGTCGACCGCTCCACCTTCGAGCGGATCGCGCCGGGGCTGCCGTCGGAGGTCGTGAAGGTCGCCGAGTCCGGCGTCCGCGGGCCGCACGACCTCATCTCCTACGCGGCGGCCGGCGCCGACGCCGTCCTCGTGGGCGAGGGCCTGGTGACCGCCGGTGACGCCCGCCAGGCGGTCGCCGACCTGGTCACGGCCGGCGCGCACCCCGCCACCCCGCACACCCCCCGCTGAAGAAGGACCCCGTCCCGAGGCTCGCCCCGAGGTTGCGAGGGGTGAGGAGGACGGGGTCCTTCTTCAGCGGGAGGCCCGAGTGTCGCGCGGTTGCGTCCGCGTCGGCGCCGTAGCAGCAGCGCGGGGGCGCGGGCGACGGCGCCACAGTGGCCCGAGCCCGGCCTGCCCGGTGCGCTGACCCCTCCACCAGCGTGTTGCCGACCCACCCCACCACCCCGTCGCCCGGACGCGGGACACTGGGGGCATGACCACGAGCGCCGTCTCCCCGCCGGAAGCGCGACTCGAGCCGGCGCACCCCAGCTGGCCCGACGCCACCGGTCACTTCGGGGTCTTCGGTGGCCGGTTCGTGCCGGAGGCGCTGATCGCCGCGCTCGACGAGCTGACCGAGGCCTACCGCGCGATGCGCGTCGACCCGGCCTTCATCGAGGAGTTCGCCGCGCTGCAGCGCGACTACACCGGCCGGCCGAGCCCGATCACCGAGGTGCCGCGGTTCGCCCAGCACGCCGGCGGGGCGCGCATCTGGCTCAAGCGCGAGGACCTCAACCACACCGGCTCGCACAAGATCAACAACGTGCTGGGCCAGGCGCTGCTCACGAAGCGGATCGGCAAGCAGCGGGTCATCGCCGAGACCGGGGCCGGCCAGCACGGCGTCGCGACCGCCACCGCGGCGGCGCTCATGGGGCTGTCCTGCACGATCTACATGGGCGAGGAGGACACCCGCCGGCAGGCGCTGAACGTCGCCCGGATGCGGCTGCTCGGCGCCGAGGTCGTCCCGGTGACCACCGGCTCGCGCACCCTCAAGGACGCCATCAACGAGGCGTTCCGCGACTGGGTCACCAACGTCGAGACGACGAACTACGTGTTCGGCACCGTCGCCGGCCCGCACCCGTTCCCGGAGATGGTCCGCGACTTCCAGCGGGTCATCGGCGACGAGGCGCGCGCCCAGGTGCTCGAGCGGCTCGGCCGGCTGCCCGACGCCGTCCTGGCCTGCGTGGGCGGCGGCTCCAACGCCATCGGGATCTTCACGGCGTTCGTCCCGGACGAGGGGGTCCGGCTGGTCGGCCTGGAGGCCGGCGGGGACGGCGTGGACACCGGCCGGCACGCGGCCACCATCACCGGCGGGACGCCGGGCGTGCTGCACGGCGCCCGCTCCTACCTGCTGCAGGACGACAACGGCCAGACCGTCGAGTCGCACTCGATCAGCGCCGGCCTGGACTACCCGGGCGTGGGTCCGGAGCACTCCCACCTGCACGACATCGGCCGGGCGGAGTACCGGGCGGTCACCGACGCCGAGGCCATGGAGGCCTTCGCGCTGCTGTGCCGCACCGAGGGGATCATCCCCGCGATCGAGTCGGCGCACGCCCTCGCCGGCGCCGTGAAGCTGGGCGAGGAGCTGGCGTCGCGGGGGGCTGGTGGGCGGGGCGACGAGCCCCCACTCCTGCTGGTCAACCTCTCCGGCCGCGGGGACAAGGACGTCGAGACGGCGTCGCGCTGGTTCGGCCTCGGTGATCGCGAGCACGTCGAGCCCGGCGCCGGCATGGACACCGACCAGCAGCCCACCGAGGGTGCGGTCACCTCCGGCGACGCGGTCGCCGGGCAGGACGCGGGGGAGTCGGCGTGAGTCGCTCGCAGGACACCATCGCCGGGGCCAGGGCGGAGGGGCGCTCGGCGCTGGTCGCCTACCTCCCGGTCGGGTACCCGGACGTCGACACCTCGATCGCGGCCATGGTCGCAGCGGTCGGGGGCGGGGCCGACGTCGTCGAGGTCGGCGTCCCCTACAGCGACCCCGGCATGGACGGCCCGGTGATCCAGCAGGCCGTCGACCCCGCCGTGCGCGCCGGCGTCGGCATGCGCGACGTGCTGCGCGCCGTCGAGGCGGTCGCCGCGACCGGCGCGGTGCCGGTGGTGATGAGCTACTGGAACCCGATCGAGCGCTACGGGGTCGAGCGGTTCGCCGCCGACCTGGCCGCCGCCGGGGGAGCGGGGGCCATCACCCCCGACCTCATCCCCGACGAGGCCGGGGAGTGGCTGGCCGCGTCGGAGGCGCACGACCTCGACCGCGTGTTCCTGGTCGCGCCGTCGTCCACCGACGCGCGCCTGGCCGCCACCGCCGCGGCCTGCCGGGGCTTCGTCTACGCCGCCTCCACCATGGGCGTCACCGGCACCCGGGCCACCGTCGGCGACGCCGCGGAGCGGCTGGTCGCCCGCACCCGGGAGGTCACCGAGCTGCCGGTGTGCGTGGGCCTGGGCGTCTCGAACGGCGACCAGGCCGCCGAGGTCGCCGGGTTCGCCGACGGCGTCATCGTCGGGTCGGCCTACGTGCGGGAGCTGCTCGAGGGCCGGGGCGCCGAGGGCGTGCGCCGGCTCTCGGAGGACCTCGCCGCGGGTGTGCGCCGCCCGGTGTCCGTGCCGTGAGCGTCCTGGCCGCGATCCCCAGCCCCACGCAGGGCGTCTGGGAGCTGGGCCCGCTGCCCATCCGGGCCTACGCGCTGTGCATCATCGCCGGCATCGTCGCGGCGGTCGTGATCACCGAGCGACGCTGGGTCGCCCGGGGCGGGGCGAAGGGCGACGTCCTGGACATCGCCGTCTGGGCGGTGCCGTTCGGCATCGTCGGCGGCCGGCTCTACCACGTCGTCAGCAGCCCCCGGCCCTACTTCGGCGAGGGCGGCGACCCCCTGCGGGCCTTCGCCATCTGGGAGGGCGGCCTCGGCATCTGGGGCGCGATCGCCCTGGGCGGCGTCGGCGCCTGGATCGCCTGCCGCCGTCGCGGCATCCCGCTGCCGGCCTTCGCCGACGCCCTGGCCCCCGGGCTGCTCGTCGCCCAGGCCATCGGCCGGCTGGGCAACTGGTTCAACAACGAGCTGTACGGCCGCGCCACCGACCTGCCCTGGGCGCTGACGGTCTACGACTGGACCGGCACCCAGGCGGTCGTCGGCCCCGACGGCCAGCCGGTGGTGCTCGGCACCTTCCACCCGACCTTCCTCTACGAGCTGCTCTGGAACCTGGCCGCGGCGGCGGTCGTGGTGTGGGCCGACCGGCGCTTCCGGCTCAGCCACGGGCGGGCGTTCGCGCTCTACGTGGCCCTCTACTGCGCCGGCCGGCTGTGGATCGAGCTGCTGCGCGTCGACCCCGCGGAGACCTTCGCCGGCATCCGGCTCAACGTCTTCACCGCCGTCGTCGTGGGTCTGCTCGCGGTGGTCCACCTGGTCTGGCAGCGCGGCCGGCCCCGCGAGGTGATCACCCGCGGACGTGACGCTGGCGACACCACGCCGGCCCGTCGCCCCCGCGCGGAGTCCGCTCCGGCCGCCACCCCGGCCGCCGCGGAGCACCGCGACGGCGAAGACCCAGGTGACGACGGCGACCGGCGACATCCCGGTACCTGAGGACGACGCGCCGCACCCGGGGTTCATCCGTACGAGATCCGGGTTGCGGCTGTGTACCCTTCTGCCAAGACCCCACAGTGATCCTGGCGGGGTCGCACGAGTCGGAACCGGGCCAGCGCCGCCCCGCGGACGACGGCACCGGGGCACCACCCCCGGAGCTCGCCTGCCGGGTCGGCCCGGGGGTCCACGGACCACCCTGCCACCGGTATCAGCCGCAGTGCCCCGCTCCTCTGACCACTGACCACCGGCCGGGCCCCCCGCCCCCCGCCCCGCTCCCGTCACCGCCGACGGCGACCGGGCGGCGTGCCGACGACGGGAGTGACATGTCCGAGTCCACCGCCCCCGCCGCGCCCTCCGCCTCCGGCGGTACCGCCGTGCCGTTCTCCGCCGTCCCCGCGGCGTCCGGCCTGTACGACCCGGCCAACGACAAGGACGCCTGTGGCGTCGCCTTCGTCGCCGACGTGCAGGGGCGTGCCTCCCGGGGGATCGTGGCCGCCGGGCTCACCGCCCTGCACAACCTCGACCACCGCGGTGCGGCCGGCTCCGAGCCGAACTCCGGCGACGGCGCCGGCATCCTCACGCAGGTCCCCGACGCGCTGCTGCGCGCCGAGGTCGACTTCGACCTGCCGCCGCTGGGCGAGTACGCCGTCGGCATCGCCTTCCTGCCGGTCGACGAGGCCGAGCGCGCCGCGCGCGTCGAGGACGTCGCCCGCCTGGCCGCCGAGGAGGGCCTGACCGTCCTCGGCTGGCGCGAGCTGCCGGTCGACCCGGACGGCGCCGACGTCGGCCCCACCGCCCGCGCGGTCATGCCGCACTTCGCTCAGGTGTTCGTCGCCGAGACCATCGGTGCCCGCGCCGACGCGACCGCGTTCGGCGGCGCCAAGGCCGTCAACGGCGTCACCCGGCTGGAGCGGCGCGCCTTCGTGCTGCGCAAGCGGGCCGAGCGGGCCGCGACCGAGGCCGGCAGCTCCCTCTACATCGTCTCGCTGTCCTCGCGCACCATCACCTACAAGGGCATGCTGACCACCGACCAGCTGCCCGCGTTCTTCCCCGACCTGCGCGACGAGCGCTACGCGTCGGCGATCGCGCTGGTGCACAGCCGGTTCTCCACCAACACCTTCCCGAGCTGGCCGCTGGCCCACCCGTTCCGCGTGATCGCGCACAACGGCGAGATCAACACCATCAAGGGCAACCGGAACCGGATGCGCGCCCGCGAGGCCAAGCTCGAGACCGAGCTGTTCGACGGGCCCGCCGGCCCCGCGTCCGAGCTCGGCCTCGAGCGGATCTTCCCCGTCACCGCCAGCGACTTCAGCGACTCTGCCACCTTCGACGAGGTGCTCGAGCTGCTGCACCTGTCCGGCCGCTCGCTGCCGCACGCGGTGCTCATGATGATCCCCGAGGCGTGGGAGAACCACGACGAGATGGACCCGGCCCGCCGGGCCTTCTACCGGTTCCACGCCTCGATCATGGAGCCCTGGGACGGGCCCGCGGCGGTCGCCTTCACCGACGGCACGCTCATCGGCGCGGTCCTCGACCGCAACGGGCTGCGGCCCGGCCGCTGGTGGCACACCAAGGACGACCTGGTCGTGCTGGCCAGCGAGGTCGGGGTCCTGGAGATCCCCGACTCCGAGGTGGTCGCCAAGGGCCGGCTGCAGCCGGGCCGGATGTTCCTCGTCGACACCGCGGCCGGGAAGATTGTCTCCGACGAGGAGGTCAAGGGCGCCCTGGCGGGCGAGCACCCGTACGAGGACTGGCTGCACGCCGGCCTGGTGCACCTCCCGCAGCTGCCCGAGCGCCGTCGCGCCCGGCCCAGCCACGAGTCCGTCGTCCGCCGGCAGCAGCTGTTCGGCTACACCGAGGAGGACCTGCGCGTCCTGCTCACCCCGATGGCGTCCTCCGGCGCCGAGCCGATCGGCTCGATGGGCACCGACACCCCGGTAGCGGCGCTGTCGGACCGCTCGCGGCTGCTCTACGACTACTTCGGGCAGCTGTTCGCACAGGTGACCAACCCGCCGCTGGACGCCATCCGCGAGGAGCTGGTGACCAGCCTGGGCCGCACCTTCGGCCCCGAGCAGAACCTGCTGCACGCCACCCCGGCGTCCTGCCGGCAGCTCTTCCTGCCCTACCCGGTCATCGACAACGACGAGCTGGCCAAGATCCTGCACATCGACGACGACGGCGACCTGCCCGGTTACGCCGCCGTCCGGATCACCGGCCACTTCGACGTCAACGGCGGCGGGACGGCGCTGGCCGAGGCGGTCGAGCAGCTGCGCACCAAGGTCAGCAAGGCGATCGCCGCGGGCGCCCGGATCATCGTGCTCTCCGACCGGGACTGCGACGAGAACCGCGCGCCGATCCCGTCGCTGCTGATGACGGCCGCGGTCCACCACCACCTCGTGCGGCAGAAGACCCGCATGGAGGTCGGCCTGGTCGTCGAGTCCGGCGACTGCCGCGAGGTGCACCACGTCGCGCTGCTGCTCGGCTACGGCGCCGCCGCGGTCAACCCGTACCTGGCCTTCGAGTCCATCGAGGACCTCATCCGCGACGGCGTCCTCACCGGCATCCAGCCGGCGCAGGCGGTCCGCAACGTGGTCAAGGCGCTGGGCAAGGGCGTCCTGAAGGTCATGAGCAAGATGGGCATCAGCACCGTCGGCTCGTACACGATGGCCCAGATCTTCGAGGCGGTCGGTCTCTCCGACGAGGTCGTCGACGAGTACTTCACCGGCACCTCCTGCCCGCTCGGCGGCGTCGGCATCGACGTCCTCGCCGAGGAGGTGGCCATGCGCCACCGCCGCGCCTACCCGGAGAACCCCACCGAGCGCGCGCACCGGCGGCTGGAGACCGGCGGCGAGTACCAGTGGCGCCGCGAGGGCGAGGTGCACCTGTTCAACCCCGAGACGGTGTTCCTGCTCCAGCACGCCACCCGCTCGCGGCAGTACGAGGTGTTCCAGCGCTACACCGACACCGTCGACAAGCTGTCCGAGGAGGCCGCCACCCTGCGCGGCCTGTTCACGATCAGGACCGGCGTGCGCCCGCCCGTGCCGCTGGAGGAGGTCGAGCCGGCCAGCGAGATCGTCAAGCGCTTCCAGACCGGCGCGATGAGCTACGGCTCCATCTCGCAGGAGGCGCACGAGACCCTGGCGATCGCCATGAACCGGATCGGCGGCAAGTCGAACACCGGTGAGGGCGGCGAGGACCCCGACCGCTTCCAGCCCGACCCCAACGGCGACCTGCGCCGCTCGGCGATCAAGCAGGTGGCCAGCGGCCGGTTCGGCGTCACCAGCGAGTACCTGGTCAACGCCGACGACATCCAGATCAAGATGGCGCAGGGCGCCAAGCCCGGCGAGGGCGGCCAGCTGCCCGGCGCGAAGGTCTACCCGTGGGTGGCCCGCACCCGGCACTCGACGCCGGGGGTCGGCCTGATCAGCCCGCCGCCGCACCACGACATCTACTCGATCGAGGACCTCAAGCAGCTGATCCACGACCTGAAGAACGCCAACAACGAGGCGCGGGTCCACGTCAAGCTGGTCAGCGAGGTCGGGGTCGGGACGGTCGCGGCCGGCGTGAGCAAGGCGCACGCCGACGTCGTCCTCATCTCCGGGCACGACGGCGGGACGGGCGCGGCACCCCTGACCTCGCTCAAGCACGCCGGCTCGCCGTGGGAGCTGGGCCTGGCCGAGACGCAGCAGACGCTGCTGGCCAACGGCCTGCGCGACCGCATCGTCGTCCAGGCCGACGGGCAGATGAAGACCGGCCGCGACGTGCTCATCGCCGCGCTGCTGGGCGCCGAGGAGTACGGCTTCGCCACCGCTCCGCTGGTCGTCTCCGGCTGCGTGATGATGCGCGTCTGCCACCTCGACACCTGCCCGGTCGGCGTCGCGACCCAGAACCCCGAGCTGCGCAAGCGCTTCACCGGGCGGCCGGAGTTCGTCGTCACGTTCTTCGAGTTCCTCGCCGAGCAGGTGCGCCAGTACCTCGCCGAGCTGGGCTTCCGCTCGCTGGACGAGGCGATCGGCCACGCCGAGCTGCTCGACACCCGCAAGGCGGTCGACCACTGGAAGGCCGCCGGGCTGGACCTGTCCCGCATGCTGGCCGTGCCGGAGCTGCCCGAGGGCGCTGCCCGGCACCGGGTCCGCGAGCAGGACCACGGCCTGGACGTCGCGCTGGACCAGACGCTGATCCAGCTGTGCGAGGGCGCGCTGCTCGACGCGCGACCGGTGAGCCTCGAGCTGCCGGTGCGCAACGTCAACCGCACCGTCGGCACGATGCTGGGCTCGATGGTCACCCGGCGCTTCGGCGGTGAGGGGCTGCCCGACGGCACGATCGACCTGACCTTCACCGGGTCGGCCGGTCAGTCCTTCGGGGCCTTCCTGCCGCGGGGCGTCACGATGCGGCTGTTCGGCGACGCCAACGACTACGTCGGCAAGGGCCTGTCCGGGGGGCGGATCGTCGTCCGCCCGGCGCGCGAGGCCGGCTTCGCCGCCGAGGACAACGTCCTCGCCGGCAACGTCATCGCCTACGGCGCCACCGGGGGCGAGGTCTTCCTCCGCGGTCGGGTCGGCGAGCGGTTCTGCGTGCGCAACTCCGGCGCGTTGGCCGTCGTCGAGGGCGTGGGCGACCACGCGCTGGAGTACATGACCGGCGGAGCCGCGGTGGTCCTCGGCCCGACCGGCCGCAACATCGCGGCCGGCATGTCCGGCGGCATCGGCTACGTGCTCGACCTGGCCCGGCACCGGGTCAACACCGAGATGGTGGACGTCGACCCGCTGGACGGGGAGTCCGCGCAGTGGCTGCGCGACGTGCTGGTGCGCTACGCCGCGGACACCGCCTCGCCGGTGGCCGCCGCGCTGCTGGCCGACTGGGGCCGCTGGTCCGAGCGGTTCAGCGTGATCATGCCGCGCGACTACCGGCGGGCGCTGGAGGCCCGGCGGGCTGCCGAGGCCGCAGGAACGGATGTCGACCGCGCGGTCATGGAGGCGGCTCGTGGCTGAGTCGCGCCTCCGACCCTGCAGCTCGCCCCACGACGAGACGATGGAGGCCGCACGTGGCTGACTCGACCGGTTTCCTCAAGCACGAGCGGGCGCTGCCGCCGCGGCGCCCGGTCGACGTGCGGATCCTGGACTGGAAGGACGTCTACCTCTCCCGGCAGAACGGGGAGGACGCCGTCTTCCCGGTCGCGGCGGTGCGCCAGCAGGCCGCCCGGTGCATGGACTGCGGCATCCCGTTCTGCCACCACGGCTGCCCGCTGGGCAACCTGATCCCGGAGTGGAACGACCTCGCCCGCCGCGACGACTGGACCGAGGCGATCGAGCGGCTGCACGCCACCAACAACTTCCCGGAGTTCACCGGGAAGCTCTGCCCGGCGCCGTGCGAGGGCTCCTGCGTGCTGAACCTGCAGGAGTCGCCGGTCACGATCAAGCAGATCGAGTGGGAGATCATCGACCAGGCGTTCCAGCGCGACCTGGTCAAGCCGGTCCCCCCGCAGGAGCACACCGGCAAGAAGGTCGCCGTCATCGGCTCCGGGCCCGCCGGGCTGGCCGCCGCCCAGCAGCTCACCCGGGCGGGTCACGACGTCACCGTCTTCGAGCGGGCCGACCGCGTCGGGGGGCTGCTGCGCTACGGCATCCCCGAGTTCAAGATGGAGAAGGCCGTGCTCGACCGGCGGCTGGACCAGATGCGGGCCGAGGGCACCCGGTTCGTCACCGGGGTCGAGGTCGGCAGCGGCCGGGACGGCGACCCGACCGTCGAGCAGCTGCGCGCGGACTTCGACGCCGTCGTCCTGGCCGGTGGCGCCACCATGGGCCGCGACCTGCCCGCACCGGGGCGGGAGCTGCATGGCATCCACCTGGCGATGGAGTACCTGCCCTTCGGCAACCGGCAGGCGCTCGGCGAGCTCGACGAGCCGCCGATCAACGCCCACGGCAAGCACGTCGTGATCATCGGCGGCGGTGACACCGGCGCCGACTGCCTGGGCACCGCCCACCGGCAGGGGGCGCTCTCGGTCACCCAGCTGGAGATCATGCCGGCGCCTCCGGACCGCCGGGCCGAGACCAACCCGTGGCCGACCTACCCGATGGTCATGCGCGTCTCCAGCGCCCACGAGGAGGGCGGGGAACGGCTCTACAGCGTCAACACCGAGCGCTTCGTCGGCGACGACGAGGGCAACGTGCGCGCGCTGCTCATCCACGACGTGGAGCGGGTCGACGGCCGGTTCCAGAAGGTGGAGGGCACCGAGCGCGAGCTGCCCGCCGACCTGGTGTTCCTCGCCATGGGCTTCACCGGGGCCCAGCGGGAGGGGCTGCTCGACGGGCTCGGCGTGGAGATCGACGGGCGCGGCAACGTCGCCCGCGACGGCGACTTCATGTCGACCGTCCCAGGCGTCTTCGTCGCCGGCGACATGGGCCGCGGCCAGTCGCTCATCGTGTGGGCCATCGCCGAGGGCCGGGCCGCCGCGGGCGCCGCCGACGCCTGGCTGACCGGCTCGACGATGCTGCCGCGACCGATCGCGCCCACCGCGGTGGCGCTGCGCTGACAGGAGGACCCCGTCCCCTGAGCGTCCGGCCCCGTCCGGAGGCTCGCCCCGTACCTGCGAGGGGTGAGGGGGGCGGGGTCCACCTCCCGGCCCTCGTCGTGTGTGGACGAGCCTCACAGGGAGCCCTCCCCGCGCGCGACGAGCCGCCGCACTAGCGTCTGTCCCATGTCGCGTCGCGCCAAGATCGTCTGCACCCTCGGGCCGGCGACCGGTTCCCAGGAGCAGGTCACCGCCCTCGTCGAGTCCGGGATGGACGTCGCCCGGCTGAACTTCAGCCACGGGGCGCACACCGACCACGAGAAGAACTACCGGATGGTCCGCGAGGCCTCCGACCGCACCGGTCACGCCGTCGCGGTCCTCGCCGACCTGCAGGGGCCGAAGATCCGCCTCGGCACCTTCGCCGACGGCCCGGTCCACTGGGAGACCGGCAGCCGGGTCTGCATCACCGTCGACGACGTCGAGGGCACCGCCGAGCGGGTCTCCACCACCTACAAGGGCCTCGCGGCCGACGCCAGGGTCGGTGACCGGCTGCTGGTCGACGACGGCAAGCTGGCGCTGTCGGTCGTCGAGATCGACGGGTCGGACGTGTGGTGCCTGGTCGTCGAGGGCGGCGAGGTGTCCAACAACAAGGGCCTGTCGCTGCCGGGCGTCGCGGTGAGCGTGCCGGCCATGTCGGACAAGGACGAGGAGGACCTCCGCTTCGCCCTGCACATGGGCGTCGACTTCGTCGCGCTGTCCTTCGTGCGCTCGCCGCGCGACGTGGAGCTGGTCCGCGACGTCATGCGGCAGGAGGACGTCTCCGTCCCCGTGATCGCCAAGCTGGAGAAGCCCGAGGCGGTGGAGAACCTCGAGGCGATCGTCGAGGCGTTCGACGGCATCATGGTCGCCCGCGGCGACCTGGGCGTGGAGCTGGCGCTGGAGCAGGTGCCGCTGGTGCAGAAGCGGGCCGTCCAGGCCGCCCGCGAGCGCAACAAGCCGGTCATCGTGGCCACGCAGATGCTCGAGTCGATGATCACCAACTCGCGGCCCACGCGCGCGGAGGCCTCCGACGTCGCCAACGCCGTCCTGGACGGCGCCGACGCGGTGATGCTGTCGGGGGAGACCTCGGTGGGGCGCTACCCGATCGCCGCGGTGCGGACGATGGAGCGGATCATCGACGCCGTCGAGAGCGACCCCGTGCGCGTCCCCGAGCTGGTCCGGCGGTCGCGGTCCCGGTCCGGCGCCATCGTCCGGGCCGCCCGGGACATCGCCGAGTCCCTCGACGTCAAGGCCCTGGCCACCTTCACCCAGACCGGCGGCAGCGCCCGGCGGCTGGCCGCCCTGCACCCCCGGATGCCGCTGCTGGCCTTCACCGTCGACGGACGGGTGCGCAGCCAGCTGGCGCTGTCCTGGGGCGTGGAGACCTTCCTGGTCCCCGAGGTGCAGCACACCGACGACATGGTCCGGCAGGTGGACTTCTCGCTGCTGTCCATCGGCCGGCTCAAGGAGGGCGACCGGGTCGTCGTCGTGGCCGGCAGCCCGCCGAACACCCCCGGGTCGACCAACCTCATCCGGGTCCACGAGGTGGGCACCGACTCGTGACGCAGGTGGACGGCGGCAGCCAGGCCGCCTCGCTGATGGCCGTCCTCGACCTCGAGGAGCGCGACACCGACCTGTACGTCGGCCAGACGCCGCGGACGCCGCTGCAGCGCATCTTCGGCGGGCAGGTGGCCGGGCAGGCCCTCATGGCCGCCTCCCGGACGCTGCCGGGGGAGCGCGCCGTCCACTCGCTGCACTCGTACTTCCTGCGGCCCGGTGACCCGCACGAGGAGATCCGCTACGCCGTCGAGCGGATCCGCGACGGGCGCACGTTCAGCACCCGGCGGGTCATCGCCTGGCAGCGGCGCCGGGGTGCGGACGTCGCGATCTTCGCCCTGACCGCCGACGCCTCGGTGCCGGAGACCCCCGTCGTCGAGCACGCGCTGCCGATGCCCGAGGTGCCGGCCCCGGAGACCCTGCCCAGCCTCCCCGAGGTGGTCGCGCCCCACGGGGAGCGCGCCGCCGCCGCGCTCGCCATCAGCCAGGCCGTGGAGCAGCGGCTGCTCGAGGACCCCTTCGACCGGATGCCGAAGTCGCCGCCGGACACCCGCACCTGCGCGTGGATGCGGGTCGCCGGCCGGCTGCCCGAGGACGGCAACGTGCACCGCTCGGCGCTGACCTTCGTCAGCGACCTGACCCTGCTCTCGGCCGGGCTGGCCCGCACCGGCGGCGGCTGGGGCGGGGAGTACGTCGGCGCCAGCCTCGACCACGCGGTGTGGTTCCACGCGCCGGTGCGCGCCGACGAGTGGTTCCTCTACGAGACCGACAGCCCCGCGGCCTCCGGCGGGCGGGCGCTGTGCTTCGGCCAGATCTGGGCGGCCGACGGCACCCACGTGGCCACGGTCGCGCAGCAGGGCCTCATCCGGTCGCTGCGCTCCTGACTCAGGAGCCGGTGCCGCGGGCGCCGGCGTCGGTCCTGTCGTGGGCGGGCACGACGCCGTCGGCCTCCGGGTGGTCGGCCTCGGCCGGCGGTGCGGTCTCCGGCGGCGTCAGGTTCTCCTGCGCGTGCGCCTGGGCCGCCGTCTCGTCCTGGGTGGCCGGCGTCTCGACCGGCGGGAGGGCCGTGGCGCGGGCGGCCTCCTCCCGCGCCCGCTCCTCCCGGGCCCGCTCCTCGGCGGCGCGGCGCTCGGCCTCCTCGCGGGCCCGCTCCGCCGCGGACTCGGCGAAGTCGGCGGCCAGCCAGTCGTGGCCCTCGCGCAGCAGCGCCCAGGCCCGCTCGACGTGCGCCCGCGTCGTCGCGGGCGCGCCGATCGCCACCCGCAGCACCACCTGGCCGCCGACGGTCGTGTGGGTCAGGAAGACCTCGCCGCCGTCGTTGAGCCGCTCCAGCAGCGTCATGGTGGCGACGTCGGCGTCCACCCCCTCGGCCCAGCGCGGGCGCAGGCACACCAGCGACAGCGGGTGCGGGGTGACGACGTCGAACCGGTCGTCGGCCTCCGCCCAGCGGGCCAGCTCCTGCGCCAGCGCGACACCGGACCGGATGTGCGCCCGCAGGCCCTCGGCGCCGTACCAGCGCAGCACGAACCACAGCTTGAGCGCCCGGAAGCGGCGGCCGAGCTCGATCTGCCAGTCGCGGTAGTCGACGACCGCGCCGGCGTCGGTGGCGGCGTTGCGCAGGTACTCCGGGAGGATCGCCAGCGCGCCGGTGAGCGCGGCCTGGTCGGCCACCCAGAACAGCGTCGCGTCGAAGCCGGTGAGCAGCCACTTGTGCGCGTCGGTGGTGTAGCTGTCGGCCCACTCGACGCCGGCCTGCAGCGCCCGCAGCTCGGGGACGACGGCGCTCACGCCCGCGTAGGCGGCGTCCACGTGCAGCCAGACGCCGGCGTCGCGGCAGATCGGGCCGAGCTCGGCGAGGGGGTCGACGGCCGTCGTCGACGTCGTCCCCACGGTGGCGCAGACCAGCACCGGCCGGTAGCCGCGGGCGACGTCCCGCTCCAGGCGCGCCTCCAGCGACTGCGGGCGCATCGCCAGGTCGCCGTCCACCTCGACGATGCGGACGGCGTCGCTGCCGAGGCCGGCGATCCGCACGGCCTTCTCCATCGAGGAGTGCGTCTCCGCGGAGACGTAGACGGTGTATTCGTCGGGCCGGACGCCCCCTCGCACCGTCCCGCCGCCGCTGGCCCGGTGCAGGGCCGCGAGCAGGGCGACGAGGTTGGCGCCGGAGCTGGAGTCCTGGACGACGCCGCCGCCGGGACCGGTCGACAGGAAGGTCTCCGGCAGGCCCAGCAGGCCGGCGAACCAGTCGAGGACGTGCTGCTCGAGCTCGGTGGCCGCCGGACTGGTCACCCACGACATGCCCTGCACGCCCAGGCCCGCCGACACCAGGTCGCCGAGCACCGAGGGCCCGGACGTGTTGGCCGGGAAGTAGCCGAAGAAGCCGGGGTGCTGCCAGTGGGTGAGCCCGGGGACGACGACGCGGTCGAGGTCGGCCAGGACGGCGTCGAACGGCTCCCCCTGCTCGGGCGGGGCGTCGGGCAGCGCGGCGCGCACGTCGCCGGGGGTGGCGGGGGAGCGCACGGGCAGCGAACCGACCCGCGTCCAGTAGTCGGCGATCCAGTCGACGACCTCGTGGCCGTGCCGACGGAACTGCTCCGGGGTCATGTGCGGGGCGGACGGCGTCGGCTCGGGCTCGCTCACGGCACCCACCGTAGGGCCGCCTCGTGGACGCGAGCGGACGGCCCCGTGGGTGCGTCCCGGACAGCCGGGGTGCAACGGCTCGACGCAGGCCGGGACGGCACGTGGTGGCGGTGTCGTCCGGCGGACGACGATGTCGTGCGTGCCCCCGGTGCGACTCGAACGCACACTGCGCGGGTTTTGAATCCGCTCCCTCTGCCGATTGGGGTACGGGGGCGTACGGGCCGGCGACCGAGGAGCAGCCTAACGGCCCGTCGTGTTCCGTCCCGCATCGCTAGGCTCCGGCGCGTGAGCAGCGAGCCGATCCGGGTCCTCATCGCAGAAGACGAGGCGCTGATCCGCCTCGACCTCAAGGAGATGCTCGAGGAGGAGGGGTACACCGTCGTCGCCGAGGTGGGCGACGGGCAGCAGGCCGTCGACCAGGCCACGGAGCTGCGGCCGGACCTCGTGGTCCTCGACATCCAGATGCCGGTGCTCGACGGGCTCTCGGCGGCCGAGCAGATCGCCTCGGCGCGCATCGCCCCAGTCATCGTGCTCACGGCCTTCAGCCAGCGGGAGCTGGTCGAGCGGGCCCGCGACGCCGGCGCCATGGCCTACCTGGTCAAGCCGTTCTCCAAGAACGACCTGGTCCCGGCCATCGAGGTGGCCCGCGGCCGCTTCGCCGAGATGACCGCCCTGGACGGCGAGGTGCGCACCCTCGAGGAGCGCCTGGAGACCCGCAAGGTGGTCGAGCAGGCCAAGGGCAAGCTGATGGCCGACCAGGGGATGACCGAGGCCGAGGCGTTCCGGTGGATCCAGCGGACGGCGATGAACGAGCGCACGTCGATGAGAGCGCTCGCCCAGCGCATCCTGCAGCCGCAGGCCGCGGCGGACCCGACGACGGGCAGCTGACGCCTGCGGTGCGACCCCGGTCGCGCGTCCGACACGCCGTGTGACGGGTAGGGATCCGGCAGGTCACGACCTGGTCACGGTCCGGGCGACCCCCGCTCCACCCCCGGATCCGGCAGCTACCTTCCCCCCACTGACCGGTCGCCCGCCTGGGCGGACGGCTGAAGGACCGACACCACAGTGGGAGTTGTTTGATGCGCACAGGGATCCTCGCGCGCAACGCCGCCGTCGCGGCCGCGGCCCTCCTCGTCCTGACCGCGTGTGGCGGCGGGGGCGACGACGAGGGCGGCGGCGGTGGGACCGAGGCAGGCGGAGGCGGCGGCGAGCGCCAGGTCAACGTCTACGGCACCGACGGCAACATGGGCAACGCGCTGGCCAACGCCTTCTCCGATCAGCCGGGAGCCCTGGACGGCATGAAGGGCACCACCCCGCTGACCGAGCTGTCGTCGGACTTCACCGACCGGCTGGACCAGATCTACCCCAACCTCGAGGACTACAACTACGCGGGCGAGACCTACGACGCCATCATCATCACAGCGCTGGCTGCGCAGGCCGCCGGCACGAACGACGCCAACGTCTTCAAGGAGTACGTCAACGGGATGACCTTCGGCGGTGAGAAGTGCACCGACTTCGCCGGCTGCCTGGAGATCATCAACAACGGCGGCAACGTCGACTTCGACGGCATCTCGGGGCCGCTGGCCTTCAGCGATCCGGGTGAGCCCGCCCGGGCGAGCTTCGGCATCATGGAGTTCGACGACCAGGGCGTCCTCACTCCGACGAGCTTCGTCTTCGCCGGCGACGAGGAGAACGCCTCCTCCGACGAGGGCCCGGCCTATGCACCGGCCGGCACCACCGGCGAGCAGCTGGCCATCGGCACGCTGCTGCCGCTGACCGGCAACCTGGCCTTCCTCGGCCCGCCCGAGGTGGCCGGCGCCCGACTGGCGGTCCAGGACATCAACGCCGCCGGCGGCGTCCTCGGTCAGGACGTCCGCCTGGCCGAGGGTGACTCCGGTGACGCGTCGACCGACACCGCCACGCAGACCGTCGACCGGCTGCTCCAGGAGGGGGTCAACGCGATCATCGGTGCGGCGTCCTCGGGCGTCAGCCTGACGGTGATCGACCGGATCACCGGCGCCGGTGTCCTCCAGTTCTCGCCGGCGAACACGTCTGACCAGTTCACCGACTACAACGACAACGGGCTGTACTTCCGCACCGCGCCCCCGGACACGCTGCAGGCCCGGGCGCTGTCCGACCTGATCATCAACGACGGCAACAACACCGTCGGGATCATGGCGCTCAACGACCCGTACGGCACCGGTCTGATGGACAACACCCGCGAGAACCTCATCGCGGCGGGCCTGGCCGAGGACAGCATCCAGACGCTGACCTACGACCCGCAGGCGGCCAACTACGATGCCGAGATCCAGCAGATGGTGGACTTCAACCCCGACGCCATCGTGGTGATCGGCTTCGAGGAGTCGGCGCGGATCATCGAGGGGCTCAACTCGCAGGGCGTCGGCCCGCAGCGCTGATGTAGCTCCGTCCCCACGGGCAGCGGCCCGGCACCCCTCGCGGGTGCCGGGCCGTCGTCGTCCACGGGGTCAGCGCTGCAGGTGCTGGCCCTCCGGCGCCCAGTCGGCGGGCCGGCCGCGGTGGGTGGAGAACTCCACCGACCAGCGCCACCAGCTGCGGTCGGGGGCGTGCTCCCACGCGGTCAGGACGCCGACCTCGCCGCCGGGCAGCAGGACCGGCAGCCCGTACAGCTCCGGCCCGGGCCAGACCTCGGTGCGGCGCACCCTGCCGCCGTCGAGCTCGAGCAGCGTGATGGGGGAGTAGGCGCCGTCGCGGTCCGCGTCGCCCCGCAGCACCACCGTGTCGTCGTCGGCCACCACCGTCAGCTCCAGCTGCGCGGGTGCGGCGTGCACCAGCACGCGGGAGAAGCCGCTCGCCGTCGTGGAGCGGGAGAACTCCAGCCCGTTCATCCCGCCGTCGCGGGACCGCAGCTCCCAGGTCCAGTTCACGACCGCTGTCTACCCAGCACGACGGCGCCGGCCCCACAGGGGGCCGGCGCCGTCAGGGTGCGGCACTGGAACGGCCACCATCCGGGCCCGCCGGCCCCGTCCAGAGCTCGCCGCGAGCGGCGAGGTGGACGGGGTCCTGCTACGAGGCGGGGGAGGGTGGTCCCCCGTCAGTGGGCCTTGGCCAGCGTCCCCAGGTAGAGCTCGATGACCTTGGGGTCGTTCATCAGCGACTCCCCGGTGTCGGTGTAGGCGTTGCGGCCCTGGTCGAGGACGTAGCCGCGGTCGCAAATCTGCAGGCACCGGCGGGCGTTCTGCTCGACCATGATGATCGAGACACCGGTCGCGTTGATCCGCCGGCAGCGGATGAACACCTCGTCCTGGTAGGCGGGGGACAGGCCGGCCGACGGCTCGTCGAGCAGCAGGACGGACGGCTCCATCATGAGCGCCCGGCCCATGGCCACCATCTGCCGCTCACCGCCCGACAGCGATCCGGCCTTGACCTTGCGCCGTTCCCCGAGCAGCGGGAACAGGTCGGCCACGTAGTCGAAGCGCTCGCGGAAGACCTTCGGCCGCAGGTAGGCGCCCATCTGCATGTTCTCCTCGATGGTGAGCGAGGGGAACACGTTGTTGTTCTGGGGCACGTAGCCGACACCCAGGGAGACCAGCCGGTGAGCCGGCGCGGACGTGATGTCCTCGCCGCGGAGGCTGACCGTGCCCGAGCGCACCGGGATGAGTCCGAACAGCGTCTTGAGCAGGGTGGACTTGCCGGCGCCGTTCGGGCCGATGATGCCGACCAGCTCGCCGTCCTGCAGGTAGAAGTCGCAGCCGTTGAGGATGTTGACGCCCGGCACGTAGCCGGCGACCAGGTCGTCGGCCCGCACCAGCGCCCCCTCGGCGAGCCGCACGTGCTCCTCGCGGGTGGCGGCGAGTTCCGCCCGGGACAGCTCCCCGGCGATCGCCCGCTGGTCGGGGGTGCCGCCGTCGGAGTGCCCGACCTGGAACATCGGGTCCTCCATGGCCGGGTCGTCCATGGTGCTCATCGGTCCTCCTCGCGTCGGGTGTCGGAGCCGATGACGTCGCCGTCGGCGTTCTCCTCACGGGCGATGGCCGCCTCCGCCTCGGCGAGGACGCGGTCCTCCTCCTCGACGGTGAGCGGCGCGTCGTGGTGCGCGCCGAGGTAGGCGTCGACGACCGCCTGGTTCTGGCTGATCGACTCCGGCGGGCCCTCCGCGATGACCTTCCCGGCGGCCATGACGACGACCCAGTCGCTGATGTCCCGGACGACGTCCATGTCGTGCTCGACGAAGACGACCGTCATGCCCTGCTCGCGCAGGTCCTTGACGTGCCCGAGCAGGCTCTGGGTGAGCGCCGGGTTCACGCCGGCCATCGGCTCGTCGAGCATGACGACCTTCGGGTCGCTCATGAGCGCGCGGGCCATCTCCAGCAGCTTGCGCTGGCCGCCCGAGAGCGTGCCCGCGAAGTCGTCCTTCTTCCGGTCCAGCTTGAACCGGGTGAGCAGATCCATCGCCTTCTCGGTGTTGGCCCGCTCCTGCGCCCGCCAGGTGCCCGGCACGAGCGCGCGCAGGAAGCTCTCGCCCTTCTGCCCCTGCGCGCCGAGCAGCATGTTCTGCAGCACGGTCAGCCGGGATAGCGCCTTGGTCAGCTGGAACGTGCGGACGACGCCCAGCCGGGCCACCTGGTGCGGCGCCAGCTTGCCCAGCGGGCGGCCGTCGAAGGACCAGGAGCCGGTGTTGGGCTGGTCGAAGCCGGTCAGCAGGTTGAACAGCGTGGTCTTGCCGGCGCCGTTGGGCCCGATCAGGCCGGTGATGCCGCCGCGCTGCACCTCGAGGTGGTCCACCGACACCGCGGTGAGGCCACCGAAGGTGCGGGTGACGCCGTCGACGACGATGGCCGGGTCGGGCTTGGCCACCCCGACCTCCCAGGGGACGTCGCGCAGCGCGGCCCGGGCGAGCAGGCGGGGCGCCCGGCCGGCGGCCGCCGGGTCCAGGGACGCGGCGTGGGCGCCGTGCGGGGCCGGCTGGCCGGCGGTGGGGTCAGCGGGCATCGAGCATCACCTCTCGTCGGTCGCCGAAGATGCCCTGTGGCCGGAAGACCAGCAGCAGCATGAGTCCGAGCCCGATGAGCACGAACCGGATCTGAGCCACGTCGGTCGCCGAGAGCAGGTCCTCGGGGATCACCCCGTTGTCGATCAGCGTACGCAGGCCGGTGTCGGCGAACTGGATGATGAAGAACATCAGCATCGAGCCGACGACCGGGCCGAGGACGCGGGCCGCGCCGCCCAGGATGAGGGCGGCGTAGGCCAGGAACGTGTTGGCGTTCTGGTACTGGTCGGGGTTGGCCGACGCGGTGCCGAGGGCGTAGACCATGCCGCCCAGCGCGCCGAGCACACCGCCGAGGACGAGCGCCTGCATCTTGTAGACGTAGACGTTCTTGCCGAGCGCGCGCACGGCGTCCTCGTCCTCGCGGATGGACTTCACCACCCGGCCCCAGGGGCTGCGCACCAGCAGCCAGATCAGCAGGCAGGACAGCGCGACGAGGAGCCAGCCGACCGTGGTCACCCACAGCTCCGCGCCGCTCCACTGGGTGCCGAGGATCGGGTAGCGGCGCGCGGTGTCCCACGGCGCCAGCGCCACGAAGTCGGCGTTGAAGCCGGACAGGCCGCGGGTGCCGTTGGTGACCGGGGTGGCCGACACCGAGCGAAACAGCAGCCGCAGCCCCTCGGCCGCCGCGATGGTGGCGATGGCCAGGTAGTCGGCGCGCAGTCGCAGGGTCGGCAGACCCAGCAGCAGCGCGAGGACGACGGCCGCGAGGATGCCGACGGCCACGCCCACCCAGAACGGCAGGCCCCACTTGCTCACCGAGATGGCGATGCCGTAGCCGCCGAGCATCGCGAAGGCGATCTGCCCGAAGTTCAGCAGCCCGGTGTAGCCGAACTGCACGTTGATGCCGATGGCGAGCAGCGCGAGGAAGATGGCCTGGAAGCCCAGGCCGGCCTTGAGCGCGACCGCCAGGGCGTCGATCAACTCACCCATCGTTCAGCCCACCCTCACCCGGCTGCCGAGGATGCCCTGCGGCCGCACGATCAGGATGACGATCAGCAGGAGCAGCCCGCCGACGTACTTGACGTCGTTCGGGATGACCAGCGTCGACATCTGCACGAAGACACCCACCACGATGCTGCCGACGAGGGCGCCGTAGGCGGTGCCGAGACCGCCGAGGGTGACCCCGGCGAACATGAGCAGCAGCAGCCGGAAGCCCATGTCCCACTGCACCTCGTCGGAGAGGCCGAGCAGGACGCCGCCGAGGGCCGCGAGCGCGCCGCCCATCATCCAGACGACCAGGATCACCCGGTTGACGTTGATGCCCGAGGACGCCGCCAGGTCGCGGTTGTCGGCGACCGCCCGCATCGCCTTGCCGATCTTGGTGCGCTGGAGCATGACCGCCACCAGCAGCAGCACGACCAGCGCGATGACGATCGACGCGAGGTCGGCGTTGGTCATGGTGAACGCGCCGTAGTCGACGGCGCGCTGGCCCCGGTACGCGGCGTAGGCCTCCGAGCCCCCGCCGAAGATGATCTGGTACAGGTAGCGCAGCAGCAGCGACAGGCCGATCGAGATGACCAGCGCGGCGACCAGTCCGGTGCCGCGCCGCCGCAGCGGCCGCCAGATCACCAGCTCGTTGAGCGCCCCGACACCTGCACCGATCACCATGGCGATCAGCGCGGCCGGGATCAGCGGCACGCCGCCCTGCACGTTGATGAACCACGCGGCGATCGCGCCGATGGTCACCAGCTCGCCGTGGGCGAAGTTGGTCAGCCCGGTCGTGCCGAAGATCAGCGAGAGGCCGACAGCCGCCATGGCGATGAGCAGGCCGAAGCGCAGGCCCTCGACGAGCAGCTGGACCCAGCGGACCGTGCCGCCGCCGGCTTCCCGGCTGCCGTCGCTGAGCGCGATGATCACGCCCTGGTTGCGGCCGGCGTCGACGGTGACCGTGCGGCTGTTCTCGCCGGTGAGCACCACGCCTTCGGGCAGGTCGTCGGCGTCGATGGTGACGGTGTACTGACCCGGACCGGGCACCGGCACCGCCCACCGGCCGTCCTCGTCGGTCTCCACGGTGTCGACCTCGGCGCCGTCGGCGGCCGTGACGACCACCTCGACGCCCTCGACCGGCCCGCTGAGGTTGGTCCGCAGGGTGCCCGACACCTGCTCGGAGGCCGCGGGCTCCTCGGTCTGCGCCGACGCGGCACCGGGCGCCAGCATCAGGGCGAGGCCGCCGAGGACGGTCAGCAGGAGCAGGCGGAGCAGCATCCGGCCGCCGGCGACCCGGGATCCCCGTGCGGACCGGCGCCGGGCGCGGGCGGGTCCCCTGGGTGCACCGCGTCCCGGTACACGGCCTGGTGCGTGCGTCACTCGACCTCCCTGGCTCTGTGCATGACGGGGGACGGTAACCCAGCGGTGTTGCGGTTCGACTCCCTCGCGGCCCAGCTGTTACCTGTCCGCGACACGCCGCACTCGTCACGCCGGTCCCACGGGCGGCCGCATCGTCATCGCGCCGGTCGCCGGGTGCGCTCTCCGGCCGCCGTCCGGACAGGCTCCCGTGCCGGTTCGCGGTCCCGCGGCACGACGCGCGCCGCGCGTCCCGCCGACCGCACCCGGGTGCGCCGGCACCGCGCCAAGGGGGCCGACCGGGTCGGACGGGGGGCGTGCCGGCCGGGCTGCCCGGGCCCGACACGCGCGACGCCGTGGAAGGCCGAGGCGACCCCCTTGGCCTGGCCGCGCCCCGGGTCCCGCTCCGAGCCTGCGAAGGGCGCCGGGGTCCGCTGTCAGGCGGCCAGCAGCATGCAGGTGAGCCGGGCGCTGGCGGTCACGCGGTCCTGCTCGTCGGTGACCTCGATGGTGAAGGTGGCCAGCGTCCGGCCGCGGCGGACCGGCGTGGCGACGGCGGTGACGACCCCCTCGGTGGCCGCGCGCAGGTAGCTGACGTTGAGCTCCACCCCGACCGCCTGCCGGCCCGGACCCGCGCCCAGCGCCGCGGCCCAGGAGCCGACCGTCTCCACCAGCGAGCAGGTGGCGCCGCCGTGGAGCAGGCCGAACGGCTGCTGGTTGCCGTCGACCGGCATGGTCGCGACCACGTGGTCGGGGTCGAAGTCGGTGATGCGGATGCCGAGCTTGTCGTCCAGCGGGCTCATCTGCCCGGCGGCGAGCCAGGCGGGGCGGTCCACGGTCACCCCGGCACGGTAGCCACCGCCCGCGCGGCGGCCCCACCGCAGGGCCCGGCGCGCGCCCGGTGACGTACCGGAACGGCCCTCTCCCCGGGCCCCACCCCGAGCTCGGGAGGGGAGGGCAGGAAGGGTCAGCCCCGTTGCAGGGTCCCGCCGCGAGCTCGCGAGCGGTGGGGGGCAACGGGGTCCTCTTAGGATCGGCGGCGATGTCCGCTCCGGTCTCCGCCCCCGCGTCCAGCCCCGCCGTCCCCTCCGCGGGTGCCCGACCCGGCCCACCCCGCCCGCGGCTGCTGCTGCTCGACGGGCACTCGCTGGCCTACCGCGCCTTCTTCGCCCTGCCGGTCGAGAACTTCTCGACGACGACCGGGCAGCCGACCAACGCGGTGTACGGCTTCACCTCGATGCTGATCAACGTGCTGCGCGACGAGCAGCCGACGCACGTGGCGGTCGCCTTCGACGTGGGCCGCAAGACCTTCCGCAGCGAGATCTACGCGGAGTACAAGGCCAACCGCAGCGAGAGCCCGACCGACTTCCGCGGCCAGGTCAGCCTCATCCAGGAGGTGCTGGCCGCGCTGCACATCCCGGTCATCACCGCCGAGGGCTACGAGGCCGACGACGTGATCGCCACCCTCACCGTGCAGGCCGTCGAGCAGGGCATGGACGTGCTCATCTGCACCGGCGACCGCGACGCCCTGCAGCTGGTCGGCGAGCACGTCACCGTGCTGTACCCCCGCAAGGGCGTCTCGGACCTCACCCGGTTCACCCCGGAGGAGGTCGAGGCCAAGTACGGGTTGTCGCCCACGCAGTACCCCGACTTCGCCGCGCTGCGGGGGGACCCCAGCGACAACCTGCCGAGCATCCCGAGCGTGGGGGAGAAGACCGCGGCCAAGTGGGTCCGCGAGTACGGCTCGCTCGACGCGCTGGTCGACCAGGTCGACACGGTGAAGGGCAAGGTCGGCGACAAGCTGCGCGAGCACCTGTCCTCGGTGCTGCAGAACCGGCGGCTGACCGAGCTCGACCGCGCCGTCCCGCTGGAGGTGGGCCCGGGCGACCTCGCCGTCCGCGCGTGGGACCGCAACGAGGTGCACACCCTGTTCGACAACCTGCAGTTCCGGGTGCTGCGCGACCGGCTGTTCGCCACGCTCTCCAGCGCGGAGCCGGAGGCCGAGGGCGGCTTCGACGTCACCGAGGACGAGGTGCCCGCCGGCGGGCTGGGCGGCTGGCTGGACCAGCACGCGCGCACCAGCCGCACCGGCATCATCTTCCGGGGCACCTGGGGCCGGGGCACCGGTGAGCTGACCGGCCTCGCGCTCGCCGGCGGCGACGACCACGCCACCTTCGTCGACCTGGGCCCCGACCTCGACGCCACCGACGAGCAGGCGCTGGCCGACTGGCTGGCCGACCCGGGCGCGCACAAGGTCGTGCACGAGGTCAAGGGCCCGCTGCTGGCGATCTGGGCGCGCGGCTGGGACCTCGCCGGCGTGGTCAGCGACACCGCGCTGGCCGCCTACCTGGCCCTGCCCGGGCAGCGGTCGTTCGACCTGGGCGACCTCGCCGTCCGGTACCTGCGCCGCGAGCTGAAGGACTCCGCCGCCGAGGAGCCCCAGCTGACCCTCGACGGGATGGGGCCGTCGGAGGAGGACCTCGCCCGCGAGGCCGCGCACGCCGACGTCCTCAAGGCCGTCGCCGTCAACGACCTCTCCGACGCGCTGGACTCCCTGCTCGGTCAGCGCGGCGGCGACACGCTGCTCGACGAGCTCGAGCTGCCGCTGACCTTCGTGCTGGCCCGCATGGAGCAGCGCGGCATCGCCGCGGACCTGGACTTCCTGCGCGAGCTGCAGCGGGAGTTCGCCGACGAGGTGGCCGCCGCGGCCGCCGAGGCCTACGCGGTGATCGGCCGCGAGGTCAACCTCGGCTCGCCCAAGCAGCTGCAGGCGGTGCTCTTCGACGAGCTGGGCCTACCGAAGACCAAGAAGATCAAGTCGGGCTACACGACCGACGCCGAGGCGCTGACCAACCTGCTCAGCGCAACCGGCCACCCGTTCCTCGAGCACCTGCTGCGGCACCGCGACGTGACCCGGCTGCGCACCGTCATCGACGGCCTGATCCCCATGGTCGACGACGCCGGGCGGATCCACACGACGTTCCAGCAGACGATCGCCGCCACCGGCCGGTTGTCCTCGATCGACCCGAACCTGCAGAACATCCCGATCCGCACGGCGGAGGGCCGCCGGATCCGTCAGGCGTTCATCGTCGGCCCCGGCCACGAGTCGCTGATGACGGCGGACTACAGCCAGATCGAGATGCGCATCATGGCGCACCTCTCCGGCGACGCGGGGCTCATCGAGGCCTTCACGTCGGGGGAGGACCTGCACTCCTTCGTCGCGTCGCGGGCGTTCGACATCCCGATCGAGGACGTCGACCCGGAGATGCGCCGCCGGATCAAGGCCATGAGCTACGGCCTGGCCTACGGGTTGTCGGCGTACGGGCTGGCCTCGCAGCTGCGCATCTCCACCGAGGAGGCGCGCGAGCAGATGCACGCCTACTTCGAGCGCTTCGGCGGCATCCGCGAGTACCTGGACGGCGTCGTGGAGGACGCCCGCCAGACCGGCTACACCGAGACCACGCTGGGTCGCCGGCGCTACCTGCCCGACCTGACCAGCGACAACGGGCAGCGCCGGCAGATGGCCGAGCGGATGGCGCTCAACGCCCCCATCCAGGGCTCGGCGGCCGACATCATCAAGGTGGCCATGCTGCGCGTGGAGAAGGCGATCGCCGACGAGGGGCTCCGCTCCCGGATGCTGCTGCAGGTGCACGACGAACTCGTGCTCGAGGTCGCGCCGGGGGAGCGGGAGGCGCTGGAGACGCTGGTGCGCCGGGAGATGGCCGGCGCCGCGCAGCTGTCGGTGCCGCTGGAGGTCTCGGTCGGCTTCGGCCGGACCTGGAACGAGGCCGCCCACTGAAAGAGGACCCCGTCCCCCTCACCGCTCGCAGGCTCGCGGCGAGCCTCTGGACGGGGCCGGTTCCATCGGGTCCCCGAGGCCGGGGGTTCGCCCTCAGGCGGTGGCGTCGCCGCGCCGGGGCACCTCGACGTGCGGCCGGCTCTGCCACAGGGCCCACTCGGCGCTGACGTCGCCGGCCGTGCGCAGCAGCAGGGGCAGGTGTTCGCCGAGCAGCCGCTCGACCGAGGTCTCGGCCGCGTGCACCGTCACGTTCATCGCTGCGCGCACCGCGCCCGTGGCGTCCCGGACCGGCACCGCCACGGACCGGACCCCGGGCGCCAGCTCCTCGTCGGCGAGCGCCCAGCCCCGGGCCCGCACCTCGGTCAGCTCGTCGCGGAGCTGCTCGGCGGACCGGCCGATGTAGGCCGGCAGCCCGGCGCGGCTGGGCAGCGCCAGGGTCGCCTCCAGCTCGGCGGGGGAGAGGGCCGCGAGCAGGACCTTGCCCTGCGAGGTCTGCACCGCGGGGAACCGGGTGCCGATCTCCACCCGGAGAGCGATGAGCTTGGGCACCGACACCCGCGCCACGTACACGATGTCGGAGCCGTCCAGCTGGGCCATCGACGACGACTCGCCGGTGCGGGCGACCAGTGCCTCGAGGTGCGGCCGGGCGATGTCCCACAGCCCGAGCGAGCTGACGTAGGCGGTGCCCAGGGTGAGCACCCTCGGGGTCAGCTGGAACAGGCCGCCGGAGCTGCGGACGAACCCCAGCTCCTCGAGGGTCAGCAGCAGCCGGCGGGCGGTCGGCCGGGCCAGCCCGGCCGCGGCGGCGACCTCGGTCAGCGACATGGTCCGGTGATCGGCGTCGAAGCACGCCAGGACGTCGAGGCCGCGCGCGAGCGCCTCGACGAAGTCCGGACCCGCTCCGCGTCCTGCCATCGGTCACCTCCCTCCTCGGGCATCCCGGGCCCCGCCCTCGACCCCGCTGCAGGGTCCCGCCGCGAGCCTGAGCGGTGGCGGCAGCGGGGTCCTCCTACCCTCCTTCAGCGGCCGAGGACGCGCTCCTCGCCGCCGGCCCGCTTCGACTCGTCCTTGAAGTCCGTGTACTGGTACGGGTTGTCGAGGATCGAGGCCTCGGCCTCGGGCATCTCCGGGAACATCCCGGCCTGCCAGGTCTCCTCGCCGAGTGCGCCCCTCAGGTGGTCGATGGTGTCCTCGACCTCGGCACGTACCCGGGCGAGGTCGATGCCGACGAGCTCGCCGTCGTACTTCACCACCCGGCCGTCCACGACGACGGTGTGCACGTCGCCGCGCTGGGCCTGGAAGACGACGTGGCCGAGCGGGTTGAGCAGCGGGAACGACACCGGTGAGGTGTCGTTCTTGATCAGCACGAGGTCGGCCTTCTTGCCGACCTCGAGGCTGCCCAGGTCGCCGTCGCGGCCGATCGTGTGCGCACCGCCTCGGGTGCACCACTCCACGACCTGCTTGGCGCGCAGCCGCAGGTGGGTGATCGTCTCGCCCTTGAGGTGCGCGTCGAGGTGCTCGGCCATGCGGTCGGCGTTGAGCGTCGCGCGCATGGCGGAGAACATGTCGCCGCTCCACCACACGCTGGTGTCCATCGACAGCGACACCGGGATGCCGTACTGCAGCACCTGCTCGGTCGGCGCGTGGCCCTGTCCGGCGCTGCACTCCGACTCGGTCGCCACCGAGATCGAGCCGCCGGTCGCGGCGATCCGCTGGTAGGAGTCGCGGGTCAGCGTCGAGGCGTGCACGTACGTCGTCTCGGGGGTCATGAAGCCGCCGTCGTACATCTGCTGGATGCCGGTGTCGCTCGTGGCACCCCAGACGCCGGCGTGCGTGGTCACCGGGATGCCGAGGTCGCGGGCCACCTCGAAGGCCGCCCTCTCGGGGAAGGCCGGGTCGCCGGTGACGTCGAACGCCATCTGGACGCCCATCATGTCGTCGCCGGCGTCGCGCAGGCGCTCGAGGAAGGAGCGGACGGCGGGGTCGGCGCTCCACTCCCACGGGCCGGCCTGGATGTTGCCGTAGGCCATGACGAACCGGCCGGGTACCGACCGCAACGCCTCGACGGCCGCCTCGCCGTGCTCGACGGTCTGCAGGTTGTGCGACCAGTCGACCGTCGTCGTGACGCCGGCGTCGAGCGACTCGATGGCCGCGAGCCGGTTGCCGGCCGCGATGTCCTGCGGGCGGAACTGCTTGCCGTGCTCGAGGTAGTACCAGACGAAGTACTGGGTGAGCGTCCAGTCGGCGCCGTAGCCGCGCATCGCGGTCTGCCACATGTGCCGGTGGGTGTCGATCATCCCCGGCATGACGATGCCACCGCGCGCGTCGATCTCCTGGGTCCCCTCCGGCACGTCCAGCGCCGTACCCACAGCGGCGATCCGGTCGCCCACGACGAGGACGTCGGCGCCGGGCAGGACGGTGCACGCGTCGTCCATGGTCAGCACCGTGCCGCCGCGCAGCACGACCGGGCGGCCGGCCTCCGGCGGTGCACCCGCGGGCTCGGGGTGGGTCATCGCTTCCTCCAGGACGTCGTCGTCGGGAATCCGGACAAGCGTACGCACAGCGGTCACGACGTCCGGGTGGGCGCCACCCTGGCCGCGTGCTCGCTCACGTGTCAAGGGGTCTTGGCAGCTCAGCGACCTGTTGACAGCGCGGGCGGCGCGGGCCGAGACTGCGGCGGATCCGCGGACACTTGTCCGCGGTCAGCGTCCGGACCCTCGAGGAGGCCGCAGCACCCATGACCGTCGGACAGCCCGGCAGCGGCACCGGGAACGGCCCCACGGGCCCGCTGGCCGGCCTGCTCGTCGCCGACTTCTCCCGGGTGCTCGCCGGGCCGTACGCGACCATGCTGCTGGCCGACCTGGGCGCCGAGGTGGTCAAGGTCGAGGGGCCGGCCGGGGACGACACCCGGTCGTGGCAGCCGCCGGTGCGCGAGGGCGTCGCCACCTACTACCTCGGCGTCAACCGCAACAAGCGGTCGGTCGCGCTGGACCTCAAGGACCCCGACGACCTCGCGGCCGCCCGTGAGCTGGCCCGTCGTGCCGACGTGCTCGTGGAGAACTTCAAGCCCGGCGGCCTGGCCCGCTTCGGCCTCGACCACGCCACCGTGTCGGCCACGAACCCGCGCGTCGTCTACGCCTCGATCAGCGGCTTCGGCAGCCAGCCGGGCGGCGCGGCGCTGCCCGGCTACGACCTCATCGTGCAGGCGATCTCGGGCCTGATGAGCCTCACCGGCGACCCGGACGGCGAGCCCTTCCGCGCCGGCATCTCGGTGTTCGACGTGATGGCCGGCCTGCACGCCACCATCGGCGTCCTCTCGGCCCTGAACCTCCGGCACGAGACCGGCCGTGGCCAGCACGTCGAGGTCAACCTGCTGGCCTCGGCGCTGTCCGGGCTGGTCAACCACGCCAGTGCCTGGGTCGCCGGCGGCGTCGTCCCGTTCCGGATGGGCAACAGCCACCCGAGCCTGTTCCCCTACGAGCCGCTGCCCTGCGCCGACGGGGACCTCATCGTCACCGCGGGCAACAACGGGCAGTTCCGCAGGCTCGTCGAGGTGCTCGGCGTGCCGGAGCTGGCCGACGACCCGCGCTTCAGCCGCAACGAGGACCGGACGGCCAACCGCGACGAGCTCCGGCCACTGCTGGTCGAGCGGCTGCGCACCCGCACCAAGCTCGAGTGGTTCCGCGACATCATCGCCGCCGGCGTGCCCTGCGGGCCGATCAACACCGTGGACCAGGGCGTCGCCTTCGCCGAGGAGGTGGGACTGGACCCGGTGGTGACCGTGGGGGAGGGCGCCGCCGCCGTCCCGTCGGTGCGCCACCCGATCCGGTTCTCCGAGACCCCGGCCGACTACCGCCTGCCCCCGCCCGGCCTGGACGAGCACGGCGAGGAGATCCGCCGCTGGCTGAGGACCCCCGAGGAGGACGGCCGATGAGCGCCGAGCGCCCCGAGTACCCGACGGCGCTGGGCGCATCCAGCCGCGACAGCATCACCCTGCTCGGCACCGACCTGGCCCGCGACGTGATGGGGGAGGTCGGCTTCGGGGAGCTCGCCTTCTGGCTGGCCACCCAGCGGCGCCCCACGCGCGGGGAGACCCGGGTGTTCGAGGCGGTGCTCGCGGCGCTGGCCGACCACGGCTTCACCCCGACGGCGATCGTCGCCCGGCTGACCCACCTGTCGGCCCCGGACTCGGTGCAGGGAGCGCTCGCCGCCGGGCTGCTCGGCGGCGGCTCGCGGTTCCTGGGGGTCACCGAGGACTGCGGCCGCTTCCTGCACGACGTCCTGACCGGGGTGGCCGGCGTCCTGCCCACCGACGACGCCGGCTGGGACGTCCTGGCGCTGGAGACGGTGACCGCGCAGCGGGCGGCCCGCCGCTTCGTCCCGGGCCTCGGTCACCACGTGCACAAGGACGGCGACCCGCGCACCCCCCGGCTGTTCCAGATCGCCGCCGAGGAGGGGCTCCACGGACCCCACCTGTCGCTGTTCGCCGCCATCGGCCGGGTGCACCCGCAGGTGCTGGGCAGGACCCTGCCGCTCAACGGCGCCGGGGTGTGCGGCGCCGCGCTGGCCGACCTCGGGCTGCCGCTGGAGCTGCTGCGCGGCTTCGCGCTGCTGGCGCGCACCGCCGGGCTGATCGGGCAGCTGGCCGAGGAGCTGCGGCACCCGGTCGCCAACGAGGTCTTCCTCTCCGTCGACCTCAACAACCGGTCGGTCCCCCCGGACCCCTACGTCCCCGACCCCCTGCCCGCTCCCGACCCAGACGCCGACGGAGGTCGTCATGGCTGAACTGGCCGCGGTCATCGCGTCCACGCACCACCCGTTCTACTACCGGGCGAGCACGTCGACCGGTGCCGACCGGCCGCCGTTCGCCGACGAGTGGGTGGCCAAGATCGAGCGGTTCCGCGAGACGCTCACCGTCGCCGAGCCCGACGTCCTGGTGATGGTCGGCAGCGACCACTTCCACCAGCTGTGGCTGGACAACATGCCGCAGTTCCTGGTGGGCAAGGCGCCGTTCTTCGACGCGAACTTCTACAACGAGGAGCGCGAGTTCGGGCTGCCCCGCATGCTGCTGCGGGGCGAGGAGGAGCTCGCCGCGCACCTGCTGCGCGACGGCCTGGACCGCGGGTTCGACCTGGCGTTCAGCAACGAGCTGCGGATCGACCACAGCATCACGTGCCCGATCATCACGCTGCGCCCGCAGGCCGACCTGCCGATCGTGCCGGTCTACACCAACATCTTCGCCCCGCCGCTGCCGCAGCCGAAGCGGTTCGTGCAGCTGGGGAGGGCCATCCGGGAGATGGTCGAGTCCTGGGAGAGCGACAAGCGGGTCGCCGTCATCGGCACCGGCCACCTGTCGCTGGAACTGGGCGGGCCGCGCCAGTTCGGCGAGCACGGCCCCGACCCGGAGTTCGACCGCAAGGCCGTGGAGTGGATCGCCGGCGGCGACATCGAGGGCTGCCTGGCGGAGGTCAGCCTGGACAGCCTGCACGCGCCGGGGAACGCCACCCACGGCTTCATGGACTTCATGCTGATGATGGGCGTGGCCGGCGAGGGGCAGAAGGCCGACCACGTCGACACCCTCGACCTGTTCCACACCATGGAGGCCTACTTCACCTGGTACCCGGACGGCGCGCCCCAGGCGCCCGGCGCCCCGACGGAGGCAGTCCGGTGAGCAGGTACCTGCTGGACAAGTTCCTCTACACCGTCGACCGCGACCCCGAGCTGGTCGAGCGCTACCGCGAGGACCCGGCGGGCACGGTGGCGTGGTGGGAGGCCGAGATGGCCAACCGGATCCTCAACTGCGTCGACGCCGAGCGGTCCACCTGGCTGTCGTTCACCGAGGACGAGCGGCGTGCCCTGCGCGAGCACGACCACGTGGCGCTGTTCCAGATGGGCGCGCACCCGTTCCTGACGCTCACGCTGTTCATCGCGATGTTCGAGCGCGACCACGGCCCGCTGGAGTACCAGAAGGCCTACGGCAGGGCGATGCAGCACATCTCCCTGCCCTATCCCGACATCGCGACCTGACCGTGCACGCCGCCGTCCTGCACACCCTGGGGGAACCGCCGGCGTACCGCCCGCACCCGGACCCCGTCCCCGCCACCGGGCGGACGCTGGTCCGGGTGACGGCCGCGCCGGTGGTCCCCCTGGACCTGCTCTGCGCCTCCGGGACGTCGTACCTCGGGCGCCCGGCCGTGCCCTACGTCCCCGGGGTGCAGGGCGTCGGCGTGGTGGAGACATCCGCCGTCCACCCGGCCGGGAGCCGCGTCTGGTTCGCCACCTCCGCCGGCATGGCGCCCGGTGACGGCAGCCAGGCCGAGCGCTGCGCCGTCCCCGACGACGACGTCGTCCCGCTCGACGCCGACCTCCCCGACCCGGCGGTGGCCGCGATCGGCCTGTCGGGGGTCGCCGCCTGGATGGCGCTGACCTGGCGGGGGCGGCTGCGGCCGGGGGAGCGGGTCGTGGTGCTCGGCGCCGGGGGAGCCGTCGGGCAGGCCGCCGTCGGCGCGGCCCGGACGCTGGGCGCGGCACGGGTGGTCGCCGTGTGCCGGCCGGGGGCGTCCGCCGAGCGGGCCGCGCGGGCCGGCGCCGACGAGGTCGTCCCCCTCACCGGGGACGTCGACGAGCTGGCGGCGCGGCTGGCGGAGGCCACCGGCGGGGGTGCCGACGTCGTGGTCGACCCCGTGTTCGGCGCCGCCGCGACCGCGGCGTCGCGGGTGCTCGCGGCGGGCGGCCGGCTGGTCAACCTCGGCGGGGCGTCGGGCGACACCGCCGTGTTCTCCTCGGCCACCCTGCGCGGCCGCAGCGCCTCGGTGCTCGGCTACACCAACAACGCGCTCACCGGGGAGCAGCGGTCCACCGCGCTCGCCGCCGTGCTGGCCCGCGCCGCCGCCGGGCAGTTGGCGGTCGAGCACGACGTCCTGCCGCTGTCCCGGGCTGCCGAGGGCTGGGACCGCACCGCGAGCGGCGGACGCCGCGTCGTGCTCGTCCCCGGTAGCTGATCAGCCGGGCGCGCGGCAGACCAGCACGAGGGTGCCGGGGACCAGCGCCCCGCGGGCCGGGGACCACTGGCCCCACTCCTGCGTACGGCCCGGCGTCCACTCCGGCTCGACCAGGTCCTCGAGGACGAGCCCCGCACCCACGACCGCGCGCACCCAGTCGCCGACCGTGCGGTGGTGCTCGACGTACACCGCGCGGCCGTCCTCGTCGGTCTCCACGTACGGCGTCCGGTCGAAGTAGGAGGAGACGACCCGCAGGTCCTCGGGGTCGGGGGAGTCCGGCAGCGGCCAGCGGAACGGGTGGTTCACCGACGCGACGAACCGCCCGCCGGGCCGCAGCACCCGCGCCACCTCGGCGAGCGCCCCTTCGACGTCGGCGACGAACGGCAGCCCGCCGAACGCCGAGCAGGCCAGGTCCACGCTGCCGGTCGCCAGCGGCAGCGCCCCCACGTCGGCCTGCAGCAGCGGGACGTCGATGCCGGTGGCCCGGTTCAGTTCGGCGGCCCGGGCCAGCATCCCGCCGGAGAGGTCGAGCGCGACGACGTCCGCCCCCTCGCGGCGCAGCCAGCGTGCACACGGCGCCGACCCGCAGCCGATCTCGACCACCCGGCGGCCGGTCACGTCCCCGAGCAGGTGCGCCTCGGACTCGCGCAGTCCCTCGGGGCACCACAGGAAGTCGACGTCGCCGAGGTCGCTGCCGTGCTCGGCGAGGTAGGCCGGCGCCGCGGCGTCCCACCACCGCCGGTTGGCCCGGACCGACTCCGCCGTCCCTGCCGGGCGCCGGGCGACGCCGCTCGGCGCCGGGTAGCCGTCGTCGGCGAGGGGGAGGTCGGGCGGGGGAGCGGCCGGGCTGTCCATGACACGCCGATCGTGACACGCCGGGGGCCCGGGGAGGCGCCGCACCCAGGTGGACCGGGTGCTCCCCGGCTCCGTACCATGGGAATGCGCCAGAGGTCTGTCAGTGCTGAGCCCACCAGGGGATCGGCGCGCGCCGGCTCTCCCCGCTCCCCGCGGTCACCCGGCCGCGGGTCGTCCTGTCCCTACGCATCCCCCGTCCGGAGCACTCGACCACATGACCTCCACCCAGGTCCGTCCTAACAGCACCCCCCAGGTCGCCGTCAACGACATCGGCACCGCCGAGGACTTCCTCGCGGCCATCGACCAGACGATCAAGTACTTCAACGACGGCGACATCGTCGAAGGCGTCATCGTCAAGGTCGACCGGGACGAGGTGCTGCTGGACATCGGCTACAAGACCGAGGGCGTCATCCCCTCGCGTGAGCTGTCCATCAAGCACGACGTCGACCCCAACGAGGTCGTCAGCGTCGGCGACGAGGTGGAAGCCCTCGTCCTCCAGAAGGAGGACAAGGAAGGCCGCCTGATCCTGTCCAAGAAGCGCGCCCAGTACGAGCGCGCCTGGGGCACGATCGAGGCGAAGAAGGAAGCCGACGAGGTCGTCACCGGCACCGTCATCGAGGTCGTCAAGGGCGGTCTCATCCTCGACATCGGCCTGCGCGGCTTCCTCCCCGCCTCGCTGGTCGAGATGCGCCGCGTCCGCGACCTGCAGCCCTACGTGGGCCGCGAGCTCGAGGCCAAGATCATCGAGCTCGACAAGAACCGCAACAACGTCGTCCTCTCCCGCCGGCAGTGGCTGGAGCAGACCCAGTCCGAGGTCCGCAGCGAGTTCCTCAACAAGCTCGCCAAGGGCCAGGTCCGCACCGGCGTCGTCTCCTCGATCGTCAACTTCGGCGCGTTCGTGGACCTGGGTGGCGTCGACGGTCTGGTGCACGTCTCCGAGCTGTCCTGGAAGCACATCGACCACCCGTCCGAGGTCGTCGAGGTCGGCCAGGAGGTCACCGTCGAGGTCCTCGACGTCGACCTGGACCGCGAGCGGGTCTCGCTGTCGCTGAAGGCGACGCAGGAGGACCCGTGGCGTCAGTTCGCCCGGACCCACCAGATCGGCCAGGTCGTCCCCGGCAAGGTCACCAAGCTGGTGCCCTTCGGTGCGTTCGTCCGCGTCGACGAGGGCATCGAGGGTCTGGTGCACATCTCCGAGCTGGCCGAGCGGCACGTCGAGATCCCCGAGCAGGTCGTGCAGGTCGGCGACGAGATCCTGGTCAAGGTCATCGACATCGACCTCGACCGGCGCCGCATCTCCCTGTCGCTCAAGCAGGCCAACGAGGGCGTCATCGGCGACGAGGAGCAGTTCGACCCGGCCGCCTACGGCATGGCCGCCTCGTACGACGAGCAGGGCAACTACATCTACCCCGAGGGGTTCGACCCGGAGACGGGCGAGTGGCTCGAGGGCTACGAGGAGGCCCGCGAGACCTGGGAGCGGCAGTACGCCGAGGCCCAGGCCCGCTACGAGGCGCACCGCAAGCAGATCGCGGCGGCCCGCGAGGCCGACGCCGAGGCTGCGGCCGGCGGCAACTACTCCAGCGGTGAGGTCGAGACCGGGGACACCTCCGGCGGCACCCTCGCCAGCGACGAGGCGCTCGCGGCGCTGCGGGCCAAGCTCGCCGGCGGCGAGTGACCCCCGCTCAGCGCGGCTGAGCAGCACCACCTGAGGCCGAGGCCCGGGACCCCGCGGGGTCCCGGGCCTCGGTCGTCCCTCCCATCCCCGTGGAGGGACGAGTGGAGGACCCCTGCCCCCGCCACCCGCAGGCCCGCGGCGGGGACCCCGCAGGGGGCCGGACCGGTGGGGAGGACGGGGTCCTCCTTCAGAGGCTGAGGATGATCGCGAACGCGGTGCGCGGGCGGCCGCCGGAGTTCGCGAGGAACTGCCAGGTGTGCCGGCCCGCCGGCGCGGTCGCCGACAGCCAGCGCAGGAAGGCGTTGCGCGGGCGGACGGCGCCGTTGCGCTCCAGCCGCTCGCGGACCATCGGCAGGTCCGTGCAGCGCACGCCCGTGGAGCGGTCGAGCCGGTGCCGACCGGGGCCGCGCCGGACGGCGGAGGGGGTCGACGAGGGGGCGGCGTGCGCGGGACGGGACATGGTCGGTTCTGCCTCTCTGGGGCGTGGGGAGATCGCCGAGCAGAGAGTTGCCCATGGGGCACGTGTGACTGGAGCGACGCGCCGGGCCGGGCGCCCGGGTGTTACCCCTCCGTGACCGTTCCCCCGTCGGTGGCTACTGTCCGTGCGTGCTGCGGATCGGGCTGACCGGCGGGATCGGATCGGGCAAGAGCACCGTGGCCGGACTGCTCGCCGCGCGCGGGGCGCTCATCGTGGACGCCGACCGCATCGCCCGCGAGGTCGTCGAGCCGGGGACGCCGGGCCTGGAGGCCGTCGTCGCGGCGTTCGGGCGCGGGGTGCTGACCCCCGAGGGCGCCCTCGACCGCCCGGCCCTCGCCGCCGTGGTGTTCGCCGACCCCGAGGCCCGCCGTCGGCTCGACGGCATCGTGCACCCGCTGGTGCGGGCCCGTGCCGCCGAGCTGGTCGCCGCGGCGCCCCCGGACGCCGTGGTGGTGCAGGACGTGCCGCTGCTGGTGGAGACCGGCCAGGCCGGCTCCTACGACCTGGTGCTCGTCGTCGAGGCCGACCTGGACACCCGGGTGCGGCGGCTGGTCGGCCGGGGGCTGTCCGAGGAGGACGCCCGCGCCCGGATCGCGGCCCAGGCCACCGACGAGCAGCGGCGTGCGGTGGCCGACGTCGTGCTGGACAACAGCCGCACCGTCGAGGACCTGGAGGCGCAGGTCGAGCGCTTCTGGGCCGAGCGGGTAATCCCCGCCCTCGGCTGACGGCACACGCGCGGCGTGCCCGCCGACCCGTCCGTCCCGCGGGACCGCGACGCCGCCCGGCACGGAGCAGCCCGCATCCGGGTCGGGGCGGTCGGCCTCCTCGCCGTCCTGGCGGTCCTGCAGTGGCTCTCGAACGAGGACCTGCGGGTCCCGCTCGGGTGGCCCAGACGCTGGGACCAGGGCCTGAGGGCTGGTCGCCGCTCGCGGCCGTCCCGGGCCCGTCGGCGGCCGTGGCCGACGTCACGGCGGCTCGGCGCCGGCGTCCCGAGACGCCGAGAGGCCCGGGTCCGCCGGACCCGGGCCTCTCGTGCTGTGGGCGATACTGGGTTCGAACCAGTGACCTCTACCGTGTCAAGGTAGCGCTCTACCACTGAGCCAATCGCCCGATCCGGCCTGCGGCCGGTCCGCTCCACCGATCTCGGCGGGGCCGAGGTGGAGACGGGATTTGAACCCGTGTAGACGGCTTTGCAGGCCGTTGCCTCGCCTCTCGGCCACTCCACCGCACGCGGGCGCCGATCTGACGACCAGCGCCCGAGGTTCCGAGCGGACGACGGGATTCGAACCCGCGACCCTCACCTTGGCAAGGTGATGCTCTACCAACTGAGCCACGTCCGCGTTGCTGTCCTGCTGTGTCGCTGTCTTGCAGGGAGAACCATACCCGACCCTCGGAGGGGGGTTCGCAGGGGGTCCCCCCCCCGAGGGTCACCGACCCGTCGGGTCGGCGCCGCCGTTGGACAGCAGGGCGGCCAGTTCGCTGTCCACCTCGAGCACCGAGGACTCCTCGCCGTACGGGACGACGCCCGCGGTCAGCTGCAGGAAGCCGGCAACCGTGCCGCGGGACACCTCGAACAGCGCCTCGCCCGAGGGAGCGCGCAGGTGCAGGAAGAGGACGTCGCCCGACGTCCGGGACGGCCAGAGCCGCACGTCGCCCTCGCCCGCCGGCCGGTCCAGGCCGACCTGCAGCAGGTCGCGGCCCACGAGCCAGGAGATGCCGTCCTCCTCCGCGCCGTCGCCGAAGGTGATCCGCACGGCGAACGGGTCGCTCACCTCGTAGCTGAGCAAGGCCGGGACCTCGGTCCACGACTGCGGACCGACAAGGTGCAGCGTCGTCGGGCACGTGTACCCAGGCGTGGCGCGGTTGATCATCTCTGGAACAACGACCTTCCCTGACCGAGGTGACGCCCGGACGATCTCCGCGCGTGTCGTTCCTCTGTGTGCCCCTTCCGAGCACGCCTGAACCGCGTCGCGGGCCTGTCGCGAAGACCGCGTGTGACGATGGAGCTCGTGAGCAGTTCGGGACGGCGTGTCGGGGACGGCCCGGCAGGCGCCGACCTCCTCCTGCGCATGCGCGCGGGCGACCGGAGCGCCGTGGACGAGCTCTACGACAGGTACAGCCGGCCGGCCTTCGCCCTCGCGCGGCGCATCCTCGCCGACGACGTCCTGGCCGAGGACGTGGTGCAGGACGTGTTCCTCACCGTCTGGCGCGACCCGGCGGCCTTCGACGTCGCGCGGGGCTCCTTCTCCTCCTGGCTGCTGGCGATGGTCCACCACAAGGCCGTCGACGCCGTCCGCCGCGAGGAGTCGCACCGCCGCCGGCAGACCCGGGCCGAGGACGACCTGGCGCTGGCGACGCCGACCTCGTCCCGCGACGTCGAGGACGAGGCGTGGAGCCGGGTGGTGTCCGAGCAGGTGCGGGACGCGCTGGGCGCTCTGCCGGCCCCCCAGCGGGAGGCGCTGACCCTGGCCTACTACGGCGGTTACACACAGCGGGAGGTCGCGGCGTTGACGAGCACGCCGCTGGGCACGGTCAAGACCCGGATGCTCGCCGGGATGCGCCGGCTGCGCGAGGAGCTCGGCGGCGAGGGCGTCGCCCCGGGCGGCGCCCTCGGCGAGTCCGCGCCGGCCGACGGGACGAGCCGGTGACCGCCCCCCGGGACCCTCGCCGCGGGGAACACGAGACCTTCGACGAGCTCGCCGTCGGCTGGGCGCTGCACGCCCTGGAGCCGGAGGACGAGGAGCTCTTCGCGGCCCACCTGCCGACCTGCCCGCGGTGCCGGCAGACGGTGAGCGAGACCGCCGACGTCATGGGCGCCCTGGCCGGCGACCTGCCCCCGGTCGACCCCCCGGACCGGCTGCGCGAGCGGCTGCGCGCCGCGGTGGAGGAGGCCGCGCCGCTGCCCCGTCCGGCGTGGCAGGGCGAGCGGACGCCGCTGGTCCCGCCCGCGGTTCCCGACCGCCCGGCTCCCGTGCACCGGTCGGAGCCCCCGGCGACGGGTGCGCACCGGGCCCCCTTCCCGGTCGACGCGGTGGACCCGCGGTCCAGCTGGCGTCGGGTGCTGCCTAACGCCCTCGTGGCGGCCGCGGTCGCGGCGATCCTCGCGCTGGGCACCTGGAACGTGGTGCTCAGCTCGGCCCGCGAGGAGGCCCGGGCCGCCGCCGCCGAGCAGGCCGAGCTGGTCGACGCGCTGCTGACCCCGGGCCAGGCCACGGTCGCGCCGCTGACCGCCGACGGCGCGACGGTCGCCACCGTCGTGGCACGCGAGGGGCAGGTGCAGGTGGTCACCCAGGGCCTGAGGCCCAACGACCAGGACCAGACGTACGTGGTGTGGGGGACCGGTGCAGGCGGGCCCGCGCCGCTGGGCACCTTCGACGTCACGTCCCCGCAACCGGCGCTGTGCACCGTAGGCTCAGGGCCGTCCGGGCTGGACGCCTACACCGGTTACGCGGTGAGCCTCGAGCCCGGGCGCTCGGCTCCGCCGGAGCCCAGCGACATCGTGGCGTCGGGGGAGGTGCCCAGCTGAGCGGTCCGGAGACGGTGGCCCCCTCCGGCACCGGGCAGCCGGGGACCCCGGCGTCCGGTGCGCGGCGAGCCCACGCGGCCGGGGACCCCCACCGCAGCCTGCGGGAGCGCGTCGCGGCCACGCACTGGCGGCGGCGTCTGGCCGCCCGCCGTCCCCTCGACCACGGCTACCGCCTGGTCGTGGGCGTGCTCGGTGGTCTCGTCGTGGCGTTCGGGCTGGTCACCATCCCGTTGCCCGGGCCGGGCTGGCTCACCGTCATCGCCGGGCTCTTCCTGCTCGCCACCGAGTTCAGGTGGGCCGAGCGGCTGCTGCACTTCACCCGCCGGCACGTCCGGGCGTGGACCGACTGGCTGGGGCGGCAACGGGCGTGGGTGCGGGTCGCCGTCGCGTTGGCGACCGCGGCCTTCGTCTACGGCGTCCTGGTCGTCGTGCTGCACGTCATGGGCGTTCCGGACTGGGTGCCGGGGTGGGTGCCACTCTGGCGCTGAGCGTCTGGCAGAATGGCTGCCGCAGGGGCGATTGGCTCAGTGGTAGAGCGCTTCGTTCACACCGAAGAGGTCACTGGTTCGAACCCAGTATCGCCCACAGCACGAGAGGCCCGGGTCCGTCGGACCCGGGCCTCTCGTCGTCCTCGGGGTCAGGCGGCCGGGCCGTAGGTCAGGTGGGCCACCCCGTTGCTCAGGCGCTCCACGGCGAGCAGCGACAGCTCCTGCGCGCTGCCCTCGGGGAAGAGCCGGGCGCCGCTGCCGACGGCGAGCGGGTAGACGTACAGGTGCAGCTCGTCGACCAGGCCGTCGGCCAGCAGGGCCCGCACGAGGGTCGCGCTGCCGCTGACGTAGAGGTCGCCCTGCTCCTTGAGCTCCCGGATCCGCCCGGCGTCGTATCCGCCGATCGCGGTGGAGTTGCGCCACACCGACGCCGCGTCGGTGAGGGTCGAGGAGACGACGTACTTGGGGGTGTCGTTGAAGAACGGCGCGCCCTCGTCGTCCTCGGCGGTCCGCGTGGACCAGGCCGGCGCGAACATCTCGAAGGTGGTGCGGCCCAGCAGGATGCCCTTCGCCGGGGCGGTGAGCGCCCCGATCGAGGCGGCCAGGTCGTCGGGGAACCCGTAGTCCACGGTCCACATCGGTGCGTCGACGACCCCGTCGACGGTGGTGAACTCGTGCACCCTGATCGCGCCCATGCTTGCTCCTCCGTGTGTGCTGCGGCCCGGCTGCGGCGGTCGCCGCGGGGGCCGCTGGTCGGTGTCGTCGAGGAGACCCTGGCCCACCCGGTTTCTCATCGGTGGGCAGCGCGCCGTCCTGGCACGATCCAGCGGTCCCGCGGCTTACGCCGTCCCGGCACGCGGGCGCACCGAGGAGGACCATCGGTCCGGTGTCCCGCCGTCGGCCGCCCGCCCCGCCCGTGCCGGTCCGACCGCGCCAGCCCGGGCGCGCCGAACGGATGACCGAGGTCCTCGAGCGGGACGGCGACACCTGCATCTGGTGCGGCCGGGTCCTCGGCGGCCTCGTCCCGCCGACCACCGAGCACGTCGTCCCCCGGCTCAAGGGCGGCCCGTCGTGGCTGGCCAACGAGGTCGCCGCGTGCCGCCGCTGCAACGCCGAGCGCGGCCACCGGGCGCCGGTCGACTGGCTGGAGGAGTGCGAGCGCCGCGGCTGGCAGCCCGACGCCGACCGGCTGGCCCGGGCGCTGGACGCGCTGCAGGCGGCCATCGACCGCGAGGGCGGCCAGCGCAGGGCGCGGCCCTACCTCGACGCGCAGCGGCGCCGGCTGCGCCGGCGGCCGCCCTCCGCGGGGGGAGGACGTACGGTCGCCTCGTGACCGGTGCTGGCAGCGTCGTGCAGGTGAGCGTCTACCCGGTGAAGAGCCTCGCCGGGCGCACCGTCCGGGAGGCCGAGGTGGGGCCGGCGGGCCTGGTCGGCGACCGCGCGTGGTCCGTCGTCGACGTCACGACGGGGGAGCGGGTCACGGTCAAGAGCACCCCCGAGATGGGCGAGGTCGTCGCCACCGGGGACGACGAGGCCGACACGATCACGCTGACCGAGGTGCTGGGCCGGCCGGTGCGCCTGCAGCGGTCCGGGCAGCCGCAGGTGGACGCCGCGGCGGTGCACCTGGTCAGCCGCCGGGCGATCGCGCGCGCCGCCGCCGGCGACGTCCCGGAGGGCTGCTCGGCCGACGACCCGCGCGCCAACCTGCTGCTCGACCTGCCCGAGGACGAGGACGAGCGGTCGTGGGTCGGGCGCACCGTGCGCGTCGGTGAGGTCGAGATCGCGGTCACCCGCACCCCCAAGCACTGCCTGGGCGTGTACGCCGAGGTCCGGCGGCCGGGGACGGTGCGGGTCGGCGACCGCGTCGAGGTGCTGCCCGGCTGAGCCGGCCGGGCGTCGTCCCGGGGTGACGTGCGCCGCGCACTAGGCTCGGAGATGCCCGTTCACCGACCCCGCAGGAGCTCCCGTGTCAGCCGCGCCCACCCTCGCCGCTCCCGCCCCGATCCGGGTGCCGGCCGGGACGACGGCCCAGGACGCGCTCAAGGCGGCCGGGACCCCGCTCAAGGGCCCCGACGGCGCGGTCGTCGTCCGGGACCTGGCGACCGGTGACCTCAGGGACCTCGCCTGGGCCCCCGAGGCCGACGCCGAGGTCGAGCCGGTGCCCGCCGCCAGCCCCGAGGGTCGCGCGGTGATCCGGCACTCGACCGCGCACGTGCTGGCCCAGGCCGTGCAGGACCTCTTCCCGGGCACCCGGCTGGGCATCGGCCCGCCGGTGGAGAACGGCTTCTACTACGACTTCGCCCCCAAGCGGCCCTTCACGCCCGAGGACCTCAAGGCCCTCGAGAAGCGGATGCAGGAGATCGTCAAGGCCGGTCAGTACTTCTCCCGCCGCGAGATCAGCGACGCCGACGCGCAGGCCGAGCTCGCGCACGAGCCGTTCAAGCTCGAGCTGATCGGCCTCAAGGGTGGCGAGGCCGCGTCCTCGGATGACGGTGCCGACGTCGAGGTCGGCGGCGCGCAGCTGACCATGTACGACAACCGGGACGCCCGCACCGGCGACCTGGTGTGGACCGACCTGTGCCGCGGTCCGCACCTGCCGCGCACCTCCAGCATCCCCGCCTTCTCCCTCACCCGGTCGGCGGCCGCCTACTGGCGCGGCAGCGAGAAGAACCCGCAGCTGCAGCGCGTCTACGGCACCGCCTGGGAGAGCAGGGAGGCGCACAAGGCCTACCTCGAGCAGCTCGCCGAGGCCGAGCGCCGCGACCACCGGCGCCTGGGCGTGGAGCTGGACCTGTTCAGCTTCCCCGACGAGATCGGCTCCGGCCTGGCCGTCTTCCACCCCAAGGGCGGCGTGGTCAAGCGGGAGATGGAGGACTACGTCCGCCGGCGGCACATCGAGGAGGGCTTCGACTACGTCGGCACCCCGCACATCAGCAAGCGCGGGCTGTTCGAGACCTCCGGGCACCTGCCGTACTACGCCGACACCATGTTCCCGCCGATGGAGCTGGAGAACAGCGAGTACTACCTCAAGGCCATGAACTGCCCGATGCACAACCTGGTCTTCAGGTCGCGCGGGCGGTCCTACCGCGAGCTGCCGCTGCGCTTCTTCGAGTTCGGCTCGGTCTACCGCTACGAGAAGTCCGGTGTCGTGCACGGCCTGACCCGGGTGCGCGGGCTGACCCAGGACGACTCGCACAGCTACGTGACCCCGGAGCAGGCGCCCGGCGAGATCCGGCACCTGCTGGCGTTCGTGCTGGGCCTGCTCGACGACTTCGGGCTGACCGACTACTACCTGGAGCTGTCCACCCGCGGGGACTCCGAGAAGTTCATCGGCTCGGACGAGGAGTGGGCGGTGGCCACCGCGGTGCTCGAGGAGGCGGCGCGGGAGACCGGGCTGGAGCTGGTGCCCGACCCGGGCGGCGCGGCGTTCTACGGCCCGAAGATCTCCGTGCAGGCGCGCGACGCCATCGGCCGGACCTGGCAGATGTCGACCATCCAGTACGACTTCAACCAGCCGGCCCGCTTCGGCCTCGAGTACACGACCGCCGACGGCTCCCGGCAGCAGCCGGTGATGATCCACTCGGCGAAGTTCGGCTCGATCGAGCGGTTCTTCGGCGTGCTCACCGAGCACTACGCCGGCGCCTTCCCCGCGTGGCTGGCGCCGGTGCAGGTGACCGGCATCCCGGTCACCGACGAGCAGGTGCCCCACCTGCGCGACGTGGCGCTGCAGCTGCGCGCACGCGGCATCCGGGTGGAGATCGACGACTCCGACGACCGGATGCAGAAGAAGATCCGCACCGCCAGCAAGCAGAAGGTGCCCTTCGTGCTCATCGCCGGGGCGACCGACGCCGAGGCCGGCGCGGTCTCCTTCCGCTTCCGCGACGGCAGCCAGCACAACGGCGTCCCCGTCGAGAAGGCGGTCGCCGCGATCGCTGAGTGGGTCGCCGGCCGGGCCAACACCGACCCGACCGCCGAGGCGCTGGTGGCCGGATGACCACCGACTCGGAGGAGACCTTCCAGGTCGCCGTCTCCAGCGACGACGACGGTCCGACGGCGGTCTTCGAGCACCTGTGGACGCCGTACCGGATGGCCTACATCCGCGGGGAGGGCAAGCCCACGGGCGCCCACGACTGCCCGTTCTGCCTCATCCCGCAGATGGACGACGAGGAGGGGCTGGTCGTCGCGCGCGGCGAGACCGTCTTCGCCGTCCTCAACCTGTACCCGTACAACGCCGGCCACCTGATGCTGGTGCCGTACCGGCACGTGCCCGACTACACCGACCTCACGCCCGCCGAGGTCGCCGAGCTGGGCGAGTTCACCCAGACGGCCATGCGGGTGGTGCGCGCGGTGTCCGGGGCGCACGGCTTCAACATCGGGATGAACCAGGGTTCGGTCGCCGGCGCCGGGATCGCCGACCACCTGCACCAGCACGCCGTGCCGCGCTGGGGCGGGGACACCAACTTCATGCCGGTCATCGGCCTGACCCGCGTGCTGCCGCAGGTGCTGCGCGAGACCCGGGCGCTGCTCGCACAGCACTGGCCGGACGGCCGGCCCACCCCGGGGGTCTGAGGTGCTCGGCGTCAACGCCCGCGCGGCGGTGGGCCGGTTCTGGGCACCGGTCGTGGCCCGGCTGGCCCGGGCCGGGGTCACCCCGGACACGGTCACGCTCGTCGGCACGCTCGGGGCGATCGCGGGCGCGGTCGGGCTGATCGCGACCGGACACCTGTTCTGGGGCGCGTTCACCGTCACCGTCTTCGTGCTGCTCGACATGCTCGACGGCGCGCTCGCGCGGGCCCGTGGCGGCGGCTCGGTGTTCGGCGCGGTGCTGGACTCCACCGGCGACCGCGCGGCCGACGCCGCGATCTTCGGCGCGCTGGTCTGGTGGTTCTCCGGGGCCGGCGACAACCGGCTCATCGTGCTGCTGGCGCTGCTGTGCCTGGTGCTCGGCGTGCTCACCTCCTACGTCAAGGCCCGCGCCGAGGGCATGGGGCTGACCTGCGACGTCGGGGTCGTGGAGCGCACCGAGCGGCTGATCCTCGTGCTGGTGGGCACCGGCTTCCTGGGCCTGGGCATCCCGTACGCGCTGCACGTGGCCCTGTGGGTGCTGACCGTGGGCAGCGCGGTCACCGTGGCGCAGCGGTTCGCCGAGGTCCACCGCCAGGCCCGCGGCCGGGCCCTGCCGACCCCGCCGCCGTCCGCGCCGCCCACCCTGCCGTCGACCCCACCCTCCCGGCCGTGACCGACGCGCCCGGGGCGGACGCCGCGACGGCGGGGTCGACGGGGACGGGGCCGCAGACGGCGGCCGGGCTCCGGCTGGTCCCCGGCCGGGCGGGGCTGCGCGCCCGGGCCACGGCGCAGCTGACCGACCTCGGCCACGCCGCCGGCTGGCGCGCGGTCCGGGCGCTGCCCGAGCCGGTGGCGCGCGGCGCCTTCGACGCCGCCGGCCGATGGGCCGCCGCGCGAGGGGGCCGCGGGGTGCGCCAGCTGCGCGCCAACCTCCGCGTCGCGACCGGCGGCCGGCTCGACGAGGCCGCGCTGGACGAGCTGACCACGCGGGGGATGCGCTCCTACGCCCGCTACTGGCAGGAGGCGTTCCGGCTGCCGCGGCTGTCCCGGGAGCGGATCGTGGCCGACACCGTGAGCTCCGGCGTCGAGCACATGGAGCGGGCCCGGGCCGACGGCCGCGGCGTGGTCTTCGCTCTGCCGCACAGCGGCAACTGGGACGCCGCCGGCGTGTGGCTGGTGGACTTCCTGGACGGCCCCTTCATGACGGTGGCCGAGCGGCTGCGACCGGAGTCGCTCTACCGGCGGTTCCTGGCGTTCCGCGAGACCCTGGGCATGCGGGTGGTGCCGCTCACCGGGGGGCCGCGGCCGAGCTCGGCGGTGCTGCGCGAGTGGCTGGACGGCGGCGGCTGGGTGTGTCTGCTGGTCGACCGCGACCTGGGCGCCGGCGGCGTGCCGGTGGAGTTCTTCGGCCGCCGCGCGACCATGCCCGGTGGGCCCGCGCTGCTGGCGGCCCGGACCGGCGCCGCCCTGCACCCCGCGATCTGCCGGTTCACCGACCGCGGCTGGGCCTTCGAGGTCCGGCCCGAGGTGCCGGTCGACGGGCCCGGCCGGCTCCGCGACCGGGTCCCCGCCGCGATGCAGGGCGTGGCCGACGCGTTCACCGCCGGCCTCGCCGAGCGCCCCGAGGACTGGCACGTGCTCGGCCGGATCTGGGACGACGTCCCGCCCGACCCGCCGGCGGGACGTGCTCCGGCGAGCTCGCCGAGCCGGACCGAGGTGGAGAGCCCCTGATGCGCATCGGGCTGGTCTGCCCCTACCAGTGGGACGTCCCCGGCGGGGTGCAGTACCACGTGCGCGACCTGGCCGAGACGCTGCGCGGGCTGGGCCACCACGTCGAGGTGCTCGCTCCTGCCGAGCGCGAGGAGTCGCTGCCCGACGAGTACGCGACGTGGGCCGGGCGCGCCGTGCCCATCCCGTACAACGGCTCGATGGCCAGCGTGCAGTTCGGCCCGGTCAGCGCCACCCGGGTGCGCCGCTGGCTGCGCGAGGGCCACTTCGACGTCGTCCACGTGCACGACCCCGCGCCGCCGTCGGTGGGCCTGCTGGTCTGCATGATGGCCGAGGGCCCGATCGTGGCCACCTTCCACGCCGCCACGGTCCGGTCGAGGATGCTGGCCGCCTGGGGCCCGGTCGTCCGGCCGTGGCTGGAGAAGATCTCCGGGCGGATCGCGGTGTCGGACTTCGCCCGCCGCGTGCAGGTCGAGCACCTCGGCGGCGACGCGGTGATCATCCCCAACGGCGTGCACGTCCGCGCGTTCGCCGAGGGGCCCCCGCTGCCGGGCCACACCCGCGGCGTCGACGGGCCGACCATCGGCTTCCTGGGCCGCTACGACGAGCCGCGCAAGGGCCTGCCGGTCCTGCTGGAGGCCATGCGCACCGTCGTCCGCCGGCACCCCGGCGCCCAGCTGCTCATCGCCGGCCGCGGCGACCCCGACGCCGTCCGGGACCTGCTCGGTGAGGACCTCGCACCGCACGTCTCGCTGCTCGGCGAGCTCACCGAGGCGGAGAAGGGGGCGTTCCTGCGGTCGGTCGACGTGTACTGCGCGCCGAACCTGCTGGGGGAGTCCTTCGGCATCGTGCTCATCGAGGCGCTGGCGGCCGGGGCACCGGTCGTCGCCAGTGACCTGGACGCCTTCGCCGCGGTGCTCGAGGACGGCGCCGCCGGTGTCCTGGTGCGCCGCGGCGACGCCCGCGACCTCGCCCGCGCCCTCTCGGACCTGCTGGCCGACGCCGGGCGCCGGGCGCGGCTGTCCGGGACCGGCCGCCGGGTGGCCGCGGAGTACGACTGGTCGGTGGTGGCCCGCCGGGTGCTCGCCGTCTACGAGACCGTCGCGCTGCCCGGCAGCGGCGCGGTCACCGCGTCCGACGACGACCGGCTGGCCGACCTCGCGCGGTCCGCGGGGGACGCACCGGCTCGATCGGCCCTGCGGCGGTGGGTGCAGCGCTAGCCTGACCCGTCGTGACCCCCGACGTCTGGCTGCTGCTCGCCGTCGTCGTCGTCCTGCTGCTGGCCGCCTGGGTGGCGTGGACGCTGACCCGGCTGCGCCGGCTGGAGGCCCGGGTCGACCGGGCCTGGACGGCCCTGGACTGCCAGCTCACGCGGCGTGCCGCCCTGGCCGCCGAGCTCGCCTGCCACCACGCGGGCGCGGTGGGGGAGGAGCGGGCCGCCCGGCTGGCGGCGTGCGTCCGCGAGGTCCGCGCGCCCCGGACCGGCGACCGCGAGCTCGCGGAGAACGCCCTGGGCCGCGAGCTGCGCGAGCTGCCCGCCGACCTGCCCGGCGTGCCGGCCGCGCTGCGGGCTGACCTGGACGCGACGGCGACCCGGCTGGGGCTGGCCCGGCGCTTCTACAACGACGCCGTCCGCGACACCGCCGCGCTGCGCACCCGCCGGCTGCCCAGCCTGCTGCGGCTGCACGCCTCCCGGCCCCTGCCGCGGTTCTTCGACATCGAGGACGACCTGCGCGAGGTCACCGGCAGCGCCGCCGGGGGCGGCCGCGCGCGCCCGTAGCATCGAGGGCCCCTCCCGACGTCCGAGACCGAGGCAGTTCCGTGGCAGAGCACAGCACGACCGTTCCCGGCACCACCGGCACCGGCACCACCGGCACCGAGGCCGTCAAGCGCGGCATGGCCGAGCAGCTGAAGGGCGGCGTCATCATGGACGTCGTCACCCCCGAGCAGGCCCGGATCGCCGAGGACGCCGGCGCGGTCGCCGTCATGGCCCTCGAGCGGGTGCCCGCCGACATCCGCGCCCAGGGCGGCATCGCGCGGATGAGCGACCCGGACATGGTCCAGGGCATCGTCGACGCGGTCTCCATCCCGGTCATGGCCAAGGCCCGCATCGGCCACTTCGTCGAGGCGCAGGTGCTGCAGAGCCTCGGGGTCGACTACATCGACGAGTCCGAGGTGCTCACCCCGGCCGACGAGGCGCACCACATCGCCAAGAGCGGGTTCACCGTGCCGTTCGTCTGCGGCGCCACCGACCTGGGCGAGGCGCTGCGGCGGATCGCCGAGGGCGCGGCCATGATCCGCTCCAAGGGCGAGGCCGGCACCGGCAACGTGGTCGAGGCCGTGCGGCACATGCGGGCCATCCGCGCCGGCATCCGGCGGCTGGGCACCCTCGACGCGACCGAGCTGTTCGTCGCCGCCAAGGAGCTGCGGGCCCCGTACGACCTGGTCGCCGAGGTGGCCCGGCTGGGCAAGCTGCCGGTCGTGCTCTTCACCGCGGGCGGCATCGCCACCCCGGCGGACGCCGCGATGATGATGCAGCTGGGCGCCGAGGGCGTCTTCGTCGGCTCGGGCATCTTCAAGTCCGGCGACCCGGCGCAGCGGGCCGCGGCCATCGTGCAGGCGACCACCTTCCACGACGACCCCGATGTGATCGCCAAGGTCTCGCGCGGGCTCGGCGAGCCGATGGTGGGCATCAATGTCGCCACGCTGCCGGAGAGCGAGCGGTACGCCACCCGCGGCTGGTGACCCCATGACGGCGCAGCGGGACGACGTCGAGGGCGCCCGCGCCATCGCCGTCCCGGCGCGGGAGACCGCGTCGGGACGGCGGATCGGCGGCGTCGACGTCGCCCGCGGGCTCGCCGTCCTCGGCATGTTCGGCGCCCACCTGGGCGCGACCGGCGAGCTGAGCTGGGACCCGGCCACCTGGCGGGCGGTGGTCGACGGCCGCTCGTCGATCCTGTTCGCCACGCTGGCCGGCGTCTCCATCGCGCTGATCTCCGGCGGCCGCACGCCGGCCACCGGGCAGGAGCTCGCCCGGGTCCGCACCCGCGTCCTGGTCCGCGCCGCCTGGGTGTTCGCGATCGGCGGCGTCCTGGAGCTGCTCGACACCTTCGTGGCGATCATCCTGGGCGTCTACGCGGTGCTCTTCGTCCTCGCGCTGCCCTTCCTGCGCTGGCCGCCCGCGCGCCTGCTGTTCGCGGCCGGCGTCGTCGCCCTGGCCGCGCCGCCGCTCACCCTCGCGGTCGGGCAGTACGCCACCGGGCTGGACGAGGAGGGTGACGCCTTCACGTTCCTGCTGTTCACCGGCTACTACCCGGCGGCGGTCTGGCTGGCCTTCGTGCTGGTCGGGCTCGCGGTCGGCCGGTCGGACCTGGGGGCGCCCCGGGTCCGCGCCGCTCTGGTCGCCGGCGGGACCGGCGCCGCGGTGCTGGGCTACCTCGGCGGCTGGATGAGCACCCGGCAGCTCGCGCCGGGGCAGGACCTGGACGGGATCGAGGCCGGCTTCGGCGCCTCGGGCCCGTGGGACCCGGCCTGGTTCGCCGGCGCCCAGCCGCACACGTCGACGACGTTCGAGGTGGTCGGCTCCGGCGGGGTCGCGGTCGCCGTCATCGGGGTGTGCCTGGTGGTCGCCGACCTGCTGCCGCGGCTGGCGTACCCGCTGGCCTCGGTGGGTGCGCTGGCGCTGTCGGTCTACACCGCGCAGATCGCGGCCATCTGGCTGCTGGAGGCCGACTCCTCCGACGACTGGGGCCTGTGGGCGCGGTTCACCCTCACCGCCCTGGTGCTGGCGTCGGCGTGGCGGTGGCCGCTGGGCCGCGGCCCGCTGGAGCGGCTGCTGACCTGGAGCTCGCGGCGGGCGGCCGGGCCCTGAGCCGGGGTCCGTAGCCTGGTCCCTCGTGTCGAGGAAGCCCGTCGTCGGTGTGCTGGCCCTGCAGGGAGACGTCCGGGAGCACCTCGCGACGCTGTCCGCCCTCGGTGCCGAGGCGGTGACCGTCCGCCGTCCCGAGGAACTGGCGGCGGTCGACGCGCTCGTCGTCCCCGGCGGGGAGTCGACGACCATGGCGAAGCTCGCCGCCCGGTTCGGCCTGCTGGAGCCGCTGCGCGCGGCGGTGGCCGGCGGGCGGCCGGTCTACGGCTCCTGCGCCGGCATGATCATGCTGGCCGACCGGCTGCTGGACGCCCCGGCCGACCAGGTCACGATCGGCGGGCTGGACGTGACCGTGCGGCGCAACGCCTTCGGCCGGCAGGTCGACTCGTTCGAGTCGCAGGTCGAGATCGAGGGCGTGGCCGGCGGCCCGGTGCGCGCCGTCTTCATCCGGGCACCGTGGGTGGAGGAGGCGGGCGAGGGTGTGCAGGTCCTCGGCCGGGTCGTCGGCGGAGCCGCCGACGGTAGGATCGTCGCGGTCCGCCAGGGGAACCTGGTGGCCACCAGCTTCCACCCCGAACTGACCGGGGACCGCCGGGTGCACGCGCTGTTCGTCGACATCGTCCGACGCCACCTGGCCGAGAGGGCCGGCGTTGCCGGCGAGGAGAAGGGACAGCCGTCGTGAACGAGCCTGCGAGTCCACCAATGGTCACCGTCGGCCGGCCGCGAACGCGGCTGACGAGCGTCAGCGAGGAGGACTCGTGAGCGGCCACTCCAAGTGGGCGACGACCAAGCACAAGAAGGCCGGGATCGACGCCAAGCGCGGCAAGCTGTTCGCCAAGCTGATCAAGAACATCGAGGTCGCGGCTCGCACGGGCGGCGGTGACCCGGCCGGCAACCCGACGCTGTTCGACGCCATCCAGAAGGCGAAGAAGAGCTCGGTGCCCAACGACAACATCGACCGCGCGGTGAAGCGCGGCGCCGGTCTCGAGGCCGGCGGCGTCGACTACCAGACGATCACCTACGAGGGCTACGCGGCCGGTGGGGTCGCCGTCCTCGTCGAGTGCCTGACCGACAACAAGAACCGGTCGGCCATGGAGGTCCGCACGGCGATGACCCGCAACGGCGGGTCGATGGCCGACCCCGGCTCGGTCTCCTACCTGTTCTCCCGCAAGGGGGTCATCGTGGTGCCGAAGTCCGACACCGTCGACGAGGACACCGTGCTCATGGCCGTGCTCGACGCCGGGGCCGAGGAGGTGCGCGACCAGGGCGACGGCTTCGAGGTCGTCTGCGAGCCGACCGACCTGGTCGCGGTGCGCACCGCCCTGCAGGACGCCGGCATCGACTACGACTCCGCCGACGTCGGCTTCGTGCCCAGCGTCTCGGTCGAGCTCGACGAGGAGGCCGCGGGCAAGGTCTTCCGGCTCATCGACGCGCTCGAGGACTGCGACGACGTGCAGAACGTCTTCGCCAACTACGACGTGTCCGACGAGGTGCTCGAGAGGATCTAGGTGGAGGACCACCCTCCCCCCACGCCTCGCGAGCTCGGCGCGGGCCCCTGGAGGGTGGCCGTTCCACCACCTCGCGTGGCGTGTCGCGCCCGGCTGTCGTCCGGGGCGGTTAGCGTGGGTCGAACACCAGTTCGGCTGACGTCAGGAGGCGCCTCCATGCGGGTGCTCGGCATCGACCCGGGCCTCACCCGGTGTGGGTGGGGGGTGGTCGACGGGCGTCCCGGCGCGCGGCCGACGGCCGTCGGCGTGGGGGTCGTGCGCACCGCCGCGGAGCTCGACCTGGAGCTGCGGCTGCTGGAGCTGCACACCGCCGTCACCGCGCTGCTGCGGGAGCACCGGCCCGACGTCGTGGCGATCGAGCGGGTCTTCACCCAGAACAACAAGGGCACCGCCACGGGGACGGCGCAGGCCGCGGGCGTGGCCGCGCTGGCCGCGGCGCAGGCAGACCGGCCGGTCGCCTGGCACACGCCCAGCGAGGTCAAGGCCGCCATCTCCGGCAGCGGCCGCGCGGACAAGGAGCAGGTCACCCTGATGGTCACCCGGGTGCTGGGGCTGGCGTCCCCGCCCAAGCCGGCCGACGCCGCCGACGCGCTGGCCCTGGCCGTGTGCCACGCGTGGCGCGGCCCGGCGCAGCAGCGACTGAAGGTGGCCGCGCTGGCCGGCGGCATCGGCGCGCCGGTCGTGCAGCGGACGCTGCCGCGCTGGCAGGGGGTGTCGCGGTGATCACACTGCTGACCGGCGTGCCCGTCCAGGGCCGCGTGCCGATCCTGGCGGGAGCGCGACGGTGATCGCGAGCGTGAGCGGCCGGGTCGCCGCGGTGTCGCCGGACGGCGCGGTCGTCGAGGTCGGCGGCATCGGCCTGGCCGTGCAGTGCACGCCGGGCACCATCGCGCGGCTGCAGGTGGGGGAGAGCGCCCGGCTGGCGACCAGCTTGGTGGTGCGGGAGGACTCGCTCACCCTCTACGGCTTCGCCGACGACGACGAGCGCCAGCTGTTCGAGCTGCTGCAGACGGCCAACGGCGTGGGCCCGCGGCTGGCCCAGGCCGTCCTCGCCATCCACCCGCCGCGCGAGGTGCGCCGCGCGGTGTCGATGGCCGACGTCAAGGCGCTCACGCAGGTGCCGGGCATCGGCAAGAAGGGCGCCGAGCGGCTCATCCTCGAGCTGCGCGACCGGCTGGGCACGACCTCGGTCGACACCCGGCTGGACGACGCGGCCGCGCCCGCGGGCCTGCCCGCCGTCACCCCGGTCGCCCCGTGGCGTGACCAGCTGGCCTCGGCCCTGGTCGGGCTGGGCTGGAGCGGCAAGGAGGCCGACGCGGCGATCGTCCAGCTCGCCCCGCTGGCCGACGAGCAGGTCGCCGCGACCGGCTCGGTGGAGGTCGCCGTCCTGCTGCGCCAGGCGCTGCGGCTGCTGGGCCGGGCATGAGCGGCCCGTTCGACCGTGGGCTGTCCGCGGAGCCGGCGGAGGGCCAGTCCCGCGACTTCTCGGTGTCGGCGGGTGCCGGCGACGAGGAGCGGGTCGTCGAGTCGGCGCTGCGCCCGCACTCGCTGGCCGACTTCATCGGCCAGCCCAAGGTGGCCCGCCAGCTGGAGCTGGTCCTCGAGGGCGCCAAGCGGCGCGGCCGCCCGCCGGACCACGTACTGCTCTCCGGCCCGCCCGGGCTGGGCAAGACCAGCCTCGCGCTGATCATCGGCTCCGAGCTGGGGACGTCGGTGAAGATCACCAGCGGCCCGGCGATCGAGCGCTCCGGCGACCTGGCCGCGATGCTGTCCAACCTGGCGCCCGGCGACGTGCTCTTCATCGACGAGATCCACCGGATCGCCCGTCCGGCCGAGGAGCTCCTCTACATGGCGATGGAGGACTTCCGGGTCGACGTCGTCGTCGGCAAGGGGCCGGGGGCCACCGCCATCCCGCTGGAGATCAACCCGTTCACGCTGGTCGGCGCGACCACGCGCGCCGGCCTGCTCACCGGGCCGCTGCGCGACCGCTTCGGCTTCGTCGGCCAGATGGAGTTCTACGAGCCGGCCGAGCTCGAGCGGGTGCTGGCCCGCAGCGCCGCGCTGCTGGGCGTCGAGCTCACCGCCGACGGATCGGCCGAGATCGCCGGCCGGTCCCGGGGCACGCCCCGCATCGCCAACCGGCTGCTGCGCCGGGTCCGCGACTACGCCGAGGTGCGCGCCGACGGCCGGGTCACCCGGGCGGTCGCCGAGGCGGCGCTGGCCCTCTACGACGTCGACCACTTGGGCCTCGACCGGCTCGACCGTGCGGTCCTGGAGGCACTGGTCACCAAGTTCGGCGGCGGCCCGGTGGGCGTCGCCACGCTCGCGGTGGCCGTGGGGGAGGAGCCGCACACCGTGGAGGAGGTGTGTGAGCCGTTCCTCGTCCGCGCCGGCCTGCTGGCCCGCACGCCCCGCGGCCGGGTGGCCACCGAGGCGGCCTGGCAGCACCTCGGCCAGCCGCTGCCGCGCGGCGGCGTCCCCCTCGGCCGGGTCACAGCCGACCCACAGGCCCCGGGTTCGTCGTCAGAGACCCTGTTCGACGCCTAGACTGCGGAGCGCTGGCGCGCAACTCGTCCGGCGTCGCCGCGCGCGTCCTGCACGGTCGCCCGGATGCCCCGCGCCGCAGCCGACGCACCCGAGCGGTCCCGTCCCGGGCCGCACCCACCGCGGCCGGTACGCCGCGGTAGAGAGGCACATCTGTCGTGGAGTTGTTCCCGCTCGTCATCCTCGTGCTGGCCTTCGTGCTGCTCATCGTCGTCCCGGCGCGGCAGCGCAAGAAGATCCAGGAGCAGCAGCGGGCGCTGCAGGAGTCGCTGGTCCCGGGCACGCCGGTCATGACGACGGCCGGCCTGCACGGCACCGTCGTCGCCCTCGGTGAGGGCACCGTCGACCTGGAGATCGCCCCCGGCGTGGTCGTGACCTTCGCCCGGCAGGCGGTCCTCGAGGTCCGCAAGCCCGCGGTGGCCGACCCGGCCACCGACGGCACGGTCCTGCCGGGGGACGACGCGGACGGCGGCCCGGCCGACCGCACCCGCTGACCCGGAGCCTCCTCGTGGCCCAACGCACACTCCCCGCGCGCCGGTACTTCGGCGCCTTCCTGCTCGTCGTCGCCGTCCTGTACGGCCTCGTCTTCCTCACCGGCGACACCCGCACGCCGCAGCTCGGCCTCGACCTGCGCGGCGGGACGACGGTGACCCTGACCGCGGCCACACCCGACGGCCAGGCCCCCGACCCCACCGAGCTCGAGCTGGCCCGCCAGATCATCGAGCAGCGGGTGAACGGCCTCGGCGTCGCGGAGGCCGAGGTGGTGACCGAGGGCGACTCGAACATCGTCATCTCCGTCCCGGGGGACGACGGCGAGCAGGCGCGCGAGCTGGGCCAGACCGCGCAGTTGCGCTTCCGCCCGGTGATCCAGGGCCCCGAGCCGGCCGCCCCGGCCGCCGAGGAGACCCCGGCCGCCGAGGAGACCCCGGCCGCCGGGGAGTCCCCGGCCGCCGGGGAGTCCGCGGCACCCGGCGACCCCGCCGCGCCGACGGACCCGGCCGCGCCCACCGACCCGGCCGCGCCCACGGACTCCGCCGCGCCGAGCGAGCCGGCCACCCCGACCGATCCCGCCGCGCCCTCCGACGACGCCGTCGCCGACCCCTCGCTGCCCCAGCCCGGCGCCCCGCCGGTCACGCAGGAGCAGGCCGCGGCCGAGTACGCCGCGCTGACCTGCGACCCGGAGGACACCACCCCCGAGGTGGACCTGCCGGAGAGCTTCGTCGCCGCGTGCACCGAGGACGGGTCGGCCAAGTACCTGCTCGGCCCGGCGATCATCGAGGGCACGCAGGTCTCCGACGCCAGCGCCGGCACCCAGCAGGCCACCGGCGAGTGGGTCGTGCTGCTGGACTTCGAGACCGACGCCGAGCAGACCTGGGCGCAGTACACCGCGGCCAACGTCGGCTCCAACGTCGCCTTCACCCTCGACGGGCGGGTCATCTCCGCCCCGACCATCCAGGGTGCGATCACCAGCAACCCGACCACGATCACCGGCTCCTTCGACCAGGAGAGCGCCGAGGAGCTGGCCAACCAGCTGCGCTACGGCGCGCTGCCGCTGACCTTCACCCAGGCGACCGCGCAGTCCATCTCCACCGAGCTGGGCGCCGAGCAGCTGCAGGCCGGCCTGATCGCCGGCGCCATCGGCATCGCGCTGGTGTTCGTCTACGCGCTGCTCTACTACCGGCTGCTCGGCCTGGTCATGATCGCCAGCCTGGTGCTGTCGGCGGTGGTCGTCTACGCCGTCCTGGTGGTCCTGGGCCGGCAGATCGGCTTCACGCTCAGCCTGGCCGGCATCGCCGGGTTCATCGTGTCGCTGGGCATCACCGCGGACTCGTTCGTCGTCTACTTCGAACGCCTCAAGGACGAGATCCGCGAGGGCCGCACGCTGCGCTCGGCGGTCCCGCGGGCCTGGGTCCGCGCCCGGCGCACGATCCTCTCGGCCGACGCGGTCAGCTTCCTCGCCGCGGCGATCCTCTACGTGCTGGCGATCGGCGACGTGAAAGGCTTCGCGTTCACCCTGGGCATGTCGACGGTGCTCGACCTGGTCGTCGTCTTCCTCTTCACCCACCCGCTGATGGCGGTGCTGGCCCGCTACCGCGTGTTCGGCAGCAGCCGCTTCTCCGGCCTGGGCCGCAGCCTCGACCGCCCGCGCGCGGCTCCGGGACGTCGTCCCGCCGCCGAGCGGGAGCTCGTCGCCGCCGGCACCGGCCGCACCGCGCAGGACAGGAGCCACGCATGACCGGCCGCGATCCCCGACCGGCCGCCGACGAGCTGCCGGTGGGCACCGACGCCGACGAGGCAGCGGCAGCCGACACCGCGACCGCCGACGCCGCCGCGGCCGCCGACGAGACCGCGCTGGACGAGGCCGGCCTGCCCCGCGAGGGCGGGACCGGCGGGCGTCCGCCGCGCCGTGGCTCGCTGGCGCACCGGCTCTACAACGGCGAGGCCGGGCTGGACGTCGTCGGCCGCAGCCGGCTGATCTACCTGGTCACCGCGGTCGTGGTGGTGCTGTGCATCGCCGTGGTGGGCATCAAGGGCTTCAACTTCGGCATCGACTTCGCCGGCGGCAACAGCTTCCGGCTGCCGGGCTCCAGCGAGCAGCTCGCCGAGGTGCAGGAGGCCGCGGAGGACGCCGGTGCCGAGGTGGCCTCCGCGCAGGTGGTCGGCGGCAACACGCTGCTGCTGCGCACCGGCGCGCTGGACAACGACACCGAGCGCGCGGTCGTGGACGCCGTCGCCGGGGCGGCCGGCGTGCAGCCGAACCAGGTCAGCCCCGAGGCGGTGAGCGCCGAGTGGGGGCAGGACATCACCAACCAGGCGCTCGTCGCGCTGGTGGTGTTCCTGGTCGCCGTCATGGCCTTCCTGGCGCTGCGGTTCCAGCCGAAGATGGCGGTCGGCGCGATCGCGGCCCTGCTGCACGACGTCGTGGTCACCGCCGGTGTCTACGCGCTGGTCGGCTTCGAGGTCACCCCCTCGACGGTGATCGGGTTCCTCACCATCCTGGGCTTCTCGCTCTACGACACCGTCGTGGTCTTCGACAAGGTCGACGAGAACGTGCGCGACCTGGACAGGTCGGCGCGGATGACCTGGGGCGAGGCGGCCAACCTGGCGGTCAACCAGACGCTGATGCGCTCGATCAACACCTCGGTGATCGCGCTGCTGCCGGTGGCCGGCCTGCTGTTCGTGGGCGCCGGGCTGCTCGGCGTCGGGACGCTCAAGGACCTCGCGCTGGTGCTGTTCGTCGGCCTGGCCGCGGGCGCCTACTCGTCGATCTTCCTGGCCACGCCGATCGTCGCCGACCTCAAGGAGCGCGAGCCGGAGGTGCAGGCGCTGCGCCGCCGGGTGCTGGCCCGTCGCGCCTCCCAGGCCCGCCAGGGCGGCGCTCGCGCGACCGCGGCCGGCCCGGTGGCCAGCGCCCGCCGCGCGGGCGGCACCGCCCGCCGGGCGTCCGGGGTCGCCCTCGCCGAGCGCGAGGAGGACCTGGGACCGGTGCAGGCCGACGTGGTGGTCGAGTCGCCGGAGTCGGTGCGTCCGGACACGGGGCGGACGGCGCCCCCCGCCCGCAGCGGGGCGACCGCCGCGCCGCGGCCCGGCGCCCGGCCCGAGCAGCCCGGCAACCGCCGAGCCGGCGGGCGGAAGCGCCGGTGAGCGCCGGCGCTGCGGCGGACAGCACCCCGCTGGACGAGCTGATCGCCTCGCACGCCGTCGAGATCCCGGACTTCCCCCAGCCGGGGGTCGTCTTCCGCGACCTGACGCCGGTCTTCGCCGACGGGCCGGCCTTCCGCCGGATGGTCGAGGGGCTGGCCGCGCCGTCCCTCGTGGACCCGCGTGCCGCCGCCCTGGCCACGCCGGGCCGCGGCGACCCCGGTTACGACGTCGTCGTCGGCGTCGAGGCGCGCGGCTTCCTGCTCGCCGCCGCGGTGGCGCTGGAGGCCGGCGTCGGCGTGGTGCCGGTCCGCAAGGCCGGCAAGCTGCCGCGCGAGCGGCTCTCGGCGGACTACACCCTCGAGTACGGCACCGCGACCCTCGAGGTGCACACGGACTCCCTCACGCCGGGGCAGCGGGTCCTCCTGGTCGACGACGTCCTGGCCACCGGCGGCACCCTGGGCGCCAGCATCCAGCTGGTCGAGGCGCTCGGCGGGGTCGTCGTGGCGGTCTCGGTGGTCATCGAGCTGGCCGAGCTGGCGGGCCGGCAGCGGCTGGCCCCGCACGCCGTCCACGCCCTCTGGACCACCTGAGAGCCAGACGACTCCCCAGGTGGGGTCGCGAGCGGGTCCTCCACGTCTAGCATGGGGAGGGTCACCCGACCGACCTCTGGGCAGGAGTCGCCATGGGCCCCGACGCCGCCACCAACGTGGCTGCCACGCGGGCCGACGCGCCGGTCCTGCCGGCCGGTGACGCGGCGCCGGCGCTGCCGGCCGGGAGCGGGACGACCGACAACGGTGACCGGTCGCCGCTGCCGAGCCGACCGGTGGTCCGCCGCCCGGACGACGTGGGCACCGAGCCCCCCGGCGAGCACGACACCCACGCGGGCGCGCCGCGGCGCCGGGTCCGCGACCGGCTGGCCCGCCGCATCGTCGCCGGCCAGCGCAGCGGGCTGGTCCGCCCGGTGCTCGAGCCGCTCGCCGCGCTGCACCGGCAGAGCCACCCCAAGGCCGACCTGGCGCTGCTGCAGCGGGCCTACGACGTCGCCGAGGCCGCGCACGCCACGCAGAAGCGCAAGAGCGGTGACCCCTACATCACCCACCCGCTGGCCGTGGCCACGATCCTGGCCGGGCTCGGCATGGACACCACGACGCTGGTCGCCGCGCTGCTGCACGACACGGTCGAGGACACCGGGCAGACGCTGGAGTCGATCACCGAGGCGTTCGGCCCGGAGGTGGCCCACCTCGTCGACGGCGTCACCAAGATCGACCGGGTCAAGCTCGGCGACGCCGCCCAGGCCGAGACGATCCGCAAGATGATCGTGGCGATGGCCCGCGACCCCCGGGTGCTGGTCATCAAGCTCGCCGACCGGCTGCACAACATGCGCACGCTGCGCTTCCTCCCGCCGGAGAAGCAGGAGAAGAAGGCGCGCGAGACGCTGGAGATCCTCGCCCCGCTGGCCCACCGGCTGGGCATGAACACCATCAAGTGGGAGCTCGAGGACCTCGCCTTCGCGACCCTCTACCCGAAGCGCTACGACGAGATCGTGCGGCTGGTCGCCGAGCGGGCGCCGTCCCGCGACACCTACCTGGCCGAGGTCACCGCCGCCGTCACCGACCAGCTCAGGGCCGCGGGCATCCAGGCCGTCGTCACCGGCCGGCCCAAGCACTACTACTCGATCTACCAGAAGATGATCGTCCGCGGCCGCGACTTCACCGACATCTGGGACCTGGTGGGGATCCGGATCCTGGTCGACTCGGTGCGCGACTGCTACGCGGCGCTGGGCATCATGCACGCGCACTGGCAGCCGGTGCCCGGCCGGTTCAAGGACTTCGTCGCGATGCCGAAGTTCAACATGTACCAGTCGCTGCACACGACGGTCATCGGGCCGCAGGGCAAGCCGGTCGAGCTGCAGATCCGCACGCACGACATGCACCGCACCGCCGAGTACGGCATCGCCGCGCACTGGAAGTACAAGGAGAAGGCGAAGTCCGGCGGCCGACCGGGGCCGGGCGAGGGCCGGGGCGCCAAGACCGGGTCGCCCGACGACATGCTGTGGCTGCGCCAGCTGCTGGACTGGCAGCGGGAGGCGCAGGAGCCCGGCGAGTTCCTGGAGACGCTGCGGTACGACCTCGGCCCGCAGGAGGTCTTCGTCTTCACGCCCAAGGGCGACGTGGTCAGCCTGCCGGGCAACGCCACCCCGGTGGACTTCGCCTACGCGGTGCACACCGAGGTCGGCCACCGCTGCATCGGCGCCCGGGTCAACGGCACGCTGGTGTCCCTCGACAGCAAGCTCAACAACGGCGACGTCGTCGAGATCTTCACCTCCAAGTCGCCCGCCGCCGGCCCCTCGCAGGACTGGTTGGCCTTCGTCGGCTCCTCCCGCGCCCGCACCAAGATCCGGCAGTGGTTCACCAAGGAGCGCCGCGAGGACGCCGTCGAGGCGGGCAAGGAGGCCCTGACCCGGGCGATGCGCAAGGCGGGCCTGCCGCTGCAGCGGCTGCTCGGCGGGGACGCGCTCGGCACCCTGGCCAAGGACCTCCGCTACGCCGACGTCACCGCGCTCTACGCCGCGGTGGGCGAGCACCAGATCTCCGCGTCGTCGATCGTCGAGAAGCTCATCGCCGCGCTCGGGGGCACCGAGGGCGCGATCGAGGACATCGCCGAGACCACCATCCCGATGCGCCGCCCGGTGCACCGCCGCGCCTCCGGCGGCGACCCGGGCATCGTCGTCCACGGCATGACCGACGTGTGGGCCAAGCTCGCCAAGTGCTGCACCCCGGTGCCCGGTGACGACGTCCTCGGCTTCGTGACCCGCGGCGGCGGGGTGAGCGTGCACCGCACCGACTGCACCAACGCCGCCGACCTGCAGCGCAAGCCCGAACGTCTGGTCGAGGTCGAGTGGGCCTCCCAGCCCGGGTCGGTGTTCCTGGTGGCCATCCAGGTCGAGGCGCTCGACCGGCACCGCCTGCTCTCCGACGTCACCAAGGCGCTGGCCGACGAGCGGGTGAACATCCTGTCGGCGTCGGTGCAGACCAGCCGCGACCGCGTCGCCATCAGCCGGTTCACCTTCGAGCTGGCCGACCCGGCGCACCTGGGTGCGGTGCTGCAGACCGTGCGCAATGTGGAGGGCGTCTTCGACGTGGAGCGCATCACGGCGTGACGGAGGGCTCCGCCCTCCGCAGGCTCAGGGCGGGGCCCGGGACGGGGCCGGGCGAGGATGCCCGGGTGACCGACCCCGTGGCCGCTGCCCGCGGCCTCGCCGCGGACCTGCTCGCGCCGGAGGCCGCCGCGGTCGAGGCCGCCGGCTCCGTGCCGCGCACGCACCTCGACCGGCTCGCCGACGCCGGGTTCCACGGACTGACCGGACCGGCGGAGGCCGGGGGAGCGGACGCCGACCCGGCCACGGTGGCGGCGGTCGTCGAGGAGCTGGCCGCCGGTGACCTGGCGACGACGTTCGTGTGGCTGCAGCACCTGGGCGTGGTCGGCCGGCTGAGGAGCGCCGGGCCGCCGGAGCTGCGCGCGGCCTTCCTCGCCGACCTCTGCGCCGGCCGGCGGCGGGCCGGCATCGCGCTGCAGGCGGCGCTGCGGCCGGGCCCGCCGGCGATCCGCGCCCGGCGGGACGGCGCGGAGCTGGTGCTCGACGGCGCCGTCCCGTGGGTGACCGGCTGGGGGCTGGTCGACCTGGTGCTCGTGGCCGCGCGGGACGGCGACGACGTCCTGTTCGTGCTGGCCGACGCGCGGGACGGCCCGACGCTGACCGCCACCCCGCAGCCGATGGTCGCCGTGGCCGCCAGCCGCACCGTCGAGCTGCGGCTCACCGGGCACCGCGTCCCCGCCGGCCGGCTCCTGCACACCGCGCCGCTGGCCGACCTGCTCGCCGGGGACGCCGCGGGGCTGCGGCTCAACGGCTCGCTGGCACTCGGCCTGGCGCTGCGCTGCACCCGGCTGGTCGGCCCGTCCCCGCTGGACGACGAGCTGGCCGCCGTCCGCACCGGGCTGGACACCGCCGGGCCGGCCGGGCTGCCGGGCGCGCGAGCCGCCGCGGCGGCGTTCGCGCACCGTGCTTCCGGAGCGCTGGTGGCCGCCACCGGCAGCTCCGCCGTCCGCACCGGCTCGGTCGCCGAGCGGACGGCGCGGGAGGCGGCGTTCCTGCTGGTGTTCGGCTCGCGCCCGGCGATCAGGGCGGAGCTGCTGGTCCGGCTGGGCGCGGCGGGGGGCTGACGCCCCTCAGCCCGCCAGCCGGGTGGCGGTCACCGCGTACAGCGGGTCGCCGACGCCCGGGGGCGTGCGGAGCTCGACGCGCGGCTCGTCGAACAGACCGGTCCGGCGGACCAGCTCGGCGACCACCCGGCCGTGCTGGTGGTCGTCCGTGGCCAGCCAGCCGCGGACGGCCTTGGTGGGGAAGCAGCGGTTGGAGAAGGTGACCGCCAGCGGCCCGCCGGGGCGCAGCACGCGCCCGGCCTCGGCGAGCACCTCGATCGGCCGGGTGAGGTAGTCGATCGACACGCAGCAGACGACGGCGTCGACGTCGGCGTCGGGCAGCGGCACCCGCGGGTCGGCGTTGAGGTCGTGCACCAGCCGCTGCGTGGCCGCCGGGTTGGCCGCCAGCTCCGCGGCGTTCATGCCGAGCACCACCAGCTCCGCCGGCGGGGTGCGGAAGTGCGACACCCACGAGGACATGAGGTCCAGCACCCGCCGGGGGGCGGGCGCGGAGCCGTCGACGCCGAGCTCGGCGTAGAGCTCGCCCACCGCGGCGATCGCGGCGTCGTCGATGTGCGTGACCAGCCGCGGCGGGGCGTAGAAGACGGCGTCGTCCCGCTCGTCGGCGCGCTCGAAGAAGCCCGGCGGGAAGCCCGCGTAGGGGTCGGGCGCGGCCGGGCCCGTCACGCGACGGTGACCGACTCGATGGTCACCGGCACGGTCGGCGCGCCGCCGCCGGGGCTGGGGTCCAGCGAGCCGTCGTTGCCGTTGGCCGCCACCAGGTCGAGCACGGCCAGGCCGGCCTCGTCGACGGTGCCCACGACGGTGTAGACCGGCGGCAGCCGGCTGTCACCCCACACGAGGAAGAACTGGCTGCCGTCGACGCCCTGGCCGCTGTTCACCATGGCGATGGTGCCGCGCGGGTAGGTCTCCTCGCCGGTGACCTCGGTGGGCGAGGTGTAGGTCGGCCCGCCGACGCCGGTGCCGGTCGGGTCGCCGCACTGCAGCATCCTGACCACGTCGTTGTCGACCTCACGGTGGCACGCAGTGCCGGTGAAGAACCCGGTGCCGGCCAGGTGCACGAGGCTGGCGGCCGCGCAGGGCGCGGTCCCGTGGTCGACGGTGAGCACGAGGTCGCCCAGGTTCGTCGTGACCTGCAGGTCCGTGGTCCCGTCCGCCGGGACCACCTCGTCCGGCGGGTCCACCTCGATGAGGTAGGGGTTCGTCGAGTCGGCGTCCGCGAACTCGCAGGTCGTCGTGACTCCCGTCGGCGTGGTGGCGCCGACGCTCGGGTCCCTGGTCGGGCCAGTGCTCCCGGTCGCTCCCGTGACCGTGCCGGAGCACCCGGCCACCGCGATGAGGATCGCGGGCAGTCCCGCCGCGACCCGGAGCCGGGACGTCACGAGACGACGGTCATCGTCTCGATCGTCACCGGAGTGCTCGGCGCGCCGTCACCCTCGGGGCCGACGCCCGCGATGCCGCCGGCGGCGATCTCGTCGAGCACGGCCAGTCCCGCCTCGTCGACCGTGCCCACGACGGTGTACTCCGGCGGCAGCTGGGTGTCGACGAAGCAGAGGAAGAACTGGCTGCCCGTGGTGTTCGGCGCAGCGGTCTTGGCCATGGCGATCGTGCCCCGCGGGTAGGTCGTCTCCGGCGTGACCTCCTCGGCGTACTTGTAGCTGGGGCCGCCGGAGCCCGAGCCGGTCGGGTCACCGCACTGCAGCACCCCGAAGCCGGGCTGGTTGACCAGTCGGTGGCAGGGGCTGCCGTCGAAGAAGGACCGCTGTGCCAGATAGGTGAAGCTCGCCGCGGCGCAGGGCGCCTCGGCACGGTCCAGGGTGAGCGTGAGGTCGCCCTGGTCGGTGCTCATCAGCAGCGTGCTGGTGCCCTGGGTCGGCGTCGCCTCGGGGTTCGGCGGCGTCCCGACGTCCTGCAGGTCCGGGTTGCCCGACTCGTCGGGGGCGTAGGTGCACGAGACGGTGCCGTCGGGGTTCGTCGTGGCCGCCGCGGCGCTGCTGGGGGCGGGGGGCGCCGCGGCCGCGGGATCGGTGTCGTCCCCGCCGGTGCCGGTGAGCAGCAGGACGACCCCGACGACGAGCACCACCGCGGCGGCGGTCACCCCGATCAGCACGTTGCGGCGACGCTTCCTGGCCAGCTCGGCGCGGCGTTCCAACTGGCGCTGCAGGCGCCGCTGGGCGGCCTCCCGCCGCTGCTTGTTGCTCGGCACGGGTGGTACTCCTCGAGACGGACGGCTGCGGGGGGACGTCCTGGTGCGCCCGCGCCCCGCTGGTCGAAGCCCCGAGTCTAGGTGTCGAGCCTGGCCGTTCCCTGACAGCGGGAAGGTCCGGAGCGCCGCGCGGGCCCCGCGTAACCTGCACGGGTGCTCATCCGCTCGTTCCCGGCCGGCGCGTTCGGCACCAACTGCTACGCGGTCGCCTCCGGGCCCCGGCAGGAGTGCGTGGTGGTCGACCCCGGCATGGACGCCGTCGAGCCCCTCGCCCGGATGCTCGCCGACGACGGCCTCAAGCCGGTCGCCGTCGTGCTGACCCACGGCCACCTCGACCACACCTTCTCCGTGCTCCCGGTCTGCGACGGCTACGACATCCCCGCCTACCTGCACCCGCGCGACTTCGGCATGCTGTCCGACCCCGCCCGCTGGCACGGCCCGCAGCTGGCCCCCCTGATCGCCGGCGTCCGGCTGCCCGACCCCAGCGACGTGAAGCCCCTGGACGACGGCGCGGTGCTGTCGCTGGCCGGCGTGGAGCTGACGGTGCGGCACGCGCCCGGACACACCCGGGGGTCGGTCGTCTTCTCCCTCGACCTCGGTGAGGCCCCCGGGCTGCTGGCCGGTGACGTGCTCTTCGCCGGCTCGGTGGGCCGGGTCGACCTGCCCGGCGGGTCGTGGGAGGACATGCTGCGTTCGCTGCAGGACGTCGTCCTGCCGCTGGACGACGAGACGGTGGTGCTGCCCGGGCACGGCCCGGCGACCACGATCGGCCGGGAGCGGGCGACGAACCCCTACCTGGCCCAGGCGGCGAGCGCACCGAAGGGCCGGGGGCTGTGAGCGGGCTGACCGCCCCGAAGGGCACCTTCGACGTCCTGCCGCCGGAGTCCGAGCGCTTCCTCGCCGTCCGCGAGACGCTGACCGCGCCGCTGCGCCGGGCCGGGTACGGCTACGTCGAGACGCCGGTGTTCGAGGAGACCGCCGTCTTCTCCCGCGGGGTGGGTGAGTCCACCGACGTCGTGACCAAGGAGATGTACACCTTCGACGACCGCGGCGGCCGCTCGCTGACCCTGCGCCCGGAGCTCACCGCCGGGCTGATGCGGGCCTTCATCGAGCACCGGCTGCACACCGGCGCGCTGCCGGTGAAGCTGTGGACGGTCGGCTCGGCGTTCCGCTACGAGCGCCCGCAGGCCGGCCGCTACCGGCACTTCACCCAGGTCGACATGGAGGCACTGGGCGTCGACGACCCGGCGCTGGACGCCGAGGTGGTGGCGCTGGGCGTGCAGGGCTTCCGCGACCTCGGGCTGACCGACTTCGAGCTGCTGCTGACCTCGCTGGGCGACTCGACCTGCCGGCCGCAGTACCGCGAGCAGCTCGTCGCCTACCTGGACAAGCTCGACCTGGACGAGGAGACCCGGCGGCGCGCGGAGATCAACCCGCTGCGGGTGCTCGACGACAAGCGGCCCGAGGTGCAGGCGCAGCTGGACGAGGCGCCGCTGATGGTCGACCACCTCTCGGACTCGACCAGGGCGCACTACGACGCCGTCCGCCAGCACCTGACCGACCTCGGCGTGACCTGGACCGAGGCGCCGCGGCTGGTGCGCGGGCTGGACTACTACACGAAGACGACGTTCGAGTTCGTGCACCACGGCCTGGGCGCGCAGTCGGCGATCGGCGGCGGCGGGCGCTACGACGGGCTCTCGGCGGCCCTCGGCGGCCCCGACGTCTCCGGCATCGGTTACGCCGTCGGCGTCGACCGGACGCTGCTGGCGGTGCAGGCCGAGGGCCTCGACGTCGGCGTGGCGACCGGCGTGCAGGCCTTCGTCGTCCCGCTGGGCGAGGAGGCCAAGCGGCTGGCGGTGCGCCTGGTCGGGCAGCTGCGCCAGGCCGGCGTCTCGGCCGACACCGTGTACGGCGGGCGCGGGCTCAAGGGCGCGATGAAGGCCGCGGACCGGTCGGGCGCCTCGCACGTCGTCGTCATCGGCGAGCGCGACCTGGCCGAGGGCGTCGGCCAGCTGAAGGACATGCGCACCGGCGAGCAGCACCCCGTCCCGGTCGGCGAGCTGTTCGAGCGGGTGCGTGCGAGCGTGGAGGCATGAGCATGGAGCAGCGGCCGCTGGGCCGGACGGGAGCCGACGTCAGCGTCGTCGGCCTGGGCACGTGGCAGCTGGGCGGTGACTGGGGGGACGTCGACGACGACAGCGCGGCCGACGTCCTCGACGCCGCGCTCGACGCCGGGGTCACCCTGCTCGACACGGCCGACGTCTACGGCGACGGCCGCTCCGAGGAGCGCATCCGCCGGGCGCTGGTGGCCCGCTCCGAGCGGCCGTTCGTGGCGACCAAGGCCGGCCGCCGCGCCGACCCGTTCGAGGCCGCGCAGTACACGCCGGAGAACCTGCGGGCCTGGATCGACCGGTCCCGGCGCAACCTCGGCGTGGACACCCTGGACCTGGTGCAGCTGCACTGCCCGCCGACGGCGGTCTATTCCGACCAGCGGGTCTACGACGCGCTCGACTCGTTCGTCGAGGACGGCGCGATCGCCGCCTACGGCGTCTCGGTGGAGACCGTCGCCGAGGGCCTGACCGCGCTGCAGCACCCCGGGGTGCAGACCATCCAGGTCATCCTGAACGTCTTCCGGCGCAAGCCGCTCGAGGAGCTGCTGCCGGCCGCGGCGAAGGCCGGCGTCGGCATCCTGGCCCGGGTGCCGCTGGCCAGCGGGCTGCTGACCGGCAAGTACGACGAGTCGACGACCTTCCCGGCCGACGACCACCGGAACTTCAACCGGCACGGCGAGGCCTTCGACGTCGGCGAGACCTTCGCCGGCGTGCCGTTCGAGGTCGGGGTCGCCGCCGCCCGCGAGGTGGCCGCGATCGCCGGCGACGCCCCGACGGCGGCGTTCGCGCTGCGCTGGGTGATCGACCAGCCGGGCGTCACCACGGTCATCCCCGGCGCGCGGACCGTCGAGCAGGTCCGCGGCAACGTCGCCGCGGCCGACCTCCCGCCGCTCACCGACGCCCAGCTCTCCGACCTCGAGCGCGTCTACGACGAGCGCATCCGCGCGCACGTCCACGACCGCTGGTGAGCTCCTCACCGACCCGCCCCTCCTGAAAGGCACTCCCGTGCTCCGCACCCACGACGCCGGCACGCTGCGCGCGTCCGACGCCGGTTCTCCCGTCACCCTCGCCGGCTGGGTCGCCCGCCGCCGCGACCACGGCGGCGTCGTCTTCGTCGACCTGCGCGACGCCTCGGGCTACGTCCAGGTCGTCGTCCGCGAGGAGGAGGCGCACGCCCTCCGCAACGAGTTCTGCGTGCTGGTGACCGGCGAGGTGCGCCGCCGCCCGGAGGGCAACGAGAACCCGGAGCTGCCGACCGGCGAGATCGAGGTGGCCGCGGCCGAGCTGCGGGTGCTCTCGCCGTCGGCGCCGCTGCCGTTCCCGATCGAGACCGACCAGGCCGCCTCGGACGACGTCCGCTACCGGTACCGCTACCTCGACCTGCGGCGGCAGGGCCCGGCGCAGGCCATCCGGCTGCGGTCGGAGGTCAGCCGCATCGCCCGCGAGGTGATGGCCCGGCACGGGTTCGTCGAGGTGGAGACGCCGACGCTCACCCGGTCCACGCCCGAGGGCGCCCGCGACTTCCTCGTGCCGGTGCGGCTGCAGCCGGGCAAGTGGTACGCGCTGCCGCAGTCCCCGCAGCTGTTCAAGCAGCTGCTCATGATCAGCGGGCTGGAGCGCTACTACCAGATCGCCCGCTGCTTCCGGGACGAGGACTTCCGCGCCGACCGACAGCCGGAGTTCACCCAGCTGGACTTCGAGATGAGCTTCGTCGAGCGGGACGACGTCCTGGCGGTCTGCGAGGAGGTCGTGGGCGCGCTGTGGCGGGAGCTGGCCGGCTACGAGATCCCCGAGATCCCGCGGATGACCTACCGCGAGGCGATGGACCGCTTCGGCTCGGACAAGCCCGACCTGCGCTTCGGCATCGAGCTCACCGAGCTGACCGAGTACTTCGCGCAGACGCCGTTCCGGGTGTTCCAGGCCCCCTACGTCGGCGCGATCGTGATGCCCGGCGGCGGCTCGCAGCCGCGGCGGGCGTTCGACGCCTGGCAGGACTGGGCGAGGTCGCGGGGGCACCGCGGCCTGGCGTACGTGACGGTCGGCGAGGACGGCACCCTCGGCGGGCCGGTCGCCAAGAACATCTCCGACACCGAGCGCGAGGGCCTCGTCGCCGCCGTCGGCGCGCAGCCCGGGGACTGCGTCTTCTTCGCCGCCGGCCCACGCCGACAGGCCCAGGAGCTGCTCGGCGCCGCGCGCAACGAGATCGCCAGGCGTCTGGAGCTGATCGAGCCGGGCACGTGGTCGTTCCTGTTCGTCGTCGACTTCCCGATGTTCGAGGAGACCGAGGACGGCTCCTGGACGTTCACCCACCACCCCTTCACCTCGCCGACGCCCGACTGGCGGGACCGGTTCGCCGAGGACAAGGGTGCTGCGCTGTCGGATGCCTACGACCTGGTGTGCAACGGCAACGAGCTGGCCAGCGGCTCGGTCCGGATCCACGACGCGGACCTGCAGGAGCGGGTGTTCGAGACCCTCGGGATGTCGCAGGAGGAGGCCCGCGAGCGGTTCGGGTTCTTCCTGGAGGCCTTCGCCTACGGTCCGCCGCCGCACGCCGGCGCGGCGATCGGCTGGGACCGCACCTGCGCGCTGCTGGCCGGGGTGGACTCCATCCGCGAGGTCATCGCCTTCCCGAAGACCGGCGCCGGGTACGACCCGCTGACCGGTGCGCCGACGCCGATCACCGAGGCGCAGCGCAAGGAGGCCGGCATCGACGCCCAGCCCGAGGAGCCCGCCCTCCCCGGCGAGCCGGGCGCCCCGGGGCCCTCCGACCCGACGAAGTGAGGTCGCGCCACCTGGTGCCCGAGTGAGCAGGTGCGGTCGCCCCGCGCGGAGTGCCGTCGCGTGGCGGCGACCGCACCTGCTCAGTCGGCTCACCAGACCGCCCCGCGGCTGCGCAGCGCCCGGGGGACCAGGTCCACCACGTCGTCCGGCCGGCGCAGGTGCGCGGCGCTCAGCCGGACGACGAGCCAGCCGTCGGCGGCCATCCGCGAGCAGCGCTCGACGTCGCGGCCGAACTGCTGGCGATCCGCGTGCTGCCGTCCCTCGTACTCGACGGCGACCCTCCATGCCGGCCAGCCCAGGTCTGCGTGAGCAGCCACCCGCCCGGAGGGATCGCCGATCTCACCCTGAGGTCGAGGGTGAGGGAGCCCTGCCTGGATCGGCCAGCACCGGACGAGGCTCCCGGGCCGGGACATCGCCCGTCGGGACCGCACCGGTGCCACCCCCGTGCTCGGATGACGCCGCGCACGCCGTCCGCCCGGTCCAGGCGGCGGGACAGCGAACCCGGGTCGAGGTGACCGCCCCGGTGGAGGGGGTCCCCGACGGCGACGAGTTCGTCGTCCGGTAGCTCGGCGGCGAGGTCCAGCCGGGTCTGCGAACCGCTCGTGACGGGCAGGCCGAGGTGCTCGACCACGTCGCCAGGTCCGAGGTTCCGTACGTGCACGCGCACCCGTCGGCGACGCGGCCGGCAGCTCTCCGGCGGCACGCTCACGCACAGCGGCCAGGTGGCCGGTACCGGCGCACCGAGCAGCGCGGCCGCGGTCCCGTGTGACACGACGGTGCCGACCGGGAGCACCCGCAGCGCCGACGTGCCGGCGGCCGGCAGGGCCAGCGGGACCGAGCGGGACACGCACGCGCCACGGGTCACGCGCACGCCGACGTCCCCCGGCTGCGCCCGGGTCATCCCGGCCGTTCGAGCGTCGGCCCAGGTGCAGGGGGTGCCATCTCGTCGTCGGCCACGCGGACGACCGTGGCCAGGCCATCGGCTCAGCAGGCGGCGCCGCCCGGACCGGTGGGAGGACGAGTGCCCTGTGGACGGCGGCCGAGTGAGCAGTCGAGGTCGCTGACGAGCGCGGCTGCTCAGACCGCGTCGAGGCGGGCGAGCTGCTCGGGGGTCAGCTGCAGGTCGGCGGCCGCCGCGGAGTCCTGGATGGACGCCGGCCGCGAGGCCCCGGGGATCGGGACGACGACCTCGGACTGGGCCAGGTGCCAGGCCAGCGTCACGCGGTACACCGAGACGCCCAGCTCCCCGGCGACCTCCGCGAACGCCGGCGCGGTGGACTGCAGCGAGCCGGCCGCGGACACCCCGCCGAAGGGGCTCCACGGGATGAAGGCCAGCTCGTGCGCCTCGCAGTGGGCCAGCTCGTCGGCGGAGAACCGCCAGCCGGGGGAGAACTGGTTCTGCACGCTGGCCAGCGCCGGACCCACGATCGAGCGGGCGACGTCGATCTGCGCGATGTCGGCGTTGGAGATGCCGGCCAGGCGCACCAGCCCGTCGTCGACCAGCTGCCGCAGCCCGGCCATCGACTCCTCCCACGGCGTGTCCGGGTCGGGCCGGTGGAACTGGTAGAGGCCGATGGCGTCGACACCCAGCCGGCGCAGGGAGTCCTCGCAGGCGCGGCGCAGGTACGCCGGCGACCCGTCGAGCTCCCAGTCGGCGCCGCGCCGGGTGTGCCCGCCCTTGGTGGCGACGAGCACCGAGGAGGTGTCGCCGCCGTAGGAGGCCAGCGCCTCGGCCACGAGGGACTCGTTGTGGCCGAACTCCGACTCGTCGGCGGCGTAGGCGTCGGCGGTGTCGATCAGGGTCACGCCGGCGTCCAGCGCGGCGTGGACCGTGGCGACGGCGTCCTCGCGGGAGGGCCGGTCGGTCTTGGTGGACAGGGGCATCGCCCCGAGCCCGATGGCACTGACGGTCTGGTTCCCGATGCGTCGCTGCTGCACGGGGGCTGTCGTGCCCCGCGGGTAGCGTTCCCACCCGTGAGTTCGCTGTTCGACGAGCCGGCACCGGAGGGCTCCGGCGTCGACCCGGGCGCCCCGCTCGCCGTCCGCATGCGGCCGCGGTCGCTGGACGAGGTCGTCGGCCAGTCCCACCTGCTCGGCCCGCGCGCGCCGCTGCGCCGGCTCGTCGAGGCCGACGAGCCGATGTCGCTGGTCCTCTACGGCCCCCCGGGCACCGGCAAGACGACGCTCGCGCACGTCATCTCGCTGGCCACCAAGCGGCAGTTCGTGCAGCTGTCGGCGCTCGACGCCGGGGTCAAGGAGGTCCGCGCGGTCATCGCGGGCGCCAAGCGCGAGCTGACCTACGCCGGCCGGCGCACCGTGCTGTTCATCGACGAGGTGCACCGGTTCTCCAAGACCCAGCAGGACAGCCTGCTGTCGGCGGTCGAGGACCGGATCGTCAGCCTCATCGCCGCCACCACCGAGAACCCGTTCTTCTCCGTGGTCAGCCCGCTGCTGTCGCGCAGCCTGGTGCTGGCCCTGCAGCCGCTGTCGGACGACGACGTCCGCAGGCTGCTGCGCCGCGCCCTCACCAGCGACCGCGGGCTCGACGGCGCGGTGACGCTGGACGCGGAGGCCGAGGAGCACCTGGTCCGCATCGCCGGCGGTGACGGGCGCAAGGCGCTCACCGCGCTGGAGTCCGGCGCCGGCGCGGCCCAGGCGGCCGGGCTCGCCGAGATCGACCTCGCCACCCTGGAGACGGCGGTGGCGCAGGCCGCGGTGCGCTACGACCGGTCCGGCGACCAGCACTACGACGTCGCCAGCGCGCTGATCAAGTCCATCCGCGGCAGCGACGTCGACGCGGCGCTGCACTACCTGGCGCGCATGGTGGAGGCGGGGGAGGACCCGCGCTTCATCGCGCGCCGGCTGGTCATCTCCGCCAGCGAGGACATCGGCATGGCCGACCCGACGGCGCTGCAGACCGCCGTCGCCGCCGCCGACGCGGTGGCCTTCATCGGCATGCCGGAGGGCCACTTCCCGCTGGCGCAGGCCGTCGTCCACCTGGCCACGGCGCCCAAGTCGAACGCGGTCACCGTGGCGATGGGCGAGTCGGTCGCCGACGTGCGCGCGGGGCTGGCCGGGCCGGTGCCGCCGGGGCTGCGCGACGCCCACTACGCGGGCGCGAAGAAGCTCGGCCACGGGGGGACCTACGTCTACCCGCACGCCCACCCCGACGGCGTGGTGCCGCAGCAGTACCCGCCGGACGCCCTGGTGGGCAGGGACTACTACCGGCCCACGAACCGCGGTGCCGAGGCGACGATCGGAGCGCGGCTGGCCAGGCTGCGCGCGATCATCCGGCGGGGCCGGTGACCGACCGGCGGGGCACGGACGGGCGTCGGGACCCCCGACTACTGTGACCACGCCGGGCCGACGCCCGCCGGCGGCGCCGGCGGCGCGAGCCCGGACGCCGAGCAACCACATCGCCGAGAAGCACGGCCGAAGAACCAGGAGGACCGGGTGTCCGCAGGAGAGTGGGCCGGACTGATCGCAGCGCTGGCGCTGGTGCTGCTGGTGGTGCTGCTCGCCGTCCCGATCCTCAAGCTGGGTCGCACGCTGGACGAGGCGACGCTGACGATCCGGCAGACGCGGGAGCAGAGCGGCCCGATCCTGAGCCAGGCGTCGACGACGGTCGCCCACGTCAACAGCAACCTCGAGCGGGTCGACGACATCACCGGCAACGCCGCCAACGTCTCGAGCAACGTCGCCGCCCTCAGCAGCGTCGTCGCCGCCACCCTGGGCAGCCCGCTGATCAAGGTGGCCGCGTTCAGCTACGGGGTGCGCAGCGCTGCCCGCAAGAAGCGCGAGGGCCAGGCGATCGCCGACGCGGCCGCCCGTGACAAGGCCGAGCGCCGCGCGCGCCGTGCCGCCCGGCGGGCCGCCTGATGCGCCGGCTGTTCTGGCTCGCCATGGGCATCACCATCGGCGCCCTCGTCGTCCGCAAGGTCTCCCGCGCGGCCGAGCGGATGACGCCGGCCGGCATCGGCGCCTCGGTGGCCGAGGGCCTGCGCGACCTGGCCGACGCCATCGGCGACTTCGGTGCCGACGTGCGCGCGGCGATGGCCGAGCGGGAGCACGAGCTGCGGGCCGGCACCGGCCTGGACGCGCCGCTGCCCGAGGCCGGTCCGGCCCAGCTGCCCGGCCGGCACGCCACCGACCGCTGAGCTCCCTCCTCCCCGCGGGAGGCCGCACCCCGGCCGACCGCGCCTCCCAGACCGAGTAGGACATGCAGACCGCCGAGATCCGCCGCCGTTTCCTGGAGCACTTCGCCAGCCGCGGGCACACCGTCGTCCCCAGTGCCTCGCTGGTCTCCCCGGACCCGTCCCTGCTGTTCACCGTGGCCGGCATGGTGCCGTTCATCCCGTACCTGACCGGCCGGGAGCCGGCGCCCTACCCGCGGGCGACCAGCGTGCAGAAGTGCGTGCGCACCCTCGACATCGAGGAGGTGGGCAAGACCACCCGCCACGGCACGTTCTTCCAGATGAACGGCAACTTCTCCTTCGGTGACTACTTCAAGGAGGGGGCGATCCAGCACGCCTGGGACCTCGTCACCGGCTCGGTGGACGACGGCGGGCTCGGCTTCGACCCGGAGCGGATCTGGGTCACCGTCTACCTGGACGACGACGAGGCCGCCGAGGCGTGGCACCGCATCGCGGGTCTGCCGGTCGAGCGGATCCAGCGGCTGGGCAAGAAGGACAACTACTGGCACACCGGCCAGCCCGGCCCGGGCGGCCCGTGCAGCGAGATCTACTTCGACCGGGGCCCGCAGTTCGGCCCTGACGGCGGCCCGCTGGTCGACACGGCCGGCGACCGGTTCCTGGAGATCTGGAACCTCGTCTTCATGCAGTACGAGCTCACCGACGTCCGGAGCAAGGAGGACTTCCGGATCGTCGGCGAGCTGCCGAAGAAGAACATCGACACCGGCATGGGCCTGGAGCGGGTGGCCTACCTGCTGCAGGGCGTCGACAACCTCTACGAGATCGACGAGGTCGCCCCGGTGCTGCACCGGGCCGCCGAGATCGCCGGGGTGCGCTACGGCGCGGGTGGGCGGGAAGGCCACGACGACGACGTCCGGCTGCGGGTCGTGGCCGACCACGTGCGCAGCAGCCTGATGCTCATCGGCGACGGCGTCACCCCCGGCAACGAGGGCCGCGGCTACATCCTGCGCCGGCTGCTGCGCCGCGCGGTCCGCTCGATGAAGCTGCTCGGCGTCGACGAGGCCACCCTGCCCGAGCTGCTGCCGGTGTCGAGGGACGCCATGAAGGCCAGCTATCCCGAGCTCGAGGCCGACTTCGCCCGCATCGCCGCCGTCGCCTACGCCGAGGAGGAGGCGTTCCGCCGCACGCTGGCCTCCGGGACGGCGCTGTTCGACACCGCCGTCCGCGAGGCCAAGGCCGTGGGGGCGCCGGCCCTCTCCGGAGAGCAGGCCTTCTCCCTGCACGACACCTACGGGTTCCCGATCGACGTCACCCTCGAGATGGCCGCCGAGCAGGGCGTGACCGTCGACGAGGCGGGGTTCCGCGCGCTCATGCAGCAGCAGCGCGACCGGGCCCGCGCCGACGCCCGCGCCAAGAAGACCGGCTCGGTCGACGTCCTCGCCTACCGCCGGCTGCTGGCCGAGCACGGCCCCACCGACTGGCGGGCCTACGAGACGCTGCGCACCGACTCCCGCGTGCTGGGCCTGGTCGCCGAGCTCGCCGCCGAGGAGGACGCGCCGAGCACCCCCGCGGGTCCGGGCGAGATCACCCGCGTGGTGCTCGACCGCACGCCGTTCTACGCCGAGTCCGGCGGCCAGGTCGCCGACGCAGGCAGCCTGACCTGGGACGGCGGTCGCGCCGAGGTGCTCGACGTGCAGCGCCCGGTCAAGGGCCTGGTCGCCCACCAGGTGCGGGTGCTCGAGGGCGAGCTCCGGGAGGGCGCCGAGCTGACCGCCGAGGTCGACCGCGAGTGGCGGCTGTCGGCCTGCCAGGCGCACTCGGGCACCCACGTGGTGCACGCCGCGCTGCGCCAGGTGCTCGGCCCGCAGGCGCTGCAGTCGGGCTCCTACAACCGCCCGGGCTACCTGCGGCTGGACTTCGCCTGGCAGGGCGCGTTGTCGGCGCAGCAGCGGCACGACATCGAGGACGTCGCCAACGCCGCCGTCCGGGCCGACCACCGGGTGAGGGCCAGCTACATGACGCTGCCCGAGGCCCAGGCCATCGGCGCGCTGGCGCTGTTCGGCGAGACCTACGGCGAGCAGGTCCGCGTCGTGGAGATCGGCGGCCCGTGGTCGCGGGAGCTGTGCGGTGGCACCCACGTGCAGGGCAGCGCCCAGATCGGCACGCTGGCGCTGACCGGCGAGTCGTCGGTCGGCTCCGGCTCCCGCCGCGTGGAGGCCGTCGTCGGCCTGGAGGGCTTCCGCTACCTGGCCCGCGAGCGCGACCTCGTGCGCCAGCTCGGCGAGCTGCTCAAGACGCCGAGCGACACCGTCCTGGAGCGGGTCAGCGGCATGCTCGCCCGGCTGCGCGACGTGGACAAGGAGCTCGCCGAGCTGCGCGCGCAGCAGACCCTGGCCGCGGCCGGCGAGCTGGCGGCCGGCGCGCGCGACGTGGGTGGCGTGTCCGTGGTCACCGGCGCGCCGGGCGGACTGGGCGGCGGCGACCTGCGCACACTGGCCCTCGACGTCCGGGGTCGGCTGCCCGCCGACCGTCCGGCGGTGGTCTTGCTCGCGTCCGAGTCGGGGGGCAAGGTGGCTCTCGTGGCGGCCCTCAACCCGGCCGCTCAGGAGCGCGGGCTCAGCGCCAGCGACGTGCTGCGCGCGGCCGCCGCCCCGGTCGGCGGACGTGGCGGGGGCAAGCCAGACGTGGCCCAGGGGGGCGGTACCGACCCCGCGGGCATCCCAGCGGCCCTGCAGGCCGGCGAACAGGCGGTCGCGACCGCCGCAGGGAGGTGAGCGGAGTGCCCAGTCAGCACCCCGACCAGACCGGTCCGGCGGGCGAGCGCCCGATGCAGGGGCGGCCCGCCGTCCCCCCGTCGCGGCCGCGCGCCACCCCGCCCGCCCGGCCGCAGGAGCCGGTGCACCACGCGACCGAGCAGATCGACCTGCGCGCCGGCTTCCCGCCGGTGCGGCACGAGACCGCGCAGATCGACCTCTCCGGTGGGCTGCCCGGCGGCCTGCCCATCCCGCCGCGGCCGCGGCGGCAGGGCCGCCGGCTGGGCATCGACGTCGGCAGCGTGCGCGTCGGCGTGGCGATCTCCGACCCCACCGGCACGCTGGCCAGCCCGCTGGAGACGGTGCAGCGGGCGCGGGACGAGTCCGACCTCGACCGCATCGCCGCGCTCGTCGCGGAACACGAGGTGACAGAGGTGATCGTGGGGGAGCCGAGGCACCTCTCGGGTGCGTCGGGCGCGTCGGCGAAGGAGGCGCGTGCCTACTCTCGGGCACTCGCCGGGCGCATCGGCTCCGTGCCCGTGCACCTCGTCGACGAAAGGCTCTCCACCGTGACCGCAGCCAGCTCCCTCCGGGCGAACGGTCTCGACAGCCGTCGCCAGCGTCCGGTGATCGACCAGGCCGCGGCCGTGGTCATCCTCCAGGCCTATCTGGACGCGCAGCGGGAGCGCTCGTGAGCGACCCGACCCCGCTGGGGCGGCGGGGTCGGCACGCCTCTCCCGAGTCCCCGAGCGGCGTGCCCGCGTCGGCCTGGCTGGCATCGATGCCCAGCCGGCCGCCGGTCGGGGACGAGGGCCGCCACGCCGGCCCCGCTCCGCGCCGCCGCCGGGTCGAGGACCGCAGCACCGGCCCGCTGCCCGGCCCGGTCGCACACGCCGGCGACCAGCGGTACCCGCGGCCCCCGCACCCCTCCGAGCCGCTGCCCGACCTGCCCCCGATGCCCGCGGGCGCCTGGTCCCGGCTCTCCCGCCGTCCCGACGGCGCCGCCGACGACGCCACGGTCGGGCTGGGTGCCGTCCCCGCCGTCCCCGGCGCGGACGCCGACGACACCGCGGTGCACCCCGCCGAGCCCTCCGAGTGGGACGACGCGGACTCCACCGGCGGGCTGGAGGTGCTCGGCGCCTCCGGCACCCACGACGTCGGCCGCCGGCGCCGCGGCCGGCGCGCCGAGCGGGAGCACCACGCCGACGAGTACCACTCCGGCGAGTACCACTCCGGCGAGTACCACGCCGACGAGCCGCCCGGCGGCGGTCGTGGCTCCGGCCGCCCGCACCGTCGGCGCAGCCCGCTGGCCGTCGTCCTGTCCCTGCTGGTCCTCGCCGGCCTCGTGGGCGGCATCTTCTACGGCGGCAAGGCGCTGATCGGCCTGGTCAACCCGGGCGGTGAGGACTACACGGGGCAGGGCAGCGGCACCGTCGAGGTGCGCGTCTCCTCCGGCGACACCCTCAGCGACATCGCCCGCACCCTGGTGGCCGAGGGCGTCATCGCCTCGCCCGGCCCCTTCGTCGACGCCGCCGAGACCGAGCCGGCCGCCACGGGCATCCAGCCCGGCGTCTACGCGCTGCGCTCCCAGATGAGCGGCCAGGCCGCCCTGGACCTGCTGCTGGACCCCGCGGCCCGCCAGGTCACCCGCGTGACCGTGCGGGAGGGCCTCACCGTGGCCGCCACCCTCACCCTGCTGGCCGAGCAGACCGGGACGCCGCTGCCGGAGCTGCAGGCCGTGGCCGCCGACCCCGCCGCGATCGGACTGCCGGCCTACGCCAACGGGGTGCTCGAGGGCTTCCTGTTCCCGGCCACCTACGACGTCGAGCCCGACGACACCCCCGCCGCCGTGCTCCGCAGCATGGTGACCCGGACCGACCAGGCGCTCGACGCGCTGCAGGTGCCCGAGGCCGACCGGCTGACCGTGCTCACCAAGGCCAGCATCGTGCAGGCCGAGGCCGCCTCGCCCCAGGACATGGCCATGGTGGCCCGCGTGCTGGAGAACCGGCTCGCCGACGGCATGCCACTGCAGCTGGACACCACGGTGAACTACGCCAACGGCAAGTCCGGGATCACCACCACCCCCGAGGACCGCGCCAACCCCTCGCCGTACAACACCTACGTGCACCCCGGGCTCCCGCCGGGCGCGATCGGCAACCCCGGCGAGCAGGCCATCGAGGCGGTGCTCGCCCCGGCCCCCGGCGACTGGCGCTTCTTCGTCGTCATCGACCCAGACACCGGCGAGACCCGCTTCGCGCGCACCGCCGAGGAGCACCAGCAGAACGTGCTGCTGTTCCAGCAGTGGCTGCGCGAGCAGCCGGGCGGGTGAGGGCGGCAGTCCTCGGCCGCCCGGTGGGGCACTCGCTGTCCCCGCTGCTGCACCGGGCCGCCTACGCGGCGCTGGGCCTCGACGACTGGACCTACGACGCCCTGGACGTCGGCGCGGAGGACCTGCCGGTGCTGCTGGCCGGGCTCGGCGAGGAGTGGCGCGGCTTCTCGGTGACGATGCCGTGCAAGCAGGCCGCGGCCGACGTCGCCGACGTGGTGGAGCCGCTGCCGCGCCTGCTGCACGCGGCCAACACGCTGGTGCGCACCGAGGCGGGCTGGCGGGCGGAGAACACCGACGTCCTCGGCGTCGGCACCACCCTGCAGCAGGCCGGGGTCACCTCGGTCGACCGCGCCGCGATCGTCGGCGCAGGGGGGACGGCGGCGGCCGCGGCGGTGGCGCTGGCCTCGCTGGGCGCCACGCACGTCGACGTCGTCGTCCGCGAGCCGGGCCGCGCCGGGGACCTGCTGCGGGTGCTCGACACCCTCGGCGTCCCGACGACGGTGGTCTCGCTGGCCTCGGCCGTCGTCGACGCCGAGGTCGTGGTCAGCACCGTGCCGGTCGGCGGCCAGCCGGCGGTCGCGCGGCTGCCCTGGACGGCGGAGCAGACGGTCCTCGACGTCCTCTACGACCCCTGGCCGACGCCGCTGGCGACCGCGGTCACCGAGGCCGGCGGCACCGTCGTGGGCGGCCTCGAGGTGCTGTTCTGGCAGGCCACCGCCCAGGTGGAGCTGATGACCGGGCAGCCGGCGCCGCTCGTGGCGATGCGCGGCGCGCTCGACGCCGCCGTCGGCCACCGCTGACCGGCGTGCCCGCCGCGGACCTCCCGCTCGGCACGATCGCCGCCCTGGCCCTCGCCGGCGGGCTGGCCCTGGGCCCGTGGCTGGCGCGGGTGTCGGTCCGGCTGGCCCGGCGGGACGACACGGCGCCGGCCGGGCCGCTGCGCACCGCGCTGACCGTCGCCCTGGTCGCGCTGGCGCTGGCCGGCGCGCTGCTGGCCGCCGGCGTGCGGCCGGGCACCGTCGCGCTGGCCTGGGCCGGGGGAGCCGGGGTGGTGCTCGCGCAGGTCGACCTGGCCGTGCACCGGCTGCCGGACCGGGTGACCGTCCCGGCGTACGCGGCGGTGGCCACGGCACTGGTGGTCGACGCCGTCGCGCTCGGCACCTGGACGGCGCTGTTGCGCGCCGTGCTGGCCGGCGCGGCCGCGTTCGGGCTGGCCGCCTGCGCTGCCGTCCTCTCCCCGCGGGGGCTCGGCTTCGGCGACGTCAAGTTGCTGGGCCTGCTCGGCCTGGTGCTGGGCTGGGTCGGCTGGGGTGCGCTGCTGGCCGGGGTGTTCCTCGGCCTGGTCACCGGCGCCGCGGCGTCGGTGACCCTGGTCGCCGCCGGGCGGGCCGGCTGGCGCACCGCGCTGCCGTTCGGTCCGCCGCTGCTGGTGGGCGCAGCACTCGCCCTGGCGCTGGGGAGTCCGGCCCTGCCCACCTGAGCGGGCGGCCCCCTCTCCGGGGCGGCCCCGTCCAGAGGCGAGCCGGCGAGCCTGCGAGCGGTGAGGCGGACGGGGTCCCTCCTCGGAGGGTGGGGAGGAAGGGGGTCCTCCAACTGGCACAATCACGGTCATGTTGCGCTGGCTGACCGCCGGTGAGTCGCACGGCCAGCAGCTCACCGCCATCCTCGAGGGCCTGCCCGCCGGCGTCCGGGTCACGACGCCGGACCTGGACCTCGACCTCGCCCGCCGCCGCCTCGGCCACGGCCGCGGCGCCCGGATGTCCTTCGAGCAGGACGTCGTCTCGCTGACCGGCGGGATCCGGCACGGGCTGACGCTGGGCGGGCCGATCGCCGTCCAGGTGGGCAACACCGAGTGGCCGAAGTGGCAGACGGTCATGTCCGCCGACCCGGTCGACCCCGAGGTGCTCGCCGGCCAGGCCCGCAACGCGCCGCTCACCCGTCCCCGCCCGGGGCACGCCGACCTGGCCGGCATGCAGAAGTACGGCTTCGACGACGCCCGGCCGGTGCTCGAGCGGGCCAGCGCGCGGGAGACCGCGGCCCGGGTCGCCCTCGGCGCGATCGCACGGGCGTTCCTGCGCCAGGCCCTCGACGTCGAGGTGGTCAGCCACGTGGTCGGCATCGGTCCGGTCGTCGTCCCCGACGGCGTGGTGCCCGGTCCCCACGACAACCCCCGCGTCGACGAGGACCCGGTGCGCTGCGCGGATCCTGCGACCAGCGCGCTCATGGTCGCCGAGGTCGACGACGCCCGGAAGAACGGCGACACCCTCGGCGGGGTCGTCGAGGTGGTCGTGCACGGCCTGCCGCCGGGCCTGGGCAGCCACGTGCACTGGGACCGCCGGCTGGACTCGCGGCTGGCCGCCGCGCTCATGGGCGTGCAGTCGGTCAAGGCCGTCGAGGTCGGTGACGGCTTGGAGACCGCCCGCCGCCGCGGCTCGGTGGCCCACGACGAGATCGTGCTGGCCCCCGGTGGCGACGGCGAGGCCCGCATCCAGCGGCTGTCGGACCGCGCCGGCGGCATCGAGGGCGGCATGACCAACGGCGAGGTGCTGCGGGTGCGCGCCGCGATGAAGCCGATCTCGACGGTGCCGCGGGCACTGGCCACCGTCGACGTCGCCACCGGCGAGCCGGCCGTGGCCATCAACCAGCGCAGCGACGCCTGCGCGGTGCCCCGCGGCGCCGTCGTGATGGAGGCGATGGTGGCGCTGGTGCTGGCCGACGCCGCGCTGGAGAAGTTCGGCGGCGACTCCCTGACCGAGACCCGCCGGAACGCGCGCGCCTACCTCGACGCGCTGACGATCCGATGAGCACCGGGGGTCCACCGGCCGGGGCACGCCGTCCGCTGCTGGTCCTGGTCGGGCCGCCGTCGTCGGGCAAGACCACGGTCGGCACCGCGCTGGCCGACCGGTTCGGGATCGCCTTCCGCGACACCGACGCCGACGTCGAGGCCGGCACCGGCCAGCGGGTCGCCGACCTGTTCATCGACCTCGGCGAGGCGCACTTCCGAGCGCTGGAGGAGCAGGCCGTCGCGGTCGCGCTCGAGGAGCACGACGGGATCCTCGCCCTCGGTGGCGGTGCGGTGCTCAGCGCGGTCACGCGCGAGCGGCTGACCGGCTACACCCGCGCCGGCGGCACCGTCGTCTGGCTCGACGTCGACCTGGCCTCGGCCGCCCAGCGGGTGGGGCTGGGCCGCACCCGCCCGGTGCTCGGCCTCAACCCGCGGGCCGCGCTGCGCACGCTGCTCGCCGCGCGGGCGCCGCTGTACGCCGAGGTCGCCACCGTCACGGTGACCACCGGCGGGCGCGCGCCCGGTGAGGTCGTCGACGAGGTGGCGGCCGCGATCCCCGTGCGGGCCACACCGTGAGCGGGAGCGGACGGGCGACGCGCAGGCGGGTCACGGTCCCGGGCGAGCGGCCCTACGACGTGGTCATCGGGCCCGGTGCCCGGCACGAGCTGGGCAGCCTGACCAGCACCGTGCTCGACGGCACCGCCCGCGCCGCCGTCGTCCACGCGCCCCCGCTGGCCGGGCTGGCCGGCGGGCTGGTCGAGACGCTGCAGACCGCCGGGGTGGCCGCGGAGGCCGTCGTCGTCCCCGACGGGGAGGCGGCCAAGACCGCCGCGGTCGCCGCGGGCGTGTGGGAGGAGTTGGGCCGGCTGGGGCTGACCCGGTCCGACGCCGTCGTGGGCGTGGGCGGGGGTGCGGTCACCGACCTCGCCGGGTTCGTGGCCGCGACCTGGACCCGCGGCGTGCGCGTCGTCCAGGTGCCCACCAGCGTGCTGGGCATGGTGGACGCCGCGCTCGGCGGCAAGACCGGCATCAACACCGGCGCGGGCAAGAACCTCGTCGGCGCGTTCCACCCGCCGGTGGCCGTGCTGGCCGACACCGACGTCCTCGCCGCGCTGCCCGAGGCGGAGTTCCGCGCCGGGATGGCCGAGGTGGTCAAGTGCGGCTTCATCGCCGACCCCGCCGTCCTCGACCTGCTCGAGGCCGACCCCACCGGCCGCCGCGACACCGAGGAGCTCATCGAGCGCGCGGTGCGGGTCAAGGCCGACGCGGTGGGGGCGGACCTCTACGACACCGGCGTGCGCGAGTTCCTCAACTACGGGCACACGCTGGCCCACGCCATCGAGCGGGTGGAGGACTTCGGCTGGCGGCACGGTGAGGCGGTCGCCGTCGGGCTGGTGTTCGCCGCCGAGCTGGCCGGCCAGGCGGGGCTGCTGACCCGCGCCGAGGTCGACCGGCACGCCCGCCTGGTCGCCGCGATGGGGCTGCCGACCCGCTACACCGGGGACTGGGAGCGCATCCAGACGGTCATGCGGGTGGACAAGAAGGCCCGCGGCGCCTCGCTGCGGTTCGTCGTCCTGGACGGCATCGGCAACCCGCGCATCCTCGCCGACCCCGACCAGGCCTGGCTCGACGCCGCGTGGGCGGCCGTCGGTGGAGGAGTGCCCGCGTGACCGGGCTCGCGAGGTCACGCAGGGACGGGGCACGTTTCGGCACGGCGACGACAAGCGCCAGCGAGGAGACGACGTGACGGTCCAGGTGTTCAACGGCGCCAACATCGGCCGTCTCGGCACGCGCGAGCCGGAGAAGTACGGGACGACGACCCACGCGGAGCTGGTCGAGCTGATCGCGGCCACGGGCGACGAGCTGGGCCTGGAGGTCCGGGTCCGGCAGACCGACGACGAGGGCGAGCTGCTGCGCTGGGTGCACGCCGCCGCTGACGCCGGCGACCCGGTGGTGCTCAACCCGGGCGGCTGGTCGCACACCTCGGTGGTGCTGCGCGACGCGCTGGCGATGCTGACCGCCCCGCTGGTCGAGGTGCACATCAGCAACATCCACAAGCGCGAGGAGTTCCGGCACCACTCCTACGTCTCGGCGGTCGCCGACGGGGTGATCGCCGGGCTGGGCGTGCAGGGCTACGTGCTGGCGCTGCGCTGGCTGGCCGCGCAGGGGGTCTCGTGAGGTACGCCGAGCGGAGGGAGCGGCTGCGGGCGACGGCGGCCGACCGCGGTCTGGACGCCGTCCTGGTGACCGAGCTGCTCAACGTGCGGTACCTGACCGGCTTCACCGGCTCGAACGGCGCGCTCCTGCTGCGCACCGACGGCGCCGACGTCTTCGGCACCGACGGCCGCTACACGACCCAGGCCGGCACCCAGGTGCCCGACGTCGAGCTGCTGGTCGACCGCGCCACCGTCTCCGCCCTCGCCCGTGAGGCGGTGCTGCCTCGATCAGGTGGCCCGACCGCCCGGCGCATCGGCTACGAGAGCCACCACCTGACCGTCGACGGGCTGCGCGCGCTGGAGTCGGTGCTCGCCGACGCCGCCGCCGGCGGCACGGTGCCGGAGCTGACCAGCGTGCGGCGGGCCGTGGAGGCGCTGCGCGCCGTCAAGGACGACGACGAGGTCGACGCGCTGCGCCGCGCCTGCGCGGTCGCCGACGCGGCGCTGGCCGAGCTGGCCGCCGAGGGCGCGCTGCGGCCCGGGCGCACCGAGCGGCAGGTCGGCCGCGAGCTCGACGCCCGCATGCTGTCGATGGGCGCCGAGGCGCCGTCCTTCGAGACGATCGTGGCCACCGGCGCGAACTCCGCCATCCCGCACCACCGGCCCGACAGCACCGAGCTGCGGCCGGGCGACTTCCTCAAGCTGGACTTCGGCGCGACCGTCGACGGGTACCACTCCGACATGACCCGCACGGTCGTGCTCGGGGAGGCGGCGGACTGGCAGCGCGAGGTCTACGGGCTCGTCGCGGCCGCGCAGGCGGCGGGCCGGGCCGCGCTGGCCGTGGGCGCCGACGTGGTGGCCGTCGACTCCGCCGCCCGCGACGTCATCGCCGCCGCCGGTCACGCCGAGCACTTCACCCACGGCCTGGGCCACGGGGTGGGGCTGGAGATCCACGAGGCGCCGGGCATCGGGCAGCTGGGCGCGGGTAGGCTGGCCGCCGGCATGGCCGTCACCGTGGAGCCGGGGGTCTACCTGCCCGGCCACGGCGGTGTCCGGATCGAGGACACGCTGATCGTCACGGACGACGAGCCCGAGTTGTTGACCCTCACGAGCAAGGAACTGCTGGTCCTCTAGATGGCTACCACCAACGACCTCAAGAACGGCATGGTCCTCAACCTCGACGGCCAGCTCTGGACCGTCACCGAGTTCCAGCACGTCAAGCCGGGCAAGGGCGGCGCGTTCGTCCGCACCACGCTGAAGAACGTGCTCTCGGGCAAGGTCGTCGACAGGACCTTCAACGCCGGCACCAAGGTCGACACCGCCACCGTCGACAAGCGGAGCATGACGTACCTGTACAAGGACGGCACCGACTTCGTCTTCATGGACGGCGAGACCTACGACCAGATCCACGTCCCCGCCGAGACCGTCGGCGGTGGCGCGGACTACCTGCTGGAGAACACCGAGGTCGTGGTCGCCGTCCACGAGGGCACCCCCCTCTACGTCGAGCTCCCGGTGACCCTGGAGCTGGTCGTGCAGCACACCGACCCGGGCCTGCAGGGCGACCGCTCCACCGGCGGCACCAAGCCGGCCACCCTGGAGACCGGCGCGCAGATCCAGGTCCCGCTGTTCGTCAACACCGGCGACAGGCTCAAGGTCGACACCCGCGACGGCCGGTACCTCGGCCGGGCCAACTGACGCCGCTCGCATGGCTGCCCGAAGCAAGGCGCGCAAGCGCGCCGTCGACGTCCTCTACGAGGCCGACGTCCGAGGCAGCGACCCGCTGGAGCTGCTCCGCGAGCGGGTGGCGCTCGCCTCGCCGCCCATCCCCGACCACGCCGTCCGGCTGGTCGAGGGGGTGGCCGAGCACGCCGACCGCATCGACGAGCTGATCGACCGGCACGCGCACGGCTGGTCGATCGACCGGCTGCCCGACGTCGACCGCGCGATCCTGCGCATGGCGGTGTTCGAGCTGCTGTGGGTCGACGACGTGCCCGACCCGGTCGTCATCGACGAGGCCGTCGAGCTCGCCCGGTCGCTGTCGACCGACGACTCGCCGTCCTACGTCAACGGCGTCCTGGGCGCGATCCTCGACGCCGAGGTCCCGACCAGCTGAGAGGACCCCGTCCTCCGCACCGCTCGCCCGCTCGCGGCGAGCCCCGGGACGGGGCCAGAACGCCGAGGGCCCACTCCGATCGTCGGAGTGGGTCCTCGGCGTTCGGTGCTCAGCGCGGGGTGCGGCGGCGCTCCCAGTTCGGGTTGACCTCGTCCTCGTCCTCGTCGCCGCCGAAGCCGACGACGCTCTCCATGCCGGGGGAGAGGACGCCCCACTCGATGAGCCGGCTGGTCAGCTCGTCGGGGCTCATGTCGTAGATGATCGCCAGCGACTTGAGGTCCTCGGCGCGGATGGAGAGGACCTTGCCGTTGTAGTCGTGGCGCTGCGCCTGGATGGTCGAGGCGTACCGGGCCAGCGGGCCGGCCTCGTCCGCAGGCAGCGAGCCCAGCGACTCGAGGTTCAGCACGATCTTCGTCGTCGAGGTGACCGCCGAGCTGGGCCGCGGGTCGGGCAGCAGCTCGGAGACCGGGACCCCGTAGAAGACCGCCAGCTCGGAGAGCCGCTGCACGGTCACCGCGCGGTCGCCGCGCTCGTAGGAGCCCACGACCACTGCCTTCCAGCGGCCGTGGGACTTGTCCTCGACTCCCTGGAGCGAGAGGCCCTGCTGGTTGCGGATGGCGCGGAGCCGGGCACCGAGGGCCCGTGAGTAGTCGGTGCTCATCGCTTCCTGCTCACTGTCCGTCGTCGGGGGCGGGTTGTCGTCACGGAGCGTACTGGTCGAGCGGGTCCAAGGACACCGGGACACTCCTCCGGGTCACACGGGACCCGATCACGCCCACCCCGGCGCGTCGCGGGTCACATCGCAGCGTGCAGTACCGTCGGTCCCGGTCCGACCACTCCTTTAACGACCCGTCCCGTGAGGCGGGGAAGGAGGCCTGATGGCCCGCACGACCGAGCACGCCCACGGCGACGCAGCGTCGCCGTCCGCAGTGCTCTCCGCCGCCGACGTGACCCGCGTGGTCGACCGGATGGCCCACCAGCTCATCGAGAAGTGCGCGGGGGACGACGGCCGCGCCGACGTGGTCCTCGTCGGCATCCCCACCCGCGGCGCCCCGCTGGCCCGCCGGCTGGCCGCCCGCGTGGAGGCGTTCTCCGGTTTCCCGGTCGACGTCGGCACCGTAGACATCACGCTCTACCGCGACGACCTGCGGATGCGCGGCGTCCGCGCGCTGGAGGAGACCGTGCTGCCCGAGGGCGGCATCGACGGCCGCCTCGTCGTCCTGGTGGACGACGTCCTCTACTCCGGCCGGTCCGTGCGGGCGGCGCTGGACGCGCTGCGCGACCTCGGCCGCCCGCGCGCGGTGCAGCTCGCGGTGCTGGTCGACCGCGGCCACCGCGAGCTGCCCATCCGCGCCGACTACGTGGGCAAGAACCTGCCGACCTCGCGCAGCCAGTCGGTGCGGGTCCGGCTGGCCGAGGTCGACGGCGAGGACGCCGTCCTGGTCACGGGAGGCGAGCAGTGAAGCGGCACCTGCTGGAGGCCGCCGACCTGGACCGCGCCGACGCGACGCTGGTGCTCGACACCGCCGCGCAGATCGACGCCGCGCTGGCCGGCCGCGAGGTCAAGAAGCTGCCCACGCTGCGCGGACGGACGGTGGTCAACCTCTTCTACGAGGACTCCACCCGCACCCGGATCTCCTTCGAGCTGGCCGCCAAGCGCCTGTCGGCCGACGTCATCAACTTCTCCGCCAAGGGCAGCAGCGTCTCCAAGGGCGAGAGCCTCAAGGACACCGCGCTCACGCTGGAGGCGATGGGCTCCGACGCCATCGTGGTCCGGCACTCGGCGTCGGGCGCCCCGCACCGGCTGGCCAACTGGGTGCGCGGCAGCGTGGTCAACGCCGGCGACGGCACCCACGAGCACCCGACCCAGGCGCTGCTGGACGCCTACACGATCCGGCACCGGCTGGGCCGGCTCGAGGGCGTGCGCGTGGCGGTGGTCGGCGACGTGCTGCACAGCCGGGTGGCCCGCTCCAACGTGCGGCTGCTGCACACCCTCGGCGCCGAGGTCACCCTGGTCGCGCCGCCGACGCTGCTCCCGGTCGGGGTGGGCAGCTGGCCGGCGGAGGTCTCCTACGACCTGGACGCCGTCCTGCCCAAGGCCGACGTGGTGATGATGCTGCGGGTCCAGGCCGAGCGGATGAACGCCTCGTACTTCCCCAGCGCCCGCGAGTACAGCCGCCGCTACGGGCTGGACGCCCACCGGATGGGCGCCCTGGGCGACGACGCGATCGTCATGCACCCGGGTCCGATGAACCGCGGGATGGAGATCGCCGCCGAGGTGGCCGACTCGGTCCGCTCCACGATCGTCGAGCAGGTCGGCAACGGGGTCTCCGTGCGCATGGCCGTGCTCTACCTGCTGCTGGGAGGACGCGCGGGTGAGTGAGCATCGCAGCGAGCGCCAGGGAGCGAGGGGACGCGGCATGAGCACCCTGATCACGGGCGCCCGCCCCTACGGCGAGGACGCCGCCGACATCCTGGTGGAGGACGGCCGGATCGCGGCGATCGGCGCGTCGCTGTCGGTCCCCGGCGCCGACGTCGTCGACGCCGCCGGGCTGGTCGCGCTGCCCGGCCTGGTCGACCTGCACACCCATCTGCGCGAGCCCGGCCGGGAGGACGCCGAGACCGTCGAGACCGGCAGCCGCGCCGCCGCGCTGGGCGGCTACACCGCGGTGCACGCCATGGCCAACACCGACCCGGTCGCCGACACCGCCGGCGTCGTCGAGCAGGTGTGGCGCCTGGGCCAGGAGGCCGGCCTGGTGGACGTCGTCCCCGTCGGCGCGGTGACCGTGGGGCTGAGGGGGGAGCGGCTGGCCGAGCTCGGTGCGATGGCCGACTCCGCCGCGCGGGTGCGCGTCTTCTCCGACGACGGCCACTGCGTCGCCGACCCCGCCCTGATGCGCCGGGCGCTGGAGTACGTCAAGGCGCTCGACGGCGTGGTCGCCCAGCACGCCGAGGAGCCGCGGCTCACCGTCGGCGCGCAGATGCACGAGGGCGACCGCTCCGCCCGCCTCGGGCTGACCGGCTGGCCGGCCGCCGCCGAGGAGGCGATCATCGCCCGCGACGTGCTGCTCGCCGACCACGTCGGCGCCCGGCTGCACGTCTGCCACGTCTCGACCGCGGGCTCGGTGGAGATCCTCCGCTGGGCGAAGTCCCGAGGGGTGCAGGTCACCGCCGAGGTCACCCCGCACCACCTGCTGCTCACCGACGAGTGCGCCGAGGGCTACGACCCGGTCTTCAAGGTCAACCCGCCGTTGCGCACCGACGCCGACGTCGAGGCGCTGCGCGCCGGGCTGGCCGAGGGCGTGATCGACGCGGTGGCCACCGACCACGCGCCGCACGCGGTCGAGGACAAGGAGACCGAGTGGGCGCACGCCCGGCCCGGGATGCTGGGCCTGGAGCAGGCGCTGTCGGTGGTCGTCGCGACGATGCTGGAGACCGGCCGGCTCGACTGGCGCGGCGTCGCCGACCGGATGTCGACCCGCCCGGCGGCCATCGGCCGGCTCGACGGCCGTGGTCTCGAGGCACACGGCCGCCCGCTGGCCCCGGGCGAGCCGGCCAACCTGCTGCTGCTGGACCCGGGAGCGCGCGCGGTCGTCGACCCCGCCGCGCTGGCCAGCCGCAGCCGCAACAGCCCCTACGCCGGTCGGGAGCTGCCCGGCCGAGTGGTCGCGACGTTCCTGCGGGGCGTCCCCACCGTGCTCGACGGAAAGGCTCAGAAGTGACAGAGGCGCTGCTCGTCCTGGAGGACGGGCGCACGTTCCGGGGCGAGGCCTACGGCGCGGTCGGGACGACGCTGGGCGAGGCGGTGTTCGCCACCGGGATGACCGGCTACCAGGAGACGCTGACCGACCCCAGCTACGCCCGCCAGATCGTGGTGATGACCGCGCCGCACATCGGCAACACCGGGGTCAACGAGGAGGACGACGAGAGCCGCCGCATCTGGGTGGCCGGCTTCGTCGTCCGCGACCCCGCCCGCCGCCCGGCCAACTGGCGGGCCACCGGCAGCCTGGACGACGAGCTGGCCGAGCAGGGCGTCGTCGGCATCAGTGGCATCGACACCCGCGCGCTGACCCGCCACCTGCGCGAGCGCGGCGCGATGCGCGCCGGCATCAGCAGCGAGGGCCTCTCGGCCGAGGAGCTGCTGACCCGGGTGCGCGCATCGGAGAGCATGAGCGGCGCCGACCTCGCGCCGTCGGTCACCGCGAACGACCCCTACGTCGTCCCGGCGGTGGGGGAGAAGCGGTTCACCATCGCCGCGCTCGACCTCGGCATCAAGACCGCCACCCCGCGGCACCTGGCCGAGCTCGGCGTGGAGACGCACGTGCTGCCGGCCACCGCGACCGCCGAGGACCTCCTCGAGGCGGGTCCCGACGGCGTCTTCCTCTCCAACGGCCCGGGCGACCCGGCCGCCGCCGACTACGCGGTCGACGCCGTGCGCGGGGTGCTCGACGCCCGCCGGCCGCTGTTCGGCATCTGCTTCGGCAACCAGATCCTCGGCCGGGCGCTGGGCCTGGGCACCTACAAGCTGCGCTTCGGCCACCGCGGCCTCAACCAGCCGGTGCTCGACCGGGTCAGCGGCACGGTGCGGGTGACCAGCCACAACCACGGCTTCGCCGTCGACGCGCCGCTGGACCGGCCGGCCGACACCCCCTACGGGCGGGTCGAGGTCAGCCACGTGGGCCTCAACGACGACGTGGTGGAGGGGCTGCGCTGCCTCGACCTGCCGGCGTTCAGCGTGCAGTTCCACCCCGAGGCCGCCGCCGGCCCGCACGACGCCGCGCCGCTGTTCCAGCGGTTCGTCGACCTCATGGAGACCGCCCGCACCGGGGACGCGCAGGCCGGTGGGCCGCCGCCGCGGGTCGAGCACAGCACCGCGGAGAAGAGCGCCTGATGCGACACGTGCAGCGGTACGCGCACGACGTCAGCGGCCGACGTGACGGACAGGAGGCCTGATCGTGCCGAGGAGGACAGACATCCACCACGTGATGGTGATCGGCTCGGGGCCGATCCTCATCGGCCAGGCCGCCGAGTTCGACTACTCCGGCACCCAGGCCTGCCGGGTGCTCAAGGCCGAGGGGCTGCGGGTCAGCCTGGTCAACAGCAACCCGGCGACGATCATGACCGACCCGGAGATCGCCGACGCCACCTACGTCGAGCCGCTGACCCCGGAGTTCGTCGAGAAGGTGATCGCCAAGGAGCGCCCCGACGCGCTGCTGGCCACCCTCGGCGGGCAGACCGCGCTCAACATCGCCATCGGCCTGTACGAGAACGGCGTGCTGGAGAAGTACGGCGTCCGGCTGATCGGCGCCGACGTCGACGCCATCAACCGCGGCGAGGACCGGCAGCAGTTCAAGGACATCGTGCGGTCCATCGGCGCCGACGCCCCGCGCTCGCGGGTCTGCTCGTCGGTGGAGGAGGCGCTGGACACCGCCGCCGAGGTCGGCTACCCGGTCGTCATCCGGCCGAGCTTCACCATGGGCGGGCTGGGCTCGGGCTTCGCCACCGACGAGGCCAGCCTGCGTCGCATGGCCTCCCACGGCCTGGCCGACTCCCCGGTGCACACCGTCCTCATCGAGGAGTCGGTGCTGGGCTGGAAGGAGTACGAGCTGGAGCTGATGCGCGACCGCAGCGACAACGTGGTGGTCATCTGCTCGATCGAGAACGTCGACGCGATGGGCGTGCACACCGGCGACTCGGTGACCGTCGCCCCGGCGATGACCCTCACCGACCGCGAGTACCAGCGGATGCGCGACGTCGGCATCGCGGTGCTGCGCGAGGTCGGCGTCGACACCGGCGGCTGCAACATCCAGTTCGCGGTCAACCCGGCCGACGGCCGGCTGGTCGTCATCGAGATGAACCCGCGGGTGTCGCGGTCCAGCGCGCTGGCGTCCAAGGCCACGGGCTTCCCGATCGCCAAGATCGCCGCGAAGCTGGCCATCGGCTACACGCTCGACGAGATCACCAACGACATCACCGGCGTCACCCCGGCGTCGTTCGAGCCGGCGCTGGACTACGTCGTCGTCAAGATCCCGCGGTTCGCGTTCGAGAAGTTCCCCGGCGCCGACCCGCGGCTGACCACGACGATGAAGAGCGTCGGCGAGGTCATGGCGCTGGGCCGCAACTTCCCCGAGGCGCTGGGCAAGGCCATGCGGTCCACGGAGACGAAGACCGCGGGGTTCTGGACCGGGCCGGAGGACACCCGGTCGGCGGCCGAGCTGCTCGAGGCGCTGCGCACGCCGGTCGACGGGCGGCTCTACGTCGCCGAGGCCGCGCTGCGCGCCGGTGCCACCGTCGAGCAGGTCGCCGAGGCCAGCGGCTTCGACCCGTGGTTCGTCGACCAGATCGCCCTGGTCGGCGAGGTCGGCGCCGAGGTCCGCGACGCGCCGTCCCTCACGGCCGAGCTGCTGCGCCGGGCCAAGCGGCACGGCCTGTCCGACCGGCAGATCGCCGCGCTGCGCCCCGAGCTGGCCGGTGAGGACGGCGTCCGGACGCTGCGCCGGCGCCTGGGCGTGCGGCCGGTCTACAAGACCGTCGACACCTGTGCCGCCGAGTTCGCCGCCCGCACCCCGTACCACTACTCGTCCTACGACGAGGAGACCGAGGTCGAGCCGCGGGAGAAGCCGGCGGTGCTGATCCTGGGCTCGGGACCCAACCGGATCGGGCAGGGCATCGAGTTCGACTACTCCTGCGTGCACGCCGTGATGGCGCTGCAGGACGCCGGCTACGAGGCCGTGATGGTCAACTGCAACCCCGAGACCGTCTCCACCGACTACGACACGGCCGACCGGCTGTACTTCGAGCCGCTGACCTTCGAGGACGTCCTCGAGGTGGTCGAGGCCGAGCGCGCCGCCGGCCCGGTCGCCGGGGTCATCTGCACCCTCGGCGGGCAGACCCCGCTGGGCCTGGCGCAGCGGCTCAAGGACGCCGGGGTGCCGGTGCTGGGCACCTCGCCGGAGTCGATCGACGCCGCCGAGCACCGCGGGGCGTTCTCGCGGGTGCTGTCCGACACCGGCCTGCAGGCGCCCAAGCACGGCACGGCGACCGCCTTCGCCGAGGCGCGGGAGATCGCCGCGAGCATCGGCTACCCGGTGCTGGTCCGGCCGTCGTACGTGCTCGGCGGGCGCGGCATGGAGATCGTCTACGACGACGCCACGCTCGAGGCGTACATCGCCAAGGCCACCGACGTCAGCCCCGAGCACCCGGTGCTGGTCGACCGGTTCCTCGAGGACGCCGTGGAGATCGACGTCGACGCGCTCTTCGACGGCTCCGAGCTCTTCCTCGGCGGCGTCATGGAGCACATCGAGGAGGCCGGCATCCACTCCGGCGACTCGGCGTGCGCCCTGCCGCCGATCACCCTGGGCACCGACGACGTGGTGCGCATCCGGCGGGCGACCGAGCAGCTCGCCGCGCGCATCGGCGTCCGGGGGCTGCTCAACGTCCAGTACGCGCTCAAGGACGACGTCCTCCACGTCCTCGAGGCCAATCCCCGGGCGTCGCGCACGGTGCCCTTCGTGTCCAAGGCGACCGCGGTGCAGCTGGCCAAGGCCGCGGCCCGGATCGCGGTGGGGGAGACGATCCCCGAGCTGCGTGCCGCCGGCGTGCTCCCCGAGACCGGGGACGCGGCGGACCTCCCCGCGGACATGCCGATCGCGGTCAAGGAGGCGGTGCTGCCCTTCCACCGGTTCCGCACCGTCGAGGGGCACGGCGTCGACACCGTGCTGGGCCCGGAGATGAAGTCCACCGGCGAGGTCATGGGCCTGGACACCGGCTTCGGCACCTCCTTCGCCAAGTCGCAGGAGGCCGCCTACGGGTCGCTGCCCACCGAGGGCACGGTCTTCGTCTCGCTGGCCAACCGGGACAAGCGCTCGGCCGTCTTCCCGGTCAAGCGGCTGGCCGACCTCGGCTTCCAGGTGATGGCCACCGCCGGCACCGCGCAGGTGCTGCGCCGCAACGGCGTGGCCTGCGAGGTCGTCGGCAAGGTCAGCGACGGCCCGGGCAACTGCGTGGAGCGGATCCTGGCCGGGGACGTCGGCATCGTCGTCAACACGCCGTTCGGCTCGCCCGGCAACAGCGGGCCCCGGCTGGACGGCTACGAGATCCGCACCGCCGCCGTCACCGCGGGCATCCCGTGCATCACCACGGTGCAGGGCCTGGCCGCCGCGGTGCAGGGGGTCGAGGCGCTGCGCCGCGGGGACGTCGGGGTGCGCAGCCTGCAGGAGGTCCACGCCGCGCTCGCCGGCGGCACCCATGGCGGGCCGAGCACGTTCGCCGGGACCGGGGCGTGACGACGGCGTCGCGCAGCGACGCCGTCGGGCGGGTGCGGGACGACCTGGTCGCCCGCGGGCTGGTCGACGGCCTGCCCGCGGCTTTCCTCGCCGGGGTGACCCGCTTCGCGCGGCCGCCGCAGCCGGAGCTCGACGCCCTGGCGGCGGCGGCCCGCGGGGTGGCGACGCGGCTCGCCACCGGGGCCGCCGACGAGGGGGACCTGCCGCTGCTGACCCGCGTGCTGTTCTTCGCGCGCCACGCGGCGGTGCTCGCCGACGCCGGCGTGCCGACCCCGGCCTACGACGTCCTCGGCTCCTACCGCGACAACCTGACCACCCCGGTCGGGCCGCGGCTGGCGCAGCGCCCGGTGGCCGGCGGACGGCGCTGGCGGGTGCTGGGCCGGGACGTCGGCTTCCCCATCGGCGTGCCCGCCTGCGTGCTGGGCGGCGGTGCGGAGTGGGTCCGCCACTTCGCGCGCAACGGCTACAGCGTGCTGACCTACAAGACCGTCCGCAGCCGCGCGCACGAGCCCAACGAGCAGCCCAACTGGGTCTTCGCGCAGCGGGAGACGAGCAGCCGGCCCCCGGGCGCGGCCGCCGAGGTCACCGCCGACCCGTGGGACTGGGTGCTCCCGGGCTCGCCGGAGGTCTGCACGGTCAACTCCTTCGGCGTCCCGTCGCCGGCGCCCGAGGAGTGGGCGGCCGACCTCGAGCGGTCGCTGGACGCCGTCGGCGACGACCAGCTGCTGGTCGTCAGCGTCATGGGGGAGGGCGACGGCCCCGCCCTGGTCGACGACTTCGCCCTCACCGCGCGGCTGGCGCAGGAGGCCGGCGCGAGCGTCGTCGAGCTCAACCTGTCCTGCCCCAACACGCTCAACCCCTCGGCCCCGGGCGTGAAGCCGCCGCTGTGCCTGGACGCCGACGCGACCGTCGCCGTGGTCGAGGGCGTGCGCCGCGCGCTGGACGACCGCACCGGCCTGGTCGCCAAGCTCTCCTGGCTCGACGAGCCGCGGCTGGCCGCGCTGGTGCCGAGGGTCGCGCCGCTGGTCGACGGCGTCGCGGGCATCAACACGCTGCAGAGCCGGGTGCGGCGCAGCGACGGCGAGCCGACCTTCCCCGGCCGCGAGCTGGCCGGGCTGTCGGGGGCGGCGGTGCGCGACTCCGCGCTGGACTTCACCCGCCGGCTGGTCGCCCTGCGCGGGGCCGGGAGCCGGCACTTCGACGTCCTGGCCATGGGCGGGGTCACCGACCCGGCCTCGTTCGAGGCGCTGTTCGCCCTCGGGGCCGACGCGGTGCTGTCGGCGTCGGGCGCCTTCGCCAACCCCTTCCTCGCCCGCGACTGCGTCGACGCGCTGGGCGACACCCTGCCCCGGGCGGTGGCGCGGTGACCGCCCCGTTCGGACGGCGCCTCGCCGACGCCGTCGCCGCCCGCGGGCCGTTGTGCGTCGGCATCGACCCGCACGCGCCGCTGCTGGAGCGCTGGGGGCTGCCCGACAGCCCCGAGGGCCTGGCGCGGTTCACCGGCACCGTCGTCGACGCCCTGGCCGGCACCGTCGCCGTCCTCAAGCCGCAGCTGGCCTTCTACGAGCGGCACGGCTCGCGCGGCCTGGCCGTGCTGGAGGACGCCGTCGCCCGTGCCCGCGCCGCCGGCGCGCTGGTGCTGCTCGACGCCAAGCGCGGGGACATCGGCTCGACGATGGACGGCTACGCCGGCTACCTGCGCCCGGACCACCCGATGGCCGCCGACGCCCTGACCGTCAGCCCCTACCTCGGCCCCGGCTCGCTGCAGCCGGCCGTCGACACCGCCCGCCGGCACGGCGGGGGCCTGTTCGTGCTGGCCCGCACCTCCAACCCGGACGCCGGCACGCTGCAGCACGCGCTCGTGGACGGGCGGTCGGTCGCGCAGGTCGTCGTCGACACCGTGCGGGACTGGAACGCCGCCGACGGGTCCGGCTCCTTCGGCGTCGTCGTGGGGGCCACCCTGCCCGAGCTGGACGTCGACCTCACCCACCTCGGCGGGCCGGTGCTCGCGCCGGGGCTGGGCGCGCAGGGCGGGTCGGTGACCGACCTGCGCCGGCTGTTCGGACGCGGCACCGCCGTCGTCCCGACCGTGTCGCGGGACGTGCTGGCCGCCGGGCCCGACCCGGCCGGGCTGCGCGCCGCCGCCGAGCGCTGGGCCGCGGAGCTGACCGGCTGAGACGCCGCCGTGCCCCGGCGAGGTCTGCGCCCCGTCGCCGGCCGCTCGTCCACGGCCGGACGCGGTACCGGACCAGCCCCCTGTCCGGCCGTTCACCAGCACGTATACGCCGCCGACCGGCGTGTCGGGCCCGGCGTGTCAGAACGGTTCCGGCCGGAACCGTCCGGTACCGACACCGGGCCTGAGCAGCGGGTATGACCGTACGTGAGCAATTTTGGTCACTCGTCGTCACGGGCGGCTCACGGATTGCCGGAAACCCGGGGTTCAGACCCGCGTGACCTGCACATATAGGTGGAGCTAGGTTGGCCGACAGGCTCAGCAGTGAGTCCTGCCCCCGACACAGCCCGAGCCCCGCCGGCCGATCGGATGACCGGCGACGACAGATTGGGTCGCACCATGCCCCTCCCTGACCTGTCCCCCGAGCAACGTGCCGCGGCCCTCGAGAAGGCCGCGGCCGCCCGCAAGGCCCGAGCCGAGTTGCGCGAGCGGCTCAAGAGCAAGGGCGCCACGGTCGGTGACGTCCTGCGCCAGGGCGAGACCGACGAGGTGATCGGCAAGATGCGCGTCTCCGCGGTCCTGGAGTCCCTGCCCGGTGTGGGCAAGGCCCGGGCTGCGAAGATCATGGAGCGGCTCGAGATCTCCCCGACCCGCCGGGTGCGCGGTCTGGGTGCCAACCAGCGCCGGGCCCTCGAGACCGAGTTCGGCGGCGAGAAGGTCGCCGCCGAGCAGGTCCCCGTCGAGGGCTGACCCGCAGGACCAGGCACCGGAGGTCGAGGACGACGACGCGTGGCAGCTGCTGTCCCGGAGCACGCCCCGGCACGGCTGACCGTGCTCTCCGGCCCGTCAGGGGTCGGCAAGGGCACGGTCGTGGCGGAGGTCCGACGCCGGCACCCCGAGGTCTGGGTGTCGGTGTCGGCCACCACCCGTCGGCGCCGGCCGGGTGAGGTCGACGGGGTGCACTACCACTTCGTCAGCGACGCCGAGTTCGACCGGCTGATCGCCGAGGACGGCCTGCTCGAGTGGGCCGAGTACGCCGGCAACCGCTACGGCACGCCGGCGGGTCCGGTGCGGGAGCAGCTGGCCACCGGGCGGCCGGCGCTGCTGGAGATCGAGCTCCAGGGCGCCCGGCAGGTCCGGGCCCGCGACGGCGACGCCCAGCTGGTGTTCCTGGCCCCGCCGTCCTGGGGCGAGCTGGTCAGCCGGCTGGCCGGGCGGGGCTCCGAGCCCCCCGCGGTCCAGGAGGAGCGGCTGCGCATCGCGCAGGCCGAGCTCGACGCCGCCGGCGAGTTCGACGTGGTGGTCGTCAACGACGACGTGACCCGCGCTGCCGACGAGTTGGTAGGATTGCTGACTGCGCCGTCGCCCGGGTCCCTCCGGAGCAGCGGCGCGCCCGAGTGACGGGGCCCGGCGCCGCCGCCCGCCACTCCCGACTGACGAGCTGAGGAGCACGCCCGCCCGTGTCCGGAGTCGCACCTGCCCCCGAGGGCATCACCAACCCGCCGATCGACGAGCTGCTCGAGCGCACCAGCAGCAAGTACGGCCTGGTGATCTTCGCCGCCAAGCGCGCGCGCCAGATCAACGCCTACTACAGCCAGCTCTCCGAGGGCCTGCTGGAGTACGTCGGCCCGCTGGTCGACACCGCTCCGCAGGAGAAGCCGCTCTCCATCGCCCTGCGGGAGATCAACGAGGGTCTGCTGACCCACACGGCCGGCGACAACTGAGAGAGGACCCCGTCCTCCGCACCCCTCGCACGCTCGGAGCGGGCCCCTGGACGGGGCCACCAGAGCTCAGGAGAACGCACCCGGCGATCGCTGCCGGGTGCGTTCCCGTGTGTGGAGGATGGACGGCATGAGCCGCATCGTGCTGGGCGTCGCCGGGGGCGTGGCCGCGTACAAGGCCGCCCTGCTGGTGCGCGCGTTCACCGAGTCCGGGCACGACGTCCGCGTCGTCCCGACGGCGGCCGCCCTGCGGTTCGTGGGCGCGGCCACCTTCGAGGCGCTGTCGGGCAACCCGGTCACCACCGACGTGTGGTCCGACGTGGACGAGGTGGCGCACGTCCGCATCGGCCAGACCGCCGACCTCGTCGTCGTCGCGCCGGCCACCGCCGACCTGCTGGCCCGCGCCGCCGCCGGCCGGGCCGACGACCTGCTCACCGCGAGCCTGCTCACCGCGCACTGCCCGGTGGTCTTCGCCCCGGCCATGCACACCGAGATGTGGCTGCACCCGGCCACCCAGGACAACGTCGCCACGCTGCGCCGCCGCGGCGCGATCGTGCTGCCGCCCGCCGTCGGCCGGCTCACCGGCCCGGACTCCGGCCCCGGCCGGCTGCCCGAGCCCGCCGACATCGCCGCGCTCGCCTCGGTCGTGCTCGCCGGCGGCCCCGCCGCCCTCGCGGCGGACCTCGCCGGCCGTCGCGTCGTCGTCAGCGCCGGGGGCACCCGTGAGCCGCTGGACCCGGTCCGCTACCTGGGCAACCGCTCGTCCGGCAAGCAGGGCTGGGCGCTGGCCCGGGTCGCCGCCGCCCGCGGCGCCGAGGTGGCGCTCGTCGCCGCCAACGTGGAGCTGCCGGCGCCCTTCGGCGTCCGCGTCGTCGGCGTCGGCACCGCCGAGGAGCTGCGCACCGCGGTGCTCGCCGAGGCGGAGGACGCCGACGTCGTGGTCATGGCCGCCGCGGTCGCCGACTTCCGGCCCGCCACGGTCGCACCCACCAAGCTGAAGAAGGGCAGCAGCGCCGAGCCCGAGGCCGTCCCGCTGGTGCGCAACCCCGACGTCCTCGCCGAGCTGGTCACCAAGCGCCCCGCCGGCCAGCTGGTCGTCGGCTTCGCCGCCGAGACGGGGGACGACGAGGCCGACGTCCTCACCCACGCCCGCGCCAAGCTCGCCCGCAAGGGCTGCGACCTGCTCGTGGTCAACGACGTCTCGGCGGGCCGGGTGTTCGGCCGGGCCGACAACGCCGCCGTCGTCCTGGCCGCCGACGGCACCACCACCGAGCTGCCCGAGGGCAGCAAGGACGCCGTGGCCGCCGGCATCTGGGACGTCGTCGCCCCCCGGCTGGCCTGAGCCCGACACCGCCTCGGGCACACGCCGGTAACGTGCACCCGACGAGACGCTCACCCCGGGCGTCCACCCGACCGTCACCGACCCCAGGGAGTACCGCGTGTCACGCCGCCTCTTCACGTCCGAGTCGGTGACCGAGGGCCACCCGGACAAGATCGCCGACCAGATCAGCGACTCCATCCTCGACGCGATGCTCGCGCAGGACCCGCGCAGCCGCGTCGCCGTCGAGACCCTGATCACCACCGGTCAGGTCCACATCGCCGGTGAGGTCACCACCGCCGGCTACGTCGACATCGCCGACATCGTCCGGAGGACCGTGCTCGGCATCGGCTACGACTCCTCCCGCAAGGGCTTCGACGGCGCCTCCTGCGGGGTCAGCGTCTCGATCGGCTCGCAGTCGCCGGACATCGCCCAGGGCGTGGACACCGCCTACGAGGCGCGCACCGCCGGTGTCGCCGACGACGAGATCGAACGTCAGGGCGCCGGTGACCAGGGCCTGATGTTCGGCTACGCCACCGACGAGACCCCCGAGCTCATGCCGTTGCCGATCGCGCTGGCGCACCGGCTCTCCCGCCGGCTCTCGGCGGTCCGCAAGGACGGCTCGGTGCCCTACCTGCGGCCCGACGGCAAGACCCAGGTCACCGTCGTCTACGAGGACGACCGCCCGGTCGGCGTCGACACCGTGGTGGTCTCCTCGCAGCACGCCGAGGACATCTCGATCGAGCAGCTGCTCACCCCGGACGTGCAGGAGCTGGTGGTCGAGCCCGAGCTCGCCGCCCTCGGCCTGCCCACCGACGGCTACCGGCTGCTGGTCAACCCGACCGGCAAGTTCGTCATCGGCGGCCCGATGGGTGACGCCGGGCTGACCGGCCGCAAGATCATCGTCGACACCTACGGCGGCATGGCCCGCCACGGCGGCGGCGCCTTCTCCGGCAAGGACCCGTCGAAGGTCGACCGCTCGGGTGCCTACGCCATGCGCTGGGTGGCCAAGAACGTCGTCGCCGCCGGGCTGGCCCGCCGCTGCGAGGTGCAGGTCGCCTATGCCATCGGCGCCGCGCACCCGGTCGGCCTGTTCGTCGAGACCTTCGGCACCGGCGCGGTCGCCGACGACGTCCTGGAGAAGGCGATCGGCGCGGTGTTCGACCTGCGGCCCGGCGCGATCGTGCGCGACCTGGACCTGCTGCGCCCCATCTACGCCCCGACCGCCGCCTACGGTCACTTCGGCCGCACCGACGTCGAGCTGCCGTGGGAGCGGCTGGACCGCGTCGAGGCGCTGCGCTCGGCCGCGGGGGTCTGAAGGGGGACCACCCTCCCCTCGCTCGCTCGGCCCGCGGCGCTGGAGGGCGACCGCGCTGCCCCGTCACGTCCACGCCCGCAGCGGGGTCGCCGGGTCCCGTCGGACCCGGCGGCGACACTGACGGGTGACCGCTCAGCCCGCGCCGAACGGAGACCCCGCTGTCGAAGGACCCCGCCCCCGTCACCCCTCGCGAGCTCGGGGCGAGCCTCCGGGAGGGGCCGAAGCGGGTGGCCCGGGTCGTCGTCGACGTGCCCCTGGCGCACCTGGACCGGCCCTTCGACTACGCCGTCCCCGACGCGATGGCCGACGAGGTGCGGGCCGGGTGCCGGGTGCGGGTGCGCTTCGCCGGGCAGCTGGTCGACGGCTTCGTCCTGGAGCTGACCGACGTCAGCGAGTCGGGGCGCAAGCTCGCGCCGCTGGCCAAGGTCGTCTCCGCCGAGCCGGTGCTCACCCCGGAGGTCCTCACGCTGGCCCGCGCGGTGGCCGAGCGCTGGGGCGGCACGGTGACCGACGTGCTCCGCCTCGCCGTCCCGCCGCGCCGCGCCGCGGCCGAGAAGCGCCCACCCGCCGAGCCGCTCCCGCCGCCGGCACCCCCGGACCCGGCCGGCTTCGCCCGGTACCCGACCGGCCCGGCGCTGCTCACCGCGGTCGCCGAGGGCCGGCCGGCCCGCGCGGTGTGGACGGCGCTGCCGGGGGAGGACTGGCCGGCCCGGCTGGTCGAGCTGTGCCAGGCCGCCCTCTCCGGCGGGCGCGGCGCCCTCGTCGTGGCGCCCGACGGCCGCGACCTCGACCGGCTGGCCGCCGCCGCGGAGGCCCGGCTGCCGGCGGGATCGGTCGTCGTCCTGCGCGCCGACGCCGCCCCCGACGCCCGCTACCGCCGCTTCCTCGACGTCGTCCGCGGCGCCGCGAGGGTGGTGCTGGGCACCCGTGCCGCGGTCTACGCCCCGGTCGCCGACCTCGGGCTGGTCGCCGTCTGGGACGACGGCGACGACCTGCACGCCGAGCCCCGGGCGCCCTACGCGCACGCCCGCGACGTGCTCGTGCACCGCGCCCACCTCGCCTCGTGCGCGGCCGTCCTCGCCGCGACCGCGCGCACCGCGGAGGCGCAGCTGCTGGTGGAGAGCGGCTGGGCGCACGAGCTGGCCGCCGACCGCGCCACCCTGCGCGCGGCCGCGCCGCGTGTGCAGGCCCTGGGCGCCGACGCCGAGCTGGCCCGCGACCCGGCCGCCCGCACCGCCCGGCTGCCCAGCCTCGCCCACCGCGTCGCGCGCCAGGCCCTCGCCGACGGCGCGCCGGTGCTCGTGCAGGTGCCGCGGGCCGGCTACGCGCCCGGCCTGGCCTGCGACCGGTGCCGGGCGCCGGCCCGCTGTGCGGTCTGCTCCGGGCCGCTGGGCGTCGCGCCCACCCCCGGCCCGGGCGGGTCGAGGGTGCCGGCCTGCCGCTGGTGCGCCCGCCCCGCGGCGACCTTCGACTGCCCGTACTGCCACGGCACGAAGCTGCGCGCCTCGGTCGTCGGCGCCGCCCGCACCGCCGAGGAGCTGGGCCGGGCCTTCCCGGGCGCCGCGGTGCGGGTGTCCGGCCGCGGGTCCGGGGTGCTGCCGGGCGTGCCCGGCGGGCCGGCGCTGGTCGTCGCCACCCCGGGTGCCGAACCGGTCGCCGAGGGCGGGTACGGCGCCGCGCTGCTGCTGGACTCCTGGGCCCTGCTCGGCCGGGCCGACCTGCGCGCGGGTGAGGAGACGCTGCGCCGGTGGATGAACGCCGCCGCCCTCGTCCGCCCGGCGTCGGCGGGCGGTCAGGTGGTCGTCGCGGCCGACGCCGCGCACCCCGTCGTGCAGGCGCTGGTGCGCTGGGACCCGGGCTGGCTGGCCGCCCGCGAGCTCGCCGACCGTCGCGAGCTCGGCTTCCCGCCGGCGACGCGGATGGCCGCGCTGTCCGGGACGGCGCCGGCGCTGGCGGAGTTCCTCGCGGCCGCCCGGCTGCCCGCCGACGCCGACCTGCTGGGCCCGGTGCCCGAACAGCCGCGGCCCGGCCAGGAGGGCGAGCGGGAGCGCTACCTGGTGCGGGTGCCGCGGTCGGAGGGCGCCGCGCTGGCCGCCGCGCTGGCCGAGGTGCAGGGCGTGCGCAGCGCCAAGAAGGCCCCCGAGCACGTCCGCGTCCAGCTGGACCCGCTCGAGCTGGTCTGAGGCCCGCACCAGGTCGGCCGGGCCGTGTGGCGACCGCCCCGCCGGGGTAGCGCAGCGGCGTTCCCCGAGCGGCTCAGCACCGGGCGCTCGGCGTCCGTCCGGTGGCCGAGGAGGGCCTGTGACGTCGACCGACCCGCCCCCCGACCCCCGCGCCGAGCGGGCCGCCGCTGAGGACCCGCACCGCTCCACGGAGAACCCCGGCGACCTGCGCCGCTGGCTGCGGCGGATCGTGCTCGGCCTCGTCCTCCTGGTCGCGGTCCTGGCCGTCACCGTGTCGATCAGCCGGTGCGGCCCGGACGACGGCCCCAGCGGCGGCGAGCCGCAGGGGCTGTCGGCGGTGGTGACCACGACCTCGTCCGGCTGAGCCGGGTCCACCCGGCCGGGGGGACGGCGCGCCGTCCTGGTGCCCCCTCGGCACGCAGGAGGACCTCGCCCTCTCAGCCCTCGGCGCTCGGGCTGGGTCCCCGGGCGAGGCCGGCCTGCGAGCGGCGGGGGCCGAGGGGACACCTTCTACGATCGACCGGTGAGCGTGACCCCCATCCGGCTGCTGGGCGACCCGGTGCTGCGCACCCCCGCCGCCCCGGTGGTCGACTTCGACCAGGAGCTGCGCCGGCTGGTCGCCGACCTCACCGAGACCATGTTCGCCGCCGGCGGCGCCGGGCTGGCCGCCCCGCAGATCGGCGTCGGGCTGCGGGTGTTCACCTGGTTCGTCGACGGTGAGGTCGGCCACCTGGTGAACCCGGAGGTGACGCCGGTGGGGGAGGAGACCGAGGAGGGCCCGGAGGGCTGCCTGTCCATCCCCGGTTTCACCTTCGACTGCCGCCGGCACCTGTACGTCGCGGCCACCGGGTTCGACCTGCACGGCGAGCCGGTGCGGATCGAGGGCTCGCACCTGCTGGCCCGCGCGGTGCAGCACGAGGTGGACCACCTCGACGGCGTGCTGTTCGTCGACCGGCTGGACGCCGAGGCCCGCGCCGCCGCGCTGGCGGTCATCGACGAGGCCGAGTGGGCCGGTGCCGGGGCGTGGCTGCCGCGCGTGGAGGTGAGCCCCCACTGAGGCTCCTCTTCGCCGGGACGCCCGATGTCGCCGTCCCCTCGCTGGAACTGCTGCTGGCCTCCGACCACGAGGTCGTCGCCGTCCTCACCCGCCCCGACGCCCGCTCCGGCCGCGGCCGCACGGTGAGTCGCTCGCCGGTCGCCGAGCGGGCCGACGCCGCCGGCGTCCCCGTGCTGCAGCCCCGCTCGCCGCGCGAGCCGGAGTTCCTCGAGCAGCTCACCGAGCTCGCCGTCGACAGCGCGCCGGTCGTCGCCTACGGCGCCCTCGTGCCGCAGGCCGCGCTCGCCCTGCCGCGGCACGGCTGGGTCAACCTGCACTTCTCGCTGCTGCCGGCCTGGCGGGGCGCCGCGCCGGTGCAGCACGCGATCATGGCCGGCGACGAGGTCACCGGCGCCTCGACCTTCCGGCTGGAGGCGGGCCTGGACACCGGACCGGTCTACGGCGTGGTCACCGAGCCGATCGACCCGCGCGACACCGCCGGCGACCTGCTGGGCCGCCTGTCGATCAGCGGCGCCCGGCTGCTGCGGACCACCCTCGACGGCATCGCGGCCGGCACGCTGGAGCCCCGGCCGCAGCCGACCGAGGGGATCAGTCTCGCGCCGCGCATCGAGCCGGCCGACGCCCGCGTCGACTGGTCGCTGCCGGCCCACGTCGTCGACCGGCGGGTCCGAGGGGTCACCCCTGCGCCCGGGGCCTGGACGACGTGGCGCGGCGACCGGCTGCGGCTGGGGCCGGTCGAGCCGCTGCCGACGTCCCTGGGGCTGGCGGACGGCGAGCTGTCGGTGGGGCCGACCGGCGTGCTGGTCGGCACCGGGCGCGGCGCGGTCCGGCTCGGCGACGTGCAGCCGGCCGGCAAGCGGATGCTGCCCGCGCCGGACTGGGCGCGCGGGGCGCGGCCGGCGCCGGGCGAGCGGCTGGGGGGCGAGGTCTCGTGAGCGAGCTCGCGAGCTCACCGATGAGCACAGCAGCGCCGCTCGCGGGGGCGACGAGCGCCGGCGAGGAGGTCTCGTGAGCGCTCCCCGGCGCGCCGACCGGCGTCCGCCGTCCCGTCGTTCCCGCCCGGTGCTCGACGGCGCGCGGCTGACCGCCTTCGACGTCCTCGACGGCGTCAGCAGCCGCGACGCCTACGCCAACCTGCTGCTGCCCCAGCTGCTGCGCGAGCGCGCCGCCGACCTCGGTGAGCGCGACGCCGCCTTCGCCACCCAGCTGGCCTACGGCACCCTGCGCGCCACCGGCACGCTCGACGCGGTCCTGGCTCCGCTGGTCTCCCGGCCGCTGGCCGAGCTCGACCCGCGGGTGCTCGACCTGCTGCGCCTGGGCGCCCACCAGCTGCTGGACCTGCGGGTGCCGGCACACGCCGCCGTCGACACCACCGTGGCGCTCACCCGGGCGATCGTCGGCACCGGCGCCTCCGGGCTGGTCAACGCGGTGCTGCGCAAGGTCGCCGCGGGCGGGGACCGCGCGGCCTGGATCGAGCGCCTCGACGGGGACGGCGACCAGCGGCTGGCGCTGGCCACCGACCACCCGCGCTGGATCGTCGAGGCCTGGCGCGACGCGCTCGGCGACGAGGCCGAGGTGGAGCCCGCGCTGCTGGCCGACGACGCCGCGCCCGAGGTGCACCTGGTCGCCCGGCGGGTGCCCCGCGACCAGCTGGTGGCCGAGGCCGGCGGGCAGCCCGGTCGGTGGTCGCCGTACGCCGTCCGGCTGGGTGGTGGGGACCCGGCGCGCGTCCCGTCGGTGCGCGAGGGGCGGGCCGCGGTGCAGGACGAGGGCAGCCAGCTGGCCGCTCTGCTGCTGACCCGCGCGCCGCTGGAGGGTCCGGACACCGCCTGGCTCGACGTGTGCGCCGGCCCCGGCGGCAAGGCCGGGCTGCTCGCCGCCGTCCGGCCCGAGGGCGTGCGGCTCACCGCCGCCGACCGCGCGCCGCACCGCGCCGAGCTGGTCCGCCGCGCCCTGCGCGACGAGGACGACGTCGAGGTGGTGGTCGCCGACGGGCGGACGCCGCCGTGGTCGCCCGGGTCCTTCGACCGCGTGCTGCTCGACGCGCCGTGCACCGGCCTGGGAGCGCTGCGCCGCCGCCCCGAGGTGCGCTGGCGACGCACCGCGGACGACGTCCCGCCGCTGGTGGACCTGCAGACGGCGCTGCTCGACGGTGCGCTGGCCTCGGTGCGCCCCGGCGGGGTGGTCGCCTACGTGACCTGCTCGCCGCACACCGACGAGACCGTCGCCGTGGTCGACGCCGCGGCCGGCCGGGACGACGTCGAGGTGCTGCCGGTCGCGCCGCTGTTCCCGGAGGTGCCCGGCATCGCCCGCGGGTCCTATGGCCAGCTGTGGCCGCACCGGCACGGCACCGACGCGATGTTCATGGCACTGCTGCGCCGCACCCGCTGAGCCGGGCGGTCACCCGGCCGGCGAGGTCGACGCCGGGGCCGTCGTCACCGGGGCCGCGGCCGACGTGGCCGGAGCCGTCGTCACCGGGGCCGACGTGGTCGGGGCCGGCTTCGTCGTCGGGAGTGCGGAGGAGCTGCCCCGCACCGGTTCGGCGGTCCCGCTGCCGTGCCCCCCGTCCCACTCCTCGTCCTCGTCCTCGTCTTCCTCCCACCCCTTGTCCTTGTCCTTGTCCTTCTTCCCCTCGTCCTCGTGCCGGTCGTGGTCGTGGTCGTGGTCGTGGTCGCGCGGGTGCCGGTCGGCGTCCGACCGCGGCGGGGGCGAGGAGGAGGGCGTCGCGGGAGCCTGCGGCGTACTCGGCGCGGGCGCGGGCGCCGGTACCGGGGCGTCCGCCGACGGCGTCCCGGCCGGAGAGCCGGTCGTCCCGGCGTTCCCCGCCTCCGGCGCGGGTGCTGTCGCCTGCGGCCCCCCGGCCGCCGTCGCCGGAGGCGGCGTTCCCGCGATCTGCGGGGAGGTGGACGGGGCCGGACGGTCCTGCGGCGCCGCCGTCGTCCGCGGGGCGGCGTCCTGCGGCGCGGCCTCGGGTGGCGCGGCGGTCGACTGCGCGGCGAGGGAGGTCCCTGCCCACCGGTCCGCTCCCTGCGTCGTGCCGCGCTGCGGTGCCGCGCCGGCGTCCTGCGACGGTGCGGCGGGTGACGTCGACGGCGGGCGGGTGGGGGCCGCAGTGCCGACCGCGGGCTCCTCGGTCGCCCGGCGGGCGGGCTCGGTCGGCCCACCGAGCAGCGAGAAGCCGGCCCAGGCACCGGTGAGCGTCACGATGCCGATGGCCCCCAGCACGGCGATCGCGCCGGCCGCCAGCGCCAGCCGCTCGGACCACCGCCGCCGCGCCGGCCACCCGCTCGCCGCGTAGTGCAGCAGGACCGGACGCTGCTGCGGGTCCGGCGGTGGGACCGCTCCGCGCCGGCTCGGGCGGTGCCGGCCGTGGCCGCTCATCCCGTCGTCCGGTGCGGCCCGGCCGGCCGCAGCCGGCGCTCGGCCCACAGCGCCGCCTGCGTGCGGTCGGTGGCACCGATGCGCTGCAGGATGCGTGTGACGTGGGTCTTGACGGTGGCCTCGCTGATCCGCAGCCGTCGGGCGATCACCTTGTTCGGCAGGCCCTGCCGGACCAGCTCGAGGACCTCCTTCTCGCGGTCGGTGAGCAGGTCGCCCTGGCCGCGGTCGCGCAGGTCGGCGAGGAGGGCGGAGGTCACCATCGGGTCGATCGGCGCTCCGCCGGCGGCGATGCAGCGCACCGCGTCGAGGATCGACTCGCCGTCCTGGTACTTGAGCAGGTAGCCGTCGGCGCCGGCGATCAGCGCGGGCAGCACCAGGTCGGGCTCCCCGAAGGAGGTGAGCACCAGCACCGGGGTGGTGCGGCCGCGCTCACGCAGCGTGCGGATCACCGTCACACCGTCCGGGCCCGGCATCGACAGGTCCAGCAGCAGGACGTCGGGGTCCAGCCGCTCGACCAGTTCGAGGGCGGTGTCGCCATCCCCGACCGCGCCCACGCACTCCAGCCCGTCGGCGGCGTCCAGCAGGCTGGAGATGCCCCGCCGGACCACGGCGTGGTCGTCGACGACCAGCACCCGGATCACCGTGCCGCTCCGGCGGACAGGGGCGCAGTGGTGGACAGCGGCACGGTCGCGACCAACCGGGTGCCCTGTCCCGGGGCGCTGGTCAGCGTCAGTGAGCCGCCCGCGTCCACCAGCAGCTCACCCAGCGCCCGCAGCCCGACGTGGCCGGCCGCGAACCGTTCGTCCAGGCGGCTCTCGTCGAAGCCCTGCCCGTCGTCCTCGACGCGCATGGTGGCAACCCCCTGGTCTCGGGTGACGACGACCTCGACCGAGGTCGCCCGGCTGTGCGTGGTCACGTTGCGCAGCGCCTCCTGGGCGCAGCGGTAGAGCAGTGCGGCCGTCGGCCCGGGCAGGTCCCGGGCGGCGTCGGCGGACACGGAGACGCGGATGCCGGAGCGGCCGACCTCCTGCGCCAGCACCTGCAGGGCCGGCAGCAGGCCGCCGCGGAAGGCGCCACGGGCCGGGATCAGGGCGACGAGCAGGGCGCGCAGGTCCTCGACGGTCTGGCGCACCGCGGCCGCGGTCCGCTCCAGCAGCTCGGCGTCCTCGGCGTTGCGCGGCCTGCCGCGCATCCGTGCTGCGTCGAGGTCGTAGGCCAGCCCGGTGAGGTCCTGGACGACGTGGTCGTGCACCTCGCCGGCGATCCGGCGCCGCTCGGCGTCCGAGGCGTCCACGGCGGCCTGCAGCAGCGCGTCCTCGGCCTGCCGCGAGCGGCGCAGCCGGGACGCCAGCCGCCAGGCCAGCGGCACCTGGATCACCTGCAGCAGCGCCAGGGCGCCCAGCGCGGCGGGCGTGAAGCGCATCCAGGCGCGTTCGGCGATCTCGGTGACCTCGGAGTAGCTCTCGTGGAACTCGACCAGCAGGGGCGTGCCGTGCACGTCCTCCACCGCCACCCAGGCCACCAGCACCCGGCCGCTGCTGCGGCCGGCGAGCACGCCCGGGTCGTCGGAATCGGCGACCTGCGAGGCGACCGACCCCGAGTCCAGGGCCCGCCGTGCCTCGGGCGGCAGCGGGGCCACCCGGCCGACGACGCTGCGGTCGTCGGCCCAGAGCACCCGACCGTCACCGGCGCGCACCCGGACCGCGACCACCGGGCCGGCCGCGACCAGCGCGCTGACGTGGGTGCGCAGGTCGCCGGGGGTGGCGGGCGGCCGGGTGGGGTCACCGTCCAGGGCGGGGGTGAGCGTGGCGGCCGTGACGCGGGCGAGGCTCTCGAAGGCCCGGGTGCCCTGCTCGAGACCGGCCCGGCGGGCGAGCACCCCGGTGAGCAGGGCCAGCGCGAGGGTCACGGCGAGTCCGGCACAGGTGAACCAGGCGACGGGGACGACCACCGAGGAGCGACGCCCCGCTCGGTGCCCCGCTGTCCGCCGTCTCCCTCGGACCACGGCTCGAACGATAAGGAGGGTCAGTTCCGTATTGGGGGTCTCGGGACGCGGTGCAGCTCAGAGCGGACGTCTCATTCCGGCGCGCCGGGGACTCCTACGGATAGCCACCACCCGGCCACGGAGCGAGACGGCGGGAACCGGGCGCGTCCCGCCGACGACCACTGCACCGTGACGACTCGATCGCCGGCCGTGCGCCGGACCCCCGCCACCGTCCTGATGGGCGCCGTCCTGCTCGCCGCCGGGACCGGGACGGCGGCCGCCCACGTCGAGGTCAGCGCGGAGGGCGCCGTGGCCGGCACCGGCCCGGTGACGCTCGCCTTCTCCGCCGCGTCGGAGGCCGCCTCGGGCATCACCGCGATGCGCACCCAGCTGCCCGACGGGATCGACCCGGCCGACGTGACGCTGGCCGCCGGGCCGCCCGGGTGGGTGCTCACCCCGACCGCGGAGGGCTTCGACGTCGGCGGGCCCGCACTGCCGGTCGGCGCGGACGCCGAGTACGCGGTCACCGTGGCGACCCTGCCCGCCGGTGTGACCGAGCTGGCCTTCCCGACGGTGCAGGTCTACGCCGACGGCACCGAGGACGCCTGGATCGAGCAGGAGGTGCCCGGCGGGCCGGAGCCGGAGCTGCCCGCGCCGGTCCTCGCCGTCGCCCCGGGTGCGGCCGCCCCCACGACGGCCGCGCCCGCCCCGCCGGCTCCCACGGTGGTGTCCACCCCCGCCGCGCCCACCGCGTCGGTGCCGGGCGCCGCCACCGAGGACGACGAGGGGAGCGGCAGCGGCTGGCTGGTCGCGGCAGCCGTGGTGGCCGCGCTCGCGGCCGTGGCCGGCGGCCTCGCCTACCGCCGCTCGCGCGCGGGACGGTGATCACCGCCGCCTAGACTCGGCGGACGTGCCCCGCAGCCCCCTCATCGCGCCCAGCCTCCTGTCGGCGGACTTCGCCCGGCTGGCCGAGGAGGCGCAACGGGTCGCCGACGCCGACTGGCTGCACTTCGACGTCATGGACGCGCACTTCGTGCCGAACCTGACCTTCGGACTGCCGGTCATGCAGGCGGTGCAGGCGGTCAGCCCAGTGCCGCTGGACTGCCACCTGATGATCGAGGGCCCGGAGCGCTGGGCGCCGGGTTACGCCGAGGCGGGCGCGCGCAACGTCACCGTGCACGCCGAGGCCTGCACCGGCGACCCGCGCGCCGTCGCCCGTGACCTGCGCGCGGCCGGGTCGCTGGCCGGCCTGGCGCTCAAGCCGAGCACGCCGCTGGAGGAGTACCTCGACGTGCTCCCCGCGTTCGACACCCTGCTGGTCATGACCGTCGAGCCCGGCTTCGGCGGGCAGCGCTTCATCGCCGAGACGTTGCCCAAGGTCCGCCGCGCCCGGGAGCTGGTCGACACCGGGCACCTCACGCTGCTGGTCGAGGTCGACGGCGGGATCAACGCCGACACCATCGAGCAGGCCGCCGCCGCCGGCGCCGACGTCTTCGTGGCCGGCTCCGCGGTCTACGGCGCCGACGACCCGGCGCGCGCCATCGCCGGCCTGCGCGCGCAGGCCGCCGCGGCGCGGCAGAGGTGAGCGTCTCCGCGGCCGAGCTCTCGGCCATGGCCCGGGCGCGCGAGCTGGGCATGGGCGTCCTCGGCACCACCAGCCCGAACCCGGCGGTGGGCGCGGTGGTGCTGGCCGCCGACGGGACGCCGGTGGGGGAGGGCGCGACCGCACCGCCCGGGGGCCCGCACGCCGAGGTCCGGGCGCTCGCGCAGGCCGGGGAGCGGGCCCGCGGGGGCACCGCCGTCGTCACCCTCGAGCCGTGCGCGCACACCGGCCGCACCGGGCCGTGCACCGAGGCGCTCATCGCCGCCGGCGTGGCCCGCGTGGTGGTCGCCGTCCCCGAACCGACGCAGCTGGCCGGGGGCGGCGCGGCCCGGCTGCGCGCCGCCGGCATCGAGGTCGAGCTCGGCGTGGAGCAGCAGGCCGCCGAGGAGGGCGCGCTGGGCGCGTGGCTGACCGGCGTGCGGGAGCACCGCCCGTTCGTGGTCTGGAAGGTCGCCGGCACCCTCGACGGCCGGGTGGCCGCCGCCGACGGCAGCAGCCGCTGGGTCACCGGCCCGGAGGCGCGGGCCGCCGTCCACCGGCTGCGGGCCACCTGTGACGCGGTCGTCGTCGGGTCGGGGACGGCGCTGGCCGACGACCCGCAGCTGACCGTCCGCGACGCCGAGCTGCCTCCCACCCACCCGGCCGCCGCGCGGCAGCCGCTGCGGGTGGTCCTCGACCGCCGCGGCCGGTTGCCGGGGACCGCCCGGGTGCTCGACGACGCCGCGCCCACCCTCGTCAGCGTCGCGGCCGGCCCGCAGGAGCTGCTCGAGGAGCTCTTCGCCCGCGACGTGCGGCGGGTGCTGCTGGAGGGCGGCCCGACACTGGCGGCCGCCTTCCTGCGCGAGGGACTGGTCGACGAGGCGGTCGTGCACCTGGCGCCGAAGCTCCTGGGCGCCGGCGCACCGCTGGTCGGGGACCTGGGAATCACCGGGATCGGCGATGCGCTGACCCTCTCGGTCGTCGGCCTCACCCGCCTGGGCGGGGACGTGGAGATCCGGCTGCGGCCCAACCGGCACACTGGAGACCGGCGCGTCGCGGACCACCGCGGCGCGACCGGAGGGAGTTGATCGTGTTCACCGGCATCGTCGAGGAGGTCGGCGTCCTGCTCGCCCGCGAGGAGTCCGGTGGGGTGGGTCGGGAGGCGGACGCCGCCCGGCTGCGCATCCGGGCGCGCAAGGCCCTCGAGGGCGTGGCGCTGGGCGACTCGATCGCCGTCAACGGGGTCTGCCTCACCGTCACCGGGTTCGCTGGTACGGGCCCGGGGGGCGACGGCACAGCCGAGGAGTGGACCACCGACGTGATGGCCGAGACCCTCCGCCGCAGCAGCCTCGGCGCCCTCGGTGCCGGCGACCCGGTCAACCTGGAGCGCGCGGTCACCCCGCACACCCGGCTCGGCGGGCACCTGGTGCAGGGCCACGTCGACGGTGTCGGCACCGTCGTCACCCGCACCCCCGGCGAGCACTGGGAGGTCGTGCGGGTCGCGCTGCCGCCGGAGCTGGCGCGCTACGTGGTCGAGAAGGGCTCGATCACCGTGGACGGCGTCTCCCTGACCGTGAGCGCCGTGAGCGCCGCGGACGACCCCGAGCCGTGGTTGGAGGTCAGCCTGATCCCCACCACCCTGCGCGAGACCACGCTGGGTGCCGTCCCTCCCGGGAGCCCGGTCAACCTGGAGGTCGACGTGATCGCCAAGTACGTGGAACGCCTGTTGGGAGCACGCTCGTGAGCGAGCCGGCGAGCTCACGCAGGGGCACAGCAGCCGAGCGCACGGAGCCGACGTACGCCAGCGAGGAGGGTTCGTGAGCGCCAGCATCCGCCTCGACACCGTCGAGGACGCCATCGCCGCGGTCAAGAGCGGCCGCCCGGTCGTCGTGATGGACGACGAGGACCGCGAGAACGAGGGCGACCTGATCTTCGCCTCCGAGCTGGCCACCCCCGAGCTGGTCGCGTTCATGGTCCGCTACACCTCGGGCTACATCTGCGTGGCCGTCACCGAGGCCGACGCCGACCGGCTGGACCTGCCGCCGATGTTCCGGGTCAACCAGGACCGCCGCGGCACCGCCTACACCGTGACCGTGGACGCCCGCGAGGGCGTGACCACCGGCATCTCCGCCGCCGACCGTGCCCACACCATCCGGTTGCTCGCCTCGGTGGAGACCGACTCGACCGACCTGGCCCGGCCCGGGCACATCGTGCCGCTGCGTGCGAGGGACGGCGGTGTGCTGCGCCGGCCCGGCCACACCGAGGCCGCCGTCGACCTCGCGGTGCTCGCCGGGCTGCGCCCCTCGGGCGCCCTCTGCGAGCTGGTCAGCGAGAAGGACCCGGTCGGGATGGCGCGCGGCGACGAGCTGCGGGTCTTCGCCGACGAGCACGACCTGTGCCTGATCTCCATCGCCGACCTGATCGCCTACCGCAAGCGCTTCGACAAGCTGGTCGAGCGCGTCGCCGAGGCCACCGTGCCGCTGGCGCCGGGCACCTTCACCGCCGTCGGCTACCGCAGCTCCTACGACGAGCGCGAGCACGTCGCCTTCGTCTACGGCGACATCGGCGACGGCGAGGACGTGCTCGTGCGGGTGCACTCCGAGTGCCTCACCGGCGACGTGTTCGGCTCGCTGCGCTGCGACTGCGGCCCCCAGCTGCAGGCCGCGCTGGCCGCGGTGGCCCAGGAGGGGCGCGGCATCGTGCTCTACATCCGCGGGCACGAGGGCCGGGGCATCGGCCTGCTGCACAAGCTGCAGGCCTACCAGCTGCAGGACATGGGGATCGACACCGTCGACGCCAACCTCGACCTCGGCCTGCCCGCCGACGCCCGCGACTACGGCACCGGCGCGCAGATCCTCGTCGACCTCGGCGTGCACACCATGCGGCTGCTCACCAACAACCCCGCCAAGCGCGCCGGGCTGGAGGGCTACGGGCTCAAGGTGACCGGCCGGGTGCCGCTGCCCAGCCACGTCACCGCGGAGAACCTGGCCTACCTGCGCACCAAGCGCGACCGGATGGGCCACCTGCTCGACATCATCGAGCCCGAGACCGAGTCCGGTCCCGCCGACGCCGCGACCGTGCCCGGCACCGACGTCCCGCTGCGCCAGACGGAGCAGCAGCTGTGAGCGTCGCGGGCCCACCGTCGGGCACAGCGGTGGCGCCGCGAACGCGGCCGACGAGCGCCAGCGAGGAGGTCTCGTGAGCGGCAGGGGTGCGCCCGAGGCGGCGGCGGTCGACGCGGTCGGGCTGACGCTCGGCATCGTCGCCACGACCTGGCACGCCGAGATCACCGGGGCGCTGCTGGAGCGCGCGGTCGCCGCCGCGGTCGCCAGCGGCGTCCCCGAGCCGACCGTCGCGCGGGTGCCGGGGGCGGTGGAGCTGCCGGTGGTCGCCCAGGCGCTCACCGAGCGGCACGACGCCGTCGTCGCGCTCGGCGTCGTCATCCGCGGCGGGACGCCGCACTTCGAGTACGTCTGCGACGCCGTCACCGCCGGCCTGACGCGGGTCGCCCTCGATGCGGGCAAGCCCGTCGGCAACGGCGTCCTCACCTGCGACACCGAGGAGCAGGCGCGCGACCGGGCCGGGCTGCCCGGCTCGGCCGAGGACAAGGGCTGGGAGGCGGCCGTGGCCGCCCTGGCCACGGCGCTGACCCTCCGCGGCCTGCGCGGGCCCGGCCGGCCCACCGGCTTCTCGATCCGACCGGCCGACGGGAGCCGCGCGTGAAGACCTTCGACCAGCTGTTCGTCGAGCTCTCGGCCAAGGTCGCCGCGGGCGACCCGGCTTCGGGGACGGTCACGGCGGTCCGCGACGGCGTGCACGCCGCGGGCAAGAAGGTCGTCGAGGAGGCCGCCGAGTCCTGGATGGCGGCCGAGCACGAGGGGGCCGAGCGCACCGCCGAGGAGGTCAGCCAGCTCCTCTACCGGGTACAGGTCCTGATGCTCGCCCGGGGGCTGACCCTGGACGACGTCTATGCCCATCTTTGAAGACGTCTATGCCCATCTCTGAAGAAGGACCCTCCTGCCCCCCACCGCTCGCAGGCTCGCGGCGGGACCCTGCAGGAGGGCCGACCGTCCGTCACCGACCTCGAGGAGTTCCTCCGTGCTGCGCATCGCCGTGCCGAACAAGGGCGTCCTGAGCGAGCCCGCGGCTGCCATGCTCGCCGAGAGCGGCTACCGGCAGCGCCGCAGCACCAAGGACCTCGCCGTCTACGATCCCGACAGCGACACCGAGTTCTTCTACCTGCGGCCCCGTGACATCGCCGTCTACGTCGCCGCCGGCACGCTGGACGTCGGCATCACCGGCCGCGACATGCTGCTGGAGACCGCGCCGGCGGTCGGCGAGGGCGCTGCCGCGGTGGAGGTCATGCCGCTGGGCTTCGGCCGCTCCTCCTTCCGGTTCGCCACGCCGGTGGAGTCCGGCATCGAGACCGTCGAGCAGCTGGCCGGCAAGCGGATCGCCACGGCCTACCCGGTGCTGCTGCAGCGCCACCTCGACGAGCGGCGCATCGCGGCGTCGGTGGTCAAGCTCGACGGGGCGGTGGAGACCGCCTGCCGGCTCGGCGTCGCCGACGCCGTGTGCGACGTGGTCGAGACCGGGACGACGCTGCGCGCGGCCGGGCTGCACATCATCGGCGAGCCGGTGCTCACCAGCGAGGCCATCCTGGTGCGGCGGGCCGGGGCCGAGGAGGTGCCCGCGGTCTCGCAGCTGCGCCGCAGGCTGCGCGGTGTCCTGGTGGCCCGGCAGTACGTGATGCTCGACTACGACTGCCCGAACGAGCTGCTGGAGAAGGCCACCGCGCTCACCCCCGGCCTCGAGGGGCCGACGGTCAGCCCGCTGCAGACGGAGGGCTGGTCGGCGGTGCGCGCCATGGTCGCGCAGCACGAGACCAACCGGGTGATGGACGAGCTCTGGGAGCTCGGCGCCCGCGCGATCCTCGTCACCAGCATCCACGCCTGCCGGCTGTGAGTCCTGCAGTCAGTGGCTCATGCACCCTCAGATCGGTCGTCTCCGCGTCTCGGGTCAGGACGTCGAGACGTCCCCAGCCTGACGTGGACGATCTTCGTCGAGAGTCCTGTGAGCATGCCGACCAGGAAGTAGATGACACCCGGCACTCGGACCACGTCGGGAGCACGGGACGGTAGAGGTGACGCACCCTGCTCGACCACGGTCTGTATCCGGTCACTCACCCGGTCGTTGAACTGCTCGACCAGTTCGGCAGCGCTCTGCGCATCCTCGGCGATGCGCCTCTCCAAGACCTTGTCGAGGATGAAGGCAAGGATGAAGAGGCCGTAGAAGGTCAGCAGGAGACCGACGACCCGACTGCCCACGGCTGCTACGCCCAGGCCCTCTGGATCGCCGCCGAGAACTCGGCTGATGCTCCAGTACAGTGCGTCGCCGTAGCCCGTGGGCACGCTTGCACACGACTGTGTGCCCACGCAGAGTCGCTGCTCCTCGCGGCTCACCTGCTGGGCGACGACGGCCACGACGATCGCTGAAGCGCCCAACAGGAAGCCGAGTCCACGACCTGGACGAGGGTGTTGCTGGCCGGGCTCCTCGAGTCGAGGGTCATCCGAGCCGAGCAGGATCCGCACGGACGGCGACGTCGTCAGGGGCTCGGTCACCTGGGCCAGACTGGTCCGAGCTGCGGCGGTGGTCACGGCTGTTGCAGCGCAGAAGAGGTGCTGCTCTCCAGAGGCGATGCGTGCACGAGCTGTCTCGAGTAGTGGCTGGACTCGGGCCGGGTCCATCACATGGCACAGCGCAACCGACCAGAGCCTCGACTCGACGGCACCGAGCGCTGTCAGCTGTCGGCGCCGTCCTCCCGTCACCAGCTCCCGCACCTGAGTGATGGACACCATCAGCATCGCTGCTGCGACGACTGCGACGACGCCTACAGCCAGCCAGAGGCCGGCCTGCCGTGTACTCGGCGCAGCAATGCTGAGCGCGGTGGCAATCCCCAGCAGCACGAGCATGACCGCCATGAACACCAGCACGTCCCACGAGGAGTTGAGAGCGCGCAGCACTGAGCTGCCTCGACCATGAACTCGTCTGCATCCCGCTGGTGGCTGCAGGATCGCGAACTCGTGCGGCGCCCCCCATGCGAGACGGCCTTCCCGGTCGGCGAGCAGGACCTGCAACACCAGGGGAGCCCGTTGCCGCAAGATCCTCGTCGGACCTCGAGGCCTCATGGCATTCCGGACCTCGGGGTACCCGTCCGCCGAGGCGACCGAGCGCGCCGCCAGGCGGCACTGACCGAAGGAGAGCGACACGCCACCTCACCAGGCACCGCTCCCCGTGCCGGGGAGCCCAGACGCAACAGCGGGATCCGGGCGCAACGTACCGTTCGCCACCGGTGACGCTTCGCGTCAGAGGTCAGGCGTGTGCGGTGAGTGAGTCGAGCGGCGCTACGACGAGGAGCCCCCTCCCGCAGCGGAGGGGGCTCCTCGTCCTTGCTCTGGGGTCCTCAGCGGACGCGCATGGTCCGGTCGACGAGGTCGATCGCGGTGCACAGCCCCAGGGCCATCGCCCGGCCGCTGGTGGCGCCGGTGGCCAGCAGACCGTCGATCGCCGGGCCCAGCGGACGCTCGCCGACCAGGCCGTGCAGCACCGCGGCGTACTCGGCGCTGACCCGGCCGGCGGCCGCGTGCCGCAGCAGCGACCGGGACAGCTCCGTCGTCCGGCCGGCCGCCAGCGCGGAGACCGCGGCGGCGAACCGCTCAGCGGCGGGGTGGCCCAGCAGCACGAGACCGGCCATGGTCCCGGCCATGACGTCGTCCCCGGCCGGGGTCAGCCCCGGGCCCAGGCCGATCAGCCGGGTGGCGGTGCGCAGGGCGGCGTCGAGGTCGGCCCGGCGGACGGCGCCGCGCAGCGCGGCGAGCGGGCCACCGGGACCGGCCGGCAGGCCGGGGAGGGTGAACGCGCTGTGCGGCACCCCCTCGCCGTAGAGGGCGTTGCGGAGCTGGCGGACGCCCTCGGGGAGCAGCGCCGGGCGGGGACGTGGCAGCCGGGGCCGCGGGTCCCACCAGGCGGCCGCGCTGACGGCGAGGTCACCCACGACGATGCGCCCGCCGCCGACCTCGGCCGGGGCGTCGGGCGGCAGCGCCACCAGGGGGCGGCCGTTGCTGGGGCGGAAGAGCACGCAGGCCAGCGGCAGCCGGGCGGCGTCGCTGGTGAGCACGCCGACGACGTCGCCGCCGCGCTCGGTGGGCACCTGCAGGTAGACGGCGGCGGGGACGCTGAGCAGGACGCGCGCCGGGCGCACCGGACCGCGCAGGAGGTCGGCGACACCGGTGCTCGCCGAGGCGGGCACGGCGGTGGCGGCACGGGCGGGGGGAGCGGTGCGCGCGGTGGCCTGGGCAGACTCGCGCGGCAGCGGGATGGTCGGTAGTCCGGCCCGCGCGGCGCGGCCACGCGGGGAGGTCGGAGCCCCGGGGCGGTTACCGCCCGGGCCTGCGGTCTCGTCGATGGTGCGCATGGCGACCCTCTTCACGCTGGAAGACCACGGGGAGCACCGTCGGCTCGGGACCCCCCGCCCGGGCCCGTCCACCCGCTGGAGGGAGGTGGGCGGCACCCTGGGGCGGGAACCGGCCTACCATCCACCGGGCGGAGTGGAACCGGGTCTCGAACCTATGCGGCGCGTCGCACGCCCAAGTATGGCGGATGTCGCCAAGAATGGACGATCAGGTCCGGGCACTCCTGACAGGGTGCTGCTGTGTGGCCGTGTGCATCGGCAACTGAGAAGGTTGGTGTCGTGACCCAGGGTGAAGCACCCCTCGTCGTCCCCACGCTGGGTGAGGGCTTGGTCTCATCTTGGCGTCACCTGTCGGCAGCGGAGGCGCCGGTGACCGAGAGCCGCGGGGAGCGGCCCAGCTGGCAGGAGCGCATGGGCCTCAGCCTGGCCGAGGCGCTGCGGTTGCCCGGCCTCGCGGGGACGGAGGTCGTCGCCGGGCACGGCGGCCTCGACCGCGTCGTCCGCTACATGGTGGTCGACGACCCCGCCGACCCCCTGGCCGTGGCCGGGCCCGACGTCCTCGTCGTCCTCGGGGCGCGGCTGCCGCCGGCCGACGCCGCCAACTGCCGCGCCCTGGTGGAGCGGCTGGACTCCATGGGCACCACGGCGCTGGCCTACCGCCGGACGGAGGGGCCGCCGCCGGTGCCGGCCGACGTGCTGGCCGAGGCCGACCGCCGGGCGCTGCCGGTGCTCGCCCTGCCCGCGACGGTGCGGATGGGCGAGGTCGTCTCCGAGGTGCTCGGTGCCGTCGTCGGCAAGCAGAGCGAGGCGCTGGCGCTCTCCAGCCGCATGCACGACCAGTTCATCGACGTGGCGCTCAGCGGCGGGGGGCTGGCCGAGGTCACCGAGCAGCTCGCCGACTCCCTCCAGGGCGCCGCCGTGCTGGGCCTGGGGCCGGACCGCGAGATCGTCACCAGCGCCGGTCCGCCCGAGGACGTCGCCGAGATCAGCGACTGGCTGTGGCTGCTGGACGCCGAGGCAGAGGACGAGATGGCGATGATGGCGCCGTCCCGCCGGCTCTCGGGCCTGCGCGCCGACCAGACCGTCGTCACCCCGGCCGACGTGCTCGCCGACGCCGACCTCTCCCCGGCCGACGGCATCCTGCTCGTGCCCGGGCACCACGAGCTGCCCGGCGGGGTGGGGGAGTACGCGGTCGCGCCGATCATGGCCGGCGACCAGCGGCACGGCTGGCTGGTCGCCGTCCACCGGACCGGGCCGCTGCTGGTGGGCGCCGGCGCCCTCCTCGAGCGGGCCGCGGTGGTGGCGGCGCTCTCGGTGATCCGCCAGCAGGCCGTGCACTCGGTCGAGCTGCGCTTCCAGGGCGACCTGGTGCGCCGGCTGGTCGCCGGGTCGCTGCGGCACACCGAGCGGGCGCTGGCCCAGACCCGGTCCTTCGGCTGGCGGCTCGACGGCCCGGTCGTCGTCCTGGTGACCGCCACGGAGACCGCCGCCGACCCGCAGGCCGACCCCGCCCGTGCCCTCGACGTCCTCGACCGGCTGGCCGACGGCTGGCGAGCCGCGCTGGAGACCGAGGTCTCCGGCGCGGCGGTGGCCGGGCTGTCGACGGAGATCGTCACCGTGCTGCCCCTCGACGGGCGGACGCCGGAGGAGATCACCTCGCTGGTGAGCGCGGTGACCGGCCGGGTCAACGCCCGGGTGCGCCGGGTCGGGCGGGTGCTCGGCACCGGCATCGGTCGCCCGGCCGGCTCGCTGTCGGCGCTCGGCGAGGCCCACCAGCAGGCGTCCCGCGCCCTCGGCGTGGGCCAGGAGATCCACGGGACGCAGGCGGTGACCCACTTCGACCAGCTCGGCGTCTTCCGGCTGCTGTCGCTGATCCCGGACAGCACCGAGCTGCGCAACTACGTCGACGAGGTGCTGGGGACGCTGGCCGACGCCGCCGACCCCGACTCCGCCGACCTGCGGGAGACGCTGCGCGTGCTGCTGGAGACGAACCTGAACGTCGCGGAGTCCGCGCGCCGCCTGCACTTCCACTACAACACGATGCGCTACCGGATCGGCAAGCTGGAGCGGCTGCTCGGGCCCTTCACCACCGACCCGACCCTCCGGCTGAACCTGCTGCTCGCGCTGCACGCGGCCCGCATGCGCGGCCTGGACCAGCCGCACCGCCCACCGGTGGACGCCGCGATGACGCTGCCCCCGGACGACGGCCTCGACGCGCTGGTCTGAGGAAGGACCCCGTGGAGGACCCCGCTGCCCCCACCGTGGAAGGACCCCGTCCTCCTCACCCCTCGCACGCTCGGGGCGAGCCTCGGTACGGGGCCGCGGCGGGACCCTGCAACGGGGCCGTAGCGTGACGGAGGCCGTCGCGGCGCTGGTCGACCGCATGGGGCAGCTGCTGGCGCCGCTGGAGGCCGACCGCGACCCGGCCCGCTTCTTCCTGGGCGTGTACCTGCGGACGACGGTCGCCGTGGGCGCGGCGATCGACGCGGGCGCCTTCGAGGACCCGGCCTGGGTCGAGGAGTGGGACGTCGACTTCGCCGGCCTCTACCTCGACGCGCTGACCGCCCACCGCCGCGACCCGGCGTCGGCCCCCCGGCCGTGGCGGCTGGCCTTCGGCGCGCGGCCGGAGCTGCCGCCGGAGGCGCACGTGCTGCTGGGCATGAACGCGCACATCAACTACGACCTGCCGCAGTCGCTGGTGCGGGTCATCCCGCCGGAGGAGTTCGACACCCCCGCGGTGCTGGCGATGCGCGGGCGCGACCACGAGCGGATCGACCGCGTGCTCGCCTCCCGGGTCGCCGCCGAGGACGGCGAGCTGCACCGCGCCGGGGGACGGCGGACGCGGCTGGACCGGCTGCTGGCCCCGGTCAACCGCACCGCCAGCCAGGTGTTCCTGCGCGAGTCCCGGCGCAAGGTGTGGGCGAACGCGGCCGCTCTCGACCGCGCCCGCCGCGTGGGCCCGAACGCCGCCGCAGCCCGGCTGGCCGACCTCGAGGTCGCCTCGGCGGCACGGGTCGACGACCTGCTGCGCCCCGGCCCGGTGCTGGTGCGGCTGGCCGTCCGCGGCTTCGGCGTCACGCTGGTCTGACCCGCCCGCGCTGCCGGGACGGGGAGCATCGGCGAGGCTGGGACGACGGCCGCACCCGGTGGCCGCACGACGAGGAGGTCGCATGACCGAGCTCGCCCGCCCGCTGTCCGGCAGGGTCGCGCTGGTCACCGGGGCGTCGTCGGGGATCGGCGAGGCCACGGCCGTGGCCCTGGCCGAGGCGGGCGCGTCGGTGGCGATCGGTGCCCGTCGTCGCGACCGGCTCGACGGCCTGGCCGCTCGGCTCGGCGAGGCCGGCGCGGAGGTGGTCACCCTCGACCTCGACGTCACCGACGAGGCGTCCTGCCGCGACGCCGTCGCCCGCACCCGCAGCGGGCTCGGCGGGCTCGACGTCCTGGTCAACAACGCCGGGGTGATGCTGCTCGGCACGATCGTCGGCGCCGATCCCGAGGACTGGCGGCGCATGCTCGACACCAACGTGCTCGGGCTGATGTACATGACGCACGCGGCGATCGAGGGCATGGTCGAGCAGGGCTCGGGCGACGTCGTCAACATCTCCAGCGTCGCCGGCCGCCAGGCCCGCAAGGGCGCCGGGGTCTACAACGCCTCCAAGTGGGCGGTGAACGCCTTCAGCGAGTCGCTGCGCCAGGAGGTGACGACGACGGGCGTGCGCGTCTCCCTGGTCGAGCCCGGCGCCGTGAGCACCGAGCTGACCGACCACATCACCCAGTCCGAGGCCAAGGCGGCGTCGGTGCAGATGTACACGAGCATGCGGGCGCTGCACGCCGAGGACGTCGCCCGCGCGATCGTCTACGTGGTCACCCAGCCGCCGCACGTGGCGGTCAACGAGGTGCTGGTGCGCCCCACCGACCAGGAGCGCTGAACGGCTCGACCGGCCCGCGCTCTCGCGCTGTTCCTCGCGCGTCCGCGCTGGTGCAGCGGCGCCAGGGCGGCCGGAACGGCGTGGGAGCGGCACGGCGGCCCCGGCACGGGCCCCACTGGTCCCTGCAGGTCCCCGGCCCTCCTGCAGGGTCCCGCCCCGAGCCTGCGAGCGGTGGGGGGCGGGGGGTCCTCTCTCAGTCGACCGGCGGGATCGGCGTGCGGACGGCGTAGAGGACGTCGTCGCGCTCCCGCACGAAGCCGAGCCGGGCCGCGACCGCCAGGCTCGCCCGGTTGTCGGGGCTGGTCGTCCAGGTCGGCGTGCGCCCGCGGGAACGGACGTCGGCCACCACCGCGGCGGCGCACGCCGTCGACAGGCCGCGGCCTCGGGCCCCGGGCTCGGTCACGACGCCGAGGTCCTCGAACCGCCGGCCCACCAGGAACGGGCACGCGACGGAGACCGGTCGGTCGCCGTCGAACGCGGCCCAGGCCCACCCGGACGCCGCGAGCCCGGCCGCGCCGCCCCAGGTCGCGCCGATCCAGGCGAGCGAGGGGGAGAGCACGGCCAGTGCCGGCGCGTCGCCCGCTCCCAGCCGCCGGACCGCGGCGACCGGCGGCGGTGTCTCCGCCGTGGGTGGCAGGACGGCGATCACGCGCGGCCAGATCGCGGTGCCCGGGTCGATGGCGCGCAGCGTCGGCAGCCACTCGGGTGGCGCCTCGACGAACCCGGCCAGACCGTCGATGTCGCGCGGCACCCCGCGCAGCGCGACGTTGCCGGCCGACTCGGCCACCACGGTCCGCGGCGCGGGCCACCGGTCGACCCGGCAGACCCCCACGCCGGTGTGCGCGATGTGCTGCTGGACCAGCGGGCCGGGCCGCTCGGGCGCGAAGAAGCCCGCCACGTCGGCTGCGGCGACCTCGAGCACGTCGGCGGCCTAGTCGTGGAAGACCTCGATGCGGGCGCCCATCTCGACCAGGCGCTCGTAGAGCTGCTCGTAGCCGCGGGCGATGATGTCGACGTTGCGCAGCACCGACGTCCCCTTGGCCGCGAGCATCGCCAGCAGGATGCACACCGCCGGGCGGAGTGCCGGCGGGCAGACCACCTCCGCGCTCGACCAGCGCGTCGGGCCGCTCACCAGCACGCGGTGCGGGTCGAGCAGCCGGACGTCGGCGCCGAGCCGGGTGAGGTCGGACAGGTGGATCGCCCGGTTGTCGTAGACCCAGTCGTGGATCAGCGTCGAGCCGGTGGCCGCGGCCGCGATGACGGCGAAGAACGGCAGGTTGTCGATGTTGAGGCCCGGGAACGGCATCGGGTGGATCTTGTCGATCGGCGCCTTGAGCTGCGACGGCGAGATGGTGACGTCGACCAGCCGGGTGTGCCCGTTGGCGGCCAGGTACTCCGGGGAGAGGCTGTAGCGCAGCCCCATCTCGGCGAGGGTGGCCAGCTCCACCTCGAGGAACTCGATCGGCGCCCGGCACACGGTCAGCTCGGAGTCGGTGACGATGCCGGCGGTCAGCAGGCTCATCGCCTCCACCGGGTCCTCGCTGATCGTGTAGTCGACGTCGGCGTCGAGCACCGGCCGCCCGCGGACGACGAGGGTGGTGCTGCCCAGTCCCTGGACCTCGACGCCGAGCAGCTGCAGGTACAGGCAGAGGTCCTGGACCATGTAGTTGGAGCTGGCGTTGCGGATGGTCGTCGTCCCGTCGACGCGGGCCGCCGCCAGCAGCGCGTTCTCGGTGACGGTGTCGCCCCGCTCGGTCAGCACGATGGTGCGGTCGGCCGTGCCGGGGGCGGTGACCGCGGCGTGGTAGCTGCCGCCGCGGGCCTCGACCTCCAGCCCGAAGGGGCGCAGCGCGATCATGTGCGGCTCGACGGTGCGGGTGCCCAGGTCGCAGCCGCCCGCGTAGGGCAGGTCGAACGACGGCGCCCGGTGCAGCAGCGGGCCGAGGAACATGATGATGCTGCGGGTGCGGCGGGCGGCGTCGGCGTCGATGCCGGCCAGGTCGAGCTCGTCGGGGACGACGAGGGTGAGGTCGCGACCGGTCCCGTCCCAGGTCGCCGAGACGCCGATCGAGCGCAGCACGTCGAGGATCCGGTCCACCTCGACGATGCGGGCCACGTTGCGCAGCGTCGTCCGGCCGCGGTTGAGCAGCGCTGCGCACAGGAGTGCGACGGCGGCGTTCTTCGAGGACTTGACGACGACGCTGCCGCGCAGCGGCACGCCGCCGGCGACCCGCAGGTGGGTGGGGCCGGACGGGCCGACGCTGAACAGCTCTCGCTCCAGCGCCTCGGAGAGCCGGCCGAGCAGCTCGAGGGTGAGGTTCTGGCCCCCCTGCTCGATGCGGGCGACGGCGCTCTGGCTGGTGCCCAGCCGCTCGGCGAGCTGCTGCTGGGTCAGCCCGCGGTGCCGGCGGGCGTCGCGGACGAGCATGCCGATGCGTTGCATGGCGGTGGCCTCGTGCGCCGCGGTGCTGGCAGCGGCCTCGTACGTCGGGGTGCCAGCGGTGTCGGTGGTGGGGTCGGTGGCCGTCACGAGCGGTCACGATATCTCGCATGTGAGATGCGGCGGGTCTGCCACGCCGGGACGGAACGGTCCGGCCAGACTGCCGGGCATGGACGTTCTCGTGACGGGAGGGACGGGGCGGCTCGGCCGCCTGGTCGTCGAGCGCCTGCAGGACGGCGGCCACCGCGTGCGGCAGATGTCGCGGCGGGGGACCGGTCCGGGCGGGGTGCGCGGCGACCTGGCGACCGGCCGCGACCTGCCGACGGCGCTGGCCGGTGCGGAGGTCGTCGTGCACGCGGCGAGTGACGCGCGGGGGGACTACTGGGAGGCCGACGTCGCCGGTACGCGGCGACTGGTGCAGTCGGTGGACCGGGACCGGTTGCGGCACCTGGTGTTCGTCTCCATCGTGGGCGTCGACCGCATCCCCTACGGCTACTACCACGCCAAGTACGCCGCCGAGCAGGTGCTGCTGGCGTCGGGGCTGCCGGTGACGCTGCTGCGGATCACCCAGTTCCACGACTTCGTCGACCAGCTGCTGACGACGGCCCGGCGCGGGCCGGTGCTGCCGGTGCCGATGGGCTGGCGGCTGCAGCCGGTGGACGTCGCGGAGGCCGCCGCCCACACCGCGGAGGTGGCGCTCGGGGCGCCGGCCGGGGACGTCGTCGAGTTCGGCGGACCCGAGGAGCTCACCGCGGCGGAGGTCGCGCGGGCGTGGGCGGCGGCGCGGGAGTCGAACGCCCACGTCGTGGCCACCCCGGTGCCGGGCCGGCTCTCCGCGGCGGTCCGTGACGGCGGCGCGCTGCCCACCCGCGGCGCGCGCGGGCGGCGCACCTACGCCGAGCACCTGCGCGGCTGAACGCAGCGGTCCTGCCCGTCTCCGCAACGGGGAGGACAGCGTCCGGGAAGCGCCAGCGCAGCGTCGTGGGCGGTGCCTAGGGTCGCTGCGTGCCCCGTCGCGTCCCCGTCCCCGTGCTCGCCGCCGTCGCCGCCACCGTGCTGGCCTGGGCGTCGGCGTTCGTCGGCATCCGCGCCGTGGGGGCCGACCTCTCGCCGGGGGCGCTGGCGCTGGGCCGGCTGCTGGTCGGCACCGCGGTGCTCGGCCTGCTCCTCCTCGCGGTCGGGCGGCCGTGGGTGGCGCCCACCCGGCGGGAGTGGGGCCTGCTCGCGGTCTGCGGGATCGGCTGGTTCGGCGTGTACAACGTGGCGCTCAACGCGGCCGAGCAGCACCTGGACGCCGGGACGACGGCGATGCTGGTCAACGTCGGGCCGATCCTCATCGCCGTCCTCGCCGGGCTGTGGCTGGGCGAGGGCTTCCCGCGGTGGCTGGTCACCGGCCTGGCGGTGGCCTTCGCCGGCGTGCTGCTCATCGGCCTGGCCACCCGAGGCGCCGAGGCCGACGTGCTCGGCGTGGTGCTCTGCCTGGTCGCCGCGGTCACCTACGCCGCGGGGGTCGTCGCGCAGAAGCCGGTGCTGCGCCGGCTGCCCCCGTTGCAGGTCACGGCCACGGCCTGCGCGGTCGGGGCGCTGTGCTGCCTGCCCTGGGCCGGGTCGCTGGTCGCGGAGCTGGGCGCGGCCTCGCCCGGGTCGGTGGCCGGGCTGGTGTACCTCGGCGCGGTGCCGACCGCGCTGGCCTTCAGCACCTGGGCCTACGCGCTGGCGCGCACCGACGCCGGGCGGCTGGGCGTCACCACCTACCTCGTGCCGCCGCTGGTGGTGCTGATGGGCTGGCTGCTGCTCGACGAGGTGCCGCCGCCCCTGGCCGTGGCCGGCGGCGCGGTCTGCCTGGCCGGCGTGGCGCTGTCCCGCCGGCGCGCGGCGGTGCGGCGGCCCGACCCGGAGGTGCAGCGGGCCGCCGCGAGCGCCTGAGCTCAGCCGGCCGGGCGGGACGGGACGACGAGCACCGGCCGGTGCGCGCAGTGCAGCAGCGCGCGGGTGACGTGGCCGACCAGGGTGTCGCGGGCGCCCCCGCGGCCGCGGCTGCCCACGACGACCACCGCTGCGCGGCGGCGGGCGGCCTCGTCGGCCAGGGTCGCCGCGGTGGCCCGCGGCCGGCCGGCCCGCCCGGAGCAGCGGACGGTGACCAGTTCGGTGCCCTCGACGGGGGACGGGGCAGGGGAGCCCACGGACTCCTCGACGGTGACCATCAGCCGCTTCCGGTGCGGGAACAGCGTGGTGGCCGCGGTGAGCGCCCGCTGCGCGTGCTCCGAGGCGTCGTTGCCGACGACGACCGGCCCGGACTCCACCGCCGCCCACTCGACCGTGGTCAGCGGGTGCGGCACGACGAGCACCGGCACCGGGCTGACGTGCACCACCAGCTCCGAGACGCTCCCCATCGAGGCGCGCATGCCGCTCATCCCGCGCGAGCCCACGACCATCAGGTCGGCGTCGAGCTCCTCGGCGGTGCGGGCGAACGCGTAACCGTCGCCGCCGAAGGTGCGCTTGACCAGCGGCTCGGCGTCCCAGCCCGCGGCCTTGGCGAGCTTCACGCCGGTTCCGGCCAGCCGCTCGGCCTCGGCCCTGCCCTCGTTCTCCACCAGCAGGCCCAGCGCCTCGGCGTTGGCGGCGCGCTCCATGACGCGGTGCCGCAGCTCGGGCGAGGTGAACGGCGGCTCCCAGAGGTTGAGGATCGAGGCGGTGGCCGAGGGCAGCAGTGCCGCGGCCGCCTCGATCGCGTTCACCGCGCTGGGCGAACCGTCGTAGCCGACCAGGACACGCGGGCGCCGGACACCGGTGTCGGGTGCGCTCATGGCGGGCATCGTCCCCCGGACGGGCCGGTCCCGGGAAGGTCCCGGGACCGTCGACCTGGCGCCGTCCATGGGCTAGGCAGGAGAGTCCCGGGGTGTCGTCGTCCCGGGCGGGGAGGAGTCGGGATGGACGAGCAGCAGTGGACGGCGGTGGTGGCCGCCGCCACCCGGGCACCGTCGATCCACAACACCCAGCCGTGGCGGTTCACCGCCTCCGACGACCGCCTCGAGCTGCACCGGGACCAGGAGCGGGCGCTGCCGGTGCTGGACCGGACCGGCCGGCAGCAGGTGATCAGCTGCGGCGTGGCCGCCGAGTTCGCCGCCGTCGCGCTGCGGGCGGCCGGCGTCGAGGCGGAGGTCGAGCTGCTGCCGACAGCGGAGGACCCCGACCACCTCGCCACCGTGCGCGCCGGGGCACCGCGCGAGGTCGCGCCCGCCGACGCCGCCCTGGCGGAGGCGATCGGCCGGCGGCACACCGAGCGGGCGCCGTTCCTGCCGCGCGCCGTCCCCGAGGGCGTGCTGGAGCGGATGCAGGCCGACGCCGGGCTGCTGGGTGTCTGGGTCAAGACGGTCACCGGCTCCGACGAGGAGCTCGCCACCGCCTTCCTGGTCTCCCGCGCCGAGGAGCTCGAGCGCAGCGACCCCGAGTACCTCGCCGAACTCGAGCGGTGGCTGCGCACCGACCCGGCGGCGGTGGACGGCATCCCGGTCGGCGCGGTCCCGGAGGAGGACCCGGCGACGCGGCCGTCGAACTGGCTGGTCCGCGACTTCGTCGCCGGCAGCCGCGCCCCGCACGACTTCCTGCCGGCCGGTGACCCCGCGGCGCCCCCGCCGGAGGTGGAGCGGCCGACCGTCGTCCTGCTGGGGACCGACGGCGACGACCGGACGGCGTGGCTGCTGGCCGGCCGGGCGCTGGGCCGGCTGCTGCTCGCGGCGACGGTGGAGGGGCTGGCCACCTCGCCGCTGACCCAGGCGCTGGACTGGCCGGCCACCCGCACCCGGATGCGCGCCCGGCTCTCGCTGGTCGGCTACCCGCAGATGCTGCTGCGGATGGGCTACCCGTCGACCACCGACGGCCCCGTGTCGGGACGGCGTCCGGTCAGCGAGGTGCTCCGGTTCCAGCCGACCGGGTGAGACGGGTTCAGTTGCGGCGCCGGGAGGCCGCCCAGGGGTCCTCGGGGTCGAAGTCGTCGTCGGGCTCGGTGTCGGTCTGCGCCCGGGCTGGCTCGGGGCGGGCGGTCGCGGCCTCCAGGGCGGCGTCGCGCTCGCGGGCCCGCTCGGCGCGCTCGGCCCGCTCCTGGGAGCGCAGCTCGCGGCGTGAGGGGCGCGGGTCGACCTGCGGGCGCCGGCTGAGCGCCCACAGCGCGCCGCCGGCCAGCGCGAGCCCGATCGGGATGGGGTAGGCCGAGGCCCGCTCGGTGCCGCCCTCGCCGAGGAACGTGGTGATGCCGAGGGCGAAGAAGACCGTCATCGCGCTGCTCAGCAGGCCCAGCAGCGCCAGCGCCGTCCCCAGGGCCTCCGAGCGCGGCCGGACGGCGTACGCCAGCGCCAGCAGCCCCAGCCCGCCGCCGACGAAGTGCAGCCCGGCACCGGCCTGGTGCAGGTCGTCCTGGCTGCCGAGCGGGAAGAGCCCGACGAGGACGACGCCGACGGCGGCCGCGGTCAGGAAGGCGGGGACCATCCGGCCGCCGAGGCCGGCCAGCGCGGGGCGCAGCAGGACCGTGCCGACGGCGATCAGCAGGCCCTGCAGGACGAACGAGGCGTTCATCAGCAGCGGCGCCGCGGAGTCCGACGTCCCCAGGGCACTGATGACGTCGTCGGCGCGACTGTACGAGCCGCCGGTCTGCAGCTGGACGACGGTCTCGACGACGAAGAACTGCAGGGTCAGCAGCCAGGCGATCGCGCCCCAGCGGTACCGGGTGGGAGTCACACCGGCCATGGTCCCAGCGCGGCGTCCGGGTGCGGGGGCAGGTGGGCGAGGACGGCGGCGTACTGCTGCGGGGACAGCCACGACGGGTTGCTGCCGGCCGGCATCCGCAGCACCTCGGCGTCGCGGGCGACCGGGTCGGCCAGCAGGTCGGCGCGGGCGACGGGCGAGGGCAGCCGGGTCAGCCGGACCGGGAGGACCGGTCCGCCGTCGCGCTCCTCGGCCCCGCCGGTCACCTCGCCGAGCGCGTGCACGCCGGGGTCGGTCCGGCCGCTGACCCACAGCAGGCACGGCTGGCCCGGGTGCACGAGGTCCAGCCGGTAGGAGCGCCGGACGCAACGGGTCAGCCCCAGCACCGTGCCCTCCCGCCAGCCGGGGTCGATCAGCTCCGGCGGGCGGGTGGACTTCAGCACCCAGCAGGCGACGTCCCCCGGCCCCAGGCGGCTCACCCGCACCTCCTCCGGACCGGTGACGGCTCAGCGCCGGACGGGGACGGCACGTGGCCGCGGTGGGTCCGGCGTGGGGGCCGGAGGCCTCCCGCCGGGGACACGGGCAGCGGCTCAGCGCCGGACGGGGACGGCACGTGGCCGCGGTGCGGTCCGGAGGACCGCGGTGTCATCGGTCAGTCGGTCGCGGAGTGGACGTCGGCGCCCGCGGGGTCGGCGTCGTCGGCGTCCACCATCTGCCGCTCGTGCTCGGTCCGGTGCTGCAGCTCGTCGTCGGAGCGGGTGTAGCCCCCGGCGTGCTGCTGCCGGTCGCGCGGGGCCGACTCCGTCGTCTCCATGACGTCGTCGAGGTTGGGACGGTCGGGCTCGCTCACGGGTCTCTCTCCTCCGCGTCGGGGGGCGGTGCGTCGGGAGAGGCCATAGCCACCCGGGGGCGGCGGTAACCCGTGATCAGCGTTGCTCGAGGAGAGCGGCGGGCACCCACGCCTCGACGAGCACGGTGCCCTGCGGCCCCGCGACGGCGTAGGTGACCCGGCCGGACCAGCCGTCCTCGCCCTGTCGCCACTCCACGAGCAGCCCCGGCCACACACCGGGGGCGCCGGGCGGGTCGTGCACCCAGCAGTGCCGGCCGCGCGCACGGTCGGGCCGGCTCGTCGAGGCCGGCGGCGGGGGCGGTGCCGGGGGCTCGGGCGGACCGAGGCCCGAGCGCGCCGCGCGCTCGCCGAGGGAGCGACCGGACCGCCCGGGGTGCATGCCGCCAGCCACGCGGAGAGTGTCGCACGAGGTCGAACGCCTGTTCGATCCCAGCGTCGGGTGGCGGAGGACGGTGACCAGGGGAGGCGGGGTCCGCACCGCGCACCACGGGTCACCGGGGAGGTCACCGACGGTCACGCGCATCCGCAGTGGGCGTGTCATCGGTCGGACACCTACCGTGACTGCAGCGTCCACGTGGCGCTGCCAGCGTCCGGTCGTCCTCGTCGTCCACCGGAGGTCCCCGTGCAGCCACCGACCCGTCCCGGCCGCGGCGCCGTCCGTGCCGCCGTCGGCATCTCCGTCGTCGCCCTCGCGGTCGCCGGCCTGCCGATCCTCGCGTCGGCCGCGCCCGCCGTGCCGCCCCGGCAGCAGCCGGCCGACGTCTGCGCGGCCCCGGTGACGCACCCGATCGGTGCGGTGCAGGGCAGCGGCGCGGCCACGCCGCTGGCCGGGCGGACGGTCACGGTCCGCGGCACGGTCGTGGCCGACCTGCAGGGTCCCGACGGCCTCGAGGGCTTCCACCTGCAGGACGCCGGCGACGGCGACCCGGCCACGTCGGACGGCGTCTTCGTGCTCAGCACCGTCCCGGTCGCGCTCGGCGACGAGGTCGCGGTCACCGGCGTGCCCGGCGAGTCGTTCGGCCAGACCCGGGTCACCGCGCGCACCGCCGTCGCCGTCTGCACCGGCGACCTGCTGCCCGAGCCCGCACCGGCGGCCCTCGACCTGCCCGCCGACGACGCCGCCCGCGAGCGGCTCGAGGGCGTGCTCGTGCGGCCGGCCGACGCGTTGACCGTCAGCGAGGTCTTCGCGCTCACCCGCTACGGCGAGCTGACCCTCTCCGAGGGCGGCGTGCTGGTGCAGCCCACCGAGGTCGCCCGGCCGGGCACCCCGGAGGCCGCCGCGGTCGTCGCCGGCAACGCCGCGCGCAGGGTCCTGCTCGACGACGGCCGGGACGACTCGCGGTCCCTCACGGACCGGCCGTACCTGTCCCCGGACAGCCCGGTGCGCGTCGGCGACGTCCTGGAGCTCACCGAGCCCCTCGTCCTCGGCTTCGGTTTCGGCCAGTGGCGGCTGCAGCCGGCCGACGGCACCGCGGACGGCGTCCTCGCGCCGCAGGACACCCGCACCGCAGCCCCAGATCCGGTCGGCGGCGACGTCCGGCTGGCGACGTTCAACGTGCTCAACTACTTCCTCACCCTCGGCGGCGCGGGCCGCGGCGCCGACAGCCCCGCGGAGTTCGAGGAGCAGGCCGGCAAGATCGTCCCGGCGATCCGGGCGCTGGGCGCCGACGTCGTCACGCTGCTGGAGATCGAGGACACCGACACCACGGGGCTGACCCCCGGCAACGCCGACACCGCGCTGGCCGACCTCGTGCGGCGGCTGGACGAGGCCGCGGGCGCCGAGGTGTGGGCCTACGTGCCGCTGCCGCAGGAGCTGTACGGGGTGCGGCGCGACGCCATCCGCAACGGGATCGTCTACCGCGCCGACCGGGTCCAGCCGGTCGGGGACCCGGTCGGCCTGGTCGACGAGGCCGTGTGGGGCAACGCCCGCGAGCCGCAGGCGCAGACGTTCGCCGCGGACGGCGACGCCTTCACCGTGGTGGCCAACCACTTCAAGTCCAAGACGCCCGGCAACGCCACCGGCGACAACGTCGACGACGGCGACGGGCAGGGCGAGTGGAACGGCGACCGCGTCCGGCAGGCGCGGTCGGTCGCGGCCTTCGCCGCCGGGCTGGCGCAGCGCACCGGCGACCAGGACGTCGTCCTGATGGGCGACCTCAACGCCCACAGCCGGGAGGACCCGGTCGAGGAGCTGCGGGCCGCCGGCTGGACCGACCTCGGCGAGCGGTTCGACCCCGGCCGGTACAGCTACGTCTTCGGCGGGCTGTCCGGCTCGCTGGACCACGCGCTGGGCACCGCCGCCCTGACCGCCAAGGTCACCGACGTCGTGCACTGGAACGTCAACTCGGTGGAGTCCCCGGCCTACCAGTACGACGGCGACCCGGCGCTCTACGCCGCCGACCCGTACCGCTCCAGCGACCACGACCCGCTCGTCGTCGGGATCGACCTCGACGAGCGCTGTCCGCGCCTGGTCCCGACCGCCACCGGCACCGAGGGGGACGACGTCCAGCGCGGCGGCGACGGCGACGACGTCCTCGAGGACGGGCACGGCAGCGGCACCCGCGAGCAGGAGGGCCCGGAGTCCTGAGTCGAGCCCCGGACGCGTCGGGCGCGGCCCCCGGACCGGGGACCGCGCCGGACGCGGACCCGGATCAGGCGCCCTCGCGGGCCTCCCCGCCGGGCTGCTCGCCGAGGGCGTCCTCCTCCGGGTCGCTGGTGCGGCCGACCCCCTCGGCCAGCGTCCGGGCCACCTCCTGCAGCAGCCGGTGCGCGGGCAGGTCCTCCACCAGCACCGGCAGCGGCAGCGACCAGTTGGGCCGGTCGGTGGTGCCGGGCATGTTCGGCCGGCGCCGCTCGCCGACGGCGTCGTCCAGGGTCGCCGAGAGCAGCAGCGACGGCGCCCGGGAGAGCAGCTCGTGTGCCCGCTTCACCGCCGTCTCGGCCCGGGCGTTCCTCCGCAGGCCCGGCAGCTTCTCCAGCAGCGACGTCCGGCCCCGCTCGAGCTCCTCGTCGGTCCCGGTGCCGTACTCGCGCTGCTCCTCGAGGTCCGCCCCGGTCCACAGCCCGGCCACGGTGGGCAGGTCGTGGGTGGTGATGGCGGCCATCGCCTCGTCGGGCCACTCGGCGGGGTCGTCGTCCTCGAACCACAGCAGCCGGTAGCTCAGGATGCCGTGCTCGGCCATGGCCTCGCGGACGCCTTCCTCGACGGTGCCGAGGTCCTCGCCGACGACGACGGCCTGCGCCCGGTGGCTCTCCAGCGCGACGATGTCGAGCAGGTCCTCGGCCGGGTAGCGCACGTAGGCGCCGTCCGCGGCGCTCTGGCCGGAGGGCACCCACCACAGCCGGAACAGCCCCATCACGTGGTCGATGCGCAGGCCCCCGGCGCCGGCCATGGTGGCCCGGATCGACTCGACGAACGGCTCGTAGTCCGCGGCGCGCAGCTGCCAGGGGACCAGCGGCGGGGAGCCCCAGTCCTGGCCCTGCGAGTTGAAGGCGTCCGGCGGGGCGCCGACGGTCGCGCCCTGGGCGAGCACGTCCTGCCAGGTCCAGGCGTCCGCACCGCCGCCGGCGACGCCGATCGGCAGGTCCTGGATGACCGTCATCCCCTCGGTCGCCCGCTCCAGCTGCAGGTGCAGGCACCACTGCAGCCAGGCGTGGAAGGCGACGTCGCGCTCGTGCTCGGCGACGAACTGACCGACGGCGTCGCTGCGCGGGTCCCGCAGCTCCGCGGGCCAGGTGTGCCAGTCCGGGCCGTGGACGTCGGCCAGCGCGCACCAGGTCGCCCAGTCCTGCAGCTTCTGGCCCTGGTGCCACCACCAGTCCGGGAAGGCCGGGTCGACGCGGCCGGCGGCGTCGAAGACCCGGTGCAGCACCTCGCGCTTGCGCGCCCAGATCGCGTCGCGGTCGATGAGCTCGCCGTCGCCCAGTGCCCGACCGGCCGCGCCGTCGAGGTCGACGGCGTCCGCGCCGGGCACCTCCTCGACCCGCAGGTAGACCGGGTTGCGGAACCGGCGGGTGGCCGGCAGGTAGGGGCTGGCCTCCTGTTGCGGCGTGGGGGCGACGGCGTGCAGCGGGTTGATGAGGACGAACCCGGCGCCCTGGTCCGCGGCCATCTCGCGGACGGCGCGCAGGTCGGCGAGGTCGCCGATGCCCCAGCTGCCGCGGCTGCGGGTGGCGTACAGCTGCACCGCCCAGCCCCAGGCGCGGTCGTCGGGCAGCCAGCAGCGGCCCGGGGAGACGACGAGCCTGCGGCGCGGCCCGCCGGGAGCCTGCAGCCAGTGGTAGCCGAGCGGGAAGTCGTCGGGCAGCTCCCCGTCGACGTGCCGGGCGGAGCCGTCCTCGAGGGTCACCTCGGCCTCGTCCACCTCCAGGACGTCGCCGGGGCGGGCGACGATGGGAGCGCGGTCCTCGAGGTCCGCCGGCGGGGTGCCGATGACCTCGCGCAGCCGCTCGATGGTGGCCTCGGCGACCTGGTGTTCCTCGTCGAGGGCGTCGAGCCAGCCGGCGTCGATGCCCCACTCGTCGGTGGTGGGAGTGCGCGTCACGCCCCGATACTCCCCAGCCCGCCCGCCGCCCACACGGCACACCGGGCGTGGTGCCGCTCTCCCCGTCCCCCTCCGACGGCGTCGCGTGACGACGGTCACAGGTTCATGACGGTTCGCCGCTCCGGATGACATGCGGGCGACCGGCACACCAGGCTCCGGGGCGACGGCGCCACCCGCCGCCGGCCCGAGCGCACCCCGTGGAGGCACGCATGAGATCCCGCCGGTCGTCCCTGCCCGTCCTCGCGGCGGCTTCCGCCGTCCTGCTCACCGCCTGCGTGGCCGAACGCGACGAGGAGGAGGGAGCCGCCGCCCAGGACTACCCGGCCGACGACATCACGCTCTACGTGCCGTACGCGCCGGGCGGCCCCACCGACCTGGCGGCACGCACCGTCGGCGACTGCCTGGCCGCGGACTTCGGCCGGACCGTGGTCGTCGAGAACCGGGAGGGCGCCTCCGGGTCGCTCGGGATGCAGGCGATGATCCAGGGCGGTGCCGACGGCTACAGCCTGTCGTTGATCGCGGTGCCGGCCTCGGCGACCAACCCGCTGCAGGAGGAGGTCGGCTACACCAACGACGACTACGTGCCGATCGCCGCGGTCACCGAGATCCCCTCGGTGCTGGCCGTGGGGCAGGGGTCGCGGTTCGCCGACGCCCGGGCGCTGTTGGCCGAGGCCGAGCAGAACCCGGGCCGGGTGACCGTCGGGGTGCCCGGCGCGACGACGTCCCAGGCGATGGAGCTGCGGCGGCTGGCCGAGGAGTACGGCGTCGAGCTGTCCCTCGTCCCGTTCACCGGCAACGCCGAGATGACCACCGCGCTGCTCGGCGGGAACGTCGACGCGGTCTTCATCAACGCCTCCCAGGACGTGCTGCAGAACATCGAGGCCGGCAGCTTCGTGCCGCTGGCGATCAGCCCGGAGGAGCGGGTCGACTACCTGCCCGAGGTGCCCACGCTCGCCGAGCTGGGCTACCCCGAGCTCACCAACAGCGTGTCGGTGTTCGGGCTCGCCGCTCCGGCCGGCACGCCCGACGAGGTCCTGCAGACCCTCGAGGACGGCGTCGCCGCCTGCCTGGAGCAGCCGGAGGTGGTCGAGGCCCTGGGGGACCAGTACGTGCCCGACGAGTTCATCGGCCGGGAGGAGTTCCGGGCGCGGATCGACGAGATCGTCGAGGTCTACGGCCCGCTGCTCCAGGAGTAGGCGCGGATGGCGTCCGGGTGCCGGTCAGGGGCCGCCCCTCCCGGGCCCGGGGCTGGGCAGCACCTCCTCGGCGGTGGCGAGGAAGTTCGCCAGCACCGGGGAGGTGTCGCCCCCACGCCAGGCGAGGGCGATCGGCACCCGGACGTCGACGCCACCGGCGATCGGCGTGAAGACGACGCCCTCGATCTGCAGCGTCTCGGCCGACGCGGGCATCAGGGCCACGCCGACCGCGGCGCCCACCAGCGCGACGACGGTGTGCGTGTCCGGCGCCTCCTGGACCACGCGCGGCGTGAAGCCCGCGGAGAAGCAGGCGTGCACCGCGGCGTCCCGCAGCGCCGAGCCCTGCATGGAGACGTAGCTGACGAAGTTCTCGTCGGACAGGTCGGCCAGGTCCACCTCCGGCCGGCCGGCCAGCGGGTGGTCCTGCGGCAGCACGGCCATGAGGGACTCGTTGAGGATGACCCGGCTGGCCAGCGGTCCCGCGGGCACCGGCGCCCGCAGGAAGCCCACGTCGATCTCCCCGTCGATCAGTGCGCTCACCTGGGCGGCGCTGAACACCGACGGCCGCAGCTCCAGCCGCACGTGCGGGTAGCGCCGGCGGTAGGCGCGCGCCATGCGGGGGAGCAGCCGCCAGGTGATCACACCGGTGACCCCCACGCGCAGCTCACCGCGCTCGCCCCGCTCGGTGACCAGCACCGACTCGCGGGCCAGCTCGGCCTCCCGCAGGACGCGGTGGGCGTGCTCGAGGAACACCGCGCCCGCGCTGGTGAGCCGCACCTGCCGGGTCGTCCGCTCGAGCAGCGCCGCGCCGACGTCCTGCTCCAGCTGCTTGACCTGCTGGCTCAGCGCCGGCTGGGCGAGGTGCAGCCTGCGGGCCGCCCGGCCGAAGTGCAGCTCCTCGGCGACGGTGGTGAAGGCCCGCAGGTGGCGGAGTTCCACGGCTCCTCCCCATTGATGCAGACGCGTTATGAACGGCGTCCCGATTCGGAATTGGACCACGAACAATGCCCGCTCGTAGTGTCGGGCGTCACACCCGGCCGCGACCCGACGAGGAACCCATGTCCGCGTCTCCTCCAGCACCGGCGCCCGCGCGACACCCCCGGTCGGCCCGGTCCGAGCTGCGCCGGCTCGCCCCGCTGCTGCTCCTGGCGCTGGGGGTGGGCGCCGTGCTCGTGGGCCGGGACATGGGACTCGGCGAGCTCACCGCGCCCGGCCCCGGTCTCTGGCCGACCATCGTGGCCGGGCTCCTGATCGCCACGTCGGTCGTGCTGCTGTTCCTCGACCCGGCGGAGGACTACGAGCCCTGGACGGCCGGGACGGCGCGCATCGTCGCGGGCCTGGCCGGCCTGGCGCTCTTCATCGTCCTGTTCCAGACGATCGGCTTCGTCGTCTCGGCGTTCCTGCTGCTGTTCGCGTGGCTGCGCTTCCTGGGCGGCGAGTCCTGGCGGATGGCCCTCGTCCTCGCCGTGGCGGGCGCGATCGTCCTCCACCTGGTCTTCGTCGTCGTCCTCGGCGTGCCGTTCCCCGCGGGCCCGGTCGACCAGCTGCTGGGGGGCTGACGTGGGGATCTCCGACGGCATCGTCCAGGGCTTCGCGGTCGCCCTCGACCCGGTCAACCTGCTCTACGTCTTCGCCGGCGTGCTCATCGGCACCGTCATCGGCGTGCTGCCCGGTCTGGGCCCCACCGCCACGATCGCGCTGCTGCTGCCGCTGACCTACACCATCGAGCCGGCGACCGCGGTGATCCTGCTGGCCGGCATCTACTACGGCTCGATGTACGGCGGGACGATCACCTCGGTGCTGCTGCGACTGCCGGGCGAGGCGGCCTCGGTCGTCACCACCTTCGACGGCTACCAGATGGCTCGGCAGGGCCGGGCCGGGCCGGCGCTGGGCATCGCCGCCATCGGCTCGTTCGTCGGCGGGATCCTGTCCGTCCTCGGCCTGATGCTGCTCGCGCCGCCGCTGGCCGACCTGGCGGTCTCCTTCGGCCCGCCGGAGTACGTCGCGCTGACCGCCCTGGGCATCCTGCTGGTCACCTACCTCGGCAGCGGGTCGCCGCTGAAGAGCCTGTCGATGGCGGCGCTGGGCCTGCTGCTGGCCACCGTGGGGCAGGACCCCATCACCGGCACCACCCGGTTCACGTTCGGCTCGGTCGCCCTCTTCGACGGGCTGGACTTCGTCGCGGTGGCCATGGGCCTGTTCGGGGTGGGCGAGATCCTGCACAGCCTCGAACGCACCGACAAGGTGCAGGCGGTCACCCGCAGGATCAGGCACATCTGGCCCACGCGGCAGGACCTCCGGGACTCCTCCGGGGCCATCGCCCGCGGCTCGGTGCTCGGCTTCGTCATCGGGGTGCTGCCCGGCGGCGGAGGGGTGATCTCCTCGCTGGCCTCCTACGCGCTGGAGAAGCGCCGCGCCAAGGACCCCAGCCGCTTCGGCAGGGGCGCCATCGAGGGCGTGGCCGGGCCCGAGACGGCGAACAACGCGTCGTCCACCTCGGCGTTCATCCCGCTGCTGACCCTCGGCATCCCGGCCAACGTGGTGCTGGCGCTCATCTTCGGCGCCCTGCTGATCCAGGGGGTGACCCCGGGACCCCAGCTGATCAGCGAGGAGCCGGAGATCTTCTGGGGCGTGATCGCCTCGATGGTCGTCGGGAACGTGATGCTGCTGGTCCTGAACATCCCGCTGGTCGGGGTCTTCGTGCAGCTGCTCCGGGTGCGGGCCGGCGTCCTCGCCGCCTTCGCGCTGCTGGTGACCATGGCCGGCGTCTTCTCGGTCAACAACGACTCCTTCGACATGTGGGTCGTGCTGGTCTTCGGCGTCATCGGCTGGCTGATGAAGAAGACCGGCTTCGAGCCCGGTCCGCTGGTCCTCGCCTTCGTGCTCGGCTCGATCATGGAGCGGGCGTTCCGGCAGTCGATGCTGCTGTCCGGCGGCAGCCTCGACGTCTTCGTGACCCGCCCCCTGTCCGGCGGCCTGCTGGCCGTCATGGCCGCGGTGGTGGTCCTCAGCCTCGTCATGGCCCGGCGGCGGCGTGCCGCCTTCCGGCACGTCGAACCCGAGGGCGAGGCCGACCTCGGCACGGCACCGACGCCCGGGCGCGACACCCGCCGCACCTCCGACAGCGTCGACACCGACGTCCCGTCCGCCCCTGGAGAACGATGAGACCCCTGCGCCCCCTCGCCGCCCTGCTGGTCACCGCCGCCGCCCTCTCCGGGTGCGCCGAGGACCCCGCGTCCGTCGCCGCCGACTACCCCTCGGAGGACATCCGCCTGCTGGTGCCCTACACCGCCGGCGGCCCGACCGACATCGCGGCGCGGGCGCTCGGCGCACACCTGGAGGGCGAGCTCGGCCGGCCGGTCGTCGTCGAGAACCTGCCCGGGGCGTCCGGCGCCACCGCGTACACCGAGCTCATCGGGTCGCAGCCCGACGGCCACACGCTGTCGATGACGGCCCTGCCCACCGCGGTGCTCAACTACCTGGCCAACGACGTCGGCTACACCCGCGAGGACTTCGCCCCGATCGGCGTGGTCACCCAGGTGCCCTCCGGCATCGTCGTCCCGGCCGGCTCCCCGCACCAGGACCTGGAGTCGCTGTTCGAGGCGGCACGGCAGGACCCCCAGGCCGTCACCGTCGGGACCCCCGGAGCCACCAACACCCACGCGGCGGAGACCCGGCGGATCACCGAGCTCCACGACGTGCCGCTGACCGTCGTGCCCTTCGAGGGCAACGCCGAGGTGCAGACCGCGCTGCTGGGCGGCAACGTCGCCGCCGGCTTCGTGAACCTCTCGCAGGACGTGCTGCCGGCGATCGAGTCCGGTGAGCTGCGGCTGCTGGCCGTCGGCACCGAGGAGCGGCTGCCCTACGCCGACGCGCCGACCTTCGTCGAGCTGGGCTACCCGGAGCTGACCCAGAGCACGGCGACGTTCGGCGTCATCGCGCCCGCGGAGACGCCGGACGAGGTCGTCTCGACGCTCGAGGGCGCTCTGCGCAGCGCGAGCGAGGACGAGGCCGTCGTCGAGGCCCTGGACCCGCGGTACGTGCCGGAGGAGTTCCTGGGCAGCGCGGACCTGGCCGGGCTGTTCACCGAGACGGAGGAGACCTTCCGCGATGTCGTCGGCGGCTGAGGCGACCTGGGCCGGAGCGGGCGGCCCGGCATCGGGGACGGGCGCGGACTCCCTGGTCGCGGGCCTGCGGGACCTCGGCGTGGAGACGGTGTTCGGGTTGCCCGGCGTGCACAACCTCGCCGTCTGGGAGGCCGCCGCCGCCGCGGGCCTCCGGGTGGTGGGGGTCCGGCACGAGCAGGCCGCCGTGTACGCGGCCGACGGGTACGCCCGCGCCACGGGCCGGCTGGGTGTGGCCGTGGTGACCACGGGGCCGGGTGCGGCGAACACGCTCGGCGCCACGGGCGAGGCGATGGCCTCGGGGGCGCCGGTGCTCGTGGTCGCCACGGACATCCCGTCGACACTGCGGCGTCCCGGCGTGTACCGCGGCGTGCTCCACGAGACCCGCGACCAGGCCGCCATGTTCGCCCCGGTCACCAAGGCCACCGTGGCGACGGCGGCGCCCGGGGACCTGTACGCGGACACCGTCCGCGCCGGCTCGGCCGCCCTGCGGCCGGCCACCGGACCGGTCTACCTCGGGGTCCCCACCGACCTCCTCGGCGCACCGGCCGGCAGCCCCGGGCGTGCGCCGGCGCCGCCCGACCCCGAGCAGCCGGTGGACGGCGACCAGCTGGCCCGCGCCCGCGAGCTGCTCGCCCGCGCCTGCCGCCCGCTGGTGTGGGCCGGTGGCGGGGCGCTGCGCTCCGGAGCGGGCGACCTCGTCGGCGAGCTCGCCGAACGCCTGGCCGCGCCGGTGGTCACCACCTTCGGCGGCCGCGGCCTGCTGCCGCCCGACCACCCCTGCCTGGTGCCCGGCCCGCCGCACGTCCCCGCGGTCGGCCGGCTGTGGGACGAGGCCGACCTGGTGGTCTCCCTGGGCAGCGACCTCGACGGGACGAACACCCAGAACTGGGCGATGCCACGCCCGCCGACGCTGCTCGCCGTCAACGTCGACCCCGCCGACGCCGGCAAGAACTACCCGGCCGACGTCACCGTGGCCGGCGACGTGTCCGCCGTGCTCGCCGCCCTGCTCGACGGCCTGCCGCAGCGGGACGGTCTGCCCGCCCTCCGCAGCACCCTGGACGCGGTGGCCGGGGAGGTGCGGGCGCTGGTGCGCGCGGACGAGCCCCAGGCCGAGGGGCTGCTCGACGCCCTCGACCGGGTGTCGGACCGGACCGGGGTGCTGCTCGCGGACATGTGCATCGCCGGCTACTGGGCGGCCGCCTTCGCCCGCGTGCCGGGTCCGCGGCGGCTGGCCTACGCGCTGGGCTGGGGGACCCTCGGCTACGCGTTCCCCGCCGCGATCGGCGCGGCCGCCGCGGGCAGGGGCCGGGCCCTGGCGCTGGTGGGGGACGGCGGCTTCCTGTTCGCCTGCGGGGAGCTGGCCACCCTCGCCCAGGAACGGCTGCCGGTCACGACCGTCCTCGTCGACGACGGCGGCTACGGGATGCTGCGGTTCGACCAGCTGCACTCCGGCGTCCCGGCCCGGGGCGTGGACCTGACCACCCCGGACTTCGTCGCCCTCGCGCGGTCGTTCGGCGTCCCGGCCCGCGCGGTCGACGGCTTCGGCGAGGAGTTCGCCGCCGCACTGGCGGCGAGCCTCGACGCCCAGGGACCGGACGTCCTGGTGGTCCGGGCGGCGCTCACCCCGCCGCCGTCCACCTCGCCGCGCTGGTACCGGCGCCGGCAGGCGGCGCCGTGATCGACAAGCGGGTGGCCACGCTCGCCGAGGCCGTGGCGGACGTCGCCGACGGCGCGACCGTGCTCGTCGGCGGCTTCGGCAACTCCGGCGTCCCGGTGGAGCTGGTGCACGCCCTGCTGGAGCAGGGGGCCCGGGACCTCACGGTGGTGACCAACAACGCCGGCAGCGGGGAGACCGACATCGCGGCGCTGATCCGCGAGCGCCGCGTCCGCCGGATCATCTGCTCCTACCCGCGCTCGGCCGGCTCGGTGTGGTTCGAGCAGTTCTGGCGGGCCGGCGAGATCGAGCTGGAGCTCGTCCCCCAGGGCACCCTCAGCGAGCGGATGCGCGCGGCCGGCGCCGGACTCGGCGGCTTCTTCACACCGACCGGCGCGGACTCGCTGCTCGCGGAGGGCAAGGAGGTCCGGGTCCTCGACGGCCGCCGCCAGGTCTTCGAGCGGCCCCTGCCCGCGGACGTCGCGCTCATCAAGGCGCACCGCGCCGACCGCTGGGGCAACCTCGTCTACCGCACCGCGGCCCGCAACTTCGGTCCGACGATGGCGACGGCGGCCGCGCTGACCGTCGTCCAGGTGCGGGAGTTCGTCGAGCTGGGGGAGCTCGACCCCGAGGCCGTCGTGACGCCCGGCATCTTCGTCGACCGCGTGGTGGAGGTGGCTCCGTGACCGAGCTCGCGAGGGCGCGCGGGGGCACGGCATCCCCCGGCACGGGACCGACGAGCGCCGGAGAGGACGGATCGTGATCCGCCCGCTGTCACCGACGGACGTCGCCCGCCGGGTCGCCCGCGACATCCCCGACGGCTCCTACGTCAACCTCGGGATCGGCCTGCCCACGCTCGTCGCCGACGTGGTGGGGCCGGACAAGGAGATCGTCTACCACAGCGAGAACGGCATCCTCGGGATGGGACCGGCACCGACGCCCGGCGAGGAGGACCCGGAGCTGATCAACGCCGGCAAGCAGCCGGTGACCCTGCTGCCCGGCGGCTCGTTCTTCCACCACACCGACGCGTTCGTGATGATGCGCGGCGGGCACCTCGACGTCAGCGTGCTCGGCGCCTTCCAGGTGTCCGAGACCGGCGACCTGGCCAACTGGGCCACCGACGAGGCCGCGTTGCCGCCGGCCGTCGGCGGGGCCATGGACCTCGCCGTGGGTGCGAAGCGGGTCCTCGTCGTGACCACGCACACCACGCGCGACGGCCGCCCGAAGCTGCTGGCGCACTGCACCTACCCGCTGACCGCCGCGGCCGTCGTGGACCGGGTCTACACCGACCTGGCCGTCCTCGACGTCGGCCCCGAGGGCTTCGTCGTCCGGGAGGTGGCGCCCGGCGTCACGCCCGACGCCCTGCAGGCGGTGACCGGCGCCCGGCTGACCTTCCCGTCCGACCTGGCCGTGGTCCCCCCCGGCTGAGGCCACCCGACGTCCCTGGAGGCAACGATGCCCCGTCCCGTCCGGACCATCGCGGCGCTGACCGCCCTCGGCCTGCTCACCGCCTGCGCCGAGCAGGGAGGGAGCGCGGCCGGCGACCCGGCCGCGTACCCGAGCGAGGAGATCCGGCTGCTCGTCCCGTACGCAGCCGGTGGGCCCACCGACCTGACCGCCCGCGCGTACGGCGCCTCGCTGGAGGATCAGCTGGGGCAGACCGTGGTGGTCGAGAACCTGCCCGGCGGCTCGGGTGCGCTCGCCACCCAGGAGCTGATCGCCGCCGAGCCCGACGGGCACACCCTGTCCCTGGTGACCGCGGGGACGCTGGTCCTCACGCCCCTGGCCAACGAGGTGGGGTACACCAAGGACGACGTCACGCCGATCGGGGTCATGGCCGAGGTGCCCTCCGTCCTGGCGGTCGGTGCCGACTCCCCGTACCGGTCCGCCGCGGACTTCTTCACCGCCGCCCGGCAGCAGCCGGGCGTCGTCACCGTCGGCGTCCCGGGGGCCTCGACCCCGCAGGGCATCGAGCTGCAGCGGCTGCGCGAGGACCACGGCGTCGAGGTGACCGCGGTGCCGTTCAACGGCAACGCGGAGATGACGACGGCGCTGCTCGGCGGGAACGTCGACGCCGTCCTCATCAACGCCTCCTCGGACGTCACCGCGAACATCGACAGCGGGCAGTTCCGGCCGCTGGCGGTCTCCTCGGAGGAGCGGCTGTCCTGGCTGCCGGACACGCCCACCCTGGTCGAGTCCGGCTTCCCGGAGCTGACCCTGTCCGGGTCGACGTTCGGCCTCGCCGGCCCGGCCGGGATGCCCGAGGAGGTCGTCACCGTCCTCGAGGACGCGCTGCGCACCGCGCACGACGACCCCGCGGTCGTCGAGCAGGTGGGCGCGGAGTACATCGACGAGGAGTTCCGCGGCGCCGACGAGCTGCAGGAGGTCCTCGACCGGACCCAGGAGGTGTACGAGCCCCTCCTCGGCAGCTGAGCGGTCGACCCGCCGGCGGCAGTCGGTCGCCGACCTGCCCGGACCAGGCGCGGACCTGGCTCGGCTGACCGGGCTCACCCCTGGGGGTGGGCCCGGCCCGGTCCGCTCAAGCGGCCGGGCCGGCGCGCCGAGACCGTCGGGGACGCGCTCCCCGACGGAAGGCCAGCAGTGGACGACGTACCGGCCCGGCCCCCGGCTCGCGGCCTGCAGATCGCGGTCCTCGCCGGGGCGCTGGCGGCCACGCTGACCGCGACCCATCTGGCCGTCGCCCTCCTGGTGACCGGCTCCCTGCAGGTGCTGCTGCACCTGCTGCTCAGCGGCGTCGCGGCCGCGGGTGCAGCCGCCCTCGGCGCCCACCGGGTGCGCCGCACCGAGGCCGACCTGGCCCGGCTGGCCTTCTCCGACGTCCTCACCGGCCTGGCCAACCGCGCGCTGTTCACCGACCGGCTGGAGCTCGCGCTGCGCCGCACCGCTCGTAGCGGCGGCGAGGTGGCGGTCGTCTTCCTCGACCTCGACGGCTTCAAGTCCGTCAACGACAGCCTGGGTCACGCCGCCGGGGACCGGCTCATCCGCGAGGTCGGCGGGCTGCTGCAGTCCGCCGTCCGCACCGAGGACACGCTCGCCCGGCTCGGCGGCGACGAGTTCGCCATCCTCGTCGAGCGCTCGCCCGGCGTGGAGGAGGCCACCCGGATCGCCGAGCGGGTGCTCGCCGCGCTCGCCGGCCCCGTCGACCTGGGCGGGCAGCGGGTCACCGTCTCGGCGAGCATCGGCATCGCCACCGGCGACGTCGCGGCGACGGCGTCCTCGCTGCTGCGCGACGCCGACAACGCCATGTACTGGGCCAAGGGCACGGGACCGGGCCGCTACGTCCTGTTCAACCCGCAGATGCGCTCGGCCGCCGCGGAGCGCCGCCAGCTCGAGGCCGACCTGTGGGCCGCGGCCGCCGACCGGCAGTTCCGGCTGGTCTACCAGCCCGTCGTCGACCTGGGCAGCGAGCGGGTCACCGGCTTCGAGGCGCTGATCCGCTGGGAGCACCCGACCCTCGGCGTCGTGCTGCCCGAGCGGTTCCTGCCGGTGGCCGAGGAGATCGGCCTGGTCCCCGACATCGGCCGGTGGGTCCTCACCGAGGCGTGCGCCGCCGCGGCCGCCTGGCGCCGCGACCACCCGGCCGCGGCCGACCTGTCGATGGCGGTCAACGTCTCGCCGTCCCAGCTCGGGTCGCCGGGGCTGCTCGACGACGTGCGGACGGCGCTGACGACCAGCGGGCTGCCGCCGTCGGCCCTGGTGCTCGAGCTGACCGAGTCGGTGCTGGTGCGTGACCCGGTGCTGGCCGCCGAGCGGCTGCACGAGCTGCGCGGCCTCGGCGTGCGGGTGGCGCTCGACGACTTCGGCACCGGCTACTCGTCGCTGTCGCACCTGCGGCAGTTCGCCGTCGACATCCTCAAGATCGACCGGTCGTTCGTCAGCACCATCGACGACGCCGAGTCGATGCCGGCCATCCTGCGCGGGCTGATCAACCTCGGGCACACCCTCGACCTGGAGATCGTCGCCGAGGGCATCGAGCAGGAGCGCCAGCGCACCCACCTGCGCGACGGTCAGGTGGCGCTGGCGCAGGGCTACCTGTTCGCCGCACCGCTGGAGCACACGGACGCCGAGCTGCTGCTGCTCGGCGGCGCCAGCACGCCCGCCGAGGGGACCGGCACCGCCGCCCCCGCCTGACGTCCGCGCACCGAACCGCCGCCCGGTTCGCTGCCGGCGTCGCCGTGGTGGTCCCCCTGCCTCGTCGCCTGCCCCACCCCCGCGGCTCTCTCCCTCACCACCGGTGTTGATCATGGGGTTGTCGTCGGGTGCGGCGGCGGGTCTGCGCGTGTCGCCGGCACCAACCGCGTGGTCGACTCGCTGGCTCGGCCGATCCCGCAGGTAGCGGCCGCGGCAGCGGGGTAGGGGCCCGCCATGACGGTGATCGGGTTCCACAACTCGCACGAGCAGGTGCACCCCGCTGAGCTGCTGCGGGCGGTCCAGCACGCGGAAGAGGTCGGCTTCACCGCCGCGATGTGCTCCGACCACTTCGCGCCCTGGAACAAGGCCCAGGGGCACTCGGGCTTCGCCTGGTCGTGGCTGGGCGCCGCGCTCGCCACCACCGGCCTGCCGTGCGGCGTGGTCAACGCGCCGGGGCAGCGCTACCACCCGGCGATCATCGCCCAGGGAGCCGCGACGCTGGCGGCCATGTTCCCCGGGCGCTTCTGGATGGCACTGGGCAGCGGCCAGGTGATGAACGAACGCATCACCGGGGACCCGTGGCCCCCCAAGCGGATCCGGGACGCCCGGCTGCGCGAGTGCGTCGACGTCATCCGTGCCCTGCTCGCCGGTGAGGAGGTCACCCACCGCGGGCTGGTGGACGTCGAGCGGGCCAAGATCTGGTCCCTGCCCGAGCAGCAGCCCGCCCTCATCGGCCCGGTGATGAGCGTGCCGACGGCGCGGCGGCACGCCGACTGGGCCGACGGCTTCATCACCATCAACCAGCCGCACGAGACCCTGCGCGAGCTGACCGGCGCCTACCGGGACGCCGGCGGCCGCGGCCGGCTCGTGCTCCAGGTGCACCTCTGCTGGGACCCCGACCCGGACCGGGCGAAGGCCATCGCCTACGAGCAGTGGCACACCAACACCTTCCCGCCGCCGCTGTGCTGGGACATCGACGGCCCCGAGGCATTCGAGCAGGCCAGCCGGCACGTGCCGCAGGAGGCGGTCGAGGGCGCCGTCCGGGTCAGCTCCGACCTCGGGCAGCACGCCGAGTGGATCGCCGAGTACGCCGAGCTCGGCTTCGACGAGATCTACCTCCACCACGTGGGCAAGGAGCAGCTGCCCTTCCTCGACGCCTTCGGCGAGCACGTCCTGCCGCAGCTCGGCGTGACCCGCCCGGCCCCGGCGGTGGCCACCGACCCGGCCGCCCCGTCGCAGCCGCGCCGGCCCCACCAGGAACCGCAGCCGGCTGCCCTCCCATGAAGGACCCCGCTGCTCCCCACCACTCGCACGCTCGTGGCGGGCTCCTGCAGCGGGGCCGTCCGGCTCCCCGCGTCACCGTCCGTCTCGTCAGCCAGGACGACGTCCCGGTCCTCACCGCTCTGCTCACGGCCAACCGCGACCACCTCGCGCCGTGGGACCCCGCGCGCCCGGACGGGTACTGGACCGAGGAGTTCCAGCGGCAGGACACCGCCCGGCTGCTGGACCTGCACCGGCTCGGCGGCATCCTGCCCGGGGTGGTCCTCCTGGACGGCGAGCCGGTCGGGCGGATCAGCGTGAACAACGTCGTCCACGGGCCGTTCCTCTCCGGCGACCTCGGCTACTGGGTCTCCCGGCACGCCACCGGCCGCGGGGTCGCCACCGCCGCGGTCGCCGCGATGACCAGGTGGGCGTTCGGCGAGGCCGGCCTGCACCGGCTGCAGGCCGGCACCCTGCTGCACAACGCCGCCTCCCAGCGGGTGCTGCGCAAGTGCGGGTTCACCCCCATCGGAGTCGCCCCGCGGTACCTGCGCATCGCCGGCGAGTGGCAGGACCACCTGCTGTTCCAGCTGCTCGACGAGCCCGGGATGCGGTAGGGACGCCGGTATGCGCATCACCGACACCGCGGACCTGTGGTGGAAGAACGCCGTCGTCTACTGCCTCGACGTCGAGACCTACATGGACTGGGACGGCGACGGCTGCGGCGACCTCCCGGGCCTCGCACAGCGGATCGACCACCTCGCCGACCTCGGGGTGACCTGCCTGTGGCTCATGCCCTTCTACCCGACCGCCGAGCGCGACGACGGCTACGACATCACCGACTTCTACGGCGTCGACCCGCGGCTGGGCACCCACGGCGACCTGATCGAGGTCATCCGCACCGCCAGGGACCGCGGCATGCGGGTGATCGCCGACCTGGTCGTCAACCACACCTCGATCCGGCACCCCTGGTTCCAGCGGGCCCGGCGCAGCCGCGACGACCCGTTCCACGACTTCTACGTCTGGCGGGACGACGAGCCGCCGGACACCTCCGACCAGGTCGTCTTCCCCGACCAGGAGCAGAGCCTCTGGACCTTCAACGAGCCCACCGGCGAGTGGTACCTGCACCGCTTCTACAAGGAGCAGCCCGACCTGGACGTGGCCAACCCGCGGGTGCGCGACGAGGTCGCCAAGGTCATGGACTTCTGGCTGCAGCTGGGGCTGTCGGGCTTCCGCGTCGACGCGGTGCCCTTCTTCCTGGAGGTGCAGGAGGAGGACCGGGACCGCTTCCCGGACCCGCACCAGTACCTGCGCGCGCTGCGCCAGCTGGTCGGCCGCCGCACCGGCGACGGCATCCTGCTCGGTGAGGTGAACCTGCCGCACGAGCAGCAGGTCGACTTCTTCGGGGGCGCCGATGGCGACGAGCTGACGATGCTCTTCGACTTCGTCGGCATGCAGGCCCTCTACCTCTCCCTGGCCCGCGGCCACGCCGGTCCGCTCACCACCGCGCTGGCCCAGCGCCCGGCCATCAGCCCGGACAGCCAGTGGGCCACCTTCGTGCGCAACCACGACGAGCTCACCCTCGACAAGCTCACCGACGACGAGCGGCAGGAGGTCTTCGCCGCCTTCGGCCCCGAGGAACGCATGCAGGTCTACGGCCGCGGGCTGCGCCGCCGGCTACCGCCGATGCTGGACGGCGACCCGCGCCGGATCCGCATGGTCTACAGCCTGCTGTTCTCCCTGCCCGGCACCCCGGTGCTGTTCTACGGCGAGGAGATCGGCATGGGGGAGGACCTCGACGCCGAGGGCCGGCTCGCCGTGCGGACGCCGATGCAGTGGACGTCGGGACCCAACGGCGGCTTCTCCACCGCCGACCCGGACCGGCTGCCCGGCCCGGTCGTCGACGGCGGGTTCGCCCCGCGCTTCGTCAACGTCGCCGACCAGCGCCGCGACCCCGACTCGCTGCTGTCGTTCGTGAAGCTGCTGGTCCGCCGGTACCGGGAGTCACCCGAGCTGGGCTGGGGCGCGTTCACCGTCCTCGAGCAGCCGCACCCCGAGGTGCTGGCCCACCTGTGCAGCTGGGACGACGGCGCGCTGGTCGCCGTCCACAACCTCGGCGCCGAGCCGCGCACCGTCCCGCTCACCCTCGAGGGCTGCGATGCCGGGCACCGGCTGGTCGACCTGCTGTCCGACGGCGAGCAGCCGGTCGACGGGGACGGGGGAGTCGAGCTGGCCCTCGACGGCTACGGCCACCGGTGGCTGCGCGTGGTGGGGCCGGACGACCGCCGGCTCGTCTGACGCAGCAGCGGCCCGGCGTCGCGGTGCACGACGTCGTCCGGGGGGGTGCCCAGCCCCGCCAGCGCGGCGACGAAGCCCGGCGGGGCGGACACGTCGCGCAGCCACACCGGCTCCCGCCCGTCCCGGGACAGCACCCGCGGCGGGGTGAGGGCCAGCCCGTCCGGCGGGACGTCGAGCCGCTGACCGGTGGCCTTGAGCACCGCCTCCCGGCGCACCCAGCACACGGTGAAGGCCCGCGGCCGCGCGGCGACCGGCAGGCGGGCCACCTGCTCCCACTCCGGGTCGGCCAGGGCGCACGAGGCGAGCTCCTCGAGCTCACCGGGCGCGAACCGGCCGACCTGCTCGACGTCCACGCCCACCCGGCCACCCGGCAGGACGGCGACGACGACGCAGTGGCCGGAGTGGGAGACCGAGAAGTCCGGGCCGTCGGCGTCGGCCAGCCGGGGCCGGCCGTGCGGCGAGCCGCAGGTGGTGCACGTCCGGTCGATCCGCAGGTCGGCCGGCGGTGTCCCGAGCGCGGTCCCGAGCACCAGCCGGGCGACCGCCGCGCCCGCCGTCATCCGCTGCCGGTCGGCCGGGCGGGCCAGCCGCTCCCGCCGGGCCAGGTCGGCCTCCCCGAGCAGCGCGTCGTGCTCCGGGCGGACGTCGCCCGGCCGGGCCCACCACACCTGGCACACCCCGGGCAGCGGGGCGAGGTCGGGTCCGGACCGCGGCCAGGGCGGCCGGCCGTACGCGAGCGGCACGGGGGTCACTCCCGGTCCACGGCGCCCACGCGGGTCGCCGGGCTGCCGAGCACCGCTCGCCGCGCACGTCCCGCCGCCCGGCCCACCAGCTCCTCCAGCGGCCCCTGCGACCGCCAGCGGCGCCAGAGGGTGGCCCCCACGAGGGCACCGGCCACGAGGAAGGCGTACAGCGTCAGCGGCTGGTCCTCGAAGACGCCGGTGGCGATGACGAGGGCCTGTGCGGAGTACAGCGTCAGCGTCATGGCCCCCGCCGCGCGGACGGGCCGGAGCAGCCGCTCGACGGCCGGGAGCCGGCTGAGCAGCAGCGAGAGCCCCAGCACGGCCATCGCCGACCCGAGGGTGTTCGCCAGGTCCAGTTGCGTGTTGGTGTGCGGCGCGGCCAGCGCCAGGTAGTCCCACGTCGTCCCCTGGTCGGCGTCCCACAGCAGGGTCATGGCGTCCTCGCCGGTCGCGGTCATCAGCCGGTCCAGGTCGCCCAGCTGGTACAGCAGGACGTGCGAGACCGCCTGCGCGGCGACCACCAGGGCGACGCCGCCACCCAGCAGCCGGATCGCCAGCCGCCGGGACGTCAGGTCGAGCCGCCCGATGGCGAGCCCGGCGCACAGGTACGCCATGTAGGCCACCACCGGGTACACGCCCGTGAAGAAGATCTGGGAGAGCAGCCCGACCGGGTCGGTGACCAGGGTGCCGAACGTCGGCTCACCGGTGCCGCTGTCGGGCAGGCCCAGCCGCGCCGCCTCCACGAGCACCAGGGGGCCGACCAGGACCAGCGCAGCGGACAGCGCGGCCAGGGCCTTCGGCGGCAGTCCGATGAGCGGGATCGCGCACAGGAAGAACACGGCGTAGTAGGCCAGGATCAGGTCGAGGTCGGAACCGGCGTACCCCAGCAGGAGTCCGATGGTGCCGATCCCGGCGGCTCGTACGGCGAGGCCCGCGGCGGCCGCCCGGCGCGAGCGACCGTGCAGGATCCGCCGTCCGCCGGTCAGGAACGCCACGGTGACCCCGGCCACCAGGGCGAAGGTCGCCGCCGACCGGCCCGCGGCGACCTCGCCGGTCAGCGTGCCGCCCCTGTCGGTGTACGGGTCGAAGAGGTGCACGGCGAACATGCCGAACAGCGCCAGCCCCCGGGCGAGGTCAACGCCGGTCACCCGGCGCCCGGCCGGTGGCGCCTCCGCCGTCACGGGCGCCGACGGGTACGTGCAGGAGGTCACCGGTCCGCTGCAGGCGTTCACCCGTGGCGCCGCAGTTCGCTGAAGAAGTCCTCGACGACGTGCAGCTGCCCGGTCGCGGCGATCTCGTCGTAGACCGCCTTGCCGACCGCGAGGTCGAGGACGCCGAGGCCGAACGGCGAGAAGACGACCGGCCGGCCCTCGGGCACCGTCACCCGGCCGGTCATGACGTCGGCGAGCGTGCCGAGCAGGAAGTCGCGGCTGCCGGTCATCTGCTCGACCAGGTGCGGGGAGGTGTTCGCCTTGAGGCAGTGCTCGACGTCGTCCACGAGGTTGGTCGAGGCCAGCAGCACCTCCGGCGCGAGGTCGCGCAGCGACACGTGCAGCACCAGCGGGGCGTGGTCGAAGGACGACACGTCGCTGACGTACGGCTCCGCGGAGACCGTGGCGAACACGACCAGGTCGCTGCTGCGGACCAGCTCCTCGGCCGTGTCGTGCAGGGTGAGCCGGGCCGAGGTCCCCGAGTGCTCCAGGTAGCCGCGGAAGCCGGCCGCGCTGTCGGCGGAGAGGTCGTGCACGCCGATCTCGTCGAACGACCAGCCGGTCGCGGCGAGGTAGGTGTGCACGTACCGGGCGATGAGCCCGGTCCCGACGAAGCCCACCCGGGTCGGGCGGCCCCCGCTGCGGCTCCGGCTCAGCCAGTCGGCGGCCGCGGCGGCCGAGGCCGCGGTCCGGGTGGCGCTGATGACCGACGCCTCCATGCAGGCGAACGGGTAGCCGGTGTCGTGGTCGTTGAGGATGAGCACGGCCGAGGCCCGGGGGATGCCGGCGGCCACGTTGTCCGGGAAGCTGGAGATCCACTTCATCCCGTCGACGCGGACGTCGCCGCCGACGGAGGCCGGCAGCGCGATGATCCGCGCCGAGGGCCGGTCGGGGAAGCGCAGGAAGTAGGACGGCGGGTTGACCGTGTCCCCCTCCGCGTGCAGCAGGTAGGTGGCCTCGACGAGCTCGACGATCTGCTTCTCGCGCCCGTGCAGGGCGGACTGGACCTGCGCACCGGGGACCACCGCGAACGGCGGCACGGTCAGCTGCTGGGACATGGGACTCCTGGGGAGGGGGGCGGGCGGGCGTCAGGCGGTCGGCGCGTGCTCGGCCAGGCGGGTCGGGTCGGCGAGCCCGACGAGCACCTCGCGGGGGCCCTCGTAGGCCTCCCGGCTGTGCGCGGTGCGGATGTTGTCGACCAGCAGCAGGTCGCCGTCCTGCCAGGGGTTCCGGGCGGTGTTGGCCTCGTAGACCTCGTTGACGACCTGCACGACGTCCTCGCCGATCGGGTCGCCGTTGCCGAACCGCGTGTTGAACGGCAACCCGTCCTCGCCGTACACGTCCACCAGGTACTCGCGCACCTCCTCGGCCAGCGTCCACTGGTTGAGGAAGGCGACCTGGTTGAACCAGCACCGCTGGCCGGTCACGGGGTGGCGGACGACGGCGCTGCGCCGCTGCCGGGTGCGCAGGCCACCGTCGGGCTGCCACTCGAACTCGATCCCGTTGGCCCGGCAGTAGTCCTCGACGGCGCCCCGGTCGTCGGTGCCGAAGGCCTCCTCGACCGAGGCCCCGATCTCGTCGTTGTAGCTGCGGGTGAGCATCCAGCCCTCCCGCTCGAAGCGGGCCACCAGGTCCGCCGGCAGCGCGGCGAGGACGGTCGGTGCGTCGGCCACCGCGGTCGCCCCACCCGAGGTGGGCGCGGTGAGGCAGGCGAAGAGCAGCAGGCCGGGCACCTCGAGCGCGTAGCTGAGCTCGTGGTGCATGCACATCGGCTGGTTGGCCTGCCACGGCGTGCTCGAGAACAGCCCGCCGGGTCGGGGCTCCCGGGGCGCGAAGGCCTCCCGCTCGCCGACCAGCCGGTCGGTCAGCCGGCCGGCGACGGCGGCGGCCGTGTCCGCGTCGGCGAGGCCCAGGCCGCGCACCAGCAGCGACCCGTGCTCGAGGACGGCGGCGCGCAGCGCGCCGCGGTGCTCGGCGGCCCAGGCCGCGGGGTCCCCGGGGGAGCCGACCCGCAGCACCGGGGGGCTGCCGGGGCGCAGCTCCACGTCGAGCAGGGACGAGGACGTCATCGGGCACTGCCTTCCGGAGTTCGGGGGGTGGGGACGGGGGAGGAGCCGGCGCGCCCGTCGAGCAGCGCGGCGAGGGCGGCGAGGTCGGGTGCGGCCTGGAGCTCCTTCAGCGACACCGCGCGGCCCAGGGCGACCAGGAGCTTCACCGCCGACAGGGAGGTCCCGCCGAGGGCGGCGAAGGAGTCCCGCCGGCCGATCTGGTCGGCCGGGACGCCGAGCACCGTCGACCAGATCCCCGCCAGCCGCCGCTCGGTCGGCGTGGTCGGCGCGTCGTGCTCCTGACTGCCGGTGAGCAGCTCCCCGGCCAGCGCGGTGAGCGCCTTGGTGTCGATCTTGCCGTTGGGCGTCAGCGGCAGGGACTCCCGGCGGTGGAAGGCCCGCGGCACCATGTACACCGGCAGGGCGCCGGCGAGGGAGTCCCGCAGGACGTCGTCCGGGATGGGGTCGGGGCCGGTCCAGAACGCGACCAGGTGCCGGCTGCGGTCGGGGCCCTCGGCGACGACGACCGCGCCGTCGCGCACGCCGGGCACGCGCAGCAGGGTGTTCTCGATCTCGCCGATCTCGATCCGGAAGCCGGAGATCTTCACCTGGCTGTCCCGCCGGCCGAGGAACTCCAGCTCGCCGTCGGGCAGCCAGCGCCCGGAGTCGCCGCTGCGGTAGAGCCGCCGGCCTGGGCGGTACGGGTCGGGCACGAAGGCGGCCGCGGTCCGCTCGGGGTCGTTGACGTAGCCGCGGCCGACGCAGACGCCGGAGAAGACGATCTCCCCGGGCGCGCCCAGGGGCACCGGCACCAGGTGCTCGTCGACCACCCGCACCTCGACGTTGGCGATCGGCCGGCCCAGCGGCACCCGGTCCCCGTGCGGCACCTCGTGCATGACCTCGTGGTTGGTGTCGTCGGAGGTCTCGGTCAGCCCGTAGGCGTTGACCAGCGCGATGTCCGGCTGCGCGGCGAACCAGCGCTGCACGAGCTCCTTCTTCAGCGCCTCCCCGGTGACCGACACGCAGCGCAGGTCCGGCAGCGCACGGGGGTGCGCCTCCAGGTAGGTCAGCACGACCTCGAGGTAGGACGGCACCACCTGCACCACCGTGACGTGCTCGTCGACCAGCCGGTCGACGAAGCGCTCGGCATCGAGGACCACCTCCTGCGGCACGATGACCGTCCGCCCGCCGACGACGAGCGCCGACACCAGCTGCCACAGCGAGATGTCGAAGCACTGCGGCGCGACCTGCGCGACCACCCCGCCCTCGACGACGCCGAGGTCGTCGATCTTGGCCAGGAGGTGGTTGAGCATCCCGGCGTGCTCGCACATCGCGCCCTTGGGCTCGCCGGTCGAGCCGGAGGTGAAGTAGAGGTAGGCCAGCTGGTCGGGGCCCACCTGCACGCCGGAGCTGGTGGCGGGGTGCCCCTCGGCCGCGGCGCCGCCGACGGTCAGCGCCTGCACCCCGGCCAGCCCGGTCAGCGCGGCGTCGAGGGAGGCGGTGCTGCCCGGCTCGGTGAGCACCAGCCGGCACTCCGCGCGGGAGAGGGTCCGGGCGATCCGGTCGGCCGGGAAGTGCGGCTCGACCGGCAGGTACGCGCCGCCGGCCTTGAACACGGCCAGCACGGCGGTCAGCCAGTCCAGGTCGCGCTCGGTGACCACCGCGACGACGTCCTCGGGCTGCAGGCCCCGGGCGAGCAGGGCGCGGGCGACCTGGTTGGCGCGGCCGTCGAGCTCGCGGTAGGTGATCCGCTCCGCGCCGTGGACGGCGGCGACGTCGTCCGGGTGCCGGCGGGCCTGCTCCTCGATGAGCTCGTGCACCCGGCGGTCGGGCAGCTCGCGGTGCGGCCCGGCCAGCCCGTCGAGCTGGGACACCAGCTCCTCGGTCGAGAGCAGCACGGCCGCCATCGGGCCGGCGTCGGGGTCGGTGGCCAGCTCGTCCAGCGCGGCCCGGTGGTAGCCGCCGATCCGCGCGGCCGCCTCCGCGTCGAGCACGTCGGTGCGGTACGACAGCCGCAGGGCCAACCGCTCGCCGCGGTGCACCGGCACGACCGCCAGCACCGCGCCGCCGGGCAGCTCGCCGCCGACGCCGGTGGGGTCGAACAGCGCCTCGGACGACGGCCCGGAGGTGCCGAGCTCGCGCCGGAGGGCGGAGAGGTCCGCGTGCCGGTGCGCCAGCAGTCCGGCCTCGGTGCTCGCGGCCGCCCGGACCAGCTCCCGCCACGAGCCGACGTCCACCCGCAGCCGGCAGGGCAGCGGCGCCCCGCCGTCCCCGGCGACGTAGCCGGTGACGACGTCGGGCTCGCCGGTCAGCGCGGCCAGCACCCGGCCGTGTCCGGCCAGCAGCACCGACCCCAGCGGGACGGCGAGCCGGTCGGCCAGCCGGCGCAGCGCGACGAGGGTGGCGTCGGAGAGCGGCACCTCGACCTCCGCGGTGCCCGGCACCGGGGCGGGGGCCCAGCGGGGGAGGGCCGTCGACCCGCCGGCGAGCAGCAGCTCCCGCCAGAACGCCCGGTGGACGTCCGTGGTCGGGCGCGTGCCGAGGGCGGTCACCGGGACCCCGCCAGGTGACGCTGGGTGGCGCGGTGCCGGCCGCTCCTGCGCGGCAGCGGGACGGTGGGCGAGGACGGGCCGGGCGCGCCGTCCTCCTGGAACAGGGCCATGAGCTCCTCCACGGACAGGCTGGGTGGTTCGGTGGGGGCGGCGTCGCGGGGACGCGGGACGGGGGCGGGGGTGGGAGTGGGGAGGAGGGCGGCGAACGGGGGCTGCTCGACGGCGGGGTTACCGGCCCAGTGCTCACCCGGCGGCAGCTGCTCGCCCTTCATGAGGAAGGTGTCGGTGGCGAGGACCGCGCCGTCGCCGATCGTCGTGCCGTAGTGGACGTAGGCGCCGACGCCCAGGGTGCAGCGCGCTCCGACCGTGATCCGGTCGGACTTGAAGCCGCCGTCCTCCTGGGAGTGGGACTGCAGCATGGTGCGGGCGTTGAGCGTGCACTCGTCCCCGATCGTGACGAAGGACTTCTCGATGACCGCGGCGCCGTCGTCGAAGACCCGCTTGCCGATCCGGACACCCAGCCCGCGCCAGAGGAGGTTCTTGAACGGTGTGCCGTTGAGGACGTGCACGTACCTCACGGCCGGGACCTTCCAGAACCGCTCGTGCCGCCAGAACGCCCGGTCGTAGATCGAGATGCCGTCCGGCCGCAGGGCCTTCATCCAGGCGACGGACCGCTCGACCAGGACCCAGTACGAGATGCCCACCACGAGCAGGACGGCGTTGAAGAGCGCGACCACCGAGCCGCCGTAGGTGCTGTACAGCTCCAGGGTCGCGGCCGTCAGCACGGTGAACAGGAACACGTAGAACCACCGCACCAGCAGGTACAGCGCCATCGAGACGAGGTTGTGCCTGTTCTTCACGGGCAGCAGGCGCTGCACCTCCTCGGGGGTGACCTCGCCGAGCCGCGCGTCACGCGCGACCGTGCGCGGGATCTCGAAGCTGGGCGAGCCCAGCAGCCCGACGTCGTGCCGGACCTCGCCGTCGACCGGCACCTGGACCTTGGTGGCGAGGAGGCAGTTCTCCCCGGTCCTGCCCTGCGAGGGGACGACGACGTTGTTGCCCAGGAAGTTGTGGGCCCCGATCTCCGTCCGGGCGAGCCGGAAGGAGGAGCTGGAGAACTCCGCGTTCACCAACGACAGACCGCAGGCGATCATCGTGCCGCGTCCGACCTTCGCCATGAACGGCGTCTCGTGCGTGATCAACGAGCCGAAGTTCGACCCCGTCTGCTGGACCTGGGACAGGTCGTACCCGAGGGCGCGCAGGTAGTGGACGATGTAGGAGCAGTCCCCGAAGAAGAACGCGAAGAACCGGCTGTTGGTCAGGCGGGCGATCCCCCGGTGGACCGAGTAGTGGAAGCCGTACAGGGGGTAGACCCGGTCGGGCTCGAGGAACAGGTTGAGCACGCGGGGAACGGTGACCTGGACGAGCAGTCCGACGAGGAAGAAGCCGAAGAAGACGGTGGCCGAGGTGACCAGGGCGTTCTCGTAGAAGCTCCACTGCCCGTAGGCCGCCTCTCCCGGGTCGAGGAGGTCGGCGAGCCACGGGAACACGATCGACAGGAACGCGAAGGCACCGACCCCCAGCGGCACGGTGACCAGCAGAGTGGTCACCACCTGGGTGAGGCCGTAGACGAACCTCCTGGTGGTGCCGAGGTCAACCTCCTCGACCCCCCGGTAGTCGGCCGTGGTGGGCTGCGCCGGGGAACCGTGCCAGTGCTCACCGGCCGGCACGGACTGGCCGGGGTGCAGGGCCGAGGAGTGACCCAGCTGCGCCCCGTCGCCCATGGCGGTGCCGATGTCGAGCACGGTCGCCTCACCGACGAAGACGTGCGCCCCGAGGGTGACCGGGCCGGTCTGGATGACGCCGTCGTGGGCTCGGTAGCAGTTGAAGAACGACTCCTTGCGGATCACCGTGCCGTCGCCGACGGTCAGCAGGTCGGTGCAGACGGGGACGTTGCGGGAGTAGATCGCGACGCCTCGCCCGATCTTCGCGCCCAGGGCCCGCAGGTAGAGCACGTGCAGCGGTGAGCTGGAACTGGTGTGCGACCGCCCGCCGGTCAGCAGCACCAGGGGGTTCGACCGGATCAGCGTCTTGACCACCCAGAAGCGGACGTAGGCCAGGCTCCAGACGGGGATCTGCTGGGGCTCCCACCGGCCGATCAGCACCCACTTGGCCACGATCGGGAAGACGCAGAGAGCGACCGTGGTCGCGCTGCCGAAGACGACCGCCCGCAGGTAGTCCTGCAGCAGGCTGCCCCCCTCGGAGACCCACACGAACCCCCGGATGGCGACCAGCGTGCTGACGCACGAGTAGGCGAGGAAGACCAGCGCCTGCATCACCCCGCACAGCACGTACTCGACGCCGGTGGCCCGCCGGACGGTGCGGGCCGGTGCCTCCGACGCCGGGGCCGGAGCGGCCCCGGCCGGCTCGGCGACCGCCGGGACCGGCTCGGCGACCGCCGGGACCGGCTCGGCGACGGCCGCCGCCAGGCCGCGCAGCGTCGGGTGCGCGTAGACGTCCTTGATGGAGACCGCCGGCAGGTCGGTCCGCTTGCGCACCCGGGCGCAGAAGCGGGCCATGACCATGGAGTCGGCGCCCAGGTCGTCGAAGACGTGCGCGTCCGGGTCGACGGACTCCACCTGGAGCACGTCGGCCAGGACGGCGGCCAGTTCGCCCTGGACGGGGTTCGCGGCCGGCGCGGGTGCCGGTGCGGGGGCGAGCGCGCCGGCCAGGGCGCGCAGCGTCGGGTGCGCGTAGACGTCCTTGATGGAGACCGCCGGCAGGTCGGTCCGCTTGCGCACTCGGGCGCAGAAGCGGGCCATGACCATGGAGTCGGCGCCCAGGTCGTCGAAGACGTGCGCGTCCGGGTCGACCGAGTCCACCTGCAGCACCTCGGCGAGCACCTCCGCCAGGCCCGAGGCGACCGGGTCGGCCGGCGCGGGTGCCGGTGCGGGGGCGAGCGCGCCGGCCAGGGCGCGCAGCGTCGGGTGCGCGTAGACGTCCTTGATGGAGACCGCCGGCAGGTCGGTCCGCTTGCGCACCCGGGCGCAGAAGCGGGCCATGACCATGGAGTCGGCGCCCAGGTCGTCGAAGACGTGCGCGTCCGGGTCGACGGTGTCGACGGCGAGCACCTCGGCCAGCACCGCGGTGTAGCCGGTGACCACGGGGTCGGCCGCCGGCGCGGGGGCGCCCGCGCCGGCGGAGACGATGTCCACGGGGTGTCCCAGCACGTCAGCTCCCCGCCCGCGGCAGGGGCAGCTGGACGACGTCGGCGTCCGGCCGGGAGGTGACCAGGGCGCCACCCGGCTCGGCGCCCGTCTCGGCCGGCCGCGACAGGCCCTCCGGGAACGGGCGGGCGTCCTGGACCGGGTCCAGCACGTCCTTGCCGAAGAGGTCCTCGAGCCAGTTGGTCTGGTAGACGGTGTCGAGGTAGCGCTCGCCCAGGTCGGGCGCGATGGCGACGGCGGTGACGTCGGCGCTCCCGTTTCGGGCCAGCCAGCTCGCCGCCCCGCTGACCACCGTGCCCGTGGAGCCGCCGAACAGGAACCCGCGGCGGGCCAGCTGGTGACAGGCGCGGATCGTGTCCGCCTCCTCGACCATGACCACCTCGTCCACGTAGGACTCGTCGAGCATCTCCGGCCGCTCACCGCTGCCCAGGCCGGGAATAACCCGCCGGCTGGGCGGTCCGCCGAACGAGACGGAACCGACGCTGTCGACGGCGACGATCCGCACCGGCCGGTGCCACGCCTTGAACCAGCGCGCGCAGCCCATCAGGGTGCCGGTGGTGCCCGCACCCAGGAACAACACGTCCAGCTCGGGGAAGGACCGGGCGATGGCCGGCGCCGTCCGGCGGTAGTGCGCTCCCCAGTTGTTCGGGTTGCGGTACTGGTTGAGCCACACGTAGCGGCTGTCGGACGCGCACATCGCACGCACGTAGTTCTTCCGCGCCGCCAGCAGGCCGCCGCCCCCCGGGTCCTCCTCGGTGACGGTGTGCACCTGGGTGCCCAGGGCCTCCATCAGCCGCCGGGTCGACAGGTTGCAGCGCGGGTCGGTCACGCACAGGAACCGGTAGCCGCGGCTGGCCGCGATCATGGCCAGCGCCACGCCGAGGTTGCCCGACGAGGACTCGATCAGCACGGAGTCCGGCTTCAGGACGCCGTCCCGCTCCGCGGCCTCGACCATCTCGGTGGCGGCCTTGAGCTTGATCGAGCCGGCGAAGTTGAAGCCCTCGCACTTGAGGTACAGCGGGGCGTCGACGATCGACCGCAGGTCCACGTACAGGTCGTCTTCGTTGAAGGCCTGCGGGACGGAGATGACGGTCACAACGGTCTCCTCAGGGGTGGCAGCGCACGCGGCTGCTCGTGGGAACCGGGGGAACAGGGTCTGGGGTGGCGCTCGCACTGACACAGAGGGCGGCGCGCGGCGGGTGATACAGCGGGGGGCGGACCGTGCGGTCAGGGGAGGAGGAGACGAGCGGGACCGGCGCGGCAGGCGGGACAGCGACGTCCGAGGGGCATCCGCTCGGGCTGGGTCGGCACCATGGGCTCCCCTGCGCGCTTGACGGACCGGCAGGACCGACGGCACTGCCGGGCGACGTCGAGCCGGTGTGGTGCAGGAAGTCTGTGTTACGCGGAGGTTTCGTCTCCATCGGCCATCCGGTGTAGTCCGGACGGCCCGGGACCAGGGACCCTGCTCAGCACGCGTGTCGCGGGCGTCGACGTGTCGACACCCGCACCGGCCTCCCTGCCCCCGTCAGCTCCGCCGCTAGCGTGGACGGCGATGTCCGAGGCACCCCGCACCCCGTCGCCCCCCGTGACCACCGAGCTGCCCGCGGCCGAGCCCGCCGGCGCGACCCCGTCCGGCGCCGCGCCGTCCGGTGCCGGCGCCACGCCGTCCGGTGCCGGCGCCGCGCCGTCCGGGCCCGTGCCCTCGGGCCCGGTCCCGTCCGGCCCGGTCCCGTCCGGCCCGACGGCGACCGGCCCGATCCCGGTCGGGACGCCGCCCGCGCCGCCGCAGCCGGCCGCTGGTCCCGGCCCGGCGACGGCGGAGGGCGCCCAGCCGACCGGTCCGGTCGCCCGCCGTCCCCGCATCGGCGCCCGGGTCCCGTTCCCGCTGACCCGGATGGGCCCGTGGGCCCCCGTCGCCGGCGCGGTGGTCGGCCTGCTCGCCGGACTGGTCGTCGTGCTGCTGCTCGCCGGGGTCGCCGAGGCCTTCCGGGAGCGCCTGGCGCTGGTCTTCCTCACCGTCGGGCTCGGCATGCTCGGCGCAGCCGGGGCTCTGCTGGCCGACGAGGTCCGGCTGGTGCGCCGCGGTGCCCGGGAGGCGGGCATCCGGCCGGCCTGGGTGGAGGCGACGGCCAACCTCATCAACGGCCTCACCCCGGCCCGGCTGCTGCTGCTGGCCAGCGCGTTCGTCCTCTTCCTGGCCGCCTACGTCAGCAACTGAGCCGCCCCGGTGAGGTGATGGAACGGCCACCCTCCAGGGGCCCTCCGCAGGAGCCTGCGAGGCGTGGGGGGGTGGTCCTTCACCCGTAGGCCTGGACGGCGAGGTGCACCGCCAGGCCGAGCCCGGCGAGGGCGATGAGCCGGCGCAGCAGCAGCTGCGGCGCGCGGCGCACCACCCGCGGGCCGAGGCGCCCGCCGACGAACAGGCCGATCGCCAGCGGTACCGCCGCCGACCACGCGACGGGGGCGAACACGGCGAAGCCGACCGCGGCCGTCAGGTTGGCCAGGCCGAGCACCACGTTGCGCATCGCGTTGCCGACCGCCAGGCCCTCACCGGTCGACAGCAGGAACAGCGCGAGCAGCATCACGCCGGCCGCCGCTCCGAAGTAGCCGCCGTAGACGGCGATCGCGGCGACGGCCAGCGGCAGCCACCACGGGTCGCGGTGCGTCGGGTGCGTGGCGGCCCCTCGGGCGGCCAGCTCCCGCGGCGGCCGCTGCACCAGCAGCGCCACCGCGGCCCCGCCGATCAGCCACGGCACGATGCGCTCGAAGGCGTCCGACGGCGTGAGCAGGAGCAGGGCCGCACCGGCCGCGCCGCCGAGCACCGCACCGCTCGCGAGCCGCAGAAGCCGCCGTCCCTGCCCGCGCAGCTCCGGCCCGGAGGCACTCACCGCGCCCACGCCGTTGAGCACCAGGGCGACGGTGTTGGTGACGTTCGCCGCCACCGGCGGCAGACCGGCCGCGAGCAGCGCGGGGTAGCTCACCAGCGAGGCCAGGCCCGCGATGCTGCCGGTCAGCCCCCCGCCGACGCCGGCCAGCACGAGCAGGGCGAACTCCGCAGGGCTCACCCGCCGTGGCCGTCGCGGTCCGGGGCCGCCCGCAGGTCCGCCGGCACCAGGCGGCCGGCGACGATGTCCCCGGCGACGTCGTCGACCACCCGGCCCGCGGCGATCGCCGAGGCGCGCATCGTGGCGATGGCGTCGGTGGCGTCGAGCCCGAAGGCGATGCCGACCAGCCCCATGGCCTGCCAGACGAGGGCGCGCCGCTGCGCGTCCGGCCCCTCCAGCCAGTTGCTGCCGTCGTCGGGGAACTCCGGCCCGGACACCGTGACCGCCAGCTCCTGCGTGGTCACCCGGGCGACCGCCTGCAGCTCGTCGCGATCGAGGCAGGTCAGCCGCGCGGGGTCGTGCACGTACAGGTCCAGGACCACCAGCGGCCCCATCGGTGGGGGGAGCGGCACCGAGAGCACGCCGCGGTAGGTCGTCTCGTTGAGCAGCGAGGCCCACAGCTCCGGCCAGTTGCGCGCGATGTCCTCGAGGGAGAAGGCGATCACCGTGCCGTTGTCCTGCGCGCGCAGGCAGGGGCCGTCACCGACGGTGAACTGCAGGCGTTCGGCGTGCGCGGTCTGCGGGTCGCTGGCGCCGATCGGCGTCCGGAGCACGCCCACGTGCAGGCTCAGCCCGGCGCCGTCGACACCGAGCGCGGCGGCGGAGGCGCGCGCCAGCCGGCAGGGCAGCAGTTCGGGTCCGTCGAGGGCGGCCGGTGTGGTGGCCAGGGCCTGGTCGAAGCGTTCGGCTGCACTCCCGGTCATGGGTCCAGCTTGCCGCGTGGACCTGCAGGCTCCGACACCGGCCGGTCCCGGAGGGTCACCCGGTGACCAGGACGGCGATCGCGACGCACCCGAGCGCGACGATCGCGCCGCGCAGCACGGCCGAGGGCAGCCGGCGACCGAACCGGGCGCCGACGTACCCGCCCAGCAGCGAGCCGGCCGCGACCAGCCCGGCCGCGCGCCAGTCGACGCGGTCGGTCGCCACGACGACGTAGGCCCCGGCGGCCACCCCGTTGACCGCGAGGGTGAGCACGTTCTTGATCGCGTTGAGCCGCTGCAGGGACTCGCGCAGCAGCAGCCCGAAGACGCCGATCTGCAGCACGCCCTGGCTGGCCGCGAAGTAGCCGCCGTAGCTGCCGGTCGCGTAGGCGCCGGCGAACAGCGCGACCAGCCGGCCGGGGCCGATCCCCGACGGCGGCTCGTCCACGGCCCGCCGGCGCGCCAGGGCCCGCGACACCAGCGGCTGGGCGGCGACGAGGACGACGGCCAGCCCGACGAGCACCGGCACGATCGCCTCGAAGCTGCTCGCCGGGAGGTGCAGCAGCAGGAACGCGCCGGTCAGCGCGCCGAGCACCGAGGCGGGCAGCAGCCGCAGCAGCAGCCAGCGCTGACCGGCCAGCTCGCGCCGGTAACCGAGCGAGCCGGCGAGGTTGCCCGGCACCAGGCCGAGGGAGTTGCTGATCGTCGCGGTCACCGGCGGCAGGCCGACGGCCAGCAGCACCGGGAAGGTCACCAGCGTGCCCGAGCCGACGACGGCGTTGATGGCACCCGCGGCCAGCCCTGCCGCGGCGACCGCCAGCATCTCCAGCAGGGTCATCGGGTCATCGCCCGGAAGCGTGCCACGCCCGCAGGGAACCGGACCCACGGGGCGGGCGGGACGACCGGTCCGCGGAACGTCCCTCCCCGCGCCGGTATCAGGCGGGCACCTCCGGCGCTCCGAGAGGCACACGACCGCAGGCACGCCCCGCCGGGTGCCCGCGTGCCCACCGCCGAGCCTCGACCCCGGCCGATCGGAGGCGACGTCCGTGCGCACCCGGATCATCAGCCTGGCCGTGCTGACCTCCGTCGTCGCCACGGTCCTGTTCGCGGTGCCGCTGGGCGTGGCGTTGCTCCAGTACGCGCTGCAGCACCAGTGGGGGCACCTGGTGCGGGACGCCAGCGACCTGGCGATCACCGTGGCCGGCGACGTGTACCACGACGACCGGATCGACCCGGAGGTCCTCGACGACATCGGGGACGACGGCGAGGCCGTCGCCGCAGCCGTGTTCGACCGGGACGGTCAGCGGCTGGCCGGGGCGGTCCCGGACAGCGACGCGGGCGTCCTGGCCGGGGCCTTCGACGGCGAGGTCTCCACCGCGACCGACGGGGACCTCTGGGTGGTCGCCGTCCCCGTCACCCACTCCGACGAGGTGATCGGCGCGGTGGTGGTGACCCAGTCCCGTGCGGACGTGCTCGGTGCGGTCGGTCTCATGTGGGCGGGGATGGCGGGACTGGCCACCGTCGCGGTGGCGGTCGCCTGGCTGGTCGGGCGCCGGCAGGCCCGCCGGCTGGCGCAGCCCCTGGAGGAACTGGAGGAGAGCGCACGCCGGCTGGGGGAGGGCGACTTCAGCATCCGGACCCGTCGGGGAGGGATCGAGGAGACGGACGCGGTCGGCGCCGCGCTCGAGGCGACCGCGGCCCGCCTGGACGACCTGCTCGCCCGGGAGCGAGCCTTCTCGACCGACGCCTCGCACCAGCTCCGGACGCCGCTGGCCGGGATGCGGCTGCGCCTGGAGGCGGCACTGGAACGGACGGACGTCGACCCCAGGCCGGCCATCGCCGCGAGCCTGGTCGACGCCGACCGCCTGGAGGCGATCATCGACGAGGTCCTGACGCTGGCCCGCGCCGACCAGGGCGCCCGCACCGGTCCGGTCGACCTCGGCACGCTGGTCGGCGAGCTGTCGCCGGAGTGGGACGCCCGGCTGGCACTGCACGGCCGGGACCTCGAGGTCCGGATCGATCCCGGCGCGCCGGAGGCCCGGGCGTCGACCGCGGCGGTCCGCCAGGTGCTCGGCGTGCTCCTCGACAACGCGTGCACCCACGGTCGAGGCGCCGTGACCGTCACCGTCCGGGAGGCCACGGGCGCCGTGGCGGTCGACGTCTCGGACGAGGGCCCGGGCGTCCCGGACGACGGGAGGGCCGTGTTCGGGCCGCGGACCGACCGGCGCGAGGGGCACGGGATCGGACTCGCGCTGGCCCGCAGACTCGCCGAGGCCGGGCAGGGCCGGCTGCAGCTCACCCGTGCGGCGCCACCCGTGTTCACCCTCCTGCTGCCCGCGGTCCCGGTCGAGAACCGGGACGCGCGCGAGGTCGCCGCTGTCGGCCCGGTCAGTTCAGGCTGAGGACGCCGAGACCGGGCACCCGGAGGCCGGACCCGTCCGGCTCGCTCCACACGCACCACGGCGCGAGCCGGGTGGCGGCCGCGGCCCTCGGCTCGGTGGACACGGGCGCGATCCGCCACGTGCTGGTCCGGACGACCGTGCCGGAGCGGCTGTCCGGGACCGGGCCCGACGTCGTCAGGCACCGGGCGGTGATGCACGGGTTCGGCCCGACGGTCGTCAGGGCCGCGCGCAGCCGCTGCAGGACCTGGTCGAGCTGTGCGAGGGAACAGGAGTCGTCCCCCGCGGCGTGGACCTGGAGGGTCAGGAGTTCGGACCCGGCCGGGGCCGAGCTGTGCTCGTCGACCGTCCACCGCAGGGAGACGAAGCAGGACGCCGTCCGGTCCTCCGCCGCGCCGTCCGCTTCCTGGCGCCGGGCGTCGTTGGCCAGCAGCGTCAACAGCGTGGCGTCCCGGGCGATGAGGTTGAAAGCCACGAAGCGAAGGTCCACGGAGCCCCCTCGGTGCCCGCCGTGTCCACGGCGACCCGTCGTCTGCCTCCTCACGGTAGGGCGACGCTGACGAGCAGCAGCGCCGGGAAAGGCAAGAGTCCGGTTAAACCTGCGGCGAGAGCCGACCCGTTCAGTCCCTGCGGCCGGCGTCGACCAGGCGCAGCACCACGGCGCCCTCCTCGTCGGAGGCCTCGAGGTCGACCTCGACGTCGAAGCCCCAGTCGTGGTCGCCGGCCGGGTCGTCCAGGATCTGCCGCACCCGCCAGACCCCGGGCTCGCCCCTGTCCCAGATGAGCAGCGCCGGGCCGCGGGCGTCGGCGCCGGTGCCCAGCTCGGCGTGCTCGGCGAAGTAGGCCTGGACCACCTCGCCCCACCGCTCGGCGTCCCACCCGGAGTCGCGGTCGAGCTCGCCCAGGTCGTACCAGCGGCGGCGGGCGAACAGCTCCACCCGCCGGAACAGCTGGTTGCGCACCATCGCCGTGAAGGCCCGCTCGTTGCCGGTCAGCGGCCGCGGGCGGACCGGGACGGCGACCGGTGCGTCCAGCGGCTGGTCCGGGCTCGTCAGCTGCTCCCACTCGTCGAGCAGCGAGGAGTCCACCTGACGGACCAGCTCGCCGAGCCACTCGACCAGGTCGGTCACCTCGTCGGTGCGGGCGGCCGCGGGGACGCCGGAGCGCAGCGCCTTGTAGGCGTCGGAGAGGTAGCGCAGCACCGCGCCCTCCGCGCGGGTCAGCCCGTAGGTGTTGACCAGCTCGCGGAAGGTGTAGGCGTTCTCCCACACGTCGCGGACGACGGACTTCGGCGACAGGTGCGCATCGGCCGCCCACGGGTTCGACCGGGTGTAGACCTCCAGCGCGTGCTCGAGCAGCTCGGCCAGCGGCTGCGGGTGGGTGATCTCCTCGAGCAGCTCCATGCGCTCCTCGTACTCGATCCCCTCGGCCTTCATCTGGGCCACCGCCTCGCCCTTGGCCTTGTTCAGCTGCGCAGCCAGGATCTGCCGCGGGTCGTCGAGGGTGGCCTCGATGACGCTGACCACGTCGAGGGCGTAGGTGTCGCTGGCCGGGTCGAGCAGCTCGATCGCGGCCAGGGCGAAGGTCGACAGCGGCTGGTTGAGCGCGAAGTCCGGCGGCAGGTCGACGGTCAGCCGGTGGCGGCGTCCGTCCGGCTCCGGCTCGTCGAGCCGCACCAGCACCCCGGCCTGCAGCAGCGAGCGGGCGATGCCGATGGCCTCCCGGATGTGCCGCAGCTGGCGCTTGCGCGACTCGTGGTTCTCCGTGAGCAGCCGGCGCATCGCGGCGACCGGGTCGCCGGGGCGGTCGACGACGTCGAGCACCATCGCCGTCGACACCCGCATGTTGCTGGTCAGCGGCTCGGGCTCGGCCTCGACCAGCCGGCGCATGGTGCCCTCCGACCACGGCACCATGCCCTCGGGCGCCTTCTTGCGCACCAGCTTGCGGCGCTTCTTGGGGTCGTCGGCGACCTTGGCGAACTGTTTGAGGTTCTCCACCTCGTGCTCGGGGGCCTGGACGACGACGGTGCCGGCGGTGTCGTAGCCGGCGCGTCCGGCCCGCCCGGCGATCTGGTGGAACTCGCGGGCGTTGAGCAGCCGGGTCCGCGTGCCGTCGTACTTCGACAGCGCGGAGAAGACCACGGTGCGGATCGGCACGTTGATGCCGACGCCGAGGGTGTCGGTGCCGCAGATGACCTTGAGCAGGCCGGCCTGGGCCAGCTGCTCCACCAGCCGCCGGTACTTGGGCAGCATCCCGGCGTGGTGGACGCCGATGCCGTGGCGCACCAGCCGCGACAGCGTCGTCCCGAAGGAGGTGGTGAACCGGAAGCCGCCGATCATCTCGGCGATCGCGGCCTTCTCCTCCTTGGTGCAGACGTTGACGCTCATCAGTGCCTGCGCCCGCTCCAGCGCCGAGGCCTGGGTGAAGTGGACGACGTAGACCGGCGCCTGCCGGGTGTCGAGCAGCTCCTGGATCGTCTCGTGCATCGGCGTCGTCGCGTAGTAGTGGTGCAGCGGCACGGGGCGCTCGGCGCCGGCGACCAGCGCGGTGGGCCGGCCGGTGCGGCGGGTGAGGTCCTCGCGCAGCCAGCCGGTGTCGCCCAGGGTGGCGCTCATCAGCAGGAACTGCGCCCTCGGCAGCTCGAGCAGCGGCACCTGCCAGGCCCAGCCGCGGTCGGGGTCGCCGTAGAAGTGGAACTCGTCCAACACGACCAGGCCGACGTCGGCCTCCGCGCCCTCGCGCAGGGCGACGTTGGCCAGGACCTCGGCGGTGCAGGCGATGATCGGGGCGTCCCGGTTGACCGCGGCGTCGCCGGTGAGCATGCCGACGTTCTCGGCGCCGAAGACGCCGCACAGCGCGAAGAACTTCTCGCTGACCAGCGCCTTGATCGGCGCGGTGTACCAGCTGCGCCGTCCCCCGGCGAGCGCGGCGTACTGCGCGCCGGTGGCCACCAGCGACTTGCCCGACCCGGTCGGCGTCGCGAGGACGACGTTGGCGCCGCTGACCAGCTCGATCAGCGCCTCCTCCTGGTGCGGGTACAGCACGGTGCCCTGCGCCTGGGCCCAGGCGGCGAACGAGGTGAACAGCTCGTCGGGGTCGGCGCCGCGCGCCCGGAGGGCCGAGAGGTCGGACGGGTCGTCGAGGAGGGGAGGGGCGGTGGCGGTCATCGTGGGGGACAGCGTGCCGGACGCGGCGGAACTTCCCGCGCAGGGCCCGGCGGGCGGTCGCGGGGTCCACCGGTTCGTGACCGGGCCGGTTCGGAGGACTGCGTGCGGGGGTAGCGGGCGGAGGACGCGGCGGTGACCCGGCTCCCGGGCGGCGTGAGAAGAGCGCCGGCGCACCGCCGTCCCGCACGTCCACGGAGCACGTCCACGGAGGTAGTGCCATGTCCGAACCCCGCCCCGAGTCCCAGCCCGCGCAGCAGCAGCAGGTCCCCGGCACGCTCGGGCAGATGGACCCCAAGCCCGACCACGGCGAGGAGAGCTACCGCGGCTCGGGCCGGCTGACCGGCAAGGCGGCGGTGATCACCGGCGGCGACAGCGGCATCGGCCGGGCCGTGGCGATCGCCTTCGCCCGCGAGGGCGCCGACGTCCTGATCTCGTACCTGAACGAGCACGAGGACGCCCAGGACACCGCCAAGTACGTCGAGGAGGCCGGCCGGAAGTGCGTGCTCGTCCCCGGTGACCTCGCCGACCGCGCCCACCAGAAGACGATCATCCCGAAGGCGGTCGAGGAGTTCGGCAAGGTCGACATCCTGGTCAACAACGCGGCCTTCCAGATGAGCCACGACTCGCTCGAGGAGATCTCGGACGAGGAGTGGGACCACACGGTGGCGCTGAACCTGACGGCGATGTTCACGCTGACCAAGGACGCGGTCCCGCACATGCAGCCGGGGGCGTCGATCATCAACTCGTCGTCGGTGAACTCCGACAACCCGAGCCCGAACCTCATCGCCTACGCGATGACCAAGGCCGGGATCGCCAACTTCACCGCCAGCCTCGCGCAGATGCTGGCCGAGAAGGGCATCCGGGCCAACAGCGTGGCCCCGGGCCCGATCTGGACGCCGCTGATCCCGGCGACCATGCCCGAGGAGAAGGTGGAGAGCTTCGGCCAGCAGGTGCCGCTGGGCCGGGCCGGGCAGCCGGCCGAGCTCGCGCCGGTCTACGTGATGCTGGCCAGCGACGAGGCGTCCTACGTCTCGGGCGCGCGGGTCGCGGTCACCGGCGGCAAGCCGATCCTCTGACCGAGGGCCCCGGGCGCGCGGCGCGCCCGGGGCCGGCTCAGCCGACGCTGCCGGCGACGACGGGTTCGCTCCACGGCGTCACCGAGCCGTCGGAGCGCACCCCGCGGGCCTGGTAGCCCAGCGACGCGGCGTCGGCCAGCGCGGCGGTCCGGCCGGGGTCGTCCGCCGGCGCCGTCCCCGGGCCCTGGGCCAGCTGCAGCTCGACGCACCTGCCCGGGAGCTCCTCGACGCGCGGGGACACGCCCTCGGCGGTCACCGCCCGGACCTCCCAGCGCTCGAGGTGCTCCTCACCGGGCGACGGGTCGAAGCACGCCTCCCAGGTGGTCGACCAGCTGCCGGCGGCCGGGTCGACGTCGTCGGTGAGGGTCGCCGACGCCAGGACCGGGGCCGGCCCCGCGAGGGTCCCCCGCATCTCCCCCTCGCTCGCCGGCGAGCAGCCGGTGAGCCCGGCGGCGAGGGTGAGCAGGGCGGCCGCCGGGCCGCGGGAGCGCAGGAGCGCGGTCACCACTCGACCGCGCCGAACACCTCCCCGTTGAGGACGATGGTGTCCGGCGGGACGACGGTGCCGGCGGGCAGGTCGGTGCCGACGACGCCGCTGCGGTCGCCGATCCGGGCGCCGTCGCCGATGGTGCTGCGGAAGACGACGGACCCGTCGCCGAGGCGGACACGGTCGCCGACCACGGTCTGCTCCTCGGGCTGGCCCTCGACGACGACGCGGCCGCCGCCGTGCACGATCGCGCCCTCGCCGTAGCGGACGTCGTCCCCGACGTGGACGTCGGTGTGCTCGAGGGCGTGGAAGACCACGTCGTCGTCCATCTCGTCGACGTGGCCGACGACGAAGGGCTCGCCCTCGTCGGCGCGGATGGCGATCCGCTCGCCGGTGCGCTGCGTGAACCGGTCGTAGGTGTCCGCCAGGTCGACGTCGCCGATGACCCGGTTGCGGGAGTCCGGCCGCGCCTGCTCGTCGCCGGCGAAGCTCGGCAGGTCGGCGTCGGGGTTGAACTCGGTGTGGCCCGGGTCGAGGTTGACCCCGTGCACGGCGCCGGGGTCCTCGCGGTACAGCTCGGTGTACGCGCGGGCCAGCGACTCGTTGACGTGGATGACGGCCTCGTTGAAGGCGACGTCGGCCTGGGTGAGGTATCGGACCTTGCCCAGGGCCGGGTCGCTGGCCTCGGCGTCGGTGGTCACGTTCTTGCCGGGCAGCACGAGGAAGCCGCTGGGCAGCGTGACGCCGGGAGCGACCCGGGCCAGCGCCGAGACGCCGGAGTCGATCTCGACGGTGGCGCCGTCGACCTCGCTGCCGAAGCTCAGGAACACCGAGCCCTCGAGGGTGTCCACCGTGCCCGCGACCTGCGGGGGCAGCGGGCTGGACTCGATGCCGACGCTCGCCGAGCCGCGCACCGAGGACCCGTGGGCCAGGATGACGCGGTCGCCGACCCGGATGCCGCTGCCGCCGCGGGCGTCGAGCAGGACGTTGTCCTGGACGTTGGACGACGCGCCGACGCTGATCGGCGCGTGCCGGGTGGCGTGCAGCTCGGCGAAGGGGCCGACGTAGCCCCGTTGCCCGAGCCCGACGTGCCGCGCCCCGGTGACCGTGACGGTCGGGTCGAGGAAGGTGGCGGTCGCGACGGAGCCGTCCGTCGAGCACACCGGCACGTTCTCGCGGGTCGGGGAGCACCGTCGCTCGTCGGTCTGGGCCAGTGCGGGGGTGAGGGTCCCGACCACCACGGCGGTGGCCGCGGAGCCGGTGAGCAGTGCTCGTCGCATGGGGATCCGTTCATCGGGGAGACGCCCACCCGGCCGGGTGGGGGTGGTGCCTCGGAGGTCAACGGCCGTCGTCGGAGGCGACCTCCTCGTCGGACCGGGCGCCGCGGAGGGCACGGGTGAGCGCGGCGACGGCGTCGGGCCCCACGCGGCAGCACCCGCCGACGAGCCGGGCGCCGGCGTCGACCCAGGCGAGCGCGTCGGCGGGGGAGAGGCCGGCGGTCCCGGTCCAGCGGCGGGCGGCGGCGTCCCACCGCTCCCCGCTGTTCGGGTAGACGACGACGGGCTTGCCCGCGGCCCGAGCAGCGGTCACCGCCGGCAGGACGCCGTCCGGGTCGGTGCAGTTGACGCCGACCGCCACCACCGCGTCGAGCTCGCGTGCCATCGCGTACACCTCCTCGGCCGGCTCGCCGCGACGGGTGCGGACGACGCCGTCGCCGTCCAGCACCGTGGTGAGCGACAGCCAGACCGGCATCCCCAGCATGTCGGCCTCCTCCAGCAGCGCCTCGGCCTCAGCAGCAGCGGGCACCGTCTCGCAGGCCAGCACGTCGGCCCCGGCCTCGGCCAGCCACTGCATGCGCGGCCGGTGCCACTGCCGGAGCCGGTCGACGCCGACCTCGTCGGCGTAGTCCCCCGTGTACTCCGACCCGTCCGCGAGGGCCGCGCCGTAGGGCCCGACCGACCCGGCGATCCACGCCCCCGGGGTCCCCCGCTCGGCGAGGTGGACCGAGCGGACGACGAGCCGCCGGGCCTCCGCCGCGTCCAGCCCGACAGCGGCCAGCCCCTCCACCGACACCTGGTAGCTGGCCGTCGTCGCCACCTGGGCGCCGGCGGCGGCGAAGGCGGCGTGCGCGGCGACGACCGCCTCCGGGTCGTCGTGCAGCAGCCGCGCCGACCACAGCGCCGAGGAGAGGTCGTGCCCCTGCGTCTCCAGCTCCGTGGCCAGGCCGCCGTCGAGGACGACCGGGCCGGCGGCCAGCGCGGTGGCGAGGGGGAAGTCGGGCATGCGGCCGATGGTCCTCCCGGCTCGCCGGGCGCGGGCGGTCGGGCACCCCCAGGATCGGCCCATGGTCTTCATCTGGAGCAGCGGGTGGGACCCGCGCCGGCGGCGGCGCGGACCGGGGTACCGCCACGGCACGCCGTACGGGTACGGCCGCGCGTACGGCTACGGGCCGCGCCGCGGCCACGACCGGGACGGCTCGTGCCTGCGCGACCTGCTGTTCCTCAACACCGGCTGCTGCCTGGCCAACGCGATCGGCTGCGGCATCGACGGCCTGTTCCTCGTGCCGACGACGGTGCGGCACGTGCACGCCGCCGGCACCGGGCGACGCGGGACCCGGGTGCGGGACCGGCTGGTGGCCGCCGTCCGGGTCTACCAGCGCGAGGTCAGCCCCCGGCGTCCGCCGTGCTGCCACTTCGAGCCGACCTGCTCGGCCTACGCCGTCGGGGCGCTGGAGCAGCACGGCGCCGCGCGGGGCAGCTGGCTGATGCTGCGCCGGCTGGTGCGCTGCCGCCCCGGCGCGGCGGGCGGCCCCGACCCGGTGCCCGCCGCCGCCTGAGCCGGGTCACCCTCGTCCCGGCCGCGCCGCCACACTGGGGGACGTGCCCGCTCCCGACGACGCCTCCGGGGACCTCCCGGTCACCGGCTCCCTCGTCGTGCCCGCGGCCGCGCAGCACTGGCGGTTCTCCCGCTCGTCGGGCCCGGGCGGGCAGGGCGTGAACACCGCCGACTCGCGGGTGGAGCTGTCGGTCGCGCCGCTGGAGCTGCCCGGGCTGACCGGCGTCCAGCGGGAGCGGCTGGCCGCACGCCTGGCCGGCCGGCTGGTGGACGGCGTCCTGACCGTGGCCGCCAGCGAGCACCGTCAGCAGCTGCGCAACCGGCAGGCCGCCCGGGAGCGGCTGGCCGCCGTCCTGCGTGCGGCGCTGGCCCCGCCGCCCCCCGCGCGCCGGCGCACGAAGCCCACGCGCGGGTCGCAGGAGCGCCGCATCCAGGCCAAGAAGCAGCGCGGCGAGCTCAAGCGCTCCCGTCGTCGCTGGGACTGACCGGGGGCACAGCCTCAACCGGTGGCCGTGGCCGGGGCGCAGTACTCCTCCGGACGTCCACCCCTGCGTCCTCCTGCAAGCAGGGGTGGAGGTCCGGGGAGGCAGCCGGCGGCCGTGGCTCAGCCGGCGTCCGCGACCTCGGCCCGCCGCCGCTCCAGGAAGGCGCGCTCGGTCGCGTTGCCGGCCAGCCCGAGGGCTGTGTCGTAGGCCGTGGCGGCCTCGGCGGTGCGGCCCAGCCGGCGCAGCAGGTCGGCCCGGACGGCGGGCAGCAGGTGCGAGCGCGGCAGGTCGAGGCCGTCGAGCAGCGCCAGCGCCATCGCCGGACCGTGCACCTCGGCCACCGCGACCGCGCGGTTGAGCGCCACCACCGGGCTCGGCGCCAGGGCCATCAGGTGGTCGTAGAGCGCGAGCACCTGCGCCCAGTCGGTCTCCTCCGCGGACGCGGCGTCGCTGTGCACCGCCTGGATCGCCGCCTGCACCTGGTAGGGCCCGGGAGCGCCGCGGCGCAGGCAGCGGCGCACCAGCTCCTGCCCCTCCGCGATGAGCGCGGCGTCCCACCGGGAGCGGTCCTGCTCCGGCAGCGGCACCAGCGACCCGTCGGGCGCCACCCGGGCCGCCCGGCGCGACTCGCTCAGCAGGACCAGCGCCAGCAGGCCGAGCACCTCGGGCTCGTCGGGCATGAGCTCGGCCAGCTGCCGGGCCAACCGGACCGCCTCCGCGCACAGGTCGGTGCGCACCAGTCCCTCGCCCGCCGACGCCGTGTGCCCCTCCGAGTACACGAGGTAGACGACCGCCAGGACGCCGGACAGCCGGTCGGGCAGGTCGGCCTCGGCCGGCACCCGGTAGGGGATGCGGGCATCGCGGATCTTGTTCTTGGCCCGCACCAGCCGCTGGGCCATCGTCGCCTCGGGGACGAGGAAGGCGTGCGCGATCTCCGCGGTCGACAGCCCGCCCACCAGCCGCAGCGTCAGCGCGACGCGGGCAGCGGGGGCCAGGGCGGGGTGGCAGCAGGTGAACAGCATGCGCAGCCGGTCGTCGCGCACGGCGCCCTCCTCGGGCGGGGGGCCGGGGTCGGCGAGCAGCGCGGCGGCCCGGTACCGGTCGGTGCGGGTGGACTCGCGACGCAGCCGGTCGATGGCCCGGTTGCGGGCGGTGGTGACGATCCACCCGGCGGGGCTGGGCGGCACGCCGTCCACCGGCCAGCGCTGCAGGGCGGTCAGGAAGGCGTCCTGCACCGCCTCCTCGGCGGCGTCGATGTCGCCGAGGAGGCGGGTGAGGACGGCGACCGCGCGCCCGTAGGACTCGCGGAAGACCGCCTCCACGTCAGGCGTGCGGACGTCGGGCACCGGGTCAGACGCCCCCGTTGGCGATCGGGCGGACCTCCACCGGCAGGGTCGTCGCCCGGGCGACCTCGCGGCCCCAGGCCAGCGCGGCGTCGAGGTCCTCGGCCTCCACGATGGTGAAGCCACCGACGTGCTCCTTGGCCTCCACGTAGGGGCCGTCGGTGACCAGGACGTCCTCGCCCGCGGGCCGCACCACGGTGGCGGTCTCCGCGGGGTGCAGGCCGGCGGAGAAGACCCAGGCGCCGGCGGCACGCATCCGCTCGGTCACCGCGGCGACGTCGCGCATGATCGGGTCGAGGACCTCCGGCGCGGGCATCGGGCCGTCGGGCTGGATCAGGCTGAGCAGGTACTGCGGCACGGGGATCTCCTCGGGTCCGGCGGCCGGCACGGTACCGGCCGCTCACCCCCTGTACGAACGACCCCGCGTCAGATCGACGACCCCGGGAGGAATTCCTCCGCGGATCCTGAGGCGACCCGGTCACGGGTGCGGGAGCCGCCGCAGCTGCCGTGGTCAGGCGAGGCGGAGGAGGTCTCACGGCATCGCCGGGGGTGCGCGACGAGTCGCTCGAGGATCCGCTCGAGCCGCGTCGCACGGCCGTGCACCGCGGCGTCCGGTGTCCGACTGGCGCGACGCTGATCCTGCGGAACGGTCCGCCGCCCCACTGAGCCGGAACCGGCAGTTCACGGCCCTGAACAGGTCACCGCGACTCGGTAACGTGCAGCGCGTGCCCATCAGACTCGAGAACGTCGGCATCGCCGTCCGCGACCTCGAAGCGACGATCGCCTTCTTCACCGACCTCGGGCTGACCGTCCTCGGCCGTGACACGGTCAGTGGAGAGTGGGCCGACACCGCCGTCGGCCTCGACGGCAACCATGCCACCATCGCCATGCTCCAGACGCCGGACGGCAACGGTCGCCTCGAGCTCTTCGAGTACATCCACCCCGACGCGATCGAGACGGAGCCCACCCGGCCCAACGAGATCGGCATGCACCGCGTCGCCTTCTCGGTCGACGACATCGACGAGGCGCTCGAGATCGCCGCGAGGCACGGCTGCCACCCACTGCGCGGCGTGGCGACCTACGGGGACGCCTACAAGCTCACCTATGTGCGCGGCCCCAGCGGCATCATCGTGATGCTCGCCCAGGCGCTGAACGAGAGCTGACCGCGGGTCGATCCGGCAGAGAACACGGTGATGCCCGGACAGTCGGTCACCGTGCCTGCCCGACTCCTGGACCACCGTGCGGGACCGCATTCCTCCGGAAGGGGCACATCATGAGATCGACCATCCTCTGGTCCCTGGTCGTCGGTGCTCTCGTGGCACTCATCCTGGTCCTCACGGCCGTCATCATGTCGGCGTCAGGCTTCCGGCTCGACGTGGAGCGCTGGGTGCTCATCGGCGCTTTCCTGGTCGTCATCGCCATGGCGGCTGCAGCGATGGTCTCTGCGCTCAACGCGCTCAAGGACGTCCGCGAGCAGTCGCCTCGGGACGACACCGGGAACGGGGCCGGGAACGTCAGCGGGGACACCAGGTCCGGCAACCGCTCGTAGCCGGCGCCGCAGGCGGCGTCTCGGCGAGCTCGTCGAAGACCACCGCATCGTCGATGCGGGGTCCGCGACAGCCCAGCGGACGGCCGTCGACGTGCGGCACCGACCGGGACGTCGCGGGCAGGCCGTGTCAGGTGGCAGTGGGGGAGGGCCCCTCACCCTCCCCGCCGGGCAGCGGTCAGTCCCGCGGCGGGCGCACCAGCAGCCAGAGCGGCAGCGTGCCGTCGGAGCTGTCCATCGCCTGGTCGACGTCGAAGCCGAGCCGCCGCAGGAACCGGACGGCGGCCCAGGTCGAGACTACGGCGGCTGCGGGCAGGCCGTCCTCGTCGCAGCGCTCGAGCGCCGGCTGCAGCAGCGCCGTCCCGTAGCCGTGCCGTCGGCTGCTGGGCCGGGTGCCCAGGTGGGCCAGCCACCAGTGCGGTCCGGCCGGGCGGGCGGCGTCGACCAGCTCGCGGGTCCGGCGGACGGCGTCCCATCGGGAGCCGTGCACGTGCGGCAGCTCGGTGGCCAGCGCGGCACGGACGTCGTCGGGCAGCGGCCGGGTGCCCGGCGCGCCCTCGGGGGCGTGCCACGCGGCGACGGCGGTGACGTCCTCGGTGACCCAGCCGGTGCCGGTGGAGACCGCGCGGTGCCCGGCGTCGAGCTCGGCGAGCCGGGTCAGCCGCTGCACCCGGCCGTCCTCCGGCAGCGCCCAGCGGGTCCAGCGCGACGTGGCCTGCACGAGGGTGAGGGTGGCGGCGATCCGGGGCACGTCGCGCTGCTCGGCGGGGCGGACCGACGGGGCGCCGAGGTGCACGGTGATCACGCGGTCGGCCACCCGGCCAGCGTAGGGGTGGCCTAACAGTCGCCGCCGGGACGGCGTGAGGTCGACGGAACGCAGGCTTGACGCCGATGCCGTCGCCGGGAAACCGGCACCGGCGAACCTCGTCGACGTGACCGCGACCGCCCTGCCCGGAGTGCTCGCCGGGGCCGGCCCGCGCACCCGGACGACGCAGACCCACTGCCCCTACTGCTCCCTGCAGTGCGGGGTCACGATGACCGCCGGCGACCGCCCGGCGACGCTGCAGCCGGCCGACTTCCCGACCAACCGCGGCGGCCTGTGCTCCAAGGGCTGGTCGGCACCGGAGCTGCTCGACCACCCCGAGCGGCTGACCCGCCCGCTGGTGCGCGCCGTCCCGGGCGACCGCGGCAGCCCGCTGGTCGAGAGCACGTGGGACGAGGCGCTGGACCGGGTCGTCGCCGCGATCGAGCGGACCCAGGACGCGCACGGCCGCGACGCCGTCGGCTGCTTCGGCGGCGGCGGGCTGACCAACGAGCAGGCCTACCAGTTCGGCAAGTTCGCCCGGGTCGCGCTGCGGACGAGCGCCATCGACTACAACGGCCGGTTCTGCATGTCCTCGGCCGCGGGCGCGGCCAACCGCGCCTTCGGCCTCGACCGCGGCATGCCCTTCCCGCTGTCCGACATCGCCGCGGCCGACGTCGTCGTCCTGGTGGGGTCCAACCCGGCCGACACCATGCCCCCGGCGATGCAGTGGTTCGACGAGGGCCGGGCCCGCGGCGCGCAGCACGTCGTGGTGGACCCCCGCCGGACGGCGACCGCCCGCAACGCCGCCCTGCACCTGCAGCCGCTGCCGGGCACCGACCTGGCCCTGGCCAACGGGCTGCTGCACATCGCGATCGCCGAGGGCCTGGTCGACGAGGCGTACGTCGCGGCGCGCACCACCGGTTTCGACCAGGTCCGGGAGGGGGTCGGGGCCTACTGGCCGGACCGGGTGGAGCGGCTGACCGGCGTCCCCGTCGCCGACCAGCGCCGCACCGTCTTCGCCCTCGCCCGCGCCGAGCGGGCGATCGTGCTCACCGCCCGCGGCGCCGAGCAGCACCGCAGCGGCACCGACACCGCCCAGGCCTGGATCAACCTGGCGCTGGCCCTCGGCCTGCCCGGCCGCGAGGGCAGCGGCTGGGCCACGGTCACCGGCCAGGGCAACGGGCAGGGCGGCCGCGAGCACGGGCAGAAGGCCGACCAGCTGCCCGGCTACCGCCGGCTCGCCGACCCGGCCGCCCGCGCGCACGTCGCCGCGGTCTGGGGCGTCGACCCCGACGACCTGCCGCAGCCGGGGCCGTCGGCCTTCGAGCTGCTCGACGCCCTCGGCACCGACGGCGGCGTGCGGACCCTGCTGGTGCTCGCCTCCAACGTCGCGGTCTCCGCCCCGGACGCCCGCCGGGTGATCAGCCGCCTGGCCGACCTGGACTTCCTCGCGGTCAGCGACTTCTTCCTCTCCGAGACCGCCGAGCTCGCCGACGTGGTCCTGCCCAGCGCCATGTGGGCCGAGGAGGACGGCACGATGACCAACGTCGAGGGGCGGGTCCTCCGCCGCCGGCGCGCGCTGGACCCGCCCGACGGCGTCCGCGACGACCTGCAGCTGCTCGCCGAGCTGGCCGAGCGCCTGGGGGCGCCGGGGTTCAGCGGGGACGCCGAGACGGTCTTCGCCGAGCTCGGCCGGGCCAGCGCCGGGGGAGCGGCCGACTACTCCGGCATCACCTACCGGCGCATCGACGAGGAGCAGGGGGTCTTCTGGCCCTGCCCCGCGCCGGAGCACCCCGGCACCCCGCGGCTGTTCCTCGACCGCTTCGCCACCCCGGACGGGCGGGCCCGCTTCCTGCGCGTCGAGCACGTCGAGGCGCACGAGCGGCCCGACGCGCAGTACCCCTACGTGCTCACCACCGGCCGGGTGCTGGCGCAGTACCAGTCGGGCACCCAGACCCGGCGGACCAGGAGCCTGCAGCTGGTCGCGCCGCTGCCGCGGGCCGAGCTGCACCCCGACCTCGCGCGGCGTCTCGGCATCGGCCCGGACGACGTCGTCGAGCTGGCCACCCGTCGCGGCCGGGCCCGCTTCTCGGCGCACCTAACCGACGACGTCCGTCCCGACGTCGTCTTCGCGCCCTTCCACTGGGGCGGCGGCTCGTCGGCCAACGCGCTGACCGACCCGGCGCTGGACCCCACGTCGGGGATGCCGGCCTTCAAGGTCTGCGCGGTCGCCGTCACCCGCGTCGCCGGCCCGGTCGAGCGGCTGCCCGCACCCGACGCCGCCGGCCAGCCCGAGCCCCGTCCCCACGAACAGCCCGCGGCGCGCACCCCGCTCCCGCCGTCCCGCCCCGTCCCGAGGAGGACCCCCCGCGTGAAGAGCACCCCACGGTTCCTGCAAGGCGTGTACCCGATCACGGGCGAGGGCCTGGACAAGCCCGGCCCCGTCGACCCGGCGCTGCGCTACACGGTGCCCTCGGGCGCCACCGCGCAGGCGCTCTACTTCCGCGGCGGCAACTCCACCGACCACCTGGTGTACGTGCTGCTGGTCCGCGACGGGGTGCCGGTCCGCTGGTTCCCGATCGGCGCCAAGGGTGACGTGCACGTCCCGCTGCGGGTCGTCGAGGACCTGCCCGGTGGCACGGTCGTCGAGCTGCAGGCGGCCGCGCCCATCGGCGTCACCGGTGAGCTGGTCGTCGACCTCGGGCTGGTGGAGGTCTGATGACCGTCCTGGGTGGCCGGCCGACCGGCCTGACGTCCCTCTCGCTCGACGACGAGCTCGACCCCCGCGCCCGGCTGGTCGTGGTGGGCAACGGCATGGCCGGGGCCCGGCTGGTCGAGGAGGTGCTCGAGCGCGGCGGCGGCGACCAGTTCCGCATCACCGTCCTCGGCGACGAGCCGCACGGCAACTACAACCGGATCATGCTCTCGCCGGTGCTGGCCGGGGAGTCGCACGAGGACGACATCGTCCTCAACAGCCACGACTGGTACGCCGACAACGGCGTGCACCTGCGCGCCGGGATCCGGGTCGAGCGCATCGACACCGCCGCCAAGACCGTCCTCGGCGCCGACGGCTCGGTCACCCCCTACGACCACCTGGTGCTGGCCACCGGCAGCTACTCGTTCATCCCGCCGATGACCGGCGTCCGCCGCGAGGACGGCAGCCTGCTGCCCGGCGTCTTCGGGTTCCGCACCATCGACGAGACCCGCGCCCTGCTGGAGGCCACCGGCCGCTGCCGGAGGGCCGTCGTCATGGGCGGCGGGCTGCTCGGACTCGAGGCCGCCCGCGCGCTGCAGGGCCACGGCCTCCAGGTCGAGCTGGTGCACGCCATGCCGTGGCTGATGAACGCCCAGCTCGACGCCGAGGCCGGTGCCATCCTCAGGAGGAGCGTCGAGTCGCTGGGGATCGACGTCCACCTCGACGTCCTGGCCACCGAGGTGCTCGGTGCCGAGCACGTCGAAGGTGTCGTGCTCAAGGACGGACGGCGGCTGGACTGCGACCTGCTCGTCGTCGCCGCCGGCGTCCGGCCGCACAGCGACGTCGCGCTGCGCTCCGGGTTGGAGGTCGAGCGCGGCATCGTGGTCGACGACCAGCTGCGCACCGACGACCCCGACGTCTACGCCATCGGCGAGTGCGCGCAGCACCGCGGCTCGGTGTACGGCCTGGTGCAACCGGCGTGGGAGCACGCCAGGGTGCTGGCCGACGTCCTCACGGGCACCGATCCCGGGGCGGAGTACCACGGCAGCCGGACGGCGACCAAGCTCAAGGTGGCCGGCGTCGACGTCGCCACCATGGGGGTCAACACCCCCGAGAGGGAGGACGACGAGTTCCTCGTCATCTCCGAGCCCAAGCGCGGGGTGCACCTGTCGGTGGTGATCCGCGACGACCGGCTGATCGGCGCCACGCTGCTCGGCGACACCCGCAAGGTCGCCTACCTGACCCAGGCCTTCGACCGCGGCGTGCCGCTGCCGGAGGAGCGGATCCGGCTGCTGGTCGACCTCTCCGACGGCGCCGCGGAGGTCGGCGTCGCCGAGATGCCGGCCGACTCGCAGGTGTGCAACTGCAACGGGGTCTCGAAGGGCGACATCTGCGGTGCCGTCGCCGGCGGCTGCGGCAGCGTCGGCGCGGTCATGGACGCCACCCGTGCCGGCAAGGGCTGCGGCTCGTGCAGGTCCCTCGTCAAGCAGATCGTCGAGTGGGCCGCCGACGGCGACCTCGCCGAGGACCCGGCTGCCTCGTACTACGTGCCGGGCATCCCGATGGCCAAGCCCGAGCTGGTGGCCGCCATCCGCGAGCAGGACCTGCGCAGCGTGTCGGCGGTGTTCGCCGCGCTCGCCCCCGGCGGCAAGGAGGACGCGAGGTCCAAGATGGGTCTGACCTCGCTGCTCAAGATGGTCTGGGGCGTGGACTTCGTCCCCGAGAAGGACGGCGAGTTCATCAACGACCGGGTGCACGCCAACATCCAGCGCGACGGCACCTTCTCCGTCGTCCCGCAGATGAAGGGCGGGGTGACCACGCCGGCCCAGCTGCGCCGGATCGCCGAGGTGGCCGAGAAGTACGAGGTCCCGATGGTCAAGGTGACCGGCGGGCAGCGCATCGACCTGCTGGGGGTGCGCAAGGAGGACCTGCCGGCGGTGTGGGACGACCTGGGCATGCCCTCGGGGTACGCCTACGGCAAGAGCTTCCGCACCGTGAAGACCTGCGTGGGCAGCGACTTCTGCCGCTTCGGCCTGGGCGACTCCACCCAGCTCGGCATCGACCTGGAGACCCGGTTCCAGGGCATCGAGAGCCCGGCGAAGATGAAGCTCGCCGTGGTCGGCTGCCCCCGCAACTGCGCCGAGGCCTACGTCAAGGACGTCGGCGTCGTGGCCGTCGGCAACGGGAGGTGGGAGGTCTACGTCGGCGGCGCCGCCGGGGCCACCGTCCGCAAGGGCGACCTGCTGGCCACCGTCGACTCGCCGCAGGAGGTGCTCCGGCTCACCGGCCGGTTCCTGCAGTACTACCGGGAGAACGCCAACTGGCTGGAGCGCACCTACGACTTCGTGCCGCGGATCGGCCTGGAGCGGATCCGGTCGGTGCTGCTCGAGGACAGCGAGGGGATCGTGGCCGACCTGGACGCGAACATGCAGAAGTCGGTCGACGCCTACGCCGACCCGTGGGGGCAGGACGGGAAGGAGCCGGCGACACCCGGCCAGTTCCGCACCTCGCTGCCGCTGGTCGCGCTGCCGGCGGTGCCGGTCCGATGAGCGCTGCGACAGGGGTGAGGCACCTCGAGGCCGCCCGGCCCACCACCCCGGGCACCGAGCCCGGCAGCCCCGCGACCGACGTGCGCGGCCCGGGCCCCGCGGCACCGCCGCGCGGTACGACGTACGCCGTCGGGCGGGTCGAGGAGGTGCCGCCGGGGGAGGGGCGGGCGTTCGTGGCCGGGGGCGTGCAGGTCGCCGTCTTCCGGCTGCGGGACGGCTCGCTGCACGCCACCCAGGCCGCCTGCCCGCACGCCGGGGGCCCGCTCGCCGACGGGCAGACCGACGTCGACGTGCTGGTCTGCCCGCTGCACCTCTACGCCTACCGGTGGACCGACGGCGCCTCGACGTCCGGGGCCGCGCCCATCCGCGTGTACCCGGTGCACGAGTCCGGCGGCGAGATCGTCGTCGAGGTGTGAGGAGGGACCCCTCTCCGGCCGTGGTCATGGGCTTGTTGCCGGTCGCATCGGCGTGTCGGCGCGTGTCGCCGGCGACAACCCCGTGGTCAACCCGGTGGGAGGGCCTGCGCCGGGCGCACCTCGAGCACGTGCACCCCGGCGTCGGTCGGGACGTCGCGGGTGAGCCGCAGCCCGGCCGCCTCGCACAGGGCGGCGTACTCCGCCGCGGTCCGCTCGCGGCCGGGCAGCAGCACCAGCATGGTGAGGTCCATCCGCACCGCGGCCGGGTCCTCGGCGGCGCGTTCCGGCAGCACCGCCTCCACCACCAGCAGCACCGAGTCCGGCCGCATCGCCGTCCGGCACACGGTGAGCACCCGGCGGGCGGCGTCGTCGTCCCAGTCGTGCAGGACCCGCGACAGCAGGTAGGCGTCGGAGCCGGCCGGCACCTGCTCGAAGAAGTCGCCACCGACGGCGGGCAGGTCCGAGCCGGCCACCACCTCCGGCCGGTCGAACAGCAGCACGTCAGCAGACGGCGCCCGTTCCCGGACCGCCCGGAGCAGGACGCCGGACCCGCCGCCCACGTCGACCACCGAGGCGAGGCCGGAGACGTCGTAGACGGCCACCACCGCACCGGCCTCCCGTCCCGAGCGGTCGGCCATCGACGCGCGGAACGCCCTCAGCCGCGCGGGTTCGGCCGCGAGCGCGTCGAAGAAGGGCCGTCCCTCGACGAGTTCGAACGGCGTCCCGCCGTCCCGCACGGCGGTGAGCAGCCCGGCGGCCGACCGGAAGTAGAGCCCGCCGCGGGCGGCCACCACACCGGGCAGCGAGCCCGGTACCCCGGGCCGCAGCAGCTCGCCGACCGGGCTCAGCGCGAAGCGGCCGTCGGGCAGCTCGTCGAGGACCTCCTCTGCGGCCAGCCCGCGCAGCACCCGGTGCAGGGCGCCGGGCACGGCGCCGAGCTCCCGCGCGAGGTCGGCGGCGCTGCGCGGACCGGCGGCCAGCGCGTCGGGGACCCCCAGCTCGACGGCGACGTGCAGCAGCTGGGTGACCAGGTAACCGTCGGCCAGCCGGGCCAGCCGGTCGACTGCGGAGCCGGGCACGACGGCATCGTGGCACCGCCCTCAGCGGGCGGACAACGCGGTCAGCGGCGGGGGCGGGCCCGCACGTGCATCCGCTCGCCCTGCGGGCCGAACAGGCCCAGCACCTCGGCGGGCTCGTCGCCCGGGTTGCCGATCCAGTGCGGGGTGCGGGTGTCGAACTCGGCGACCTCCCCGGGGCCGAGGACGACGTCGTGCTCCCCGAGCAGCAGCCGCAGCCGGCCGGAGAGCACGTACACCCAGTCGTAGCCCTCGTGCGTCTGCAGCTCCGGCTCACCGGCCGGGGTGCGCGGCGCGTAGACCATCTTGAACGCCTGGATCCCGCCCGGACGCCGGGTCAGCGGGACGACGGTCAGGCCGTGCGCCGGGGTGCGCGGACGCAGGTGCACCCGCGGGTCCCCGGTCTCCGGCGCGCCGACCAGCTCGTCCAGCGGCACCTGGTGGGCGCGGGCCAGCGGCAGCAGCAGCTCCAGCGTCGGCCGCCGCTGCCCGGACTCCAGCCGGGACAGCGTGCTGACCGAGGTGCCGGTCTCCTCCGACAGCTGCGTCAGGGTGAGCCCGCGCCGCTGGCGCAGCGCGCGCAGCCGCGGGCCGACGGCGGTGAGCACCGCGTCGGTCGCCTCGTCGTCCGCCATGCCCTCCATTTGCCGCTCCGGCAACATCCGTTGTCAAGTCGGCACCCTCCGGGGAGGCTGCCGGGCATGGAGCACTCAGCACACCAGGGCCACGGCGAGATGCGGTTCGACGAGGCCTCCTGGGAGGAGCGGTACCGCACCGCGCCCGCCCTGTGGAGCGGCCGGGCCAATCCGCAGCTGGTGGCCGAGGCCGCCGGGCTGACGCCGGGACGGGCGCTGGACGCCGGCAGCGGCGAGGGCGGCGACGCGCTGTGGCTGGCCGGCCGCGGCTGGCGGGTCACCGCCGTCGACTTCTCCACCGTCGCGCTGGCCCGCGCCGCCGCGCAGGCCGACCGGCTGGGCCCGGAGGCCGCCGAGCGGGTCGAGTGGGTGCACGCCGACCTCACCCGCTGGGCGCCGCGGACGAGCGCCTTCGACCTGGTCTCGGCGCAGTACTTCCACCTGCCGCCGCAGGACCGCGACGCGGCGTTCGCCCGGCTGGCCGCCGCCGTCGCGCCGGGCGGCAGCCTGCTCGTCGTCGGGCACCGGCCCAGCGAGCTGCACGCCGGCTCGCCGGAGATGTTCTTCACGGCCGAGCAGGTCGCCGCGACGCTCGACCCGGCCGCCTGGGACGTCGTGGTCTGCGAGGACCGCCCGCGGACGGCGGCCGGCCCGGCCGGGCGCGAGCTGCCCGTCGCCGACACCGTGCTGCTGGCCCGCCGTCGCGCCTGAGTCCGGGGTCAGGACGGCGCCGGCCCCCACGAGGGTCCGCACCGGCTCACCCACCGCGGCGGGGCAGCGGCTCGACCGAGGCCAGCACCGTGCCGTCCGCGGCCAGGACCTGGACCGTCGCCGTCCCCTCGGGTACGGCCTGCACCGCGAGCCCGTCGTCGAGGGGCAGCTCGGCCCGCGGCGTGCCCCTCTCGTCGACCACCCGGGCGGTGACGGCCGGGGACGGCGCGACGACGGCCAGCGTCCCGGTGGCGGGGTCCCACAGCGCGGTGGGCAGCCCCGGCTCGGCGATGACCGGCGCGCTCCACAGCCGCAACTGGTCCGGCGCGGCGCCCGGGGGACCGGCGAACCAGGCGAGGGCGACCGATCCCATGCCCAGCCGCCGCTCGAGCTCGTCGTCGTCCACCAGCGGCGGGGGCACGGTCAGCGGGCGGGACACCAGCGCCCAGCGCCCGCCGGCCGCGTCGCCGGCGAAGAGCACCCGCGACCCCGCCGGTGGAGGGGCGGCCGCGCGGGTGCCCGGATCGCTCCAGGACAGCTGCCGCACCGCCTCGACGAACTCCGCGTCGTCGGCGAGCGAGCCGCGGGTCGGTCCGTGGCCCGAGGCGGGCAGCTCCCGCACGTCCGGCGCCTCGGCCACCGCGGTCGCCGGCTCCGCCGACGGCCCGTCCGGCACCAGCACCTGGCCCACCGCCACCGCGGCCACGACTCCCGCGCCGACCGCGCCCAGCCGCAGCTGCGACCGGCGGCGGGCCCGGTGCTCGACCACCGCGGCCAGGTCGGCGCGCGGCGGCGGCGCGGTGGCCTCGGCGAGGGCGGTCAGGCGCGCCCGCAGCTCGTCGTCCCTCACCGCTCCTCCCCACCGGCCGGCTGGAGCGCGGTCAGCGCGGTGCGCAGCCGGGCCAGGCCACGCGCGGTCTGGGTGTTCACCGTGCTGGGCGAGCACCCCATCAGGTCGGCGGTCTGCTGCTCGGAGAGGTCCTCGAAGTAGCGCAGCACCACCGCCGTCCGCATCCGGACCGGCAGCTCGCGCAGCGCGGCGCGCAGCTCCTCGTCGCCGTCCTGCTGGGGTGCCGCCGGCCGGTCGGGCACCGACTCCACCACCTGCTCGGTCGTGGACAGCCGGCGCCGCCAGCTCGCGTGCGTGGTGACCAGCACCCGGCGCACGTAGGCCGAGGGCGGGCCGGACCGGCTGATCCGGTCCCAGTGCCGGTAGGTCTTGAGCAGGGCGGTCTGCACGAGGTCCTCCGCGTGTCCGCGGTCGCCGGCGAGCAGGACGGCCAGGCGCAGCAGGGCGGCCTGCTCCGCGGACACGAAGTCCGCGAAGCCCCGGTCCCCGTCGCCCACCCGTGCCTCCTCTGCCGGCCTCCTGACCTCTGCACGCCGCGGGGCCTGCCGCAGACCCACACACCCGGGTCCTCGTGCGGGATGGTGCTCGGCTTGCCCGGGTTCGTGGAGCTGTGTCACGTGATCTCCGCCGGGATGGTGACCTGTCCCGGCCTGCCCGGGCCGGAGGCGACCCCGCACCTGACCCGCGAGGCCTCGCGGGAGGTCCACGCGCCGGGCACCGAGTTCGTCATCCACGCGGTGCGCATGGTCGGCAACACCGGCACCTGCCTCGACAGCCGGTTCCACCGGTACCCCGACGGGGGCGACCTCGCCGGGCTGCCGCTGGAGGCGCTGGCCGACCTGCCGGCACTCGTCGTGCGCACGGCCGGCTCCGGCCGCCGGGCGGTGACCGTGGACGACCTGGGCGGGCTGGTCGTCGCCGGCTGCGCGGTGCTGCTGCACACCGGTGTGGACGCCGCCTTCGGGACGCCGGACCACGCCGTGGACGCACCCTCCCTCGCCGGGGACGCCGCGCGGGAGCTGCCCGACCGGGGTGCGGCGCTGGTGGGGATCGACGCGGTGAACACCGACGAGGTCACCGAGCGCGGGGAGCGGCCGGCGCACACCGTGTTGCTGCGTGCCGGGATCCCGATCGTCGAGCACCTCACGGGCCTGGGCCGGGTGCCCGGCACCGGCGCCCGGTCCACCGCGGCCCCGCCCCGCTTCGCCGGGTTCGGCACCTTCCCGGTGCGCGCCTACGCCCGGCTGCCGGACTGACCCGGCTCAGGCGGGCGGCGCGAGCTCGGCCAGCGCGGCGGCGACGTCGTCGTCCCGCACGAAGCCCAGCGCCAGCAGCCGGTGCACCAGCACGCCGCGGCGAGTCAGCCGCAGGTCGGCCGGGCGCAGCCGGGGGAGTGCCGCGCCGCCGGGGCGGGGCTGGGCCGGTGGCGGGTCGAGCAGGCCGGTGCGCTGCAGGTCGGCGACGTCCTCGCGGGCGCCCCACGCCGGCCACCCCCGGGGGTCGTCGGCCAGCGGGGTCATCGGCAGCGGCGCGCGGTCGCGGCGGCCGACGCCGGCCAGCAGCACGAGCTGGCGCCAGGTCAGCCCGGCGGCCAGCCTCAGCGCCCGCTCGACCAGCGCGGCGTCCAGGTCGGGGGAGGAGGCCACCTCGGCCAGCAGGTAGCCCAGGTGGCGCACCCGCCGCTCGTCGTGCGAGCCGCGGGCGGCGGCCACCACGGCCTCGGTGACCGCGTCGGCGGCCGAGCGCCCGCCGGACCGCGGGGCGAAGAAGCCGTCGCCGCGCACCGGGCGCCCGCCGTGGGCGAGGGTCACCGCGTGCTCGACGGCGAAGGCGAGGACGGCGCCGGCGCGAGCCCGCTCCCGGGGGACGGCGATCCCCGCCGCCTCGTCGGCCGCCGTCCGCAGGCACCGGGCCAGCCGGTCCTCGAGGCGCACCGCAGCCCGGCCGGCCGGGTCGGGGTAGACGAGGGTGGCGGCGTTCCGGCTCATGGTGCCCGCGACCGCCGCGCCGTCCTCGATCAGGGCGCGGCCGGCAGCCGCAGGGTCCTCGGTCACGGTCACGCCGCCGATCCTCCCCACTGGCCGGGCCCGTGTGCACGCCGGTCGACCACGCCCTCACCACAGCGGGTCAGCGCCGGTGAGCACAACGGAACACGAGTTCTGCCCGGCAGCAACGGCGGGGGAACGACGGGCCGCCACCGTTCTGGCCCATGGCCGCCCCCACCCCCACCACCCGACTGCGCACCGCGCCGGTCGCCGTCCCGACGCGCCCCGGTCGCTGGATCGACGACTGGCGCCCGGAGGACCCCGCCTTCTGGGAGTCCACGGGCAAGCCGGTCGCCCGCCGCAACCTGTTCTTCTCCGTCTTCTCCGAGCACGTCGGCTTCTCGATCTGGAGCCTGTGGTCGGTGCTCGTGCTCTTCCTGCCCGAGGCCGTGTACGGCATCGACCCGGCCGGGAAGTTCCTGCTCACCACGCTGCCGACGGCGCTCGGCGCGTTCGTCCGGCTGCCCTACACCTTCGCCGTCGCGAAGTTCGGCGGGCGCAACTGGACGATCGTCAGCGCCGCGCTGCTGCTCGTGCCCGCGATCGCCACGGCCGTCGTCCTGGAGCCCGGCGTCGACTACACGACGCTGCTGGTCGTCAGCTGCCTGGCCGGCGTCGGCGGCGGCAACTTCGCCAGTTCCATGGCCAACATCAACGCCTTCTACCCGAACCGGCTCAAGGGCTGGGCGCTGGGGCTCAACGCCGGCGGCGGCAACCTCGGCGTCCCCGTCGTCCAGCTGGTGGGCCTGCTCGTGCTGGCCACCGCGGGTGTGGAGCACCCGCGGCTGGTGCTGGTCCTGTACATCCCGCTGATCGTCGTGGCCGCCGTCGGCGCGGCGCTGCTCATGGACAACCTGTCGACCGCGCGCAACCAGCCGCGGGCCATGCGCGAGGCCACCCGCGAGCCGCACGCCTGGATCATGTCGTTCCTGTACATCGGCACCTTCGGCTCGTTCATCGGCTTCGGGTTCGCCTTCGGCCAGGTGCTGCAGAACCAGTTCACCTCCGACTTCGCCACGCCCCTCGCCGCGGCGTCGCTGACCTGGCTCGGCCCGCTGCTGGGCTCGCTGATCCGCCCGCTCGGCGGCTCGCTGGCCGACCGCTTCGGCGGGGCGCGCATCACCTCGTGGACCTTCGCGGCCATGGCGGTCGGCGCCGCGATCGTGTGGAGCGCCAGCCAGGTGGGGTCGCTGGCGCTGTTCGTCGTCGGCTTCGTGTCGCTGTTCGTGCTCAGCGGCATCGGCAACGGCTCGACCTACAAGATGATCCCGGCGATCTTCCGCACCCGGGCCCAGCAGCGGGTGGCCGCCGGCGAGGACTCGGCGGCCGCCGACCGGCACGCGCTGCGCATGTCCGGCGCGCTCATCGGCATCGCCGGCGCGGTCGGGGCCTTCGGTGGCGTGCTGGTCAACCTGGCCTTCCGGCAGTCGTTCCTGACCACCGGCACGGGCGACTCGGCCTACCTGGTCTTCATCGCCTTCTACGTGGTCTGCCTGGCCGTGACCTGGGCGGTGTACCTGCGGCCCGGGGCCCGCACGTCGGGGGTGTGAGGGACGACGGGAGCCCTGCGGGCCCCCGAGCGGGCCCGCAGGGTCCCCCGAGGGAGAGCCGCGGTCCGGCTCCACGGCAGCCGGGACGGCACGTGGTCGCGGTGTCGGCCGGCAGGCCGACGGATCACACGGCCAACCGGTAGCCCCGCTTCACCACGGTCTCCACCACGCCGGGGCCGAGCGCCGCGCGCAGCCGGGTGACGGCCATCTCGACGGCGTGCGCGTCCCCGCCGCCCGGCAGCCCGGTGACGAGGTCGGTCTTGGGGACGACGGCGCCCGGCCGTGCGGCCAGCGCCCGCAGCACCGCCATCGGGCCCGGCGCCAGCTCCACCACCCGCCCGTCGAGCAGCGCGGCGTGCCCGCGGACCTGCAGCTCCCGCCCGCCCACGCGCAGCACCGGGTCCCGCTCGGGCAGCCGTGCCACCACCTCGCGGGCCAGGGCGCCGAGCCGGGCCCGCTCGGGCTGCACCGAGGGGATGCCCGCGGCGTCGAGCGGGCCGGCGGTCACCGGGCCCACCGCCACCGGGAGGACGCCGGAGCCGAGCGCGGCGACCAGCTCGGCCCGCAGGCCCAGCTCGTCGGCGACGGTGAGCAGGCTCGCCGCCGCTGGGGCGCTGGTGAACGTGACCGCGTCGACCGTGCCGGCCACCACGGAGCGGACCAGCCGGCGCACCGGCTCGACGTCCTCGGGCAGCACCCAGCGGTAGACCGGCACGGTGAGCACCTCGGCGCCGGTCGCCCGCAGCCCCGAGACGAACTCCGGCAGGGGATCGCCGTGCAGCTGGACGGCGATGCGGCGTCCCTGCAGCGCCCCCTCGGCACCCGACAGCAGGTGCTCGAGCACCTCGGCCGACGACTCCGACGCCGGCGACCAGGCGTCGACCAGCCCGCCGCCGCGGATGGCGCCGCGCGCCTTGGGGCCGCGGGCGAGCACGCGGGCGTCGCGCAGGTGCTCGACCAGCGGCAGGTCCCAGGCGTCCGCGGCCTCCAGCCACCCGCGGAAGCCCACGCCGGTGGTGGCCACGACCAGGTCCACCGGCTGCGCCAGCACCTCCCGCGTCGCGGCGACCAGCTCGGCGTCGTCGGCCAGCGGCACGATGCGGATCGCCGGCGCGTGGACGACCCGCGCGCCGCGGCGGGCCAGCAGCGCACCGAGCTCCTCGCGCCGCCGGGCCGCGGTCACCGCGACGGTGTACCCGGCCAGGGGCAGCGGCGCCTCGGTCCCGGGCGGGGCCTCGGGCAGGACATCGGTCACGGTTCCCCCTCGTCGACGGCGCTCGCGACCATGGTGCGTCGTCCCCGTTGCGGGGGTGTGTCCAGGCGGGGTCGGGCGCCTCACGGTCCCCGCGGCTCGGGCGCCCACCGCGCGAGCAGCACGCTGGCGTCGTCCTGCAGCAGCCCCTCCTGGTGGGTCAGGACGGCGTGCATCAGCCTCCGGGCCGTCTCCGGCGGTGACTGTCCGCCGGCGACCTCGCGGGTGAGCAGGTCCAGGAGCCGCTCCTCGCCGAACCAGGCGCCGGTGGCGTCCCGCGCCTCGGTGACGCCGTCGGTGTGCACCGCCAGCCAGTCGCCGGGCTGCAGCGCCTCCTCGGCCACGGTGCGGACGCCCGTGCCCAGCCCGAAGGGCACGCGCCGTCCACCGGCCAGCGACCTCACGACCTTGCCTCCCCGCAGCAGGTGCGGCGCGGGGTGCCCGGCGTTGACGTAGCGGAGCCGGCCGCTGGGGACGTCGAGCTCGGCGAGCACCCCGGTGACGAACGAGCTGCCCGGGAAGGTGCCCGCCACCACCTCGTCGAGCGCCCGCGCCTGGTCGTGGACGCCCCGGCCGTCGCGGCGGGCGCTGCGGTAGGCCGACACGGCGGCAGCGGCGAGGACGGCGGCGGGCAGGCCGTGCCCCATCGCGTCGAACGCGGCCAGGGAGACGGTGGTCTCCGACAGCGAGTAGTCGAAGGCGTCCCCGCCCGCCTCGTAGGCCGGTTCCAGGATCCCGGCCAGCATGAAGGGGCCGCTGCCGGCCGTCAGCGGGGGGAGCAGCTGCCACAGCAGCTCGGCCGAGGGCGTGCGGGGCCGGGTCAGACGTGGCCGCTGGAGCGCGTCGCCGTACTGGCCCATCGACGCGACCAGGGCGCCGACCAGCTCCGCCAGCCACCGGCACTCCTCCCGCAGCCCGGGGTCGTAGAGCTCGGCCGGTGTCCTGACCCGCACCTCGAGGACGCCCACCCGGTCGTGGCCGTCCATGAGGGGCAGCCACAACCGGTGCAGGCCCTCGGCGTCGGACGGCAGCGGCCGCACCGTCTGGAAGACCCGTCCGGGCAGGGAACCGTCGATGGGCACCGAGCCGGGGAGCGCCGCACCCGCCGGCAGGAGCGGCCACAGCCGGCACTGCTCGTGGTCGGCGACGTGGACGGTCGCCTCCACGCCCAGGGCGGTGCCGGCCTGCGCGACCAGCTCGGGCAGCCGGTCCGGGGGAGCGGCGTGAGCGGCGTCCACCAGCTCCAGCAGCGCGGCGAAGGGCCCGCTGGGGCGGCCCCGGCGCAGCGGCGGGCGGTAGGGCACCCGGTGCTGGGTGAACAGCTCGTCGAGCCGTTCGTTGAGGGCGTGCACGAGCACGTTGACCTCGGCGGGTGGCAGCGACATGAGCCCCTGCACGTGCCCCTCGACCTCGAGGATGTCCGAGGAGCCGCCCAGCGCGAAGTACCGCGTCCAGAGCTCGTCCAGGGTCAGGTCGGCGACCTCGAGGGCCGAGCGCAGCGCACGGCGCTGCTCCTCGTCGAGGGAGTCCTCGGGCCCGGGCGGCCCGGGGCGGAGGCTCACCGGCGTCGGCGGACGGCGGACTCGACCACCGCCCGGGCGACGTCGGCCAGCGTCCCGCCCTCCTCGTGGGAGCGGGACACCAGCATGGTGAAGGCCACGTCCTCGGGGACCCCGTGCCGGGCCATGACGACACCCTTGGCGGTGCTCACCAGGTCCCGGCTCCGGACTGCCGCCCGCAGCTCGTCGCTGTGTCGGCGGGCGCGCTCGCGGGTCTGGGCGTTGGCCACCAGGATCGCCGCCTGCGCCGCGGCCAAGGTCAGCAGGTGTTCGCTGCGGGCGTCGAAGGACCCCGGCTGCGCCGCGTAGACCTTGAGCGCACCCAGTGCGGTGTCCCCGGCCACCAGCGGCGCGCTCATCGCGGCCAGCAGCCCGAGCGGGGCCGCCGCCGCCGCCCACCGGGGCCAGCGACGGTCGGTCGTCAGGTCGTCGACGCGGACCAGTCGGCGGCTCGCGGCCGCCGCCAGGCAGGGCCCCTGGTCGAGCTCGTACTGGAGGGCGTCGGCGCGCTCGACCCGGGCGTCGGTGGACCCGGAGCTGCGGCGGCCGCGCTCGTCGAGGATCGAGACCCCCGCACCCACCGCCCCGGGGACGGAGTCGAGAGCCATCGAGCTCACCAGGCCGAGCGCGGTGGCCACCGTCTCCTCGGACAGCAGCAGTCCAGACACGCGGGCGGAGATCGCCGACAGCTCGTCGGCGAGGGGGAGGTCGGGACCCGCCTGGTCGTGGCGCACACGCACCCCTCGGTGGTCGGCCGCACGCTCCGCCGGATCTGGACGGGTGGCGACGCCGGCGCCAGCGTAGCCCTGCGGGGTGCACGGACCGGTCGGTCCGGATCCGCCGGGTGTCTCCGCGCTCGCGCCGGCCTGGGACCATGGGGCCGTGTCGACCCCCGGCCCGCCTGCCGTCTCCGCCGTCCCCCGCCGGTGGCGGCTGCTGTGCGCCGCGGCCGCCGTCGTCGTCGCCGCCGTCCTCACCTACGTGGGGGTGACGCTGCCGCAGAACGCGACCGGCGTGGCGCGGTTCACCGTGGCCGACCAGGTGGCCGTCGTCGGGCTGGGCCTGGTGCTCGGCGCCGGCCTGCTGGCGCTGGGCCGCCCCCGGGTGGACGCCGACGAGCGGGGCGTCCGGGTGCGCAACCTGTTCGGCGAGCGGACCGTGCCGTGGACGGCGGTGCGCGCCATCCGCTTCGACCGCCGGTTCCGCTGGGCGACGCTGCTGCTCACCAACGACGACGAGTTCGCCGTGCTGGCCGTCCAGGGAGCCGACGGTGACCGCGCCGTCGAGGCCGTCGAGGGGCTGCGGGCGCTGCTGGCGGCCAGCCGGGCGCAGCAGCCGCCGCCCCCGCCGCTGCTCTACGACGACTGAAGGAGGGCCACCCTCCCCCCACGCCTCGCGCGCTCGGCGCGGGGCCCTGACGGGTGGCCGTTCCAGGACGTCACCAGGGGCCGCGACCGGGAATGACGCCGACCCCCGCCGCGCTGTACTATCTGCGTGCCTCCCCGCTACACGAGGCGCGCGAACCACTGAGCGGCCCCGCCCCGGGCCGCTCGACCAAGAGGAGCCCGCTCCCACCTGGCGCCGTCGAGGTGTCCAGGTCCCGGATCGCGGAGCCCGACCACGGTCGGGCCCGCGGCGTGCACGAGCCCCCGGGCTCGGCGCACCCCGGCGAGTGGGCCCCACGAGCAGCAGCTCGTGGGGCCTCTCTCCTGTCGGCGTCCGGTGACCGAGCGAGCCCTCCCCATGCAGCAGCAGAGGAGAGGCCATCACCGAGCCCCGTATCAACGACCGTATCCGCGTCCCCGAGGTCCGCCTGGTCGGTCCCGAGGGCGAGCAGGTCGGCATCGTGCCGATCGGCGAGGCGCTGCGCCTGGCCCAGGACTCCGAGCTGGACCTCGTCGAGGTCGCGCCCATGGCCCGGCCGCCGGTCGCCAAGCTCATGGACTACGGGAAGTTCAAGTACGAGTCCGCCCAGAAGGCCCGCGAGGCCCGGCGGAACCAGGCGCTCACCGTCATCAAGGAGATGCGGCTGCGCCTGAAGATCGACCCGCACGACTACGAGACCAAGAAGGGCCACGTCGAGCGCTTCCTGCGGAGCGGCGACAAGGTCAAGATCACCGTGATGTTCCGCGGCCGCGAGCAGTCCCGGCCGGAGATGGGCTACCGGCTGCTGCAGCGGTTGGCCCAGGACGTCTCCGAGCTCGGCGTCGTGGAGTCCAACCCCAAGCAGGACGGCCGCAACATGGTCATGGTGATCGCACCGCACCGGAACCAGGCCGCGACCGACGGCGCCCGCCGACAGGCCAAGGCCGACAGGGCCGCCGAGGGGCAGGGCCCGCAGGCCTGACGAAGGACCCTCCTGCCCCCGCCACTCGCGAGCTCGCGGCGGGGGCCTGCAGGAGGGCCAGGACCGCACCACCAGACGGCCGGTGCCGTGCGGCAGCCCCGTGCTGCCGTGCGGCGCCGCCACACACGAACGAGGACCGAGGACATGCCGAAGCAGAAGACGCACAAGGGCACCGCGAAGCGAGTGCGCGTGACGGGCAGCGGGAAGCTCATGCGCGAGCAGGCCAACAACCAGCACAAGTTCGAGCACAAGTCCTCGCGTCGCAAGCGCCGGCTCGACCAGGACCAGGTCATCTCCCCGGCCGACACCAAGAGCCTCAAGAAGCTGCTCGGGCTCTGAGCGCCCCCTAGACGAGAAGGAGCCCATCCGTGGCACGCGTGAAGCGGGCGGTCAACGCCCAGAAGAAGCGTCGGACGACCCTCGAGGCGGCCAGCGGCTACCGCGGCCAGCGGTCCCGGCTGTATCGCAAGGCCAAGGAGCAGATCCTCCACTCGGCCACCTACCAGTACCGCGACCGCAAGGTCCGCAAGGGTGACTTCCGCAAGCTGTGGATCACCCGCATCAACGCCGCGGCCCGCCAGAACGACATGACCTACAACCGGTTCATGCAGGGCCTCAAGCTCGCCGGCATCGAGCTCGACCGCCGCGTGCTGGCCGAGCTGGCCGTCAACGAGCCGGCCGCCTTCGCCGCGCTGGTGGAGACCGCCCGCGCGGCCGTCGCCGCCGCGCCGGCCGGCGGTCAGGCCGCCTGAGCCGGGTCAGCACCACCCCGACGACGCCGCCGGCGTCCGGCCCACCACGGGTCGGCGCCGGCGGCGTCGTCGCGTGTACGGGCCGCGAGATCTGCACACTCGCGGCCATCGGGAGCCGGATGACGACCGCTGTGCAGATCTCGCGCCGAGCAGGAGGACGACGAACGGTGACCGAACCGCTGACCGAGCGCTCCGCGCGGGTGGCGGCCGCGCGCAAGCTCACCCGGCGGGCCGGCCGCGACGCCGCGGGGCTGTTCCTCGCCGAGGGCCGGCAGGCCGTCGCGGAGGCGCTGGCCGACCCGGCCGGGGTCCGCGAGGTGTTCGCCACCGAGGCCGCCATGGAGGCGCACCGCGACCTGCTCGCGGCCGCGCCGGTGCCGGTGCGGCTCGTGACCGGGAGGGCGGCCGCGGCGCTGTCGGAGACGGTCACCCCGCAGGGCCTGGTCGCGGTCTGCGCGCTGCGCGACGTGCCGACCGACGCCCTGGTGGGCGCACCGCCGTCCCTCACCGTGGCGCTCGCCGAGCTGGCCGACCCGGGCAACGCCGGCACCGTGCTGCGCACCGCGGACGCGTGCGGCGCCGGCGCCGTGGTCTTCGGCGCGGGTTCGGCCGACCCGTACGGCGGCAAGGCGGTGCGCTCGAGCGCCGGCAGCCTCTTCCACGTCGACGTCGTCCGCGGGGCACCGCTGCCCGACCTGCTGCCGCGGCTGCAGGCCGCCGGTGCCACCGTGCTCGCCGCCGACGGCGGGGGAGAGGTCGCCCTCGACGAGCTGGGTCCCGAGCTGACCGGCCCGGTGCTGTGGCTGTTCGGCAACGAGGCCCGCGGCGTGCCCGCCGACCTGGCCGCGCTGGCCGACGCCCGGGTGCGGATCCCGATGCGCGGGCGCGCCGAGAGCCTCAACCTGGCCGCCGCCGCGGCGATCTGCCTCTACACCACCCAGCTCGCCCAAGCCTGAACGCGGACGAGCTCCGGCCTCAAACTCGGGTGGCGTACATCCGCATGTCGGCCGAGTGCAGCAGCGCCGGGAAGTCGGCGCCGTCCTCGGGCCAGACGCTGACCCCCACGCTCGCCCGGACGACGACCTCCTGCTCGCCCAGTGCCACCGGGCGGGCCACTCCCGCGGCGAGCTCGTCGGCGACGCGCCGCGCCTCGGTCGCCGCCGTGGGCTGGGGCAGGCCGGTGAGCGCGACGAGGAACTCGTCGCCGCCGAGCCGGGCCAGCAGGTCGTGGCGGCGCAGCCGGCCGCGCAGCCGGTCGGCGACCGCGACCAGCAGCTCGTCACCGGCCGCGTGGCCGCACCGGTCGTTGACGCCCTTGAAGCCCACCAGGTCGACGAACAGCAGCGCCACCGCCTCGTCCCGGGCCCGGGCGTCCCAGAGCGCGGTGTCGACCTGCTCGGCCAGCCGTCGGCGGTTGGGCAGGCCGGTCAGCGGGTCGGTGTAGGCCAGCTCCTCGATGCGGGCCAGGTAGCTGCGGGTCCGGTCGCGCTCCTGCACCAGCGCCCGCTCGGCCTCCACGCGGGCGGTGACGTCGACCTGGACGCCGATGTAGTGCGTGACCGCGCCGTCGGGACCGGACACCGGCGCCAGGTGCAGCTCGTTCCACCAGGTCGTGCCCAGCGGGCCGCGCTGGTTGAGCACCGTCACCCGGCACTCCTCGCCGGCGTCGACCGCGCGGCGGACGGCGGCGACGGCCGCGGGGTCGGTGTCTGGGGTCTGCAGGAACCGGCAGTTGCGGCCCAGCAGCTCGCTCCTCGGCAGCCCGGCGAGCCGCTCGAAGGCCGGGTTGACGTAGACCAGCGGCTGGTCGGGCAGCCGCACGTCGACGATCGACACACCGCTCGGGGTGGCCGCCAGCGCCCCGTGCACCAGGGTGTCGCCGGTCGCGCTGGCCAGCACCCCGGCGTCGAACCGGTCGGCCGCGGCCAGGGCCGGGACGGCCGGCGGGGGCAGGGCGACCGCGCGGGCCGCGGTCAGCGGGTCCTGGCGCGGCGCGACCCGCGCCAGCAGCGCGGCGGTCGCCCGGACGACGGTGTCGCGGTCGTAGGTGAGGGCGTAGGCGAACCGGCGCCGGGCGTCGGGGCCGTCGTCCCCCAGGTCGCGGGCGAGCAGCGCGGCGGCGAAGTGCGGGCCGAGCACGGTGACGTCCCACTCGCCGCGGACCGGGTCCGCCGGGTCGAGCGCGGCGCCGCGCAGGCCGGGCAGCGGCTCGACCGGCAGGTCCTCGCCGAGGGCGCAGACGAAGCCGGTGCGCTCGACCAAGTCGCGGTAGCGCAGCGTCGTCGCCGGCGTGAAGTGCCTGGCCTCCTGGAAGGTGGCCGCCACGACCGAGGCGGCACCCAGCCGCAGCGCCTCGCGCTCGAGCTGCTTGGACAGCTCGATGAGGAGGGCCTTGGGCGCCTCGCGCAGCGGGACGTCGATCGGCAGGCAGGCGAACGGCGAGACGTCGGCGTCCTCGCTCACGGTGTCGGGCAGCTGCGAGGGCAGCACCAGCGAGCCGTGGACCGCACCCTCGACCGGGCCGGGGCCGGGGCGGCCGAAGAACCAGCCCTGGCCGAGCGTCGCGCCCAGCGCGCGGGCCATGGCCAGGTGGGCCTCGTCCTCGATGCCCTCGGCGAGCACCACCGAGCCGGTGCGCTCGGCGTGCGCGTTGACCGCGTTCATGATCTCGGCGATCGCGGGGCCGGGGCGCTCCTGCACCAGCCGCAGGTCCAGCTTGACCACGTCGGGACGCAACAGCGGCATGAACGCCAGCGACATCGCCTCGGCGCCGACGTCGTCCACCGCGACGCCCCAGCCGACCGAGCGGACCCGCTCGACCGTGCGCAGCAGCTCGGCCGGGCGGGTGGCCAGCGCCCGCTCGGTGATCTCCAGGACCACCCGCAGCCCGCCCGGCGCGGACTGCGCGATGGCCAGCAGGTCCTCCAGCGGCGCCCGGTCGAGCACCTCCGGCTCGACGTTGACGAACAGCGTCAGCGGTGCCTGCAGGCCGGCGGCCAGCGCGCCGGTGAGCGCCGCGGTGCGGCAGGCGGCGTCCAGCTCGGCGAGCCGGCCGGCCTCGCGGGCTGCCGCGAAGAGGGAGTCGGGGCGCTCGAGCGGGCCCTGCGGCCCCCGGGCCAGGGCCTCGTAGGCGACCACGCGGCCGGTGTCGAGCTCGACGATGGGCTGGAAGACGCTGCGCACCGTCCCGTCCCGCAGGACGTCGTCGATGGTCGTCGCGGGAGCGGCAGGGGTGGTGGTCACGTCCTCCCATCGGACGTCGGGACCCCGCGTTGAGCGGGGACGACGGTGGACTCGCCCCTTCGGGGGAGCCTCAGGCCGGGAGCGCGATGAGGACGACGGCCGCGCCGGCCGCCGCCAGCCCGGCCGCCTGGGTCGCGACGAGCCGCTCGCGCAGCACGACCTGCGCCAGGACGACGGTGCTCACCGGGTAGAGCGAGGCCAGGATGCCGGTGATCGCCAGCTGGCCCTGCTGGGCGGCCAGCAGGAACAGCGCGTTGGCCGTCATGTCCCCGATCCCGCCCAGCACCACCACGGGCAGCACCCCGCGGGGGACCGACAGCGACCGGGAGGCCAGCCGCGCGACCAGGACCACGGCCAGCAGCGCGACCACGCGCGCGGCCACCAACGGGCTGAGCTCGGCCGCCTCCCGGGTCCGGTCGAGCAGCACGAAGAACAGGCCGAAGGCCACGCCGGAGGCCAGCGCGGGCAGCAGGGTGGCCGGCCGGGCGGTGCGCAGGGAGCCCAGCCCGTCCTCGGCGGCCACGAGGACGACGGCGACCAGCGCCAGCGCGATGCCCGCGACCGCCCACGGCCCGATCCGCTCGCCGAGCAGCAGGCCGCCGAGCACCGGCAGCGCGGCCGCCGACACCGCGGTCACCGGAGCGACGACGCTCATGACGCCCTCGGCCAGCGCCCGGTAGAACAGGACCAGCCCGGTGGCGCCCGCCAGCCCGGCCGCGGCGCCCCAGGCCAGGTCGGCGCCGGTGGGGTCGCCGCCCAGCCACGGCAGCAGGGCGCTCACCGCGAGCAGCCCGGCGAGCTGGGCGAGGGCCACGACGGCGAACGCGGTGGCCCGCCGCGCGGCCAGGCCGCCGCAGAAGTCGGCCGCGCCGTAGACCACCGCGCTGGCCAGCGCGAGCACCACCGCCACCGCGCCCTCCTTCCCCGGCCCGCTCGTACACGCCACCAGCTCGTGCAACACCCAACACGGGGCCGGCTGCCGCGGCCGAGGCGGGTTGGCGCTCCCGTTGCGTTGTCTGTCCTTCCTCCGGCGGGATCGCGTGATCTCGCACGTGCTGCGCCGCTCCGGCGCGAGCCCGGCAGCAGCGCCCGCGCGGCCCCGGGCAGAATGGCCTCCCGTGTCTGGCGCCAACGACCCCTACGACCCCAAGCAGGTCGCCGCCCTCTCACCCGAGGCCCTCGACGCCGCGGTCGCCGAGGCCCAGCGGGCGTTCGCCGGCGCCGGCGACCTCGAGCAGCTGGCCGCCGTCCGCCCGGCGCACCTCGGGGACCGCGCGCCGGTGCTGCTGGCCCGCCGCGAGCTCGGCGCCCTGCCGCCGGCCGCCCGCGCCGATGCCGGCAAGCGGGTCAACGCCGCCCGGGTCGCGGTCACCGAGGCCTACGAGTCCCGCAAGGTCACGCTGGAGGCCGAGCGCGACGCGCGGGTGCTGGCCGAGGAGCGGGTCGACGTCACGCTGCCGTGGGACCGGCTGCCCCGCGGCGCCCGGCACCCGCTGACCACGCTGACCGACCGGATCGCCGACATCTTCGTCGGGATGGGGTACGAGGTCGCCGAGGGCCCCGAGCTCGAGGCCGAGTGGCTGAACTTCGACGCGCTCAACATCGGCCGCGACCACCCGGCGCGCACGATGATGGACACCTTCTTCGTCGCCCCCGAGGACTCCGGGCTGGTGCTGCGGACCCACACCAGCCCGGTGCAGGCGCGCACGATGCTCTCCCGCACCCCGCCGATCTACGTCGTCGCGCCCGGCCGGGTGTACCGGACCGACGAGCTCGACGCGACCCACCTGCCGGTGTTCCACCAGGTCGAGGGCCTGGCGGTCGACCGCGGGCTGACCATGGCGCACCTGCGCGGCACGCTCGACCACCTCGCCCGTTCGCTCTTCGGCGCCGACGCGGTCACCCGCTGGCGGCCGTCGTACTTCCCGTTCACCGAGCCGTCGGCCGAGTTCGACGTGTGGTTCCCCGAGCACCGCGACGGCCCCCGCTGGGTCGAGTGGGGCGGCTGCGGGATGGTCAACCCGCGGGTGCTGGTCGCCTGCGGCATCGACCCGGAGGAGTACTCCGGCTTCGCGTTCGGCATGGGCATCGAGCGGGCCCTGCAGTTCCGCTCCGCCGTCGGCGACATGCGCCACTTCGCCGAGGGCGACGTCCGTTTCACTTCTGCGTTCGGAGTCGAGCAGTGAGGGTCCCCACCGGCTGGCTGGCCGAGCACGTCGACGTCCCCGCCGGCACCACCGTCGAGGACCTCGACACCGCATTCGTGCGGCTGGGCCTGGAGGTGGAGGAGGTCCACCGGCCCGCGGAGGTCACCGGGCCGCTGGTCGTCGGCCGGGTGCTGGGGATCGAGGAGCTGACCGGCTTCAAGAAGCCGATCCGCTACTGCCAGGTGGACGTCGGCGAGGCCGAGCCCCGGGGCATCGTCTGCGGCGCCCGCAACTTCGCCGTCGGCGACGCCGTGGTCGTCGCGCTGCCCGGCGCCGTGCTGCCCGGGGGCTTCGAGATCGCCGCGCGGAAGACCTACGACCGCGTCTCCGACGGGATGATCTGCTCGGTCCGCGAGCTCGGCGTCGGGGAGGACCACGCCGGGATCCTCGTGCTGGGGGACGACGCCCCGGCCCCGGGCACGCCGGCCGGCCCGCTCGTCGGCCTGGACGACGTCGTCATCGAGCTGGCCGTCACCCCCGACCGCGGCTACTGCCTGTCCATGCGCGGCATCGCCCGCGAGATGGGCACCGGCCTGGGCGTCGGGTGGCGGGACCCCGGCGCGCTGACCCCGCCGGCCTGGTCGGGGGAGCCCGCGTGGCAGGTGTCGGTCGAGGACGCCGACCGCTGCGACCGCTTCTCGATGATCGCGCTGGAGGGCCTGGACCCGACCGCGCCGAGCCCGTGGTGGATGCGCCGGCGGCTGGCGCAGTCCGGCGTCCGCAGCATCTCGCTGGCCGTCGACGTCACCAACTACGTGATGCTCGAGCTCGGCCAGCCGATGCACGCCTTCGACCGCGACCGGGTGCGCGGGCCGATCGTCGTCCGCCGGGCGCGCGAGGGGGAGCGGCTGACCACGCTGGACGGCGCCGACCGCGCGCTCTCCTCCGACGACCTGCTCATCACCGACGACTCCGGCCCGATCGGGCTGGCCGCGGTCATGGGCGGTGCCTCGACCGAGATCGGCGACGGGACGTCGAGTGTGCTGCTGGAGGCGGCGCACTGGGAGCCGACGGGGGTGGCGCGCACCGCCCGCCGGCACCGGCTGCCCAGCGAGGCGGCCAAGCGCTTCGAGCGCGGCGTCGACCCGGAGATGACCGTGGTCGCGCTGGCCCGCGCCGCCGCGCTGCTGGCCGAGTACGGCGGCGCGCGCGTCGTCGGCTCCCTGGTGGACGTCGACACCCGCGGTCCCCGCCCGACGATCGCGCTGGACCCCGCGCGGCCCGGCCGGGTCGCCGGCGTGCCCTACCCGCCGGCGCAGGTCACCGAGCTGCTGACCGCGGTCGGCTGCGCGGTCGACGGGGACGACCCGCTCACGGTCACCCCGCCGACCTGGCGCCCCGACCTCACCGACCCCGCCGACCTGGTCGAGGAGGTCGTGCGGCTGGCCGGCTACGACGACGTCCCCTCGGTGCTGCCCACGGCCCCGCCCGGGCGCGGGCTGACCGAGCGGCAACGCCGGCGACGGGCCGTCGGGCGCGCCCTGGCGGAGTTCGGCTACGTCGAGGCGCCGTCCTTCCCCTTCGTCGGGACGGCGGCCCTCGACGCGCTGGGCCTGGCCGAGGACGACCCGCGCCGTCAGGTCGTCCTGGTGCGCAACCCGCTGTCGGAGGAGGAGCCGGCGCTGCGGACGACGCTGCTGCCGGGCCTGCTCGCCGCGCTGGCGCGCAACCTCTCCCGCGGCATCCGGGACGTGGCGCTGTTCGAGCACGGCGCGGTCTTCCCCGGCGGGGAGCGGTCGGCGGCTCCGCTGCCCGGGGTCGACCGGCGTCCGGACGACGAGACGCTCGCCGCGCTGCTGGGCGCGGTCCCGGAGCAGCCGTGGCACGTCGCCGTCGCGCTGGCCGGCGACCGCGAGCCGCGCGGCTGGTGGGGCCCGGGCCGGCCGGCCGTCTGGGCCGACGCCGTCCAGGCCGCCTGCCGGGTCGCCGAGGCCGCGGGCGTCGGGCTGACCGTGCGCGCGGGGGAGCGGGCGCCGTGGCACCCGGGCCGCTGCGCGGAGCTGCTGGTCGGCGGGCGCGTGGTCGGGCACGCCGGCGAGCTGCACCCGCGGGTGTGCGCGGCCCTCGACCTCCCGGCCCGCACCGCGGTGATGGAGCTGGACGTCGACGCGCTGCCCCCGGCGGCGGTTCCGGTGGGACCGCACCTGTCGAGCTTCCCGCCGGTCTTCGTCGACCTGGCCTTCGTGCTGGACGAGGCGGTGCCCGCGGCGGCGGTCGAGGAGTCGATCCGCGAGGCCGCCGGCGACCTGCTCGAGGCGGTGCGGCTGTTCGACGTCTACACCGGGCCGCAGGTGGGTGAGGGGCGCAGGTCGCTGGCCTGGTCCCTGACCCTGCGGGCGCCGGACCGGACGCTGTCCGGCGAGGAGGCCGCCGAGGTCCGGCAGCGCGTGGTGGCCTCCGTCGAGGAGGCGCTGCACGCGGAGCTCCGTGCCTGACCCGTCCGGCGTCGCGCTGGTCACCGGCGCGTCGAGCGGCATCGGCCGGCACCTGGTGCAGGGGCTGGCCGCCCGCGGCATGGCCGTGGCCGGACTGGCGCGCAACGGCGAGCGGCTGGCGGCGGCGATGGACGAGGTCGCCGCCGCCACCGGCGCCCGCACCCTGGCCGTCGCCGCCGACGTCACCGAGCGGGCCGCGGTCGACGAGGCCGTCGCGCGGGTGCGCGAGGAGCTCGGCCCGGTCGACCTGCTGGTCAACAACGCCGGGGTGATCGACGCGGCCGAGGAGCCGCTGTGGGAGGCCGACCCCGACCAGTGGTGGTCGGTCGTGGAGAGCCACGTCCGCGGGGCGTTCCTGCTCGCCCGCGCCGTCGTCCCCTGGATGGTGCTGCGCAACCGCGGCCGCGTCGTCGACCTCGCCAGCGGGATGGGCGTGCGCGCCCGCCCGGAGTACTCGGCGTACTCGGTGGCCAAGACCGGGCTGATGCGGATGACCGAGGCGCTGGCCGGCGCGCTCGAGGGCCTCGACGTGCGGGTCTTCGACGTGGCGCCGGGCGTCGTCGACACCCCGATGACCCGTGCGATGCCGATGTGGGCGGGCTTCACCGACTGGACGCCGCCGGAGCGCGTCGTCGAGCTGGTCGCCGCGATCGCCGCCGGTGAGCTCGACCAGTGGTCCGGCCGGTTCCTGCGGGCCGGCGCCGACGACCTCGCCGTCCTGCGCGCCACCACGCCGCAGGACGCCGCCCGGCAGCTGCGGCTGCGCCCCTACGGGGACGGCGATCCGCTGGCCTGACCCGGCCGCCGGTCAGCCGACGGTGGCCAGCGCCCCTGGTGCGATGTCGACGGCGACCGGCGTGTCCGCCTCCAGCTCCACCAGCTCGCCGTCCAGCTGCAGCGGCATGGGCGCGAGCGTCGTGAACGCGTAGTGGGTGGCGCTCGGCTGCCGGCCGAGCCCGCGGGTCGCCGCCCGGAGGGCGGTCGCCAGCACCCGCAGCTTGCCGGTCCGCTGCTGCGTGATGACCTCGAACCGACCGTCGTCGGGCCGGCTGTCCTCGCTGAGCGTCGCGTACTTGGCCATCTGGTGGATGTTGGCGAACACCAGGCTGTCGATCCTGCGCCGTCGGCCGTCCTCGAGCCTGATGGGGAAGGGCCGGAAGCGGGAGAAGGACCGCACCACGGTCACGATCTCCCGCCACGACCCCTTCCCGCCCTCCTCCAGGTCGACGGCGACGACGGGTGTCAGGCCGACGCCGATGTAGGAGTGCGCGTACCGGACCTGCGCGGCGGCGCCGCTGCCGACGGTCAGCCGCAGCAGGTCGATCCGGCGGACGTCCCCGGCCACGATGGCATCGGCCAGCGGTCGTTCCCGCGTCACCCGGCGGTGGTCGTTGGCGTTGCCGGCGGCTCGCACGGCGCAGACGGCCTGGTCGTTGCCGCTCTGCATGACGCCGTCGACCACCTCGTTGTACCCGCCGTCCCCGCTCACCGAGACCAGCAGCGGGCGCCCGGTGCCGGCCGCCTCCCTCGCCAGTTCGCGGGCGTGACCGGCGTGCTGGGTGGGGCAGAGCTCCACCGGCACGGCCGGCAGCCTCCGCACCAGCTCGGACCGCAGCTCCTCCGCGGACCGGGGCGCGTCCCCGGTGCTGTTCGGGTTGAAGATGATCACGATCCGGTCGAACGGACTCACGTCGGGACTCCTCGGGTGGGCGGCGCCCGTGGCCGGACGGGGACATGCCCCGGAGCCGATCCCGGCACGCGTGCCCACCGCGCCAGGGGCCGGCGGCCCGGGGTGTCGGCCCGGGCCCGCCGCCCGATCGGTGGTCCCCGCACGCTCCGCCCCTGCTTCGCACAGGGAGCAGGGGGAGAGCTTCCCGGAGGTCATCGCCCCTACCCCGGTGAACAGTCATGCATAGCCGTGTATGGTCATGCATCATGAGCGGAGTGCGGACGTGGACGGTCGGGGTCACCGGCGCCACCGGGTACGCCGGGGGTGAGGTGTGCCGGCTGCTGGCCGGGCACCCGAACCTGGCGCTGGCCGGGGTGCACGCCAACTCGAGTGCCGGGCGGCGGCTGGGAGAGCTGCAGCCGCACCTGCTGCCGTTCGCCGACCTGGAGGTGCGGCCCAGCGGCGCGGAGGACCTGGCCGGGTACGACGTGGTGGTGCTGGCGCTGCCGCACGGGGAGTCCGCGGCGGTCGCCGCGCGGCTGCCCGAGGACACGCTGGTGATCGACTGCGGCGCCGACCACCGGCTGGGCGACCCGGCGGCCTGGGCGCGCTGGTACGGCGGCGAGCACGCCGGCACCTGGCCCTACGGGCTGCCCGAGCTGGCGGGCCAGCGCCGGAAGCTGGCCGGCGCCAAGCGCATCGCCGTTCCCGGCTGCTATCCGACGTCGGTCACCCTGGCGCTGGCGCCGGCGCTGGCGGCGGGCCTGGTCGAGCCGGAGGTGGTGGTGGTCGCGGCGAGCGGCACCAGTGGCGCGGGCAAGTCCGCGAAGCCGCACCTGCTGGGCAGCGAGGTGATGGGCGCGGTGAGCGCCTACGGGGTGGGTGGGGTGCACCGGCACACCCCGGAGATGGTGCAGAACCTCAGCCAGGCGGCGGGGCGGGACGTCACGGTGAGTTTCACGCCGACGCTGGTGCCGATGAGCCGGGGCATCCTGGCCACCTGCTCGGCGCCCCTGGCCGCCGGGGTCGACGAGGCGGCCGCGCGGGCGGCGTACGAGAAGGCCTACGCCGACGAGCCGTTCGTGCACCTGCTGCCCGAGGGGCAGTGGCCGACCACGGCGCAGGTGCTGGGGGCGAACACCGTGGCGCTGCAGCTGGCGGTGGACCCGGACGCCGGGCGGCTGGTGGTGGTGGCGGCGGTGGACAACCTGACCAAGGGCACCGGCGGCGCGGCCATCCAGTGCGCCAACCTGGCCCTGGGCCTGCCCGAGACCACCGGCCTGCCCGTCGTGGGGGT
>NZ_FNHE01000018.1 GCF_900103785.1 Geodermatophilus siccatus | reverse complement strand
CCCCGATCAGCGTCGAGCCGGACCGCCGACGCTCCTCGGGGGACCCTGCGGGCCCCCGCTCGTCGGCCGACACCGCGGCCAGGTGCCGTCCCCGACCTCCGCTGACACGACGGTGGCCCCCCAGCAGCTGCTGGGGGGCCACCGTCGTGTCGGACGCGTGGACTCAGTCGTGCTGTCGCGCCGCGCCGTCCTGCAGGTGGTCGGGGGGGATGGACGCCAGGCCGGTGGGCGCGTGGCGCGTCGCCTCGTGCTTACCGGCGTGCCGTCGAGGGTGGCCGTTCGCCTTCGCGACCGGCGCACTGCCGTCCCCGTGTGCGCCGCGGGCGACGGCGCCGCCGGGGCGGCCGACCGGGGGAGCGGTGGACGTGGGAGCGCCGGCGCCGACCGCCTGTGCGGCCTGCTCGGCCGGCTCGTCGGCGGACGGGTCCCCCGCGGTCTGCTGCGCCGCCTGCCGTGCCGCCTCCCGGGCGGCCTGGATGCCGGACTTGTTCGACAGCGCCAGCTGCGGCAGGAACAGGAACACGACGAACCCGACGGCCGCCACGACCGCGGCGATGAGGAAGACCAGGTCGATCGCCTCGGAGAACCCGGTCTTGAACGGCAGGGCCAGGAACGACGGCAGGTCCTGGATGAAGGAGGTGTCCGACAGGTCGGAGCCGGCCTGCAGCTGACCGCTCTGCAGCGCCTGGGCCACCCGTGGGTCCGTCGCCGCCGCCGAGGTCACCGACTCCTCGATCTCCACCGGCAGGCGGCTGAACAGCACCGAGAGGAAGACGGCGGTGCCGACCGTCGCGCCCATCTGGCGGAAGAACGTCACCGAGGAGGTGGCCACGCCCATCTGGCTCGGCGGCACGGCGTTCTGGACCGCGAGGACCGCGGGCTGGAAGTTGAAGCCCAGCCCCACGCCGAGCAGGACCATGAACGGCACCAGCGCCCAGATCGAGGTCTCGGCGCCGACGACGAAGGACAGCGCCAGCAGGGCGACGGCGATCAGCGTGGTGCCGGCCAGCGGGAAGACCTTGTACTTCCCGGTCTTCGAGATCGTGGTGCCCGAGCTCATCGCGCCGACCATGATCCCGGCGACCAGCGGGATCATCTGCAGGCCGGCGACCGTCGCGCTGGAGCCGTGCACGATCTGCAGGTACTGGGGGAGCAGCAGCAGGCCGCCGAACATGGCCGCGCCCACCACCACGCTGCCGAGGCTGGCGACGGTGAAGCTGCGGTTGCCGAACAGGTCCAGCGGCAGCAGCGCCTCGTCGCGGTAGGCCCGCTCGGCCAGCAGGAAGAGGACGAAGCCGACCGCGCCGATGAGGTAGCAGGTGAGGGCCCGGCCCGACGTCCAGCCCCAGATCCGGCCCTGCTCGGCGACGATCAGCAGCGGCACGATGCAGGTGATCAGCGCCAGTGCCCCGGGCCAGTCGATGCGGTGGTCGCGGCGGACGTGCGGCAGGTGCAGCACGCGGTAGACGGCGAGGAAGGCGAGCAGGCCGAGCGGCACGTTGATCATGAAGATCCAGCGCCAGCCGGTCAGCCCCAGCAGCGAGGACTGGCCGGCGAGGAAGCCGCCGAGGACCGGGCCGAGCACGCTGGAGGTGCCGAAGACGGCCATGAAGTAGCCCTGGTACCGCGAGCGCTCCCGCGGCGGGACGATGTCGCCGATGATCGCCAGGGCCAGCGACATCAGGCCGCCGGCGCCGACGCCCTGGAGCGCCCGGTAGGCGGCCAGCTGGTACATCGTGTCGGCGATGCCGCAGAGCACCGAGCCGACGACGAAGACGCCGATCGCGAACAGGTAGAACGGCCGTCGTCCGTAGATGTCGGAGAGCTTCCCGTACAGCGGGGTCGAGATCGTCGACGTGATGAGGAAGGCCGTCGTGGCCCAGGCCTGCAGGTCGTAGCCCTGCAGGTCGTCGGCGATGGTGCGGATGGCCGTCGCCACGACCGTCTGGTCCAGGGCCGCGAGGAACATCGCGACCATCAGCCCGGCGATGATCGTGAGGATCTGCCGGTGCGTGAAGGCGCCGTCCGCGTCGGGTGCGGAGGCGGCCGCCCGGGCGTCTCTCCGCCCGGCCGCGCTGGTGGAAGTGCTCTGGGTCATCAGTTCTCTCTCGATCGGGCGGCGACCGGCACGGCGGCGGGCTCGGTGGGCAGTGACGCGGTGAGGTCGTCGAGGAGGCGACCGAACAGCCGGGTGAAGGTCGCCAGGTCCGCGGCCGGCCAGTCGGCGGTGGCCCGAGCGAGGTGGGCCTCCCGCTCGGCCCGGACCTGCCGCAGCGCGGCCGATCCGGCGTCGGTGACGACGAGACGGCTGGCCCGCCCGTCGGTCTCGTCGGCGACCCGCTGGACGAGCCCCCGTTCGATCAGCGAGGACACGTGCCGGCTCACCGTCGACGGATCGGCGTGCACGAGCTCGGCCAGTGCACTCTGCCGCAGCGGGCCCAGCCGCGCGAGCGGGAACAGCAGGACCAGCGCCGCACTGCCCTCGGTGGCCTGGTGCGCCTTCAGGGCGTGCACGAGCCGCAGGAAACGGGGTAGCTGCTCGCCCAGGGTGCGCAGGTCGGCGAGCCGGTCGTCGGCGGGCGCGGCGGGGCCGGGCACGGGAGGGCGGTACGGCACGGCGGGCTCCAGGGGGCGGCGGTCGGAAACACATGCACCGTACAAGCTGTTGTACGGACCAAACAACCAGTTGCGCGGCCCATGCAAGTGAGGCGGGCCACCACCACCCGGCGGCGTCCGGTGCGATCCTGGGAGGTGCGCCGGTCGCCTTCCACCCGCCGTTGCGCGCCCCCTACCTGCCCCGGACGAGGAGACCGTCGTGACCACCCCGCCCGACGACCTGCGTGCGCGGCTGGCCGGCCTGACCCTCGAGGACGAGCACCGGCTGCGCCGCCGGCTCGACGGCACCCGCAGGACCAGGGACGACGAGGCGCGGGCCCGGCAGCGGTCGCGGATCGCCGCCGACGTCGCGGCCGCCGAGGAGCGGATCGCCCGCCGTCGCGCCGCCGTCCCGACGCTGCGCTACCCCGCCGAGCTGCCGGTCAGTGCCCGCCGTGACGACATCGCCGCGGCGCTGCGCGAGCACCAGGTGGTCGTCGTGGCGGGGGAGACCGGCTCGGGCAAGACCACCCAGCTGCCCAAGATCGCCCTCGAGCTCGGCCGCGGCGTGCGGGGCCGGATCGGGCACACCCAGCCGCGGCGGATCGCCGCGCGCACCGTGGCCGAGCGGATCGCCGAGGAGCTGGAGACCCCGCTGGGCGAGGTCGTCGGCTGGAAGGTGCGCTTTACCGACCAGGTCAGCGACGCGACCCTGGTCAAGGTCATGACCGACGGCGTCCTGCTCGCCGAGATCGGCCGCGACCGGCTGCTGCGCCAGTACGACACCCTCATCATCGACGAGGCGCACGAGCGCAGCCTCAACATCGACTTCCTGCTCGGCTACCTGGCGCAGGTCCTGCCGCGGCGTCCCGATCTCAAGCTGGTCATCACCTCGGCGACGATCGACGTCGAGCGGGTGGCCAAGCACTTCGGGAACGCCCCGATCGTCGAGGTCAGCGGGCGCACCTACCCGGTCGAGGTGCGCTACCGGCCGGTGGTCGACCCCGACGACCCGGACTCCGACCCCGACCGCGACCAGGTCACCGCCGTCGCCGACGCCGTCGACGAGCTGACCGCCGAGGGCCCGGGCGACGTCCTGGTCTTCCTCGCCGGCGAGCGGGAGATCCGCGACACCGCCGACGTCCTCACCGAGCGCTTCCCCTCCGCCGAGGTGCTGCCGCTCTACTCGCGCCTGTCGGCCGCCGACCAGCACCGCGTCTTCGCCCCGCACGCCGGACGGCGGATCGTGCTGGCCACCAACGTCGCCGAGACCTCGCTGACGGTGCCCGGGATCCGCTACGTCGTCGACCCGGGTACCGCGCGCATCTCCCGGTACAGCGCCCGGCTCAAGGTGCAGCGGCTGCCCATCGAGCCGATCAGCCAGGCCTCGGCGCGGCAGCGCTCGGGGCGCTGCGGGCGCACCTCCGAGGGCATCGCCATCCGGCTCTACACCGAGGAGGACTTCGAGAGCCGGCCGGAGTACACGGACCCGGAGATCCTGCGCACCAGCCTGGCCTCGGTGCTGCTGCAGATGGCCGCCCTCGAGCTGGGGGACGTCGCCGAGTTCCCGTTCATCGACCCGCCGGACCGTCGTGCGGTCGCCGACGGCGTGGCCCTGCTCGAGGAGCTGGGCGCCCTGGACGAGGCCGGCAGCCTGACCCCGACCGGCCGCGCGCTGGCCGCCCTGCCGCTGGACCCGCGCATGGCGCGGATGGTCGTCGAGGCCGACCGGCGCGGCGTGCTGGAGGAGGTGCTGGTCATCGCGGCGGGCCTGACCATCCAGGACCCCCGCGAGCGGCCCACCGAGCACCAGCAGGCCGCCGACCAGGCGCACGCCCGGTTCGCCGACGAGAACTCCGACTTCCTCGCGCTGCTCAACCTGTGGCGGTACGTGACCGAGCAGCAGGAGACGCTCTCGGGCAGCCAGTTCCGCCGCACCCTCAAGCGCGAGTTCCTGCACTACCTGCGCATCCGCGAGTGGCAGGACCTCTACGGCCAGCTGCGCAGCACCGCTCGTCGGCTGGGCATGACCGTCGGCGAGCCGGCGACCGAGCCCGACGAGCGCGGCATCTCCGCCGCGCTGCTGTCGGGGCTGCTGTCCCACGTCGGCCTGCAGGTCGAGGAGGGGAAGGGCCGCGACGGCGACCGGCGGCGCGGTGGCCGCGAGTACCTGGGTGCCCGCAACGCCCGCTTCGTCCTCGCCCCCGGCACCCCGCTGGCGAGGAAGCCGCCGCGCTGGGTGGTCGCCGCCGAGCTGGTGGAGACCAGCCGGCTGTTCGCCCGCACCGTCGCCCGGATCGACCCCGAGGTCGTCGAGCGGCTGGCCGAGCACCTGGTCAAGCGGCAGTACTCCGAGCCGCGCTGGGACGCCAAGCGGGGCTCGGTCGTCGCCACCGAGCGGGTCACCCTCTACGGCATCCCGCTGGTCGTCGGCCGTCGCGTGCAGTACGGCTCGATCGACCCGGTCGTCTCCCGCGAGCTGTTCATCCGGCACGCCCTGGTCCAGGGCGAGTGGACCACGCACCACCGCTTCTGGCACGACAACCAGAAGGCGATGCAGCGGGTCGCCGAGCTGGAGGAGCGGGCCCGGCGTCGTGACATCCGGGTGGACGACGAGACGCTGTTCGAGCTCTACGACGCCCGCATCCCGGCCGACATCGTCTCCACCCGGCACTTCGACAGGTGGTGGAAGGCCGCCCGTCGGCAGACGCCCGACCTGCTCACCTTCAGCCCGGAGATGCTCACCAACGCCGCCGCGGCCGGGCAGGTGCGGGTCGAGGACTTCCCGGACGAGGTGCCGCTGACGCGGGGGCTCACCCTGCCGCTGTCCTACGCGTTCGCGCCGGGCACCCCGACCGACGGCGTCACCGTCGACGTCCCGCTCGCCGTGCTGGACACCGTCGCCGAGCGGACGTCCGGGGAGTCGCTGGCCTTCACCGTCCCGGGACTGCGCGAGGAGCTGGTCACCGCGCTGCTGCGCACCCTGCCCAAGCAGCTGCGCCGCACGCTGGTGCCGATCCCCGACCGGGTGCGCGAGGTGCTGCCGCGCATCGCGCCGACCGAGCCGCTGCTGCCGGCGCTGGAGCGCGAGCTGCGGCGGGCCGCGGGGGTCGTCGTCCCGCCGGACGCGTGGGCGCCGGACCAGGTGCCCGACCACCTGCGGGCCACGTTCCGCGTCGTCGACGACCGGCACCGGCCCCTGGCCACCGGCAAGGACCTGCAGGCGCTGCGCCGCGAGGTCGCGCCGCAGAGCCGGGCCAGCCTGGCCGCGGCCGCCTCGGACGTCGAGCGCACCGGCCAGACCGCCTGGACCTTCGGCACGCTGCCGCGCACCGTCGAGGTCCGGCGCGGCGGGCACGTGGTGACCGCGTACCCGGCGCTGGTCGACGAGGGGACGACGGTCGGCGTCCGCGTGGTCGCCACCGAGGTCGAGGCCACTCGGCTGACCTGGCGCGGAGCCCGGCGGCTGCTGGTGCTGGTCGCCGGCTCACCCACCCGGCAGGTGGTGAGGGGGCTGTCCCCGGCCACCCGGCTGGCGCTGCAGTTCAACCCCGACGGCGAGATCCCGGGCCTGGTCGACGACTGCGTGGACGCGGTCGCCGACGAGCTGCTGGCCGCCGCCGGCGGGCCACCGCGCGACGAGGCCGGCTTCGCGGCGCTGGTGCAGACCGCCCGCGCGCAGCTGCTGCCGCTGACCACCGACACCGTGCGGCGGGTCGAGGCCGTGCTGGTGCAGGCGCGCGAGGTCGCCGTCGCGATCGGTGCGGCACCGGGACGGCGGGTGCCCGAGGCGGCGATCGCGGACCTGCGCCGGCAGATGGGCGGCCTGCTGCACCGGGGCTTCGTCGCCGCGGCCGGACGGCGCCGGCTGCCGGACCTGGTGCGGTACCTCAGGGGGATGGTGCACCGGCTGGAGAAGCTGCCGGCCAACGCCGTGCGCGACGAGCTGTGGATGCAGCAGGTCGCCGCGGTCACCGCCGAGTACGAGCAGCTGCGCGCCCGGGTGCCGTCGACGGGGGCCCCTGACGACCCGGTCGCCCGGGTGCGCTGGATGCTCGAGGAGCTGCGGGTCAGCCTGTTCGCGCAGAGCGTCGGCACCCCGCGGCCGGTGTCGGAGCAGCGGGTCTACAAGGCCATCGACGCGCTGATCGCCTGAAGCTCGCCCCTGCGTCGACGACCTGGAGCTCGGCCCCCCTGCAGGGTCCCGCCGCGGGCCTGCGAGTGGCGGGGGGCAGGGGGCCTCTCTCAGCCGGCGGTGCGGGCGCGCTCGCGGAGCAGGGCGGAGATGCGCTGACGGGTGACGCCGAACATGGCGGCGATCCGGTTGATGCTGACCTGCTCGGAGGCCAGGGCGTACGCCTGCTCGCGCCGCCAGGCGCCCCCGGCGCTGGCCAGGGCCGCCATCACCGAGCTGAGCTGCTCGACGACCAGCGGGCGGGACTCGGCGGTGACGATGTCCAGCCAGGTGCGGCCGGTCTGCCGCTCCTCGAGCAGCTTCTCGGCCCGCGAGCGCGCGCCACCCAGTTCGGTCATGCAGGTGTCCAGCACGGCCATGAGCTCGGTGAGCGCGCGGACGGCCGGGTCCTGCTCGGTGCGGTCGGTCGACACGGGCCCTCCGACTCTGGTGGTGGATGGATGTGAGCAATCCGGTTGCCCACTATCCGTCTTGGTACGGCCGAGTGCAAGACCCGTGACACGCAACAGCCCTCGCCGGGCAATGGTCGTTGCGTGCACCCATCGCGACGATTACGTTGCGTACAACGGGGTGGCGCTGCATCGAGTCCGCGCCCAGGGGGCAGCCCTCGTCCGGGACCCCGCCGAGGGGAGACCGATGTCCACGCTCACCGCCACGGTCGACCTGAGACCGGTGCCCGCCAGCGTCCCGGTCGCCCGGCACCTGGTGCTGGACCTGCTGGGTGCCTGGAGGTCGCCGCACGACGCCGGCGACGCCGCTCTCCTGGTCACCGAGCTCGTCGCCAACGTGGTCGACCACGTCGCCGGGGATGCCTCCTTCACCCTCGAGCTCTCGATGTCCGAGGACTGGCTGCGCATCTCGGTCGCCGACGGCTCCGCGCTCCGGCCGGTCGTCCGGGAGTTCGAGGTCGCCGCCGCGCGGGGGCGGGGGATGCGGCTCGTGGAGGGCATCGCCGACCGTTGGGGCGTCGAGGACGACACCGACGGCAAACGGGTGTGGTTCGAGCTCGCGCCTCGGGAGTGGGAGGGCCGGCAGCCGTAGCCCCGGGTTTGCCGACGACGGCTCCCGGGGACGGGCGAGGGGACCGATCCACCGAGGAGGAGACGGCATGAGCGAGCCGGACAGCAAGACCTACAGCGCGGGCGAGGGGCTCTCCGACGAGGAGATGGTGCGCACCGTCGCCGAGCAGACCGACAGCATCTCCGAGCACGCCGACGTGGCGGGCAAGGACTGGGACGGCGACGCCAGCAAGGCGCCCGACCCCAACGCCGACCCCGCCGGCTGATCCCCGGCTGACCGACGCCGGGCGGGACCGACGCGTCGCGCCCGGCGCCGTGCGACGCTGCGCTGGACGGCCCGTCCCGGGCAGGCCCCGTCCAGGGGCCCGCCCCCAGCGTGCGAAGGGTGGGGAGGACGGGGTCCTCCTCCGGTGGGGGGCAGGGGGTCCTTGTTCAGCCCGCTCGCGCCGGGCTGGCCGCCGCGGCCGCTCCCCGGTGCTGAGGACCTCGTCGCGCGCGGCGCCCCAGCCGGCCCACGTCATCGGCGCCAGGCAGGCGGCGAGCAGCAGCACCGGGGCGGTCCAGCCGCCGGTGAGGTCGTAGAGCCAGCCCAGCACCAGCGGGCCGGCGGCCGCCAACAGGTAGCCCACGCACTGGGCCACCCCGCCGAGGCGGGCCGCGGCCAGCGGGCTCGGGCTCCGCAGCACGATGAGGGTCAGTGCCAGGGCGAAGCCGCTGCCCTGCGCCAGGCCGAAGGCGGCGACCCAGACCGGCGTGCCCTGCCCGGGCGCGAGCAGCAGGCCCCCCAGGCCGACGACGTAGGTGGCGAGGACGGCGAGCACCAGCGGGCGCTGGCCGCGCATCCGCCCGGCCTGGGCCGGCGCCAGCAGCGCCCCCACGGCTCCGACGACGTTGCTCAGCCCGAGCAGCAGCCCGCCCTCGGACACCGGCACCCCGGCGTCGACCAGCAGCGTCGGCAGCCAGGCGCCGATCGAGTAGAACTGCACGCTCTGCAGGCCGAGGAACAGCGTCACCTGGCGGGCCAGCGGCCGGCGCAGCAGCGCCCAGGACCCGCCGTCGGGCACCGCGTCCCGAGCGGCCCGGTGCGCGCGGCCGGTGCCGGCGACCGGCAGCCACAGCGCCAGGGCGGCCAGTGCGAGGGCCAGCCAGCTGGCCAGCCCGCCGCGCCACCCCCAGCCCACGGCCGCGGCGAACGGGACGGTGGCCGCCGCCCCGACGGCAGCCCCGACGTTGAGCGACGCGGAGTACGACCCCATCACCAGGCCCGGCCGGGCCGCCTCGCGCTTGACGTAGGCGGGCATGAGCACGTTCGCGACGGCGATCGCCGCACCCGCCAGCAGGCTGCCGGCGTAGAGCATGGCCACGGGCGCGAGCAGCCGCAGTGCGATGCCCGCGGCCAGCACCAGCAACGACGCCGCGACGGCGAGCTCGAGGCCCACCCGCCGGGCGGTGCGCGGCGCCAGCGGGGCGAAGGCGCCGAAGCAGAGCACCGGCAGCGTGGTGAGCAGCCCGGCCATCACGGGGGACAGGCCGGTGTCGGCCCGCAGGTCCCCCAGCAGCGGGGCCACGGCGACGACGGCCGGTCGCTGGTTCAGCGCGACGGCGACGACGGCGGCGACGAACAGCAGCGCGGCCCAGCGGGAGCGCGTCGTCCCCTGGTCGTCCATCCCGGTCAGCTCACCACACCCGGGGCGACCGGCGGCCCGGCACCGGGGGCCCGCAGGAGGATGGGGTGGCGGAGGCGCGCTCGATCGTCGATAGTGTCCGCGATCACCCCGCCGCACGGAAGGTGAGCGCATGAGCATCCTCGGTACGCGAGTGGTCCGCACCGAAGACCCGCTGTTCCTCACACGTGGTGCGACCTACACCGACGACCTGACCGACGACCGGCTCGCCGGGGCGCTGCACGCGACCTTCGTGCGGTCCACCGTCGCGCACGGCCGGCTGCTGTCGGTCGACACCTCCGCCGCCCTGGAGGCGCCGGGCGTGGTCGCCGTGGTCACGGCCGAGGACGTCGCCGACCTCGTCCCGATCCCACCGCCCTTCCCGTTCGTCAACCGCGCGATGACCCGGCCGTGGCTGGCGTCGGACCGCGTCCGGTTCGTCGGCGACCCGATCGCCGTCGTCCTCACCGAGGAGCGGTACCAGGGTGAGGACGCCGCCGAGATGGTCGCCGTCGACATCGACCCGCTGCCCGCGGTGGTGGGCACCGCGGCGGCGGCCGCCGACGAGGTGCTGCTGTTCCCCGAGGCGGGCACCAACGTCATGGCCTCGTTCGGCGAACCCGCGCCGGCGGACTTCTTCGACGGCTGCGAGGTCGTCGTCACCCAGCCGATGGTCAACCAGCGGGTGGCACCGGTGCCGCTGGAGAGCCGGGCCGCGGCCGCCGCCTGGGGCGAGGACGGCCGGGTCACCGTCTGGTGCACCAACCAGGGTGCCCAGCAGGCCCGGGGGCAGTTCGGGGACTGGCTCAAGATGGACCCCGACCTGATCCACCTGATCACCCCTGACGTCGGCGGCGGCTTCGGCGCCAAGATCGGCGCGGACCCCGAGTACGCCCTGATCGCCTGGCTGGCCAAGCACGTCGGCCGGCCGGTGCGCTGGGCGGAGAACCGGTCGGAGAACCTGATCGGCATGCTCCACGGCCGGGCCCAGGACCAGGTGGTCACCATCGGGGGGCGCCGGGACGGGACGATCGAGGCCTACAGCCTCGTGGTGGACCAGGACTGCGGCTCCTATCCCCGGATCGGCACGGTGCTGCCCACCCTGACCATGCTGATGGCCCCCGGGGTCTACGGCTTCCCGCGGGTGCACGCGCAGGCGCGCGCACTGGCCACCACGACGACGTCCATCGGTGCCTACCGGGGCGCGGGCCGCCCGGAGGCGACCGCGGCGCTGGAGCGGGCGATCGACCTCTTCGCCGCCGAGATCGGGATGGACCCGGCCGAGGTGCGCCGCAAGAACCTGCTGCCGGCGTTCAGCGAGCCGCACCGGACACCGATGGGCGCCACCTACGACAACGGCGACTACACCGCGGCCCTCGACAAGGCGCTCGAGGCCGCGGGCTATGCCGAGCTCCGGGCCGAGCAGGCCCGGCGCCGGGAGCGGGGTGACGTGCGGCAGCTCGGCATCGGGATGTCGGTGTACGTCGAGATCACCGGGGCCGACAACGGCGCCGGCACCGGGGAGGCGGCCTCGCTCGAGGTCCACCCGGACGGCACGGCGACGGTGCTCACCGGCACCTCCCCGCACGGCCAGGGCCACGCCACCGCGTGGGCGATGATCGCCAGCGACCAGCTCGGCATCCCGGTGGAGAAGATCACCGTCGTCCACGGCGACACCGATCGGGTCCCGGAGGGCGGCGGCACGATGGGGTCGCGCAGCCTCCAGCAGGGCGGCGCGGCGGTGCACCAGGCGGCCGGCGAGCTCGTCGAGCTGGCCAGGCAGCGGGCCGCGGAGAAGCTGGAGGTCGACCCCGAGGACCTGGTCGTCGACCTCGGTCTGGCCGGGCTCGCCGTCCGCGGGACGCCGGGGACGGGGGTCACCTTCGCCGACCTGGCCGCGGACGAGCAGCTGCTGGTGCAGACCCGGTTCACCGCCGCGGCGCCGACGTTCCCCTTCGGGGCCCACGTGGTGGTCGTGGAGGTGGACGTCGAGTCCGGCAAGGCCCAGGTCACCCGGCTGATCGCGGTCGACGACGCCGGCACGATCCTCAACCCGCTGCTGGCCGAGGGGCAGCGGCACGGCGGCTACGCCCAGGGCGTGGCGCAGGCGCTGCTGGAGGAGGTCCTCTACGACGAGGACGGCAACCCGACCACCTCGACGCTGGCCGACTACCCGTTCATCTCCGCCACCGAGCTGCCCAGCTTCGAACTGGTCGAGATGGCCACGCCGACCCCGATGAACGCGCTCGGTGCGAAGGGCATCGGCGAGGCGGGGACGATCGGCGCCACCCCGGCCGTGCAGAACGCGGTCATCGATGCCGTGGCCCACCTCGGCGTCCGGCACATCGACATGCCGACCACCCCGATGCGCGTGTTCCGGGCCGTCCAGCAGGCCCAGGGAGGCAACTGATGCAGATCTCGATCACCGTCAACGGACAGCAGCGCACCGACGAGGTGGAACCCCGGCTGCTGCTGGCGCACTACCTGCGCGAGGTCTGCGGGCTCAAGGCGACCAACCTCGGCTGCGACACCACCTCGTGCGGCGCGTGCACCGTCATCGTCGACGGGCTGTCGGTGAAGTCGTGCACGGTCCTGGCGGCCCAGACCGACGGCGCGCAGGTGACCACGCTCGAGGGCCTGACCGGCCCGGACGGCGAGATGCACCCGGTGCAGAAGGCCTTCCGCGAGGAGCACGGCCTGCAGTGCGGGTTCTGCACCCCCGGCATGGTGATGGCCGCCATCGGCGTCCTGGCCGACAACCCCGACCCCACCGACCGCGAGATCCGCGAGGGGCTGGAGGGCAACCTCTGCCGCTGCACCGGTTACCACAACATCGTCCGGGCGGTCCAGAGCGCGGCCGGTGCCGGCCCTGCCGCCGGTCAGGTCCCGCAGGCGCAGGAGGTGGCCCGATGACCGGGCTCGCGAGGGCATCCGAGGGCACAGCACCCCGGGTCGTGCGCCCGACGAGCGCCAGCGAGGAGTGGGCATGATCCCGGGGTCGTTCGAGTACGTGCGGCCGACATCGGTCGAGGAGGCGATCGCCGCGCTCGTCGAGCACGGGGACGACGCGAAGGTCCTCGCCGGCGGGCACTCGCTGCTGCCGCTGATGAAGCTGCGCCTGGCCATGCCGGCGGTGCTCATCGACATCAGCCGCATCCCGGGGCTGTCCTACGTGCGGGTGGACGGCGACGAGGTCGCCATCGGCGCGGGCACCCGGCACCACGAGCTGGAGAAGGACGCCGTCGCCGCGGCCGAGGTGCCGATCCTGCCCTACGTCGCCAGCCAGGTCGGCGACCCGCAGGTGCGCCACCGCGGCACGATCGGCGGCACGGTCGCGCACAGCGATCCGGCCTCCGACCTGCCCACCGCGCTGCTGGCGCTGGGCGGCACGGTCGTCGTCCAGGGCCCGAACGGTCGGCGCTCGATCCCGCTGACGGACTTCTGGCTCGGGTTCTTCGAGACCGCGCTGGCCGAGGACGAGCTGATCGTCGAGATCCGCGTGCCGCGCACCGGGTCGGCCGGCTGGGCGTACGAGAAGTTCACCCGCCGGGCCAACGACTGGCCGATCGTCGCCGCGGCCGCGGTCGGCAGCCGGGGTGGTGGGGCGGGCGGACCGCTCCGCGTGGCGTTGGCCAACATGGCCGGGGCGGTCGTACGGGCGACCGCGACGGAGGAGGCCCTCGCGCGGGGAGCCTCCATCGAGGAGGCCGCCGCGCTGGCCGACCAGGGCACCAGCCCGGGGGCGGACATGCACGCCGACCAGGAGTACCGCCGGCACCTGGCGCGGCTGCTCACCCGTCGGGCGCTGGAGAAGGCGGCGGGAGCTCCCGCAGCCGCAGCCTGAGGAAGGCCCCCTGGAGGGTCCCGCCGGGAGCCTGCGAGCGGTGGGGGCAGGGGGCCCTCCTCTCAGCCGGCGGGGGTGAGCATCCCGGCGCCGACGGTGGCGTTGGTGGCCTCGTCGACCAGGATGAAGCGGCCGGTCACCCGGTTGCGGGTGTAGTCGTCGACGAACAGCGGCTGGGTGACGCGCAGGCGCACCCGGCCGATGTCGTTGAGGCCGAGCTCGGTGGCCTCCCGGTCCCGGTGCAGCGTGTTCACGTCGAGCCGGTAGGCCAGCTCCTTGACCATCGCGCGCGCCGTGCGGGTGGTGTGCTTGACCGCGATCCGCTGGCGCGGCCGCAGCGGCTCGTCGGTCATCCAGCAGACCAGCGCGTCGAGGTCCTGAGTGGCCGTCGGGGCGTTCTCCGGCTTGCCGATCAGGTCGCCGCGGGAGACGTCGAGGTCGTCGGCGAGCCGCAGCGTCACCGCCATCGGCGGGAAGGCCTCGTCGACCGGGCCGCGCGGGCCGTCGATGCCGGCGATCGTCGTCGGCAGGCCGCTGGGCAGCACCGTGACCTCGTCGCCGACGCGGAAGACCCCGCTGGCGACGGTGCCGGCGTAGCCGCGGTAGTCGTGGTGCTCCTCGGTCTGCGGGCGGATGACGTACTGCACCGGGAACCGCGCGTCGGTGAGGTTGCGGTCGCTGGCCACGTGCACGTGCTCGAGGTGGTGCAGCAGCGTCGGGCCCTCGTACCAGGGCGTGTTCGCCGAGTGGGTGACGACGTTGTCGCCGTGCAGCGCCGAGATGGGGACGACGGTCAGGTCCGGCACGCTGAGCTTGGCCGCGAACGCGCTGAACTCGTCGGCGATCGACTCGAAGACCTCCTCCGACCACTCGACGAGGTCCATCTTGTTGACCGCGACCACCAGGTGGGGCACCCGCAGCAGCGAGGCGAGGAAGGCGTGCCGGCGGCTCTGCTCCACCATGCCCTTGCGGGCGTCGACCAGCACGATCGCCAGGTCGGCGGTCGAGGCGCCGGTGACCATGTTGCGCGTGTACTGCACGTGGCCCGGCGTGTCGGCCAGGATGAACGTGCGCCGAGGGGTGGCGAAGTAGCGGTAGGCGACGTCGATGGTGATGCCCTGCTCGCGCTCGGCCCGCAGGCCGTCGGTGAGCAGCGCGAGGTCGACGTGGTCCCCCTTGCTGGCGCGGGCCACGGCCTCGTACTGGTCCTCGAAGATCGCCTTGCTGTCGTAGAGCAGCCGGCCGATCAGCGTGCTCTTGCCGTCGTCCACCGAGCCGGCGGTCGCGATGCGCAGGATGTCCTTGCGCGCGGTGGCGAGCTCCACGGCGTGCTCGGCGACGGCCGAGTGCACGTCGACCGGCTCGTCGGCGTCGGTCACGGTGGGGTACGTGTCGGCGGGAGCCATCAGAAGTAGCCCTCCTTCTTCCGGTCCTCCATGGCGGCGTCGCTGACCTTGTCGTCGCCCCGGGTGGCGCCCCGCTCGGTCATCCGGGTCACCGCGATCTCGGCGATGACGTCGGCGACCGTGGTGGCCTCCGAGCGGACGGCGGCGGTCAGGTTCGCGTCGCCGACGGTGCGGTACCGGACCGTGGCCCGGAACGGCTGCTCGCCGTCCCTGGGGCGGATGAACTCGTTGACCGCGTACAGCATCCCCTGGCGCTCGACGACCTCCCGCTCCTGGGCGAGGTACAGCGGCGGGATGGCGATCTGCTCGCGGGCGATGTACTGCCAGATGTCCAGCTCGGTCCAGTTCGACAGCGGGAAGACCCGGATCGACTCACCGAGGTGGATGCGGCCGTTGTAGAGGTCCCACAGCTCGGGGCGCTGGTTCTTCGGATCCCACTGGCCGAACTCGTCGCGGAAGGAGAACACCCGCTCCTTGGCGCGCGCCTTGTCCTCGTCGCGGCGGGCGCCGCCGAACAGCGCGGTGAAGCCGTGCTCCTCGACCGCGTCGAGCAGCACCGGCGTCTGGATGCGGTTGCGGGAGCCGTTGGGCTCCTCCCTGACCGTGCCGGCCGCGATCGCGTCCGGGACGGAGGCGACGATCAGCTGCACGCCGAGCTCGGCGACCCGCTTGTCGCGGAACTCGAGCACGTCGGGGAAGTTCAGCCCGGTGTCGACGTGCATGACCGGGAACGGGATGCGGGCCGGCGCGAACGCCTTGCGAGCCAGCTCCAGCATCACGATGGAGTCCTTGCCGCCGGAGAAGAGCAGCACCGGGCGCTCGAGCTCCGCGGCCACCTCGCGGATGACGTGGATGGACTCGGCCTCCAGCGTCTCCAGCTGGGAGAGCCGGTAGTCGGGTGTGGTCACGAGCTGGGGCTCCGGGAGGTCGGGGACAAGGCCGGAACCAGCAGCAACCGCACCGGTCCGGGGGAGATTCCCGGGTACCAGTCTCCGTCATCGCCCTACGTGAGCGGCTGTGACCCCGGTCGCACCGCCGCCAGCAGCCGGTCGGCCAGCTCCGGGCGGCACACCAGCAGGTCCGGCAGCCACGCGTCCGGGCCGTTGTAGGCCAGGGCCGAGCCGTCCAGCCGGACGGCGGTGAGCCCCGCGGCGCGGGCGACGGCGACCGGTGCGGCCGAGTCCCACTGGTACATGCCACCGGCGTGCACGTAGGCGTCGGCCTCGCCGCGGACGACGGCGGTCACCTTCCACCCGGCCGAGCCCATCGGCACCAGCTCGGCGTCGAGGGCCGCCGCCGCGGTGGCGGCCACCGCGGGCGGGCGGCTGCGGCTGACCGCGATCCGCGGCCGCCCGCCTCCCGGCGGGGGCACCACGGGCGCGGGGTCGGTCACCAGCACCTCGCCCAGCGCCGGCAGCGCCACGGCGGCAGCCGGCAGCTCGCCGGCCCTCCACAGCGCCACGTGCACCGCCCAGTCCGGCCGCGGCGCCTCGCCGTACTCGCGGGTGCCGTCGAGCGGGTCGACGATCCACACCCGGTCGGCGGTCAGCCGGCGGCGGTCGTCGACGGCCTCCTCGCTGAACACGGCGTCGTCCGGACGCTGCTCGGCCAGCACCCGGGCGATCGCGGCCTGCGCGGCGGCGTCGCCGGCGTCCCCGAGCGCCCGGCCGGTGAGCCGGCCCTCCTCGCGCAGCCCGGTGAGGACGGCGGCGGCTGCCCGGGCCGCGGCGGCGGCGACCTCGACGTCCCTCACGGGCGGTCGGACAGGGCCGTGGCGTCGGTGGGGCGCCCCGGTGGCCGGTGCTGGCCGGAGGCGTCGGTGATCGCACCGAAGTAGTCGGCGCGGAGCTCCTCGCGGGGCATGACGAACACGCCGCGGGCCTCGACCAGCGTCCGATCGGGCGCCGCCGTGGTCGCGATCGTGCCGGTGACGGCGCACTTGCGCCCGGCGGCCTCGGTGACCTGCGCCCGCATCGTCAGGGGGGTCGAGAGCGGCACGGGCCGCCGGTAGTCCACCTCCAGGCGGACGGTCATGCCCCAGAGCCCCGCGGCGATCGCCGCCGACCCGAGCAGCTGGTCCATGAGCAGGCTGCTCATGCCGCCGTGCACGTAGCCGGGCGGACCCTCGTAGGCCGGGCCGAGCAGGGCCTCGCCGACGACGCCGCCCTCGACCCGGCGGATCCGCACCGGCGGCGCGAGGGCGCTGCCCACCCCGCTCACCGGGTTGTAGACGCGGCGGAAGACCAACGGGTCGTCCAGCACGGGCAGCTGCGTCACCGGCCGCTGCGCGGCGGCCAGGCGGGCGGTGACGGCCCGCGCGTCGGCGGCCGCGGCCCTCAGCTGGTCGGCCGGGACGGTGGTGAGCACGGAGGCGTCCACCAGCTCCCGCAGGGCCGTGCCGAGCTCGGTCACCGCGGCCATCAGGTCGGCGTCGTAGGGCTGCCCGCCCGCGTCGGAGGTCACCCGCGGACGGTAACCGGACCGCCCGGAGGCTCAGGCCGCCGGGCCGTCCGGCACCGGCGGGGCCGCCGGGCCCGGACCGGACCGGGGCAGCCGGACGGTGAACGTCGCGCCCCGGCCGGGGGCGGTGTCCAGGTGCACCGTGCCGCCGTGCGCGTGCACCAGCGCGCTGACGATGGCCAGCCCCAGTCCGGTGCCGCCCGCCGTCCGGGCCCGGGACGGGTCGGCGCGGTAGAAGCGCTCGAACACCCGCGCGGCGTCCTCGGGCGCCATGCCCGGGCCCTGGTCGGACACCCGCAGCACGACCACGCCGCCGTCGTCGCCGTCCGCCGTCCCGTCGGTCGGCGCCGGCTCGTCGGAGACGCTGACCGTGACCGGTGCGGTCGGTGGCGTGTGCACCAGGGCGTTGGTCACCAGGTTGCCGACGACCTGCCGCAGCCGGGCCTCGTCGCCGAGGACCACGGGCACCTCGCTGAGCGCCTCGTCCAGGTGCAGGGTGACCGGCCGGTCGGGCTGGACGGCGCGGGCGTCGTGGACGGCGTCGCCCGCGACCTCGGCCAGGTCGACCGGTGTGAGGGTGAGCGGGCGCTGCTGGTCCAGGCGGGCCAGCTGCAGCAGGTCCTCGACCAGCAGGCCCATCCGGGCGCCCTCGGACTCGATGCGCTGCATCAGCCGGGCGGTCTCCTCCGGGCTGCGCGCCGCACCTTGCCGGTAGAGCTCGGCGAAGCCGCGGATCGAGGTCAGCGGGGTGCGCAGCTCGTGGCTGGCGTCGGCGACGAAGCGGCGCATCCTGGTCTCGGAGGCGCGGGCCTGCTCCTCGGAGGCCTGCTGCGCCCGGAAGCCGTACTCGATGCGGCTGAGCATGCCGTTGAGCGCGGTCGACAGCCGGCCCACCTCGGTGCGGTCGTCCCCGGCCGGTACCCGCTGAGAGAGGTCGCCGGCGGCGATCGCGGCGGCGGTGCGCTCCACCTCGGTCAGCGGGCGCAGGCTGTTGCGGACCAGCACGTAGGCGGCGGCCCCGAGGACGGTCAGCACGACGAGCCCGACCAACACCTCGATGACCACCAGGCGGCCGATGACCTGGTCGTCGGCCTCGATGTCGCTCGCCACCACCGCGGTGTTCCCGCCGCCCACGTCCTCGCTGATCAGCCGCCACAGCCTCCCGTCGTCCGACCGCACGGTGACGGGGCGGCCGATACCGGCCAGCACCAACCTGGCGTTCCGCCTGGAGAAGGTCACCTCCCCTGTCTCTGCCTCGAGCGGGACGGCGAGGTCGACGACCCGACCGCTCGGGGACAGGCAGGCGACGTAGAAGGTGCTGTACTGCGGGCGGCCGCCCCGGGACCACGAGTTGTCTCCCTCGCAGGCCTCCTCGAACCACGGCTCACCCTGGTACCGGGCGAGGGTGGACACGAGCTGCTTGTCCTGCTGATCGACCACGTAGCGCTTGAGCAGGGAGGTCGCGGTGATGCCCGTGGCCGTCAGCGCGATGACGACCAGCCCCATGAGCAGCGCCACGAGGGTGATGCGCAACGGGAAGCGCGGCGCCCGTCCCGGTCGCGGGGCGGGCGCCGCGCTCCCGAGGGGCGGCCGGTTCGTCACGAACCGCGGGGGAGCCGCAGCGTGTAGCCCACGCCGCGGATGGTGTGCAGCAGCCGCGGCTCGGTGGTGTCGACCTTGCGGCGCAGGTAGGAGATGTAGGACTCGACGACGTTGGCGTCGCCGTTGAAGTCGTAGTTCCACACGTGGTCGAGGATCTGCGCCTTGGACAGCACGCGCCCGGCGTTGGCCATCAGGTAGCGCAGCAGCTTGAACTCCGTCGGCGAGAGGCTGACCACCTCACCGGCCTTGACGACCTCGTGCGACTCCTCGTCGAGCTCGATGTCGGCGAAGGACAGCCGCGGGGACTCCGTGGGACGCTGCGGCCCGGTGCTGCGGCGCAGCACCGCCCGGATCCGCGCCAGCACCTCGTCGAGGCTGAACGGCTTGGTCACGTAGTCGTCGCCGCCCAGGGTCAGCCCGGACACCTTGTCCTCCGCCGCGTCGCGGGCGGTGAGGAACAGCACGGGGGTGTGCCGGCCGCTCTCCCGCAGCCGGCGGACGACGCCGAAGCCGTCCAGCCCGGGCATCATCACGTCGAGCACCAGCAGGTCGGGGCGGAAGGACGCGGCCATCGCCAGCGCCTGCTGCCCGTCCGCGGCCGTGGCCACCTCGAAGCCGGCGTAGCGGAGGCTGGCCGACAGCAGTTCGCGGATGTTGGGTTCGTCGTCCACCACGAGGAGGCGGGCCTCCGGTGCCGAGCCGCTGCCGGTGCTGCTCACAGCGCCTCCCGTCGAACGCGTTGCGGTGGTCATGTCACGAGGGTGCGGCCCGCTGCTGGAGCAGCCCTGGGCGTTCCCTGTGAGGAGTCTGGACGGCGCTCACCCGCCCATCGCCCGTCCGCGCCGCCAGTAGCCGATCGCGTGGTGCTGCGCCCGGCCCAGCCCCCACCGGCCGCGGAGGTCGGCGCGCACCGCCCGGACCGTCGCGGACTCCGCGGCCACCCAGGCGAAGAGGTCCTCGCCCTCAGGCCGCTCCAGCGCCGCGACGGCGTCGGCCAGCAGCGTCCCCTCACCGGGCGGGGTGCCGTCGCGGTGCAGCCAGCGGACCTCCACCCCCTCCGGTGCCGGCAGCGGCTGCTCCTCGGCGGCGTCGGCGACCTCCACCAGCGCGACGCCGAGGGTCGAGGGCGGCGCCGACGCCAGGATGCGGGTGATCGCCGGGAGCGCCGTCTCGTCGCCGGCCAGCAGCAGCCACCGGGCCGGGCGGTCGCCCAGCGGGCCACCGCCCGCGACGGCCACCGTCGTCCCGGGGACGGCGGCCCCGGCCCACGCCGCCGCCGGGCCGTCGCCGTGCAGCACGAAGTCGATCTCCACCTCGCCGCGCTCGGGGTCCTGCCGTCGGGCGGTGTAGCTGCGCAGGCTGACCCCGTGCGCGCCCTCGGGCCAGACGATCCGCCCGTCCCGCTGCACCGACGGCCAGCGCGGCGCCGGGTCGCCGACCCGGGGGACCAGCAGCGAGATCGTGGGGCCGGCCGCCGCGGCCGCCGCGGGCGTGCCCGAGAGCAGGATGCGGCGCACCGAGGGGGTGACGTCGTGGACCGAGGTCACGGTGAGGACGTCGACCGGCCGGGTGGGGTCTGGGACGGTCACGGGACCCGAGCGTAGATGCGGGCCGACCCGGCCGACCCCGGGGGAATGGGGTCGACCGGGCCGGCGATCGAGGACGGAGCCGTCACGCTGAGTGTTCGTTCCCCCCGCTTTGAGCAGCGAGAACGACGTGGCGCTCCCCGTCGGGCAGAACGCTACGTGACGATCGCGCGTGCGTCAGTGCCCGCACGGGTGATTGGTCCTCCCGGACGGGTGATGTGTGTCCCGGGCCCGCGCCGGGCAGTGGCGGGGGGACCGCACCGAGCAGCCGGGAGGACCACGTGTCGGACGACCTGGGGAAGGGTGACCACGTCACCTGGAAGAGCCACGGCCAGGAGGTCGAGGGCACCGTCAAGCGCGAGATCACGTCCGAGACGAAGGCGGCCGGCCGGAAGGTGAAGGCCAGCGAGGACGAGCCGCAGTACGAGGTCGAGAGCGACAAGACCGGCAAGACCGCGGTGCACAAGCCCGGCGCCCTGCACGAGAAGTGACCGGCGCGGCACAGATGAAGGCACCAGGAGGAGGACGACCGTGAGCGAGACCGGAGACCAGTTCGCCGGGACGTCGGCCCGCAGCACCAAGCACAGCCCACGGGTTGACGAGGAGCTCGAGCACGAGATCCAGGGGATGCTCAAGGCCGAGCGCGCCACCCGCGCCGAGGAGTGGCGCGAGGTGGAGCCGCAGGCGGAGGGCGACCCCGACATCGACAGCACCCCCGCGGGCACCCTGGTCGGCGGCGTCCCGGTGGGCATGACCGAGGACGCCGTCGTCGCCCGCGCCGAGCTGGCCCGCTGGCTGGACCGGGCCGACTTCCCGAGCGACGGGCCCACGCTCGTCGAAGCGGCCCTGGACCACCGGGCCCCGGACGCGGTCGTCGACGAGCTGCGACGGCTGCCCGAGGGCGAGACCTACGAGCGGATCGGGGACGTCGTCCGCGCGCTCGGCTACCCGACCGAGACCTGACGCGCGGCGGTCGGGGGCCGGGTGCACCGGTCCCCGGCCGTCACCCTCCCTCGGCGGCCTCCCGCTCCTCGTCCTCCGCGATCTCCTCGGCGCCCCGCCGGCGGAACAGCCGGGAGCCGGGGAAGCCCTTCACCACGTGCCGCAGGTCCTGCATGGTGTCGAGCAGGTCGTGCACGTCCTCGCCGACCGATCCCATGGACCCGATCACCGGCAGGATGTCCTCGTCGAGGTGCGTCATCAGCTGGGGCAGCCGGTCGATGAAGGCGACCACCGCCTCGACCTCGTCCCGGTCGATGCTCGCCGCCAGACGGCGCACCGCCGGTGCGAGAGCGGTCAGCGGCTCCTGGAAGACGTCGACCATCGGGTCGACCCGGCCCAGCAGCCCCTCCGCCCGTCCCACCGCGCCGTCCGCGGCCGAGATCGTCCCGCCGGCCGCGGCGATCGCCTCGTCGGAACGGGAGATGGTCCGCCCGACGGCGGTGATCGCGTCGTCCGAGCGGGCGATGGTGCCCTCCACAGCGGTGATGGCGCCCTCGGACCGCCCGATCGTGGCCTCCACGGCGGTGATCGTGTCGTCGGAGCGGGCGACGGTCTCGCCGACGGCGGCGACGGCGTCGTCCGAACGGGAGATCGTCCGTCCGATCGCGGTGATCGCGTCGTCGGAGCGGGCGACCGTGCGGCTCACCGCCAGGATGGCCTCGTCGGCCTTGCGCTGGGTGTCCCCGACTGCGGTGATCGCCTCGTCGGCCTTGCGCTGGGTGTCCCCGACCGCGGTGATCGCCTCGTCGGCCTTGCGCTGGGTGTGCCCCACCGCCGCGACGGCGTCGTCGGCGTTCCGCCGGGTCCCGTCCACGGCGGCGATCTCGTCGTCGGCCCTCTGCCGGGTCACCTGCACGGCGGCGACGGCGTCGTCCGCCCGTCGGCGCGTGCCCTCCACGGCGGTGATCGCCGCGTCCGCCCGGTCCACCACACCCTCGACCCGGTCGAGCAGCGACTCCACGCGCCCGACGACCGCCGCCAGCCGCGGGACCAGCGCCAGTGCCTCGGTGACGCCGTCGCGGAGTCCTTCCACCGCGGAGACCACGTCGGACGGACCCGGCACGAACGGCAACCTCACCTCGGGGACGCTACGACGGCTCGCAGGGTCCCGCCCGCCGATCCCGCGCGTCCCACCCGGGAGGAGCCCTCCGCGCCCGTATCGTGGGTGACTGCCCGACTGCGCAGCGGTACCTCCGCGCGTGGGCCGGGGACGACGGTGCCCGTCAGGGCGGTGGTTCGACGATGGGATGTCGGCACGGGTGGGGAACGAGCGCACGCGCGACGACGCGGGAGAGGCCCGGTCGTCCGGGCGTCTCCGCGGCCGGCGCCGCCCGGCCGCGCCGTCCCCGGCCGCGGGCGAGGGGACGCCGGCCCGTGAGCCGATCACCGTCGAGCAGTTGATCGCCCGCCAGGGCGGCGAGGTCGGCCGCCGCCGGGCCGCCCGCACCGGCGAGATCCCGCTGCCCCTGGCTACCGGAGAGAAGGCCCCGGAGCGCCGGCGCGGCCTGCCCCCGGTGCCCGCCGACCCATCGGCCCCGACCGCCCTCCCGGCGGCCCGGTTGCCCTCCGGGCGGCGTGCCGGCGACGTCCCCCGGCCGGTCGACGACACCCCGGCTCCGCAGCGCGGCCTGCCCCCCGTCCCGGCCGGGCACGCGCCCGTGGTCGCCGGGACGCCGGCCGCCGTCCCCCCGCCGCCGGTACCGACCGCGCAGCCCCAGCCCCCGGTCGAGCCGCCGCGCGGCGGGCTGCCGCCGGTGCCGCCGTCGGCCCGCCCGTCGGTGCCGCTCTTCCCGCCGTTCGACGAGGGGGCGGGGCACCGCCCGTCCCGGCCGATCGCGCCGCTGCCGCCGATCCCGGGCCGGGACGCCGCGCTGTCCGGTGCCACCCGGCTCGCGCCGCCCTCGCCACGCGAGCGCCGGGCCGCCCGCCGCGCCGCCCGCAGCCCCGGCCGCCGCCGGCTCGTCCGCGCCGCCGTCGGTCTGGCGGCCGTCCTGGGCGTCGTCCTCGCCTACCACCTGGGGCTGTACTTCTACGTCGACCACCGCATCGAGCGCGTCGACGCGCTGACCCCCGACGGCGCCGAGGTGCTCGCTCCCCGGCTGCAGGAGGGCGCGGCCACCTACCTGGTCGTCGGCACGGGCCTGCCCGGCGCGGAAGGGCCGGCCTCGGTGGCCACCCTCCTGGCGCACGTCACCGCGGACGAGGAGCGGGCCGTCCTGGTCAGCATCCCGCCGACCGCGCTGGTCGACACCCCCGCCTGCGTCGGCGCCGACGGGGAGGTGCGCGAGGCGGTCACGGAGTCCTTCGCCGACTCGCTGCTGCAGGGCGGGCCGTCGTGCACGGTCCGCGTGGTGCAGCAGCTCTCCGGGCTTCGCGTCGACCACTACCTCGGCGTGGACCTGGCCGGGCTGCCCGGCATGGTCGACGCCCTGGGCGGCGTCGCCGTCTGCCTGCCCGTGGCGACGCCGGCGGTCACCGCCTCGGCCGAGCCGCTCCCCACCGGCGCCAGCACCATGTCCGGGGACCGCGTCACCGGCTACCTCGCCCCGGGGGACGCCGGTGCCGACGTCACCGGCGAGGCGGTCGCCGAGCGCGCGCAGCTGGTGCTCACCTCCACCCTGCGGACGGCGATGTCGGCGGGGACCCTCGGCAACCCGGCCACCCTCACCCGGTTCCTGACCCGCGCCTCCGACGCCCTCACCGTCGACGGGACGACCACCCTCGGCGACCTGCGCACCCTCGCCGGCACGCTCGGCGACCTCTCCGGCGACGCGGTGCAGCGGATCGGCCTGCCGGTGGCCCAGGTGGGTCACGTGCCGGCGGGCAGCGAGCAGGCCCACGTCGTGCTCGACGCCACCGCCTCCCGCTCCCTGTTCGACCAGGTGATCGAGGAGGGCCGGCTCCCCGAGGAGCTGATCGCCCCCGACCCCGCCGCCGTGGCCGCTGCGCCCGCCCCCGCGGCGGCCGAGCAGCCCGTCACCACGCCCGCCGAGCAGCCGCTGACCGCCGCGCCCGCGGGGATCACCCTCGACGTCCTCAACGGCACCGCCACCAGCGGGCTGGCCGCCACCGTGGCCGACCAGCTGCGGGCCCAGGGCTTCGGCGTCGGTCAGGTCGGCAACGAGCCCGGTGTGGTCAACGAGACCGTCGTCCGCTTCGGTCCCGGCGCCGAGGAGCAGGCCCGCACCGTCGCCGCCGCCGTCCCCGGTGCGGTGCTGCAGCCCAGCGACGCGACCGGCGGGGCCGTCCAGCTGGTCATCGGGCCGGGCTTCTCCAGCGTCGTGCCGGTCGAGATCCCCCCGGCGCCGGTCGCGGCCCCGGAGACGCCCGCCCCCGCGGCGCCTGCCACCCCGTCCGCCGAGCCGGTCGCGGCCGCCAGCTGCTGAGCGGACGGGTCGGGGACGGCACGTGGCCGCGGTGTCGTGACGAGCGGGGGCCCGGAGGGTCTCCCGAGGAGCGACGGGTGGAGCTCAGCGCCGGTCGGGGACGGCACGTGGCCGCGGTGTCGTGACGAGCGGGGGCCCGGAGGGTCTCCCGAGGAGCGACGGGTGGAGCTCAGCGCCGGTCGGGGACGGCGCGTGGCCGCGGTGTCGTCCGGTAGGACGACGGTGTCACCGGCTCAGCCGAAGCGGCCGGAGATGTAGTCCTCGGTCGCCTTCTGGTCCGGGTTGCTGAAGATCTTCTCGGTCGGGTTGAACTCGATCAGCCGGCCCGGCTGGCCGACCCCGCTGAGGTTGAAGAAGCCGGTCTGCTCGCTCACCCGCGCCGCCTGCTGCATGTTGTGGGTGACGATGACGATGGTGAACCGCTCCTTGAGGTCGGCCATCAGGTCCTCGATCGCCAGCGTGGAGATCGGGTCCAGCGCGGAGGCCGGCTCGTCCATGAGCAGGACGTCGGGCTCGACGGCGATCGCGCGGGCGATGCACAACCGCTGCTGCTGACCACCGGAGAGCCCGGCGCCCGGGCGGTTGAGGCGGTCCTTCACCTCGTTCCACAGGTTGGCTCCCCGGAGCGAGCGCTCCACCAGGTCGTCGAGGTCGGACTTCCTCATCCTCTTGTTGTTCAGCCGGATGCCCGCGGCGACGTTCTCGTAGATCGACATGGTCGGGAACGGGTTGGGCCGCTGGAAGACCATGCCGATCTGCCGCCGGACGTCCACCGGGTCGACGTCCGCGCCGTAGAGGTCCTGCCCGTCCATGACGATCTTGCCCTCGACCCGCCCGCCCGGGATGACCTCGTGCATCCGGTTGATCGAGCGCAGGAAGGTCGACTTCCCGCAGCCCGACGGCCCGATGAGCGCGGTGATGCTGCGCGGCTCGATCGAGACGTTGACGTTCTCGACCGCCAGGAAGTTGCCGTAGTAGATGTTGAGGTCGGAGACGTCGATGCGCTTGGCCACAGGAGGTCCTCCAGGATTGCCGGTCAGCGACCGGTCTTGGGAGCGAAGAAGCGACTGATGAGCCGGGCGACGACGTTGAGACCCATCACCAGGATGATCAGGACGAGGGCCGCCGTCCAGGCCCGGTCGGTGGCGAACTGCGGCGGGACGCCCGGCTGGGTGAGCTGGTAGTAGGCGTAGACCGGCAGGGTCGCCATGCGGCCGTCGAACGCGTCGAGGTTCGTGGCGTTGGTGATGCCCAGGGTGATCAGCAGGGGAGCGGTCTCGCCGACGACGCGGGCGATCGCCAGGGTGACGCCGGTGCCGAGGCCTGCGATCGACGTCGGGATGACCACCTTGACGATGGTGCGCCACTTCGGCACACCCAGCGCGTAGGAGGCCTCACGCAGCTCGTTGGGCACCAGCTTGAGCACCTCCTCCGCCGAGCGGACGACGACCGGGATCATCAGCACCGACAGCGCGATCGCGCCCATGACGCCGAGCCGGATGCCCGGGCCGAAGAAGATCGCGAACAGCGCGTAGGCGAACAGGCCGGCCACGATCGACGGGATGCCGGTCATGACGTCGACCAGGAAGGTGATCGCCCGCTTCAGCCGCCCGCGGGCGTACTCCACGAGGAAGATCGCCGTCATCAGGCCGATCGGCACGGAGATCAGCGTGGTCAGGGCCGTGATGATCAGCGTGCCCATGATGGCGTGGTAGGCGCCGCCGCCCTCGCCCACGATGCCGACGAGCGAGGAGTTGAAGAACTCGCCGTCCAGCCGTGCGGCGCCGCGGCTGACGACCTCCCAGACCAGGGAGACCAGGGGCACCATCGCCAGCCCGAAGGCACTGACCACCAGGCAGGTCACCAGCCGGTCGGTGGCCCGCCGGGGGCCCTCCACGGTCCGGGTCAGCAGGTACACCGCCAGCGTCCCGAGGACGACGGTGTAGAGCACGAACAGCGCGATGTTGAGGTCGAACACCGGCCAGAGCACGCCCACGACGGCGGCGGCCCCCAGGAAGACCGCCCAGGGCGACCAGTTCGGCAGCCGACGGGCGCGCTCGCCGCGGCGTGGCGCGGGGGCGCTGCTCCCCGTGGGCGCCGGCGCGGTGGAGGTCTGGCTCATCAGTTCGCTCCGGAGAAGTCGGCGCGCCGGTTGACGATCGCGCGGGCCAGCATGTTCACCGCGAGGGTGATGACGAACAGGGCCAGGCCGCTGGCGATCAGCGTGTTGATGTCGATGCCCGAGGACTCGGGGAACTCCAGCGCGATGTTCGCCGCGATGGTCGACGGGTTGCCGCTGCTGATCAGGTTGAACGTGATGCCGCCGGAGACCGACAGCACGATCGCCACGGCCATGGTCTCGCCGAGTGCCCGGCCGAGGCCCAGCATGGCGCCGCCGATGACGCCGGAGCGGCCGTAGGGGAGGACCGCCATCCGGATCATCTCCCAGCGGGTGGCGCCCAGGGCGAGCGCCGCCTCGCGGTGCAGGCTCGGGACCTGCAGGAAGACCTCGCGGGAGATGGCGCTGATGATCGGCAGGATCATCACGGCGAGGACCAGGCCGGTGGTCAGCATGGTGCGCCCGGTGGTCGAGGCAGGGCCGGCGAACAGCGGGATGAAGCCGAGGTCGCGCTCGAGCCACTGGTAGAAGGGCACCAGCTTCGGCGCCAGCCAGAAGATGCCCCAGAAGCCGTAGACGATGCTCGGGATCGCGGCGAGCAGGTCGACCAGGTAGCCCAGGCCCTGGGCGATCCGCCGCGGCGCGTAGTAGCCGATGAACAGGGAGATCGCCACGGCCAGTGGCGTCGCCACGAGCAGCGCGATGACCGCCGCGAGCAGGGTGCCGAAGACCAGCGGGGCGATGTAGGAGGCCAGGCCGCCGCCCCCGGGGATGTCCTCGGCCGGGGCGGTCAGCGCGGGCACCGCCTCCACGACGAGGAACGCGGCGACCCCCGCGAGGATGACGAGGATCAGGATCCCGGCGCCCTTGGCGGTACCGGCGAAGACCCGGTCACCGGGACGGCGGACCGACCGTCCGGTCCCGGCGGGGGACGGGGGTGTGGTCCTGGTGCTGCTCACCGCTGCTCCGTGGTGTGTGGGCCGGTGCCTGGGGACCCGGCGGAGGGTGGTTCGGGCGCCCGGCCAGGGCCGGGCCCGCCAACGGCCCGGGGCGCCGTCGGGCGCCCCGGGCCGTTGCCGGACATCGTCGCTCAGCCGGCCGTGATGGCGTCCACGGCCGTCTGGGCCTGCTGGCGCAGCGCGTCGGAGATCGGCGCGGAACCCGCGGCCTCGGCCGCGGCCTGCTGGCCCTCCTCGCTGATCACATACCCCATGAAGTCGGCCACCAGTCCGGCGGTCTCCTGGTCGTCGTACCGGACGCAGCCGATGTGGTAGCTGACCAGCACGATCGGGTAGCTGCCCGACTCGGTGGTGTCGCGGGCCAGCTCGATGGCGAAGTCGTACTGACCCCGGCCCTGGACCCGCTCGGAGTTCTCGACGACCGCCGCGGCCGCCTCCGGGGTGGGGGCGACGAACTCCTCGCCGACCCCGACGTTGGCCACGCCCAGGTCGCCGGCCTGGCTCTCGTCGGCGTAGCCGATGGTGCCGTTGCCGCCGCTGACGGCGCTGATGACGCCGGAGGTGCCCTGGGCGGCCTCGCCGCCGGCGACCGGCCAGTTGCCGTCCGGCTCGTGCGGCCACGCCCCACCGGCAGCAGCGGCCAGGTACTCGGTGAAGTTCTCGGTGGTGCCCGACTCGTCGGACCGGTTCACCGGGGTGATCGCCAGGTCGGGCAGCGTCACGCCCGGGTTGTCCGCAGCGATCGCCGGGTCGTTCCACGTGGTGATCTTCTGGTCGAAGATGCCGGCGATCACCTGGGGGGAGAGGTTGAGCTCGTCGACGCCCTCGAGGTTGTAGACGACCGCGATGGGCGAGATGTAGTTCGGCAGCTCGAAGACCTCACCGCCGCCGCAGCGCTCGGCCGCGGCGGTCAGCTCCTCCTCGTCCAGCGCGGCGTCGGAGCCGGCGAAGTCCACGCCACCGGCGAGGAACTGCTCACGGCCACCGCCGGAGCCCACCGGGTCGTAGTTCACGGTCACGCCCGGCTGCGCGCCGGAGTAGCCGGCCGTCCACCCCTGCATGGCGGCCTGCTGGCTGCTGGCGCCGGCGCCGTCCAGGGCGCCGCTGAGCTCCGTGGCGCCGCCCGTGCCGGTGCTGCCGCCGCCACCGGCGCTCTCCTCGTTCGCCGCGCCGCAGGCGGTCAGCGCGAGGGTGCCGGCGAGCGCGGTCGAGAGGACGACGGCGCGCGGCGTGGTGCTGAGCTTCAAGGAAGGGGCCCTTCGACGTGTGCCCGGGCCATCCGCCGGGCAGCGCGGAACCAACGAGGACCGACGCTAGGGAGCCGAGGTGGACGCCTCCCGGTGCACCGATGAACGCGGGGTGAACGGCGGCCGAGGCCTGTGTCACGTCGTGTGGGCCGGATCACGTCCATCGGGTGAACGCGGGCGCGCCGACTGGCGCACCCCGGTCCACAGGCTCACCGCGAGCCTGCGAGCGGTGAGGAGGACGGGGTCCTCTCACGAGTGGTGGCGGGCCGGGGGCCTCGCTCAGCGGGCGCGGCGCCAGGAGACGTCGACCGCGTGCCGGGTGAACCCGCTGCGCGCGTACAGCGTCACCGCCGCGGTGTTGTCCTCCTCGACGTAGAGCAGCACCTGGCGCAGCCCGAGGCCGCGCAGGTGGGCCAGCCCCACGTCGGTGAGCGCGCGGCCCAGGCCCAGGCCCTGCGCGTCGGGGTCGATGCCGAGCACGTAGACCTCGCCGACCGCCTCCGGCCCCTCGTCGCCCGGCGGGTGCACCTTCGTCCAGTGCGACCCCAGCAGCCGGTCGCCGTCCCAGGCGAGGAAGAAGCCGGCCGGGTCGAACCACGGTTCGGCCTCGCGCAGCAGCAGGTCCTCGGTCGTCCAGCTGCCCTGCTCGGGGTGGGAGGCGAAGGCGCGGGCGTTGGTGCGCAACCAGGCCTGCTCGTCGTGGCCGGGCCGGAAGGTGCGCACCGAGACGCCCTCGGGCAGCCGCAGCCGGGGCTCGGGGTCGACGCCGGCCAGGTCGCGGCGCATCTGCAGCAGCACCCGCGCCCGCTGGTAACCGCGGCGTCGCGCGAGCTCGGCCGACCCGGGCAGGTCGCCGTGGGCCCAGACCCGCAGGGGGCGGTCGCCGGCCAGCGCCTCGAGGTGGGCCAGCAGCGTGCGGCCGACCCCCTGACGGCGGGCGCCGGGGGCGACGACCAGCTCGGCCTCGGCGTCCCCCGTGCCGTCCCCGCCCTCGAACCGCGCGTAGCCGGTCAGCGTGCCGTCGGCGGCGGTGGCGAGCGCGTCGCGACCGCCGGCCGGACCGCCGTGCTGCAGCCGCAGCTCGGCCTCCTCCGAGAGCGGGCGGACGCCGTCGGCCGCGGTCGCCGCGCGCACCAGCGCGAGGACGGCGTCGACGTCGGCCGGGTCGAGCCGGTCGACGTCCCGGACGAGGGGGGCAGTGGACAGCGGGGGCCTCAGACCAGCTCGGTGTCGTTCGGCGCCCGGGTCTCGGCCGCGGCGCGCGCGGCGGCCGCGGTGGCGTCGGCGACCTGCTGGTCGAGCTTGTAGCCGACGTTGCGCACGGTGCCGATCAGCGCCTCGTGCTCGGTGCCGAGCTTGGCCCGCAGCCGGCGCACGTGGACGTCGACGGTGCGGGTGCCGCCGAAGTAGTCGTAGCCCCAGATCTCCTGGAGCAGCTGGGCACGCGAGAAGACCCGGCCCGGGTGCTGGGCCAGGTACTTCAGCAGCTCGAACTCCTTGTAGGTGAGGTCGAGCGGGCGGCCGCGCAGCTTGGCCGAGTAGCTGTGCTCGTCGATCACCAGCTCGCCGGCCTGGGTCACACCGCCCTCCGGCCCGTCGGCGGGGGAGGTGGCGGCCAGCCGCCGGGCGGTGGCCCACTTCAGGCGGGCGTCGACCTCGGCCGGGCCGGCGGTGTCGAGCAGCACGTCGTCGATGCCCCAGTCGGCCGACAGCGCGACCAGGCCGCCCTCGGAGAGGACGGCGACCAGCGCGGAGGCGACGCCGGTGGAGGACAGCAGGCTGCACAGGGTGCGCGCCTGGATGAGGTCGTGCCGGGCGTCGACGAGGACGACGTCGCCGGAGTCGCCGTCGAGCAGGCTGGACAGCTCCGGCGCCACCACGCGGACGTGGTGTCCCAGCAGGCCGAGGGCGGGCAGCACCTCGGTCGTGGCCTGACGTGCGGCGGTCATGAGCACGAGTCGCATGACGTCTCCTCAGGGGAGCCGGGGACGACGGTCGTCGTCCGGGGGCCCACGACGGCGCTGTCGAAGAGACAGCAGGATAACCGACGTGATCCACCCGTTCCCGTCCCGAACCGGTCGCGACACGTGACCGTCCCCACGGACGACGGCGCGCGACCCGGCGACGCGACACCCACCCCTCGCTCGTCGGCCGGATCGGGCGCCGGCTGTCTGCGACGATCGGACCGTGACGGCGACCGAGGCGGGACCCGGGCTCCCTGCCCGCGCGTGGCACCTGTCCACCGCCGTCGTCGCGGCCGTCGCGACGGCCCTGCTGGTCGGGCTGCCCGCGGTCGCGGGGGAGCCGGGCCGGCTGGTGGCGGTGGCCGTCCTGCAGGTGGCGCTGGTCGCGGCGTGGGTTCCGGCGACCGGGATCCCCGGGCGGGCCGGCGCGCCGGCCCTCGGGCTCGCCGCGGCGGCCGGCGCGGACCTGCTGGTCGTGGTGCCCGAGCGGCCGGAGATCGGCGCGCTGCTCGCCGTCCCGGGCCTGGGCCTGCTCGCCGCGGTGCTGCACCAGATGCTGCGCCGGGCGCCGCGGTCCGACGTCGTCGGCTCGCTGGCCGGCGTCCTCCTGCTGGTCACCACGGTCGCCGCCCTGGCCGTCCTGCTGCTCCTGCCCGCCGCCGGCGACGGGACGGCCGCGGTCAGCCCCCTGCTCGTCGTCGGGGCGACGCTGCTGGTGGGCTCCCTGGTCGACCTCCTGCTGCCCCGCCCGGTGATCGCGGCCGGCGTGCCGCAGGGGGTGCCCGCGCTGGTGCTCGGTGTGCTGGCCGGTGTGGCCGTGGCGGTGGTCGGCTCCGGCGCCGACGACGTGGCCACGGTCCTCGGGGCGCTCGTCGCCGGCCTGGCGCTGGGCGCGGTCGCCGCGCTCACCGGGCTGGCCGCGGGCTACGTCGTCGCGGCGGGCCCGCGCCGGGCGTGGGCGGCGGCCCTGCTGCAGGCGGTGCTGCCCTTCGCCGCGGCCGCCCCCGTGGCGTTCTCCGTCCTGCTGCAGAAGGTCCTCTGAGGAGCCGGTCCGTGCGTGCGCTCGTGGTGTTGCTGCTCCTGGCCGGCCTGGTCGTCGGCGCGGACCGGATCGGTGAGGAGATCGCCGAGGACCAGGTGGCGCGGGTGGTGGCCCAGCGGGCCGGGCTCGCCGGCGCACCCGACCTGGAGTTCGAGGGCTTCCCGTTCCTCACCCAGGCGGTCGGCGGGCGGTACGAGGACGTGCGGGTCTCCCTGACCGGCGCCGACCTGGGTGAGCCCGAGGGCACCCGCGCCGACGTCTCGCTGCAGGGGGTGCACGTGGCGCTGTCCGACGTCCTGTCCGGATCGGTGCAGGAGGTGCCGGTGGAGCGGGTCGACGGCACCGCGACGCTGTCCTACGACCTGCTCGCCGGCCAGCTGGGCCCGGGCACGACCCTGACGCGGGACGGCGACGGCCTGCGGGTGCAGCGCACCGTGGAGGTCGCCGGGGTGAGCGTTCCCCTGGCCGCCACGGGCACGGTCTCGCTCGACGGCGGCACCGTGGTGGTCGACGTCGACGAGGCCTCCAGCGCCGGCGTCGACGTCCCGGGGTACCTCGTCGACCAGGTCAGCGACGCCCTGGACCTGCGCTACCGCATCCCGCCGCTGCCCTTCGGCCTGCAGGTCACCGGCGTCGCACCGGCCGACGACGGCGTGCGGGTGCGGGTCGAGGCGACCGACACGGTCCTGTCCGGCTGACCCACCCGCCCGGTCCCCCGATCGGGGGAGCCGGAACAGCCGGCGGGCCGGGCGGGTTGCTGCCCGACGTGGACCCGATCGGAGCCGGCGTGCTGGGCGTCGCCCTCGCGCTGACGGCGGTCGGGGCCTGGTGGCTGCGGAGGAGGGACGGCGCGGTGCGCGCAGCGGAGGGCGGGCAGGAGCGGACGGCGACCGCCGTGCTCGAGGGCCTGGGCGTGCGCCCGGGCGACGCCGAGCTGACCGTCGTCCAGTTCTCGACGGCGTTCTGCGGGCCGTGCCGGGCGACCCGGGCCCGGCTGCAGCAGCTGCAGGCCACCCGGCCGGGGCTGGCGCACGTGGACGTCGACGCCGAGAGCCACCTCGACGCCGTCCGTGAGCTGGGCGTCCGGCGCACCCCGACGCTGTTCTACCTGGACCGCGCGGGCCGGCTGATCGGCCGCAGCAGCGGTACCCCGCGGCCCGAGGAGCTCACCCGGCTGGTCGAGGCGCACGTCGCCCCGGCCCCGGCCCGGGACGGGGGCGGACTGTGATCCGTTACCCTCGCGCCGTGGGCATCCTGCTGACCAGCCGCCGCACAGTGGACCTGTGCCGCGTCGGCAGCTGCCTGTGTCCGGCCTCCTAGGGCGAGCCCAGCCTCGTCCCGACGTGCCCTGACCGCCGTCCGGAAGCCCTCTGCCCCCATGCTCCCAGCACACCCGCCGACCGGCCGCGAGGTCGACGTCCGGGGTCCGCGCGCCGCCGCGTGGGTCACCAGCGCCGTCCTCGCCGTCGCCCTGCTGACCGGCAGCGGCGTCCTGGTCGCCCTCCAGGCCGCCGTCTTCGCCGTCGGAGCGTTCGCCGGTCTGCGGTACGCCCCCTACGGGGTGCTGTTCCGCGTCCTCGTCGCCCCGCGGCTGGGTCCGGTCCGCGAGCGGGAGCCCGAGGCGCCGGCGCGCTTCGCCCAGCTGGTCGGCCTCGTCTTCGCCGTCGTGGGCGCCGCCGGGTACCTCTCCGGCGCGCCGCTCGTCGGCGCCGTCGCGACCGGCCTCGCGCTGGTGGCGGCCCTGCTCAACGCGGCCGCGGGCTTCTGCCTCGGCTGCGAGCTGTACCTGACCGTCCGCCGGGCCCGTCCCGCGCGCACCACCTGACCGCACACCCACCACAGGAGGGACCACCCCCCATGAGCCGCAACGACGTGCTCGTCTCCGCCGACTGGGCCCAGGAGCACATCGGCGCCCCCGGCATCGTCTTCGTCGAGGTCGACGAGGACACCAGCGCCTACGACAAGGGCCACATCGAGGGCGCGGTCAAGCTGGACTGGAAGACCGACCTGCAGGACCCGCTGCGCCGCGACTTCGTGAGCAAGGAGCAGTTCGAGCAGCTGCTGTCGGAGAAGGGCGTCAGCAACGACGACACCGTCGTGCTCTACGGCGGCAACAACAACTGGTTCGCCGCCTACGCCTACTGGTACTTCAAGCTCTACGGCCACGACCAGGTCAAGCTGATCGACGGCGGCCGCAAGAAGTGGGAGCTCGACAGCCGCCCGCTGTCGCCCGACGCCGTCCAGCGCCCGGCCACGCAGTACCAGGCCAAGGACCCCGACACCTCCATCCGCGCCTTCCGCGACGAGGTCGTCGCCGCGATCGGCCAGAAGAACCTGGTCGACGTCCGCTCGCCCGACGAGTTCGCCGGCAAGCTGGTCGCCCCCGCGCACCTGCCGCAGGAGGGCGCGCAGCGCCCCGGCCACATCCCCACCGCGGTGAACGTGCCGTGGAGCAAGGCGGCCAACGAGGACGGCACCTTCAAGAGCGACGAGGAGCTGGCCAAGCTCTACGCCGAGGCCGGCCTCGACACCGGCAAGGACACCATCGCCTACTGCCGGATCGGCGAGCGCTCGAGCCACACCTGGTTCGTGCTGCGCGAGCTGCTCGGTCACCAGAACGTCAAGAACTACGACGGCTCCTGGACCGAGTACGGCTCCCTCGTCGGCGTCCCGATCGAGAAGGGGGCCTGAGCATGTGCGGCGCTCCGAAGCAGGGCGGTGCCCTGGCCGGGATCGACCTGAGCACCCAGACGGTGATCCAGGGCCAGGTCTGGCACGACGGCGCCCCCGTCGCCGGGGCCTACGTCCGGCTGCTGGACTCGACCGACGAGTTCACCGCCGAGGTGGTCACCAGCCCGGAGGGCGAGTTCCGCTTCTTCGCCGCCCCGGGTGAGTGGAAGCTGCGCTCCCTGGCCCCGGTCGGCAGGGGCGAGCGCGTCCTCACCGCCGACGTCGGCCTCAACGAGACCACCGTCGCCATCGCATAAGGACCCCTCTGCCCCCGCCGCTCGCGAGCTCGCGGCGGGACCCTGCAGCGGGGCCGCCCGTCCTCCCCACCCCTCGCGGGCTCGGGGCGGGCCCCTGGACGGGCCGTCCACGACAGCGCCCCCCTCGCACGAGCGAGAGGGGCGCTGTCGTGTCCGGGGTCTCTAGTCCACGCCGGGTGGGAGGCGGTTGGGGCCGGCCTCGGGCGGCCGCGGACGGTCCTCCGGATGCGCGCGGACGGCCACGATCGCGACGTCGTCGGCCCCGTCCACCGGCAGCATCCGCCCGAGGAGCGTGTCGCACAGCTCCTCCAGTGACGTCTCGCCGAGGTCGCGCAGCACCTCCCGCATCGTCGCCAGCCCCTCGTCCAGGTCGGCGTCCCGACGCTCGACCAGGCCGTCGGTGACCAGCAGCAGGGTGTGCCCGTCGCGCAGCTCGGCGGTGTGGTCGGTGCGCGGTGCGTCGGGGTCGATGCCGAGCATCAGCTCGGGGCGGGTCTCGAGCAGCGTGGTCGAGCCGTCGGGGGCGAGCAGCACCGGCGGGAGGTGTCCGGCGTTGCTCCAGCGCAGCACGCGCGTGCCGGCCACGGGCACGTCCGGGTGCCGCTCGACGCGGGCGAGGACGACGGTCGCCATCGTGCTCACCGCGAGCCCGCGCGCCACGTGCTCGGTCCGGGACAGCGTGTCCGACGGTGGCTCGTCGTTGTCGTAGGCGAGCGCCCGCAGCAGGCCGCGCAGCTGGCCCATCGCCGCGGCGGCGTCGCTGTCGTGTCCGACGACGTCCCCGATCACCAGCATCGTCGCGCCGTCGGGCTGGAGGAACGCGTCGTACCAGTCGCCGCCGACCTGCGCCCCGTGCGCGGCCGGGCGGTACCGCACGGCGACCTGCAGGTGGTCGGGTTCCGGCGGTGGGGTCAGCAGCGCCTGCTGCAGCCGGTCGGACAGCGCGCGCTGCTCGGCGGCCCGCTCGGTCACCCGCCGCAGCTCCGCGGCCTGGCGCCGGGCGGCCAGCCGGTCGGTCAGGTCGCGGAAGGACACCACCACGCCGGTCACCGCGCCGTCCTCCACTGTCGGGACGGCGATCAGCTCGACCGGCACGGGGGTGCCGTCGCGGTGCCAGAAGACCTCGTGCTCGGCGGTGATCGTCCGGCCGCTCCGCAGCGCGCCCCAGACCGGGCACTCGTGCTTCGGGTACGGCGAGCCGTCGGGCCGGCGCCCGTGGATCACCGCGTGCTGGTCGCGCCCCAGCTGCTCCTCGGCGGCGAGCCCGGTCATCCGCACCGCCGCCGGGTTGACGAACTCGACGCGCCCGTCGGCGTCCAGGCCGTAGATGCCGTCGGCGACGTTGGCCAGGACGCGCTCGTACCGGGCGAGGGTCCGGGAGAGCAGGGCCTCCACGTCTGAGCGGAGCGTGCCACCCCCACCGTTGCCGAGCATCCCCACGATCCCGTCACCTCCCTCGCGTCCGGACCGGTACCGCCGCGGTCCGCCAGCCTGCCGTACCAGGATCGGCCCTCCACCAGGACGTCGCCGACCGGCGCCTCGTTCCCGCGCAGCCGCCCCGGCGACGGGGCCGAGGCGGACAGCGGCGTCCGCGCGAACGGCCGCACCGCGGCCGGGCGGCTCCCGGTCGAGGGCACGTCAGAGCCCCAGGAGATCGGTGAGCTCGCCCATCGCGATGTCGAAGTACCGGTCGGTGTCCGCGACGGAGCCGGCGAGGTGCCCGAAGAGCTCGAAGCTGACGGTCCCGTAGAGCGAGCTCCAGGCGAGCAGCGCGCGCACCCGGACGGCGTCGTCGATCGCGGGGTGCTCCCCGCCGAGGACGGCGGCCGTCTCGACGCTCACCAGCTCCGGGTCCCGGTCGCCCCCGGCGGCTTCCGGCAGGGCGCCGCTGCGGGCCGCGTCGCCGAGGATCCGGCCCAGGACCACGCCCACCCGCGCGGCTGCCGGGACGGTGTCCCGCGGAGCCGCGTAACCGGGCACGGGTGAGCCGTAGAGCAGGGCGTACTCGTGCGGGTGCGCCCGGGCCCACGACCGGACGGCGCGGCACACCCCCAGCCAGCGCTCCCGCGGCGCCGCGCCCGGGTCGTCGGCGGCCTCCGCGGCGGCCCCCAGGGCGTCGTAGCCGTCGGTGATCAGGCGGGTCAGCAGCTCGTCGCGGCTGGCGAAGTAGCGGTAGACGGCCGACGAGGCCATGCCCACCTCGCGCGCGACCGCCCGCAGCGAGAGCCCGGCCGCCCCCACCTCGGCCAACTGCCGCCGGGCGACGGCGGTGATCTCGGCGGTCACCTCGGCGCGGACGCGGTCACGGACGGTGGGCGGCACGCGGCCGATCCTCCCCGCTGTGATCGGTGCACGCAAACGAGAGCGCTGCTCTTGACCGACCGCGGGCGCCGTGCGAGCGTCGTCCTCCTCCGAGAGCAGTGCTCTCGTCAGATCTCGAGGAGGAGTCATGGCACTGCACGTGGTCGTGGGCAAGGGCCCGGTCGGGACGACGACCGCCGACCTGCTGGCTGCCCAGGGGCACCGGGTCCGGGTGCTGTCGCGCAGCGGGGGGACGTCGACGGACGCCGTCGAGCACCGTCGGGTGGAGGCGGCCGACGCAGACGCGGTCGCCGCGGCCGCGCATGGCGCGGCCGCGCTGTACAACGCGGTGAACCCCGCCTACCACCGCTGGACGACCGACTGGCCGCCGGTCGCCACGGCGCTGCTGACCGCGGCGGAGCGGACGGGCGCGGTGCTGGTCACGATGTCCAACCTGTACGTCTACGGCGCCCCGACCGGCCCGATGAGCCCTGACAGCCCCCTGGCCGCCACCGACCGCAAGGGCCGGGTGCGCATCGCGATGTGGCGGGAGGCGCTGGCCGCGCACGAGGCCGGCCGGGTGCGGGTGACCGAGGCCCGTGCCGCGGACTTCGTGGGCCCGCAGGTGCCGGCCGAGCACTCCCACCTCGTCCGGCAGCTGCCCGCGCTGCGCCGCGGCCGCCGAGCCTGGGTGGTCGGCGACCCCGACGTCCTCCGCAGCTGGGCGTACCTGCCCGACGTCGCCGCGACGCTGGCCACGCTGGGGACCGACGAGCGGGCGCTCGGCCGGGCCTGGCACGTGCCGAGCGCACCCCCGCGCTCGCAGCGGCAGGCGCTGGCCGACCTGGCGGCGGCCCTCGGTGCGCCACCGGCCCGGGTGGGCCGGATCCCGTGGTCCGTCCTGCGCGGCATCGGACTGGTGTCGCCGATGCTGCGCGAGGTCGTCGACGTCCGGCACCAGTTCGACCGGGAGTACGTGATCGACGCGTCGGCGACGACCGCCACCTTCGGGCTGGCACCCACGCCGTGGGACGAGGTGGTGGCCGCGACGGCCGGGGCGGCGCCGGCGACCGCCTGAAGGAGGACCCCGTCCTCCGCAGGCTCGCGGCAGGGCCCTGCAGGGAGGCCGGGCCGGGCAGCCCTACGGTGGAGCGCATGGTCTCTGCCTGGGTCCTCGTGGCCCTGACGTCGCTCGCGGCGCTCGGCTGCGGGTTCGGCGCCGCCCGGCTCGCCCGCCGCCCCCGGGAGGCGCGCCGATGACCGGCGACACCGAGCTGCCGGTCGCCGACACCGTCGACGTCCGCTCGGGACCGGAGGTCTCCGAGGAGCTGCTCGCCGTCCTGCCGCTGCTCGGCGAGTGGCACGGCGAGGGGCAGGCCGCGGGTCCTGCGGGCGATCACCGCTTCGGCCAGTGGATCCGGTTCAGCCACGACGGTCGCGGCTTCCTCGCCTACGACTCCCGCACCTGGCGGCTGACCGACGACGGGCAGGTCGTCGGGCCGGCGGTCCGGGAGGCCGGCTTCTGGCGGCCCCGCGGCGGGGACGACGTCGAGCTGCTGGTCACCAGCCCCGACGGGCTGGTCGAGCTCTACGTCGGCCGGGCCCGGACGACGACCAGCTGGGAACTGAGCACCGACGTCCTCGCCCGCACCCCCGACGCCCCCGAGGTGTCCCGCGCCGTGCGGCTCTACGGCATCGTCGAGGGTGCGCTCATGTACGCGATCGACCGCGCCGCCGGCGACGAGCCGCTGCGGCCCACCATGTCGGCCCGGCTGGAGCGCCTCCGGTGAGCGGCCCGCTCGACCCGTCCGCCCACCCCGCCACCCCCCGCCAGGTCGCCGACCGGTACGTCGACGCGGTCTGCGAGCTCGACCCGATCGTGGCCACCTCGCTGGGCACCCGCCCCGGCGACGACCGGCTGCCCGACCCCAGCCCTGCCGGGCTGGAGGCCGAGGCGCAGCTGGCCCGCGACACCCTCACCGAGCTGGACCGCGTGCTGGCGGCCGACCCGTCCCTGGACGACGACCCGGTCGAGCGGCGCTGCGCCCGCCTGCTGCGCGAGCGGCTGGGCGCCGAGCTGGACGGGCACGAGGCCGGGGAGGGGCTGCGGGCGCTGTCCAACCTGTTCAGCCCGGTGCACTCGATCCGGCAGGTCTTCCTGCTCATGCCGACGTCCTCGGCCGAGGACTGGGCGGTCGTGGCCCGGCGGATGGCCCGCGTCCCCGAGGCGTACCGCGGCTTCCGCGCGTCGCTCGAGGAGGGCGCCCGCCGCGGGCTCCTGGTGGCCCCGCGCCAGGTCTCGACCGTGGTGGAGCAGCTCGGCGAGTGGCTGGCCGGGCCGTTCTTCGGCGGGTTCGCCGCGGGCGGCCCGGACGCGCTCCGCGGTGAGCTGGACGCTGCCGCCCAGGCCGCCGACGGCGCGGTGGCCGAGGTGCGCGACTTCCTCCGCGACGTCTACCTGCCGCAGGTGGACGGGACGCCGGACGCCGTCGGCCGCGACCGCTACGCCCTGGCCGCCCGCCGCTGGACCGGCTCGGACCTCGGCGCCGGCGAGGGCCTGGAGGAGGCCTACACCTGGGGCTGGGCCGAGCACCGGCGGATCCTCGCCGAGCAGCGGGCCGAGGCCGAGCGGGTCGTGCCCGGCGGGACGCCGATGGAGGCCATGCGCTGGCTGGACGTGCACGGTCCCGCCGTCGACGGCGTCGAGGCGATCCGCGAACGGCTGCAGGCGATGATGGACGAGGCGATCGCGGCCCTCGACGGCGTCCACTTCGACCTCGCCGAGCCGGTCCGCCGGGTCGAGGCGATGATCGCGCCCCCGGGCAGCGCAGCCGCGCCCTACTACACGCGGCCGGCGCACGACTTCTCCCGCCCGGGCCGCACCTGGCTGCCGACCATGGGCCGGGAGCGCTTCCCGCTCTGGGACCTGACCTCGATCTGGTACCACGAGGGCGTCCCGGGCCACCACCTGCAGCTGGCCCAGTGGGCGTACGTGTCCGGGCGGCTGTCGACGTACCAGACGTCGCTGGGCTCGGTCGGCGCGAACGTCGAGGGCTGGGCGCTGTACGCCGAGCGGCTCATGGACGAGCTCGGGTACTTCGCCGACCCGGGTACGCGGTTGGGTTTCCTCGACGCCCAGCAGCTGCGGGCGGTACGGGTGGTCATCGACATCGGCATGCACCTCGGCCTGCCGGTCCCGGACGACGCCGAGGGGACCCTCGCCGACTCCCGCGGCCGGCCCTGGACGCCGGAGCTCGCCCGCGCCTTCCTCGGCGAGCACAGCGGCGCCACGCCGGCCTTCCTCGACAGCGAGCTGGTCCGCTACCTCGGGCTGCCGGGGCAGGCGATCAGCTACAAGCTCGGCGAGCGCGCCTGGCTGGACGGTCGCGCGGCGGCGCAGCGGGCGCGGGGCGGGGCCTTCGACCGCAGGGCGTGGCACATGGCCGCGCTGTCGCAGGGCTCGCTGGGGCTCGACGACCTGGCCGCGGAGCTCGCCGTCCTCTGAGAGAGGACCCCCCTTCTCCCCACGCCTCGCAGGCTCAGGCGGAGGGCCCCCGAGGGGTGGCCGTTCCAGCACGTCACCGGCTGGCAGCGCGGTCATCGCTCAGTCGCGTGGGGGGATGGGGTTGACCGGGTCGGTGTCGTGGCCCACCGGATCGTCCGGGGTGGCCGGGTGCGCCTCCAGCAGGGAGCCCAGGACGGCGTCGACCGCGCCGGCCGGCCCGCCGACGTAGGTGCTCATCAGGGTGGGGTCGGTGGCGACGAACCAGGCACGGTCGGTCGGCCACCACACGGCGGCGCTCTGCTCCTGCGGCTCGGGCGCGAAGTTGGCCGACGCCAGGGTCACCGGTCCGCGACGCAGCAGCAGGTCGCAGGCGGGTAGCGCCAGGTGCGGGCGGCCGGGGTGCCCGTCGTCGCACCAGCCGAACCAGCACTCCTGCGGCGTGGCCGTCCACGGGGCGAGCAGGTCGGCCAGCGCAGCGGCCACGGAGGCGGGCAGGTGGCCCTCGGCCGGGCTGTCGTTCCACAGTCCGGGCTGGTCGTCCTCGCCGACGTACTCCCACGACCCGGTGATCGCCGGCCACTGCATCAGCCGGTGCGCGGTGGTGCCGTTGTGGGCCGCGACCTCGTCCCAGCGGACCTCGACGTCCTCGTCGCCGGCGTAGCGCACGGCGGGGTGCAGCACCCGGGCGTAGGCCTCGAACACCGGCGGCACGAGGGAGGCGACGGTGCGGTCGCGCCGGAGGGCGGCGGCGACCCACGTGCCGGGGGAGTCGCCGGTCCCGACCGCGTCGGTGGACAGGGGGACCTCCCCGGGAAACGGACAACCCCCGGGCTGCTCCGCGGCGCCCAGCCCTCCGATGAGGGGAGCAGCACGCGGGCCGGCTGGACAAATGCCGGCGGCCCGGGGGTCGGGTGACTGTCCGGTTCTCGCTCGCCGCCGTACGACGGACGGGCGATCTGCCGTCGTTCAGACTGTCGTCTGAACGGGCGGCCCATCTGGACGGCGGCTAGCGGACAGCCACCTCACGAGTCCGATAAGCATGCAAGTTACGGACCACCTCCTCTCTCGTGTACCTCGACGGTACGTCCCTCCCGGGAGGTCGGCAACGCGCTTTTTCAGCCCTCGGCGGAACCGCCGGGAGTGCGCCCGGGCGGGGGTGCCCCCTCCCGGTCCGGATGGTGGTCGGCGCGGTCGTCGACCGTCTCGCGCTGGTACACGTCCGGGACGCCGTCCCGGTCGAAGTCGGCCCGCTCCTCCTCGTGGATCCGCTTGTAGCGGCGGTTGCGCAGCCGCAGCACGACGGTCGCCAGCAGCGCGGCCAGCAGGGTGCCGGACAGGATGCCGACCTTCGCGTGGTCGTAGGTCGGCGTCCCCAGGCCGAAGGCCAGCTCCGTGATGAGCAGGGAGACGGTGAACCCGATCCCCCCGAGCAGCGACAGGCCGATGACGTCGGGCCAGCCGAGGGCCTCGTCGAGCTCGGCGCGGGTGAACCGGGACACCAGCCAGGTGGCCCCGGTGATGCCGATCGCCTTGCCGACGACCAGCCCGGCGGTGATGCCGACGGCGACGCTGTCGGTCACCGACTCGGTCAGCCCCCTGAGCCCGCCGACGGCGACACCGGCGGAGAAGAAGGCGAACACCGGGACGGCGACACCGGCCGAGATCGGCCGGAACCGGTGCTCGAAGTGTTCGGCGAGGCCAGGGCCGGCCTCCGGGCCGCCCGCGGCCGCACTGCGCACGACCGGGACGGCGAAGCCGAGCAGCACCCCCGCGACCGTTGCGTGGACACCGGACTCGTGCATGAGGACCCAGGTCACCACGGCCAACGGCAGGAGCAGCCACCACGACCGGACCCGTCGCTGCACGAGGACGGCGAAGACCGCCAGCGGGAGGAACGACAGGAACAGGAACCCGACGGAGAAGTCGTCGGTGTAGAAGACCGCGATGACGACGATCGCCAGCAGGTCGTCGACCACCGCGAGGGTCAGCAGGAAGGTGCGCAGGGCCGCCGGCAGGTGGGTGCTGATCACGGCCAGGACCGCGAGCGCGAAGGCGATGTCCGTAGCGGCGGGGATGGCCCAGCCGCGCAGCGCGTCGTCGTCCCGGCCGAGGTTGAACAGCACGAACAGGAGCGCAGGCACGGCCATGCCGCCGACCGCTGCGGCGATCGGCAGCGCGGCACGGCGTGGCTCCCGCAGGTCGCCGGCGACGAACTCCCGCTTGAGCTCCAGACCGGCGACGAAGAAGAAGATCGCGAGCAGCCCGTCGGCCGCCCAGGTGCCCAGGGTCAGGTCCAGGTGCAGGGACGCTGGACCCACGCGCGTGTCGCGGAGGGTCTCGTAGGTTCCGCCCCACGGCGAGTTGGCCCAGACCAGCGCGATGGCCGCCGCGGCCAGCAGCAGGGCCCCGCCGACGGTCTCCTTGCGGAGGATGTCGGCGATCCGGCGGGTCTCGGCCCACGATCCCCGGCCGAAGAGACGGGCGGTGGAGGTGGACGGCACGAGCGGCTCCAGGTGACGGGGTCGGCGAGGGGACTGCCGACCAGACTTCCCGGCGCACCTGCCCGGGGACCCTACCGGCGACCCGCCGTGCACGCCGTCCCCAGGGTCCCCGCTCCGTACAGTGGGCGCCGTGACCCACCGCTGCGCACGGCCGTCCAGGGGCGGCCGGTGAGGCTCACCGAGCTGGCCGGGCACCGGGTCGGCGTCTGGGGGCACGGACGCGAGGGCCGCGCCGCGGTGCGCGCCGCGCTGACCGCGGGTGCGGCGGCGGTCGTGGTCGTCGACGCCGTCCCGCCGACGGACCTGCCGCCGGGCGTGCGGGCCGGCAGCGACGTCACCGAGCTCGCCGGCTGCGACGTGGTGTTCCGCTCGCCGGGCATCAGCCCCTACCGCGAGGACGCTCGCGCGCTGGCCGCCCGGACCACCCTCGCCTCCGGAACCGGCGTGGCCCTGGCCGAGTTCGCCGCCCGCGACGTGCCGACGCTCTGCGTCACCGGCACCAAGGGCAAGAGCACCACCAGCGCGCTGGCCGCCGTCGTGCTGTCCGCGGCCGGCCGGCCGGCGGTGCACGCCGGCAACATCGGCACCCCGCTGCTCGACGTCCTCCTGGACGACGTGGTCACCGACGGCACCGCGCTGGTCGTCGAGGTGTCCAGCTACCAGGCGGCCGCGGTCGAGGGCTGGTCCGGCTGGGGCGCGGTCACCTCGCTGGCCCCGGAGCACCTGGACTGGCACGGCGACGTCGCGACGTACTACCGCGACAAGCTGCACGTCTTCGCCTCCTGCGGGCCGGGCTCGGTGGTCGTGAGCCCCCAGGCCCGGCCGGTCGCCGAGCAGCACCTCGACCCGGCGGTGCTGGTCGACCCGGCCGACGTCGTCCCCGGGGCGCGGCTGGCCGGCTTCCCGCTCGAGCGGCTCTCGGGCGTGCACAACGTCGCCAACCTGCACGTCGCGCTGGCCGCCTCCGTGCGGATGGGCGTGGACCTCGACCGGTCCGCCGAGGCCGTCCGCGCCGCCGTCGCCGACTTCCGGGCGCTGCCGCACCGGCTCTCGCCGGTGGCCACGCGCAACGGCGTCACGTTCGTCGACGACGCGCTGAGCACCACCCCGGTGTCGGTTCGCGCGGCGATCGACGCCTTCGCCGGGCAGCAGGTCACACTCATCGCCGGCGGCCAGGACCGCGGGCTGGACTACACCGACCTGGCCGCGGCGGTCGTCGCCCGCGGCGGGACGGTGCGGGTGCTGACGATCCCGGACACCGGCGCCCGCTTCGCCGCCGACATCCGCGCCGCCGCGGCCGCCAGGGGGGTCGATGCGCCGGTCACCGAGACCGGCTCCCTGGCCGACGCCGTCGCCGAGGCGCTCCGGAGCGCCCGGCCCGGCGGTCTGGTGCTGCTCTCGCCGGGCGCGCCCAGCTACAACCGCTTCCGCAACTACGAGGAGTTGGCACGCACCTATGAGCAGATCCTCCTCGACGCCGGGGCGTCGCGTGTCTGAGGGGCAGGGCGTGTCCGACGCCTTCGTCGTCGCCGGCCGCTCCCTCGACCCCGCCACCGGCGAGGCCGCCTTCACCTACCGGCTGGCCGGTGACGAGTTCACCGAGCGGCTCACCCTGGACCCGGACCTGCTGGGCGGTGCCGACCCGGCGCGGGTGGACGCCGCGCTGGACCTGGTCCACCTGGTCATGGGCACCAGCTATTACAAGCTGCGGGCGCCGGGCCGGGTCGTCGTCGAGCGGCTGGTCACCAAGGCCCAGGCCGCCGTCGCCGAGGCCGCGTACACGCACGGGCTGGGCGAGTTCGCCGCGGTCAACCGGCTGCCGGTGCCGCACGAGGTCGCCTTCGACCTGGGGACGACCGACGAGCTGCCCGCGCCGGTGGAAGGCGGCGGGCGCCAGGCGCTGCTGCCGGTCGGCGGTGGCAAGGACTCCGCCCTGGCGCTGGTCGTGGTCACCCCGGCCACCGCGCTCGCGGTCAACCCGACCGACGCCCAGCGGGACGTGGCCCGCGCCGCGGGGGTGCCGCTCATCGGCGTCCGCCGCCGGCTGGACCCGCTGCTGGGCGTGCGCACGCGGGGCGGCGGCCTCAACGGCCACGTGCCGGTCACCGCCATCAACTCGGCGATCGCCACGCTGGTCGCCGTCCTCGGCGGGTTCGACCCGGTCGTCTTCGCCAACGAGCGGTCGGCCGACGAGGAGACCCTGACGGTCAACGGCGCGCGGGTGAACCACCAGTACTCGAAGTCCTACGAGTTCGAGCGGCTCTTCGCCGCCGCGGCGGCCGAGGTGGGCGTGGGCTACTTCAGCCTGACCCGGCAGCTCTCGGAGCTGGCCACGGTCGCGGCGGTGGCGGCCCTGCCGGACCTGCGCGGTGAGATCCTCAGCTGCAACCGCAGCTACACGCAGGCGCACATGGGCGGCGAGGCCACGCAGCGCTGGTGCCTGCACTGCGACAAGTGCCTGTTCACCTTCCTCTGCTTCGCGGTCTTCCTGACCCCGGAGGAGGCGCAGGCGATGTTCGGCGGCGACCCGCTGGCCGACCTCTCCCTGGTCGACGGCTTCCGGCGGCTGTGGGCCACGGAGAAGCCGTTCGACTGCGTCGGGGAGCGGGCCGAGAGCGCCGCCGCGATGGCCCACCTGGCGCGCAGCAGCGCGTGGGGCGAGCACGCCGTCGTCCGCGCGCTCGGCGAGGAGGCGGCCTCGTTCGCCGCGGTCACCGGCGCCACCGTCGAGGGTTTCCTGCCGCCGCGGGGTGAGCACTCGGTGCCCGACCGGTACCTCACCTCGCTGCGGCGGGCGCTCGCGGAGGCCCGCCCGCCGGTGCGGTGAGCGGTCCGCTCGCGGACGTCGAGCGGGCGCTGCTGCGCCCCGGCGCCCGCGACGTCACCGGGCTGGCCGCCGCCGTCCCCGGGCAGCTCGCCCGGCTGGCCGCGGAGCTCACCGCAGCCGGTCGCGCCGGCGGCCGGGTCGGCCTGGTCACCGGCGTGCACATCGCCTGGGCGCCCACGCCGGCGGCCGAGACCGACGGACCGGTGGGCACCGCCGTCCTGGCCGCCGCGCTGGCCGAGCTCGGCGCCGAACCGGTGGTGCTCACCGACGAGCCGTGCGCGCAGGTGACCGCCGCCTGCGTGGACGTGCTCGGCGCCGGGCGCCTGGAGGTGCTGCCGCCGTCCGCGGACGAGGCGCGGGTGCGGGACCGGGTGGCCGCCCTCGGTCTCTCCTCCCTGGTCGCGGTGGAGCGGCTGGGGCCGAACGCCGACGGGCGGGTGCTGACGATGCGCGGCTTCGACGTCACCGGCTCCACGGCGCCGCTGCATGCGGCCTTCGACCTGCCGGGCCTGGTCACCGGGGCGGTCGGCGACGGCGGCAACGAGATCGGCATGGGCAACGTCCCGGCCGACGTCGTCGCCGCCTGCGTCGCGCACGGCGACCGGATCGCCTGCCGGGTGCCCGTGGACGCGCTCGTCGTCGCCGGCACCTCCAACTGGGGCTGCTCCGGGCTGGTCGCCGGGCTGGCGCGGCTGGCCCCCGGGCACCGCGACGCCCTGGCCGCGCTGCTGGACCCGCAGGTCGACGCGCGAGTGCTGGGGGCCGCCACCGCGGCCGGCGCGATCGACGGCGTCACCGGGTTGCCGGGGCTCAGCGTGGACGGCGTCCCGGTGGCCGGCTACGCCGACCTGCTCGCCGGTCTCCGGGCGATGGCACGGACCTAGGCTGGACGGCGTGCCCGCCCCGCACCCGCACCCCGACGCCGCGCCCGGCGACGTGGCACCGCTGGCCGAGCGCCTGCGCGCCCGCGGGCTGCGGCTGACCACCCAGCGCCAGCGGGTGCTCGCCGCGGTCGCCACGCTCGAGCACGCCACCCCCGAGGAGATCGCCACCCGGTTGCGCGAGGAGGCCGGCCCGGACGGCGCGGCGCCGGACACCTCGACGGTCTACCGCACCCTCGAGCTGCTCGAGCGGCTCGGGCTGGTGTGGCACACCCACCTCGGCAAGGGCGCGCCGGTCTACCACGCCGCCGAGCACCCGCACCTGCACGTCGTGTGCGCCAGCTGCGGGGAGGTCTCCTCGGTCGACCCGGCCCTGCTCGACGGCGCCGCGGAACGTCTGGCCGCCGACCTGGGTTTCCAGCTGGACGTGGGGCACGTCGCGCTGTCGGGGACGTGCCGCGCGTGCCGCGACCGAGCCGGATCGGAGTCCTGATGCCCACCCCCAGCCCCCTGCTCTCGCGCCCCGGCGCCGTCCCGGTGGAGGACGGGTCCGTCCCGGCGCACTACGGCAGCCCGCTGCGCGAGCAGCGCGAGCTCGCCGAGGGCGCCGGCCTGGTCGACCGCAGCGACCGCGACGTGCTCGTCGTCCCCGGCGCCGACCGGCTGACCTGGCTGCACAGCCTGCTCACCCAGCACCTCGAGCAGCTCGGCGACGGCACCGGCGCGGAGGCCCTCGAGCTCTCCCCGAACGGGCACGTCGAGCACCACCTTGTCCTCGCCGAGCTCGCCGGCACCACCTGGGTGGACGTCGAGCCGGGCACCGGCGCGGCACTGCAGGCGTACCTGGAGCGGATGCGGTTCATGCTCCGCGTCGAGCCGGCGCTCGTGACCGACTCGTGGGCGCTGCTGTCCCTGGTCGGCCCGCGCGGCGACGGGGTCCTCGCCGCCGCCGGCCTGCCGGTCCCCGCCGCGCCGTACGCGGTGCTCGCCCTGGACGGCGGCGGGTGGGTGCGCCGGATGCCGCCGACCGGGGACGGCGCGCCCGTCGCCGACCTGCTGGTGCCGCGCGCCGAGCTGGCCGCCCGCGCCGACGCCCTGCTCGCCGCCGGGGCCGCGCCCGCCGGGGTGGACGCGTACGAGGCGCTGCGGGTCGAGGCCCGGCGGCCGCGCCTGGGCGTCGACACCGACCACCGCACCATCCCCAACGAGACCGGCTGGCTGACCAGCGCCGTCCACCTGGCCAAGGGCTGCTACCGCGGGCAGGAGACCGTCGCCCGGGTGCACAACCTCGGCCGCCCGCCGCGCCGGCTGGTGCTGCTGCACCTCGACGGGCTGGCCGAGCAGCTGCCCGAGGCCGGGACGCCGGTGCAGCTCGGCTCCCGCGACGTCGGCCGGATCGGCTCCGTCGTCCGCCACCACGAGCTCGGTGTCGTGGCACTGGCACTGGTCAAGCAGTCGGTGGCGATGGACGCCGAGCTGACCGTGGCCGGCGCCCGCGCCGCGATCGACCCCGACGACGCCCCGGCCGCGCTCGACGACACGGTGGCTGCGGCGCGTGAACGGGTCCAGGCCGTGCGATCTGGGACCATCCCCCGGTGACCGCTCGCCCCTCCGGAGAGGCCCGCCCCGTGACCCCCGACCCGACCCGCGCCGGCGGTGCCGCCGTCGACGCACTGCTCGACCCCGGCTTCCTCGAGGCCGCCGTCCAGCGGCCGATGGCCGACGTGCGCCGGCTGCGCCGCCAGGCCGAGCAGGAGGAGGTCAACCTCTCCTACACCCGGCGGCTGCTGCAGGGGCGGCTGGACATCGTGCGCCGCGAGCTGCAGCGCCGCGCCGAGCACGACGGCCGCTCGCTGGTCGACCTGCTCCCGGAGATCCTGGCCGAGAAGGGCCGCGGCCCGGCCCACGGCCTCGGCCGGCACCAGACCGTGCAGCCGGCCGCGCCGGAGGAGTACGAGAGCTGGGTCAACTCGCTGACCCCCGGCGTCGACCTGTCGGCGGTCCCCGAGCTGTCGGACGCCGATCTGGAGCAGGCCGCCCGCGCGCTGGCCGCGGCCGAGGGGTCGCTGTCCGAGCGCCGCCGCGGCGTGCAGCAGGTCATGGACGGGCTGGCCGCCGAGCTGGGCCGCCGGTACCGCAACGGCGAGGCCGACGTCGCCGCCCTGCTCGCCGACGAGGGCCGGTAAGGACCCCCGTGCCCCCCGCACGGCTCGCGAGCTCGCCCCGCGGGTCCCTGCACGGGGGCCGGTTCCAGCACCTCCCGTGGCCGGAGAACCCGGTGCTGGTGGAGGTGTGGCGCTCGGGCTTCCTGGAGTCGGTGCACCGCGGCGCGCTGGTCGTCGTCGGCCCCGACGGTGCTGTGCTGTCCGCCGTCGGGGACGTCGAGCGCCCGGTGCTGCCGCGCTCGGCGAACAAGCCGGTGCAGGCCACCGCCCTGCTGGCCGCCGGCTGGGCACCGCGCTCGGCGGAGGAGCTGGCCATCGGCGCCGGCTCGCACTCCGGCGAGGACGGCCACCGCGAGCTGGTCGCCGGCATGCTCGCCGCCGTCGGCCTCTCGCCGGATGACCTCGGTTGCCCGCCGGCGCTGCCCGCGCACGAGGCCACCCGCGCCGCCTGGCTGGCCGGGGGCCGGGCGCCGGAGCGGCTGGCGATGAACTGCTCGGGCAAGCACGCGGCGATGCTGTCCGCCTGCGTCGCCGCCGGCTGGCCCACCGAGGGCTACCTCGAGCGGGAGCACCCGCTGCAGCAGGCGGTCGAGGCCCGGCTCGGGGAGGCCGCGGGCACGCCGGTGGCGGCGGTCGTCGTCGACGGCTGCGGCGCCCCGCAGCACGGGCTGCCGCTGACCGGCCTGGCGCGGGGCGTGGTCTCGCTGGTCGCGGCCGCGGCCGGCACGTCCGGCCGGGCGGTCGCCGACGCGATGCGGGCGCACCCCTGGTACGTGGCGGGCACCGGCCGCGAGGACACCGACCTCATGCGCGCCGTCGACGGCCTGCTGGTCAAGGGCGGTGCCGACGGCGTGCACGTCGCCGCGCTGCCCGGCCGTGGCGCGGTCGCCCTCAAGCTCGACGACGGGAGCGAGCGCGGCCGCACGCCCGCCCTGTGCGCCGGCCTGCGGTACCTCGGCGTCCCGGCCGAGCGGCTGGCCCCCTGGTCGCTGACGCCGGTCACCGGTGGGGACGGCGTGGTCGGGGAGGTGCGAGCAGCCGCAGCGCTGCCGGCGTGAGCCGACACGCCGGGTGTGAGGCGGTTCACGGCCGGGTGCTAGCTCCTCCGCTTGCAACAGCTAGCACCCCGGCCTAGCGTCGGGGTGTGCAGAACCCAAGCGACTTCGTCCGCGGGCAGGTGACCACCGTCCGTGGCGTGGTCGACCAGGTCGCGAGCAGCGTCGCGGAGACGGTGGCCGCCGAGCGCTCCAAGGTGTCGGCGACCGGCTCCCAGGTCGGGGAGTTCATCCGCGAGCAGCGCAACGCCGCCCGCGTGTCCCTCCGCGAACTCGCCCGCACGGCCGGGGTGAGCAACCCGTACCTCTCACAGGTGGAGCGGGGGCTGCGCAAGCCGTCGGCGGAAATCCTCGCCGCCATCGCCAAGGGCCTGAAGATCTCGGCGGAGACGCTCTACGAGCAGGCCGGGATCCTCGACCGCCGCGACGGCAACCCGGACACCGTGGCGGCGATCCGCGCCGACCCGTCGCTCTCCGAGCGGCACAAGGCCGTGCTGCTCGAGCTCTACGAGACCTACGCCCGGGAGCACGCCACGAACGCGTCCGCCCCGGCAGACCCCACTGATCCCACCCCGAACCGTTCCGCGAAGGAGTCGGCATGACCGCCACCGACACGTTGAAGAAGTACGGCGAGACCGTCGTCGTCCAGAACAAGCAGGTGCTGCTGGCCGCCGTCGGCGCCGGCGACCTGGCCGTCGAGCGCACCCGCGCCGTCGTGGGCACCCTGCGCTCGCGCGTCGAGGCCCTGCCCGGCGAGGCCCAGGTGCAGGTGGACCTGGCCGCCAAGGAGGCCCGCACCCGCGCCGAGGAGGCCGTCCGCACCGCGCGCACGTCGGCCCAGCACGTCGCCTCCGCGGTCCGCCCCGACACCGTCGCCAGCACGGTGGCCGGCCTGGTGAGCACCGCCCGCACCCAGACGGTCGCCACCATCGAGACCCTCGCCGTCCGCGGTGCCGAGGTCGTCGAGGAGCTGCGTCGCCAGCCCGTCGTCCGCAAGGTCGTCGGCCGCGCCGAGCGCGCGGTGGACGCCGTCGAGGACACCCTCGAGGAGGTGCTCGAGGAGACCGCCGAGACGGTCGCCGAGGCCTCCAACGAGGTCACCTCGATCGCGCAGAAGACGGCGGCGAAGGCGGAGAAGGCCATCGACTCCGCCGAGGAGGCCACGCACGAGGCCGCCGAGTCGGCCAAGGCGACCCTGGAGTCGGCCGAGGAGCCCGAGGCCCCCAAGCCGGCCCGCAAGCGTGCCGCGGCGAAGAAGACCTCCGCGGCCCGCAGGTCCACCCCGGCCGGCACCTCCGCCCGCGTGACCCGCACCCGCACCACCAAGCGCGACTGAACGAGGACCTCCCTGCCCCCCGCCGCTCGCGAACTCGCGGCGGGCCCTGCAGGGAGGCCGCCCCGCGACCCAGGGCCCCGGAGCTGCGCGCAGCGCTCCGGGGCCCTGCCGCGTCCGGACCCCCCGGAGGGGTCGCGGCAGCGTGGCCGGACGCCGCTGCGCGGGTACCCTGCCGGGCATGCTGAGCTTCCAGGGTCTCGTCTACGCGGTGCTCTTCTACGCGTCGCTGGGGCTCACGGCGTGGGCGCTCGTCGACGCCCTCATCCGCCCGGCCGCCGGCTACGTCGCTGCCGGCAAGCTCACCAAGCCCGGCTGGGCGGCCATCCTGGGGCTCGCGGTGCTGGTCATCGTCGCCTTCCAGAACCCGCTGAGCTTCCTCGGCCTGCCGGCGATCATCGCCGCGGTCGTCTACCTGGTCGACGTCCGGCCCGCCGTCCGCGGCGTGAGCCGGGGCGGCAGCGGCTGGTGAGCCGCCGGGCTCACCAGCCCCGGGTGTCCTTCGGGATCACGATCCACAGCAGCAGGTAGGCGATGAACTGCGGGCCGGGCAGCACGCAGGAGAGCACGAACGCCAGGCGCAGAACGGTCGGTGAGAGGCCGTAGCGCCGGGCGATCCCCGCGCAGACACCGGCGATGACCTTGTCCTGGGTGTCGCGACGGAGCGGGAGGCGGGCAGGCGGGGTCATGTCCCCGACCCTACGGTCGGGACGTGCTCCTGCGCGCCGTCCGCGGCGACATCACCCGGGCCGACGTCGACGTCGTCGTGAACGCGGCCAACCCCGGGCTGCTCGGTGGCGGCGGGGTCGACGGCGCCATCCACGCGGCCGGAGGGCCGGACGTCCTGGCCGAGTGCCGCGCGCTGAAGGCCGGGCTGCCCGGCGGCCGGCTGCCGCGCGGCCAGGCGGTGGCGACGACGGCCGGCCGGCTCCCCGCCCGCTGGGTGGTGCACACCGCCGGCCCGATCTGGTCGGCCGACGAGGACCGTTCCGCCGTCCTGCGCTCCTGCTACACCGAGAGCCTGCGTGTGGCCGACGGTCTGGGCGCGCGGTCGGTGGCCTTCCCGGCCATCTCGGCCGGTGTCTACGGCTGGCCGCTGGAGGACGCCGCGGTGCAGGCGGTGGCCGGCGTCCGCGCGGCCGCGGTGCAGCACGTCCAGGAGGTGCGGTTCGTGCTGTTCGACGACCGCGCGCTGGCGGCCTTCGAGGCCGCGCTCAGCGGCTGAAGACGCCCTCCGGGGGCTCGGGGGAGGCGACCGCGTCGACGTCGTGGACCGGCCCGGCCCGGCCGGCGAAGCGGTCCAGGTCGGCACCCTCGACCACCCGGCTGGGCATCGGGTCGGCGGCGCAGCGGCGGACCAGCGCGGGGACCGGCAGCTCGGCGTCCGAGGCGACCGCCACCAGGTTGCCGAAGCGGCGGCCGCGCAACGTGCCCGGCTCGGCCAGCAGGCAGACGTGCGCGAAGACCGCGCGCAGCGTGGCCACCTGGGTGCGGGCGAAGCGCAGCGGCGGGCCGTCGGCGACGTTCACGACGAACGAGCCCCCCGGCCGGAGCACGCGGTGCGCCTCCTGCACGTACTCGACGCTGGTCAGGTGCGCCGGCGTGCGGGCTCCGGCGAAGACGTCGCTGACGACGACGTCCGCGCTGGCGCACGGCAGGGCGGCCAGCCCCTCGCGGGCGTCGGCGGCGCGCACCCGGACGCGGGCGTCGCGCGGCAGCGGCAGGTGCGCACGGACCAGCTCGGTGAGCGGCTGGTCGAGCTCGACGACCCGCTGCCGGGAGCCGGGGCGGGTCGCCGCGACGTAGCGGGGGAGGGTCAGCGCGCCGCCGCCGAGGTGGACGACGTCGATGGGCCGGCCGTCGGCGGCGGCGAGGTCGAGCACGTGGCCCATCCGGCGCACGTACTCGAACTCCAGGTGGGTCGGGTCCTCGAGGTCGACGTGCGACTGCGGCGTCCCGTCCAGCACGAGAACCCAGGAGCCGTCGCGGTCGGCGTCCCCGAGCAGCTCGGCGGTGCCGCCGTCGACGGGCGTGGGACCGGGCGGGACGACGGGCTCGGCCTGCCTGCGACGGCTCATCGGGTCACGGGGACGGGACGCACGCCGACCATCCTGCCCGGCACCCTCACCGGCCGCGCAGCAGCGCCTCGGCGGCGGGGTCGCCGGTCACCGCGACCTCGGCCGGGCGGCCCCACAGCCGGCGCAGCAGCTGACCGGCCGGTGCCTCGAGCCGGGCGTCGGCGGCGCCGGCGTCCCCCTCGTGCACCTCGACCTCCCCGCGGCGGACCCGCACCGTCCAGACCCGGTCGGTGTCGGTGCTGCGCACGACGACCGCCGCCGTGGCGGAGGCCACCGGCTCGACGTGCGCCCACCGGGGGACGACGACGCCCAGCACCTCGTCGGCGCCGTCCTCGGCCAGCTCCGGGTCCACCGCGGTGACCGGCCGGCCCGCGGCGACCTCGAGGTCCATGCGGTGGACGGCGAGCTCGTGCGCCTGCCGGCGGACCCAGGAGCCGACGGTCTTCTCGGCCGCCGGGCTCATGTGCCAGGCCGGGGCGTCCGGGGGCGTGTCGCGCAGGGCGTGCACCAGGTCGGCCAGGCCCGCGGCGTACCAGTCGAGCAGGCCACCGTCCGGCGGCCGCGGTGGTGCGGCGGGCCGGTCGGTGGTGCCGGCCCGCACGATCGCGGTCGCCCAGCGGTGGACGGCGCCCAGGTGTCCGACGAGGTCGCGGATCGTCCAGTCGGGCACCCAGGGGACCGGCGCCTGCAGGTCGGGCGCAGCCGTCAGCCCGGCCTCGACCTCCTGCACCAGGACGCCGAAGCGCTCCCCCTCCTCGACGACGGCCTCGGTGCACCGTCGCCGCAGGCGCTCGTCGACCGCCACGGCGCCCATGGTGCCGGAGGGCCGCCGACGAGGTCACGAGTCGCTGCGGATGTGCTCCCGGACCTGGTCGATGAGGTGCTGCGGGATCTCGGTGAGGCCGTGGTCGGTGCGCGCGTGCTCGGCGACGGCGGCCAGGATCTCCTCGTCCGTGGGAGCGATGAACTGTCGGGTGCAGGTGGGGACGACGTCGCCACAGGAGAACTGCTTCACGATTTCCCTCGGGGTGGTGGAACGGATCGGTGGGGCAGCCGGCTCCTACCCATCGGCGGCGAGCCGTAGCAGGAGACGTTCGACGCGGACGACGCCGACCGCGACGCCGACGTCGTCGACGCAGACGATCGGGTCGAAGCGCGAGTGCTCGGGGCGTGCCGCGGCACGCCGGGCGACCTCACGGACCCCCGCGAGCGCGGGGACGCGCAGGCTCACCGGGGCGATCCGGTGCCCCGGCTCGTCGTCGCCCCGACGGCGCGGCAGCAACAGCGCCACGGGCCGGCCGGCGGAGTCGACGCGCAGCCCCGACTGGTCCTCGGGCACCGCCCCTCCCGACGGCCCGCCCTCGACGGGCACCTCCTCGACCAGGCTGGCCACGTGCTCGACCAGACGGGCCTTCGCCGAGCGGAAGCGCAGCGGCGCGGCCGTCCCCGGGTCGAGTCGGGGCCAGGCCGGGCCGGGGTGGCCGAAGAGCCAGCCCTGACCGAGGGGGACACCCAGGCGGAGCAGCGCCTCGACCTCCCCCCAGGCCTCGATGCCCTCGGCCAGCAGCCAGGCGTCGATCCGCCCGGCGAACTCGCCGAGCAGCTCGGTGAGCGCCAGCTTCACCTCGTCGCCGTCCACCCCGGACACGATCGCCCGGTCCAGCTTGACCATCTGGGGCTTGATGGCGGCGATCTGCTGGAGACCGGAGTAGCCCGACCCGGCATCGTCCACCGCCAGGAGGGCACCACGGCTGCGGAGCCGGTCGCGGAGGTCGAGCAGGGGCTCCAGCTCGGTCACGTCCTGGTGCTCGGTCAGCTCGAGGACCAGCGGAGCGAGGTCCGGGACGGCCAGGAGGGTGTCGGCGAGCTCGGGGTCCGTGAGCAGGTGCGGGCTGACGTTGACGGTGAGGAAGCAGTTGGGCGGCACCGTGCGCAACAGCTCCAGACAGCGCCGGACGACGAGGCCCTCCAGGCGGGCCCCGGTGCCCTGGGCGCCTGCGGCGGCGAACCAGCGGTCCGGGCCCACCCGGCTCGGCTTCCCGTCGGGCTCGCAGAAACGAGCCAGCGTCTCGTAGCCGGCGACGACGCCGCGTCGCAGGTCGACGATCGGTTGGAAGAGCAGTCGCAGCAGCGACGGGTCGGCGAGGACCGACTCCAGCCGTCGGAGCCACTCGGCCGACGCCCTCGCGGGCGTCATGGCCCGACGTCGGGGGTCAGCAGGTACATGGTGGTGCCCGCAGTCCTATCTCCGCAGTCCGACTCCGTCGCCCCGCATGTACGGACGGTAGCGGATCGGAACCCCTCCCGCCGCAGCTGCCGAACGCCTCCCCGGACGGCGCCCAGGGGCAGCAGGTCAGGGGCGCTGTGTCGTCCGTCACGCGGGTCCGGCGGACGGTCCTGCGGCGCTCCCGCGGGGTGCGGCCGCGCTCAGACCGGGGCGACGGCCGACCAGCGCACGGTGACCTCGCCGTGCCGCCAGCGACGGCTGGAGCCGACGAACGGCCAGCCCTGCTCGGCGAGCGACTCCACCGCCGCGGTCCAGCGCTGGCGCGGTCCGAAGGTCGAGAGCCCGGCTGCGGTGGCCCACGCGGTGTCGAGCGCCCGGAGGAACTCGTGCACCGGCTGGCCCGGCACGTTGTGGTGGATGAGCGCCTTGGGCAGCCGCTCGGCGAGGTCGGAGGGCCGGTCGAGGTCCGACACCCGGGCCGACAGCGTCAGGGTCAGCGGCCCGTCGGCGTCGAGGGCCACCCACGACGAGCGGCGTCCCCACTCGTCGCAGGTGCCCTCCACGATCAGTCCTCCGGGACCGAGGGCGGCGCACATCGTCTGCCAGGCGTGGGCAGCGGACTCCTCGTCGTACTGGCGCAGCACGTTGAACGCGCGCACCAGCACCGGGCGCAGGCCGGCGAGCTCGAAGCCGCCCACCCGGAAGTCGACCCGCGGCGGATCGCGGTCGGCGGCGACGGCGGCCACCCGCTCGGGGTCGATCTCCAGGCCGACCACCTCGAGGCCGTGCACCTCCGGGCCCAGCCGGTCGGCCAGCTCGAGCGTGGTCACCGCCGACGAGCCGTAGCCCAGGTCGACCACGAGCGGCCGGGCGGCATCGCGCAGCCGCGGCACCTGGGTGGCGAGCAGCCAGCGGTCGACCCGGCGCAACCGGTTGGCGTTGGTGGTGCCGCGCGTCGGCAGGCCCAGGGCGCGAGCCCGGCCGGCGGCCAGGCGCGGGTTGGCCTTCCTCGGGAGGCTGGCGCGACGCTTGTGGTCATCGCCTCTCTCGGGTCGGCCTCCTGCCTCGCTCACCGGTCCGGAGCGTAGTCGCGGTTAGCGTGGTGCCGTGCAGGTCCGACGAGACGCCCGCTTCGCGGAGCTGACGACCCTCGGCGTGGGGGGTCCCATCGACCGGCTGGTCGAGGTCTCCGACCCCGAGGAACTGGTCGCCGCCGTCCGCGACGCCGACGCCGCCGGGCGGCCGCTGCTGGTCCTCGGCGGTGGTTCCAACCTGATCGCCCCGGACGCCGGGTGGCCCGGTGACGTGGTCGTGGTGCGCAGCCGGGGCGTCGAGCGGGACGGGAGCCGGCTGGTCGTGCAGGCCGGCGAGCCCTGGGACGACCTGGTCGCGTACACCGTCGAGCAGCGGCTGGCCGGCATGGAGGCGCTGTCCGGCATCCCGGGTTCGACCGGGGCGACGCCGGTGCAGAACGTCGGCGCCTACGGCCAGGAGGTCGGCCAGGTCATCACCGCCGTCCGCGTCTGGGACCGCGCGCGGTCCGCCGAGCAGGTGCTCACCCCGGAGGACTGCGGGTTCGCCTACCGGGACAGCCGGCTCAAGCGCGAGCCCGGCCGGTACGTCGTCCTGACCGTCTCGTTCGGGCTGGAGCAGGGGGAGCTGTCCCGGCCGGTGGGCTACGCGGAGCTGGCGCGCACCCTCGGCGTCGAGGTGGGGGAACGGGCCCCGCTGGCCGACGTGCGCGCCGCCGTGCTGGAGCTGCGCCGGGGCAAGGGCATGGTCTGGGACCTCGCCGACCCCACCAGCCGCAGCGCGGGCTCGTTCTTCACCAACCCCGTCGTCCCGGTGCAGCGCGCGGTCGAGGGCTGCCCGAGCTGGCCCGCCGACGACGGCACGGTCAAGCTCAGCGCCGCCTGGCTGGTCCAGCACGCCGGCTTCGGTCGCGGCACCCGCCACGGGCGCGTGGGGACCTCGCCCCGCCACAGCCTCGCGCTGACCACCGAGCCCGGGGCGACCGCCGAGGAGCTGCTCGCCTTCTCCGAGAAGATCATCGCCGCGGTGCAGGAGCGTTTCGGCGTGACCCTGGAGCGCGAACCCACGGCCATCCGCCCCTGACCACCACCGGGGCCGGCACTTCCGGCGTTCCTCGTGCACTGCCGGCACTGCAGGACCGGCAACCCGCGAGGAGCCCCGGCAATGGGGTCAGGTCAGCTCTGTCCGGAGACTCGAGGACGGCCACGAACAGGACCTCGACGGGGTCCCCTCCGCCAGCCGGAGTGCCTGTCCAGCTGTACTCGGCGACCTCTGCCCCCGCGGCGACCCAGCACTCGAGCAGGTGCATCCGGCGATCAGGGAATCGTTCCAGCACCGTGTGCATGAGCGCCGCGTGCGCCGCTGCTCCACGGCGTTCGCCGGAGAAGGGGTCCGAGTAGCGGTGGTCCTCGGTGGTGTCTGCCACCAGTTCGTGGACTCGGCCGGCATCGAAGGCGTCCACCAGCGCAGCGAATCTGCTCATGCCGCGGATGGTGCCTCGCTGCCGCACCGGAGGCAGTGGTCCCGTCCCGAGGGGTCCACCAGCGACCGGGCGACCTCCCCGTGAGGGGAGCACCGCTCAGACCTCGCGGTGCACCTTGTGCTGGGCGGCCTGCGCCCGGGGGCGGACGACGAGCAGGTCGACGTTGACGTGGTGCGGGCGGGTGAGCGCCCAGGCGATGCAGTCGGCGACGTCCTCGGCCACCAGCGGCTTGCGCACGCCGCGGTAGACCGCCTCCGCCCGCTCCCGGTCCTGGACCCGGTTGAGGGTGAACTCCTCGGTCCGCACCATGCCGGGCGCGATCTCGACCACCCGCACCGGCTGGTCGAACAGCTCCAGCCGCAGCGTCTCGGCCAGCGTGTGCACCGCGTGCTTGGCCGCGGTGTAGGACGCGCCGCCCTCGTAGCTGACCAGCCCCGCCGTCGAGCCCACGAACAGCAGGTCGCCGGCGCCGGAGTCGACCAGCCTGGGCAGCAGCGCCTTGGTCAGCCGGACGGTGCCCAGCACGTTGACCTCGTAGGTGCGGGCCCAGGAGTCCAGGTCGGCCTCGGCCACCGGGCTGGCGTCGAACGCGCCACCGGCGTTGTTGACCAGCACGTCGACCGGGCCGACGGCGCCGACGAACTCCGTCACCGAGTCGGGGTCGGTGAGGTCCAGCGGCAGCGCCCGGGCGCCGGTCTCCGCGGCCAGCGCCGTCAGCCGGTCCATGCGGCGTGCCCCGACGACGACGTCGAAGCCCTCCGCCACCAGCCTCCGGGCCGTGGCCGCGCCGATGCCGCTGGAGGCGCCGGTGACGACGGCGGTCCGGCCCGCACCGGGCGCACCTGCGGGTACGGAGGGAGACTGGGCGGAGGGGCCGGGCATGCGACCCATCCTGGTGCTGTTGCAGACTGCGATGTCGAGCGGGTGCCTCCCGGCGCCCTGGGAGCGAGGCGGGAGGTCGCACGTGGCCGCTCGCCGCCGTCCCCGCTCGGCCGTGCCCCGGCGGGTGGCCACCCTCTCGGTGCACACCAGCCCCCTCGACCAGCCCGGTGCCGGCGACGCCGGCGGCATGAACGTCTACGTCGTCGAGGTCTCCCGGCGGCTGGCCGAGCGAGGCATCGCCGTCGACGTCTTCACCCGCGCCACCTCCAGCGACCTGCCGCCGGTGGTCGAGATGAGCCCCGGGGTCACCGTGCGGCACGTCAGCGCCGGCCCGTTCGAGGGCCTGGGCAAGGAGGAGCTGCCCGCGCAGCTGTGCGCCTTCACCGCCGCCGTCCTGCGCGAGGAGGCCCAGCACGAGCCGGGCCACTACGACGTCGTCCACTCGCACTACTGGCTGTCGGGCCAGGTCGGCTGGCTGGCCCGCGACCGGTGGAGCGTGCCGCTGATCCACACCGCGCACACGCTGGCCAAGGTGAAGAACGCCGCCCTGGCCACCGGCGACCGGCCCGAGCCGCGGGCCCGCGTCATCGGCGAGGAGCAGGTCGTCGCCGAGGCCGACCGGCTGGTCGCCAACACCGACGACGAGGCCCATCAGCTGGTCGAGCACTACGGCGCCGACCTGCGACGCACCCTCGTCGTCCCGCCCGGGGTGGACCTCGACCGCTTCACCCCCGGCGACCGGACGGCGGCCCGCCACCGCCTCGGCATCGCCGACGACGCCGTCGTCCTGTTGTTCGTCGGCCGCATCCAGCCGCTCAAGGCCCCCGACCTGCTGCTCGAGGCGGCCGCGCGGATGCTCGCCGACGACCCCGCGCTGCGCGACCGGCTGCAGGTGCACGTCGTCGGCGCGCCCAGCGGCACCGGGCTGCAGGCCCCGCGCCAGCTGGAGCAGCTGGCCGCCGAGCTGGGCATCGCCGACCTCGTCCGGTTCCTGCCGCCGGTGCACGCCGAGCGGCTCGCGGAGCACTACCGCGCGGCGGACGTCGCCGTCGTCCCCAGCCACAACGAGTCCTTCGGCCTGGTGGCCCTGGAGGCGCAGGCCTGTGGGACGCCGGTCGTCGCGGCCGCCGTGGGCGGGCTGCGCACGGCCGTCCGGGACGGCGTCTCCGGGGTGCTGGTCGAGGGCCGGGACCCGGCGGACTACGCCGCCGCCATCCGCGCGGTGCTCGCCCGCCGCGAGCTGCTGTCGGCCGGTGCGCGCCGGCACGCGGCCTCCTTCTCCTGGGAGCGCACCGTCGACAGCCTGGTCGCCGCGTACACGGCCGCCGCGGAGGAGATGGCCATGGCATCCCAGGGACCGGCCCCCGGCACGCTGCTGCGCCCGGCCTGGGCGCTGGGCGGGGTGCGGGCGCTCGGCGCACAGGTGGCGCAGTGAGCGGACAGGGGCGTGGGCATCTCAGCGAGGAACGAGCGAGGGGCGGAGCGCCGCGCGGGAGCGAACGGGAGGCGCAGTGAGCCGCGAGCGGACCGTCGCGGAGCTCGACGCGGTCATCGAGCAGACGCTCCGCGACAGCGAGCTGGTGCACGAGCACCCGGCGGCCGGCCGCTGGCTGGTCGACCTGCCCGGCACCCAGAAGCTCAAGACCGTCTGCGGGCTGATCGTCGGCGAGCACGCGCTGCGGGTGGAGGCCTTCGTCTGCCGCCAGCCGGACGAGAACCGCGAGCAGCTGTGGACCTACCTGCTGCAGCACAACGCCCGCATGTACGGCGTCGCCTACTCGATCGACAGCGTCGGCGACGTCTACCTGACCGGCCGGCTGCCGCACGCGGCGGTCACGCCCGACGAGCTCGACCGCGTGCTCGGGGCGGTGCTCAGCTACGCCGACGACCACTTCAACACCATGCTCGAGATCGGCTTCGGCACGTCGATCCGGCGGGAGTGGGAGTGGCGGGTCAAGCGGGGTGAGTCCCTGCGCAACCTGGAGGCCTTCGCCGACTTCGTCGACCCGGGGCGGAGGTCCCGCGCCGCCGGGACGCCGGACGGCGGGGCGTGACGGCGACCGAACGGTCGCTCCGCGAGGCCGCCGAGGAGCGGCCCGGCCACGCCCGCCGGTGGTGGGTGCTGGCCACCATGACGGTCTGCCTGCTCGTGGTGATCATGGGCAACACGACCCTCAACGTCGCGATCCCCACGCTGCAGCGCGAGCTGGGCGCCAGCCAGGGTGAGCTGCAGTGGGCGATCGACGCCTACATCCTCGTCTTCGCCGGCCTGCTCTTCTCCTGGGGCGTCATCGGCGACCGGATCGGCCGGCGCCGGGTGCTGCTCATCGGCCTGTCGGTCTACACGGCCGGCTCGCTGCTGGGCGCGTTCAGCAGCAGCCCCGGCGAGCTGATCGCCTGGCGGGCGGTCATGGGCATCGGCGGCGCGGCGGTGCAGCCGACCACCCTGGCGGTCATCACCAACGTCTTCCCGCCGGGCGAGCGCGGCCGCGCGATCGGCGTCTGGGCGGGCGCCGGGGGGATCGCCGTGGCCGGCGGCCCGCTGGCCAGCGGCGCGGTCCTCGAGAACTACTGGTGGGGCGCGATCTTCCTCATCGCGGTGCCGGTCGCGCTCCTCGGCATCGTCGCGACGCTGCTCGTCGTCCCCGAGTCCCGCGACCCGTCGCCGGGCCGGCTCGACGTGCCCGGCGTGCTGCTGTCTATGCTGGCGCTGGCCGGGCTGGTCTACGGGATCATCCACGGCGGCTCGGGGGCCGGCTGGGGCTCGCCCGGCGTCCTCGTGCCGCTGCTCGGCGGGCTGGCCCTGCTGGCGTTGTTCGTCTGGCTGCAGCGCCGCTCGACCCACCCGGCGCTGGACGTCACGCTCTTCCGCAACCCGGCCTTCTCCGCGGCCGCAGCCGCCCTGGGGCTGAACTTCTTCGCGCTCATGGGCGCGACCTTCTACCTCGTCTACTACCTGCAGGGCGTGCTCGCGTACGGCCCACTGGTCAGCGGCGCGGCGCTGATCCCGATGGCGCTGGGCATGGCGGTCATGGCGCCGGGCAGCTCGCGGCTGGCCGAGCGGTTCGGCGCCAAGGCCGTCGTCGGCACCGGGTTCGGCCTGCTGACGGCGGCCGTCTGCGGCTTCCAGCTGCTGGACGAGACCTCACCCCTGGTGCTGCTGCTGGTGGTCCTGTCGGTGCAGGGCCTGGGGATGGGCACGGTCATGGCGCCGACGACCGAGTCGATCATGTCCGTCGTCCCCCGGCACAAGGCCGGCGCCGGCGCCGCGGTGAACAACTCCGTGCGCCAGGTCGGCGGTGCGCTCGGCGTGGCCATCCTCGGGTCGCTGCTGGCCAACGCCTACGCGGCCCGGCTCGGCGACGCCGTCGACGCGCTGCCGGCCGACCTCCGCGAGGAGGCCAGCACCTCGCTCGTGGCCACCCTCGGCGCGGTGCGGCAGACACTGGCCGGCGGCGACCCCGAGGCCGCCGGCGCGGCCGGCCGGCTGGTCGACCCGGCCCGGGAGGCGTTCGTCGCGGCGATGCACCTCACCGCCGTGGGGACGGCGCTGGCCACCGCGCTGGCCGCCGTCGTCGTCCTGGTCTGGCTGCCCGGACGACGCGCCCGGTCCGGGGCCGAGGTGCCGGCCAGCGGTTAGCGTGACGGCGGTGCAGGAGGGTCCCGGTCAGCAGCAGCGGCAGGTCCGGGCACTCGTGGGCCTGCTCGCCGCCACCGCGCTGGTGTACCCGCTGCTGCTGTGCGCGGTGCGGCTGACCTTCGCCCAGCTGCTCGTCGTCGACCTGGGCGGCACCCTGCTCTGGCTGGCCGCCGGCGCGGCGTGCAGCGTGGCCGCCGTCGCGGCGCTGCGCTGGGGCGTCGACCGCCCCGTCCGCAGCCCGTGGCTGCTCACCGGCCTGCTGCCGCCGGCGGCGTTCGAGGCCTGGCTGCTGTGGCCGCTGCTCGTCGGGTGAGACCGACCGGGTCCGCGTCGGGCAGGATGGCCGCGTGACGATGTCCTCGCCCCAGACCCGCCCCGGCACTCTCGTGCTGCTCCGCCACGGCGAGAGCGAGTGGAACAAGGCCAACCTGTTCACCGGCTGGGTGGACGTGCCCCTGTCCGAGAAGGGCCGCGGCGAGGCCGCCCGGGGTGGTGAGCTCCTCGCCGAGCACGGCCTGCTGCCGGAGGTGGCGCACACCTCGGTGCTCAAGCGCGCGATCGCCACCGCCGAGCTGGCGCTGGCCGCCGCGGACCGGCAGTGGATCCCGGTCAAGCGCTCCTGGCGGCTCAACGAGCGGCACTACGGCGCGCTGCAGGGCAAGGACAAGGCCGCGACCCTCGCCGAGTACGGCGAGGAGCAGTTCACCGTCTGGCGCCGCTCCTACAGCACCCCGCCGCCGCCCATCGAGCCCGGCAGCGAGTACTCCCAGGACGGCGACGCGCGCTACGCGATGCTGCCCCCCGAGGTGCGCCCCCAGACCGAGTGCCTGGCCGACGTCGTCGTCCGGATGCTGCCGTACTGGTACGACGCGATCGTGCCGGACCTGCGCGCGGGCCTGACCGTGCTCGTCGCCGCGCACGGCAACAGCCTGCGGGCGCTGGTGAAGCACCTGGACGGCATGGGCGAGGACGAGGTCGTGGGGCTCAACATCCCCACCGGTGTCCCGCTGCGGTACGACCTGGACGACGACCTGCGCCCGACCAAGCCCGGTGGCGAGTACCTCGACCCCGAGGCCGCAGCCGCCGCCATCGAGGCCGTCAAGAACCAGGGCAAGAAGTAGTCGCACACGGCAGAGGCCCCCTCCCGGTCCGGGGAGGGGGCCTCTGCCGTGTGCGGACGACGGAGTCGGCCGGTGGGCCGACTAGTTGTACTGACCTGAGACGTTGGTGCAGTGGGTGATCGGCGGGAGGTTGCCCAGGGCGGTGTGTGGCCGGTGGTGGTTGTAGTGGTGCAGCCAGGCTGACAGGGCCGCCCGGCGGGCGGTCTCTGAGGTGTAGAGCCGTCGGTAGGCCCATTCCTCCAGCAGGGTGCGGTTGAGCCGCTCGACCTTGCCGTTGGTCTGCGGTCGGCGCACCCGGGTGCGGGAGTGCCGGATGCCCAGCCGCCGGTGTTCCTCGCGCCAGGCGTGGCTGCAATAGGCACTGCCGTTGTCGGTGAGCACCCGCTCGACGGTGATGCCGTGGCCGGCGAAGAAGCTGCGGGCGCGGGCCCAGAAGGCCAGTGCGGTGGCGGCTGACTCGTCGTCGAGGGCTTCGGAGTAGGCCAGCCGGCTGTAGCCGTCGATGGCCGAGTGCACGTAGCAGTAGCCCAGGTTGGCGCGGCCGTGCACCTTGCGCGGTCGGGCGGGATTGCGATGGGCCTGGCTGTTGCGGCTGCCCAGCGCCCGGCCGTGGATGCGCCAGCCGCCGCCGTCGGGGATGTTGCCCAGCTTCTTGACATCGACGTGCACCAGCTCGCCGGGCCGGGTCATCTCATAGCGGCGGATCGGTTCGCCGGTGACCCGGTCGACATGCCAGAGCCGATTGATCCGGCAGCGCACCAACACCCGGTGCACGG
>NZ_FNHE01000015.1 GCF_900103785.1 Geodermatophilus siccatus | reverse complement strand
GAGACGTCCCGGCCGACGACACCGGGCTCACCGGTGTGGTCGGGGCGCCCGTCCCGGTCGCGGTCGGTCCCGGCCAGACCCGCGGTACCGGCGGTACCCGCCACGCCCGCGGTCTCGGTGGTGCCCATCGTGCCGGCGGTCCCGGCGGTGCCCGTGGTGCCCACCATGCCGGCGGTCCCGGCGGTGCCCGTCGTCTCGTCGCGGTCGACGCGACCCACGGTGGTGTCGGTCGTCGTCCCCTGACCGGAACCGAGACCGTAGTAGCGGTAGAGCTCCTGCTCCTCCTGCGGCGACAGGTGACCGTCGGTGTCGATCTTCGGCGCGTCCTTCACCTGCGCCTTGCTCACCGGTACGCGCACGCCGTCGTCGGTGAGATCGGCGTCGCGCAGCGGGACGAAGGACTCCTTGGTGCCGAACAGGCCGGTGCGCACCGTGACCCACTCCGGCTGGCCGCTCTCGTCGTCCAGGTAGACCTCCGAGGCCGACCCGATCTTGTCGCCGCTCTGGTCGTAGACGTCCTTGCCGATCACCCGGCTGATGGCTTCAGTGCCGATCATGGTGACTGTCGCTCCCGTCTGAGCTGGTGGGTGCTGTCGATCACAGGGGTGTCCGCCCCGAGGGTCACGAAACGGCCACGATCCCCTCGACACGCCCGGCGGGTGCTGGCACGCGACCGCGAGGAGCTCCCCACGCGCGTCCGGTGCGCCGTCTGCGCAGCTCACCAGGGGAGGCAACGGGGGGTGACAGAGATCACGCCGGATGGGTGACGGCTCGGGCACTTGGGGTCACGTCGAGCTGTCCGGGCGTGTCGGAGATCGCGCCGTCCCGGCGCGTCGATCCCGCCGTCCGCGGTGGGCCTGCCCATCCTGGAGGGCGTGCCTCCCCGCTCGCCGTACGACGACCTGGTCCACCCGCGCACGCGGAAGGCGCCGAGCCCCCAGGTCGAGGCCGAGCGCGACCTGGTCGTGGAGGACCCGAGCTCCGGGTTCGTGGGCGCGGTCGTGCGCTGCGAGAAGGACGTCGTCCACCTCGAGGACCGCCACGGCCGCGTGCGCGCCTACCCGCTCGGCCCCGGCTTCTGGGTCGACGGCCGGCCGGTGGTGCTGGTGCGGCCGAAGCCGCAGGCGCCGGCCACCCCCGCGCGCAGCGCGTCGGGCTCGACCTACGTCGCCGGCGCTCGCGCGCGCGTCGCCCGCGAGGGGCGCATCTACGTCGAGGGCAAGCACGACGCGGAGCTGGTCGAGAAGGTGTGGGGCCACGACCTGCGCATCGAGGGCGTCGTGGTCGAGCCGCTGCACGGCGTCGACGACCTCCCCGGCATCGTGCGCGACTTCCGTCCGTCGTCGGGACGGCGGCTCGGCGTGCTGGTCGACCACCTGGTGACCGGCTCCAAGGAGTCCCGCATCGCCGGGCAGGTCACCGGCGAGCACGCGCTCGTCGTCGGCCACCCGTTCATCGACATCTGGCAGGCCGTCAAGCCGTCGGTCGTCGGGATCCGGGCCTGGCCGACGGTGCCCAGGGGCGAGTCGTGGAAGGACGGCGTCTGCCGCCGGCTGGGCTGGGAGGACGACACCGGCTACGTCTGGGCGCAGCGCATCCTCGCCCGGGTGCGCACCTGGACCGACCTGGAGCCCGCGCTGATCGGCCGCGTCGAGGAGCTCATCGACTTCGTCACGACGACACCGTGACCCGCCGGATCGCACCGCGGCCGACGACGATCACGGCGTCGTGACCACCTCCGGCGAGCCCGGGGTGGTCACGACGCCACGATCGCGCTGGGAGCGGGAGCCTCAGCCCGGGATGTAGTTGAAGGTGTCCGGGTCGGGACCGGTGCGCTCGCCGCGGTCCAGGCCGGTGAGGGTGGCCATGTCGTCGGTGCCGAGCTCGAAGTCGAACAGCTCGTAGTTCTCCTGCATGCGCTGGCGGGAGACCGACTTGGGGAACACGACGTCCCCGCGCTGCACGTGCCACCGCAGCACGACCTGGGCCGGGGTGCGGCCCAGCCGCTCGGCGATGGCCACGATCGCCGGGTCGCCGAGCACCTTGCCCTGCGCGATCGGCGACCAGGCCTCGGTGACGATCTCGTGGTCGGCGTCGAAGGCCCGCAGCTCCTCCTGCGTGAGGTAGGGGTGCACCTCGATCTGGTTGACCGCCGGGCGCACCTGGGTCTCGGAGAACAGCCGGCGCAGGTGGTGGGCCTGGAAGTTCGAGACGCCGATCGCGCGGCAGCGGCCGCTGGCGTAGATCTCCTCCATCGCCTTCCAGGTCTCGATGTAGTCGACGTCGATCCCGGGCAGCGGCCAGTGGATGAGGAAGAGGTCCAGGTACTCGAAGCCGAGGTCGCCCAGCGACTGGTCGAAGGCGCGCAGCGCGTCGTCCCGGCGGTGGAAGCCGTTGTTCAGCTTGCTGGTCACGAAGACCTCACCGCGGTCGATGCCGGAGCGAGCGACGGCCTCACCGACGCCCTTCTCGTTGCCGTACATCTCGGCGGTGTCGATGTGCCGGTAGCCGATCTCCAGCGCCGTGGAGACGGCGTCGGCGGTGTCCTCCGGCGGGACCTGGTAGACGCCGAACCCCAGCTGGGGGATCTCGACGCCGTTGTTGAGTCGGATCGTGGGCACGGTTGCCACGAGGGCTCCTCTCGCTGACGGGTGGGGGCGCCGCGCACTCCACGTGGGCGCAGCCTGCCGACGGTCCGCCTACCCGTCAGCCCGGCCCTCAACCCGTCGTCAGAAGTAGTCGAGCAACCGGGCCGGCGGGCCGGCGGCCAGCAGGTCCAGCGCGGACGGGTCCCCCGGGCCGGATACCAGCCCGGCCAGTGCCGCGGCCCGTCCCGTGGTGATCCCGCAGTAGAGCTGCGCGAACCCGCGGACGTCGAGGGTCAGGTCCGGCTCCCGGTCGGGACGGCGCAGCTCCCCGGCGCCGTCGGCGAGCTCCAGCTCCCACGGCCCGGTGTTCTCCGTCACGACCGGGTCGAGCAGCGTGAACGCCACCCGACCCCGCACGTGCCCCGGCCAGCCGCGGTCGGCGACGGCGCGCACCACGTCGACCGGCCGGTGCATGAACGCCGCCCCGGGCCCCTCCGGTGAGCGCTCGAGCGGCAGCACGCCGGACACCGCGTCGCCCGCCAGCAGCGGCACCCGGACGGTGCGGGTCACGGTGCGCCAGCCGGCCAGCACGCCGACCAGCGCCCGCGCCGCCTCGGGGGTGACCGCGAGCAGGTCGTGCACGGTCAGCCGCGCCTCGGGGCCGTAGCCGGTGCCGCGCTCGTACACCAGGACGCCGGTGGGGACGCCGTCCTGCTCGGCGACCGTGAGGCCGTCCACCCCGTCGGGCCACCGGCCCTCGTGCGGCAGGTCGAACGCGCCGCCGCGGCGGGTGAGCAGCCCGGCGCGGGGCCGGGCGAGGGTCTCGTACAGCGCGTCGACCACCGCGAGGTCGGCCGGCTCACCCGGCCGCACCGCGACGCCGGGCACCGGGGCCGACGGCAGCGAGGCGGTGTCCAGCTCGGCCCGCTGCAGCCCGCCCACGACCTCCCACCCGAGCCGCCGGTAGACCGCCGACACGGTCGGGAAGAGCGCACTGACCGCGGCACCCCGCTCCCGCCCCCGGGCCAGCAGGTCGGCGAGCAGCGCGCGGGCCACCCCGCCGCCGCGGTGCTCGGGCAGGACGGCGACCCCGCCGACGTCCGCGGTGGCGACCGCCCGGCCGGCCCACCACTGCTCGTGGCCGGTGTCGGTGGCCTTGCCGACCAGCCGGCCGCGCTCGTCGAAGGCGCCCAGCCGCAGCACCCCGGGCAGCGGCCGCAGCGCCCACCCCGGCGCGGTCGACGACCCGCCGAAGGCCAGTCGGCCCAGCTCCCACGCGGCGGGCAGCTCGTCGTCGGCCAGCGGCCGGACCGTGACGGTCACGCAGCCTCCCGGGCCAGGTCGGCGGGCACCGGCGTGGTGCGCGTCCGCAGCAGCGGGGCCCCGGCCAGCGCGATCAGCGCCGCGAGCGCCGCGGCCCCCGCCGGGACGGCGAACGCCGACTCCGCGCCCCAGGCGTCGACGGCGGCGCCGGCCAGCGCCGACCCGGCCGTGACGCCGAGGGTGAGCCCGGTCGTGGTCCACGACAGCGCCTCGGTGAGGGCGGTGCGCGGGACCCGCGACTCGACCAGCGAGGTGCCCGAGACCAGCACCGGCGCGATCGCGGTGCCGGCGAGGAAGCCCGCGGCCACCAGCACCGCCAGCGAGCCGACGCCCCAGAGCAGCTGCGCGGCCAGGCCGAAGGCGACGGCGGTGGCCAGGAAGCGGGCGGACAGCGTGCCGGGCAGCCGCGCGACGCCGTAGACCAGGCCCGCGACGAGGCTGCCGAACGCGTAGACGGCCAGCGCCACACCGGCCAGCGCCGGCGCGCCCTGCTCGTCGGCGAAGCCCACCACGACGACGTCCATCGCCCCGAACACGGTGCCGACCGCGGCGTAGGTGACCGCCACGACCAGCACCGTCGCGTTGAGCGCGGCCCACCGGTGGGACGGCGCGCCGGGGTCGCCGGGCGCGACGGCGGGCTCGGTGCCGCGCTGCCGGGCCAGCCAGAGGCCGCCGACGGCGCCGAGCGTGATGCCGGTGAGGAAGCCGGCCGGCGGGGCGACCAGGGTGGCCAGCAGCGTCACCAGCGGCGGGCCGACGACGAAGACGACCTCGTCGACGACGGCCTCGAGGGCGAAGGCCGTCTGCCGGCGGCCCGGCTCGGCCAGCGCCTCCGCCCAGCGGGCCCGGACCAGGGACCCGATGTTGGGCCCGCTCGCGCCGCACAGCGCGGCCAGCACGAACCAGCTCCACAGCGGCGCACCGAGGGTCACCGCGGCCACGAAGCCGTAGCCGCAGAGCAGGTAGCCGGTCATCGCCCAGCGCAGGACTGCGCCCTGCCCGCGGCGGTCCATGGCGCGGGCCCACTGGGGGCTGGCGACGGAGAAGCTCAGCGCCAGCGTGCCGGAGACGGCGCCGGCCAGGCCGTAGCTGCCGGTCTCCCCGGCCACGAGCAGGACGGCGCCCAGGCCGAGCATGGGGATGGGCAGCCGGGCGACCCACCCGGCGAAGGAGAACGCCAGCGAGCCGGGGACGGCGAACAGGCGGGCGTAGGGACCGAACACGGTTGACACGGGACGTCTCGCGCTTCCTGGCCACAGGCGAGTGCGGGGCTGCCCGCCGGTCTCTCGGGTGGCTCCGCGACCGTAGCAACGGACCGCTGCGCCCCGCCGCCGCATTCCGGCTGCCCGGCGCGCCGCCACAAGGTTGCTTGACACTTCATGCACTCTCTGTGAGCGGTCGCACACGCGCCGCGCCCCCGTCGAAGGAGCCCCGTGTCCGCGACCACCCGCCCGCGCCGCCTGCTGGCCCTCCTGCTCGGTCTCACCGTCCTGCTCGCCCCCGGGACCGCCGCCGCCAAGGGCGACGACCCCGCCGCCGAGGACGGCGGGGGGACGACGGCCACCGGCACCACCGGCGACTTCGCCGTCACCGTCAACGGCCGCACCACGAACCCGGCCGCCGGCTCGGAGGCGCGGCTGCGCGACGTGACCCCGACCGGCCCGATCGCCGTCCGCGGCCGGCACGTCACGTTCACCATCGACCCGGCGACCCTCGGCGTCCGCGACTACGCGCTGACCGGCGCGCCGGACCCGCAGCGGATGGTGACCGGCCCGACCGTCGTCTTCGCCTCGAAGGTGCCGCAGCTGACGACGGACCAGGTGCGCGGCGTGCGCATCGGCGAGCTGCGGCTGCGCGACGACGTCCTCGTCGCGGAGTTCACCACCGCCGCCGGCAAGCTGAAGGTCCAGGCCAAGGACGCCCCGCAGGGCGGCATCTTCCAGATGGAGCAGGAGTTCGGCGGCCCGGTCGAGTACGTGCACACCCTCGGCCCGACCCTCTTCTACTTCGTCAACGAGTACACCGGGAAGATCAACTTCGGCGACGGCGCACCCGGCGACGCGACGCACCGGATGCTGCTCGGCAAGGACAGCCCGCAGGTGGCCACGAAGCTCTTCCAGGACGGCCGGACCACCCGCTGGTCGGTCGCCTCGGGCGGCCGGATGGGCGGCGTGCTCGGTGAGGACGCGGTCGAGCTGTCCGCCGGCGCCACCGACTGCACCAGCGACTGCCAGGCCCGCAACCGGATCCAGGGTTCGGTGCCGGTGCCGCCGGACCCGGTCGACCCGACCCCGATCGGCTGACCCAGCACTCCCCCGGTGGGGGGCGACCGGAGCTCCGGTCGCCCCCCACCGCCCGTTCGGGCAGCGGCGCAGCGTCGTCCTCCCGCACTACATTCACAGGCGTGACCTCGATCAGCTCGCTCCCGGACCCCGTGGTCCGCCGTCCGGACCCCGCCCCCGGCACCGGTGGCCTGGTGGACCGGCACGGCCGGGTCGCGACCGACCTGCGGGTGTCGCTGACCGACCGGTGCAACCTGCGCTGCACCTACTGCATGCCGCCCGAGGGCCTGGACTGGCTGCCCAAGGTCGAGGTGCTCACCGACGACGAGGTCGCCCGGCTGGTCCGCATCGGCGTCGAGCAGCTGGGCATCCGCGAGGTCCGCTTCACCGGCGGCGAGCCGCTGCTGCGCCCCGGCCTGGTGGGCATCGTGGCCGCCGCCACCGCGCTGACGCCGCGGCCCGAGGTCAGCCTGACCACCAACGCGATCGGCCTGGCCCGGGTCGCCCCGGCGCTCGCCGAGGCCGGGCTGGACCGGATCAACGTCAGCCTCGACACCCTCGACCGCGACCGGTTCAAGCAGCTCACGCACCGCGACCGGCTCGACGACGTCCTCGCCGGCCTCGCCGCCGCGCAGCGCGCCGGGCTCACGCCGGTCAAGGTCAACGCCGTCCTGCTGCGCGGCATGAACGAGCAGGACGCCGTCCCGCTGCTGGACTTCTGCCTCGAGCACGGCTACCAGCTGCGCTTCATCGAGCAGATGCCGCTCGACGCCCACCACGCCTGGACCCGCGGCGAGATGGTCACCGCGGAGGACATCCTCGAGCGGCTCTCGGCGGCGCACACCCTCACCCCGGACACCGAGGAGCGGGGCTCCGCGCCGGCCGAGCGCTGGCTGGTGGACGGCGGCCCCGCGACCGTCGGCGTCATCGCCTCGGTCACCCGCTCCTTCTGCGGCAGCTGTGACCGCACCCGGCTGACCGCCGACGGCCAGGTGCGCAACTGCCTGTTCGCCCGCGAGGAGTCCGACCTGCGGACGCCGCTGCGCGAGGGCGCCACCGACGCCGAGCTGGCCGACCGCTGGCGGATCGCCACCCTCGGCAAGCTCCCGGGCCACGGCATCGACGACCCGTCGTTCCTCCAGCCGTCCCGGCCGATGTCGGCGATCGGGGGCTGAGGCCGTGCCCGTCACCGTCCGCTACTTCGCCGGCGCCCGCGCCGCTGCCGGCGTGGAGACCGAGACCCGCGACGCCGGCACGCTGTCCGAGCTCGTCGGCCAGATCGTCGAGACGCACGGGGAGCGGCTGGAGAAGGTCCTCACCGCCTGCTCGTTCCTCGTCGACGGCACGCAGACGCGGGACCGGTCGCTGAGGCTGCGGCCGGGCGCGGTGGTCGACGTGCTGCCGCCCTTCGCCGGAGGATGAGCACATGAGCATCTGGGGCAGGGCCAAGGCCAAGGTCGAGGAGCTGGTCGGCCGCGCCGAGGAGGTGTACGGCGAGTCCCACGGGGACGCCGCGGCGCAGCTGCACGGGGAGGCCCACCGGCTGGAGGGCGAGGCCGAGGAGGAGGCCGCCCTGCGCGACGAGGCCGTGCGGCGGGACCCGGACGACGGGGCCGCCCCCGTCCGCTGAGCTGCGCACGATCCCGTACCGGAATCCGGACGGGACGAGGACGATGGTGGGCATGGCCGCCCCTGCAGTCCTGGACGTCGCCCCGTGGGACGACTTCCGCGCCGCGGCCTGCGGCGCGCTCGAAGCGCTGCACGAGCGCCTGGGCTGGGACGTGTGGGTGGTGACCCGCGTCGTGGACGACCGGCAGGTCGTGCTCCACGCCCACCCACCCGACGTGATCCGAGCGGGGACCTGGCTGCCGTGGGCGGACACCTTCTGCCGCGCCATGGTCACCGGGGAGGCCCCACGGGCGGCCACGGTCACCGCTGCCGTCCCGGCCTTCGCCAAGCGCATGAGCGGGCCGGTCGCACGGATCGCCGCCTACATCGGCGTCCCGCTCGTCGGCCCGGACGGGGAGCTGTTCGGCACGCTGTGCGCCTGGGGGTTCCGCGCCCGGCCCCGCAGCGCCGCGCGTGACCTGCACCTGGTCGAGACGGTGGCGCGCCTGCTGAGCACGCTGATCTCCCTCGGCATGACGCCGTCCGACCCGCCGGTGGCGCCACGCGCCTGACCGGCCTGGCCCGGCACCTCGGGTCGCGGGCCCCCGCGAGGTCGGGACGGAAGTCCCTACCTCGGCGCGCGGAGCGCGGGAGAGGCTGTCCCGGACGGCGCGGTCTCGCGCCGTCCGGGTCCCGCGCGCGGGGCCGCCCCCGCCGGTCTGCCGGACCGGCCCCGTCCGCCGAGTCGTGGAGACGTCGACCATGCCCCCTGCCGTCCTGTCCGTCGTCCGAGTGCAGGCCGACGGCCGCGTGCTCGCCGAGGCCGAGATCCGCCGGACCGAGGTACCCGGCGTCGTCGCCTCCGCGATGCACGTCGAGTCCGGCCACCTGCCGCTGGGCACCGGCGCCCGCCTGGTCGACGCGGTGCTGGCGGACCCGGCGGTGGGCCGGGCCGAGCGACTGGTCGCCACGATGCCGCTCAACGACACCGAGATGCTCGACCGGGTGCGGCAGCGCAGCGGCGAGGTGGCCGCCCGGGCCGCCGGCGCCACGAAGATCGTCGAGGCGCGGCTGGTGCCCGTGCCCTAGGGGCAGGCCACCCACTCCTCGTCGCCGTCGGTGAAGACCTGCCGCTTCCAGATCGGCAGCCGCTCCTTCACCAGGTCGACGAGCTCGGCGCAGGCGGCGAACGCCTGCCCGCGGTGCGAGGAGCTGACCGCGCAGGCCAGCGCGACGTCGCCGATCCCGAGCATGCCGACGCGGTGGGAGACGGCGACGGCGTGCACGTCGGGACGGGCGGCGAACTCCTCGGCGAGCTCGACGATCACCTGCTCGGCGGTCGGGTGACCCACGTACTCGAGCTCGGTGACCGAGCGGCCGCCGTCGTGGTCGCGGACCACGCCGGCGAAGGACACGACCGCGCCGGCTGCCTTGTCGGCGACGGCGTCCTCGTGCTCGGCGACGGAGAGCGGTGCGTCGACGACCCGGGCGATCACGGCGCCGACGGTACCCCGCCCGGCGGCACGTCGAGGTCGGCCGGATCGGCCAGTCCGGTGCAGTCGACCTCGGTGACGGCGCGGCCGGCGAGGTAGCGGCGGGCGCCCTCGTCGCCGGTGGCGGTCGCGGCGACCCCGGCCCAGTGCTCCCGGCCCAGCAGCACCGGGTGCCCGCGGACGCCGTCGTAGGTGGCGATCGCCAGCGCGTCCGGGGCGGCGTGCGCGGCGACCGCGCGCAGCGCCTCCGGCGTCATGCCCGGCAGGTCGACCAGGGTGACGAGCGCGGCGTCGACCCACCCCGGCCAGCCGCGCAGCCCGTCGAGGCCGGTGCGCAGCGAGGAGGCCATGCCGGTCTCCCAGTCGCGGTTGGCCAGCACGGTGGCGCCGTCGAGGTCGGCCGTCCGCCAGACGTCGACGGCCCGTGCACCGAGGACGACGAGCACCGGGTCGCACACCGCCCGCGCCGTCCGCACCGCCCGCTCCACCAGCAGGCTGCCCTCGTACTCGACCAGTGCCTTGGGCATGCCGTAGCGGCGCCCGCCGCCCGCAGCGAGGACCAGTCCCGCGACCGTGCTCATCCCGCCACCCTCTCAGCGCGCCCCGATGATCAGCTGAGCTGGTCGTCTCGGGTCCTGGCTCGCCGCTGGTCGTGAGCCAGGAGCCGGGACGGTGAGCTGAGCTGATCGTCGCCGCTGGGCTCAGCGTGCGTAGACGGCGACGTCGGAGGCCTTGACCGAGGCCCACACCGGCGCGCCGGGGGCCAGGCCCAGCTCGGCGAAGGCGGTCGCGGTGACGTCGGCGACCAGCGCCACCTCGCCGTCGAGCTCGCAGCGCACCGTCGACCCGTGCGGCGTGGCCGACACCAGCCGCGCCGGCCAGACGTTGCGCGGGCTGCCCTCGGGGCGGGTGGTCCACAGCGCCACGGACTCGGGGCGGACGGCGACGAACACCGGCCCCGCGGTCTCCTCCGCCACCGCGACGCGGCCGCCGCCGTCCAGCCGCACCGTCGTCCCCTCGCCGGTGCCCGGCAGCAGCGCCAGGCCGACCAGCCGGGCGACGTAGTCGGTGCGCGGGTGGCGGCTCACGTCGGCGGGCGTCCCGGCCTGCACGACGTGGCCCTCCTCGACGACGACCACCCGGTCGGCCAGCGCCATCGCGTCGACCGGGTCGTGGGTGACCAGCACGGTGCTGCCCGGGAAGTCGGCGAGGTGACGGCGCAGCTCGGCGCGGACGGTGAGCCGGGTGCGGGCGTCCAGCGCCGAGAGCGGTTCGTCGAGCAGCAGCAGCGCCGGCTCCCCCACCAGCGCGCGGGCCAGCGCGGCCCGCTGGGCCTGTCCGCCGGAGAGCCGGCCGGGCCGCCGGTCGCCGAGCTCGGCGATGCCCACCCGGGCCAGCCACTCGGCGGCCGCGGCGCGGGCGGCCGGCCTGCGCACACCCCGGGTGCGCAGACCGAAGGCGACGTTGTCGGTGACCGACAGGTGCGGGAAGAGCAGGTGGTCCTGGAAGACCATGCCGAGGCGGCGCTCGTGGGCCGGGACGTGCACGCCGGCGGGGACGTCGTCCCACGTGTCGCGGCCGACGGCGACCCGGCCGTCGTCGGGCGGCAGCAGGCCGGCGAGCACGCGCAGCAGCGTGGACTTGCCGGCGCCGTTGGGGCCGAGGACGGCGAGCACCTCGCCGTCGGCCACCTCCAGGTCGAGCTCGACGGTGAGCGGGCCGCGGTCGACCCGCACGTCGGCCGCGAGGCTCACCGCACCGCCCGCGTGAGCCAGCGGTCACGCAACAGCAGCAGCGTCGCGACCGAGACCACGAGCAGCACGAGGGAGAGCACGATCGCCGCGTCCGGGTCCTGCTGGAGCGCCAGGTAGACCGCGAGCGGCATCGTCTGCGTCGTCCCCGGGAAGTTGCCGGCGAAGGTGATGGTGGCGCCGAACTCGCCCAGCGCGCGGGCCCAGCACAGCACCGCGCCGGCGGCGATGCCGGGCGCGACCAGCGGCAGGGTGACCCGCCGGAACGTCGTCCACCGGTCGGCGCCGAGGGTGGCGGCGGCGTCCTCGAAGCGGGCGTCGGCGGCGCGCAGCGCGCCCTCGACGCTGATGACGAGGAACGGCATCGCCACGAAGGTCTCGGCGATGACGACCGCGGTCGTGGTGAACGGGACGGTCACGTCGAGGGCCTGGTCCAGCCAGCGCCCGACGATGCCCTGCCGGCCCAGCACGAGGAAGAGCGCGACGCCGCCGACGACGGGGGGCAGCACGAGCGGCACGGTGACCAGGGCGCGCAGCACCGACCGGCCGCGGGCGCGGGAGCGGGCGAGCACCCAGGCGAGCGGGACGCCGAGGACGAGGGAGAGCCCGGTCGCGGCCGTCGCCGAGACCAGGCTCAGCCGCAGCGCCTGACCGACCGCGGGGCTGGTCAGCTGCGGTCCCAGCTCCCCCCAGGGCGCCCGGATGACCAGGCCGGCCAGCGGCAGGACGAGGAAGGCGACGGCGAGGACCGCCGGGACCAGCAGCGGGACCGGGACGCCGGGCTCCCGACCGCGCCGCCTCACGGTGCCCACGGTTCGCTCCCGCGCGGCGGAGCCGCCAGGTCGGCAGAGCCGCTCACGGCGTGCGGAAGCCGGCGTCCGCGAGCGCCTGCCGCCCCTCTCCCGAGCGCACCAGCTCGACGAAGGCGTCGGCCGCCCCGGGGTTGGGCGCGTCGGCCAGCACCGCGATCGGGTAGTCGTTGACCGCCCGCTCGGCCTCCGGGACGTCGACGCCCTCGACGGCGTCCCCGGCCGCGGTGACGTCGGTCGTGTAGACCAGCGCGGCGTCGACCTCGCCGAGCTCGACCTTGGTCAGCGCGGCGCGCACGTCCTCCTCGAGCGTGTCGGGGGCGGCCGTGACGCCGGCGGCGGTGAGGACGTCCTCCGCAGCAGCGCCGCAGGGCACCTGGGGCGCGCAGACGGCGATCGTCAGGTCCTCGCGCGCGAGGTCGGCCAGGCCGGTGACGCCGGCCGGGTTGCCCGCGGGGACGGCGATCTGCAGCACGTTGGCGGCGAAGACCTGCGGTTCGTCGGCCATCCCTGCGTCGGTGACGACGGTCATCTGCGCCTCGTTGGCGCTGGCGAAGACGTCGGCCGGGGCGCCCTGGGTGAGCTGCGCGGCCAGCGCGGAGCTGCCGGCGAAGTTGAACTGCACGTCCAGACCGGGGTGGTCGGCCTCGAACCGCTCGCCGAGGTCGGTGAAGACGTCGGTGAGCGAGGCGGCGGCGAAGACGGTGAGCGTGCCGCCGAGCTCGGCGGTGCTCGGTCCCGGCGCCGTGGCGGTGCCGTCGTCCGCCGACCCGCCGCAGCCGGCGAGCAGGAGCACGAGCGCCGTCACGACCGGGGCACGCCTGGACACGGGACCTCCCTACGGTGGACCACCATGGTCCGCACCTGCGGGACGATAACCGTTGCAGTTACGCAGGTGCGACTACCCGATCAGGCAGCGCTCCGCTGTTGCGGTCGATCAGGGGACGTCGACGCTGACCTGGGTGGCCTTGACCGTGGCGATCGCACGGACGCCGACGTCCAGCCCGAGCTCGTCGGCCGCCTCGCGCGACATCAGGGACACCAGCCGGAACGGCCCGGCCTGGATCTCCACCTGCGCCATCACGGTGTCGCGGACGACGCGGGTCACGATGCCGGTCAGCCGGTTGCGGGCCGAGGAGCCGCGGGTGGTGCCGGGCTCGGGCGCCTCGTGCAGCTGCGCGGCGAGCCGGGCGAGGTCGGCGCCGTCGACGTGCGCGGGCCCCCCGCCGTCCCGCGAGGCCGGCAGCCGGCCGCTGTCGATCCAGCGGCGCACCGTGTCGTCGCTGACGCCGAGCAGGCCCGCGGCCTCGGCGATCCGGTAGGCGGGCACGGTCCGACCCTAGCCCGCGGCGCACCGTCGTCCCGGCCGTGGACGGCATCGCGATCTCCCCGGTCCGCCACCGGTGGACCGCGTCCAGCGGGGTAGGACCCAGACCTGGACGAGGTCGGATGCAGCCGGCGCCCGATGCCCGTCGGGAGAGCAGGAGGACGGGAGCGCATGCGCCGGTGGCGGGGTCCGCTGATCGTCTCGGTGGTGTACCTGGGGCTCTGGCTGGCGCTGGACGCCCTGGCCAGCGTCTTCCAGGCCCGCCAGGAGGTGTCGCTGTGGTACCCCCCGACCGGGCTGAGCTTCGCCCTGCTGCTCGTGTTCGGGCTGCGCTACGCCCCGCTCCTCCTGCTGACCGACCCGCTGCACGGACTGGTGGTGAGCGGTCCGGACGTCAGCTGGGTCGGCGTCTGGCTCGGCGGCGTGGTCAGCACCGTCGTCTACACGGCCGTGGCCTGGCTGCTCCTGCGGCGGCTGCGGATCGACCCGCGCCTGCCCGGTCAGCGTGACGCCTTCTGGTTGCTGGGGTTGGCCGCCGTCGCCGGACCGTTCGTCGTCGCGGTCGTCCAGGTCCTGCACTACACCGTCGCCGGGCTGCTGACCTGGGGCGAGCTGTTCCGCGGCGTCCTCGGCTTCTGGTCCGGCCGGGCCACGGGCGTCGGGGTGCTGACGCCCGCCCTGCTCGTCGCGAGCCGGCGGGTGCCCGTGCTCTGGCGCGACCGACCCCCGCTCGCCGGCCCGCCCCAGGTCGGACGCCGGTACGGACCCCCGTCCTGGTCGGTCCGGGTCCGGCCACGGTGGCTGGGCCGGCTCGCCGCGCGCCTGCTGGACCAGCGGGTGGAGCTCGCCGGGCAGGCCACCCTGCTGCTCGCGACGGTCTACCTGGCCTACGGCGAGCCGGCGGTCGGTGGGCTGGACCTGGCCTACCTGGTGTACGTGCCGCTGATCTGGATCGCCGTGCGTGGCGGGCTGCCCCGGGTGGTGTTCGCCGTCCTCGTCGCGAACGCCGTCGCCGTGGCACTGGTCGGCCGGGACGTCGTGGACAGTCCGCTGCGACTGCAGCTGGGCCTGGTGACCCTGACCCTGGCGGGGTTGACCCTCGGCGCGCTGGTCACCGGCCGGCAGGCCAGCATCGCGGCCGCCGAGCACGCGGCCGTCCACGACTCCCTCACCGGGCTGGCCAACCGGGTGCTGCTCATGGACCGCCTGGAGGCCGCGGCGCACCGGGCCGAGCGCAGTCCGGACACCAGGTTCGCGGTGCTCTACTGCGACCTCGACGGCTTCAAGGGGGTCAACGACCAGCTGGGGCACGACGCCGGCGACGAGCTGCTCGTGACGGTCGCGCGCCGGCTGGAGCGGGCGGTGCGGCCCGGCGACCTGGTCAGCCGCCTGGGCGGGGACGAGCTGGCCGTCCTGCTCGACGGCGTGACCGGCGTCGAGGAGGCGGCGGGGGTGGCCGAGCGGCTGCTCGCCGCGCTGGCCGAGCCGTGTGCCCTCGACGGCCGGGAGGTCGTCGTCACGGGCAGCGTCGGGGTCGCCGTCGCCGACGCCGAGGGCCTCGCGGGACCGCGCCTCCGCGGGGAGCGGGGCGGCCTGACCGGGTCGGACGAGGACGGGCACGCCGAGGAGGTCCTCCGAGCGGCCGACCTGGCCCTGCAGCGGGCCAAGGCGACCGGGGGCAACCGGTACGAGGTGTTCAACGAACCGCTGCGCCGCCAGACCCGGGACCGGCTGGGGCTGCGCGCCGCGCTGCGCCGGGCGGTCGCAGCCGGAGCGGTGACCGTCGCCTACCAGCCGATCGTCCGGGTGACCGACGGCCGGCTCGCGGCGGTCGAGACGCTCGCCCGGTGGCACGACGCCGACCGGGGGGACGTGCCGGCGGCGGAGTTCATCGCCGTGGCCGAGGAGACCGGGCTGATCCACGACCTCGGCATGCAGGTGCTCGAGCAGGCCTGCACCCAGGCGGCGCAGTGGCGACGGGCCTTCGGGCCCACCTCGACCCCTCGCGTGGCGGTCAACGTCTCGACCCGTCAGCTGCTCCCCGCGGACTTCGCCCCGCGCGTCCTGGCGCGGCTCGACCGTGTCGGCCTGCCCGCGGACGCCCTCGAGCTCGAGATGACCGAGTCCTACGCCATGGAGCCGGGGGCACGGGCAGCCCTGGAGCGCTTCACCGCCGCGGGCGTGACGCTCGCCCTGGACGACTTCGGCACCGGCTACTCCAGCTTCGCGGCGCTGCGCGAGCGGACGCCGCAGGCGTTCAAGCTCGACCGCTCCTTCGTCGCGCGACTGCCCGACGACCGCCCGACCGACGCGATCGTCTCCGCCGTGCTCGCGCTGGCCGGGCACCTCGGCGCCACCGTCACCGCCGAGGGCGTGGAGACGGGAGCGCAGCTGCAGCGCCTCCGGGAGCTGGGGTGCCCCCAGGTCCAGGGCTTCCTCCTCGGCAGCCCGGTGACCGCGGAGCAGATCGAGCGGGACTGGCTCCGCCGTCCGAGGTGACCCGCGCCCGCTGGGCGGCACACCTGTGGACGGCGACCCGCCGTCCACAGGGCTGCACCGCCGACGCCCGACCGCCGGGAGAGCATCCCGGGCATGGCGACCACGACCGCGGACGACCCCTGGCTCTCCGGGAGCTCCTGCTCCAGGGTGACCGGCACCCCGACGGCCACGACGCGGAGGGGATGGCCGCCGTCCTGGCCGCGCGCGACCCCGCGGTGGACGGTTCCGGGGGCGCCACCCGGGCGCTGCTGTCGGCGCTCGCCGCGGCCTGGGAGCGGGGGTGGCAGCCGGCCGACGTCGTCCACTCGGTGCGCCGGAGGTGTGGGTGGACCAGTTGCGCGAGCTGGGCGCCCTGACGCCCGGGGACCCGGCGGTCGTGGCCGCCTGGCACCGCGCGGAGGGCGGGCCGGCCGTGGAGTCGTGGCGCACCGTCCTGCTGCTCGCCGGCGCGCTGACCTGCCTGGCCCGGATCGACCAGCTCGTCCCGCCACCGTCCCGCTGGGGTGCGGCTGCGCGCCGGGCGGGCACGGCGGCCGCCCCCGACGACGCACGGGTGCTGCGCCGCATCCGGGCGCTGCTGGCCACGGCCGAGTCGACCGAGTACCCCGACGAGGCCGAGGCGCTCACCGCCGAGGCCCAGGAGCTGATGACCCGGCACGCTGTGGACGCGGTGCTCCTGGACCCCGGCGGGACGCCGCCCCGCACCGACGTCGCCACCCGCCGGGTGCACGTCGACGACCCGTACGTGCGGGCGAAGACCCAGCTGCTGGGCGCGGTCGCCGACGCCAACGGTGTCCGGCTGGTCTGGTATCCGGAGCTGGGCATCGCCAACCTGGTCGGGGTCGCCGCCGACCTCGACGCCGTGGAGCTGTTGTTCACCTCGCTGCTCCTGCAGGTCGGTCAGGCGCTGGGGGCCGCCGAGCGGGCGGCGGGACGACGGTCGGCCTCCCGCTCGTTCCGCCGGGCGTTCCTGCTGGGCTACGCGGGCCGCATCGGCGAGCGGTTGACGAGCGCCCGCGAGCGGGCGACCAGAGCGGCGGCGGCGGAGCAGGGCGTGGACCTGCTGCCGGTGCTGCGCTCGCGCCAGGAGGCGGTCGACGACGCGTTCACCGAGCTGTTCCCGCGGGTGCGCAGCACCCGCAGCCGGTCGTCGATGGACGCCGGGGGCTACCGGGCCGGCCGCGCGGCCGCCGACTCCGCCGACGTGGGGTCCCGTCGAGCGCACCTGCGGTGACGGCCCCGGCGTCCCGCGGGAACGTCGCCGCGGGAACGCCCGGGCGTCCACCTGCGCGTCGTTTGCCGATCCCAGCGGTCGGGCAGCGGGTGCCGGTGCCCCGCAAGAAGCAGACCGACCCCGCCGGGGCGTCGCCCTCCGTCCGCACCCGCCGCATCCGGGAGACCGCGCGCGAGCTGCTCGGCTACGAGGAGTTCCGGGCCGGCCAGGAGGAGGCGATGCAGTCGGTCGTCTCCGGGCGGGACACCCTCGCGGTGCTGCCCTCGGGCGCCGGGAAGTCCGCCGTCTACCAGGTCGCCGGGCAGCTGGTCGACGGGCCGGTGCTCGTCGTGTCCCCGCTCATCGCGCTGCAGCGCGACCAGGTCGACCGGCTCGACGAGCTCGACGGACTGGAGGGCCGGGCCGCCCAGCTCAACTCCGCCCTCTCCACCGGCGACCAGCGCGCCGCCCTCGAGGGCCTGGCGGACGGAACGGTCCGCCACCTCTTCCTCGCGCCCGAGCAGCTGACCAAGCCCGACGTCGTGGAGGCCGTCGCCCGGGCCCGCCCGGCGCTGTTCGTCGTCGACGAGGCGCACTGCGTCTCCGCCTGGGGCCACGACTTCCGCCCCGACTACCTGCGGCTGGGCGGGGTCATCGAGCAGCTCGGTCACCCGACCGTGCTGGCCCTCACCGCCACCGCCGCGCCCCCGGTGCGCGCGGAGATCGTCGAGCGCCTGGGCATGCGCGACGCCCGGGTCGTCGTGGCCGGGTTCGACCGGCCGGAGATCCGGCTGGAGGTCGAGCAGCACGCCGACGCCCGCACCAAGGAGCAGGCGGTGCTCGACCGGGTCACCGAGCTGGTCGGTGAGGGGCGGACCCCGGGCATCGTCTACAGCGCCACCCGCAAGGGCACCGAGTCGATCGCCGCCGAGCTCACCCAGCGCGGGCTGCGGGTGCGGCCCTACCACGCGGGACTGAAGAAGTCCGAGCGCGAGGACACCCAGCGCGCCTTCATGGACGACGAGCTGGACGTCGTCGTCGCGACGACCGCCTTCGGCATGGGCATCGACAAGCCGGACACCCGCTTCGTCGTCCACGCCGAGCCCGCCGACTCCGTCGACAGCTACTACCAGGAGATCGGCCGCGCCGGCCGGGACGGGCAACCCGCGCTGGCTCTGCTCGTGTACCGCCAGGAGGACCTGGGTCTGCGGAAGTTCTTCGCCGCCGGCATCCCGCCGGAGGAGGAGCTGCAGCAGGTCGCCGGCCTGGTCGCGGCCGCGCAGGCCGCCGGCATCGACGACGGCGTCGACGTCAAGCAGCTGCGGGAGGAGACCGGCCGGCCCGCCACCCCCCTGGCCCGCGACCTGAACCTGCTCGAGCAGGTGTCGGCGGTCGCGCTCGACGAGGAGGGCGCCGCCCACCCGGTGGAGGGCGCACCCGACCCCGGCGACGCCGCGGTTGCGGCCCGGGAGCTGGCCGAGCACCACGAGCGGGTCGACCAGAGCCGGGTCGAGATGATGCGCGGCTACGCCGAGACCACCGAGTGCCGGCGGCAGTTCCTGCTGGGCTACTTCGGCGAGCAGCTGGAGCAGCCGTGCGGCAACTGCGACAACTGCGACGCCGGCCTGTCCCAGGAGCAACCCGACGACGACGAGACGCCGTTCCCGGCGCAGACCCCGGTGCAGCACGCCGAGTGGGGGCCCGGCGTGGTCATGCGCGTCGAGGACGACCGGCTCGTCGTCCTGTTCGAGGAGGTCGGCTACAAGACGCTGGCGCTGGCCGCCGTCCTGGACAACGACCTGCTCGAGCGCCGCGACACCTGAAGAGAGGACCCCGTCCTCCCCGCGAAGGGCCCCCGTGCCCCCCGTCACTCGCAGGCTCGCGGCGGGACCCTGCACGGGGGCCGTCAGAGCTCGGGGCGGGACCCGGGACGGGGCCACGCGGAAGCCCTCGTCCTGCGAAGTGCTGTCGACGGCTCCATGATCACCACAGAGACCGGGCGTCCTCCGAGCCCGGCGGCGGGAGGAGTACACGGGTGAAGGTCCTGGGCATCAACGCGATCTACCACGACCCGTCGGCGGCCCTGGTCGTCGACGGCCGGGTCGTGGCTGCGGCCGAGGAGGAGCGGTTCAGCCGGCGCAAGCACGGCAAGCGTCCCCTGCCGTGGAGCGCCTGGGAGCTGCCCGAGCTGTCCGCGGCGTGGTGCCTGAGGGAGGCCGGCATCCGCCCCGAGGAGCTCGACGCGGTCGCCTACTCCTTCGACCCCGCGCTGATGGCCACGCCGGAGGAGTCCGGGCTGTTCGACGGCGGCGACGTCATGCGCAAGAAGTACGCCGAGATGGCGCCGGACTTCCTCGCCCACGCCCTGCCCGGCCTCGACCCGGCGAAGGTCCGCTTCGTCAAGCACCACGTGGCGCACGCGGCGTCCGCGGGGCTGGCCGCGCCGCAGCGGGACAACGCGGTGCTGGTGCTCGACGGCCGCGGCGAGGCGCACAGCCACCTCGCCGGCCGATACACCGACGGCCGGCTGGAGGTCCTGGCCGGCCAGACGCTGCCGCACTCGCTGGGCCTGATGTACGAGGAGCTCACCGACCACCTCGGCTTCCTGCGCAGCTCCGACGAGTTCAAGGTCATGGCGATGGCCTCCTACGGCAAGCCGCGGTTCGTCGGCGAGCTGTCGGGGCTGATCCGGGCCACCGGGGACGGCGGCTTCGTCACCGAGAGGATCGACTTCACCGAGTTCGCCCCCCGCCTGGGCAAGGGCGACGACTGGACCGAGGCCCACGCCGACCTCGCCGCCAGCGTCCAGCAGCGCCTCGAGGAGGTGCTCGTCGACCTGGCCTGCTGGGTGCACGAGCAGACCGGCGAGAGGACCCTCACCCTGGCCGGCGGCACCGCGCTCAACTGCGTGGCCAACACCCGCATCCTGGCCGAGAGCCCGTTCGAGGAGGTCTGGGTGCAGCCGGCTGCCGGTGACGCCGGGACGGCGCTGGGCGCGGCGCTGCACGTGGCCACCGAGCTCGGCGAGCGCACCGAGCCGATGCCGGGCGCCGCGCTGGGCCGCAGCTGGACCGACGACGAGATCGAGCGGTGGCTGCAGACGGCGGCCATCGACTACGAGCGGCCCGACGACGTCGCCGAGGCCGTGGCCGAGGTGCTGGCCGACAACGGCATCGTCGCCTGGTTCCAGGGCCGCTCGGAGTTCGGCCCGCGCGCCCTGGGGCACCGCTCGCTGCTGGCCCACCCCGGCCACGAGGCCAACCTCGAGCGGATGAACGACGTCAAGGGTCGCGAGCAGTTCCGCCCGGTGGCGCCGATGGTCCTGCTGGAGCGGGCGCCCGAGATCTTCGGCCGCGGTCCGATCCCCTCGCCGTACATGCTCTTCGTGCACGACGTCGCCCCGGAGTGGAAGGACCGCATCCCGACGGTCACCCACGTCGACGGGACGGCGCGCATCCAGACGATCGACCGCGAGACCGAGCCGCTGGTGCACCGGATGATCGCGGCGTTCGAGCGGCGCACCGGCCTGCCGGTCGTGGTCAACACCAGCCTCAACACCGCCGGCCGGCCGATGGTCGACGACCCCCGCGACGCCCTGGAGTGCTTCGGCTCGGCCCCGGTGGACCTGCTGGCGATCGGCCCCTTCGTCGTCCGCCGGGCCCGGGCCACGCGGCGCTGAGCAGGGGGCGAGCGGTCCTGACCCCGTGGTCCCCCGTGGCGCACGGGGTCAGGACCGGCCTCTCCGCCCGGTGGGACCGGGTGGGCCCCGACCGTAGTCGCGGGAGCCGCTGATTACGGGATGTCGCGCGTGCCCTTTCCGGGGTACACGACACGCCGGGGACAGCGGCGTGGTGAACCGCCCGGGCGCCGGCCGACGAACAGCTGGTGCGGGTCGCTGCGGCGGCCCGTCGGCGGGGCCATCCGCCGGTGTGTGGTGCCCAACACGGACGGGTGACATCCGTTCCGGAACGTCCGCGGCGGGTATCGCACACCCAGACCCGTCGAACCGTGGCGGATTGACTGCACCCTGGAGGACACCATGGCCGCTACTGCGGGCAACACGACCAGCGGAGCGCGGACCTGGCCGCAGCTCCTGGCGCTGGCGTTCGGCGCCATCTACCTGCTGGTGGGGATCGTCGGCTTCTTCGTCACCGGATTCGGCGACTTCTTCGCCCACGACACCAACCGGACCCTGCTCGGGTTCGAGATCAACGGCATGCACAACGTCGTCCACATCGTCATCGGTGCGGCCGGCCTGCTGCTGGCCCGCACCCTGGCCGGCGCGCGCACCTACGGCTGGCTGCTGGCCGTCGGCTACGGCGCCGCGTTCGTCTACGGGCTGATCGCGATCGGCAAGACGTGGGACTTCCTCAGCATCAACGCCGCTGACAACGTCCTGCACGTCCTCACCGCGGTCGTGGGTCTGGTCATCGCGCTGGGCCCGGTGCGCAACACCGTCACCGGCCGCGCCTCGCGCGTCTGACAGAGGACCCCGTCCTCCTCACCGCGAGCTCGCGGTGGGGAGGACGGGGCCGGCGGGCCCTGCAGCAGGGCCGTTCCCGCACGTTGCCGGAGGCCGGGCCCCGCACGGGGCCCGGCCTCCGGCGCATCCGCGGCCGGACGGCGCGCACAGGGGGCTGGCGGTCCCGCGGTCCGCGGCGGAGGCTGGCAGTCGGGGACTCGACCCGGGGGACGACGTCCTGCCCGCGCCCGAGCCAGGGGCGCCGCACGTGCCGGAACCGGAGGCCCGTGCCGTGGACGACGACCCCGTGCTGCGCGCCCTGGGCGAGGCCCTCGCCCGCGACGACCCCGACCTCGCCGCTCGGCTGGCCGCCGGCCCGGGCACCCTGGGCCCCCCACCGGGCCGCGGTGCGCTCTGGGTGGTGGTGCTGGGTGCGGTGGTGGTCGTCGCCGCGCCGCTCCTGCTGGGGCCGGCGGCCTTCGGCCTGATGGCCCTGCTGGTGCTGATCGGCTGCCCGTTCGCGTTCAGCTGCTGGCTGCCCGCCGGGGAGTGGCGGCCGGACGACGACCCGCCGTCCTGACCCGGGACCGCACGACGGACCCCTGGCGAGACGCCGGTCACGCCGCCCTCTACGTTGCGTCCATGGACTTCGCCCTCTCCGCACGAGCCGAGGACGTCTGCGGCCGGATGTGGGACTTCATGCGTGAGCAGGTCTTCCCCGCCGAGCCGGTGTACGAGGCGTGGCGCGCCGAACGCGGTCACGACAACCACGAGCACCCCCCGGTGCTCGAGGAGCTGAAGGTCGAGGCCCGCAAGCGTGGCCTCTGGAACCTCTTCCACCACGAACTCGGCGGGCTGACCAACCTGGAGTACGCCTCCGTCGCCGAGATCATGGGCTGGTCGCCGGTGATCGCCCCCGAGGTGACCAACTGCGGGGCCCCGGACACCGGGAACATGGAGACCCTGATGCTGTTCGGCACGCCCGAGCAGAAGGAGCGCTGGCTCACCCCCCTGCTGGAGGGCGAGATCCGTTCCGGGTTCGCGATGACCGAGCCGGACGTCGCGTCGTCCGACGCCCGGAACATCCAGACCTCGATCGTGCGCGACGGCGACGAGTACGTCATCAACGGCCGCAAGTGGTGGATCACCGGCACCGCCGACGAGCGCTGCCAGATCTTCATCGTCATGGGCAAGACCGACCCCGACGGGCCGCCGCACCGCCAGCAGTCGATGGTGCTCGTCCCCCGGGACACCCCCGGCTTCGAGATCGTGCGGCACCTGCCGGTCTTCGGGTACCAGGACCAGCACGGCCACTCGGAGCTGCGGTTCACCGACGTCCGGGTGCCGGTGTCGAACGTCCTGGCCGGTGAGGGCGACGGCTTCATGATCGCCCAGGCCCGGCTCGGCCCCGGCCGCATCCACCACTGCATGCGGGCGATCGGCATGGCGGAGCGGGCGCTGATGCTGATGGTGGAGCGGTCGAAGGCCCGGGTGGCGTTCGGCCGGCCGCTGGCCGACCAGGGCACCGTGCGCGAGGCGATCGCCCTGTCGCGGATGGAGATCGACCAGGCCCGGCTCTACGTGCTCAAGACCGCGGACCTGATCGACAAGCACGGGGCGAAGGGTGCCCGAACCGAGATCTCCGCGATCAAGGTCGCCGCCCCCCGGGTCGCCCTCGACGTCATCGACCGGGCCATCCAGCTGCACGGCGGGGCCGGCGTCAGCGACGACACCGTGCTGGCCCGCTTCTACGCCAGCGCCCGCACGCTGCGCATCGTCGACGGCCCGGACGCCGTGCACATCCGCGGGGTGGCCAAGGAGGAGCTGGCGCGCGAGCGCCCGTACGCCGGCTGAGGGAGGACCCGGCCGGGCACCGGCAGCCGTTCCCGGCTGTCGGTGCCCGGTGCCAGGCTGCAGCCGTGCCCAGGGACCCGGGAGCCGACGACCTGCTGAGCGAGCACCCTGACGGGGTGGCGGCCACCGCGCAGCGGCTGCGCACCGTGCTGCTGGACGCCCATCCGCAGCTCGAGGAGCGGGTGCGGCACGGCTGGCACTCGATCAACTACCGCGATCCCGCCGCCGGCTTCGTCTGCGCCCTCTTCCCGGGAGCCGAGCGCGTGCAGCTGGTGTTCGAGCACGGCGCACGGCTGCCCGACCCGGAGGGGCGCCTGACGGGCACCGGACGCCAGGTCCGCGCACTCGAGTTCACCGCCCCGGACGGGGTCGACCCGGCCGTCGTCGTCCCGTTCCTCGACCACGCCGTCGAGCTGGGCGCCGGGCTCCGCGCCCGCTGAGCCGCCGGAACGACGTCAGGGGGCGATCGTCCCGCCGAAGCCGCCGCCGGCGAGCTTGGCCATCAGCTGCGTGCGGTCCAGCCCGAGCCCGTCGAGCGTGTCGCCGTCCCGCTCGGTGTCGATCTCGTCGGGCAGCTGGGCGGCCACCTTGTCGGCGGTCTCGTTGTCGCCCTCCGTGTGCAGCACCCGCACCAGCTCCTGCTTGTCCAGCTTCACGCCGACCTCCACTCGGTCATCGACAGGTCCGGTCAGCGTGCTGCCGGTCGCGTCGCGGCGCAATGCGACCGTCCACGAGCCGCGGCCGGGGCGGGACGGCCCCGCGTCGGGTGCGGTGGTCAGCGGCGCTGCGCGCGCCGGTACAGGAAGGCCGCGACCGCGGCGAGGACCGCGCCGAGGAACAGCTGGGCGACCCCCACGCCGGTCCGGCCGCTGGCGAACCAGGTGGGCGACGACACCAGCAGGACGACGGCCACGCCGGCCACGAGCAGCGCGACGAGGCGCTCGCGGCGGTCCCCCGCGGGTGAGGTCATGCGATCGACCCTAGGCGGCGTCACCCGCCGGTTCCTCTCCTGGGACCTGCCCCGACCTCGGTGGGGCACGGGAACGGCCGCCCTGCAGGGTCCCGCCGCGAGGCCCCGTCCAGAGGCTCGCCCCGAACGTGCGAGGGGTGAGGGGGACGGGGTCCTTCTCCGGGGGGGAGGAGGGTGGTCCTTCTTCAGTCGGCCCGGTTCGGCGGCTCGCCCGCGGCGCGGGCCTCGGCGGCCCGGGCGGGGTCGTAGGCACAGGCGTCGGTCACGTCCGTCACCGCCCCGGCCTCGCCCGTGGGCACGCCCGGCGCCGCGGTCGGCGAGCCGGGGGCCGGCGTGGGTGTCGGCGCAGGTGTGCCGTTCGCGGCGTCGTCGGCCGCCGGTGCGGGGTGCAGCGCCTCGTCGACGATCGAGCGGATCCGGTCGTAGTCGGGGTAGGCCGGGTTGATCACGGTGTCGTCGAAGACCACGCTGCGCACCTCGGCGTCCTTGACCAGGAACCCCAGGTCGACGAAGTCGTCGAGGGCCGACCGGGGGATGTCGGTGCTCACGATGTCCTGCGTGGTGGCCGCGAGCTCCTGGTAGCGCTCCAGCAGGGTCACCGGGTCGGCGGCCTCGATGATCGCGCTGATCGTGCAGCGCTGACGGGCCATCCGGTCGTAGTCGGTGAGGCCGAAGCGACCGCGGGCGAAGGCCAGCGCCCGCGCGCCGTCCATCCGCTGGTCGGGACCGGGCTCGATGTAGTCGTCGGGCAGCTCGCCGGTGCCGGGGTTGCCGTTGATGGGCACCCAGTAGTTGACGTCGACGGTGATCCCGCCGAGGGCGTCGACCAGCCGGCTGAACCCGTCGAGGTTGACCAGCACGAAGTAGTGGATGTCCAGGCCGAGCGCCTCGCCGACCCCGAGCTTGAGGAAGTCCGCCCCGGGGTCGTCGGTCGGCCCGAGGACGTCGGGGTGGTCACGGGGGCCGTTGCGGTAGACGGCGTTGAGCAGGCTCTCGCTCTCGCTGCCGGCGTCGAAGCCGTCCGGGTAGACGTCGCCGAGCGGGCTGTCGGCCGGGAACGGCAGGTCCTCGAGGTTGCGCGGCAGGCTGAACAGCGTCGTGTCGCCGGTGTCGGTGTCGATGCTGGCCACGATCACGGTGTCGGTGCGCACGCCCTCGCGGCCCTCGCCGCCGTCCCCGCCCAGCAGCAGCACGTTGACCCGCTCCTGGTCGCCGAAGGGGTCGACCCCGGCGGTCACCGTGGCCGACTCGCGATCGGCGAAGAGCCCGTCGATGAGGCCGCGCTGGGCCAGCGCCACCTGGCCGGCCGTGACCACCGGGTACGCGATGCCGGCCACCAGCGCGGCCACCAGGACGCCGCCCAGCACCTTCCCGCCGCGGGAGGTGCGCGGCGACAGCAGCGCGCGGTAGCCCCCGACGACGACGGCGACCCACAGCAGGCCCAGGACGACGATCCCGCCGAACACCCAGATCAGCGCGGAGGCGTCGACGGCGATCTGCGCGGCGACCCGCTGACCCGTGGTGGCCAGCCACGCGGCGCCGCCGACCAGCAGCAGGAAGACCACGAGGACCAGCGCGCCCATCCGGCGCCGACCGGCTGCGAGGAACGCCGTCCCCGGGAGGACGGCGTTCACCACGGTCAGGCCCAGCGTCGCGGCGAGGCCGCGGCCACGGGGAGCGGGCGTCCCCCGGCGCGGGCTCTCCGGCGGTGGCGGCAGGGGCCGCGACGGGCCGATGGGACGCGTCAGGTCCCAGTCGTGCTCGCTCACGGGTCCTCCTCGCTGACTGTCTCGACGTGGGGCGACCCGTGGCAGCCCGTCACCCCCCATGCTCCCACCCGTCGCGCCGGCGCAGCGCCCTCACGACTCCCACACCTCGACCGCCACCCGTCCGTGTACCCCGGACGTGGAGGGGTTCACGCCGGACGGCCGCCCGGAGCCCGGACCGGGCCCGTCGAGCACTCCGTATGGTCGGTTCCCGTGCGTCTCGCCACCTGGAACGTCAACTCGATCCGCACCCGCGCCGACCGCGTGGTCGCCTGGCTGCAGCGCTCGGACGTCGACGTCCTGGCTCTCCAGGAGACGAAGTGCCGCGACGACCAGTTCCCCGAGTCCCGCTTCACCGACCTCGGCTACCAGGTCGCGCACGTCGGCCACTCGCAGTGGAACGGGGTGGCGGTGCTGTCCCGTGTCGGCCTGCAGGACGTCGAGGTCGGCTTCCCCGGGATGCCGACCTGGTCGGCGAAGGAGGGCGTCGACCCCGCGCCGGAGGCCCGCGCGCTGGGCGCCACCTGCGGCGGGGTGCGGGTGTGGAGCCTCTACGTGCCCAACGGGCGCACGCTGACCGACCCGCACTACCAGTACAAGCTGCAGTGGCTCGAGGCGCTGCGGAGCGCGGCCACCGGGTGGCTGGCCGAGGACGCCGGTGCGCAGGTCGCCCTGGTCGGCGACTGGAACATCGCCCCGCAGGACGACGACGTGTGGGACGTGCGGGTCTTCGCCCACTCCACGCACGTCTCCGAGCCGGAGCGGGCCGCGTTCCGCGCGATCGTCGACGCCGGGTACGCCGACGTGGTCCGGCCGTACACCCCCGGCCCCGGCGTGTACACCTACTGGGACTACACCCAGCTGCGCTTCCCCCGCCGCGAGGGGATGCGGATCGACTTCGTGCTGGGCTCACCGGCCCTGGCCGCCCGGGTCGGCGGCGCGCGCATCGACCGCGAGGAGCGCAAGGGCAAGGGTGCCAGCGACCACGCCCCCGTGGTGGTCGAACTCACCTCCTGACCTGCACGGACGTCGTCCCGCCCGGTGTTGTGCCGGGTGATGACCGCCGCGCTCGCCCCTTCCCCCACCGCCCCGTCCCCGACCCGCCTGTGGACGCCGTCGCGCGTCCTCGTCACCCGCTCGGCCGCCGAGCGGCCGTACGGGCAGCGCGTCCTCGCGCGGCTCGAGGCCGCAGGGGTGTCCGACGTCGAGCTGCTGCCCGGCGACCGGCTGCCCAACCTGCGCGGGGACGGCGACCGCGCTGCCTTCATGCGCGCCAAGGACACCCTCGCGCTCGTCGTCCCCGCGCCGTCCAAGCGCAGGCTGCAGCCGATCCCGCCGTCGGCGGACTGGCGCGTCGACCTGGCCGAGGGCTGCCCCGCGCACTGCCAGTACTGCTACCTCGCCGGCTCGCTGTCCGGCCCGCCGGTCACCCGTGTCTTCGCCGACCTCGACGAGGTCCTCGACGGCCTCGACGAGTACGTCGGGCGCGGCGCGGTCACCTCGGGCACGCTCGAGCGCGGCGGCGAGGGGACGACGTTCGAGGCCTCCTGCTACACCGACCCGCTGGCGATCGAGCACCTGACCGGCGGCCTGGCGCGGATGGTCGAGCACTTCGGCACGCACGACTGGCCCGGGCCGGTGCAGCTGCGGGCGACCACCAAGTTCGACGACGTCGCCGGCCTGCTCGACCTGCCGCACGGCGGGCGCACGCGGCTGCGGTTCTCGGTCAACGCGGCCTCGGTGGCGCGGCGCTTCGAGGGGGCGACGTCGCCGGTGTCCGGTCGGGTGGCGGCGCTGGCCGCGGTGGCCGCGGCCGGCTACCCGGTGGGCCTGACCATCGCGCCGATCATGCCGGTCGAGGGCTGGCGCGAGGAGTACGGCGACCTGCTCGACACCCTCGCCGCCGCGCTCCCGGCCGACGCGGACCTCACCGTCGAGTGCATCACCCACCGCTTCACGCCCGGCAGCAAGGAGACGCTGCTGGACTGGTACCCGCGCACGAAGCTCGACATGGACGAGGCCCGGCGCACGACCAAGCGCGGGAAGTACGGCTCGGTCAAGCACGTCTACCCGAGGGAGACGATGGCCGAGCTGCGCGCCTGGTTCGAGGCCGCGCTCGCCGAGCGGCTGCCCTCGGCCCAGCTCCTGTACTGGACGTGAGCTCCGGCGCGATCACGGCGCCGGGACCACCCCGGACGGGCCGGAGGTGGTCACGGCGCCGTGATCGTCGGTTCACGCGGCCGGGATCAGGCCGTTCGGGTTGAGCACGTACTTCTTCGCCGCGCCCTTGTCGAACTCCTGGTAGCCCCGCGGCGCGTCCTCCAGCGGGATGACCTCGGCGTTCACCGCCTTCGCGATCTGCACCCGGTCGTGCAGGATCGCCATCATCAGCTGCCGGTTGTAGCGCATCACCGGGCACTGGCCGGTGGTGAAGGCGTGGGACTTCGCCCAGCCCAGCCCCAGCCGGATGGACAGCGAGCCCTGCTTGGCCGCGTCGTCGACCGCGCCCGGGTCACCGGTCACGTAGAGACCGGGGATGCCGAGCGCGCCACCGGCGCGGGTGATGTCCATCAGCGAGTTGAGCACCGTCGCAGGGGCCTCCTGCTGCGAGCCCGGCCCGTGCCCGCGGGCCTCGAAGCCCACCGCGTCGACGCCGCAGTCGACCTCCGGCTCGCCGAGGATCTCGGCGATCTGGTCCTTGGGGTCGCCCTTGGAGACGTCGACGGTCTCGCAGCCGAAGCTGCGGGCCTGGGCCAGCCGGTCGGCGTTGAGGTCGCCGACGATGACGACGGCCGCCCCGAGCAGGTGCGCTGAGGCCGCCGCGGCGAGCCCGACCGGCCCGGCGCCGGCGATGTACACCGTCGACCCGGTGCCGACCCCGGCGGTCACGCAGCCGTGGTAGCCGGTCGGGAAGATGTCCGACAGCATCGTGAGGTCGCGGATCTTGGCCAGCGCCTGGTCGCGGTCGGGGAACTTCAGGCAGTTCCAGTCCGCGTACGGGACCATCACGTACTCGGCCTGGCCGCCGGTCCAGCCGCCCATGTCGACGTAGCCGTAGGCCGAGCCCGGGCGGTCGGGGTTGACGTTCAGGCAGATGCCGGTCTTGCCCTCCTTGCAGTTGCGACAGCGGCCGCAGGCGATGTTGAACGGCACGCTGACGATGTCCCCGACCTGCAGGAACTCGACGTCGTTTCCCTTCTCGATGATCTCCCCGGTGATCTCGTGGCCGAGCACCAGACCCTCGGGCGCCGTCGTGCGCCCCCGGACCATGTGCTGGTCGCTGCCGCAGATGTTGGTGGCAACCGTCCGGAGGATGACCCCGTGCGGGGTCTTGCGGCCGACGTTGGCCGGGTTGACCCCCGGTCCCTCCTTGAGCTCCAACCCGGGGTACTCGAGGTCCTTGACCTCGACCTTCCCTGGACCCATGTACATGACTGCCTTGTTGCCTGCCACGGACGCTCCTCCTCGTCGGCGCCGGCACGCCTCTGTGCCGGCCGCGGTGCCCACCGCCCGGGTGCCCCGGCGACCGGTTCTCCTCTGTCCGCGACGGTCCTCCGGGGCTGGGAGGCGGCAGGGCCCGAGTGTGGTCCCCGCCACCCCCGGTGCGGCCCGGCAGGGGACCCGACCGGGATCCGACACGCGGCCGGTTACGACGTAGCGTGACAGCTCGTGCTCGTCCTGCTGCCCCCATCGGAGACCAAGGCCCCGGGCGGGGACGGCGCCGCGCTGGACCTCGCCGCGCTGTCCTGGCCCGAGCTGACCGACGTCCGCGCCGGCCTGGTCACGGCGCTCGCCGAGCTCGCCGGGGACCTCCCGGCAGCGCGGACGGCGCTGGGCCTGTCCGCGAAGCAGGACGACGAGATCGCGCGCAACGCCGAGCTGCGCGTCACCCCCACGATGCCCGCCCTCGAGCGCTACACCGGCGTCCTCTACGACGCCCTCGACGTGCGCTCGCTGACCCGCGCCCAGCGCGCGCGGGCCGACCGGCGGCTGGCGGTCGGGTCGGCGCTGTTCGGGGTGGTCCGCGGCACCGACCCCATCCCCGCCTACCGGCTCTCGGCCGGCTCGGCGCTGCCCGGCCTGCCGACGCTGCGCACCCTGTGGCGGCCGGCGCTGGGACCGGTGCTCGCCGGCGTCGACGAACTGGTGGTCGACCTGCGCAGCGGCGCCTACGCCGCGCTGGCCCCGGTGCCCGGCGCGGTGACCCTCGAGGTGCTCAGCGAGCGCCCGGACGGCACGCGGGCGGTGGTCAGCCACTCCAACAAGGCGCACAAGGGCCGCGTCGCCCGGCTGCTCGCCACCACGACCGGCGAGCCGGCGGACGTCGTCCGGCTGCGGGCGCTGCTGCGGCGCGCCGGGTTCCACGTGGAACACGCCGGGGGAACGGCGCTGACCCTCGTCGTGCCGGCGGGGGCGGCGACAGGCTGACCGGGCACGCCCCGTGGCGGGGAGCGTGATCTGCGTCAGGATCGTTGCACCCAACCGAGGGACCATGACATAACTGCGGGGATCCCGCGCAGCTCGAACAGCCGTGGCCGCCGGCGGGCTCGGAGCACCCCGGCACCAGCCGTCGACAGTGGAGAGGTACCGGTGGAGCGATCCCCGCGGCAGCAGAGTGCTGTGCGCGCGTCCGACGTCGAACTGGCGGCGGAGGCGCTGCGCAGCGACCCTGCCCGCCTGCGCGCCGCCCGCCGGCTCCGGGGCGCCCAGGCCGGCTCGCCCGCCCTCGACCGGCTGGTCGAGCTCGCCGCACGCCTGCTCGGCGCGCAGGCCGGCCAGATCTCCCTGCTGGACGACGTGCAGACCGTCGCCGGCGTCGCCGGACTGCCCCCGGGCAGCGCGACCCGCGAGACCGGGCTCCCCGACACCCCGTGCACGCTCGCCGCCACCGGCCCCGACGCCCTGGTCATCCCCGACGCGCGGGCCGACGAGCGGGTCGCCCACCTGCCCACGGTGACCGGCGGGCTGGTGGTCGCCTACCTCGGTGCTCCGCTGACCGACGGCGAGGGGCACGTCGTCGGGACGCTGTGCGTGTTCGACCCGCTGCCGCGGGAGTGGACCGAGGCCGACGCCGCCACGCTGCGCCAGCTCGCCGCCTCGGTGGTGACCGAGCTGGAGTACACGGCGCTGACCGGCGAGTACGAGCGCCAGCACCTGCGCTGGCGGCTGGCGATGGACGCCGGCCGCGTGGGCACCTTCGACTGGGACCTGCGCACCGGCGAGCTGGTGTGGGACGACCCGCTGATGGCGGTGTTCGGCTACACGCCCGAGGACTTCGACGGCACGATCACCGCCTTCAACCGGCGGCTGCACCCCGACGACCTGCCCCGCGTCAGCGAGGCGCTGCGCGCCTGCATCGACGGCATCGGCGACTTCGAGGCGGAGTACCGGGTCGAGCGCCCGGACGGCGACACCCGCTGGGTGCAGGCCCGCGGCCGCGCGCTGGCCGGCCCGGACGGCAGGGCCGTCCGGCTGCTGGGCGCCGCGTACGACACCACCGAGGACCGCACCGGCGACGTCCGCGTCACCCGGGTGCTGGAGGCCATGCCGGCCGGCTTCTACTCGCTGGACCCCGAGTGGCGCTTCACGCACGTCAACGCCGAGGCCGAGCGGCTGCTGGGCCGCAGCCGCGAGGAGCTGCTCGGCGAGGTCATCTGGACGTCGTTCCCCGCGACGGTGAACAGCGTCTGGGAGGAGAGTTACCGCAGCGCCGTCCGGACCGGGCTGCCGGTGAACTTCGACGCGCACTACCCCGCGCCGCTGGACGGCTGGTACGAGGTGCGCGCCTGGCCGACGCCCGAGGGCCTGTCGGTCTACTTCATCGAGGTCACCGAGCGGAAGCTGGCCCGGGACCACGCCGAGCGCTCGGCCCAGCGGCTGGCCCTGCTCGCCCAGGTCAGCGCCGAGCTGTCCGGGGCCCTGGACACGCGGAGCGCCACCGGCCACCTCCCCCGGCTGGTCGTCCCGACGCTGGCCGAGTGGTGCATCGTCACCGTGGTCGACGCCGACGGCCGCGCCCGCGACGTCGGCTGGTGGCACGCCGACCCGTCCCGGCGCGCGCTGGTCGAGCGCTACGCCGCCGTCCGGCTCGACGCCATGCCGGCCACCTCCCCCGTCGCCCGCGCGCTGCTCGCGGGCGAGGCGGTGCGGGCCGCGGCCGCGGAGGTGCGCACGCTGCTGCCCACGGGCGAGGCGCAGGACCTGCTCACCGCCCTGGCGCCCGAGTCGGCGGCCTGCCTGCCGCTGCGCGGCCGCGGGCGCACCCTCGGCGTGCTGACCCTGTACGCGGGCGTCGGGGAGTCCCTGACGCGGGAGGACATGATCACCGCCCAGGACGTCGCCGACCGAGCCGGCCTGGCCCTGGACAACGCCCGGCTCTACGCCCAGCAGCAGCAGCTGGCCGAGGGCCTGCAGCGCAGTCTGCTGACCGAGCCGCCGGAGCCCGACCACGCGGAGATCGCCGTCCGCTACCTGCCGGCCGTCGAGGCCGCGCGGGTCGGCGGCGACTGGTACGACGCGTTCCTGCAGCCGGGCGGGGCGACGATGCTGGTCATCGGCGACGTCGTCGGCCACGACACCGAGGCGGCCGCGGCCATGGGCCAGCTGCGCGGGCTGCTGCGCGGCATCGCCACCTACAGCGACGCGCCGCCGGTGGAGGTGCTGCGCGGGCTGGACACCTCGATGGCGGTGCTGCAGACCCACGTGCTGGCGACGGCCGCGGTGGCCCGCTTCGAGCAGACCGACGACGAGCGCCGGCGCGGCATCACCCGCATGCGCTGGGCGAACGCCGGGCACCTGCCGCCGCTGGTCATCAACCCCGACGGCAGCGTGGCCGAGCTGGCCGCCTGGAAGGGCGACCTGCTGCTGGGCGTGGACGCCTCGACTGCGCGCCAGGAGTCGGTGGTGACGCTCGACCGCGGGTCCACGGTGCTGCTGTTCACCGACGGCCTCGTCGAGCGGCGCGACGCCGACCTCGACGCCGGGATGGTGCGGCTGCGCGAGGCGCTGGCCGACGTCGCCCACCTGCCGCTGCAGCAGCTGCTCGACGAGGTGCTCGAGCGGCTCGTCGACGGCCGGCCCGAGGACGACGTCGCGCTGGTCGCCGTCCGCCTGCACCGCCAGGACCGCCCGCGCCCGGCGGAGGCCGGCCCCAACGACGTCCCGGACGTCGTCCCGCCCGACCCCGCCGGCTGAGTCCCGCGGGGGCGGTGCCGGTGTCCCTCGTGGCCTGGAGCGGCACCCGCGGCATCGACGACGCCGCCACCGTCCCGACCGGCCCCGTCGCCGGACGCGCTCGCGCGTCGTTCCTGCCACCTCGGCGCCGGTGCAGCCGCGCGTGGGTGACCGCACCGGCGCGAGAGTGCGCGGGGCGCAGCAGATCGACGACACCGGTCGTCCGGTGCGCACACCGCAGGACCGGTACGGCGTGAGGAACACCCGCGGTGCGTGTCAGAGTCTCCCGGTGACCACGACTGACGAGCTGTGCCTGCGGCCGGCGACCGAGCTGGCGGCGCTGATCCGCTCCCGGCAGCTGTCCGCGCGCGAGCTGGCCGACGCCTGCCTGGCGCGCATCGACGCGCTCGACGACCGGGTCAACGCGGTGGTCACGCTGGACGCCGAGGGCGCCCGTGCCGCCGCCGACGCCGCCGACGCCGCGCTGGCCGGCGGCGAGGAGGTCGGCCCCCTCCACGGGCTGCCGGTGGCGCACAAGGACACCCACGCCACGGGCGGCATGCGCACCACCTGGGGCTCCCCGCTCGCCGACACCGTGCCGGCGGACGACGAGCTGGTGGTCGCCCGGCTGCGCGCAGCCGGGGCGGTGCGCGTCGGCAAGACCAACGTGCCCGAGTTCGCGGCCGGCTCGCACACGTTCAACCCGCTGTTCGGCGTCACCCACAACCCGTACCGGCACGGGTCGTCGGCCGGCGGCTCGAGCGGCGGCGCCGCCGCGGCGCTGGCGGCGGGGTTCGTGCCGGTCGCCGACGGCAGCGACTTCGGCGGCTCGCTGCGCAACCCGGCGGCGTTCTGCAACGTCGTCGGGCTGCGCCCCACGCCGGGCCGGGTGCCGACCTGGCCGGCGGCGATGGGCTGGTCCCAGCTGTCGGTACAGGGGCCGATGGGCCGGACCGTGGCCGACGTCGCGCTGGTGCTCTCGGCGATGGCCGGGCCGGACCGCCGCGTGCCGATCTCCCTCGACGACCCCGGCGCACCGTTCGCCGCGCCGCTGCCCGAGCGCCTCGACGGGCTGCGGGTGGCCTGGGCGCCGGACCTGGGCGGGCGGGTGCGCGTGGACCCGGCGATCACGTCGGTGCTGTCGCAGAGCGTGGCGGTGTTCGAGGAGCTGGGCGCCACCGTGGAGGCCGACTGCCCGGACCTCTCCGGCTCCGACGACGTCTTCGGCACGCTGCGGGCCTGGGTGTTCGACGCGACGTTCAGCGACCTGGCCCGGCAGCACCCGGACGGGCTCAAGGAGTCGATCCGCTGGAACGCCGCCCTGGGAGCTGAGCTGACCGGCGCCGACGTCGCCCGCGCCGAGATCGCCCACACGGCCCTCTACGAGCGCGTGGTGGGCTTCTTCGACCGCTACGACGTCCTGCTGGCGCCGACGACGCAGGTGCTGCCCTTCCCGGTGGAGCAGGAGTACCCCACCGAGATCGATGGGGAGCCGCTGACCGGCTACCTGGCCTGGATGCGCTCCTGCACGCTCATCACGCCGACCGGCTGCCCGGCGCTCTCGGTGCCCGGCGGGTTCACCACCGACGGCCTGCCCGTGGGCCTGCAGGTCGTCGCGCCGCCGCGGGCCGACCGGCGGGTGCTGGAGGTGGGGCACGCCTTCGAGCGGGCGACCCGTTTCGGCGAGCGCCGTCCGCCCCTCTGAGGCCGTCTAAGCATCTCTACCTGTCGAGTTAGACAGTCGCAGACGAACCTCGACCGTCGTCCGCTCGACCGACGTCTGCGGTTCTCTCGGCCAGGCGCTAGACAGCCCTAGACGGGGCTCGACCCGACGGCGCGACCACCCGGGCCGCGAACTCCGGCAGCCCGGGCCCCTCGAGGTGGTCGAGCGCGACGGGCCGGCCGGCCATGGCGAGCACGAGGTCGAGGGTGCGCCCCCGCACCAGCGGCCCCTCCCCCGCGGCGAACGGCCCGTCGGAGGCCTGGAGCCGCAGTCCCGCCGTCCGCCGCTTCGACGGGACCGTGAAGTCGCGCGCGGCGTAGGACCGCGCCACCCGCTCGAGGGCGTCGGCGGCGTACGCGTGGTCGATCCCCAGCGGACGGCGGACGTCCTCCCCGTGCACGACGACCTCCCCCAGCCACGCGTCGACGTGCCTGCGGGTCGGCGCCGTCCTGCTGGTGACGACGTTGCGGAACCGCGCCAGCGTCTGGTCCGGGGAGGCGCCGAGCTGCTCGCGCAGGCGCATGGCGACCATCCGGTCGACGTCGAACCGGCACCGCACGAGGCCGGCGAACCAGCGGGGGAAGGCCGAGCTCGCCCCGGCGGTCAGGTGGGCGACGACCTCCTCGACGCTGAGCCCGTCGCACAGCGAGGGTGTCCGCCAGGCGCCGACGCCGAGCCACTCCAGGTCCGCCACCAGTGCGGCCCGCTCCGCCGCCACCGCCTGCCACGTGTCCGTCACGCCGGTGCAGACCGCCGTCGGCCGGCGTACTCATCGCTCGGGCGGCTCGCGGGTGGACCGCTACGCGCGGCGGCGCAGGCCGCGCAGGGTCCGGACGGCGACCAGCAGCTCGGCCAGCTCCTGCCGGTCCCCCGCGGCGATGTCGACCAGCTGCGCGGCCGCCCGCTGCTGTGAGCCGTCCCAGCCGGCCACCCAGCGCGCCACCAGCTCGCCGGCGTCCTCGGCGCTCCCCGTCCGCCCGCCGAGCACCTCGGCGGTCAGCGCGGCCTGCTCGCCGGCCAGGTCGTCACGCAACGAGGCGCGGGCCATCGCCGGCCAGCGGCGGTCGCGGGGCAGCGCGACGACCAGCTCGCGCAGCGGCACCAGCGCCAGCCGCTCGGCCACCGCCTGGTGCACCTGCCCGGCCAGCTCGATCGGGGCGCCGGTGCGCTCGGCGACGACCGCCAGGTCCAGCGCGGCCGGCAGCAGGGGTGCTGCGGCCACCTCCGCGGCCAGCGGCTCGGGCACCCCTGCCCGCCGCAGCCGGTCGGTCCGCTCGGCGAACGCGGCCGCCTCGGCACCCAGCAGCCACGACGGCAGCCCGGCGCGCACTGCGGCCACCGGGGCGGCGAAGCGGCCGGTCAGGTCGCCCAGCGGGGCGGCCTCGGCCGCGGTGATCTCCGGCAGCCGCAGCAGCCAGCGCGCCGCCCGCTCGGCCAGCCGGGTCGCCTCGGTGCGCAGTTCCACCTGGGTGGTCGCGGGGACCCGGTTGTCCAGCGGGCGGACGGCGTCCCACAGCCGGTCCACCTCGAACGCCGCCCGGGCGACCGCGTGCGCCCGCACCACCCCGGGCAGCGGGACCCCGGTCTCCTCGGACAGCCGGAACAGCCCGGTCACCCCGGCCACGTTGACCGCCCGGTTGGTCAGCGCGGTCGCGACGATCTCCCGGCGCAGCGGGTGCCCGGAGACCGCCGCGGGGAAGCGGCGGCGCAGCTCTGCCGGGAAGTAACCGACGAGCAGCTCCTCCAGCGCCGGGTCGTCGGGCAGGTCCGAGGCCAGGACGGCGTCCCCGGTCTCGAGCTTGGCGTAGGCCAGCAGCACCGAGAGCTCGGGGCTGGTCAGCGCCTGCCCGTCGCGCCGCCGCTCGGCCAGCTGCCGGTCGTCGGGGAGGAACTCGACGCTGCGCACCAGCCGGCCGGAGCGCTCCAGCGCCCGCAGGAACCGGGCGTGCGCGTCGAGCAGGCTGCGCGCGGAGGCCACCTCGACCGCGAGGGTCGCGTTCTGCGCGTGGTTGTCGGTCAGGACGGCGGCGGCGACCTCGTCGGTCATCTCGCCGAGCAGCGCCGCGCGGCCCTCGGCGTCCAGCTCGCCGGCCTCCACCACCCGGTCCAGCGCGATCTTGATGTTGACCTCGTGGTCGGAGGTGTCCACGCCGGCGGAGTTGTCGATGGCGTCGGTGTTCACCCGGCCGCCACTGCGCGCGTACTCCACCCGGCCGCGCTGGGTCAGGCCGAGGTTGCCGCCCTCCCCCACCACGCGCACCCGCAGGTCGCGGCCGTCGACCCGGACGGCGTCGTTGGCCTTGTCGCCCACGTCCAGCGCGCTCTCGGTCGAGGCCTTGACGTAGGTGCCGATCCCGCCGTTGAACAGCAGGTCGACCGGCGCCAGCAGCACGGCGCGGATGAGCTCGACCGGGGACAGCGTGTCGACGTCGTCGGCCAGGCCGAGCGCGGTCCGCGTCGGCTCGCTGACCGGCACCGCCTTCGCCGTCCGGGGCCACACGCCGCCGCCCGGGCTGATCAGCGCGGGGTCGTAGTCGGCCCACGAGGAGCGCGGCAGCTCGAACAGCCGCTTCCGCTCGGCGAAGGACGTGGCGGCGTCGGGTGTGGGGTCGACGAAGACGTGCCGGTGGTCGAAGGCGGCGACCAGCCGGATGTGCTCGGACAGCAGCATGCCGTTGCCGAAGACGTCGCCGGACATGTCGCCGACGCCGACCACGGTGAAGTCCTGGCTCTGCACGTCCAGGTCCAGCTCGCGGAAGTGCCGGGTCACCGACTCCCAGGCGCCGCGGGCGGTGATGCCCATGGCCTTGTGGTCGTAGCCGACCGAGCCGCCCGAGGCGAAGGCGTCGCCCAGCCAGAAGCCGCGCTCCAGCGCCACCGCGTTGGCCAGGTCGGAGAAGGTCGCCGTCCCCTTGTCGGCGGCGACGACGAGGTAGGTGTCGTCGCCGTCGTGCCGGACCACCCGCTCGGGCGGGACCACCCTGCCGTCGACCAGGTTGTCGGTGAGGGACAGCAGCGCGCCGATGAACAGCCGGTAGCAGGCCTGCCCCTCGGCGAGCCACGCGTCCCGGCCCTCGCTCTCCGCCGGCGGCCTGCGGACGACAAAGCCGCCCTTGGCACCGGTGGGCACGATGACGGTGTTCTTCACCATCTGCGCCTTGACCAGCCCGAGCACCTCCGTGCGCAGGTCCTCGTGCCGGTCGGACCAGCGCAGCCCACCGCGCGCGACCGCGCCGAAGCGCAGGTGCACGCCCATCACCCGCGGCGAGCTCACCCAGACCTCGCGGGCCGGCCGCGGCTCGGGCACGTCGGGGACCTCAGCCGGGTGCAGCTTCAGCGCGAGCAGGGTGGGCCGGGGGCCGGACATGGCGTAGTAGGTGGTCCGCTGGGTGGCCAGGACGGCGGCGAGCAGCGCGGTGAGCACCCGGTCGGCGTCCAGCGACTCCACGCGGCCGATCGCCTCGCGCAACGACCGGACCAGCTCGTCGGTGCGCGCCGCCCGCCCGCCGTCCCGGCCCGGGGAGAAGCGGGTCTCGAACAGCGCCACCAGCCGGGCGACGACGTCGGGGTGGGCGGCCAGCGTCGTCTCCACGTACCGCTGGCCGAAGGGCAGGCCGGCCTGCCGCAGCCACTGCACGTAGGCGCGGACGACGGTCACCTGCCGCCAGTTCAGCCCGGCCAGCAGCACCAGCGCGCCCAGGCCGTCGTCCTCGGCGTCACCTCGCCACACCGCGGACAGCGCCTCGGTGAAGCGCTCGGGCAGCGAGCCGGGGAAGGGCAGGTCGCCGACCGGCGCGGTCAGCCCGAAGTCGTAGATCCAGGCCAGCGGGGCGCCGATCCGGTCGATCTCGTAGGGCCGCTCGTCGACGACGTCCACGCCCAGGTGCTGCAGCATCGGCAGCACGTCGGAGAGCAGCAGCCGCTGGCCCACCCGGTAGACCGCCAGCCGCGGCTCGGTCGCGGACGCCCCCGCCGGACGCCGCAGCACCAGTCCGAGCTCACCCTCGGACAGCCCGTCGAGCCGCTCGAGGTCCTCGACGGCGGTCGTGGCCGGGAAGTCCTCCTGGTACGCGGCCGGGAAGGCGTCGGCGACGCGGGCGAACCGGCGCTCGGCGTCCGCGCCGTAGCGGGCGGCGAGGGCCTCGGCCAGCTCGTCGGTCCAGCTGCGGACAACGGCGGCCAGCGCGTCCTGCAGCGCGGGGACGTCGACCTCGGGCAGCGTGGGCCGTCCACCCCGTGTCACCGGCGGGCGGACGACGAAGTGCAGCCGGGCGAGCACCGACTCGGTGACCCGAGCGGTGTACTCGATGCTGGAGCCGCCCAGCCGCTCGAGCAGCAGCTGCTGCACCGCCAACCGGACCTCGGTCGTGTACCGGTCGCGGGGCAGGTAGACGATCGCCGACCAGAACCGGTCGCCGGGGTCGCGGCGCAGGAACAGCCGGGTCTGCCGGCGCTCCTGCAGGTGCAGCACGGCCAGCGCGACCGGCAGCAGCTCGTCGGTGCCGACCTGGAAGAGCTCGTCGCGGGGGTAGGTCTCCAGGACGTCGAGCAGCTCCTTGCCGGTGTGGCTGTCGGCGGGGACGCCGGAGCGCTCGACCACCCCGGCCACCCGGCGGCGCACCAGCGGCACGTCGCGGACCGAGTGCGCGGCGGCCGCGGTCGGGAACAGCCCGACCAGCCGGTGCTGCCGGGCCGGGCCGCCGTCCGGGCCGGGGAGGGTGACCGTGACCAGGTCCAGCCAGGTGCGGCGGTGCACGGTGGAGCGCGCGTCGGCCTTGGTGACCGCGAGCAGCGTGGTGCCCGGGGCGGACTCGGGGGCGGTGGCGATGTCGGCGTCGCCGCGCAGCACGCCCAGCCCGCTGCCGGCGACCGGGCGGGCCGTCGTCCGGCCGTCGGTCCGGACCAGGTCGACGTCGCGCGCGCCCAGGAAGACGAAGTTGCCGGCGGTCAGCCAGCGCAGCAGCGCGGCTGCCTCGGCGGGGTCGTCGGCCGGGTCGGCGGGGGTCTCCTGGGGGACGGCCGTCCGCTCCAGCCGGTCGGCGAGCTCGAGGGCGCGGGTCCGCATCCGGGCGGCGTCCTCGTGCACGGCCCGGACGTCGGCCAGCACGGTGCGCAGGCCGGCGACCAGGTCGCCGGTCGCCTCGTCGTCCAGCGGCCCGTCGAGGAGGACGGCCATCCAGGACTCGGCGAGCGCGTCGGCGCCGCACCCGCCGGGGTCGGCGCTGTCGCAGAACGCGCGGATCCGGCCGGTCACGTCGCGGCGGACCACCAGCACCGGGTGGACGACGTGCTCGAGGCCGAAGCCCTGGCGGACCACCTCGGCGGTCACGGAGTCGACGAGGAAGGGCATGTCGTCGGTGACGACCAGCACCAGCGCGCGCGAGCCCGCGCCGTCCCGGGCGGGCAGCTCCTGGACGTCGACCGTGGCCGCCCCCTGGGGGCGCACCTCGGCCAGCCGCAGGTGCCGCAGCGCGAGGGCGGCGAGGTCGGCCGGGTCGTGGTCGAGCACCTCCGCGGCCGGCTCGCTCCAGTAGTAGCGGCGCAGCAGGGCCGGGACGTCGTCCGCGCCGCAACCGGCGGGCAGACCCGGCGCGCCGCCGAGGGCCGCGCGGGCCGCCCCCTCCAGCCGGCGGCGCTTCTCGTCGCGTTCCGCCTCGAGGGCGGCGAGTTCGTCGGTCGCGGCGGCGGGCGTGCCGTCGTCCGCGGGGGCCGGTACCGGGATCGCCGGGACCGTGCCGGTGGTGCGGGTCATACGAGCGAAACTAGTCCGGCGAGGTGCTCGCCGTCACAGCGGCGCGGCGACCGTCAGCGGCGCTCGGTGAGCTGGTCGGCGATCCAGCCGCCGATGGCCAGCAGCAGGCCGCCGACGACCGCGGTGCCGAAGCCGTCGACCTGCAGCCGGTCGGTGAGCGCGGCGGTGATGCCGAGCAGCGCCGCGTTGACCACGAGCAGGAACAACCCGAGCGTGACCAGCACGAACGGGAAGGACAGCAGCCTCAGGACCGGCCCGACGACCGCGTTGACCACCGCGAAGATCAGCGCGATCCACAGGTAGGTGCCGGGCTCGCCGAGCGGCCCGTTCGGGTTCGGGATCACCTCGATGCCGTTCAGCAGGTAGGCGACGCCGTAGAAGACGCCGGCCATGAGGACGACCTTCACCAGGAACCTCAGCACCGGGCCCACGCTAGCGGCGGCACCTGCCAGGACCCTGTGTGTCGCGTCGGGCCCCGCCCCGTGATCCTGGGATCGTCGCCGCCCGGCCCGGCGCGTCGTCGCGTGTCCGCTGCGGCGAACCGTGGTCGACGGGGGACGGGTCCTGGGACGAGAGGTGGAGACCGTGCAGCGACCGGCCCTGGTCTTCGACGGTGACTGCGGGTTCTGCACCCGCTCGGCGGCCGTCGCCCGGCGGGTGCTGCCCGCCGACTGCGCGGTCGTGCCGTGGCAGGGCGCCGACCTCGGCTCCGTCGGCACCACCGCGGAGCGCGCGCAGCGGGAGGTGCTGTGGGTGCCGCGCACGGGGGACGTCGTCGGCGGGGTGCGCGCGGTGGCCGCCGCCCTCCGCGCGGCCGGCCCGGGCTGGGCGCTGCTGGGCCGGCTGCTGCAGCTGCCCCTGGTCCGGGTGCTGGCCGACCGGGTCTACCGCGTGGTGGCGGCCAACCGGATGCGGCTGCCCCGCGGGACGGCGGCCTGCGCCCTCCCGCCGCGTCCGGACGACGGGGCCGGCCCCGCCTCCTGACGCGTCGGCGCCCGTCCCGCGGGTAACCCCAGGGCGGAGCCCGGTCGGGCGGAGGGGCGGCGGTGGTCGATCGGCTGGTCGTGGTGGGGGCGTCCGCGGGCGGCATCGGGCCGCTGCAGACGCTCGTCGCCGGCCTGCCCGCGGACCTCCCGGCGGCCGTCCTGGTCGTCGTCCACCTGCCGGCGACCGCCGACAGCCACCTGCCGGCCCTGCTCTCCCGCTGCGGCCCGTTGCCGGCCTCTCCCGCGCTCGACGGGCAGCGGCTGACGCCCGGCGCGATCCTCGTCGCCCCGCCCGACCACCACCTGACCGTCCGCGGCGAGCGCGTGCGGCTGACCCGCGGGCCGCGGGAGAACCGCCAGCGGCCGGCCGTCGACCCGCTGTTCCGCAGCGCCGCCGCCGCGTTCGGTCCCGGCGTCGTCGCCGTCGTCCTCTCCGGCGCCCTGGACGACGGCGCGGTGGGCGCCGCGGTCGTGGCCGCCCAGGACGGCGCCGTCGTGGTGCAGGACCCGGCCGAGGCCCGGGTGTCGGCGATGCCGCGGGCCGCGCTGGCCGCCGTCCGCCGGGCACGCCGGGTCGCCACCGCCGACCTCGCGGCCGTGGTGACCGGCCTCGTCCGGCCGACTCCCCCCGTCCCCGACGGGTTGTCGCAGCCCGACCTCCCGGACAGGAGCTCGACGATGAAGGACGGACCGACCGCGGTCACCGACCTGGGCAGCCCCACCGCGCTCGGCTGCCCGGAGTGCCAGGGCGGCATGTACGAGACCACACCGGACAGCACGGTCAGCTACACCTGCCACGTGGGGCACGGCTGGTCGGCCCAGACGCTGCTGGACGCACAGCACCAGGCGGTCGAGGGCGCCATCTACAACGCCGCCTCGAAGCTGCTGGAGATCGCCGCGGTGCACCGGCGGCTGGCCGAGCTCGACCCCCCTCAGCCGGGCAACCGGGAGGAGCACCTGCGCGCGGCGGAGCGCGCCGAGGAGCGGGCGCAGCGGGTCCAGCAACTGGCCGCCGAGGACCCGCAGCCGTGAGGGCGCCCGCGCACCGGACGTGACGACGCGCGGCGGGGACCACGACACCATCGCACCCTCTAGGTGTTTCTACGGGTCGGACTAGAGGCGCGCATACGGTGCCCGACATGGATCCCGTGCGGAACCCGTACGCCCCCGGCGCCGGCCAGCGCCCGCCCGAGCTGGCCGGGCGGGACGACGAGCTGTCGGCCTTCGACGTCGTCCTGGAGCGGATCGCGCACGGCCGCCCGGAGCGCTCGCTGGTGCTGACCGGGCTGCGCGGGGTGGGCAAGACGGTGCTGCTCAACCAGCTGCGCTCGGCGGCGATCGGCCGCGGCTGGGGCACGGGGAAGATCGAGGCGCGGCCGGACCAGTCGCTGCGCCGGCCGGTCTCCTCGGCGCTGCACATGGCGCTGCGCGAGCTGCGCCACCCCGACCAGGAGTCGATGGACGCCGTCCTCGGGGTGCTCAAGGCGTTCGCGCTGCGGCAGACCGCGGACGCGAAGGTGCGCGACCGCTGGCAGCCGGGCATCGACGTGCCGGCGACCAGCGGGCGGGCCGACTCCGGCGACATGGAGATCGACCTGGTGGAGCTGCTCAGCGACGCCGCCGGGTTGGCCGCCGACGTCGGCAAGGGCGTGGCGCTGTTCATCGACGAGATGCAGGACGTGCAGGGCGACGACGTCTCGGCCATCTGCGCGGCCTGCCACGAGCTCTCGCAGCAGGGCGCGCCGCTGATCGTCGTCGGCGCGGGGCTGCCGCACCTGCCGGCGGTGCTGTCGGCGTCCAAGAGCTACTCCGAGCGGCTGTTCCGCTACCTGCGCATCGACCGGCTGGACCGCCCTGCCGCCGACCGGGCACTGCTCGCGCCGGCCGAGCGGGAGGAGGTCACCTTCGAGCCCGAGGCGCTCGACGCGCTGTACGCGGCCGCCGACGGCTACCCGTACTTCGTGCAGGCCTACGGCAAGGTCACCTGGGACGTCGCCGCCGCCTCCCCCATCACCGCCGCGGACGTCGCGATGGCCGCGCCCGTCGCCGAGGCCGAGCTCGCGGTGGGCTTCTTCGGCTCCCGCTACGACCGCGCCACCCCCGCCGAGCGCGAGTACATGCACGCGATGGCCGAGCTGGGCGGACCGGCCGGGGCGGCGGTCTCCACCTCGGAGGTCGCGGTGTCGCTGGGCCGCCGGCCCGCGTCCCTCTCCCCCGCGCGGGACTCCCTGATCAAGAAGGGGTTGGTCTTCTCCGCCGAGCGCGGCCAGATCGCCTTCACCGTCCCGCACTTCGGCCGCTACCTGCTCAGCCACCCCGCCGAGTAGGGCGCCGCTGCACCGGCCCGAAGGGCCCTGGTCCGCACCGGGGCGGCCGGACGAACATGGACGGCGGGACGCCGCGTCCCGCCGTCCCGGACCGTCCTCCCGTCGATCGGGGCACCCTCCATGACCGCGACCCCAGCCCCGGCACCCGTACGTCCCGGCCGGTCGACGCCGCCCGGGCTGACCCCGCTGGCCCTGGTCACCGGCTTCCTGCCGTGGATCGTCTTCTCCGTCGTCTCGCAGCGGCTCGCCGCCGACGCCGTCGCGTGGAGCGCGCTCCTGGCGACGGCGATGGCGGCCGTCGCGGTCCTGCGGGACCGCCGCCGGCACGGCCCCCAGATCCTGGACCTGGGTTCGCTGGTCCTCTTCGCCGTCATCACCGTCACCGGGTTCGTCGGTGGCGCCGGGGTCGACCGGTGGCTGTTCGAGTGGGGCAGGCCGCTGGTCGGCGTGGTCCTGGGCCTGTACCTGCTGCTGACCGTGCCGGTGCTGCCGTTCACCGCGGAGTACGCCCGCCAGACGACGCCCCGCGAGTACTGGGGCTCCCCGACGTTCACCAAGATCAACCGGGTGCTCAGCACGGCCTGGGCCCTGGCCATCACGCTCATGGGAGTGGCCTCGCTCCTCACCACCGCCCTCCGTGCCGACGCGACCGGCACCCCCGGCGCCCACCTGCTCGAGCTGCTGCTCGACTGGGTGGTGCCGGTCGTGGTCATCTGCGCGATGGTGCGGTTCACCGCGAGCTACCCGGACCGGGTGACCGGCGCGGCGGCCGGCTCACACCGGTGACGACGGTCCCGGGCGGGGAGGTCGGCTGGGCAGGAGGACGGCGTCCAGGTCGGCTGCGACGTCCTCCCGGCGCTCCCAGCGGGGCAGTGCCCGTGTCCTCGTAGACGCGCAGCCGGGCGTCGGGGAGCGCGGCCAGGAGCCGGTCCTGCTGGCCGCGGTCGAACAGGGCGTCGGCGTCGCCCCGCAGCAGCAGCGTGGGTGCCGTGACGTCGCGGAGCCGACCGGGGTCGTCGACGCGGACCAGCCCCTCCCAGGAGTCGCGGTGGACCGACCCGGGTGCCTTGCGGCTCTCGGCGACGAGCGCGTCGGAGACGTCCGGTGCCACCTCGCGGTACACGGTGCCGGCGGTGGACTCCCGCGCGAAGCCGTCGGGCACCTGCTCGGGCAGGTCGGCGACGGCCGCCCGCACCTCCTCGACCAGGACGTCGCCCATCCGGTCGGCCGAGCCGATGAGCGCCAGCCGGTCGACCCGGTCGGGTGCTGCTCGGCCACCCTGCGGACGACGAAGCTGCCGGAGGAGTGGCCCACCAGGTGCACCCGTCCCAGGCCGAGCGCGTCGCAGAGGGCCAGGAGGTCGTCGGCGAACCTGTCGAGGGGGTGACCGCCGGCGGGGTGGTCGGAGTCGCCGAACCCGCGCTGACCGTAGGCGACGGCGCGCAGCCGCGGGTCCAGGTGGGCGAGGACGCGGCTCCAGGAGGACCAGGAGTCCGGCCAGCCGTGCAGGAGGGCGACGGGCGGCCCGCCGGGGTCGCCCCGCTCGACGACGTGCAGCCGCACGCCGTCGGGGAGGACCACGCTGTCGTGGCGGAGGGGCTGCGGCGTCCCGGACACGGGTCCCCCTCGGGGGTGGGGCCGGCGCCGCAGCGGGGACGGAGTCGTCCTGCCCTCCGGTCCTGCGGACCCGTGGTGGTCGACGGCCGACGGCCGCGAGCACGTGGCACCCGGCGCACACCGGCCACCCCGGTTGGCGGTGCCGACCCCGGGGCACTGACGGCGCCGGCGTCCGCAGCCGCGGGACGCGGAGCCGACGACAGGACGGGGCAGACGCGTGCCGACCTGGCTGGAAGCGGGCCTGTGGGGCCTCCTCGGCGGTGGCGCGCTGGTGCTCGGCGCGCTGGTCGCCTGGTTCGTGCGGGTGCCGCAGACGGTGATCGCCTCGGTGATGGCCTTCGGCTCTGGCGTGCTGATCTCCGCGGTGGCCTTCGACCTGATGGCCGAGGCCGCCGAGACCGGCGGGCTGGCCGCGACCGCCGTGGGCTTCCTCGGCGGCGCGCTGGCCTACCTGGCCGCGAACGCCGCGCTGGCCCGTCACGGCGCCCGGCACCGCAAGCGCTCGGGCAACGACCCCGACGAGGACCAGCCCTCGGAGCAGGAGCAGTCCGGCAGCGGCGCGGCGATCGCGATCGGGGCGCTGCTCGACGGCGTCCCGGAGCCGGTGGTGCTGGGCCTGGGCCTGCTGGGCGGGGGCGGCGTGAGCGCCCCGGTGCTGGCGGCTGTCTTCATCTCCAACGTCCCCGAGGGGCTCTCGTCGGCGGCCGGGATGCAGAGCAACGGCCGCCCGGCCCGCTACGTCTTCGGCGTGTGGGGCGGCATCGCGCTCGCCAGTGGCCTGGCCGCGCTGCTCGGCTGCGCCGCGCTCGGGGACGCGCCGCCCGAGGCGGTCGCGGTCATCACCGCGGTGGCGGCCGGCGCGATCCTCACCATGATCGCCGACACGATGATCCCGGAGGCGTTCGAGCGGACCCGCACCTGGACCGGCGTCATCACCACGCTGGGCTTCCTCGTGGCGTTCGCGATCGAGCGGGCCTGAACCTGCGGCGGCACCGCCGCCCGGGCAGGCTGGGGACCGTGAGCGACCCCGCCCGAGACCCCGAGCTGATCAGCGTCCCGGTGGAGGGCGGTGAGCTCGCCGCGCTGCACTGGCCCGCCGACTCCCCCGGTGCGCCCATCGCCGTCCTCGTCCACGGCATCACCGCCAACGCGATGGCCTGGGCACGGGTGGCCGGCGCGCTGGCCGGCGGGTTCGAGGTGGTCGCGCCGGACCTGCGCGGCCGGGCCGCGTCGGCCGGGCTGCCCGGGCCGTACGGGCTGGAGCGGCACGCGGCCGACGTCACCGCCGTCCTCGACTCCCTCGGCGCGGACGACGACGCGGGGGCCGACACCGCCGTGCTCGTCGGGCACTCGATGGGGGCGTACGTCGCGACGCTGGCGACCGCCGGGGTGGCCCGCGACCGCGTGCACGGCCTGGTGCTGGTCGACGGCGGCCTGTCGTACCCGACGCCGCCCGGTGCCGACGTCGACGCGATGCTGGCCGCCCTGCTCGGCCCCTCCCTCGACCGGCTGTCGATGACCTTCCCCGACCTCGCTGCGGTCCGGGCCTTCTGGTCCCAGCACCCCGCGGTCGGCCCCTGGGTCGACGTCCCCTCGGTGGCGGCGTACCTGGCTCGCGACGTGGTCGGCGAGCCGCCGGCGCTGCGCAGCGCGTGCGTCCCGGAGGCCGTGCGGGTGGACGGCGGCGACGTGCTGCTCAACGAGCGGGTGCTCGAGGCGACGACCGACCTGCCGGTGCCCGCCACCCTGCTGTGGGCGACCCGCGGGATGTTCGACCAGATCCCGGGCCTCTACGACGAGGTGCGGCTGGCCCAGCTGGGCCTGGAGCCCAGCGGCATCACCGCCCGGGAGGTGCCCGACACCAACCACTACTCGATCCTCTGGGCCTCCCAGGGGGTCGAGGCCGTCGCCGCCGCCGTCCGCGAGGCCGCCGCGCGGGACTGAGGACACCCGGGCAGTCGGGCTCTGCCGGCCGGGCGGTCCGGGTCCGACCCTGGGCCCGTGGGTGGTCCAGGACGACCGGGTGACGGCGGGCGCGCCACGCCGGTGCGCCTTGGCAGCGCGCGCGCCCGCTGCCACGATCCGGGCACCCTCCCGGCCCGCAGGGCGGCGGGGAGGCGCGCTCCGAGGTCGGGGCAGGGACCAGCCCGCCGAGAGAGGTGGTCCTCGTGGTGAGCCCAGGCCCGCAGCCCCGACCGCGGGGGTGGCCGGAGCCGCTCGACCGGAGCGCCGCCCTGGCCACCGGCGTGCTGGCCGCCATGCCCGCCGCGCTGGGCTGTCTGGACCCCGCCGGACGGGTCGCGCTGCTCAACGCGGCGGGCGAGCGGCTGCTCGACCGCCCGGCCGCCGACGTCGTCGGGCGGCCGGTCACCGAGGTGCTGTGCGCCGGCACGGCCGCCGCCGTCACCCGGGTCTGCCACGAGGCCGTGGCCTCGGGCGGGCCGGTCTCCCTCGAGGTCCCCGATCCCTGGGGCGGCCCGGGCTGGTCGGCGCTGCACGCCTGGCCGGTGTCGGACGGCGCCGCCTTCGTCTTCGTCGACGTCACCGCGCGCCGGCAGGCGCAGGACGAGGCCGAGGCGGCCCGGCGCGCCGCCGAGACGGCCCGGCGGGCCGCGGAGCGGGCCGGCGCCCGCACGGCGCTGCTGGCCGCGGTGACCGGGGAGCTGTCCGGCGCGCTGGACAGCGAGTCGGCGCTGGGCAGCCTGGCGCGGCTGGTCGTCCCCGCGCTCACCGACGGCTGCGTGGTCACCGTCGTCGACCGGGAGGGCCGTGCTCGCGACGTCGGCTCCTGGCACGTCGACCCGGCCCGCCGCCCGCTGCTGGACCGCTACGCCGAGGTCCGCCTGGACACCCTGCCGACGGCCTCCCCCGTCGCCCGCGCGCTGCGGTCGGGCAGCGAGGCGCAGCAGCCGGTGGCCGCCGTCCTCGAGCTCATGCCGCCGGGCCCGGCCCGCGACCTGCTCGTGGAGCTGGGCCCGGACACCGCCGTCGTCCTGCCGCTGACCGCCGACGGCCGCGCGGTCGGCGTCCTCACCCTGTACCTCGACCCCGGGCGCACGCTGGACGACGACGACCTGGCCACCGCCCGCGAGGTCGCGGCACAGGCCGGACGCGCCGTCGACCGGGTGCACCGGCAGAGCCAGCAGGCCAAGCTCGCCGAGGGCCTGCAGCGCAGCCTGCTCACCGACCTGCCGACCATCGCCGGGGCGCAGGTGGTGGCCCGCTACGTCCCCGCGGCGGAAGCTGCCCGCGTCGGTGGGGACTGGTACGACGCCTTCCTGCACACCGACGGCGACCCGGTCGTGGTCATCGGGGACGTCACCGGCCACGACACCGCCGCAGCGGCCGAGATGGGGCAGCTGCGCGGGCTGCTGCGGGGCATCGCCCACTACAGCGGCGCCGGGCCGGCGGAGGTGCTGCGCGGCCTGGACGCCGCGATGGCCGCGATGCACACCGGCACGCTGGCCACCGCCGCGATCGCGCGGCTCGAGGAGGGCGGGACCCGGCTGCGCTGGGCCAGCGCCGGCCACCCACCGCCACTGGTCGCCGACCCCGACGGCACGGTGACCGTGCTCGCCGACGGGCTGGGCGACCTGCTGCTGGGGGTGGACCCGACGACGGTGCGGCGGGAGTCCACCGTGCCGCTGCGCCCGGGTGCGGTCGTGCTGCTCTACACCGACGGGCTGGTGGAGCGCCGGGACTGCGACGTCGACACCGGGGTGGGCCGGCTGCGCCGGCACCTGGCCGCGCTGGCGGACCGGCCGCTGGAGCAGCTGGCCGACGAGCTGCTGGCGCGGATGCTGCCCGCCACGCCCGGGGACGACGTCGCCCTGGTGGCGATCTGCGTACACCCACCGCGCTGACCGGCACGGACGGGAGACGCCTCACCCCGCGGGGTCGGAAACGCCCGGGACACGATTGAGTGTCCAGCCGCCTGGGAACCCCCTGCGTGTCGGAGACCGCGACGGACGGGGAGAGGGCAGTGGGTCGACTCGCGTGGCCGTTGCGTCCGCTTCCGGACGGCCGGGGCGAGGTCTGGCGGTGGGACCTGCAGGCCATCGCCGAGCTCCCGGCCGCACGAGCCGTGCTGCGGGCACGACTGGACGGCGTCGGCTACCCGAGGGACGGCGACGACACCGCGGCCGAGCGGTTGATCCTGGCCTTCGACGAGCTGGCGTCCAACGCGCTGCGGCACGGCTTGTCCCCCGTCGTCGCCACGGTGGTCGCCGGCAGCGGCGGCTGGCTGCTCGACGTCAGCGACCGCGACCCCGACACCATGCCCAGCCCGGCCGTCGACCGCGACCCCGCCCAGGGCGGCCTGGGGCTCTACCTGGTGGCCCGGCTGTCGGTGGCCCACGGCTGGTACGTCGACGACGGCTGCAAGCACGTCTGGGCCTGCCTGCCCACGAGCACCGACGACCGCGAGCCGGCGTTCAACTGAGAAGGACCCCCTGCAGCACGCGACGACGGCCCCGAGGCGCAGTGCCTCGGGGCCGTCGTCGTGGAGCGCCCGGGACGGCGGGAGAGTGGTCTCCGGCGCCGTCCCGGGGCGTCTGCCGGGTCAGGCCCCGGAGGGGATGACCAGGGAGAGCCCGCCCTTGCCGTAACCGGGGACGTCGATGGCGAGGTCGAGCCGGTTGAAGGCGGCCAGCGAGCCGGCGATGTCGCCGGGCAGGTCGTCGCCCGGGGCGTAGAGCTTGTAGAGCTTGGAGTGCGGCGCACCCGGCACGTTGAACAGCGCCGAGAGCACGTTGACGACCTCGTGCAGCGCCTCGGTGAGCATCGTGGTCAGCTCGCCGTCCTCCTCGACGGCGTCCTGCGCGCCGCCGGGGGGCAGCAGCGCGAGGGCGGCGCCGGTGTAGGCGGAGGCGCCGAGGTCCATGACGCACAGCGCGTTCACGTTCATCGACGGGTCCACGTACACGGCCACCGACACCGGCGACTTCGGCGTCGGGGTCACCGGCGCGCCCGGCAGCACGCCGACGGACTTGCCGACCAGGCCGCTGAGCATGTCCTTGACGGCCTTGGCGTCCGGAAGGACGACGGTCAGCGCGGCGCTCATGCGATCACCCCGTCCAGGTTCTCGCGGAAGGTCTCCTCGTTGAACGGCTTGGCGATGAGGAACAGCGCGCCCGCGGCGCTGGCCTTGTCCCGCATCTCCTGCGAGCCCTCGGAGGTGACGAAGCCGAACGGGACGCCGGAGCCGGCCGAGCGCAGCGCCTGCAGGCACTCCAGCCCGGTCATGTTCGGCATGTTCCAGTCCGACAGCACCAGGTCGGGGTTCTCGGCCTGGACCTTGTCGTAGGCGTCGCGGCCGTCCTCGGCCTCGACGATGTCGTGGTCGTCGTACCCGGCCTGGCGCAGGGTGCGGATGACGATCTGCCGCATCACGCGGCTGTCGTCGGCGACGAGGATCTTCACAGTGACGCTCCGTTCGGGTGCGGGGGGTTCGGGTGCGGGGTGGACAGGGCCGGCAGCGCGCCCTGCACGGACACGACCAGGGGCTGGCCGCGCCACAGGACCTCGAGCCGGCAGACGTCCGCGGGGTTGCGGACGTCGGGGGCCTCGCCGACCTGGGGCAGGCCCAGGGTGGAGGGGCCGGGGAGGGCGGCCTTGACGTTGCCGCCGACCACGTTGGCGATCTCGCCGAACGCGTCGGCGACGTCCTCGTGGTCGAGCAGCTCGGGCGCGGCCTGGCCGAGCAGCGCCCGGGTCAGGTCGGCCGCGGTCTGCCGGCCGGTGGTGAGGACGACGCTGCCGGTCCACGGGCCGACGACGTCCACCCACGCCGAGAGCGTCTCGGCGGGCAGGTCGGCGGGCAGCGGGACGAGCACCTCGTCCTCCCCGACGAGGGCGACCCAGGCCTCACCGGCGATCGCCTCGACGGTGGCCTCGTCGATGAGCTCGGGGATGGTCGGGCGTGCGACGGCATCGGGTGCGAGCGTCACAGGACGGCCTCCTCGGGGAGCATGCCGAGCAGCGCGAGCTTGTCGCGGAGCGCGTCGGCGGTGAACGGCTTGATCACGTACTCGTGCGCGCCCGCAGCGAGCGCCCGGACGATCTGGCCCTGCTCGCTCTCCGAGGTCACCATCATCAGCGTGAGGGCGCGCCACGCCGGGTTGGCCCGGACGGCGGAGACGAACTGCAGCCCGTCCATCACCGGCATGTTCCAGTCGATCGTGCACAGGTCGGGCACGTAGCCCTCCTGCAGCACGTCGAGGGCCTCCTGCCCGTGGCCGGCCTGGCGGGTCTCGTAGCCGAAACCCTCCAGTGCCGCGCTCACGATGCGCCGCATGGCGCGGGAGTCGTCGATCACCAGTGCACGCACGTCAGTTCCCCTTCAGCGGGCGGTAGGCGGAGCTGCGGCCGATGACGACCCGCTCCCAGGAGTCGTCGACGCCGAGCGTGGTCTCCGCGGCGCCGAGGAAGAGCCATCCGTCCGGGCGCATGAGCGCGCGCACCCGGCGGAGGATCGCCTGCTTGGTGGGCAGGTCGAAGTAGATGAGGACGTTGCGCAGGTAGACCACGTCGAACGGCCCCATGCGGGGCAGCGGAGCGGCCAGGTTGCACTCGCTCGCCGTCACCATGCGCCGCAGCGACGGGGAGACCTCCCACTCGGTGCCCGCCCGCGTGAAGTGCCGCACCAGCATCGGTGCGGGCAGCCCCCGGTTGACCTCCAGCTGGCTGAACCGCCCGGCCCGGGTGCGCTCGACCATCTCGCGGGAGAGGTCGGTCGCGGTGATGGCGACGCGGGTCGCGGCGTTGGGCAGCGCGTCCTCGAGCAGCATGGCGATCGTGTACGGCTCCTGCCCGCTGGAGCAGGCCGCCGACCAGATCTGCAGCCGCTCGGCCGGCCCGCGGGCCGACACCAGCGAGGGCAGCACCGTCGAGGTGAGGGCGGTGAACGGGTCACCGTCCCGGAACCACGAGGTCTCGTTCGTGGTGAGCGCCTCGACGATCCTGCGGGTGGACTCGGGGCTGGGCCGGGTGCGGACCGAGTCGACCAGCCGGCCGACGTCGGGCAGCCCCATGGACCGGGCGATCGGCAGCAGCCGCGCTTCGACCAGGTACTCCTTGCCCGGGGCGAGCACGATCGCGCTCTCCCGGTGCACCAGCTGGCGGACCCAGTCGAAGCTGGTCGCGGTGAGGGTCATCGTCGTCCTCCGGCGAACGAGGGCGCGGGAGCCGGGTGGGCCGCGGGGACCCGCGGCCCGGTGATCCGCCGGGTGACCGCCTCGGCGACCCGGTCGAGCGGCAGCACCTCGTCGGCGAAGCCGGCCGTGGCCACGGCGCCGGGCATGCCCCAGACGACGGAGGTGGCCTGGTCCTGGACGACGACCGCGCCCCCGGCCTCACGGATGCGACCGGCGCCGATGCGCCCGTCCGAGCCCATGCCGGTGAGCACGACGCCGAGGACGGCGCCGTCGAAGGTCTCGACCGCGGAGCGGAACAGCGGGTCGACGGCGGGACGGCAGAAGTTCTCCGGCGGCGACTGGTCCAGCGCGGTGGACAGGCCGCGGCCGGTCCGGCGGATGGTCAGGTGGTGGTCGCCCGGGGCCAGGTGCACGGTGCCGGGCGCCAGCGGGGTGCCGTCGACGGCCTCGACCACGGTGAGCGGGCAGAGGCGGTCCAGCCGCTGGGCGAACTGGCGGGTGAAGACCGGGGGCATGTGCTGCACGAGCAGCACCGGGACCGGCAGGGACGCCGGGAGGGCCGGCAGCACCTTCGCCAGCGCCTCCGGGCCGCCGGTGGAGGAGCCGATGACCAGGACGGCGGGCTGCTTGACCGCACCGACGCGCGGGGCCGGCGGGCGGACCGCGGCCGGGGCGGGTGCGGCGGCGCGCACCGGACCGGTGGTGACCGGGCGCCCCGTGAGCGCCTTGATCTTGGGGATGAGCTGCTGGCGGACGCTCTCCATGGACTGCGCGACGCTGCCGACGTTGGCCGGCTTGGTGACGTAGTCGTTGGCGCCGGCGGAGAGTGCGTCGAGGGTGGCCGACGCGCCCCGCTCGGTGAGCGTGCTGAACATGATGATCGGCACGCGGCTGTGCCCTCGTCCCGCCCCACCACCCCCGGCACCGGCGCGGATGGCGCGGACCGCCTCGATGCCGTTCATCTCCGGCATCTCGATGTCCATCGTGACCAGGTCGGGCTTGAGCTGCTCGAGCTTGCCGACGGCGATGCGGCCGTTGACGGCGGTGCCCACGACCTCGATCGCCGGGTCCTCGGAGAGCACGTCGGTGACGATCTTGCGGACGACCACCGAGTCGTCGACGACCAACACCCGGATCGGGTCCATGCGTCCTCCGTCTCCCCGTGCGGGGGCCTGCCAGGGCGAACTGGCGCTGTGATCGGCACCGGCCCGGCAGTCGGGAACGGGTGCAGCCGGCGTCCGCCCGGGGTCCCGGCGGTGCCTGTCACGGGTGTTGTCGGCCGCTCCTCCCCCGCACTTGAGCCGATCCCGGGAATTCCGCACCACAACTCCGGAACGGCCGGAGCACGATCACCTACCATTTCCCGCCTCCTGTCGACACGTCTCCGGAGGAGCGACGGGTCAGCGTGTCGAGTGCCGTCTACGGCTCTCTGTCGTCCGTGCCAGAGAGCCGTAGAAAGTGCTCGCGAGGGTGAACGCCGTCCCCTCGGGTAGCCGGGGGCCATGGCACTCCCCCGGGTCCTCGTCCTCGTCCTGGCCGGTGGCGCCGGCGGGCGGCTGGAACTGCTCACCGAGCAGCGCGCCAAGCCCGCCGTCCCCTTCGCGGGCGTCTACCGGCTGATCGACTTCCCGCTGAGCAACTGCCAGCACTCGCACCTGGCCGACGTGTGGGTGTCCGTGCAGTTCCACCCCACGTCGCTGTCGCAGCACCTGGCCAACGGCCGGCCGTGGGACCTCGACCGCACCGACGGCGGGCTCCTCGTGCTGCCGCCGTACCAGGGCACCGACCGCGCCGGCTGGGTCTCCGGGACGGCGAACTCGCTGTGGCGCTACGCCCCGCTGGTCCGCGACCTCGATCCCGACGCGCTCGTCGTGGTCAGCGCCGACGCCGTCTACAAGCTGGACTACCGCGAGGTCGTCGACGGGCACCTGGGCTCCGGCGCGGAGGTCACCATGGTCACCACCGAGGTCGCCGAGGACGACGCGCCGCGCTACGGCATCGTCGAGGTCGGCAGCGGCGGGAAGGTGGCCGACTACGCCTACAAGCCCGACGAGCCGCGCACCACCACGGCCACCAACGAGGTCTTCGTCTTCTCCCCCGGCCCGACGCTGGACCGGCTGGAGGCGTTGGCCGCCGAGCACGGTGAGGACGGCCTGGAGGACCTGGGCACCCACCTGCTGCCGGCGCAGACCCGCGACGGCCTGGCCCGCGCGCACCCGTTCGAGGGCTACTGGCGCGACGTGGGGACCGTGGAGGCCTACTGGGCGGCCCACCACGAGTTCCGCTCCCCCGAGCCGCCCCTGGACCTCGACGACGAGGGCTGGGCGCTGCACACCCGCGGCGGCCGGCACAGCGCCGCCCGGGTGCTGCGCGGGGCGGAGGTGGACGACAGCCTGATCTCCGGCGGCACCCGGGTGGCCGGGCGGGTGAGCGGGTCGGTGCTCTCCCCCGGGGTCGTCGTGGAGGCCGGGGCGACCGTCGTCGACTCGGTGCTGCTGCCGGGTGCGCGCGTGCGGGCCGGCGCCACGGTGACCCGCACGGTGCTCGACGACGGCGTCGTGGTCGGCGAGCGCGCCACGGTGGGTGGGGACGGCGAGGTCACCCTGGTCGGCCGCCGGGCCGAGGTGGCGGCCGGCAGCGAGCTCCCCGCCGGCGCCCGCTTCCCGGATCCCGAGCAGGAGGGATGAGGGAGGGCCCCGTCCCGGCTCCCCTGGTGACCCGCTCCCCCGCCGTCCGCCGTCCGCCGTCCGCCGTCCGCCGTCCGCCGTGATCATGGGGTTCTGGCAGCCGCCGGCGGCGTGTCCGCACGCGCCCTCCGCAGCAAGCCCGTGATCAACTCGGGGTCGCGGCGGGGAGTGGGGGCCGGAGACTCCCGCGATCGAGCGCCGGACGGGGCTCAGCCCGGGTCGGGGACGTTCCCCGGCCGCGGTGTGCACGCGAGCCGCCCCGCGAGGCGGTGCGAGGAGTGGGGGCCGGAGGCTCCCGCGATCGAGCGCCGGACGGGGCTCAGCCCGGGTCGGGGACGTTTCCCGGCCGCGGTGTCGGCCGGTAGGCCGACGAGGAGTACAGCACCGCGAGGGCGTCGCTGCCGAGCAGGTCGGCCATGACGACGCCCTGCACGCACCCCGCGACGGCGTTCCAGGCACCCGCGGCGGCGGCCGTGGCGTCGAAGCCGGCGTCGAGGAACGCCCGGACGGCGAGCAGCTGGGCGGTGGCGAGCGTGCGTGTGCGGCCGGAGACGTGCGCCGCCCACGAGGCCTCGTGCATCGCGGCCGCCCACGGCCGGCGCTCGGCGCGGGAGGCGTCGACGGCGGCCATCCAGCGGGCGCGGCCGGCGGCGTCCAGCGAGCGCAGGCCGGTCAGCAGCTCGGAGAGCTCCCCGGTGGCGGGGCCGAGGTCGAGCTCGGGGGTCGTCGGCACGCCGGTCGAGGCGGCGAGCAGGAACGGGCCGGTGAGCTGCCGGCGGACCAGCGGCGGCAGTACGGCGGCGGCCCAGGCGCCCACGGCCGCGTCGGCGAGGACGTCGGCGGCGGCCTCCCGGACCTGCTCGTCGGCGAGCGCGGCGACGGGGTGCTCGGGGCCGAGGACGTCCTCGCGGAGCACCCGCTCGACGGCGGCGGCGTCCCCGATGGTGCTGCGCTCGAGCTGGGCGACCAGCGCCGCGGCCCGGTCGGCGCCGGGGAGGGCGTCGGCGGCGGTGCGCAGGTGCGGGACGGCGACGGCGAGCTCCCGGGCCTTGCGCGCCCGGACGGCGAGGACGGCGCGCTGCTCACGGTCGCGGCCCGCGGCCGGGTGCACCGCGGCCAGCTGCTCCAGCGCCGGGACGTCGGCGGCCAGCCCGGTGAGCAGGGCGTCCGCGACGGCGCGGCCGGCCGGCAGGCGGACCAGGTCGAAGCCGAGCGTGGCGGCACTGACCAGTGAGTAGGGCACGGCAGGCCTCCCGATCGACGTCCCCCGAGGTGAGGTCGATCCAGACTGACCGTGACCGCGACGCCGCGCCACGTGAGCGTCACCCGTTCGCCCGACCCCCGAGGGGTGGGGTGTCGTGCGCCGTGCTGCACCGTTCTCAACCGGTGACTCTGCGTAGGCGACGGGACCGGGGAACGCCGCGACCCCCGGCCCGGCGGCCCTCCGGAGAGAGGGGCCGCCCGACCGGGGGTCGGGGGGAGGAGCGTGGCCGCCGGGGAAGACCGGCCGCGCCCAGGTGGTGAGGTGCTGGAACGGCCCCTTCAGGGACCCTCCGCCTGAGCCTGCGAGGCGTGTGGGGTGGTCCTGCTAAGCGCTGACGGCCTTGTGCACGTCCAGGGCCAGCAGCAGGTGGCCGTCGAGTTTGAACGCCCCACGGATCAGCTCGCGGCCGGCGCCGTCGAGGGTGTCCGGCGGCGCCTCGAAGTCGGCCGGGTCGACGTCCACGACGTCGGCGATGGCGTCGACCAGCAGGCTGACCGCCTCACCGTGCAGCCGGACGACGATGACGACGGCGTCGGTGCCCTCGGGCCGCGGCGGCCGGCCGAGCCGCTCGCGCAGCTCGATCGCGGTCACCACCTGGCCGCGCAGGTTGATCAGCCCGGCCACGGCGGCGGGCGCGAGCGGCACGCGGGTCAGCCCCTGGCTCTTGAGCACCTCCTGCACGTGCGCCACCTCGACGCCGTAGAGGTCTCCGTCGAGCCAGAAGGTGGCCAGCTGGCCGCCGATGGCGGGGGCCTGGGCAGTGGTCACAGGGAGGCCTCCAGGAGGGACGCGGGGACGCCGTCCGGCGTCATCGGGGACGAGTAGAAGGCCGGGTCGGCGGCGAGGATCGCGGCGCGCACGTCGAGCAGCTCGGTGACCTTGTCGCCGAGGACGGCGGAGCCGAGCAGACCCATGTCGTCGATGTCGCTGCGGACCGCGGCCTCGCCGTCGACGATGTCGAGGATCTCCTCGACCACGATGGCCACGCTGCGGCCGTGGTCGCTGTACACGATGACCTCGAGGACCTCGCGGTCGCTCTCGCCGTAGGCGCCCAGGTGCCGGTCGAGCCGGACGATCGGCAGGATCGCGCCGCGGTACTGCACGACCTCCCGGTTGCCGACCTTCTCGACCGACTCGGTGCGCACCTGCTCGAGGCGGGTGACCGTGTCCAGGGGGATGGCGACCCGACGGCCCCCGCCGATGGCGGCCAGCAGCATCCGCTGCCGCTCCGTGTCGCCGGCAGCGGCAGCCGCGGCGGCCTCACGCGCCGCCTCCTGGCCGCGCTCGCTGGTCTCGGTGCGCAGCGCCCGGCGGGCCAGGGCCTGCACGTCGAGGATGAGCGCCACGGTGCCGTCGCCCAGGACGGTCGCGCCGGAGTAGAGACCGATCGCCTTGAGCTGGCCGCCGACGGCCTTGACGACGATCTCCTCGGTGTTGATGACCCGGTCGACGACCAGGCCGAAGCGCCGGCCCTCCGACCGCAGGACGGCGATGACCACGTGCCCGTCGTGCCGGTCGGAGGTCAGCCCGAGGACGTCGGTGAGGCGGACCAGCGGCAGCAGCTCACCGCGCAGCCGGTACACCGGGGCGCCGCCGACCTCCTCGACCGCGTTGGCGGCCTTCTCGGCGTCGAGCGAGACGAGCTCCTGCAGGCTGATCTGCGGGATGGCGTAGCGGTCGCCGGCGCACTCGACGGTCAGCGCCGGGACGATCGCCAGGGTCAGCGGGATGCGCAGCCGGGTGCAGGTGCCCTTGCCGGGCACCGACTCGACCTCGATGGTGCCGCCGATGGACTCGATGTTGGTCTTGACGACGTCCATGCCGACGCCGCGGCCGGAGACGTTGGTGACCTTCGCGGCCGTGGAGAAGCCGGGCAGGAAGATGAGCTGCAGGACGTCCTGCGGGTTCATCCGGCCGAGGGCCTCCTGCGTGATCAGCCCGCGCTCGACGGCCTTGGCGCCCACCCGGGCCGGGTCGATGCCGGCACCGTCGTCCGCGACCTCCACCACGACTTGGCCGCTCTCGTGCTTGGCGCGCAGGGTGAGCACGCCCTCGGCCGGCTTGCCGACCCGGAGCCGGGTCTCGGCGTCCTCGACGCCGTGGTCGACGGAGTTGCGGACCAGGTGGGTCAGCGGGTCCTTGACCGCCTCGAGCAGCGTCTTGTCCAGCTCGGTGTCGCGGCCCTCCATGTCCAGCCGGATGGACTTCTGCAGCTGCAGGCCCAGGTCCCGGACGACGCGCGGCAGCTTGGACCAGATGTGGTCGATCGGCTGCATGCGCGTCTTCATGACGCCCTCCTGCAGCTCGCTGGCGATGAGGTTGAGCCGCTGCGAGGCGCGCACCAGGTCGGTGTCGTTGGAGCGCCCGACGTACTGGACGATCTGGTTGCGGGTGAGCACCAGCTCGCCCACCAGCAGCATGAGCTCGTCGAGCAGGTCGACGTCCACCCGGATGGTGCTGTCGGCGACCCCGCGACGGGCCTGACCGCTGCCGCCGTCGGCGACGCCCTCGGGCTCGGGGGCGACCTCGGCGGCCGGCGCCGGGCGGGGGGCCGGGACGGCGGGGACGGCCGGGGCCTCGGCCACGGGAGCGGGCGCCCCGACGACAGCTGCGGGCTCGACCGGGGCTTGCACCGCGGGCGCCTCGACGGCCTCGGCGACGGCCATGGCGGGCTCGGCGACGGCGGGGACCGGCTCAGCGGCCGGGGCCGGCGCGGCGGGGGTGTCCTCCATCGCCGCGCTGATCTCCGCGACGACGGCGGAGACGTCGACCGAGCCCTCGCCGCCGGTGGCCTCGATGGAGGCGAGCAGCGAGCGGACGGTGTCGACCATGCGCAGCAGCACGCTGGTCCGCTGCGGGGTCAGCTCCAGGGCGCCGTCCCGCAGCCGGGACAGCATGTTCTCGCCGACGTGGGTGACCTCCTCCAGGCGGTGGAACGCCAGGAAGCCGCTGGTCCCCTTGATGGTGTGGATGGTGCGGAAGATGCTCGACAGGCGGTCCCGGGAGTCGGGCTCCTGCTCCAGGGCGACCAGGTCGGAGTCCAGCTGGTCGAGGTTCTCGTGCGACTCGACCAGGAACTCCTCGACGATGTCGTCCAGACCGTCCACGTTGCTCTTCTCTCTTCGTACCGGGAGCGGTGCGTGCGCTCTGGTGGGTGATCGGCGGGAGGGGTGGCCAGGTCAAGCCCAACGGGGAGACCCGACCCCGCCGGCCGGGGCGCCCGGCCGGCGGGGAGTGCTCAGTAGGTGAACCGGGAGACGCTGGTGCGCAGGTCGGCGGCCATGCGGGAGAGCTCGTCGACCGCGATCCGGGTCTGGGTCAGCGCCTGGGTGGTCGAATCAGCAGCCCCGGAGACCCCACTGATGTTCAGCGCGATCTGTCCGGCGCCGGACGCCGCCTCGGTCACCGACCGCGACATCTCGTTGGTCGTGGCGGTCTGCTCCTCCACCGCCGAGGCGATGGTGGTCTGCCGGTCGGAGATCTGGGCGACGATGAGCGAGATCTCGCCGATGGCGGACACCGCCGCGGTCGTGTCGCCCTGGATCGCCTGCACCCGCCGGGCGATGTCCTCGGTCGCCTTGGCCGTCTCCTGGGCCAGCTCCTTGACCTCGTTGGCCACCACGGCGAAGCCCTTGCCGGCCTCCCCGGCCCGGGCGGCCTCGATGGTGGCGTTCAGCGCCAGCAGGTTGGTCTGCTCGGCGATCGAGGTGATCACCTTCACCACGTTGCCGATCTCGGCCGAGGACTCCCCCAGCTTCGCCACCGTCGCCGTCGTGGTCTCGGCCGCCGTGACGGCCCGTGCCGCCACGTCCGACGCCTCCGCGGCGTTGCTGGCGATCTCCCGGATGGAGGCGCCCATCTGCTCCGCGCCGGCGGCGACCGTCTGCACGTTGCGGCTGACCTCCTCCGCCGCGCCAGCCACCACGCCCGACTGCGCGCTGGTCTCCTCGGCCGACGCCGAGATCTGCGCCGAGCTGGCGCTCAGCTCCTCGGAGCTGGCCGCCACCGCGTCCGCCGCACCGACCACCGACGACAGCACCTCGCGCAGGTTCTCCTGCGCCTGGGCGAGGGAGGCGGCCATGCGGCCCAGCTCGTCGCGGGAGGTGACCTCGGGCACCACGGTCAGGTCACCGGCGGCCAGCGCGTCCACCGACGCCTGCACCGAGCGGACCGTGCCCGTGATCATGCGGACGACGAGGGTCGCGAGCCCCACCCCGACCAGGCAGCTGACCACCAGGACGACCCACAGCGTCGTCTTCGCCGACGCCGCCGCGTCGGTCCCCTCCTGGGTCCGCACGTCGGCCCCCTCCCGCAGCACGGTCCGGATCCCGGTGAAGTCGGCGGTGACGGCGTTCTGCACCTCGACCAGGGGGCCGGCCGCGACGGCGCTGGCGGTGGCCACGTCCCCGGCGTCCAGCGACGCGACCATCCGGTCGTCGCTGACGGTGAAGTACTCGTCGACGTCGCTGCGCAGCGTGTCGACCAGGTCGGCGTGCTCGGTGATCTCCGCGTAGGCGTCCATCTGCTGCTCGAGCTGCGCCCGTCCCTCGGTCACCTGGGCCTTGATCCCCTGACGGGTCGCCGGGTCGGCCAGGAAGTACGCGGTGTAGCCCTGCCGCACGGCCTCGTAGGTGCCCTGGATGGCGTCCAGGTCGGAGAAGGAGACGACGTGGCCCTCGTACATGTCCCGCTGGCTCTGGTCGAGCGCGTCGATGCGGCCCACCGCGACGATGCAGAGCAGGACGCCGACGGATGCGCTGAACGAGATGAGGGACAGGATCTTGACGCCGAGGGGGCGGTCGGCGAACCAGGCCGCTCGGCGGCGGGTGGCCCGGGCGGCGGTGGGGGCGGTCACGGCTGTGGACTCCTCGTGGGCACGGACGGGGGTGGGGAGAGGGGCGCTCGGGTTCCGACCGCCATCGGTCACCGGACATCCCGGCGCTGCACACAGGATCAGCGACCGGACCGGGCGCACCGAGCAATTCACCGCGTGTCCGAATGGCGCCGGCGACAAAGTCCGATGACCGCCTCGCCATTGTCGACAAGTGGTGTCCGCGGGGTCGCGGAAATGGCGCGAGGGGATGGCGACAGGTGTCCTGTCGCCATCCCCTCGACGGAGGCCGTGCCGCTCAGTAGGTGAAGCGGGCGACCGAGGTCCGCAGATCGGCGGCCATGCGGGAGAGCTCGTCGACCGCGACCCGGGTCTGGGCCAGCGCCTGGGTGGTGGAGTCGGCGGCGCCCGAGACGCCGGTGATGTTGTCGGCGATCTGGGTCGAGCCCTGCGCCGCCTCGTTGACCGAGCGGCTCATCTCGTTGGTCGTGGCGGTCTGCTCCTCCACCGCCGAGGCGATGGTGGTCTGCCGGTCGGAGATCTGGGCGACGATGAGCGAGATCTCGCCGATGGCGGACACCGCCGCGGTCGTGTCGCCCTGGATCGCCTGCACCCGTCGGGCGATGTCCTCGGTCGCCTTGGCCGTCTCCTGCGCCAGCTCCTTGACCTCGTTGGCCACCACGGCGAAGCCCTTGCCGGCCTCCCCGGCCCGGGCGGCCTCGATGGTGGCGTTCAGCGCCAGCAGGTTGGTCTGCTCGGCGATCGAGGTGATCACCTTCACCACGTTGCCGATCTCGGCCGAGGACTCCCCCAGCTTCGCCACCGTCGCCGTCGTCGTCTCCGCCGCGGTGACGGCCCGTGCGGCGACGTCGCTGGCCTCGGCAGCGTTGCTGGCGATCTCCCGGATCGACGCGCCCATCTGCTCCGCGCCGGCGGCGACCGTCTGCACGTTCCGGCTGACCTCCTCGGCCGCGCCGGCGACCACACCGGACTGCGCGCTGGTCTCCTCCGCCGAGGCCGAGATCTGCGCCGAGGACGCCGACAACTCCTCCGACGAGGCAGCCACGGCGTCCGCCGACGCGACCACCGAGGACAGCACCACGCGGAGCTCGGTCTGCATGGCGGCCAGGGACGCGGCCATCTGTCCGAGCTCGTCCCGCCGGTCCACACGGGACTCCACCGTGAGGTCGCCCTGGGCGGCGGCGTCCAGGGCGGCCCTGACCTGCCGCAGCGGCCGGGTCACCGACCGGGCCGCGAGCACCGCGAGGAGCGCGGCGAGGACCACCGCGAGGGCTCCCACGACGCTGAGCAGGACCGTCGCCCGGGTCTGCGCCTGGTCCTGCTGCTGGCGGAGGTCCTGGGCGCGGTCCTGCGCCGAGGCCTGGATGCCGTCCGCCAGGTCGAGGACGATCCCGTAGCCCTCGCCGGCCTCGCCGCCGTTGATGCTCTCCATGGTGGCGAGGTAGCTCTCGTGGGTGCCTGCGGAGAGCCATGCGACGACCTGGTCGTCCCAGCGGAAGTAGTTGTCCCAGGCCGGGCGCAACCGGTCGAAGGCCTCCCGCTCCACCGGGCTCATCGCCGAGGTGTCGACCGTGTCCAGCCAGTCGTACACCGCCGCCTTGGCCTCGAGCATGCCCGAGCGGTTGTAGGCGTCGGGGGCCAGGGCCACCGCGGGACCGTAGGCGGCGACGTCCGCCAGGACCAGGCCCTGCCAGCCGGTGACGTCGGCGATCTGGAAGCGCGCCGTCTCCGCGTCGGCGAGGACGCCGTCGACGGCGCTGACCTGCTCGGCGAGGTCGCGCTGCTCGCCGACCGCGGACAGGCCCGCACCGGCGCTGACCAGCACGAGAGCCCCGACCGTGCCGAAGGCGAGGCCGAGTCGACGTCCGACACGGACGTCGGAGAGGCGGGGGAGGGACACTGTTGATCTCCTGTCGGGTGAGCCGTGGCTCAGTAGGTGAAGCGGGCGACCGAGGTCCGCAGGTCGGCGGCCATGCGGGAGAGCTCGTCGACGGCGGTCCGGGTCTGGGCCAGCGCCTGCGTCGTCGAGTCCGCCGCCGCGGAGACGCCGGTGATGTTGTCGGCGATCTGGCCGGCTCCACCGGCGGCCTCGGCGACCGAGCGGGACATCTCCGTCGTCGTGGCGGTCTGCTCCTCCACCGCCGAGGCGATGGTGGTCTGCCGGTCGGAGATCTGGGCGACGATCGAGCTGATCTCGCTGATCGCGGTCACCGCCGCGGTCGTGTCGCCCTGGATCGCCTCCACCCGCCGGGCGATGTCCTCGGTCGCCTTGGCCGTCTCCTGGGCCAGCTCCTTGACCTCGTTGGCCACCACGGCGAAGCCCTTGCCGGCCTCCCCGGCCCGGGCGGCCTCGATGGTGGCGTTCAGCGCCAGCAGGTTGGTCTGCTCGGCGATCGAGGTGATCACCTTCACCACGTTGCCGATCTCCGCCGAGGACTCCCCCAGCTTGGCCACCGTGGCGGTGGTGGTCTCCGCCGCCGTGACCGCCCGCGCCGCCACGTCGGAGGCCTCCGCGGCGTTCGTGGCGATCTCCCGGATCGACGCGCCCATCTGCTCCGCGCCCGCGGCGACGGTCTGCACGTTGCGGCTGACCTCCTCCGCCGCGCCGGCCACCACACCGGACTGCGCCGAGGTCTCCTCCGCCGACGCCGAGATCTGCGCCGAGGACGCCGACAGCTCCTCGGAGCTGGCCGCCACCGCGTCGGAGGAAGCCGCGACCGAGGCCAGCACCGTACGGAGCTCGCCGAGGGCCGTGTCGATGGCAGCGGCGGCCCGGCCGACCTCGTCGTCCCGGCTCACCCCCGTCGTCCGGGTCAGGTCGCCGGCGGCCAGGGCCTCCGCGACGGAGGCCACCGCGTCGATCGGCCGCACGATGCGCCGGGCCACGGTGAGCGCCAGGGCGAGGGCCAGGAGCGCTCCCAGGGCGACGACGGCGACCATGGTCCACTGCGTCCGCGTCTGCTGTTCGTCAGCAGCCGCATCCGCCGCCTGGACCCGGTCCTGCAGGGACTCCCGCAGCTCCGCGGTGAGCTGGAGCACCTCGAAGTAGACGTTGTAGCCGTCACCCACGACGAGTGCGTCCGCCGCCTCGATGGCGGCCGGCGTGCCCTGCGCGTAGGTGGCGACGATGCGGTCGTCCACCGCGAAGAAGGCATCCCACTGCTGCTCGATCTGCTCGAACGTCGTCTGCTCGGCGTCGGTGAGCGCGTCCGTGGGCACGGCCTCGAGCTGGCTCCGCAGCCGGTCGGCGCTGTCGAGGTACCCGGCACGGTTGGCGCTGTCGTCCCGGACCGCGGCGGCGCCGCCGATGCGGCGGGCGTCCCAGGCGTAGGCGGTCTGCCACCCGGTCACGTCGGCGTTGGAGGTCTGGATCTCCTGGACGGCGGTGAGGGTGCCGGCGAGGCGGCCGATCTCGTCTCGTGCGTCGCCGGCGCTGCCGAGGCCGCTCAGGGCGAAGCCGCCAACGGCGACCGCGGCCGCCATGCCTGCGGCGCCGACGGCCAGGATCGACCCGCGGACCCCGATGCGGCCGGCGCGCCGCCCATCCGTGTTGCTGCTCATCTCGATGCCGTTCCGTTCTCGTCACCGGTGCCGAATGGGGGCTCGTGCGCCCCTGTCCGCCGCGGACCGGATCGCGGTGGTGTCGGACAAATTAGAGGGACCCCGAGCGGGGGATCACATTCCTCGGAGCGTGTCCCAGCTCATCGAGGAGAAAGTGCGGCCACCACTCCTTCCGATGTCGACAAATCCGCCGGGACCATTCCGAGAACAACGGACGACGGAGAGGGGGCGGCGACCGGAACCGGTCACCGCCCCCTCTCGGGCGTGCGTGTCAGTAGGTGAAGCGGGCGACGCTGGTGCGGAGGTCGGCGGCCATGCGGGACAGCTCGTCCACCGCCGCACGCGTCTGCGTGAGCGCCTGGGTGGTGCTGTCGGCCGCGGCCGACACCCCGGTGATGTTCTCGGCGATCTGCCCCGAGCCGCCGGCGGCCTCGGCGACCGAGCGGGACATCTCCGTCGTCGTGGCGGTCTGCTCCTCCACCGCGCTGGCGATGGTGGTCTGCCGGTCGCTGATCTGGGCGACGATGTGCGAGATCTCCCCGATCGCCCCGACCGCGGCGCCGGTGTCCTTCTGGATGGCCTCCACCCGTCGGGCGATGTCCTCGGTCGCCTTGGCCGTCTCCTGGGCCAGCTCCTTGACCTCGTTGGCCACCACCGCGAAGCCCTTGCCCGCCTCCCCGGCCCGGGCGGCCTCGATGGTGGCGTTCAGCGCCAGCAGGTTGGTCTGCTCGGCGATCGAGGTGATCACCTTCACCACGTTGCCGATCTCCGCCGAGGACTCCCCCAGCTTGGCCACCGTGGCGGTGGTGGTCTCCGCCGCCGTGACCGCCCGCGCCGCCACGTCGGAGGCCTCCGCGGCGTTCGTGGCGATCTCCCGGATCGAGGCCCCCATCTGCTCCGCACCGGCGGCCACCGTCTGCACGTTGCGGCTGACCTCCTCCGCCGCGCCGGCCACCACACCGGACTGCGCCGAGGTCTCCTCCGCCGACGCCGAGATCTGCGCCGAGCTGGCGCTCAGCTCCTCCGACGAGGCAGCCACCGCGTCCGCAGACGACGCCACCGCGGTGAGGACCTCCCGCAGGCTCTCCTGGGCGGTGCCGAGGGCCGCCGACATCCGGCCCAGCTCGTCCTGGCTGCGCACCTCGGCGCGCACGGTCAGGTCACCCGCCGCCAGCGCCTCCACCGACGTCTGCACCGAGCGGACGGTGCCGATGAGCCGGCGGACGACGAGGAGGGTCAGCGCACCGGCCAGCAGGATGCCGACGGTGAGGGAGATCCACAGGGTCGCGATCGCCGACCGGGCGGTCTCCGTCGCGTCGTCCGTGTCGGTCTGACCGGCGGCGACGCGGCGGTCCTGCATGGCCTGGTACTCGTCCATGATGACGTCGGAGGCGTCCTGGAGCGGCCCGGCGATGACCTGCCCCGTGGTCGCGAGGTCACCACGGTCGGCTGCCGGGACCAGCTGCCCGTCGGCGATGGCGTAGTAGTCCTCGACGTACCCGCGGAAGGTCTCGAACGCCTCCCGGTTGACGGTGACCTCGGCGTAGGCGTCGAGCTGGTCGTCGATCTTCGTGCGGCGCTCCGCGAGTTCGGTCCGCAGCTCGACGCGGGTCTGCGCGTCGACCAGACCGTAGGAGTTGTAGCGCGAGCGGTCGCCCTGCCACGACCGCTGGATGTTGGCCAGGTCGGCGAGGGTGACGACGTTGTCGTTGATCCTCGACGCACCGGCCTCGAGAGCACCGATCCGAGACACGGCGAGGATGGTCATCCCCACTGCCACGGCGGCCAGGAGGGCAACCGCGGCCCCGATCTTCACGCCGATGGGGCGGTCGGCGAACCAGCCTCCGGAGCGCCCGGAGGGGAGGGGAGTGCGGACGACGGACATGAGGGCTCCAGAGGGGAGGGCGACGCCACTGCGGCTTGCGTCGCAATGGTGGGCCGTTCCGCCATCGTGTCGCGCCACTCCGGAGCGTGTCGGAGAACGGCGTCGGAGAATTGCCGGCGACCGCATTCCACCGACCGCTTTGTCGACATCCCGGCGCCATTCCCGCACACCGGGAGGACGTCAGTCCAGGGCGTCGGCGAGCGTCTCGAGCAGGAGGACGACGGCGGCCGGGTCGGGGACCCGGTGGCGGGCCGCGGTCTCGCCCTCGCCGACCTTGACGGTGAGGTCGCCGGGGGGGAGGACGCGGAAGGCGTCCTCGTCGGTGCGGTCGTCGCCGAGGTAGACCGTCGCGACGGCACCGAGGTCGTCGCGGAGCCGCAGCAGCGCGGTGCCCTTGTCGGCGTCGGTGACCGCGAGCTCGAGCACCTCCTTGCCCGGCTTCAACGTCAGTGACGGATCGGCCACGGCGTGGGCCTGCTCCAGCAGCCCGGCCGCCGCGACGCGGTCGGTCACCTGCCGCACGTGCACCGCCACGCTGGCCGGCTTGACCTCCAGTCGGGCACCGGGCACCGCGGCGACGAGCGGGGCCAGCCGCTCGGCGAGCGCGTCGCGGCGGGCGGCGAGCTCCCCGGTCAGCGGGCCGTCGTACTCGGCCCCGTGGCTGCCGATCCAGCGGTAGGGGCCCTCGAAGCCGCTCACCGCCCGCAGGTCGGCCACACCGCGGCCGCTGACCAGTGCCACCGTGACGCCGTCAGCAGCGACCAGCCGCGCCAGCGCTCCGGCGGCCCCCGGCACCGGGACGGCGGCCGAGGGGTCGCCCACCAGGGGCGCGAGGACGCCGTCGTAGTCGCTGGCCACCAACAGCGGGCGCCGTCCGGCGACGTCCGCCAGCGCCTCGGCGAGGTCGGCCGGCAGCGCGCCGGTGGCCGCCGCCGGCCCGCTCACGCCTTCGCCTGCAGCGCGTCGAAGAAGGAGTTGGCCCAGTGCTCGAGGTCGTTGCGGGCCAGGTGGCGGCGCATCGCGCGCATCCGCTTGGCCGCCTCGGCCGGCTCGATGCGCAGGGCCCGCAGCAGCTGGTTCTTGACCCCGGCGATGTCGTGCGGGTTGACCAGGAACGCCTGCTTGAGCTCGGCGGCGGCGCCGGCGAACTCGGAGAGCACCAGGGTGCCGCCGAGGTCGCTGCGGGCCGCGACGTACTCCTTGGCCACGAGGTTCATGCCGTCGCGGTACGGCGTCACGAGCATGACGTCGGCGGCCCGGTAGAGCGCGGCCAGCTCCTCGCGGGGCACCGACTGGTTGATGTAGTGGACGGCGGGCCCGCCGAGGGTGCCGAAGACGCCGTTGATGTGGCCGACCTGCTGCTCGATCGTCTCGCGCATGTGCACGTAGTGCTCGACGCGCTCCCGGCTGGGCGTGGCGACCTGCACCATCACCGTGTCGGGGACCTCGACGACGCCGTCCTCCAGCAGCTCCTGGAAGGCGTTGAGCCGGACGGTGATGCCCTTGGTGTAGTCCAGCCGGTCCACGCCCAGGATGATCTTCCGCGGGTTGCCCAGCTCGGCGCGGATCTCCTCGGCCCGCTTGACCACGTCCGGCCGGCTCGCCAGCTCCTCGAACGCCTTGACGTCGATGGAGATCGGGAAGGCGCGCGCGGTGACCGTGCGGCCGTCGTACTCGATCGTCGTGCCGCGGGCCGGCAGGTCGTGCAGCCGGCGGGCCAGTTGCACGAAGTTGGCCGCCGCGGCGGGCCGCTGGAACCCGACCAGGTCGGCGCCGAGCAGGCCCTCGACGACGGCCGACCGCCACGGCAGCTGGGTGAACAGCTCGTAGGGCGGGAACGGGATGTGCAGGAAGAAGCCGATGGTGAGGTCCGGGCGCTGCTGGCGCAGCATGGCCGGCACCAGCTGCAGCTGGTAGTCGTGCACCCACACGATCGCGCCCGGGGCGGCCACCTCGGCGGCACGCTCGGTGAAGCGCTTGTTGACCTGGACGTAGGTGTCCCACCACGTCCGGTGGTACTCGGGCTTCTCGACCACGTCGTGGTACAGCGGCCACAACGAGGCGTTGGACATGCCCTCGTAGTACCGGTCGACCTCCTCCTCGGAGAGCGGCACGGGGATCAGCGACATCCCGCCGGACTCGAAGGGCTCGGGGGCCTCGCCGGCCGACCCCGACCAGCCGACCCAGGCGCCGCCGCGGCCGGCCACGAAGGGCTCCAGCGCGGTCACCAGGCCGCCGGGACTGCGCTGCCAGCGGGTGCTGCCGTCAGGGTCGGTGACCTGGTCGACCGGCAGCCGGTTGGCCACCACGACGACCGGGCTGTCCGCCTTCTCGTCTCCTGCTGCTGTCCCAGCCATACCGCCCCCGACCCTACTGAGCGCAGCCGGAACCGGCAGCGCCAGGCTCACCCAGGGGCTACGACGTACCCCAGCGCGGCGGCCCCCATCCCCAGGACGAGGGTGGCGAGCACGTGGGTCAGGCCACGGACGAGTCGTCGCTGCTCGACCATCCGCAGCACGTCGGCGCCGAACGTCGAGAAGGTGGTCAGCGTGCCGCAGAAGCCGGTACCCACCAGGGCGACCACCGCCGGGGGGGTCGCGGCGGCGCCCAGCACCAGACCCAGCAGGGCGCTGCCCACGACGTTCACGGTCAGCGTGCCGCGGGCCGGCTCGCCTCCGTTGCGGGCCGCCAGCCGGGTGGCCAGCAGCCGCAGCGGGGCGCCGACCAGCGCACCGGCCACCACGAGCAGCGGCGTCACCGGACGCGGGCGGCCCGCACCGCCAGGGCGCCGCCGGCCACGGCGAGCACGCCGCCGACGACGGAGACGAGCACGTAGCCGGCGGCCAGGAGGAGCTCGCCGGCCTCGGCCAGCCGCACCGTCTCGACCGCGAACGCGGAGTAGGTCGTGTAGCCGCCGAGCACGCCGACGGCGAGGAACGGCCGCGCCCACGGCGGCTCGGGGGAGCGGGCGGTGAGGACGGCGGTCAGCGCGCCGAACACCAGGCAGCCGGTGAGGTTGACCAGCAGCGTGGCCCACGGCCACCCGGCGGGGGAGTGCGGCAGCGCCGTCGCCACGCCCCAGCGGGCCAGCGCGCCGAGCGCGCCACCGAGCGCCGCGAGCAGGTACGCCACCGTCCCGTCCTCCCGTCGTCCACGGCGATCATGACGTGCCGACGGCGACACACCGCATCCGTCCGGTGCGTCGCCACCGCAGTTCCATGATCGTCGGGCGTCAGGAGGCCGGCCGCACCGGCCCGTCGATGGTGCCGCGTCGGCGGCGCCGCACCGGCTCGAGCGCCGCCAGCTCTTCCTGGGTCGCCACTCGGAACGGGGGAGTGGTCGGCGCCTGCAGGGCCCGGCGGCCCTGGCCGCGGGTGGCCCGCAGGCTCAGCCAGATCGAGACGCCGAGGATCGTGGCGATGACCGCCAGGCTGACCGTCGTGGGGATGTAGTAGACGTCGATCTTGAGCAGCATCTTGACGCCGACCCACATCAGCACCAGCGCCAGCCCGGTCTTGAGGTACACGAAGCGGTGGACCAGGTCGGCGAGCAGGAAGTACATCGCCCGCAGGCCCAGGATGGCGAAGGCGTTGGCGGTGAAGACGAGGAACGGCTCGTCGGTGACCGCGAAGATGGCCGGGATCGAGTCGACGGCGAAGACGACGTCGGTGACCTCGACCAGGACCAGCACGGCCAGCAGGGGAGTGGCCAGCAGGACGCCGTCCCGCCGGATGAGGAAGCGCTGCCCGTGGAAGGCGTCGGTCATCGGCACGAACCGGCGGAACAGCCGCAGCGTCCGCGACCGGGCAGGGTCGACGTGCTCGTCGCGCTGCCGCAGCATCCGCCAGCCGGTGACCAGCAGGAACGCCGCGAACAGGTAGAGCACCCACCCGAAGCTCGCGATGAGCGCCGCGCCGCCGGCGATGAACAGGCCGCGCAGCACGAGTGCGCCGAGCACGCCGAGGAAGAGCACGCGGTGCTGGTACTCCCGCGGCACGGCGAAGAACGTGAAGACGATCGCCCACACGAAGACGTTGTCCACGGCCAGCGACTTCTCGATCAGGTAGCCGGCGAAGTACTGCTGGCCGAGCTCGGCGCCGTACGCCCACCACACCCAGGCGCCGAAGCCGACGCCGATGGCCACCCACACCGCCGACCAGGCCGCCGCCTCGCGCACGCCGATCACGTGCGCGCGGCGGTGGGCGAACAGGTCGACCGCCAGCATGCCGACGATCAGGCCGAGCACGGCCAGCCAGAGGGACAGCGAGACGTCCACGGGGGACCTCCTCCGATCGGGACCGACCGGAGGTCTCTCCCAGCCCCGTCACGGGCTCGCTCCGCCGGACCCCTCGAGGTGGGGACGTACTGGCGACGGAGCGCTGCGGGGATACTCCCCTCCGTGGACTAGTGAAGCAGACTTCAGCCGTCCGTGCCAACCCGCCGAGGAGACCCGTGACCGACGACCCGCGCCCGTCGTGGACGTTCCTCACCAACCACGGCCACGTGCTGCTCGCGGTGGCCGCCGATCCGGACGCACGCGTCGAGGAGATCGCCGCACGGATCGGCATCACCCCCCGCGCCGTCCTGGCCATCCTGCGCGACCTCGAGGAGGCGAACTACGTCACCCGCAGCCGCCGGGGCCGCCGCACCCACTACGAGGTGCAGCCGCACCGGCCGTTCCGGCACCCGAGCACGGCCCACCGCGAGGTCGACGACCTGCTCGCCATCTTCACCCGGTGACGGGGTTGGCCCCGTCCTGGGTCCCGCCGCGAGCCTGCGAGCGGTGGGGTCAGGGAGGTCCTGCTTCAGCGCCGGCGGGTCTCGGGGAAGAGCAGGTCGACGAAGCGCTCCACGGTCGGCTGCGGCTCGTGGTTGGCCAGCCCCGGCCGTTCGTTGGCCTCGATGAACACGTGGTCGGGGCCCTCGACGTCGGGCACCAGGAAGTCCAGCCCCGTCACCGGGATGCCGATCGCCCGGCTGGCCCGGACGGCGGCCTGCGCGATCGCCGGGTGCAGCCGCTCGGTGACGTCCTCGATGGTGCCGCCGGTGTGCAGGTTCGCCGTCCGCCGGACCTGGACGCGCTCGCCCACCGGCGGGACGTCGTCCATGGCGTACCCGGACTCGGCGACCACCTCGGCGGTCGTGTCGTCGAGCGGGATGCTCGACTCGCCGTCGGTGGCCCGCTCGCGCCGGCGGCTGGTGCTGCGCACCAGCTCGGTGACGGGGGAGCGGCCGTCGCCGACCACCTCGGCGGGACGGCGCACCGCGGCGGCCACCACCTCGTGGTCGATGACGACCACCCGCAGGTCCTGGCCCTCGACGAGCTCCTCGACCAGCACGTCGGGGCAGTACTGCAGGGCCAGGCGCACCGCCCGGTCCAGCGCCGCCTCCTCGCGCACGCCGACGGTGATGCCGCGCCCCTGCTCCCCGCGGGCGGGCTTGACCACGACCTCGCCGCACTCGGCCAGCAGGGTGCGGGCGGCTGCCAGGTCGTCCTCGGTGACGGTCGCACCGCGGGGCACGCGGACGCCGGCCCGCTCCATGATCCGCCGGGTGACCCGCTTGTCGTCGCAGCGGCTCATCGCGACCGCGCTGGTGAACTCCGACAGCGACTCCCGGGTGAGCACGGTGCGCCCGCCCAGCGACAGCCGCATCTCGCCCCACTCGGCGTCGTTGACCTCGACGCGGATGCCGCGCTCGAGCGCCTCCTCGGCGATGAGCCGCGCGTAGGGGTTGAGCTCGGCCAGCCCCGGCGGGCGGGCGGCGAACAGCGGCGTGTTGATCGGGTTCTTCCGCTTCACGCACAGCGCCGGCACCCGGTGGAAGCCGAGCTTGCGGTACAGCGCGATCGCCCCGGTGTTGTCGTGCATGACCGAGAGGTCGAGGTAGGCGCGGCCGCGGCCGACGTAGCGCTCGGCCAGCACCCGCACCAGCGCCTCACCGGTGCCGGGCGGGGCGTCCTGCGCGTCGACGGCCAGGCACCACAGGCTGGCGCCGCCCTCCGGGTCGCCGAAGGCGAGCACGTGGTCCACGCCGGTGACCGTGCCGACGATCCGGCCGGTCCGCCGGTCCTCGGCCACCAGGTAGGTGAAGCACCGCGTGCGGTGGTTGGCCCACATGGTGCCGGCGTCCCCGGTGACCATGCCGTTGCGCGCGTAGATGTCGTTGACCTGCCGCATCTCGTCCAGCGCGGTCACCGTGCGCACGAAGACGTCGCGGATGAGCTCGGCTCGCGGCCGGTAGCGGTGCAGGTCGAGCCGGTAGACGTAGCTGGGGTCGATGAACAGCTCGTCGGGCGCCATCCCGACCATCACGTGCGGGTCGCGCGGGTAGATGCAGATGTCGCGCCGGCCGCTCTCCTCCGAGCGCAGCGCCTTCACGATGCCCTCGAGGCTGGAGAAGGTCTGCCCGAAGACCAGCCGGCCCCAGGCCAGGTCCAGGACGACGTCGGAGGCCATCCCCTGCCGCTGGTGCTCGGAGACCTGCTGCCAGGGACGGCTGGTGGAAGGCGTGTCGGACACCGGGAGGCGGCGCCGGTGCCCCGCGATCCGGGGCACGCTCAGACCCCGTGGGCCTGCAGCCAGAGCTCCAGCAGACCCAGCTGCCACAGCTTGTTGCCGCGCAGCGGGGTGAGCTCACCGTTCGGGTCGGCCAGCAGCCGGTCGACGTACTCCGACCGGAACAGCCCGCGCTCGCGGGCGGCGTCGCCGGTCAGCGCGTCGCGCACCAGGTCGAGCACCTTGCCCTCGAGGTGGGTGATCGCCGGGACCGGGAAGTAGCCCTTGGGCCGGTCGATGACCTCCGGCGGGATGATCCGTCGGCCGATCGCCTTGAGCACGCCCTTGCCGCCGTCTGCCAGCTTCAGCTCCGGCGGGCACATCGCGGCCAGCTCGACCAGGTCGTGGTCGAGGAAGGGCACCCGGGCCTCCAGCCCCCAGGCCATGGACATGTTGTCCACCCGCTTGACCGGGTCGTCGACGAGCATGACCTCGCTGTCCAGGCGCAGCGCGGCGTCCACGGCGGTGTCGGCGTGCGGCGCGGACATGTGCCGGCGGACGAACTCCAGGCTCGGGTCGCCGTCCAGCGCGTAGCGGTCGGCAACGAGTCGGGCCATGTCGGCGGCGTCCCGGTCGAAGAACGCCCTCGCGTAGGTCTCCACCGCCCGCTCGCGGTCCACGCCCTGCAGCGGCGGGTACCAGTGGTAGCCGGCGAAGACCTCGTCGGCGCCCTGCCCGGACTGCACCACCCGGATCGACTGGCTGACCCGCTCGGAGAGCAGGTCGAAGGCGACGACGTCGTGGCTGACCATCGGCTCGGCCATCGCGTGGATGGCGTGGCCGAGCGCCGCGGCGAGCTCGTCGGAGGCGACCCGGATGCGGTGGTGGTCGGTGCCGAAGCGCTCGGCGATGACGTCGGAGTACTGGAATTCGTCGCCCTCCCGGCCGCCGACGGCCTCGAAGCCGATCGAGTAGGTCGCCAGGCCGGTCTGCCCCTCCTGCGCGAGCAGGCCGACGATCAGGCTGGAGTCCAGCCCGCCGGAGAGCAGCACGCCGACCGGGATGTCGGCCACCAGCCGCCGCCGGACGGCGACCCGCAGCGCCTCCTCGATCGCGTCCTCCCAGTCGCGGGCGGACCAGTTCGCGTGCGCAGGGTCGCGCTCGTAGCGGGCCTCCCAGTAGCGGTGCTCGCGGGAGGTGCCGTCGGCCTCGACCACCCGCACGGTGGCCGGGGGCAGCTTGCGGACGCCGTTGACGATCGTCCGCGGCGCGGGGACGACGGCGTGCCAGGTGAGGTAGTGGTGCAGCGCGACCGGGTCGATGGAGGTGTCGACGTCCCCGGCCTGCAGCAGCGCCGGCAGGGAGGAGGCGAAGCGCAGCCGGCCGGGCGTCTCGGCCAGGTAGAGCGGCTTGATGCCCAGCCGGTCGCGGGCGAGCACCACGCGGCCGGTGTCGCGCTCGCTGATGACGAACGCGAACATGCCGTGCAGGTGCTCCACCACCGCGGTGCCCCAGTGGTGGTAGCCCTTGAGGATCACCTCGGTGTCGGAGGTGGAGAAGAAGCGGTAGCCGTGGCCCTCGAGCTCGGCGCGCAGCTCCTTGTAGTCGTAGATGCAGCCGTTGAAGACCGCGGTCAGGCCGAGCTCGTTGTCCACCATCGGCTGGCTGCCGGCCGGCGACAGGTCGATGACCGACAGCCGGCGGTGCCCGAAGGCCACCCGCCCGTTGCTCCAGGCACCCTGGCCGTCCGGCCCGCGGGGGACCAGGCACTCGACCATCCGCGCCACGGCGGTGGTGTCGGCCAGGGAGCCGTCGAACCGGATCTCACCGGAGAGGCCGCACATGTGGTGATCCAACCCCACCGGCCGGGCCGGCGCGACTGCCCACGGCCCATGTCACACCGATGCAACGCGGCGGCGTTCCACGTGGAACGGCGACGGCGCCGACCGGTGCCCGGGACGAGCGGGCGGTCCAGGTCACGCTCTGGTCCGCGGTGTCAGGGTCCGTCCGCGGCCAGCGCGGCCACGACCTCCGCCGTCGCCGCGTCGGCGGGCAGGAAGGCCTCGATGCTCAGCTCCGCGAGGGTGACGTCGACGGCGGTGCCGAAGGTCGTGACCGTGCTGAGGAACGCCAGTTCCCGGCCGCCGACCTCCAGCCGCAGGGGGACGGCGACGGCGTTCGTCGCGCCGTGGCTGCGGCCGCCGGGGAGCGCCGCGAGCTCGTGCAGCAGCGCCCGCGTCCGGGGGTCGCCGGTGACGGCGAGCTCCCGGGCCAGCCGACCGAGCACGTGGCCACGCCACTCGGCCAGGTTGCGGATCCGGCCGGCCAGCCCGTCGGGGTGCAGGCTCAACCGCAGCACGTTGACCGGTGGCTCGAGCAGGTGCGCCGCGACCCCGCGGGTGAGCAGGTCGACGCCGGCGTTGGCGCTCACCAGGTCCCAGTGCCGGTCGACGGCGAGGGCCGGGTGCGGGGCGTGGGCGCGCAGCACGGCGTCGACCGCGGCGCGGACCGGGGCCATCTCCGGGTCCTCGAGGGGACGGGCGCGGTACTCGGGGGCGTAACCGGCCCCGAGCAGCAGCTGGTTGCGCTCGCGCAGCGGGACGTCGAGCTGGGTGGCCAGCCGCAGCACCATCTCGCGGCTGGGCTTCGACCGGCCGGTCTCCAGGAAGCTGATGTGCCGCGCGGAGACGTCGCTCTCGACGGCCAGGTCGAGCTGGCTGAGCCGGCGCCGGGTGCGCCACTGACGCAGCAGCGGCCCGAAGGTGGAGCGGGTCGGGGTCGCCGTCACGGTCCGGACGCTACGGGCACCCCGGCCGCCGGACACCTACCTCGGAGGTAGGCGTCCATGACCTGTGAGGTCATCGACGGACCGCCCCGTCCTCGCGCAGCCTCGGGTCCGGGCCACAGCCACCCCGGCGCCGGCCCCGACAGCGAGGAGGACGCACCGTGCCCGAGGACACCGCCACCCAGGTCCAGCGGTACATCGCCGCGTGGAACGAGACCGAGCCGCAGGCCCGCCGCCGGGCGGTCGCGGCGCTCTTCACCGAGGACGCCCGTTACGTCGACCCGCTGGTCGACGTCCGGGGGCACGATGGCATCGAGGCGGCGATCGTCGCGGTGCACGAGCAGCTCCCCGGCTGGGTCTTCCGGCTCGCCGGGCCGGTCGACGCCCACCACGACCAGGTGCGGTTCACCTGGAGCCTGGGTCCGGAGGGCGGGGAGCCGCCGGTGATCGGCTCCGACGTGGCCGTCACCGACGGGGACGGTCGCTTCGACCGGGTCTGCGGCTTCCTCGACCGGGTCCCGCAGCAGTGAGCGGGTTCGGCTCCTACGCCGTCGCGCACCTCGAGACGGTGGCCATGGGCCCCGAGATCGCCGAGTACCTGGCCCGGATCGACGCCACCCTCGAGCCCTTCGGGGGGCGGTTCCTGGTGCACGGCGCCCGCGCCGAGGTCGTCGAGGGCCCGTGGCAGGGCGACCTGGTGGTCATCGGCTTCCCGGACGCCGCCGGTGCCCGCGCCTGGTACTCGTCGGCTGCCTATCAGGAGATCGTGGGCCTCCGGACCGGGTCCAGCACCGGTTGGGCGGTCCTGGTGGAGGGCGTCACCGGGCCGCACCGCGCCACCGACGTCCTGGCGGCGCAGCCGTGACCGCGGGCGGCCCGGGACGTCGATCCCGGGCCGCCCGCCGGCCCCTGGGCGGGCAGGTCGGCGGACGGCGTGCCCATCCCCTCCGTCGGTGAGGGGTGGCAGCGCACGTCGGCCTGCCGCTGCGCCTGCTGGCGGCGTTCGTCGACCGCGTCGGCGTCGGCCTCGAGCAGCGCCGCGAGCGCGCGCTTCCTCGACCTGCCGGTCGTCAGGGACGCCGCCTCGGGCGGCAACCGGCCCTCGATGGCGCGGGCGACCGCCGGGGAGGTGTGCTCGCGGACGTCGGCCAGGACCTCGGCGCGTGCCTCGTCGAGGGCGCCTGCGGCCATGGCCGCCCAGGTGGCGGGCAGGTGGGACCGGCAACCGCCGGAACGGCGCGGGCCGATCGACCAGCCGGCCGTGCCGCCCTGGCGACGTAGCGGAGTAGAGCACATGGGGTGCGGCGACATCAGCCCACGCGGGTGAAGCGCAGCTCCATCCACGGCCGCGGGACACCGTCCGGGCCCGGCCGCGTCCATCGAGCGGACATCGAGGCGCCGTCCTCGGCCACCCGCAGCGTGGCTGATGCCGGGCCGGCGGAGAACGTCCACTCGCCGTCGCGCACGGTGGCGGTCGCGTCCTCGACGCCGCCCTGGTCGTCATAGGCCCGGGTCGGGAAGACGCCGCGCGCGGCGTCGTAGGGCTCGATGACCTCCAGTGCCCGGGTCCGCCGACCGCCGACCACCACGTCGACGTGGTGGACGACGGTGGGGCCGAGCTCCTCGTAGACGTCGCTGCCCCGGACGGTCGCCACCACGGTCTGCCCGTCGTCCCCGAGCACCTCGCCCTCCGTGCGCCACCGCCCGATCAACGCCGTGGTCGTCGGTGTCCGGTTCACCTGCACCAGGTCCTCCTCCCGGTGGCCGCGCCGCTTCTCGCAGCCGCGCCGTCAGAGTTCCGACCGGACGGCGGATGCGGAGTCATCGCCCCGTACCGGGGACGGTTGCTGCGGCGACCCGTCAGGAGCCGCTCCCGGTGCAAGGCGGCCACCTGCGCGTCGATCCCGGGATGGGCAGCGCGGCACGCCTCGTGGCGCCGTGGTGACGGACCCGAGCGCGACGCAGCGAGCCGCACCGTGGGAGCACGGGTTCCACGTGGAACGGCGGCCGCCACCGGCGTGGGACCGGGGGAGGTCCCGCGCAGGGCGTGCCAGCGCACGGCGCGGCCGGCGCAGCAGGTCGTGCCACCCGTGTGTCGTCGCCGCGCAGTCGGCACTTCCGCGGTCGGTGGGGACACCGGCACAGTGCTCGCCGGACGAGGCCGGACGAGCCCGGGACGGCCAGGTGCGCGAGCCCGACCACGGGGGGACCCATGCCGATCGCCTCAGCACCCCGCCTGCGGCGCCGGATCGCCGCCGCTGCCTGTGCGGCGGCGACGTCCGCCGCCCTGCTCGCCGTCCCGCTCGGGGGCGTCGCGGTCGCCGCTCCGGCAGCACCCGCTCCGGCAGCGCCCGCGGCCACGGAGCCCCCACCGGGTGGCGTACCGGGCGTCCCGGTCCCGTCGATCACCTGGGTGGATGCGGGCGACGGCTTCCAGCAGGCCGACGTCGACGTCCCGTACGACTACGCCGACCCGCGGGGCCGCACGTTCCGCCTGCACGCGGTGCGCCTGCCCGCGGCCGACCCGGCGAACCGGATCGGCGCCCTGTTCGTCAACTTCGGCGGCCCGGGCGGACCCGCAGCGGCGACCGTGCGCGAGCTGGGCCGGCTGCTGTTCCCGCCGGAGGTGCTCGCGCGTTACGACCTGGTCGGCGTCGACCCGCGCGGGACCGGCGAGAGCCGGCCGGTGCGCTGCACGGGCAGCACGGCGGAGCAGGCCGCCCTGCCCTACGCCACGCTGGCCGACTTCCCCACCGACCGGGTCCAGGAGGAGCAGGTGATCGCGCAGGTGCGCGCGTTCGCGGAGGAGTGCCGGGCACGCAACGGGGACCTGCTCGACCACGTCCGCACCCTGCAGTTCGCCCGCGACCTCGACGTGCTGCGAGCGGCGATGGGTGACCAGCGGATCAACCTGTACGGCCTGTCCTACGGCACCTTCCTCGGCCAGGTGGTCGCCAACACCTTCCCCACGCGCACCGGGGCCCTGGTCCTCGACGGCGTGGTGGACCCCGGCTGGGCCAGCGGTCCTCCGGGCACCATCAGCTGGATCCGCGAGGGCACCGAGGTGGGCAGCACGGAGACCCTGGACCGGTTCTTCGAGCTGTGCGCGGAGGCCGGACCGCAGCAGTGCGCGTTCGCCGCCGACGGGAACCCGGAGCAGAAGTACGCCGAGCTCGCCGCCCGGCTGCGGGCCGCCCCGCTGCTGGTCCCCGTGCCCGACGGGCCGGCGGAGCCGCTGACCTACTCGGACCTGGTCGTGGTGACCGCGGCGCTGCTCTTCACCCCGGACACGTGGCCGGTCCTCGGCGAGCTGCTGCAGGAGGCCTACAGCGCCGACGGCGCCGCTGTCGCCGCCGGCCTGGGGAGGCTGCCGCAGCCCCCGGTGCCCGAGGGCTACGACAACTTCCCCGACGCGAGAGCCGCCATCACCTGCGCCGACACCGACAACCCGGACGACCCCTACCGCTACGGCGAGGTCGGGCGCGCACTGGACGCCACGACCGCGCCCTACGTCGGCTCCCGCTGGGCCTACGCCGGGCTCGTCTGCGCGCCGTGGGCCGGTCGCTCGACCGAGCGCCACACCGGCCCGTGGAACAGCTGGACCCGCAACCCGGTGCTCGTCATCGGCAACCTGTACGACCCCGCCACCCCGTACCGCAACGCGGTGGTGGTGGACGACCTGCTGCCCAACAGCACCCTGCTGACCGTGGACGGCGTCGGGCACACCTCGTTCGGCACCAGCTCCTGCGCGGCCTCGCTCACGTCGCAGTACCTGCTGACCGGGGCCACCCCGCCGGCAGGGACGGTGTGCACCCAGGACCGCGGGGCGCTCGACCCGGTGCCGGCGTCCACCCCCACGGGCGCGGTCCGGACGGGCCTGGTGGCCGGGTAGCCGCCGGTCAGGTGCTCGCGGGGCCGGTGACCCGGTCCCGCGGGCCAGGTCAGGACCAGGGGACGCCGATCCGCCGTCCGGCCAGCTCGTGGACCTCGACCTCGACGTCGAACACCTTGCGCAGCAGCTCCGGCGTCATCAGCTCGGACGTCGGGCCCTCGGCGACCAGCTGCCCCTCGCGCATCGCGACGATCCGGTCGGAGTAGCAGGAGGCCACGTTGACGTCGTGCACGACGAGGACGACGGTGCGGCCCAGCTCGTCGGCCATGCCGCGCAGCATCCGCATCATCTGGACGGCGTGCCGCATGTCGAGGTTGTTCAGCGGCTCGTCGAGCAGCACGTGGTCGGTGCCCTGGCACATCACCATCGCCACGTAGGCGCGCTGCCGCTGTCCGCCGGAGAGCTGGTCGAGGTGCCGGTCGGCCAGCGGGCCGAGCTCGAACCACGCCATGGCCTCGTCGACCAGGCGGTGGTCCTCGGGCGTCAGCCGACCGCCGGAGTGCGGGAAGCGGCCGAAGGCGACCAGCTCGCGCACGGTCAGCCGCACCGACATCGCGTTCTCCTGCCGGAGGACGGCCAGCCGACGGGCCAGCACCGGGCCCGGCGTCGTCGCGACGTCCATCCCGTCGACGCGCACCCGGCCGCTGTCGGCCGGCAGCAGCCGGGCGGCGACCGAGAGCAGCGTGGACTTGCCCGCGCCGTTGGCGCCGATCAGCGAGGTGATGCCGCCGGTCGGGATGGTCAGCGAGACGTCGTCCAGCACGCGGACGCCGCCGTAGGACTTCGAGACGGACTCGATCTCGATCACTGGCTCTGCTCCCTCACTGACGAGGCTGTCTGATCAGGAGGGCGATGAAGACGATCCCGCCCACGAAGTTGACGACGACGCTGAGGCTGGAGTTGAAGCCGAACACCTGCTCGAGGACCAGCTGGCCCCCGACCAGGGCGAGCAGCCCCAGCAGGGCCGCACCGGGCAGCACCCAGGCGTGCCGGTGGGTGCCCAGCAGCTGGCGGGCCAGGTTGGCCACCAGCAGGCCGAGGAAGGTGATCGGCCCGACCAGCGCGGTGGCGACGGCGACGAGGACGGCGACGGCCAGCAGCGCCTGGTTGACCACCCGGCGGTGGTCGACGCCCAGGCCGATCGCGGTGTCCCGGCCCAGCGCGACGACGTCCAGCCGGGGGAGCAGCCGCCACACGCCCGCGGTGACCAACGCGACGAGGACGGCCGACAGCGCCAGCATCTGCCGGTCGACGGAGTTGAAGCTGGCGAACAGCAGGTCCTGCAGGGTGAGGAACTCGTTGGGGTCGATCAGCCGGGAGACCAGCAGCGTGAGGCTGGTGAAGGTGGAGCCGAGCACCACCCCGAGGAGCACCAGCACGTACACGTCGCGCTCGGTGCGGCCGAACAGCGACCGGTAGAGGACGGCGCCGAAGCCGATCAGCACGACGACCTCGATCGCGAAGCGCAGCCGCGGGTCGGTCGTGGTGACGGTGGCCGCGCCGAGGACGAACACCCCGACCGTCTGGATCAGCACGAACAGCCGGTCGAACCCCATGATCTCCGGGGTCAGGATCCGGTTGTTGGTCACCGTCTGGAACAGCACGGTGGAGACCGCGACCGCCACGGCGACGACCGCCATGGCGGCCAGCCGGCGCCCGCGCTGCTGCAGCGCGTAGTCCCAGGACCCGGTGACGTCGACGGTGAGGAACGCGGCGACGGCGACGGCGGTCAGGACGCCGAGGACGACGAGCGTGCGCCGGCGGCGGGTGGCCCGCTGCGGCGCGGTCAGGGCGGCCGCACCCTGCCCCCGGCGGGACCTCGCGAGCTCGGTCACGCGAACGCCCGCTTCCGGGCGCGCAGCAGCAGCCAGACGAACAGCACGCCGCCGACGACCCCGCCGATCATGCCGACCGGCACCTCGTACGGGTACCGGATGGTGCGGGCCAGGACGTCGCAGACCAGCACGAACGCCGCCCCGGTCAGCGCGGTCACGGGCAGCACCCGGCGCAGGTTGTCACCCATCGCCAGGGTCACCAGGTTGGGGACGACGAGGCCGAGGAAGGGGATCGACCCGACGCTCACGACGACGATCGCGGTGACGACCGACGCGATGGCCAGGCCGACCATGACCACGCGGGTGTAGGCGACGCCGAGGTTGATCGCGAAGCTCTCGCCCATGCCCGCGACGGAGAACCGGTCGGCCCACAGGTAGGCGAGCACGGTGGCGGCCAGCACCAGCCAGAGCAGCTCGTAGCGGCCGGCCAGGACGCCGGAGAAGTCGCCGTTCATCCACACGTCCATCGACTGCAGCAGGTCGAAGCGGTAGGCCAGGAAGGTCGTCGCCGCGGTGACCACGCCGCCGAGCAGGATGCCGACCAGCGGGACCACCACGACGTCGGTGAGCACCATCCGCTGCAGCAGCCAGACGAAGAGCGCGGTGCCGACCAGGGCGAACGCCACGCCGATCGCCATCTTGCCGAGCACGGAGGTGCCGCCGAAGGACAGCGTCGCGACGACGATGCCCAGCCCCACCCACTCCGTCGTCCCGGCGGTCTGCGGGGAGACGAACCGGTTGCGGGTCAGGTGCATCATCACCAGCCCGGCCACGGCCATCGCCGAACCGGCCAGCAGGATCGCGAGCAGCCGCGGCACGCGGCTGGTCCACAGCACCCGCGCCTGCGCCTCGCCGGGGTCGAGCAGGTCGGCCGGCGTCAGGTCGCCGACCCCGATGAACAGGGATGCCGAGCCGGCCGCCACGAGGCCGACCAGCGCGGCGACGACGTGCCACCGTTGCACACCGCGGCGGCGCCGCACCCCGGTGGGTCCGGCGCCGCCGCGTCGTTCGTCCGTACTGGTCACCGGGGTCAGGCGACCGCCGTGGCGACTTCCTCGACCATCTGCTCGACCGACGGCAGACCGTTCGGCGCGATGTACCAGACGGACGAGTCGAGGTAGTGGACGTCGTCGTTCTGCCACGCCGTCGTGCCGCGGACCAGCTCGTTGTCGAGCACCTGCTGCGCGGCCTGACCGGACTCGCCGATGGCCGCGTCGCGGTCGAGCACCAGCAGGATGTCGGGGTCCTCGTCGGCGATGTACTCGAACGAGATGGCGTCGCCGTGGTCGGCGGCGGTCAACCCCTCGTCGGTGGGGGTGAGCCCCAGCTCGTCGTAGACCAGGCCGAAGCGGGTGTCGGGGCCGTAGGCGCTGACCTCGCCGGCGTTGGTCATCACGAACAGCGCGTCGCCGGCGCCCTCCGCGGCCGCCCGCACCTCGGCGACCCGCTGGTCCAGAGCGGCCAGCCGGTCGGCGACGGCGTCCTCCTCACCGAAGACCTCCGCGAGGGTGGTCACCCGCTCCTCGAAGGACGCCAGGAAGTCCTGGTTGTCGACGGTCAGGTCGATGGTGGGGGCGATCTCGGCGAGCTCGGGGTACACCGCGGCCGAGCGACCGCCGACGATGATCAGGTCCGGCTCGACGGCGTTGACCGCCTCGTAGTCCGGCTCGAACAGCGAGCCGACCTTGGCGTACTCGTCCCCCGAGTACGCCGCCAGCGACTCGGGGTAGGTCGCCTCCGGCACGCCGGCCACCTCGACGCCGAGGCTGTCCAGGGTCGACAGCACGCCGACGTCGAACACGACGACCCGCTGCGGGTCGACCGGGACGGCGGTCTCGCCCTGGGCGTGGGTCACGGTGACCTCGTCGGACCCCGCGGCGGCCTCGGCGGTGGTGTCCTCCCCGCCGCCGCAGGCGCTGACGGCGAGGGCGGTCACCACGGTGAGGGAGAAGGCGGCCAGCGGCCGGGCCTGCGTGCGCATCGAGCTCCTGTCGTAGAGGTGAGGCTTGGCTAAGTGAGGCATGCCTAACCTGTCACACCCCCCGTTGCACGTGTCAACCGGGTCCGGACGGGCAGGGGAGTGACCATGGAGACACGCACACTGGGACGGCTGACCGTCCCGGCCCAGGGACTGGGCTGCATGGGGATGAGCGAGTTCTACGGCACCGGTGACCAGGCGGAGGCCGAGCGCACCATCCAGCGGGCGCTGGACCTCGGCGTCACCTTCCTCGACACCGCGGACATGTACGGCCCGTTCACCAACGAGCGGCTCGTCGGGAAGGCCATCGCCGGCCGGCGCGACGAGGTGGTGCTCGCCACCAAGTTCGGCAACGAGCGCGGTGAGGACGGCTCGTTCCTCGGCATCAACGGCAGGCCCGACTACGTGCGCCGCGCCTGCGACGCCTCGCTGCAGCGGCTCGGCGTCGACGTCATCGACCTCTACTACCAGCACCGGGTCGACGCCACCGTCCCGGTCGAGGACACCTGGGGCGCGCTGGGGGAGCTGGTCGAGGCGGGCAAGGTCCGCCACGCCGGCATCTCCGAGGCCGCGCCCGAGACCATCCGCCGGGCGCACGCGGTGCAGCCGGTGACCGCCGTCCAGACCGAGTACTCGCTGTGGACCCGCGACCCCGAGGACGACGGCGTGCTGGCCACCTGCGCCGAGCTCGGCATCGGCTTCGTCGCCTACTCACCGATCGGTCGCGGCTTCCTCTCCGGCCGGATCCGCAGCCTCGACGACCTCGCCCCCGACGACTTCCGCCGGAACAACCCGCGCTTCCAGGGCGAGAACTTCGCGAGGAACCTGGAGCTGGTCGACCGGGTCCGCGAGATCGCCGACGAGAAGGGCGTGACCGCCACCCAGCTCGCGCTGGCCTGGGTGATGGCGCAGAGCGACCGCGGGGGTTCCCCGGCCGGGGGTGGTGGGGCGGGGAGGCCTGTCATCGTGCCGATCCCCGGCACCAAGCGGGTGGCCTACCTCGAGGAGAACGCCGCGGCCGCCGACGTCCGGCTGACCGACGACGACCTGCGCCGGCTGGACGAGGCCGCGCCGGTCGGTGCCACGGCGGGGGACCGCTACCCGGACATGTCCAGCGTGCACCGCTGACGGGGACCCTCCTGCCCCAGCGGGCCGGCGGGCCCCTGGAGGGTGGCCGCCCGCCGGGCGGGAGGATGGCACCCGTGCCCGCCACTCCCGCGTCCGCCCGGTGACCCTCCCGCTGGTGGTCGTGGTGACCGTCGCCGCCGGGCTCCTGGCCCTGGCCGGGATCGCCTCCACCCTCGCCCGTCGGCGGATCGGCCTGCTGCACCTGTGGGGCGCAGCACTGCTGGAGGTCCTGCTGCTGGTGCAGGCGGCCCTCGCCGTCGTCGCCCTGCTGCGCGGTGAGCGGCTGGCCGACACCCCGACCTTCCTCAGCTACCTGGTCGGCATCGTCCTGCTGCCCGTCGCCGGGGCGCTGTGGGCGCGGACGGAGCCGAGCCGCTGGGCGGGCACCGTGCTCGCCGTGGCGGCCGCGGCGGTGGGCGTGATGATCTGGCGGCTGCAGGAGCTGTGGGAGGCGACGGGTGGCTGAGACGACGGGGGACCGGTCGGGGGCCGCCGGCGGGCCCGGTCGGGTGCTGGTCGCGGTGTACGGCGTCTTCGCCCTCGCCGCCGGTGCCCGGGCCGCCGTCCAGCTGTCGACCCGCTTCGCCGAGGCGCCGGTGGCCTACCTGCTGTCCGCGCTGGCCGCCGTCGTCTACGTCGTCGCCACCGTGGCCCTGGCCCGTGGGGGACGCCGGGTCGCCCTCGTCGCGATCACCGTCGAGCTGGTCGGCGTCCTCGTCGTCGGCACGCTGTCGCTGGTGGACCCCGCCGCCTTCCCCGACGAGACGGTGTGGTCGGCGTACGGCCGCGGCTACCTGTTCATCCCGCTGGTGCTCCCGGTCGTCGGGCTGCTCTACCTGCGCCGCACCGCCCGGACGCCGGGGCCGCTGCGGTGAGGTGCGCTCGTGGTGCATCCCGAGGCCCGGGTGCGCCGCAGGTGCACATCACCGCGAACCGGCGCGCTGCCCGCCGGGGTCAGAACTCCCCGCCGCCGAAGTCCCCACCGAAGTCGCCGCCCCAGTCGCCGCCGTCGGCACCGGCGGCGAAGTCCCCGCCCGGGTCGCCGCCGTAGTCGCCCCCGTCAGCGCCGGCGCCGTCCTCGTAGCCCTGGGCGTAGGCCTCCTCGTCGCCGCCGCCGAACAGACCGCCGTCACCGAGGCCGGTGTCGAACAGCGCGTCGGCGACCGCCGTGCCGACCACCAGGCCGCCGACGGTGCCGAGCAGGCTGGCGCCCAGGGTGCTGCCGAAGCTGGGCCCGCCGTAGCCGCGCCCGTAACCGCCGCCGTACCCGGGTCCGTAGCCACCGCCGTACCCGGGTCCGTAGCCGCCCCCTCCGAAGCCGCCGCCGAAGGCCCGCTCCAGCGTGCCGGGCTGGCGCACCTCCGCGCGGGTGGCGGCGCGGGCGAGGGAGCGCGGGTCGTCCGAGCGCGGCCGCTCCGACGAGGGCACCGCGGCCGCCAGCTGGACCAGCACCTCCTGCCGCTGCTGCGGCGTGAGCTGGGCGAAGGCCTCCGCGTGCGCCTCCTCGATCTTGTCCGGCGGCGCCGTGCGCAGCAGGTAGCGGTAGCGCTCGATGGCCTGCTGGTCGGTGGGCGCGCCGCTCTGCGGCGAGGGCGCCGTCTGGTAGCCGCCGTACCGCGGCGCGGCCTGCTGGTGGCCCGGGTCGGGGTACCCGTCTGAACGGCGGCGGCCGAAGAGCCGGTCGAGCAGTCCCATGGCGATCGTCTCCCTCCGGTCGGGGAACGGCGTACCCCGGGCAGGGGGTTCCCGCCGGGCCGCGTCCCACACCTGGGGGCGTGGACCCGCTGGTCAACGCCCCGGACGGTGGTGGCCGGGGCGCGAGGTGCGCGGTTAGGGTCGACACCGTGCCGGCCGAGCGGGACCGACCGCGGGACACGTCCCTCCTCCAGCGCCCCGACGGCGTGGTGGGCCGCGAGGAGGCCGGCGTCGTCAGCGCCGCCGCGGCCGTCGTCGAGCGCTCGGGCACCGACACCGCGTCGTCCGCGCTGCCCGGCGTGCTGGCCGACGTCCCGGTCGCGGTGCTGCTCATCGACCGCGGCGCCGGGGCGGTCACCTACGCCAACAGCGCAGCGGTCGAGCTGGCCGGCAACGTCCGCCTGCCCGTCGACATCGACACCTGGGGCGCCTCCGTGGGTCTCACCGACCTGGGCGGCCAGCCCCTGGCCAGCACGTCCGGCCCACTGTCGCTGGTCGCGCAGGGCCTCCCGGTCACCGGCGAGGCGGTGCGGATGGTGCTGGCCCAGGCGGACGACGACCTGCCCGCCCAGGACCCTGCCGGCCGCCCCGACCGGCTGCTGTGGGTCACCGGCTTCCCGCTGTCGCGGCCCGACGGCGACGAGCACCTCTCGCTGGTGGTCTTCCTCGAGGTCGAGTCCGGCGGGAGCGACGCCGCCGACGACCAGCTGCGGGCGCTGCGGGAACGGGCGGTCGTCGCCACCGACATCGCCTTCACCATCACCGACCCCCGCGAGCCGGACGACCCGCTGGTGTGGGTCAACCCCTCCTTCACCCGTATCACCGGCTACGGCTACGACGAGGCCGTCGGCCGCAACTGCCGCTTCCTGCAGGGGCCGGCCACCGACCCCGCGGCCGTCGCCGCGATCCGCGCCGCGCTGGAGGAGCAGCGGGCGGTCAGCACGACGCTGCTCAACCACCGCAAGGACGGCACCGCCTTCTGGAACCACCTGTCGATCAGCCCGGTCTTCGACGGCGAGGGCGAGCTGGTCAGCTTCGTCGGCGTGCAGACCGACGTCACCGAGCGGGTGCGGGTGGAGCACGAGCGGGAGGCCGCCTTCGCCGCGGAGCAGTCCGCCCGCCAGGAGGCCGAGTTGGCCCGAGCGGCCGCCGAGCGGGCGCAGGCCGACGCCGAGCGGGCCCGCGCGGACGCCGAGCGCATCCAGGGCCGCCTGGCGCTGATGGCCGAGGCGACGAGCACGCTGATCGCCACGCTGGACCTCGCCGACGTCCTCGACCGGCTGGCCCGGCTCTGCGTGCCGCTGCTCGCCGACTGGGTGTTCATCTCCCTGCTCGACGACACCGGGACCGTCCGCGAGACCGCCTCCCGGCACCGCGACGGCCTCGGGGAGGAGCTGCGGGTGCTGGCCACCCAGCACGCTCCGCACCTGCCGGAGAGCTCGCCGACCCGGCGCAGCATCGCCAGCTCCCGGCCGGTGCTCGTCCAGCGGACCGGCGCCGATCTCGACGGGCTGTTCACCTCCGAGGCCGCCCGCCAGGCCGCCGAGCGGCTCGGCACGGGCTCGCTGCTCGCCGTCCCCATGGTCGCCCGCCGGAGGACCCGCGGCGCCATCCTGCTGGCCCGCGCCGGCACCGAGCGGCCCTTCGACCAGGAGGACGTCGACCTCGCCGAGGACCTCGCCCGCCGCGCCGCGCTGGCCATGGACAACGTGCGCCTCTACCAGCAGGAGCACACCGTCGCCGACACGCTGCAGCGCTCGCTGCTGCCCGAGCTGCCGGCCATCCCCGCCGTGGAGTCGGCCGCCCACTACGTCAGCGCCTCCACGGCGGCCGACGTGGGCGGTGACTTCTACGACCTGCTGCACCTGCCCGACGGGTCGATCGGCGTGGTCATCGGCGACGTCGTCGGCCACGACATCGCGGCCGCCGCGGCCATGGGCCACCTGCGCGGGCTGATCCGTGCCTGCGCCTGGGAGGCGCCCGACCCCGACCCCGGCGTCGTCCTGGCGCGGGTGGACCGGCTGGTGCAGGGCCTGGGCGTGGCCTCGATGGCGACGATGGTCTACGCCCGGGCGGTGCCCCCGGCCGACGACGGCGCGCCGTGGCGGCTGCACCTGGCCAGCGCCGGCCACCCCCCGCCGCTGCTGCGCACCGCGGACGGCGACGTGCGGCTCCTGGACGACGTGACCGGCCTGCTGATCGGTGTCGACGGCAGCCTGCCCCGGCGGACGACGTCGATCGACCTGCCGCGCGACACCACGCTGCTGGCCTACACCGACGGGCTCATCGAGCGGCCGGGCACCGACCTCGACGAGGGCATCGCCGAGCTGGTCGACCGGCTGGCGGCCGCTCCCGTCGAGGCGAGCCCGCGCGCGCTCTGCGATGCCGCGGTCGCCGGCTCCCTCGACGGGCGGGACGACGTCGCGCTGATCGCCGTCCGGTTCCGCTAGGTGTCGTGACCAGGGAGGTTGTTCACGCGGCGAGTCGGCTGATCGGTGGGCGGCCGCCGAGGGCGGAGTGGCTGCGGGAAGTGTTGTAGTGGGTCAGCCAGCTGTCCAGGGCGGCGGTGCGCTCGTCGTTGCAGCTCCAGGCGGTGGCGTAGGCCCACTCGGTCTGCAGGGTGCGGTTGAACCGCTCGGCCTTGCCGTTGGTCCAGGGCCGCCCGGGCTTGATGAACCGGCGGCCGATGCCCAGCTGGGCGCAGACGGCGATCCAGGCCCGCCCGACGCGGTAGCTCTTGGCGTTGTCGGTCAGCACCCGCCGGAGGGTGACGCCGTGGGCGGCGAACCAGGCCGCCGCCCGGGT
>NZ_FNHE01000014.1 GCF_900103785.1 Geodermatophilus siccatus | reverse complement strand
CCGGTGCACGGTGGAGGCGGCGCAGCCGACCCGACCGGCGATGCCCACCGGGCCCAGCCGCTGCTTCCAGCGCAGATGCACGATTCGACGCACCACCGGAGCCGGCGTGCGCCGCGGGCTGCGACGTGGCCGGCTGGAGCGGTCGGCCATGCCGGCCGATCCGTGCTCGCGGTAGCGGTCTGCCCAGCGGGTGGCCGTGGGCCGAGAGACCTGGAACCGCTCCGCGGCGCGGGCGACCGGCCAGCCGTCCTCGACGATGCAGCGGGCCAGCCGCAGCCGACCGGTCTCGGTCAGCGGCGCATTACGGTGGACCACGAGGGACCTCCTGGGGTCTGGGTGAGTGCTTGGCGGCTCTCACACCGAACCCGGAGGTCCCTCCCCACATCAAGATCGACCGTTCACCACGCGGTGCACCAACCTGCCCGATCAGTACACCTAGCCGGGCTCCCTGCCGTCGCGCCCGCCCGGACCCACGGCCGCGTCCGGAAACCGCCAGTCCCCCGGCCCCGGCGCTGTCATGCTCGTCGCGTGACCCCGCCCCTGGACGCCGAACGCTGCTACCGCGCGGTCGCCAGCCGGGACGCCCGGTTCGACGGCTGGTTCTTCACCGCGGTCGCCACCACCGGCATCTACTGCCGCCCGTCCTGCCCGGCCCGCACGCCGCTGCCGCACAACGTCGCCTTCTTCTCGACCGCGGCTGCCGCCCAGGGCGCCGGGTACCGGGCCTGCCGCCGTTGCCGCCCCGACGCCGTCCCCGGTTCGCCGGAGTGGGACACCCGCGCCGACGTCGTCGCCCGCGCCGTCCGGCTCATCGGCGACGGCGAGGTCGAGCGCTCCGGCGTCCCCGGCCTGGCCGCCCGGCTGGGCTACTCCGAGCGCCAGCTGCACCGGCTGCTCGTCGGCGAGCTGGGCGTCGGTCCCCTGGCGCTGGCCCGGGCACAGCGCGCGCAGACCGCCCGGCTGCTCATCGAGACCACCGACCTGCCCATGGCCGACGTCGCCTTCGCCGCAGGGTTCGCCAGCATCCGGCAGTTCAACGACACCGTCCGCGAGGTCTTCGCCGCCACCCCGACCGAGCTGCGGCGGACCGCGCCGGCCGGCCCGCCCGGCACTCCCGGCCGGCTGACGCTGCGGCTGGCCGCGCGCGCCCCCTACGAGGCCGCCGAGGTGCTGCTGTTCCTCGGCGTGCACGCCGTCCCCGGCCTGGAGGAGTGGGACGGGACGACGTTCTCCCGGGTGCTCGACCTGCCGCACGGGCCCGGGGTCGTGCACCTCTCCCCCGCCCCGGACGGCGGCCCCGCGGTGACCGCCCGGCTGGAGCTGCCCGCGCTGCGCGACCTGGGGACGGCGGTGGCCCGCTGCCGCCGCATGCTCGACCTCGACGCCGACCCGGCCGCGGTCGACGGCGTCCTCGGCGCCGACCCGGCGCTGGCCGGGCTCGTCGCCGCCGCGCCCGGCCGCCGGGTGCCCGCCTCCCCCGACGCCGACGAGCTGGCCGTGCGCGCCGTCCTCGGCCAGCAGGTCTCCCTGGCCGGCGCCCGCACGCTCACCGCCCGGGTGCTGCGGGCCGCGGGCACGCCGCTGCCCGAGCCGGTGGGCACGCTGACCCACGCCTTCCCGCGCCCGGCCGCCCTGGCCGACGCCGACCTCACCGCGGTCGGCCTGACCGGCGCCCGCCGGCGCACCGTGCACGCGCTCGCCGGCGCGCTGGCGGCCGGGGCGGTGACGCTCGACCCCGGTGCCGACCGCGAGGAGGCCGGCCGCGCGCTGCGCGCCGTCCCCGGGATCGGCCCGTGGACCGCCGCACTGGTCGCGCTGCGCGGCCTGGGCGACCCCGACGTGTGGCTGCCCGACGACCTGGCGTTGCGGCGCTCGCTGGCCACTCTCGGCAGCTCCGACACCGACGCCGCCACCCGCTGGCGGCCGTGGCGGTCCTACGCCGTGATGCACCTGTGGGCGCTCGCCGTGCCCGCGCTCTCGACCCGCCCGACCGCCCGCACCCGCCCACTCCCCCTCGAACGGAGCGCCTCATGACCCCGCTCCCCGCCCGCTCCGCCACCGTCGAGACCCCGCCCGGGCCGTTCACCGTGGTCGTGGCCCGCGACGGCGCCGTCCTCGCCAGCGGCTGGACCGCCGACGTCGCCGACCTCCTCCCCGTCGTCCACCGCGCGCTGCGGCCGGCCTGGGTCGAGCCCGTCGAGCACCTGCCGGTGCTCGACGCGGTCGAGGCCTTCGTCGCCGGCGACGTCACCGCCATCGACGAGGTCCCGGTGCGCCAGCGCTCCGGCCCCTTCCTCGAGGACGCCTGGGAGGTGCTGCGCACCGTCCCGCCCGGGGAGCCGGACACCTACGCCGCCTTCGCCGCGCGCTGCGGGCGGCCGGCGGCGGTCCGCGCGGCGGCCAACGCCTGCGCCCGCAACGCCGCGGCGCTGTTCATCCCCTGCCACCGGGTGCTCGGCTCGGACGGCGGGCTGGGCGGCTTCCGCTGGGGGACGCCGGTCAAGCGCTGGCTGCTCGACCACGAGGCGGCCCACGCCCCCGTCCCCGTCTGAGCAAGGACCCGGCCCCCTGCAGGGTCCTCCCTCCACGCGCGTGGGAGGGCCCCGGCAGGGGGCCGTGTGTCTGCCGGGAAGTGTCGGTCACGTCCGGCACCCTCTGGGTGTGGACGCCGCCTCGCTGCTCACCGGTCTGTTCGTCGGCGCGCTGCTGGCCACCGCGGTCACCCTCGGCGCCGTCGCGCTGGTGTCCCGGCGCCGCCCGGCCGACGACGGCCTGGAGCCGGTGCACGAGTCGCTCGACCACCTGCACCGGCTGCTGGCCGGCATCGAGCGCGACCGCGCCACCGCTCACGGCGAGCTGCGCGAGCAGATGGGCACCGTCGGGCAGACCTCGGCGCTGCTCCGGCAGGAGACCGCCGCGCTGGTGACCGCGCTGCGCACCCCCCACGTGCGCGGCCGGTGGGGCGAGGTGCAGCTGCGCCGGGTGGTCGAGGTCGCCGGCCTGCTCGAGCACTGCGACTTCGTCGAGCAGCCCTCCAGCACCAACGACGCCGGCGCCGGCGTGCGCCCCGACCTCGTGGTCACCCTCTCCGACGGCCGACAGGTGGTGGTCGACGCCAAGGTGCCGTTCACCGGCTACATCGAGGCGGTGCAGGCCGAGGACGTCGCGGTGCGCGCCGAGCGGGTCGCCGCGCACGCCCGGCAGCTGCGCGCCCACGTCGACGCCCTCGCCGCCCGCCGCTATCCCACGGCGTTCCGGCCGGCCGCGCCGTTCACCGTCCTCTTCGTGCCCTCCGACGGGTTCCTCACCACCGCCCTCGAGGCCGAGCCCGGGCTGCTGGAGTACGGCTTCGCCCGTGACGTCGTGCTGGCCACCCCCAGCACGCTGCTGGCGCTGCTGCGCACCGTCGCCTACTCGTGGCGGCAGGAGCGGCTGGCCCGCGACGCCGACCAGGTGCTCGAGGTGGGCCGCCGGCTGCACGCCCGCCTGTCCACCCTCTCCGGTCACCTCACCCGGCTGGGCTCGGCGCTGTCCTCGACGTTGACCCGCTACAACGAGACGGTCGGCTCCTACGAGGGGTCGGTGCTCGTGGCCGCCCGCCGCTTCGACGACCTGGGGGTCGCCGAGTCGCCGGTGCCCACGCCGCCGCCGGTCGAGGCCACGGTCCGCACGCTGCGGCCCACCGAGCTGCCGCTGCCCGGGGAGCTGCCCCGGCCGACGGAGCTGTCGCCGCGGGACGACGGGTCCCGTCCCGTGGAGCGCGACGGCACGACCGGCTGAGCCCGGGCACGACCCGGGGTGCCACCGTCGTCACGTCCGCACCGTTGCGTCACAGGGACCCCGCGGTCCTCACCGGATGTGCATCCGGGCCTGCGGTTTTGGCACTTGTGCACAGCGCGCACCGGTGCCGTCCTCCGTCGTGACCGCCTCGGCCGTCGTTACCGTTGCCCGTGACAGGGACCCCCGTGCGGAGGTCTGCCACGAGGGGACGGGAGGTCCGCCATGGCCTCGGTGAGGACCGCCGACACCTGGCGCGAGTCCGGGAGGCGTGCCGACCAGCGCGTCGCCGCCCGTCCCGAGGGGGCGGACTACGTCTCGCGCATCGGCCGCCCGCCGGTCCCGCCGCCGCCCCCGCGGATGCGGTCGACCGACCTGCCGCCGTTCCCCGAGGACATGGCGCGCACCGGGCGCCGCCGCGACGACCGTCCCGCTCCGCTGCCGCCCCGCCCGTCCGCCGACCGCAGCGCGCGGCCCGCACCCCGGGACGCCGAGCGCGGCCGTCCCGCTGCCCGCGACGCCGACCGGCCGCGGGGCCGTGAGGACCGCCCGCGCGACCTGCCCGACCTCGACGTCGACCGTCGCCGCGCTCCCCGCTCGCCCGAGCCCCGGCCCGCGGGCCGCCGTCCGAGCGGTCGCGGGGCGACGGCGCGGACGTCCGAGAGAGGCGGCCGGGTGCGCGGCGCGTTGGCCGTCCTCGCCGTCTTCCTGGTCACCCTGGCCGCTGCGGCCCTCGAGTCCTGGATCGGCACCGGCCTGGGCCTGGCCACGCTCGGGACCCTGACCGCGGCCAGCGTCGTGGCCACCCTGGTGGTCCGCCGCAGCGACCTGCTCACCACGGTGACCGCCCCGCCGCTGGTCTACGTGGCCGTGGCCGCGCTGAACACCGCGCTGGCGCCGTCGGCCTCGCTGAACCTCGCGTCGGTGGCCACCCTGCTGATCCGCGGCTTCCCGGCCATGGCGGTCGCCACCGCAGCCGCGGCGGTCGTCGGGCTGATCCGCTGGGCCGCCCGCCGCTGAGCGGAGGGCCCGCCCTCCGCACCGGGGAAGGACCCCGTCCTCCCCGCCCTCCGCGAGCTCAGGGCGGTGCCCTGGACGGGGCCCGGCGAGCCTCCGCACGGGCCGCCATCCCGACGGACGAGCCCCCTCCCGGGATCGGGAGGGGGCTCGTCCGCCAGGAGGACGGCGTCCTCGCTCAGGCCGGGTCGGAGGCGGACCTCTGGACGCGCTTCGCGCGCAGCTCGTGCGGCAGCGCGAACACCAGGCGCTCCTCGGCGGCCTTCACCGTCTCGACGTCGGGGTAGCCGCGCTCGGCCAGCCAGTCGAGCACCTCGCCGACCAGCACCTCGGGCACCGAGGCACCGCTGGTCACACCGACGGTGCCGACGCCCTCGAGCCAGGCCGGGTCGATCTCGGAGGCGAAGTCCACCAGGTGCGCGGCCCGGGCGCCGGCCTCCAACGCCACCTCGACCAGCCGGACGGAGTTCGACGAGTTGGTCGACCCGACGACGACCACCAGGTCGCACTCGCCGGCCATCTGCTTGACGGCCTGCTGCCGGTTCTGCGTGGCGTAGCAGATGTCGTCGCTGGGCGGCGACTGCAGGCCGGGGAAGCGGGTCTTGAGCTGGTCGACCGTCGTCAGCGTCTCGTCGACCGACAGCGTGGTCTGCGACAGCCAGACGACCTTCTCCGGGTCGCGCACCTGGACGTTCGCCACGTCCTCGGCGCCGTCCACGAGCTGGATGTGCCCGGGCGCCTCGCCGGAGGTGCCCTCGACCTCCTCGTGCCCGCGGTGGCCGATCAGCAGGATGTCGTAGTCGTCGCGGGCGAACCGCTTGGCCTCCTGGTGCACCTTGGTCACCAGCGGGCAGGTCGCGTCGATCGTCCTCAGCTGCCGGGCCGCGGCCTCCTGGTGCACCGCCGGGGAGACGCCGTGCGCACTGAAGACGACGACCGAGCCCTCCGGCACCTCGTCGGTCTCGTCGACGAAGACCGCCCCACGCCGCTCGAGCGTCGCCACCACGTGCTTGTTGTGGACGATCTGCTTGCGGACGTAGACCGGGGCGCCGTGGATCTCCAGAGCGCGCTCGACGGCGACCACCGCCCGGTCCACGCCGGCGCAGTAGCCCCGGGGATCGGCCAGCAGGACACGTCCGCGCTGATCAGCCATGGCCCCATGGTAGAGAAGGGGCCCCCTGCCCCCGGTGTTCGCAGGCTCACACCGGGCCCCTGCAGCGGCGCCGCCCCCCGGGTGTCAGCAGGGTCACACCGGGACTCCGCAGGGAGCACCGCCAGGAGCGAGACGCGTACCACCATCGGTGTGGTCCGCGCCAGAGCGGGGTGTCGGGCGCGGCGATTCGGGGCAGGGTGGGGCCATGTCGCGTGAGATCCCACAGGTCGTCCGTGCGGTGGTCGGGCTGGCCGCCACCGTCCTCGACGACGCCCTCCACCTGCCCCGGGCGCTGCCGAGCCTCCCCGTGCGCGTGATCGGGCTGGCCATGCAGGCCACGATGAAGGTGCAGCAGCACTACTCCGGCCTGGTGGCCCGCGGGGACGAGGTCTTCACCGGGCTGCGCGGCGAGGCCGAGCCCGGCCTGGCGACCTTCGACGAGGACCTCCCCGAGCAGACCCCCGGGCGCACCTCCGCCTTCGACCGCGCGCCCGGGTTCGACGAGCCGACGTCCTTCGACCGCGCCTCCGCGCCGGTGGACGACGAGGAGGTCGCCGAGGAGGTCGCCGCGCTGATCGACGACGAGGTCTCCGGGCTGCCCGCCGAGCCGGCGCCCGAGGAGGTCGTCGAGGCCCTGGCCGACATCACCGACGAGGTGGCCGCCGCCGACCTCGACGTCGACCGCGCCGAGCCCGGCCTCACGACCGAGGACGCGCTGGAGACCGCGCTGCTGGAGGCCGACGGCGCACCCGACAGCGCGCTGGTCGACGGCGGCTCGGGGGACACCGGGACCGTCGACACCGACGAGATCGCCGAGAGCCCCACGACCCCGCCGGCGTCCCTGCTGGACGCCGAGGCCACCGAGTTCGACGTCCACCCGTCGGCACCCACCGAGGCCCCGGCGCCGAGCGACCCGGGCGGCTCGCCCGTCGGCGAGGCGGCCGGCGCGCCCGACGTCACCACCGAGGTCGACGTCCTCACCCCGGACGGCGGTGTCGCGACCGTCGAGGGCACGGTGACCGACGAGGGCGTGGCCGCGCCCGAGGCGCCCACCGAGAGCGCGGCCGCGCCCGAGGCGCCCATCGAGAGCGCCGCCGCGCCCACCGACCAGGCACCCGCCGCGACCGAGGCGCCGGCCGACGACACCCCCGGCGCACCGGCCCAGGCCGACCGGCAGGAGACCGGTGTCGACGAGGCGCTCGGCAGCGAGGTCAGCGACGCCGACACCCGTCCCTCCACGGAGGGCACCCCGGCCGGGGTCGACCACGAGGCGACCGGCCGCGGCGACGAGGTCGTCACCGCCGCGGGCGCGCAGGTCGACGACCAGGTCGGCGGGGGCGAGGACACGAGCGCCTCTGCCGTGACCGACGAGGCACCCACCGCCCAGGCCGGCACCGAGGAGGCGGTCGCCACCGACGAGGGCGGCGGCGAGGTGGCGGCGGCGACCGGCGTCCGCACCGACGTCGACGAGTCGGCGACCGCCGACGAGGCCGAGGACACCACCGGCGCCGCGGCCGCCGGCACCGCCCCCGTCGAGGGCTACGACAGCTTCACCATCGCCCAGCTGCGCGGCCGGCTGCGCGGCTACCAGCTGGCCACCGTGGCGGACCTGGTCGCCTACGAGGAGGCCACCCGGGCCCGCGAGCCCTACCTGCGGATGCTGCGCAACCGGCTGGAGAAGCTGGAGCGCCAGGCCGTCGAGGACAGCCCGCTGGCCCCTCGGGGCGCCTGAGGGAGAGCCCCGTCCCGGATCCCGCCCTCCGCGCGCTCAGGGCGGGATCCGGGACGGGCCGCCCGGGCGGCTCTCCGGGGCGTCGGAACCGTTTGGCACGCTCGGGGGGTGACCTCCCCCTCCACGCCGGAAGCCCCCTGGCCGGTCCGCACGGTGGCCCGCAAGGTCGCCGAGTGGATCGGCCGGCTGGGTGAGGTCTGGGTCGAGGGGCAGATCGCCCAGCTGTCCCGGCGCGGCGCGGCGACGGTGTTCCTGACCCTGCGCGACCCGGCCGCCGACCTGTCGGTTCCGGTCACCTGCAGCCGGGACGTCGCCGACCGCCCCGGCCTGGAGCTGACCGAGGGCGCCCGCGTCATCGTGCGGGCGCGGCCGGACTACTACATCGCCCGCGGGTCCTTCTCGCTGCGCGCCACCGAGATCCGCGCCGTCGGCCTCGGCGAGCTGCTGGCCCGCATCGAGCGGATCCGCCGGCTGCTGGCCGCCGAGGGCCTCTTCGACGCCGCCCGCAAGCGGCCGCTGCCGTTCGCCCCCGCCGTCGTCGGGGTGGTCACCGGGCGGGACAGCGCCGCCGAGCGCGACGTCCTGGTCACCGCGCGCCGGCGCTGGCCCGCCATCCGGTTCGCCGTCCACCACAGCCTGGTGCAGGGGCCGTCGGCCGCCGCGTCGGTCATCGAGGGGCTGCAACGGCTCGACCGGGACCCCGAGGTCGAGGTCATCGTCGTCGCCCGCGGCGGCGGCTCGGTCGAGGACCTGCTGCCCTTCTCCGACGAGGGCCTGGTCCGCGCCGTCGCCGCCTGCCGGACGCCGGTGGTGACCGCCGTCGGCCACGAGACCGACACGACGCTGGTCGACCACGCCGCCGACGTCCGGGCCGCCACGCCCACCGACGCCGCGCACCGCGTGGTGCCCGAGATCGGGGAGCAGCGCCGGCTGGTCGACGGGCTGCGCGCCCGGGCCCGCCACCTGGTCGGCGCCCGGCTGGAGCAGCAGGAACGGTGGCTGGAGAGCGTCCGCAGCCGCCCGGCCCTGGCCGACCCCCAGCGGCTGCTGCACGGCCGGGCCGACGACGTCGAGCAGCTGCGCACCCGCGCGCGACGGACCCTGGTGCACCGGCTGGAGGGCGCCGAGCGCGACCTCGAGCACGCGCGCGCCCGGGTCGCCGCGCTCTCCCCCGCCGCGACGCTGCAGCGCGGCTACGCCGTCGTCCAGCGGGCCGACGGCTCCCTGGTCCGGGAGCCGGGCGAGGTGGCCGACGACGAGCGGCTGTCGGTGCGGGTGGCGGGCGGCCGGCTGCCGGTGCGGGTGACCAGGGAGGATGGGTGACCGTGAGCGCGAAGCCCGACGAGCAGCCGACGACCACCTACGAGCAGGCCCGCGAGGAACTCGCCGACGTCGTCCGGCGGCTGGAGGCCGGCGGACTCACCCTCGAGGAGTCGCTCGCCCTGTGGGAGCGCGGCGAGCAGCTGGCCGAGCTGTGCCAGCACTGGCTGGACCGGGCCCGCGAGCGCCTCGCCGCCGCGACCTCCGGCGATCAGCCCGAGTAGGGCCGCACCGCCCCGGCGACGGTCTCCAGCTCCTCGTCGGGAGCCGACCCGGTGACCAGCACGGTGACGTCGCCGTCGGTCCGGGACAGCACCGTCTCGCCGCGCTCCGTCGTCCCCCGGGTCCAGGTCTGGCCGTCGAGGTCGACGGTTCCCTGCTCCTGCGCGCCGCCCAGGACGTCGTCCACCGCGTTCACCCGCGCGTCGTCGCTGACCACGAAGCCGGCGTACTCCGACGAGGGCGTCAGGTAACCGATCTCCAGGGTGACCGGGTCGCCGGCGTCCGCGTCACCGGCGTCGGTGCGGGCGCTGGTCGGGCGGTAACCGTCGGGCAGGCCCTCCGGGGCGACCACCGGGTAACCCGCGCGGGCCGCGGCGAGCTGCACGGTGCTGGCCGGGTCGACCTCGCGGACGGGGTCGACGTCGGACTGCTTGAACGACATCCAGCCCACCAGCGCCAGGCAGATCAGCACCAGCGGGCCCAGCGAGCGCAGCATGTTGGCCGCGCTCAGGCGGTTGGCCCGCTCGATCGCCGGCGAGGGCGCCTGCGCGGGAGGCTGACTGGTCCGACCGGCTGAGCTCACCCCCCTAGGATGACAGGACTCATCGCCCCACCCCGCCGCCCAACGTCCGTGCGGCGGACACAGGAGGTCCGCGTGTCCCTGCCCCTGCCCGACGGCTCCGCGACCCACAGCGGCGGCAGCTTCCGCTCCGACCGTCCGGCTCCTGACCGCAACCTCGCCCTCGAACTGGTGCGGGTCACCGAGGCCGGTGCGATGGCCGCCGGCCGCTGGGTGGGCCGCGGGGACAAGAACGGCGGCGACGGCGCCGCGGTCGACGCGATGCGCGCCCTCATCGGCACGGTGAGCATGAAGGGCGTCGTCGTCATCGGGGAGGGCGAGAAGGACCAGGCCCCGATGCTCTTCAACGGCGAGCAGGTCGGCGACGGCAACGGCCCCGAGTGCGACGTCGCGGTCGACCCCGTCGACGGCACCACCCTCATGGCCAAGGGCATGCCCAACGCCATCGCGGTCATGGCGGTCGCCGACCGCGGTGCGATGTACGACCCGTCGGCGGTCTTCTACATGGAGAAGATCGCGGTCGGCCCGGCCGCGGCCGACGTCGTCGACATCACCGCGCCCGTCGCCGAGAACATCCGCCGGGTCGCCAAGGCCAAGCACAGCTCCGTCGGCGACGTCACGGTCTGCATCCTCGACCGCCCCCGCCACGACCAGCTGGTCCACGAGGTGCGGGAGGCCGGCGCGCGGATCAAGTTCATCACCGACGGCGACGTCGCCGGCGCGATCGCCGCCGCGCGCGAGGGCACCGGCGTCGACCTGCTCATGGGCATCGGTGGCACGCCGGAGGGCATCATCGCCGCCTGCGCCCTGAAGTGCATGGGCGGTGCGCTGCAGGGCAAGCTGTGGCCCAAGGACGACGACGAGCGGCAGAAGGCCCTCGACGCCGGTCACGACCTCGACCGGGTGCTGCAGATCGACGACCTGGTGCGCGGCGACGTCTTCTTCGTCGCCACCGGCATCACCGACGGCGAGCTGCTGCGCGGCGTCCAGTACCGGTCCGGCGGGTGCACGACCCAGTCGCTGGTCATGCGCTCGAAGTCCGGCACGATCCGGCTGATCGACAGCCTGCACTCGCTGGAGAAGCTGCGCGCCTACTCCGCGGTGCCCTTCGACCGCTCCGAGGGCTGAGCCCCTCGTCGGCCTACCGGCCGACACCGCGGCCAGGTGCCGTCCCCCGCTCCAGCGGAGCCGCCGCGTCGCTCGATCACGGGGTCCCTCCTTTCCCCCACTCCTCCGGCCGACACCGCGGCCAGGTGCCGTCCCCCGCTCCAGCGGAGCCGCCGCGTCGCTCGATCACGGGGACCCTCCGGGTCCCCACTCCTCCCGACGACACCGCGGCCAGGTGCCGTTCCAGGACGATGGGCGACTCCCTATCGCGGCGGCAGTGGCGGCGGCGGGGGGATCGGCGGCAGGGGCGGGAGCGGTGGAGGTGGCGGCGTCAGGTGGCGGGCGGCGAGACGGTCGATCATGGCCCGCCACCGGCTCGCCGACTCGCCCGGTGCCAGGCTGCGCAGCCGCAGGTCACCGAACACGCTGCGGGCGTGGACGACGATCCGCGGTGTGCCGGCCAGCCGCGGCACCGGGGCCAGCTGCGTCCTGCGGTCGCCGAAGACCGTGCGGCCCTGCAGCTCGGCGTCCACCCCCTCGGCGACGACCACGTCGACGTCGCCGAACACCGTGCCCAGGCTGATCTCGATGCGGTCGAGGTCGGTGCGCAGACCGCGCAGGTCCAGCCGGACGTCACCGAAGACGGTGCTCACCCGCCGAGGTGGGTTCGGGCCGGCCAGCTCCACGTCGCCGAAGACGGTGGTGAGCTCCTCGGGGACGCGGGTGCCGACGATCTCCACCGGGGGTGGGGCGTCCGGCGGCAGGTCGGCGACGAGCGCGGCGAGGTCGTCGTGCGTGCCCGCTGCGTAGGCGGCCTCGACCCGCTCGCCGAACTCGGTCAGGTCGATCCGCCCCTCGGCGACCGCGCGCTGCAGGCGCGTCACCGTGGCCTCGCGGTCGGCGTCCGAGGCGCGGACGACGGGCCGGGCGGGGACGGCGTCGGGCTCCACGCGGCCGACCGTAGCCGAGCCACCCGCCGACCCCGTCCCGGGAGCCCGCCCCGGCCGGGACGTGCGCTCCCCTCTGAGCGGGGCGGACGTCCCGTGCCGGGTCCGCGCTCGCCGCCCGGGCCGCTCCCACGTCGGATCGGTCCGGACCGTGACCTCGCGGGCATCTAGGGTCCTGAGTCGGAGCACTGTCACCAACGAACACCGGGAGCCGCAGCAATGCCCGCTGAGACCCAGGTCGCCGCGCAGGACGGCGCCGACTACCGCATCGAGCACGACTCCATGGGCGAGGTCCGGGTCCCCGCGTGGGCGAAGTGGCGGGCGCAGACGCAACGCGCCGTCGAGAACTTCCCGATCTCCGGCACGCCGATCGAGCGGGAGCTGATCGCCGCGCTGGCCGCCATCAAGGGTGCGGCCGCCGCCGTCAACGCCTCCCTCGGCGTCCTGCCGCAGGAGACCGCTGACGCCATCGGCACCGCCGCCGCCTCCGTCGCCCGCGGCGAGTGGGACGAGCACTTCCCCATCGACGTCTTCCAGACCGGCTCGGGGACGTCGAGCAACATGAACACCAACGAGGTCGTCGCGACCCTCGCCACCGAGGCGCTCGGCTCACCGGTGCACCCCAATGACCACGTCAACGCCTCGCAGTCGTCCAACGACGTCTTCCCGTCGGCGATCCACGTCGCGGCGACGAAGGCCATCGTGCGCGACCTCGTCCCCGCACTGGAGCACCTGGCCGGCTCGCTGGAGCGCAAGGCCGAGGAGTTCGCCGAGGTGGTGAAGAGCGGGCGCACCCACCTGATGGACGCCACCCCGGTCACCCTCGGCCAGGAGTTCGGCGGGTACGCCGCGGCGGTGCGCTACGGCATCGAGCGGCTGCAGGCCTCGCTGCCGCGGATCGGCGAGCTGCCGCTGGGCGGCACCGCCGTCGGCACGGGCATCAACACCCCGCCCGGCTTCGCCGCCGCCATCATCGAGCGGCTCGCCGGCGAGCTGGACCTGCCGCTGACCGAGGCGCGCAACCACTTCGAGGCGCAGAGCTCGCGCGACGCGCTGGTCGAGGGCTCCGGGCAGCTCAAGACCATCGCCGTCGGCCTGGTGAAGATCGCCAACGACCTGCGGTGGATGGGCTCCGGCCCGCGCACCGGCCTCGGCGAGATCCAGCTGCCGGACCTGCAGCCGGGCAGCTCGATCATGCCCGGCAAGGTGAACCCGGTCATCCCGGAGGCGGTCATCCAGGTGGCCGCCCAGGTGATCGGCAACGACGCCGCCGTCACGTTCGCCGGCACCACCGGCGTCTTCGAGCTCAACGTCACGCTGCCGCTGATGGCGCGCAACGTGCTGGAGTCGATCCGGCTCCTGACCAACGTGAGCCGGATCCTGGCCGACCGCTGCGTCGACGAGATCGTCGCCAACGTCGACCGGTGCCGGGAGTACGCGGAGTCCTCGCCGTCGATCGTGACACCGCTGAACAAGTACATCGGCTACGAGGAGGCGGCGAAGGTCGCCAAGCAGTCGCTGGCCGAGCAGAAGACGATCCGTCAGGTCGTGGTGGAGCGCGGCTACGTCGAGCAGGGCAAGCTCACCGAGCAGCAGCTCGACGAGGCCCTCGACGTCCTCTCGATGACCCATCCGTGACGCCCGGCGGGGCGGGTCCCGACGACGGATCCGCCCCGCCGTCCGGCGGGGCGTGGTGGTACCCCCCGGAATCTGGGTAGCGTCCCGACTGATGAGCGAGACAGCGAGCGCACCCGCGGCCGGCAACCCCGACGCAGCCCTGCGCTATCCCGGTGGAGAACTGCCCCTGCGAGTGGTCCCGGCCACGGAGGGGGCGGACGGACTGGACACAGGCAAGCTGCTGGCGACGACCGGACGGGTCGCGCTGGACATCGGCTTCGTCAACACGGCGGCGTGCACCTCGGCGATCACCTACATCGACGGTGACGCCGGGATCCTGCGCTACCGCGGCTACCCGATCGACCAGCTCGCCGAGAAGGCCAGCTTCGTCGAGGTCAGCTACTTGCTGATCTACGGCGAGCTGCCGACGGCCGAGCAGCTGGCCGACTTCGACTCCCGGCTGCGGCGGCACACGCTGCTGCACGAGGACCTCAAGCAGTTCTTCAAGGGCTTCCCGCGGGATGCGCACCCGATGCCGGTGCTCTCGTCCGCGGTCAGCGCCCTGTCGACCTTCTACCAGGACTCCCTGGACCCGTTCGACCCGCAGCAGGTCGAGATCTCCACGCATCGGCTGCTGGCCAAGCTGCCCACGATCGCGGCCTACGCCTACAAGAAGTCGGTCGGCCAGCCGTTCCTCTACCCGGACAACTCGCTGGGTCTGGTGGAGAACTTCCTGCGGATGACCTTCGGCTTCCCCGCCGAGCCCTACGAGGTCGACCCGGAGCTCGCCGCGGCGCTGGACATGCTGTTCGTGCTGCACGCCGACCACGAGCAGAACTGCTCGACGTCGACCGTGCGGCTGGTCGGCTCCTCGCAGGCCAACCTGTTCGCCTCGGTGTCGGCCGGCATCAACGCGCTGTTCGGCCCGCTGCACGGCGGGGCCAACCAGTCGGTGCTGGAGATGCTCGAGTCGATCCAGCGCGAGGGTGGGGACATCCCGGCGTTCGTCGAGCGGGTGAAGAAGAAGGAGCCCGGCGTCAAGCTGATGGGCTTCGGGCACCGGGTCTACAAGAACTACGACCCGCGCGCGGCCATCGTGAAGAAGACGGCCGACCAGGTGCTCGCCAAGCTCGGCGGCAACAACGAGCTGCTGGACCTGGCGCGGCAGCTCGAGGAGATCGCCCTCTCCGACGACTACTTCGTCGAGCGCAAGCTCTACCCGAACGTCGACTTCTACACCGGGCTGATCTACCGGGCGATGGGGTTCCCGACGCGGATGTTCACCGTGCTCTTCGCCCTCGGCCGGCTGCCCGGCTGGATCGCCCAGTGGCGCGAGATGATCAACGACCCGGCCACCAAGATCGGCCGTCCCCGGCAGGTCTACACCGGGGCCACCGAGCGCGCGTTCGTGCCGATCGAACAGCGCTGAACCGGCCCCGCTGCAGAGTCCCGCCGCGAGCCTGCGAGCGGCGGGGGGCAGCGGGGTCCTCTCTCACCCCGACCGAGGTCCCGTCGTCCGCCCCCGGACGACGGGACCTCGGCGTCTCCGGCAGCATGGGGCCCGCCACGTCCGTCCGCACCACCACCCGGAGGGAGTCCCCATGGCCGAGTCGCCACCCGAGGACGACCTGGTGCTGCCCCCCGTGCCGCTCGCGACGGGTGGAGCGGTGCAGGTGGGCGGCACCGGCCGCCGGGTGAGCCGGGTGGAGCTGGTCGTCTCCACCGACGACGGCGAGGAACTGCGCATCCCGCTCGAGCACCGCCACGGCGCCTGGTGGCCGCCGGCCGAGCGCACCTCCCTGCCGGCGGGCGTGTACGCCGATCGGGTGCCACCTGCGGATCACCCTCCCCCGGAGGGGTGAGACCGCCTCCCCCTCCCTCCGGGGACTCCCCCGCCCCGTCGATACGAGGTCTGAGCGCACCGCGGAACCCCGCGGAGCCGGCCACGTAGGACGAGACAGCCCGGGGGACCCGCAGTGCCCGCACCACGCACGTCGGCCCCCCGCACCACCGCCCGTCCCACCGCCGGCCGGGGCACCGCCCCCCGCACCGGCGCCCGTCCCACCGGAAGCCGGACCGCCGCCACCCGCAGCACCACTCGCCCGCCGCTGACCCCGCAGGAGGCGCAGGCGCTGCGCGCCGTGCTCGCCGCCCGCGCCGCCGCAGCTCCGGACGGCGCTGCGGCGGCCCGCCGAACCCCCTCATCCGGCCCCTCCGCCGCTCGCGGCACCCGGGGCCGCACCGGCCGTGCGCGGCGGCGCAGGCCCTCGGCCCGCCGGGCGCCCACCCGGCGCTGGCTGCCCGCAGCCGACGGCCGCCGCTGGCGGGTGCGCCTGTCGCTGACCGCCCTCGGCCTCGTGCTGCCGGTGCTCGCCGGTCTGGTGGCCCCGGGCGCCCAGGTGCCCGGCACCGCCGCCGAGCCGACCGACGCCACGGGCCTGGCCCTCGCCGCGCAGAGCACGATGCTCGACGCCGCGGCCCGCTACCGCGGCCTGGAGCAGTCCCTCGCCGCCCGGCAGGCCGAGCTGGCGGCGGCCCGCGCCGCGGAGCAGTCCGCGCAGCAGCAGGTGACCGCCACGCGCACGACCGTGGGCACGGGCGCGGCCGCGCTCTACCGGTCGCCGGTCGGGGCGCGCACCCCGCTCGTGGCCCTCGACGTCCACGCGGCCGACACCGCCCCCGACGTCCTCCACCTGACCGCGATCGCCGAGCGTGCCGCGCAGGGCCTCGAGGCCGACGTCGTCCGGGCCGAGCGCGCCGTGGTCGACCTGACGCTGGCCACCCGTCGCGTGGCGGTGGCCGAGGCCGCCCTGGCGACCGTGCACGCGCAGGCCACCGCCGTCCTCGACGAGGTGCGCACGGAGGTCGGCGGGCTGCGGACCGACGTGGCCGCCCAGCTGGCCGCTCTGGGCACCGGCCGGGCCGCGGCCGCCCAGCAGGAGGTCAACCAGCGTGCGCTGCGCCGCTGGCAGGACCACCTCACCGAGCTGGCGCTGGCCGGCATCGTGCCGCCGCCCGCGGCCGCCCTCACCGACCCGACGGCGCTGCCGGCGGGCCTGTCCCCCGCGCTCGACGGCGCCGGGCAGCCCGTCCCGGGCGTCGCCTGGGCCGTGGCCGGCAACCGCCCGGTCACCGTGCTGCCGGCCGAGACGGTGGCCGCGGTGAGCTCTGCGCTGGCCCAGCTGGGCAAGCCCTACGTGCCCGGTGGCGCCGGCCCGGACGCCTACGACTGCGGTGGCCTGACGGCCACCTCCTGGCTGCTCGCCGGGTACGCGATCCCGACCGCCTCGGGCGACCAGTGGACGCACGGCGCCGCCGTCCCGCTCGCGCAACTGCAGGTCGGCGACCTCGTCTTCGCCGACGGCGGCGACGACGTGGGCATCTACCTCGGCGAGGGCCAGGTCGTGGCCGCGTCGGCCGCCGGCTACCAGGTCGGCGTCCGCCCAGTCGCCGACGGCGTCGCCGCGGTGCGGGTCACGCTGCCCGCCCCGGCGCAGCCGAACGCCGCGCTGCCCGCCGGCACCGCCGGACGTGGCGCGTGCGGCGCCCCGCCCCCGCCGGTCGGTCCGGTGAGCCCCGCCTGGGGTGGCTGGGCGAACGGCCGGATCCCGATCACCGCCCTGTGCGCGATCGCCCGCGGCCACGCGCTGCGCTGCGACGCCGCAGCCGGCTACGCGGCCCTGGCCGACGCCTACCGCGCGGCCTTCGGCAGCCCGCTGTGCATCACCGACTCGTACCGGTCGTTGGGCGCTCAGGTCACCGCCTTCCGCGCCAAGCCGGGGCTCGCCGCGGTGCCCGGGACGTCGAACCACGGCTGGGCGCTCGCGGTGGACCTGTGCGGCGGGATCAACATCGCCGGCACCGCGCAGTCGGCCTGGATGGCGGCCAACGCCAGCCGCTTCGGGTTCGTGCAGCCGGACTGGGCGCGGCAGGGCGGCGAGAAGCCGGAGCCGTGGCACTGGGAGTTCGGCCACCTGGCCTGAGAGGCCCCGCGAGCTCGCGGCAGGACCCCGGGGAGTGGCGGGTCCCGTACGTCACCAGGCTCGCGGACCGTCCCCTGCACGGGAGCGGAGCACCGGGAGGGAGGCTCCCCCAGCGACCTCGGGCGCTGCTCACAGGAGGGAGCAACGCGTGAGGTCGCGGGAGGAGACCCTCGGTCCCTGCGACGGCTGCGTCCGGTCACCAACGGGGCGCCGCCGGCCTCACGCGGCGGAGGGTTCCCGGGGCACGGCCCGGGTCGGCCCCGTCGCGAGGCTCGCCGCGAGCCTGCGAGCGGTGGGGGGGACGCGGTCCTTCAGATCCAGCGCAGGCGGGCCACCTGCCGCCAGGGCAGGCGCTGGCAGGCCTCGCCGGTCTCCCCCGCGAGGCGGGCGGCGACGGGGGCCCCGGCGCAGGCCAGGGGCGAGTGCGGCGTGACGACGACGTGCGGGTCGTGCAGGTCCAGGCCGGCCGCGGCGATCCGGTCGAGGAGCAGCTGCGGCGCAGCCAGCACGGCGGAGGCGAACGCCGGCACCTCGGGGTGCGACCACAGGGCCACCGGGCCCTCCACCCGCAAGTCCCCGCCGACGGTGGCGGCGCGCTCTCCGGCGCCGGCGCGCACCCGCTCGACGGCGCGCCGGTCCAGGCCGGACGACGGCGTCCACGGCAGCGCGCGGTCCCCCCGGCGGACGACGACCCGCCAGCCGACCGCGGTCTCGGTGCGGTCGGTCCAGTCGAGCACCGCGACGCCGGTCTCGGCGGCCACCGCGTCGGGGACCGGCCGGTCGTGCACCCACGCCGTCAGCGCGGCGGCGAGCTCCTCGGGCGTCGAGCCGACGCGGGCGTCGGTCATGTCCTCGGCCAGGTCGCGCAGCGGCGTGCGCACCCGGCGTTCGTCCTCCTCCAGGACCACGACCGGGCCGTCGACGCGGTCATCGGCGAGCGTGATGCGCAGCCGGCCGGTGGCCAGTTCGGGCAGCACCTCGTCGGCCGTCCGCTGCAGGTCGGCCACCGCCACCGGGACCGAGCGCAGCCGCTGCAGGAGCCCGGAGCCGGCGAACAGTCCCCCGCTCACGGGCGGTCCTGGCACAGCGCGATGCGCACCGCCGGCGCGAGCGCGGGGAGGGTCAGCACGCTGGAGAGCTCCCGGGAGGACAGCCGCACCGGCAGGACGTCAGCGCCCCAGCCGGTCACGCGGCGCACGCGGGCCGCGGAGGCGGGCCACACGGCGTCGCGCGCCGCGGCCACGTGCAGCTCGGTCAGCACGTCGGTGAGGTGGATGGCGGCCACCGGGTGCAGCGACTCGTCCGCGAGGGCGGCGCGCACGACGGCGGCCAGCTGCTCGCGCTGGGCGGCGGTCAGCCAGTGCGGGACCAGGACGTCGGGCGCGGGGCCGCCCGCGGCGAGGGCGCTCACCGCGTACCCGCCGCGGCCCGGGCGAGCACTGCACCGCGGTGGCGGTGGGCTCCCCTGCGCTCTCTCACACCGGAGATATCGGCAGGCCGGCGCGGCGTTCGACCCGGATCCACCCGATTTCCCGTGAATGGACGGATCAGTCCGCGAGCTCGGCCAGGTGCGTCTTGAGCGCCCGCTCGACGCGGTCGGCGTGCACGTTCATGTTGCGCACCGAGGTCCCGAGGTCGGCCGACAGCTGCGTCTTCGTCCGGCCGCCCCAGGTGGTCAGGTACCACGTCGCCCAGCCCAGGACGTTGGGCTGCCCGGCCCGCTGGTCGGGCCGCGCGTCGGGGTCCGGCGCGCACGCCGCGGTCAGCGCGTGCGAGAGCAGGGTCTGCTCGGCCTCGCCCATGATCTCGTCCGGCGCCTCGTGCGTGTCCGGCAGCATGATCTCGGTGCCGTCCGGGCCGACGCCGTCCAGGGACTGCAGGTTGCGCAGCCCGTTGAGGGTCGCCACCGTCTGCGAGTTGCGGCGCAGGGTCGCCACGCTCTGCCCCATGTACGCGGCCAGCTCCTTCTCGCTGGGCCGCCGCTGGTGCTCGGCGAGGAAGGCGGCGACCGCCTTCTGCTGCTTGTTCTCGGTGTCGGCGGCGGTGCGGCCGTGGGCGTTGCGGCCCAGGTCGTGCACCCACTTCGACAGCTGGGTGGCGAGGAAGGCGCCGAAGGGCACGCCCTTGCCCTCGTCGAACTGACCGACCGCCTTGAGGATCCACTCGCTCACCTGCTGGGTGAGGTCGTCGGGGTCGGGCACGTGCAGCCGCAGCGTGCTGGAGTTGCGCTGCAGCCGCTTGAGGCTGACCGGGAGGTAGTGCCGGCACAGCTCGTCGAGGAAGGCCGGCGGCAGGTCGCGCGGCGCGCGGCGGCGGACGTCGGTCTCCGCGCGCAGCCCCACGGTCGCCGTCCCCCGCCCGGCGCACCAGGCCTTGACCCACTCGGCGAGCACGGAGGCGGTGCCGCAGGCGCCGTCGACGCGGTACAGGCCCTCGCCCTGGTCGTAGCTGACCGTCACGCCGTCGGGCAGCCCGCGGCGGAACTCCTCGAGGGGCAGCTCGCGGTCGGTCCGGAAGTGCACCCGGTCGCGGGCCGTGATGGGCGCGAGGGCCCAGCCCTCGGCCTCGGGGATGCCGCCGAAGACCAGCGGCTCGCGCGGGCGGCCGGGGGCGGTGTCGGGGGCGGGGCTGGCAGGGAGGTGGTTCACCGGGACTCCTCGGCGCTGTGGGGAAGACGGCGGCCGCCCTGCAGGAGCCCGCCGCGAGCCTGCGAGCGGTGCGGGGCAGGGGGTCCTTCTCCGGGCGCCGGAGGACGGCGCCCGGGAGTGCGCTAGGCCGGGATCGTCTCGACCGCGGCGGGCTGACGGGGCGCGGGGACGGCGGCCTCGGTCGCCGGGCCGGCCGCGAGACGGGCCATGAGGTCGGCGGCGGCGGCGCGCTCGGCCTCGCCCGGCTCCACGGTGTAGACCGGCATGTGGTCGTACAGCGTGGTGAACACCGAGCTGACGAACGCGTAGGCGGCCTGCGCCTGCGGCGAGAAGCGCGCGACGGCGGCCCGCGGGCCGAGCTCGACGCCGACGGTCACGCGCACGACGCGGTCGTCCTTGCTCAGACCGGTCAGCGTGAAGGACACCTCGGGGTGCGCGCCGGCCAGCTCGGCCAGCGCCGCGAGGCACCGGCGAGCGGCCCCGCGGCGCGGCCGCAGCTGCACGTGCACGACGACGGTGTCGGACTCCGTGCCGGAGCCGACGACCGCGGCGACCTGGTCGCCGGACTCAGTGATAACGCTGTGCTGCATCGTGATCGCCCCCTGTGACGTGCTTGGGGCAACTGTCGCGCATCCACGAGCCGGCGACCGGCACAACTCTCGCTGTGCCGTACGCAATGTCAGGGCATCTCTTCGGCAGGTCTTGCCCGTGTCGATGGACCGCCCGACCTCCCCGATGCGGTGATCAGCAGGAGTTCACAAGGGCGAGGGGCCGTGGCCCGGCCAGTTCTGTCAGCCGACGGAGCCCTTCGTGACCTGCCCGTGACCGGCCGGGGCGGCCGCGGCGGGCGAGGCCGTCGGCTCGGCGCCGGGACCGTCCTGGGCGACCGGCTCCGCCGTGTCGGCGGAAGCCGACGCGGGGGCGAAGGCGGCCAGCGCGCCGAGGGTGTCTGCGGTGACCTGCGCCGCGAGCATGTTGGCCTCGGCGATCTGCCGGTAGACCTCCTCGCGGTGGATGGTCACCTCCCGCGGGGCCTTGAAACCGAGGCGGACGGTGCCGCCGCGGACCTCGACGACGTGGACCTCGATGTCGTCGCCGATGCGGATGGTCTCGCCGACGCTGCGGGTGAGAGTGAGCACGGGGAACCCCTCCATGGGTGTGTGGTGGCCGTCCGTGGCTGGGCGGTCCTGGCCGGGCCGCCTGAGTGGTTATCGGCGCAGGGGACGCCGGATGGGATGCGATCCGTCGAGCAGCACGACCTGCGCGGAGCGCCAGTTGGCCGGGTTGACCACCAGCGGGGCCCGCAGGTTGGCCGTGGCCGCGGCAGGGCCCTCGGCCGGCACCGTCACCAAGCAGTACAGCCGCGCCTGCGCCGGGTCGTCGAGCGCCAGGTCCGCGCACACGGCCGGGGGCAGGGCCGGTGCGTAGTCCGGGAAGTACCTGCCCGGGTCGACGGCGAGGAAACGCGGGCCCTCCGGCGCCATCGACTGCAGCCAGAACAGCCGGCCGTCGCCGTCGGCGGTCACCAGCACGTAGTCGCGGTGACCCGGGAAGCCCGGCAGCGCCTCGGTCATCGAGAGCAGGGGCAGGGTCGCGACAGCCGAGAGCGTCATGCCAGGAAGTCCACGAGCGTCGGCTGGATCACCTGGGCGGTGGCCTGCAGCGCCGCCTTGTACCCGACCTCGGTCTGGCTGAGCTCCATGATCGTCTTGGCCAGGTCGATGTCCTCGACGTCCACGAGCTGCGAGGCGAGGGTCAGCTGCAGGTCGGTGTTGACCTGGCCGGCGGCCTCCATCCGGGCCGCGCGGGCGCCGACGGAGGCGGCGGCCCCGAGCAGCCGCTCGAGCGCCACGTCGAGCTTCTCGAGGTCGGCCGACAGCGCGTCGGGGGCGCTCTCGACGTCGGTGGCGATCTTCCCGACGAGCCCGAAGAGGTCGGGCTCACCGGCGCTCGGCACACCGAAGGCCTCGTGTCCGGTGACGTCGATGCGGATCCGGTCGGCGTTGGACACCCGTCGGGTGATGCCCTCGCCGACGGGCGGCGCGCCGACGTAGGTGCCGTCGCTGGCGTACGCCGCCGAGCCCTGGGTCACGCCACCGAAGAGGGCGCGGTCGTTGATGCTCGAGTTGGCCACGCCGAGGAGGCTCTCCCGCAGGGCAGCGACCTCGACGGCGATCGCCTTCTGCGAGCTGGTCGACGTCGCGCCCTCGTTCATGGCCTGCACGGTCAGCGCACGGACCCGCTGCACCTGGCCGATGGCCGTGTTCAGCGCGGTGTCGGTCGCGTCGAGCCAGCTCTGCCCGTCGGAGATGTTCTTGGCGAACTGCTGCACGGCGCTCTGGTCCTGACGGACCTGCAGCGCCTTGTTGGTGCCGGTCGGCGAGTCCGACGGCGCACTGATCAACTTGCCCGAGGTCAGCTGCTGCTGGAGCTTCGCCACCGACGAGAGGTTGTTGTTCAGGCCGAGGAGGGCGGTCTGGGTGACGGCCCGGTGGGTGATGCGCATCAGGTCACCGCCCCACGACGCCGGTGCGGTTGATCAAGGTGTCCAGTGCCTCGTCGATCGCGGTCACCATGCGGGCGGCCGCGCTGTAGGCGTGCTGGAAGGACAGCATGTTGGTCATCTCCTCGTCGAGGTTGACGCCGGACACGGACTCGCGGGCGGCGTCCACCTGCGTGGAGATCACCTTCTGCACCTGGACGTCGCGGCTCGCGACCGAGGCCTCCACGCCGAGGGCGACGACGAGCGACCGGTAGGTGGCGTCCACGCCACCGGCCTCGAGGCTCAGGTCGAAGAACGCGTCGGCGTTGTCGCCGTCCGCGGAGGGCTGACCGAGGGCGCCGGGGGCGGTCCGGGCCGCGGCGATGAGCTCGGGCCTGGTGACGCGGACGCTGATGTTGCCGGCGTTGACCTTGGTCAGGTCGACGACGGGGTTGCCCGAGCCGTCGTCCATCAGCGGCTCGGCCGCCCCGGACGCGCCGGAGACGTCGTAGCCCTGGGCCTGGACCGCGTTGATCCTGCCGACCAGGTCGCGGGCCAGGCCGTCGAGCGCCCGCCGGTAGCTGGGCAGGGTCGTCGACAGCACGGTCAGCTGGCCGCCGGCGGTGCCGCCGACCGCGAGCGTGGTGCTCCCCGGGACGGTGACCAGCCGCGGGTCGTCCCCGGTGCCGACCGTGTCGGGGTCGTCGACGCCGGCCACGCGCACGCCGAGGGCCGAGTTGCCCGCGACCAGCGTCGTGCCGCCGACGAGGACGTCGACCATGCCGTCGTCCGCGGCCACGGAGGTGGCCCCGACCTTGTCGGACAGCTGCATGACCAGCAGGTCCCGGCGGTCGGAGAGCTCGTTGGTGGGCAGCCCCGACCGGGTGGCCTGGCGGATCTGGTTGTTCAGGTCGGCGATGGACGCCGCCGTCGTGTTCACCTCGGCGGCGAGGGCCACGACGTTGTCGCGGGTCTGCTGCCACTGCTGGTCGAGGGTGGCCCGCGTGGTCTGCATGCCCGAGGCCAGGATGTCGAGCCGCTCGAGCACCTGGCTGCGCACGGCCGGCTCCATCGGGTCCGTGGCGTTGGCCAGTGCGCTGAAGCCCGCCCACACGTCGTCCAGCATGCTGCGGACGCCGGTCTCCCCCGGCTCGCGGAAGGCGGCCTCGACCTGGGCCAGCGCCTCGTTGGCGACGGTCAGCTGCGCGGTGCGCGCCGACTCGACCTGGCCGCGCCGCTCCAGGAACACGTCCCGGATGCGGTTGACCTGGTCGGCGTCCACGCCGTTGCCCACCGGGCTGCTCACCGAGTGGATCGCCGGGACGGCGGTGCCGCCCATGGCGCGCAGCTCGACGCGCTGCCGCGAGTAGCCGTCGGAGTTGACGTTGGCGATGTTCTGGCCGGTGACGTCCAGCCCGCGCTGCGAGGCCCACAGCGCCGTCCGGGCGGTGTTCAGCCCGCCGAAGGTGGAACTCACAGGGCACCGTCCAGGGTGACGGCGCGGTGCGCGCGCTCGTCGCTGCGGCCGGTCGAGCCGTAGGTGCCGGCCGACGGCGCCCTGACCGACAGCAGGGCGTCGCCGATGGCGGACAGGCCGCCCTCGATCAGCTCCCGGTTGGTGTCGGCCAGCCCGCGCAGTTCCGTCACGAGCACCAACAGCGTCTCGTGGTGCTTGGCGTACAGGTCGTTCCACGGGGCCGGCGCGGCGTCGGCGAGCTTGCGCAGCGAGGGGTTGACGCCCACGCCCAGCCGCTCGGCGAGCACCTCGGTGGCGGCCGCCCGTTCGACCTCCAGGGTGCGCAGCTGGTCGAGCACGACCTCGATCTCGTGCGCGATCCGCGACAGCCAGCGGGTCTTGCCCGTGACGATCAGGTACTGCTTCTCCTCCGCCTTGAACAGCAGCAGGTCCAGCAGCTCCTGTTCGCGCCACAGCAACGTCGACAGGTGCTGGTAGTCCACGCCCCCACCGTCCTTCCGCTCTCCCCGCGGCAGGCGTCGGTGCTGCCCGCGGGTTCTCACGAGCACCTTCGGCATCCCCCGGGACGCCTTGAGCCGAGCGCTCGAGTCCGGACGGGTCCGTGCCGACCAGGGGTGCCGACCAGGGGGTGCCGACCGGGCCCGAGCCTGCCGAGAAGGGGGACGTGAGCCCATCGCGTGCCCAGGCGACCGTGCGGTCCCGTGCCTCTGCCTCGCGCCACCCCGTCGCCCCGGCTGCCGGCGTCCCCGCCCGGCCGGTCGCGACGCGGGACACCACTCGCAGCGCCGTCCCCGCGAGGGACGTCGACGCCCTGGTGACCGAGCACCTGCCGCTGGCCGCCTTCGCGGTCAACGCGGTCGCCTCGCGCATCTCGCTGCCCGCGCACGTCAGCCGCGAGGACCTGCTGTCCTGTGCGCGGGTGGCGCTGGTCGAGGTGGCGCGGCGGTTCGACCCGTCCGCGGGCGCCTCGTTCGCGACCTACGCGCTGGCCCGGCTGCAGGGCGCCGTCCTCGACGAGCTGCGCTCCGGTGACTGGGCCAGCCGCTCGGTGCGGGCCGCCGCCCGGCGCACCGACGCCGCGGCCGATGCGCTGGCCATCCAGCTGGGCCGCCCGCCGACGCGCGAGGAGCTCGCCGCCAGTCTCGGCATGGCGACCAGCGACCTGGACTCGCTGCAGGTCGACGTCCACCGCGCCGTCATGGTGAGCATCGACGCCGAGACCGGCCCGGACGGCACCTCCCTCGACCTCCCCGACACCGGGGAGTCGCCGGAGCGGGCCCTGCTGCGCAGCGAGCGGTCCCGGTACCTGCACGAGGCGATCCGCCAGCTGCCCGACCGGCTCGACGAGGTCGTGGAGCGCAACTTCTTCGGGGGCGAGTCGCTCACCGACATCGCCGCCGACCTCGGCGTCACGCTCTCGCGCGTCTCGCAGATGCGCGCCCGCGCGCTGACCCTGCTGCACGCGGCGATGAGCGAGGTGTGGGAGGGCCGGGCCGTGCCGGCCGACGGCGGGGTGCGCGCACGCAACCAGCAGCGCTCCTACGTCGACCGGGTCGCCGGTCGCAACGCCCCGCCGGCCGCGGCCCCGCCCCTCCCCCACTCGCGGCCCGTCGTCGTGCCGCCGCACCGCAACCCGTGGGTGACGGCGACCGGTCGGAGCGCCTGACCCCACCACACGACGCAGCGCCCCGGGTCCTCGTCGAGGACCCGGGGCGCTGTGCTCCGTGAGGGGGCGGGTCGCAGGGCGGAATGCCGAGGAGGGCGTGCACCGGCAGAGCCGGCGTACGCCCTCCTCGGGGTCCTCAGCGCTGGAAGGCGAAGGGGGCCTGCTCGGCAACGGCGGCACCCGACCGCAGCGCGGTCCAGTCCTGAGCCGCGAGCTCCGCGGCGAGGGAGCCGGCCGGCACACGCCCCTGGCGCTCGGCCACGAGGGTCTCCCACCACCCGCACTCCATCAACCGCTGCGGATCGACCGCGTGGGTCCGGCGCAGCACGTGCTCGGGCACGTCCTGCGGGTCGGTGTCGGCCACCATCGCGGCCTCGATCGCGGTGTAGTGCTCCGCCAGCGTCGTCGACCGGGCGTCAGGGAGGAGCACGACGACGGTCCCGGTCGGCTGGGTGTCGACCTCCAGGACGACGAGGTCGGGCCGCAGCCGCTGGAGGACGTGGGTCACCTTGAACACGTCCCCGGTCCAGGAGACGGTCTGCCGGTCCCGCGCCGCCTCGATCACGCTGCGGGGCAGCGTGTCGTCGAAGACCACCACGCTGGTCCGGGTGGTGTACGCCTCCACGTAGATGAAGTCCCGGAGGGCGAACTCCGCGAGGTGCATCCCGTCGATGAAGGCCAGGTCCAGCGGGTCTCCACCGAAGCGCTCGGTCGGGTTGTTCTGACGGAAGTAGTCGTCACTCGTCGCCCGCACCAGCTGGACGTCGCAGTTCAGCTCGGAGACCACGGTGAAGGCCGGGTCGATGCCGATGCTGGGGACCCGCGACAGGGCCAGGCTGACCCCGGTGTCGATGCCGATCTCCAGGTAGTTGCGGGGGTGCAGCTGTGCGTGCAGCGCAGTGAGCAGCTCGTGTCGTTCCACGGTGGGTCTCCTCGGTGGGATCGATGGGTGTGGCTCTCAGGCGCCGATGCGGTCCTTGCGGCTGCGGATGTCGCGGGCCCGCCGCCAGGCGGTGGCCCACAGCTCGGCGGTGTGCTCCGTGAGGTGGTGCGCCAGCACCTGCTCCCGGTTCGCGGCGGCGACCTCGCGACGCCAGTCCGCGTCCTCGACGGCCCGGGTGATGCCCACGGCCCAGTCACGGGGCCGCTTGGCGCGGTAGCCGATGCCGAGCCGCTCGTACTCGGCGCTCGGCGAGGAGATGGCGAAGACCCCGCGCGCGGAGTACTCGAGGACCTTCAACCAGCTCTTGCAGTTGTTGAACGTGTCGATGCGCAGGGGTGCGACGCCGATGTCGAACCGTTCGCCGATCGTGGTGGCGTAGGCGTCGACGTCCTCGACCCAGGAGATCTGGATGGGGTCCTCGGCCAGTCGCAGCCGCTCCCTCGCGTCCTCGCCCTGCCCCATGATGGCGAACTGGCTGCGGCCACGGGTGCGGTCGAGTGCCTGCTGCAGACCCGACCCCATCTCCTGCAGGTCGTAGGGGTGCGTGCCGACCGTGCCGGTCCAGCCGATCGTCACGACGTCGGGCTCCCGCTCGTAGGCCGGGGGGAGTTCGGCGAGCCGGCGCGGGATCGCGTTCGGGACCACCATCCCGCGGCCGCCGGCCCCGTACTCCTTGAGCAGGTTGGGCGTCGAGACCGTGACGAGGTCAGCCTCCTGTGCACAGGTCTCGGCGATCTTCCCGACGCCCTTGCGGATGAGGACGTCATGCCCTTGGTGGCCAGGCGGCAGGGCCGTCAAGTGGTCGTCGAGCTCGACGACCACGGCCACCCCTTGGGCCTGCAGCAGCCGGAGGCAGTCCAGCATCTCCCGGGTCTTCGGCAGCTGCATGACGACGACGTCTGCGCCCTGCGCATCGACCTCCCCGACCACGAGGGCCCCGGCCGGATCGTCCGGGTCGCGGTACATCGTCGTCTTCAACCCGCGCTGGACCGTCACGTTGATCCCGAGGTCGGCCTCCTCCACCGCCCGCGCCGGCTCGGCCATGCGGTGGAACAGGGACCCGAGGAAGACGGTGGTGCACAGCAGCACGTTCATGGTCGGGAGACGTCCTTCCGGCGCCCGTTGCCGGGCGCGGTGCCATCGCCCGGCGGCAAGGCCGCTGGGCAGAGGGGTCAACAGGAGCGGAGGGGCGTCGACCGGACGCCGCCACCCACCCGGCCACCATCCCGGCGGCTCCCCCGCTCCGCCGTCTCCGCGCCGCGGACACGCCGACTCGCGTCCCGTTCGTCCCACGCACCCCGTCCCGCCTCACCGGGAGCCGCCCCCGTTCGGAGGCGCGCGAGCGATTTTCTCGGGGTTCGCCTCAAGGTCATCCCGACCGCGGCCGAAACCACCTCTGCAAGGCCGCAGCACGGATGCAGCGGTTACCGGATACGACCCGCTTCCAAGGAGGAACACCATGGGTCTGCGCGTGAACAACAACATCGCCGCGTTCAACGCCTACCGCAACCTGAACGTGACGGACAACGCGATGGGCAAGTCGCTGGAGAAGCTCTCCAGCGGGCTGCGCATCAACCGGGCCGCCGACGACGCCGCCGGCCTGGCCATCTCGGAGGGCCTGCGCTCGCAGATCGGTGGCCTCAAGGTCGCCGTCCGCAACTCGCAGGACGGCATCTCGGTCGTCCAGACCGCTGAGGGTGCGCTCACCGAGACGCACTCCATCCTGCAGCGCATGCGCGACCTCGCGGTGCAGGCGTCCAACCACGGTGCCCTCACGGACACCGACAAGGCCAAGGCGGACGAGGAGTTCCAGGCCCTGGCCAAGGAGCTCGACGACATCGCGAGCAAGACCACGTTCAACGGCACCAAGCTGCTCAACGGCAGCTACTCGTCGATGAACTTCCAGGTCGGGTCGAACGCCGGCGAGACGCTGACGGTCACCATCGGCAACATGGCCGCCAGCGGCGCGAGCTCGCTGTTCGGTGCCACCGGCGCCGGCAACATCTCCTCGGCCTCCTCCGCCAGCGCCGCGATCACCGCCGTCACCAGCGCCATCGGCACCGTCTCCACCGAGCGCGCCAAGCTGGGTGCGGTGCAGAACCGGCTCGAGCACAAGATCAACAACCTGAACGCCACCATCGAGAACCTGACCGCGTCGGAGAGCCGCATCCGCGACACCGACATGGCCGAGGAGATGGTGTCCTTCACCCGGTCGCAGATCCTGTCTCAGGCCGGTACGGCGATGCTGGCCCAGGCGAACCAGAGCTCGCAGGGCGTCCTGCAGCTCCTCCGGTGACCTCGGTCCCCGAGCGCCTGGACGTCTAGCACCACCCGGTGAGGGGGGAGGCCCAGCCTCCCCCCTCACTGGCGTACCCACCCCTGACCCCGCCTGGAGGAACCCATGGTCAGCCTGAGCGTCGACGGCCTGATCTCCGGCCTGGACACCACCACCCTCGTCTCCCAGCTCGTCGCGGCCGAGGCACTGCCGCAGACCCGGCTCAAGACGCAGATGAGCGCGGCGCAGGCCGCGGCCGACGCCTACCGGGCGGTCAACACCAAGGTCGACGCGGTGCGCACCGCCGCCGCGGCGCTCACTACCGACGGGCTCGCCGCGGCCCGGACGGCGAAGAGCAGCGCCGCCTCGGTGACCGCGAGCGCCACGTCGACCGCCGTTCCCGGCAGCCGGCTCAGCTTCACGGTCGAGTCGCTCGCCTCGACCGCGAGCTTCATGAGCGGCGCCACCTGGGCCACGACGGGCACCGACGTCCGGAAGCCCGTCGGCCCCGACGCCACCACCCCCGGGCCGTCGCCGTGGCCGCTGACGATCAGCCGGCCGGACGGCACCTCGACGACCGTGGAACCTCCTGCCGGCGCGACCCTCGCCCAGACCGTCAGCTACATCAACGGCCTCGAGGACCTCGGCGTCCGCGCCACCGCGGTGAACACCGGTAACGGGTACCGCCTCCAGATGACCAGCAACACCCCAGGCGCCAAGGGCTACTTCGACGTGCAGTCCGCGGCGGGCGAGCTCTTCACGGTGGTGTCCCCCGCGAAGGACGCCACGCTCGACGTGGGCGGTGTCGCGGTGACGTCACCGACCAACACCTTCGCCGACCTGATGACGGGCGTCTCCATCACGGTCACCGAGGAGAGCGACACGTCCGTCACCGTGGAGGTGGGCGAGGACCTGAAGGCCGTCGCCACCAAGGTGAAGACGCTGGTCGACGCGGTCAACGCCGCGCTGGGCAACATCGCGACCAACACCAGCAGCGAGACCGGCAGCACCGCCGTCCTCAAGGGCGACTTCGCCCTGCGCGAGCTGGCCAGCCGGCTGCTCACCAAGGTCTCCGACGCCGTCCCCAACGCCGTCCCCTCCGCCACCGCCCCCGGCACCTTCACCGCCGGCTCCCCCGCTGTCGCGGGCATCCAGCTGACTCGCGACGGCACGGTGACGTTCGACGAGGCGACCTTCCTCAAGAGCATGCAGTCCAACCCCGAGGCGGTCCACCGGCTGATCGGCGGCGCGCCCGCGAGCGGCGGTGTGCCGGCCGTGGAGGGACTCGCCCAGCGGCTGGAGACCATGGCGAAGGACGCCACGAAGTCCACCAACGGCACGCTGACCCTCCTGGTACAGGGCCGGGAGACCCTGGTGCAGGACTTCAAGTCGCGGATCGCGGACTGGGACCTGCGCCTGGCCACCCGCAGGGAGACGCTGACCCGCCAGTTCACCGCCATGGAGACGGCGCTGAGCGCGCTGAAGAACCAGTCCAGCTGGCTGGCCGGCCAGCTCGGATCGCTGTCCGGCTGAAGACGAGGCCCGCCCGGCCGATCCTCCTAGTACTCCCCCCTTCCCCCAGGAGACGCACCTGATGAGCACCGCCTCCCTCCGTTCCCGCTACCTCGGCGACTCGGTCGCGACGGCGTCCCCCCAGCGGATCCTCGTGATGCTCTACGACCGGCTCGTGCTCGACCTCGAGCGCGCCGAGATGGCCCTCGACACCGGGGACCGCACCGAGGCCGCCGTGCAGATCCAGCACGCGCAGGACATCGTCTTCGAGCTCCGCGAGAGCCTGCGGGTCGACGCCTGGGAGGGCGGACCGCGGCTGGCCGCGCTCTACAGCTGGATGATCACCGAGCTGGTGCAGGCCGGCGTCAAGCGCGACCGCAACCGCGTCGCCGCCTGCCGGCAGATCGCCGAGCCGCTCCGCGACGCGTGGCGGCAGGCCGCCGCCACCCTCGCCACCTCCAGCGCATGACCCCCGGTCGCCCCGCGGCGGCCGGCAGCGGGGACGGGTCCCGCGACTGGGCCACCGTCCTCGACGCGCTCGAGGGCGAGGTGCTGGCCGCCGAGTCCACCCTCAGGGCCGACCGCCGGGACGAGATCGCCGCCTGGGGACGCCGGGCCGCGGACTGGGTCCCGCCCTCGTCGTCCCTGGGCCCGGTGCCCGAGGACCTCCGCGAGCGCGCCGCGCGGCTGCTGCAGCACCAGCTGGCCGTCGCCGAGGAACTGGTCGAGCGGATCATCCAGTCCCGGCGGCAGCGCGACGTCGCCGCCCGGATGTCCTACGGCCCGCCCCGACCGGTCGCCTCCTACATCGACCGGGCCCTCTAGCCCCCGGCTCCGTCCCGAGGCTCACCCCACGCGTGCGAGGGGTGAGGAGGACGGGGTCCTCTTCCCACGCCCCCCGTGGCGCCGGCACCCGGCGCTCCGGGGGGCGTCGTCGTCGCTGGGGCGGGACGGCGCTGTCGTGACCTGCCCGCCCGTGACGCACCGTGAGTCACAGTCGGCACGTCCACCCCACCGGCGTACTCGCACCCCTCCCGTGGGACCCGGTCGGTCAGGGGCCCGCCGGGCCGTGCCGATGACTGCAGAGCACGGAAAGCGCACCTCTCGCCACGGATCGGCGAACCACTCACTCGCTCGCGAGTGTCTCCTGCGTACCCGGAGGCCGATCGTGTCCTGCTGCCCTGCCCGAGGAACCGCCCGGTGATCGGCGACGTCACCTCGTCGGCCCTGCACTCCGCCCTGACCGGGCTCGCCCAGCGGCAGCGGGTCACCGCCGACAACATCGCGAACCTGCAGACCCCCGGCTTCCTGGCCGGCCGCGTCGACTTCGAGAGCGGCCTGCGCGGCGCCCTCGCGAGCGGTCAGACGCCGACCGCCACGACCGGCACGGTCCGCCGCTCCCTGGAGCCGACCCGGATGGACGGGAACAACGTGAACCTCGACGCCGAGACCGTCATCGCCACCGAGACGGGGCTGCGCTACCAGCTGGCGCTCAACGCCCTCGGCGGCAAGTACGACGTGCTGCGCACCGCCCTGCGGACCGCGTGATGAGCACCTTCGACTCGTTGGGCATCTCCGGGTCCGGGCTGCTCGTCCACCGCAAGTGGCTGGACGCGGTCTCGGACAACATCGCCAACATCAACAACGTCACCTCGACCGACCAGGACGCGTTCCAGGAGCGGCTGATCGTGGCGCAGGCCGTCGACTACGGCTCCGGCGAGGGCGGCGTCCGCGTGGCCCGGGCCGAGTACGGCAGCGCGGAGGGCCGGATGGTGTACGAGCCGGACCACCCGCTCGCCGACGCCAACGGCTACGTGAGGTACCCGGACATCGACCTGGGCGACCAGATGACCCAGCTGATCATGGCGCAGCGCGGCTACCAGGCGAACCTCGCCGTCGTCGAGCGGGCCACCACCGCCTACCAGGCCGCACTCCAGCTCGGGAAGGGCTGATCATGACGTCCCCCATCGGCGGCATCTCGTTCCCCACGGCGATCACCGGCCTGTCCGGGGTCACCGGGGCAGCGGCCACGCCGGACGTTCCGCAGACCACCGCGGCCGGCGGCGACGGCTTCGCCTCGGCCCTGGTGTCCTCGCTGGAGGAGCTGCAGGCCAAGCAGTCGACCTCCGACGGCCTCGCCGTCCAGGCCGCCACCGGCGACCTGCGTGACGTGCACGACTACATGATCGCGGCCAACGAGGCCAAGCTCGCCACCGACATGGTCGTGACCATCAAGAACAAGGCCGTCGAGGCCTTCAACGAGATCATGAGGATGCCGGTCTGATGCCTGCTGCCCTCGCCGGGCCGCTGGAGCGGATCCGCTCCGCGCTCTCCACGATCAGCCTCGGCCAGAAGGTCGTCATCGGCCTGCTCGGCCTCGGGCTGGTCCTCGGCGGGTTCTTCTTCTACCGGTGGATCACGGCCCCCACCTACGCCCCGCTGTTCTCGAACCTGGCCTCGACCGACGCGTCGGCGATCGTCGACGAGCTCAACGCGGCCGGCGTCTCCTACGAGCTCGCCGACGGCGGCGGGACGATCATGGTCCCGAACGAGCAGGTCTACGACCTGCGGCTGTCGATGAGCGGCAAGGGCCTGCCCGCGGGCAACGACACCGGGTACGCGCTGCTCGACGAGCAGGGCATCACCACCAGCGAGTTCCAGCAGCAGGTCACCTACCAGCGGGCCCTGCAGGACGAGCTGTCGGCGACCCTGGAGTCGCTGGAGGGTGTGCGCACCGCCGTCGTCCACGTCGCCCTGCCCGAGGAGGAGGTGTTCGCCTCCGACGAGGCCGAGCCCACCGCCTCGGTGCTGCTCGACCTGGCGCCGGGCACCACCCTGGACAGCGGCCAGGTGCAGGCGGTGACCAACCTGGTCTCCTCGAGCATCGAGGGCATGGACCCCGACCAGGTCACCGTCGCCGACGCCACCGGCACGGTGCTCTCGGCGCCCGGCCAGGGCGTGACCACCGCGGCCGGCGACGCCCGCTCGCAGCTGGAGCAGGACTACGAGGACCGGCTGGCCGCCAACGCGCAGGCCGTCCTCGACCCCATCCTCGGCCCCGGCCGCGCCAAGGTGTCGGTCCGGGCCGACGTGGACCTCGACCAGCGCAGCACCACCTCGGAGACGCACACCTACGAGGAGGGCACCCCGCCCATCTCGTCGAGCACGACGACCGAGGAGTACAACGGCACCGGCGCCGCCGTCGGCGGCATCCTCGGCCCCGAGAACCAGGCCGACGCCGGGGCCGGCACCGGGGACTCCACGTACAACAAGGAGTCGACGACCGCGAACAACGCCGTCGGCACGACCGTCGAGACCGTCGAGGGCGCGCCCGGGCGGATCAACCGGCTCACCGTCTCCGTCGTCATGGACGACGCCGTCGCCGGCAACCTCAACCAGGCGCAGATCCAGCAGCTCGTCGGCAACGCCGTCGGCCTCGACGTCGCGCGCGGCGACGACATCACCGTCGCCGCCATGCAGTTCGACACGACCGCCGCCGACGCCGCGGCGGCCGAGCTCGAGGCCGCCCAGGAGGCCGAGAAGCAGGCCCAGATGTGGTCGCTGATCCGCACCGGCGGCATCGCCCTCGGCATCGCCCTGCTCGTCCTCGTCGTCTGGCTGCGCTCGCGGCGCAAGCAGGACGACGACGAGGAGGACTACGAGGCGCTGGAGCTCGCCGACGACGTGATGGCCGAGCTCGACCGGATCCGCATCGAGAGCACGCGGGCCGTGCCGGTCGTCGACGACGCCACCCGGGAGCTGGAGGCCGCCGAGCGGGCCCGGGTCCGCGGCGAGATCTCCACGATGGTCAGCGAGAAGCCGGACGAGGTGGCCGCCATGCTGCGCGGCTGGCTGAGCGAGAGCGGTGTGAAGTCGTGACCCTGGCGTCCGTCGAGCAGATGGTCGGCATGGCCCCCGCGGCCGCGCAGACCGCCGTCCTCCCCGCGGTGCGGGAGCGCAAGGAGCTGCCGGGCCTGCGCAAGGCCGCGGTCTTCATCGCCCAGCTGTCCAAGGAGGAGGCCGGCGCGCTGCTGGCCAAGATGCGCCCGCGCGAGGTCGAGATGCTGACCCGCGAGCTGATGAAGCTCGGCTCGGTCGAGCCGGACGACGTCGACGGCGTCCTCGAGGAGTTCCACCACCTCATGACCGCCCAGCGGTTCGTGGGGCGCGGCGGCGTCGAGTTCGCCCGCGAGATCCTCGCGGCCGGCCTCGGCGAGGACAAGGCCGACGGCATCCTGTCCCGGCTCAACGTCGTCTACACCGAGGTGCCCTTCGCCTCGCTGCGCAACGCCGACGTCCGCCAGCTGGTCACCTTCCTCAAGGACGAGCACCCGCAGGTCATCGCGCTGGTGCTCGCGCACCTGACCGCCGCGCAGTCGGCCGAGGTGCTCTCCGGGTTCGCGCCGGAGCAGCAGGCCGCCGTCGCGCACCGGATCGCGACCATGGACCGCACCTCCCCGGAGATGGTCCGCCTGGTCGAGGAGGAGCTCGGCCGCCGGATGGGGTCGCTGCTCGCCCACCAGGACATGAGCACCGTCGGCGGCGTCGAGACCCTCGTCGAGATCATCAACCGCTCGCCGCGGCCGACCGAGCGCTCGATCCTCGAGTGGCTCGACAGCACCGATCCGGAGCTGGCCGAGCAGGTCCGCGCGCAGATGTTCGTCTTCGAGGACATCGTCACCATCGACGACCGCTCCCTGCAGCTGGTGCTGCGCGAGGTGGAGGCCAACGACCTGGCCACCGCGCTCAAGGGCGTGCGCCCCGACGTCCGCGACAAGGTCGTCCGGAACCTCTCCGAGCGTGCTGCGGAGAACCTCGCCGAGGAGATCGAGCTGCTCGGCCCGGTCCGCACCCGCACGGTCGAGGAGGCGCAGGCCAAGGTCGTCGGTGTGATCCGCACCCTCGAGGAGCAGGGCGTGCTGACCATCTCGCGGGGCGGTGAGGACGATTTCGTCGCCTGACGGAGGACCCCGTCCCCCCTCGCGAGCTCGGGGCGGGACCCTGGACGGGGCCGCCGGGACCATCGCAGCGAGCGCCGGCGCCAGCCGCACCACGCGGGAGTCCGCGCTGCTGCGCGGCGGGACCGCCGCGCAGGCCGCACCCCGTGCGCCGTACACCCGCGCGGCGCCGGTCCCGCCGCAGCCGACCGGCGAGCGACGGGCGACCGGCGAGCGGCGGACGACGGTGCGCCGGGCGGCCGACGTGCCGGTGCCCGACCGGACGTCGTTCCGGCTCGGCGACGTCTACGCCGAGGAGCTGGCCCGGCTGCGCGAGCACGCCCGCCAGGAGGGGTACGCCGCCGGCCACGCCGAGGGCTGCGCGGCCGCGGAGACCGTGGTCGCCGAGGCCGAGCGGGCCGCCCAGGCGCGGCTGGCCGAGGTCCAGGCCCGCTGGGAGCGACGGATGGTCTCGGCCACCGCGGCGCTCGGTGCGGCGGTCACCCAGCTCGAGCAGGCGGCCCTGCCGGTCGCCGAGGACGTGCGCGACTCGGTGATCACCATCGTGCTGACCCTGGTCGAGGACGTGCTGTGCCGCGAGCTCGCGCTCGCCGACTCCCCCGTGGTGGACGCCGTCCGCCGGGCGCTGACGCTGTGCCCGGCCGACGCGCCCACCGTCGTCCGGCTGCACCCCGACGACCTCGCCGAGCTGCCCGCCGAGGCGCTGGCCGAGCTGCCGGACACGGTGCGGGTGGTCGGCGACCTCTCCGTCGAGCGGGCGGGCGCCGTCGCCGAGACCGGTCCCACGCGGGTCGACGCCCAGCTGGGCGCCGCGCTGGAGCGGGTGCGGGCGGTGCTGGCGCCATGACGCTGGGCCTGCTCGACCGCGCCCGTGCGGCGGCCCGCCCGCAGGTGACCGGCTCGGTCGTCGGCGCGATGGGCCTGACGCTCTCCGTCGAGGGCGTCGTCGCCGCCGTCGGTGACCTGGTGGAGATCAACCCGTCGCCGCGCGGCGGCCTGCTGGCCGAGGTGGTCGCCGTCTCCCGGGAGCGGCTGACCTGCATGCCGCTCGGTGAGCTCTCCGGCGTGCACGCCGGCGCGCGGGTGCGCGCCACGGGCATGCCGCTGCAGGTGCCGGTGGGCGAGGCGCTGCTGGGCCGGGTGCTCGACGGCCTCGGCCGGCCGGTGGACGGCGGCCCGCCGCTGGACCAGTCGCTGGAGTGGGTCGACCTGGCCAGCGAGACCCCGCACGCGCTGACGCGCACCCGCGTCGAGGAGCCGCTGACCTCCGGCGTCCGGGTGCTGGACACGATGGTGCCCCTCGGCAAGGGCCAGCGGCTGGGCATCTTCGCCGGCTCCGGCGTGGGCAAGTCGACGCTGCTGGCCCAGATCACCCGCGGCACCGACGCCGACGTCCGGGTCATCGGCCTGATCGGCGAGCGTGGCCGCGAGGTGCGCGAGTTCCTCGAGGAGAACCTCGGTGAGGAGGGCATGGCGCGCACCGTCGTCGTCGTCGCGACCTCCGACGAGCCGCCGCTGGTGCGGCTGAAGGCGGCGTTCGTCGCCACCCGCATCGCCGAGGGCTTCCGCGACCAGGGCCGCGACGTGCTGCTGATGATGGACTCGATCACCCGCACCGCGATGGCCCAGCGCGAGGTCGGCCTGTCGGCGGGCGAGCCCCCGGCGACCCGCGGCTATCCGCCGAGCGTCTTCGCGATGATGCCCAAGCTGCTGGAGAAGGCCGGGACGGCGTCGGTCGGCTCGATCACCGGCCTCTACACCGTGCTGGTGGACGGCGACGACCACAACGAGCCGATCGCCGACACCGCCCGCTCCATCCTCGACGGGCACGTCGTCCTCACCCGCAAGCTCGCGACCGCCGGCCACTTCCCGGCGATCGACGTGCTCGAGTCGATCTCCCGCGTGGCCACCGCCGTCGTCCCGCCGGCGCAGATGGCCGACGCGCGCGAGGTGCGCCGGCTCATGGGCGCGCTGCGCGACGTCAAGGAGCTCATCGAGATCGGCGCCTACCAGGCCGGCTCCGACCCGCTGGTCGACCGCGCCCGGCAGCTGGCGCCGGCCATCGAGGCGTTCCTGCAGCAGCCCACCGGTGAGCTCACGCCGGCCGGCGACTCGTGGGCCTGGCTGAACCGCATCGTCCGCTCGTGAGGCGCGCCGCCTTCCGGCTGCAACCGGTCCTCGAGCTGCGCCGCACCGAGGAGCGGGCGGCCGCCCTGGCCGCGGCCGAGGCCGCGCGTGCCGCCGCCGACGCCGACCGCCGCGCCACCGAGGCCGAGGCCGCGGTGGCCGCGGTGCTGCCCACGGGCCCGGTCTCCCCCGGCGCCTTCGCCGCCGCCATGGTGCTCGGCCGGCTGGCCGCCGAGGACGCCGCCGCGGCCCGGGCCCTCGCCACCGCGTCCGCCGAGCAGGCCGAGCTGGTCCGCGCGGCCTGGACGTCGGCCGCCCAGCGCACCAAGGGCCTCGAACGACTGCGAGAACGACACCTCCAGGCGGTGCGACTGGCCGAGCAGGCTGCCGAGGAGAGGACCGTGGACGACCTCGTCACCGGCCGCTCCGGCCGCCGCACCCGCCCCGACGGGGAGGCGGCGTGGACGGACTGACCGCGGTGCAGTCCCGGATCAGCGAGATCCAGGCCCGCTTCCTCGTCGCGCCCCGCCCGGCGGCCTCCGCCGACTGGACCGCGGCCGCCACCGCCGCCGGGCTCACCGGCACCGGCGCGACCGCCGCGGCGACCGCCACCGCAGGCGCCTCGTCGGGCAGTGCCCTCGAGGACAAGGCCGTGGCCGAGGCGCGCAAGTACCTCGGCGTCCCCTACCTGTGGGGCGGCACCGACCCGGCCAAGGGCCTGGACTGCTCCGGCTTCACCAAGCTCGTGTACGGCAACCTCGGCATCGACCTGCCGCGCACCTCCTCGCAGCAGGCCACCGCCGGCACCGCGGTCGCCTCGCTGGCCGACGCCCGCCCGGGCGACCTGGTGTTCTTCGACCACTCCCCCGGCCGGCCGGGGATCGACCACGTCGGCATCTACGTCGGCGACGGCAAGATGATCGCCGCCCCGCAGGCCGGCGAGGTCGTCAAGGTGCAGGACGTCGGCAACCCGGCGGTCATCCGGCGGGTGCTGCCCGCGGGGTCGGCGTCCGCGGTGTCCGGGACGGCGGGCGGCGCGTCGCTGTCCGGGGTGCCGTACGCCGACCTGTTCACCCGGGCCGGCAGCCGGCACGGCGTCGACCCGGCGCTGCTCGCCGCGGTGGCGCAGCAGGAGTCCGGCTTCGACGCCTCGGCGGTCTCCCCCGCCGGCGCCCAGGGCCTCATGCAGTTCATGCCCGCGACCGCCCGGGGTCTCGGCGTCGACCCGTTCGACCCGGCCTCGGCCGTCGACGGCGCGGCCCGCTACCTCGCCGACCTGACGCGGCAGTTCGGCTCGACCGAGCTGGGCCTGGCCGCCTACAACGCCGGGCCCGGCACCGTCCGCCGCTACGGCGGCATCCCGCCCTACTCCGAGACCCAGGACTACGTGCGCAGCGTGATGAGCAAGGCAGAGGCCCTCCGATGACCACACCCCTGGTGATGGCCGCACCGGCGCCCGCGCCGGCCGCCCCGTCCTCCCCCACCGACCCCACGGCCGCGACCGACGCCCCCGGCAGGGCCGAGCGCTTCGCCTCCGCCCTCGACGACGCGGTGTCGCGCGGGCAGGACGGCCCCCGCGGCCGCGAGCGCGCCGCGGAGACCGACGGCACCCCCGCCGAGCCGGCCCCCGAGGCCCCGGACGGCGAGCAGCCCGCTCCCGAGCAGCCCGGCGCCGGGCAGCCCGCCGTCTCCGGTTCCGGCATGCCACCGGGCCTGTGGGCGCTGCTCACCGGCATCGGACCGGGCGCCTCCGGACTCGCGAACGCCGCCGACCACGCGGCCGCCGGTTCCGCGGTCGTCCCGGTGACCGACGCCGTCGCGGCCGGCACCGTGGTTCCGCCGCCCGTCGTCCCCGGCGGCGTCCCGGACGGCGTCCCCGCGGTGGTACCGCCCGCCGACGTCCCCGCGCCCACCCCGACCGGCCTCCCGGCGGGTGCGGTCCCCGCCCCGGACGCGCCGGCAGCCGACGCCGTCCTGCCCGCCACCCCCCGGCCGACCCCGGCGACCGCTCCGGCCGATCCGCTCCCGGGGGTTCCGGTCGTGCTCGCCGCTGCGGACGCACCCGGGATCCCGACGGCGCCGGAGCTCGTGGCCCCGGACAGCGTCGTCCCGCTCCCCCAGCCGGCCGCCGCCCCCGCTCCGGCCGAGGGTGCGGGCACCGACGCCGACGCGACCCCCGACCAGGACGCCCCGGCGCCCGCCCCGGCCCCCACCGCCGCGCCGACCGCCCCCGTGCCCGCTCCCGCCGTCCCGGCGGCGACCCCGGTCGCGACCGCCGAGCCGGCCGCCCCGGCGGCAGCGCCGGTCGCCGGTCAGGTCGCGCAGCACGTCGCCGTCCTGCGCTCCGCCCCGGACGGCACGCACACCATGACCCTGGTGCTCACCCCCGAGACCCTCGGGCCGGTCGAGGTCCAGGTGACCCTGAGCCAGGGCTCGGTCGACCTCGCCCTGAAGAGCGCCACCGAGGCCGGCCGCGTCGCCCTGCTCGACGCCCTGCCCGACCTGCGCCGCGACCTGGCCAGCGCCGGCCTGACGTGCACCAACGCCTCGGTCGACCGGGACGCCGGCGCGTCGTGGGCCTCGGCCCAGCAGCACGCCGCCGGCGACCGGGCCGGCCAGCAGGGGCAGCCCGACGGCCGCGGCCGGTCGTGGCTGCGCGGCGCCGAGGCCGACCCGGGCCGCCCCGCCCCCGGGACCACCGCCATCCCGTCGTCCGGCCTGGACGTCCGGGTCTGAGAGGAGCGACCGACCGATGACCACTCCCCTGACCGGGGTGGGCGGCGCCGCCGGCACACCCGCCACCAGCACGGTGACCCGCACCGACCAGATGGGCAAGGACGTGTTCCTGCAGCTGCTGGTCGCCCAGATGCGCTACCAGGACCCGAACAGCCCGGCGAGCACCACCGAGTTCATGTCGCAGACCGCGACGTTCACCCAGGTGGAGAAGCTCGAGGAGATCGCCGCGCAGAACGCCTCCCTGGTGGCGCTGCAGCGCTCGCTCTCCGCCGGCGCCCTCGTCGGCCACACGGTGAGCTACACCGGCGAGGACGGCACCACGGTCACCGGCACCGTCAGCTCGGTCAAGATCAGCGGCGACGAGCCCAGTGCGGTCGTCGACGGCGTCGACGTCCCGATGGGCCGGCTCACCGAGGTCTCGCTGCCCGGCGCGAGCTGAGCAAGGACCCCCTTGCCCCCCACCGTTCGCACGCTCACGGCGGGGCCCTGCAAGGGGGCCACCCCTGATCACCCTGTTGAGAGGAGCACCCCGTGCTGCGTTCCATGAACTCCGCGATCGCCGGTCTGCGCGCCCACCAGACCAAGCTCGACGTCACCGGCAACAACATCGCCAACGTCAACACCGTCGGCTACAAGAGCAGCACCACCGTCTTCGAGGACACGCTGTCCCAGGTCATCCGCAACGGCTCGGCTCCGACGGCGCAGACCGGTGGCACCAACCCGGCCCAGGTCGGCCTCGGCGTGAAGGTCGCCGGCATCACCACGAACTTCGAGCAGGGCTCGGCCCAGAACACCGGCCGCTCGACCGACTTCATGATCAGCGGCGACGGCTTCTTCATCACCCAGGCCGGCAACGAGCAGCTCTACACGCGCGCCGGCTCGTTCAGCTACGACGGCGCGGGCAACCTGGTCACCCCCGACGGCGCCCTGCTGCAGGGCTGGATGGCGACCGACGGCGTCGTCGACACCAACGGCCCGATCCGGCAGCTGACCGTGCCGTTCGGCGACGTCATGCAGCCCACCGAGACCGACAACGGCGCGGTGGTGGGCAACCTGTCCAGCACGACGGCCACCGGCACCGGCGTGCAGACCCAGATGACCATGTACGACGCCCTGGGGACGGCGCACCAGATCAGCCTGTCGTTCACCAAGACCGGCGACAACACCTGGAACGTCGTCGCCCGGGACGAGAACGACAACGTCCTCGCCAGCACCGCCGGCCCGCTGGCGTTCGACCCGGTCGCGGGCACCCTGCCGCCCGCCTCGCGGACCTTCCAGATCACCCCGCACGCCTCCATGGCCGGCAGCTGGCCCGGCCAGATCACCATCGACCTGGCCGACCTGCGGCAGTTCGGCGGACCGTCCGGGCTGACGCCGGCGCGGGTGGACGGCAACGCCATGGGCAGCCTGCAGTCGATCTCGCTCAGCGGCGACGGCACGATCATGGGCGTCTACTCGAACAACCTGCGCGAGCCGATCGGCAAGCTGGCCCTGGCCACCTTCGCCAACCCGGCCGGCCTGGCGAAGGCCGGCAACAGCTCCTTCCGGGTCGGCGACAACTCCGGGCAGCCGGCCATCGGCGAGCCCGCCGGTGGCGGCCGCGGTTCGCTCATCGCCGGCGCGCTGGAGATGTCCAACGTCGACCTGGCCGAGGAGTTCACCGGGCTGATCGTCGCCCAGCGCGGGTTCCAGGCGAACAGCCGCGTCATCACCAGCTCCGACGAGGTGCTGCAGGACCTGGTGAACCTGAAGAGGTAGAGGACCCTCCTGCCCCCCACCGCTCGCAGGCTCGCGGCGGGCCCCTGCAGGAGGGCCGCCTCCACGGGCGCCGTACGGCCCGGCCCCTCGTTCGCGGGGGCCGGGCCGCCGTCGTCCGTGCGTCCCGGGATCCCCGCAGGTCACCCGCCTCACCCGCGGGGGTGAGGCGCCCTGTTCGGCTCAAGGCGCGCCCGCGCCACGCCGAAGACAACTGCAGACCGGCAGCCTGCCCGAGCGGTCGCCGTCTCCCCCTCCCCGAACGAGCAAGAGGACCTCCCGTGATCCGTGTGACGCGCCTGAACGGAGAGCGGTTCGCGCTCAACCCCGACCTCGTCGAGCGGGTGGAGGGCCACCCCGACACCGTCGTGTTCCTGGTGGACGGCACCAAGTACGTCGTCTCGGAGAGCGTGGAGGAGGTCCTCGTGGAGATCCGCGAGTACCGCGCCAGCATCCTGGCCACCGCCTACGAGATGGACCGCGGCACCTACCGCTCGCCGTCCCGCGCGGAGGAGGCCGACGCGAGCGCCGCCGTCGTCCCCTTCCCGGCCCGCGAGGAGCGCTGACCCGTGGATCCCGCCACCCTGATCGGGTTCGTCGTCTCGCTGGTCGCCCTCCTGGTGTTCATGGTCATGGAGGGCTCCGACCCGTCGTCGCTGCTGTTCCTCCCGGCCATCGTGCTGGTCATCGTCGCCACCTTCGGCGCGGCGATGTCCGGCCAGACGATGGACGACCTCAAGAAGCTGCCCGGCTGGTTCAAGCTGGCCGTGATGCCGGCCAAGGTGCCGCCGGCCACCGACCAGATCCAGACCCTGGTCAGCCTCGCCGAGAGGGCCCGCAAGGAGGGCCTGCTCGCCCTCGAGGCGCAGGTCAAGGCCATCGAGGACCCGTTCCTCAAGCGCGGCCTGCAGATGGGCATCGACGGCACCGACCCGGAGGAGCTGCGCGCCGTCCTCGAGAGCGAGATCTCCGCCAAGAAGGCCGAGGACAAGGTCGCCGCCAAGTTCATGAACACGATGGGCGGCTACGCCCCGACCATCGGCATCGTCGGCTGCATCGTCGGCCTGATGAACGTGATGGCCAACCTCAACGACCCGTCGTCCCTGGGCCCCATGATCGCCTCCGCGTTCGTCGCCACGCTGTGGGGCGTCATGGCCGCCAACTTCTGGTTCCTGCCGATGGGCGCCAAGATCCTGCGGGTCAGCGAGCTGCAGGCCGCGCAGATGGAGCTGCTGGTCGAGGGCATCACCGAGATCCAGGCCGGCACCAGCCCGCGCGCCGTCCGGCTCAAGCTCAACTCCCTCATCCCGCCCAGTGAGCTGGCCAAGGAGGCCGCGTGAGCGGCGGCGGGCACGGCGGCCGCCGCCGCGGCAAGAAGCACGAGGAGGAGGAGCACGAGAACCACGAGCGGTGGATGGTGTCCTACGCGGACATGATGACGCTGCTCTTCGTGCTGTTCGTGGTGCTCTTCGCGATGAGCCAGGTGGACAAGGAGAAGTTCGCCGCCCTCGCCCAGGGCCTGTCCGCGAGCCTCGGCGGCCCCATCACCGCGCAGCCCGGGGCGACGCCGGAGGGCTCGGTGCTCGACGGCCTGCCCGGCGCGATAGACATCGCCTCGGCGATCGCCCCCGACCAGACGGTCCAGCAGGCGGAGGTCGACGCCGCCGCGGCACAGGCCGCGCTCGCCGAGGCCCAGCAGGTCGCGGCCGAGGCGCAGGCCGAGTACCAGGACCTGTCCGAGGTGCGGGAGCGGATCGAGGCCGCGCTGACCGCCGCCGGCCACGCCGGTGCGGCGCGCTTCGAGATCGACGAGCGCGGGCTGGTCGTGCACATCGTGGCCGACCAGGTGCTGTTCGACGCCGAGCAGGCGGTGCTGCGGCCCGAGGGCCGGCAGATCCTCGACGCGATCGCCCCCACGCTGCGCGACGTGCCCAACGACCTCGGCGTCGAGGGCCACGCCAACCACCTGCCGGTCACCCCGGGCGGGCCGTGGCCGTCGAACTGGGAGCTGTCGGCCTACCGCGCCACCACCGTCGTCCGGTACCTGACGACCGACGGCGTCCCGGGCGCCCGGATGGTCGCCAACGGCTACTCCGACACCCGGCCCCTCATCCCGCCGACGGACCCGAACTCCATCTCCGTGAACCGCCGCGTCGACGTGGTGGTCCTCTCCGACGCCTCGGCCGAGGCCAAGGAACTGCTCCCCGGCCTCGACACCGGGACCACTGACGCCGGGACGACCGACGCCGGCACCGCCCAGGAGGACACCCATGGCTGACAAGAAGAGCAAGAAGGACGAGACGCCCGAGGACGACGAGGCTCCCGGCGGGGGCAGGAAGAAGCTGCTGGTCATCGGCCTGGCCGCGGTGCTCGCGGTCGCCGGTGCGGCGTACTTCTTCCTGTTCGCCGGCAGCGGCGAGGCCGAGGCCGCCGCGGAGCCCGTGCACGGCGGGTACACCGCCTTGGAGCCGGTCGCCGTGAACCTCGCCGGCGGCGGCTACCTCAAGATCGGCATCACCCTGGAGTACACCGCGGACGCCGCCGCCGGCGGGCACGGCAGCGGCGGGGTCGACGGGTCCAAGGCCCTCGACCTGCTGATCTCGACCTACTCCCAGGCCCAGCCGGCCGACGTCGTGGGCGCCCGCGACGCGCTCAAGGAGGCCCTGGAGCAGAAGATCATCGAGGCCTACACCGAGGACGGCGTCCCGATGGTCATGCACGTCTACCTCACCGAGTACGTCACCCAGTGACCACCGGGGGGCGCCCGCTCGGGGAGCCCCTCTCGCACCACCCGTCACACCCGTCCGCCCTGACCGGCAGCGCCCCGCGCCGCCGGTCAGGACGGACTCGTTCCCCGCCGATGAACCTGGCGTGACCCGCCCCGAGAACGGAACCGCCCCCACCGGGCGCAGCCGCCGCGGCGAACCCCGCACCTACGACTTCCGCCGCCCCACCAAGCTCTCCCGCGAGCACGTGCGGGTGCTGCAGATCGCCCAGGAGGCGTTCGCCCGGCAGACGACGACGGTCCTCACCACGATGCTGCGGGCCGGCGCGCGACTGGAGCTGCTGGGCATCGAGCAGCACTCCTACGACGACTACGTCGCCTCGCTGCCCGACCCGTGCTTCATCGCGACCTTCACGATCGAGCCGCTGGCCGGCAAGGGCGTGCTCGCCTACCCGCTCGACATCGCGATGGCCGCCGTCGACCACATGCTCGGCGGCTCGGGTGCCGCTGACCAGCCGGACCGGCCGATGACGGTCATGGAGACGGCGATCACCAACCACCTGCTCACCCGGCTGCTGCAGGAGTTCGCCGGGGCCTTCTCGCACATCGTCGAGCTGCAGCCCGAGCTCAGCGAGGTCGAGTACAACCCGCAGCTGGCCCAGGCCGCGTCCGGCTCGGACACCGTCATGGTGGCCTCGTTCACCATCGGGATCGGCGGCCGCACCGGCGAGGCCACGCTGGTGCTGCCGTTCTCCTCCTTCCAGGTGCCGCTGAACAACGCCGCCTCACCGCAGCTGTCGGAGTCGGCGCAGGCCAAGCGGCGGCGCGCCTTCGAGGCCCTCAACGAGCGGCTCACCCACGTGCCGGTGGACGTCGGCGTGCGGTTCACCCCGCTCGAGGTCTCCTCCGAGGACCTGCTCTCCCTCGCGGTCGGTGACGTGCTGCTGCTGCGCCACCCGCAGGACGCGCCGCTCGAGGTCACCACCAACGACGTGACCTTCGCCTACGCGATCGCCAGCAACCACCGCCGCCGGCTGGCCGCCGCCATCGTCCCCACCCCGGCCACCTCCCAGCACCCAGCCCAGAAGGACACCGCATGACCGCCACCGTGGACCACTCGCAGGCATCCGAGACCGTGATCGCCGTCGTGGCCTCCGCCGCCCGGGCCGCGGCCGCGCTGGTGCCGGCGACGGCCGAACTCGTCCCCGGCGCGCCGGTCAGCGACCCCGACGCCGTCCTCGCGCCGGCCACGGCCGCCGCCGCGGTCGCGGCGAGGCTCTCCGGCGAGGTCAGCGGGGACGTCGTCCTCGTCCTCTCCGCCGAGGTCGTCGACGCCCTCGCCAACTCCCCCGTCGGTCCGATGGACGTCGCCACCGCGCTGCGCCCTGCCCTCGAGGCCGCCGCGGCCACGCTGGGCCGGGTGCGCGTCGACGCCGAGCGCACCGAGGACCCGGACACCGCGATGGACGGGCTGCGGGACAAGGGGATGTTCGTCGCCGTCCCGCTGATGGGCGCCGGCGGCACGGTCGAGGCGGTGTTCGCGCTGCAGGTGACGCTGCCCCAGGCGCGCACCCAGCGCGGCAGCCTGGACCTGCTGCGGCACGTGGCCATGGAGGTCACCGTCGAGATCGGCCGCACCCGGATGACCGTCGGCGAGCTGCTCTCCCTGCACCCCGGCGAGGTGGTCGAGCTCGACCGCGCCGCCAGCGCCCCGGCGGACCTGCTGGTCAACGGCACGCTGATCGCCCGCGGCGAGGTCGTCGTCGTCGACGAGGACTTCGGTCTGCGGATCAGCGAGATCATCACCGACGCCGCCGCCTCCGAGATCGGAGGTCAGCAGCCGTGACGTGGATGGTCATCCGGCTGGTGCTCTCACTGGCCTTCATCGGCGCCGTCCTGTGGTTCGCCGCGCGGTTCGCGCAGAAGCGCGGCCTGGGCCAGGGCAACGGCCTCATCGAGGTCGTCGCCCGGCAGCGCATGGGCCGGGCCAGCAGCGTCAGCGTCATCCGGATCGCCGACCGCGTGCTGGTCGTCGGCTCCACCGAGGAGCAGGTCACCCTGCTCGCCGAGGTGGACGGCGACGTCGTCGAGGAGGCCATCGCCGAGCGGCGGGTGGCTCCCGCGCAGCCGGCCGTGGCCGGCAGCCCCGGCGCGCTCGCCGGCTCGGTGTTCGACCGCAACGGGTGGACGTCGTTCGTCTCCCAGCTGCGGGAGCGGACGGTCCGCCGCTGATGACCGCCTCCCCCGCTCCCGTCCGGGGCGTCCCGGTCGCCCGGCGCGTGGGGCTGGTCCTGCTGCTCGCGGCGCTGCTCGGCGTCGTGCTCGCACTGCTGGCCGGCCCGGCGTCTGCCGCCCCCACCGCGCCGGTCGAGCCGACGGCCCCGACCGCGCCCGTGGTCCCCACCGTCGACGGCGGCGTGGACATCTCGATCGGCGGCGGCAGCCCCAGCACCTCGATCACGCTGATCCTCGCGATCACCGTGCTGTCGGTGGCGCCGGCGGTGCTGCTGCTGGCCACGTCGTTCACCAAGATCATCGTGGTGCTGTCGCTGACCCGGAACGCGCTCGGCATGCAGATGTCGCCGCCGAACACCGTGCTCACCGGCATCGCGCTGTTCCTGACGCTGTTCGTGATGGGCCCGGTGTTCTCCGACATCAACGCAAGCGCCGTCCAGCCGTACCTCAACGGCACCATGACGGTGTCGCAGGCCTACGACGTCGGCGTGGTCCCGCTGCGGGAGTTCCTGCTGGACAACACCCGCGAGGACGAGCTGTCGCTGATGGTCGGGCTCTCCGGCGAGGAGGCCCCGACCGACGCCGCGGCCGTCAGCATGACGACGCTGGTGCCGGCGTTCGTGCTCTCCGAGCTCAAGAGCGCGTTCATCATCGGCCTGGTCGTCTTCATCCCGTTCCTGGTGCTGGACATGCTGGTCAGCGCCGCGCTCATGTCGATGGGCATGATGATGGTGCCGCCGGTGATCGTCTCCCTGCCGTTCAAGCTGCTGCTGTTCGTGGTGGTCGACGGCTGGGCGCTGATCACGACGGCGCTGGTGGGGAGCTACGGATGAGCGACGCGGACGTCACCGAGATCGCCGTCCAGACGATGCTGGTCGCCGCCAAGGTCGCCGCCCCCGTGCTGCTGACCGCCCTGCTGGTGGGCTTCCTCATCTCGCTGTTCCAGGCGGCGACGCAGATCCAGGAACCGACCCTGTCCTTCGTGCCGAAGGTCATCGCGGTCGCGATCGCGCTGCTGGTCACGGGCAACTGGGTGCTCTCCGAGCTGGTCAGCTTCACCCAGTCCCTGTTCGACTCGCTGCCCCGCCTGCTCGACCGGACGTAGCGGCCGTGGACCTCGAGGTCCCGGCGGGCACCCTGGCCGCGCTGCTGCTCGGCACCGCGCGCGCCACCGGCTTCGTGCTGCTGGCCCCGCCGTTCAACTCCAAGAGCATCCCGGCCCCGGTGAAGGGGGCGCTGGCGCTGGCCCTGTCGGTCGCGCTCATGACCCGCATCGCGCCGGGACTGCCCGAGCCGACCACCGGCTTCCTCGTGGTCGGCTCGATCACCGAGGTCGCCATCGGCGCGGCGCTGGGCTTCGTCGTCCACGTGCTGTTCGCCGCCGTCCAGTACGCCGGCGACCTCATCGACCTCACCGGCGGCTTCTCGCTGCAGCCGGCCTACGACCCGCTGTCGATGACGACCAGCTCCTCGGTCGGCCGGCTGCACTACCTGCTGGCGACGACGCTGCTGTTCACCAGCGGCGGCCACCTGCTGATCGTGCGCGGCTTCGCCACCTCCTACGAGGGGATGCCGGTCGGCGGTTCGGTGCCCACCGAGCAGCTGGCCCAGGTGCTCATCACCGCGCTGTCGATGATGTTCCTGGCCGCGCTGCAGATCGCCGGGCCGATGGTGGCGGTGCTGCTGCTCGCCGACGTGGCGCTCGCGCTGCTGTCGCGCGCCGCGCCCGCGCTCAACATCTTCTCCTTCGGCTTCCCGGTGAAGATCCTGCTGACGATGGCCCTGCTGGGCCTGACCTTCCCGCTGCTGCCCCCGGCCCTGGACGCGCTGCTGGAGCACGCGGCCCGGGCGATGGTCTCCCTCCGGAGCGGGTGATGCGGCGCGGACAGCGGACGGCGCCGTCCCCGGCGTGCGGGAGCGCCGGTCCCGCCGGTCCCGGGAGGAGGTGAGCCGTGGCCAAGGACGGACCGGGTGGGGAACGGACAGAGGACCCCACTCCGCAGCGCCTCAAGAAGGCGCGCAAGGACGGCCAGATCCCGCGGACCCAGGAGCTCGGGACGTGGGCCGGCGCCGCGGCGGCCAGCTTCCTGCTGCCGATGCTGGTGGGCAACACCTTCGACGAGGTCGGCCGGATGTTCGTGCAGGTCGGCGTGGTGGTGGACGACCCCGAGGTCGAGAAGGTCACGGCCCTGTTCACCCAGGCGCTGAGCACCTTCGTCACCGTGGCGCTGCCCATGGCGGTGGCCCTGATGGTGGTCGGCGTCGCCGCCTCGGCGGCCCAGGGCGGGGTCACCGTCAGCAGCAAGCCGGTGAAGCCGACGCTGAAGAAGCTCAACCCCCTGCCGGGGATCAAGCGGATGTTCGGCGGGCACGGCCTGTGGGAGGCGACCAAGGCGGTCATCAAGACCGCGGCGCTGGGCACGGTCGTCGTGGTCACCAGCGACAAGGCCCAGCAGCTGGTGTCGTCGTCCGGCGCGCTGCCGCTGTCGGCGGTCACCGCCACCTTCACCGACTCCGCCGTCCTGATGATCCGCGTCGTGGCGGTCACCGGCCTGGTGATCGCGGTCGCCGACTACGTCGTCGTCCGCCGGCAGACGATGAAGCAGCTGAGGATGACCAAGTACGAGATCCAGCAGGAGCACAAGAACTCCGAGGGCGACCCGCACGTGAAGGCGCAGCGCCGGGCCACCCAGATGGCGATGTCGCGCAACCGGATGATGGCCGAGGTCGCGACCGCCGACGTCCTGCTGGTCAACCCCACCCACGTCGCCGTCGCGCTGAAGTACGAGGCCGACCGCGGCGCCCCCCGGGTGGTGGCCAAGGGCGCCGACGAGGTCGCCGCGAAGCTGCGCGAGCGGGCCGCGGAGGCGCGGGTGCCGCTGGTGCAGGACGTCCCGCTGGCCCGCGCGCTGCACGCCTCCTGCGAGATCGGCCAGGAGGTGCCCGCGCAGCTGTTCACCGCGGTCGCGCGGGTGCTGGCGTTCGTCATGCAGCTGTCGGCGCGCGGCGTGCGCGGCGGCTTCCACCGGCCCGGCTTCGCCGCGCCGGACGTCGAGGGGCTCCCCCGGGCCGGGCGCCGCCGCTGAAAGAGGACCCTCCTGCCCCCCACCACTCGCAGGCTCGCGGCGGGGCCCTGCAGGAGGGCCGGCGGCGGGTCGCAGGGCCGCTGACGGGGCGGTTGGGACGGACGTGACGGCTGGGGTCGACGGCGGTGCCCCCGGGTGGGCGCTGTGCCGATGAGGGGTCCGTGCAGAAGCTGACGAAGGCCGCCGTCCCCATCGGCGTGGTGGCCATCGTCCTCATGCTGGTCGTGCCGCTGCCCGCCGCGGTGCTGGACCTGCTGCTGGGACTCAACGTCACCGCGTCGCTGCTGATCCTGCTGGTCGCCATGCAGATCAAGCGGCCGCTGGACTTCGCCGTCTTCCCGTCGCTGATCCTCATCGCGACGCTGTTCCGGCTGGCGCTCAACGTCTCCTCGACGCGGCTGGTGCTGACCGACGGCTACGCCGGCAAGGTCATCGAGGCCTTCGGGCACTTCGTGATCGGCGGGTCGCTGATCGTCGGTCTGGTGATCTTCGTGATCCTCACGATCATCCAGTTCGTCGTGATCACGAACGGTGCCGGCCGCGTCGCCGAGGTCGGCGCCCGCTTCACGCTCGACGCGATGCCCGGCAAGCAGATGGCGATCGACGCCGATCTCAACGCCGGGCTGATCAACGAGAAGCAGGCCCGCAGGCGGCGCACCGAGGTCACCGCCGAGGCCGACTTCTACGGCTCGATGGACGGTGCCTCGAAGTTCGTCAAGGGGGACGCCATCGCGGCCATCATCATCACGCTGATCAACCTCATCGGCGGGATGGCCATCGGCGTCATGCAGCTGGGCATGGCCCCGGGGGACGCCGTCTCCACCTACTCGCTGCTGACCGTCGGCGACGGCCTGGTGTCCCAGATCCCCGCGCTGCTGCTGTCCACGGCGACCGGCATCATCGTCACCCGCTCGGCCTCCGACGGGGACATGGGCTCGGACCTGCTCGCCCAGCTCGGCCGCTTCAAGCAGCCGGTGCGCATCGCCGGCGGCGCCGCCTTGGCGCTGTGCCTGATCCCCGGCCTGCCCAAGCTGCCGTTCCTCGTCATCGGTGGACTCTTCCTGCTCATGGCCTCGCGCATGCAGGAGACCCCGGAGGTCGACGAGGACGCCGACCCGCAGGCCGCTGCGGACGACGAGCCCCGCCCGGACTCCCCCGAGGCGATCGCCGAGAAGATGCGGGTCGACCCGCTGGAGCTCGAGGTGGCCTTCGACCTGGTCGACCTGGTGGACGCCTCCCGCGGCGGCGACCTGCTCGACCGCGTCAAGGCGCTGCGCCGGAAGGTCGCCATGGAGACCGGCCTGGTGATCCCGCTGGTGCGCACCCGCGACAACCTCGACCTGCCCGCCTCGCAGTACGTCATCTGGCTCAACGGCGTCCCCGCGGCCAAGGGCACCTCGCCCGCCGGCACGGTCCTGGCGATCGGCGACATGCTCGACGGGCTGCCCGGCCGGGCCACCCGCGAGCCGGTGTTCGGGCTGCCCGCGAAGTGGGTGCCGGTCGAGCTGCAGCGCCAGGCCGAGATGGCCGGCGCCACCGTCGTCGACCGCTCGTCGGTCATCACCACGCACCTGGCCGAGGTCGTCCGGCAGAACGCGGCCGGCCTGCTCGGCCGGGAGGACGTGCGGCTGCTGGTCGAGATGGTCAAGCGGACCCACCCGATCGTCGTCGAGGAGCTGACCCCGACGCTGCTCACGCTGGGCGAGATCCAGCGGGTGCTGCACGGGCTGCTCGAGGAGAACGTCTCCATCCGCGACCTGGTGCGCATCTTCGAGGCGCTCTCGGTCCGGGCGAAGGTCTCCACCGACGTCGACGGCCTGGTCGAGGCCGCCCGCTCGGCACTCGGGTCGGCGATCAGCCACCCCTACGTCACGCCCGACGAGCGGCTGCACGTCATGACCCTCGACCCGGCGTTCGAGCAGCGCCTGCTCGAGGCCGTGCGGCAGAGCGAGGCCGGTCAGGTCCTCGCCCTGGACGCCGGCACGGTCGACGCGCTGGTCAACGGGTGCAGCGGCCTGCTCGGCGACGCCGAGCGGATGGGCCTGGCCCCCGTGCTCGTGTGCTCGCCCCAGGTCCGGGCCGCGCTGTCCCGCCTGATGCGTCAGGTCCTCCCCCGCCTGCCGGTGATCTCCTACACGGAGGTCTCCCGCACGGCCCAGATCGAGTCACTGGGAGTGGTGAACGGTGCCGTTGCCGTCCGTTGAGGCCGCCTCCCGCGAGGGCGCCATCGCCGCAGCGCGGGAGAAGTACGGCTCGTCCGTCCGGATCGTCGGCATCCGCCGCATCCGCACCGGTGGGGTGATGGGCTTCTTCACCACCGAGCGCTTCGTCGCCGAGGTGGAGGAGGTCGCCCCGCCGCCCGTCGTCGAGCGCCGGCCGGCGTCGAAGGCCGAGTCGATGGCCCGCATCGAGGCCGCGCTGCGCCGCGACCCGGTGCTGCCCGACGCGGTCGACGAGGTCGCCGACCTGCTCGGCGGTGGCGGCGCCGGCCAGCCCTCCGTGGGGCTGTACTCGCGGACCTCCGCGCCGCGCGCCGCCCGCCCGGCTGCTCCGCGGGGCAACCGCCGGGCCCCGGCCGCGGCTCCCGCCGCTCCGCCGGCTCCCGCACCGGCCCCGGCACCGGCCGTGCCCGTGGTGGCCGACGCCGCGCTGCCGCCGTCGCCGTTCACCGCCGCGCTGGCGCAGATGGTGGCCCGGGACGCCGACGTGCGCGAGGCCGTGGACGAGGCGATCGCCGCCGCCGCGCCCGCTCCGGCGCGGACCGCTGCCCCGACGCCGGCGGCTCCTCCCGCTCCCCCGGTGGCTCCTCCGGCTGCTCCGGCTCCGGTGGCTCCTCCGGCGGCGCCGGTGGCTCCTCCTGCTCCCGCGGCTGCCGCGCCGGTGCCGGCCCCGGCTCCGGCGCCCGTCGCCGCCCCCGCTGCGGCCGTCGACCTCGACGACGAGGACGACGACCAGGACGCGGGGCTCGACATCCTCTGGGGCCCGGCTCCCACGCCCGCCCCCGCTCCGCGACCGGCCGCCGCCGTCGTCCCCCCGGCCCCCGCGCCCGCTCCGGAGCCGGCCGTCGCCGTCCTCCCGCCGGTGCCGGTCCCGGCGCCGCAGCCCGAGCAGGTCCCCGTGCCCGAGTGGGTGCACGAGCCGGACTTCAGCACCGGGCCGATCACCTCCCGCGAGGAGGCGGTCGCCGAGGTGCTGCGCGCCGCCCTGGCGCACGACACGTCCGACGCGGCGCTGACCCAGCTGCTGCGCGGCGTGCTCGCCGGCTCCCCGTCGGACGAGCACGACGCCGCCGTGGCCGACGACGCGTGGGCCGAGGCCGACGCCTGCGCGCACACCGCCGAGATCCCGGCGTGGGTCGACGCGACCGCCGAGGCCGACGAGTGGGAGGTGGAGGCCGAGGTCCTGGCCCCGACCGCCAGCGACCCGGCGCCCCTGCCGCTGCCCGCCGACGCCACCACGATCCTGCCGCCGCTGTCGCTGCTGCCGCCGCCGGCGCCCGGCACCGCGCTCGCCGTCCCGCCGCTGCTGGGCCGCCCGCCCGTGCCTCCGGCGATCGGCCGCACCCCGGGGCAGTCGGTCGCCCGGGTGGCGACGCCGTCCGCGGACGCCCGCCTGGCCACCGTGACCCGGCTGCCCGTGGACAAGCGCGCCGCCGCCTGGCGCCGGTCCGCGCCGATGGTGGTGCCCTCGGTCCGCGGTCGGTCGACGTCCGGCGGCACCGGCGGACCCGTGTCCGGTGCTGCCGAGGACGCCCTGATCCTGCAGCTGCTGGAACTCGGCGTGCCCGAGCGGCTGCTCGGCGAGGACTTCGCCGCGGAGGTCGCCCGGCTCGGCGCCTACGCCGCGCTGACCCGCTCGCTGGCCGCCGGCCTGCCGGCCGCTCCCGGGCTGCCCTCCGGGGCCGGCGAGGTGCTGCTGGTCGTCGGCCCGGGCGTGGAGACCCTCGCCGCCGCCCGCTCCCTGGCCGCCTCGATGCGGCTGGACGGCGAGCAGCTGCAGTGGGCCTCCCGCGGTGACCTGGCCGCGCTGGCCCCGCGCAGCAACCGGATCACCAGCATCGACACGGCCCTCGAGCGCAAGCAGGAGGCCGACCGGTCGAGCGCATTGACGATCGTCGCCGTCGACGTCCCGCTGCGCGCCGGTGGCGGTGCCTGGCTGGAGCAGATGGTCGCGGTCTTCGCGCCGGTCGGGGTGTGGGCGGTCGTCGAGGCCACCCGCAAGCCCGAGGACGTCGGCCCGTGGCTGGACGCGCTGCCCCGCGTGGACGCGCTCATGGTCCAGGACACCGACCTGACCGCCGACCCGGCCGCGGTGCTCGGCCGCACCTCCACCCCCGTGGCCCTCCTCGACGGCGCGCGGGCGACCGCCCACCGCTGGGCCTCGCTGCTCTGCGAGCGGCTGGAGAGCTCCGGGGCATGAGCCCGCTGCGCTGGGACGTGCTGGCGGTGTCCTTCCTCCTGGCCCTGCCGGTGCTCGCCCTGGGTCTGCGCGGCGACCTGGGCGTGCACGACGTCGTCACCCGGCTGCCGTGGTGCCTGGCAGCGGGCTGGGGTGTGGTGGCGCTGCTGCGCTGGGCCGCCGCCCCCCGCCCGTCGGCTCCCTCCTCCCCCACCGACGAGGACGCCGACCCCGCAGCGCCCTGACCCCGGCGCCCACGCTCCGCCCACGCTCGTCCCCTCGGCCCCTGCCCTCGCCCCCCGACCTCGCCCCCGACCAATTGCCGGGGTTCCTCGTCCATTGCCGGTCCTGCAGGGCCCGCGATGCACGAGGGACCCCGGCATCGCGCTGTCCACAGGTGCTCCCGCCGTCCACCGATCAGGCCGAGCGCGTCGGACGGGTGATCGGCCGGGCCACGGTGCCGGCATGGACACCGATCGACTGGTACTGCGGAGGCTCGCCCTGACCAGAGGGTGGAGCGACGACGAGCTCGCCCGGCACGTGCGCGGCGGTGACCTCACCCGGCTGCGGCGGGGGGCCTACGTCATCGGGGCCGACGCGTTGACGGTGGAGGCACGCCACCGTCTGCTCGTCTCCGCCACCATGGCCTCGCTACGCCGTCCCGCAGTGGTCAGCCACCAGTCGGCCGCCGTCCTCCACGGGCTCCCGCTGTGGGGGGTCCGTCTCGACCGTGTGCACGTCACCCGCCGACGTCCGGCCTCCAGCGAGGTGGGCCGCTTCCTGCACGCCCACGTGACCCGCCTCGCCGACCACGAGGTGACGGAGGTGGACGGTCTTCCGGTGACCGACCCGGTGCGGACGGCGCTCGACCTGGCCCGCCCACTGCCGCTCGAGCCGGCTGTGGTCCTCCTCGACGCCGCCCTGCACCACGGGCTCGTGCAGCAACCGCTCCTCGCCGGCCGGGTCCAGGAGATGACCGGCACGCGAGGGAGCCGAGCCGCCGCTCGGGCCCTCGACTTGGCCGACGCGCGCAGCGAGAGCGCGGGTGAGAGCCGCAGCCGGGTCCTGCTGCACCGGCTGGGCCTGGCGCCGTCGACCCTGCAGCGGATCATCCGCTCGGAGTCCGGGCGGGAGCTGGGGCGCGTGGACTTCGCGTGGGAGGAGGAGCGCGTCGTCGGTGAGTTCGACGGTCGGATCAAGTACGGACGCGGCCTCCGGCCGGGCCAGGATCCCGGTGAGGTCGTCTTCGAGGAGAAACGCCGCGAGGACGCCATCCGCGACGAGGACTGGGGCGTCGTGCGCTGGATCTGGGCTGAGCTCGTGCCCGGCACGGTGGTCGGCGAGCGGGTGCGACGGGCACGCGCCCGCGGACGTCGCCGACGCGGCTGAGCCATTGCGGGGGTTCCTCGTGCACTGCCGGGCTTGCTGGACCCGCGATGCACGAGGAACCCCGGCAATGCGGCCGGTCGGCCGCGCGGCCGCGCGGACGCGCCGGGTCAGCGCGGGAGGTCCTCCAGCATCTCGGTGACCAGCGCGGCGATCGGCGAGCGCTCGGAGCGGGTCAGCGTCACGTGGGCGAACAGCGGGTGGCCCTTGAGCTGCTCGACCACCGCGGCGACGCCGTCGTGCCGGCCGACCCGCAGGTTGTCGCGCTGGGCGACGTCGTGGGTGAGCACCACCCGCGAGCCCGAGCCCAGCCGCGACAACACGGTCAGCAGCACCCCGCGCTCGAGGGACTGCGCCTCGTCGACGATCACGAACGAGTCGTGCAGCGACCGCCCGCGGATGTGGGTCAGCGGCAGCACCTCGATGAGGTCGCGCGAGGCGATCTCGTCGAGCACGTCCCTGGACACCAGCGCGCCGAGGGTGTCGTAGACCGCCTGCGCCCAGGGCGACATCTTGTCGCCCTCGCTGCCCGGGAGGTACCCGAGCTCCTGGCCGCCGACGGCGTAGAGCGGCCGGAAGACGACGACCTTCGCGTGCGCGCGCCGCTCCATCACCGACTCCAGGCCCGCGCACAGCGCCAGCGCCGACTTGCCGGTGCCGGCCCGCCCGCCGAGCGACACGATGCCGATCTCCGGGTCGAGCAGCAGGTCCAGCGCGATCCGCTGCTCCGCGGAGCGGCCGTGCAGCCCGAAGGCCTCGCGGTCGCCGCGCACCAGCCGCACGTGCTTGTCCGGCGTCACCCGCCCGAGCGCCGAGCCGCGGGAGGACAGCAGCACCAGCCCGGTGTGCGCGGGCAGCTCGGCGGCGGCCGGCACGTACGCCTCGCCCTCGTCGTACAGGCCGGCGAGCTCGGCGTCGTCGAGGGAGAGCTCGGCCATCCCGGTCCAGCCGGCGTCGACGGCGTCCAGCGCCCGGTACTCGTCGGTGTCCAGCCCCACGGCCGCGGCCTTGACCCGCAGCGGCACGTCCTTGGTGATGAGGCAGACGTCCTGCCCCTCGGCGCGCAGGTTCAGCCCCACCACCATGATCCGGCTGTCGTTGCTGTCGTTGCGGAAGCCGGCCGGCAGCACCGACGGGTCGCTGTGGTTGAGCTCGACGTGCAGCGTGCCGCCGTCCTCGCCGACCGGCACCGGGGCGTCGAGCCGGCCGTGCTGCACCCGCAGGTCGTCGAGCAGCCGCAGCGCCTGCCGGGCGAACCAGCCCAGCTCCGGGTGGTTGCGCTTGTCCTCGAGCTCCCCGATCACGACGAGCGGGAGGACCACGTCGTGGGCACCCATGCGCAGCAGCGCGCCGGGGTCGGACAGCAGGACGGAGGTGTCCAGGACGAACGTGCGGCGGTGAGTGGTCACGGTCGACTCCCGTGGGGGCGCGGCACGCGCCCCGGCTCGAAGGTGGCCGGGCCCCGGCCGAGGGGCCGGGTGCCGGCCCCCCCTGGTCGACGAGATCGTCAGCACCAACCGGGCCTCCCGTGGTCGGCGAGGTGAGCTCGCCGTCCACCGCGGACGTTAGGCCCGGGAGGTGACAGGAACATGTCGAACGGGCGGCGTGTCCCCCCTTCGGGGCACCACCGGTCCCGGCCGTCTCAGCGGCGACGGCGCGGCCGGAGGGCGACCAGCACCCACACCAGCGGCACCAGCAGGACCGGCCACTGGACGCGCAGGTCGCCCAGCCACCACAGCCCGCCGACCAGCAGCACGGCCAGCCAGCCCGCCGTCCACAGGCCCAGGTCCCGGGCCTCCTCCGGGCTGTGCCGCGCCATGTCACCCCCCGCCACGTCCCACCCGCCTGCTCAGCCCGCCCGCAGCTCGCCGGCGACGGCGGCCGGGGTGAGGGGCTCGTCGAGCAGGCGGACGAAGCGGTCGGCCACCGGCTGGTCGGCCGGGCGGGCGTCCAGCCACCGCGAGAGCAGGTCGAAGCCCTCGACGTAGGTGGTGGTGTAGGCCCGCCACAGCGGGTGGGTGAGGAAGCGCAGCTGCTGGCGGGCCCGGTCACCGCTGACCAGCGACCAGCGCTGGATGAAGGCGGCCACCTCGTCGGTGGAGGCGCCGCGGTCGTGCAGCAGGACGGCGGCGTCCTGGCGCACCCGGTTGAGCGGCGCGGTCGCCGCGGCGACCCGCTCGGCGAGGTGCCCGTCGAAGTGCAGCCCGAGGTCGCCGAGCACCTCGGCCGCCCAGGGGCCCCAGCCGTCGCCGATCGCGGCCTGCACGCCGAGGTCGGCCAGTCCCTCGGCCATGAGGCACTCGGGGGTGTTGACCAGGAAGACGGTGTGCTCGAGCCGCGAGCCGCGCTCGACCAGGCCCAGCTCCTTGCGGCAGTGCTCGGTGTGGTGCCCCGGATAGGCCTCGTGGGCCACCAGGTGCGGCAGCTGGCCCAGCCGGTGCGGCAGGTCGGCGTTGATCGCCACGCGGGAGCGGTAGTCGCCCTCGTAGTAGTTGAAGCCCGACCACGGCTGGTCGGTGACCACCTCGTAGCGCACCGTCTCCACCTCGGGCAGCCCGTAGTCGGCGCGGGCCCGGTCGCGCAGCGCGCTGGACAGGGCGTGCACCGCCTCGGCCAGCCGCTCCGGCGGGCACTCCTCGCGGCGCCGGTGGGCGGCGTAGCGGTCGGCCAGCGGGCCGTTGCCGGGCAGCAGGGCGTCGAGCTCGGCGTGCGCGGCGGCGTAGGCGGCCGGGTCGCCGAGGGTGAGGTCGACCTGGAAGTAGCTGCGCACCTCGTCGAGGAAGGGCACCGGCTCGCCGGCCAGCTTGCGGGCGCTGCACTCCAGACCGGTGAGCTGCCCGCGGAGGAACCCGGCGCGGTCGGCCGGCAGGTCGGCCGACGTCAGCTCGGCCAGCAGCCCGCGGGCCTGGTCGCGCAGCCCCTGCGGGGTGGGCGCCGACTCGTCCTCCACCTCGGCGCGGACCCGCTTGTCACCGGTGTACGCGTCGACGAAGCCGCGCTCGAGCCGGTCGAAGCGCAGCCCGAGCCGCACGTACTCCAGGGGGACGTCGAGGACGGAGGCCATGACCAGCAGTTTCTCAGCCGCCGAAGCGCCGGTGCCGGGCGGCGTAGGCGCGCAGCGCCCGCAGGAAGTCGACGCGGCGGAAGTCGGGCCAGTAGACGTCGGTGAAGTGGAACTCCGAGTGCGCGGTCTGCCAGAGCAGGAAGCCCGAGAGCCGCTGCTCCCCGCTGGTGCGGATGACCAGGTCGGGATCGGGCTGGCCGCGGGTGTAGAGGTGCTCGGCGATGTGCTCGACGTCGAGCACGCTGATCAGCTCGTCCAGCGTCGTCCCCCGCTCGGCGTGCTCGGCCAGCAGCGAGCGGACGGCGTCGGCGATCTCCCGGCGTCCCCCGTAGCCCACGGCGAGGTTGACCGTCGCGCCCGGCCGGTCGCGGGTGTCCTCGGCGGCCTGCTTGAGGACGGCGACCGTCTCGGCGGGCAGCAGCTCCAGGGCGCCCACCGGGCGCAGCTGCCAGCGCCGGTCCGGGGCGGCGAGGTCCTCGGCGACGCCCTCGATGATCCGCAGCAGCGGCACCAGCTCGGGCTCGGGGCGGGACAGGTTGTCGGTGGAGAGCAGGAAGAGGGTGACCACCTCGACGCCGGCCTCGTCGCACCAGCCGAGGAAGCCGGCGATCTTGTCCGCGCCGCGGCGGTGGCCGGCGTTGGGGTCCTCCAGGCCGATGGCCCGCGCCCACCGCCGGTTGCCGTCGACGATCACCCCGACGTGCCGCGGGATCGCCGCGCCCTCGAGCGCCCGGGCCAGCCGGCGTTCGTACACCTGGGTGAGGACGTCGCGTGCCCACTGCCGCACCCCCACGGTGGGTCACAGTAGGCCCACTCCGCGAGGTCGTGCGCACCCGTCCCCGACCTGCACGAAGGTCCACGGGACTGCCGGGGACCTCACACCCCGGTCCCGTCGCCGCCCTCCCTACGCGTGCGTAACCTCGGCCCATGAGCGTCCCCCGCAGCGAGGGCGAGACCGTCCGCGTCGAGGCCGACGGCGCCCGGATCGAGGCGCCTCCCGGCCCGGCGGTGGCCACCGTCCTCCGGGAGGGCGAGCAGGTCGAACGCGCCTGGACCGCCGAGGACTTCGGCGACAGCGACTGGGACCACCCCGACACCCGGCCGCGGATGCGCGGCTGGCTGCACCTGTTCTCCTTCTTCGGCGCGATCGTCGCCGGGGCGGTGCTCGTCCCGCTGGGCTTCGCGCTCGGTGCCCGCGCCGGCCTCTCGGTGACCGTCTACTGCCTGACCATCTGCGGCCTGTTCGGCATCAGCGCGCTCTACCACCGCCGCCGCTGGTCACCGCGCGGCTGGAAGATCATGAAACGGCTCGACCACTCGATGATCTTCCTGTTCATCGCGGGCACGTACACGCCGTTCTCGCTCCTGGCGGTCGACCAGCCCACCGGCTACTGGGTGCTCGCCGGCGTCTGGGCCGGCGCACTGGCCGGCGTCTCGCTCAAGCTCACCTGGCCGACCGCGCCGCGCTGGGTGGGCGTGCCCCTCTACATCGGCCTGGGCTGGGTCGCCGTCTTCATCCTCACCGACATCCTGCACATCGCCGGCGTGACCTCGCTGGTGCTGCTGGCCGTCGGTGGGGTGCTCTACACGCTGGGCGGGGTGGCCTACGCGGTCAAGAAGCCCAACCCCTGGCCCGGCGTCTTCGGCTACCACGAGGTCTTCCACGCGATGACCGTCGTGGCCGCCATCTGCCACTACATCGCCGTCTACTTCGCGATGTACTCGAGCCCATTCGTGTGATCTGTCGGCCTACCGGCCGACACCGCGGCCAGGTGCCGTCCCCGGCGTGCGCTGAGCCGCTGCGTCCCGCCTGCGCGGAGCCCTCCGGGCCCCACTCGGCGTGACCCCTCGTCGGTCGCCTCAGCTGAACGGCGGGCGGTGGTCGATGCGGGTCGACAGCCGGCCGGCGGTGCGCCAGGCGCGGGCGACGAGGTCGCGGTCGGCGTCGGTGACCAGGTTGCCCATGACCCGCAGCGCGACGGTCATCAGCGCCCGCGAGCGCATGCCGACCGGGCCGGCGGCCGGCAGGAGGCGCGGGACGGTGAGCAGGCCGGCCAGGCGCCGGGCGATGGAGAACGCCTCGCCGTAGTGCCGCCGCAGCTCCGCCGGCCAGGCGGCGGTCCAGTCCTCCTCGCCGAGGAGGCCGACCACGCTGCGACCGGTCTCCAGGCCGTAGTCGATGCCCTCGCCGTTGAGCGGGTTGACGCACCCGGCCGCGTCGCCGACCAGCGCCCAGTTGCGGCCGGCCACCCCGGAGACCGCGCCACCCATGGGCAGCAGCGCCGACGCCGGCGCCTCCACCGGCCCGTCGAGCCGCCAGTCCTCCCGGCGGGCGTCGGCGTAGACCTCCATCAGGGCCTTGAGCTGCACCCCGGCGGGACGGCGGGCGGTGGCCAGCGTGCCGACGCCGATGTTGACCTGCCCGGCCTCCGCACCGAGCGGGAACACCCAGCCGTAGCCGGAGAGCAGCTCTCCCTCGGCGCCGCGCAGCTCCAGGTGCGAGGAGATCCACTCGTCGTCCGCACGGCCGGAGCGGACGTAGCCGCGGGCGGCCACGCCGTAGGCGGTGTCGCGGTGCCACTCGCGGCCGAGCACCCGGCCCAGCGGCGAGCGGACGCCGTCGGCCACGACCAGCCGCCGGCAGCCGACCGTGACCGTCTCCTCGTCGGCGAGCTCGAACACCACCCCGGCCACCCGGTCGCCGTCCCGCTCGACGTCGACGGCCCGTGCCCCCTCCAGCGGGACGGCGCCGTCGGTCAGGGCCACCTGGCGGATGCGGGCGTCGAGCTCCGTGCGCGGCACCGCGCTGCCGTGGTCGGGGAACTCGCCGCCGGGCCAGGGCAGCTCCCACGTCCGGCCGAAGCCGGCGGCACGCAGCCCGCGGTTGCGCGCCCGCGAGCGCGCCCAGTCCCCCAGGCCCAGGAGGTCGAGCTCGGCGATCGCCCGCGGGGTCAGCCCGTCGCCGCAGGTCTTGTCGCGGGGGAAGACGGCCGCGTCGGCGAGCACGACGTCGTGCCCGGCCCGCGCGGCCCATGCGGCGGCCGCCGCACCCGCCGGGCCGGCACCCACCACGAGGACGTCGGTGTCGATGGGGACGGCGGCGCTGGCTGGCACGGCCCCAGTGTCCCTGGCTGCGCGGAACGGGGCCGCGACCCCTCAGCCGAACAGGGGGAAGCGCTCCGCCGACGCGCCCAGGACGGCGCGGTCGGCGTCGTCCAGAGGCTCCCGGCCGGTGCCGCGCCGAGCTGCCGTCGCGTCGTCCCACCCGGCCGGCAGCGGGTCGCCGAGCAGGCCCTCGAGCACCCGGCGGACCTCGGCGAGCGCCTCGGGTGCCGGACCGGGACGGTCGAGGCAGGTCACCAGGTCCAGGTGGTGCACGGCAGCCTCCACGGCCAGCGTGGACAGCAGGTCGTCGGTGCGCAGCACGTGCCCCTGGGTGCCGACCAGGTCCTCGGGCCGGGACCGGCCCGCGGCCACACCGACCGCCGCCACGAGCTCGGCGTACACGCCGGACAGCTCCGCCGGCCCGCCGGCCACGCTGGCGCGGACGCGGGTGCGCCAGGCGACGTCCGCGTCCTGCGCCGCGGTTGGCTGCCAGGCCCGCCAGTAGGCGACGGCGTCGCTCGTGGCCGGCGGGGCCGCCGGGGTGGCCAGCGCGACCAGGCCCCGGCGGGCGTCGTCGACCAGGTGCAGCGTCAGGTCCAGGACCGCCCACCCGGTGCACCCGGTCGGCTGCCAGGCCTCCTCCGGCCGCAGGTCCCTGACCAGGGCGGACAGGGCGCGGTAGGTGGCCTGGAGCAGCTCGGTGGACGACGGCACGCCGGCAGCCTGGCAGAGCCGGCCCTCCTGCAGGGTCCCGCCCCGAGCGAGCGAGGGGTGAGGGGCAGGAGGGTCCTCCTACTGCGGGCCCCGGGCGCGGACCTCCTCGACCGCGGCCATCGCCGCGCGCAGCTCACCGAGCCACTCGTCGGTGTGCTGGGCGACCAGCCGTACCGCCCAGGCCAGCGCCTCGGACCGGGACCGGGCGACCCCGGCGTCCACGAGCGTGTCGAGGACCAGCCGCTCGGGCTGCCGCAGCCGGGTCATCACCGGCACCGAGAGGTTGGTGAACACCTCCCGGACGTCGCCGCAGGCCGCGCCCCACGCGACCGACCGGCCGTAGCGGGCCTGGGCGGCGTCGGCGACGGCCATGCGCTGCTCGCGGGTCTCCTCGCGGAAGCGGGCGATCCGCCCGGCCCGCGCCGCGGCGGCGTCGCCCTCGCCGGCCTCCGGCTCGGCCAGGGTGCCGACGACGGTGATCTCGTCGCGGTCGACGGTGAGCTCGACCGGCCCGGTGAACCAGTCGTCGGGCAGCCGCCCGGCGAACCAGCCGGCGACCTCGGCCCGCTCCACCGGGGGCGGGGCGTCCGGCCCCCGGCCGCGACCGCCGGGACCGCGGCCGCGCGGGCCGCGGAACCCGCCGCGCATGCCTGCGAAGGGGTTGTCAGCGAAACGGTGGTGCTGTCCGTGCACGACGGCCTCCCGAGTGGGGTGATTACACACTTACACGGTAAGCCGCTGTGGCGCGGTCAGGAAGGGGCCATCGCTGCGCCGAGAGCGGACACGTTGGTGACCGGCGCGGAGCAGACGAAGCCACGGCACACGTAGGCAGCCGCCCGGCCGCCCACCAGGGGGCGGTCGGCCAGCAGGGGGACGCCGGGCGCGTCCGGCTCGCCGACCACCACGACCGCACCCGGGCTGGTCGAGGCGCGGGCGGCGACCGCGAGGGCGTCGCGCTCGGGCCCGGCCGGCCCGCTGACCGCGACCTCGAGCGGGCCGGCCAGCAGGGCCTCCCCCACCGCGAGCGCCCAGCCCACCGCCCGCGGGGCCCGCTCGGCCAGCTTCGCCAGCTGCCCCACGGCCGCCTCCCCCAGCTCCCGGTGCCGTGGCGCGCCGGCCAGCGCGGCGTACGACACGGCGGCACCCGCGACGGCGGCGGTGCCGGACGGCGTCGGACCGTCGGCCGGGTCGAAGGGCCGGTGCACGAGCGCCTCGGCGTCCGCGGCGGTGTCGTGCCAGCCGTCGGCGTCCACGAACTGCTCGGCGACGACGTCGAGCAGGTCGCCGGCCAGCTCCAGCCAGCGCCCCTCGCCGGTGGCCTGGTGCAGCGCGAGCAGCCCCTCGGCCGCGTCGCCGTAGTCCTCGAGCACCCCGACCGGGGCGCCGGCGACGCCGTCCCGCGAGGCCCGGCGCAACCGCCCGTCGACCCAGTGCACGTCGGCGAGCAGCTCCGCCGCCCGCCGCGCCGCCTCGACCGAGGGGGGTGACCCGGTGAGGACCCCGTGCTCGGCCAGCGCGGCGATCGCCAGCCCGTTCCAGGCGGTGACCACCTTGTCGTCGCGTGCCGGCTGCGGGCGCTGAGCCCGCGCCGCGGTCAGCCGCTCGCGCACCGAGGCCAGCCGGGCGGGGTCGTCGGGGTCGCGCAGCAGCTGGAGCGTCGAGGTGCCGTGCTCGAAGGTCCCGGTGTCGGTCACCTCGAACACCTCGGCCGCCCACCGGCCGTCGTCCTCCCCGAGCACCTCGACCAGCTGCGCAGGCGTCCAGACGTAGGTCAGCCCCTCGACACCCTCGGTGTCGGCGTCCAGCGCCGAGGCGAAGCCGCCCTCCGGGGTGCCGAGGTCGCGGACGAGGAAGGCCGCGGTCGCGTCGGCGACCCGGCGGGCCCACTCCTCGCCGGTCGCCCGCCACAGGTGCAGGTAGCCCCGCAGCAGCAGCGCGTTGTCGTAGAGCATCTTCTCGAAGTGCGGCACGACCCACCGCGCGTCGACGGAGTAGCGGGCGAAGCCGCCGGCGAGCTGGTCGTGGATGCCGCCGCGGGCCATCGCCTCGAGCGTGCCGCGCGCCATGCGCAGCGCCCGGTCCTCCCCAGTGCGGGCGGCGTGGCGGAGGAGGAACTCCAGCAGCATGGACGGCGGGAACTTCGGGGCACCGCCGAAGCCGCCCCAGCGCTCGTCGAGGTCGGCGGCCAGCGCGGCGACGGCGCGGTCGAGCACCTCGGGCGTCAGCGGGACCGGTGTGCCGAGGTCCAGCCGGGCCGAGATCCCCTCGGCGATGCGCGTGCCGGCCGTCTCCAGCTCCTCGCGCCGCGTCCGCCACGCATCGCTGACCGCGGCGAGCAGCTGGCGGAACGACGGCATGCCGTGCGCGGGCCGGGGCGGGAAGTAGGTGCCGCAGTAGAACGGCCGGCCGTCGGGCGTGGTGAAGACCGTCATGGGCCAGCCGCCCTGCCCGGTCAGCGCCTGGGTGGCGGCCATGTAGACGCTGTCGACGTCCGGCCGCTCCTCGCGGTCGACCTTCACGCAGACGAAGTCGGCGTTCATCTGCGCCGCCGTCGCCTCGTCCTCGAACGACTCGTGCGCCATGACGTGGCACCAGTGGCAGGCGGCGTAGCCGACGCTGAGCAGGACCGGCACGTCGCGGCGACGGGCCTCGGCGAAGGCCTCCTCCCCCCACTCCCGCCAGTCGACCGGGTTGCGGGCGTGCTGCAGCAGGTACGGGCTCGTCGCGCCGGCGAGACGGTTCGGCATGCCCGTCTCCTTCCCACACCGGTCCGGGTGCGAACGGACGCCGGGAGCCTCGACGCCGTCACGGGCGAACCCGGAGCCTGCCGCCGGAGCACTGCCGGTCCGCCGGGATCGTCCCCGACCGCGATGAGTTCCGGCCGGCGCGCCGGTCTGCTCTGGTGACCGTCGCAGGACGTCGTCCGACGCCGCCCGGCACAGATCCCGCGGAGGACTCCATGACCACCACTCCGGACCGCCCGACCACCGCGCTGCCCGGCCGCCCGCCCGTCGTCGACCTGGCCACCTGGCAGGCCGCCAGGAACGAGCTCCTGGTCCGCGAGAAGGCCCACACCCGTGAGGGCGACGCCCTCGCCGCGGCCCGCCGCCGGCTGCCGATGGTGGAGTTCGACGGGACGGTGGGGGTCGTCGGCCCCGACGGCCCGGTCCCGTTCCTCGACCTGTTCCAGGGCCGCGACGAGCTCGTGGTCTACAAGCACATGTGGTACGACGGCGCGCCGCACCAGGGGCAGTGCGAGGGCTGCACGATGACGACCTGGCAGCTGAGGGACACCGTGTACCTCGACGCCCGGGGTGTCTCGTTCGCCGTCCTCACCACAGGCCGGTGGGACGAGGTGGCCGCCTTCGTCGAGTTCATGGGCTACACCCAGCCCTGGTACTCCGTGCGCGACCTGGCGGAGCCGGTCGGCGGGGAGATGGGGTACCTCACCTGCTTCCTGCGCGACGGCGACCGCACGTTCCTCACCTACTCCACGACGGGCCGCGGCAACGAGCCGGTCGCCGCGTCCTTCGGCCTGCTCGACAGGACGCCCTACGGCCGCGGCGAGGCGTGGGAGGACAAGCCCGAGGGCTGGCCCGAGGGGCGCCACGCGTGCTGGTACTGGCGCTCGGACGCGGACGGGAACGCCACCTGGGGCCCGACCAGCCGCCCCGTGCCGCAGTGGACCCGCCCCGGCGCGACCCCCGTGGAGACCCTCGGCCGGCACGGCCCCCACCACTGACGCTCGGCGTCCGCCGCGGGACCTGCCGGCCGGCTGCCCACCGAACCGGGGTCGCTCCCGGGCGCAGAGCTCCTGCGCCACGTCCGCGCGCATGACCTCCTCAGGCGGCAGCGGCGCCGGCAGGTCGCAGTGGTCCCCGAAGACCCGGCCGATCGACGGGGAGTCGCCGCGCCCGGGCCACCACCCTCGACGGATCACACACGGCAGCCGAGTGGTGACGCGGACGGGCTGATAACACAGGTTGCCACCGGAGCGGGGAAGGCGCACCGGTCACGGTTGGCAAAGTCTGCCCGCGACTCCCGGGGTACTTCATCGAGTCGACATGTCGACGCCCATGGCGCGGACGGTCGCGTCGGGCAGATCCTGCCGTCGGCATCGATTCCTCAAGGAGGTCCGCCATGAACCGATCCCGGTTCCTCGTCCTCGCCGTCTCCGCCCTCGCCGCGCTGGGGGTGGCCGCACCCGCCTCGGCGAGTGCGGCTCCCTCCTGCGGCGTCACCTGGGGCTCCCAGCCAGAGGTGGCCGGCCGCGCCGCACCTGGGGACGACCTCGTCCAGGACGTCCGCGCCGGGCGGCACGAGTGCTTCGACCGGATCGTCGTCGACGTCGCAGAGGTGTCCGGCTTCGACTCCTGGTCGGTCCGGTACGTGGACTCGGTGCGCGAGGACGGCAGCGGGACGGTGGTCCCGCTGCGCGGCGGCGCGGACCTGCAGGTGACCCTCGGCGCGGTGGCCTACGACGACCGGGGCCGCCCGACCTACACCCCGGCGAACCGGCGCGAGGTCGTCGACGTGAGCGGGTACCGCACGCTGCGGCAGGTGGCCTGGCTGGGCTCGTTCGAGGGCCACACCGGCCTCGGCATCGGCACCCGCGCCCGGCTGCCGTTCCGCGCCTTCGTCCTCGAGGGCTCGTCCGCCGGTGTCGACCGGCTGGTCATCGACGTCGCCCACCGCTGGTAGCCCGGCCCGGCGGCGGCCGGCCGGTCAGCCCTCCGTGGCGTCCGGCCGGCCGTCGTCCCGGCGTGGGCCTTCGATCGCCCGAGGCGCCCGCCGCAGCGTGTCCAGCAGCTCCTGCCCCGGCGCGGGTGCCGGGTCCACCAGCTCGGCCGGGGTGTCGGGGACGACGACCCGCGGGCCGTCGTCCCCGCGCTCGAAGCTGCGCGGCACCCGCTTGAGGTGGGTGGTCATCGACCTCACCAGCAGCAGGATGGCGATGAAGAGCAGCACGGTCAGCAGCGCACCGATGGGGCCGGCCTTGCCGACGTCCTCGGGCAGCTGCTGCTCGGCGGCGAGGAGCACGAGCCCGTTCATCGCACGACCACCTCACTGCGGACCCCGGCGAAGAGGTCGTCCTCGGGCGCCGGCGAGTCGACGACCGACCGGGCCAGCTCGTAGTCCTCGGTCGGCCAGACCCGCTGCTGGACCTCCAGCGGGCAGGCGAACCAGCGGCCGTTCGGGTCGATCTGGGTGGCGTGCGCGATCAGCGCGGCGTCCCGGACGGCGAAGTACTCCGCGCACGGCACCTTGGTGGTGACCCGGTGCGACATGTCCCGCTCGGGGTCCCAGTTCTCCAGCCACTCGGCGTAGGGCGACTCCTGGCCCGAGGCGAGGATCGCCTCGTGCAGCGCCCGCGTCCGGGGCAGCGTGAAACCCATGTGGTAGTAGAGCTTGAGCGGCTGCCACGGTTCCCCGAGGTCGGGGTAGCGGTCGGGGTCGCCGGCGGCGTCGAAGGCGTGCACCGAGACCTCGTGGGTCTTGATGTGGTCCGGGTGCGGGTAGCCGCCGCGCTCGTCGTACGTGGTGATCACGTGCGGCTTGAACCGGCGGATCAGCTCGACCAGCGGCGCGGCCGCCTCCTCGGTCGGCACCAGCGCGAAACAGCCCTCGGGCAGCGGCGGCAGCGGGTCGCCCTCGGGCAGGCCGGAGTCCACGAACCCGAGGAACTCCTGCTCGACGCCGAGGACCTCGCGCGCCCGGGCCATCTCCTCGCGGCGGATCTCCGGCAGGCGCTCCCAGACGTCGGGCCGGTCCAGCGCCGGGTTGAGCACCGAACCGCGCTCACCCCCGGTGCAGGTCGCCACCATGACGCGGACACCCTCCGCGACGTACTTGGCCATGGTCGCGGCGCCCTTGCTCGACTCGTCGTCGGGGTGGGCGTGCACGGCGAGCAGGCGCAACGGGTCCGCTTCGGTCACCGGCCCATCATCCACCGGCGAGGAGGGGCGCCGCCGCCGCCGAGGCCCTCGATCGGGTGTTCGTGGCGCTCGTCACGCTGCGGTCCGCTACCGTTCCGCATCCCGGAGGCCCGGGTCCCGGTGGAACACCGGACCCGGGCGACGGTGTTACGTTGGCCGTTCTGAACGCGGCCGTTCCCCGGGCGGGGAGCGGCCACCGACATTTCAGGAGCACTGCCGTGTCCACCCCCACTGACGAGCAGGACCAGGGCGTCTGGCTGACCCAGGAGGCCCACGACCGGCTGAAGGCCGAGCTCGACCAGCTGGTGGCGGGCCGTCCGGCCATGGCCGCCGAGATCAACGCCCGCCGCGAGGAAGGCGACCTCCGCGAGAACGGCGGCTACCACGCCGCCAAGGACGAGCAGGGCCGGCAGGAGGCCCGCATCCGCCAGCTGGAGGACCTGCTGCGGAAGGCCCGCGTCGGCGACGCGCCCACGACGGCGACGCACGCCGCCACCGGCACCGTGATCACCATCCGCTTCCAGGGTGACGACGAGACCGAGAAGTTCCTCCTCGGCTCGCGGGAGATCGCCGGGACGACGGGGCTGCAGGTCTACTCCCCCGAGTCGGCGCTCGGCTCGGCCATCCTCGGCGCGAAGCCCGGGACGACGGTGACCTACCAGGCGCCCAACGGCCGCGACATCACCGTCGACGTCGTCGCCGTCGAGCCGTTCGTCCCCTGACCGGGGCGCGGCCGTGAGCCCCGTCCGCTCCCGGCGGGCGGAGAACACCGGGTTCGCCTGCGTGCACTGCGGGTCGGCGGTGCCGGCCAACAGCGACGGGCACTACCGCAACCACTGCCCGGTGTGCCTGTGGTCGCTGCACGTCGACGACCTCCCCGGCGACCGGGCGAGCACCTGCCGGGCGCCGATGGCGCCGATCGGCCTGGTGGAGAAGTCGGGCAAGGGCTGGCAGGTGGTCCACCGCTGCACAGCGTGCGGCCACCGCCAGCCCAACCGGCTGGTCCGCGAGGGCGAGGGGCCGGACGACCTGGACGTCGTCCTGTCCCTGCCCTGGTTGTAGCAGGGCGGTTCGTAGCAGGGCGGTGTCGTGACGAGTGGGGGCCCGGAGGGTCTCCGCGAGGAACGACGCGGCGGCTCAGCCCGGCCGGGGACGGCACCTGGCCGCGGTGCGGTCCGGAGGACCGCGGTCAGCAGAGCCCGCGGCGGCGGAGCAACGGGGTCGGGTCGGCGTCCCGGCCGCGGACGGCGCGGAAGGCCTCCAGCGGGTCCACCGCCCCGCCGACGGACAGCAGCCGCGACCGGAAGACCTCGCCGTTCTCCCGGCGCAGCCCCCCGTTCTCCCTGAACCACTCCACCGTGTCGGCGTCGAGCACCTCCGACCAGATGTAGGAGTAGTAGCCGGCCGCGTAGCCCCCGGCGAAGACGTGCTGGAAGTACGTCGTCCGGTAGCGCGGCGGCACCAGGTCGTGGGCGACACCGGCCGCCTCGAGCGCGGCCCGCTCGAACCCCTGCGGGTCGCCGACCTCGGTCTCCGGCGTGATCCGGTGCCAGGCCTGGTCGAGCAGCGTGGCCGCCAGGTACTCCAGCGTCGCGAAGCCCTCGCCCCACAGCTGGGCGGCCTCGATCGCCTCGACGACGCTGGCCGGCAGCGGCTCACCGGTCTCGACGTGCCGGGCGTAGCCGGCCAGGACCTCCGGCCACAGCGCCCACATCTCGTTGACCTGGCTCGGGAACTCGACGAAGTCGCGCGGCACGCTGGTGCCGGAGAAGCGCGGGTAGGTGACGGCGGAGCTCAGGCCGTGCAGCGTGTGGCCGAACTCGTGGAACAACGTGTTGACCTCGTCGAGGGTCAGCAGGGTGGGCTGCCCGTCGGCGCCACGGGTGACGTTGAGGTTGTTCACGACGACCGGCCGGGTGTCCAGCAGCCGCGACTGGGTGACGAACGAGCTCATCCAGGCCCCGCCGCGCTTGCCCTCGCGGGCGTAGAAGTCGCCGAGGTAGAGGCCGATGGTCTGCCCGTCCGCGTCGGAGACCTCCCAGACCCGGACGTCGGGGTGGTAGCCGCCGAGGTCGGGCCGCGGCGTGAACCGGTAGCCGTAGAGCCGCTCGGCGGCGGCGAAGACGCCGTCGACGAGCACCCGGTCCAGCTCGAACCACGGTCGCAGCGCCGCGGTGTCGACCGAGTACCGCTCGGCGCGCACCCGCTCGCTGTAGAAGGCCCAGTCCCAGGGCGCCAGGTCGGTCACGCCGTCCCGCGCGGCGACCTCGCCCAGCGCGGCCGCCTCCGCCTGCGCGTTGGCCAGCGACGGCCCCACCATCCGGCCGAGCATCGCGTCGACCGCCGCCGTGCTGCGCGCGGTCTGGTCGGCGAGCACCAGGTCGGCGTGGGTGTCGAAGCCGAGCAGCCGGGCGCGCTCGGCGCGCACCCGGGCGATCCGGACGGCGACCGGCCCGTTGTCGTGCTCGCCGCCCGACGCCCGCCCCACCGAGGCCTCGAACACCCGGCGGCGCAGCTCCCTGTTGCGCAGCTTGGTCAGCACCGGCTGACCGGTGGGCAGCAGCAGCGGGATGAGGAAGCCGGCCACCCCTCGGTCGGCGGCGGCGCGGGCTGCCGCGGCGACCTCCTCCGGGCCCAGCCCGTCGAGCTCGGCGACGTCGCCCACCACGACCGCGGCGGCCTCGGTGGCCAGCTGCAGGTTCTGCCCGAACCTCGTCGACAGCTCCGACAGCTCGCGGTTGAGCTCGGTCAGCCGGGCCCGGCCGGCCTCGTCGAGCCGCGCGCCGGCGAGCACGAAGTCCAGGTGGTAGCGCTCCACCAACCGGACCGCCTCGGCGTCCAGGCCCGAGTCGTGCCGCTGCGCGTGGACGGCGTCGATGCGGGCGAACAGGGCGGGGTCCAGCCGCAGGGCGTCGCCGTGCGCGGACTCCAGCGGGGCCAGCTCCCGCTCCACCTCACGCAACCGGTCGGTCGCGACCGACGAGGCGAGGTTGTGGAACACCGCGCCGGCGCGGCGGTACAGCCGCCCGGACCGCTCCAGCGCGACGACGGTGTTCTCGAACGTGGGCGGCTCGGGCGACCCGACGATGGCGGCGACCTCGGCACGCTGCTCGGCCATCCCGGCCAACACCGCCTCGCGGCAGTGCTCGAGGGTGATCTCCGCGAAGGGCGGCAGCTGCAGCGGCAGCCGGGACGGCTCGAGCAGCGGGTTGTCGGCGGACGGGGCGGCGGAGGCGGGCACGAGGTCCATCCTGGCGCGCACGGGTCGTACGCCGCGCGGGGTGTCCGGTGGTGCCGAGCTCAGCGTCGGTCGGGGACGGCACCTGACCGCGGTGTTCGCCTCACCGCGTCGCGGTGCGCTGGTAGAGCCGCACCGACAGCGGCACGAAGACGGCCAGGATGACCGCCGTCCAGACCAGCGTGTAGAGCACCGGGTTCTGCAGCGACCAGACGTCGGGCACCGGGGTGCCCGGTGGCACGTTGCCGAACAGCTCCCGCGACGCCAGGGTGACCGTCGAGACGGGGTTCCACTCGGCGAAGACCCTCAGCACCGAGGGGAAGGTCTCCAGCGGCACGAAGGTGTTGGCGATGAACGTCAGCGGGAAGATGACGATGAAGCTGGCGTTGTTGACGACCTCCGGCGTGCGGACCAGCAGCCCGACCACCGCCATCAGCCACGAGATCGCGTAGGCGAAGACCAGCAGCACGAGGAACCCGGCGAGCGCCTCTCCGAGCGAGGAGTTGATCCGCCAGCCGACGACCAGGCCGGTCAGGGCCATGACGGCGATCGAGATGACGTTGAGCCCGGCGTCGGCGACCGTCCGACCGACGAGTACGGCCGAACGGGACATCGGCAGGGAGCGGAACCGGTCGATCAGCCCCTTCTGCAGGTCGTCCGCGAGGCTGGCGCCGGTGATCGTGCTCCCGAAGACCACCGTCTGGGCGAAGATCCCGGGCAGCAGGAACTCGGCGTAGCTGATGCCCGGCGGCAGCCCCCCGATGGCGCCGCCGAACACGTAGCGGAACAGCACCACGAACATGATCGGCGAGAGCGTCGCGAAGACGATCAGGTCGGGCACCCGTCTGACCTTGATCAGGTTGCGCTTGGTGATCACGACGCTGTCGGACAGCGTCGTCGCGAGGGTGTTCATGCCATCCCCCCGGTCGCGGCCGGCTGGGCCGGCCGGTCGTCGTCGCCGGCGGTCTCCTCGGCGGCGTGCCCGGTGAGGGCGAGGAAGACGTCGTCGAGGTCAGGACGGCGCAGACCCACGTCGAGGATGTCGGGGGTGAAGCCGTCGAGCCGCTGCAGTGCCTCGGCCAGGATCTCTGCGCCGCCGCTGACCGGCAGGCTCAGCCGGCGCGCCTGCTCGTCGACCTGCGGTTCGTCGACGGCCATCCCCCGCAGCCGCTCCAGGACGTCGGGCAGCACGGCCGCCGTCGTCACGGTGAACTCCAGCCGCTGACCGCCGACCTGTGCCTTGAGGTCGTCGGCGGTGCCGCGGGCGATGACCCGCCCCCGGTCGATGACGACCATCCGGTCGGCCAGCCGGTCGGCCTCCTCCAGGTACTGCGTGGTCAGCAGGATCGTCGTCCCCCCGTCGGCGAGGTCGGCGATGAACTCCCACATGCCCAGCCGGCTGCGCGGGTCCAGGCCCGTCGTCGGCTCGTCGAGGAAGAGGATCCGCGGCCGGGCGATCAGCGACGCGGCGATGTCCAGCCGCCGGCGCATGCCGCCGGAGTAGGTCTTGGCCGGTCGGTCGGCCGCCCCGGTGAGGTCGAAGCGCTCGAGCAGCTCGCCCGCCCGCGCCCGCGCCTCGCGCTTCCCCAGCCGGTAGAGCCGCCCCACCATCTCCAGGTTCTCCAGGCCGGTGAGGTACTCGTCCACGGCGGCGTACTGGCCGGTCAGCCCGATCGAGGCGCGCACCGCGTCGGCGTCCTCCACCACGTCGAGCCCCGCCACCCGCACCCGCCCCGCGTCGGCCCGCAGCAGGGTGGTGAGGATCCGCACCACCGTCGTCTTGCCCGCGCCGTTCGGACCCAGCAACCCCAGGACGGAGCCCTCGGCCACGGTCAGGTGCACCCCGTCGAGGGCCGTGGTGGCGCCGAAGCGCTTCACCAGGCCCTCGACGACGATCGCGTCGCTCATGACCGGGAAACTATGTGACGGGGCCGACACTTCCCGACCGGTTTTCCGGTCCCCCTGCAGGGGTCCGCCGCCGGCCCCGTCCCGAGGCTCCGGCCCCGTCTCGGGTCCCGCCCCGAGCTCGCGAGGGGTGGGGAGGACGGGGTCCTTCCACGGTGGGGCGCAGGGGGTCCTTGCCTCAGCCGGTGGTGACGGCGTAGCCGGCCCGGTGCAGCCGGGCCAGCACCTCCTCGGCGTGCTCGGGACCGCGGGTCTCCAGGACGACGAACACCTCCACCTCGCCCAGCCCGAGCCGGGTCGCCGTCCGCTCGTGCTCGACCTCCAGCACGTTGGCACCGACCTGCGCCAGTTCGCCGAGCACCGCGGCCAGGGACCCCGGCCGGTCGGGCACCCGCAGCCGCAGCGACAGGTAGCGGCCGGCCGCGGCCATGCCGTGCTGCACGACCTTGAGTAGCAGCACCGGGTCGATGTTGCCGCCGGAGACGACCGCGACCACGGGCGGCGGGAAGGCCGCGGGCTCGGCGAGCACGGCGGCCACCGCGGCCACGCCGGCCGGCTCCACGACGAGCTTGGCCCGCTCCAGGCAGAACAGCAGCGCCTGGGAGAGGTCCTCCTCGCTGACCGTGCGCACCTCGTCGACCAGCTCGCGGACGTGCGCGAGGGTCAGCTCCCCCGGCGCGCCGACGGCGATGCCGTCGGCCATCGTCGTCATCCCCGACAGCGCCACCGGCCGGCCGGCGGCCAGCGACCCGGGGAAGGCGGCGGCCGCGGCGGCCTGCACGGCGACCACCCGGACGTCGGGACGACGGGAGCGCACCGCGGCCGCGATGCCGGAGACCAGCCCCCCGCCCCCGGTGCAGACGACGACGGTGGCGACGTCGGGGCACTGGTCGAGGACCTCCAGGCCGACCGTCCCCTGCCCGGCGATCACGTCGGGGTGGTCGAACGGGTGGATGAACACCGCGCCGGTGCGCTGCGCGTGGTCGGCGGCCGCGGCCAGGGCCTCGGTCAGCGAGGCGCCACCCAGGCGGGCCTCGGCGCCGTAGCCACGGGTGGCCGCCACCTTGGGCAGCGGCGCGCTCTCGGGCATGAACACCGTGGCCCGGATGCCCAGCAGCTGCGCGGCCAGGGCGACCCCCTGCGCGTGGTTGCCCGCGCTGGCCGCGACGACGCCGCGGGCCCGCTCCTCCGGCGTGAGCCGGGCCAGCCGGGTGTAGGCGCCGCGGATCTTGAACGAGCCGGTGCGCTGCAGGTTCTCGCACTTGAGCCAGACCGGGCCGCCGACCCGCTCGGCCAGCGCGCGCGAGTGCTCCAGCGGCGTGCGCCGGACGACCCCCTCCAGCAGCGCCGCCGCGGCGTCGACGTCCGCCCCGCCGACGAGCAGTCCGGTCCTCCCCGCCTCCGCAGCCGCCATGCCGTGATCCTCGCAGGGACGGCGCCCAGGTGGCAGCGGCCGAACGGGTGACCAGCGAGGCGCCTGCGTCGTACCGTGGCGGGGGTGACGGACCCTGGCTCCCCCGCCTCCGCTCCCCCCGCCCCCACGACCCTGGGCGAGCTCCGCGCCAGCGGGGCCACCTTCCGGCCGGTCAAGGCCGAGATCCGCGCCAACCTGCTCGCCCGCCTGGCGGCCGGCGAGCCCTCCCTGCCGGGCATCGTCGGCTTCGAGGACACCGTCGTCCCGGAGGTCGAGCGCGCTCTCATCGCCGGCCACGACCTGGTCCTGCTCGGCGAGCGCGGGCAGGGCAAGACCCGCCTGATCCGCACGCTGGTCGGCCTGCTGGACGAGTGGACGCCGGTGCTCACCGGCAGCGAGCTCAACGAGCACCCGCTGGCCCCGATCAGCGTGTGGGCGCACCGCCAGATCGCCGAGCACGGCGACGCCACCCCGGTCGGCTGGCTGCACCGCAGCGACCGCTTCGGCGAGAAGCTGGCCACCCCCGACACCAGCGTCGGTGACCTCATCGGCGACGTCGACCCGATCAAGGTGGCCGAGGGGCGCACGCTGGGCGACCCCGAGACGGTGCACTACGGCCTGGTGCCGCGCACCAACCGCGGCATCTTCAGCGTCAACGAGCTGCCCGACCTCGCCGAGCGCATCCAGGTCGCGCTGCTCAACGTGCTGGAGGAGCGCGACATCCAGATCCGCGGCTACCGGGTGCGGCTGCCGCTGGACCTGCTGCTGGTGGCCAGCGCCAACCCCGAGGACTACACCAACCGCGGGCGGATCATCACCCCGCTCAAGGACCGCTTCGGCGCCGAGGTGCGCACCCACTACCCGATCGAGCTGGCCGACGAGGTGCGCCTGCTGCACCAGGAGGCGCACACCAGCTGGTCGGGCGGGGGGCAGCTGGAGACGCCGCTCGTCCCCGAGCACCTGGTGGAGATCGTCGCGCGCTTCACCCGGCTGGTCCGCGACTCCAACCACGTCGACCAGCGCTCCGGCGTCAGCGCCCGCTTCGCCATCGCCGGGCTGGAGACGGCCGCCGCCTCCGCCGTCCGCCGGGCCGCCGTCGCCGGGGAGACCCGGCCGGTCGCCCGCGTCGTGGACCTGCCGGCCGTCGTCCCGGCCAGCCGCGGCAAGGTGGAGTTCGCCGACTCCGGCTCCGACCCGGACGACGAGCGGGAGCTGGAGGTGCTCGAGCACCTGCTGCGCCAGGCGACCGCGCAGACCTTCCGGGCCCGCTGCGCCGGGCTGGACCTCACCGGCCTGCAGGAGCACTTCACCGGCGGGGAGACCGTCGAGTCCGGCGAGCTGGTGCCGGCCGCGGCCCTGCTCGGTCAGCTCGGCACGATCCCGAAGCTCGCCGAGCTGCTCGGCCGCCTCGGCGTGCCGGAGGGCGAGCAGTCGGCCGAGCAGGCCGCCGCCGCGGTGGAGTTCGCCCTCGAGGGCCTCTACCTGACCCGCCGGCTGGCCAAGGACACCGACGGCCCGCGCACGGTCTACGGGGCCTGACGTGAGCGAGCGTGCGAGCTCACGCACGAGCACAGCGTGCTGCACCACTGCTCGGACGAGCGCCGGCGAGGAGGAGCAGTGGTGAGGCGGCCCGGCAAGGGCTACCGGTACGGGCGCTGGCGCGGCGGGCCCGACCCGCTCGCCCCGCCCTACGACCTGGGCAGCGCGGTCGACGAGATCGGCGACTCGGTGCTCGGCGGCAGCGGCGTCCGCGAGGCGCTGCGCGAGCTGCTGCGCCGCGGGATGGACGGCCGGCGCGGGCTGGACGAGCTGCGCCGGTCGGTCCGCGAGCGGCTGCGGCAGGCGCGCAACGCGGGCCGGATGGACGGCACCCTGCAGGAGGTCCGCGAGCTGCTCGACCGCGCCGTGGAGGCCGAGCGGCGGGAGCTGTTCCCGGACCCGGACGACATGGCCCGGCTCAAGGAGGCCGAGCTCGACGCGCTGCCCGAGGACACCGCGGGCGCCGTCCGGGCGCTCAAGGAGTACGACTGGCGCTCGGACGAGGCCCGCCAGGCCTACGAGCAGATCCAGGACCTGCTGCGCCGCGAGGTGCTCGACAGCTCCTTCGCCTCGATGAAGCAGGCGCTGGAGAACGCCTCCGCGGGCGACATGCAGGCGGTCAAGGACATGGTGGCCGACCTCTCGCAGCTCATCGACGCCCACAACCGCGGCGAGGACACCGACGAGCGGTTCCGCGACTTCATGGACAAGCACGGGCAGTTCTTCCCGGAGGACCCGCAGTCGGTCGAGGAGCTGATCGACCAGCTGGCCCGCCGGGCGGCCGCCCAGGAGCGGATGATGGCCGGCCTCTCGCCCGAGCAGCGGGCCGAGCTGTCCGACCTGATGGCCCAGACGATGCAGGACATGGGACTGGCCAGCGAGATGGCGCACCTGCAGGACGCGCTCCGCCAGGCCCGGCCCGACCTGCCCTGGGGGCAGCGCGGGCAGGTGCCCGACGGCGAGCAGTCCCTCGGCATGGGCGACGCCACGAGCGCCGTCGCCGAGCTGGCCGACCTGGAGGCGCTGTCCAACCAGCTCTCCCAGGGCTACGCGGGCGCCTCGCTGGCCGACGTCGACGAGGAGCTGCTCGAGCGGGCGCTGGGCCGGCCCGCCGTCGACGACCTCGGTGCGCTGCGCCAGCTGGAGCGGGAGCTGGAGCGGCAGGGCTACCTCAACCGCTCCGACGGCAAGCTCGAGCTCTCCCCCAAGGCCGTCCGCCGGCTGGGCGCGACCGCGCTGCGCCGGGTGTTCGCCGAGCTCGACGCCACCGGCCGCGGTGAGCACGACGTCGCCGACGCGGGAGCGGCCGGCGAGCTGACCGGTGGCTCCCGGGAGTGGCGGTTCGGCGACGAGCAGCCGCTGGACGTCGTCCGCACGGTGCGCAACGCCGTCCTGCGCACCGCCCACGAGCCACGTGCGGACGACGACCGCGCGGTGCACATCGCCGTCGAGGACTTCGAGGTCGTGGAGACCGAACGGCGCACCGGGGCCGCGGTCGCGCTGCTGGTCGACCTCTCCTACTCGATGGCGCTGCGCGGCACGTGGGGCGCGGCGAAGTCGACGGCGATGGCCCTGCACTCGCTGGTGACCACCCGCTTCCCGCAGGACGCCATCCAGATCATCGGCTTCTCCTCCACCGCCCAGGTGCTGCGGCCGGAGACCCTCGCCGAGCTGAGCGTGGACACGCTGCAGGGCACCAACCTGCAGCACGGGCTGATGCTGGCCCGCCGGTTCCTCGCCCGGCACCGGGACGCCGAGCCGGTGGTGCTGGTGGTGACCGACGGCGAGCCGACCGCCCACCTGGAGGACGACGGGACGCCGTTCTTCTGCTGGCCGCCGATGCCCGAGACCATCGCCCGCACCGTCGCCGAGGTGGAGCGGGTGGCCCGGTCCGGGGCGGTGATGAACGTCTTCGCCCTCGACCCGGAGCCCGGGCTGGTGCACTTCGTCCACGACATCACCCAGCGGGCCGGCGGGCGGGTGTTCACCCCCGACAGCGAGCGGCTCGGCGAGTACGTCGTCGCCGACTACCTGCGCACGCGGCGGGGACGCCGGGCCCGCTGAGGCGGCCCTCCCGCAGGGGCCCGCCCCGAGCCTGCGAGGGGTGCGCCCCTGCAGGAGGGTCCTTCACCCGCTGGAGCTGATCCCCGGGATCCGCCCCGCGCGGAACGCGTCGACGAACAGCCGGAAGTCGTCCTGGGTGCGGCGGGCGTAGGAGTGCGCGAAGTCGACCAGGTCGGCCACGAACTCCTCCCGACGGCTGCCGACCATCTCGGTGATCGCCTCCTCGGTCTGGAACGGCACCAGGGTGTGGTCGCTGTCGGCGTCCCCGACGCAGTGCACCTTCGCCGTGGCCCGGCCCAGCTGCGCCAGCACCGGGGCGATCTCCTCGGGCTCGGTGAGGTCCTCCCAGTCCAGGTCCAGCTCGTAGGGCGAGAGCTCCTGGACGACGAACCCCACCCCGTCGACCTCGGTGTGACCCAGGAACTGGGAGGCGTTGGCCTGCAGCGCCCGCTGCGACACCGCCGTCCGGTGCCCCTCGTGCTCGAAGGCCGCCCGGATCTGCGGGTCGCGGACGACGCGGCTGGGCGCCGGCACGTTGCCCTGCTTGAGCGAGAGGACGACGTCGTTCTCCAGCGCCTGGTCGTAGCCCTCGATCAGCACGTTGTAGGCGGGCAGGCCGGCGCTGCCGATGCCGAAGCCGCCCGTGGCGACGACGTCCTTGACGTCGTAGGCGACGTCGCGGCGCCGGCGGGGCGGGGAGACGGTCCCCCGCCAGCGGTCCAGCGCCGCCAGCACCCGGTCCCGCTCGGTCTCGTCCAGCCGCCGGGTGCGCCGGCCGTCGGCGAAGCGCCGCTGGAAGTCCTCGACGACGGTCATCCGGTCCAGCAGCCGCGACCGGCTTCGCGCGCTGGTCTCGAGGACCACCCGGTGCACGGCGCCCTCGGTGTTCTCGCGGACGAGGGCGAAGGACTTGTCGTCGTCGAGCCGGGTGAAGTGCGCGACCTGGTCGAGGTAGGCGTGCAGGTAGCCGCCGAGCAGCTCGGCGATGACCTCGTCGGAGAACGCCTTGCGCCAGGCCAGCAGGGCGAAGCTCGCCGCGAACCGGCGCAGGTCCCAGCTGACGTGACCGACGTAGGCCTCGTCGAAGTCGTTGACGTCGAAGACGATCCGCCCGGCGCCGTCCATGTACGTGCCGAAGTTCTCCGCGTGCAGGTCCCCCTGGATCCACACCCGGCTGGTGCGCTCGTCGCACCACCGGTCCTCCAGCTGCGCCATGTCGGCGTAGAAGAGGCAGGCGGTGCCCCGGTAGAAGGCGAACGGGTCGGCCGCCATCTTGCGGAACTTGGTGCGGAAGGCGTCGGCGTCGGCGGTCATCAGCTCGGAGAAGGCGTCCACCAGCACGTCGACGATCTGCTGGGCGCGGTCACCCTGGGTGACCCCTGCGGGGGATTCGGCCACGGAGGGACCGTAGGGGGCGGTTAGCCTGCTGGGACAGGTGTGTTCTCCATCCGAGGGACGGGGTGGCGGTGACTCGAGCGACCACGGCATGGCGGCTGGCCACGGGGGCCGCCTACGGCGGCGGCGGGCTGGGGCTGGCCGGCGCCGGGGTGCTCGCCCTGCTCCGTCAGCAGGCCCGGTCGGCCCGGCGCCACGTCGAGTCGCGCACCGTCAAGGCGGCCCCGCCCCCGGGAGACGGGGTGTACGGCCGCGGGCGCGGCCGGCCGATCGTCCTCGCCGTCCTCGGTGACTCCACCGCGGCCGGCCTCGGCGTCGAGCGCGCCGCCCAGACCCCCGGCGTGCTGCTCGCCGCGGCGCTCGCCGAGCTGGCCGAGCGCCCGGTCCGGCTGGTGCGGCTGGCCGTGTCCGGCGCGAAGTCCTGGCAGCTCGACGAGCAGGTCGACGAGGCACTCCTGGAGCAGCCCGACGTCGCCCTCGTCATGATCGGCGCGAACGACGTCACCAGCCGCACCGCGCCCGCGGTCTCCGTCCGGCACCTGCGCGACGCCGTCAGCCGGCTCACCGAGGCCGGCACGCAGGTCGTCGTGGGCACCTGCCCGGACCTGGGCAGCGTGCGCCCCATCGGTCGGCCGCTGCGCTGGCTGGCCCGCCGGTGGAGCCGGCAGCTGGCCGCCGCGCAGACCATCGCCGTCGTCGAGGCCGGTGGGCGCACCGTGTCGCTGGGCTCGGTGCTCGGGCCGTCCTTCGCCGAGGACCGGGACCTGTTCAGCGTCGACGAGTTCCACCCCAGCGCGGCCGGCTACGCCGCGGCGGCCGCCGTCCTGCTGCCCTCGATCGCCGACGCCCTCGGCGTCTGGCCGGCCGCGGCCGACCGGGGGCTGCGCAACCTGCGCCGCGACACCGTCCGCCCGGTCGCCCGGGCCGCCGCCCGGGCCGCCGGCCGCACCGGCACCGAGGTCCAGGCGACCGCGGTCCGCGGTCGGGACACCGGGCCGCAGGGTCCGTGGGCCCGGCTGCGCCGGCGCCGGCCGCCGGACCTCCCGACGCCGGAGCAGGCCGAGCGCGCCGCGGAGACGACACCCCTCGGCTGACGGTGGAAGGCTCCCTACCGGGGAGTAGGTTCGGGGGTGACCGACGTCCGGCGACCTGTCGTCGGAGCCCCTCATCGTGGAGGACCCATGCCCGAAGCCGTCATCGTCGCGACCGCGCGCTCCCCCATCGGCCGCGCGTTCAAGGGCTCGCTCAAGGACCTGCGGCCCGACGACCTCACCGCCACCATCGTGCGCGCGGCCCTCGACAAGGTGCCCGCGCTCGACCCGACCAACATCGACGACCTGATCCTCGGCTGCGGCCTCCCCGGCGGTGAGCAGGGCTTCAACATGGGCCGGGTCGTGAGCGTCCTGCTCGGCATGGACCACCTGCCGGGGACGACGATCACCCGCTACTGCTCCTCCTCGCTGCAGAGCACCCGCATGGCCATGCACGCCATCAAGGCGGGCGAGGGCGACGTCTTCATCTCCGCCGGCGTCGAGATGGTCAGCCGGTTCGTGAAGGGCAACAGCGACTCGCTGCCCGACACGAAGAACCCGGTGTTCGACGACGCCGAGGCGCGGGTGGCCAAGACCGCCGAGAGCGGCGCGGACGCCTGGACCGACCCGCGGCAGAACGGCGAGGTGCCCGACATCTACATCGCGATGGGGCAGACCGCCGAGAACCTGGCGCTGCTCAAGGACGTCTCCCGACAGGACATGGACGAGTTCGCCGTCCGGAGCCAGAACCTGGCCGAGCAGGCCATCGCCGACGGCTTCTGGGAGCGCGAGATCACCCCGGTCACCACGCCGGACGGCACCGTGGTCAGCACCGACGACGGCCCGCGGCCGGGCACCACGCTGGAGGGCATCTCCGGCCTCAAGCCGGTCTTCCGCCCCGACGGCCGGGTCACCGCGGGCAACGCCTGCCCGCTCAACGACGGCGCCGCCGCGGTCGTGGTCATGAGCGACGCCAAGGCCCGCGACCTGGGGCTGACCCCGCTGGCCCGCATCGTCTCCACCGCGGTCACCGGCCTCTCGCCGGAGATCATGGGCTACGGCCCGGTGGACGCCTCCAAGCTCGCGCTGCAGCGCGCCGGGATGAGCATCGGCGACATCGACCTGGTCGAGATCAACGAGGCCTTCGCCGCGCAGGTCATCCCGAGCTACCGCGACCTGGGCATCGACATCGACAAGCTGAACGTGCACGGCGGGGCGATCGCCGTCGGCCACCCCTTCGGCATGACCGGCGCCCGCATCACCGGCACGCTGATCAACGGCTTGCAGACTCGGGACGTGACCTTCGGCCTGGAGACGATGTGCGTGGGTGGAGGCATGGGCATGGCGATGGTCCTGGAGCGCCTCTCCTGAAGGAGGACCCCCTGCCCCACGCCGTGTGAGGCCCCGTCCAACGGCCAGTGGCCCGGCCCCCTCGCGGGGACCGGGCCACTGGTGTGTGCTACGGCCCCGTCCCGGGTCCCGCCCTGCGCTCGCGAAGGGTGGGGAGGACGGGGTCCTTCACCAGATCACTCGCTGCTCTGCAGGTAGGACAGCAGCCGCAGGATCTCCAGGTACAGCCAGACGACCGTGATGAGCAGGCCGAAGGCGATGTACCAGGCGAACTTCGCCGGGGCGCCGCGGCGGATCGCCTCGTCGGCCATGTCGAAGTCGAGCAGCAGCGAGAACGCCGCGACGCCGATCACGACCAGGCTGAAGACGATCGACAAGGTGCCGCCGTCACGCAGGCCCAGGCCGCCGGGGACGAAGAACCCGACCACCAGGTTGACCAGGACCAGCGCCAGGACACCGAACATCGCGCCGACGATCCAGCGGGTCAGCTTGGGGGTGACCCGGATGGCGCCGGTCTTGTAGACGACCAGCATGCCGGCGAAGACACCGAAGGTGCCGACCAGCGCCTGCATCACGATGCCGGGCCAGACCTGGTTGAAGGCCTCGCTGATGGCACCGAGCGCGATGCCGTACAGGGCGCCGTAGGAGAGCGTGGCGACCGGGTTGGCGATCTGCTTGAACGAGATGACCAGGCCGAGCACCAGGGCCACGAGGACCGCGGGCAGGGCCAGCCCGAACGCCAGCTCCTGCGGGAGCAGCGCCCAGGTGACGGCGGCCGAGAGGACGGTGACCAGGAAGGAGAGGCCCGTCTTCTGGACGACGTCGTCCATCGTCATGTAGCGGGTGGCCGACGGGGCGTACGGCGACTGCGCGTACGGCGACGGCGCGGCGTACGGGTCCTGCGTCCCGTAGCCGTACTGCGGGGCCCCGTACTGGGGCGCGCCGCCCCACGGGGACTGCTGGCCGTAGCCGGGGCCCGCGTTCTGGAGTCCCCGGCCGAAGACCGGGTTGGAGCTGGGCATCGTCATCTCCTCGAGGTGACCTGGCTGTCGTGGGGCCCACGGTCCTGCACCCCACTCGTCCAGGTCAACGCCTGAGGGGCCCTGCGCGTTCCTGGACGTCTCCCGGACACCCGGACGGGGGGTGCGCAGACCACCGGGGCCGGGGCCTCGTTCAGGCGGTGTCACCCCCGTGGTCGTGGTCGTGCCCGCCACCGCCGCCCTCGGCTGCCGGCGGGGGCGGCGTGAGCCGGTACTGCCGGGCCTGCGGGTCGCCCTGGTACGTGCCACCGGGGACCGGCTCGCCGACCACGCCGTTGACCCGCTGGGTGTCGTACGCCAGCGTCAGGACGGCGTAGGCGATGGCGTCGGAGTTCTGGTCGAGCGCCGCGGGGTCGAGGTTGGCGATGTCGTCACCGGCCTGGTGGTAGTTCGGGTCGTACGCCACGCCGGCCTCACCGCCGTAGGCCGCGACCTGGTACTCCTGCTTGAGCTGCTCGGCGCCGGTGAACAGGCCGCCGGAGGGGATGCCCGCACCGATGAAGGCCTGGTAGTCGCTGCGGCCGTTGAACTCGGTGCCCTCGTAGAAGAGCCCCTGCTCCTCGTAGAAGTCCTCGAACACGTACTCGATCTGGTCCGAGCCCGCCGGCACCGGCACGCCCTCGGGAGCGGGGAAGGTCGACTGGTCGCCGTCGTAGGTGAGCCGGGCGAAGTTCGGCGAGCCGACCATGTCGAAGTTCAGGTACAGGGCGACGTCCTCGCGCTGTTCCGGGGTCAGCGACGTCACGTAGTGGGTCGAGCCGAGCAGGCGGAGCTCCTCGGCTCCCCACCAGGCGAAGCGCACGGTGTTGGGCAGCTCGGCCTCGGCCAGGTTCTCGGCCACCTCGACGAGGGCGGCGCTGCCGCTGCCGTTGTCGTTGATGCCCGGGCCCGCGGGGACCGAGTCGAGGTGGGCACCGGCCATCACCACGTTGTCCGAGGTGTTCCCGGGCAGCTCGGCGATGACGTTCTCGGTGTCCCGGAACTCGCTCACGGCCTGCACGGCGACGCGGAGGGTGTCCCCGTCGAGGGTCGACCCGAGGGCGTACGGGACGCCGATCGCCGGGATGGTGGCCCCTGGCGCGCCCAGGGTGCCCTGCACCACGTCCGTGCGCCCCTCCTGCCCCTCGTTGAACACCACGACCGCCGAGGCTCCGGCGGCCTGGGCGTTGGCGACCTTCTGGCCGAAGGGACACGTGCCGCGCTGGACGAGCGCGATGTTGCCCGCGGTGAAGCCCTCGAAGTCGGCGGCCTCGCAGCCGCTGGTGCTGCTGTTGACCACCGCCGGTGGCGGGACCACGACATCGACCGCCTGGGCGGTCGCGGTGACGTCGCCGGATGCCGAGTAGGTCATCACGGCGTAGTCGGTGCCCTCGGCGTACGTGGCCACATCCGGGGCGACCTGGGCGAAGGCGCTGCTGGTCTGCTGGAAGAACGCGAACTCGAACGGCTGCCGGGTGACCGTCCAGCCGGCGGACTCGAGTCGCTCCTGCACGTAGTCGGCGGAGGCGGTGTACCCGGGCGTCCCCGACGCCCGCGTGCCGCCGTTGGCGTCCGCGATGCCCTGGAACTCCCGCAAGTGCTCCATGACCCCGTCCAGGGTCACGCACCCGGTCAGCTCGGCGACCGTGTCGTTCGTCCGTTCCTCGCACGCCTTGCCGCCGTGCGGCGTCGCGCCGGCCGCGCCGGCGAGGGCGACGGTGCCGGTCAGCGTGAGTGCGCCGGCAGCGCCGAGCGCGACCACACGCGCCCGGCGGGAGTCGGTTCGGGTCATGCAGGGTCCCCCTCCGCTCACGGGTGCCTCGACGCTGGGACACCCGGTGTGACCTGTGTGACTCTCCGTCGGGTGACGACGCACGGTCAAGGCTCGACGCGCGCACCGTCGCAGTGGTGCCCCCGGTCGGGTTCGAACCGACACTGGGACCCTTTTAAGGGGCCTGCCTCTGCCAGTTGGGCTACGGGGGCCGCCGAGCACGCCAGCCCGGCGGTCAGCCTGCCCGCAGGGAGCCCGACTGGGCCTTGTCCTCCGCCGAGGGCGGCGGCAAGGAGCCGGTCCGGCCGGTGTTCGCCGCCTGGACGAACTCGCGGCGCGGGTCCTGCAGCTGGCCCAGCGAGATGACCTCGCGGCGGAACACCGCGGCCAGCGTCCAGTCGGCGACCACCCGCGCCTTGCGGTTGAAGGTGGGCACCCGGCTGACGTGGTAGGTGCGGTGCATGAACCAGGCCGGCCAGCCCTTGAGCTTCACGCCGTAGACCTGGGCGACGCCCTTGTGCAGACCCAGGCTCGCCACGGAGCCGGCGTAGGCGTGCCGGTAGGGCTCCGGCTCGCGGCCCTCGAGCGTCGCCACGATGTTGTCGGCCAGCCGCTTGGCCTGCCGGACGGCGTGCTGCGCGTTGGGCGCGGTGGTCGCGCCGGGGGCCTCCTTGGTGAGGTCCGGGACGGCGGCGAGGTCACCGGCCGACCACGCGTCGGGCACCCCGCGCACCTGCAGCGTGGGCTCGCAGACCACCCGCCCGCGCTCGTCCACCGGCAGGTCGGTCCGGGTCAGCATCGGGTTGGGCTTGGTGCCCGCCGTCCACACCAGGGTGTCGCTGGCGAACTCGTCGCCGTCCGACAGCGTCACCACGCACCCGTCGGAGATCGACTCCAGCCGGGTGTTGAGCCGCACGTCCATCCCGCGCGCGGTGAGCTGCTTGACCGTCCAGGCGGCCATGTCCAGGTCGACCTCGGGCAGGATCCGGCCCATCGCCTCGACCAGCACCCAGCGCATGTCGGCCGTCGAGAGCCGCGGGTAGTAGTGGGTGATCGCGTAGCGCGCCATGTCCTCGAGCTCGGCGAAGGCCTCGACCCCCGCGTAGCCGCCGCCGACGAACGTGAAGGTCAGCGCGCGGCGGCGGACCTCCGGGTCGTCGGTCGAGCTGGCCGCGTCCAGCCGGGCCAGCACGTGGTTGCGCAGGTAGATGGCCTCGCCGACGTTCTTGAAGCCGATGCCGTGCTCGGCCAGCCCCGGGATGGGCAGCGTGCGGGCCACCGAGCCGGCGGCCATCACCAGGACGTCGTAGGAGAGCTCGTACGGCTCACCCTCGATCGGCGCGATCCGGGCCCGCTTCTCCGCGTGGTCCAGCCCGGTCACCGCCCCGGTGACCACCCGGCACCGCGGCAGCGTCCGCCGCAGCGGCACGACCACGTGACGCGGCTCCACCGAGCCGGCCGCCGCCTCCGGCAGGAACGGCTGGTAGGTCATGTGCGGCTGCGGGTCGACCACGACGATCTCCGCCCGTCCCCGGGAGAGGCGCTTCTGCAGCCGCAGGGCGGTGTAGAGGCCGACGTAGCCGCCGCCGACGACCAGGACCACGGGTCGCTGTGCCATGGGCCCGAGCCTAGGGCCGGGACCGCACCTCGGGCAGGTCGGCGAGCTCGGTGGCCCGGGTCAGGACGGCGTCCAGCATCGGCTCGGTGAGCTTGCCGGTGAAGGTGTTCTGCTGGCTGACGTGGTAGCTGCCCAGCAGGGTCAGCGGCCCGCGCGGCCCCTCCAGCGACACCTCGACGCCGTGCCCGAACGCCGGCCGCGGCCGCGGCAGCGCGTAGCCGGCCTCGGCCAGCACCGGCCACAGCGCCGTCCAGCCGAACCCACCGAGGACGACGGCGACCCGCAGCCACGGCAGCAGCGCCAGCTCGCGCGCCAACCACGGCGAGCAGGTGTCCCGCTCCTCCGGGGTCGGCGCGTTCGCCGGGGGCGCGCAGCGGACCGCGGCGGCGACCCGCACGCCGGTGAGCTCCAGCCCGTCGCCGACGTGGGTGGACGTCGGCTGGTTGGCCAGGCCGGCCCGCCACAGCGCGGCGAAGATCCAGTCGCCGCTGCGGTCGCCGGTGAACACCCGGCCGGTGCGGTTGCCCCCGTGCGCCGCCGGCGCCAGCCCGACGACGGCGATCCGGGCGTCGGCCGGGCCCAGCCCCGGCACCGGCCGGCCCCAGTACTCCTCGTCGCGGAAGGAGGCCCGCTTCACGCGGGCGACCTCCTCCCGCCAGGCCACCAGGCGCGGGCAGGCGCGGCAGCCGGAGACCCGGGCGTCGAGGACGGCGAGGTCGCGGGCGCCGCGCGCCGAGCGGACGACCCCGGCCGGGCTGCGGGTGACCGGGAAGCCGGCTGCGTCGCCAGGGCGGGCCCCTGCAGGGAGGCCGTGGGGGCAGGAGGGTCCTCCACGGGGGGCAGCGGGGTCCTTCATGGGCACCAGCAGACCACCTGAGCGCGCGCGGGGGCGCCACGGGGCGGCATGATCGCCGGGTGGCCCGGAAGAGGAAGCAGAAGGCACCGCTGACCTGGAAGCTCCTGGGCACCGGTATGGCCGTCCCCGCGGGGATCGCCGTCCGGAAGCTCAGCGACGCCGCCTGGTACGCCGTGCGTGGCACCCAGCCGCCCAAGAACCCGGCCGCGCCGGGCGTCGGCTGGGGCGAGGCCCTGGCGTGGGCGGCGGTGTCGGGGGTCGCCGTGGCGGCCGGCCGGCTGGTCGCCGCCCGCGGCGCGGCGGCGGCCTACCAGTCGCTGACCGGCAAGCTGCCGCCCGGGCTCAACGAGGGCTCTCCCTGACCGGTCCGCGGGCCAGCTGCAGCGCGATGCCGTCGAGGATGTCGTGCTCGCTGACCACGACGTCGTCGAGCGCGAAGGCGTCCATGAGCACCCGCAGGATGAGCGAGCCGGCGCCGATGACGTCGACCCGGCCCGGGTGCATGACCGGGTACGCGGCGCGCCGCTCCCGGGTGGCGGTGAGCAGCCCGGCGGTCACCGCGCGGACGGCGGACACCGGGATCCGCGAGCCGTGGATGGCCACCGGGTCGTAGGCCGGCAGGTCCAGGGCGAGCGCCGCGACGGTGGTCACCGAGCCGGCCAGACCCACCAGGGTGGCGGCCTCCCCCACCGGGACGACGGCGGCGACGTCGGCCAGCGCGGCGCGGATGTCGGCCTCGGCGCGCTGGATCTCGTCGGCCGAGGGCGGGTCGCCGTGCAGGTGCCGCTCGGTCAGCCGCACGCAGCCGACGTCGACCGAGCGGGCCGCGCGCACCCCGGCCGCGTCGCCGAGCACGAACTCGGTGGAACCACCGCCGATGTCGACGACCAGGTACGGCGGGCGGGGGCGGGCCTGGCCGTGCGCGGCGACCGCGGCGTCCAGCGAGGCGGTGGCGCCGAGGAAGGACAGCCGCGCCTCCTCGTCGCCGGGGACGACGTCGGGCAGCTGGCCGAGGGTGGTCAGGACCATCGCCTCGAAGTCGGCGCGGTTGGCGGCGTCCCGGCTGGCGCTGGTGGCGACCATGCGGACCGCCGTCGCGCCGAGGTCGCGGGCCTGGGCGGCGTACTGCTCCAGGACGACGCGGGTGCGCTCGATGGCCTCCGGGGCGAGCCGGCCGGTGGCGTCGACGCCCTGGCCCAGCCGGACGACCTCCATCCGGCGCAGCAGGTCGGTGTGCGGCCCCTCCGGCGGGACGTCGGCCACCAGCAGGCGGATGGAGTTGGTGCCGCAGTCGATCGCGGCGACGCAGGTCATCGGTCGACCCCCTCGGGGAGCGCGCAGGGGCCGTTGGCCCACCACTCCCCCATCTCGGCCACCGCGCGGTCGCCGACCGGGTTGACCCCCGGGCCGGCGGCGAGCGCGTGCGCGGCCAGGGCGTGCAGGCACTTGACCCGGTCGGGCATGCCGCCGGCGGTGTTGCGGGTCGGCAGCTCGCCGAGGGCGTCGCGCTCGGCCAGGTAGGCCTCGTGGGCGGCGCGGTAGCCCGCGGCCAGCTCCGGGTCGGTGCCCAGGTCGGCCTGCCACTCCCGCATCCGGCCGGTGGACTCCAGCCGGCTGGCCGCGGCGCTCGCGCGCGGGCAGGTCAGGTAGTACAGCGTCGGGAACGGGGTGCCGTCCTCCAGCCGCGGGGAGGTCTGCACCACGTCGGGCTGGCCGCACGGGCAGCGGTGCGCGACCGCGCGCAGGGCACGCGGCGGCCGGCCGAGCTGGCGGGCCACGACCTCCCGCTCCTCCGGCGTCATCGGTTCGCTCACTCGCTGGGCTCCTCGTCGCCGTCGGCCACCGCGACCGACTGCAGCAGCGCCTCGTACCAGGGCAGGTCGCCGTCCTCGGACTCCGGCACCGTGCCGGCGTCCCCCTCGACGGCCTCGCCGTCCACCACGACCACCAGCCGGTCACCGGGCAGGACGTACGCCAGCCGCTCGCGGGCCTGCCGTGCCTGGTAGTCCGGGTCGGCCTGCCGCTCCAGCTGCTCCTGGAGCTGCTCGGCCCGCTGGTCGAGGGCGGTTCCCTCCGCGGCCAGCCGGGTCAGCTCGGCGCGACCGGCCAGGAACTGGCGCACCGGACCGGCCAGGGTGAGCAGCAGCACCAGCACCAGGCCGGCCAGCAGCACCGCGCGGCCGGTGACCAGCGGACGCCGGGGCGCACCGCCGGCCGGGGCCGTCCGCGGCGAGCGGCGGACGGCCCGCTTCGGCTCCGGCCGGCTGCCCGCACCGGAGCGGGAGCCGGCCGGCACGGGGCGGGATGCCGCACCCGACAGCGGGCGTCCGGTGGCGCGCCGTCGTCCGGACGGCGCCGCGCCCGACCCGCCGCGGCGGCCGCGCGCCGCGCTCATGGGCGGGCGCGACCGGTCACTCGCCGGCCGCCGCGCCCAACCGCGGGAAGGCGGCCGCACCGGCGTAGCGGGCGGCGTCGTCCAGCTCCTCCTCGATGCGCAGCAGCTGGTTGTACTTGGCGACGCGCTCGCTGCGGGCCGGCGCACCGGTCTTGATCTGCCCGCAGTCGGTGGCGACGGCGAGGTCGGCGATCGTGGTGTCCTCGGTCTCGCCGGAGCGGTGGCTCATCATGCAGCGGTAGCCGCTGCGGTGCGCCAGGTTGACCGCGTCGAGGGTCTCGGTGAGCGTGCCGATTTGGTTGACCTTCACGAGCAGCGCGTTGGCGGCGTCCCGGCTGATGCCGTCGGCCAGCCGCGCCGGGTTGGTGACGAACAGGTCGTCGCCGACGAGCTGCACGTGCTCGCCGAGCGCGGCGGTCAGCGCGATCCAGCCGTCCCAGTCCTCCTCGGACAGCGGGTCCTCGATCGAGACGATCGGGTAGGAGTCGACCAGGCCGCGGTAGTAGTCGATGAGGTACTCCGCCGAACGGGTCTGGCCCTCGAAGTCGTAGCCGCCGTCGGCGTGGAACTCGGTGGCGGCGACGTCGAGGGCGAAGGCGATGTCGCGGCCGAGGGTGTAGCCGGACTTCTCGACGGCCTCGGCGATGAGGTCGAGCGCGTCGCGGTTGCTGGGCAGGTCGGGGGCGAAGCCGCCCTCGTCGCCCAGGCCGGTCGACAGGCCGCGGCCCTTCAGCACCGACTTCAGGGCGTGGTAGGTCTCGGTGCCCATGGCCAGCGCCTCGGCGAAGGTCGGCGCGCCGATCGGGGCGATCATGAACTCCTGCACGTCGACGTTGCTGTCGGCGTGGGCGCCGCCGTTGAGGATGTTCATCATCGGCACCGGCAGCAGGTGGGCCGAGGGCCCGCCGACGTAGCGGAACAGCGGCAGCCCGGCGGACTCGGCGGCGGCCTTGGCCACCGCGAGGCTCACGCCGAGGATCGCGTTGGCGCCGAGGCGCTCCTTGTTCGGCGTCCCGTCGAGGTCGAGCAGCCGCTGGTCGACCAGGCGCTGCTCGCTGGCGTCGTAGCCGACCAGCTCGGGGCCGATGACGTCGAGCACGTTGTCGACGGCCTTGGTCACGCCCTTGCCGCCGTATCGCTCACCGCCGTCCCGCAGCTCCACCGCCTCGAAGGCGCCGGTGGAGGCGCCGCTGGGCACGGCGGCCCGCGTGATCGTCCCGTCGTCGAGGGCGACCTCGACCTCCACGGTGGGGTTTCCGCGCGAGTCGAGGATCTCCCGCGCGCCTACGGCGTCGATGCTGGGCACGGGAGCAGCCTAGCCAGCCCGCGACGCTCCGGCGGGGTGCCCCGCTACCCCGCCGGCCGCTCGGCCGCCTCGGCGTCGAGCTCCCCTGCGTAGCGGCGGACCGCCTCGCGCAGCGCGTCCTCGACGTCCCAGCCGCGCTGCTCGGCGGCGGCGACGACGGCCAGCAGCCGCTCCCCCAGCGCCTCGGGGCTGGACGAGCCGAGCTCCGCGGGCTCGGGGGTGGTCAGGCCGGCGCGGGCGGCACGGCGCACCAGCGCCGCCCCCCACGAGGCCGCGGGCTGCGACCGGGAGACGCCCTCGGTCGGCGAGCGCCGCTGCTTCTCGGCCTTCTTGATCTCCTCCCAGCCCGCCTCGACCTGCGCCACGTCGCGCGGGCCGGCGTCGCCGAACACGTGCGGGTGCCGCCGGACGAGCTTGTCGACGAGGTCGCCGGCGACGTCGTCCACGTCGAAGCGCCGGCCGGGTGGCGCCTCCGCGGCGACCCGCGCGTGGAAGACAACCTGCAGCAGCACGTCGCCGAGCTCCTCGCGCATGCCGGCCGGGTCGTCGTCGACGATCGCGTCGTAGGCCTCGTGTGCCTCCTCGAGCAGGTAGCCGCGCAGCGAGGCGTGCGTCTGCTCGGCGTCCCACGGGCAGCCGCCGGGCGAGCGCAGCACGTCCATCACCCGGACGACGTCGAGCAGCCGGCTGCCGGGCAGCGGCGGGGCGTCGACGACCTCCCCGGCGTCCACCTCGACCCCTGCGGGGACGAGGGCGACGACGCTGTCGGGGCGGGCGGCGGCGGCCGCGGCGTCGGGGACGTCGTCCACCGCCCGGCCCTCGGCGCGCAGCGCGTCGGCGGTCGCGGCGGTGCCGGGCAGCGCGACGACCGGCCGGCCGCTGGCGACCGCCCGCCAGGCCGCGGGGGCGAGCAGGCCCGGGAGGGCGGGGTGGACGACGACGGCGAGCGCGACGGGCACCCGGTCAGTCTCCGGCAGCCGCCGGCGCGGTGCCGCCCGCCTCCTCCAGGAGGTCGACGACCCCGTCGTCGGACGGGACGACCGCGCCGTCCTCGATGGCGCCGTAGCGCGGGTTCACGGTGACGTCGATGCCGGCGCGGACGTCGGCGACCAGCTCCTGGGCGGCGGCGTCGGCGTCGGCCAGGGCGGCCTCCTCCAGGTCGGGGCGGGCCTCCTCGAAGCTCGGCACGGCCGGCTCGCCGACGAAGACGACCAGGACGCCGGGCAGGTCGGGCACCGTGAGCGAGGTGGCCGAGTTGGGCGCGGCGCTGCCCACCACGTCGGCCAGCGGCGCCGGCACGTCCGCGGGCGCGCGCGTCGTCACCTCGGGCAGCGTCGCCTGGCCGGGGTACTGCGCGGCGATCGCCGGGTAGGTGCCCGGGTCCGCGTTCAGCGCGGCGACCGCGGCGTCGGCGGCGGCCTGGTCGGGGACGTTGACGTAGCCCAGCCGGACCTGCGCGAGCGACGGCGCCTGCTGCTCGTACGCCGCGCGCAGCTCCTCCTCGCCCAGCTCGCCGGCCAGCCCCTGGGACTCGGCGACCCGCTGGCGCAGCAGCTGCTGGCGGACGGTCTCGAAGACGTCGGCCCGCGCGACGCCCTGGGCGGCGGCCTGCGCGTAGACGGCCTCCGGGTCCTCGCCGGCGAGCAGCTCGTCGAGGCGCGCCTGCACGTCGGCGTCGTCCACCGTGACGCCGTAGCGCTGCGCCACCCGGTCGTAGAGCTCGGCGGTGACCAGCCGGGTGAGGACCAGCCGGGTGAACTCGTCCTCCCGGCCCGTGGCGGCCTCGGCCAGCGCCGGGTCCTGCAGGCGGGTGTCGACCGCCGTCTGCAGCTCGTCGACGGTCACCTGCTCGTCGCCGACGTACGCGGCCACGCTCGGGTCGCTGCGGCAGCCGGCCACCCCGGCCAGCGCGACCAGGCCCACGGCCAGCGATGCGGTCAGGCGACGCTTGTGCACGGTTCGGAGCGTGCCACACACGGTGTGACCCGCGGCGCAGGCGCCCGTGGCTCAGCTCGCCTTGGCGACCGGCTGCTCGAGCAGTGCGGCGAGCAGCGAGTGCAGGTGGTCCAGCAGGGCGACGTCCCGCAGCGGCGTGCGCCGGTCGGGGCCGACGGGCACCTTGAGCGAGATGGTGTCGACGGCGGACTTGTAGGTCGCGCCGTCGGCCAGCCGGGCCAGCCGCATCTGCTTGGACTCCGGCAGCGGCACGGGGCTGATCCGGATCGCGCGGCCCTGCATCGACACCTCGGTGATGCCCCACTGCCGGACGGCGGCCCGGAAGCGCGCCACGGCCAGCAGGTTGAGCACCGGCGCGGGCGGGGCGCCGTAGCGGTCGGTGAGCTCGTCGAGCACCGCCTGCGCCTGCTCGTCGGACTGCACCGAGGCCACCTTGCGGTAGGCCTCCATCCGCAGCCGCTCGCCGGGCACGTAGTCGTGCGGCAGGTGCGCGTCGACCGGCAGGTCCACCCGGACGTCGGCCGGCTCGGCCGGCGGCTCCTCGCCGGCCAGCTGCGCCCGGTAGTCGGTGACCGCCTCGCCCACCAGCCGCACGTAGAGGTCGAACCCGACGCCGGCGATGTGCCCGGACTGCTCGCCGCCGAGCAGGTTGCCCGAGCCCCGGATCTCCAGGTCCTTCATCGCCACCGCCATGCCGGCGCCGAGGTCGGTGTTGTGCGCGATGGTGGTCAGCCGGTCGACCGAGGTCTCCGTGAGCGGCCGCGAGGGGTCGTAGGTGAAGTAGGCGTACGCCCGCTCCCGGCCGCGGCCGACGCGGCCGCGGATCTGGTGCAGCTGGGAGAGGCCGAAGGTGTCGGCCCGGTCGACGATCAGGGTGTTGGCGTTCGGGATGTCCAGGCCGGACTCGACGATCGTCGTCGCGACCAGGACGTCGTACTCCTTCTCCCAGAAGCCGACCATGATCCGCTCGAGCTCGTGCTCCTTCATCTGCCCGTGGCCGACGGCGACGCGCGCCTCGGGCACCAGCGCGCGGATCTTGGCCGCGGCCTTGTCGATGGACTGCACCCGGTTGTGGATGACGAAGACCTGCCCGTCGCGCAGCAGCTCCCGGCGGATCGCCGCGGCCATCTGCTTGTCGTCCCAGGCGCCGACGTAGGTCAGCACCGGGTGCCGCTCTTCGGGTGGGGTGAGGATCGTCGACATCTCGCGGATGCCGGTCAGCGACATCTCCAGGGTGCGCGGGATCGGGGTGGCCGACATCGACAGGACGTCGACCGCCGTCCGCATGGTCTTGAGGTACTCCTTGTGCTCGACGCCGAAGCGCTGCTCCTCGTCCACGATGACCAGGCCGAGGTCCTTGAACCGGGTGGTCGGCTGCAGCAGCCGGTGGGTGCCGACCAGCACGTCGACCTCCCCGGCGGCCAGCTGCCGCAGCGTCTCGGCGCTCTCGGCGTCGGACTGGAACCGGGAGAGCACCTTCACGGTCACCGGGAACTGGGCGAACCGCTCGGAGAAGGTCTTGTGGTGCTGGTTGGCCAGCAGCGTCGTCGGCACCAGGACGGCGACCTGCTTGCCGTCCTGCACCGCCTTGAAGGCGGCCCGCACGGCGATCTCGGTCTTCCCGTAGCCGACGTCGCCGCAGATGATCCGGTCCATCGGGACCGGGTTCGCCATGTCGGCCTTGACCTCGTCGATCGCGGCGAGCTGGTCGGGGGTCTCCTGGAACGGGAAGGCGTCCTCGAGCTCGCGCTGCCAGACGGTGTCCGGGCCGAACGCGTGCCCCTTGGTGGCCATCCGCGCCGAGTACAGCCGGATGAGCTCCGCGGCGATCTGCTTGACCGCCTTGCGCGCCTGGCCCTTGGTCTTCTGCCAGTCCGCGCCGCCGAGCTTGGACAGCGCCGGGGCCTCGCCGCCGACGTAGCGGGTGAGCTGGTCCAGGGCGTCGGTGGGCACGAACAGGCGGTCCGGCGGCTGGTTCCGCTTGGACGGCGCGTACTCGACGATGAGGTAGTCGCGCTGCCCGCCGTTGATGGTGCGGCTGACCATCTCGATGTACCGGCCGATGCCGTGGTGCTCGTGGACGACGAGGTCGCCGGGCTGCAGCTGCACCAGGTCGACGGCGTTGCGGCGGCGCGCGGGCATCTTCACCGCGTCGCGCATCGTCGTCCCGCGCTGCCCGGTGAGGTCGTGCTCGGTGAGCAGCGCCAGCCCCACACCGGGGAAGGCGAAGCCCGTCTCCAGGTTGCCCTGGGTGACGTGGGCAAGCCCCTGCTCGGGCGCCGTCGCGATGTCCGGCACGAGCCTCGCGCCGAGGTCGGCCTCGGTGAACTGGTCGGCGGCGCGCTGCGCGGGCCCGGGACCGGCGAAGGTGACCACCACCCGCCAGCCGTCGCGGGACCAGGCCCGCAGCTGCTCGACCGCCCGCGGGACGTCGCCGGCGAAGCGCTCGACCGTGGTCGCGTCGAGGGTGACGTGGGTGTCGTCGTCCTCGGTCTGCAGGGTGAAGGCGCCGGTGCTCCACCACGGCAGGCCGCGGCCGCGGGCGGCGGCCTCGACGTCCTCCAGCGTCCGGAACGACGAGGCACCGAGGTCCAGCGGGGCCTCGCCGGCCTCGGCGGCGGTCGCCCACGAGGCGGCGAGGAACTCCTCGGCGGTGCGGACCAGGTCCGCGGCGCGGCTGCGCACCCGCTCGGGGTCGCAGACCAGCACGTGCGTGCCGGCGGGCACCAGGTCGGTGAGGAGCTGCAACTCCCCCTCTATCAGGGCGGGGGTCAGCGACTCCATGCCCTCGACGGCGATGCCCTCGGCGAGCTTGCCGAGGATGTCGAGCAGGCCCGGGTGCTCCGCAGCCAGCTCGGCCGCGCGGGCCCGCACCTCGTCGGTCAGCAGCAGCTCGCGGCACGGCGGGGCCCACAGCCGCTCCGGGCGCTCGTCGAGGGAGCGCTGGTCGGCGGCGGAGAAGTAGCGCAGCTCGTCGACCTCGTCGCCCCAGAACTCCACCCGGACCGGGTGCGGCTCGGTGGGCGGGAAGACGTCGAGCAGGCCGCCGCGGACGGCGAACTCGCCGCGCTTCTCCACGAGCTCCACGCGGGTGTAGGCGGCATCGGCCAGGGCACGCGCGACGTCGTCCAGCTCGGCGGTGTCCCCGGGCTCCAGCTCGACCGGCACCAGATCGCCCAGGCCGGGGGCCAGGGGCTGCAGCACACTGCGCACCGGCGCGACCAGGACGTCGACCGCCCCGTTGGCGCCGGGGTGGGTCAGGTCGCGCAGCACCGCGAGCCGGCGGCCGACGGTGTCCGCACGCGGGGAGAGCCGCTCGTGCGGCAGCGTCTCCCAGGCGGGGAAGACCTCGGTGCGCCGGTCGGGCAGGAAGCAGCGCAGCTGGTCGGCGACGGCGTCGGCGTCCCGCTCCCCCGCCGTGACGACGAGGACGGGCACGCCGGCACCGGCGCTCCGTCCTGCGCCGCGCCCACCCCCGGCGAGCGCCGCGGCGACCAGCGGCTGCACGGACGGCGGCGCGGTGACCGCCAGCTCCGCGTTGCCGGCGGCGGCCACGACACGGGCCACCCCGGGGTCGGTGAGGACGACGTCGAGCACGCCGCGGAGGGTCACGAAGGGGTCTCCTGAGGTCGGGTGGCCACGCACGACGCGCCGGGTGCGCGGGGGGCCGGACCCCCAGGTTAGTCCCGCCGCGACCGCCCCGCCGCCGCCGTCGGCCACCCCCCGATGGGGTGACCGGCCCGGCCGGACCCGGGTCCCGGGCGCCTCGCGGACCTACCGTGCGCTGCGGAGATCCGGACGAACGGCGGGGGACAGACGGCATGGAACTGCGGGACTACGGGGTGGCGCTGCGCCGTCACTGGCGGGCCGGCGTGGGCGTGGCACTGGCCTGCCTGCTCGCCGCGGTCGTCGTCGTGCTGGCCACGCCGGCCACCTACCGGGCCACCGCGCAGGTGTTCGTCGCCAGCACCGGCGAGGGCACCAGTGGCTCGCAGTTCGTCAACCAGCGCGTCACCAGCTACCCCGACGTGGCCCGCAGCCGCGCCGTCCTGGACCCGGTGATCCAGCGCCTCGGCCTGGACGAGTCCTTCGCCGACCTGCGGGAGCGCGTCGAGGCGACCAACCCGCTGGAGACCTCGCAGATCGACGTCGCCGTCACCGGCCGGGACGCCGCCGAGGCCGCCCGCGTGGCCGACGCGGTCGCCGAGGAGTTCGGCACCGTCGTCGAGCGGCTCGAGCGGCCCGCCGGCGCCGCCTCGCCGGTCGACCTCACCGTCACCAACCCCGCGACCGTGCCGACGTCCCCGGCCTCGCCGCAGACGGGCCTGCTGCTCGCGCTCGGACTGGTCGTCGGGCTGGCGCTCGGCGCGGCCGCCGCGGTCGTCCGCGCCCGGCTGGACAGCCGGCTGCACACCGCCGAGGACGTCCGCACGGCGTGGACCGGGGCGGGGGGCGTCCCGGTGGTGGCCCGCCCGTCCGGCCGTGCCCGGCGCAGCGCGCTGGCCGGCGAACCGGTGGCCGTCCTGGCGCGGCGGCTGGAGGGCGTGGCCGAGGACCGGCCGGTGTCGGTCGCCCTCGTCTCCCCCTCCCCCGACCTGGTGCCGTGGTCGCTGGTCGAGGAGCTGGCCGTGCGGCTGCGCGCCGCCGGCCTCACGACCGCGGTCGTGGACGCGGCCGGGAACGACACCGGCGACGCGCCGGCCCGGGTCCGGCTGTCGGTGGTCTCCCCGCTGCTCGCGCTGCACGACTGGCACCGGCTGGCCCCCACCACCGACGTGGTCGTCGCCGTCGGCCGGGGGAAGGCACAGCGGGCCGACCTCGCCGAGCTCGGCACGGTCCTGACCGGCGCCGGCATCCGGCCGCTCGCGCTGGTGCTCACCCGCATCCGCTCCGGCGGGGCCACCCCGCCGCGGGTCGCCCGCCCCGAGGCGACGCCGGCCCGCCCGGCCGCCCCGGTGCCCACGCCGCGCTGAGCCCGTGACCGCCTTCGCCCCCCTCGCGCCCGGCCCGGCTCCGGCCCCGCCGGCCGACGCGCGCCGTCCGGGCGTGCTGGCGGTCGCGCTGCTGCTCGTCGTCGTGACGGTCGGCTGGCGGCGCGGCGAGTACTTCACCGGCTCGCTGGACCCGGTCGTCCTCGCCAAGGCCGGGCTGAGCGCGCTCGCGCTGGCCGGGGCCTTCCTCCTGGCGTCGTCCGGTCCGCGGCGGCGGGTCGGCACGGCCTGGCTGTGGTGGCTCGGCGTCGTCCTCGGTTGCTCGGTGTTCGGCGCGCTGACCAGCGGCGACCTGGTGGCGGGCGGCGCGGTCGCCGTCCGCGTGGCCGTGCTGGGCGCCACCGTGCACCTGCTGCTGCGGGCCGCGCCCGGCCTGCAGGTCCTCACCAGCCTGGCGGTCGCGTGCGGCGCGGTGGCCGCCGTCGCCGCGGTCACCGGGCTGCCCACCCTCGCCGAGGGCCGGCTGGCCGGCGGGGTGCCGGCGCTGAGCCCCAACGAGTTGTCGCTGCTGGCCGGGGTCGTCGTGCTCGTCCTGGCCTGGCGGACGGTGCTCGGTCGGGCCGGCTGGGCCGACGCCGTCACGGGCGCGGCCTTCCTCGGCGTCATCTGGGCCACCGAGTCGCGCACCGGCCTGCTCATGCTGCTCGTCGCCCTGGCGGTCATGGCCCTGTACCTGCGCCGCCCCCCGGTCGGGCTGGTGGTCGGCGGGCTGATGCTCGGCGCGCTCGCGGTGGTCGGGGCGGCCGCGACGGGCGTCGTCAGCGCCTTCGTCACCCGCGACGGGGACGGCGTGGGCACCCTGGAGTCGCGCTTCATCGCCTGGCGGGCCGCGCTGGACCTGCCGCAGTCGGCCTGGCAGGAGGTCTTCGGCAGCGGCATGGCGCTCAAGGTCATCCCGATCAAGGGGCAGTGGTGGGACGAGCAGCCGCTGGACAGCAGCTGGGTGTCCCTGCTCGTGCAGGCCGGCGTCCTCGGGCTGGCGGTCGGCCTCGGCTGGGTGCTGTGGGCGCTGCGCGGCGTGACGCGGACGCCCCGGCCGGTGCGGGTGCTCTTCCTCGGCCTGCTGGTCTTCGTGGTCGGCCGCAGCACCGTGGAGAGCGGGATGTTCGACGCCACCCCGGCCTACCTGCTGCTCGCCGCGGTCTCCGCGCTGGCCGAGCGCGGATCGGCCGACCGGCTGGCCGCCGAGGCCGAGGCGCTGCCCGACTGAGAGCGGTGTTCGCCTCGGTCGACCCGGCGGGGCGAGTCGGCGGGGTCGGGTCGGCCGGCGACACCGGGTCAGGGTCTCGCCCGCCCGGCGCGGAGCGGGCCCGACTGCGTCCCGAGACGCGCTGCCGAACACCTTCCGTGGGAGCTCCACCCCTGCTTCCCCCTGGAAGCAGGGGTGGAGCTCCCCCGGAGGGGACTGCACCCGGCGGCCCCGTCGGTGCCCGACCGGGGCGTGGGCCGGCTGTCCGATGGGGTCCAGGCCGCACGACGTGTACCGGGTGAGCCCGCACCTCCGGACGACACCCGAGCCCACCAACCCGCCCGAGGAGCGCTGTGAGGCAGCGGGACCTCAGCCGAAGTCGGGCTGGGTCAGCGTGAAGCGGGCCTCCACCGCGGCGTGCACGGTCTGGGGCACCGGCTCGACGTCGAAGGCGAGCGCCTCCTGCCGGGCCCCGCTGAGGAAGGCGGCCGGCGCGACGGGGACGGGGCCGCCGGACAAGCCGGTGTCGGCGATCTCCACCAGGCCGGTCAGCCGGGACCCGGCCGCCGCGGCGTACTCCTCTGCCCGCCGCCGCGCGTCACGGACGGCCTCCGTGCGCGCCCGCCGGTGCACCTCGCTGTCGGGCCGCAGCGCCCACTCCGGGCCGGTCAGCTCGACCATGTCCCGGTCGGCCAGCCGCACGAGCAGGTCGCCGAGCACCTCCGGGTCGACGACCACCACGGTCAGGTGCTGGCCGGCGACGTAGCCGGTCACCCGCTCCCTCGGCCGGCCGTCGCGGAACTGCGGCCGCACGCGCAGCGGCGACGCCGCGACCGACTCGACGGCCGCGCCGGACGCGTCCAGCGTGGCCCGCACCTCCTCGACCCGACGGGCCAGGTCGCGCAGCGCGGTGGCCCGGTCGGCGGAGCGGGCACCCACGGCCACCCGGAGCCGCGCCAGCTCGGGCGGCACCTCCGCCGTCCACTCACCGCGGACGGCGACGGTCGGGGCGGCGGGCGGGGTGCTCATGGCCGCGACCGTGCCGTGCGACGCCGCACGTCGCAACGGTCGTCCGGCGCTGTCCCCCGCCGCGTGCTCCGGCAGGCGGTGTCAGGCGGGGACGGCGACCGGGGTGGGAGTGCGCGTGCGCGTCGTCGGCACGACGACCCGTTGCCGGACGGCGACCGCGGCCAGGACCGGGCCGAGTGCCAGGGCGAGCGGCGTCCAGGTCACGCTCCCGGGCGCGAGCAGGACGAGCGCGGCGACCGCGCCCAGCGCGCCGAACTCCAGCGCGCGCAGCGCCAGCACCCGGCGCTGGCCGCCGTGCACCGAGGCCAGCGAGGAGTACGGCAGCAGCACCGCGCCGGCGACGGCGTAGACCGACCAGCCCGCGACGGCGGCGGCGGGCACCGCGTAGTCCCCGCCGGTGAGCAGCGGGCCCAGCCACGGCAGGACGAGCAGCCCGGCGATCCCGATCGCACCGACGCCCGCGGCCAGGCCCGCCGCGGCGCGGTCGGCGACGCGCAGGCTCTCGGCCATAGGCCGGGCACGCAGCCCGACGAAGTGGGGCAGCAGGAACGAGCCGATGCCGGCGACCAGGGTCAGCGTCGGGGCGGTGTAGACCCGGGCGGCCTCCAGCGGCCCGTAGGCGGCGGCACCGGCCGTCGCCATGACCAGCACCCGCAGCAGGGTGAGCGAGCCGGGCCGCACGGTCTGCGCGGCCGCCCGCCAGGTACCGAAGGCGGCCACGCCGCGCAGGTCGGGACGGCGCCACGGGCCACGCGGCCGCTCGCCCGCCGGCACGCACCACCACGCCACGACCGCAGCCGCGGCCTGGCCCACGAGCAGCGCCACCACGAAGGACGCGAGGGTGATCCCGCCGGCCAGCCCGGCGACGCCCAGCGCCGCGAGCGCTCCGGCGAGGCTGGTCAGGTCGACCAGCGGCAGCGCGCGGTACCGGCCGGTCGCCATCAGCAGCCGGCGCAGCGTGTCCTCGACGACGAACGCCGCGCAGGCCGGCCCGAGCAGCAGCCCGGCCCACACCGGCACCAGCCCGCTGGCCAGCGCCGCGGCCGCGCCGGCGAGCCCCACGGCGGTGGCGACCACCGCCGTCCACACGTGCAGGCCGGCCCGGGTGCCGCGGTCGGCGCGGTCCAGCACGGTCAGCGAGTCGCCGACCAGGCCGCTGCAGACCGCCGTCCCCAGGACCAGCGCCCCGTAGACGAGGGCGAAGACGGCCAGGCCACCGGCGCCGAGCAGCCGCGCGGCGGCCACCTGCAGCGCCAGCCCGGCCAGCGCCTGGGTGCCCTGCCCGAGCACCGCCGCGGTGGCACGGCGGCCCAGCAGCCGCGCGAGCCTCCCCCTCACCGCCGGCTCAGTCCCGGGACGAGGCGGACCGCAGCCGCACCGCGTGCCGGGCGAGCCGGGCCACGACGTGTGCCCGGGTGTCGCGCGGGCTGACGTAGCAGCGCGGCAGCGTGACCCGGTCACCGGGTGAGTAGTCGCCGGTGACGCAGGCGTTGTCGTAACCGGCGGCCCGGACGGCGTCGGCCGCGGCCTCGTCGTAGGAGCCGTAGGGATAGCAGAAGCCGGTCACCTCGGCCTGCAGCACGTCCTCCAGCACCCGGCGGCTCCCCCCCACCTCGGCGGCGAGGACGGCCGGCTCGGCGCCGGCCAGCCGGGCGTGGGTCAGCGTGTGGCTGCCCACCTCCTGGCCGGCCGCGGCCACGGCACGCACCTGGTCGGCGTCCATGATGGCCAACCGCGGGCCGGTGTCCCACTCGTTGTGCCCGCCCAGGCGGCCGGCGACGACGTAGACGGTGCCGGTCATCCCGTGCCGCCGCAGCACCGGGACGGCGAAGTCGAGGAAGTCGGTGTAGCCGTCGTCGAAGGTGAGCCCGACCAGGCCCGCGGCCGCGCCCCGGTCGGCGGCGCGCACCAGCTCGGTCAGCGAGACGCCCCGCAGCCCCAGCCGGCGCAGCAGCCGCAGGTGCCGGTCCAGCCGGTCGGGGTGCACCCGCAGCCGGTGCGGGTCGGGCGCGGCCGACGGGCTGATCGAGTGGTACATGAGCACCGGGGGGAGCGGCAGCCGCACCCGGGCGG
>NZ_FNHE01000003.1 GCF_900103785.1 Geodermatophilus siccatus | reverse complement strand
TTAGAAGACGTTGCGGAAGTAGGTCGTCGGCCCCTGGCCGTCCGCAAGGGATCGGCGCAGCGTGCGCGGCATGTCGTCGTCGGCGTCTTCCCCGCCGCCGCGGCTGATCAGCGACGAGCTGTGGGCGCTGGTTGAGCCGCTGGTCCCACCGCGTCGCCCTGCCATCCACGGACGCACCGGCCGGCCCCGGACCTCAGATCGGGACGTGCTCGAGGGCATCGCCTTCGTGCTCTCCACCGGCATCGGCTGGACCAAGCTGCCCACCGAGCTCGGCTACGGCTCGGGCTGGACCTGCTGGCGCCGGCTGCACGAGTGGGCCGACGCAGGCGTCTTCGACCGCCTGCACACCGCCGTCCTCGACCAGCTCGGCTCCGAGGGCCGGTTGGACTGGTCGCGAGCCAACCTCGACTCGGTCAGCGTCCGCGCCAAAAGGGGGGTGAGCTGACCGGCCCGAACCCGACCGACCGGGGCAAGGCCGGCAGCAAGTACCACTTGCTCGTCGACGCGCACGGGCTGCCGCTCAACGTGCTCGTCTCCGGCGCGAACCGGCACGACAGCATGCTCGTCGAGCCGATCCTCGACACCATGCCGGCGATCAAGCGCGGCGGCCGGGGCCACCCGCGGCGACGGCCGCTGAAGCTGCACGGCGACAAGGGCTATGACAATCCACGGGTCCGTCGTTACCTGCGCCGCCGCGGGATCACCGCCCGCATCGCCCGGATCGGCCGAGACTCCAGCGTGCGTTTGGGCCGCCACCGCTGGGTCGTCGAACGGACGCTGGGCTGGCTGCTGGCCTACAAACGCCTGGCTCTGCGCTACGACCGCACCGCCACGACGATCAACGCGCTGGTCCGGCTCGCGGTCACCCTCATCTGCGCCCGCCGGCTACCGACTGACTAATGCAATGTCTTCTTAAGGCACGGATAAAGGCACGGCCCGGCCGTGAATGACCTCGACGTCGTGCAGCTGCAGGCGTCGATCACGGGCCGCCAGACCCTGCAACGGGGCAGATGACCTACCCCTTCAAGCAGGCGCTACGGGTTACAGCCGGCGTTGGAGGCGGGAGAGCCCGAGGGCTACGAGCGCGGCGATGTCTCCGGGCCGGCGGGTTACGGCCAGTTGGCGGCGCTCGGCGTCCTCCAGGCCATCCTCCGTGGCCACCGTGTTTGCGGCGACGTCCGTGAGCTGTTGCAGGGCGACCGAGGCTGCGTCGGCTCCTGACGGGAAGTCTGGCGGTGCCCAGTCGGGCACGTCGCGGCCGAGGACCCGGGCGATGGCGGCGGCGGCTCCGCCGAAGCCTGCTGCGACGTAGAGCGGTCGACCGTCCTGCAGGGGCAGCAGCGCTTCCTCAAGGACGCCCGGCATCGCACCCTGGTGACCGCTCAGCTGACCGCCGACCACCACGCGGGCGTCGGTCCGGGCGGTGATGTGACGCCGGAGCGATGTCAGGGCCTGCGAGGAATCCACGGTGTCCGACGCCGGAGGCCGAGATCGCGGCCGGAGCTCGTTGCCCTGGGTGAGCGACGTCGATGTCCAGAGCGAATCCTGAGCCGACACGTCAGCTGACGTCGTCGGCGCTGGCCCGAGCTACCACGCTGCGATCCGGCCCCCCAGGGGCGCCACCTCGCGCTCGATGTCGACGATGCCGCCCCTCGGACACCGGAAGCTGGGGGGCTCAAGTCCCCCATCCCCGCACTGCCAGGGCGGCTGGTAGGGGTCCGCGGACGTCCGCGACCATCCGTTCGTCCAGGTCAGGCGCCAAGGCGGTCGTCAGGGAACCGCTGCGGACCACCGGGAACGCCGTCGTTTGGCCACCACCGTGGCACCACGCTGAGGCCGTCTGACCAACGCGCTGCGCCTCGTCGCCGTGGGACGACAACGGGACTCCTCGCCGACCAGGAGGGCGATGGGCCCGGATGAACAGCTTGCCTCTCGAAGATCCCGGTCATGCCCAGAAGGGTCTGCGGTGGACGGCCTGCCGGGGCGGCACGTTCCGCGCCATGGATGCTGTCCGGGTGCCTGCCGTCAAGCGCCACCCCTCACAAGCCGCGCTGCTCACCGAGCCGCCGCGGGCGGGCCTGGACGCCGCCGCCCTGACGGCTGCCTGGCCGCTGCTCGCGACCGCCCGCCGCGGTGACGGCCACCCGGTGCTGGTCCTGCCGGGGCTGATGACCGGCGACCCCGCCACCCTGGTGCTGCGGACCGCGCTGCGGGCCCTGGGCCACAACGTGTCCGGCTGGAGCCTGGGCCTCAACCGGGGCCCGACCGGCCGGGTGGTCCACACGCTGCGCGCACGACTCCAGCGGTTGCACCGGACCACGGGACGACGGGTCAGCCTGGTCGGCTGGAGCCTCGGCGGGCGCTACGCACAAGAACTGGCCAGAGCCGCACCGGGCAGCGTCCGCGGACTGGTCACCCTCGGCACGCCGGTGCTGCGATCGGCGCCCTGGGTCCGCACCGCCTCGGGCACCGTCGACGGCGGCACCCGCCTGCTGCGCGGAGCGGCAGCGGTGCCGCGGCCCTGGGCCGAGCGCGGCCCCCTGCGCGTGCCCGCCACATCGGTCTACACGCGGGCCGACGGCATCGTGCACTGGTCGTCGTGCCGGTACGAGGTCCGCTCCCGGCGGGAGAACGTGGAAGTCCGCGGCAGCCACCTCGGCCTGGCCTACAACCCGGCGGTGCTGTGGCTGCTGGCCGACCGACTGGGAATGGCCGAGGGCGCCTGGACACCATTCCGCCCCCCACCCGGACTCAGCCTGCTCTTCCCCCGCCGTCGATGACACAGGCAGGCCCACCCTTGGTCGTCGCCAGGTGGGCCGCTCGGTCATCTAAGCCGGTCGACCCGACGCCGACATAATCCCCAGTCACATTCGTGCGGTTTGCCGTCGTCGTCCGTCCCGGTGCGAGCTCGTTCGGACCGCGTGGCTGTACCCATTGCTGTAGTGATCCCCCGCGCTCGAGAGCGTCGTCCACTGTGCTCAGCGAGCCCAGCGCTGGACCCGGGCGGACACCTGACGCATTTCCGGACTGACAGGGCGGGTACATCCTCCAGTACTTCTCCAGTACGTCTCCAGTTAGTTCACCAAAGACGTTCGCTACTCTGACACGGCACTGCGGCGATGTGGTCCCGCGGGTGGGCCGAAAGCGACCACACCGCGGAGGCTCACCGACTCGTCCGCGGCCCAGACCTCGTCGGCTGGTGCCCTCTGGACCCGCCCTGCCTTACCGACGTCCGACTACGGCGGATGAACCGCGAATCGCGCGAAGCGGGGTCCTTAGGGTCGGAAACACAGGTGACCTGCGATTTGATCTCGGGATGGTTGGCCACTGTTGACTCGCATCGAACTTGCAGGTGGAGCGGCAAGCGCGGCATTGGTCGTGCATGGCTTACATGGGCTGTCCTCAAGAGTATTGGATGAATAAAAGGTGACTGACCCTGGCCCGTCACTCCCCGCGGGTGATGACTGGGTCCGTCTCGCGGCGCTGCCCACGATGTCGGAGCTCAGCCCCCCCGGGGTCTATGACGAGTTCGAAGCGAGGCAGCTCTCTACCGAAGATGGAGCTGCTGGCGACCGACCCGACCCGACCCGTCGCGCGCCCATGCACACGTAGAAGCCGGCGGCATGGGGGTCGGCGTCGACCACGAGGCGGGACACGCCCAGCTCCCGAGCGCGGTCGACGGCGTCCGCCAGTAGCGTCGCGCCGACTCCGCGGCGATCACCATTGGGTCGACGAACAGGTCGGCCAGTTCGGCGACCGGTGCCTCGCCGGCCAGCCGGTAGAACCCCAGCAGGGCGTCCCGCGCTTGGCGACCACGGTGTGGACGCCGTCGCACTGCTCAGGCTGCAGCGTCAGCTCCACACGACAAGCAGCCAAGAACTCCTCGTCGTAGCCCCAGTGGCCCTTGCTGCGCAGGGCCAGGCGGCTGAGGGCGTCCGCCTCGTTGGGAACGGCGGGACGAGGGGTCACGGTGAGGGTCGGCACACCAGCAAGGGTGACCCAGGCCAGTGGCGCAGCCGCAGGCCCCGTGCACCGGCGGAGCATCGGCCGGGCGCACCTCGCGCCCTCAGATGCGGTCACGGAGGGCGAGATACGCAGTCCAGCTACCTGGGCGCGGGCTCGGGGCCCGCCAAGGTGACCGGATCGGTGGACGCGTCCATATCGATGTCCCGCCACAGCGCGAGGACCTGCGGGGACGTGAGGCTGCTCCCCGGGGAACGGTCTGCACCCGGCGAACAGGATCCTGTGGTGGCGGAGCACCGACGCGGGGGCGTAGCCAGCGTCAAGCAGCGCCGTGGACAGCTGATCCAGGCGCTCGGGCCGGAGCCCGTCGAGCCGGTGGCGGCCGAGGCCAGGCACGAGGTGGCGCCGGACCGCGGACTGGTGGCTCTCCAGCGTCCGCTGGCGACGCGGTGCGGCGCGATGGTGGTGAGCCAGTGCTCGTGCCACCAGGCGACGGTCCGGTTTCCGGTCACACGGCCACCGGGGATGCCGATCCGGACACCGCCTCGGTACATCTTCAGGTGTTCCTTCCGGGTGATACGGGTCGCGGAGCCCAGCTGAGTCGGGGCCTCGGTCACCTGCCAGGTCCCGCTTCTCGTCAGCGCCTCTCCGGCCTGTCCGGCCTCCTGCCGGACGAGAAGGGCCCTACCGGACGAGCAGACGAAGGACTCAAGTGCGACGTGTGGTTGTCCGCGCGCCGACGAGGATCACGGCGTGGACCTCACCGCCTGCTGACCACGCCGCCCACCACGACCAGTGCGTGGCTGACGGCGGGGCGCTGGCGCCGACAGAGGCGAGACTCTCGCGCCGGCTCAGACAGAGCGGTCCAGTCGCGGTGGCTCTACGGGGTGATCACGGCAGGACGGGCGGGGTCAGGTCTCCGCCGCTCTGTGGAAGATGGAGTTCCCGACGGCGCTGGGAGGCAGCCGCATGCACCGCGTCATGGTGGTGGACGACGAGGCCCTGGTCCGGTCCGGTCTCCGGATGATCCTGGGCTCGGCGGCGGACGTCGACGTCGTCGCCACCTGCGACGGGGCCGAGGCCGTGGCCGAGATCCGTCGCCACCGGCCGGACGTCGTGCTGCTGGACATCCGGATGCCCGAGGTCGACGGCCTCACCGTCCTCCGTGAGGTGGTCCGTCTGCCCGATCCTCCGGTCGTCGCGATGCTGACCACGTTCCACTCCGACGATTTCGTGGCCGAGGCGCTCGGCGCCGGGGCGGCGGGGTTCCTGCTCAAGGACACCGAGCCCGCGCACCTGATCGCCGCCGTCCGGGCGCTCGCCGGCGGCGGAGGAGTGCTCTCCCCCTCGGTCGCCCGCACGGTGATCGACGGCTACCGCGACCGGGCTGCACCGCCGGCGAGCGTGACCCGGATCGGGGCGATGAGTCCCCGCGAGCGGGAGGTGCTGGGGCTCATGGGCCTGGGACTGTCCAACGCGGAGATCGGTCGGCGCCTGTACCTGAGCACCGCCACGGTGAAGGACTACGTCAGCGCGGTCCTCGCCGAGCTGGGCGTGGCCAACCGGGTCCAGGCGGCCGTGGTGGCCCAGGAGGCCGGGATCGTGCCGGTCGAGGACGAGGGGCGCTGACCGTGGACCGGCGGCTCCGTGCGGCGCTCGTGGACGCCGGGCTGGTGGCCCTGGCGCTGCTGGACGCCTGGCTGAGCAACGCCTACGCCGTCCGCAGCACACTGACCCTGTCCCTGGTCGCCGCCCTGGCGCTGGCCGTCCGGCGTCGGCACCCCCTCGCGGTCTTCGCCCTGACGGTGCCCGCGCTGTTCAGCGGCTACGTCCTGATCGCCCCGCTGGCCGCCCTCTACACCGTGGCCGCGGTCGCCCGGTCCCGGCTGCCGATCGCGGCCTGCGCGGTGGTGGCCGGGCTGGGCTACTTCCTCCCGTGGCCCCTGGACCGGGTGGACGTCGGTGACCTGTTCGGTGACCCGCTCGGGCTGATCTACGCCGCGGTCTTCGCCGGCGCCCCGGTGGCCCTGGGCCTGCTGGTCCGGACCCGTCAGGAGCTGTCCAACCGGTTCGACGAGCTGACCGCAGGCCGGGAACGGGAGCAGCAGCTGGTGGCCCAGACCGTGCTGACCGAGGAGCGCACGCGGCTGGCACGCGAGATGCACGACGTGGTCTCCCACCAGGTCAGCCTCATCGCCGTGCAAGCGGGAGCGCTGAGCACCACCACTGCCGACGACGACGTCCGTGCGGCCGCCGACACCATCCGCCGCCTCAGCGTGCAGACCCTCACCGAGCTGCGGCAGATGGTCGGCGTCCTGCGCTCGTCCGGTGAGCCGGCGCAGGAGCTGGCCCCGCAACCCGGCATCGGCGACATCCCGCGGCTGGTCCGGGACAGCGGCCAGGACGCTGCCCTGCGCGTCGACGGGGTCGCCGACCGCAGCTGGCCCGACGCCGTCCAGCGGGCGGCCTACCGGACCGTGCAGGAGGCGCTGACCAACGTCGGCAAGCACGCGCCCGGCGCCCCGGTCACGGTCACCCTGTCCCCGGCCGGGCCGGCCCTGCGGGTCACGGTCCGCAACGATCCGCCACCGCAGGCCGCCCCCTCGCCCGCGATGCCCGGTGGAGGTGGCCACGGCCTCGTGGGCCTGCGCGAGCGCGCCGAACAGCTCGGTGGAGTCTTCCGCGCCAGCTCCATCGCGGACGGTGGCTTCGTCGTCGAGGCCGTCCTCCCCGGGGAGGCGCAACCCGCGCCGGTGAGCACCTCCCGTCGTCTCCCGGAGGCGTCATTGGAGCGCCCGGGGAACTGACGGAGTCGAGAGCTCGACGCCGGCCGGCCGGTGGGAGGACCCGCCGATCGGCGGGTGCACAGCAGCCGGTCGATGGGATGTGCTGCGCAGCCGGGCTCACGCATCGTGGTGACCATGAGCTGCCCGCACCAGCCGGACGCACCATCTCGCGCTCCAGGACTGCACCGCCCACCGCGAACCGGCCGGGAGCGGACGGACCGGCGTCGATCCCCGGAGCCGCACCGCCTGGCGGCACCCGGCCGGCTGGTCGGCGTGGACGTCACCCGGGGCCTGGCCCTGCTGGGGATGATGGCGGTGCACTCGCTGTGGGCCTACGACGAGAACGGTGACGTCACCTGGCACTACGCGCTCGCGGCCGGTCGGTCGGCGGCCACCTTCGCCCTGCTCGCCGGGATCGGCATCGCGTTCATGACCGGCCGGCGGCAGGTCGAGGCCGGTGAGTGGAAGCCGACCGCGGCGTCCCTGGCCGCCCGCGCCGGGGTCATCGCCGCGGTCGGCCTGTTCCTCGGTTGGACCGATGCGAGCCTGGCCACCGTCATCCTCGTGTACTACGCGGTGCTGTTCCTCCTGGCGATCCCCATGGTGTTGCTGTCCACGCGGGTCCTGCTCGCCGTCGGGACGGCGATCGCGGTCGTCGTCCCGGTGCTCAGCCACCTCGTCCGGCCCGCGCTGCCGGCCGCGTCCGGTGACAACGTCACGCTGGGGCAGCTCGTCACCGACCCCCTCGGCTCGCTGCTGGAGCTGACCGTCACGGGGCTCTACCCCGCGCTGCCCTGGATGGCCTACCTCTGCATCGGGATCGCGATCGGCCGGCTGCGGCTGTCCGAGCGCCGGGTCGCCGTCCGCCTGCTCGCCACCGGTGCCGCCGTCGCGGTCGGCGCCTGGGCGGTGTCGACGGTGCTGCTCGGGCCCCTGGGCGGGGAGTCGCGGCTCTACGCGACGGCTGCCGCGAGCGGCTCCAGCGAGACCGCGGTCAGCAACCTGCTCGTCTTCGGCGGCGACGGCATCACGCCGACGGACACCTGGTGGTGGCTGGCGACCGCCGCGCCGCACACCTCGACGCCACTGGACCTGCTCCACACCATCGGTGCGGGCACTGCGCTGCTCGGAGCCCTGCTGCTGGTCGCGCCCCGGGCGGGGAGGTGGCTGTCCCCGATCGCCGCGGCCGGGGGCATGACCCTGACCCTGTACACGGCACACGTCCTGTTCATCAACTCGCCGCTGGACGTGTTCGCGGCCACCCCGGGCTACCTGCTCCAGGTGGTCGCGGCCCTCGCGTTCGCCGTCGCCTGGCGGAGGACGGTGGGCCGGGGTCCGCTCGAGCGCCTGGCGGCCGACGCGGCTCGGCGTGCCCGACGAGCGGTCGACGGGCGCGACGGTGGGCCGGTCGCGGCGACGCGGCGGTGAGCTTCTCGTCGACCCGACGTCCCGGACCAGCCAGGGCGCCGCAGCCGTCGGTCGCTCCCGGTCGCCCGGGTCCAAGCCCTGCACCTGGCCCAGCAGGGTGGCCCGGTCCTGCTCGAACAGCTGCCGCGCGTCGACCTTCGGCCCGACCGTCGCCAGCGCGTCCACTACGGTCTCACCACAGCATGCGCGGCCGGGTTCCGGTCGCTGCTCTGATGGCCGCTCGGTCCGCGCTCGATGCGCTCCTCGACGCCGCCGGTGCCGTGGTGGCAGAGCTGCTAGTGGTGAGGATCAACCGACGGAACCGCTCCGTACAGGTCGGGTAGCGGCTCGCGGGGACCCCCGTGACGTCGGGCACGGACACGGGGCTGCTCCCGCCGGGATCGGCGCCGAGGTCGGACCTGTCCGTGGCGGGGTAGGACATGCCGCCAGTGAGCAGACGCGGTGGCGGCCGGAGAGACTGCCGAGAGGCGGAAACGAGCCCGCAACCCACCGGACGGGATGACGGCCCGGGTGACATCGCCGTCCGCTGTGCCGGGATCCGGGGGACGAGGCTGAGGGAGCGAGCGGGATGGACGTGCACGCGACCGGTGCGACTGCGGTTCGCGGCGCGCTGCAGGGGCTGTCCCAGCAGGAGGCCGACGCCCGACGGCGGCGCGGCGAGGGCAACACCGCGGTGAGCAGGTCCTCGCGCAGCTATGCGCAGATCCTGCGCACCAACGTCTTCTCCTCCTTCAACCTGGTGCTCTTCGGGATCGGCGTCGCGCTGCTCGCACTGGGACGGGTCAACGACGCGGTCGTCAGCGTGGGCCTGGGCCTGGTCAACGCGGCGATCAGCGCGGTGCAGGAGATCCGGGCCAAGCGCAAGCTCGACCGGCTCCAGCTCCTGAGTCGTAGCACCGTGACCGTCGTCCGCGACACACGGGACGTCCAGGTGCCTCCGGAGGAGGTCGTCCGCGGCGACGTGCTGCACGTGCGCCCCGGGGACCAGGTCATCGTCGACGGTCCGGTGCTCGACGGTGGTCGCATCGAGGCCGACGAGTCGCTGCTCACCGGCGAATCCGACGCCCAGGTCAAGAAGTCGGGGGACGACCTGTTGTCGGGCAGCTTCTGCGTCGGCGGGGAGGGGCATCAGCTGGCCCGTGACGTCGGCGCGGCCAGCTACGCCAGCCGCCTCACCGCCGATGCCCGCCGGGCGTCGACCGACACCACGCCGCTGCAGCGCCGCATCGCCTTCGTCGTCCGCCTCGTCATCTGCCTGGTCGTGCTGATGAGCGGCGCCATCCTGGCCCAGGCGGCGCTGGAGGGGTTCACGTTGGTCCGGGTCGTACAGACCACCGCGGTGCTCTCCGGGCTGGTGCCCTACGGCCTTTTCTTCCTCATCGCCGTCGCCTACACCGTCGGCGCGGCGAAGAGCGGCGGTCGCGGTGCCCTGGTGCAACAGGTGAACGCGGTGGAGTCGATGAGCAACGTCGACGTCGTCTGCACCGACAAGACCGGCACGCTCACCACCGGCCGGCTGAGCCTGGCCGAGGTCGTGCCGCTCGGAGGGCGGGCGGCCGCTGACGTCGAGCGGCTGGTCGGCTCGATGGCCCGCAGCACGGCCGCGGCCAACCTCACCACCAGCGCGCTGGCCGCTGCCCTGCCCGGCGACCCGTGCCCGGTGCGGGAGGAGATCCCGTTCTCCTCGTCGCTGCGGTGGAGCGCGGTGCGCACCGACGACGGCGTCGTCGTCCTCGGGGCCCCCGACGTCCTGGCTCCGCACCTGTCCGGTGCACCCCTCACCGGCGTGGTGGGCGAACGAGTCGCGCAGGGGCTGCGGGTCCTCGTCGCCGCACGCGCGGCCGACCCGCTGGCCCCGCTGCGCGACGGCACCGGACGGCCACGGCTGCCCGCGCTCGAGCCGCTGGCCGTGGTCGCCCTCGCCGACGAGCTGCGGCCGCAGGTGCGCGAGACCATCGGCCGCTTCCTCGCCGACGGGGTCGCCGTCAAGGTGGTCTCCGGCGACGACCCGCGCACCGTGGCCGCCCTGGCCCGGCAGGCCGGGCTGGATGGGGCGGAGCCGGTCCATGGCGCCGACCTCGACGGGCTGTCCGACCCTGAACTGGACACGGTGGTCGCCCGCACCACCGTGTTCGGTCGCATCGCTCCGGAACAGAAGGAGCGCCTGGTCGGCGCGCTGCGCCGGCAGGGCCGCTACGTCGCCATGCTCGGCGACGGCGTCAACGACGCCCGCGCGCTCAAGGCCGCGCAGGTCGGTGTCGCCATGCGCAGCGGCAGCGCCGTCACCCGCGACGTCGCCGACATCGTGCTGACCGAGGACTCCCTGGCCGCGCTGGTGCCCGCCCGGCAGGAGGGCCGCCGCATCATCAGCGGCATCGCGACCTCCATGCAGGTGTTCCTCGCTCGGGTGGCCACCCAGGGCCTGGTCATCCTCGCGGTGACCATGCTCGGCCTGGGGTTCCCGTACTCGCCCGCGCAGGTGGGCCTGACCCTGCTGACGGTCGGCCTCCCCACCCTGTTCCTGACGATGTGGGCGCGGCCGGAACCACCTGATCGGCACCTGCTGGCGAACCTCGGGCGGTTCGTCATCCCCGCCGCGCTGGTCACCGCCGCCGCCGGCGTCGCAGTCTACGCCTACCACTACACGTCCCTGCTCGCCGGCCCGCCCAGCGGCGAGGTCCCGGCCGACTTCGTGGCCCGCTTCGAGGACTGGACCGGGGTGTCGGCCGACGATGCCGGATTCTCCGAGGCGGTCGCGACCATCGGTGCGCAGACCGCCCTGTCGACGTTCGTGTCCTACGCAGCCTTCCTCCTGCTCCTCTTTCTCAAGCCGCCGTCCAGGCTCTTCGCCTCCTGGACCCGGCCGGACGGCGACCGGCGACCGGCCGTACTGGTCGCCGTGCTCGTCGCGACCTTCACCGCGGGGCTGGTGATGCCCTGGTTCACCGGCTACTTCGGGCTCACCGACGCCGCGGAACCGGTGTTCGCGACGGTGCTCCCCGCGCTCGTCCTGTGGTTCGTCGTGCTGACCGCCGCCTACCGGTTCCGGCTGCTCGACCGCGCCCTCGGGCTCGCTCTCCTCGCCGAACCCGACACATCGCGACGCTGATCGTGGTCGGGAGTCCCTCGTGCTGTGCCGCACCCGGTTCTCATCAGCGCCCCCGCCGGCAAGCGTGAGGGGCGCACGACACGCTCCCGTCATGGCCCCCGGTGAGCTGCCGGCCCGAGCTCCTGGCGGGGCTCAGTGACGGCTCTGCCCTCCGGAGGCGAGGCCTGTCAGTCCCCGGCCCAGTCGGGCAGGAAGCGTGTGACGTCGACGTCCTGGAACGGTGCGCGGATGAACCGGTCGCGCAGGCTCCACGGCACGGTGCAGTCGAAGATCACCTTCGTCGAGATGCCGTGGTCGGGGTTCGTCCAGAGGAACTCCGGATCGGCGGACGGGTCGAGCGGGTGGCACCGCACACCGGGGATCGGGATGACCGAGCGCTCGGCCTGGAACCGGGTCGTCATGGCCCACAGCACGTCGTCGGTGTCGAAGATGTCCACGTCGTCGTCGACCAGGATGACGTGCTTCATCTCCGGGAACGCGCCGAAGGCGACGAGGGCGGCCTGCCGCTCGCGGCCCTGGTCGTTGTGGTCGCGCTTGTGGATCTGCAGGATCCCGACGTACTTTCCGCCGCCCGCGGAGTGGGAGTAGACGTTCGTCACCAGCCCGGGCAGGGCGTCGTCGAGGGCCTGGGTGAGTGACCCCTCCGTGGGGATTCCGGCCAGGCTCACGTGCTCCTCACCCGGGCCGACCAGGGTCTGCAGGATCGGGTTGGTGCGGGTGGTGACCGCCTTGACCTTGATGATCGGCAGCGAGGGGTTGGCCACGCCGTCGTAGCCGGGGAACTCCGGCATCGCGAACCCGGTGTTCGTGTGCTGGTCCTCGGCGACGCGGCGCTTCGGCTGGATCTCGCCCTCGATGACGATCTCGGCCGACGCCAGGGCGGCCTCGTCGACGGTCTTCGCCTTGATCAGCTCGACGGGCGATCCCTTGAGTCCGCCGGCGAACTCGAGCTCGTCGAAGCCGTACGGCGTCGAGGGCGGCTCGAAGGAGATCGCCATGTACTCCACTGGAGAGATGCCCATGGAGATGGTGATCGGCATCGGCTCGTCCATCGCGTCGTACTTCTCGTACATGAAGCCGATGTGCCGGCCGGTCTGCATGAAGACCGAGATCTCGTCACGACCCTGCACGCACAGCCGGTGGATCGTCACGTCGTGCTGGCCGGTCTCCGGGTCGGTGCCGCGCAGGACCGCCATGCAGAAGTACGGGCCCGCGTCCTCCGGCGTGTTCGTCGGTGCCGGCAGCAGCGTGCGCAGGTCGAAGTCGGGTTCGTCGGCGAGTTGGACGACCTCCTGGCAGGGGGCGCTGTCGACCAGCACCGGGTCGGTGGCGTGCTGCATCGCATCGAGCATGTGGCGGCCGAGGAACTCCTCGTCGGCGTCCATGAACAGCGCGATGCGCTTGCGGGAGGCCAGGACGCCGACGATGACGGGGATGTCGTAGCCCTTGACGTTCTCGAACAGCATCGCGGGGCCGACACGGGTAGGACGCTGCACGGTGCCGCCGGCACCGACCTTCTTGTAGACACCGGCGAGCTCCGCCTCGGGGTCGACCTCCACGGCCGTGGACACGAACTGCCCGTCGTGTGCCTTGAGCAGCTCGATCGCCTCGCGCAGGTCGCGGACGGCCGCCTTCGGTGCGGGGGTGGTGGATCCGGTCACGTGTCTGCTCCCTCATGGGTGTCGTCGGCGGACGGGCCTCCAGCCGGACGCGATCCGCTGCGCCGGGCGGCGGCCAGGCCGGCCCAGCGAGGGGCGTCCGGACCGGCGAGCCCGAACTGGTCGAGGACGCGGCCCACGATGTGCCCGACCACGTCGTCGAGGGAGGCGGGCTGCGTGTAGAAGGCGGGAACGGGCGGCATGATGACCGCGCCCATGCGGCTGAGCGCCAGCATGTTGTCCAGGTGGACCTCGCTGAGCGGGGTCTCCCGTGGCACGAGCACCAGCCTGCGTCGCTCCTTGAGGCAGACGTCTGCCGCCCGCCCGATCAACCCGTCGGCGTAGCCGGTGCGGATGCCGGCGAGCGTCTTCATGCTGCACGGGACGACGACCATGCCGTCGGTGAGGAAGGACCCGGAGGAGATGGTGGCCGCCTGGTCGCCGGGGCCGTGTACGACGTCGGCGAGCTTGGCGACCTCTCGGGTGCTGTAGGGCGTCTCCAGCTCGATCGTGGACCGCGCCCAGCGGCTCATCACGAGGTGGGTCTCGACGTCCTCGCGCTCCCGCAGCACCTCGAGCAGGCGGACGCCGATCGGGGCACCCGTGGCCCCGGTCATGGCGACGACCAGGCGCACGGCGCTCACATCCCCCCGGACCGCTGGACCCGGTCGCGCGAGGCAGCGGTGCCGCCCGGGTCCTTCCACTCGTAGTACTCGGTCCGGTCGAGGCCGATGAAGCCGAGCAGCCGGGACACGAACTCCTCGTCCATCTGCTGCAGGTCCTGCGGCACGTTGTAGTAGGTCGGGATCATCGGGTAGACGACGGCCCCCGCCTCCGTGAGCTGCACGAGGTTGCGCAGGTGGATGAGGTTCAGCGGCGTCTCCCGGGTGCACAACACCAGGGGACGGCGTTCCTTGAGGCAGACGTCCGCGGCCCGCTCGATCAACGTGTTGGCCAGGCCGTGGGCGATGCGGCCGGCGGCGCCCATCGCGCACGGCAGGACGAGCATGCCCCAGGAGCGGTAGCTGCCCGAGGACGGTGGGGCGGCGACGTCGGTCTCCGGGTCCCAGACCGACACCTTCTCCGACCGCTGGCCGAGCAGCAGCCCGACCGGGTCGTCGCGCTCGCTCGCTCCGTGCTCGTGCGCCATGAGCCTGCGCCCGTTCGCCGAGACGAGCAGGTCGACGTGGCTGACGCGCTCGTCGGCGACGAGGGCGGAGAGCAGGCTCCCGGCCAGACGGGTACCACCGGCTCCGGTGACGGCCAGGATCACGCGGCGTGGTTCGGGCATGGGTCCTCCAGATTCGTGTGCGGGCGGTGACGAGCGGGCTACCGCGGCGCCCCGGGGAACGCCGTCCTCCAGGTGCCTACGAATGCGGACAACCGCGACCTCAGCGCCCGCGGGCAGCCAGGGCGGCGTCCAGCCGGGGGTACACCCGGCGGGCGTTGCGCTCGAAGACCTTCTCCCGGTCGCCCGGCGCCAGCCCGAGCGCCTCGACGTAGCGACGGGTGTCGTCGAAGTGGTGGCCGGTGCGCGGGTCGATCCCCCGGACGGCCCCCACCATCTCGGAGCCGAACAGGACGTTGTCGACGTCGACGACCTCGAAGAGGAGGTCGATGCCGGGCTGGTGGTAGACGCAGGTGTCGAAGAAGACATTGCGCATGACCGACTCCTCGACCGGCGGCCGGCCGAGCATGTCGGCCAGGCCCCGGAAGCGGCCCCAGTGGTAAGGCACCGCTCCGCCGCCGTGCGGGATGACGAACCGCAGGTCGGGGAAGTCGGTGAACAGGTCGGCCTGCAGGAACTGCATGAACGCCGTGGTGTCCGCGTTGAGGTAGTGCGACCCGGTGGCGTGGAAGTTCCCGTTCGTCACCGCCGACACGTGGACCATCGCCGGCACGTCCAGCTCGACCATCGCCTCGTAGAACGGGTACCAGCTCTTGTCCGTCAGCGGCGGGGAGGTCCAGTGGCCCCCGCTGGGATCGGGGTTGAGGTTGCACCCGACGAAGCCCAGCTCCTCCACGCACCGCCGCAGTTCGGCCACCGAGCGCGCGATCGGCACGCCGGGTGACTGGGGCAGCTGGCAGACGCCGATGAAGGACTCCGGGTACAGCTCCACGACCCGGGCGATGAGGTCGTTGCTGAGCTGGGCCCAGCGGGCGCTGACCGCCTCGTCGCCGACGTGGTGGCCCATCGCCGAGGCGCGCGGCGAGAAGACCGTCAGGTCGATCCCCCGCTCCCGCATCAGGCGCAGCTGGCTGCCCTCGATCGACTCCCGGATCTCGTCGTCGGAGACCACCGGGGCGGGCGGCGGCTGCTCGCCGGCGTCGAACGCCGCCCGTTGCGCCTCGCGCCAGGAGGTGTACGACACCGGGGCCGTCGTGTAGTGGCCGTGGCAGTCGATGATCATGAGGGGTCCTCCCGGTCGCGCAGATCGGCGAGCAGGTCGCGGGCAGCGGCGGCGACCCGTGGCGCCACCCCGAGGTCGGCCAGCTGGTCGGCGGCGGCGGTCATCTCGTCGGCGCGGCGCCGGGCGTGCCGGTGGGTGCCGTCGACCAGCCGGTCGACGGCCCGCTCGTCGAAGCCGGCCAGCTCGGCGCCGATGTTGCCGCGCAGCCAGTCCGCACAGCCGGCGGCCTCGGCCGCCGCGAGGGCCTCGACCACCGCGGCGGCCAGGCCCTTGTAGAAGACGCTGCGCAGCAGCTTGCGCGAGATCGCCTCCCCCGCGGGTCCGGGCTGGATGGCGACCTCGACCCCGAACCCGGCGAGGAGCTCGGCGTAGCGGGCCGCCCCCTCACCGGAGACCAGCATCGGGGTGCGCAGCCCCCTGCCGGGCACGGGCGACAAGAGCGCCACGTCCACCACCGGGACGTCCCGCCAGGCCAGCTCCTCCACCAGCGCCGCCTTCACCCTCGGCGAGGCGGTGTTCAGGTCGGCCCACACGGTCCCGGCCCGCAGCGCCGGAAGGGCGTTGAGCAGCGCCGTCAGGGCGTCGTGCGAGCTGTTGACGCTGAGCACCAGGTCGGCGTCGCGGACGGCGTCGGCCTCGCTGCTGCGGACCTCGACGCCCTCGACGACCAGCCCCTTCGGGTCGTAGCCGCGGACGTCGGCCCCGGCGGCGACCAGGTCGCGGGCGATCTCCGACCCGGCCTCCCCCAGTCCCAGGACGGCGATGCGCAGGCTCACCAGACGCTCCCCTCGATGGGATCCTGCTCGACCGTCACCGGCTCGGCGTCGTCGAGGGCGACCGGCGGGGTGCCGTGGGTGTGGAAGGACTCGATGGTCTGCAGCCCCCACGCCTGCCCCTTGGCCCGCTCGGCCTCGGTCCAGGTGACCGTCCGCCAATCGGGGGCCAGGACCAGCCGGGACCCGGCGTTGCACAGCTCGACGCGGTTGCCGCCGGGCTCGTAGACGTAGAGGAAGAAGGTCTGCTGGATGGCGTGCTTGTGCGGGCCGGTCTCGATGAACACGCCCTGCTCGAGGGCGATGTCGGCCGCGCGGAGGATGTCCTCGCGGGTGTCGGTGGCGAACGCGATGTGGTGCAGCCGACCGCGGGAACCGGTCCAGTCCCGGGTGTAGACGGTGTCGTAGCTCTTGTTCGTGAAGGTCGTCCAAGCGGCCGCGATGGTGCCGTCGTCCAGCTGGATCTGCTCGGAGACCATGGCGCCGAGGACGTCGCGCATGAAGTCCCGGTTCACGACGGGCTCGGCGCCCAGGAAGTTGATGTGGTCCAGGCGGCGCACGCTGGCGCCTCGGGCCGGGTAGGCCTGGGCCTGGTTCTTCAGCGAGGGCCGCAGTTCCGCCGGGGGCGTGTACCACTCGCTCTCGTAGTACAGGCCGAACTCGTGCCCGTCGGGGTCGGTGAACACGTAGGTCGGCCCGTAGCCGGGGTCGCCGTCCTGCCACCCGACGCCGTGGCCGCTGGCCTCGATCTCCTTGACGCGGCGGTCCAGCGCGTCGGGGCCGGTGGCGCGCAGATTCGTGCGCCCGACACCTGACGTCGGGTGGGCGACCAGCTTGATCGAGACGTTCTCGTAGTCGTCCCAGGTGCGCAGGTACACCGCGTCCCCGGCCGAGCCGGTCACGGTCAGGCCGAGGTACTGGGTGAAGAACTCGACGCTCTGGTCGAGCACCGGGGTACGGAGCTCGACGTGGGCGAGGTGGGCGATCTCGTGCATCGGTGGCATGACGGTCTCCGAGGGATGGCGGGGGCAGGGGTCGGCTTCGTCAGGCACGGGGGTAGGCCGTGCCGTCGAACAGCTTTCGGGCGGTACGGACGACGCCGGAGCGGACGACGCGCGGCGGGGTGGTCGAGGTGTCGACGACCACGTCGACGAGGAGGTGGCCGGTCGGGTGCTCGACGTCGACCGTCGAGCGGTCGGTCGGCCAGTCGGCGGTGAGCTCGTGCCCGACCGCGCCGGGCAGGAGCATCCCGGTCGCCACGCTGACCGCGGCCAGGACGCCGATGGAGGTGTGCGGCTGCACCGGGATGAACGACCGGGTGCAGACCTGCCCGCCGTCCCGGGCCGGGGCGAGCAGTGCGGTCTTGGGGACCGACGAGCGGCTCACGTCCCCGAGGCCCATCAGCTGGCCGGCCTTGGTGCGGAGGGCGTCGATCCGTTCGAGCAGGGCGGGATCGGCAGCCAGCTCCGCGTGCGACTCGTAGCCGGTCAGCCCTAAGGACTCGGCCATCGCCACGACCACCGGCATGCCGTTGTCCACGCAGGTGACCTCGACGCCGTCGACGGTGTCCCGGACCCGGCCGGTGGGCAGGAGGCTCCCCGTCGCCGAGCCCTCGGTGTCGGTGAAGGCGAGCACCACGGGAGCGGCCGTGCCCGGCACCCCGGCGATCGCGACGTCCCCGCGGTACTCGACCCGGCCGCCGGGCGTCGGGAACGTCGCCACGGCGACGCTGCCGGAGTTCACCATGCGGATCCGGACGCTGGTCTCCCCGTCCCCGGCCGGCACCAGGCCCCGCTCGACCGCGAACGGCCCGACGCCGGCCAGGATGTTGCCGCAGTTCTGCTGGTCGCTGACGGTGGGCGCGTCCACGCCGAGCTGGAGGAACAGGTAGTCGACGTCGGCGTCGGAGTGCTCCGACCGGCCGACGACGGCGACCTTGCTGGTGAGCGAGGTGGCCCCGCCGAGGCCGTCGATCTGCCGCGGGTCGGGGGTGCCCATCAGGCGCAGCAGGAGGTCGGCACGAGCCGCGTCGTCCGCGGGCAGGTCGCCCGGCTCGAAGTACAGGCCGCGGGAGGTGCCGGAGCGCAGCATCGTGCAGCGGACCCCGGTCTCGTCGTAGCTCACGGCGTGCCCTCGACGTACTCCTCGTACTTCACGTACTCGATGCCGAACTCCGGCAGCCGGTCGCGCAGCCCGTACCGGTCGAGCCCCAGCTCGCCGCGCTGGAAGGCGGCGCGGTTGACCGCCTCCTTGTCGAGCCGGGCCCGGGAGGCGGTGAGCGCGCGGGGGACGTCGGCCCGCGGCACGACCGTCACCCCGTCGTCGTCGCCGACCACCACGTCGCCGGGGTGGACGACCTGCCCGCCGAGGACGACCGGCACGTTGACCGCGCCGGCGGTCGCCTTGACCGACCCCTGCGCACTGACCACCCGGGACCACGCCGGGAAGCCCATCTCGCGCAGCTCGGCCACGTCGCGCACGCCGCAGCCGAGCACGACGCCGCGCACCCCTCGGTGGGCCAGGGCGGTGGCGAACAGCTCCCCGAACAGCCCGTCGGTCGACGGGGAGTTGGTGGCCACCACCAGGACGTCGCCGGGTCGGCACTGCTCGATCGCGACGTGGATCATCAGGTTGTCGCCGGGCCAGCACAGGACCGTGACGGCCGTGCCGCCCATGCGCGCCCCCGGCCAGGCCGGCCGGAACTCCGGGCCGAGGTAGCCGACCCGGCCGAGGGCCTCGTGCACGGTGGCGGCGCCGAAGGTGCCGAGGGTCTCGGCGTCGCCGACGTCGGCGCGCGGCGGATCGGTGACGACGACGGTCCTCATGAGTGCTCCTTGGTGGTGGTGGGTCCGCTCGCTGCGGATGCGGGGACGGGGGACACGGGGTCTCCCGTGGGTGGACGGGGAGTCGGCACCGGTCACCGGCGTCCCCGGTGGGACTCCGGCGGCCGGGCCAGCAGGATCGAGCAGTGCGGCCGCCGCCGGATGACGTGTTCGGCGACGGTCGACCCCCGGTGGTGCTGGTAGCCGAGGACGATGAGGTCGACGGCCAGTTCCTCGGCGCGCTGGACGATGACGTCGGCGATGTCGTGCTCCGTGGCCCCGACGAGCTCGCCGTGGACCTCGATGCCGGCCGAGGCCAGCCGATCGACGGCGTCCTGGACGACCTGCCGGTCCCGGACGTCGACGTCGTCCTCGACCGGGTCGACCCCGAACCCGGCGCCGGCCGTGATGTCACGAGCGCCGAGGTGCCCGCGGGTGACGTGCAGCAGGTGGACCGAGGCCCCGGCCATCGTCGCGAACTGCGTCGTACGCGCGAGCGAGTCGTCCGGGGAGTCGGGGGACGCGTCGACGGCGACCAGCATCCGGTCGTACACGGTGGGCCTCCAGGTGGCCGAGGGCGGTCAGGACACCGGGCCGGGTCAGCGGCCGAGCTGCGCGGCCTGCGCCACACCCGGCGTCGTCGCGGACGGCTCGACGACGGTGGGGTGCAGCTCGTGCGCCCGGCGGGTCGGCACCAGCAGGGTCAGGACGACGCCGGCCAGGGCGATGCCGGCCAGGATGAGGAAGATCGAGTTCAGCGCGAGGCCGGCGCCGACCAGCAGACCGCCGAGCAGCGGGCCGCCGATCCCACCGAGCCGGCCGAACCCGGCGCACCACGCCACCGCCGCGCCCCGGACGTTCGTGCGGAAGTAGTTGGCCACGAAGCCGTAGACCAGGGTCTGCGTGCCGCTGGTCCCGACCCCGGCGAGCGCGACGAACAGCAGCAGGAACCCCAGCGGCAGGCTCAGCGTGAGCAGGGCGATGGCGACCGCACCCAGCAGGAAGAAGCCGGCGACGACGGGCTTGGGACCCCAGCGGTCGGCCAGCCGGGAGCCGATCAGCTGACCGACCACCGCAGCGCCGTTGAGCACGAGCAGGAACGCCAGCGAACCCTTGGTCGTGAAGCCCGCGCGGCCCATCAGCTCGGGCAGCCACGTGTTGAGTGCGTAGACGAGCACCAGGCCGGTCACGCTCATGAACCCGAGCAGGATGGCCGGCAGGGCGTTGGCCCCGCTGAAGAGCCCGGCGAAGCCGACCCGCTCGCGGCGGTCGGACGTCGCGGCCACCGCCGGTGCCTCCGAGAGCGGCACGCCGGTCCGCTCGGCGAGGGCACGGGCCTCCTCGAGGCGGCCGCGGGCCTGCAGCCACACCGACGACTCCGGCAGCTTGACGACCGCCAGCGGGAGCAGCGTGACCAGGGGGAGCGCGCCGATGAAGAACATGCCCCGCCAGCCGATCGCGGGGAGCAGGAAGATGGCGAGCAGCGCGGACAGCGTGCTCCCCACCGCGATGCCCGAGTACGTGAGCGCGTTGTAGAGGTTCTTCTTGCCCGGCGGGGCGTACTCGGAGACGAGCGCGGCGGTGGTGGCCAGCAGGCAGCCGATGCCGAGGCCGGTGAGGAACCGCATCAGCCCGAACACGGTGGTGGACTGGCTGAACGCGGTGACGCCCATCCCGACGGCGAACCACCCGTAGGCCAGGAGCATGAGCTTGCGCCGGCCGAGGACGTCGGACACGGTGCCGGCCAGCAGCGCGCCGACGAGCACACCGACGAGGGCGTAGCTGCCCAGGGCCCCGCCCACGGCCGGTGTGACCGGACCGATCTGCGTGGGGTCGTCCAGGAAGATGGGCAGGACGGTGCCGTAGACGACGAGGTCGTAGCCGTCGAAGACCAGACCGAGGAAGCCGAGGCCGGCGACCCAGGCCACCGTCCGGCGCCGTCGGGTGTCCTGCTCGGCGGTCTTCGTGATCGCTGTGGTCATGCAGAGCTCCTCAGGGTGGCGCGCCGGATCCAGGCAGTGCGGTCCCGCGCGGAGTGCACGAAGGGGGCCGGCGGGGACCGTCCACGGGTCCCCGCCATGAGTCCGTTCGCCAGTGGCCCTGCAGCGGCCGGCCGACGACGAGCCCGACGGCGGATGCGGTCGGGGTGAGCCACGCCCGGGCCCCGGGGGGTGTACCGGCCCCGGCGGGCGTCCTTGCACCTACGAGGATCCGAGACCGCCGTCACAGAGTCCAACGCCATGATGTGGCCCGAACGATCGGAGACGGTGATGGATCTGCGGCAGCTCGAGTACGTCGTGGCGGTGGCCGAGGAACGCAGCTTCACCCGGGCCGCCGCCCGGTGCCACGTCGTCCAGTCCGCCCTCAGCGCGCAGGTGGCCCGGCTGGAGCGGGAGCTGGGGGTGACGCTGTTCCACCGCACCAGCCGGTCGGTGCGGGTGGCTCCTGCCGGCGAGCTGCTCCTCCCCCACGCCCGGGAGCTCCTGCGTGGTGCCGAGGTGGCCCGGGCCGAGCTCGCCGGCTTCTCCGGCGTGGTCACCGGGCGACTGCGGCTGGGGGTCATCGGGACGGCCGCGATGCGGTTGCCCCGCTTCGACCGGGCCCTGCTCGCGTTCCACCAACGGCACCCCGCGGTGGAGATCGCCGTGCACGACACCGGGAGCCGGCACATGGCCGAAGCGGTCCGCACCGGGGACCTGGACCTGGCGTTCGTCGGCCTCTACGCCGAGCAGCTCCCGCCCGGCCTCGTCCACCACCTCCTCGCCGACGAACCGCTGGTCGCCGTCGTCGCGCCCACCCACCCCCTCGCCGGGCGCGACGGCGTGGCACTCGACGAGCTCGCCGCGACCGGCCCCTTCATCGAGATGCGGCGCGAGTCCGGGCTGCGCCTGCAGGCCGACGCGGCCTTCGACCGGGCCGCAGTGGAACGCACCGTGGCGTTCGAGCTGGGTACGCCCGACGCCGTCGCCCGCTACGCCGGCCTGGGCCTCGGCGCGGGCCTGGTCCCGGCGTCCACGGCGCGGGCCGCCGCCCGGGTCGCGGTGCTCCGGCTCGACGACCCGACGGCACGGCACCCGATCGGGCTCGTGCACCGAGCCCCGGCGCCCTCGACGCCCAGTGCCCGTGCCTTCCTCGCCGTCGTCCTCGGCACCGGCGGTGAGTCGCCGGGTCGCGCCGGGCCGACCGGCGACCCCCGGCGCTGAAGGCGGCCGACTCCCTGCCCCGCCTGCCGACCGCCGGTCCAGGAGGTCGCCGGGGAGCCGGTCGAGCAACAGGCCCGGTGGCGACCGCGCACCCGGCAAGCTCCCGGTCAGCGGGCGCTGCACCCGCCCGACCGGCTGGTCGGGCTCCATCGACCGGGATGCGGCCGCCTACATGCGCATCGCCGGCCCGCGGCCGTGGATGGAGTGGGTCAGCACCGGCAACCCCAGCGCGTCCGGCATGGACCACCACGCGACCTAGCGTGACGAGCTGCTTGACTACGGCACCGGCACCGGCGAGTGAGGACGGCGCCGCTGCGGGCCGCGGCGGCGGGTCGGCGCCGCCCGGCGGTCACCGCCTCAGGTGCTCGTCGAGGAACGCCAGCAGGGCGTCGTACGTGGGAGCGGGTTCCGAGCCCGTGCTGGTCCGGCCGCCACGGGTGTGCTGCACCGTCCGACCCGCCGAGTCGTCAGCCGAGTCGAGGTAGCTGTCGGTGTGGGTGGCCTCGGGCACCAGGGTGAGACTGGCGGTGGCCCGCGCCGCCTCGTACGCGGTGAACAGCAGCTGGGACTGGTGGTGCGGCACGATCGGGTCGGCCAGCCCGTGCGCGATGTACACCGGCGGGCTCTCCCTGCTCACGTAGGCGGCGGGGTTCGCCCGCTGCACCGCCGCCGGGTTCGTCTGGATGGCGAAGCCCAGCAGCTGCGACTCCGGGGAGGTCTCCGGGTCGTGCAGCTGGCCGTCGGGCAGCCGGTGCGCGTCCATCTGCAGGAAGTCGGTCGGGCCGAACAGGTCGATGACCGCCTGGACGTCGCTGCGCTGATCGGCGTTGCCCAGGTCTCCCTCGAGCTCCGGCACCCCCGCGGTCGTGCCGGCCATGAGCGCAGTCCACGCGCCGCTGCTGGTCCCCATCGCGGCGAACCGGTCGACGTCCAGGTCGAACTGCGGGGCGGAGGCTCGCAGGTAGCGGATCGCCGCTTTGACGTCGTGGACCTGGGCGGGGAACTTCGCCTGGCTGCTGCTGCGCACGTTGAGCCCGACGGTCGCGTACCCCCGCGGGCCCCACCGCTGGGCGAGCACCTGCGCGGTGGTCATGCCGCCCAGGCCTGTGGGCGCGTCCGCGGACCCACCGGGCAGCGGCGGCAGGACCCCCGGTGGCGGTCCGCCCGCAGGCCTGCCGGACTTGGTGTCGTCGCTCATGAAGGCCGACCCCAACTGCACGATCACCACCGGGAAGGGACCTCGCACACCGGTCGGGACGTAGAGGTCCAACAGGTGCGCGCGACCCACCCCGGCGGCATAGGCCAGGTCGCTGTGCTTCGTGTAGCCGGGCGCCGTCGATCCGGTCGAGGTCACCGCTGCCGCCGTCCCGGGCCCTGGCCCGACCGCGGTCGAGTCGTCGCCGCCTGTGTGGCGGAGGCGGCTCGCAGAAAGGTCCGTCTGGTCATCGTGTCCATGCGCTCCTCGATGTGGTCGATGGGTACCGGACGACGGCCTCGGGTGCGCCAAGGGTCCGGCGCGGGCCGGCCAGGGAGGCGTGACAGCCGAACTGGCCGACGCCGCGAGGGAGGTGTCGAGGTCCGTACGTGCTGCATGCTCGTCCGGCGACCTGAGGCGCGGCTTGACCGGAGCTGTGTGTCTGCAGGGACCGTCGTGGGGACGCAGGTGCCCACGGCGTCTCGCCCAGGGTGGTGTCGGAGATCCTCGGCCACGCGTCGATCGCCGTCACCGGCGACGTCCACCGCCATCGACGTCAGAAGTCGGCTGACCAGTGAGGGAGGGGTGCACCGGACCCGGGGCGCACCAGAGCCTCCACTGAACCCGGGACGGTTCAGGCCGCCACCGGCTCGTGCTCCTTGCGCAGCAGGCCACGGCGGGACGGTAGCCGCCTATCGGCGCGGTCGTCGCCACCCTCCGGGTGGTCTCCGCGCACAGCCGGTGCCCGCTTGGAGCGGTGCCTGCGTACACGCCTCGACTGACGCCGCTGCGCGCGGTCGGGCGCCGTTGATCGGTCACCTTCCCCGCCGGGTCGGGTCAGCGGCATGCTGCGCCCGGTTCGGTGGCCAGCGCGGACGCGGGCGGCAGGGTCGTCGCGGACCAGACGGGGCGTGCGGCGGTCAGGCCCCGTGTCGTGAGCGAGCCCGACCCCGCGCTCTCATGCTGGGCCAGGCGGTCCCGGTCGCCGCATCCGTGGGTGGACCAGCCCGGTGCGGTAGGCGAGGACGACCAGCTGCGCCCGATCCCGGGCCCCGACCTTCGCCATCGCTCTGTTGACGTGGGTCTTGACCGTCAGGGGAGACAGCACCAGGGCCGCGGCGATCTCGGCGTTGCTCGACCCGAGCGCGACCCAGGTCACGAGCTCCAGCTCCCGCTCGGTCAGCTGCCTGAACGCCGCGCGGGCGTCGGCCTCGTCGTCGTCGGCGGGCCCGGGTTCCGCGCCACCCAGCACGTAGTCCTCGACGAGGGCCCGAGTCGCCCGCGGGGAGAGCAGGGCGTCCCCGGTGGCGACGACCCGGACGGCCTTGATCAGGTCGGCCGGCTCGGCGCCCTTGCCGACGAACCCGCTGGCCCCCGCCCGCAACGCGAGCAGCACGTTGCGGTCGCTGTCGAAGGTGGTCAGGACGACGATCCGCACGCCGGCCAGCGCGGGCTGCGCGGTGATGGCACGGGTGGCGGCGATGCCGTCGAGGACCGGCATCCGCAGGTCCATGAGGACCACGTCGGGCCGGTGCAGCTGGGCCAGCCGGATGGCCTCGCTGCCGTCGCCGGCCTGGGCGACGACCACGATGTCCGGGGCGCTGCCGAGCATGGCCGCCACCCCGGACCGGATCAGCGGCTGGTCGTCGGCCAGGAGCACCCGGATGGGCGTGGTCATGCGCGGGCCGGCCGGCGGGCCGGGATGCGGACGCGCACCGCGAAACACCCGTACCCGGTGGGTCCGGCGCGGAGCTCGGCACCCACCAGGGCGGCCCGCTCCCGCATGCCCAGCAGCCCGTGCCCGCTCCCCTGCCGGGCGACCGCCCGATCGCCGGTCGCCAACGGACTGATCACGGTGATCACGACCGCGCCCGAGTGGGCCTCGAGCGTGAGCTCGGCGTCCCCCGTCCCGTGGCGCAGCGCGTTGGTGAGCGACTCCTGCACGATGCGGTAGGCGGCGATGTCGGCCACCTCGTCCAGGCCGGTCGCCGCCGGGAGCTCGGGCTGCGGGATCACGGTCAGCCGCAGGCCGGCGGCCCGGACCGAAGCCAGCAGTTCCGGCAACCGCGCCAGCCCGGCCGCGGCCGGCCGCAGGTCGTCGTCGTGGGTCTCGTCGTCGTCCGTCGCTGCCGAGCGCGTGCGCAGCAGGCCGACGACCGCGCCCAGTTCGGCCAGCGCCGTCCGCCCCGAGGCGCGCACCTGGGCGAGCGCGAGCCGGACCTGGTCGCGGTCGGTGTCCAGCAGCTGCTCGGCCGCTCCGGCCTGCACCCCCATCACCGCGACGTGGTGGGCGACGACGTCGTGCAGCTCGCGGGCGATCCGCAGCCGCTCGTCGGCGACCTGCCGGTCGGCCTCGTCCTGCCGCGTCCGCTCGGCGGCGGCAGCCCGTTCGGTGGCCGCGTGCACCAGGGCCTGCTGCCCGGCCACGGCGACACCGGCGGCGGTGCAGGCCGCCATGAGGGCCAGCGGGGCGAGCACCCGGCTGTCCCAGCCGCCCGTGGCGAGGTCGGTGGCCAGGTAGACCAGGCAGCAGACCACCAGCAGCGTGAGCGCCACGCGCAGCGGCCGCCGGAGGGCGACCAGGAGGAGAGCGAGCAGCACGAGCACGACGAGCCCGGTGGGCCCGCCGACGAGAAGCTGAACACCGGTGCAGACCGCCAGGCAGACCAGCACCGCCGGCACCGGCCGGCGGTGCAGCAGCACGAGCGCCGCGCCGGCGACCAGGGCCCCGACGAGCACGGTCCAGTGCCGGCCGTCGCTCGGCCCGGGTGGCTCCCCGCCCGGGACCACCGCGGCCAGCAGCGTGGCTGCGGCCACGGTCACGCCGAACCGCAGGGACGCCCGCGACGGCGGCCGTCCTGCCGGAGCTGCACCCACGACCGGCACGCTACGGGCGCACCGCGCCCGCCGTGCGGTGTCACCGGGCGGAACCCACCAGCGGCACGTCCTGCCCGGTCGCCGCCGGGGAGGAACCGGCCCCGGTCCGCCCCCGCGCCACCACGACCACGGCAGCCACCCACAACAGCCCGGGCAGCCACGGCGAGGCCGGTCCCAGCCCATCGGCCGCCGCGGCCAGCGGGGTGTCGACACCCAGCCGGTCCAGCAGCCACCCGGTGGCGGCCACCCCGGTCAGCACCGCCCCGGCCACGCGCAACCGCCGGTAGACCGGGGTGCGGGCGAGCACGACCAGCGGCGGCAGCACCAGGACGACGACGGCCAGCTGCACGAGCTCGATGCCGACGTTGAACCCCAGCAGGCTGCGCGCCAGCTCACCGCCGGAGAGGTCGAGCTCGGCCAGGGTGCCGGAGAAGGCGAGCCCGTGGACGAGACCGAACAGGCCGGCGACCAACGGCTCCCGGCCGGGGAACAGCGGCCGGCCGGCGTGCGCGGCGGCCACCAGGATGCTCACCGCGATCGCGGCCTCCACGGCGCGGCCGGGCACCGGGAGCCCCAGCGCACCCAGGACGAGGGTGACCGAGTGCCCCAGGGTGAACGCCAGCGTCGTGCCGGTGATCCGCCGGATGGCCAGCCGTACCGGGACGGTCCCCTGCCACCGGGCGGCCGCCGCCAGCAGCGGGGCGGGCAGCAGCAGGGTGAGCAGGAACAGCTGGTGGTCGGTGCCCTCGGCGATGTGGGAGACCCCGAGGGCCACCATGCCGCGGAATCCGGCCTGAGTGCCGCTCGCCGTGTTGCCGGTCAGGTCCACTTGCAGCGCGGGGATCGCGCCGGTCACCGTGTCCACGGCCACCGCGCCGAGGGTGGCCGGCAGGTTCCCGGCCGGGACCGCGCCGGTGTCGTCGCTGCGCAGCACCACGTAGACGTCGGCGGTGATGACCTGGTGCACCACGGCGTCGTAGTCCAGCTCGAAGCGGTGCACGTCGGCGCCGGCCGGCGGCGTGAGGACGACGTCGGCGGTCACCGCGGGGAAGCTCCCGGTGCCGTACTGCTCGGTCGTGGTGACCGCGACATCGGTGACCTGGACATCCCAGTCGCCGGCGTCGGAGGTAACCGCGACGTGGTCGGTCAGGTAGTCGACCACGGCGCCGGCGGTGTCCGCGTCCACGGGCAGGCTGGCGCCGTCCGCACCGACGAGGGACAGCCCGCTGGCGGCCGCCAGATCGGTCGCCGGCACCAGCAGGTCGCCGTCCACCCGGTCGCTGTGCACGTCGAGCTGCAGCACGGTGGAGGGGACCACGTGTGCCCAGGTGGGGCCGGCGGAGGACAGCAGGGCCACGGCGGCCAGCAGGACGGCGCCGGCCGCCCGCCGCCCGAGGGCCCCGGCCCGGACCCCGCGCAGGGGACGGCGCGGGGTCCGGGCCGAGGTCACCGTCATCTCAGGAGGTCAGACCGGCGTAGTCGGACTGCTTGTCCCGCCACACCGCGTGCGGGTGCGCGCCCTCCAGGACGATGCCGTTCTGCAGGGAGAACTCGATCCACACCGACGGACCGTCGATGCGGATGTAGTCCCCGACCTCGCTGATCGAGCTGTTGCCCGAGAAGGCGACGTAGGTGTCGTCCAGCTCGCTCTCGTACCCGGCGAGGATGGACTCCGCGTTCGCGTCGTCGACGTCACCGACGTAGGTGGCGATCGCGGCCAGCAGCAGCGCCTTCTGCTCGTCGTCGAGCTCCGAGCCGACCAGGCCCTCCGAGGTCTCCGGGAACGCCCAGTCGTTGCCGGGGCCGAGCAGGATGTCGCCGTAGGTCTCCGAGAGCCGCGCGGTGGACAGCTGCTCCTCGCTGAGCGACGCCAGCAGCGCGGCGAACGCGGCCTGCTCCTGCTGCTCGGGCTGCACCGTCTCGCCGTCCTGCTCGACGGTCTCGAACGGCTCGATGCCGCGGAAGGACGGCGTGGCGCCGGCCAGTGCCCCGTCGACGTAGGTGTTGGCCACGGCCAGGTGGTGGCCGCCGAACTGCAGCTCCCAGGTGCCGGAGTCGCTGGGCTCACCGAGGAAGGCGATGAAGTAGTCGCCCCTGCCGTAGTCGTCGCCACCGCCGTTGTCGGTGAGGTAGTCGTCGGCCGCGAGGTGCTGCAGGATCTCGTCGAAGCCCTCGTTCGCCGCGCTGCCGGTGACGCCCGCGAGCAGGTCCTCCAGGGCTGACCACTGCTGGTCGGTGAGGCTGTCGGTCTGCAGGCCCACCCGGCCGGTGCTGCCGGTCGAGCCCGCGCCGCCGCCGGTGGGCGGGCCACCGCTGGGCGGGCCACCGCTGGGTGCCCCGCCGCCCGGGAAGCCGAAGTCGCCGGTCAGCAGGGCGTTGGGGAAGTTGGACCAGTTGGTGGCGTTCTCGAACGTGTAGTCCTGCTGCAGCGCCTCTGCCTGGTCCTCGTCCAGGGTGGCCACGAACGCCTCGGCCAGGGCGACGACGTCGCCCGACCCCGGCGTGGAGGTGGACGACCCCGACGACGACGCGGACGCGGAGGAGGACGAGGACGAGTCGCTGCTGTCGTCCGAGCGGCAGCCGACGAGACCCAGGGACAGCAGCACGGCCGCGCTCGCGGCGATGCTGGTGGTGGAGACACGGGAGTTCACAGCGGCAGCCTCCCCGCCGGCGGGCACTCACGGCGTCGTCCCCGCGCAGGCTTCCCCGGGCGGCGTACTGCGCTCGCAGTAGTCCACGGGGCCGGCAGCGTCGTCGGCCACGGTCCGCCCGACGCTTAGCACCGCACGTCCGCTCAGGAGGACGTCCGGCCGTGCCGCCGGATGGCAGTTGCTGGCATCGACGCGACCGACGGCGTGGGTCTGAGCGCGCCCCCAAGCGGCGCGACCCGTCCCCCGGGTCAGCCGAGCACCGCGCGACACACCATGTTGCCGCTCAGACCGTCGGTCGACAGCGGACCACCGTGATGGAGGACGTTCCTCGCCGGCGTCGGGACGGTGACGCAGCTGCTGGTGTCATCTCCACCGAGGACGCGCGCACGTCAGCGAGTCCCCTGGACGCCGTCCGAGGCAGGAGCTGGAGGGCCCGCGACCATTCGCCGGTTCGCCGACGGTCATCCTCTCCCCGTGACCTCCGACCCGGCCGCGTCCCGGTGGCGCGGAGCCGTCGCCCGCCTGACCGAGGTCACGCCCCAGTCCGCCACCACCCCGACCGCCGTGCGCGCCGGGCTCTCCATCGCCGTTCCGTTGCTCCTGCTGTGGGCGGCGGGCCGGCCGGAGTGGTCGCTGTACGCGACTTTCGGCGCCTTCACCGCCGTCTACGCCCGCGGGGTGACGAGGACCGCCCGGGTGCGCACCCAGGCGGCGGTCGGGCTGGTGCTCACCGCGGCGGTGGCCTCCGGCGCCGCCGTCGCCCTCAGTGCCGACCGTGCATGGCTGGCGGTGCCTGTGACGGCCCTGTGGGCGTCGGCGGCGGCCCGCGCCTCCGACCGGTTCAGGTGGCGTCCACCGGGGCCGATGTTCGCCGTCTTCGCCGTGGCCGCCTGCGCCGCGGTACCCCTCGGCGCACCCTCCGTTGTGGTGTCGGCGACAGCTGTGGCCGCCGGCACCGCCGCCTTCGCCGTGCTGCTGGCCGCGCTCGAGCCGGCCCGCTTCGGTGCGCCCGCGAGCGGACCTGCGCCCGCCGATCCCCCGCTGCACCGGCAGCGGATCCATGCCGTCCGGTGCGCAGTCGCCGTCCTCCTGGCCGGCGGGCTCGCCACCGCCACCGGCATTGGCCACCCGTACTGGGCGATGGCCACCGCCGTCGTCCCGTTGGCCACCGTCACGCTGCGCCGTCAGGTGGTGCGCGGCGTGCACCGGGTGCTCGGCACCGTGGTCGGCTTGGGCGTGGCCGCACTCCTGCTGGCCCTTCCCTTGACACCGATCGTGACGATCCTCGTCGCCGCCGGGTTGCAGCTCATCACTGAATTGCTGGTCGCCCGCCACTATGGGGCGGCGCTGGTGACGATCACCCCGCTGGCACTGCTGCTGGTCGACCTCGCACGCCCCGAGCCGATCGGACAGCTGCTGGTCGACCGGGCCCTCGAGACCCTCCTCGGGGTGGCGGTCGGAGTCCTCGTGGCGCTGGTGACACGCGACCGGCGGACCGGACGCCACACGACCTCCGCCGGGGGTCCTCGCCCGGACACCGATCCCGGTGGCGCCGGCTGACGTCCGGGGACCAGAGAAGCTGACGGGCATCGGCAGCACGTGATCAACATGGTCCGAACGAGGCGCTACGCGCGAACCACGTATGGGCGGCCTCCGCCCCGGCGCCCCGCTCCGCGCTGAGCATCCGGCCGATCGGCTGCATCCTGCCGGCTGGCATGGGCCTGTCTCACCTCGCTGCTGTCGCCACCCCTCCCTCCTCCTGGCAGCTGCTGGTCGCAGTACCGCCCCGGGCAGCGCCTTGCGGAGCGCGCCCGAGAGGCTGCGGCAGAGCGACGATCTCGGCTCTGTCCGCAGGTCGCGCTACGTTCCAAACATGTCCACGAAGCCGCGCACACCGCGCCCCTCCCCCACCGGGACGGCGTTTGGTGGGACGGCTCCCACTTCGCGGTGCCCAAGTCCCCCCTCGGACACCTGGACATAAGCGGCGCGAGCTCCCCGGTTCTCACACTGCCAGGCCGTCATGATCGCGTTCATGGCGGTTCGCCACAGTTCCGTAACCCGTGTGACCAGCGGACAAATACGGCCGCGCACGGCTACGAATAGCCGCGAACGCGACCAACTGCAACCAGAACTGCCACCACGCCGGCCAGCTCTCAGCACTCGTCGTCGGCGCTGACTGTGGCCTCAGCCGGCGGCTGCAGGCTTCTTCCGCGCCGCAGCTCTTCGGTCATAGCGGCGACGTTGGACACGTGACGGTCGCTTGCTGGCCGGACGCCGCTCGCACCGACCACCGCGAGCACGTCCGATGGTGTCCGTGTAGACGGCCCTCAAGAGATTCCGGCGGCACACCGCTTCGGTTCGGCCCTCTCGACAGGCCATGACCGACGCCCTCACTCGCTGCCTCGGCGGCAAGCGCTGGTTCCGGCGCCGTCAGCAGCCGTCGCGCTCCAGGTCAGTTTGCTTGATTCCGCGCCTTGCCCTCGAGGCAATCAAGGGGTGTCCCCTTCAGTCGCCGGGCACCCGGAAGTTCCTCAGCGTCGCCACGCCCGGCGCGACGGCGGCGAAGGGCACGGCGAGGTCGAACACCGCCACACCTGCGGCCGGAACCCCGGACTCGACGCCACGTCGCGCCACCGGATCGCCCCGACCATCGTCGAGGACGCCCGCCAGCTCACCGATCGAGGGGTTGTGCCCGACGACGGCCACCGACAGCGCGTCCTCCGGGGTCTCCCGGATCGCCGCGAGCAGCGCATCGACGGTGTTGTCGTGAATCCGCGCGTCGCCGATCGGCTGCACTCCCGTCGACAGTGCGGCGCCGACCTGCTCCCAGGTCTGTACCGCGCGGCGGGCCGGGGACACCAGCACCCGGTCAGGCACCAGACCGGCGTGCTCCAGCCAGGCCCCGAGCGCCGCGGCCTGCCGCACGCCGTCGGCAGTCAGTGGCCGCTCCCGGTCGACCGGGCCGCCGGCGGCCTTGGCATGGCGGATCAGCAGGAGACGCCGCGGCTGCACCGGCCGAGTCTGGCACCCATCCGCGCCTTGCTCAGCCGGGCGACAGAGCGCCGGCGCCAGAGCCTCGGGCGCCGGGCGCGGCCGGCCGGCGTCCTCGACCCTGCGACGCCGAGGATCGACGCGAGCTCCGCTGCCGCCCGTGGGGGCTCGAGACACCTTCCAGGCTGGCCATGCGGGTTCGATTCCGGTCACCCGCTGAATGCATTTCCGCAGGTCAGCCCGCCTGTCAGGCCTTTGGCGAAGGTCTGGAGGACCCTCCGGACGGCCCGTTCCAGGCCCTGGAGACCCCTGTTCTCCGCTCCATTGGTCATGGATCGGTGACGCGAGCCGGCTCTCTACGGCCACGTGGAGGCCTGTGGTCGCCCCTCCCCGGGACCCGAACTGGTCACGCGGTGAGCTCGAGGCCGTGCCGGGCGGCGATCTGCCGGGCCACCTCGCCCACCGGCACCGTCAGGCGCTCAGCCGCGGCCCGGCTGTAGATGACGACGGCGAACACTGCGTACTGCCACAGCGGGGTCTGCCACCAGCCGGCGTCGCTGAGCAGATCGGGCTGCAGGCCGCCGTGCATGCAGGCGGCGGCGTAGAGGGCGTACTGGGTGTTGCGGTGCTCGACCCGGCCGCGGAACGTCACCTCCGGCAGGTAGCGCTCGCGCAGCCCCTCGTACTCCAGCGGCCCGGCGCCGGCCGGGCACGCGAGATCGAGCGCCGTGACGGCCAGCTCGAGCAGAGCCACATCCGGGGTGAACCAGCCGGGCACGTGGCTGGGAGCCGCGGCTGCCATCAGGTCGTCGACGTCGTCGCCCCGAGCCAGACCGGACGGCACCGCAACCTGAGCGCGGCGATGCAGAAGGTCCCGGTCGATGCGCTCCCGCTTCGTCACCGCGACATCGTCACCCGAAGGCCTCGTCCTGCACTGCCACGCCGAGGACGCCGCCCAGCCCACCGAACCGAGAGCCCCTGTTGAACCCTACGAGTTGATCTCTGCGTCGTCGCAACCGTTGATCAATGATGGATATGCAGGTCAGCGCGTGAACCGACCGTCCGCCACCTTTGGTTGGTGCCTGCCGTTGACGGTGATTTGTTGGTCGTAAGTTGGTCGCCCCAGCCGCCGACTGCCCTCCACCGCGGTGTCTCTGATGGCGGCTTGAGGGACACCCGGTTGTTCACATGTCTGCGCCGGGGACACCGAACCGCTTACGCACACCGGCCGGTGCGGAGGACTGGCAGCGCTGAATCTCGCGTACGGCGGGTGATCGGTGTAGCACTGGTGCGTGAGCAGTCGGGGGACCGATAGTCCTTCCCGCATTTTCGCCGCGTTCTCGTGCGACAGATCGATCTGGTACTCGGTCTTGTCCGAAGCGAACTTCACGGTCGTGTCGGCCGGGTCACCGGTGAGGTCATCGACCAGAACAGCCTGAGTCTTCGTAGCCATGGAGCAAAGAGATTAGGAGCGCGGACCGGTTGTCAACCGAATGGAACCCCGCAAGGGCGAGGATGAGCAGACCTCGGCGACGTTCGCCGTCGGGCGAGACGAACAGCGGCTGCCTGGAAGGCGACGGCTCATGACCGACCAGGGCATTGCCGGGCACTGAACCTACGCGGTCAACGGCGACACCGCCGAGCTGCTGGTCATCGACTCGGTCGGGCACGGGCTGCCGGCTGCGGTGCTGGCCAGCGTGGCGATCAGCGCCTACCGGCACGCCCGCCGCAACGCACTGGACCTGCCCGACATCGCCGCTGAGGTCAACGGGGCCATCGCCGGCCAGCTCGGTGGCAGCCGGTTCGCCACCGCCGTCCTGGCCCGCTTCGACATCGGCACCGGCCGGCTGCGGTGGATCAACGCCGGCCACCCCGCCCCGCTGATCCTGCGCGCTTCGTCGCTGGTGCGGCTCCCGCGTTGCCCACCGGCCCGGCCGCTGGGCCTGCAGGAGGACAAGCCGGTCTGCTGCGAGACCCGGCTGGAACCGGGCGACCGGCTGCTGCTCTACACCGACGGCATCACCGAGGCCCGCTCTCCGGCCGGGGAGTTCTTCGGCGAGCAGCGGCTGGCCGACTTCATCAGCGCCGCCGCGGCAGCCGGCCAGCCCGCCCCGGAGATGGTCCGCCGCCTGATGCGCCACGTCCTCGACCACCAGGCCGACCAGCTGCAGGACGACGCCAGCATTGTCGTCCTGGAGTGGCGCACCGGCGGAGAGCGCCAGGTCCTGCCCTGATCTGGCGGAGTCGCCCCGGACCACCGACAGGACCATGGCGCCTGACGTCCGAGAATCCGCCATCTGGCCGACGCCGGTAAGGCGTCCTCGAAGGCGGCCTACGGGACGGGGTGGGCCGCGGGCGACGGCACCACCGAGGGAGTGCTCGCCGTGTCCGACTTCGGCCGGCTCTGGGCGGTTGGCAGCACCACGCTGGCGAGCAGAATCGCCACGCCCCCCAGCCCAGCGCGGGCAGCGCCTCGTGCAAACGAGGACGGCGATGATCGCGGCGACGGCGGCTCGATCAGGGACAGCGTGGTGGCGGTGCTCGCAGGGACGGCGGCCAGGCCCCGCCGAACCGCACGTAGCCGAGGAACATCGCACGAGGGCCGGGGAGGCCACGGCCGCGAAGTTCTGCCAGGAGGAGAGGATGCGCGCCGGTGAGCAGCAGGACGCCGCCGATGCCGAAGACCGCGCCCATGACCGGACGGGAGGGCAGTCCCGGCGCATCCCCCGCGCGGCGCCCCAGGAGTACAGCGCGTGGGTCAGGCCGGCCAGCAGCACCGCCACCGCGACGACGGCCACCGCCAGCGTCTTCCACTGGCGGCCAGGCCGGCGCGGTGAGCACCCATGACGCGGTGCGCGGCCGCCGCCTGCAGCAGGCCGCCGACGCCGCATCACCCTGCTGCTCGTGGCCGGGCCTCGTCCCGGTACCCATACATCCTCGGGCCAGGGATCACCGTCGAGGACGCCGCCGCACCCGACGCCGTGCGGGACGCAGTGCGGGACGCCGTCCTGATCAGCCTCGCTGTCGGTGCCGTGCTGCTGGTTCCGTCGCTCGTGTGGCTCTACGTCCTGTTCCAGTGTGAGGACGAGCGCCCGCACGCCACCGGTGTCATGCCGCCGAAAGCACGGGACTGAGCTGGGTGGTGGCACCGGAGCTGGGGGCGGTGGCGCCCGAATGGGCGCGGCGGTCGCCCTCCGTCCTCCGCCTGCCGCAGGCGGCACCGGACACGACCGCTGGCACCCGGAGATCTCGAGGCCTGACCCTGCGCCCGGGCGGACCTGACGGATCGAGGGCAGGGTGTGGCATCGCGACGTTTCCCTCCTCAGTGAGGAAGGCGGCCCCGCCACCCCGCGGTTAGGAGTGGCGGGGCCTGACCGCGGCACGCCCCCCGGGTGGCCGCCGCGGCTGCATAGGGACCTACGAGGAAACGCTACTGGTCTCGCTGCTGGACCGCCCGGGCAGCGGACTGCGAGGACCGGGTCCGGACGAGTGGAAGTTCACCGGTGCGGACCAGGTGCTCGGCGATGTCGCGGACCTTGACGTTCCTGCTCATGGAAACGGTGGCGAGGGCGTCGAAGGCCTGGTCGGGGGTCAGCTTGTGGCGCTCGATCAGGATGCCCTTGGCCTGCTCGATGACCGCTCGGGACTCGAGCGCGATCTGGAGGTTGTCGGCCGTCGTCCGGGCGCTGCGGTACGCCTGGACGGTTCCGGCGGCGACCGCCGCGTAGGGGGCGAACCCGGTGGCCACCGCCCGGCTGGCCTCGTCGAAGGCGTCCGGCCTGCGGGCGTAGACGTTCAGCGATCCCGCGACCTGCTCCTCCCCGGCGAGCAGGAGGGGAACGGCCAGCATGCTGAGGACGCCGTGTTCGGCGACGTACCGGGCGTAGTCCGGCCACCGGCTGTCCGCGCGCGTGTCGCCGATCTCGACGAGGACGCCGTTGCGGGCGGTGTGCAGACACGGCCCGTCCCCGCGTTCGTACTGGACCTCATCGAGGCCGAGGGCCAATGGCCCGGTGTCGACGACGGTGCTCGGCTGGTCCTTGATCAGCAGCGTGACCGATGCCTCGGGGTCGCCGGGCATGACCCGCTTGGTGAGGTCGGCCATCGATTGCAGCAGGCTCTCCATGGAGAGTTCCCGCAAGGACCGCTGGCCCAGGTGGTCCAGTGCTTTTTCGGCTTCGGTGGATCGTTGGTTCTCGCTGCGGGCCACCGCGGGCCTCCGGTCTGATTGATACCGGGGCGTGACCTCGGCGGCGAACCCCAAGGTGGGTTCCGCAATGCGTTACGCCGCTGTGTGACGCAACATGGACGCCCGGGCTGCGCCCGGCGTCGCGCTGAGCCTACGCGCCTTGGCTGTGCGCCGGTGCCCGTCACCGAGTCGACGCCCACCACGGCCTCGAGCACCATCTGCTCAGGCTCACCATGCGGGTTCGACTCCCGTCACCCGCTCTGCGCAGTGACCGGCTCCTCTGCCTGTCGATGTATCCGCTTCAGGGCACTTGGTTCCAACGGACTGTGAGCTGTGCTACTCCTCGGCTGACGGTGCACCGAAAGGGAGCCGGCCCCAGACCCACGTGAGGTAACGCCTGTCCGAAGGTGCTTCGCCAGGTAGCGCTGCTCACCCTCGGAATGGTACGAGGCCAGAGCCCAGGTGGGCCACGGGGAGACAGGGGTGGGCCCCGATCCTGACCTCCCTCATTTCGTCCTATGCCGTTCCGTTGACGCACAGCGATGACGCGCCCAGGTGCGATTGCCACTTCCCACCGAGCCCCGTTGTCTGCTGGGACCAGGCGCCGAGAAGCGGCGCCGCAAGCCGGGGAGCACGGGATGCCGATCTGGACGGTGCAGGTCACCGACCGCGAGGACGAGACGATCGAGGCCGGGCTGCTGACAACGGAGAGCGGACCCCTGGTCGCGCTGTCGGAGGACGGCCTGCTGACCCGTGCCTGGGCACCAGGCCAGTGGCGAGCGGTCCGGCAGCTCACTGGCGTGCATGCCCATCCGGCGAACCGGTCCGATGAGACCGACACGCTCCTGAGCGGGCGGCCTTGCCGCTGACGCGACCCGCGTGCAAGGACCCTGCTCCGATCCGGTGGCAGAGAGGTATCCCTGACTGGGCCACTCGGGGACACCGCTCCGCCACCATTGCAATGGCGGGAACGTCCGGATGAACCTGCCTTGGACCGGTGCCGGTCGGGAGGGCCGACGCCACCCACGCGACATCCCCGGCGACCTCGGTGAACTCAGGAGCGACACGGTGCACGACGCGGCCGACGGCGAAGACGACTGGCAGATCTCCTGGGACGCACCCCTGCGGACCGCTCGGGCGCAGGCCGCCGCCCTGACCTCGACCACCGACGCGGTCTGCCGGGTCGACCGCGAGTGGCGCTTCACCCTCGTCAACGCCGCCGCCGAGCGGCTGCTGGGCCACCCCGCGTCCGACCTGGTCGGCCGGAGCGTCTGGGACGTGTTCCCGGACTGGGTCGACCGTGACCTGTACGAGGCGCTGCACGAGGCCGTCGAGCATCGCGCGCCGGTGAGCCTGTTCACCCTCGAGGCGCGGTGGCGGCGGTGGTTCGAGGTCCGCGCTTTTACCGACGCCACCGGGCTGTCGGTCTTCTTCCGGGACGCGGACGACCTCCGCCGGATGGCTCAGGAGCAGGCGGCGCGCACCGAGCTGCTGCGGGCCGCGCTGGAGGTCTCCCCCGCCGCCACCGTGCTGCTGGACGCCGACGGCACGATCCTGGCCACCAACCGGCAGTGGTTCGCCTTCGGCGAGCGCAAGGGCGAGGCCCGGGAGTTGCGCGCCCCGGGCACCAGCTACCACGACGCCGCGCTGCGGCACGTCACCCCCTTCGACGCCCGGACCATCCACCGGGGGCTCGAGGCGCTCGCCGCGGGCACCGAGGACGCCTTCGCCCACGACTGCGCGGTCCCGGTCGAGGGCAGCCTGGTCTGGTTCCACGTGCAGGCCTCCCGGGTCGACGACGCCGGGCGGATGGTGGTCACCCACACCGACATCACCCACCGGGTGCAGGCCGAGGAGGCCGCGCTGTGGCGGGCCCGGCACGACCACCTGACCGACCTGCCCAACCGCGCCTATCTGCACGAGCTCATCGCCCGGGCGCTGCGGCGGCCGGGTCGCGGGCCGGTCACGGTGCTGTTCATGGACCTCGACGGCTTCAAGGCCGTCAACGACTCCCTCGGCCACGAGGCCGGCGATGAGCTGCTGCGCCACGTCGCCGCCCGGCTGAGCGCCCGCACCCGCGGGGACGACGTCGTCGGCAGGCTGGGCGGGGACGAGTTCGTGGTCCTGGCCCACGACTGCGACCCCGCGGGCGGCGTCGCGCTGGCCGAGCGGATGCAGACGGCGTTCGACTCTCCGTTCGTGCTCGGCGACGCGCAGCTGTCGCTGACGGCCAGCATCGGGATCACCACCTCCGACACCGAGCACCAGACCCCCGAGCAGCTGATCCGCGCGGCCGACACGGCGATGTACGCGGCCAAGACCGGCGGCCGCGACCGCTCCCACGTCCCCGTCCGGGGATTGCCGCAGTCGGCGCGGCACCGCCCGCGCGCCGGAGCCGGTCTGGACCGGGCGATCGCGGAGGACCAGCTGCGGCTGCACTACCAGCCCTTCCTGGACCTGCGGTCCGGTGCGGTGGCCGGGTGCGAGGCGCTGCTGCGCTGGGACCACCCCGAGCAGGGGATGCTGGCACCGGAGGACTTCCTCCCCCTCGCGGAGGAGGCCGGCCTGCTCGGCCCGCTCACCCGCTGGGCGCTCACCACCGCCACCACCGCGGCCGCGCGGTGGGCCGCCGCCGGACGGCCGGCCCTGGTGACCGTCGACATCCACCCCCGGCTGTCCTGCGCCGTGTCGCTGGCCGACGACGTCACCGCGGCCCTGACCGCCTCCGGGCTGCCGGCCTCCCGGCTCGGCCTGGAACTGGCCGAATCCGCCCTGGCCGAGGACCCGGGACGGATCGCCGACCAGCTCCACCAGCTGCACGCGCAGGGCGTGGGCCTGTTCATGGACAACTTCGGCACGGGCGGTGCACCGCTCGGCCGGCTGCTCACCCTGCCGATCACCACCCTCAAGCTGGACCCCGGCCTGCTCGCCGACGAGCCGGAACCCGCTATCGGCGCCCGGCGTGGCGCCCTGGCGGCACTCGTCGCCCTGGCCACCGCGATGGGCGCCGACGCCCTCGCCCAAGGCATCCGGACGCCACAGCAGCTGGCCCGCGCCCGGGCCGCCGGCTGCCGCCACGGCCAGGGACACCTGCTCTCCGCCCCGATGCCGGCCGACCACGTCGTCGACTGGCTCGCCGCACATGGCGTCGGCGATCAGCCCCCACCGGCCCGTGGTGAGTAGCAGCCCCGGGTCTACGGCAGCAACGGACCACCGGGGCGATGCCGCAACCCCGGCGTCATCGGCGGCCGACCGTCAACAACGCTCGTGGACACTGCAGCTAGCGCGCCGAGAGCGCGGCGTCGGTGGCTCGGCGGATCGCCTCGTAGCAGTTGCAGGCGTGCGCCTGCAGGCGTGGCCGATCGGTGAGAGTGATGCGGCCGCGGCTGTAGGTGATGCAGCCGTCCTCGGCCAGGGACTGGGCGACCTCGCTCACCGAGGTGCGGCGCAGGGCGAGCATCTGGGCGAGGAAGTGCTGGGTGAGCTCGAAGCGCGGGCTGTCCATCCGGTCGGCGGTCGTGAGCAGCCAGCGGGCGGCGCGCTGGCGCGCGGTGTGGACCCGGTTGCAGGCGGCGTTGCGGGAGACCTGGGTGAACAACGCCTGCGCCGAGCGCCGCAGCATGGCGGTGAGCGGGTCGTCGACGTCGGCGAGGTGCGGGCGGAGGTCCTGGGCCGCCATGCGCAGGGCCCGTCCCGGGACCTGTACGAGGAAACGTTCGCTGGGAGCGGCGGCGCCGAGGTAGACCGAGATGCCGACCACGCCTTCCCGGCCGATGGTGGCGATCTCCACGGTCTGGTCGTCGCCGAGGTCGGCGAGGACGGAGACCACGCCGGCCAGCGGGAAGTACACCTCACCGACGGCCTGTCCGGGTTCGTGCAGCACCTGCCCGGCGGGCAGCGGAGTCTCCGTCAGGTCGGGGAGCAGGGCGGCCAGGGCGCCCTCGTCCAGACCGCCGAGGACGGTGTTGCGGCGGGCCAGGTCGAGGTCGCTCGCCACGGTGGTGTGCCTCCGGTGCCGTCCGAGGGGTGTGCCCGGACCTGCCGGCGGCATCCTGATCCCTGTCCGGGGTCGACGCGCTCGGGCGGAGGCTGCACCCTTGCACAGCGGGCATCACCATCCTGGCGCGGCCGGGCACCGGGCGCCAGGGCAGGACGCCCCCTGCCCTCCGCGCCAATGTCGGGTACCGTGCACATTGCCGTGGGGTGTGCCGTGGAAGCGGCGTGACCGGCGGCGCACGGCGGCGGTGTGACGCTCCAGCCACGGGTGCTCTCGCCGCCGGCGCTGGGGTGGTCCGGAGTCTCCGCGGCCGACCAGCCGAAGTGGAGAGGACCAGGCGCATGGCCGGTCCCACGGATCGCTCGAGCCCGCGCACGCGGGCGGCGCTGGACGAACTCGGCCGGCTGCTGCTGGCCGACCACACTCCGCCGTCGGTGCTGCGGCGGATCGTCGAGCTGGTCCAGCAGGCGCTGCCGGGGGCCGCTGACGTGTCGATCACGCTGATGCGCGACGGGAGCCCGACCACGGCGGCCTTCACCGGCCGGCTGGCCGAGGAGCTCGACGAGACGCAGTACGAGCGCGGCTACGGCCCGTGCCTGGACGCCGCGATGAGTGGCCAGTTCACCGAGATCCTCGACGCCCGCGCCGAGGACCGGTGGCCGGAGTACGTGCCGGTCTTCCTCGAGCACGGCGCGTTGAGCTCGCTGGCCGCGCCGGTGCCCGCGCCGCACCTGAGCGCGGGGCTGAACGTGTATGCGCGCACCGCGCGGGCCTTCGGCGACGACGACCGGTCCGCCCTGGCCGAGTTCGCCGCCTACGCCGGTGCTGCGCTGACCAACATGGACGCCCTGCAGGACGCCCGGGAACTGGCCGAGAACATGCAGAAGGCGATGGAGTTCCGCTCGGTCATCGAACAGGCCAAGGGCATCCTCGTCGAGCGGTACAGGCTCACCGCCCAGCAGGCGTTCCGGCTGTTGGCCGAGGCCTCGATGCACACCAACCGCAAGGTGCGCGACATCGCCGAGGACCTGGTGCTCACCGGCGAGCTCCCCGCCGCGCCCCCGATCCGCCGGCCACCAGCCGACGGCGGCAGCTGAGCGCCGGGCCGCCGCACGCATCGGCCGTGGCGAGCAGAGCCACCCGCCGCCCCCCCACGGAGCACGATCTCTGGACGGACCCATGACCGACCCCGCTCAGCACGCCGACGGAGCCGCGCCGCAGCCCTTCGAGGATCCGGTCCTGTCCCCGCCGGTGGACCTCGGCGCGGCGCTGAACCAGATGGCCGGGCTGGTGCTGTCCCGGGAGACCGTCGACACCGCCCTGGCACTGGTCACCACGCTGGCCGCGGCCACCACCGCCGGCACGCTGGGCGCCGCGGTCACCGTCGTCGACGAGCACGGCAAACGCTCCCGCGCCGCGTCCAACGCCGCCGCCGAGCAGGCCGACGCCCTGCAGTACGAGCTCGACGAGGGACCCTGCCTGACCGCCTGGCGCACCCGGCAGCTGGTGCGGATCGACGACACCACCACCGACGGCCGCTGGCCCCGCTGGAACGCGGCGGTCAGCGCACTGGGCGTCCGCTCGGTGCTCAGCGCACCCCTGCTGGTGGGCGAGGAGTCGATCGGCGCGATGAAGGTCTACTGCGAGCGGCCGATGAACTACGGCCCGCACGACGAGCACGTCATGCGCCTGCTCGCCGGTCAGGCCGCCATCCTGCTGGCCAACACCCAGAGCCTGGCCGAGGCCCGCCGGCTCAGCCGGCAGCTGACCGAGGCGCTCGCCAGCCGCGACGCGATCGCGCGGGCCACCGGCGTGCTGATCGCCACGAGCGCGACCGGCGAGCAGGAGGCATTCGCCACCCTGGCCGCGGCCGCCCGGCGCACCGGCCGCCCAGTCCACGACGTGGCCTCCGCCCTCGTGGCCGCAGCGGTCGCCCGCAATGCCCGCGGCTGACCGATCGCCGACCATGACCAGCGACGAGCCCCGGCGGCGCATGGACGCCGCCCGGGTCCGCGCGGAGCTGACCGTCCAGGACCTGTGGCTGCGCTACGTGGCCCTCGGCGGCACCGGCGACGCCTTCGACCTGGACGGCTACCTGCAGGGACTCGTGCCGTTGGAGACCTTCCAGCAGGACATCCTCGCCCAGGCGCTCAACGAGGCACTCGAGGACAGCTACCGCGCCTACCGCGTCCCGCTGTCGTCGCTCCCGCCTGGCGACGCCGTCGACGAGCCGCTCCGCCGCTTCGTCGACGACCTCCTCGACCGCGGACCGCCCGCGTCCCCAGAGCAGTCCGAGCCACCCGCGCACCACTCCGAGTGACCCTCGTCCGCGCCAACCCCGACGAGGCCAAGGGTGGTCCGACGGCCACTGCTCAACCGCCGGACCTGGGCCGTCGGCACCGGCGGTGACGACAGCCGTGCGACCAGCCTCGCGCTGATCCCACGGCCCAGGCAACCTGCACTGATCTAAGTCGACGACGGGCCTGGCGCGACTCGAGGACTGCCACGCCCGCCAGTCCTGATCGAAATGCCGGCCTCTGGGACCGGGTCCCAGCCGGCCCAGGCCCGCACGCCCATGGCCTCGATGGACGCGGGGTGGCCGCGGTGCGCTCGTCGACGGTGACGTCGGCGAGCACGAGCGGCTCGCCGCCGAGCACGTACTGGCAGAACGACTCAGCGACGGTGTTCTGCGTCGGGCTGCCCGGGGCCAGGCCCTGGCTGCTCAGCCAGAAGGAGCGGACGCCGTCGACGACGGTCATGAATGCCAGTGGCGCCCCGGTCACCCGCTGGGCGATCCGGGTCAGCCGGTCGAAGGACTCCTCGGCCGCGGCGGCAAGCAACTGGGTGGCGCGCACCGCGGCCAACTGCGCGGCCGCGGACGCCGTGCTGCGATCCGCGGTCGCGTCGCGGTCAGCGGTCGGGCGGGCACACTCACGTTCATCGTGCTTGACCGGTTGATGGCGCCCGCCCATCCGCCCGGAACCTCCGGCGCATGACGTGTGCACGGCGGCGGACACGGCGGGTCTGGCGTAGACAGGAGGCGAGCGGCGCCGTGACCACGTTGGCCCTCACCGCAGACGGCCGGCACCACGTCGGACACAAAGCGTGCACCCCAGCCACCCCAGCCAGCGGACGGCGGCCATGACGCGGCTACCGTTGCAGCGGCACCGGGGGACTGTCACGACGCCCTGGTCTACGACGAGGTCGACCACCTGACCGCCATCGCGGCTCCGTGGCTGCTGCAGGGGTTGGCCGACGGCGACGCCGTACTTGTCGCGGCCGGACCGGCGACCACGCTGGCCACCGCGTCGCCTGCGACCTCAGCGCGGCTGGTGGTTCGGGATCTCCCCGGTCTCTACCAGCCGCCGGGCCACCTCCCGCAGCTTGACGTTGCTTTCCATCGAGAGCCGGCTCAGCACCCCGAACGCCTGGTCCGGCGTGATCTTCAGCCGCTCGATCAAGATGCCCTGAGCCATGCCGATCACGTTGCGGGTGTCCATCCCCGACCGCAGGTGCTCCTCCGTTTGGGCGCTGCGCAGCGCGACCGCGGCCTGCGCCGCGAAAGCCAGGGCCTCAGCCCGTGTCTCGGCGTCGAAGGCCCCCGGCTGTGGCGAGTACAGGTTGAGCGCGCCGAGGCTTTTCTGCTCAGCGTCGGTGAACAGCTGCAGGGACAGGCTGCTGCGGATGCCGGTCTCCTCCGTCACCGCGCGCGTCCAGCGGGGATAGCGCTCGTCGACGGTCATGTCGTCGATCTGGAAGGTCTCCTGCTGCCAGATCGCGTCCAGGCAGGGACCCTGTTCCAGCTCGTACTGCAGCAGGTCCGCGCGCCCCGCACGGTCGTCGCTGGTGGCCGGGGTCTCCACCTCGCGGCGGTTCTTCACCAGCGACACGCTGGCCCACGTCTCGCCGTCGAGGTTCTGCGCGGCGGCCTCGACCACCCGCTGGAGCGTGTGCTGCATGTCCGGCTCGTTGACCAGCTCGCGAGCGATCGCGGCCAGCCGCTCGTTGAAGTTCGACATCTCGGCTACCACGTGCTCCTCCCAGGACGCCCGCTCACTGCGGATCTGCCGTCGAGGTGGAGAGCACGAGCGAGACGCCGAGCCCAACCACTCGGCGGCTCGCCGGTCGTGGCGCTCGAGCGGGCCGCTTGTTCGACCCGCCCGAACTACATCCTCAGTGGAACCCGGGTTCCACCGGACGTCCCACCACGGTCACACCGCGCCGCTCCGGTGCCAATGGGCCCCGCCCAAGGGCTTCGTCCGGCGGCCCCGGGTTGCGTAATCTGTCCGTCCGGTGAGCGGCCACCCCCGCCGTCTGCACCTCGGGAGGCAGCGTGTCGGCGCCTCAGGAACAGCCTGATCCGGTCCGGCGGTCGTCGTTCTCGTTCCACGACGAGGCCGAGATCACCGACTTCATCCGGCAGACGTACGCCGAGAACGCGACACGGTTCGCGCCGATCCGGAACGGCGCGCGGTTCTCCGCGCTCACCAACGACACACCCGTCCTCGGCGCCGACCGGGTACGCACCTCCATCGACTACACCGGCACCAGCACCGAGGGCTTCTCCGACTACGTGTTCTTCGTCGTCCACGCCGGCAGCGTGCAGGTGAGCAGCCGCGACGCCGACACGATCGCCCACGGCGGGGATGTCGCGTTCTATCCCCTCCGGGTCCCCGTCCAGTTCGACATGCACGGGTTCGATGTGACCACCATGCGGCTACCAGCCGACCGGATCGCCCGGGTCGCCGAGGAGACGACAGGTGTACCCGCGGCGGAGCTGCGGTTCCACGGCATCACACCGGTCTCGGCATCGATGCACCGGTACTGGCGGTCCCTGCTCGGCCTGGCCAGCGGAGCCCTGATGGACCCGGACTCCCCGCTGAGCTCGCCGCTGCTCGCCGAGGACATGGCCCGCACCGTGGCCACCGCCGCCCTGCACACCTTCCCGAACACCACCATGACCCGGGGGCACGTCCCGGGCCCGGGCCCCATCACCTCGGCGGCCGTCCGCCGCGCCGCCGCCTACATCGAGGCCCACGCGCACCGGCCGCTGCAGCTGGGCGAGATCGCGACGGCGGCAGGTGCCAGTGCCCGCGCCCTGCAGTACGGGTTCCGGCGGCATCTCGGCACGACACCGCTCGGCTATCTGCGCCGGGTACGGCTGGAACTGGCGCGGCGCGATCTGCACCGCGCCGACCCGACGCGCGGCGACACCGTCGCGGCCATCGCGACACGGTGGGGGTTCGCCAACCCCGGCCGCTTCGCCACCGCCTACCGCGCCGCCTATGGCGTGCTCCCGGGGCAGACCCTGCGGGACTGAGGGCGCGAAGGCGCGGGCGGGGAGCGATCCTGATCCGCGAACCGCGGCACTCGGTTGGCAGGGGCGCCGGACAGCGAGGAGCCGCTCCAGCCGCCAATGTGGCACTTAAGTGCACGTGAAGGGCACAACACCCGCCTGATTCGGCGCTGAACAGCAAAGATGGCGCCTGGAGTCCCCAACCTTTCCAAGGTCGCCGCGGTCGTCGAGTCGTGGGCCGACGCGGAGCGATTGCTGCGCTGACATTGGCAGTTGCGGCCTGCTCGCACCGCCGCTCCGGCCCTTGCCCTGGCGCACGTCGTCCGCGCCCATCTCAGGTCTTCGACGCCGACGCGCTCCTCGGTGCCGGGGCGGTGCCGGGCGGATCGCGGACGGGGCGCTGTGGGTCGGCCTGTGGCACTAGGCCTGGCCGTGCTCCCGCTGTTGGTCGCCCGCCGGGCACAGGTCCGCCACCCTTCCGTGCGGCCCGTTGACGGCCGTGCCCGTCGGCCTGCTCGTCACCGTGGCCGACCTGTCCAGCACCTTCCCGTTCCTGAGCGCAATCGAGCGACCGCCGGCTGACGTGGTGACCCTCGTATCGGTAAAGGCACGCTGAAGGCACGGCGATCGGCGAAGAAGCCTCTGACCAGCACAAAGGGACGCTAGGAACCCTAGCCTTCCAAGCTGGCCATGCCGGTTCGATCCCGGTCACCCGCTCCACACAAAACTGCAGGTCAGACGGGCTGTTAGATCTCCCGGAGGAGTACTGGAGGACCGTCTGGAAGGCCCGTTTCAGGCCCCTGTCGACCCCTGTTTTCCGCTCCATTGGTCATGTTGTGGTCACGCCGGGCGGCTCGATACGTCCAGGTGAGAGCCCTCGTTCGATCCCTCCGACGGGGTCCGTGACCAAAATTGGTCACGTGGTGAGCTCGAGGCCGTGCCGAGCGGCGATCCGCCGAGCAATCTCCTCCACCGGGACCGCCAGGCGCTCGGCTGCGGCGCGACTGTAGACGACGACGGCGTAGACGGCGTACTGCCACAGCGGGGTCTGCCACCAGCCAGCATCGCTCAGCAGGTCGGGCTGCAGGCCGCCACGCAGGCAGGCGGCTGCGCACAGGGCGTACTGGCTGTTGCGGTGCTCCACCCGTCCGCGGAACGTCACCTCGGGCAGGTAGCGCTCACGCAGGCCGTCGTATTCGAGCGGTTCGGCTCCGGGCGGACACGCATGGTCGAGCGCGGTCACGGCAAGTTGCAGTAGAGCGACGTCCTGCGCGAGCGTATGCGCCAGGTCAGCGGGGGCGACGGCCGCCAGGATGTCGAAGGCGTCGTCTCCGCGAGCCAACGCCCCGAGAACCGCGCCCTGGGCATCGCGACGGAGTGCGTCCACGTCGATCGGCTCACGCTTCGCCACCCCGGCATTGTTGTCAGCACGGGGGGAGAACCGGATCACCCCGTGCCGCCGCGCAACCGAAAGCCGCCACCTCGCGGTGACGGAGAGTGTTGCCCTCAAGAGGGTCTCGCGTACGACGGCGCGCTACAGCGGATGACCGGCCCGCACACTGCCAGGCCGTCATGATCGCGTTCATGGCGGTTCGCCACAGTTCCATAAGCCGTGTGACCAGCAGAGAGCTACGGCCGCGCACGGCTACGAACGACCATGAACGCGACCAACTGCAACCAGAACTGCAACCACCGATGTCGACCGGCGCCCTTCGTCAACACGGCACTGACCGTTCTCCCCGACCCCCACCCGATCACTCTGAGGGGTCCACGTTCGTTCAACTCGAGGAGCAAAGAGTGACGGCGAACTTGGCGCACCTGTGCGCGTCCAGTGCGCCATCGGGATGACCGCCAAGACCACGGCTCAACCTTCGCCTGCACCCGAGGATTAGGTCGCGACAGGCTTGTGCCGGCGCTCCACAGCGGCCGCGACTGCGGCAGGGATGGGGATGGCAGGGTTAGGCCAACCGCGAAGATCGATTCCCCGATGCGGCGCCAACGCATGCTCTCAGCTCGGCGATGAGGTTCGAGGCGTCGCCAGGAACTTGCACCACCTCTGCGAAATCAAAGGGCGCCGAACCTGCCATGTCCTGCAGGCAGGCAGCAAACCGCCTATCGCCCGTCAGGAACAGGTCACACTGCACCAGGTAGCTTGCGTGCTGGGCATCACGGGGGCTGCTGCTGGTGACCTTGGCGAGCACCTGTTGCCGCTGCGCGGTGTTGGCGAGCCAGTGGTGCGGCACGTCGGCGGCCTCGATCTCACTAATCCAGAATTGAGCCCAGGCGCGGTCGGTGATGCGCCGCGGATCGATGTGGGTCTCCAGCCAGTCGGCGAGCGTGCGGAGGGTCCCGTTCCCAAGATTGCCCTGCACCGCTTCCGCGAGGGCCAAGCTGAAGATCCCATGGCCCTCGGATCGCCAGGCTGCCAGCCCGGGCTCCGGCGGCCAAAGGTCCCGCAACCAGCCAGGGCTGGTTGGGGCAGGTGAGTACCAGTCGGCGGACGTCTCACCGGCGTCCCGGGCCACCTTGTGATTCTCGCGCTGTACCGCGTAGACGGCGTCAGCGTCCGCCGTCGGCAACGTCCGAACCTGCTTCACCACAGCCGGCCAGTTCTGCCGCGTCTCGTGCCAGAGTTCGACCGTCCAGTAGCGATGCAGTTGCTTCCAGCGCGCGACATCGGGGTCCGGCCGAAGCCAGCCTGGATGCAGTCGCCGCACCTGCGTGATGACGTCGTGACAGGCCAGCTCCGCCTCGGTCGGAAGCGCCCGGCGGGGACCGGCCAGCATGGCGCGAACGTCCCGACCTGACGCGACGACATTTCCCGACCGGGCCAGTTCAAGAAGGATGCTGGGCGCCAGCACCACCTCAACGCCAGCCTCGGCCATGGCGGCATAGAAGGCGGGCCCGCCGTCGATCCGGCCGAGCATCGACCAGACATTGGTGTCGAGCAGCAGCCGCGGACGGGCCGCGCCCTCTTCTGGCGTCACTCGGTGCACCGCACCACGATGGCGGCTCACGAGCGGGAGGTGGCTAGTCGCGGGTTCAGGGTTACCCCCACACGGGGGACGACACGGCAGTACCCAGCCAGACGAGTCTGCCGACTGGGCCGGCTACCGCTCATCGTGCGACCGCCAGAGGTATGCCGAGTTGAGGCCGGCCAGCGTCCGCCAGCCGATGCACGCGCCGACATCGCTGAAGGCGTCGTCCATCCGTGCGATGACCGATTCTGCCATGTCCGCAGTCAAGTACGCCGCTTCGCTGCCAGCGTCGATGCCGCTAGCACGTAGCCGCTCGCGGGCCCGCGCGTCGTCATGGACGAGGTAGTTGCGCCAGCTACTCAGCCAGCGCAGCGTTCTGACCGTCTCGGCATCGGCCTCGTCCTCGGTGATGGTCTCCACGCCGGAGACAGTCCGGAGACAGCGCCCACCGTCACGCAGACCTAGGCGTCCGACTTGTCCTTGGACCTGGTCTTGGCCTTCAGGTAGGCGAGCGCCTTGATGAGGGCCTTGGCGAGGGAGGCGAAGCCCGAGAAGCGGAACGCCTTCACGGCGACGGCGGCGTCCTTGTAGTGCTCGGGCTGGATCTTGCTCAAGAAGATGAGGTAGGCGACCCAGCCGAGCAGTGAGCACACGGCGGCGATCGCGAAGAGGACCACAAAGGGCGACACGGACGGCTCCAGTCCAGCCCCGATCACCCTGGCTGACCGAGACGGGTCGGCAGTCGTGTCCTACTCCCCCTCGCGTGGTGCGAGGAGACGTTGCTGGAGCAGGCCCGCTTGGGGGGCTCTCTCCGATGAACTGAGGAAGAAGTTGTAGCGGCCCACTCTTGGAGCCACGCGCACCTCACGGCCTTCAAGGGCCCAGTGCAACTCGGTCACTCAGGCACCCTGCCAGGGGAGGTGGGAGCCGCTGCAGCCGATCTTCTTCTTCAGTTCGAGTTGCTGCTCGTTCTTCCGTGGCTCGCTAGGCACCACTGAACGAGGTACTGCGGGTACTACGGCCTTGCGGTACTACGGCCTTGCGGTACTGCGGTGATGCGGTCTTGCGGTAACGCTGTGTTCCACCAACCTCGCAAGCTCTCCGCGAGGTGGACTCAGAGTAGCGGCTCCCGTGCCGATACGCCACAGGTGCAGAAAGCAACAAGGCCCCTGCCAAAGCAGGGGCGCAGTCGCTCAGTTGGGTCAGGGGGTGACAGGTGCAGCGGCTGCGCTGGTCAGGACAGCGACGGGCGCCTCACGGTCAGCAACGGCGACGTCCCGGTGGCACCGGAGAGGGTGTCGTCCACCTGGTAGGCGATGCGCAGGGTGGACGCGGGGTGTCTTCCAGCCGAGGACCTTGCGGGCTCTGCTGTTGACGGCGGACTGGACGGCGAGGAGGTCCTCCTGGGCGCAGCGCGACAGGTCGGCGCCCTAGGGAAGTACTGCCGCAGCAGCCCGTGGGTGTTCTCGTTCGTGCCGCACTGCCAGGCCGTCATGATCGCGTTCGTGTCGGTCGCTGTAGTTCCGTAAGCCGCTTGACGTGCCGGTTCGCACTATGGGGAACAGTGGGGCACGAGCGCGAACGCCGCCAGCTGCAACCACGACCGTCGCATCCAACGGAACGCCGATGACGCTGGAGCAGCATCGCCGCCGATGTCCCAGAGAGAGGCCTGAGGGACAGCCGCGGGCAACCACCCGTCGACACTGTCCCTGGAGCGGATCTCCAGCTCGGCAGCATCACGTACCGCTCCCTCTCGTTCACATCGCGAAGTGGTCGCGGCGACGAGATCATGGGCGTATGAGCGAGCGGGAACAAGTGCTGCGGCCTGAGCCTAGTGAGAGCCCGGATGTCTTCCACGGGAGCATGGACAGTCTGAACGTGCCCGCGCCAACGCCGGTTGATCAGCCGGTCAGCGCACTGCTTGGTACGCCGACCCCCAGTCCCGCCCCCGCTCCAGAGTCAGCGCCCACCCCTGATTCGCAGCCCACGCCGCCGACCGACTACGAGGGGTAGTGGCCCCTTCCACCTGGGTCTCGGTGCTCCTTTTCGTGATCTTGATCGCACCGGGCCTCCTGTTCGACATCCTCTCGGCCCGCCGTCGAGTAGGGGCCCCCGAGTCGGCGTTCCGAGAGACAAGTCGGGTCATACTCGCATCCTTGGCATTCAGTGGATTCGCCTTTTTGGTCATCGCCACAATCAGAACCTTGGTGCCAGCATGGATGCCGGATCCGACACCGCTTATCGCAGACTTCCACGGCTACATGCAGCGGCACTACCGCCTTGTCCTGCGAGCTTTGGTGCTCGAATTATTGCTGGCCCTTGCCGCCGCATCTGTCGCACATGCATTTCTAGCTCGGCGGCAAGGAGCTGGACTGCGCCCCGTATCGGCCTGGGTAAAGGTATTTCGCAACAACGCGCCGGCTGGCCGATTGCCGTACGTGCGAGTGAGACTTACCAATGGAACCGTTTACATGGGTTACGTCGCCCACTACACGGCTAACATCGAAGGTGGGGATCGAGAGATTGTCCTGTCTCCCCCCATGTTCGCCAAGCTTGAAGGCAAGCCATTATCCCCCATCCCCGCAGAGTGGGAAAGATTAGTGATCGGAGGTGGGGTCATAGAAAACATCAATGTTCAATACAGGCCAGCGCCATCAGCCCAGAGCTGAAACGGGTTACTCTCCGCATGTGTCCTTCAGTAACCCTTTTGTTGTCGCTTCGTGCACCATCTAATGCATAAGCTCGGCTCCCTCCAGGCCGCGAGGGCCGCCGTATACGCCAACCAGCCGTTCTTGAAACCGGTCGACGCGTAACGATCGCCATATCGCGGGACCGTGCCCTCGTCCATCCGTATGTCGATCGCGGCCGGCCCGCGTTCCCCCTGCTCACTCGCTTGACCTTGCCACGCTAAGCCCTGGCGACGCGGGGGTGAGTCTCAAGCGGGCCCGCCCCCGCCCAGGCACGCGGATTAACTTAGCGGCCGAAGGTCGCTCAGCCAGTAGAGGGGTCCAGGGCTCAAGAGGCCCACCTACGCTGGCCGACCATGGCAGGCGCCCCGTGGCCGGGAGGTCCCCACTACACGGAGTGGGTCGGAGCCGAGCGCTGGCGGGGCTGGGTGCTCTACAAGCTGAAGTCCGCCGACTGGTACATCGACCGGCTCGAAGAAGTCGGCGAGCGCTTAGGCTTCGACCGGCACGTGGGTGTGGAGATGGCGTTGGACGGTGCGCTGGCCGCCCTGGTCGGCGCCTTCGACGCCGCGGTCGGGGCGGTGATCCGGGCAGCAGAGCTGTTCGAAGAGCAGCACGCCAAGGACTGAGGCATGACGCCCCGCGCGCCGATGGAACCGCATCGCTACGAGTGGAAGCACGCGAAGAGCAGGCTGCGCATCGAGGCCGCCCAAGTCGGCGTGGACAGCACCGAGTTCCGGAAGTCGGTCGACATGGCGCTGAAGCGCGAGAAGCACGGATGGCTCGTCCACCTTCGCGATCTGCGCAACGCCGCCATCCACCACGACACGCTCGCCCGGCACATCGACGTGACCGTCGGGTCGGTCCAGCAGCAAACCGTGTGGGGCATCACCGTCGACGGCCGTGGCGAGGAACCGGTCCGGTACCTGCGCGGCAGGCGCCGGCTGGTCGAGCTCGTCGTGCTGCCGATGCTCGAGGCCTGTGACCGCATGGCTCCTCTCGGCATCCCGCCCTCGAGGGACATCCAGAACGTGACCGTGCGAGGCGTTACCGCCGTCATGATGATCCCGCAGGACGAGATGCAGGAGCTCCTGCGGAGCCAGGGCCTCATTGACGGGCCGGCACCGGGAGCCTAATGGCCAGCGCGTTAGGGGTCCGATGCTCGCTCAGCTGATCGTCCACATCCCCGGGGACCGGGAGACCGACCCCGACGCTTACGCCGCGGCGTCACCGCCCGAAGCGTTCGGCGCCCACTCCGGCCACCGCTCCACCGCGCGCAGCACCTCCCAGACCTGCTCGACCGGGGCCTCGACGTCGATCCTGGTGCTCTGCTCCACCGGGCCATCCTGCTCCTGTGCGCTACTAGAGACAGGCCAAGATCAAGTGCCACACACGTCTTGCACCGTCGGGTTTCGGAATTCGTGGTGACAGGTTCTCTGGAGGTCTGCCCGCACCGTCGGGAGCATGACAAGCAAGACGAACGGCAGCTATCGAAGTCGGCGGCTCCAGCGAGAGCGGCAGCGCCGTGAACCACGTACGGATCAACCGCGAGAACATGCAGCAGCGCCACGGCCAGAGGCCGACGGTCGGGCAAGACGTGCCGCCGCGACGCGATGCGTCTGGTGCGGTGGGCCGATCACCGCTGGCAGTCGCGGGCCGATCCCGAAGTGGTGTTCGGCCACCTGTCGACACCGCGCCTGGGAACAGGTGCGGGCCGCCGCCTCCGGACGAGTTGCGGTCCAGGTGGTCGAACGACAGGTCGAGGTCCGCGTCCCGGCCGTACCCACTCGTCGGGACTGGACCGGACTCCTCGGCGAACTCGCGCGCCAACTAGACGACGGCCGGGTCTACGACCGCGACCTTCCTAGCCTCGCCGCGGCGCTGGGCATCGTCCTCGACGCCTACAGCCGGCGCACCAGCGCCAAAGGACGGCCTGCCCATGTACGGCGCTGATGCAAAGGCGCTGGCTAGTGTCGAGAGACCGGTATCCAACGCCCGTTCGGCCACTAGAGACGGAAGCAGCCAGTGCCTCCTCGAGCACCCACCGAGCATGGCCACTCTGGCCACGGTCGGCGGCACGGGCCAGACGCGCGTGAGTGGCGGCGATGACCCTCACCGATCGGGAAACTCCGGACCAGACTCGACGTCCGCTACGGCCAATCGGCTGGCGGCTTCGAAGTCCTCCCAGGACACATCAGCAAGCTGTCCGCGGAGCGCGCCGTACGCCGGGCGGATCGGCGGGCGTTCGTTCTCAGCCACGATGCGCAGGTGCGCGCCCGGCCGGACACCATGGCGCGCCAGCTCCTCGGGTGCGATGCCGCCATCAGCACCCACCACGACCTTGAAGCCCGGATCCGCACTCACGCGTCTAATGATCACACGGCGAGCCAGGACCGGAAGCAGGACTGGAGGAGTACCGGAGGTCGCCGGCGACGCTCGATCGCATGACGATGCGAGCGGCACAGGATCAGGATTTCGACCGCGGTCCGCTGCTGACCGTCGCGCAGGCCGGTGAGTACCTCGGAACCGGCGAGCGGTTCGTCCGCCGGCTCATTACCGAGCGCCGGATCAGTTTCGTCAAAATCGGCAAGTATGTGCGCCTCGAGCGCTCGACGCTAGACGCCTTTGTGGACGCCCGCCGCGTCCACAGCCAGCGGTAACGACGGCGGACAACCGCTGACGCTCCCACCAGGGTCGTGGTATGGCCAAGCGGACGTTCGGGTCGGTCGACCGGCTCCCCAGCGGCCGCTACCGCGCCCGGTACCTCGGCCCCGACGGTCGACGCCACGCCAAGGTCTTCGACACCAAGGCTGACGCCTGGGCGTGGTTGGCAAGTCAGCAGACCGACCTCCTCCGCAAGAGCTGGCGAGCGCCGAACGTCACCAGCCGCACGGTCGGCGAGTACGCCGAGGACTACCTCGTCCGCAACGACCTCCGCGAAAGCACTCGCGTCCTCTACGCCGGTCTGTGGCGACACCACCTCACCGAGCCATGGGCCGACGTCCCCGTCGACGAGGTCACCCCCGCCGCCGTCCGCTCCTGGCACGCCAAGGCCGGCCGGACGACGGGCCCGACTGCGCTGGCCCAGTCGTACCGGCTTCTGCGCGCCATCCTCAACGTCGCGGTCGCCGACGAAGCCATCGCCTCCAACCCGTGCCGATTACGCGGCGCCGGCACGTCGAAGGCAACCCGGCCGTCCCGTGCACTCACCGCCCCAGAGGCACTGCAGCTCGCTGAGCAACTGGGGCGGGACCGGAGGACCGCTCGGTACCGCGCACTACTGCTTGTCCTCGCCTTCGGCGGGCTTCGGTTCGGTGAAGCCACTGCGCTGCGCCGATCCGACGTCCTGCCCGGCGGCCGGCTGCGCGTCGGGCGATCTGTTCGACGCGTCGCCGGCCGATGGGTTGTCGGCGAACCCAAGACCGACGCCGGACACCGGACGGTGACCCTCCCCGCCGCGGTCGCGGCGGTACTGGAGGAGCACCTGGAGAAGCACGTCCCAACTCCTCCGGACGCCCTCCTGTTCGCCACCAGTACCGGCGGCTACCTCGCCCGCAGCAACTGGAACTCGACCTTCCGCCGCGCCGCCGACGCCATCGGCTTGCCAGCCGTCCGACCGCACGAACTACGCCACACGGGGGCTACCCTCGCCGCGGCGACCGGCGCGACCACCAAGGAGCTGATGCGCCGGCTGGGTCACTCCTCCCCCGCCGCCGCGCTGCTCTACCAGCACGCCGCCGACGACCGCGACGCCGACATCGCCCGGGCCCTCGACGCCATGCTCGGTGCCATCACCGAGGCGCGGGACGACGTCGAGTAGCGGCCGGAGTGACGCCGCCTCAGAGGCGAATGGTCACGTAGTGAGCAGGACTAGGAGCGGCTTCTCTCCGAGTCCTCCATCGTCGAAGCTCTACGCCAGGTACGGGGGTATCCCTCGTCTTCCCGGGGGAACTCCCGCCGTCACACGCCATGTCCGCCGCCTTCGGCCTGCGAGGAGTCAGGCAGCGACTGAGCAATTGCGCTGCTACTCCGCCGGCAAGGTGTCAAGGAGGTCGTGGACCGCAGCGGCGACGTCTTCGAGTTCCTCGGTGACGTCGCTGCGATCGGTGAGGTGGTACGACACGATGCGAACCATCTCGCCCTGCATGCGGTTGTAGAAGTAGCAGGCGTAGCGCGCATTATCGGGGCTTTCACGCATAACGAGCAGGTGTTGGAGTCGCAGGGGCTGGGCGCAGCCATCCGTGGCCAGGTACAGGTCGCCCCAATCCATCAGTTCACCGACGCGGATTTCGCTCTGCCGGAACGGGGTGCTCGGCCCCATCGCCAGCTCCACCTTCTGGTGGATCTGGCCCTGGCGACGTCGGCCGTCACCAGCCCGTACGCACAGAAGCTCGCGCCAGGCGGGACCGACCTCGTCGCGAAGCTCCTCGAGCCTCGCAGTGAGGTAGTCGAGATGGCCTCGAAGTTCGCGCTCAGGCGCCGCGCCCGTGTGCCCTGCCCACTCATTGCGCTTTGCATTGGCGTCGTTCAGCAGCCGCACCACCGTCGGGCTGAGCAAACGCGCGAGGCTGTCGTGACTCGGACCGCCGAAGATTTGCAGCAAACGAGCTCGCTCATCGAGATCGTCGCTCGAGAGCATGTCTCGAAAGCGTGCCGTGAGCCGCTGCGTGATGACGTTCCATGTCCCCAGCGTTGCGCGCTCCATCGACACGGCAGCGTTGGCTAGGGCATCCCGCAGTTGAGGTACTTCGACTTCCCGCAGAACAGGGTCTTGAGCCAGAGCAGAGAGGACCACCGTCCCCGTGAAGGCGGCATAGGCCTCCCACACCAAGAACATCTGCTTGTGTCTGGCGTCGATCGTGTTCCGTGTCTCAAGGGTCCAGACCGCGGATGCCACGGGATAGGGCAGGTCACTGGCCCACGTGCCCAGCGTCTCGTCGAACAGGGCGTCGAACCGGGACACCACCTGCTTGCCGCGGCTCGGCGCCTCCCACAGCTCCTGCCGCGCCCGATCGGCAAGACCTGCAACCGCAGTCAGCCTGGCCTCGGCTGCTGCTAGCTCCTGCTGCACCGCGGGCGGCGGAATGGGGACGATCAGCTCGTCAGTCAGCTTGAGAAGCGATCTGTTGTCAGTCCGAACCGCCGCAATCACGGTTCCCGAACTCGCGAACACGTGTGCACGACGGCGGCTCTCACGGCCGAGGCCCGTGTTGAGCCACGACACGAGGAAGTCAGGGGACACAGGGCCCGGCGCAAGTTCCAGCGCGAGGACTCGCCCCCGCCCGTCGCCGCGGTCGGTCCCGAGGGAAGCGGCGTCGGGGTTGGTTGGGAGCATCAGCAGGGGTTCGGCGCTGCGAGGGTCGCCTGGCTCCACGACATGCGGCCGCCGCGCAAGGAGCGCAGAGAGCCGCGTCGAGTCCCACGCCTGCTCACGAAGCCACCGCTTCAGGCGGTGCCGACTCGGATCGAAGACGGAGTCGGTCTCCAGTCGCGCGCGCACGTGCTCGGTCAGCTCCCACGTGAGTCCGACGGGCACTCCGTACCTTTCACGGAGGAACTCGTCTGAGTCCTGGCTCTCTGGGATCTCCACATCCCAGGTCATGCGGGTGTTGTCGAGGGCTGCGTCGTTCCGGCGCCCACCCAGCATGACGGTGACACGGCGCCGCAGGAAGTACTCAGTTGGAAGCGTGCGGGATGCCATCCCGTCGCGAACCGACGCAAGAGAGTTGCGCAGCACGTCGAATGCGTCGCCCTGCAACTCACGTTGGGTTGTGTGGCGGTTCCGTGACGTTTCGAAGTACGGGCGCAGGTTGATCACCTGCACCTTTCCCCGCCGGGAAGCCGCCTTGCAGTTCGCGAAGATCAGCGCGTACAGCTGAATGTTCGTCGATGGGCTCAGCCCCGCCGGCAACGCAACGACAGCTTCGAGCAGGTCCTCAGCGAGGATGGCCTTGCGAACACTGTCACTCGAGTCGGCGGTCAGCGCGCCGAGCGCGGTGAATACAATGGCGCGGCCGCCACCGGCCTCGGGCACGCGCAGCTTCTCCAGCATCCGACTGGCGAACAGCCATGTGGCGTCGCTCTTGCGCGGCAATCCGAACCGGTACCAGCCTTCGGCACTCTGCCGCTGACGCACTCGCTGTTCCTGGCGCTCCCATGACAGATTGAACGGGGGCTGCGAAACCGCTAGGTCGATCGACTCGTCGGCGAACGAATCTTCGGCCAGTGAGTCAGCGACGCGGACCTCCGCTCTGTGACCCTGCAGATACAAGGTCGCGGCCGCTACGGTCGCGAGTTCGGAATTCAACTCTTGGCCGAGGACTCGCGAGGTGTAGCCGAGACCAGCGACGGCGCTGGCTAGGCCGCCCAGCATCGCCCCTGAACCGACCGTGAGGTCCAGCAGGTTGAGAGCACCCGTTCCGGGACGAACCCGCGCCAGTGCTGAGATCAAGGCGACGCGCACGATGGAAGGGCTGGAGAGGTGCTCTCCTGCCTCCTGGCCGCCGAGCCGGTACACCAGCGCTGGGAGGTAGTCGGCAACCGCGCTCTCATCCGCTTCCTCGAGCCAGCGTCTCTGGATGTCGAGCGCGGGACGCAGTTGCGGATTCTCTTCATCGCGTTGGAGGAGATCCGGCAGAGGGGCCGCGCTTCGCAGTGACCATGATCTCGCGGCATCGACCGCGAGAGCCGGGACCGAGCCTGCGTCCATCCTTGCGCGGTGACGCAGCTGCTCGAGCACCGTCCACACGATGCCGTCGGCTGAGGCTCGAACCTTGTCCTTCACCTTGCCGCCAAACCTGTGGTTGTTGTCGTCACTGGAGCCTCGTCGAACCGGTATTCAGGTCAATCGAGGCAGCGGATGCGCTTCGACTGCTTGCTGGCCCGTTGTCCGATTGGGCCGAGTCGAGCCAGCGCGCGCGCAGGGTCGCCAACGGCACACGGCCAGTGGACCGTTCGACAGCCCAGAAGTCCCAACCGTTGGCTGCGAGCCCACCTTTCGCCTCGCTGGCCGCCTTACTGGGACTGGGGTAGGGCGTGCCGTCGTACTCGACGGCGCCGTCGGCGCACAGCACAGCCGTAGCGGGAAAGACACCGTTCGTGGACGTCAGGGTCTCCCCCGGCGTGAGAAGACCAGCGTCGAGCAGCTGCTTGGCGGTGATGCCGTAGAAGCGGTTGCTACGGGCCTTTATCACCGGCCGGATCGTCAATTGGTCGTCGGGGGTCTCGGTGTCATAGCCGAGCAGCCGGAGGACGCGCCGGATCGGCGGGACAATGCTCTCCAACGCCGCGCGCTCGTAGGGCGGCAGCGTCTCATCGCTGGGCCGGTTGGCGTTGTGCAGGCGGGTGTCGGCCGCGGCGTCCAGCAGGTCGTACAGTCGGCCTTCCAACCACCCCACGTGGGCACTGTTGAACCCAAATGTCGCGTCTCGCCGGATGAGCAGTGCCCGGCTCCAGTGGTCCTTGCCCTTCAGGTGCTGACCCAGCCGGGTCCGGACGCCGCCGGGGGCCTTGCCGACGTAGCAGCCCCAGGTGCCGTCGGCGTCATGCCGGTCCAGCAGGACGTAGACGCCAGGAACATCCCAGTCACCGGTCACCCCGGCGACCGCTCCGCGGTCGACCACGGCCATGGCGAGCGCCGCAGTTGTGTCGTAGATCAGCGCGGGCGCCGCGGGGCCGTCGGGCAGCAGCACCGACAGCGGCAGCTGGTCGGCGGCACCGGGGCCCGGCGCGGCCGCGGTCATCGATTCTGCACCGGCTGGACCGCGGCAAAATGTAGAGCGTCCAGGGCCGGGGCCGCTGCGTCCCACAGCTGGCGGAAGGCGATCAGGACGTCCCGGATGAGCGCGGCGGGGTCCAGGGACGCGCTGGATAGGGGCTGCACGTAGCGCCAGAACGGGAAGGTCCGAGACGACGATCCCTTGAGCTGGGACCGCACCGTTCTCATAGCGTCGCTGATCTGCCGACGGCGCTCCTCCTCTGCCGCGTCGGCGGGCAGGCGCACCGCGACGTAGGGCCACTCATTCGATCCCGGCGTGAGCAGGCGCGCGCGTTCCCACTGGATGACGACGCTGACGTCCGCGGTTCCGTGGTACTGCCAGGTCGGGAGGCGCAGTCCGGCTCTGGGCCAGGAGCCGGAGTCCAAGTCGTTCGTCTCCAGCTCGGCGTCTAGTTCCTCGGCCAGCTCTTCCAGCTGCGCGGCGACACCGACAAGGTGCTTGTCCAAAAGCTGACGGCCTTCTGCGCGGAGAGCAGCCCAGGTCTCGATGTCATGCCGGTGATCGAGGTAGAACCACGCCTTCGCGTCGGCGTCCTCGCGAGTAGGGACAAGCCGTTCAGACACGGTGGTAGGCCTCCAGAGTGGCGATGTAGTCGTGGACGCCGGGCGCCGCCCCGGTCATCGAGGTGGCGGCCACGCGGGCGATGTCGGCGACCTGGTCCCAGGTGAGTGCTCGCCACTGGTCGCGGCTGTCCACGGCGGTGGTCGGCACCCGCTGGCCGCGGGTGAGGAAGACGAAGCAGGGGGCCGGCTCGTTCCGCCAGTGCTCGTAAAGGCGGTCCAGTTGGCGCTCCTGCTCGACAGCGAAGGTCTTGGCCTCCACCACGATCGTCCAGTCGCCGCCATAGAGCACGAGGTCGGCGCGGGTCTCGTCCCGCTGCTCCTCCAACACCGCCCGCACGCCGGCCTCCGTGCCGGAGCCGTCGATCCCGAGGTGGTGAAGCAGCCCGTCGAGCAGAGCAGGGCCGAGGCCGTGGTGGCCATCGGAGCGCAGCAGCCAGGCCAGCCCCGCGGTCATCGCCAGTTCCCGGTACTGCACGTCGAGCGCGGCGAGCAGCGTTCGCGGGCCACCCCGCCAGCGGCCGGTCTGGACGAGGTCCCGCTGGGCGGCCTGCAGCTGTCCGAGGCGGTTCCTCCAGTGCGTCACCGCGGTGGCGCCCTGCGACTGCTCGGCGGCAGCGACGGCGTGCCACTTCACGGTCAGCGTCGCGTGACGCGCCTCCCATTCGTGCATCGCATCGACGGCGACCTCGCCGGGACGGGTCACGTCTTCCGCCCCAGCGACATGGTCAACCGCGAACTCCTGCCCATGGGTGGGTGCTCCGCGCCCTCACGCGACCGTGACGTCCGGAAGAGCTCGGTCTCTGACCTGATGAAGAACGGTCACGATGCCGTCGACCTCTTCCTCGGTGAAGATCGAGTCCGGGCCGTGCGGTGCGCTGTCGGTAAATGGCGACTCGTAAAGGCGCTCCACTTCCATGACGCCGTTGGCGGTCAAGTGCTCGACGATGAGCTGGACGAACCGGATCTGGTTGGCCGAGTACGTGCCGTCGGACAGGTAGCGGTCGAACGCGGCGGTCGCGGCCTCGCGGTCCAGACCGATCAGGGAGCGGATAAACAACCCGAGCCCGTGCGCCTCCTCCCGGGCGCGGGCAATGTCGGCCTCATTGCCGGCGCCGGACTCGACGAGCATCGCCTCCAGCACCGCTAGGTCCTCCGGAGTGAGCTGGAGGTTGCGGCGCAGACGCTGGAGGGCCAAGTGGTCTTCGTGGTCGCGGAGGTAGGCGCGGGCCTTCGCGCGGAACCGCTCCCAGTCAGTGCCCGGAGTGACGCCGGGAAGCTCCACGATGCTGCTCTCGCCGACCTCGTCGGCGAAGTTGGAGTAGACGACCGCGCGCCGGGACTTCTCCACAAACCGCACCAATCCGCGGACGCGCCGCCGGGCCAACTCCAGCATCGGCAGGGTGACGTCGACCCACCATTCGTCGCCGGACAGGCCTTCGAGCAGCTGCTCCTGCGCCTTGACCGAGGGGATCGCGGTCTGGCCGAGTAACGCGGCGGTGATGTCCTGCACCTGCTTGCGCAGCCGCTCGAACAGGACGGCATCGCCGTCGAGCCGCGCGAGCTGGAGCCGCAGCAGGATCAGGTCGAAGCGCTTGGCGTCCTCGTCGTCGTCCCGTCTGGTGGAGGGGAGGCCGGCGAGGTGATGGGCGATGTCGCCGGCCTTCTCCGGGGTCAACTGATGCCAGGCTTTCCAGTCGGAGTACGTCTCGACCCACTGCCGAGCTGGGCGGACCAGGAAGTTGTCGACGTTCATGCCGACCACCACCTCGTGCAGCGACCAAGCGACGTCGACGCGCAGGCCGCGCTCGCTGACCTCGCCCCGGCCGACTTCCGGCTGGTCACCGGGGACGACACCGACTCCGGTTCGGTCCAGCCCGGTCAGGAGTCCCAGGCGCGCCTCGAACAGGCGCTCGGTGAGGGACTTCTGCAGCGACCCGCCGGAGTCGGGCAGGTTCTGGCTGAAGAACTCGAGGTTGCCGCAGAAGTCGAAGACGTAGAAGTCTTTCTTGTCCTCACCCGGCCCGTAGAGGTCGGGGCAGAGGCGAGTGCCGCGGCCGATCATTTGCCAGAACTTGCTCTTGGCGCGCACCAGCTTGAAAAAGACGAGGTTGACGACCTCGGGGACGTCGATGCCGGTGTCGAGCATGTCGACGGAGATGGAGATGTGCGGCGCCTTGTCCTTGATTGAGAAGTCATCAATCAGGTTCTGGGCGTAGGTCACCGAGTGGGTGACGACGCGGGCGAAGTGGCCGGCGTACTCGGGGTAGTTGGCGTCGAAGCGCTTCTGGATGAACTCGGCATGGGCCTGGTTCTTGGCGAACACGATGGTCTTGCCGAGCCGGTCACCGCCGGCGACCTTGTGGCCGTCCTTCATCAAGGTGGCAAGTACCTTGTCGACGGTGTCGGCGTTGAAGAGGAACTTGTTGAACTCTTCGGCCGAGACGGCGTCAGGGATGTCGCCGTCCTCGTTCCATTCGAGCGAATCCCAATCGTCCTTCTCCGCCTCGCTGAGCTCGTCATAGCGGATGCCGTCGCGGAGGAACTTCGTGGGCACCGACACCGCCACCGGCGGCACGAGGTAGCCCGCGGCGACGGCCTCGTCGAGGCTGTAGGCGTCGGTGGGAACTCCGTCTTCGAGGTTGAACAACGAATAGGTGTTGCGGTCGACCTCGTCCTTCGGCGTGGCGGTGAGGCCTACCAGCAGCGAGTCGAACCAGGAAAAGATGGAGCGGTACTTCTGGTAGACCGATCGGTGGGCCTCGTCGATGACGATAAGGTCGAAGTAGCCCGGTCCGAACAGCCTCCGACCTGCGTCGGTCTCGTTGATCAAGTTCATCATCGTTGGGTACGTCGAGACGTATACCCGGCCGTCGGTGACCTTCTCGGTCACCAGGTTGACCGTGGTCGCGTTCGGCAGGTGGGTCTTGAAGGCCCCGACGGCCTGGGTGACCAGGGCGGTGCGGTCGGCGAGGAACAAGACACGCTTGACCCACCCGGCGCGCATCAGCTGATCGACCAGCGCGATGACGGTTCGGGTCTTGCCGGAGCCGGTGGCCATCACCAGCAAGGCGGCGCGCTGCTTGGCGATGAAGGTCTCTCCTACCGCCCGGATGGCGCGCTGCTGGTAATGGCGCTCGACGATGCTGTTGTCGATGGGCGCGTCCGCCAGCGGCAGGCGGCCGGTGCGGCGCTGCACCATCAGTTCGAGCTCGTCGGCGGTGAAAAAGCCCTCGACCCGGCGCGGCGGATAGCCGGCGGCGTCGTCCCATAGCCAGGTCCGGTAGCCGTTGGTGTAGAAGATCACCGGCCGGCGGCCGGTCATCTGCTGCAGGCAGTCAGCGTACAGCTTGGCCTGTTGTTGGCCTACCGCCGGCTCGACGGTGGTCTTCTTCGCCTCCACGACCGCGAGCGGCAGCCCGTCGCTACCCCACAGCACGTAGTCGACGTAGCCCTTGCCCTCGGCGTTGGGCATGCCGGTGACCGGGAACTCGCGGTGGCGGCCCTCGGTGAGCTGCCAGCCCGCCTCGCGGAGGAGTTCGTCGATGATGAGGTCGCGGGTCCGGGCCTCGGAGTAGTCGTGGGTGTCGGTCAGCGTGTGCGCGGCCTGCGCGGCCTTGATCTGCTCCCGCAGTTGTTCAATCTCGGCGTCCTTCGCCGCCGCGAGCTCGTCCCGCTCCCTTAGAGCGCGACCGTGAGCCTCGTCCTGCTGGCGGAACTTTTCCGCCAGCTTCACGACATCCGCCCGGCTCAGCGGAGCCTGACTGCCCGCGAGCTTCGGGTCGAACACCGCCCCGGTCGGCACCGCCGCCGGGTTGGTGGAGTAGCGGAAGGCCGTCCACACCACCACGTGATGCAACTCCCGCAGCACGTCAACCGCCGCACGGGCCGGAATGGGCTGCACATCATGGACAGCCCGGTTCCCGAGCTTGCGGATCAGATTGAGCTTCTGCCCGATCCCGACGCCGACCCGCCGTTGGAACGCCGGCTCGTTGGTACGAGCCGAGAGGTCGTCCTTGTACGGGATAGGCAGCCCGTCGACGTCGTAGATGAGCCCGACGACTTGCTCTGCTGCCCGGCGGGCATAGAAGCACGCCGACCGCGGGTCCGACGCGAGATAACCTTCCGCTCGCCTGCAGTCATTGTGGATCTCAGGCCACTCTTGCCTCACGAACTCGAAGTTGCTCATTTCGCTGTTGCCCCTACTGCACTTCCGGGGTGGAACAGGCGTTGCTCAAGAGCCGCCAGAAGCGACTCCGTCTCGGCAGCCGCGCTCGTCCGCAGTGCAGCCTGTCGGTCCAAGACGCGCACCACCGAACAGAATCGCTCCTGCTCGGCCCGCTCGGGGACTGGCACCAGCAGTTGTTGTAGGACTTTTGTGTTGACGACTTTCTGTGCCGAACCCACGCGACGGCCCAAGAGAAAGTCTTGCGCCGCTTGCGATCGCAAGAAATGCGACAAGACCTCGCCACGAAGCTCTGCACTCGGTGATACGAGCAACATGTTCGCGCAGTTCGCGCCGTCGAGGTCCGATGGCAGGACCGCACAGCGAATCTCATCGACCACGTGTCGCGAGATCAGCACATCGCCGGCCCTCAAGCGACTCTTGCTCAGCCGTCCAGCCAGGTCTTCGTCGATCTGAATCAGGCCGGCTTTGATGACGGCGCCGCGGCCGATGTTTTGTGTGCGCAGCAGCGGAGTGCCTTCGGCAACGACGTGGTCGGCTGTGGGTCCAACGTGGCCAACGGTGACACGTTGCGCGATGTCAGCAAGTCGCTCTCGCCGAGGAGTGCTAGCGAGAAGCTCGTAAGCAAGACTAGCAGCGAGCTCATCCGTGGCCTCGAGCTGACGGCGCTGCAGATCAAGCATGCGATTCGCTTCGTCCAAGATCGCCACGATGCGCCGCTGCTCCTCAAGCGGCGGAACGGGGAGACGAAGTTCTTTCAGGAATGCAGGGGGCACGCGCCGCTGTCCACCACTCCCCGTCATGCGTCGCTCGCCTTCGAGGCGCACACGGTCCTGGCGCAAAAAGTGCATAAGATAGCGAGCGTCAACCATGTCCGTCTTGGGCCTCACGACATGGAACTCGGACGAGCCAACACCTACTTCATGACGCAGGTTCGCCTGACCTATCTTATTGTTCTCAAAGCACGGGGTAATCTTCGCGACCAGCAAATCTTGATCCCGGAAGAGGGTGTACCCACTGGACACTTCCCGGAACGGACGGGTATCGCCTGGGGCGGTCTGAGCCGTCTCGGCATTGAGTGCGGCCATCGGGACGAATGCCACGGCCTCGTCAAGAGCAGGTTTCCAAATGGCCCGTGGGTTGACGTCGGCCACCTCGGCCAGAGAGAGAACCGTCACGACAGCATCGACCTCAAATTCGCAAGGCCCTGCTGGATGTCCGCTTCCAACTTCTCGAGATCGCCGATGATCTCCAGTGGCGGCCGATGTTCGACCTCGTCGTGGATAACCTCCCCATACCGGTTGAGCGAGAGGTCGTAGCCGTTCGCGGCGATTTCGGATTTCGATACGCAGAAACTCTGCTCCGTGCGCTCGCGCGCTCGTTCGTCGCCGTCACGTTCTATCCAGCGTGCGAGCACGTCGGGGAGGTCGTTGGCCTCCGTCGGCGTGCGCTTGTCGTCAAGGGTGAAGCCGTCGGCCTGGACGTCGTAGAACCAGACATCCTCGGTGCCGCCGCTGTTGGTCTTGGTGAACAGCAGGACCGCTGTCGACACTCCCGCGTACGGCCTGAACACCCCGGAGGGCAGCTTGACTACTGCGTCGAGCTTCTGGTCTTCGACCAGGATCCGGCGCAGGGCCTTATGCGCCGTCGAAGATCCGAAGAGCACGCCATCAGGGACGATGACTGCCGCCCGCCCACCGGGCTTGAGCAGCCGAAGGAACAGCGCGAGGAAGAGCAACTCTGTCTTCCTGGTCTTGACGATCCGCTGCAGGTCCTTCGACGTCGACTCGTAGTCGAGGCTGCCGGCGAACGGGGGATTGGCGAGAACCAGGGAGTAGAGTCCCGCCTCCCCTGCCGCGCCTTCGGAGAGGGAGTCGCGGTAGCGAATGTCCGGCTGCTCGACCCCGTGCAGCAGCATGTTCATGCTGCCGATCCGGAGCATGGTGGAGTCGAAGTCGTACCCGTGGAACATGCTGCGGTGGTAGTGCTGCCGCTGCTCTGCGTCGGTCATGACCGTGGGGTGCTGGCTGCGCACGTACTCGGAGGCGGCGACGAGGAAGCCGGCGGTGCCGCAGGCGGGGTCGCAGATTTCGTCCGTCGGCTGCGGGGCGGTCATCGCCACCATGAGCTGGATGATGTGCCGTGGGGTTCGGAACTGACCGTTTTGACCGGCTGAGGCGATCTTGCTGAGCATGTACTCGTACAGGTCGCCGTTGGTGTCCCGGTCCTGCATGGGGACGTCGTTTAGCAAGTCGACGACGCGAGAGAGCAGCGCCGGGGTCGGGATGGTGAACCGAGCGTCCCTCATGTGCTCGGAGTAGGTGGACCCGTCGCCACCGAGCTGGCGCAGGAACGGGAACACCCCCTCACCGATCACCCGGTGCATGACGCCAGGTTCGAAGTCCTTGAACCGCGACCAGCGGAGGTCCTCCTCGCCGGGCCGGAAGATCGGATCCTCGATCGGCTTACCCGTGCGGTTGGCCTTCCGCTCCCTCAGCGTCTGCAGATCGTCGAGCCGACGGACAAAGAGCAAGTAGGTGATCTGCTCAATGACCTCGAGGGGGTTGGAGATGCCCCCGGACCAGAAGGCGTCCCAGACTCGGTCGATCTTGATCTTGAGCTCGCCAGTGATCATGCCGGTGCACCGGTTCCCAGCGTTGCTGACTTCTTCGCGCGCGGTGGCACGTGCAACCCCCTCGGTTGTTCTAAGCACTGGCACGGTAGCCTGGCATCCGCCGCACAGTGGACAACCGGACACGGTCGGTGACGCCAGCGAGCGGATCACCTCGTGGCGGCGCGGGCGTTGCCTCTCATGTGTCCCGTGGCTCCGACTGTGTACGAGCGTCGGACACCAACGGTTCTTCAACGAGGAGCCGGGCAGTTGACACGCCGGCACCCGCCGCGGCCGGGTCGACCCGCCGCCGCTGCAGCCGGATCCGCCCTACTGGGGCTGCGACCTTACGAAGGAAGGCGAAGGCCATTGATGCCAAGAATCAGGCGCCCTCCGCTGCGGCCACCTGCGGCCCCGTCGCGCAGGCCATTCAAGCCCACGAGCTGACGGTTTCTCTCGACCTCACGGTCCCGGGCGGTTCGTTATCCTGCGACGAGTCCGCCCAAGCTTCGAACCCCCGGGCACCTCAACGTAAGCGGCCGGAGTGACCTATCAGGAGGCGATTGGTCACATGGTGGTCACGCGGGTCTATCCAGACACTCGAATGTGCCGCTGACCAGCGCAGATGGGGTCACAAGATCCTGCCTTCCAAGCTGGCCATGCCAGTTCAACCCAGTCGCCCGCTTCACGCATAACCGTAGGCCAACCCAGCCTGCTCGCCCGCCTGGAGCAGCCTCCGAACGGGCCATGTCAACCCTTTCAGGACTCCTGCTTCAGCGCACTACGTTGCCCGGACGCTGTGCGAGTCCAGCTGGTTCGCGACTGATCGCGCAGCCCCTCCCCACCGAGCCGGTCGAGCACCGCCTGGTGCACCCGGTTGCACACGCCGACCTCGGCGCACTCGCATCCACCAGCAGGTCCGGCCCGACCCGTAGCCCGGCTCGGTCGGATCTCGCAGGCGGCCGGTGCGACCGTGAACCACCGGCTTCTGCGGTGAGATCGACAGCTCGAATGTCGTCCACAGCTCCTCCCTGATGAACCGGGGCGGCGAGGAGGACGGGATCGACGGACCGCGTCGAACCGTCAGGGCGGAACAGGGCTCAACGCCCCACTCCTGCGACGTCCTGCGAGGCTCCCTGCCTGCGGCCGTCCTCTCACACCCTTTCAGTGGCAGTTCAGCGCAGGTCAAGCACCCATCGCGAGCCTCTGGATGGCTCGAAGACCAGCACGAGCCCGGGCCCGGCCAGGACATGGGTCCGACCTCCGAGTCAACGGACAGGAAGACCATGCTCATCCATCCGACTCAGTCGTCCAACCGGCACCAGGATCGACGGATGCGGCGATCTGTCACGAGGCTCGTCGCGACGACGGCAACTGCGGGTGCCCTGACAGGCGGTCTCGCCACCGCTGCACAGGTCCCGGCACATGCCGCGAGCACAGCAGCAGGTCCCGCGGAATCACCCGCATCGATCGCACTGAACTCAGCTGCCGCGCAGGCCGAATGGCAGTACGAGACGTGGTATCTGAGCGGCCAGCGCCTCCAGTGCGCCACCGATGGCCTCAACGGTGTGCGCCAAGGTCGGTGGTACGACTACGAATGCAGGAGCTACGGCATCCTGTGGACCGAACTGAGGGTCCTGCGCTAGGAGTCAGCACGCTGGGTCGGCGGCAGCCCCGGCTGCCGCCGACCCAGCCCCCTCCCGTCCGCGTTCGGACCCACGACCCTGCAAGGTGGTCTCCGGCGCGGTGGTCACCGTCGACCGCGGTGGGACGTGCGGGCCCACAGGTCGGCCACCGAGCGATCCCCCCGGAGTCGCGCGTCTCGAACGATCACCGGTGGCCGTGGGGGACGGTGTTCCAGCAGTCCTCGAGACCGAGGAGACCCGGACTCCGTCGTCCTGTCCTCGGTTCGAGGCCTCTGGCGGGCCCGCTCGTGCGGCTGCGGGAAGCCGTGAGCCGTGGTCGGGATGTGCGGCGCGGCTGATCTCTCGGCCGGTGCCGGACACGGTGCGGGGTCAGCTGATGAGGGTCGCGGATCAACCTGTCGACGGCAGCCGGATCGTGTTGAACTCACTTCCGGGAGGAGGCACGCTGGGTGGTGTAGGGCCGTGACTCCCCGGGCACCCGACTGCCGTGGCCGCCGGCGAGCGGAGACGGCCGGGACGGGAGACCGGGGTGGACGTTCGGGTCCTGGGTCCACTCGAGGTCCGGACGGCGCGTGGTCCGCTCCCCCTGGGCGGCACCAAGCAACGCGCGGTGTTGGCCATGCTGGCTCTGAACCTCAATGAGGTCGTCTCCACCGACACCCTCATCGATGGCCTGTGGGGAGGCCGGCCGCCGGCGAGTGCGACCAACATCGTCCAGGTGTACGTCTCCCGGCTACGGAAGACCCTCCTGACCGAGGAGGAGTCCGAGCCACTCGGCGGAGGGATCCTCCACCGCCGCAGACCCGGGTACGCCCTCGACCTCGACCCCGAGCGGCTCGACCTCCGCCGCTTCCAGCGGCTCTCCCGCGAAGGTGCCCGGGAGCTGGCCCTGGCGCCGGCCAGGGCCGCGAGCGCGCTCCAGGAGGCGCTCGATCTGTGGTACGGGCAACCGCTGTCGGAGTTCACCGCCGAGCCCTTCGCGCAGGCCGAGATCCCGCGGCTGGAACAGCAGCGGCTCCGCGCACTGGAGATGCGCCTCCAGGCGGACCTGGCCGTGGGGCAGCACGGCCAGGTGATCACGGAGCTCGAGGACCTCGTCGTCCGACATCCCTTCCGCGAGGGGCTGCACGAACTGCTCATGCTCGGCCTGTACCGATCCGGCCGACAGGCCGAGGCGCTGGGGGTCTACCGGCGACTGAGCCGGTCGCTGGCCGACGAGCTCGGCGTCGACCCCGGCAGGTCGCTGCAGCACCTGCACCGGCAGATCCTGCGCAACGATCCGGCACTCCTCCCCGCACGGACCGCGACCTCCGTCCCGGGCCGGACCACCCCGGTCCCGCGGCAGCTCCCTCCCCCCATCCGCCACTTCACCGGCCGGGCCGCCGAGGTGGCGGCGCTGGACGCGCTGCTGGCCGAAGCGACCGCCGCCGGCGCCCCGGTGGTCATCTCGGCGATCGCCGGCACCGCCGGCATCGGCAAGACGACGCTGGCGGTGCACTGGGCTCACCAGGTCGCGGACCGGTTCCCCGACGGACAGCTGTACGTCAACCTGCGTGGATTCGACCCCAGTGGACAGCCGATGGTCCCGGCCGAGGCAGTACACGGCTTCCTCGACGCTCTCGCGGTGCCGCTCGAGCGCCTACCGGTGGACCTGGAGTCCCAGGCGGCGTTGTACCGGAGCCGCCTGGCCGGCAAGAAGATGCTGGTCGTGCTGGACAACGCCCGCGACACCGCCCAGGTCCGCCCCCTGCTGCCCGGCACCCCCGGCTGCCTGGTCCTGGTCACCAGCCGCAACCGGCTGACGGGCCTGATCGCCGGCGCCGGCGCCCAGCCGCTGACCCTCGACGTGTTCACCCACGACGAGGCCCAGGCCCTCTTGGCGCGCCGCTGCGGTGAGCACCGGATCGCAGCCGAACCCCGGGCCACCACGGACATCGTCACCTCGTGCGCCCGTCTGCCGCTGGCACTGACGATGGTGGCCGCCCGGGCCGCCGCTCAGCCGACGTTCCCCCTCGCCACGCTGGCCGATGAGCTACGCGAGGCGCAGGCTCGGCTGGATGCGCTCGCCAGCCAGGACGGTCCGGCCTCGGACGTGCGCAGCGTGTTCTCCTGGTCCTACCGGCAACTCAGCGACCAGGCGGCGCGGCTGTTCCGCCTCCTGGGGCTCCACCCCGGTCCACACCTCACGGCCCCCGCGGCGGCCAGCCTGGCCGGGCTGCCACTCGCGCGGGTGCGGCCCCTGCTGGCCGAGCTGAGCGGCAGTCACCTGCTCGCCGAGCTGACACCGGGTCGGTACGCCCTCCACGACCTGCTCCGTGCCTACGCCACGGAACTGGCCCGCACCGTCGACACGGGGGCCGACCGGTGCGCGGCAACCCGCCGGCTGCTGGACCACTACCTGCAGAGCTGCTACACCGCCGCACAGCTGCTGCACTGGATCAGGATCCCGATCAGCCTGGTCGAGCAGTGCGCCGGAGTGTCACTCGCGGGCCTGGCTGACGCCGGACAGGCCCTCGCATGGTTCGCCGCCGAGCACCCGGTCCTGCTGGCCGCCGTCGACCAGGCCGTGTCGGCGGGCTTGGACACCCACGCCTGGCAACTGGTCTGGAGCATGGAGATGTTCCTGGACTGGCGGGGGCACTGGCACGACTGGGTCGCCGTCGGGCGCACCGCGCTGGCCGTTGCCCACCGGCTGGGTGATCCGCTCGCCCAGGCCCTGGCTCACCGCGGTCTCGCAGGCGCCTACATCCGGTTGGGTCGCCTCGACGAAGCCATCGACGAAGCCCGGCAGGCGCTGGGCCTGTTCGAGCAACTGGACGACCGGGTCGGGCAGGCCCACACCCACATCAACTTCGCGCGCCTGTTCGAGCGGCAGAGCCGCCCTGCTGAGGCGCTCCACCACGCTCGCCGGGCGTTGCAGCTGTTCGAGGCCGTCGATCACCGCGAGGGGCGGGCCCGGGCCCTCAACACGGTCGGCTGGTGCCACGCTCTGCTCGACGACCACCGCCAGGCCCTGACCTGCTGCGAGCGAGCGCTGACCCTGTTCCGGGAGATGGGTGACCGCCACGGGGAGGCCGCCACCTGGGACAGCCTCGGCCTCGCCCACAGTCGTCTCGACCACCACGCTCAGGCCTTCGACTGCTACAGGCACGCAGTGGAGCTGTTCCGGGAGCTCGGGAACCGGTTCTACGAAGCCAACGCACTCGCTGCCGTCGGCGAAGCCCGACGGAGGGCAGGCGACACCCACGCCGCCCGCGACGCCTGGCAGCAGGCCTTGACCATCCTCGACCAGCTGGCCCACCCCGATGCCGAACGACTGCGTGCCAGGCTGGAGCAGCTCGACGGCGCGAACGCCCCCTGCGACTCGGCTCGGTGACCCGGGCAGCTCCCCCACGACCGTCACCGGAGCCGTCACGAGCTGCGGAACCCGAGGAGGAGCTCCCGGCCGAACGGCGGGACGGCGGCGCTGCTCAGCAGCAGTGAGAGCGGACCGTCGCGCGTTGACGGTCCGCTCAGCGGACTGCTGCCCGTCCTCGCCGAGGCCTACCGGCTCTGGTACCTGCTGTGCATGGAGGAGTTCCGCCTCGCCATGCCGATGGTCGACGAGGTCGGCGACAAGGGGATGCAGAAGGCAGCAGAGCACTACTACGCCGTCGCGGCCGACTGGTGGGGCGAGAAGCCGACGCTCGACCAGTTCATCGCCGGATACGCCCGCCGGGGCACGCTCATCCGCCGGCTCGCCGAGGTCCTCGAGTCCCACCCGCTCGTCCTCCTCCCGGTGTCGGCCGAGCAGGCGTTCAAGTAGGCGTTCGAGCAGGACGCCGACATCGTCAGCGTGGAGAGCATGCGCCGGCTCGTGGCCGCGCAGGCGTCGATGATGGCGATCCCCGTCCTCGGGTTCCCGGCCATGTCGGTGCCCACCGGGGTGGCCGGCGCCCTGCCCACGGGCGTGCAGCTCCTCGGGCGGCGGTTCGACGAGGACACCCGCTCGAAGCCGCCACGGTCATCGAGGCCCGAGCAGGCGTCCTCACCCCCATCGACCCGCGCTGAACAGACGAGCGGGTCCTGACGGCGGGAGGGGCGCAGGGCGCTGCAGACGTGGACGAAGAGGGTTCGGGCGCGGGTGGTGACGAACCGACCTCCGTGGCGGCACGGCGGGCCGCCCGGGGCCGGGCGTGCGAGCCACGCCGTCGCCCTACGCGGACGTCTCGGCCCGGGCGGTGCCGTCCGCGGCCGGCACCGGGCCGGTGGGCCTGGGCCGCAGCCGGTAGGTCGGCGGGAACTCCTGGGACACCCGCACCGCCACCTCGGGGTACTGCCAGTGCAACAGGCGGTGGGCGACGTCCCGCTCCGCCTGGCTGGCCGCGACCAGTCCCCACTCGCTCCCGACGGCACGGGCGGCCTGCTCGAGCAGTGCGTTGACGAACCCGGGGGGCGTGTCCGCGGGGCGACCGCGGTGCAGGGCGCCGGCGTTCCCAGCACGGGGTCGGTCGGGGACCTGGTCCACCACGACGTCCCGCAGTCCCGGTTCGGTGCGCGTGCGTTCCTCGAGCACCTGCTGCCGGGCGTAGCTCAGCACCTGCCCCGGGCTCGGCCGCGGAGCCGGACGTTCCGGCTCGGACCGGTGCGGCTCGGCCAGGCGCACGACATCCCGGCCGCTGCCCATCGCCGGCACGTCGAGCAGCAGGACCATCAGCCGCGGCGGGTTGCGCAGCGGCACCGCCTCGGCCAGCAGCGTGCGGGCCAGGACGGCGAGCTGCACCTCGCTGTACCGGTCGGTGACCGCGCCCACGAGTTCGGGCAGTGCCAGCCGGACCTGGTCCACGGTGCTGTGGACCTCGTCGAGGTGGACGAACCACCATGCGTGCTCGCGCACCCGTGACTCCACGGCGGCCGCGAGGGCCTCGATCGTGACCGGCTCGGGCAGCCGCTGCGGCCGGAACGCCGTGTGGTGCAGCCGCACGGTGCAGCAGCCGTCGGGCACCCGCGGATCGATGCGGATGTCGATGTCGGGGACCCGCAGCCCCAGCTCCTCGTACAGCCGGACCCGCATGCGGGAGAAGGTCTCAGGGTCCACCTCGTCCCGGGTCATCTCGCGCAGGAGCCGCTGGGGCAGCCCGACCAGGACCACGCCCGGGGACAGCCCGGCGATGAGCACCTCTGCCAGCTCGGCGTCGGTCGACGCGCCGCCCTGGGCGGTCTCGAGCACCCGGACGACGGCAGCCGTGTCACGGCAGGACACCCCGTTGGCCACCACCGCCTGCAGCGCCGCTCCCAGCACGTCCGGCGCGTGGGCGGTCATCCCGGCCTTCCGGACCGCTGACACCAGGGCCGCGCGCTGGGGCGGGCCGATCACCACCGACGGGTCCCATTCGACGGCCACCTGGCAGGCCGTGGCCACCTCGGTGGGCCAGTCGGCTCCTGCCTGGTCGTCGTCATCCCCGTCCGCCCCCTGGACCGGACCGGTCGGCGCCAGGGCCGCGGCGAGCCGGTCCTGCGGGATCCGGCACGGCTGGCCGGCGATGTGCAGCCGGGGGAACTCGGCCCCGGGCTCGAGGGCGACCTGCACGACGGGGACGCCTGGCACGCCCAGCTCCGCCATGCGCACCCGTAGGACGTCCGCGACGCGGGATGCAGCCGCGTCCGTGTCCGCCGGCCCCGTCGTCGGGGGAGCCGTGACCAGCCGGACGTCGAGGCGCGGGAGCTGCGCGATCCGGACCGCCTCGCGGAAGACGCGCCGGGCGCCGGCGCGGAAGCCCGTCTGCTCAGGTGCGGACACCGATCTCCTCCTTGCTCAGCACCCGGACGGGGTGGTCGGACGTCATGGCGAGCAGCCGCCACACGTACGGCCGCAGCTCGGCGCTGCCCATGGACACGCAGCGCGGGTGACCCGCGTCCTCGTGCCAGGCGGCCAGGGCGGCGGCCAGGGTGGTGGCCTCCTCCCGCGGGAGCTGCCACACGCTGGGGTCCTCCGGGTCGAGGCCGGCACGGAGCCGCTGCTCGAGGTCCACCGGGAGGGTGGCGCTCGGGACGCCGTCGACGATGGATGCCCGGTCGGCGGCGAGGAGGCGGCGGCGGACGGCGGGCAGCGCGGCCGGTGCGCTCCAGTGCGGCTCGTGCCGCGCCACCTCGGCGAGGATGGTGTCGCGGTCGACGATGGGGACCTGCTCGCGGAGGAGCAGCCGGAGGAGCCGCAGGAGCTCCAGCCGTTCCGACCGGCTGGTCCGGGCCAGCGCCTGACGAGAGGCCTCGGGGAAGGCCCCGCCGCCCAGCCAGAGCGCGACGTCGTCGATGGTGAAGAGCCGGTTCAGGGTGCCCCGGGCGACCTCCTCGAGCCGCGCCACCACGGTGTCCACGGCGGCCGCCCACTGCGCGCTGTCCTGGTCGGCGGTGACCTGGACGGTGCCGCGGACACGGACGTCGTCGTACAGCTCGACCCGGTACGCGTCGTCGGCGAGGTCCGGGTCCAGCCCCAGGCCGACGTGCGGCAGGAGGACCCCCACCTCGTCCTGGATGCGCCCACGGAGCTCGGTGACCGCCGACCGCCAGGCACTGGTCCGGTCCGGGTCGTTCTTCGGCCACAGGGCCGCGCCCACGCGGATGGCCAGCGGTGTGAGGAGCGGGTACATGCGCCGCGGATCGACGTCCTCCCGCCGGGTCCGCAGCAGGCCGGCGAGGGGCAGGGCGTCGAGGAGTCGCCGGACGGCCTCACACTCCGGGCTGCCGGCCGCAACGCTGCGGCCCATCTCCTGGGCGGCGTCTCTGACCACCCAGTAGGTCGCGAACGTGTCCACGGCCTCGGCCAGCGTCGAGGCCACGGCAGCGCTGGCCCCGGGCGCCGGTTCCGCCAGCGCCGCGGTCAGGTGCTCGGCGAACCGCTGCTGTCGTGCTGCGCGTGCGGCCAGGAGGGCCGCGCGCAGCCGGGTGGTGGTCAGCACGTCCGGTGGCACGCCGGGTGCGCCGGAGAGCAGGGACAGCAGCGCCTCGGCGGCGGTCAGGCCCTCGTCGGGCGTGGCCTGCCGGGCGGTCGCCTCGATCTCGGCCCACACGTCGCGGACGACGCGTCGTGTCCCCAGGGATGCCTCCGGGACGGCGGGGTCGGCGCCGAGCCGCAGATAGCGGCGCAGCGCCCGCGTGCGGTCGTCGGCCGCCTCGAGCCGCGCCAGCCCGGCCAAGCAGGCCCGGCGGCGGTCGGCGCCGTCGTCGTCGTCCGCGGGATGGGCGGGGAGGTCGAGGCACCGCTCCAGTTCCTCGACGGCGTTCCCGGCGCCCCGCAGGTCCTCGACGAGGCCGGCCACGGTGGTCCGGACACGGTTCACCTCGGCCCGCAGCCGGTCGGCGTGCGGGGCGTGCTCCGTGAGCTGGAGGAGCCGGGGGAGGTCCATCCGGACGAGGACGGAGAGGGCGTACCGGCTGCGCGCCATCCGGATGCCGTCGTCCAGCTCTCGGGCGCCCTGTTCCAGGTCCCCGGTGCGGCCGCGGGCCAGGAGCATCTGCCCGTACTCCCAGTGCAGGGAGGGGTCCCGCCGGTCCGCGGTGAGCAGCGGCTCGTAGACGTCCACGGCCTCGTCGTGCCGCCCGAGCAGGTGCAGTGCCCAGGCCCGGAGGTTGTCCCGCCGCTGGCCTTCTGCGTCGGCCCGGTCGGCGGCCAGAGCGTACGCCCGGGACGCGTCCTCGGGACGTCCGTCCAGCCAGTGGCAGAGCCCGACCTGCAGCGCGTGCATGACGTCGTCGCCCGTGCTGTGCCGTTCGAGGACCTCCACGGCCTCCCCCGGACGGCCGAGCTCGATCAGGATCTGGACCGTCCGGTTGATCAGCCAGGGGGTCCGCCGACTCATCGGGCGGGCGGTGACGAGCTCGAGGGCCTCCTGGGGTCTCTCGAGCTCGAGGAGGGCGAGGAGGTGCTGGTCGAACAGCACCTCGTTGCCGGGGTCGCGCTCCAGTCCCTGCCGGCTCAGGTCCAGCGCTGCCCAGGGGTTGCCGATCAGCCGGTGGGCCTGGGAGAGCGGGCCCGTCAGCTGCCGATCGGCGGGCGCCACGAGCAGGCCCCGTTCGAGGACGGCCGTGGCGGAGGTGGACGCCCTGGGCCGGTAGAGGTCGCCGGAGCGCAGGTGGGCGATCGACGCGCCGGTCGCGTAGACCCACGGCGGCTGGCCGCCGTCAGCGGCCCGGACCATCCCCTCCGACCAGTGCTGCGCCGCCTCCGCGAGCCGGACCAGGTCCACGAGCCCGTCCTGGCGCACCGCCTCCAGCCGCAGGGCCTCGGCGTAGAGGAAGCGGTACTCCACCTCGGCCGGTTGCCGCTCCACGGCCAGGCCGATGTACTCCCGCGCCGTGGACCGGTCACCCTTGGCCGCATAACGTTGGGCGGCCTTCGCGTAGGCCCGGCCTGCTTCGGTGCGGTTGCCGGCCCGGTCGTGGGTCCGCGCGAGGTCCACGTACGCCTTTCGCTCGGGAAAGGCGCCCGCGGGCAGGGCCTGGGCCTCCTGGAGCGCTCGTCGGATCGCCGTGACGGCACGCTCGGTGTCGGAACTGCGCAGCCGCCGGCCGTGGCGCCAGAGCAGGATCGGCGGGACCGGCGCGAACAGCGCCCCGGACACGACGCGCTCCGCGTCCAGCGCGAGGGCCGCGTCGTACCACTGCTCCGCGCGTGCCACTTCGCCGGCGGCCTCGGCGATCATGCCGCCCAGGACGTGCGCACTCGGTTCGGCCTCGCTGGCGAGGAGCGCCCGGTGCAACTCGTCCTGCGCCGCCGCGGGGTCCCCGTGGTCGAGGAGCGCCTCGCCCAACGCCACGTGCACCACCGCGCGCACGGTGGACGACCACGGCTGTGACGCGCCGGTGAGGGAACCGAGCAGCTCGACGGCGGCTCCCGGCTCGTTGAGCCCCCGGCAGACGGCACGGGCGCGCATCACCCAGCACCGCCCCCGCACGTCGTCGTCGATGGCGGCGCTGCAGGCGGGATCGGTGAGCAGCTCCAGCCCAGGGAGGGTGTAGGCGAGCAGTCCGTGGCGTGCGGCCTCCGCCGAGCCGCGCAGCTGGCGGCGTGTGTCGTCGTCGGGGCGGACACCATCGGCGTCGCAGAGCCACAGGCAAGCCTCGAACTGGGAGGCGCAGAAGGCCGCGGCGTAGAAGTTGCGCCACACGGCGGCTCGGTCCGCCCGGGGCGTGCCCGACAACCGCGTCCGGACGTCGTCCCGCCACGCGGGGCCGGCCGGATCGGTGAGGACCCGGCTCTCGCGGAGCGCGTCCAGTCGGGAGCGCTGCGCCCGGAGCCTCCCGGCCATGGCCGACAGCTCGTCCTCCAGGGTCCGCAGCACGTCACCGGCCTGGTCGTAGGACGACGCCCGTCGCAGCTGCCAGGCCAGCCACCCCCGGGCCGCCAGGGCCAGCGGCCCGATCGAGACGGCGGCGAGGTCGTCGGTGACCGCCCGGCTCACGGCGTCGAGGTCGTCACGCACAGGACTGCGTTCGCTGTCAGCCGGCAAGGAGACCACCGCCCCTCTCCCACTCGGAGACGACCCGGGCGAGCTCCTCGTAGACGACCAGCTCGTCCGGTCGGGAGACCGATTCGCGGATGCGCCGGGCCAGCAGCTGGCCCACCCCGACAGCGCTGTCGGGCCAGGTGTTGCGCTCCACCTCGAGGCGCACCCCCGCGGTCACCGGGCTCTCGGGCAGCACGGTCAGAGCGGCGAGGAGGGCGTCCCGCAGGGACCCGGCCGGCAGGAGGGTGGTGACCACACCGCCGGGCCCGGCTCCGGCCGTGCCCGGCACGGCGTCCGCGCCCGGGAGCAACTGGCTGTCGAGGCTCTGCATGTAGAGGACGGGCGAGCCGAAGGCGAGGTCGTCCTGCAGGTCGACGAAGAGCTCGCCGCGGGCGCACTGGACGGCCTCCTCGATGCTCTTGTGCTCGGCGATCTTCTCGTAGAGGAGCCGGATGAAGCGCGCGGCGGGCTCGCCGGTGAGCGGGTACTGCATGGCCAGCACCGCGGGGATCCCGCGCTGGATGAGGGCCGGGGCGAGCCGCTCGAAGGTCACGTCGAAGTCCAGCGGCGAGGGCTCGCTGAGGTGGAGGACGGCGAGCCGGGCCCGGTTCTCCCCGCGCGGCGTGCCGCCGCTGGCCAGCAGGTCCACGAGCGCGGTCGTACTCGCCCATTCGTGGCCGCCCGAGCCGTCGTCGAGGCAGATCTGCAGGTTGAGGACCCCGCCCTCCCACCGCCGCCGGCACACCCCCACGAAGTGGATGATGTGGGGGTGCGGAGCCGTGCGCAGCCGCTGCTGCACGGTCTTCTGGTTCCACCGCTCGGTGATCTCGGGCTGGATGGTCCTGCTGTACTCGGTCATCCCCGTCAGCGCCTCGGTCAGCTCCTCGCGCTGGGCCGCGTAGGCGGGCGTGTCGGGCACGGCGATGATGCAGTAGACCCGCAGCGGTGGGTCCTGGTGCCGGTTGGGGAAGCGGGTCTGGTTGAGGCTCCGGCTGAGCACCAGTCCGGAGGCCTTGGCGAGGAACTCGCCGCCCCAGTCCGGCGAGTACAGCAGCTCCCACGGCCACTCGGCCAGTTCCCCGGCGCCCGGCCCCAGGGCGAGGTCGACCCGCAGGGTGAGGTCGTCGCGCTCCGCCTCCTCGCGCACCTCCCGGAACTTGGTCTCGACGGCCTCGCGGAACACGGTCCGGTAGAGGTAGCTGCCGAGCAGCTTGAAGGTGTCCGGGACGGGGAGCTTCTTCTGCTGCCGGATGGCCGGCCATCGGTCCAGCCAGAGCCGGAGCACCCGCACCGTCTCCCGCTGCAGCGCGTCGTCCGTCCGCGGGGCGCGGGCCACTTCGGTGGGCACCGTCTCGCCCGGCCCGCTCCTGAAACCGCGGAGGTCCGTGTCGACCACGATGCGGTACTCGTATCCGTCGTCCACGCCAGGTCCTAGGGGGAAGGGGACGGGGTCGTCGGGGGGAGCAGCACGGCGTCCCGGCTGTTGAGGTAGATCACCGGGATGCCCAGCAGCCGCGAGTCGTCCCCGTAGATGACGTGCAATTCCATCCGCCCGGCCTGGACCGCCTCGTCGACCGGGAGCCCCCGGCCCAACCGGTCGTAGAAGATCCGAGCGAACTCCAGCGCCGTCCGGTTCGTCACCGCGTACTGCATGGCGACGACGCACTGCACGCCACGCTTGATCAGCCGTGGCGCGAGTCCGGCGAAGCTGGCGCGGTAGTCGACCTGGGCACCGGCGCACGAGTGGAACAGGGTCAGCCGCGGAAGCGTCCCGCCGGCGTCGAGGAGCTGGGCGAGCGCCTGCTCGCCGACCCAGTCGGCCCGGCCCGTTCCACCCACGAGCGCGATCTGGCCCTCCGCGTGCTCGGCGTCGAACTGCCCGTGGCCGATGAAGTGCACGACGTGGGGACGGGTCTCCTGCACCTGGTCCCTCAGCGACGAGCGCGAGGGCTGCTCGAGGACCACGACGTCCAGGGGCAGCTCCTTCTCCCTCCGGAGCTTCTCGAGCTGCTCGACCACCGGGCCGGCGATGACCTCGCCGAGGTCCTGCGGCTGGGAGGTCAGCACGAGGACGCTGATCCGCGGCTCACCCCCGAGAGCCCGTCGGCCCCGCTCCGACTGGACGAACCGCGTGAGGATCACGTGGTGGTCCGCCGCCAGGAAGAAGCCCTCCCGGCCGGGCCGGTTCGGCACGTGCAGGTACTCCCACGGCACGGCCGCGAGGTCGGCCAGGCCCTCCGACGGGAACTCCAGCTGCAGGCGCAGGCGGCTGTCCCCGAACTCGGTCATCGACTGCTCGACCCAGCTCCACAGGCCCGCGGGGAAGAGACTCCGGTGCAGCAGGCTGCCGAAGGCCCGTACCTCGTCCCACCGCCACTCCCGGCCCCGCTCGGTGAGCCAGCGGGCGAAGATCCGGATGAGTTCGGCGTCCACGCCGGAGAACTGGATGCTCCCGCCCTGCCAGGTGGCGCCGTCGTCCCGGCGGGCGTCGACCTCTCCCGAGGACAGCACCCGGACCTGGATCTCCCGTGTCGCCGTCTCGGTCCCGCCCATGGCCGTCAGACCTCCAGTCGCACGCCGTCGGCCGGCTCGTCGGGCAGCACGGCGCCGAAGCCGACCGAGCGGCCGGTCGCCGACCACTCCTCGGTCGTCGCCGTCCGGTGGTTGAAGGCCAGCGTTCCGCCCGACGAGCCGTAGGTGAGGACCCTGGCCATGGCGATGTCGTGGGGGTGGCCGAAGTAGCTGCCGTCGGTCGAGACGAGGTAGGTGCCCGCGGGCACCGCTCGGAGCACGTCGGCGGTGACGTTCCGGCTGCTGCCGTGGTGGGGGAGCTTGAGGACGTCGACGGCGAGCGTCGGCCCGGTCCGTCGGGCCGACAGCGCCTCGAGGCCGCTGCTCAGGGCGGTCGGCGTCGCATCGGCCGCGAGGAGGGCGCTCCCGCCGTCCAGCTCGAGGAGGAGGGTGATGCTGCTGGCGTTGGCCTCCGAGTCGTCGTCTGCGGTGGGCGTGTCGGCCAGTTCCGCGAGCGCGTCGCCGGGGTCGAGGTAGGAGTCCAGCGGGTTGTACTTCTTCGTCCGCTGCAGTCTCGGCAGGGCGTCCCGCGACGACCCCGCCACCAGGCCCGCCCGGCGGCACTCCCGCTCCCAGACCGGGCGCAGGGCGGCCAGTTCCCTGTCCGACGGGGCGAGAACGGTCACCCGCAGGCCGCCGTCGAGCTCCACCTCGGCCGGAGGCGCTCCCCGCGCCCGGCTGACCGCCGCGCCATCGAAGCGGGCGTTCCAGGGCAGGTGCCGCTCGTCCAGCAGCGCGCCGAGCATCTCCCCGTGCACGGGGCCGAGGAAGTCGTCGGAGGGCAGGTGCTGGTAGCCGTTGAACCACACATCGCCGACGGTGAGGCCGAGGGAGGCGTCGTTCAGCAGCCGGAGGACCCCCTCGATGTGGTCGGCGTCGACGTGCGTGACGACGACGACGTCGAGGTGCCGCTCCGCGGGCTCCAGCCGGGACATCCTGCGGTGCACCGCGGGATAGGCCGGCACCGGGCCCGCGTCGATCAGCATCCGGTGGCGATCGGTGTGCGGCCCCCAGGTGACCAGGGTGCAGTCGCCCTGCCGCACGGGGAGGGCCTCGATGGTGAGGCCGGCCTCATCCGCGGTCGGCATGATCCCTCCTCTTCTCCCGATCCGACGTGACGGCCCGTCTCAGAGCGGCGGCGGACCGATGCCGCTGGAGGGCAGCCGTTCAGGGTGGTAGGCCGCCAGCACGGCTCCCATCAGCCACCACCCGCGGTACACGAGGGCGCGGCAGAGCCGTTCGTCGAGCTTGTCGAAGACGGTCGGGACCAGGGCGAGGTCGCGGCCGTCGTGCGTCCGGTGCTCGGGGTGCGCGGCGCACCAGGCCCGGAGCGGCTCCGGTCGCTCGGTGGGCAGGTCGGTGGCGAGCGAGACCAGCACCCCCCGGCGCGCACCGTCCGGCAGCGGCGAGCCCGCTGGGAGCTCTCGTCCACGACGGAACCGGTTGACCATGTCCCGCGTCCTCAGCGTGGTGCTCTGGCGGTACAGGAGGGAGTTGGCCCGGGCGAGGTCGCGGACCAGCGGCACCTTGCCGTACGAGCCGGCCCGCAGCAGGCCGCCGGCGTTCATCGTGAACAGGAAGACGTCGCGGTACCGCTCGCCATCGAGCGCCTCGAGACCGGTGTTGTCGTACACCCCGCCGTCCAGCAGGGCGGGTGGGGCGGTGCCGCACGGGAACGGGAGGTCGCGGAGCACGACGGGCGCGAAGGTCCCCGGCACGGCGGCCGAGGCGGCGACGGCCCGGCTGAGCCGGAGGCCGGTTCCCTTCGTCGCCAGGAGGCCGATGGTGTAGTCGCCGACGACGTCGCGCTCGAACCCGAAGCGCACGCCCGACATCATGTTCGCGGCGCTGATGATCCAGCGGACGCCGGGGTCGAGGTGCTCGAGTTCCGCCTCGTGCAGGAACCACTCGTCCAGCCGACGGGCGAGCACGTCGGTCCGCGTCTGCGGTCCGACCGTGCGCCACAGCCCGCGCAGGAGAGCGAACTTCAACGAGCGGCTCGACAGCCGCGCGACGACCGGCTCGACGACGAGCTCGTCGAACGCCTCGGCCGTGAAGCCGCGGTCGCGCAGGCGCGGCCAGGCCAGAGCGGTGACCGCGTTGGTGATCGAGCCCCCGGACACCGAGGAGAGGTAGCGCAGGTCGCCGAGGGACCCGGTGCCGGCCACGAGGCGCAGTGCGCCCAGTCCGGCGAGCGTGGCCCGGAACCCCCCGCCCGAGAGCGTGACCGCGAGCGGATCCCGGCTGTCGGGCGGCGGCTCGGGCCGGAGGTCGTCCCCGCACGGCGTGATCCGGAGCCCGGTGCCGACGGCCGGCGAGTCGACGAACGGCACCGAGTCGTCGACGGCAGGTGCCTCGTGTCCGACGCCCATGGCGCCTCCCCTTGGACGGACCGGCTCGGTCCCCCGACGGCGTCCTCCTCCGTGCTGTTCCGTCGGAGGACGCGCCGAGTGGGACGGAGGCTAGGGCCGTGCTCCGCAACACTGCGTAGAGCAACCGGTCACAGGACATGATTGTTGGGTGTGCACGCGCGTCGTTGCGCTGAGTGACGGCGCGATCGAGCGGTGTCAGCCCGTCTCCTCGGTCCCGCGGCCGGGGAGGAACCGCTGCGCCCGGACTGGCAGCAGGACGACGGTCCGGGTACGGGTCCGGCCTGGGACCGGAGAGCGGCGATCCCCCAGCAGCCCGCTGCTGACCGTCGCACGGCGAGGCACCCGTCAGGGGCTCGTCCACCAGCACGGCGCGGACGACCGCCACGGCGAGGGCGCCCGCCCCCTCCCCACCATGCCGAGCGACTCCCGGGGCACCGAGCGAGGGCGCCCACGAGCAGCCGGAGTGGCCGCGATGCGTCGCACAGTGGTCGCGCGGGCTCGGTGGCACACCGGGACGAACCCCGGACCAGCGCGGATGGCCCTACGGTCTCCGGTGTCCGGCTCTCCGAGCCGGTCCCGCGGGTCCGGCTCCCATCACCTCCTCCCCCACCCCGCCCCCTGCTGATCGGCCAGCAGCCGGGCCATCGCGTCGCTCGCCTTGAGGCCCGAGCCGGTGAGGACCAGCACGACGCTGTCGCCGGCGGCCACGTGCCCCTCCCGCGCGAAGTGCTCGAGCGCGGGGACGACCTGACCGCACGTGGGCTCGACGTACAGGCCGGTCGCGGCGAGCGCCAGGGTCGCGGCGCGCAGGTCCTCCTCCCGGACCGCGGTGGCCGAGCCGCCGCTCCCCCGGATGGCCGCGAGCACCTCGCGGTCGCGGACCGGTCGGGCGATGGCGGTGCCCTCGGCGATCGTCGGCTCCCAGGTGCGCGGTTCGACGGTGTCGCGACCGGCGGCCAGCGCCTCGACCAGCGGGCTGCACCGGGCGGGCTGGGACACCAGGATCCGGGGCACGCGCGTGATTTCACCGGCCCTCTGCAGCTCGCCGAACCCGATCGCGCAGCCGAGCACGAGGCTCCCCGCGCCGGTGGGGAGGACGACGGCGTCGGGCGCGGTGAAGCCGAGGTCCTCCCAGATCTCGTAGGCGATGAGCTTGGTGCCCTGGAGGAACATCGGGTGCCAGTTGTGGCTGGCGTAGAAGCGCTCCCTCGACCGGCGGACGGCCTCGTTGGCGGTGTCCTGCCGGGTCCCCGGGACGAGCTCGACCGTGGCGCCGTGCAGCCGGCTCTGCAGGACCTTGGCCGACGACGTCGACGCCGGGGCGAGGATGAGCGCGTCGATGCCGGCGGCCGCGCTGTAGGCGGCAACCGAGGACCCGCCGTTGCCGCTGGAGTCCTCCAGCAGCGCGGTCACGCCCTGGGCGCGCAGGGCGCTGACCATCACGGAGACCCCGCGGTCCTTGAAGCTCGCGGTGGGGTTGACCGCCTCGACCTTGACCGCGACGTCCAGCCCGGCGAGGCGTCGCGGCAGCAGCGGCGTCCGGCCCTCCCCCAGGGTGACCGGCGGCAGGTCGGGCAGCGGCAGGGCCGCCCGGTACCGCCACTGCGACGGCACCGTCGGATCGATCGCGTCCCGCGTGATGCCCGGCAGCGGCTCGACCATGAGCGGCGACCCGTCGTCGCCGCACCAGCGGAGCTCGTCGAGGGGGTAGCGCCGGCCGCCGCGGTCGACGACCGCGGGCGGGGTGGTGGGCATCGGGTCTCCCTGCGTCGTGCCGTCGGGACGGGTGGCCTGATCGGGGCCGGGACACCAGCCTCGCGCACGCCATCGCGCGACCAGGACGGCGCTCGGCCGGAGGTTCTGCGTCGCGCGGAACGGCTATGGTCGGCGGGCCCGAGCCGCGGGTCCCGCCGTCCTCCGGAGCGCCCCATGACCGGCTCCCGGCTGCGCACCCCCGTCCCCCGGCCCGACGCCGGAACCCCTCCGCCGCTGTCCGTGCTCATGGTCATCGACTCCCTCGACGGAGGCGGCGCCGAGCGGTACGTCGTCGACCTCACCGTCGCGCTGCACCGGCGGGGGTGGCCGGTGCACGTGGCCTGCTCGGTGGGCGGGGCCCACGCCGCGTCCCTCGCCGACGCGGGGGTGCCGGTCACCGCCCTGCTCGACGAGCTCGTCGAGCGACGGGTCAGCGGCCGGTACGAGCGCGCGCTCACGCAGCTGGTGGCCGACCTGCGGCCGGCCGTCGTGCACGCCCACCTGTTCGCCAGCGCGGCCGCCGCCGTCCACGCCGTCCGCGACCTGCCGGTGCCGCTGGTGGTCACCGAGCACACCGAGGGGCCCTGGCGGGACCGCCGGACGCGCGCGGTGAGCGGCCTGGTCTACCGGCACGCCGACCGGGTGGTCGCCGTCTCCTCGGCGATCCGGGACCTGCTGGTGAGCGGCTACGGCGTCGCGCCCGAGCGGGTGGAGGTGCTCCTGCCGACGACGGCCGCAGTCCCCTCCGCGGGGAGCCCTGCCCCGGACCCGGGACGGCCGGTGGTCGGGCTGGTGGGCCGGCTGGTCCCGGAGAAGGGCGTCGACGTCTTCCTGCGGGCCGCCGCACTGGTGTCGGGCGTCGTCCCGCAGGCGCGTTTCCTCGTGGTCGGCGACGGGCCGCTGCGGCCCGACCTCGAGCACCGTGCGGCGGTTCTCGGGTTGGCCGGCGCGGTCACGTTCACCGGGTACCGCTCGGATGCCACGCGTCTGCTCACCGGCCTCGACGTGCTCGCCGTGCCCTCCCGGTCCGACGGCTCACCGATGGTGGTCTGCGAGGCCATGGCCGCGGGCGTGCCGGTGGTCGCCAGCCGGGTGGGCGGGCTGCCCGACCTGGTCGAGGACGGCGGCAGCGGGCTGCTGGTGCGCCCGGGCGAGGCCGAGGACCTGGCCCGGGCGCTGGTGTCGCTGCTGCTCGACCCGGAGTCGGCCCGGCGGCTCGGCGCCCACGGCCGCCGGCTGGCCGCGAGCCGCTCGCACGACCGGCTGGTCGACCGGATGACGCAGCTGTACGCGAGTCTGGCCGGGGCCGAGGTCCGCTGACCGCCGCGGCCGCGTCCAGGGTCTGGCCGCGAGCCTGCGAGGGGTGAGGAGGGCGGGGTCCGTCGTCAGGCCGGCGGCTCGACCGGCAGGCCCAGCCGCCGGAACAGCTCGTTGTCGAGGTCGAGGAAGCTGGAGATGTGCGCGACCCGCCCGGCGCGCACCTCGAGCACGTGCAGCGCCCACGGCTCGTGCCCGCCGCCGGCGCGGGGGCGGTACTGGGCGAAGGCCGGCGCCCCGTTGGCGAGGGTCGGCAGCACCCGGGAGCCGCGGCACTTCGCACCCGGGCCGAGCATCCAGGTGCCGATGTCGGCCCGGCCGCGCAGCCACATCTCGAGCGGCGGCATGTGCTGGGTGGCGTCCTCGTGCAGCAGCGCGACGAGGCTCTCCACGTCGTAGCGCTCGAAGGCGTCGACGTAGCGATCGAGCAGGGCCCGGTGGACGTCGTCCAGCGGCTCGGTCTCCGCCTCGCCCCCGACCTCGGCCATCGTGGCGCGGGCCCGCTGCAGCGCGCTGTTGACCGACGCGACGGTGGTGTCGAGCAGCTGGGCGACCTCGTCGGCCCGCCAGCGGAGCACCTCGCGCAGCAGCAGCACGGCCCGCTGGCGGGGAGGCAGGTGCTGCAGCGCGGAGACGAAGGCCAGCCGGATCGACTCCCGCTGCACGGCCTGTTCGGCGGGGTCGGCGTCCTCGGCGACGACCTGCCGGTCGAGCACCGGTTCCACCCACGCCGTGCCCGGCCGGCGGGCGGCCAGCGAGGCCTCGACCGGCTGCCACGGGGAGCCGGAGAGGTCCATGGGCAACGCCCGCCGCTGCCGGCCGGAGAGCTGGTCCAGGCAGACGTTCGTGGCGATCCGGTACAGCCAGGAGCGCAGCGCCGAGCGGCCCTCGAAGTCGGACAGGCCGCGCCAGGCGCGGACCATCGTCTCCTGCACGGCGTCGTCGGCGTCGAACGCCGACCCGAGCATCCGGTAGCAGTAGCCGGTCAGCTCCCGCCGGTGTTCGAGCAGGCGAGGGTCGAGTTCGTCGGTCAGCACGGTCGTCACGTGTCCTCCTCGGGCCTGGGCCGCGACAGCTCACCACAGGACACCGACGGAACGGGAGGTCCCCCGGCTACTGGTAGCTGATCAGGTCAGGGCGCGGCTCGACGGCGACCGTCTCCTCCGGGGTGAGCATCGGGACGTCCTCGTCGTAGAAGTTCTTCCAGCCCCAGGCGACCTCGTCCGGCTCGGTCTGCCGCAGCGTCCGCCAGGTCGCCTGCTTGTCGCCCTGACCGCCCTGGCCGTCGGCGTGCACCATGAGCGCCAGCTCGTCGCGGGAGGTGTCCAGCCGGTCGCGGTCCGGGATCATGTCGACCCGGAACTGGTGCAGCAGCAGCAGCTTCTGCGGCAGGTCGCCCCCCCGCGTCAGGTCGGCCAGCCAGGTCACGACCTCGTTGACCTCGTCGATCGACACCGACCCGATCTGGGTCAGGTGCACCTCGTCCGGACCCAGCCGCCACTCCGGGTCCAGCGCCAGCCCGACGTGCGGCAGCTCCAGCAGCGAGCGGTACTGCTCGGCCTGGGTGACGAAGTCGGTGCGCCCCGGCTGCAGGTCGATGACCACGTACATGCCCGCCTCGCCGGCCGCCTCGACCCAGGGCCGCAGCTCCTCGACGGGCAGCTCGGTGGAGTAGTTGCCGTCCGGCCCGGCCACCGAGGAGGCGACGGTGGCGATGACCTCGAAGGCGGGGACGACGGTGGCGTCCTGCACCAGCGGCTCGTAGTCGGCCGCGTGGGCCTGCGCCCGCTCGACGGAGGCCGGCAGGTCCTGCTCGCCGAGGACGCCGAGCGCGCCGGTGCCCGGGCTGCCGTAGAGGGCGACGAGGAAGTGCTGCGGGAAGAGCAGCTGGCCGCCGCCGGGCAGCTGCCGGCCGGTGGCGGCGGTCTCGAGCTTCCAGTCCAGCCCCTCCTCGGCGCCGAACCCGGCGCCCAGCGCCACCACGGTCCCGGGCTGCTGCTCGCCCAGCAGCTCCACCAGCTCGGCGGAGCCGCGCGGGTCGGGGGGGCTCAGCTGCACGTGGGCGCCGGCGGCCCGAGCTGTGGCCACGCCGGCCAGCGCCTCCGGGGCGCCGGTGCTCACGACGACGGTGTCCTCGAGCGGCTCGGCGCGCTCGACGGCCGGCAGCTCGCCGTCCCCCGGCTCGTCACCGGCCGGCTCGGTGCCGGTGGGCTGCAGCGCGGTCGGCTGCTCGGGGTCCAGCCCGGCGACCGCGGCCACCGCGTCGTCGGCGTCCACCTGCTGCGCCTCGTCCAGCTCCAGCCCGGTGACCTCGGCGACGGCGTCCGGGGCGGCCGGGACGGCGACCACCTCGAGGCCGCCCTCCCCGCCGGCGCCGCCCCCGGCGGCCCCGACCGCGAGCACCGTCGTCGTGCCGAGGCGCTCCAGCTCGCCGCTCAGCGGGTCGGCGGAGCCGCCGCCGGCCGGCTCGAGCAGCAGCGGGACGCCGAGGCCGGTGGCCGCCGAGGCGCCCAGCAGCGTGCCGGCCGCGTCGCCGTCGCGGGCGACGACGACGACGTCCGCGCGGTCGAAGAGGGCCCGGCTGGCGGAGGCGGCCGAGGCGACGGGGTCCTCGTCGGCCACGAGGGTGAGGCGGGCGTCGGGCGCGGAGGTCGCCACACCGCCGCCCTGCGCGGCCTCGTCGCCCGAGGCCGCGCCGCAGCCGCTGACCAGCAACGCCACGGTCACGGCGATCGGCACCGTCGGAGAGCGCACGGCTCCCTCCCCCCGGCCGGGCGCACGGTCGTGCGGGAGCGCGACGGCGGTGGCCGCGCCCGGCCCCCGGCGACCCTAACGACGCGACGGCCCTGGACAGCGGGCCGCCCGTCGCGACCGCGGGCTGCTCGGGCCGATCGCCGGGGCGCGGCGGTCCGCGCGCACCCGGCGGATCTCCGCCACGCTCGGGACCCGACGGGCGACCCTCGCCCACCCGCACCGCTGACCGGGAGGTCACCCACCGTGCAACCCGATGACGCCCCCGAGGTCCGCGTCCTCGTCAACACCAACGTGTCGATGTCGCGGCACAAGGCGGCGGCGCAGGCCGTGCACGCCGCGCTGGCCGCCTTCGGCATCCCCCACGGACGGGTCGTCGTGCTGGGCGGACGGCCGGACGAGGTGGCCGCGATGGACGTCGTCGTCCGGGACGCCGGCCGCACCGAGGTGGCGCCCGGGACCCTGACCGCCGGTGCCACGGTGGTCCGCTGAAAGGGGACCCTGTCCTCCCGCCTCGGAGGAGGCCCCCTGCCCCCCGCGGTTCGCACGCTCGGCGCGAGCCTCGGGACGGGGCCGGGTAGACAGCTCGGGTGACCGACATCGCCGACCAGCTGCGCCCCGCCACGCCCGAGGACTGGCCGTCGTTCAGCCGGGCCTTCTTCACCACGTTCGCCGAGGAGCCGCCCGCCTCCTTCGTCGACGCCGTCCCCGCGCACGCGGAGCTGGACCGCTCGCTCGGGCTGTGGGAGCGCGACCGGGTGGTCGCGACGTCCGGCGTCCACAGCCGGGAGCTGACCGTGCCCGGCGGCGTCGTCCCCTGTGCCGCCGTGACCTGGGTGAGCGTCGCGCCCAGCCACCGGCGGCGCGGCGTGCTCACCGCGGTCATGCGGCGCCAGCTCACCGAGCTCCACGAGCAGGGGCGCGAGCCGGTCGCGGCGCTGTGGGCCTCGGAGTCCTCGATCTACGGCCGCTTCGGCTACGCACCGGCCACCGAGCGCGGCAACCTCTCCGGCGACGTCGCCCGGCTGGCGCTGCGGCCGGACGTCGACCTCGGCGCGGGGCGGGTCGAGCAGGTCGGCGTCGAGGACTTCCGCGCGGCCGCCGTGGGGCTGCACGACCGGGTCCGCCGGTCGGTGCCCGGCAACCTCGCCCGTGACGCCCGCTGGTGGGACCGCGGGCTGGAGGACGACCCGGCCCGGCGCCACGGCGCGACCGAGCGGCGCTTCCTGCGGCACGTCGAGCCCGACGGCACGGTGACCGGCTACGCCACCTACCGCGTCCGGTCGGCGTGGACCGACGACGGCCAGCCCGACGGCACCGTCGTCGTCGAGGAGGTGCGCTCCCTGACGACGCCGGCGTGCGCGTCGCTGTGGCGGTTCCTGCTGTCGCTGGACCTCGTCCGCACGATGCGGGCGCCGACCGCCTCGCCGGACGACCCGCTGCGGCACCTGCTGGCCGAGCCGCGGGCGCTGCGGGCGCAGCCGTACGACGCGCTGTGGGTGCGGCTGGTCGACGTCGGCCGCGCGCTGGCCGCCCGCCGCTACCCGGCCCGGGTCAACCTGGTGTTCGAGGTGCGCGACCGGTTCTGCCCCTGGAACGACGGCCGCTGGTCCCTCGTCGGCCACCCGGCCGGCGCCTTCTGCTTCGAGACCGACGCCGACCCCGACCTCGTGCTCGACGTCGAGGCGCTGGGCGCGGCCTACCTCGGCGGGGTGTCGCTGGCGACGCTGCAGGCGGCCGGACGGGTCACCGAGGTCAGCCCGGGGGCGGTCACCCAGGCCGGGACGGCGTTCCGCTGGCCGGTGACGCCGTGGTGCCCCGACGAGTTCTAGACCTGCTCCTCGCGGGTGGGCAGCCCGCCGGCCGGGCGGCGTCGGTCGCGCTCGTAGTCGGTGATCAGGCCGATCCGGCGCACGTGCCGCTCCTCGTCGCTGAACGGCGTGGCGAGGAAGTGCAGCACCAGCTCGGTGGCCTCCTCGACGCTGTGCTGGCGGGCGCCGATCGAGACGACGTTGGCGTCGTTGTGCTGGCGGGCCAGCTCGGCGGTCTCCCGGTTCCACACCAGCGCGGCGCGCACCCCGGGCACCTTGTTGGCCGCGATCTGCTCGCCGTTGCCGGAGCCGCCGATGACCACGCCGAGGCTGCCCGGCTCGGTGACCGTCCGCTCGCCGACCTCGAAGCAGAACGGCGGGTAGTCGTCCTGCGCGTCGTACTCGAACGCCCCGCAGTCGACCGGCTCGTGGCCTGCGTCGGCGAGCGCCTGCTTGAGGTGCTCCTTGAACTCCAGGCCGGCGTGGTCGGTCCCGACGAAGACGCGCATGGCGGCGAGTCTGTCAGGCTGCCCGGGTGGCGGTGCTGGGTGTCGACGGGTGGCGCGGCGCCTGGGTCGGCGCCCGGCTGGACGGCCGGACGGTGGAGCTGCTGGCGCTGCCCGATGCGGCCGCCGTCCTCGCCGTGCCGGACGTCGAGGTGGTCGGCATCGACATGCCGATCGGTCTGTCCGACACCGGGGTGCGGGCCTGCGACGTCGAGGCGCGGCAGCGGCTGGGGCGGGCGGGCAGCTCGGTCTTCCCCGCGCCGGTGCGGGCCGTCCTGCGTGCCCGCGACCACGCCGAGGCGCGGCAGCTGTCGGTCGCGGCGACGGGCGGCCGCTCGCTGTCGGCGCAGTCCTTCCAGCTGGTCGCGGCGATCCGGGGCCTGGACGAGGCGCTCGGCGACCCGCCGGTCGAGCGCGTCGTCGAGGTGCACCCGGAGTTGGCCTTCCGCGCGCTGGACCAGCGGGTGTGCGACCCCAAGTCGAGCGTGCGCGGGCAGGCGCAGCGGATCCGGGCGCTGCAGCCGCTGATGGACATCCTCGACGCGCTCGCGGGCGCCCCGCCGCGGGTGCCGGCCGTGGACGCGCTCGACGCCTGCGCCGCCGCGTGGTCGGCCCGGCGGATCGCCGACGGCACCGCGGAGTGCGTCGGTGACGGCGCGACCGACGCCCGCGGCCGGCCGATGCGCATCTGCTGGTGAGGTCCGTCCCGAGCCTTCACCGGGTCCCACGTGAGGCCCCGTCCGGAGGCTCGCCGCGGCCCCGTCCAGGGCACCGCCCCGAGCTCGCGAAGGGTGGGGAGGACGGGGTCCTTCCACGGTGAGGAGGACGGGGTCCTCAGGTCACCCGGCGGACGACGGGCAGCGGCAGCACCCGCAGCAGCCCGGCGATCGGACGCCAGGGCCACTCGGGGACGTAGGCGCGCACCGGCTCCCGCTCGACGGCCGCGGTGAGCGCGTCGACGCCGGTGTCGACGTCGACGGTGAACGGGCCGCGGCGGCCGACGTTGATGTCGGTGGCGATGTAGCCCGGCAGGATCGTCGAGACGGCGATCGGCGTCCCGTGCACCTCCGAGCGGATCCCCTCGGCGAGGGAGTTCAGCGCCGCCTTGCTGGCGCCGTACGCCGTCCGGGTGCCGCGCATGCCCCGGACGGAGGCCACCGAGGAGACCACGACGAGGTGACCGGACCCCTGGGCGCGGAAGAGCTCGACCGCCGCCTCGCACTGGGCGTGGGTGCCGAGCACGTTGGTGGCCAGGACGGCCCGGTTGGTCGCCGCCGCACCGGTGCCGATGGGGACCCCGTTGCCGATGCCGGCGTTGGCGATCACGCGGTCCAGGCCGCCGAGCCGTTCGGCCAGCGCGGGCACGACCGTGGCGACCGAGTCGGCGTCGTCGACGTCCATCGCCGCGACCTCGACCCGGATGCCGGGGTGGGCGGCGAGCAGCTCGCGCTGCAGGGCCTCGAGGCGGTCGGACCTGCGGGCGACGAGCGCCAGGTCGCGGCCCATCGCGGCGAAGCGGCGGGCCATGCCCTCGCCGAGGCCGGAGCTGGCGCCGGAGATCAGGATGCGCTGGCGGAGGGGGTGCGGCACCCGCTGAGGATGCCGCACCCCTCCGCGCCGCTTCAGCGGCGGCCGGTCAGCTCGAGGGCGTCGGCCGGCACGGAGTCCATGTCGGGCCCGGAGAGCCGGGTCCGCTTGAGCTCCCAGAAGTCGGGGAGGTTGGCCAGCAGGACGGCGCCGTCGAAGGCCTTGCCGGCGGCCTCACCGGTGGGCACCTTGCTGATGACCGGGCCGAAGAACGCCACGCCGTCGATGTGCATGACCGGGGTCCCGACGTCGTCGCCGACCGGGTCCATGCCCGCGTGGTGGCTCTTCTCGAGGGCCTCGTCGTACTCGGTGGAGGTGGCGGCCTCGGCCAGCGAGGCCGGCAGGCCGACGCGCTCCAGCGCGGGGGCGATCAGCTCGTCGAGCTCCACGCCCTCGTGGTGGCGCAGCGTCCCCATGGCCGTGTAGAGGTCGCCGAGGACCTCGTCGCCGTGCTGCTGCGCCGCGGCGATCGCGACCCGCACCGGGCCGATCGCCTTCTCCATCATGCGCTGGTACTCCTCCGGCAGGTCCCGGCCGCGGTTGAGCACCGCCAGGGACATGACGTGCCAGTGCAGGTCGATGTCGCGGACCTTCCCGGCCTCCAGCACCCAGCGGCTGGTCAACCACGCCCACGGGCACAACGGGTCGAACCAGAAGTCCACGCGGGCCTTCGTCGGCGCGCTCTGCACTGCCTCGGTCATGCGTTCCGCTCCTCGCGTCGTCCTGCCCGGCGGCGGTGCGCCGGGGTCGTCCCTGCCGGTGCCAAGCCGGGCCGGGGAGCCGTTGTTCCCGCGGTCGCCCGGGCGTGGCGTCCCCCGGTCCAGGTCGGGGGCGTGTCGGAGGGCCGTGGGAAGCTCCCCTGCGTGGCCGTACCCAACCTGACCCGCGATGACGCCGCCGCCCGCGCCCGACTGCTGGCGGTCGACAGCTACGACGTCCAGTTCGACCTGACCGACGGCGCCGGGCGTCCCGGCGAGCACACCTTCGGGTCGACGACGACGGTGCGGTTCACCTGCCGCGAGCCCGGGGCCGACACCTTCATCGACCTGGTCGCCGAGAAGGTCCGCTCCGCCACGCTGAACGGCGAGCCGCTGGACGTCTCCGCCTACACCGAGGAGGGCGGCCTGCCGCTGCCGGGCCTGGCCGCGGAGAACACCCTCGTCGTCGAGGCCGACTGCCGGTACTCCAACTCCGGCGAGGGGCTGCACCGCTTCGTCGACCCCGAGGACGGGCAGGTCTACCTCTACACGCACTTCGAGCCGGCCGAGGCCAAGCGGGTGTTCACCTGCTTCGACCAGCCCGACCTGAAGGCCACCTACACCGTGCACGTCACCGCGCCGTTCGACTGGCAGGTCGTCTCCAACACCGGCGAGCGCACCGTCGAGGGCGGCCCCGGCGGCTCCCAGCTGGTGCACTTCGCGCCGACGAAGCGGCTGTCGACCTACCTGCTCGCGCTCGTCGCCGGCCCCTACGCGAGGGTGACCGACTCCCACGAGGGCATCCCGCTGGGGCTGTACTGCCGCGCCTCGCTGGCCCAGCACCTCGACCCGGAGGAGCTGTTCCGGGTCACCAAGCAGGGCTTCGACTTCTACCACCGGGTCTTCGACTACCCGTACCCGTTCGACAAGTACGACCAGCTGTTCGTGCCGGAGTTCAACGCCGGGGCGATGGAGAACGCCGGCGCGGTGACCTTCCTGGAGGACTACGTCTTCCGGTCCAAGGCCACCCGGGCGCGCTACGAGCGGCGCGCGGAGACGGTGCTGCACGAGCTGGCGCACATGTGGTTCGGCGACCTGGTGACCATGCGCTGGTGGGACGACCTGTGGCTCAACGAGTCCTTCGCCACCTACATCTCCACGCTGTGCCAGGCCGAGGCCACCGAGTACACGACCGCGTGGACGACGTTCGCCAACACCGAGAAGGCGTGGGCCTATGCGCAGGACCAGCTGCCCTCGACCCACCCGATCGCCGCCGACATGGTCGACGTCGCCGCGGTCGAGGTGAACTTCGACGGCATCACCTACGCCAAGGGCGCCTCGGTGCTCAAGCAGCTGGTGGCCTACGTCGGCCGTGACGAGTTCCTGGCCGGGATTCGCCGCTACTTCCGCACCCACGAGTACGGCAACACCACGCTGGCCGACCTGCTCGGTCCCCTGGAGGAGAGCACGGGCCGCGACCTCACCGAGTGGGCGCGGCAGTGGCTGGAGACCAGCCAGGTGAACACGCTGCGACCGGTCCTCGAGCTGTCCGACGACGGCCGGTACGCCCGCGTCTCGATCCAGCAGACGGCGGTGCCCGAGCACCCGGTGCTGCGGCGGCACCGGCTGGCCGTGGGCCTCTACGACGAGGGGCCCGAGGGGCTGACGCGGCGCACGCGGGTGGAGCTGGACGTCGAGGGCGAGCTGACCGAGGTCCCCGAGCTCGCCGGCCACCCCGTGGCGGACCTGGTGCTGGTCAACGACGACGACCTGACCTACGCCAAGCTGCGGCTCGACGAGCGCTCGCTGGCCACCCTGCAGGAGTCGATCGGCGCCATCCCCGACCCCCTGCCGCGCGCGCTGTGCTGGTCGGCGGCCTGGGACATGACCCGGGACGCCGAGCTGCCGGCCCGCGACTGGGTGGCACTGGTGCTGGCCGGGGTGGACGCCGAGACCGAGATCAGCGTCGTCCAGTCGCTGCTGGCCCGGGTGCAGTCGGCGCTGACCAGCTACGCCGACCCGCGCTGGGCCGAGACCGGCTGGCGGGCCCTGGCCGACAAGGCGCTGGCCGCCCTCGAGGCCGCGGAGCCGGGCAGCGACACGCAGCTGCAGTGGTCGCGCACCTTCGCCGCCGCTGCCCGCACCGAGGAGCACGCCGCCGTGCTGCGCGGTCTGCTCGACGGCTCCCGGGTCGTCGAGGGGCTGCCGGTGGACGCCGACGCCCGCTGGGCCTTCCTGCACGGCCTGGTCGCCATCGGCGCGGCCGGGGACGCCGAGATCGCCGCCGAGGAGACGCGCGACGCCACGGCGACCGGGCAGCGGCGGGCCGCGACCGCGCGGGCGCTGCGGCCGACGGCGGAGGCCAAGGAGGAGACCTGGCAGCGGGCGTTCCACGACGACACCGTCCCCAACGCGGTGCACGAGGCGATGCTGCAGGGCTTCTGGCACCCGGCGCAGCGGGCGCTCACGGCCGGCTACGTCGACCGGTACTTCGCCGACATCCGCCCGCTGTGGGACCGGCGTCCCGGCGAGATCGCCAAGAACGCGGTGCAGTACCTGTTCCCGCCGGTGGTCGAGCTGCGGACGGTCCAGGCCGCCGACGCCTGGCTGGCCGACCCCGAGCACCCCGCGCCGCTGCGCCGGCTGGTCGCCGAGGGCCGCGACGGGATCGGCCGCTCGCTGCGCGCCCGCGAGCGGGACGCCGCCGAGAGCGACTGAGGGCGTCGAAGGCGTGAGGCCCAGGACCTGTCGGGTCCCGGGCCTCACGCGTTCGACGGCTGGTCGCCCAGCGGCCCCACCCTGAGCCTGCGGAGGTGGGGAGGAAGGGGGTCCTTCCTCAGTGGGTGCGCAGACCTCGCGGGTGACCGGCCTGGTCCGACAGCTGGCGCAGACCGTTGACGATGCCGCCCACCAGGTCGCCGGAGGCGAAGGCGTTGGTCATCGACAGCACCGCCAGCGCGCAGGCGCGGTCGGGCAGCCGGCGCGCGGCCGCGGCACCGGTGACGACCTCGACGACCCGCTGGCCGGGCGAGACCGCGATGAGCACCGAGTCGGGGAGGTCGGAGCCGGAGCGCTCGAAGAGCTCCTCGGCGCGGGCCCGGGTCTGGGGGCCGAGGTCACCGATGTAGAGGGTGAAGCGCAGCCCGGTCTCCCGGGAGGACATGGTCAGCGCCTCGTCGAGGCGCAGCAGCTCCTGGTAGCTGAAGATCGAGTCCGGGGCCTCGGCCTCGTCGGCGCGCGTCGCCATGGTGCCGGCGGACGTCGCGGTGTCGTGCGACGTGCCTTCGAGCACGCGGGTCATCTCCGGCCTCCGTGGGGGGTCTCAGGGGTGCTGCGGTGGACGCTCACGCCGGTCACCAGGTCCCGCGGGCGCCGCCGAACGGACGCGCCGCGGCCGCGGCGGAGGGCCCGGCCGCGAGGGCGCGCGCGCCGGTGGCGCCGTGCGAGTCGCCCCCGCCGTACCCGCCGGACTGGCCGGGGGCACCCGGGCCGTGCTGCTCGGGGTACATCGACGAGCCGAGCGCGGTGGTCCCGTCGCCGGGGACGCCGGCGGGGCCGTGCGCCTCGGTGGGGCCGTGGCCGCCACCACCGACCGGGTGCGGCTCGTACCAGACCGGCTCGTGGTCCCACGCCTGGCCGGGCTTGTAGCGCAGCTTCTTGCGCCGCCCGGGGACGAGGGTGAGCAGGGCCAGGACGGCTATCAGCGCCAGCGGGGCCACCGCGTAGACGAGGAGGGTCTCGACGACGGTCACGCCCCTCAACCTACCGGCACCCGCCGTTGCTCTCACGATCAGTCCCACGACGGCGGGTGGCGGTGCGCCCAGGGGTGGGCGGCCTCCAGCTGGGCGGCCAGCGCGAGCAGCGTGACCTCGTCCGCGGGCCGCCCGACGAGCATCGTCCCGACCGGCAGCCCGTCGTCGGTCCAGTGCAGCGGGACGCTGACCGCGGGCTGGCCGGTGACGTTGAAGACCGCGGTGAACGCGGCGTAGCGCTTCTGCCGCTCGAAGTCCGCGGCGCCGTCGCCGTCGGCGTCGAACCAGCCCAGCGGCCGCGGCGTCATCGTCGTGACCGGCGCGAGCAGGACGTCGTAGCGGTCGGTCGCGGTGACGAAGCGGCGGGCGAACAGCCGCAACGCGGTGAGCGCCTCCATGGCCTGCTGCGCCGACAGCGCCAGGCCGCGGGCCCGCAGCTCCCGGGTCAGCGGCCGCAGCTCGCCGACCCGCTCGGGCGGCACCGGCAGCAGCGTCCCGGACAGGGTCCACACCCGCTCGAAGGCGGTCAGGACGTCGGGGCCCAGCAGCCCGGGTGGCACGTCCTCCACCTCGTGGCCGAGCTCCTCGAGCAGCCGGGCGGCGTCGTCGAAGGCGGCCTGCACCGCCGGCTCCAGCCCGGCGTCGGCCATGGGCGACTCCAGGTACCGGCCGATCCGCAGCCGGCCGACCGGTCGGTCGGTGGCGCCGAGGAAGGTCTCGCCGGGCGGCAGCGGCGGCGCCCACGCCGGGTCCCCGGTCACCGGCCCGGCCATCGCGTCGAGCAGCGCCGCCGCGTCGCGCACGGTGCGGGCCAGCGGGCCGTTGGTGCCCAGCCCGGTGACGTCCCCGCCGAGGGGCGCGTTGCTCACCCGGCCGCGGGTGGGCTTGAGGCCGACCAGGCCGTTGATGCTGGCCGGGATGCGGATCGACCCGCCGCCGTCGCTGCCCTGCGCGACCGGCAGCATCCCGGCGGCCACGGCGACCGCCGCTCCCCCGCTGGAGCCGCCGGCCAGCCGGCCGGGGTCCCACGGGCAGCGGGCCGGGCCGACCAGCTCGTTGTCGGTGTAGCAGGGGAAGCCGAACTCGGGTGTGTTGGTCTTGCCGATGCTGATCGTCCCGGCCTCGGCCAGCCGGGTCACCACGGCGTCGTCGACGGTGGGCACGTTGTCGGCGAGGACGGTGCTGCCGAACGTCGTCCGGACGCCCGCGGTGTTGTTGAGGTCCTTGACCGCCGTCGGGACGCCGAGCAGCGGCGGCAGCTCACCGCCCTCGCGCAGCCGGCGCTCGGCGCGGCGGGCTCCGGCCAGCGCGCGCTCCGGGGTCACGGTGAGGAAGGCGCCGAGGCCGGCGTCGAGGGCCTCGACCCGGCGCAGCGCGTGCTCGACGAGCTCGGTGGGGCTCACCTCCCGCGACCGGACGGCGGCCGCCTGCTCCAGTGCGGTGAGGTCGTGCAGCTGGGTCACGGTCGGCGACGGTAGCGGCGACCGGTACACAGGACGGCGTGGACCTGACCCGGGCCGCCGCCGAGGCCCTCGACGCCGCCGACCCGCTGGCCGCCTTCCGGGACCGGTTCGCCGGTGCCGGGGAGGACGGGCTGCTCTACCTGGACGGCAACTCGCTGGGGCGGATGCCGGTGGAGACGCCGGCCGCGCTCGCGCGGGTGGTCGAGGAGGAGTGGGCGCGGGGCCTGGTGCGCTCGTGGTCGTCGTGGGTCGGCGCCGCCACGCGGGTCGGTGACCTGCTCGCCGAGGGCGTGCTCGGCGCGCGGCCCGGCGAGGTGCTGGTGGCCGACTCGACGACGGTCGACCTGTACAAGCTGCTGGTGGCCGCCGCGGACGCCCGGCCGGGCCGCGACGTGCTGGTCTGCTCCGCCGACGACTTCCCCACCGACCGCTACGTGGTCGCCGGGGTGGCGCAGGCGCGCGGGATGACCGTGCGCGAGGTGCCCGCCGACGCCGACGAGGGGTTGGACCCGGCGGTGCTGGCCACGGCGCTCGACGAGCGGGTCGCCGTCGTCGTCCTGTCGGCGGTCGCCTACCGCTCCGGGGCGCTGGCCGACGTCGCCGCGGTGACCCGGACGGCGCGGGAGGCCGGAGCGCTGGTGGTCTGGGACCTGTCGCACGCCGCGGGTGCGGTGCCGGTCGACCTGGCGGCCGACGGCGTCGACCTGGCGGTGGGCTGCACGTACAAGTACCTCAACGGCGGGCCGGGAGCCCCGGCCTTCCTCTACGTGCGCCGTGAGCTGCAGGAGCGGCTGCGGCAGCCGATCTGGGGCTGGTTCGGCCAGCGCGACCAGTTCGCCATGGGCCCGGCCTACGACCCGGTCCCGGGCGTCGAGCGCTTCGCCGTCGGTACGCCGCCGGTGCTCGCGCTCGCCGCGGTGGAGGTCGGCGCCCGGCTCGTGGCCGAGGCCGGGGTCGACCGGCTGGCGGCCAAGGGCCGGGCGCTCGGTGAGCTGGTCGTCGCCCTCGCCGACGCCTGGCTGGCGCCGCACGGCGTCGCGCTGGCCTCGCCCCGCGACCCGGCCCGCCGCGGCGCGCACGTGACGCTGGCCTCCCCGTCGGCCTGGCAGCTCACCCAGGCGCTGGTCGACCGGGGCGTCGTCCCCGACTTCCGGACGCCGGACCGCGTCCGGCTGGGCCCGGCGCCGCTGTACACCCGTTTCGTCGACGTCTGGGACGCGATGGCCTGCCTCCGCGACGTGCTGGCGAGCGGGGCGCACGAGGGGTACCCCGCCGAGCGCAGCCGGGTGACCTGAAGAGGGGCCCTCGTGCCCCCCACCACTCGCGAGCTCGCGGCGGGGCTCTGCACGAGGGCCGTTCCAGCACGTCGCCAGGGCGTCAGGACTCGGCGAAGACCACGAGGTTCTCGGTCGAGGCCCGGCCACCACCGCGCTGGAAGCAGGTGATGAGCACCAGCCGGCCCGGGTGGGCCTCCCACACCTCGGTGGCGCCGGGCAGCTCACCCTTGGCGTACCGCTCGGTGCGCTCGACGGTGTAGTCGACCGTGCCCTGCGGGGTGCTGACCTCGATGACGTCGCCGGCCCCGAGGGTGCTGCCGCCGCCGTCGGACTCCATCAGCGGGTCGAAGCCGTACTCGCCGGTGCCCGTCGAGTGGGCGGCGAGGTAGAGGGTGTTGTCGGCCTGCTCGGCGCTGCCGACCGGGTCGCCGTACGGGTCGAGCCAGTAGGCCGCGGTCAGCGTCGGCGGGTTGATCGTCCCGTTCCGCGGGCTCAGGGGCAGGACCGGCAGGTCCACGTCCAGCGCGGGGATGACCACGTGCACGTCGGACGAGGGCGTCGGCAGGGCGACCCCCTCCGGCGGCAGCGTGGGCTGCGCCTCCTCGACGTGCGGCGGAGCCGCGGTGGCCGCGGCCACCGGGTCGGGGGACCCGGTGGCCGCGGCCGGCTGCTCGCCGTCGGCCAGGCCGACGGCGAGCACCGTGCCCCCGGCGAAGCCGAGGGTGAGGACCGCCGCGACCGCGGCGGTGCGCCGACTCGGTCGGGTCAGGCGCACGTGCCGCCCTCGGCAGCCGGACGACGACGGGTGCGGGCGACGGCGACGCCGCCCACGCCCGCCAGGACGAGCATCCCGGCACCCGCGGCGATGGCGACGCTCCCGGTGGAGCCCGTCTCGACGGCCTCGACGCCGGTGTTGGAGCGGAGACCGGCGTTGACGACGGCGGGCGCGGCCGGGGTGGCCGGCGCCGCGGCCGGCGGGACGACCGCCGGGGCCTCCTCGGCGACGACGGTGATCTCGGCGTTGAGCACCGAGATGCCGCCGGAGGGGGTCTGCTGCGCGACCACGAGGGAGTAGGCGCCGGGGGCGGTGTCGTCCGGGATGACGACCGACGCCGTCGAGCCGTCGACCTGGGCGGTGAGCTCCACCGGGGCGGCAGCGGTCGGGAAGCCGCGGTTGTCGAGCTCCTGCAGGCCGACCAGCACACCGGCGAGGTCGCTGAGGCCCAGCTCGCGCAGGACGGAGCCCGCGGTCAGGTCGAGCGTGACGGCCGAGCCGACGGTCACCGGGGTCGGGAAGGGGCATCGCTCACCGGTGGTGATCCCGCAGGGGACCTGCGAGAAGGCGGCCAGCTCCGGGTGGACGGTCGCCGCGGCGGGCGCGGCGGCGTCGAAGCCGAGCTCGTAGAAGAGCGGGTCGTAGTAGGTGAGCGCCGGGCCGAAGGTGTCGGTGAGCGGCTGGAGGTACAGGACGGCGGCATCGCCGGCGGCGGGGTCGTCGGCCGGCAGGGCGACCGTGACGCTCCCGGTCCCCTGGCCGGTCACGGCGAGGAAGTCGGGGTCGGCCGGAGCCAGGCTGGAGGAGTACGTCGCCTCCGGGGTGCCGTCCCCGTCGTCGTCGAACACCAGCTCGGCCTCGACGGCGGAGTCGTCGAGGCCCGCGGGCACGTCCACGGTGATCGTGCCGCTGTACTGCACCGGCACCGGGGTGAAGATGCCGGCGCTCGAGTTCGTCGTCATCGGGTCCATGGGACCGCCGATGTTCTCCACCGGCACGGCGCTGAGGGCGACCTCGGAGGGCTCGAGCGGGATGACGACGCCGGTCGCGGCGACGGCGGGCGATGCGATCCCGACGAACAGCACGGCGGAACCGATGCCGACGAGGCCCAGGCGCTGCAGCGGCCGGCGGGACGGGGTGGGGCTGGACATGAGGGACACCTTCCGGCGACCGCAGCGCCCCGGCGGCGCTGGCTGCCGCGGAACGTAACGGCGCGTGTCAGGTCAGCTGCGTACCGAACACGCGACGCGGGTCACGTGGGGCAGCGTGTGACCGGAGTGTGACCTGGGACGCCGCACTCGTCGGCAGGAGCTGACGGACGAACGACGTCCCCATGGGTTGGCACCTGGCACTTCTCACCGGGGGAAACCTGCTCGCTTGTGGATTTTCCCTAGTCCTCGGCACGCGGGTCGCGCCTTGTGCGGAGGACGACCGCACCCACGCCCGCGAGCACCAGGAGGCCGGCGCCCGTGGCCAGTGCACCGGTCCGGGTCGCACCGGCCTCCGCCGCCTCGACACCGGTGTTCGACCGCAGCCCCACGTTCACCACGGCCACCGGGGGGGTCGGGGGCTGCTCCGCGGCAGGGGGGACGACGGCCGGCGCGGCCAGCACCTGCAGCTCGACGGTGGCGATGGTCACCGGCCCGCCGGAGGTGGGGTCGCCCAGCAGCACGGACAGGTAGTGGCGGCCGGGCCCGAGGTCGGCGGGGAGGGTCACCGTGGCGTCCCAGGGGCCGGCAGCGGCGTAGCGAGCCGGGTCGCCGCTGAGCGGGAGCGGCGCGTCGTGGGCCCCGGTGAGGTCCACGAGCGTCACCCCGGCGTCCTGGAGGGTGCCGTGGCCCAGGGCCCGCAGCTCCGACCCCGGCGGGACGGTGACGCGGAACGGCGTCCCGGCCGTGACCGTCGTCCCCGCGCAGCGGACCGCGGCCGTCGGGTCGCAGGGCTGGTCGGCCACCACGGTCACCTGCGGGTCGAGCTCCGCGGTGGGTGGGGCGGTGGGGTGCAGCTCGAGGAAGTAGGTGTCCGGGTGGACCGGGAAGCCGTCCTCGGAGGTGACCCCGGAGACGAGGAGCGCGCCGATCGGTCCGTTCGCCGGGTCGAGCGGCGGGAGCGCGATCGTGAACCGGCCGGAGCCGACGCGGCTCGCCACGAGCCCGTCGGGCCCCGGGGTGTCCGTCGAGAGCACCCGCGTCGGCGAGCCGCCGACCTCCGGGCCGAGCTCCAGCCGGGCGCCCAGGGTGGTGGCGTCGAGCCCGTCTGGGAGCTGCAGCACGACGGCGCCGCCCCAGGCCACCGGGACCGGTCCGGGGTCCTCGGCCGGGTCGGCCGCCGTGCCGAAGTTCTCGACGGCCTCGAGGACGATCGCGACGTCCGTCGGGTCCAGCGGGATGGTCGCGGGTCCCTCCGCACCGGCCGTCCCGGCGCCGAGGGCGGTCGAGGCCAGCACGGCCAGGCCGAGGACGCCGGTGCGCGCCGCGAGCCGACGGCGCCCCGGACCACGGGTGGGGACGAGCGGGGTCATCGAGGCGCCTCTCCGGTCCGGAGGCGCGCCGGCCGCGCCGTCCGGGGAGGCAACCTAGGGTGACCGCAACCTCGCGTTGTCGGACGACACGCCGAGCTGTGACGACGTGGGGCGTCTGAGGCGCCGATCCGGCCGGTCCCCGATCGGATCCCCCCGAGGGGTCAGCCGGGGTCCGGAGCCCCGATCGGGTTGGCCTCCGGCCAGACGCCCGCCGCCACGACGGCGCGGCGCACCGGCCCCAGCAGCTCGGCCAGCCGGTCGCAGCGCACGTCGCCGAGCGCCTGCCACGGGCCCAGCGCCAGCCGGTCGGTGTCGGCCTCGACCGCGGCGACGATCGCCGCGCCCTCAGCGGTGAGCTCCTCGCCGGCCAGCCAGCCGCGGGCGACGAGCTCGCCGGCGGCGGCGTCCCACGCGGCGACGTCCCACCCGCGGGCGCGCATGAGCCACTCCCGCGCCGTCCGGCCGGCCGCGGCGGCCAGCACGTGCGCGCCGACGCCGGAGATGCCCCGCTGCAGCAGGGCGGCGTTGTGCCCGTCCCCGCGGTGCTCGCGCAGGGTGGTGAGGGACTGCCAGGCCGCCAGGTGCGGCTCCGAGGGCAGCGGCAGCCCGGCGTTGGCCGCGGCGAGCGGCCGGCCGGGGGCGTCCACCGCCGCGGCCGCGACGGCGAGCTGCTCGGCGGCCTCCGCCGCGGCGGGCGAGCCGACCCACTCCTCCCCCACCACCCGGCGCACCGCGGCGTCCACCCCGACCAGCCGCGCCTCGAGCGCCGCGGCCGGGTCGATCACCCCCCACACCTCCGGCACGGACCGGGCCACGAACGCCGGCGCGAAGTTGTAGAAGGTGGCCGTCACGACCTCGGCCCCGACCGGGCCCAGCGGCGCGGCGCGCAGCGCGAAGTAGGTCCGCCAGAACCCGCGCAGCCCGGTCGCCTCCGCCGCCGACCGGCACTCGTCGGCGAAGTAGGTCAGCGCGTGGTACGGCTCCCCCAGCGCCCACAGCCGCCGCGCCGTCGCCGGTGACGTCATGGGAACGGCCCCCTGCAGGGCCCCGCCGCGAGCCTGCGAGCGGCGGGGGGCAGGGGGTCCTTCGAGGGGGCCTTCACGCCGACACGCTCTCCGGCATGCCGAGCCACTCGCGCCAGCGCGGGTCGACGGTGCGCGCACCGAGCAGCCGCCAGGCCGCGCCGCTCGGGGTCCGGGGCGGGTGCGGCAGCTTCCAGCCGAGCTCGGCCAGCGACCGGTCGGCCTTGGTGTGGTTGCAGCGCCGGCAGGCCGCGACGACGTTGTCCCAGGTGTGCGTGCCGCCACGGCTGCGGGGGACGACGTGGTCGATGCTCGTGGCCGAGCCGCCGCAGTAGACGCAGGTGGAGGCGTCGCGGTGGAACACCGCCCGCCGCGACAGCGGCACCTGCGCCGGGTAGGGCACCCGGACGTAGCGGGTCAGGCGCACCACCACGGGGACGGGCAGGACCACCGTCTCGGCGTGCACCTCCTCGGGCGCGCTGTGCACCGAGACCGCCTTGTCGGCGAGCACGAGGACGATGGCGCGCCGGCTGGAGACCACGCACAACGGCTCGTAGGTGGCGTTGAGCAACAGCGTCGCGGCGGCGGTGGACCGCGCCGGGACAGGCGTCATCGGATGGGAGTGGTGGTCGCGCCGCGGACCTGGATGGCCTGCGGACGACCCGGACGCGGTACGCGGCACGGGGCACCTCCGGCGCCCGGGGCCGCGCGCCGGGTGCAGTGCGACCCGTGGGCGTACCCATTCTGACCTGGGGAGCCGCTCCCGCGCTCCCGGGATGCGCTCAGCGGGCCCGAGGGGCCTCCCGGGCCGTCACTACCGTGGGCCGCGTGCGCTACCCCGAGGCCCCCCGGCTCGACCTCGTCGAGCACCTGCACGGACACGCCGTCGCCGACCCCTACCGCTGGCTCGAGGACCCCGCCGACCCGCGGACGGCGTCCTGGACCGCCGCCCAGGACGAGCTGACCGCCGGGGCGCTGGCCGCCCTGCCGCTGCGCGACCGCTTCGCCGCACGGCTGGCCGAGCTGGTGCACGCCGGCGCCGTCGGCGTCCCCGTCTGGCGGGCCGGCCGCGCCTTCTCCACCCGGCGCGATCCAGGCCAGGAGCACGCGGTGCTGCGGGTGCGCGAACCCGACGGCACCGAGCGGGTCCTGGTCGACCCCATGGCCGTCGACCCCTCCGGCACCACGACGCTGGACGCCTGGTCACCCTCCTGGGAGGGCGACCGGCTGGCCTACCAGCTGTCCACCGGCGGCGACGAGGAGTCGCGGCTGTTCGTGCTCGACGTCGCCACCGGCGAGCAGCTCGACGGGCCGATCGACCGCTGCCGGTACTCCCCCGTCGCCTGGCTGCCCGGCGGCGAGGAGCTGTTCTACGTCCGCCGCCTGGCCCCCGAGCAGGTGCCCGCCGGTGAGGAGCAGTTCCACCGGCGGGTCTGGCGCCACCGGGTGGGCGCCGACGCCGACGGGGACGTCCTCGTGCACGGCGAGGGCAGCGACCCGGCCACCTACTTCGGCGCCCGCACCAGCCGCGACGGCCGTTGGCTGGTCGTCTCCGCGTCGATCGGCACCGCGCCCCGCGACGACGTCTGGCTGGCCGACCTCGCCATGTCACCCGAGGGCGGGCCGCCGCACCTGCGGGAGCTGCAGGTCGGCGTCGACGCCCAGACCGCGGCGTGGGTCGCCCGCGACGGCCGGCTCTGGCTGATGAGCGACCGCGGCACCCCGCGCTGGCGGCTGGCCGTCGCCGACCCCGCGGACCCGGCCACCTGGGCGCCGGAGGCCTGGCGCGACGTCGTCCCGCAGCAGGAGGACGGCGTGCTCACCGACGTGGCCCTGGTCGACGGCCCGGACGGCGGGCTGCAGGTGCTCGCCGTCCACTCGGTGGACGCCACCGACCGGCTCTCGGTCTGGGCCGGCGACGGTTCCGGCCGGCAGGCCGAGGTCGGCGCCCTGCGCGCCGGCAGCGTCTCCGGCGTGAGCGCGCCGCCGGAGGGCGGCGGCGCGGCCTGGGTCGGCTTCACCGACCACTCGACCCCGCCGTCGGTGCTGCGCTGGGACGCCGCCGACCCGACGTCCCTCACCAGCTGGGAGCAGGCGCCGGTCGCCGGCGACGTCCCGGAGGTCCGGGTCGTCGAGACGCACGCGACCTCCGCGGACGGGACGCCGGTGCACCTGTTCGTGATCTCGCGGGCCGGGGTGCCCGACCGCCCGCGCCCCACCGTGCTCTACGGGTACGGCGGCTTCGACGTCGCGCTCACCCCGGGCTACTCCGCACAGGCCCTGGCCTGGGTCGAGGCCGGCGGCGTGTGGGCGGTGGCCAACCTGCGCGGCGGCTCCGAGCACGGCGAGGAGTGGCACCGGGCCGGCATGCGCGAGCGCAAGCAGAACGTCTTCGACGACTTCGCCGCCGCCGGGGAGCACCTGGTCGCCGGCGGCTGGACGACGCACCCGCAGCTGGCGGTGATGGGCGGGTCGAACGGCGGCCTGCTGGTCGGCGCCACCCTGACCCAGCGCCCGGACCTCGCGGCCGCCGTCGTCTGCAGCGCACCGCTGCTGGACATGGTCCGCTACGAGCGCTTCGGCCTGGGCCGCACGTGGAACGACGAGTACGGCACCGCCGAGGACCCGACCGAGCTGGGCTGGCTGCTGGGCTACTCGCCCTACCACCGGGTGGTGGAGGGGACGGCCTACCCGGCGGTGCTGTTCACGACGTTCGAGTCCGACACCCGGGTCGACCCGCTGCACGCCCGCAAGCTGGCCGCGGCGCTGCAGCACGCCACGTCGTCCGACGCGCCGGTGCTGCTGCGGCGGGAGACCTCGGTCGGCCACGGCGCCCGGGCGGTCAGCCGGACCGTGGGGCTGGCCGCCGACCAGCTGGCCTTCCTCGCCGCGCACACCGGCCTGACCGGCTGATCCCGGGGGTGTGCCGCGCCACACCGTTCGGGGATGATGGCAACACGGGGTTGCCTTCCTGTACCTGAGAGTATCGCCGTGATGACCGCTTCACCCTCTGTGACCACCCTTGCCGCCGCCGACGACGGCTCGGCACCCGACTGCGCCGACTACTGGCTCTGCCAGCAGGTCTACGAGTGGTCGGGTGCCGAGTGGCTCGCCGAGAACGCCCGGGCCCTGATCGCCACACCGGCGCGGATCCTGCTCATCGTCGTGGTCGCCGTCCTGGTGCGTCACCTGGCGCACCGGGCGATCCGCCGGCTGACCGACACCACCGCGGTGGGCCCGCTGCCCTCGATCCTGCGGGCCCGGCGGCTGCGCGCCACGGCCCTGGGGGACGGCGCGGAGCAGCTGACCGCGCGGCGCACCCAGCGGGCCGAGGCCATCGGGTCGGTGCTGCGCAGCTGCGCCTCCATCGTGGTGCTGTCCATCGCGGTGGTGCTCGTGCTCGGCGAGCTGGGCATCAACCTCGCGCCCATCCTGGCCAGCGCCGGGGTGGTCGGCGTGGCGCTCGGCTTCGGCGCGCAGAACCTCGTCAAGGACTTCATCGCCGGGATCGGGATCATCCTCGAGGACCAGTACGGCGTCGGGGACGTCGTCGACCTCGGGGAGGCCGGCGGCACCGTCGAGGCGGTCGGCCTGCGGATCACCCGGCTGCGGGACGTCAACGGCGTGGTCTGGTACGCCCGCAACGGCGAGATCCTGCGGGTCGGCAACAAGAGCCAGGGCTACGCGCAGGTCGTCATCGACATGCCGGTCGCCCACGACACCGACCTGGAGCGCTGCCGGACCGTTCTGCAGGAGGTGGCCGACCAGATGTACGCCGAGGAGGAGTGGGCCGGCGTGCTGCTGGCCGAGCCGGAGTCCCTCGGAGTGGAGATGATCACCGCCGAGGGCGTCGTCATGCGCCTGCAGGTCCGCACCACCAACGCCGACCAGTGGCGGGTCGGCCGCGAGCTGCGGCTGCGGCTCAAGGAGCGCTTCGCCCTCGAGGGCATCCGCACCCCCGTGCCGCTGCTGTCCGCGGCCGGCACACCGGCGGGGGCGTCCTGAGCGGCAGCGCGCCGGCCGGCGGCAGCAAGGCCGGCGCCACCCGCCGCCCGGCGACCTTCCGGGACCTGTTCGCCGTCCGCGAGTTCCGCCCGCTGTTCGGCACGTACCTGCTGTCGACCATCGGCGACGAGCTGGCCCGCGTCGCGCTGACCGTGCTCGTGTACCAGCGCACCGACTCGCCGCTGCTGTCGGCGATCACCTTCGCGATCAGCTACCTGCCCTGGCTGGTCGGCGGGCCGCTGCTGTCGACGCTGGCCGACCGGTTCCCCCGGCACCGCGTGCTCATCGCCACCGACGCCGCACGCGCCCTGCTGGTCGCCGGCATGGCCGTCCCGGGGACGCCGCTGCCGCTGCTGCTGGGCCTGCTGTTCGTCGTCGCGGTGTGCGGGCCGCCGTTCGAGTCGGCCCGCTCGGCGCTCGTGGCCGACGTCCTCGACGGCGACCGCTACGCGCTGGCGACGTCCCTGACCAACGTCGGCTCGCAGGTGGCGCAGGTCCTGGGCTTCGTCCTGGGCGGCACGCTCGTCGCGATCCTGAGCCCGTCGGCGGCGCTGCTGCTGGACGCGGCGACCTTCGCGGTCTCGGCGGTGTGGCTGTGGGCGCGGCTGCAGCGCCGCCCGGCCCCCGACGACGGCGGCGGCACCGAGCGGCCCCGCTCGATGTGGCGGGACGCGGCCGAGGGGCTGCGGCTGATCGGCCGCACGCCGCGGCTGCTGGCGATCATCGCCGTCACCTGGGTGGGGATGCTGTTCGCCAACGCATCCGAGGGCATCGCCGCGCCGCTGGTCGAGCAGCTGGGCCAGGGCCCCGCGCAGGTCGGCGTCCTGCTCGGCGCCAACCCCGCGGGGGTCACCGTGGGCGGGCTGCTGATCGCCCGCGCCCTCACGCAGGAGCGCCGCGAGCGCCTCGTGCCGCACCTCGTGGTGCTCTCGCTGGCGCCGATCCTGCTGGCCGGCCTGGTCACCGTCTGGAGCGGACCGGGCTCCGGCGCCTACGCGGCCGTGGTGGCGCTCATGTTCGTCGCCGGGCTCGGGGCGGCCTGGAGCATCCCGCTCAACGTCGCGTTCGTGCAGTCGGTGCCCCCGGCCTACCGCGGCCGCGCCTTCGGCGTCGCGGTCAGCGGGCTCTACGGCGTCCAGGGCATCGGCGCGCTCGGCGCCGGCGCCCTGGCCGAGGGTCTGACGGCCGGGACCGTGGTGGGCCTCATCGGCGCGCTCGGGCTGCTGGCCGTCGTCCCGCCGCTCGTGGGCTACCTGCGTACCCAGGGTCACGTGGCAGCGGCTCCCCCGGCTGCGGGACCATCGGAGGCATGAGCCGATCCCTGCCGTCGGCGCGGACCTTCTACGAGGAGGTCGGCGGCGCCCCCACCTTCCGTCGGCTCGTGGCCCGCTTCTACGCGGGGGTGCGCAGCGACCCGGTGCTCGCGCCGCTGTACCCGCAGGACGACTGGGAGGGCGCCGAGAGCCGGCTGCGCGGCTTCCTCGAGCAGTACTGGGGCGGCCCGACCACCTACTCCGAGCAGCGCGGCCACCCCCGGCTGCGGATGCGCCACGCGCCGTTCGCCATCGGCCCCGCCGAGCGCGACGCGTGGCTGCGCCACATGCGCGACGCCGTCGACTCCCTGGAGCTGACCCCCGAGCAGGACGCGACCCTGTGGGGCTACATGGAGATGGCCGCGCGCAGCATGCAGAACCGCTGGCCCGACGACGCGCCCGGCGGCCTCTCCATCGCCTGAACGACCGCCGCCCGACATCAGGGCGGCACCAGCACGCGACACCCTCGAGGAGACCGGTGAGCCCGGTAGAAGGACCCCCTGCCCCCCACCACTCGCAGGCTCGCGGCGGGCCCCTGCAGGGGGCCGCCGGCCCGTTCCGCCGCACCGACGCCGACTGGTGGCGTGACGCGGTCTTCTACCAGGTCTACATCCGCAGCTTCGCCGACGGGAACGGCGACGGCGTCGGCGACCTGGCCGGCATCCGCGCCCGCCTGCCGCACCTGGCCGCGCTGGGCGTCGACGCGCTGTGGGTCACGCCGTTCTACCCCTCCCCCATGGCCGACCACGGCTACGACGTCGCCGACCCGCGCGACGTCGAGCCGGCCTTCGGCGACCTCGCCGAGTTCGACGCGCTGCTGGGCGAGGCCCACGCGCTCGGCATCCGGGTGACCGTCGACCTGGTGCCCAACCACACCTCCGACCGGCACGCCTGGTTCCAGGCGGCGCTGACGGCCGGTCCCGGGTCGCCCGAGCGGGCCCGCTACCTGTTCCGCGACGGTCGCGGCCCGGACGGCGCGGAGCCGCCCAACAACTGGCCCTCGGTCTTCGGCGGGCCGGCCTGGACCCGGGTGGCGGACGGGCAGTGGTACCTGCACGTCTTCGCCCCCGAGCAGCCCGACCTGGACTTCACCGACCCCGAGGTGCTCGCCGACCTCGAGACGACGATGCGGTTCTGGCTCGACCGCGGCGTCGACGGGTTCCGCATCGACGTCGCCCACGGCATGGCCAAGCCCGAGGGGCTGCCGGACATGGAGCCCATGGAGGACACCGGCCTGCTCGACGACCACGGGCCCGGGGACCACCGGTTCGACAACGACGGCGTGCACGACGTGCACCGGCGGGTCCGCGCCGTCCTCGACCGGTACCCCGGCACCATGGCCGTCGGCGAGGTGTGGGTGTCCGACGACGACCGGCTCGCGCAGTACCTGCGCCCGGACGAGCTCCAGTTGGCGTTCAACTTCAAGCTGCTGACCGCCGACTGGGACGTCGACGCGCTGCGCGACGCCGTCGTCCACTCGCTGGCCGCCGTGGCCGGGACGCCGGCGCCGGCGTGCTGGGTGCTGTCCAACCACGACCGCCCCCGGCACGTCTCCCGCTACGGCGGGGGCGCGCAGGGCACCCGGCGGGCGCGGGCGGCGGCGCTGCTGCAGCTGGCGCTGCCCGGCGCGGCCTACCTCTACAACGGCGACGAGCTGGGCATGCCCGACGTCGAGCTGCCCGACGAGGCGCTGCAGGACCCGATCTGGGAGCGGTCCGGGCACACCGAGCGCGGCCGCGATGCCTGCCGCATCCCGGTGCCGTGGTCGGGCACCGCGCCGTCCTACGGCTTCTCCTCGCGCGCCGAGACGTGGCTGCCGATGCCCGAGGGCTGGGAGTCGCTGACCGCCGCCGCCCAGGAGGGCGACCCCGGTTCGGTGCTGTCGCTGTACCGAGCTGCGCTCGCCCTGCGGCGGACCTCCCCCGCCTTCGCCGGCGAGGGCCTCGACTGGCTGCCGGCACCCGACGGGTGCCTCGCGTTCCGCCGTCCCGGCGGGCTGGTGTGCCTGCTCAACCTCTCCGGCGCCCCGGTGCCGCTGCCCGAGGGCCGCGTGCTCCTGGCCAGCGCGGACACCGCCGGCGGGGTCCTGCTGGACGACGCGGCGGTGTGGCTGCACGCGTGAAGCGGAAGGACCACCCTTCCCCCACGCCTCGCAGGCTCAGGCGGAGGGCCCCTGAAGGGTGGCTGTTCGGGGGCGTCCGTGACCGCCGTCCGCCGGGCGTGGGCGCCCCCCGGGGTGGGTAGCATCGATGTGGTGACACAGCGTCGCGGGGACGCTGACGGCTCGGTCTCCGACCCCGGGGTCGGGGCCTGTTCGGGGGAGGCCCGCCCGTCCATGGCGCTGCTGCAGGTCGAGGGCCTGAGGAAGTCGTTCGGGGCCCGGCGCGTCCTGCGGGACATCTCCTTCGGCGTCGCCGAAGGGGAGATCGTCGGGCTCGTCGGCAGCAACGGCGCGGGCAAGTCGACCCTCGGGGACATCCTGGCCGGCATCACCCCGGCCGACGCGGGCCTCATGACGCTGCAGGGCCACCCGTACGCGCCGCTGTCGGCGGACGACGCCCGCCACCTCGGCGTCGGCGTGGTCGAGCAGCTGGTCCGGATCGACCCCGGGCTGACCGTCGCGCGGGCGGTCTTCCGCGGCACGCCGCTGGCCGACCGCCCGCAGGCCGAGCTGCGCGAGCGGGCACGGGTGCTGCTCGCCGAGGTCACCCTCGACGTCGACCCCGACACCCTCGTCGGCGAGCTCCCGCACTTCGTGCACGGCCTGGTGGAGACCGCGCGCGTGCTCGCCGAGGACACCCGGCTGGTCGTGCTCGACGAGGTGTCGGCGGCGCTGCTGCCCGTGGAGGTCACCCGGCTGCACGCCGTCGCCGGCCGGCTGAGCCAGGAGGGCCGCGGCGTCCTCTACATCAGCCACCGGCTGCCCGAGATGCTCGCGGTGGTCGACCGGGTGCTCGTGCTGCGCGACGGCGTGATCGCCCTGGACAGCCCGTCGGAGGACCTGGACCCGGTCCGGCTGGCCGCGGAGACCGTGGGCGAGCCGGTGTCGCTGCCTGCGCCCCGGGTGGCTTCCGCCCCGACGCGGTCCGGTCGGGACGACGCCCCGGCGCGCGCCTCGACGTGGCCGGCCCCCTCCGACGGCGACGTGGCCCTGCGGGTGCGCAACCTGCGGGTGCCCGGCCGGGTCGACGGGGTCGACCTGCTGCTGCGCCAGGGCGAGGTGGTCGGGCTGACCGGGCACCGGTCCTCGGGCGTCCAGGAGATCGCCGGCGCCCTGACCGGGGAGCTGCCGGCGCTGAGCGACGAACTGGTGCTGCACGGCGAGCGGCGGTCGCTGGGCTCCACGGCGGACGAGGCGGCGCTGCGGCTGCCCGCCTACCGACCCGACGACGACGCCTACGGGGTCGACCCCGGCGAGACGATCGCCCGCACGCTGACCCGGGAACCGTGGGGAGCGCTCACCGACGTCCGCAGCGAGATCGCCTCGCTGCGCGGCGTGATCCGGACCGTGCACCGGCTCGACGTCAAGACGCTGAGCATCCGCACCGTCTTCGGCGCCCTGTCCGGCGGCGACCAGCACAAGCTCGCGCTGGCCCGCTGGATGGCCTCGGCGCAGGACGTCGTCGTGCTGCACGAACCCACCCGCGGCCTGGACGTCCGGGCCCGCCAGCAGGTGCGCCAGCTGCTCGACGAGGCCACGGCGCACGGGACGTCGGTCGTCGTGGTCTCGGTGGACCCCGACGAGCTGGCCGAGTGCTGCGACCGCGTCGGCATCGTGGCCGACGGCCGCGTGGCCCGCTGGATCGACACCTCCGAGCTCGCCGTGGACGCCGTCCGCGAGCGGATCGTCGAGGCCGCCACCGCCGCCTGAGGAAGGACCCTGCTGCCCCGGTCGCGTCCGTGTCGCCGGGCGGCGCCCGGCGGGCCCCTGACGCCGACTGCGTCCCGGGACGGCTCTCGAACGCCCTCCGTGGAGACTCCACCCCTGCTTCCAGGGGGAAGCAGGGGTGGAGTCTCCAAGGGGGGGTACGGCACCCCGCGGGCCCGTCGGCCGTCACGGCGGGGCCGCCCGACCCGGAGCCGGGCGGCACCGCCGCGGGGTCAGACGCTGACGGTGGCCGCGACGGCCCGCAGCTTGTGCCGCGCCAGCGCCAGGTTGGCGGTGACGCGGTTGAGCACGAGGTAGATGAACAGACCCGTGTTGGCCTGACCCTTGAGCACGTTGATCAGGTGGTACTGGCCCTGCAGCGTGATCAGGATGTCCTCGACCTCGTCCTTCAGCTCGAGGTCCTGGATGGTGCGCAGCTTGGCGCGCACCACGTTGGAGTTGCCGGCGGCCGCGACGTTGAGGTCGAAGCCGGGGGTGCCGCCGGCCGCGAGGGCCATGCCGCTGTCGATGTCGACGATCGCGGCGCCGCTGGCACCCTCGATCGCGAGCAGGTCGGCGATGACGTTGTCGAGCTGTGCCACGGATGGGACTCCTGTCGTCTCGAGGGGGAGGCGCAGCGGGGTGCTGCGGTCCGGGTCGGGGGGCGACCCGGGTCGACCGGACGGGCCGGACGCCTGCCTGTGCGCGGGCTCCCCGGGCGGCGACGGTGCCGCACCGGCGCGCGTCGCACCGGCCGGAGCGCGGTGCGCAGCCGTCCCGCCGACGGCGGGAGGTGCACCGGCCGGCGGGGTCCGCGCGGTCCGGGGCGCCACGTCGGGCTCCCGGACCGGGTCCTGCGGACGCTCCGCGGGGACGTCGTGCGCCGCGGGGCGTCCCCACGACCACAGCGACGCCCACCACGCGGTTGCCATGCCTGTCGTTCCGCCTTCGCCGAGGGGCTCAGGGACCCCAGACAACACGTCCCCGGCAGGCCCGGCAAACCGGCGGACGTATCTGCAGGTGAGCGCGCCGACACCGACGGCCACCGGTTCCCGGGGTCCCCGACGGCCGCTCGCCCACCCGCGCCGGTCGGCCGCCCGCCGTCCTCGGGTACCTTCCGCGCGGGGCAGCGCGGCCCGTCGCGCCCCGGGAGGAGACTGCCGTGAAGACCAGGGACCTCGCCTACGTCGCCCTCTTCGCGGCGGTGATCGCCGTGCTCGGGACGATCCCGGCCATCCCCGTGGGCCCGGTGCCGATCACCGCCCAGACGCTCGGCGTGATGCTCGCCGGGGCCGTGCTGGGGGCCCGCCGTGGCTTCCTCGCCGTCCTGCTGTTCCTCGTGCTGGTCGCGCTCGGGCTGCCGCTGCTGGCCAGCGGCGCCGGTGGCCTGGCGCCCTTCGTCGGCACCACGGCCGGCTACCTCTACAGCTGGCCGGTGGCCGCGTTCGTCATCGGCTGGCTGACCGAGCGGGCCTGGGACCGCTACAACGTCCTGCGTGGCACGTTGATCAACGTCGTGGGTGGCATCGTCGTCATCTACGCGGTGGGCGTGCCGGTGCTCAAGGCCGTCGCCGGGCTGTCCTGGACCGCGGCGGTGACCGGCGGCGCCCTGCCGTTCATCCCCGGGGACCTGTTCAAGGCCTTCGTCGCCGCGGCCATCGCCGACGTGGTGCGGCGCAGCTACCCGGTCATCGAGCGTCCTCGCCGGGCCGCCGGCGCCCGGTGAGGTTCCGCCGTCCCGGTGCCGCGCCCGCAGCAGTCGACGTCGCCGACCCGGGTCGCGGCATCGAGCTCCGCGGGGTCGGGCACCGGTACGGCGACCGGGTGGTGCTCGAGGGCATCGACCTCCGGCTGACCGAACCGCGCGTCGGCGTGGTCGGCGCCAACGGCTCGGGCAAGAGCACCTTCGCCCGGCTGCTCAACGGGCTGGTGGTGCCCACCGACGGGCAGGTGCTGGTCGACGGGCTGGACACCCGCACGCAGGTGCGCGCGGTGCGCCGCCGGGTCGGGTTCGTCTTCCAGGACCCCGACGCGCAGATCGTGCACCCGACCGTCGCCGAGGACGTCGCCTACGGGTTGGAGAACCAGGGCGTGCCCCCCGACGAGCGGGCTGCCCGGGTCGCCGAGGTGCTGGAGCGCTACGGCCTGGCCGGGCACGCCGACCACCCGGCGCACCTGCTCTCCGGCGGCCAGAAGCAGCTGCTCGCCATCGCCGGGGTGCTGGTCATGCGGCCGGCCCGGATCGTGTTCGACGAGCCGACGACGCTGCTGGACCTGGTGAACGCCCGCCGCGTCGCCGAGCTGATCGCCGGGCTCGAGCAGCAGGTCGTCGTGGTGACCCACCAGCTGGACCTGCTCGACGGCTTCGACCGGGTGCTGGTGGTCGACGGCGGCCGGGTCGTCGAGGACGCTCCCCCGGGTCCGGCGGTGGCCACCTACCGCGCGCTCATGGAGCACCGGTGACCCTCCCGCTGTACGTGCCGGTGGCCAGCCCCGTGCACCGGCTGTCGGCCGGGGTCAAGCTGCTGTGCCTGGCCGCGCTCGCCGTCCTGCTCTTCGCCCGGCCGACGCTGACGGTGGCCGGCGCCGCGCTCGTGGGCACGCTGGCCGTGGGGCTGGGCGTGGCCCGGCTCCCGGTCGCCGTGCTCGCCCGGCAGGCGTGGGCGCTGCGGTGGTTCCTGCTCGCGCTCCTCGTCGTGCACGCGCTGACCACCGACGTGGCCTCCGGTGCGCACACCGTGCTGCGGCTGCTCACCCTGGTGCTGGCGGCGGCGGTGGTGACGGCGACGACGCGGGTGACCGAGATGGTGGCGGTGGTCGAGCGGCTCTGCGCGCCGCTGCGACTGGTCGGGGGGCGGCCGCAGCGGGTGGGCCTGCTGATCGCGATGGCGCTGCGGTTCATCCCGGTGCTGGTCGAGCGGGCCGACCGGATCCGCGCGGCGCAGGCGGCCCGGGGCGGTGCGCCCCGGGGGGTGCGGGCCCTGCGGACGACGGTCGCCCCGCTGCTGGTGCAGCTGCTGCAGATGGCCCACGACGTGAGCGAGGCGCTGGACGCGCGGGGTGCGGACGACGTGCCGGCGCACCGGCCGAGGAGGACGTGATGGACGGCGGCGTGCTGACCGGGATCTGGCTGACATCCGAGGCGGCCGCGCCGATGCGGCGGGTGCCCTCGGCCCAGCTGCTCGCCGGTCGCGGGTTGGAGGGCGACCGCTACGCGCTGGGCGGCGGGACGTGGGCGCAGTACCCCGACCTGGAGAAGCAGCTGACGCTGATCGACGCCGCGGACGTCGCCGCGGTCGCCGACGAGGTGGGCGTGCCGCTGACCCCGGGCGACACCCGACGGAACCTGGTGACCGCGGGCGTCGACCTGCCCGCACTGGTGGGCCGCTGGTTCGCCGTCGGCGACGCGCTGCTGTTCGGCGTGAAGCGCTGTCCGCCGTGCACGCACCTGGAGCGGCTGACCGGCGCCCGGCTGGTCAAGGCGATGGTGCACCGCGGCGGCATCAACGCGGCGGTCTTCTCCGGGGCGCCCGTCGCGGAGGGTGCCGTGGTGCGGCCGGTGTCCGAGGAGGAGGCCGCGCGGCGGGGCGCGCCCACCGGCGCCGACCGCCCCGTGCCGCGGATCGTCAACGGCTAACCCCCGGAAGGCTCCCCCCTGCCCCGTCCTGTGGGCAGGGGACGAGCGTCGGGGAACCGGGCGGTTCCCAGGTCCGTCGAACAGGTGTGGACGGACTCCGGACGCTGCTCAACCTGGTGTGGCTGGTCCTGCACGGGTGGCTGCTCGCCCTGGCCTACGCGTTGGCCGGGCTGATCGCCTGCCTGCTGGTCGTCACCATCCCCTTCGGGATCGCCGCCTTCCGCCTGGCCGGCTTCGTCGTCTGGCCCTTCGGCCGGACGACGGTGCGCGCGCCCGGCGCCGGGGTGGCCTCGGCCGTGGGCAACCTCGTGTGGTTCCTCGTCGCCGGCTGGTGGCTGGCGCTGGTCCACGTCCTGGCGGGCATCGCCTTCTGCGTGACGATCATCGGCATCCCGTTCGGGGTCGCCTCGTTCAGGCTGGCCGCGGTGGGGCTGTTCCCGCTGGGCAAGCGGGTCGTGGGGACCGATCAGCCGCGGGACTGGCTGCACGCCGGCGGCGGCGTGGTGCACGGCGCGCCGGTCGGCTGAGGACCGGGGCTCAGTCCGCGGGCTGCTCGTCGGCGTAGCGGGCGAGGAAGGCCTTCTCGGCCGGGGTGAGCCGCCGCGGCCGCTCGATGGCGAAGTCGAAGGGCACCAGCAGGGTGCTGCCGGTGACCGCCCGACGCCCGTGGTCGGACAGCTCGTAGTGGCAGGTGAAGGCGGCGGCCCGGATGCCGGAGACCCAGATCTGCACGTCGAGCGGGTCGCGGGAGTAGACCACCGGCAGCCGGTACTGGACGTCGTGGGCGGCGACGACGGTCCCCCGCCGCAGGCCGGTCTGCTCCTCCAGCGAGGCCCGGTCGAAGAAGAGGTCGACGCGGGCCATCTCGAAGTACGTCAGGAAGACGACGTTGTTGACGTGGCCGTAGGCGTCCATGTCCGACCAGCGCATGGGGACCTGCACGGTGTGCCTCACGCCCGACACCCTGCCGCATCGGCCCGGCCGGCGGCCCGGCGGCCGGGGGTGGTGGCGCAGACGGGCGACGGCCGGCCGGAGCAGGTGCTCCGGCCGGCCATCCCCACGTCAGTCGCGGGCCAGCTTGCGGTAGGTCGCCCGGTGCGGACGGGCGGCGTCGGGACCCAGCCGCTCGACCTTGTTCTTCTCGTAGTCGGCGAAGTTGCCCTCGAACCAGAACCACTTCGAGTCACCCTCGTAGGCGAGGATGTGCGTCGCCACGCGGTCGAGGAACCACCGGTCGTGGCTGACCACGACGGCGCAGCCCGGGAACTCCAGCAGCGCGGACTCCAGGCTGGTCAGCGTCTCGGTGTCCAGGTCGTTGGTCGGCTCGTCGAGCAGCAGCAGGTTGCCGCCCTGCTTGAGGGTCAGGGCGAGGTTCAAGCGGTTGCGCTCACCGCCGGACAGCACACCGGCCGGCTTCTGCTGGTCCGGGCCCTTGAACCCGAAGGCGGCGACGTAGGCCCGCGAGGGCATCTCGACGTTGCCCACCTGGATGTGGTCCAGGCCGTCGGAGACGACCTCCCACAGCGTCTTCTTGGGGTCGATGCCGCTGCGGGTCTGCTCGACGTAGGACAGCTTGACGGTCTCGCCGACCTTGATCTCGCCGTCGTCCGGCTTCTCCTCGCCGACCAGCATCTTGAACAGCGTGGTCTTTCCGACGCCGTTCGGGCCCACCACGCCGACGATGCCGTTGCGCGGCAGCGTGAAGGACAGGTCGTCGATGAGGACGCGCTCGCCGAAGCCCTTGGTGAGGTCGTGGGTCTCCACGACCACGTTGCCCAGGCGCGGGCCCGGCGGGATCTGGATCTCCTCGAAGTCCAGCTTGCGGTACTTGTCCGCCTCGGCAGCCATCTCCTCGTAGCGCTGCAGGCGGGCCTTGCTCTTGGCCTGGCGGGCCTTGGCGCCGGAGCGGACCCACTCCAGCTCCTCCTTGAGGCGCTTCTGCCGCTTGGCGTCCTTGGCGCCCTCGACCTTGAGGCGGGCCGCCTTGGTCTCGAGGTAGGTGGAGTAGTTGCCCTCGTAGGGGTAGGCCCGGCCGCGGTCGAGCTCGAGGATCCACTGGGCCACGTTGTCGAGGAAGTAGCGGTCGTGGGTGACGGCCACGACGGTGCCGGCGTACTTCTCCAGGTGCTGCTCCAGCCAGGCGACGCTCTCGGCGTCGAGGTGGTTGGTGGGCTCGTCGAGCAACAGCAGGTCCGGCGCCTCGAGCAGCAGCTTGCACAGCGCCACACGGCGGCGCTCACCACCGGAGAGGACCGTGACGTCGGCGTCGCCCGGCGGGCAGCGCAGCGCGTCCATGGCCTGCTCGATGCGGGCGTCGAGCTCCCAGCCGTCGTGGTTCTCGATGTACTCCATGAGCTCGCCCTGCTCGGCCAGCAGCGCGTCGAAGTCGGCGTCGGGCTCCCCCATCGCCGCGCTGACCTCCTCGAAGCGGGTCAGCGCGTCACGGAGGGGCTTGACCGCCTCCTCGACGTTGCCGCGGACGTCGAGCTCCTCGTTGAGCGGCGGCTCCTGCAGCAGGATGCCCACCGTGGCACCCGGCGCGAGGCTGGCGTCGCCGTTGGAGGGCTGCTGCATGCCGGCCATGATCTGGAGGACGGTCGACTTGCCGGCACCGTTCGGGCCGAGGACGCCGATCTTGGCGCCGGGCAGGAACGACAGGGTGACGTCGTCCAGGATCACCTTGTCGCCGTGCGCCTTGCGCGCACGCACCATCGTGTAGATGTACTGAGCCACTGGGCTTCGAGGCCTTCCGTCGGTTCGCGAGTGGCGGGCGGGCCGGCCGGTGCCGGCCCGCCCCCGTGCGTTCTCCCCTCCGATCCTCCCAGCCCGGGCGCTCAGGTGTGCGCGGGCTCCGTGGCGAGGTCGGCGGTGTCCACGGAGTGCAACGTCTCGGGACCGGCCTCGTAGTCCCGACCGCGCACCAACTCCTCGTCCCCCGGGTGCGCCGGGGCCGGCACCGGCTCCGCGGGACGGGCCGACCGGCTTCGCCTGAACACCCCGACGCCGCGCGCCAGGTTGTGGCCCACTACGGCGGCGCGGATGCGGGGCGTGCTGCGCCGACCGTTCTCGCTCTCCCAGCTGTGCGTGGTCAGGGTGCCCTGGACGATGACCGGATCGCCCTTGCTGACGCTGCCGGAGACGTTGCCGGACAGGTCGTTCCAGCACTCGACGTCGACCCAGAAGGTGCCGGCGTCGACGAACTCCTGGGTCTGGGGGTCGAAGCGACGCGCGGTCGAGGCCAGGCGGAAGTTGGTGACCGCGCCGTTCTCCAGGCTGACGCGGCGCGGCGAGTCGACGACGTTGCCGACGACGGTGACGTGGGTGTCGTTCACGGTGCTCCTCAGGGGGCTGTCCGCCAGGTCCGGCGGGGACCGGCGCTGTGCCGGTGCACCCAGGACCCTGAGCCGCCGTGGACCCACGCACCGTGCAGGAGAGGGATCTGTGGACGAGGTCAGCGCCTGTGGACGGCTCGGCGCCGGATGCCGGACGCCGGTGTTCCCCTCCCGGCCGTGACCGACTCGGGGACGACGTCCGCACACCGCCCATACCCGTGCCGTGAGGTGTACCGGGCCGTCGTGGGCCGCGACAGCAGGCCGACAGCGGCGGGAGCGCGGGAGCCCGACCACGGAGGTGCGATGATCGGAGCCCGAGCGCCCGTAGCTCAGCGGATAGAGCAGGTGCCTTCTAAGCACTTGGTCGCAGGTTCGATCCCTGCCGGGCGCACTTCGGACCTCTGACCTGCTGGTCCAGCTGGATCAGAGTCTTCGGCTCTTCGCGCAGCGCTCTGCAGCGGCTGTCGCCATCACCCCCACCGCTGCAACGACCACGCTTGCCGAGACGTTCGGTACGGGGAGACCCGAGGCGCCAGGAGCGGGGGGACGGAGGGGACGCACACGAGAGCACCAGCGCCGTTGGCTGGACCCGGGGAGATCAGGACTGCACGACTCCTCGTCAGGCTTCTCGAAGACCGCCATGTCCCAGTCCATCCTCGGATCGCCTGCTGACTGCCACTGGGACATCCGAGCCGACTTCCCACATCGAGCCCCTGGATGACCTGCGACGCAGGCTGAGGCAGTCCGGCACCGGCGGCACCGGAGCCGATCGGATCACGACCTTGCCGACGGTCGCAGTGAAGCGGCCGAGCCGGCCGTCGAACACGATCGGGCGGGAGGAAGTCAGAGGCGAGCCAGCGAGCGGCCACAGATATGAACACCACGAATGACCCACGTGTCGCAGAACAGCGTTCTCGCGACAGGCCCTCAGCCGCGCCCGACGGCATTGTTGGACAGAGGGCCCATGAGGTCTTGTAGCGCACCCTGGCGCGGCTATGAAGACCTGGGGCATACTGCGCTCGACGTGGCTGGCATCCATAACGAGGTTCAGCCACGTCCCCGGAGGTGCCCCATGATCGACGTGACCCTCATTGGCGACACGATATCGAAGATCTCACTGAGATTGAGCAGATCGGCCTCCAACAGACTGCGTTCATGCCTCGACGAGCTGCTGCCGCCCTTCATTCGAGACAGCCGCTTCTTCATGTCGTTTCCCATGCGACTGGTCTTCCGGGAGAAGGCCGAGCTGTTCATGGACTTCAAGTCGCGGGCTCCGGGCATGGCGCCCAAGGAGATGGCTGAGCTCTACGAGCAGGTCCAATCGGTGTCAGTGCAACGGGATACGGACATCAATCGTGCTTGTCTCGACAAGATCGACAGGAGCATCCTGGGCAAGACGGTCCTCGACGCAGGTTGCGGACGAGGGTATCTAGCCGGGAGGCTGGCCGAGAGGTACACCGTCACCGGTGTCGACTTCGTCCTCGGTCCAGACTTGAGCAGAAGACACCCGAGGGTTGATTTCTGCAAGGGCCACATCGAGATGCTCCCGTTCAAGGCCGCCTCCTTCGACACGGTCATATGTGCGCACACCCTCGAGCACGTGGTGCAGATAGAACCCGTGCTACGAGAGCTGCGCAGAGTGGCACGGTGCCGCCTGATCATCATCGTTCCCAAGCAGCGACCATACAAGTACACATTTGATCTCCATCTGCAGTTCTTCCCACAGCCGTACTCGCTACTGCAGGCAGTAGGAAGCCAGCACCAGGCCAAGTGCGTGGAGGTCGATGGAGACCTTTTTCTTCTCGAGGACTGCAAACGATAGCTCCCCGTAGACCCGACACGTCCTGCTCGTCATTCACATACCGATGCCCGGGCCCTGCGGGTCGGCGATGGCGTCGATGAGATGCACCAGGGAGCGACCGAACCGGTCCAGCCGCCACACGACGGGGGTGTCCCCGGGACGTGGGTGTGAAAGTGCCCCAGCAGGTCCTGGACGCTCTGCCAGGGCACCTGAGGCAGTGTCGGTGTACGCCTGTTCGCAGCCCGGCGGCAGCGAGCGCATCCTGCTGGAGGGCGCAGGGCTGGTCAGTGGGCGTGCAACGCGCGGCGTACGGCCTCGGGGACGGCGAGCGCGCGCAGGGCCGCGCCGACTCGACTCTCCTGGGGCGATGCCGCCGAGGTCGGTCCGAGCGGCGACCCCTGGGGCTGGCACACGGTGCCCACCGCGGGCACCTCACCCGTCAGCAGGTACCGGGTGACGTGGCTGTCCACGCAGAAGTTGCCGGCGATGAGGTAGGCGGCGTGCCCCCACCCGGCGTAGGACAGCAGCCGCGAGTTGGGCAGCAGTTGTGACGCCGCCACGGCACCCTGGTAACGCGTGGCCGGGTCGAAGTGGTTGCCGACGACCAGCACGGGCGAGGACGTGCGCGCCGTCCACGGACCCAGGAAGCGGTCCTCCCCGGCGGTGCTCGGCCACGACCGGCAGGGGCTCCAGGTCCAGTTCCAGACCCGGCCGAAGCGGCCGAACCGCGCCTCGGCGCTCTCCGCGGCCGACTGCCATGCCGCGAAGGACTGCGGGTTGACGCTGTCGGAGCAGGCGACGCCGGGCGGGGCCTCGATGACGTTCGGGTACTCCTCCTGTGCCGCTCCGGGCAATCCGAGCTCGGAGCGGATGACGGCCAGGCGCTGCCCCAGCACGGCAGGCGAGAGATCCTGCTCCAGGCCGGCGAGGAAGGAGGCGTAGTCCGACCAGATCGACGGGCCGTACAGCACGCCCAACGTCATGGCGATCAGGTCGTTGTAGGTGACCGTGAACGCATCGCCGGTGAGCGGGTCGGTGAGGGTGGCCGGGTGCCCGCGCAGTCGCTCTCCCATCGCTGCGAACCGCCCACTCGCGTTCCCGCCGAAGGCGCAGTCCGGACCGGCCGCATCGCACAGCCGGAAGAACTCGTCGAGGGTGCGCGCGGCACCATCGGCGCTGCCGATGCGGGTACCGATCGGAGTGGTGAGGGCCTCCTCGCCGTGGCCGGTGGTCCAGGCGATCGGGTCGACGACCCCGTCGATGACGAGGGCCCGGACCCGCGAGGGGAACAGGTTGGCGTAGGTCTGCCCGAGCACCGAGCCGTAGGACACGCCCCAGTAGGTCAGCTGCTGGTCGCCGAGCACCTCGCGCAGCAGGTCCATGTCGCGGGCCGCGTCGGCGCTGGACATGTGGTCGAGAACGGCGTCGCCGTGCTTGGCGCACGCAGCACCGAGGTCGTCGTCGGAGACCCGCTTGGCTTCTTCCTCGGCCGGGGTGTCCGGGTACGCGAACGACGGCAGGATCGCGACTGCCTGCTCGAAGGTGTCGAAGCAGCGCAGCGGCGTGCTGAGGTTGGTCCCGCGGGGGTCGAAGCCGACGATGTCGAAGCGGGCCCGCACCTCCAACGGCATGAACTGGGCGACGGCGCGGGCGAAGTCGACGCCGGAGCCGCCGGGGCCACCCGGGTTGAGCAGGAGCGAGCCGATGCGCTGATCGGGCTCTCCCGCGGGCAGCCGGATCACCGAGATGCCGATCTGCACGCCCTGGGGGTCCCCGTGGTCCAGTGGGGCCGGCACCGTCGCACACTGGAAGCCGTCCCGGCATGCCGACCAGGACACGGTGGGCGTCGCGACGGCGGAGGGGCTCGCCGACGGCGTGGCTCCGGCGGGTGGCGCCAGCAGGGTCACGCTCAGCGCGGCGGTGATGGTGGCCAGTGCAGCGCGGACGCGGCGCCGCTGCCGGCCGGTCCAGGACGAGCTGGTCATGTCGGATCCTCCGCTCGTCCCCGGCGCACGGAGCCGTGTGGCCCCCGTGTCGTCGTCCCGTCGCTCTGCGCGGTCCGCCGCACCGTGCGTCAGCGTGGGGTCGAGACGTCACGAGAGCGTCACCGCACCGTCGAGGAACTCCACCACAGAGACCTCGTCGGATCGCGCCCCGCGTCCTCCGGGGACCGGCGCTGGGTGTGTCGGTGTCACGCCGGCGTCATCGCCACCTCACAGCGTCAGGACCCACAGCCCGACCAGGATGATCACGAGCAGCCGATCCTGGGCACGGGTGCAGGCCGCTGCGCCAGGCCCCGGCGGAGTTCGCGCAGGGCCCGCCTGGCTCCGTGGCCCCGCGGCGACGTGCAGCCAGGCGACTCCTCCGGATGCTGCTCGTACGCCACGCCGGGGGCTGGGCAGGGCATCCGGTCTAGCAGTGTCCTCGGCTGCTCGCCGGGGCGCCGGCGGCGAGCGCCTGAGGGGCCGTCCCCCGGGCCGCGGGTGCAGCCGCCGGCACCGCGTCCAGCACGACGGTCCCTTCGTACGTGGTCAGGACCTCGCCGTTCTCCACGACGTCGTGCATCGTGACGAGCCCCCGAGCGCCCTGGAAGCCGTCGGTCCCGCCCGTGATCGGGTGGGTGCAGTTGCCCTCGATCAGCGCTCCCGTGGACGGGTCGAACGTCGCCCACTGGACGTAGTCGAACGACAGCTCCCCGGACGGCTCGCCCGCGCCACACGCCTCGTCGAGGTCCACGTCGACGCAGCCCACGAACCGCTCGCTGCCCGTTCCGATCACCAGGGAGTCGGACTCGTACAGCGGATCGAACGAGAGGATCCAGAAGTCACCCAGCAGCCCGCCGCGACTCTCGTACAGCTCGGGGCTGACCTGGGTCTGCGTGCCCTCGACCTGCAGCGTCGTCGGCTCGTCGGTCGCGGCGGGCGCCGCGGTGGCTGCAGTCGCCGCTGCCACCGGCGCGCCTGCGACGACGAACAGGACCAGTGCCGTTCTCCGCAGCGTGGCGCTCACGTCATCGACCCCCTCGATCGGGCGCAGCCTGGTGCGGCGCCACGTTGCGCACCTCGGTCAGCGGCGCGGCCCCCGTCGCGAGCTCCTCTCGTGGCGCTCGCTCCGCGGTCGACTCCGGAGCCGTCCCCCATCGGAGCGCGGTCGGGTGCGGGACACCAGGGTCGAACGAACCGGGAACGGCCGGACCACCAGCGGTCGCGCCGACCCGGCCCGGTCAGCGGTGCGCGACGAGGAAGGTCTGTGCACTCCGGGCACCGCGCTGCGCCAGACCTCCGGCCACCACGGTCAGCAGCAGGTAGGCGGCGGCCGCGGTCACCCGCCACCAGCTCGGCAGGGCCACCGCCAGGCCCGTCCACAGCACCGACGGTCCCACGTTGGTCCAGACGGTGTGCCGCTGGTGCTGCAGGTCCTCGGCCGTCCGGCGGGCGAGCCCCACCCGCGCCGGGTCGACGGGCACCCGTCCCCGGACCTGCGCCAGCAGCTCGCGACGCTGGGACACCGCGAGGACGAACAGCGGCCCGTTCCGCACCCGCCGGCGGCGCACGGCGCGCACCTGCCGCACCACGGCGACGCCCGCCACCACGAGCCCGACCGTGGCGAGCGCGAAGCCGGTGACCACCTGCCGCAGCGGGACGCCGGGCGAGGAGCTCTCGCCACCGTCGGCTGCGAGCAGCACGACCAGCCACACCAGGACGCCCGCGCCGAGGGTGGCACCGAGCACGGCGAGCACCCGCCGACGGAGCGTCCGGCGCAGCCGCTGCTCCGCAGCCGCGTCCGGGCCACCGGAGAGCAGTGCCTGCGCCTCCGCCCAGCGGGCGTCGGCGTCGCGGGGCAGAGGCTGGTCGTCGGGCATCGGCCGCAGCACCACCCGTGGACCGCGCCGCGGCCCTTCCCGGCGTCCGGGCGCCACCCGTCCAGGTGACGCCCCCGGGTCAGCGGCCGCGCTGGTCCGGGTGCACCCAGCCGATGGCCGGGGCGACGTGGCGGGCGATCGTCCCCAGCAGCCGGGCGTTGTACTCGACGCCGAGCATGTTGGGCACGGTCAGCAGCAGGGTGTCGGCCTCGCGGACGGCGGCGTCCTTCGCCAGCTCCTCGGCCAGCTGGTCGGGCTCGCCGACGTAGCTCTTGCCGAAGCGGGCGCGCACGCCCTCGAGCAGGCCCACCTGGTCCTCCCCCGAGCGCTCGCCGAAGTACTGCCGGTCGAGGTCGCTGGTGACGGGCAGGACGCTGCGGCTCACCGACACCCGCGGCGTCCGCTCCCAGCCGGCCTCGGCCCAGGCGGCGCGGTAGCGGGCGATCTGGTCGGCCTGCAGCTCGTCGAAGGGGACGCCGGTGTCCTCGCTGAGCAGCGTGGAGCTCATCAGGTTCAGCCCCTGACGCGCGGCCCACTCCCCCGTGGCCCGCGTGCCCGCGCCCCACCAGATGCGCTCGGCCAGGCCCGGCGACTGCGGCTGGACCGCCAGCTTGCCGGGCATGCCGCCGGTCATCCGCGGGTCGGCGTCGACCAGCCGCTCACCCCGGACCGCCGCCAGGAACAGCGCGGTCTTCTGCCGGGCGAGGTCGGCGTCCGTCGATCCGTCCGGCGGCACGTAGCCGAAGGCCTCGGAGCCGCGCAGCGCCGTCTCGGGTGACCCCCGGCTGACGCCGAGCTGCAGCCGGCCGTCGCTGAGCAGGTCGGTCGCCGCCGCCTCCTCGGCCATGTACATCGGGTTCTCGTAGCGCATGTCGACCACACCGGTGCCGACCTCGATCCGGCGGGTGCGCGCGGCCATGGCGGCCAGCAGGGGGAACGGCGAGGCCAGCTGCCGGGCGAAGTGGTGCACCCGCACATAGGCGCCGTCGAGCCCGACCTCCTCGGCCGCGACCGCGAGCTCCACGCTCTGCACGAGCGCGTCCCGCCCGGTCCGCACCTGCGAGCCCGGGATCGGCTGCCAGTGCCCGAAGGACAGGAACCCGATCCGCTTCTCCATCACCCTCACCTCTCGTCGCTCTGCTGCGGTCGAGCACCCGGAACCCCGCGGCTGTTCCCGACGGCGGGCGGTCCCACCCCGGCGGGGGTCCTGAGGCGCCCCAGCAGACCCACCTGCCACACCGGGCACAGGATGTGACGGTGTGTGATCGATCGACCACGACTCTCCGTCCACGGGTTCCCGGCCTGGAGGGATCCGGTCCCGCAGGCTGTCCGGGTGAACCTGAGCGCCCCCGACGTGTCGCGTCCCCAGGAGGGGACCGCCGGCGCTGCCGCCGGCTCGAGGCTCCGCGCGATCGACACCCTGCTGGCCGACCGCGGACAACTCTTCCGCGCCCTGTTCGTCGCCGCGCCCATCCCCAAGGCCCTCGTCGACCTCGACGGCCACCTGCTCGTCGTCAACGACGCGCTGTGCGCCCTGACCGGCCGCACGCCCGAGGACATGGTCGGCCGGCACGTCGACCTGCTCGCCCACCCCGACGAGGCGCCGGTGCCCGACCGCGGCGACGGCCCGCTGGACCCGTGGCTGCGCGTCGACGGCGAACGACGGCTGCGCCGCGCCGACGGCACGGAGCTGTGGGCCACCCAGTCGCACGAGGTCGTCCACACCAGCGCGGGGACGCCGCAGTTCGTCGTCCTCTGCCTGGTCGACGTCACCGACCGCCGCCGCGCCGAGGAGGACCTGGTCCGGCGGGCCTTCACCGACCCGCTGACCGGCCTGCCCAACCGGCGGGCCCTCAACGACCGGCTCGACCACGCCCTCGCGCTGTCCCGCCGCCGCGGGCTGCAGGTCGGGCTGGTCCACCTCAACCTCGACCGGTTCCAGGCGGTCAACGACGTCCTCGGCAACGAGGCCGGCGACCAGCTGCTCATCCAGGTCGCCGACCGGCTGCGCTGGAGCACCCGCGCCGAGGACACCCCCGTCCGGCTGGGCGGCGACGAGTTCCTCATCCTCGCCGAGGACGTCGAGGACCTCGACGGGCTGCGCACCATGGCCGACCGGCTGCTGTCGGTGCTCGACGACCCCTTCCTCATCGGCAAGCGCGAGATCGTGCTCTCGGCCAGCGTCGGCCTGACACTCGGCTCCGACGTCGCCCCCGACGACCTGCTGCGCCAGGCGCACGCCGCGCTCGCCCGCGCCAAGACCGACGGCAGCCGCGCCCGCATCGAGGTGCACGACGGCGGGCTGTCCGACAGCGAGGTCGACCAGCTGCAGCTGGAGGCCGACCTGCGCAACGCCCTGGAGTCCGACGAGCTGCGGCTCTTCTACCAGCCGATCGTGTCGCTGCACGACGAGACGCTGCTCGGCTACGAGGCGCTCATCCGCTGGCAGCACCCCACTCGCGGGCTGCTGCCGCCGGGGGCCTTCCTCGCCGCCGCGGAGGACAACCGGCTCACCTCCCGGCTGGGTGCCTGGGTGCTCCGCCAGGCCTGCTTCGACGCCGCCGGCTGGCCGGCGGGCCTGCGGGTGCACGTCAACATCTCCGCGCGGCACCTCGCCGAGCCGGGCTTCGCCGAGCTGGTCACCGACGCGCTGGCCGAGTCCGGCCTGCCGCCGGAGCGGCTGGAGCTGGAGATCACCGAGTCGACGGCGCTGTTCGCCGCCGACGCCACGCTGCAGGCGGTCTCCGAGGTCACCGACGCCGGCGTCACCCTCGCCCTCGACGACTTCGGCACCGGCTACTCGGCGATCACCGCGCTGCACCGGCTGCCCATCCACACGGTCAAGATCGACCGCTCCTTCGTCGCCGACGTGGTCACCGAGCCCTCGACCGCCGCGCTCGTGCAGGGCCTGGTGCAGCTGGGCCTGGGCATGGGCCTGCAGGTCATCGCCGAGGGCATCGAGGACCTCGACCAGGCCGACTGGCTGCGCGAGCACGGCTGCGAGATGGCCCAGGGCTACGCCTTCGGCCGGCCGGCGCCGCTGCCCGCCACCGTCCCCAGCACCGGGGACGTCGACCTGACCGGCACCCTGCCGCCCGGCGAGGTCACCGTGCAGGACGTGCTGGACGGCGAGGCGGTCGTCACCTCCGGGCTGCCGCCGGTGCCCGCCCCGAAGCCGCCGACCACCCGGGCGATGACGCTCGACGAGCTGATCGCCGAGGGCCTGCCCACCGAGGACCGCCGGCTCGACACGGACTAGGGGCGCGCCCCGAGCACGACCGGTTCGTGTCCTCCGCCTCGACACCGCACCCGGTGGCCCCCGTGCACGGTCCCGCCGCGAGCTGGCGAGCGGTGGGGGGCGAGGGGGTCCTCTCTCAGCCGCGTGGCAGCGCCAGCGGCACCGGGCGCTTGGCGGCGCGGCCGTCCCCCGAGGACCGGCCGCGAAGCCGCCGGCCGATCCACGGCGCGACGAACCCGCGCACCCACGCCGCCTCCTCGGCCAGCGCCGCCCGCAGCGCGCGCGGCGGCTGCGGCGGCAGCGGGGTGCGCCAGTCGTCGTCCACCCGCAGGCCCAGCGCGGTGGCGGCGGCCAGCGCCGTCCGCCGGTGGCCCTCGGCGGTGAGGTGGATGCGGTCGCTGTCCCACATCCGCCAGTCCTGCACCCACCCGGCGCCCCACTGGTCGAGGACGACGGCGCCGTGCCGGTTGGCGACCGACCACAGCGAGGTGTTGAACACCGCCACCCGCCCGCGGGTGCGCCGGATGATCGGCGTCTGCCGCGGGTCCACGCCCGTCGCCAGCAGCACGTCGGCCCCTGCGGCGCGGAAGCGGGCGACGGCGTCCTCCAGGTCGGCGACCAGCCGGTCGGGGTCGGCGCCGGGGCGCAGCAGGTCGTTGCCGCCGGCGACCAGGCTGACCAGGTCCGGCTCGGCGGCCAGCGCGACCGGCACCTGCTCGGCGAGCACCTGGCCGAGCAGCCGGCCGCGGATGGCCAGGTTGGCGTACTCCACCTCGCCGTCGGCCGCGACCGCCAGGTGCTCGGCCAGCCGGTCGGCCCAGCCGCGGAACTCGCCGGGGCGCTGCGGATCGGGGTCGGCCAGCCCCTCGGTGAAGGAGTCGCCGAGGGCGACGTAGCGACGCCAGGAGGTGCGGGAGGGTCCGAGCTGCACGCCTCCACTCCAGCACGGTGACCCGGCGCACACGCGTCCGCCCTGAGAGGCTGGCCGCCGTGCGGACGACGGGCAGCAGGGAGGTCTACCGCAACCCGTGGATCCGGGTGCGGGAGGACGCGGTGGAGCGCGCCGACGGCAGCGTCGGGGTCTACGGCGTGGTGGAGAAGCCCCACTTCGCGCTCGTGCTGCCGTACGAGCGCGACGGCTTCTGGCTGGTCGAGCAGTTCCGCCACCCGGTCGGCCGTCGGGCCTGGGAGTTCCCGCAGGGCACCTGGACGGCGGGGTCGGACGGGTCGGACGAGGAGCTGGCCCGCGCCGAGCTGGCCGAGGAGACCGGCCTGCGCGCCGGGTCGCTGCGCCACCTCGGGCACCTGGACCTCGCGCCGGGGCTGTCCACGCAGGAGTTCGACGTGTGGCTGGCCACCGACCTGACCCAGGGGCCGACCGCGCGGGAGGCGACCGAGGCCGACATGCGGTCGGCCTTCGTCGGCGCGGCCGAGCTGCGGGCGATGGTCCGCGACGGCCGGTTCACCGACGGGCCGAGCCTGGCCGCCTACAGCCTGCTGCTGCTCGACCGCGCGTGACGGAGGACCCGTGCCCTCCGCCGCTCGGAGAAGGCCCCTCCCCGAGCCCTTCGCGAGCTCAGGGCACGCCAGGAGAGGACCGGGGACCCCGCGGGCCGGCGCCGACGGTGTCACCAGCACCTGCGCGCGCTCCCCTGGGCGCACCACCGGGCAGGAGCGTGACTCGGTGCGGGCGCGTAACTCGGCCAGGGCCTCCAGCGCGCCCTCGACCTCGGCGAGCGAGCCCAGCCGGCCGAGGCCGGCGTCCGCCGCGGGTGCGGGACCAGCCCGCTGCGGGCCGTCGGCGAGGAGTCCACGGCGTCCGTGCTCCCGGGCCGGCGAGGTGTGGTCGACTGGCCGCCATGCCGGTCGACCCCGCCACGTTCGCCGAGGCCCTCCGCCAGTACGCCGCCGGGGTGTGCCTGCTGACCGTCCGCGACGACATCGACGACGTCGGCACCACGGTCTCCTCGGTGATGAGCGTGTCGGCGCAGCCGCCGCTGGTCGCCGTCGGCCTCTCCGCGGGCGGCTACCCGGCCGAGGTGCTCGAGGAGGTGGGCAGCTGCGGGCTGACCGTGCTGGCCGCCGAGCACGCCATCGTGGCCAGCCGGTTCTCCTCGGCCGGGCGGCCCAGCGCCCGCCACCTGCTCGAGTCGGTGCCCTGGCGGCGCGCCGAGGGGAGCGGGGCGATCCTGCTCGAGGGCGGTCTGGCGGCACTGGACTGCCGGCTGGAGCGGCTGGTCGAGGCCGGCGACCACGTGCTGGCGCTGCTGGAGGTCACCGGCGTCCCCGTGCTGGCCCCGGGCGGCGCTCCGCTGGTGCGGCTGCGGGGCCGCTACGTCGACGCGACCGGGCAGCCCGCCGGACGGGCCTGAGCGAGGACCACCCTTCCCCCACGCCCCGGAGAAGGACCCCGTCCTCCCCACCCTTCGCCGGCTCAGGGCGGGACCCGGGACGGGGCCGGCGGGTCCCTTGGAGGGTGGCCCCGTTCCCGTACGTCACCGGGCTCGCGGCGGGACTCTGCAGGGGGCCATGGGCAGGCATCCTCGACGGGTGTCACATCTGGGCTCCGGGCGGTGCTGTAGGGACATGGAGCTCGTTCGATCCGCGCGACCCGAGGCCGTCCTGGCGCTCCCGGGCGCGGCCCACCGGGGTGCGACGGGCCGGGTCGGGGGGACCGACGGCGGAGCGGTACCCCGAGCGGCCTCCGGGCCCGTGCGCGCCGACCTCGGCGAGGTGTTCCGCGCGGAGTACCCGCGGGTCGTCGGCGTGGCCGCCCGGGTGCTCGGGTCGCGGGACTCCGCCGAGGACGTCGCCCAGGACGTGTTCCTGTCCTTCGCCCGCTCGTCCGTACCGGCCGGCGAGGCCCGCGGCTGGCTCTCGGTCGCCGCGGCCCACACCGCGCTGAACCTGCTCCGCTCGGGACGCCGCCGCGCGTCCCGCGAGGAGACCGCCGCCGCGGCGGACGACGTCGTCGCGCCCGACGTGGCCGACGCCGTCGTGACCCTCGAGGAACGCCGCCGGGTGCGGGCCGCGCTCGCCCGGCTGCCCCGCAAGCAGGCCGTGGCCCTCGTGCTGCGGCACAGCGGCATGGGCTACGCCGACGTCGCGGCGGCCCTCGACCTGTCCCCCGGGAGCGTCGGCACGACCGTGCGGCGCGCCGAGTCCGCGCTGCGGAAGGAGCTGGACCACCATGCGTCATCCGACTGAGGGCGTGCTGCGCCGCCTGGTCGACGAGCCGGCCGGGGTCTCCGACGCCGACCGGCAGCACGTCGCCGACTGCCCCGTCTGCCTCGCCGGCCTGGCCGCCGTGCGGGCGGACGCCGCGGCCGTGGGCGCCGCGCTGCGCTCCGACGACGCCGTGCACCCCGACCCCGCGGCCGCGTGGCAGCGGCTGTCGTCGGCGCTGCCCGCCCGGGCCGCGACGCCCGCACCCGCGCCGGCCCGCAGGCGCGGCGGGTGGCTGCACCGCCCGGCCGCGGCCGTGCTCGCCTCCGTCGTCGTCCTCTCCGGCGCCGGTGTCGCCGCGGCGAACGACTGGCTGCCCATCTTCCGCACCGAGCAGGTCGCGCCGCTCGAGGTCAGCACCGCCGACCTCGTGGCGCTGCCGGACCTGACCGCCTACGGCGACGTCGAGCTCACCGGGGACGACGGTCCGCACGCGGTGCCCGACGCCGCGACCGCCCGCGCCGAGAGCGGGCTGGACGTCCCCGAGGTGTCCGCCCTGCCCGAGGGCGTGGAGGGCGAGCCGACGTACCAGGTGGTCGGCGAGCTGAGCGGCGTCTTCACCTTCTCCGCCGCCGAGGCCGCCGAGGCCGCGGCGGCGACCGGGGAGCCCCTGCCGCCCGTGCCGCCGGGTCTCGACGGCAGCCGGGTGCGGCTCACCGCCGGTCCGGGGGTGGCGGCGGTCTGGTCGCAGGCCTCCGGGATGCCCACGCTGGTGGTCGGCCGCGCGGTGGCGCCCTCGGCGTCCTCGTCCGGTGTCCCGTTCGAGACCGTCCGCGACTTCCTGCTCTCGCTGCCCGGCCTGCCCGACGACGTGGCGGCCCAGCTGCGGACCTTCACCGCCGACGGCTCGACCCTGCCCATCCCGGTGCCGAGCGACCTGGTGGAGACCTCGCAGTCGGAGGTCGACGGGCTGCCCGCCACCGTGCTCGAGTCCCGCGACCAGGCCCTGGCTGCCGTGGTCTGGGTCGACGACGGCGTCGTCACCCTGGTCGGCGGCGCGCTCGGTGCCGACGAGGTGCTCGGGGTCGCCGGGGACCTGGGGTGAGCACGGCCGACGCACCCGCGGTCGCCGGCCCCGGCGACCCCGCCGTCCGGGCCGCGGCGCAGCTGGTCCGCGACCTGCCGCCGTCCCCGGCGCTGTGGTGCGACGGCCTGCGCAAGCGGTACGGACGGCGCACTGCGGTGGACGGCGTCTCGCTGTCGGTGGGCCGCGGTGAGGTGGTGGGTCTGCTCGGGCCGAACGGTGCGGGCAAGACCACGGTCATCAAGATGCTGCTGGGGCTGGTCCGGCCCGACGCCGGTGAGGTGATGGTGCTGGGCCGGCCCGGCAGCGACCCGGCCGCCCGCGCTGGGGTGGGCTACCTGCCCGAGCTGTTCCGCTACCAGCCCTGGCTGACCGCGGCCGAGGTGCTCGAGCTGCACGTCCGGCTGGCCGGTGCCCACGTCCCGGAGGACGAGCGGCACGGCTGCCTGGAGCTGGTCGGGCTGGCCACCCGCGCCGGGGACCGGGTCGGGGGCTTCTCCAAGGGCATGCAGCAGCGGCTGGGCCTGGCCGTCGCGCTGGTGGCCCGCCCCGAGCTGGTGGTGCTCGACGAGCCGACCAGCGCTCTCGACCCGCTGGGCCGGGCCGACGTGCGCGACGTGGTGCTCTCGCTCCGGCAGCGCGGCGTGGCGGTGCTGCTGAACTCCCACCTCATCGGCGAGGTGGAGCGGGTGTGCGACCGGGTGGTCGTCCTCGACCGCGGCACCGTCGCCGCCTCCGGCACGCTGGCCGAGCTGCTGGGCCGCCGCGAGGTGCGGCTGCACCTGGGCTCGGTCGGTCCCGACGGGCAGGCGCGGCTGGTCGCGGCCGGGCCGGTCGAGCGCGAGGGCGAGTGGTTCACCGTCGGGCTGCCGGCCGAGGACGACGGGACGACCGTGCCGGACCTGGTGGCCGACCTGGTCGCCCTCGGCGTGCGGGTGCACGCGGTGGAGCCGGCGCGGATCAGCCTGGAGGAACGCCTGCTCGGCATCCTGCGCGCCGGCTCCGGGGACCGGTCGTGAGCGCGCGGACGGTGCTCACCGTCGCCGGGCTCACCCTGCGGGAGGCCTCCCGGCGGCGGGTGCTGTGGGCGCTGGCCGCGCTCACCGCCGCGCTGCTGGGGCTGTCCGCCTGGGGCTTCTCGCGGCTGGCCGGCGTCGAGACCGACTTCGGGACGCTGACCAGCGGCCAGGCCCGGCTGGTGGCCTCGCAGCTGCTCAACCTCGTCATGTTCGGGATGAGCCTGATCGCGGCCCTGGGGACGGCGTTCCTCGCCGGCCCCACGCTGTCCGGCGAGGTGGAGAGCGGTATCTCCCTCACGATGCTCGCCCGGCCGGTGCGCCGCTCCACGGTGCTGCTCGGCAAGTGGCTGGGGCTGGTGGTCTTCGGCAGCGGCTTCGTCGTCCTGGCCGGCCTGGCGCAGTGCCTCGTCGTCCAGCTGACCGTCGGCTACTGGCCGCCGGACGTCGTCGGTGCGCTGGCCCTGCTGGCCGGGCAGACCACGGTGCTGCTGACGCTGGGCCTGCTGCTGTCGACCGTCGTGTCGCCCATGGCGTCCGGCGTGGTGGCCGTCGGGCTGTTCGGCGCGACCTGGATCGCCGGCGTCGTCGGCGGCATCGGCCAGGCGCTCGGCAACGACGGCGTCGCCCGGGTCGGCACGGTGTCGCGCATCCTGCTGCCCACCGACGGGCTGTGGCGCGGTGCCATGCACTCGCTCCAGGACCCCTCCGCGCTCGCCCAGTTCGGCGTGGAGCTGGAGGGCTTCCCCTTCCTCAGCGAGGCCTCCCTCACCGCGGCGTACCTGGCGTGGACGGTCGTGTGGGTGGCGATGGTGTGGGGGCTGGCCGCACTCGCCTTCTCCCGCCGCGACCTCTGACCGAGGACCCCCGGGCCCGCGGTGCCCACCCCGCACGCTTCCCCGACCCACGGCGCCCGTCCCGTCGCACCGACGATCACGGGGTCCGGGTGGCGGCACGCCGGGTGGGGCGGGCGTGTCGCCACCGCGACTCCATGATCGTCGGGGAGCGCGGCCGGCGGTGGGGGGCGAGGGGGTCGGTCAACTAGCGTCGGGACCGATGAGCGAGCCGCTGAACCCCTCGGAGTCCGCCGTCCGCCGTGCCCTGGCCCGTGCCGAGCGCGGGGTGACCCTCGACGCCGTCGAGGCCGAGACGCTGCTGCACGCCCGCGGCCTGGGCGAGGGGGAGCCGCTGGACCGGCTGCTCACCGCGGCCGGCCGGGTCCGCGACGCGGGGCTCGCCTCGGCCGGGCGCCCGGGTGTGGTCACCTACAGCCGCAAGGTGTTCATCCCGCTCACCCACCTGTGCCGCGACCGCTGCCACTACTGCACCTTCGTGACCACCCCCGGCCAGCTGCGCCGGGAGGGGAGGGCGCCGTACCTCTCCCCCGACGAGGTGCTCGACATCGCCCGGGCCGGCGCGGCGCTGGGCTGCAAGGAGGCGCTGTTCACCCTCGGCGACCGGCCCGAGGACCGGTGGCCGGTCGCGGCCGAGTGGCTCGAGGCGCACGGCTTCGACTCCACGCTGGGCTACCTGCGCGCGATGGCGATCCGGGTGCTGGAGGAGACCGGGCTGCTGCCGCACCTCAACCCCGGGGTGCTGAGCTGGGAGGAGATCCAGCGGCTCAAGCCCGTGTCCGCCTCGATGGGGATGATGCTCGAGACCACCGCGACCCGGCTGTGGTCGACCCCCGGCGGCCCGCACTTCGGCTCTCCCGACAAGGAGCCGCGGGTGCGGCTGCGCGTGCTCGAGGACGCCGGGCGCTCCGCCGTCCCGTTCACCACCGGCGTGCTGCTCGGCATCGGGGAGAGCTACGCCGAGCGGGTGGACGCCGTCGGCGCGATCCGGGCCGCAGCACGGCGGCACGGGCACGTGCAGGAGGTCATCGTGCAGAACTTCCGGGCCAAGCCGCGGACGGCGATGGCCGGCTCGTGCGACCTGGAGCTGCAGGAGTACGTGGCCGCGGTCGCCGTCACCCGAATGCTGCTCGGGCCCAGGGCGCGCGTGCAGGCGCCGCCGAACCTGAGCGACTCCACCGAGCTGGGCCTGCTGCTGCGCGCGGGGGTCGACGACTGGGGCGGCGTCTCCCCGCTGACGCCCGACCACGTCAACCCCGAGCGCCCGTGGCCCAACACCGACAAGCTGGCCGCGCTCAGCGCCGAGGCCGGGTTCGAGCTGCGGGAGCGGCTGGCCGCCCAGCCGCCGTACGTGCTCTCCCCCGAGCCGTGGCTGGACCCGCGGGTGCGCCCGCACGTCGCCGCGCTGGCCGGCCCCGACGGGCTGGCGGTCGAGGGCCGCGTGCCGGCCGGGCTGCCGTGGCAGGAGCCGGACGAGGCGTGGACGTCGTCCGGACGCACCGACCTGCACGTCGAGGTCGACACCACCGGGCGCACCGGCGACCGGCGCAGCGACTTCGACGCCGTCTACGGCGACTGGGCCGAGCTGCGCTCGCGCACCGAGAGCGCCCGCGACGGGCACTCGACCGCGCTCGCCACCGGCGACCCGGCGGTGCACGCCGCCCTGCGGTCCGCCGAGACCGACCCGGCGGGGCTGACCGACGCCGGGTACCTGGCGCTGCTCGGCGCGGACGGCCCGGACCTCGACGCGCTGTGCGCGCTGGCCGACGCCGTCCGCCGGGACACCGTCGGCGACGACGTCACCTACGTCGTGAACCGGAACATCAACTTCACCAACGTCTGCTACACCGGCTGCCGGTTCTGCGCCTTCGCCCAGCGGCGCACCGACGCCGACGCCTACACGCTGTCCCTGGAGGAGGTCGGGACGCGCGTGGACCGGGCGTGGGCCGCCGGGGCCACCGAGATCTGCATGCAGGGCGGCATCCACCCCGACCTGCCCGGCACCGCCTACCTCGACCTCGCCCGCGAGGTGAAGCGCCGCGCCCCCGGCATCCACCTGCACGCCTTCTCGCCCATGGAGATCGTGAACGGCGCGGCCCGCACCGGGCTGTCCTTCCGCGACTTCCTGGTCGCCGCGAAGGAGGCGGGTCTGGACTCGGTCCCGGGGACGGCGGCGGAGATCCTCGACGACGACGTCCGCTGGGTGCTGACCAAGGGCAAGCTGCCCACGGCGACCTGGCTGGAGATCATCACCACCGCGCACCGGGTGGGCATCCCGACGACGTCGACGATGATGTACGGCCACGTCGACACCCCCGCCCACTGGGTGGCGCACCTGCGCACGCTGGCGCGGGTGCAGGACGAGACCGGCGGCTTCACCGAGTTCGTGCTGCTGCCCTTCGTGCACCACAGCTCGCCGATCTACCTCGCCGGTGTCGCCCGGCCCGGGCCGACGGTGCGGGAGAACCGCGCGGTGCACGCCGTCGCCCGGCTGCTGCTGCACGGGCGCATCCCGAACATCCAGACCTCCTGGGTCAAGCTCGGCGACGCCGGCACGCGGGCGGTGCTGCAGGGCGGGGCCAACGACCTCGGCGGCACGCTGATGGAGGAGACGATCAGCCGGATGGCCGGCAGCACCAACGGCTCGCTGAAGACCATCGCCGAGCTGGAGGCGGTGGCCGCCGCGATCGGCCGCCCGGCCCGGCAGCGGACCACTGAGTACGGCACCCCCTCGGCCGAGCGCATCACCACCGCCCGGTCCGAGGAGGGCCGCCGCGCGCTGGACCTGTCGATCGCCCCCGTCTGAGAGAGGCCCCCCTTCCTCCACACCCCTCGCAGGCACAGGGCGGGTCCCTGGAAGGAGGCCGGGGTCAGCCGCGGGTGTGCCAGAGTGGTGGCAGCGTCCAGGCCGCGCCGAGCCACGCGTCGAGGTCGGGCTCGAGCGGGGACAGCCCGGCGCCCGGGTACGGGGTGAGCTCGCCGAACCACAGCTCCCCGTCGACCTCGTAGCAGTCGACGCGCAGCATGTCGAAGCCGTCGGCGAGCGCCGTGGCGGCCTTGAGCAGGTCGTCGAGGCGCTCGGGCGGGTCGGCGTCCGGGCCGGGCCGGTAGCCGATCGTCCAGGGCAGCGGCGCCCACCCCGGGGTGTAGAGCCGGGTGCCGTGGTCGTCGTCCCGGCCGGTGTGCAGTTCCACCAGCCGGGGCTCCCCGCCGACGACGAGCACCTTGAGGTCGGCCGGCACCACGCCCGGGACGCCGATGAACTCCTCGACCAGCAGGCACGGCCGCGCCCGCCGGTAGGCCCACTCCTCGCTCTTCCGCCAGTACCGCTCCCCCACCCAGCCCGCGGTGCGCCGGCGCAGCTCGTCGACGTCGCCCGGACCGCGGCCGAACAGCCGGCGGATGCAGGAGTGGTTGGGCTTGAGCACCCAGTGGCCGGGCAGGTCGACGTCGGCCAGCTCGCCGACGTCGGTACCGGACCAGAGGGTCTCCGGGACGCGCACCAGGCCCGGCGCGACCGTGCGGGCGTGCTCCTTCATCGCCAGCTTGTCGCAGGTGGGCGCGAGCAGCTCCCGCCGGTCGAAGGTGATCCGCCAGTTCAGCTTCTCGGTGAAGGTGCGCGGCCGCAGCAGCGGCGGCAGGTGCCCGGTCGCCTGGCGGTAGAGCAGGGTCCGGCGCACCGGCGCGGGCAGGGCGCCGGAGCGCGGGACGAGCACTTGCCAACCCCAACAGCCGGGACGGCGACCGGCAACCGCACGCCGGGGGTCCGCGTGCTCCCCGGACACGGGGTATCCGACGGAGGTGCGGACGGGGAGGTGGGTCGTGACCGCGGTCGCCCTCGGGCTGGTCGCCTGCACGGCCACCGTGGAGGGGACCGCCTCGCCCGGCGGGCCGCCCGACCTCGAGGCCGCGCTGTCGGTGCCGGTCCCCGGTCTGCGGCCGGCCGACCCGCCCCCGCCGCCGTGGCAGCTCTGCACGACGGCGCCGGGTACCCGGGCTCCCCGCCTGGACCCCGCCCTCGGGGAGCCGGTGGCCGCCGGTTCCGCCGCCGAGGGGATGACCCTGTACGCCTACGCCTGGGCCGCGTCGGCTCCGATGGTCGCGGAGGCGATCCTCGAGCAGGCGGGGACGGAGGCGCCGGACTGCACGTCGGCCCCGCCGTCCGCGGACCCCGACCCGGCTGTCCGGACCGCCCGGTCGGTGGACGGCTGGACGGGATCGGGGTGGACCGGCATCACCATCCGCACCGAGGTCCCCGGACCGGACCCGGCGGTCGACGAGACCCGCCTGGTGCGCTCGGCCGAGGTGGTCGTGCTCGTCGTCGCCACGGGCTCCGAGCCCGACCTCGGCCGGGTGGTGGACGACCACCTGGCGGCGGTCGCCGACCGACTGGGCTGAGCGTTCCGTCAGCAGCTCCCCCTACGGTGACCGCCATGCCGAAGCAGGTGATCCCGTTCCTCATGTTCCAGGGCGACGCAGGGCCGGCACTCGACCTCTACACGTCGCTGTTCGACGACGCACGCGTGCTCGAGCTCGACCGGTGGGGGGCGGACGGTCCCGGCGCCGAGGGCACGGTGCAGGGCGCCACGTTCTCGATCGCCGGGCAGGTGTTCCGCTGCTTCGACAGCCCGCCGGTCCACGACTTCACCTTCACGCCGTCCTTCTCCATCTGGGTCGAGACGGCGTCGGAGGACGAGCTCGAGCGGCTGTTCTCGGGTCTCGCCGAGGGCGGCGCGGTCCTGATGGAGCTCGGCGACCACGGCTTCAGCCGCCGGTTCGGCTGGGTGAACGACCGCTTCGGCGTGTCCTGGCAGCTCAACCTGGCCTGACGACCGGCCGGCCGTGGCCGTGCCCCGCCGGCGGACGGTCCGCCGCGCCGAGCACGGCGTCAGTCGGGCCGAGCCGCCGATCCCGCCGGCTCGGCCCAGGGCCGAGGCTCGTGCTTGGCCCGGAAGTAGTCACCCCGCTTGCGCGCTGCGTCGTCGGTCCCCCATGCCCGCACCTGCTGGGGGACCGCGGCCATCCGCGGGATGTGCTTGGCGCAGTGGATGTAGGCCTCCTGCACCTCGACGAGCACCCACCTGGCGGCCGCCCGTCCTCCTGACTGCCGCACTCCCTCGGCCACGGACGCGGGGAGCTCCGGTCGGGCGGCCATCAGCTCGTTCGGGACCACCGACGCCCGACCGTTCACGTGCAGTCCGACCCCGTCCCCGCAGAAGTCGACGAAGAGCAGGCCGACGTGCCCGTTCTCCGTGATGTTGCCGAGGCTCCCCATGACCCCGTTGCCGCGGTACTCCGGGAGGGCGAGCGTGCACTCGTCGAGGACACCGACGAACCCCGGCGGTCCGGCACGGAAGGAGCAGTCGACCTCGCCGGCCGCGTCCGCCGTCGCCATGAAGACCATCTCCATCCGGCGCACGAAGTCCCGCATCCGCTCGTTGAGGTGGTCGAGCACCTGGTGGTCGTAGAAGGCCCGTGCCCGCACCGCGGTGCCGAGCAGTTCCTGCAGGCGGTGCTCGCCGTTTGAACCCGGCATGACGTCCCCCGTTCGGGCCGGATGGCGGCCACGACGTCGGACGCCGGGAACGGCGCCCGTGCGCGCGAAGGTAGGGGCAACGGTCGGTGACCGGGCGGCTCCCGGCGCGCCACGGGACGGGCGGTCGGCGGCGTCAGCGTGCCTCGACCGACCGTGACCGCGTCGTCTCGGAGGCGGGCGCCCACCAGGCGGGGCCCCCGCCGCGAGGGCAAGGTGGGGGCGTGCGAGCCATCGTCTACACCGAGAACGGCGACCCCGACGTCCTGCAGCTGGTCGAGCGCCCCACCCCCGAGCCCGGCCCGGGTGAGGTGCGGGTCCGGCTGGCCTTCTCCGGGGTCAACCCGACCGACTGGAAGTCCCGGCGCACCAACCCACCCGGCCCCGACGGCCAGGTGCCCGACCAGGACGGCTCCGGCACCGTCGACGCCGTCGGGGAGGGCGTCGACCCGGTGCTGGTCGGCGAGCGGGTGTGGGTCTGGGAGGCGGCCTGGCAGCGCCCGCACGGGACGGCGGCCGAGTACACCGTCGTCCCCGCGCGGCAGGTGGTGCTGCTCGGCGCCGGGCCCGCGTTCGAGCTGGGCGCGGCGCTGGGCATCCCGTTCCTCACCGCGCACCGCTGCCTGACCGTGGCCGAGTCGCTGCCCGACCGGCTCGGCCCCGGGGCGCTGACCGGCCACACCGTCCTCGTGCAGGGCGGGGCCGGCGCGGTCGGCAACGCCGCGATCCAGCTGGCCCGCTGGGCCGACGCCACGGTGATCGCCACGGTCAGCAGCCCGCACAAGGCACAGCTGGCCGCCGCGGCCGGCGCCTCGCACGTCGTCGACTACCGCGAGCAGGACGTCGTCGCCGAGGTGCGCAAGGTCGCCCCGAAGGGCGTGGACGCGATCGTCGAGGTCTCCGCCGCCACCAACGCCGCCGTCGACGCGCAGGTCATCGGCCTGCACGGGGCCGTGGCGATGTACGCCGACGACGGCGGCGCGGAGGTGACCGTGCCCGTCCGCGCGCAGATGGTCCCCAACGCGCGCTGGCAGTTCGTCCTCGTCTACACCGAGCCCGAGCGCGCCAAGGCGATCGCCGTCGAGGACGTCAACGCCGCCGTGCTCGACGGCGCCGTCCGGGTCGGCGAGGACGCCGGCCTGCCGCTGCACGTCTTCCCGCTGGCCGAGACCGCGCAGGCGCACCGCGCGGTGGAGGACGGCGCCGTCGGCAAGGTGCTGGTCGACGTGACGGCCTGAGAGAGGACCCTTCTGCCCCCCACCGCTCGCGGGCTCGCGGCGGGACCCTGCAGAAGGGTCACCCGTCGCGGGACCCGGGACCAGGCCGGCTGACAGGATCGGGCAATGCCTCGCGTCCTCGTCGCCCCGGACAAGTTCAAGGGATCGCTGACCGCTCCCGAGGTGGCCGCCGCGGTCGCGCGCGGGCTCACCGCCGGCCGGCCGGACGTCGAGGTGAGCTGCCTGCCGGTCGCCGACGGCGGTGACGGCACCCTCGCCGCCGCGCTGGCCGCGGGCTACGAGGCGGTGCCCGTCACCGCGACCGGCCCGACCGGCGAGCCGGTGCAGACCGCCTACGCCCGGCTCGGCGACGTCGCCGTCGTCGAGATGGCCGACGTCTCGGGGCTCGGCCGACTGCCCGGGGGCCGGTTCGCGCCCCGCACCGCCACCAGCCGCGGCACCGGCGAGGTCGTCGCCGCGGCGCTGGCCGCCGGTGCCCGCCGGGTCGTCCTCGGCATCGGCGGCAGCGCCACGACCGACGGCGGCGCCGGACTGCTGCAGGCCCTCGGCGCGCGGCTGCTCGACGCGGACGGCGCACCGGTCGGGCCCGGCGGCGCGGGGCTGGAGCGGCTGGCCCGGGTGGACGTCAGCGGGGTGACCGCCGCGCTGCAGGGCGCCGAGGTGGTCGTCGCCTGCGACGTGGACAACCCGCTGACCGGCCCCTCGGGCGCCGCGGCGGTCTACGGCCCGCAGAAGGGCGCCGACCGCGACGACGTCGTCCACCTCGACGGCTGCCTGGCCCGGCTGGCCGACGCGGTCGCCGAGGCCACCGGCCGGGACCTGCGCGACGAGCCGGGCGCGGGCGCCGCGGGCGGGGTGGGGTTCGCGGCCCTCGCCGTCCTCGGGGCGCAGCTGCGGCCCGGCATCGACCTGCTGCTGGACCTGCTCGGCTTCGACCGGCTGGTGGCCGGGGCCGAGCTGGTCGTGGTGGGTGAGGGGTCGCTGGACGAGCAGAGCCTGCGCGGCAAGGCGCCGGTCGGCGTCGCCCGCCGGGCTCGAGCGGCCGGCGTCCCCGCGGTGGTCGCCGTCTGCGGGCGGCGCGACCTGCAGGACGCGGCGCTGCGGGAGGCCGGCATCGACGCCGCTGCCGCGCTCACCGACCTCGAGCCGGACCCCGCGCGCTGCATGGCCGAGGCCGGCCCGCTGCTGGAGCGCCTGGCGCAGCGCATCGCCGCCGAGCACCTGCCGACCCCGGCCTGACGGGGCGTCCGGGGCGCGCCGGCGGGTTCACCAGGAGGCGAGGACGCGGGCGGGACCGCCCGAACCCTCCTCGAACGGGATGAGGCCGACCACGATCGTCGCGCCCGTGGGTGGGACGCGGTCGAGGTGGGCGAGGTTCTCCAGCCCGTAGCGGTCGGCGCCGGTGAGCAGGAGGTGGGTGTCGAAGGTCGTGGACGCGCCCGGGTCGATGCTGAGCGTGTCGACGCCGAGGCTGCGGATGCGGCGGCGTTCCAGCAGCCACTCGCAGGTGTCCGCACCGAAGCCGGGGAAGTGCAGCGTCCCTGTCGCGTCGGCGCCGCGGTAGGCCTCCGGATCGCCGAACCTGCTGCCCCAGCCGGAGTTCATGAGCACGGCGGCGTCGTCCGGGATGCGGCCGTGCCGCCGCTCGTGCGCGCGGACGTCGTCGATCGTCACGACGGTGTCGGGCTCGTCCGCCGCACGCGAGCTGATGTCGATGACGACGGCGGGCGTGACGAGCTCGTCGATCCGCAGCTCGGGCGCGAGGCGACCGCCCGCCGTGAAGTGTCCCGGCGCGTCGACGTGGGTGCCGGTGTGCTCGACGAGGCGCCACTCCTGCTGGTAGTAGCCGTTCTGCTCGATCGTCACGACGGTGCGGCGCGTCGGCGCCTCGGTCGGCACGAACATCGGCAGGCTCGTGGTCAACGGGTGCGTGAGGTCGCACAGGCCGCGACGGCCCCAGCCCGGGGCTCGCGGTGTCCGGTCCTCGGCCCGAGCGGTGCCGGTCAGCGCAGCGGTCACGGCCGCGGCCGCGCCGCCCACCAGCGCCGTCCGCCGGGAGAAGCCGGCCCCGGTCCCCTCGCGGGCCTGCTGCGCCACCCTGCCCGTGTGCTCCGTGCACATGCGCGTTCTCCGTCGTCCCCGTCGTGACCGGGTGCCCCTGGGCTCGGGTGCCCGCGCACCATAGCCCCGGGAGCGGCCACGGGACCGCACGTCGCTGCGCGGGGGCGGACGCCTGACCCGGGCCCTGACGGGTCCTTCCTCAGCCGACGCCGAGGTCGCGGGCGATGAGCATCCGCTGCACCTCGCTGGTGCCCTCACCGATCTCGAGGATCTTCGCGTCGCGGTAGAAGCGGCCCACCGGGAACTCGTTCATGAAGCCGTAGCCGCCGTGCACCTGGGTGGCGTAGCGGGCGTTGTCCATCGCCACCTCGGAGCTGTACAGCTTGGCGATCGAGGCCTCCCGCGCGTACGGCTCGCCGCGCAGCATCTTCTCGGCCGCCCGGTAGTAGGCCAGCCGTGCGGTGGAGGCGCGCACCTCCATGTCGGCGATCATGAACTGGATCGCCTGGTTGCGGCCGATCGGCTGCCCGAACGCCTCCCGCTGCGCCGCGTACTTCACCGACTCGTCGACGCAGCCCTGCGCCAGCCCGACGGCGAGCGCTGAGATCGCGATCCGGCCCTCGCCGAGGATGGAGAGGAACTGCGCGTAGCCGCGCCCGCGCTCCCCCACCAGGTTCTCCGCCGGCACCCGGCAGTCGCTGAACGACAGCTCGCGGGTGTCCGAGGCGTTCCAGCCGACCTTCGAGTACCGCTTGCCCACGCTGAAGCCCGGCGTCCCCGACGGGATGGCGATCGCCGAGATCTCCTTGCCGCCGTCGGGCCGGGTGCCGGTGACCGCGGTGACGGTGACCAGCTCGGTCAGGTCGGTGCCGGAGTTGGTGATGAACGCCTTGGACCCGTTGACCACCCAGTGGCCGTCCTCCAGGCGCGCGGTGGTGCTGGTGGCGCCGGCGTCCGAGCCGCCGCCGGGCTCGGTCAGCCCGAACGCGGCCAGCGCCTCCCCGTTGCACAGCCGGGGCAGCCACTGCTGCTTCTGCTCCTCGGTCCCGAACCGGTAGATCGGCATCGCGCCCAGCGAGACGCCGGCCTCGAGGGTGATCGCCACCGACGAGTCGACCCGCGCGAGCTCCTCGAGCGCCACGCACAGGGTGAAGTAGGTGCCACCCGAACCGCCGTACTCCTCGGGGAAGGGCAGGCCGAACAGGCCCAGCTCACCCATCTGCCGCACGATCGCGGTGGGGAACTCGTCGCGCTCGTAGAACTCCCCGATCTGCGGGGCGATCACGTCCTGCGCGAACTCCCGCACGACCTTGCGCAGGGCCTCGGTCTCCTCGTCGAGCCGGTAGTCCAGCACGGTCAGTCCTCCCCGGCCGTCACCACGGCCACCCGCTCGTCGAGCCGGACCTGCTGGCCGGCCGTCACACCGAGCTCGGTGACCGTCCCCGCGAGGGGTGCGGTCAGCACGTGCTCCATCTTCATCGCCTCGACCACCAGCAGCGGGGCACCGGCCTCGACCCGGTCGCCGACCGCCGCCTGCACCAGCGTCACCGTCCCCGGCATGGGCGCGGTGACCGCGCCGTCCCCGGCCGCGCCCTCGACCGCCGAGTGCAGCCGCTCGTGCTCGCGCAGCACGCTCACCCGGCCGTCGGCGGCCAGCCACAGCTGCCCGCCGGAGTGGACGACGGCGTACCGCGCGGTGACGCCGTCCAGGGTCACCGACAGCTGGTCGCCGTCCCGCGTCGCCGCGGCCGGCACCGGGTCGGCCGACCCCACCTGGACGAGGGCCGCGGACGACCGGCCGCGCACCCGCACGGTCACCGGGTCCCCGCCGGCGGCCTGCAGCCGGCGGACCGTCCAGGCCGGCTCGCCGAGCCGCCAGCCGTCGGGGACGTCCCAGCGGTCGACCACCGGACCGGTCGGCTCGGCCTCGAGCAGCTCGAACAGCGCCGCCGCCGCGTGGACCGCCGGCGGCACGGGCTCGGCGGCGGTCAGCGCCTCGCCGCGCCGCTCGATGAGCCCGGTGTCCAGCCGCCCGGCGACCACGTCGGGATCGGTGAGCAGCGCCCGGAGGAAGGCCGTGTTGGTCGGCACCCCGAGGACGGCGGTGTGCCCCAGCGCGCCGACCAGGCGGGCGCGGGCGGTCTCCCGGTCGGGACCCCACGCGACCACCTTGGCCAGCATCGGGTCGTAGTCGGTGCCGACGACCGAGCCCACCGCCAGCGAGCTGTCCAGGCGCACGCCCGGCCCGGCCGGCTCGCGCAGGCCCAGCACGGTGCCCGTCTGCGGCAGGAAGCCGCGGGCCGGGTCCTCGGCGTAGAGCCGGGCCTCGATGGCGTGCCCGTCGAGCACGACGTCGTCCTGGGTGAACGGCAGCGGCTCCCCCGCGGCGACCCGCACCTGCAGCTCGACCAGGTCCAGGCCGGTGACCATCTCGGTGACCGGGTGCTCGACCTGCAGCCGGGTGTTCATCTCCAGGAAGAAGAAGTCGGTCGGCCGCTCGGCGTCGACGATGAACTCCACCGTGCCGGCGCCGGTGTAGCCGACGGCCCGGGCGGCCTCGACGGCGGCGGTGCCCATCGCGGCGCGGGTGGTGGCGTCCAGCAGCGGGGACGGCGCCTCCTCGACGACCTTCTGGTGCCGGCGCTGCAGGCTGCACTCCCGCTCGCCCAGGTGGACGACGGTGCCGTGGCCGTCGCCGAGCACCTGCAGCTCGACGTGCCGCGCCGACCCGACGTAGCGCTCGACCAGCAGGGTGTCGTCGCCGAAGGAGCCGCGGGCCTCGCGCCGGGCGGCGGCGATGGCGTCACGCAGATCGGCCTCGGCGCGCACCACCCGCATGCCCTTGCCGCCGCCGCCGGCGCTGGGCTTGAGCAGCACCGGGAAGCCGACCTCGACCGCGGCCGCGGCGACCTCGTCGTCCGACATGCCGGGCTCGGTCCGCCCGGGGACGACGGGGACGCCGGCGGCCATCACGGTCTGCTTGGCGCGGATCTTGTCGCCCATCGCCTCGATCGCGGCGACCGGCGGGCCGATGAAGACGACGCCGGCCTTCTCGCAGGCCCGGGCGAACTCGACGTTCTCGGACAGGAAGCCGTAGCCGGGGTGCACCGCCTGGGCGCCGGTGCGGGCGGCGGCGTCGAGCACCCGCTCGATCGACAGGTAGCTCTCGGCCGCGGGCGCCGGGCCGATCGGGACGGCGACGTCGGCCTCCCGGACGTGCCGGGACCCGGCGTCGGCCGCGCTGTACACGGCCACCGAGCGGATGCCCATCGCGCGCAGCGTGCGGATGACCCGGACGGCGATCTCGCCGCGGTTGGCCACGAGGACGGTCTCGAACACCGCTCAGCACCCCCCGCCGGGGGTGTGGTCAGGCCGCCTTGCGGGTGCTCTTGGCGAGGACCTTGTCGGCCTTGTCCAGCTTGACCAGGCGGCGCTTCTTGACCGTGTAGCCCGGCGGGAGCGTCCCCTCGGCGAGAGCCCGCAGGGGGCACCGCTTGCAGCGCGGCTTGTCCTGGCAGCACTTCTTCTTCGGCATGCGCGCGGACTTCCCCACGCGGTGAGGTTAGCCTCGCCTTCCCCAGTGGTCCACCGGCACCGGCGTGTCACCGGATAGCGTGCGGTGACCGCCACCGCACACGTCCGGGAGACCCGATGGCCGCCCCCGCCTTCGTCGAGCTGCTGAACACGCAGATCGGCAACGAGTTCGCCGCGCACCAGCAGTACGTGGCGTGCGCCGTCTACTTCGACGAGCTGACCATGCCGAGGACGGCGCAGCTCTTCTTCGACCAGGCGCTCGAGGAGCGCGAGCACGCCATGATGATGGTCAAGTACCTGCTCGACTCCGACGCGCCGGTCCGCATCCCCGGCATCCCCGCCCCGGTCAGCGAGTTCGCCGACGTCGTCGCCCCCGTCGCCCTGGCCCTGGAGCAGGAGAAGCGCGTCACCGAGCAGATCAACGCGCTGATCGGCGTCGCCCGGCGGGAGAACGACTTCGCCTCCGACCAGTTCATGCAGTGGTTCATCAAGGAGCAGATCGAGGAGGTCAGCAAGATGAGCGACCTGCTCACCGTCGTGAAGCGCTCCACCCACGACCTCGAGACGATCGAGGACTACGTCCTGCGCGAGGTCAAGGCCGAGGCCGCCGACCCCACGGCGCCACCGGTCGCGGGGGCGTGAGCGGCTACATCCGGAAGACGCCATAGCCAACCTCCTCCAAGGGGGCGTTCGCGCAGGCGGACAGCGCGAGGCCGAGCACGGTGCGGGTCTGGGCGGGGTCGATGACGCCGTCGTCCCACAGCCGGGCGGTGGCGTAGTAGGGGTGGCCCTGGGTCTCGTACTGGTCGCGGATCGGCTTCTTGAACGCCTCCTCGTCCTCGGCCGGCCACTCCTCGCCGCGGGCCTCGAGCCCGTCGCGGCGCACCTGGGCGAGCACCGAGGCCGCCTGCTCCCCGCCCATGACCGAGATGCGGGAGTTGGGCCAGGTGAACAGGAAGCGGGGCGAGTAGGCCCGGCCGCACATCGAGTAGTTGCCGGCCCCGAACGAGCCGCCGATGACGACGGTCAGCTTGGGCACCCGCGCGCAGGCGACGGCGGTGACCATCTTGGCGCCGTGCTTGGCGATGCCCCCGGCCTCGTAGTCGCGGCCGACCATGAACCCGGAGATGTTCTGCAGGAACAGCAGCGGGGTGCTGCGCCGGTCGCACAACTCGATGAAGTGCGCGCCCTTGAGCGCGGACTCGCCGAACAGCACGCCGTTGTTGGCCACGACGCCGACCGGGTGGCCGTGGAGCCGGGCGAACCCGGTGACCAGCGTCTGCCCGTAGAGCGGCTTGAACTCGGCGAACCGGCTGCCGTCGACCAGCCGGGCGATGACCTCGCGGACGTCGTAGGGCGTGCGCGGGTCGGGCGGGACCACGTCGTAGACCGACTCCGGCGGGTGCAGCGGCTCCTCGGCCGGCTCGACGTCCCACGGCCGCGGGGTGCGCGGGCCGAGGGTGCCGACGATCTGGCGCACCAGCTGGAGGGCGTGCGCGTCGTCCTCGGCCAGGTGGTCGGTGACCCCGCTGACCCGGCTGTGCAGGTCTCCCCCGCCGAGCTCCTCGGCGGTGACCACCTCACCGGTCGCGGCCCTCACCAGCGGTGGACCGCCCAGGAAGATCGTGCCCTGCTCGCGGACGATGACCGCCTCGTCGCTCATCGCCGGCACGTACGCCCCGCCGGCGGTGCAGGAGCCGAGGACGGCGGCGATCTGCGGGATGCCGGCCTCCGACATGGTGGCCTGGTTGTAGAAGATCCGGCCGAAGTGCTCGCGGTCGGGGAAGACCTCGTCCTGCATCGGCAGGAAGGCCCCGCCGGAGTCGACGAGGTAGACGCAGGGCAGCCGGTTGTGCAGCGCCACCTCCTGCGCCCGCAGGTGCTTCTTCACCGTCATCGGGTAGTAGGTGCCGCCCTTGACGGTGGCGTCGTTGGCGACGACGACGACCTCCCGGCCGGCGACCCGGCCGATGCCGGTGATGATCCCGGCGGCCGGCGCCTCGCCGCCGTACATGCCGTGTGCGGCCAGCGGCGAGAGCTCCAGGAACGGGCTGCCCGGGTCGAGCAGGGCGTCGACCCGCTCGCGCGGCAGCAGCTTGCCCCGCGCGGTGTGCCGCTTCCGGGCCCGTTCCCCGCCGCCGAGCGCCACCCGGCGCAGCTGCTCGGCGAGGTCGGCGACGAGCGCGGCGTGCGCCTCGGCGTTGCGCGCGGCGGCCGCGCCGTCGGTCGTCGGCCTGCCGGCCAGCACGGGGGCGTCCACGGCCGGGATGTTAACGGTGGTTCACGAACGGGGTCAACGACCGTTAACATCGCCGCCGTGACGGACGCCAACACCGCGCTGCACGCGGACGCGACCCGCCCGTCGCGCCGCGAGCAGATCCTGCAGGCCGCCGCACAGCTGTTCGCCGAGCGCGGGTCCCGGGCCGTGGGGGTGGACGACGTGGGCGCGGCGGTCGGCGTGACCGGCCCGGCGATCTACCGGCACTTCGCCAGCAAGGACGCGATGCTCGCCGAGATGCTGCTGCGGATCAGCGAGCGGCTGCTCGAGGGCGGCACCGCACGGGTGGCCGCCGCCGGCGACGACCCGATGGCGCAGCTGCGCACGCTGATCGCCTTCCAGGTCGACTTCGCGCTGGACAACCCCGCGCTGATCACCGTGCACGACCGCGACCTCGGCTCGCTGGCCGACGACGACGCCGCGCAGGTGCGCCGGCTGCAGCGCCGCTACGTCGAGGTGTGGGTCGACGTCCTGGGCCGGGTGCACCCGACGTCGGACGCCGCGACCAACCGGGCCCGGGCGCACGCCGTCTTCGGGCTGGTCAACTCGACCCCGCACAGCGCCGGCCGGCTGCCGCGCCGCCGGACGGCCGCGCTGCTCGCCGCGATGGCCGAGGCCGCCGCGACCGCCTGGAACGTCCCCTGATGATCAGGTGAGCTGATCGTCCGGGGTCCTGGCTCACCACTGGGCGTGGGCCAGGAGCCGGGAGGGTCAGCTCAGCTGATCGTCCCGGGGGGGCGACCGCCGGTCACGGGGTGGACTGGGGCATGGGCAGCACCAGCGCGGTCGAGGCGACGACGTCGAGGTCGGCGGTCGACCCCGTCGACCCGGGTCCGGCCCAGGCGGTCTCCACGATCGTCACGCTGCTGCCCGAGACGGCGCTGGCGTACTCGGCCCCGGACAGCTGCGCGGGACCCCCCGGGTAGCGGACGCCCTCGCGCAGCAGGTCGCTGACGTTGCCGCTGCCGTTCCGGTCGGTCAGCGCGCGCAGCGCCAGGGCGCCGCTCTCCTCCCCCATGTCGGCCACCGAGACCGAGACGACGACCGGCCGGCCGCCGACGTCGGTGGAGTACAGCGCCCGCGCCAGGCCCGCGCAGTCGGTGGCGGCGAAGAAGTCGGCCACCGTGCCGTAGGCGTTGCCGACGCAGGTGGGATCGGTCTGCACCCGCTGGGCGACGAAGGTACGGCCGTCGACCGTCTCGATCTGCCCGGGCTGCGGCCCGCCGGCGACCTCGCCGAGCGCTCCGCCCTGCGCGGCGGTGGACGGCGACGCACCGGCGTTCGCCGCCTCGTCCCCGCCGAGGACCGCGGTGACGCCCACGCCGAGGAGGACGACGAGCAGCAGCGCGGCCGCGACGAGCAGCGCGGTCCGCCGCGGTGAGCGCTGCCGCCGGCGCGGTCCCACGAGGGGGACGCCGGCCGGGCGGGTACCGGAGGCGACCGGCGGCCGGGCCGGGGGCTCCACCGGGACCGGCGGCGCGGCGGGTGGGGCAGCGACCGGCTCGGCGGCGACCGGCTGAGCGGTTCTGGGCTCGGCGTCGGCGAACAGCCCGCCGAGGCCGCCGGTGTCCTCCTCGCGGACGCCGACGGTGGGCCCGACCAGGGTGTCCCGGACGACGGGAGCCGACGGTGCGGCCAGGTCCGGTGCCGCGGTCGACGGCGGGGCCACCGGAGCGACGGCGAGGTCCTGGGCGCGTGCGTAGGCAGGGGCTGCGGCGCGGGCGGCCTCCTCGTCGGCGCGGATGGCGGCGGCGGCCACGGCCGCGGCGGCCGCCGGGTCGACCAGCGGACGCATCGGCTCGGGCGCGGCGGCGTGCGGCGCGGGGTGGTGCGCCACCGGCACCGGGGCCGCTCCCCCGGCCTCCGCCCCCGCCACCGCCGCGGCCATCGCGGCCGGGGCGAGCAGCTCGGGCGTCCGCAGGACGTAGGGCGAGTACGGGAAGCCCTCGCCGTTGAGCTCCTGGGTGGTGGGCACCCGGCCGTCGAGCTCGAGGGCCTCCAGGGCGGCGCGCACGTCGGCCGTCGTCCACAGGCGCGGGTTGGCGACGCCGGTGTAGCGGGCCGAGCGGGCGATGCCCAGCAGCAGCGAGCGGGGCTCGAGCAGCGCGACCTGGTCGCCCTCGCCGAGGTCGCCGTCGGCGGGCACCAGGCCGGAGAGGTCGCCGACCAGCACGGTCAGCCGGGCGATCCGGCCGGGCTCCAGGCCGGCGCGGCGCAGCCGCACTGCGGTGTCCATGCCGGCGCGCATCAGCCCGTCCAGCGGGGTGGACCCGCCGCCGGAGAGCTGCAGCACCTCGCCCGGGCGGCCGGGCTCGGGGCCGACGGTCCACGCCCCCTCGGGCAGCGCGGTGACCACGCCGCGCTGCCGGGCCACCTCGGCGATGCGGACCACGGCCAGGCCCTCCGGCACGAAGAGCACCGCGTCGGAGATCCGGCGGCCCACCGGCCCGTCGAGGACCGGCAGGGAGGCGACGACCGCACCCCGGACCGCGCCGCCCGTGTCCCAGCGGGCCAGTTCGGCGAAGAGCGCACGCTCCCCCGCCGTCTGCAGCGGCCGGGGGGTCAGGGCCAGCACGTCGGTCCTCCGGGGCGGGGGGCAGGGGCGGTGGGCGGCATCGCGGCGCGGTCACCGGGAGGGGCTGCCTCCGACGCTACGGCATGTGACGGGCCGGTCCGGGACGCTCAGCGGGTCGGCGCGCCGCCCGGCACCGGGACGACGGGTGGCTCTCCGTGCTCCTCGAGGGGCGCGCACCAGGCGGCCAGCGACCGGCTCCGGGCGACCGCGTCGAGCAGCGTCCACAGGAGGGTGGCCGCCAGGGCGGTGGCCAGGACCACCTCCGGCCGCCAGTCCCACGGCGGGAGGAGCCCGACGACGTCCAGGGCCGCACCCGCACCGTAGGTGACCACGGCGACCAGCGGACCGGCCAGCCCGCCGGGCACCCGACGGGTGACGGCGAGGTCGACGGCGACCGCGCCGGCGAGCAGTGCCAGCGGCAGCACCGAGGGCGGGAAGCCGATCGCCACCAGGCCCAGCCACACGACCGCGCGGTAGGCCAGATAGCCGGCCGCGATCGTCGTGGCGGCCCAGCGCAGCCCGGTGACCCGACGGGCGACGACGAGGGTGAGCAGCCCGGCACACAACAGCCACGCCGGGTGCACCCAGGCCGGGACCGGGAGCATGAACGACGTCGGGCTCTGCGCCTGGGCGACGGCGAAGTCCAGCAGCTGCGGCTCGGCCGTCGTCCGCCCGGCCTCGTAGGCGCGCAGCGAGAGGACGCCGTACTCCTGGTGCTGGTTGGGGAACAGCACGTTCTCCGCGAAGAACAGCCACAGCCCCAGCGCGACGGCGTCCCGCACGCGGTCGGGCGCGGCGTACAGCCACCAGCCGCGCAGCGCGCCGGCCAGCATGACCGCCGTCCCGAGGTAGAGCAGCGAGTGGCTGGGGCTCCAGCTGGTGATGTCCAGCCCGTTGACCCGGTGGTTGACGATGTCGACCGGGACGGCCACGAGGAACAGCCCGGTGCCCACCTGCATCAGGCGCAGCGCGCGGCGGTCGACGCCGTAGCCGGTGTAGCTGGAGAAGAGGACCAGCGCGACGACCACGACGGTGCCGGCGGAGTTGAGCAGGTGCGGCGGGGCGAGGTCGTCACGCAGCCACCTGAAGTGCCAGGAGACGTCCCACGACGAGCCGACCATCTTCAGCAGGAAGGCGCCCAGCCAGGCCGTGTAGATCCAGCGCAGCTCCTGCTGGGTCGTCGGCCGGCCGGGGCGGCCCGGCGTGACGTAGGCCGGCCACAGCCACCGGAGCGTCGCGACCGGGTGGCGGAAGGCGGTCCTCGCCGAGCCAGGGGCCGGCGGGGCCGCTCGGTCGACGTCGGGGGCGGCGTGGGGCACGGTGGGTCTCCCTGGGCTCGAGGCCGTCGCGCTGGGCTCGAGGCCGTCGCGCCGGAGCCTAGCGAGGCGCACGGCCCGTTCCCGGCTCCCGAGCGGCCTCGGAGTGGCGGGTGCGGTGGGGGCCGGGCGTGCGGGCGACCGGGACGGGTGGCACGTAGGGTCGGAACCCGTGGCGGACAGCGCGGGACACCTGGTCTGGATCGACTGCGAGATGACCGGGCTGGACCTCACCCGGGACAAGCTGATCGAGGTCGCGGTGCTGGTCACCGACTCCGAGCTCAACGTCCTCGACCCGGGCCTGGACCTGGTGATCTCCGCCGACGACACCGCGCTGGAGGGCATGGTCGACGTCGTCACCGAGATGCACGCCAAGTCCGGCCTCACCGAGGCGGTGCGGGCCTCCACGCTCACCGTCGCCGAGGCCGAGCAGCAGCTGCTGGCCTACGTGAAGCGGTTCGTGCCCGAGCGGCGGACGGCGCCGCTGTGCGGCAACTCGATCGGCACCGACCGCGGCTTCCTCGCCCGGGACATGCCCCAGCTCGACGACCACCTGCACTACCGGATGATCGACGTCTCCTCGGTCAAGGAGCTGGCCCGCCGCTGGTTCCCGCGGGTGTACTTCGCCCAGCCGCAGAAGGGTCTGGCCCACCGCGCGCTGGCCGACATCATCGAGTCGGTGCGCGAGCTCGCCTACTACCGGCAGACGCTGTTCGTCGACGTCCCGGGCCCCTCGACGTCCCAGGCGCAGGCGGCCGCCGCCGAGGTCACGGCGTCCTTCGCCGAGCTGTTCGCGGCCGAGGACGCCGGCGCGCCCGGGCAGGCACCCCCGGCCGCGTCGGACGCCTGAGGGTCTCCGGTATCGTGGTGCCCGTTCCCGGGCGACCCGCTGACGAGCGGCCGTCCGGGAGACGTGGTGGGTGTAGCTCAGCTGGTAGAGCACCAGGTTGTGATCCTGGGTGTCGCGGGTTCGAGCCCCGTCACTCACCCCACGAGGGAGGCCCTGGTCAGTTCCCTGACCAGGGCCTCCACTCGTTCCGGCGCCGTCCGCGGGAGCAGTCGGGCCCCCGCTGCTCCCTCGGCTGGGGGGCGATCTGGGGGCAGCGAGGGGCGCGACTGCCCAGCGGATCCGGCTGCGCACCGTGCGGCCGATCCTTCCGACCGACCGCTTGCAGCACATCCCCGTGTCCCGCGATCCCTGCTGCGACAGCTGATCGGCGAGTGCCCGCGGCAGTACGGCGGGCGGACGGACGCGGTCGCGGCCCGCCCCGACGCCACCGTCGGCGGCACTGGACATGGCGAGGACCTCGACGAGCCGGTCATCACCGCCGCCGAACCCGGCGTGCCGACCGGGACCGACTCGGCGGCGATCGCCGCACTCCTCGACCCGCCGCGGCGGCGGGATCACGTCGTCCCGCCCGGGGAGGGCGGGCCCACGAGCCGATGGGTGAGGACCCGGACGGGGTGCAGATCCGCGGCGGGCGGTCGCGTGCCTAGGTCGCGGCCGGGGGCGGGCCGTCCGGCGTCAGCCCGACCGGCACGTCGACGGGGCCGGGTTCGAACAGCACGGTGAGCCGCCCCCGCTCATCGGCACGCACTCGTGCCCGGACGCCGTACACCCTGGCGATGAGCTCAGCGGTGAGCACCTCCCCCGGCGATCCACCGGCCACCGCTCTCCCCCGGTCCAGGACGACGACCTCGTCGCAGAACATGGCCGCGAGGTTCAGGTCGTGCAGGGCGACGACGCTGGTGACGGGAAGCCGGGTGACCAGTGAGAGCAGTTCCAGCTGGTGGCGGATGTCGAGGTGGTTGGTGGGCTCGTCCAGCAGCAGCTCGCGGGGCTCCTGCGCGAGCGCCCGGGCGATGTGGGCGCGCTGGCGCTCACCGCCGGAGAGGGTGTGCCAGAGCCGGTCGGCCTTGTCGGTGAGTCCGGTGTGCTCGAGGGCTGCGGCGACGGCGACCTCGTCACGGGTCCCGGTCGCGCCGAGGAACCCGCGGTGGGGGATCCGGCCCAGCCGCACGACGTCCCGGACGCGGATGTCGGTGTCGGTGTGGGCGTGCTGGCTGACGACCGCGACGGCGCGGGCCACGTCGCGCCGGGACAGGTCGCCGAGCTCGGCGCCGTCGAGGGTGACCACGCCGGAGTCGGGCTTGCCGGTGCCCCCCAGCAGCCGCAGCAGCGAGGACTTCCCCGAGCCGTTCGGGCCCAGCAGGCCGATCGTGGCGCCCGGGGTCGGGCGCAGGGTCACCGCGTCGACGACCAGCGCCCCGCCGCGGTGCCACACCACCTGCCGCGCCTCGAGGGTCACGGCACCCGCCTCTTCCGCAGCAGGATCAGCACGAAGGCCGGCACGCCCACCAGCGCCGTCCCCACGCCGACCGGGAGCGGGGTCGGCTGGAAGGCGACCCGCGACACGGCGTCGACCCACACCATGAACACCGCGCCGATGAGCGCGGTGGCCGGGACGAGGCGGGCGTGCCGGGGACCGACGAGGAACCGCGCGGCGTGCGGGAGCACCAACCCGACGAAGCCGACGGCGCCGGCGACGCTCACCAGGGTCGCGGTGATGACCGCGGTCAGCACGAGCAGCAGCATCCGCACCCGGCCCACCGCGATGCCGAGGGAGGCGGCGACCTCGTCGCCGAAGGAGAAGGCGTCGAGCGCGTGGGCGTAGCCGAAGCACAGCGCGGTGCCCACCAGCACGACCACGGCGCACAGGACGACGTCGTCCCAGCGGACGCCCTCCAGCGAGCCCAGCAGCCAGAACATCACGCCGCGGGTCTCGTCGGAGTCGGCGAACGCGAAGATCGCGAAGGAGGTCAGCGCGGAGAACAGCTGCGTGCCGGCCACGCCGGCGAGGATGACCCGATCGGTGCCTCCCCCCGACAGGCGGGCCAGCAGGATCACGAGGCCGAACGCGAGGATCGCTCCGACGAAGGCACCTCCGGACAGACCCAGCGCGGACCCTCCGAGACCGAACACGCCGATCACCACGGCGCCGGTGGACGCACCCGAGGAGATCCCCAGCACGAAGGGGTCGGCCAGCGGGTTGAGCAGGAGGGACTGCAGCACCGCACCGCAGATCCCCAGGCCGACACCGATCGCGGCCGCCGTGAGGGCCCGGGGCAGCCGCTCCTCCCACACGATGGCGTCCTCCACCGCACGGACCGGGATGTCGGCCAGCCCGAGGTGGTTGAGCAGCACGTCGCGCACGTTCACCAGCGAGACGTCCGCCGGCCCGAGCGTGATCGCGGCCGCGACCGAGAGCCCGACCGCGGCGACCCCCGCGGTGACGAGCAGCAGACCCAGGAGCCTGCGACGGCGCGGGGCCGAGGACACGCCCTCGGCCCCGGCCGTCACGGCGACGGCGGGCCCAGTGTTCAGGACGCCCCCTGCAGCTGCTCCAGGCCGGCCGCGATCTTCTCCAACCCGTCGACGAAGCGGATCGACGGGTTCATCTCCGCCCCGTGCAGCGCGATGTACTGCTGGCCGCGCACCGCCTGCAGCGTGCTGGTGAGCGGATCGGACGCCAGGAACGCCTTCTTGTCCTCCAGCAGGTCACCGGGGAACCGGTCGCGCAGCAGGTCGCCGAGGACGAGCACCTCGGGGTCCCGCTCGACCACGGACTCCCAGCCGACCGCCGACCAGTCCTCGTCGAGGTCCGCGAACACGTTGCGCGCCCCCACCGTGCTGGCGAGCAGGTTCGCCGAACCGAGGCCGCCCGCCACGTACGGGCTCTTCGTGTCGGCGAACCAGAACGCCATCGTGACGTCGCTCCGCTCGATCCGGGCGGTCGCGGCGTCGGAGCGCTCCTGCATCTTCGCGATGAGCGCCTCGCCCCGCGAGGGGACGTCGAAGATCGCGGCGAGCTCGCGGATCTCCTGGTACAGCGGGTCGACCGTCAGGGGCACGGTGCGCGTGCCGCCGCCGTTGATGCTCACGCCGTTCTCGCAGTCGGTCGGCGAGAGGTAGGAGGCGATCCCGGTCTCGTCGAAGCGGGCGCGCTCGGCCACGCCGCCGGTGGTGAAGTGCCGGCCGAAGGACGCGGTGACGAGGTCGGGGTCCGCGCCCAGCACGGCCTCGTAGCTGGGCGCGTTGTCCGCCAGCCGCGGCACGGACTCGTTGGCCTCGGCCAGCTCGGGCAGAACCGGGTCGGTCCAGGAGGCGGTGCCCACGACCCGGTCGCCGAGGCCGAGGGACAGCAGGATCTCCGTCGACCCCTGATCGAGGGAGACCACCCGCTCCGGAACGGCGTCGAAGGTCAGCTCCTGGCCGCAGCTGTCCACCACGAGCGGGTACTCGGTGACGCCCTCACCCCCGCCGGCCGCGGCCTCCTGCGCCACCGGCTCGGAGGCGCCGCACGCGGTCAGGGTGCACGCGGAGATGACGGCGGTGGCGGCCAGGCCGACCCGACGGATGGACGTTCTCATCCTGGTTGGTTCCCCTGTCACTGGTCCGGCTGCGCGGCGCCGACCGGACGGACCGCATCCCGGAGGACACACCGAGCACCGGAGGCCCGAGATGAGCGTTGCCTAACCTAACCGACGACCACACGGCGACGTGTCCCGCCCCCGGCCCGGGCCGACGATCCCGGGTCGCGGCAGGCGCCCGCCACGAGGCCTCAGGGGCCCGTGGGGCCGGGTGCCTGGCCGGTGGACAGTGCCGTTGCGCGCGTCCCGGCGCCGGGCGGGCCAGCCGGGACGGGCGCGACCTGCTCCGATCCCCGGTGCCGGTCGACGCGCCGGGCGAGCAGCCACAGCCCGGCCGCCGACGCTGCCGGGAAAACGGCGAGGACGACCCAGGGCACTGCGGCTCCGGGGTGCGGTGCGTGCGCGCGGTCGAGCAGTGCGCCGACGCCGGTGCTGCCCACGAGGACGGCCATGCCGCCGGCGGAGGCCAGGAAGCCGAAGTGGGCCCCCAGCCGGCGCTCACCGGCCAGCCGGGGCACGAGGTCCTGCGCCACGGGGACGGCGACCATCTGGCCGGCGCACAGCAGCACCACCATCCCGACGGCCGGGGCCAGCGCCCACGGCCCGGGCGGCGGCTCGAGCGGCGCGCAGACCGCGACGAGCAGGAAGGACGCCGCCATGAGCAGGAAGCCGACCGGCAGGGCCCGCCGCGCCCCGGCTCGGCGGGCCCTGCCGGTCACCCGCATCTGGAGGAGCAGGACCAGCACCGCAGCGAGCACGAACAACCAGCCCAGCGCCTGCTGGCTGCCGGTGGCCCGGGTGAGCTCGACGGGCAGGGCGAGGTAGAGCTGGTTGTAGCTGAGCAGGTAGGTGCAGTAGCAGGCCGTGAAGGCCAGGAAGGTGCGGTTGCGCAGCACCTGCCGCCAGCCGGCCAGCACCGGTTCCTCGCCACTGCCCTCGGTGCGCAGGTCGCGCGGCAGGTACCGGGCGTGCGCGGCCAGGACGACGGCGAAGACCCCGGCGGCGACGACGCAGGTCAGGGCGAAGGGCACGGCCAGCAGCACCGCACCCAGGACGGGGCCGGTCACCGAGCCGAGCTTGCCGGCGATGGCGTCGAGGCCGAAGACCTCCGCGCGGGTGGCCACCCCGGCCGCCTCCAGCTGCCGCCCCTGGTCGGCGAGCGCCGACTCCACCGCGGGTGAGAACAGCGCGGCGGCGAAGCCGACGAGCACCGCCCCGAGCAGAACACCGGGCAGGGCGGTCGCCGCGGCGAGCACGAGGAAGCCGGTGATCCGGATGCAACACCCGAGCAGCACCATCGGCTTGACACCGAAGCGGTCGGCGAGCCCGCCGCCGAGGAAGAACAGCCCCTGCTGGCTGAAGGTCCGCACGCCCAGCACCAAGCCCACGACGCCGCCGGCGAGGGCGAGGTCCTCGGTGAGGTGGACGGCGAGGAAGGGCACCACCAGGTAGAAGCCGACGTTGAAGGCCAGCTGGGAGAGCAGCAGCAGTCGCGGGACGAGCGGGAGCTTGCGGAACAGCACCAGCGGCGCCCAGCTCACGACAGCACCAGCCGCGTGGCGGCGGTCGTCAGGGCCGAGGCCGACTCCTCGGTGACCAGCAGCCGCGGACGGCGGGTGAGCACCGGGGTGAGGGCCATCGGATGCCGCCGCCTGCCGGAGCGCTCTGCCGGATGCGCCGAACCGTGCGAGGCCGGTCGGGCAGTCGGGTCCTGCCGCGCCGCATGCTGCCCCGCATCGCCGCGCCGAGAGCACTCAGGGGCCGCGCCCGCGTCCAGGCACGGGCCGCCCGGCTCGGCGGGCACGGCGCCCGACCGCCGGCCGTCGGCGGCGCGGATGACCATGCAGGTGTCCTCTCGGTCGGCGTCGCGAGTCGATGCCGCACGCGGGAGACCCACCCGGTGCAGCGGGTGATGTGACCGGGGAGAGAGCGCTGCACTCGACCCGCACTATCGCAAACCGTCCGCAACAGGTCGCGCCCGGCTCAACGGCGCGCGGTCGCAGCCCTGACTCCGGTATGGCTGCGGGGATCAGGTGTTCGAGCTGCTCGCCACCGTGCAGGCGGCCGGCGGGTTCCTCGCCTCCCCGGGTGGTCGGACTGCTCAACACCGTGGCCTCGCCGGCTGTGGCGGTGGCCACCTGGCGGCGTGGATCACCATGGCGGCGTCAGCACCGGGCGTTCACGGCTCGCCGGGCCGGATCGGCGGACCTCCCGCAGCGGGCTGCTGCGGTCCCTGCCCGGCCTGGCCGTACACCGCACCCGCCGTCCGCTGACCGTCTGGGCGGCCGGTCTGATGGCGTACTTCCTGCTGATCGGCCTGTCGGCCACGTCGACGACCACGTTCCTGCGGGACGAACCCGGTCTTCGCCCGGATGGCAGCCCAGGCCGGCTTCACGCGGCTGGGGTCGGTGCAGAGGTACGTGTCGGGGCTGAAGGCGGTGCTGGCCATCCCCATCGGGGCGTTCGCCGCTGCCCGCATCGCCGCGCTCGCCGCCGCGATCGTCCTGGCCGCCGCGACGGGACCGGACACCTGGGGCGGCGCCTCCTGGGTGGGCGGCGGCCTCGGCCTGGGTGAGGCTCTGGCCGGCGCGCTCAGCGTCGTCCCGACCTCGCTGCTGCGCCTGAGCGCGGCCCGCACTCCGGCCCCCGTCGGCGTCCGCGCGGACCTGGGAGGTCTGGGGGGGCAGATCGGGGGGCAACCGTCCGCTGGAGACCGCTGGAGACCGCTCAGGACCGCTCAGGACGTCCGGAACGGCCCGTAGCCCGCGCATTCGCCGGGCCACCAGGCCCGGGACCGGCCGCACTCGCGGGTTCGAGCCCGGTCACCCACCCCACCGGGAGAGGCCCTGGCCAGGCGACTGACCAGGGCCTCTCCTCTTCTCCGGGTGAGCCGAGGATCGGGATCACCCGGTGTGGCCCCTCGCCGGGAGGCGGACCGGGGCTGGCGACGGGGATCGCCGACCCGTCGGGCTGACCCCGCAGCGCGCCACCTCGGGTCCGAGGTGAGGAGGCGGACAGGGAGCGGCAAGGAATCGGCCGGGAGCGGCAAGAAGTCGGTGAAGCGGTGCACGAACCCGCCCCCCGACGGCCTCCTGCTGCGAGGAATGCCGGGCGACCGGAGCGCGCGTCCCCGGACGCGGCACCCGACCCGCCCGCCACCTCGACCTGACCGGAGGAACACCCGATGCTCCTGCTCTGCCCGCCCGACGTCGCGACCGCCGCGCCGCCCCCGGGCCGGGCTCCCGAGGCACGACGCGCCCAGCGGCCCGGCCGCGTGACCGGGTTGGACGTGGCGCGGGCCCTGGCGGTGTTCGGCATGCTCGGCGCGCACGTCGGCGGGGTGCCCGCCGACGTGGTCGCCTCGCCGTCGAGCTGGCTGGGAGCGGTCCACGGCCGGTCCTCGGTCCTCTTCGCGGTGCTCGCCGGGGTGTCGCTGGCACTGCTGACCGGCCGGACCGTCGCCCCGGCCGGTGAGGACCTGGTCCGCGCCCGGACCCGGGTCCTCGTGCGGGCGGCGTGGGTCTTCGGCATCGGTGTCGCGCTGGAGGCCCTCGGCACCGACATCGACGTGATCCTGGGCGTCTACGGGGTGCTGTTCGTCCTCGCGCTGCCGTTCCTGCGCTGGTCGCCGCGCCGGTTGCTGCTCGCGGCGGCCGTGCTGGCGGTCCTGACGCCCCCGGCGGCGCTGCTGTCGACGGTGCGGGCGCAGGCCGCGGGGCTCGAGGAGTCCCCGGTCGTGCTGCTGGTGCTCAACGGCCCGTACCCGGCCCTGATCTGGTGGACCTTCATCCTGGTCGGCATGGCCGTGGGCCGCTCCGACCTGGGATCGCCGCAGGTGCGCGCACGGCTGCTGACCGCGGGCGTGGCGCTGGCCGTCCTCGGCTACGGCGCCGGCTGGGCGACCACCCGCTGGTGGGGGCAGGCGGCGTCGACGCAGGCCTGGGTCGACGGCGACGTCGACGCCCGCACCTGGAGCCTGGCCTGGCTCAGTGGAGCGGCGCCGCACAGCGGCACGACCTGCGAGATCGTCGGTTCGGTCGGTGTCGCGCTGGTCGCCATCACCGCGTGCCTGGTGCTCGCCGAGCGACTGCCGACAGCCACGTTGCCGCTGGTGTCGGTCGGCGCGATGGCGCTGACCGCCTACACCGGCCACGTCGTCGTGCCCACCGTGCTCGGCTGGGACGTCGAGGGCGGTGCCCCGTGGCTGGCGTCCATCGCCGTGATGGTCGTGCTCTCCACCGGGTGGCGGCTGACCCTCGGCCAGGGGCCGCTGGAGAGGCTGCTGTCCACCACCTCGCGCAGGGCGGCGGCGCTGGCTGCGCGGTACCTGGCTCCCCAGCTGCGGCCGTCGTCGTAGCTCCGTCCGCTCCCCTCGCGCGGACCCAGGGGACGGCGAGGCCACCGGCGGAGTCGGCCATCCGCCCGACCACCGAGGACCGCCCCGGGACCCCGGCGGCGGGGCGGGCACGAGGCACGCCCCGCCGCCGGGTCGGCGTTCAGCCGCCGAACTCGGCCAGCAGCTCCTGCATCTCGGCGATCTCGGCGTTCTGCGTGTCGCGGATGTCCTCGGCCATCGCGATCGCGTCGGGGTCCTCGCCGTCGGCGATCTCGGTCTCGGCCATCCGCACTGCGCCGGAGTGGTGAGCGGTCATCATCTCGAGGAACATCCGGTCGAACTCGGCGCCGGAGGCGTTGGTCAGCGCATCCATGTCCTCGTCGGACATCGTCCCGCCCATGTCGCCGTGATCCGTGCTCCCGTGGTCCGTGCCGGTGGATCCGGTGGCCTCGGCCCCCCATGCCTCCAGCCACCCGGACAGCGTCTGGATCTCGGGGGCCTGGGCGGCCTCGATGCGGGCGGCCAGGTCCTCCACCCGCGAGTCGGCGGCCCGGTCAGCGGCCAGCTGCGCCATCTCCACGGCCTGCTGGTGGTGCGGCAGCATGCCCTGCGCGAAGGCGACGTCGGGGTCGTCGTCGTACCGAGCCGCGGCGTCGCCGGACGCACTCGCGGAGGCGCTGGTCGACGAGCCCTGGGACATGCCCTCGTGACCGGGGTCGCCGGAGCAGCCGGCGAGGGCGAGGGTGCCGGCGAGCAGGGTGCCGGTCAGGCCGCTGAGGCGTGTGGTGCGGTTCATCGTCGGTGTTCTCCTGCGGTCAGTGCTGGGTGAGGGCGTGCGCGGACCGCCGCCGCGGCAGCTGGGCTGGGGCGGGACGGTGCAGCGGTCGGCCTAGGTCCGCAGGACGCAGAGGGAGAACAGGTCCGGAGGCCGGGCCGGGGCGGGGCGGGGCAGCCCGCGCAGCCAGGCCGGCAGCGCGGCCGGTGGCGCCTGCCGCAGCAGGCGGCGCGCGGCGAGGGAGAGCAGGACTGCCAGGCCGGTGGCGAGCACCGCCAGGCAGACGGCCCACAGGTGACCGGGCAGGCCGTGCCAGTGCCCGGGTGCGCTGCCCGCGGTCGCGGCTCGCGCGGCGTCGTCGTGAGCGATCGGCGCCGCAGCGCCGCCGCCGTGGCCCACCGCGGACGGCGTCAGGTGGGTGTCGGCGGCGGTGACCGCGGCCGCCACTGCGGTGTCCACACCGTGGCCGGCGTGCGCGGCCCCACCGGATCCGGGGCCGCACTGCAGCCCGTGGCCGAGGAAGACCGCGGCCAGCAACAGCACCGCCGCCCAGCCCCGCACCGCCGTCCCCACGGCATCGAGGCTACGAGCCGCTCGTGGCCGGCTGCGGGTCCGGCCGGGCTCCGCAACGTGCCCGCGCGTGGCGAGACAGCGGGACACCGGCGCAGGCGCTGGTCCTGGCTCAGCGCCGCGCGGGCACGCGGTCGGACTCGTCGAGGACGGCGTCGGGCCTCGCCGCACCGGCCCGGTACGCCGCCCGGAATCCGGTGTCGCCGAGGGCCGCTCGGGCGCGGCGCTCGGCGCGCTCGGCGTCGGCCCGCTCGATGCGGGAGGCCGGCCGGTGCCGCCGCTGCCGCCAGGTGGCCGCTGCGCCCAGCAGCCGCGCCGCGTCGGCGGCATCGCCGCGGGCGCTCGCCACGCAGGCCAGGCCCTCCAGCGCCGCGGCGTACCCGGGCGCGGACCGCCACGCCCGGCGGTGGGAGAACGCGGCGCTGTCGAGGTCGTCGTCGTCCTCGGCGACGTGCCCCAGGCCGACGAGGGCGGCGGCGGTCCACTCCGGTTCGGTCAGCCCGGCCAGCAGCTGCTGTGCCGCAGTGAACCGCTCGCGCGCGGCGGCCAGGTCGCCGCGGTCGCGGGCCAGCAGGCCCTCGCCGACCGCGGCCCGCGGGTTCGCCTCGGCGCCGAGCTGGCGGGCGACGGCGTGGGAGTCGGCGAACAGCCGCGCGGCCCGGTCGCGATCACCGAGCAGCAGGGTGACGTGACCCGCGCCGGCGAGGGCGTACTGGACGGTGTTCGCGGGGCCGACGCCGCGGACGCTGGCCAGCGCTCCCTCGTACATCTCCAGGGCCTCCCCCAGCCGGCCTGCGCGGTGCAGGGTCATCCCGAGGTGGAACTGGATGGCCGACACACCCCACTGGTCGCCCAGGGCGCGGAAGGCCACCAGTGCCCGGTGCCCGACGGTGGTGGCCGCGGTCAGGTCTCCGGTGCCGGCGTGCAGCTCCATGCGCACGAAGTCCGCCAGCGCCGCGCACCAGGCGTCGCCGGCCCGGGTGAACAGCCGGTCGGCCCGTTCGAGCAGTGCGAAGGCCTCGGCCGGGTCGTCCCTGCTGATGCCCTCGACGGCGAGCAGGGTGTCCGACAGCGCGGTGCGGAAGTCGTCCCCCAGCTCCGCGAACAGCGCCCGGCTCTGCGCCGCGGCGGCGGCGCAGCCGGCGTCGGGGTGCACGATGCAGGCGCCGGGCCGGGCGGCGACCGCCAGTGCCTGCAGCGCCCGCGCCCGCGCGGCCGGTGAGCCGCCGGGGGCGGCGTCCAGCATGGCGGCGACCCGCGGGCCGCCGTCGGGGCGCGTGGCGAAGTACCAGTACCAGCCCAGCGGTGCGACGAGCCGCAGCCCGACATCCGGCTGTTCCGTCGCGTGCTCGGTGCACCAGGCCAGGGCGGCGTCGAGATCGTCGCGCTCGGCGGCCAGCCGCGGCAGCCAACGGGCCTGCCCGTCGCCGCGCAGGTCGGCCTCGGCGCGTTCGGCCAGGGCGGTGAGGTGGTCGACGTGCGCCCGGGCGATCCGGTCGGCTTCCCCGGACTCGGCCAGGCGCTCGGCGGCGTACTGGCGGATGGTCTCCAGCAGGTGGTAGCGCGGCCCGGTGACCGGGTCGACCCCGGCGCGGTCGACGACGACCAGGGACCGGTCGACCAGCCGGCCGAGCAGGTCCACCAGCGCCGACGGTCGCAGCGACTCGCTGGCGGCGACGGCCTGCATCGCGTCCAGGGTCCAGCTGCCGCGGAACACCGACAACCGCCGCAGCAGCACCCGTTCGGCGTCGCTGAGCAGCTGGAAGCTCCAGTCGACGGTGGCCCGCAGGGTCCGCTGCCGCGCCTCCGCGGTCCGCGGGCCGGTGGTCAGCAGGGCGAAGCGGTCACCCATCCGCCGGGCGAGCTCCTCGACCGGCAGCGCCGCCACCCGCGCCGCGGCCAACTCCAGAGCCAGCGGCATCCCGTCCAGGTGCCGGCAGATGTCCGCGACGGCGGCGGCCTCGGCCTGGTCGCGAACGGCGAAGCCGGGCAGGACGGCGCGGGCCCGGTCGACGAACAGCTGCACCGCCGCGCTGGCCGCCACGTCCCCACCTGGCTCGCCGGCGGGCACCGGCAGCGGGTCGACGGCGTACTGCACCTCACCGCGGGCGGCCAGGGGTTCGCGGCTGGTGGCCAACAGCCGTACCTGCGAGCAGGACTCCAGCAACCGCTCGGCCAGCACCGCGGAGGCGTCCGCGAGGTGCTCGCAGTTGTCCAGGACCAGCAGCACGGCGCGGTCGCGCAGATGGCCGAGCAGTTGGTCCTCGGCGGTCGCCGTCGCCGCGTCACGCAGCTCGAGCGCGGCGAGCACGGCCGAGGGCACCTGCTCGGGATCGGTGACCCCGGCCAGCCGGACGAACGCCACGCCGCCGAGACGGTCCGCGGCGGCGCGAGCGGCCTCCAGCGCCAGGCTGGTCTTCCCCACGCCGCCCGGGCCGGTGACGGTGACCAGCCGGGCGGTCAGCAGCAGGTCGACCACCCGCCGCAGGTCGGTCTCGCGGCCGAGGAACGAGGTCAGCCGCGCCGGCAGGCGAAGCGGGGCGCGCTGCGGGGCGGTCGTCCCCGGGGCGGGGGAGGTCACGGCCGGGGCCGCCAGGTCCGGCCGTTGCTGCAGGATGGCCTCCTGCAGCTCACGCAGCTCGGCGCTGGGTTCCAGACCCAGCTCGGCGTCGAGCACGGTCCGGGCGCGCCGGTAGGCGGTGAGCGCGTCTGCCTGCCGGCCGGCCCGGTAGAGGGCGAGCATGAGGCGGGCGTGCAGCCGCTCGCGCAGCGGATGCGCTGCGGTGAGCTCCTCCAGGTCACCGAGGACCGCAGTGTGCCGGCCGGCGGCGAGCTCGAGGTCGATCAGCTCCTCCCGGGCGGCCAGCAGCAGCTCCGTCAGCCGGGCGGCCTCCGGCCCGGCCCACGCCGCACCGGCGAACTCGGCCAGCGCGGGGCCGCGCCACAGCGCCAGCGTCTCCCGGTACCGCTCGACCGCGGCGACCGGATCGGCGGCGGCGCGGGCGGCGGTCAGCCGGTCGGTGAAGGACAGGGCGTCGACGCGGTCGCGGTCGACGTCGAGCAGGTAGCCAGGCGGGCGGGTGACCACCAGCTCGGCCGGCGCGCCGGCGGCGGTCAGCGCGCGGCGCAGCTTGGACACCCGCACCTGCAGCGCATTGGCGGGGTTGGCCGGCAACGTCTCGCCCCACAGGGCGTCGACCAGGGCCGGGACGGCGACCACCCGCCCGGCGGACAGCGCCAGCAGCGCCAGCAGCTCCCGCTCCCCCGCGCCGGGCAGGGGCCGAACCTGCCCGTCAACGACCAGCTCGACCGGCCCGAGGACGCGGATCTCCATGCGCCGCCCCTCCCCGACCGGGTCCGTGTGGCCGAGGCGCCGATTCTGACCCTCCCGCGAGGCCGGGACAACGAGTCGACCGACGGGACAGCACGGTCAGCGCACCGACAGCGGACGGACAGCGCACCCGGCCACGGTGGGACCAGCGACCCACCCCTGGGAGACGCCATGATCACGATGCACGTGCCGGCGATGACCGCGCGGACGGACGTCCGGGCCATCAGCGCCTCGATCAGCGACGTCCCCGGCGTGCAGACCCTCCGCGCCGACCTGGCCACCCGGACCGTGCAGGTGACCGGCCCGGTCGATCCCGCCGCCATCAGCGCGGCCGTCACCGCCACCGGCTACGCCGTCGAGGACCACTCCGCCCCGGCTGCCGACGGCGCCCCCCTGCCCGACACCACCCGACCAGGAGGACGTCCCGTGGACACCTTCTCCTCCACCGACACCACCGACCTGCCCCCGGCCACCCGGCCGCAGCTCCTCGACCTGGCCGACGGCGAGACGCTGCGGCTGCGCGTGGCCCCGGTCGCCAAGCAGATCGGGGACACCACGGTGCGGATGCTGGCCTACAACGGCTCGATCCCCGGCCCCACCCTGCGGGTGCGGCAGGGCTCGGCAGTCGTCGTGCACGTCAGCAACGACACCGACATCGACACGACGGTGCACTGGCACGGTCTCCGGCTGGACAACACCCAGGACGGGGTGCCCGGGGTGACCCAGCAGCCCATCCCGCCCGGCGGCCGGTTCACCTACCACGTGCAGTTCCCCGACCCCGGCCTCTACTGGATCCACGACCACACGCGTGAGGACCTGACCCAGGAGATGGGCCTCTACGGCACCATCCTGGTCGATCCGGCCGAGCCGGACTACTGGCCGCCGGCGCACCGCGACCTCGTCGTCACCCTCGACGACGTGCTGCTGGAGGACGGCGCGCTGGCTCCGTTCAGCCGCACCGAGACCAACTACGCGGCGATGGGCCGCTACGGCAACGTGATGCTGGTCGGCGGCCAGACCGACCCGCAGGTCACCGCCCACACGGGCGAGGTCGTGCGGGCGTGGCTGGTGAACACCGCCAACAGCCGCACCTTCCGGGTGTCCGTGCCCGGCGCGCGGGTGAAGCTGGTCGGCGGGGACAGCGGCCGGATGGAGCGCGAGGAGTTCGTCGAGGACGTGGTCCTGGCCCCCGCCGAGCGGGCCGTGGTCGATGTGCTGTTCGACCGGCCCGGCCAGTACGCCGTGGAGCACCGCACCCCGGCGCGGACCTACCGCCTGGCGGAGATCGCCGTCACCGACGAGCCCGCCGACCCGCCGCTGACCGACGCGTTCAGGGTGTTGCGCACCGACCCGGGGCTGGCCGCCGAACGCCGGCAACTGGAGTCGTGGCTGGCCGCGCCGCCGGACGAGGTCCTCGCCATCGTCGCCGAGACGGACCCGACCGCGCCCGCCGTCGACGGCGCCACGGTCTTCGCCGGCCCCACGCACCCCGAGGTGGTCAGCGATGCGCCCGGTCACTGCCCCACGTGCGGCACGACGCGGCTCGCCACCGGACCGGCCGGCCCCGCGGCAGGCCAGGACACGGACCACCACGCCGAGCACGCGACGGGCCACGAGGCCGGGCACGCGATGGGCCACGGGGAGGTGTCCCCGGCGATGTCCCGCGATGCGAGTCACCACCACGGCTCGGCGACCGCCGACGGTGTCGAGTGGGAGGACGAGATGGTCGAGATGAACCGTCGGACGACCTCCGCGAACCTGCGTTGGCGGCTGCTGGACCGGACCTCCGGGCAGGACCGTGCGCCGGACTGGCGGTTCACCGTCGGGGACCGGGTGAAGATCCGGGTGGTCAACGACATGGCCTCCGACCACCCCATGCACCACCCCCTCCACATCCACGGGGCCGGTCGCTTCCTCGTGCTGGCCCGCGACGGCGTGCCCGAGCACAACCTGGTGTGGAAGGACACCGTGCTCATCCGCACCGGGCAGACCGTCGACCTGCTCCTGGACGTCACGAACCCCGGCACCTGGGCCGCCCACTGCCACATCGGCGAGCACCACCACAGCGGGATGGCGTTCACCTTCACCGTGGCCCCCGGAGCGACGTCATGACTGCCCGCCCCCGGCGCCGGGAGCCCCAGCTGCTCGCCTTCCCGGTGTACCGGGGCGTGACGCCGCTGGACCTGGTCGGCCCGCTCACCGTGCTGCGCAACCTGACCGGCACCGCCTACCGGACCGTGGTCGTCGGCGCACGCACCGACCCCCTGCCCACCGACACCGCGCTGCAGGTCGTCCCGACCGCGACCTTCGCCGACGTGCCGGCGCCGTTCGCGCTGATCGTGCCCGGCAGTGGTCCGGCCACCCAGGCGGCGATGGCCGACGAGGCGCTGGTCGGCTACGTCCGCTCCGCCGCGGCGACCGCGCGGCTGGTCGGCGCCACCGGCAACGGCGCCCTGATCCTCGCCGCCGCCGGCCTGCTCACCGGCCGCCGGGCCGCGGCCCACTGGGCCCACGCCGAGCAGCTGGAGGAGTCCGGCGTCACCTGGGCGCGGGAGCGCTGGGTGGAGGACGGCCGGTTCCTCACCGCCGCCGGCGGCGCGGCCGGGATCGACGCGATGTTGGCCCTCCTCGCCCGGCTCAAGAGCCGCTCGGCCGCACAGCTCGCTCAGCTGTTCATGGAGTACGACCCCGAGCCGCCGTTCGGCCCCCTCGGCCCGGACCGCGGCGATCCCGAGCTGGCCGCGCTGCTGCGCCAGCCCGGGCGGCGCACCACCCACACCGACCACCCGGCAGATCGGAGGTGAGCGCCATGACCGCCGACGACACCGGCGCCACGACCATCGCCGTCGTGCTGTACCCGGGGTTGACCGCCCTGGACCTGGTCGGCCCGCTGCAGGTGCTCGCCGAGCTGCAGCGCTTCGCGCCGCAGTACCGCACGGTGGTCGTCGGCGCGCACACCGAGCCGATGTCCACCGACCTGCCGCTGCAGCTGGTGGCCGACCGGACCTTCGCCGAGGTGCCGCACCCGGACGTGCTCGTCGTCCCCGGCGGGCGGATCGGCACCATCCGCGCGATGAGCGACCCGGGCGTCCGCGACTACGTGCGCACCGCCGCCGCCTCGGCCGACGTGGTGGGGTCGGTGTGCACCGGTTCGCTCATCCTGGGCGCGGTCGGCCTGCTGCGGGGCCGTCAGGCCACCACCAACTGGTTCTTCGCCGGGGTGCTCGAGCCGCTGGGGGCCACCTACCACCGGCGGCGGTGGATCGAGGACGGCAACATCACCATGTCCGCCGGGGTGTCGGCCGGCATCGACTGGGCGCTGCACCTGGTCGCCGAGCTGACCGACGAGGCCACCGCCCGCCGGGTGCAGCTGGCGCTGGACTACGACCCGCGGCCGCCGTTCGGCGGCATCGACTGGATCCACATCCCGCGGCTACCGCGCGCCATGCGGGCCGCGATCGGCCTGCTCGCACCGGTGATCACCGCGAAGCCCGAGCGGCTGACCCGTGCCGGCGCCTGACCCCCTGCGCAAGCGGGTGGACAGCACCGCGACAGGCCCGCCGCCGACCCTGGGGGCGTTCCACCACCAGCACCCCCTCCGCTGGAGAGAAGGCACCGATGAGCCTCACCGACACCGCCCCCCGCCCCCGGACGACACCGCCCACCCGCGCTCCGTCCGCGGCGGCACCGCCCACCGGCCTGCCCCCCGCGCTCGGCGGTGCCCGCGGCCTCGTCGACGGCGGTCTCCCCCCGCTGCTCTTCGTCGCGGTGAACGCCGTCGCCGGCGGGCAGACCACCCGGCCGACCGCCCTGGCTGCGGCGATCGGCGCGGCCGCCGCCACCGGCCTGGGCATCGTCGCGCTGCGGCTGGTGCGCGAGGAACCACTGCGGCAGGCCCTCGGCGGCCTGGCCGGCCTCACCGTCGCCGTGCTGTTCGCCGCCACCTCGGGCGAGGCGCGCGGGTTCTTCCTGCCCGGCATCCTCGTCGACGCCGCCTACGGGGCCGTCTTCGCCGGCTCCGCCCTGATCGGCTATCCGCTGGTCGGCACCCTCTACGGATGGCTCTACCGGCACCGTGACTGGCGCGACGATCCACGCCTGCGCCGGCTCTTCCTGCTGGCGACCTTCGGCTGGTCGGCGGTGTTCGCCGTGCGCGCCGGCGTGCAGGCGTTCCTGTACCGGGAGGACCTGCCCGGGCTGCTCGCCGTGGGGAAGCTGCTGCTGGGCTGGCCGCTGACCCTCGCCGCCGTCGCGCTCACCCTCGCCGCCGTCCGCCGCGCCAGCCGCTCGGGGGGAGCCACGACCCCGGCGCCTTGAGCGCCTCCCGCGACCGGGGACACCCGCTGTCCCCCGACGACGCCCGCGCCCGCCTCAACCCCGATCGACCGACCGAGGAGCACCCATGACCCACTCGATGCGAACCCAGCACCCCACCGGCACCGCGCTGACCCGGCTGGCGATCTCGGCCACCCTGCACTGCCTCACCGGCTGCGCCATCGGCGAGGTGCTCGGCATGGTCATCGGCACCGCGCTCGGCTGGTCCGACGTGCAGACGATCGTGCTCGCCGTCGCCCTGGCGTTCCTGTTCGGCTACTCGCTCACCATCGGCCCGGTCATGCGCTCAGGCCTGCCGCTGCGCGCCGCGATCCCGGTCGCGCTGGCCGCCGACACCGTCTCCATCACCGTCATGGAGATCGTCGACAACGCGATCATGCTGCTGGTGCCCGGCGCGATGGACGCACACCTGGACAGCTGGCTGTTCTGGGGCTCGCTGGCGTTCGCGCTCGCCGTCGCCTTCGTCGTCACCCTGCCGGTCAACCGCTGGCTGATCAGCCGCGGCAAGGGCCACGCCGTCGTGCACGCCCACCACGGCAGCGGGCACGGGAAGGGGCACGAGGCCGACGAGCGGCAGGCGGCCGGCGCACGCGGCGAACAGCAGGACGGGCACGCGCACCACTGAGGTCGGCACCGGCATCCACCCCACGCACGCGCTGCCGCGGCCCCGGCAACGCGAGGCCGGGGAACTCGTCCCTGGTCAGGTGCTGACCCGTTGCTCACCGACCGGCGGAGCGCGCCACCGCGACACCCACCTCCTGCACGTCCGCCGTGTCAGCAGCGGCGGGCAGCAGCAGGGTGAACACCGGGGGCGTCGTGCGGGAGAGCGTCAGCCGGCCCTGCTCGGCCTCGGCGAGGCGGCGGGCCAGGGCCAGGCCGATGCCGTGCCCGTCACGCCGGTCGGCCCGCTGGGCGAAGACGGTGCCCTCCGGGTCCTGCACGCCCGGGCCCTCGTCGGAGACGTCGACCGCCACGGCACCGGAGGCCTCGCGCACGGTGACGGTGACGGTGCCCCGGCCGTGGGTGGTGGCGTTGTCGACGAGCACGCCGAGCACCTGGCTGACCGCAGCGGTCGAGGCCCGGGCGTCCGGTACACCGGGGTCGACCTGCACCTCCAGCTCCCGGCCGTGCAGCGCCAGCCGCGCGCCCCACTCCGGCGAGAGCTCGCCGAGCAGGGCGTCGAGGTCCACCGGGACGGCCGGGGCGGCCTGGTCGACGTGGGCCAGGGCCAGCAGCTCGTCGATGATCGCCTCCAGCCGGTCGGCGTCGACCAGGCTCGCAGCGATCAGCGGCCGCGAGTCGGCGTCGACGCACTCGGCCGCCGCCTCGAGCCGCAGCCGCAGCCCCGCCAGGGGCGTTCGCAACTGGTGGGAGACATCGGCGGAGAAGGCCCGCTCCCGGGCGAGCAGGTCGTCCAGCCGCGCAGCGGTGCTGTCGAGCGCGGTCCCGACGGAGTCGATCTCGGGGATGCCGCCCCGCCGGGTGCGGACGCTGAAGTCGCCGTCCCCGAGCCGACGGGCGCTCTCCTCCAGGTCCTCGAGCGGGCGGGCCAGACGCCGGGCCTGGCGGCGGCCGACCAGCCAGGCGACGGTCACCGCCGCGGCAGCGAGCACGGCCATCGCGGCCCAGATGAGGGCGACCTCGGTGAACACGTCGCTGCGGGGCTCGGAGACCACCACCGCGCCGATCACCTCGTCGCCGTGCGTCACCGGAACGGCCGCGAGGAGCACCTCGCTGTCGTCGCCGGTCCGGATGTCGCCGCCCAGCGCCGCCGCCAGGACGTCGGTGTCCCCGACGGGCGCGGTGCCCGCCAGCCGGGCCCCGCTGTCGTCGAACACCGCGGCGGTGAGGTGCTCACCGTCCTCACCGAGGTCGGCGGTGTCGTCGGCGCCGATCGGGACACCGTCGTACACGTCCGCGGCCACGGTGATCGCCACGTCGTTGGCCACGCGCACCAGGTGGCCGCGCTCCTTGCGCAGCAGGTACTTCAGCACCCCGACCGCCAGCGGCCCACCGAACAGGCAGGTGGCGAGCACGGAGGCCAGCACGGCGACGCCGATGATCCGAGTACGCATGAGGCCCTGCCCGTCGTTCCGCAGCCGCCGACCGGCGCGGTTCTCGGCGACGACCAGGATGCCGGGCCCCGGCGGCGCTGTCACCGCATCCGGGCGTGACGTTCCACCGCTCGGCACACGCCGCCAGGCCCCGGGGCGGGCGAGGGGCCGCGGAGCGTCAGCAGCCGGTGGGCGCCGCTGCGGCCGGCACCCTGACGCGGCGCGTCCGTGCCGAGGTGGGTGCTGGGGCGGCCTCGCCGCCCGCGCACCTGGAGCGGCGAGGCCTCACCGCCGGAGTCCCCCGGGGAACGCCGGCGGCTGATCAGGAGTGTCACGGGGCCACTGGTCCGGGGCGACCCGGACCGGACCGCCGGCGGTCGCCTCGCCGTGTCACCGGCTCGAGGGTGACGGACGGCGCACGATCCGTCCCCGGCGCGGCCGACGAGCGCCCGGCGCGTCACCTCCGGGTGCATAGGCACGGGCGGCACAGCGGTCAGCTCACCGCGTCCCACTGACCGGCGGGCCGGGTCGTCAGGCCTCCGCGCCGCTACCGGGCGCAGGCTCCGTGCGGAAGTCGGCCTGCCACAGGTCCGGGCCGAACACCTCGTACTGGATGTCCTGGGGCCGGATGCCCCGCTCGATCAGGGCGCTGCGCACCGCCTGCATGAACGGCAGCGGACCGCACAGGTAGTAGGCCGCGCCGTCGGGGAGGTCGACCGCGCCGACGTCCATCGTCCCGGCGTGCACGCCGTCGACCGGCAGCGCGCTGTCGGCGCCGGACTCGTACCAGACGTGCAGCGTGGCGTTCGGCAGCGCGCGGACGTCGTCGACCACCTGGCGGCGCAGGGCGAAGGACGCCTCGTCGGTGTCCGCGTGCAGCAGGGTGATCGGCAGCCCGGACCCGGCGTGCCGCAGGTGGGAGAGCATGCCGGCCATCGGGGTGACGCCGATGCCCGCGCTGGCGAAGACCGCCGGCCGCCAGTCGTCGAGCACCACGTCACCGAAGGGCAGCGAGAGGGTCAGGACGTCGCCGACCTGCACGGTGTCGCACAGGTGGGTGGACACCTCGCCGGCGGGCTTGCCGTTGCCGCGGACCCGCTTGACGGAGAACTGGCGGTGCTCGCCGTCGTCGGCGGCGGTCAGGCTGTACTGGCGCGGCTGGTGCACCCCGTCGGGCATGCGCACCTTGACGGACACGTACTGGCCCGGCAGGGAGGTCTTGACCAGCCGGTCGTCGACCCGCCGGACCCGGAAGGTGACCACGTCGTCGGTCTCGGCGGTCTTCTCCTCGACCTGCCAGTCCCGCCACACGGTGTCGGGGCGCACCCCGCGGGCGCTGTACAGACCCCGCTCCTGGTTGATCAGGGCGTAGGCCATCAGCCAGTAGACCTCGTCCCAGGCGGCGGCGACCTCGGGGGTGACCGCGTCGCCGAGCACGTCGGCGATCGCCCAGAACAGGTGCTCGTGCACGATCCGGTACTGGTCCGGGTGCAGGCCCAGCGAGGCGTGCTTGTGCGCGATGCGGTTCAGCAGCTGCTCGGGCAGCTGCTCCGGCGACTTCACCAGCGCGCTGGCGAAGGCGGCCACCGAGCCGGCGAGCGCGACCTGCTGGGTGCCCTCGGCCTGGTTGCCGCGGTTGAACAGCCCGTCCAGCAGCTCCGGCCGGGCGGCGAACATGTGCTGGTAGAAGCGGCGCGCGATCTCACCGATGTTGTCGGCCACCGCCGGAAGCGTGGCCTCGACGACCGGTCGGGCTCGATCGGACAGCACGGGCACTCCCCCTCGTGTGGCACTCGGGAACGGCCCGTCGCTGGGCCGCCCGCCGCCCATCCTGGCCCACCCCGGCAGCCCGAGCCCCGGGGGGGCTGCGCGGTCAGTGCTCGTCGGCGTCGATCCGCTGCAGGTCGGCGGCCATGCAGGCGGCCTCGTGCGAGGCGCCGGCGATGGCCTGCTGCGCCTGGGCGGTGGCCGCGCTCTGCTCCTCGACGGCGGCGGCGATGGTGCTCTGCGCGTCGACGACGCCGCGGATGATGTCCTCGACGCTGCCCAGCGCGGTCCCGGCCGTGTCGACCTCGTGCCGGACGGCGTCGACGACGGCGCGGATCCGCTCGGTCGCCTGGGCGGTCTCCAGCGCGAGGTCCTTGACCTCCCCCGCGACGACGGCGAAGCCCTTGCCCGCCTCGCCGGCGCGGGCCGACTCGATGGTGGCGTTGAGGGCCAGCAGGTTGGTCTGGTCGGCGATCGCGGAGATGCTGCCGGCGATCTGGTCGATCTCGGCCATGGTCCCGGCCAGCCGGTCGACCGTCGCTGCTCCGGTGCGCGACTGCGCGCTCGCCTCGCGCGCGGTGGTGCTCGCGCCGCTGGCCGCGGCGGCGATCTCGGCGATGGCCGAACGCAGCCCCTCCATCACCTCGGTGGCCGTGGCGACGTTGCCGTCCAGCCGGCGCCCGGCGTCCACGAGGCCGGAGATGCGCTCGCCGAGCCGCAGGGCGCGCTCCTCGGCCACCTGCGCCTGCCGGGCGGCCGCGTCGGCGGCGTGCGCCCGCTCCTCGGCCAGCTCGACCTCCGCCCGGGCCTGGGCGACCTGCTGCTCCTCGGCCCGCCGCTGCTGCGCCCGCCGCCCGGCCTCGGACTGCTCGGCGAACCTCCACCCGTAGGTCAGGAAGGTCGCCTCGATCAGCAGGAACACCGCGTGCAGGGCGGCGAAGGCCATCGGGTGCTCGTGCGCCTGGTGGGTGGTGGACACCGAGGTCGGCAGCCAGATCCCGGCGACGGTGTGGTGCACGGCGACGAAGGCGACGGCCAGCAGGAACGGCGTCCACATCTGGTACAGCGCGACCAGCGCCAGCAGCACGTAGAACCAGATGTGCAGGTCGGTGAGGCCACCGCCGACGTGCAGCAGCACGTCGGCGCCGACCATCAGGCCCAGGCTCACGGCGGCGGCCCGGGCGCCCTGGCCGCGCAGCACCAGGCCCAGCACCGTCAGGACGACGATCACGGCGAGCTGCCCCCACAGCAGCCACCCGCCCACGTCGCGGACCAGGCCGATGAGCACCAGCGCGGGCACGTGGGCGGCGAGCACCCCGGTGGTCACGCGGTGGCGGGCGGCGAAGCTGCGGGCGTCGAGCTGGGCACCCCGCGGGACGGCCGCCCGGAACCCGCTGCGGACGTCGTCGTCGGGGTGCGGCGCGGGCGGCTGCGTGGTGGTCACGACGCCTCTTCGGTCCCCGGCCGGGGATTGTTGAGTCCGAACCGGTCCCCGGTCCGGGAGCCGTACCCGTGTGACGCCAGCGACTCCTGGGGCGGGTGCACCGGACACGCGCTCCCCGGGTGCTGGCCGGGCCCGGCCCCCGCTGGCGACGCTGGGGCCATGACTCTCGCCTACTCCTACGGGACCGCTCACGCCGTCGTGATGGTCGGCTCGGTGGGCAGCGCGGAGGGCCTCGTCCCGCGGCAGATCGGGCCGGCGCACGCGACGATCGGCCGGGTGACCGGCCGCAGCCGCAAGGCGCTGTGCGGTGCCTACGTCGCGGTGGACGAGGAGACCGTGTGGCCGCCGGAGGACTACGACAGCTCGCAGCTGTGCGCGGAGTGCGCCGAGCTCGCCGTCCTCTGACCCAGCGACCCCGTTCGCTCCCGCGAGGCGCTCCGCTCCTCGCTCGCCGGCGCTCGCTGTCGGGCTCCCGCCCCTGTCCGCTCACCCACCGGCCACCGACGGCAGCACCTGGACGACCGCGCCGTCGGGCACCGGCGTGCCCAGCCCGCCGGCGTACCGGACGTCGTCGCCGTCCACGTAGACGTTGACGAAGCGCCGCACCGCGCCGGCCTCGTCGCGGATCCGGCGGGCCAGCGCCGGGTGGACGGCGGCCAGCGTGTCCAGCAGGTCGGCGAGCGTGCCGCCGGCCGGCTCGACCTGCAGGTGCTTGGTGCCGCCGGCCAGGTCGGCCAGGACGCCGGGCAGCACCACCTCGACGCTCACGGTCAGATCCGGGCGGCGCGGACGACGAGCACGTCGGGCAGGTGGTCGGCGACCAGGGCGAAGGTGTCGCCCTCGTCGGCGCTGGCGTAGACGCAGCCGTCGCGGGTGCCGAGGTAGAGCCCGGTCGGGTCGGCCTCGTCGGCGCAGGCCGCGTCGCGCACGACGGCCGCCCAGCAGGCGTCGGGCAGGCCGGTGGTCAGGGCGGTCCAGGTCTCCCCCGCGTCGCGGGTGCGGTGCACCTGCAGCCGGCCCTCCGGGGGCACGCGCTGCACGTCGGCGACCAGCGGCACCACCCAGGCGGTGCCCGGGGTGGACGGCGAGGCGACCACCGGGAAGCCGAAGTCGGCGGGCAGGCCGCCGGCGATGGACGTCCAGGACCGCCCCGCGTCGTCGGTGCGGAAGACGCCGAAGTGGTTCTGGGCGTACAAGCGGTCCACACCGGCCGCGTCGACGGCGACCTTGTGCACGCACTGGCCGTACTCGGGCGCGGGCTCGGGCAGGAACACGGCGCTGATGCCGGAGTTGCGCGGCTCCCAGCCGTCACCGCCGTCCTCGCTGACGTAGACGCCGCCGGTGCTCATCGCGACGGTCACCCGGTCCGAGGCGGGGTCGGGCAGCACCGTGTGCACCGCTCCGCCGCCGCCGCCCGGTTGCCAGGTCGGCCGGTGGGGGTGGTCCCACAGCGGACGGACCAGGTCGAAGCTGCGGCCGCCGTCGGTGCTGCGCCACAGCGAGTGCGGCTCGCAGCCGGCCCACACGACGCCGGGCCGGTCGGCGCTGTCGGGGCGCAGCTGCCAGACGCGGGCGAGCGCCGCACCGGTGTCCTCGGGGAAGCGGATGGCGCCGCTCTCGGTCTCCTGCCAGCTGGCGCCGAGGTCGTCGGACCACATCACGGTCGGACCCCAGTGGCCGTACTGGATGCCCGCGAGCACGCGCGGGGTCGGGCCGCGGGTGTCGATCGAGACCGCCGCGACCTCCTGGGCGAGCAGGTGCGGCCCACCCAGCGTCCAGGTGCGGCGGTCGTCCTCGCTGCGGGCCAGCCACAGGCCCTTGCGCGTGCCGATGGCGAGCAGGTCGGTCATGGCGCCCCTCCGGATCGGGAGGGCGTCGGTCGGCCCCCTCGGACGTCAGACCGTCCGGGGGGCCGGAACTCAGCGGCGGGTGGCGCCGCCGGCGGGCTGGTCGGGACCGGCCTGACCGCTGGTGCGGTTGCCGTGGCCGTCGGCGAGGTCGGGTGCCAGCTTCTCGGCCTTGGCGCGCAGCTGCTCGGCCGCCGACGCGTGCTCCTGCGCGGTGGCCGCCCGTTCCCGGGCCTCCTGCTCGGCCAGCCGGGTGCGCTCCTCGACCTCGGCGCGCTCCCGCCGGGCACGGGCCGCCTGCTCCTCGGCGGCCGCCTGCTCCTTCTCGGCCTGTGCCCTGCGCAGCTCCGCCTCGCGCAGGTGGTCACGGGCCTGCTCCCGCTTCCGGGCGCTGTTGATGCGGTTGCGCTTGGCCATGGTCAGGGCGAGCGCTGCCAGCAGCGCCACCACGACCACGACGATCAGCACGATCACCCAGGTGTCCACGGCACTCTCCTCGCGCTCAGGGGACGCGGCGATCATGCCCCTTCGAGCCGGGTGGGAAACGGCTCAGTCGAGCGCGCTGCCGGCCTTCCACTCCTCCCAGGGGATGGTCCAGTCGTGGATGGGCGAGCGCAGCGTGCCGGCGTCGGAGCCGCGGATCTCCACGACGTCCCCGGGCTGCGAGAACTCGAAGAACCAGCGGGCCCGGTCGGTGGAGAGGTTGATGCAGCCGTGGGAGACGTTCTCCCGGCCCTGCTGGGCCACCGACCAGGGCGCCGCGTGCACGAACTCGCCGCTGTCGGAGATGCGGACGGCCCACTTCACCGGCGTGCGGTAGCCGCCGGGGCTGTCGACCGGGACGCCGTAGGTGCTGGAGTCCATGACCCGGTCGGCGTTCATCTCGGTGACCACGTGTGCGCCGTTGTAGCTGGGGTTGTCCGGGCTGCCGGCGCTCATCGGCCAGGTCTGCACCAGCTGGTCGCCGTCGTAGACCTCCATCTGGTGGGTGCTCGCGTCGGCGATGGACACGTGCCGCTCGCCGATGGAGAAGGAGACCGTGCGGTCGGTCTCGCCCCACACGCCGTTGCCGAGGTCGACGCCGTAGAGGTCGGCGTCGAGGGTGACGTCGGTGTCGGCCGGCCAGTACTGCGACGGGCGGAAGTGCACCTCGGTGTCGCTGAACCAGTTCCAGACGCCGTCGGTCGGGGTCGAGCTGGTCACCGTCAGGTTGCGCTCGACGGCGGCCTTCTCGATCACCGGCTGGTCGAAGTAGACGCGGATCGGCATGCCGACGCCGACCGTCTGGCCGTCCAGCGGGCCGATCGACGGCGTCAGCTGCCGCTGCGGGGTGACCGTGGTGAAGGTGGTCGCGGCCTCGGCGGGCTCCGCGCCCTCCCCCTCGGCGGTGGCGGTCAGCGTGTAGGTGGTGCCGTAGGCCAGCGGGGTCTCCGGCGTCCAGACGTCGACGGCGGGGTCCTCGGGCGAGTCGGCCACCGCCCCCGGGACCTCGGCCCCGGCTGCGTCGACGACCTCCACGTCGGTGAGCTCGCCGTCCGTGACGGAGATCTCCATCGGGATCGTGGGCGAGACGTCGGTCGCACCGTCGGTCGGCGAGACCTCGACCGCGACCGGGGGCACCTCGGCGGTGTTCGGCGCCGCCGCCGTCCCGCCGTCACGGGTCCCCTGGCAGCCGGCCAGCAGGGCCAGTGCCGTGGCCGTGACCAGCGCCGACGTCCTCCGCATCACCATCTCCTCCGCGTCCTGGGCAGTCGTCTCCCCCGGGACGACGGCTTGCACCGACCAACCAGTGTCCACGTCGATGCCGGAACGACCTCGTCCGCTGCGTTGCAGGACCAGCCGTCGACGGGCCCGGGAGCGCTGGTATCGTTCTGCCCCGTCACCCGGTGCAGCCGGACGACACGCGCCATTAGCTCAATTGGCAGAGCAGCTGACTCTTAATCAGCGGGTTCGGGGTTCGAGTCCCTGATGGCGCACCCGGCAACTTCACACCTGGCCTGTTGCCCCGAGCGGGACGGCCCACCCCGGCGCACCCACCGAAGGTGCGGTGGTCACGCACTCCGCGCTCCTCGTGGGTGAGGGCTGGGCGACGACCCCGCGGGAACTGGCCTTGTCCGGGCTACCGGGGCGGAGCTAGCGTTCGATCCCCGAGCCAGGGGTGGTGATGACCACGAACCCCGCACCGCCGATCCCGGCCCGCACCGGCCGTCTGGCGCAGGACCGGCTCCTCATCGCCGTCCTGCTGGCGGTCGCCGCCGTCTGCTGGTGGCTCACGCTCCGGTCGGACATGGCCATGGACGCCGCGCTGGCCGGCTTCCTGCTCGCCTGGCTGGCGATGATGGCCGCGATGATGCTGCCGGCGGTGCTGCCCGCCGTACGGCTGTACGCGCGGGCGAGCGCGCGCACCGCGGCGCCGACGCCGTTCTTCCTCGCCGGTTACCTCCTGGTGTGGACCTCCCTCGGGGTGCCGGCGTACCTGGCGTGGCGGGTGGTCTCACCAGCCGTCATGGACGGCGAGGCCTGGGTCGGCCGCTTCGCCGGGGTGGCGCTGCTGGTGGCCGCCGCGCACCAGCTCAGCCCGCTCAAGGACGTCTGCCTGTCCCGGTGCCGTACGCCGCTGGGGATGTTCCTGCGGGCTCGCGGGAACCTGCGCAACCCGCTCACCGCGGTGCGGCTGGGAGCCGGTCACGCCGCGTACTGCGTGGGCTGCTGCTGGGCCTTCATGCTCGTCCTGGTCGCGGTCGGGGTGATGGAGCCGCTGTGGATGGTGGGCGTGGCCGGGCTGATCTTCGCGGAGAAGGTCCTGCCGTTCGGGAAGCGCGTCGTCCGGCCGGCGGCCCTCCTGCTCGCCGCGACGGGACTGCTCCTGCTCGTCGCACCGCACCTCCTGTCCACCCTCACCACCGCCTGAGAGGCACCGCCATGACCGCCACCGTGCCGGACAGCACCAGCCGGACCAGCTACCGGCTGCGCGGCGTCGGATACGAGTTCTGCAACTGCAACCCCGGCTGTACCTGCAACTTCAGCGGCTTCCCCACCTCCTCGGACAACAGCTGCAAGGCGATGGTCGCCAACGTCATCACCGAGGGCCGTTCCGGCGACGTCGACCTGAGCGGGGTCACCGCGGTCGCCATCCTCGACTGGCCGAAGGCCATCCACGACGGGAACGGCCGTGCCGTCTTCGTCGTCACACCGGAGACGACCGACGAGCAGATCGGCGAGCTCGCCAACATCTACACCGGGGCCTACGGCGGGCTGCCGTGGGAGATCCTCGGCTCCACGTTCCAGGTCACCGGCCTGGTCAAGGCCCCGATCACGATCGAGGCCGAGGGCCTGCGGGCCACCGTCCGGGTGGAAGGCGTCGGGGAGGCCTCCGGCGACTACTTCAAGAACCCGGTCACCGGCGAGCGGCACGAGGCACACATCGTGCTCCCCGACGGTTTCATCTGGACCAAGGGCGAGTGCGGTGTGGGCAGTTACCGGGCGACGGCCGAGGGGTTGGACCTGTCCTTCCAGGACACCAACTGGATCCTCTACGAGTTCGACTGGTCCAACGCCTAGAACGGGTGCCCGGAGTCCACCGGGCGGCGAGCGGGGGGAGGTCCGACCCGTGTCCCTCGTGCGCCACGTCGTCCCGGCGCCGCTGCGCCCGTTCGTGGCGGCGGCGCACGCCTACCGCTCCCCCGCCATGCCCACGGGGCTGCACCGCGGGCTGCCCTCGCGCCACCTCGCGCTGGTCGTCGAGCTGGCCGCACCGCTGCGGGTCAGCGGCACCGGCCCGGCCGTGGCCGCGCACGCCGTGGTCGGGGGCCTGCACACCCGGCCGGCCCTCATCGACGCCACCCGACCGCAGGACGGCCTCCAGTACGCCCTCACCCCCCTGGCCGCCGGTGCGCTCCTCGGGCTGCCGGCGGCCGAGCTCGCCGAGCGCACCGTCGACCTGGCCGACGTCCTCGGCCGGGCGGCGGACCGGCTCGTCGACGACCTGGCCGCGGCACCCGGCTGGACCGAGCGGTTCGCCCGGCTCGACGCGGCGCTGCTCGACCGGCTCTGCGGGGGCGTCGCGCCCGTGCCGCCCGAGGTGCGCGAGGCCTGGCGCGTGCTGCACCGCAGCGCGGGTCGCTGCCGGGTCGAGGACCTGGCCGCGCACGTCGGCTGGAGCCGGCGCCACCTGAGCGAGCAGTTCCGGCTGGCCACCGGCGTCCCGCCCAAGCAGGCGGCGCGGATCGCCCGGTTCGAGGCCACCCGCCGGCTGCTGCTCGACCCGCGGCGTCCGCCGCTGGCCGAGGTCGCGGTCCGCTGCGGCTACGCCGACCAGCCGCACCTGGCCCGGGAGTGGCGGGCGCTGGCCGGGTGCAGCGTCGGCACGTGGCTGCGCGAGGAGCTCCCGTTCGTCCAAGACGGCGCCCGGGCCGAGCAGGCACCCTCCCCCACATGACCGATGCGACGACGACCACCGCCCCTGCTCCCACCGTCTGGCCGAGCGTCGGCTTCACCGACGTCGACGCCGGCGTCCGCTTCCTCACCGAGGGACTCGGCTTCACCGTCACCGCCTGCTACCGCGACGAGGACGGCACCGTCGCGCACGCCGAGGCGCGCTGGCCGGACGGCGGGGGCGTCATGTTCGGCACCCGCGGCAAGCCCGGCGACTGGGGCGCCCTCGGACCGCAGGGCGTCTACGTCGTCGCGGCCGAGCCGGCCACCGTCGACGCCGCCTGGGAGCGCGTCCGCGGCCTGGCCGGGGTCGAGGTGCTGCGGGAGCTGCACGACACCGACTACGGCTCGCACGAGTTCGGGGTCCGCGACGCCGACGGCAACCTCTGGACGGTCGGCACCTACCGCGGCGCCTGACCGGGCAGCGGGGACGCCCGGGACACCAGCCAGCCCAGCAGCACCTGCCACAGGACGAAGCAGGCGAGCGCCCCGAGCCACCCGGCGGGGGTGATCCCGAGGAGCACCGGCCGCGGGACCACGGCGACCGAGCACAGCACCAGGACGCCGGCCAGCCACACGGCCAGCGCGGTCCAGCCGTAGCACGGCGCCCGGCTGGGACGGACGGCGATGCCGAGGGCCGACAGGTCCTCGGGCGGGTGCCGGCACAGCATCCGCCGCCGCGACCGGTAGACGGGCACCCCGGGGTAGCGGTCGGCCAGCAGCCGCTCGCAGCGGCGGCGGCGCCGGCGGGAGAAGCGGGCGCGGCGAGGGAGGCTGACGGCCAGGACGCGGGCCGCGGCGGCGCGGAAGCCGGTGTCGCCCAGGACGATCCGGCCGCGGGCGGCGACCACCGCGGTCACGTCCCCCCAGCCGGTGCCCAGGCCGGTGTGGCTCGGGTGGTACCAGCCGTAGAGGCCGCAGCCGCACCCCCGCGCCGGCGGCAGGTGCCCCTCGTCCACCATGCAGCGGGCGTGCTCGACCGGCCAGCTCCAGGGGCCGGCGCCGACGTGCACCGGCGGGCGCAGCCCGTCCTCGGCCAGGCGGAAGCGCCGGTAGCCCCGCAGCTCCCCCGGGACCAGCGCCGGCGGATCCGCGCCGGGATCGGCCGGCAGGGTCACGCCGGGGCGGGTGCCGCTGGGACGGGTTCGGGGCTCGGCGCGGCCGGGGCCGGGTCGGCCACCGGCTCGCACTCGATCTCCCGGCGTTCGGGGCCGATGTCGCCGGCCACGCAGGGCTCGGCCACCAGGACGGTCCGGGGTGGCAGCGGTGCGGTCAGCGTGTGCATCTGCGGCTCCTCGCCGTGCGACTGGACCTCGAACCGCTCTCCGCAGCCGCGCCGGGGACGCGCCCGCCGAGTCGGCCCCGCTGACACGAAGTGAAGCACCAGCCGGGCCGCCGGGTAAGGCGTTCACGCCGTCGCGCAGGTGGCGGTGGAGGCGATCCGGCAGCCCCGGGCTGGAGCGCGTCGTGGCCCGGCGGCACACGGGACGTCGGGACACGCGGGGCGGACGGGTGCAGGATCGTGGGGCCTCCTTGACCCGTCCCGGACGTCCCGCCCAGGCTCGCCGGCAGCCGATCACGAGGTGGAGGCCGCCATGGGCGCAGCAACCCGTCCCACGCCCCACCCGAGGTGGCGCCGCACGCTCACCGCGGGGGTCGCTTCCGGCGTCCTGGTCCTCGCCCCCCTGGGCGGCGCGGCCTGGGCGGCGCCGGTGGCGCACCCGGACGGCGCCGAGCTCCGGTGTGACAGCAGCGTCAGCGCGCAGCTGGACGCGGTCGTCACCGCGACGCTGGAGCGGACGGGCGTCCCGGGGGTGATCGTCGGGGTGTCGGGTCCGGACTGCCGGTACGAGGCGGCGTTCGGGGTCGCCGACACGGCGACCGGGGAGCCCATGCGCACGGACTTCCACAGCCGCATCGGCAGCGAGACGAAGACCTTCACGGTCACTGCTCTGCTCCAGCTCGTCGACGACGGCGCGGTGGGCCTGGACGACCCGATCGGCGAGTACGTGGCGGGGGTGCCGGAGGGCGACCGGATCACGCTGCGGCAGCTCGCGCGGATGCAGAGCGGCCTGTTCAACTACAGCGCCGACGAGGACTTCTTCCAGGCCCTCGCCAGCGATCCGTACCGGAGCTTCACCCCGCAGCAGCTGCTGGAGTACTCCTTCGCGCACCCGCTGAACTTCCCGCCGGGTGAGGGCTGGGAGTACAGCAACACCAACACGATCCTGCTCGGACTGGTCGTGGAGCAGGTCAGCGGCCTGCCCCTGCACGAGTACCTCGAGCAGGAGGTGCTCGAGCCCCTCGCCCTCGACGACACGGTCCTCCCGACCGACAACGCCTTCCCGGAGCCGCACGCCGAGGGGTACACCGCCTTCGAGGGCCAGGTCGTCGTGGCCACCGACTTCAACCCGTCCTGGGGGTGGGCGGCCGGGGCGATGACCTCGACCCTCGACGACCTGCAGACGTGGGCGGAGGCCGTGGCCAGGGGCACCCTGCTCGAGCCGGGGACCCAGGCCCAGCGCCTGGAGACCGCCGCACCGCCGGGTGCGCTGCCCGGGGTCGGCTACGGGCTGGGCATCTTCGTCGTCCAGGGGTGGATCGGGCACAACGGGTCGCTGCCCGGGTACCAGAGCCTCACCCTCCACCTGCCGGAGCGGGAGACCAGCCTGGTGGTGCTGCTCAACTCGGATGCACCGCCGCTCAGCGGGGACGTGGCCCAGTCGTCGTCGGCGTTCGGCACCGCGATCACCGAGGTCATCAGCCCCGACGACGTCTTCCGGCTGGACCCCTAGACCCGCCGGGTCAGGACGGCGTGGGCGCGGGCGGCCGGTCCCCGGTCTCCTCGTCCGCCGTGGGGGTGCCGGCGAGCCTCCGCCAGAGCCAGCTCGACGGCACCCGGCGACCGCTGACCACGTACTCACGGACGGCGTCCACGATCAGGGTGCGCTCCAGCGCCCGCCGGGCGGCCGGCCAGCCGGCGAGCAGGAGCTCGTCCCCGGTGGCCAGCAGCGCATCGGGTCCGGGTGCCAGCGTGGCGTCGTCCCTGCGGAGCAGGAGCAGCGGCACGGCGTGGAGGCACTCGTCGCGGTCCTCCGGGTTGCGCATGAGGTCGCCGAGCCGGGCCTCCCCCGAGGCCAGCCACGGCATGAGGGCCGGGGCCTCCCGCTCGGTGAGCCGCACCTTCCACAGCGCCTGCAGGTGCTGCCCGCACAGGGCGGTGAGCCGGTCGACCAACTGCGCGGCCCACTCGTCCCCGAGCGCCGGCATGTCACGCAGGAAGCGCCACAGCAGCGGGGTGGAGAGCTGCGCGTAGACCTCGTGCGCGATCTCCTCGGTCGGGACCAGCAGCGCGTCGAGCTCCATCGCGGCGAACAGCGGCGCGCTCGACGGCACGTTCTGGCGGGCGGCGAGGAACAGGGTCGGGTTGGTCCGGCGGGCGGTCTCCACCAGGGAGAGGTTGGTGATGTCGTTGTCGGTCCCGGCCACGAAGCCCACGGCCTCCTCGAGCCCCACCGCGGCCAGCACGCCGGACTCGTAGCCGCCGGCCACGACCACGTCGTCCACGTCGTCGTGCGGGCTCGGGTCGATGACGGTCACGTCGATGCCCTCGGCGCGCAGGTCCTCGGTGAGCTCACGGCCCAGCCGGCCGTAGCCGCAGACCACCCAGCGGCCGCCGCGGGGCGGTGAGGCCCGGTGGGGCAGCGGGGCGCCGGGGCCGCTCTCCAGCCAGGTCAGCAGCTGGTAGGACGCCGGCGCCCGCAGCGCGAGCTGCACGTGGTCGCCGAACAGGTCGAACGGGTTGACCACGCTCGGCGAGCCGAAGACCCGCATCCGCTCGGCCATGACGTCGGTCGTCGCCCGGGCGATGACCGGGACGTCGGGACGCAGCAGCGCGGTGGTCATGACGACGGCGAGGTTGGCCTCGTCGTCGTCGGTGAGCGCGACGACGGCCTCGCAGCAGGGGTGGTCCAGGCCGGCGACCCCGAGGTGCCCGGGGTCCCGGGCGTCGGCGGCGAGCCCGGGGACGTCGCCGTGGTAGGACTCGAGCTCCAGCCCGTCGATCCGCTCGGCGTTGCGGTCGAGGACGACGACCCGGCGGCCCAGGGCGTCCATCGAGTGCCCGAGCAGCTCGCCGGCGCGGCCGTAGCCGGCGATGAGCACGAACGGCTCGGACAGCCGGGCCACCTTGCGGGTGAACTGCTGGAGCGCGAGCGCCGAGCGGAACGCCCGGTCCTGCAGCAGGCCGAGCAGCGAGCCGATCGCGTAGGCCCAACCGACCACCGTGAGGTAGATCGAGATGGTGAGCCACATCCGCTGGTTGTAGGTGAACGGGTACGGGATCTCACCGAAGCCGATCGTCGTCGCCGTGTAGCTCATGACGTAGATGGCGTCGAAGAAGCCCATGTCCCACGGCCGGCCCTCGGCGTCCTGGCCGGGGATCACCGTCAGGCCCACCACGCTGATCGAGAAGATCGCGATCAGCACGATCAGGGGCGCCCGCATCCGCCGCAGGACCAGGAAGACGGTCTCGGAGGCCCGGTTGGCCGACGCGGCGGACGCCAGCAGCCGGGCGCGCCGGGCCCGCCGCTCCTCCTCCTCGCGCCGGTTGCGGCGCGCCCAGAACGTCAGCAGGGGATTGCCCACGGCGGCCTCCGGCTCACCCGCGGTGGAAGGAGACGGTCTCGATCACCAGCAGGACGACGGAGACCAGGTTGGCCAGCAGCGCGCCCCCGGACAGGGACACGACGCTCGACGTCCAGCCCTCGGTCATGCCGGCCGACGAGACGTACTCGGCGTAGCCGTACATCAGGGCCGCCCCGACGAGCTGGAGGACCGCGACGATGCTGGTCGCCAGGTGCACGGCGCCGATCTGGGTGCGGTCGCCGAACTTCAGCACCAGGGCGATGAGGTTGACCACGACCGCGGCGAAGAGCTCGTAGGGGTTGTGCAGGTCGGGGTCGCGCATGTCGCCGAGGAAGAAGCCGAAGTTCAGCGTGGCGGCGAGCAGGACGAAGAACCCGAAGACGACCTTCTCCAGGTTCACGCGTCCTCCCACCCCGTCGCCCCGGCACCCGGGGGATCGGCCCACAGCATCGCTGCTGCGGCCCTGCAGCGCTACGGACGCTGCAACAGCGGCAGGACGACGCGGTCGACCAGGTCGGTCACCACGGTGTGGTCCAGCGGCCGCCCGGTGACCAGCCAGCGCAGCGCGAGCACCGCCGGGCCGACCTCCCCCGCGAGCGACTGCCCGGCGCCGGCGGGGATCTCGCCGCGCTCGACCGCGCGGGCGACGACGGTCTCCCAGGCGGCGTCCCAGTTGGCCAGCGGCAGGCGGCGGCTGCCCTCCTGCAGCACCGGGTCGTCGATGACGGCGCCGAGCAGGCTGCGGATCGCCCGCCCCGAGGGACCGCTGAAGAGCTCCACCACCTCGGTCAGGACGGTGACCAGGTCCTCGCGGAGCTTCCCCGTGTCGGGCACCTGCAGCACCGGCGCGCCCGCCACGTCCATCACGCTGAGCAGCAGCTCGGCCTTGCTCGACCAGCGCCGGTAGATGGTCGCCTTGCCGACCCCGGCGACCATCGCGACGGCGTCCATCGTCAGGCCGGCGTAGCCGGACCGGCCGAGCACCTCGATCACGGCCGAGGCGATCGCGGCGTCCCGCGACGCGTCGAGTCGACGTCCCCCGGTCCGCGTGCGGGTCGGGCAGACCGCTCGCGCAGTCTCGTCACACTGTGTCACGACACGAACGTAACCTGTATTGCGGAACCGTGCAGGACGGAGTGCACGCGCCGTTGCGCCGGACGCTTCGCACCGGGATGGGCACCGTCCGCCACGGGGCGTCCCGGGTCGGCCGGGATCCCGGCAACGCGGCGGGGCCGGCCGCGGTCCCCCGCGGCCGGCCCCGTGCGTTCCCCTCGACCGGCCCTCCCGTCCCCCGCGGTCGTGCCGGTCGTCGTGCGACCGGGTGCGCCGTCCCCGCGGCGTCCCCGGTCGTCCCTCGTTCCGGCCGGCGCCGCCGTCCCCCACGGCGGTGCCGGTCGTCGTGCCCGGCGGCGTCGTCCCCCTCGACGCCGCCGGTCGGTGCGCCGGCGGCTCCGTCCCCCCGTGCGATGGAGACGCCGGCTGTCCTCGGGCCCCGGCCGGGGCCGGTCCCACCGGTGACGCCCCGCTGCTCGTCGTCCCGGTGACACGGAGGACTCTGGCGGCCCATCCGCAGGACACCCGCGGGACAACCGCAAGAGACCCGCAAGACGCGGGAAACGGCGTTGCGGGCCTCCCTACGGTCGACACGTGACCCGCACCGAGCAGCGGACGCCGGTCCACCGCGCCGAGGACGGTGAACTGGTGGGCTGGCTCTCCACCGAGCGGCGTGGCGACGGCGACGTGGTGGTCGCTCGCGCGCTGTTCGGCGCCGCTCTGCGCGTCCTGCCCGACCGGCCGGCCGCGGAGGCGTTCCTCCGCCGCTGCGGTCTGCCGCTGCTGGCCGAGCGGTGGTGGTACCGGCCGGCCGACGGGACGGCGGAGCGGCCCACGTGGTTGGTCGAGGCCCGGCCGGGCGCGGTGACCGTCCGGTTCGGGTACGACCCGCACGACACCGCGACGCTCACGGGTGCCGACCTGGACCGGCTGCGGCCGGAAGCCGGGGGCGCCTGCCGCGGTTGACCCTCGCGTGAGCAGGGACGTCGAGGTCGTCGTCATCGGGGCCGGCCAGGCCGGGCTGAGCGCGGCGCACCACCTGGCCCGCCTGGGGCTCGACCTCGTCGTCCTGGACGCCGAGGAGCGCGCCGGGGGCGCCTGGCAGCACCGCTGGCCCTCGCTGACGCTGGCCCGCACCCACCACGTGCACGACCTGCCCGGCCTGCCGTTCCCCCCGGCAGGGGACGACGTGCCGGCCGCCGACGCGGTTCCCGCCTACTTCGCCGAGTACGAGCGGCACTTCGCCCTGCCGGTGCACCGGCCGGTCCGGGTGCGCGCCGTCCGCCGTGCGCCCGACGACAGCCGCAGGGAGCATCGCAGCGAGCTCTGCGCGCGAGGAGCGGACCGCGGCGCGGAGTCGGGCCGGAGGGCATGGCCGGACGACCGCTTCCGCGTCGAGACGTCGGACGGCGACTGGACCGCCGACGCCGTCGTCAACGCCACCGGCACCTGGACCCGGCCGTTCGTGCCGCGCTACCCCGGGCAGGAGCTCTTCCGCGGCCGCCAGCTGACCCCGGTCGACTACCGGGGCGCCGCGGAGTTCGCCGGGCAGTCGGTGGTCGTGGTGGGCGGCGGCGCCTCGGCGGTGCAGCTGCTGGGGGAGATCGCCGAGGTCGCCGACACCACCTGGGTGACCCGGCGCCCACCGGTCTGGCGCGAGGCGCCGTTCGGCCCCGACGAGGGGCGGGCGGCGGTCGCGCTGGTCGAGGACGCCGTCCGCGAGGGCCGCTCCCCCGGCAGCGTCGTCGGCGTGACCGGGCTGGTCGTCACGCCCTGGGTGCGGGAGGCGCGCGCCCGCAGCGTCCTCGCCCGGCTGCCGGTGTTCGACCGGTTCACCCCCGACGGCGTGGCGTGGGACGACGGCCGGTTCGTCCGCGCCGACGCCGTCCTGTGGGCCACCGGTTTCCGCGCGGCGCTGGGCCACCTGGCGCCGCTGGGGCTGCGCGGGCCCGGCGGCGGCATCCGGATGGAGGGCACGCACGTGGCCGGGGAGCCGCGGGTGCACCTGGTCGGCTACGGCCCCTCGGCGAGCACGGTGGGCGCCAACCGGGCCGGACGGGAGGCCGCGGTGGCGCTGCGCCGGCTGCTGCGCCCCGAGGCGGCCCTGCCCCGCTCGGCGTAGCGGTCCCCGGCGAGATCGGCGACCTCGCGCGGTCCCGGGGTCGGAGGCGTGCGTGATCGGCGATCTCGCCGCATCAGGGACCGGTCAGGGTCGGTCCAGGGGGTTCCCCGATACCCGCGGGCGCCGGCGGCCGAGAGCCTCGACGCCATGACCTCCCCGACCTCCCCCGGCCCGGTGACCCCGTGATCGCCGCACACCGCCTGACCAAGACCTACGGCCCCCGCACCGCCGTCGACGGGATCGGCTTCACCGTCGAGCCCGGCCGGGTGACCGGCTTCCTCGGCCCCAACGGCGCGGGGAAGTCCACGACGATGCGGATGGTCCTCGGCCTGGACCGCCCGACCTCGGGCAGCGTCACCGTCAACGGCCGCCGCTACGCCGACCACCCCGCCCCGCTGCGCGAGGTGGGCGCGCTGCTCGAGGCGCGCGCCCTGCACCCGGGCCGCTCGGCACGCGACCACCTGCGCTGGCTGGCGGCCAGCAACGGCATCCCGCGGACCCGCGTCGACGAGGTGCTCGACCTGGTCGGGCTCACCGCGGTCGCCGACCAGCGGGTCGGCCGGTTCTCCCTCGGCATGGGCCAGCGGCTGGGCATCGCGGCCGCGCTGATCGGCGACCCGCCGGTCGTCGTCCTCGACGAGCCGGTCAACGGCCTGGACCCCGAGGGCATCCGCTGGGTGCGCACCCTCGCCCGCGACCTCGCCGCCGAGGGCCGCACGGTGTTCGTCTCCAGCCACCTGATGTCCGAGATGGCCCTGACCGCCGACCACCTCGTCGTCATCGGCCGCGGCCGGGTGCTGGCCGACTGCTCGACGGCGGAGTTCGTCGCCCAGCACGCCGCCTCCCACGTGCGGGTCCGCAGCCCGCAGCACGACCAGGTCGCCACCCTGCTGCGCCGCGAGGGCCTGGACGTCGCCGCGCACGGCGGGGAGCTGCGGGTGCGCGGCCTGGAGGCGGCCGCCGTCGGTGAGCTGGTCGGCCGCTCCGGCCTGCTGCTGCACGAGCTGACCCTGGTGCGCTCCTCGCTCGAGGACGCCTTCATGACCCTGACCGGCGACAGCGTCGAGTACGCCGCCACCCCCGCAGGAGCCTCCCGATGACCGCGACCGTGGGCACGCACGCCTGGACCCGGACCGAGACCCCGGCGGCGCCCGGCGCCGGGGCGACGCTGCGGGCCGAGTGGGTCAAGTTCTGGACCGTCCGCTCGACGCCCTGGTCGCTGGCCGCGATGCTCGGGCTGGGCGCCGGCCTGACCACGCTGGTGTGCGCGCTGAGCGCCGAGGCGCTGGCCCGTGGGGACGTCGGCGAGCCGGTGGGCGCCTTCGTCACCTGGGGGGTGGTGTTCGCGCAGGTCACCGCCGTCGTCCTGGGCGCGCTCGTGGTCACCAGCGAGTACGGGACCGGGATGATCCGCGCGACGCTCGCGGCCACCCCGCGGCGCGGCGCGGTGCTGGCGGCCAAGGCCGCGGTGCTCGCCTCGACGCTGTTCGCCGCCGGCACCCTGACCGCGCTGGCCGGCTACCTCGGCGGCAACTGGTTCCTCGACCGCGAGGGCATCGGCCTGGCGCTGACCGACGACGGCGTGCTGCGGTCGATCCTCGGCAGCGGCCTGTACATGGCCGGGCTCGGGCTGTTCGCCGCCGGCGTCGGCCTGCTGGTACGGCACACCGCCGCGGCGCTGGCCGTCGTGCTGGGCCTGGTGTTCGTCGTCGGCAACCTGGTGATGGTGCTGCCCGGCGCCTGGGGCGAGTGGGCGACCAAGCTGATGCCGGGCAACGCCGGGTCGCGGATCGCGACGCCGGAGTCGTTCAACCCGCTGCTGCTCGACCCGTGGGTGGGCTTCGCGGTGTTCGTCGCCGAGGTCGCCGTCGTCCTGGCGCTCGCCGCGGTCGTGTTCGCCCGTCGCGACGCGTGACGCCCGATCCCCCGTTGATCATGGGGGCGTTGCAGGCGACACGGTCGGGCACGCCGTCGCCGTCGGCAACGACCCCATGATCATCGCCGGGGGGCGCCGGGACTCCCCGCGCACGGACGACGACAATGGTGCGGGTGACTGCCCCAGACCCACAGGCCGCTGGTCGGGAGACCGCCGACGAACTGGTCCGCCGCCTCTCCGCCGACGACGCCGCCGGGGTGGACGAGCTGCTCGCCGGCATCACCGAGATCCGCGACCTGGTGTTCGTCGGCGCCGGCCTGACCACGATCGCGCGCGCCCACGGCCGGCAGCTCCCCCCGGCCCAGCGCGCGCAGGCCAGCACCCGGCAGCTGAACCTCGGGCAGCTGCGGGACAGGCACCGCGGCGACCCCGACGGGCTGCGCACCTGGCTGCGCCGGTCGGCCGAGGAGGTCCTCGTCCTCCGCGCGCTGCGCGAGGCCGCCGCCCGCGTCGCCGGCTGAAGGACCCCCGGCCCCCCACCAGAGAAGGACCCCGTCCTCCCCACCCCTCGCAGGCTCGGGGCGGGCCCCTGGACGGGGCCGGCGGCGGGACCCTGCGGGGGGCCGCCCGGTCACGCCGGGCGGGTCGCCACCCGCGCCAGCGGGAGGGTGAGCAGCAGCGCCCCGGCCACGAGGACGTAGGTCCACGGCAGCCCGACCCCCGCCGCGACGAGGCCGAGCACGAGCGCGCCGACGGCGGTCCCCGCGTCGAACGAGGCGTTCCACATCGCGCTGGCGGCGGTGGCCCCGCCCTCGCCGGCGCGGGCGAAGGCGGTCAGCAGCGTCAGGTTCTGCACCGCTCCGTAGCCCGCGCCGAAGACGGCGGCACCGGCGAGGACCCAGCCGGCGCCGGCGCCCAGCCCGAGCGCGACGGCGACGAGCCCGGCCGCCGAGGCGAGCAGGGCCAGCGGCAGCAGCAGCCGGGTGCCCGTCCGGTCGGCGAGCACGCCGGCCCGCCAGCGGCCGGCCGCCGCGGTGACGCCGAAGACCAGCAGCGTCGCCGTCGCGAGGACGCCGTCGGGCCGCTCGATCGGCAGGAAGGTCACCAGCCCGCCGCCGGCGAGGGTGACCACGAGCAGCACTGCCGACGGCGGCAGCGCGGCCCGCACCGCGGCGCGGGAGGACGACGTCCCGGTGCGCGGCTCGGCGCGCACACCACGGACGACACCGGGCACCAGCGGCAGCGCGAGCACCGGCGCGGCGGCCAGCCACGCCATCCAGGCCGCGTGCCCGCCGAGCACGAGCGCCACCCCGGCCGGGACGAAGGCCAGGTTGGGCACCGCGATCGCCAGCCCGTAGAGGCCGATCGACTCGCCGCGCCGCTCCAGTGGGGCCACCCGCGCGGCCAGCGTCGCGCCGAGCACGGTGAGCACCGCGAAGCCGAGGCCGCGCACCGCGGACACCGCCGAGAGCCAGAGCAGCCCGTCGTCCACCGCGTAGAGCGGCGAAGGGGCGCCGAGGGCGACGAGCCCGGCGGCCAGCACCGGGCCCGCGCCGAACCGCGCGGTCAGCGCCGGCACCACCGACTGCCCGGCGACGGTGACCGCGAGGAACACCGCGGTGACCAGCCCGGCGGTGTCGGCGGCGGCGCCACCCGCGACCGCGTACGCGGGCAGCGAGGCCAGGGTCAGGGTGAAGCTGGTGAAGCCCAGCACCGTCGCACCGGCCAGCGCCCGCACCGCCGGCAGCCGCCACAGCGACGTCCGCGATCCCGTCGTCCCCTGTGCCACACCGCTCCCCTCGACCGGTCCCCGTGGCCCGGCCGACCAGCATGACCGGCCGGGCCGGCCGGCGCGGGGCCGGGGGCGCGCGAACACCGCGCCGGCCGACGGCGGTGCACCATCCGGAGGTGCCCGCACGCCAGCGCGTCCTGCCGACGGACCGTCCCCGCCCGGTGTTCAGCCGCCTGTACGCCCGCATCAGCGAGGGGATGGACGCCGAGGGCCTCGGCGCACTGCGCACCGAGCTGCTCGCGCCGCTGTCCGGGTCGGTGGTCGAGGTCGGCTGCGGCAACGGCCGCAACTTCACGCGCTACCCGGCCGCGGTGACCGGGGTGACCGCGGTCGAGCCCGAACCGCACCTCCGGGGCCTGGCCACCCGTGCGGCTGCGGCGGCGCCCGTGCCGGTCACGGTCGTCGCCGGCACCGCCGAGGCGCTGCCCCTGCCGGACGGCGGTGCCGATGCCGCCGTGCTCTGCCTGGTGCTGTGCTCGCTGCCCGACCGCGACCGGGCGCTCGCCGAGCTCACCCGCGTGCTGCGTCCCGGGGGGACCCTGGCCTTCCTCGAGCACGGCCTGGGCCCGACCCGGCGGGTGCGCGCGGCGCAACGCCTCGCCGACGCGACCCTGTGGCCGCTGCTGGCCGGTGGCTGCCACACCGCCGTCGACCCGGTCGGCTCGATCCAGCGCGCCGGGTTCGAGGTCACGACCCTGCGCCGCCTGCGGTTCCCCGACTCCCGCCTCACCCTCCCGGCCACGCCGCACGTGCTCGGCCTCGCCCGCCGCCCCGGCTGACCGCGGGCGGGGTAGGCAGGGGACGTGCCCCTGCTCACCGTCGGCCACGGCCCCGACGACCGCACCCGTCTCGGCGCCCGGCTGACCGGGGCGGGGGTCGGGCTGGTCGTCGACGTCCGCCGGTTCCCGGGCAGCCGCAGCAACCCCGACGTCCGGCGGGAGGCGCTCGAGCGGTGGCTGCCCACCGCCGGCGTCGGCTACCGGTGGGACGCGCGGCTGGGCGGGCGCCGCCGGCTCCCGCAGGACGAGCCCGTCGCCGACGGCTGGTGGGCCGTCGCCCAGTTCGCCGCCTACGCCGCGCACACCCGGACGCCGGAGTTCGCGGCGGCGCTCGACGAGGTGCTGGCCGAGGCGGCGACGGCGACCGTGGCGGTGATGTGCAGCGAGAGCGTCTGGTGGCGCTGCCACCGGCGGATCGTCGCCGACGTCGCCGTCCTCGGCCGCGGCGTGCCGGTGCACCACCTCATGCCCGACGGCCGGCTGACCCCGCACGTCCCGTCGGTCGGCGCGGTGCTCGGCGCCGACGGCGAGGTGTCCTGGCCGGCGGCAGCGCCCCCCTGACCGCGGCCGCGCAGGCGACCGGCCCCGCCTCGGGAGGCGGGGCCGGTCAGGTGGTGGGCGGGTGCCGGTCAGTCGAGCCGGTGACCGCAGTCCCGGCAGAACCGGGTGCCCGGCGCGTTGCCGGTGTGCGCGCAGGTCGCCCGCCGCACCACCGGCGTGCGGCTCAGCACGAACCCGTCCGGACGTCCCACGAAGCGGGTGGCCTCGGCGCGGGCGGGCCGACCGGCCGCGGGGGCCTCGGCGCGGGCGGGCCGACCGGCCGCGGGGGCCTCGGAGGCCGCGGACGCCGTCGCCAGGGACGGACGGCGACGCTGCAGGAACACCCCGCCGGCGGCCACGAGCAGTGCCCCGGCGCCGGCTGCGTAGGGCCACGTCGACGGGTCGGCCCCCTGGGCGGCCGCGGCCGGGTCCAGGGCCGGGGAGGACGTGCCCTCCCCGGTGGTCCCGCCCTCGCCGGACGAGAGGTGCAGGTCGACGCCGCGGTGCTCGAGGAAGGTGCGCAGCGCCGTGCCGTCGGTGATGAAGTTGAAGTTCTGCAGGTCGCCGAGGTAGGAGCTGTTCACCCCGATGACCGCGCCGTCGGTGTCGACGGTGGGGCCGCCGGACATCCCCGGGGCCACCTCGGCGTTGATCTCCGTCGTCGAGACACCCGTGGGCGAGGTCTGGACCGAGCTCACCGTGCCGCTCTTGAAGGAGGCGCGCAGCCGGTCGACGTCGGTCACGTCCTGGACGTTGCCGGGGTACCCGATCGCGGTCACCTGGTCGCCGGGCGCCGCCGGTGCGGTGGCGACCGACAGGTACGGCGTCGACTCCTCCAGGTTGTTGATCTTGAGCAGGGCGACGTCCCCCTCGTGGAAGGACCGCCAGTCCAGCACCTCGGCCGTCAGCGAGTCGTCCAGGACCGAGCCCTCCACGGTCGACGGCTGGGACGCCCGCACGATGCGGGTGGGCTCCGCCTCACCCTGCACGCCGACGACCCGCCAGCCGGCGAGGGTCCGCGCCGGGGGCTGCGGGATGCCGGCGTCGGCGAGGAAGGTCGTGAGGACCTCGCTGCGGATCTCCGCGGGGTCGTCCTCGACGCAGTGGCCGGCGGTCACGATGTGGCCGGAGGAGTCGGCGAACCAGCCGGAGCACTGGCCCGCGGGGAGCACGACCGGCTCGGCCGACCGGACCCACCGGCCCGCGCTCTGGTACTCGACGTGGGCCTGGTACTCGATCTGCAGGTGGACGATGGCCTTCTCCGCGTCGGCCGGCGAGGTCGGGCTCGAGCCGCTCCCCGGCTCGTCGGCCAGTGCGGCGACCGGCGTCGTCGCCAGCAGCGCGGCTCCGGTGGCCGCGGACAGGACGGCGGTGGCGAGGGTGCGCCGGGACAGGCGGCGGAGGCTGGCGGTCATGGCGGGGGTCCTCTCCGGAGGGGGCTCGGCGAGCCCGACACGACGAGCGTCGGGCGCACCGACGGCCCGCTCCAGGACCCCTGGGGTGGGCATCGCCCCACCCTCGGGGGCGTCTGCCCCACCCCTGGGGCGGCGGTGTGCGCCGTTGCCGTCGGGAGGGGCGCGCCGCATCATGGGCGCGTGCCTGACGGGGCGCTGAGCTGCCCACTCCTGCGCTACGCCGACGCGGACGGCCGCCCGGCCGAGTTCGTGCTGACCGGCGCGGCGCCACGGCTGACCGTGGGCCGGTCGCCGGAGAACGACCTCGCCCTGACGTGGGACGCGGAGGTCTCCCGTCTGCACGCCACGCTCGAGTGGATCGGCGGCGCCTGGACCATCGCCGACGACGGGCTCAGCCGGAACGGGACGTACGTCAACGGGGAGCGGCTCACCGGACGGCGGCGGCTGCGGGCCGGTGACGGCATCCGGGTCGGGGGGACCCTCCTGGCCTTCCGGGAGTACGCATCACGGCGGGACGAGTCGACGCGGGTGGCCGCCGACGTGCCGACGCTCGGTGCCCTCACCGAGTCGCAGCGCGCGGTGCTCCTGGCGCTGTGCCGGCCGTTCAAGCACGGCGGCGCCTACGCGACGCCGACGACCAACCAGCAGATCGGCGCCGAGCTCTTCCTCAGCGAGGACGCCGTGAAGACCCATCTGAGAGCGCTGTTCACGAAGTTCGGGGTCGGGGACCTGCCGCACAACCAGAAGCGCCTGCGGCTCGTGGAGCGGGCGCTGCAGAGCGGCGTCGTGCGGGACCGGGACCTGTAGCGCCGCTCCCGACCGAGCCGGCGGTCGGCCCACGGGGCCGGGTCCTGCGCGTCCTGGGCCGACACCCCCGTCCGCGTCCTCAGCCGGTGCCGTCCAGGGAGCCGGCGACCCGGTCGAAGGTGTCCACCCGCTCGGCGAACACCGACGGCGGGGCGAAGAAGACGAGCAGCTGCCGCGGTGACGAGTCCAGCGCCAGGACGCGCACCTGCAGGGAGGCGTCGTCCCCGAGGCCGAGCGTGCCGCTCATGGCGCTCGCCTCCAGGTCCCCGACCGCCTCCCGCTCCCCCGGGCGCAGGTCCGCGTCGCGGCCCGGGAGCAGCGCCTGCGCGGCCGGGAGCTGCGCCACCGGGGAGTCGCCGTCCAGGCGTGGCCGGTGGTAGATCGCCAGCCCCACGACCGCCGCGGGATCGGCGTCGACCGCTGCCGCCGCCGACGGGACCCCGGCCGGGTCGTCGGCGAACAGCGCGGTCAGGTCCGTCGGGGACAGCACGGTGACCGAGCTGGCGCCGGCCTCGTGGGTGCGGGCGACCCAGTCGGCCGGCACCTCCAGCGTGTAGGGGATGTCCTCGGCGGCGAAGGTCGTGAGCTCCTCGCCCCGGCCGCGGAAGGCGAGCAGGCCGACGACGACGGCCACGGCGACCAGGGCCGCGACGACGGCCAGCGCCGCGGCCCACCCGCGCCGGGAGCGCGGACGTGGCGCGTCGTCCACCGCGCCCGGGTGGGACGGGTCCTCGTCGCCGGGCGGCGGGCCGGGGGGTCCCTGCGACGGGGAGGGAGCCGGGGGCCCGGACGGCGTCCCGGCCTCCATCAGGGCGACCAGCGCCCCGCACGTCGCCGGGCGGTCCTCGGGGGACTTGGCCAGTCCCGCGGCGAGCGCCTCGTCGACGCCGCCGGCCAGCTCGGGCAGGAGGGTCGCCGCGCGCGGCGGCACCCGCGACAGGTGCGCCCACATCAGCGCGACGTCGTCCTCCCCGTCGAAGGGCGGGCGCCCGGCGAGCACCGCGTAGGCCACGCAGGCGAAGGAGTAGACGTCGGCACGGCCGTCGACCGGGTCACCCCGGATCTGCTCGGGCGCGACGTAGTCCAGCGTGCCGAGGAAGTGGCCGCTCGTGGTCAGCCCGGAGATCGACGTCGACCGGCGGGTCAGCCCGAAGTCGGTCAGGTAGGCGTGCCGGTGTCCCTGCCGCGAGCGCTCGTCGACCAGGACGTTGCCCGGCTTGACGTCGCGGTGGACCAGCCCCGCGGCATGCGCGGCGTCGAGGGCGTCGGCCACCTGGTGCAGCAGGTCCAGCGCCTCGGGCAGCGGCAGCCGGGTGCGCCGGTCCAGCTCGGTGCGCAGGTCGGACCCGGGCACGTAGCGCATGGCGAGGAAGAGCTGTCCCTCGGCGTCGCCCGCCTCGTAGATCGGGATGATGTTCGGGTGGTCCACGGCGGCGGCCAGCCGGGACTCGCGCAGGAAGCGGGCGCGGAAGTTCTCGTGGCTGGTGTACTCGGGGGCCAGCAGCTTCAGCGCCACCTTCCGGTCCAGCCGGACGTCGTGGGCGAGATAGACGACGCCCATGCCGCCGCGTCCGATGACCGAGTCCACCCGGTAGTGGGCGAACGACGTCCCCGGGTCGAGCAGGGCCGGCTGCGGCCGCATCTCAGCGCACCGGCGAGCCGCACGCGGCGCAGAAGCGGGCCCGCTCGCGCAGGGGGTCGCCGCAGTCGGAGCAGAACGCCGCCGCCGACCGGGCCGGCGGCACCGACTGCTCCCGGGCCGGGGCCTGCTTGAGCTGCGTCCGCTCGTACGTCGGCGCCGGGGCCGACCGGGCACCCGGCTGCGGTGCCGTGGGGGCCGACGCCCCCCGGGTGGCCGGGACCGGGGCCGGCTCGGGCCGCTCGGCCACAGCGGTCTCGGCCAGGGCCGCGGGGGTCGGCACCCCGCCCGTCCCCGGCCGGGTGCCGCGCGGCCGCCGGTGTCCGGGCCGGCGGCCGCGGCGGCGGAGGAGGAACGCCAGGCCGAGCAGGAGCAGGACGAGCCCCACTGCCCCGATCCAGAGGCCGAGCGTGCCGAAGCCGCCGCTCCCCTCGTCCCCGGCGGCCGTGGCGTCCTCCGCCCCCTCGGCACCGGCGGTGTCCTGGGCCCGCTGGAGGTGCTGAGCCGCGAGCGCGGAGTCGTAGTACGTCAGCGACTCCTCGAACGCGCTCGCCGCGGAGGCGTTCGCGTTCCCCGCGGTCAGGTGGTCCACGCCGCGGCGGAACACCGCGTCGAACTCCGAGCCGGCGGGCGGCGTCCCGGCGGCTGCGAGCGCCTCGTGCAGCCGCTGCACCGGGACCACGGTCGGCGTCCCGCCGACGGTCGCGGCCAGGCCGGTCACCTCGCCGGTCGCCGGGTCGAGGACCGGCCCGCCGGTCATCCCACCGGCCAGTGCCGCCGCGACGTCGGCGTCCGAGGAGAGCGCAGCGGTCCCGGGGTCGACGGCGACGGCCATCTCCCCGGGCGGCAGCTCCGCTGCCGGGGGCGCGGTGAACCCGGTGAGGAGCCCCTGCTCGAGCAGCTGCTGGTCGGGGGGCGCCAGCTCGGCGGTCGGAGTGCCGCCACCGCCGCTGATGCGCAGCAGGCCCACGTCGGCGGGCCCGTCGGGGACCGGCAGCAGGTCGGCCGGTGTGCTGGTCGGCTCCCGGGTGTGCGGGAACACCGTGTACTGCGGCACGAAGAACAGGACGCAGTGCTCGACCTGGTCGTAGCAGTGGTGCAGGTGCGGGGCCCAGTACTGGTCGACCGCCTCGGCGCGGCGGGCGAGGTCGCCGTCGTTGCCCACCAACGCGGTGCCCATCTCCTCCTGGAAGAGCCGGTTCGCCGCGAACACGACCACGTCGTCCTCGGTCACGGTGAGCGCCTGCCCGGTGGTGGCGATGACCCCGTCGGAGGAGGTGAAGACACCCGACGCGCTGCGGATCGGTACCTCGTACCTGCCTCGGATGACGTTGACGTCACCGGTGGAGTGGTCGATGTGGGCGATCTCCGCGGTCGCCGAGACCTCGATCCGGACGACGGCCGCGCGCGAGCCCTCGACACCGCTGACCACGCCCGCGCCCGCCGCGGGCGGGTCATCCGCGGCACCCGCCGTCCCCACGGCGAGCAGGGGGGACGACGCGAGGGCGAACACCGCGGCCGCCCGGGACCACCGGCGCCGGTGCCTGCCCGGCACCTCCGGTCCCGCCCGACGCCTCGGGTGGGTCGGCCGCGGTGGGTCCTCACGCCGACGGTCCACGACACGGCCTCCCGCCCCGGTCGGCCCCCGGTGCAGTACTGGCTGGGCCGAAGTGCCCGGCACGGTCCCGCCGCCGTCGACCGTTGCCAAGGCCCCGCGGGACGGGAACCAGCAGGCCGGTCGCCCGTTGAGCACGCCGTCACGCTCCGCCCCCGGGCCCCTCCCCGGCGTCCCGACCGCGGATGGCCTGGTCGGAGGCCCCGCCCGCGGCCTGCGGGGGCGGGAGGGTCTTCAGCCCATGTGCGGGTAGCGGTGGTCGGTCGGCGCCACGAACGTCTCCTTGATCGACCGGGTGCTCGTCCAGCGCTGCAGGTTCTGCGCCGCACCGGCCTTGTCGTTGGTGCCCGAGGCCCGCCCGCCGCCGAAGGGCTGCTGGCCGACGACGGCGCCGGTGGGCTTGTCGTTGACGTAGAAGTTGCCCGCCGCGAACCGCAGGACGTGCTGCGCGTGCGCGATGGCGGCGCGGTCCTCGGCGATGACGGCGCCGGTGAGCGCGTAGGGCGCCGCCGACTCCATCTGGGTGAGCACGGTGTCGTAGTCGGCGTCGTCGTAGACGTGCACCGCGAGGATCGGCCCGAAGTACTCGGTGGTGAAGACCTCGTGCTCGGGGTCGGTGCCCTCGATGACGGTCGGACGGACGAAGAAGCCCTCGCTGTCGTCGGCCTGTCCGCCGGCCACGATCGACAGCGCCGGGTCGTCGTCCACCCGGTCGATGACGCCGGAGAGCTTGGAGAACGACTTCCGGTCGATCACCGCGCCCATGAAGTTGGAGAAGTCGGTGACGTCGCCCATCGACAGCGACTCGGTGACCCCGACCAGGTCGTCGCGCAGCCGCCCCCAGACCGACCGCGGGACGTACGCCCGCGAGGCCGCCGAGCACTTCTGCCCCTGGAACTCGAAGGCGCCGCGCACCAGCGCCGTCCGCAGCACGTCGACGTCGGCCGAGGGGTGCGCGACGACGAAGTCCTTGCCGCCGGTCTCGCCGACGATGCGCGGGTAGCCGCGGTAGGAGGCGATGTTCTCCCCCACCCGCCGCCACAGCATCTGGAACACCGCCGTCGAGCCGGTGAAGTGGATGCCGGCGAGGTCCCGGTCGGCCAGCGCCACGTCGGAGACGGCGGCCCCGTCGCCGGTGACCATCGAGATGACGCCCGGGGGCAGCCCGGCGGCCTCCAGCAGCCGCATGACGAAGTGCGCGGCGAACTGCTGGGTGGGCGCGGGCTTCCAGACGACGGTGTTGCCCATGAGCGCCGGCGCGGTCGGCAGGTTGCCGGCGATCGCGGTGAAGTTGAACGGCGTGACGGCGTAGACGAACCCCTCGAGCGGCCGGTGGTCGCTGCGGTTCCACACACCCGGCGAGGAGACCGGCTGCGCGGACACGATCTCGCGGGCGAAGTGCACGTTCCAGCGCCAGAAGTCGATCAGCTCGCAGGCCGAGTCGATCTCGGCCTGGTAGGCGGTCTTCGACTGGCCGAGCATCGTGGCGGCGTTGAGCGTCTGCCGCCACGGCCCGGACAGCAGCTCGGCGGCGCGCAGGAACACCGCGGCCCGGTCGTCGAACGACAGGTCGCGCCACGCGGGGGCGGCCGCCTTGGCGCAGGCCACCGCCTCCTCGGCGTCGGCGTGGGTGGCGTTCGCGGCGGTGCCGAGGACGGCGGCGTGCCGGTGCGGCTGGACGACGTCGAAGCGCTCGCCGCCGCCCATCCGCTGCTCGTCGCCGATCGTCATGGTGAGCTCGAGCGGCTCGCCGGCCAGCTCGGTGAGGCGCTGCTGCAGCGCGGCGCGCTCCGACGAGCCGGGGGCGTAGGTGAGCACCGGCTCGTTGCGCGGCGGGGGGACGTTGGTGACGGCGTCCATGGGACTTCCCTTCAGTTGGTGCTGACGAGGGAGCGCAGGAAGAAGCGCAGGTTCGCGGGGCGCTCGGCCAGCCGGCGCATGAAGTAGCCGTACCAGTCGGCGCCGTAGGGCACGTAGGTCCGCACGCACAGGCCCTCGGCGGTCAGCCGACGCTGCTCGTCGGTCCGGATGCCGTGCAGCATCTGGACCTCCCACGAGTCCGGCGTCCGGCCGTACTCGGCCGCCAACCGCTGGGCGAGGTCCACCATGCGGGGGTCGTGCGAGCCGACCATCGGGTGGCCGGGGCCGCGCATGAGGACGCCGAGGCACCGGGCGTAGGCGGCGTCGACGTCGGCGCGGGACTGCCAGGCGACCGACGGCGGCTCGTCGTAGGCGCCCTTGACCAGCCGCACCCGCGACCCGGGGACGGCCAGCGCGGCGGCGTCGTCCTCCGTGCGGTGCAGCGCGGCCTGCAGCACGGCGCCGGTGCCGGGGTGGTCGCGGCGCAGCTCCGCGAGGACGCTGAGGGTGGAGTCGACGGTGGTCGACTCCTCCATGTCGAGGGTGACCGTGGTGCCGATCGCCGACGCGGCTTCGGCGACCGGGCGGACCAGCTCCAGCGCCAGGTCGGTGCCGCCGCCGGGCAGCGCCTGGCCGAAGGCCGACAGCTTCACCGACACCTCGGCCGCACGACCCAGCCGCAGCGGCGCCAGCCCGTCCAGCAGCGCCAGGTAGGCGTCGCGGGAGCGCACCGCCTCGGCCCGGTCGGTCACGCCCTCACCGAGGTGGTCGAGGGTCACCGCGAGCCCCTCGGCGGTGAGCCGGCGGACGACGGACAGCACGTCGTGGAGGTCCTCCCCGGCGACGAACCGGTCGACGACCCGTCGGGTGGCCGGGGTGCCGGTGACGAGCCGGCGCAGGCCCGGGCGCCGCGAGGCGCCGAGCAGCAGGGTCTTCTGGGAGAGCACGAGCCACCTCCGACACCGGGGACCGGACGTCTCCGACGCTAGGCAGCCCCGGTCCGGACGACCAGCGACAGACGTACGGTTCCCGCCATCCGGGGTCATACACCTGTACAGGAGGACGACGGCGTGCGTGACGAGCTGCAGGAGCTGGTCGACCGGGTCGCGGGACTGCTCGGCGCCCCGGCGACCCTCGAGGACGCCGAGTTCACCCTGCTGGCCTTCTGCGCCCACCCGGTCGACGGCGCCGAGACGCCCGTGATGGACGCCGTGCGCACCCGCTCGATCCTCGGCCGCGGGTCGACGCCGGAGACCCGGCGCTGGTTCGAGGACTTCGGCATCGCGGTCGCCGAGGGCCCGCTGCGCACGCCGGGAGACCCGGACGCCGGCATCCTCACCCGCTTGGTGCTGCCGGTCCGGCACGCCGGGCGCACCCGCGGCTACCTGTGGCTGCTCGACGGCGGGCGCACCGACCCCGCCGCCGACGACCCCGCGCTCGCCGCGGCGGTGGAGCTGGCCGCCGAGGCCGGGCGGCTGTTGGCCGAGCGGGAGGAGGACGCCGGCGACCTGACCCGCCCGCTGGCCACCGCGCTCACCGGCGCACCCGACGCGCAGGTGTCGGCGGTCCGCACGCTCACCGCGGCCTGGGGCGAGCGGACCCCGGTGCTGCTCGTGGCGCTGCGGCCGGCCGGTGCGGGGCTGCCCTCGCCGTGGCGGGCGCCGGCCGCGGGTGCGGTCAGCGCCGTGCTGCCCGGCGCGGGGCTGGTGGCCGTCGCGGTCCCGCTGCCCGGCCCGGCGGACCTGCGCCCGGCCGCCGCGGTCACCGCCGCCGCGCTGGCCGGCCTGCCGCCCGGGAGCACCGCGGGGCTCTCCGCCGTGGGCGCCGGAGCCGATCGGCTGCCCGAGCGGTGGGAGCAGGCGCGCACCGCCGCGCAGGTCGCCGCCGCCGTCCCGCGCTTCTCGCCCGTGGCGCACTGGGGCGAGCTGGGCGGGTGGCGGCTGGTGGCGGCGCTGCCCGGCCCCGACCCCGCCGTCCGCCCGCTGCTGGGCGACCCCGTGCTGACCGCCACCGCCGAGACCTGGCTGGACGCCGGGTGCAGCCCCGCGCGCGCCGCCGCGACCCTGCACGTGCACCGGCAGACGCTGTACCACCGGCTCGGGCGGATCGAGGCGCTGACCGGCCTGGACCTGGCCGACGGCGACGCGCGGCTGCTGCTGCACGCCTCGCTGCGCCGCGCCCGGCTCCCCGTGTCGTGACCGGCCCCACACACCGCCGTCCGCGCGCGCCGGAGCGCGGGGAGTCACCTAGTCTCGGAACCGGTATGGGTGCTGCAGGAGAGGCGTCGCCTCGACACACGCGGAGCGCCGACGTCCTCACCGAACTGCGCACGGCCACGGCGGCGGAGCACGAGCAGGTGGAGACGACGCTCGGCCTCATGGACGACCAGCTGGACCGCGACCGCCTGGTCGCCGTCCTCGGCCGGTTGCACGCGTTCTGGACCGCTGCCGAGGCGGGCCTGGACGCGTGGGCCCGCCGCTGGCCGGCGGACGCCGAGACCGTCGCCTGGTCGCAGCGGCGCCGGGCGCACCTGTTCGCCGAGGACCTGCGCGCCCTGGGCGCCGAGCCCGGTCCCGCGCCCCTGCCCGACCTGCCCGCCGTCGAGGACACCGACCAGGCCCTGGGCCGCCTCTACGTCCTGGAGGGCTCCACGCTCGGCGGCACCTTCATCTCCCGCCACCTCGCCACGCTGCCGACCCTCGGCCCCGACGTCCGGCTCGGCGCCTTCTCCCCGTACGGCGCCGAGACCGGCGCCATGTGGCACGCCTTCCGCCGGGTGACCCGCGACCGGGTCGCCGCCGGCGGCGACGCCGGCCGGGTGGTCGGCGCGGCGCGGGCCACGTTCACCGCGCTGGCCGCCTGGTGCGCGCCGGTCGGGGCCCCGGCGTGAGCAGCCCCGAGGTCGAGCTGCTGCCGGCGGGGACGCCGGTCGACCTCTCCAACTGCGAGCGCGAGCCGATCCACGTCCCCGGCAGCATCCAGCCGCGCGGCGTGCTGCTCGCGGTCACCGAGCCCGACCTCGTCGTCGAGCAGGTGTCGGAGAACCTCGCCGACCTGGTGGGCGTGGACCCCGCCGACGCGCTGGGCCGGCGGCTGTCCGACGTCCTCGGGGTGGCCGCGGCCGGGGCGGTGGCCCGCTCGGCCAGCGCCTTCGGCGACCTGCGGGAGCGCAACCCGGTGGAGCTCACCCTCGACGTCGGGGGCAGCCCGGTGCCGGTCGACGCGCTGCTGCACCGCGCGCTCACCGGCACCGGCGACGGCGTCCCCCCGTCGACGGCGCTGCTGGTCGTCGAGCTCGAACCGGCCCGCGGTCCCCGCCCGTTCTCGTTCCCGAACACCTACCAGGCGGTGCGCGGCACGGTCGGCGAGCTCAACCGGGCGACCTCGCTGCAGGAGCTCTACGACACCACCGCGCAGGCGGTGCGCGAGCTGACCGGCTTCGACCGCGTGATGGTCTACCGCTACGACGCCGAGTACAACGGCGAGGTCGTCGCCGAGGCCAAGGCCGAGGAGCTCAACTCCTTCCTCGGCCTGCACTACCCGGCCTCCGACATCCCGGCGCAGGCGCGGGCGCTGTACGAGAAGAACTGGATCCGGCTGATCTCCGACGTCGACTACCGGCCGGTGCCGCTGCGCCCGGCGCTGGTGCCCTCGACGGGGACGCCGCTGGACATGACCTTCTCCACGCTGCGCAGCGTCTCGCCGATCCACGTCGAGTACCTGCACAACATGGGGGTGCGCGCCTCCATGTCGGTCTCGCTGCTGCGTGACGACCGGCTGTGGGGCCTCATCGCCTGCCACCACTACTCCGGTCCGCACGCTCCGCCCTACGCCACCCGGGCGGCCGCGGAGTTCCTCGGCTCGACGCTGTCACTGCGCCTGGTCGACCGCGCCGAGGAGGACGAGGTGCACCGCGCGCTGCAGGTGCGCTCGACCCTGGCCTGGCTGACCGCGGCCACCCTCGACGAGGACCGCCCGCTGGCCGACACGCTGCTCGGCTCGCCCGGCCTGCTCGACCTGCTGCCGGCCGACGGCGTCGTGGTGCACCTGCAGCGCCACCGTGGCGCCCGCGGCACCACGCTGCCCGAGGCCACCGCCGACGCGATCGCGACCTGGGCCGCCGCCGCCCGGGGCGAGGAGGTCGTCGCCACCGACTCGCTGCCCCGGCACGCCCCGGAACTGCAGGTGCCGTGCGAGGTGGCCTGCGGGGTGCTCGTGCTGCCGCTGCCGGAGGGCCAGTACGTGCTCTGGCACCGCGCCGAGGCCCGGCGCACCGTCGACTGGGGCGGCGACCCGCACAACAAGGCGATCGCCGAGCGGGAGGGCGACTCGGTCCGGCTGAGCCCGCGCAAGAGCTTCGAGCGGTGGCGGGAGACCGTCCGGGACCGCTCCGACCCCTGGACGGCGCAGGAGCTCGCCGAGGTCGGCGAGCTGCGCACCCACCTGCTCGAGGCGCTCTACGCGCGGTCGCGACGCGCGGTGCGCGCCGCGGAGCTCCTGCAGCGCAGCCACCTCACCGAGCCGCCGGAGTCGGCCTCCCTCGACGTCGCCGTCCGGTACGTGCCGGCCACGACCGAGACCCAGGTCGGCGGCGACTGGTACGACGTGTTCGAGCAGCCCGACGGGTCGACGGTCGTCGTCATCGGGGACGTCGTCGGCCACGACACCGAGGCGGCGGCCGTGATGGCACAGCTGCGCGGCCTGCTGCGCGGCATCGCCTACGGCAGCGCGGACGGTCCGGCCACGGTGCTGCGCCGGCTCGACTCCGCCGTCGCGGGGCTCGGGCTGCACGCCATGGCCACCGTGCTCGTCGGTCTGCTGACCCCGGAGCCTGCGACCGGCGGCGCCCGGCTGCGCTGGTCGAGCGCCGGGCACCTGCCGCCGCTGCTCGCCGACCCCGGCGACGGCGTGCTCGCGCTGACCACGCCGCGCGCCGAGCTGCTGCTGGGAGTGGACCCGGCGGCACAGCGCACCGAGTCCGAGGCCGTGCTGGAGCCCGGCTCGACGCTGCTGCTCTACACCGACGGCCTCGTCGAGCGGCGCGACCAGGGCTTCGACGACGGCGTGGAGCGGCTGGCCGACGAGCTGGTCGCCGTCCGGGACCGGCCGCTCGAGGTGGCCTGCGACGAGCTGATCGGCCGGCTGCTGCCCGAGGGCGCCGAGGACGACGTCGCGCTGGTCGCCGTCCGGCTGCGCGGCTGAAAGAGGACCCGCTCAGCACCGGTCCTGGTCGTGGTCACGGATCAGGCCTGCGACCACCTGCCGCTCCGTCTGCCGAAGCGGCTCGCCCGCTGCCCGTTCCGCACGACGACGGCGCACGTGCGGGACGTGGGGGCGGGTCAGGCCGGAGCGTCGGCGTCCTGCACGGACGCCGCGAACGCCTCGGGGCCCTGCTCCACCGCCGCCGGGTCCATCCACATGACCTGCCAGCCGTGGCCGTCGAGGTCGAAGAAGCTCCGTGAGTACATGAAGCCGTGGTCCTCGGCGCCATCCGCCTCGCGGCCGCCCGCCGCGAGCGCAGCGGCGCCGACTGCATCGACCTCATCGCGGGACGACACGCTGAAGCAGTACAGCGCCAACGCGTGTGTGGCGGGGTCGGCGATCGGCAGCTTCGAGAACTCCGCGAACTTCTCCCGGCTGAGCAGCATGACGAAGGCGTGCTCGCCGACCGGCATGCAGGCGGCGGTCTCGTCGGTGAACACCGGGTTGTAGCTGAACCCGAGCTCGGCGAAGAACGCCTTGCTGCGCTCGAGGTCCGCTACGGGGATGTTCACGAACAGCATGCGGCCGGGGTGTGCGGGATCGGTCATGCTGGGTCTCCAGACGGTGGCTCGACGGCGTACGTCCGGGTGGACCGGCGCAGCCGGCGGAACTCGTCGGTGGATCCCGGCTCGGACGCCGTCCTCCTGTCGAGCGAGCGCGTCGGGCGCAGAGCGGGCCAGGGCGGGGCCGGCAGGACGGCGCGGAGCGGGCTGACCGGTCCCGGCTGCCGCGCAGGAGCGCTCGGCGCAGCGCGGCCCCCATGGCCTGCACGCTCCGCATCGCGCGGGCCGACCGGCCGCTGGGGCCCTACCTGGTCACGCCCTGCGAGCGCCGGGACGGGGAGGACCAGCCGGGAAGCGGGTCGCCCATGGCGGCCTCCGGGGAGACAGCACCACCTCCGAGGGACGTGGACGACCCCGGATGGGGTCAGTGACCGGGCAGGTGTACCCATGCCTCGATCTCGACCAGCGCGCCGAGCGGCAACTGGTGGACGGCGACCGCCGACCGAGCCGGTGGCTCGTCGCCGAAGACCTTCGCGTACTCCTCGTTCATGACCGCGAAGTCATCCATGCTGACGAGGAAGACATTGGTCTTGACCACGTCGGTCAACCCGGCGCCGTGCGACTCCACGACCTGGCGCAGGTTCGCCAGCGCCTGCGCCGTCTGCGCTCGTACCCCATCGGCGAGGGCGCCGTCCTCGAGCCCGACCTGGCCTGAGACCGCCAGCCAGCCGCCGGCGGCGACCCCGGGCCGTAGAGGAAGGGGTCCGCTCATGCCTGCCTCCGTCTGTCGTCGTGGTGCGGCCACCGGTCGATGCACCAGTCTGCGGGTCGCAGCTCGGAAGACACGCGTGCGCGCCGACCCTCGGCTCCGCCACCTCCGTGTGCAGCGGGTGGACGGGCCAGGTCATCCCTCCATGCGGCCCCTCCGTCTGCCACGGTCGGGACGGCGGACCGTTCCGCAGGACCAGTGCCGCGTCGGTCGGACCCGAACACCGCGGTGCGAGGGCGAAGCGGCTCGACCTGGGTGTCGCGAGCCGATCCTCTGCGGTGATCGCCCGACGTGCTGAGTGGAGACGCTCACGGCGTCCGGTGCGGGTTCCTCCCACGGGCGCCATCAGCGCCGCCAGAAGAGGTGGTGGACGACGCCGCTGGGACTGGGCACGACGTCGTGGTGGTACCGGTCGCGGAGCTCCTCGGGGGACCTCCACAGCCGGGACCCGGCGCCGAGCTGCACCGGGGCGACGGCGATGTGCAGGGTGTCGATGAGGTCGGCGTCGAGGAACTGCCGGATGGTGGTCGCGCCACCGCCCAACCGGACGTCCTTGCCCTCGGCCGCCTCGAACGCTCGTCGCAGCACGGCGGCCGGCTCGCCGCCGATGAAGTGGAAGGTCGTGTCGGACAGGCGGAAGGAGGGCCGCTCGTGGTGGGTCATGACGAAGACCGGCGTGTGGAACGGCGGCTGCCGGCCCCACCAGCCCTGCCACTCGTGGTCGGCCCAGGGACCGCGCTGCGGGCCGAACTTGTTCCGGCCCATGATCTCGGCACCGATGTTGCGGTGGAAGTCTCGGACCATGTAGTCGTCCAGACCGCGACTCCCTCCTGGGTCGCTCCGGTTGGGCCAGCTGGCCGTCGCGAAGGCCCAGGCGCCGAGCTGAGCGGGGTCGGCGTGGCCGAACGGGCGTTCCAGGCTCTGTCCCTCACCGGCGCCGTAGCCGTCGCTGGAGACCATGAAGTTGTGCACTCGCACCAGTTGCGCCATTCCCACCCGCTCCCTCCTGACGTGCCATCGGTCGCTGCTCTCGACCGCTCCGCAGGGCCGGACTCATCGCGACTCACGACTCCGGTGAGGCGACGTCCGGTGGCGGATCCTCCTGCGGTACGTGCCGATCCACGAGCGAACGGGCCGTGCCGACCTCGTGAGGGTCACGCGGGTCTGGGCCACGCCGCCGTCGTCCCAGAGCCGGAGGCGAGCCCGACGTCGACCTCCGCAACGGATCCCGCTGCGGTCGAGGGGCGTGCTGCCCCGAGGAGCCGCTCAGCCGAGGGAGTCGACGAGCTCGCGGCAGGCGGTCTCGCAGCGCCGGCAGGCCTCGGCGCAGACGCGGCAGTGCTCGTGCATGTCGGCGTGCTGAGCGCACTCGTCACCGCAGGCCTTGCAGGCCGCGGCGCAGGCCTCCAGGACCGCACGGGTCAGGTTGGCGTCGTAGCCGGTGTGCCGGGAGAGCACCCGCCCCGTGGTGTCGCAGACGTCGGCGCAGTCGAGGTTGGTGCGGACGCACGTCGTCAGCTCGGCGACCATCTCCTCGCTGAGACAGGCGTCGGCGCAGGCCGTGCACGACTGGGCGCACTCGAAGCACGCCTCGATGCACGCGGTGAGCTTCTGCTTGTCGACACCCCCGAGGTCGGCCGGGTAGGTCTCGAGCATCTGGCTGGCAACGGTCACGGGTCGGTCCTCCGTCGTCGACGACACTGACCCCGCCCCCCTACCCACGCCGCGCGGTACCCGTGCGGGCTCCCCGGCCGGTCGCCGGGGAACCCGCCTCAGGCCTCGCCCTCCCCCGGCGGGGAGCTGAACCGGGCGCTGAGCCCGTCGCCCTGGTCGCCGCCCTCCCCCGGCAGCGGCGCCTCGTCCTCGGCCGCACGCACGACGGCGTCGTCGGCGAGGTCGTCGTCGTCACGGCCGGCCGGGGCGTCGCGCTCGAGCTCCTCGAGCACCCGCCGCTCGTCGTCGGTGAGGTCGCCGGTGCCCAGGTGCTCCCCGGGCTCACCGGCGTCCGACCCGCTCGCCATGGCCGAGTCGGGGTCGAGGTCGTCCGGGCTGGTCATCGTCGTCTCCTCGGGCCGGCTGGCGGGTCAGCGGGGGAAGTTCGGTTCCAGGCGCGGCACGATCTGCATCTCCGGCACGAAGGCCGCCGGGTGCAGCGTCACCAGGTAGCGCACCATCTCCGCGACCGCCGACGGCGGCATCATCAGGTGGGCCGGGATGCCCCACTGCTCCATCATCGGCGTGTCCATGGCCGCGGGGATGACCGCCTGCACGCGGCACGGGAAGGGCCGCTCGACGCCGTCCTCGCCCTTCACCGCCTTCTCGCGCAGCTCCCGCTGGATGCACCTGGTGGCGTTGAGGAAGCCGGCCTTGGAGCCGTTGTAGGCGATCGCGCCGCTGCCGGAGGTGATCGCCGAGAGGCTCACGATGTGCACCACGTCGGCGGTGCGCCCCTCGGGCAGGTGCTGCACCCGCTTCATGAACTCGCTGGTGAGGAAGACCGGCCCCTCGCAGTTCACCGCCTGCACCCGCTGGTAGTCCGCGAGGTCGATGTCGGTGATGTAGCCGGGCCGGTCGATGCCGGCGACGTTGGCCAGGATGTCGAAGGCGTCGCCGTGGGCGTCGAAGAGCTGCGCGACCACCGCGCGGCGGCTGGCGTCGTCGGTCACGTCGAGCGCGACGACCTCCGCGGACCCACCGGCGTCGGCCACCAGCTCCGCGGTGCCCTTGGAGCCGCCCTCGTCGATGTCGGCGACGGCCACGTGCGCGCCGGCCTCGGCCAGTGCCACGCAGGTGGCCCGGCCCAGTCCGCTCGCCCCGCCCGTGACCAGGGCCACCCGCCCCTGCAACGCCCTGCTGTCGGCCATCCGCTCCTCCGTCTGTCGGTCGTGGTGTTCCCGACCAGCCTGGTGGATGCCGCCGCCCGTCGCAGGTCGGACGATCACACGGTGGTCGCCCTCCCCGACGCCGCCCGCACCCCGCCGAGCCCGGTCCCCCACACGTCGGCCAGCGTCACGGTCTGCAGCCCGCGCTCGGCGATCAGCTCCAGCAGCTCGTCGTAGACCTGGGTGATGGTGGGCTGGTTGGCGTGGCCGACCACGACGGCCTGCGCGGTGAACCACCGGTCGGCGGCGTCCACCAGCTCGGCGGGTGTGAGCAGCCGGTTGTCCTCCAGCGTGCTGTTCCACATGACGACGGTCGGGTGCCCGAGCTCGGCGCTGATCCGCTGGACCCGCTCGTCGTGCGCGCCGAACGGCGGCCGCAGGAACGGGGTGCGGATGCCGAAGGCGCTCTCGATCCAGTCCCGGTTGCGGCCGATCTCCTCGGCCACCTGGTCGTCGGAGAGCGTGGTCAGGTCGGGGTGCGACCAGGTGTGGTTGCCCATGGCGATCTGCCCGGAGTCGATCAGCGGCTGCAGCACGTCGCCGTTCTCCTCCCAGGAGGAGTAGCGGCCGTTGGGGAAGAACGTCAGCCGGACGCCGCTGTCCCGGGCGAACCGGCACAGCGACCCGACGACCTCCGAGCTGGTGCCGTCGTCGATGGTCAGCGCGAGCGACGTGCCGTCCCCCGGCAGCTGGTCGACGACGCCGGTGGGCGCGGGCAGCACGGCGGGCAGCGCTGGCGGTGCGACCGGTTCGGCGGCCGCGGCGGTGCTCACCGGCGCCCGCGTGGGGTCGACCAGCCCGGCCGTGCCCTGGCCCACGGCCGTGCCCGCCAGCCCGGCGGCGAGGAAGAGGAGGAACCGACGACGCTCCATGCGGCGGACGCTAGGGAGCACCCCGGGCGCGCTCCGCGCAGCGACACGAGGCCCCGCGCAACGACACGGGGCCTCCCGGGTGGCCGGTACCACCCGTGCCCCCGCGGTCACCAGCCGTGCTCGGCGGCTCGGGGCGCACGCTCCACCGGCCGCTCGTGGGCCGCCCGCGCCCGGCCGCCCCGGCGCTAGCGTCGCCCGCATGGACGTCACATGGGACGACTCGCGGCGGGCGTTCGCCGACGCCGCGCAGTGGTTCGTCGGGACGACCGCCCTCGTCGGCGACCGGTGGTCCCGGCCCGCCCTGGGCGAGTGGGACGTCCGCGCCCTCGTGGGCCACACGAGCCGCTCGCTCCTGACGGTCGAGGCGTACCTCGCCCGTCCGGCCGCGACGGTCGACCTCGCCTCGGCCGGCGACTACGTCCGGGCGACGCGGGCGGTGGCGGCCGATCCGGCCGTGGCGGCGCGCGGACGGGACGCCGGGGCCGCCCTGGGCAGCGATCCGGCGGCCGGCGTGGCGGAGATCGCCGCGCGCGTGCTGCCGCTCGTCGAGGCGCAGGACGGCACGGAGCTGCTGACGACGATCGCGGGCGGCATGCGGCTGGCGGACTACCTGCCCACGCGCACGTTCGAGCTGGCGGTCCACACCGCGGACCTCGCCACCGCGCTGGAGGCGCCGCTCGACGTCCCGGCGACGGCCGCGGCCCAGGCGCTGCGGCTGGTCGCCGACCTCGCCGTCTCCGACGGCCTCGCGGGCCCGCTCCTCCTCGCCCTCACCGGCCGGGCGGGCCTCCCCGCGGGCTTCTCGGTGCTCTGACGCGGCCGGACGGTCAGCCGACCGGGACCAGCCCCGCCTCCTCGATGAGGCGGGCCTGCTCGCGGCACCACGGCGACCACGCGTCGCCGTCCTCGGACTCCTGGCGTTCGCGGAAGGTCGCCCAGTCCAGCAGCTCCCACTCGCCGACCTCGTCCGGGTCCGGCGCGGGGGTGCCGGCGAAGCCGCCGAGGTAGACCGGGCAGATCTCGTTCTCCACGACGCCACGGAACTCCGCGCGGTAGCGGTAGCCGGGCAGCGCCGGGCGCAGCCGGTCGACCTGCAGGCCCAGCTCGAAGGCGGCGCGACGGGCGATCGCGGCCGCGTCGTCCTCGCCGGGGCCGGGGTGCCCGCAGACGGTGTTGGTCCACATGCCCGGGAAGGTCTGCTTCCCCTCGGCGCGGCGGGTGACCAGCAGCCGGCCGGCGTCGTCGAAGAGGTACGCCGAGAAGGCCCGGTGCAGCGGTGTCTCGCCGTGGTGCACCAACGGCTTGGGCATCGTGCCGATCGCCGCCCCGTCGTCGTCGAGCAGGACGATGAGCTCCTCCGAGGTGACCACGGAGGACATTGTCGTCCCGCCGGGCTCTCCCCGCCGCGGCGCCGTGATCGTCCCGCGCCGAGCCCACCCGGCGCCTCGTCGCGGAGCCCTCCGGCCTGCCCCTCCTCGACCCACCACGGCCAGGAGCCGCGCTCCGCGATGATCACCACGGTTGCCGCCCCGCCTCGACCCCACCGTCCCGTCACCGACTGGCGCGGGCACGACCCCGCGGGCACGGTCTGCGGGTGGACAGCTTCACGCGCGACGGTCTGGTCTTCGACGTCCGGGACGGCGGCCCCGCGGACGGCGCCCCGGTGGTCCTGCTGCACGGCTTCCCGCAGGACGCCGCCGCCTTCACCGCCGTCGCCGACCAGCTGCGCACCGCCGGCCTGCGCACCCTCGCCCCCGACCAGCGCGGCTACTCCCCCGGCGCCCGCCCCTCCGGGCGCGCGGCCTACCGGCTGCGGGAGCTGACCGCCGACGTCCTGGCGCTGCTCGACGCCGCCGGGCTCGGCAGCGCGCACGTCGTCGGGCACGACTGGGGCGGCCTCGTCGCGTGGGCGCTGGCGGCCTGGCACCCGGAGCGGGTCCGCACGCTGAGCGCCCTGTCGGTGCCGCACCCGGCAGCGATGGCCCGGGCCTTCGTCACCAGCGACCAGGCACTGCGCTCGTGGTACATGGGGCTGTTCCAACTGCCGGTGCTGCCCGAGCGGCTGCTGCTGGCCGGGGACGCCGCGGCGCTGCGCCGGATGTTGCAGACCAGCGGCCTGCCGCCCGAGCTGTCCGCGCACTACGCGCGGCGGATGCAGGAACCGGGCGCGCTCACCGCGGCCCTGGCCTGGTACCGCGCCCTGCCCTTCGACGCCCGCGACCCGGTGGGCACGGTCCGCGTGCCGACGCTGCACCTGTGGAGCACCCGCGACGTCGCCCTCGGCCGCGCCGCCACCGAGCAGACCCGCCGGTTCGTCGACGCCCCCTACCGGCTCGAGGTGCTGGAGGGCGTTCCCCACTTCCTCCCCGAGCTGGCGCCCGGACGGGTCTCCGAGCTGGTCACCGAGCACGTCCGCGCGCACGGCTGACCGGGCGACCGCAGGCGGGGAGGAGCCGCCGCCGGGGTCCGCCCCAGCACCAGGCCCGCGACGGCCAGGACCAGTCCCACGACGGGGCCGACGACGAGCGCCACGTCGAGCGCCCGGCCACCGGCCGACACCGCCGGGGCGTGGTGAGCCGCACCCGAGGCCGCGGACAGCACCGGGTGTCCCGCGAGCACGGCGGCCGAGACGACGGCCATCTGCGCCCACGCCCGTCGCCGGGGCAGCACCGCCAGGTGCATGGCGCAGGGCAGACACCCCATCCCCATCGCCAGCAGGACGACGACGTGCACGGACGACGGCGTCGGACCCGAGGTGAGGGCCAGCACGTGACACGCCGCCGAGGTCACGGCGACCAGGACCGCGCCCCACCGGAGGACCCCCGTCACGGGCGTGCAGTTCGACTTTCGCACGACCTCTTCACCTTTGGAGACGACGGCTGTAACGTGGCTCACGCCGACTTTCTACACCCGTAGAACCAAAACAGGGAGCCCCCATGGCCGCACTCGCCACGGCGTCGACAGCCACCCACCCCCTCGAGCAGCTGACCGCGGACGAGGTCTCCACCGTCCGCGAGGTGCTCGCGACGGCCGGCCTGGTCGTCGGGTCGACCCGCTTCGTCTACGTCGGCCTGGAGGAACCGGACAAGGCGGCGCTGTACGCCGACGTCGTCCCCGAGCGACGGGTGCGGGTGCTCCTGCACGACGTCGAGCGGCCGAACGCCCACGACGTCGTCGTCTCCGTGACCGACGGGGCGATCGTCTCCGACCGGGCGCTGGACGCCGCCACCGACGGGCAGCTGCCGGTGCTCGACGAGGAGTTCGCGCTCGTGGAGGAGGTGCTGGCGACCGACGAGCGCTGGCTGGCCGCACTGGCCGCCCGCGGGCTCGACGTCGCCGACGTCCGGGTGGCGCCCCTGTCCGCCGGCGTCTTCGAGTACCCGGAGGAGGAGGGGCGGCGGATCCTGCGCGGCCTGGCCTTCCGCCAGGACCACCCCCGCGACCACGCCTGGGCCCACCCGGTCGACGGGCTGGTCGCCTACGTCGACGTGATGCACAGGACCGTCGACCGGGTCATCGACCTCGGACCCGTCCCGGTGCCCGAGGAGTCGGGCAACTTCCACGACCCGGCGGTCACCGGCCCCCTGCGCACCAGCCAGAGGCCGATCGAGATCACCCAACCCGAGGGCCCGAGCTTCACCCTCGACGGCAACCTGCTGACCTGGGAGGGCTGGCAGCTGCGGGTCGGGTTCGACGCCCGCGAGGGGCTGACCCTGCACCAGATCGGCTTCCACGACGGCGGACGGCTGCGGCCGGTCGTCCACCGGGCCTCGATCGCCGAGATGGTGGTGCCCTACGCCGACCCCTCCCCCGTCCGGTCGTGGCAGAACTACTTCGACACCGGCGAGTACCTGGTCGGCCGCTACGCCAACGCCCTCGAGCTGGGCTGCGACTGCCTCGGCGACATCACCTACATGGACGCCGTCATCGCCGACGAGCGCGGCAACCCCCAGGTGCTGCGCAACGCCATCTGCATGCACGAGGAGGACGTCGGCGTCCTCTGGAAGCACACCGACCTGTGGGCCGGCTCGTCGGAGACCCGGCGCCAGCGCCGCATGGTGGTCAGCTTCTTCACCACGATCGGCAACTACGACTACGGCTTCTACTGGTACCTCTACCTCGACGGCACCATCGGGTTCGAGGTCAAGGCGACCGGGATCGTCTTCACCTCCGCCCACCCGGGCGACGGCTACCCGTACGCGTCCGAGATCGCCCCGGGCCTGGGCGCCCCCTTCCACCAGCACCTGTTCAGCGCCCGGCTGGACATGGCCGTCGACGGGCCCACCAACACCGTCGAGGAACTGGACTTCGTCCGCGTCCCGATGGGGCCGGACAACCCGCGCGGCAACGCCTTCGCCCAGCGGCGGACGACGCTGCGCCGCGAGTCCGAGGCGCAGCGGATGGCCGACCAGTCGGTGGGCCGCGTCTGGCACATCAGCAACCCGAACAGCCGCAACCGCCTGGGCGAGCCGGTCGCCTACGCGCTGCTCCCGGAGGGGCAGCCGACCCTGCTCGCCGACCCGGACAGCCCCATCCACCGCCGGGCCACCTTCGCCGCCAAGCACCTGTGGGTCACCCGCCACGACCCGGCGGAGCGCTACGCGGCCGGCGACTTCGTCAACCAGCACCCCGGCGGCGCCGGACTGCCCCAGTACGTCGCCGCCGACCGGGAGCTGGAGGCGAGCGACCTGGTGGTGTGGCACACCTTCGGACTCACCCACGTCCCCCGGCCCGAGGACTGGCCGGTCATGCCGGTCGACCACACCGGCTTCCGGCTCAAGCCGGTCGGCTTCTTCGACCGCAACCCCACCCTGGACGTCCCCCCGAACGCCAGCGCCCACTGCCGCTCCCGCGCGGCCGGCGGCGGGAGCGACGCCGGGGACGGCTGCTGCCATGGCTGAGCACCGCGATCGGCAGACTGGGGGCACCGACGACCGACGGGAGCCCCGTGCCGAAGCTGGTGGACCGCGAGCAACGACGCCAGGAGATCCTGGAGGTGACCTGGCGCCTCATGGCCACGCGGGGAGCGGACGCCGCGACGATGCGGGAGATCGCCCGCGAAGCCGGCTACGCCAACGGTGCACTGGCCCACTACTTCGCCAACAAGGACGAGCTGGTCGAGGCGGCCTACGTGCACGTCTTCGAGCGGACCAACGACCGGATCCGGGCGGCCGTGGCCGGGGAGCGAGGGGTCGCGGCGCTGCGCGCCTTCCTGGTGGAGGTCGTGCCGACCACCGAGGTGACCCGGCTGGAGGCGCGCATCGTGCTGCCCTTCTGGAACCGCACGGTGACCGACGAGCGGCTGGCCCGGCTCAACGACGCGGCCATGCAGCGGTGGCGCCGTGACATCCGGGAGCTGCTGCGCCAGGGACGCGAGGACGGCGACGTCACGGTGGCCACGGCGGACGACGTCCTGGCCGACCAGCTGCTCGCCCTCGCCCTGGGTCTCCAGGTGCTCGCCCTCCTGCCCGACTCGCCCACGCCTGCGGCGACCCAGCTGGCGATGCTGGACGCGGCCCTCGCCGCGCTCAGTCCGCGCTGACGGGCCGCTCGGCCAGGGGACGGAGGAGGGCGCGCAGGCACTCCAGCGCCGCGGGGGTCCTCGCCGGCTCCTCGAGGCACACCTGCTGGAAGACCAGTCCGTCCACGGCGGCGAACACCAGGTGCACGAGGGCGTCGTCGGCAGCGATGCCCGCAGCCGCCAGCTCGGTCCGCAGCGCCTCGCGGTAGGTGGCGTAGACCTGCTCCACCTGCGGGCGGAGCTCCGGCCGGCGCCGCGCCTCCAGGATCAGCTCGTACTGGAACGCCTGGTCGTCAGGGTGCGCCCGGACCATCTCGGCCACCCCGGCGAACAGCGCGTCCAGGTCGCCGCTCCCCGGCTCGGAGCTGATCGAGCCCACGCTGTTGCCCAGCGAGAACTCCAGCGCCGCCTCCAGCAGGGCGTTCCGGGTACCGAAGTGGTGCGCCACGAGTCCGTGCGCGACTCCGGCCTCCTGGGCCACGGACCGGTAGGTCAGGTGGCGCAGCCCCCGGGTGGCGACCACGTGGACGGCGGCGGCCAGCAGAGCGCGCCGCCCCTCCCCGTAGCCCGGTGCCGGGCGCGCGGCCACCGCGGCGGTCTCGGTCCCTGTCATGTCCCCCCGATCCTCGATGGGCCGACGGTACGCACCGCCGGCGAGCCGGAGGCCGGCCCCTCCGGCCCCCCTCGCGCGACCCGGTCGCCACGGCGCGACGCCCTGCGCGCGGGCCGCACGACTCCGAGAAGACCCGAACTGACCGCTTGACCAGTTTCACCCGCATGTGCATCCTCTGTGTCGGCGCTCACAACTGTCCATCTGACCAGTTCTGGGTGCCGGGCACTCCGCACCACGTCGTCCCGATGCAGGACGACGCCCGTTCCCCGTCGCCGCGGTCCCCGACCACGGCGCCCGGATCCCGCCGCCTTCCTCCGGAGCGACCATGTCCCACTCGACCCAGACCGCCGCGCCTGCGCGTGAGCGGAACGACCACCGTCAGCTCAAGCGCGGCGCCATCGGCGTCGTCGGCATCCTGTTCTTCGTCCTGTCCGCCCAGGCGCCGCTGACCGGCATCGGCGGTGCCCTGCCACTGGCCGTGGCGCTGGGCAACGGCGCGGGTGCGCCGGCCGCGTACCTGGTCGTCGGCCTGGTCATCGCGCTCTTCGCGGTGGGCTTCATCGCGATGAGCCGGCACGTCACCGCCGAGGGCGCCTTCTACGCCTACATCGGCCGCGGGCTGGGCCGGCGCCTCGGCACCGGGTCGGCGCTGCTGGCGCTGTGGTCCTACAACACGGTGCAGGCCTGCATGTACGGCCTGTACGGCGTGATCGTGTCCTCCCTCGCCGGCACCTACCTGGGCGTCGCCCCGCCGTGGTGGGCGTGCGCGCTGGCCACGATGGTCCTGGTCCAGGTGCTCGGATCGTTGAACATCGAGCTCGGCGCCCGCTTCCTCGGCCTGCTCGTCGCCGGGGAGATGGGGATCCTGCTCGCCTTCGCGCTGGTCACCCTGTTCAGCGGCGGGGGCCCGCAGGGGCTGGACCCCGGCGCCAGCTTCGCGCCGTCCGCGCTGCTGGCCGGCGCGCCCGGCATCGCGCTGACCTTCGGCATCGCGTCGATGTTCGGCTTCGAGTCGACCGCGATCTACTCGGCCGAGGCGAAGGACCCCGCCCGCACCGTCCCGCGGGCCACCTACCTGGCCGTCGCCACCATCGCGCTGTTCTTTGCCTTCGTCTCCTGGATGGTGGTCAGCTCCTACGGCGCCGACCAGGTCGTCGCCGCCGCCGGGAGCGCCCTGGAGTCCGGCGACAGCACCGTGCTGCTGTTCGCGGCCATCTCGGGCGCCCTGGGCCCGTGGGCGGCCGAGGTCGGCGGCGTCCTGCTGGCGACCTCGCTGCTGGCCGGGATCCTCGCCTTCCACAACGCCTCCAACCGGTACGTGCACTCGCTGGGCGAGGGCGGGGCGCTGCCGGCGACGGTCTCCCGGACCACCCGGCAGGGCGCGCCCTTCGTCGCCAGCGGGCTGCAGACGGTGCTCGCCCTGGTGCTGGTCATGCCGTTCGCGGTGCTCGGCCTGGACCCGGTGCTCACGCTGTTCGCCTGGTTCAGCGGCGTCGCCGTCCTCGGCCTGGTGGTCCTGTACTTCCTCACGTCCATCTCGGTGGTGGTCTTCTTCCGGCGCACCCGGCTGGACACCCGACCGTGGCAGACGCTCGTCGCGCCGGTCCTCGCCGCGGTGCTGATCGCCGCGCTGGCCGCACTGGTGCTGACCAACTTCACCCTGCTGATCGGGGGCTCCCCGGGCACCGCGGTGCCGCTGGTCCTCTCCGTCCCCCTGGCGCTGCTCATCGGCGTCGCCCTGGAGTCGCTCCGCCGGCGCCCGGACGGCGAGGGGCTGACGGTCCCGCCTCCGCCGACCGCGGGTCTCGCGCCGACCACCCCCACCGTCTGACCACACCCGGAAACGCAAGGAGCGACATGTCCACCTCGCACGACACCGACGTCATCGTGGTCGGCGCCGGCTTCGCCGGGCTCACCGCCGCCCGCGAGCTGCGCCGGCAGGGGCACCGCGTGCTGGTACTGGAGGCCCGCGACCGCATCGGCGGACGCACCTGGACCGACCAGCGGCTCGGCCGCGACCTGGAGATGGGCGGCACCTGGGTCCACTGGATCCAGCCCCACACCTGGGCCGAGCTGAGCCGCTACGGCATCGGCGTGACCCCCTCCCCCACGCCGGTCACGGGCTACTGGCTCAGCGGCGGCACGCTGCACAGCGGCACCGCCGACGACCTGCTCGGGCTGATCGACCGAGGCATGACCGGCAGCACGGAGGAGTGCCTCACCCACTTCCCGCAGCCGTACCGACCGCTGCTCGCCGGCGACCGGCTCGCCGAGGTCGACGGCCTGACCATCCGGCAGAAGCTGGAGGAGCTCGACCTGACCCCCGAGGAGTTCGACGCCGTCGAGGGCATGTGGGCGACCAACTTCAGCGGCCGCACGGAGGACGGCGGCTACGCGCAGGGCCTGCGCTGGTGCGCCCTGGCCGGCGGCAGCTGGCAACTGATGTTCGAGGCCTGCGCCACCTACAAGATCGTCGGTGGCACCCGCGGCCTGATCGAGGCGATCGCCGCCGATGCCGGGGTGGAGATCCGCACGGGCACCCGGGTCGCGTCGGTGACCCGGGACGACGGCGGGGCCGGCGTCACGCTGGCGGACGGTTCGACGCTGACGGCCGCGGCGGTGGTCGTGACCCTGCCGCTGAACGTGCTGGACTCGGTCTCCTTCGACCCGCCGCTGTCGGAGGGCAAGCGGCGGGCCGCCCACCAGGGCCAGGCGTCCCAGGGCGTCAAGGTGTGGGCCCGGCTGCGTGGTGAGCACGAGCCGTTCGTCGCCCTCGCGCCCGGCTCCGCGCCGCTGACGCTGTGCCAGGTCGAGCACGTCGCTGACGGCGAGACGCTCGTGGTCGCCTTCGGCTCGGTCAGCGAGCGGCTGGACGGCACCGACCCCGCCGCCGTCCAGGAGGCGCTGCGCACCTGGCTGCCCGACGCCGAGGTGCTGGAGGTCGCCAGCCACGACTGGGTCGCCGACGACCTCTCGGGCGAGACCTGGCCGATGCAGCGCGCCGGCCAGCTCACCGGATCGCTCGCCGAGCTGCAGCGGCCGGAGGGCCGCGTGTTCCTCGCCGGCTCGGACTACGCCGACGGCTGGGCCGGGTTCATCGACGGCGCCATCGAGAGCGGGATGCGCGCCGGCCGCGAGGTGCACGCGCTGCTGACCGCCGTCGAGGAGCTCCCGGCGACCGGCACCAGCGCCCTCGTCCCGTCCTGATCCGCCGACCACCGAGAGAAGAGAGGACCCCGTGAAGCAGCACCTCGTCGAGTTCGTCCACGTCCGCGTCCACGAGGGCCAGGAGGAGGAGTTCCTCGCCAGCCGCCCCGGCGCCGTCGCCGCCGTCGCCGCCGCGATCCCCGGCTTCGTCGCGGCACCCGTCATCGCGAAGCGCGAGGACGGCACCTGGACCGACGTCTGGGTCTACGACAGCGTCGAGCAGGCCGAGGCGGCCAACGCCGAGGCCGCCGACATGCCCGAGTTCGGCCGGATGGCGGCCGTCAGCGAGGTCGTCTCGATCGACATGGCGTGGATGCCCGTCGCCTGACCTCCCCGGCACCACAGGCGCCCGGGCGCTGGGAAACCCCCGGCGGCCCGGGCGCCGGCACATCACGGCGTGGATACACCCATCGGCCCACCGCACATCCGAACCAGCGCCTCGAAGCCCTTGTGCCGACCATCACAGACCCGTACCGTTAGACCAGTAAGAGAACAGCTGATTCGACTAACGAACAGCCGTAGACCTGGAGACCTCCCCATGGCAGCCAAGCCCTTCGCCTCCTCCGCCGACCTCGGCGTCAAGGAGCAGACCCTCGAGGTGCTCGCCGACGGCGTGTACGCCCTGACCGCGGAAGGCGACCCCAACCTGGGCGCCATCGAGGGCGAGGACTTCCTCGTCTGCTTCGAGGCCCTGGCGACCCCGGTCGCCGCCCGCCGCTGGCTGGCCAAGCTGCGCGAGCACACCGACAAGCCCGTCCGCTACCTCGTGCTCAGCCACTACCACGCCGTCCGCGTGCTGGGCGCCAGCGCCTTCGACGCCGAGGTGATCGTCAGCTCCGAGCAGACCAAGCACCTCATCGAGGAGCGCGGCCAGCAGGACTGGGAGAGCGAGTACGGCCGGATGCCGCGGCTGTTCGAGGAGCCGGAGTCCATCCCGGGCCTGACCTGGCCGACCATGACCTTCCGGGACAAGCTGACCATCGAGCTCGGTGGCGACCGCGGTGAGCTGGTCCTGGAGTTCCTCGGCCGCGGGCACACCGAGGGCGACATCGTCGCGTGGCTGCCCAAGCAGGAGATCGTGTTCGCCGGCGACCTGGTGGAGTCCCAGGCCGCGCTCTACACCGGCGACGCGTTCCACTTCGACTGGGCCGCCGGCACGCTCGACCGGGTCAAGGCCCTGGGCGCGCGACAGCTGATCGGCGGGCGCGGCGCCATCGCCCGCGGCCGCGACCAGGTCGACGCCGCGATCGAGCAGACCCGCGACTTCCTGCTCACCATGCAGCGCACCGTCGGCGAGGCGCACCGGTCCGGCGGCACCCTCAAGGACGCGTTCGCCGCCACCCACGAGGCCCTGGCACCCAAGTACGGCTCGTGGCCGATCTTCGAGCACTGCCTCCCCTTCGACGTCCAGCGGCTGTGGGACGAGTTCTCCGGCATCGAGCGCCCCGTGATCTGGACCGCCGAGCGCGACCGCCAGGTCTGGGACGAGCTGCAGGGATGAGGCCCCCGATGACCTCTCCCGCCCCCGTGCTGGTCCTGGGCGCCGGCCCGGTCGGCCAGACCACCGCACTCCTGCTGGCCCGCTGGGGCCTGCCGGTCGTCGTCCTCGACGCCCGCCCCGAGCGCGACCCCGTCGGCAGCAAGGCCATCTGCCAGCAGCGCGACGTGCTCGACGTGTGGGACGCCGTCGACGTCGGTGCCGAGATCGCCCGCCGCGGGGTCACCTGGACCACCGCGCGCACCTTCCACCGCGACGCCGAGCTGTTCAGCTTCACCTTCGCCGACCGCGGCCGCTCGCCCTTCCCGCCGTTCGTGAACGTGTCGCAGTGCGAGACCGAGGCCCTCCTCGACGAGCGGATCGCCGCCTCACCGCTGGTCGACGTGCGCTGGTCGCACCGGGTCACCGGGATCGACCAGGACGACGACGGGGTCACCGTCACCTGCGAGACCCCGGACGGCGAGGTGCAGCTGCGCGGCTCGCACGCCGTGGCCTGCCCCGGCCCCCGCAGCGACGCGCTCCGGTCGATGCTGGGGCTGACCTTCCCCGGCGAGTCGTTCGAGGACTACTTCCTCATCTGCGACATCCGCACCGACCTGCCCGGGTGGGAGACCGAGCGGCGCTTCTACTTCGACCCGGAGTGGAACCGCGGCCGCCAGGTGCTCATCCACCCCTGCCCGGACTCCACCTTCCGCATCGACTGGCAGGTGCCGCCGCACTTCGACCTCGCCGCCGAGGAGGCCGCAGGTTCGCTGGACCGGCGGATCCGCCAGGTGATCGGCGACCGCCCCTACGAGATCGTGTGGAAGTCGGTCTACCGCTTCCACTCCCGGCTGGTGGACCGGATGCGGGTCGGGAAGGTCCTGGTCGCCGGCGACGCGGCGCACCTGGTCAGCCCCTTCGGCGCCCGCGGCCTGAACTCCGGCGTCCTCGACGCCGAGAACGCCGCGTGGAAGATCGCCTTCGTCCGGCGCGGCTGGGCACCCGAGGAGCTGCTGGAGAGCTACCACGCCGAGCGGCACGCCGCGGCGCAGGAGAACATCGACGTCACCACCGCGACGATGCGCTTCCTCGTGCCGCGCAGCGAGGAGGAGGCGCGCCACCGGCTCGACGTCCTGGAGCGGGCGGCCACCGACCCGGCCGCCCGGGCCCAGGTCGACTCCGGCCGGCTGGCCGAGCCGTTCTGGTACGTCGACTCCCCGCTCACCACCCCCGACCCGGCGCGCCCGTTCCCGGGCCGCCCGGCGCGCGGCGACGTCCCGGTGCCCGCCCCCGGCGTGCTGGTGCCGGACTGCCCGGTGACCGTGCCCGGCCGGCCCGAGGTCGTCCGGCTGCGCCAGCTCGCCCGCGAGGGCGTCACCGTCCTGCTCGGGGACGACGCCCCGGCGCCGGACCTGCCCGGCCTCGGCGACCTGCCGGTGTCGGTCCACCGCATGCGCGACCTGGACCCCAGCGGCCTGCTCCGGGAGGCCCTGGGCGCGCGTCCCGACGAGGTCTGGGTGCTGCGCCCGGACGCCCACGTCGCCGCCGTCCTGACCCGCTCCGCCGACGTCGCCCCCGCGGTGGCCCGGCTGCTCGCCCGCACCGTCCCCACCCCCGTCCCGGCGTAACCCGTACCGAGGAGGCACTCCCATGGCGTTCTACCGACAGGTGGGCGAGGTCCCGCCCAAGCGGCACACCCAGTTCCGCCGGCCCGACGGCGGCCTGTACTTCGAGGAGCTGGTCGGCGAGGAGGGCTTCTCCTCGGACTCGTCCCTGCTCTACCACCGCGGCGTCCCGTCGGCGATCGTCGACGCCCGGCCGTGGGAGCTGCCCGACCAGAGCCTGACCCCGAACGCGCCGCTGGTGCCCCGGCACCTGAAGCTGCACGACCTCTTCCCGGGTGAGGAGCACAAGGCCGTCGACGCGGTGACCGGCCGCCGGCTGGTGCTCGGCAACGGCGACGTGCGCATCTCCTACGCCGTCTCCTCGCTGCCGAGCCCGTACTACCGCAACGCCACCGGCGACGAGTGCGTCTACGTCGAGCGGGGCGCGGCCACGGTGGAGACCGTCTTCGGCGCGCTGACCGTCGGGCAGGGCGACTACGTGCTGATCCCGCGGACCACCACGCACCGGTGGATCCCGACCGGGGACGAGCCGCTGCGCACCTACGCGATCGAGGCGAACTCGCACATCGCCCCGCCCAAGCGCTACCTGTCGAGGTACGGGCAGTTCCTGGAGCACGCCCCGTACTGCGAGCGGGACCTGCGCGGGCCGGCCGAGCCGCTGCTGGCCGAGGGCACCGACGTCGAGGTCTACGTCAAGCACCGCGGCAACGGGCCCGGCGGGCTGGCCGGCACGGTGCACGTGCTCCCCGAGCACCCGTTCGACGTCGTGGGCTGGGACGGGCACCTCTACCCCTACGCGTTCAACATCGCCGACTACGAGCCGATCACCGGCCGGGTGCACCAGCCGCCGCCGGTGCACCAGGTCTTCGAGGGCCACAACTTCGTGATCTGCAACTTCGTGCCGCGGAAGGTCGACTACCACCCGCTGGCGGTGCCGGTGCCCTACTACCACTCCAACGTCGACTCCGACGAGATCATGTTCTACGTCGACGGCGACTACGAGGCCCGCAAGGGCTCGGGCATCGGCAAGGGCTCGATCTCGGTGCACCCCGGCGGGCACAGCCACGGCCCGCAGCCCGGCGCCGTGGAGCGCTCCCTCGGGGTGGAGTACTTCGACGAGCTCGCCGTCATGGTCGACACCTTCCGGCCGCTGGACCTCGGCGAGGCGGGCCTCGCCGTCGACGACGGGAAGTACGCCTGGACCTGGTCGGGGCGGGGGCCGTCGGCGTGACGGCGCTGTCCACCACGTCGTCCAGCGCACTGTTCGCCGGGCTGTTCGACGATGCGGCGCTGTTCCCGCCCGGGGACGCGCCGATGGCCGCCGCGGTCCCGGCGCACCGGGCGCTGCGGGCGCGGCTGGGCGAGCTGGTCGGGCCGTTCGTCGTCCCGGCCGCCCGCCTCGGCGAGCTGGGAGAGCACCTCGGGGACGCCTCGGGGGACGACGCCGCGCCGTTCGGGATCTCGCTGATCGCGGCGGCCGGCGACCTGCCGGCCGCCGCGGCCCGGGTGGACGCCGACCCGCGGCTGCGGCTGTCCGCCGTCGAGGTCCCGGTCGTGGCCGACGCCGCGGCGGCCCGCGAGGCGGTCCGGGTCCTCGACGACGTCCTGCCCGCCGGTGTGCCGGCGGCGGTCGAGCTGCCCCGCACCCCCGCCCGGGACGAGGTGCTCGACGTCCTCGCCGGGACCCGCCACCGCGCCAAGCTGCGCACCGGCGGGCTGCGCGCCGCGCTGTTCCCCTCCCCGGAGGAGCTCGCCGCGACCCTGGCCGCCTGTGCCAGGCGGGAGGTGGCGCTCAAGTGCACCGCCGGCCTGCACTCCGCCGTCCGGCACACCGACCCGGCCACCGGGTTCGCGCACCACGGGTTCCTCAACGTGCTCCTGGCCGTGGGCACGCTGACCTCGGGCGCGACCCCGACCGTCGCCGCCGGGTGGCTCGGCGAGACCGACCCCGGCGCCCTGGTCGCGGCGCTGCGCACCTGGCCGACGGAACGCGCCACCCGCGTCCGGGCCGCCTTCACCTCCTTCGGCACCTGCAGCGTGCTCGAGCCGGTCGACGACCTCGTCCACCTCGGCCTGCTGCCCTCCCCGGATCGGATCCCCGCGTGAACAGACCCCACGAGAACGCTCCGCTGGCGCTCCACGTCCCCGCGGGGGCCCCGAGATGACCTGGCTCGACCTGCCCCCCGACACCGGCTTCGGGCCGGACAACCTGCCCTACGGCGTCTTCTCGACCGAGCCCGACGGCCCCCGACGGGTCGGCGTCGCCATCGGCGGGCACGTCCTCGACGTCTCGCGGCTCGACGTCCCGGCCGCCGACGCGCTGGCCACCGGCTCGCTCAACGCACTGATGTCCCGTGGGCGGGCGACGTGGGACGCCCTGCGCGCCCGGCTGCAGGAGCTGCTGGCCGACCCGGCGCACCGCGCTGCCGTCGAGCCGCACCTGCTGCCGCGCGAGGCCGTGACGCTGCACCTGCCGGTCGAGGTCGCCGACTACGTCGACTTCTACAGCTCCCAGCACCACGCGGAGAACCTCGGGCGGATGTTCCGCCCGGACTCGGAGCCGCTGACGCCGAACTGGAAGCACCTGCCGATCGGCTACCACGGCCGCGCGGGCACGGTGCAGGTCTCCGGGACACCGGTGGTCCGGCCCAGCGGTCAGCGCAAGGCGCCGGCCGACGACGGGCCCACCTTCGGCCCCTCGCAGCGCCTGGACATCGAGGCCGAGGTCGGCTTCGTCGTCGGCACGCCCTCCGAGCTCGGCCGCCCGGTGCCGCTGTCGGCGTTCCCGGAGCACGTCTTCGGGGTCTGCCTGGTCAACGACTGGTCCGCCCGGGACCTGCAGGCCTGGGAGTACGTGCCCCTGGGCCCCTTCCTCGGCAAGTCCTTCCTCACCTCGGTGTCGCCCTGGGTCGTGCCGCTGGCGGCGCTCGAGGCCGCGCGCGTGGCGCCGCCGGCCCGGCAGCCGCAGCCGCTGCCCTACCTGGACGACACCGGCGAACCCTGGGGCCTGGACCTCACGCTGGAGGTGCGGCTCAACGGCGAGCTCGTCAGCTGCCCGCCCTTCGGCTCGCTGTACTGGACCCCGGCCCAGCAGCTGGCGCACATGACCGTCAACGGCGCGAGCCTGCGCACCGGCGACCTCTACGCCTCGGGGACCGTCTCCGGGCCGCAGCGCGACCAGCGTGGCTCGTTCATCGAGCTGTCCTGGGGCGGCACGGAGCTCCTGGCGCTGTCGGACGGGTCGACGCGCACGTTCCTCGAGGACGGCGACGTCGTCACGATCACCGCCACCGCACCCGGGCCGGACGGGACGCGCATCGCCTTCGGGGAGGTCACCGGCCGGATCCAGCCGACCCCGTGAGCGCGCCCGCCACGCCCGCCGTCCCGAACGGCACCGCCCCATCGACCACCTCCGCAGCGACCCACGAAGGACTCCGATGACCACCCCCGCCGTGACCGAGCCCGTGACCACCACGCCGGAGACGCCGACGTACGAGAGCCTGCTGGCGGGCGTCACCGCCGCCGACGGCCGCGAGGTCCTCGACCCGGCGACGGGTGAGGTCGTGGGCCGCGTCGTCCTCGGGTCCCCCGAGGACCTCGACCGCGCTGTCGCCCGGGCCCGCGCCGCCCAGCCGGGCTGGGCCGCCCGCGCCGACTCCGAGCGCATCGACCTCCTGCTGCGTGCCGCCGACGCCGTCGAGGCAGCGGCCGAGCCCCTCGCCGAGCTGCTCTCCCGCGAGCAGGGCAAGCCGCTCAACGGCCCCAACGCCCGCTTCGAGGTCGGCGCCTGCGCGGCCTGGCTGCGCGCCACCGCCGCCACCGAGCTCCCGGGCGGCACCGTGCTCGACGACGGCGGGACCCACGCGGAACTGCGCTACCGGCCCGTCGGTGTCGTCGGCGCGATCGGCCCGTGGAACTGGCCGATGATGATCACCATCTGGCAGGTCGCCCCGGCGCTGCGGATGGGCAACACCGTGGTGGTCAAGCCCTCGGAGCACACCCCGCTCAGCGTGCTGGCACTGGTGCAGGTCCTCAACGGCGTGCTGCCCGCCGACGTGCTGACCGCCGTGGCCGGCGAGGGCGACGTCGGCGCCCGGCTGTCGGGCCACCCCGGCGTCGACAAGCTCATGTTCACCGGCTCCACCGCCACCGGCCAGGCGATCATCCGCAGCTCCGCCGACACCGTGAAGCGGCTGACCCTCGAGCTCGGCGGCAACGACGCCGGCGTCGTGCTGCCCGACGTCGACCCGCGCGCCATCGCCGAGGGCCTGTTCTGGGGCGCGTTCATCAACACCGGCCAGACCTGCGCGGCGCTCAAGCGCCTGTACGTCCACAGCGACGTGTACGACGAGGTCTGCGCGGCGCTGGCCGACGTCGCGCGCGCCGTGCCCATGGGCCGCGGGCTCGACGAGCAGAACCTGCTCGGCCCGCTGCAGAACCGCGCGCAGTACGAGATCGTCGCCCGCCTGGTCGACGCCGCGCGCGACTCCGGCGCGAAGGTCCTGGTCGGGGGCGACCCCGACCCCGACGCCCCCGGGTACTTCTACCCGGCCACGCTCGTGGCCGACGTGGACGACGACAACCCGCTCGTGGCCGAGGAGCAGTTCGGCCCGGCGCTGCCCATCGTGCGCTACGAGGACGTCGACCAGGCGGTGGCGATGGCCAACCGGCTCGACGTGGGTCTCGGCGCCTCGGTCTGGAGCAGCGACCGGGAGGCGGCGCGCGCCGTCGCCGCCCGGCTCGAGGCCGGCACCGTGTGGATCAACTCCCACGGCGGCGTGCACCCGATGATCCCCTTCGGCGGGGTCAAGAAGTCCGGGTACGGCCTGGAGTTCGGCGTCGAGGGCCTGAAGGCGGTGGCCGTGCCGCAGGTGGTCAACGGCTGAGCACCACCGGCGACGCGGCACCGCCCGGCACGGGCGCCGGGCGGTGCCGCCGCCCCTCCCGTCCCCCGGCCGGCCCGGCGCCCGCCGAGGGCGACCGTAGGGTGGGAGGGCACGGTGCACCGAGAGGACGGCGATGGGCGAAGGCAACGGCGGGGGCGCGCCCCAGTCGCAGACGCTGGACCGGGGCCTGCGCATCCTCGAGCACCTGGCCGCCGTCGGCACCCCGCAGCCGATCGCCGAGATCGGCTCGGCGCTGGGGCTGCACCGGTCGATCACCTACCGCCTGCTGCGCACGCTGGAGGACCACCAGCTCGTCGAGCGGGACCCGGCCGGTCACTACCGGCTCGGTCTGGGGATGCTCGGCCTCGCCCGGGGCGTGCGGACCGACCTGCAGTCCGCCGCCCTGCCCCGGCTCGACGCCCTGGTCGCGGAGCTGCGCATGACGGCGTTCCTGGTCGTCCGGGCCGGTGACGAGGCGGTCACCGTCTCGAGCGTCGAACCGCACGACTCACCGGCGCACGTGGTGTACCGGCCGGGCATCCGGCACCCGGTGGGCCGGGGCGCACCCGGCCTCGCCCTGCTCATGCCCGAGGCCGCCTCACCCGATGACCGCGAGGCACTCCGCGAGGCCCGCCGGGTCGGGTGGGCCAGCTCGCACGGCGAGGTCATCCCCGGGGTCCGGTCGATCGCCGCCCCCGTGCTCGGGCCCGACGGGGGTGCCCGCGCCGCGCTGGCGGTCGTCTTCGTCGACGAGGGCGCGGACACCGAGCGGATCGGCCGCGCCGTCGTCCGCTCCGCGCAGCAGGTCGGCGCCGCGCTGCGCTGATCCGCCGGCCTGGTGCCCTGCCGGAGCGGCCGCCCTCAGGGCCCCCGCGCCGAGCCTGCGAGGCGTGGGGCGAGAGCGGTCCTTCCTCAGAAGTTGCCGCGCCGCGCCTGCTCCCGCTCGATCGCCTCGAACAGCGCCTTGAAGTTGCCCTTCCCGAAGCCGAGCGAGCCGTGCCGCTCGATCAGCTCGAAGAAGACCGTGGGCCGGTCGCCGATCGGCCGGGTGAAGATCTGCAGCAGGTAGCCGTCCTCGTCGCGGTCGACGAGGACGCCGCGCCGCTGCAGCTCCTCGACCGGTACCCGCACGGTGCCGATGCGGGCCCGCAGCTCGGGGTCCTCGTAGTAGGAGTCCGGGGTGGGGAGGAACTCGATCCCCTCGGCGGTCATCGCGTCGACGGTGGCGAGGATGTCGTTGGTCGCCAGCGCCACGTGCTGGGCGCCGGGGCCGCCGTAGAACTCGAGGTACTCGTCGATCTGCGACTTCTTCCTGCCCATGGCGGGCTCGTTCAACGGGAACTTGACCCGGTGGTTGCCGTTGCTGACGACCTTGCTCATCAGCGCCGAGTAGTCGGTGGCGATGTCCTCGCCGACGAACTCGGCCATGTTGGTGAAGCCCATGACCCGGTGGTAGAAGTCGACCCAGCGGTCCATGGCGCCGAGCTCGACGTTGCCCACCACGTGGTCGACCGCCTGGAACAGCCGCTCCGGCCGGCCGGGTCGAGGCTGGTGGGACGAGGTCCGGGCCGCGAACCCCGGCAGGTACGGGCCGGTGTACCGGGAGCGGTCGACCAGCGTGTGCCGGGTGTCGCCGTAGGTGGCGATGGCGGCCAGCCGGACGGTGCCGTGCTCGTCGCCGAGGTCGTGCGGCTCCTCGAGGACCGTCGCGCCCTGCGCCCGCGCGTGCGCGATGCACCGGTCGACGTCGGGCACCGAGAGCGCGATGTCGCGGATGCCGTCGCCGTGCCGGCGGTGGTGGTCGGCCAGCGGGCTGGCCGGGTCGTAGGCGCCGGTGACGACGAAGCGGGCCGCACCCGACCGCAGCACGTAGGCGAGGTGGTCCCGGGTGCCGGTCTCCGGACCGGAGTAGGCGACCAGCTCCATGCCGAGGGCCGACTGGTAGAAGTGCGCGGCCTGCGTGGCGTTGCCGACCACCCACACCAGCGCGTCCCAGCCGGAGACGGGGAACGGGTCGCCGGAGGCGTCGTACTCGACGAGCCCGACCAGCTGCCGGAGCTGGTCGAGGTCGAGCTGCGCGAGGCGCTCGTCGTCGTTGAGGGTCTGCTCGAGGCTCATGCCGGGCTCCTCCTCCGGACGTCCGTCGGTGTCGCCTGCACCACACACCGCGGGTCGGCACTGCGCAACCAGGACCGGTGCCCCTGCCCGGGCTGTCCACCCGGGCCAGCGGAACTGGTCATAGGCTGCGCAGACTGCACAGCTCAGGATGCCGGGAGGCGGGCAGGATGACCGACGGCCGGGGACTCGACGCGCTCGACGTGGCGCTGCTGAGCGCACTGCAGGACTCCCCTCGGGCAGGAGACCTGGAGCTGTCCCGGCTCACCGGGGTCGCCCGCGGCACCGTGACGGCTCGGCTGCGACGGCTGGAGGAGACGGGCGTGGTCCGCGGCTACGGGCCCGACGTCGACGTGCGCGCGGCGGGCTTCGGCGTGCAGGCCTTCGTGACGCTGGAGATCGCCCAGGGCGCGATCGACGCCGTCCGGCGCGACCTCGAGGAGATCCCCGGCGTCCTCGAGGCGCACTCCACCACCGGCAGTGGTGACGTGCTGTGCCGGGTCGCCGCCGTCTCGCACGAGGCCCTGCAGCAGGTCCTCGTCGACCTGGACCGGTCCTCGGCGGTGGTGCGCTCGACCAGCATCGTGGCGCTCTCCGAGCTCGTCCGGTGGCGGACCCGGCCACTGCTGGAGTCCGGGGCCGCACCGGGCGCCGGCCGCTCCGGCATGCGGCGGACGGCGGACCACCGGGACGGCAGCGATCCCACGAGTTCCGGGGACGACGACAGACCCGCACCGTGACCTGCGGTCGGGACCCACGTGGCGGCGTCGCGCGCCCGCACTCCTGGGGCGGGGCTTGCACCGGCCGTCGCGCATCCGTCAGACTGGCCACACAAATACTGAACGCTTGGTCGGGAAATCGTGTTGCCGACCCGCACCGACACGTCCGAGGAGCGCCGATGCCCCGCGGGTCCACCGAGGTCTCCCTGGTCGACGGGGTCCGTACCCCACGGGGCCGGCACGGGGGCGACCCGGCCGCCGTGGAGTTCGCCGAGGCCTGCGCCGCCCGGTCGATCGGCGTGCTGCGGCGGCTGGAGATCGTGAACGGCGACGGCCCGGGCGTCGCGATGCTCGTGGAGGAGGCATGAGCACCGCCGTCCCGACCCGGGTGGCCGTCATCGGCGGCGGCCGCATGGGCGCCGGCATCGCGCAGGTCTTCCTCGCCGCCGGCGCGCACGTCGCGGTCGTGGAGGCCGGTGGGCAGGCCGCGGAGGCCGCCCGCGGGCGCGTGGCCGACGGGCTGGAGGAGTCCGCCCGCCGGGGCACGCTGGACGGGGACGTCGAGACCGTGCTCAGCCGGCTGACCCTGCTCGAGACCCCCGCCGGCCTCGGTCGGGACACCGACCTGGTGATCGAGGCCGTCCCCGAGCGGGCCGACCTGAAGGCCGAGGTGCTGGGCGCGGCGGCGGCCGCCGCCGGTCCCGCCGCCGTGCTGGCCACGAACACCAGCTCGCTGTCGGTGACGGAGCTCGCCGCGGCGCTGGAGCGCCCCTCGCGCTTCCTCGGGATGCACTTCTTCAACCCGGTGCCGGCGTCGAGGCTCGTCGAGCTCGTCGTCGCGCCGGAGACCGATCCGGTCCTGGTCGACGCCGCCCGCGGCTGGGTGCGCGCCCTCGGCAAGACCGGCATCGTCGTGCGGGACTCCCCCGGCTTCGCCTCCTCGCGACTGGGCGTGCTGCTGGGCCTGGAGGCCATCCGGGTGCTCGAGGAGGGCGTCGCCGACGCCGAGGCCATCGACACCGCGATGGAACTGGGCTACCGCCACCCGATGGGCCCGCTGCGGTCCACCGACCTGGTGGGCCTGGACGTGCGGCTGGCGATCGCCGAGCACCTGCACCGCACCCTCGGCGAGCGGTTCGCCCCACCGCAGCTGCTCCGCGACAAGGTGGCGGCGGGCGAGCTGGGCCGCAAGACCGGGCGCGGGTTCCACACCTACGAGAGCTGAGAGGACCCGAGCCGGTGGACACCGCGGCCGTCGTCGACCCGGCCATGTACGAGGACGGCCCGCCGTTCCAGCTGCTGGACCGGCTGCGGGCGGAGACGCCGGTCGCCTGGGTGGAGGAGCCCGCCCTGCACGGCCAGCCGGCCGGCCCCGGGTTCTGGCTGGTGCTGCGGCACGCCGACGTGGAACGGGTGCTCCGGGACCCGGCGACGTTCTCCTCGTGGCTGGGCGCGACGCAGGTCCGCGACGCCGCCGACCTCGCCTGGGTCCGCCGGATGATGCTCAACACGGACCCGCCGGACCACTCCCGGCTCCGGCGGCTGCTCACCCGGTCGTTCACCCCGCGGGCCGTGGCCACGCTGACGGGGGCGATCGAGACGACGGCGGCCCGGCTGGTGGACCAGGTGGTGGGCGGCGCCGACGAGGGCCGGTGCGACGTCGCCAAGGACCTGGCCGCGGACCTGCCGCTGCTCACCCTCGCCGACGTCCTGGGCGTGCCGGCCGAGGACCGCTGGTTGATGTTCGACTGGTCGAACCGGGTGATCGGCTGGCAGGACCCCGACTACGCCACGTCCGCGGCGTTCGACGGAACCGGCGGGACGGCGATGGCCCGCGCGGCCGTCGCGCTGCGCCCGGCCCCCGGCCCGGACGGCCGGATGCCGGACCCGCGCACCCGCGCCGGCATGCCCGACCTCTACGCCTACGCCCGGCTGCTGGCCGAGGAGAAGCGCCGCTCCCCCGGCAGCGACGTGATGTCGATCCTGCTGGCCCAGGTGGACGAGGACGGCGGCCAGGTGAGCGACGAGGAGTTCGAGAACATGTTCTGGCTCTTCGCCGTGGCCGGGAACGAGACCCTGCGCAACGGCCTGCCCGGTGGGCTGATCGCGCTCCTGCAGCACCCCGACCAGATGGCCGCGGTGCGTGCCGACCCGGCCCTGCTGCCCGGCGCGGTCGAGGAGATGCTGCGCTGGTGGACGCCGGTGATGGTCTTCCGCCGCACCGCCACGACCGACGTCGAGCTCGCCGGCGTCCGCATCCGCGCCGGGGACAAGGTCGTCGTCTCGTTCACGTCCGCCAACCGGGACGAGGCGGTGTTCGCCGATCCGGACCGCTTCGACGTCCGCCGCTCCCCCAACCCGCACCTGGCCTTCGGGCACGGGCCGCACTTCTGCCTCGGTGCACAGCTGGCGCGGGTCCAGATGCGTGCGCTGTTCGCCGAGCTGCTGCGTCGCACCGGTGCGCTGGAGCTGGACGGGCCGCCGGTGCTCCTGCGGTCGAACTTCCAGCGCGGGGTCAAGCGCCTGCCCGTCCGGTGGGTCGGGACCGCGCCAGCGCGCTGACCACTGCGGCCAGGGACCCGGCCAGGCCCTCGGCGTCCCGCTCCTCGTCCTCCCGCCAGTGGCGGACCTGCTCGGCGGAGAGGGCGGCCAGCAGGACGTCGGCGCGCAGGTCGGCGTCCGGGGCCCCGGCCCGGTCCAGCAGGTAGCGGCAGTGCTGGCGCCAGAAGGCGTGCGCGCCGGTGCGCAGCCGAGCCCCCGGGGCAGCCGTCTCCGACAGCAGCACCAGGTCCAGGTGCCGCTCGAGGAACTGGAGGTAGGCCTGGACGAACGCGACCAGCCGGGGCACCGGGTCGGCACCGGGGCCGAGCGGCGGAGGGCCGGCCAGCATCAGCTGCTGCAGCTCGCGCTCGCGCTCGTCGAGCAGCGCGACCGCCAGGCCGCCCTTGTCGGTGAACCGCCGGTACAGCGTGCCCTTCCCCACTCCCGCGGCGGCGGCGACGTCGTCCATGGTCACGCCGCTGACGCCCCGCTCGCCGAACAGCCGCTCCGCGGCGGCCAGCACCCGGAGCCGGTTGCGGGCGGCGTCGGCGCGCTCGCGCACGACCGGTGATCCGAGGACGGGCAGCTCCACGCGACCGGAGGCGACCGCCGGCGTTGACGAAGCGGACTGCGGTCCGGTACCTTCGCAGGACATAACCGGACTCTAGTCCACATCGGCGCGGGGTCGCTGCGCCGCCCCTCCGAGGAGGTCCTCCGTGTCCACCTTCCTGCACGTCTCCGCCTCGCCGCGCGGTGCCGAGTCGGTCTCCCTGCAGATCGCCGGCGCCTTCGTCGAGACCTACCGGGACGCCCACCCCGACGCGGTCGTCGACACCTGGGACCTGTGGGACGGGACGCTGCCGGAGTTCGGGCCCGCAGCGGCGGGCGCGAAGATGACCGTCTTCGGCGGTGGCGCTCCCCAGGGCGCCCAGGCCGCCGCCTGGCGAGCCGCGGTGGAGACCTTCCGCCGCTTCGCCGCCGCCGACCGGCTGCTGTTCAGCGTGCCGATGTGGAACGCCGGGGTGCCCTACGTCCTCAAGCAGTTCATCGACGTGGTCTCCCAGCCCGGGATGGTCTTCGACGTCGACCCGGTCACCGGCTACCGCCACCTGCTCGCGGGCACGGGGAAGCGCGCCGCCGTCGTCTACACCAGCGCGGTGTGGGGCCCGGCCCTGGGTCCGGAGTTCGGTCGTGACTTCCAGTCCACGTACTTCGACGACTGGCTCGCCTGGACCGGCATCACCGACATCAGCCGGATCCGCTTCCACCCCACCCTGACCGGCGACGCCGAGGAGTCGCGCCAGGCGGCGATGGCGGCGGCCCGCGACATCGCCAAGGTCTTCTGAACGGCGGGGCGCGGGAGCGGGGCCCGCTCCCGAGCCCCGCCGCTCACGCGGCCGGGGGCCAGGTCCTGGCGACCATCGTGAGGACGTCGTAGGTCGCCACGGGTGCGCCCTCGCCGTTCACCACGACGGCGTCCCAGCGGACCTCGCCGTGGTCGGCGCCGCCGCGCGGGGTGATCTGCTTGCAGGTGAGCGTGACCGTCAGCTCCTCCCCCGGCTTCACGGGAGTCAGGAAGCGCAGGGCGTCGACGCCGTAGTTGGCCAGCACCGGACCCGGGTCCGGGTCGACGAACAGCCCCGCCGCCCACGAGACGACCAGGTAGCCGTGCGCGACCCGGCCACCGAAGAGCGGGTTGGCCCGGGCGGCCTCCTCGTCCATGTGGGCGTAGAAGGTGTCGCCGGTGAACTCGGCGAAGTGCTCGATGTCCTCCAGCGTCACCCGGCGCGGGCCGGCCGTGACGGAGTCACCGATGCGCAGCTCGGCCAGCGACTTGCGGAACGGGTGCACGCCGTCGTCGTTCCGCTCCGCCCCGGCGACCCAGCGGCCCCCGATGGCGGTGAGCATGTCGGGCGAGGCCTGCACCGCGGTGCGCTGCATGTGGTGCAGCACGCCGCGGATGCCGCCGAGCTCCTCGCCCCCGCCGGCCCGGCCCGGGCCACCGTGCACCAGGACCGGCAGCGGCGAGCCGTGGCCGGTGTTCTCCCCCGCGTCGTCGCGGTCGAGCACCAGGATGCGGCCGTGCGCGTGCGCCGCGCCGAGCACGAACTCCCGCGCGAACTCCCGGTCGTGGGTCACCACCGAGCCGACCAGGCTGCCCTGGCCGCGCGCGGCGAGCTCCACGGCCTGCGCCACGCCGTCGTAGGGCAGCACCGTGCTGACCGGCCCGAAGGCCTCGACGTCGTGCGGCTCGGCGGCGGTCAGGTCGTCGCAGCGCAGCAGCATCGGCGGCAGGAACGCGCCGCGGTCGCGGTCGGCCCCCACCACCTCGAAGCGGTCCGGGTCCCCGGCGACCAGCTCGGCGACGCCGCGCAGGGCCTTGAGCGAGCGCAGCACCTCCTCGCGCTGGTCGAGCCCGGCCAGGGCCCCCATCCGGACCCCCTCGGCGTCGGGTGCACCGACGACGACCTCGGCCAGCCGCTCCCGGGTCGCCTCGACGACGTCGTCCACCAGGTCGCGCGGCACGAGCGCGCGGCGGATCGCCGTGCACTTCTGGCCGGCCTTGACCGTCATCTCGGTGACCAGCTGCTCGACGAACAGGTCGAACTCGGGGGTGTCCCGGGTGGCGTCGGGCCCGAGCACGGAGCAGTTGAGCGAGTCGGCCTCGGCGTTGAAGCGCACCGAGTGGGCGACCACCGCCGGGTGGCTGCGCAGCTTGCGGGCGGTCGCGGCCGAGCCGGTGAAGAACACCAGGTCCTGGCCGGCCAACCCGTCGAGCAGGCCGGTCGCGCTGCCGGCCAGCAGCTGCACCGAGCCCTCGGGCAGCAGGCCCGACTCGACGATCGCCCGGACGACCGCCCCGGTGAGGTAGGCGGTCTGGCTGGCCGGTTTCACGATCGTCGGCACGCCGGCGAGGAAGGCCGGAGCCAGCTTCTCCAGGAAGCCCCACACCGGGAAGTTGAACGCGTTGATCTGCACGGCCACCCCGCGCAGCGGCGTGTAGAGGTGCTGGCCGACGAAGGTGCCGCCCCTGCCGAGCGGCTCGACCGCACCGTCGAGGACGACGGTGTCGTCGGGCAGCTCGCGGCGGCCCTTGCTCGCGTAGGACAGGACCGTCCCGAAGCCGCCGTCGATGTCGACCGCGCTGTCGCGGTCGGTGGCGCCGGTGCGGCGGGACAGCGCGTAGAACGCGTCCTTGTCGGCCATCAGGTGCAGGCCCAGCTGCTTGAGCAGACCGGCCCGCTGGTGGAAGGTCAGCTCGCGCAGCGCCGGGCCGCCGACGGTCCGGGCGTGGTCGAGCATGGCCGCCACGTCCAGGCCGGTGCTGCTGATCCGGACGACCGTCTCGCCGGTGACGGCGTCCGCGATCGGCGTCCCGTCGTCCGGTGCCACGTACCACCGCCCGGCGACGTAGCTCTCCAGGAGCGGGGCTGGGTCGGTCATGGTGGTCTCCTCAGGGGCCCGGCGGGTCCCGGGCCGGCAGGGGTCGGGGCAGGTGTCAGGACCTGGCGCGCAGGCCCTGGAAGGTCGTGGCGACGAGCGCGTCGGCGAGGTCGTCGGCGGACAGGCCGCCGTCCGGGCGGTACCACTCGGTGAGCGAGTTGACGGTGCCGAACAGCAGCCGGCTGGTGACCGCGGGGCCGACGTCGGGACGGACGTCGCCCTCCTCCTCGGCGGCGCGCACGAGGTCGGTGACGATCCGGTCGAACTCGCGGCGGCGTGCCAGCGCCGCCTCCTCGACGGGGGAGTTGCCGCGCACCCGGAGCAGCAGGGTGACGAACGGCAACTGCTCGGTGAGCACGCGGACCGAACCCCGGACGACGTGCTCCAGCCGGTCGATGGCCGGACCGCTGGTGGCGCCCGGCTCCTCGGTGACGGCGAACAACGCGTCCAGCGCGCGGTCCAGCGCCAGCCGCAGCAGCTCGACCTTGCTGGACACGTGGTGGTAGATCGCCGACTTGGTGACGCCGAGCCGGGTGGCGAGCTCGTCCATGCTCGTGGCGTCGTAGCCGCGCTCGTTGAAGACCGCGACCGCGATGTCCAGCAGGGAGTCCAGCGAGTGGCCGGGGCGGCCGCGCCGGGTCCGGGCCGGATCGGCCGTGGACGTCACGCGCGGTCCCGGTTGTCGTAGATCCGCTTGAGCTTGCCCATCGACCGGGCCAGGGTCTCCGGATCCACGACGAGCACCTCGATGCTGGTGCCGATGGTGTCCTTCACCGCCTTCGCGACCTCGGCGGCGGCGCTCGGCCGGCGATCGGCCGGGCAGTCCGGGCGCGCCTCGACCCGGCAGGTCAGGTGGTCCATCCGGCCGCGCGTGGTCAGCTCCAGGGCGAAGTGCGGCGACAGCCCGGCCGTACGGAGGACGATCTCCTCGATCTGGGTCGGGAAGAGGTTCACCCCGCGCAGGATGATCATGTCGTCGGTGCGGCCGGTGATCTTCTCCATCCGGCGCATGCCGGGCCGCGCGGTGCCGGGCAGCAGGCGGGTGAGGTCGCGGGTGCGGTAGCGGATGACCGGCATGGCCTCCTTGGTGAGCGAGGTGAAGACCAGCTCGCCCTGCTCGCCCTCGGGGAGCACCTCGCCGGTGAGCGGGTCGATGACCTCCGGGTAGAAGTGGTCCTCCCAGACGTGGAGGCCGTCCTTGGTCTCCACGCACTCCTGGGCGACGCCGGGGCCCATCACCTCGGACAGTCCGTAGATGTCGACGGCGTGGATGCCGGCGCGCTCCTCCATCTCCCGGCGCATCTGCTCGGTCCACGGCTCGGCGCCGAAGATGCCGATCTCCAGCGAGCTGGCCCTGGGGTCGAGGCCCTGCTTCTCGAACTCGTCGATGACGGTGAGCATGTAGGACGGCGTCACCATGATCACCCGCGGCTGGAAGTCGGTGATCAGCTGGACCTGACGCGGGGTCATGCCGCCGGAGACCGGGATGACCGTGCACCCGAGCTTCTCCGCGCCGTAGTGGGCGCCGAGCCCGCCGGTGAACAGGCCGTAGCCGTAGGCGTTGTGCAGCACGTCACCGGGCCGCCCGCCGGCCGCCCGGATGGAGCGCGCCATGACGGTGGCCCACGTGTCGAGGTCGCGCTGGGTGTAGCCGACGACCGTGGGCCGGCCCGTGGTCCCGGAGGACGCGTGCACCCGCCGGACCTGGTCCTGCGGGACGGCGAACATCCCGAACGGGTAGTTGTCCCGCAGGTCGGCCTTGCTGGTCGTGGGGAACCTCGCCAGGTCGGCGAGCTCCCTGCAGTCGTCGGGGTGCACGCCCGCGGCGTCGAAGGCCTGCCGGTAGTGCGGCACGTTGTCGTAGGCGTGCCGCAGCGTCCACTGCAGACGCTCCAGCTGGAGGGCACGGAGCTCGTCGACGGACAGGCGCTCCGCCGGGTCGAGGAGCGTCTGGTCGGGGGGCGGCCCCAGGTGCCGGGTGCTCTCGCTCGCCGTAGCCGTCATGGCCGGTGCCTCCGTCGTGCAGCGTCGTCGCCGGACGGTCGGCGGAGCGCGAGGCGCCAAATACCGACCGGATGGTCAGGTAATGAACTCCCCACCGGAGGCCCTGTCAAGCCCCCGGGAAGAACTCGCCCCGTGGGCTTGTGCGGCGGCGGCACGTCGTGCAGACTCATTACCGACCATACGGTCAGTAAATGACCGTTCGCCGTCGCACCGAGGGAACGAGATGTCGGCACCCACCCTGGAACGGCCCGCTCCTGACGAGGCCGCGCTGCAGCGGCAGTTCGACGCCACGATCGCCGCCGACCACCGCATCGAGCCGCGCGACTGGATGCCCGAGGGCTACCGCAGGACGCTCATCCGACAGGTCGCCCAGCACGCGCACTCCGAGATCATCGGGATGCAGCCGGAGGGCGACTGGCTGCTGGCCGCGCCCAGCCTGCGGCGCAAGGCGATCCTGCTGGCCAAGGTGCAGGACGAGGCCGGCCACGGCATGTACCTGTACTCCGCCGCCGAGACGCTCGGTGCCGACCGGGCCGACCTCACCGACAAGCTCATCGAGCGCAAGCAGAAGTACAGCTCGATCTTCAACTACCCGACGCTCAGCTACGCCGACGTCGGCGTCATCGGCTGGCTGGTCGACGGCGCGGCGATCTGCAACCAGGTGCCGCTGTGCCGCTCCTCCTACGGGCCCTACGCGCGGGCGATGATCCGCATCTGCAAGGAGGAGTCGTTCCACCAGCGGCAGGGCTACGAGCTGCTGATGACGATGATGCGCGGCACCGACGAGCAGCGGGCGATGGTGCAGGACTCCGTCGACCGCTGGTGGTGGCCCTCGCTGATGATGTTCGGCCCGCCGGACGACGACAGCCCCAACTCCGCGCAGTCGATGGCCTGGGGGATCAAGCGGCACAGCAACGACGAGCTCCGCCAGCGCTTCGTGGACATGAGCGTCCCGCAGGCGGAGTTCCTCGGGGTCACGCTGCCCGACCCGGACCTGACCTGGGACGAGCAGAGCGGCCACTGGCGCTTCGGCGCGATCGACTGGGACGAGTTCAAACGCGTCATCAGCGGCCACGGCCCGGCCAACGACGAGCGGATCGCCCGCCGCCGCGCCGCGCGCGACGACAACGCCTGGGTCACCGAGGCGGCGACGGCGTACGCCCGCAAGCACGACGGCGGCCGACCGGCCGAGGAGCACGCCGGGAGCGCGGCATGAGCCTCACCAGCGAAGGCGGGCACGGCGCGGTCCCCACCGGCGCCGAGATCCCCGTCGAGCCCAGGCCCGCCGCCAGCCGGCGCGACTGGCCCCTGTACGAGGTGTTCGTGCGCGGGAAGCGCGGCCTCAACCACGTGCACGTCGGGTCCCTGCACGCGCCGGACGACGAGATGGCGGTGCACGCCGCCCGCGACGTCTACACCCGGCGCAACGAGGGCGTGAGCATCTGGGTGGTCAAGGCCGCCGACATCACCGCCTCCAGCCCCGACGAGAAGGACCCGCTGTTCGCCCCGAGCGGCGACAAGGTCTACCGCCACCCCACGTTCTACGAGATCCCCGAGGACGTCCCCCACATGTAGGACCCCCTCTCCCCCGCTCCCCTCGTACCTCGGGGAGCGGGGCCCTGAGAGCGGCCGTTCCATCCGAGCGTTCATGAGGTAGGGAGCGTTGCGTTGGCGCACGAGGAGACCGTGTACGAGGCCCTGGACCACGCGCACGGCGGCGAGGGGCACTGGGCGTTCGGCACCGGGTTCGACGAGCCCCTCGCCGGCGTCGACACCACCGTCCCCGACGGCATCGACCCCGCCGACCTCGGCGAGTACTGCCTGGTGCTCGGCGACGACGCCCTGGTGCTCGCCCAGCGGCTGACGCAGTGGATCACCGCCGCGCCGGAGCTCGAGGAGGAGGTGGCGATCGCCAACGTGGCGCTCGACCTGCTCGGCCAGGCCCGGCTGCTGCTGGCTCGTGCCGGCTCGGTGGGCGTGCTGGGCCGGTCCCGGGACAGGGCCACCGAGAGCATCCCCGACGAGGACGCGCTCGCCTACTTCCGGGACCTCGACGAGTTCCGCAACTCCGGTCTGGTCGAGGCCCCCAACGGCGACTTCGCCCGGACGATGGTCCGGCTCCTCGTGGCCGCCACCGTCCGGCTGGCCGTCTTCACCCGCCTCCGCGGTTCCCGCGACCCCGTGCTCGCGGCGATCGCCGCCAAGGGCGTCAACGAGCTGGCCTACCACCGCGACCACGCCGCCCGCTGGGTGCTCCGCCTCGGCGACGGCACCGCGGAGTCGCACCGACGCGCCCAGGCGGCGGCCGACACCGTGTGGCCGCTGCTGGCCGACGTGTTCACCGCCACCGACGTCGAGCGGCGGCTCACGGAGGCCGGCGTCGCCGTCGACCCGGCCGACGTCCGCGAGGAGGTCTCGTCCGTGCTGACGCAGGTGCTCGACCAGGCGACGCTGCGGGTGCCCGCGTGGCCGGCCGACACGGCCCCGCGCGGGCGCGTCGGCGAGCACGGCCCGGAGCTGGCCGAGCTGCTCGGCACGCTGCAGGGGCTGGCCCGGCAGCACCCGGCGGCGACGTGGTGAGCGCCGTGCCCCTCGAGCCGGCCACCACGACCGACGCCCGGGCCATCGCCGAGACCGTCACCGACCCCGAGCTGCCGATGCTCACCCTCGCCGACCTCGGCGTGCTGCGGGACGTGCGGACCGAGGACGACGGCACGGTGGTCGTCGACATCACGCCCACCTACTCCGGCTGCCCGGCGATGGGCGTCATGCGCGCCGACCTCCTGCACGCCCTCCACCGCGCGGGCTTCCCCCGGGTCGACGTCCGCACGGTGCTCTCCCCCGCGTGGAGCACCGACTGGATCAGCGAGGAGGGCCGGCGGAAGCTCGCCGCCGGCGGCATCGCCCCTCCGGGCAGGGCGCCGGTCCGCCCTGCGGGCCCGGTGCCGCTGCAGCTCGGCCCGACCCGCCGCACCGCCACCTGCCCGCAGTGCGGCTCGCCCGACACCGAGGAGCTCAGCGAGTTCAGCGCGACCGCCTGCAAGGCCCTCCGCCGCTGCCGCAGCTGCCGCGAGCCGTTCGAGCACGTCAAGGAGATCTGACCCGTGACCACCGCCGAGGCCCCGGCAGTCCCCGCCCGACGCCGGCCGCAGTTCCACCCGTTGAGGGTCGCCCGCGTGGAGCAGCTGACCGACGACGCGGTCGCCGTCACCTTCGACGTCCCGCCGGAGCTGGCCGAGGACTACGCGTTCAAGCCCGGTCAGGCCCTCACCCTGCGCCGGGTGGACGGCGACCGCGACGAGCGGCGGTCCTACTCCATCTGCGCGCCGGTCGGTGCCGCGCCCCGGGTGGGCGTGCGCGAGGTGCCCGGCGGCTTCTTCTCCTCCTACCTCGTGCACGAGGTGCGGCCGGGCGACGAGATCGAGGTGCTCCCGCCGTCGGGCACCTTCACCGCCGACCTCTCCGTCCCGGCCGACCACGTCTTCGTCGTCGCCGGCTCCGGCATCACCCCGGCGCTCTCGCTGGCCGCCAGCGTGCTGCGCGACGGGCGGTCGACCGTCACCGTCTTCTACGGCAACCGGCGCACCAACACCGTCATGTTCGCCGACGAGCTCGCCGACCTGAAGGACCGCTACGGCACCCGGCTGCAGCTGGTGCACGTGCTGTCCCGCGAGCCGCGGGACGCCGAGCTGACCAGCGGCCGGCTCGACCGCGGCCGGCTGCACGCGCTGATCGACGCGTTCGTCGACGTCGAGCACGTCGACCACTGGTGGCTGTGCGGCCCGCACGGGATGGTCGGCGACGCCCGCGACCTCCTGGCCGAACTGGGTGTGCCGACCGACAAGGTGCACCAGGAGCTCTTCTACGTCGACGACGTCCCACCGCAGCCCGTCCGCGGCGACGACCAGACCGTCGAGGGCCCGAGCAGCCAGGTCACCGTCGTCCTCGACGGCCGGTCGACCACGCTGGCCCTGCCCAAGGACGAGACCGTGCTGGACTCCGCCCAACGGGTCCGCTCGGACCTGCCGTTCGCGTGCAAGGGCGGGGTCTGCGGCACGTGCCGGGCGCGGGTCACCGACGGGGAGGTGGAGATGCGGCGGAACTACGCCCTCGAGCCGAAGGAGGTCGAGGCCGGTTACGTGCTGACCTGCCAGTCGGTGCCCGTGTCCGACGCCGTCACCGTGGACTTCGACGCCTGACCCGATGGTCCTGGCCGAGACCGAGCGGCTGCTGCGTGCAGCGCGGACCGGGCCGCTGGTCGAGCGGTTGCCGGACCCCCTGGCTCCGTCCGCGCACCCCTCCGCCACCGAGGGGAGACAGGAGGGCACCGCCGCCTCCCGGGGGGAGCGGCCGGCCCGCTGGGTGCCCGCGTGATCCCCGTCCCCGTCGGGGCGGTCGCCGAGCTGGACGTGGTGGTGACGCCGGAGATGACCGTCCGGTTCGACGAGCTCGGACCGGTGCACCCCGTGTACGCGACCTACTCGATGGCCAAGCACTTCGAGGAGGCCGGCCGGAAGCTGCTGCTCCGCCACCTCCAGCCGGGCGAGGCCGGCATCGGGCGGTCGGTGTCGGTCGAGCACCTCGGTCCGAGCTGGGTCGGCGACGCCATCCGGGTGACGGCCCGCTGCGTGGCGGTGCGGGGGAACCGGCTCACCTGCGAGTGCAGCGCCGTCGACGCCGACGGCCGCGAGCTGGGGCGGGGGACGACCGTCCAGGCCGTCCTCCCGCAGGAGGTGCTGGAGGCCCGCATCGGGGAGGGCGCGCGTGAGCGCGTCCGTCGAGCCGGACCGGGTGACGCCCGGCGCCGCACGGACTGACCGCCCCGTCGACTCCACAGCCGGGGTGCTGCGGTGCTCCAGCTGTCAGCGCAGGGCTGCGCCCGAGGAAGGCGGCGAGGCGGGCGTGCGCGTCGGTCCCCGGGTACGCGTTCGGCAGCTGCTGCGCTCGGGTGCAGGCTGCTCCGCGGCCGGGCACCCGCACACCGTTGTGCCCACCGCCACACTCCGATACCTTGGCGCCGTCAGATTACTGACCTTTCGGTCAGTAACAGCCCGGTCGCACCCCTGGGGTCCCGATGTCGGCTCGAACGGACACCGCACCGCACACCCGTCAGCGGATGAGCTCCGAGGAACGCAAGGTCCTCGCAGGCACCCTCGCCGGCACCACCATCGAGTGGTACGACTTCTTCATCTACGCCCAGGCGGCCGGCCTGGTGCTGGCGCCGCTGTTCCTCGCGCCGGTGAGCGAGGACTCGCCCGGGCTCGCCACGGTCATCTCGCTCGCGACCATCGGGATCAGCTTCCTGTTCCGCCCCCTGGGCGCCATCGTCGCAGGGCGCTTCGGCGACCGGCTGGGCCGCAAGAAGATGCTCGTCTTCACCCTCGTGCTGATGGGTGCCGCGACCGCCCTGATCGGCCTGCTCCCGACCTACGAGCAGATCGGCGTCGCCGCGCCGGCCCTGCTCGTCCTCCTGCGGGTCCTGCAGGGCTTCTCGGCGGGCGGGGAGTGGGGCGGTGCGGCGCTGATGTCCGTCGAGCACGCACCGGTCGGCCGCCGTGGGTTCTTCGGCGCGTACCCGCAGATCGGCGTGCCGATCGGGATGATCCTCGCGACGGGCGTGCTGTGGGTCCTGAGCACCGTGACGACGCCGGAGCAGTTCCAGTCGTGGGGCTGGCGGATCCCGTTCCTCCTCTCGGTCGTCCTGATCGTCATCGGCTACCTCATCCGGCGCGCCGTCGAGGAGAGCCCCGTCTTCAAGGAGATGCGGCTGCGGCGGAAGGAGTCCTCGGCACCGCTGCGCGACCTCTTCCGGAGCAACACCAAGGAGGTCGTCCTCACCGCGCTGATCTTCGTGGCGAACAACGCCGCGGGTTACCTGCTCATCGCGTTCTTCATCGCCTACGCCACCGGCGCCCTGGAGATGCCGCGCGAGTCGGTGCTCCTGGCGACCACGCTGGCCTCGTTCGGCTGGCTGGTCTTCACCATGTACGGCGGCGCCCTCTCCGACCGCATCGGCCGGGTGCGCACCTTCCAGATCGGCTACGCACTGGTGTTCGTCTGGATGATCCCGCTGTTCCTGCTGATCGACTCCCGCAACATCTGGCTGTACGGGTTCGCACTGTTCCTGCTGACCATCGGGCTGGGTCTCTCCTACGGGCCGATGTCGGCCATGTACGCGGAGATGTTCCCCGTCGCGGTCCGCTACTCCGGCGTGTCCATCGGCTACGCGCTCGGCGCGATCCTGGGCGGCGCCTTCGCCCCGATGATCGCCCAGCTCCTCCTGGAGTCGACCGGGTGGTCGGGGTCGGTCGGCCTCTACATCATGGCCCTGTGCCTCGTCTCCTTCGCGGCGGTGACCGTCGCCGGCGAGACCAGGGGGAACGACCTCCGGGTCGCCGAGGCCCACGACCAGTACCTGCGCGAGCACCCCGAGGCGGCGGACGAGCTGGGCCGCCGGACCTGACGCCCGCCGCCCGGCCCGGTCAGCCCCGCGCGGCCACCTCGTCGGCCCCCCGCAGCCCGGCGGCGGCGAGCGCGGCGGGCAGCCCGTCGTCGTGGCGCCGAAACCGGGTGATGACGCCGTCGGCCACGAGGAACCCCGACGCGACGGCGGCCCGGCCCCGCTCGTCGCCCGTCGCGGGGTCGGCCCAGGTGGCGTCCTGCTCGACGACGACCGCACCCCCGGCGCCGCAGAACCAGCGCAGCGGGCGGGCGGTGAACCCCGCCCGGGCCATCCACGGGCCGAGCACCTCGCGACCGCGCACGCTGCCCCGCGGCCCGACCACCTCGAGGTCCGGCGCGCACAGCGCCATGGCGGCCACGGCGTCGGCGCGGTCCACCGCGTGCAGCCAGGCCTCGACGACCGCCAGCTGTCCGGTCACGACCGCGACCGTAGCCGCCGGGCGCATGGAGTGCTCCCCGCGAGGGCACATCCGGACCCCGACCGCAGCCGACCCCGGGAGGACCCCGTGACGACCACCCGCACCCGCCGCTGGCGCCTGGCCGCCGCCGGCATCGCGATCGCCGCGACCTCGTTCACCACCGCCGCGTGTGGCTCGGACACCGTGGACGACGGCGTCGAGCGCGAGGTCGAGGACGCCGGCAACGAGGTCGAGGAGGAGGTCGAGGGCGGCGACCAGGACGGCGACGGCTGACCCGCCCGCCGCGTGACCGTGCGGTGCGCGGGGTACGCGGCCGCCCGTGAGCACCGACGCGACCACCACCTCGGCCAGCCGCGCGCAGCGGCTCGACCGGCTGCCCTTCACCCGCGAGCACGGCCGGCTCGTGGTGGGCTCCGGGCTGGGCTGGGCGCTGGACGCCATGGACGTCGGCCTCATCTCCTTCGTAATGGCCGCGCTCGCCGTCCAGTGGTCGCTCACCCCCACCGAGCTGTCCTGGATCGGCTCGATCGGCTTCGTCGGGATGGCGCTGGGCGCCACGCTCGGCGGGCTGCTGGCCGACCGGATCGGCCGGCGGCAGGTCTTCGCGCTCACCCTGCTGGTCTTCGGCGTGGCCACCGGCGCCGCCGCACTCGCCTGGTCGGTGGCCTCGCTGCTGGTCTTCCGGTTCCTCATCGGCCTGGGGCTGGGCGCCGAGCTGCCGGTCGCCTCCACCCTGGTCAGCGAGTACGCACCCGCCCGGGTGCGCGGCCGGGTCGTCGTGCTGCTCGAGGCGTTCTGGGCGGTCGGCTGGCTGCTGGCGGCGCTGATCGGCTACCTCGTCGTCCCGGGCAGTGACGCGGGCTGGCGGTGGGCGCTGGCGCTGGGCGCCGCCCCCGCCCTGTACGCGGTCGTGGTGCGCCGCGGGCTGCCGGAGTCGGTGCGCTTCCTCGAGCTGCGCGGCCGGACCGACGAGGCCGAGGCCGCGGTGCGCCGCTTCGAGTCGGCGGCCGGCGTGGCGCCGGTGCCGTCGGCCCCGGCTCGGCCGGTGCCGGCCGCCCGACCGGGTGAGCTGTGGGCACCGGGCTCCCGTCGGCGGACGGCGGCGCTGTGGACGGTCTGGTTCGGCATCAACTTCGCCTACTACGGGGCGTTCATCTGGCTGCCCACGCTACTGGTCGCCTCGGGCTTCTCGCTGGTCCGCTCGTTCGGCTTCACGATGCTCATCACGCTGGCCCAGCTGCCCGGCTACGCCGCCGCGGCGGTCCTCATCGAGCGGTGGGGCCGCCGGCCGACGCTGGTGGTCTTCCTGCTGGGCTCCGCCGTCGGCGCCGGGCTGTTCGCGCTGGCCGCCGGCGACACCGCAGTCCTGGTCACCGGCATGGCGCTGTCCTTCTTCAACCTCGGCGCCTGGGGCGCGGTCTACGCCGTGACGCCGGAGGTCTACCCCACCGCGCTGCGTGCCACCGGTGCCGGCGCGGCTGCCGGCTTCGGCCGGATCGCCTCGATCGTCGCGCCGCTGTGCGTGCCGCCGCTGCTCGCCGCCGGCGGCAACGGCCTGGTGTTCGGCACCTTCGCCGCCTTCTTCGTGCTCGCCGCGCTGGCCGGCTGGGCGCTGCCCGAGCGCCGCGGCGAGTCGCTGGATACCCCTGTCCCCTGACTCCTCCGCGGTGATCGCGACACCCGGTCGCCGACGATCGATGCACCCAGGAGTGCAAAGGACTATTTGCAAACAGATCTCTGCACCCCTAGCCTCGGGAGGGTGACCGAGCAGACCCCGCCGACCCCGGCCGTCGACGTCCGTGACCCGCGGGTCCTCCGCGCCGTCGCCCACCCGCTGCGCGCGGCCCTGCTGGGCCTGCTGCGCGCCGAGGGGCCCTCGACCGCCTCGAAGCTGGGGCAGCGGCTCGGCGAGAGCAGCGGCAGCACCAGCTACCACCTGCGCCAACTGGCCGGGTTCGGTCTCGTCGAGGAGGTGCCCGGGGAGGGCACCGGCCGCGAGCGGTGGTGGCGCGCCCTGCACCGCAGCACCCGCTGGAACACCGAGGACGTCGTCGGCCGGCCCGGCGGGCGCGAGGTGGTCGAGGAGCTGACCCACCAGAACCTGGCGACGCAGCGCCGACTGCTGGCCGCGCACGCGGCGCAGCGGGAGCAGCTCGACGAGGCCTGGCGGGACGCGACCTCGCTCAACGACTGGGCGCTGCACCTCTCCCCCGCCGGGGCCCGGGCGCTGGTCGACGAGCTCAACGACGTCCTGGAGCGGTGGCGCGCCGGGCGGGAGGAGCCCGGCCAGCCGCTGGTGCAGGTGCTGGTCGACGTGTTCCGGCTCGTGGAGCACCCGTCGTGACCGGCGTCCGCTCCGCCACCCGCCGCTACGTCGGGCTGACCGCGCTGCACTGGCTGCCGGTCGGGCTCGGTGCGCCGGTGACCGTGCTGCTGGCCTCGGCCCGGGGCCTGTCCCCCGCCGACATCGGGGTCGTCGTCGCCGTCTACTCGGTCGTCGTCCTGCTCCTCGAGCTGCCCACGGGCGGGCTGGCCGACGCCCTCGGCCACCGGCCGGTCCTGGTGCTCGCCGGGCTGATGACCACCGCCGGGCTGCTGCTCCTGGCCGTCGCCGACAGCACTGCGCTCTTCGCCCTGGCCTGGGCGCTCAAGGGCGTCGGGCGGGCGCTGGACTCCGGGCCGCTGGAGGCCTGGTACGTCGACGCCGTCCACGCCGCAGACACCGACGCCGACGTGACCCCGGGCCTGTCGCGGGCGGGCGCCGCGGACGGGGCGGGCCTGTGCCTGGGCGCGGTGCTCGGCGGGCTGCTGCCGCTGCTCGCCGACGGCGCCGGCGACGCGGTGCTGGTCCTCCCGGTGCTGCTGGCCGCGGCGCTGTCGCTGGTCTCGGTCGCGGCCGTCGCCGTCCTCGTCGTCCCCGTGGGCACGCCCCGCGGCTCGGGTCTTCCCGCGCTGGGCGCCGGCGTCCGCGCCGTGCCCGCCGCCGTCCGCGACACCGCGCGGCTGGTGTCGCGCGACCGCCTGCTGCGACGGGTGCTCGCCGTCTCGCTGCTGGTCGGGGCCGTGCTGACCACGCTCGAGCTGCTCGGCCCGCTGCACGTCGCCGACCTCACCGGCAGCCGCACCGAGGGGGCCGCCGTCTTCGGCGTGGTCATGGCCGTCTCCTACGCCGCGGCGGGGCTCGGTGCCCTGCTGGCGCCGGCCGTCCGACGGCTGGCCCGCGGCTCGGTGGCGGGCGCCACCAGCGGGCTGGCGGTGCTCGGCGCGCTCGCCGTCGCGACGGTGGCGGTCGCGGGACCGCTCGCCCTGGGCGGGCTGTTCGCCGTCTACCACGTGGCGAACGCGGCGGCCTGGCCGCTGTGGAAGCAGGTGCTGCACGGGCAGGTGGCCGCGGGCCAGCGCGCCACCACGCTGTCGGCGTCGTCGCTGGCCCTGCAGGTCGGCGCCCTCGGCGGCAGCCTGCTGGTGCCCCGGCTGGCGGAGGTCGCGGGCACCGGCGCCGGCTTCCTCGCCGCCGCCGCGGCGCTGCTGGCGGTGGGGCTGGTGTCCGTCGGGCTGCGCCCGCGGCACTCCACGGCGCCGGGCCCGGGTACACCGGCCGCGGCGGGGGTAGCGCCGGGGCATGGCTGAACCGACCAGCAACCACCTGAAGGGCCTGAGGGTCGCCGTCACCGGCGCCAGCGGGAACGTGGGGACGGCGCTGCTGCGCCGGCTCACCGCACCCGGCAGCGGCGTGGCCGAGGTGCGGGGGCTGGTCCGGCGGCAGCCGCCCTCGATCGCGCCCTACGACGGCGTCCGGTGGCACCTCGCCGACCTCGGCGAGACCCGCAGCGAGCACGAGCTCACCCGGTTCCTCGACGGCGTCGACGCCGTCGTCCACCTGGCGTGGGCGCTGCAGCCGGGCCGGCAGCCCGAGCGGCTGCACCGGGTCAACGTGGACGGCACCCGACGGCTGGCGCGCGCCGCGGCCGGCGCGGGCGTGCAGCACTTCGTGCACCTGTCCTCGCTCGGCGCCTACGCCCCCGGCGGCGGCGACCGGGAGGTCGCCGAGGACTGGCCGGTCACCGGCATCCCCAGCGCCCAGTACAGCCGCGACAAGTCGCAGGCCGAACTCGTCGTCCGCGAGCAGCTCGGCTCCCGCGAGGGGACGACGCTGACCGTGGTGCGCCCGACCCTGGTGCTGCAGCCGGAGGCCAGCAGCGAGATCGGCCGCTACTTCCTGGGGCCGCTGCTGTTCGGCGCCGCCCGCCTGCTGCCCGGCTCGGTGGCCAGGCTGCTGCCGCTGCCGCTGCCCTCGCTGCGGGTGCAGGTCGTGCACGCCGACGACGTCGCCGACGCGCTGGTCGCGATGCTGGACCGCCGCGCCCCCGGGCCGTTCAACCTCGCCGCCGAGCCGACCTTCGACGCCGACTCGCTCGCCCGCACGCTGGGCGCGGTGCGGGTGCCGGTGCCGGCGGTCGCGGTGCGGGCGGCGCTGTCGGCCGCCTTCCACGCCCGCCTCGTGCCCACCGAGCCCGGCTGGCTCGACATCGCCCTGCAGGCGCCGGCGCTGGACAGCTCCCGCGCCCGCCGGCTGCTGGAGTGGTCCCCGAAGCACCCCGGGGACGAGGTGCTGCGGCAGTTCGTCGCCGCGCTCGGCCGCGGCGAGGGCGCGCCGGGCGCGCTGCTGCGCCCGGCCGGCGGCCCCGAGCGCGACCCCGCCGACGACCCGGCCAACGTGCCCGGGCCGCGCTGACCGAGCACCGTGCCGGTCGACTTCTCCGCCCCCGCCGACCGCGACGGCTGCGCCGGCCGGGAGGCCGGCACCTCGTGGCGGGAGGCGGTGCGGTCGGTGCTCCCCGGACCCCCTCGCCGGCGCGGGTGCCGGCGGCGAGGGGGTCCGTCGAGCGGAGGACGGGGTCCTGCCACGGTGGGGTGAGGGGGTCCTCCCTCAGCCGCGCGGCATGCCGGCGTCGCGCAGCAGCCCGCCGCCGATGATCACCCGCTGCACCTCGCTGGTGCCCTCGTAGAGCCGGTAGAGCCGGGCGTCGCGGTAGAAGCGCTCGACGGGCGTCGTCCGCAGGTAGCCCAGGCCCCCGTGCACCTGCACCGCGCGGTCGACGGCCCGGCCGACCATCTCGGTGCAGAAGAGCTTCGCCGACGACGGCCCGATGGAGGTGTCCTCGCCGGTGTCGTAGCGGGCGGCGACGTCGCGGACCATGGCCCGCCCGGCCAGCAGCTCGGCGTGCGTGTCGGCGATGAGCGCCTGCACCAGCTGGAACCGGCCGACCGGGGCGCCCCCCTGCTTCGCCGTCGCGGCGTAGGCCACCGACTCGTTCAGCACCCGCTGCGCCATCCCGACGCAGAGCGCGGCGATGTGCAGCCGGCCGCGGGAGAGCACGGTGAGCGCCTTGGCGTAGCCGCGGCCCTCCTCGCCGATCAGCGCGTCGGCGGGCACGCGGGCGTCGTCGAGGAAGACCTCGGCCGTCCAGGCGCCGGCCTGGCCCATCTTGCGGTCCTTGGGGCCGACGGTGACCCCGGGCGTCCTGGCGTCGACGACGAAGCTGGAGATGCCCCGCCCGCCCCTCTCGGCCGGGTCGCTGCGGGCGAAGACGACGAACAGGTCGGCGATCGGCGCGTTGGTGATGTAGCGCTTGGCCCCGGTGAGCACCCAGCCGTCGCCGTCCCGCCGGGCGGTGGTGCGCAGCCCCGCGGGGTCCGAGCCCGCCTCGGCCTCGGTCAGGGCGAAGGAGCCGATCAGCTCACCCGAGGCCAGCCGCGGCAGGTACGTCTTCTTCTGCTCGTCGCTGCCGAACTTCGCGATCACCTGACCGGCGATGCCGTTGTTCGTGCCGAACAGCGAGCGGAACGCCGGGGTGGTGTAGCCGAACTCGAAGGCCAGCTCGACGTCCTCGGCCATCGTGACGCCCAGGCCGCCGTGCTCCTCGGGCAACGCGTAGCCGAACAGGCCCATCTCGGCGGCCTGCGCGCGCAGCTCGTCGGGGATGCGGTCCTCGTCCTCGATGCGTTCCTCGAGCGGGATGACGACCTCCCGCACGAGCTGCCGGACGGCGTCCCTGACCTGGCGGAAGTCCTCGGCGTCCACGCCGCCATGGTGCCGCGCGTCCCGGCCGGCTGCCGCAGCGGGGCCGCCGGGGACACGCCAGCGCGCTGCGCAGTCACCCAGGCACGGTGGGTTGTGGGCGAGGGTGCGCGGCACTACCGTTCGGAAGGACCGCCCGAAACCGTCGGCGGTGCAGCACCCCTGGTCGGAGTCCCCGTGCCGCACCTGCAGATCGCTGTGGTCCCCGCTCCGGACCAGGTCGTCGTCCGGCTGACCGGCGACGTGGACGTCCCGGCCGCCGCGCGGCTCACGCGGGCCCTGCAGGAGGCCGCCGTCGTCGGACGCGGGGCGGTCGTCGTGGACGTCGCCGGGGCCTGCTTCCGTGACTGCTCCGGCCTGTGGGCGCTGGCCGTCTTCTCCGACGAGCTCGTGCCCGCCGGCCGCTCCTGCCGGGTCGTGGGCGCGCCCGCAGCCACCCGCCGGCTGGTCCGCTCCGCAGGGCTCGGCGACCGGCTCGAGCTCGACGGGCCCGTGGACGAGGTCGACCCGCGTCCCGCCGTCCCCCTGCCCACGCCGCGCCCGTCGCCCCCGGCGCGCCGCGCGGGTCTGCCGTACCAGGCACGACCCGCGCGGCGCGCCGAGGACCGGCCGCTGCGACGGCAGGTCCGCCCGGGGACGTTGCGCCGCTGGCGCTGATGGAGGACCCCGTCCTCCCCACCCCTCGCAGGCTCAGGGCGGGGCCGGCGGGACGGGGTCGGCGGGACGCTGCAGGGGGCCTCAGGCCAGGGTGCCCAGGCGGGCCATGTCCTCGTCGGAGAGGCGCACCTGGGCCGCGCCCAGGTTCTCCGCCAGGTGCTCGAGGGACTTGGTGCCGGGGATCGGCAGGACGACCGGCGACGTGTGCAGCAGCCAGGCCAGCGCCACCTGGGACGGCGTGGCGTCGAGCTCCCGGGCGATGTCGGCGACCGGGCTGTCCGGCGCGGCCAGGTCACCGGTCGCGATCGGGAACCACGGGATGAAGGCGATGCCGTGCTCGGTGGCGTGGTCGAGGACGTCCTGCGACTGCCGGTTGGTCAGGTTGTAGAGGTTCTGCACGCTCACGACGTCGACGATCTGGCGGGCCTGCTCGAGCTCGGCCACGGAGACCTCGGACACCCCGATGTGGCGGACCTTGCCCTCGTCCTGCAGCTCCTTGAAGGCACCGAGCTGGTCGGCCAGCGGCACCTCGGCGTCGATGCGGTGCAGCTGGATGAGGTCGATGCGCTCCAGCCGCAGCGTGCGGAGCGACAGCTCCACCTGCTGCTTGAGGTAGGCCGGACGGCCGACCGGGGTCCAGATGCCCGGGCCCTGCCGGGTCAGGCAGGCCTTGGTCGCGATGACCAGGTTCTCCGGGTACGGGTGCAGCGCCTCGGCGATGAGCCGCTCGCTGACCACCGGGCCGTAGGAGTCGGCGGTGTCGATGAGGTCCACGCCCTGCTCGACGGCGGCGCGCAGGACGCGGCGGGCGTTCTCCGGGTCGGCCGGCTCGCCCCACACGCCGGGGCCGGGCAGCTGCATGGCGCCGTAGCCGAGGCGGTGGACGGGCAGGTCCCCGCCGATCGAGAAGGTGTCGGTGGGCGCGACCGTGGTCATGCTGCCTCCAGGGGGTCGACCCGCGGCCGGGTGCCACGGGGATCTCTGTGCGCGGCAGCACCCGCACCGGGCGTTGCTCTTCCAGGATGTGACCGCCGACACACAGCTAGGAGGGCCCATGGGCGAGATCGTGGTGCTGCGGCACGGGCAGACCGAGTGGAGCCTCAGCGGCCAGCACACCAGCGTCACCGACCTGCCGCTGCTGCCCGAGGGCGAGGAGCAGGCCCGCCGGCTGCGCGGCGAGTTCGGGGACCGCAGGTTCGCGGCCGTGTGGGTGAGCCCCCGGCTGCGGGCGCGACGGACCGCCGAGCTGGCCGGACTCACGCCCACCGCCACCGACGAGGACCTCGTGGAGCTCGACTACGGCGGCTACGAGGGCCGGACGACGGTGGAGATCAGCGAGGAGATGGGCCGCACCTGGTCGGTGTGGGTCGACGGCACCATCCCCGGGGACACCCCCGGCGAGACGTTGCAGGACGTCGGCGTGCGGGTGGACCGGGTGCTCGACCGCGCCCGGCCGCTGCTCGAGGACGGCGACGTCATGCTCGTCGCGCACGGCCACGTGCTCCGCATCCTCTCGGCCCGCTGGCTGGGGCTGGACCCCCGGGCGGGGGCACTGCTCGCGCTACCGGCCGGCTCCTACGGGGTCCTCGGGCACGAGCACGCCCGGCAGGTGCTCACCGGCTGGGGCCTGCACTGACCCGTGCCATCGGCGGGGGGACGGGGCGGCCGAACAGCCAGCCCTGACCCAGGTCGGCGCCGAGCCGGGTCACCTCGTCGGCGATCCGCTCGGTCTCCACGCCCTCGGCGACGACCTGGGCACCCAGGGTGTGCGCGAGCTCGACGACCGAGCGGACCATGGTGCGCGCGCCGTCGTCGGGCAGCGCCTGCACCAGCGGCCGGCCCAGCTTGACGACGTCCGGCCGGACGGTGGCCATCAGCGAACGGCTCGACCAGCCCGCCGCGACGTCGTCCAGCGCGACCCGCCAGCCCCGCGAGCGGTGGTGCTCGAGCACCGACAGCAGGTGCCCGCGGTCCCGGACGGCGGAGACCTCGCCGACCTCGACGACCAGCCGGGACGGGTCGATGCCGGCGTCCTCCAGCGCCTGCACGGTGCCGGCCAGCTCCACCTGCGGCCGGTGCACCGACGCCGGGTCCGAGTTGACGAACAGGTCGGCGTCCCCGAGCCAGGACGCCGCCCCGGCGATCGCCGACTCGCGGCCGATCCGGTCCAGCCGGGGCAGCCAGTCGGCGCACTCGGCGACGAAGAAGAGGTCCTCAGCCCCGACCTCCTGACCGTCGACCGTCCCGCGCAGCAGCGCCTCCTGCGCGACCACGGCGCGGTCGGCCAACCGGACGATCGGCTGGTACACCGACCACAGCTCGGCCTCGGCCAGCAGGCCGATCTCCGCGGTGACCCCGCGGCGGGCCAGCTCGACGGCGAGCGTGGGGGCGGTGAGCAGCCGCGCGGCCAGGGCCGCTCCGCCGTCCGGCGGGTCGGTGGCCACCCGCAGGTCCTCGGCCTCCGCCGTCGTCAGCTCGCGGGCCAGCCGACGGAACAGCCGGTCGACGCCGCGGCCGCCGTCCTCGTCGTCGAGGTCGAGCAGGTCCGGGGACGACGACACCCCCAGCCCCAGCGCCCGCGCCGTGCGGGCCACCTCGGAGAGCAGGTGTGCATCGGGGGTCGCCAGCAGGACCCGGATGGCCCGCCCGGGGAGGTGCCAGTACTCCCGGCGCCGGAGTCGTCCGTCGGTGCTCGCCACCGCACGAGGATGACCGAGGCGTGCAACCGGACCCGAGAGGCGCGCGGTCGGTCATCGTAGTGCAAGGGCACTAAATGCGGCGACATGCAGCCCGAGACCTGTCGTCGTCGCTCACTTGAATGTCTAAGGTCAACTCATGGTGGTTCTGCACGAGGCCGGGCCGGTGCGCTCCTCGCGGGGCGGGCGTCCCCGGGACCCGAGCCGGGACGGCGTCATCCGGGCGGCCATCCTGCGTCTCCTGGCGGAGGTCGGGTACAGCGCGCTGACGATGGACGCCGTGGCCGCGGAGGCCGGCGTCGGCAAGGCGACGATCTACCGGCGATGGCGCACCAAGCACGACCTGGTGGTGGACACGCTCTCGGACATCAACCGCGCGATCGCGGTCCCGCCGGACACCGGCTCGGTGGAGAGCGACGCACGAGCGCTCATGGACCTGGTCGTCACGACCGTGCAGAGCCCGGCGGGTGCAGCGATCCGCTCGCTGCTCCCGGCGATGCAGTACCAGCCGACCCTGGTCGAGGCCTTCCGCAACGGCCCGCTGGCCGTGTGGCGCAACGCGTTCGCCGCTATGTGGGCCCGGGCCGAGGCGCGCGGCGAGGTCCGCGCCGGCATGAGCGGGACGGTGACGGCCGAGGCCATGAGCGCGCTGATCGTCCAGCGCTGGCTGCTGACCGGCGAGCCCCTGGACGCTGCCTACGTCGACGAGGTCTTCGAGACCGTCGTCCGGCCGCTGCTCCGCAACGCCCGCCCGGCCGGCTGACTCACCAGCCGAGCGTCCCCGGCTCCCCCTTGAACGGGCCGACGACCTCGTCGGTGATCCAGCCGCCGTAGAAGTCGCCGGCCTGTGCCCGCACGGTCTCGCCGTCGACCACCGCGCGGTCGACCCGGCTCGGGTAGAAGGCGATCGCTCCGCGCAGGGCGCCGTAGCGCTCGACCGGGTCCTCGTAGGACCAGGCCACGCCCGGGTACCGCCGTCCGTCGACGACGGCGTCCCAGTAGGTGGCCGCGCCCTTCCACTCGCACCACGAGCTGCCGGCAGCGTGCTGGAGGACGCCCTCGGCGACGTCCTCGCGCGGGACGTAGTAGACCGGCGGGTGGCTGGTCTCGCAGACGCGCACCGCGCGGTCGGTGCTCGCCACCACCCGGCCGCCGAGCTCGACGACGACCCGCCGCCCGGTCACCTCGGCCGAGGGCGGGCGCGGGTAGTCCCAGACCGACTCCTGCCCCGGACCCACGGGGTCGGGGCGCGGGGAACGCACGTCAGTCGTTCCGGTGCCGGACCCTCTGGACCACGACGAGGGTCATGAGCAGGCCGACCGCGCCGACCGCCGCCATGCCCACCGGTGTCTGCAGGAACTGCTGGACGGCGGCCTGCCCCTGCGCCTTCAGTCGCTGCGGGCTGCTCCGGTAGACCAGCTGGTCCAGGGTCGCCGCGAGCGACTCGCGGGCGGCGTCGATCTCCAGCTGGATCTGTCGAGGGTCGCGAGGCACGGCCGACAGCCTGCCAGACCGCGCCGCTCGGGGCGCGCCCGTCGGCCGGAGGCCACCCGCACGGGCGGCTCCGCGAACCCGCTGGCCCCGCTCCCTATGCTCGGGGGTCACGCGGGAGTGGTGTAACGGCAGCCACGCCAGACTTAGGATCTGGTGCCTTCGGGCGTGGGGGTTCGACTCCCCCCTCCCGCACGGTCGCGGCTCCCCAGCCGAGCGCGACCCGGAGCTCGACCGCCGTGGACGCACGGGCGGGGTCGTCGTCCACCACGGCCAGCAGGTGCGCCGCACCGTCGCGGACGGCGCGCGGGGCCAACCCCTCCACCACGGCCACGCGCCCCGCCGGCTCGCCGTCCACCCCGCGGGGCAGGCCACCTCGACGTCGGGCTCGAAGCGCGTGGCCCCGGCCGCCTCGCTGCACCGGTCGCGCCCCTCCACGGCCGGCTCGGGACGACCGGCCGGTCGGGACGTGTCCGGCCGCCGACACACCACCGTTGCAGCGCCTGCACGAGGGGTGAGGGCGCGTCGTTTCGAGAGCAGGATCACAGGATCGCATCAGCGCAGCTCAGCGGCTTGCTGAGCGTGAGCGATCCCGGACGGGCAGCGACAGGAACCCGTAGCCTGATGGGGCAGGCCCGTCGCGCACCGATGCCCGGCCCGGCCGCCCTCCCCCTGCACCGTCCATCGACCCCGTCGGAGCTCATGACCTCCCCGCGCCCCGAGACGACCGACCGAACCGAGAAGATCGAGGACAAGGACACAGACAAGGACCAGCCGAAGGGCCTCCAGCTGAGCGCCACCCAGGTCGCCGCCGGTGCCCTGGCCTCGGTCTCGTCGGCCGTGGTGGCCTCCTTCTTCGGTCTCGCCGGCACCCTGATCGGCGCCGCGCTGGCCAGCGTGATCAGCACCGTCAGCGCCGCCCTCTACAGCAGCTCCCTGCAGAAGACGAACGAGAAGCTGCGCACCGCCCGCAGCCAGCTCACCGGGCGCCAGTCGCCGGTCGCAGACACCAAGGTGGCCCCGGCCGCACCTGCGACTCCCGCGACCCAGGTGCTGCCCGCGCACCTCGACCCGCGCCGCGCCCCGGCCCGGCGTCCCCGGCCCCGGTGGACGAGGGTGGCCGTCTACGCCGCCGCCGTCTTCGTCGTGGCCATGGGCGTCATCACCGGCATCGAGCTGATCGGGCAGAAGCCGGTGTCCGCGCTCGTCGGCGGCACGCAGACGTCGCAGGAGACGACGATCGGTGCGATCACCAACGCGTCGTCGTCCTCCGACGTGCAGCAGGAGGAGGAGCCGTCGTCGCCGTCCTCCCCCACCACCGCGCCGGCGACCGGGACGAGCGCACCGACCACCGGCTCCGACGAGGAGTCGACGTCGTCGGACGAGGACGAGGACGAGACGTCCGACAGCGACGAGACCGGGTCGGCCACGCCGACGCGGACCTCGGAGGCGCGGCCGACCACGAGCAGCGAGCCGACGGGCTCGTCGCGGGGCTCGTCCGAGCAGGACTCCTCCCAGGGCTCGTCCTCGGGGGACGACACCTCGCCAGCGGCCGAGGCCGAGCCGACCCCCTGACCCGACGCGGAGACGCCCGCGGTCCCGGTGAGCACCGGGCCGCGGGCGTCTCCGCGTTCAGGCGCGGACGGCGACCGTCGCGTCGAACCAGGCCTCCAGCGGCTCGGCCGCCATCGGCCGGCACACGTAGTAGCCCTGCGCCACGTCGCAGCCCATCGCACCCAGGCTGTCGCAGGTCGCCTCGTCCTCGACACCCTCGGCGACGGTGGTCAGACCGAGGTTGTGCCCGAGCTCGACCACCGAGCGCACGATGAGCGCGTTGCTCGGCTCGGCCGCCATCCGCGCGACGAACGAGCGGTCGATCTTGAGCTGGTGGACCGGGAGGTCCTTCAGCTGCGCCAGGGACGTGTAGCCCGCGCCGAAGTCGTCGATGGAGAGCGTGACGCCGCAGTCGGCCAGCCGGGTGAGGATCCGCCGGGCCCGGTCGGGGTCGGCGGTGATCGCGCTCTCGGTGACCTCCAGCTCCAGGCTGGACGCCGGCACCCGGCGGCGCGCCAGCAGCTCCTGCACCTCCTCCACGAAGTGCTCGTCGAGGAGGTTGCGCGCCGAGACGTTGACCGCCACGGTCAGCACCCGGCCGGCGTCCCGCCACCGGGCGCACTGCTCGAGCGCGGCGTCGAGCACGTACCGGGTCAGCGGCCGGATCAGCGGCGTGCGCTCGGCGAGCGGGATGAAGTCGGCGGGCGGGACCAGACCGCGCTGCGGGTGCTCCCAGCGCACCAGCGCCTCGACACCGCACACCTCGGCACCGGGCAGCGCGACCTTCGGCTGGAAGTGCAGGACCAGCTCCCCGGTGTCGATCGCCCGGCGCAGCTGGCCCAGCAGGCCCAGCCGCTCGGGGCTGTGGTCGTTGAGCGAGACGTCGTAGACGCAGACCCCCGAACCGAGGTCCTTGGCCGAGTACATCGCGATGTCGGCGTTCTGCAGCAGCGACTCGACGTCGTCCCCGTGCACGCCGGACAGCGCGATGCCGATGCTGGCGTCGACGTCCAGCGAGACGCCGTCGACCTCGATCGGCGCCTCCATCGCGACCAGCGCCCGGTCGGCCAGCTGCCGTGCCGACTCCTCGTCGTCGACGCTGGGCAGCAGGATGGCGAACTCGTCGCCGCCGAGCCGGGCCACCGTGTCGCTGCCGCGGACCGTGGCCCGCAGCCGGTCGGCCACCGCCTGCAGGACGACGTCGCCGTAGGCGTGGCCGAGGGTGTCGTTGATCTCCTTGAACCGGTCGAGGTCGATGAGCACCAGCCCCACCGCGCCGGCGCCGGGTCCGGTCAGCGCGTCGTCGGCACGCCGGCGCAACAGGGTGCGGTTGGGCAGGCCGGTCAGCGCGTCGTGCAGCGCCTGCTGACGGTTGCGCTCGGCCTGCGCGACGGTCTCCCGCCGGCTGCGGGTGAGGACCAGCGTGAACCAGGTGACGAGGGCCAACCCGACGCCGAACAGGACCGGCGTGGCGACCACCAGCACCTGCTGGACGTCGCCGACGAACGCCAGCGCCTCGTCGGCCGCGGCCCAGTGCCGCTGCGCCTCCGCCTGGATCTGGTCCTCGAGCGCGTCGAAGTGCGGGTCGACGTAGGTGTCCTCGAACTCCTCGGCCCTGCCGCGGTTCCCCGCTGCGGTGTCCAGGAGCACCCGGACCGCGTCCTCGTACCGGGCGTGCAGCCGCAGCCACTCCTCGACCGGGTCGTCGTGGTCATCGCCTCCGACGGAGCCCATCGCCTCGATGGCCCTGCGGGTGGCCGCGCTGCTCTCCTCGTACTCGGCGCGCAGCTCGGCGTCCGGCGCGACCGCGAGCCGGTCGACCAGCTCCTCCTGCAGCTCCAGCGAGCGCTCGGCCCGCTGTGACCACGTGGAGACCGCGACGCTCTCCTCGACGTCCGCCGAGGCCCGGGCGTTCGTCACGGCGGCGGTCACCGAGAAGGCGGTGAGCACCAGCAGGACGGCGACCAGACCGGCGGTCGCCGTGTGGGTCGACGACCGCGGGCCGCGCCACGTCCCGGTCGCGGACGGGCGCCGGGCGCGCGCACGGCCGGGCCAGCGGTTGCGGTGCATGATCCCCTCGTCGACCGCACCCGCTCGGTGCGGGTGACAGGACAGGGATCGGGTGCCCGTCCGGCCGGGTGGAGCCGATCGCCGCACTCGTCGCTCCGAGGGGTGAACGCGGGTCAGGACCGGCCGAGCAGCTCCGCGACCACGGGCACCAGCGCGGCGAAGGCCTGGCCGCGGTGGCTGCGCGCGTCCTTCTCCGCCGCCGTGAGCTCGGCGGCGGTGCGGTCCAGCCCGTCCGGCAGGAACACCGGGTCGTAGCCGAAGCCGTTGGCACCCCGCGGCTCCCGGACGACCTGGCCGCGCCACGACCGCTCGAGCACCCGCTCGGCGCCGTCCGGCGTGACGACCGCGGCCGCGCACACGAACGCCCCACCGCGCCGCTCGTCGGGGACGTCGGCCAGCTGCCCGAGCAGCAGCGCGGTGTTCGCGGCGTCGTCCCCGTGTCGGCCCGACCAGCGCGCCGAGAGGACGCCGGGCATCCCGTTGAGTGCGTCGACGGTCAGGCCGGAGTCGTCGGCGACCGCCGGCAGCCCGGTGTACCGGACCGCCTCCCGGGCCTTGAGCAGCGCGTTCTCCGCGAACGTCGCGCCGGTCTCGGGCGCCTCCGGGTACTCCGGGACGTCGCGCAGACCGACCACGGCGACCCCGGGGACGGCGCTCTCCAGCAGCCGCTGCAGCTCGGCGAGCTTGCCGGGGTTGCGGGTGGCCAGCAGCAGGCGGTCGCTCATCGGACGCGGGCCTGCTGCAGCGCCTCGGTCTGGACGCGGCTCAGCTCGGCGCACCCGCCCACCGCCAGGTCGAGCAGCGCGTCGAGCGTGCCGCGGTCGAAGACGCCGTTCTCCGCGGTGCCCTGGACCTCGACGAAGCTGCCGTCGCCGGTGCAGACGACGTTCATGTCGGTGCCGGCGCGGACGTCCTCCTCGTAGGCCAGGTCCAGCCGCGGCTGCCCGTCGACGACGCCGACGCTCACCGCCGCGACCGACTGCACGATCGCGTTCTTCCTGGCCAGCTTCTTCCGCTCCTCGAGCCACGAGACGGCGTCGGCCAGGGCGACGTAGGCGCCGGTGATGGCCGCGGTCCGGGTGCCGCCGTCGGCCTGCAGGACGTCGCAGTCGATGGCGATGCTGTTCTCGCCGAGGGCGCCGAGGTCGATCGCGGCACGCAGCGAGCGGCCGATGAGGCGGCTGATCTCGTGGGTGCGCCCGCCGATGCGGCCCTTGACCGACTCGCGGTCGCCGCGGGTGTGCGTGGCACGGGGCAGCATCGCGTACTCGGCGGTCACCCACCCCAGGCCCGAGCCCTTGCGCCAGCGCGGCACCCCCTCGGTGACGCTGGCCGCGCAGAGCACGCGGGTCCGGCCGAACTCGACCAGCGCCGAGCCCTCGGCGTGGTCGAGCCAGTTGCGGGTGATCGTCACGGGACGGAGCTGGTAGGCCGCCCGGCCGTCGGGACGAGGCTTCGCCGGGGTCGTGGTCACGTCCGCCGACAGTAGTGCGGGCGTCTGCGTGCCCCCTGGTCCGGCTGGGCAGGATGCCCGGCATGCGATCTGAGCTGCGGACGGTCCGGACCGGAGGCGTGCCCACGGTGGTCGACCTCACCGACGAGTGCGCGGAGTTCGTGCGCACCGAGAGCGACGGCCTCCTGCACGTGTTCGTGCCGCACGCGACCGCGGGCCTGGCGATCATCGAGACCGGCTCGGGCAGCGACGACGACCTGCTGGCCCAGCTCGACGTCCTCCTCCCCCGGGACGAGCGCTGGCGACACCGGCACGGCAGCGCGGGACACGGCCGCGACCACGTGCTGCCGGCGTTCGTGCCGCCGCACGCGAGCGTCCCGGTGCTCGAGGGCCGGATGCAGCTGGGCACCTGGCAGCGGATCTGCCTGGTCGACACGAACACCGACAACCCGCAGCGGCACGTCCGGTTGTCGTTCCTCGCCGGCTGAGGCAGGCCCCTGCCCCACCGCACCGCGGCCCCCGTCGCGGGCCTCGCCGCGAGCTCGCGAGGGGTGAGGGGACGGGGTCCTCCCACCCGCCGGGGAGGCCGCGCGTCCACCCTCTGCACCGTGGTCGGCCGGGCGCGGCAGGATGACGGGTGTGACCGACACCGACGTCGCCCCCGTCCGCCTGGCCCCTGGTGACCCCGCGCCGGAGTTCACGCTGCCCGACGCCGACGGCAAGCCGGTGTCGCTCGCGAGCCACCGCGGCCGCCGGGTGATCGTCTACTGCTACCCCGCGGCCATGACGCCGGGCTGCACCACGCAGGCCGTCGACTTCACCGCCTCCGCCGGCGACCTGGCCGAGGCGGGCCTGGACATCATCGGCATCTCCCCCGACCCGCCCGAGAAGCTGCTGCGGTTCCGCGAGAAGGAGGGGCTGCGGATCACGCTGCTCTCCGACCCGGACAAGCGGGTGCTGGCCGCCTACGGCGCGTGGGGGACCAAGAAGCTGTACGGCAAGGAGGTCGTGGGCGTGATCCGGTCGACCTTCGTCGTCGACGCCGAGGGCCGCATCGAGAAGGCCGCCTACAACGTCAAGGCGACCGGGCACGTCGCCAAGCTGCGTCGCGACCTCGGTCTGGGCTGACGAAGGACCACCCTTCCCCCCACGCCTCGCGTGCTCGGCGCGGGGCCCTGGAGGACGGCCGCCGTCCACGCCCGCCACGTGCCGGGACGCGGCTGGCACTCCGGCCCGCACGGGTAGCCCTCCTCCCAGGGGAACGGCCCGTCCGCGTGGCTCCAGGCCAGCTGGAACGCCGGCACCGAGTACTCGGGTGGCCGCTGGTGGAAGCGGTTGGCACCCAGCACCACCTCGCCCGGGCTGGGTGAGGCCTCGACGTGGAGCCGCCCGGCCCAGTCCTCCCGCACGACCAGCTCACCGGGCACCAGGTCGCGACCGGCGGCGACCGCCTCGACCACCCGATGCAGCACGCCGTGGGTGGTGTCGACGCCCAGCCCGAGCAGCACGAGCTCGGGGTGCCCGAGCCGAAGGGCCCGATCGTGCAGCCGCAGGAGGGCTCGTCGTCCTCCTCGCCGGAGCCGACGTACCGCACCGCCCAGCGGTGCTGCCGGATCACCCGGGCGAGGTGCGCGTCCTCCTGGTCGAGCCAGGCCGTCGTCTGCGGGTCGAGGGGCATGCGCGGAGCCTGCCCGGGCGGTGCGCTGCGCTGCCGGCGGACTGTGGACGGCGCCGTCCGCTGTGGAGGGAGCCGCGGACCGTCAGTCCCCCGCCTCCGCGCGCCGGGCACGGGCGCGGCGCCGCCCCTCGTGCATGGCCTGCACGCGGGCGACCGGGATGGTGTGGCCCTCGGCGACCAGGTCGGCGGGCAGCTCCTGGGGGCCGGGCAGCAGCGCCCGCCACGGGTCGCCGTCCCCCAGCCGCTCCCCCGCCGTCCGGACGGTCACGTCCCCGGGCTGCACCGACGGCAGGTCCTCCCACGCCACCGGCGCCGACACCGGCAGGCCCGGGCGGATCCGCGGGCTGTAGGCGGCCACGATCGTCGAGGAGCCCGAACGGGTCGAGTCGAGGAACACCCGGCCGTGCCGGTCCTCGCGGATGTAGGCGGTCGTGGCCAGGTCCGGGTCGAGCGCGGCGGCGCGGGCGGCCAGGGCGCGGGTCGCGGCGGCGGCGTCCTCGGGCGACGCGCCCCGCACCGGGACGACGACGTGCACGCCCTTGGACCCGCTCGTCTTCACCGCCCCGGCGAGCCCCGCGTCGGCGAGCGCGCGCCGCACCAGCTCCGCGGCCAGCACCACCACGCCGAAGTCGGCCCCCTCCGGCGGGTCCAGGTCGAGCACGATGCCGGTCGGCTCCGCCTCGGCGCCTGCCACGAAGAAGGGGACGTGGAACTCGACCGCCCGCTGGTTGGCCAGCCAGAGCAGCGTGCGGCGGTCGTCGCAGAGCACCTGGTGCACCTCGCGGTGCGCGCCGAACGACCAGACGGGGACGGTGCGCACCCAGTCCGGGGCGCCCTTGGGGACGTTGCGCTGCATGAACGGCTCCTGGCCGGGCCGCACGCGCTTCACCGACAGCGGCCGGCCGGCCAGCTGGGGCACCAGCCGGAAGGCGTTCGCGTCCAGGTGGTCGACCAGCTCGCCCTTGGTGACCTCCAGCCCGTCGCCCAGCGGGGCGTCGAGGCTGGTCAGCCGGACGCCGTCCCGTTCGTCGTCGACCACGCGGTCCACGCTGCCGCCCGGAGGTCGCGGCGGCAACAGCGGCGGGCGCGGCTGCCGTCGCGCGGGTGACACCTGCGCCCCGGCTCCCGGGAGTGGCTCACCCGTCAGCGCGGCCGGTGGGCCGAGGGAGCGGGTTCCTCCTCCGCGATCGCCGACGTGTCGACCGACCGTGCTCCGGGGCAGCTCGGGCTGTGGCTCGCGCGGGAGGAGGAGGGCGCAGGCACGGTCGGGTACCTCGTCGTGCCACGGGGTCGTGGTGGCGGGACCGCCGGCCGCGCGCTGCGGGGGGTCGAGGACCTCGCCTGGTCGCTGCCCCGGCTGGACCGGCTGGAGCTCTTCGTGGAGCCGCGGAACACCGCGTCGACCCGCACCGCCGGGAGGGCGGGGTACCGGCGGGACGCCGCCGTCGGGCACCCGCGTCAGCCGGGCGGACCGGACGTCGAGATGCGGCGCTGGGTCCGTCGCCGTCCCGCCGCGAGCTAGACGTCGTAGGTGGCGCCGGGCTCGACCAGCTCGGCCGTGGCGAAGACCGCGCGCGCCGACGCCAGCTGCGCCGTCCGGTCGACCCACGCCGGGACGTGGGTGAGCAGCAGGCGGCCGACGCCGGCCGCGGCGGCGTGCTCGCCGGCCTCCCGGCCGGTGAGGTGCAGGTCCGGCGGCAGGCCGGGGACGTCGGGGTGCGCGGCCTCGGCCAGCAGGACGTCGGCGCTGCGGGCCAGCTCGACGACGGCGGTGCTGGCGCCGGTGTCCCCGGTGTAGACCAGCGACCGGCCACCGGCGGTCAGCCGGACGGCGTGGCACTCGACCGGGTGGGCGGTGCGGACGGTCTGCACCTGGAAGGGGCCGAGGTCGAACGGCGCGCCGGTGAGGACGGCGAAGTCGAAGACGTCCTCCAGCGGAGCGCCGTCCCCGTAGTAGGCCGCCGCCAGCCGCCGGTCGGCGCCGGCCGGGGCGTAGAGGGGCACCGGCCGCCGCCGGGAGCGCCCCGAGTAGCGGTGCCAGACGATGAACGGGGCGACGTCGAGGCAGTGGTCGGCGTGCAGGTGCGACAGGTACAGCGCATCGACCGTGGCCGGGTCGGCGAGGGCCTGCAGCGTCCCGAAGGCGCCGTTGCCGAGGTCCAGCAGCACGCGGAAGCCGTCGTGCTCCACCAGGTAGCTCGACGCCGGCGACGTCGGCCCCGGACCGCTGCCCGAGCAGCCGACCACCGTGAGCCTCACTCGACCGCCCTCTGCTGCGATGCCAACGACGCAGGTCAGGCTAGCTGCAGGGACCGGGAGACCGGGCTCACGCCCTGCTCACGCCCACAGCTGGCCCTCGAGCGCGGAGGTCGCCTCCTCCAGCGTGCCCGCGTAGGCACCGGTGGACAGGTACTTCCAGCCGCCGTCGCAGACGATGAAGACGATGTCGGCCTTGCGGCCGGCCGCGACCTCCTTGTCGGCGATGCCCAGCGCGGCGTGCAGGATCGCGCCGGTCGAGATGCCGGCGAAGACGCCCTCCTGCTCGACCAGCTGCCGGGTGCGGCGGACGGCGTCCTGCGGCCCGACGCTGAACCGGGAGTCCAGCAGCGCCGGGTCGTAGAGCTCGGGGACGAACCCCTCGTCGATGTTGCGCAGCCCGTAGACCAGCTCGCCGTAGCGCGGCTCGGCCGCGATGACCCGCACCTCGGGCTTCTTCTCGCGCAGGTAGCGGGAGACGCCCATGAGCGTTCCGGTCGTGCCCAGCCCCGCGACGAAGTGGGTGATGGAGGGCAGGTCGGCGAGGATCTCCGGGCCGGTGCCGGTGTAGTGCGCCTCGGCGTTGGCCGGGTTGCCGTACTGGTAGAGCATCACCCAGTCGTCGTGCTCGGCGGCCAGTCCCTTGGCGACGGCGACGGCCTGGTTGGAGCCGCCGGCGGCCGGCGAGCTGATGATCTGCGCGCCGTACATCTCCAGCAGCTGGCGCCGCTCGACCGAGGTGTTCTCCGGCATGACGCAGATCAGCCGGTAGCCCCGCTGCCGGGCCACCATCGCCAGCGAGATCCCGGTGTTCCCGCTGGTCGGCTCGAGGATGGTGTCGCCCGGCTTGAGCTTCCCCTCCTTCTCCGCCGCCTCGATCATCGAGATGGCGGCCCGGTCCTTGATCGACCCGGTGGGGTTGTGGTCCTCGAGCTTGGCCCACAGCCGGACGTCGGGGGTCGGCGACAGGCTCGGCAGCCCCACGAGCGGGGTGTTGCCGAGCGAGTCGACGAGGGAGGCGAAGCGGGCCATGGGAGTGCTCTTCCGGGAGACGGGCGGGGGGTGCTGCGAGCGAGGTGCGCTCAGCAGCCGCCGGCGACCGCCGGGAGGATGGTGACCGAGTCGCCGTCCTTGACCTGGGTGTCGAGCGCACCGGTGAAGCGCACGTCCTCGTCGTTGACGTAGACGTTCACGAAACGGTGCAGCTTGCCCTCCTCGGTGACGAGGCGGTTCTTCAGGCCCGGGTGCTTGGCGTCGAGGTCGTCGACGAGCGCGGCCAGGGTGTCCCCGTTGCCCTCGACGGTCTTGCTGCCGCCGGTGTGGGTGCGCAGGATGGTCGGGATCCGGACCTCGATGGCCATGGCGTGCTGTTCTCCTCAGGACTCGGGTTGCTGCTGCGCGGGCGCGCAGCGGGACGTGCGTCTGGTCGGGGAACGCCCGCCCGCCATGGGGCATTCCGGGGGCGCCGATCCGCGTGGCCCTCGTGCAGGGTCCCGCCGCGAGCTCGCGGGTGGCGGGGGGGCAGGAGGCTCCTTCGTCAGTCGTAGACGACGGTGGTCGGCGAGTGGCCGAACAGGTAGGACTCGACGACCTCGACGTCCTCCTCGGTGACGACGCCGTCGACGATGCGGAAGCTGCGGAACTCGACCTCGTCGCCGGCCAGGCCGGTCTGGTCCCCGTGGTGGCGGGTGGACACCAGGACGTAGTGCGCGTTCGGCTCGGAGGCGTAGCTGATGTCGGTCCGCGAGGGGTACGCCTCGGTGGCGGTGTGCGAGTGGTAGATCACCACCGGCTCCTCGTCCCGGTCGTCCATGTCCCGGTACAGCCGCAGCAGGTCACCCGAGTCGAACTCGTAGAACGTGGGCGACCGGGCGGCGTTGAGCATCGGGATGAAGCGCTCGGGGCGGTCACTGCCCTCGGGGCCGGCGACGACACCACAGGCCTCGTCCGGGTGGTCCTCCCGGGCGTGGGCCACGATGGCGTCGTAGGTCGCGCGGTCGATGCGCAGCACGCCTCCAGTCTAGGCGGCCCGCCGACGGCCCCCTGCAGGGTCCCGCCCCGAGCTGGCGAGGGGGGCAGGGGGTCCTTGCTCCGATACGGTGCCCGTCCGTGGTCCTGGAGCTGCTGATGATCACCGGGGTGCTGGCCGTGGCGGTGCCCGCACTGGTGCGCGGGGCGGTCGGCCTGCGCCGTCGCAGCGGCCACTACAGCAGCGACGTCACCGCCGACCGGATCTCCCTGGTGCTGCTGGTCACCGGCCGGCTGCTGACGCTGCTGCTGGCCGGGGCGCTCTCGCTCGTCGTCCTCGTCAGCGCCGTCGGGGCGATCGCACGGGACCTGCGGATGCCGGGCCTGGTGTCGGTGTTCTTCGTGCTCGACCTGCTGGTCGCGGTGCTGGTCGTGCTCACCTTCGGCCGGCGCGACCGGCGGCGAGTGCGTCGACGAGCGACCCCTGCAGCCCGGTGAGCCAGTAGTAGACGGCCAGCTGCTGCCCCTCCTCGCTGGCGAGGTCCTCCGGCGGCTCGGTGTCCTCCTGGACGTCGAGGCGGGTGCCCAGCGCCAGGCGCAGGTCGTTGCTGGTGCGCAGCCAGGCGGTCGCCTGCTCGGGGTCCAGGCGGACCGTCCCGCCGTCCGGCGGCAGGCCGGCGCGGACCGTGGCCAGGTCGTCGGCCTTGCCCGCACGCAGCGAGGACTCGGTCAGCTCGCGGTAGTCGGCGGCGAGCTCGGGGTCGCTGCGGTGGCCGGCGGGCAGCAGCCGGTCGAGGACCGGGTCGCCGGTGACGTCCTCGGCGTCGGCGGTGAGCAGCTGCTCGAGCTGGTCGAGCAGCAGGGCGAGGATGCGGGCCTCGGCGGGCTCGAGCCGGGCCACCAGCTCGTCGCCCTTGCGGCGGAAGGGCCTCATGCGGTCTCCTCGCCGGCGCTCGTCGCCCGCACGGGCCCGGCCTGCTGCGCTCCTGCGTGGGCTCGCAAGCTCGCTCACGAGTCCTGCTGGTAGCTGGCCCACAGGCCGTAGGCGTGCAGCCGGCTGGTGTCGTGCTCCATCTTCTCCCGCGGGCCGGAGCTCACGATCGCCCGGCCCTCCTCGTGCACCTGGAGCATCAGCGTGGTCGCCGTCGGCTCGTCGTAGCCGAACAGCTCCTGCAGCACGTAGGTCACGTAGGTCATGAGGTTCACCGGGTCGTTCCAGACGATGGTGACCCAGGGTCGGTCGAGGTCGCCGTGCTCCTCGACGGTCTCCTCCGGCGTCCGTGTCGGCGCGAGTGGTCCGGCCACGACCCCACTCTAGGAGACCCGCCCGGGCGGTGGCCCTGCTCGACCCCGCCTAGGCTCCGGAGCCATGCCGACGGGTCCCGCCCTGCTCACCGACCGGTACGAGCTCACCATGGTCGCCGCGGCCCTCGCCGACGGCACCGCCGACCGCGACTGCGTCTTCGAGGTCTTCGCCCGGCGCCTGCCGCACGGGCGGCGGTACGGCGTGCTCGCCGGCACCGGCCGGCTGATGGAGGCGCTGCCGCACTTCCGGTTCACCGACGAGGACCTCGCCGCGCTCCGCGAGCAGGGGCTCACCGACTCCCGGCTGCTGGACTGGCTGGCCGGGTTCCGGTTCAGCGGGGACGTCGACGGCTACGCCGAGGGCGAGCTGTTCTTCCCCGGCTCCCCCGTGCTCACCGTCCGCGCACCGTTCGCCGAAGGGGTGCTGCTGGAGACCCTGGTGCTCTCGGTGCTCAACCACGACAGCGCGATCGCCTCCGCCGCGGCCCGGATGGTCACCGCCGCCTGCGAGCGGCCGTGCATCGAGATGGGCTCGCGGCGCACCCACGAGGAGGCCGCGGTCGCCGCTGCCCGCGCCGCCCACCTGGTCGGCTTCGCCTCGACGTCGAACCTGGAGGCCGGCCGCCGGTACGGGGTGCCCACGACCGGCACCAGCGCCCACGCCTTCACCCTGCTGCACGATGACGAGGAGTCGGCCTTCCGCGCCCAGGTCGCCACGCTCGGCGTCGGCACGACGCTGCTGGTGGACACCTTCGACGTCGACCAGGGCATCCGCACCGCGGTGGAGGTCGCCGGCCCGGAGCTCGGCGCCATCCGGCTGGACTCCGGTGACCTGCCCACCCTCGCCGCCCACGCCCGCGAGCTGCTCGACGAGCTCGGTGCCACCCGCACGCGGATCATCGTCACCAGCGACCTCGACGAGTACGCGATCGCCGGGCTGATGGCCGCGCCGGTCGACGGCTACGGCGTCGGGACGGCACTGGTCACCGGCTCCGGCGCACCGACGATGGGCATGGTCTACAAGCTGGTCGAGCGCGACGGCGTCCCGGTGGCCAAGCGGTCCCTGGGCAAGCCGTCGGTGGGCGGCCGCAAGTCCGCCGTCCGCCGGCACGACGCCTCCGGGACGGCGACCGCCGAGGTGGTGACCAGCGAGGCGGTCCTGCCCCGGGACGGCGACCGGCAGCTGGTCGTGGAGCTCGTCCGGGGCGGCGAGCTCTGCACCCCGGCCACGCCGCGCGAGGCGCTGGCCGCCGCCCGCGCGCACCACCAGCGGGCGCGCGAGGCGATGCCCGCAGAGGCGTTCGCGCTGTCCCGCGGGGACTGCGCCATCGACACCCTGACGGCCTGAGGAGGACGAGATGACCCGCGCTCTGCTCGTCGTGGACGTGCAGAACGACTTCTGCGAGGGCGGCAGCCTCGCCGTCGCCGGCGGTGCGGACGTCGCCGCCGCGATCAGCGAACACGTCCGCGCGCACGCCGCCGACTACGCGCACGTGGTGGCCACCCGCGACCACCACGTCGACCCCGGCGGCCACTTCGCCGAGGAGCCGGACTACCTGGAGACCTGGCCGGCGCACTGCGTGGTCGGTACGGACGGCGTCGAGCTGCACCCGCGGCTGGAGCGCCGGCCCATCGAGGCGGTGTTCGACAAGGGCGAGTACGCCGCGGCCTACTCCGGCTTCGAGGGGCGCTCGGACGGCGTCCCCCTGGCCGACTGGCTGCGCGCGCACGGGGTGGACGCCGTGGACGTCGTCGGCATCGCCACCGACCACTGCGTGCGGGCGACCGCGCTGGACGCCGTCGGCGAGGGCTTCGCGGCCCGGGTGCTGCTGCCGCTCACCGCGGGGGTCAGCGAGGCGACCACGGACGCCGCCCTCGACCAGCTGCGCACCGCCGGCGTCGAACTGGAGGGCCAGGTCCACCGGGCGGCCTGACAGCCCTGGCCGCGGTGTCGTCCGACGCGAGCCGCCCTGCGAGGCGTTCCGACGAGTGGGGGCCGGAGGCCTCCCCGAGGAGGGACGGGACGGGCTCGGCGCCCGCCGGGGACCGACACCTGGCCGCGGTGTCGCCCGACGCGAGCCGCCCTGCGAGGCGTTCCGACGAGTGGGGGCCGGAGGCCTCCCCGAGGAGGGACGGGACGGGCTCGGCGCCCGCCGGGGACGACACCTGGCCGCGGTGTCGTCCGGAGGACGACGGATCACACAGCGTCGAGGACCTCGTCCCGCGTGAACCCGAGCACCTGCAGGACGGCGTCGAGGTAGGGCTGGTTGAGCGCCGTGTGCGCCTGCTCGCGCACGTAGGGCTTGGCGTTGAAGGCGATGCCGAGCCCGGCGGCGTTGAGCATGTCGAGGTCGTTGGCGCCGTCGCCGACGGCCACGGTCTGGTCCAGCGGGATGCCGTACCGGTCGGCGAAGCGGACCAGCGCGCGGGCCTTGCCGGCGCGGTCGACGATCTCCCCCACCAGGCCGCCGGTGAGCCGCCCGTCGGCCACCTCGAGGGTGTTGGCGGCGGCGAAGTCCAGGCCGAGCTGCTCGGCCAGCGGGTCGGTGATCTGGGTGAAGCCACCGCTGACGATGCCGCAGCGGAACCCGAGCCGCTTGAGGGTGCGGATGAGCGTGCGCGCGCCGGGGGTGAGCACCAGCGTCTCGCGGACCTCGTCGAGCACCTCGACCGGCAGCCCCTCGAGCGCGGCCACGCGGGCCCGCAGCGACTGGGCGAAGTCCAGCTCCCCGTTCATGGCGGCGGCGGTGATCCTGGCGACCTCGGCGGCCCGCCCGGCGCGCGCGGCGAGCTCGTCGATCACCTCGCCGCGGACCAGCGTGGAGTCGACGTCCAGGACGATCAGCCGCTTGCTGCGGCGGGCCAGGCCGACCTGCTCGACGGCGATGTCGGCGCCGCTGGTCGAGGCGACCGAGGCCAGGGCGGTGCGCAGCTCGGTGGCCTCCGTCCCGGAGACGGTCAGCTCGAAGCTGGTCACCGGGTAGTCCGACAGCCGGCGGATCGCCTCGATGTTGCCGCCGATGCCGGCGATGGCCGCGGCGGCGCCGGCCACGGCCTCCGGGGGCACCGGGCGGCCGAGCAGGATGACGTGGTGGGGGCGGCCCTCCGGGGCGGCGTCGAGGCCGGCGTCGGCGGCCGACTCCACCTCGACCCGCACCCCGGTCGCCTCCGCGACCTCGGCGGCGAGCCGCTCGAGTGCGGCGAGGAACCGGCACTCCTCCACCGGCCCGCCCTCGGCGGGCAGTGCCCCGACGACGACGCCGAGCACCAGCTGCCCGTGGACGACGACCTGCTCGACGTCGACCACCTCGACCGGCGGGAGCTCTCCGCCGGGCGCGGCGAGGGCCGCGAACAGCCGTGCGGTGACCCCTCGGCGGTCGCCTCCGGAGACGGTCAGCAGCGCCCGCGGGGTGGAGACGGCGGTCGGTGACGTGCGGGGAGCGCGGTCGAGCGGCACGACAGCCATCCTCCCGCACCGCCCTCGGGCGTCCTGCCAGGGGCCCGCGCCCCGGACGCGGCGACGCCCCGCCGGCCGGGGCCGACGGGGCGTCGCAGGCGGCCTCCCTGCAGGGTCCCGCCGCGAGCTCGCGAGCGGCAGGGAGCAGGGAGGTCCTTCCTCAGGTGGGGTCGGGGTCGTTCGGCCCCTGCCGGCGACCGCCGGTGGCACCCAGCTCGGCGACGTAGGAGTCGTGTCGCTTTCCAGCGTGCGCCTCGCGCTGCAGGCGCTCGACGAGGTGCGGGTAGTGCGCCTCGAAGGCCGGCCGCTCGGAGCGGATCTTCGGGATCTCCACGAAGTTGTGCCGCGGCGGCGGCGACGAGGTCGCCCACTCCAGCGAGTTCCCGTGACCCCAGGGGTCGTCCCGCAGCGCCAGCCGGCCGTACCGCCACGACTTCGCCACGTTGTAGAAGAACGGGATCGTGGAGGCGCCGAGGATGAACGAGAAGATCGTCGACACCGTGTTCAGCGTGGTGAACCCGTCACTGGCCAGGTAGTTGGCGTAGCGCCGGGGGAAGCCCTCGCCGCCGAGCCAGTGCTGCACCAGGAACGTGCCGTGGAAGCCGATGAAGGTCAGCCAGAAGTGCAGCTTGCCCAGGCGCTCGTCCATCATCCGGCCGCACAGCTTCGGGAACCAGAAGTAGACACCGGCGTAGGCGGCGAACACCACGGTCCCGAACACCACGTAGTGGAAGTGGGCCACGACGAAGTAGCTGTCGTTGAGCTGCCAGTCCAGCGGCGGGGAGGCCAGCAGCACACCGGTCAGGCCGCCGAGCAGGAAGGTGACCATGAAGCCGATCGAGAACAGCATCGGCGTCTCGAAGGTCAGCTGACCCCGCCACATGGTGCCGATCCAGTTGAAGAACTTGATCCCGGTCGGCACGGCGATCAGGTAGGTCAGGAACGCGAAGAACGGCAGCAGGATCGCGCCGGTCGCGTACATGTGGTGCGCCCACACCGTCAGCGACAGGGCGCCGATGGCGATGGTCGCGAAGACCATGCCCTTGTAGCCGAACAGCGGCTTGCGGCTGAACACCGGGATGATCTCGGTGATGATGCCGAAGAACGGCAGCGCGATGATGTAGACCTCGGGGTGCCCGAAGAACCAGAACAGGTGCTGCCACAGCATCGGCCCCCCGTTCTCCTCGGAGTAGACCAGGGAACCCAGCTGCCGGTCGGCCAGGAGGCCGAACAGGGCCGCGGTGAGGATCGGGAAGGCGAAGAGCACCAGCAGGCTGGTGACCAGCGTGTTCCAGGTGAAGATCGGCATCCGGAACAGCGTCATGCCCGGTGCCCGCAGGCAGGCGATCGTCGTGATGAAGTTGACCGCGCCGAGGATGGTGCCCAGACCGGACACCGCCAGGCCGGCGATCCACAGGTCGGCACCGGCCCCGGGGCTGTGGGTCCCCAGGGACAGCGGCGTGTAGGCGTACCAGCCGAAGTCGGCGGCGCCACCCGGGGTGAAGAAGCCCGAGACCGCGATCGTGCTGCCGAAGAGGAACAGCCAGTAGGAGAACGAGTTCAGCCGCGGGAACGCCACGTCGGGCGCGCCGATCTGCAGCGGCATGATCAGGTTCGAGAACGCGAAGAACAGCGGCGTCGCGAAGAACAGCAGCATCACCGTGCCGTGCATGGTGACCAGCTGGTTGTACTGCTCCGGCGACAGGAACTGCAGACCCGGCCGGGCCAGTTCCCCGCGCATGAGCATCGCCATCAGGCCGCCGATGACGAACCAGACGAAGGAGGTGGCCAGGTACATCAGGCCGATGGTCTTGTGGTCGGTGGTCCGCAGCAGGTTCGAGAGCCGCGAGCCCTTCTCCGCCTGGTGAACCGGGCTCGGCCGGCTCACGATCGGCGCCGGTGCGATCGTCACGGCCGCAGCTTAGACGGTTCCTGCGACGCGCCTCCTGCCGAGGCCAGAGGCACGCCGTCCCCGCGGCCCCCTCCCGCCGGGACCGTTGCCGAACCGTGACCTGGCGGGCCCCGTCAGCCGGCCCGGGTCCAGGTCGTCACGTCGACCGACACGGTGACCGGCGTCCGTTCGGGCAGCCCGGCCACGGCCGCCGCGAGTCCCGGGGGCGTCAGGTGCCGGGCGTGCGGCCCCATGCCGACCAGCGTCGTGACCGCCGCGCGGTCGAGCTCCAGCCGCTCCCGGTGCCCGGCCGCGGCGACCGGGCGCAGGTGCGGCTCGAGGGTCGCCGACAGCCGGCGGGCCTTGTCGGGGTCGACCCGCAGCAACCCCAGCGACCCGACCAGCTCGGCGAGGTGGTCGGCGGCCGGGGTGACGACGACCAGCCGCCCGCCCGGCCGCAGCACCCGCGCGATCTGGGGGCCGTTGCGCGGGGCGAACACCACCAGCACCCGGTCGACGGCGGCGTCGCGCACCGGCAGCCGGGCCCAGGCGTCGCCCACCACCGCCAGGGCCCGCGCGTGCGCGCCGGCCGCGCGGCGGGCGGCGTACCGCGAGGAGTCCAGGACCACCCCGACCGCGCCGGGCAGCCGGTCGAGGACGCCGGCCAGGTGGTGCCCCGTGCCCCCGCCGAGGTCGAGCAGCGCGCCCGGCGGGCCGTCCTCCCCCACGGTGACGGCATCCGCCAGGGCGCGGGTCACACCGGCGTAGTGACCGGCGGCGAGGAAGGCGACCCGGTCGGCGACCATCGCCGCGGAGTCGCCGGACGGCGGGACGTGCCCGGGCGGCAGCAGCGTGACGTGCCCCTGCCGCGCCCGGTCGAAGGAGTGCCCGGCCGGGCAGACCAGCCCCGCGTCGTCGGCTCGCACGGCCAGCGGCGCCCCGCAGACCGGGCAGGCGAGCAGCTCGACCGCTCCCGGGGGCCACGGCCGGCGGGGGCTCACCGGCTCGGAGCCGGGTCGGCCGCCCGCGGGGCGCCGCGGGAGGACGCCTCGGCCGCCCGGCCCGGCACCACACCGACAGCCAGGGCCGCCGCCACGGCACCGGCCGCGAACGCCGCCGGGTAGCCGGGCCCGCTGTCGACGAGCAGCGCGGCCAGCGGCACGGTGAGGGAGGCGGAGAGGTTCTGCGCGGTGTTGTGCGCGCCCAGCGCCCGCCCGGCCCAGGCGCTGCCGGCCTGCTCGGCGACGGAGGTGAACGCGATCCCGTTCGGGCTCACCGTGACGACGGCGGCGCAGACGACGGCCACGGCGGCGGCGGCCGGGGCCAGGACGTCCGGGGTGACGACGGCGACGACGGCCAGCACCCCGACGACGGCGGCCACCGCGATCGAGACCAGGCGCAGCGGCCGCACCCGGCTGCCCGCGCGGTCCGACCACGCGCCCGCACCGAGCCGCGCGGCCGCCCCGCCGAACTGGGTGACCGCGAGCAGCGTGCCGGCCCCGGCGGTCGACCACCCGGCCCCCCGCACCAGGAAGTCGAAGCTGAAGGCCGCCACCACGAACTGCGGGACGACGAGCAGCGTGCTGGCCGCGTGCACCCGCCACAGCACCGGCGAGCGGTAGGGCGAGGCCGCCCGCGGCGCACCCGGGGCCGGCACGGGTCGCGCCGGGTCGCGCACCAGCACCCCGACGAGGACGGCGGTGACCGCGCAGCCGGCGGCGAGCGCGGCGAACGCCGTCCCCGGGCCGTCCTCGGCCAGCCGCGGCAGCGCGAAGGCCGCCAGCCCCACGCCGATCGGCTGGCCCGCCTGGCGCACCCCCATGGCCAGGCCGCGCTGCGAGGCGGGGAACCAGCCGAGCACCAGCCGCCCGCTGGCCGCGTGCACCGAGGCGCTGCCGGCACCGGCGAGCAGCAGCCACAGCCCCGTGGCGACCGGGGTGCCGGCCAGGGCGGCGCCGGTCATGGCGGCCGCGGCGACGCCGAGCCCGGCGCTGAGCACCACCCGCTCGCCGTACCGGTCGGCCGCCGCGCCCCAGGCGAGCAGGCTCAGCACCAGGCCGGCCGTGGGGGCGCTGACCAGCAGGCCGATCGCGGCGAGGGAGAGCCCCTCCGCGCGGAGGGCGACGGTGAGGAAGGGCAGCCCGTTCTGGACCGCGCACGCGGCGACCAGCCCGACCAGGCTGACCCCGAGGTGGCGCCAGCGAGCCGTGCCTCCCGTGCTGCCGCCGGTGGCGGCCGTCACCTCACGACCGGGTGGAGGGTCACGTCGCGCAGCACGCCGGCGTCGGCCACCGCGGTGACGAAGGTGCCGTGCGGCTGCCGGCGCCGGTCGGTGGGCGAGCCGGGGTTCAGCAGCCGCAGGCCGGTGTCGGCGGTGGTGTCCCAGGGGATGTGGCTGTGCCCGAACACCAGCAGGTCGGCATCGGGGAAGCGGGCGGCACAGCGGGCCTCGCGGCCTCGCCTGTCGCCGGTCTCGTGGACGACGGCCAGCCGGATGCCGCCGACCTCGGCGCGGGCCACCTCGGGCAGCCGCTCGCGCAGCGGGCCGTGGTCGTTGTTGCCGTGGACGGCGACCAGCCGGGAGGCGCGCTCCTCGAACCGGTCGAGCAGCGCGACGTCCACCCAGTCGCCGGCGTGCACGACGACGTCCGCCGCGTCGATCGCGGCCCACAGCGCAGGAGGGAGGTCACGCGCCCGCTTCGGGACGTGCGTGTCCGCGGTGAACACCAGGGATACCGGCACGACGACATCGTCGTCCCCCGGACGACACGGCGGCCAACCGCGGTGCCCCGCCGCGGTGGCTCAACCCCGCTCGGCGAGGGACTTGAGGCGCTCGTTGTAGGCGGCGAGCTCGGCGTCCTGGGTGCGCTCGGCGACCCGGTCGAGGCGGCGGGCCTTCCGCTGCTCGGAGCCCATCCAGGCGAACAGCACGACCGCCAGGACGAAGACCGTCGGGATCTCGCCGAAGGACCAGGCGATGCTCCCGGCGGTCTGCTGGTCCGACAGCGGGTCGACGCCCCAGCCGGCCGGCGGGTCGGCGAAGGTCTCCACCACCAGCGAGCCGGCCATCAGGATCGCGACGCCGAAGAAGGCGTGGAACGGCATCGGGAGCAGCAGCTCGACGATCCGGCCGCCGTGGCCCGCCGTCCGGGGCCAGGGGTCCTGGGCCAGGATCGGGCCGAAGAACAGCAGCCCGGTCACCGTGAAGTGGGCCAGCATGAACTGGTGGCCCACCGGGTTGGCCATGAGCGCGTCGAACAGCGGCGTGAAGTAGACCGCGTAGAGGCTGGCCAGGAACAGCGGCAGCGTGAACGCCGGGTGCGACAGCACGCGGGCGACCCGGCTGTGCAGCGCGTCGAGCAGCAGCGCCCGCGGGACGCCGGCCAGCCGCTTGCCGCGCGGCAGGGTCCGCAGCGCGAGGGTCACCGGGGCACCGACCAGCAGCAGGATCGGCACCACCATCGACAGCACCATGTGCTGGGCCATGTGCACGCTGAACAGCACCATGCCGTAGCCGTTGAGCCAGGTGCCGGTCACCGCGAACAGCGCGGCACAGCCGGCCACCCAGGACGCCGTCCGCCACCACGGCCAGGCCACACCCGTGCGGCGCAGGAGCACGACCGCGACCAGGTAGCCGACGAGCCCGAGCAGGCTCAGCACCGCCAACCACGACCAGCCGTCGAGGTGCGGCAGGAACATCCGCCCCCAGGTCGGCGGCTCCGCGGGCACCCACATGCCCGAGTGATGACCGTGGTCCACCGCTGCCTCCTGCCGTGCCGTCCACCTGCGACCCCACTGTCCCACCAGGCGACGTGGTGGAACGGCCCCCTCGCAGGGCCCCCGAGCGGAGCGAGGCGAGGGGGTCCTTCACTCGTGGACCGGCGCCTCGTGGCCGGCGTGCGCCTCGGCCTCCAGCTGGAAGGTGCAGTGCTCGACGTCGAAGTGGTCCCCCAGGCAGGCGCAGAGCGCGTCGAGCACCCGCCCGCCGTGGCCGTCGGCCAGCGCCTCGTCGCTGACGACGACGTGCGCGGAGAGCACCGGCAGGCCCGAGGTGATCGTCCAGGCGTGCAGGTCGTGGACGCCGACGACGCCGTCCACCCTGAGGACGTGTGCCCGCACGTCGTCGAGGTCCACCCCGCGCGGCGCCGCCTCCAGCAGCACGTCGACCGCCTCGCGCAGCAGCGACCACGCCCGCGGCAGCACCAGCGCGGCGATGAGCAGGGAGGCCACCGTGTCGGCCGGCGTCCAGCCGGTGGTCGCGACGACGACGGCGGCGACGAGGACGGCGACCGAGCCCAGCGCGTCGCCGAGCACCTCGAGGTGGGCACCGCGGACGGCGAGGGACGCCGAGCGGCCCGAGTGCAGCAGCGCCAGGCCGGCGAGGTTGACGGCCAGGCCCACCGCGGCGACGGCGAGCACCACGCCGGAGTCGATCTCAGGCGGGTCCCCGATCCGGCGGACCGCCTCCACGACGACGTAGCCGGCGACGGCGACCAGCAGCAGGCCGTTGGCGACGGCGCCGAGGATCTCCGCGCGCTGCCAGCCGAAGGTGCGGCGTCCGCGGGCGGGGCGCTGGGCCAGCGAGACCGCCCCCAGCGCCAGGCCGAGGCCCAGGGCGTCGGTGGCCATGTGCCCGGCGTCGGCGAGCAGTGCCAGCGACCCGGAGACCACCGCCCCGACGATCTCCGCGGCCACCATCGCGACGGTGAGGCCGAGGACGACGGTCAGCCGGCGGCGGTACGCGGCCGAGGCGGTTCCCGTGGGCGCGCCGTGGTCGTGCCCGTGCCCCATCAACCGGCCCTCCCCCACCGTCGCGTCCCGCACGGTCGAGTGTCCCGCACGGCCCTGGTGACGGGCCGGAACGACCCCCTGCAGTGACCCTGGCCCCGTCCCGGGTCCCGGCCCGGGCTCGCGGGGGTCGGGGAGGACGGGGTCCTCCTCCCGCGAGTGGCGGGGGCAGGGGGGCGTTCCTCAGAGCTGGACGCCGCGCTCCCGCAGGTAGGGCACCGGGTCGACCTTCTCGCCGTTGAGGCCGCCGAGGCGCACCTCGAAGTGCAGGTGCGGGCCGGTGGACCGGCCGCGGTTGCCGAGCAGCGCGATGGTGTCGCCCGCGCGGACGACCTGGCCGGGCGACACGAGGATCTCCTCCATGTGGCCGTAGGCGGTGACGTCGCCGTTGGCGTGCTGGACGAAGACCGCCAGGCCGTAGCCGCTGGCCGGGCCGGCCTCGAGCACGACGCCGTCCATCGCGGCCTTCTCCGGCGTGCCGATCGGCGCGGCGAAGTCCAGGCCGGCGTGCAGCCTGCCCCACCGGGACCCGAAGCCGCTGCTCAGCCGGGCGCCGTCGACGGGCAGCACCGCCTCGGGGCGGGCGGCCTCCGCGATCGCCGCGGCGGCGAGCCGGTCGGCCTCGGCCTGCGCCTGCGCGGCGGCGGCCTGTTCGGCCTCCCGCGCGGTGCGGCTGGCGGTCAGCTCACCGAGCCGGGCGGTGGCATCGGCCTCGGGGACCGGTTGCGATCCTCCGTCCACCCCCAGCTCCGCGGCGACGCTGACCGACGAGCTCTCGGCCACGTCGATCCCCTCGGCGACACGGTCGCCGGCGGCGAACAGACCGAGGGCGCCGGCCCCGACGAGCGCGGCGGCCAGGCAAGCGGCCGGACGGCGGGCCGACGCCGGGATCCCGCGGGTACGACGGCGACCCCGTCGTCCGCGAGTCACGACCGGAGCGGCGGATGCCTGGCGGACGTCCTCGATGCCGGCGCGGGCAACGGTCTCGGCCTGCTGTGCGAGGTCGGCGAGGTCGGTGACCTCGGTGAGCCGGAGCTCCTCGGGAGTGGTGTCCGACGGTCGCGCATCCCCCATGCGGCGCGTCGGGACGTGGTGTGGGGCCGTCTCGCCCTGGTCGACGGGACGGTCGTGGTGGAGCTGGCTCATGCACCTGGCTTCCGGAGGGGACAGGGTCGTCGTGCGGAGGTCCGGGGGAAGCGGACGGAAGCCATGTAAACACGTCGTGACCGAATCGTGATCTGAACGAGTGGGAATACGAGCACGGTGAGTGACCGAGCTCACCGGAGGTCGCCGCGGTGGTTGGACAGAGCGTCCGACCGACCTGGCGCTGGGTGAGGAACACGCCGTCTCGGGCCGAAACACGGGCGATGGACATCACGTCGGGGCAGAAGGCCCTTGTCCGAGACCCGTCGACGCCTCCCGAGGAGCCCACTCCCATGCGCGCAGTGACCTGGCACGGCCGAGCCGACGTCCGGGTGGACACCGTCCCGGACCCCACGATCAAGGACCCCACCGACGTCGTCGTCGAGGTCACCTCGAGCGGCATCTGCGGGTCCGACCTCCACCTCATCGAGGTCATGGCGCCGTTCATGACGGTCGGCGACGTGATGGGCCACGAGCCCATGGGCGTCGTCCGCGAGGTCGGCCCGGAGGTCACCGCCGTCCGGCCCGGCGACCGGGTCGTCGTCCCCTTCAACATCTCCTGCGGCACCTGCTGGATGTGCTCGCAGGGCCTGCAGTCCCAGTGCGAGACGACGCAGAACCGCGAGCAGGGCTTCGGCGCCTCGCTGTTCGGCTACACCAAGCTCTACGGCCAGGTGCCCGGCGGGCAGGCCGAGTACCTGCGGGTGCCCTTCGGCAACACGCTGCCGATCAAGGTCCCCGAGGGGCTGCCCGACGACCGGTTCGTCTACCTCTCCGACGTGCTGCCGACCGCCTGGCAGGCGGTGCAGTACGCGGCGACGCCGCCCGGCGGCACGCTGCTCGTCCTGGGCCTGGGCCCGATCGGCGACATGTGCACCCGCATCGCCCACCACCTGGGCATCGACGACGTGTACGCCTCCGACGTCGTCCCGGAGCGGATCGCCCGGGCCGCCGCGCGCGGCACGCACGTCATCCGCTCGACGGACAAGGACGACGTCGTGCAGCAGATCCAGGACGCGACCGCCGGGCGCGGCGCCGACGCGGTGATCGACGCCGTCGGCATGGAGGCGCACGGCTCCCCGCTGGCGAGCATCGCCCAGAAGGCGACCGCGGTCGTGCCGGACGCGGTCATGGAGAAGGTCATGCAGGTGGTCGGCATCGATCGGCTGGCCGCCTTCAACACCGCCATCGACGCGGTCCGCCGCGGCGGGACGATCTCCCTGTCGGGCGTCTACGGCGGGGCGACCGACCCCGTGCCGCTCATGCGGATGTTCGACAAGCAGATCCAGCTGCGCATGGGCCAGGCCAACGTGTGGCGCTGGGTGCCCGACATCCTGCCGATCCTCACCGAGGGCGACCCGCTGGGCGTCGACGACTTCGCCACCCACCACGTGCCGCTGGAGCAGGCGCCGCAGGCCTACGCGGACTTCCGCGAGAAGCGGGACGGCGCGGTCAAGGTCCTGCTCAGGCCCTGACCTGACGCGACGGGGGCCGGCGCTCGTGGCCGGCCCCCGCCGCGCGTCGAGCGGCCGCCCGGCCGGCCTGTGACCGGTCGCACCCCCACCCACCGGGGCACGGGACCAAGGACCCTGGCAGGGTCGGGAGGGAACACCCCGGCAGGACGACGCAGTCCGAGCCCCACCCGGATACCGCATCGTCCTGGAGCCGCCCCGTGCCCCGCGCCCTGCTCGCCCTCGCCATCGGCGCCTTCGGCATCGGCACCACCGAGTTCGTCGTGATGGGCATGCTGCCCGAGGTCGCCGAGGGCCTCGGGGTCTCGGTGCCGTCGGTCGGCCTGCTCATCTCCGCCTACGCAGTCGGCGTCGTCGTGGGAGCACCCACCCTGACCGCGCTCGGCGTGCGCTTCCCGCCGCGGCAGACCCTCGTCGGCCTCATGGTGCTGTTCGTCGTCGGCAACGCCCTGTCGGCGGTGGCGCCCACCTACGAGACGCTCGCCGCCGCCCGGGTGCTCACCGCCCTGGCGCACGGCTCCTTCTTCGGCGTCGGCGCCGTCGCCGCCCGCCGGCTGGTCGCGCCCGAGCGGGCCACCAGCGCGATCTCGCTGATGATCAGCGGGCTGACCGTGGCCAACGTCGTCGGCGTCCCGCTGGGCACGTTCGTCGCGCAGCAGACCACCTGGCGGCTGGTGTTCGCCGCCATCGCCGTCATCGGCCTGGTCACCATCGCCGGGCTGCTGACCTGGATGCCGGCCGAGCTGGGTGAGCCCGGCGACCTGCGCACCGAGCTGGCCGCCTTCCGCCGCGGTCAGGTGTGGCTGGTGCTGGGCCTGACGATGGTCGGTTTCTCCGCGTTGTTCGCCGTCTACAGCTACGTCAGCCCGATCCTCACCGAGCTGGGCGGCCTGCCCGTGGAGTGGGTGACGCCGGTGCTGGCGCTCTTCGGCGTCGGCACCACCGTGGGCACCCTCGTCGGCGGCCGGCTGGGCGACCGCTACGGCTTCTCCCTCGTCACGGTCGGCCTGCTGGCCACCGCCGTCGTCCTGGCCGCGTTCGCCCTGGTGGCCCGCACCCCGGTCGCCGCCGTCGTGCTGCTGGTGCTGTTCGGCGCGCTGGCGTTCGGGCTGGGCCCGGTGGTGCTGAACGGCGTCATCGAGGCCGCACGGGTGCGCGGCGGCAGCCTGGTCTCCGCGGCCAACCAGGGCGCGTTCAACGCGGCCAACGCCCTGGGCGCGGCGCTCGGCGCGGCGGTGCTGTCGGGGGGCCTGGGCTACACCGCCCCGATCTGGGTGGGCGCGGCCCTGGCGCTGGCCGGCGCCGGGATCGCCGTCGTCGTGCGGGCGGCCGACCGGCGCGACCGGGTGCCGACGACGGCCGGTGCGGACGCCGTCCCCGCGGAGTGCCGCACCGCCGCCTGACCGGCCGACGGCCGGGGTAGGGCCCGGTCATGACGACCCCGACCCCCACCGCGGAACGCTCCGGCCGGTTCGCCCTCGGCGACCGGTCGGTCAACCGGATCGGCTACGGCGCGATGCAGCTGGCCGGCCCGCACGTCATGGGTCCGCCGGCCGACCGCGCCGCCGCCGTCGCCGTCCTGCGCCGGGCGGTGGAGCTCGGCGTCGACCACATCGACACCAGCGACTACTACGGCCCGCACGTGACCAACGAGATCATCCGCGAGGCGCTGCACCCCTACCCCGAGGACCTGACGATCGTCACGAAGGTCGGCGCCGAGCGGACCCCGGCCGGCGAGTGGCCCGAGGCGCTGGCCCCCGAGCAGCTGCGCCGGGCGGTCGAGGACAACCTGCGCGACCTCGGCGTGGAGGTGATGGACGTCGTGAACCTGCGCATGCCCGGCTTCTCCGAGCCGGTCGAGCGGTCGCTGGCCGAGCCGTTCGAGGCGCTCGCCGCTCTGCGGGACGAGGGGCTGGTCCGGCACCTCGGGGTCAGCAACGTGACGACGCAGCAGCTGGCCGAGGCCCGGTCGATCGCCCCGGTCGTGTGCGTGCAGAACCACTACAACCTGGTGCACCGGCACGACGACCCGATGGTGGACGCGCTGGCCCGCGAGGGCGTCCCCTACGTGCCGTTCTTCCCGCTCGGCGGCTTCACGCCGCTGCAGTCCGCGGCGTTGGAGACGGTGGCCCGGCGGCTGGAGGCCTCCCCGATGCAGGTCGCGCTGGCCTGGCTGCTGGCCCGCAGCCCCAACCTGCTGCTCATCCCGGGCACCTCGTCGGTGGCCCACCTGGAGGAAAACCTGGCCGCCGGGATGCTCGTGCTCGGCCCGCGGGAGCTCGAGGAGCTCGACGACATCGGCGGCACCCCGACCCCGTGATCGACTCGGCGCTCGGCGGGAGGGAGCCGGACGGGAGGTCAGCGCGGCCGGTCGCCGGCCAGGGCCCGGGCGGCCGCGGCGTCCTCCTCGTCGAAGCCGATCTCGCCGACGGCGCCGTGCTGGGCGGCCTGCCCGTCGATCCAGCGGCGGTGCGCCTCCCACGCCGACTGGCGCGTGGTCCCCAGGGACCGTCCGATCTCCGCCCACGAGGCACCGGTCCCCCGCGCCGTCCGGACCGTCAGCTGCCGCCCCTGGCCGGCCTTGCGGGCGATCACCTCGCCGAGGGCCAGCAGCTCCAGCGCCTCGGCCCGGCTCAGCGGACGGGGACCGTCCGGGTCGTCGGGGTCGGCCAGCGAGTCCCGCCCGCGCAGCTCGTCGAAGCGCTGGACGGCGGTGGCGAGCGTGTGCTCGCGGTCGAGGGCGTCGATGTCGGCCATGCCCCAGCGTCCGTCAGGACAGCCTGACTGTCAAGGTGGCCTGACACGTCAGCGGCGGCGACCCGGCCGTCGACGGCGGACGGTCACGACCCGCCGAACTTGCTCCTCGCGAGTTCCTCGACCGCCTGGGGGATCCGGGTCTCGAAGTCGTGGACCCTCGCCCACGTCGGCGTGACGTCGATCCGGACCATCTGGTCGTACAGCGCGTGCACGCCCGCCTCCCACCGCGGGAACTCCTCCGCCGGCGTCAGCTTCCGGGCGCCCTCGACGTACTCGGGGAAGACGCCGTCCACCAGCGAGACCTCGGCCGTGCCGCGCACGAGCAGCACGTTGGGCGGCCAGGTCGGTGGGCTGGTGTCGATCGTCAGCGCCACGGCGGGACGGGCCTGCAGGGCGGCGACCTTCGCGGACCCGGGCACCGTGCCGATGACGATCGCCGCGCCGTTCCAGGAGAAGCCGACCGGGACGACGCGCGGCGTCCCGTCTCGCGCGACGTAGGCGAGCCGGGCGGGGTTCGCCGACGCCAGCAGCCGGCGCGCGACGGGGTCCTCCATCACCGCACGGATCTCGTCAGCCTCCACGGGACACCTCCTGGCCTCGACGGCGGGATGCGGCTCCGGCCCTCCGCCGAGGTCGACCGCGTGAGCACCCTCACACACACGGGCGACCGGTGGGCCCCTCTCACCGGGCGCGCCGTACCCGCGTCCCGTCGAACACCGGCTCGGCCGACTCGTACACCCGGCCGTCGGCGCCGAAGACCAGGAAGCGGTCGAAGGAGCGGGCGAACCAGCGATCGTGGGTGACGGCGAGCACCGTGCCCTCGAACGCGGCGAGCGCCTCCTCCAGCGACTCGGCCGACAGCACGTCGAGGTTGTCGGTCGGCTCGTCGAGCAGCAGCAGCGTGGCGCCGGACAGCTCCAGCAGCAGCACCTGGAAGCGCGCCTGCTGCCCGCCGGAGAGCGTGCCGAACGTCTGGTCGCCGGATGCCGCCAGCCCGTAGCGGCGCAGCGCGGCCATCGCCCGCCCGCGGTCGACCCCCGGCCGGCCCGGCTCCCCGTGCCACAGCAGGTCGACCAGGGTCCGGTCGAGCCAGTCCGGGTGCGCGTGGGTCTGCGCGAAGAACCCGGGGACGACGCGGGCGCCGAGCCGCCACGTGCCGGTGTGCGCGACGTCCTGGCCGGCCATCAGCCGCAGGAAGTGCGACTTGCCCGCGCCGTTGGCCCCCAGGACGGCGACCCGGTCGCCGTACCAGACCTCCAGGTCGAACGGCCGCATCAGGCCGGTGAGCTCCAGCTGCTCGGCCATGACCGCGCGCACGCCGGTGCGCCCGCCGCGCAGCCGCATCGCGACCTGCTGCTCCGGCGGCCGCTCCGGGGGCGCTCCCTCCGCCTCGAACCTGGCCAGGCGGGTCCGCGCGGCCCGGTACCGGGAGGCCATGTCCGGCGAGTTGGCCGCCTGCTGCTGCAGCGTGCGCACCAGCTCGACCAGCCGCGCGTGCTCCTCGTCCCAGCGCCGGCGCAGCTCGGCCATCCGCTCGTGCCGGGCGGTCCGCGCCTGCGCGTAGTCGCCGAACCCGCCCCCGTGCACCCACGCCGTCCCGCCCTCGACGGTGACCACCCGGTCGGCGACGCGCGCCAGCAGCTCCCGGTCGTGGCTGACGAACAGCACGGTCTTGCGGGTCGCCCGCAGCCGCTCCTCGAGCCACCGCTTGCCGGGGACGTCGAGGTAGTTGTCCGGCTCGTCGAGCAGCAGCACCTGGTCCGGACCGCGCAGCAGCGCCTCCAGCGCCAGCCGCTTCTGCTCCCCGCCGGAGAGGGTCGAGAGCTCGCGGTACTTGCACCGGTCGTACGGGATCCCGAGCGCGGCGACGGTGACGGTGTCCCAGGTGACCTCGGCGTCGTAGCCGCCGGCGTCGCCCCACTGCGCGAGCGCGTCGGCGTAGGTCAGCTGCGCCGCGTCGTCGTCGGTCTCCATCAGGGTCAGCTCGGCGGCCTCCACCGCATCCCACGCGGCGCGCACGGCCGGCGGCGCGAGGTCGACGAGGAACCGCTGGACCGTCGTGTCGTCGCGGACCAAGCCGATGAACTGGCGCATCACGCCGAGGCCGCCGCTGCGGGCCACCGTCCCGGCCTCGGGGACCAGGTCGCCGGCGACGATCCGCAGCAGCGTCGTCTTGCCGGCCCCGTTCTCGCCGACCAGCGCGGCACGGGCACCGTCACCGACGCGGAAGGAGACGCCGTCGAGCAGCACCCGCCCATCGGGGAGGGTGTGCCGCACCCCGGTCACGTCGACTGAGCCCACCCGGTCATCGTCCGGGCGCGGGCAACCGGTTTCGCCGGCCCCCTGCAGAGCCTGCGAGCGGTGGGGGCGGGAGGCCCTCCATCAGGCGACGGACTGCAGGCGCTCCCGGGCCAGTCGCTCGACGAGCTCGGGCAGCGCCGTGGCGGGCACCCCGCTGAGGTCCTGCCGGCAGGTGCGGACCACGGTGCCGATGACCTGCGGGCGCAGCCGCGCCCGGAACTCGTCGGCGAGTCGGGCCACGGCCTGCTCGACGGCGGGGTCGTCGGTCAGCGTCATGCGGGGGCGCCTCCGTGCGCGGGGATCAGGTCCGGTGGGCACCATCGGCGCCGGCGTCAACGGTGAACGGTGAACGGGGCCCGCACCAGGGACCAAGGTCACGGCGCAACCCGGGGTTGCGGATCGCGATCGGACGGGACGAGGGTGAGCATGGGGTCCGACGCGAGGAGGCTCGGGTGCCGTTCCAGGACCGCAGGGACGCGGGTCGGCAGCTGGGGCGCCGGATGGCGCCGCTCGCCGGTCGGGACGCCGTCGTGCTCGGGCTGCCCCGGGGCGGGGTGCCGGTGGCCGCCGAGGTCGCGCGCGCACTGGGCGCTCCGCTGGACGTCGTCCTGGTCCGGAAGCTCGGCCTGCCGCGACGCCCGGAGCTGGCGATGGGCGCCGTCGGCGAGGACGGCGTGGTCGTCCTCAACGAGGACGTGCTGGACGCCGCCGGGGTCGACGAGGCGACCCTCGCCGACGTCGAGCGGCGCGAGCGCGCCGAGCTCGAGCGGCGGGCCCGGCAGCTGCGCGGCGACCGGGCACGGCTGTCCCTCGAGGGCCGGACGGCGGTGGTGGTGGACGACGGCATCGCGACCGGCGCGACCGCCCGGGCCGCCTGCGAGGTGGTCCGGGCGCACGGCGCGGCGCGCGTGGTGCTGGCCGTCCCGGTCGGCTCGCCGCGCGCCCTGGCCGACATCGCGCCGACCGTGGACGAGGTGGTGTGCCTGGAGAGCCCGCAGCGCTTCGCCGCGGTCGGGCAGGCCTACGCCGACTTCCGGGCGACCGACGAGGAGGAGGTCCTCGCGCTGCTGCGCCGGCCGGCCCCGGCACCCGCGGCGGAGGTCCCCACCCCGCGGGACGAGGACGTGGTCGCCGACGCCGGCCCCGACGGACTGCCCGGGCACCTGGCCGTCCCCGAGCACGCCGCCGGGCTGGTCGTCTTCGCCCACGGCACCGGCAGCGGCCGGCACAGCCCCCGCAACCGCGCCGTCGCCGAGGTGCTGCACTGCGCGGGGATGGCCACGCTGCTGGTCGACCTGCTCACCCCGGCCGAGGAGACCGCCCGCGGCCCGGTCTTCGACGTCGAGCTGCTGGCCGGGCGGCTGGCCGCGGTGGCCCGCTGGGCGACGGCCGAGCCGTCCTGCGCCGGCCTGCCGCTGGGGTACTTCGGCGCGAGCACCGGCGCCGCGGCGGCCCTGGTGGCGGCGGCGCGGGACGACGCCGTGCGGGCCGTGGTCAGCCGCGGCGGGCGCCCCGACCTCGCCGGCCCGGCGCTGGCCGAGGTGCGGGCGCCGACGCTGCTCGTCGTGGGCGGCCACGACCAGCAGGTGCTCGAGCTCAACCGGGAGGCGCAGGCCCGGCTGCGGTGCACCAGCCGGCTGGCCGTCGTCCCCGGCGCCTCGCACCTGTTCGAGGAGCCGGGCACGCTGCGCGCGGCCGCCGAGCTCGCCCGTGACTGGTTCGCCACGCACCTCACCGGGGCGGCACTCGCCGGTCCCCCGGCCCGGCGGCGGGCCGATCAGCCCGAGGAGTAGGCGTTGGCGCCGGCCTCCGTCGCGGCGACGGCGTCCTGCAGCAGCGCGGTCAGCTCGTCCCGGTCCACCCGGTCGAGCGAGGAGAAGCGGATGCAGCTCTTCCCGCAGGAGACCCGGCCCAGCCGGTCGGCACGGGCCTCGGCCAGGTAGGCCCCGTCGACGACGGCGCAGACGTAGAGCGACAGGTGCCGCTTCTGCGCCGCGAGGGCGATCAGCGGCCACGTCGTCGTCTCCCGCGCCGAGCGCGGCCGGTAGGGCATCAGCCCGTAGCCGAGCACCTGCCCCGACCCCGCCGGCACCAGCTGCCGGTCGATGCCCGGCGCGGCGGCCACGACGAGCGCATCGGTGGCGCGCAGCTCGGCCTCGCGCGGGCCCGCCGCGGCGAACCAGCCCTCGATCCCGGCGTCCACGACCCGCCTCCTCAGCCCAGCACGATCGACAGCACCGTGGCCGCGGCGGTGAGCAGCATCGCGAGCACCACGACCGCGGCGACGAGCCGCCGGCGGCGCTGCGCGTCCGGGCCGCCGGCCCCGCCCATCCCCATCACCGGCCGGACGCTACCTCCGGTGGAGGGACCCCGCCCGCACCGCTCGCACGCTCGCGGCGAGCCTCCGGACGGGGCCGACCCGGCACGGGCACGGGGCGGCGGCCCAGCAGCAGGGTGTCCAGCGCGGTGCCCGCCGGTGTCTGCCGACGCACCTGCTCCAGCCGGTCGACGTCGAGCAGCTCGGCCACGGGCGCGAGCCGCCGGACGCTGTGGAGGATCGCCGGGTCCTGCGGTCCGCCGACGCCGTGGGCGACGTTGTCGACGTCGTGGCCGAGGACGAGCAGTCGCCCGCCGGGCCGCAGCCAGCCGACCGCGCGGCGCAGCAGGGTGGTGGTCTGCGCCTCCGGCAGGTGCAGGTAGGCGACGAGCACGAGGTCCAGCGACTCCGGTGGCGCGCCCCACTCCAGCACGTCGGCGGTCACCCAGGTGACGCGGTCGGCACCGGACCGGCCGCGACCCCGGGCCAACCCGGTGGCGGAGAAGTCGACCGCCGTCACCCGCCAGCCGAGCCCGGCCAGCCACAGCGCGTGCCGCCCCTCCCCCGCCGCCAGGTCGACCGCCGCGCCGGGCGGCAGGTCCCCGACCAGCTCGGCCACCAGCGCGTTGGGCTCGGCCGACCACTGCTGCTGCGCGGCGTAGCGCGCGTCCCAGTCCGCTGCCTGCACGCGCGGAGTGTGTCAGCCGCCGGTCCCGTCGCACCCCGCTGGCAGGCTCCCCGGCCATGACGACGTCCCGCGACCTGGCGCTGCTCCGGCTGGTGGCCCAGCGGGTGGCCGGGCCGCCCCCGGCCACGGCGACCGAGGCGGTCCGGCTGCTCACCTGCGTGCAGGGGCAGGACCTGCCCGGCGCGCTGACCTCGGTGGCCCTGCGGACCGCGGCGCGCACGCGGGCCGGGGTGGAGGCGGCGCTGGACGCCGGGGAGGTGGTCCGCTCCTGGCCGATGCGCAGCACCCTGCACCTGGTGCCGGCCGAGGACCTGCACTGGCTGCTGGAGCTGTGCGGTCCGCGGGTGCTGGCGGGAGCGGCCAGGCGGCGGGCCGTGCTCGGCCTCACCGAGGCCGACACCGAGCGGGCCCGCGAGCTGGTCACCGCGGCGCTGCGGGGCGGGCGACGGTGCGGCCGCAAGGAGCTGCTGGCCGCCCTGCCCGAGGGCGGGGTCGACGTCACCGGGCAGCGCGGCTACCACCTGCTCTGGTACCTCGCGCAGACCGGCACCCTCTGCCTCGGGCCGATGGCGGGCGGCGACCAGGCGTTCGTGCTGCTCGACGAGTGGGTGACCGCGCCGCGGCGGCTGGACCGGGACGCCGGCCTGGCCGAGCTCGCGCTGCGCTACTTCCGGGGTCACGGCCCGGCCACGGTCGCCGACCTGGCGCGCTGGGCCGGGCTGCCGCTCGGCGACGTCCGCGCCGGGGTGGCCGCCGTCCGTGACGAGCTGGCCGCCGTGGAGGTCGACGGCCGCGAGCACCTGCTGGCGCCGGAGACGGCCGATCTGCTGGCCGCGCACCGGGCCGAGGCCGCCGGGCTGTTCCTGCTGCCCGGCTTCGACGAGTTCGTCCTCGGCTACGCCGACCGCAGCTGCGCCGTCCCGCCCGAGTTCGCCGACCGGATCGTGCCCGGTGGCAACGGCGTCTTCCGGCCGACCGTCGTCCACCGCGGGCAGGTGGTCGGCACGTGGGGCTGGACGGGCCGCGGCGCGAAGCGGACGGTGACCGCCACCCCGTTCACGACGTTCCCCGACGAGGTCGCCGCCGCGATCCCGCAGGCGGCCGCCGCCCTGCCGTGAGCCGGCGGTACTCGCGCACCACGAGCACGGTGATCGCGAGGTCGAGCGCCGCGGCGACCCAGAGCGCCGACGACCCGGTCCGGACCGCCCGGTACGCCTCGTAGCCGACGAAGACCGCGAGGACGCCGATCGCCACCGGGTACGCGGGCCGCAGCTCGCGCAGCAGGGCCACGACCAGGCCCAGCTTCACCAGGCCGTGGAGGGTCAGGTAGACGACGGCGAACGTGCGGTCGCCCCCGCTCAGCGCGGCCTCCCCCGCCGTGAACCGCTCGGCCAGGGCGCCGCGCGGGCTGCCCAGCAGGTGGTGCGCGACCACCCCCCGGGTCAGCTCCCCGAGCTCCCGGGGGCCCACCAGGGCGAGGGCGACGCCGGCGAGCAGCTCGACCGCGCCGTCGAGTCCCTTGAGGAGCAGGGCGGCGCGCAGCAGCCGGTCGGTGGTCGTGCCGGGCATGCTCCTCGCCGACGACCCGCGGCGTCCAGGCCCGCGAGGTCGCGCTCTCGACGGCGGAGAGGGCGGCGTCGCCGGCACGGCGGCTCCCCGGCTGACCGCGGCTCAGCTCTCCAGCTGCTGCGCGAACCGCTCCAGGTCGTCGAGCACCAGCCCGGCGCCCAGCGGGCCGATCGCCAGGAACCAGCGGTCGTCGCTGACCTCGAACGCCCGGCCCTGCTGGACCGCGGTCAGCCCCTGCCACAGCCCGCCGGAGGTGATCTGCCCCGCCGCCGTCCGCCCCTCGTCGCCGTAGGAGGCGTGGAAGAGCAGGTCCCCGTCGGCCTGGTCGATCTGCTCCGGGCTGACCTCGACGAAGGTCTCGGCCGTGCGCTGCACCTCCGGCCGGGCGAAGCCCACGTCGCCGAGGACGTCGCCGATGAACGAGCCCTCCCCGTAGAGGCGGACCGTCGAGCCGTCGAGGAAGCGCACCACGCTCACCTCGGTCGCCCCGGGGTCGCCGTAGAGGGCGCCCACCTCGGCGGCGCGCTCCGCGTACCCGGCGAGCAGCTGCTCCGCCTGCTCCGACCGGCCGAGCGCCTCCCCGGCCAGCCGCAGGTTGTCCTCCCACGTCTCGCCGATCGCCTCGGCGTAGACGGTCGGCGCGATCGCCGAGAGCTGGTCGTAGACGTCGGCGTGCCGGACGGCGTTGGAGAGGATGAGGTCGGGCTCCAGCGCGGCGATCTGCTCGAGGGCCGGCTCGGCGATCGTGCCGACGTTCGCGATGGCGGCCGGGTCGACCCCGGCGTCCTCGATGTAGCCCGGCAGCTCGTCGCTGACCCCGGTGCGCACGGCGCCGACCGGGGTGACGCCCAGCGCCAGGACCGCGTCGAGCTCGCCGGTGTCGAGGACGACGACCCGCTCCGGGGTGCCGGTGATCTCCGTGGCGCCCGCAGCGTGCTCGACCGTGCGCACCTCCTCGGCCGCGGTGGACGGCGCCGACGCCGTCGTCCCCTCGTCCGCCGAGCCGCAGCCGGCGAGCACCAGCCCTGTCACCAACGGGACCGCGCCCCACACCGTCGTGCGCACTGCCGCCCTCCTCCCGGCGCCGGTCCCTCCGACGCCGGGCTCAACTTAGGACAGCCTTGCCTATGCCGGGTTGACCGGGTCGGCCCGCTCGACGACGAACACCGGGATCTCCCGGTCGGTGCGCTGCTGGTACCGCTCGTACTCGGGGTAGACCGCGACGGTCCGCTCCCACCACTGCCGCTTCTCCTCGCCGGTCACCTCGCGGGCCACGCCGTCCCACGGCTCGGGCCCGTCCTGCACGGTGACCTGGTCGGGGTGGGCGCGCAGGTTGGCCACCCACGCCGGGTCCTTGGGCGCGCCGCCCTGCGAGCCGACCATCGCGTAGGCGCCCTCGTGCTCGACCCGCATCAGGCCGTTCTTGCGGACCTTCCCGGTCCTCGCACCGCGGGTCCAGAAGATGGCGATCGGGATCCCGGTGTCGCGCAGCGTGTTGGCCTCCCGGCCTCCGGTGGCCTCGTAACGCTCGACCTGCTCGCGCACCCAGGCCTCGGGACTCGGTTCGTACTCACCCTCCAACGGCATGCCCCGACCGTAGGTCGGCTACCGGCGCCCGGCCTCTGGAGCGGTGAAGTCGATGGTGTGCGGCACGAAGAAGCTCAGGTTGTCGGTGATCAGCCCGTCGCTCTCGCGGATGCCCAGCCCGGCCGGCTCGCCATCCACCACCCAGGCGCCGAGCACCGGGTGGTGCGGACCGTCGACGCCGGCGAAGTCCGGCAGCGGCGCGAACTCCTGCACGACCCAGCCCTCGGTGCCGTACCGGCCGGGCAGCTCCACGGCCACCTGCCCGTCGCGCACGATCTGCACGTTGGCACCCTCCCGGCCCCACAACGGCTTGCGCACGTACGTCCGCCAGGACGACGGCACCTCGTCGGCGAAGTAGGCCGGCAGCAGCAGCGAGGACAGCGCCGGGTCGCTGCCGAACAGCTGCCACAGCACGGGCAGCAGCGCCTTGGTGCTCCACAGCATCTTGTAGGCCGGTTCCACCCAGGTCGTGCCGCCCGGGCGGGCGGCGTCGGCGAGCACGGCGGGGCCGAACTCGTCCTCGATCAGCCACTCCCAGGGGTAGAGCTTGAAGACGACGTCGAGGTGGCGGCCCTGCGGGTCGTAGAACCGACCGTCCCCGTCGTCGAGCGCGATGTCCTCGACGACGAGCTCGATCGCCTCGTAGCCGGCCTGGACGACGGTGTCCATGAGATAGGCGACGGTCATCCGGTCCTCGCCGGAGCGCTCCTCCGACGTCCAGGCCAGGTGCACCCGCGGGCGGACGCCGGTGCGCCGCTCCCAGCGCAGCAGGTTGCGCTGCCACGCGGCGACGAGCTTGTCGTGCAGGGCGTTCCACTGGTCGCGGCCCTGCCCGGTGAACAGGTGCCAGTTCCACTGGGTGACGGCGGACTCGACCAGGCCGGTCGGGGTGTCGGCGTTGAACTCCAGCAGCCTGGGCGGGCCCTGCCCGTCGTAGCGCAGGTCGAAGCGCCCGTAGACGCTCGGCGGCTCGGTCTCCCAGGTGCGCCGGATCTCCGGGCGCGCGATCGGCGGGATGCCCATCCGGTCGAACAGGTCGTGCTCGATGACGTGGTCCCCGGCGGCCACGCACATCTCGAACAGCTGGGCGACCCAGCCCTCGAGCCGCTCGACCTCCGCCATCGTGAAGTCGTAGAACGGCCCCTCGCGCCAGTAGCTGCGCACCTCGCCGCCGGGCAGCTCGGTGCGGTTGTAGACCAGTCCCTGGGCCTCGACCTCGGCCTCCCAGCCGGGACGCACCACCCCCGCCTCGACGCGCCTCACGCTCCAGTCCTCTCCTCACCCGGGTTCAGCGGCCCCGTCCCGGGTCCCGCCCTGAGCCTGCGAACGGCGGGGAGGACGGCGTCCTTCCTCAGCTGCCCGCGCCGGTGCCGGCCCGGCTGCCGGAGTCGCTGCCGCCCACCCCCGAGCCGATGCCGCCGGTGACCCGCGTGCCCGCGGCGACCCGGCCGGTCGAGGGCAGGCCGGCGCGCTGCCGGGCCGCGGTGTCGCGCGGGTCGATCCGGGTGCCGCCGCTGGGCAGGACGGAGCCGACCGGCAGGCCCGGGCGGAAGCCGCCCAGGTAGAGGAAGAACAGCCCGGCGCCGGGGCCGCGGTAGTCGTCGTCGCAGTAGTCGTCGTCGACGATCTCGCCCTCCGCGTTCGTGCAGTAGGCGACCTGCTCCTGCTCCTCCTCGTCCGTGCCGCAGGCGGCCAGGAAGCCGGTGGCCGCGGTCGCCAGCACCGTCGTCGTCAGTGCGCCGCGGACGCGGTTGGAGACCGCCATGTGCTCTCCCGGTGTCGCAGGTGTGTCGGCCGACCCTAGATCGTCCCGGTCGGACGGTGGTCCGCCCCGCATCCGGGTGCCGGATCCGGGCCGGGGTCGTACGGTTCGGCCCCTGAGGTCCCTTGCCGCGCGGAGGCGCTGATGTCCGACCGCCAACCCCCCGAGATGGCCCAGGTCGCGAGTGAGACCGGGGCCAAGAAGATCCACCGCACCTGGGACCGCGTGCTCGTGAGCGCCTTCCTCGGTGGTGCCTACATCGCCTTCGGCGCGCTGGTGGCCATCACCGTCTCCTCGGGCCTGGACCCGGCCACGTGGGGCACCCTGCCCACGCTCTTCATGGGCGCGGCCTTCACCCTCGGCCTGATCCTGGTGCTCATCGCCGGCTCCGACCTGGCCACCGGCAACATGATGCTGGTCCCGCTGGGCGCGATGCACGGACGCCTGACCCTGGGTGACGTCGGGAAGAACCTCACGCTGGTGCTGGTCGGCAACCTGCTCGGCGCGCTGTTCGTGGCCTACTTCCTCGCCGTCCAGACCGGGGTCATCGGGTCGCCCGGCGCCTCGGGCAGCGCAGCTCTCACGCACGACCGGCTGGCCTCGATCGCCGAGGCCAAGGCGCTGCACGAGTCCCCGTGGCAGGTCTTCCTGCGCGGCCTCGGCTGCAACTGGCTGGTCTGCCTGGGGGTGTGGATGTCCCTGGCGGCGTCCTCGGTCTCGGGCAAGGTGCTCGCCGTCTTCCTGCCGATCATGGCGTTCGTCGCCATGGGCTTCGACCACGTGGTGGCCAACATGTTCTTCCTGCCGGCGGCGATCTGGGCCGGCATCCCGGACATCGGCTGGGGCGACGTGCTGCTCAACTGGCTGCTGGCGGGCGCGGGCAACCTGGTCGGCGCGGTGGTCTTCGTCGCGACGTCCTACTGGTACCTGTTCCTGCGCGACCAGCCGGCCGAGCAGCCCAGCCGCACGCCGGTCGGCGGGGAGGCCGCCGAGCGCGCATGACCCGACCCCGTCGGGGGCACCGCCGCTGCGGATGGCACCGGCTCGGCGTGCCACGCGACCGGGAGGGTGCCAGCCATGAGGTACAGCGAGGGAGCAGACCTCGATCCGTCGGGCGTGCAGGACCGCCGGGGCGGCGGCTTCGGCGGCGGGCGCGGCCTCGCGGTCGGCGGTGGCGGGCTGGGCCTGGTCGGCGTCCTCGTGCTCGTGCTGTTCCAGGTCCTCGGCGGTGGCGGCGGCGGGACCGGCGCGGCGCTGGGCCAGCTCGGTGGCCAGCTCGGCGGCCTCGGTGAGGGGCAGACCGCGGACAACACCCAGCTCGAGCAGCAGTGCCGGACCGGCGCCGACGCCAACGAGTCGGTGGACTGCGCCGTCGTGGCCGACATCGAGTCGATCCAGGACTACTGGTCCGGCGTGCTCGGCCCGGACTACCGGCCGACCGACACGGTCTTCTTCAACGGCTCGGTGCGGACCGACTGCGGCGGTGCGACCAGCGGCTCGGGGCCCTTCTACTGCCCGGCCGACCGGCTGGTCTACATCGACCTGTCCTTCTTCGACACGCTGCAGCAGCAGTTCGGCGCGGAGGGCGGGCTGTTCGTCAACGCCTACGTGATCGCCCACGAGTACGGCCACCACGTGCAGAACCTGCTGGGGATCAACCAGCAGGTGACGCCGGGTGAGACCGGCCCGACCAGCGGAACCGTGCGCCTGGAGCTGCAGGCCGACTGCTTCGCGGGTGCCTGGGCCAACCACGCCGAGACCGTCCCGGACGAGTCCGGGCAGCCGCTCATCGCCGAGATCACCCAGGACGACGTGGACCGGGCGCTGGACGCCGCGGCCCGCATCGGCGACGACTTCATCCAGCAGAACCTGGGCGGCGGCACCGTCGACCAGGACGCCTTCACGCACGGCTCCTCCGAGCAGCGGCAGCGCTGGTTCAGCACCGGCTACCAGACCGGCGACCCGGCGCAGTGCGACACGTTCGCCACCGACGACCTGGGCTGATGGTGGAGGACCCCTCTGCCCCCCGCCCCCCGCGAGCTCCCGGCGGGACCCTGCGGAGGGGCCACCTGCGCGTGGACACCGACGGAGCCGTCGCCGTCCTCACCATCGACCGGCCCGCCAAGCGGAACTCGATGACCCACGCCATGTGGGCGGCGCTCCCCGAGGTGCTCGCCGGCCCCGCCGGCGACCCGGCCGTCCGGGTGCTCGTGGTGACGGGCGCGGGAGCGAGCTTCTGCGCCGGCGCCGACATCGCCGACCTGCTCGGTGGCCCGGACCCCGAGGACCCGATGGCCGCGCTGCGCCGGGACAACCTGGCCGCGCAGGCCGCGCTGCGCGACTTCCCCAAGCCCACGATCGCGATGGTCCGCGGGCACTGCATCGGCGGCGGCGTCGAGCTGGCCACCTGCTGCGACCTGCGGATCACCGACCCCACCGGCGTCTTCGGGATCACGCCGGCGAAGGTCGGCATCGTCTACACGCCCGAGTCGACCACGGCCCTGCTGGACCTCGTCGGCCCCGGGATGACGAAGTACCTGCTCTTCAGCGGGGAGCTGGTCGACGCGCCGACCGCTCTGCGCACCGGGCTGGTCGACCGGCTGGTGCCCGCCGAGGACCTCGAGGACGACGTGCACCGCCTCGCCGCGGTGCTGGCCTCCCGCTCGGCGCTGTCCCAGCGGGCGACCAAGGAGGTCGTGACCGCGCTGGGCGCCGGGCGGGACGCGCAGGCCGAGGCGGGCCGCTGGTACCGGGAGACCATTGCGGCCGGCGAGCTGGCCGAGGGGGTCGCCGCCTTCGCCGACCGCCGCCCCCCGCGCTTCCCCTGGCGGGGTTGAGGAGGCCGCTGCCCGACCACGGTGGTCAGCTGGGATCACGATCGCCGGTCCTGGCTCACCACCGGTGGTGAGCCAGGACCGCGGACGATCAGCTCACCTGATCGTCGGGAGGCGGGAGATCGGCGGGAGGCTCAGGCGACCTGGCCGACCGACTGCTCGTCGGCCTCGACCGCGGCGTTCCACTGCGCCTTCTCGGCCCGCCAGCCCTCGTCGGTGCGGCCCAGGCGCCAGTAGCCCGACGCCGAGAGCTGCTCACGGGGCACCGCGCGCTCCACCCGCAGGTAGCGGCGCAGCTCGCGGACGAACCCGGCCTCGCCGTGCACGAAGGCGTGCACGGAGCCGGCGGGCAGCGCGGCCCCGCGGACGGCGGCGACCAGCGCCTCCCCCGGCAGCCCGGTGCGGTGCACCCAGGTCAGCTCGGCACCGGCCGGCAGCGGCAGCGGCTGCTCCTCGGCGGCGTCGGCGACCTCGACGAACACCCGGGCCGTCGCACCCGCGGGCAGCCGCTCGAGCGAGGCGGCGATCGCCGGCAGCGCGGTCTCGTCGCCGGCCAGCAGGTGCCAGTCGACGTCCCCGCTGGGGGCGTAGGCGCCGCCGGGGCCGAGCAGCTGCACCCGGTCGCCCGGCCGGGCGGCGACGGCCCAGGGGCCGGCCAGCCCCTCGTCCCCGTGGACGACGACGTCGAGGACGAGCTCGCCGGCGGTCTGGTCCCAGGCCCGCACGGTGTAGGTGCGCAGGCACGGCCACAGCTCGCGCGGGTGCTCGCGCTGGACGGCGTCCATGTCGAACGGCGCGGCGTAGGGCGCGCCGGCCGGCGGGAGCACCAGCTTGACGTAGGCGTCGGTGTACTCGGGCGCGAACCCGGCGAGGCCCTCCCCGCCGAGCACCACGCGGACGAGGTGGGGGGTCGGTCGCGAGGTCCGGAGCACGGTGGCCAGCCGGGGCGTGCGCGGGCGGCGCGGGGCCTTGTCGGCCATGGCGGAGCTCCCTCGGGTCGAGCGCGGATAGGGAAGGCTCACCTTAGTCCGCGGTCCTGGAACGGGAGCCGCGCCCGGGAGAGCACGGCCCGCCGGAGGGACACGCAGGGGTCGCACCGCCCCCGTCCGGGTACCCCACCGCTCCGGTCTCTCCCCCATCCGCACCCGGTGCCGCGCGGCGACCCGGGCGCCCCGCGGTCCCCGCACGGATCGCGGCGGCCGTCGTCAGGCCATGTGTGGGTGATCGTTTGACGGGTATCGGCTCGGCTGACCATGACGTTCGCCGAGGAGGAACGATGACTCACTCGATCGATGCCCCGTTCCCGCCCCCGCCCTCCACCGGCTCGGGCGCGACCAGCGGGGCCAGCGGGGCCACCACGGCCAGCACGACCACGACGACCACGACCACCTCGACGGGCTCGCCGTCGACGAGTGACGTGGCGAAGGACGAGGCCCGCAACGTGGGCCAGACCGCCGCCCAGGCCGGCAGCCAGGTCGCCTCGACCGCTGCCGACCAGGCCAAGGAGGTCGCGCACGAGACCCAGCGGCAGGCGCAGGACCTGCTGCACCAGGGCCGCCAGCAGCTGCGCCAGCAGACCGTGGCCCAGCAGCAGAAGGCCGCCTCCGGGCTGTCCTCGCTGGCCCAGGAGCTGCGCGGCCTGGCCGACGGCAGCAGCCAGGGTGCCCCCGGCCCGGCGCGCGACCTGCTCCAGCAGGCCTCGGGCTACGTCGACCAGTTCGCCGCCCGGCTGCAGGACCGCGAGCCGGCCGACCTGCTCGAGGACGTCCGAGCCTTCGCCCGCCGCAGGCCCGGCGCGTTCCTGCTCGGCGCCGCGCTCGCCGGTGTCCTGGCCGGCCGTCTCACCAGTGGCGTGAAGGCCGCGCACAGCGACGACTCGTCGACGAGCGGGACGCAGCAGTACCGCACCGGCTACACGCAGACCAACTACGTCGACCCGGCGCCGGCCTACTCCGGCTACGCCGAGACGACGTCCTACGAGACCACCACCGGCGCCGGGACCACGGGCACGCCCGTCCCGCCGCCGCCGTACGGCACCGTCCCGCCCGCGGGCGCCGCCGTCCCGCCGACCACCCCGGCCGGCTGGGACGACCCGACCCGCCGTCCCGGTCAGGGGGTCTGACCCACATGAGCTCTCCCTACTCCGGCGCGACGCCGGTCGGTTCCACGCCGGGCCAGGATCCGTACGCCCAGGGCAACTACGCCGTCTCGCCCGACGAGGCGTACGGCGCGCACAGCGGCGCCGCGGGCACGCCGACGACGGCCGAGGGCCGGCCCGACGTCGAGGGCACCTCGGTCGGGCAGCTGTTCGGCGAGCTGGCCAAGGACCTCTCCACGCTGATGCGGCAGGAGGTGGCCCTCGCCAAGGCCGAGGTCCAGGCCGAGGCCAAGAAGGCGGGCAAGGGCGCGGGCATGATGGCCGCCGCCGCGGTCGCCGGGTTCCTGACGCTGCTCTTCCTCTCCAACGCCCTGTGGTGGGCGCTGGAGAACGTGATGGACGCCGGCCTGGCCGCGCTCATCGTCGCGATCCTGTGGGGCGTCATCGGCGCGGTCGCCTTCTCCATGGGCAAGAAGAAGCTGCAGCAGGTGAACCCCAAGCCCGAGCGCACGGTGGACACGCTGTCCGACGTCCCCAGCGCTCTGAAGCCCAACTGACCCGCGGCCCCCGGCCCCCTCAGACATCGGAGTACGTGACATGACCACGAGCAACGACCCCGAAGCCATCCGCCGGCAGATCGAGCAGACCCAGCGCGAGCTGAGCTACGACGTCGACGCGCTCAACGAGAAGGTGAACCCCTCTCGCGTGATGGACCGCCGGGTCAGCGCGGCCAAGGGACGGTTCACCCGCGCCAGGGAGCGGGTCATGGGCAGCGCCCACGACACCCGCGCCGCGGCCCAGCACCGCACGCAGAACGCCGCGGGCACGGTGCAGGACCGGGCGCAGGGCGCCGCCGAGTCCGTGCAGGGTGCCGCGCAGCAGGCCGCGCACGCGGTGCAGCAGGCCCCGGACACCATCGTCCGCCAGGCCCAGGGCAACCCGCTGGCCGCAGGCCTCATCGCCTTCGGCGTCGGCTGGCTGGTCTCCAGCCTCCTGCCGGCCTCGGAGCGGGAGCGGGAGCTGGCCCAGCAGGCCGAGTCCGCGGTGCGCGAGCACAAGGACACGCTGCTGCAGCCGGCGAAGGAGGCCGCGCAGGAGATCCGCGAGGAGCTCCAGCCCGCCGCCCAGCAGGCGGTCCAGGAGGTCAAGTCCACCGCGCAGGACGCCGCCCAGACCGTCAAGCAGGAGGGCCAGTCCGCCGCGCAGGACGTCCAGGGCCAGGCCCAGGAGTCCCGCCAGACGGTGCAGAGCCAGACGCGCAGCTGAACGAGGGCCTCCCCTGCAGGGAGGCCGCCACCCCTCCAGTGCGCCCCGCCGGGTCCTCCCCGGCGGGGCGCGCTGCCGTTCGCGGCCGGTCCCCTGTTGGGGTGAGGCCCCGGCGGGTGCGCTGCAGTCCGCCCTCGGGGGCGCCGACGTCCACCGGGACGACACCGCCCGAGCGAGGGAGCTCGACCCGTGCCGACCGCAGCGCCGCGCGTCCTGGTCGCCGCGCTGGTCGCGCTGGTGCGCGGGCTGGCCTCCGGGGGGACCGCGTGACCGTCCTCGAGCCCCCGCCGGCCGAGGAGCTGGCCCGGCTGCGCGCGGAGAACGCCACGCTGCGGGCGCAGATGCAGCACCGCGACGACGAGCTGCAGGTCGCCACCCGGATGCTGCAGGCCCGCGCGCAGACGATGACCAGCGTCATCGACGCGGTCACCGAGCAGTCGATCATCGGCACCGACGTGGACGGCGTGATCCGGGTGTGGAACCCCGGCGCCGAGCGGATGCTGGGCCTCCCCCGCGCCGACGTCGTCCGCCGTCGGTCGATCACCGACTTCCACCTGCCCGAGGAGCTCGAGGACGCCGGCGGCGGCCTGGCCGCCCTGGTGCGCACCGCGCAGCAGCAGGGCAGCGACGTCCGGGACTGGACCTACGTCGCCGCCGACGGCGCCGAGCTCACCGTGTCGGTGGCGGTCACCCCGCGCACCGACGACCGCGGCGTGCACGCCGGGTGGAACTTCGTCGGCACCGACATGACCGAGGCCCGGGCGACCGAGCGCATGAAGGACCAGTTCGTGAGCCTGGTCAGCCACGAGCTGCGCACGCCGCTGACCTCCATCCTCGGCTACCTGGAGCTCGTCCTCGACGACCCGGCGCTCGGCGGGGAGTCGCGGGCGCACCTGGGCACCGTCGAGCGCAACGCCCAGCGGTTGCTGCGCCTGGTCGGCGACCTGCTGTTCACCGCTCAGGTGGACGCCGGCCGGTTCAGCCTGCAGCCGGGGGACGTCGACCTGGCGGGTGTGGTGCGGGCGGCGGAGGAGACCGTGCGGCTGACCGCCGCGGCGACCGGTGTCGAGGTCGTCGTCGACGTGCCCGACGGCGGCCTGGTGGTGCACGGCGACGCCGTCCGGCTGGGACAGGCCTGCGACAACCTGGTCTCCAACGCGGTCAAGTTCACCCCGGCGGGCGGGCGGGTCACCCTCGCGCTGCGATCGGCCTGGCGGACGGCGGACGGCGCGGTCGTCGACGCCCCGCAGGACGACGCGGTGCCGGTCGCCCGGCTGGCGGTCAGCGACACCGGCATCGGGATCCCCGCCGGCGAGCAGGGCCAGCTCTTCGCCCGCTTCTTCCGCGCCTCGACCGCCCGGCGGCACGCGGTGCCCGGTGTCGGGCTGGGGCTGGCCATCACGCGGGCCATCGCCGCCGCGCACGACGGCGCCCTCGAGGTCGCCAGCGTCGAGGGCCGGGGCACCACGTCCACCCTCACGCTCCCTCGCTGAGGTCCGCGGCCCCCCTGCGGCGTCCCGCCGCCGACCCCGTCCGGAGGCTCGTCGCGGCCCCGCCCAGGGCACCGCCCTGCGCCTGCGAGGGGCGGGGGGACGGGGTCCGCCATCTTGCGGATCCCTTGTGGTCGGCGGGCGGGTGCCCTGCGGTCGGGCGGTCAGGGTCGTCCCTGTCGCCGGGTCGCCCCGATCCCGGCTCCACGCAGGAGGAACCCCGATGAGCAGCAGCAACCGCGCCGGCACCACCCGCAAGGTCCTCGGCTCCCTGGCCGTCATCGGCACCGCCGCCGCGGTCGCCGGCCTGGGCACCTTCGGCACCTTCACGGACTCCACCACCCCGGTCTCGGCCCAGCTGACCTCCGGCACCGTCTCCATCGACCTGGCCCAGCCCGCCGCCCCGGTCCCCGCGGTCACCACCGGCCTGCTGCCCGGCGACTCCATCGCCCGCACCCTCACCCTGGTCAACGACGGCGACAGCCCGCTGTCCTCGGTCGCCCTGGGGGTGAGCACCACAAACCCCGGCGTGCTGACCAACGACCCGGTCAACGGCCTGCAGCTGACCCTCGAGGCCTGCTCGGTCGCCTGGACCCAGGCCGGCACCGCCCCCCTCTACACCTGCGCCGGCACCGAGCGCGCCATCACCACCGGCGGCGCCGCCATCGGCAACCGCACCCTCGAGGCCCCCGCCAGCCTCACCCCCGGCGGCACCGACCACCTGCTGCTCACCCTGAGCCTGCCGACCACCGCCGACGACACCTTCCAGGGCAAGACCAGCACCCTGGCCCTCACCTTCTCCGGCGTCCAGCGCGCCGCCACCACCCGCTGACCCCGGCGACGACGAACCGGAGACCGCCGTGACCGCCGTCCTCGCGCTCCGCACCCCGGCGGCAGCCCGCACGCTGCCGCCGGTGGCCCGGGCCGCCCTCCGCGTCCCGCGCGCCGCCCCGGCGTTCCTGGGTCGCTGGTCGGTGCGCCTGCTGGTGACCGCGGCGGTCCTCGCCTTCGCCGTCCTGGCCGCCGGCCCGCACCTGCTGGGCTACCGCACGATGACGATGCTGACCGCCAGCATGGCGCCGGGCATCGAGCCCGGTGACGTCGTGATCGCCACCCCGCTGGCCGTCGGCGACGTCACCGAGGGCATGGTGATCAGCTACCACATCCCCGTCGACGACCACCGCGTCGTCAGCCACCGCGTCATCGACGTCCAGCACGCTCCCGACGGCACCGTCACGGTCCAGACCAAGGGCGACGCCAACGACCACCCCGACCCCTGGACCGCCGTCCTGCAGGGCGACACCGCCCACGAGGTCCGCGCCGTCGTGCCCGAGCTCGGGCACCTCATCACCGCCCTGCGCACCCCCGCCGTCCACCACGCCCTCGCCCACGGCGTGCCGGCGGTCCTCGCCGGCTGGCTGCTGCTCAGCATCTGGCGGCCGGGGGACGAGGAGGACGGGTCGTGAGCGCCGTCCCGACCGCCCTCGTCGTCGGCGCCGACGCAGCCGGGCGCGCACCGCTCGCCGCACTGCTGCAGCTGACCGGGTGGGACGTGCGGGAGTCCGCCGGCACCCGCGAGGCGCTCGGCCTGGCCCGGCGCCTGGAGCTGGACCTGGTCGTCGTCGACCTGGACGGCCCGGCCGGCGAGGCGCCGGCCCTGCTGCGCCGGCTGCGGCTGGTCGGCTGCCGGGCCCACCTGCTCGCCGTGACCGCCGCCGGGGCCCCGGACCGGGCTGCCGCCCTCGAGGCCGGTGCCCTGGCGTGCCTGCCCCGGCCGGTGGACGCCCGCCTGCTGGTCGGCCTGCTCGCCCGCCGGGCACCCGGACCGCAGGCCCCCGCCGCCGGGGGTGCCCCCGGTGCGGACGTCGACGCCGACCTCATGGACCGGCTGCAGCAGGTGTACGCCGCCGCGCTGCCCGACCGGCTGACCGCCATCGCCGACGGCGCCCGGACCGGGGACGCCGCGGCGCTCGCCCGGGCCTCGGCGACGCTGGCCGGCACCAGCGCCCAGCTGGGCCACCCGGAGGTCGCCGCGGTCTGCCGGGCCATCGCGCAGGACGCCCGCCGCGGGGTCGTGGCGCACGAACTCGTCGTCGAGCTGCGCAGCGTCGCGGGCGGCTGAGGTCGGCCCCCCTGCAGGGGCCCGCCGCGAGCCTGCGAGTGGCGGGGGCACGGGGGTCCTGCTTCTTGCGGATCCCTCGTGGTCCGCGGGCGGGTGTCCTGCGGTCGGGCGGCCAGGCTCGCCCCTGCCGCCGGGTCGCCCCGATCCCGGCCCCCGGAGGAACCCCGATGAGCAGCAGCGACCACGCCGGCACCACCCGCTGACCCCAGCGACGACCGAGCCGATCCCCACGGAGGAGACGACATGACCGCATTCCCCCTGTCCGGCCGGCGAGTCCTGCGCGCGGCGACCGCTCCCCGCGGCCGCTGGAGCGCCCGGGCGCTGGTCGTGGTCACCGCGCTGGCCGTCACCGTCCTGAGCACCGGCGCCCCGGCCGCGAACGCCACCTTCTCCGACTCGGTGGCGCCACCGTCGATGCGCGTCGGCGCCGGCACCGTCGCGCCGGCCACCAACGTGCGGGTGGAGACCTCGTGCACCACCACGACGACGGTGATCCAGCGGACCTTCCAGACCACCGCCTCCGGCGGCCTCTGGCAGACCGGCTACCGGCAGACGTCCAGCACGGCCACCAGCACGAGCAACGTCGAGAGCGACGTCACGACGCGGACCGACGGTCCCGGCGTCAACCAGTACACGACCACCCGGACCATCAAGGACACCGAGCTGTACGCCACGGCGCGCTGGGGCCTCAGCACGTCGGCCCGGGTGACGGGGTACCGCATGACCGCGCACACGGTCTACGGCCCCGTGCTGATCGGCGAGCCCGGTCCGATCACGACGTCGATGACCCGCCGGTACGACGCCGGCGTGCTCAGCTGGAACCCCCGGCTGTCGATCGACACGCTGACCGACTACGGCTGGATCGGCACCTCGCAGTTCACCAGGCCCGTCACCTGCTGACTCAGGCGACGAGCCGGTACCCGACGCCGCGCACGGTGCGGATCGACGGCGACGAGAGCCCCGCGGCCTGCAGCTTGCGGCGCAGGTTGGACATGTGGGCCTCGACCAGGCGCACGCTGCCCTCCCAGTCGGTCTGCCAGACCTCGCGCAGCAGCGTCTCGCGCTGCAGCACCCGGCCAGGACGCGAGGCCAGCGCGGCGAGCAGGTCGAACTCGGTGCGGGTCAGGTCGACGACCACGCCGTCCACCCGCACCTCGCGGCTGTCCTCGTCGACCTCCAGCTCGGCGAGCCGGAGCACCGACTCCTCGGCCGGCGCGGGACGCGGGGCGGGGACGCGCGGACGGCGGAGCATCGCCTGCACGCGGGCGACCAGCTCGCGCGGGGAGAAGGGCTTGGCCATGTACCCGTCGGCGCCGACGGCCAGCCCGATGAGCAGGTCGACCTCCTCGGCGCGCGCGGTGAGCATGAGGACGTAGCACTCGCTCTCGGCGCGGATCTGCCGGCACACCTCGGTGCCGTCGGCGTCCGGGAGGCCCAGGTCCAGGACGACGACGTCGGGCGCCGCACGCCGGACCTCGGCCAGCGCCTCGGCACCGGACGCCACCGCGCGGACGTCCATCCCCGCCCGGCGCAGGACCGTGCAGACCAGCTCCCTGATCTCCTCGGTGTCCTCGACGACGAGCACGGACTGCTCGGACACGACGTCTCCTCCCGTTGCCCGTTCGACCGGCACCCGGCCGCGGGGGCCGGGCGTCACCTGACCGGGTGATCGGCGGAGGCCCGGGCCGTCTTGAGCGGGGTGTCCGGGCCTCACCCGGAGGGAGGAGGTGCGGCCTCGGCGTCGGCCGACAGGTCACGAGGACGCCGTGGGGCGCTCACCCCGACGGGGCGGACCGTGCGGCGCGGGCTCAACCGGGGGCGCCGAGCGGTCGAAGGAACCGGCACCTCACTCCCGAGGGAGCCGCCGGGGCCCGATGCCCCGCCCAGCCGGAGGACCGCGATGATCGGCCTCACCCGCCGCACCGGCGAGAAGTGCCGCCTGGACCCCGACCACATCGAGCGGGTCGAGGCCGGGCCGGACACCGTCGTGATCACCACCGACGGCAGCTGCTACTGCATCCGCGAGACGATCGACCAGGTCATCACGCGCATCGTCGAGTACCGCGCCGGTGACATCGCCGCCTGCTACGTGCTCGACCGCGGGGAGGACGCCGACCCGCGGGGCCTCGGCGGCTCCGGCGTCCCGCCCCAGGCGCACGCCCCCGACCCCGTGGTGCCCATCCGGCTCCCCTGACCGCGACGGCCCACCCCCCTCGGAGGAGGGACCGCGCCGGCTTGGGTTGACCACCGGCGGTCCACGGCCGATCTCCCGGCCGGAACACCGAACCAACGAGGAGACGACCGTGAGAATCACCGCCCGCGGGGTGCCCGCCTCGGACGACCAGGTCCACAGCGAGGTCGCCCAGCTGCTCGACCGACGGGCGGCGATGAAGCACCCGCCGTTCAGCCTCACCGTGTCCGACTCCGTGGCGCTCGGCATCGCGCGGATGTTCCGCAGCACGTCGCTGTCCGGCGAGGTGCTCGACCGCTTCGCCGCCGGCGTGAGCGTCGACAGCGACGAGCTGGTCGAGGCCGCGCGTTTCGAGCAGGGCTACGCCTCCCCCGAGGGCTACGCCGCGCTGCGCTGCCTGGTGCTGTGGGTGCACCACCAGGAGCACCGGCGCGACCAGCGCCGCGCGCACGCGGGCTGACCCGCGCCGCACCGGAGACGACTCGGGGCGCTTCCCCGCCGGAGGACGCCTTGGCCGACGGGGTGGAGCCGGGGGCACGGCCGTGCACCGCCACGCCGGACGTGGGACCCGGTCGACTGCACCAGGACCGGGACCGCACCACCGGCGGCCGTCGGTCGGACGACCGCCGGCCCGGGTCACAGCTTGTACAGCGGCGGGTTGGGCAGCACCGTGCGTCCGAAGGTGGAGGCGCTGACCCCCGCGAGGCAGGCGTACCAGGCGACGGCGGCGGTCACGAGGCCCAGATAGCCGCCCAGCGTGACCAGACCCTCGTTCTGCGCCACGTCCCCGATCCCCAGCACGAAGAACGTCGCGGCGAGGAGCGTGAAGAGCAGGGCCAGCACCGCGGTGGTGCGCAGGGAGGCGACCCACATGATCACCGTGAAGATGCCCCAGCCGATGAGGTACCAGCCGACCACGGTCGCCCGGTCACCGGCATCCGGGATGTCGGCTGCGTAGAAGGTGACGAACGCCCAGAACGACAGCCAGAAGGCGCCGTAGGAGGTGAAAGCGGTCGCGCCGAAGACATTGCCCTTCCGGAACTCCCACATGCCGGCGAGCACCTGGATCGCGCCCCCGTAGGCGAGTGCGACGCCGAAGACGATCGGCTCGCCAGCCGCCGGCAGCAGACCTGCGTTGAACAGGCTCAGCAGGAACGTCGTCAGCGCGAAGCAGCCGAGACCGAGCGGCGCGGGGTCGGCGATCATCCGCACGTTCTCCGAGGCGAGTTCCCTCGCCATGGCCACCCGGCCGGCGGTCGGGTCACTCAGGTCGGCGAGGAACTCGTTGCCCTCTCGTGCGGTCTTCGTACCGGCGTCGGGTGCTGCGTTGACTGCCACTGCACGACCCCCTCCTGGTCGACGACGCTGGGAACGGCTCAGCCGAACGAGAGGTCTGTGGTCTGCCGGTCCCGCTCATGCCGTCCGGCGGCGGGCCGGTCCCGGTCGTCTCGCTGCGTCGATCGGTCCACCCGGCTCCGGGTGGCCGCTCGCCTCGGCTCCACCCTCCCCACACGACAGTGATGCGGGCCACAGCGGGCCGTCAAGACGGCTCCGGCGTGTCTCGGCCCGCCTCTGCCGGAGGTCGGACCGGCCCCCCGATCGCGAGGTCGCGGTCACCGCCGCCGCCGTGCCATGACACGCCGCCCGGTGGCGCCGAGCTGATCAGGTGGGTCACGCGTCACCGCCCCGTGGCGGTGCCACCACCAGCGCGACGCCCACAGCGGTGACCCCGATCCCCACGAGCGACAGCCCGCTGACCAGCTCGCCGAAGAGCAGGTAGGCCTCGACGGCGGTGGCCACCGGCACGAGGTAGTAGAGGCTGGAGACGCCCGCGGCCGTGCCCCGGCGGAGCAGCAGGAGCAGCAGCAGGACGGCGCCGATCGACAGGACCAGCACCAGCCAGACGAACGCCGCGGTGAACTCTCCGGTCCACCGGATCGCCATGTCCTCGGTGGCCACCGCGACCGCCAGCAGCACGGCCGCGGCCGCCGCGTACTGCACCGCCGTCCCCCAGACCAGCGGGATGCGGTCGCCGTGCCGCTTCTGGTAGACGGTGCCCAGCGTTCCCGAGGCCAGTGCCACGAGGCACGCGACGAGACCGGCCACCGGGAACGGCTCGGCCGAGCCGGCGTCGGCGATGCCCGGGCCGACGACCAGCACGACGCCCGCGACGCCCAGCGCCAGCCCGAACCACTGGCGCGCCGTGGGCCGCTCGCCGAGCACCCGCGCGGCGAGGACGGCGGTGAGCACCGGTTGCAGGCTGACGATCACCGCCGACACCCCCGCGGGCACACCCAGCGAGATGCCGTAGAAGACGCCGCCCAGGTAGCCGCCGTGCAGCAGCAGCCCGGCGACCGAGGCGCGGCCGTACTGCGCGCGGGAGGCCATGCCCGCCGAGCGCAGCGCGACGGCGAGGACGCCGAGCAGGACCGCGGCGACGCCCAGGCGCAGGCTCAGGAACGTGAAGGGCTCGGCGTAGGGCAGCCCGTACTTCGCGCCGACGAAACCGGTGCTCCACAGCAGGACGAACAGCGCCGGCCCACCCAACGTCTGGACCCGCGAGCTCGTCCCCGTCACCGGCTCAGTCTGACGACGCCGAGCTGATCACCGCCTGCACGCTGCGACACCGGGTCGCCACCCCGTGCGGAGGTGGGCCGTCGCGGGACAGGAGGCGCGCCACCGCGACGGCATGGCACGGGACACGGTCCGGCTCAGCACCGGCGCCCGGCGATCCGACGAATTGGCTCTAGTAGTCGGTGAACTCGACGTAGTGCGCAGATCCGTCGAACGAGACGACCCGCCCCGGGACCCCGACGACCACGCCGTTGTCCGGCACGTCCTTCGTGACCACACAGTTCGCGCCGATCGCGACGTTGTCCCCGATCCTGACGGATCCGACGATCTTGGCTCCGGGCCCGATGTAGGTGTTGTCACCGATCGTGGGGTACCCCTGCCGGGGACCACGGTTGGCCTGCCCCAGGGTCACCTGCTGGGAGATGTTGCAGTTCTTCCCGATGACGGCCCGAGAGTTGACGACGATCCCGCCGAAGTGCCCGATGTAGAAGCCACTACCGATGGTCGTGGTGTACGGGATGTCGATGCCGTACTTGTAGCCGTAACGTCTCAGCACCAGCCTGGCCACCGGGTACACCGCGACCCTGAGCACGGGATGCGCACTCGCGTACCGACACGCCCGCATCCAGAAGACGTACTGGTAGGCACCGTCGGACCCACCGAGGAGCAGGACCCGTAGGAAGGCCGACAGGGTCGCCCGTCCGTGCAGTCTGTAGAGGTCGGACCGGACCAGGTGGGTGAACTCCGTGAGGCTCATGGACGTCCGATCATCGTGTGGGAGGCCCGGTGGAGCGCCGCGTCCGCGCCCACCCTCGCCTGCAGCGTCGTGGGCACGGTCCCGGGACCCACCGGTCGGCGGCTGTCGGGAACGCTCACTGCGCACCTCGGTAGCCCCTGATGGCGTCCATCGGTGTAATCGACGTGTCGGCGCGCCGACCGTAGAAGAACACACTGCTCGCGCCGTCCACGGTCGCGGGGGTCGACAGCAGACCATCAAGCCAGCTCAGCCAGAAGAAGGCCAACCGCACCAGCCTGCCCGCCACTTGGCTGCGGAGGAGGCCCCGGGTGAAGTAGTCGAGCGACCACCGCAGTTGGGTACCCAGGCCGGCCACGACCCCCCGCTCCACCTCGGCGAACCACCGGAACAAGTGGCGGTGGCCCGACTCGGTGAAGCGGGTGAAGTCGTAGGCGCCCTCGTGGACCTGCTGCATGAAGGGCGTGTCCGCGTACACCAGGCCCTCCGGTCCCAGCACGCGGTGGATCTCCGCGACGACGACACCCGGTTCGAGTACGTGCTCGAGGACCGCTTGCACGACGACCCCGTGGACGGAGGCGTCGGCGAGGGGGATGCGATGGGCGTCGGCGATGAACTGCACGTGTCGTGACGCGTAGATGTCGAAGGCCACGAGGTCGATCCGGTCGTCCTCGTACAGGGCGCCTGCCCCCTCGCCGACCGATCCACCGCCGATGACCAGCACCCGAGGTCGTCCGCCGCCCTCTCCCCTGACCTCGTCGGTCAGGCGTCGGAGGCAGCGTTCGGCCGTGGTGTTCCGCGGCTTGGTCAACCGGCGGACCGGCGCCAGCAGCCGTCCGCCCCGGCTGCGATCGATCACACTGGGCGCCCCAGCGCGGACCACGTGCTCGACGTCGACGACGCTGGTGTCTGCGTCGATGAGGACGGGGAGCCGGCCACTGCCGTCCACGTGGACGAAGCGTCGACCGCAGGCGCTGCACGTCAGGTCGTCAGCATCCGCGGTCAGGGGTGATCTGCACGCCGGACACGCGGCGATCTCCAGAACGGACTCCAGTGGCAAGAGCGGCACGTTCTCCCCCGTTCGGAGGGCAGCCCGGATGGCCGAGCCGCCACGGTCTCGATTGCAATAGGAGATAACACGCGTCGCACCCAACGGCCACGCGGCCACGGAGCCCCTGGGTGGTCGATGGGTGTGCGGTGCCGGGTCCGGTGCTGCCGCGACACGGCGCGGGTGCGGGGACCGGTACGTGGAGCACCTCAGCCCGTGGGGCGGCCGACCGCACCGGCACTCGGCAGCGCACCGGTGAGGCAGGGCGAGCTGCGACCAGAGACGACTCAGGCCGCCCTCCCGAGCGGGAGAGCGGCCTGAGTCGATCGGGTGGAGCTGAGGGGACTCGAACCCCTGACCCCCACACTGCCAGGCCGTCATGATTGCGTCCGTGGCGGTTCCTGATCGTTCCGCAAGTCGCTTGACCTGGCGATTCGAACGACAGCGAACAGTGGGGCACCAGCGCGAACGCCACCAACTGCAACCAGAACTGCAACCACGCCGGCGAGGCCGCTCCGGAAGCCGCGGCGCCCCGAGTGTTCCTATGGGCGGCTCAAAAGCGCCTGCCGAAGATAGTCAGTGTCTCCCTGCCGCCGCATCGGACACCTTCCACAAGAAATGGAGGTTGTCCAGTCGTGAGTCACGTTGATCTTTGAGGTAGTCGCTGACGCCCGAGACGACTCCGCCCGCAGCTATGACGAGGCCAGGGACAACGATGGGCGCGAAGGTCATGAGGCCTACAGTCGTAACCAGGCCGCCAGCCAGCAGCGTCGCTTCCGACCGCAGACCGAATAGGCGACGCGACGCGCTCATGCGCCGTCGCAGGTCTGCTAGTGCAGGATTGACAAAGTCCTGAACCACAGAATCTGCAACGCCCTCCACATCCTCAGAAGGCAAGGCCTTGACTCGCTCTTCGATAGCCTTCTTCAGTGCTGCGCGGAAGACTTGAAATTCCGCCTCACCCTCTTTTCGTAATACGAGGAGCTCTTTGGCGGTTAGCCCTCGTATTACTGGAAGCTCGATATTGAACGCCACGTCCGCTGGTGTTACGGAGCTCGAGGAGGGGGTTAGGACCTTGCTGTTGACGGAGGTCAACTGGCCAAGAGACGCCTTCGCGTCTCGCGCCAGTTTGGCATCGCGTATGAGCCTTGCTGTCAACCCCCTAGCCTGCCTGCCCGCGATGTCGCGAGCAAGTGCGGCGCGACTCATCCTCTTTTCCACGCGCCCAGTTGCAATGAATGTTAGGGCCGGATGCTTGAACGCATATGTCTGGCCCGTCCGAGCCTCTTTCAGGCGCAGGTCGTAGCCGACGCTCAATTCTCGCTCCAGTTGTTCTGCAGCGAGTACGGCCGAAGTAAGACCCGCTTCATGAGAGTGCTTGTCCAAGTGATGCACGCACATGCGAGAAGGGCGTTGGAAATAGAACATATCCTCAGCACCCACGTCACGAATGTAGAGGGCTACAGAAATGTGATGATACAGGCGATTCGCCGCATCCGTACGCGTCGGCTCGATCTCCCGGATGCCCATGGCGCGCTTCGGGTCGAGTCCGGTCACTATGACACGATCAAAGTAGTGCCAAGTATTGAAGACGAGCTGATCGACTGTGCTCATCAGGCATTGCGGAGAGGAGCACGACTGTATGCCCTCCAGGGATAAGGCCCCGCCAGCGATGAGCGAGTTCGTGCGACGTTCCGGCGTCAATTCCTGCGTCTGAGCATCTTCCGCGGCCATCAAGAATCTCTGCATACCCTCGCGAGTACGCAGCACTCCACGAGCTATCTCTGCATCACCAACGCCCTCACTGTCGAGCCAGTCTAAGAGCCAGTACTGAGCCACGCTCACCTCTGTTGGTTCGACGCGAGAAGGTCGCCCGTGGCGACCCGCATAGTCATGCTTTCGCTATTCTATCGGCGGGCCGATGGAGCGGCGGCATTCAACGGCGTGTCGCGAGCACAGGCCGGTGAATAGCTGAGCTGCAGGCGGGCGTCAGCGCTGGCGGGCGAAGCCCGTCCTGCAGTGGTTCTGCAGTTGGGTCAGGCGACCGGGTCGAGGACCACGGTGTGGCCGAGCCGTTCGAGTTGGGCGATCAGCCGACGGGTGTGGGCCTCGTCGTTGCGGCGGGCCAGCCAGTCCGCGCCCAGGTCGGCGTAGAGCTCGTCGCGGATGAGCATCCATAGGCCAAGACCAGGATCGAGTGCGCGACGGGACCTGGGCCGGGGCCCTGCCGTGGCGGCGGCGAGCCGGGCGTGCTGGACAGACAGGTAATTGGCGCCCTTCATCCGCCCGACCGAGCCGACGGCCCCCACCAGCATCGCGGTCAGCCACTTGTTGCCCGGCCGGGCGCCCACCGTGGTGCGTCTGCCGGCCGACTCGAGCGCGTCGGGTGCCAGCCCTGCCCAGGCGGCCAGATGCGCCGCGGAGTGAAACCGGGACATGTCCCGGCCGGTCTCGGCCAGGATCACCTGGGCGACCTTCGGCCCGACTCCGAAAATCGTCTGCAACAGCTCCAGCTGACGCGCCGAGGGCCGGCAGGCCTCGGCGATAACCGCGTCGAGTTCGGCCAGCGCGGCCTCGGCCAGCTCCAAACGGTGCAGCATGGAGCGGGCCAGCTGCGCGTGGCCGGCGTCGAAGCGCCCGGTCAGCGCCTCGATCAGGGCCGGAATCTTGCGCCGCATCCAGGTTGGGCCAGCTCGGCGAGCACCCGCGGATCCCGCTCACCGGCGATTAGCGCGCCCGGCATTGCCCGCGCCGAGACGGTGGTGACGCTGGAGGCCACCGCCGAGAGCTTGATGCTGGCGTCCTCCAGCATCCGCTATAGCTGAGTCGCCTCCCGGGTGCGATCGCCCATCAGCTGCACCCGATAGCGGGTCAGCATCCGCAAGCCGACGAATGTCGGCCGGCGGCACGAAGAGGGCCGCACCAGGCCGTGCTCGAGCAGCTGCGCGATCCACTCCGCGTCGCGCACGTCGGTCTTGCGGCCGGGGACGGCTTTGGTGTGCGCGGAGCCCCGCAGTCAGACCTCCAGCACCTCCTCCAGGCAGTAGAACGGCGCCTTCCAGTAGGTCGACTCCATCGCCGCGATCGTCGCGCCCTGGCCAGCACCCAGTCGCGCATCACTTCCAACGACCGGGTCGTCGTGGCGAACGAGCGCGTTTCAGCCCGCCGCCCGCGCGCCCCGGGCGTGCGCACGGAGACCCTCTCAGCGGGCTCTCCCGCGCCACTGTGTCACGACGTCGCCGGGCGACCGGAGCAATCTTATCCGCACGAGCAGCGATCAAGTATCCGCACGAGCAGCGATCAAGATCGCAAGCCGTCACGCGTCTTGCATCTCGGGCTCGGAACTCGTGGTGACGGGTTACCGGAGAAACGCCTGCACACTCAGGGACATGGGAACCAGCGGCGCTCCCGAGTACCGGGCCCGACGGCGGGCGCGCGAGCAACAACGCCGCAAGCGCCGGCAGCAATCGCCGGAAGAAGGCCCCCGTCCGGGCCAGGCCAGTCCTGCGGCGGACGGGCCCGAACGACGGACCGCCGCGACCACGTGCGGATGGTGCAGTGGGCCGATCACCCCGCGAAACCGCGGTCCGATCCCGAAGTGGTGTTCGGCCACCTGCCGACATCGAGCCTGGGAGCAGAGCCGCGCGGCGACCTCGGGCCGGATGGCAGTGCAGGTGGTCGAGCGGCGGGTCGAGATCCGTGTACCTCTCGAGCCGACCCGCCAGGACTGGCCGAGGTTGCTCGGCGAGCTCGCCGGTCAACTGGACGACGGCCGCGTCTACGACCGAGACCTGCCCGCCCTCGGCCGGGCACTGAACCCGGTCCTGCAGTCCTACCGGCGGCGGGCCCGCGGGAGCGGCGCACCCGACCTCCCCTGACTGCCCAGAGCCGGAGCTGCCGTACTGCTCCTGTGGGGGCGCAGGCGTCGACGGTGACGTCGGGACAGTTGTCGTGGAGCGGGAAGCCAACGGGGGTGACGTAGGGACGGGGCGGTGACGACCCAACCGGCCCGATGTCACCCCGGCCGGCGCGTCACTGGCCGTCGCGGGCGACGTGGCTCCCGGCCCTGTTGGACGGCAGGGCCCCTCTGCCTGAGCAGCACGCCCCGCCAGGAGGCGCACCGATCCCCTGCGAGCAGCAACGCGCTCCGGTGACGCTCACGCGGCATGCCGCTCGGCAGCTGACCGCACCTCTGTCACCCCCGTCGTCGGCTACTCGTTACAACGGATTACACCGTCCTGGGTGCATAAGGTGTGTCGGCTCGTGATCTTGTCGGGTCGGGCAGCTGAGAAGGGAGCGGAAGAAGGGGTCGCAGGCGAGGCTCGACCGCGCAGCCGAGCGTCGACGGTGCGGTGCGGAGGTCCAGGGCAGGTTTCAAATTGCGCTGCCGCGGAGGCGACTTCGCCGAGGACGTTCCAGCACCCGTAGACCAGGACATGTCCGAGCTGCCCGACCGGTCGTCGTCGCTAGCGGGACCCGTGGAGGCCGGACACAATCCGCTGGTCCCGAACGAGCGCGGTTGTGCCGCTATTGGAGACGGCGGATACGCAGCAGGCCGCGCTGCGCGACGGTGACCGTGCCAGCCAGCATGGACAGGTCGTGACCGGCGACCACCTCCGTGAGCGCAGCGGCCACTGCGGGCGCCGACTGATCAAGTGGCCGCAGTACGAGGATCCCGGCGTGGCTGCCCGGCGGGTACGCCCGGATGTCGCCCAGTCCACGATCCAACGTGATCAGCAGTCGTCCGGTGGCGGCTGCAGCGGTCACGACCTGCGGATCAGTGGCACCTGCGAGGTCCTCGTCGACGACGGTGTCGACATCGTGTCCGGCGGCGATGAGCACCTGGCGAGCTGAACGAGGGATGTTCTCGTCGAGCTTGACCTTCACTCGGGGCCCAGCGGGACCAGTTCCTCACGGGCCAGCAGCGCCCCGTAGGCGGCAGCGGCCTGCACGCCTTCGGAGGTCAGGGTTGGGTACTCCTCGACGATCTGTTCAGCGCTCATCCCGGCGGCAAGGCAGTCGAGCACCACGCTGACCGGCACGCGGGTGCCGGCGATCACCGCCTGGCCGCTCAGCACGGCCGGATCGGTGGCGATCAACCCCAGCCGGTCGGAACTCATGCGCCCAGTGTGCCCGTGCTCGCCAACCAGGCCCAGCATGCTGAGCCCTCGACCGTGCGGACCTCGTCGAGCCGGACCCTCCATGCCTGCGCTGCGCTCGGTGACCGGCCGAACGCCTGCGCTCGCATGACACCGCCCGAGCCCCTCGACGTACCGGAGGAAAACCGGAGACACGCCGGAGCCCGCCGGGAGGACGAGGGACTCGAAGGACGCCGCCCCTCGGTGATCGAGGCCCTTGACTGCCGGAGAACCGGAGAAAAACAGGAACTTCGCCGCGCAGCGTCACCAATCGGCCGGAAATGGCGCCTTCTCAGGTGGGCTGCCGCGCCGAACGCCGGCGCACGAGGCCGGCCGACGAGGAGGGCGACATGGGCGACGCGCAGCGACCTCGGGAGCCGGTGTCCAGCGACCCGCTGCTGCTCACACCCGAGGAGGCCGCCGAGGTGCTCCGCGTCGGCCGCACCACGATCTACGCCCTCATGAAAGCCGGCGAGCTGCACGCAGTGCACATCGGCCGCAGCTGCCGGATCTCCCACGCCGAGCTCGAGCGCTACGTCCACCGCCTGGAAGCCCCCCGTGCGCCGCGACGGACCCGGGCTACCACGGACCAGCGGCAACTCTTCGAGCTCGGCCCGGAGTCCCCAGACGCGGCGTGACTCCACAGGGCTCCTGCCCGCAGCCGAGCGCTCGGCCAGACTGGACCTCCAGCCCACGACCCAGGGGTGACCGATGTCGGGACGTGCCTCGAACGGCGAGTCGACGATCTACAAGGGCGCCGACGGCCGCTGGCACGGCTACGTCTCCGTCGGGTTCACGCTCGACGGCAGGCTCGACCGCCGCCACGTCAGCAGCAAGAGCCGCGGCGTCGTGGTCGCGAAGGTCCGAGAGCTCGAACGCCAGCGCGACACCGGGACGGTCAGCGAGACGTCGACCCCGACCGTCGCCTGGTGGCTCGAGCACTGGCTGACCACGATCGCCCCGCGCCGCGTGCGCCAGCGCACGCTGGAGAGCTACGAGTCCGCTGTCCGCAAGCACCTGATCCCCGGCATCGGCCGCCACCGGATGGACCGGCTGCGGCCCGAACACCTGGACCAGCTCTACACCGCCCTGCTGGACGACGGCTACTCCCCCGCCTCCGTGCTGCGCCACCACCGCATCCTGTCCCGGGCCCTCACCGTCGCCGTCCAGCGCGGACACGTCCCCCGCAACGTCGCTGCCATCGTCGACCCGCCCGCCCAGCGCCCGAGCGACATCGCCACCGCCCTCGACCTCGGAGAGGCCCGCGCCGTCCTGCAAGCCGCAGCCGGCGTCCGCAACTCCGCTCGCTGGACCGTCGCCCTCGCCCTCGGCTTGCGCCAGTCCGAGGCGCTGGCGCTGCAGTGGAAGGACGTCGACCTGCTGAACAACACGCTGACGGTGCGGCGGAGCATCCACCGCGTCCGCGGCGGCGGGCTGATCTACGAGGAGCCCAAGACCCGCCGCAGCCAGCGCACACTGGCCCTGCCGCTCCCCCTGGTCGCCGAGCTGCACCGGCACAAGGCCGCGCAACTCGGCGAGCGGATGCTGGCCGGCTCCGAGTGGCACGACGAGGACCTGGTCGTCGCCCAGCCCAACGGCCGGCCGATCGACAAGGAGTCCGACTACGACGACTGGTCCCGCCTGCTGAAGGCGGCCGGTGTCCGGCACGTCCGCCTGCACGACGGCCGGCACACCGCCGCCACCCTGCTGCTGAGCGAGAACGTCCACCCGCGGGTGGTCGTGGAGCTGCTCGGCCACAGCCAGATGCGCACGACGATGGACATCTACAGCCACGTCATGCCGGCCCTCGCTCGGGAGGCGGCGGACCGGATGAGCACCCTCCTGCTGCCAGGTAAGGGTGGGCAAACTGCAACCACAATTGCAACCAGAGACGACTCAGGCCGCCCTCCCGAGCGGGAGAGCGGCCTGAGTCGATCGGGGTGGAGCTGAGGGGACTCGAACCCCTGACCCCCACACTGCCAGTGTGGTGCGCTACCAGCTGCGCCACAGCCCCGTGCCTCGACCCGGTCTGGTGCGTCCGAGCCGGGATCAACTGTACAGGGCCCGCACTGCCCCCTGACGCAGGGGGCGGGTCGCCGTGTCAGACCTCGACGCCGCGCTCCGCCAGCCACGGCACCGGGTCGATGCGCTTGCCGTTCATCCCGCCCTGGTGCACCTCGAAGTGCAGGTGCGGACCGGTCGACTGACCGCGGTTGCCCAGCAGCGCGATGGTCTCGCCGGCCTCCACGTACTGGCCCGGCTCGACGAGGATGTCCTCCATGTGGCCGTACACGGTCACGTCGCCGTTCTCGTGGAGGACGTAGACGGCCAGGCCGAAGCCGCTGGCCGACCCGGCCCGCAGGACGACGCCGTCCATGGCCGCGTACTCCGGCGTCCGCATCGGGGCGGCCAGGTCGATGCCGTAGTGGAAGGTGCCCCACCGGCCCCCGTAGCCACTGGTGAACCGGGCGCCGTCGACGGGCAGCACCGCTTTGGGCCGCGCGGCCTCCCGGGCCGCCTCGGCGGCGGCCGCCTCCGCCGCGGCGCGCTCGGCGCGCGAGGCGGCCACCTCGGCCAGCCGGGCCTGGGCCTCCGCCTCGGTGATCGAGGCCATGGGCAGCGCCTCGACCTCGTCGCCGGCGGTGGCCAGCTCCATCTGCGCGTCGAGCACCGAGTCCGGCCCGGCCGGGACGTCGGAGGCGTTCGACACGCCGGTGACGCTCGCGACCAGGCCGCCCACGACCAGCGCGGTCAGCAGCAGCGGGCCGCGACGCGGACCGGAGGCCGACCGCCGGACCGGGCGGGGAGCGGGGACCCGAGGGTCCTCGGAGCGCTGCGCGCGACGCCGACCGGCCATGCACCTACCCGTTCGTGGGGAGAACGCCCGTTGCCGAGCTCGAGGGGCTCGCCGCAGATCCAAACACTCCGTGACGGATCCGTGACCCGATGCACGGCGTGTCCTCGAGGACACGCCGTGCGTGATCCCGCACACGTCCCCCACGTCACACGGCGATCCTGTTTGGAACCGGTTCCCTGCGGCTAGATTCGCGCCCTGGCGTGAAAACACTGCGCCGCGACGCCCTGCGTTCATCGCGGCTCACGCCATCGAGTGGAAGGCCCCCGCACTGGCCGACCTCGTTGCCCGTGTAGTCATGATCATCGCCGCACCACGGGCGGCCCCCACGTCACCGGGCCGCTCAGGGACCGCCGCGAGGGGGGACGTCACCGCACGACTGCACGAGGGAGGACCGCCGCCGCATGACCACGGCAGAGCCCATGACGGGACCCGGGGCGCCGGCCCACAGCCAGGCCACGGCCACACTCCTCCCGACGGTCCACGACCCGGAGGCGCCGCAGGTCCGCCCGCTGAGCCAGGCGATGCTGCACAGCCACGACGCCCGCGTCGCCGTCCCCACGTACGACCGCGGCGCGCTCACCCCGGCCGTCGTCCACCTGAGCGTGGGCGGCTTCTCCCGGGCCCACCAGCTCATCTACTTCGACGAGCTCGCCGAGCGGCGCATCTCCACCGAGTGGGGCGTCGTCGGCGTCGGCCTCCGGCAGCGGCACCTGCAGGAGGCCCTCGCCCCGCAGGACCACCTCTACACCGTCGTCGAGCGCAGCCCGGACGGCGAGCGCGCCCGCGTCGTCGGCGTGATGGTCGACTACCTCTACGCCCCTGACGACCCCACCGCCGTCCTCGACCGGCTCAGCGACCCCCGCACCCGGCTGGTCACGCTCACCATCACCCCGGGCGGCTACCCGCTCGACCCGCAGACCCGCGCCTTCCGCGCCGACGACCCCGACGTGGTCCGCGACCTGGCGCAGCCGTCCGCGCCGGCCACCGTCTTCGGCTACCTGGTGGAGGCCCTCGACCGGCGACGGCGAGCGGGCCTGGCGCCGTTCACGGTCGTCTCCTGCGACAACCTGCACCGGAACGGCGAGGTCACCCGCGCCTCCGTCGTCGGCCTGGCCCGGCTGCGCGACGAGGTGCTCGCCCGCTGGATCGCCGACCGGGTCGCCTTCCCCAGCAGCATGGTCGACCGGATCACCCCGCAGACCCCGCCCGAGGAGCGCGCCGCCCTCGCCGCCCGCTACGGCGTCGACGACCGCTGGCCGGTCGTCACCGAACCGTTCTCCCAGTGGTTCGTCGAGGACGTCTTCAGCTCCGGACGTCCACCGCTGGACGAGGTCGGGGTCCGCTTCGTCGCGGACGTCGGCGACTACGAGCTGATGAAGACCCGGCTGCTCAACGCGAGCCACTCGGCGCTGGGCCACCTGGGCGCGCTGGCCGGGTACACCCGCATGGACGAGCTGATGGGCGACCCGGTCTTCGCCGCGTACGTCGCCCGGCTCATGGACGACGAGGTCACCCCGCTGCTGCCGCAGCCCGACGGCGTCGACCTCGCCGTCTACAAGGACACGCTGCTGCAGCGCTTCGCCAACCCGGCGATCGCCGACCGGCTGTCCCGGCTGTGCCGGCGGGGCTCGGCCAAGCTGCCGCAGCACCTGCTGCCCTCGCTGCGCCAGTCGCGGGTCGAGGGCCGGTCCGCACCGCTGCTCACCCTGGCCGTGGCCGGCTGGTGCCGGTACCTGCGCGGCACCGACGACGCCGGCCGCCCACTGCCCCTGGAGGACCCGCGCGCCGCCGAGCTGCAGGCCCTGGCGCTGCAGGGCCGCGGCGACCCGCGCCCGCTGCTCGCCGTCCGCCCGGTCTTCGGCGACCTCGGCGACGACCCGGCGTTCGTCGCCGACCTGAGCCGCGCGCTGGACCGGCTCGACCGGCTCGGCGCCCGCGCCGCGGTCGCCGCCACCCTGGCCCGATGACCGCCGTCCCACCCGGAGGTACCGCCCCGATGCCCGCCCTCCCCGAGCCGCTCGTCGCGCGGCTCGAGGCGCTCCTCTGCGACGCCGACGGCAACCTCTTCCCCTCCGAGGAGCCGGCGTTCGTCGCCTCCGCGGACGTGACCAACCGCCTCCTCGCCGACCTCGGCGTCGACCGCCGGTTCTCCCCCGAGGAGCTGCGGCTGGCCACCACGGGCATGAACTTCCGGACGACGTCGCGCCGGCTGGCCGCCGAGGCCGGGCACCCCGAGGTCGACGTCGAGCCGTGGGTGGTCGAGGAGAAGCGGGCGGTCACCGCCCACCTCGGCGCCACGCTGACCCCGCACCCGGAGACCAGCGACGCCCTCACGGCGCTGTCGGCGTACCTGCGCCTCGCCGCGGTCAGCTCCAGCGCGCTGACCCGGCTGGCCGCCTGCTTCACCGCCACCGGGCTGGACGAGCTCATCCCGCCGGCCGTGCGCTTCAGCGCCGAGGACTCGCTGCCCGTGCCCACCAGCAAGCCCGATCCGGCCGTCTACCTGCACGCCTGCAAGCAGCTGGGCATCGCGCCGGAGGCCGGGCTGGCCGTGGAGGACTCCGTCCCCGGCGCCCTGTCGGCGGTGCGGGCCGGCTGCCCCACCGTCGGCAACCTGCTGTTCGTCCCGGAGGCCGAGCGGGCAGCGCGAGGAGCAGCGCTGTTCGACGCGGGGGTGCTCACCGTGGTCGACTCCTGGCGGCAGCTGGCCGATCTGCTGCTCCCGGTGCTCACCCGCCGGGCCGCCGGAGACCTGATCTCCACGGGAGGAGTTGAGTGAACATCGTCTACGTGGCCTTCCGCGGCCACTTCTCCGACAGTCCCCGCGCGCTGTACGAGGGGCTGCTCGAGCGCGGCGTCGAGGCGACCCACACGTGGCTCTCGGCCCCGCACACCCAGGCGACCTTCCCCGACGACGTCGCCACGGTCCCCTTCGGCAGCCCGGAGTCGATCGCGGCGCTGGAGGGTGCGGACCTGGTGATCAGCAACGACCACATCCCGCTGGACTGGGAGAAGAAGCCCGGCGCCCGCTACCTGCAGACCTGGCACGGCACGCCGCTCAAGCGCATCCACAACGACGTGCGCTGGGCGCCCGAGGGCCGGCTGGCCTACCTGGAGCACGACATCGCCAGGTGGGACCTGCTGCTGTCGCCGAACGCGGCGAGCACCCCGCGCCTGCGCAACGCCTTCGGCTACCGCGGTGAGATCCACGAGACCGGCTACCCGCGCAACGACCTGCTCAGCAGCCCCCAGCGGGACGCCGTCCGGGCCGCCGTCCGCGCCGACCTCGGCATCGACGAGGGTCAGACCATCGTCCTGTACACGCCCACCTGGCGCGACGACCTGGTGTTCGAGAAGACCGGGCCGCAGGACTTCGAGTTCCCCGTCGACCTCGACGAGTTCACCGCCCGGCTGGGGAAGGACCACGTGCTGCTGCTGCGGCTGCACAACATGGTCATGGACCGGCTCGAGGTCGTCGACGGCTCGCCGGTGCACGACGTCTGCAGCCACCCTGACATCCGGGACCTGTATCTCGCCGCCGACGCCATGGTCACCGACTACTCGTCGACGATGTTCGACTTCGCCATCACCGGCCGGCCGATGCTGTTCTTCACCTACGACCTGGCCTACTTCCGCGACGAGCTGCGCGGGTTCTACTTCGACCTGGAGGACGTCGCCCCCGGGCCGATGCTGTCCACGAGCACGGAGCTGATCGACGCCATCGCCGACCTCGACGGGGTGCGCGAGCGCTACGCCACCCGCTACGCCGAGTTCCAGCAGACCTTCTGCCACCTGGAGGACGGGCACGCCACCGAGCGCGTCCTCGACCTGCTCTTCCCGCCGGCACCGGCCGCCGGGACCACCACCCGAGGAGGGGACGACCGTGCTCGCTGACCGCGCCACCACCGCCGAACCGACCGGGCCGGCGACTGCCGCCCCGGGCCTGGACGTACCCGTCCAGGTCGTCATCCTCGCCGCCGGGATGGGCACCCGGCTGGGCCGGCCCTGGCCCAAGCCGCTGACCCCGCTGCACGACGGGCGCAGCATCCTGCAGCGCCAGCTCGACGGGCTGCGCTCGGTGCTCGGCCCCTCGGTCGACATCACCGTGGTGGTCGGCTTCGAGGCCGAGCGCGTCATGCGGGCGGTCCCCGACGTGCGCTTCGTCTACAACCCCGACTACCGGGTCACCAACACCTCGCAGAGCCTGCTGCGCGCCCTGCGGAACACCGGGAACCGCGGCGTGCTGTGGCTCAACGGCGACGTCGTGTTCGACCCGGCGGTGATCGAGACCGCCCTGCCGGCGCTGCGGGCCGAGGAGAGCTTCGTCTGCGTCGACACCTCCACCGTCGCCGACGAGGAGGTCAAGTACACCGTCGACGCCGAGGGCTGGATCGAGCAGCTGTCCAAGACCGTGGTCGGCGGCCTCGGCGAGGCCGTCGGCATCAACCACGTCTGCTCCGCCGACAAGCCGGTGCTGATCGAGCACCTGGCGACCTGCGCGGAGCAGGACTACTTCGAGCGCGGCATCGAGACCGCCATCGCGTCGGCGGGGCTGCGCGTCCGGCCGCTCGACATCTCGCAGCACGCCGCCGTCGAGGTGGACTTCGAGGCCGACCTCGAGCGGGCGAACGCGCTGTTCGCCGAGCGCAGCCACCTGCAGCCGGTGACCGACGCCCCGGCCTAGTCCCGCGCGGCCGACGGGTCCCAGCCCCCGAGCAGGGACTCGTCGGCCGGGCGACGGCTCTCGCGGAACCGGCGGGTGCCGACCAGGCCCCCGACGACGCAGCCGGCACCCAGGGTGACCAGCACCGCCACCGCCGCGCGGGTCAGCAGCACCGGTCCCTCGGCCAGCACGTTCGCCGTCCACAGCACGTCGACGTCGGGCAGCCCCTGCACCAGCAGCAGCCAGCCCAGGACGACGGCCAGCAGCCCGGTCAGCCCGCCGCGGCCGCGGACGGCGGCGACCAGGCCACCGACGGCCACGGCGAGCGCGAGCAGGCCGGGCAGCAGCGCCGACACCAGCGCGCCGGCGTGCGAGGAGACGCTCGCCGCGGGCTCCGGCGTGGTCGCCGCGTGGTACACCGCAGCGGCTCCGCCGAGCACCAGCAGGAGCCCGAGCGGGCGGGGTCCCCGGCCGAGCAGCGCCGCGGTCACCGGGGCCAGGGCCAGGACGGTGTAGAGCGGCCACACCACCCAGGCCGGCGGTGGCGGGCTCCAGGTCAGCTCGCCGCGCACCTGCACCGGCGTGCCGCCGTAGGTCATCGGCACCACCCACGACGACACCACGTGCTCGCGGGTCGGGTCGGCGGCCACCGCGGGCGGCAGCAGGTCCTCGCTCATCCAGTGCGTGCGGTGGTCGTGCCAGACGTAGCTCGGCTCGGTCGACACCCGCACCCAGTCCGGCTCGGCGGCGGGGTCGGCGTGCGCGGGGAGGGTCACCCGGCCGAACCGGTCGAGGTTGATGTAGGTGGCCGGGCTGTTCGCGTTGCGCCACACGCCGTCGGGACCGATGCGCAGGTACGGCTCGTCGGAGTAGCCGGGCACCGCGACCTCGGTCGCGGTCGGGTTGACCACCTCGAACTCGTCGCCGAAGGCGAGCACCCGCACCGCCACGCCGGGCACCGCGGGGTCGACCGCCAGGACCCGTCCGTCGAAGTCGCTGCCCGCGGCACCGCCACCGACGTGCGCCTGCGCGGGCCCGGCGACCAGCAGCCCGGCCAGGGCCCCGAGGACGACGACCAGCAGGCGGGCCGCCGCCCGGCTCACGCCCCGGCCACCAGGCCGAGGTCGCCGGCGATGTCGCGGCTGGTGTTGCCCGCGTCGAAGGCGACGTGGGCGAGGTCGTCGGCGCCGTAGAGCAGCAGCAGCGAGGAGTGCAGCCGGCCGGCGTCCTCGGCCAGCGGCACGCCCGCGGCCAGCTGCGCGCGGTCGATGGCGGCCTGGTCGCCGGTCAGCCCGACGAACCGGGTCGGCAGGTCGGCGTCGAAGCGGCCCAGGTACTCGGCGAGCACCTCGGGGGTGTCGAACGCGGGGTCGGTGGTGACGAAGACCACCTGCACCTGCTCGGCCAGCGCCGGGTCGACCCCGCGCAGCGCGACGGCGACGTCGGCCATCGTCGTGGGGCAGATGTCGGGGCAGTTGGTGTAGCCGAAGAACAGCAGCGTCGGCGACCCGGCGGTCTCGGTGCCGAAGTCGTAGGGCTGCCCGTCCGGGCCGGTGAGGGTGAAGGAGGGCCGCTGGTAGGGATCGGGCAGGTCCAGCCCGGCATAGCGGTCCTCGGGGCCCTCGACCACGGCGGGCGCGCCGCCGGAGTGGTCGTGGCCCTCGGCGGACGGGGTCCCCTCGGCGGCCGCGCCCCCGCAGCCGGCCAGCAGGAGCCCGGCCGAGACGGTCAGGGCGGCCAGTCGGCTGCGGGCGCAGGACGTCACGAGGACACGGTACGACGGCCTGCGCGCCATCCCAGGACGACGCCGGCCACACCGGTGAACAGCGCCAGGATCGACAGGAGGAGCGCGAGCGCGCCCGGGCCGGCGTCGCCGTGGCCGGTGCTCGCCGCCGCGGTGTCGCCGGCCGTGTCGGTCGCGTCGTGTCCGGCGGCGGCGGTCGTGGGAGCGGTGGTGTCGGTCGTGGCCTCGGTCAGCGTGAGCACCGGGGCGGGGTGCTCCGGCTCGACCCGGCCCTCCACGGTCGGCTCGATCCACGCCGACTCGGTGCCGTCGTCGTAGGTCTGCACCGTGGGGAAGGACACCTGGTCGGCCTCGGGGAACGGCCCGCCGGAGAGGGCGAACTCCTGGAACTCGCCGGGCCGGATGCCGCCGCCGTCCGCCGCACGGAACTCCACGACCGAGACGTAGCCGGTCACCTGCTCGCCGTGGCTCTCCAACGGCGTCGCCAGGTCCGACGTCGTCGTGCTGACCGTCCAACCGGGCACCGGCTGCGCGCGCAGGGAGGCCAGCGCGGACTCCTCGGGGATCGAGATGCGCAGCGCGACGGTGCTGGCGGTGTCGCTCTCGTTCGGCACCCGGAAGGTCAGCTTGCCGAAGCCGCCGGCGGCGGCGTCGGTCGAGGAGACGCCGACGTGCGCGGAGGCGGCGCCCGCTCCGGCGAGGGCGGCGGCCAGCGCCGTCAGCAGGGCCAGCACGACGACGCCGAGCCGCCCGAGCGGTCGGGGCAGGGATGAGGACACGGTTCTCCTGTCGGTACGGGGTGGAGCGGGGGTCCGAGGGGTCAGCGCACCGGGAAGGTGGTGGTGGCGGTGCCGGCGGTGAACTCGTCGAGCCGGACGGTGACGGCGAGGGTCCAGGTGCCGGCGCCGGGGATCGCCATGCCGTCGCCGACGTAGTGCCCGGGCCCGGCGGGTTCGAGGGCGACGTCGATCGGGCCGATCTCCTGGGCCTCCTCGGTGAGGGTCACCCGGATGTCGACGGGCTGGGTCAGCTGCCCCCGCTCGTCGAGGAGGTAGAGGTGCAGCGTGTTCGCCCCGGCGGCGGCCGGGTCGACCGACACCTGCACGCTGCCGTCCTGCCCGGCCGCGGTCTGCACCGGCAGCGTCACGTCCACCGGCTGGGCGACCTCCGCGCGCGCCGGGGGCGTGCCGACGAGCACGGCCGACAGCGCCAGGACGACGAGGCCGACGGCGAGCTCGACGAGCACCGAGCGGCGGAGCGCGGGCCGCTCGGCGGCGGCCGCGGCGGCCTGCGCCTCGGCGCGTGCGCCTGCGGCCGAGGCGACCACCGGGTCGCGCTCGGGCTCCGCGGACGACGCGGAGAAGGCGTGCGCGGTGACCCGGCGGCGCGGCGTGGGCCGGGGCCGGCGGACGCCGAGGTGCTGCTGCACCCACACCCGGGAGACGCCGGCCGCGGCGAGCAGCAGCAGGACCAGGGCGAGCTTGGCCAGCAGCACCCAGCCGTAGGTCGTCGTCACCAGGGCGGCGGGCGAGCCGACCTCGCGGACCGACTGGACGACGCCGGTGACCACCAGCGCGGTGACCGAGCCGGCGGCCAGCCGGGAGAACGGCGGCAGCGCCCGGGCGACGTCGGCCGCGGGGGCGTCCTCGCGCAGCACGCCGCCCAGCAGCCCGGCCAGCCCGCCCAGCCAGACGACCATCGCCGCGACGTGCACCGCCGCGGCCGTGACCGCCAGGCCCGGCATCGGCCCGGCGACGGGGTGGCCGACGGCGGCGACCGTGCCGACGAGGGCGAGGGCGAGGACGCCGCCGGCGAGCACGTCCGGCAGGGCGGGGCTCCCCCGCCGCCACACCGTGCGCAGCACGACCGCCAGCGCGGCCACCAGGACGATCCGCACCAGGTGCGCCGCACCGTTCCCGGAGGCCGCGGTGGGCCCGAGGAGCGCCGGGTCGGCGACCGTGGGCAGCCCGCTGCCGGCGGCGTAGGGGCCCTGCAGGACGAAGGAGAGCGCGGCACCGACGGCGACGGCGACCAGCCCGCCGGTGGTCATGCGACGCAGCCGCGCCGACGCCCAGCCCTCCGGCCACGCGGTGAGCAGCAGCACGGGCACGCCGATCGCGAGCGACAGGCCGGCGAAGCCGAGCCAGCGCGCCGCAGGCAGCGCCGCGCCCACGACCGGGTCGGTGTCTCCCGCTTCCGCGGTGGCGTCCGCGGCCACCAGCTCGCCGTCGCCGACGGCGAAGGAGAAGGCGCCGGAGATGGGGTGGGAGTCGGCCGAGACCACCCGGTAGGTCACGAGGTAGCCGTCGTCGGGCAGGTCCGCCCGCAGCGGGACGACGACGGAGTCGCCCTCGACCGTGGCGTCCCCGGCGTCGACCCGCTCCCCGGATGCGTCGAGCACGCGGGCGTAGCCGGCCCCGAGGGAGACGCCCTCGGTGAAGGTCAGCGTGACCCGGTCCGGCGCCTCGGGGAGCCGGGCGCCCTCGGCCGGGTCGGTCGACACCAGCTCGGCGTGCGCGGCGGCCGGCGGCGCGGTCGCCACCCCCGCCGCCGACCACAGCCCGAGCAGGCCCAGCAGGAGCAGCAGCGCTCCGGGCGCGCGACGCCTCACGCCGGCACCCGCTCGCGGCCGACGACGGGCAGCTCCCGGCGTCGGCGTCCCCGCCAGGCGACGGTGCCGACCAGCGCCACGCCGGCGAGCAGCAGCAGGTGGGTGACCGCACGCTCGGCGTGCACGTGCCCGGCGCGCAGGTCGGCGACGGTGAGGACGGCGAGGAGCGCGGCGAAGGTGCCGAGGAACGGCAGCGCCCCGGCGGCGAGCCGGGGGGCGGCGGCGACGGCGAGGAAGGCCGCGGCGGTGCCCAGGTTCCAGGCGCCGGTCTCGTGGGCCATGTGCACCGGTGCGCTCATCGCCGCGGTGCCGGTGGCGAGGGAGGGCCAGGCGAACGCGGCCTGTGCGACGCCGACGGCCAGCAGGGCCAGGCGCAGCGCGGCGGCGGCCAGCCGGGCACGGGCGGCCGCAGCCGCGCCGGGCAGCTCGCGGGGCAGCGCGGCCAGCACCGTCGCCGTGAGATCGGGCACGTCCGGGGCGGGCGCGAGCCGGGCGCGGCGGGTGACCAGCTCGGCCTGCCGCGCCCAGGTGGCGCAGGCGGGACACGCGCCCAGGTGCGCCTCCAGCTCGCCGGCGGGCAGGCCGGACGACTCGCCGTCGAGCCGGGCGGAGACCGCCTCGCGGTACGGGGTGCACTGCATGATGGGTTGGTCGTCCTCCGAGGCTGGTTGGTTCCCCTCATTCCGGGTGACGCTGCAGCAACGGTTCACCGGGGAGGATGGGACGCGTGGACGACCTGGAGCGGCTGGCCGTTGCCGCCGTCGACGGCGACCCCCTCGCCGCGGCAGCCCTGGTGCGCGCCACCCAGTCCGACGTCTGGCGGCTGTGCGCGGCCCTCGGTGACCGGCAGTCCGCCGACGACCTGACGCAGGAGACCTACCTGCGCGCCTTCGGGTCCCTGCACCGCTTCGAGGGCCGCTCGTCGCTGCGCACCTGGCTGCTGTCGATCGCCCGGCGGGTGTGCGCCGACGCCGTCCGGTCCCGTCGGCGCCGTCGGCTCACCCTCGTGCGGGAGGACGCCGAGCTCGAGGCCCTGGGCACCGCGAGCGACGCCGACCGGGTGGGCGAGGGCGCCGCGGTGGCCGACCTGCTGGCCCGGCTGGACCCCGACCGCCGCGAGGCCTTCGTGCTCACCCAGCTGCTGGGGCTGCCCTACGCGGAAGCCGCGGAGGTCGCCGGCTGCCCGGTGGGCACCATCCGCTCGCGGGTGGCGCGGGCCCGGGCCGACCTGGTCGAGGCCCTGGGCGACGAGGCGGCGACCGCGCGGGCGTAGGCGCCGTCCCAGCAGCCGGGACGCGCTTTGGGCATTAGTCCATCGATCTGGTAGACATTGCGTCCGTGGCGGCGACGACGGTGCTCCTCGTGGGGCGGATCCACGTCGACCTGCTGCGCGTCTGCACCGCCCGCTGTCCGGGCTGCTGACCTCCCGCGCTCCGCGCACCCCCTCGCTCTGCCTCCCGCGCTGCGCTGCGCCCCTCGGCGCGCCCGCGGCCCTCCCCGGATCCGGAGAACCAGCCCGTGAAGACCCTCGTCCTGCTCGCCCTCGTGGGCCTCGGTGCGCAGCTCGTGGACGGCAGCCTGGGCATGGCCTACGGCGTGACGTCGACCACCCTGCTGCTCGCCGTCGGCACCAACCCGGCCGCCGCGTCGGCCACCGTGCACTTCGCCGAGATCGGCACCAGCCTGATGTCCGGCCTCTCGCACTGGAAGTTCGGCAACGTCGACTGGAAGGTCGTCGCCAAGGTCGGCGTCCCTGGCGCGGTGGGCGCCTTCGTCGGCGCCAACGTGCTGTCCAGCCTCTCGACCGAGGTCGCCGCCCCGGTCATGTCGCTGATCCTGCTGTCCCTCGGCGTCTACCTGCTCGTGCGCTTCACCCTCCGGGGGATCGACCGCCGGCACCTGGGCAAGCCGGTCCGCAAGCGCTTCCTCGGCCCGCTGGGTCTGGTGGCCGGCTTCGTCGACGCCACCGGCGGTGGCGGCTGGGGCCCGGTCGGGACGCCGGCGCTGCTGGCCAGCGGGCGGATGGAGCCGCGCAAGGTCATCGGCTCGATCGACACGTCCGAGTTCCTCATCGCCGTGGCCGCGAGTCTCGGTTTCCTCGTCGCGCTGGGCTCCCAGGGTGTCGACGCCACGTGGGCGCTCGGGCTGCTCGCCGGCGGGCTGGTCGCCGCGCCGCTCGCCGCGTGGCTGGTGCGGCACGTCCCGCCGCGGATGCTCGGCTCGCTGGTCGGCGGCATGATCGTGCTGACCAACACCCGGACGCTGCTGCGCAGTGACTGGATCGACGCCTCCGACCCGGTGCGCTACGCCGTCTACGCGGTCATCTACGCCGTCTGGGCCACCGCGGTCGTCCACTCCTTCCGCGAGTACCGCAAGGACCGTGCGCTGGAGTCCGCCGACGCCCTGGCCGCCGAGGCGGCGCGGTCGCACGACGAGATCGAGCTCCCGGCCGACGGTGCGGACGCCGCCGACCTGCGGCGCGACGTCCGGGCGGGCCGACCCCGCGACCCGCGCGACTAGGCGGTCCCCCTGCAGGCCGAGGGGCCCCGTCCGGCTGCTGCCGGGCGGGGCCCCTCGCCGTTCAGCGTCCCGTCAGGAGCGCGGCCTCGAGGTCGGCGGGCAGCCCGGGACGGGGCAGGCCGTGCGGCGGGGGCGGCAACTCCCCGACGCCGCGCAGCCAGGCCCAGGTGTCGGCGACGGTCTGCCCCAGCGGCCGGCTGGGCAGCCCCAGCTCGCGCGCCCGGGCGGTGTCGACGTCCCAGGCGGTGCGGGCCATCTCGACCGGCAGCCACAGCGGCAGGTGCAGCCACGGCTCGACACCGGCCGCCAGCAGGTCGGCCTCCGGCACCGGGACCCACTCCGCGTCGCCGCCGGTCGTCTCCCGGCAGAGCTCCAGCAGGCCGCCGAGGGTGGCCATGCCCACGGGCCCGGTCGCGTTCACCGCGCCGGCAGCGCCCCGCTCGGCCATCTCCACCAGCCAGCCGGCCAGGTCGCGGACGTCGACGGCGGCGATCGGCTGGTCCCACCCCTCCGCCGGGACGACGACCCGGCCGCCGCGTGCGATCCGCCGCAGCCACCAGCCCAGCCGGTCCACGCGGTCGTCGGGGCCGACGATGGCGCCGGCGCGCGCGGTGAGGAACCGGCCCGGCACCGCGGCACCGATCTCCCGCTCGGCGAAGGCCTTGACCGGCCCGTACTCGTCGTCGTCGGTCTGCCAGGTCGGCTCGCCGTCCTCGGGGCCGATCGGGCCGGGCGGCCAGTTCGCGTAGGCGTTGAGGCTGCTGACGAAGGCGTACCCGCGGACGCCGCCCAGCACGGCCGCGGCGTTGCGGGCGGCCGCCCGGGTCTGGCAGGAGGTGTCGACGACGAGGTCGGGCGCCCAGCCGTCGAGCGCCGCCGGCAGCGCGGTGGGGTCGTCGCGGTCGCCGTGCAGCGCGCGGGCGCCGGCCGGTGGGGCGCCGGAGACGCCGCGGGTGAACGTCGCCACCTCGTGGCCGCGGTCGAGGGCCGCCGTCGCCACGTGCCGGCCGAGGAAGTGGGTGCCGCCGAGGACGAGCAGTCGCATGCCCGTCAGCCCAGCCGAGCCGCTCCCCCGCCGTCCAGCCGGTTCGCTACGGGCTCACACCGCCCGGGTGTAGGGCAGCCCCGGCACCTGCGGCAGCGGGGTGGAGCGGGCGGCGGCCAGCACCATCTGCGGCGAGCGCGGCAGGCCGCGGCGGGTGCACAGCCGCAGCGCCCGGGCCCCGGTGATGACGTCGGTCTCCGGGGGGACGACGAGCAGGTCGGCGCGGCGGATACCGCCTGCCCAGGTCAGGCAGACCACCCCGGCGTCCATGCTGCGGAAGCCGCCGGTGCGGACCACCCGCCCGCCGACGACGACCTTGCGCGGCGCCGGCGACCAGGCGTCGAGCGGATAGGTGAAGCGCTCGATGCGCAGGCCCCGCTTGTCCAGCGCGGCCACCAGCTCGGGCAGTTCGACCGCGAGGTCGCGGCTGCGCGGGAACCACGCCCCGTCGAAGGCCTGCTCGCCGGATCCCGCGTCGCTGCGCAGGCTCACCCGGACGTCGATCCCGCCGCGGTGCCCCTCCGCCGCCAGCGTGTGCCGGGTGGTCCCCATCAGCGTCGCCTCCTCGTCGATCCCGGGCCCGCCCACACGGCCCCGAGGAGAACGTAGGCAGCCGAGGCGGCGGGTCCGGGTGAGCGTGCCGTGGGCGGGTCGGCGTGCCCCGGCTCGCCGTCACTTCCGGTCATGGGACGGTCACGACACCCCTGGGTGGCCGTCTCCGCGGAGACGGCCACCCAGGGCCGGGAGCTTCAGGAGGTGAGCTCGAAGACCGTCGTGCTGTCGTAGACCTCACCCGGGCGCAGCACCGTGGAGGGGAACTCCGGCTGGTTCGGCGAGTCCGGGAAGTGCTGGGTCTCCAGCGCCAGCCCGTCGCCCTGCCGGTAGACCCCGCCGCCGGTGCCCACGAGCGTGCCGTCGAGGAAGTTGCCCGAGTAGAACTGGATGCCCGGCTCGGTGGTGGAGATCGTCAGCGTCCGCCCGCTGGCCGGGTCGTGCAGCACCGCGGCCTGCTCCAGCGCGTCCTCGCTGTCCGAGCCCTCGCGCGCACCCCCGTCCTGGCGGTCGAGCACCCAGTTGTGGTCGTAGCCCTGCCCGTAGAGCAGCTGCTGGTCGGCCACGCGGATCCGCGCGCCGATCGGCGTGGGCTCGCGGAAGTCGAACGGCGTGCCCTCGACCGGGGCGATCTCGCCGGTCGGGATGAGCGTCTCGTCGACCGGCGTGAAGCCGCTCGCGTTGAGCTGCAGCTCCTGGTCGTAGACGTCCCCGGAGCCCTCGCCGGCCAGGTTCCAGTAGGTGTGCTGGGTCAGGTTGACGACGGTCGGCGCGTCGGTCGTCGCCTGGTAGTGCACGGTCAGCCGCGACTCGGCGTCCAGGCGGTAGGTGACCGTCGTGGTCAGCGTGCCGGGGAAGCCCTGGTCGCCGTTCTCGCTGACCAGCCGCAGCTGCAGGGCGGCCACGTCGTCGTCGCTGACGTCGGTGGCGGTCCAGACCCGCTCGGAGAAGCCCCCGGGGCCGCCGTGCAGCGTGTTCGGGCCGTCGTTCAACGGCAGCTGGTACGTGGCGCCGTCGAGGGTGAACCGGCCCTCGGCGATGCGGTTGCCGTAGCGGCCGATGAGGGACCCGAAGTAGGGGTCGCCCTCGGTGTAGTAGCCCTCCAGGTCGGGGTGGCCGAGGACGACGTTCTCGACCTCGCCGTCGGCGTCGGGCACCTCCAGGGTCTGGATGACGCCGCCGAAGGTCAGCACGCGCATCGTCGTGTCGCCGTTGCTGAGGGTCCAGCGCTCGACCGCGGTGCCGTCGGGGGTGGCCCCGAAGGGCTCGACGCTCGTGGTCGGACCGCCGCCACCGCCGTCGTCCCGCCCGTCGTCGTCGGCGGTCGCGGCCGCCGGTGCGGCGAGGCCGCCGGCGAGCAGGCCGGCGCCGAGGACGGCGACCAGCGTGCGGCGCCGCGCGGTGCTGGAGGGGGTGGGGCGCTGTCCGGGCATGAGGACTCCGGTGTCCGTGGTGGTCCACCGGCGTCGTCGCACGGTGGCAGGACCGCTGCCGGACCCGTCCTCGCAGACGGCGTGCGACCGGCTCCCCCGCGGTGCAGCCCCGGAACGCCGCCCGACGCTAGGGAGGGCCCGGAAGGGGTGTCAACGCACCTGCGCGTCCCGCTCCGCAACACGCGAGAGGGCCCCGCCCGGACACACCGGACGGGGCCTCCCAGGCGGCCGCTCAGGCCTTGGGCTTGCGGTTCTTCGCCTTGCCCCGCTCGTTCTGGTCGAGGATCACCTTGCGCACCCGGATGGTGGCCGGCGTCACCTCGACGCACTCGTCCTCGGCGCAGAACTCCAGCGCCTGCTCGAGGTTCAGGATGCGCGGCGGGACCAGCCGCTCCAGCTCCTCCGCGGTCGAGGACCGCATGTTGGTGAGCTTCTTCTCCTTGGTGATGTTGACGTCCATGTCGTCGGGTCGGGAGTTCTCGCCGACGATCATGCCCTCGTACACCTCGGTGCCCGGGGCGACCATCATCGAGCCGCGCTCCTGCAGCGAGAACATCGCGTACGACGTCGCCACGCCCTGCCGGTCGGCGACCAGCGAGCCGGTCGGGCGGGCGCGCATGTCGCCCATCCACGGCTCGTAGCCCTCGAGGTTGTGGTTGAGGACGCCGGTGCCGCGGGTCTCGGTGAGGAACTCGGTGCGGAACCCGATCAGGCCGCGCGAGGGGACGATGTACTCCATCCGCGCCCAGCCGGTGTCGTGGTGGACGAGGTTCTCCATCCGACCGCGCCGGGTGGCCAACGCCTGGGTGAGCGTGCCGACGTACTCGCCGGGGGTGTCGATGGTGACCCGCTCGACCGGCTCGTGCAGCTTGCCGTCGATCTCCTTGGTGACCACCTGCGGGCGGCCGACGGTCAGCTCGAACTCCTCGCGGCGCAGCTGCTCGACCAGGATGGCCAGCGCCAGCTCGCCGCGGCCCTGCATCTCCCAGGTGTCGGGGCGCTCGGTGGGCAGCATCCGCACCGAGACGTTGCCGACCAGCTCCTGGTCGAGACGGTTCTTGATCAGCCGGGCGGTGAGCTTCTTGCCCGAGCGGCCGGAGATCGGCGAGGTGTTGATGCCGATGGTGATCGAGATCGACGGCTCGTCGACGGTCAGCGGCGGCAGCGGCCGCGGGTCGTTCGGGTCGGCGAGGGTGTCGCCGATCATGATGTCCTCGATGCCGGCGATGGCGACGAGGTCGCCGGGGCCGGCGCTCTCGGCCGGGGTGCGGGTGAGGCCCTCGGTGACCAGCAGCTCGGTGATCTTGACGCGCTGGATGGTGCCGTCGGTCTTGCACCAGGCGACCTGCTGGCCGTTCTTCATCGTGCCGGAGTGGATGCGCAGCAGCGCCAGCCGGCCGAGGTAGGGCGAGGCGTCGAGGTTGGTGACCTGCGCGCGCAGCGGCTCCTCGGCGTCGTAGGTCGGCGCCGGGATGGTGTCCAGCAGCGTCGTGACCAGCGGGCCGAGGTCGGGGCTGTCGGGGCTGGTGCCGTCGGCCGGCCGGGTGAGCGATGCCTGCCCGGTCTTGCCGTTGCTGTAGACGATCGGGAACTCGAGCGCGTCGGTGTCCAGGCCGTTGTCCTCGAGCAGCTCCATGAACAGCTCGTAGGTCTCGTCGACGACCTCGGCGATGCGGGCGTCGGAGCGGTCGGTCTTGTTGACCACCAGGATGACCGGCATCCCCTTGCCGAGCGCCTTGCGCAGCACGAAGCGGGTCTGCGGCAACGGGCCCTCGGAGGCGTCCACGAGCAGGACGACGCCGTCGACCATGGACAGGCCGCGCTCGACCTCGCCGCCGAAGTCGGCGTGACCGGGGGTGTCGACGATGTTGACCGTCACCGGGTTGCCGTTCTCGTCGGCCAGCCGGATGGCGGTGTTCTTGGCGAGGATGGTGATGCCGCGCTCACGCTCGAGGTCCATCGAGTCCATGACGCGGTCCTGCGTGGAGTCGTTGTCCGTCCCCTCGCCCTTGGCACGCCCGAGGGCGCCTGCCTGGCGGAGGAGGGCGTCGACCAGGGTCGTCTTGCCGTGGTCGACGTGGGCGATGATCGCCACGTTGCGCAGGTCGTCGCGGGTGGGCATGCGGGAGGGCACCTCGGGGGAGATCAGGGGGTCGGCGCGTCCGTCTCTGTTGCGGAGCGCCCAGACACCAGGGTCAACAGCCGCCGACCCGGCGACCTTCCCATGCTAGTGGAAGGACCCCTGCCCCCCTCCGTGGAAGGACCCCGTCCTCCCACCCCGCGCACGCTCGGGGCGGCCCCGGGACGGGGCCGGCGGCGGGGCCCTGCAGGGGGCCGGTCGGCGGTCAGGCGCGGTCGGCCACCGCGTAGGTGACCCCGGCGGCGACGAGGGTCACCAGGGCCACCGCCAGCCAGGACGCCATCCCGACGCCGAGCGCCAGCACGTGCGCGAGCACGAAGGCGCCGATGTAGAGGGCACCCAGGCCCAGGGCGACCGCCCAACCGCGGTGCCTGACCCACAGCCAGGCCGCGCCGAGTCCGCCGAGGGCGAAGACCGCGCCGCCGAGGGCGCGGATACCGGTGCCCTGTGCGACGCCGAAGCCGGCCGCGAGGCCGACGGCGACCAGGAGGGCGGAGGGGGTGCGGGTGCGGGTGCGCGCGCGGGTCAGGGTCGGGCTCGTCATGCCGTCCAGTCTCCCCGGCCGTGGCCGGCCGCACCGGGCACCGGCTACGCAGCCGGGCGGACGAGGCCGAACCGTCGGCCGAGCAAGGGGCCGACGACCGGCCACGCCGACGCGCGCAGGGACGTGTCCCGCACGGTCATCCGCCACCGCTCCTCGGGCACGAACCAGGACGCCGTGCGGGCGCCCGTGTCGGCGAGCCGCGTCACGAGGGGCCCGAGGCGGTGGTGCGCCCGGTCCAGTGCGGCGGGGACGTCGGCGACGACCGATGCCGTCGCCAGCTCCTCGGCCACCGCCGCACCGCCGGCCAGGGCGAGCGACGCCCCCTGGCCGGCGAGCAGGGACACGCACCAGCAGGCGTCGCCGAGCAGCGCGACCCGGCCGCGGTGCCACACCCGTGCGCGGACCTGCACGGTCCGGTCGGTGTAGCGGTCCACGGCCGACGGGAGGGCCGCGAGCAGCTCGGGGACGAGCCAACCGAGGTCGCCGAAGCGCCGGTGCAGCGTCCCGGCGAGCTCGGCACCGGGCTCGCCCCCGCCGTCGGGTGACCGGTGGACGAAGAACGCGGCGGTGCGTCCCTCGTCCACGGGGTAGACCGCCACCATGCGTCCCGGTGCCGTGAGCGTGACGAAGTCCTCGCGGCGCACTCCTGGCAGGCTGCGGTCCAGGATCCAGGTCCACACGGCGTGGCCCAGGTCGCGGGTGCTCCACTCGTCCGGCTCGAGCAGGTCGTCGCGCACCCGCGAGTGGACCCCGTCCGCCCCGAGGACGACGTCCCACTCCTCCTCGGCGCCGTCGGCGTAGCGCACGACGACCGGGTCCCCGGCCGCCGCGGAGGGCTGCACGCCGACCACCTTGCGACCGTGGGACAGCTCGACCCCGGCGTCCCGTGCTGCGGCGTACAGCTCGGCCTCCAGGTCGCCGCGCAGGAAGTTGTGGTGCCGGCCACCGAACACGCGGCGGCGCAGGGCCGGGTAGCCGACGGCGACCCGCGACCGGCCGGACCCGTCGACGAACACCAGCCGCTCGATCGGGGCGTGGATGCGCTGCAGCGCGGGTCCCAGCCCCAACCGCTCGGCCGCGTCGACGCCGGGACCGAAGAAGTCGATCATGTAGCCGCCGCCCCGGGGCCCGGGCGCGGCCTCCACCACGGCCGGGGCTCCCCCGAGCTGGCGCAGCCGCAGGGCGGCCGACAGCCCGGCGATGCCGGCTCCGACGACGAGGACCCGCACGGTCACGCTCCCCTCCCGCCGCACGGGACGCCGGACCGGACGCTGCGCTGCACGGTGTGCACTGGCAGACGCCGGAGGCGGCAGCGGGGTTCCCTCGATGCCCGCCCAGGCCGCACGCGGCCGGCTCACCCCTCCTGCGCTTCCGCCACGGCGGCACGCAGACCCTCGGCACTCCGGTCCTGGAGGGGTGCGCCGTCGACGAGGACCGTCGGTGTCCCGGACACGCCCGCCCGGCTCGCGGCATCGGTGACCTCACGCGTCCAGTCCCCGTAGACCAGTCCCGTGATCGCCTCCTCGACGTCGGGACCGGCGGCGCCGACCCCCGCAGCCAGCTCGACGAGCCGCGCGTCGGTCAGCCCGGGGCCACCCTCGGCCGGTTGCTCGGTGAACAGCGCGTCGTGGAAGTCGAGGAACGCCTCGGTGCCGGCTGCGTCGGCGACCGCGGCCGCGGCGTTGAGCGCCCGGGTGGAGTAGTCGTCGGTGGAAGCGCGGTCGAGGATCGCGATCGGGTGGTAGCGCACCTGCGCGGTCCCGTCGGCGGCGAGCTCGGCGAGGGTGGCACCGGCGGCGGCCTCGAACTGCCGGCAGGCCGGGCAGAGGAAGTCCTCGTAGACGTCCACGGTCACAGGAGCGTCGGCCGGCCCGACGGCGAACGCGGTCCCGCCGTCGGTGGTGTTGGCCGGCACGGCGGCGTCGGGAGAGGTCGACGTCCGGGCGCTCTGGACGGCGATCACCACGACGACGGCGAGCACGACGACGACCGCCGCTGCCACCCCGCCGACGAGGGTCTGCCGGCGCCGGCGCTCCTGGGCGCGGGCGCGTTCCTCTGCGGCGCGCTTCTCGGCGATGCGACGGCGGGCGGCCTCACGCCTGGTCTCAGGGGACACGTTCGCCCTCCTCGTTCGACGGTGTCGCCTCTGCATGCCGGCCGCCGAGGGCCAGCCGGGAACCCGGCCAGCGAGCCAGCGCCAGCGCGACCGCGAGGAGAGCGACGTCGCGGACGACCTCCGCCGGGTAGGCGGTCTCCCCCGCGGCCACCTCACCGCCGCCGCCGAAGCAGCCGCAGTCGATCTGCAGGCCCCGGGCCCAGGCCGAGCCGACGCCGCCGAGGAACACGACGAGCAGGGCGGCCGCGACGACCGCCGCCGTCCGCACGAAGACGCCGGCGACGAGTGCCAGCCCGACGGCGATCTCGAGAACGGGCAGCCCGAAGGCCACCGGCGCGACCAGCGGCTCGGGCAGCAGGCGGTAGGCGCGCACGGCGCGGACGGCGGCGTCCGGGTCGGGCAGCTTCAGCGCCCCGGCAGCCAGGAACACCCCGCCCAGGACCCAGCGCGCCACCGTGGCCACCCAGGGCACGACGGACCTCTCCACCTCAGGACAGTCGTCCGGGCCGCGCCGGTGGTTCCCGCGGACACGACGAGGGCCCCGAGCGGATCGCCCGGGGCCCTCGTCGCGGCCCAGCCCGGAGGCTCACCCCGAGCGGGCGAGGGGTGAGGAGGGCGGGGTCCTTCTTCAGGCGGTGCGGAGCACGGCCTCGATCTCGAGCTCGACGGTGATCTTGTCGCCGACGACGACGCCGCCACCGTCCATCGGCATGTCGATGTCGACGCCGTACTCCTTGCGGGAGATCTCGGTCTTGGCGGAGAAGCCGGCGCGGGTGCCGCCGTAGGCGTCGGGGCCGAAGCCGTTGAGCTCGAGGGCGAGCTCGACGGGCTTGGTGATGCCCTTGATGGTCAGGTCGCCGACGACGGTCCAGTCGGCACCGTCGGTGCGGACCTCGGTCGAGCGGAAGGTCATGTGGGTGTGGTTGCCCACGTCGAAGAAGTCGGCGGAGCGGATGTGCGCGTCGCGCTGCTCCTGCCGGGTGTCGATCGAGTCCATGTCGATCGTGGCGGTCACGGTGGACTGCGCCGGGTCCTCGGCGGTGACGATCTCGCCGGAGAACTTGGTGAAGTAGCCGCGGACCTTGCTGACCATCATGTGGCGGACGGAGAAGCCGACCGTCGAGTGGCTGGCGTCGATGTCCCAGGTGCCGACGACGTAACCGGGGATCTGCGTGGCGGTGGTCATGGGAGCCTCCAAGTGGTTGAGCGTTGGACCATCGTGCTGGACCGAACTCTAGTTGAAGGCTCATCTATTCCGCCAGTACCCTCGTGGGTATGACCGCCGACGTGTCGCTCGCTCCCCGGGACCCCGGCTCCGACGCCGAGGGGACGCGCTGGCTCGACGCCGAGGAGCAGCAGGCCTGGCGGGCCTGGCTCTACAGCGCCCAGCTGCTGCTCGACCGGCTCGACCGGGAGCTCACCCACGCCACCGGCATCTCGCACGCCTACTACGAGATCCTCGTCGCCCTGTCGGAGACCGAGGGCCGGATGATGCGGATGAGCGAGCTCGCCGACCGGTGCCTGTCCTCGCGCAGCCGGCTCTCGCACGCCGTCTCCCGGCTGGAGGAGCGCGGCTGGGTGCGCCGTCAGGTCTGTCCGGACGACGGCCGCGGCCAGCTCGCCGTCCTCACCGACGACGGGTTCGCCGCGCTCGAGGCGGCGGCCCCGGTGCACGTGGAGAGCGTGCGCACCCACCTGTTCGACCAGCTCTCCCCCGAGCAGGTCGCGGCGATGCGGGACCTCGGCGAGACGCTGCTGCGCCACCTCGGTCCCCGCTGATGGAGGACCCCGTCCTACCCACCCCTCGCACGCTCAGGGCGGGGCCCGGGACGGGGCCGCAGCGGGTCGCCTCGGGTCAGGAGACGTCGTCGGGCGGGGCCGGCCAGCGGGGTACGCCGGCCACCGCGTCGTCCCCCAACCGGGCGGGGAACCGCGCCGGTCGCCGCTCGAGGAAGGACGCCACGCCCTCGGCGGCGTCCGGACCGGCGCCGAGCTCGCCAAGGGCCCGGGACTCGGCGCGGTGGGCGTCCCAGGGCGAGGGCGCCCCGAGCATCGACCACAGCAGCTGACGGGCTGCTCCCACCGCGACGGCCGAGGTGTTGTCGGCGATCTCGCGGGCCAGGCCGAGCGCGGTGGGCAGCAGCTCGTCGTCCGGGACCACCCGGGACACCAGCCGGCCGCGCAGCGCCTCGGCGGCGTCGAACACCCGGCCGGTGGCCACCCACTCCATCGCCTGGCTGATGCCGACGACCCGCGGCAGGAACCACGACGACGCGGCCTCCGGCACGATACCGCGGCGGGCGAAGACGAAGCCGAACCGGGCCGACTCGGCTGCGATACGGACGTCCATCGGCAGCGTCATCGTGGCGCCGATGCCGACCGCGGGCCCGTTGACCGCGGCGAGGACGGGCTTGCGCAGCCGGGCGAACGGCAGCGAGGCGATGCCGCCCCAGTCCCGCGGGACGCCGTCCACCGTGCCGCGCGGGACGGGGTCGGGGCGCGTGCCGCGGTCGCGGAAGGTGCCCTCGCCGCCACCGAGGTCGGCGCCGGCGCAGAAGGCCCGGCCGGAGCCGGTCACGAGCACCACCCGGACGTCGTCGTCGGCGTCGGCGGCCGCGGCGGCTCCGGCGAGCTCCGCGGCCATGACCGGCGTGAAGGCGTTGAGCCGCTCGGGCCGGTGCAGGGTGATGGTCGCGACGCCGTCGGCGACCGCGTAGCGCAGCTGGGTGGGGGTCACCCGAGCGCGCCGGCGACCGCGAGCCGGGCGACGGCGTCCAGGTGCTCGGCGGCGTCGCCGAGGAGCAGCCGGTCGACCTTGGCCCGCCGCCAGTACAGGTGGGCGTCGTGCTCCCAGGTGAAGCCGATCCCGCCGTGCACCTGGACGCACGCCTCGGCGGCCCGCTCGAGCACCTCGGCGGCGTGCGCCTTGGCGGCCGACGCGGCCAGCGGCAGCTCCTCGGGTGCGGCGTCGGCGGCCCAGGCCGCCCACCACACCAGCGAGCGCAGCTGGTCCACGCCGACCCACGCGTCGACCAGCATGTGCTTGACCGCCTGGTAGGAGCCGATCCGCCGGCCGAACGCCTCCCGCTGCTGCGCGTAGCCGACGGCCATCTGCACGGCGGCGTCGGCCGCGCCGAGGTCCTCGGCGGCGAGCACGACGGCGGCGACCTGCCGGGCCCGGGCCCACAACTGCCCCGCGTCCTCGGCGAGCACCCGCCGCGAGGTCAGCCGGACCGAGGCCAGCCCGCGGGTGGCGTCCAGCGGGCGGCCGGGGGTGGCCTCCCCCTCCCCGACGACGAGCGCGCCGTCGTCGTCCAGGCCGAGGAAGAGCGTCGCGCCGGCCGCGTCGACCGACGGCGACGAGCCGGGAAGCGGGCCGTCGACGACGGCGACCGCCGCAGACCCGTCGGCCAGCTGCGCGGCCAGGTGGGGGGCGCCGGCCACCAGCACCGCGGCGCGCGCGGCGGTCGCCAGCGACGGGCCGGCGAGCACGGCTCCGCCCTGCTCGGCGACGACGGCGAGGTCGAGCAGCGACCCGCCCGCACCGCCGGCGGACTCGGGGACGGTGATCCCGAGGAAGCCGATGTCGGCCAGCGCCTTGCGGCCCGGCGCGACGGCGCCGCCCTCGAGCGCCTCGCGGGCGGCGGTCGGCGAGGCCGAGCCGCGGTAGAAGTCGCGCGCGCCGGCGGCGGCGTCGCGCTGGTCGGGGCCGAGGTCGAAGTTCACCGGGCGCCGCCGGCGAACGGAGCGCTCTTGTCGGAGCGCGGTTCGGGCGGGAGGCCGAGCACCCGTTCGCCGAGGATGTTGCGCAGCACCTGGTCGGTGCCGCCGGCGATGGCCAGGCCGGGCAGGAAGCCCTGGCTGCGCTGCCAGGTCTCGTCGCCCTCGGCGGTGGCGGCGTACACGGCGTCGTCCCCGAGCAGCCGGACCCCGGCGTCGGCGACGAGCTTGGCCGCGGCGGTGCCGGCCAGCTTGCCCGCGCTCGCCTCCGGTCCGGGCACCCCGCCCCGGCTGAGCTCGGTGAAGCGGCGGTAGCCGGTGTAGCGGGTGGCGAGGGAGGCCACGACCGCCCGGCCGACGGCCTGCCGGGCGAGCACCTGCCGGTCGTGGTCCAGCTGCGGCAGCCGCTGCCGGGCGTGCGCGACGAGCGTCTCGACGGGGACGCCGAGGTCGCTGCCGGCGCCGCCGATGGCCACCCGCTCGTTCATCAGCGTGGTCAGCGCGACCCGCCAGCCCTCGCCGGGCTCCCCCAGCCGCTCGCTGTCGGGGATCCGGACGTCGTCGAAGAACACCTCGTTGAACCCGGCGGAGCCGATCATCTGCCGCAGCGGCCGCACGGTCACACCGGGGGCGTGCATGTCGACGACGAACATCGTGAGGCCGGCGTGCTTGGGCCTCTGCGGGTCGGTGCGGGCGAGCAGGATGCCGTGGTCCGCGACGTGGGCCAGCGTCGTCCAGACCTTCTGGCCGTTGACCACCCAGTCGTCGCCGTCCCGGACGGCGGTGGTGCGCAGTGCCGCGAGGTCGGAGCCGGCCGCCGGCTCGCTGAACAGCTGGCACCAGACGTCGTCGGCCCGCAGCAGGCGGGGGAGGTACCGCCGCCGCTGGTCGTCGCTGCCGTGGGCGATGACCGTCGGCCCGCACATGCCCAGGCCGATGTGGTTGACCAGGGCCGGTATGCGGGCGCGGGCCAGCTCCTGCTGCACGATCGCCTGCTGCACCAGCGTGCCGCCCCGCCCGCCGTGCTCGCGGGGCCAGGTGACGCCGACCAGGCCGGCCTCGTAGAGCACCCGCTGCGTGCGCCGCAGCTCGGCCTCGGCGGTGGCCGCGTCCACCGTCTCCTCCCCCGCGCCGACGTGCAGCAGCTCGGCGGCGTGCTCCTCGAGCGCCCGCCGGACACCGGCCCGGTACTCGGCTTCCTCGGGGGTGTCGTCGAAGTCCACGAGCGCCCTTCCTCCGTCCGGCGGGTCGGCCGCAGCGTGTCAGCGGTCACCCGCAGTGGTCAACGACGACCGGCTGTTGACCACCCCGGTCGCCCCGGCCAGCATGACGCCCGTCACAGTCCGGCGGTCAGGAGGCCCCGTGCGCGCAGACGTCCCCCGGCTCATGGGCCGCGGCATGACGACCAGCGACCAGCTGGCGCGGTGGGCCCGCCGGACGCCGGACGCCGTCGCGCTGCGGTTCGAGGGCACCGGGCGCAGCTACGCCGAGCTGGACGAGCGGGTGACCAGGCTGGCCCGCGCCCTGGCCGACCGGGGGGTGGGCGCCGGCGACCGCGTCGCCGTCCTCGGGCTCAACGGGCTGGAGGTGTGGGAGTCCTACCTCGCCGGGGTGCGGGTGGGCGCGGTCGTGGTCCCGGTGAACTTCCGGCTCGTCGCCGACGAGGTCGGCTACGTGCTCGGCGACAGCGGCGCCGTGGCCCTCGTGGTCGACACCGCGCTCGCCGAGGTCGCGGCCGAGGCCCGCGAGCAGGCGCCCGGCGTGCGCACCGTGTTGACCATCGGCGGGGACTACGAGGAGGCGCTGGCCGCGGCGGGCACCGAGCCGCTCGACGTCGAGGTGGACGAGGGCGCCGCCGCCTTCGTCATGTACACGTCGGGCACCACCGGCCGGCCCAAGGGCGCCGTGCTGACCCACCGCAACCTGCTCATGCACGTGTTCAGCCAGGTCACGCACCTCGGCTGGGACCCCGACGACCGGGTGGCCGTCCCCGGGGCGCCGCTGTTCCACATCGCCGGGCTCGCCGGCGGCCTGCCGCCGCTGCTGCTCGGCGGCACGCACGTGGTCCTGCGCTCGGGTGGCTTCGACCCGGTCGCCACGCTCGACCTCATCGAGCGCGAGCGGGTCAGCAGCGTGTTCCTGGTGCCGGCGATGTGGGCGGCGGTCGTCGCCGTCCCCGACATCGCCTCCCGGGACCTGTCCTCGCTGCGGCGCATCTCCTGGGGTGCGGCGCCCGCGTCGACGACCCTGCTGCGGACGATGATCGACACCTTCCCGCAGGCCGAGGTGGTCACCGCCTTCGGGCAGACCGAGTGCAGCCCGGTCACCTGCTTCCTCCGCGGCGAGGACTCGGTGCGCAAGATCGGTTCGATCGGGACGCCGATGCTCAACGTCGAGGTCCGGGTGGTGGACGACGCGATGCAGGACGTGCCGCAGGGCGAGGTCGGCGAGATCGTCTACCGCAGCCCGATGGTGATGCGGGAGTACTGGGGCAAGCCGGAGGCCACTGCGGAGGCGTTCGCCGGCGGCTGGTTCCACTCCGGCGACCTGGTGCGGCAGGACGAGGACGGCTACCTCTACGTGGTCGACCGCAAGAAGGACATGATCATCACCGGCGGCGAGAACGTGTACTGCGCCGAGGTCGAGGACGTGCTGGCGGGCCACCCGAAGGTCGGCGAGGTCGCGCTGATCGGCGTGCCGGACGCACGCTACGGGGAGGCGCCGCTGGCCGTCGTCGCTCCGCGCGACCCGGCCGACCCGCCGACGCCGGCCGAGCTCACGGCGTGGTGCCGGGAGCGGCTGGCGAGCTACAAGAACCCGCGCGAGTACTCCATCGTGGGCGCGCTCCCGCGCAACCCCAGCGGCAAGGTGCTCAAGACCCGGCTGCGCGAGGAGCACTCGGCCAGCTCGCTGGTCGCCGACCCGGTGGTCTGAAGAAGGACCCCCTGCCCCCCGCAGGGGGCCGGCGGGCCCCGGGACGGGGCCGTCGCTCAGATGGAGCAGCCGTCAGGGCCGCAGACCTCGCCGCCGGTGATGACCGGGATCAGCGGCGTCCGCTCGGCCCAGGCCCGCTCGAGCACCTGCAGCAGCGCGTCGGCCGGCTGGGCGCCGTTGACGCCGTACCTGCGGTCGACGACGAAGAACGGGACGCCGCTGATGCCCAGCGCCTGCGCCTCGGCCTCGTCGGCCCGCACCGCGCCGGCGTAGCGCTGGTCGTCCAGGGCCGCGCGCACCTCGTCGGCGTCGAGGCCCGCCCCGGCGGCGAGCCGGACGAGGGTCTCGCGGTCGCCGACCGCCTCGCCCTCGCTGAAGTAGGCGGTCAGCAGCCGCTCCTTGACCGCGTCCTGCACCCCGCGCTCACCGGCCAGGTGGATCACCTGGTGGGCGTCGAAGGTGTTGGCGCGCACCGCCCTGTCGAACCGGAAGTCCAGGCCCTCGGCGGCGGCCTGCTGCGTCATGTGGTCGGTCATCTGCTGCGCCCCGAGCACCGAGGTGCCGTACTTCCTCGCCAGCCGCTCGGCGTACTCGGTCGGCGAGACCGGGTCACCCGCGGCGGCCGACGGCGCCCCCGGGTCCAGCTCGAAGGACTTCCACTCCACCTCGACGGCGTCCCGGTGCGGGAACCGGTCGAGCGCGGCCTCGAACCGGCGCTTGCCGATGTGGCACCAGGGACAGACGACGTCGGACCAGATCTCCACCTTCACGCCCGGCCCAACGTCCCCGGCGCCACCCGGCATTCCGTCCGGTTCAGTCCTGGAACAGGTCGCGGGAGACCAGGCCGGTGTCGGGGTTGTCGGTGAACAGCCCGTCGATGCCGGTCTCCCAGAAGACCAGCTGCTCGTCGATCGCCCGGCCGTAGTCGCCGGGCTCCTCGCCGGGGTCGCGGAGCTCGGCGGGCAGGAACTCGTTCTCGTTGCGGAAGGTGTACGGGTGCACGAGCAGGTCCGCGGCGTGCGCGTCGGCCACGAAGGACGTCGGCTCGCCGAGGGTGCCGTCGGCCTCCCGGGGGATGACCTGGGCCTTCTCCGGGCCGACGCCGTCGGCGTACTCCCCGATGTCCGCCAGCCCCTCGGCCGTGGACAGGTCGGCGTAGGTGCGCGGGTCACCGGCGGCCACCAGGTCGGCCGGCGCGCCGGTCGCCGACAGCAGCTGCACCAGGGGGACGTCGACCACCCCGTCGAGCTCCCGCAGGTTGGCCGTCTCGAACGACTGCAGGAACACCGGCGCGTCGCGGCGGTCCAGCCCGGCCTCGTCGAGGTCCCCGACCAACGGCTCCTCGAGCGAGAGGTCGATGGAGTCGAAGTAGGTCGGGTGCTTGGTCTCGATGTAGACGCCGACCTCGCGGCGCAGCTCCCGGGACAGCTCCTCGCGCAGCTCGAGCACCTCGTCGAGGGTCGGCACCTGGTAGAGACCGTCGTAGAGGGTGTTCTCCTCCCGGACGTCGGGCAGCCGCTCCACCGCGCGCAGCGAGCGCAGCTCGGCCAGCGTGAAGTCCTCGGTGAACCAGCCGGTCAGCTCGACGCCGTCGATCAGCTTGGTGGTGCGCCGGTCGGCGAACTCGGGCCGCTCGGCGACGTCCGTCGTCCCGGAGATCTCGTTCTCGTGGCGGGTGACCAGCACGCCGTCGCGGGTGCTGACGACGTCGGGCTCGATGTAGTCCGCGCCCATGCGGGCCGCCAGCTCGTAGGAGGCCAGCGTGTGCTCGGGCCGGTAGCCCGAGGCGCCGCGGTGCCCGATGACGAGCAGCTCGTCGGCGCCGTCCCCGGTCTCCCGCTGCGGTGGGGCAGCGGTGGCCGGCCCGGTCAGGAGCAGCGGGACGGCGAGGACGGACGCGGTGAGCAGCGCGGTCCGGCGGTGGGCGCGTGGCATGGGACATCTCCCCCGGGCTCCGACGGCGACCCTCGCCGTCGGCCCGGACGATCCCAGCCCGGCGACGTGGCCGCGACGTGAGCGCTCGCGCGAACAGGGGGTGGACCCGGACCCTCAGCCCTGCCAGGCCTCGGTGACCTCGGCGGCCACGCCGGCGGCCTGCGCCAGGCCGGCGCGCGCGGAGCCCGCGCGGGCGGCCGGGTCGAGCACGTTGCGGCCGATCGCACGGCGGCTGGCGTCGTCCGGGGAGACGACGGCGACCCGCGCGATCATCCCGGTGACCTGCGCATCGACGCCGGCCATCGGTCCGAGGCCGCGCGGGATCGGCGCGAGCACGACGACCCGGTCGGAGCCCCCGGCGAGGTCGGCGTTGGCCGCCGAGCGCATGCCGCCGTCGACGTAGCGGCGGCCGTCGATGGTGACCGGCGGGTACACGCCGGGGACGGCGCAGCTGGCCGCCACGGCCTGCAGCAGCGGGACGCCGGAGGTGCGGTCGAGGACGCGGAACTCGCCGCTCTCGGCGTCGACGGCGGTGATGCGCAGGTCGCGGTCGGGCCACTCCCGGCTGACGAGGCGGGAACCGATCACGTCGAGCCGCTCCTGCTCGGTCGGGGTCAGGCCGGCCCGCTCGGTGGCCAGCGCCAGCGCGCCGATCCGGCGGCGGAACCCGACGTCGTCCCCGCGGCTGCGCAGCGCCGCCAGTCCGTAGCGGAGCAGCGCGGAGCGGGTCATCCGGGCGGCCTGCTCGCCGGTGGGCGGCTCGAGCTGACGGGCGAACAGGGTCTCCAGGTCGGCACCGCCGGTGAGCTGCGCCCCGACCACCGAGCCGGCCGAGGTGCCCACCACGAGGTCGGCACCGGTGAGGTCGACGCCGGCCTGGGCCAGACCGGTGAGCACGCCGATCTCCCAGGCGATGCCGGTGATGCCGCCGCCGCCGAGGACGAGGGCCCTGCGCTGGTCGTCCATCCCGCCATCCTCACCCACCGTCGGCTCTCGACACGGGTAGTGACGTACGCCACGCTGAGGGCCTCCGGAGAGGAAGGACCCGCATGACCGCCACGCAGGACGCCCCGACCCCGACCGCGCACAGCTGGCCGCCCGGCCTGCCGCGGTCGCTGGACTACCCCGCGGTCCCGGTCGGCTCGATCCTGCGGGCAGCGGTGCGCCGCTGGGGCGACCGCACGGCGTTCGTCGACCACGACGTCCCGCTGACCTACACCGAGCTGGGCGCCCGGGCGCACGCCGTCGCCAACTGGCTGGCCGACCACGGGGTCGGGCGCGGCGACGTCGTGGCGGTGCACATCCCGAACTGCCGCCAGTACCCGGCGGTCTACTACGGGGTGCTGCTGGCCGGGGCGACCTTCTCCCCCACCAACCCGCTGCTGCCTGCGGCCGACCTCGCCGCGCAGCTGACCGACGCCGGCGCCCGCGTGCTGGTCACCTGGGACCAGGTCCTGCCGTTCGTGCGGTCGGCGCTGGCGGCCACGCCCGTGCAGACCGTCGTCGTCACCGGGGAGGCGCACACCCTCGACCTCGACGCCCGCCTGGAGCTCGAACCCGAGGACGTCGACCTCGCCGAGCTGCTCGCCGGCGACCCCGGCGACCGGCACCTCGACGCCGACGTCGACCCGGCCGCGGACCTGGCGCACCTGGCCTACACCGGCGGCACCACGGGGGTGAGCAAGGGCGTCGAGCTGCCGCACCGCGCCGTCGTCACCAACGTGCTGCAGTCCGCCTGCTGGTCGTCGGGGTCGGTACCCGACCTCGACGAGGCCGGTGACGTGACCCTGCGGCAGGTGCTCGGGCGGGACGAGTACCCGACGGCGCTGGGCGAGGGGCGGCTGGTCAACCTCACGCCGTGGTTCCACGCCATGGGCGCGATCGGCTACCTCAACGGCATGGTGATGGCCGGGACCATGACGGTGGTCCACATGCGCTTCGACCCGGTGCGCTACGTCGAGGACGCCGCCCGGTACGCGGTGACCTCGATCGGCGGGGCGCCGCCGGTGTTCGTGGCGCTGCTGCAGGTGCCGGGCTTCCTGGAGGGCGACTGGTCCGGCGTCCGCGGGGTCTCCTCCGGAGCCGCGCCGCTGCCCGTGACGCTCATCGAGCGACTGCAGCAGGTGCTGCCCAACGCCGTGATCGGCGAGGGGTACGGCCTCACCGAGGTGACGATGCAGGCCACCGGCAACCCGGTGTACCGGTCGGGCACCCGCAAGCCCGGCACGGTGGGCGTGCCGATCTTCGACACCGAGATCAGCATCCAGCCGCTCGGCGGCGGTGCCCCGCTGCCGCCCGGCGAGCGCGGCGAGGTGTGCATCCGCGGCCCGCAGGTGATGCGCGGCTACGCGCACCGGCCGGAGGCGACCGCCGAGGCGATCGACCCCGACGGCTGGTTCCACACCGGGGACGTCGGCGTCCTCGACGAGGACGGTTACCTGGCGATCGTCGACCGCACCAAGGACATGCTGCTCTACAAGGGCTACAACGTCTTCCCGCGCGAGCTGGAGGAGGTGCTGTTCGGCGTGCCGGGGGTGGCCGGGGCGGCGGTGGTGGGCCGGCCGGACGAGGAGGCCGGGGAGCTGCCGGTGGCCTACGTGGTCCGCAAGGCCGACGACGCCGGCGCCGCGCTGACCGCCGAGTCGGTGATGGCCGCGGTCAACGACAGGGTGACGCCGTACAAGCGGCTGCGTGACGTCGTCTTCATCGACGCGATCCCGGTGTCGGCCGCCGGCAAGGTGCTCAAGCGGGAGCTGGCCGCACGGGAGCGGGCCGCCGTGACCGGCGGCTGATCCCCTCCGCCACCGCACCCGTCCGCTCACCCGGACGGGTATGGCGGTGCAGGCGGGACGGTGGGGGGCTCACTATCGTCCGGCGGGTGGCGAGCGAGACCGAGGCGGGCACCGAACACACCGGCGTGCAGCTCGCGCACGTCGAGCCCTCACCGATCCGCCAGGTCGCCCGGCGGATCGTCTTCGCCGTCGTCGTCTTCGTGGTCACGGTGCTGCTGGTCTACCTCGACCGGGCGGGATACCGGGACCTCGAGGACCTCGGTGAGATCACCCTGCTCGACGCCGCCTACTACGCGACGGTGACGCTCTCCACCACCGGGTACGGCGACATCACGCCGGTCACCGAGCAGGCCCGTCTGGTCAACCTGCTCGTCATCACGCCGCTGCGCGTGCTGTTCCTCATCGTCCTCATCGGGACCACTCTCGAGGCGCTCACCGCGCGCTCCCGCGAGGAGTTCCGCATCCGCCGTTGGAGGTCCCGCGTGCGCCAGCACGTCATCGTGTGCGGCTACGGCACCAAGGGCCGCAGCGCCATCCGCTCCTTGCAGGCCAGCGGCACCCCGCTGGAGCAGATCGTCGTCGTCGACCCCGACCCCCGTGCGATCGACGAGGCCAACTCGGTGGGGCTGCACGGGATCGTCGGCGACGCCGGCCGCACCGACGTCCTGCGCCGAGCGCACGTCGAGCGCGCCCGCGCCGTGATCGTCGCCGCCAACCGGGACGACGCGTCCGTGCTGATCACGCTCACCGTGCGGCAGCTGAACCCCAGCGTGCCGATCACGACGTCGGTGCGCGAGGAGGAGAACGCCGCGCTGCTGCGGCAGTCGGGAGCCGACACGGTCATCACGACCTCGGCCACCTCGGGGCGGCTGCTGGGGCTGTCCACGGACGCCCCGCGGGTCGTGGCCACGGTCGAGGACCTCGTCACCGGCGGCCAGGGCCTCGACCTCCAGCAGCGCCGGGTCACCGCCGGCGAGGTCGGCCTGGGGCCGCGGCAGCTGCGCGACATCGTGCTCTCGGTGACCCGGGGCGGGCGCACGCTGCGCTTCGACGACCCGCTGATCGGCACTCTGGAGCCCGAGGACGTGCTCGTCGTCGTGCGGTCGCACCCGCCGGGCGGGCAGATCGCCGGCTGACCGTTCGACGCCGCCAGCCTGGGCCTTCCCCCTCGGAGCCGAGGCGACTCCGATCCCGCACCTGGCCCCGAGCCGACCTCCACGGATCACTCGGAGCGCATCACCAGGCCGTGGACGAGGAGACCGCTCCCGACCTGCTCGATCTCGCACCCGACGACGCTGCGCGCGCCTGCCACGCGCACGACCTGGACCTGGCGATCGACCACACCCGGGCGATGTCGTGGTGGGGCTGGGACCAGCCGGGCGCCCACGTGGCAGAGCAGCGCCGCAGCAGCACTCAGCGTGCCGGCCTGCATCCCGTCGTCCACGCGTTCGACTGCGTAGGACTGCAAATGAGAAGGCCAGGTCAGAACGACGTGGAGGTGCAGAAGGGCGCGGAGCTCAGGGTCGGTCGGCGCGGAGCACCCAGGTCCGCGTGGGCCGGTGGCGGCCGCGGAGTTCGGCTACGGCGCCGGGCTCCCAGTGCCGCCCCTCCCCCGCGCCGGCGTCGCGCACGGCGTCCTCGCTGGCCACCACCCGCCCGGGCACGTCCTTGGCCAGGTCGGTGAGCCGGGCCGCCTCGTTCACCGGGTCGCCGATGACCGTGTACTCCAGCCGGCTGGCGGCCCCGACCTGACCGGCCCACACCGGACCGCAGGCCACCCCGACACCGAGGTCGAGCTCGCCGGCGGCCCGGACGGCGGCCGCGATCCGCCGGGCCGCGCGCAGGGCCGCGCCGGCCGGGTCGGGGTGGTCGGCGGGAGCGCCGAAGACGGACAGGACGGCGTCCCCCTCGAACTTGTTGACCAGTCCGCCCTCGCTCTCGACGGTCTCGACGACCACGGCGAAGAAGCGGTTGAGCAGCCCCACCATCTGCTCGGGCCCGGTGCGCAGCACCAGCGAGGTGGAGCCGGCGATGTCGACGAAGAGCGCGGCGACCGTGCGCAGCTCGCCGCCGAGCGAGACCCCGGTGACCATGGCCTGCTGGGCGACCGTCGTCCCCACGTGGCGACCGAACAGGTCGCGCAGCCGCTCGCGCTCGGCGAGGCCGGCGACCATCGTGTTGACGCCCTCCTGCAGCAGCCCGATCTCGCCGGCGTCGTCGACCGGCACGCGGACGTCGTGGTCCCCCGCGCCGACCCGCTGCACCGCGCGGCGCAGGTCGCGCAGCGGCGCGCCGACCGAGCGGCCGGTCAGCAGGGTGGCGAGCAGTCCGACGAGCAGGGCGACGACGGTGAGGAAGACGACCGCGGCCTCGTTGGGCCCCTCGGGGTTGCTCGGGTCGAGGAACAGCAGGACCAGACCGAGCAGGGGGACGCCGCTGGTCAGCCCCCAGGTGAGCAGCAGCCGCGGGCGGACACCGAGGCCCAGCGCGCCCGTCGGCGGGTGGGCCTGGAGCGCCCGGGCGGTGACGTGGCGACCCATCCGCAGCGCGAGCAGGTAGCTGACGCCGGCGGCCACCACGCCACCGAGCAGCGCGGCCAGGGTGATGCGCACGCCGACCAGCGGGAACGGGGAGACGACGGCGCCGACGACGCCGACCAGCAGCGCGCCGCCGAGCCACGTGACCGCGGCGACCCGGGCGATGTCGACGGGCAGCCGCAACGCGTGGCCGGCCTCCACCGGAGTGGGACGGCGGCCGGCGCTGAGCCAGGCCGCGGTCGGCCGCTGCCACCGCAGCCCGACCAGGACGCCGAGCGGCAGCGCGACGGCGAGGTAGGCCAGCGCGGTCAGCGCGATGACGGCGCGGCCCCCGGCGGGGTCGTGCGCGCCGGCGGACAGGCCGAGCAGCAGCAGCCCGACGGTGCCGACGCCGACGAGGTTGGCGACGACGACCAGCACCACGAGCACCGGCACCGCGCGCCGCCCGGTCGGCGCCCACTCGAGCGCCGCGTCGAGACGACGGGCGGCGGGGACGCCCCTCATGGACCGGATGCGGGGGCCGGGTGGTCGCGCACGGCCCCCATGGTCACCGAGGCGCGCCCCCCTCCCCGCAGGCGGGGCCTCAGACGAGGACGGCCTCCAGGGCGTCGGCCTGCTGCACCAGGTCAGCCGCGGTGGTCAGCCAGCCGGCGACCAGCAGCAACGGCCACGCCTGCTCGTCGTCCAGCGAGGCCGTCGTCGCCACCAGCGAGGCCTGGGCCACGGCCCTGCACGCCATGTTCCGCATGACGGCTCCTTCCATCGGTTGCCGGGACGGTCGGCACCGACGGGGCAGGGATCCAGTCGTGCAACACGGATGTCACCCCGAGGGGGTGGACGGCGCACCGCCGCCGCGGACCACCCGGACGGGCGGGGCGGTCAGTGACCCCTCGGCCCCGAGCGCGCGGCGGCGACGTCCTCGGCGCTGAGCTGGATGCCGAGGTTCTGCTCCATCTCCTCCAGCGGCACGTTCTTCGTCTCCGGCATCACCTTCAGCACCCAGACGAGCTGACCGACCATGCAGACGAAGAAGAGGGCGAACGCCGCGCCGCCGCCGAGCGCCGCGGCGATCCCGGGGAAGGTCCAGGACACGACCGCCGCGAACACCCAGTGCGTCAGGCTGCCCAGCGACTGGCCGCGGGCCCGGATCCGGTTGGGGAAGATCTCGGAGATGAAGACCCAGATCACCGAGCCCTGACCGAAGGCGTGCGCGGCGATGAAGACCACCAGTGCCGCCAGCACCATCACGCTCGAGGCGCCCGTGAACTGCCCGTCGTACACGGTGAACACCACCGCCAGCGCGCCCAGGCTGACCAGGTAGCCGATCGAGCCGATGAGCATCAGCCGCCGGCGGCCGATCTTGTCGATGACCGTCAGCGCCGCCATCGTCGTCACCAGGTTGACCACCCCGACGACGACGCTCTGCAGCGCGGCGGAGTTGTCGCCGGCGCCGGCCATCCGGAAGATGTCGTTCGCGTAGTAGAGGATCGCGTTGATCCCCGACAGCTGGTTGAACGCGGCGATGGCGACCGCCAGCAGGATGACCTTGCGGTTCTGCCGCACGAAGAACGGCGCCCGGGCTGCCTCGGCGTCGTTGGCGAGCGTCTGCTCGATCTCCCGGATCTCGAACTCGGCCTCGTCCCGGGAGTTCGTGAGCCGGTGGATCGTCTCCACGGCCTCTCCCCGGCGGCCCACCATGTACAGCCAGCGCGGCGTCTCCGGCGTGGTGAACAGCAGCAGGAAGAAGACCGCCGCCGGCAGGGCCATGACCATGAACATCCAGCGCCAGGCGATGTCGCCGGGCAGCGTGCTGGCCAGGATGTAGTTGGACAGGTACGCCAGCAGGATGCCGAGCACGATGTTGAACTGCACCAGCCCGACCAGCCGGCCGCGGTACTTCGGCGGGGCGACCTCGGCGGTGTAGATCGGCGCGACCACCGAGGCCACGCCCACGCCGATGCCGCCGACGAACCGGAAGAACATGAACAACCAGAGGTTCGTGACCAGGCCGGTGCCCAGAGCGCCGACGACGAAGAGGACGCCGATCCCGAACAGCACCTTCTTGCGGCCGTAGCGGTCCGCCGGCTTCCCGGCGATCAGCGCGCCGACGATGGTGCCGAGCAGCGCCGTCGCGACGGTGAAGCCGAGCCAGAACCCGCCGATGTCGTAGACCCGCTCGAGGTCCTCGGTGGTGCCGGAGATGACCGCGGTCTCGAAGCCGAACAGCAGGCCGCCCAGGGCAGCCACGATCGCGCTGCGCACCACGAGGGGGTTCATCGGGGGGCTCCCTCACGCCTCGGGATCGGGATGTCCTTCACGAGGTCAGAACCGTCGTCCCGGCGGCCCGTCGGGGGCACGGTAGGGACCGGTCCCGGCGACGGGCAAGGGGCGTACGGCACCGCCCGGTCCGCTCCCCCGGCGCGTCGTCCGCGACTCGCCGTCCGGCGGGCGAGCGGGCGGCACGTCGACCCCGACCCCCCGGATTGGCGGGCGCGGAGCACGGGGAACCGGGGGAGACTGGCCTGCGCCAGAAGAGGTCAGGTCGTGGGGGACGGTCACATGTCGGAGGAGTCCAGGCCCGGGCGGAGGCACCGGCACGGGTCGGGCCTGTGGCAGGGCGCGGCCGTGGTGGTCGCCGCCGCCACCCTGGTGGCGAGCTCGCAGGTGGCCGACGCCGGTCGGCCGGCCGCGAGCACCCACCAGGACCCGCCGCCGGCCGGCGTCGACACGTCCCCCCAGCCGGCGGGCAGTTCCGCCTCCACCCCGTACGCCGCTCCGGACACGCCCGCGTCGCCTGCGTCGCCTGCGTCGTCGTCAGCGTCGTCCCCGTCGTCGAGCGCGGCGGCGGCCGCGTCGGGACTGGCAGCCGGCGGGATCCCGTCGGTCGCCCGGGCGGCCTACGACTCCGCCGCGGCGGCCGCACCCGCGGACTGCGGCGTCAGCTGGTCGCTGGTCGCCGCCATCGGCCGGGTCGAGTCCAACCACGGCCGCTTCGCCGGAGCGGTGCTGCAGACCGACGGGCGGTCGACGCCCCGGATCATCGGGATCCCGCTGGACGGGAACGGCACGGCGCTGATCCGCGACACCGACGGCGGACGTCTCGACGGCGACTCCGTCCACGACCGCGCCGTCGGCCCGATGCAGTTCATCCCGTCCACCTGGGCGCGCTACGCCAGCGACGGGGACGGCGACGGGAACAGCGACCCCTTCGACATCCAGGACGCCGCTCGCGCGACCGCGCGGTACCTGTGCGCCGCCGGTGGGGACCTCACCACCGTCAGCGGGCAGCGGCGCGCCGTCTTCGCCTACAACCATTCCGACAGCTACGTGGCGACGGTCCTGACCCTCGCCGCCCAGTACGCCGGGACGCCGACACCCACCGTGCCGACCGACCCGGTGCCCCCGCCGTCGGAGCCGCCGGCCAACCCGGGGCCGCCGCCGGCAGTGGAGCCGACCGTGAGCCCGTCGTCGTCCGCCGCGCCGCCGCCGAGCCCCCGGCCGACGTCGACGCCGTCGACGACGACGCCGCCGTCGACCACCGCGCCGCCGACCGTCACCGCGCCGCCGTCGACCACCACGCCGCCGTCGACGACGCCACCGAGCACGACCCCGCCGGTCACGACGCCACCGACCACTAGCACGCCGCCGACCACCAGCACACCGCCGACCACCAGCACACCGCCGACGACGACACCGCCGACCACCACGCCACCGGCCACGACGACGCCGCCGAGCACGCCCCCGGCCCCGACGACGACACCGCCGACCTCCACGCCACCGGCCACGACGACGCCACCGACCACCAGCACACCGCCGACGACGACACCGCCGACCACCACGCCACCGGCCACGACGCCGCCGCCGAGCACGCCACCGGCCACGACGACGACACCGCCGACCTCCACGCCACCGGTCACGACGACGCCGCCGACCACCAGCACACCGCCGTCGACGACCCCACCCACGACGACCCCACCCACGACGACACCGCAGACCACGACGCCCGGGTGCGGGACCCCGACGGTCGCATCGCTCGGCACGGTCGACATCCGCGACGGCTCCGCGGACCCCTCGGTGTCGACCGCCGTCGGCGCCCGGGTGGCGGAGGCGGGCGGCACGGTCGGCGCCGTCAGCGCCACGCAGGACACCACCTCCGGCGTCCTGTACCCGGAGGGTCAGGCCGAGGTCGCGACGGCGCTCGCCGACGCGCTGGGCCTGACCGGCGCCGCGCAGGTGGGTGACGTCGAGCGGGTCACCGTGGTCATCGGGGCCGGCGACGCCGCCCGGCTGGCCTGCGCCGACTGACCTCGGCGCCGCTGCGCCGGACTGCCCAGCCGGGCCGGGCGCCGGTCAGACGGTGAACTGCCCCACCAGCGCGCGCAGCTGCCGCGCGAGCGAGGCCAGCTCGTCGGACGCCTGCTGCGTGCTCGCCGCCTCGCCCTGTGCCGCATCCGCCGCAGAGGCCAGCCCGCCCACGGTCGTCGAGATGGTGGCCGCGCCGCCGGCCACCTCCGCGACGCTGCGGCTCATCTCCTGCGTCGTGGCGGTCTGCTCCTCCACCGCCGCGGCGATCGCCGACTGGTAGTCGTTGATCCGGTCGATGACCGAGCTGATGCTCGTGATCGCCTCCGTGGCCTGCCCGGTGTCGGCCTGGATGGCCTCGACGCGGCGGGCGATGTCCTCGGTGGCCCGGGCCGTCTCCTGGGCGAGCTCCTTGACCTCGTTGGCGACGACGGCGAAGCCCTTGCCGGCCTCGCCCGCGCGGGCCGCCTCGATGGTCGCGTTCAGCGCCAGCAGGTTGGTCTGCTCGGCGATCGAGGCGATCACCTTCAGCACGTTGCCGATCTCGGTCGAGGAGCCGCCGAGCTTGGTCACCGTCACGCTCGCGGCGCGCGCCGTCTCGACGGCTGAGGCGGCGACCTGCGCCGCCTGCTGGGCGTTGACCGCGATCTCCTGGATGGACGCGCTCATCTCCTCCGCACCGCTCGCGGTGCTCTGCACGTGCGAGGTGACCTCGGTCGCGGCGGCGGCCGAGCCCTGGGCGCGGTCGGCGACCTGCGCCGCGGAGCTGGAGAGCCGGACGGCGACCTCCGACAGGCCGGTCGAGGCGGTGGTCAGGGTCCGGACGCCGTCGTCGATGTCGGCGACCGCCGTGCGCATGCCGCCGGTCGCCTCGTCCAGCGCGCGGGCCATGTCGCCCATCTCGTCGCGCGAACGGAGGTCGAGCCGGGTCGAGAGGTCCTTGCGGCCCAGCGCCCGCAGCGCCTCGACGCAACGCTGCAGCGGACGGGTGACCGACAGCTGGACGGCGCGCGCGAGCGCCAGGGCCGCGAGCAGCGCCAGGCCGAGCGTGACGAGCGTGGCGGTGCGGTAGGCCTGCGCCGAGGACGCCGCGTCGGCCGCCGTCCGCGCGGCCCGCTCCTGCACCTCGGTGACCATCTTGGTCGAGATGTCGGTGAGCTCCAGGTACGCCGCGAACTGGCCGTTCTCGCCGTCGTTGAGCCATGCGCTGACCTGACGCGCGGCGTCCGGAGCGCCGCTGGAGAGGATCGCCGCCTGCTGGTCGGCGGTCGCCAGGTAGCCCCGCCACTTCTCCTGCAGGACCTCGAAGTCGGCCCGCTCGGCCGGCGTCATCCACTCGGTGTGCACCGAGGCGAGGAACTCCTCGGCCGCCGACACGCTCGCCAGGAGACCGGCCCTGTTGGGGGCATCCGGCGCGATCGCCTGGACCGGGCCGAGGTAGTAGGCGTCCATGCCGACGCCCATCTCGTAGGCGCCGATGTCGGACGTGTAGTAGGTGGACTTGTCCATCTCCTCGACGAGGACGCGCAGGTGGTCGGCCTCGACGGCCGCGGCGTGCTGCTTGCTGAGACCCACCAGGCCCACGACGGTGGCCAGTGCGGAGAGGGCGAAGACGGTCAGGAACGCCGCGAACAGCCGCGGCCCGGTGCGCAGACGACCGAGCAGACTCATGACTGGTGGACTCCAGGCAGTGGACCGAACGGGCAGGTGACCCGGAGGACGAGGTACGCCCGGTTCGGACGATCGGCCGGCCCGACGGCCGTGTTGAGCCGAGCCGGCGAGCGGCGGACGGGACGAAGACCACAGCGGACGCGGACGACGGACCCCCGGAGGACCAGCGGACCCGACAGACGGTGCCTCGGTACGGGACGACCCTTCACAGGCCGAGGCGGTGCAGCGACCCTGGACACGTCCGCGACCGCCGTGGCCGATGGCGTGGCGGGCGCACCGCGCCGCAGGCCGGCCCCAGTTCCGTGGGAGGAGACGCGTGCGAGAACTCGTCTACTACATCGGGGTCTCCCTCGACGGCTTCATCGCCGGGCCCGATGACCAGACCGACTTCTACCCGACGTCGGAGCCGTACCAGGAGTGGATGACCACGGAGTTCGCCGACGCGCTGCCCACGCACTTCCGTCGAGGACTGGGCATCGACACGGCGCCCAACCGGCGCTTCGACACCGTCATCATGGGCCGGCGCACCTACGACCCCGCCCTCCGGCTCGGCATCACCAGCCCGTACGCCCACCTCCGCCAAGTGGTGGTCTCCCGCACGCTCGAGTCGAGCGACCCACACGTGACCATCGTGCGCGACGACCCGGTCGGAGCCGTGCGCGCGCTCAAGCAGGAGGACACCGGGCTCGACGTCTACCTCGCCGGTGGTGGGCAACTGGCGGGTGAACTCCTCGCCGAGATCGATCGCCTGGTCGTCAAGCTCTACCCGGTCGTGGCCGGGGCGGGCCGGACGGCCTTCGGTACACATTTCAGCCCCACGCGTTTCGAGCTGAACCACGTGCAGACCTTCCCGGGCGGCAACACCGTCCTGTACTACTCGCGACCTCGCTGAGGGAGCACAGCCGCCCCAGCGCGCTCGACCGCACCCGCGGGTCGTCGCCCGAGCCGCCGGAGACCACACGAGACGACGACCTCGGGGTGGGGTGCTCCCCGAGACTGACCGAGGCCACCGTTCCCGGCTCTCGTCGTGACCCCGCTCACCGTGCGACTGTCAGCCGCCGTCGATGGATGATCCCTGTGCGCCCCCCCCGTGCGGTGGCCGGGCATCACCGGGCACATGCCCCGCGTGACCACGCGCCGGAGGCGCGGCGGCAGACCTCCGCGGGCAGCCGCACGGGTACCGGACGGCGGCTGCTCTTACCAGACTTTCTTCTTGCTGTCAGCGGTTCTCGTCCCGAGCGACACCCACGCAGAGGGGGCTGAGATGCCTCTCGACGACTCCTCCGTCACCCGCTTCCTCCAGACCTTCCCGGGAGAGGTGCTGCGGCCGGCCGACGCCGGGTTCGCCGAAGCACGAGCCGCAGCCGTCTGGAACGGGGCGATCACCCACCAGCCGGCACTCATCGTCCGCCCCACCTCGACCGAGGACGTGGCCGCGACGCTCGCCCTCGCCCGGGAAACCGGGACGGACGTGACCGTGCGAGGTGGCGGGCACAGCGCGGCGGGCAGCTGCGTCGAACAGGGCGCGGTGATGGTCGACCTGTCGCGGATGAACGGTGTCCGGCTGGACGTGGAGGCGCGGCGAGCGCACGTCGGCGGCGGGGCATCGTGGGCCGCCGTCGACGCCGCGACCGCCCCGCACGGCCTCGCGGTCGTCGGCGGCACGGTCAGTCACACCGGCGTCGCCGGGCTCACCCTCAGCGGTGGCTTGGGCTGGCTGACGTCCCAGCAGGGCCTGGCCTGCGACAACCTGGTCGCGGCCACGCTGGTCACCGCCGACGGCCGGACCGTGACCGTCACCGACCAGGCCGAACCCGATCTCATGTGGGCCCTGCGCGGGGCCGGCACCAACTTCGGAGTCGTGACCGAACTGGTGTTCGACCTGCACGAGGTCGCCCCGATGGCCGACCTCGGGCTGTTCTTCTGGCCCGTCGCCGACGCCGCCGAGCAGCTGGCCTTCGCCCGGGAGTACCTGTTCGACCTCCCGGAGAGCATGGGGGCGGTGGTGGCGGCGTCGTCCGCTCCGCCCGAGCCCTTCGTCCCCGAGCAGCACCGCGGCACGCCCGGCATCACCGTGCTGATAGCGAACTGGGGCAACGCCGAGGAGCACGCCGCCGCGGTGGCACCGCTGCGGGCACGGGCGCCGCTGTTCGAGCTGGTCACCTCCCTGCCGTACGTGGCGTTGCAGCAGATGCTCGACGACGCCGAACCGTGGGGGATACACGGCTACGCCAAGAGCCTGAACTTCGACGACCTGCCGGACGAGGCGATCGCGATCCTGCTCGACCGGCTGCCGCGCCGGCGCTCGCCGATGTCCGAGGTGCCGATGTTCACGCTGCGCGGCCGCTACTCCGAGATCCCCGACGATTCCACCGCTTGGGGCAGCCCCCGCAGCGCACGGTGGGCGGCGGCCCTGCTGGGCCTCGCCTGGGACGAGGAGAGCTACGCCGCCGACCGCGCCTGGGTCCGCGACCTGTGGCAGGCGCTACGGCCGTACGCCTCCGGCGAGGGGGCTTACCTCAACTTCGAGACCGACACGGAGGAGCGGCGGGTGCGTGTCTCGTACGGGGAGGACAAGTACCGCCGACTGGCCGCCCTCAAGGACGAGTGGGACCCGGACAACGTGTTCCACCACAACCCCAACGTCCCGCCTGCCGCGGCGGACATCCCGACCCCCCGCGAGGCGACCCCGACGCAAGCCGACAAGACCACGCGCTGACTCCGCCGCCGGGTCGGCCTCGAGCCCGAACAGCCGAGGGAGGAACCGCACCCCCGGAGCAGGGGAAGACACGTGGGGCCCGGTCGTCCGACCGGGCCCCACGTGGTTGAGCGGCGAGTTCTCCCCGACCCTGGGTCCCGAGGGAGGAGTTGCCAGGTTCTCGGGGAGAACTGCGGGGTGGAGGTGGCGGGAATCGAACCCGCGTCCTACGACGCATCACCAGGGCTTCTCCGAGCGCAGTCCGCTGTGTCTCTGCTCGACCCCATCGATCTCACGGACGAGTCGATGTGACGGGCCCAGTCGCTGTTTGGTGTCCCGCGCGCGCCCGCGACCGGCACGCACGGTCAGTCATCTAGCTGATGCCAGGATCCGGGCCGATGACGAACCCGGGCTGACAGAGTCGCTCCGCTACTTAGGCAGCGAGGGCGAACTCGCGCTGACTGGAGTCGGCGCTTGTGTTGTTTCCGACGCGTGGTTAACGAGCTCATCGTCGGCTTCCTCGGCTCGCTTCCCCTGGTCATCCGACCGCAGTCGAGACCATTCACCCCCTGTGTAGTTGTGCAGACAGCGTAACGGCACCCGCCGGCGGGTTGTTCCCGCGCCGCACCGGCCTCGCCCCGGCGCTCCTCCCTCAGATCCAGCCGCGGCGCTTGAAGACGGCGTACAGCGCCAGGCTGACCCCGATCATCGCCAGCAGCGCCATGGGGTAGCCGAACGACCAGTGCAGCTCGGGCATGTCGTCGAAGTTCATCCCGTACACCGTCCCGACCAGCGTCGGCGCGAAGAGGATGGCCGCCCACGCGGAGATCTTCTTGACCTCCTCGCCCTGCGCGATCGAGGCCTCGGTGAGCTCGCGGATCTCCTCGTTCTGCCGCTGCGCCACCAGCGTCGCGTTCACGGTGAGGATGTCGCGCAGCTGCAGCCGGAAGGCCTCCACCCGCTCGGTGACCGAGGTGACGTGGTCGGCGACGTCGCGCAGGTAGCTGCGCAGGTCCTCGTCGACGCCGTACTTGTCGAAGCCGGCGGCGATCGCGTCGAGGATGCCGGTGAGCGGCTGCGCGGCGCGCTGGAACTCCAGCACCTCCTGCGAGAGCTCGTAGATGCGCCGCGAGACGCCGGGGTCGCCGCGGAAGACCTCGGTCTCGATCTCGTCGATGTCCGTGGCCAGCCCCGCGACCACCGGCGAGTACCCGTCGACGACGGCGTCGAGGATCGCGTACAGCACCGCCTCGCTGCCCTTCTCCAGCAGCGCCGGCTCGCTCTCCAGCCGCCGGCGCACCCGGGAGAGGTCCGGGGACTCGCTGTGCCGCACGGTGATGGCGAAGTTCCGGCCCAGGAACAGGTGCAGCTCGCCGAACTCCACCTCCTCGGTCGCGTCGAGGTACCGAGCGGCCTTGAGGACGACGAACAGCGTGTCCCCGTAGCGCTCGAACTTCGGCCGCTGGTGGGCCTTGATCGCGTCCTCGACCGCCAGCTCGGGCAGGTCGTACTGCTCGGCCAGCTCCCCGAGCTCGCCCGGCTCGGGCCGGTAGAGGCCCAGCCACACCAGGCGGTCGGGGTCCTCGACCAGCCACTCGTGGCTCTCGGCGACGCTGTCCGGCGTCGCCACCCGCCGTCCCGACGAGTAGACGGCGTTGTCGACGATCAGCGACTGCCGCTGCGACGCGACCGGAGCCGGGGGCTGCGGCGCGGGCGCGAGGGTCAGTTCGGGGCGCGGCCGGCGGGCCAGGGTGGACAGGGCGGTGAGGGACGCACGACGGCGGTCGACCACGGCGGACTCCCGGGGAGGCGCTGGAGCGGGGGACTCGTCGGGGGTCCGCATCCCTGGCGGCCCGCTGCAGGTCCCGCCGCGAGCTCGCGAGCGGCGGGGCAGCGGGGTCCTTCACCAGCTGGTGCGACCCCCGGTGCCGGTACTGGGCGGTTCACTGCGCATGGCACAGCACCTCCCGTCGTCCGTGGGTCGGCCCGCTCGAGCGGGCCGTCGTCCATCGTGACACGCGCTGTCCACCCGGCTCCCCCGGTCGGGTGAACGTCACACGACGGTCAGCCGACGCCCAGCACCAGGTCGATCAGCACCGGGAGCAGCACGACGATCAGCAGGGCGCCGAGGACGTCGAAGGAGATGCCCGACCGGATCATCTTGGTGATCGGCACGACGCCGGAGCCGTAGACGATCGCGTTCTGCGGTGTCGACACCGGCAGCATGAACCCGAAGGACGCCGCGAAGGTCGCCGCCAGCGCCGGCACGAACGGGTTGATCCCCGCCGCCACGGCCACCGGGATGATGATCGGCACGACGACTGCGGCCGAGGCGGTGTTCGAGGTCGTCTCGGAGATCACGATCGCCAGCAGCACCGCGAACACGGTGATGGCGAAGGTGTTGGTCAGCCCGAGCAGGTCGGCCGAGCCGTTGCCGATGGTCTCGGCCAGGCCGGTGTCGGCCAGCAGCGAGCCGAAGATGATCCCGGTGCCGAAGAGCAGGATCGTGCCCCAGTCGATCTTCGCCGCGTCCGACCAGTTCAGCGTGAACTCGCGGCGCCCCCAGTCGGTGGGCAGCAGGAACAGCAGCGAGGCCCCGAGGACGGCGACGATGCCCTCGTCGAGCCGGTCGCCGATCGTCGTGTAGAGCGCCGAGTCGGTGCCCGCGGTCAGCGCGATGACGCCGGGGAAGATCCACAGCGCCACGGTGATCCCGAAGGCGACCAGCGTGTTCTTCTCCGCCTGCGTGACCGGTCCGAGCTCGGCGCGCTCGTGCTGCACGTACTCGTGCACGCCCTCGATCCGCTTGATCTCCGGCCGGTTGAGCAGCAGCAGGACGGCGGCCAGCGCCACGAACATCAGCGCGCAGATCGGCAGCGCCATGAGCATCCAGTCGAGGAACCCGATGCGCTCCCCCGTCGCCTCCTCGATCAGCCCGCGGCCGATGAGGTTCGGCGGGGTGCCGACCGGGGTGATCAGCCCGCCGACGCTCGCCCCGTAGGCCAGCATCAGCATCAGCGCGACGCCCACCCGCAGCCGCAGCGGGTCGAAGTCCGGCGCCACCAGCTCCTTGTCCTGCAGCAGCTTGGCGATCACCGAGAGGATGCCGATCGCCGTCGGCAGCAGCATCGCGACCGTGGCGGTGTTGGAGACGAACGCCGACAGCAGGCAGGTGATGAGCCCGAAGGCGATGACCACCCGCGCGGTGGAGCCGCCGACCCACCGCATCGACAGGATCGCCATCGCGAACCGCCGCGCGACGCCGTGCTTGAGCATCGCGGCGGCCAGGATGAACGCGCCGATGAAGGTGAACACCGTCGTCGAGCCGAGCGGGCCGACGGCGTCGTCGGCGGGCACCACACCGAGGACGGCGATGGCCCCGACGCCGATCAGCCCGCCGATCGGGATGGGCACCGGCTCGGTGATCCACAGGACGATGACGCCGAGGAGCACCGCGGCGAGCAGGTGCTGGTCGCGCGGCAGGTCCAGCGGCAGCAGCGCGAAGACGATCGTCACGACCGGGGCGAGGAACAGCCCGACCGTGCGGCGTCCCTTCTCGAAGCGCTCCTCCGCCGGGCTGAGCCGCTGCTCACCGAGGCTGCGGTAGGTGGCCGACCCGCGGAACGCGGCGTCGACGTCGGTCCGCCGTCCGGACCCCTGCTGCCGTTCGGTCGCGGTCATGACGCCCTCCCCTGGACTGGGACCTCGACCATAGGGAGGCTCGGCTCAGCCGGGAACCTCTCCGTCCGGCGGCGGCACGGCCAGCGCGACGAGGAAGCGCGACACCATCGCGTAGCCGCCCACCAGCGCGGTCAGCTCCACGACCTGCCGGTCGTCGAGGTGCTCCCGGACGCCGGCGAACACCTCCTCGGGGACGGCGACGTCGCGCGTCGAGGCGTCGGTGAAGGCGAGGACGGCGGCCTGCAGCGGCGTCCACACCGGCTCGGCCGCGGCGTCGGGACGGCGCAGCACCTGCAGCTGCAGCTCGGCCAGACCGGCGCGGCGGGCGATCGGCTCGTGCGACACCCACTCGAACGCGGCGTCGTTGAGCACCGCCACCCGCAGCACCACCAGCTCGCGCAGGTCGGCCGGCAGCGTCGTCGCCCCGCGCAGCGCGCCGAGCAGCGCGTTCCAGCCCTCCGCGACCGGCGGGCTGTGCAGCAGCAACCGGTCCAGCGCGGAGAGCTCGCCGCCGCGGCGGGCGCGCAGCAGCTCCGCCGTCGGCCCGTCGTCGTCCGCCCCCGGGACACGGGGCTCGTTCACCGGGCGGCGAGGACGCCGGCCGGGTAGGCGCCGGCCGCCACCAGCCGCGCCGACAGGCCGCGGCCCAGCTCGACCACGCGGGTGGTCCGCTCCGGGCCCAGGTGCACCCAGGGCGCCGCGGAGAGCTCGTCGGTGCCGGCCTCGATCTCGGCGCGCAGCGCGACCCCGGCCTCGGTCAGCGCGCCGTCGGCCACCAGGCCCCGCGCCGCCAGCCCGTCGGCGGCCGCGGCCCACTCCTCGTCGCTCCAGCCGCGGGTGGCCTTGGCCGCGGCCTCGGTGAAACCGCGGCCGGTCAGCGTGTGGGTGACCAGCGACTCGAGGCCGGTGAGCCCCGCCCGCAGCAGGCAGGCGACGTGCCCGTCGCCGCGGTGCTCGCGCAGGAGCGTGGCGCCGTGCCACAGCGACAGCACCGGCTCCTCCGGCCAGGGCTGGTCGGCGTGCGCGGCGTACAGCGGGCGGCCCTCGGGGGTGAGCGCGGTGCAGGCCTCCCGCAGCAGGTCGGCGAGCTCGGCCACCTCCGGCGCGGCTGCGGCGTCCGCACCCCCGAGCAGCCGGGTCAGCGAGGCGCGGGCGCCGTCGAGGCGGGCGGTGAGCACCTGCTCCGGAGCGGCGAGGGTCCAGGCGCGCGGCACGTGCCGGGCCACGAGCGCGGGGGCGAAGTTGACGAAGGTCGCCGTCACCGTGCCGGGACCGACCGCGCCCATCGCGGCCGCGCGCCCGGCGAAGTAGCACATCCGGCCCGGGCGCAGCCCGACCGCGGTCAGGTACCCGTCCTGCTCGGGCGAGAAGTAGACGTGGTTGTGCAGCGGCTCGACGGCGCGGTGTGCGCGGGCGACGTCGGGGGCGGCTGGATCGGCGCTGACCATGCGCCGGACCCTAGAAGACCCCGTCCTGCTCACCGTGGAAGGGCCCCGTCCTCCCCACCGTTCGCAGGCTCAGGGCGGGACCCGGGACGGGGGCCGGCGTGCCGGCCGAGCGAGCGCAGCCACCGGCGCTGCCACGGCGTCTCGACCGCGCGCGGGTGGTACCGCTCGCGCACCCAGCGGACGGCATCGGCGGCCGGCAGCCCGTCCAGGACGGCGAGCGCGGCCAGCGCGGTGCCGGTGCGGCCGACCCCGCCGCGGCAGGCCACCTCGACCCGCTCCCCCGCCCGCGCCCGGTCCAGCGCCTCGGTGAGCGCGGCGACGGTGTCGGCGCGGTCCAGCGGGATCCAGAAGTCCGGCCAGCGGACCCGGCGCGCGGGCCACGGCGGCAGCGGGCCGCTGCCGAGCACGACCGCCCGGTCGGCCGGGGACGCAGGCGCGCCCAGCCGCCGCCCCCGGACCCGCGCCCCGCCGGGCAGCTCGACCAGCCCGGCGCCGTCGGCCCAGCTCACGTCCCCGGGAGGCGGGTGCAGGTCCACTGGACGCGGGTGCGCACGCGCGTGAACCCCAGCCGCCGGTACAGCCCGAACGCCCCGGTCGGGTTCTCGGTGTCGACCTGCAGCCCCGCGGTGTGGCAGCCGGCGGCGGCGCTCGCGCGCAGCGCCGCGACGATCGCGGCTGACGCGATGCCGCGCCCGCGGGCCGGGCGCAGCACGCCGAGCTGCCCGAGGTGGGCCTGCTGGACGCCGGTCGCGCGGGTGTCGGCCTCGTACACGGAGGTCAGCACGTAGCCGGCCACCGCCCCGTCGACGAGGGCGAGCACCGACAGGTCCGGCCGGAAGGCCCGCGTGCCGGTGAACCAGGCCCGCCACGTGGTCGCGTCGCGCTCGGCCGAGCCGTGGTGGTCGGTGAAGGCCGCGTTGTGCGCCCGCCGCACCTCGTCGTCCCGGTCCCAGGCGAAGGGCACCAGCTCGACGCCCGGCACCGCCGGGGCCTCCGGCAGCCCGGTCAGCGGCCGCTCCATGTCGGCGTACCAGCGCTCGGCGGTGAAGCCGGCACGGCGGACCAGCGACTCCAGGGACCCCATGCCCGGGTACACCGACACGTCGAGCCGGCCCGGCAGCTCGGGGTGGTCCCGGCGGTGCACCTCCGCGCCGCGGCGCAGCTGCCAGTCCAGCAGCGCGCGGCCGATGCCGCGCCCGCGCCAGGCCGGGTGCACCCGACCATCCAGCAGGACGCGGTGGTCCTCGCGGACCCCGCTCATGGACACGACCACGGCCACCGCCACCAGTGCGCCGTCGTCGGTGCACACCGCCCGGCTGTCGCGCGGCAGGTCGACCAGGTCGTCCACCCACCACTCGGCGAGGTCGTCGGCGTCCAGGTGCTCACCGGTGTCGTCGACCGGCTCGGCGGCGGCGAACAGCCCGGCCGCGGCGGGGAGGTCGTCGGCGGTCAGCGGTCGGGCGGTGAGGCCCGCGGGGAGGTCGAGCACGCCGCGCAGCGTAGGGACGGCGTCCGACGCGGTCGACCGTGTTCCCGCGGCGGTGTTGCGGCCGGGCCCGGACCCGCGTCAGCATCGGCGCACGCCGCCGAGAGGAGGGCCCGTGCCCCGCTTCCTGGTCATCGCCCGGTACCAGGCGCAGGGCGCGCGGGCGGTGATGGCGGCCGGGGGGTCGGCCCGGCGCAGCGCCTTCGAGCACGCCGTCCTCGACCTGGAGGGGCGGCTGGAGAGCTTCGACTTCGCGCTCGGGGACGCCGACGTCTACGCGATCGTCGAGCTGCCCGACAGCGCGGCCGCCGCGGCGCTGTCGCTCACCATCACCGGGGGCGGCATCGCGTCGGTCCGCACCGTCGCCCTGCTGACGCCCGAGGAGGTCGACCGGGCCGCCCGGCTGCACCCGGACTACCCCGCCGGCCCGCGCTGAGGGGTCACCAGCCGGGCAGGAACAGGCAGCACGGGTGACCGGCCGGGCCGGGGCCGGCCACACCGGCGGCACGTGGTCGGTCTCGAGCTGGGAGGACAGCCCCGCGCCGGCCAGCCGGGCGCGGCCCTGCCACAGCAGCGACCCGCCCCGGCGTCAGGGCGCCAGCGCGAACAGCCGGGCGCCGTTGTGCCACAGGACGGCGCGCAGCCACTCCTCCCCCAGGTCCAGCCGGTGCAGGGCGGCCAGCTGGTGGGCGTACGGGTACGGGATGGACGGGAAGTCGCTGCCGAGCACCACCTTGTCCCGCAGCGCGCCCAGCCGCGGCCGCAGGGCCGGGTCGAACGGCATGAGCCGTTCGGTGAAGTCGGTGGCGAACATCGTGGTGTCCAGGTGCACCCGCTCGTAGCGCTCGGCCAGGTCGAGGAAGGCCGCGTACTCGGGCATGCCGAGGTGGGCGATGACCAGCTGCAGCCGCGGGTGGCGCTCGAGCAGGCCGGTCATCGGCGCCGGCCCCGTGTGCTCCCCGCGCAGCGGCCCGGAGCCGCAGTGGATGACGACGGGGGTGCCGGTCTCCTCCAGCCGCGCCCACACCGGGTCCAGCAGCGGGTCGCGCGGGTCGAAGGCGCCCACCTGGACGTGCACCTTGAACACCCGCACGCCGCGGTCGAGCGCCGCCTCGACGTAGGACGCCGCCTCCGGCTCGGGGAAGAAGGTCGCCGACTGCAGCACCCGCGGGTGCGCGGCGGCGAACCGCGCCGACCAGTCGTTGAGCCAGGCGGCCATGCCGGCCTTGTGCGGGTAGGGCAGCGTGGGGAAGGCCCGGACCCCGAGCCGGTCGAGCACCGCCAGCCGTTCGTCCTCGGCCAGCGGGTAGTGCACCGGCCAGGCCGCGCCGTAGTGGGTCTCAGCGGCGGCGAAGTAGTCCCAGACCTTGGCCTGCACCCGCTCGGGCAGGAAGTGCACGTGCACGTCGACCAGCCCGGGCAGGCCCAGCTCGCGCCAGTACCGGGGGACGTCGGCGTCGTCGACCGGTGGGGTGATCACTGCAGCGTGACCGTGCCCGTGGTCACGAGCGCAGCGTGACGACGACCTTGCCGCGCACGTGCCCGCCCGCGACCAGCTCCTGCGCCTCGGCGGTCTGCTCCAGCGGGAACGCCCGGGCGATCGGCACCCGCAGCTGGCCGGCGTCGGCCATCCGGCCGAGCTCCTCGAGGTGCTCGTGCTCGGGACGGACGAAGACGTAGCGGCCGCCCATCTCGTTGACCACCGGGTCGACCACGGAGGCGATGCGGGCGCGGTCGCGGACCTGCTTCGGCGCGTCGGCCAGGGTGTCGCCGCCGACCAGGTCGAGGACGGCGTCGACCGGCTCGGACAGCTGCGCGCTGATCGGCCCGGCCGAGTAGTCGAGCACCTCGGCGACCCCGGCGTCCCGCAGGAAGCCGTGGTTGCGCGGACTCGCCGTGCCGATGACGTGCGCGCCCAGCGCGACGGCGATCTGGACGGCGGAGAAGCCGACGCCACCGGCCGCGCGGTGCACGAGCACCCGCTCGCCCTCGTGCACGTCGAGCGCCTCGGTCAGCGACTGGTAGGCGGTCAGCCCGGCCAGCGGCAGCCCCGCCGCCTCGGCGAAGGACAGTGACTCCGGCTTGTGCGCCAGGCACCGCTGCGGCGCCGGCACGAGCTCGGCCGTCGTCCCCCACTGGACGTCGTCCCGGCGGACGTAGCCGAACACCTCGTCACCGGCGGCGAACGCGGTGACCGCGGGGCCGGCGGCCTCGACGACCCCGGCGACGTCCCAGCCCGGGACGATCGGCAGGTGGTGCGGGTAGGCGCCGGTCAGCCCACCGGAGCGGATGAGCACGTCGACCGGGTTGACGCCGGCGGCGTGCACGCGCACCAGCACGGTGTCGGGGCCCACCGGGGGGTCGGGCAGGTCGTCGCGGAGGGTCAGGACCTCGGGCCCGCCGTACCGGTCGTAGGCCACACCCCTCATCGGCACACCAGCACCTACCGCCGTCCCTTCACGTAGCGCCCGAAGGCCCGCTGGATCTCCCGGCGCGAGTCGCGCTCGGCGAGGTCCTGCCGCTTGTCGTAGGACTTCTTGCCCTTGGCGAGGGCGAGGGTCGCCTTGACCTTGCCGTCCTTGAAGTACAGGTCGAGCGGCACGAGGGTCAGGCCGCCCTCCTTGGTCTTGCCGATGAGCTTGTCGATCTCGGCGCGGTGCATGAGCACCTTGCGCTTGCGCCGCGGGGCGTGGTTGGTCCACGTGCCCTCGGCGTACTCGGGGATGTGCACGTGCTGCAGCCAGACCTCGCCGTCGTCCACCGTGGCGAAGCCGTCGACGAGCGAGGCACGGCCGGCACGCAGGCTCTTCACCTCGGTGCCGGTGAGCACCAGGCCCACCTCGTAGGTGTCGAGGATCGAGTAGTCGTGCCGCGCCTTCTTGTTCTGGGCGATGAGCTTGCGCCCCTCTTCACGCGGCATGACCCCAGGTTACTGGGCCCCCGGAGGCGGCGAGATCTGCACAGTGGCGGCCATCGGAGGGCCGAAGGCCGCCGCTGTGCAGATCTCGCGGGGAGGACGGGCCCGCTAGATGCGCACGTACAGGCGCAGCGTGACGTAGGCGGCGACGGCGGCCAGGCCCACGCCGGCGGCGGCGATCACCGGACTGATGAAGGCGATCGCGCCCCAGTCGACCGGCGGGATGATCCCGGCGCGGATCGGCCCGGCGAGGGTCTTGTCCACGAACAGGATCTTGGTGACGACCAGCCCGCCGATGGCCAGCAGCGCACCGATCAGCCCGGCCAGCGCGGCCTCGAGGATGAACGGCAGCTGGGTGTACCAGCGGGAGGCGCCGACCAGCCGCATGATGTTGGTCTCGTTGCGCCGGTTGAACGCGGCCAGCTGGATCGTGTTGGAGATCAGCAGCAACGCCGCGAGCGCCTGGACGACGGCGACGGCGATCGTCGCGTTGCGGGCGCCGTTGAGCAGGCTGAACAGGCGGTCGAGGAAGTCGCCCTCGTCGCGCACCTGGTCGACACCGTTCTGCCCGTTGGGGAACTCCGCGGCGATGACCGAGTAGCGCTCGGGGTTGACCAGCTCGACGCGGAAGCTCTCCGGCAGCGCGTCCGGCGGGGTGTTCTGCACGAGCTCCGGCTGCTGGCTGAACTGCTGCTGGAAGCGGGCGTAGGCCTCGTCCTTGGACTCGTAGATGTGGTTGGCCACCTCGGGCGAGCCCGACAGCTGCTGGTCGATGGCCGCCCGCTGCTCGTCGGTGACGTCGTCGGCCAGGAAGATGGAGACCTGCACCTTGTCGTAGTAGATCTCCTTCATGTCGGAGATCATCCCGGCGATCAGCAGACCGGTGCCCATGAGGCCGAGCGAGATGGCCGTGGTCAGGATCATCGCGACCGTCATGGTCAGGTTGCGACGCAGCCCGGTGGCCACCTCGGAGAGCACGAAGTTGACGCGCATTGGTTCCCTGTCGTGAGGTCAGGCAGGTGGAGGAGCGGGCGACCGGGTCAGCGGCCGACCCCGTAGACACCGCGCGACTGGTCGCGGGTGAGGACCCCCCCGTTGAGCTCGATCACGCGCCGGCGCATCGAGTCCACGATGTGGTAGTCGTGCGTCGCCATGACGACCGTCGTCCCGGTCCGGTTGATGCGCTCCAGCAGCAGCATGATGCCCTCGCTGGTCTCCGGGTCGAGGTTGCCGGTGGGCTCGTCGGCCAGCAGCACCAGCGGCCGGTTGACGAACGCGCGGGCGATGGCGACGCGCTGCTGCTCGCCACCGGACAGCTCGCTGGGCAGCCGGTTGGCCTTGCCCTCGAGGCCGACCATCTCCAGCACCTCGGGGACGACGCGCTTGATGGTCCGCTGGGGCTTGTTGATGACCTCCAGCGCGAACGCCACGTTCTGCGCCACGGTGCGGTTGCGCAGCAGGCGGAAGTCCTGGAAGACGCAGCCGATGGTGCGGCGGAGCTTGGGCACCTGCCACTTGCTCATCGTGTTGAGCGTCTTGCCGTTGACGATGACGTTCCCCTTGGTGGGGTCGTCCTCCTTGAGCAGCAACCGCAGGAAGGTCGACTTGCCCGAGCCCGAGGAGCCGATGAGGAAGACGAACTCGCCCTTGTCGATCTCCGTCGACACGTCCTCGAGAGCCGGCCGCGAGCTGGCCGGGTAGAGCTTGGTGACGTGTTGCAGTTCGATCACGAGGGGCCACGGTACCTCTCCGACCGGGGAGACTGGAGTGTCACGCGCGGTCGGCCGCCGTCCCGTCCCGACGGAGCGTGAGCAACTCCGCACGGGGCCCGGGACGCCCGTCACCCAGCGTGGCGCATCCGCCGTCCGGCCGTGCGACGGGTGTGACGAACGGGACGCCTGAACTCGCCGGCCCCAACGGGTCCTCCGTCAGCTGGACGGCACGGCCTCCTGCTGACGACGCCACCGGATGCCGGCCTCGATGAACGGGTCGATGTCCCCGTCGAGGACGGCGGAGGTGTTCCCGGTCTCCTGCTCGGTGCGCAGGTCCTTGACCATCTGGTACGGGTGCAGGACGTAGGAACGCATCTGGTTGCCCCAGCTGCTGCCCTCGCCGCGCAGCGCGTCCATCTCGGCCCGCTGCTCCTCCTGCCGCTTGGCCAGCAGCCGCGCCTGCAGGACGCGCATGGCCGCCGCCCGGTTCTGGATCTGGGACTTCTCGTTCTGGCAGGAGACGACGATGCCGGTCGGCAGGTGGGTGATCCGGACGGCGGAGTCGGTGGTGTTCACGCTCTGCCCGCCGGGACCGCTGGACCGGAAGACGTCGATGCGGATCTCGTTCTCCGGGATGTCGACGTGGTCGGTCTGCTCGACGACGGGCAGCACCTCGACACCGGCGAACGACGTCTGCCGGCGGCCCTGGTTGTCGAACGGCGAGATGCGCACCAGCCGGTGGGTGCCCTGCTCGACCGAGAGCGTGCCGTAGGCGTAGGGCTGCTTGACCGCGAAGGTCGCCGACTTGATGCCGGCCTCCTCCGCGTAGCTGACGTCGTAGAGCTCGACGGGGTACTTGTGCCGCTCGGCCCAGCGCAGGTACATCCGCATGAGCATCTCGGCGAAGTCGGCGGCGTCGACGCCCCCGGCCTCGGAGCGGATGGTCACCAGCGCCTCGCGGGAGTCGTACTCGCCCGAGAGCAGGGTGCGCACCTCGAGCTCGTCGATCGCCTGGCGCAGGCTCTCCAGCTCCCGCTCGGCCTCGGCCAGGGTCGCCGCGTCGTCCTCCTCCTGCGCGAGCTCGTGCAGCAGGCCGACGTCGTCGAGCCGGCTGCGCAGCTCCTCGACCCGGCGCAGGTCGCCCTGCAGGTAGGAGAGCTTGGAGGTCAGTGCCTGCGCGGCCTCGACGTCGTTCCAGAGGTCGGGGGCGGCGGCCTGCTGCTCGAGCTCGGCCACCTCGCGACGCAGCCGGTCGACGTCGAGGACCGCCTCGATGGACCTCAGGGTCGTGTCGAGTTCGTCCAGGACGACGGAGAAGTCAGCGGCCACATCGACCCAGGGTAGTCGCGCTCCGGGACCGGGTAGGCAGCCACGGCATGAGCGAACCCCGCCGGCGGCGGTCCCGCGAGGACTACCAGCGCGGCCTCCCCGACCACCACGACCCGACGGCCGGCATCGGCGGCGCACCGCCGGCGCGGTCGGCGCTGACGCTGCGGCTGGTGCTGGCCGCCTTCGGCCTCGTCTTCTGCCTGGGCGCCGGCCTGCTCTGGCTCTCCGGCGACGACCTGCCGGCCTGGCCCGCGGTGGTGCTGTTCGTGCTGGCGGCGGCGGCCGCCGTCGACCTGGTCGTGGTGGCCCGTCGCAAGATGCGCGGCGAACCCGGCTGACGGAGGACCTCCCTGCCCCCCACCGCTCGCACGCTCGCGGCGGGCGCCCGCCGGGAGGCCGGTCAGAACAGGGCGGTGGCCGGCTGGGCGGCGTACCCGGCGAGCCAGCCGGTCAGGTCCTCGGCGGGCATCGGCCGGGCCAGGTGGTAGCCCTGCGCGAAGGTGCAGCCGAGCTCGGTGGCCAGCGCCAGCTGCTCGGCGGTCTCCACGCCCTCGGCCTGGGTGCGCACACCGCAGGCCCGGGCCAGCGCGACGACGGCGGCGATCGCCGCGGCCGCCTGGCTGCGCCGCCCCTGCGGGTAGGCCACCAGGCTGCGGTCGATCTTGAGCAGCCCGGTCGGCATGGCGACCAGCTGGCCCAGCGAGGAGAAGCCGCTGCCGAAGTCGTCGATCGAGACCTCGACGCCGGAGCGGCGCAGCTCGGCGAACTGCGCGGCGGCGCGATCGACGTCCTCGGCCACCGAGCGCTCGGCCAGCTCGACGACGAGCTGCTCGGGCGGCAGCCCGGAGGCCTGCAGCGCCTCGTGGACGTCGGCGACCAGCGTGCCGGTGGCGACGTGGTTGGCGCTGATGTTCACCGAGGTGACCAGGTGCAGCCCGGCCGCCGCCCACGCCGCGGTCTGCCGGGTCGCGGCGCCCAGCACCCAGCGGGCGATCGGGGTCATCAGGTCGTGCTGGAGCGCCGTCGGCAGGAAGTCGGCCGGCGCGAGCAGGCCCCGGCGCGGGTGCTGCCAGCGGACCAGCGCCTCGACCCCGGTGCACCGGCCCGAGGCCAGGTGCAGCACCGGCTGGTAGTGCAGCACCAGCTGGCCGTCGTCCACCGCGTCGCGCAGCTCGGCGGCGACGGTGGCCTTGTGCTGGGCGGCGGCGCGCAGGTCCGCGGTGAACAGCCGGACCCGGTTGCGGCCGGCCGCCTTCGCCGCGTACATCGCCAGGTCGGCGTCGCGGACCAGGTCCGTGGAGCGCACCCGGGTCGGGGAGTCCGGTGCGGTGGCGATGCCGATGCTGACGCCCAGCCGCACCAACCGGCCGCCGAGGTCGAACGGGCGGTCGATGCTGGCCCGGCACCGGTCGGCCAGGGCCTCCGCGCCGGTGGAGTCGCAGTCGCGGCACAGGACGACGAACTCGTCGCCGCCCAGCCGGCCGACGGTGTCGCCGACGCGGGTCACGCCGGTCAGCCGCTGCGCGATCTGGCGCAGCAGGTCGTCGCCGGCCTCGTGGCCGAGGGAGTCGTTGACGTCCTTGAAACCGTCGACGTCGAGGAACAGGACCGAGACCGGCCCCCGGTCGTGCTGCTGCAGCTCGGCGTCGATGAGCTCGTGCAGGTGGGCGCGGTTGGGCAGCTCGGTGAGGGTGTCGTGGCGGGCCCGCCAGTGCGAGGCCCGCTCGGCGGCGACCCGGTTGGTGACGTCGGTGTGGGTGACCACGACCTGGCCGGCCTGGTCGACCCGCGAGGCCTGCAGGTGGACCCAGTGCGTGCCGCCGCGCAGCTGGAGGGCGTAGTCGGCCTGCACCGAGGGGCGCTCGCCGCGGGAGAGCGCGCGCAGCTCCTCGATCAGCGTGGCGGTGCTGTCGTCCCCGCTGAGCCGGCGGGCCATGGCGAAGTAGTCGCCGTCGACCCCGACGCGGACCCGGTCGTCGCCGAGGACGTCGGCGACCTTCTCCCAGGCGGTGTTGGCCAGCAGCACCGTGCCGCCGGCGTCGATCAGCAGGGTCGGCGAGGGCAGCGCGTCGAGCACGGCCTCGACGACGACGGCGGGCTGGGCCGGACCGTCGACCCGGCGGCGGACGTCGAGGGGCAGGTCGTGCTCCTCCGGTCGTCGTCCCACGAGCCCTCCTGCCAGGTCCGAACGGTCCTCGTCGGTCTCGGTGGGCACGGTGCCCAGGTGGACGGTGCTCATGCCCTGCCCCACCCCCCTCCGTCCCGTGGCTCGCGCGTCTCCTCCACCACCCAGCGCAGGTAGTCGGGGTTGCCCCCGACCAGCGGCAGGGCGATGACGCACGGGACGTCGTACGGGTGGAGCTCGGCGGTGCGCGCGACGACCTCCGGCACCAGCGACCGCCGGGTGTGCAGGGCGACGCGCGCCTCGGGTTCGTCGTGCACGGCGCCCTCCCAGCGGTAGACGGACCGGATGGCGGCGAACTGGTGACCGCAGGCCACCAGTCTCTCCTCCACCAGTGTCCGTGTGTACCCGCTCAGCCACTCCGCGTCACTTCCCGTGACCACGATCTCGCACACGTCGTCCGTCACGCGGCCATCCTGCAGGGGTGGAGTGACAGCTCCGCGGGGTAGGGCGGGGGCATGGACGAGGAGATGACCATCACGGTCGACAGCGAGGACTACGTGCTCCGCCCCGAGGGCGACAGCCTGAAGGTCGGCCGCCGGATGGGCGGCGACACGGCCTGGCTCGACGACGTCGAGCTGGCCAGCCTGCCCGCGGACGCCCGCATCGCCCTCGATCGCGGGAACACCTCCGACCCGGCGCTCATGCTCGCCCTCCGCGGCGTGGTGGCCGCGGAGGTGGGCCGCGGCGGCTGAGCGGAGCGGGAGGGGGCGTGCCTACGGTGCGGGCGTGCCCCCTCCCGACCGGCTGCCGGCCGACCTGGTCCTCGAGGGCGGTGGGGTCAAGGGCATCGCCCTGGTCGGCGCCACCGTCGAGCTGCTGCGCCGCTACCGCTTCGAGCGGGTCGCGGGCTCCTCGGCGGGCGCCGTCCTCGCCGCGTTCCTCGCCACCGGACTCGACGCCGACGGCGTGCTCGAGCGGACGTCCCGCCTGGAGTACGACCGGGTGCCCGACGCCTGGGCACCGGTGCCCGTCGTCGCCCCGGCGGTCGGGCTGCTCACCCGGTCCGGGCTGCACCCCGGGCGCTACGTCACCGAGTGGGTGCGCCGGGAGCTCGCCGACCTCGGCGTGCACACCTTCGGCGACCTGCGCCGCGAGGACCCCGGCGACGACCCGACGCTGGCGCCGTGGCAGCGCTACCGGCTGGTGGTGACGGCGACCGACGTCACCCGCGGCCGGCTGCTGCGGCTGCCCTGGGACTACCGCGACTACGGCCTGGACCCCGACGCCCAGCCGGTCGCCGACGCCATCCGGGCGTCCCTGGCCATCCCGTTCTTCTTCGCGCCGCAGACGCTGCGCGACCCCCGCACCGGGCGGCGGTCCACCCTGCTGGACGGCGGGGTGCTGTCGAACTTCCCGGTGGAGATCTTCGACCGCACCGACGCCGCTCCCCCGCGCTGGCCGACCTTCGGCGTCGGGGTCGGCGACGTCCTCTCCGACGGGGAGGTCTCCGTCTTCCCCCACCGCCGCCTGCTGCCGCCGCCGGTGCGCCTGCTGGACTCCCTGGTCGCCACCACCGTGAACGGGCGGGACCGCACCTACCTCGCCCAGCCGTGCGTGCGCCGCCGCGCCGTCTCCATCGACACCAGCGGCACCCGGGCGACCGACTTCGACATCGGCCCGGCCGAGCGGGCGCGGCTGGTGAGCGCGGGGACGACGGCGGCGCGGGACTTCCTCGCCGGGTGGGACTGGGCGGACTACCTCCGCGAGTGCCGCGGCGTCGCCACGGGCTGACCGGCCGGGGCAGGGAGGTCCCCCGTCAGCCGTCCTCGCCGTCCACCAGCTCCAGGGCCATCTCGGGCCACCACTGCCCGGCGGGCGGACCGCCTGCGCAGGTGCCGTCGGAGTCGCCCGGCTGCTTCACCCAGAGCAGCGCGTCGACCCGGTCCAGGTCGGGGGACGTCGTCGGCGCGGCGCCGACCTCCCGGTCCGGCGGGTTGCACCAGCGGCCCTCGCCGCCGGGGGCGTCCTCCGGCGGGCCGGCGCCGTTGCGGCTGGTGTCGACGACGAAGTGGGCGGGAGGCGTGCCCTCGGGCGCACCCTGCTCGAGCTCCCGGGACAACTCCAGCCCGTAGTCCGCGCTCGCCTCGGTGGTCTCGTAGTTCGAGACGTTGAGGGCGAACCCGTCGGCCCGGTCGACGCCGCTGCGGCGCAGGGCGTCGGCCAGCGCCGGCAGGTCGTCCACCCAGCTGGCGTTGCCGGCGTCCACGTAGACCCGGGTCTCCGGCTGCCGGTCGAGGATCTCCACGGCCTGGGCGAGCATCTGGTACCGCGCCGCGGGGTCGACGCCCTCGCACCCGACCAGGGCCTGGGGGACGGCGTCCGGCTCGAGGACGACCACCGCGGGCCGGTCGCCGAGAGCCGCGGCGAAGCTGCCGATCCAGCTCAGGTAGGCGTCGACGCCGGCGGCGCCGCCGGCGGAGTAGGACCCGCAGTCCCGCCCCGGCACGTTGTAGGCCACCAGCACCGGGAGCTCGTCCTCGGCGGCCGCGGCGAGGGAGATCTCCTCGACCGCCGGATAGGGGTTGTCGGGGGTGGCGATCCAGGTGGCGGTCGGCTGGTCGGCCAGCGGGGCCAGCGCCTCGGCGTCCGCCGTCCGCCCCTCGGCGAGGGCCTGCTGGACCGCGGCGGGACCGTGGCCCTCGGGGTTGAGCCACAGCTCCTCCCCCGCCAGCCGGCCGGACTCCGCCGCCGGGGTCTCGGGGGTGTCGGCGCCGCCGCAGGCGACCGCGGTGCCGGCGACGGCGGCCAGCACCGTGGCCTGGACGGACCGTCGGGCGTGCAGACGCGTCCTCATCCGACGTGCACCCAGCGCGCCGGGGAGGGGACGCCCTTCTCGTCGACCACGACCAACATGTACCAGCCGTTGGGCGTGAGGCCCTCCTCCTCGGGGACGCCGAGCTCGTAGGAGCCGCTGCCGCAGCAGCCGTCCGGGCAGTCCGCGGGGTGCTCGGCGGCGGGCTCGCCGGCCCCCGTCTCCGGGCAGGACGCCGGCCGGACGTCGAGGGCGACCGAGCGCTGCTCGGGGTCGGTCTGGTGGGTCACCGCGCTGGGCCGCACCAGCCGCGCCTCGGCGACCTCGCCGTCGGCGGTGACCGGGAAGGAGCCGCCCCGGGTGACCTCCTCCGGTGCGTCGGTGACCTCCGGGCGGTCGCCGGCGAAGAGGTACGGCGGGGAGTAGATCTCGATCCGCGTCTCGAACTTTCCCGGGATGGTGTTCTCCTCGTCGGAGAACAGCGGGTCCGAGCCCATGGTCATGACCCGCCCGTCGGGCAGCAGCAGCGCGGTGGCGTGGTAGTTGCGCCCGACCTCGTTCGGCGCCGCCTCGTGCAGGTGGCCGCTGTGCGGGTCGTACACCGTGGTCAGGTGCAGGTCGCTCTGCGAGTTGCCGCGGTAGCCGACCGAGCCCCCGGTGAGCAGGGTGGTGTCGTCGGGCAGCGTGACCGCGTTGAGGTAGCGCGCCGGGCTCGGGTAGTCGCTGGCGGCCGGCTCGTAGCGCGGCTCCGGCTCGCTGAGGTCGACGACGTCGAAGCGCGCCGTGGACTCCTCGCTGTCCCCGACCCCGCCGCCGCCGACGATGCCGACCCGCTGGTCCTGCGCGGGCGCGAGCAGGAACGAGGAGCTGGTCTCGTTGAACTCCGGGTCGCGCAGGCCGGGGACGTCGGTCCAGCTGTTGTCGTCGAGGTCCCAGATGCCGGGCTGGCGGCCCTCCTCGGCCGGCCCGTAGCCGGTGTTGGAGCCGCTGTAGAACAGCCGGTGCCCGTCGGCGAGCCGGAACAGGGCCGGGTAGGTCGGGAAGTAGCGCTCCAGCTCGGGGCGGTCCTCCCAGCTGCGGGTGGCCGGGTCGTAGACCTCGTTCTCGCCGTCGAGGACCTGGCCGTGCTCGTCGAGACCGGAGACGGCGAGCACGCCGCCGTCCTCCAGGCCGACCAGCGTCGGGTACCAGCGCGACTCGGTCAGCCGGTCGGTCTTGCGGTAGGTCTCGGTGGCGACGTCGAACTCGTAGGAGGCGTCGAGCCCGCGGTAGTTCTGCTTGTCCAGGGTGATGGTGTCGCCCTGGCCGTAGAGGTCGCGGCGCCGCTCGGGCTCGACGTCCTCGACCTGGAACTGCTGGCCGCCCGTGACGACCGGGGCGTCGCCCTCCTCCTCGGCCTCGATCCAGACGTCCTGCTCGCCGGCCATGGAGCTGCCGTCGCCCATCAGGTGCGCGGGCGGCACCGTCACGTCCTCGGTGGAGACGTAGCTGTGGCCGCGCGCGGTGAAGCGGGTGCCCGTGGGCAGGGTGACCGGGCCGTCGTGCCGCTCGTTCTTCACGGTGAGGACGCCGGCGGCCCTGGTGACGTCGTCGGCGAGCACCTCGTACTCCCGCGTGCCACCGGCGATGAGCAGGTTGCCGTTGGGCAGGTAGGCGTGCCCGGAGCAGAACAGGTCCTCCGGCGTCGGCACCTCCTTGGTGTCGCCGGTGACCGGGTCCCAGACGATCGTCTCGAAGCTGCCGGCCTCGAAGTCCTTCGCGTCGTTGCCCGACCCGGCGACGAACAGCACCTTGCCGGTGTGCAGCAACGCGGCGTGGACGGCCTGCGTCCGGTACTCCTCGGGCAGCTCGATGGTCTCCCACGAGCCGTACTGCGCCTTGTAGTCCGGCCGGCTGCGCTCGAAGTCGTGGTAGGCCTCCTGCGCGACGGCGCTCACGACCGGGCCGTTGGCCGCGACCAGCCCGGTCACCGTCGCGGCGACCAGGGCGGCGTTGCGCAGCCGGCGGCTGCGCTTCGGCTTGGGTCGGATCATCGGGTGCTCTCCTGGGTCTGGGGGACGTCGACCGCGCGGTTGCCGACGAAGGTGACGGCCGGCGTGCGGGGGCGGACGGCGGCGACGGCGTCCGGTACGACCGGGGCGGGCAGGGACGGCGTCCCCTCGGGGGCGTGCCGGCGCTGCCGGACCGACGCGGTGGCCCAGATGGCCACCGGCAGCAGGCACATGACCAGGCTCAGCACGGCCCAGACGCGGATCGCCGGGTGGGTGTGGCCGAGCAGCTGCGAGGTCACCAGCGCGACGAGCAGGACGGCGGCCCAGGCCAGGTGCCGGGAGAAGGCGGCCAGGCTGCTCCCGCTGACCGCGCCCTTGCGGGTGACGGCGAAGCCGGTGCTGCGGTTGCGGATCGCGGCCCACAACGCGCTGACGTACAGCGGCGTCGACATCACCGAGATCACCATCCCGCTGACGCCGGAGGAGCCCTCCTCCTCGTGCGGGCTGACGTTGTGCCTGCGGTTCCAGAAGTAGACGGCGACCTGCAGCACCGCGGCGTTGACGTAGAGCATCAGCCACAGCTGGGCCGACACCAGCAGGCCGGCGACGCCGGTGAGCAGGTAGGCGACCAGGTTGGTGACGCCGAGGACCCAGCTGACCGCGGTCGCCGGATAGTACGACATCAGCAGCGTGTAGTGCAGCCGCTGCGCGACGGCCATCCGCGGGGCCAGCCGCCAGAAGCGGCGCAGCACGATCTCGTCGGTCCCGCGGGCCCACCGGCCCTGCTGGGTGAAGTAGTCCCGCCAGGTGCTCGGGCCCTCGCCCACCGCCAGGACGTCGGGGGTGTAGACCGACCGCCAGCGCGCGCCGGTGCGCGGGTTGGTGCTGGCGTGCCAGACCAGGCTGGTCGCGGCGTCCTCGGTGATGGAGTCCTGCAGCCCGCCGATGTCGCGCAGCGCCGAGATGCGGACGGCGTTGTTGGTGCCGACGAACATCGCGGCGCGGAACCGGTTGGCCGCCCGCTGCAGCACGCTGTGGAACAGGTACTGCTGCGACTCGGCGGCGCGGGTGACGAAGGTGTCGTAGTTGCCGTACACCTGCGGGCCCACCACGAAGGCGACGTCCGGGTCGCGGAAGTAGCCCATGAGCCGCTCGGCCATGTTCGGCAGCGGCACGTGGTCGGAGTCCACCGAGATCCAGAAGTCGTAGCCGTCGCCGTGCGCGTCGAGCCAGGCGTTGTAGTTGCCGTGCTTGGTCCGCGCCTTGTGCCGGCCGGTGGGCTGGTTCCACTCGGGGACGCCGGCCCGGGTGAAGTGGCGGACGCCGAGCTCGGCGCACATGGCGCGCACCGCCGGGTCGTCGCCCTCGTCGAGCAGCCAGACGTCGAGCGTGCCCTCGTACCGGACGGCGCGGGCGGCCTCCAGCGTCCGGCGCACCATCTCGATCGGCTCCTTGCTCGGCACGATCGTGGTGATGAACGCGATCCGCTGACCGGGAAGCGGGGTCAGCGGGATCGGGTCGCGGGCGTTGAGCGTCGCGACCGCCAGCGTGAAGACGTTCACCAGGCGCAGGGCCTCGATGACGGCGACGCTGCCGATCAGCGCCACGACCAGCACCGAGCGCCAGTCGCCGGCCCACTCCGGGTGGTGCGCCGGCCGCAGCAGGAAGACCAGGAACAGCACCTCGAAGAGCAGGGCCGCGGTCACCAGCAGCCAGGCCCGGATGCGCGCGCCGCCACGGGACACCGGCTCGAACCGGATGCGGGAGTCCTCCGCCGGCTCCTGCAGCGGCCCGGCGAGCTCGCTGAAGTCGGCGTAGGGGTAGCTGCGCTCAGCCACGCCGGGACGTGACCGGGAGGCTGCCTCCTGCGCGGGAGGGCGTCGGGGACGCGGACCGGCGGGGCGCGAGGGCGGATGAGGGCATGGGGCAACCGTTCGTGAGGGGGCGGGGAGGTCACGCGGGCAGGCCGGGATCCCGGCCGGCGTCCTGGGGGAGCCGGGCCGGTTCGGTCGGCCGGGTTGCTGCCGGGATCGGAGGGCGCAGCACGACGGGCGTGCTCGCGACGCCCGACAGCGGGCGTGCGCTCAGCTCAGGTGGACGGCTGAGCGGTGGTGGAGGCGTCCGGCGTCAGCTCTGACGGGACCGGTGGGGACGAGGACTCGGACGCGGCAGGCAGGGCATTCCAACTCCCTCTCCAGGCGGGTGGGACCGGACAGGACAGCGGCCTCGTCGCCGCCCTCTCCCCCCGTGCACCTGCGCATGGCGTCGGTGGGACCTTCGGTTCTCCACATCGTTCACTCGGGCACCCGCTCGGGCGCCGGCAGGCACCGTAAGCACGGGCGTCTGCCACGCGCCAACGGATCCGGTGATCTTGCGGTCGAGGAACGCCTCGCTGGGCATGTCCGTCACGGAGCGTGCCCGATCGCGGGACACAGAGGTACAGCTGCGAACACCGCGCGTGTTCGAGTACAGAGACCGGCGTCACCACATTCGGCGCGCCGACACGCACCGGAACCCGCTGTTGCAGGGTGTGACGATCATCGCGGTTTGGAGTCGGTCCACCGCGGTTGCGCCGCGTGACCCGGCGACGTGCCCCACACCGGGCGGAGCTACTCCGTCAGGCAGGGCAGCGGGATCCACCAGAACCACGGCGGGTTGCAGTCCTGGGATCCGACGGCGGCTGTGGCGACCCCGGGTGCGAACAGCACTGCCGCCGCCCCCACCACCGCAACGACCGTGGCCCTGAGCACGCGCATGGTCTCCCCCAGGCTTGTCTCACCCACGGCGAGACCGTCCCGTCCCGCCAGAAGGGACGCGATGCTGCCACCCACGCGCAGCGGACCACCACCGGGTCCTTCGTCCCTGCCCGCCGCTCCGGACGACTGCCGGTGTCCCTCACCGACCGCTCGTGTCCGCGGACGGACCGTGCGCGGTGTCGCGGGGACGTCGTAGGCAGCGCCGTCCCCTGCCCACCGGCGGAGCCGTTGCGGCGTCGTCCGTGGGTTGCCGGTGCTGCAGGACCGGCAGGGCGCGGGGAACGCCGGCAATGGGCGGCTCAGGCGTCGACGTAGCGGTCGCGTTCGACGACGAACTGGCCGGTGGCGGTGTTGGCGTCGACGAACTCCGGCAGCAGCGGGATCCGCACCGTGACCGTCACGCAGACGGAGAACTCCTCCCCGCGCGCCAGCCTCGGCGTCCAGCCGCCCGCGGCGTCGCAGCCGGCACCGGCCGGGGCGTAGCCGACGTGGACATCGGTCGCGTCGACCGACTGGTCGGCCACCGCCAGCCGCGCCGCGGCCTCCGCCCGCGCCGCGCCGGTGACCGGGTCCGGCGCGGTGCCCATCGCCCGCCCGGCCTCCCGCGCGGCCGCGGTCGACGCGAACACCCCGCGCTGCACCGCCGAGAACCCCGCCACGACGTAGGCCAGCGGCACGAACACCACGATCGCGATGAACGTGAACTCCACCAGCGCCGAGCCGCGCTCCCCGGCGACCATGCCCAGCCGGGCCCGCAGCCACCTCACGCGCCCTCCCCGCCGGCGCTCGTCGGCCCCGTGCGATGGACCTGCGCTGCCCATGGTGAGCTCGCAAGCTCGCTCACCGCGCCTCCTCCACCGCCCGGCCGGTGACCTCGACCGGCAGCAGCGAGCCCAACCCGGCCAGCAGCGTGGGCACCGCCCCCGAGCAGCGGACCACCACCAGCGTCAGCCCGCTGGCGTCGACCTCCTCCACCGAGCTGCACACCAGCCCCTCGGCGGTCCGCGGCGAGGTCGCCCGCGCCACCACCGCCACCGCACGGTCGGCACCCGCGGACGAGGGCACGTCGGCGTTGGCCGCGAACCGGGCGCCGTCCTGCGCGCTGGCGGTCACCACGTTGCGCACGTGCACGTACACCGCCACCTGCAGCACGGCCAGCAGGAGCACCACGACGAGCACCGACACGAACACGAACTCCACGACCGCCGCACCCCGCTCGCCGTCCCGCTGCGAGCCTGCCAGCAGCGGGGTGGTGCGCGGCTGCAATGGCCACCCTCCAGGGGCCCGCGCCGAGCGTGCGAGGTGTGGAGAGGAGGGTGGTCCTTCTTCAGCCACCGGCCGTGACGGAGGCCAGGGCGTTGGTGACCGCGGCGACGATCGCCTCGCGGAACGGGATGAGGATGGCCAGCACCAGCGCCGCCGTCATCACCGTGATCATCACCCAGCCGGGCACGTCACCCCGCTCGGCGTCGTCCCCGCGCAGACGGTCGGCCAGTGCGGCCAGCGCCGCCAGGACCCCCGCGAACTTCGGCATGCTGCGTCCTCCCTGTCGTGTCCGCGGGCTCATCGGGCCAGCGAGACGATGCTGATCAAGCCGGGGTAGAGCGCGAAGAGGACGGTCACCGGCAACACCAGGAAGACGACCGGCACCATCATCGCGATCTCCTTGCGCCCGCCGGCCTCGAGCAGCCGGCGCTTGCCGGCCTCCCGGACGTCCGCGGCCTGCGACCGCAGCACCTCGGCCATCGGGGTGCCGCGCTCGAGGGCCACGAGCAGGCCGTCGACGAAGCGGGCCAGCGGGTCCAGCGAGGTGCGGTCGGCGAGGTGCTGGAGCGCGTCGGCCAGCGGTACGCCCGCGCGCGCCCGGCCCAGTGCCGCGCCCAGCTCGCCGGCGAGCTCGCCGCCCGACAGCCGGGTCACCCGGGCGATCGCCGCGGTCGGGCTCTCCCCCGCCGTCACCGCCAGCGCCAGCAGCTCGGCCACGACGGGGAACTCCGCCAGCAGCAGCTCCTCCCGCCGCTGCACCTGCTGGGTCAGCCACCAGTCCCGACCGAGGACGCCGCCGACCAACCCGGCCACGCACAGCAGCGCCACCGACAGCACGTTGACGTCCCCGGCCAGCAGCGAGCCGACCGTCGCCAGCAGCGCCGCGCCGAGCAGCCCGAGGCCGCCCCACACCACCTGCTCGACCCGGAAGTCCTCCACGCCGGCGTCGCTGCCCAGCGCATCCAGCCGCCGGCGCACCGCCGTCCGGCCGCCGAGGACCCGGTCGACGAAGCGGGCACCGTCGGTGACCACCGGGCCGAACAGCCGCCGGACAGCCGTGAGCAGCCCGGCCTCGGTCGCGGTGCCCAGCAACCGGGACGGCGGCGGGGTGTCGTGCACGTAGGGGGCCAGACGGTCGACCAGGCGCACCGAGCGGAACGGCGGCGCGAAGGTGACCGCGAGCAGCACCCCGCCGGCCGCGGCCAGGCCGAGCAGCATCCCCGCCGACGAGGCGCTCACTGTGTCACCCCGCCGCTCCGCGGCCCGTTCGATCCGCTCCTCGCCCGTTGGCGCTCGCTGCGATGCTCACTCACTGCAGCACCCGCACGTCCTGCGGCAGCCGGCCGATCCGCAGCATCAGGCGGTACGAGACCAGGCAGACCGCCGCGCCGCCGAGCAGGATCGCCGTCCCGAGTGCTGAGTCGTAGGCCTCCAGCGTCGTGGACTGGGTGGCCAGCAGGAGCAGCACCACCCACGGCGCGGAGACGGCCAGCCGCGCGGCCTGCACCACCCAGCCCTGCCGGGTCTCCAGCTCGGCGCGGGCACGGGCGTCCTCGCGCAGGAACGAGGCGAGGGTGCGCAGCACGCGGCCCAGGTCGCTGCCGCCGACCTCGCGGGCCACCCGCAGCGTCTCGACGATCCGGTCGCCGACCGGGTCGGCCAGGTCGTCCTTGAGCCGGTCGAGGCAGTTCCCGAACCGGCCGCTGGAGCGGTACTCGGCGGCGAACCGGGCGAACGGCGGGCGCAGCACCTCCGGCCCGCGGGTGGACAGCGCGGAGAGCGCCTCGGGCAGCGAGAGCCCGGCCCGGACGGCGGAGGCGAGGTTGTCGACGACCTCCGGCCAGACCTCGCGCAGGTCCGCCCGCCGCTTGACCGCCAGCCGGCGCACCTGGACGACGGGCAGGGCGGCGGCGAAGGCGCCGAAGAGCAGGCTCACCGTGACCGTGCCGGTGGTGAGCAGGACGACGACCGTGGCCAGCAGCCCCAGCCCGGCCTGCAGGGCGGTGAGCTGGGCGGCGTTGATGCCGGTCAGCCCGGCCGGGGCCAGCTGCTGCTGCCGGCGCGACGGCCTCCGGGTGCGGTCCCGGCGCTGCGGGGCGCGCGGGCCGCTGCGCCAGACCAGCAGCAGGCCGACGCCGAGCAGCAACCCGAGCAGGGCGCCGATCACCCGCGCCACCGCGCGTCGTCGAGCAGGGCGGGCAGGTCGAAGCCGTGGGCGGCGAAGCGCTCGGCGTGCGGCGGGTAGCCGGTGCCGCGGACCAGCTGGCCGTCGCGGGTGGTGAAGACGTCGGCGAGCTCGATGACGCCGTCCTCGGCGCGGCCCGGGACGGCGACGACCTCGCGCACTCGGCGCCGTCCGTCGGGGTCGCTGCCAACGTGCACGACCAGGTCGACGCTGGCGGCCACCGTGGGGACGACGAACGCGTGGCCGATGTTCTCGCCGGCCAGCAGGGGCAGGGTGCACATCTTGGTGACCGCCTCGCGGGCGCTGTTGGCGTGCAGCGTGCACAAGACCTTATTCGGCAGGTGGGCGTGTCATCACGTCACCGCCGAAGCCCGCTTCTCCAGTCCTAACCAGGCGATGGGCACCAGCCTGACCGCCGTGTCAACGAAGGAGAGAGAGACTCAGCAGTAGGAGGAAAAGAGGTTCTCAGTAGTACTCACGGATGTAGCCGAGCGCTCGCTCGAACACATCGTTGTCGCGGATCTTGTACTTGACGTAGAGGGTCTTGCGCAGCGCCTGCTGCACCAGTCGATCGCCTTCAGAGGTGTTCTGCCAGCCATCGAACCGGACAGACTTCACCACCTGATCTACATCGTTCACGACACGCTCCACCATGACAGGGGTGTCGGCGTCCTTCAGGGACTCGAACAGTTCGGTGAGGGCCGCCCTGCCGCGCTCCTCGCGGGGCACCTCGGCGACCTCCTTCTCGGCAGCCACGGTGTCGCGAGCAAGAGCAAACAGTTCCTTCAAGAACTCCAGGCTGGCCTGCTGCCCGTGGCTGTACTTCTCGCGAAGCGCGTTGAGCCGCTGGCCCAGTTCCACGAACTTCGGATTGTTGATGTGCTTGGCGATGCGAGCGGTGATCTGCCGCTCCAGTTCCTCCTTGACCTCCCGCTGCTTGCCGGAGGAGAGGTCCTCGATGACCTGCGCGTCGAGGATGATCGTCTCTAGATCGGTGCGCGGTACCTCGACGGTGACGTGCTCGTTGATCAGACCGAGGGTCTTCGCACCCAGTGAGTGCCAGACGAGGCGTCCGGTGAGGTCGGTCGGCTTGACCGATTCGTACACGTCGGTGAGCCATCGGTAGTTCGCCTCGTGATCACTGAGGATCGGGTCGGGACTGAGTGCCTCCCACAACTGCCCAACGATGCTGTACGCAAGGGCGAAGGCGTCCTTGGCGGCGTCGTCCGCGAGCGCTGCTTGGGCCTGGATGAGCCCTTCATAGCCGCTCACCGTTCGATCCACGCCGGGGAAGAACGACAACGCTGTCGCGATCGCTACGGGCAGTTGGTTCCGCAACTCAGCGATGTTGGTGATGACCCGCTGGACGCTCTTGTCGTCAAAGAGGAGTGCCTGCGCGACATCGTCGAAGATGCCGAGGTAGTCGATGACCAGGCCGTGGGTTTTGCCCTTTTCGGCGTACGTCCGGTTGGTCCGGGTGATCGCCTGGAGGAGCGTGTGGTCGCGGAGAGGTTTGTCGAGGTACTGGGCTTGGAGAATTGGGGCGTCGAAGCCGGTCAGCAGTTTGGCGGTCACGATGATGACCTGGAGCGGATCGGCCGGATCGTTGAAGCGGGCCAGCAACTTCGCTTCCGCGTCCTTGTCGAGCGCGAAGCAGTCCTTCCAAACCTGCGGGTCCCGTGCGTCAATGCTCATCACCACAGCCGAGGCGTCCGCCCCTAGGAGGCCGTCGAGTGCCTCCTTGTAGGCGACGCAGGCGGCCTTGTCGTAGACGACGACCTGCCCCTTGAAGCCATTGGGCGCGACCTTGCTCGTGAAGTGTTCAGCAATGTCGGCGGCGACCTTCTGGACCCGGTCCTGAGACTTGATCAACGTCTCCAGAGACGCTGCCTTCTGCGAGAGGGCCGTCTTCTCCGCCTCGCTCAAGTCGTGGCGGGTGGCGAGTTCGTTGAAGGCATCGTCGATGCCCTCTTGATCGATGGTGATCTCGCTCAGGCGGGGCTCGAAGTGCAGGGGCAGCGTGGCGCCGTCGCGGATGGAGTCCTGGTAGGTGTATCGGGACAGGTAGCCACCCTTGTCTTCTTCAGCCCCGAACGCCCAGAAGGTGTTGCGGTCCCGCTTGTTGATCGGGGTGCCGGTGAGACCGAACAAGAAGGCGTTCGGAAGCGCTTCGCGCATCTTCCGACCGAGGTCGCCCTCCTGGGTGCGGTGCGCCTCGTCGACCATCGCGATGATGTTGTGACGGTCGTCGAGGACGCCGGGCGCCTCCGAGAACTTGTGGATGGTCGTGATGATGACCTTGCGAGCGCCCTCACGGAGCAGTTGCTGGAGTTCAGCGCGGCTGTCGGATGACACGAGGTTGGGCACGTCCGCCGCTGTGAAGGTCCCCGTGATCTGGGTGTCGAGGTCGATGCGGTCCACGACGATAAGCACAGTCGGGTTGGCGAGCCGGGCCATCGCGCGCAACTTCTGGGCGGCGAAGACCATGAGCAGCGACTTGCCCGAGCCTTGAAAGTGCCAGATTAGACCCTTCTTGATCCGGCCGTTGAGAACGCGCTCGACCATCAGGTTGGCGCCCTGGAACTGCTGGAATCGAGCGATGACCTTGATCTTGCGGTGCTTTTTATCCGTGGCGAACGCCGTGAAGAATCGGAGGAAGTCCAGGATCGTCGCCGGGAACAGCACTCCTCTGATGGCCTCCTCGACGGCCGCCAGGCCCACCGGCACCGGTGCGCTGCCATCAGGTTCCTTGCGCCATGGTCCCCACATCCCGACCGGCATCCCGACCGAGCCGAACCGGAAGTCCTTGCCCTCCGTAGCGAAGGACAGGACATTCGGCACGAAGAACGACGGCACGTTCTTCTCGTAGTCGTCGTGGATTTGGGCAGCCGCGTCGAACCAGGAGTAAGCGGGCCGAACCGGGGACTTCGCCTCACCCACGACGACAGGCAGGCCATTGCACCACAGGACCAGGTCGAAGCGGCGCTCGATGCGACCGCTCGTGAAGGTGACTTCCGTGGACACCATCCACTTATTCGCCGACGCCTGGGGGTTGTCGAAGTCGATCAGTCGCACCGTCGTATGCGCTCCGCCGGGCCCGAACGGCATCGACCGATCGCCGTTCAGCCAGGCCGCAAACTCCTCATTCGCCGCAAGAAGGCTTCCCTGCCGCGCGGACAGGATGATGGCCCGCAGCCGGTGCAGGACTTCGTCAGCCCGGCTCGGTTCCGATTCGACCTCCGGATTGAGCCGGATCAGGGCCGCCTTCACCTGCGCCTCTAGAAGGACGCTGTCCGTCGTCCGAGGGAGTTCTCTTCCGGGAATGAACTGCACGTCTACCGACCCAACGAGATCGCGTACGAAGTCTCGAACCGAGTTCGCCTCGTTGAACGTCACGCGACGCTCCAAAGACTCTCCATAAGACTCGACATCATCCGTCGCTCCACAGACACTGCCTCATGCAGGACGGCCAAGGCCGACTCAAGGTCGTCCGCCTCCTTGGAGATTTGGTCGCGCTCCGTTTCTGTTAGGAGCCGAAACGGCAGAGTAGCGCACCTGACTGCCGTGAGGTGGAGAATCCCGGTTCCCTTGGCTATTCGCGCGAACTGTCCAGCCTCTTGGGCCCAGCGAGCCCACTCGCGGACCAAAGTCGCATTACTGCGACCCTCAATAGATCGAAGACGGATGAGAGTCTTCTGAAAGAAGACCTCTCGATCGCCCTCACGTTGCCAGACAGCGGAGTTTCCCAGTTCCTTCAGGGATCCGCATCCCTCAGTAACGAGCACGTCCCCCGCCTCCAGGCGAAACTTCTCCTGCTCGGCTGGCGTGAAGTTCATGACCTTCAAATCCGTCATGTCGATGCGCCCATCCTTGATGTTGGCCGCTCGCACGTACGGCAGCATGTGATCGCCTTGTTCATGCTGGGGGGCGCGCTGCCTGCCGAGTGCTACTTCGACGAACTTGTCGAGACGGTCCTGAGGACCAGCGGAGAAGACGGAGGAACGCCAAGACCGGGCCACCTGCTCCATACTTCCGAGTACCCGCTCGGAGGCCGCGACACTACGCGTGCAAGACCACAGGAGACGCGCAATCCGTTCCTGCTCCTCGACTGGGGGCAGGTCAAACTCAAACCGTTGCATCGCGCCCCAGAGAAGCCGCGGGTTCATGGACCCCGTCGCTTCTGCCATCGCAAACTCGCAGAAGCGGTCAGACAGCAGAAGGAAGGGAAGGAAGTCTTGTAGGAGTCCGTTCTTGGAGATGGCGTCCAGTACATAGGTCTTGTCTGCTACGACGCCGCCGAACTGCGGGATGGCTACTTTGCGCAGATACGGTCTCGCAGAGATGAAGAGGACTTGCCCCGGATGGAAGACGTAACGGAAGGTGGATCCCATCTGCCCGTCGTTCACGTCGCCCCAACGTTCGACCATCGGCGATCCAGAGTCGAAGTGCCCTCCGGCGACGTAGCGATCGACAGTTCCGGCCTGCGGATCGACCTGCTGCCTGGAGCGGGCAATCACATCGCCGAGGCGGACGCGCTTCCACGTGCTCTTGTCAAGGTTCAGGCTCACTGACGCATCCCCTCTCGACGCATGCCGAGCACCCGGTTGATCGCCGAGTCGGACTCTGCAACCGCCTGCCGCCACAACGCGACGGCATCGTTGACCAAGACCTGCTCGTTGACGCTCGGGGCCGCTGACTCGCTGACGTAGAGCGGGATCGCGAGGCTGTGGTCCTTCTCGGCAATCTCGTCAAGCGTGGCGACGTGCGCGAAACCACCTTGGTCCGCGAACGCCTGATAGGCCGTCAAGATCATCTGTTGATGGCTGGTGCGGAGGAAAGACTGGGCCTGCTCGCGCACGTACTGTGTTCTAGCGTTGATGAAGAGAACCTTGCCGCGTCGATCGGCTGGCTTGTCTGCCCGCAGAATCAGTAGGATGGCTTCCATCCCCGAGTTGTAGAACAGCCCTGGCGCCAACCCGATCACGCATTCGACCAGATCGGATTCCACCATGGCGCGCCGGAACTGGGCCTCTGCGAACCGGGTCAGGACACCATGAGGCAGCAAGACCGCCGCGCGACCAGTTCTCCGGTTTAGGCTCTTGGCGATGTGCTGGATGAAGGCATAGTCCGCCGTTCCTTGTGGCGGAACACCCCATGCATTGCGCCCGTAGGGGTCCTTCGTGAACGACGCACGGTTCCATGCCTTGATGGAGTACGGCGGGTTCGCAAGGACGACGTCGAAGGTGCGCAGTTGTCCGTGCGCGTCGTGGAAGGCCGGCGCTGCGAGGACGTCGCCGTGGGCGATGTGACCGTCAACAACCCCGTGCAAGAAGAGGTTCATGCGGGCGATAGCCGAGGTGCCGTAGTTGAGTTCCTGGCCGTATAGGCGGAGGTTGCGCCACTCTTTGCCCTGCCGCTTCACCTCGGCGGCGGTCGAGATAAGCATGCCGCCGGTCCCGCAGGTGGGGTCGTAAATGGACTCTCCCGGTTCCGGCTGGAGCATGAGAGTCATCAAGTGAACGAGTGTGCGGTTGGTATAGAACTCCTGCGCGGTGTGACCGGAGTCATCAGCGAACTTCTTAATGAGGTACTCGTACCCTTGCCCAAGTTCATCTTCTGGGAGATTTGCCACCAACAGCGTCTTCTTGGAGAAGTGCTCGACGAGGTCGTTGAGTGTGGAGTCCGGCAGGAGGTCCTTGTTCCCCCAGTCACCGTCCCCGAAGACGCCGTATAGGCTGTCAGGGTTAGCGGCCTCGATGGCGCGCATTGCCTTAAGCAGCGTGGCGCCCTTGTTGCGGGTGGTCGCACGGATGTCTTTCCAGTGGGCGCCCTCGGGGATGGCGAAGCGGTGATTCTCAGGCAGGTCTGCCAGTTCTTCGTCGCCATAGACCTCAAGTGCAGCGGCGTGCTCCTCGTCATAAACGTCGGACAGGCGCTTGAGGAAGACGAGGGGGAAGATGAACTGCTTGTAGTCACCTGCGTCGATAAGGCCACGAAGGAGTACGGCGGCGCCCCAAAGGTAGGACTCCAGTTCCTGCTGTGTGATGCGCTGTATCGGGGCGCTCATGTACCCAATCCCCACTTGACGAGTTCGGCCTCTAGGTCGGCACGGGCGGCCGAAGCCAATCGCTGCGCTTGTTCCAGGCCAGCAAGAGATTCCTCAAGAGTTGATCCGTCACGGTCGTCTGTGGGGTCAACGTAGAGCGGGATGTTGAGGTTGAAGTCGTTAGCCGCGACGTCTGACAGGGACGCGACATGAGCGAAGCCGGGCTCGTCGACGAAGGCTTGGTATGCCTTCAGGAGCGTCTCGGCATGCTCAGGGTCGAGCGTGTTCTGATTACGCCCTCTGTTGAAGAGCATCTCTCCGTTAAGGAAGAGGACCTTGTCCTTCGTAGTGGCGGGCTTGTGCTGGCGCAGGACCAGCACACAGGCGGCTAACCCGGTTCCGTAGAACAGGTTCGGCGCCAGGCCGATGACGGCCTCAATCTTGTCGGCCTCTATGAAGTGTCTGCGGATCCGGGCCTCCGCCCCGTGCCGGAACAGCGCGCCCTGAGGAAGAACAACGGCGACACGGCCGGTACGGGAGGTCGCCGAGGCGGTCATGTGCTGCACCCAGGCCCAGTCTGCGTAGCCCTTCGGGGGCAGGCCACCGAGCGCGTTGCGGCCCCAACGATCCGCCGCCCACTCGGACTCGCCCCAGTTCTTGAGGGAGAACGGCGGGTTGGCGATGACGCAGTCAAACTGGGCCAGGTGGTCTCGATCAAAGAAGGCCGGATCGCGGAGTGTGTCCCCGCGGACGATGTCGAAGTCCTCGACGCCGTGCAAGAGCATGTTCATCCGGGCGATGCCGGAGGTGGCCAGAACCTTCTCCTGGCCGAACAACTTGCCCCAGAGCAACTGAGGGCGGCCACCGTTGCGCTTCACGTGCTCAATGACCTCAATGAGCATGCCGCCGGTGCCGCAGGCAGGGTCGTAGACCGTCTCGCCCTCCTGTGGGGCAAGGATGTCTACGAGCAAGCGCACGATCGAACGTGGGGTGTAGTACTCCCCAGCCTTCTTATTGGACTGGTCGGCGAAACGCTTGATAAGGTACTCGTACGCCTGTCCGAACACGTCCGGCGATACAGCCGCATTGGTTAGCGGCCTCGTTGAGAAATGTTCAATGAGGTCAAGAAGTCGCGCATCGGACAGTTTGTCCTTGTTCGTCCAAGAGGCGTTGCCGAAGATGCCATAGAGCGTCAGAGGGTTGGCCTTCTCAATACCTCGGAACGAGGTCACCAACGCCTGGCCAACATTCTCTGTCCGCGAGCGGACGTCCGCCCACAGGCAGCCTTCGGGTATCGCAAACCGATGATTCTCCGCGAACGCCGCAAACTCATGGTCGCCCCCGGAGTCGGCCAGGGCGTCGCGGTACTCCTCCAGGTACACATCGCTGATTCGCTTGAAGAACATCAACGGGAAGATGTATGCCTTAAAGTCGGATTGGTCGATAGTCCCGCGCAACAGGTCCGCTGCCCCGGCAAGGTGGTTCTCCAGTTCCGCAAGGCTCAGCGGCGCGGGAGACTCCGGTATCAGCGCCATCGCAAGCGCACGGGCACCCTCTTCCGTCACTTGGGTTCCCGACGGCCGCTGCTCAGCGGGGCATCCACGACCGCCATAGCGAGTCCGTGCTCTTGCTTGGACTGGGCACGCGTTCGCACGTTGGTGTCCTCCCCCGTGAGTCTGGCGCTCGATCGCGCACCACGCTTCGTGCGCGGCGCACCGCCGAAGGTAACCGGTCACTGCCTGGAGTCTCGGGATCCGGATGGGGCGGCGCTGGCTCCTACAGTCTGGCGGGCAGCAGTCGGCCAACCCTTGCGCCTCGCGGCGAGCGTGCGCGCTCGGCTCTAAGCGTCAATCGCAGTCAGGCCCTGACTCCTCTGCCTGGGCGCCATACGGGGCGCTCCGCCAGATGAGCAGACACCCGCGCTGCGACCCCCTCAAGACTCGAAAAGACAGGTCGCTCCCATGCCCTCGGCTGCCATGGGCTAGCGAACGGGCACTCGCTCCATCCGAGCCACTCGCGGCAGGAACAGAGGACGTCGAACTTGTCACCGGAGGACAGTCGCGCCCGCGTGACGGAGGTGAGCCCGTCGTCACTCTGGAACTCTCCGCCGAGCCCGAGCAAGATCGCAATCTGCTCGGTCGTGGGCGTCGTCACGGCATCGGTCTACCCCACCGCTTCTCCTCTGCCAACCACTGGCGGGCCGGTAGGGGCTCCCGCTATGCCCGACTGCCCGCCAGACCGACCGTCAAGGCTGAGACTTCTCCACTGCTTCCACGAGCGGTCGCCACAGTGCGTGGACTTCTGTCCCGCATACGATGTGTGCTTCTTGCCGGGCCCTTGTCATCACCACGTACAAGAGACGTGAACCCTTGGGGAAGGGCTCCCTCTCCCGGCCATGCCATTCGTCCTCCTGAAGTAGGAGCAGAGTAACGTCCGCTTCCCGGCCTTTGGTCTGATGAAGGTTCATCACCTGGACTTGCCGGGCGGCCTGGCGATGGCAGTTGAGCAAGGTGTCGTCATGCGCCTGTCCGAGTTGAGCCTCGACGGCAGCGATGCTGCCGGTGCTGACGTTCAGCAGGTTGAGGGCACTGCGAAACTGGGCCGACGCTTGAGTCCAGGTCTCTTGTCCGCGCTCCATACCGACATGGGCGTATGCCTCTCGGACGTGCTGGGCAAGGGCTTCTACGTCTCTTAGGTCCCCGGCGGTGACGAGGTTGTTCGCGAGGTCTTCGATCTGCCGTTCTAGGGCTGGATTGGTTCGGTCAAGCACCTGCTGCGCAAGGTCAGGCAGGGTCTTGCCGCGATAGTTGGCGGTCATGTAGACGGCTAGCGCTCGGCGTGGGGCGGCCTCTTGGCGCCAGGCGTACCGCAGGAGTTCTAGTTGGGCCGAAAGCGCCTCGCCATGCGCCTCGCCGAAGCCGACTTGCTCGTGCCGCACGTCTGCGTCGGTGAGGGCGTCGGATAGGTCGGCCGTTGCATTGTTCGTGTGCGTGAAGATGTTGACCGTTCTGCCTTCGTGCCGTGCTCGGGCGGTCAGGTCAACTATCTCTGCATAACCCTTCGGGCTCCTCTTCCGGGTCACTCGAAGACGCCCTGAGGATGCCGCCGTCGCGACGTATGGGTGTGAGAACTTCCGGCGCAGAGCAGCAGCGGCGGCGGCGGGCAGGACCTGGCTTGGGTCCCGATGACTCTCGGCTGACAGGTCAACACGTTGGGCGCCCGGCAACGCGCACGCGTCAGCGATACGGACCTCCGGATCAATCCTCTTCATGTCAGCGTAGATGCATTGGTTGGCATCGCCGAGCAGCATCCGTGGCGCTGCGGGGGCGATCTCCTGCATGAACTCCCATTCCAGGTCGTTCGTGTCCTGAAACTCGTCGCAGATGACAAGGCAGTAGCGGTCGTCGTAGTGAGCGCCAACGTTTGACAGCGCCAGCAGTTTGCGCGCCGCAGGGATCAGTTGCTGGTAGGTGAGCCCCTGCGGGGCGCCGGGCACCTTGGCGCTGGCGGCGGAGACGACCGACTGCGGCGGCGGGTATCCGTAGTGGGCGCCGAAGTCGTTGATCACCCTCCACGCGAATCCGTCAAAGGTCGCCACGTCGAGGCGCTGGAGCGTGGGGCCGATGACACTGCTGGCCCGATCGATCACCTGAGCGACAGCGGTGCGCGAGAACGACAAGAAGAGGGCTCGCGCCGGAGGTCGTTGTTTCGCTCGCTTGCCACTGAGCAGAGCATCCCGCCTCACCCGGAGGCGTTCCGACTCTGCATCCTCGATGCGCTTCCTAGCCGCAACGGCTGCCGTAGTGGTCTTCCCCGTACCGGCTCCACCCAACACGACTAGCACAGGGTCCGTGGCGTTGATGACCTTGATCTGCTCAGGGGTGGGCGTGTACGTCACTGGCTGTCCGTCGTCTCTAGCGCGGAGACGAGCAGGGTCTTCGCGCCCGAATGTGAGGGATTACTCCCCTGGGCGATCGCGTCCAGAGCACGGCAGGCCAGTGTGGGGAGGAGGCGTGTCTCAGCGACCAAGGCTGACAAGAACTGCTCGTGGTAGCCGTACTTGTGCAGCGCCTTGATGATCGCCGTGAGCGCCTCGGCGTCATTCGTTACCGCAGCCAAGGGATCTGTGAAGCCATAGAGTGGCAGCGTCGAACTCGCTGCACGAAGCGCTAACGAATCGAATCCCATCACGATGGCCGCTTCGATCGCGACGCCGTCAGGCAAGCGAACTACCGCATCGCAGGCTGCCTCGATTGCCTTCAGTTCTGCGTCTGTCTGTGTCGACGACTTGTCGCCATCCACTACGGCAACGACGTGGAATCCCAACTCATGAGCCAGTTGGGCAACTTTGGGAATCTGTGCAGTGCCTCCATCTCCGCCCATGCCCGCAGCAACTAGGCGAACCCCATGAGCAGACATGCGGCGCTGGGCCTTCCGGTGCCGGTCGACAAAGCCGAACGCGGCCACGTCGTGAGGCCCCTCTGTTATAGCAACGCTCGGCGAGGTGACCGCGGCCAACAGTTGCGTATGGAGTTGGCGGAGAGCAATGAGGTCCTTCTTGTCACGGGGACGCCCCAGTTGGTGGTGCTTTCGTGCACCGTCATGCCGCGTCAGGCGCACCAATTCGGCAGGTAAGAAGGCCCGGACCACGTCAGGGCGCCTTGTCGAGAGCCACGCCTGTCCAGCCTTGGAACGAATGATCCCGGCCAGGTGCTCTGCTGTCGGAGCATCCAGTTGATCTCCGAAGTCATCAGACAGAACGACCGCGCCCGGAACCTGTGCCTGAAGGACGGCTTCAGCGGCCGAAATAATGGCAGCGACCGTGCTTCCGTGGCTTATCAGCGGAAGGGTGCCAGCACCATCCAGCCGGAGCGCTGGCTGGACCGCCCGCAGAAGGGCGCTCAAACTGCCGTCCTCCGCGGCGAAACTGACATGCTCCGACGTCGTCTTGAAGTCTCCAAGTCGGCCGCCAAGTGCCGCCGCATCTAGGACTGCGTCTACGGCCTCCGTGACGGTCGGCTCGCTTCCAAGCATGGAAGTCGCGACGGCAACCGAGTCGGCCAGACGCTCAAACGCGGCCAGCGTCTCCGCGGGGTCGCGATCCGACAGGATCCGACGAAGCGCGCCCTCGGCTCGCAACTGAAGCGGCTGGCCAGGCTGCAAAATCACCACAGGAAGTGCTCGACGGACGGCCGCAGGAACTCGAACGAACTGCCCCGATGCAGGATTGCTCCTGACCGGGTAGTAGACGAAGTGATCAAGAGCATCGGTGACAGCGTCATACGTCAAGCGATACGCGAGACGGACACAGAACCTCGCGCTCGGCGCCGGGTCCCCAGTAGCCGCCAGCCCTTGCTCGTCCTGGGGCTCCAAGAACCCGTCGAACAGTTGCTGCACCTCCGGGTCGAGGTCGATCAGCGTCACCTCGACGAGGCACTCATCAGCGCGGTAGACGGTCTCCTCAGGGACCGCGTTAGCGGCAGCACTCTGAAGTTCCGACTCAGCGATGTCGGATGCGTCCGGCTCCGTGGCTTGATGCAAGGCCGAGGCGGGAGCGGCCCCACTGGAGCCCCACTGGTGGAGGTCGCTGAGACGAGGCTGGGCGCGTGTGCTTCCCGCATCCAGTACACAGCGGAGGGCCGCGATGATGTCACTGCGTCCCGACCGAGGAACGCCAGCCAGGACGACATGACCGCGAGGCTTCAGGTCGAGGGACGACCACCCTCGGAAGTCGTGAACCTTAAGTTGCGAGACGCGCACCATCAGGTTCTACGCGGTGTCACCGTCTCAGCGCTCGCTGTTCCGGTGGCGTGTCGCCGCTCGGGGCTTCACCGAGTGACGAGTGACGTACAGCCGCGCGGTGGCAGACGCGCTCGGCGGGCGCCTTGAGCATTGCGGCGGCGCCAGAGACGGTCCCGGTCCCGGAAGCGCCTCACGGCAGGACGACACCTCCCGCGAGAAGCCTCAAGAGGTCCGCATCGAGTCCGACGCCTCGCAGGACGACTCCGTGGACCTGGGAGCCGTGACCGATCACCAGACGGAGCACGGCCGCCGGGAGCGGTGAGGGCTAACCCTCCGGGCGCCGCGTCGTTAGGGCCGTATGCGACAGCAGGCGCCGGCCACGCCGGGCGCCTCGTTAGTCCGGCATCAGGGTCCGAGCCTGCACTTGGAGCGCGTCCCCGATCGCGTAGATGGTCGCGACGGTCGGGTTGGCGGCCCCGCGTTCGATCCGCTGGATGTGTTCGGCCCCAACGCCTGACGCGTGGGAGAGCGCTTCTTGGGTCACCTCTGCATGCTGTCGTGCCTGGCGAACTCGCTCTCCTAGGGCCTTGCTTCTCTCGGGAGACAGCCTGACGTGAGGCGTGGACTTGCGGCCGGGCACGACATGTAACCGTCTGCGGACTCCCAGCCGGTCACCACAGCATTTATGCTGGGTTCGGGTGTTGATCGTCTCCTTGGATCGTTGCTGGGGAGGCGGGCGCTCGCGACCGTGAGGAGGCCCATGCCCCACGCATCGGACGGCTGCACCTGCTGGCGCGCGGCGACGGAGACCGGCGAGAGCCACACGGCTGCTTGGCTAGGTATGCAGGAACGCATCGTCGTGGTCACGAGGGATGGACAGCGAGTGACGGGCCGCCCTGTAGGCCCGATCTGGTTCCGGGACGAGGGTGCGCCAGAGGGGGAGGCACGCCTTCCCGGATTGGATGTCGAGTTGGATGACGGGGCGTACTTCGGCATTCCCCTCGCCGACGTGGTCTCAATAACGCCGCTCGTCTCTCCAGACCCCCTCAAGATCGTGGAATCGGTTGCGCACGTGCTTCGCAACCCCCTTGACGTCGAGGACGGCATGACGGGGTGGACGGCCATCGGTGGGCCTCATGAGGTCGTGCAGATCGAGGTGAAGGTGCGACGCGTGGGGTGCCAGGCCACCACGCCTCCGCCACCTCACTTCCAGATCCTGGCGGAAGACCTTCCACCTCGTTGAGCCGACCCCAGGGTGAGTGGCCGCACCCTGGGGTCACGGGCCTCCTGGAGCGGACCAGGAGGCTGCCCGAGCCGCGGCGACCGCGGGCGGGACCGCCCCGCCCTAGCCAGGACCTGGCCCGAACTGAGCCCATCCCGCGAGTCACCGTGACCCTTGGTCGAGCCGCTTCTTGTTGCCGACGTCCGGAACTTTCCTTGCTACGCAAGGGAAATGTGGGATTCGTACCGGCAGTGCTTGACACAATGGCTGCATAAGGCCGGTACGCGCAATCCGGGCGCATGCCGGAATGGGTTGCCCTTGGCGCAGTGGGTAATGTAGAAGAGCCCCATGGATGCGCCATCACTCGCTCTTCATTGGTCCGGTCCCATGTCTCGCTCAAGACGTGACACTCGCAGGCCCGACAAGGCGCGTGATGGCCTTCCGACCGACCCCGCCGACCGGGCCTGCTGCTCCGAGGACCAGCGACTCGGGCTCCGTTGACCCGCGGCAGCGTCACCGATCATGGAGATGTTTCACACCGACCCCGACGTGCTCCGAGCGTCCCCGACGCTGGGTGATCCGGTCGAAGGCAAGCGGCTTGCGTCCGTCCTGACCGATGCGCTCCTAGTCCCACCGGGGATGCCCTTCTTCATCGGGGATGACGGCTCCTACGACCTCCGGCTCAGCCAGTGGACGCGCTCACTGCCCACGAGCGGAGCGCCAGCGGCGAACACGTGGAAGGCATACGGCAGGGACGTTCTGACGTGGGCGCGCTTCCTCCGAGAAGCGCGAGGCAAGGGCGTCTGGGAGGCGAACGAGGATGACCTTGTCGCCTACTACGCGGCGCGGCGCCTGGTGAAGCCTCCCGACGGCAAGGCCATCTCTTCGACGACCTGGGACCGCGGCATTGCAGCGCTGGACAACCTCTACAACTACGGGAGGCGACAGGGCTGGACCGCCGACTTGCCCTTCCACTACAGAACTGTCCGCTATCGGCTGGCGTCGGGAGGATTTGCGTCCCGACAGGTCAATAGCGCCTATGAATTGAACGGTGACGTCGAGGGGGCCAGGTATCTGACTGTTCCCGAGTACCGCCACTTCAGAGACGTTGGAATGAAGGGGAAGTTGCTCAGTGGCGCCGATGACCCTCGGTCCCGTTTGAGAAACGCCGAGCGGAACGCTCTGATGTGTCAGACGCTAGCGATGACCGGCATGCGGCTACGTGAAGGCGGATCCCTCACAACGGCGGACTTGCCACCGAAGATTCCTGGCATGGTCCAGCGCACGCAGGTTTTCCGGCTCGCTTCGGCCGTCGCCAAGCGCAGGCGGGGGCGTCGCATCCGGCTACCGTGGCGCATCTATCGCGGGCTGCATGAGTACCTCTCCATTGAGCGTGGGAATGCGATCGCGGTCGGGCGTGGGCGCGGGATCTACCTGACGGACGATTGGCTGGCGTGTAAACGCGTGGGGGCTGGCCGCGTTGAGATGAGGAGTGGCGACGGAGGGCTCAAGGTCTACGAGTTGCGGGACCTTGATGTGGACGAACGTCTCCGACTGCTACTCGTCTCCGACACAGGCGAGCCGGTAGAACCGCTGGCCCTCTGGCTCGGCGAGGACGGTGGTCCGATGGCGCTCGACACGTGGGAGGGCATCTTCCAGTCGGCGAGCGCTCGATGTCAGCGACTCGGGCTAGACATCGGAGCAACGCCTCATACCTTGCGGCACACGTTCGCGGTTCACATGCTCAGCCGACTGGTAGAGGCCCACGCGGCGCTGGCTCGGGAGGGAAGGCGTAGCGCGTATGCCCGACACCTGACCGAGCCGTTGAAGAAGTTGCAGAGCATGCTTGGCCACCGACACCCGACCACTACCTTGCGCTACCTCGACACGTTGGCTGAGGCCCAGGAGTACCTCGACGACGCAGTCGAACAGTGGGAATCCTTAGTGGCCGAGAGTGAGGCCGCGTGAGGAGGGCAGTCGAGCGCGGTCGGCGCACGGTTCGATTCAGTCCGGCCGTCGCTGAGGAGCCCGAGTCGGCCCCGAGGGCGCTGGCATTACTGGTCCTCACGGTCCGGCTTCCTGGTCGAGCGGATGTGGTGATCCACTTCACGGACGCTCTCTGTCTGGTGCTGGTCCGCCAACTGGTCGAGGCGCTGGACTCCTTGACAAGGGTGGCCCAACGACTCAAGACCCCCGGCTCTATCGCTCAGTACGCGGTCGGGATTCGCACCTTCGACGCATGGCTAGCGCACGACCAGCCCGACAACGCGTCGATGTCGACCCGCGACCTGACTCCGGCTCATCTAGCGCGATTCGAGAACCACCTACGCGAGGAGGCGTCCTCGTCGTCCGCAAAGAACCCGTACGTCCGAACGAGCCAGGTGGTCACGCTTCTTCGGGAAGTAGGCCGCCTACGGCCGGAGGCGTTGACCGACGAGATGAGGTATCGGCTGCGCTACAACGCCGAGGGCGAAGTCGGTGAGGACGGCCACATCGATCCCTACTCCGAGGCTGTCGGCCAGCGGCTGCGCGCCGCAGCCCAACGGGACATCGTGGCGGCGATTGAGCGGATCACCGTTGAGGGCGCGGCCCTACTCGCGGAGGGCAAGGACCCGGCTCAATACGGGTACGAGAACCGCAGCAACTTGGTGTGGCTGATCCATGAGCGGGGTGTGTTGGGTTGGGCCGGGCTCCGACCGCATGTCCCTGCCAGATGGCACAACACCAACTCCCTCCAACCGCTCAACCAACTTGTCTATCCGACCGGGCAGGACCTCCTGGCCCTCTGGGTCGCGCTCTCGCTGGCATGCGGCCTGGAGATCGAATCCGTCAAGACCCTGAAGGCTGACTGCCTCTCCAACCCGGAGCGCGGCTACGTCACGGTCACTTACCTCAAGCGACGTCGACACGGTCATACGTGGAACACCTTGCGCGTTCGGGACGGCGGCCTTCGGACTCCTGGCGGAATCATCCGGACGGCGTTACGCCTAACCGCCACGGCCCGCAAGCACTGGGAAGAGACCAACACCGACGAAGAGCACCACAACGCCCTATGGATCTACTACGACCGAGGGGCACTGCGGCGAGCCAGGTTCAGTAGTTTCGGCCAGAAGCAGCGCCAACGACGAGCGGCAGGCGAACTCGTCCAGGCCGACGCGATGATGCGCTTTGTCGAGCGACATGGCCTCAGGGACGACGACGGGCGCCCACTGGTCCTGCTATTGCGCAGGCTCCGGAAGACCTGGAAGGCCAGCCATTACCGTGCCGTGGGCGGCGACCCCTCGCTCTGGGTCCAAGGACACAGCGTCGAGGTCGCGGTCAACCACTATGCCGACGTTCCGGCCCTGGAGGCTGCTCACGACCAGGCGGTGGCCGACGGCATCCAGATGCTTATGGACTCGTGCACCGTGCTCACTGTCGAGAAGGAAGCGCGGTTACGTGCTGCCCCGGAAGATGCTGCCGCGGCGCTCGAAGTGAGCAGGCAAGTCGCCGCCGAAATGATGAGCGGCGGACATAACGTCTGGGTCGCGGACTGCAAGGACTTCTTCAACAGCCCGTTTGCTCCAGCAGGCACCGCCTGTCCAGCCGCCGTCTGGGGTTGCTGGGAATGCAGGAACGCGGTCGTGCACAGCGGCAAGTTGCCCGCCGTCTTGGCCTTCGTGAGCATGGCCGAGCACCAGCGCGAGCGCCTCAACGAACGAGAATGGGAGGCCACCTACGGCAGGCCCTACCGCCGCGCCGTCACGCAGATCATCCCTTCATTTCCCGAGTCGCTCGTCATTCAGGCAAAGGCGATAGCAGAGTCCGACGCCAGCGTGCTTCACGTGCCGCCCCTTCTCCCAGATGCAGAAGCCCGCCGTGGCTGACGACTCCTCGAACTGGACGGGGCTCCGGCTCGTCTATGGAGGATGGAAACCTAGCGCTGCGCCGCAGTCGGCTCATGTCCAGCCCGACGCCTATGTGCTCGCTGGCCGCGTTCTCCGCAAGGGCCACGCCACGCCCCTGCCGGTCTTCGGCGACGACTACTGGAACCTGACTCCAGCGTCCCACCGGACCAACTACCCTCACGACTACTTCATTGACTTCACCGAGATCGAGAACCCGCATCACCGGCTCCTCGCCAAGGAGTTCACCTATTCCCGGCTCGTTCGTCGAGAACGGCAGGGCAGGCGGCTGCCCTCGATCGTCTCGGTCTACACCGACCATGGGCGGCTGCGGTTACTCCTGTCATTCCTGGAGCAACGCAGCCTACGGTTGGCTGACCTCACTGAGCAGGACCAGATCGATTTCCTCAACCTCCTAGGAGCGAGGAACCAGCCAGCGACGGTGTTCATCCGCCGTCATCGACTCGCCCTGCTGAAGAGGATCTACGAGCATGGCCACTGGCTCACCCATGACCGGCTCAGTGTCTTCCCCTGGGACGGCCTGTCGCCAAGCGCTGCGGTAGGGGAGCCCAAGCCGGAAGAGAACAGGACCCCGCGTATCCCCAAGGAGGTCATGGAGCCCTACCTGCGCGGGGCGCTCTTCTACGTCCTGACAGCCGCTCCGGACATCCTGGCGGTGACGCACGAGTGCAGACGCCTCGATGAGGTGGACGCCAACCCCCCACGGGACGAGGCCATCGCCGTGCTGGCCAGATGGCTGGAAGCCCGGCAACTAGCGGGGCGCGGACTGCCCATGCTGCCGATGCGGATTGCACGCGCAAAAGGACGCCCCACGCCCGACGAGGGAGGAACACTCAACACGGCTGTCTGTCTCGGCCTGGCGGGGCTTCACAACAGAGTCGGCAGGCGCTCCTACATCGCCGCGATGCTGAACGACGCCACCGCCCGATTGGGTCTTGAACCTGGCGGGCTCGACACCCCCATCACCATTGACCCCGAAACTGGTCAGCCGTGGCGTGCTCGGTTCGACCGCATCAGCGCCTTCCAGGAGCGACGACTTTTAATCGTGGCCTGCTACGTCGTCACCGCGTTCCTCTCTGGCATGCGCGACAGCGAAGTGCAGGCCATGGAGCCGGGATGCTATTTCACCGAGGACCTTGCTGACGGCACCATCAGACACAAGGTCGAGAGCACTGTCTACAAGGGACGGGCTAGTACGGGCCAAAGGGCCACGTGGGTAGTCGTAGAAGAGGTCAGCAAGGCACTGGACATCCTTCAGCGGATCAACCCCAGCGCGACTCTTCTGTTCACCCTCCCAGACCGGAGACAGAACATCCTGGGCAAGCACATCAACGACCTGCTCAACGAGTTTCGCGACCACCTCAATCTCACTCGTCCGCACGACCCAGTTCCCAGCCCTGGCGATGCACCCTGGCGGTTCACCACAAGTCAGTTTCGGCGCACGCTTGCATGGTTCATCTCCGAGCAACCGTTCGGCTTCGTCGCCGGTAAGCGCCAGTTCAAGCACGTGCGAGCGACGACCTTTCAAGGCTATGCCGGAACCAGCGAATCGGGATTTCGCGCCGAGGTCGAGGCCGAGGAGGCGGCTGCGCGCCTTGCGGACATGGAGGACCACTACGACGACATGATCGCCGGGGTGATTCCAAGCCGCGGAGGCCATCAGCGACTCTTCGCCGATCTGGCTGCCATACGAGAAGAACTTGGCGACTTCCCCGGCTACGCGCCGGTCGACGAGCGCCGAAAGAGAGCCATGCTCGCGAACGTCGCGCACAACTACTACGAAGGTCCATTGAACGCCTGCTACTACGAAGAGGCGAATGCACTCTGCCGCCACGATGACGAAACTGCCCCCGTCCTCGTTCGATGCACACCTGGGCGCTGCGCCAACTCGTGCATCACTAGCGCCCATGCACCGGCCTGGAGGCGTATTGAAGCAGACACCATGGTCATGCTCGAACTAAAGGGTCTATCAGCACCGCAACGGGCGATCCTGCACAACGAACTCCGCGAGGCTCAAGCGGTGCTCACAAAGATCGAGGGTGAGGGCGATGCAGATCAGTAGGTCGGCGGCAGAAGCGTTGGCTTCCGCACATGACCGCATCTTCTCTGGAACCGCCAACCAGAATGGCAAGAAGACACTCGCGGCCTGGGCGGACGAAGCAGGAGTTAGCCTATCTACAGTCCACCGCTCCGGTCACCTCAAGGCCGCCTTCCTCGCTCAGGCGGCCGAGTTTTCCAAGGCCATCGAGGAACCGGCGCGGGCCGCGGCCAAAGACAAAGTGGCGGAGTTGGAGCGGAAACTCCGCGAACGGAACGAGCAGCATAACGCAGCGGTGGAAAGCATGAACGTTATGGCTCAGCAGATCCAGGTGCTTGCGCTAGAGAATCAGAGGCTGCGAGAAGCACTACAGAGGGCAAAAGGTGATGTGCTCGTCCCCTTCCGCCAGCCGCGCTCCGGGCGAGCGTCGAAGCCATGACCGCCGAGGAAGTATGAGCGCAGAGGGTTGACGCCATCCAGGCGGGCGCTGCCGCCGGTGTGCCGACTGAAGCGGCTACTGACCCGCCTTGGCGTACGACGGCCACCGACCCGCTGAGCCGCTCGCCGAGGAGAGCGAGGCACAGGGCCTCTGATCCGGACTGGAGGTGCGGGCTTCGGCGGTGACGTGATGACACGCCCGCCAGGCACCCAGATAAATGCCGGGCAGCCCGGAGTTCAGCGCGATCAGCAGGTCGAGGCACTCCTCCTGCCGCACCTCGCCGACGACGATGCGGGAGGGCCGCATCCGCAGCGCCTCCTTCACCAGCCGGCGCAGCGGGATCTCCCCGGCGCCCTCGAGGTTGGGCTGGCGGGTCTGCATCGCCACCACGTCGGGCAGCGGCACCCGCAGCTCGAAGCCAGTCCTACTACACAGGTGTTCCACTCGGACGCGGCGACCGCGGCGGACTCAACTACCTCCGTTGCCACGCAAGGTAAGCACCCCGGCACACTGTGCCCGTGCGCCCTCGCTGGTACCTGCCCAACTCTCAGCCGCGACGAGTCAGCGAGACCACCGTTGAGTTGCCGCGCATGCGAGTCAACGTCAGTGCCGTTTGGGACTTCGCCGAGGAGCTACAGGCACTGACGGGATTGCCCGTCCTGCGTGTGACTGACAGCCAACACCGCCTCATCAGGCGCGGAGAAGAGAGCACCCTCAGCTCCGAGCACCTGGGTCACGTGAGAGTCATGCTAGGCATGCATTGGGTCCCCCAGCCCATCACTCCCTACGCGCCGGAAGGGGGGCACTGGGCTGGTGTGGAGTCTGTCCAGGCTCCGCCGGTGGGAGCTAACGCCTTTCTGACGGCCGACATGCCGGGGAAGGTGGGCACCTGGGGAGCGGCCGAACAAGTACGGGAAATTGCGCCGAGAGTCGATGCTGCTATTGACCGCCTAATCCGGGACAGCGGCTATCGGTTCGGACTTTGGCCGGTCATCGCACTAGGCTGGGCCGTACTCACGGCCGTTGTCGTTAGTGGCACGGCCTATGCTTCAGCCCTCTCCATTCGTAACGGGACCGCATGGTTGATCGCGCCGGTCACCGTCGTCACTGCCACCACCCTCGCCGCCGTGACGACTTGGGCTCAAAAGCTACTGCAGGCCGACCTCGGCCGCCGAAACGGTGTCCTCATCGACGCGACTCCTCGAGACAAGGTCCGCTACGACAGAGAGAACCGCCGCCAGAACGCGAAGTGGGCTGTCATTGGGAGCTTAGTTGGCGGCGTGGTGCTGTTCCTGATCCAGGAGTCACTGAAGCGCCTCATCTAACAGTCGAACCGAGAGACGAATGACAGAGCTAGTGCACCCGTCATTCCCGGGGGATGTGGCAACTCGGGCTAACGAGCCGCAGATAACCGACGGAGCTCTCGATCGAGACGCTGCGCCGGCCAACCGCCGAAGACGTCGAGCGACAGCGTCTGATGCACCAGGCCTGCTGTCAGCAGCGTGCCCTCTCCGGTCGGCCCTCCCACCCGATGTTCGTATGCCGACGCACGGATCATCGTGTTCATGGGGTTGTCAGCGTCGTACGGGAACAGCTCTAGGTAGTTGACCCACGTCCCGCCGAAGAGCCGCCGCAGGCGTCGCCGAACCAGCGTGCGGCGCCAGGCCGGGAGATCGAGCATGACCGAGAGGATCTTCGTGACGGCTTCGGCGTCAGTCGCGACCGGCTGGCCGGGTTCGCGTTCTCGGATCCCCTGCCGAGCCCAGAGCGCCAGTTCCTGCCGTACGGGCTGGACCGCCGCTCGCACCTCTGCACGAGCGGCCACATCCCGGTCCGCTCGAGCCTTCCCCCGCGCAACAGCGCCAGCGGTCACTACGGCCACGATGGCCGCGAGCAGAGCGCTCGCGAGCACCGTCGGGACGTTGATGCCCAAGTCGGTCAGCGGGACGGTGTCGGGCCGCTAGCGCGGACGGTGCGGGTAGATCGGACCACGCCGTGCAGTATGGCTGCAGCGCCGTGAGCCAGTGGCGCCGGGCACGGCGGACCCGGGCGAACAACCTCCAGGCCAGCGGCGTCACTCACGGTGACCGGTGATATGGCGGGGAGAGAGACTGTTCAGTGGCGGGTCCGGGGGTGACTAGGCGCAAAAAGACGCTCAGCCACATCCGACTGCCAGGCTTCCGGGATCCGACGGCCGATCGCTCGCTCGTTGCCCCCGGGCACAGTGGACCTGTCCAAAACAGGAGTAGGCCAGACAGGCACATGCCCTCAGCGAAACTGTCGGACGAATTCAGCAAACCCCGCGCCGGCGCGCAGGAAGACCACAAGTATGGCGAGGGCCACGGCAATATAGATCAGATTCCGCAGAAGGTCGGCCAGGTTGCCAACCAGCTTCACCGCCGGATCGATCCCTCGCCTCGTCGGCAGCGGAGCCGGAAAGCTTGATAACCCTTGCCGCACAAGCCAAGCGCGCAACTGCCGCGTTGCCTCCACGACGTCGATGCAACAGGCAATATTGGCACTGTATTGAAGCGCGGCTCGCGATAGGTCCACTACCTCCGGCCGCGTTCGCTGCTGTAGCTGTGCAACGCGCAGAATCTCGGACAATTTCGCGCAGTCCTCGCGGTAAGAGTCCCTCAGTGATGAGGGCAGGCGCCTAGCTCGCCGGCGCACACAGACATTAAGCAATTTCGCCGCGGGCGTACCGGTGCGCTCCAGCCAGAGCGGCCCGGAATTTGCACCGCGCCTCGAGTCGCTATCCGCTGCCCAGCGAGCCAACGTCAGTTGAGGCGTAAGGCGATCCAACAGCCACAAGACGCCCACCACTGCCAAGACCATGCAGAGCTGAGCCACATACATTGAAGCGAGAATGTTTCCACTGTTGGCTCCTTGGGCGCTGGGGCGCGCCTGCCAAAAGCTTCTCAAGAAAAGCGCAAGCACTGGCGTGAGGGCAACGAATAGCCACATAATGTCCCAGGCTCGCAACGGCATTACTCGCGTCAAGACGCGCCACTGGTGTTGCGCCTCGCCATTCTGAGCCACCCACGGGTCGCGGCCGCTAAGGACAAGTCGATTTCCTCGCCTCGCGGTACGCAGTGTGAGTAATGCATGACCCACTAGGAGAACGGCTGCCGCTAGCGCCCACAGCCCGAAACTGGCCCACGTGGTTATGGTTTGGGCGGCAGCAAAGATCACTATAAGAAACGGAACCAGAAAAGCCCCGAACACTGTCAGCACGGCTGCGGCCGCCCAGCGCGCTATCACAAAAGGGCGTCGATGGCGCCTGCCCTGAGCCTGCGTTGGATCAGGCAAGACATTCTGCAGGATTAACGCCTCAGCCATGTGGGCGGTAGCGGCCACAGGAGCAGTCACTACCATGCCGAGCGCGAACAACCCGAGGGCAGCCAGTGGACCGGATAACAGGGACACAAGCAGAGCATCACAGACGGTACTGACATCCCCGGCATGGCGTTAGAACGCAGGAGCCTGCAACCCGGTTGTCCCGCTGCTGTCGGCGCCGCCGACCTGGGCGAACCCACTTGGGTAGCGGGCCGCGGTGAAGCCGGCGTACCCGTAGCCGACGATCAGCACGCCTAGGCTGGCGGCGTAGGGCTGCTCGAAGTTGAGGAACTTTGGCATGCCGGAGTCCTCCCACAGCAGCGCCTGCCGGTTGTCGTACACGATCACGACGTCCTCGGTGGACCCGCCGCCGAGGTTCGTTGGAATTGCGGTCGACGTCAGCACAGGCAGCCCGTGCAGGTAGCCGACGATCGTCATACCGGCGACCGGGTCGTCGTCGCCGCCGTACGCGCCTGGGGCGGTTGAGGCGGCGGCGCTGGTCGGCCCGTTCGCGATCGGCGAGACGAGGGGGCGGCCGGTGCTGTCGTTCTGCGACAGCAGCCACGCCCACCGCCGCGGGTGCATGGCGATATAGGTCGCAGCGATCCCAGACCCTGCGGCGGCGATGGACGCGATTGCCCCGGCGACCTTCGACATGAACGCGGCCGCGGTGACGGCGGCGCCGAACGCGGTCGAGGTGGCGACGCCGGCGGTGCTGAGGATGCCGAGCATCTGCCCCGACGCACCGGAGCCGTTGACGATCTGGCGCTCAACCTCAGCCGCGTAGGCGGCGGCCAGGTCGCTAATCACCAGGGCGTCGAGCTGCGGGCTGCCGCGCTCAATCGACTGCCGGGACAGAACTTGCTGCCCGGCGATTGTTGCGACCGGCACGGTGATGTTGGCCCACACCTCGTCGGTGTTCAGCACCGCTGAGTGCTCGGTGGCCTGGCTGCCGACCCCGGCGCCGGTGGTGCTCTTGGGCACGATCAGGCTCATGCCCTGCTCGGGCAGCGGCAGCTTCGCGGCGCTGTTCGCGATCGGTCGGCCGGACCGAAGGGCGAGCGCGGCGGCATCGACGAGATACTGCGGGATCACCAGCCCGGCGAACCCGGACGTGCCGACGGCGCGCTGCTCGAGGCTGTCAGCGGCCTCCCGCTGTGAGCGGGCGAGCCGATCACCGGCGCGGGTGTCGCCGAGGAATCGGGAGGTGAACGCGTCCCGGACGAAGGACTCCCCTGACCGCTCGCCGTAGGTGCGCGGCTCGGCGGTGACGCGGGCGCCGCCCATTTGCCGGCGCATCTCGGCGGCGCGGGCGTGCCGCTGCTGGTCGTCTTGGGCGTCCTGTAGCGACGCCTGGTGCTGGTCGAGTTCAGCGTCGATCGCGACGATCGCCGACCGGTCAGCGCGCAGTGACGCGGCCTGCGCGGTGGTGGGCATCCCGGCGCCGATCGCGCCGGTGATCTGCCGGATCGTCCGCTCGTGGATGGCTCGCTGGGCGAGGGCAGCGCGGATCGCCGCCCGGATCTGCTCGGGGTTCACGGGTGGTGGCTCCTGGATGCGGCCGCGCAGCAGCCTGGCTGCGCGGGAACGGGTAGCCCGGCGCCTGGACAGGGCGGGGCGTGCGTCGGCATCACCAGGCCGTCGGCCGGTCCGTAGAGCGGCCACGTGCGCGGCGCTGATCGGGCGAGACGGCCAGGGGCCCGCAGGGCCCGCGGCGGCGCCGTCCGACCGCCGACGGAAGTGTCGCACGGGTGATCACTCACTGCCGAGGTCGTCGGGCACGTGCAGCGCGACGAGGTCGCCGGGGAACGGCCACTCGTCCGCGCCGTGGGCGGCGGCGAGTGTGCGGCAGAGTTCGTCGAGCAGCAGCCGCCGGCGGACGGACACCGCCGGGGGCAGCGGCCGGTCGTCGTCGTCGGCCCACCGGCCGCGCTTGACGTCGGCGATGAGCGCCGACAGCCCGTCGGGGCCGACGTCGCCGACGTCGAGCAGCAGCCGCACCGCGGCCACCCACCCGCCCCAGCTCGCCGCGTCGTACTCGGCCGGGGTCATGGTCACGACCGCACCCCTTCCCAGTCGACAGCGCCGCCCCGGTACTCGTGCAGGGCGCTGACGTACTCGTCGTCGGGCTCGGCATGGACGTCGTCGCCGTAGGTGCCTGCCTGTCCTTCCTGTCCTTCCTGTCCTTCCTTCCTTCCTGGGGAGTCCCCGGGGACACGACCCCCGGGACTGTCCCCGGGACTGTCCCCGGGACTGTCCCCGGGGACAGCCCCGGCAGCGTCTTCCTTGTGCGCCCGCTGCCGGGCCTTCTTGAGCCGCTCGCGGCGCCGGGTGCTCTCCAACGCTTCGAGTTCGTCGCGGCTGGTCTGCGTGGCGGCGAAGTCGACCACCCGCAGCGCGTTGCCGCTGCGCTCGACCAGCCCGGCGCGCACCAACTCGGGCACGTCCGTGGCATGAGCGCGCGGGATCAGGTTGAGGTCCTCGGCGTCGACCTGGCCGTCGGTGCGGTTCGCCACTGACCACTGCAGGATGGATATGAACGTGCGATAGGCCGTGTCCGACAGCCGCAGGAGCCGCCGGTCGTTCAGCCACCGCTCGGGCAGCCGCGTGTCGGTCACGGCTCGATCCGCTCGACGGTGACGTACCGGCCCTCGAGGTGCTCGGCGTAGGTGACGACGTCGTCGACGCGGCTCGCGGGACACATCCACACGCCCGGCATCCGCAGGTCGCGCTGCCTCGGCACGTTCGCCGACTCCAGCAGCCACGCGACCCGGCCGCCGTACAGCCACGCGGTATGCCCGCGGACCTCGATGTGCAGCCGGCGGGTGCTGGCGAACCGGTCGGTGCGGTCCTCGGGTTCGAGGGTGTCGCGGCGTCCGTCGGGCAGCGGCTCGCACCGGCGGGCAGCCCAGCGGCGACGCCGAAGGTCGGGGGCGACCGCCAGTGGCAGGGCCTGCTGTGCCGCGGTCTGTCGGTCCTCGTCGCTACGCTTGGGGCCTGGTGACCGGGGGGTTGCCTGCTGAGGGGCCGGTCCTGCCGCGGGCCGGCCTTCTCGCTTCCTCACTTTGCCTCGCCGCCCGAGGGCCGCAGCAGCAGGGCGAGCCTCGTGCGCTGCTCCTCGGACAACGGCGGAGCCGCGTCGACGAGCTCACGGATTCGCCGCTCGACGGCGGCGACGCTGCGGGCCTTGGCAGCGCGTCGCTGCAGGTCGCGGGCCCGCTCCGGATCGAGGGTGTTGGGCACAGCCGTCCTCCATCACCCTTGCCCAGGGGATGAGGACGGCCGTAATCAGCTCGGGGCGCGCTTGTTCGTAACGCCTTGACGCTATCGCGACGTTGCGGGCGGCGCCTACGGCTGCTGCGGCGGAACGTCGACGTCAGCCACTCCCGAACGGAGCGCGCGGTAGATCACCGCTCCTGCTGCGCTGTTGCGGTGGCACCGGCAATCGCAGCCGTACCAAGCCCGTGACGGCTCGACCCAGTGAGCGATTGTGTTGCGGCCGTCCCCGTCGACGCCTGCCCTCGTGATCACGCGGCGCCGCAACCGGCGGCCGTCGCGGTTACCGCCGAGGTCGCCGACCCACAGCGGCCCGTAGGGGGTTGCATAGATCCCGCCGAGACGGCGCCGACACACGCGACAACGAGCGGTGAGACGGCGGCTTGGCTCCAGGATCCCGGCCGCGTCCGCCTCTCTCGCGTACCGATTGGCGTCAGGCAATGGTGTGCTCATGGTGTCCGCCAGTGGATCTGCACCGTGGCCGGGTCGAGGTGCCGCGCGCCCCGGCCGGGTGGCAGCAGGGAGACGATCAGCAGCGCGTCGACGACCGCCCGGCGCCGGTCGAGGTCGAGCCCGTCCCACACCGCGCGGACATCCCCGGCGGCGAGCAGCTCCCCCAGCACCGACACCCGACCGGCGTCAGCGAGGCGCGCCTGCACTGCCTCGAGAGACTGCTGCGCCCGTTCCGTGCCGCGGGTCAACTGCGCGGCGGTGATTTTCCCGTCGGCGAACAGGTCGGCCAGCTCGTCGAGCCTCGCCCGCAGCGCCGCTGCATCCTCCCGCAGCGCGGTCGCGTTCGAGGATGAATGCGGCGCGGCGAACAGGTCAGCGGCGTCCCGGCGGGACAGCCGCTCAACGACGACCGCAATGACGAGGTCGTCGATCGGCTGCGCTCCGCGGGACAAGTGCCCGCGGGACCGACTGCACCGGTACGTGCGCTGCCCGTGCTGCGTGCGGCCCGTCAGCACAGCGGCGCCGCAGTGGCAGCGCGCCAGCCCGGATAGCAGGTAGCGGCGGGACGTGTCCGGCGTCGTCCGCCGCGTCGGATCGTCGAGCAGCGCGACAGCGGCCCGGTACGTCGCCTCTGGCACGATCGGCGGCCACGCGCCGTGCCGGACCTCCTCGCCGCAGTGCACGACCAGAGCCGCGTTCCGCGGGTTCCGCAGCACGTAGCGCACCCCGTCGGGTCGCCACGCTCCCCCGACGGCGGTGGTGAACCCGGCGGCGTTCCACCGGGCGGCGACCGCCCGCAGACTGCTGCCGGCGAGGACGTCGCGGTACCCGTCGCGGATCAGCGCCGCCTCGCGCTCGCGCAGCACCCTGCCGCCCGGCTCGTAGCCGACGGCGCGGCGGCCACCGGGCGGCGGCATGCCGAGGTCGGCTCGCTGCCGGTTCGCCCGCTTCTGCCGGGCGCTCTTGCGCTCAATCTCGCCGCGGGCCACGGCGCCCTTGATGCGCGCGAACAGCCGCCCGTTGTCGGTTGACAGGTCCGCGTCACCGCCGACGGTCGCGAGCGCGAGCCGGTGCCGGTCGGCGAGGTCGATGAAGTGCTCGAGCTCGACAGGGCGGCGGTGCAGCCGGTCGAGATCCCACGCGACGACGCCGTCGAGATGCCCCGCTTCGACGTCGGCGAGCATCCGCGCGTAGGCGGGACGGAGCCGGCCGCTGCTGGCGCTCGTGTCGTTGTCGACGTATTCGACCGAATCCCAGCCACGATCAGCGCACAGCTTCAGGCAGTCCTCGCGCTGCCGGGCGACCGCGAGCCCCGACCCATCCCGGTCCAACGACTGACGTAGGTACACCCCAACGCGCACGTGCGTCACCGTACGGTCTATGGGAGCTCGAAGACCTCCTCGCAGGTGATCACCCGCTCCCGCGCCGGGATCGCCGCGCACAGGCAGTTCAACAAGGTGGTCTTCCCCGCCTGGGTGCCGCCGGCGACGAGCACGTTCAGCCCGGAGACCACCGCCGCCTCCAGGAACCGCGCCGCCTGCGGGGTCAGCGTGCCCAGCCCGACCAGCTCGTCCAGGGAGTGCGCCTGCAGCACGAACTTGCGGATGTTGACCGCCATGTGCCGCCGGGTGATGTCGGGGATGACCACGTGCAGCCGCGACCCGTCGGGCATCATCGCGTCCACGAACGGCGTTGACATGTCGATCCGCCGCCCCGAGGTGCGCAGCATCCGCTCCACCAGGTCGGCCAGCTCACCGGGCGCCAGGATCGTCGTCGTCAGCTCCGAGCGGCCGCGCCGCGCGACGAACACCCGGCCCGGCTCGTTGACCCAGATCTCCTCGACCTCCGGGTCGTCCAGCCACCGCTGCAGCGGCCCGAACCCGGCCACCCGGTCCAGCACGTCCCGCACCACCGCGTCCGGGTCGCCGATCGGCGGCAGCGCCGAGGTCAGCGACCGCTCGGAGTAGTCGGCCACCACGTCGCGGACCAGCAGGCGCACCGGCCCGGGGTCGGTGAACGGGTCCAGCCCACGGCGGCGGATCAGCTCGCGCACCTCGCCGTCGACGACGTCGAGCGCGCTCGTCGCAGTCGGCACCGAACCCCCGTCTCACCGCCCGACACCGCTCGGGACGACGGGACTGTAGGTGGACGGCGCCGCTCCACGGGACCGGCGTCAGCCGATCTGTGGACAGTCCGCACCCGACCGACCGGCCGGCCCACCGATCGGATGACCCCCGACCGGGGACGACGGAACGGTCGGGACCATCGCGCTCACCGCCGGTCGCGGCTGGAGCAGACCCCGGTAGCGCGAACGGCTGCCCCGGAGTCGGCCGGAGCAGCGGCCCGACACGTATCAGCGCGACTCCTCGGCCCTCCCTCGGGTGGCAGCTCCGCGCGCCCCGCGAGCGGCTGCCGTCCCACGGACCGCACAGCAGGCGGAGGACACGGTGGCCGATCGAGCAGCACAGTCGACCTCTCCCGGCGCGGCGGCGGCAGCGGCCGGCGCACCTCCCCCGGCGCCGGGAGGAGCCGCCGAGGCCGGACCGCCGGTGTCGACGATGAAGCCGACGACCCAGGTGCAGCGCCGGATCTCCCGCACCGCTGCCGTCGCCCGCGCCCTGGCGGCGGTGGCCGCCGCGGGAGCCGGGTGGGTGGCCTACCGGCAGCTCGCTCCCCCGCTGCCGGACCTGGTGCGCATCGGGCTGGGGCTCGACCGGCCCGCCGACCCGGCGCTCCTGCGCGACACGCTCGGGCCGGACGTGCTGCTGGTCCTCGGCTACGGCTCCGCCCTGGCCGTGCTGGGCCGGCTGGCCCGGATGATGACCTGGAGCAGGACGTCCCGGCACCTCGCCGACCTCGGCCTCCTCTGTGCCGCCGCGACCGTGGTCGCCGACCTCACCGAGAACGCCTTCCTGTTCTTCGGCGAACGAGCCGAGTGGTGCTACGCCGCCGCGGGGGCCGCCGCGACGGTGAAGTGGTCCGCAGCCGTCCCCGCAGCGGTCACCGCGCTCATCGGACTGGTCCTGACGTTCGCCCGGGTGATCGGCAACAGCAGGCGCCGACTGCGGCGGTTCGCCGCGATGGACACCAGCGGCATCATCCCGCCACCCCCGCTGGAACCACCCCCGCCGGACAACGTCCCCGAACGGGTCCCCGCGGCGATGCTCGACTCCACCCGGTGGCGCAACGCCTACCGCGTGCCCCCCGACCCGCGAGCGGCCACGCGATCGGCCGAGGACGGCGGGCCGGTGGCGGTGTGCCTGTCCGGCGGGGGCGTGCGCTCGGCCAGCGTCGCGCTCGGCGCGGTCCAGGCGCTGCGGCCGGTGGTCAAGGAGGCCGACTACGTCATCTCCGTGTCCGGCGGCGGCTACACCGCCGGGGCGCTGGTGCAGGCCCTGACCCGTGGCGGCTCGGAGGATCCGCGCACGGACGGCGTCGACCGGAACCCGGACAACGCACTGGCGCCCGGCGGTGTCGTCGAGGACCACCTCCGGCGGCACTCCAGCTACCTGGCCAGCACGGCGGGCAAGCTGGTCCTGGCTCTGGCACTGCTGGCGCGTGGGCTGATCGGGAGCCTGTTCGTCCTCTTCAGCGGGGCCGTCGTCGTCGGTGTGCTGGTCGGCGCCTTCTACGCCGCCGTCCCGGTCACGCGACTCAGCCACGTCGCGGCCGCGGGGAGCGACTCGTCCGTCTCCTACCCGGTGCCGCACGCACCCGCGCTCTATGGCCTCGGGGTCCTCGCCGGGGTCGCGTGCCTGTCCTGGCTGGCCGGGGTGGTCCTCACCAGCTGGCGGGACCAGCGCTCACTCGCGTGCCGGCTCCTCCTGCGCACCGCGCAGGCGGCCGCTGCCCTCGCCGCGGTCGTGGCCGCCTTCGTCCTCGTGGTCCCGGCGATCAGCTACGCGACCTGCTGGCTCTACGCGCGCACGGGGGACAGCAGCGCCATCACCGTGGGCGGGCCGCTCGTCGCCGTCCTGCTCAGCTACCTCGCCACGGTGGCGGCAGCCTTCTGGAAGAAGCCCGGCAGCGTCAGGGAGTTCCGCGAGCGGGGCAAGGCCGCGCGGTCGACGGCGACGACTCCCGCCTCGGTCCTGCGGCTGCTGCTCGTCACGCTCGTGCTCGCCCTGCTCGCCGCCGTCTGGCTGCTGGTCTTCGGCGCCGCCGTCGCCACCCGGGCGGACGCCACGGCGCTGACGGTCGCCCTCGTCGTCGGCGTGCTGTGGGTGGTCGTCGGCGGCTTCGTCGACGAGACCGCGCTGAGCCTGCACCCCTTCTACCGCTCCCGGCTGGCGAGCGCCTTCGCCGTCCGCGCGCGACAGGGGGTCGCCGTCCCCTACCTGCCGTCCGAGCCGACCACGCTGAGCACTCACGGCCGCGTGCACCCCGACGACTGGCGATCGCCCGGACCCCGGTTCGTCTTCGCCGCCGCTGCCAACCTCGTCGACGACGACCGGACCGCTCCCGGGCTCCGGGCGGTCTCCTACGTGATGAGCAGCGACCACATCGGCGGGCCGGACGTCGGCTGGGTCCCGACGTCGGTGGCGATCGAGGCCTGCCCGCAGCAGCTGAAGCGGGACCTGACCGTCCAGGCGGCCGTGGCCATCAGCGGTGCGGCCTTCGCCTCGGCGATGGGCCGGGCCTCGTCCTGGTACGGCAGCCTGCTGGCGATCTCCGGCGCCCGGCTCGGGTCGTGGCTGCCCCACCCGGACTACCTGCTGCTGCGCCAGAACCTCGCGGCCGAGGACGACTGGACCCTGCCGGGGATGCCGCACGTGCGCCGCCTGCCCTACCTCCTGCGGGAGGTGCTGGGCGTCCACCCCTACTTCCAGCGGCTGCTGCACGTCTCCGACGGCGGCCACTACGAGAACCTGGGCCTGGTCGAGGCGCTGCGGCGGAGGTGCCGCACGATCTACGTCATCGACGCCAGTGGCGACGCGCCGCCGACCGCCGGCACGTTCGGTGCGGCCCTGCGCCTGGCGCACGACGAGCTCGGGGTGCGGATCGAGCCGGAGGAGGGGTTCGACCTGTTCGACCTGGTCCCCGGCAGCGGGAAGCCCTTCGAGCCGGAGGACCCGCTGGCCGCGCTCAACGCCCGGCTGTGCAAGCGCGGCGTCGTCACCATGCGGATCACCTACCCGGAGGAGAGCGGGCTCGCCCCGGATCAGCGCACCGGCGTCCTCGTGCTCGCCAAGGCGGTGCTGTGGCCGCAGCTGCCCTACGAGCTCCTGGCGTACGCCGCGTCGAACCCCGTGTTCCCGCACGACAGCACCGCCGACCAGTGGTTCGACGAGGGCAAGTTCTCCTCGTACAAGCGGCTGGGCCACGAGCTCGGGCTCCGCTGCCGTTCCCTCGGCGAGCACACCGGCGACCTGTCCGGGAGCGCGGACGGCGCCGGGGCGCGGGGCCCGACGCCTCCCGCACCGCCGGTCGGGAACGGAGCGGCCGTGGCGTCCGCCGTGTCCGTCGCCGCCACGGTCGCCGGCGGCCGCGACCTGCCGCCGTCACACACGGAGCCGGGGAGCAACGGTCGGCGCAGCCGGGGGTGGTTGCGGACGAGCCGGCTCAACGGCAGCCGGCGCTGACGACCTCCGCCCGGCCTAGGGCTTGCGGGTCGTGGCCTCCGGGTTGACGAACAGGCCGGGCAGCAGCATGTGGATCGCGCCGACCAGGACGTTGTCCCCGGACGAGAGCGCCGTGGCCGACCCCGTCGCCCGTGCCCGCAGCCGGGCTCCCTCCGCGAGGGCGTGGAAGACCTCCGCGACGTCGTGCCAGGTGTACTCCGGGCGCAGCTGCAGACCGAAGCGGCCGGCGAGCCGCTCGTAGAGGACGGTCCAGTAGGCGATCCACTCCTCGTACTGGGCCTTGAGGAACATCTGCACCCGCGGGTGGTTCGGCAGGGCGACCCAGACGACCGTGCGCAGGCCCCACAGCGGGTCGTCCAGGGTCACGGCCATCACCCGCTCGACCATCTGCCGGACGAGGTCGGCGAAGGGCAGGTCCTCGGGGAGTCCCTTGGCCGCCTCGGCCACGTCGTGGATGGTGTGCTCCACGAGAGCCGGCCGCAGCAGGTAGGCGATGAGGTCCTCGGTGTAGCGGCTCTTGTACCGCCAGCGGTCCCGGAACATCCCGACGGTCAGCATCCTCGGGTGCTCCCGGCGGGCGTCCTCGTGCTCCGCGCGCTCGATCAGGCGGGCCTGCGACAGCCCGGCGAACAGGCGGGTGCCGGCGTCGTGGTCGTCCATCAGGTCGGGACCCCGGTGGTCGAGCAGGTCGTCGCAGAGCAGCAGCAGCCCGATGTCGAGGAAGGCGCGCGTCTCCGGGCTGTTGGCGATCTTCGTGCGGGTGACCGGGCGGGCATCGGCTGCGACGTTCGTCAGCACGGCCGACAGGTCGTCCTCGGGCATCGCTTCCCCCGGGTGCCACAGGAGCTGGACCTCCAGCCTAGGACCTCCAGCGCTGGAGGTGTCGCCCTCGCACCCCGGGAAGCGCGTGCCCGGCTCGGTGTCCCCGTGCGTGTCCGCCGTCCCTGATGGGCTTGGACCTGCCGTGCCGGCCCGCTCGACAGTCGTCCCACCAGCGAACGGCCGCCACGGAGGACCGACATGTGCACGCTCCACGACAGCCTCGACGCACTCCCCCAGGACGACCCGGGCCGCGGTGCACAGCGGTGCACCCCGGGCCCGGGCACGGCCGGCCAGCCCGACCCGGCGGCGCTCGTCGAGGCCGCCCGGCGCGGCGAGCCCTGCGCCTGGCAGGGGCTCGTGCAGCGGTTCACCCCGCTCGTCCGCGCGATCACCAGCAGGTACCGGCTCGGCGAGCACGACGCCGAGGACGTCGCCCAGGTGACCTGGCTGCGCCTGGTGGAGCACCTCCACCGGCTCCGCGAGCCGCTCGCGCTGCCCGGCTGGATCGCGACGACCGCTCACCACGAGAGCCTCCGCCTGGCCCGCGGCCGCGCGCGGACGCTGCCGGTCGACCCGCTGGACGACTCCGCCCAGGCGTTCCTCGAGCACGACCCCGACGTCGACGCCGACCTGCTGCAGGCCGAGCAGGTCGAGGCCGTGCGCGAGGGTCTCGCCGACCTGCCGACGGCGCAGCGCGACCTGCTGCTCCTGCTCGTGGCCGACCCCCCGCTCAGCTACCGGGAGATCAGCGCGATGCTGGGGATGCCGATCGGCAGCATCGGCCCGACCCGGGCTCGCACCCTGGCCCGCCTGGAGGCCACGCCGGCGGTCAGCCGCTACCTGGCAGCGGACCGGCGTGGGGTCACCCACCGGCCGTGTGCGGCGTGAGGGTCGCGGGACCGGCAGGTCAGCGCCACGGGGCGAACGCCGCCTTGCCGGTCCCGACGACCCCGGCCAGCTCGGGGCAGTGGCGCCGCACGACGTCGGCCATGCTGCCGCGGGCGACCCAGTCCATCCCCAGCGGGGTGTACACCTCGGGCCGGAAGTCCACGGTGAGGAACCGGTCGCTCTGCAGCCGGCGGGACGCCATGAGCAGGAAGACCCGGAACGCCGTGTCGCTGAACCCGAAGCCGGCGGGCGGGGTCTCGGCGAGGAGGCCGACCACGGTGTCGACGTCGTCGACCGACGGGTACAGCCGCTGCAGCGCGGCGAGGGTCTCCGGGTCGGTCGTGAGCTCCTCGAACCGGCTGATCCGGGGCATGTGCAGCCCGGCCCGGAAGTCGTTGTAGCGCGGCACGCCCCGCCGGCGGGTCCGCACGACGTCCACCACCGCGAGGTCGACGATCTCGCCGTCCCGCTCGAAGTGCCGCAGCGCGTCCGGGAAGTTGTGCAGCGTGATCGCGCCCGGGTGGGCGGTGCCCAGCGAGCGCAGGGAGTTGGCGAGCCCGATCTCGCGGAACACGTCCTGGGTCTTCCGGCCCGAGATGTCGTCGAACCCGAGCTCGCGGACCTCCCCGGTGGCGGAGTCGACGAAGGCGTAGCGGTCGGGGATGAGGGGGTGCATCCGGTAGACCGTCACGAACTCCTCGGTGAGGGAGAACGGGACGCCGGAGTGGTCGGGCCGGGTGCGCGGGATGCCGTGGACGGCGTGCGGGTCCAGCAACCGGAGACCGAGGCGGGTGAGCCACTGGTCCGGCGCGCCCCGCCAGTTGACCGACATCGCGGTGTCGAGGGTCTTCGTGCCGAGGATCGCCGGCGTCCACTCCACCGTGTGGATCTTGGCGATCAGCGCGGAGACGACCAGCCGCGCGGTCTGGTACGTCCGCTCGTCGTCGAGGTGCGGGTACTCCTCCTGGAGGGCGTCGCACACCGCGTTGTGCTCCCGGGCGAACAGGGTCTGCAAGGCGCTGAGACCCAGCCACCAGCTGTCGGAGAACCCGGCCAGCACCACCTCGCCGGGGCCGGTGGGCAGGTGGCCGTCCTCGAGGCGGAGCCGCGCGCCGCGCCCGCCGTCCTCGCGCAGCTGGGCCGCCTTGTCGGGGTCGCTGCCGTAGACCTCCGAGCCGTCCCACCAGTGCGAGACCTGGTTGCGGTCGCCGTCGTCCTCGGCGATGCGCATGACACGCTCGGGGCGGCCGTCGGTCGTGTTGCGCCATCGGCGCTCGCCGGGGAGCGGGAGGTCGATGCTGCGCTCGCCCACCGGGTGGCGGCGGTGCTGCACCCAGTCGTGCACCTGGAACTGGATCCAGGCCGCGGCGAGGACGTTGAGCGAGGGGGCGGGGATGAAGCTCTTCCGCGCCAGGAGCTGGTCGGCGACCTCGACCGGGTCGGGGAGGTCGGACTGGCGGGAGTCGACGGGCATGTTGCGGCCGAACCGGGCCCCTGTGGCACCCATGCCGGGGGACGACAGGTCGTTCCAGCAGCCGTCCGCGGTCCGGTGCGCCACCGCGTCGGCTGGAGGCTCGGCTCCCGGCGTCCGCACCTCGACCCGGGCCGGCAGGTCGGTGTCGATCAGGTTCTCGCGGCGCAGCTGGCGGCGCAGGACCGCCAGGTTCAGCAGGGCCAGCCGGGAGGGCAGGCGGTGCCACGGCCACCGCCGGTTAACGCGGGCGAAGACCCGGCCGACCAGCCCGTTGAGCAGGACCGTCCGTCGCGGTTCCTCGGTCACGAACCGCTGGTGCAGGCGGTGGGCGCTGCCGGCCTCGTAGGCCGCCCGCCGCGCCCGGTTGAGGTTGCCCAGCGGCCGGAACTCGTCGGTGGTGTTCCAGGGGTTGAAGGCCAGCCGGTCGACGCGGTGCTCGACGAGGCGGGCCCGTGCGGTGCCAACGTCCTGGCGGGGCAGGACGAGGCGGGCCACGGACTCGTACCGGACGAACAGCCACCTCCGGGCCGTGTTCTCGACCGGTGTCCGCCGCTCCGAGACGTAGCGCTGCACCTGCAGGTCGAACTCGACGTCGCCGGCCGCCAGCCGGCGGGCGAAGTCGGTGCGCAGCGCGTCCGGGCCGGTGCTCGGCGGGACGGCCGGGGACACCACCGGGTGCAGGCGGTAGCGGACCGGGCCGGCCTCCCCCCAGAGGATCGCCCCGCGGCTGTAGTACCTCTCCCGGGCGAGGCTCTCGGACCGGCGCGTGGAACAGAGGAGGTTCCCGATGATCCGGACGGTGGCGAACGGGCCGACCCTGCGGGGCAGCCGCAGCGCCAGGGACAGCAGCTTCGACACCCTCGACGTCCGTCCCGCCACCGCCGAGGCCATCGCCACGAACTCCCGGGCGTTGGCTGCCGGGGACACGGGCCAGTTGGTCATCAGCAGGTCGTGCACCGCGTCCCCGCCCGCGTGCACCCGCAGCGCGACGCCGCGCAGGTCCGGGGCGCTGTCGGGCTGGGCGGCCCCGTTCGCGTTGGAGAACCGGACGGTGACGGGGAGCTCGGCGCCGGGCCGGAAGCAGCCCCGCTGCAGGTCCTGCGGCAGGTCGCGCCGCACCCGCAGGCAGGCGTCCTCCACGGCCAGCACGGTCTTCGCGTGGAAGGCACGGTCCACGGTCGCCGCGCCACTCGCCCCGCGGTTCCGCTCCTGCACCAGCATGAGCTCGCGGGCCAGCTCCTCGAAGCCCTGCAGCTCGGCCTGCTCGTCCTCGCCGTCGTACCGCTCGTACACCTGGTGTCCCACCGGCATCGTTCCCCCTCGTGGTCGGCGAGCCGTGCCCCGCACCGGGCCACTTTCCTGGAGGAGGCGGGCAGAGCCGAGCTGATACAGCGTCACCAGGCGGTGTTCCGTCAGGGCACCAGGTCACCGCGAGCCCCGTCCCGTCCACGGAGCCGCCCCCGGGTGCGCCGTGCCCCGGCCGGGGAACGGCCACCACGGTCACCGGCTCCGGCCGAGCGCGGTGGTGGTCCCGTCGGGCACCGGGTCCGGTGCGGTGCCCATCGCCCGCCCGGCCTCCCGCGCGGCCGCGGTCGAGGCGAACACCCCGCGCTGCACCGCCGAGAACCCGGCCACGATGTAGACCAGCGGCACGAACACCATGATCGCGATGAACGTGAACTCCACCAGCGCCGACCCGCGCTCCCCGGCGACCGTGACGCCCCGGTGATGCTCTGGTGACGCACGTCACGAGAAGCTCTCACCTCGCATCCATCACCGACCTCTGCGCAGGGACGCCTCCCACCCGATCACCAGCGCCGGCGATGTCCCAGAAGGAAGGCGGCGGTCCCAACCGGGCTCCGCTCGACCATGTGGGGTGTTCATGAATCCGCGCCGTAGTGCCCTTGCCCTTGCCTTGGCGTTGCCCGCCTCGCTGCTCCTCGGCCCCGCCCAGCCGGCCGCCGCCTTCGGCGGCCACACCGTGACCGTCACAGGCGGAATTGTCCTCAACGACGACGAAGGGGACTTCGACAACCCGAGCCAGAGTGGGATCGATTTCACCCGCAAGATGGGGCTCACCCACCTCGCTCCCTCGTCATCGATCTTCGTGTCGTACTGCCACGGTGATGAGGTGCGGGGAGAGTTCACCGTCACGGCAACCCTGCAGGCCAACGACGACGTGGTCTGGCAGCCTCACCTCAAGTTGTACGAAGGCGCGTCCTGCGACACTTCCGATCTGGACGGGGAGCTCTCCGGTCAGTTCCGCACCCTGCCACCGAACTTCCATCAGGAAGCAAGAATCTTCGTCCCGAACTCGGACGAGGGCGGCGACTGGGCCAGCGTGAGATATGACGTGATCCACGACGTCGCCTGACTCGATCCGTGGGTCGGCTCGGGTGGTGATGACCGGATGCCGCCTCCATGGTGCCGCGCAGCGCGAGGGCGATGCGTAACGCGTCGACCACGAGGTCGGAGGTCATCCGGGCGCCGATGGAGTAGCCGACGATCCGCTTCGGAGCAGGCGTACTCGACCGCGCAGGGATAGAGCTTGCCCTCGGCGGTGAGGTGCTCGGTGATGTCGGTCCGCAACAGCTGGTCGGGGTGTTCTGCGGTGAAGTCGCGCAGCACCGTGTCGTCGTGTACCGGCGGGCAGGCTTGCGGCTCAGACCACGCTTGCGTGAGTGCGCCGACCACCGCCGCTGTGAGCTGCACAGCCGGCTGACCCGGTTGCGGGAGGCCGCCCGCCGCGTGCGGCGAGCTGGTCGGCGATGAACCGGTAGCCGAACTCCGGGTCGTCGTGATGGATGTCGATCGCGACGTTGATCAGGAGCGCGTCGTCCGATCCCGTTGGCCGTGCCTCCCGTGTGGTGGTTGACCGCCTTCCTCCGATGGTCTCGACGGCTTTCGTGTCCCCAGCGATGCTTCCAGGAAGGGAGGCAGAAGGGGCACCTTCATCTTCAGTCCGGTGTACCTCCACTTCTCCTGGCGAAGTGGGGTCAACCGCCCACGCTCGTCCCGCTGCCACACACGACCTGCGGAGTCGCGGAACTCGAGATGTGGCAGGGCGGCCTTCACCGACTGAGCACCGATGGTGGCGATCGACACGCCTACGAACTGGAGGCTGACTTCCACCTCCCGCGACACGGACTCCGCGTCCGTCCCGGCCTCTGACGGGAGCTTGCGCTCGGAGGTCGCTTTGGCGAGTACCTGGCCCATTCGGTAGGGCTCCTTGACGCCGGGCACCCAGACGTTGACGTCGTACACCGGGGCGTCACTGGTGTTGCTGACGAACAGGATGCGCTGCTGTCGGCCGCTCTCGTTCCGGCTACTGAAGTGACCCCCGTCGGCTGAACACCTCCAGACTTGGCATCAGTCAAGGAGGGAGGGCCCTTTGGGCCGACGGAGCAAGTACCCCGAGGAGTTCCGGCAGCGGGCAGCGCAGCTGGTCCTGGACAGCCGGCGCAGCGTCCGTGACGTGGCGGGCGAGCTGGGGGTCAACCACGAGACGCTGCGGAACTGGGTCGCGGCCGAGCGCCGTCAGCGGGCCGAAGGGCCGGCCGCGCTCACCGCCGATGAGCGATTCGAGCTGGCCCGGCTGCGGCGCAAGGTCGCCGAGCTGGAGCTCGAGCGGGAGATCCTGAAAAAAGCCGCGGTCTTCTTCGCCCGGGAGACGGGCCGGTGAACCGCGGAGTGCTCTGCGAGTTCATCGCCGCGGAGAAGACCAGCTACGGCGTGCGCCGTCTCTGCCGGGTGTTCGGCATCAGCCCGACCAGCTTCTACGCCTGGGCCGCTCGTCGCGGTGGCCCGACGGCCGCCGAACTCGACGACGCCTACGCCATCGAGGCCGCCCGGGTCGCGTGGGAGGAGCACCGCCGGATCTATGGCGCCCGCCGGCTGACCGCCGAGGTCCGCGACCGTGGCCACGCCTGGAACCGCAAGCGGGTCGCCCGGCTGATGCGCCTGGGCGCCATCGAAGGAGTGCACCGCCGGCGGCGCGGCAAGTACGGCCGCCGGGCCGCCTCGACGGCGACCGCGCCGGACCGGGTCGAGCGCGACTTCACCGCCACCGCGCCCAATCAGCTGTGGGTCGCCGACATCACCTAACTGCGGACCTGGGAGGGCTTCGTCTACCTGGCGGTCGTGGTCGACGCCTTCTCCCGCAAGGTCGTGGGCTGGGCGATGGCCGACCACCTGCGCACCGAGCTCGTCCTCGACGCCGTCGGGATGGCCATCACCACCCGCAAGCCGCTGGCGGGGACAGTGCATCACACCGACCGCGGCAGCCAGTACACCTCCTACGAGTTTGGCAAGGCGCTACGTTCCTCCGGCCTGCTGGCCTCGATGGGCCGGGTCGGCTCGGCGTTCGACAACGCGATGGCCGAATCGGTGTTCGCCACCTTGAAGACCGAGCTGATCTACCGCCGCTCCTGGCCCACCCGCCATGAGCTGGAGATGGAGGTCTTCTCTTACCTCGAAGGCTTCTACAACACCCGCCGCCGGCACTCCCGGCTCGGCAACCTCAGCCCCACCGACTACGAGAACATGCGGCTGGCACAGAACGAGGTGTGCGCCTGACGGGGGTCACTTCATACCGACCCAGGCGGCGATGCTGCTGGCCTGGGCACGCTCCTTGTCGAGGACGCTGCGCCGGTAGGAGAGGGCGGCGACCGTGAACGAGCTGCTGGTCACTATGGTCCCGATCCAGGTTGGGACGTTGCCCCAGTCGAGCCCCAGCCAGCCGCTCACACGAACCCCTGCCGTCGCCAGTCTGGCTGCTGGACGGTACAGGCGTCGTGCGCTGCTTACGGCCCTCGACGTGCCGAATCTGCTAGGTCTCGTTGCTCGCCGGTCCGCCACCCACTCCGGCGTCGTGGGCCGCACCGAGGCTGCTGGAATGGCAGCCGGATCAGCGTAGGCGGGATCAGCCGAGCGAATTCCAGTGCTGCCACCAGCCACTGTGGCAGGGCCACACGGTCACGTCGCTGCCCGCTTTGTCCAGGCACATCGGCACTGTTGAACCGCCGATCACGTCCTGGAGCAAGGACCGCACCTCCGACCACCCATCCGGGGCGGGGGTGATGTTCCACAGCTGGTCAGAGCTCCCCACGCACACGTCCTGCACGATGTTGGCCCCCCTGACCGCCTCGCCTTGGATGGTCAGGCACTTACCCGTGTGCTGGACCTGCAACTGCACCAACGACGACCCACTTGTGGCGACTGGTTGCCACAGCTGGTTGCTTGCGCCCACACAGCGCCAGACCCTCACCTCAGCACCGTTGTAGCGGGCTGCTCCGGTGACATCCAGACACTCAGCCGACTGGCGATTCATCAGTTGGTGGAACCCGGGCAGCACCGTGGCTGACGCCGGGCTCGCCGCACCGAGCGTGGCGGCGACGAGAGCTGCCACCACCAGCATCACCCTCAAGGGTCCTCCAGCGGCACAGGCGCGCTGCCATGGTGTCGGGAATCGCCGGACCTCTCTGTTCGATGACATCGTTTCCTCCTTGGCGGGAGTGGACAGCAACCGCACTCGGGTCGCTGGTCTCGAAAGGACGGAGCGCGGCAGGTCCCAGTGGGAGGCGTCCTCCCAGGCGGCCTGCCCGCGATGTCCGGGTCACGGCAGTCCGTCGGGCAGCGTCAACGCCTACCCGGTGGCCCACGGAGACGTGCAGCGTCTCTCGTGCCATTGCCTCAAGAAGAGGTGTTCGACGGTCGCGTTTCCGCGGCCGGCGCTCGTGGATGTGAAGTCCCATGATGTCCGGCTCGATCCCCTGGATCCGGCCGGAGAGGGGTCACCACGAGGGAATCAAGCCTCCTCGCGAGCCCCATGGCAGTCAAGGCACGTCGTGCGGCAGGCGGACGAGGCGTCTGCCTCGAGACACCGGGAGCTCCACCGACCACGGCAACCAACTCAACGAGTTCCCGCTACGCCCCGGTATGTCGACGACGCTTGAGAGTCGACCGCTTGGCGACGGTCGGGAACTGACCCTCCCGAGACCCTGGCTCGGGTCGCGCCGGGGGAGGAACCGGGGTGTTGTCCGTGGAGGACTGGGCGCAGATCCGCCGACTGTCTCGGGCCGAGGGGTTGCCGATCAAGCGGATCGCGCGGGCGCTGGGGATCTCGGAGGAGCACGGTGGAGGCGGCGCTGCGCAGCGACGGGCCGCTGAGTACGGGGTGTCACCCGACGCCGGGGACGGTTCGGCAGGACACGTGCCCCCGCGGCCTGCTGTTGCGGCCGCGGGGACACGGACGGCGACCCCTCGTCGGATCAGCGCACGGTCACCGCAGGGCCAGGTCCTGGAGCCCCGCCGTGGCCAGCGACTCCCGCAGGCGGGCGAGGATCCGGGCGCGCGTCGGGCCGATGCTGCCGACCGGCATGCCCAGGCGGGCGCCGATCTCCTGGTAGCTGATCGCGGGAGTCGCGAGCAGCAGCTCCATCAGCTGCCGCTGCCGGTCGGGGAGGTCGGCCAGCGCGCGACGGACCAGCTCCTGCTGCTCTCGCCGCAGCGCGGACACCTCGGGCCCGTCCTCGTCGAGGCCGTCGTCCCGGACGCCGCCCCCGGCGCCGCGGTCCTCGTCCCAGTCGGTGAGCTGTTCACGGCCGCCCTGCCGGATCACCTGCAGGCACACCCGCTGGGCGGTCGTCTTCAGCCACCCCGCCACGTGCCCGGGCTCCCTGAGGTCGGCGACGTGCTCGACCAGCCGCAGCCACGTCGTCTGCACCGCGTCCGCGGCCTGCGCCTCGTTGAGCCGGAACCCGCGGACGACCGACCACAGCAGGCCGGCGTACTCGTCGACGATCGCGTCCCAGGCCGCCTGGTCGCCCTCGGCAGCGCGGTGGACCAGCACGGTGACCTCGGCAGGCTCCATGTCCCTGTTCCTCTCGTCCGCTCGGCGCGTCGCGCCGACACGGGAGAGGTTCGAGAGGCCGCGCTAGCGGAGCGCCAGCCGGACGAAGCCGCTGCTCAGAGCGGGGAGAAGCGGGCCTCAGCCGCGGGGGGTCAGCCGCTGCGCGAGCGCGCGGGTGCGCGGCTGGGGCGGCACGCCCAGCTCGCGCAGCATCTGCTGGCAGCGACGCAGGGCGCGGTGCGCGTCGACGAGGTCGCCGTCGGCGAGGTGGACGGCGACGAGCAGCTGGTGGGCGTCCTCGGAGCAGTCGTCGGCCCGGAGGGCCCGCTCGGCGAGGGTCCGGGCCGTCGGGGTGTCCCCCCGCGCGAGCAGCAGGTTGCCGGCCCGGACGGCGCTCGAGACGAACCTGCCGCGCAGCCGGTCGCGCTCCCACTCCAGCCAGGTCCCGCCGGCCACGTCGGCGAGGAGGTCCCCGCCCCACAGCTCGGCCGCCTGCAGGTAGGCGGAGAGTGCCGCCGAGGGCGCGCCCTGGCGCTCCAGCCGGGCGGCCTCGTCCAGGGCCCGCTCGAACTGCAGCACGTCGATCTCCAGCGCGCCGTCGGTCACCAGGTGCAGCACCGGGCCGGCACTCCGGAGGAAGTACGGCGGGTCGAGCTCACCGCGGTCGGGCTCGAGGACGTTCTGCAGGTAGGCGAGGGTCACGCGCAGGTTCCGGCCGGCTGCGGCGTCGTCGAGGTCGGGCCACAACTCCGAGGTGATGGCGGTCCTGGTCGGCCGGTCGTGGGTGAGCAGGTAGCCGAGGAGCTGGCGCACCCGCTCCCGGCGCAGCTCCGGCGCGGCGACGACCACGCCGTCGCGGCGGAGCTCGAGCGGGCCGAGGACGCGCAGGTGCAACCGTGCGGTCGGCACCGCCGGGATCGCGCGCAGCAGCGAGCGGGCGGTGGCCGCGAGGGTCGCGGGTGCCGTCGCGGCCTGGGCCCGCAGGGTCACCCGGGCGGCGGGGCCGAGGTCCTCGACGATCGCCCGTGCGCCGTCCTGACCGGCGGCGACCAGCCCCACGGCCAGCTGCGCCGTCCACGGCACCGGCAGGAGGGCGCGCAGGACCGGCCAGGCGCTGGGCGGGACGGCGCCGGCCGCGGCCGTCGACCCGCGCTCGCGCAGCTCGACGAGCGCCCGGGCCCCGGCGTGCAGGTCGGCGAGGGAGCCGGGCGGCGGGTCGGCGTCCCAGCGTCCCCGGACCTCGGGCAGCAGCACGTAGAGCAGCGGCAGCGCGACCGGGGAGGCCCGCAGCGCACCCGAGAGGCGCCCACCGTTCGACGGGACGATCGACCGCAGGGAGGCCGCCGCCTGCTGCTCGTCCCCCGTCGACAGGGCGTGGAAGACCTCGGCCAGCGTCCGGGCGAGCGGGGCCCAGGCGACCAGGGAGGCGCCGAGGACCGGCCGGTACCTGCCGAGGAGCTCCGCTGCCTCCCCGTGCCGCCCCAGGACGTCGAGCACGGACACCGCACAGGTCACCAGTTCCGGCGAGGTCAGCACCTTGGCCGGCTGCATGTCGGCGAGCAGGTACGGCAGCAGCCGCTCGGCATCCTCCAGGCGCCCCCGCAGGCGGAAGGACTCGAGCAGGAGGCACCGTGAGATGCCGTGCACCGGGGTCGCCGGGTGGGACAGCGACCGGCGGGCGAGCACCTCGCCGGCCGCGGCGTCGCCCAGCCTGAGCAGGACGAGGTGGGCGTGCAGCCAGTCCTGCACCGGGTTCGGCGGTGTCCGGGTCGACAGCCCCGGGGCCGCCAGCGCCGAGCGGACCTCGTCGACCGAGTGCGCCAGCATGCCCTGGAGCAGCGCGACGAACGCCGGGGCGCCGGGGTGCCCCTCCCGTGCCAGCTCCTCCAGCTCCTCCAGCAGGAACTCCAGCCGCCGCCGGTCGTTGCCCCAGAACGCCAGGTGCACCAGCGCGTTCAGGCACGCGTAGCGCACAGCGGGGGCCCCGTGCGCACCCTCGAGCGCCTGCACCAGGAACTCCTCGGCCGCGCTCGGGCTGGCCTGCTCCGCCGCCATGGCGGCCAGCAGCAGCCCCTCGGGGCTCTGCTGCACCTCGGGCGGCAGCCGGTGCAGCCACCCCTCCAGGACGTCGGTCGGCACCAAGGCGGTGCAGCACTCGCAGACCTCGACGACGAGCCGGCGGACGTCCTCCCACGCCCGGGCGTCGAGCAGCAGGCCCATCGCCTCCTGGTACTGCCCGCGGCCGCTCAGGACGGCCGCCGCGGTCCGCCGCGCCTCCGCCACCTGCCCGGAGTCGAGGTGGTGCTGCAGGGCAGCGGCCCACAGCCCGTGCAGCGACCACCACCCCGAGGGCGAGCGCACGACCAGGGGCAGCCCCTCGAGCAGGGACCGCAGGTCCACGTCCTCACCCAGCAGCGCCGCGGCGATCTCATCGTCCGCGCCGCCCACGGCGACCAGCAGCGCGAGCGCGTGGCGGCGCTCCGGTGACAGCTGGGCGAGCAGCTCCTCCCAGACGTACCCGCTGACGGCGAAGGGCCCCGCCGTGGCCGTCAGCTCCGCGAGGGCCGGCCAGCCGCCGACGTCGTCGAGCAGCTCCGGCGGCACGCCGCGGGACTCGGCGAACGCGGCCACCTCGTCCTCGCGGAACTGCAGGTCGGTCTCGCGGAGGACCACGGCGTCGCCGCTGGCCACCAGCCGGGAGACCGACAGCGGCAGCGGCGGGCGGGAGGCGAGGACCAGGTGCCCGTTCCTCGGCAGCTCCCCGACGAGGTGGCGGAGGAACTCCGCAGCCGGCGACCCCGGCAGCACCAGGTGCACGTCGTCGAGGATGAGGGCCACGTGGCGCGGGGCCGCGCTCCACAGCGCCTCGGCCACCGCGACCGCGGCCTGCCGCGGGTCCTCCGGCACCGGGGCGGAGAGCCCGACGGCGGCGAAGGCGCCGGAGGCCAGGACGGACAGCGTGGTGTCGTCCAGCTGGCAGGTCAGCCAGCGGTCCTCCCCCGCGGGCGAGAGGGCGTTCTCGCTGACGGCCTGTCCCAGCAGCGAGGTCTTGCCGAAGCCGGCCGGTGCGACGACCGCGGTGAGGGGGCGCTCGAAGCGGCTCCGCAGGACGTCGAGCAGCCGGGGACGCACGATCAGGTCACGGTTCGCGAGGGGCGGTGCGTACCGGAGCGCCCGGCTCATGAGCCGACTGTAGGCACGGTGCGACCGTCGGCACACCCGCATTCGTTCCGGCTGATGCGCCGCTAGCGATGTGTCCGGCGGGCGGTGTATCAGCACGCGGGGCTCGTGCCTCTGGAGAGTACGGACCCCGTCGGGACCCTGGCCTGGCGTTCTGCGGTCTGCGGGTGTGCGGCCGGGTGCCGGAGGGAGGCGGTCGTGGACGAGAACGACGGGTACCGGTGGGACGACGACCAGCTGATGACGCTCCTGGCCGAGGTGCTGGATCCGGAGGCCGACCGTGCGGAGGCGCCGACGTCCGCCGCGCAGGACCACCGGCCCGCCGAGCTCTCCCTGGAGGACGTCGTCGCCGCGGGGCGGGCCGCGTTCTGCTGGCTCGACGTGGTCGTCACGATGCGGGACCTCGCCCGGCACCTCGGGTCGGCCGCCGGAGCCTCGACCCCCTGCGAGCCCGGCTCCCGGCTCGGCCACTCCCCCACCGGATCGACGACGACCTGAGGGCGCGGGGCGAGCCGCGCTCCGACGTGCGGCCCACTGCGCGGAGTGGGCCGTCGGGGCGAGCGCCGTCAGGCCGGTAGCTCCTCGACGCTCGACGGCTCCCGCTGCTGGACCCCGTTCACCGTGTGCCGGAAGTCGCTGGACCGCTCGTACGCCGCGCGACGGGAACGCATGATCGAGCCCAGGGGGCGGTGGGCCTCCAGCGCGTGCCACGGACTGAACGACAGGACGTCGTCGGCGTAGCGGCGACGGGCGTCGCTGTACGGGTCCTGGGCCGGCAGGTGCAGGACCGCGACCCGGTGGTGCGGGGACAACTCCTCCGGCCAGTGCTTCGAGGCGTCCTCGATCGGCATCCGGCGGACGTCGACGCACAGCTGGGCGCGTACCTCGTACTCGGCGCTGCGGTGGGCGAAGAAGTCCGCGACCAGGTCCCGCAGCGCCGACTCCCCGGCGCGCCTGCCCACGGGCCTGCCGGTGAGCGCCCGCACGTCCTCGGACAGCGGGGCGGCCGAGATCTTGGCGACGTGGTCGCCGTAGCGCAGGGCCGCCATCGAGTGGAAGGTCTCCCCGAGGATGTGGTGGCCCGGCGTGGCCAGGACCTCGGCGATCCGCGGGAGCGGGAACCGGAGGCGGGTGAGCACTCGGGCGACCAGCCTGGTGGACCGCTGCCGCAGGTCGCTCTGGCGGTGCTGCCGCTCGAGCACCTTCTGCAGCTCGACGTACGCACCGACCGTGCCGAAGGGCAGGGTCGGGTGGTTGACCAGGAGGAAGTCCTGCGTGGTGGCACCGTCCTGGACGGCCCGGGGACCGTCCACCCCGATCACCTTGACGGCCATCCCGCGCGGGGCGGGCACCCGGTCGGTACGCAGGTCACCGGGCGAGGTGGAGAAGCGCACGATGACCGGATACGTGCGAGGGGCGGCGAACAGGCCCTGGGCGAGGTGCGCGGGCAGGCCCGGCTCGATGCGCAGCTCGCCGGCGAGGATGCCGTGGCTCTTGGCGTGCGCGTCGCGCAGGCCGTGCCTGTGCTTGGCGGAGACCTGGCGGTTGGCGCGCTCCATCGCCGCGAGGATCCGGCGGACGATCTCCTCCTCGTCCGGGAACGGCTGCTCCAGGTCCGCCCGGTAGCGCACGTAGGGCTGTGCTGTGGTCACGGGTGCCTCCCCGAGTGTCGCGGTCGGTTGCTGAGCAGCGCATGACGGGGACGACCGACCAGGAAGTACTGGCTGCACCTGCTGCTCGGGCGGTGGCCGGACCTGCTCGACTGGCCGCACGATTGCGATGTCCACTGGCAGCACGTGGCCCCGGCCGCCGCGGGGTTGCTGGAGGTCGTTGCATCAGTCGCTCGGGAGCCGGCGGGCGCACATGAGGGTGACCGGCGGGTGGACCAGGGGCGGTGATGGTTGCGGCCGCCCAGTCCGCGCGGACCCGTCCCCAGGGGGCGCGGCACCGGTCAGCGGGTCGCGGTCGAGCCGGTGCGGGTGGAGGTGGCCAGGGGCATGGTGTCCTCGCCGGGGGTGCTCCGGTCGTCGCGCCAGCAGGTGGAGGCGGTGGGCGAGGGCGGTGTGCCGGCGTCCGGAGCGGTTGGCGCGCACGGCCTGGGCGAGGGCGCGGGGTGCGCCGACGAGGACGACGAGCTGCTCGGCGCGGACGACGGCGGTGTGCAGCAGGTCACGCGGCACCTCGCCGGCGCCCACCGAGGGCTGCTGGTCGACGTCCCCGACCAGCGGCAGGTCGGGCACCGAGGACTCATCCACCACGATCAAGTCCGCGTCCAGTGGCCGCTTCCGGGCGCAGGCCTCCGGGTCCCCGGTGTTCCAGGGATCGGCGGGGTCGGGCATGGGGCGGCGCAAGCGGGGTCTTCGCCTCGGCGGCCGAGACGTCGTCAGGAACCTTCCCGCCGTCGGGGCGATCGCGGTCATCAGCGTCTCCGGGCCGTCGCCTCAGGGTGCGGACGTGTCGCCCAGGAACCGCAGAGCGGTGATGCTGGGGACGAAGAAGTACTCGCCGCCGCGCACGGTGACGAAGCGGGGAAGGCCCTTGAGCCGGCGCGGAGGCCGTCCCTGCCAGGTGAAGTTCCCCCCGCCCGGTCCGGAGATCGGATCCGGGTCGTTCTCCAGATCGTCGAAGCGCGGCGCGTTGATCCACTCACGCTGCACGAACTCGTACTGGCGCTCGATGCTGGCGTTGAGGAAGACCCCGACCAGTCCGCGGTCCGCGCCGTCATCGGGTGCTCCGTCACCCAGCTCGGGGCCGTACGGCAGCCCCCGGCGGATGAGCAGGTGCCGGCGCTCGGAGGGCAGACCGTTGCGCGGGTGGGCGCGGCGGACGTGCGCGCCGCGGGGGCAGCGGTAACCGAGCCGGTCGTCGGCGTAGTCGAAGGCGTTGTTGTGTTTCGCGCAGGAGGCCAGGACGGGGTCGTCGGCCCGGTCGGCCCGCGCGAGCGGTGCTCCACTGGGCCAGCGCCCCATCAGCTTCGCAGCCAGGAGGCCCGGGTCGCCCCTGCCCTGCTCGTGTAGGAAGCGGCGGAATGCGGGGACGTCCTGGGACAGCTTGCGGTACACGGCGTAGGTGCCGTTGTGGCCGAGGATGGCGGGGTGGAGCTGGCACACGGCGTCCTGCTCGTCAGGGTGGCCGAGCAGGAACTCCCCCGGCTTCACCGGCGGCCGGCCGGGCGGTGCGTCCTTCTCCAAGCCGCTGCCGCGCAGGACCGGTTGGGAGATGCCATCCCGGAAGCTGAAGTGCTCGCGCTCCGCGTGCGCGCCACCGAGCGCGGCGGCGCCTTCGCAGCCGACCTCCTCGAGGCCGGCCCCGGCTCGCTCGCGGAAGGCCTGCACCCGCTGATCGAGCTCGCCCTCGTCGTGCGCTGAGAGCATCAGCATCGCGTGCACGCCGCGGGTGGCGAAGGGCGGCTCAGGCTCCCAGTTGTCGGGGAGGTCGTCGCCGACGTCGCCCAGGTGCTCGGCAGCACGCGCGGCCATGCCCTCGCGGAAGTCCGCCGGAAAGCTCTCCAGGGACTCCGTCGGCAGGCCCAGCGCCTCCAGGCCCGGGTGGGCCAATGCCACGTTCGCGCACCACGACGGTGCGGCGTCCCACTCCTCCGCCGTGGTGACCGGATCGGCCATGCCGGCCAGCCATGCACGTGCGGCCGGCACGTCGGTGAACCGGTAGAACAGGTACGCGGCGTGGGGCATGCGGTACCCGCGCAGCACGAAGCCCTGGATGTCGCTGCGGTCCAGCACTGTCGTCTCGCCCTGCACGAGGTCCTCCGTTACTCGCTCGCTGCGTCGAACACGTCGAGCAAGTGCCGCTTCAGCCGCAGCGCGCTGTTCACCTGGCGGACGGTCGCCCTGGGGTAGGCCCGGTAGTAGACCTCCGGCGTCAGCTCGTGTGTCTTGATGTACTCCTTGAACGCCGGGATGTCGGTGGCGCCGCCTTCCGGCCATCCCACGCAGTTGTCGTAGATGAGCTGGAAGGATTCCGTTGCCTTCTTGGCGAAGTCCTCGATGTACTCGTCCCACGTGCCGTCGTAGTCGCTGGCGAACAGCAAGCCTCCCTCGTCCCCGTAGTCGGGCAGGATCACCCACCGGGCGGAGTGGACGGTGCCGATCTCATCGAGGGGGCCGCGCTCGCCTGCGGCGATCCGCGCGGCGACCGTCGCCAGGACCTGCTGCAGTCGCTCCCGCCGACCCGGCTTGATGTGCACGAGTGCAGTGAACGACTGCGTGCCCTCGCTCAACGGTACGGGCGCCGGGTCCTCGGACAGGTCGGCCGTTCGCGGAGTCGCGGTCACGGGGTGCTCCTCTCGGGACAGCGGTCGGGTGCGACGTTCTCCCCCTCCTCTGGACGCGGGTGCGCCCTCGCGGGGTCTCCAGGCGGTCTCCCTGTGCCGCGCCCGAGCAGGACGGGGAGGGCCAGCTGCCCCGTCGGGTGAGCGGCTGAGGCGCGGATCCGAGTGCCGCCAGGGTCCACGCCGACGTGCTCGGCGCGGAACCCGTGGATCGCCGGCCGGGCGTCGTCCGCGCGGCGGTGCCACCCAGATGACAGCTGCTGCTTCGGATTCCCTCCTGAAGCCCGGTCCGGCTCTGGCCGCCCGGGTGCGGTGGCTCGACCCAGCGACACGTCGACCCCTCCTCTCCAGCGCGACCTGCTCCCGCGGTCGGTCGGGAGCCGTGCACGGCGGGCGCAGTGTCGCGGGCAGCCCGTCACCGCAGCGTCACCACACCGGTGATGTCCTCGGTCATGGTGCAGGGCAGTGATCGCCGGGAATCCCGGTTCGGGTCATGACGCGATCAGCGACAGACTGACCGACGGTAGGACCGGGCGAGGCGCCTCAGGGATAGCGGTAGCCCATGTCCTTGAAGTCGGGCTCGACGTCGGTACTAGGGCCGCGCCGGTTCAAGTACGCCCCGAGGCGCGGCGGTCGGTACGACCGATCCTGCTGGTGGCGCAGAACCGCAGTCGAGGCCACGCTCTCGGTCCGTGCGTGACGGTTGCCGATCTCGCGGTGGTGCTTGAGGGACGCCAGGTAGAGGCCGGTGCGGGACTCCCGGAGTCGGCCGTCGTACGTCGGCGCCAAGCGGGGACGGTTGTCGTCGGGCGGATCTTCTGACGGCAGCGGGGGGAAGGCGTCCTGGTTGAACACCAGGCCGCACTCTTTGGCTCGCTGGACCATCCACAGCAGTGCGATGTCGGACAGGGAGGTGTCTGCGTAGCCGCCCCCGACTCCGCAGTGCACGCCGGAGAACCAGACCTGCTCGAGTCGCTGGTCGGCAGGGTGCACGTCACCGTCATGCGGCTCCCAGAGCGTGGGCTGGAAGGGGCCGCGCTTCTCGTCGATGGCAAGAGCGTGGAAGGCGTTCTTCACCTTGGAGCTGAGCTTGGTGTCGTGGAAGGCCCAGCGCTTGTTCAGCCACCCCAGGCCCCGGACCGGGATGCCCAGGGCCCCGACGGTGTCCCAGACGCCGATGAAGGTGATGTCGGGCTCGTAGGAGTACGAGCGACGGAACAGTTCGGACTCGGTGCCGCGGGGATGGGCGCCTCGATCCCGGTACAGCTCGTAGGCCTCGTCGACACGGGAGGCGTGCTGCCGTTTGAGCACGCCGCAGTTGCGCACGAACCCGACCGTGCTCCGCGCGGTGAAGGCGCCTCGGCTGAAGCCGAAGAAGAACAGCTCGTCGCCCTCGTCGTAGTTGTCGACGATGGTCCGGTAGGCCTCCTTCACGTTGCGCGACAGGCCGACCCCGAACGCGCCACCGCGGATCCGTTCACCGCGTGCGGTGCCGACGCCGCGCAGGTAGTAGACGCACTGCACCCAGTTGCCAGTGCCGTTCTTCGCCACTTCCAAGGCCACCTTGGTGACGTTGGTGGGGCAGGGACGTCCCTCCGCGGCCTGGTCCGGCGTGTTCCAGGTGCCGTCGCAGCAGATCACCAGACGCTTGGGCATGGCCCCTCCCTCGGCAGAGAGTCCATCCTGGCGTCGGCCGCGTCACCGCCACGTCACCGCGGCCGCAGTGCCTCTGGCGCCCGTGGAACACCGATCCCGACCGAACAGGCCGACCCCGACCACCCACAGGGTGGTGGGGGACGATCTCGTGGTGACCCGGGGCACCGAGTACCTCTTCACGCGGGAGATGGAGGCGCAGCGCGAGCTCGTTGAGGACGCCCCCGACCGGTCCCCGACTGCGGCGGCCCCTCAGGACCGGTCGACCCCCGGGAGCCGCCACCCACCGCTGGGTGCGCTCTCACGGCCCACGATGCCGACTGGCTCAGTCAGCACCGGAGAGGCCTGGCAGCCGCGACGGGCTAGCCTGCCGGCGTGCCTGGCTGGGAGGACGTGCGCGCCCTCGCCCTCGACCTCCCGGAGGTCGGCGAGCGGACCTCGCGCGGTCATCCCGAGTGGCGGGTGCGCGACCGGCTGTTCGTCTGGGAGCGGCCGCTGCGCAGGGCCGACCTCACCCACCTGGGCGACCGGGCACCGGACGCGCCGCCGCTCGGCGCGTGGGTGCCCGACCTCGGCGCGAAGGAGGCGCTCCTGACCGACGACCCGGACACCTACCTGACGACGCCGCACTTCGACGGTCACCCGATCGTGCTCGCCCAACTGGACCGCATCGACCCCGGCGAACTCACGGAGCTGGTCACGGAGGCATGGCTGGCCCGGGCGCCCCGGCGGCTGGCGCGCGCGTGGCTCGACGACGCCCCGCCGGCCCGGTGAACCGGCCGACCGCCGGCACCGGTCGGCTGGACCGCTCCGGGTACGAACTGGAGTTCGCCGAGGACTTCACCGGCACGGAGGTCGACGCGCACCGGTGGATGGCCCACTACCTGCCACAGTGGACGACCCCCGAGCGGTCGGCGGCCCGGTACGACCTGGTCCCCGGGGTCCTCCGTCTCCGCATCGACGCCGACCAGCCCGCCTGGCGCCCTGACGACGGCGAGCTGCGCGTGTCCAACCTCCAGACCGGGTCGTTCTCCGGCGAGGTGGGGTCCGACCGCGGGACACACCGTCACCGACCCGACCTCCGCGTCGCGACCGCCGTCCCCACCCGCCAGCTGTACACGCCCAGCAGCGGGCTGGTCGAAGCGCGGCTGCGGGCCACTCCGGACCCGACCTGCATGCTCGCGGTGTGGCTCGTGGGCCTGGAGGAGGCCGCACCGGACCAGTCCGGGGAGATTTGCATCGCCGAGCTGTACGGCCACACCGTCGGCCCGGACGGCTCGACGGTGCGCCTGGGCGTCAAGGCCCACCACGACCCCCGGCTCGGGACGGACATGGCCGACGTCCCCCTCGATCTCGACGCCACCGACTGGCACTCCTATGCCGCGGCGTGGGACGCCGGTGAGACGCGGTTGTACGTCGACGACGAGCTCGTCCGGGTGGTCCCGCAGGGCCTCGCCTACCCGCTGGTGCTCATGGTCGATCTGTTCGAGTTCCCCGCCGGGGCCGACCGGGACCCGGCGGCCTATCCGAAGGTCGCCGAGGTCGGCCCGATCCGTGGGTACCGACCGAACTCCGACCGGTAGGGACGACGGGTCACCTTGGACGTGTCGGGCGCCGGCCCCGGGTGGTGTCGGCCGCTCGTGACTGGTCGGGTGCCCGGCCGAGCCCCGCCGACCGGTCCGGTGACCGGCCGGCTGCGCCTGCCCGACCGGAACGACGCCCCATGGCCGACCATCGCCTCTGCCCCGCTGAGGGAGGGCCCGTGCTCAGGCGGGGTGGACCGTCAGGTGCGGCGGCTGCGCCGCCGTCCGGGCGGCGACGCGGTAGCGCTCGATGAGCTGGGCGGACTCAGGACTCCAGCAGCGCCTCCGCCACGGACCCGCCGATCCGCTCCGAGTACTCGGCCGTCATGTGCACCCCGTCGGCGAAGACCGGCGTGCCACCGACGAACGGCGGGCAGAGGTCGTCGACGCAGAACCAGCGCTGCGGGTCGACCGCCGTCGCGCCGGTCGCCTCCGCGACCTCGGCCTCGATCGACAGCGAGGCCAGGTAGGACCGGCTGGGCGACTCGGCGCAGTCGGCGGGCTCGCTGAGCCCGTTGGCGCACGACTGCAGGTTGCCCGTCTCCGGCGGCGCCCCGAGGACGACGACCCGGGCACCGGAGGCCTGGATCTGCCGGACCATCGAGGTCAGCCCGTCGCGGAAGACCGCCGTCCGGTCCAGTGCGGGGTCGGCGAGCTCGGCGTCGTAGGCGTTGCTGAGCACGACCAGGTCCGGGCTGTTCTGCGCGATCCAGCCCAGTGCCCACTGCCGGTGGTCGGAGCACTCGGTGAACGGTTGCCCGCCGACCAGCGTCATCTCCAGCACGTTGGGGCAGCGGCCCATCGACAGCGTCTGCACCGACCAGCCCTGCGGGGTCAGGCCCGAGACGATCCCGGGCAGCCACGCGCCGGCGATGGAGTCACCGAGCACGACGGCCCGCTGCGGCGCGGCCGGGTCGCCGTAGACGCACTCGGCCACGTTGTCCGGGCGCACGTCGAAGCAGCCCTCCGACCACTGGGTGCGCAGGTAGTCGGGCAGGTCGTCGAGGCTCGGCGAGAGGTCGGTGGGCCAGGTGAGGGCGACCGACGCCGCGCGGATCTCGCGGGTCAGCGGGTCCTCGGCCGTGCCGCCGTCCTCCGCGGCCGCGCGCGCCTCGGCCTCGGCCCGCAGAGCGGCGTCGGCCGCGGCCACGGCCCGGGCGTCGAGCTGCCCGGGCGGGGAGACGAGCAGCAGCCCGGCGGTGAGCACGATCGCCGTGGCCGCCGAGCCGCCGGCGACCGCCCGGGCCCGTCGGAAGACGCCCGGAGCCGCCGGGTGCCGGGTGCGGCGCTGCGCTCGCGGGAGCAGCCACCGCGAGTGCAGCACCGGCTGCTCCACCACGTGGAACGAGATCGTGGCCAGCGACAGCGACAGTGCGAGGACGACGGCGTGGTAGACCACCGACTCCGGGTCCAGCACGGCGGCGAGGACGACGACCACCGGCCAGTGCCACAGGTAGAGCGAGTAGGAGATCCGGCCGAGGAACCGCGCCGGCGCGCTGCCCAACGCCCACCGCACCCCCGGCCCGCCGGGTGCCGCCCCGAAGGCGACGAGCAGCGCCGTCGACAGCACCGGCAGTGCCGCGGCGGACCCCGGGAACGGTGTGGTCGCGGTGATGAGGAACGCCGAGGCGACGACGCCGGCCAGACCCGCCCAGGCGAGCACGGCCTGCAGCCGCGCCGGGAGCCGGTGCAGCCCCGCGGCGGTGACGGCGACCAGCGCGCCGACCCCCAGCTCCCAGGCGCGGGTGAACGTGGAGAAGTAGGCGGTCTCCGGCGCGGTGCTCGTCGCGTGCAGGGACCAGGCGAACGACGCCGCCGTCACCGCCAGCACCGCCAGCCCGAGGACGGCGGTGCGTCCCCGCCGCCGGCCGACCGTGAGCGCGAAGACGGCGAGGACCAGCACCGGCCAGAGCAGGTAGAACTGCTCCTCGACCGCGAGGGACCAGAAGTGCTGGAACGGTGAGGGCGCCGCGTCGGTCTGGAAGTAGTCGGTGCCCTGCCGGGCGAAGTTGACGTTGGCGCCGAAGAACAGCGCCCACAGGCCGTCGGTGACGGTGTTCCGGAAGCGGCCGTCGACGAAGAGCACCCAGGCGGCCAGCGTGGTGACGACCAGCGTCGTCACCGCCGCGGGCATCAGCCGGCGGGCCCGGCGCACGTAGAAGGCGCGGAAGGAGATCCGCCCCGTCCGCTGCCGCTCCCGGACCAGCAGGCCGGTGATGAGGAAGCCGGAGATGACGAAGAAGACGTCGACGCCGACGAACCCGCCCGACGGCCAGCCGAACACGTGGTCGAGCAGGACGAGACCGACGGCTACAGCCCGCAGGCCCTCGACGTCGTGCCGGAAGCGGTGCTCCGGGACCGCGGGTCGTGCGGCTCCCCCGCGGACCGCCGTCCGCTCGACCGGCACAGCTGTCGCCGTCATCCTGCTCCCCCGTGTCGTCCCGCCGTCCCGGCGGCAGCCCGCGGGCCGCGCTCGGCAGGCCCTCGGACGCAGTCGACCAAGCCGGCACCGCGCCGGGGAAGCGTCAGGCGGGAGGTCTGACCCGCTGGAGGGAGGGGCCCGTGTTCAGGCGCGGCGGACGGTCAGGTGCGGCGGCTGCGCCAACGTCCGGGCCACCACGCAGTAGCGCTCGGTCAGCTGGCCCAGCTTCGCGAGGGTGGCGTCGTCGGCGTCGGTGTCCAGCTCGGCGTCGACGGTGATCGTCCCCATCCCCACCGGTGTCTCCTTGGAGACGCCGAGCGTCCCGCGGGCGTCCATCTCGCCGCGCGCGGTCAGCCGGGCCGAGCGGATGTCCACGCCCATCGACGTGGCCACGCTGCGCATCGTCACCCCCGCGCACGCCAGCAGCGCCTGTAGCAGCATGTCGCCGGAGCAGGCGTCGCTGCCGTCGCCGCCGGTCGAGGTGTGCAGCCCGGCGCGGGCTGGCCCGGCCCAGGTCTGCACGGTGCAGGTGACGCCCGGCTCGGCGAAGGCGGCCTCGGCGTGCATGCTCACGCAGGCCGAGGCCGGGTCGTCGCGGTACTGCTGCTTGAGCGGTGCCTGCAGGTCGCGCAGCGCTGCGGCGTCCATCCCGGCCTCCCCTGTCGTCGAGGTCCCCATGCTCGCGGCCGGGCGGGGCACTCGCCACGTGGGCGGTCGGCTCAGTCGCCGGCGGCCTCGTCCAGGACGCCGCAGAGGTCCACGACGTCGGCCTCGAGCCGCAGTCCGTCCACGGCCGTGGACTCCCCGGTCGCCGGATCGACCGTCAGGCGCAGCAGGATGGTGCCCTCCTGGACGTACATCAGGTGCGGCAGGCCGGCCTCGTCCGCGGCCGCCCGCTCGACGTCGTTGCCGGCCCAGAGCACCAACGGCCCGTCGAGCTCGGCGACCACCTCGCTGCCGTCGGAGGACACCAGGTCCCAGCTGCGACCCCAGACGTCCAGCTCGTCGATGGTGGCACCGTCGGACTGCCGGGTGAGGTCGACCGTCCGGCTCCCGCGGAACTCGAGGAACGTGCTGCCGTCGTCCAGGACCTGCTGCCGCACCTCCGCCTCGCGGACGTCCCCTCCGGCGACCGTGACGACCGATCCGCAGGCCTCCACGTCGACCGGCTCGTAGAACTCCTCCGGGACGGGGACCCAGCCCTCGTCGTCCCCGGGTGGCTGGGCGTCCGCCGCGGAGGCCACGCCTCCGGACAGGACCATCACCGCCGCCGCCGTTCCCACCAGGACTCGTCGCACCGCGACCACCTCCTCGCCGAGTCGGTCCCTCGGCGGCGCAGCGTAGGGAGGGGTGCGGCAGCCCGCGCCGGTCGTAGGACCGTGTGGACAGGGACCCCCGCGTTCCGTCCCCGACGGTGCGGCGGCGGCTACCCGCCGGTGCCGGTCGTCGGCCGTCGCTCACCGGCGGGGGCGGACCCCACGGCGCACGACCGCTCCCGTGGGGTCGACCCCGGGGGTCAGCATCCGGCCGGTCGGGGGGAGGCATCCCGTCGATCGGGGGGACAGCTCCATTCAACGGTCGAGTCGTCGGCTGGATCCTGGTCACGCAGGAACGGAACGGCACTCCGATCCACCGCGGAGGCAGTGCCGACCCGAGCGATCAGGGATCGCTCACCACATCTCCCACCACGAGCAGGGCCGATCCTGCCCTGCCCCGGACGACCTGGAGGAACCATGGCCCTCTCCAAGCGACACCTGGTCCTGGCCGCCACCGCGACCACCCTGGGCATCGGCGGCGTGCTGCTGCCGGGCGCGAGCGCGATGGCTGCCACCACGGCCGACCAGAGCGTCGCCGTCGCGGCGCCGGCGTCCGACAGCACCAGCACGACGACCGAGGCCGCCTCCGCGCAACCGGACACGATCTGCTACTACGAGTGGTACGTGGACGCCTGGGGGAACTGGTACTACGTCTGGGTCTGCGCGTGAGGGGTCTCCCGGCCCATGGACACGCCGGCGGCGTAGCCCCTGGCTGACGAGTCCCGGCGCGCCCGGGGCTGCACCCCGCGGGATGACCGAGCGGAGGGGTGCACCGCGGTGCTCGTGCTCTGCGTGCGAGGGGCACGCAGAGCACGAGCACCGCCCCTGAGGGTCGGGACGGCTCAGTCGTCGCGCTCGCCGCGCCCGGAGTCGTCTCGCGCGTCACCGGGGTCGGCGGCGACCTCGTCGAGGACGGCGCACAGGTCCACCTCGTCCTCCTCCGCCACGTCGGCGCGCAGCGTGTCCGCGGCGAGCGACTCCCCGGTCGCCGGGTCGACCTCGAGGCGCAGCAGGACCGTCCCCTCCTCGTAGTGGAGGAAGTACGGCTGGCCGGCCTCGTCGGCGTCCGCCCGCTCGACGTCGTTCACGGCCCAGACGAGTGATGGGCCCTCGAGCTCGACGAGCACCTCGGTCCCGTCGGCCGAGACCAGCTCCCAGGTGTCGCCAGAGATGTCGAGCTCGTCGATCGTCGCGCCGTCGGACCGGCGGGTGATGTCGACCGACTGGCCGCCGCGGTACTCGGTGAAGGTGGACCCGTCGTCGAGGACCTCGATCCGCACCTCGGCCTCGCGGACGTCGCCGCCGGTGACCGTCACCGTCGAGCCGCAGATGTCCAGGTCGAAGGGCGCCCAGTACTCCTCGGGCACGGGCGCCCAGCCGTCGTCCCCGCCCGCCGCCGGGTCCTCGGCCGCGGAGACCGCACCCCCGGACAGGACCACCGCCGCTGCCGCCGTCCCCGCCAGCACCTTCCGCATGACGCCTCCTCGTCGAGCCGGACACAGGCGGCGCAGCGTAGGGAGGACCCGCAGGTGGGCGCGCGTGTCGCACCCCGCCGACGCGGAACCCGCGCGTTCCGTGCCCCGCTGTGCGTCCGCGGCTACCGCCCGGCGGCGTCAGCGGTCCGGCCCTCCCTCACTGCGAGCGGCCCGCCCGGCGCCACTCCTGCGGCGGGACGCCGTGCGCGGCGCGGAACCGCCGGATCAGGTAACCCGCGTCGGCGTAGCCCACCCGGCCGGCCACCGCCTGCACCGTCAGGTCGGTCTCGGCGAGGAGCCGCCGGGCCTCGGCGAGTCGCCGTTCGGTGATCCACTGCTGCACCGTCCGCCCCGTGCGCCGGCCGACCACCGTCGTCAGGTGCCCCGCCGACAGCCCCACCGCGTCGGCCACCTCGCGCAACGAGATCGGCTCGGCGTACCGGCGCTCGATGACGTCGAAGACCGCGGCCAGCAGCGGGTCGTCGCGCAGCCGCAGGGAGCCCGGGACGTCGGCCGCCAGCCGGGCCAGCTCCACCAGCAGCAGGGTCAGCCGGGCCAGCGCGGCCTCGGCGTACCCCTCCCGCCGCTCCTCCAGCTCGCGGTCCAGCTCGGCGAACCGCCGTGCCCACGCGGGCTGGTCCGCCTCGGGCACCGACAGCCGCTGGACCCCGCCGGCCCGGTGGCCGACGAACGGGAACAGCAGCGGGTGTGCCCGCCAGGACCCGAACGAGCCGGGGCTGCGCCGCTCCACCGCGTCCGGCGGGAAGAGGGCCGACCACACCGCCGCCTCGGCCGCATCCCCGCTCCACTCCGGGGTCACCACCTCCCCCGGAGCGACCACGAGGAGGTCCCCGGTGGTGACCTCCCACCACCGGCCGTCCAGGCACAGCCGCCCGGCACCCCGCTCGACCAGGCTCAGCACGAGGAAGTCGTGCGCGTGCGCCCCGTGCAGCGGGCCCCCGGCGGGGCCGCGGGTCCCCTCGTGGCGGGTGACGGTCACCGGCGGCCGCCCCGCGACCCGCTCGTACCCGTAGACCGGCGCACCGTCGACCCGACGGCCGGTCAGCGGCCGGCCGACGGGCCGCCGAGGTCCCGAAGATGGTCCCATCGCGACCGATGTCCCGCCCTTGTCGTCACGCCCGTGGCCGCCGAGAGTAGCGGTGACGACCGGAACATCGTGCACGACGGAGGAGATCGGCATGGGTGGCACGACCGGCAGCACGGGCACGCGGACGGCGGTGACCGGCGGCGAGCGCGATTTCCTGCCCGGGATGCGGCACGCGTGGCTGCTGCCCCTCTACGACCCGTTGAACCGGCTGCTCGGCGTGCGGCGGATCCGCCGGCAGCTGCTCGACCAGGCCGGCCTCCGGCCCGGCCAGCGGGTGCTGGAGATCGGGTGCGGCACCGGCGACCTGCTGCTCGCGGCCAAGCGGGACCAGCCCGCGGCGGTCGTCGTCGGACTCGACCCCGACCTCGCCGCACTCGCCCGCGCCCACCGCAAGGCCCGCCGCCGCGGGCTGACCGTCCAGCTCGACCGCGGCCACGCCGAGGAGCTGCCCTACGCCGACGACAGCGTGGACGTCGTCCTCTCCTCGTTCATGCTGCACCACGTGCCGGACGGCGAGCGGGACGCGGCGATGCGCGAGGTGCTCCGGGTGCTGCGCCCCGGGGGTGCGCTGCACCTGGTGGACGTCGGTGGGTCCGGCGGCTCCGGTCACCGGCACCGGTTCACCCGGGAGCACGCCGTCGACGACGTCCCGGACCTGCTCCGCCGGGCCGGCTTCGCCGAGGTCGTGGAGACCGGCTCCGACGTGCACCGCTGGGTCGGCCGGTACACCCTCTACCGCGCGACCACCTGAGGGGACCGGCCCCGTCAGCGGCCGGCCAGCTCCACGACCGCGTCGACGAGCGCGTCGCCGTCGAGCAGCACGCGGTCGTTGTGGTCGGCGCCGGGGACCTCCACCAGCCGGTGCAGGCCGGCCGCCGCCGCGGCGACGGCGCGGCTCTGCGCCGGCGGCACGATCGAGTCGGCTCCCCCCAGCACCACCGTGGTCGGCACCCGGATCGTCGCGACCCGCTCCGCCACCGGGTACCGGTCGCGCAGCAGCGCGCGCACCGGCAGGAACGGGTAGTGCTCGGCGCCGACGGCGGCGAGGTCGACGAACGGCGAGCGCAGCACCAGCCCGGCCGGCGGGTGCTCGGTCGCCAGCTCGGTGACGACGGCCGCGCCCAGGCTCTCGCCCAGGTAGAGCACCCGGTCCGGCGGCACCCCGGCCTCCTCCAGCAGGTGGGCGCGGGCGGCGCGCACGTCCCGCGCCAGCCCGTCCTCGCTGGGACTGCCGGGGTTGCCGCCGTAGCCGCGGTAGTCGAACAGCAGCACCGCCAGCCCCCGCCCGGCCAGCGCCGCGGCCAGCGGCGCCCGCAGCCCGCGGTGCCCGCCGTTTCCGTTGGCCACCAGCACGGCGGGTGCCCCCGGGGCGGGGCCGGGCACGAACCACGCCCCCAGCCGCAGCCCGTCGGAGGTCTCCAGGACGACGTCCCGGGCGCCGGGCAGCACCGCGGCCGCCGCGGGCACCGGGCCGTCGTCGGGGAAGTAGACGAGCCGCCGCTGCAGCCCCCACAGCAGACCGCTCAGCACGACCAGGACGACGGCGAGGACGACTCCCGCGCGGACCAGGCGCCGCACCGGGCCCCGCGTGACCACCTCACCTGCGGCCGGGCAGCACCGCGTCGACCAGGTGCGGACCCGGGGCGGCCAGCGCCGCGCGCAGCTGCTCGGCCAGCTCCTCGGCGGTCGTGGCCCGGGTCGCGGGCACGCCCATGCCGGTGGCCAGCGCGACGAAGTCCAGCGACGGCCCGCCCAGGTGCAGCAGCTCGCCGGCGCGCTTGCCGTCCTCGGCCGCACCCACCCGCGACAGCTCGTGCTCCAGGATCGCGTAGGAGCCGTTGTCGCAGACGACGACGGTGACGTCGAGCTGCTCGCGGGCCATCGTCCACAGCGCCTGGATGGTGTACATCGCGCTGCCGTCGGCCTGCAGCGCGAGCACCGGCCGGTCCGGGCAGGCCACCGCGGCGCCCACGGCCATGGGCAGCCCGTCGCCGATCGCACCGCCGGTCAGCCCCAGCCAGTCGTGCCGAGGCGCGCCGGCGGTCAGCTCGGCCAGCCCGACGCCGGAGGTCAGCACCTCGTCGACCACGACCGCCCGCTCCGGCAGCAGCGCCCCGACGACGGCCGACATCGCCCGCGGCGTCAGCTCGCCGGTCGGCAGCTCGGGCCGCGAGGCCTCCAGCACCTCCGCGCGCACGCCCGGTGCGGCGACCTCGGCCAGCGCCCGCACCGCCGCGACGCCGTCCTCACCGGGCGCGGACAGCACGTGCACCGTGCAGTCCTCGGGCACCGGCGTCCCGGGCACGCCCGGGTAGCCGAAGAAGTGCACCGGCGAGGTGGCCCCGGCCAGCACGAGGTGGCGGGTGCCGGCCAGCGCGGCGATCGCCATCTCCGGCGGGTAGGGCAGCTTGGGGAGGTCGGGCAGACCGGCGCCGCGCACCGCCCGCGCCGAGAACGTCTCGGCCACCAGCCGCGCGCCGGTGCCCGCGGCGACCTGCCCGGCGGCCAGCAGCGCCTCCTCGCTGGCGACGACGTCCCCGCCGAGGAACAGCACGGTGGGCTCGCCGGAGCGCAGCACCGCGGCCACGTCGTCCACCACCGACGGCGCCACCTGCGGTGCCGGGCGCACCGACAGCGGCCCGGCCGGCTCGGCGCCGTCCTCCCACGAGACGTCGGCCGGCAGCACCAGCGTGGCGATCCCGCGCCGGGCCGACTCGGCGACCGCCTCGGCGGCGTCGGCGGCGACGTCGGCCGGCGACAGCGAGCGCCGCAGCCAGCCCGACACCGCGCCGGCCAGGGCGTCGAGGTCGGACTCCAGCGGCGCGTCCAGCCGCTTGTGCGAGCGGGCGTGGTCGCCGACCACGTTGACCACCGGTGCGCGGCCGCGGCGGGCGTTGTGCAGGTTGGCCAGGCCGTTGGCCAACCCCGGGCCGAGGTGCAGCAGCGTGGCCGCCGGCTTCCCGGCCATGCGCGCGTAGCCGTCCGCGGCGCCGGTCGCGACGCCCTCGAACAGCGTCAGGACGCCGCGCATCTCGGGGACGTCGTCGAGTGCCGCGACGAAGTGCATCTCCGACGTGCCGGGGTTGGCGAAGCAGACGTCGACCCCGGCGGAGACCAGCGTGCGGATGAGTGCCTGGGCGCCGTTCACCGGGCGGCGTGCACCTCGTCCAGCTCGTAGTGCGTCATGGTCACGCCGCCGGTGGCGAAGTTGGCGACGTCGTCGGCGGCCGCCTTCCCCTCCGCGGAGTTGAACGCGGCGCCCATCTCCTGCTCGGACTCGAAGTCCAGCTCCGCCACCAGGTACGGCGCGGGCTGCGACGGGTCCAGCGGCTGCGGGTGGCCGAGGGTGTACCGGACCAGGCCGGGCATCGTCGTGGCCAGCGGGACGTGCGTGTCGCGGTAGTACGCGTCGAACGCCGCCGGGTCGTCGGGCTGTCCGTAGCTGACGACGAGCCTGTGCACCATTGCCACACCTCCGCACCGCGCCGGGCTCCGCTGCCCGGGACCGCCCCCACCCTGGCAGGACAGGACGACCTGCCGCCACCGCGGGACCCCGACCTCAGAAGGTGAGCACCAGCCGTCCGCGGACGCCGCCGCGCGCCAGCCGCCGGTGCGCTTCGGCGGCCTGCTCGGCGGGCAGCGTGTCGGCCACGCGGAGGGTCAGCACGCCGTCCTCGGCCTGCTGGCGCAGCCGGTCCAGCGCCGCCCGGTCCTCCGCCACCCGCCGCACCAGCGTCGGGTGCACCCGCAGTCCGCGCTCGCCGGTGCCCCGGTAGCCGCGCACGGTCGCCACCGCGCCGCCGTCGCGCACCGCGGGCAGCACCAGCGCGTCCTGCACCGCGCCGTCGGCCAGCCCGTCGACGCCCTCGGGGAACTGCTCACGGATCCGCGCGGCGACGTCGTCCCCCCGGCGGACGACCACGTCGGCGCCCAGCTCGCGCACCAGCTGCTCGTCGGCCTCGGACGCGTCGGCGACCACGGTCAGCCCGTCGGCCTTGCCCAGCTGGACGACGTAACCGCCGAACGCCCCGGCCGCGCCGGTCACCGCCAGCACCTGGCCCGGCTGCAGCCCCATGTAGTCGAGCGCCAGCCGCGCGGTGAGCCCGTTCATCGGCAGGGTCGAGGCCTCGGCGTCGGTGCTGCCGGCCGGCGACCGGACCACCGAGGCGGCCGGCAGCACCAGGTCCTCGCGGTAGGCGCCGTGCGCGCCCGAGGGGACGACGACCGCCATCACCCGGTCGCCCACCTGCAGGTCGGTGTCGGTGTCCGGGCCGATCTCGGCGAGCACCCCGGCGGCGTCCATCCCCGGCACGTAGGGGAACTGCTGCACCGGGTCCCGCCCGGCGTAGGCGCCCTCGCGCAGGTGCGTGTCGGTCGGGCTGACCGCCGCCGCGGTCACCCGCAGCCGCACCTGCCCCGGCCCCAGGGGTTCCGGCGGGACGTCGACGACGTGCAGGGCCTCCGGCCCACCGAACTCGGTCACCCCGACGGCTCTCATGCCCGAGAGCCTCGTCGACGCCGGCCGGCCGTGTCCCGCGGGGTGCCGCAGGCGTGTCGGGAATGGCGCGCGCCTCCCGGTCGCTGGACAGTCGGAGCACCGCACGCCCGCCCCCGACCCGAGAGGCCGAGCATGCCCACGCTGCTGCCGTCCCGCCCCGTCTCGCTCGACCCGGCCCCGCGCCGGCGGCGTCGCCTCCGCCCGAAGCTGGTGGCGGCCGGGATCGGCCTGGCGCTGCTCGTGCCCGCCGGCTTCCAGGTGGCCGACTGGCTGCCCGACCGGCCGTTCGGCCAGGACGTCGTCGACACCAGCACTCCTCCGCTGATGCTGGCCCTCGAGGACCTCTCCGAGTACCACGCCGCGACCGGCACCTTCCAGGTCGTCGTCGAGCGCGAGGTGGACACCCGCTACGTCCCCTCGGTGATCAGCGGCGAGTCGGTGAGCTTCCTGGCCACCGGCACCGCCGACGCGTACGTCGACTTCGCGGGCCTGGACGCCGGCCGGGTCGCCCTCTCCCCCGACGGCACCTCGGCGACCATCGCGCTGCCCGCCCCGCGGCTGGGCGAGGTGCGCATCGACCCAACGGCCAGCCGCGTGCTCGACCGCGACCGCGGGCTGGTCGAGCGGGTCGGGGACGCCCTCGGCGACAACCCGGTCGACGACAGCGAGCTGTACGCGCTGGCCCAGGACCGGCTGGCCACCGCGGCCGCGCAGAGCGACCTGCGCGAGCGCGCCGAGGCCAACACCCGCGACATGCTGACCGGCCTGGCCCGCTCGCTCGGCGTCCAGCAGGTCGAGGTCACCTTCGACGAGCCCGCCGACGAGGAGGGCTGAAGAAGGACCCCCTGCCCCCACCGCTCGCACGCTCGCGGCGGGACCCTGCAGGGGGCCTGCGCCGGACACACCGCGGCCCCGGCGTCCCCTCCGCGGAGGGGACGCCGGGGCCGCGGTCGTGAGGGGCCTCAGCGCTTGAGCGCGTACTCCTTGAGCAGGCCCCGGCTGATGATCGTCTTCTGGATCTCGCTGGTGCCCTCGCCGATGAGCAGGAACGGCGCCTCGCGCATGAGCCGCTCGATCTCGTACTCCTTGGAGTAGCCGTAGCCACCGTGGATCCGGAAGGACTGCGTGGTGACCTCGGCGCAGTACTCGCTGGCCAGCAGCTTGGCCATGCCGGCCTCGACGTCGTTGCGCTGGCCGGCGTCCTTGAGCCGGGCAGCCCGGACCATCATCGCGTGCGCGGCCTCGACCTTGGTCGCCATCTCGGCGAGCTGGAAGGCGATCGCCTGGTGCTGGGCGATCGGCTTGCCGAAGGTCTCCCGCTGCTGGGCGTAGGCGATGGCCAGCTCGAAGGCGCGGATCGAGATGCCGCAGGCGCGCGCGGCCACGTTGACCCGGCCGACCTCGACGCCGTCCATCATCTGGGCGAAGCCCTTCCCGGGCACCCCGCCGAGGATCGCGTCGGCGCCGATCCGGAAGCCGTCGAACACCAGCTCGGTGGTGTCGACGCCCTTGTAGCCCATCTTGTCGATCTTGCCGGGGATGGTGAGCCCGGGGACGACCTCGCCGAAGCCGGCCGGCTTCTCGACCAGGAAGGTCGTCAGGTTCTGGTGCGCCTTCTCCGCACCCTCGTCGGTGCGCACCAGCGCGGCGACCAGGGTGGAGGACCCGCCGTTGGTCAGCCACATCTTCTGGCCGTCGATGACGTAGTCGCCGTCGGCCTGCTCCACCGCCCTGGTCCGGATGCCCGCGACGTCGGAGCCCAGCCCCGGCTCGGACATCGAGAACGCACCGCGGACCTCACCGGTGGCCATGCGCGGCAGGAGGCGCTCCCTCTGCTCGGCCGTGCCGTGCTGGAGCAGCATGTAGGCGACGATGAAGTGGGTGTTGATGACGCCGGAGACGCTCATCCAGCCGCGGGCGATCTCCTCGACCACCAGCGCGTAGGTCAGCAGCGACTCGCCCAGGCCGCCGTACTCCTCGGGGATCATCAGCCCGAAGATGCCGAGCTCCTTGAGCCCGTCGACGATCTCGGTCGGGTAGGCGTCGGCGTGCTCGAGCTCTTGGGCGTGCGGGATGATCTCCTTGTCGACGAAGGTCCTGACCGTCGACAGGATCTCCTGCTGGATGTCGGTCAGGTCGGCGGTCTGCGCCAGGCGGGTCATCGCGTCGCTCCTCCGGGGACTCCGGTGTCCGGGTTACCGGTGAGTATGGGCCACCCCCGTACGGCGTCCGTGTGTGGCTGCTCACCCTCCGGGGCCCCGCGCGTCTAGCGTTCGCACGACCAGCCCCGACCGCCGGAGGACGACGATGACGCAGGACGACGCCCACCGCGCCGGCCCCGACCCCACGCCGTCCCCCGGCGGCGAGGCCCCGCGGCAGCCCGGTCACCCGCCGCTGCCCTCCTACGGTGCGCCCGGCTCGACGGGTGCCGGCGCGACGGCTCAGCACGGGTCCGCCGGCCAGCCGGAGTACGGCGCACCGCCCGGGTTCGGCAGCCAGCCGGGGTACGGCGGCCAGCCGTCCTACGGCCAGCCCGCGTACGGCCCGCCGCCCGGGTACGGCGGTCAGCCCGGCTACGGCGTGCCCGGCTACGGGCTCCCGCCGGGTTACGGCTACCCGCGGCCGACCAACACGCTGGCGATCCTGTCGCTGGTGATGGCGTTCGTCTTCAGCCCGGTCGGGCTGGTGCTCGGCATCGTGGCCCGCCGGCAGATCCGCCAGACCGGCGAGCAGGGCGACGGCCTGGCGCTGGCCGGGATCATCATCGGCGGCATCGGCACCGCGCTGGCCGTGCTGGCCTTCGTGTTCTTCTTCCTCGCCCTGGCCGCGGCCGGCTCCTCGGGCGCCTTCGCCCCCTGAGGGGGGACGACGGCCCGCCCGGGCTCCCCGGGTGGGCCGTCGTCGTGCCGGGCTCAGCTCTCCGGCGGGGTGAAGGTCGAGGTACGCTGCATGCCCGCGGCGCGGCCCTTGCCGGCGATCACCAGTGCCATCTTGCGGCTGGCCTCGTCGATCATCTCGTCGCCGAGCATCGCCGACCCCTTCTTGCCACCGGCCTCCGAGGTCGCCCACTCGTAGGCGTCGAGGATGAGCTCGGCGTGGTCGTAGTCCTCCTGGGACGGCGAGTAGATCTCGTTGGCCGCGTCGACCTGGCCGGGGTGCAGCACCCACTTGCCGTCGAAGCCGAGCACCGCCGACCGCTTGGCGACCTCGCGGAAGGCGTCGACGTCGCGCACCTGCAGGAAGGGCCCGTCGATGGCCTGCACGCCGCGGGCGCGGGCGGCCATGAGGATCTGCATGAGGATGTAGTGGAACGGGTCGCCGGCGTAGTCCGGGTGCAGGGCGCCGACCACCAGCGACTTCATGTTGATGCTGGCCATGAAGTCGGCCGGGCCGAAGATGATCGTCTCGATCCGCGGGCTGGCGAACGCGATCTGGTTGACGTTGATCAGGCCCTGCGCGGTCTCGATCTGCGCCTCGATGCCGATCCGGCCGACCTCCAGGCCGTTGGCCTTCTCGACCTGGGTCAGCAGCATGTCCAGCGCCTGCACCTGACCGGCGTCCTGGACCTTCGGCAGCATGATGCAGTCGAGGTTCCCCCCGGCGCCGCCGACGACCTCGATGACGTCGGTGAAGGTCCACTCCGTCGTCCAGTCGTTGACCCGGACGGTGCGGATCTTGTCGCCCCAGCCGCCCTCGTTGAGCGCCGCGACGATGTTCTTGCGGGCGCCGGGCTTGGCCAGCGGCGCGCAGGCGTCCTCGAGGTCGAGGAACACCTGGTCGGCGGCGAGGCCCTTGGCCTTCTCCAGGAAGCGCGGGTTGCTGCCGGGGACGGCGAGGTTGGAACGGCGGGATCGGAGCTCGGCCACGGGTCCTCCGGGTGGTGGGGCGGGCGGGAGACACAGCTTGATCGGGATCGGGTCCACCGGAGGGTAACGACGGGCCCGGAGGGCCTCAGGTGCCCGGCTCGGCCAGGCCCGCCGGACGGCTGGCCCGCACCACCAGGCCGACGCCGACGACGACCAGCGCCACGCCGGGCAGCGCGAGCAGCGGCGGCACCTGCTGCAGCAGCACCAGCGCGAACAGCAGCGCGCCGGGCACCTCGAGCAGGATCACCAGGCTGACCACCGTCGGACCGACCGAGGACAGCACCAGGTTGAACAGCGTGTGCCCGAGCAGCTGGGCGCAGACCGTGACGGCGGCGATGAGCAACCAGTCGCGAACGGGGAAGCCGGCGAGCGGGTCCCCCACCAGGACGGCGGCGACGGCGATGGCCGCCGCGCAGACCGAGTAGCAGACCACCGCGTACGCCGAGGTGGAGAGCCGCTGCCGGGCGCGCGCCCCCGCCAGCACGTAGCCGCCCGCGCAGATCGCACCCAGCAGCGCCAGCCCGTCGCCGGCCAGCGCGCGCATGCTGACCGTGACGTCCACCCCGGCGATCAGCGCGACGCCGAACACCGCCAGCACCAGGCCCGCCCACGTCGCCGAGGGCAGCCGCACGCCGCTGAGCCGCGCGACCAGCGCCGTCCAGACCGGGGTGGTGGTCACCAGCGCGGTGGCGGCGGCGACCGTCGTCATCGACAGGCTCGGCAGCCACGCGGCGAAGTGCGCGGCGAGGAAGAGCCCGGCGACGACGGAGCTGGTCAGGTCGCGCGGCCGCAGCCCGGCCAGCACCGATCGCTCGCGCAGCAGCAGCACCGGCAGCAGGACCGCCGCGCCACCGAGGTTGCGCCAGAAGGCCAGCGCCAGCATCGGCGCGGCCAGCATCGTGGTCAGCGGCGCCGAGAGCGAGACGCCGACGACGGCCACCGCCATGATCCCGACGTCCCGACCGCCGGGCCGGTGCAGCGCCCAGGCGGCGGACGCCGGGGCGTTCAGGCCGGCACCCGGATGCGGCCGCGGGCGACCGGCACCACCGCGCCGTGGACGGTCGCCGCGACCGCTCGGCCACCGGAGGCGGTGACCGTGCAGGACAGCACCGAGGGCCGCCCCATCGCCTCGCCCTGGTGCACGACGTAGGACGACGTCCCCTCCGGCGCGAGCAGGCCGGCGGCGACGAGCCAGACGCCGGTGCCGAGGGCGGCCGAGCCGGTCGCGGGGTCCTCGCCCCAGGCCAGGTCGGCGGCGAAGACGCGGGCGCGGGCGGTGGCGGCCGCGCCGTCCCAGGAGAGCACCGAGACGCCCTCCCCCACGCCGTGCTCGCCGAGCAGCGCGGGGTCCGGCGCGGCGTCGTCCACCACCTCGGGGCGGACGGCGAGGAAGGCGAAGGGCAGACCGCAGCCGGCGACGTGCGCCGGCAGTCCCACGGCGTCGGCGCCGGCGAGCCCCAGGGCCTCGGCGAGCGCGGCCGGGTCGGGGCCGTCCTCGAGGGTGGGGCGGCCGCCGGACAGCGTCGCCCCGTCGTCGTCGACGACCACGTCGAGGACGCCGGCGCCGCACTCCTGGCGCAGCGTGCCGGCGGGCAGCCGGCCGGCGCGGACCAGCGCGGCGGCCGCACCCACGCTCGGGTGCCCGGCGAAGGGCAGCTCGGCGTACGGGGTGAAGATGCGCACCCGGTAGTCGGCGCCCGGCTCGGTCGGTGCCGAGAGGAACGACGTCTCCGACAGGTGGAACTCGTTGGCCAGCGCCTGGCACTGCTCGGTGGAGAGCTCGTCGGCGTCGAACACCACGGCCAGCGGGTTGCCGGCGAAGGCGCGCGGCGCGAAGACGTCGACGACCTCGTAGTCCAGCTCTCCTGGGGCGGCCACGGCTCGACGGTAGCCTCACCCGGGACCGAGCTCGCGAGGTCCCGCAACGACACAGCCGTGCGGCACGGAGTCGACGAGCGCCAGCGAGGAGGACCCGTGACCACGGCGACCAGGGCGTACGTCTCCCGGCTCGCCGGGCTGCCCGTCTTCGACCCCAACGGCGACCGCGTCGGCAAGGTCCGGGACGTGGTGGTGGCGCTGCGCGTGGGGACGGCGGCGCCGCGCGTGCTGGGCCTGGTCGTCGAGGTGGTCGCCCGACGCCGCATCTTCGTGCCGATGGGCCGGGTGACCACGCTGGACCCCGGCTCGGTCGTCCTCTCCACCGGCACGCTGAACCTCAAGCGCTTCGAGCAGCGGCGCGGCGAGACGCTCGTGCTCGGCGAGCTGCTCGACCGCCGGGTGCAGGTCGCGGAGTCCGGCCGACCGGCCACCGTCGTCGACGCCGGCATCGAGCAGACCCGCACCGGCGACTGGGTGCTCTCCCGGCTCGCCGTCCAGGAGCCGGGCCGGCTGGGCCGGCGCGGGCAGCTGCACCAGCTGGCCTGGGACGAGGTGACCGGGCTGGCCCTGCCGCAGACCGGGCAGGGCGCCGAGACGCTGATCGCCACCTACCGCGAGCTCAACGCCGCCGACGTCGCCCACGCGCTGCAGGACCTGCCGATCAAGCGGCGGCACGAGGTCGCCGAGGCCCTCGACGACGAGCGGCTGGCCGACGTGCTCGGCGAGCTGCCCGAGGCCGACCAGATCACCATCCTCGGCACGCTGGAGGAGAAGCGGGCGGCCGACGTCCTGGAGGTCATGGACCCCGACGACGCCGCGGACCTGCTCGCCGAGCTCTCCAACGTCGACCGCAACCGGCTGCTGGAGCTCATGGAGCCCGACGAGGCCGAGCCGGTGCGCCAGCTGCTGAAGTACTCCGAGGACACCGCCGGCGGCATCATGACCAGCGAGCCGGTGATCCTCACCCCGGACGCCACGATCGCCGAGGCCCTCGCCCGGGTCCGCGAGCCCGCCCTGAGCCCCGCGCTGGCCAGCCAGGTCTACGTCTGCCGGCCGCCGTCGGCCACCCCCACCGGCCGGTACCTGGGCCTGGCGCACATCCAGGGGCTGCTGCGCGAACCGCCGTCCACCCTGGTCAGCGGGGTGCTCGACGACCTGGAGCCGCTGCGGCCGGAGGCGCCGCTGGCCGAGGTGACCCAGTACTTCGCCACCTACAACCTGGTCGCCGCCCCGGTCGTCGACGCCCAGGGCCGGCTCGTCGGCGCGGTGAGCGTGGACGACGTCCTCGACCACCTGCTGCCCGAGAACTGGCGCGAGCGGGCCCGCCGTGGCTGAGGGCCGCCGCCTCGACGTCCCGCGGGGCGCCCGGGGCTTCGGCGACTTCCTGCGGCTGGACCCCGACGCGGTCGGCCGCTTCGCCGAGGCGATCGCGCGGTTCCTGGGCACCGGCCGCTTCCTCGCCGTCCAGACGGTGATCGTCGTCGTCTGGATCGCACTCAACGTCTTCGCCGTCCGGCTGCAGTGGGACCCCTACCCGTTCATCCTGCTCAACCTCGCCTTCTCGACCCAGGCCGCCTACGCCGCGCCGCTGATCCTGCTGGCGCAGAACCGGCAGGCCGACCGGGACCGGGTGCAGGCCGAGGAGGACCGGGCGCGGGCGGCGCAGACGCGGGCCGACACCGAGTACCTGGCCCGCGAGCTGGCCGCGCTGCGGGTGGCCATCGGCGAGCTGGCCACCCGCGACTTCATCCGCGGCGAGCTCAACCGGCTGACCGAGGAGAGCCCCGAGGAGGCCGAGCGCCGGGAGCGGAAGGCCAGGAGGAAGCGGGAGGCCGCGGCCCGCGAGTGAGAGGCCCCCTCTGCCCCCCACCGTCGACCGACCCCGTCCTCCTCGCCCCTCGCCGGCTCGCAGCGAGCCTCTGGACGGGGCCCGGCGGCGGGGCCCTGCCGAGGCGCCACCCTCTCGCAGGTCGGCGCGGTGGCCCGGAGGGTCCTCCTCAGCCGGCGAGGCGGGCGGCGGCCCGGTCCAGCCGGCTGGTCACCGGGCGGGCCCCCGTGGCGGCGGCCAGCCCCTGCACCGGCAGGTCGACGTAGATGCTCTCGGCGCGGGCGACCTGGTAGGTCTCGTGCCAGATCCCGACCGCACCGGCGACGCGGCGGGCGCGCCGGTTGAAGGCGGTCCACGCGGGGCGGTGCCGGGCGTCGGTGGCGGTGGCGTAGCGGTAGAGGTCCTCGACGCGGCGCCAGTACTGGACCAGCACCGGCCCCCGCCGGCCCAGCGTCATGCGGTAGCCGAGGAAGCCCGAGTCGGGGTCCCGCGCGAGCTCGGCGAGCATCGGGCCCATCGCGGCCAGCACGGGGAGCCAGGCATCCGGCCGCCGGACGCGGTTGATGCGCATGCCGATCAGGAAGACGGCCAGGTCCCCCTCGTGCGTGTGGGTCCAGCGGCCCCGGGCGATGCGTGCCATGACGTCCTCCTGATTGGATAGTGCTGATACCCAACACTAGAGAGTGGCACTACCCAATGTCGAGGGGGATGCGTGCAGATCTCCGAGCTGGCCCGCCGGGCCGGCGTCCCGGTCGCGACCGTGAAGTACTACCTGCGCGAGGGGCTCGTGCCGGCGGGCGAGCTGACCGGTGCCACCCGGGCGCGGTACGGCGAGGAGCACCTGGAGCGGCTGCGGCTGGTCCGCGCCCTGCTCGGGCCCGGCGGGCTGTCGATCGCCCGGGCCCGCGCGGTGCTGGCCGCCGTCGACACCCCGGGGACCTCCGTGCACGGGGCCCTGGGCGCCGCCCACCGGGCACTGCCCGGCGTGGGGTCCGAGGGCCCGGCCGACCTGGAGCAGGCCCGCGCCGTCCTGCGGCGCCAGGGGTGGCGGGTGGCCGAGGACTCCCCCGCCCTCGTCGCGCTCGCCGCCGCCCTCGAGGCACTCCGCGCCGCCGGCGCCGCCCCCACCGACGAGCTGCTGGACCGCTACGCCGACGCGGCCGGCCGGATCGGCGAGCAGGACGTCGCCGCGGTGCCGACCGGCTCCGTGGCCGAGGCCGTCCGCTTCGTGGTGGTCAGCACGGTGCTGCTCGAGCCGGTGCTGCTGGCGCTGCGCCGGCTGGCCCAGGAGGACGCCTCCCGCCGCCGCTTCCCGGACGGCTGCTGAGCGTTCCGCCGAGCAGCGCGGCCGGGACGCGGGACCACGGCCGACGAGCCGGTCGCGGGGAGGAGCCGTCGTCGAGGAGGGGTCCCGGTCGGCGCGGCCGATCGTTGTCGGTCCCCCGCTCTACGGTCTCTCCCGAGGAGGACCTCGCGTCCGGGGCCGAGTCGTGCACCGGGCGCGGGGACGTCGACGATGAGCAGGACGCACACCGTGGTGCCGTCACCGATCGGCCCGCTGACCGTCGTCCGGGACCAGGACGGCGCGCTCGTGCGGCTGGCGATGTCGCCCCCGCGCGCGCTCGAGGCGGACGCGCTCGGCGCGCGGGCCGACGCGGGGTTCGAGGACGTCGCGCGCCAGCTCGCCGAGTACTTCGCCGGCGAGCGGACCGCCTTCCGGCTGCCCCTGCGGCCCGTCGGCAGCCGGTTCGAGCTGGCCGTGTGGGACCAGCTGACCCGCATCCCGTACGGCGAGACCCGCTCCTACGGGCACGTCGCCGAGGCGGTCGGCGAGCCGGGCGGCGCTCAGGCCGTCGGTGCGGCGAACGGCAGGAACCCGATCGCTATCGTGGTGCCCTGCCACCGGGTGGTCGGCGCCGACGGCAGGCTGGTCGGCTTCGGCGGGGGGCTGCCTCGCAAGCGCTTCCTGCTCGACCTGGAGCAGCGCGCGGACCGGCTGTTCTGACCGGGTGCAGCGGCGCCGGTACGCCGATCAGCCGGCGAGGACGTGCACCAGCGCGCCGGTCGCCCCGGCCAGCGCCAGGACGACGATGAACGGCGCCCGCAGCGCCAGCGCGAGCGCGGCGACCGCCAGCCCGGCCAGCCGCCCGTCGACGACCAGCGCCGGCCCGGACGTGGCCGCCTGGACGGCGACCAGCGCGGCCAGCAGCGCCGCGGGGACGAACTCCACGACGCGGGTCACCCACGGTCGCTCGACCCAGGCGGCCGGCACCGACAGCCCGGCCAGCTTGAGCAGGTAGCAGCCCACGGCCGCGACGAGGACCGCCGTCCACAGCGTCCCGCTGCTCACGAGTCCTCCTCGCGGGCGCTCGTCGGCCGCGTCCGCGGGGCTGCTCCGTCCCCGGGCGAGCTCGCGAGCTCGTCCGCCTCCGTCCGCGGACGCCCGGCCAGCGCCACCGCGACGACCGCGGCGACCACCTGCACCCCGGCCGGCACCACCGGGGTGAGCAGCAGCGCGACGACCGCGCCGCCGAGGGCGACCCGCCGCTGCACCGCGGCCTCGGGGAAGCCGCGCCGCAGCCGCGGCCACAGCAGCGCCAGGAAGGCGGCGGGGACGACGGCGTCCAGCGCGGCCTGCGCCGTCCCCCCGAGCCCGGAGGCGCCGAGCGCGCCGAGGACCGTCGTCAGGTTCCAGCCGAGGTAGATCGTCGCGCCGGTGGCCCAGAACGCCAGCCGGCCCAGCTCGCGGTCGGGCGCGGCGACGGCCATCGCGGTGGTCTCGTCGATCACCCAGTGCGCGGCACCGACCCGGCGGAGCACGCCCCGCGGGGCGAGCAGCGGGGCCAGCCGGACGCCGTAGACCGTGTTGCGGGTGCCCAGCAGCAGCGCGCTGCCGATCGCGGCGAGCCCGCTGCCGCCTGCACCGAGGACGCCGACCAGCGCGAACTGCGAGGCGCCGGTGAACATGAGCGCCGAGAGCACGAGCGCCTGCCACACGTCGAGGCCGGCGGCGTCCGCGGCGGCGCCGAAGGCCACCCCGTACAGGCCCACCGCCAGGCCCAGCCCGACGGCGTCGCGGAGGGTGGCGGTGCGGGCGGCGGACACGGCAGCGAGGCTAGCCAGGCGGCCGGCGCGGCCCCGCACCCCTCCGAGGGGGGACACCGGCGGGTTGCCGGACTGCAGCCGAGACCCCGCGGTTCCGGTGGGGAGGCGTGACCTCCGCTCCCCCGCCGCAGCACCGACCGCCCCTCGAGCACGACCGGCTGGCGCGGGCGCGCGAGTCGGGCCCTGTGGACCTCGGGGCTCGCGACGGGCGTCGTCCCGCTGTGGTCCGGCGTCGACCTGGCGCTCGAGCCGCACATCGCGCCGGACCTGTCACCGTCCGGCTGGCCTGCCTGCTGCCCACGCTGCTGGCCGTGTGGGCGCTCTGGCGGTCGCCGATCGGCCGCCGGCAGCCCGAGCTGCTCACCTGCGTCGTCCTGGTGACCGTCCAGTCCGAGATCGCCTGGATGGTGCCGCGGGTCGAGCACGTCGAGCCCCGCCTGCTCGGCTCCACGCTGAGCCTGCGAGCCAGCGGCTGCCTCGTGGTCGCCCGGCCGGTGGGGACCGGCACGCTGGTCGTCTCCACCTGGGCGGCCTTCGGGATCGCCGTCCTGACCGCCCCGACCGCCATGCCGGTGCACCACCTGCTCGCCTCCGCGTTCCACCTGGTCACGGCGTCGGTGCTCGGCGTGGTCGCCACGCGCAGCGCCACCGGCTGACCTCCCTCGAGTCCGCCGCCCGCACCGCGCTCGAGCTGGAGCTGGAGCGCACGCGGGCGCTGCTGGCCCGGCTCGAGCGGCTCAGCCACGAGGAGCCGCTCACCGGCCTGGCCGACCGCCCCGGTGGGACGCCGAGCTGGGAGCCACCTGCGCCGCGGCCCGGGCGGTCGGGACGTCGGTGGCCGTCCGCCTCGCCGACGTCGACCGCTTCGAGGAGGTCAACGACCGGCACGGCCACGGCGGCGGCGACGAGGCACTGCTGCTGATCGCCGGCGCGCCCACCTCCCGCGTCCGGGCCGGGGACGTCGTCGCCCGCCTCGGCGGCGACGAGCTCGCCGTCCTGCTGCCCGGGACCGACCTCGGCCGGGCGGTGACCCGGGCCGAGGAGCTGCGCGCCGCCGCCCTCGCGCTCGACCTGTCCGGCGGGGGGCCCGGGCTCGCGGATCCCGTCCCTGGGCGTCGCCGTCGCCTCGGGCGGGACGCGGTGCCCGAGCGGCTCACCGTCGGGGCCGACGCGCGGCTTCACCGCGCCGAGGCCACCCGCAACGCCGTCTGCGCAGGTCCGTGGACGGCGGCCCCGTCGGGGCTGCGTAGCAGATCACCCTCCGGACGGCGGCCGGGCCGGATGACGGCCGTACAGTGGCAGCAGGCCCGTGAACGCAGGTCACCGCCGTTCCTCGGCGGACCGGACCGGGTCCCCCGTCGAAGGAGACAGACGCACACCATGTCCGCCCCGCTGACCGGCGCGCCGGCGCTCGACGCCGTCAACGCCGCACTGGCCACCGTCCAGGACCCGGAGATCAACCGCCCGCTCCCCGAGCTCGGCATGGTCAAGGACGTCCAGATCGCCGAGGACGGCACCGTCCGGGTCGAGGTCTACCTGACCGTCGCCGGCTGCCCGATGCGCGAGACGATCACCAGCCGGGTCACCCAGGCCGTGTCCGCCGTCCCCGGTGTCACCTCGGTGCAGGTGGGCCTGGACGTGATGAGCGACGAGCAGCGCGCCGAACTGCGCCGCACGGTGCGGGGCACCGACGCGGCCGACCCGGTGATCCCGTTCTCCCAGCCCGGTTCGCTGACCCGCGTCTACGCCGTCGCCTCCGGCAAGGGCGGCGTGGGCAAGTCGTCGGTCACGGTCAACCTGGCGGCCGCGCTGGCCAAGCGCGGCCTGTCCGTGGGCGTGGTGGACGCCGACATCTACGGCCACTCGGTGCCGCGGATGCTCGGGGTCGACGACAAGCCGACCCAGGTCGACAACATGATCATGCCGCCGCAGGCCTACGGCGTGAAGGTCATCTCGATCGGCATGTTCACCCCGGGCAACACCCCGGTCGTGTGGCGCGGGCCGATGCTGCACCGCGCGCTGCAGCAGTTCCTCGCCGACGTGTGGTGGGGCGACCTCGACGTCCTGCTGCTGGACCTGCCGCCCGGCACCGGTGACGTGGCGATCTCCATCGCCCAGCTGCTGCCGAACGCCGAGATCCTGGTGGTCACCACGCCGCAGCTGGCTGCCGCCGAGGTCGCCGAGCGGGCCGGCGCGATCGCCACCCAGACCCACCAGCAGGTGGTCGGCGTCATCGAGAACATGTCGTGGCTGGAGCTGCCCGACGGCTCGCGCATGGAGGTCTTCGGCTCCGGGGGCGGCGAGGCGGTCTCCGACGCGCTGACCCGCACCCTCGGTGCGCGCGTGCCGCTGCTGGGCCAGATCCCGCTGGACACCCGGGTCCGCGAGGCCGGGGACGCCGGTGCGCCGGTCGTGCTGGCCGACCCCGACTCCCCCGCCGCGCAGGCGCTGGCGAAGATCACCGACGGCCTGGCCACCCGCCAGCGCGGCCTCTCGGGCATGTCGCTCGGGCTCACGCCCGTCCGTCACTGACCTGATCCGCAGAGAGGCCCGGCTCCCCATCGGGGAGCCGGGCCTCTCTGCGTCTCCGGGACCACTGCCGGCGTTCCCCGCGCACTGCCGGGCCTGCAGCGCCCGCGCCCCACGAGGAACCCCGGCAACGCGAGGACGAGAGCGCCGCGGTGCGGTCCGGAGGACCGCGATGTCATCGCACTACGTCGCGTCGGGGTCGAACGGGGGCGGGGCGGAGTGGTCGCGGGTGCGGGCGGCGGCCGCCGCCACCGTGGTCGCGGCCGTGGCCCCGGAGGCGCGCGGCGGCGCGTCGTCGTCGGCGAACAGCTGGTTCCGGATGAAGGTCCGCGGGTGGTACTGGCGCAGGTCGAGGTCGCGCAGCTTGGCCAGGTCGTCGCCCAGGGACTCGTCGACCTGGGCCCGGACGCCGGTGACCGCCGCGCGCACCTTCTTCAGCCCCGCGGCGGCGTCCTTGGCGAGGTCCGGGAGCCGGTCGGGGCCGAAGATGAACAGCGCGGCGAGGGCGAGGACGACGATCTCGCCCCAGCCGATCGAGTCGAACACGCGCCGCTCCCCTCCTCGTGCGCCCGGTCCGGCCGTCGCGCGTGTCCAGCGTAGGCGGCGCGCCCGCCGCGGTCAGTGCCCCGATCTGAGGGGGCCCGCGCGAGCCTCAGGCCTCGTCGAGGGTCGCCTGGACCGTCGTCGAGGACCCGCCCCGCACGAGCTCGAGGTCGATCGTCTCCCCCGGGTCGTGGGCGTCGACGGCCACCACCAGCTCCTCGGAGCTGCCGACCGGCTCGCCGTCGACGGCGATGACGACGTCCTGCTCCCGGATGCCCGCCTCGGCCGCCGCGCTGCCCGGCTCGACGTTGACCACCAGCGCGCCGTCCCGGGTGCCGTCGGTGACCGAGCGGGCGTTCACGCCGAGCGAGGCGTGCACCGCCCGACCGGTGGAGATGAGCTGCTCGGAGATGTCGCGCACGGTGTCGACCGGGATGGCGAAGCCGAGGCCGACGCTGCCGCCGCCGAGGGAGGCGATGGCGGTGTTGATGCCGATGACCTCGCCGGCGCCGTTGACCAGCGCGCCGCCGGAGTTGCCCGGGTTGATCGGGGCGTCGGTCTGCACCGCGCTGATCACCGCGTTGGTGTCGCTGCCCTCGCCGGCCAGCCGGACCGGCCGGTCCAGCGCGCTGACGATGCCGCTGGTCACCGTGCTGGCCAGGCCCAGCGGCGAGCCGATCGCGACGACCGGGTCGCCGACGACGACGCCGTCGGACCTGCCCAGCGCGGCGGTGAGCAGGCCCGGCTTCTCGACCTTGAGGACGGCGAGGTCGCTGGCCGGGTCGCGGCCGACGATGCGCGCCGCCGACCCGCTGCCGTCGGAGAAGACCGCGCGGATCTCGGCGCCCTCGACGCCGTCGGCGCCGGAGATGACGTGGTTGTTGGTGACGATGTAGCCGTTCTCGCCGTCGATGACGACCCCGGACCCGGTGGCACCGGCCTCGCCGATGCGGACCTCGACCGAGACGACGGCCGGGGTGATCCGCGAGGCGATGTCGGACACCGAGCCCGGCTCGCGGGCGATCCCCTCGTCGGTCTCGCTGAGCTGGGTGCCCGGCGCCAGCAGCGGCGACTCGTCGGCGGTGCGGGTCAGCCAGTAGCCGGTGGCGCCGCCGACCAGCCCGGTCAGCAGGACCGCGAGCAGGGCGAGGACCGCCAGCCGGATCGACACGTCGGCCAGCCGCAGCCGCCGGCGTCCCTTGGCGTCGACGACGACGGGGCCGGCCTGCTGCTGTTCCGGCTCGTCGAACACGGCCGGGCCGGTGAGGCCGGCCGGGGCGTGCGGGTCGCGCCACGGGTCGGAGCGGGCGTCGGGCTTCCACCACGGGCCGGTGGCGGTGCGCCGCCGTCCGGGCCGGCCGCCGGGCGGTTCCTGCAGGCCGCCCTGGCCGGGGGCGGGCGCGAAGGCGCGCAGCACCGCCTCGGGCGGCGGGGGCGTCAGCGGGCGGGCCGGCGGGACCGGCCGGTCGCCGGCGAAGCCGCCCTGCACGGCGGCGGGCCGCCCGAAGGCGGCCTGCTGGGCGGGGGTGGGCGCGGGCGTCCGCGGCGGCGCGGGCTGCGGGCGGGGCGGCGGGTCGAAGCCGCCGACGCCGTCCCGGGGCCGGGCGAAGGCCTCGTCCGGCGCGGTCGGCTCGGGGCGGCCGTCCCCGTCGGACGTGCGGGGGACGCCAGGGCTTCGCGGGTCCAGCGGGTCCTCCCCGGACGGGGTGCCGGCGCGGCTGGTCAGGGCGTCCCGCCCGGGGCCGCGGGGGGTGCGACGCCGGTGCCCACGGTCGTGGCGCGGACCACTGGCGGCACGATCTCGGTGCGCTCCTCGAACGAGCCGCGAGCCACCGAGTCCGGTGACGTGCGGGCACCGTCGGAGCCGTCGGTCGGCAGGTTCAGCGCCAGGGCGGTCACCCCGACGCCGATGACGCCCAGCACGCCGACGAAGCCGCGGCGCAGCCAGCGGGCGTGCCCGGGCCGGTCGCCGGGGCCCGGGGCCGGGGCCAGCGGCACCGACCACGAGCCCGTGGCGCCGCTGACGGTGAGCTGGCCGGGGCCGGCGCTCATCGAGCCGAGCCCACCACCGGTGCCGGGCACGTCGGCGGTGAAGGGGATGGCGCACAGCCGGGACAGCAGGTCACCGGGGACGGCGACGTCGGACGAGGCGTGCAGCGCCTCCTTGGCCTCCCGCTGCGCCTGCACCGCCATCCGGCACTGGGCGCAGCCGGTCAGGTGACGGGCCGCCCGCGCGGCGGGACCGCCGCCGAGCTCCCCGTCGACGAGGGCGGCGATGGCCTCCTGGGCCAGGTGGCTCTCCGGGATGTTCACCCCGCGCTCCCCTCCGCGACGGCGTCCTGGCTGCTCACCGGCCGGCGCGGGGCCAGGTGCGCGAGCGCCTCGCGCAGCTGGACGCGGCCGCGGTGGATGCGGCTGCGCACCGTGCCGAGCTTGATGCCCAGGGTCGCCGCGATCTCCTCGTAGGTCAGCCCCTCGATGTCGCAGAGGACCACGGCGACGCGGAACTCCGGGGAGAGCGCGTCGAGCGCGGCCTGCACCTGCGGGTCCAGGTGGGTGTCCGAGTAGACCTGCTCGGGGCTGGGCGCCGTCCCGGGCAGCCGCTCGGTGTCCTCGGGCAGGGCGTCGAACCGGATCCGCTGCCGGCGCCGCACCATGTCGAGGAAGAGGTTGGTCGTGATCCGGTGCAGCCAGCCCTCGAAGGTGCCCGGCGAGAAGTCGGCGAGCGAGCGGAAGACCCGGACGAAGGTCTCCTGGGTCAGGTCCTCGGCGTCCTGCGGGTTGCCCGAGAGCCGGTAGGCCAGCCGGTACACGCGTGCGGAGTGGTCGCGGACGACCTGCTCCCAGCTCGGTGCGACCCACGCCTCGGTCGCGGCGGGGGCGGGGTCGGCAGCGTCGGACACGGTCCCAGGATCGCAGACCGGAGCCGTCGTCGACCCCCCGACGTCGGTGGGTCGGGCGGGGGCGGCTCTCTCAGGGCGCACGACAGGTCCAACGGGCCGGGATCCGGGCGGTGTTCCCGTTCACAGGGAGCTCACAGCTGCGTCGACGGCCGGGTCCGGACGATGCCGGCCACTACCCTCGGCCGGTGATGAGCGCCTCGAGGACGACGGGCGAGCGAGCATCGCAGCGAGATGCCCGGAGCCGAGCGCGAGCGAGCACCGCAGCGGGCGCCGGCGAGCGGGGAGCGGAGCGAGCGCGCGGGCGGCTGACGGCGTCGAGCGAGGAGCGGGACGAGCCCGGGGTCGAGCCGTGAGCACCGAGGCACCCGGGCGGGACGGCGCGGCCTACGCCGATCGCTTCGCAGCCGAGACGCCCGCACTGGTGTCGGCCCGGACCCGCGCGGCGGGACTGGCCGGCGCGCCGCCCGTGACGCCCGCGGTGGGCGCCACCCTCGCCGTCCTCGCCGCGGGGGCCGCGGCCCGCACGGTGGTGTCGATCGGCAGCGGCGGCGGCGTCGCCGGGCTGTGGCTGCTGGAGGGCATGCGGCCCGACGGCGTCCTGACGGTGCTCGACAGCGACGCCGAGGCGCTGCGCGCCACCCGCCGGGCGTTCGCCGACGCCGGTCACCCGCCCGGCCGCACCCGGATGATCTTCGGCACGACCGGGGAGGTCCTCCCCCGCCTCTCGCCGGGCGCCTACGACATGGTCGTCTGCGCCGGGGCGCCCACCCAGTACGCCGGGCACCTGGGCGCGCTGGTCGAGCTGGTCCGGGTCGGCGGGACGGTGGTGTGCCACGGGCTCCTGGACGGCGACCGGATCGCCGACCCCCGCGCACGGGACGACCAGACGACGGCCTGGCGGGACGTCGCCCGCGCCGTCCGCGAGCACGAGGACCTGACCTCCGCCGTCCTACCGATCGGGGCGGGCCTGCTCGTCGCCACCCGGCGCCGGTAGGCCGAGGGGGAACGCGTCGACCGGTGCCCACGGGCCGCCGAGGTAGCGCCACAGGCCCAGGCCGCGGGCACCGACCCGGTGGGGCGCGAACTCCGCGGCCAGCCGGTCCCGCAGCGCCCGGGCGACCGCCGGCTCCACCTTGTTCTGCACCGTCACGTGCGGTGCGTGCCGCTGCCGGTCCTGCGGGGTGAGCCACGGCTCCCAGGCGGCCACCAGCGCGGCGCGCAGCGCGGTCAGCTCCGGCGCCTCCAGCGTGTAGGCCACGCCGCGGCCGAGCAGCCGCAGACCGGTGACGGCGACGTCGAAGGCGGGCCGGCGGGCCGCGTCGGCGAGGTCGGCCGACACCGCGTCGACGTGCTCGCCGGGCAGCGCGTGGAACAGCGTGACGTGCGCGGCCAGGTGGTTGCGCTCGGCCGGGAAGTGCGCCGCGCGCAGCCGGTCGAACCGCTCCTGGGCCTCGGGGTCCAGGAGCAGCGTGACGACCAGAGGAGGTGACGCGCTGGAACGGCCCTCGTGCAGGGGCCCGGCCTGAGCGGAGCGAGGGTCGGGGGGCACGGGGGTCCTTCTTCAGCGATGGGCGCGGGCCCCCTTGCCGAGGACCGTCACGCCACCGGTGCTGACGTGGTAGCGCTCGCGGTCGGCGCCGAGGTCGACGCCGATGCGGGTCCAGTCCGGGACGACGACGTTCTTGTCGAGGATCGCCCGCCGGACGAAAGCGCCCTCGCCGACGTACACGCCGTCCATGAGCACGCTGTCCTCGACCCGCGCGCCGCGCTCGACGCGCACCCCGGGCGAGACGACGGAGTTGTGCACCGAGCCGCCGCCGATGATCGCGCCGGCGCTGACCATCGACTCCTCGGCCCGCCCGCCGAGCACGAACTTCGCCGGAGGCTGCTGGGGCGGCAGGGTCAGGATCGGCCAGCGGTCGTTGTAGAGGTTGAAGACCGGGGTGACCGACACCAGGTCCAAGTGCGCGTCGTGGTAGGCGTCGATCGTCCCCACGTCGCGCCAGTAGCCGTGGTCGCGCTCGGTGGCCCCGGGGACGATGTTGGTCGAGAAGTCGTAGACGTACGCGTCCCCTGCGTCGGCGAGCATCGGCATGATCGAGCCGCCCATGTCGTGCACCGAGTGCTCGTCCTCGGCGTCCTTGCGGAGCGCCTCGAGCAGGGCGTCGGTGGTGAAGACGTAGTTGCCCATGGAGGCGAAGCTCTCCTCGGGCGAGTCCGGCAGGCCGGGCGGGTCGGCCGGCTTCTCCAGGAAGCCACGCACCTTGCCGTCGGCGTCGGAGTCGATCACCCCGAACTCGGTCGCCTCGTGCCGAGGCACCCGCAGGCCGGCGATGGTGACGCCGGCACCGGTGCGCAGGTGCTGGTCGATCATCTGGCCGGGGTCCATCCGGTACACGTGGTCGGCACCGAAGACGACGACGACGTCCGGCCGCGCGTCGTAGATCAGGTTGAGGCTCTGGAAGATCGCGTCGGCGCTGCCGGTGTACCAGCGCGGGCCGAGCCGCTGCTGCGCCGGCACCGGGGTGATGTAGTTGCCCAGCATCTGCGAGAGCCGCCACGTCGTGGTGATGTGCCGGTCGAGGCTGTGGCTCTTGTACTGGGTGAGCACCGCGATCTGCCGGATCTCGGCGTTGACCAGGTTGGAGAGCACGAAGTCGATGAGCCGGTAGTTGCCGCCGAAGGGCACCGCCGGCTTGGCCCGGTCCTGTGTCAGAGGGGCCAACCGCTTGCCCTCACCACCGGCCAGGACGATGCCGAGAACCCGAGGACCGCCACGCATGGGTCGCAACGTATCCGCTGTTCGCCGCGGGCGCTCCACCGCAGCGCGCGCGAATCACCCCTAGGGTGACCAGCGTGCGCATCGGCATGGTGACCCGGGAGTGGCCGCCGGACGTCTACGGCGGCGCAGGCGTGCACGTGGAGCACCTCGCGGCGGCGCTCCGCGCGCTGCCCGACGGACCCGACCTCGACGTCCACTGCTTCGGCGGGGAACGCGCGGACGCGACCGGCCACGAGGTCCCCACCGGGCTGCGGGGCGCCAACGGCGCACTGCAGGCGCTCGGGGTGGACGTGGAGATCGCCGGGGCGCTGGCCGGCGTCGACCTGGTGCACAGCCACACCTGGTACGCCAACGGCGCGGGCCTGTTCGCCTCGCTGGTGCACGGCTCGCCGCACGTGGTGACGGCGCACTCGCTCGAGCCGCGCCGGCCGTGGAAGGCCGACCAGCTCGGCGGGGGCTACCGGCTCTCCTCGTGGGTGGAGCGCACCGCCTACCTCGCCGCCGACGGTGTCATCGCGGTCAGCAACGGCATGCGCGACGACGTGCTCGACGCCTACCCCGACCTCGACCCGGCCCGCGTGCACGTCGTGGGCAACGGGGTGGACGCCCAGGCCTACCGGCCGGTGCACGACCCCGACGTCGTCCGCTCGCTCGGCGTGGACCCCGACCGCCCCTACGCGCTGTTCGTCGGCCGGATCACCCGCCAGAAGGGCGTCGTCCACCTGCTGCGGGCGGCCGAGCAGCTGCCCGACGACGCCGGGCTGGTGCTGTGCGCCGGCGCCGCCGACACCCCGGCCGAGCGGCAGCAGGTCGCCGACGCGGTGGCCGAGCTGCAGTCCCGGCGGGACGGCGTGGTGTGGATCGAGGCGATGCTGCCGCGCGAGCAGCTGGTGCCGCTGATCACCGGCGCGACGGTGTTCGTCGTCCCCTCGGTGTACGAGCCGCTGGGCATCGTGAACCTGGAGGCGGCGGCGTGCGGGACCGCGGTCGTCGCCAGCGCCGTGGGCGGCATCCCCGAGGTGGTCGCCGACGGGGTGACCGGCCTGCTGGTCCCCTACGACCCCGATGACGTCCCCGCCTTCGAGGCGGGCCTCGCCGCGCGCGTCACCGAGCTGCTGCACGACCCGGAGCGGGCCGACCGCATGGGTCAGGCGGGCCGGGAGCGGGTGCTGACCGAGTTCGGCTGGCCGGCGATCGCCAAGCAGACCGTGGACGTCTACAGCGCGGTGATCGCGGCCCGCGGCTGAAGGAGGACCCCTGCCGCCGCCGCTCGCGGGCTCGCGGCGGGCCCCTGCAGGGGGCCACGGGCCTCCCGGGATGATCGAGCCCCGGCGCGCCACGCGGGCTGCGCCGGGGAGGAGCACTCGTGTCGCAGGCCGTCGCGCCCGTCGTCCAGGTCGGGCTGGTGGCCGCTCCCGGGGCCCCTGCCGAGCTGGCCGACTGGCTGGCCGAGCAGCTCGGCGGCGAGCTGGCCGCCGAGCACCCGGAGGTCCGCTGGGAGGTCCGGGCGGTCGAGGACGGGCTGGTGCAGCCCCCCGCCGACGACGACGAGATCGTCGCGGCCACCCGCCGGCGGCTGCTCGCCGAGGACTGGGACCTCGCCCTGGCGCTCACCGACGTCCCCCTGGAGGTCGACCGGCGGCCGGTGGTCGGCTCGGCCAGCCCGGTGCACGGCGTCGCGCTGCTGTCGCTGCCAGCACTGGGCGCGGTCGGGCTGCGCAAGCGGGCGCTGCAGACCGCGCTCGGGCTGGTGCGCACGCTGATGGGCACCAGCGAGGACGGCGACGCCGACGACCGCGCCGCGATGGGACGGCGGCTGCGCGAGCTGGCCACCGACCCGGTCGACGGCAGCGCCGGGGTGGCCTTCACCGCCCGCGTGCTCACCGGCAACCTGCGGCTGCTGCTCGGCATGGTGCGGGCCAACCGGCCGTGGCGGCTGGCCGTGCGGCTGTCCCGTGCGCTCACCGCGGCGATCGCGGCCGGCGTCTTCGCCCTCATCACCCGCGACATCTGGGCGCTGGCCGACAACTCCGGCTGGCCGCGGCTGGCGGTGATCGCCGTCGGCTCGGTGGTCGCCGTCGTGGTCACCCTCGTCGTCGGGGCGGGGCTGTGGGAGCGACCGCGCTCGCACCGGGTGCGCAAGCAGGTGCTGCTGTTCAACGTGGCGACCACCGCCACCGTCGTCATCGGCGTCCTGACCCTCTACGCCGTGCTGTTCCTGCTCGCCCTCGCCGGCGCGCTGCTGCTCGTGGTCGCTCCGCTGTTCTCCGAGGGCCTGGGGCACCCCGCCCACCTGTCGGACTACCTCGAGCTGGCCTGGCTGACCTGCTCGCTGGCGACGGTGGGCGGCGCCCTCGGTGCGGGGCTGGAGTCCGACGACGCGGTGCGCGAAGCGGCCTACACCTACCGGTCGGAGCAGCCGGCGCACTGATCCGGAGCCCGGGCACACCCACACACCCCCCGTTGCCGCGGCGAGGCGGATGATCCTGTCCGTGTCGTCGATCGCCGAGCGCTTCCGCGTCGCGCTGGAGGACGTCCGCGAGCCCGATCTCGCCCTCCCCGAGCTGCTCCCCGTGCACCTGGCGCGCGCCTGCGCCCGGACGCTCGGCGTGGACGCCGCGGGGCTGAGCGTGACCGCCGGCGAGGGGGGCCGGGCCCCCCTCGGGGCCAGCTCGCCGACCGCCGACCTCGCCGAGCGGCTGCAGTTCACCGCCGGTGACGGCCCCTGCGAGACCGCCCAGCGGCACCAGGAGCCGGTCTTCGCGGCGTTCGCCGACCTGCAGCGCCGCTGGCCGGGGTTCGCGGGGCTCCTGGCCCGGCACACGCCCTACCGCGCCGTGGTCGCCCTCCCGATCGGCGAGACGCTGGCCGGTCCCGGCGCCATGGACCTGTTCTTCACCGACGAGAGCAGCGTGCCCGAGCTCGACGTCTTCGAGGCCATGGCCGTGGGCGACCTGACCTGCGCGGCGCTCGGCGACGCCGCCATCTGGGCACCGTGGTCACCGCACGGGGGCCCGGCGTGGCTGCACGGTCCGGCGGCGCGGGACCGCGGGCGGGTCTGGACCGCCATCGGCCGCGTCGCGATGGCCCGGCGGCTGAGCGCGCCGGCGGCGCTGGACGTGCTGCGCTCCACGGCCCGGTCCGCCGGCCGCACGGTCGACGACCTCGCCGGCGACGTCCTCGCCGGCCGGGTGGACCCCGCCGGCCTCGGCCGGCCGGACGGTCGTCCCCCCGCCTCCGACTGATCGGCGGGGCTCACGCTCGGTCACCGCCCGGTTCCGGTCGGCCCCCTCGGTTGGGGGTCGGCCACCCCCGGGGTCGGGCTGGCCCCGTCCCGGGACCGCTCGGCACACTGGCCCGGTGCCGAGAGGCGGCACCGCGACGGCCGACGGGACACCGCGACGCCGCGGAGGGGGGAGGCGACGCGTGATCACGGTGCTGCTCGCGGACGACCACGCGTTCGTCCGCGACTCCCTGGTCGAGCTGTTCAGCGCCAGCGGTGACCTCACCGTCGTCGCCGAGTGCGAGGACGGCGCGCAGGTGCTCGACGCCGCCCGGCGCACCCGGCCCGACGTCGTCCTCCTGGACCTGGCCATGCCGCGGGTCACCGGCCTGCAGGCGGCCCGCGAGCTGCTCGACGAGCGCCCGGAGTCGCGGGTCGTCGTCCTCACCGGGTCGCTCACCCCGGCCCTGGTGCGGGAGGCCCGCGAGATCGGTGTCGTGGGCTACCTGCTCAAGGACGAGGACCCCGGCGCGCTGCCCGGCCACGTGCGCACGGTCGCCGCCGGCGGCACCGCCTGGAGCGCTGCGGCGACCTCTGCGACCGCCGGCTGCTGACCCCCCGCACCGGGGAGCAGGGTCCGCTCCCCCGTCCGGGTGAACGGGTCCGCACGAGGGAGCAACGACACGATCACGCAGAGTGGTGACCCGCTCGCAGTGACCGGCCCCACAGGGGACCTTGGTCCTTTCGGGGTGTAAAGCCCCTGGTCAGGAGAGCGGACGTCAGGTCCCATGACTCCGTCCCCCCGCAGTGGCGGGCCGGGGCACGGGGATGATCACGGGGGTTCTGATGACGCTTGCCCAGCTGGAGCGGCCGACCGACCTGGCGCGGGTCCTGGTGGTCGACGACCACCGCACCTTCGCCGAGCTCCTCTCGGGGGCCCTGGCCTCCGCCGGGATGGACGCGGTGGGCACCGCCCACTCGGCGGCGCAGGCGGTCGCCATGGCGCAGGAGCTGCAGCCCGACATCGTGGTGATGGACATCGAGATGCCCCGCCAGGACGGGCTGGCCGCCACCCGCCGCATCCGCGAGGTCGCGCCGGACGCCGTCGTCGCCGTGGTCACCGCCCACCGCGACCCCGACTGGGTCGTCCGGGCCGCGCAGGCCGGCGCCTCGGCGTTCATCCCCAAGGACGGCTCGCTGGCCGAGATGATCGACGTCCTCTCCCGGGTGCAGCCCGGCCAGATGCTCGTCGCGCCGTCCACCTTCGCCGGTGGCGCGCCCCGCACCCCCTCGGCCGGGAGCCGGGGCACGGTGCCGCAGCTGACCCGGCGCGAGCAGGAGGTCCTCGACTGCCTCGGGCGTGGGATGCAGGTCAAGGCCATCGCCCGGGTCCTGGGCATCACGCTGGAGACCTGCCGCGGCTACGTGAAGTCGCTGCACGCGAAGCTCGGGGTCCGTTCCCAGCTGGAGGCGGTCGTCAAGGCCCAGCAGCTGGGGCTCCTCGGCGCCGTGGATGAGCGCTGAGCCCAGCTCCTCCCCCACCTCGGGACCCGCTCCCGCCCGTCGCCGCACCGCCTGGGGCCGCGAGCTGGCCGCCTTCTGCGCGGTCGCGTTGTTCGTCCTGCTCGCCGTCTCGGCGGGCACGGTGTGGCTGAGCGAGCGGATCGCGCGGGACAACGCGCTCGAGGAGGCCGAGGGCATCGCCGAGCGGCTGGCCGAGCTGCTGGTGGCCCCCGTCCTCGCCGACGCGATGGCCGGGGTCCCCGGGCGGTGGGAGGAGCTCGACCGGGACGTGCGGAACCGGATGAGCGACGGGTCGGTGACCCGCATGGTCGTCTGGCGGGCGACCGGCGAGATCGTGTACTCCACCGAGCCCGGGCAGCAGGGCCGGGTCATCCCGCCCTCGGACGGCCTGCTGGCCGCAGTCGGCGGGGAGACCGTCGCCGAGGTCGACGAGCAGCCGGAGACCACGCCCGGCGACGGGCCGCAGACGCTGCTGGAGGTCTACACGCCGCTGACCGTCCCCGGTGAGCAGCTGGTCTTCGAGGCGTACTTCGCCTACGACGGCATCGACCGGCAGGCAGCGCGGCTGCGCGGCCAGATCATCCCGATGGCCATCGGCGCGCTCGTCGTCCTGCAGCTGGTGCAGGTGCCCATCGCGACGTCGCTGGCCCGCCGCGTGCGGCGCCAGGAGGCCGAGCGGACCGCGCTGGTGCAGCGCAACGTCGAGGCCTCCGACCGCGAACGGCGGGCCATCGCCGCCGACGTGCACGACGGGCCGGTGCAGGACCTCGCCGGGGTCAGCTACGCCCTCTCGGCCCTGCGCAACAGCGTCCCCGAGGAGCGGCAGCCGACCGTCGACAAGCTCGTGGGCGCGGTCCGGCACGCCGTCCAGTCGCTGCGTCGGCTGATGGTCGACATCTACCCGCCCGACCTCAGCGGGCCGGGCCTGGCCGTGGCGATCGCCGACGCCGCCGAGCCGCTGCGCGACGCCGGCATCGAGGTGCTCATGGACGCCGCCCCGCTGCAGGAGACCGCCCCGGACGTGACCGCGGTGCTCTACCGCACGGCCAAGGAGGCCCTGGCCAACGTCGCCCACCACGCCCAGGCCAAGCGCACCTGGATCACCCTCGAGGAGACCGAGCTGCGCCGGGGGCCCGCGGTGCGCCTGGAGATCGCCGACGACGGCGTTGGCTTCCCGGCGTCCACCGACAAGCGCGCCGAGGGCCACCTGGGGCTGGCGCTGCTGCGGGACCGAGTGGTCGACCACGGCGGCGTCGTCACGCTGGGTGATCGGCCTGGCGGCGGCGCAGTGCTGACCGCTGTGCTGCCCCTTCACCACGGACAGTGACGCCACGAGCGGCTGACCTGCGCGGACCCCCCAAATACGGGAGCCCACCGCCCCCCTCGTTCCGGCTGTGACGGGGGCGGCGGACGCGGGAGTGTGCCTCCGACGATCACCGCAGGTGAGTGAGGAGCACCCCCCGATGGACACGCCCAGCCTGAACCGCCGCGACGTCCTCAAGGTGTCGCTGGCCGGGACCGCGGCCATGGCCCTGCCGTACCAGGCTGTGCTGTCGGCCAAGAGCGCCTCGGAGCTCGACACCAAGAGGATGCCCCGGCCCTACGTCGCCGCCTTCACCGCTCCGCCGGTGGCGACGCCGTACCGCTCCGACGACAAGCCGGGCAACAGCTACGGCGCCGTCCCGGGCACCGGCGCCCCGATCGTGGGCGCCGCCTACACCGGCACCGACTACTACAAGATCGAGCAGAAGCCGACCCAGGTCGAGTTCGTCAAGGGCATCAAGACGACGATGTGGGGCTACAACGGGCTGGTCCCGGGGCCCACCATCCGCGTCTACCAGGACAGCTACGTGAACACCGGCCAGAGCCGCCGGGTGGTCATGCAGCAGATCAACAACCTGCCGGCCAAGCACCCGACCATGGGCTACGTCCCCTGGACCTCCACCCACCTGCACGGCTCGCCGTCCAAGCCGCAGTTCGACGGCTACGCCGGCGACCTCACCGACCCGGGTGAGTGGAAGAACTACATGTACCCGAACAACTGCTCGCCGCGGACGCTCTGGTACCACGACCACGGCGTGCACCACACGGCGCAGAACGTGTACATGGGCCTGGCCGCCCAGTACCACCTGGTCGACGAGCGGCTCGAGCGCGACCTCGGCATCCCCCGGTACGACCGGGAGAAGGCCCGCCTGGGCCGGCCGCAGTACGAGTTCCCGCTGATCATCAGCGACGTCATGTTCGCCAGCAACGGCCAGCTGATGTGGGACGACGACGGGGAGTCCGGCCTCTACGGGGACGTCATCCTGGTCAACGGGGTGCCGTGGCCGACGATGAAGGTCGAGCCGCGCAAGTACCGCTTCCGGGTGCTCAACGGCTCACTGGCCCGCGGCTACACGCTCAAGCTGAGCAACGGCAAGCCGTTCCAGGTCATCGCCACCGACGGCGGGTTCATGCACAAGCCGCAGACGGTCACCACGCTGACGATCGGCATGGCCGAGCGCTACGAGATCGTCATCGACTTCGCCGACCTGAAGGGCACGAGGGTCCAGCTGCTCAACGGCGGGGTCAAGAACGCCCGGGACTACGACCACACCGGCAAGGTGATGCAGTTCGAGGTCGGCACGACCGTCACGAGCACCGACGGCAACACCGTGCCGAGCACGCTCGGCGCCCCGCACCCGGTCATGGCGCTGGACCCGGCCGAGTCGAGGGCCACCCGCCGGATGCGGCTGGAGCGCAGCAACGGCCTGTGGGTCATCAACGGCGAGACCTGGGACGACGTCGTGAAGACCAAGTACGAGCACGTCTTCGCCACGGTCGCGCCGCGCAGCACGGAGATCTGGGAGGTCGAGAACTCCTCCGGCGGCTGGTTCCACCCCCTGCACGTGCACCTGGTCGACTTCCAGGTCCTCAGCCGCAACGGCCGCCCGCCGCGGCCGGAGGAGCTGGGGCCCAAGGACGTCGTCTACGTCGGCGAGGGCGAGACCGTCCGCCTCCTCCTGCACTTCGAGCACGAGGAGGGGCGGTACATGATCCACTGCCACAACCTCTCGCACGAGGACCACGACATGATGACCCAGTACCAGGTGGGTCACCACGACATCGACTGCGACTCGATCAACACCTGCCCCCCGACCCGCGGCACGCCCGACGACTTCGAGTCGGCCGACCCGGACGAGGTCCTCAAGGCGTACGAGAAGGCCCTCGAGGAGCAGGCCAAGGCGGCGGAGGAGGCGGCCGAGGAGGCGGCCCAGACCCCGCCGCCGGCCCCGACGACCGACCCCGGCACCGCGGGCGGGACGACGCCGGTCGGCACCGACACCACGACGGCGCCGGCCCCGGCCGCACCGACGACGTCCGCCCCGCCGGCAGCGCCCACGACGTCGGCTCCCGCCCGTCGCGGCGCCGCCACCACGACCACGACGCCGGCTCCGGCGCCCACCCCGGCGACGGCGACCCCGACCCGCCGGCGGACGCGGTGACCGCCGTCGCCCCGGCCCCAGCAGCCGCCCGGGTGGTGCTGCGGTCCCGTCGCCGCACCGCCTGGTGGCAGCTGACCGCGGCGCTGGGCCTAGCGACGGCCGGCGGGCTGCACGTGGCCGCCGCGGTCGACCACCTGTCCGCGGGCTCGCTGGCGGTCGGCTTCTTCCTGCTCACCGCGCTGGCCCAGGCCGGGCTGGCCGCCTGGCTCGCCCTCGGCGCGTGGGCCGGCACCCGCGCGGGCCGGCAGCTGGTGGCGATGGCGCTGCTCGGCACCGTCGGCCTGCTGGCCCTCTACGTCGTCGCGCACACGACCGGGCTGCTCGACGCCTTCGCGGTGCACGACACGGTCACCGGGGGGCACGAGCACGACGTCCCCGGCCGGGTGACCACGGCGGTCGACCCGGTGACCGGCGTCGAGTTCGCGCAGGGCATGCCACTGGGCGCCTCCGGGCCGGTGGCGATGGACGGACTGCCCGGGTCCACCGGCGGGCACGGCCCCGAGGCGGTCGGCACGGTCGTGGTCGGCGCCGAGCTGCTCACCGTGGCCGCGCTGGCCGCCCTGCTGCCGGCGTCCTGGCGAGGCCGGGTGCTCAACGGGCTGCTCGTCCTGGGCGGGGCCGCGTGGGCGCTGTGGCTCACCGGCGTCCTCGGGTGAGGACCGCCCCCCGAACCGCCGTCGCGGTCCCCGGTGACCCCCGCACCAGGGACCGCGGCGGCTCCCCCCGGCACCGGGCCCCCCGTGCCGGGGCGGCCCCCGGGCCGACCGCCGGAGCCGGCTCCGGCGGTCGGCCGTGGCGGCGGCTGCGCGGCGCCGTCCTCTGGCTCGCCGCCGGGACGGCGCTGCTGCTCGTGTCCGCGACCTCCGGCCTGCTGCCGCTGCAGCCGATGCACGTCGACGCCGACAGCATGACGCCGACCGTCTCACCCGGTGACCTGCTGCTCGTGCGGCACGGGCAGGGGCCGGTGCAGCGCGGCGACGTCGTCGCCGTGACCGACCCGTCGGGCGACGGGCTGCTGGTCAAGCGGGCCGTCGGCGTGGGCGGCGACGAGGTGGCCATCGAGGACGGCGTGCTGGTCGTCGACGGGACGGCGGTCTGCGAACCGGCGATCGACCCCGCCCGGCTCGACGGCGTCTGGTTCGGCCCGGTGACCGTGCCGGACGGGCACCTGTTCCTGCTCAGCGACAACCGCGACGGATCGGTCGACTCGCGCGCGTTCGGCCCGGTGTCGGCGTCCACCCTCGTCGGCACGGTGCCCGCGCGGCTGTGGCCCGTCCCGGGATCGCTGCCCTCGCCGTCCGCCGGCTGCTGAGACCCGGCACGACGCGCCGACCAGCAGGAACACCTCGCGGGTACCCGGTGCTGCAGGTGGCGTGGGAAGCCCCGCCACCTCCTCGTCCCCCGCCCACCCCGCCGCGTCGTCCCCCGTGTCCGCCCCCGGTGACCTGTCCCGCCTGCTGCAGGTGCGCCAGGTCTACGCCGAGCCCGCCGCCCTGGCCTCACCCCGCGGACAGCAGGTCCTGGCCCGCTTCCCCGGTGCCGAGGTGGTCGAGGTCCCCTCGCACTGGAAGATCCCCGAGCTGCACGGCAACGAGGGCAACGTCGAGCGCTGGGTGCGCGTCAAGTCCGAGACGCTGGTGCTCGGCGTCAAGAAGTCGCTGACCGCCCGGCCCAACGGACGCTCGGCGAACTGGATCGCCCCCTCGACGGCCAACGGCTGCGCCATGGCCTGCGCCTACTGCTACGTGCCGCGGCAGAAGGGCTACGCCAACCCGATCACCGTCTTCACCAACATCGAGCAGATCACCGGCTACCTGCGCCGGCACGTCGCCCGGCAGGGGCCCAAGACCGAGCCCGACCAGTGCGACCCGGAGGCCTGGGTCTACGACCTCGGCGAGAACAGCGACTGCTCGGTCGACGCGCTGGTCAGCGACAACGTCGCCGACCTGGTGGCGACCTTCGCCGACCTGCCGACCGCGAAGGCCTCCTTCGCCACCAAGTACGTCAACCGGCAGCTGCTCGAGCTCGACCCGCGCGGCCGCACCCGCATCCGCTTCTCGGTGATGCCCGAGGACGACGCCAGGGTGCTCGACATCCGCACCAGCCGGGTGGCCGAGCGGATCGCCGCGGTCGACGACTTCGTCGAGGCCGGCTACGAGGTGCACCTCAACCTCTCCCCCGTCGTGCTGCGCGAGGGCTGGGAGGCCGACTGGGCGCAGCTGCTGCGCCGGCTGGACGACGAGCTCTCCCCCGCGGCCAAGGCGCAGGCCGCCGCCGAGGTGATCCTGCTCACCCACAACCGGGACCTGCACCAGGTCAACCTCGGCTGGCACCCGAAGGCCGAGGAGCTGCTCTGGCGGCCGGACCTCCAGCAGCCCAAGCGCAGCCAGAACGGCAGCTGGAACGTGCGCTACCGCAACGACGTCAAGCGTGCGGGCGTGACCCGGGTCCAGGAGCTCGTCGCGGCGCACGCCCCGTGGCTGCGCATCCGTTACGCGTTCTAGCGCAACGGCCCCGTCCCGTGTCGATGTGTCGACACGCCGTGCCGGGTCGCTGACGCAACGTGTGCGACCCTGGGGAGGCAACCCCGGGTTGGAGGTGAGGGGATGGCGCTCGACCACGAGGCCGCGGTGACGGCGCCGTCCCTGCTGACCGCACTGCCGGACACCGTGGTCGTCGCCGACGCCGCGGGCCGGATCACCTACGTCAACCCGCACGTGCGGGTGCTGCTGGGCCACGAGCCCAGCGCCGTCCTGGGCCGGCCGCTGGAGGTCCTCATGCCCCAGCGCTTCCGCCGCGGCCACGGCACCGACTTCACCCGTTTCCTGGTCACCGGGCAGGGTGAGCTGGCCGGGCGCACCACCCAGCTGCCGGCGCTGCACGCCGACGGCCACGAGGTCACCGTCGACGTCACGCTGGCGATGGTGCCGCCGCCGGAGGGGGCCGGGCCGGAGGCGGCGGGGGTGGTCGCCGTCCTCCGCGACGCGAGCACCACGATCCTGCTGGAACGCCAGCTGATGGTCAGCCGCTACCTGGCGGCGACGCTGCGGGTCACCGCCGCGCTGACCGAGGCGCCCGACGCCGACGTCGCCTTCCGCGACCTGCTGCCGACCCTGTGCACCGAGCTGGACTGGGACGCCGCCACCCTCTGGGAGCCCGACAGCGCCAGCCGGTCGCTGCACCACGTCGGCACCTGGACCGCCCCCGGCTCGGAGGCACCGGCACTGCACGCGGCCTCCCACGCCCACCGGATCGGCCGCGGCGAGGTGCTGCCCGGGCTGGTCTGGTCCCGTCGCGAGCCCGTCGTCGTCGAGGACCTGTGGGCCCAGCCCCGCCTCACCCGGCTCTCGGCCGCACGCGCCGACGGGCTGCGCACCGGCGTCGCCTTCCCCGTGGTGCGCGGCGAGGAGCTGCTCGCGGTGTGCGAGCTGTTCTCCCGCGAGCTGCGGCCGGTGCCGGCCGAGCTGCTCGACGTGCTGGCCCACGCCGGTCGCCAGATCGGCCAGTTCCTCGGCCGGCTGCGCGCCGAGTCCGAGGTGCGGCAGCTGGCCGACACGCTGCAACGCAGCCTGCTGCCCTCGCACCTGCCGGCCATCCGCGGCGTCGACCTGGCCGCGCGCTACCGACCGGGTGGCGGCGCCGGGCTGGTCGGCGGGGACACCTACGACGTCATGCCGCTGCCGGACGGCCGCTGGATGGTGCTCATCGCCGACGTCTGCGGCACCGGCGCCGAGGCCGCGGCGGTCACCGCGCTGACCCGGCACACCGCCCGGGCGGCGGCCAGCCCGGCGGCCGAGACGACCGCCGGCCCGGCCGAGGTGCTGCGCGCGGTGAACGCGGCGCTGCTGCGCGCCCGGACCGACGGCCCGCTGCGCTTCGTCACCGCCTGCTGCCTGGTGCTCTCCCCCGGCCCGGGCGGCGTGTGCGCGACCGTCGGCGTGGCCGGGCACCCGCTGCCGGTGCTCGCCTGCCCCGACGGCCCGCGGGAGATCGGGGTGCCCGGCCGGCCGCTGGGCATCACCCCGGACCTCGACGTCCCGGTGGTCGAGGTGGAGCTGCCGCCGGGGTCGACGCTCGTGCTCTACACCGACGGGGTCACCGAGGCCCGCGACGACGCGGGCGCGCAGTTCGGCGAGGACGGGCTGCGCCGGGTGCTCACCGCGGGCTGGGGGGACGCGGAGGCGGCCGTCGAGGCGATCACGGCCGCGGTCGAGGAGCGGCTGCGCGACTCGCGCTACGAGGCCGACGACCTCGCCGTCCTCGCCCTGGCCGTGCCGGCCTGAAGCCCCGCCCTCCCACCGGCGAGATCTGCACACTCGCTGCCATCAGGCCGCTGATGACCACGAGTGTGCAGATCCCGCCGGGCCACGGAGATCACCCCGTCTGGCCGGTGTCGGCGTGGGCGGCGCCCACCGGCTTGGACTCCGGCGAGCCGCGCTGGCGAAGGTACACGGCGAAGATCGCCATCGAGCCGACGGCCAGCATCTCGGACTGCCAGTTCTGGAAGGACCGGTTCCAGAAGTCGGCCTCGCCGAGGTAGCCGACCCAGCTGACCGGGTCCTGCCGCTGGCCGAGCTGCTCGGCGTTGTAGGCCGCCCAGCCGGCCACCGAACTCGCGGCCCAGGTGAGCAGGAAGAGCACCCCCATGAGCAGGCCGAGCGAACGGGAGAACAGCGCCGTCCGCCACCCGCCGGTGCGCGCCCACGTCGGGGACTCCTCGTCGGCGTGCGGACCGACCTGCTGCTCCTCGTCGGACTCCGTGCCCTCCTCGCCCGGTTCCTTGGACTCCGAGGAGCCGCGCTGCACCAGCCAGACGGTGGCGAAGACGTACAGGAAGAACTGCAGGTACTCCGACTGCCAGTTCTCCATGACGTCGACACCGAAGGACGACGAGGTGACGTAGTCGAGAAAGGACACGGCGGGCAGGCCGTCGGCCACCTGCCGGGCGTTGTGGTCCGCGGTCCCGGCGATCGCCTGGCCGACCAGGGTGACGAGGAAGAGCCCACCGAACACCAGGCTGAGCGCGTTGGCGCGAAAGAAGCCGTAGCGGGACGCGGTCACCGGCCCACCAGCCCCAGCGCGGTGACGTAGGCGATCCCGAGCAGGATCACGACCAGGAAAGCCAGGAAGACCCCGCGGACGCCGTTCACGGCCCCTCCACCTGGCAGTCGTAGGGCAGCCCGCCGCGGGGCTCGCAGGCCGCTGCGGTCACCCGCCAGCCGGACGGCGTCTCGGTCAGGAAGACCGTGTCGCCGTCGAGCCGGACCTGTGCCTGACCGCCGAAGACCGCCACGGCCTCCACCGCGCCCCCGGGCAGCGGGACCTGCCCGATGACGTCGACGCAGGGCGCGGACTCGTCGGACTCGAGGGTCTGCAGCGTCGCCGGGGCGAGCAGCACGCACCGGTCGGCGGGTGCGGCGGCCGGGTCCTCGAAGGCACCGGCCACCCGCCCGACGTCGTCCTCCTCCAGACCGGCGCAGCCACCGAGGGCTGCCGTCACCAGGACCGCTGCCGCGAGCCTGAGCGTCGTCGGGGTACCCACTCGTGCCCTCCCGTCCTCCTCCTCCGCCTCCGGTGGTGCTGACCGGGACGGCGACCGCCTACCCCGGCCCGCTTCCGCGGCAAACGGTCGCCCCCCGAGCGAGGGAACGGGGGTTGCCCCCCCGGGTCGGCGGCCCGCCCGCCGTACCGTGGCGGCGTGGCGCGGGTGGCGGTGGTGGGCGCTGGTCTCGGCGCCCTGGCGGCCGCGGCCCGGCTGGCCGCCCTGGGCCACGCGGTGACGGTGCTCGAGCAGGCTCCGCAGGTCGGCGGGAAGCTCGGCTGGTACGCCCGCGACGGGCACGGCTTCGACACCGGGCCCAGCCTGGTGACCCTCCCCCAGCTCTACCGCGACCTGTTCGCCGCCACCGGCGGCCCGCTCGAGGACGCCGTCGACCTGGTGCGCCTGGACCCCGCCGTCGCCTACCGCTTCGCCGACGGGACGCCGCTGTCCGTGCCGGGCGACGCCGCGGCCGTCCCCGGCGCCCTGGACGCCGCGCTGGGGACCGGGGCCGGCGCCCAGTGGTCGGCGCTGATGGCCCGGGCCGGCCGGATGTGGGGGATCACCGAGCAGCCGTTCCTGCGCTCCCCGCTGGCCCGGGCGGCCACGCTGGCCCGCCTGGCCCGCAGCGGCTCCGACGTCGCGACGGTCGCGCCGTGGCGCACGCTGCGCGGCCTGGGGACGGCGTACCTGCGCGACCCGCGACTGCGCACGCTGCTCGACCGCTACGCCACCTACTCCGGTTCCGACCCGCGGCGCGCGCCGGCGGTGCTGGTGACGGTGCCGTACGTCGAGCAGCACTTCGGGTCCTGGTACGTGCGCGGCGGGCTGCGCCGGCTCGGCGAGGCGGTGGCGGCGCGGGCGGTCGAGCGGGGCGCTGTCGCCCGCACCGGGACCGCCGTCGAGCGGGTGCTGGTCGAGGGCGGCCGCGCAGCCGGGGTGCAGCTGGCCGGCGGCGAGGTGCTGCGGGCCGACGTCGTGGTCTCCGGTGCGGACGCCGCGGCGCTGTACGCCGACCTGCTGCCCGCCTCCCGCCCGACCCGGCGGGTGCGCCGCGACCTGGCCCGCAGCACGCCGTCCCTCTCGGGGTTCGTGCTCCTGCTGGCGCTGCGCGGGCGGACGCCGGGGCTGGCGCACCACACGGTGCTGTTCCCCGACGACTACGACGCCGAGTTCGACGCGGTCTTCGGCGTCGGCCGACACCGCGGCGCACCCCAGCCGGTCGCCGACCCGACCGTGTACGTGAGCGCGCCCGACGACCCGGCGACCCGTCCCGACGACGACAGCGAGTCGTGGTTCGTGCTGGTCAACGCGCCCCGACATGCTGCAGGGCACGACCCGGCCGGCGGGGTGGACTGGGACGCCCCGGGGCTCGCCGACCGGTACGCGCAGCGGGTGCTCGAGGTGATGGCCCGCCGCGGGCTCGACGTCCGCGACCGGGTGCGCTGGTGCGTCGTCCGGACGCCGGCCGACCTGGAGCGCGACACCCGCAGCGTCGGCGGCTCGATCTACGGGACGTCGAGCAACGGCGCCCGCGCGGCCTTCCTGCGCCCCGGCAACGCCTCACCCGTGCCGGGGCTGTTCCTCGTCGGCGGCTCGTCGCACCCCGGTGGCGGCCTGCCGCTGGTCGCCCTGTCGGCGGAGATCGTCGCCGACCTCGTCGGTCCCGCCTGAGGAAGGCCCCTCCTGCCCCACCGGAGAAGGACCCCGTCCTCCTCACCCCTCGCACGCTCGCGGCGAGCCTCTGGACGGGGCCACGGCGGGACCTGCCGGGTGCCCGACGGAGTGTTCAGCTGCGGGCGGCGCCGTAGCCGAGCAGGGCGGCCAGGCCGAGCGCGCTGCGCGGGGCGTAGGCCGACCGCCACAGCCCGCCGTGCACCGCGGCGTACGCCTCGTCCTGCCACGGGTGCTCGTGCGCCGGACCACCGCCGGTGTGCAGGTCGTGCACCAGCAGCGCGGCCATGAGCACGTTGGACGTCGCCGGCTCGAACACCTCGACGCCGAACCGGTGCGCCCCCGCGTAGGCCGCCGCGAGGGCGCGGTTCTTCACCACCGAGCGGGTACGGGTGGGCGGGGCGACGTTCAACGACACCGTCGTCCCGGCGGCGCGGGCCACCGTCGCCCGCCACCGCTGCAGCCGCTTGGCCAGCGCGTAGTTCGGGCCCTGCTGCGCCACCAGGCTGTCGACCACGCCGGGGTCGCTGCCGGGCAGGTACGCCCGCTGCAGGAGCCGCCCGGCCGACAGGGTCCGCAGCGGTCGGCCGAGCAGCTTCGCCGTCCGCGATCGCCCGGCGTAGGCGCGCACCGACTGCGCCACCGCGTCCGGCGGGACGGCGAAGACGTCGGTCGGCGTGGCGAGGAAGGCCAGGGCGACGTCGTCGCGGGCCGCGGCCAGCCGGACGGTGAGCGCGTCGACCGCCGTCGACACCCGGACGTTGGTGGCGCCGTCGGCGTAGACGTAGTCGCCGAGCACCGGGCGCCCCGGCAGACCGGCCACCCAGTCGGCGACGGCGGGCACCTCGGTGATCAGGTCCGCCCCGCCGTCGGGGTACAGCAGCGTGCCGGCGCCACGGCGGGCGGTGTCGAGCACCCGCTCCCACAGCGCCGGGCGGGGCAGGTCGACCCCGGCCACCCGGGCGCCCCAGCGCAGCAGCGCGGTCAGCGGCCCCATCTCGGCACCGGCGCCGAGCACGACGACGGTGGTGCCCGGCAGCGCCAGCCACTCCGGGTGCGCGACGACGGTCCGCACGGCCTCGGCGGCCGAGGGCTCGAGGACGCCGCACTCGACCCAGGTGTCCAGCCGGCGCAGCAGCGCGCCGCCGCGCAGCCGCTCGCCGTGGAAGGGCAGGGAGAGCTCCCCCTCCGGCCCGGCGGTACCGGCGACCTCCGCGGTGGCGAGGGTGCGACCGGCGGGCGCGGTGGCCAGGTCGCCCAGGCCGGCCTCCTCACCGTCCGGGCCGGCCACCCGCATCCGCCGGTGCAGCGAGGCCAGGCCCGCGTCGGCGATCGTCAGCGCCGCCTCCCGCGAGACCAGCCCGGCCTCCACCAGCCGGCGGAAGTGCGGCAGGTACCCGGCTCGCCAGTTGGTCTCCCGATCGGCCGCGCCGGCGCCGGCCGGGTCGACCGGGCGCAGCGCGTCGGCGACCACGGCCCGGCCGAGCGCCGCGGTGCTGCGCCGCCCGTCCGGCCCGGCCGGGAAGACGACGCCCTCGTCGGCCATCAGTCGACCACCACGGGCGCGTCCACCGGGGCGCCGGCCTCCAGCCAGCGCAGCAGGGTGCGGGCGCCGAAGCCGGTGCCGCCCTTGACCACCTCGGCGTCGTCGGACCCGGCGCGGGCCGGCCCCGCGACGTCCAGGTGCGCCCACGGCAGGTCCCCGGCGAAGGGGCGCAGGAACAGCGCCGCGGTGGTGCCGCCCGGGTTGCCCGGTGCGTTGTTCGCGTCGGCGACGGTGCTCTCCAGCAGGTCGGCGTGCTCCTCGGCCAGCGGCATCCGCCACACCTGCTCGCCGGCGTGCCCGGCGGCGGTGCGCAGCGCGTCGGCCAGCCCGTCGGTGGTCGCGTACAGCCCCGCGGTGCGGGTGCCGAGCGCGACCTTCATCGCCCCGGTCAGCGTGGCGACGTCGACCAGCACGGTGGCGCCGAGCTCCAGCCGCGCCCACGCCAGGCCGTCGGCGAGCACCATCCGGCCCTCGGCGTCGGTGTTGAGCACCTCCGTCGTCCGGCCGCCGACGTGCCGGACGACGTCGGCCGGGCGGTAGGAGGAGCCCGAGACGGCGTTCTCCGCGGCCGGGACGACGGCGGTGACGGCGACGGGCAGCCCGAGGCGGGCGGCGGCGTCGACCGCGGCGAGGACGGCGGCGCCCCCGGCCATGTCGGTCTTCATCTCCCGCATGCCGGCGTTGGGCTTGATCGAGATGCCGCCGGTGTCGAAGGTGATGCCCTTGCCCACCAGCACGGGGTGGCCGGGCGCGGCACCCGGCGGCCGGTAGGACGCCACGATCACCCGCGGCGGCGAGGCCGAGCCGCCGCCGACGGCGAGCACGCCGCCGAAGCCCCCGGCCCGCAGGTCGTCGGGGTCGAGCACGCGCACGGTGACGTGGTCGAGGCCGGCGAGCCGCTCCCCCGCCTCGGCGGCCAGCCACGCCGGGTCCTTGGTGTTGCTGGGCGTGTTGACCAGGTCGCGGGCCCAGGCGACCGCGTGCCCGGTGACCTCGCCGACCCGCGCGGCGGCGGTCACCGCGGGGTCGGCGCCGTCGGCGGCGACGACCGCGACCGTCTGCAGCCGCGGCGGGTGCGGCGTGGAGGTCTCGCGGAAGCGGTAACCGGCCAGCAGCGCGGCCTCGACGGCGGCGCGGACCTCCTCGGCGCCCGCGGGGGCCGCCGCGTCGTCCAGCGGCAGCACCAGCCGGCGCGCACCGTGCTCGGCGAGGGTCTGCGCGCGGCGGACGGCGGTGGCCACGTAGCCGCGCAGGTCCGGCAGCGTGGCGTCGCCGATCCCGACGGCGACCACGCTGCGGGGACGGCGGCCGGGCACCGGCAGGTTGGTGACGTTGCCCGGGCGGCCGGTGTTGCCGGTGTCGGCCAGCGCGCCGGCGAGGAACACGGCGTCGACCGGCGCGTCCGGGCCGGTCAGCCAGCCGGGCAGGGCGGTGCCGCTGCCGACCGGCACGGCCAGGACGTCGTCCTCGCCCAGCGCCGGGAGGGTGGACAGGACCTCGACCCGCGGCAACGGTGCGGCCCCGGTCGCCGGCGTGCTGCCGGCGGCCGGGGCCGTGTCCTCCTGCGCGGGGCTGCCCGGGGGCAGGTGCGCTGCGGTGTTCAGCTGGTCGCGCCCTTCAGGGCCTCGGAGAGGGCCGCAGCCTCGTCGGGCGACAGCTCGACGACGAGACGGCCGCCGCCTTCGAGCGGAACGCGCATGACCAGGCCGCGCCCTTCCTTGGTGACCTCGAGGGGACCTTCACCCGTGCGCGGCTTCATGGCCGCCATGCGTGCCTCCTTCGTCGGCCGTGCGCAGCCCGTGGGCTGCTCACGGCGTCGTCGATGCTGTGAGCTCCGCTCACATGATCCCGTATCCCCGGCGCAGGTCCAACCCGAGCCCCCGATGGTGGACGCCCCGAGCTGTCCAGCGGCTCAGGAGCGGCCCCGCCCTGAGCTCGCGAAGAGTGGGGAGGAAGGGGTCCTTCCTCACGGCGCGGCCGCGCGGAAGCAGGTGGCCACGTGGTCGTCGACCATGCCGGTGGCCTGCATGAGGGCGTAGGCCGTCGTCGGGCCGACGAAGACGAAGCCGCGGCGCTTGAGCTCGCGGGCCATCGCGGTCGACTCCGGGCTGGTCGCCGGGACGTCGGCGAGGGTGGCCGGGCGGGGCCGCGGGACCGTCGGCGCGAAGGACCACAGCAGCGCCGAGAGCCCCTCCGGGACCCGCTGCGCGGCGCGGGCGTTGGAGACGGTGGCGGCGATCTTGGCGCGGTTGCGGACGATGCCGGCGTCGGCGAGCAGCCGCGCCTCGTCGTCCGGGCCGAAGGCCGCCACCGCGTCGATCGAGAAACCGGCGAAGGCGGCGCGGAACGCCGGGCGTTTGCGCAGGATGGTGATCCAGGACAGCCCCGACTGGAACGCCTCGAGCGAGAGCCGCTCGAAGAGGGCGTCGTCGCCGTGCAGCGGGGTCCCCCACTCCTCGTCGTGGTAGGCCACATACTCCGGCGCGCTGTTGCCCCAGTCACAGCGGGTGCGGTCGTCCACGCGGGGCACGCTAGCCACCACCAGTGACGACGGGCGTCAGCCCAGGCCCACGCCCACGGCACCGGTCAGCAGGTCCTTGGTGTAGAGGTCGCGCAGCCGGTTGACGTCGGACGGGGTCAGCGGCTGCGACGTCGTCACCAGCACCCGGTCGCCGGTGACCGCCAGCAGCCGCCCGTACTCGGCCGGCGTGATCGCGCCGGTGGGTCCGGTGGTGGGGCGCCCGGAGGCGTCGGCGGTCACCAGCACGAGCGGCCCGGCGGCGCCGCCGCCGAGGTCGCGCCGGTAGTGGTCGGTGTGCCCGTTGGTGTCGACCGGCAGCGCCGCCGCAGTCGTGGCGAAGAAGGCGTGGCGACCGGTCGGGTCCAGCTCGACCTGGTGCTCCCACACCGTCGTCTGCCCCGTCCCCAGGGGGACGACGGCGCCGCTGACGGTGTCCACCCGGTAGGCCAGCCCGGTCGACCAGGTCTGCGCGGGGGAGGTCGTGGTGACGCGGTTGCTGGTGACCAGGGCGACGTAGCGCCCGTCGTCGCTCACCGCCAGGTCGCCGGTGTCGCGGTAGACCGAGAACGGCAGGGTCCGGCCGGTGGAGGTGGTGACCTGGGAGACCACGCGCAGCTCGCCGGCGCCCGCTCCGGACAGCGTCTTCCGGTACGCGAGCACGCCCGAGGCGCTGTCGGCGCCGAAGACGGCGAACCGGCCGTCCGGGGTCAGCGCCAGGGCGGGGCCCGTGGCCGGGCCGCTGAGCTCGCCGCCGGTGGTGGTCGTGGAGATCCGGGTGACCGTCCCGTCGGAGAGCCGCTTGGCGAAGACGTCGACCCGGTTGTTGGTGTCGCCGAGGACGAGGTCGGCCCGCGCCGAGTAGAAGAGCACCAGGTCGCCGTCGCCGGACACCGCCGCCGACGGGCCGGTGGCATAGACCGACGCCGCGGGCTGCAGCAGGGTGCCGGCCACCGTCGGGGAGGCGGTGCCGCCCTGCGGTGCGCTCACCAGCGCCCAGCTGCGGGCGCCGACGTCGTACCGGTAGACGTCGGCCAGCCCGTTGGTGTCCCGCGGGTCCAGGGCCGCGGTCGTGGCCAGGACGACGTAGCGCCCGTCGTCACTCACCGCCGGGACGCTGGTGTTGGTCGCGTCGCCCGCGCCGGTGGCGGTCGCCGGCAACGGGGCGATCCGCGTGCGGGTGCCGGCGGTGCGGTCGACGACGTACAACTCGTAGGCGGTGTTGGTGTCCGACGGCTCCAGGCGGGCGCGGGTGCCGACGACGACGAACCGGCCGTCGCTGCTGGCGGCCACCCCGCCGCTCTCCCCCGCCCCCTCGGCCGGGACGGTGGCGTAGACCGGGGTCACGGTCACCGCGGCGGAGCGCGCCGAGACGTTGCCCCCGGCGTCGACCGCCACGACGGTGAACGCGTACGTCGCGCCGTTGGCCAGGCCGGTCACCGTCGCCGAGGTCCCCGGCGCCGGCACGGTGGCGACGGTGCTGCCGTCGACGTCCAGCACCCGGTGCCCGGCGACGTCGGCGCCCCCGGCGTCCCAGCCCAGCACCGCCTGCCGGTTGCCCGCGGTGGCCGTCACGCCGGTCGGGGCGGGCGGCGGGGTGAGGTCGGTCGGGGTGGCGCTGGCGGTCGCGGGACCGGAGCGGTTGCCGTGGGTGTCCACCGCGACCAGCGCGTAGCCGTACGTGCGGTCGTTGACCAGCCCGGGATCGGTGTACGTCGGCCCGGCCGGTGTCGCGATCTGCACGCCGTCGCGCAGCAGCACGTAGCCGGCCAGGTCGGGCTCGCCGTTCGCCGTCCAGGAGAGGTCGACCTGCCCGTCGCCGCGGACGGCGGTGAACCCGGCCGGCACGGCCGGAGGCGTCAGGTCGGTCGGGGTGGCGCTGGCGGTCGCGGGACCGGAGCGGTTGCCGCGGGTGTCCACCGCGACCAGCGCGTAGCCGTACGTGCGGTCGTTGACCATCCCGGGATCGGTGTACGTCGGCCCGGCCGGTGTCGCGATCTGCACGCCGTCGCGCAGCAGCACGTAGCCGGCCAGGTCGGGCTCGCCGTTCGCCGTCCAGGAGAGGTCGACCTGCCCGTCGCCGCGGACGGCGGTGAACCCGGCCGGCACGGCGGGCGCGGTGCGGTCGGTGGGCCGCGCCACCGCGGCACCGGACGGCCCCGAGGCGTTGGCCGAGGTGTCGACGGCGACCAGCGCGTAGGAGTACGTCGAGTCGTTGACGACGCCGGTGTCGGTGTACGTCGTGCCGGTGACGGTCGTGATCTGCACGCCGTCGCGGAGCACCCGGTAGGAGGCGAGGTCGGGCTCGCCGTTCGCCGCCCAGGCCAGGGTGACCCGCCCGTCGCCGGCGGTGGCGACCAGCCCCGTGGGCGCCGCCGGCGCGCGGCGGTCGGCCGCGGGCACCTCCGCCGTGGCGGAGGCGGCCGACCGGTTGCCGTGGGTGTCGACGGCGACCACCGCGTAGCCGTGCGCGGCCTCGTCGGCCAGGTCGTCGACGTACGTCGTCCCCGGGACGCTCGCGACCTCCGTGCCGTCGCGGACCACGACGTAGCCGGCGAGGTCGGGCTCGGCGTTGGCCGTCCAGGAGACGGTCACCCGGGCACCGCCGTCCACCGCGGTCACCCCGGTCGGGACGGCCGGTGCGGTGAGGTCGGTGGGCGTGGCCGACGCCGTGGCGGCGCCGGAGGCGTTGGCCGAGGTGTCGACGGCGACCAGCGCGTAGGAGTACGTCGTGTCGTTGACGACGGCGGTGTCGGTGTACGTCGCGCCGGTGGTGGTCGCGATCTGCGCGCCGTCGCGCAGCACCCGGTAGCCGGCGACGTCGGGTTCGGGATTCGCCGTCCAGGAGAGGTCGACCTGCCCGTCGCCGCGGGTGGCGGTGAAGCCGGTCGGCCGGGCCGGGGCGACGCGGTCGGCCGGCGTCGCGCGCACCGTCTCGGACGGGGCGGAGGCGTTGTCGTGGGTGTCGACGGCGACGACCGCGTAGGCGTAGGTGGTGTCGTTGACGACGGCGGTGTCGGTGTAGCCGGTGGCGCCGGTCACGGTGGCGAGGACGGCGCCGTCGCGCAGCACCCGGTAGGAGCCCAGGTCGATCTCGGTGTTCGCCGTCCAGGAGAGGTCGACCCGCCGGTCGCCGGCGGTGGCGGCCAGCCCGGTGGGCGGCGCCGGGGCGTCGAGCTCCTGCGGGGTCGCGGTCACCGCGGCCGACGAGATCGACCGGTTGCCGTGGGTGTCCACCGCGGCCAGCGCGTACCGGTACGTCGTGTCGTTGACCAGCGAGGAGTCGGTGTACGTCGTCCCCGTCACGGTGGCGACCTCGACGCCGTCGCGCAGCACCCGGTAGGAGGCCAGGTCGGGCTCGGGGTTCGCCGCCCAGGCGAGGGTGACCTGCCCGTCGCCGCGGACGGCGGTCAGGCCGGTCGGTGCCGACGGCGGGGTGAGGTCGGTGGGTGTGACCTGGACCGCGGCCGAGGTCGGCGACCGGTTCCCGTGGCCGTCGACGGCGACCAGCGCGTAGCTGTACGTCCGGTCGTTGGTCAGCCCGGGGTCCAGGTACGTCGTGCCGGTGACCGTGGCGACCTCGACGCCGTCGCGCAGCACCCGGTAGGAGGCCAGGTCGGGCTCGGCGTTCGCCGTCCAGGACAGGCCGGCCCGGCCGTCCCCCCGGCCGCCGACGAGGCCGGTCGGAGCCGCGGGTGGGGTGAGGTCGGTCGGGGTGGCGCTGACCGCCGGCGCCGAGGGCACCGACCAGTTGTTCGAGGTGTCGTGCGTCTGCACCGAGTAGGCGTAGGTGCGGTCGTTGACCAGCCCGGTGTCCGTCCAGCTCGTGGCGACCCGACCGGCGAGCAGACCGCTGATGTCGACGCCGTCGCGCAGCACCCGGTAGCCGTCCGCGTCGTAGTCGGCGCTGTTGGCCGTCCAGGAGACGCTGACCCGGCCGTCGCCGCGCACGGCACCCACCCCGGTGGGCGCGGCCGGTGCCACGGAGTCCCGCGGCGTGCCGCGCGCGGCGGTGCCGGACTGACCCAGGTACGTGCGCGGGATGAGGAAGACGGTCTCCGTCGTGACGGTCCGGACGGTGACCGTGTACTCCCGGCCGTTGACCAGCCCGGTGAGGGTCGCGGTCCGGGTGGACGCACTCGTCGTGACCCGGGGCGTCGTCTCGGCGTCGACGAACACCTGGTAGCCGCTCGTGGCGGTCTCGGTCGACGCGGACCAGGAGACGGCCAGGGCCCGATCGGCGCCGGTCACCACGACGCTCGCCGGCGGTGCGGGGTCCTGGGTGCTCGCCGTCTCCAGCCGCGGCGCGGGCGGGGTCTGCCCGGACAGCGCCACGGTGAGCACCGCGAGGACGGCGGTCGACAGCCGCAGCAGGGGGCCGCGGCGACGCCGGACAGCCCGCTGGTCAGCGCCGACGTCGCGCATCTGTCGCGTCCCTCCTCCCGGAGGCGCCCGCGGACCGGCGGGTGCCGGAGTCGTCCTCGACACGCACCGCGGCATTGCTTGAGCCGAGCTCGACGACGGCCCACTCGGACGGGGGGACTCAGGGGACGGCGGCGTCCACGTCCCCCAGCTCCGAGCGCTCGGGGCGCACCGCGCTGCGGCGGGTGGCCAGGACGCAGCCCAGCACGACGACCGGCAGCCCGACGGCGAGGCCGAGGGTGAACGGCTCGTCGAGCAGCAGGACGCCGAGCAGCACCGCGACCGCCGGGTTGAGGAAGGTGATGACCAGCGCCCGTTGCGGCCCGACCTCGCGGATCAGGGCGAAGAACAGCGCCAGCGCCAGGGCGGTGCACACGACCCCGAGGACCAGCACGGCCAGCAGCGCGTCGACCGGCGCCTGCGCCGCCTCCCCCAGCCGGGGGACGGCGAACGGCGCGTAGACCACCGCGGTGACGGTGAGCGCGACCGCGCTGGCGGCCACCCCCGGCACGTCGGGCAGCGCCCGGCTGACGACCAGCGGCGCGGTGGCGTACCCGACGACGACCAGCGCGACCGCGAGCAGCGGCAGCGGCGCGAGGCCCTCGACGTCCAGGCCGAGCAGCACGGCGATGCCGGCCACGCCCACACCCATGCCGAGCAGCCGGACGCGGCCGAGCCGCTCCTCCTCGCCGGTCAGCCGGCCGGCCAGCGCGGCCACGAACGGCACCCCGGCGACGAGCAGGCCGGTGAGCGAGCTCGACAGCGTCTGCTCGGCGTAGGCCAGCAGCAGCCACGGGCCGGTCATCTCCAGCACGGTGAAGGCCAGCAGCGGCCGCCAGCGCCGCAGCGCCGGGCGCAGCTGGCCGCGGGCGACCGTCCAGGGCAGCAGCAGCGCCGCGCCGAGCACGCACCGGCCGAAGACGACGACCACCGGCGGCAGCTCCTCGACGGCCACCTTGATGAGCAGGTACGGCACGCCCCAGATCAGCGACATCGCCAGGAACAACCCCCAGCCCCGACGGCTCACCGCTGCCCCCGCACCCCGCCGCACTCCCGCACCCCGTCATCCTGCCCGGGCGTTTCCCGGCCCTCGCACCGGGCACCGCCCGACGGTGCGCGCTCCTCCCCCGTCCGGACGGCGGCTGGCGGCCTCGGGGCTGCTGTTCGGCGCCGGCCTCATGGGCTCGGTCGACGAGATCGTCTTCCACCAGCTGCTGGCCTGGCACTCCTTCTACGACCGCGCCGGGGGCACCGCGGGCCTGGTCTCCGACGGCCTGCTGCACGCGGCAACGCTCTCCGCCGTCGTCGCCGGGCTGGCCCTGCTGGCCGACCTCCGCCGGCGCGGCGCCCTCGACGTCCGCCGGTGGTGGGCGCTGGTGCTCCTGGGTGCGGGGGCCTTCCAGCTCTTCGACGGCGTGGTCGACCACAAGCTGCTGCGGGTGCACCAGGTCCGCTACGGCGTCGACCTGACCGGTTACGACGTGGCGTGGAACGCCTCGGCCGTCGTCCTCCTCGCCGCCGGTGCCGCGCTGCTGCTGCGCGCCCGCCCCCGTCCGGCCCGGTGACCGGGCTCGCCGTCCTGGCGCTGCTCGCCGCCGGCGCGCTGTACGTGGCGGCCGGCTGGCGCACGCCCTGGCCGGTGCGGCGGACGACGTCCTGGCTGACCGGCCTGGCCGCGGCCGGGGCCGGCGGCGTGCTGTCGACCGCCCACGGCGACCTGCGCACCCACATGGCCGGGCACCTGCTGCTGGGCATGGTGGCGCCGCTGCTGCTGGTGCTGGCCGCCCCGGTCACCCTGGCGCTGCGGTCGCTGCCGGTCGGCGCGGCCCGGCGGCTGGCCCGCCTGCTGCGGACCCCGCCGCTGCGCTGGGCGAGCGACCCGCTGGTCGCCGTCCCGGTCAACGCCGCCGGGCTCTGGTTGCTCTACGGCACCGGGCTGCACGCCGCCGCCGTCCACCGCCCGGCCCTGGGCGTGCTCGTGGCGCTGCACGTGCTGGTCAGCGGGTACCTGGCCACCGCCGCGGTGCTGGCCGTCGACCCGGCGCCGCACCGCCGCGGGGTCGGCGTGCGCGCCGCCGCGCTGGCCGCCGGCGCGGCCGCCCACGACGTCCTGGCGAAGTGGCTCTACGCCGCGCCCCTGCCCGGGGTGGCGCACGCCGCGGAGGGCGCGCGGCTGATGTGGGACGGCGGCACCGTCGTCACGCTGGTGGTCGCCGCGGTGCTGTGGCGGCGCTGGTACACCAGCCGCGCCGCCGTCCGGGCGGCCGACCGCGTGCTGGACCGTCCTCCCGGCGCCGCGCTCCCTGTCGATCCTCTCGGCGCACGCCCCGTCCCGTGACGATCGTGGACCTGTGGTGGCGACACCCCGGTGATCAGCGGCGCGTCCCCACCGCAGGTCCACGATCGACCGGCGCGGGCACGGCTCGACCGGCACAGCGGCGCCGGGTGGGCAGGGCTTGTGCCGCCGGCCGCAGCCGCCTGGGATGGCCTCCGTGGACGCCGCCGACCGCCTCGCCGCCCTCGTCGACACCCTCGCCGGCGAGCCGGACGTGACGCTCCCCGAGCCCGGCGCCCCGCGCCGCTTCGGGTCGCGGGCGCTGAAGGTCGACGGCGCGGCCTTCGCGATGGTGGTGCGCGGCGCGCTGGTGCTCAAGCTGCCCGAGGACCGCGTGGCCGCCCTGCTCGCCGACGGGCGCGGCGGGCCCTTCGGCGGCCGGGGCCGGCCCTACCGCGAGTGGGTCGCGCTGGCCGACGGCGAGCCGGCCACCGACCTGCCGCTGGCGCGCGAGGCGCTGGCCTTCGCCCGCGCCCGGCGCGACGCGCTCAGCTGACCGGCCAGGCCACCTCGAGGTGCGGCTCGTCGGGGGCGACGTCCCGGCCGCCGAGGTACACCTCGACGGGGCTGCCGGTGCGCTCCAGCCCGGCGGCGTCGCACCAGCGGGCGACGGCGTCGTAGGCGTCGAGGAGGCGGGGGTACTCCGCCTCGGCGCGGGTCAGCACGGTGACCGCCTCGCGGCCGGCCGGCTGCCGCCGCAGCCGCAGCTCCCCCGTCGGCCGCACCGTGCCGGAGAACGGGACGGCGACCTCCACCGGGCCGTCGCTGTCGGCGGTGACCATGCCGTGGTAGACGACCCGCAGCGCGCCGGCGCGGGTCGCACCCGACGCCGCGAGGTGCTCCTCGAGGACACGGGCGGCGTCGGAGATGAAGGGGCCGAGCTCCTCGACGGTCAGCCGCCGATGCGTGGTCAGCAGCGCGGCCTCGTCGGTGGTGCGCAGGGCGACGTCGTGCACGGGGGCCTCCGGGGGGTCGTCGTCGCCGGCGAGTCGCCGGTGCAGGGAGCGGACGAGCGCCCGCCGGCGCGCGACGTCGTCCTCGACGCCGGCCCACCAGCGGTCGACCGCCGCCAGCCGGTCCGCCGGCTCGAGCTCGACCACCTCCCGCACCCGCGCGAGCGGCATGTCCGCCTGGCGCAGCAGCCCGACGAGCCGGGCGCGGGCCACCTGGGCCAGGGCGTACCAGCGGTGGCCGGAGTGCCCGTCGACGCGCGCGGGCACGAGCAGCCCGCGGTCGCCGTAGAGCCGCAGCGCCTTGGGTGACAGGCGGGTCCGGCGCAGGAACTCCCCGACCCGCAGCAGGTGCTCGTCCACACCGGTCACCCTCGGACCGGCCCCAGGGGCCGGGTCAAGCGCGGCCGGTGTAGCGCCGGGCGAAGTCGGCGAAGCGCTTGAGCGAGAGGCGGACGCCGGCCACCGCCGCCGGCTTCACCAGCGGCCAGCCCAGCTGCCCGAGCAGCCCGAAGGGCAGCCACAGCTGCTCGGTCCACGTCACGAGGGAGCCCGCGCCCTGCGGCGTGACCTCGAAGGTGCCCGGCCCGCGCACGATCCGGCCGGTGTGCTGGACGACGGCGCGCCGCGGCGGGTCCCACTCGGTGACGACCATCGTGTCCAGCACGCCCAGCCGCCGTCCCCGCACGGGCAGACCGGTGCGCGCCGCCAGCCGGCCGCCGACCGCGTGCGGGTCCCCGCCGGTGACCTCGACGTCGGTCAGCAGCATCCACTCGCCCTGGCGGGTCCAGTCGGTGAGCGCCGCCCACACCTGCTGCGGCGGGGCGTCCACGACCACCCGCTCCACCAGCTCACGCATCGGTCCGCGCTCCGTTCCCGCCCGCCGGGGCGTCGTCCGCACCGGGCGCGGCCCGCCCGGCCTCCTCCAGCCGCGCGCGCAGCGCCGCGACCTCCGCGTCGCGCTCCTCGAGCGCCTGGGCCAACTGCTCCAGCAGCCAGTCGACCTCGGTCATCCGGTAGCCCCGGACGGTCACCGACATGCGCGCCCCGCGGACGTCGTCCGCGGTGACCGGCCGGTCCTCGGGCAGCTCCAGCGGCGAGCGGTCCGGATCGGCCGGTGGCTGGGTCTCCCCCCGGCCGAGCAGCACCGACCCGCCGAGGAACAGCAGCCCGCCGACCACCGCGACTGTGAGGACGAAGACGACCGCCTCGAGCACCCCGACCTCAGGCCCTTCCCCCGGCGTGGTGCCGCACCCCGGCTGCCATCACGCGTCACTGGGGGCGTCGTCGACCGGCAGCGCGCGCATCCCGCCGCCGTTGTCGCCGGCCTGCCGCGCCTTCTCGGCCTCCTGCACGATCCGCACGACCTCGTCGACGTCGTCGGTCACCGTGAACAGGTCCAGGTCGGTGTCCTTGATGGTGGCCGCGGGCACCATCGTCGTCCGCAGCCAGTCGACCAGCCCCGACCAGTACTCCGACCCGAACAGCACCACCGGGAAGCGGGTCACCTTGCGGGTCTGCACCAGGGTCAGCGCCTCGAACAGCTCGTCGAGGGTGCCGAACCCGCCGGGCAGGATGACGAAGGCCTGCGCGTACTTCACGAACATCGTCTTGCGGACGAAGAAGTAGCGGAACGCGATGCCGACGTCGACCCACTCGTTGAGCTCCTGCTCGAACGGCAGCTCGATGCCCAGACCGACCGAGAGCCCGCCGGCCTCCGACGCGCCGCGGTTGGCCGCCTCCATCGCGCCCGGGCCACCGCCGGTGATCACCGCGTACCCGGCCTCGGCCAACGCCGCGCCGATCGCCACGCCCGAGGCGTAGTGCGGCGAGTCCTGCGGGGTGCGGGCGCTGCCGAACACGCTCACCGCGCGGGGCAGCTCGGCCAGCAGCCCGAAGCCCTCGACGAACTCGCTCTGGATGCGGAGCACCCGCCACGGATCGGTGTGCACCCAGTCGGTCGGCCCGCGCCGGTCGAGCAGCCGCTGGTCGGTCGTCGTCCCGTCGTGGGTGCGCGGGTCCGGCTCGCCGCCACGCAGCATCACCGGGCCCCGGTGGCGGGTGGGCCGCGGCTTGCGGGCGTTGGCCGGCTCGGGCGTGGTGGTCATGCGCGCTCCTGGTCCGTGGGCGTCGACAGGTAGGCGACGAGCGCGTCCTCGGCCGGCTGCAGCCGGTCGACGAGGACGTGCTCCTCGCGGGTGTGGGCCAGCTGCGGGTCCCCGGGGCCGTAGTTGAGGGCCGGGATGCCGAACGCGGCGAAGCGGGCGACGTCGGTCCAGCCGAGCTTGGCCCGCGCCGGGCGGCCGACGGCGGCGACGAAGGCCGCGGCCGCGGGCTCGGACAGCCCCGGCAGCGCCCCGCCCGCGTTGTCGACGACGGTCAGCGTCGCCCCCGCGGCGAGCGCGTCGGCGAAGACCTCGCGGACGTGCGCCTCGGCGGCGTCCTCGTCCCGGTCGGGGGCGTAGCGGAGGTTGACCGTCACCGTGCAGGCGTCCGGGACGACGTTGCCGGCCACCCCGCCCTCGATGCGGACGGCGTTGAGGCCCTCGCGGTAGACGCAGCCGTCGATGTCGACCCGCCGCGCCTCGTAGGCCGCGAGGGTGGCGAGGATGCCGGCCGCGCCGTGGATCGCGTTGACGCCGAGCCAGCTGCGGGCGCTGTGGGCGCGCCGGCCGGGGACCTCCAGCACCGCCCGCAGGGTGCCCTGGCAGCCGCCCTCGATCTCGCCGTCGGTCGGCTCGAGCAGGATCGCCAGGTCGCCGTAGAGCCAGCCGCGGCGCTCCCGCGCCACCCGGCCGAGGCCGTTCTTCACGGCCTCGACCTCCTCGTTGTCGTAGAAGACGAACGTCAGGTCGTGCGCGGGCTCGGCGCCGGGGACGCCGAAGCGCCCGGCCAGCCGCAGCATCACCGCGTCGCCGGCCTTCATGTCGCTGGTGCCGCAGCCGTAGAGCCGGCCGGTGCCCTCGTCGAGCCGGCTGGGGACGTTGCCGGCGATCGGCACGGTGTCCAGGTGACCGGCGAGGACCACCCGGGTGGGCCGGCCGAGGTTGGTCCGCGCGAGGACGGCGTCGCCGACCCGCTCGACCTCCAGGCCGCCGAGCGCCCGCAGCGCCGCCTCGACGACGTCTGCGAGGGGGCCCTCCCCGCCGGACACCGACGGGGCGTCGACCAGCGCGCGGGTGAGCGTGAGGACGTCGGCCGCGGGGTCCAGCGGAGGCAGGTCGGTCACGACTCCCGAGCCTACGGGCGGCGCCACGGCCGAGCCGCCGAAGCGCGCCCAGCGGCACCGGCCCGTCACCCACCGTTCACCACAGCCGGCCGGGCGGGCACTCCTGTCTCCCGGGGACCTCTCCCCCTGCCCCTCATGGTGGGCAGCGGGAGCGGACGGTCGAGGGTGCACGGGGCCGGGCACCCGGCTCCCGACCGAGTCGGCAGCACGGGACCGGCGCTCGGTAGCGTCGTCCCCGTGACCGACTCCGCCCCGCTCTCCGCCGTCGCCGCCGGTCTGGCCACCGTCACCCGCGCCGGGACGGTGCTCGACACCTGGTACCCCGAGCCGCGGCTCGGCGCGCCCGAGGGCGCCGGGACCGGCACCACCCGCCTGGGCGCGCTCGAGATCTCCGGCGAGCTCGGCCCCGACTACGGCGGGCTGGTGCGCAGCGACGAGTCACGCGGCGTGGAGGTGGTCGCCGTCCGGACGGTCATCGCGGACCTGTCCGCACCGCCGGCCGACACCCACGACGTCTGGCTGCGGCTGCACCTGCTCTCCCACCGGCTGGTGCAGCCCCGCGGCATCAACATGGACGGCGTCTTCGGTCTGCTCACCAACGTCGCCTGGACCAGCGTCGGCCCGGTCGAGGCCGCCTCCTTCAACCCGCACCGGCTGCGCGCCGCGCACGGGCAGGTCACCGTCCACGGCGTCGACAAGTTCCCGCGGATGGTCGACTACGTGATCCCCTCCGGCGTCCGCATCGCGGACGGCGACCGGGTGCGGCTGGGCGCCCACCTCGCCGAGGGGACGACGGTCATGCACGAGGGCTTCGTCAACTACAACGCCGGCACGCTCGGGCCGTCGATGGTCGAGGGCCGGATCAGCGCGGGCGTCGTCGTCGGCCCCGACAGCGACATCGGCGGCGGCGCCTCGATCATGGGCACCCTGTCCGGCGGCGGGAAGCAGGTCGTCTCGATCGGCTCGGGCTGCCTGCTGGGCGCCAACGCGGGCATCGGCATCTCCCTCGGCGACAACTGCGTCGTGGAGGCCGGCTGCTACGTGACCGCCGGCTCGCGGGTGACCCTGCCCGACGGCTCGGTGGTGAAGGCCGCCGAGCTCTCCGGGCGGGACGGGCTGCTGTTCCGCCGCAACTCGGTCTCCGGCGCGCTGGAGGCCCTGCCGCGGACGGGCACCTGGGGCGAGCTGAACGCGGCGCTGCACAGCAATTGAGGGGCCACCCTCCACCCCACGCCTCGCGAGCTCGGCGCGGGACCCCTGGAGGATTGCCGTTCCAGCACGTCACCGGGGCCGACACCTCGTGCGCCGGTCCAGGACCCGTCCAGGATCCGGCCCTACAGTCGCGGACGATGAGCAGCACACGCACCGCGACGGCACGGCGGACCACGTCCGCGCGCCGGCCGCCGGCGCGTCGCCCCACCGCCCGGCCCCGCTCGTCCGGACGGCGCGCACCGGTCCGCCGTGGACCCGCGCAGACCGCGGCGTCCTGGGGGTGGCTCGCGGCGGTGCTGGCCGTGGTCGCGCTCGTCGCGCTCTCGGTCCACGCCGACGGGGAGGACGTCCCGATGGCGACCGCGGAGTGCACGCTGCCGGTGACCGGCGTGCGGCTCACCGGTGAGCAGATCGGCAACGCGCAGACCATCGCGCAGGTCGGCTACGAACGTGGACTTCCGGAGCGGGCCGTCGTCATCGCCCTGGCCACGGCGATGCAGGAGTCACGGCTGCGCAACCTCGACTACGGCGACCGGGACTCCCTCGGCCTTTTCCAGCAGCGCCCCTCGCAGGGGTGGGGGACGCCGGAGCAGGTGCAGGACCCCGTCTACGCCGCCGGCAGGTTCTACGACCACCTCGTCCGGATCCCGGGATGGGAGAGCGGCCGGCTGACGGAGGTCGCGCAAGCCGTCCAGCGCTCCGGATACCCGGAGCTGTACCAGCAGTGGCAGGAACTGTCCGAGGAACTGGTGCGCGCACTCCGGTCCGACGGCTCCACGGACGCGCTCTGCTCGGGCGCCACGCCCGTCTGAACGGCCGGGCCCCGGTCCCGCATCGAGCGGCCGGGCTCCGCGGGGTCGCCCGGGCGGCGCCCGGGACCGGATGAGCACCCGGGGTGCGTCACGCGCCTGCTCAGCCGGCGAGCCGCTCCACGGCCGCGTCGATCCGCTCGTCGGTGGCGGTGAGCGCCATGCGCACGTGCCGCGCGCCCGCCGGCCCGTAGAAGGAGCCCGGCGCGGCCACGACGCCCAGCCCCGCGAGCCAGTCGATCGTCGTCCAGCAGTCCTCGTCGCGGGTGACCCAGAGGTACAGCCCGGCCTCGGAGTGGTCGATGCGCGCGCCGGCGGCCCGGACGGCGGCGGCCAGGCGGTCGCGGCGGGCGCGGTAGCGCTCCCGCTGCTCGTCGACGTGACCGTCGTCGGCGAGGCCGGCGGCCATCGCGGCCTGCACCGGCGTGGGCACCAGCAGTCCGAGGTGCCGGCGCACCTCCCACACCTGGCGGACCAGCGCCGGGTCGCCCGAGAGCAGCCCCGCGCGGTAGCCCGCGGCGGTCGACTGCTTGGACAGCGAGTGCACCGCGAGCAGCCCGGCGTGGTCGTCCCCCGCGACCTCCGGGTGCAGGACCGAGCGCGGCTCGACGTCCCACCCGAGGGTGGCGTAGCACTCGTCGGCGACCACCGGCACGCCGTGCGCGCGGCCGAAGGCCACCCAGGCGCGCAGCTCGTCGTCGGTGAGCACCCGGCCGTGCGGGTTGCCCGGGGAGTTCAGCCACACCAGGACCACGCTCGCGGCGTCGTCCGGTGGGGTGTCGGTCCGCCGCACGGTGAGCCCGGCCAGCACCGCGCCGACCTCGTAGGTCGGGTAGGCGACCTCGGGGATCAGCACCGTGCCGGCGCCGCGCAGCCCGAGCAGGGTCGGCAGCAGCGCGACGAGCTCCTTGGACCCGACGGTGGGGATCACCGAGGGGACGGCGCCGAGCGGGTCGGCCAGCCGCACGCCCAGCCGGCGCTGCAGCCAGCCGGCCGCCGCGGTCCGCAGCTCGGCGGTGCCCAGGGCGGTCGGGTAGCCCGGCGCGTTGCCCGCACCGGCCAGGGCGGTGGCCAGCAGCTGGGGCGTGTCGTCGACCGGCGTCCCGATGGAGAGGTCGACGACGCCGCCGGGGTGCCGGGCCGCCTGGGCCCGCGCCGCTCTCAGCGAGTCCCAGGGGAAGTCGGGCAGTCGACCGGCCGCCGTCCCCGGGGTGGTGGTGGTCAGTGACCCTCACCCTGCGGCGGCAGCGCGGCGACGAGCGGGTGGTCCTTGCCGATCTTGCCGGTCTTGGCGGCACCACCGGGGCTGCCCAGGTCGGAGAAGAACTCCACGTTGGCGTTGTAGAAGTCCTTCCACTTGTCCGGGACGTCGTCCTCGTAGTAGATGGCCTCCACCGGGCACACCGGCTCGCAGGCGCCGCAGTCCACGCACTCGTCGGGGTGGATGTAGAGCATCCGGTCGCCCTCGTAGATGCAGTCCACCGGGCACTCGTCGATGCACGCCTTGTCGAGGACGTCGACGCAGGCCTGGGTGATGACGTAGGTCACGGGTGTTCCCTCCCGGGGACGTGCGGGGCTGCTCCGCCGGCGCGACGGCCGGTCGTCTCTGGCCTCAAGTATGGCCCGTGACGCTCTCGCGAAACGGAACGGGTGGCCCCGTCGGCCCCGGCCGGGTCAGACCCCGCCGGATGGCGCCCCTGCGGACGGCGCAGGATCGGACCGTGGGACAGAGCCGCTCACCCCTCGACGTCGCAGGCCTCGAGCTCCTCGCCACCCGCGGCTGGCGCGGCGGGGACGAGGCGCCGCTCGGCGAGTGGCTGCTGCGCGCGGGTGGCGGCTTCACCGGTCGGGCCAACTCCGCGCTGGTCGTCGGCGACCCCGGCATGCCGCTGCCCGACGCGGTGGACGCCGTCACCCGCTGGTACACCGACCGCGGGCTGCGGCCGTGCGCGATGCTGCCGGGCCGCCAGTCCCGCGCCGCCGACGCCGCCTTCGCCGCGGCCGGGTGGGAGCGCGACGAGGACGTGCTGGTGCTGACCGGGCCGCTCACGCCGGCGCCGGCCGACGGCGTCCCGGTCGACCTCTCCCCCGAGCCGGGCGACGCCTGGCTGGCCGGCTACCGGCACCGCGGCCGGCCGCTGCCGCCCACCGCCCGCGCCGTGCTCGTCAACGCCGACGACGTCGTCTTCGCCTCGGTGCGCCTCGACCCGCCGCCGGCCCCGCTGGCCGCCGTCGCCCGCGGGGTCGTCACCGACGGCTGGCTCGGCGTCGCCGCGGTGACCGTCGAGGAGCGGTACCGCCGGCAGGGGCTGGCGACCGCCGTCATGGCCGCGCTGCAGCGCTGGGGCGCCGGGCACGGCGCCCACTGGGTGTACCTGCAGGTGTCGGCGTCCAACGCCCCGGCACGGGCGCTCTACCGGCAGGCGGGCCTCATCGAGCACCACCGCTACCACTACCGGTACGCACCGGCCTGAGGCCGTCCCGCGGCGAGGTCACCCGCCGGGGGCAGTGGGGGCCGGCCGGCTCAACACCCGTGCGCCGACGGCCGACACCCGAGACGTGTCCGTTGCCAGGCTCCTCAGCGCCAGCGCGTCCACCCCCTACGACGCGGAGGCCGCGGTCGAACGGCTCCTGACCCGCCTGCGGCAGCAGATCGGGGCGTCCCGGGTCGCCGTGTGGGTGCACGAGGCAACGACCGGGACGGTCGTGCCCTACCGGCAGTCGGTGTCCGCGGAGACGACGCCGGGCTCGGGCCCCCTCGTGCTGCACCACGCGATGCCGGTGGCCGGCTCACCCCTGATGTCGGCCGTGGTGCACGACCGCCGGCCGGTGCGGGTGGAGGACGGGGACCCCGATGCCATCGCTCCGGGGATCGCCGCGCGGTTCGGCGTCCGATCGGTCCACGGCGAGCCGCTGCTGTTCGGCGACCGGCTCGTCGGGGTGCTCACCGTCGAGCCGGTCGCGGCGGCCGGGGACCGCGTCGGGCAGGCCGCGCCGGCCATCGCCCGTGCGCTGTCGGCGGCCCGGACGCGCCGGTCGGAGGCCCGGCGGCTGGCACAGGCAGAGGTGCTGCTCGGACTGATCGAGACCGCCGCCCGGGCCGAGTCGACCGAGCACCTGCTCGCGGCGGCCTGCGAGCTGCTGGCCGAACTCGGCGACGCGGAGCGCGCATGCGTGTTCCTGCTCGAGGACGACCGTCTGGTCCCGCGCATGGCCAGCTACGCCGACGGGCGTCGCGACGACGGGACCTGGCAGCTGTTCCGCAACGCCCCGGTCCCGCTGGAGCTGGCCGAGACGGTGCTGCGCACCGGTCAGCCGCTGGCCGCGGACCGGGACTCCGCGCTGCTGGCGGGCTGGTGGGCGGACGAGTTCTCCATCGCCTCGGCCCTCGCCGTCCCGCTGGGCCGCCGGCCGCACGTCTCCGGCGTCCTCACGCTCGACAGCACCCGGCTGCGCCCCTTCTCCGAGGACGTCCGCCGGCTCGCTGCGGCAGCCGGCGCCCACCTGGGCAGCGTGATCGAGCAGGCCCGCACCAACGAGGCCCGCGCGGCCTCGCTGCGCACGGCCCGCGCCGTCCGGCAGATGCTGGTCGACGGCTCCGGGGCCATCGGGGTGGACAAGGCGGCGGAGGTCCTGGCCCGCGCCGTGCAGGACCTGACCGGCACCGAGCGCAGCGCCGCCTACCTCATCGACGACGACGGCGTCGTTCAGTCGGTCCAGCACCTGGACTGGTCGGACGAGCACCAGCAGGTGATCACCGAGCTCGTCGTGGGCAGCGCGGCGGACGACATCCCCCTGTGGCGGGTGACCGTGCGCGACCGCCGGCCGGTCTTCGTCGAGGACGCCGAGGCCAGCGGCCTGCTCGACCCCCAGCTGGTCACCGCGCTGCAGCTGCGCTCCTACGTCAGCGTGCCCCTGCTGTCCGGCGACCGGCTGCTCGGCCTGGTCGTGTCCGGCGCGATCGAGTCGTCCCTCCAGTGGTCCCCGGCGATGCACGAGGCCGTCCGGCAGGTCGCGCTGGAGGGCTCACTGGTGGTGGAGGCCGCCAAGCTCCGCGAGGTCGAGCAGCTGCGTCTGCAGCAGCTGGCCCGGGACGCGCACCACGACCCGCTCACGGGCCTGGCCAACCGGCGACGGTTCACCGAGGAGCTGGAGCGCACCGTCTACGGCACCGGCGAGCGCCGGTGCGCGGTCGCGATGATCGACCTGGACCGGTTCAAGGAGGTCAACGACAGCTTCGGTCACACCGTCGGCGACGACCTGCTGTCCCTCGTCGGTCCGCGCCTGGAGCAGGCCCTGGGGCCGGGCGACCTGCTGGCCCGGATGGGCGGCGACGAGTTCGCCGTCCTGCTGCCGGACGCCGACGAGGCCCGCGCCCGGGAGGTGGCCGTCCGGATCGGTGACGTGCTGCACGAGGCGTTCGTCCTCGACGGGATGTCGCTGACCGTCGACGCGAGCATCGGCATCTCGCTGTGCCCGGACCACGGCCGCGACCGCTCCCTGCTGCTGGCCCGGGCCGACACCGCCATGTACGGGGCCAAGCGGGGCCGGCACGGTTTCGAGGTGTGGGCGCCCGACGCGGACACCGGCTCGCGCACCCGTCTGCAGACCTTGGAAGACCTGCGCGTGGCGCTGGACGCCGAGCAGCTGGACAACCACTACCAGCCGAAACTGGACCTGCACACCGGCCGGGTCACCGGCGTGGAGGCGCTCGTCCGCTGGCAGCACCCCGAGCGGGGGCTGCTCGCCCCCGGCGCGTTCCTGCCGCTGGCCGAGCAGGCGGGGCTCATGCGGCGGCTGGCGCTGCAGGTGCTGGAGCGGGCCATCAGGGACCTGCGCGACTGGCGCGCGACCGGGCACTTCCTGTCCATGGCGGTCAACCTGTCGGTCTCCAACCTGCAGGACGTCGCGCTGCCGGAACAGGTGCGGTTCCTGCTGGACACGTACGGCGTCCCCGCGGACGCGCTCGTCCTCGAGATCACCGAGGACGTCCTCATGGCCGACGCGGCGCGCAGCCAGCAGGTGATGGCGGCGCTGCGCCGGCTCGGCGTCCGGCTGTCGATCGACGACTACGGCACCGGCTACTCGTCACTGGCCTACCTGCGCGCGCTGCCCGTCGACGAGCTCAAGCTCGACCGCAGCTTCGTCTCCTCGCTCACCACGGACGCGAAGGCGGCCGCGATCGTGCGCAGCACCCTGCAGCTGAGCCGGGACCTCGGGATGACCATGGTGGTGGAGGGCGTGGAGGACGAGGCTGCACTCGACGCCCTGCGCCGGTGGAACTGCGACGTGGCGCAGGGCTACCACATCGCCCGCCCCATGCCGGCCGACCAGCTGGTGTCCTGGCTGGCCGGCCGGCCGGCCGACGCGGTGGTGTCCTGAGCGGTGGTGCCCTGAGCGGTGGTGCCCTGAGCGGTGGTGCCCTGAGCGGTGGTGTCCTGACCGGGTCCGGCGTCAGGACGGCCGGTCAGCACCGCCCCGCGGCGCCGCCAGCACCTTGCCCACGGCGAAGGCCGCGGCCACGACACCGGACAGCAGGTAGGCCAGCGAGAGGAACCCCAGGACGCCGCCGCCGGTGAGCAGCAGGTCGCCCTCGGGACGGGGCAGGCTCGCGCCCACCGCGACGACCAGCCACACCACGGCGGGCAGCACCGCGGCCAGCCGGGAACCGGTCAGCCGCGCGGCCAGGCCGACCAGCAGCAGGTTGCCGACGACCGCGGCCGCCACCGACACGGGCACGGGCACGCCGAACACGCGCAGCGGCAGCCAGAAGACCTCGACCAGCGCCAGCCACGCCGCCAGCACGGTGACCAGCAGGGCCGCCCCGAGCCTCCGGATCACGCGTCCAGACCGGCGAACAGGTCGTCCTCCCAGCCCTCGGGGGTCGCCGCCGGCCCCCGCTGGCCGCGCACCAGCCGGTAGTACTCGGTGCCGAGGACCTCCTGGCCCAGGTTGTTCGACAGCGCGAAGAACGGGCCGTCGACGGTGATCTGGGTGGCGTGCGCGCGCATCGCGGCGTCCTTGCGCCCGGCGTGCGCCCGCCCGTCGACCGCCGCGGCGACCAGCTCGTCGGGGACGGCGAACGGCACGTCCTCCACCTCGCCCAGGAACTCGAACGGCGAGGCCTCCCCCAGCGCGGCCATCGCCTCGACGCCCCGCCGCAGCACCGATCGCGGCATGCAGCACCAGTAGACCTTCGCGACCTCCCACGCCCCGCCGAGGTCGGGACGGTAGGCGGGGTCGGCGGCGGCGTCCACGGCGCGCATGGCGACGCGGTGGGCCTGGATGTGGTCGGGGTGGCCGTAGCCGCCGTTCTCGTCGTAGGTGACCACGACCTGCGGCCGGACCCCGCGGACGACGGCGACGGCGTGCGCCACCGCCTCGTCGAGGTCGGCGTTCCAGAAGGCGCGTGGCTTCTCGTTGGCCGGCGTCCCCATCATCCCGGAGTCCCGGTACCGGCCCGGGCCGCCGAGGAAGCGCCAGTCGCTGACGCCGAGGGCCTCCATCGCCGCCCGCAGCTCGGAGATCCGGTACCCGCCCAGCTGGTCGGCGTGGTCGGCGGCCAGCAGCTCCAGCTCGGGGACGAGCACCTCGCCCTCCTCACCCAGGGTGCAGGTGAGCAGGGTGACCGAGGCTCCCTCGGCGACGTAGCGGGCCATGGTGGCGCCGTTGTTGATCGTCTCGTCGTCGGGGTGGGCGTGCACCAGGAGCATGCGGCGGGAGGGCGTCACGCACTCCATCCTGCAACGCCCGCGATCGAGGACGACGACGCCGTCCCACGAACCCCTCCTCGAGTCGATCATGGGGTTGGAGCAGGCGACGCGGCCGGACACGCCGCGGTGACCGGCGACATCTCCGTGATCAGCTGGGGGACGTCCGTCGTCCGGGGAGGACGACGGACGTACCCCACCTCACTCCACGTCGACGGGGACGACCGTGCGGGCCTCGGCGAAGTGGCAGGCCGAGGGGTGGCCCTGGCCGCGGTCGACGAGCGCCGGCGCCTCCTGGGCGCAGATGTCCTGGGCCTTCCAGCAGCGGGTGCGGAACCGGCAGCCCGACGGCGGGTTGGCCGGGCTGGGCACGTCGCCCTGGAGCAGGATCCGGTCCTTCTGCCCGCGCAGGTGCGGCTCGTGCAACGGCACCGACGACAGCAGCGCCTGCGTGTAGGGGTGCGACGGCGAGCCGTAGACCTGCGCGTCGGTGCCCTCCTCCACCACGCTGCCGAGGTACATCACCGCGACCCGGTCGGAGATGTGGCGGACCACCGACAGGTCGTGCGCGATGAACAGGTAGGACAGGCCGAACTCGTCCTGCAGGTCCTCGAGCAGGTTCACGACCTGCGCCTGCACCGAGACGTCGAGCGCCGACACCGGCTCGTCGCAGACGATCACCTCGGGCCGCAGCGCCAGTGCCCGGGCGATGCCGATGCGCTGCCGCTGACCGCCCGAGAACTGGTGCGGGTAGCGGTTGACGTAGTCGGGGTTGAGCCCGACGCGGTCGAGCAGCTCCTGGGTGCGCTGCAGCCGGCCCTTCTTCGGGGCGACGTCGGTGTGCACCGCCCAGCCCTCGGAGACGATGTCGCCGACGGTCATCCGCGGGTTCAGCGAGGCGTACGGGTCCTGGAAGATGATCTGGACCTCGCGCCGGTAGGCCTTGAGCGCGCGGCCGCTCATCCTGGCGACGTCGCGGCCCTTGTACAGGATCTGCCCGTCGGTCGGCTTCTCCAGCGCCACCAGCAGCTTCGACACCGTTGACTTGCCGCAGCCGGACTCGCCGACCAGACCGACGGTCTCGCCGCGGCGCATGGTCAGGTCGACGCCGTCCACGGCCCGGACGTGGCCGATGGTCCGCTTGAAGACGACGCCCTGGGTCAGCGGGAAGTGCTTCTTCAGGCCGCGGATCTCCAGCAGCTCCTCGCCGGGGGTGGACGCGGTCCGGGACGCGGCGGTCGCGCCGGTCGTGGGTTCAGACAGCGCCGACCGGTCCGACTCCGCGCTCCGGTCCGCTCCTCGCTCGTTCCTCGCTGCGATGCTCCCGGAGCTGTCGTCAGACACCGAGGACCTCCTCGCTGTAGTGGCAGGCCGCCTCGCGGCCCGGGGCGACCAGGCGCAGCGGCGGGACGTCGGTGGCGCACTCGCGACCGGGTGCCGCCGCGGCCCCCAGCCGGCGGCGCGAGCACCGCGGGTGGAACGGGCAGCCGCTGGGGATGGCCGCCAGGTTCGGCGGCTGCCCCACGATCGGCTGCAGCCGGCCGCCCTTGGCCTCCACCTGCGGCACCGAGCTCATCAGGCCGTCGGTGTAGGGGTGCGCCGGGTTGCCGAAGACGTCGTCGACGGTGCCGCGCTCGACGATCCGGCCGGCGTACATGACCGCCACGTTGTCGGCGACCTCGTTGACCACGCCCAGGTCGTGGGTGATGAGGACCAGGCCCATCCCGGTGTCGCGCTGCAGGTCCTTGAGCAGGTCCATGACCTGCGCCTGCACCGTGACGTCGAGGGCGGTGGTGGGCTCGTCGGCGATGAGCACCCGCGGGTCGAGGGCGATCGCCATCGCGATCATGACCCGCTGCCGCATGCCGCCGGAGAACTGGTGCGGGTAGTCGTCCACCCGGGACGCGGCCGCGGGGATGCGGACCCGGTCCATCAGCTCGATCGCGTGCTTCTTCGCGTCCCGCTTGGACATCCCGCGGTGCGCGCGGAACATCTCACCGATCTGGTAGCCGACGCTGTAGACGGGGTTCAGCGAGGACAGCGCGTCCTGGAAGATCATCGAGATCCCCGGACCGCGGACCTTCCGCTGCTCCTCGGGCGACTGCTTGAGCAGGTCCTCGCCCTGGAAGTAGATCCCCCCGCCGGTGATGACCGCGGGCGGGCTGTCGAGGATCCCCATGATCGCCTGCGCCGAGACCGACTTGCCGGAGCCGGACTCGCCGAGGACGGCCAGCGTCTCGCCCTCGGCGAGGCTGTAGCTGATGCCGTTGACGGCGTTCACCACGCCGGAGCGGGTGCGGAACTCGACGTGCAGGTCGTCGACCTCCAGCACCGGCGTGCCGAAGGCGGCGCCGGGGACGGGTGAGGTGGACAGGTCGGGACGGGTCATGCGCGCTGCCTCGGGTCGAGGGCGTCGCGCAGGGCGTCGCCCATCATGATGAAGGCCATCACGGTCAGGGTCAGGACGAGGCTGGGGAACAGCACCAGGTGCGGCGCGCTGCGGATCGAGTCCTCGCCCATGGCGATCTGCAGGCCCCAGGAGATCGCCGGCCGCTGCAGCCCGACGCCGAGGAAGGTCAGCGTCGCCTCCGCGGCGATGAGCACGCCGATCGTGATGGTCGTGTAGACCAGCACCGGCGCCACCGCGTTGGGCAGGATGTGCCGGACCAGGATCCGCCCGTTCGACGCCCCCATGGCCCGGGCCGCCGCCACGTAGTCGGAGCTCTTCACCGCGATGACCTGGGAACGCACCAGCCGCATCGCCGTCATCCAGCCGAACAGCGCCAGGGCCAGGGCGACCGCTCCTGGTCCGCGGCTGTTGATGATCGGGATGTCGGTGGCCGGCCCCACCCGCAGGAGCACCAGGGCGCCGAGGATCAGGGGCAGCGCGTAGAAGATGTCGGCGATCCGGGACAGCACCCCGTCGGTCACCCCGCCGAAGTAGCCGGCGACGGCGCCCACGACGACGCCCAGGACGAGGACGACCACGACGGCGAAGACCCCGATGAGCAGCGAGTTGCGGGCGCCGTGGACGACGTTGGCCAGGTAGTCGCAGCCCTGCACGTCGTAGCCGAACCAGTGGTCGGCCGAGGGCAGCGCCTTGGAGTTGGCCAGGTCGCAGGCCCGCGGATCGGCGCCCCGGGCGAACAGCTGCGGGACGATCGCCATGAGGACGAACAGCAGGCACAGCACGGCGCCGATCCAGAACAGCGGGTTGCGCTTGAGCTCGCCCCAGGCGTCGCTCCACAGGCTGTTCTGGCGGGACTCGGTGACGTCGACCGACGGGGACGCCAGTCCGGTCTGCGTACCGGCCTCGACCTCGTCGTGCCGGAGGTCCATCTGCTGCTGATCAGTCATAGCGGATCCTCGGGTCGAGGACGGCGTAGAGCACGTCGACGACCAGGTTGAAGAAGATGAAGAAGAAGACCATCAGCGTCACGATGCCGACGACCACCGCACCCTCCTGGGCGCGCACGGAGTCGAAGACCTCCCGTCCGATGCCGGGCAGGTTGAAGACCGTCTCGGTGACGATGGCGCCGCCGAGCAGCGTGCCGATGTCGGCCCCGATGAACGTGACGACCGGGATGAGGCTGTTGCGCAGGGTGTGCCGGACGATCACCGTCCGGTTGGGCAGCCCCTTGGCCCGCGCCGTCCGGACGTAGTCGGCGCGCAGGTTCTCCGCGACGCTGGTGCGCGTCAGCCGGGCCACGTAGGCCAGGGAGCCCGACGCCAGCACCAGGCCGGGGAGCAGGTAGCTGTAGAGCCCCTCCCGCGTGCCGGCGATGGGGAACCAGCCGAGCTTGAGGCCGAACAGCAGCTGGGCGACGAAGGCCAGCACCAGGATCGGGATCGAGACGATCAGCGTGGTCGAGACCAGCACCAGGTTGTCGAAGAAGCTGTTGCGCCGGATGCCGGCGAGCACACCGGCGACCAGACCGATGACGGCCTCGAAGACGATGGCCACCAGGGCCAGCTTGACGGTGACCGGCAGGGTCCGCTCGATCGTGTCGAGGACCGGCCGGCCGCGGAAGTCGGTGCCCAGGTCCCCCTGGAACAGCCCCTTGAGGTACTCCCAGTACTGCACCCACAGCGGGTCGTTCAGGTGGAAGCGCTCGCGCAGGACCTCGACGACCGCCGGCGAGACGGGACGGTCCCCGGCGAGCGCCCGGATGGGGTCGCCGGGCAGGGCGTACACCATCCCGAAGATCAGGAAGGACGCGCCGAGCAGTACCGGGATGGTGAGCAAGAGGCGGCGCGCGACGTAGCGGCCCATGTTCCCCCTCGGGTCGTCGTGCCCCCGGGATCCGCCGGTGACACGGGGTCAATCGTGCCCCGCTGGGGGGCACGCGCGCCGCCGGGGGCGACCGTCCTGTCCGGACGGGCGCCCCCGGCGGGTGGTGCGGTCCTGCTCAGCGTCAGCCGGTGACGGTGACCTCGGACCAGACCGGCCGCTGGAACAGGTCGATCCGGACGTTGTCCACGCGGTCGGTGTGCACGCTCTGGATCTCGGTGAAGAACAACGGGGCCATCGGCATGTCCTCGGCGATGAGGTCCTCGGCAGCCTGGTAGTCGGCGACGGCCTCGTCCTCGCTGGCTGCCTGGTCACCCCGGGCGATCAGCTCGTTGACCTGGGGGTTGTCGTAGAAGCTGTAGTTCGAGCCGATCGGCGGGAACGACGACGGCGAGAACAGCGGGGTCAGGTAGCTCTCCGCGGCCGGGTAGTCGAAGCTCCAGCCGTACCGGAACGGGCCGGTCCAGCCCTTCTGCTCTCCCAGCGGCAGGTACTGGGCGAAGTCCAGGTTGCCCTGGAGCGAGAAGTCCACGCCCAGGTTCTGCCGCAGCTGGTTGCCCACGGCCTCCATCCAGGCGTCGTGGCCGGCGCCGGCGTTGAACCACAGGTCGATCGGCTGGCTGCGGTCGAACCCGGCCTCGTCGAGCAGCTGGTTGGCCCGGTCGGCGTCGAACGTGCAGTACTCGCAGGAGCCCTCGCGGTAGCCGTCGACGACCGGCGAGATGAACGAGTCCGCCGGGGTGCGGGTGCCGGAGAAGATGGCGTCGGAGATGGCCTGCCGGTCGACGGCCATCGAGATGGCCTGGCGGACGCGCTTGTCGGCGAACCGCTGGTCGTAGGTCGGGAAGCCGAGGTAGGTGATCTGCGAGACCTCGGTCTCGATGAAGCCGTCCCCGAACGCGTCGCGGGCCGACTCGATGACGTCCGGCGGGATGACGTCGACGATGTCGACGTTGCCGTCCTGGGCGTCGGTGTAGGCGGTGGCGGAGTCCGCGTACACGACGAACTCCATGCCGTCGGCCTGGGCAGCGTCCTCGCCGGCGTAGTCGTCGTACTTGGTCAGGGTGATGCCCTGGCCGGGGACGTAGTCGGTCTCGGCCTGGAACGGGCCGTTGCCGATCGGGCGGGTGCCGAAGCCCTCCGGGTCCTGGAAGAAGGCGTCGGGCAGCGGGTCGAACGAGTTGTAACCGACGACCGCCGGGAAGAGCCGGAACGGTGTGCTCAGCTGCACCGTGAAGGTGCGGTCGTCGACCACCTTCAGCCCGCTCAGCTCCTGGGCGGCGCCGTCCTGCAGCTCCTGGAAGCCGGCGATGCGGGACAGGTAGGAACCGCCGTCCTGCGCGTTGGCCGGGTTGGCGGTGTAGTTCCAGGCGTCGACGTAGGACTGCGCGTCGACCGGCGTCCCGTCGTGGAAGGTCCAGCCGTCCTTGAGCGTGATCGTCCAGTTCTGGTTGTCGGCGGAGTCGATCGACTCCGCGACACCGGTGTACTCGACCTGGCCGTCCTCGGAGTACCCCACGAGACCGGTCCAGAGGGCGGCGATGACCTTGGCACCCTCGCTCTCGGTGGTGTTGCCGGGGACGAGCGGGCTCTTCGGCTCACCGATGTACGCCGTGAAGGTGCCGCCACCCTCGCCGCCGCCTCCGCCGGAGCCGCTGTCGTCACCGCCACCACCACAGGCGGACAGGACCATCGCGCCGGACAGGCCGGTCGCGATGAGCCCAGCGAAGCGCTTGCTCAACCTCACGTGCAATGCCTCCCTCGTCCCGCTGTGCGGGGGGAACGGACTGGTTCGCCGGCAGCCAGGCGTCCGCGGACGGGCGGCCGGGTCGTGCGGGCACACGGGGAACCCGGTACGAGCCGGGACCCTAGGCGCGCTCCGCGAAGGGCGTCCACGACCGTCACCGACTTGTGACCTCGAGTCAGCATCCCACAGGGTGGAATCGCGCTTGCCCACACCCGGGGCCACCCCGTTCTCAAGGACTTCCGCCCGGACGCGGGTCCCGCCGGACGTCTTCCGTCGTCACCGCCCCGGCGTGTCAGGTCCGTCGTCCGCGGGTACCCCGGTCGGACCGACGAGAGGAGTCGACATGAGCGGCATCGACAAGATGAAGAACAAGGCCGAGGAGCTCTCCGGCAAGGGCAAGGAGAGCGTCGGCGAGGCGACCGGCGACCGCGACCTGCAGGCCGAGGGCAAGGCCGACCAGGCCTCGGGCAACCTCAAGCAGGCCGGCGAGAAGGTCAAGGACGTCTTCAAGTGAGCCGTCGGTCCCGTCCGGGCGCCCGCCCGGACGGGACCTGCTCCCCCGCTTCCCAGCTCTCCGCGACCAGCTCCACCTCGAACCCGGCGGCGTCCTCCAGGTAGGCCGCGTAGTGCTCCGGGCCGCCGGCGTGCGGGTGCCGGTCGGCGAACAGCAGCGACCAGCCCCGCCGTCCGGCCGCGGCGGCGAGCGCATCCACCTCGGCGCCGGTCGGTACGCGGAAGGCCAGGTGGTTCAGCCCCGGCCGACGGCGCTCGTGCACCCCCTCGACGACGTCGGGCCCGCTCTCCAGGACGACGTAGGTCTCCCCCAGCCGCCAGGACCGCCCCCGCGGCCACGACCGCTCCGGCACCCAGCCCAGTTCCTCGAGCAGCCAGCCCAGCGACGCCTCCGCAGCGGCGAGGTCGGCGACCCACAGCTCGACGTGGTGCAGCGTCCCGCGCCCGGTCACGGTCCGTCCCCCCGGAGCCGGGCCAGCAGGGCGCGGACGGCGGGCAGCAGCGGCCGGTCGGCGGGGATCCAGTCCAGCGACTCGAGCTCGTCGGCGGCCAGCCAGCGCAGCTCGCTGTGCTCGTGCGCGGTCACCTCGCTGCCGGGCTGCACCCGGCCCCACCACACCCGCAGCGTCGACGCGCCGGGCAGCCCGCCGGCGACCACGCCGTCGAGCACCACCTCGCCGAGGAACGCCTGGGGGACGACGGCCACGCCGAGCTCCTCGCCGATCTCCCGGACCAGCGCGGTGAGCTCCTCCTCCCCCGGCTCGACCTTGCCGCCGGGGAACTCCCAGCAGCCGTCGTAGGGCCCGCCCGACCGCTGGGCCACGAGCACCCGGTCGCCGTCCACCAGCGCGGCGCCGACCACCTGGACGACGTCGAGTGCCCGCCGGGCCGCCGCGGCGGCGTACCCGTCGAGGTGGGCCCGCATCGCGCGGAGCACCCGCCGCCGCAGCAGGGGGTCCACCACCCGCCCCAGCGGGCGCGGCAGCGCGGTGGCCCAGTCGACCTGCTCCTCGACGAGGGTGCCGGCGCCGGTGGCGGTGAACCGGCGGGTGTGGGTGAGCCAGCGCCAGCCGCGGCCGGGTCCCACGGCGTACACGTCGCGGGTCGGACGGACCGACACGACCTCCTCCAGCGGCACCGGCCAGGGGCGCCCGAGGGCGCGCGCGACGTCGAACGCCACGGTCAGCGGCGCCTCCACCACGGTGGTGAAACGCAGCCGGGACACGGTGTCACCCTCCCAGACAGGGCAGACTGGCTGCCGTGCGCATCACCGCCCGGGTCGACTACGCCGTCCGGGCCGCCGTGGAGTTGGCCGCGGCGGCACCCGGAGCCCTGACCTGCGACCGCATCGCCGCGGCCCAGGGCATCCCCTCCCGGTTCCTCCAGTCGATCCTCGGCGACCTCCAGCACGCCCGGCTGGTCACCAGCCAGCGCGGCCGCGAGGGTGGCTACCGCCTGGCCCTGCCGCCCTCGGAGGTCTCCATCGCCCGCGTGATGCGGGTGGAGCAGGGCTTCCTCGCGGAGGTGCACGGCCAGCGTCCGGAGGACGTCGAGTACTCGGGCACCGCCGTCCCGCTGGCCGCGGTGTGGGTGGCCGCGCGGGAGGCCTACCGGCGGGTGCTCGAGCGGGTCACCCTCGCCGACGTGGTCGCGGGCTCGCTCCCGCCGGAGGTCGCCGACCTCGTGGCGCTGGAGGAGGCGTGGCGGTCGTTCGGTGACGCCGCCAACCCCGCCGAGCGTCGGTAGGCCGGCGAGGTGGCGCGCCACGGACCCGGCGTGGCCGCGAGCAGACCGACCGCCAGGAGCGTCACCAGCCCGTGGCCCACCCGCCCGGCCGTGAGCCCGTCCGCCGGGTCCAGCGCGTGGTCCGCCCACCCGTTGGCCACGGCGTCCGGCACCAGCACCGCACCGCCACCGCCACCGCCGGCTCGGGGGCGGGGCGGCGGGGCCGCGAGGCGCTGGGCGAGACTGGCGGCATGCCAGCACAGCCGCGCCCGGGCGTCACCGTGTTCCTCACCGGCCTCTCCGGCGCCGGCAAGTCCACGATCGCCGACGCGCTGGTCGCCGACCTGGAGGCCGAGGGCCGGCCGGTGACGGTGCTCGACGGCGACGTCGTCCGCACCCACCTGTCCAGCGAGCTCTCCTTCTCCCGCGAGGACCGCGACCTCAACATCCGCCGGATCGGCTTCGTCGCCGGCGAGGTCGTCAAGCACGGCGGCACCGTGGTCGTGGCGGCGATCGCGCCCTACGACGCCGCGCGCGAGGAGGCCCGGGCGCTGGTCGAGCGGCACGGCCGGTTCGTGCTGGTGCACCTGTCCACGCCGCTGGAGGTGTGCGAGGGCCGCGACGTCAAGGGCCTGTACGCGCGGGCCCGCGCCGGGCAGATCACCGGGTTCACCGGCATCGACGACCCGTACGAGCCGCCGGCGCGCGCCGAGGTCGTGATCGACACCTCGGTCACCCCGCTGACCGAGTCCGTCGCGCGCATCCGCAGCGCCATGGACGGCGCGACGGCTCCTGTCTCCTGAGTCACACTCCGCAGGTCCCGCCGTGTGTGGGACCATGGAGGGCGTGACCGTGCGCGCCCTGCTCCTCGTCGCGCGCCGTCACATCGACCTCGCGCTGGTCAGCAGCGCGGTCTGTCGCCCCGCGCGCTGACCTCGGTCCCCCGCAGCACCCGCTGCGCCTCCCGATCCGGCAGCGCCCACCCCGTCCGGTCCCGGCGCCGTGACGGTCGGCGCAGAAGGAAGTGCCATCGTGACGACCCCCCGCACCAGCAACAGGCCCCAGCGTGGCCAGGGCCAGTGGGCGCTGGGCTACCGGGAGCCGCTCAACCCCAACGAGCGGATGAAGAAGGACTCCGACGGGCTCGATGTCCGCCAGCGCATCCTCGACATCTACGCGCACACCGGCTTCGGGGGCATCGACCCGAGCGACCTGCGCGGCCGCATGCGGTGGATGGGGCTCTACACCCAGCGGGCCCAGGGCATCCCGGGCGGGAAGACCGCCGTGCTGGAGCCCGAGGAGCTCGAGGACTCCTACTTCATGATGCGGGTGCGCACCGACGGCGGGGCGCTGACCAGCGCGCAGCTGCGGACCATCGGCGGCATCAGCACCGAGTTCGGTCGCGACGTCGCCGACGTCACCGACCGGCAGAACATCCAGTACCACTGGATCCGCATCGAGGACGTCCCCGAGATCTGGCGCCGGCTCGAGGCCGTCGGCCTGACCACGACCGAGGCCTGCGGCGACACCCCCCGTGGCATGCTCAACTGCCCGCTGGCCGGCGTCCTCGAGGACGAGGTCCTCGACGCCTCCGACGTCATGGCGGAGACGGTGGCCAAGTACGTCGGCAGCCCCGAGTTCAGCAACCTGCCGCGCAAGTGGAAGACGTCGATGTCCGGCTGCGTCGACCACTGCACCGAGCCGGAGATCGACGACGTCTCCTTCGTCGGCGTGCGCAACGCCGACGGCGAGGCCGGCTACGACCTGTGGGTCGGCGGCGGCCTGTCGACCAACCCGATGTTCGCCAAGCGGATCGGCGTCTTCGTCCGGCCCGACCAGGTGACCGACGTCTGGGCGGCCTGCACCTCGATCTTCCGCGACTACGGCTACCGCCGGCAGCGCAACCGCGCCCGCATCAAGTTCCTCATGGCCGACTGGGGCCCGGAGAAGTTCCGCCAGGTGCTGCAGGACGAGTACCTGCACGCACAGCTCCCCGACGGGCCGGCCGCGGCGCCGCCCAAGCACGAGTCCCGCGACCACGTCGGCGTCGCCCGGCAGAAGGACGGCACCAACGCCGTCGGCTTCGCGCTGCGCACCGGCCGGATCAGCGGCAGCCTGCTCACCCGGATCGCCGACCTCGCCGACGAGCACGGGCAGGGCCGCACCCGGACGACGACCCAGCAGAAGATGGTCATCCTCGACGTCCCCGACGAGCGGGTCGAGGACCTCGTCGCCGCGCTCGCCGAGCACGACCTGCTGGTCCGCCCGAGCGCGTTCCGCCGCGGCACGATGGCCTGCACGGGCCTGGAGTTCTGCAAGCTCGCGATCGTCGAGACCAAGCAGCACGCCCAGGACCTCTACGCCGAGCTGGAGAAGCGGCTGCCGGACTTCGACGAGCCGATCGGCATCAACGTCAACGGCTGCCCGAACAGCTGCGCCCGGTTCCAGACCGCCGACATCGGCTTCAAGGGCTCGATGGTGCGCGACGACAGCGGTGAGATGGTCGAGGGCTTCCAGGTGCACCTGGGCGGCCACCTCGGCACCGAGGCCGCCTTCGGCCGCAAGTTCCGCGGCCACAAGGTGACCAAGGCCGAGACCGCCGACTACTGCGAGCGGGTGCTGCGCGGCTACCTCGAGCGCCGGGAGCCCGGCGAGCGGTTCGCCGCCTACGTGGCGCGGGCCGAGGAGTCCTGGCTGCTGTGAGCGAGGAGTCCGCGGACACGGGCGGAAGATCGCGGCAGCTGCCCGTGTTCTTCTGCCCGTACTGCGGTGACGAGGAGCTGACCCCGCACGGGGACGGCAGCGAGTGGCACTGCGCCGCGTGCCTGCGGACCTTCACCGTCCGGCTCACCGGGACAGGAGTTCACCAGCCATGACGACCGCCGTCCGGCCCACACCCGAGCTCGCCGCGGAGGCCGACGCCCGCTTCGAGGGGATCGCCGACCCCGTCGAGCAGGCGCTGGCCGTCCTGCGCTGGGCCGGGGAGACCTTCGGGGACGACTTCGCGGTCACCTCCTCCATGGCCGACGGGCTGCTCTCGCACCTGGCGTCGCGGGCGGTCCCCGGCGTCAACGTGGTCTTCCTCGACACCGGCTACCACTTCGCGGAGACCATCGGCACCCGCGACTGGGTCAGCGGGGTCATGCCCATCACGCTGGTCAACGTGCTGCCCGAGCAGACCGTCGCCGAGCAGGACGCCGAGTACGGCTCGAAGCTGCACGACCGCGACCCCGACCTGTGCTGCTCGCTGCGCAAGGTGCAGCCGCTGGCCAAGGCCCTCGCCGGGTACGCGGCGTGGGGCTCGGGCGTGCGGCGCGACGAGTCGCCCACCCGCGCGGACACCAAGGTCGTCGACTGGGACGCCAAGCGCGGCATGGTGAAGGTCAACCCGCTGGCCGCCTGGACCCAGGAACACGTCGACGCCTACGTCGCCGAGCACCAGGTCCCGGTCAACCCGCTGCAGGAGATCGGCTACGCCTCGATCGGCTGCGCCCCGTGCACCCGCCCGGTGGCCCCGGGTGAGGACCCGCGCGCCGGCCGGTGGGCCGGCCGTGGCAAGACGGAGTGCGGGCTGCACCTCTGAAGGACCCCGTCCTCCTCACTGCTCGCGAGCTCGCGGCGAGCCTCCGGACGGGGCCGGAGCATCGGGACGGGGCCGGCGCCGCGGGCCCTGGAACGAGGCCGTTCCAGGGCGGCAGGATGAGCCCGTGCCCCGACCGCCCCGCCTCTCCCCCGACGAGCTGACCGCCGCCCTCTCCGGGCTGCCGCTGTGGTCGGGGGACGGCGCGGGCATCCGCCGCAGCGTCGAGCTGCCCGGCTTCCCGGACGCCGTCGCCGCGCTCGTGCGCATCGCGTTCGTGGCCGAGCAGATGGACCACCACCCCGACGTCGACCTGCGCTGGCGCACCCTGCACCTGACGCTGGTGACCCACTCCGCGCGCGGGGTCACCGACCTCGACCTCCAGCTCGCCCGCCGGATCGACGACCTCTTCCCCGGCTGAGAGACGGCGGTGGCCCCCTGCAGGGTCCCGCCCTGGGCTCGCGAGGGGCGGGGGGCAGGGGGGTCCTTCGTCAGCTGCCGACGCGGCCGCCGTCCTCGCGGGCGACCACGACCACGCTGGGCCGCGGGAACGGTCGCTCGCTCAGCCGGTCGGGCCAGGTGCTCGCGGGGGTGTCCCGCGTCGAGCCGGTGGTCTCGCCCGGGTGCTGGACGGACACGAACACCGATCGTCCGTCCCGGGGGATCATCGGGCCGCTGCACTCGGCACCGATCGGCACGGTGAGGAACGCCTTGAGGTGCCCGCGCTCCGCGCCCTCGGTCGGGACGGCGAAGAGCCCGTCGTTCGTGCCCCCGACGGTGCCCGCCTCCTGGTTGCGGGTCGACAGCACGGTGCCGTCGGTGGAGATCCACAGGTTGCCCGCCGGGTCGAACTCCAGGTTGTCCGGACAGGACATGGCACTGACCTGGGACTTGTCGTAGCCGGCGAAGTAGGTCCCGGGGTCCTCCGGGTCGCCGGCCAGGATGAAGACCCGCCAGGTGAAGGTGTCCCCCGCGATCGAGCCGGTCTCCTCCCACTCGATGACGTGGCCGTTGCGGTTGCCGGGACGCTCCTCGTAACGGCCGTCCTCGGGGTCGAAGGCGAACGACCGGCTCAGCGGGTTGGCCTCGTCCGCCCCGGGCCGGCCGTCCTGGCCGGTCCGGTTCGAGTTGTTCGTCAGGGACGCGTAGACCCGCCCGTTGACCGGGTTGACCTGGATGTCCTCCGGCCGGTCCATCCTCGTGGCCACCAGCTCGGGGTCGACCACCACCGGGTTGGCCGGGTCGGGGAAGTCCCCGTTGGCGTCGAGCTGCTTGCCGAGGCGGTCGGCGGCCAGCCGGGTGAAGGTCAGCACCCAGGCGACGTCCTTGCCGGGGACCATCGAGCGGCCGTCCTGCACCAGCGGGACCCACCGGCCGGTGCCGTCGAACTCGCCGTCGGCGGGCAGGGTGCCGCTGCCGTCGATCTCCGCGGCCGGCGAGTCGCCGCTGAAGTGGGCGACGTAGAGGTCGCCCTCCTCGAGCAGCGTCATGTTGTGCGCCCGCGTCGCGCGGTCGTCGCCCTCCCGGTACCGCTTCCTCGACACGAACTTGTAGATGTAGTCGAAGCGCTCGTCGTCCCCGGAGTAGGCGACGACCCGGCCGTCCTCGGCGATGCGGACGTTGGCGGTCTCGTGCTTGAAGCGCCCCAGCGAGGTGTGCTTGCGCGGGGTCGAGGTGGGGTCGTACGGGTCGACCTCGACGACCCAGCCGAAGCGGTTGACCTCGTTGGGCTCCCGCGCCAGGTCGAACCGCGGGTCGACGGCCTCCCACCGGCGACCGGCGGAGTCCTCGGCGCTGACGCTGTACCGGCCCAGGCGGGGCTCCCGCGGGTCCTCGGTGATCGGCGCGGACGTCCCGAAGTACTGGTTGAAGTTCTCCTCGCCGTGCAGCGTCGTGCCCCAGGGGGTGATGCCGCCGGCGCAGTTGTTGAGCGTGCCCAGGACGGTGCGGCCCTCGGGGTCGGCCGTCGTCCGCAGGTACTCCGACCCCGCGGCGGGCCCGGTGACCCGGAAGGGCGTGGAGGCGGTGATCCGCCGGTTGCGGTCGCGCTCAGGGGTCGGCAGCCACACGCCCGAGTCGCCCTGCCGCTGGATCTGCACCACGGAGATGCCGTGGGCCATCATCGCGACGCGCTTCTGCTCGTCGGTGGTGGGCGCCTCCTCCTCGGCGACGCCCGAGAACATCAGCTGCTCGTTGGTGTACTCGTGGTTGACGACGAGCAGCGCGCGCCCGCGCCCGAGCGGCAGGAACCCGATGAAGTCGCAGTTGTAGCCGAACTGCTTGGCCTGCGCCTCGGCGGTCTGGGCGTCGACGTCGAACTCCGGCGCCCCCTCCTCCACCGGGTCTCCCCAGCGCATCACGACGGCGGAGCGGTACCCGGCCGGGACGACGAGCTCGTCGAGGAAGTTCTGCTCGACCGGCTCGAAGGTGAGGGCACCGTCCCCGGTCGCCCCCCGGCGTCCCGGCGCGGCCACCGCCGGCTCCGGGAACAGCGGGCCCGCGGCCACCACGAGGGCCCCGGCGCCGGCCGCCTTGAGCAGGGTGCGCCGGCTGAGGGCCGTCTGGACGACGGACTCGAACGTGGGGTTGTCCGTCCGGTTCGGGACGGCCGCGTCGCAGGCGTTGCCGCACTTGTAGTAGCAGGTCGTGTGGCTGCGGCTGCCGTGACGGACCGAGTTCAGCAGGGGCAGGAAGAGGCGGCGGCGGGAGTTGGCGATGTCCGTCATCGGGTCCTCGGCTCTGGGAGACGTCGGTGCCCGGACGCTAGTGGGGCGCATCGACGCCCGCATGACGCGCGGGCACGGGTCTCGTGAAGCCGCCCGTCACCTGCCGTTCACCAGCCCGGGGTACGGACGGTCAGGACCCGGTGACGGGCAGCACGAGCAGCTGCAGCAGCCGGTCGGCCTCGGCGTCCGGGTCCTCGGTCAGCCCCGTGTGCACCGGCCCGGCCTGGACCACGGTGCTGCGCGGCGCGGTCAGCCAGCGGAACCGCGAGCCCAGCGCCTCCCGTCCGGCGGCACCCGAGGCGGGGTCGGCGGCGCAGACGTCGGCGGCGGCCTGCAGCGCGCGGCCGATCGCGTCGGGGTCCGCGGTGGGGTCCAGGGCGCGCAGCCGGTCGGTGTCCAGGTGCACCCGCGAGCCGAGGTAGTCGCGCTGCCGGCAGTAGACGAGGACACCGGCGTTCAGCGACTCCCCCCGTTCCACCCGCGGCACCACCCGGAGGACGGCGTACTCGAAGGTCTCCCGGCTCACCGCTGGCTCATCCCCTCCGGCGGTGGCGGGCCCAGCCACGACGGCCGGTTCTCCCCCCGCGGTGCCCTGCGGCGCGACCCGCCCGCGGCCGCGGTGGCCAGCAGCGGCGGCAGCCAGGCGTCGCGGGCGGCCAACCGGGCCAGCAGCTGGTCGACGTAGCGGGCGCGGACCTCCTCAGGGGCAGCCGGCCCGTGCGTGGCCCCGGCCAGGGCACCGCCCCGAGCCTGCGAGGGGTGGGGAGGGCGGGGCCCGTCTTCCTCCAGCCAGTCGTCGGGCACCTGGCGGAGCACCTGCTCCAGCAGCGGACGGGTGACCCGCGGGCCGAGCGCGGCGTCGGCGGCGCGGACGTCGGGGGTGCACTCCGCCAGCGCGTGCTGCGCGGCGTCGTAGGGGCGGGACACCGCGGCGGCCGCGCCGGGCCAGTTGTGGTGGAAGGTCAGCGCGGCCCCGTGGTCGATCAGCTGCAGCCGGCCGTGCCAGAACAGCATGTTGGGGTTGCGCCAGGAGCGGTCCACGTTGCCGACCAGCGCGTCGAACCACAGCACCCGGCCGGCCAGCTCGGACTCGACCGACCCGACGCCGGCCTCGAAGTCCAGCGCCCCGGGCAGGTAGTCCAGCCCGAGGTTGACCCCGGCCGAGCGCTGCAGCAGCTCCTGGACCTCGATGTCCGGCTCCCCCACCGCCAGCTCCGGGGCGACGTCGACGGTCACCAACGCGGGCACCGGCAGCGACAGCGCGCGGGCCAGCTCGCCGCAGACGACCTCGGCGACGAGCACCTTCACGCCCTGCCCGGCAGCCCGCCACTTCACGACGTAGGTGCCCAGGTCGTCGGCCTCCATGAGCCCCGGCAGCGAGCCACCCTCGCGCAGCGGGGTGACGTAGCGGGTGGCGGTGACGGCGGGCAGCACAGTGGCCGCGACCCTACCGGCGGGGACGGCGGGCGGACCGGCGGCCACGACACTGGGGGGATGGGCCTCCTCCGTGCGACCGACCCGGCCGACCTCGCCGACGTCCCGTTCACCTACCCGGAGGTGGGCGCGACGCGGGAGCCGGTGCTGCCCACCGGCTACGACACCGTCGAGCGCTCGGTCGTCGTCGGTTCGGGGACGGCGGCCTTCGAGCGGGCCGCGGCCGCGGTGTTCGACTGGCGGATGCAGCGTGGCGTCGGCCTGCGGGTGCGGGCCACCGGGCCCGCGGGCGAGCCGGGCACCGTCGTCGTCCTCACGGCGGGGCTGCCGCGGCTGGGCTACGACATCCCCTGCCGCGTGGTGTGGGCGCAGACGACCGGCGACGAGCGCGGCTTCGCCTACGGCACGCTGCCCGGCCACCCGGAGAGCGGGGAGGAGGCGTTCCTCGTGCGGCTCGAGCCCGGCGGGGACGTCGTCTTCACGCTGCGCGTGTTCGCCCGGTTGGCCTCGCCGCTGGCCCGCCTCGGCGGGCCGGTCAGCACGCTGGTCCAGCGGCTGGCGACCCAGCGGTACCTGACCGCGGTCCGCCGGGCGGCCGCCGGGCGATGAGTCCGCGGCCCGTCGCCGGTCGGACGACCAGGGACGGGGACCGGGGAGGCGAGGTGGGGCTGGCAGAGGACGTCGAGGCCGCGGTGGCCGGTGCGGTGGCCGCCGGGGAGGTGCCGGGCGCGGCCTGGTGGGTGGCCCGCGGGCGCGAGGTGGCCCGGGGCGCGGCGGGGACGCACACGCCGGGCGCGGACGACCCGGTCCGGCCGGACACCGTGTTCCGCATCGCCTCGACCACCAAGCCCGTCGTGGCCGCCGCCGCTCTGTCCCTGGTGGACGACGGCACGCTGGCGCTCGACGAGCCGGTGGACGCCCACCTGCCCGAGCTGGCCGACCGGGTGGTGCTCGCCGACCCGGCCGACGCGCTCGCGGGCACCGTGCCGGCCCGCCGGGCGATCACCGTGCGCGACGTCCTGACGTTCCGGCTGGGCCTCGGCCTGGACTTCGCCGTCCCCTGGCCGTCGCACCGACGAGCCGGGCGGCCGCTCGGCCGGCTCGTACGGCTGGGACGGCGGCCTGGGCAGCTCCTGGTGGACCGATCCGGCGACCGGGACCAGCGCGGTCCTGCTCACCAACCAGATGTGGTCCTCACCCCAGCCGCCGGAGGTGTTCCGCGCCTTCCGCGCGGCCGCCTCCGGACCTCCGCTGGACGTCCGACGGCGAGCACGGTGACCAGGGCGGCGCGCATCCTCAGGCGCCGGCCGCGGACCGCTCGCGCTCGATGAGCTCCTTGCTGCGCACCAGCCGCAGGAAGGTGACGACGACCAGCCCGCCGACGACGTTGAGCAGCGTCGTGTACCAGAACCAGGCCAGCCAGTCGCCGTAGCCGTACGGGGCGCCGTGGTGGATCGCCCCGAAGAGGATCAGCGAGTCCAGGATCGAGTGGAACAGCACCAGGCCGGCGAGCAGGAACGCCCCGGCCACCGACGCGGCGAGCTTGCCCGCCTCGGAGTCCGCGCCGTGCTGCATGCGGGTCATCAGCGTGATGAAGGCACCGGCCAGCAGCGCCAGCGAGACGGCCTCGAGGTCCAGCGGCGCCTCCACGAAGGTCCGGCCCGACTCGACCGCGGTGGCGCCGAGCTCCGGGAGGCCGTGCACCACCAGCCACATGACCAGCCAGCCACCGACGAGGTTGGCGACCAGCGTCCCGGCCCACAGCTTGACCAGCTGGCCCGCGCTCGCCCGGCCGGCGACCACCGCGGTCACCGGCACGAGGAAGCCCTCGGTGAACAGCTCGCTCTTGGCCAGCACCAGGGCGATGAAGCCGATGCTGAACGCCAGCCCGGCCAGCAGGTGGCTGCCGGTCGCGGCGTAGGTGGCCAGCAGCGCCACCACGCCGGTGGCCACCTCGAGCCCGCCGGCCAGACCGGTGGTGAGCACCTCCCGCCAGCTGCGGTGCAGCCGCTGCGCCCCCTCGTCGACGATCCGGTCGAAGGCCTGCACCACCTGGTCCTCGACCGGGGCGTCGGTCTCGCCCAGCTCCTCGCGTGCGGTCCGCGCCACGGCGGGTCTCCTCTCGGGCGGCCCGCCGGCTCCCCCGGGTCCGAGGCGGAGGCGTGACCGGACGAGGGCTACCCGGGCCGCCCGCGGCTGTACACGTCGGCGCCTCTCAACCCGGCCGGGCGACGGCGGGTGCGTCATCGATGAAGGGGATCTTGGTGACGTACTGCTGGTAGAGCTTCACCCCGTCCTCGACGGAGAGGGTCCCGAACTCCAGCAGCGTGGCGAGCCCCTCGAGCTCGGCGTCCGCCGCTTCGACCGCGCTGAGCTCCGCGACGGGGTCGCGCGCCTTGCTGATGTTGGTCAGGACCGTGGCGCCGACCGAGACCAGCAACGCCAGGAAGCAGAGCGTCCGCCACACCGCCGACGTGCTGTCGAGGCCCAGCACGTTCTGGACCGCCTCGGCGAACGGGATGCCGCCGAGCGCGGGTCCGGCGGTGAAGACCGCCGACAGGGACGTGAGCACCAGCGTGACGGTGGCCCACCGCTGGACGCGGGGCCGCCGCTGGCGCAGGTAGGCCTCGACCCCCGCCCGGCGGGCGTTCACCCGCCGGAGCAGGTCCTGCCGGCGATCGACCTGGTCACCCATACCGGCCTCCCCCCGCTCTGCAGCACAGGAAGCACGCAGCGTAGCGACGATCGCGCCTCCGCAGGGGCCCGTGACGTCGGCCGCGACGCGGCACGGACCGTCCGCAACGGGGAGGATCGGACCCGTGACCACACGACGGCTGGCGACCTTGCACGTGTGGGGCGTGCCCGGCCGATCGGTCCCGGCCGCGCTGCTGCGGATGGCGACCGACCGGCGTCCGCTGCGCCGCAGCCCCGGGCTGCGGTTCGCGAAGCTGCTGGGCACGGGCAGCGGCCGGAGCTTCACCGTGCGCGACGCCGACCCCCGCCGCTGGGCCCTGCTCGCGGTGTGGGACGACGAACGCGCGGCCACCGCCTTCGAGACCGGCGACGTCGTCGCCCGCTGGCAGCGGATCGCCGACGAGCAGTGGAGCGCCCGGATGCGGCCGCTGGCCGCCCGCGGCCGCTGGTCGCGGCAGGAGCCGTTCGGGAAGCCCTGGCCGCAGCGGTGGGACGGCCCGGTCGCCGCGGTCACCCGCGCCCGGCTCACCCCGCGCAAGGCGGTCACCTTCTGGCGCGCCGTCCCGCCGGTCTCGGCCGACCTGCACGAGAGCCCGGGGCTGCGCGTGGCCCTGGGCATCGGGGAGGCGCCGCTCGGGCTGCAGGGCACCTTCAGCGTCTGGGAGTCCGCCTCGGCGCTGAACTCCTTCGCCTACGACCGCGCCCCGCACGCCGCCGTCGTCACCCGCACCGCACAGGAGGGCTGGTACGCCGAGGAGCTGTTCGCCCGGCTGGCGCTGCTCTCGGCGGAGGGGACGCTGGACGGCCGCGACCCGCTGGCCTGACGACGGTCGCGGGGTGCACCGGTCCCCGGGACGGCGGTGGCCGTGGGGGCGGGATCGGTCCGCGGTGGGTGCAGCACCTCCTCCGGCCCCCTCTGCTCACAGGAGGGAGGAGGGGCGGAGGCGCCGGCGGGACACCGGGCGACCCGCTGCGGGGTCCCGACCGGCGCTCGTGATCACAGCCGGCAGGTCAGGTGCAGCTCGTCGCGGTCGTCGCCGGGCGCCACGCGGATCGCTCCCGGCATCCGCCCGAACTCGCGGTAGCCGAAGTCCGCGTAGAAGGCCTCGAGCCCGGTGCCGCCGCGCACGGTGAGGTGCAGGAACTCCAGGCCGCGCGCCCGGGCGATGTCGTGGACGCCGGCCACCAGCACCCGGCCCAGGCCCCGTCCCTGCCACTCGGGGCGCACCTGCACCCGCAGCACGGTGGCCCAGTGCCGCCGCAGCGGGCTGACCGACAGCGACAGGACGGCGAACCCGGCGACCTCGCCCTCGACGCGCAACAACGCGATCAACTCGCGCCCCTGGTGCACCCGCTCGATGACCGCGTCGAGGTAGGGCGCGAGGCCATCCTCGGTCACCGGGGGGACGAAGCCGACCGACCCGCCGGCGTTGGTCACGTCGGTCCAGCAGGCGAGCAGCCGGGCCCGGAGCTCGTCGTCGACGGCCTCGACCGGGCAGACCTCGGTGTGCACGTCGCCATCCTCCCCGGGGAGCCCGCTGGCGGGCGCCCCCGGAGGAGCAGGTTCACCCGCTCGCGCCGAACCGCTCCACCCGGATGTCGGTGGCGGGGACGCCGAGGTCGACGAGCAGCTGGCTGGCCGCCTCGGCGAACCCGGCCGACCCGCACACGTACCCCGTCCGGCCCGGTTGCCACAGCGGCACGAGGTCGGCGGCGGTCAGCCGCCCGGCCGGGCGCACGCCGCGCGGCTCCCGGGTGGTGACGACGAGCGCGCCGGCCTCGAGCAGCTCGTCGGCGTAGGGGAGCTCGGCGAGCGTGCGCGTGGAGACGGCGATGCGCAGCAGGTCGGTGCGGCCGAGCTCGCGGGCGGTCCGCAGCATGGCCACCAGCGGGACGACGCCGGTGCCGCCACCGACCAGCAGCGCCGGCCGTTCGCCGTCCCACACGAACCAGCCGCCGATCGGGCCGCGCACCTCCAGCCGGTCGCCGGGCTCCACGACGTCGGCCAGGTGGGTGGAGACCTCCCCGTCGTCCAGGCGCTCGACGAACAGCTCCACCTGGGGCTCGCCCGGCGCGGAGGCGACCGAGTAGGACCGCTGCGCCGTGTAGCCGTCCTCGGCGGTCAGCCGGACGACGTAGTGCTGGCCGGCCAGGTGCTGCACCCGGTCGGGGACGTCGAGCCGCAGCTCCACGGCCCTCGGCACCGGCCGCCGCACGCCGGTGACCGTCGCCCACCGCCACCCTCGTGCGGCCCCGTCCCGGGACCCGGCCCCGTCCGGGTACCGCCCCGAGCGTGCGAGGGGTGGGGGGACGGGGTCCTCCTCCGAGGGGTCCGACGGCCTCGGTGCAGGGTCCCGCCGCGAGCTCGCGAGCGGTTGGAGGGCAGCGAGGTCCTCCCGGGGGTCCTCCATCAGTCGCCCTGGTAGCGCTGCTCGCGCCAGGGGTCGCCGCGGTCGTGGTAGCCGTTCTGCTCCCAGAAGCCGGGCTGGTCGCGTTGCAGCAGCGTCAGCCGGGTGACCCACTTGGCGCTCTTCCAGAAGTACAGGTGCGGGACCAGCAGCCGCACCGGGCCGCCGTGCTCGACCGGCAGCGGGCCGCCGTCGTACTCCCACACCACCCAGGCCCGGCCGCCGGTGACGTCCTCGAGCGGCAGGTTGGTGGTGTAGCCGGTCTTGGACGTGGCGACGACGAAGTGCGCGTCGGCGGTCGGGCGGGCGACCTCGAACAGGGTGTCGACGCTGACGCCGGCGAACCAGGTGTCGAACTTCGACCACGTGGTGACGCAGTGGATGTCGCCGCGGTACTCCGAACGCGGCAGCCGGTGGGCCTCGTCCCAGGTCCACGTCGTCGGGTTCTCCACCCGGCCGTCGACGGTGATGCTCCAGGTCTCGGGCGAGATGCGCGGCGTCGGCTCGGCGGTCAGCACCGGCCAGTCGCGACCGGCGTCGTACTGTCCCGGCGGCAGCCGGGGGTCGCGCTCCCGGCGGCGGCCGAGGAATCCTCGCGTGGGTCCAGCCATGTCCTGTCCCTCCCCCGTGCGGACGCCCGCCAACCCCGCAGCCGGTGTCGGGCGGCGCACGCGACCGCGCACCTTAACCGCCCGATCCGGTAAGGGCACCCTTACGAGAGCTGTGTCACCACGTGTTCACGTGGTCGTGGACCTGGTAGAGGCATACCTTCGGTGGCTGTGGTGACGGTGACGCAACCCGGCCAGCGCAGAGCGCCCAAGGCCGCGAAGACGAGCTCGGTCTTCAAGAAGGTCGTGATGGCGGTCAGCGGCATCATCCTGGTGCTGTACCTGATCGCGCACATGATCGGGAACCTCAAGGTCTTCGCGGGCCGGGAGTCGTTCAACGGCTACTCCCACTGGATCCGCACGATCGGCGAGCCGGCCGTGCCCGCGCAGACGACCCTCACGATCATCCGCATCGTGCTGCTGGCCGCCGTGATCGCCCACATCTGGGCGGCGATCGCGCTGTGGCGGCAGGCCAAGCGGGCCCGGCCGAACGGCTACGTCACCAAGAAGGCGGTGGCCCAGAGCTACGCCTCGCGGACCATGCGCTGGGGCGGCGTGATCGTCGGCCTGTTCGTCGTCTACCACATCCTCGACCTCACGATGGGCGTCGCCAACCCCGAGGGCCCGGGCACCACGCCCTACGACCGCCTGGTCGCCGGGTTCTCGAACCCGCTCATCACCGCGGTCTACGTGATCGCCCTGATCCTGCTCGGCATGCACCTGCGGCACGGCATCTGGAGTGCCACGCAGACCCTCGGGCAGAGCAACAAGCGCCGGGAGAGGACGGTCAACCTCTTCGCCCTGGTCTTCTCCGTGGTGCTGATCGGCGGGTTCCTGCTCGTCCCCTTCAGCGTCCTCTTCGGGCTCGTCGGCTAAGGAGCTCAACGCGATGCCTCTCGACCTCTTCACCGTCGGCGACCCGATCGCCGACACCAAGGCGCCGATGGACGTGCCGATCGGCGAGCGGTGGAGCACCCGCCGGTTCCGCGCCCGTCTGGTCAACCCGGCCAACCGCCGCAAGCTGACCGTCATCGTCGTCGGCACCGGCCTGGCCGGCGGCTCGGCCGCCGCGACGCTCGGCGAGGCCGGCTACAAGGTCAAGAACTTCTGGTTCCACGACAGCCCGCGGCGGGCGCACAGCGTCGCCGCGCAGGGCGGCATCAACGCCGCGAAGAACTACCGCAACGACGGCGACAGCGTGCACCGGCTGTTCTACGACACGGTCAAGGGCGGCGACTTCCGCTCCCGCGAGAACAACGTCCACCGCCTGGCCGAGGTCAGCGTCAACATCATCGACCAGTGCGTCGCCCAGGGCGTGCCCTTCGCCCGCGAGTACGGCGGCCTGCTCGACAACCGCTCCTTCGGTGGCGCGCAGGTGTCGCGCACCTTCTACGCCCGCGGCCAGACGGGCCAGCAGCTGCTCTACGGCGCCTACCAGGCGCTCGAGCGGCAGATGGCGGCCGGCACCGTCGAGCAGTTCGCGCGGCACGAGATGCTCGACCTGATCGTCATCGACGGCCGGGCCCGCGGCATCGTGGCGCGCAACCTCATCACCGGCGAGGTCAGCACCCACTTCGCCGACGCCGTCGTCCTGGCCACCGGCGGGTACAGCAACGTCTTCTACCTGTCCACGAACGCCAAGGGCTCCAACGCCACGGCGATCTGGCGGGCGCACAAGCGGGGCGCGTACTTCGCCAACCCCTGCTACACGCAGATCCACCCGACCTGCATCCCGGTCAAGGGTGACTACCAGTCCAAGCTCACGCTGATGAGCGAGTCGCTGCGCAACGACGGCCGCGTGTGGGTGCCCAAGGAGCGCGGCGACACCCGTGACCCGCGGGACATCCCCGAGGGCGAGCGCGACTACTACCTCGAGCGGATCTACCCCGCGTTCGGCAACCTGGTGCCCCGCGACATCGCCTCGCGCCAGGCCAAGAACGTCTGCGACGAGGGCCGCGGGGTGGGCCCGGGTGGGCTGGGCGTCTACCTGGACTTCGGCGACGCGATGAAGCGGCTGGGCCGGCCGGCCATCGAGGCCAAGTACGGCAACCTCTTCGACATGTACGCCCAGATCACGGGCGAGGACCCCTACGAGACGCCGATGCGGATCTACCCGGCGGTCCACTACACGATGGGCGGGCTGTGGGTCGACTACGACCTGCAGTCGACCATCCCCGGCATGTTCGTGATCGGCGAGGCCAACTTCTCCGACCACGGCGCGAACCGCCTGGGTGCCAGCGCGCTGATGCAGGGCCTGGCCGACGGCTACTTCGTCCTGCCGAACACCATCAACGACTACCTCGCCGACGGCCCGTTCGAGAAGGTCGACGACAGCCACCCGGCCGTCGCCGAGGCCCTGCAGGAGGTGCAGGGCCGGGTGCAGAAGCTGCTGTCGATCAACGGCAACCGCACCCCGGCCTCGTTCCACCGCGAGCTCGGCCGCCTGATGTGGGACCTGTGCGGCATGGAGCGCTCGGAGGAGAGCCTGCGCAAGGCCCTGGACCGGATCCCCGAGATCCGCCAGGAGTTCTGGACCAACCTCAAGGTCTCCGGCGACGAGAACACGATCAACCCGACCCTGGAGCACGCCGGCCGCGTCGCCGACTTCATCGAGCTCGCCGAGCTGATGTGCGTCGACGCCCTCCACCGCGCCGAGAGCTGCGGCGGGCACTTCCGGGCCGAGAGCCAGACCCCCGAGGGCGAGGCGCTGCGCGACGACGAGAACTTCGCCTACGTCGCCGCGTGGGAGTGGACGCCGGAGGGCGCTCCCCCCGTCCTGCACCGCGAAGCCCTCGAGTACGAGTACGTCCACCTCGCCCAGCGGAGCTACAAGTGACTGCGACACGTGAGGGCGCGACCTTCGCGTCCGGCACGGCGACCGACCCGGCCATGGCCCCTCACAACATGACCCTGACGCTGCGCATCTGGCGGCAGAGGGGCCCGGCCGACAAGGGCCGCATGGTGACCTACCAGGTCGAGGACATCTCCCCGGACATGTCGTTCCTGGAGATGCTCGACGTCCTGAACGAGAAGCTGATCCTCGCCGGCGACGACCCGGTGGTCTTCGACCACGACTGCCGCGAGGGCATCTGCGGCAGCTGCGGCCTGATGATCAACGGGACGGCGCACGGCCGTGGCACGTCGGGTGGTCCCACGACCACCTGCCAGCTGCACATGCGCAAGTTCAAGGACGGCGACACGATCGACATCGAGCCGTGGCGCGCGACGGCGTTCCCGGTGATCAAGGACCTGTCGGTCGACCGCAGCGCCCTGGACCGGATCATCCAGTCCGGCGGCTACATCAGCGCCCCCACCGGCACCGCGCCGGAGGCCCACTCGATCCTGGTGCCCAAGAAGGACTCCGACGCGGCCTTCGACGCGGCGACGTGCATCGGCTGCGGCGCCTGCGTGGCGGCCTGCCCGAACGCCTCCTCGATGCTGTTCACCGCGGCCAAGGTCAGCCACCTGGGCCTCCTGCCGCAGGGCCAGCCCGAGCGCAACGAGCGGGTGGTCAACATGGTCGCCCAGCAGGACCGCGAGGGCTTCGGCGGCTGCACCAACATCGGCGAGTGCTCGGCGGCCTGCCCCAAGGGCATCTCGATGGAGAACATCTCCCGGCTCAACCACGACCTGCTCGGCGCGCTGCGCGCCGGGGCGCGGCCGAAGAGCTGACGACGGACCGATGACATCGTCGTCCTCCGGATGACACCGCGGCCACGTGCCGTCCCCGACGAGGGCTGAGCATCCAGAGCCCTCGTCGGGGAGGCCTCCGGCCCCCCGCTCCGCGTGCTCAGTCGCCGGCGGCCTCGACGTCCTGCCGGCCCAGCGCACCCGCCTCGACCAGGACGTCGAGCGCGGGCTCGAGCCCCTGCAGCGCCCGGGCGAGGTCCTCGGGCCGGGCGATCGTCCAGGCCTGGCTCTCCACGTAGCAGCGCACCGCCGCGTCGAACGCCTGCTCGCCGGCCGCCTCGCGGGCGGCCGCCAGCGCCGCGGCGCCCTTGCCGTACACCAGCGCCTCGTACTCGTCCTGGTCCGCGAAGTCGGCCATCGAGCCGCCGACGGCACCTGCCCGGTCCAGGTCGTCGGTGTCCCCGTGTCCCTGGGCGTACGTCGCGAAGGCCTCGTCCAGCCAGGGGTCGCGGAACTGCGAGTTGCCGACCATGCCGTAGAACCACATGTGCGCCACCTCGTGGACGAGGAGGTCCTCGTCGGCGTCCCCCATGAGGATCGCCGAGGAGTACTCCTCGCCACCGCCGTCGTCGGAGACGAGCGGCACGGCCAGGGTCGGGTACGGGAACGGGCCGAACCGGCCCTCCAGCGCCCGGACCGCCTCGGCGGTGGCCTCGGCGAGCTCCTCGGCGGAGGTGTCGGCGCCGGCCAGCACCCCGGCCGTGACCCTCGTGCCGCCGACGTCGACGGTCGCGGTGTCGAACTCGCCCACCGCGACGGCCACGTCGCGGGCGACCGGGTCGTGCGACTCCCAGACCCGGCGGCCACCCGGCTCCTCCCGCGGCGGCGCCTGGTCCCCCGACATGAGGACGACGAGGTCGCCCGGTGCCGAGATGTGCAGCGTGGTGTCGGCGGCGGGCGCGGCGGTCGTCTCACCGCTGACCTCGACCATCGGGTCCCTCCCCCAGCCGTGCCCCGGCTCCCACGTCAGCAGCGGGACCCCGCTCCCCCACCACGTCACGTCGTCCGCGGCACCGAGACGGTCGAAGCCGGCCGGCGTCCACTCGTCGGTGAGCCGCAGCCGCAGGTCCAGCTCCACCGTGACGGTGCGGCCCGCCGGCACGGGTTCGCGCAGGTCCACCCGGTAGAGGCCGCCCGGCGTCCCCGGGGCGGCGCCGGCGTCGACGTACCCACCGCCGGCCACCAGGTCCCCGCGCACCGCCTCGACGGTGAGCCGGTGCCCGGCCGACTGCGGTGCGTTCGGGACCAGCCGGAACCACAGGTCCTCCACCGGGAGGTCCGGGGTGAGGACGACGGTCTCGGTGCCGGTCACCGTGCGCCGGTCGTCGGCGAGGCGGAGGTCGAGGTCGACGACCGGCCGGTCCGGGTCGGGAGCGGCCCGTTCGGTCACCGGGCAGCCGGCTCCGGGCTCGGGCGCCGCCGTCGGCCCGTCGGCGGACGTGCAGCCGGCGAGCAGGACGAGCGCGCCGCACACCGCGGCCGCGCGGACCGCCGCAGCGCGCACCGGCCACCCCCGTCCGGCAGGTCGGCCCGCGCCCGACGGGTCCCGTCCCCGGCCGCTCCGCTCGCGGCGACCCTAGGGAAGCGGGGTCGTTCCGCAACAGGCCCCGGCGTGCGGCGTCAGCCGACGGGGGCGGCGCTGCGAGCCTCGAGCCACGCCTCCAGCTGCTCGGGCGGCAGCGCCCGGCTGAGGTGGTACCCCTGGACGACGTCGCAGCCCAGCGCGGCGAGCGCGTCGACGGTCGCCTGGTCCTCGGCACCCTCGGCGACGAAGACCAGGCCGAGGGCGTGCGCGAGCTGCAGCGTCGAGGTGACGATCGACGCCGACCGGTCGCTGCCGGTCATCGCGCCGACGAAGGCGCGGTCGAGCTTCAGCTCGGTCACCGGGAGGGTGGCCAGGTAGGCGAGGCTGGACCAGCCGGTGCCGTAGTCGTCGATGGCGATGCCGACGCCGGCCTCGCGCAGTCCGGCGAGGACGCGGACGGCGCGCTCCCGGTCCTCCATGAGCAGGCTCTCGGTCACCTCGAGCACCAGTGCGGTCGCGGGGACGCCGTGCCGCGCCAGCAACCCGGCCACCTCGTCGGGGAAACCCTCGTCGACCAGGTTCGAGGGGCTGACGTTGACGGCGACGGTCAGCTCTCGCCCGCGGTCGGACCACGCCCGCCGCTGCGCCAGGGCGGTGTCCAGCACCCGCCTGGTGAGCGCCGCCATGAGCCCGGCGGACTCGGCCAGCTCGACGAAGGCGTCGGGGAACAGCAGCCCGCGCTCGGGGTGCCGCCAGCGCACCAGCGCCTCCACGCCGTCGACCCGGCCGGTCGGCAGGGTCAGCTTCGGCTGGTAGTGCAGCACCAGCTCGCCCTCGTCGACGGCTCGCCGCAGCTGGGCGACGGCCTCGAGGCGGTGCCGGCCCGAGCCGTGGCGCTCCTCGTCGTAGACGACCGGACCGCTGCGGCCGGCCTTGGCCGCGTACATGGCCAGGTCGGCCATCTGCAGCAGCTCCTGGGCCTGCCGGGAGTGCCGCGGGCCCAGGGCGATGCCCACGCTGGCGTCCACGCTCAGCACCATGCCGGCGAGCTGGAACGGCCGCTCGAGCGTGGCGCAGAGCCGCCGGGCCAGCGCCAGGGCGCCGTCCTCCCCCAGCCCGTCGGCGAGGACGACGAACTCGTCGCCGCCCAGGCGTGCGAGCAGGTCACCGGAGCGCAGGTGTCCGGCCAGCCGCGGCCCGACCTCGCGCAGCAGCGCGTCGCCGACGCCGTGGCCGAGGGAGTCGTTGATCTCCTTGAACCGGTCGAGGTCCAGCACGAGGACGGCGGTGCCGCCTCCGGACGCCATCCGCGCGTCGGCCTCGGAGAGGGTCTCGAAGACCTGGCGGCGGTTGGGCAGGCCGGTGAGCTCGTCGGTGCGCGCCTGGTGCCGGCTGTCGGCCAGCGCCCGCACCTCGCGGAAGGTCAGCGCGGTGCGGGTGAGGGCGGCCACCACCGCGCCGAAGGCCAACCCGCCGGCCAGCGGGTCGCCGTCCTGCAGGTAGCCCCGCAGCAGCAGGACCAGCGCGCCGATGGCGCACAGCCCCGGGACGACGAGCGCGCGGACGCCACGCAGTGGGGCGGAGGTGCGCGGCCGGGGCGCCTGGCAGGCGGCCAGGCCGTAGCAGAGGAACGCCAGGCCCCAACCCACGTCCAGCGGGCCGCCGACGACGTAGGTGCCGTGCGCGACCTGGTAGGCGTAGAGGGTGTCGGTGACCACGAACAGCGCCGTCCCGGCGGTGAGCCACCACCAGGCGGCGCCGGCCCCCCGGCCGATGACGACGAGGGCGCCGGCGATGAGCACGAGCAGCAGCAGGTCGGCGACCGGGTAGGCGGCGATGAGCACGGCGCCGCGCAGCGCGAGGTCGAGGTAGGCGCCGAACGCGAACGCCGCCGCGAAGGCCGCGGCGGTCAGCCCGGTGACGACGGCGTCGAGCCACATGCTCGACGTCAGCCGCGGCGCCCGTGCCCGGAGCAGCCGGAACAGCGCGGCGCAGGCGAGCGGGTGGAAGCCGACGAAGGCGAGGTCGAACCAGTCGGGGCGGACGATCGGCCCGGGCGCGGCGTCGGCGATGGCGTAGCCGAGCGAGCCGACCGTGTAGGAACCGACCGCGGCGGCGAAGAGCAGCCAGGCGCCGCGGTCCTCCCGCACGGTGACCCCGCGCAGCACCAGGAGTGCGGTCAGGCCGACGAGGAACACCCACTTGCCACCGACGGCGAGGGCGCCCAGCACGCCGGAACCCCCGAGCGCGTGCGCCGCCAGCGAGAGCACGTAGGCCGACGCCAGGACGGCCGCGCAGACGCGGACGACCCGCAGCGGCCGGTCGACCGGCTGCCGGGTGCGGCCGCGCCGGGCGCGCGGGAAGACCTGGACCACGGGGACAGCATCGGCCACCCGGCGGCGGAGCTTCAGCCCTCGGCCGCGAGCACCGGGCCTGCCTCACCGAGCGGAGGGGAACGGTCACAGGGCGTCCGGGCTGCCGCACTGCCCGCGTGCGGCCCGCCCGCCCCTCCTCCGAGCCCTGCCGCACGGCGTCCTGGCCTGGTCGTGGTCCGGGTGCTCGCCGCGCTGGTGGGGCCGGCAGCGTGGCCGTCGTCGCCGTCCCGCGGGCCGGTCGCCGCAGCGCACCGGCACCGACCTGCTGTGGACCCCCTGCCTGCCGGCCGACGGCGCCTCCGGCCCGGTGCTGTGGCTGTCCCGCCAGGGCGACACCGGGATGCCCCCGACCCGTGCACGGCCACGGCGCTCTGGACGCCGGAGGGCGACCAGCCGACGACCGCCTGCACCCGCGTCGACGGGGACCGCGGGCTGCGGACGGCCGGCCGCTGGCAGGAGCTGCTGCCCCGGCGGGACGGCGTCCGGGTCGGCGTGACCGCGCCGCGCGACGTCCCCCGGGCGCTGCTCGACCAGGCGCGGTCGCGGGCGCCCGCAGCTCCCCGAGCACGAGTGCCGGGGCTCCCTGCTGCGGCGCGACCGGCTGGCTATGCTCCCCGGCAGTCCAGTCAGGCGTCGAACACCCGGCACCAGGCACCAGGCACCAGGCCGACGAGCGACGACGACTGGCATCGGGGGATCGATGACGACCGGCACACCCAGGCCGGGGCAGCGGGGGTCCGGAGCAGCTGAGCCGCGGGACACGGCGACCCGGCACGCCGACGCGATGCGCTCCCTCGCCTCCGAGGTCGACCGGCTGCAGCGCAACCTGGACACCGCCAGCCGGCAGTCGGAGAACCTGCAGGCGGCACTGGAGAGCAACCGCCGCATCGGCATGGCCATCGGCATCCTCATGGTCACGCGGCAGCTCACCGACGACGCCGCGTTCGACTGCCTGCGTCAGGTGAGCAACCAGCGCAACGTGAAGCTGCGCCTGGTGGCCGAGGAGGTCATCTACAGGGGCGCGCTGGACTAGCGGCTCTGCAGCGCGTCGAGCGCGACGGCCATGGACGCCGCGACGCGGAAGTCCAGCCGCGGATCGGGCACGCTGACGGTGTAGCGGTCCCGGATGGCCTTCTGCCGCTCGCTGCTCATCACCGGGGCGCCGGTCGCGGTGTCGACGAAGTCGAAGTGGAAGACGAACGGCACCCAGACGTCCCCGAGGTAGGGGATGAAGTCCCAGACCCGGCGCAGGATGGCGATCGACTGCCGGCGCTCCCGCCCGACGGCGTTGACCGTCGGGGTCGACAGGGCCCAGGTCGAACGCAGCAGGCTGGCGCCGAACTCCTTGCGGAAGTACCCGATGACGTTGCCGTACTCGTCGAAGACGTCGTGCTCGGCGGCGACGTCGAGCCGCTGCCGCGCCTTGAACCGGAAGACCGCGCGGCTCTTGGCGGTGTCGGCGTAGAAGACGACCTCCTCCTTGAGCTTCATGCGCTTCTGCTCCGCGAACGCGAGCAGCGGCCCCTCGGAGCCGTCGGGGTTCATCCCGACGACCTCGTAGCGGTTGACCATCAGCGTGATCCGCTGCCGCACGAAGAAGGCCGGCACGACCATCGGGGCGGGCGGCTGCTGCGGTCCGGGCGGAACGGTCACGTCGGGTCTCCCGTACGGGTCTGAGGTCGGTGGTCGGGCGTCATCGTGTCCCATCGCAGGCCGTCTGCGCTGGTCGACGGTGCGGGGCCTCACGCGTGGTCGGTCGGCGCGGGGCCGGACCGGGTGCCGACGAGGGCCGTGTGCAGCCGCTCGACGAGCCCGTCGAGCACCGAGGGACGGCGATCGGGGGGCAGCGGAGCCGACGGCACCAGCACCCACAGCAGCAGGTAGACGACGACGCCGGCGCCCCCGGCCACGGTGAGGCCCACCATGCCGACCCGCCAGAGGACGGCGTCGATGCCGCTGTACTCGGCGAGGCCGCCGCAGACGCCGCCGAGCAGCCGGTCGGTGCCGCTGCGGCGCAGTTCGGGTCGGGTGGGCGCGGGGAGCGGGGAGGGAGTGGTCATGGCACGAGCCTGGCCCCGCCAGGACGGCGCCGGAACCCGGGAAAGCCCGGATCGCTCCCGGGTTCCGGTGGTCCGGGTGGTCCCCGGTACGGGCTCCGGGTCCGGGGACCGAGCCGCTGCGCGCGGGTCAGGAGCCGGCGGGCGTGCGGCTGCGCTGCTCGGCGCCGACGTCCCCGTACGGGTAGTCGGCGCGGCCGGGGTCGCTGACGGCGTCCAGCCGGGCGACGTCCTCGGGCGCCAGCGTCACGTCGACGACGCCCAGGTCGTCGCGCAGCTGCTCGGCGGTGCGGGCACCCAGGATGACCGAGGTGACGGCGGGCCGGTCGACCAGCCAGGCGAGCGCGACCTGCGGCATCGAGGCGCCGCGGGCCTCGGCGACGTCCTGGACGACCTCCAGCACGTCCCAGGTGCGCTGCCGGGAGCCGACCCGGTCGTAGGCCTCCATGCCGCGGCCGGGGTCCTCCCCCAGCCGGGTCGCCCCCTCGGGGCGCTGGTCGCGGGTGTACTTGCCCGACAGCCAGCCGCCGCCGAGCGGACCCCACGGCAGCATGCCCAGGCCGTTGTGCAGGCACGCGGGGACGATCTCGAACTCGATGTCCCGGACGAGCAGGCTGTAGCTCGGCTGCAGGGTGACCGGGACGGCGAGGTGCTGGTGCTCGGCGAGGTCGACGGCCTTCTGCACCTGCCAGGCGGTGAAGTTCGACAGGCCCGGGTAGCCGATCTTGCCCGCGGAGACGGCGTCGTCGAGGAAGCGCAGCGTCTCCTCGAGCGGGGTCAGCGGGTCCCAGGCGTGCAGCTGGTAGAGGTCGACGTGGTCGACGCCGAGCCGGCGCAGGGAGTCGTCGAGGGCGCGCCGCAGGTGGCGGCGGGAGGTGCCGAGGGCGTTGGGGTCCTCGCCCATCGGGAAGCGGCCCTTCGTGGCGAGGACGACGCGGTCGCGCACGTCGCCCGGGCGGGAGGCCAGCCAGCGCCCGGTGATCTCCTCGGCCGCGCCGGCGGAGTAGACGTCGGCGAGGTCGACCAGCGTGCCGCCTGCCTCGACGAAGAGGTCGAGCTGCTCGTGCGCACCCGCCTCGTCGGTCTCGGCGCCGAAGGTCATCGTGCCCAGGGCGAGGGCCGAGACCGCGCAGCCGCTGCGGCCGAGCGTGCGGTACTCCACGAGGTGCTCCTGTTCGTCGGGGTCCGGGAGCACGGTGCCCCACTCGCCGGGCGGTCACCACCGCAGCGGCCGGGTGACGCACGAGCCGAGCGCGGCGTCGGTCCGCGGTTCCGGGCCCCACCGGCCGGGCACTCCCGCCAGTCCTGCCCCGTTCGCCTCACGCGGGCCGGGACCGATCCCCGCGTCCCGGGTGACCGACGCCGTTCCGCATGCGGTCCGGGCATGGAGTTGACGGTGGACCAGCTGATCCAGCTGTTCGGCCAGCAGGTGGCCGGGCTCTACGGACGGTCCTTGCAGGACATCGATGACGAGCGGCAGCGGGCAGCGCTGCGCAGCACCGCGGCCTTCGTCGAGCAGCACATGCCGCGCGCCCGCTCGTTCACCGGCGCCTCCGCCTACGACGCGAAGATCGAGCTCCTCGAGGCCGCGGTCGACCTGGCCCCGGCGGAGGGCCTGGTCCTGGAGTTCGGGGTCGCCACGGGCGACACCCTGAGCCGCATCGCGGCGAAGCGGTCGCCCGCCCACGGCTTCGACTCCTTCGAGGGCCTGCCCGAGGACTGGCGGACCGGTTTCACGAAGGGCGCCTTCGCCCAGGTGGCGCCCACGGTTCCCGGAGCCACCCTGCACGTCGGCTGGTTCGAGGACACCCTGCCCGGCTCCTTCGCCGCGCACCCCGGGCCGATCGCCTTCGCGCACATCGACGCGGATCTCTGCAGCTCGACGGTGACCATCTTCCGTGAGGCGGAGGACCGCTTCGTCGCGGGCTCGGTGCTGCTCTTCGACGAGTACTCCCACTTCCCCGGCTGGGAGCAGCACGAGCACGAGGCGTTCACGGAGTTCATCGAGCGGACCGGTCACGGCTTCGAGCACCTGGCCTACGACTCCCTGCACGAGCAGGTGCTCGTCCGGCTCACCAGCTGACCCGCCGGCTCCCCGGGCTCGCCCGAGCGGGCCGCGGGCGCTCGCCCGGTCGGTCTCGACGCCCGGTCGGCGTCGTCAGCGGCCCCGGGGGTCGGCTGCCGCCCTGAGGAGGTCGGCGACCTCCGGCCGGGCGGCGTACGCGCCGGCGGCGAGGAAGGACAGCTGGATGACCCCGTTGAGGTCGTGCCGCGACATCATGTCGTTGCCCATGGCGCGCTGCTCGTCCTCACCCGGCGCGAAGACGACCGTCCGGGTCCCCGCCCGCTGCAGTGCCCTGACCTCGTGCTTCAGCAGGCGGGCGGCGTGCCGACGCGAGGCCGCGTAGACGTCGGGGAGCCAACCCGCGGGGCCGCTCATCGGCGAGATGACGATGACGAGGTCCAGCCCCCGACCGCGGAGGACCGCGGCGTTGGTGGGCGAGTGCACCCCGCCGTCGACGTACTGGTGACCGCCGATCTCGACCGGGGCGAAGTACCCGGGCACGGCACAGGACGCCGCGACGGCCAGGTGGACCGGCACCTCGGGCGTACCCGGGCGACCGAACACGACCCGGCGCCCGTCGCGCCGGCGGACGGCGCAGATCCACAGGTCGGGGTCCGGCCACCCCGGCCCCTCCAGCTCGCGGAGGGCGGCCAGTTGTTCGGCGATGTCGTGCCGTCCGGGCGCGATGAGGGCCATGCCGGCCGCCAACGGCCGGAACCGCCACGGCCGGGTCAGCGCCCGCTGCACCATGTGCCGCCCCGGCAGCCGCAGGGGCCGGCGCAGGACGTGCAGCGGGTTGAAGGGCGCGAGGTCGGGGACGGGGGTGCCGGCCACGTGACGCAGGACCTCGTCCTCGTCCGACAGCGGGGCCTTCACCGTCCAGGCGGCGAGGTCCTCGGCCGAGACGCCCAGCCGCAGCAGCGTGCCGGTGATGGAGCCGGCCGACGTCCCGACGATCACGTCGACCGTGCGGGCGTCCAAGCCGAAGTCGTGCTCGAGCACCGCCAGCACGCCCGAGTGGTACGCCTGGCCCACGACGCCGCCACCGCCCAGCACCACGCCGACGCGCATCACGCAGCGAGCCTGCCAGCCCCCCGGTCCGGTGCGCGACCGACTCCGCGGTCCGGCCCGCTCAGCGTGCCGGTCGGTGGAGGCGGTGCTGCGCCCGCCTCCACCGGCCGCTGCGGGTCAGGTGCGGCTGCCGCCACCGATCATGGGGTCGTCGCCGCCGTCCCGGACACCCTTCTCGACGCCCTCGGTGGAGGACGGCGCGGTGTAGCCCGCCGGGTCCGACTCCGTGGTCAGCGCGTCGTCCCGCACCACGTCCGGGGGCGGCTGCTCGACGACGGTGACCTCCTGGGGCTGGCGCACGCCCGCCTCCGGCTGCTGCTCCTGCTCCCTCCCCTGCGACGCGGCCACGGCGGCACCTGCCGCGGCGACGCCGGCCACGGCCGCGACACCGGCGGCGACGGCCTTCCCCGACACCCCGGCCTTGCCGCTGTCACCGTGCGAGCCGACGGCGTCCCCGACCCCGGGCGTGCCGACGTCGAGGTCCTCGTTGATCGAGCCGCGCCAGGCACCGGTGGCGTAGCCCTCGTCCTCGATCAGCCTCTTGAACCTCTCGAGGTCGGAGTTGACCTGCCGCTCGACGATGCCGAGCTTGTCGCCGACCTGCTCCACGACACCCTCGGGCTCGTACTCCAGGGTCAGGTACACGATCGTCGAGCTCGGGCCGGCGGCCTCGAAGCGGACCGCCCCGGCGTTGGTGGCCCCGCTGGTCGCGGCCCAGGCGACCTTGCGGTCCGGTTCCTGCTCGAGGACCGAGGCGTCCCACTCCCGACGGACGCCGGCGATCTCGGCGACCCAGTGCAGGCGCCGGTCGTCGAGCTGGCGGACCTCCTTGACCCCGCCCATGAAGTGCGGGAAGTCCTCGAACTGGGTCCACTGGTTGTAGGCCTGGTTCACCGGTACGTCGACCTGGATCGACCTCTCGACCTTGGTCGTCATGGCTGGTCCTCCCTCGTCGCGGGCAACGGAACACCCCCGCTACCCCGGGGTGCGACAGGTGATGCACGTCACCGCTGGGCGTGCTGCGACGGGCGAGGCAGCTGTGACGTGCGGGTTCGCGCCGGCACGTCGTCCGCCGATGAGGCGGGCATGCGCGCCAGCCACGTCGCCACCGCCCTCGCCGCCTTCCTCGCCGGTTCGACCGCCGCCACGGTCCTGCACCGCCGGGCCGCCCGCCCGACCCCGACCCCCACTGCCCTCCCGGCCGCCCCGGTCGAGGAGCAGGACGCCGTCGTCCTGCCCTTCCCCCGCCCCGTGGTCGAGCAGCCGGCGCCGGCCGTCGTGGCTCCGGCCCGCTGCGGTGAGAGCGGCGGCCGCACCAGGGCCGGTGCGCCGTGCGCCGCCCGTGCAACCGTCGGCGGCCGCTGCCACCACCACCCGCTGGCCGCCTGAGCCGGTCCACGTCCCCGCGGGGGCGTCTCGTCGGCGGACGCAGGGTCGGAGGAGGACCACCCGGCCCGTCTCGCCGACCCCGCGGCACCGGTGTGCGCGGGTGCTCAGTTCCCGGGCCCGTGGGCTGCACATCCGCGCACACCGTCGAGCCGTGTCGGCCCTGTCCGACCGACGAGGGCGGATTGCCGCGCCACCTGCTGGGTAGCTGCGGGCGACGGCCGTCGACGTGGCGGCCTGGTCGCTGACGACAGGACGCAACCATGACACTGCCGGATCGGGACGCGGCGAGGGACTGGATCGGCCGCACGGTGCTCGACCGCGACGGCGCCGAGATCGGGGTCTGCGCCGCCCTGCTGGCCGACGAGGCCACCGGGCTGCCGGAGTGGATGTACGCCGAACGCGACGAGGGAACGGTCGTGGTCCCGCTCCTGGACGCGACCGACAGCGGTGGCCGGGTGCAGGTCACGGTCACCCGGGCCGACGCCGACCGCGCGCCACGCTTCGGTCCCGCGCGTGAGCTGTCCCAGGACCAGGAGGCGGAGCTCTACCGCCACTACGGGATCGAGTACTCGACGGCCACCTCGGACAGCCTGCTGCCGGCCGCCGAGCCCGAACCGACCGGGGCCGCGCCGACCGGGGCCGCGCCGACCGGGGCCGATGCCGGCGTGTCCGAGCCGGCCGCGCCGGAGCCGACCGAGGCCGCGCCGATCGAGCCTCCGCCGACCGGGTCCGCACCGACCGCGGCCGTCGGTCAGCTGGCCGCGAGCGGCGACGCGCGGCGCGGTCGCGGGGTGGCGGCCGCCGTGGCCCTGCTCGCGGGCCTGGCAGCAGCCGTCGTCGCGGCGGCACGCCTGCGCCGGGGCTCGTCCCTCGGGTCGGTGCGCCTGCTGCGCCGCCGCCCTCCCCCGCCGAGGTCGGCCGCGCAGCGGGCCCTCGCCGGAACGTCCGCCGTCCGCGCCCGGGCCGTGCAGGTCGCGGCGGCCGCCGGACCGGCACTGGAGGCCTCGAGCCGCCTGGCGCAGCACGGCGCCGCCGCGGGTGCTCAGGTGGTCGGCCGTGCGGCCGTCGACGCCGCCCAGCGCGCCCGCGAGGCGTCGACGGCGGCCAGGACCTACACCGACGCGGCGGCGACCCGGCTCACGCCGCTGCTCACAGCGACGGGACAGGCGGCCTGGCAGGCCGCCCGCGCCCGGACGGACTCGGCCCTGCGGGCGACCGATGCAGCCACCCTGGCGGTCGCGGCAGCCGTGCCGCGGGTGACCGCCGGCATCGGCCGTGCCGGGACGACCGTCCTGCACGCCGTGCTCACCGTGGGCGCGGCGGCCGAGGCGGCACCCGAGGCGATCGCCGAGACCGCAGAACGACTGGAGAAGGGCTGGAGGAGAGTCATGGGCAGGTTGTCGTTGGGGCTGGGCTTCGGTGTCGGGTACGTGCTCGGCGCGCGCGCCGGGCGGGCCCGGTACGAGCAGATCAGGCAGGCCGCGGCCGGCGTCATGGAACGGCCGGAGGTCCAGCAGGCCGTGGACCAGGTCAGGGCCGCCGCGCCGGCTCCCCTGCAGGGCAGCATCGACAAGCTGTCCGGGCGCGGGTCCGCTCGCCAGGACACCAGCGCCGACACGGTCGACGTCGAGGCGCTCGTCGTCGAGGAGGTCGACGTCGTCGTGACGCCGCCCCCGGTGTCCGGCACGGGCGGCCCCGTCGGGACGGGCACTCCCGTGCCGGACCCGCTGGTCCCGCCCGCCAAGTCGGACGACGACCCCACCGGTCGGCCGTGACGTCGGCGTAGCCGCACCGCCCACTGCGGGTGCCGGCCGCTGGGTCGGATCGCCAGGGGCGGGCGGGCGTCCTCCAGCCGCCCGCCCCTGCGACCGCCGGGCTCAGCGGTAGACGAGCGTGCCGTCCTCGAGGTCGGCCTTGGGCAGCAGCTCCGCCTCGTCCGCGTGCTCCAGCATGTGGGTCCACGGCTCACGGTCGCCCTGCTTGAACAGCACGTGCTGCGAGCGCATGACGTACCCGGCGTTGAAGTTCTCCGGGTCCGACCACGGCCGGATCTGCATGTCGGCGTCCTCCGGCCGCAGGGTCGGGACGACCATGGTCGCGCCCTTCGCCTCCATGGTCTCGAACAGCCGGCAGACCAGGTCGCTGACGAGGTCTGCGCGCAGCGTCCAGCTGTGCCGGAAGTAGCCGAACACGTAGGCCATGTTCGGGATGCCGCTGATCATGATGCCGCGCCAGGTGACGCGTTCGGGGAACTCGACCGGTTCGCCGTCCACGGTGAAGGAGACGTCGCCGAAGGCGGACAGGTTGAACCCGGTGGCACTGACGACGACGTCGGCCTCGAGCTCCTCGCCGGAGCTGACCCGGATCCCCTTCTCGGTGAACGTGTCGATGGTGTCCGTGACGATCGAGGCCTTCCCCTCGCGCAGTGCCGCGAACAGGTCGCCCTCCGGGACGATGGCGATGCGCTGCTGCCACGGGCGGTAGCGAGGGGTGAAGTGCTTCTCGATGTCGAAGCCCTCGGGCAGCAGTGGCGTCAAGGACTCCATGAGGAACGTGTGCAGCTCGTCGGGCGCCTCGAGCGACATCCGCGCCAGCTCGTTGAACTGGGCGGCGTAGGCACGGCGGAGGATCTCGTGCGTCCAGTCCTCGGGGATGTCCAGCTGGCGCAGCGTCACGGCCAGCTCGTGCGTCAGGGGCGGGGCGAGGAAGTAGGAGGGCGAGCGCTGCAGCATCGTCACGTGCTCCGCCTCCTGCGCGATCGCCGGGATCAGCGTGGCGGCCGTGGACCCGGAGCCGACGACGACGACGCGCTTGCCGGTGAGGTCGAGGTCCTGGGGCCACTGCTGGGGGTGGACGACCAGGCCCTGGAACCGGTCCAGGCCCTCCCACTGCGGCTGGTAGGGCTTGTCGTGGTTGTAGTAGCCCTGGCACATCCACAGCCAGTCGGTCGTGAACTGCAGCTGCTCGCCGGTGTCGCCGCGGGTGACGTCCACGGTCCACCGGCGGTCCTCGGTCGACCAGCTGGCCGCGGTGACGCGGTGGTGGTAGCGGATGTGCCGACCGAGGTCGTCCTCCTCGATGACCTCGTCGAGGTAGTTGAGGATCTCCTCCCCTGCGGCGATCGACGGTCCACGCCAGGGCTTGAACCGGTAGCCGTAGGTGAACAGGTCGCTGTCGGAGCGCACGCCCGGGTACCGGTGGGTCCACCAGGTGCCGCCGCGGTTGTCCTGCGCGTCCAGGATGACGAACGACCGGTCGGGGAACTGTTCCTGGAGGTGGTGCGCGGCGCCGATCCCGGAGACCCCCGCCCCGACGATGAGGACGTCGACGTGCCGGGGCTCGGGGTTGTCGCTGCGCGGCTCCTGGGCGGTTGTCGGTTCCGTGGTCGTCGTCATGGTCGGGCCTCCAGGGTCTGGGGAGTGACGCAGGCCACACTAGCGTCCGGCCGGAGCGCTTCCGGAACCGCAGCGATCCGTGGGGCGGCTCACCGGGCCTGGACGGGTCGTGCCCGTCGTGACGCCCCTCCACGGGGTCAGGGAGGCGGGCGCCGGACAGTGGCCGAGGCGCGGCACGTCCGGGAGGGGCCGATCCGCCGCCCCCCGCGCACGTCCGTGCCGCGCACCCGTCACCCGGCAGGCCGGAGGGGATCCGTTCAGCGGTGCCGGATGGGGCCCGGCGGAGCGGTCGACCCCTCCGGCGCTCGTCAGGAGACCCGCTGCTGGGCGAGGAAGTCCTGCACCAGGGGCAGGAACTCCTCGGCGCGCTCGACGCCGAGGGCGTGGCTGGAGCCCGGGCCGGTGAACAGGTGCAGCTGCGCCCCGGGGATCGACTCGGCCACCTGCCGGCCGTGCCACGGCGGGGTGAGCAGGTCCTGCTCGCCGGCGATGACGAGGGTGGGCGCCGTGATGCCGCCGAGCCGGTCGAGCGTGTCGTGGAGCAGGTCGGCGTCCCACTGCTCCACGGTGGTCCTGACCTGCTGCTCGGTGTTCGGGAACAGCGGCAGCAGCTGCTCGACGAGCTCGCCGAACTCCGGGCTGTCGAGCAGCTGCGGGGAGAAGGCGATGCCGAGGGCCGTGAGCGCGGCCTCGATGTCGCCGGTGCGCCACGGGTGCGCCAGCCCCGTGATGACCGCGCGCTGGAAGCCGTCGGTGCGGGCCCAGGTGCAGTAGAGGACGAGCGAGGCGACCCGCTCCGGCGCGGCCAGCGCCAGCTCCTGCGCGATGGCGCTGCCCAGGGAGTACCCCAGGACGTGTGCCCGCTCGATGTCGAGCGCCTCGAGCAGCCCCCGGGCGTCCGCCGCCAGCGAGGCGACGCTGATCTCCCCCGACCCTCGCTCCGACCCGCCCATGCCGCGCAGGTCGTAGGTGACCACGCGGTGGCGGCCGGCCAGGACCGGCGCGCTCTCGGCCCAGAAGCCCAGTGACTGGGTCGTCCCGTTCACGATCAGCAGCGGTTCGCCCTCGCCGTACTCCTGGACCGCGACGGAGATGTCGCCGACCTGGACGGTCCGTTGTGGGTGCGTGGTGGGAGTGGTCACGGCGTCTCCGTCGCTGGTCCGTGGCGGGAACAAGGGGGGGTGAGCACACCACAGGGGTGATCCGGTCCGGAAGAGCGCACGTGGTGGCGGGCCGGCACAGGCCCACGACCCGGGACCGACTGCCCGCGGATGGGCGGTGTCGGCACCGGGCCGATCTCCCTCGCGCGGGACCCCGCTCGCCGGACCGTCCCAGGACGCCCTAGAACCCCAGGGCCCGCCAGGTCGCAGGCCCGACGATGCCATCGGCCACCAACCCGGCGCGCTGTTGGAAGTACCGCACCCGAGCATCCGTCCTCGGGCCGAAGTCACCGTCGACCACGAGTGGCGGGAGGCTCGGATACCAGCGGTTGAGCGTCTCCTGGAGCCTCCGCACCGCGTCCCCCTGGCTCCCCAGCCGCAGCACCGGCATGGGTGGCGGGGGTGGCGGCGGTGGTGTGCCGCCCCCCATGACCTGGTTGAGCAGGTCCACGGTCAACCCGCCGTTCGCGGCCCACCACAGCAACTCGACGTGTCCGTGATCGAGGTGCGGCGAGGACCCGGAGTACGGGCGCCAGTCCGGCGCGATCGACGACCAGATGCTCCGGTTGTGGATGACGCACTGCAGACCGAGTTCGTACGAGTAGAGGCGGAGGGTGTCCATCACCCCCCAGGACCAGGTGTTCCCGACCGGGGTCCCCAGGTCAGCGGCCCGTCCCTCGGCATGCACGCTCAGCACGGACCCGCCGCTCACCGGGCGGCAGTTGTAGATGCCTAGGTTCCTCGCCCCTCGGTTCCCGTAGGCGCCGAGCCACCACGACATCAGGTTCCGCGCGCCCGGGGTGGGGCCTCCGGTGCAGCTGCGCGCCCCCTGGTACCCCTCGATCTGGATGGTCACCGGCCGGTGTCCTCCGGTGCGGGCACCGCGTACGGCGCCGGCTCGACGTAGTCCGGGTGCCCCGGGTCCACGATCGGCTCAGGGAGGGGCTCGGCGCCCTCCTCGCCGGGTCCGAGCGCCACCTCCGGGTCGACGTCCAGCTCGTTCGGCGAGCCGGGGCCAGGATCCGACACCGAGCACCTCCTCCGCCTCGTGGGGGCGGGTTCGTGGCGCGGCCCTCCCGACAGCGTCGTGCACCGAGGACGGGCCGTTCCGCATCCGCGGCGCTCACTCTGCCCACCCCGCCCGGACGTCGACCAGAGCCGGGCGCCGCCGCGCCGGCCCCGGCGCGCCGGGCGACGGCGCGGCAGACACGGGGCGTCCGCATCGCGCTCCCCGCCGACTCGGCGACTCTCCTACCGGAGGACGACTCGACGAGGACCCCTCCACGTCGATCCGCCCGGCCGCAGCGGCGGCGCACGCCCGGCGCTCCAGCCCCCTCGCAATTGAGCCGGACGGCTGCCCGTGGATCCAGCCCGCACGGCCGGCCGCGGGCCTGCACCCACAGCGGGAGCTACACGTTGAAGCGGAACTCCACGACGTCGCCGTCCTGCATGACGTAGTCCTTGCCCTCCATGCGCACCCAGCCGCGGGCGCGGGCCTCCTGCATCGAGCCGGCCTCGACCAGCTGGTCGTAGGAGACGATCTCGGCCTTGATGAAGCCGCGCTGGAAGTCGGTGTGGATGACGCCGGCGGCCTGCGGGGCGGTCGCGCCGACCGGGATGGTCCAGGCGCGGGCCTCCTTGGGGCCGGCGGTCAGGTAGGTCTGCAGGCCGAGGGTGGCGAAGCCGATGCGGGCCAGCTGGTGCAGGCCGGGCTCCTCCTGGCCGATGCCGGCGAGCAGCTCGGCGGCCTCGTCCTCGGGCAGCTCGGCGAGCTCGGCCTCGATCTTGGCGTCCATGAGGATCGCCTCGGCCGGGGCCACCAGGGCACGCAGCTCGGAGATGAGCTCCTCGTTGGCCAGCTCCTCCTCGTCGACGTTGAAGACGTAGAGGAACGGCTTGGTGGTCAGCAGGGTCAGCTCGCGCAGCGGCTCGGGGTCGACGCCGGAGGAGAACAGCGTCTTCCCCTCGTCCAGCACGGTCTGCGCGGCCCGGGCCGCGTCGAGCAGGGCGGCCCGCTCCTTGTCCTTGCGGGCCTCCTTCTCCAGCCGCGGGATCGCCTTCTCCAGCGTCTGCATGTCGGCGAGGACGAGCTCGGTGTTGATCGTCTCGATGTCGTCGGCCGGGCTGACCTTGCCCTCGACGTGCACGACGTCGGGGTCGGTGAAGACCCGGATCACCTGGCAGATCGCGTCGCTCTCGCGGATGTTGGCCAGGAACTTGTTGCCCAGCCCCTGCCCCTCGCTGGCGCCGCGCACGATGCCGGCGATGTCGACGAAGGACACCGTCGCCGGGATCGTCTTCTGCGACGAGAACAGCTCGGCCAGCCTGTCCAGGCGCGGGTCCGGCACCCCGACCACGCCCACGTTCGGCTCGATCGTGGCGAACGGGTAGTTCGCCGCCAGGACGTCGTTCTTGGTCAACGCGTTGAACAGCGTGGACTTGCCGACGTTGGGCAGCCCGACGATGCCGATGGTGAGACTCACGCGCACTTCCTCGCTTCGCTCGTCGTCCGCGTTCGTCGGACTGCTGTGCTCGTCGCCGAGCTCGCACGCTCGCTCGGGCAGGGTCCAGCCTACGGGCCGCCGGCCGGCCCCGGCCGCGGCCTCGGGGGCCTCCTCCGGCCCCGCCACGGGTCGTGCGAGGCCCGTCACACCCCGCACGCCAGGAGGCCCGCCCGGGGCACCGCGCGGAGGACCATGGCCGCATGACCGGCCCCGTCGACCTCGCCGCCGTCCTCTCCCGGATCGACCGGCCCTGGCAGCCGCGCACGGTCGCCGTCCTCAACGACTACGACGTGCGGGTCGTCAGGACCCACGGCGAGTTCACGCGGCACAGCCACCCCGAGACCGACGAGGTGTTCCTCGTCCTCTCCGGCTCCCTGACCATCCGCATGGACGACGGTGACGTCGCCCTCGGCCCCGGCCAGCTCTACGTCGTCCCGCGCGGCACCCCGCACCAGCCGTTCTCCCCGGACGGCGCGGAGGTGCTCCTGGTCGAGCCGAGCGCGACCGTCAACACCGGGGACTCGCCCGGCGAGCTGACGGCCGAGCGCCGGCTCGCGTGAGGGGCCCCGCATGCCCCCGGGGCCGCTCGACGACGAGTACCTCGACCGCGTCGTCGTGGGCCCCCGCGACACCACGCCGAAGCGCGTCGTCCTCGTCGACCCCGACCCCGACTGGCCGCGGCAGTTCGCCGCGCACGAGGCCCGCATCCGCGCCGCCCTCGGCAGCGACGCCCTGCGCGTCGAGCACGTCGGGTCGACGTCGGTCCCGGGGCTGCGGGCCAAACCGCGCGTCGACGTCCTGGTGACCGTCGCCGACCCGGAGGACCCGGACGTCGTCTCCCGGTTGGAGGCCGCCGGCTACCGGCTCCACGTCCGCGAGCCCGGACACCGGTGCCTGGTCGTCCCCGGGGGCCGCGGCCCCGACGCGAACGTCCACGTCTGGGCTGCGGACGACCCCGAGGTCGAACGGTGCCTCCTGTTCCGCGAGCAGCTGCGCGCGGACCCGGCCGACCGCGCTCGGTACCAGGCGCGCAAGGAGGAGCTCGCCGGCGAGCTGTGGACGGACGTCAACCACTACGCCGCGGCCAAGGGCGAGGTGATCGACTCGGTCATCGCCCGGGCACGAGCGGTGGGCCGCCGTCCTCCGGCGCCGTGATCGCCGCTCCTCTTGGACCTCAGTCCAATCTTGGACTGATTCCAGGTTCGGGCTGCGGACTCCTGTGACGCGTGCCACGGTAGGTCGTGCGTCATGGTGTCGAGTGCGAGGGGGATCCGTTGTCCGCTGCACCACGTCGGGTCGGGATGGCCGTCGTCGGCCTCGGAGGAGCGGTCGCCACGACCGCCGTGGCGGGGCTGGAACTGCTCCGCAACGGCACGGGTGACACGACCGGGCTGCCACTGGCGGGGCTGGAGGTCGAGGGCCGCCCCCTCGAGGAGGTGACCGGGATGGCCGGGTACGCCGACCTCGTCGTCGGGGGCTGGGACCTCGACGGCACGGATCTGCGCAAGGCCGCCGAGCTGCACGGCGTCCTCGACCCCCACCAGCTGGAGCAGGCCGGGCCGCACCTGTCCTCGGTGACGCCCTGGCCCGCTGCCGGCGACGCCGACTTCTGCCGCAACGTCACTGGCGGCAACGTGGTGCTGGCCGAGACCCGCCGCGCCCAGGTCGACGCCGTCCGGGCCGACCTGCGCCGGTTCCGCGAGGAGCACGACCTCGACGGGCTCGTGCTGGTGAACCTGGCCTCCACCGAGCGCTGGCCGGACCCGGAGGCGCCCGCGCTGCAGACGGTCGAGGCGTTCGAGGCCGGGCTGGACGCCGACGACCGGGCCATCACCCCGGCGATGGTCTACGCCTACGCCGCGATCGCCGAGGGCGTCGGCTACGTCAACTTCACGCCGTCGCTGGCCGCCGACGTCCCCGCGCTGGTGGCCCTGGCCGGGAGCCGCGGCGTCCCGGTCGCCGGCAAGGACGGCAAGACCGGCCAGACGATGCTCAAGACGGTGCTCGCCCCGGCCTTCCGCAGCCGCTCGCTCACCGTCGAGGGCTGGTACTCCACCAACATCCTCGGCAACCGCGACGGCCAGGCCCTCGACGACCCGGACTCGCTGGCCAGCAAGCTGAACACCAAGGGCAGCGTGCTCGACTCGATCCTCGGCTACCCGGTCGAGGACCACGTCGTGCGGATCGACTACTACCGCCCGCGCGGCGACCAGAAGGAGGCCTGGGACGCCATCGACCTGGTCGGCTTCCTCGGCCAGCGCATGCAGGTCAAGGTCGACTTCCAGTGCCGCGACTCGATCCTGGCCGCGCCGCTGGCCATCGAGCTGGCCCGGCTGACCGACCTGGCCCAGCAGCGCGGGGAGGGCGGCGTGCAGACCCAGTTCGGCTGGTTCTTCAAGGCGCCGATGTCCCCGGACGGCAGCACCCCCGAGCACGCCCTGCACCGGCAGGAACGTGTGCTGCTCGACTGGGTCGCCGGCGCGCCGGCCGGCCGGTGACGGGCGGCTCCCCCGCCCTCGCCGAGCTCCGCCCGCTGCTGACCGAGGTCGGCGACGCCAAGCGGGTCCGTGTCGCCGACGCTCCCGGGTCGCTGGCCGAGCGGGCCTTCGCCCGCGCCTGGGGGCGGCTGGTCGCGGGTGAGGACGCGGCCGCGGTCGCGCTGTCGGAGACGGCGGCGGCCGTCGCCCGCGCCCGGCTGGCCGGCATCGACGGTGCGGTGCTCCGGACGGCGGGCCTGACCGGCGACGACGCGCGCGACGTGCTGCGCCGCGGCTTCGACGAGGTCGCCGGCCCGCTGGACGCCGGCCTGCGGGCCCGGCTGCGCGAGGCCCTGCCGCTCGCCGTCCCGACGCCGCAGCCGCCTCCGCTGGCCGAGCGGCTCAACCGCCAGCCGCGCGCCGGGGCCACCGCCCCGGGGAGGCCGCGGGTGGTCGTCGAGCCGCCGGAGAGCCACGGCGACCACTGCCTGACCGTCGCCGTCTACGGCGTGCTCGTCGCCCCGGTGTTCGGTGCCGACCCGGTGGCGCCGTTCCTCGTCGGGCTGGCCCACCACCTGCACAACGTGGTGCTGCCCGACGCCGGGTTCGCCGGCGAGGTGCTGCTCGGCTCGGCGCTCGACCGGGTCGTGACGACGCTGGAGGAGCGCGAGCTGGCCGCCCTGCCCGGCCCGCTGGCCGAGCGGCTGCGCACGGTGCTGAGGCTGCGGGCGGACGCCGGCGCGCCGGAGTCGCAGGCCTTCCACGCCGCCGACGTCCTCGACCGGGTGCTGCAGGTGCACCACCACGCGCGCGCGGCGGCGTTCACCGCGTCGCAGGCGCTCGACGACCTCGAGCTCGTGCACGCGGGGCCGGTGCAGGCCTTCCACCTCGACGTCCTGGCGGCGGCCGGGCTGTGAGCACAGCGGCTCCGGCGGTCCCGGTGGTCGACGGCATCCCGTACGCCCGGGCCGGACGCGACGAGCTGCGCGCGGAGGTGGCCGGCCTGCTGGCGCGCGGCGAGGTCGACCGCGCCCGCGTGGCGCTGCTGGCCGACGCCGACGACTGGTGGACCGAGCCGGCCCCGCCGCCCGAGCAGCTGGCCCGCGTCCCGGCGGCGCGCACCCTGCGCGAGGCGATGGACCTGCTCGGCATGGGCCGGGTCGCCGACTACTTCGCCCACCGCTGGTCGGACCCCACCCACCTGGCCGGGCTGGCGCTGCTGCAGCAGCACTGGCCGGGCAGCAGGCCGGTGGTGGACGTCGCCTGCGGCACGGGCACCCACCTGCGCGAGCTGGCCCGACGCGGCTGCACCGACCTGCTGGGCGTCGACGTCGTCTGGGCCAAGCTGTGGCTGGCGCGGCGCTTCGTCTGCCCGTCGGCGCGCTACGTCTGCGCCGACGTGACCGGCGTGCCCGACCTGGGCGTGCCTGCGCCGGCCTACGTGCTGTGCCACGACGCCTTCTACTTCCTGCGCGACAAGCCGGCCGCCGCCGCGGCGATGCACGAGCTCGCCGGGGACGGTGGCACCGTCGTCGTCGGGCACGCGCACGTCGCCGACCCGCACGGGGAGCCGCTGACGCCGGAGGGCTACGCAGCGGTGCTCGGCACCGACCTGCTCTACGACGACGCCGATCTGACCGGCGCGCTGCTCGAGGGCCGGCCGCCGCGCCCCGCCCCGGCCGCCGCGCTGCACAGGAGCGAGGCGGTGGCGCTGGTGGCCGGCGACCCGCTGTCCCCCGCCCCGGCCGACCTGGGCGAGCCGCTGCCGCCGCTGCGCCCCAACCCGCTGTACGCCGACGGGGAGCTGCGCTGGCCGAGCGAGCGCTACGCCGGTGAGTACGGCCCGCGCTCGGCGTACCTGCCGGCCCGCTGGCCCGACCCGCTGCCCGCCGACGCCGCCCGCCGCCGGCTGCTCGTCGACCTCCCGGAGGCGTGGTGAGGACGCGAGATCTGCACAGTGGCGCCCATCGAGGCCCTGATGGGCGCCACTGTGCAGATCTGGCGCCGAGGAGGTGTGCGGTGAACGGCGTCGGGTGGGGCGTCGCCGGCTGCGGCTGGGTGGCCCGTGACCACGCGCTGCCCGCCCTCGCCGCGACACCGGGCGCCCGGATCGTCGCGCTGCACGACCGCGATCCCGGTGCGCTGGCCCGAATGCCCGTCGACGCCCCGGCGCACGCCGACCTCGGCGCCTTCCTCGCCACACCGGGCCTGGACGCGGTCTACGTCGCCGTCCCCAACGCCGCGCACCGCGAGGTGGTCGAGGCGGTGGCCGCGGCCGGCAAGGCGGTGCTGTGCGAGAAGCCGCTGGCCGCCGACGTCGCCGACGCGCGGGCGATGGTGACCGCCGCCCGCGACGCCGGCGTCCTCCTCGGGACGGCGTACGACCAGCGCTGGCACCCCGCCCACGTGCGGCTGCGCGAGCTGCTGCCGGAGCTGGGCACGGTGACCGCGGTGCGGATCGTCTACTGCTGCTGGCTGCCCGCCGACTGGACGCCCGACGGCCGGCCGCACGACAACTGGCGGGTCGACCGGGCGCGGGCCGGCGGCGGCGCGGCCATCGACCTGGCCCCGCACGGCCTCGACCTGGCCGGCGTGCTGCTCGGGGAGGACGTCGTGGAACTGCGCGCGCTGCTGCAGCGGCGGGTGCAGGACTACCCGGTGGACGACGGCGCGCTGCTGTCCGGGCGCACCGCCACCGGCGTGCTGGTCGACCTGCACGTCGCCTTCAACACCCCCGACGCGCTCCCCCGCCGCCGGCTCGAGGTCGTCGGCACACGCGGGATGGCCGTCGCCGTCGACACGATGGGCCAGACCGCGGGCGGGTCGCTCAGGCTGCACCGGCCCGACCCGGTCGACGTCCCCTTCGCCGACGACTCCCCCTTCGCCGCGCAGTTCGCCGCCTTCACCGCCGCGGTCGCCGGGCGGGTGCCCTGGCCGTACGACGCCGCCCGCGACCTGGCGCTGCACCGCCTCCTCCTCACCGCCCTGGGAGACGCGAGATGACCAACCCCTACCGCGGGCTGCTGCCCGACCTGCCCGCCTACGCCTGCACCAACTGCGGGCACTGGCAGCGCTGGCCAGAGCCCGGGCCGCTGGTCTGCCCGGTCTGCGCCGACGTCCGCAACGCGCTGCCCGAGAACGGCTTCGAGTTCGTGACGCCCGCGCAGGTCGAGGAGCTGGTCCAGGGCTTCTGCCGACCGACCGCCGTCGAGGGCGTCACCGAGTTCGGGACGCACCCGCGCTTCGGCCTGGACAGCCGCGGCTGGGTGATCGAGAGCGACGCCGGCCTGGTCGGCTTCGAGTGCGCCCCCTGGTACACCGCCGACGTGCTCGCCCAGCTGCGGCGGATGGCCGAGGCCAAGGGTGGGTTCGACGTGCTGGCCTCCAGCCACGTGCACGGCTACGGCGCGCTGTGGCAGCTGCAGCAGGAGCTCGAGCCGCGGGTGGTGTGCGTCGGCGTCCGGGACCTGGAGTGGACCAAGGCCTTCCGGGTCACGTGGCCGGCGGACGACGAGCTGGAGCTGGCCCCCGACCTCACCCTGCACCGCACCGGCGGCCACTTCCCCGGGCACTCGGTGCTGCACGACCGCCGCCGCGGCGTGCTCTTCTGCGGCGACTCGCTCAAGGTCGACCTCGACGAGGCCGGCGCCCCGGTCGCGCTGAGCGCGCACAAGGCCTTCCACGCGCAGATCCCGCTGTCGCACGGCGAGCTGCGCGAGTACCTGACCGTGGTCGGCGCACTGGACTTCGAGGCCGTCGCGACGCCGTTCGAGCTGGTCCGCGGGGTGACCACCGACCACGTCGTCCACCTGGTGCAGCGGCTGCTGTCCGGGCCGCCGGACGCTGCCCCCGTCGCGCTGGAGGAACTGTGACGTCCACCCTGACCGCCGCCCAGCGGTACCTCGACTCGTTCCCGGGAACCGTCGAGGAGTTCGCCATCGAGGGCCTCGACGTCCTCGACGTGCCGCTGCACAGCGCGGTCCTGCCGCCCGGCCCGCGGCACCCCGGCGGCAGCGGTCTGGGCTACGGCGCCACCCGCGAGGAGGCGCGCACCGGGGCGCTGGGCGAGATGGCCGAGATGGCACTGTCGCTGCGCGCGCACCGGGGCGTCGAGCGGGAGCAGGGCTCCTACGCGGAGATGACCCGGAGGCACGGCCGCGACCGGGTGGCCGACCCGCGCACCCTCTGCCTGGAGGCCGGCAGCGCCTACGACGACGACCGGCCGCTGCAGTGGCTGCCGATGACCCGGCAGCGGGACGGCGAGACCGTGCTGGTGCCCGCGGAGCTGGTCGCCTCCGCGCCCGACGACCTGCCCGGCGCCCCGCCCCCCGGTGGCTGGCTGACCACGGTGATCACCAACGGGCAGGGCGCGGCGTTCGACGCCGACCGGGCGGTCGCGCACGCGCTGCTCGAGGTGCTGCAGCGCGACGGGAACGCCACCTCCTTCCGCGCGATGGACCGCGGCGTCGTGGTGGACCTCGCCGGGCTCCGCGACCCCGACGCGCTGGCGCTGCTCGACCGGCTCGACGCCGCGGGCATCGACGTGGTGGTGAAGCTGGCGGCGACGGAGTTCGGCGTGGCCGACGTGTACGCGGTCGGCTGCTCGCGCGACCTGTCCGAGCCGGTGCCGGTCATGGCGACGGCGTGCGGCGAGGCGGCGCACCCCGACCGCGACACCGCCGTCCGCAAGGCGCTGCACGAGTTCGCCTCGGCGCGCAGCCGCAAGGCGTTCATGCACGGTCCGTTCGACGTCGTCCTGCCGGCGACCCCGCCGGGCTACCTCGACTCCTGGCGCGGCGGGCACCCGCCGGAGCGGCTGGTCGAGGAGGACCGCGCGCTGGAGGCGATGCTGGCCTGGACCCGGATGGGCACCGGCGCGCTGGTCGGCCTGCTGCAGGGCAGCGTGCTGTCCCGCCGGGGGACCGTCGCGCTGACCGACCTGCCGACCTGGTCCGGCGACGACCTGCACGGAACCGTCGTCGACGCCCTGCACGCCGCGGGGCACGACGTCCTGGTGGAGCTGCAGCCCTCCGTCGGCGACGCGGTCGCGGCCAAGGTGCTGGTGCCGGGCCTGGAGGTCGAGACGATGTCCTACGGGCGGATCGGCGAGCGCGGTGTGCGCCGGCTGCTCGAACGCGGCGACCCGCTGGTGGCCGTCGGCGCCGACCCCGGCGGCTGGGCGGGGGTGCACCTGGCCGCGGAGGCCGAGGATCGGCTCGGGGGGCCGGCCTGGTTCGACCGCGCGGGCGCCGACCGGCGGGTGGGCGGGCTCTACGCCCTCTACCGCGAGCCCGGCCGGCACACGGTCGCGGAGGTGCTGGCGCAGTGACCGAGCTCGCGAGGTCACCGAGGGAGCTGAGGTACGCCTACAACACCAACGGGCTGACCTCGCACCGGCTGTCCGACGCGCTGTCCCTCCTCGCCGACACCGGCTACGCGGGGGTCGCGCTCACGCTGGACGTCGTCCACCTCGACCCGTTCGCGCCCGACGCCCTCGCGCAGGCCGAGAAGACGCGGGCGCGCTGCGACGAGCTGGGGCTGGGTGTCGTCGTCGAGACCGGCGCCCGCTACCTGCTCGACCCGCGGGGAAAGCACGAGCCGACGCTGGTCACCCCGGACGCCGCGGGCCGGGCGCGGCGGCTGGCCTACCTGCGGCTGGCCTGCGACCTGGCCGAGGTGCTGGGCGCCGAGGCGGTCAGCTTCTGGGCCGGCGTGCCGCGGCCGGGGGTGGACCGCGACGAGGCGTGGGGCTGGGTGGTCGACGGCGTGCGCGCGCTGGTCGACAGCCACGGCGGGCGTTCCTACGCCCTGGCCGTCGAGCCCGAGCCCGGGATGCTGGTCGAGGACTGCGACGGCTGGGCCCGGCTGGCCGAGGAGGCGCCGGGCATCACGCTGGCGCTCGACACCGGCCACTGCGTCGTCGCCGGGGCGTACGAGCCGCAGGAGGCGGTCGCCGCGTTCGCCGCGCACCTGGGCACGGTCGCCGTCGAGGGCATGCGCCGCGGCGTGCACGACCACCTGCCCCTCGACGAGGGGGACGTCGACCTGCCCGCCGTGCTGCGGGCGCTGCGGGACGTGGGCTACGAGCGGCTGGTCACCCTCGAGCTCTCCCGCGACGGGCACCGCGCGCACGAGATGGTGCCGCGCGCGATCGCGACGCTGAGAGAGGCCGAACGGGCATGAGGACCTGCTTCGTCAGCCGCCGCTACTGGCCGGCGGTCAGCGGCATGAGCGTCTACGCGGAGAACCTGCTGCGCGAGCTGGTCGCCCTCGGCTCCGAGGTCACGCTCGTCAGCCAGTACCGCGACGACGAGGCCGGCACCCGCGTCTACGGCGGCGGCCCGCCCCCGCCCGACCGCGTCCCGGCCGGCGTCGAGGTCGTCGCGCTGCCCAGCCGCGGCGAGACCGTCGTCCCCGCCGACTGGGAGGGCGACATCGACGAGATCGTGCGCACCGTCGTCGGGCTGCACGCCGAGCGGCCCTTCGACGTCCTGCACGCCCAGTACGGCTACCCGCCGGGCCTGGCGGTGCTGGCCGCCGCCCGGGAGACCGGGCTGCCGGCCGTGGTGAGCATCCAGGGCGGCGACGGCCACTGGTTGGGCACCTGCTGCACCACCCACGCCGAGGCGATGCGCACGGTGGTGGACTCCTCGAGCGCGGTGCTGATCGGCAGCGCCAGCTTCCGCGACGAGGTGGTCGGCAACCTCGGCAGCGACCCGGCGCGGTTCACGATCGTCCCCGGCGCCACCGACACCCGGCGGTTCACGCCGGCCGAGCGCCCGCTGGGCGCGCTGCGCGAGCCGCCGGTGCTGCTCTTCCACGGCCGGGTGGACCGGCGCAAGGGCGTGCTCGACCTGCTCGAGGCGCTGCCCGACGGCGTCCGCCTGGTCGTCTCGGGCATCGGCCCGGACCTCGACGAGGCCAGGGCCCGCGCCGACGAGCGGACGACGTTCCTCGGCTACGTCCCGCCCGACCGGGCACCGGAGGTCTACCGCTCGGCCGACGTCTTCGTCAGCCCCACCTACAGCGAGGGGTTCAGCAACACGCTGCTCGAGGCGATGGCCAGCGGGCTGCCGACGGTGAGCACCGACAGCGTCGGCGTCGTCGACTGCCTGCGGCACGAGGAGAACGGGCTGCTGCACGCGCCCGGGGACGTCCCGGGGCTGCGGGCCGCGCTGACCCGCCTGCTGGACGACGGCGCGCTGCGCACCCGGCTGGCGACGACGGCGCTCGAGGAGGTGCGGCGGCTCTACTCCTGGCCGGTGCTGGCGGCCTCGATCGACGCCGTCCACCGCTCGGTGGTGGGGACGACGCCGTCCGCCGGCTGGTCGATGCCCTCGGACGTCGACCTGTCCTGCCGGTTCCGCTCCGCGGCGCACCTGCTGTGAGGGTGCTCGCGGTCAGCCCGCACCTCGACGACGCCGCCTTCTCCGCCGGCGGCACGCTCGCGGCGCTGGCCGCGACCGGCCACGAGGTCACCGTGGTCACCTGCTTCACCGCGAGCGTGCCCGACCCGGCCGGCTTCGCGCTGGCCTGCCAGCTGGACAAGGGGCTGCCGGCCGACGTCGACTACCTGGCCCTGCGCCGCGACGAGGACGCCGCGGCGATGGCCGTGCTGGGCGCCAGCCCGGTCTACCTGGGCCTGCCCGAGGCGCCGCACCGCGGCTACACCAGCGCCGCCGACCTCTTCGCCGGCGCGCACGAGGACGACCAGGTGTGGCGGTCGCTCGGCGCGGCGCTGGAGGGACACGACGCCGACCTCTGGCTGGCCCCGCAGGCGCTCGGCGGGCACGTCGACCACCTGCAGGTGCTGCGGGCCGTGGCGGGCCTGGACCGGCCGGTGCTGTGGTGGCGCGACAGCCCCTACGTGCTGCGCGACCCGGCCGCCGTCCCCGGCCCGGCGCTGCCCGGCGGGCTGGCCGAGGTGCACCTGCCGCAGGACCTCGACCGGCGCGCCGACGCCTGCGCCTGCTACCCCACCCAGCTGGGCTTCCAGTTCGGCGGCGTGGAGCAGATGCGCACCGCGCTGGCCGGCCTGCCCGAGGTGCTGCTGGCCGGCGACCGGGCGCGGGAGGTGCTCGCGACCGCCGCCGTCCCGGCCGGCTGAGCCGCCGGCATCCTGCCGACCCGGGGCCGTCCCCACCCGCCGCGTGCTCGACCGCTCGCGGAGCTGCCGGGGGCTGCCAGGCTGCCGCGCATGCAGCAGGCCTTCGGCATGGCCGTCCCTGAGACGGTGGGCGAGATGTGCCGTCCGACGACGTCGGCGGTGCTCGTGTACGACGCGCAGGTGGGCATCCTGGCCCACGTCCAGGACAGGGACCGGTTGGTCGAGCGGATCGGCGCGGTCCTGCGGGCGGCCCGGGCATCGGGTGTCCCGGTGCTGTACGTGCGGCACGTGTCGCTCCCGCCGACGCACATGGGCGTGGCGGCGCTGCGCACCGCCATGGCGTGGCAGCGGCTGGGCGATGCGGCCGCGGTGACCGCCGCCTTCCCGCCGGACGCGCCGCACACCCAGCTCGCCGGCGAGCTGGCGCCGGTGGACGGCGAACCGGTGCTCGACAAGCTCGGCATGTCGGCGTTCGTCGGCACCCCGGTCGAGCAGGTGCTGCGCGACCGGGGTGTGACCACGCTGGTCCTGGTCGGCGCCGTCCTCGAGATCGGGATCGAGCCGACCGCCCGGCACGCCGCCGACCTCGGCCTCCTGCCGGTGGTGGTGCAGGACGCCTGCGGGGTGGTCGACCCGGAGGCGGCGCAGCGCTCGCTGGCGAGCCTCGACTACAGCCTGCTCACCTACCGCTGCAGCAGCCGGGACGTCGTGGACGCCTTCGGCGCGGTCGGAGTGCCCCGGGGGGCACCGTCGGCCTAGCCTGTTCCGGGTGGCGGACGACGACCTGCAGCGGCTGGTGCAGCGACGCCTGATGGAGCTGTCCTCGAGCGCCCAGGCGGCATCGCGGAGGGCCCAGTGGGCGATCGCGCCCGAGACCATCGCGCGCATCGCGGCCGGCCGGCACTCGGGGATGGTGAGCGAGCGCCTGGCTGCGGCGCTGGCCCGCGCCCTCGACGTCCCGGAGAACCGGGTCCGCCGCGTGGTCGGCCTGCCGCTCGTCGAGGACTCCCGCGCCGACGTCTGCACCGGCCCGCACCTGCGCGTCGTCCGTGACGACGGCCGGCTCGCCTAGCTGTACTGACCTGAGACGTTGGTGCAGTGGGTGATCGGCGGGAGGTTGCCCAGGGCGGTGTGTGGCCGGTGGTGGTTGTAGTGGTGCAGCCAGGCTGACAGGGCCGCCCGGCGGGCGGTCTCTGAGGTGTAGAGCCGTCGGTAGGCCCATTCCTCCAGCAGGGTGCGGTTGAGCCGCTCGACCTTGCCGTTGGTCTGCGGTCGGCGCACCCGGGTGCGGGAGTGCCGGATGCCCAGCCGCCGGTGTTCCTCGCGCCAGGCGTGGCTGCAATAGGCACTGCCGTTGTCGGTGAGCACCCGCTCGACGGTGATGCCGTGGCCGGCGAAGAAGCTGCGGGCGCGGGCCCAGAAGGCCAGTGCGGTGGCGGCTGACTCGTCGTCGAGGGCTTCGGAGTAGGCCAGCCGGCTGTAGCCGTCGATGGCCGAGTGCACGTAGCAGTAGCCCAGGTTGGCGCGGCCGTGCACCTTGCGCGGTCGGGCGGGATTGCGATGGGCCTGGCTGTTGCGGCTGCCCAGCGCCCGGCCGTGGATGCGCCAGCCGCCGCCGTCGGGGATGTTGCCCAGCTTCTTGACATCGACGTGCACCAGCTCGCCGGGCCGGGTCATCTCATAGCGGCGGATCGGTTCGCCGGTGACCCGGTCGACATGCCAGAGCCGATTGATCCGGCAGCGCACCAACACCCGGTGCACGG
>NZ_FNHE01000006.1:311700-313289 GCF_900103785.1 Geodermatophilus siccatus | reverse complement strand
GGCGGCGGGCTGCCGCTGGGCGCCACGCTGGCCTTCGGCGCCGCCGCGGAGCTGCTGGGCGCCGGCAGCCACGGGTCGACCTTCGGCGGCAACCCGATCGCCGCCGCCGCCGCCCTGGCGGTGCTGGACACCATCCGCGAGGAGGGGCTGCTGGAGCGGGCCAAGGAGCTCGAGCAGCGGTTCACCGCCGGCATCGAGGCCCTGGCCCACCCCGGCGTGGCCGGGGTGCGCGGCCGCGGCGCGCTGCTGGGCGTGGTGCTCACCGCCGACGTCGCCGCCGCGCTGGAGACCGCGCTGCGGCAGGCCGGGTTCCTGGCCAACGCCGTCGCCCCGGGCGTGCTGCGGCTGGCGCCGGCCCTGGTGCTCACCGACGCCCAGGTCGACGCCTTCCTCACCGCCCTCCCGACCGCCCTCGACACCGCTCTCCACGAGCACGGCCGGTGACCTGGTAGAGGTCCCTGACAGCCCAGGGGCGGCCGACAGCGATCGCTGCCCGAGCGGCCTCTCGATCGGCGGCCTGGGCGTCCTGCTGGTGGCGACAGTGCCCTGGACTGACTGTCACGCGCGCTCGGTGCGGTCCGTTCTCCCTGCTCCGCCGCGGGCTCGACGCGCGATCTCCGCCGGCGCTCGGCGCATCGAGCGACGTGCTCCGCGGCTGTCCACCTCCCGTGGCACCTGGGCAGGCGGCGCCAGCGCGGCGTTCCCAGCATCTGCCGATTCTGAGTCGGGACGAGCCCGTTTCGTATGCGAACACGGATCTGCCGGTGACCGTCCGTGCATTTCGACCCGGCGTGTATCCGAGCCGGGTGGCTTCTTGTTGACGTCCCACCCGTCCGCCAAGACAGTCGCTTACAGGTGACGGGGAAGGAAGCCCTGGTTGCACGCCACATCGTCGTCCGAACGGATGTGGTCAGGGAGCAGCGAGTGATCGCGAGCACGGGGGATGGTGAGTGGGTGCGCGGGAGTTCCGCGGCACCCCTCGTCGTGCCTGGCTCGCGGACCGTCCTCCCGCTGTGGGGCCGGCGGATCCTCCTGATGGTCCTGTTCCTGGGGACCGCATGGGTGGCGACGGTCGTGTCCGCCGGCTCCGCCGCCGCGGAGCAGGGCGCGTCCCTGCCGTTGTCCCCGCCGGTGGCCGAGGGTGGTGACGTCGAACCGCCGGACCAGCCGTTGCCCTCGGCGCCCGTGCCGAACGACCACGACGCGGACGACGCCGAGGACGAGCCGGCCACCGGTTCCGGCACCTCCGGGGGGTCGGCGGACGGCGACCCGCCGTCCGAGCCCGCCGGCACCTCCGACGGCGATGTGGCCGTTGCGGAGTCCCCGACCGGCTCATCAGGTGACGAGCCGGCCACTCCGCAGGACGCTCCCACTCCGGCGGCGGAGCCCTCACCCGTGACCCCGCCGGCCGGAACGCCCCCGTCCGGAGCGCCCACTCCGCTGATGCCCCCGTCGGCGACGCCTGCGCCGGCGGCGCCGGGGGGAACGCCCCGGGCCGCCCCGGCGGCCCCTGCGCCCCCGCCATCCGGCACCCCGAGGACTGTGACCCCCGGGACGACCACGCCCGGGACGACCACGCCCGGGACGAC
>NZ_FNHE01000006.1:0-311545 GCF_900103785.1 Geodermatophilus siccatus | reverse complement strand
ACGCCCGGGACGACCACGCCCGGGACCGCGACCCCCGCGCCGGCGGACCCGAGGACGACGACGCCCGGGACGACCACGCCCGCGACGACCACGCCCGGGACGACGACGCCCGGGACCGCGACCCCCGCGCCGGCGGAGCCGAGGACGACGACGCCCGCGACGACCACGCCCGGGACCGCGACGACCGCAACGGTCGTCTCCGTGACCGCGGCGGCAGGGAGTGCGCCGGTTCCCACGGCCCACGCCGTGGCGCCCCCGGCGGCGACGGCCACGCCCACCCCGGACACCGAGGTCACGGTCCCCGAGGCCACAGGCGCCGAGGGCGCCGACCTCGGGCCGGAGACCGTCACCGCCCCGGCCCCTCCGCCTGCCCCGACGCCGTCGGTCCTCCGGGATGCGCTCCGAAACCAGGCTGCCGGTGGTGCGCCGGTGCAGGGGAGTGCCGCCGTCTCGCCCCGTGGGCTCCCGTCCTCGGCCGACCGGGGCGATCCCGCTCCAGGGGCGTCCGCGCCCACGGCCGTCGTCGACGCCGATGAGGTCCCGGCCGCTCCGCCGTCGGCCCCGGCGCCGCCGATGCCCGCTCCCCTGGCCCCGCCCCCGCCGTCACCGATCGCGCCGAGCGGGCCGGTGACGGGCGCGCACGCGTCCTCGGCCTCGTCCGGTCCGGGGAGCGAGAACGCGTTCGGCCTCCCGGTGGCGGTCCTGCCTGCCGCCCTGGCGGCACCGTCCCTCGGTGCCGCCGTCCTGGTGTGCTCCGGCGTCGCCGGATCGGTCGTCGGCGGTGCTGACGACCCGGGCTGCCGCCCCGACTGATCCCCCTTACTCCCGGCTGATCCGCCACGCCCGTCCACGGGCGTGCTGAGCGGCAGCCGGTCTCTGGCATGCCGCCACTCCTGCGGTGCCACGAACCCACACACGCCTGCATGCCCACGTGATCCGAGGACCCCAGCCATGAGGCCATCCCTGACCCCGACGGTCGCTGCTGTCGCGGCCGACCCCGCCGACGCCGCAGGCGCTCCACCGGCTGACCGCCGACGGCGACGCGCGCAGCTCCGGACCCCGACCAGGCACGCCCCGGCCGGCGGCGCCGTCCTCGTCGGTACCGCCGGCCAGCCGGTGCTCCCCGCCACGGTCGACGCGCTCGAGCACGGTCCGCTGCCGGACCGGGCTCTGCCGGTCGACGGCCGCGGCGCCCGGTTCGAGGAGGCGCTCCGCCCGCTCACCCCGACGGACGTCCCCGACCTGCTCCGGTTCCTGACCCGCGCCGACCTCACGGGCAGCGGCCTCCGGGACCCGGCCGTGCGGCTGTGGGTGCTGCGCGACGCAACGGGACAGGTGCAGGGCTCCGCCGGGTACGAGCTGTCGGAGGACGGTCGGCAGGCGCTGATCCGCAGTGTCGCCGTCGATGCGTCCCGGCGGGGCGAGGGCCTGGGTCTGCGGCTGGCCGCCTTCACGCTGGAGCGGGCGGCCGAGGAGGGCGCTCGTCAGGCGTGGTTGTTCAGCCGCCACCGCGGGGCCTTCTGGCGACGGCTGGGCTTCGAGCCCGTCGACCGCGACGCCCTCGCCCGCGTGCTGGCCGGCACGCACCAGGTCCGGCTCTTCCAGCGCACCGGTCAGATGCAGCACGAGGTCGCCTGGAGGCGATCCCTCGTCGGCCTGCGCGACGGCCGGGGTTGATGCCCGATGCCGGACCACCGGTCGTGCGCTGACCTCGACCGCGGCTCCTGGAGGACACCTCCCGGACCCGCGACCCGCCCCCTCGCAGACGTCTACGAGAACTCGGTGTACTCGACATGACACAACACGTCACAGAGAACCTCGCCACGACCCCCCGGATGGACCGCACGCTCCCGACGCCGCGGCCCCGCCGGCGGATCGGCACCACGCGGGTGATGCGCACCCACGACCCGGAGGGAGACCGGCGGAAGGTCGCGGTCCTGACCGGGGCGTTGCCGTGGCTCAAGGAGTTCCACGGGAACGTGGTGGTGGTGAAGTACGGCGGCCACGCGATGGTGGACGAGGAGTGCCGCCGGGCCTTCGCCGAGGACATGGTCTTCCTGCGGACCTGCGGCATCCTGCCCGTGGTCGTGCACGGCGGCGGCCCGCAGGTCACCGCGATGCTCGACCGGCTCGGCGTCCCCAGCGAGTTCCGCGGCGGCCTGCGGGTGACCACCGAGGAGACGATCGAGGTCGTCCGCATGGTGCTCGTCGGCCAGGTGGGCCCTGAGGTGGTGGGCCTGATCAACGAGCACGGCGGGCGCGCGGTGGGCCTGTCGGGGGAGGACGGCGGGTTGTTCACCGCCGCCCGCACGCACGCGATGGTGCAGGGCCGGCCGGTGGACGTCGGCCTGGTCGGCGACGTGGTCGCGGTCGACCCCACGCCGGTCACCACGCTGCTGGAGGCGGGGCACATCCCCGTGGTCTCCACGGTGGGACCGGATGCGAGCGGGCGGGTGCACAACCTCAACGCCGACACCGCCGCCGCGGCGCTGGCCGTGGCGCTGGGGGCGGTGAAGCTCGTCGTCCTGACCGACGTCGAGGGGCTCTACGCCGACTGGCCCGACCGCGACTCCCTGGTCCAGAAGATCGACACCCGCGAGCTGGCCGGGGTCCTGCCGACGCTGGACTCGGGGATGGTGCCGAAGATGGCCGCCTGCCTGCGGGCGGTCGAGGGCGGGGTGAAGCGGGCCACCGTCGTCGACGGGCGCACCCCGCACGCCCTGCTGCTGGAGATGTTCACCACCGAGGGCACCGGCACGATGGTCCTCCCGGCGGTCGACGGCGCGAGCCCGGCTGCGACCGGCAACGCGGAGGCCGCACGGTGAGCCGCACGGGAGAGCTGTCCGGCCCGGTTCCCGGGCGGACTCCGCCGGTGCCGCCGGAGCCGTCCCCGGAGCCGACCGACGCGCCCGTCGATGTCGTCCCCGCCGCCCTGCCCGCCGTCCTGGACACCGCGACGGCGACGGCCGACGCCAGGACGGGCTCGAACCGCAGACCCCCGAGCGCCCACGAGCTCGTCGTGCTCCCCGGGTCGATCCCCGCCGACAACAGGAAGTGAAGCGATGACGTCGCGCCAGGAAGACCTCGACTTCTTCTCCTTGTTCGCGGGAGACCGCGGGGAGCCCCTCGCTCCGCCGGGTGGTCAGCGGGCCCAGAGCAGCCCGACCGCATACCGCTTCCACGACAACCTCGTCGAGGAGCTCGGCGGCCCCGGCGCACGGTGCTCGCGGCTGAGCCGCTACTTCGAGCTGTCCTGTGACCGCCGGCCGGCCGCCGTCGCCCTGGAGTGCGACGGCGAGCGGATCTCGTACGCGGACCTGGACCAGCGCGCCAACCGGCTGGCCAACCTGCTGATGAGCCGGGACATCCGGGCCGGGTCACGGGTCGGCATCCTGCTCAACCGCTCGGTGGACACCTACGTGACCCTGCTCGGGATCACCAAGACGGAGGCGACCTTCGTCCCCATCGACCCGGCGGCGCCGGCCGACCGGCTGCTGTACATCGCCGAGGACTCCGCCCTCGACCTGGTGGTGACCACGACGGACTTCGCCGCGTCGACCGCCGCCCTGCCGTGCGACCGCCTCCACCTCGACGAGGAGCGGCCGCAGCTGGCGATGCAGCCGAGCACGCGTCCGGCCGTCGGGACCGACGGTGACCCGGTCTGCTACATCATCTACACGTCGGGCTCGAGTGGCCGCCCCAAGGGCGTGGCGGTCGGCCAGTCGAGCATCTGCAACTTCATCGGCATCGTGCCCTCGCTGTACGGGGTGGAGTCCTCCGACCGCGTCTACCAGGGCATGACCATCGCCTTCGACTTCTCGATCGAGGAGATCTGGCCCACCTGGGCCGTGGGCGCCACCGTGGTGGCCGGTCCGACCGACGGCCGCCGGGTGGGCTCCGGGCTGGCGGACTTCCTCGAAGAGCACGAGATCACGATGATCTACTGCGTCCCCACCGTGCTGGCGACGCTCGACCGTCTCCTCCCCCGGATCCGCACGGTGAACGTCGGCGGCGAGGCGTGCCCCCGCGAGCTGGTCGACCGCTGGGGACCGGGCCGCCGGATCCTCAACACGTACGGGCCCACCGAGACCACCGTCACGTGCACGATGGCCGAGCTCCGGCCGGGGAAGCCGGTGACCATCGGCCGCCCGTTGCCGACCTACCGGGTGGTGCTCCTGGACGACGACCGGCAGCCGGTCCCGGCTGGAGGCGTCGGGGAGATCTGCGTCGGCGGGCCCGGGGTGGCCGTCGGCTACGTGAACCGGCCCGACCTGACCGCCGACCGCTTCATCCCCGATCCCCGCGGCATCCCCGGCGAGCGCATCTACCGCACCGGCGACCTGGGCCGCTTCCTGCCCGACGGCGAGCTGGAGTACCTGGGCCGCGCGGACAGCGAGGTCAAGGTGCGGGGCCACCGCGTGGACCTGCAGGAGATCGAGAGCGTCCTCCTCGAGCACGACGAGGTGACCGGGGCGGTGGTGACGCTCCTGCCGTCCCCCGACACCGGCGGGGAGCTCGCGGGATACGTCGTCCTGCGGGACGGCTCCGCGGTGGACCCGTCGGGCGACCGGGCCGACGAGGTCATCGACGAGCTCCACCAGCGCCTGACCCACCAGATGCCGCCGTACATGGTGCCGGCCTACCTGGACGTGGTCGGCGCCATCCCGATGCTGCCCAGCGGCAAGGCCGACCGCGGCCGGCTGCCCGAGCCGAGTCGTCCCCGGCTCATCCGCTCCGACCAGGAGTACCTGCCGCCGACCACGCCGGCGGAGGCGTGGATCGCCGGCGTGTGGGAGGAGACCCTCCGGCTGCCCCCGGGCTCCGTCTCGGTGGACGCCGACTTCTTCGACGCGCTGGGCGGGCACTCCCTCGTCGCGGCGAACGTCGTCTCCGCGATGCGGGAGAGCGACCTGGGCGCCGGCCTGTCCATCCTGGACTTCTACCGGCATCCCACGGTGCGGGCCCTGGCGGCCTTCCTCGAGGCCGGTGTCAGTGCCCAGCCGGACGCCGAGGGGCTCCCGCTCCACGCGCCGCGACCCGCGCCGCCGTCCACCGCGCGTGTCGTCGGGTTCGGGTTCGCGCAGGCATCCGTTCTCGTCGCCGTCGTCCTGCTGTTCCTGTGGCCGGTCGCGCTCGTCTACGGGCTGAACGACGGTCAGCCCTCGCTCGCCATGGTCGTCCAGCTGGCGATCGCGCTGCCGACCGTCTACCTCCTGACGCGGTGGGTGCTGCCGGTCGTCGGCTCCCGGCTGCTCTCCCGCGGACTGGCGGTCGGCGACCACCCGCTCTGGGGCGCCGCGCACCTGCGCGTGTGGACGCTCGAGAAGCTCATGACGATCTCGCCGCTGACCGTGCTCAGCGGCTCCCCGTGGGCGGCGACCTACCTGCGGCTGGCCGGCGCCCAGGTGGACGACGAGTCCCACGTCGGGACGGCCGCCATCTCGCTGCCTGCGCTCCTGCGGGTGCACACCGGGGCCACCGTCGGCTACGGCACGCAGCTGCACGGCCACCGGGTGGCCGAGGGGGTCCTCTCCATTGCCCCCGTCACGGTCGGCGCCGGAGCGGTGGTCGGGTCCGAGTGCGTGCTGGAGTGCGGGTCGGAGGTGGGCGCCTCCGCCATCCTCCGCGAGCAGTCGCTGCTCCAGTCCGGGCAGACGATCCCGGAGGGGGAGACCTGGGCCGGCTCCCCGGCTCGACCGGCACCGGAGGCCGTCGACCCGGTCGTCGAGCTGATGGCCAGTTGCGCGGCCGCTCCGCGGACCTGGTCGCGCGCGCTCCTGGCCGGCTTCGTCGGTGGCGTCCTGCTGCTCGAGCTGCTGCCGTTCCTGATCATGCTGCCGGTGGTGGCGGTCGTCTGGTGGGCCCTGCTGACCTCCGGGACGGCGGTCGCGCTGCTCGCCGCCGCACTCTCGGGCCCGCTGTTCGTGGCCTCCTCGTGCACGCTGATCCTGGGTGCCCGCCGCCTGGTCCTGCCGGCGACCCCGGAGGGTGTGCACCACCTCCGTTCCCAGCTCGGCCTCGAGAAGTGGCTCGGCGACAAGCTCCTCGAGCTGAGCCTGCTGCTGAACAACACGATGTACTCCACGCTCTACACACCCCTCTGGCTGCGAGCGCTGGGGACCAGGGTCGGCACGGGCGCCGAGGTCTCGACGATCTCCCACATCGACCCCGACCTGCTGACCCTGGGTGAGGGCTGCTTCGTCGCCGACATGGCCACCGTCGGGAGCGCGGCGTACGCCAACGGCCACGTGGCCTTCCGGTCCACCGAGATCGGGTCCCGTGCCTTCGTCGGGAACGCCGCGTACGTCCCGTCGGGCACGGTCATGGGGAACGGGTCGCTGATCGGTGTCCGCAGCGTCCCGCCGCCCTCCGGGGTGGAGGCCGGGACGTCGTGGCTGGGCTCGCCGCCCTTCTACCTGCCGCGCCGGGAGCTGTTCGAGGACTTCACCGAGGCGGAGACGTTCACCCCGTCCCGGCGGCAGGTCCGCGCTCGGTACGCGATCGAGTTCCTCCGGATCGTGCTGCCGAGCTCCCTGCTCGCCGTCGCCATGTTCGCCACGCTGTACGGCCTGTCCTCGCTGGCCGTCTCGTGGGGCACCGTGGCGACCGTCCTGCTCGCCCCCGTGGTGGCGCTGGCGTCCAGCGTCGGCGTCCTCCTCTTCGTGGCTGCGCTCAAGTGGCTCGTCGTCGGCCGGTACCGGCCCCGGGTGCGACCGCTGTGGAGCGGCTTCGTCCGCCGGACGGAGTTCGTCACGGGGATCTACGAGGCGGCGGCGGTGCCGGCCCTGCTCACCTTCCTCACCGGCACCCCGGTGCTCGGGGCCGCGCTCAGGCTGTTCGGCGCCCGGGTGGGCCGACGGAGCCTGCTCGGCACCACCTACCTCACCGAGTTCGACCTCGTGACCATCGGGGACGACGTCTCGGTGGGCGCGAACGCGTCGCTGCAGACCCACCTCTTTGAGGACCGCGTCATGAAGATGGACCACGTCACGCTGCGCGACCGCGCCAGCGTGGGGGACAAGGCCGTCGTCCTCTACGGCTCCGTCGTGGAGGAGGACGCCACCCTGTCCGCGATGTCGCTGGCGATGAAGGGCGAGGTGCTCCCGGCGGGCACGACCTGGTGCGGCATCCCGGCGCAGAAGGTCAACCGTGCGTCGCCGCCACCGCCGGCACGGAACGGACGCCGGGGCCTGACCGGCTCCGCCGTGACGGGGGCGCAGCGATGACGGCCGGCCCGCAGGTGCCGCAGCGGGAGGCCCCCGCCCCGTCCGGCGAGGCCGTCCCGGGGGACGCCGCGACCCGCGGGGCCACGCCGCTCCGCCACGCCTGCGACCCGGCCGCCTCGGGGGACGTCCCCGGCACGCCGGCGATCCCGGGCACGCAGGCGGACGGGCGTCCGCGCGCCCGCCTGGTCGGCATCGACGCCGCCCGGGGTGTCGCCCTCGTCGGCATGATGGCGGTGCACAACTACACGGCCACGGACGAGGACGGGGAGTTGTCCCTGGCGTGGAGCGTGGCCGCCGGGAAGTCGGCCGCACTCTTCGCGCTCCTGGCAGGTGTGGGGATCGCCTTCGCCAGCGGTGGCCGACGCCGTCCGACGGGACGCCGGTGGACCGCCGAGGCGGCCTCGCTGCTCGTCCGCGCCCTCGTGATCGGCGCGGTGGGCCTCCTGCTGGGCTACGTGGTGCCGGCCGACCTCGCGTCGGTCATCCTGCCCTACTACGCGGTGCTGTTCCTGCTGGCCGTCCCCGTGCTGTCCCTGTCCACCCGCACTCTCGTGGGGCTGGCCGCGACGGTCGCCGTGGCGATGCCCCTGCTGAGCCACGTGCTCCGCGCCGGCACGGAGCTGGTGGACCCCGTGCCGAACCCGACCCTCGGCGCACTGGTCGACGACCCGCTCCACGCACTGCGGGAACTGGCCCTCACCGGCGTCTATCCCGCGTTGCCGTGGATGGCCTACCTCTGCGCCGGTCTGGCCGTGGGGCGTGCACTGCTGACCTCGCGCCGCACCGTCCTGATCATCGTGCTGGTCGGGGTCGGTCTCGCCGTGGCCGCGCGCACGGTCTCCTGGTTGCTGCTCGACGTCTTCGGCGGGCGGGCGCGTCTGGAGTCGGTCGCCCTGCAGTCCATGAGCCAGGAGGAGTTCGCGGGGTTCCTGCGGGAGGGCGCGAGCGGGGTCACGCCGCCGGACACCCCGTGGTGGCTGGCGACGACCCTGGCGCACTCCAGCACCCCGTTCGACCTCGCGTACACGATCGGCGTCGGGTTGGTGGTGGTGGGGGTCTGCATCCTCGTGGGCCGCGTCACCACGGCTCCCCTCCGGCCGCTGGCAGCTGCGGGGAGCATGACCCTGACGCTGTACAGCCTCCACCTGTTGCTGCTGAGCTCCCCTGATCTCCCCGGGGGTGCGTGGGGGTTCCTCCTCCAGTCCGCCGTGGTGGTGACCTTCGCCCTGGTGTGGAGCCACCACCACGCTCGGGGGCCGCTCGAGGAGCTCGTCGCCCGGCTGTCGGGCGGGGCGCGGCGAGCGGTGGAGAACGGTCGACGGCCGAGTGGCGCCGGTGCGCTCCCGCCGGCTTGAGATCGGTGCCCGCGGTGGCCGGAGGGACGCTGTCCGGTGGTCGCCCCGGCCGCCTGGGGACGACGTGGTCGCCCCGGCCGCCTGGGGACGACGTGGTCGCCGGGGCGCGGGCGAGGTGCCGCGGCCCGCGATGCCGCGCGGCCACGGACGACGGGTCGACCTCCCGGAGGAGCCGGTGCCGGTGCACCCCTCCGGGCGGTGGGCCGGGGCCGGTCTCGCGGACACGGGGCCGCGAGACCGGCCCGGGGCGGGGACGTCGCCGCCCTAGGGTGGGACGCCGGGCTGCGCCCGCCCGAGGACGAGCGAGAGGCCGGGGTCTGCATGACGTGGCTGGTCACCGGCGGAGCCGGCTACATCGGGTCGCACGTCGTCGCGGCCATGCGCGCGGCGGGCGAGGACGTCGTCGTGCTCGACGACCTCTCCTCGGGTGTCCGGGAGCGCGTCGGTGACGTCCCCCTCGTGCCGGCCGACGTCGCCGACGGCGAGACCGTGGTCCGCACCGTGCACGAGCACGGGGTGCGCGGCGTGGTGCACCTCGCGGCGAGGAAGCAGGTGGAGGAGTCGGTCCGGCAGCCGCTGCGGTACTACCGGGAGAACGTCGAGGGGCTGCGCGCCCTGCTCGAGGCGGTCACGGGCGCGGGCGTGACGCGGTTCGTCTTCTCCTCCAGCGCCGCGGTCTACGGCGCCCCGGACGTCGACCTGGTCGACGAGGGCACCGCGTGCCTGCCGGTGAACCCGTACGGGCGGACCAAGCTGATCGGCGAGCAGATGCTGGCCGACGTCGCCCCGGCCACCGGACTGCGCTACGCCGCCCTGCGCTACTTCAACGTCGCGGGCGCCGCCGACCCGGCGCTGGCCGACCGCGGCACGGCCAACCTCGTGCCGCTGGTGTTCCGGCAGCTGGTCGCCCGGCGGCCGCCGCAGGTGTTCGGCGACGACTACGACACCCCCGACGGCACCTGCGTCCGCGACTTCGTGCACGTCGCCGACGTCGCCTCGGCGCACGTCGCGGCCGCGGCCGCGCTGGTCGAGGGGCGGATCGAGGCGCTGACGGCGAACATCGGCCGCGGCGACGGGGTCTCGGTGCGGGAGGTGGTCGAGACCATCCGGCGGGTCACCGGCACCGCGGACCAGCCGTGGTCCGAGCCCGTGGTCGCCCCGCGCCGTGCCGGCGACCCGGCGCGGGTGGTGGCCTCGGCCGAGCTGATCCGGCGGGAGCTCGGCTGGACGGCGGTCCACGGGATCGAGGAGATGGTGGCCTCGGCGTGGGAGGGCTGGCAGGCGCAGGCGGCGCTGACCGTCTAGCGCCGGGGCGACTCGCGCGCGCCGGGAGTCGATCTCCCCCGCGGTGCCGTGCTCGGCGTCGGAGGCGCTCTCCGGACGGGGTCGCTGGCGTCGTTCCCCCCCGCTGCTCGCGGGGGACCAGCAGCCGCCCGAGCAGCTCGTCGATCCGGTCGGGGCTGCCGGATGACCTGACTCAGTTCCGCATGTGTGGTCACGCTGTGTCACACACGCCCAGGGCCGGTGCGGGTCGCGCGGGAGGCGGTTGTCCCCTGCACGCCCGAACGGGATCTTGCTCTCCTGCTGACGGGACCCAGTGCCCGTCGCTGACCGCACCACCGCTCAGGCGGATGCGGCCACGGGGGGAGCGACGTGCAGAACAGGTGTGTCATGCGTGCAGTGACAGGCTCCGGCCTGCGCACTCCGGTGGTCCCGCGGTTCCGGGGCTCGTGGCTGCAGCACGTGCTGCCGGTCGCCTCGCGGGTCTCCGGCACGGGGCTGCTGCGCCCACGGGGGACACCGGCGGCGACGCGGGCGCCCGACCCGCCGCGGACGACCCCCGGGAGCCTGCGCCTCCGGAGCCCGTCGGCGCAGACGTCCCAGCGGTCCCGGCATCGTCCGGAGCGCCCCGTCCCGCCGTTCCTGGGCCGCATCCCGGCCGCGGCTGCCGAGCCGACGCCGGCCGCTCCGGGCGGGCCAGGCGGACGCGGGCACACCTGCCCGTCCTCCACCCGCTCCAGGACGCCCCGTCCCTGTGGGTCGGTCGTCGCGGACCTGGTCCCGTCGTGGGCGGTGCCGCCCGCGGGTCCCGCCGTCCTCGGAAGCGCCGGCGCCACCGCCGGTACGCCCGGCCACCCCGGCTGACGCACGGCCCTGCCGGCTCTCCCGCCGCGCCCAGGCCACCTGCACCGGGTCCGCCGCCCCCTGTCTGCCCGTCGCACACGAGGGACTCTCGCCATGGGTCGTCACTCATCCTCCAGACGTCTGCCCCTGCCCGGACACACCTCGACCCCCGTCTTCGCCAACCCCTCCGGACGGCGCTGGCGACGCCTGCGCGCCGTCCTCCTGACCCTCCTCGTCGTCCTCGGCGGGTCGGCCGCCGTCGTGGTGCCGAACGTCGTCGCCGTGCCTGCGCTCGCCGGGGCGTCCGTCCCGGACGGACCCACGGTGCTCAAGGTCGGTGAGCCGCGGGTGGTCGGCGAGGGCCCGCTCGTCCGCGTCGTCCGGCTGCTCCGGGCCGGCGGGCAGACCTACGGGCAGGACCCGTTCGACGGCCAGGTCGTCACCCGGCTCTCGCCCGAGGACGCCGCGAAGGCCGGGCCGGCGGGCTACGCGCTCCAGCGCTACGGCTACGACACGACCGCCCAGCGGACGGTCTCGCTGACCTTCGACGACGGCCCGCACCCGGTGTACACCCCGCGCCTGCTCGACCTGCTCAGCGAGCACGGGGTCCAGGCGACCTTCTTCGTCACCGGCGACCAGATGGTCCGCCACCCGGAGATCATGCGGCGGATCGTGCGGGAGGGTCACGCGCTCGGCAACCACTCGCTGACCCACATCGACGTCAACACCTCGACGGCGTTCCGCGAGCAGGTCGAGATCGCCCTGGCCGACCGCATCATGCGGGCGCAGACCGGTCGGTACGCGTCCTACTTCCGCCTGCCCTACGAGGGTGAGGACGAGGAGTCCATGCGGGACGACGTGCCGGGCATCCTGCGGGCCCAGCGACTGGGCTATGCCGTGGTCTCGCACGACTTCGACCCGCACGACTGGGCCTACGCCTCCGGGGAGCGGACCGGCGAGATCCCCCTGCCGCCGCTCGGCGAGCAGGACGACATCACCGTCCTGCTGCACGACGCGGGCGGGACCGACCGCTCCCTCACGCTGGCCTACGTCGAACGGCTGATCGGCCAGGCCCGGGCCGCGGGGTACACGTTCCACTCCATGCCGCAGGTGTCGGCCGACCTGCGGGCGCGCACCGGCGCGGTCGAGGCGACGGCCTGGGACCACCTGGCCACCCACCTGGTCACGGCGCTGTTCGTCTGGCCGGACTCGCTGCTGGCGGTCCTGTTCGTCGTGGCCGTCGCCACGATGCTCGGCTTCGGTCTGCTCAACACCGCGCTCGCGCTGCTGCGGGCACATCTGGTCGGCCGACGGACGACGTCGGCGCGACCGCCGGTCGCGGTGCTGATCGCGGCCTACAACGAGGAGCTGGTGATCGGCCGGACCCTGGGGACGGTCCTCGCCTCGGACTACCCGGTCGAGCAGGTGATCGTGGTCGACGACGGCAGCACCGACGCGACGGCCGACCGGGTCCTCGAGGTGGCCCGCCGCGACCCCCGGGTCCGGCTGATCCGGCAGCCCAACGGCGGCAAGTGGTCGGCCCTCAACCAGGGCTTCGCGGCCGCCGACCAGCCCTTCGTCGTCACCATCGACGCCGACACGCTGCTGACACCGGGCGCGGTGGGCGCCCTCGTGGCGCGCTTCCACCGGCCGGACGTCGGGGCCGTGGCCGGCGTGGTCAAGGTCGGCAACCACGCCCGCAACCTCGTCACCCGGTGGCAGGCGCTCGAGTACGTCACCCAGATCGGCGTCGACCGCTCCGCCGCCGCGCTGGTGAACGCGGTGATGGTCATCCCCGGGGCCTGTGCCGCCTGGCGCACCGCCGCCGTCCTGGAGGTCGGCGGGTACAGCGACGCCACCCTGGCCGAGGACTGCGACCTGACCCTGATGCTCCACCAGTACGGCTGGCGGGTGGAGCAGGCCGACGAGGCGGTCGCCCTCACCGAGGCCCCGGAGACCGTGGACGCGCTGCTGCGTCAGCGGGTGCGCTGGATGTACGGCACGCTGCAGGCCGTCTGGCGGCACCGGAACATGCTGCTGCGCCCGCGCCACGGCTGGCTCGGGATGCTGGTCATGCCGATGGCGGTGCTCGCGGTGGTGACACCGATGGTGTTCACCCCGCTGGTCGCCGTCGTCCTCGTGCAGATGCTCGCCGAGCAGGGACCGCTGCCGGTCCTCGGCTACTTCGGCCTCTTCGCGCTGGTGTACGGCGTCTCGGCCGTGGTCGCGGTCGTCCTGCTCCGGGAGCGGCCGGCGCACCTGCTGATCGTGCCGCTGTACCGGTTCATCTACGAGCCGCTGCGGGCCTACCTGCTCTACGCGTCGCTGGGGACGGCGCTGCGGGGGGTGCGGCTCGGCTGGAACAAGCTGGCCCGCACGGCGCACGTGGACGAGCCCGTGGTCCCGGCGCCCGTGGAGCCGGTGGGGGTGCGGCCGTGAGACGGCGGCGGGCGCTCCTGCTCGCGGTCGTCGCCGTCCTGGTCGCGGTGGCCGCCGTCGCCGTCCTCCGGCCCGGGACGCCGGACCGGCCGGAGCGGCTCGTGGCCGCGGCGTGGCTGCCGGTCTGGGACCAGCGGGCGCCGGCCTCGCTCGACTCGGCACTGGACGCCGGCGCTCTGACCGAGGTGAGCCCGACCTGGGCCACCGTGCGGCCCGACGGGACGCTCGCCCTCACCCCGCCGCCGGCCGAGGTGGTCGACCGGCTGGCCGCCGCCGGCGACGGCGTCGTGGTCATCCCGGCCGTGCAGAACTTCGCCGACGAGCAGTGGCAGGGGGAGGCGGTCGCCCGGGTGCTCGCCGACCCGGTGGCTGCCGCCGACCACCGGCGCGCCCTGGTCGACGTGGCGCTGGCCAACGGCTGGGACGGCGTCGACGTCGACTACGAGGCCCTGCCGCCGACCGCCGGGCCGTCGTTCACGCAGTTCCTCGCAGCGCTGCGCGACGACCTGCACGCGCACGGCCTGCTGCTGACCGTGGCGGTCCCGGCCCGGGACGCGGAGGAGACGCCCGGCGCCCTCGCGTACAGCTACCAGCTGATCGGGCAGATCGCCGACCAGGTGCGGGTCATGACCTACGACCACTCCTGGAGCGGCAGCCCGCCCGGCCCGGTCGCGCCGACCGACTGGGTGGAGGACGTCGTCGCCTACGCCGTCGAACGCGTCCCCCGGCACAAGCTGATGCTCGGCGTGGCCACCTACGGCTACGACTGGGTCGCGGACCGGGGCAGCACCCTGCAGGCCACCGACGCCGTCGCGCTCGCCGAGCGGGTGGGTGCCGAACCCCGGTGGGACCCGGCGGCCGCCGCCTGGACCTTCGGCTACGCCGATGCGGGTCAGCAGCACACCGTGTGGTTCGAGGACGCGCGCTCGCTCGCCGCCAAGCAGGACGTCGCCGTCGCGTCGGGGCTGCGCGGGATCGCCGTCTGGCAGCTCGGCGGGGAGGACCCGCACGTCTGGACGTCCGTGGCAGAGGCAACCCGGGGGGAGAGGTAGCCGTGAGGCGTCGGGAGAGCACCTACGTCAAGCTGCTCGTGTTCGTCGCGCTGGGGTGGGTCCTCACGGCCGAGACCTTCCCCAGACCGTGGCTGTCGGTGGCCTTCCCCGCCCTCGGCGTCCTGTTCGCCGCCGGTGGCGCCGCCGCCGCAGCCCGGCTGGACGCGGTCGGCTCCACCCGTGCCCACCTGCGGTGTGCCGGTCCGGCGCTGCTCGTCCCGTTCTGGGCGTTCGCCGCCACGGCGGTCACGGTCATGGTCGTCGAGGGCTGGCGGTGGGACCCGGACGCCGGCTCGGAGCCCCTGACCTGGAGCACCGGGTGGCGGTGGCTGCTGCCCCTCGTCGACCCGCCGGTGCCCACGGGGGGTTCCGGCCTGGTCGGGGCCCTGGGGTTCGTGCAGGTCGCCCTGTGGCTGGTGCTGCTGACCCCGCCGCTGCTGTGGCTCTCCCGCCGCTGGCTGCTGCGGCTCATGACGCTGCCGCTGCTGACCGTGGTCCTGGTCGCCATCGGGATCGCGAACCCGGTCGGGCACACCGCCGACGTCGTCCTCGGTCTCTGCGCCTACACCGGGTGCTGGCTGCTCGGCTTCGCCCACCACGACGGCCGGCTGCGGCGGGTGCCGGGGGACGTCGCGCTCCTCGGCGGAGGGCTGTGCGTCGCCGCCGGGATCGGCCTCGCGCTGTGGCAGCAGGACCTGCACGGCACCTACGCGCTGGTGGCGAACCCGCTCGCCACCACGCTGTTCTCCCTGGGCGGCGTGCTGGTGCTGCTCCGGCTCGACCCGTGGCTGCGGTGGCTGGAGCGGGCCCGCGGCCTGCGACCGGTGTTGTCGCTGTTCCACGGCCGCACGCTGACGGCGTTGCTGTGGGTGGACGTCGTCATCGTGCTCACCCCGCCCGCGCTGGCGCTCACGCCCCTGGCCCGGTTCCACACCGCCACGACGCAGGGTGCCCTGCTGCAGTACGCCGCGAGCTGGGTGCTGCTGCTCGCGGCGGTGGTGCTGCTGGGCTGGCTCGAGGACCTGGGCGCCGGCCGCCGTCCCCGGCTCGTGCCGCGCCGCCGGACGGCCCCGGCGCCGGCTCCCGTCCCCGTGCCACAGCCGCGCCCCGCGCCGGTCGCCGAGCCGCGCCCTGCGCCGGTTCCCGACGGGTGGGCCCGCTCCGGCCGTCGCGGGGCCGGTGCCGCGACGGCCGAGTCCGCAGCCGAGGGGACCCGTCCTCCGCGGCACCGCGGCGCTGGCCGGCGATGCCGCTCCGGGTGAGTCGCTCACCGAGCTGCAGGTCCTGGTCCGGGAGTACCGCGCACGGGTCGGGCAGCGGGGGGGTGGGCCCCGACCGGGCGGTCGACTCGTGAGCGACCTCGCTCAGCCTGCGGTCCAGGCGAGGAGGTCGTCGGCGGTGCGGGTGTTGACGACCCGCTCGGGCGGGACGCCGCACTCGACCGCCCGCTCGCAGCCGTTGCCCTGCCAGTCGAGCTGGCCGGGGGCGTGCGCGTCGGTGTCGACGGCGAACTCGCAGCCGAGGTCGACGGCGAGGGTGAGCAGCCGCAGCGGCGGGTCCAGCCGTTCGGGCCGGGAGTTGATCTCCACGGCGGTGCCGTGCTCGACGCAGGCCGAGAACACGGCCTCGGCGTCGAAGGCGCTCTCCGGGCGCGGCCGCTGGCGTCGACCCTCCCGCTGCTCGCGGGGGACCAGCAGCCGGCCGGTGCAGTGCCCGAGGACGTCGGTGTGCGGGTCGGCGACCGCGGTCAGCATCCGCTCGGTCATCGCCGCGGAGTCCGCGCGCAGGTCGGAGTGCACGCTGGCGACGACGACGTCCAGCCGCCCGAGCAGCTCGTCGGTCTGGTCGAGGCTGCCGTCGACGTTGATGTCGCACTCGATGCCGGTGAGGATCCGGAAGGGGGCGAGCTCCTCGTTCAGCGCGGCGACGACGTCCAGCTGCCGCTCCAGCCGCTCGGCGGACAGCCCGTTGGCGACGGTCAGCCGGGGCGAGTGGTCGGTCAGCGCCATGTACTCGTGACCCAGCCCGATCGCCGCCTCCGCCATCTCGCGGATCGGGCTGCCGCCGTCGGACCAGTCCGAGTGCACGTGCAGGTCGCCGCGCAGCAGCGACCGGAACTCCGCGACGTCGTCGGCCGGCGGCAGTAGCTCGCCGTGGGCCTCCTCGAGGCGGGCCAGGTACTCGGGCACCTCGCCGGCGTGCGCCTGCACGATCGCCGCACCCGTCTTGGGCCCGATGCCGCGCAGGTCGGTCAGCGTCCTGGTCCGGATCCGCCGGTCGAGCTCCTCGGGCCCGAGGGCGTCGACGACGGCCGCGGCGGTGCGGAAGGCCGAGACGCGGTGCGTGGGCTCGCGGGCGCGCTCCAGGAGGAAGGCGATCCTCCGGAGCGCGGCCGCGGGCGGGAGCGGATCGCTCAGCGGGAGGCCTTCTTGTACTGCCTCTCGGCCTTCCGCTGGGCCCTGGCAGCCCGCTTCTGCGCCCTCTCCAGGCTCTTCTCGGTGCTGTCGGCGGCCTTGGTCGCGGCGCGGCGGGCGCGGTAGCCGACCGACGGCCTGCCCTCGGTGTCGACGGCGGCGATCAGCAGCCCGCCGAGCAGGCCCAGGTTCTTGAGGAAGTGCGAGGTCTGCCCGAAGCGCTCCTTGGGGTCGTCGTGCTCCCAGAAGCGGTGCCCGGCCAGCGTGGTCGGGATGATGCTGGCCGAGAGGGCCAGCGCCGACAGGCGAGGCAGCTTGCCCAGCGCCAGCAGCGAGCCGGCGGCGACCTTGACGCCGGCGTCGATCTTGACCCACTGCTCGACGTCGCGGGGCACCTGGACCGGCAGCTGCTGGTCGGCCGCGGCGGTGATCTGCTCGACGACCGGCGCGGCACCCGGCACCCGGCTCTGCGGGTTGCGCAGGGTGTCGATGCCGCCGTAGACGAACGACGACGCGAGCAACGGCCGGGCGATCCGGCGGACCAACATGGGTGACCTCGTTTCGGCTCGGGGACTTCGGTCGGCTCAGTGCCCCGGCGCGCGCCGGGACACCCCTGCTCGGACCGTAGTGAGATCGCCGCCACTCCGCTGGGTCAACGGTCGCGGCAGCAGTAGACCGTCAGCGTCCCGTGCTTGGCGAAGACGAACTCGGTGGCCGGCCCCCCGGTCTCGCCGTCGTAGGCCACCGCCTGCGGGCCCGACCGGGACACCACCCGCACCTCCCGTGCCTGGCCCTGGGCGTAGCCGGAGACGTGAGGGCTCAGGCCCAGGAGGGAGCCGAGGACGGCGCGGGTCCGGCTGAACGGGACGTCGGCGCGCAGGTACTGGACGTCGAGCAGCCCGTCGTCCAGGCGCGACCGCCAGGCGAGGGCCAGTCCGCGCGGGGTGTAGCGGCCGTTGCCCACGAAGAGGATCCACACCGACAACGGCCGCCCGTCGAGCAGCAGCGACACCGGCGTCCCACGGCGCAGCGTCTGCGCCACGGCCACCGTCATCGCCGTCCACCGGCCCAGCCGCCCGGCCAGCGCGTCGCGGCGGCGGACCACCTCCGGGTAGCTGCCGATGCTGGCGGTGTTGAGGAACGGCGTCCCGTTGACCTCGGCGACGTCGACCTCGACCGCCTGGCCGGACACCACGGCGTCGGCCGCGGCCTCGAGGGTGCGCACGCCGACGTCCCGGGCGAAGTGGTTGAGCGTGCCGGCGGGCAGCACCGCCAGCGGCAGGCCGGAGGCGACCGCCACGGCCGCGGCGGCGGCGACGCTGCCGTCGCCGCCGGCCACGCCGAGCGCCCGTGCCCGGCCGGAGCGGACCGCCTCCTCCAGCAGACCGCCGATCGTCGTCCCCGCGGTCTGCTCGAGGACCTCGGCGCGGGGCAGCAGCCGGCGGACCTCCCCGGCCGGGTGGTAGTCCGCGGGGCCCGACCGCGGGTTCACCGCGACGACCAGGCCCTCGCCGCCGGGCAGCGCCGGGGTCGAGCGCGCCGGGCGCACCCGGGCGGGGGCCACCGGCCGCACCGGCCACCAGTGCCGGCCGCCCACGGCGACCGCCGCGCCGACGGCCAGGCCGACGACGACGTCCCCCGGGTAGTGCACGCCGACGTGCACCCGCGAGTAGCCCACGGCGACCGCCAGCGGCGCGAGCGCGACCCCCGCCGCCGGGCACTCCAGCGCGACGCCGGTGACGAACGCCCCGGCCGACGAGGAGTGCCCGCTGGGGAAGGAGTGCGTGGTCAGCACCTCGCGCAGCAGGCGGTGCACCGGGTGCGCGCCGAGGTCGGGACGACGGCGGCCGAACACCGGCTTGAGCGCGGAGTTGACCACCCCGCTGGAGACCGCCATCGAGGCCAGCCCGCGGACCGCGCCCCGGCGCAGCGCCCCGCGGCGGAGGGCCAGCAGGGTGCCGACGGCCATCCACAGGCGGCCGTGGTCGGCGGCGGTGGTGAGCCGGCGCAGCCAGACGTCGGCCGGGGTGTCCGGCAGCCCGCCGACCAGGGAGTGCAGGCGCGCGTCCCAGTGCCGGGCACCCCGCATGCACCGACGCTAGTGGAAGGACCACCCTTCCCCCACGCCTCGCAGGCTCGGGGCGGGGCCTCTGAGGGGTGGCCGTTCCAGGACGTCACGCGCGGCTCCCCTCAGGCCTTGCGGCGGGCCCGGTAGGCGGCGACCGTCGAGCGGCTGGCGCAGGTGTTGGAGCAGTACCGGCGGCTGGCGTTGCGCGAGGTGTCGACGTAGACGTCGTCGCAGCCCTCGGCCGAGCAGACGCCGATCCGCTGCCAGCCGTGCTGGACGACGACCTGGGACAGGCCCATCGCCACCGTCGTCGTCAGCTGCTCGAGCAGTGGCGCGTCGGGACGCGCGTAGTGCAGGTGCAACGCGCCGTCGTGGTCGGTGGCGTAGGGCTTCGGGTGGGCCAGCGCGAGCAGCGCGTTGAGCCGGTCCATGACCTCGCCCTCGGACTGGGCGACGGCGACGGCGCGGACCAGGTCGGCGGTCGTGGCCGCCTGGCCGGTCTCGTCGGGGGAGAGGTCGAGGACGCTGCCGGGCGAGAACCACTCGTCGTGGGCGCGCAGGAACGCCGTGGCCCAGTCCGGCCCGGCGTCCCGGTCGGCGTTGGCCAGGTCGATGGCCAGCTCGACCGCTGTGGACCCGTAGGTGTCGTAGTCCATGGAATCCCCTACCGCTGAGGTGCCGTCGACACGCCGTAGGTGGTGTAACGCACTTGACCCCCTACGTCGTCGTCCGTAGCGTGTAGGGAGTCAACGGTGTTTGACCCCCTACTCTTCCCGTTCCGCGTGCTACCAGAAGTGAGTCCGTCGTGCGTGCGTACCTGTCCGTCTGGCGTCTGCCGTCCGCTCCGGTGCTGCTCGTCGCCGGTTTCGCCGGCCGTCTCCCGTCGGCCATGGTCCCGCTCGCACTGCTGCTCATGGTGCAGCAGCAGACCGGCTCCTACGCCGTCGCCGGTCTCGCGGCGGCCACCTACGGCCTGGCGATGGCCGGGATGGCGCCGGTGCTCGGCCGGCTGGCCGACCGCCGCAGCCCGCGCCCGGTGCTGGTGGCCCAGGCCGCGGCGTACCCGCTGCTGCTGACCCTGCTCGTGGCCGCCGTCCTCGGAGGCGCCCCGACGGCGGCGATCGTCGCCGCCTCGGCCGCCGCGGGCGCCGGGACGCCGCTGGTGTCCGGCGCGGTGCGCGCGCTGTGGTCCCGGGTCGACCCGCGGGTGCGCGGCACGGCGTACGCCCTCGACGCCACCGCGACCGAGCTGGTCTTCGTGGCCGGCCCCACCCTCGTCGCCGCGCTCGCCGTGCTGGCCGCCCCGGCGTGGGCGCTGGCAGTGGCCGGGGCGCTGGCCGTGGCCGGTGCACTCGGCATCGCGGTCTCGGGCGCCATGCGCGGCTGGGTCTCGGTGCCGGTGGCGCACCGGGCCAGCCCGTTCGCCACGGTGCTCGCCCCCGGCATGCCGCGGGTGCTGGGCAGCGGCTCGGCGCTGATGCTCGGCTTCGGTGCGCTCGAGGTCGCGGTCCCCGCGTTCGCCGACGCCGCCGGGGCGCCCGGGATGTCCGGCGTCCTGCTGGCCCTGTGGTCGCTGGGGTCGGTGGCCGGCGGGCTGTGGTTCGGCGCCCGGGTGGTCAGCGCCTCGCTGCCGCGGCAGTACCGCTGGCTGCTGCTCGGCGTGACGATCGGCCTGGCCCCGCTGGCCGCGGCGTCCGACCCGTGGGTGCTCGGCGCGCTGCTGTTCCTGGGCGGGACGGCGATCGCCCCGACGCTGACGGTGCAGAACTCGCTGGTGGGCGCGATCGCCCCGGCGCACGCCACCACCGAGGCCTTCACCTGGCTGTCGACGATGGCCACCGGCGCCTCGGCGGTCGGGGCCGCGCTCGGCGGTGCGCTGATCGAGAGCCGGGCCGGGGTCAGCGGCAGCCTGCTGCTCGCCGTCGCCGGGGCCGCCCTCGCGGTGCTGGTGACGCTGGTGCCGGGCCGCCGTCCGGCCGGGGAGCGGGTGTCCGAGCCCGTCGCCGCCTGAGGCTCTCCGCCGGCGGCGGGGACCCCCGGCGGACGGCCTCCCGTGGCGCTGGTAGTCTCTCTCCTCGGTGGTTCCGGGGGGACTCGGACCCCGGGAGGCTTCGCCTAGTCCGGTCTATGGCGCCGCACTGCTAATGCGGTTTGGGTTAATCCCCATCCCGGGTTCAAATCCCGGAGCCTCCGCGCACGACAACTGAAGAGCACGCACCCGTAGCTCAACGGATAGAGCATCTGACTACGGATCAGAAGGTTAGGGGTTCGAATCCCTTCGGGTGCACGTCTGGTTGAGACAGCACAGCGGCTCCGTCCTCCGGGACGGGGCCGCTGTTCTCTTCCCGGGTCCTGCCGCCGCGGACCTGCCGACGGCGCGCCCGCCGCTGGCCGCTCCACCGCGACCTCCCCCTCGAGTTGCTCATGGGCTTGTCGCAGGCGACCCGCGCGGACGCGCCGCCGGCAGCGGCAACAGCTCCATGGTCACGGCCGGCGTCGCCGGTCACCGGCGGCGGGTCGGCCCCCACGGCTTCCAGATGGCGAGGACCGAGGCGACGAGCAGCGCGGTGCCGGACACGAAGGCCGGGAACAGCAGGTCCACGGGGATCCGCCCGAGCCGCTCAACCAGCCCGACGTCGACCCGGCGCACCTGCTGCGCCACCTCGGCCAGCCGGGGCCGGAGCAGCACGGGCACCAGGGCGACCAGCACCAGGTTGACCACCAGCTTGACCAGCACCCAGCGGGTGCGGACGACGCCCCAGCGGCTGGCCAGCCCGAGCACCAGCCCCGACGCGAGGCTGGTCAGGCCCAGGGTCAGCAGGACCGGGACGGCGAAGACGTCCAGCGCCGTGTAGCAGGCCGCCACGCGCGCGGGGTCGTCCGAGACGAACCCGGTCACCGCGAGCACCCCGAGGACGACGTCGGCGCCGAACCACCCGAGCGAGGCGGTCAGGTGGACCAGCAGGACCACGCGGCGGGCGGAGCGGCCCAGCCGCAGCCGGACGGCGGGAGCTGTCGGGATCGCGGTCATCGCGCGCCTCCTGGGGGAGGGTCGGGCGGCTCCGACGCTACGCCAGAAGGTTAGGTACCGAAAGGTCAGGACCCTGTCGTTCTTGGTAGGGTGCGGCCGTGCCGCGGCCTCCCGGCGGCCCGCCGATCGGGCTGCTCCTGGACCGGGTGGCCCGGGAGGTCAGCCGGGCGTTCGACGCGCGGCTGACGGCGGCCGGTGGGTCGCGCGCCGTCTGGCTGGTCCTGGTGGCGCTGCGCCCCGGGGCGGTCGCCAGTCAGCGGGAGCTGGCCGATGCGCTCGGCGTCCGCGCGGCCACGCTGACCCAGCAGCTCGACGCGATGGAGGCGGCAGGCCTGGTCGCCCGGAGCCGCGACCCCGGCAACCGGAGGGTGCACCGCGTGGCGCTGACCGCCGCCGGCCTGCAGCTGTTCGACCGGTTGCGGGACGCCGCGCGGGCGCACGACGAGCAGCTGCGCGCCGGCCTCGACGCGGACGACCTCGCCCGGGTCGCGGCGACGCTGGAGCGGATGCGCCGCAACGTCACCGGCTGACGGGGAGCCGCTCGAGATGAGGGGCGGGGGGCCGGTCCTGACGGTCTGGCCGCGTTGGTCGGTCCTCCCAGCAGTGGGAGGCCACTCGTTGCCGGCTGCCCCCGCCCGGCCTCCACTGTGACTCCGCTCACACGCCGGGGTCAAGTCCGCCCCGGCGTGTCGCACCGGCCCCGTCAGGGCACCGCCCCGAACCTGCGAGGAGCGGGTCCTCCAGCGCCCGACCGGGCGTAGCACCTCCGGTGGAGAGCTGGTCGACCGACGTGCGGCCCGGCGTCAGGTCGCCCTGCCCAGCAAGTCCAGCACCAGCGGCAACCAGCCTCCCGCCGGGGCGACGTAGACCGTGAACAGCCTCGGGACCAGCAGGACCGCCGCGACCAGCAGCAGGACCACGGCGAGTGCGATGACCACACCGACCCACCGCTTCCTGGGGGGCCGGTGGCGTCCGGCCGCCTCCGCGTCCGGTGCCGGGCTCCCGGCTGCCGCGACGGTCTCCCCTCCCGCGGCTCCGGGGACGGGCGACGACGGCGGTGGTGTCGGCGTCGCGGCGGGGACGCCCGTGGGCGCGCCGCGGCCGGGTGCCTCCGCGGGGTCCGCACCGGCCGGGACCCGCCCCTGCCCGTGCCGTCCTGCGACCGTCGGCGCCGCACCGCCGCCCCCCGGTGGCCGAGGACCGGAGGTGCCCGCGGGCCGGTCGGACGGGATGGTCGAGCCCCGGGTGGGGGCGACGATGCGCTCCGCGCCCGACACGACCGGCATGCCGTCAGCGGAGAGCCAGCCCCACCCCCACGCCTCCGTGCCCGCCTCGGCCAGCGCCGTCCCGAACGACACCGCGCTGGCGAAGCGCTCCGCGGGGTCGGTGGCCAACCCGTGCATCACCACCTCCGCCACCGGGGTGGGCACCCCGGGGGCCACGTCCCCGAGCGGGATGGGCGGCTCGTGGACGTGCTTGAACAGCAGCGACATGGCGTTGCCGTCGGCGGTGAACGGGAGGACGCCGGAGAGCAGCTCGTAGGTCATGGTGGCCAGCGCGTAGACGTCGGTCGCCGGCGACAGTTCGCCCCCGCGCACCTGCTCGGGTGCCATGTAGGCCGGGGTGCCGACCACCTCTCCGGCGCGGGTCAGGAGCGTCTCCGTGCCACCGACCACCTTGGCGATCCCGAAGTCGGTGACCTTGATGGCGCCGCTCGCGGCGAAGAGCATGTTCTCCGGCTTCACGTCCCGGTGCAGCACCCCGCGCTCGTGCGCGGCGTTGAGCCCGGCGGCGCAGGCCAGGGAGACCGCGACGGCGTGCGGGGCGGTGAACCCGGTGGTCGTGGACCGGTCCCGCAACGTGCCCCCGGGGAGCAGCTCCATCACCAGCAGGCAGAGGTCCTCCCGCTCGACGAAGTCGTAGACGGGGACGACGTGCGGGTGGTCGAGCGAGGCGAGCACCCGCGCCTCGGCCGCGAACCGCCGACGGACCGCCACGTCGGCCGCCACCGTCCTGGACAGCTGCTTGATGGCCACCCTGCGGTCGAGCTGGCGGTGGCGGCCGGCCAGGACCACCCCGAAACCGCCCTGCCCGAGCACGCCCCCGACGTCGTAGGCCGGGAGCGCGTCGGCGATCAGCTGCCGCTCGATCTCCATCCGTCAGGCCGGGGTCGCGACGGCGAGGGGGACGCGGGCCCGGGGCCGGGGGGCCGGACCGGTGCCCGGGACCACCGCGCGGGAGGCTCGCGGATGTGCCACGTCGACTCCTCAGTGCGCCTCTGGTCGACGGCGCCAACGAGCTCACGATCGGCCCGGGCAGTCTATCCGCCACCCACCTCCCGGCGGTCCTGGTCGCCCGCGGCACCGGGTCGTAGCCTGTTCCCCTCCGATCGGGTGTGCGGGCCGGGGAGGACCCCGGCCGGGCGCGCTGCAGGGAGCGCAGATGGGCGACGGGACGACCCGGGTCGGCATCGGACCCGGCACCGGTCTGGTCGGGCGGTTCGGCGACGCCGTGGTCCTCATCGCGCCGGACGCGGCGGCCGACGAGGCCGCCACCGGGGAACTCCTGGACCTGGTCCGGGCCGCCGCCGAGGCCGAGCACCCCGGGGGCGCGATCGCCGCGCGGCTGGCCGCCTGGGTCGGTGGCCGCACCCCGTCCGACGGCTCGGCGTTCGGTGTCGTCGCCCCGGTCGAGAACGGCGTCGTCGTCTTCCTGCGCGGCCCGGTGTGGGCGGAGGTCGTCGACTCCGGGACGACCAGGCGGCTCTCCGGGCGGCAGGCGCTGACCTGGGTCGACCAGGTCGTCCCGCTGCCCGTCGAGCGCGTGGCGGTCGGCAGCGAGGCCGACCCGTCGGTGCAGGTGCACCCCCGGTCCGACCTGCGCTCCGGCGTGGTGCCCGCACGGGGATTCGTCCTCACGGCGCCCGCCGGGAGCCCCGCTGTGCCTGCCGCACGGGTCGACGAGGGCGCGGCCCGGCCGGCGGAGCCCCACCCCGCTCCCGACCGGTCGGGGGACCGGGGGACCCGGACCTCGACGCCGGAGCCCTCGACGCCGGAGCCCTCGACGCCGGAGCCCTCGACGCCGGAGCCCTCGACCCCGGAGACGCCGACGCAGGCTGCACCGGCCGCGGACCAGGTCACCCTCCCGGCACGGTCGGACCGCCCGGCCGGGGCGGACGCCGGGCGACGGGGCACCGAGCCGATCCCCGGACCGCAGGGGGACGAACCGGTCGATCCCGCCGCGACCCTGCTCGCGGCGCCCCCCGTGGGGGCGCTGGTCGCCGAGGGCGGCGGACCCACGATCCTGCTCGATCGCGACTACGTCCTGGGTCGGGAACCGCACAACGACCCGTCCGTGCAGGACGCGTCGGCGTCCCCCGTCGTGCTGCACGACCCGGACAACCTCATCTCGCGGGTGCACGCCCACGTGTCGGTCGGCGGCGGTTCCGTGCACGTGCGCGACGCCCCGTCGGTGAGCGGCACCTACGTCGCCGCGCCCGGCGCCGAGGAGTGGACCCGCATCGGGCGGGAGCCCACCCCGCTCCTGCCGGGCTGGAGCCTGCGCGTCGGCCGGCAGGTGTTCGTCTTCGAGCCGACCGGGACCGCGGCTCCCGGCTGAGGACGCGCTCCGGCCGGGGCAGGTGGGAGGCGGATCGGTCCGTCAGGCACGCGCGGGCTGGGAGACCGCAGCGCGCCGGCCGACGTCCTTGAGCACCTGCCAGTTCCCGCTCCGCAGGTCGGCGAGGACGGCGTCGTCGAGTTCCACCTGCTTCTTGACCGCCGAGGTGACCGCCACGACGTCCTCGGGGTGGTGCCCGAGGACGATCCCCCCGACGGCCCTGTGCTGCGACACGACGAGCCGCCGGTACGACGGGAGGGAGGCGTCCTCCAGGACGACCACCTCGTCCTCCGGCTCGGGTTGCACCCGGCCGATCGAGAACAGGTCCAGCCCGACCCCCTTGAGGATGGTGGCCGGCACCTCGGCGCTGAGCACCTCGTGACCGCCCAGGGCGTTGACCGCGGCGACCTCGCCCTGCTTGGCCGCGATCGGCCACAGGCCCAGCACCCTGCCGCCGTGCTCCGCCACGTCGCCGGCGGCGTACACGCCCGGGACCCCCGTCTGCATCCGGTCGTCGACGAGGACGCCCTTGCCGACCGGGATGCCCGCACGCTCGGCCAGGTCCACGTTGGGCCGGATGCCGACCGCGGCGAGGAACAGGTCGCACCGCAGTGACCGCCGGTCCCGGAGCGTGACCCCGGTGACCCGTTCCTCGCCGGCCAGCGCGACGGCCTCGGCGCCGTGGAGGACCTGCATCCCGATGTCCTGGAGGTGGGTGAGGACCAGGTCGCTGCAGCGCGGGTCGATCTGGCGCGACAGCAACCTCGCGCCCCGTTCGAGCACCGTGACCCGCAGTCCCAGTTCGAGCAGGGAGTGCGCCGCCTCCAGTCCCAGCAGGCCGCCGCCGGAGACCACGGCGTCCCGGCACGCGTGCTGCTGGGCGTAGGCACGGACCTGCTGGGCGTCCGACGCCGACCGCAGGACGAAGCTGCCGGGCCGGCCGAACCCGGTGACCGGCGGCGCGACGCCGCTGCTGCCCATGGCCAGGATCAGGCGGTCGTAGGGGAGCACCTCGCCCGTACCGAGGAACACCCGGTGGGACTCGAGGTCGATGTCGGTGGCGACGGTGTTGAGCCACGCGGTGATCTGGTGCTCGTCGTACCACTGCTCCGGCAACAGGAAGAGGCCCTGCATCGCCGACCGGCCGTAGACCAGCCGCGAGATCCCCATCCGGTTGTAGAGGACGTGCGGCTCCTGCCCGACGACGTGGATCTCGCACTCGGGGTGCCCGCGCCGGACGAAGTCGGCGGCGGTGACGCCCGCGATGCCGTTGCCCAGGACCACCACGCTGACGATCGACCGGTCGAACTCCCGCGGCAGGGCACCCTCATCGGGCGTCCCCGGCTGGGGGGTCAGGGAGACCGTGACCGGTCCGCACTCGATCCGCGCGGAGCAGGCCATCCGCGTGTTCTTCGCGAACCCGAGCCGGCGCAGCGTGTTGAGCTCCTCCTCCTCGGGCGCCGACAGGCAGGACGTGCCGTCGAGGACCGCCACCGGGTCGGCGCCGCACACCCCCATCCGGCAGCCCGCCTCCAGCGGCAGGCCCGCACGCTCGGCGACCTCGAGCAGGCTCGTCCCGACCTCGGCGCTCACGGGCCCGTCGCCCTCGGCGAACCGCACCTCGGCCCCGTCCGCGGGCCCCTCGTCCCGCGCCGCCTCCGGCGACGGCCGGCTGACGGGGATGACGGGGAGCTGCGCGCGCTGGTCGGCGGCGGCCTCCTCGTCGTACTGGCGTGCCTTCACGGCGGTGCGGGCGATCCAGAGGACGGACAGGACCAGCACCAGGGCCTGGATCGGCCAGCGCGACCAGGGGGCCTGGATACCGGTGATCGTCGCGAACGAGTCGGCCAGGACGACGCCGGCGAACCAGTAGAAGAGGTTGATGGCCGCCGCGGCCCACACCGCGATCGTGACCGCCGTCCGGAGCGGCAGGAGCGCCTCCGCCGCGTAGAACAGCCCGACGCTGCCGAGGAAGTAGAGGGCCAGCTGGCCGTAGGTCGACGTCAGCGGCCGGTCGCCTGCACCGGCCAGCGTGAAGAAGCCGAGCACGAAGCCGGGCAGCGCCGCGACGAACAGCTTCCGCGGCGCGGTCCACACCGGGTCGTCCTCGTGCAGGTCGGCCTGGTAGGCGCTGATCGGCTGGAAGTCGTAGCAGTTCTTCGTGCAGGCGACGCAGGGCCGGCAGTGGCTGTTGGGGACCCGGACGTACGGCGTCTGGCCGTAGACCCGCTGCAGCGGCAGGAGCGGGCAGATCTGGCTGCACCAGCCGCTCTTGCCCTTGAACAGGAAGCCGCCGAGGAAGGCCGCGGAGATGACCACCGCGAGCAGCACGCCGGTGGCCGGCCCGCTGCCGTTGAAGACCGCCAGCCGGGCACCGGCGATGCCGAAGAACAGGACCATCGCCACGAGGAAGGCCCGGCGCTGCCACCACTGCGGCACCGTCAGCCCGCGGGTGAACCCGAGGACGCGCGGCGCCTGGTTCACGGCGGCCAGCGGGCAGCTGTTGCGCCACACCCCCGGCGCCACGAAGAACAGCAGCGGCAGCAGCGGGACGACCACCCCGAAGAAGACGAACAACCCGGCCGCAGGCCGGACGAACAGCGTGACCACCAACGCGACGTAGGCCAGCACGCTGACGACCCGGACCGCACGCCACGCGGTGAGCGGGACCCGGGTGCGCATCTCGGTGTAGACCGGGAACAGCGCCTCGCCCGCCCGCGGCGTCCTGCCCAGCGCCCGGTCCCACGCCACCGTCAGCCGCGAGGGAGCGCTCGGGGCGGCGGGCGGTGGCGGCGGCGCCGGGACGGCCTCGTCCGCACCCGCCAGCACGGTGGCCATGGCCGCGGGCACCGGGGCGCGCTCGCGCCGGCCGACCACCACGATCTCGGTGGCCCCGAGACGGACGACGTCCCCGTGCTCGAGGACCACGCGGCCGGTGACGCGGTTGCCGTTGACGAACGTCCCGTTGCGGCTGTCGAGATCGACGAGGGACAGGGCGACGGGGCTCGGCACCAGCCGCAGGTGGCGGCGGGAGATGCTCTGGTCGGACAGGGCGAGGCCCTCGGACTCGCGGCCGACCTCGAGCGCGCGGGTCAGCACCACGCGCCGGGGCTGCTGCCCGGGTTCCCTGATCTCGATGACGGGGGGACCGGCCATCCGGAGGTTCCTTCCCACGCAGCTCGACCGCGGCTCGGTCCCTCAGAGGTGGAGTCCCGTGGTGGTGAACACCCACAGCGAGGAGCTGAGCCACAGGCCGATCACACCGGCGAAGAGGGCTCCGCCCACGACCGGCACGACCCAGCGGGGCCGGTCGCGGCGGGTGAGGACGAGCATCTTGACCACGAAGGCGCCGTAGAGGAAGCAGCCCAGCAGGGAGTGCACCAGGACCCGGGGGGAGCCCCCCTGGAAGCCCAGGGCGTAGAGGCAGTGGACGGCCACCGGCACGGTGGCCAGGATCGCGATCCGTCCCGACCAGCGGTGGACCGCGCGGACCCGGGCGCTCGCCGCGGCGTCGTACATGCGACCGGCCGTCAGCAGCTGGACCACGGCGAGGACGGCCGCGACCGTGGTGAGCCACGTCTTGACGTACAGCGGCCCGGAGAACCCGACGACGTTGAGGGCGTACCCCGCCGGCTCGTGCTCCCGGCCGTACACCCCGAGCGCCACGGCGACAGCCGAACCGACCAGGACGAAGGCGAGCAGCGGCAGCCGGTACCGGTCACGGGTCGCACCGGCCAGTTCGGTGGTGGCGGTCATGACGGCGGCTGCTCCTCACGCCCGGGGGGTGTCGGCTGCGGGGGACCGGGCCCGCCTCACTGGCCGACCACGGTGTCGGCCCCGTCGATGGGGGTGGCCTCGCGGGCGGCCCCTCCGAGCGTGAAGGTGGCGTCCTCCAGGTCCAGCGCAGGCGCCGGGCTCCGGTCCCCGCCGACGTTCTGGATCCCGACCTGCGTGCCGTCCGGGAGCACCACCCAGCCGATCCGGGTCGCCAGGCCGTCGATCGTCGTCCGGGCCTCGTAGATCCCGGCCGGAGGACTGGCCTCGTCCGCGGAGAACAGCCACGCCTGCCCGGCGCTCGTCACGACGGTGCCGGACAGGGTCGCACCGGAGACCGTCCCGATGAGCGCGGCGGTGTCGCGCCCGGTCAGCACGACCTGGTCGCCGGTCACCGAGCCCTGCAGCCAGGTCTCGACGCTGCTCCCGTCGCAGAGGTACGCCGCCGCCCGGTCCCCGTTGACGGCGACCGCCACGGTCGCCTCGCGCCCGCCGGTCCTCCCGGAGTACACGGTCTGCAGCGACGTCGGCTCCGCCGTCGGCGGCGGGGCGGTCTCCGACGGTGATGGCGACGGTGACGGTGAGGGCGAGGACGACGCCGGTGCGCCGTAGTCCGCTGCGCTGTAGCTCGACGAACTCGACGAGCTCGTCGGGGTCGGCGGCCCGACCGTCTCGTTCACCAACAGGAGGGCACCGGTCAGGACCGCGACGGACGCCAGGGTCAGCAACGGTCCTCGAGTGCTCATCGCCACGTTCCCGTCCTGTCCCCTCGGACGTCGATGGCCGTCCGTCGGCCAGACCGGTGACCGACGCGGGGGGCGACCTGCCGGAACCGTCCCACGACCCGCGGGGAGCGCGAAGGGCCTTGAGTCCCTGACGGAGCGCTCTGGCAGCGGGCCCCGTCGCGGCCTTCCGGGTGGCCCCGTCCAGAGGCCCACCGCGAGCTCGCGAGCGGTGAGGAGGAGGGGGTCCTTCACCCGACCCGGCGCAGCACCTCCGGGGAGAGTTGGTCGACCGCCGTGTGACCGCTCAGGCCCAGCGTCAGGTCGAACTCGCCGAGCACGTCGGACACCACCTGCCGCACGCCCTCCTCGCCGGCGAGGGCCAGCCCCCAGGCGAACGGCCGGCCGAGCAGCACCGCCCGCGCACCGAGCGCGACCGCGGTGAGGACGTCGGCGCCGCTGCGCACCCCGCTGTCGAGCAGCACCGGCGCCCGGTCGCCCACCGCGGCCACCACGTCGGGCAGGGCGTCGAGCGCGGAGATGGAGCGGTCCACCTGCCGGCCGCCGTGGGTGCTGACCACCACGCCGTCCACGCCCTCGTCGAGCGCCCGGCGGGCGTCGTCGGGGTGCAGCACGCCCTTGAGCACGATCGGCAGGCGGGTGCGGGCCCGCAGCCAGGCGAGGTCGGCCCAGGTGATCGAGGGCCGGGAGTAGATGGCCAGGAACGTCTCGACGGCGGCCCGCGGCAACGGCGAGCGCAGGTTCTCCAGCAGGGGCCCGGGCCAGGCCCGCGCCATGCCGACCAGGGCCCGGACGGCGGACAACGTCGGCCGCGGCTGCCGGTCCCGGCTCGCCGCAGCCCCCGCCCGGGCCGGCGCGGGAGCGGCACCCGCCCGCTCCTCGACCAGGCGGCGGAACACCGGGTCGGAGGTGTACTGCGCGAGGCCCTTGCCCCGCGCGAACGGCAGGTGGCCCAGGTCCAGGTCGCGCGGGCGCCAGCCGAGCATCGTGGTGTCCAGGGTGACCACCAGCGCGTCGCAGCCGGCGGCCTCGGCCCGGCCGACGAGGCTCTCGACGAGCTCGTCGGACGTCGACCAGTACAGCTGGGACCACCGCGGGGCGGGGTGGGGGGCCTGATCCATCGCGGCGGCGCACTCCTCCATCGACACCGAGGCCTGGTTGGAGAAGACCATCGGCACGCCGAGGGACGCCGCGGCGCGGGCCACCGCGAGGTCGGCCGCGGGGTGCACCAGCTCGAGCGCGCCGACCGGGCCGAGCAGCAGGGGCGCAGGCAGCCGCCGTCCGAACAACTCCACCGAGGTGTCGCGCACGCTCACGTCCCGCAGCACCCGGGGGACGACGGCCCACCGGTCGAACGCCGCGCGGTTGGCCCGCTGCGTGACCTCGTCCCCGGCGCCGCCCGCGACGTAGGAGTAGGCGCGGGCGCCCAGCCGCTCACGCGCGCGGCGCTGCAGCGCCCCAGCCGCGGTGGGCACCCGGGGCCGGTGGCCGTACACCCCCGCCCGGTAGACCTCGTCCTGCCGGCGACGACCGGTGCCCGCTGCTGAGTCCACGCCGGACACCGTAGTGAGCGGTACGTCACGTGCTGTCCTCGCCGACGCTCGTCCACCGCGTGCCGCTGCGTGCTGCGTCTCTGCGCGACCTCACGAGCTCGGTCACGTCCCGCGCGCGGCCCCGGTCGCACTTTATGCGGACACGCCGTAGCGACACGCGCGACCCGTCGGTAACCCGGGGTCCGCGGCCGGTCCCGCCCGGCATCATGGTCGGCACCGGTGCGCCGCAGGTGCGCCGGCGCAGAACCAGGGGGAACAGCACGTGCAGGTGGCCACCCGGCCGGCGTCACTCGTCGTCATGGCGCTCGCCCTGCTCTGCGCCGGCATCGCCCTCGCCGGTCCCGCGGCCGCCGTCGACGACGTCGCCCGCCCGGACGCCCGCGTCACCCACGGCCCCAGCTGCCGCCCCGGCGGGGTGGTCGTCGAGGTCACCGGCGGCACCGTCGGCTACGCGGTCACGCTCGGCACCGGACGCCGTCCCGCGGGGGAGGACGCCGCCGACGTCGCACCCGGCGCCGTCGTCGTGCTGAGCACCGGCGGGGTCGACTGGGGCGAGACCATCGACCCGTTCCTCGCGTACACGGCCCTCGACGGCTCGGGCGACGGCTGGGTCGACGACCTGACCGGCTTCAGCTTCACCCGGCCGGCCGCCGAGGACTGCGCGGCCATCAGCCCGCCCGGTGGCGCGGCGGTGGTCCCGCGGGCCGGGGAGGCGGTGCCGGGACTGCCCGACCCGAGCAGCGTGGCCCCCGCGACCATCGCCGGCGGCGCACCGGCCGTCACGGTCGCAGCAGCGGAGGCGGCCGCGGTCACCGGCGGCATCCCGTGGCCGCTGCTGGCCGCCGGTGGGTCGCTGGTCGCCACGGGCGCCGGCCTCGCCCTCGTCGCCGGGAGCCGGCGGCCGGGGGCAGAGCACCGGACGCCGTCGTCCACCGGGAGCGCCTGAGCGCTCCGTCGGCGACGATGGACAGGTGGCCCGCCCCGAGGACGCCCTGGCTCCGGACCTCCCCGCCGAGCACGTGCCCGGGGACGTGGCCGACGTCCCGGGTGCGGCACCCCGGCCGGCCGAGACCTGGCTGCGCATCGTGCAGGTGCACGACCGCATCACCCGCCGCGTCGACTCCGCCCTGCACCGCCGGCACGACCTCTCGCTCACCGGGTACGAGGCGCTGCGCCGGATAGCCGAGGCCCCCGGCGAGCGGGCCTCGATGGGGGAGCTCGCCGAGGCGCTCGGCATCTCCCGCGCCGGGGTGACCAGCACCGTCACCCGCCTGGTCACCGAGGGCCTCGTCGTCCGGGAGCGCTCGTCGGGTGACAGGCGGCTGCTGCACGCCCGGCTCACCCCCGCCGGACGGGCCAAGGTGGAGGAGGCCCGCCCGACCCACGACGACCTGGTGGCGCACCTGCTCACCCTCCTGGGGGACGACGCCGCCGCCGTCACCGACGCCCTCGCCCGCGTCTCCGCGGCGGCCCGCACCCGCCGCTGAAGGAGGACCCGCCGCCCCTCGGCCCCGTCCAGGGCACCGCTCCCAGCGTGCGAGGGGTGGGGAGGACGGGGTCCTCCTCCACGTCCGGGGGACACTTCAAGCCCGTAGTGTTTCCACTCCAGTCCACGCGGGCAGGACGCGAACATGCAGGTGGGGATCGAGCAGTGCTCTGTGGTCGTGCCGACCGTCGGCCGGCCGTCGCTGGACGTGCTGCTCGACGCCCTCGCGCAGGCCCCGGGACCGCGCCCGGCCGAGCTGGTGCTGGTCGACGACCGGCCCACCGGCGAGCCGCTGCGCCCCGAGCGGCCCGGCCTGCCGCCGGTGCGGGTGGTGCGCACCGGCGGCGGTGGCCCGGCCCGCGCCCGCAACCTGGGCTGGCGCAGCGTCCGCACCGAGTGGGTGGCCTTCCTCGACGACGACGTCGTCCCCGACCCCGACTGGTACCAGCGGCTGGCCGAGGACCTCTCCGACCTGCCGGCCGACGTGGCCGGCAGCCAGGGCCGGGTGCGGGTGCCGCTGCCGGAGGACCGCCGGCCCACCGACTGGGAGCGCGGCACCGCCGGCCTGGCGACCAGCTCCTGGATCACGGCCGACCTCGCCTACCGCCGCGCCGCCCTGGCCGCGGTCGGCGGCTTCGACGAGCGCTTCCCGCGCGCCTTCCGCGAGGACTCCGACCTGGCGCTGCGGGTGATGGACACCGGCGCCCGGCTGGTCCGCGGGCGGCGCTGGATCACCCACCCGGTGCGCCCGGTGGACCGGTGGGTGAGCGTCCGCGTGCAGGCCGGCAACGCCGACGACGTCCTCATGCGGCGGCTGCACGGCCCCGACTGGCGCGAGCGCGCCGACGCGCCGCTGGGCCGCCGGCCGCGGCACCTGGCCGTCACCGTCGCCGGGCTGGCCGCCGTCGGCCTGGCCGCCGCCCGCCGGCCGCGCGCCGCGCTCGCCGCCGCCGCGGCCTGGGCCGTCGGCACCGGTGAGTTCGCCTGGGCGCGGATCGCCCCCGGCCCGCGCGACCGCGCCGAGGTCGGCACCATGCTCGCCACCAGCGCCCTCATCCCGCCGCTGGCCACCTGGCACTTCCTGCGCGGCGCCGTGCAGCACCGCCGGGTGCGGCCGTGGCGCGGGCTGCCCGACCTGGTGCTGTTCGACCGCGACGGCACCCTCGTGCGCGACTACCCGTACAACGGCGACCCGGCGCTGGTGAAGCCCGTGCCCGGCGCGCGGCAGGCCGTCGACGCGCTGCGCGCCCGCGGCGTCCGGGTCGGCGTGGTGAGCAACCAGTCCGGTGTGGCCCGCGGGCTGATCACCCGCGCTCAGGTCGACGCCTGCATGGCCCGGCTCGACGAGCTGCTCGGCCCGTTCGACACCGTCCAGGTCTGCCCGCACGGGCCGGACGACGGCTGCGCCTGCCGCAAGCCCGCGCCCGGGATGGTCAAGGCCGCCTGCGCCGAGCTCGACGTCGATCCCGCCCGCTGCGTGGTCGTCGGCGACATCGGCGCCGACGTCGAGGCCGCCGCGGCCGCCGGGGCCTCCGGGATCCTCGTCCCCACGCCGGTGACGCGGCGGGCCGAGGTCGGGGCGGCCCCGCGTCGCGCCGCCACGATCACCGAGGCGGTCGCGCAGGTCCTGGCCGGTGAGTGGTGAGCGGGCGGACGGTCCTGGTCGCGCGGCTGGACTCGGTCGGCGACGTCCTGGTCCAGGGGCCGCTGGTGCGGGCCGTGGCCGCAGGCGCCGACCGCGTCGTGTTCCTCGCCGGCCCCGCGGGCGCCGAGGCGGCCCGGCTACTGCCCGGCGTCGACGAGGTCTGGACCTGGGCCTGCCCCTGGATCCTCGGCGACCCGCCGCCGGTCGACGCGGACGACCTCGCCGCGCTCACCGACCGGGTCCGGGCCCTGGCCCCCGACGAGGCTCTGGTCTCGACGTCCTTCCACCAGTCGCCCCTGCCGCTGGCGCTGGTGCTGCGCACCGCCGGCGTGCCGCGGATCTCCGCGCTCAGCGTCGACTACCCCGGGTCGCTGCTCGACGTCCGCCACCGGGTGGACGACGACCTGCCCGAGCCCGAGCGGGCGCTGTCCCTGGCCCGCGCGGCGGGCTTCGACCTGCCGGCCGGCGACGACGGCCGGCTCACCGTGCGCCGTCCCCTGCCCGACCCGCGAGATCTGCACAGTGGTGGCCATCAGGGGCCTGGTGGCCACCACTGTGCAGATCTCGCGCCGGGTTACGTCGTCGTCCACCCGGGGGCGTCCGTCCCCGCGCGCGCCTGGCCGGCCCAGCGCTGCGCCGAGGCGGTGGAGGCGCTCGCCGACGCCGGCCACCGGGTGCTGGTCACCGGCGGCGCGGGGGAGCGCGCGCTCACCGCGGCCGTCGCCGGGACCCGCGGCGTCGACCTGGGCGGTGCGCTGACCCTGGCCGAGCTGGCCGCCGTGCTGGACGGCGCCGCCGCGGTCGTCGTCGGCAACACCGGCCCGGCGCACCTGGCCGCCGCCGTCGGGACACCGGTCGTCTCGCTGTTCTCCCCGGTCGTGCCCGCCGCGCGCTGGGCGCCCTACGGCGTCCCCACCGTGCTGCTCGGCGACCAGGACGCCCCCTGCCGGCTGACCCGGGCCCGCGAGTGCCCGGTGCCCGGCCACCCCTGCCTCGCGTCGGTGACCGCGGACGACGTCGTCGCGGCTGTGGAGAAGTTGGTGAGCTCATGAGGGTCCTGCTCTGGCACGTGCACGGTTCGTGGACGACGGCGTTCGTCCAGGGCCGCCACGAGTACCTGCTCCCGGTCGTGGACGGCCCCGGGGGGAGTCGTAGCCCGGACGGCCTCGGCCGCGCGCGCACCTGGGACTGGCCGGCGTCGGCCCGCGAGGTGACCCCCGAGCAGTTGCGCGACGCGGACGTCGACGTCGTCGTCCTGCAGCGCACCCGTGACCTGGAGCTGGTCCGGGAGTGGCTGGGCCGCGAGCCCGGCCGCGACCTGCCCGCCGTCTTCCTCGAGCACAACGCGCCGGGTCTGGAGCCGGGGGACGGGCCGGTCCCGCACACCAGGCACCCGCTGGCCGACCGCGACGACATCCCGGTCGCGCACGTCACGTACTTCAACCAGCTCTTCTACGACAACGGCCGGGCGCCGACGACGGTCATCGAGCACGGCATCGTCGACCCCGGCGAGCGCTGGACCGGCGAGCTGGCGCGGGCCGCCGTCGTCACCAACGAGCCGGTGCGCCGCGGCCGGACCGTCGGCGCCGACCTGCTGCCCGGGCTGGCCGCGGTCGCGCCGGTCGACGTCTTCGGCATGGGGCTCACCGGCCTGCACCAGCGCTACGGCCTCGACCCCGACCGCGTCGCGCTGCACGACGACCCGCCGCAGGCTGCGATGCACGCCGAGCTGGCCCGCCGCCGGGTCTACGTGCACCCGGTCCGGTGGACCTCCCTCGGGCTCTCGCTGCTCGAGGCGATGCACCTGGGCCTGCCGGTGGTCGCCCTGGCCACCACCGAGGTGGTGGAGGCGGTGCCGGCGGAGGCCGGCGTCCTCTCCACCCGTCCCGACGTCCTGTGGGACGCCGTCCGCACCTACCTGCACGACGAGGACGCCGCCCGACTGGCCGGCAAGGCGGCACGCGCCGCCGCGCTGGAGCGGTACGGGCTCCCTCGCTTCCTCGCTGATTGGGACGTCCTTCTCGAGGAGGTGACCCGGTGATCGTCGACCTGGTGTCGGAGCACGCCAGCCCGCTCGCCGCGATCGGCGGCGTGGACGCCGGCGGGCAGAACGTGCACGTCGCCGCCCTCGCCGCGGGCCTGGCCCGCCGCGGGCACACGGTGACCGTGCACACCCGGCGGGAGGACCCCGACCAGCCCGACCGCGTGACCACGGCCGACGGCTACGACGTCGCGCACGTCACCGCCGGGCCGGCCGCGGTGCTGCCCAAGGACGACCTGCTGCGGCACATGCCCGAGTTCGCCGCAGGACTGCGCCGGGAGTGGGCCCGGCGGCCGCCGGACCTGGTGCACGCGCACTTCTGGATGAGCGGGCTGGCCTCGGTCGCCGCCGCCGGGCCGATCCCGGTCCTGCAGACCTTCCACGCGCTCGGCTCGGTCAAGCGCCGCCACCAGGGCGCGGCCGACACCTCGCCGCCGCAGCGCATCGAGCTGGAGCGCTCGCTGTGCCGGACCGTCAGCCACGTCGTCGCCACCTGTTCCGACGAGGTCTTCGAGCTGCGCCGGCTGGGCCTCGACAGCGACCGGGTCTCGGTCGTGCCCTGCGGGGTGGACACGGGCGTCTTCACCCCGCGCGGCCCGGTCGCCCCCCGCGGCGAGCGCAAGCGGCTGCTCGTCCTCGGGCGGCTGGTCGAGCGCAAGGGGCAGGAGGACGCCGTCCGCGCGCTGGCCGCCGTCCCCGACGCCGAGCTGGTCGTCGTCGGCGGGCCGCCGGCCGCGCAGCTCGACGGCGACGCCGAGGTCCGCCGGTTGCGCGCGGTGGCCGCCTCGCTGGGCGTCGCCGACCGGCTGGTGTTCACCGGCGCCGTGGCGCGCGCCGACGTCCCGGCGTGGATCCGCTCGGCCGACGTCGTGCTGGCCGTGCCGTGGTACGAGCCCTTCGGCATCACCCCGCTGGAGGCCATGGCCTGCGGCCGCCCGGTGGTCGCCACCGCGGTCGGTGGGCTGCAGGACTCCGTCGCCGACGGGGTCACCGGCGACCTGGTGCCGCCGAGGGACCCGGCCCGTCTCGGCGCGGTGCTCGCCGCGCTGCTGACCGACGACGCCCGCCGCGCCGCCTACGGCACGGCCGGGGTGCAACGCGCCCGCAACCGCTACCGGTGGGCGCGCGTGGTCGCCGACACCGACACCGTCTACCGGCAGGTCCTGGCCGGTCCCGCACGCACCGATGGCAGCGACAACAGCCCCGTGGAGGTCGCCCGATGAACCCGCTGTCCGAGGCTCCGCACTCCAGCAGCGAGGTCGTCTCGCCGGACACCTGCACGCACCTGACCGGCGCCGACCACGTCGCCTCGCTGACCACCGCGCTCGGGTCGCTGGACGGCCAGCTGGACGCGCTCGACCGCTGGGGCCGGCTGCTCGCCGACGTGCTGTGCGGCGAGCACCGCGGCCGGCTGCTCGCGGCGGGCAACGGCGGCAGCGCCGCGCAGGCGCAGCACCTGACCGCCGAGCTGGTCGGCCGCTACCGCGCCGACCGGCCGCCGTTCTCGGCGATCTGCCTGACCGCCGAGACCTCGTCGCTCACCGCGATCGCCAACGACTACCCGGCGGACGAGCTGTTCGCCCGCCAGGTCGAGGCGCACGGGCGGGCCGGGGACGTGCTGGTGCTGCTGTCGACGTCCGGCCGCAGCCCCAACGCCGTCGCCGCCGCCCGCCGGGCCCGGGAGTGCGGCATCACCGTGCTGGCGATGACCGGGCCGGCGCCCAACCCGCTGGCCGCGGTCGCCGACGACGCGGTCTGCATCGACTCCCCGTGGACGGCGACCGTGCAGGAGTGCCACCTGGTCGCGCTGCACCTGGTGTGCGCCGCCTTCGACGCGGCGGTGCTCGCCGAGCCCGCCCGCGTGCCCGAGACCCGGCTCGGGGTCGCGCGGTGAGCGGGACGGGGCCGCTGGTCGTCGTCGGCGACGCGCTGCTCGACGTCGACCTGGTCGGGACCGCCTCGCGGCTCACCCCCGACGCGCCGGTGCCGGTCGTCGAGGACGTCGAGACGCGCGAGCGCCCCGGCGGTGCGGCCCTGGCCGCGGTGATCGCGGCCCGGGCCACCCGCCGCGAGGTCGTGCTGGTCACCCCCATGGCCGACGACGCGGACGCCGACCGGCTGCGCGCGCTGCTGGCCGGCCGGGTGCGGCTCGTCGAGATCCCGGCGACCGGCGGGACGGCGGTGAAGCGCCGCGTGCGGGTCGGCGACCACTCGGTGGCGCGCATCGACAGCGGCGCCCCGGTGGCCGGGCTGGGCGAGCTGCCCGCGGAGGCGGCCCGGGTCGTCCGGGAGGCCGCCGCGGTGCTGGTCGCCGACTACGGCCGGGGGACGACGGCCGACCCCGCCGTCCGGGCGGTGCTGGCCGAGGCCGGCGGGCCGATCGTCTGGGACCCGCACCCGCGCGGCGCGGACCCCGTCCCGCACACCCGGCTGGTCACGCCCAACGGCGCTGAGGCCGCCCGCGTGGCCTCGTCGGCCGGGATGGCCGCCGAGGGCGACGGGCTGGCCGCGGTCGGGGCGCGGGCCGAGGCGCTGATCCGGCACTGGGGCGTCGGCGCGGTGGTCGTGACCCTCGGCGCCCGCGGTGCGCTGCTCTCCTACGGCGAGGGCGCGCCGATGGTCGTGCCCGCGACGCCGGTGACCGGCGGCGACCCGTGCGGTGCCGGCGACTCGTTCGCCGCCGCGGCCGCGCTCGCCCTGGCCGACGGCGCGGTGACCGGCGAGGCCGTGGCGGCCGCGGTCGCCTCCGCTGGCGCGTTCGTGGCCCGCGGCGGGGCGTCGGCGTGGGATGCCCCGGACTCCGGGGAACCGGGCGTCGCCGCCGAGCCCGGGGTCGGTGGGGTGATCGCGCGGGTCCGGGCGGCGGGCGGGACGGTGGTCGCCACCGGCGGCTGCTTCGACCTGCTGCACCCGGGCCACGTCGCGACGCTGCGGGCCGCCCGCGGGCTGGGCGACTGCCTGGTGGTCTGCATCAACTCCGACGACTCGGTGCGCCGGCTCAAGGGCCCGTCCCGGCCGCTGGTGACCGCCGCCGACCGGGCACGCGTGCTGGAGGCGCTGGAGTTCGTCGACGCGGTCGTCGTGTTCGACGAGGACACCCCGGCCGAGGTGATCGGCCGGCTGCGGCCGGACGTGTGGGCCAAGGGCGGGGACTACGCCGGCGCCGACCTGCCCGAGGCCGCGGTGCTGCGGCGCTGGGGCGGCCAGGCGGTCGTGCTGCCCTACCTCGACGGGCACTCCACGACGGCCCTGGTCGAGCGCTCCCGCGTGTGAACGGCCCTGCGCACGGCCATCCCCGCGGAAATGGCCGGGACGGCGGCCGGCCGGTCGCTGTCGTGCTTCGGCCGCTGGGGCTGGGGGACCTGCTGACCGGCGTGCCCGCGATCCGGGCGGTGCGCGCCGCGGTGCCCGGCCACCGGCTGGTGCTCGCCACGACTCCGGCGCTCGAACCGCTGGCCTCGTTGGTCGACGCGGTCGACGAGGTGCTGCCGGCCCGCGAGCTGGAGCCGCTGGACTGGTCCGGCCCCCCGCCGGAGCTCGCCGTCGACCTGCACGGCAAGGGGCCGGCCTCGCACGTCGTGGTCGCCGACCTGCGCCCGGACCGGCTGCTCACCTTCGACAGCCCCGGCTACCCCGGGCCGACCTGGTACCCCGACGAGCACGAGGTTCGGCGCTGGTGCCGGCTCGTGTCGGAGGGGCTGGGGGTGGACGCCGACCCCGACGCGCTGGACCTCGCCGCCCCCTCGGTGCCCTCCCCGGCGCCGGCGGGCGTCGCGCTGGTGCACCCGGGCGCGGCGTTCCCCGGCCGGCGCTGGCCGGCCGACCGGTTCGCCGCCGTCGCCCGGCACCTGGCCACCGCGGGGCTCGACGTCCGGGTCACCGGTGGCCCGGCCGAGGTGTCCCTCGCCCGGGAGGTGGCCGAGGGCGCCGGGCTGGGGGAGGGCGCCGTGCTCGCCGGGCGGACGACGACGCTCGAGCTGGCCGCGGTCGTCGCCGGCGCGCGGGTCGTGGTCAGCGGCGACACCGGCATGGCGCACCTGGCGACCGCCTACCGCCGTCCCTCGGTGGTGCTGTTCGGGCCGGTGTCACCGGCGCTGTGGGGGCCGCCGCCGCGGGCCGCGCGGGGCGGAGGTGCGCTGCACGTCGTCCTGTGGCACGGCGACGGCACCGGCGACCCGTGGGGCACCGAGCTCGACCCGGCGCTGGGGGAGGTGGGCGTCGACGAGGTCACCGCGACGCTCGACGACCTGCTGGCCCGCACCTGACCTCCACCCCGGCTCACCCAGCGGAGCAGCGCCTGAGGACGGCCCCGCGGGAGGCGGCTGGGGTCGATGTGGTTGCAGCGGCGCTCCGCCCCTGTCCCGCGTGGTGGGCAGCGGGAGAGCGTCCAGGGTGGTGTTCCGGCCGTGGCACCGGACCGGACCTGTCCCCGCCGGACCTCTCCCCCTGCTTGCACAACGGAGCAGGGGGAGACGTTGGTGCGTGGCATGTCCAGGCGCCGGCGCAGCGGCGCGTCGCCGGCCGGGGACGGCTCAGCCGTGGTGCGGTCCGGGGGACCGCGACGTCACCGCTGCCGCAGGGCGTCGAACAGGACGGTCTGCAGGTCGGTCGGGTCGACCGCGGAGTACGCCGCGCCGCCGGTCGCGTCGGCGATCTGCTCGAGCGCACCCAGGTCGGCGTCCGGGCCGAGCGCGACACCGATGACCTTGATCGGCCGCGCGGGGTCGGCCTCGCTGCGCAACGTGTCCAGCAGCTCGTCGAGCTCCACGCCCCGGGAGTCCTCGTTGGTCCCGTCGGTGACCATCAGCACGCTGTTCACCGCGGTGGGGTCGAAGTCCGAGCGCGCCGCCCGGACCGCGTCCAGGGTGGTGTCGTACAGGCCGGTGCCGCCGGGGCTGAGCCGGTCGGGGATGGTGTCGAGCTGCTCGTCGAGCAGGTCGCGCTGGACGGTGCCGTCGACCTCCGCCTCGAGCGCCCGCGTCGGGACCGCCTCGGTCCAGTCCCGGTCCCCCTCCAGCTCGGCGGCGAAGAACCACAGGCCGAGGGCGAAGTTGCCCGGCACCAGCGTCAGCGTGCTCTTGGCGGCGTCCCGGGCGAGCGTGGCGCGGGTGCCGTCGCCGGCCGGGGCCTCCATGGAGGTGGAGACGTCGAAGACGGTGAGGATCCGGGACGGCGCGGCCAGCTCCGAGAGCTGGGCGAGCAGCGCCTGCACCTGGCCGGGGTCGAGCTGCAGCGCCGGCGGGGCCGCCTCCCGGATGCCCGCCGCCTCGGCTCCGGCCGGCGGGGTGCCGTCCGTGCCACGGAACCCGGCCTCCAGGGCGGCCGTGCGGGCGGCGTCCGAGGTCAGCGCCCGCACGGCGGCGTCCACCGCGGCGGCGTCCGGGGTCGAGGCGGTGCCGACCCGGATCAGCGGGTAGTCCAGCCCCGGCGAGCCGTCCTCCGGGTAGACGGCGACCAGCTGCGGGTCCTCGGCGTCGGCGTTGGTCGCCCACACCTCCTGCTCGCTGACCGGCACCAGCGGCGCGTCGGGCGCGCCCTCCCCGCCGGCGGTCAGCGCGTCGGCCGGCGAGACCGACGGGCCGCGCTCGGCGGCGAGCACGGTCTGCACCACGGCGTTGTCGGCGTCCTCGCCGCCGCCCAGCGCGGTCCGGACGGCGCCCAGCGTGGCCAGGGCCTCGGCGCTGCTCGCGAGGTCCGGGACGGCGATGGCCTGCCCGCTGGAGAGCGCCGCGGCCCAGCCCGGCGCGCCGTCCTGCCAGCCCAGCGCGTCGACCGCGGCCCGGCTGGTGGCCAGCACCACGGGCGAGGAGGCGACCGAGCCGACGGTCTCCAGGGCGGCGTCCCCCGCGCGGGCCGCCCACAGCGAGGAGTCGGGCACCCACAGGTGCGGCAGGTCGCCGGCGTCCAGTGCGGCGAGGTCACCGACGGTCTGCACCGGCTGCTGGGCGGTCACCTCGGCGGACGCGCAGTCCTCCGGGCGCAGCCCGTCGGCGTCGCCGAGCACCTGCTCGGCGACGGGGGCGAGCTCGGGGGCGACCGCGACCCGCACCACCGCGGTGCTCTGGCAGTCACCCTCCCCGGCGCCGACGGCCCACCACGTGATGCCGCCGGCGACCAGCACCACCGCGGCCACCGCCAGGGCGATGAGGACCTGCGGCGTGATCGGCGCCGGCCGGCGCGCGGCTGAGGTGGCGGCGTGGCGGCCCATCGTGCAGCTCCCCCCGTCCAGGCGGTCAGCGTCCCCGGCGACCCCCGCGACCGCCGACTACACAGTAGATGCGATCGCTGACCCGCTGTGGCTCACCCGACGCGGACGTCGGCGGCCTGCAGTTGCTCGGCGAACCAGGCCACCGTGCGCCGCAGCCCCTCCTCCGAGGGCACCGTCGGCCGCCACCCCAGCAGCTGTTCGGCGCGGGTGGTGTCGGGACGGCGGACCCTGGGGTCGTCCACCGGGAGGTCGATGAAGGAGATCTCCGACGACGAGCCGGTCAGCTCGACGATCCACTCGGCCAGCCGCAGCATCGACAGCTCGTCGGGGTTGCCGATGTTGACCGGGCCCGGCTCGGCGGAGAAGGCCATCGCGAGGATGCCGCGCACGGTGTCGTCGACGTAGCAGATGGACCGGGTCTGCGAGCCGTCGCCGGCGACGGTCAGCGGCCGGCCGGAGAGCGCCTGCCCGACGAAGGCCGGGATGGCGCGGCCGTCGTCCGGGCGCATGCGCGGCCCGTAGGTGTTGAAGATCCGGACGATGCCGGTGTCGGTGCCCTTCGACGTCCGGTAGGCCGTCGTCATCGCCTCGCTGAAGCGCTTGGCCTCGTCGTACACGCCGCGCGGGCCGACCGGGTTGACGTTGCCCCAGTACTCCTCGTCCTGCGGGTGCACCAGCGGGTCGCCGTAGACCTCGGAGGTGGAGGCCAGCACGTACCGGGCGCCCTTCTCGTGCGCCAGGCCCAGGGTGTGCAGCGTGCCCAGGCTGCCGACCTTGAGCGTCTCGATCGGCATCCTCAGGTAGTCCAGCGGGCTGGCCGGTGAGGCGAAGTGCAGCACCAGGTCGACCTCGCCGGGCACGTGCACGAAGTCGGTGACGTCGCAGCGGACCAGCCGGAAGCCCGGGTGCTCCATCAGGTGGACGACGTTCTGCGGCGAGCCGGTGAGGAAGTTGTCGAGGCAGACGACCTCGACGCCGCGGTCCAGCAGGTGCTCGCAGAGGTGGGAGCCGAGGAAACCGGCACCCCCGGTCACCACCGCCCGTCGGATCGTCCGTGCCGCGCGCACCATGCCTGCTCCTCCCGCACCGGACGCGCGACCGTGCGCGCCGCGGCGGCTCCTACCCGACGATCACCGCCGCACACTTCGGAGGTTGAGTGTTCTCGTCGGTGCGCACAGCGACGGGCCGCCGGCCTCCGCGGGGGAGACCGGCGGCCCGCTCGGTCAGGTGCTGGAACGGCCACCCTCCAGGGGCCCGCGCCGAGCCTGCGAGGCGGGGGGTGGAGGGTGGCCCTTCCTCGCCCAGGTAGGCCTCGGTGACGGCCGGGTCGGCCTGCACCTCGGCGGGGGTCCCGGCGGCGATCTGCCGGCCGGAGTCCAGGACGGTGATCCGGTCGCAGACGCGCATGACCCGGTCCATGTGGTGCTCGACGAGCAGCACGCTCATCCGCGCCGACAGCTGCTGGATGTGGTCGCCGAGCTCGTGCATCTCGTCCTCGGACAGGCCGCTGGCCGGCTCGTCGAGCAGCAGCGGGGCGGGCTCGGCGACCAGCGCCCGGGCCAGGGCGACCCGCTTCTGCACCGGGTAGGGCAGCGAGTCCGGGTAGCGGCCGGCGAAGGCGGTGGCGTCGAGCTCGTCGAGGGCGGCCACTCCCCGGAGATCAGCTCCCGGCTGGTCGAACGCTCCCTGGGGCGGCTGCTCGAGCTGCCCGCGGAGGAGCGGGCGGTGCTGCTGGACACCCTGGCCGCGTTCCTCGCCGCTGACGGGTCACCGACCCGCGCCGCCGACGAGCTCTGCTGCCACCGCAACACGGTCATGCACCGGCTGCGGCGCATCGAGTCGCTGACCGGGCACGAGGTGACCGACCCGCGCGCCCGGCTGCTGTGGCACCTCGCCCTGCTCGGCACGCGGGCGCTGTGCCCCCACCGCGGCCCGGCCTGAGGCCCTCCTGCAGGGCCCGCCGCGAGCGTGCGAGCGGCGGGGGCAGGAGGGTCCTGCTACTGCAGGTAGCCCTCGACCTGCTGCTCGGGCCGGGGCCGGGCCTCGTCGGGGTCCTCCCCGTACTGGCGCTTGGCGTCCCGCTGGCGCAGCAGGTCCCAGAGCTGGTCGCGGTCCTCCTCGATCTGCCGGAGGCGGGCGCGCTGCTCGTCGGTGTGCTCGCCGCTGTCCCGCAGTCGGCGCTCCTCCTCGACCAGCGCCTCGATGCGGCCGCGGATCTCGCTGTCGTCCATGGACGCTCCCTGCCCGCCGCCGCGCGGCCGAAACGGTCAGCGATCCGGGACGTAGCCCTCGACGAACGCCGCCAGCCGCCGGCTGACCGCGCCGCCGGCCCGGCCCAGCGACAGCAGTGCGGCCCGCTCCAGCGGCACCCGCACCGGACGCCGTCCCGCCGGACTCCCCGCACGCACGGCGTGCCCGGCGGCCACGAGCTCCGGCCACGGTCGCGCCAGCTGCTCCAGCACCCGGGCCAGCGCGGCCGCCGTCGGGCCGGCGTTGCCCTGCACCATCGCGGTGACGAAGTCCGGGTCGCTGCCGATCACCCGGGTGCCGTCGCGGAAGCTCCCGGCGGCCAGCGCCAGCGCCAGCGGGCCGGCCTCCCCGGCGGCGGCGGCCAGGGCCGCCGCCAGCAGGTGCGGCACGTGGCTGACCGCGGCGACGGCGTCGTCGTGCTCGGCCGCCGTCGCCGGCACCACCTCCGCGCCGACGGCCAGCGCCACCTCGGCCACCCGCAGCCAGCGCGGCAGCTCGGTCCCCGGCTCCAGGCACAGCGCCCAGCGGGCACCGGTGAACAGGCCCGGGTCGGTCGCCTCGTGCCCGGAGCGCTCGGTGCCGCACATCGGGTGCCCGCCGACGTAGCGCCCGCCCAGCGCCGGCCCCAGCTCGGCGAGCACCGGCGCCTTGACCGACCCCAGGTCGGTGACGGTGGCGTCCGGGTCCACGTCGAGGCCGTCCAGCGCCGCGGCCATCGCCGGCAGCGGGACGGCCAGGACGACGACGCCGCGCAGCTCGCGGGCGATCCGCACCCCGCGTGCGGCGGCCGCCTCCCGGGCGGCGGGGTCGACGTCCCAGCCGGTCACCTCCCGGCCGGCCGCGGCGAGGGCGGCGGCCAGCGACCCGCCCAGCTGGCCCAGCCCGACGACGCCGACCGGGGGGGCGGGCATCGTCGGCACGGGGAAGGAGGTCACCGGTCCTCCCAGGCGGTGTCGGTCCGGAACACCCGGGCCAGCGCGGTGGCCACCAGCCGGCCGTCCTGGGCGCGGGCCTCGATGCGGTAGACGGCGGTGCGCCGGCTGCGGTGCACCTCGGTGCCCTCGGCGACCAGCCGGTCGCCCGGCCGGCCCGGGGCGAGGAACTCGGTGTGCACGTCCTGGGCCACCGCGACCGTGCCGTGGCTGTTGCTGACCGCCGCGTGGACGACGTCGAGCAGGGCCATCGTGGCGCCGCCGTGCGCGGTGCCGACCGCGTTGAGCAGCTGCGGGCCCACCGTCATCGCCGCGCGGGCGTAGCCGGGCCGCACCTGCTCCAGCCGGATCCCGAGCAGGCCGGCCAGCGGGTCGGCGGCCAGCCGGGTGAACAGCGCGGGGGCGACGTCGGCTCCGTCGTCCGGAGCGGGATCGGCCATGATCGGAGGCTATGACGGCCCCCTCGTCGACCTGCGGCTCCACGCCATGACGCCGCGGTCGTTCCTCCTCACGCCCGAACTCGCCGACTACGTCCGGGCCAGCTCCGAGCGGCCGGACGACGTCGCCGCCGACCTGCTCGCCGAGACCGCCGCGATGGCCGACCGCGGCGAGGTGCCGCCGACCTTCCAGATCGCGCCCGAGCAGGGCACCTTCATGCAGCTGCTCACCCGGGCCCTCGGCGTCCGCCGGGCGGTCGAGATCGGCACCTTCACCGGCTACTCCGCGCTCTGCGTGGCCCGGGGGCTCCCCGACGACGGCTCGCTGCTGTGCCTGGACACCAGCGAGGAGTGGACGGCGGTGGCCCGGCGGTACTGGGCCCGCGCGGGCCTGGCCGACCGGATCGAGCTGCGGCTGGGCGACGCGCACGAGTCGCTGCGGGCGCTGCCCGCCGTCCAGACCTTCGACCTGGCCTTCGTCGACGCGGACAAGACCGGCTACGCCGACTACGTCGACCAGCTGCACCCCCGCATGACCGACGGCGGCGTCGTGCTGCTGGACAACACGCTGCGCAACGGCCGCGTGCTCGACCCGCAGAACGACGACGACCGGGCGCTCGTCGAGCTCAACGCCGCGCTGGCCGCCGACCCCCGCTGGGAGACCGTGCTGCTGCCGCTGTCCGACGGCCTGACGATGCTGCGGCGGCGATGAGCGCGCCGGGGACGCCGACCAGCTGGGCGGTGCGGGTGAGCCGCCCCGGCGGGGGCTGGCGGGTGGAGCTGCTCGCGGCGGACGCCGGGGACGAGCTGCCGGCGCTGGAGCGGGCGCTGGGCGACCCGGGCGCCGAGGACTGGCCCGGCCCGTTCGTCGTGGTCGTCGACTCGCGGCTGTACTTCGTCGTCCTCCGGCACGGGCCCGGCGGGCTGGTGCGGGCGCTGATCTCCGACGCCACCATGCAGGAGTGGCTGCTCGCCGCCGAGGTGGTGGAGCGCTACGGCATCGGGGTCGACGCCGAGGGCGCCTTCGACGACGACGAGACCGGCTGGCCCGGCGGGGACCTCGACGTCTTCGCCGACGACGGGCTGCCGGCCGACGAGCTGCGGCCGATCGTCACCGCCGACGACCTGTGGGCCGACGAGATGGTCGCCGCGATCGCCGGCCGGTTGGGCTTCGCCGACGAGCTGGCCGCGGCGGTGCGCCCGTGACCGCCGTGGCGACCGCTGTGGTCTTCGACCTCGGCGGGGTGATCACCGAGAGCCCGATGACCGCCTTCACCGCCTACGAGGCCGAGGCGGGGCTGCCCGAGGGCCTCATCGTGCGGCTCAACAGCACCGACCCCGACACCAACGCCTGGGCCCGCTTCGAGCGCAACGAGCTCGACGCCGCCGGCTTCACCGACGCCTTCGAGGCCGAGGCGCTGGCCGCGGGACACCGGCTCGACGCCCGGCGGGTGCTGGCCGCCCTGGCCGGCGAGCTGCGCCCGCAGGTGGTCGAGGCGGTGCGGCGGCTGCGGGCGGCGGGTGTGCCGCTGGCGCTGCTGTCGAACAACGTGGCCCCGATGGAGCGCACCGGCCGGCTGGGGGAGCTGCTGGAGCTGTTCGACGCGGTGGTGGAGTCCTCGGTGGAGGGCGTGCGCAAGCCCGAGCCGGAGATCTACCGCCGCGCCCTGGCCCGGCTCTCGGAGGCGGTCGGCCGCGACCTCGCCCCCTCCGACTGCGCCTACCTCGACGACCTCGGCATCAACCTCAAGCCCGCGCGCGCGATGGGCATGCACACGATCAAGGTCGTCGACCCCGCCGTCGCGCTGGACGAGCTGTCGGCGCTGGTCGGCATCGAGCTGCGGGACGGCGCTGCCTCGTGACCCCGCCCCCGCCCCCGCCCCAGGTCTCCCCCCGGAGAGTCGGGCGCTGCTTCGCTGGGGAAGCAGCGCCCGACTCCCCGGGGACCAGGTCGGTGGCCGTCTCCCCGGGGGAGGCGCGGTGAGCACCGACGTCGACGCCGCCATGGGTCGCGCGCTCGAGCTGGCCGCGGCCGCCGTCGAGTGGGGCGACACGCCCATCGGCGCCGTCGTCCTCGGGCCGGACGGCACCGTGCTCGCCGAGGCCGCCAACGAGCGGGAGAAGCGGGGCGACCCGACCGCGCACGCCGAGGTCCTGGCGCTGCGCGCCGCCGCGCGGGTGCACGGCGACGGCTGGCGCCTGACCGGGACGACGCTCGTGGTCACCCTCGAGCCCTGCACCATGTGCGCCGGCGCCGGCGTGCTCGCCCGCGTGGAGCGGATCGTCTACGGCGCCGACGACCCCAAGGCGGGTGCGGCCGGCTCGCTGTGGGACGTCGTCCGCGACCGCCGGCTCAACCACCGACCGCAGGTCACCGGCGGGGTCCGGGCCGAGGAGTCCGCCACGCTCCTACGCGCGTTCTTCCGTCGTCAGCGGGGCCTGTAGTCTGTTCGACGGTGGCGTGTCCGAGCGGCCGAAGGAGCACGCCTCGAAAGCGTGTGAGGTGCAAGCCTCCGTGGGTTCAAATCCCACCGCCACCGCAGATCGACGGCGGCGTCCCGCCTCCGGGGCGCCGCCGTCGTGGTCCTGGCCCCGTCCAGGGCACCGCCCCGGACCTGCGAGGGGCGGGGAGGACGGGGTCCTCCATCAGGCGAGCAGGTCCATGTCGACCAGCCAGTCGCCGTCGTCGTCCTGCACGAGGCGGATCTGGTGCGTCTCGGTCTGCTCGTGGCCGTCGTCCCCGGTGAACCGGACCTCGGTGGTCGCGGTGATGACGCCGGCCCCGTCCTGCCGCACCTCCCGCACGTCGCGCAGCTCCACCTCCGCCCAGGGCTCCCAGAAGCCGCGGTAGTAGCCGGGGCCGGCCTGGGACCGCAGGTACGGGCCGGTCAGGTCGTAGGCGGCGTCGGGGTCGTCGGGCAGCAGGCCGTAGTACCGGTCCAGGGTCTGCTCGACGACCTGCTCCGGCTCGCCGGACAACGGCTCGCTCGTCGGGCCCTCCTCGGTGGCCGACGGCGTCGGTTCCGCCGTGGAGGGCTCCGCCGTGGAGGGCTCCGGCGTGGAGGGCTCCGGCGTGGGGGAGGGCCGCTCCGCCGGGGGGCTGGCGTCGTCGGCGGGCGCGGACGACGCGGCGGGGGCCTCGGGGCCGGTCCCGGCGTCGGCGCTGGTCCCGGCGTCGCCGCGGGTGGTCAGCCAGAAGGCGCCGCCGGCCAGCAGGACGGCGAGCACCAGGAGCGCGGCCAGCGCCGGCCCGCGCCGCCGCCTCGGCTGTCGTGGGCGCTCCGCGGCGGCGGGTGCCGCCGTCGGCGGAGCCGGGGTGGGCGGCCCGGCGGGCACGTCCTGGACGGCGGTGCCCGGGTCGCCGACGGCGGCCGCGGCGGCAGCGCCCGCACCGGCGGCGGGCAGCGCCCCGGTGCCCATCTCCTCCGTCCGCGCCCGGTTCGTGGAGGACCGCAGCTTCGTGCGCGCCAGCAGGACCGTGGTGGGGTCCCCGTCCCGGCCGACGGCGAGGCGGGCGAGCGCGTCGCGGACCTCCGTCGTCGTCGGCCGGTCCGCCGGGTCGGCGGCCAGCATCCGGGTGAGCGTGCCGGTCATCGAGCCGGCCCGGCGCGGCGGGATGACCTCGCTGCCCGCGACGCGGTGCAGCAGCCGGAGGGCGTTGTCGTCCATGCCGAACGGCGGCTGGCCCTCCAGGCAGGTGTAGAGCGTCGCGCCGAGCGAGAAGACGTCGCTCTCCGGCGTCACCTCCCCGCCGCGCGCGACCTCGGGGGCGAGGAAGGCGGGCGTGCCGGTGATCTGGCCGGTCTGGGTGAGCGTCACGTCGTCGCTGGCGTGCGAGATGCCGAAGTCGGTGATCTTGACCAGGCCCTCGACCCGCGGTCCGCGCCCGATGAGCACGTTGGCCGGCTTCACGTCGCGGTGCACGATGCCCGCGGCGTGCGTGGCGGCCAGCGCGTCGGCCACCTGGGCGCCGATCTGCGCCACCTGGTCGACCGGCAGGACGCCGTCCTCGTGCAGCACCTCGGCCAGGCTGCGGGAGGGCAGGTACTCCATCACCAGCCACGGCGCGCCGTCCTCGAGGGCGACGTCATAGACGGCGACGGCGTGCGGGTGGGACAGCCGCGCGGCGATCCGGCCCTCGCGCAGCGCCCGCTGGCGCTGCTGGGCGATGACGGTCTCGTCGGCGGTCGGGGGCGGCAGCACCTGCTTGACGGCGACCTGGCGCCCGAGCAGCTCGTCGGAGGCCCGCCAGACGGCACCCATGCCGCCCCCGCCGACGCGCTCGACCAGGCGGTATCGCCCGGCCACGAGGTGGCCGGGTCTGCTCACGGTGTGTCCCCCTCGTCCGCCGCCGGCACCGGAGCCGCGGTCAGACGCCGCTCGGGACGCCGTACCGGCGGGCGTACTCCTCCTGAGCACCCGCGGGCAGGACGTCGTAGAGCTCGCCGAGCTCCTCGACCACGTCGGCGGACAGGTCGTCGAACAGACGCTGCCAGGTCGGGGGCTCGTCGTAGCTGCGGGTCAGCAGCAGCTCCCAGGCGCGCGTCTGCCGGTCGCGCTTGCTGCGCTCGGCGACGAACTCCGAGAGGTACCGGTCCTTGGCGGCGTCCTTCTCCTCCTTGGTCGCCGAGGCCGGCAGCTCGGAGGGGTCGGCTCCCTTGAGGACCGCGACGATCGCCTCCACGACGTCGGGCCGGAGCCGGTCGGTCTCGTCCATGGGGGCTGATCTCCTGTCGTCGCGCGTAGCGGTGGTTCGACGTCCGGTGCAGCGTGCCCCACCTGGCCGAGGCGTAACCACCCCGGTCGCGCCTCGGTCGGTGCGCCACGCCGGGTGCCGCGGGCGACCGGCCGTGCGAGGACCGGTATCCTGGCGGGCGCAGTTGGAGGATTCGCCTAGTGGCCTATGGCGCTCGCTTGGAAAGCGGGTTGGGGGCAACCCCTCGGGAGTTCGAATCTCCCATCCTCCGCCGCCCGGGGCCGACCGCTGGTCACCGGCCGCAGCACGAGAGGCCCCGCCGGCCCCATCGAGGGTGCCGGCGGGGCCTCACGCGCATCCGGGGGTGCATGCCGCCGCAGGTCGACGGCCGTGGCGACGAACGGTCACTCGTCCGGTCCGTGCCAGTCGAACGGGAAGTGCTTCGACGACCGGTTCCCCCACTCCCAGGTGAACCCGAAGTCGGGGACGTCCACCCGTTCGCTCGTCCCGACCGCCCAGGTGGCGACCTGCCCGGGGCCGACCTCGGCGCCCGGCGCGTTGTGCAGCTGCACGCGCGCCCCCGGTGGGGTGGTCGGGCCGGTGAGCGCCTCGGCCGAGGCCAGCACGCGTCCGGGCACCTCGGCGCGGAAGGTGCTCAGGTCCCCGGCCACCTCGACGGTGATCGGCGCCAGCGTCACGCCCCGCGCGTCGTTGACCAGCTGCGCGAACGCCGCCGGCCAGCCGCCCGCCTCGCCACCGAAGACGGCCTGCAGTGCACGCTGCTGGGCCTCGTCGGCGCGGTCGTCGACGAACATGCCCATCGCCACGTCGGCCTCGGCCCAGACGTTGCCCTCGAACTCCGCGACGCCGAGCACGTTGAGGCCGTCCAGCCGCACTTCCCCGAACCGGCCGTCCCGGATGTGCCAGGCCAGCACCCCCTGGCAGTGGTCGTTCGTGGGCGGCTGAGCGAAGGTGCAGGGGCAGGGAACGGTGCAGCTGCAGACGTCGAACCAGTCGCCCACCAGGCGCCACTGCGGAACCTCGGTCATGTCGACCTCCCGGGTCGGCGCCGCCCGGATCCGCGATCCGGATGCCGGATGCGGCGAGGACAGTATCCGCCGCCGACCCCTGCGCCGGCCCCGTCTCCGCCGTGCCGCGGCCGCGTGCCGGCCTCCGTCGTCCCCGGGCGGTTCAGCCGCGCGGCTCCGCCACGGCCTCGTGCTCGGCTGCTGCCGGACGCCGCAGGTACAGCCCGGCCACGGCGGCCAGCACCAGCACCCCGCCGGCCAGCGCCCCGAGCGGCAGCAGCTCGCCGAGGATCGCCGTGGCCAGCGCCGTCGCCGTCACCGGCTCCAGCAGCGTGACGATGCCGGCGACCGCGCCGGGCACCGTCCGCAGCCCGCGGAAGAACAGCACGTAGGCCGCGGCGCTCGGCACGGCCCCGAGGTAGAGCAGCGTCGCGAGCGCCACGGGGTCGCCGGTGAGGTCCAGACCCGCGGTCAGGGCGACCGGCGTCAGCAGCAGCGCACCGCCCCCGAAGCCGACCAGGGTCACCGGGACGCCGGCCGGGACGTCCCCGGCGGCCAGCGTGACGACCGCGTAGCCCAGGGCCGACCCGCACGCCAGCAGCGCGCCCAGCAGCACCGCCGTCCCGGCCGAGGCGCCGGCGGTCACCCCGACGAGCAGCACGAGGCCCACGAGCGCCACGGCGAGGGCGGTGGCGGTGGCGCGGTCCGGCCGCCCGGCGCCGAGCGCCGTCCCCCCGAGCGCGATGAGCAGCGGCGCCAGGCCGAGCGCGACGAGCGTGGCGACGCTGACCCCGGCTGTGGCCACGGCGGCGAAGTAGGCCAGCTGGTAGACCGCCAGCCCGGCGGCGACCAGGGCCAGTCGGACGGCGAGCGGGCGGGTCAGCGGGACGGCGGCCGACTGGTCGCGGCGCCGGGTGAGCAGGTACCCGGCCAGCAGGACGACGGCGCCGAGGGCCATGCGGTGCCAGGCGATGTCCAGCGGGCCGAGGCCGGTGCGCTCGGCCACGATGCGGCCGCTCACACCGGAGGTGCCCCAGAAGAGGGCGGCGAGGACGACGAACGGGAAGCCGCGCGACGCGGCAGGGGTGGTGAACACGACGCTCCTGGGCGGGTCCGGATCGGGGAGGGGCGGTCCGGAGCACGGCACAGGGGCCCGGCGTCTGGCGCCGGGATCGGGTCAGCCCGCGGTGCTCCGGGTCAGGAGCGCGGCGGGGGCAGCACGAGGACGTGCCGGTGCGTCATGGCGCGGAGGGTAGCGGGGGTGGCGACCGGCCCGCGCGGGATTTCCTCTACAGTGGGTGCAGACCCCTCGTGTGGCGTCACCCTGTGAACCTCCCCAGGGCCGGAAGGCAGCAAGGATAAGCGGGCTCTGGCGGGTGCGCGGGGGGTCCCTGCTTTCTGTCGGCCTACCGGCCGGCACCGCGGCCAGGTGCCGTTCCCGGCTTGCGTGGAGCCGCTGCCCGTGTCCGGGTCGGTGGAGGGACCCCCTCCTCCCCGCCCCTGGCGCGCTCGGGGCGGTGCCCTGGAGGGGCCGCCGGGCCCCCGCGACCGGTCCGCAACGGCGTCCGCCGATCCGTCGCCTCCTCCACGTAACCTGCCTGCGTGGCTCTGGCGCTCTACCGGAAGTACCGCCCGGCGACCTTCGCCGAGGTGGTCGGGCAGGAGCACGTGACCGCCCCGCTGGTCAACGCCGTCGACGGCGGGCGGATCAACCACGCCTACCTGTTCAGCGGCCCGCGGGGCTGCGGGAAGACCTCCTCGGCGCGCATCCTCGCCCGGTCGCTGAACTGCGAGCAGGGGCCGACGTCCACCCCCTGCGGGGTGTGCACGTCCTGCGTGTCGCTGGCGCCCGACGGCCCCGGCTCGATCGACGTCATCGAGATCGACGCGGCCAGCCACGGCGGTGTCGACGATGCCCGCGACCTGCGCGAGCGGGCCTTCTTCGCACCGGTGAACAGCCGCTACAAGGTCTACATCGTCGACGAGGCGCACATGGTCACCACGCAGGGCTTCAACGCCCTGCTCAAGGTGGTCGAGGAGCCGCCGGAGTTCCTCGTCTTCGTCTTCGCGACCACCGAGCCGGACAAGGTGCTGCCGACCATCCGCTCGCGCACGCACCACTACCCCTTCCGCCTGGTGCCGCCGACGACGCTGCGCGGCCTGCTGGAGAAGACCTGTGCCGCCGAGGGCGTGCAGGTCGAGCCGACCGTCTTCCCGCTGGTGGTGCGCGCCGGCGGCGGCTCGGTCCGCGACTCGCTGTCCATCCTCGACCAGCTGCTCGCCGGTGCCGGGTCCGACGGCGTCACCTACAAGGACGCCGTCGGCCTGCTCGGCGTCACCGACGACGCGCTGCTCGACGAGACGATCGACGCCCTCGCCGCGCACGACGCGCCCGGCGTCTTCCGCGCCGTCGACCGGGTCGTCGAGGCCGGGCACGACCCGCGCCGCTTCGCCACCGACCTGCTCGACCGGCTGCGCGACCTCATCGTGCTCGACGCCGTCCCCGACGCCGGGGGCAACGGCCTGCTCGACTGCCCGCCCGACCGGCTGGACCTGATGAGCTCCCAGGCCCAGGCGCTGGGTTCGGCCACGCTGTCGCGGATGGCCGACACCGTGCACGCCGGCCTGACCGAGATGCGCGGGACGACGGCCCCGCGGCTGCTGCTCGAGCTGGTGTGCGCCCGGATGCTGCTGCCGGCCACCGACGGTTCGGAGGTGGCCACCCTGCAGCGGCTGGAGCGCCTCGAGCGGCGGATGTCCATCGCCGGCGAGCACGCCGGCCGGCCGACGGCCGAGCCCGCCGGTCCCGCCGCGCCGGTCCGCGAGGCGCGGCCGGAGCCCGCCGACACCGCCCCCGAGCAGCCCGCCCGACCCGTGCGCGAGTTCGTGCGCAGGTCGCAGGTCGCCGCCCAGGCGCCGGGCACGCCCGCACAGCCGGCGCCGCGCCCCGCTCCCGAGCCTCCCCGCGCCGAGCCCGCCCGCCCGGAGCCCGCCCGTGCCCAGCAGGAGCCGACCGGGCCGGCGCGTACCGAGCCCACCCGGCCCGAGCCGGTCGCGGCCCGCCCGCCGGCCGACGACGGCTGGCCGCAGACCGCCGAGCCGGGGTCGGGCGCCCCCGCGCGTCCCGCCGTCCCGGCTGACGACGGCTGGCCGGAGACCACCCCGCCCGGCTCGGGCGCACCGTCCCGCCCCGGCGCCCCGGCCCCGGCGGCCCCCGCGCCGGCCGCGGCCGAGGAGCGGCGGCCACCCCGCGTCGCCGTCGGGGAACCGGACATCCCGCTGCCGCCGGAGCCGACCGACGACGAGGACTGGCCGCACCCGCCCCAGCCGGCCGCAGCCGCGGCCGCGGCGGCGCGGGTCGAGCAGCCCCGCCCGGCCGCGACGTCGGCGCCGCGGGCCGCCGCGGAGTCCTCGCCGGCACCGCGCGGCAGCGAGCCGATGCCGGTGGTCACGGCCAACCCGCCCGAGTCGGCCGGCGACGGGAGCCTGGACGCCGGCGACGTCCGCCGGGTGTGGCCCGAGCTGCTGAAGGTCGTGCGGGGGCAGAAGCGCACGACCGAGGCGCTGCTGAGGAGCGCCCAGGTGCAGGACCTCACCAACGGGGTGCTCACCCTCGCGGCCACGTCACCGGCGCTGGCCAAGATGCTCGGCGACGACCTGAACAAGGACATCGTCCGGCAGGCGCTGCAGGAGCTCCTCGGCGTCCGCTGGAAGGTGCAGGTCGTGGTGGGGGGCGCCGGCCAGCCCGCGCCCGGCCGCACCGTCTCCCCGGAGGCCGCCCGCGAGGCGGCGCGGGCCGCGGAGGCGGCCGAGGCGAGCGAGCTCATGGCCGAACGGGCCGCCGAGGGGGCCGGGGGCGACCGGGAGCCCGAGCCGGCGGTCGACCCCGAGCAGGCGGCGCTGTCGCTGCTGCGCACCCACCTCGGGGCCCGCCCGCTCGACGGCTGAGGCCGCTGCCTCAGCCCTGGGCGAGGACCTCGTCGAGGCGCTCGTAGCCCTCGCGGACGCCGACCTCCATGCCGCTGGCCACGAACGCGTCGCGGGCGGCGAAGGAGTCGACGAGCGAGGTCGAGGTGAGCCGGGTGCGGCCGTCGCCGAGGTCCTCGAGGACGAGCTTCTCCAGCGCGACGCCGTCCGGCTCGCCCTCGAAGGTGAACGTCTGCACGATCAGCTCGTCGGGCCGCACCTCGTGGAAGGAGCCGTGGAAGCCGTACTCCTCGTCGCCCCGCCGGTGGACGTACCGGTAGGAGCCGCCGGTGCGGCAGTCGTAGTGGTCGATCGACATCTCCAGGCCGCGCGGGCCCAGCCACCGCGCGACCAGCTCGGGGTCGGTGTGCGCGCGGAACACCTTCGCGGGCGGGGCGTCGAACTCGCGGGTGATGCGGACCAGGGGGACGTCGGGGTCGACGTCGATCCGGGTCTCGTGCGTGGTGGTGCTCATGACGGGTTCCCTCCAGGGGTGGTGTCGTCGGTGGGGTGGGTGGGGGAGACGTCGTCCGGCATGGACGCCAGGACGTCGTCGAGACGGCGGTAGCGCTCCTCGGCCTGCCGCCGGTAGCGCTCGATCCACGTCGTCATGAGGTCGAGGACCTCGGCCTCGAGGTGCACCGGACGCCGCTGGGCGTCGCGGCTGCGGCTGACCAGGCCGGCGTCCTCGAGCACCCGCAGGTGCTTGGAGACGGCCTGGACGCTCACGTCGTAGGGCTCGGCGAGCTCGCCGACGGTGGCGTCGGCTCCCGCCAGCCGGGCGACCATGTCGCGCCGGGTGGGGTCGGCCAGGGCCGCGAAGACCCGGGAGAGCGGATCGGCGGCCATCGGGTGTCCTCCCTTCCTCAACCATTCGGTTGAGGAAGAGCGTGGACCCGTCCGGCGGAGTTGTCAACCGGTTGGTTGAGGACGCCGAGGTCCCCGCACGTGTCGGTCCCTCGGCCTACTCTCGGGTCATGTTCCCCGGAGGCCAGCCCGACATGGCACGCCTGCTCGAGCAGGCGCAGCAGATGCAGCAGCAGCTGGCTGCCGCGCAGGAGCAGCTCGCGCAGGAGGAGGTCACCGGCACGGCCGGCGGCGGCCTGGTCAGCGTCACGATGACCGGCCAGGGCGAGGTCACCGCGGTGACGATCGCGCCCGCCGCCGTCGACCCGGACGACGTCGAGAGCCTGCAGGACCTCGTCGTCGCGGCCTTCCGCGACGCCTCCCGCGCCGTCAACGAGCTCACCGCCAGCCGCATGGGGCCGCTCGCCGGCGGCCTCGGTGGCGGCCTGGGGCTGCCCGGCCTCTGAGGCCGCGCGCCCTTCCCGCCCACCCCGCCCCGACGAGAGGGACACCGTGTACGAGGGGGCCGTCCAGGACCTCATCGACGAGCTCGGCCGGCTGCCCGGCGTCGGGCCGAAGAGCGCCCAGCGCATCGCGTTCCACCTGCTGGCGGCCGAGTCGGCCGACGTCGGCCGGCTGGTCGCGGCGCTGCAGCGCGTGCAGGCCGAGGTCCGGTTCTGCAGCACCTGCTACAACGTCGCCGAGGGCGAGCAGTGCCGCATCTGCCGCGACCCGCGGCGGGCCGACGACGTCATCTGCGTCGTCGAGGAGCCCAAGGACGTCGTCGCGATCGAGCGCACCCGCGAGTTCCGCGGCCGCTACCACGTGCTCGGCGGCGCGATCAGCCCGATCGAGGGCATCGGCCCCGACGACCTGCGGGTCAAGGAGCTCATGACCCGGCTGATGAACGGCACGGTGACCGAGCTGATCATCGCCACCGACCCCAACCTCGAGGGCGAGGCGACCGCCGCCTACCTGGCCCGCCTGGTCGGCCCGCTGGGGCTGGCGGTCTCCCGGCTGGCCAGCGGCCTGCCCGTGGGCGGCGACCTCGAGTACGCCGACGAGGTCACGCTGGGTCGGGCGTTCGAGGGCCGTCGCCGCATCGACGCCTGAAGAAGGACCCCGTCCTCCCCACCCTCCGCGAGCTCAGGGCGGGGCCCGGGACGGGGCCCGGCGGCGGGACCCTGCAGGGGGCCGCCCGTCCTCCCCGGCTCGGGTGCGGCAGTCACGAGCGCGTAACGGTCGCCTGCGGACCTTCGGGAAGGCGCGGCGCCCGTGCTACGCATGGGTGATCGACACCCACGGCCCGGGATGACGCACGTTCTGTTCGGCGTCCACGCGGGTCCTCAGGAAGAAGTGAAGGTAGGCGGATGACTTCCGTTTCGACGGGTGGGCGGCGCACGCGCGTCGCCACAGCGGGCCTCGCGGTGACCGCACTGGCCCTGGCCGCGTGCGGCGGCGGTGGCGACGAGGGCGGCGGTTCCGGCGGCGGCGGTGGCGGGGACGCGCTGACGATCGGCACCAGCGACAAGATCACCACGATCGACCCCGCGGGTTCGTACGACAACGGCTCGTTCGCCGTGATGAACCAGGTGTTCCCGTTCCTGATGAACACCAACTACGGCAGCCCGGACGTCGAGCCGGACATCGCCCAGTCGGCCGAGTTCACCTCGCCGACCCAGTACACGGTCACCCTCAAGCCGGGCCTGACCTTCGCCAACGGCCACGAGCTGACCTCGTCGGACGTGAAGTTCACCTTCGACCGGATGGTCGCCATCAACGACCCGAACGGTCCCGCCGCGCTGCTGGCCAACCTCGCCGGCGTTGACACCCCGGACCCCACCACGGTCGTGTTCAACCTGGCCAGCGGCAACGACCAGACGTTCCCGCAGATCCTGTCCAGCCCGGCCGGCCCGATCGTCGACGAGGAGGTCTTCTCGGCGACCGCGCTGACCCCGGACCAGGAGATCGTCGACGGCAACGCCTTCGCGGGGCCGTACGTGATCACCAACTACGACCAGAACAACCTGATCTCGTACGAGGCCAACCCCGAGTACCAGGGGCTGCTGGGCCAGCCGGCGACCTCGCAGGTCAACGTCCGCTACTACGCCGACTCCTCGAACCTCAAGCTCGACATCGAGGAGGGCAACATCGATGTCGCCTTCCGCAGCCTGTCGGCGACCGACATCGACGACCTGCGCGGCAACGACCAGGTCGAGGTCGTGGACGGCCCCGGCGGCGAGATCCGCTACATCGTCTTCAACTTCAACACCCAGCCCTACGGTGCGACCACGCCGGAGGCCGACCCGGCCAAGGCGCAGGCGGTCCGCCAGGCCATGGCCCACCTGATCGACCGCCAGGAGATCGCCGACCAGGTCTACCGGGGCACCTACACCCCGCTGTACTCGCACGTGCCCGACGGCCTCACCGGCGCGATCACGCCGCTGCAGGACCTCTACGGCGACGGCAACGGTGGCCCGGACGCCGACAAGGCCACCCAGGTGCTGCAGGCCGCGGGCGTGACGACCCCGGTGCAGCTGTCCCTGCAGTACTCCAACGACCACTACGGGCCGTCCTCCGGTGACGAGTACGCCCTGATCAAGGACCAGCTGGAGTCCAGCGGGCTGTTCACGGTCGACCTGCAGACCACCGAGTGGGTGCAGTACTCCGAGGACCGCGTCGCCGACGTCTACCCGGCCTACCAGCTGGGCTGGTTCCCGGACTACTCCGACGCCGACAACTACCTGACGCCGTTCTTCCTGACGGAGAACTTCCTCGCCAACCACTACAGCAACCCGCAGGTCAACGACCTGATCCTGCAGCAGGCGACCACGCCGGACCCGGCCGCGCGCCAGGCCCTCATCGAGCAGATCCAGCAGCTCGAGGCGCAGGACCTGTCCACGCTGCCCTACCTGCAGGGCGCCCAGGTCGCGGTCGTCCGGACCGGGGTGGAGGGTGCGGCGGACACGCTGGACCCGTCCTTCAAGTTCCGCTACGGGGCCCTGAGCCAGGGCTGACCGGACCGGCCTGAGAAGGTAGCGACACCGGCCCCGGGTGACCCCGCCGCCACGGCGGGGCCACCCGGGGCCTCCATGTGCGGAAGTGATGGCATGACCACAGCAGCGACCGAGCTCGCGGCCGGCGACCCGGCCCAGGAGGACGCACCGGCGGCACGCAGCCGCCGCGGCAGCGGGGGACTGGGGAGCTACGTCCTCGTCCGCTTCCTGCTGATCATCCCCACCGTGTTCATCCTGGTGACGACGGTCTTCTTCCTGATGCGCTCGACCGGTGACCCGATCACCGCGGCGCTGGGCGGTCGGCTGACCGCCGAGGAGCTCGCCCAGCGGGTGAGCGAGGCCGGGTACGACCGGCCCCTGTTCGTGCAGTACCTCGAGTACCTCGGCAACGTCTTCACCGGCGACTTCGGGACGACGCTGTCCGACCGCCGCCCGGTCACCGAGGTGCTCACCACCTTCGGGACGGCGACCCTCGAGCTGGCGGTCTACGCGCTGGTCGTGGCCTTCGCCGTCGGCATCCCGCTCGGCCGGCTGGCCGCCTACGCCCGCGACCGGTGGCCCGACGCCGTCCTGCGGGTCTTCGCGATCCTCTGCTACGCCACCCCGGTCTTCTTCGCCGGGCTGGTGCTCAAGCTCGTCTTCGCCAGTGGGCTGGGCTGGCTGCCGGTCGCCGGCCGGGCCTCGACCCGCGCCGAGATCGAACTGCAGTTCCTCGACGACCCCACCGGCATCTACCTCGTCGACGCCCTGCGCCTGGGCGACAGCGAGGTCGTGCTCGACGTCCTGGAGCACGCGGTGCTGCCGGCCGTCGCGCTCGGCCTGCTCACCGCCGGGGTGTTCCTGCGGCTGGTGCGCACCAACGTCATCGGCACGCTCGGCACGGGATACGTCGAGGCCGCCCGCTCCCGCGGGGTCGCCGAGCGCCGGCTGCTGCGCAAGCACGCCTACCGCCCGGCGCTCATCCCGATCATCACGGTGATCGGCCTGCAGGTCGCGCTGCTCATGGGCGGCGCGGTGCTCACCGAGACGACCTTCGAGTGGAAGGGCCTGGGGTTCCAGCTGGCGCAGTACCTGCAGGCCCGCGACTTCGTGGCCGTGCAGGGCATCGTCGCGCTGCTCGCGGTCATCGTCGCGGTCACCAACTTCGTCGTCGACGTCATCGCCGCGCTCATCGACCCCCGGGTGAGGTACTGATGGCCACCTCCGTGACCGCTCCTCCCGAGGACGCGCCCCGCACCGACCCGTCCCGACGGGGATGGCGCCGGCTGCCCGTCGTCCACCAGCTGCGGCAGAGCGTCGGGCTGCAGCGCGGCATGCTCGTCGCCGGCCTGATGCTCACCGGCCTGTTCCTGCTGACCGCGCTGTTCGCCCCGCTGCTGGCGCCCTACGGGCACGCCCAGCTGCGCGACGCCGACGGACCGTTCGGCGCGCAGCAGCCGCCGTCGGCCGAGCACTGGCTGGGCACCACCGTCGGCGGCTACGACGTGCTCTCCCGGGTGGTCCACGGCTCGCGCACCGCGATCCTGGTGATCCTCGTCGCGATCGTGCTCTCGCTGTTCGCCGGCGTCCTGCTCGGCCTGGTGTCGGGCTACTTCGGCGGCTGGCTGGACCGCGTGCTGGTCGTGGTCTGCGACGCGGTCTACGCCTTCCCCTCGCTGCTGCTGGCCATCGTCATGGCGATCGTGATCAGCGGCGGGCAGTCCAGCCTGTTCGGCGGCATCCTGGCCGCGGCGATCTCGATCACCGTGGTGTTCATCCCGCAGTACTTCCGCGTGGTCCGTGCCGAGACGGTGCGGATCAAGAACGAGGCCTTCGTCGAGTCCGCCCGCGTGGTCGGGGCCGGGCACTGGCGGATCATGACCCGGCACGTGCTGCGCAACGCCACCCGCACGCTGCCGCTGATCCTCACGCTCAACGCCTCCGAGGCGATCCTGACCCTCGCCGGGCTGGGGTTCCTCGGCTTCGGCATCGAGCCGACGGCGGCCGCGGAGTGGGGCTACGACCTCAACGCCGCCCTGTCCGACGTCACCAGCGGCATCTGGTGGACGTCGATCTTCCCCGGCCTGGCGATCGTGCTGGTCGTGCTCGGGCTGACCCTGGTCGGCGAGAGCCTCAACGACCTGGCCGACCCCCGGCTGCGCAGCCGCCGCGCCGCGGGGTCGGCGGACACCGCGGAGACGCCGGTCGTGCCCGGCGGTGCGCTGGACGCGGGCCCGGGCGGCCTGGACGGGATCGAGGAGACCCACCGATGACCACCGCACGCGAGGACGTCGTCGCCATCGACGACCTGTCGGTCGCCTTCGCCACCGACGCCGGGACCATCGCCGCCGTCCAGGGGGTGAGCCTGTCGGTCGCCGCCGGCGAGGTGCTCGCCGTCGTGGGCGAGAGCGGCAGCGGCAAGACGGTGACCGCGCGCAGCATCCTCGGTCTGCTGCCGGAGACCGCCACCACCCGCGGGGCCGTGCTGCTGCGCAGCCGGGACGGCGCCGAGCAGCACGACGTCGTCACGCTGTCCCGCCGTCAGCTGGGGGAGGTGCGGGGGCGGGACGCCGCCATGGTGTTCCAGGAGCCGTCGACCGCGCTCAACCCGGTCTACCCCGTGGGCTGGCAGATCGCCGAGGGGCTGCGCGCGCACGGGCGGATCAGTCGCAAGGAGGCCCGCGCCAGGGCGATCGACGTCCTCCGGCGGGTCGGCATCCCCGACCCCGAGGAGCGGGTCGACCACTACCCGCACCAGTTCTCCGGCGGGCAGAAGCAGCGCATCGTCATCGCCCAGGCGCTCGTGCTCGACCCCGGCGTGATCATCGCCGACGAGCCGACCACCGCCCTCGACGTCACCGTACAGGCCGAGATCCTCGACCTGCTGCGCCGCTGCCGCGACGAGTTCGGCGCCGCCATCGTGCTGATCACCCACAACATGGGCGTGGTGGCCGACCTGGCCGACCGGGTCGCGGTCATGTACCAGGGGCGGGTCGTCGAGCAGGCCGACGTCCGGACGCTGTTCTCCGCGCCGCGGGAGCCCTACACCCAGCAGCTGCTGGCCTCGGTGCCCCGCCTCGGGGAGGGCCGGGCCCGCGCGGAGGAGCGGGCGTCCCGCCGGCCGGCCGGCTGGACCGACGCGGCGCCGGTCGTCGAGGCCCGCGACCTGCGGATCGTGTACCCGGGGCGGCTGCGGCGTCCGGACTTCGTCGCCGTCGACGGCGTCAGCTTCGCGATCCGGCCGGGGGAGGTCCTCGGGCTGGTCGGGGAGAGCGGCAGCGGCAAGACCACGATCGGGCGCGCCATCGCCGGTCTGACGAAGGTCACCGGCGGGTCGCTGCAGGTCCTGGGCGCCGAGATGAACGGGGTCCGGGAGAAGGCGTTCCGGCCGGTGCGCCGGCGGATCGGCTTCGTCTTCCAGGACCCGGCGTCGAGCTTCAACCCGCTGCTCACCATCGCCGAGGCGGTCGCCGAGCCGCTGGTGGTCAACGACCGGGCCGACGACCCGCGCGCCGCCCGCGGCCGGGTCGACGAGCTGCTCGAGGCCGTCCAGCTGCCGAGGAGCTTCGGCGACCGCTTCCCGCACGAGCTCTCCGGCGGGCAGCGGCAGCGGGCCAGCCTCGCCCGGTCGCTGGCGCTGGACCCCGAGCTGCTCATCGCCGACGAGCCCACCTCCGCCCTCGACGTGTCGGTGCAGGCGCGGGTGCTCGAGCTCTTCGCCGAGCTGCAGCGCGAGCTCGGGTTCGCGTGCCTGTTCATCAGCCACGACCTCGCCGTCGTCGACCTGCTCGCCGACCGGATCGCGGTGCTCCACCGCGGCCGGCTGGTCGAGGAGGGGACCGGTGCCGAGGTGCTCGGCGCGCCCGGGCACCCCTACACCCAGCGGCTGCTGGCCTCGCTGCCGGTGCCCGACCCCGAGGAGCAGGCCCGCCGCCGGGCGACCTGGCAGGCCCTCGCCCAGGTGGAGGGAGTTCTCCCCGCGTCCTGAGGGAGGGCCGCGTCCTCTCACCCTCCGCAGTGGAAGGCCCCGTCCCCCTCGCGCCGCGCACGCTCGGCGCGAGCCCCCGGACGGGGCCGGGGTCCCGGGACGGGGCTATTCCAGGACGACGTCGTCCCCACGGCGCAGCGCCCGGCGGACCCGCAGCCGCAGGACCCGGGCGTAGGCGCGGACGAACTGCGTGTAGCCGGGGGTCGGCCCGTGGTAGCCGAGGAAGCCGTGCGGGCCCTCGACCATCTCGCCGGTCCGGACGTCGTAGCGGCTCTGGTGCCACGGGCAGACCAGGCAGCCCTCGGCGTCGATGCTGCCCTCGGAGAGGTCGGCGAGCTGGTGGCGGCAGCGCCGGGAGACGGCGAAGTACCGGCCGTCCCGGTTGCCGACGGCCCAGTCGCCGACGCGGCGGACCGCACCCGGCGGCAGGTCGGCGGCGGGGATCCGGTCGGGCTCGGTCATGCGTCCTCCAACGGTCTCGGGCCCGCAGCCCTACCCCCGGGAGCGACGGGTCAGACCGGCCGGCGCGGGTAGGGTCGCCGCACCCGAACCCCGGAGGTCCTCCCGTGCGCCGGCTGCCCGCCGTCCTCGTCCCGCTGGCCGCCCTGGTCCTCCTCGGCGGAGGCCCGGCGCTGGCCGAGCCACCGTTCGACGTGCCGGACCAGGTCACCGACCGCGCCGGCGTGCTCGTCGGCGACGAGTCGGCGGTCGAGGCCGCGGTCGCCGAGCTGCAGGCCGAGGAGCAGCTGCAGCTGTTCGTCGTCTACGTCGACTCCTTCGACGGGCTCGATCCGGCCGAGTGGGGCACCCGGACCGCCGAGCTGTCCGGGCTGGGCGGCAACGACGTCCTGTTCGCGGTCGCCGTCGAGGACCGGCGCTACGCGTACAACCCGCCCGCGGACTTCCGGCTCTCCGACCAGGAGATCGAGGAACTGATCGCCTCCGACGTCGAGCCGGAGCTCACCGCCGGGGACTTCGACGGGGCGGCCGTCGCCTTCGCCGAGGGGCTGGGCAGCGGTGGCGGCGACGGCGGCAGCGGGCTGGGCACGGTGGCGGTCGTGGGCGGCATCGCGGCGGCCGCGGGCGGGGCCTACCTGGTCTCGCGGTCCCGCCGGCGCCGGCAGGGGCCACCGCCCACCCAGCGGCTGGAGCGGCCCGACCCGCACGCCGGCGTCCCCACCGAGCAGCTGGAGGCGCAGGCCAGCACGGCGCTGCTCGAGCTGGACGAGGCGGTCAAGACCTCCCGGCTCGACCTGGACTACGCCCGGCTGCAGTACGGCCAGGAGGCGGTCGCCGGCTTCGCCGAGGCGCTGACCGCCTCGGAGCAGGACCTGGCCCGGGCCTTCTCGCTGCGCCAGCAGCTCGACGACGAGCACCCGGAGGACGAGCCGACGAAGCGGCGGGTGTTGGCCGAGATGCTGCAGCTGACCGCCGCGGCCGACGCCCGCCTCGACGAGCAGGCGGAGGCCTTCGACCGGCTGCGCGACCTGGAGCGCACCGCGCCGCAGGCCCTCGAGGCGCTGTCCTCCCGCGCCACGGCGCTGCGCGGCCGGCTGCCCGCCGAGGAGGAGCGCTTCGCCGCGCTGCAGCGCCGCTACGCCGCCACCGCGCTGGCGCCGGTCGCCGACAACCTGGTGCAGGCGCGGGCGCGGCTGGACGCCGCCGAGCAGGAGATCGCCGAGGCACGCGACGAGATCGCGGCCGGGCGCTCGGGCGCCGCTGTCGGGGACATCCGGGTCGCCGAGGACGCGCTCGCCCAGACCGGCACGCTGATGGACGCCGTCGCCCGCCTGGGCACCGACCTGCAGGCGGCCGAGGTCCGGGTGGCGCAGGTGCGGGCCGAGACCGAGGAGGACCTCGCCGAGGCCCGCGCGCTGGTCGCGGGGGGCACCGGCAGCGGGCTGCGGCCGCAGGTGGCCCGGGCCGAGGAGGCCCTGACCTCGGCCGACGCGGCGCTGCGCCCGGCCGACGGCGGCCTGCCCGACCCGATGGCGGCCCTCCGCCAGCTGGAGGAGGCCGACATCGCGCTGGAGCAGGCGCTCGCCGTGGCGCGGGACGCCGAGCAGCGGGCGCGGCGGGCCGCGGCGTCGCTGGACCAGGCGCTGCTCACGGCCCGCTCCGGCATCGCGGCGGCCGGCGACTTCATCAGCACCCGCCGCGGTGCCGTCGGCCCCGAGGCCCGCACCCGGCTGGCCGAGGCGCAGCGGCACCTGGACCTCGCGGTCGCGCAGGGCCGCACCGACCCGGTCGGCGCGGTGCGCGAGGCCCAGCTGGCCGACACGCTGGCCCAGGAGGCGCTGCAGCGGGCGCAGTCCGACGTGGCCGGCTGGGGCGGCGGTGGGTACGGGCCCGGCGGCTTCGGCGGTGGGTACGGGCCGGGTGGCTTCGGCGGCGGCTACGGCGGCGGATACGGCGGTGGCCGCGGCGGCGTGGACCTCGGCAGCCTGGTGCTCGGCGGGATCCTCTTCGGCGGCGGGCGCGGCGCGGGCGGCTACGGCGGCTCCTACGGAGGTGGCGTCGGCGGCGGCTCCTTCGGCGGCGGGGGCGGGTCCCGCGGCGGCGGGCGCGGTCCGGGCAGCTTCGGCGGCTCGCGCAGCCGCGGCCGCTCCGGTGGCGGGCGGTTCTGACCGGCGTCCCCGCACCCCCGGGAACTGTCGGTCCCCGGTGCCACGGTGTCCTCCCCCCACCCGACGAGGAGGAGCGATGCCCACTCGGAACACCCCGTGGCCGGCCGGCACCCCCTGCTGGATCGACTACGGCGCCTCGGAGATCGACGCCGCGAAGGACTTCTACGGCCGGCTGTTCGGCTGGGAGTTCGAGGGCGGTGACCCGGAGTACGGCGGGTACCTCAACGCCACGCGCAACGGCGAGCCGGCCGCCGGCCTGGGCCCGCTGATGGACCCGGGGGACTCCCCGGGCTGGACGACGTACTTCGCGACCGACGACGCCGCGGCCACGGCCGCCCGCATCCGGGAGGCCGGCGGCGCCGTCGTCGTGGAGCCCATGGAGGTCGGGCCGATGGGCACGATGGTCATCGCCGCCGACCCGCAGGGCAACGCGTTCGGCCTGTGGCAGTCCGGCCAGCACACCGGGTACCGCGTCTTCAACGAGCACGGGTCGCTGGTGTGGAACGAGGCCGCGGTCGACGACCCGGCCGCCGCGCGCGGGTTCTACACGGCGGTCTTCGGCTTCACCTGGGCCGAGGTGCCCGGCGCGGAGGGCTACCAGACCTTCGCGATCGGGGACCGCATGCTCGGTGGCCTCGGCGGCCACCAGCCGGGCTCCCCGAAGGGCTGGACGGCGTGCTTCGCGGTCGACTCCACCGACGAGGCCGTCGCCACGGTGGAGTCCGGCGGCGGCAAGGTGACGATGGCGCCGATGGACACCGAGTACGGCCGCTTCGCCGTGGTGGAGGACCCGTGGGGTGCCCCGCTCTCGGTGATGCAGCCGCCGTCGGGCAGCTGACGGACGCAGCCGCGAGCCGGTGCGGTGGACCGACCCCGACCACCCGCCGGCCGCGGCTCAGCGCATCAACCCCGGACCTGCCCGTAGGTGTGCTCGGGGCGCAGCCGGATCACGAGCCGGCGGTCGGCGACCATGGCCGCGCGGTAGGCGTCCCAGTCGTCGTGCTCGCCGCTGAGCGCGCGGTAGTAGCCGACGAGCTCCTCGACCGTGGCGTCGTGCGGGTCGGCCGCGACCGGGCTGAGCTCGGCGGTGCCCTCGACGGCGACCCACGTCCAGAAGTCCGCCGAGGTCACGTGCAGGGTCGCCCGGGGGTCGGCCTGCAGGTTGCGGGTCTTCGCGCGGTCGGCGGTCACCGAGATGCGGGCCAGCTGCTGCTCGTCGTCCCACGCGTAGAAGAGGTTCGACAGCTGCGGCCGCCCGTCGCGCTTGATGGTGGCCAGCACACCGGCGTGCTGGGTGGCGACGAAGGCGAGCATGCGGGGGTCCACGGCGGCGCTCATGCCGGCAGCAACGCCCTCCGGCGCCGTCCTGTGCCCGCCGACCCTCGTCGGGGCGGGGTCGGACCGGGGCCGGGGTCAGCGTCCCGACGGGGTCGCGGGCACGGTCCGCGGGCCGTCGAGTGCCGTGGGGGGCACACAGGCACGGTCCCGGCCACTGTGCTTCGCGCGGTACACGGCCGCGTCCGCCGTGGCCTGCAGCCCGACGGGGTCGCTCCACGTGACCGCCGCCGCGCCGACGCTCACGGTGGCCGCGAAGGGGGCGGCGGTGGTGCGGACGTGGGTCACGAGCCGCTCGGCGATCCCGGTCGCCTCCGGCAGGTCGGTGTCCGGCAGCAGGAGGGCGAACTCGTCCCCGCCCAGGCGCCCGACGACGCCCTCGCTGCGGGTCAGCTCCTGCATCGAGCCGGCGACCAGGCGGAGCACCGCGTCCCCGGCCAGGTGACCCAGGGTGTCGTTCACGGTCTTGAACTCGTCGACGTCGACCAGGAGCAGGCTGAGCGGCCGGTCGGTCGTCGCGCGGGCCGCCTCGGCGCGGAGTCGCTGGTGGAAGGCGCGGTGGTTGAGCGCACCGGTCAGCCCGTCGCGCTCGGCGAGGAGGGCGAGCTGCTGGGCGTAGGCGGCGGTGCGCTGGTAGGCCCGCTGGTGGTTCGCGGACGCGAAGGCGCAGGTGGCGGTGGCGGCCGCGAGGGCGAGGGCACCCACGAGGACGTGGTCCGCCGGTACACCGCCGACCCCCAGCCCCATGCCCAGGTACCCGACGAGGATGGTGCCGCCGGCCAGCGCCACACCGACCGGCGGGTAGGCCAGTGCCGCGTGCGCCAGCAGGACGAACAGGAACAGCACGTAGGGGCTGTCGGCCCCCGTGTCGAGCAGGCAGACGGTGGTGACCAGGGCGATGCCGGCGGCCTCCCAGGCATCGTAGAACAGCCGGCCCCACGGGGAACGGACCAGCCGCTCGACCGGGACCAGCGCCAGCAGCGGAGCCGCCCCGGCCACCACCGCGGCCAGGGCGAGGATGGCCCCGCCACGAGGCGGGTCGGTGGCCAGCGTGCGCACGGCGATGATCGCCGGCAGGACCCCGCACAGCACGATCCCGCTGACGGTGTGCCGTCGCCAGAAGGCGACCCGCTCCTCGTCCTGGGCCAGCGCTCTCATGGTCCTGTCATCGCCCCGGCCGTCCGGGTTCCACAGAGACCCGGCGGTTCCTCTACCTCCTCGGGGGGAGGCGCGCCGTCCCTAGCGTTCGCGGCCGCGGGCCTTGAGCGGGACCGGGGGCAGCGGCGGGGCCTCGAGCCGGTCGCCGTCGTAGCCGACCACGGCGCCGAAGCGCCCGTCCTCTTCGTTCCACCGCTCGGCGTACTCGGCGATCTCCTCACCGGAGCGGCCGACGAAGTTCCACCACATGACGATCCGCTCCTCGAACGGCTCGCCGCCGAGCAGCAGCAGCCGGGTCGGCCCGGCAGCGCGCACCCGCACCGTGCGCCGGCCGGTGCCGAGGTACAGCATCGCGCCGACCTCCAGCGGCGCCTCCTCCACCTCGGCCGACCCGGACGAGGCCAGCAGGGCGTACTCGAAGTCCGGCTCCAGTGGCAGCTCGACGTCCGTGCCGGCGGTCAGTGCCAGGTCGGCGCCGACCAGCGGGGTGTGCGCGGTGCCCGGCGAGGTGGCCCCGCCGAGGCTGCCCATGAGCACGGTGGCGGTCAGCCCGTCGGAGGTGAAGCCGGGCAGCGAGGTGTGGTGGGCGAAGGCCGGCGCGGTGTCGCGGGCGGTCTCCGGCAGCGCCACCCACAGCTGCGCGCCGTGCAGGTACCGCGGGTGCTCCGCCGGGGACTGCTCGGAGTGCGCGATGCCGTGCCCGGCGGTCATCAGGGCGAGGTCGCCGGGGCGGATGCGCGCGTCGCTGCCGAGCGAGTCGCGGTGGTGCACCTCGCCGTCGAGCAGCCAGGACACCGTCTGCAGGCCCGTGTGCGGGTGCGGGGGCACCTGCATGCCGGGGGAGGCGGTGATGTCGTCGGGGCCGTAGTGGTCGACGAACGCCCACGCCCCGACCAGCCGGCGCCCCAGGGTGGGCAGCAGCCGGCGCACCCGGGTGCTCTCGCCCAGCAGCACCTCCTTGCCCGGCAGCAGGTCCAGCACGGGGCCGGCGGCGGTGCCCTCCAGTCCGCCGAGCTCACGGGCGGGTGGGCGGCGGTCGAGGTTGCTCATGGCGCAGGCCTCCGGACGGTGGGTGGGATGGGGGTCATCGGGGCTCCGGGGCGGTCGGGCAGCGCAGCGCCGCGAGGTCCCACCCGGCGCGGCGGGCGCCGGCGGCGTAGGCGCTCTCCAGGAAGTCCAGGACGACGCCCCGCGGGTCGGCCGCGGTCCGCACGTCGTCGTAGGGCAGCAGCGCCAGGTGCGCGCCGCGGCTGTCGATCCAGCGCGCCGCGGCCGGCCGCAGCGGCTCCTCGACCAGGCCCGGCGGTTCGGGGGCGGTGTAGGAGTAGAAGGCGGGCTCGGGCACCTGGTCGTCGCCGAACCAGAAGCCGGCGCTGATGACCTCGTGCGAGTAGGCCTCGCGGGTGACCGGGTCGACGGTGTCCGGCTGCTCCACCCGGCGGTCGGAGAAGCGGGTGACGGCGAGGTCGAAGGTGTGCCAGAAGTGGTGCACCGGGCTGGTCTTGGCGTAGCTGCGCCCGGCGAACTCCTCGAGCACCTGCGCCACCTGGCCCAGCACCACCCAGTAGCGGGTCACCCGGTCGCGGTCGTAGGAGGCGTGGTGCTCGTCCTCGGCGAACGGGGTGCGGTCGGCCAGGTCGAACGGGACCGGGATGTCCACGGTGGCGGGCAGGCCGAGCGTCGCGAGGGTGTCGAGCAGCTGCCGGTAGAACGCCGCCACGCTCAGCCCGGGCAGCGGGAACGACGCCCGCCGTCCGTCGGCGACGGCCACCTCCAGCCGGTGGTCGACCAGGTCGAGGTCGACGGCGAAGACCGGGTCGAAGCCCATCGGGCGGGTGGTCAGCCCCCGGCCGGTGAGGTGGAAGGGGATGTGCCACCAGTGGTTGCGCCGCGGGGCGTTGGCCAACCGCAGCTTGCCGACGACCTGCAGGAACCGGTGCAGGGTCTCCTTGGTGTCGGCCCACTCGGCCAGCGGCATGGGCGGGAAGACGGACACGGGCGGCTCCTCCGTCGCGGGACCGGTCGCGGCCAGCATGACGATCCCGGCGGCCGGGCGGTAGCCGCCGCCCGGGGACGCCGGTTTGGGCGGGGACCGGACGGGTCAGGCCCCGACCGTGGACGACGACCGCCGGCGGCCGGACTGCCCCAAGCGGATGGTGTTCGGCCCGTGCGGCGGCGTCCGGGACGACGGCCGCTGCGAGGTGGCCGAGCACCGCTGCGTCTTCCTCGACGACCCGGCCCCCGCCTGGGACGCGCCGGCAGCGCCCCCGGTCGCGCCCCCGCCGGGCAGCCTCCTCGACCGCGCCCGCACGGGGCCGGTCGTGCTCACCGACCTCACCGTGGCGCCGTTCGACCCGGCCTCCCTGCGCCGGGTGGTGGGCGTGCTGGCCCCGGTGTCCGACGGGCTGCTGGTCGGCGAGCACGCCAACCGGCCCGACTTCCCGCCCACGCTGTTCGCCGCCGAGGTCCGGGACGCCGGCGGCCGGCCGTGGACGACGCTGGCCTGCCGGGACCGCAACCGCGTCGTCCTGGAGCAGGAGCTGGCGGGCCTGGCCGCGGTGGGCGTCGACGGCGTGCTGTGCGTGACCGGCGACGCCCGCGGCCCCGGCGTCCGGCCCGGCGTCACCCAGGTGTTCGACCTCGACGGCACCCGGCTGGCGGCGCTCGCCGGAGCGGCGGGGCTGCCGGTCGCCGTCCCCGAGTCGCCCGCGGCCCCGCCGGTCGACCGCCGGCCGGCCCGGGTCGCGGACAAGCAGCGGGCCGGGGCGCAGGTGTGCGTCCTCAACCACGTCCGCACCCCGGCGGAGGTGGCGGCCTTCGTCGCCGCCGCGCGGAGCGCCGGGGCGACGTTGCCGTTCGTCGCCGCGGTCGCCGTCTACACCGACGAGCGCTCGGCGCGGGTGCTGCAGCGCTTCCCCGGCCTGCACGTGGACGACGCCACGGTCGAGGAGGTGCTGGCCGCGCCGGACCCGCGGTCGGCCGGCATCGCGGCCGCCGTGGCGGAGGCCCGCGCGCTGCTGGGCGTCCCCGGGGTCGTGGGGGTCAACCTGTCCGGTCTGGCCTCGGGCGGCGGGGAGGACGACGGCGCCCGGGTCAAGGCCGAGGTCGCCGCCGCGATCAGGGAGGCAGCATGACCGAGCTGGAGAGCGAGGCGATGGAGGCCGAGTTCGGCACCGTCGCCGGGTGGACCGAGGAGGCGGTGCGGGCACTGGGCCCCGAGCACGCCGTCCCGGCCGGGTGCCGGGGGAGCGGCAGCGAGGGGGCGCTGCGCTGGCTGGCCGACCGGCTGGGGCTGACGGCCGGCAGCCGGGTGCTCGACGACGGCGCCGGCGTCGGCGGGCCGGCCGGGTGGCTCGCGGCCGAGCGGGGCGTGCGCGCCGTCTGCGCCGAGCCGATGCACGAGGCGGCACGCGCCGCGCACCGGCTGTTCGGGCTGCCGTCGGTGACCGCGCTGGCGCAACGGCTGCCGTTCGCCGACGCCGCCTTCGACGCCGCCTGGTGCCTCGGCGTCCTCTGCACCACCTCCGACAAGGCCCCGGCGCTGGCCGAGCTGCGGCGGGTGCTGGCCGACGGCGGCCGGCTCGGGCTGCTGGTCTTCGTGGCCGACCGCCCGTTGCCCCCGCCCCTGCCGGAGGGCAACGACTTCCCGACCGAGGAGGAGCTGCGGGGGCTGCTCGACGCGGCGGCTCTCCGACTCGGGGAGACCGCGACCGCGGACCTCGGGGACAGCCCGCCGGAGTGGAGCGAGCGCGCCGACGCGGTCGACGCCGAGGTCTCCCGGAGGCACGGGGACGACCCGCGCTGGCAGCAGGCGCAGGAGCAGTCCGGCCGGGTCGGCCGGCTGCTCGCCGACGGGGCGCTGCGGCCGTGGCTCGGGGTCGCGACCGCCGACTGACGACCCGACCGGCCGGGAGCGTGCTCAGGACGCGCGTCCGCGCAGGTCCTCCTCGCTCGCGTGCAGGGTCGCCAGTGCCGTGGCGGCGACCTCGGCGTCGTCCAGGTGGACCGCGTCCCGCGGGTCGGTGGTGTCCAGCAGCCGCGTCTCGTGGCCGCGGCCCACCACCAGGACGACGTCGGCCGGCCCGGCGGCGCCCACCGCGGCGGTGATCGCCGCCCGCCGGTCGGGCACCTCGCGCACCCGCGCCGACGAGCCGAGCAGGCCGACGCGCAGCTCGGCCCGGATCGCCGCCGGGTCCTCGCCGTGGCTGCCCTCGTCGGTCAGCCACACGCAGTCGGCGGCCCGGGCGGACCCACCCAGCCCCTGGCGCTTGTACCGGTCGCGCCGGCCGCGGGCGCCGAGCACCAGGTGCACCCGGCCGCCGCGGCCGGTGAGGTCGCGGGCGGTGCCGAGGGCAGCGGCCAGCGCGCGTGGCGTGTGCGCGTAGTCGACGACGACCAGCGGCCGGCCCGACCCGCCGAGGACGGTGTTGCGTCCCCGCGGCGGGGCCACCGCGGCCAGCCCGGCGGCGATCCGGTCCGGCGCCACGCCGAGCACCCGGCCGGCGGCCCAGGCGGCCGCCAGGTTGGTCACGTGCACCCGCCCGACCAGCGGGCTGTGCACCCGGTGCCCGCCCGTGTCGTCGCCCAGCAGCACCTCGGTGCCACCGCGCCCGGTCCGCCAGCCGAGCACCCGGACGTCGGCGTCCCCGTCGGACCCGACCCGGGTCACCGGCACCGCGGCCTGGTCGGCCAGCCGCCGTCCCCACGGGTCGTCGGTGACGACCACCCCGGCGGCGGTCCGCCCGGCCTCGAACAGCCGCGCCTTGCTGGCCCAGTACTGCTCGAGGGTGCCGTGGTGGTCGAGGTGGTCCTCCTCGAATCCGGTGAAGACCGAGACCTCGAAGGTCAGCCCGTCCATGCGGCCCATGTCCAGCGCGATGGAGGAGGTCTCCACGACCGCCCGCCGCGCCCCGGCGTCGACCATCCAGCGCAGGAGCTCGTGCAGCTCGGGCGCCTCCGGCGTGGTCAGCGCCGTGCTGCGCGAGCGGTCACCGACCTCGGCTCCGAGCGTGCCGACGACGCCGGTGCAGTCGCCGTCCGCGTCCAGCACCCCGCGCACGAGGACGCTGGTCGTCGTCTTGCCGTTGCTGCCGGTCACCCCGACCAGCCGCAGCGCCCGCGCCGGGTCGCCGGTCAGCAGCGCGCCGAGCGGGCCGAGCTGGGCACGCACCGACGGCACGCACAGCGCCGGCAGGTCGGTGTCGACCGGCCGGTCGACCAGCAGGGCGGCGGCACCGCGGGCCGCGGCGGCGGAGGCGTGCCGGTGCCCGTCACTCGTGGCCCCGCGGACGCAGGCGAACAGCGCACCGGGGACGACGAGCCGCGAGTCGGTCACCAGGCCGCGCACGGTCAGGTCGTCGGCGCCACCGGCCCGCGTGACCGGCCCACCGGACACGGACCGGGCGCGGCGCTCGACCTCCGACCAGGGGACCGGGGGGAGACGCACCGGCCCGACGGTAGGTGCGCCCCCGCGACCACGCAGACCGAGACTGTAGGCACTCCACCGACCCGGCGCGCCGCTGACCTCACGGAACGGGTGGGCCACACGCCGGAACCGGCCCGGCCGCCGTGACCGACCGGCCCCGGCGGCCGGCCGGTCGTCCGACCCGCCGCCGGCCACCACCGCCGGCAGGACGACCCCGGCGGCGTCCGTGCGCGCGGTGGTCGGCTCCTCGGCCGCTGGCGCCGCCGCGGATACTGGAGGGCGATGAGCGCGCCCCTCAACCTGGTCAACCTCGAGCGGGTGCACAAGGCACACGGCACCACCGTCCTGCTCGACGACGTCTCGCTGGGCATCGCCGCCGGCGAGCGGATCGGCGTGGTCGGGCGCAACGGCAGCGGCAAGTCCACGCTGCTCGGCGTCCTCACCGGGCGCGAGGAGCCCGACTCCGGCCGGGTGACCCGCCGCGGCGACCTCGCCGTCGGCGTCCTCGACCAGTCCGGCACGCTGCCGCCCGGCGCGACCGTGCGCGACGTCGTCCTGCCCGAGAGCCTCTTCGCCGCCGAGCACGAGTGGGCCGCCGACCCGGCCGTGCGCAGCGTGCTCACGGGCCTGGAACTCGACCGGCTGGGGCTGGACTCCCCGGTCGCGCCGATGTCCGGCGGCGAGCGGCGGCGGGTGGCGCTGGCCGCGCAGCTGGTCCGCCCGCTGGACCTGCTGGTGCTCGACGAGCCGACCAACCACCTCGACGTCGAGGGCGTCGCCTGGCTGGCCGGCTACGTCAGGGACCGGGTCGGCGCACTGGTGGTGGTCACCCACGACCGGTGGTTCCTCGACGAGGTCTGCAGCCAGACCTGGGAGGTCGCCGACGGCCGCGTGCACGCCTACGAGGGCGGCTACGCGGCCTACACCCTCGCCCGGGCCGAGCGCGCCCGGATCGCGGCGGTCACCGAGGAACGCCGGCTCAACCTGGTCCGCAAGGAGCTGGCCTGGCTGCGCCGCGGGCCGCCCGCGCGCACCAGCAAGCCGCGGTTCCGCATCGAGGCGGCCCAGGCGCTGATCGAGGACGAGCCGCCGCCGCGCGACTCGATGGCGCTCAAGGGCTTCGCCAGCCGCCGGCTCGGCAAGACCGTCTACGACGTGGAGGACGTCGACTACGCCGTCCCGGGCGACCCGGTGACCGGCACGCCCCCGCGCACCCTCCTCGACGACCTCACCTGGCACGTCGGCCCCGGTGACCGGATCGGCGTCGTGGGCGTCAACGGGGCGGGCAAGACGACGCTGCTGCGGCTGCTGGTCGGGGAGACCGAGCCCGACCGCGGCCGGGTGGTGCGCGGGCGGACGGTCGCCCCGGCCTACCTGTCCCAGCACGTCACCGAGCTGCCCGGCCGGCTGCGTCTGCTCGAGGCGGTGCAGGAGATCAAGCGAGTGGCCAGGGTGGGCGACCAGGAGATCTCCGCGTCGTCCCTGGCCGAGCGGTTCGGCTTCCCGGCCTCCCGCCAGTGGACGCCGGTCGGTGACCTCTCCGGTGGAGAGCGGCGCCGCCTGCAGCTGCTGCGGCTGCTCATGGCCGAGCCGAACGTGCTGCTGCTCGACGAGCCGACCAACGACCTCGACATCGACACGCTCACCGCGCTGGAGGACCTGCTCGACGGCTTCCCCGGCACCGTGCTGGTGGTCAGCCACGACCGGTACTTCATCGACCGGGTCTGCGACTCGGTGGTCGCGCTCATGGGCGACGGCTCGCTGGCCGCCCTGCCCGGCGGGGTCGAGGAGTACCTGCAGCGCAGAGCGGCGGGGGAGGCGGCGCTGCCCTCGGCCGCCGCGGCCGCTCCCGCGCCGGCGGCCCCCGTGGCCCGCCCGGCCGGGGAGGTGCGGGCCGCCCGCAAGGAGGCCGCGCGGCTGGAGCGGCGGCTGGAGAAGCTCACCGCCGAGGAGGAGCGGCTGCACGGCGAGCTCGCCGCGGCGGCGACCGACCACGCGCGGGTGCTCGAGCTCGACGAGCGGCTGCGCGCCGTCCTCGCGGAGAAGGAGCAGGTCGAGACCGACTGGCTGGAGGCCGCCGAGGTCGCCGAGGGCTGAGAGGGGACCGCGTGGGGCCGAGACGCCGGACAGGTGCCCCTGTTCCGGGGGTCGGGTCCCGTCCCCGCGGGTAGAGCAGCACCGGGCCAGCCGGGCCCGTCCGCCTCCGAGGCGCTCGATCGGCGCGCCCCGGTAGACTCGGGGTACCGCCGGCCGTCGTCGACCGACGTCTTGGTGTCCCCGAGCCGCCCCACGACTCCCGGAGACACGTGCTCGTACTACTGCTCCTCCACCTGCTCGCCGGCGTGCTGGCGCCCGTCCTCGTGCGGTGGTGGGGGCGGCAGGCCTTCCTCGCCCTGGCGCTCGTGCCCGCCGCCGGCTTCGTCTGGGTGCTGTCGCGCCTGGGCCCGGTGCTCGCCGGCGAGGAACTGCGCGAGACGGTGCCGTGGATCCCCGCCCTGCAGCTGGACGTCGCGCTGCGGCTGGACGCCCTGGCGCTCGCCTTCGCCGCACTGGTCACCGGCGTCGGGGCGCTGGTGCTCGTGTACTGCGCCCGCTACTTCGCCCCGGACGAGGAGGGCACCGGCCGCTTCGCCGGCTGCCTCACCGCCTTCGCCGGTTCCATGCTCGGCCTCGTCGTCGCCGACGACCTCTTCCTGCTCTACGTGTTCTGGGAGCTCACCACCGTCTTCTCCTTCCTCCTGATCGGGGGCTCGGGACGGCGGCTGGCCGCGCGGCGGGCGGCGTCGCAGGCGCTCATCCTGACCACCGCCGGCGGGCTGGCGATGCTGGTCGGGCTGATCCTCATCGGCCAGGCCAGCGGCTCGTCCCTGCTGTCGGAGGTGGTCGCCGACCCCGGCAGCGGCCCGGCCATGACCGCCGGCGCGGCGCTGGTGCTGGTCGGTGCGGTCACCAAGTCCGCCCTGGTGCCCTTCCACTTCTGGCTGCCCGCGGCCATGGAGGCGCCGACGCCGGTCAGCGCCTACCTGCACGCCGCGGCGATGGTGAAGGCCGGCGTCTACCTCGTCGCCCGGCTGGCCCCCGGGCTGGCCGACGTCCCCGGCTGGCGGCCGGTCGTGCTCGGCCTGGGCGTGGCCACGATGCTCCTCGGCGGCTACCGCGCGCTGCGCCAGAAGGACCTCAAGCTGCTGCTGGCCTTCGGCACCGTCAGCCAGCTCGGGTTCCTCGTGACGCTGGTCGGCGGCGGCAGCCGCGAGCTGGCCGCCGCGGGTCTGGTGATGACCCTGGCGCACGCGCTGTTCAAGTCCACGCTGTTCCTCACCGTCGGTGTCATCGACCACGCCACCGGCACCCGCGACCTGCGCCGACTGTCCGGGCTCGGCCGGCGGCTGCCGCTGCTCGCCGCCATCGGCACCGCCGCGGCGGCGTCCATGGCCGGGCTGCCGCCGCTGCTGGGGTTCGTCGGCAAGGAGGCGGCCTTCGCCGCGCTGTGGGACGCCGGCCTGCCCGACCGGACCGCCGCGGCCGTCGTCCTGACCGGGCTGGTGGCGGGCTCGGTGCTCACCGCCGCCTACACCGCGCGCTTCGTGTGGGGGGCCTTCGCCCGCAAGCCCGGCGTCGAGGACACCGAGGTCGAGCACCCGCCGGAGCCGCTGTTCCTCGCCGCCCCCGCCGTCCTGGCGCTGACCGGGCTGGTCCTCGGGCCGGCCAGCCCGCTGCTGGAGCCGCTGGTCGCCGGCTACGCCGACACGCTGCCGCTGCTGGCCCCCTACCCCGCGCACCTGGGCCTGTGGCACGGCTGGCAGCCGGCGCTGGCGCTGTCGGCGCTGTCGATCGCCGGCGGTGCCGCGCTGTTCGTCGTCCGCGGGCGGGTCACGCGCCTGCAGCGGCGGGTGGCCGTCGGCGCCTCGGCCGACGAGGGCTACTGGAACGTCGTCCAGGCGGTCGACCGGCTCTCGGTGCTGGTCACCGGGACCACCCAGCGCGGCTCGCTGCCGGCCTACCTCGGCACCATCCTGGTGGCGGTGCTCGCGCTGCCCGGGACGCTGCTGCTCACCCGCGCCCCGTGGCCGGGCGAGTGGCGGGCCTGGGACACCCCGGTGCAGGCGATGGTCGGCGTCGTGGTCGTGACCGCCGCCGCGCTGACCCTGCGGATCCGCCAGCGGCTCTCGGCCGTGCTCGTCGTCGGTGTCACCGGCTACGGCATCGCCGTCGTCTTCGCCCTGCAGGGCGCCCCCGACCTCGCGCTCACCCAGTTCCTCGTCGAGACCCTCACCCTCGTCGTCTTCGTGCTGGTGCTGCGCAAGCTGCCCAAGGACATCTCCGAGCGGCACCGGCCGCGCGAGCGCGCCGTCCGCGGCGTGATCGCCGTCGCCGTGGGCGCCTTCATGGCCGCCGTCGGCGCGGTGGCGCTGTCGGCCCGCACCGCGACGCCGGTGTCGGAGGCCTGGCCCGGGCCGGCGTACGACTTCGGCGGCGGCAAGAACGTCGTCAACGTGACCCTGGTCGACATCCGCGCCTGGGACACCCTCGGCGAGATCTCGCTGCTGGTCGTCGCCGCCACCGGCGTGGCCAGCCTGGTCTTCCTCCGCGGGCGCACCGGCGGCGTCGACCGCGTGACCCGGGCGGACCTGGCGCAGCGGCGGGAGCGCAGCCGTCGGGCGCCGCGGGACCGTTGGCTGGCCGCGACCGCGACGCTCGACCCGGCGCGGCGCTCGGTCGTGCTCGAGGTGGTCACCCGGATCCTCTTCCACACGATCGTGGTCTTCTCGCTGTACCTGCTGTTCTCCGGGCACAACGAGCCCGGCGGCGGGTTCGCCGGCGGCCTGGTCGCCGGCCTGGCCCTGGTGCTGCGCTACCTGGCCGGCGGGCGCTACGAGCTGGGGGAGGCCGCGCCGGTCGCGCCGGGCCTGCTGCTCGGCGGCGGGCTGCTGTTCGCCGGTGGCACCGGCGTGGCCGGTCTGCTGCTGGGTGCCGGGGTGCTGCAGACGGCGATCGTGCAGGCCACGCTGCCGGTGCTCGGCGACGTCAAGCTCGTGACCTCGCTCTTCTTCGACATCGGCGTCTACCTGATCGTCGTGGGGCTGGTCCTCGACGTGCTGCGCAGCCTGGGCGCGGAGCTCGACCGCCAGGAGGACCAGGAGGACGAGATCGAGCTGTCACCCGGGGAGGTGGTGCTGCGATGACCCCCACGATCGTGCTGCCGGTGATGATCGGCGGGCTCTACGCGGCGGGGGTGTACCTGCTGCTGGACCGCAGCCTCACCCGCGTGCTGCTGGGCTTCCTGCTGCTGGGCAACGCCACCAACCTGCTGGTGCTGTCGGCCGGCGGCCCCTCGGGGCTGGCGCCGATCCTCGGCTACTCCGACCCGGAGGCGTTCAACGACCCGCTGCCGCAGGCGCTGATCCTGACCGCGATCGTGATCACCTTCGGCGTCGCGGCGTTCCTGCTGGCGATCATCCACCGCTCCTGGCGGCTGGCCCGCAACGAGGCGGTCGGCACCGACGAGGAGGACCGCCGGGTCGCCGCCCGGAGGGCTCTCGACGCCGACGAGCTCGACCCCGACGAGCTGGCCCCCGACGACCGCGCCGCCGGCCACGCCGACAGCCTCGCCGAGGACCTCGAGGAGCTGGCGGACGACGTCGACCTGCCCGCGGGGAGCGGCACCCGGTGATCGAGGTCCTCGCCCCGCTGCCGGTGCTGCTCCCGTTGCTCGGGGCGGCCGGCGCGCTGCTGGTCTCCGGGCACCCGGCGTTCCAGCGCACCCTCAGCACGACCGTGCTCAGCGCGGTGCTCGCCGTCTCGGTGGTGCTGCTGTTCGTGGCCGATGCCGAGGGCGCGAGCTCGGTCTCCGTCGGCGGCTGGCCGGTGCCGCTGGGCATCGTGCTGGTCGTCGACCGGCTGTCGGCGCTGATGCTGGTCGTCGCCTCGACCGTGGCGCTCGGTGTCCTCGTGTTCGCCGTCGGCCAGGGCGCGGCCGACGGGTCGGAGGAGACGCCGCTGTCGATCTTCCACCCGACGTTCCTGGTGCTGGTGGCGGGCGTGGGCAACGCCTTCCTCGCCGGCGACCTGTTCAACCTCTACGTGGGCTTCGAGATCCTGCTGATGGCCTCGTACGTGCTGCTCACCCTCGGCGGGACGGCGGCGCGCATCCGCGGCGGCATCACCTACATCATCGTCAGCCTCACCAGCTCGCTGGTGTTCCTCGCCGCGATCGGGCTGGTCTACGCCGCGACCGGCACGGTGAACATGGCCCAGCTGGCGGTGCGGCTCGGCGAGCTGCCCGAGGGCACCCAGGTGCTGCTGCAGTCGATGCTGCTCATCGCGTTCGGCATCAAGGCCGCCGTCTTCCCGCTCTCGGCGTGGCTGCCCGACAGCTACCCGACCGCCCCCGCGCCGGTCACCGCGGTGTTCGCCGGCCTGCTCACCAAGGTCGGCGTCTACGCGATCATCCGCACCCAGACGCTGCTGTTCCCCGGCGGCGCGCTCGACGACCTGCTGCTGTGGGCGGCGCTGGCCACGATGCTGGTCGGCATCCTCGGCGCGGTCGCCCAGAGCGACCTGCGCCGGATGCTGTCGTTCACCCTGGTCAGCCACATCGGCTACATGGTGTTCGGGATCGCCCTGGGCACGGCGGCCGGGCTGGCCGGCGCGGTCTTCTACGTCGCCCACCACATCGCCATCCAGACGACGTTGTTCCTGGTCGCGGGGCTGGTCGAGCGCCAGGGCGGCACCACCTCGATCGACAAGCTCGGCGGCCTGGCCCGGCGCTCGCCGCTGCTGGCCGTGCTGTTCTTCGTGCCCGCGATGAACCTGGCCGGGATCCCGCCGCTGTCGGGGTTCATCGGCAAGCTGGGCCTGCTGCAGGCCGGGGTCGCCGAGGGCACCGCCGCGGCGTTGACGCTGGTCGCCGGCGGGGTGGCCACCAGCCTGCTCACCCTGCTCGCGGTCGCCCGCGTCTGGACCCGCGCGTTCTGGCGGTCTCCCAACCAGTCGCCGGCCGAGGAGACCGCCGCGGCGGCGGCCGCCGACTCCGTGCAGCGCCACCGGCCGTCCGGCGACGGTGCCGGGTCGCCGGACGGTGCCGGGTCGCCGGACGGGACGGCGTCCCCCGACGGCTCGGCGCGGACCGCGCTGCAGGACGCGTGGCGGCGGCACACGGCGGTCGCGACGGCGACCGAGCCGGGCCTGCCGCCCGCCGCGGGCGCGGTCCGGGCGCTGCGCCCGCTGCCGCGCACGATGGTGGGTGCCACGGCGGCGCTGGTCGCGCTCACCGTGGCCCTCACCGGGCTGGCCGGACCGCTCTACGGCCTGGCCGACCGGGCGTCGGTGGACCTGCTCGAGCGCACGCCCTACGTCTCCTCGGTGTTCGGGGTGGATGAGGTCCCGTGAGCGTCGAGCCCGCTGCCACCCGGCTGCGCCACCAGGGCCCGCTGGTCGTGTGGCTGGTGCTGGTCTGGATGCTGCTGTGGGGCACCTGGTCCTGGGCGAACCTGTTGTCCGGCCTGCTCGTCGCGCTGGCCGTGCTGACGCTGCTGCCGCTCCCGCACGTGGTCGGCGGCACCCGGGTGCGGCCGGTGCCGCTGCTGGCCTTCCTCGGCCACTTCGTCCTGGACCTGTTCTCGTCCGGAGCCGAGGTCGCCTGGCAGGCCCTGCGTCCGGGCGGGGTGCGCCGGACAGCGATCGTGCGGGTGCGACTGCGCGCCGACTCCGACCTGCTCCTGACGATGGTCGCCGAGGCGACCTCCCTCGTGCCCGGCTCCCTGGTGCTCGACCTGGACCGCGAGCAGCGGGTGATGACCCTCCACCTGCTGCCCGTGCGCGACCTCGAGGACGTGGAGCGGAAGAAGGCGCACGTCCTGGTGGTGGAGCGGCGTCTGGTGCGGGCGTTCGGCTCGACCGCGGACGTCGCGGCCCTCGAGGCGGACCGGAGGGACGAGGTGCCGACGTCATGACGATCGTGCAGGTCGCGCTGTACGCGATGATCGGCGGGGGAGCGCTGCTGGCCCTCGTCCGCCTGGCTCGCGGACCCTCGCTGCTGGACCGAGTGGTCGCGACCGACACGCTGCTGGTCATCATCGCGGCCGGCCTGGCGGTGCACGCCGCGCTCACGCAGGACCCGACCGTCGTGCCGGTGCTGGTGGTGGTGGCGCTGCTGGCCTTCGTCGGCTCGGTGTCGGTGGCCCGCTACGTCGGCGGGATGCTGCTGCGCTCGGGCACCGGCGACGGCCGGGACCTCGGACTGCCGGTCGCCGCCGAGGAGCGGGAGGCCGGCTCGTGACGGGCTCGTCCGACGTCGTCGCCTTCGCCTGCCTGCTGGCCGGCGCCGCGCTGTGCCTGACCGCCGGGCTGGGGCTGGTCCGCTTCCCCGACGTGCTGTCCCGGATGCACGCCGGCACCAAGCCCCAGGTGCTCGGCGTGCTGCTGGTCATGGTCGGAGGCGCCATCCGGCTCGACGGCTGGACCAACGTCTGGATGCTGCTGCTCGTGGCGGCCTTCCAGCTGCTCACCGCCCCGGTCAGCGCCCACCTGATCAGCCGGGTCGCCTACCGCCGCCGGCACGTGCGCCGCGACCTGCTGCTGGTCGACGAGTACGGCGGGCCCGGCCGGCAGGACGCGCGGTACCACGGGGACGAGCCCGGCGACGCCCCGCCCGAGCAGCCGGCCCCTCAGCCCAGCTGAGCCAGCCAGAACGGCAGCCCCTGGTCGTCCCGGCACTCCGCCGTCCGGCCGTACGGCTGGTCGGTGACCTCGCCCGCCCGCCCGCCCGCCGTCCGGACCGCGGCCACGGCCACCTCGATGTCGTCGACCGCGTACACCGGCACGGTGCCGACCTCGCCGTCCCCGCCGCCGATGCCGACCATCGGCACGGCGCCGTCCACCTGCCAGCCGTCGGGGACCCGCCCGGGCACCGACGTCCAGCCGAGCACCGACTCGTAGAAGTCGCGGGCACGGGCGCCGTCGGGCACGCGCAGCGTCAGGTACACCGCGTCACCGGGGCGCACCGGCGGACGCGGCTCCGGGTCGGCCGACGCCGGGGTCTGCAGCATCCAGCGGTGGCCGAAGGGGTCGACGACGACGCCGGTGCGCCCACCCGGGCCGTCGGCCGGCGACCGCTCCACGGTGGCGCCGGCCGCGGCGGCCCGGTCGACCGCCGCGTCGGCGTCGGGCACCGCGAGGTGCAGCGTCACGCTGACCCGGCCGGGGTCCGGCGCGGCCAGCCCCAGCTCGGGGTACTCGTCGGCGAGGTAGAGCCGCGCCCCGCCGAGGTCGAGCTCGGCGTGCCCGATGCGGTCGTCGTCCATCACGTGCGGCTCGCCGACGACGTGGGCGCCCAGCGCCTCGGCGTACCAGGCCGTCGCCGACCGGGCGTCCCGCACGGTGAGGTAGGGGGTGAGCTGCGGCATCGCGGGCCTCCGGCGGTCGGTGCGGGCGCCGGCACCGGCACCCGCACCGACTTCTTACCGCTGAGCCCGGTTCACCGCCGAGACGACCGCGCGCAGCGACGCGGTGACGATGTTCGGGTCGATGCCCACGCCCCACAGCACGCGGTCGCCGACGGCGCACTCGACGTACGCCGCAGCGCGGGCGTCGCCGCCGGCGGACATGGCGTGCTCGGCGTAGTCGAGCACCCGGACGTCGACGTCCACCGACCGCAGCGCGTCGACGAACGCGGCGATCGGCCCGTTGCCCCGGCCCTCGATCGTCGTGGGGACGCCGTCGTCGACCAGCTCGACCACCATCTCGTCGAGCTGGTCGCCGTGGGCGCGGTGCCGGTGACCGGTCAGGGAGAAGCGGCCCCACGGGGCGTCGGGGTCGGGCAGGTACTCGTTGGAGAAGGCCGTCCACATCTGCTGGGCGGTCACCTCGCCGCCCTCGTCGTCGGTGTGCCGCTGGACGACCGCGCTGAACTCGATCTGCAGGCGGCGCGGCAGGTCCAGCTGGTTCTCGGTCTTCATGATGTAGGCGACGCCGCCCTTGCCGGACTGGCTGTTCACCCGGATGACGGCCTCGTAGGTGCGGCCGACGTCCTTGGGGTCGATGGGCAGGTACGGCACCGCCCACGGCATCTCCGCGACCGGCCTGCCGGCGGCCTCCGCGTCGACCTCGAGCGCCTTGAACCCCTTGTTGATGGCGTCCTGGTGGGAGCCGGAGAAGGCGGTGTAGACCAGGTCGCCGCCGTAGGGGTGGCGCTCGTGCACGCCCAGCTGGTTGCAGTACTCGACGGTGCGGCGGATCTCGTCGATGTCGGAGAAGTCGATCTGCGGGTCGATGCCCTGGCTGAACAGGTTCAGCCCCAGGGTGACCAGGTCGACGTTGCCGGTGCGCTCGCCGTTGCCGAACAGGCAGCCCTCGATGCGGTCGGCGCCGGCGCGGTAGCCCAGCTCGGCGGCGGCGACGGCGGTGCCGCGGTCGTTGTGCGGGTGCAGCGACAGGACGACGGCGTCGCGCCGGCCCAGGTTGCGGTGCATCCACTCGATCTGGTCGGCGTAGACGGTCGGCTCGGCCATCTCGACCGTCGCCGGCAGGTTGACGATCGTCGGCCGGTCCGGGGTGGGCTCCCACACGTCGGTGACCGCGTTGCAGACCTCGACGGCGAAGTCGAGCTCGGTGCCGGTGAAGGACTCGGGGGAGTACTCGAACCGGACGTCGGTCCCGGTCATCTGCTCGGCCAGCTTGCGCACCACCTGCGCGCCGTGGACGGCGATGTCGATGATCCCCGCGCGGTCGGAGCCGAACACCACCCGCCGCTGCAGCGTGGAGGTGGAGTTGTACAGGTGGACGATCGCCTGCTCCGCGCCGCGCAGGGACTCGAAGGTGCGCTCGATCAGCTCGTCGCGGGCCTGGGTCAGCACCTGGATGGTGACGTCGTCGGGTACCAGGTCGTCCTCGATGAGCTGGCGGACGAAGTCGAAGTCGGTCTGGCTGGCGGCCGGGAACCCGACCTCGATCTCCTTGTAGCCCATCCGGACCAGCAGCTCGAACATCCGCCGCTTGCGGTCGGGCGTCATCGGGTCGATCAGTGCCTGGTTGCCGTCGCGCAGGTCGACGGCGCACCAGCGCGGGGCCTCGGTGGTGACCTTCTCCGGCCACGTGCGGTCGGGCAGCACGATCGGCGTGAAGGGGGCGTAGCGGGAGATCGGCATCCCCGACGGCTGCTGGGGGTGACGGACGTGCGGGTGGTTCTCGCTCAGGTTCCTGCTCACGGGTTCTCGCTCCTCTGGGCGCGGGCTGGACGCAGCTCCGGTGGGGCGGTCAGCGGGCGCCGGGGACGCACTCGGTCACGGCAGGGTCTCCGCGGCGAGGGGGCCGACCTAGGAGAGGGCCTCGCCGCGGCGGGTAAGCAGGAGGCTGCCGCGCACACCGCCACGGTAGCAGCGGGTCAGCCGGCGTCGCAGCGACAGGCGCAGGCCGCGGCGTGCCTCGGCGGGCCCGAGCCGTCGTCGACCTCGTCGCACTCCGGGGGACACGTGCAGGTCAGGCCCTCGTCGGCGGACCACCCGACGGTCGCGCGTCGGCGCTCCCGGTCCTCGGCGGCACGCCGGCGTGCCGCCTCCTGTCGCCGGGCGCGCCGCTCGGCCGGCGAGTCACCCGGCACGGGGACGTCGTGGTCCTCGGGTGTCCCGACCCGTGCCCTCTGGCGGTTCCGCGCGGCTCGGTCGAGACCGAAGGTGAACCAGGGCTGTGGCCGGTCGAGGCGGTGCGCCCACCGGTCGGCGACCTCGTCGGTGTGCTGGGTGTCCAGGTGAGCGGGCAACCGGCGCCGGGTCGAGTCCCGTGGACCGTCGGGGTGCATGCCGCGGACCTCGCGTCCCTCCGCGTCGAGCAGGACCAGGCGCAACCCGGCCAGCTCGGCGGCCCGCGCCAGGGCGCACGACGGCAGGTCCCGGGTTCCCGCCTCGGCGTGGGCCACGGCCGACACGCTGAGCCCGGCTGCCGAGGCCAGTTCGCGTTGTGACAGGTCGGCGGTACGCCGGATGCGCCGGAGCACCCCGCACAGGTCGAAGCCGGTCGCCACCGGGCCATGGTGCGGTGGGAGGCCCCTGCGTGGGTCCGGCCGGCCGCACCTGTGGACGAGCCCTCGTCCCCTCGATCCGGGCCCGAGGTGTCCTCCGGCAACCTCGGGCGTTGCTTGCACACGGAAGCAGGGGTTGAGGTGATCAGCCCCTGCTTCCAGGGCGGAGCAAGGGTGGAGGTGATCAGCCCCTGCTTCCAGGGCGGAGCAAGGGTGGAGGTGATCAACTCCTGCTCCCAGGGCGGAGCAAGGGTGGAGGTCGTGGGAGGACGAGGTGCAGGGGGCCCTGCGCCGCCGCCGATCCGGTTGCCGCGAGTCAGAACGCCTTGCGCAGCCGCATGCTCAGCGGGCGGCCGTCGGGGTCGTCGACCAGGCGGTAGACCGGCGTCGCCCACAGCCGCGTCGGCAGCGACAGCCGCGGGGGCCGGTGCTCGCGCAACCGACCGCGCGGGCGCGGGCCGCGGCGGCCACCGGCGTACCAGGCGTCGAGCTCGGCCGCCGAGGACTCCAGCGTCCGCACGAACGCCTCGGGGTCGAGCAGGTCGTCGTCCTCGCTGCCGTCAGCGGCCCGGTCGAGGTGCTCGCGGGCCAGCTCCAGGCGCAGGTCGCGGGCGAAGGTGCGGGCGCCGTCGCCGGTGCCGGCCGGGTCGCGGGGCTCGCGCGGGTCCCGGGTCGCGTCCAGGACGGCGGAGGACAGCTCGCTGTCGTGGGTCCAGGAGCGCCGGTTGAAGTTGTCGCTGCCGACGCTGGCCCAGACGTCGTCGACCACGCAGACCTTGGCGTGCACGTAGACCGGCGTCCCCTCGTGGTTCTCCACGTCGAACGCGTGCACCCGGCCGCGCCCCGCCCGCCGGCACATCTCCAGCGCCTGCCACCGGCCGACGTACTGCGACCGCTCCGCGACCGCGCCGTCCTGGTCGGGCACTCGCGGCACCACGACGACCAGGTGCAGCTCCGGGTTCCCGGCCAGCGCCCGGGCGAAGAGGCGGGCGACGTCGGCCGACCACATGTACTGGTCCTCCAGGTACACCAGCCGGCGGGCCCGCTCGATCGCCTTGGAGTACCCGCGGGCCACCGACCGCTCGCCGCGCGGCGCGAAGTCGTACGGCGGGCGGATCGCCGGGTAGGTGCGCAGGTTCTGCACCACGTGCGGGCCGCAGGGAGGTGGGGGCGGCAGCTGTGGCGGCAGCGGGTCGGGCTCCAGGCGTGCGCCGCGCAGCCGGTCGAGCACCCAGGCGATCGGGTTGCCCGAGTCGGCGTTGGTCGGGTCGTCCCAGCGCTCGCGGAACACGGTGTCGAGGACGCCGACCGCCGGTCCCCGCAGCATCAGCTGGACGTCGTGCCAGGGCGGCCGCTCCCCGTAGGCCGCCGACATCGCCAGCGGCTGCGGGTCGCCCCTGTGCTCGGCGTCGTCCCGACGGCTGTGGCACAGGTCGATCCCGCCGACGAAGGCGACGTCCTGGGTCGGGTCCTGGTCGTGCCGCAGGACGACGAGCTTCTGGTGGTGGCTGCCGCCGCGACGCACCCGCTGGTCGAGGATCACCTCGCCGCCGCCGTGCTCGACCTCGTCGTCCAGTGCCCGGTTCTCCTCCGCGCTGAACGACATCCAGTCCACGTGCGAACGCCAGACCAGCCCGCGCACGCAGACGCCGCGGCGCACCGCCTCGGTGAACAGCTGGGCGACGGTCGGGCCGCCCGGGCGCAGCTGCTCGTCGGGGTCGCCCCGCCAGTCGGTGAAGAACAGGTGGTCGCCGGCGTCCAGGCGCTCGACGCACTCGACCAGCCGGTCGAAGTAGGTGGCACCGTGCACGAGCGGCTCGACGAGGTTGCCCTCGGTGTACGCGGGCAGTGACGTCGACGGGTTGCCGCGCTCCTCGGCGGTCAGCAACCAGCGCTCGACGTCCTCCACCGGTTGATCACAGCGCCCTGCCCAGGGGGACGCAAGCACGGCCGTTCCCGCGACGTCGGTAGCCTCTGGACCCGTGGCCCTCGTCGTCCAGAAGTACGGCGGCTCGTCCGTCGCCTCCGCAGCGCACATCAAGCGCGTCGCCGAGCGGATCGTGGCGGCCAAGGAGGCGGGCAACGACGTCGTCGTCGTGGTCTCCGCGATGGGCGACACCACCGACGAGCTGCTCGACCAGGCCGCGCAGATCACCGACAGCCCGGCCGGCCGCGAGCTGGACATGCTGCTCACCGCGGGCGAGCGCATCTCCATGGCCCTGCTGGCGATCGCGATCAACACCCACGGCTACGAGGCCCGGTCGTTCACCGGCTCGCAGGCCGGGGTGATCACGACCTCCAGCCACGGCAAGGCGCGGATCATCGACGTCACGCCCGGCCGGCTGCGGAGCGCCCTCGACGAGGGCTCGATCGTCATCGTCGCCGGCTTCCAGGGCGTCAGCCAGGACACCAAGGACGTCACCACGCTCGGCCGGGGCGGCTCCGACACCACCGCCGTGGCCGTCGCCGCGGCGTTGCAGGCCGACGTCTGCGAGATCTACACCGACGTCGACGGCGTCTTCACCGCCGACCCGCGGATCGTGCCCAACGCCCGGCGGCTGGACACGGTGACGTACGAGGAGATGCTCGAGCTCGCCGCCTCCGGGGCGAAGGTGCTCATGCTCCGCTGCGTCGAGTACGCCCGCCGCTACGGCATCCCGGTGCACGTCCGCAGCTCCTACTCCCAGCTCCCCGGCACCACGGTGACCGGCTCGATGGAGGACCTCACGGTGGAACAGGCCATCATCACCGGCGTCGCGCACGACCGCTCCGAGGGGAAGATCACCGTCTACGGCGTGCCCGACCGCCCGGGCGAGGCCGCGCAGCTGTTCCGCGTGCTGGCCGAGGCCGAGGTCAACATCGACATGATCGTGCAGAACGTGTCGACGGCGGCCAGCAAGCTCGCCGACATCTCCTTCACGCTCCCCAAGAGCGACGGGCCGGCGGCGATCGCGGCGCTGGAGAAGGTCAAGCACACCGTCGGCTACACCGACGTCACCTTCGACCAGCACATCGGCAAGGTGTCGCTGGTCGGGGCGGGCATGCGCTCCCACCCGGGCGTGTCCGCGCGCTTCTTCGGCGCGCTGGCTGACGCCGGGGTCAACCTGGAGCTGATCAGCACCTCGGAGATCCGCATCTCCGTGGTGTGCCGGGACACCGACGTGGACCTCGCCGTCCGCGCGGTGCACGACGCCTTCGACCTCGGCACCGATGAGGCGGAGGCGGTCGTCTACGGAGGGACGGGACGATGACGGGATCGACCGACAGCGGCCTGCGGGTCGGCGTCGTCGGCGCCACCGGCCAGGTCGGCGGCGTGGTGCGACAGCTCCTCAGCGAGCGGGGCTTCCCCCTCGGCGAGCTGCGCTTCTTCGCCTCCGCCCGCTCCGCGGGCAGCACGCTGCCGTGGGGGGACGGCGAGATCACCGTCGAGGACGCCGCGACCGCCGACCCCACCGGCCTGGACATCGCCATCTTCTCGGCCGGTGCCTCGACCTCGCGGGTGCAGGCGCCGCGGTTCGCCGAGGCCGGCGTGACCGTCATCGACAACAGCTCGGCCTGGCGCCGCGACCCCGACGTCCCGCTGGTCGTCAGCGAGGTCAACCCGCACGCCCTCGCCGACGTCCGCAAGGGCATCATCGCCAACCCGAACTGCACCACGATGGCCGCGATGCCGGTGCTCAAGCCGCTGCACGACGAGGCGCAACTGGTCCGCATCGTGGCCAGCACCTACCAGGCGGTCTCCGGCAGCGGCCTGGCCGGCGTCGAGGAGCTCGACACGCAGGTCAAGGCGGTCGTGGACAAGGCCGCGGAGCTCACCCACGACGGCTCGGCGGTCTCCTTCCCGGAGCCGGCGAAGTACGTGAAGCCGATCGCCTACAACGTGCTGCCGCTGGCCGGGTCGCTGGTCGACGACGGGACGTTCGAGACCGACGAGGAGCAGAAGCTCCGCAACGAGAGCCGCAAGATCCTCGACATCCCCGACCTGCGGGTGTCGGGCACCTGCGTGCGCGTGCCGGTCTTCACCGGGCACTCGCTGTCGCTCAACGTCGAGTTCGCCCGGGCCCTGACCGTCGAGCGGGCCACCGAGCTGCTGTCCGCCGCGCCCGGTGTGGAGCTCACCGCCGTCCCCACGCCGCTGCAGGCGGCCGGCCGCGACCCGAGCTACGTCGGCCGCATCCGGCAGGACCCGGGCGTCGACGGCGACCGCGGCCTCGCGCTGTTCGTCAGCAACGACAACCTGCGCAAGGGCGCGGCGCTGAACACCGTCCAGATCGCCGAGCTGATCGCCGCGGGACGCAGGTAGCCGGATCCGCCCGGACGCGGGGGCCGGAGGCCTCCCGGCCGGGCGGATGGCCGGGCTCAGCGCGCGTCGGGGACGGCACCTGGCCGCGGTGTCGGCCGGCAGGCCGACAGCGTCACGGCTTGACGTTCCTCAGCGCGAACGACAGGGCGACCTCGACCTGGCGGATGGTCTCCTCGACGACCAGCGAGCCGTGGCCGGCGTCGAAGCGGTAGACCTCGTGCGGCTTGTCCAGCTCCTCCAGCCGGGTCAGGTAGTTGTCGATCTGCCGGATGGGGCAGCGCGGGTCGTTCGCGCCGGCCACGACGAGCACCGGCGCGGCCACGGCCTGCGCGTAGGTGATCGGCGAGGAGCGGACGTAGACGTCGTGCACCTCGTCCGGTGACCCGCCGAACAGCGCCCGGTCGTAAGCCCGCAGGCCCTCCATCTCGTCCTCGTAGGCGGCCAGGTAGTCGGCGACCGGCACCTCGGCGATCCCGGCGGCCCAGCGCTCCGGCTGGGTGCCGAGGCCCAGCAGGGTGAGGAACCCGCCCCACGACCCACCGGAGATCAGCGCCCGCGACGGGTCGAGGAGACCCTCCTCGACCAGCGCGTCGTACACCGCGGCGACGTCCTCGAGCTCGGTGAGCCCGGGCCGGCCGGTGAGCGCGTCGCGCCAGGCGCTGCCGTAACCGGTGGAGCCCCGGTAGTTCACGTGGACCACGGCGTACCCGGCGTCCACGTAGGCGGCCCGGCGGGCGCGGTAGGAGTCGTCGTCGGCCGACTCCGGCCCGCCGTGCACCAGGAACGCGGTCGCGTACGGCGCGGGGCCCGCCGGGCGCACCACCAGGGCGTGGATGTCGCCGCCCGGGCCGGGCACCCAGCGGTCCTCCACCGGGTAGGCCGCCGGCGGCTCCTCCCCGGGGGCGGCCAGCACGACCGGCCCGTCGGCCCGCCGGACCACCGGGGGGCGCTCCGAGTTCGACCAGGCCAGCTCCACCGCGCCGTCCGGGCGGGCGGTGGCCCCGCGGACGACGCCGCGCGGCGTGTCCAGCCGCTCCAGCGCGCCGCTGGCCAGGTCGTAGCGGTACAGCTCGCTGCGCGCGGCGTGGTCGTGGCCGACCAGCAACGCCGAGCCGTCGGGGTACCAGCCGGCGGTCACGTCGCCGGGCAGGTCGAGCACGACCTCGGTCTCGGTGTCGGTGGCGACGTCCCAGACCAGCAGCTCCTCACGCCCGCGCCGCTCGTGACCGACCAGCAGCCGCCGGTCGCCGGGCAGCGGGGCGAACTCCAGCGCGTGCAGGCCGCGGCCCTCGCCGTCCCACTTCTCGGCGACGACCGACGGCGCGTCCTCGGTGGTGGTGTCGGTGCGCAGCACCCGCAGCGCCGGGTAGCGCGGGTCGCCGTGCTCGGAGTGCGAGATGACCAGCAGGTCCTCGTCGTGGGTGAGCGCGTCGACCGACGCCGGGTCCTCGTGCCGGTAGACCACCCGCGGCGTGCCGCCGGACGGCACCAGCCACAGCTCCGAGCCGTCGTCCGTCGAGCGACCGATCGCCACCACCCGGCGGCCGACCTCCAGGCCCGCCGGGTAGGCCGGCCCCACCTCGGGGACGGCGACGCGGTCCTCCCCACCGGCGAAGGGCTGGGTCATCCAGACGCCGAACTCATCACCGTCGGTGTCGGCGAACCACCAGATCGTCTCGCCGTCGGGGCTCAGCGTGCCGATCAGCGTGCCGTTGGCCCGGTGGGTCGCCTGCCGGTGGGCGTCGGTGGTGCGGTCCCACGCGTACTGCTCGACGACGCCGCTGACGTCGGAGGCGTACAGGTTGCGGTGCGGGGCCTCCAGCGCCCAGTCGGGCAGGCTCACCCGGGGCGCGCGGAAGCGGGCCTGCCAGCGGGCGGTGACCTCGGGGGAGAGGGCGGTCGGCTCGGAGCTCACCGGCTCATCTTCCCCCGGCTCCGGTCCCGCTCCGGGCAGGGTCCTCGAGCCGGCGGGAGGTCTCCGCGGCCGCGTCGCGGATGTCGCCGATGAGCCGCTCCAGCACGTCCTCCAGCGCGACCAGGCCGAGGGTGCGCCGGCCGTCCACCACCCGGCCCAGGTGCGCGCCGGAGTCCCGCATCGCCGTCAGCACGTCGGGCAGGGCCGCGCCGGGCTGCAGCGGGATGAAGCCGATGACGTGCTCGTCGGCGATCGGCAGGTCGCGGGCTGCGGCGTCCACGCCCAGCACGTCCTTGACGTGCACGAAGCCCAGCAGCGCGCCGTCGTCGTCCTCGACCGGGTAGCGGCTGAAGCCGTGCTCGGCGACGACCGCCTCCAGCTGCCGGGGCGTCGTCGAGCGGGGCACGGAGACCAGCCGGTCGAGGGGGAGCAGCACCGAGTCGAGCTCGTCGCGGTCGAAGGTGAGCGCCCCGGCGGCCAGCTCGCCCACCTCGCTGCCCAGCCGACCCTCCCGCCGCGACTGGTTGATCATCGAGCGGATCTCGGCCTCGTCGAAGCTGGCCCCCACCTCGTCGGTGGGCTGCACGCCGGCCAGCCGGACCAGCCCGTTGGCCGCGGCGTTGAACAGCCGGATCACCGGCCCCAGCAGCCGGACGAACGCCGCCAGCGGCGGGCCGAGCAGCAGCGCGGCGCGGTCGGGCCCGGCGATGGTGATGTTCTTGGGCACCATCTCGCCGAGCACCATGTGCAGCACGGTCACCAGCGAGAGCGCGATGACCAGCGCGATCGGGTGCAGCAGCCCGTCGGGGACGCCGGCTGCGGCCATCGGCGCCTCGATCAGGTGGGCCACGGCAGGCTCGCCGACCGCGCCGAGGCCCAGCGAGCACAGCGTGATGCCCAGCTGGGCGCCGGCCATCATCGACGACACGTTCCGCATCGCCCGGATGGTCGTGCGCGCCCGCGTGGAGCCCGCGGCGGCCTTCGGCTCCAGCTGGTCGGGCCGGGCGGTGACCAGCGCGAACTCCGCGGCCACGAAGAAGGCGTTGCCCAGCAGCAGCGCCACCAGGACGAGCAGGCTGAGGACGTCGCTCACGAGTCCTCCTCGCTGGCGCTCGTCGCCCGCGTTCGCGGCGCTGCGGTGTACTCGGGTGAGCTCGCGAGCTCGTTCACGCCACGGCCTCCGTCTCGCCCTCGACGAGCCGGACGGCGGTCGCCCCCGACGCGTACCCCTCCCGCATGCGGGCCCGCACGCGGGCCACCCGCCGCCCCTCGAGGGTCTCCACGGTCAGCTCGCCGCTCTCGACGGGCACCGTGTCCCCGACCTCGGGCAGCCGCTGCAGCTGCTCGGCGAGGTAGCCGCCGAGCGTCTCGTAGCGGCCCTCGGGCACCGGGACGCCGGTGCGCTCGCGGACCTCGTCGGGGCGCAGCAGGCCCGACAGCAGCCAGGTCTGCCCGTCGACCCGGCGCAGCAGCCGCAGCGGGCGGTCAGTCTCGTCGGCGATCTCGCCGACGACCTCCTCCACGATGTCCTCCAGCGTCACGACGCCGTGCGTGGCGCCCCACTCGTCGACGACCAGGGCCATCTGCAGGCCCTGCTCGCGCAGCAGGTCCAGCAGCCGCTCGACCCGCAGCAGCGAGGGGACCGTGAGGATCGGCACGGCCAGCTCCTCGGCCGGGACGACGTCCCGCCGGTCCTCGGGGACGGCGACGGCGTGCTTGACGTGCACCAGCCCGGTGACCTCGTCGAGGCCGGCGCCGTAGAGCGGGAAGCGGGAGCTGCCCGAGGCGACCGCGGCGGCGATGACGTCGGCCGCGGTGGCGTCGGCGTGCAGCGCCCACATCTGCGTGCGCGGGGTCATCACGTCGGCGGCGACCTTGTCGCGCAGCGCCAGCGAGCGCTCCAGCAGCCGGGCCGCACGCGGGGAGAGGTCGCCCTCCTCGGCCGACCGGCGGGCCACCGCGACCAGCTCGTCGGCGCCGCGCGCGGACTCCAGCTCCTCGCGCGGCTCGAAGCCCAGCCGCCGGACGATGGCGTTCGCCAGGGCCTGCAGCGCGTGCACGACGACGCCGGTGACCCGGGTGAAGGCGCGCATCCCGGGGGCCACCGCGGCGGCGACCGGCAGCGGGCGCGCGATGGCCAGGTTCTTCGGCCCCAGCTCGCCGAGCAGCATCTGCAGCGTGGTGGCCAGCGCGAGCGCCAGGCCGTAGGAGACCCCGGTGACCCAGCCGGAGGGCAGGCCGGCCGCCTCCAGCGGGCCGCGCAGCAGCTGGCCCAGCGCGGGCTCGGCGAGGTAGCCGACGACCAGCGTGGTGATCGTGATGCCCAGCTGGGCGGCGGAGAGCTGGGTGGACAGCGTGCGCAGCGCGGCCAGGACGCCACGGGCCCCGCGGTCACCGGCGGCCGCGGCCTGCTCCGCGCGCCCCCGGTCGACCGTCGTCAGGGAGAACTCGGCGGCCACGAAGAAACCGGTCAGTGCCGTGAGCAGCACGGCGGCGAGGAGGAGCAACCACTCGGTCATCGGGGGGCACGGTGCCCGGATGGAGGCCCCGCCAACCCACGGGACCCCGACGCACCGACCCCTGGAGATGGCTCAGGGGCCGCCTCGCGGCGGCCCCTGAGCAGTGTCGGGGTGACAGGATTTGAACCTGCGACCTCGTCGTCCCGAACGACGCGCGCTACCAAGCTGCGCCACACCCCGAGGTACGTCGACGAGTCTAGCCGACGCCCGGATCAACCCTGGCGGCCGGTCAGGGTGAGCAGCGTCGCCTCCGGCGGGCAGGCGAACCGGGCCGGAGCGTAGGGGCTGGTACCCAGGCCCGCGGAGACGTGCAGCCAGGTGCCGTGCGGGTTGCCCGCCGACGGCTCGGCCCAGCGGTGCAGCCAGCGGACCCGGGCGCGGTCGATGCCGCAGTTGGTCACCAGCGCGCCGTAGAGGGGCACCCGCAGCTGCCCGCCGTGGGTGTGGCCGCACAGCAGCAGGTCGTGGCCGTCGGCGGCGAAGCGGTCGAGCACCCGCGGCTCGGGGGAGTGCGCCAGGCCGATGCGCAGGTCCGCGGTCGGGTCGGCGGGGCCGGCGACGCGGTCGTAGCGGTCCAGCCCGAGGTGCGAGTCGTCGACGCCGGCGAAGGCGATCCGTCGTCCGGCGACCGTGAGCTCGCCGCGGGCGTTGGTGAGGTCGATCCAACCCCGGGCGGCGAGGGCGTCCCGCAGGTCCCGCCAGGGCAGCTCGTCGCCGTGCACCCGCACGTGGTCCCGTTTGAAGTACTTCAGTGGGTTCTTCGGCCGCGGCGCGTAGTAGTCGTTGCTCGCCATGACGAAGGCGCCGGGCAGGTCCAGCAGCGGCTCGAGCGCGCGCAGCGTCCCGGGCACCGCGTCGTGGCCGGCCAGGTTGTCCCCGGTGTCGACCACGAGGTCCGGCTGCAGCTCCGCCAGCGAGGCCACCCACTCCTGCTTGGACCGCTGCCCGGCGGTCATGTGCAGGTCGGACAGGTGCAGCACCCGCAGCGGCGCCGAACCGGGCGCCAGGACCGGGACGTCGAAGCGGCGCAGCGTCCAGCGGTTGCGCTCGTAGAGGGAGGCGTAGGCGATCCCCGCGGTCGCGGACCCGAGGACGGCGGCCGGGAGGGCTGTGGTCGCACGCACAGCAGCCCAGATTACGGGCGCGCCGTCCCTGAGCGCCGTGCGAGGCTGGCGCCCGTGTCCGACCTCAAGGAACAGCTGCGCGCCGACCTGACCACCGCGATGAAGTCCCGCGACGAGCTGCGCACCGCCACGCTGCGGATGGTGCTCGCCGCGGTCAGCGCGGAGGAGGTGGCGGGCAAGGAGGCCCGCGAGCTCAGCGACGACGAGGTGCAGGCGGTGCTGCGCCGCGAGGCCAAGAAGCGCCGGGAGGCCGCCGACGCCTTCGCCACCGCCGGCCGCACCGAGCAGGCCGACCGGGAGCGGGCGGAGGGCGACGTGGTCGCCGCCTACCTGCCCGCGCAGCTGGAGGACGCCGACCTCGCCGCACTGGTCGCCGACGTGGTCACCCGCACCGGCGCCAGCGGCATGAAGGACATGGGCCGGGTCATGGGCGCGGTGCAGGAGGAGGTCGCCGGCCGGGCCGAGGGTGGCCGGGTGGCCGCCGAGGTGCGCCGCCAGCTGGGCTGAGGAAGGACCCCGTCCTCCTCACCCCTCGCGAGCTCGGGGCGAGCCTCGGGACGGGGCCGGGGAGCGCCGGCCGGGCCGGCCGGCGGACCGGGGTCAGGGGTCCGCCGGCCGGGTTCTCAGTTCTGCCTGAGGGTGACCGGTCCCTGGTCGCTCTCGCAGACGGTCCGGGTGTCACCGCTGCGGTCCACGGCCCGGCCGAGGACGGCGACGGGCCCGACGCTGACACCGCAGATCTGGGCCGCCACCTGGGCCGCGACCCCGATGTTGACGTCCTCGAGGATCGTCACGTCCCCCACGTTGACGTTGATGAGTCCGTCCTGCTGGTTCGGCTGCGCCGCAGCAGGCGTCGCAGCGGCGATCACCGCGGCGCCGGCGAACACCGGGACGACGGCCTTGCGTGCCCATGTGCTGATCACGTGGAGCCTCCTTGCTCGTGTGCCGTCCCGGCGCCTCGCGCCGGAGGAGTACGGCCCTGCACGGATGGAGACGCCGCTCCCCTGCGGGGGTGACGAGCGCTGCCGGGCCGCTCCTCCCGGTCGCCGTCCCGGTGTCGTCCCTGCTCGGGCGTGCGTCGTGCGTCCCAGCACGTCGTCGGGACCGGCCGATGCGACCTCCGGATCCGCGTCATGCACGAGGGGGGGAGGCGTCCGAGGACTGTCCGTTCGACGCGCCGACGGGGGACCCCCGGGCGTACCGTCTCGCGGGTGGCGGCGGTCGAGCCGGTGGGGAGCCCGGGAGGTGACTGCGGGTCTGCGGACGTCGCAGCGCTGATCCCGCTCGTCCGCCGGATCGTGGCGTCCCGCGTCCCCGACCCGGCGACCGCCGACGACCTGGTCCAGGAGACCCTGACCCGGGTCCTCGCCGCCGCCGGCCGGGTGGAGCCGGGGATGCTCGAGCCCTACGCGATCGTGACGGCGCGCAACGTCGTCACCTCGATGTGGCGGGACCAGGACCGGCAGCGGCGGCACCAGCACCGCGTCGTCGACCTGCGGCCCCCCGAGGCGCCGGACGAGGACGTCCTCGCCCGCGAGGACCGCGCCGCCGTCGCGGAGGCCCTGACCCGGCTGTCCGACCGCGAGCGGGCGACGCTGCTCGCCCACGAGGTCTCCGGTCAGGACACCCGGTCCCTGGCCGCCGAGCTGGGGTCCACCGCCGGTGCGGTGGCCGCCCAGCTCAACCGCACCCGCGCCCGGCTGCGGGTGGAGTACCTCCTCGTCTCCGAGCGGGTGGAGCCACCGACGGAGCGCTGCCGGCCGGTGCTGCTGGCCATCTCCAGCGGCGACCGCCGTCGCCAGCGCGAGGTCGACGCCGCCCGCCACCTGCTGGAGTGCGGCCTGTGCGCGCGGCTCTCCGAGCCCCTGGTGGGACGCGGGCGGTCCCGGGACGACGCCGTGCGGGTCGCCGTGCGCACCGACGCCGACGTCGTCGCCGCCCGGCAGGCCGCTCGTGAGGTCGCCACCCGGCTGGGCTTCTCGACCACCGACGTCACGCTGATCGCGACGGCGGTGTCGGAGATCACCCGCAACATCGTGCGGTTCGCGGACTCCGGCGAGGTCGTCGTGACGGAGCTGCAGGAGCCGCGGAGGGGCATCTCCATCGTCGCCCGCGACGCGGGCCCGGGGATCCCCGACGTCGACCAGGCGCTGCAGGACGGCTACAGCACCTACCACGGGCTCGGCCTGGGGCTGCCGGGCGCCCGACGGCTGATGGACGAGTTCGCGGTGGTCTCCGAGACCGGCCGCGGCACCACGGTGACGATGACGAAGTGGCGGGGAGAGGGATGACCAGGCACGAGGACCCGAGCGCGACCGTGGCTCCCACGGACGTCAGGCACGAGCTCGACGGGGAGGCGCTCCTCCCGCAGCTGGTGGCCCACCTGCGCGAGCACCGCACCCGCCTGCGCCAGGAGTGGGTCGGCCGCATCCAGGAGGCCCACCTCCTGCAGGCGATGACCGCCCAGGAGATGTCCGCCGAGACCACGCTCGTCTACGACAACTACGTCGAGGTCCTGGAGACCGGCAGCGTGGAGGCGCTGCAGCACTACGCCCGTGACCTGTCCGAGCGGATCATCCCGCGCGGCGTGGAGACCCACGAGGTCGTCGGCATCGTGCTCCTGCTGCGCGACGTGCTGGCCAGGTCGCTGTTCGAGAAGTACCAGCGCGACTTCGCGTTGCTCAACCGGGTGCTCGACGCCTACGAGCCGGCCGCCAACCGGATCGCCAACACCGTGGCCGTCAGCTTCGTCGAGGAGCGCGAGCGGGTCATCCGACAGCAGCAGGACTCCATCCGCGAGCTGTCGACGCCGGTGCTGCCGGTCCGCGAGCGGCTGCTGATCCTGCCGATCATCGGGGTGCTCGACCGGGAGCGCGCGCGGCAGCTGACCGTGCAGCTGCTCGGGGGCATCCGCACGCACCGGGCGAAGGTGGTCGTCGTCGACATCACCGGCGTCCCGGACGTCGACGAGTCCGTCGCCAACCACCTGGTGCGGACGGTCGACGCCTCGCGGCTGATGGGCGCCAGCGTGATCATCACCGGGCTCTCCCCGGAGATCGCCCAGACGCTGGTCACCATCGGCGTCGACCTGTCGAAGATGAACACCATCGGCGACCTGCAGGGCGGCCTCGAGGAGGCCGAGCGGTTGCTGGGGTACGCGGTGTCCCGCGACGACGGGAACGGTGGGCCGTGAACGGTGGCCCGCGGCTGTTCTCCATCCTGCGGCAGGGCCCGTACCTGATCGCGTCGATCCACACCGCCCTGGACGACTCGCAGCTGGTGCGGTTCCAGCAGGACCTGGTGGAACGGATCGGCTCCGACCGCGCGCGGGGGGTCGTCATCGACGTGGCCGCCCTCGACGTCCTGGACTCCTTCGCGTCCCGGACGCTGCGCGACATCGGCGAGATGGCCCGGCTGCGTGGGGCGGTGACCGTGATCGTCGGGATCCAGCCGGACGTCGCGTTCGCCATGGTGGAGCTCGGCATGGACACCGGCCGGGTGGTCACCGCACTCGACCTGGAGGAGGGCCTGGCCGAGCTGGACAGCTGCCTCGCGGCACCGCCGGCGCCGCGCACGTGACGGCACGGGAGACCCTGCTCCGCGACTACCGGGCCGCGTTCCTGCGGTACCTGTCGCGGCGCGAGGAGTCCGCGCTGCACAGCGGCTACCAGCTGGGGCGCGGTGCCCTGGCCGACGGCCGCAGCCCCCTCGAGGTCGTCCAGGTCCACCACGACGTCCTCGCCGAGGTGCTCCGGGACAGCCCGGCCGCCGAGGTGCCCCTCATCGCCCGGTCGGCGTCGGACTTCCTCGTCGAGGTGCTGGCCAGCTACGACATGGCGCGGCGCGGCCCGGGCTCCTGAACGACACGGCCCGCGTCATCCCCGGACGCCGGGCGCGTCCTCCTCTGCGACAGACCACCGTCGATCGCGAGGAGGTGGCGACCGTGACCGTGCGCGGCGCCGTCGGCAGCAGCCCGTCCCGGCTCTCCGGAGAAACCGGCGGGGGGGCGGTGCCGCCCCGGCCGTCGTTCGAGTCCCGCCGGGAGTTGCTCGACCTGCTGCGCCGGTACGCCCTCTGCGTGGAGACCGCCAACGTGCTGGAGGCCCGGGCCGGGCGGTGCGCCAGCCCCCACCTCGCCGCGGTGCTGCGGGAACGCGCCGACGCCCGCAGACGGATGGCCGAGGGGGTCCTGGCCGACCTCCTCCGGCAGGGCGTCCCCGCCGTCCGGCGCCGTCCCCCGGACACGGGCAGGGAACGTCGCGGGAGGTGACCCCGCCGGCCGCGCGCCCCTCGTCCGGGCGCCACCACCGGCGGGATCGGCTCAGCCGTCGGCGCCGTCGTCGTCCTCGCCGTCGCGGTCCCCGCCGGTGCCGCCGGCTCCGGCCGCCGGGTCGACCGGGGTGGCCGGCTGCGCGGCCGGGTCGGCCGGCGCTGCCTCGGTGGGTTCGGCGGGCGCGGGGGACGGCGTGGCCGCGGCGTCCGGCGCCGTCCGGGTTGCTGCCGGAGCCGCGGGCGCCGACTCCGGGGCCGGTGCGGTGAACGGCACCGCCGGCTGCCCGGCCAGGATCGGCGCCATCGCGTGGTAGAAGATCGTCGCCGGCATGCCACCGCCGAAGCCGCGGACCTGCTCGCGCTCCTTGGGGTTGTAGACCATCACGCTGGCCGTGTACTGCGGGGTGTAGCCCACGAAGGCCACCGAGAGGTTGTCCTGGCTGGTCCCCGTCTTGCCGGCGATCCGGTGCCCGGGGATGGCGGCGTTGCGGCCGGTGCCGAACGGCGACTCGGTGTCCCCGACGAGCACCTGGTTGAGGGTCGTCGCGACCTCGGCCGGGATCGCATCGGTCGTGCACGTGTCGCCGCCGACGACCGGCCGGCCGTCCTCGCCGGTGAGCGGCTCGCCGTTGCGGTCGAGCACCGCCGTCACGGGCGTCGGGTCGCACTGGGTGCCGTTGGCCGCCAGCGTGGAGTAGGCGCTGGCCAGGGCCAGGGGGCTGGTCGACTCGGGCCCGAAGGTGAACGACCCGCGGTTCTCGTCGATGATCTGCTGCGGCAGGCCGGGGTCGCTGAACTGGAACAGGCCCATCCGCTCGGCCATGCGCACCGGGCCCTCCACGCTGCCCAGCTGGTCCTCGAGGGCCAGGAAGTACGTGTTGGACGAGCGCACCAGGGCCTCGGACATCGACAGCGTCCGCGGGTAGCTGTTGCCGACGTTCTCGACGTCGTAGCGCCCCGCGCCGTCCTTGTACACGCGCGAGACGTAGGGCTCGCTCGCCGTGATGACGTGCGAGACCGGGAAGCCCTGCTCGAGCGCGGCGGCCGCGGTGAAGACCTTGTAGGTGGAGCCGGAGCCCTGCCCGGGGACGACGTTGAGGTTCACCGACTCGCACTCGGGGCCGTCGCAGCCGAAGCGGCGGTTGGCGCTCATCGCCAGCACGTGCCCGGTCCCCGGCTCGACGGCGGTGAACGTGCCGGCCAGCGAGTCACCCATGGCCAGCTCGCCCAGGACGGCCTGGTCACCGGAGCGCTGCAGGTCCGGCCGCAGCGTCGTCTGGATCGTCAGGCCGCCCCTGTCGATGAGCTCCTGGCTCAGGCCCAGCGTGCCGGTGAGGTAGTCGGCCACGTAGGCGCAGAAGAAGCCGCCGACGGTGGCGTCGATGCAGCCGTTGGGCGGGGCGGCGCCCTGGGCCACCTGCACCGGCTGGGCCGAGACCTCGGCGAACTGGGCCTGGTCGATCACACCGACGTCCAGCATCCGCTGCAGCACCTGGTTGCGGCGGTCGAACGCGTTCTCCGGGTTGGTGACCGGGTCGTCGTTGGACGGGCTCTGCACCAGGCCGGCGAGCATGGCCGCCTGCGGCAGGGTCAGGTCGGCGGCGTCGACGCTGAAGTAGCGCTGCGCCGCGGCCTGCACGCCGTAGGCGCCCTGCCCGAAGTACACGAGGTTCAGGTAGCGGGTGAGGATCTCGTCCTTGGAGTACTCCTCCTCCAGGGCGAGGGCCATCCGGGCCTCCCGCAGCTTGCGGCCCACGCTCTCCTCGGTGGCCGCCTGCCGCTCCTCGGCGGTGTCGGCGGTCTGCGCGAGGGTCTGCTTCACCAGCTGCTGGGTGAGCGTCGAGCCGCCCTCCCGCACCGACCCGGCCGCCACGTTGGTGGCCAGCGCCCGCAGCGTGCCCTGCACGTCGAGGCCGTTGTGCTCGTCGAAGCGGGAGTCCTCGATCGCGACCAGCGCCTGCTTCATCACCGGGGCGATCCGGTCGGAGGCCACCGGCTCCCGGTTGTCCCGGTAGAACATCGTGATCAGCGACCCGTCGGCCGCCAGCACGCGGGTGTTGCCCGCCGGCGTCTCGTCGGTCAGCTCGACCGGCAGGGCGTCGAGCAGCGAGGCGGAGTTGCGTGCGGCGAGACCTGTGCCGCCCACGAACGGCAGCAGCATTCCGGCGACCAGGGCACCGGCGAGGACGATCGTCGCGGCGAGCTTCGCCAGGACCCGGGCGCGATCGGGGGCGTCGGCAGACATCGGGCGCCAATGTACGTGGCTGACGGCTCCCGGGCGTCCGCGCTCAGCGACGGCGCGCGGGCAGGATCCGTCGCCGCGGCACGCCCGTCGGCGTGTCGCCGTCCGGGCCGGTCAGCGCGTCGGCCATGCCGCGCAGCCCGTCGAGGTCGTGCACGTCGCCGGCGGCGGCCGGGACGGTGCGAACGGCGACCTCCGGGTGGGCGCTGGTGAAGCGGTCGGCCAGGTGCTGCTCACGGGTGGCCTGCGCCATCCGCTCGGCGTGCACCCGCAGTGCCCCGGCGGCCAGCTCGGCGTCCGCAGCGCCGGCCTCGAGGACCTCCTCGGCGGCCCCCTCGGCGCGCGTGGCCGACAGCGCCGTCGTCGTCGGCGGGTGGGTGCGGTTGAGCACCAGCCCGGCCAGCGGCATCTGCTCGGCCGACAGCCGGTCGACGAAGTAGGAGGCCTCTCGCAGCGCGTCGGGCTCCGGCGTCGCGACGACGAGGAACCAGGTGCCCGGCCGGCGCAGCAGCTCGTAGGTGGCGGTCGCCCGCTCCCGGAAGCCGCCGAACATGGTGTCCAGCGCCGCGACGAAGGAGGAGATGTCGCGCAGCAGCTGGCCGCCGAGGATCTTGGAGATGATCCGGCTGAAGAACACGAAGCTGGCGCTGGCGATCCTGAAGCCGGTCCGGCTCGGGGCGGTGAGCAGCCGGATCATCGTGCCGTCGAGGAAGCGGCTCATCCGGTTCGGCGCGTCGAGGAAGTCCAGCGCCGACCGCGACGGCGGGGTGTCGACGACGATGAGGTCCCAGCGGTCCCCGGCCCGCAGCTGGCCCAGCTTCTCCATCGCCATGTACTCCTGCGTCCCGGCGAAGGACGAGGACAGCGTCTGGTAGAAGGGGTTCTCGAGGATCTGCTGCGCCCGCTCGGGGGTGGAGTGCGCCACGACGATGTCGTCGAACGTGCGCTTCATGTCCAGCATCATCGCGTGCAGCTCGCCCCGGGCCTCCGGGACGTCGACCCGCCGCGGCTCGTTGTCCAGCTCCACCAGGCCCAGCGACTGGGCCAGCCGGCGCGCCGGGTCGATGGTGAGGACGACGACGGTGCGGCCGGCCTCCGCCGCGGCCAGCGCCAGCGCCGCCGACGTCGTCGTCTTGCCCACGCCGCCGGCGCCGCAGCAGACGACGATCCGGGTGCCGGGGTCGGTGACCAGCTCGGCGAGCTCGAGCGGCAGGGCCTCCGGCGCGGCCGGTGCGGGCGGGCGCGGGTGCCGCCGGGTGCGCTCGGTCGTCTGCGTCATGCCGCCACCTCGGTCCGCAGGTGCTGCTCGAGTCGGCCGGCGAGCTCGAACAGCGCACCGAGGTCGATGGGGCCGGGCAGCAGCGGCAGCTCGACGGTCGGGCGGCCGAGTGCCTCGACCTCGTCACGCAGCTCGTCCTGGGCGGCCCAGCGCCGGGCGTGCTCGGTCGCCTCCGCGGCCAGCGCGTCGGCCAGCCCCGCGACGTCCTGCAGGCCCGCCGCGGCCAGCCCCGGCGCCAGGTCGGCGCCGGTCAGGCCGCTCCCGGCGGCGCGGGAGAGCGCCGGCTCCGGCAGCGCCGGCTCGGCGGCCATGTTCACCACGACCGAGCCCACGGGCAGCCCGACGGCGGTGAGCTCGGCGATGGCGTCGGCGGTCTCCTGGACCGGCATGTCCTCGAGCAGCGTCACCAGGTGCACCGCCGTCTGCGGCGACTTGAGCACGGCCATCACGCCGTCGCTCTGCGTCTTGATCGGCCCCGAGCGGGTCAGCCCGGCCATCTCGCCGGTGACGTTGAGGAAGCGGGTGATGCGGCCGGTCGGCGGTGCGTCGACGACGACGGCGTCGTAGACCGGGCGGCCGTCGTGGCGGCGGGTCACCGCCTCCTTGACCTTGCCGGTGAGCAGCACGTCCCGCAGGCCCGGGGCGATCGTCGTGGCGAAGTCGACGGCGCCCACCCGGCGCAGGGCCCGGCCCGCCCGGCGCAGGTTGTAGAACATCTCGAGGTACTCGAGGAGGGCCTCCTCGACGTCGATCGCCAGCGCCCTGACCTCCCCGCCGCCGCGGGCGACGGCGACCCGCCGCTCCTCGTAGGGCAGCGGCGGGGTGTCGAACAGCTGCGCGATGCCCTGGCGGCCCTCGGTCTCGACGAGCAGGACCTGGCGGCCGTCGGCCGCCAGGGCCAGGGCGAGGGCCGCGGCGACCGTGGTCTTCCCGGTCCCGCCCTTCCCGGTGACGACGTGGCAGCGCACGGAGGAGGGGACCGGACTCACGGACACGAGCCTAAGAGGACCCCCTGTCCCCCGCCGCGCGCAGGCTCGCGGCGGGCCCTGCAGGGGGCCGAGGCTCAGGGCGGGGCCCGGGACGAGGCCGAGGCGCTGCGCTAGCGTCGCGCCCATGAGCGAACCGGCCCGCGTGAGGTGGGAGTACGCCACCATCCCGCTGCTGATCCACAACACCAAGGCGATCCTCGACTCGTGGGGCGTCGACGGGTGGGAGCTGGTCACCGTGCTGCCCGGCCCCGGCGGGGCCGACCAGCCCGTGGCCTACCTCAAGCGCCCCGTCGGCTGAGCCGGTCATGACCAGCCCGCAGACCTCCAGCTGGCACGCCCGGCTGGCCGAACTCGGCATCCGGCTGCCCGCGGTCGCCGCACCGGTCGCCGCCTACGTCCCGGCGGTCCGCAGCGGCCAGTTGGTCTTCACGTCCGGTCAGCTGCCGTTCGTGGACGGCGGGCTGCGGCGCACCGGCAAGGTCGGCGGCTCGGTCGACCCCGAGGACGCCGCCCACGACGCCAAGCTGTGCGCCCTCAACGCCCTGGCCGCGGTCGACGACCTGGTGGGGCTGGACGAGGTGGCCCGCGTCGTCCGGGTCGTCGGCTACGTGGCCAGCGCCGAGGGCTTCACCGGCCAGCCCCGGGTGGTCAACGGCGCCAGCGAGCTGCTCGGCCGGGTCTTCGGCGAGGCCGGCCGGCACGCGCGCAGCGCCATCGGTGTGGCCGAGCTCCCGCTGGGCGCTCCCGTCGAGGTCGAGCTCACGGTCGAGCTGCGATGACATCGCCGTCCTCCGGACGGCACCGCGGCCAGGTGCCGGTGCCGGCTGCGCTGAGCGCATCCCGGTCCCTCGCCGGGAGGTCCTCCGGACCCCCGCAGCTCGGAACCGACGACTCCGTCGTGGTGGCATGACCACCCCCACCCACCCGAAGCAGGCGGCGACCGTGCTGCTGTTGCGGGACGGCGCCCCGGGCCTGGAGGTCTACCTGCTCCGGCGCACCCGCGGCATGCCCTTCGCCGGCGGGATGACCGCCTACCCGGGCGGCGGCGTCGACCCGCGGGACGGCGACGTCGAGACCGCGTGGGCCGGGCCGTCGCCCGCCGAGTGGGCGCACGCCTTCGGCTGCGACGAGCGGACCGCGCGCGAGCTGGTCTGCGCGGCGGTCCGCGAGACGTTCGAGGAGGCCGGCGTCCTGCTCGCGGGCGCGGCCGACGGGGACGTCGTCCCGGACGTGTCGGGCGAGGAGTGGGAGGCGCAGCGCCAGGCCCTGCTGGCCAGGGAGCTGTCGCTGGCCGAGCTGCTCGCCGCCCGCGGGCTGGTGCTGCGGTCGGACCTGCTGCGGCCGTTCGCGCACTGGATCACCCCGCCGGCCGAGCCGCGGCGCTACGACACCAAGTTCTTCGCCGCGGCGCTGCCGGTGGGCCAGGAGGCCCGGCACGTCACCGGTGAGGCCGACGAGGTGAGCTGGCTGACGCCGTCCGCGGCGCTGGCGGAGATGAGCGGCGGCACCCGGCCCATGCTGCCCCCGACGATCCACACCCTCGGGCAGCTCGAGCCCTTCGCCGACGTGGCCGCCGCCCTGGCCGGGTCGCCGCCGGAGCCGCTGCACCCGATCTGCCCGTCCTTCGACGACGAACCCGACGGCCGCTGGGCGGTGCTCCCCGACGGCACCCGCATCCGCATGGTCGTGCCGTTGCCGTCCTGATCGTGCCGAGTGGGCCCCGGAGGGGTCCGCGCAGGCACGATGCAGCGGCTCGACGCTGCCGGGGGACGGCTCCTGGGCGCGGTGTCGGCCGGTAGGCCGACGACGTCACCGCGCGCGGCGGCGCAGGCGCTCCTCGTCGAGGACGACGACCGACTTGCCCTGCAGCTGGATCCAGCCGCGGTGCACGAAGTCGGCCAGCGCCTTGTTCACGGTCTCGCGGGAGGCGCCGACCAGTTGGGCCAGCTCCTCCTGCGTCAGGTCGTGCTTGACGCGCAGGCCCTCGCCCTCGCGGCTGCCGAAGCGGTCGGCCATCTGCAGCAGCGCCTTGGCGACCCGGCCCGGGACGTCGGTGAAGATCAGGTCGGCGACCGAGTCGTTGGTGCGGCGCAGCCGGCGGGCCAGCACGTGCAGCAGCCGCTCGCCGACCTCGGGGTGCGCCTCGATCCACGGGCGCAGCACCGACTGCGGCATGCGGGCCATCTTGACGTCGGTGACCGCGGTGGCCGTCGCGGTGCGCGGGCCGGGGTCGAAGACCGACAGCTCACCGAACTGGTCGGAGGGGCCCATCACGGCCAGCACGTTCTCGCGGCCGTCGGGCGACCGACGGGAGAGCTTGATCTTGCCGGAGATGACGATGTAGAGGCTGTCGCCCGGCTCGCCCTCGTTGAAGACCACGCGGCCGCGGGGGAGCGTCACGGTCTCCAGGCGGCTCACGACCGGGTCCACCGCCTCCTGCGGCAGCCCCTGGAAGAGCCCCGACTGGGCCAGCACCTCGTCCACTACGCGTCCTCTCGCACACACACCTGGGAGTACCGGCACGCGGCCGGCCCGGTCGGCGAGCCGCGTCGTCGCGGCGCCGCCCGGGGTGAGTCTAGGGGTCTGTGCGGATCGTCACCCGATCGGACGCCCACGCGGCCACCCCGAGGGGTGAGCCCGGTCCTGCAGGGTCCCGCCGCGTCCCCGTCCCCGGGTCCCGCCCTGAACTCGCGAGGGGTGGGGAGGACGGGGTCCCTCTTCAGACGACGGGCGGCTCGGCCTCGCGGCGCACCCGCGACCGCCGGCGACGCCGCCAGCGGGCCATGGCGCGGCGGATGCCGGAGTTGGCCAGCGTGTCGACCTCGCCGGCGCTCGCGGTGGAGAGGAACTCGGCCACCTCGCGGGGGGCGGCCGGCCGGCGCAGCGGCTCCTCGACGCGCTCCATCACCAGCAGGAAGGCGATGACCAGGGGTGGGAACAGGATGACGCTGAGGGCGACCACCGGCTCCTCCTCTCTCCTCGTCGCAGGACGCGGACCGGACGGGTCGGCCCGCGCGAGCACTCCTGTGTACCCCGGCTGTACCCCGGCGCGTCGCGGGGGATGCCCGGCGACGGCGGTCGCGATGATGGCACGGGCCCTGTCAGCCGACCCGCCTACCCTCGACCGCGTGTCCTCGCCCGCCTACGCCCGGCCCGTCCCGCCGCGCGCCCGCCGTGCCGCTGCCCGGGGCGGCTCCCCGTTCGACCCGCAGGAGACGCCGCTGGCGCGCACCCGGCGGGCCCGGCGGATGGCCCGTGAGCTGGCGCTGATCCACCCCGACGCGCACTGCGAGCTCGACTTCACCAACGCCTTCGAACTGCTGGTGGCCACGGTGCTCTCGGCGCAGACGACCGACAAGACGGTCAACCGGGTCACCCCGGCGCTGTTCGGGAAGTACCCCGACGCCCGGGCGCTGGCCGGTGCCGACCGCGCGGAGCTCGAGGAGATCCTCAAGCCCACCGGCTTCTTCCGGGCCAAGGCCAACTCGGTGCTCGGCCTGGCCCGGGCGCTGCTGGAGCGGTTCGACGGCGAGGTCCCCGGCCGGATGGAGGACCTCGTCACCCTGCCCGGCGTGGGCCGCAAGACCGCCAACGTCGTCCTGGGCAACGCCTTCGACGTCCCCGGGCTGACCGTCGACACGCACTTCGGCCGGCTGGTCCGCCGGTTCGGCTGGACGGCGGAGGAGGACCCGGTCAAGGTCGAGGCCGAGGTCGCCGAGCTGATCCCCAAGCGTGACTGGACGATGTTCAGCCACCGGGTGATCTTCCACGGCCGTCGGGTCTGCCACGCCAAGAAGGCGGCCTGCGGCGCGTGCGGCCTCGCCCGGTGGTGCCCGTCGTACGGCATCGGACCGACCGACCCGGAGGTCGCCACGAAGCTGGTCAAGACCCCGGCCGCCTCCGACACCGAATGAGCGCCCGCAGCACGAGGACGGCGGCCGGCGTGCTGGCGCTCGGGCTCGCGCTCGCCGGGTGCACCCCGGACGCCGCGGACGAGCCGGGCGGCACGGCGGCCTCCCCGACGCCCGACCCGCTCGCAGCGCTGGCGCCCTGCCCAGAGCAACCCGACCGTCCGGCCGAGGGCGCCGAGACGTTGCCGGCCCTCGACCTGCCCTGCCCCGGCGGCGGGTCGCTGGACCTCGGCCGCGCCCCCGGCGTCCCCACCGTGGTGAACCTCTGGGCCAGCTGGTGCGGCCCCTGCCGCGAGGAGCTGCCGCTGGTCCAGCAGCTGGCCGACGCCGGCGGCGACCGGCTGTCGGTGGTCGGCGTCATCAGCAGGGACGGCGCTCCGCAGGCCGGGTCCTTCGCCGCCGACGCCGGCGCCGGCTTCCCCAGCGCCTTCGACGCCGACGGCGAGCTGATGGCCGAGCTGGGCCTGGGCGCGCTGCCCTACACCTACCTCCTCGACGCCGACGGCGGGATCGCGCACGTCCAGGTGGGGCCGGTCGCCGACCTCGCCGAGCTGGAGGGCCTGGTCGCCGAGCACCTGGGGGTGACGCTGTGACCGACGCGCCCACCGCCGACCCCGCGCTGCCGGAGTACCTGCGCCGGCTGCTCGCCGCGGGCGACGACCTGCCGCTGCGCCACCGGATCCCCCGGCCCACGGCGACCGCCCGGCGCTCGGCGGTGCTCATCCTGTTCGGCGAGGGCCCGCGCGGTGCCGACGTCCTGCTGATCGAGAAGTCCGCCCACCTGCGCACCCACGCCGGGCAGCCCGCCTTCCCCGGCGGCGGCGCCGACCCCGACGACGACTACCCGGTGGGCACGGCGCTGCGGGAGGCCGAGGAGGAGGCCGGCATCGACCCCGACGGCGTCCGCGTGCTCGCCACGCTGCCGGAGCTGTTCCTCGGGCCCTCGGACAACCTCGTGGTGCCGGTCGTGGGCTGGTGGGACGACCCGCGCGACGTCACCGTGGGCGACCCCCGCGAGGTGGCCCGGGTGGCCCGGGTGCCGCTGGCCGACCTCGCCGACCCGGCCAACCGCTTCCGCGTCGCCCACCCGTCGGGCTACGTCGGCCCCGCGTTCGGCGTCGCCGGCATGGTCGTCTGGGGCTTCACCGGCGGTCTGCTCGACGCGATCCTCGAGGCCGCCGGGCTGGCCCGCCCCTGGGACACCACCGACGTGCGGCAGCTGCCGCCGCTCGGCGCCCGCCGCCCCCAGCTGCCCGGCACCCTGGACCCGGTGGACGACGAGGACGCCGCCGCGCCGACGGTGGCCGACCCCGCACCCGACGGCCCTCCGGCAAGTACCGTTCCCCCGCGATGAAGGGTAAAAGGACCTCCTTGCCCCCCACCGCTCGCGGGCTCGCGGCGGGCCCCTGCACGAAGGCCGCTGTGGTCGCCGCCGCAGTGATCCTGCTCACCGGGTGTGGCGGCGGGGGGACGGCGGAGCAGGAGGCGGCGCCGTCGTCCGGCCCGGCACCGGGCACCGTGACGACCGCGCCCGACGGCGTCCAGGAGGTCACCCTGCAGACGCAGGACGACTACGTCTTCACCCCCGACTCCTTCACCGTCGCGCCGGGTGAGGTGCGGCTGACCGTGGTGAACGTCGCCGAGCAGACGACCCACAACCTCCGCTTCACCCCGGGCGACGGGCCCGCGCCCATCCAGCCGGAGATCTCGCTGCTGGCGCCGGGGGAGAGCCGCACCATCGAGTTCGCGGTGACCGCGCCCGGCGACTACGGCTTCGAGTGCAGCTTCCACACCCAGCTGGGGCAGTTCGGCACCATGACGGTCAGCGGCTGAGCACCGCCATGTCGATCGTCGACCTCGTCCTCATCGGCCTGGCCCTGGTGTTCGCCTTCTCCGGCTTCCGGCAGGGCGTGATCGTCTCGGCCACGTCGTTCTTCGGCTTCTTCGGCGGCGCGGTCCTCGGCGCGCAGCTGTCCCGGCCGGTGGCCGACCGCCTCGACGGGACGGCGACCACGCGGGTGTTCGCGGCGCTGGTCGTCGTCCTCGCCGCGGCGCTGCTGGGGCAGGTGCTCGCCGGCGCGATCGGCCGGGCGGTGCGCCGCCGCGTGACCTGGCAGCCGGCCGAGATCGTCGACTCGGTGGCCGGCGCGGTGCTGTCGGCGGTCGCGGTGCTGCTGGTCGCCTGGATGGTGGCCACCCCGCTGGCCAACGCGCCGTTCCCCCAGGTCTCCAGCCAGGTGAAGCAGTCGGCGCTGGTCCAGGCGGTCGACCGCGCCGTCCCGGACGGCGTCCGGGGGGTCTACGACTCGCTGCGGGAGGCGATCGACCGCAACGGGCTGCCCGACGTCCTGGACCCGCTGACCCCCACGGAGGTGCCCGACGTCGCCGCGCCGGACCCGGCCCTGCGGGACAGCCCGGTCGTCCGGTCCGTGGAGGGCTCGGTGGTGCAGATCAGCGGGGTCGCGCCGTCGTGCTCCCGGCAGATCGACGGCTCCGGCTTCGTCTACGCGCGGGAGCGCGTGATGACCAACGCGCACGTGCTCGCCGGCGTCAGCGACCCGGTCGTCACCGCGGAGGGCGCGGAGTACGACGCCGTCCCGGTGTACGTCGACGAGGAGACCGACGTCGCGGTGCTCGCCGTCCCCGGGCTGCCGCAGGTCCCGCTGACCTTCGCGGCGGAGCCGGCCGACACCGGCGACAGCGCGATCATCATGGGCTACCCCGGCGGCGGTGGGCTGTTCGTCGGGCCGGCGCGGGTGCGGGACCACACCGGCATCAGCGGGCCGGACTTCCGCAACGAGCAGACCGTGGTCCGCGACGTCTACGCGCTCTACGGCGAGGTGCGCGCCGGCAACTCCGGCGGCCCGCTGTTCGACCCGGAGGGCCAGGTGCTCGGCGTGGTCTTCGCCTCGGCCATCGACGACCCGCTCACCGGTTACGCGCTCACCCACGAGCAGGTCGAGGACGCCGCCGTGACCGGCCAGGCCTCCTCCTCGGAGGTCCCCACGGGCCCGTGCGAGTGAGGCCCCGTCCAGGGAACCGCCCCGAGCGTGCGAGGGGTGGGGAGGACGGGGTCCTTTCTCACCGGGCCCAGTCGACCAGCGCCGTGTTGACCTCCTCGGGCACCTCCTCGTGCGGGAAGTGCCCGACGCCGGGCATCTCCCGCCACTCGTAGGCCCCGGCGACGTAGCGGCCCGATCCCCGGGCCGACGACGGCAGCACGCAGGGGTCGAGGACGCCGTGCAGCTGCAGGGTCGGCGCGGTGACCGGTGCGGCCATCCGGCGGGCGTAGCGCAGCCCGTCGGGGCGCAGCTGGGAGCGGCCGGCCCAGCGGAAGTACTCCATCGAGCCGTAGGCGGCCTGCGGGATGCGGGCGGCCGAGCGGTAGCGGGAGACCGCCTCGGCGAACCCGGCGGTCGCGGTCCAGTCGGGGCCGGCCCAGCGGCGCATGAGCTCGGCCACCGGGTCGTCGTCGGCGCGGGTCAGCCGGCGCTCGGGCAGCCGTGGCAGCTGGAAGCCCAGGACGTGGCGCAGCGCCCGCCGCTGCGCGCCGTCCTTCAGCGCCGCCCGCAGCTGCCGCGGGTGCGCCATGGAGAGCACCGCCAGCCGGCGGACGCTGCGCGGGTGCAGCGCGGCCATCGTCCAGGCCACCAGGCCGCCCCAGTCGTGGCCGACGACGACGGCGTCCTGCTCACCCAGCGCGCGGACCAGTGCGGCGACGTCGGCGGCGGCGGTCGGCAGGTCGTAGCCGCGCGGGGGCTTGTCGCTGCCGCCGTAGCCGCGCAGGTCGGGTGCGACGGCGCGGAAGCCGGCCGCGGCGAGTGCCGGCAGCTGCGCGCGCCAGGCCCACCAGAACTCGGGGAAGCCGTGCAGCAGCAGCACCAGCGGGCCCTCGCCGGCCTCCGCGACGTGCAGTCGGACGCCGTTGGCCGACAGGTCGCGGTGGGTCCACGGACCGGGCAGCAGGACGCTGGTCGCGTCCGGCCGCTCCTCGTCGGGGGTGCTCACCGGTGCGGGCGCGGCGCGCCCGCTCAGACGGTGTAGTTCTCGCTGCCGCGCAGCTGTACGCGGCCGTTGCTGACGGTCGGGACCTCCCGCCGACGCTGGCCCGGGGCCTCGCGGCGCACGACCTCGGGCAGGTCGCGCAGCGTCTCGATCGTGCGCTCCGGCTTCTCGATCTTCTTGATCATCCGGCGGCCCACCAGCGCGGCGATGCCGGCGAGGACCACCAGCAGCAGCCACACCAGCAGGTAGGAGACCCACCGGATCAGGCCGAGCCAGGTGAGGAGCTCGGCGATGGTGACGAACAGGAAGATGCCGGAGAAGAAGAGGAGGGCAGCCGCGGCACCGAAGGCGCCGGCCCCGACGCCCGCCTTCTTCGCCGACCTGCCGACCTCGGCCTTCGCCAGCTCGATCTCGCTGCGGATCAGCGTCGAGACGTCCGCCATGGCGCTCTGGACCAGGGCGCCGACGGAGGGTTCCTCCGCGCGGGTGGTGCTCCGTGCCCCGGACGGGCTCGACTGTGCGCTGTGGGCCACGAGGGGCACCTCCTGGGGACGACGGGCGGCTTCCGGACCACCCGACGCGAGCGGCCCACCGTGGGGAATGGTGCCCCATGATCACCGGTCGCGCGCCCCGGTGTCCTCCTCACGGCGGCAGTGGCCGGGAGGAGTGGGGCCCGGAGGGTCCCCGACGAGCGGCCGAGTGGGCTCCGCATCGTCGGGGACGGCTCCTGGCCGCGGTGTCGGCCGGAGGCCGACGACGTGCTCAGTCGTCGGACGACGAGCTGGCCGGCAGCTTGTCCTTGATCAGGTTCATCACCGAGGAGTCGGTGAGCGTCGTGACGTCACCGAGCTCGCGGTTCTCGGCGATGTCCCTCAGCAGCCGGCGCATGATCTTGCCCGAGCGGGTCTTGGGCAGCTCCTGCACGACCATGATCTGGCGCGGCTTGGCGATCGGGCCGATGTCCTTGGCCACGTGGGTGCGCAGCTGCTGGACGAGCTCGTCGCCGGAGTCCTCGGCGTTCCCGCGGAGGATGACGAAGGCGACGATGCCCTGACCGGTGGTCGGGTCGCTGGCGCCGACGACCGCCGCCTCGGCGACGGTGGGGTGCGCGACCAGCGAGGACTCGACCTCGGTGGTGGAGATGCGGTGGCCCGACACGTTCATGACGTCGTCCACCCGGCCGAGCAGCCAGATGTCACCGTCGGCGTCCTTCTTGGCGCCGTCCCCGGCGAAGTAGACCTCCTTGCCGAACCGCGACCAGTAGGTGTCGACGTAGCGGTCGTCGTCGCCCCAGATGGTGCGCAGCATCGACGGCCACGGCTCGGTGAGCACCAGCAGCCCGGTGGTGTCGTCGCCGAGCTCGTTGCCCTCGTCGTCGACGACCTTGGCCGAGATGCCGGGGAAGGGCGTCTGCGCGGAGCCGGGCTTGAGGCTCGTCACGCCGGGCAGCGGGTTGATCATGTGCGCGCCGGTCTCGGTCTGCCACCAGGTGTCCACGATCGGGCAGCGGCCGCCGCCGATGTGCTCGTGGTACCAGAGCCACGCCTCGGGGTTGATCGGCTCACCGACCGAACCGAGGACCCGCAGCGAGGACAGGTCGAACTTCGCCGGGATGTCCTCGCCCCACTTCATGAAGGTCCGGATGACCGTGGGCGCGGTGTAGAGGATCGTGACCTTGTACTTCTCGATGAGCTCGAACCAGCGGCCGCGGTGCGGGGTCTCCGGGGTCCCCTCGTACATGATCGAGGTGGCCCGGTTGGCCAGCGGCCCGTAGACGATGTAGCTGTGGCCGGTGACCCAGCCGATGTCGGCCGAGGTCCAGAAGACGTCGGTGTCGGCCTTGAGGTCGAAGGACGCCCAGTGCGAGTAGGCGACCTGCGTGAGGTACCCGCCGGAGGTGTGCAGGATGCCCTTCGGCGACGCCGTCGTCCCCGACGTGTACATGATGTAGAGCGGGTGCTCGGCGTCGAACGCCTCGGCCGTGTGCTCGGTCGACTGCCGGTCGACGACGTCGTGCCACCACAGGTCGCGGCCCTCGGTCCACTCGACGTCCTGCTCGGTCCGCCGGACGACGAGCACGTTGCGGACGCTCTGGGTGCGGCCGACCGCCTCGTCCACCGCCGGCTTGAGCGCGCTCGGGGCGCCGCGCCGGTAGCCGCCGTCGGCGGTGATCACCAGGACGGCGCCGGAGTCGGTGATCCGGCTGGCCAGCGCGTCGGAGGAGAACCCGCCGAACACGACCATGTGGACGGCGCCGATGCGGGCGCAGGCCAGCATCGCGACGACCGCCTCCGGGATCATCGGCATGTAGATGGCCACCCGGTCGCCGGTCTGCACGCCGAGCTCCACCAGCGCGTTCGCGGCCTTGCAGACCTCGTCCTTGAGCTGGGCGTAGGTGATCGTGCGGGTGTCGCCCGGCTCGCCCTCCCAGTGGTAGGCGACCTGCTCCCCGTGGCCGGCCTCGACGTGCCGGTCGACGCAGTTGTAGGCGACGTTGAGCTTGCCGCCGACGAACCACTTGGCGAAGGGCGGGTTGCTCCAGTCCAGGACCTCGTCCCACCTCTGCGCCCAGGTCAGCCGGTCGGCCGCCTCGGCCCAGAAGCCCAGCCGGTCCTGCGCCGCCCGCTCGTAGACGTCGGGACCCACGTTGGCCTGTGCCGCCAGCTCCTCCGGCACCGGGAACCGGCGGCCCTCCAGCTCGGTCGACTCGCTCATGCGACTCCTCCTGCTCCGTGGCGTCGTCGTCGACGCCTGTCCTGTGTCCGGTCGTCGCGGTGGGCACCCGGCGTCCCGGCAGCAGCGCGACGCGGAGTGCTCTCTGCCACACCGTATGGCCCACGACGCTCCACGTCTGCCCGGCGCAACGTCGGCGCACCGGAGCGCGTGGTCCGGTTGGCGCGCGGCGGCCAGACTGGCCGGGTGACGGCAGGGGGACAGGCGGCGGTGGCCGCGCGGGTGCCGGGTGCGGCGGCGCTCGGTCTGCTCGCGCCGCCGGCTGCGCCCGCCGTCCCCGCCGCGCTCTTCGCCGACGCCGGCTGGACCGCCGACCGGCTGGCCGCGCTCGGGGCGCGGTACGCCTCCGACGACCGGCGGGTGCTGGCCACCGTGTGGTGGTACTCGGCGTCCTCGGTGCTGCTCACGCCGGCCCTGGCCGGGCTGGCCACCGGGCTGCCGCTGTCGGCGCGGCTGGCCGACACCTCGGTGGCCCTGCTCGGGGGCGGGACCCCGATCGCCGCCACGTCGTCCGCACCGGGCACGGACACCGCCGCGGAGCTGCGGGAGAGCCTCTCCGCGGTGGTCGACGCCGTGGCCGCGGCCGGCCGGGTGCGGGCCCGGCCGCTGTGGGCGATCGCCACCGACTCGCTGGCCAACCGGCTGCTCGCCCTGGGGCGGGCGCTGGGGGACGAGCGGCGGGTCACCGCGCTGGCCGCCCCGCTGGCGGCCGCCGTCGGGCCGCCGCTGCCGTCGCCCCGCTACGTCGACGTCGCCGGTGTGCGCTTCACCCGGCGGGTGTCGTGCTGCCTGCTCTACCGGCTGCCGCCCGAGCCGCTGTGCACCTCCTGCCCGCGCCGGCCCGCGGCCGAGCGCCAGGTGCTGCTGGAGGACACCGCCGCGCGGATGCGCTAGCCGTCCAGCCGCTCGGCGATCGCCTGCCGCAGGTCCTCGACCCCCTCACCGGTGAGCGCGGACACCGGGACGGCGTCGGGGTAGGCCGTGCGCAGCGCCGACAGCCAGCCCGGCGGCGCGACGTCCACCTTGTTCAGCGCCAGCAGCTCGGGGTGGTCGCGGGCGCCGATCTCGTAGAGCACCCCGCGCACGGCGGTCACCTGGTCCATCGCGTCGGCCGCCGAGGCGTCGACGACGTGCAGCACCAGGTCGGCCTCGACCACCTCCTCGAGCGTCGAGCGGAAGGCGTCGACCAGCTGGTGCGGCAGGTGGCGGACGAACCCGACGGTGTCGGAGAGCGTGTACGGCCGGCCGTCGGGTGCCTGGGTGCGGCGGACCGTCGGGTCGAGCGTGGCGAACAGCGCGTCCTGCACCAGGACGTCGGTGCCGGCCAGCCGGTTCATCAGCGCCGACTTCCCCGCGTTGGTGTAGCCGGTGAGCGCGACCGACGGCACCCGGTTGCGCCGCCGCCGCGAGCGGGTGCGCTCCCGCCGCCGCGCGGTCTCCTGCACCTGCCGGCGCAGCGCCGTCATCCGCCGCCGCAGGTGCCGGCGCCGGGTCTCCAGCTGCTGCTCACCGGGGCCGCGGACGCCGGTGCCCGCGGCCCCCGCGCTGCGCCCGCCGCCGACTCGCGACAGCTCCACGCCGTGCCCGGTCAGCCGCGGCAGCTGGTAGGCCAGCTGGGCCAGCTCCACCTGCGCCTTGCCCTCGGAGCTGCGCGCGTGCTGGGCGAAGATGTCGAGGATCAGGGCGGTGCGGTCGACCACCCGCGCGCCGAGCCGGTCCTCGAGGTTGCGCACCTGCGCGGGGGAGAGCTCGCCGTCGGCGATGACCAGGCCGGCGTCGCGGTCGCGCACCAGGTCGGCGAGCTCGGCCACCTTGCCCGAGCCCAGGTAGGTCGCCGGGTCGGGCCGGTCGCGCGGCTGCACCAGCCGGCCGACGACGGCGACCCCGTCGGTCTCGGCCAACCGCTCCAGCTCGTCGAGCGGGTCGGTCGCGCCGGCGCCGCCGTCGCGCAGGCCCAGCAGCACCGCGCGGGCGCCGCCCGGCCCGCCGTCGCCGTCCCCGTCGGTGGTCACCCCGCTGCCCAGCAGCCACGTCCCTGGCACGTCCGCCTCCCGAGCCCGGAGGGCGCCGTCTGCTCCGGCGTCCCCAGCCTCGTTCCCCGGTTGGTGGGCCGCCACCCGGGGAAGGAGGCCGGGCCGGGACGCCGCCTCCGGCTCACCCGGCAGCCGAGCGGCGGGCCAGCACGACCGCGTAGGTGAACGCGTGTCCGTCGCGGGTCACCGGCAGCAGCAGCTCCTCGGCGTCCGCCGTCGTGGGCAGCCGGGCCAGCGCCTCCCGCAGCCGCGGCGCCGGGGAGCTCGACCAGATCGCCAGGACGCCGCGGGGGCGCAGCGCCGCCACCGCGCCGGCCAGCCCGGCCGGGCGGTAGAGCGCGTCGTTCGACCGGTGCACGAGGAAGCCCGGCCCGTTGTCGACGTCGAGCAGGACGGCGTCCCACCGGCCGTCGCGCTCGGCCAGGACGTCGGCGACGTCCCCGGTGCGCACCCGCAGCCGGGGGTCGCCGGGGAGGAGCGCCGGGAGCCTGCCCTCCTCGGCCCACCGCACCAGGGGCGCGTGCAGCTCGGCCACCTCGACGGCGCCGACCCGCGGCTCGGCGAGCGCGGTGGCCGCCGTCCACCCCAGGCCGAGCCCGCCGACGAGCACCCGCAGGTCCCGTCCCGGCAGACGGCGCAGCGCCTCGGTGGCCAGGGCGCGCTCGGTCGTGGTGTCGACGTCGTCCATCGCGAAGACGCCGTCGACGACCAGCTCGAGGTGCGTGCCGCCGGCGTCGGTGGTGCGCCGGCGGAGGGCCACCTCGCCCTGCGGCCCCTCGGCGCGGACCAGCGTCTCGATCCCCGGCTCCCCGATCACGGCAGGAACAGCATCGTGTCACCGAACTCGTGCCACAGGTAGCCGCCGGCGACGGCCCGCGCGTAGGCCCGGTCGACCAGCTCGCGGCCCGCCACCGACTCGAGCAGCAGCAGGTGGCTGGCGTCGGGCGCGTGCAGCCCGGTGAGCAGGCCGGTGACGACCCGGGCGGGGCGGTCGGGGCCGAGCACCAGGTCGGTCCAGCCGGCGGCCGGACGGGTGACGCCGTCCTCGCCGGTCGCCGTCTCCAGTGCGCGGGTGACCGTCGTCCCCACGGCGACGACCCGGCTCCCGGCGGCGCGCGTCGCGTTGACCAGCCGGGCGGTGACCTCGGGCACCCGGTAGCGCTCCGGCGCCGGCGGCTCGTGCAGCTCGGGGCTGGATACGCCGGCGTGCAGCACGACCGGGACGACGGGGACGCCGCGGGCCATCAGCCGCACCAGCACCCGGTCGGTGAACGGCCGCCCGGCGCTGGCGTTCTCCGCGCTGCCGGGTTCGGTGGCGTAGACGTTCTGCGCGTCGGCCAGCGGGACGGCGGCACCGAGGTAGCCGTAGCGGATCGGCACGCCGTGCCGCTGCAGGTGCTCGGCGGCGGGGACGGCCGGGTCGGGGCGGGCCCGCCACAGCCGCGACGCCCGCGCCGGTGCCGGGAAGGCCTCGACCAGCCGCAGCCGGACGGCGCCGGGCAGGTCGAGCAGCGTCCCGGGCTCCACGCCTCGGTCGGGGCCGTCGTTGCCCGGACGGCGCAGCTCCACGACCCAGTCGCCGTCGTCCAGCGTGGTGGCCACGTGCAGCGGGGCGCGGACACCGTCGGCCCGCCGGACGTCGAGGCGCGCGGGCAGCGTCGCCGAGGTGTTGACGACGACGAGGTCGCCGGGCTCGAGCAGCTCGGGCAGGTCGCGGAAGACCGTCTCGGTGATCCCGTCGGGCCGGACCGTCATCAGCCGCACGCCGTCGCGGGCCAGGCCCCGGCGCTCCGGCGGTGCGGCCGCCTCGGCACCCATGGCGCGCGCGGTCACCGGCCGGCCCCCGCCGGGACGGCCAGGTCCGCGGCGCGGTAGCGGCCGCTCGGCAGAGCCTCGTCCACGAGCCGGAGCAGCGCGGGGACGACGGCCGCCGGTTCGGGCAGCCCCGTCGCGTCGGGGTCGGCCGCGCGGTGCATGTCGGTGGCCATGTCGCCCGGGTCGACGGCGTACACCCGCAGCGCCGGGTGCTCGACGGCGAGGACGGCGCTGAGCTGGTCGAGGGCGGCCTTGCTCGCGCCGTACCCGCCCCAGCCCTCGTAGGCCTCGACCGCGGCGTCGCTGCTGACGTCGAGCACCACCCCGCCGGCCCGCTCGAGGGCCGGCAGCACCGCCTGGACCAGGGCGAGCGGGGCGACGGTGTTCACCGCGAGCACCCGCTCGAGGGCCGCGGGCGGCAGGTCGGCCAGCCCGGGGAGCGGGGTCGGGCCGAGCTCGCTGGCGTTGTTGACCAGCAGGTCGAGCCGGTCGCCGACGGCGGCGGCGAGCGCGGCGCGGTGGGCGGGGTCGGCCACGTCGCCGGGGACGGCGGTGACCAGGTCCGGGCGGGGCAGCGCGGCGACGGCGGCGGCCAGCCGGTCGGGGGTGCGGCCGTCGACGACGAGCCGCCAGCCACGGCGGCTCAGGGCCTCGGCGAGGGCGGCGCCCAGGCCGCGGGAGGCCCCCGTGACGAGTGCGGTGGGAGGTGTCATGGCGCTACCGTCGTACCTCAAGTCGACTTGAGGTCAAGGGGAGGCGTGGTGGACGGGCTGCTGACCATCGGGCAGGTGGCCGAGCGGTCGGGGATGGCGGTCTCCGCGCTGCGCTACTACGAGGCGCAGGGTCTGGTCACGGCCACCCGGACGCCCGGCGGCGCGCGGCGCTTCCCGCGCAGCGTGCTGCGCCGGCTGGCGTTCGTCCGGGCCGCGCAGAACGTCGGGCTGACGCTGCCGGAGATCCGCGAGGCGCTGGCCACGCTGCCCGACGGGCGCACGCCGTCGGCCCGCGACTGGGCCCGGCTCTCGGAGTCGTGGCGGGACCGGCTCGACGAGCGGATCCGGGCCCTGCAGCAGTTGCGCGACGGGCTGTCGTCGTGCATCGGCTGCGGCTGCCTGTCGCTGACCCGGTGCGCGCTGTACAACCCCGGCGACGTCCGGGGCGCCGAGGGGCCGGGGGCGCGGCTGCTGTCCCCGGCGCTGCGGCGGGTGCCGCCGGTCTCGAACGCGGGGTGACCGCCGGGACCGACGCGCAGGGAGCGCTGCGCCGGACGCCGGGTGGCGTCCCCGTGTCGCACGGCGGCCGGGTGCGGGAGAAGATCACCGCGTGGGGCTGATGCCGGCTGCGTTCCTCGGCCACGGCAACCCGGTGAACGCCATCGAGGACAACCGCTACACCCGGGCCTGGCGCGCGTTCGGGCAGGCCGTGCCGCGCCCGCGGGCGGTCCTGGTGGTCTCGGCGCACTGGTTCGTGCACGCGACCGCGGTGACCGCGATGCCGCGGCCGCGCACGATCCACGACTTCTTCGGCTTCCCGCGCGCGCTCTACGACGTCCGCTACGACGCGCCCGGGCTGCCCTCGCTGTACGAGGAGGTCGCCGACCTGGTCCACCCGACCTGGGTGGGCGCCGACCTCGACAGCTGGGGCTTCGACCACGGCGCCTGGTCGGTGCTGCGGCACGTCGTCCCCGACGCGGACGTGCCGGTCGTGCAGCTGTCGGTCAACGCGCTCGAGCCGGCCGAGCACCACCTGCGCCTGGGCGCCGCCCTCGCCCCGCTGCGGGAGGACGGCGTGCTGGTGATCGGCAGCGGCAACGTCGTCCACAACCTGCGCGCGGTCAGCCGCGCCATGCCCGACACCGGGTACGACTGGGCGCAGCGCTTCGACGAGGCGGTGCGGGAGGTCGTGCTCGAGCGGCCGACCGAGGTCGCCGCCCTCGACGGGCACCCGGACGCCGGCCTCGCCGTCCCCACCCCCGACCACTTCCTGCCGCTGCTCTACGTCGCCGGGATGGCGGGGGCGACCGGCACGACGGCCGAGCTGCTGGTCGACGGGTTCGCCGACGGCTCGCTGTCGATGGCGTCCTACACCGTCGGCCTGACGCCCCTGCCGGACGACGACGGAGCGGCCGGGCCCCGGCCGTAGCCCGCCGGACGCCGTCCGGGGGCCGCGGAGCCGCCCCGCAGCCCCGGGGATGGAGCACCCACCGCGTCGATCACCCGGCTGCTCTTCCCGACCAGCGACCGGACCTGCCCGACGCGGTGCACGTCAACGGCGAGCCGACGGACCTCGCCTACGTGGTCGGGGTCCTGCTGGCCAACCGGGACCTCGAACGCCGTCTCGCCGCCGAGAACGCGGGGGACACCGGGAGGCTGGTCGCCGTCGCCTGACTGTGAGACATGGGGCCGGCGTTCCCGCGGGGACGCCGGCGGGACCCGTCGTCAGCGCTGCTGGAGGAGGTCCGCGGAGAGCCGCACGACCTCGCCGACCACCCAGACGGCCGGCGGGCGGATGTCCTGGTCGGCGAGGGTCTGCGCCAGTCCGGCCAGGGTGGTGCGCACCGTGCGCTGGGTCGGTGTCGACCCGTCGGCGACGACGGCCACCGGCGTCTCCGGCGTCCGGCCGTGCTCGACCAGCGCCGCCGCGATCGCCGGGGCGGTGTCCACGCCCATGAGGACGACGACCGTGCCGCGCAGCCGCCCCAGCGCCTCCCAGTCGACCAGCGACTGCGGGTGCCCCGGTGGCACGTGCCCGGAGACCACGACGAACTCGTGGGTCAGCCCGCGGTGGGTGACCGGGATGCCGGCCAGTCCGGGGACGCCGATCGCCGACGTCACCCCGGGCACCACCTCGACCGGCACACCGGCGGAGACACAGGCCTCGAGCTCCTCCATGCCGCGGCCGAAGACGAACGGGTCGCCGCCCTTGAGCCGCACCACCCGCCTGCCCGCCCGGGCGTGCTCGACCAGCAGCGCGTTGATCTGCTCCTGCGCCATGTACCGGCCGCGCGGCAGCTTCGAGGCGTCGATGACCTCCACCTCCGCGGGCAGCGACGCCAGCAGGGACTGCGGCGCGAGGTGGTCGGCGACGACGACGTCGGCCTGCGACACCGCCTGCTGGCCGCGCACGGTGATCAGCCCGGGGTCGCCCGGCCCGCCCCCGACGAGCACGACGGAGCCGGGCCGCCCGCCGGGGACCTCGCGCGCCGCCCGGTCGCGGATCGAGCCGTCGGTCAGCCCGGCCAGGACGGCGTCCCGCACGCCCACCGCGCGCTGCGGATCCCCGCCGCCGTGCACCCCCACGACGAGGTCGCCCTGCCGGCCGACCGCCGGGGTCCACACGCTGGACGCCGCCCGGTCGTCGGCGCGGGCGCAGAACACCCGCGCCCGCTCGGCCTCCTCGGCGACCGCCTCGTTCACCGCCGGGTCGTCGGTCGCGGCCACCGCGTACCAGGCGCCGTCCAGGTCACCGGGCTCGTACCGGCGGCGCAGCCAGGTGACCGCGCCCGGGCCGACCAGCGCCTCCAGCGCCGGCGTCACCTCGGGGCTGACCACCGTGACCCGCGCGCGGGCCTCCAGCAGCCCGGCGACGCGGCGGTGCGCCACCTGCCCGCCGCCCACGACGACCACCTCCCGGTCCAGCAGCCGCAGCCCGACCGGGTAGACCACCCCGCTCGCGGGGTCGACCGGGGTGGCGCTCACGGTCGCTCCTCGTTGGCGCTCGTCGCGGCCGCGAGCGGCGCTGCTGAGCCCACGCGTGAGCTCGCGAGGTCGCTCACGACTTCTCCGTCACACCGGCCGAGTCGAACGTCGCCACCTCGCGCAGCGCCCGCGCCGCGCTGGCCACCAGCGGCAGCGCCAGCAGGGCGCCGGTGCCCTCGCCCAGGCGCAGGTCCAGGCCGAGCAGCGGGCGCAGGCCCAGTGCCCGCAGCGCCAGGGCGTGCCCCGGCTCGGCCGAGGTGTGGCCGGCCAGCGCGTGCTCCAGCGCCGCCGGGCACAGCGCGGCCGCGACCAGCGCCGCGGACCCCGCGATCACGCCGTCCAGCAGCACCGGCACCCGCGCCGCGGCGGCACCGAGCACGAACCCGGCGAGCGCGGCGTGCTCCAGGCCGCCGACCTCCGCCAGCGCGGCCAGCGCGGCCTCCGACGTCGACGGCCGCTCGGGCACGCGGGCCACCGCACGGCCGACCACCCCGACCTTGCGGGCCAGCGTCGGGTCGTCGACCCCGGTGCCGCGCCCGGTCGCCGCGGCCGGCGTCGCGCCGGTGAACGCGCAGACCAGCGCCGCCGACGCCGTGGTGTTGGTGATGCCCATGTCGCCGGTGACCAGGCAGGCGTGGTCCGCGGCCAGCTCGGTGGCCACCTCGATGCCGACCTCGACCGCCCGCCGCGCCTCGTCGAGCGTCATGGCCGGGCCGACGGCGAGGTCGGCGGTGCCGGACCTGACCTTGCGGGACAGCAGCGCGGGGCTGACCTCGACCGCGTACGGCGTCGCGACCCCGACGTCCACCACGACGACGTCGGCCCCGAGCTGGGCGGCGAACGCGTTGACGACCGCGCCGCCGCGGGCGAAGTTGGCCACCATCTGCGCGGTGACCTCCTGCGGCCACGGGGTGACACCCTGCGCGTGGACCCCGTGGTCGCCGGCGAAGACCGCGACCGCGGCCGGCGTGGGCAGCGGCGGCGGGCAGGCGCCCGCGGTGCCGGCCAGCTGCGCGGCGACGTCCTCGAGCACGCCCAGCGAGCCCGGCGGCTTGGTCATCCGGTCCAGGCGGTCGCGGGCGGCGCGCTCGGCGGCGGCGTCCCTCGGCGCGACCGCGGCGATCGTCTCGCCCAGCAGGGTGCCGGCGAAGGGGGCAGGGGTGGTGGGGCGGCTCAGCGGATCTCCTCGGGGAGGCGGGGCAGGTGCTGGAACGCCGGTGTCCCGGGGTCCAGGATGGCAGCGAGGTCGGCGGCGAGGAGCACCGAGGTCGCGGGATGACGGACCGCGGTGGGCAGCACCTCCCCGGCCGGGCGGCCGTCCGCGGCGGTGACCGCGAGGTCGACCAGGCCCCGCGCGAGGTCGGCCTCCCCGTGGTGGTGCGACGACTCGGTCGTCCTCCGGGCTCCCACCGCATCCGGGTGCCGTCCCGCCGTGGCGCTGAGCTCACCCGTCCGCGCCGTCCGGAGGGCCTCCGGCCCCCCACCCGGCGCGGACCCGCCTCCGGCGCTCACCGCGCCACCGCCACCGTGACCCGGCCGACCACCGTGCGGCCCACCAGCAGCGTCCCGCCGCCCAGCAGCGCCGCGGCCTCGGCGACCGACGGCGTCCCCACGGCGGCAGCCACCCGCGCCGACGGCGACGGCACCGGGACGGCGGCCAGCGCGGCGGCGGGGTGCCCGGTCAGCGGCCAGCCGCGGGCGGCCGCCGCCTCGACCAGGCCGGGCTCGGCGGCGCGGGCGTCGAGGGTGGCCAGCCGCACGCCGTCCGCGCCTGCGGGCAGGACGGCGTCGACGGCGGCCAGCACCTCCGCGGCGCCCACCCCCGGTCGTGCGCCGACGCCGACGATCACGTCGCCTCCTCGCCGGCGCTCGGCAGCTCCGTGGTCGGCGGTGCCGTGCCCATGCGAGACCGCGCGAGCTCGGTCACGGGGTCACCCCCTCGGGCAGCGCGGCCAGCAGCGACTCCGCGTCGCGGGGGAGGGCGCCGTCGGGCAGGAGGCCCAGCGCGCGCAGCCGGGCGCCGACGGTCAGCGCCCACGGCCGGTCGAGGCGGGCGCGGGCGAGCAGTGCGTCGTCGGCCAGGAGGTCGGCCGGGGCGCCCTGCACCACCGTCCGGTCGACCACGACGGCGACGTCGTCGGCCCAGCGCAGCGCCAGGTCGACGTCGTGGGTGCTCATGACGACGGTCGACCCCGACGCCCGCAGCCGCTCCAGCGCGGCCAGCGCCTCGGCCACCGCCGACGGATCCAGCCCGGCGGTGGGCTCGTCGAGCAGCAGCACGCACGGGCGCATCGCCACCGCCCCGGCGATGGCGACCCGTTTGCGCTCGCCGTAGGAGAGCTGGTGCGTGGGCCGGCCGGCCAGGTGCGCCACGCCGAGCAGGTCGAGGGCCTCGGCGACGCGCCCGCGGACGGCGTTCTCGGGCAGGCCCAGGTTGAGCGGGCCGAAGGAGACGTCCTGCGCGACCGAGGCGCTGAACAGCTGGTCGTCGGGGTCCTGCAGCACCAGCTGGACCTCCTGCCGGTGCGCGCGCAGGCCCCGGCGGGTGTGCTGCAGCCGCTCCCCGTCGACGGCGACCGTGCCCGCCGCCGGCTCCAGCGCCCCCGACAGGCAGCGCAGCAGCGTCGTTTTGCCCGAGCCGTTGGCCCCGAGCAGCGCCAGCCGGCGCCCGGCCGGCACGGTGAGCGAGGCGCCGTCGAGCACCCGGCGGCCGCGCTCGTAGCCGGCGACCAGCCCCTCGGCGGTCAGGGTCCGGTGGCTCATGCGAGCAGGCCCACCGTGACCAGCGCCGACAGCCCGGCGACGGTGCCGGCCACGAACGCGCGGGACGACGGCAGCACCTCGGGCAGCACCCGCAGGCCGGTCTCCATGCCCCGGCCGGCCAGCCCCTCCTGCATCCGGCGGGCGCGGTCCCAGGAGCGGGTGAGCACCGCCGCGGCCAGCGCGCCCGACGAGCGGTAGCCGCGACCGGTGCTCGAGTAGCCCATCCGCGCCGTCTGCGCCTCGCGGATGGTGTGCAGGCTGGCCAGCAGCACGAACAGCAGCCGGTAGGTGACCGCGGCGACCTCGACCACCGCCGCGGGCACCCGCAGGCCGCGCAGCGCCGGCAGCAGGTCCGACATCGGCGTGGTGGTGGCCAGCAGCAGCACCGCGGCGCTGCCGGCGAGCGCGTGCCCGGCCAGCGAGCCGGCGCGGGCGGCGGCGTCCGGCGCCCAGCCCAGGCCGTCGGTGCCGACGGTGACCACCGAGGTCAGCGCGCCGACGGCGATGAACGCCAGCGGCCAGCGCACCGCCCGGCCGAAGGTGCGGGCGGGCACCCGGGCCGGGCCGAGGGCGAGGGCGAGGGCGGTGAGACCGACCAGCACGCTGCCCGGCCAGGCCGGCAGCGCCAGCGCGCACACGACCAGGCCGCCGCAGAGCAGCAGCTTGTCGGCGGGGGAGCGGCGGCGCCAGGCGCTGGCCCAGGCGGCGTCGTCGACGGCGAGCCCGGTCACGTCGCAGCCTCCGTGATCACCGGCGGGTGGCTGCCGACGCGCCGACGACCGGTGACCACCCGCCGATGATCACGGTGGAGGTGCGTGCTCACGAGCCGCCGTCCTCCCGGGACCGTTCGGACTCCGGGCGCTCGGCCGGCCGGCGGCCGCGCAGCCGGCCCAGCACGTAGCCGAGCACCCCGCCGCCGAGCGCCGCCTGCAGCGCGAACAGCCCGGACTCCACCTCGGCCGACGACGGCGAGAACACCGACTCGAACCACGGCCGTGCGCCCTGCTGCTCGGCGAGCTCGGCGGCCGCGGCGTCGGTTCCGGAGAACTCCGCCGTCCCGCCGTCCAGCACGAGCGGCAGCGCGACGAGCGCGACGACGCCGAGGACCAGCAGCGCGGTGACCAGCCGGGAGCGGGTCACCGGGTCGGCTCCGGCGCAGGTGCCAGCAGGCCGAGGCGCTCGAGCTCGGGGCGGGCGTTGACGGTGAGCACCCGGAACAGCAGCACGCCGAGCAGCCCCTCGGCGACCGCCAGCGGCACCTGGGTGAGCGCGAAGACGGAGATGAACTTGACGAACGCGCCGGCGACCCCCGTCTCGGCGTCGGGCAGCGCGAGGGCGAGCTGCCCGGCCGTCGTGACGTAGGTGGCCAGGTCGGCGACGGCCATCGCGGCGAACACCCCCGGCAGCAGGCCGCCACCCAGGCGCCGGGTGAGCCGGTAGGCGCCGTACCCGGACCACGGCCCGACCACCGCCATGGCGAAGGCGTTGGCGCCCAGCGTGGTCAGCCCGCCGTGCGCCAGCAGCAGCGCCTGGAACAGCAGCACGATCGTGCCGAGCAGCGCCATCACCGGCGGCCGGAACAGCACCGCGCCGGCGCCGGTGCCCGTCGGGTGGCTGGAGCTGCCGGTGAACGACGGCAGCTTCACCGCGCTGAGCACGAAGGTGAACGCGCCGGCCGCGCCGAGCAGCAGCGTGTTCTCCGGGCGCTCGCGCACCTCGGTGACCACCTGGCGCGCCCCGTGGACGACGAAGGGTGCTGCGGCCAGCGTCCAGCCGATCGCGTGCGTCGCCGGCAGGAACCCCTCAGCGATGTGCATGCCGTACCCCTCCCGCGAGGGTCGCCGCCGCGCAGGCGGACACGAACCGCTCGGCCAGGGCCGGCGACCCGGCCCAGTTCAGGTGCAGGTAGGAGGCGTGCACGCCCCCCGAGACGAAGCCCTCCGGATCGCTGCCCGTCCACCGCCAGGCCGGATCGGGACCGGCGGCCGGGGTGGCGACGGTGCGGTGGAACTCGTGGCCGCGCACCCGCGTGCCGGCCGGCGCGAGCACCGAGTCGCTGAGCGCGACGGCCTCCCGGTAGCCGAGGGTCAGCCGCGGCGACATGACCGCGTCGGTGGGCAGGACCCCGCACATCGGGACGCCGTCCAGGCTGCGGGCCAGGTACAGCAGACCGGCGCACTCGGCGGCGACCGGACCACCCCGGGCGGCGAGCTCGGCGATGCCCGCCCGCAGCGTCTCGTTCGCCGAGAGGTCCGCGGCGTGCACCTCGGGGAACCCGCCGCCGACCACCAGGCCGGCGGTGCCCCCGGGCAGCGACTCGTCGCGCAGCGGGTCGACGGTCACCACCTCGGCGCCGGCAGCCTCGAGCAGCTCGGCGTTCTCCGCGTAGCCGAAGGTGAAGGCCGCACCGCCGGCCACGGCGATCCGCGGCCGGCCCTCCACCCGGGAGACCTCGGCGGCGGGGTCCCACGGGACGGCGTCCAGGGCCGGGGCGCTGCGGGCCAGCCGCAGGACGGCGTCCAGGTCGACCGCGCCGGCCACCACCTCGCCGAGCCGGCCGACGGTCGCCAGCGCCTCGGCGGACCGCTCGGCGGCGGGCACCAGCCCGAGGTGGCGCGACGGCGTGCCCAGCTCGGCGAGCCGCCGGACCGCGCCGAGCACGGGCACCCCGGACCCGCCGAGCGCGTCGCGGAGGATCTCCTCGTGCCGGTCGCTGCCGACCCGGTTGAGCACCACGCCGCCGAGCCGCACGGTGGGGTCGTAGGTGGCGAAGCCGTGCACGAGCGCGGCGACGCTCTGCGCCTGCGCGCTCGCGTCGACGACCAGCACCACCGGGGCGCGCAGCAGCCGGGCCACGTGCGCGGTGGAGGCGAACCCCGGTTCCAGGCCCGGCCGCGTGGCGCCGTCGAACAGGCCCATGACCCCCTCGACGACGGCGACGTCCGCGCCGCGGGCCCCGTGCAGGAACAGCGGGACGACGCGCTCCTCGCCGACCAGCACCGGGTCGAGGTTGCGCCCCGGGCGCCCGGCGGCCAGGCCGGTGTAGCCGGGGTCGATGTAGTCGGGGCCGACCTTGTGCGGCGAGACGGCCAGCCCGCGGGCGGTCAGGGCGGCGACCAGCCCGGTGGCGACCGACGTCTTGCCCGCGTTGCTCGACGGGGCGGCGACGACCACGCGCGGGACCGAGCTGGTCACCCGTCCCACCCCGCCGCTCACCACTCGATCCCCCGCTGGCCCTTCTGGCCGGCGTCCATCGGGTGCTTGACCTTGGTCATCTCCACGACCAGGTCGGCGGCCTCGACCAGGGCCGGCGGTGCGTCCCGGCCGGTGACGACGACGTGCTGGGTGCCCGGCCGGTGCGTCAGCGTCTCGACGACGTCGTCGACGTCCACCCAGCCCCACTTCAGCGGGTAGGTGAACTCGTCGAGGACGTAGAACCGGTGCGCCTCGGCCGCGAGGTCGCGCTTGATCTGCGCCCAGCCCTCGGCGGCGTCGGCGGCGTGGTCGACCTCGGTGCCCTGCCGGCGCGACCAGCTCCAGCCCGAGCCCATCTTGTGCCAGACCACCGGCCCGCCCTCGCCGGTCTGCTCGTGCAGCCGGCCCAGCGCCGTCAGGGCGTTCTCCTCGCCGACCCGCCACTTGGCGCTCTTGACGAACTGGTAGACCGCGATCGACCAGCCCTGGTTCCACGCGCGCATCGCCATGCCGAACGCGGCGGTGGACTTGCCCTTCATCTCACCGGTGTGGACGGCGAGCAGCGGCCGGTTGCGGCGCTGCCGCGTCGTCAGGCCGTCCTGCGGGACGACGGACACCTGTCCCTGGGGCACTAGTCCTCCTCGCTGGCGCTCGTCGGCCGAGTGCCTCGGGGCACTGTGCCCATCGGTGAGCTCGCACCCTCGCCCACTAGGCCGCCTCCCGCACGCTGCGCACGGTCTGCACCAGCGACTCGGCGGCCAGCTCCTCCAGGCGGAGGGTCTGCGCGCCGAGCGCCGTCCCCAGCGCGCCGGCCAGGCCGAGGCGCACCGGACCGGACTCGCAGTCGACGACGACGGCCGCCGTCCCCTCCGCCGCCAGCACCCCGGCCGCGGCGTGCGCGTCGGCGACCGCGGTGGACCCGCGCGCGCCGGTGGCCCGCCCGTCGGTGACGACCACCAGCAGCGGACGGCGCTGCGGGTCGCGGACCCGCTCCACCCGCAGCGTCTCGTGCGCCCGCAGCAGTCCGGCCGCCAGCGGGGTGCGCCCGCCGGTGGGCAGCGCGGTGAGCCGGGCCGCGGCGGCCTCCACCGACCAGGTCGGCGGCAGCGCCAGCTCGGCCTCGGCGCCGCGGAAGGTGACCAGGCCGACCTTGTCCCGCCGCTGGTAGGCGTCGAGCAGCAGGGAGAGGACGGCGCCCTTCACCGCGGCCATCCGCGAGCGAGCGCCCATCGAGCCGCTGGCGTCGACGACGAAGAGCACGAGGTTGCCCTCGCGGCCCTCGAGCACGGCCTGGCGGAGGTCCTCGCGGGCGATCCGCAGGCCCGGGCCGGTGCGGCCGCGGGCGACCTGGTGCGGCGCGGCGGCGAGCACGGTCGCGGTCAGGTGCAGCCGGGTGACCGTGCCGCTCGGGCGGTTCGCGCCGACGACGCGGCCCCGGTCGCCACGCGCCCGCGAGCGCCGCCCGGACGCGGACGCGCCGACGCCGGGCACCTCGAGGCGGCGGGTGCGGAACGGGTCGGCGGGTGCGACCGCGGCGCGGTCGGGGGCCGGGGCCGCCCCGGTGGAGCCGCCGCCCTCGCCGCGGGGCGCCGTCGAGGGAGGGGACGACCCGGGGTGGTCGGCGCCCGCGGCCTCCTGCGCGCCGCCGTCCCCCGAGGGGCCGGGCGGCGGGGGAGGCGGGGCGCCGCCGTCGCCGGGGCCCTCGGGCGGGTCCTCGTCGGGGCGGGACTCCTCCAGCGCCTGCTCGAGGGTCTCGTCGTCCAGGCCGGGCGCGTCGAACGGGTTGCGCCGCCGGCGGTGCGGCAGGGCCAGCCGGGCGGCGACGCGGACGTCGTCCTCGGTGACCTCGTCGCGGCCGCACCAGGCGGCGTGCGCGATCGCGGCGCGGGCGGTGACCAGGTCCGCGCGCAGCCCGTCGACGTCGAAGGCGGCGCAGACGGCGGTCACCTGGCGCAGCGCGTCGTCGGAGAGGACGACGTGCGGCAGCCGGGCGCGGGCGTCGGCGATGCGGCGCGCCAGCCCGGCCTCCTCGTCGGCCCAGGTCGCCGCGAACCCGGCCGGGTCGGCGTCGTGGGCGAACCGGCGGCGCACGACCTCGGCGCGCTCGGCCGGGTCGCGGGGCGCGGCGACCTCGACGGTGAGCCCGAACCGGTCGAGCAGCTGGGGGCGCAGCTCGCCCTCCTCGGGGTTCATCGTCCCGACCAGCAGGAACCGCGCCGCGTGTCGCACCGAGACGCCCTCGCGCTCGACGTAGGCGGTGCCCAGCGCGGCGGCGTCCAGCAGCAGGTCGACCAGGTGGTCGTGCAGCAGGTTGACCTCGTCGACGTAGAGGACGCCGCGGTGCGCGGCGGCCAGCAGCCCCGGCTCGAAGGCCTTGACGCCCTCGGTGAGCGCCCGCTCGAGGTCCAGCGAGCCGACGACGCGGTCCTCGGAGGCGCCCACCGGCAGCTCGACCAGCCGCGCCGGGCGCGTGGAGCCCCGGGCACCGGGGTCGTGCGGGCCGTCGGGGCAGGCCGGGTCCGGAGCGGCGGGGTCGCAGGCGAACCGGCAGCCGGCGACGACGTCCACGGGCGGCAGGACGGCGGCCAGCGCGCGCACCGTCGTCGACTTCGCCGTCCCCTTCTCACCGCGCACGAGCACGCCGCCGACGGCGGGGGAGACGGCGTTGAGCAGCAGGGCGAGCCGCATGTCGTCCATGCCGACGACGGCGCCGAAGGGATACGTCATGCGGGTGCACGTGTCCTCTCCCCGGGTGTCCACGCCCGGAGGTGGCAGGAGGCGACGACGGGAGTTCCTGACTCCCCGGCGGCTGCCGGGTCACAGTGGCGGGACCGCGCCGGAGTTCCACCGGGCTTCCTCCACTGCCGTCGCTGTGGCCGCGTCATCAGACCACGACCGCCCCGCCGGATGACACCCCGGCCTGCTCTCTTGACGGGGTGGAAAGCGGCCGGCACTCTTTCCGTCGTGGAAAGTGATGAGGTGTACGACCCCTCCCGCGCGGGCGCCGAGCTGGCCGTCCTGCGGTCGCAGCGCGCCGCGCTGGCCGATCGCGCCATGCAGCCGTGGTGGTACGACGCGCTGCTCGGCCTGCTGCTCTTCGGGTTCGTCAGCTCCTACTCCCTGCACAGCACCTGGGTCACCCTCGCCGCGGTCGCCGTCTTCCTCCTGTGCCTGCGCGGGATGGTGGCGCTGTACCGCCGGCTCACCGGGTTCTGGGTGCACGGGTTCCGGCAGGGTCCGACGCGACGGGCGATCGTCGTCTGGGTCGTCGTCGTCCTCGCGGTGCTGGGGACCGGCTTCGCCGCCGAGGAGCGCTGGCGCGGCGCGATGGTCGTCGCGGGTGCCGTGCTGGGGGTCGCGGTGGCTCTGGTCAGCCGCAGGTGGACCCGCATCTACGTCGCCGAGCTGCGCGAGGGGTTGTGACGGCGGTCGCGCCGCGGTTCGACGCGGTCATCCACCCGCCGCCCCGGCTGCAGGTCTGCGGCCTGCTCGCCGCCGTCGACACGATGGACTTCGCCGCGGTCCGCGACACCGTCGGGGTCAGCGACTCGGTGCTGTCCAAGCACGTCAAGCAGCTCGAGGAGGCCGGCTACGTGCGGGTGCACAAGGCCACCCGCGCCTCCCGGCTGCGCACCAGCCTGGCGTTGACGAAGGAGGGCCGGGCCGCGTTCGACGCGCACGTCGCCGAGCTGCGCCGCATCACCGGCGGCTGAAGGAGGGCGGGAGCCGGCCCGGGACGGGTCGGCCGTGCCGGGAGACTGGCGCCGTGGCGGAGCGGGGGTGGAGGGCGCGGGCGGTCGACCTGGCGCTCGTGGTCGCCGCCGCCCTCGCCGTCACGCTGGCCCTCGACGTCCTCGACCTGCCCTCGCCGTCGCTGTTCGGCGGCCTGGTGGCCGGGCTCGTCCGCGGCCTGGCCGGACGCCGCGGGCTCGCCGTCCCGCGGCCCGCCACCACGGCGGCCCAGGGACTGATCGGCGTCTCGATCGGTGCGCTCGTCGACCTGGACACCCTCGGGGCGATCACCCGCGACTGGCTGCCGGTCCTGCTGGTCACCGTCGGCACCCTGCTGCTCAGCGTGCTGGCGGGGCTGCTCATGCGCCTGCAGCCCGGCGTCAGCCCGGTGACCGGGGCGTTCGCCATGGTCGCCGGGGGCGCGTCGGGCATCACGGCGATGGCCCGCGAGCTGGGCGCCGACGACCGGATGGTCGCCGTCCTGCAGTACCTGCGGGTGCTGCTCATCGTCGTCCTCATGCCGGTCGCGGCGGCCGCCCTGTTCGGCGCGGAGCCCGGCTCCGGGGGGCCGACGGTGGCCGACGCCGGGCCCGGGTGGCCGGCGGGGCTGCTGTTCGCCGCGGTCTGCCTGGCAGCCGGTGCGCCGCTGGCCCGGCTGCTGCGGATCCCCGTCCCGACGCTGCTGGGGCCGATGCTGGTCGCCGCCGGGCTCGACCTCGGCGGGCTCTCGGGCGGCGCGGACGTCCCGGCACCGCTGGAGACCGCCGCCTTCCTGGTCATCGGGCTCGTGGTCGGGCTCAACTTCGACCGGGACGGCCTGCGCACCGTCGGCCGGGCCCTGCCGCTCGCGCTCGCGGTGATCCTCGGCCTGGTGGCCGCCTGCGCCGGGCTGGGCGCGGTGCTCGCCGCCACCACCGGGGCCAGCGCGCTGGACGCCTACCTCGCCACCACCCCCGGCGGGCTCTACGCCGTGCTGGCCACCGCCCAGGACGGCGGCGCCGACGCCACCTTCGTGCTGGCCGTCCAGGTGCTGCGGCTGTTCGTGATGCTGCTCTCGGCGCCGCTGCTGGCGCGCTGGCTGCGGCACACCGGGGAGTGACCGAGACCGCCGGTCCGGTGCCGCGGGCGCCGAGCGCGCCTACCCTCGACCGGGTGTCGGAGGAGGTGAGGGAGCTGTCCGAGGACCAGACCGGCGCGGACGCCGGCACGCAGGACGCGGTGCTGCTGTTCGTCGGTGGCCCGCTCGACGGGCGGGTGGAGATCCGCGAGGCGCGGCACGGGGAGCCCCTGCCCACCATCACGCACGTGCACCTGCACGGCGGCCCCAAGGTCGTGCACCGCTACGACCTGACCCCGCTGGGCCCGCAGGCCGGGGTCTACCACCTGCGCCCGCGGCAGGCGGTCCGCGACCAGGTCCGCGACGAGTCCGTCGCCGATTGACGAAGGACCCCCTGCCCCCCGACGCTCGCAGGCTCGCGGCGGGGCCCTGCAGGGGGCCTGCTGACACCGTCGGGACGTGGCCGGGGACCCGCTGCTCCTGCTCCACGTGACCGCCGGGACGGCGGGGGTGCTGCTCGCACCGGTGTGGCTCGTCGCCCGCCTGGCGGGGGCGCGGGTGCGGGGGCCGGCCGGCAGGGCTGGCCCGCCGGCGGACCGTGCAGCCGCACCTGCCCGGAGGCTCGTACATCGCGCTGGTGACCGGGCTGCTGGTGGCCTCCCGGGGGACCCGGTGTGGTGGGTGCTGCCCGCGCTGATCGGTCAGGTGCCCATCGCCGTCGCCGAGCGCCGGCTGCACGGTGCGGCCCGCACCCCGCCGGGACCTGGGCGGTCGGCTCGGAGGCCGCGCCGCCTACGGCCGTATTGACTTCCTAATGGTGTTAGGAAACCATTGCGGGTGTGACGCGGACCACGGCACCGGACCGCCGGCAGCGACGCCGCCAGGAGACGATCGAGCAGGTGCTCGCCGTCGCCGTCGAGGTCATGGCCGAGCAGGGTGTCGCCGGGCTGACGCTCGGCGAGGTGGCCCGGCGCATGGGCATCCGGCCCCCGTCGCTCTACGTCTACTTCGACGGCAAGAACGCCCTGTACGACGCGCTGTTCGAGCGGGGGTGGCGCGAGCTGCTCGCCGCCGTGCGCTCGGCCCACGCCGGGGGTCCGCGCCCGAGCGCGGCCGCGGACCTGCTCGCCCACGAGGTGGCCTTCGTGCGGTGGGCCGTCGAGCACCCGGCCTACACCCCGCTGATGTTCTGGCGCCCCGTGCCGGGCTTCGTCCCGACGGCGCGGGGCTACGCGCCGGCCGTCGAGATGGCCCAGTACAGCCGCCAGTTCCTGGGGCAGCTGCGCGACCGCGGCCTCCTCCCGCCCGACGTCGACCTCGACCGCGCGTTCCGGACCCTCACGGTGGTGGTGAACGGCGTGATCACGCAGCAGCTGGCGAACGCGCCCGGTGAGCCGTTCGAGACCGGCACCTTCACCTCGACCCTGCCCGACGTGGTGGCGATGTGGCTCGCCCACCACGGCGGCCGGGCCGTCCCCGACCTCCGGGCGGTCCCGCCCGGCTGATCCCACCCACCCGCCGAGAGGCACCGTCATGACCGCACCGACCACCGACCGCAGCGCCGCCCGCACCGCCGCCCGCCGGCCCCGGATCGACCGGGACACCGCACTCCGGCTGGCCGCCACCGAGTACGACCGCTTCGCCGTGCAGCTGCGGGCCCTCGGGCCCGAGGAGTGGCGCCGGCCGACCGACTGCACCGCCTGGGACGTCCGCGCCATGGCCGGCCACGTGCTGGGCATGGCCGAGATGGTCGCCACGGTGCGTCAGTTCGTCGCGCAGAACGTGGCCACCACGCGGGCCGGCGGCGGCATCGACGTCCTGACCGCCCACCAGGTGCACCGGGAGGCGCGGTTGTCCCCGGAGGAGCTCGTGGACCGGTTCGCCTCCGTCGTCCCGCGGGCGGTCCGCGGCCGGCGGCGCCTGTCCCGCGCGATCGGACGGGTGACGCTGCCCGAGGAGCAGGTCGTCGGCGACCGGACCGAGCGCTGGGCCTTCGCCTACCTCTTCGACGTGGTCCTGACCCGCGACACCTGGATGCACCGGATCGACATCGCCCGCGCCACCGGCCGCGACCTGCTGCTCACCGCGGACCACGACGGCGTCCTGGTCGCCGACGTGGTGGCCGAGTGGGCGGAGCGGCACGGGTCGCCCCACCGGCTGCGGCTGACCGGTCCGGCCGGCGGCACGTGGACGACGGGCAGGGGCGGCCCCGAGGTGGAGCTGGACGCGGTGGAGTTCTGCCGCATCCTCTCGGGCCGCGGCACCGGTGAGGGGCTGCTGGCCCAGCAGGTCCCGTTCTGAGTCCCCGACACCCCGAGGAGGAGAGCCCCGTGCACGTCTCCCGTCCCGTTCCCGGCGTCACCGTCCTGGCTGATCCGCACGAGGTGCCCGGGATCGGGCACCTGCCGGTGAACGCCTTCGTGCTGCACGCCGCCGAGCCCGTGGTCGTGGACACGGGCCTGAGCTTGGCCGACCGGCGCTTCGTCGAGGACCTCGCCGCCGTCGTCGACCCGGCCGACGTCCGCTGGATCTGGCTGACCCACCCCGACCGGGACCACACCGGCGGCCTGTTCGACCTGCTGGTGGCCGCTCCCGGGGCGAAGGTGGTGACCACCTTCCTCGGCATGGGCATCCTCTCGACCGAGCGGCCGCTGCCGCTGGACCGGGTGCACCTGCTCAACCCGGGCCAGTCGCTCGACGTGGGCGACCGCGAGCTGCGGGCCTTCCGGCCACCGCTGTTCGACAGCCCCTGCACGACGGGGTTCCAGGAGACGGCGACCGGCGCGGTCTTCACCTCCGACTGCTTCGGGGCCCCGCTGCCGACAGCGGAGCTCGCCGTGGCCGACGACGTGCGGGCCGTGCCCGCCGGCGACCTGGGGGCCGGTCAGCTGCTCTGGGCGACCGTCGACAGCCCGTGGGTGCACGTCGTCGACCGCACGGCGTTCGAGCGGACGATCGAACCGCTGCGGGCCATGGCGCCGCCGGCGGTGTTCAGCACGCACCTGCCACCGGCGATCGGCTGCACCGACGCCCTTCTCGACGTGCTGCGGCAGACGCCGGACGCGGACCCGTTCACCGGACCCGACCAGCGTGCGCTGGAGGAGCTGCTGGCCGGCTTCGCGCCGGCCGGCGCCACCTGACGGGTCACCCGCCCTGCACGCGGCGCAGGGCTGCGACCACGTCGTCGAAGACCGCGCGCCCGATCGCCGCGCCCTCCCGGCGGGCCGAGCCGGGCGGCAGGAGCAGCAGGCGGTCCAGGCGCACCTCGCTGGGCCGCCCGCGCGGGTCCCAGCCGCCGCGGCCGACGTCCATCCACGTGCGGCCGTACCGGGCCTCGTCGGCGGCGTCCCGGTCGTGGTCCTGGCTGGAGAGCACGAGCCCGACCAGGTCCGCGCCGCGGCGGCCGACGACGAGCACCGGACGGTCCTTGCCGCGGCCGTCGCCCTCGTCGTAGGGCACCCACGCCCAGACGACCTCGCCGGGGTCCGGCTCGCCGTCGTCCTCCGGGCGGTGGACGAGCTCGACGCCGTCGAGCCCGCCGGGGAGGTCGCGCACGCTCCGCCCGGCCGGCGCCTCCCGTCGAGGGCCGGCCGGCGAGGGAGGGGCGGGAGGGGCGGGCCGCAGCACTGCGCGCAGCAGCGACCTGAGCACCCGGGGCAGAGAGGGTCCGGCCATGCCGGGCACGGTACGGGTGACACGGGTGGGACGGGTGGTGCGTGCGGGGTGTCCCGTGTGACACACAGGTGTCGATCGGACACGAGCACGGTTGGAACTGCCGAGGTCAGGGCACCATGTGCGCACGGGGGCTGTGCAGAGGCGTCCCCGGGAGAGGGGGTCGCCATGACCTCGGCCGAGCCGATTCCCCCTGCCCAGCCACGGGGGCGCGAGGTGAAGGCGAGCGTGCTCGCCGCCTTCCAGCTCGTGGAGGACGCCCGCTACCTGGGCACCGACCGCCGCAGCCGGCACGGGCGCCGGCGGGCGCTCGCCGAACGCGCCGTCGCCTACCGGAGGCTCGCCCGCGACCTGCGCGTCGGCTGAGGGAGGGCCCGCGGCGGAACGGGGTAGGTGGACCGCGTGGCCCCGTCGTCCCCGCCGGTCTACTACGCCGACCTGCACGTGCACTCCCGCTTCGCCTACGCGACGTCCCGGAACCTCACGCTGCCGGTGCTCGACGCGACCGCGCGGGAGAAGGGCGTGCACGTCATGGGCACCGGCGACTTCACCCACCCGGCGTGGTTCGAGGAGCTGAGCACCCAGCTCGTGCCGGCCGCGGAGGAGGGCCTGTACGTCCGCCACGAGGCCGCCCGGGACGCCGCCACCCGGTTCCTCCTGAGCGTCGAGGTCTCCTGCGTCTACCGCCAGGCAGGTCGGGCGCGACGGATCCACGTCCTCGTGGTGCTGCCGAGCCTGCAGGCCGCGGCCGCTGTCAACGGCGCGCTGGCGCAGCGAGGTGCCGACCTCGGCGTCGACGGGCGCCCGACGCTGCAGCTGAGCGCGGAGGCCGTCGCCGAGCTGGTCCTCGCGGTGGAGCCGACCGCCCTCGTCGTGCCCGCCCACGTGTGGACGCCGTGGTTCGGCGCGCTGGGGTCGAGGTCCGGCTTCGACTCCCTCGCCGAGTGCTTCGGGGACCTGACCCCGCAGGTCCTCGCGGCCGAGACGGGCCTGTCCGCCGATCCGGCCATGTGCTGGCGGGTGAGCTCCCTGGATGCCGTGGCGCTGCTGTCCAGCTCCGACGCCCACGGGCCACGCACGATCGCCCGCGAGGCCACTCGCCTGGAGGGGGAGCTGTCCTACCCCGGCATCCGCGAGGCCTTCCGCACCGGCGCCCCCGACCGCGCCGGGGAACGCGCGGCCGCGGTGACCCGGCTGGCCGACACCGTCGAGTTCCACCCGGCCGAGGGCAAGTACCACCTCGACGGCCACCGCGAGCACGGCGTCCGGATGACACCGGCGCAGCGGGCAGCCGCCGGTGGGCGCTGTCCCGTGTGCGGCAAGCCGGTCACGGTCGGGGTCCTGTCGCGCGTCGAGGAGCTCGCCGACCGCCCGGTCGGTGCGCGGCCGGACGGGGCGCCGGGGTTCCGGTCGCTGGTGCCGCTGGACGAGGTGCTGGCCGCGGCTCTGGGCGTCCGGCCGGCCGCCAAGCGGGTGACCGCGGCGCGCGCCCGGCTGCTCGAGGCCCTCGGCGACGAGCTGTCGGTGCTCACCGAGGCACCCCTCGCCGACGTCGAGGCCTCCGCCGGGGCGCGCGTGGCCGAGGGGATCGGCCGGGTGCGCGCCGGCGAGGTGGACGTCGAGCCCGGCTACGACGGCCAGTTCGGCACCGTGCGGATCTTCCCCCCGGGGTGACGCTCGCCGGCCCCGTCGCGGGCAGGCCCCGTGCGCTACGCGACGCAGAACTCGTTGCCCTCGGGGTCGGCCAGGGTGGCCCACTCGAACGGGCCCTGCGAGGCCCGGTACAGCTCGGTCGCCCCGAGCGCCAGCAGGCGGGCGACCTCGTCCTCCCGCCGATCCGCGCCCACGTGCACGTCCAGGTGCACGCGGTTCTTGACCGTCTTGGCCTCGGGGACCTGCTGGAAGAGCACCCGCGGCCGGCCGGGGTCGGGCGAGTTCAGCGCCGCACCCGAGCGCCAGACCAGCGCGCCGCGGTGCGTGGTGGTGTCCGCCTCGGTCGCCGCCCCCGACGCGACCACGCGGCGGATGAACGCCTCGTCCTGCGGTTCGACCCGCCACCCGAGGACCTCGGCCCACCAGTCGGCCAACCCGTGCGGGTCGGCGCAGTCGATCACGATCTGGACGTCGGTGGCCATGCGCGGACGATAGGGCGGGCCACCGACACGGTCAGAGCTCCTGCGCCAGCTCGGCGCGCATCTCCTCCTGTCCGGGCAGCGGCGTGCTCAGCCCGCAGTGGTCGCGCAGCACCTCGCCCAGCGACGGGAAGGTCGAGCGCTCGACCTGCCGGTCGGCGTCCCACAGCCCCGAGCGCATGACCGCCTTGCCGCACTGGAAGTACGCCCGCTCGACGGTCAGCACGAGCACCGACCGAGGCGGGCGGCCGAACTCGGTCAGGTCCACGCCGAGGTCGGCCTGTCCGACGAGGGTCGTCGTCCCGAAGACCTTGAGGGTCTCCTCGAAGCCGGGCACGAAGAACAGCAGGGCGGCGCGCGGGTTGCCCACGGTGTTGCGGAGGCTGTCCACCCGGTTGTTGCCCTGCCGGTCCGGGAGGGCGAGGGTCCGCTCGTCGAGGACCCTCGCGAACCCCGGGTCACCGCCCCGCGGGGAGACGTCCGGCCAGCCGTCGGGAGCAGCCGTGGCCAGCGTGGCGAACGGCGAGAGGGCGATGAAGGCCCGGCAGTGCCGGTCCAGGTGGTCGACGACCTTGTCCTGCACCAGCTGGGAGGGCGGTCGATACCCCGCCAGGACGTCGGGAGCGGTGTCCACGGGTGCACGGTAGCCCGGCTAGCGTGCCCCTCCGTGCCCGCACAGTGGAGTTCCCCGGTCCGGTACGTCGAGTGCGACCAGCAGGGCGTCGTCTTCAACGCCCACTACCTGACCTGGGCCGACGAGGCCTCCAACCACTGGTGGACGGCGCGCGGCCTGCCCTGGGAGGACCTGGTCGCCCGCGGCATCGACCCGCTGGTCAAGGCCAGCTCCCTGGAGTGGACGTCATCGGCCCGGTGGGGCGACACCGTCACGGTGGACGCCGAGACGGAGGCGGTCGGCCGCACCAGCGTGACGGTCCGGTTCACCGTCCGCGTCGGGGAGCGGGTCTGCTGCGTCGTCCGCAACACCTACGTGGCCATCGCCGACGGGCGCTCGACGCCCTGGCCGGACGACGTGCGGGCCCGGCTCGCCGAGGGCTGAGCACGGCCGAGGAGGGGGGACCGGTCAGGAGCCCATCGGCTCCATCCCGTCCATCGGACCGCTGTCCGGGACGGTGAGGCCCGGGACGGCGCCGGGCGCGGCGAGCAGGAGCACGCCGAGGGTGAGCAGCAGTGCCGCCGTCCCGTAGGTGGCCACCCGGCGCCACGGGACGGTCTTCTCGACGGCGATCAGACCGGCGACCAAGGCCATCCAGGCGACGCTCATGACGCCCAGCGCGAACAGCGACGCCATCAGCGCCCAGCAGCAGCCGACGCACCAGGCACCGTGCCTCACGCCCATCGACACCGCGCCCGACGGGCCGTCCCGCCAGGAACCGAGCAGGAAGCCCAGCGGGCTGCGGCACCTGCCGAGGCAGACGTCCTTGAGCGGGGTCAGCTCGTAGACGGCCGCGACCAGGAGCGTCACGCCCGCGACCCACCGGCCTGCCCGGTCCCACGCGAGCACGTCCCCGGAGACCCGGGCCACGGCGGACCCGATCAGGTACGCGACCACGCCCGCGCCGGTCCACACGAGCAGGTAGCCCGCCGCGAACAGCAGGGGCAGCAGCGGAGCGCGCTTCCTGGTCATGCGGGAGTACAGGGCGACCGTCGGTGCGACCGACGGGAACATCATCGCGGCCATCATCACGACCCAGACGCCGAGGAACCAGCCCAGCGCGCCGAGGCCGGTCCACGGTCCCTCGTCCATGCCGCGCATCCGGTCGGCGCTCCACCACCAGCCGACGGCGGCGAGGGCGAACAGGAGGAGGACCAGTCCCAGCCGGACCCGCACTGCGGCGAGAGCGGGCCGGAGGTCCCCGGCACGCGTGCGTCCCCGCGCCCGGGCGCGCGACGCGTCAGGCGGCCCAGGGGAACTCGGCGGTCGAGACACCGGTCCTGCCCCAGTCGTAGGTCGCACCGTGGCCGGAGGAGAGGTCGCACGGGCACATGAGCTCGCACGAGCAGGTCTCGGCGTAGCACCCCCCGAGGTCCCACGACATCGCCGGGCTCCCTCCGCGAGGAGGGGAGTCTCCATCCGGCGGGGGAGACGGGTCAACCGCCTCCCGCACCCTCGTCGGCCGGGCTCAGCGGGGGCGGAGCGCGTCCCCGGGCGGGAGCACCGGCAGGCCGTCGGGGACGCCGTCCTCGAGCAGCCGCCAGAGCGCGTCGGTGTCGGCGTGCTCGGCGACCAGGTCGCCCAGGGCGTCCAGCCGCCGCTCGCGGACGGCCGCGAACTCGGTGTCCGGCGCGGCCACGAACCGCCGTCCGGCCACCCGGGCGACCTCGGCGAGGAACGCGCGCCGGAAGCCGTCGCCCTCCAGGGCCCCGTGCCAGGTGGTGCCGAAGACCGACCCGGCCCGGGCGCCGTCGAGGAAGGGCTCGGCAGGCAGGTCGGAGGAGAGCCAGTCCACGGTCACCACCCCGTGGTGGATCTCGTAACCGCGCACCGGCTGCCCCAGCGCCGTCCCCACCGGCCGGCCGAGGGTCTTCTCCGGCGCGAAGCGGACGTCGGCCGGCAGCAGCCCGAGCCCGGGCACCGTGCCGGCCCGGGACTCGACGTCGTCGGTGATCGTCCGGGCCAGCATCTGGTGCCCGCCGCAGACGCCGAGCACCGCCCGGCCAGAGGCGGCGTGCCGGACGACGGCGTCGGCCAGGCCGGTGGCGCGCAGCCAGCCCAGGTCGGCGACGGTGGCGCGGGTGCCGGGCAGCACGACGAGGTCGGCGTCGGCCAGCTCCTCGGGGGTGGTCGCGTAGCGGACCAGCACCCCCGGCTCGGCGGCCAGCGCGTCGAGGTCGGTGAAGTTGGACAGCCGCGGCAGCCGGGCGACGGCGACCCGCAGCACCTCCTCGCCGTGCGGCGGGCCGGCGGAGGAGACGCCGGTCGGGACGCCGAGGGAGTCCTCCACGTCCACCGCCGCGCCGGCCAGCCAGGGCAGCACGCCGAGGGTCGGGCGGCCGGTGAGCGCGGTGAGCCGGTCCAGCCCGGGCGCGAGCAGGCGGACGTCGCCGCGGAACTTGTTCACCAGGAAACCGGCGACCAGCCGCTGGTCGGCCGGCGGCATGAGCGCGACCGTGCCGTAGAGCGCCGGGAAGACCCCGCCCCGGTCGATGTCGCCGACGACGACCACGGGCAGCCCGGCGGCGGTGGCCAGCCCCATGTTGGCGATGTCGTCGGCGCGCAGGTTGATCTCGGTGGGGGAGCCGGCGCCCTCGCAGACGACGACGTCGAACCGCGCGCGCAGGCCCTCGAGGCTGGCCAGCACCTGCTCCAGCAGCGCGGCCTTCATCGGCCGGTAGGACAGCGCGGTCACGTCGGCCACGGCCCGGCCGAGGACGACGACCTGGCTGGAGTCCTCGCCCCCGGGCTTGAGCAGCACCGGGTTCATCGCCGCCTCGGGCTCGACGCGGGCCGCGGCGGCCTGCATCACCTGGGCCCGGCCGATCTCCGCGCCGTCGGGGGTGACCATCGAGTTGTTGCTCATGTTCTGCGCCTTGAACGGGGCGACCGACACCCCCTGGCGCACCAGCCAGCGGCAGATGCCGGCGGTCACCAGCGACTTGCCGGCGTCCGACGTCGTCCCGGCGACGAGCAGGGCGCCGCCGGAGGCCGGGCGCCGCGCAACGGTGCCGCTCATGCCCGCGGCCGCCCCCAGTCGGCCTTCTCCTGGCCGGAGAGCTCGGCGATGGCCTCCATGATCCGGTCGGTCACCACGCGGCGGGCCCGGCCGTTGCGGGCCATCCCGCGCTGCTCGGGGAACGTCAGCGGTTCGCCGAAGGTGACCGACACCTTGTGCGGCCGCGGCCAGCGGGAGTCGACCGGCTGCACCCGGTCCGTGCCGCGCACGGCCACGGGGACGACGGGGCAGTCGGCGGTCAGCGCCAGCCAGGCGACGCCGGTCTTGCCGCGGGCCAGCCGGCCGTCGCGCGAGCGGGTGCCCTCCGGGTAGATGCCGAAGCCCTCACCACGGCGCAGCACGCCCAGCGCGGTGTCCAGCGCCTCCTGCGCAGCCCGCGACTCCTGCCGCTGCACCGGCATGGCGCCGAGCGCGGTGAACAGCGTGCGGGTCAGCCACCCGCCGACGCCCGTGCCGGTGAAGTACTCCGCCTTGGCCAGGTAGTGCACGCGGCGCGGCGCCGACAGGGGGATCACCATGCTGTCGATGAACGACAGGTGGTTGCTGGCCAGGATCACCGGGCCGGTGGCCGGCACGTTCTCCCGCCCCGTCACGTGCATGCGCAGCACGACGTGGAACAACGGGCGCAGCAGGAACCGGACGACCAGGTAGAGCACGCCGCGTTCCCCTCTCGGCTCGGGGACCGCCGGCGAGCACCGGCGTCAGCGGCATCATCCCGTGCGCCCCCGGGAGGGTGGTCTCCCGGGGGCGCACGGGGCGCCCTAGTGGTGCGGCCGGGGCGGGCAGACGTCCCGGATGAGGACCTGGATGTCCTCGGGCAGCCCGGCGTGCCCGGCGGCGGACTCGACGATGGCCACCGCGACGTCGCGCACCTTGCGGTGGGAGTTGCTGGAGATGTGGGCGAGCAGGTCGAAGGCCACCTGCTCGCCGCAGCTGGTGAGCAGCATGAGGATGCCCTTGGCCTGCTCGATCGCCGCCCGGCTGCTCATGGCGGTGCGCAGCTGGGTGACCTCGGTCTCCAGGGCCTGCACCCGGTCGTCCTCGGTCCCGGCCGCGCCCGACCGGGACGCCGGTGGGCGCGGCTCCGGGGGGACCTCGACCAGCACGCCCTCGAGCGCGTCCACCGCCCCGGCCGGGTCGACGACCGGTTCGCCGACGAGGAGGGCGGGGCGCTCCACCCCGCCCCGGCTGCCCAGCCGCACCCGCAGGACGAAGGGCGTACCGGTGGTGCAGGCGGCGGCGATGGCGTCGAGGGCCCGGGGGCGGTCACCGGGGTGCAGCGAGTGGACCAGCAGCTCGGTGCACGGGCGCGCGGCGTTGCGGGCGAGGTTGAGCAGCGCGGCCATCTCCGGGGACCAGGTCCACGTGCCGGCGCGCCGGTCGTAGCGGTACCGGCCGGCCAGCCGCCGTGGGGCGGAGAGGGTGCGTGCCGGCTGCGCGGCCGGACGGGTGGGGGACGCGGTGCCGAGGGCCAGGAGGGGGGAAGGGGTCGCTGTCATGTCGACTCCACTGGAGTGCCACCGGGCCCAGGCCCGGCCGGAGCGCCGCCGGCCGTGGGTTCGACCTCCGCGTTGCGCCGGTGCCGTGGGGTCACCGGCCGCTCCGTGTCACCGGACGGTACGACCTCCGGGAGCGACACGCCCGTCCGTCGGTACCGGTCCGCTGCGCGACCCCGCGTGTCCCCGTGCGCCGTGCCGTGGAGGTTGCACAGCGCGGTCGCCTCCTGTCGCTCCGTCAGCGGCGGGGCAGCGTCCGGGCCGCGGCGGCGAGCGCGGCAGCCGCGGTCCACACCGCGCGGGAGAGCCGCACGGCGCGCGGGACGTCGGAGGCCGCGGGCGTCCGGCCGTCGCCGAGCGCGGGACGGTCCTCCACCCGGCTGCCGTAGACGTTGCGGCCGCCCAGCCGCAGGCCCAGGGCACCGGCCAGCGCCGCCTCGCACCGGCCGGCGTTCGGCGAGGGGTGGGCCGCGCCGTCGCGGCGCCACACCGTCCACGCGCCGCGGGGCGAGCCGCCGGCCAGCGGCGCGGTCGCCACGGTGAGCGCGGCGGTCAGCCGCGCGGGGGGCCAGTTGGCGACGTCGTCGGTGCGCGCGGCCGCCCAGCCGAAGCGGGCGTACCGCGGCGAGCGGTGCCCCACCATCGCGTCGAGGGTGTTGACCGCGCGGTACCCCAGCAGGCCGGGCAGCCCGGCGAGCGCGCCCCACACCAGCGGGGCGACGGCGGCGTCGGAGGTGTTCTCGGCGACCGACTCGACCGTGGCGCGGGCCAGCTCCGGGGCGTCGAGCGCGGCGGGGTCCCGGCCGGCCAGGGTGGGCAGCAGGGCGCGGGCGGCGGGCAGGTCCCCGGCATCGAGCGTGCGCGCCATCGCCGTCCCGGCCCGGCCCAGGGAGGTGCCGCCCAGCACCGCCCAGGTGGCGGCCGCGGTGACCAGCGTGCGGACGGCGGGCCGGCCGCGGGTGGCCCGGTCGAGGAGGACGCCCAGACCGGTCGCCGCGCCGGTCAGCAGGCCGGCGTACGCCGCCCCGGCCGCGCGGGAGTCCCGCCAGAGCGGGCGCTCCAGGGCCGCGGCCACCCGGCCGAACCCGGCCACCGGGTGCCACTGGCGCGGATCGGCCAGCAGCAGGTCGGCGGCGGCGCCGAGGGCCAGCCCCGCGGCGGTGGGCAGGTCGCGCGGGAACACGGGGTCCATCCTGGGCCCATCGGGCCGACCGGCGCCGTCCCTAGGATCCACGGTCATGCGCCTGCCCGGCCGTTACAGCGGCGTCGCCCGGCCGATCGTCACCTACGGCAGCAACCCGGTCCTGCACCGGCCGTGCGCGCCGGTGACCGAGTTCGGCAAGGACCTCCGCCGGCTGGTCCTCGACATGTTCGCCTCGATGGAAGCCGCCGACGGCGTGGGCCTGGCGGCCAACCAGATCGGCGTCGACGCGCGCGTCTTCGTCATCGACTGCCCGGACGCCGGTGGCGAGGACGTCGTCGGTTACGTGGTGAACCCGGAGCTGACGGTCCTGGAGCCGCAGGAGGGTGAGCCGGCCGAGGAGGTCACCGAGGAGGGCTGCCTGTCGGTGCCCGGCCCCTACGCCGAGCTGTCGCGGGCCTTCCGTGCCCGGGTGGACGGCGTCGACGCCGACGGCGTGCCGGTGTCGATCGAGGCGACCGGGATGGCCGCCCGCTGCCTGCAGCACGAGGTCGACCACCTCGACGGGACCGTCTACGTCGACCGGCTGCCGGCGGACCTGCGGGAGCGGCTGCTGGCGGAGGCCGCGGGCCCGGCGGGGGGACTGCCGGCGTGACGACAGCGAGCGAGCATCGCAGCGAGCGCCCGAGCCGACAGCGAGCGAGGAGCGCAGCGAGCGCGGAGTCGCGCCGGGGGGAGAGCGTGACGGAGGTGGTCGTCGTCGGCATCGGTGCCGACGGCTGGGACGGCCTCTCGCCGCGGGCCCGCCGGGCGGTCGAGGACGCCGACGTGCTGCGCGGCAGCGCCCGCCAGCTGGCCCTCGTGCCGGACGGCGTCCCCGCCGAGCGGGTGCCCTGGCCCTCGCCGATGGCCCCGGCCCTGGCCGGGCTGCTCGACGAGCACCCGGGCCGGCGGGTCGTGGTGCTGGCCAGCGGCGACCCGATGCTCTCCGGCGTCGGCACCTCGCTGGTCCGGCTGCACGGCGCGGGCGCGGTCGAGGTGCTCCCGCACCCGTCGTCGGTCACGCTGGCCTGCGCCCGGCTGGGCTGGGCGGTCGAGGAGACGCAGGTCGTGACCGTGGTCGGCCGGCCGGTCGAGCTGGTCGTGCCGCACGCCACCCCCGGCCGGCGGCTGCTGGTCCTCGGCTCGGACGGCGGCACCCCCGCGGCGGTCGCCCGGCTCCTGACCGCGCACGGCTACGGCGCCAGCCGGGTGGTCGCGCTGGCGCAGCTGGGCGGGCCGACCGAGCGGCGGTCCGCCGGCACCGCCGCGCAGTGGCCGTACCCGGAGACCGACCCGCTCGTCGTCACCGCCGTCGAGGTGGTCGCCGACCCCGGCACCGTGCCGCTGCCCCCCGTGCCGGGCCTCCCCGACGACGCGTACGCGCACGACGGCCAGCTGACCAAGCGCGACGTCCGCGCGGTCACCCTCGCCCGGCTCGCGCCGCTGCCCGGCCGGCTGCTGTGGGACGTCGGCGCCGGCGCGGGCTCCATCGGCATCGAGTGGATGCGGGTGCACCCCTCGTGCCGGGCGGTCGCGGTGGAGTCCGACGCCGCTCGCGCCCGGCGGGTCGGAGAGAACGCCGTGCGGCTCGGCGTCCCCGGGCTGCAGGTGGTCGAGGGCCGCGCGCCGGCCGCGCTCGACGGGCTGCCCGGGCCGGACGCGGTGTTCGTCGGCGGCGGGCTCACCGGCGAGGGGCTGCTGGAGACCTGCTGGGCCGCGCTGCGCCCGGGCGGCCGGCTGGTGGCCAACGCGGTGACCGTCGAGGGCGAGGCGGTGCTGGCCGCGTGGCGGTCGCGGGTCGGCGGCGAGCTGACCCGGCTGTCGGTCGCGCACGCGGCACCGGTCGGCGGCTACACCGGCTGGAGGCCCGCCATGCCCGTGACGATCTGGAGCGTGGTGAGGTGACGGTGTTCGTGGCCGCGAGGAGCGGCGCCCAGGCCCCCTGCAGGGGCCCGCTGCGAGCTCGCGAGCGGTGGGGGGCGGGGGGTCCTCCCACCGACGAGGGGCCGGACGCGCTCAGCGCAACGGGGGGACGGCACCTGGCCGCGGTGTCGTCCGGGAGGACGGCGGTGTCGTCGTGACCGTGTACTTCATCGGCGCCGGGCCCGGGGCGGCGGACCTGGTCACGCTGCGGGCGGCGCGGCTCATCGCGTCGGCGCCGGTCTGCCTCTACGCCGGTGCGCTGGTGCCGCGCGAGCTGCTCGACACCGCCCCGGCCGGCGCCCGGCTGGTCGACACCGCCGACCTCGACCTCGACCGGATCACCGCCGAGCTGGTGGCCGCGCACGAGGCCGGCCTGGACGTGGCCCGGCTGCACTCCGGCGACCCGTCGATCTACAGCGCCGTGGCCGAGCAGATGCGCCGGCTCGACGCCGCCGGGGTGCCCTACGAGGTCGTGCCCGGCGTCCCGGCGTTCGCCGCTGCGGCCGCGTCGCTCAAGCGGGAGCTGACCGTGCCGGGGGTGGGGCAGACCGTCGTCCTCACCCGGACCAGCGCCCGCTCCACCCCGATGCCGCCCGGCGAGGAGCTCGCCGCCTACGCGGCCACCGGCGCGACGCTGGTGCTGCACCTCGCCGTCCAGCGCATCGCCGAGCTCGCCCCCGAGCTGGCCGAGCACTACGGGGACGACGGCCCGGTCGCCGTGGTCGCCCGCGCCAGCCGGGACGACGAGCTGGTGCTGCGCGGCACGCTGGCCGACATCGCCGGGCAGGTCGAGGCGGCGGGCGTGCGGCGGACGGCGGTGGTGGTCGTGGGCCCGGTGCTCGCGGCGGCGGAGTTCCCCGACAGCCACCTGTACTCCACGGCCCGATGCCGGGGTTAGGCCCGGCCGACCACGGTGCCGGCCCGGTCGATCACCACCACGTCGACCTCGACCGGCGCCCCGCGGAGCACGCCGAGCGCCGTCCTGCGGGCGCCGGCGGCCACCAGGTCGCCCAGCGGCAGTCCGGCCGCCCGGCACTGCTGCAGCGCGTCGAGCGCGGTGTTCGCGCCGCGCACGCCCTCGACCAGCTCGGGCGCCCCGCCGGCGTCGCGGACCATCGCGGCCAGCGACTCCGTCGACACCTGCGAGCGGCCCGAGTGCAGGTCGAGGTGGCCGTCGGCGAGCTTGGCCAGCTTGCCGATCCCGCCGGCGACCGTCAGCCGGGGCACCGGGTGGCGGCGCAGGTACTTCAGCACCGCGCCGGCGAAGTCGCCCATGTCGAGCAGCGCGTCCTCCGGCAGCCCGTACAGCTCGGTGACCACCCGCTCGCTGGTCGAGCCGGTGCACCCGGCGACGTGCTGGTGGCCCGCGGCCCGCGCGACGTCGATGCCGCGGCGGATCGAGTCGATCCACGACGAGCACGAGTAGGGGACGACGACGCCCGTCGTCCCCAGGATCGACAGCCCGCCGAGGATGCCCAGCCGCGGGTTCCACGTCCTGCGGGCCAGCTCCGCCCCGTTCTCCACCGAGACCTCGACGAGGACGTCGCCGGTGCCGCCGTGCCGCGCGGCGACCGCGGCCACGTGCGCGCGGATGAACTGCCGGGGCATCGGGTTGATCGCCGGCTCGCCCACCGGGAGCGGGAGCCCGGGCTTGGTGACCGTCCCGACGCCCTCGCCGGCCCGGAAGAGGACCCCGCTGCCCGGCTCGCCCTGGCTCACCCGTGCCGAGACCAGCGCGCCGTGGGTGACGTCGGGGTCGTCGCCGGCGTCCTTGACCACGCCCACGGTCGCGGCGCCGTCCTCGAGCCGTTCGGTGGCCAGCGCGAACGACGGGTGCTTGTCATGGGGCAGGTCGATCTGCACCGGGTCGGGGAACTCACCGGTCAGCAGCGCGGTGTAGGCGGCGGCGGTGGCCGCGGTGGCGCAGGCGCCCGTCGTCCAGCCGTAGCGCAGCCCCGTGCTGCCCTCGCGCCCCGCCTCGGTCACCTGACCAGCATGCACGGGGCGGCTGCGTGAGCGGCCGGGTGCTGGTCCTGGGCGGGACGTCGGAGGCCCGGCGGCTCGCGGAGCGGCTCGTGGCCGAGGGCGTCGACGTGCTCAGCTCGCTGGCCGGCCGCGTCGCCGACCCGGTGCTGCCGCCCGGCGAGGTGCGGGTCGGCGGCTTCGGCGGGACGGCGGGCCTGGCGGCGGCGCTCGACGGCGTGGCCGCGCTGGTCGACGCCACCCACCCGTTCGCCGCCACCATGACCGCGCACGCGGCGGCCGCGGCCGCGGCGACCGGCACCCCGCTGCTGCGGCTGCAGCGCCCCGGCTGGACGGCGCAGCCCGGTGACGACTGGGCTTTCGTGGACTCCCTGGCCGACGCGGCGACGGCGGTGGCCGGCGCCCGCGTGGTGCTGCTGACCACCGGCCGTCAGGGCCTCGCCGCCTTCGCCGGGCTGAGCGCGCACTGCGTCGTCCGCTCGGTGGACCCGCCGGAGCCGCCGCTGCCGGCCCGGGCCACGGTGGTCCTCGCCCGCGGCCCGTTCACCGTCGAGGACGAGCGGGCGCTGATGACCGCGCACGGCGTCGACGTCCTCGTCACCAAGGACAGCGGCGGGCCGATGACCGCGGCCAAGCTCACCGCGGCCCGGGAGCTCGGCGTCCCCGTGGTGCTGGTCCGCCGCCCGCCGCTGCCCGAAGGGGTGCCGGTGGCCGCGACCGTCGAGGAGGCCGCGGCCTGGGTGCTCAGGGTGCGCGGAACGACCACGCGGTCAGCCACACCGCGCCCCCCGTGACCACCAGGGCCAGCGGGACGTGCACCGCGACCCCGTCGTGGCTGCCGAGCCACGCCTGGACGAAGGTGAGCACGAAGACCGCCGCCGCCAGCGCGGCGGGCCACCACACCCGCGTGCGCCGCCCGTGCAGCACCGTGGCGGCCAGCAGCAGCCCGGTGGTCACGTGCAGGGCGACGGCCCCGGCGCCGTGGCCCCCGAGGGCGTCCTCGCCGACGAGCATCCGGCCGGCGGAGAGGAACTGCCAGAACAGCACCAGCACCGACAGCACCGCGGCTGCCTGCACCGGCCGGAGCGTCGAGACGGGGGCTGCCACGGTGGTGTCGCGGGACCGGGTCATGCGGGCCTCCGGGGTCGGACGACGGCGGGGGTGGGTGCTTGAAGATCGAAGCAGCTGACCACGGTCCGCGCCAGGGGCTCGCCCCCCGCCTGGTCCTGTTCGACCTCGACGGCACGCTCGTGGACTCCACGCCCGGCATCCGGTCCTCGGTGCGGGCCGCGGGGCGTCCCCGAGCTGCTCGCCGACCCGGTCGACGCCGGCGCCACCCCCGCGGAGGTGCGGGCGGCTCTCCGGGAAATCGGCTGACGTTCCGTACGGTGCCGTGCAGGATCTCCGCCGGCGGTCCGACGACGACGAGGAGGAACAGCACGGTGCGCGCGCTGACGGAGAAGCAGGTGCGGCGGTCCTTCGTGAACTGCTCCCGCGGCGAGGCCGAGGCCATGACGCTGCCGCGCACCTTCGCGGAGACGCCGTGGGCGGAGCTCGTCGTCCTCGGCTGGCGAGACCCGAGGGCACCGCTGCGCGGCTACCTGGTGGTCGAGCGGGACGGCGGGCCGGTCGGCGTCGCCGTCCGCGCCGCTGACACCCGGATGTCCTCGGCGACGCCGGCGATGTGCCTGCTGTGCCAGACGGCGCAGTCGGGCAGCGACGTCTCGCTGTTCACCGCGCGGCGGGCGGGCGAGGCCGGCCGCAACGGCAACACGGTGGGCACCTACGTCTGCGCGGACCTGGCGTGTGCCCTCCGCGCGCGCAGCGAGATCCCGCCGTGGCTGCGGGAGCGCGACCCGGAGGAGGTCGCCGCCGAGCGCACCGCCGAGCTCGAGCAGCGGGTGCACGGGTTCCTGGACGCCGTCCTGCGCTGACCGCCGCCGGTCCCCCCAGGGGCTGGACGACCTCGGCCCTACAGCCGAGCGCGGCCCCCTTGCAGGGTCCCCGGCCCCGTCCCGGGGAGGACGGGGTCCTCCTCCGAGTGGGAGGACCCCGCAAGGGGGTCCTCCCGGGGCTCGGGACGGCGCTCGGCCGCGCGCCGCTGCCGCAGCAGCCCGGCCACCGCGGCCAGGGCCAGGACGATCACGGCCACCCCGTACACCGCGGCGGTCGGCCGCAGCCCCACCGCGCCCGAGGCCAGCCCGGCGGCGACGGCCGGGATGCTGAAGGCCAGGTAGCCGACGACGAAGACGCTGGAGAGCAGCCCGCCGCGCTCGCCGGGCGCGACGCCGGCGGTCACGGTGGCCATGGCACCGAGGAAGGCCGCACCGAAGCCGAACCCGGACACCGCGGCGGCGGCGAAGAACAGCGCGGCGCTGCCGGTGGCCAGCGAGACGATGGTGCCGCTGACGCCCGCGGCGAACACCAGGCAGCCGGTGGTCATCGCGGTGTGCGGTGCCGCGTTGCGCATGGTGGTGCTGCCGACGGCGCCCATGCCCTGCATGGCCACGATGACCAGGCTGCCGACGAGGTGGTCCTCGAGGCCGAAGACGCCGGCGGCCACGGACGGTCCCAGCGAGAGGTAGAGGCCGCCCAGCGCCCACATCGCCACTAGGCACGGCGCCGCGACGAGGAACGCCGCCCGCTGGGCGGCGGGCACGTGCACCCGTGGCCACAGCGAGGCCAGGGCGCCCGGGGTCCGCGGCGAGGACTCCGGCAGCACCAGGACCACCCCTGCGGCGACGGCGAACAGCACGGTCAGCGTGCCGAAGACCCAGTCGGTCGGCGCGGGGACGAGGTCGACCGCCAGCCCGGCGCTGACCGCGCCGAGGGCGAGGGCGAACCCCGGGGAGGCGCTGTTGACCAGGGCGCCGAGGGGGCGGTCGCTGCGCTGGTGGTCCAGCAGGGTCGCGCCCAGGGCGCCGGTCAGGCTGCCGACCGACAGGCCCTGCACCACCCGCGCGGCCAGCAGCCAGCCCACCGAGTCGGCGGCCCAGAACAGCGCCATGGCGACGACCTGCAGCAGCATCCCGGCGACGATGACCGGCCGCCGTCCCAGGTGGTCCGAGAGCGCGCCGACCACCAGCAGCGTGGCGAGCAGCGCGAGGGCGTAGATGCCGAAGACCGTCGTCAGCACGCCGGCGGAGAAGCCGAAGCGCTCCTGGTAGACGCGGTAGAGCGGCGACGGGACGCCGGACGCGGCGAGGACCAGGACGAGCAGCGCGGCCGCCGTCCAGAACGAGACGGCGCGGGACGCGCGGCGGGCGGGCACGCAACAGCGCAAGCCCGCCCGTCGCGTCCGCATTCCCGTCGGTGGGCGCGCGGGCCGCTCAGTCGCGGGTGAAGTCCGGCGGCAGGACGACGTCCTCGCGGGTCAGGTCGTGCACCGAGGCCTTGCCCAGCCCCAGCAGCGCCTCGTCGATGCCCTGCCGGATGATCGCGAGGACGTTCTGGACGCCGCGCTCGCCGTTCGCGGCCATGCCCCACAGGTAGGCGCGGCCGATCATCACCGCCCTGGCGCCCAGGGCCATCGCCTTGACGACGTCGGCGCCGCGGCGCACCCCGCCGTCCATGAGCACCTCGACCTGGTCGCCGACCGCGTCAACCACCCCGGGCAGCGAGCGGATCGCCCCGGGCGTGCCGTCGAGGTTGTTGCCGCCGTGCGTGGAGACGGAGATGGCGCTGACGCCGGCGTCGACCGCGCGGCGGGCGTCGTCGGGGCGGGTGATCCCCTTGAGCATGAACGGTCCGCCCCACTGCTCGCGCAGCCAGGCGACGTCCTCCCAGGTGGGCAGCGGGGTGCCCATCCACTGGCCGTAGGCGCCGAAGAAGTTCGGCGGCTCCTCCCCGCCGAGCGCCAGGTTCGGGACGGTGAGCTCGGGGATGGAGCCCGACCGCAGGTAGGTCGCCAGCCAGCGCGGCTTGCGCACGACCTCGGGGGCGAACTTCAGCGCGTTCCTCACGTCGATCTTCTCGGGGATGGGCGGGCTGCCCCAGTCGCGGCGGGAGGCGAACGACCAGTCCAGCGTCATGATCAGGCCCTTGGCGCCCGCGGCCCGCGCCCGCTCCGCGCGGGCGAGGATCGTCTCGCGCGAGCCGACCCAGTACATCTGGAAGAACAGCTTCTGCTGGGCCGCGCCGACCTCCTCGACCGACTTGCTGGCGAAGGAGGACAGGCCCATCGCGACGTCCTGGGCCGCGGCCGCGCGGGCCACCGCCACCTCGCCGTCGGGGTGCACCGCCTGCACGCCGGTGGGGGAGACCAGCACCGGCATGCTGACCTCCTGGCCCATCACCGTGGTCGCCGTGTCCCGCTTGGCGGGCAGGTCGGCGACGTGCGGGCGCCAGGCGATCTCGTCGAAGGCGGCGACGTTGTCGTTCGCCGTCAGCCCCTTCTCGGTCCCGGCCACCAGCGCCAGGTAGACCGACCGCGGCAGCCGCTTCCTCGCGCGGTGCTGGGCCTCCTCGACGGTCTCGAACCAGTCCTTGGTGCTCGCCATGGGAGCCCCTCCCGCGATCGCCCGGTCATCAGCGCCGTCCCGCCCACGGTGACGTGCGCCACGTCGCGGGTCATCGTGCCAGGCGTGGCACTGAGTGTCACGACTCCGGCCGGTTGGGGGGGTGCGGCCCCGTCCCGGGCCCCGTCCTGAGCCTGCGAGGGGTGGGGAGGAGGGGGTCCTCGCTCAGGAAGGGCGCGCGTCCGGGTGCGTGCGGGGGCTGTAGACCGCGCCGGTGGCGCTGACCCGGGTCTGCGACGAGCCGACGATCACGCAGCAGCGCATGTCGACGGTCTGCGGGTCGAGCTCGCCGAGGGTGGTGACCCGGATGCTCTCCTCGGGGCCCCCGACGTCCCGGCCGACGACGACCACCGTGTCGGGCTTGCGGCCCTCCAGCAGCACCTGCTGGGCCTCCGCGAGCTGGTGCGGCCGGGCCCTGGACCGCGGGTTGTAGAGCGCGAGCACCAGGTCGGCGGCCGACGCGTGCCGCAGCCGCTCGACGACGACGTCCCACGGCTTGCGGACGTCGGAGAGGCTGACCACGCAGAAGTCGTGACCCAGCGGCGCACCGACCCGGGCCGCGACGGCCTGCGCGGCGGTCAGGCCGGGCAGCACCCGCACCGGGACGTCGCGGTACTCGGGCCGCTCGGCGACCTCGAGCACCGCGGCGGCCATGGCGAAGACGCCGGGGTCGCCGCTGGAGACGACCGCGACCCGCCGTCCCGACCGCGCCAGGTCGAGGGCGTGCGCGGCGCGCTCGGCCTCGACCCGGTTGTCGCTGGGGTGGCGGGTCTGCCGCGGGTTGGCCGGCACCCGGTCCAGGTAGGGGCCGTAGCCGACCAGGTCGTCGGCGGCGGCCAGCGCCTCGGCGGCCTCCGGGGTGGTCCAGCAGCGGTCGCCCGGGCCGAGGCCGACGACGACGACCCCGCCGGTGCGGGGCGGGGCGTCCCCGGACCTCTCGGGTCCGGCGGTCGGGTCGGTCAGCGGGCTGGGCAGCAGGGCGAGGGAGAAGTAGGGGACGGTCGCCGGGTCGACGTCGGCCAGCGGCATCGTGCGCTGCCGGTCGGTGCTGGCCCGCTCGACGTAGAGGGCCCGGTCGAGCACCCCCGCGGCGTCGAACGCCTCGCGCACGTTGCCGAACGTGCGGCCCAGCTTCATCACGGCAGCGGCGTCCGTGGTGGCCAGCCACTCGGCGAGCTCCTCGGCGGGCAGCGTGCCGGGCAGCACGGTGAGCACCTCGTCGCGCTCGACCAGCGGCCGGCCGACCGCCGCGGCGGCGCCGCTGACGCTGGTCACACCGGGCACCACCTCGGTCGGGTACCGGGAGGCCAGCCGCTTGTGCATGTGCATGTAGGAGCCGTAGAAGAACGGGTCGCCCTCGGCGAGGACGACGACGTCGCGGCCGGCGTCCAGGTGCGCGGCGAGCCGGGCCGCGGCCGCCTCGTAGAACTCGTCGATCGCGCCCTGGTAGCCGCCGGGGTGGTCGGTCGTCTCGGTGGTCACCGGGTAGACCAGCAGCTCCTCGACCTGACCCTCCCGCAGGTAGGGCGCGGCCACCGCGCGGGCGACCGAGCGGCCGTGCCGGGCGGCGTGGAAGGCGACGACGTCGGCGGCGGCGATGAGCCGGGCGGCCTTGACGGTCACCAGCTCGGGGTCGCCGGGACCGAGGCCGACCCCGTACAGACGGCCGGTGCGGGGCCCGGTCACTCGACGTCGCTCGCGATCGCGTTGACCGCCGCCGCCGTGATGGCGCTGCCGCCGCGCCGGCCGCGGACCACCAGGTGCTCGAGGTCGGAGGCGGCCAGGGCGTCCTTGGACTCCACCGCCCCGATGAAGCCGACCGGGATGCCGAGGACGGCGGCCGGGCGCGGCGCCCCGGCGGCGACCATCTCCAGCAGGTGGAACAGCGCGGTCGGCGCGTTGCCGATGGCGACCACCGCGCCGTCCAGCCGGTCGCGCCACAGCTCGAGCGCTGCGGCGGTGCGGGTGGTGCCGAGGTCGGCGGCCAGGCCCGGGGTGCGCGGGTCGTTGAGCGTGCAGACGACCTCGTTGTCCTTCGGCAGCCGCCGCCGGGTGACGCCCGAGGCGACCATCTCCGCGTCGCACAGCACCGGGGCGCCGGCGTCCAGTGCCTCGCGGGCCCGGACGACGACGTCGGGGGAGAAGGCGAGGTCCTCGACCAGGTCCACCTGACCGCAGGCGTGCACCATCCGCACCGCGACGCGGGCGACGTCCTCGGGCAGGCCGGCCAGGTCGGCCTCGGCGCGGATCGTGGCGAACGAGCGCCGGTAGATCTCCGCGCCGTCCTTCTCGTACTCGTACATCAGCTCCACCCGACTCGGTATCCGGTCCCGGTCGCCACCACGTCGACGACCTCGCCGCGGGGACGGCCGCAGCGGCGCTCGCACCCGGCCCAGTGCTGGCGGGCACCGCCCGCCGGCAGTGTGCCGTCCGCCACGGCCCGGGCGGCGTCGGCGCGGACGTCGGCCAGCGACTTCGCGCACCCCGGCCGGCCCGCGCAGGCGGTCACCCTGGTCCAGGCGCTGTCCGCGTCGAGCACCATGCCGGTCCGGTGCAGGGCGGCGGCCGCGTCGTCGACGGCGTGCTCGGCCAGGCCGGGGACGACGACGCTGCGCCACGGCGTCAGCTGCACCTCGTCGGCGAGGCGGGCCAGCAGGTCGGCCTGCTCCGCGGAGAGCCGGCCGAGCGGGACGACGGCGGCGAGGGCGGTCCGTCCGTCGTCCTGCCGGGTGGTGCCCACGGGGGTCCCGACGAGTGGGGAGCCGGAGGCTCCCCCGAGGAGGGACGGCAGGGGCTCCGCGCAGCGGGGGGACGGCACGTGGCCGCGGTGTCGTCCGGAGGACGACGGTGTGATCCTGCCGGCCACTCGCTCGGGGCCGCCGGCCAACTCCGCGAGCCGCCAGCAGGTGCCGCCCTGGGCGGCGCGCTCGTCGAGGAACGCACGGGTGGCGGCGAGGGCGAGCGCGACCGCGTCGTCCGGGTGGGCGCGCCACCCGGAGTCGGTGCCGGCCAGGGTCAGGGCGACCTCGGCGGGGGAGAGGGCGAGCAGGCCGACGTCCCCACCGAGGCCGGCCACGTCGCCGCGGCCGTCGTCGAGCGTGGCGAGGTACCGGCCCGGCAGCGCGGCGAGCGCGGGGTCGGCGCAGATCCCGGCGTCCAGCGCACGCACCCACGGCCGGACGTCGACGTGCCCGCCGGCCCAGCCGGTCAGTGCGCTGGCCAGCACGTTGCGCACCCGCTCGTGCGACGCGCTGGGCAGCAGGCCGACGGCGGCGAGCCGGTCGCCGAGCTCGGCCTCCGCGCCGCCGGCCAGGCCGCGCAGCTGCACGTTGCCCCGGCTGGTGAGCTCCAGCGCCCCGTCGCCGAGGTCGCGCGCGGCGGCCGCGAGCGCCCGCAGCTGGCCGCCGGTCAGCAGGCCGCCGGGGACCCGCACCCGGGCCAGCGCACCGTCGGCGGCGGCGTGGGTCTGCAGCGCGCCGGGGCACGCGTCGGCCCGGAGGCGGGCGGCGGCGGGGGTGCGGGCGGTCATGGCGGAGGCGAGGGTACTGAAAGGACCTCGCTGCCCCCCGCCCCTCGCTCCGCCCGGGCCGGGACCCTGCAGCGAGGCCGGTGTGGCGCGGTCAGCCGAGCCGGCGTGCCTGGTCGAAGGACATCCACACCCGGCGGCGGTCGCCCCGGCTGTGCACCTGCGCCATGGCCGCCACCCGGCGCCGCTGGTCGTCGGTGCCGGCGTGCAGGGCGACGGCGCGCTCGGCCTCGCGCATCGCCTGCTCCGCGGCGACCTCTTCCGGTGTCGACGGCAGGTCGTCGTCCTCCTCCTCCGCCAGCGCGTGCGGGTGGGCGTACGGGCTGTCCTCCGGCAGGTGGCCGCTGATCCGGCCGTAGGCGCCGAGCGTGAGCAGGAGCAGGCCGACGACGACGGAGAACACGACGTTCTCGAACTCGAACGCCAGGATGTTGAAGGAGGTCCGCAGCACCGCCAGGTTGACCAGGGCGGAGAGCAGGAACAGCGAGCCGGCGACGATCATGATCGTCGAGGTGATCCGCGGGCTGCGCGCAGCGGCGATCAGCAGGACGACCGCCATGACCACCGAGATGGTCGACAGCAGGCCGTTGGAGGACAGGCCGAGGATGCGCTCGCCCTCGGTGGAGAAGTAGTCCAGGCCGCCGGCGAAGCCGAGGAGACCGAAGACCAGGAGCACGAGCGCCACCAGGACGGCGCCGGTGCGTTGGACGGCGTACACGCGGGCGCCGGGGCCTGGGCGCTCCTCGCTGGTGTCGGCCGTGCGGTGCGAGAGGTGCGGTCGCAGTGCCATGGGGACTCCCGGGTGAGTGTGACGGTGCTCATTGTTCCCCCGCTGACCCTCGTTGGATGCACTACAACGACGTGGGTTCGTGGTCTTTCCGCGGGAAGCCGCGGCGGGGGCGGTGGGTTGTCCTGGCATGACCCAGCGCGACCTGCACTCGGAGTTCCTCCGCGCGGACCTCTTCCTCGCGATGGGGCAGCCGATCGAGGCGGCGCGCCTGCTCGAGCCGCTCGTCGAGGCCGAGCCGGCCAACGAGGCCGCCCTCGAGCTCCTGGCCCGCGCCTACTTCGGCTCCGCCCAGCTGACGAGGGCGGAGGACGCGCTGACCCGGCTGGTGGAGATGGCCCCGGCCAACGGCTGGGCGCGCCGGGCGCTGGCCCGCACGCTGGAGCGGCAGAGCCGGCCGGGCGAGGCGGTGGCGCACCACCGGGTGGCCGACGCCCTCGGCGCCGCGTGAGCGAGGACCCCGTCCCGGGCCCACCCTCCGCGGACCCGCCTGGTCCGGCTACCGGCCGGCGGCCAGGCGCCGGATCAGCCGGACCGACGCGTCGGGATCCAAGGCCATCTCGGTGAGCAGCTCGAACGCGCGCCCGTAGCGGTGCACCTCCGCCTCCCCGTCGACGAAGGCGATCCGCGTCTTGTTCTCCAGGTAGACGACGTCCGGCGTCCCGGTGGCGCGCGACTCGAGGGCGGAGAACGAGCCCGCGGTCACCGGCGGCAGCCCGGCGTCGAACGGCAGCACCTGCAGGGTGACGTTCGGCCGGCCGGCCACCTCGGCGAGCCACTCCAGCTGACCGCGCAGCACCGCCGCGCCGTCGAGCGTCCCGGGCGCGCCCGCGGTGCGGTGGAGCACCGACTCGTCGAGCACCGCCCACAGCTGCATCGGGTCGGCCGCGTCGAGGACCTCCTGCCGCCGCCGGCAGACCTGCACCCGGCGCTCGACCTCGGGCGGTGCGGGCCGCTCCCAGGTGGAGAGCACGACCTGGCGCACGTAGTCCGGGGTCTGCAGCAGCGCGTGCGGCACCAGCGCGCCGAAGCAGCGCAGCGCCCGGGACCCCGCCTCCAGCCGGATGAGGTTGGCGTACCCCGGGGACAGCGTGTCGGCGTAGGCGTCCCACCAGCCGCGCGGCCGGGCCGAGGGTGCCAGCCGGCGCAGCAGGTCGGCCTGCGCGTCGGGGACCCGGTACAGCTCGAGCAGCCGGTCCAGGTCGTGGGCGGCGATGCCGATCCGCGCCGTCTCGATCCGCGACACCTTCGACGGCGACCACCCGAGGCGCGCGGCGACGTCCTTGGCGTGCAGCTGTGCGTCCGTGCGCAGCTGGCGCAGCTCGCGCGCCAGCCGCCGCTCCCGCACCGACGGGGTGTCCCGGTCCACCACGGCCGGACGATAGCCACCCCGTGCAATCGTGCAAGCACGCTCGCGGACGGCGGGTGGGACGTGCGACCGTCGGCGTGCGGCCGCAGCCCCTCTCGATCCTCGACGCGAAGGACGACGGACATGACCGGAACGCACGTCCCCCTCCTCGGCTCCGACCTGTACGAGGTCGCCTACCTGGCCGGCGGACCGCGCCGGGCCGTCGAGGCCGCGGTGGTGGCCCTCGTCGAGGACGGGCGCCTGCGGGTCACCCGCGCCACCGGCGAGCTGCACGTGGTCGACCCCCACCGCAGGCACCCCGTCGAGGCCGCGGTGCTGGACGCCGCCGGTCCGCGTGCCCGCCGGTCGATCGACGGGATCGCCTGGCGGGTGCGCACCGACGCCCGGCTGGCCGCACTCGCCGACGGGCTGCAGCAGGCCGGGCTGGTGTCCCGGCGCGGTGGCGTGCACGCCACGGCCGAGCGGGCCTGGACGGCGCTCGGGCTGACCCGCGCGGGCCGGCGGGAGCTGCGCCGGCTGCGGTCCGCCCCAGCGGTCGTCGGCCGCGCCGAGGCGCTCGCCGTGGCGCTGGGCGGCCCGGGCGCCTGGGCGGACGCCGAGCGGCGGGCCGCCGACTTCGCCCCGCCCCGGCCCTGCGTGCCGACGACCCCGGGCCCCAGCGTCCGCGAGGTCCGCCGCAGCCACTCCGGGGTGTACGCCCACGGCGCCGGGGCGGGCTGGGTCGGCGCGGGCTGGGGCGGTGGCTTCGGCGGCGACTGCGGTGGCGGCGGTGACGGCGGGGGCTGCTGACCCGGCTCAGCCGGCCGGGTCCTCGCCGCGAGGCGCCGGTCGTTCCCGGTAGCGTGCCGCCGGTGTTCACGCTGCTGTCGACCAGCGACACCGACCTGCTCTCCGCCCGCGCCAGCGGCGCCGACTGGCGGTTGGGCAACCCCGCCCGCCTGGACGACGCGGGCATCGCCGCGCTCGCCGACGGCGCGGACCTCGTCGTCGTCCGCATCCTCGGCGTGCGGCGGCAGTACGAGGAGCTGCTCGCGCCGCTGCTGGTCGGGCCCGCGCCGGTCGTCGTCCTCGGCGGGGAGGCGCTGCCCGACGCCGAGCTGATGGAGCTGTCCACCGTCCCGATGGGGGTGGCGACCGAGGCGCACGGCTACCTGGCGCAGGGCGGCCCGGACAACCTGGTGCAGCTGCACCGCTTCCTGTCCGACACCGTGCTGCTCACCGGCGAGGGCTTCGAGCCGCCGGTCGTCGCGCCGGACTGGGGCGTGCTGGAGCGGCCGTCCACGGGCAGCGGTCCCACCGTCGCCGTCCTCTACTACCGGGCGCACCACCTGGCCGGGAACACCGCGTTCGTCGAGGCGCTGTGCGCCGCGATCGAGGACGCCGGGGGCACCGCGCTGCCGGTCTTCACCTCCTCGCTGCGCAGCGTCGCAGGCGGGCTGCTCGACGTCCTGCGCACCGCCGACGCCCTGGTGGTCACCGTGCTCGCCGCGGGCGGCTCCCGGCCGGCCACCGCGCAGGCCGGCGGGGACGACGGCGCGTGGGACGTCGGACAGCTGGCCGCGCTCGACGTGCCGGTCGTCCAGGGGCTGTGCCTGACCCGTTCCCGCGAGGAGTGGGTGGCCGACGACGACGGGCTCTCCCCGCTCGACGTCGGCAACCAGGTCGCGATCCCGGAGTTCGACGGCCGGCTGATCAGCGTGCCGTTCTCCTTCAAGGAGACCGACGCCGACGGGCTGACCAGCTACGTCGCCGACCCCGAGCGGGCCGCCCGCGTGGCCGGCACCGCCGTCGCGCACGCCCGGCTGCGGCACACCCCGCCCGCGGAGCGCCGCGTCGTCGTGATGCTCAGCGCCTACCCGACCAAGCACGCCCGCATCGGCAACGCGGTCGGCCTGGACACCCCGGCGTCGGTCGTCCGGCTGCTGGCCGCGATGCACGGCGCCGGGTACGACGTCGGGCCGTTCGACGGTCCCGACGCGCTGCCCGGCGTGGCCGACCTGGACGGCGACGCGCTGGTGCACGCGCTCATCGCCGCGGGTGGCCAGGACGCCGACTGGCTCACCGAGCAGCAGCTGTCCGGCAACCCGGTGCGCATCCCGGCGGCGGAGTACCGCGCCTTCTTCGACACGCTCCCGGCCGACCTGCGCGAGGCGATGGTGGCGCACTGGGGTGCGGCGCCCGGGTCGCTGTTCGTGGACGGCTCCGGACCCGACGGCCCCGCCATCGTCTTCGCCGCGCTGCGGGCGGGCAACGTCGTGGTGATGGTCCAGCCGCCGCGCGGCTTCGGGGAGAACCCGATCGCGATCTACCACGACCCGGACCTGCCGCCGTCCCACCACTACCTGGCCGCCTACTGGTGGCTGCGGTCGGTGTTCGGCGCGCACGCGCTGGTGCACGTCGGCAAGCACGGCAACCTGGAGTGGCTGCCGGGCAAGACGGTCGGGCTGTCGGCCTCGTGCGGGCCCGACGCCGCGATCGGCGACCTGCCGCTGGTGTACCCGTTCCTGGTCAACGACCCGGGGGAGGGCAGCCAGGCCAAGCGCCGAGCGCACGCCACGCTGGTCGACCACATGGTGCCGCCGATGGCCCGCGCCGACTCCTACGGCGACATCGCCCGGCTCGAGCAGCTGCTCGACGAGCACGCCAACGTCGCGGCGATGGACCCGGCGAAGCTGCCCGCCGTCCGGGCGCAGATCTGGACGCTGCTCCAGGCGGCCAAGCTCGACCACGACCTGGGGCTCGACGAGCGGCCCGAGGACGACCACTTCGACGAGATGATCCTGCACGTCGACGGTTGGCTCTGCGAGATCAAGGACTCGCAGATCCGCGACGGGCTGCACGTGCTCGGCACCCCGCCGTCCGGTCGGGACCGCGTCGACCTGGTGCTGGCGGTGCTGCGCGCGCGGCAGATCTGGGGTGGCACGGTGGCGCTGCCCGGGTTGCGCGAGGCGCTCGGCCTGGCCGAGGGGGCCTCGCGCACCGAGACCGACGCGGTGGAGGCCTCCGCTGCCGCCCTGGTGACGGCCATGGAGGCCCGCGGCTGGGTGCCCGACGCCGTGCCGTCGGTGGTCGCCGAGGTCCTGGGGCGCCCCGACGAGCGCGTCGAGGCGGTGCTGCGCTTCGCCGTCGACGAGGTGGTGCCCCGGCTGGAGCGCACCACCGACGAGATGGACGCGACGCTGCACGCCCTGGAGGGCGGCTACGTGCCGGCCGGGCCGTCGGGCTCGCCGCTGCGCGGGCTGGTCAACGTGCTGCCGACCGGCCGCAACTTCTACTCGGTCGACCCCCGCGCGATCCCGTCGCGGCTGGCCTGGGAGACCGGGCAGGCGATGGCCGACTCCCTCGTCGAGCGCTACCTCGCCGACACCGGGGAGTACCCCGCCTCGGTGGGGCTGTCGGTGTGGGGCACCTCGGCGATGCGCACCTCGGGGGACGACGTCGGCGAGGTGCTCGCGCTGCTCGGCGTCCGCCCGGTGTGGGACGACGCCTCGCGGCGGGTGACCGGCCTGGAGCCGATCCCGCTCGACGAGCTGGGGCGCCCGCGGATCGACGTGACCGTGCGGATCTCCGGGTTCTTCCGGGACGCCTTCCCGCACGTGGTGACGATGCTGGACGACGCGGTGACCCTGGTGGCGGGGCTGGACGAGCCCGCCGAGCAGAACCTCGTCCGCGCCCACGTGGACGCCGACGTCGCCGGCCACGGCGACCGCCGGCGGGCCACCACCCGCGTGTTCGGCTCCAAGCCCGGCGCCTACGGGGCCGGGCTGCTGCCGCTGATCGACTCCCGCGACTGGCGGGGGGACGCCGACCTGGCCGAGGTCTACGCCGTCTGGGGCGGCTACGCCTACGGCCGCGGGCTGGACGGCGTGCAGGCCCGCCCGGACATGGAGGCGGCCTACCGGCGGATCGCGGTCGCGGCGAAGAACGTGGACACCCGCGAGCACGACATCGCCGACTCCGACGACTACTTCCAGTACCACGGCGGGATGGTGGCGACGGTCCGCGCGCTGACCGGGCGCGCGCCGGCGGCCTACATCGGCGACTCGACCCGGCCGGAGTCGGTGCGCACCCGGTCGCTGACCGAGGAGACCGCCCGGGTGTTCCGCGCCCGCGTGGTCAACCCGAAGTGGCTGGCGGCGATGCGCCGGCACGGCTACAAGGGCGCCTTCGAGCTGGCCGCGACGGTCGACTACCTGTTCGGCTACGACGCCACCACCGGCGTGGTCGCCGACTGGATGTACGAGAAGCTGGCGCAGACCTACGTGCTCGACCCGGAGAACCGCGCCTTCCTCGAGCAGTCCAACCCGTGGGCGCTGCACGGCATCGCCGAGCGGCTGCTGGAGGCCGTCGACCGGCGGATGTGGGCCGAGCCGGACCCGCAGCTGCTCGCCGAGCTGCAGCAGGCCTACCTCGACACCGAGGGCGACCTGGAGGGCGGGGAGACCCCGGCGTCGTCCCGGTCCTGAGGTGCATGCATCGCCGCCGCGACCTGGGGTACGTCACTGCCATGAGCATCCTCGGACGACTGATGGGCACGGCAGAGAACACTGCGCGCAACGCGGCCCGCGGCGGCCGTACCACCGCACGCGGGACGGCGGGTGTGACGGGCGGCCGCCGCACGGGCCGCGGGATGGGCGGCCTGGGTACGGCCGGCCGCGGCTACGGCCGGGCGACCACCGGCCGCGCCGGCCGGGGCCGGGCGACCCCCGCGTCCTCCGGCCTGGGCGGACTGCTCGGCGGCCTCCTGCGCCGCCGCTGAGGAAGGACCCCCTCGCCCCTCACGCCTCGCTCCGCTCGGCGCGGGGCCCTGCGAGGGGGCCGTTCCAGGACGTCACCAGGGGAGGGCGGCCGCGGCCACCAGCAGGGTGACCGCGGCCGCCGTCTCGCCCATCGCCCCCATCACGTCGCCGGTGACGCCGCCCAGCCGCGCGCGCGCCCGGCGCAGGAGCAGCTCGGCCGCGAGCAGACCGGCCGCGGCACTGACCACCAGGGCCCGGTCGGCGACGGTCAGCAGCGCCCCGGCGAGGAACACCCAGCCGGCCAGCCAGCGCGCCGAGACCGTGCCGGCGACCGACCGCCCGAGCGCGGAGCCCGCGGCCATCGCGACGCCGGCCAGCCCGGTGCGCGCCATCGCGAGCCGGGCGACCAGCGGTGCCGCCGCGAGCGCGGTCCAGCCCCGCTCGGCCTCGAGCAGAGTGGCCGCGGCGGCGACCTGCAGCAGCACGGTGAGCAGCACCGTCACCACGCCGAACGGGCCGACGTCCCCCTGCCGCATCACCTCGAGCGCCCGCTCGCGACCGCGCAGCGGGCCCAGCCCGTCGGCGGTGTCGGCCAGGCCGTCCAGGTGCAGGCCGCGGGTCAGCGCCGCGAGCGCCGCCACGGCCAGCACCGCGCCGGTGAGCGGCGAGACCAGGCGCGCGCCCGCCACGCCGACCCCGGCGGCGAGGGCGCCCAGCACGAGCCCGACCAGCGGCGCCCACGGCAGCACGCCACGGGTCGACGCCGCCGCCCGCGTCGGCACCCGCAGGACGGTCAGCAGCGCCGCGGACTCCAGGGGGCCGGTCCACCTCATCGCAGCCGCTGCGGCAGCCCGGCCACCACGAACCACACCTCGTCGGCGGTGCCGGCCAACCGCTGGTTGACCGAGCCGAGGGTGTCGCGGAACAGCCGTCCGGCCCGGGTCTCGGGCACCACCCCCAGCCCCACCTCGTCCGACACCGCGACCACGTGCGCGGGCGTCATCGTCCAGGCCTCGACCAGCGCGTCGCAGCGGCGGGCCAGGCGGTCCGACGCGCCGGGCTCGTCGGTCCAGACGCCGGTCTGGTCCATCAGCGCGGCCACCCAGGTGGTGATGCTGTCGACCAGCACGGTGCCGCGGCGCAGCAGGTCGCTGGGCGCGGTCGTCTCCAGCGTCGTCCAGCCCGCGGGACGGCGGGCCTGGTGTGCGGCGACCCGCTCGGCCCACTCGGCGTCCCCCGGGACCGCAGGGGAGGTCGCCAGGTAGGTGACGTCGCCGGCGTCGGCCACCAGCGACTCGGCGTGCGCGGACTTGCCCGACCGCGACCCGCCCAGCACGAGGACCCTGCTCATCGCCCGCCCGGCGCCTTCGTGCCCCTCACAGCACGAGCTCCAGGGGGGTCACCGTGCCGTTGTGCGGGGTCACCGCGGGCATCGCGTCCGGCCCCAACCCGGCGGCGACCGCCTGCGCGGCCCGGATCGTGTCGCCGTGGGTCACCAGCGCCACCACCTCGGCCGGCGGGTCGGCGCACAGGGCCTTCAGGTGCGCGCCGACGCGGGCGTGCAGCTCGGCCAGGCTCTCCCCGCCCGGCGCCGCCCAGTGCGGGTCGATCCAGTCGACGACGTCCCACAGCTCCCGCGAGGGCCGGCCCTCGAGCACCCCGTAGCCCTGCTCGCGCAGCGCCGGCGTGGTCGTCAGCGGCAGGCCCGTGGCGCGGGCGCAGTGCTCGGCGGTCTGCACCGCGCGGCGCAGGTCGCTGGAGACGAGCGCCCCCGGACGCAGCGCCACCAGCTCCCGTGCCGCCGCGGCCGCCTGCGCGTGCCCGAGCTCGGTCAGCGGCACGTGCGCGGTCTGGCCCTGCAGGAGCCCCGCGGCGTTCCACTCGCTCTGCCCGTGGCGGACGAGCAGCAGGGTCAAGGGCCGGGCCATGGTGGCAGGCAGCGTAACCAGGGCGCCGCCGGTTCCCGCGGCCCGCCTCGTACCGTCGGTGCGTGACGATCCCCGTGCGTCCCGGCGCCGGCCGCCCGGCGGCCCGCCCCGCCGCCGCCGACCCGCTGGCCCCGCTGCTCGACCTGCCCGGCGTGCGGGACGCCGCCGAGGCCGCCCGCAGCGGGATCGACCGCCTGCTGCGGCACCGGCTGATGCGCAACCGGTCGGCCGAGGTCAGCACCGAGTCGGCGCTGCGCGGCGCCCGGGCCTCCGCTGCCCTGGAGGGGGTCGACGTCCCGCTGGCCGACCTGCGGGCGGGGCAGGTCGACGACCCCGTCGTGCAGGGCGCGCTGCGCGCCTCGGTCGCGCTCGGCTCGATGCAGGAGACCTGGACCCGGGCGCCGGGCCAGGTGCTGGCCCGGCTGCACGTGCTGGCCGCGGCGGACCTCGCCGACCGTGCCGAGCTCGGCCGTCCGGGCGCGCACGCCGGACCGCGGCTCGGCGGGCTCTTCGCCCTGGTGACGGAGGAGAGCTCGGTGCCGGCCGTGGTCCTGGCCGCGGTCGTGCACGGTGAGCTGGCCGCGATCGCCCCGTTCGGCACCGCCGACGGCGTGGTCGCGCGCGCCGCGGCGCGGCTGACCGGCATCACCCGCGGGCTGGACCCCAAGGCGGTCTCGGTGCCCGAGGTCGGCTTCGCCGAGCTCGGCCGCGAGGAGTACGCCCGCGCGCTGGCCGGCTACGCCTCCGGGCAGCCCGACGGTGTGGCGGGGTGGCTGGTGCACTGCTGCCGCGCCACCGAGCACGGGGCGCTGGAGGGGCTGGCGATCGCCGAGGCCCTGCTCCGCGGCTGACGAGCGGGCAGACTGGCGCCCGTGCGGCACCTCGACGTCGACGGGCTCGGTGCGGTCAGCCGCGTGGGCCTGGGCACCTGGCAGTTCGGCTCCCGCGAGTGGGGCTACGGCGACGCCTACGCCTCCGGCGAGGCCAGGGCGATCGTCCGGCGGGCCCGCGAGCTGGGCGTCACCCTGTTCGACACCGCGGAGGTCTACGGCTTCGGCCGCAGCGAGCGGATCCTCGGGGAGGCACTGGGCGAGGAGCGGGCGGACGTCGTCGTCGCCACCAAGCTCTTCCCGGTGGCCCCGTTCCCGCCCGTCGTCCGCAGCCGGCTGGCCGGCAGCGCGCGCCGCCTCGGGCTGGACCGCGTGCCGCTCTACCAGGTGCACCAGCCCAACCCGGTGGTGCCCGACTCGGTGACCATGACCGGGATGCGCGAGCTGCTCGACGCGGGCCGCATCGGGACCGTCGGCGTCTCCAACTACTCGCTGGAGCGCTGGCAGGCGGCCGACGCCGCCCTCGGCCGGCCGGTGGTCAGCAACCAGGTGCACTTCTCGCTGGCCGCGCCGTCGGCCCTCGACGACCTGGTCCCCTTCGCCGAGAGCGAGGGCCGGATGGTCATGGCCTACAGCCCGCTGGCCCAGGGGCTGCTCGGCGGGCGCTACGGCGTCGACAACCGGCCCGGTGGCGTCCGCGCCGCCAATCCCCTCTTCGGCACCGAGAACCTGCGCCGCGCCGAGCCGCTGCTCGACGTCCTCCGCGAGGTCGCTGCAGCCCACGACGTCGCGCCCGCGCAGATCGCGCTGGCGTGGCTGGTCTCCCTGCCGCGGGTGGTCGTGATCCCCGGGGCCTCCAGCGTCGCCCAGGTCGAGGCCAACGCAGCGGCGGCCGACATCGACCTGCGTCCGGACGAGCAGGCCGCGCTGACCGCTGCGGCGCGGGCGTTCCGGCCGGTGTCCGTGGTGCGCACGCTCGTGGAGCGGGTGCGCGAGCGCCTGCCGCTCTGAGCGGTGGCCCCCATGCACGAGGAGGACCCCCTCGCCCCCCGCCACTCGCAGGCCCGCGGCGGGACCCTGCACGGGGGCCGTCCGGGCTCGGGCGAGCCCCGGGACGGGGCCGCGGCCGGGCGGGTCCTCCTTCAGGCGCCGCGGCGCCACCAGCGGCCGGGCGCCGGCGGCGTCTCGGCGACCACCCGGAGGGCCCGCCTGCGGGCGTACCAGGCCAGGCCCGCCACGGCGGCACCCACGCTCATCGCCGCACCGGTCACCACCGGGGCCGACGGGACCGGGAAGCGCGAGCGCATGGTCACCGGCCAGGTGAACTCCAGCACCGGCCAGCCGCGCTCGGCCGCCGCCTTCCGCAGCGCCCGGTCGGGGTTGACCGCGGTCGGGTGCCCGACCGCCGAGAGCATCGGCAGGTCGGTGACCGAGTCGCTGTAGGCGTAGCAGTCGGCCAGGTCGTAGCCGCTCTCGGCGGCCACCTGCCGGAGGGCGACGGCCTTGTTCTCCCCGTAGGCGTAGAAGTCGATCTCGCCGGTGTAGCGGCCGTCGACGGTCACCATGCGGGTGGCCACCACGCGGTCGACGCCGAGCATCTCGCCGATCGGCTCGACCATCTCCGCGCCGCTGCTGGAGACGACGACGATTTCCCGGCCGGCCGCCCGGTGCTCCTCGATGAGGTCGGCGGCCTCGGCGTAGACCATCGGCTCGACGATGTCGTGCAGCGTCTCGCGCACGATCTCGTGCACGGTGGTGACGTCCCACCCGGTGCACATCTCGGTGATCTGCGCCCGCATGCGCTCCATCTGCTGCGCGTCGGCGCCGGAGAGGGAGAAGACCAGCTGTGCGTAGGCGCCCTTGAGGACGGCGCGCCGGTTGATCAGCCCGCCCTGGAAGAACGGGCGGCCGAAGGCCAGGGTGCTGGACTTGGCGATGACCGTCTTGTCCAGGTCGAAGAACGCCGCTGCGCGGGTCACGGTTCACGACTGTAAGTGGGCGACACCGCTGTGACGCGGCCCACTGCGCCGTCCACACCCGGACGGGTCATCCACAGATCCCGGCCGCCCCTCGCGGCACGCCCGTCCCGGCGCTGGGCTGGTCGGCGTGTCCGCGTTCCGGTCCCCGCCGCCCCGCCCGCTCGTCGCCAGTGCCGACGAGGACCTGCTCGACGACCTGCTGCGGCTGCTCGCCGCGGCCGGCGCCGAGCCGGAGGTCGCCACGGGCGGCCCGGCGCTGCGCCGCGCCCACCGGGAGGCGCCCCTGGTGCTGCTCGGCGCCGACGTCCTGGCGTCCGCGCCGGTGCGCGGGCTGCCCCGCCGTCCGGGCGTGGTCGTCGTCGCGGCGCAGGAGCCCCCGGCGCCGGTCTGGGCGGCCGCGGTCGAGCAGGGCGCCGAGCGGGTGGCGGTGCTGCCGGCCGACGAGGGCTGGCTGGTCTCCCGGGTGGCCTCGGCGCTGCGCCGTCCGGTCGACCGCGGCCGGCTCGTCGTGGTGGGCGGGAGCTGCGGCGGGGCGGGGGTGAGCACGGTGGCGGCGGCGCTGGCACTCACCGCCGCGCCGGGCGGCGACGGCGTCCTGCTGGTCGACACCGACGGCTGGGGCGGCGGCCTGGACCTGCTGCTCGGTGCCGAGCGCGACGAGGGCCTGCGCTGGCCGGACCTCGCGGGGCTGCGCGGCCGGGTGGCCGGCGACGCGCTCATGGCGGCGCTGCCGGAGGTCGAGGGCGTGTCGGTGCTCGCCGCCTCCCGCTCGGCGCCCGGCGAGGTCGCGGCCGAGGCGCTGACCGCGGTCGTCGAGGCGGCGCGGACGGGCGGCTGGCCGGTGGTCGTCGACCTGCCCCGCACCGCGGGACCCGAGGTCGCCGCTGCCGTGCTGGTCGAGGCCGACCTCGCGGTGCTCGTCGTGCCGGCCCGCCTCCGGGCGGCGTCGGCGGCCCGGCTGCTCGTCGAGCCGGGCGGGGACGGCCGGCCGGCGGCGTGGTCCGCGGCGCAGCTGGTGGTCCGGCCGGTGGCCGGCGGGCTGTCCGCCGACGAGGTCGCCGACGTGGTCGGCCGCCCGGTGCTGGGCGAGCTGGGCACCGACCGCAGCGCGCTGCCCCGCGGGGAGCAGGGTCGACCGCCGCAGGTGGGGGCGCGCTCGCCCCTGGGGGCGCTGTCCCGCCGGCTGCTGGCCGAGCTGGCCGCGGTGGACGGGGCCGCGGCGTGAGCGGGGCGCTGGTCGACCGTGTCCGTGCGCGGCTGGTCCTCGAACCGGGGGTCCCGACGCGGGCCGCCGTCGCCGCGCTGGTGCGGGAGGAGTCCGGCGGCCTGCTCGGCGACGACGACGTGCTGCAGGCGGTCCGGGACGCGGTCGACGAGCTGGCCGGGGCGGGTCCGCTGGAACCGCTGCTGCGCGAGCCCGGTGTGAGCGACGTGCTGGTCAACGGCCCGGACGAGGTCTGGGTCGACCGCGGCAGCGGCCTGGAGCGCACGGTGGTGCGCTTCCCGGACGAGGACGCGGTGCGCCGCCTCGCCGTCCGCCTCGCCGCCGCGGCCGGGCGGCGGCTCGACGACGCCGCGCCCTGGGTGGACGCCGGCCTGCCCGACGGCACCCGGCTGCACGCGGTGCTACCACCCGTGTCGGGCAGCGGCACCTGCCTGTCGCTGCGGGTGCTGCGCCGGGCCTCGCTGTCCTTCGCCGACCTGGCCGCGCGCGGCGCCCTCCCCGGGGCGTCCGGGGAGCTGCTGCGGGCGCTGGTCGCCGGGCGGCTGGCCTTCCTGGTCACCGGCGGGACCGGCTCGGGCAAGACGACGCTGCTGTCGGCGCTGCTCGGCCTCGTCCCGGGCGGCGAGCGGCTGGTGCTCTGCGAGGACGCCCCGGAGCTGGTGCCGGCGCACCCGCACGTCGTCCGGCTGGCAACCCGGCCGGCCAACGTCGAGGGCGTCGGGGAGGTGACGCTGCGCGACCTGGTCCGCCAGGCGCTGCGGATGCGGCCCGACCGGCTGGTGGTGGGCGAGGTCCGCGGCGCGGAGGTCACCGACCTGCTCACCGCGCTCAACACCGGGCACGACGGCGGCTGCGGCACCCTCCACGCCAACCGGCCGGCCGAGGTCCCCGCGCGGCTGGAGGCACTGGGGGTGGCGGCGGGCCTGGACCGGCTGGCCGTGCACAGCCAGGCCGCCGCGGCCCTGTCCGCGGTGGTGCACCTGCGCCGGACGCCGGGCGGACGACGGGTCGAGGAGGTCGGCGTCGTCCGCCGCGCCGGGGACCTCGTCGTCGTGGAGTCCGCCTGGCGCGCCGACGGCGGCCCCTGCCCGGGGGCGCCACGACTGTCGGAGCTGCTGTCGGCGGGGTGCGGGTGACCGGCGGACTGCTGCTGCTGGGCGCCGCCCTGGCGCTGTGGCCGGGCCACGCGGCGCTGCGCCGGGAGCGCCGGCGGTCGCTGACCCGCCGCTCGGGCGCCGCCCCGCGCCCGACCGCCGGGGTCCCGCTGCTGGCCGTCGCCGCGGTCGCCGCCGGCGCGGTCGCGGCGCTGCTCAGCACCCTGCTGGTGGCGGCCCTGGCCGGCGGCTGCGCGGCGCTCGCGGCCCGGGCCGAGCTGCGTCGCCGGGCGGGCGTGCGGGAGGAGGCGCGGCTGGCCGCGCTGGTCGAGGCGCTGACCGCCCTGGGTGCGGAGCTGCGCGGTGGCCGCTCCCTGAACGAGGCCACCCGCGCCGCCGTCGCCGCCTGCGCGGACGAGGACAGCGGCCGGGCGCTCGCCCGGGCGGTCCGCTTCCCCGAGGACGGCGACGGGGAGTGCGGCGGTGAACTCGAGCGGGCACTGGACCGGGTGGCGGCGGCCGCACGGCTGAGCGCACGCACCGGCTGCTCGCTGGCCGCGGTCGTCGGCGCGGTCGAGGACGACCTGCGTGCCCGGTCGCGGCAACGGCTGGAGCTGCGCTCGGCCACCGCCGGGTCGCGGGCCAGCGCGGCGCTGCTGGCCGGGCTCCCGGTGCTGGGGCTGGTCATGGGTGGGGGCGTGGGCGCCGACCCCTGGCGGGTGCTGACCACGACGCTCACCGGCCAGCTGCTGCTGGTGGCCGGCGTGGGGCTGGAGGTCGCCGGGCTCGCCTGGTCGGCGCGGCTGGTGTCGCGGGCCGCGCGGTGAGCACCGCCGCGGTGGCGCTGCTGGGGGCGGCCGCTCTGCTGTGCTGGCCGGCCCGCTCGCCCGTGGCCGTGCGCGCCTGGTGGCTGGCCGACCGGGACGGGACGACCGCAGCCGCGCCCGGCCCTGCCGACCTGCGGAGGCGGTGGCTGCTGGCCGGTGCCGCCGGCCTGGCCGCCGGGCTGCTGGTCGGCGGCGCGACGGGAGCCGGGGTGGCCGCGCTGGTCGCGGTCGGCGGGGAGCGGCTGCTGCGCCGTGGCGGGCAGGAGGGCCCACGGGCCGGCCCGGCTCCGGGAGCGGACCTGCCGGTGGCCTGCGACCTGCTCGCGGTCTGCCTGGAGGCGGGGCTGCCCGTGGGCGGCGCCCTGGCCGCCGTGGCCACCGCCCTGCCCGACCCGCTCGGCCCCGAGCTGGCCACGGTCGCCGGCCTGTACCGGCTGGGCGCCGCGCCGCGACGGGCGTGGGCCGACGTGCCTCCAGGGCTGGCCGTCCTCGGCCGGGCGCTGGTGCGCGCCGGCGAGTCGGGGTCGACCGTCGTCCCGGCGCTGCGGTCGCTGGCCGCCGACGCCCGCGCCGGTGAGCGCAGCCGTGCCGACGCCGCGGTCCGCCGGGCCGGGGTGTGGGTGCTGGCGCCGCTCGGCGCCTGCTTCCTGCCGGCCTTCCTCTGCCTGGGCGTGGTGCCGCTGGTGCTCGGCATCGCCGCCGACGTCTTCGGCTGATGCCCGCGGCCGGCGTCCACAGCGTGCGGCGGCGTCCACAGATCCGTCGCGGACCTGGGCCCCGCCCGCGGACGTCACGAGGGTCGACGGCGACGGCCCGGGAGGCGGGCTGCGATCCCGAGGAGGCACCGTGACCACACCCTGCGAGACCCGACCCGACGAGGAACTGCCCGACGCGGGCGGGACCCCGGTGCACGAGGCGGCGCCCCGCGGCCTGCGAGCGCGCTGGGCCCGGGTCCAGGCCGCTGCCGAGGCCGGGATGAGCACCGCCGAGTACGCCGTCGGCACCGTCGCGGCCTGCGCCTTCGCCGCCGTGCTGTACCGCGTCGTCACCGGCGGCTCGGTCGTCGAGGGGCTCAGCGCCCTCGTGGCCGACGCGCTGGCCACCCTGTCCTGATGGTCCGGCGGCGCCGCGGCCCCGTCCGCGGTGAGGCGGGCATGGTGACGGCGGAGACGGCGGTGGTGCTGCCGGTGCTGCTGCTCGTGCTCGCCGGCGCCGTCGCCGCGGTGACCGTCGTCGGGGCCCAGCTGCGCTGCGTCGACGCGGCCCGCGAGGGGGCGCGGGCGGCCGCCCGGGGCGAGGACACCGCGCTGGTGACCGCGCTCGCCGGGCAGGCCGCCCCCGACGGGGCGACGACCACGGTGGCCGTCGGCGGGGCCGCCGTCACCGTGACGGTGAGGGCGGAGGTGGCGCCGCTGGGTCCGGTCCCCCTGCGGGTCCCGGTCTCGGCCTCCGCGGTGAGCCGGCGCGAGCCGGGCACCGCGGAGGAGGCGGGGTGAGCCCCCGGTCCCGGGTGTCGGGGGAGCGGGGCTCGGCCACGGTGTGGGTGATCGCTCTCGCCGGCGTCCTCGCCGCCGTCGGGGTGGCGGCGGTGCTCGTCGGGGCGGCGGTGGTGGGCCGTCACCGGGCCACCACCGCCGCCGACCTCGCGGCCCTCGCCGCTGCCGAGCGCGCCGTCCGCGGCGACCACGGAGCGTGTGCCGTGGCCGGCGGGGTGGCCGGAGCCAACGGCGCCCGGCTGACCGCCTGCACGGTCGGCGACGGGGCGGTGGTCGAGGTCGCCGTGGCGGTGCCGGTCCGGCTCGGCCCGCTGGGCGTCAGCCGGGCCGGCGCCCGCGCGCGGGCCGGCCCGGTTGCGCCCTGAGCTGCGGCTACCCGGCCACCGGGGGAGCCGGCGACAGATGCTCGTGCACGGCCAGCCACTGCCCGGTGGGCTCGCGGTGGAAGACGATCGTCTCCCGCTCGCGGAGTTCCGCCCGCCCGGCCCGGGTCGACACCGTGGTGTGCACGGCGTGGGTCAGGACAGCGGTGTCCCCGAGTACCTGGACGACCGTGCCGGAGGTCTCGCAGCCGAGCACCCGGAAGTCGTCCTCCCGGACCCACGAGGTCCACTCCCGCCGGTACTCCTCCCGGGAGGCCAGCACCCGGTCGGTGGTGTGGAACAGGAAGGTGGCGTCCTCGCGGAAGCAGGCGAGGTACCGGTCCAGGTCGCTGCTCCCGAAGGCGGCCACGAGGGCGGCGGCCGCCTGGCGCACCTCGTCGGCGGGCCCGCTCACCGGTCGGCCGGCTCCGCCGCGGCGGCCGGGGCGGGGGAGCGACGGCCGGCGCGGTGCACGGACGCACGCGGGTCGTCGGTCACCGGTGGCGCCTCGGCCTCCTTGGCGGGCACCAGCCGCGGGCCCGCCGGGCCGAAGGCGTACCGGGGCTCGGGGAAGGCGAACAGCAGCGCCAGGTAGACCACCGCGGCGAGCCCGAGGGACACCGGCAGGCTGACGTCCACCCCACCGGCCGCGTTGCGCAGCGGGCCCTCGATCAGCGGCGGGTAGTTGGCGAACAGCAGGCCGACGACGGCGGCCGGGATCCAGGCCACCATCCCGCGCCAGTTCACGCCGCCGGCGAACCAGTAGCGGCCACCCAGCCGGCCCTGGTTGAAGACCTGGACGTCCTCGGGCGCGTAGTACCCACGGCGCACCCAGTAGCCGATCATCATGATCACCATCCACGGCGTGGTGCAGATGACGATGGCGCCGATGAAGGCGTTGACGCTGGACAGCAGGTCGAAGACCAGCCGCCCGACCAGGATGAAGACGAACGACAGCGTGCCGATGAACAGCGACGCTTGCACCCGGTTGAGGCGGGGGAAGACCGAGGAGAAGTCCAGTCCGGTGCCGTACAGCGAGGTGACGCCGGTCGACATCCCGCCGAGGAAGGCCACCACCATGAGCAGGACGGCGTACCAGAGCGGCGAGACCTGGATCAGCGCGAAGACGTAGTCGGCCTCGCCCGCGACCAGCGTCGCCGTCCCCACGCCGAACAGGAACGGCACGAGGGTGGCCAGCTGACCCAGGAACGTGGCGGCGAGCAGCCGCGACGGGCGGGTGTCGGCGGGGATGTAGCGGGACCAGTCGCCGAGGAAGGCGCCGAAGCTGACCGGGTTGCCCATGACGATCAGGGCGGAGAGCACGAACGTCGGCCAGAAGCCGCCCAGCGCGTAGGCGTCGGGGCCCGGGTCGTAGGAGGGGTCGAAGAGCGTCGCGTAGGCCACCAGGCCGAGCAGCATCAGCGTCGTGTTGGCCAGCACCACGACCTTGTTGACCAGCAGCATCAGCTGGTAGCCGTAGATGACGACGACGATCACCAGGGCGCCGAGCACCGCGTAGACGATCCCGCGGAGCAGGTCGGAGTCCCCCGTGCCGAAGAGCCGGGTGGCCCCGCCGACGAGGGCGTCCCCGCTGACCCACACCGAGATCGAGTAGAACGACAGCGCGGTCAGCAACGACAGGAACGAGCCGAGCACGCGACCGCGGACGCCGAAGTGGGCGCCGGAGGACACGGCGTTGTTGGTACCGGTCCGCGGACCGAACAGGCCCATCGGCATGAGGATCAGCGCGCCTACGACCACGCCCACGACGGTGGCGGCCACGGCCTCCGCGAGGTCGAGGCCCAGCAGCACCGGGAAGGTGCCCAGGATGACGGTGGCGAAGGTGTTCGCCCCGCCGAACTGGATGCGGAACAGGTCGAACGGCCGCGACGTGCGCTCGGCGTCGGGGATCGTGTCGATGCCGTGCTGCTCGACCTCGGTGGCCCGCGGCCGCCGCTGCTCGGCCGCCGGCCCGGCGACCTCCGCTCCGCTCATGTGCACCCTCCTGGTGAAGCGGTGGAGACACCACCGCGGTGCGCAGAGGCTAGACACGAGTTGCGTGATAGGCAACCAATGTTTTCTGATGTCACCCCGCGTGCTGAGATGGACCGAGGACGTCGTGGGGGCGCGTGGCGGTCGCGTCCCGACGACCGACGCGACCCCGTGATCCCCGTGGCCGCGCCGGTGGACCGGGGCCGGGCGCACACCGGACACGGCGACCGGGACCTGCGAGGTCCTGTGGGCCCTCACCCCAGCACCACGACCGACGAGGAGGCCAGGTGACCGGCTCCGCAGCGCAGCCCGTCCGCGAGGTGGTCGACCTCTCGCACCCGCTGGACGACGACACCCCGGTGTACCCCGGCGACCCGGTCGCCCGGTTCACGCCGGCTGCCACGGTCGCGGCCGACGGCTACAACGTCCTGCACGTGCGGATGGGCTCCCAGACCGGCACCCACGTCGACGCCCCGTACCACTTCCTCGACGACGGCGCGCGCATCGACGAGCTCCCGCTCGAGTACTTCCTCGGGCCGGCCGTCGTCGCCGACGTCCGCGGCAAGCCGCCCCACGGGCGGATCGAGTGGGCGGACCTGCAGCCGTGCGCGCACCTGCTCACCCCGGGCCGGATCCTGCTGCTCCGGACCGGCTGGGACGAGCACTGGGGGACCGACGCCTACTTCGACCACCCGTACCTGACCGGGGACGCCGCTGCGCGGGTGGTGGCCGCGGGGGTCCGCACGGTCGGGCTCGACGCGCTGAGCCTCGACGAGACCATCGTCGGCGGCACGCCCGCGGACGGGTTCGCCGCCCACCTCGAGGTGCTCGGCGCGGGCGGCGTGATCGTGGAGAACCTGCGCAACCTGGGTGCCGTCCCGCAGGTCGACCCGGTGGTCAGCGTCCTGCCGCTGCGGCTGGCCGGTGCCGACGGCGCTCCCGTGCGCGCGGTGGCGTTCGGCCTCGGTCGCTGAGGCTCAGGGCCGCAGCGACCCGCCCCGGCCCAGGGTGAGCAGCTGCCCGACGACGGCGCCGGCCGGATCGCTGCACAGGTAGGACACCGCGGCGGCGACCACCTCGGGGGACGGCGGGGACGCGGGGTCGGCGACCAGCTCGTTGACCGTGACGGCGTCCGGCCCGAGGTCGCGGGCGAGGGTCTTGGTGAGCGCCACGAGTGCCCCCTGCACCGCGGCGGCGGCCGTCGAGTGCGGACGGTCGGCCGCCGTCCAGCCGCTGCCCAGGAACACCAGCCGCCCGGCCCCTGACCGGCGCAGGGCCGGTGCGGCGGCGCGGGCGAGCGCGAAGGCGGGGGTGAGGTGGGCCGTCACGTCGGCGTACCACCGCGCCGGGTCGGCGCCGACGAACGGCGCCGGGTCCGGCTGCCCGACGGCGCACACCAGGAGGTCCAGCACGCCGGAGCCCCCGACGGCCTCCGCGACCGCGCCGTCCGGTGCGGCCGTGGCGGGGACGACGGTGACGCGCACGCCGTCCGCGGTGAGCCGACCGGCGACGGCCCCGGCGACCCCGGCGTCGTCACAGCGGACGAGGGCGTTGCGGTCGGCCATCAGATCGTCGCTCCCGCGTTGGGGGAGAGCACCTGCCCGGAGACCGCCGTCCCCGTCCCGAGCAGGAACAGCGCGGCCGCGGCGATCTCCTCCGGGCGGACCAGCCGCCGCACCGGCAGGGTGGCCAGGAAGTCGCCGGACCGCCACGGGGAGTCCGTCTCGAGCATGGGGGTGTCCGCCGCGCCGGGCGCGACGGTGTTGACGGCGACGCCGGTGCCCTCCAGCTCGGTGGCCAGCGCCCGGGTGAAGCCGACGATCGCGCCCTTGCTCGCCGCGTAGTGGACGTCGCCCTGGCTCCCGCCGACCCCCAGGTCCGAGGAGATCGTCACGACCGAGCCCCGGCCCCGGGCCACCATCCGCGGGACGACGGCGGCGCAGGTGGTCGCGGTCCCGGAGAGGTTGACCGCCATCATCCGGTGCCAGCGCGCGCCGTCGACGTCCTCGACGGGGAGCATCTCGTAGACGCCGGCCGCGGTGACCAGGGTGGCCACGGGGCCCAGCTCCCGCTCGACCCGGTCGACGGCCGATCCCACCGCGTCCGCGTCGGTCACGTCCACCTCGACGCCGAGCGCGGTCTCCCGGCTGGGCCGCAGGTCGAGGCCGGCGACCTGCCAGCCGCCGGCGCTCAGGGCGCCGGCGACGGCCGCCCCGAGGCCGCTGGCGGCGCCGGTCACCACGGCGACACGCCGTTCCTCGGACTCCTCGGCCACGCCACCTCCCGCACGCACCCGTCGACCGTCGGTCGAGCGGTCGGCGGCCCAGTCTGTCAGCCGCGCCGGTGCACCCTGGTCGGCCGGGTCAGAAGACGAGGTCGTCCTCGACCGGTCCGGGTTGCTCCTGCGCGGTGTCGGTCCGGTCCGCGGGGTCCTCGTCGGCGGGGTCCTGGTCGGCGGGGTCCTGGTCGGCGGGGTCCTCGCCGGCCGCCTCGGCGGTGGCCAGCTCGTCGAGGACGACGTCGAGCACCCGCACGGCCCCCGCCTTGTCCAGCGGTTCGTTGCCGTTGCCGCACTTGGGCGACTGCACGCAGGAGGGGCAGCCGCTCTCGCACTCGCAGCTGGCCACCGTCGCCCGGGTCGCCTGCAGCCAGCGCCGCAGCTCGGCGAACCCGCGCTCGGCGAAGCCCGCGCCGCCGGGGTGCCCGTCGTAGACGACGATCGTGGCCGCGCCGGTGTCCGGGTGCAGGGCGGTCGAGACCCCGCCGAGGTCCCACCGGTCGCAGGTGGCCAGCAGCGGCAGGATGCCGATGGCGGCGTGCTCGGCGGCGTGCAGCGAGCCGGGGAGCTCGGCGTCGTCCACCTCGGCCCGGCCGACGGCCCGCTCGTCGAGGGTCAGCCACACGGCGCGGGTGCGCAGCTGCCGGGCCGGCAGGTCCAGGGGGAACTCGGCGAGCACCTCACCGGTCCCCAGCCGGCGGCGCTGGTAGGCCACCACCTGGTTGGTCACGTCGACGACGCCGGTGTGCGCGGTGACCGTGCCCAGCGACCGCGACCGGTCGGGGGCCACGACCGCGAGGTCGGTGACGTCGCGCGCCACCGTCGTCCACTCGGGGCTCTCCGGGTGGACGACCGCGACGGCCTCGTCCACGTCGAACTCGTCGACGACGTAGGTCTCGCCGCGGTGCACGTAGACCGCGCCGGTGTGCACGGTGGCGTGCGCGGCGTCGCCGTCCACGGTGCCCAGCAGCCGGCCGGTGTCGCCCTCGATGATCGTCACCGGCGCCAGGCCGCTGCCGCGGATGTCGACGTCCGGCCGGCCTCGTCCGGCCCAGTACCAGCCGGTGGGACGACGGCGCAGCGCGCCCTCGGCGACGAGCTCCTCGACCCGCGCCTCGGCCGCCGCGCCCCCGAAGTCGGCCAGGTCCTCGGGGACCAGCGGCAGCTCGGCGGCCGCGCAGCACAGCTGCGGCCCCAGCACGTAGGGGTTGGTGGGGTCGGTGACCGTGGCCTCCACCGGCCGGCCGAACACCGCGCGCGGGTGGTGGGCGAGGTAGTGGTCCAGCGGGTCGTCGCGGGCCACGAACACCACCAGCGACTCCCGCTGCGCCCGTCCCGCGCGGCCGGCCTGCTGCCACAGCGAGGCCAGCGTCCCGGGGTAGCCGGCGAGCACGACCGCGTCCAGGCCGGCGATGTCGATGCCCAGCTCGAGGGCGTTGGTGGTGGCCACGCCGAGCAGGTCGCCGGCCGACAGGGCCCGCTCCAGCTCCCGCCGTTCCTCGGGCAGGTAGCCGCCGCGGTAGGAGTCGACCCGGCGGGCGAGGTCGGCGCGACCGCGGTCGCGCAGCACGTGCCGCGCCTGCTCGGCGACCGACTCCGCGCTGCGCCGCGACCGGACGAACGCCAGGGTGCGGGCGCCGCGCTCGACCAGGTCGGCGAGCAGGGTGGCGGCGTCTGCGGCCGCCGAGCGGCGCAGCGGGGCGCCGTGCTCGCCGGTGCGCTCGGTCAGCGGCGGCTCCCACAGCGCGAAGGTCGCCCCGGGCCGCGGCGAGCCGTCCTCGGTCACGGCGACGACCGGGGCGCCGACCAGGCGGGTGGCCGCGGCGGCCGGCTCGGCCACCGTCGCGGAGGCCAGCAGGAACACCGGCTCGGCGCCGTAGCGGCGGCAGATCCGCCGCAGCCGGCGCAGCACGTGACCGACGTGCGAGCCGAAGACGCCGCGGTAGGCGTGGCACTCGTCGACGACGACGTAGGCCAGCCGGCGCAGGGTGCTCGACCACTTCTGGTGGGCGGGCAGCACGCCGCGGTGGAGCATGTCGGGGTTGGTGACGATCCAGCGCGAGTGCCGCCGGACCCACTCCCGCTCCTCCATCGGGGTGTCGCCGTCGTAGGCCGCGGGGCGCACCGACGGGTCGGCCAGCCCGGCCACCGACGCCAGCTGGTCGCGGGCGAGGGCCTTGGTCGGCGCGAGGTAGAGGACGCAGGCGCGGGGGTCCTCGGCGAGCCGGGTCAGCGCCGGCACCTGGTAGGCCAGCGACTTGCCCGACGCCGTCCCCGTGGCCACGACCACGTGCGAGCCGTCGCGGGCCAGCTGCGCGGCCTCCACCTGGTGCCGCCACGGTGCCGACACGCCCTGGGCCTCGAGCCGCGCGCGCAGCTCCGGACTCACCCACGCCGGCCACGGCAGGGTGCGGCTGTCCCGCACCGGCATCCGGTGCACGTGGGTGACCGGCTGCTCCTCCTCGGGTGTCCCGGAGAGGACGGCGTCCAGCAGGTCGGCACCCGGCAGCGGCGCGCCGGCGGGGGAGGGCGACCCACCCTGGGGAAGAGGGTCCGTGCCGGGAGGGGGAGCCGACCGGACCGGGTGTAGCGCGGTCACCCCCCAACTGTCACACCTGCAGGTGACGTCGCGCTGGCTCCCGGCGCCCGAACTGGACCGGCTGCGGGACTACCGGTACGGGGTGTGATCTCCCTTACACTCCGGCGGCACCAGCCGTGCAGGCCCGTGCGTGCTGGACACGTACCTCCGCCGACCGGAGCGAGTGCGCCCCGGGGGCAGCCGACCGCTGGGAGGAAACACATGCCGGACAGTGCACTCTCCGGCGGGGACGTCGTGCTGGTGGCGATCGTCCTCGCCGTCTCGCTCGCCGCTCTCGCCTTCGCGGCCTACCTGGTCCGCGCCGTCATGGCCGCCGACCAGGGCACTCCGACGATGCGCGAGATCGCGCAGGCGGTGCAGGAGGGTGCGGCGGCGTACCTGCGCAGACAGTTCAAGACCCTCGGCGTCTTCGCGGTCATCGTCTTCCTGCTCCTGCTGGTCCTCCCCGTGCACGACGGCGGCTGGGGGACCCGCGTCGGCCGGGCGCTGTTCTTCCTGGTCGGCGCGCTCTTCTCGGCGACGGTCGGCTTCATCGGGATGACCCTGGCCACCCGCGGCAACGTGCGCGTGGCCGCTGCCGCCCGCACGGGCGGCTACCGGCCGGCCTTCCGCATCGCGTACCGCACCGGCGGCGTCTGCGGGATGATCACCGTCGGCCTGGGTCTGTTCGGAGCGGCCCTCGCGCTGCTGCTGTTCGACGAGACCGCCCCCGTGGTGCTCGAGGGCTTCGGCTTCGGCGGGGCCCTGCTGGCGATGTTCATGCGCGTCGGCGGCGGCATCTTCACCAAGGCCGCGGACGTCGGCGCGGACCTCGTGGGCAAGGTCGAGGCCGGCATCCCCGAGGACGACCCGCGCAACGCGGCGACCATCGCCGACAACGTGGGGGACAACGTCGGGGACTGCGCGGGCATGGCCGCCGACCTGTTCGAGTCCTACGCCGTCACCCTGGTCGCCGCCCTCATCCTCGGCCAGGTCTTCTTCGGCGCGGTCGGCATGGTCTTCCCGCTCACCGTCGCCGCCATCGGGGTGATCGCCTCGGTCGTCGGCATCCTGGCCAGCAACCCCGGCAAGAACGACGCGAGCGGCCTGGCGCCGATCAACAGGGGCTTCTTCACCTCCGCGGTCGTCTCCCTGGTCCTCGTCGCGGCGGCCTCGTTCACCGTGCTGCCCGACGTGGCCGACATCCCCGACAGCGTCGTCAGCCCGCAGGTGCTCGGGTTCGTCTCGGTGCTCGTCGGCATCGTGCTGGCGGCGGCGATCCAGCAGCTCACCGGCTACTTCACCGAGACCAGCCGCAAGCCGGTGCAGGAGGTCGGGCGCAGCTCGCTGACCGGCCCGGCGACGGTCATCCTCTCCGGCATCTCGCTGGGCCTGGAGTCCGCGGTGTACGCGGCGCTGCTGATCGGCGGCGCGGTCTACGGCGCCTTCCTGGTCGGCGGCGGTGCCGCGCTGTACGCGGTCGCGCTCGCCGGCTGCGGCCTGCTGACGACGGCCGGCGTGATCGTCTCGATGGACACCTTCGGCCCGGTCAGCGACAACGCGCAGGGGATCGCCGAGATGTCCGGCGACATCGACGACGAGGGCGCCCGCGTGCTCACCGACCTCGACGCGGTCGGCAACACCACCAAGGCCATCACCAAGGGCATCGCGATCGCCACTGCCGTCCTCGCCGCGACGGCGCTGTTCGGCTCCTACAACGAGCAGGTGCGCGTCGCCCTCGAGGGCGTGGACCTGGGGCAGGCGTTCAGCCTCGTCGACCCGAGCAACGTCGTGGGCGCGGTGCTCGGCGCCTCCGTGGTGTTCTTCTTCTCCGGCCTGGCGATCAGCGCGGTCTCCCGTGCGGCCGGGCGGGTGGTGTTCGAGGTGCGGGAGCAGTTCCGCACCCACCCCGGGATCATGGACCGCACCGAGCGCCCGGACTACAGCCGTGTCGTCGACATCTGCACCAAGGACTCGCTGCGCGAGCTGGCCACCCCGGGTCTGCTCGCCGTCCTCGCCCCCGTGGCCGTCGGCTTCGGGCTCGGCTTCGGACCGCTCGCTGCCTACCTGGTCGGTGCGATCGCGGCCGGCACGCTCATGGCCGTCTTCCTCGCCAACTCCGGAGGCGCGTGGGACAACGCCAAGAAGATGGTCGAGGACGGCGCGTACGGCGGGAAGGGCAGCGAGGCGCACGCGGCCACGGTCATCGGCGACACCGTCGGCGACCCGTTCAAGGACACCGCGGGCCCGGCGATCAACCCGCTGATCAAGGTCATGAACCTGGTGGCGCTGCTCATCGCGCCCGCCGTGGTCGGCATGTCGGTCGGCGAGGGGCAGAACACCGCCGCCCGCATCGCGATCGCGGTGGTCGCGGCGCTGATCATCGTCGGCGCCGTGGTCGTGTCCAAGCGTCGCTCGGTCGTCGTGGGGGGTGCCCCCGCCGACGCCCCCACCTCGCTGACCACCACCGCTCCCTGAGCGCACGCACCGGACCCTGCGGCACGGGCGCGCCGACCGGCGCGCCCGTGCCCGGTCTGTGGACGGTCACCCGCGCTGTGGACGGACAGCCCGAGGACGGCACCCGGCCGACCTAGCGTCCCGCCGCACCGGACCCGCCGGGGGCCCGGACAGACGCCGGGAGGTCCTGACGTGTCCGCAACGATCGCCGCGGAGTTCGACGCCATCGACGCGCTGGCCGCCGAGCTGGCCGGCCTCGCCGCCGAGCTCGCCGGGGAGGCGCGGCTGTGCCGGTCCACCACGGTCTCCCTGGGGACGGCGGTCAGCGGGGGAGCCGGGGAGAGCGCCGGCGCCGCGGGCTCGGGCTGGGGCACCGCCCTGGAGCTCCTGGGCCAGCAGACCGGGGCGCTCGCCGCGACCCTGTCCGCGGCCGTCGACTCCTACCGGGCGGCCGACGCGGCGCTGGCCGACCGGGTGCTCGCCCGGCGCTCCACCCCGGCAGCCCGGTGAGCGCCCCCACCCTTCCCGAGGTCGCCGGGTGGGAGGTCCCGCTGCTGCGCGGGGCGGTCTGGACCCTCGACTCGGTCGCCGGCGGCCTGCCGCCCTGGCGGGCCCGGGTGGAGGCCGTCGGCCGCTCGCTGGAGGACGCCTCCTGCTGGTACGGGCCGGCGGCGCAGTCCGCGGCCGCCGCGCTCGTGGAGGTCTCGGCGGTCGCCACCGCGGTCACCGCGGCCCTCGGCGAGTCCCTCGAGCACGCGCAGCGCCTCCTGGGCGAGGCGGAGACCGCACGGGAGCTCGCCGAGCGGGCGCTGGCCGCCGCCGCGTCGGTTCCCGTCGTGCTCGACGGCGCCGGGCGGCTGGCCGGGCCGCTTCCGTCCGATCCCGTCACCGGGCTCGCCGTCGAGGACGCATCCGCCGCCCTGCGTGCCGAGGAACTGGCGATCGAGGCCGTGACCGCCGGACAGCGGGCCGCCCTGGCCGCCGGCGAGGCCGCGGGCTCACTCGCCGGGCTGGGCATCGGCGGGGCACTCGCGCCGGTGTCCTTCGGCGACCTGTCGTGGCTGGTCGCCGGGGACCCGTCGGGACCATCCGTCCCGTGCCCGCCGACCGGTGGGGATGCGGCTGCGGTGGCTGCCTGGTGGGCGGGCCTCTCCACGGCGGAGCGGGTCGCGGCCATCGACGGCCGCCCTGCTCTGATCGGTGGACTGGAGGGCCTGCCCGCATGGGCGCGCGATCACGCCAACCGGCTGGTGCTCGGCGAGGTGCTGGCGGACCCGTCCGTGCCCGGCCATGCGACCGCCGGGGCCGTGGCGGCGGAGATCTCCCGCAGGGAGTCGGACGGGGAGCAGGTCCAGTTGGTGCAGTTCGCCCCGGCGGGCGAACTGGTCGCCCTGGGGCTGGGCGACCTGGACACCGCCGATTCGATCGCACTCCTGGTCCCGGGGATGACCAACACGCCTGACGGCGACCTCGACGAGCTGGTAGGCAACGCCGACGCGGTGGCCGATGCGGCCCGCGCTGCCGCGCCGGGGCTGGCGGTGGCCGCGGTGGCCTGGTTCGGCTACCGGCCTCCCATGGGCATCGGTGCGCTCGGCACGTCGATCAGTCGTGCGGGCGGCCGCGCCCTGGACAGCGCGCTGGACGGCTTCTCCGCCGCTCGGGCCGCTGATCCGGCCCGGGTCGTGGTCAGTGCGCACAGCTACGGGACCAGGGTGGTGGACGCCGCCGCCGACGCCCCCGGGAGGATGGCCGCGGACGCGGTCGTCCTCAACGGGAGCCCGGGTGTGGACAACGACGCCGAGGGCCTCGAGGTCGCCGAGGTGTACGAGGCGTCGTCTCCCGCAGACCCGATCACCTGGTGGGACGCGCACGGGGAGTACTCGACGTGGGATGACGACTTCGGGGCCATCGAGCTCCCCACCGGTCCGGTGATGATGCACTGGGAGCACTACAGCGAGCACTTCCCGACGCTGGCTGCTGTCGGCGAGGTGGTGGCCGGAGTCCGGGAGTCGGCATGACGCGCTGGGCCCGGGAACACGGCGCGACCGCCGGCCATTGGATCGGGTGACGGCACGCCCACGTTGGGTCGCCACAGGGCTCCCCGTCGGCCCCGTGGCCTACCGTGGCGTCGCCGAGGGCGCGCGGACAGCGACCGCGTCGCCCGGCGCCGGACCACCGGCGCCTGCACCGAGCACCACCGACAGGAGCACCGTGGCACCCACGAAGACCACGAACACCGGCACCCGGGCCGCCGCGGCGACCTCCGGGGGCACGAGCACCCCTGCCCGCCGCCGGACCGCCGCCGGCGGTGGGCGGCCGCTGGTCATCGTGGAGTCCCCGACCAAGGCCGGGAAGATCGCCGGGTACCTGGGCAACGGTTACGTCGTCGAGGCCAGCGTCGGGCACATCCGCGACCTGCCGCGCAACGCCGCGGACGTGCCGGCCGAGCACAAGGGTGCGTCCTGGGCGCGGCTGGGTGTCGACGTCGACAACGCCTTCGAGCCGCTCTACGTGGTCAGCCCCGACCGCAAGCAGCAGGTCAGCCGCCTCAAGCAGCTGGTGAAGGACGCCAGCGAGGTCTACCTCGCCACCGATGAGGACCGCGAGGGCGAGGCCATCGCCTGGCACCTGGTCGACACGCTCAAGCCACGCGTGCCGGTGCGCCGCATGGTCTTCCACGAGATCACCCCCGAGGCGATCGCCCGTGCCGTGGCCAACCCGCGCGAGCTGGACACCGCGCTGGTCGACGCGCAGGAGACCCGCCGCATCCTCGACCGGCTCTACGGCTACGAGGTCAGCCCCGTGCTGTGGAAGAAGGTCCTCCCCAAGCTCTCGGCCGGCCGCGTGCAGTCGGTGGCCACCCGGATCGTCGTCGAGCGCGAGCGCGAGCGGATGGCCTTCCGCTCGGCCGACTACTGGTCGCTCGAGGGCACCTTCGCGGTCACCGGCCGGCGCAGCGGCGCCGACGAGGGGGAGCCGACGACCCTGCGCGCCCGCCTGGTCAGCGTCGACGACAGCCGGGTCGCGACCGGCCGCGACTTCGACCCCGCCACCGGTCGGGTCACCGGCGAGGTCGTGCACCTCGACGAGGCCGGCGCCCGGGGTCTGGCCGCCCGGCTGGAGGGCCGGCAGGTCACCGTCAGCCGGGTCGACGAGAAGCCCTACCGGCGGCGTCCGTACGCGCCGTTCACCACCTCGACGCTGCAGATGGAGGCCGGCCGCAAGCTCGGCTGGTCCTCCGCGCAGGTCATGCGGGTGGCGCAGCGGCTGTACGAGAACGGCCACATCACCTACATGCGGACCGACTCGACCAACCTCTCCAACGAGGCGATCAACGCCGCCCGCACCCAGGCCCGCGAGCTGTACGGCGACGCCTACGTCCCGGCCGAGGCCCGCCGCTACGCGAAGAAGGCCAAGGGCGCGCAGGAGGCGCACGAGGCGATCCGTCCCGCCGGGGACAGCTTCCGCACCCCCGGCCAGCTCGCCGGCCAGCTGGCCCGCGACGAGTTCCGGCTCTACGAGCTGATCTGGCAGCGCACGATCGCCTCGCAGATGGCCGACGCCGTGGGCCAGAGCGTGAGCATCCGGCTGGCCGGGCGCAGCAGCACCGACGAGGCGGTCGAGTTCACCGCCAGCGGCCGCACCATCACCTTCCCCGGCTTCCTCCGCGCCTACGTCGAGTCGCGCGACGAGGGCGCCGCCGGGGACGACGACCACGGCAGCGACGACGCCGAGCGCCGGCTGCCGCGGGTCGAGCGCGGCCAGCAGCTCGACACCCGCGAGCTCGAGGCCAAGGGACACACGACGACCCCGCCGTCCCGCTACACCGAGCCCAGCCTGGTCGCGCGCCTGGAGGAGCTGGGCATCGGTCGCCCCTCCACCTACGCGTCGATCATGCAGACCATCCAGGACCGCGGTTACGTCTGGAAGAAGGGCTCCGCGCTGGTGCCCACCTTCGTGGCCTTCGCCGTGGTGAACCTGCTGGAGCAGCACTTCGCCCAGCTCGTCGACTACGACTTCACCGCTTCGCTGGAGAACGAGCTCGACGAGATCGCCGCCGGGGACCTGGGCCGGGTGGACTGGCTGACGGAGTTCTACTTCGGCGGCGAGGGCCGGCACGCCGGCGGGATCGCCGCCTCCGGCGGCCTCAAGTCGGTCATCGGCCAGCAGCTGGAGGAGATCGACGCCCGCGGGGTCAACTCGATCCCGCTGCGGGCCACCGGGCCGAACGGCGAGCCGGTCGTCGTCCGGGTCGGGCGCTACGGGCCCTACCTGCAGGTCGGCGGCGAGGACGGTCCCCGGGTCAGCCTCCCGGAGGACCTGGCCCCCGACGAGCTGACCCAGGAGAAGGTCGAGGAGCTGCTCGCCGCGCCGTCGGGCGACCGCGAGCTCGGCACCGACCCGGAGTCCGGGCTGCCGGTCGTGGTCAAGGCCGGCCGGTACGGCCCCTACGTCACCACCGTCGTGCCCGAGGGCAGCAAGGAGAGCCCGCGGACGGCGAGCCTGTTGTCCTCGATGTCCCCGGAGACGGTGACCCTCGACGACGCCCTCAAGCTGCTGACCCTGCCGCGCACGGTCGGCACCGCGCCGGACGGCGAGGAGATCCAGGCGCTCAACGGCCGCTACGGGCCCTACCTGAAGAAGGGCACCGACTCGCGCTCGCTGGAGTCCGAGGACCGGTTGTTCACCGTCACCCTCGACGAGGCGCTGGCGATCTTCGCCCAGCCCAAGCAGCGGGGGCGCCGGGCCGCCGCGGCGCCGCTCAAGGAGCTGGGTGCCGACCCGGTCACCCAGGGCGCGATCACCGTCCGCGAGGGCCGGTTCGGGCCGTACGTGACCGACGGCGAGACCAACGCCAGCCTGCGCAAGGGCGACGACGTCGAGAGCATCACCCTCGCGCGCGCCGCCGAGCTGCTGGCCGACCGGCGCGCCAACCCGAGCACCAGGAAGAAGGCCACCAAGAAGAAGGCCGCCGCCAAGAAGACGACGGCCACCACGACGACGGCCACCAAGACGACGGCCACCAAGACGACGGCCAAGGCGACGACGAAGACCGCGGCCGCGAAGAAGACGACCGCCACGAGGGCCACGAAGAAGGCGACGGCGGACAGCGACGCCGTCCCCGCGCGCTGACCGTCCCCGTGCCGGACGGCGGAGCCGACGCCGAGGCCTGGCGGCAGCGGCGGACCTCGTTCGGCTCCGTCGCCGCCGGCTACGCCACCCACCGGCCGGGCTACCCGGCCGACGCGGTGACCTCCCTGGTGGGGGAGCGCCCGCGGCGCGTGCTCGACCTCGGCGCCGGCACCGGCCTGCTCACCGGTGTCCTGCTGGCGGCCGGGCACGAGGTGGTGGCCGTCGACCCGGCCGAGCCGATGCTGGCCGAGCTGCGTGCGAGGTACCCGCAGGTGGCCGCGTACGTCGGCGACGCGGAGGCGGTGCCGCTGCCCGACGGCAGCGTCGACGCCGTGGTCGCCGGGCAGGCCGCGCACTGGTTCGACCCGGAGCCCACGGCGGTGCAGCTGCAGCGGGTGCTGCGTCCCGACGGCGTGGTCGGCCTGGTGTGGAACACCCGCGACGAGGAGGTCGCGTGGGTGGCCACGCTCGGCCGGGCACTGGCCGCCGAGGCGCGCGGCCACGAGGCCGACCGGGGCGTCGTCGACGCCTTCGCCCGGGCGCTCGGCGCGCGGGTCGAGCACCACCGCTCCGGCACCGTGCAACGGCTCAGTCCGGAGCGGCTGGTCGCCGGCATCGCCACCCGCAGCTACGTCGCCACGATGGACGACGGCCGGCGGGCACAGTTCCTGCGAGAGGTGCGGACGGTGCTCGACACCCATCCCGACACCCGCGGCCGCGCCCTCCTCGACCTGCCCCACCGAACCGACGCCTACCGGCTGACCCCCGCCTGAGCCCGGCTGGGGAGGGGTCGTTGACGACGCACCGGCCTGTCGCGGCCACCGCGGGTCACGAACGCACCCACGGCGGGCCGCGGCGACCCGGCGCACCTTGCGGGCCCTGCGGGGCCCACCCCTAGCCTCCGCGGCGTCCGCGACGGAGGGATCCACACCATGGCGACGCGCGCAGGCCGACTGCTGACCGCACTCGTGACCGCCGTGCTCCTCGGCACGGCCACCCCGGCCGCGGCCGACAGCCCGGAGCCGGCGGCGTACGCGTCGCAGCCGATCCCGGTCACCGGGTCCGGCGCCGCCGCGACCGACGACCTCGACGCCGACTACGCCATGGCGCTGGACGCCGTGGACGCCTGGTGGCGCACCCACTGGGACGACTACTTCGCCGGCAGCTACACCGCGCCGGGACTCGCGCCGGCCGCCCGCGCCCCCGGTCTCTACGACGCCCCGGCCGAGCAGGTGTACTGCGGCGACCTGCTGCTCCCCGAGGGCAACGCCTTCCACTGCCCGATCGGGGACTTCCTCGCCTTCGAGGTCGACCTGATGCTGCTCTCGCAGGACCTCGGCGACGGCTTCGTCTACCTGGTCGTCGCGCACGAGTGGGCCCACTCGGTCGTCTCCCACCTCGACCCGGCGCTGGTGGAGGAGGCCTACGAGCTGCAGGCCGACTGCCTGGCGGGGGCCACGCTGCAGGGCGCCGTCGACGACGGGCTGCTGCGCCTGGAGGAGGGTGACCAGCAGGAGTTCACCGCCGCGTTGACCGCCGTCGCCAGCGAGAACGCGTGGGGCACGGTCTACATCGACGAGAACGGCGAGCAGCAGACCGAGACGCACGGCACCGCGCAGGAGCGCATCGACGCCTTCGAGCGGGGCGCCGACGGCGGGGTCCGCTCCTGCCTGCCGAACGTGGTCGTCTGACGGCTCACCCGGCGTGCCCGACGGCGAACACCCGCCGGAAGGGCAGCAGCGTCGTCCCGTCCGGACGGCGCGGGTACGCGGCGCGCAGCGCCGCGGCGTACTCCGCGGTCAGCTCGGCGGCGTCGTCCTCGCCGAGCCGGGCGAGCACCGGGCGCAGCACGGTCGAGCGGACCCAGCCGAGCACCGGGTCGTCCCCACGCAGCACGTGCAGGTAGGTCGTCTCCCACGCGTCGGTGGTCAGCCCCGCGCCGCTGAGCACCTCCAGGTAGCCGGCCGGGTCGAGCACCGCGTCCTCCGCCGGTGCCGCGTCGCCCACGAGCCCGGCCCAGCGCGGCGCGCGGCAGAGACCGGCCAGCAGCGCGTGGGTGGGCGCTCGCCAGTTGCCGGGCACCTGCAGCGCCAGCCAGCCGCCGGGCGCCAGCTGCCCGGCCCACCGGCGCAGCAGGTCGGCGTGCCCGGGCACCCAGTGCAGGACGGCGTTGGTGACCAGGACGTCGACCGGCTCGCCGGGCTGCCACCCCTGCACGTCGCCCTGGGTGAAGGTCACCCGGCCGGGGACGGCGTGCGCGGCGGCCGCGGCCAGCATCTCCGGTGAGGAGTCGACTCCGGTGACCCGCGCGCCCGGCCATCGCTGCGCCAGCGACGCGGTCAGCGCGCCCTCGCCGCAGCCCAGGTCGACGACGGTCCGCGGCTCCCGGGCGCCGACCCGGGCCAGCAGGTCGGTGAACGGCCGTGCCCGCTCGTCGCCGAAGCGCAGGTAGCCGGCGGGGTCCCAGGAGGCGGTGCTCGTCACGTCCCGACCCTAGGGCCCGGGAGCCGGGTCCCGTCGGTCCCGGCCGGTACCGTGGCTGCCGCCGAGCCGCCAGCCACCCACCCACCCGGGAGCCCCGTGTCCGACGACGGTCCGCCCGCCCTCCCCGTCGAGGCCGCCGGCCGACCCGGCGGGCTGTTCATCGCGTTCGAGGGCGGCGAGGGCGCGGGCAAGTCCACCCAGGTCCGGCTGCTCTGCGAGTGGCTGAGCGCGCAGGGGCGGACGGCGCGGGCCACCTTCGAACCCGGCGGCACCCCCGCCGGCGCCGCCGTCCGGGCGATCGTGCTCGACCGCGCGCACACCGGCCTGTCCCCGCGCGCCGAGGCGCTGCTGTACGCCGCCGACCGCGCCCAGCACGCGCACGCCGTCCTGCGCCCCGCGCTGGCGGCCGGCGAGGTGGTGGTGACCGACCGGTACGTCGACAGCTCGCTGGCCTACCAGGGCGCCGGGCGCACCATCGGCCTGGACGACGTCGCGGCGATCTCCCGCTGGGCGACCCAGGGGCTGCGCCCGGACCTCACCGTGCTGCTCGACCTGCCGCCGGAGACCGGGCTCGCCCGCGCCCGCGGCCGGGCGGTCGCCGACCGGCTCGAGTCGGAGTCGCTGGAGTTCCACCACCGGGTCCGCGACACCTTCCGCGCCCTCGCCGCAGCCGAGCCGGGGCGCTACCTGGTGCTCGACGCCACCCGCGGTGTCGAGGAGCTCGCCGCCGACGTCCGCGAGCGGGTCGGCGCGCTGCTGGAGGTGCACGCGTGAGCGAGCTCGCGAGCTCACCGATGGGCACAGCAGCGCCGCGCACGCGGCCGACGAGGGCCAGCGAGGAGGCGGCGTGAGCGGGGTGTGGGAGCAGGTCATCGGCCAGCCCGCGGTCGTCGCCGAGCTGCAGGCCGCGGTGGCCGACCCCACCGCGATGACCCACGCCTGGCTGTTCACCGGCCCGCCGGGGTCGGGGCGGTCGGTCGCCGCCCGCGCCTTCGCCGCCGCGCTCCAGTGCCCCGACGGCGGCGACGGCACCTGCCACGCCTGCCGCACGGTGCTCGCCGGCACCCACGCCGACGTGCAGACCGTCGTCCCGGAGGGGCTGTCCATCGGCGTGGCCGAGGTGCGCGAGCTGGTCCGCATCGCCGGGCGGGCGCCGTCGCAGGGGCGCTGGCAGGTGGTGCTGGTCGAGGACGCCGACCGGATGACCGAGCAGGCCTCCAACACGGTCCTGAAGATGCTCGAGGAGCCGCCGGCGCGGACGGTCTTCCTGCTCTGCGCGCCGAGCCTGCACCCCGACGACGTGCCGGTGACCATCCGCTCCCGCTGCCGGGTCGTCGGCCTGCGGCAGCCCCCGGTCGACGCGGTCGCCGACGTCCTGGTCCGCCGGGACGGCGTCGACGCAGGCCTGGCCGCCTGGTCAGCTGCGGCCGCCGGCGGGCACGTCGGGCGCGCGCGACACCTCGCGCGCGACGAGGACGCCCGGCTGGCCCGCAAGGCGGTCCTCGACGTGCCCCTGTCGCTGGTCTCGCTCGCCGCCTGCCTCAACGCCGCCGACGACCTGGTCAGCGCCGCCAGGGAGGAGTCCGACCGGGCGACGGCCGAGCTCGACGGCGCCGAGACCGAGGCGGTCAAGCAGAGCCTCGGGGTCGGCGCCCGCGGTCCCGGCGTGGCCGCCGCCAGCCGCGGGGCCGGGCACCTCAAGGAGCTGGAGAAGCGGCAGAAGTCGCGCGCCACCCGGCTGGGACGCGACTCGCTGGACCGGGCGCTGGTCGACCTCGCCGCGCTGTACCGCGACGCGCTGGTGCTGGCCACGACCGGGGGCGACGCACCGCACCTGGCCCACCCCGACCGCCGCGCCGACGCGGAGGAGCTCGCCCGGCGGATCGGCCCGGAGGGTGCGCTGCGCCGCATCGACGCCGTCCTGGACTGCCGCACGGCGCTGGAGCAGAACGTGAAGCCGCAGGTCGCCGTGGAGGCGCTGACCGTGGCGCTGCGACTGCCGTCATGAGCCGCCGGGGCCTGCGCGGGGGCGGCCGGGCGGTCACGTAAGCTGGTTGCGCACGTCCGCCGCCTTAGCTCAGTCGGTAGAGCATCTCACTCGTAATGAGAAGGTCGTCGGTTCGATTCCGACAGGCGGCTCCAGTCGCAGCGGCCCCGTCCACCCGGACGGGGCCGCTGCGTCGGTCCGGGAGCCGGGTGCGCTCAGCAGCAGCGCGTCGCCGCAGCCGGCTCGGCGGTCCCGGGTGCGTCGCCGCAGCAGGCCGGGCCGTCGCCGGGGTCGCCGCCGAAGGTCGGGCTGTCGGCCAGCACCGTGTAGACCTCCCACCGCTCTCCGCCGGGGGTGTTCTCGACCCAGAACTTGTCCTGCTTCGCGTAGCAGCAGGTCGTGCCGCGCTCGTCGACCGACGCCAGGCCCTGGGCGGCGAGGCGGGTCTGCTCGGCGTCGACCTCCTCGACGGAGCCGACCTCGACGCCGAGGTGGTTGAGCGTGCCGCCCTGCCCGGGGTTCTCCAGCAGGACCAACTTCAGCGGCGGGTCGGCGATGGCGAAGTTGGCGTACCCGGGCCGGGTCTTGGCCGGCTCGGTGCCGAACAGCGTGGCGTAGAAGGCGGTGGCGGCCTCGACGTCGTCGACGTTGAGGGCGAGCTGGATGCGGGACACGGAGCACCTCCGAGGGTTAGACGTTCATCGAATCCCCGTGGCAGGGAGCGTGCCGACGTCTTTGACGTATGTCAACAGGGTTGGCACGATGGTCCCGTGCCCAAGGCCCTGCCGGTCATCGACACCAGCACCCCCGTCCGCTGCGCCCCGGTGGCGGCCGCCCCCATGGACGCCGACGCGGCGCTCGAGGTCGCGGTGCGGCTCAAGGCGCTGGCCGATCCGGTCCGGGTGCGGCTGATGTCGCTGCTGCTGGCCGCCGACGAGGTCTGCACCTGCGACCTCGCGCCGGCGGTCGGGCTCACCGAGGCCACCGTCAGCCACCACCTGTCGGTGCTGCGCCGGGCCGGGCTCATCAGCGACGGCGAGCGGCGCGGGATGAACGTCTGGTACCGGGCCCGCCGGGACTCCCTCGGGGCGTTGTGCCGCGTTCTCGACCCGGACTGCTGCTGATGCGCTCCCGTTCCCCCCGAGGAGGTCCGATGAGCGGCAGGCCGAGCGTCCTGTTCGCCTGCATCCACAACTCCGGGCGCTCCGTCGCCGCGCAGGTGCTCACCCGGCACCTCGGCGGCGACGCCGTCGAGGTCCGCTCGGCCGGGTCCGAGCCGGGTGCCGGCGTGAACCCGGTGGTCGCGCAGGTGCTCGCCGAGCGGGGGCTGCCGGTCACCGGCCACGTCCCGACCCGGCTCGACACCGACCTCCTCCGGGCCGCCGACGTGGTGGTCACCATGGGCTGCGGCGAGACGTGCCCGGTCCTCCCCGGCAAGCGCTACGAGGACTGGCCCGTCGACGACCCGGCCGGCCAGGACCTCGACACGGTGCGGCGCATCGTCGACGACGTCGACGCCCGCGTCCGCGCGCTGCTCGCCGAGCTGGTGCCGGACCGGCCGTAGACCCAGGGGGTGACCCGCGTCCGGACCGGGCCGGGCACCGGGTGCGCGCGACCGCGTCGATGCCGGAGGCGCGCCGCGTCCGGCACGGGGTGTCCGTCCCGGACGTGCTCGTCCCCGGCGTGCTCGTGCCTCGTGGTCAGACCATGACGATCCCGCCGTCGATCATCACCGACTGCCCGGTCATGTAGTCCGAGTCCCGCCCGGCGAGGTAGGAGACGAACCCGGCGACGTCCTCGGGCGTCTGCACCCGGCCCAGGGCGATGAGCTCGGAGTACTTAGCCATGGCCTCGCCCTTCCCCAGGTCGAGCGCCTCGCCGAGCCGCTCGTCGATCAGCTCCCACATGGCGGTGTCGACGATCCCGGGGCAGTAGGCGTTCACGGTGATCCCGTGCGGGGCGAGCTCCTTCGCGGCGGCCTGGGTGAGCCCCCGCACGGCGAACTTGGTGGCGCTGTAGTGGCCCAGGCGGTCGAAGCCGGAGTGCCCCGCGATGGACGACGCGCTGATGATCTTCCCGCCGCCGCCCTGCGCGATCATCCGCTCGGCGGCGGCCTGGATGCAGTAGAGGACCCCGAACACGTTGACGTCGAACACCCGGCGCAGGTCCTCCGGGGTGACCTCCAGCAGCGTCTTGACCTGGGCCACCCCGGCGTTGGCCACCATCACGTCGACGCTGCCCAGGGCGTCGGCCGCCCGGTCGACCATCGCGAACACCGCGTCCCGGTCGGTCACGTCCGCGGGCACCGCGACCGACCGCCCGCCGGCGGCACCGATCTCCTCGGCCACGGCCTCCGCGCCTCCGCCGTCGACGTCGTTCACCGCCACCGCGTGGCCGTCCCGGGCCAGGCGGAGCGCGATCGCGCGGCCGATGCCGCGTCCGGCGCCGGTCACGAGCGCGGCGCTCACGCCTCGGCCTCCGTCGGACGCGGTGCCTGCGGGTGCTGGTCCGGTGCCATGGCTGACCCCCTCGTCGGTCCGGGCCGGCTGGTGGGAGGCCCGGGTGAGCTCGCAGGCAACCAACGGCGGGAGCCGGCCCACAACCGTTGCGGGAGGTTGCAGGGCTGCCGGGCGGCTGAGCTCCCCACGGGACGCCGACGGCGGCGCACCCGGGCAGGTGCGCCGCCGTCGGCGTCCGTCGTGCGCTCGGCGGCCGCTCGGTGAGGGGCCAGGGGCAGGAGGGTCCTGTATCAGTGGTGCGGTTCTGCTTCCTCGGCCCGTCGGAGCGAGGCGTTGATCTCCGCCTCGGCCTCCTCACGGCCGGTCCACTCGGCGCCCTCGACCGACTTGCCCGGCTCGAGGTCCTTGTAGGTCTCGAAGAAGTGCTGGATCTCCAGCCGGTCGAACTCCGAGACGTCGCCGATGTCGGTCAGGTGGGCCATCCGCGGGTCGGTGGCCGGCACGCAGAGGACCTTGTCGTCGCCGCCCTTCTCGTCGGTCATGCGGAACATGCCGATGGCGCGGCAGGTGATGAGGCAGCCGGGGAAGGTCGGCTCCTCCAGGAGGACCAGGGCGTCGAGCGGGTCGTCGTCCTGGCCGAGGGTGTTCTCGATGTACCCGTAGTCGGCCGGGTAGCGGGTGGAGGTGAAGAGCATCCGGTCCAGGCGGATGCGTCCGGTGGTGTGGTCCAGCTCGTACTTGTTCCGCTGGCCCTTCGGGATCTCGATCGTCACGTCGAACTGCACGGGACGTAGTGTGGCGGATCGGACCCCGGAGGACCGCCGGAGGTCGGTTTCGGGGGGTGGGCACCATCGCGGGCAGCGGGTCGGCGACCGTCACGCCGAAGTACTCCCGGTTCCGTCGCCGCCTCCTGCTCGGGGTCCTCGTGCTGGTCCTCGCGGTGGCCGCCGGCGTCTGGTTCGTCCTCGCCCCGCGGGGGGACGGCGCCGCCACCGAGGTCGCCGCCCCCGAGGCCCGGCTGCCCGACGTGGAGCCGGCCGCCCCGGTGCTCGCGGCTCTGCCGTCGCAGGCGCCCACCCCGGACGCCACGGTGCTCGCCGGTGAGCTCACGCCGCTGCTGGGCTCGCCCGCCCTGGGCGCCGGCGTCGAGGCCCAGGTCGTCGACGTCGCCTCGGGGGAGGTGCTGTTCGACCAGGACGGCGACAGCCCGTCCACGCCGGCCTCGACCGCCAAGCTGCTCACGGCCGTGGCGGCGCTGACCACCCTCGGCCCCGACGCCACCCTGGAGACCACCGTGGTGGCGGGCGCCACGCCCGGCGAGGTGGTGCTCGTCGGCGGCGGCGACCCGACGCTGTCGCGGACCGTCCCCTCGCTGACCTACCCCGGGGCGGCCACCGTCGCCGACCTCGCCGCCCAGGTGCGCAGCGGCCTCCCCGTGGGCACCCAGGTGACCCGCGTCGTCGTCGACAACTCGCTGTTCGAGGGCCCGCTCACCGCCGGCGGCTGGGGTCCCGGAGACGCGCCGTCCACCTACGCCGCCCCGGTCACCGCGACCGCCGTCGACGGTGCCCGGGTGAGCCCCAGCGAGCAGCAGCGCAGCGCCGCGCCGGGCACCGACGCCGGCACCGCGCTGGCCGTCGCGCTCGGCGCGCCCGGCGCGACCGTCGTCCTGGGCGACGCCCCGCAGGGCGCGCCGACCCTCGGCACCGTGCGGTCGGCGCCGGTGGCCCGGCTGGTCGAGCAGGCGCTGTCCCAGTCGGACAACCTGCTGACCGAGTCGCTGGCCCGCCACGTCGCCCTCGCCGGCGGCCGGCCGGCCACCTTCGACGGGGCCGCCGAGGCGGTCACCGACGCGCTGTCCGGCCTGGGCCTCGACGTCACGGGTCTCTCGCTGGCCGACGGCAGCGGCCTGTCCGCCACCGACCGGGTCCCGGTCGCGCTGCTCGCGGACCTGCTCACCGGTGCCGCCGACGGCACGCTGGCCGACGCCTCCGCCGTCCTCTCCGGGCTGCCCGTCGCCGGCTACGACGGCACGCTCGCCGAGCGCGGCGACGACGACCCGGGGACCGCCCCGGGCTCGGTGCGCGCGAAGACCGGCACGCTGCTGGGCGTGCACGGCCTGGCCGGCACGGTGGTCACCGCGGAGGGCCGGCTGCTGGTCTTCGCCGTCCTCGCCGACGGTGCCCCGGCCAACGGGCTGGCCGCCGAGGCCGCGCTGGACGACGTCGCCTCGGCGCTGGCCGCCTGCGGCTGCCGCTGAGCCGGACCGTGGGCAGGGCGCTGCGGGCCTGGTCGCGCGTACCGTGAGGCCGATGAGCAGCCCCGCACGGATGGTGGACTGGGACCTCGCCGGACGCACCGCCCGCCGCCTGGTCGGCCCCGGCCCGCAGACGACGCGGGAGGAGGCCGCCGCGGTCGTCCGTGAGCTGCACGAGGCCGCCGCGACCGCCGTCGCGCACGTCGAGGGCCTCACCGGCCTGCACCCCCTCCCGGACGGTCCGGTGCCCGAGGTCGCCGTGGTCGACCGGCCCGGCTGGGTGGACGCCAACACGCAGGGGATGTCCGCGCTGCTCGACCCGCTGGTCGACGCGCTCGCCGCCCGGCAGGAGTCCCGGCCCGGCCCGCTGGCCACCGCCATCGGCTCCCGCGCCACCGGCGTGCAGGCCGGCGGCGTGCTCGCCTTCCTCTCCTCCCGCGTCCTCGGCCAGTACGAGGTCTTCGGGACCGGTGGCCGGCTGCTGCTGGTCGCCCCCAACATCGTCGACGCCGAGCGCCGGCTGGGCGTCGACCCCAGCGACTTCCGGCTGTGGGTGTGCCTGCACGAGGTGACCCACCAGCTGCAGTTCACCGCCGTCCCGTGGCTCAAGGACCACCTCGAGGCGCAGATGGCCGAGTTCGTCGAGGCCACCGACCTGGACCCCGACGTGCTCCGCGACCGGGTGCGCGACGTGCTGCACAGCGTCCTCGACGCCGCCCGCGGCGAGGGCGGGGACGACGCCGGGCTGATGGCGCTGGTGCAGGACCCCGCGCAGCGCGCCGTCCTCGACCGGGTCACCGCCGTGATGAGCCTGGTCGAGGGGCACGCCGAGTTCGTGATGGACGGCGTCGGTCCGGACGTCGTCCCGTCGGTGCGGACGCTGCGCAAGCGGTTCGCGCAGCGCCGCAAGGGCCGCGGGCCGATCGACCGCGTGCTGCGCCGGCTGCTCGGCCTCGAGCAGAAGATGCGGCAGTACGCCGAGGGTCGCGTGTTCGTGGGCGGGGTCGTCGACCTCGTCGGCATGGAGGGCTTCAACCGGGTGTGGGAGGGGCCGGAGAACCTGCCCCGCATCGAGGAGCTCACCGACCCCGCGCGCTGGGTCGAGCGGGTGCACGGCCGCCCCGCCATCCCCGCCTGAGGGCGGTGTCCGGCCCGCCGCGGGCCGTCGCGGTCCTGCGGACCGCCGTACGGCCGGGTCTGCGGGGGAGCGGGCAGCCGGTGCTCGCCGCGGTCAGCGGGGGAGCGGACTCCCTCGCCCTGGCCGCGGCCCTGGCCTTCGAGGCCCGGTCCGCCGGGGTGCGCGTCGGCGGGGTGACCGTCGACCACGGCCTGCAGCCCGGCTCCGGGGAGCGGGCCGAGCGGACGGCGGAGCTGCTCCGCGGGCTCGGCCTGGACCCCGTGCTCGTCCGCCGCGTGGCGGTCGGCGCGGACGGCGGACCCGAGGGGGCCGCCCGCACGGCGCGGTACGCAGTGCTCGCCGCCGCGGCCGCCGACCTCGGCGCCCGCGTCGCGCTCGGGCACACCCTCGACGACCAGGCCGAGACGGTGCTGCTCGGGCTGGGCCGCGGCTCCGGCCCGCGCTCGGTGGCCGGCATGGTCGCCGAACGGACCACCGGCGGGGTCCTCTGGTGGCGCCCGCTGCTCGGCGTCCGCCGCGCCACCGCGCGCCGGGCGTGTGCGGACCAGGACCTGCCGGTGTGGGACGACCCCTGGAACGCCGACCCCGCCTACACCCGCGCCCGGCTGCGCGGCGAGGTCCTGCCGCTGATGGAGGAGGTGCTCGGCGGCGGCGTCGCCCCCGCCCTGGCCCGCACCGCCGACCTGCTCCGGGAGGACCTGGACGCGCTCGACGAGCTGGCCGCGACGCAGCTGGCCCGGCTCGCCGGGGAGGCGGTCGACGGCGGCCTGCCCGCCCGCGAGCTCGCCGCGCTGCCCGCGGCGCTGCGCCGGCGGGTGCTCCGTGGATGGCTGCGCGGCGCCGGTGTCCCCGACGTCCAGGCGGTCCACCTGCGTGCGGTGGAGGCGCTCGTCACGCACTGGCGGGGACAGGGCCGGGTGGACCTACCCGGCGGTGCGGGAGCCCTCCGGACGTCTGGCAGGCTGGTGCTGTCGCCCCCCGTCGTGCGGGGCCCCCGTCCCGAGGACGCACCCCACACCCGCGAGGAGTCCCGCCCGTGAGCGAGCCCGCCACCGCTCCAGCAGAGCTCGGCAACGACCACGGCTACGGCCCGGACATCGACCACGTGCTGCTCAGCGAGGAGCAGATCCAGGCCAAGATCGCCGAGCTGGCCGACCAGGTCGCCGGCGACTACGCCGAGCGCGAGGTGCTGCTCGTCGGCGTCCTCAAGGGTGCGGTGCTGTTCATGAGCGACTTCGCCCGGGCGCTGCGGCTGCCGACCCAGATGGAGTTCATGGCGGTCTCCTCCTACGGCTCGGCCACCAGCTCCTCCGGTGTCGTGCGCATCCTCAAGGACCTCGACCGCGACATCAGCGACAAGCACGTGCTGGTGATCGAGGACATCATCGACTCCGGGCTGACGCTGTCCTGGCTGCTGAAGAACCTCGGCGGACGGCGTCCGGCCTCGCTCGAGGTCTGCGCCCTGCTGCGCAAGCCCGACGCGGTGAAGGTCGACGTCCCGGTGCGCTACGTCGGCTTCGACATCCCCAACGAGTTCGTCGTCGGCTACGGACTGGACTACGCCGAGCGCTACCGCGACCTGCCCTACATCGCGACGCTGAAGCCCGAGGTGTACTCGAGCTGATCGCCGGTCGGCTCGGCGATGACCAGCTGAGCTGGTCGTCGCGGGTCCTGGCTCACCGTCGGTGCTGAGCCAGGACCCGCAGACGTGAGCTGAGCTGGTCGTCGAGGTAGGGGGACGGCACCTGGCCGCGGTGCGGTCCGGGAGGACCGCGGTGCGGCAGCTCACCCGCCAGGGGGTCGTCAGCCAGACCCCCGCTGTCGCACAGGGGACGCACAGGCCCGCCGGTGTACCGTCGATCCAACGACGCTGCACCGTAGCGCCAGGGTGCCCGCCCGGGCCGCAGGGAGCGTCCCCCGGACGATCAGGAGGGTGGACGGGACAGGCCGGAGGACCCGGCCGCCCGGCATCGGTGTATGGAACGCAAGAAGATCTTCCGCTCCGTGTGGTTCTGGGTCGTCCTCGTCGTCCTCCTGGCGTTGGCGTTCTCCTCGCTGTTCCGCGGCAACGGCGGCTTCCAGGAGGTCAGCACCGCGACCGCGCTCGAGCAGATCGAGAACGGCAACGCCCGCCAGGTCACGATCAACGACAAGGAACAGACGCTCGACCTCGAGCTGGACAACCCGGTCGAGGGCAGCGACCAGATCACCGCGTCCTACCCGCTCGGTGCCGCCGACGACGTCTTCGACCTGGTCTCCGGCCTGGGTGACGGCGAGGGTGTCGACTTCAACACCAACGTCACGCAGGACAGCGTCCTGGTCAGCCTGCTGATCAGCTTCCTGCCGTTCGTGATCCTCCTGCTCCTGCTGTTCTGGCTGTTCAACTCCATGCAGGGCGGCGGCCGCGGGGTCATGGCCTTCGGCAAGTCCAAGGCCAAGCAGATCACCAAGGACAGCCCGAAGACGACGTTCGCCGACGTCGCGGGCGCCGACGAGGCCATCGAGGAGCTCCACGAGATCAAGGACTTCCTGGCCAACCCGGTGAAGTTCCAGGCCGTCGGCGCCAAGATCCCCAAGGGCGTGCTGCTGTTCGGCCCTCCCGGGACCGGCAAGACGCTGCTGGCCCGCGCCGTCGCCGGCGAGGCCGGGGTGCCGTTCTTCTCGATCTCCGGCTCCGACTTCGTCGAGATGTTCGTCGGTGTCGGCGCCAGCCGGGTCCGCGACCTGTTCGAGCAGGCCAAGCAGAACGCGCCGGCGATCATCTTCGTCGACGAGATCGACGCCGTCGGCCGGCACCGCGGCGCCGGCATGGGCGGCGGGCACGACGAGCGCGAGCAGACGCTCAACCAGATGCTCGTCGAGATGGACGGCTTCGACGTCAAGGGCGGCGTCATCATGATCGCCGCCACGAACCGGCCGGACATCCTCGACCCGGCGCTGCTGCGCCCGGGCCGCTTCGACCGGCAGATCGCCGTCGACCGCCCCGACCTCGAGGGCCGCAAGCGGATCCTCGAGGTGCACGCCAAGGGCAAGCCGCTCGCCCCGGACGTCGACCTGGAGACCGTGGCCCGCCGCACGCCCGGCTTCACCGGCGCCGACCTGGCCAACGTGCTCAACGAGGGCGCGCTGCTCACCGCACGCACCAACGGCACGGTCATCACCGACGCCGTCCTCGAGGAGGCGATCGACCGCGTCATCGCCGGCCCCGAGCGCAAGACGCGGGCGATGAGCGAGAAGGAGAAGAAGGTCACCGCCTACCACGAGGGCGGCCACGCCCTGGTGGCGCACGCACTGCCCAACCTGGACCCGGTGCACAAGGTGACGATCCTGCCGCGCGGCCGCTCGCTGGGGCACACGCTCGTGCTGCCGACCGAGGACAAGTACACGCAGACCCGGTCGGAGATGATCGACACCCTCGCCTACGCGCTGGGTGGCCGGGCGGCCGAGGAGCTCGTCTTCCACGAGCCCACCACCGGCGCCGGCAACGACATCGAGAAGGCGACCGGCATGGCGCGGGCGATGGTCACCCAGTACGGCATGAGCGCCAAGCTCGGTGCGGTGAAGTACGGCAGCAACGAGTCCGAGCCGTTCCTCGGCCGCGACATGGGCACCCGGCCGGACTACTCCGAGGCCGTCGCGGCCGACATCGACGCGGAGATCCGCGCCCTGATCGAGGCCGCGCACGACGAGGCGTGGGAGATCCTGGTCGAGTACCGGGGCGTCCTCGACCAGCTCGTGCTCGAGCTGATGGAGAAGGAGACCCTGTCCAAGGAGGACATGGCCCGCATCTGCGCGCCGGTCACCAAGCGCCCGTCGCTGGCCCCGTACAACGGCTTCGGCAAGCGCACGCCGTCGGACCAGCCGCCGGTGCTGACCCCGGCCGAGCGGGCCGCCCAGAACGGCAACGGCCACGTCGGCCACGGGAGCACGGCCGTGGGGGACGTCGGCGCCCCGGCGCAGAGATGAGCCAGATCCCGGCCGGGGTGGGTGGGGACGAGGACCGCGCCGACCTGCTGCTGGAGCGGCCGCGGACGGGTGTCGACCACGCCCGTGCCGTGGCCGCCGTGCGCGAGCTGCTGCTGGCCGTCGGCGAGGACCCCGACCGTCCCGGCCTGCAGGCCACCCCCGACCGGGTCGCCCGCGCGTACGCCGAGACCTTCGCCGGGCTGTGGCAGGACCCGGCCGAGGTCCTGGCGACGACCTTCGACGAGGACCACGACGAGATGGTCCTGGTCAAGGACATCCCGATGTACTCGACCTGCGAGCACCACCTGGTGCCCTTCCACGGGGTCGCGCACGTCGGCTACATCCCGGGCGAGGACGGGCGGGTCACCGGCCTGTCCAAGCTGGCCCGGCTGGTGGAGGTCTACGCCCGGCGCCCGCAGGTGCAGGAGCGGATGACCAGCCAGATCGCCGACGCGCTGGCCGACGTCCTCAAACCGCGCGGCGTGCTCGTGGTGATCGAGGCCGAGCACCTGTGCATGGCCATGCGCGGCATCCGCAAGCCCGGCTCGTCCACGGTCACCTCGGCCGTGCGCGGCATCTTCCGGGAGAGCGCGGCGACCCGCAGCGAGGCGATGAGCCTCGTGCTGGGTCGGTGAAGGCGACAGCGGGTGAGCATCGCATGAGCTCGGCGAGCGAGGAGCGGAGCGAGTGCGGAGCCGAACAGGGGCGACGGTGACCCTCCTCCCTCTCCCGCGCCCCGACCACTGCGTGGTCATGGGGGTCCTCAACGTCACGCCCGACTCCTTCTCCGACGGCGGCTGCTTCGCCGACGCCGGCACGGCCGTCGCCCACGGCCTGGCGATGCACGCCGCCGGCGCCGACTACGTCGACGTCGGTGGGGAGTCCACCCGGCCCGGTGCGGACCGGGTGGACGCCGAGGAGGAGTGCCGCCGGGTCGTCCCCGTGATCCGTGAGCTGTCCGCCGCCGGGGTGCGCGCCAGCGTCGACACCACCCGCGCCGAGGTGGCCGAGGCGGCCCTCGAGGCGGGCGCGGTGCTCGTCAACGACGTGAGCGGCGGCCTGGCCGACAAGAACATGGCCGAGCTGGTCGCCGAGGCCGGCGTCCCCTGGGTGCTCATGCACTGGCGCGGACACAGCCGCGAGATGTACGCCGCCGCCCAGTACGGGGACGTCGTCACCGAGGTCTGCGCCGAGCTCACCGCCCGGGTCGAGGACGTCGTCGCCGCGGGCGTCGCGCCCGAGCAGCTGGTGCTCGACCCCGGGCTGGGCTTCGCCAAGCGCGCCGAGCACAACTGGCGGCTGCTGGCCGGCCTCGACCGCGTCGTCGGCCTGGGCCTGCCGGTGCTCGTCGGCGCCTCCCGCAAGTCCTTCCTCGGCCGGCTGCTCGCCGACGCCGACGGCACGCTGCGGCCGGCCGAGCAGCGGGACGCCGCCACGCTGGCCACCACCGTGCTCGCCGCGGAGGCCGGCGCCTGGGGGGTGCGCGTGCACGACGCCGCGGCCTCGGTCGACGCCGTCCGCACCGTCGCAGCCGTCCAGGCGGCCCGTCGCGAGGGCGAGCGCCGTGGCTGACACCCACCCACCCCTCCGCCCCGACCGCATCGCCGTCCGGGGCCTGACCGCGCACGCCTTCCACGGCGTGTACGAGGCCGAGCGCCGGCTGGGGCAGACCTTCCGCGTCGACGCCGTCCTGGAGCTCGACACCGCGCCGGCCGCCGCCGACGACGACCTCGAGCGCACGGTCAACTACGCCGAGCTGGCCCGCGCGCTGCACAGCGTGCTGACGGGGGAGCCGGTCGACCTGCTGGAGACCCTCGCCCAGCGGCTGGCCGACGTCTGCCTGGACGACCCGCTGGTCGACGCCGTCGAGATCACCGTGCACAAGCCGGAGGCCGACCTCGGCGTCCCCTTCGACGACGTCACGGTCAGCATCCGGCGGGAGCGGACGTGAGCGAGCTCGCGAGCTCACGCAGGAGCACGGCAGCCGGGCGGCGGAGCGGGTCGACGAGCGCCGGCGAGGCGACCCGGTGAGTCGCGCGGTCCTGTCGCTGGGCGCGAACCTGGGGGACCGCGCCGCCGCGCTGCGCACCGCGATCACCGCGCTCAAGGACGACGGCGTGCTGGTGGCCCGCTCGACGCTGTACGAGACCCCGCCGTGGGGGCCGGTCGAGCAGCCGCCGTACCTCAACGCGGTGGTCGTCGTCCGGGGCGACCGGGACGCCGCCGGCTGGCTGGCCCGCGCGCAGGAGCTGGAGCAGGCGGCCGGGCGCACCCGCGACGTGCGCTGGGGCCCGCGCACCCTCGACGTCGACGTCGTCACGGTCACCGGGGACGACGGCCGGCCGGTCCTCTCCGACGACCCCGCGCTCACGCTGCCGCACCCCCGGGCGCACGAGCGGGCCTTCGTGCTGGTGCCGTGGGCCGGCCTCGACCCCACCGCGGTGCTGCCGGGCCGCGGCCGGGTGAGCGAGCTGCTGGCCGCGCTGCCGCCGGAGGACGTCGCGGCCGTCGTCCGCTGGGAGCACCTGCATTGAGGCCGGTGAACCGGCGCGACCTGCTGGTCCTCGCCGCCGGTCTGGCCGTCGCCACCTGGCTGGTGGTGCGGGCGGGCTACGGCTCGCTGCCCGCGCTGCGCTGGTGGCTCCCGGTGCCGCTCGGCGTGCTGGCCCTGGCCGAAGCACTCGGTGCCCGCACCCTGCGCGCCCGGCTGGCCGCCCAGCGGGACCGCCGTCCCCCGGCCGAGCGGGGCAGCGCGCCGGTCCGGCCGGTCGAGCCCATGCTCGTGGCCCGGCTCGCGGTCCTGGCCCAGGCCAGCGCGTACGTCGGCGCGGCGTTCGTCGGCACCTGGGTGGGCGTGCTGCTCTACGTGGGGCCGGCGGTCCCGCGGCTGCAGACCGCCGGGTCCGACGCCGTCACCGGGGTCGTCGGGGTGGTCTGCTCCGCGGCCCTGGCCGCCGCCGCGCTGTGGCTGGAGTCGGTCTGCCGCATCCCGCGAGACCCCTCGTCGTCCTCCGGACGACACCGCGGCCAGGAGCCGTCCCCCTGATGCGGTGAGCCGCTGCCCATGTCCCGGTCGAGAGGCCTCCGGCCCCCGCGACCGGTCCACGCTGCGGTGGTCGGTCAGGCAGGCGCGTCGCCATGGACCGATCTCCGCAAGGCGGCGTGCACGGCCGCGGGGGTGAGGACGCCGAGGTAGCGGTCGCCGTCGAGCACCGGCACCCATCCGGCGTCGGTCTGCAGGATCGTGGCCAGCGCCGTCCGCAGGGAGGCCTGCACCGGCACCGCGCCGTTCGGGGGGACGACGGCCGAGGCGACCGTCCCCGCCCCCGCGGCGCGGTCGGCGGGCAGCCACCCGGCCGGGCGGCCGCCGTGGTCGAGGACCACCGCCCAGCCGGTCCCGGCGCGGTCGAGCGCCGCCCCGGCCTCCGCGAGGCCGTCGGTCAGCCCCACCACCGGCGGGTGCTCGAGGTCGGCGGGCTCGATCGGGGTCACGGCGAGCCGCTTGAGCCCGCGGTCGGCGCCGACGAAGTCGGCCACCGTCCGGTTGGCGGGGCGGCCCAGCAGCTCGGCGGGCGGGGCGAACTGCTCGACGTGCCCACCCGTGCTCATCACCGCGATGCGGTCGCCGAGCCGCACCGCCTCCTCGATGTCGTGGGTGACGAAGACGATGGTCTTGCGCACCGTCTCCTGCAGCCGGAGGAACTCTGACTGCAGCCGCGCGCGCACCACCGGGTCGACGGCGGAGAACGGCTCGTCCATCAGCAGGACGCCGGGGTCGGCGGCCAGCGCGCGGGCCACGCCGGCCCGCTGCCGCTGCCCGCCGGAGAGCTGGGCGGGGTAGCGGTCGCCGTGGACGGCGGGGTCGAGGCCGACCAGGGTGAGCAGTTCCTCGACCCGGTCGCGGATCTCGCGGCGGTCCCAGCCGAGCAGCCGGGGGACGGTCGCGACGTTGGCCCGCACCGTCTGGTGGGGGAAGAGCCCGACGCTCTGGATGACGTAGCCGATGCGGCGGCGCAGCCGGTCGGCGTCGACCCGGGTGACGTCCTCGCCGCCGAGCAGGATGCGGCCGGTCGTCGGCTCGATGATCCGGTTGACCATCTTCATCGTCGTCGTCTTGCCGCAGCCCGACGGGCCGACCAGCACCGACAGCTCGCCGGCGGCGAAGGTGAGGTCGAGCTCGGCCACGCCCACGGTGCCGTCGGGGTAGACCTTGCTGACCCCCTCGAGCCGGATCTCGGGGGCGTCGCCGGCTGCGGGGTCCGCCCGGCGCAGCGGCGAGGCGGCGGCAGTAGCGTCCACGGCGTGGCCTCCCTGGGTGCGCTGAGCGCGACGAGCGGCCCGGCGGCCCCGGTGCTCGCCGCGGACGAGGCGCCGAACCCCTGGTTCGACCCGTCCTACGTGACCGACAACTGGGACACCATTGTGGGCCACCTCGGCCAGCACGTCAGGCTCACCGTGGGCGCCGTGCTGCTCGGCGCGCTGGTCGCGCTGCCGCTCGCGCTGCTCGCCCGGCGCACCCGGTTCCTGGCCGGCCCGGTCCTCGGCCTGAGCTCGGTCGTCTACACCATCCCGTCCCTGGCGATGTTCGCGTTCCTCGCGCCGTTCACCGGGCCGCTGTCGGCGACCACGGTGCTGATCGGGCTGACGCTCTACACCCTGGTGGTCCTGGTGCGGAACTTCCTCGCGGGGCTGCAGGGCGTGCCCGCGGACGTGCGCGAGGCCGCCCGCGGCATGGGCTACGGCTCCGCGCGGCTGTTCTTCCGCGTCGACCTGCCGCTGGCCCTGCCGGCCTTCATGGCGGGCCTGCGGATCGCCACGGTCTCCACCGTCGCCCTGGTCACCGTCGGGGTCATCACCGGCAACGGCGGGCTGGGGCAGCTCATCATCGGCGGTCTGAACGCCAACTTCTACCGGGCCGAGATCGTGACCGGCGCCGTCGGCTGCGTGCTGCTCGCGATGGTCGCCGACGTGCTCATGGCCGGGCTGGAGCGGCTGCTCACGCCGTGGACGAGGGCCGTGCGGTGAGTGCGTTCGGCGAGGCGTTCGTCTACCTCAACGACCCGTTCAACTGGACCCGGACCGGCGGCATCCTCGACCTGCTGGTCCAGCACCTGCGGATCTCCGCGCTGGCCGTGCTGCTCGCCGCCGTCCTCGCCGTCCCCACCGGGGTGCTGCTGGGCCGCAGCGGCCGGGGCGTGGGGGCGGTCGTCGTCGTCTCCAACGTGAGCCGGGCCGTGCCCACCCTCGCCCTGCTCACCGTCCTGGCGGTCACCCCGCTGGGGTTCAGCGAGACCGGCACCGTCCTGGCGCTGGCCGCCTTCGCCGTCCCGCCGATGCTCACCAACACCCACGTCGGCTTCCGCGAGGTCGACCGCGACGTGCGCGAGGCCGCTCGGGCGATGGGCATGAGCCGCGGCCAGATGCTGACCCGGGTCGAGTTCCCGCTCGCCCTGCCGCTGGTCGCGACCGGCGTGCGGACGGCGGCGGTGCAGGTCGTGGCCACCGCGACCCTGGCCGCGCTGGTCGGCGGGGGAGGGCTCGGGCGGATCATCAACCTCGGCTTCGGCCAGCAGGACACCGGGGTGATCCTGGCCGGCGCCGTGCTGGTGGCCGCCCTGGCGCTGCTCACCGAGCTCCTGCTCGTGCTGCTCTCGACGGCGGTGACGCCCGGCCCGCGCCGGTGGCCGCTGCGGCCGGTGCGGGCGTCGCGTGCCGGCGAGCCCGAGCCGACGTCGTCGGGCGTCCCCTCGTGACGGTGGCCCCTCTGCGGGGGCCCGCCGCGAGCCTGCGAGTGGTGGGGGGCAGAGGGGTCCTCCAGGTAACAACCGGGCAACACCTGGCCGGTGCGCGTGGCTGCGCCGGGTGGTCAGGAGTTGCATGGCCTGCGCGGGGCTCCCCCCGCCAGACACGCGCCGCGGCCCCGTGGCCGCGCGGGACACAGAAGGCGGGCCACATGCGCAGCCGTGCACGGATCCTCGTCCCCCTGACCCTCACCGGGCTGCTGCTCACCGCCTGCGGCGAGTCCGGCTCCTCGGGCACCGGCGGCGCCGAGGCCAGCGGCGGCGCGTCCGGCGACGCCTGCGCCCCCGTGGCCGGCGAGCAGCTCGTCGTGCTCGAGGACGATCAGCAGCTACAGAACGCCGACAACATCGTCCCGGCGGTCAACATGGCCACCGCGCAGGCGAACCCGGCGCTGCTGCCGGCGCTCGACGCGGTGTCCGAGGCGCTGACCACCGAGGAGCTGATCGACCTCAACGCCGCCGTCGACCTCGAGCGGCAGAGCGCCGAGGACGTCGCGGCCACCTGGGTCGAGGAGAACGTCGACACCGCCGCCCTCGAGCAGGGCAGCGGCCCGATCGCGGTGGGTGGCTCGAACTTCACCGAGTCGACGATCCTGGCCAACGTCTACGCCGACGTCCTCGCCGGCGCCGGCTTCGACGCCTCGGTGCGCGAGGTCGGCAACCGGGAGCTCTACCTGCCCGCGCTCATCTCCGGCTCGGAGATCCAGGTCTTCCCGGAGTACCTGTCGACGGTGACCGAGTTCCTCAACCGGCAGGCCAACGGCCCGAGCGCCGAGCCGGTCGCCAGCGGTGACGTGCAGGAGACGGTGAACGCGCTGCAGCCGCTCGCCGAGCAGGCCGGCCTGGTCTTCGGCGAGCCGTCAGAGGCCGCCGACCAGAACGCCTTCGCCGTGACCCAGGCCTTCGCAGAGGGGCTCGGCGTCTCCACCCTGTCCGAGCTGGCCGACGCGTGCGGCGACGGGTCGCTGGTCCTGGGTGGTCCCACGGAGTGCCCGGAGCGGCCGTTCTGCCAGCCCGGCCTGGAGGAGACCTACGGCCTGCAGTTCGCCGACTTCCGCGAGCTGGACGCCGGCGGTCCGCTGACCAAGGCGGCGCTGCAGCAGGGCGAGGTCTCCATCGGGTTGGTCTTCAGCTCCGACGGCGCGCTCGCGCAGCAGGGCTGAGCCGGCGCTCCCGCCCGGCCGGCACCGGCCGACCGGGGGCAGTCGCTCGTCGCGGGAGGGGAGGGCAGCCGCGGTACCGGGCCGGCGCGCCGGCGTCGGCGGGGTGGGCGCTGCCCGGAGGGCCGTCCCGCGCCCGACCACGTGGGCTCACGGTGCCCCGGGTGCGGCGTCGATGCCTCCTCGGACCGGGGACGGGGACATCCCCGACGCCTGTGGTGCGGACGCCGGCTCGAGGACGTCACCTGATGGTCCGGGACCAGCACCGGCTTCTGGCGCTGGGGCGGCGGGGGCGACTAGAGCACCTTCCCGGTGCAGCCGGGCGCGGTCTCGTTCGCCGGCCGATTGGACGAGGCGTCGGTGTACGACCGGGAGCTGACGCCGGAGGACGTCGCCATCCACTGGAGCGCCAGCTCCTGAGCGCTCGGGTCCCGGGTGCCCGGAGGTCCACTGCGTCGCCGCTCGATGCGTTCCGTGGTCAGGAGCCTTCGCACCGTTACCCTGATCATCATGCGGAGGGACCGGGGCGACGTGCCGGCGCGCCGCCACGGCCACCGCGGCCGGTCCGCCGGTCCGGCGTCCCCGGTACTGCGGACGGCGGGGCTGGCCGGGGGCTCCTGCCTCGCGGTCGCCGCCACCGTCGTCGTCCTCCTGACCGACGATCCGCGGCTCCTGCGGCTCGCCGTCGTCGGTGCGGCCTGGGCGTTCGTCCTCGCCGCGCTGGTCAGGTCCCGCCCGGCCGCTGACGCGTCCTCGCCGGCCCGGGGACAGCCGGCCGCCGCCGAGCGCGCCGACCTCGAGCGGGCGGCGGCCGAGCGCGAGGCCGAGTTGCGGTCGGCCCACGACCGGGAGCTGGAGCGTGCGGTCGCCGCGCGCCGGGAGCACGAGCTGCGGGTGGAGGACGACCTGCGGTGCACGACCGAGCAGTCGATGCGCGCCGAGCTGGAGGCGCTGCGCGTGGAGCTCGCCACGCTCGGCGAGCTGCGACGGGAGATGGCCCAGGTGGCCGAGCTGCGCCGGGACCTGGCCGGGCTGCGCACCGCCCTGGCCGGCCTCGACCCCGCCGCCCTGGCCGAGCTGCGCACCGACGTCGGCCGCCTGCGCACCGAGCTCCGCGGGCAGCTCTCCGGCGAGATGCTCGTCGAGCGCGTCATGCTGCGCACCCCGTCCACCCGGCCCGCACCCGAGCCCGGCGCGCCGCGGACGGTGGAGGCCGACAGCCGGACCTCCCCGGCGCCGGAGCTGACCGCAGCCCGGCCGGCCGTGCGGGCCGACGAGCCGCCTGCGGGCACCCACCAGCCGGACGAGGTCCGCGCCGAGCCGCGCCGGGCGCCCGCGCCGCCCCCCCGACGCCGGGCTGGCCGGTCGGCCGGTCGCTGCTGGCCGCGCCTGCGACGTCCCGACCCGAGGCCGGGCCGCGCGGGTGCGGCACCGACGCCCCGGCCCCCACCGCTGCGCTCCTGCCGGACGCGCCGCTCATCCCCGAGCGCCCGGTCGCCCAGCGGGAGCGCCCGCCGGTCCCCGGGGCGGCCGTGCCCGTGGCAGGGGAACCCGCCCCGGCCGGCGAGGACCCCGGTCGGCGGCTCGCCGAGCTGCCGGCCGAGAGCGGCCTCACCCCGCCGTCCGGCGGTCACCGCCGGCGCCGTCACCGGGAGGACGGCGAGAGCGACGACGTCCTGGCGCGGGTGCTCGGCCGCAGCTGAGCCGTCCGCCGGCTGGTCTCAGGACGGACCGCGGGACAGCGCGCCGCCGTCGAGCACCAGCGTCTGGCCGGTCACCCAGCCCGCGCCGTCGCCGAGCAGGTAGGCCGCCGCCTCGCCGACGTCCTCGGGCACGCCCAGCCGGCCCACCGGGTACTGCGCCGCGACCTCGGCCTCCCGGCCCTCGTAGAGCGCCCCGGCGAAGCGGGTCTTCACCACCGCCGGCGCGACCGCGTTGACCCGCACCGTCGGGCCGAGCTCGACGGCGAGCTGGGTGACGAGGTTGACCAGCGCCGCCTTGCTCACGCCGTAGCCGCCGATCATCGGGGAGGCCTTGAGGCCGGCCACGGAGGCCACGACCAGCACCGAGCCGCCGTGCTCGGCCATCCAGGCCCGCCACGCCTCCTGGACCAGGCCGAGGGTGCCGACGACGTTGGTGTCGAGGATCTTGCGGAAGCCGTCCAGCGAGAGGTCGACCAGCGGGCCGTAGACCGGGTTGATGCCGACGTTGCCGACCAGCATCTCCAGGCTGCCGAAGGTGTCGACGGCGGTGCGCACGGCCTCGGCCCGGTGCTCGGCGTCCCCCGCGTTGCCGGCGACTGCCACCGCCACCTCCGGGCCGCCCAGTGCCGACACCGCCTCGGCCAGCGCGTCCGGCTTGCGGCCGGTCACGACGACCCGCGCCCCGCGCGCCACCAGGCTCCGCGCGATCGCCAGGCCGATGCCCCGGCTCCCGCCGGTGACCAGCGCCGTCCGTCCCTCGAGGGTGCCCACCCGGATCCTCCCGCCGTGCGTCTGCGTCGCCGCCGGACACCGTAGGTGGCCTGTGAGGTGATCCACCCCACAGGGGGAGGCGTTGCACCCGCCGCGAACCGGTCACACACTCGCCTTCGGCGTGACACCCGCGTGACACCTCCGGTCGCAGCGGGCTCCCGCGCCGGCACCACTGCAGGACCGCAACACGCGACGGGCTCCACCGGGAGAGCCCGCGACCACCGAGTCCGGTACCCGCGAGGGACTGGAACGAGAGGTGCACCGATGCCTGCTGCCCGCAGGACGCTCCGCGCTGCCGGTCTCAGCCCGGCGGACGCCGCCCCCGCCCGTCTCCGCGTCGGCATCGTCGGCGCCGGGCGCGTCGGCGCCGTCCTGGGCGCCGCCCTCACCGCCGCCGGCCACGACGTGGTCGCCGCCGCCGGCCTCTCCACCGCCTCCGCCGAGCGCGCCGCCCGGCTGCTGCCCGGCGTGCCGCTGCTGCCCACCGACGAGGTCGTGGCCGCCGCCGACCTCGTGGTGCTCGCCGTCCCCGACGACAGCCTGGCCGGTCTCGTCTCCGGCCTGGCCGAGACCGGCGTCTGGCGGGCCGGCCAGCTGGCCTTCCACACCTCCGGCGCGCACGGCCTGGCGGTCCTCGCCCCGGCCGCACGGGCCGGCGTCCTGCCGCTGGCGCTGCACCCGGCCATGACCTTCACCGGCGCCCCCGAGGACGCCGACCGCCTCGCCGGCGCCCCCTTCGGCGTCACCAGCGCCCCGGAGCACCGGCCGGTGGCCGAGACGCTGGTCCTGGAGATGGGCGGCGAGCCGTTCTTCGTCGCCGAGGCCGACCGCGGGCTGTACCACGCCGCGCTGGTCACCGGCGCCAACCACCTGGTCACGCTGGTCGCCGAGGCCGCGGACCTGCTGCGCACCGCGGGCGTCACCGAGCCCGGCCGGGTGCTGGCCCCGCTGCTCACCGCCGCGCTGGACAACGGCCTGCGCCGCGGCGACCGCGGGCTCACCGGCCCGGTCAGCCGCGGGGACGTCGGCACCGTGCGGCGGCACCTGGACACCCTCACCGAGCGCGCGCCGGACTCGGTGGCGGCGTACGTCGCGCTGGCCCGGCGCACCACCGAGCGCGCGCTGGCGACCGGCCGGCTCAAGCGGCACGAGGGCGCACCGCTGGTCCACCTGCTCGACGGCCACGGTCCGGGTTCGCTCGCGAGCGTGCGAGCGGAGGGCTGACCGTGGTCCTCCCACCGGCGGGGTCCCGGTGAGCGCCACCCCCACCGTCGCGGAGACCGTCGCCGAGCTGCGCGGGCTCGTCGCCGGGCTGCCCGGCCCGGTCGCGCTGGTGCCCACGATGGGCGCCCTGCACGAGGGCCACCGCACCCTCGTGCGCGCCGCCCGGGAGCGGGCCGGCAGCGTCGTCGTCTCGGTGTTCGTCAACCCGACCCAGTTCGGCCCGGGTGAGGACTTCGACCGCTACCCGCGCACCTGGGACGCCGACCTCGCCGCCCTGGCCGAGGAGGGTGCCGACGCCGTCTTCCACCCGTCGGTCGACGAGGTCTACCCGCCGGGCGCGGTGGGCGTGACCGTCCACCCCGGCCCGCTCGGCGACGTCCTCGAGGGCGCCGTCCGCCCCGGCCACTTCACCGGCGTGCTGACCGTCGTCGCCAAGCTCTTCGGGCTGGTGCGGCCCGACCTCGCCGTCTTCGGCGAGAAGGACTACCAGCAGCTCACGCTCGTCCGGGCGATGGCCCGCGAGCTGGCGCTCGGCGTCGAGGTCGTCGGCGTGCCCACCGTCCGGGAGGACGACGGGATGGCGCTGTCCTCCCGGAACCGCTACCTCTCGCCGGAGCAGCGGGTCACCGCCGCCGCGATCTCCCGGGCGCTGCGCGCGGGGGCCGCGGCCGGTCCGCGGGGCGCCGACGCCGTCCTGGGCGCCGCCCGCGCCGTCCTCGCCGAGGCGCCCGGCCTGCTCCAGGACTACCTGGAGCTGACCGATCCCGACCTCGGCCCCCCGCCGGCCGCCGGCCCGGCCCGGCTGCTCGTCGCCGCCCGCGCCGGCAGCACCCGGCTCATCGACAACACCCCTCTGACGCTGGGAGACGCGCGATGATGCGCACGATGCTGAAGTCCAAGATCCACCGCGCGACGGTCACCCAGGCCGACCTGCACTACGTGGGCTCGGTGACGATCGACGAGGACCTCCTCGACGCCGCCGACCTGGTCCCCGGCGAGCAGGTCGCCATCGTCGACGTCACCAACGGCGCGCGGCTGGAGACCTACGTCATCCCCGGCGAGCGGGGCAGCGGCGTCATCGGCATCAACGGCGCCGCCGCGCACCTGGTGCACCCCGGCGACCTGGTCATCCTGATCAGCTACGGCCTGATGGACGAGACCGAGGCCACGTCCCACATCCCGAGGGTCGTGCACGTCGACGCCGCCAACCGCGTCGTCGAGCTCGGCGGCGACCCGTCGGCCCCGGTCCCCGGCGCCACCGACCACGAGCGGAGCCCGCTCGCATCACGGCCTCGTCCCGGGTTCCCTCGCGAGCTCGCGAGCGGAGGGCAGGACGAGCTCCTCCCGCTGGACGTGCCGGTCCGGTGACGACCCTGGCGGCCGGGCGGGTCACCGGGCTCCCGCGGCGCCTCGCCGCGCCGGCGCCCGGCTGGGAGCTGGCCGCCGACGTCTGCGTCGTCGGCTCCGGGATCGCCGGGCTGTGCGTGGCGCTGCACGCCCGGGCGGCCGGGCTGTCGGTCGCCGTCGTCACCAAGGTCCGGGTGGACGACGGGTCGACCCGCTGGGCGCAGGGCGGCATCGCCGCCGTGCTCGACCCCGCCGACACCGCCGAGGCGCACGCCCGCGACACCGAGGTCGCCGGGGTGGGATTGTGCGAGCCCGACGCCGTCTCCGTGCTGGTGCGCGAGGGCCCCGAGCGGTTGCGCCAGCTGATCGACTGGGGTGCGGCCTTCGACCGCGACCCCGACGGGCGGCTGCTGCTCACCCGCGAGGGCGGGCACTCCGCGGACCGGATCGTGCACGCCGGCGGTGACGCCACCGGCTCGGAGGTGCAGCGCGCGCTGCAGGACGCCGTCCGCGCCGACCCCGGCGTCACCCTCGTCGAGCACGCGATGGTGCTCGACCTGCTCACCGACGCCGCCGGCCGCGCCGCGGGCGTGACCCTGCACGTGCTGGGGGAGGGCAGCGCCGACGGCGTCGGCGCGGTGCGCGCACGCGCGGTCGTGCTCGCCACCGGCGGCATGGGGCAGGTCTACGCCGCCACCACCAACCCGCCGGTCTCCACGGGGGACGGCGTCGCCCTCGGCCTGCGCGCCGGCGCGGTCGCCACCGACCTGGAGTTCGTCCAGTTCCACCCCACCGCCCTCTACCTGGGCCCGGACGCGCGCGGCCAGCAACCGCTGGTCAGCGAGGCGCTGCGGGGCGAGGGCGCGGTGCTGCGCGACGGGACGGGGGAGCGGTTCATGGTCGGCGTGCACCCGCTGGCCGAGCTGGCACCCCGGGACGTGGTGGCCAAGGGCATCACCCGGGTGCAGCTGCGCGACGGCGTCGACCACGTGTGGCTCGACGCGCGCGCCGTGCCCGACCTCGCGGGGCGCTTCCCGACGATCGCGGCCAGCTGCCGCGCTGCCGGCGTCGACCCGGTCACCGACCTGGTGCCGGTCACCCCGGCGGCGCACTACGCCTCGGGTGGTCTGGTCACCGACCTGGCGGGCCGGACGACGGTGCCCGGGCTGTACGCCTGCGGCGAGGTGGCCTGCACGGGCGTGCACGGGGCCAACCGGCTGGCGTCGAACTCGCTGCTGGAGGGGCTGGTCTTCGCCGCCCGCATCGGCGCGCAGCTCGCCGCGGGGCTGCCGCCGTCGTCCCCTGTCGTGCCGGTGGCGGCCGCGTCGTCCGGACTGCTCGACCCCGACGGCCGGCGGGACGTCACCGAGACGATGTCGGCGCGGGTCGGCGCACTGCGCAGCGGCGCGGGGCTGACCGAGGCGACCGGCCGGCTGGCCGCCCTCGCCGCGGGGCTCGGCCCGGACGTCGCGCCCGGCGTGGCCGGCTGGGAGGCCACCGACCTGCTCACCGTGGCCGGCGCGCTGGCGACCGCGGCCGCGGTCCGCGACGAGACCCGCGGCTGCCACTGGCGCGAGGACCACCCCGACACCGAGGAGGACTGGCGGGTGCACCTGGACGTGCGGCTGGACGGGGACGGCGCCCTGCAGGTGACCCGCCGTCCGGTGGGGACGCCGGTGGTGAGGGGCTGGTGAGCGAGCGGGCGAGCTCACCGCTGGGTGGACGGGGGCGAGAACCGTGAGCGCCGCAGTGGACCCCCGTGACCTGACCGGCACCGGGCTGGACGAGGCGTGGGTGACCGAGCTGGTCGAGCGCACCCTCGCCGAGGACCTCACCGGCGGCGCGCCACTGCCCAGCGCGCCGGACCTGGCCGTCGCGCACGACGTCACCAGCGCCGCCACCGTGCCGGCCGCGCAGCTGGGCACCGCGGACCTCGTGGCCCGCGCCGACGGCGTCGTCGCCGGCCTGCCGGTCGCCGCCCGCGTCTTCACCCGGCTCGCCCCCGGTGCCACGCTCACCGCGGGCGCCACCGACGGCGACCGGGTGACCCGGGGCGACGTGCTGCTGACCGTGCGCGGGCCGGTGCGCGCCCTGCTGGCCGCCGAGCGCAGTGCGTTGAACATCGCCAGCCGGGCCAGCGGCATCGCGACCCTCACCCGCCGCTGGGTGGACGCGGTCGAGGGCACCGGCGCCGTCGTGCTCGACACCCGCAAGACCACGCCGGGACTGCGGCCGCTGGAGAAGTACGCCGTCCGCTGCGGCGGCGGGTCGAACAAGCGCATGGGGCTCTACGACGTCGCCATGGTCAAGGACAACCACGTCGCCGCAGCGGGCTCGGTGGCCGCCGCCGTCGCGGCGGTGCGCGAGCGGGCGCCACGGGTGGCGGTGCAGGTCGAGGTCGACGTGCCCGCGCAGGCGGTCGAGGCGGTCGAGGCCGGCGCGGACTTCCTGCTCTGCGACAACATGCCGCCCGACGTCCTGCGCGAGGTCGTCGCCCTGGTGGGCGGACGGGCCGAGCTGGAGGCCACCGGGGGGCTGACCCTCGAGGTGGCCCGGGCGGTCGCCGAGACCGGCGTCGACCACCTCTCGGTGGGGGCGCTCACCCACTCCGCGCCGGTCCTCGACCTCGCGCTCGACCTGCGGGCGGGCTGACCGGTGCTGCTCACCGTCGACGTCGGCAACAGCCAGACCGTCCTGGCCACCTTCGACGGTCCGCGCCGGGTCGGCTGCTGGCGGGTCACGACGGCGCCGCGGGCCACCAGCGACGAGCTGCGGATGCTCTGGCGCGGGCTGCTGCGCGACACCGAGGTCACCGGGGTGTCGGCCTGCTCGACGGTGCCCGCGCTGCTGCCGGCGCTGCGCGCGCTGCTCGACTCCCTCGACGTGCCCGTCGTCCTCATCGGGCCCGGCGTGCGGACCGGGGTCCCGCTGCACGTGGACAACCCGCGCGAGGTCGGCGCCGACCGGGTGGTCACCGCGCTGGCCGCGCACGAGCTGTACGGACGCCGTGCCGACGGGGGCGGGCGCCCGGTCGTCGTCGTCGACTTCGGCACCTCGACCAACGTCGACGCCGTGGGCCCCGACGGGCAGTTCCTCGGCGGCGCGCTGGCCCCCGGCGTCGAGGTCAGCCTCGAGGCGCTCGCCTCCCGCGCGGCGCAGCTGCGCTCCGTCGAGCTGACCGTGCCGCCGCAGGCGATCGGCAAGAACACCGTCGCGGCGCTGCAGTCGGGCCTGGTGCTGGGCTTCGCCGGCCTGGTCGACGGACTGGTCGCCCGGATCGCCGCCGAGCTGGTCGGACAGTTCGGCGCTGCGCCGGTCGTCGTCGCCACGGGCGGGCTGGCACCGTTGGTGGCCGACAGCTGCCGCTCGATCGGGGAGCGGGAGCCCGACCTCACCGTGCACGGGCTGCGGCTGGCCTTCGAGCGGCACGAGGCCGGCCTCCGTCACCCACCGACCCGGAGATCGGCCGCCCCGTAGGGTGGCGACCCGTGACCGAGGTACCGCCGCCTGACGACGAACTCCCCGAACAGCTCCGGGTGCGCCGGGCGAAGCTGGACCGGATGCGCGAGGCCGGTGTCGACCCCTACCCGGTCTCCGTCGCCCGCACGACCACCCTGGCGGAGGTCCGCGAGAAGCACCCCGACCTCGAGCCGGACACGATGACCGGCGAGCGGGTCGGCGTCACCGGGCGGGTGATCTTCGTCCGCAACACCGGCAAGCTGTGCTTCGCGACGCTGCGTGAGGGCGACGCCGAACTGCAGGCGATGCTCTCCCTCGACCGGGTCGGCGAGGAGTCGCTGGCCGCGTGGAAGGCCGACGTCGACCTCGGTGACCACGTGTTCGTCGAGGGCGAGGTCGGGACGTCGCGGCGCGGCGAGCTCTCGGTGTTCGCCGACTCCTGGCAGCTGACCGCCAAGTCGCTGCGGCCGCTGCCGGTGGCGCACAAGCCGATGAGCGAGGAACTGCGGGTCCGTCGCCGGTACGTCGACCTCATCGTCCGCGACGAGGCCCGCCGCACCGTCCGGCAGCGGGCCACGGTGATGTCGACGCTGCGTCGGGAGTTGAGCGCACGCGGTTATCTCGAAGTCGAGACGCCGATGTTGCAGACGGTGCACGGGGGTGCTGCGGCACGGCCGTTCCGCACGCACATGAACGCATTCGACCTCGACCTGTACCTGCGGATCGCGCCGGAGCTGTTCCTCAAGCGGTGCATCGTCGGGGGGCTGGAACGCGTCTTCGAGATCAACCGCAACTTCCGCAACGAGGGTGCCGACAGCACGCACTCGCCGGAGTTCGCGATGCTCGAGGCCTACCAGGCCTATGCCGACTACCAGGTGATGGCGACACTCACCCGCGAACTGACACAGGAATGTTGCGAGGCGTTGTTCGGCGACCACGTTGCGCGACACAACGACGGCACCGAGATCGACCTGTCGGGCGAGTGGCGGCAGGTGCCGCTCCACACGCTGGTCTCCGAGGCCGTCGGCGAGGAGGTCACCCCCGAGACGCCGATGGGGACCCTGCGCGCCCTCGCCGAGCGGCACGACGTCGGGGTGGACCCGGCGTGGGTGTCCGGGAAGGTCGTCGAGGAGCTGTTCGAGGCCCTGGTCCAGGACACGCTGCAGGAACCCACCTTCGTGGTGGACTACCCGGTCGACACCTCGCCGCTGACCCGAGCACACCGATCCCGGCCGGGCCTGGCCGAGAAGTGGGACCTCTACATCGCCGGCGTCGAGCGGGCGACGGCCTACTCCGAGCTGGTCGACCCGGTGGCGCAGCGCGAGCGCCTGGTCGCCCAGTCCCGCCTCGCCGCCCAGGGGGACCCCGAGGCGATGGCCTTCGACGAGGACTTCCTCGAGGCGCTCGAGTACGGGATGCCGCCGACCGGGGGCATGGGGATGGGCATGGACCGACTGATGATGACGCTCACCGGATTGGGCATCCGGGAGACCATCCTCTTCCCCTTGGTGCGGCCGCTCCCCTCCTGAACCGGTCAGCGCACCTCCTCACCCCATTGTGCGGGGTGTGTTTCACCGTGCCGTGAATGGTCTATGGTGCTGTGCGACAGAGAAAAGGGCTGCGGGTCCGGGGTCGAAAGGCCCCGTTCTGCGGAGCGGCGTGGGAGTGGAGAAGGCGAATGGCGCGCAAGGTCCAGGTCATCCTCAGTGACGACCTCGACGAGAACGTCGCCGCGGACGAGACGGTGAGTTTCTCGCTCGACGGCACGAACTACGAGATCGACCTGTCGGAGAAGAACGCGGAGGAGTTGCGGAACGCGTTCTCCCGCTATGTGCAGGCCGCGCGCAAGGTGGGTCGCGGCAGCGGCCGGGCCTCCGGGGGCGGCCGGTCGCGCGCCACCGGGGGCGGTGGCCGCATGGACCGCGAGCAGGCCGGCGCCATCCGGGACTGGGCCCGCAAGAACGGCCACGCGGTCAGCGACCGCGGGCGCATCCCGGCCAGCGTCGTCGAGGCCTACGAGGCCGCGCACTGAAGTGAGGACCCCGTCCTCCCCCCTTCGCAGGCTCAGGGCGGGGCCCGGGACGGGGCCGTTCCAGCACGTCGCCGGGCTCGGCGCGGGACCCTGCGAGAGGGCCACCCGTCCGCCTCGCCGTGGCAAGCCGGCGGCGCGTCTCTGGACGGGGTGACCGCACAGCTCGCGGCGGCCCGGCACCCTTGACGAGGGGGCCGGGCCGCTCGTCGAGGGTGCCGCGGTCGGTCGCTGACGCAGCGTCACCGGCGGCCCGGGGTAGGGACTTTCGACCCTGGGGTGTTCCGGACTGGTTGGTGACGGTTGGTGCATGAGCCAGGACGCGGCCGAGACCACCGTTCCGCGCGACCCGGGGACCCTCACCGGCCGGAGGCCGGTGGACGCCGCGCCCCAGGCCCCCAGCTTCACCGCCAGCCTCGACCAGCGCCACGGCGTCGTCCGGACGCGCGGGCACCTCGACGTCCTCGCCGTGGACCTGCTCCGCGGCAGCATCGTCGCTCTGCAGCGGCGGGGGCACCAGCAGGTCACCGTCCGCCTCGAGCCGCTGGCCACCGCCGACGACGCGGCCCGCGAGGCGCTCGCCCGGCTCGCCGACACGCTGGCCGCCGAGGGCGTCCGGCTGGTGGTCGAGTGAGCACCGTCGAGGGACCCTGGTCCGCTGCGGGGCGTCGTCCCGAGGCCCTCCCGGTCGGGGGGCGCTGGACCGTCGGCGTCGACGTGGCGGCTCCCCGCTCACCCTGGGGCGAGACGTCGCCCAGCCGGCTGCACGCGGTCGGGGACGCCGGTCTGGTCGCCGGCCGGGCCCTCTGCCTCGCTCCGGTCACGCTGCTCGACCCGGCCCTGTGGGTGTGGCCGGACGACGGCGACGAGGAGTGGCCGCTCTGCTGGGTCTGCCTCGCGCTGACCTGCTGAGCCGGGGCTCCCCGCCCGGGACGGGCCGGCCGATCCGGCGCGTGGACCGGACGCGCACACGGACGCGCCGGGGAACGGGGTGATCGGCGGTGCCTACGGTGCCCGAGACGCCCGCCGCAGCCGTCCGGCGGTACCGCGCGGTCCGCCTGCTCGTCGGCTGGGCGGCGATCGGCTCCTCCACCCTGTACGTGGCCTCCGACGTCCTGGAGCTGGCGGCGGGCGGGCTGTTCACCGCCCAGCTGGTGGTGACCTACCTCGCCGAGGCGGCGATCCCGTTCGTCCTGCTCGGCCTGCACTCCGTTCAGCACCGGGAGGGGGGCTGGCTGAGCCTGGCCGGCGCCGTGCTCTACGGCGGGGCATTCGTCGGCTTCTCCGCGACCGTCCTCCACCCGCTGATCACGGGGGTGCGGGACGCCGACGAGGTGTTCGCGGCGTTCGGTGCCAACTACGACGCGCACGCCGTCCTGGCCCTGGTCGGCGGACTGGCTTTCGGCGTCGCCGTCGTCCGCGCCGCCGTCTTCCCGCGGTGGACCGGGATCGCCCTGATCGCCGGACTCCTGGTGACGACGGCGCTGGTCGCCGCCGGCCTGTCCGAGGCGTGGCAGACGACGGGGACGGCGGTCCGCAGCCTCGCATTCGCCGGGATGGGCGTCGCGTGCGTGCGCGCGGCGGGGAGGCCGGACGTCACACCCCCGGCGGGGCCGGACCCAGCCACCTCCGCGGGTGGGTCGCGGCCGCCGGGGCGCGTCGTTCCGCCCAAGGCGTAACCGGTTCGGAACACCGGTCCGGGAGCATCAGTTGGACCGGGCAGCTCCTCTCCTCCGTACGGGCCTGTGCACCGACGGAGGGTCGGAGTCCGCGACTACAGTGGAAGACCGGTGCACCGCGCGCCGACGGACGTCGGGTGCTCCTCCCCACGAGGGGAGGGCAGCGCCGGACCAGCCGGTCAGAGGAGAAGCAGCAGATGTTCGAACGGTTCACCGACCGAGCCCGCCGCGTGGTCGTCCTGGCCCAGGAAGAGGCCCGGATGCTCAACCACAACTACATCGGCACCGAGCACATCCTCCTGGGGCTGATCCACGAGGGTGAGGGTGTCGCCGCCAAGGCTCTCGAGTCCCTGGGCATCTCGCTGGAGGGTGTCCGCCAGCAGGTGGAGGAGATCATCGGCCAGGGCCAGCAGGCCCCGTCCGGGCACATCCCCTTCACCCCGCGGGCCAAGAAGGTGCTCGAGCTGTCGCTGCGCGAGGCGCTGCAGCTCGGCCACAACTACATCGGCACCGAGCACATCCTGCTCGGCCTGATCCGCGAGGGCGAGGGCGTCGCCGCCCAGGTCCTGGTGAAGCTGGGCGCCGACCTCAACCGCGTCCGCCAGCAGGTCATCCAGCTGCTCTCGGGTTACCAGGGCAAGGAGCCGGCCGCGGCCGGCGGCCCGGCCGAGGGCACCCCGTCGACCTCGCTGGTCCTCGACCAGTTCGGCCGCAACCTGACCCAGGCCGCGCGCGACTCCAAGCTCGACCCGGTCATCGGGCGGGCCAAGGAGATCGAGCGGGTCATGCAGGTCTTGTCGCGGCGGACCAAGAACAACCCCGTCCTCATCGGCGAGCCCGGTGTCGGCAAGACCGCCGTCGTGGAGGGCCTGGCCCAGGCGATCGTCAAGGGCGAGGTCCCCGAGACGCTGAAGGACAAGCAGCTCTACACGCTGGACCTCGGCGCGCTCGTCGCCGGTTCCCGCTACCGCGGTGACTTCGAGGAGCGGCTGAAGAAGGTCCTCAAGGAGATCCGCACCCGCGGCGACATCATCCTGTTCATCGACGAGATCCACACCCTCGTCGGGGCCGGTGCCGCGGAGGGCGCGATCGACGCCGCCAGCATCCTCAAGCCGATGCTGGCCCGCGGTGAGCTGCAGACCATCGGCGCCACCACGCTCGACGAGTACCGCAAGCACCTGGAGAAGGACGCCGCCCTCGAGCGCCGCTTCCAGCCGATCCAGGTGGGCGAGCCGACGCTCACCCACACGATCGAGATCCTCAAGGGGCTGCGCGACCGGTACGAGGCGCACCACCGGATCAGCATCACCGACGGCGCGCTCGTCGCCGCCGCCACGCTGGCCGACCGGTACATCTCCGACCGCTTCCTCCCCGACAAGGCGATCGACCTGATCGACGAGGCCGGTGCCCGGATGCGGATCAAGCGGATGACCGCCCCGCCGGACCTGCGCGAGTTCGACGACCGGATCGCGGCCATCCGCCGCGAGAAGGAGTCCGCGATCGACGCGCAGGACTTCGAGAAGGCCGCGTCGCTGCGCGACAAGGAGAAGACCCTCCTGGGCGAGAAGGCCGAGCGCGAGAAGCAGTGGAAGGCCGGCGACATGGACGTCGTCGCCGAGGTCGACGACGAGCAGATCGCCGAGGTGCTGGCCAACTGGACCGGCATCCCCGTCTTCAAGCTCACCGAGGAGGAGACCACCCGCCTCCTGCGCATGGAGGAGGAGCTCCACAAGCGGATCATCGGCCAGGAAGAGGCCATCAAGAGCGTCAGCCAGGCGATCCGGCGCACGCGGGCGGGCCTCAAGGACCCGCGCCGTCCCGGTGGCTCGTTCATCTTCGCCGGCCCCTCGGGCGTCGGTAAGACCGAGCTTGCCAAGGCGCTGGCCCAGTTCCTGTTCGGTGAGGACGACGCCCTCATCCAGATCGACATGGGCGAGTTCCACGACCGCTTCACCGTGTCGCGGCTCGTCGGTGCCCCTCCCGGCTACGTCGGCTACGACGAGGGCGGCCAGCTGACCGAGAAGGTGCGGCGCAAGCCGTTCTCGGTGGTCCTCTTCGACGAGATCGAGAAGGCGCACGCGGACGTGTTCAACACGCTCCTGCAGGTGCTGGAGGACGGCCGGCTCACCGACGGCCAGGGCCGGATCGTGGACTTCAAGAACACGATCCTGATCCTCACGACCAACCTGGGGACGCGGGACATCTCCAAGGCCGTGGGGCTGGGCTTCCAGGTCGGCAACGACAACCAGTCCAACTACGAGCGGATGAAGAACAAGGTCAACGAGGAGCTCAAGCAGCACTTCCGGCCCGAGTTCCTCAACCGCATCGACGACATCGTCGTGTTCCACCAGCTGACCGAGGACGAGATCATCCAGATCGTCGACCTCATGGTCGCCCGCGTGGAGAGCCAGCTGGCGAACAAGGACATGTCGCTGGAGATCACCCAGGACGCCAAGAAGCTGCTGGCGGCCCGCGGGTTCGACCCGGTGCTGGGTGCCCGGCCGCTGCGCCGGACCATCCAGCGCGAGATCGAGGACGCGCTGTCGGAGAAGATCCTCTACGGCGAGCTGACCGCCGGTCAGATCATCGTGGTGGACGTCGAGGGCGAGGGTGCGGACCAGCGGTTCGTGTTCCGCGGCGAGGCCAAGCCGATCGACCTCCCCGACACCCCGCCGGTCGCGCTGTCCGGTGGCGACGAGGAGGGCCCGGCCGCCCAGGCCGAGTGATCCTCGGGTAGTCCGTACGAAGGGGCCGTCCCCGCTCATCGCGAGCGGGGACGGCCCCTTCGTCGTCCCGGCGGACGACACGGCGGCGGGTCCCGTTCCCGATCGCCGCTCGACGGCCGCCCGCACCGACTAAGCAGTCGTGGTCGCCCGTCCCGGCGTGTCCGCCCGTGTCGGCGACCGCAACCGCTCACTCGCCGTGGGTCCGTCCCCGTGATCGACCCGGGGGACGGTGACCGGGCGGGGAGGCGGTCAGGCGGGGAGGCGGAAGCGGCCGTCGGCGGCCTGCTCCACCAGCCCGTCCGCGAGCAACGAGTCCAGGCAGCGGGAGCGCTGGGCGGCGTCGTCCCACGCGGCGTCGAGCTGTGGTGCCGCCACAGGGCCCTCAGCGGCCCGCAGGACGTCCAGCAGCCGCCCGCGCACCTGCCGGTCCGTCCCGGCGAACTTCTGCACCCTGCGGGGCGGACCGTCGGACGCCGGGTGGCCCGCCAGCCGCCAGGCGCAGTCCCCCCGCACCGGGCAGGCCGCGCACCGCGGCGTCCGGGCCACGCACACGAGCGCCCCGAGCTCCATGACCGCGACCGAGAAGCGCACCGCCCGTTCGGGGTCGGCCGGGGCGAGTGCCGCGACGTCGGTGAGGTCGGCGGCCCGCGCCGGTGCCGCCTCCGCCCGGCCGTGCACCAGCCGGGCCACCACCCGCCGCACGTTGGTGTCGACCACCGGCTGCGGCTGCCCGTGCCCGAAGCAGGCGACGGCGCGGGCGGTGTACGTCCCGATGCCCGGCAGGGCCTCCAGGGCCGCCACGTCGGCCGGGACGACGCCGCCGTGCCGCTCGGTGAGGGCGAGGGCGGTCTCGCGCAGCCGCAGCGCCCGCCGCGGGTAGCCGAGCTTGCCCCAGGCGCGGATCACCTCGGCGGGGGACGCCGCGGCCAGCGCCGCCGGGGTCGGCCAGCGGGCCATCCACTCCCGCCACACCGGCTCGACGCGGGCGACCGGCGTCTGCTGCAGCATCACCTCGCTGACCAGCACGGCCCACGGGTCGGTGTCCGGCCGGCGCCACGGCAGGTCGCGCGCGGCCCGGGCGAACCAGTCGACGAGGACGTCGCCGACCGGGTCGGACGACGGGGGGAAGGCGCGGGCCGGGCTGTCCACGGGGTCCCAGTGTGCCGCCCCCGGGGGTCGGCGTGCCGCCGCAGGGCGGTGCGCCGTGGCGCACTACCGTTCTCGGCGTGCTGCACCCCGTCGGCCCGCTGCCCGCGGCGGTCTACTGGCGGCGGCGGCTGCTGGTCCTGGCCCTGCTGCTGGCGGTGCTCGGCGGCGGGGGATGGCTGGTCGTCGCCGCGCTGACCGGGAGCGACGGCGGGACGGCGACGTCCGCGGCAGCCGCGACGACCGACGCGGCCGACCCGTCCGACGAGCCGCCCGCCCTGGAGCAGGTGGTGCCCTCGCTGGCCAGCGTGCCGACGCCGACGCCGGCACCCGGACCAGCCGCCGAGCCGGAGCCCGCGCCGGCGAGCCCGACGCCGGGCGGCCCCTGCGGCGACGACGCGATCGGGCTGGAGGTCCGCGCCCCCGGCAGCGCGCCGGTCGGCGGCAAGCCCACCTTCGAGCTCGTGGTCACCAATACATCGTCGGTGCCGTGCGTGCGGGTGCTCGACGCCGGCCTGCAGGAGGTCCTGCTGCTCGACGCGGCCGGCAACCGGGTGTGGGGCAGCAACGACTGCTTCCCGGAGACCAGCAGCGACACCCGCACCCTGGCGCCCGGTGAGTCGGTGGTCTTCCCGCTCACCTGGGGCGGCCTGACCAGCGAGCCGTCCTGCGCGGCCGAGCGGACGACGCCCGCGCCGGGCCAGTACGTGCTGCGCGGCCGGCTGGACACGAAGACGTCGGCCGACACGGCGATCACCCTCGGCTGACGGCCTCCCTCCGGGGGCCCGCCACGAGGTCGCGAGTGGTGAGGAGGAGGGAGGTCCCTCAGCTGTAGCGGTCGAGGATCGAGGTCTCGGCCAGCCGGGAGAGCCCCTCGCGGATGCCCCGGGCACGAGCCTCGCCGACGCCCTCGACGGCCAGCAGGTCCTCGATGGTGGCCGCGAGCAGCTTCTGCAGCCCGCCGAAGTGGTCGACCAGGCGGTCGATGATCCCGGACGGCAGCCGCGGCACGCGGGCCAGCAGGCGGTAGCCGCGGGGGCTGACGGGGGAGTCGAGCGCGTCGGCGGAGGTCGGCAGGCCGTAGCAGCGCGCCACCGCGGAGAGGTCGAGCAGCTCGGTGGCCGACAGCGCGCGCAGGTCGGCCAGGACCTCGTCGATGCTCTTGGGACGGCGCAGCCCGGACGGCAGGTAGTCGCGCACCAGCAGGGCGCGGTCCTCCTCGACCCCGGCGAGCATCTCGTCGAGCTGCAGCGCGAGCAGCCGGCCGTCGGTGCCCAGCTCGACGACGAAGCCCTCGATCTCGTCGGCGATCCGGCGCACCATCTCCAGCCGCTGGCTGACGCTCATCGCGTCGCGGACGGTGACGAGGTCCTCGATCTCCAGCGCCGACAGCGTGCTGGCCACCTCGTCGAGCCGCAGCTTGTAGCGCTCGAGCGCGGCCAGCGCCTGGTTGGCCCGGGCCAGGATCGTGGTCGGGTGCTCCAGCGTGTACCGCCGTCCGGCGACGTAGACGCTGATGATGTGCATCGACTGGCTCACCGAGATCACCGGGAAGCCGGTCTGGATGGCGACCCGCTCGGCGGTGCGGTGCCGGGTGCCCGACTCCTCGGTGGGGACGCTGGGGTCGGGCATCAGGTGGACGCCGGCCCGGACGATGCGGCTGCCGTCGTAGGAGACGATCACCGCGCCGTCCATCTTGGCCAGCTCGCGCAGCCGGGTGGCGGAGAGGGCGACGTCGAGGGCGAAGCCGCCGGTGCAGATGGACTCCACCACGCGGTCGTAGCCGAGCACGATCAGGGCGCCGGTCCGGCCGGCGAGGATGCGCTCCAGGCCGTCACGGAGCGCCGTGCCCGGTGCGATGCGGCCGAGCAGTTCGCGGAGCGCGACCTCGGAGTCCACAGCGGGGGGCACGAGCGCTCCTGACGTTCGACGTGGTGGCGGCTGATTCTACGTGGCCCCCACGGTACTGGCGGGCGCCGGTGAGGCAGCTCACCGGCGAGGGGGCACCACGGGCCCTGCCGGCCTCAGAAGAGGCGGGCGAAGGCGGCGCCGAGGTCGGGGACCTCGACCAGCCGCATGCCCTTGGGCGCGCTGCCGGCGTCCTCGGGGACGAGCGCCACCTTGTAGCCCTGGCGCGCTGCCTCGGCCAGCCGGCGGCCGGTGCCGCCGACCCGCCGGATCTCCCCGGACAGCCCCACCTCGCCGACCGCGACCAGGCCGCGGGGCAGGGGGACGTCCTTGGCCGCCGACGCGATCGCCAGCGCCAGCGCGAGGTCCGCCGCGGGCTCCGCGATGCGCACCCCGCCGACGGAGGCGGCGAAGACGTCGGCGTCGGCGAGCCTGACCCGGCCGCGCCGCTCGACGACCGCGTTGACCATGGCGACCCGCTGCGAGTCCAGCCCGCTGACCGCCCGACGGGGCGAGCCGCCCCCGCCGCTGGCGGCCACCAGCGCCTGGACCTCGGCCAGCAGCGGGCGGCTGCCCTCGAGGGTGACCGTGACGCAACTGCCCGCCACCGGTGCGGTGCGTCGCGAGACGAACAGGTGGGAGGGGTCGGGGACGCCGACCACACCGGTGTCGCCGATCTCGAAGCAGCCGATCTCGTCGGCCGGACCGAAGCGGTTCTTCATCGCCCGGATCAGGCGCAGCGTGGAGTGGCGCTCGCCGTCGAAGGAGACGACGACGTCGACGAGGTGCTCGAGGGTGCGGGGCCCGGCGATGGCGCCGTCCTTGGTGACGTGGCCGACCAGGATGGTGGTCATCCCGCGGCTCTTGGCGACGGCGGTCAGCGCGCTGGCCACGGCGCGCACCTGGGTGGAGCCGCCGTCGGTGCCCTCGACGGCGGGGGAGCGCACGGTCTGCACGCTGTCGAGGACCAGCAGCGAGGGGGCGACGTCCTCGACGTGCGCGAGGACGGCCGACAGCTCGGTCTCCGCGGCGAGGTAGAGCTGGTCGTGCAGCGCGCCGATGCGCTCGGCCCGCAGCCGCACCTGGGCGGCGGACTCCTCACCGGAGACGACGAGGGCCGGGCCGTTGGTGGCGGCCACGCGGTGGGCGACCTCGAGCAGCAGCGTCGACTTGCCCACGCCGGGCTCGCCGGCGACGAGCAGCACCGCCCCGGGCACGAGGCCGCCGCCGAGGACGCGGTCGAACTCCTGGATGCCCGTGGGCACGGCACGGGCGGCGGCGAGCTCCACCTGGGCGATGGGCACCGCCGGCGCGGTCACCGGGCCGGCGGCCACGGCGCGCAGCGGGGACGCCGGGGTGCCGACCTCCTGGATGGTGCCCCAGGCCTGGCACTCGGGGCACCGGCCGACCCACTTGGCGGAGGCGTAGCCGCACTCGGTGCAGCGGTGGGCAGGGCGGGACTTCACTCCGGCAGGTGGCACGGACCGACGCTAACCGCCGGGTACGACGGTTCACGGTGAGGACGACGGCGTGCCCGCCGTGGCGTCACTCGGTCTCGGTGTCCTGCTCCTGGTCGCGGCTCTCGGAGCCGCCCTCCTCGTGGTGGAAGTCGAAGGGCTCCCCGCGGGGCAGCGCGCGATCGGGCGTGGCGACCAACGCCGGGACGGTGACCTCACCGGCGCGCTGGAAGGTGAGGGTGACCTCGACGCTCTGACCCGAGGTCAGTTCCTCGGAGAGATCGGCCAGCTCGACCGTCGGGCCGCCGGCGCCGCCGAGGAAGACCGTGGAACCCGCGGGGATCGGGATCTGGACCTGCGTGCTCGGGCTCGGCGCGGCGGGGGCGCTCGACGTCGGCACCGTGCCGGGGACCGGGGTGGTGGGCGTCGACGGCGTGGCACCCGGGGTGGTGGGTGTCGACGGCGTGGCACCCGGGGTGGTGGGTGTCGACGGCGTGGCACCCGGGGTGGTGGGTGTCGACGGTGCGGCGCCGGGAGTGCTCGGCGTCGCCGGGGTGGTGGCGGCCGCCGGGGAGCTCGGGACGGCGGAGGCCGTGGACTGCCCGGACACCACCACGCCGTCGAAGGCCGTGCCCTCGATGCCGACCAGGGTGTCGGCCTCGGTGTCGCCGTTGACGATCGCCATCTGCAGCTCGGCGTCGTCACCCTCCGCGTAGAGCCCGTCCTGCGGGTACGCGAGCGAGACCGCGCGCAGGGTGATGTCGCCGACCGCCGCCTCGGGGCCGACCTTGTCCCGGTTCTGGGTGGCCGTCTGGGGGACCTGGCCGGCGCTGCACGCGGTCAGCGCGACCGGGCTGAGCAGCAGGACACCCATCGTGGCGGCGCGCAGTGCGCGGTTCACAGCCGTCGACCTCCAGGGACGTGCCGGCCACCGCAGGTCGATGGCCCGAGTCGCGCCGAGCCTAACGCCCGCCCCACGATGGTCGCCGGGAGGTGAGGCGGTGGTGCCCGGCATGCCGCGACGGCCCGCGGGCGACCCGGCGCTGGCCGCGTTCCCCGCCCGCGCACCGGACACCCGGCGGTGGTGCTTCGCCGACCAACTCGGCCCGCACTTCCTCGACCGCCCGGACCAGCCGGTCCTGCTGATCGAGTCGAGGGCGGTGTTCGCGCGCCGCCGGTTCCACCGCCAGAAGGCCCACCTGGTGCTGTCGGCGCTGCGGCACCGGGCCGCCGAGCTGGGCGACCAGGCGGAGTTCTCCCGGGTGCGCACCTACGCCGAGGCGCTGGACCGGGTGCGCGAGCCGCTGAGCGTGTGCGCGCCCACCACCTGGAGCAGCCGCGACTACGTCCTGCGCCGTCCCGACCTCGCCGTCCTCGCCGCCCGCGGCTTCGTCGCCACGCAGGAGGAGTTCGCCGGCTGGGCGGAGGGCCGGGGGAGACGCCGGCTGCTCATGGAGGACTTCTACCGGCACAACCGGCGCCGCCACGACGTCCTCATGGACGGCGCCGAGCCGGTCGGCGGGCGCTGGAACCTCGACCACGACAACCGGGAGCCGCCGCCGTCCGAGGGGCAGCTCGCCGTCCCCGAGCCGTGGTGGCCGGAGGAGGACGAGATCGACGAGCGGGTGCGCGCCGACCTCGACCGCTGGGAGGCCGACGGCGACGTCGCCTTCGTGGGGGACGACGGCCCGCGGCTGTTCCCGGTGACCCGCGAGGAGGCGCTCCTCCGGCTGCACGACTTCCTCGACACCCGGCTCGGCGCGTTCGGCCCCCACGAGGACGCGATGCTCACCGGGGACCGCTGGATGGCGCACTCGCTGCTCTCCCCGGCCCTCAACCTCGGTCTGCTGGACCCGCTCGAGGTGGTGCACGCCGCCGAGCAGCGCTACCGCGACTCGGTGGCCGAGGGCGACCCGTTGCCGCTCAACAGCGTGGAGGGGTTCGTCCGCCAGGTCATGGGGTGGCGCGACTACATCTGGCACACCTACTGGCACGTCGGCCGGGACTTCCGGCACGCCAACGCCCTGGGTGCGCACGAGGCGGTGCCGGACTGGCTGGCCGACCTCGACGACGGCCCGGTCGAGGCCGCCTGCCTGTCCGACGTCCTCGGCGACCTGCGCCGCGACGGCTGGGTGCACCACATCCCGCGGTTGATGGTGCTCGGCAACTACGCGCTGCAGCGCGGCATCGACCCGCTCGCCATGGCCGACTGGTTCCACCGCAGCTTCGTCGACGGCTACGACTGGGTGATGGTCGCCAACGTCGTCGGCATGAGCCAGCACGCCGACGGCGGGCTGCTGGCCACCAAGCCCTATGCCGCCGGCGGCGCCTACATCGACCGGATGAGCGACTACTGCGGCGGCTGCCGCTACGACCCGCGCAGGCGGCTGGGCGAGGACGCCTGCCCCTTCACCGCCGGCTACTGGGCCTTCCTCGAGCGCAACCGGGAACGGCTGGCGCCCAACCAGCGGATGCGCCGCGCGCTGCAGGGGCTGGACCGGCTCCAGGGCCTGGAGGAGGTCGTGGAGCAGGAGCGGCTGCGGGGCACCGAGGTCATCTGACCGGGGGACGACGGTCCAGTTCGGGCCCGCGCCTGCCGATCCCCCTCCCGTACAGGAGTACGGCGGGAGGTGCGGATGGCGACGGGTCCGGCGTTCGACGACGTCCTCGCGGCGGCCCAGACGGGCGCCGCGTGGGCCTTCGAGGTGCTCTACCGGGACCTCTCCCCGGCGGTCACCGGGTACCTGCGGCTGCACGGTGCCCCCGACCCCGACGACCTGGCCAGCGAGACCTTCCTCGCCGTCTTCCGCGGCCTCGCCGGCTTCTCGGGGGACGAGGACGGCCTGCGCTCGTGGGTGTTCACCATCGCGCACCGCCGGCTGGTCGACGACTGGCGTCGGCGCAGCCGCCGTCCCCAGCTGGCCGACGACGCCGACGACGTGCTGCCCGAGACGCCCGGCGGCGACGTGGAGGACGACGTCCTGACCCGGCTGGGCACCGAGACCGTGCACCGCATGTGCGCGGGCCTGCCGGCCGACCAGCGGTCGGTCCTGCTGCTGCGGGTGCTCGCCGACCTCACCGTCGAGCAGGTGGCCGCGGTGATGGGTCGCTCGGTGGGCGCGGTCAAGGCACTGCAGCGGCGCGGGCTGCGCCGGCTGCGCGCCGAGCTCGAGCCGGCCGGGACCCCCCGGACGGGTGAGACGGCTGGGACGACGGGCGCACCCCTGTCGGCCCGCCCGGCGATGACGGGAGCGAGATGACCACGCCAGCCGACGTCCGGACCGACGGGGAGGCCTTCGCGGCCTGCCTCGCCGGCCGTCCCGTGCCCGCGGGCGCGCAGGGCCTGGCCGCGTTCACCGACGCGGTCCGGGCGAGCGCCACGGAGCCCGGGCGGCCGAACGCGGCCCTGGCCGAGCTGCTGGCGACCGGTCTCCTCGTCCCCACCCAGGAACCGTCCCGCGGGACGGCCGGGCGACCCGCCCGGACCTCACGGAAGAGGCCCCACGTGCTGATCTCCACCCTCACCGCCAAGTTCGTCGCCGCCGGTGCCGTCGCCAAGGCGGCCGCCGCGGGTGGCGTCGTCGCCGTCGCCCTGACCGGTGCGGCCACCGCCGGGGCCCTGCCGGGCCAGGAGGACACCGCCGTCGTCGAGAGCAGCGACGCCGCCGACGTCTCCGACGCGCCGGAGGACACGACGGCCGACGAGACGACGGGCACCGGCGCGGACACCGACGGCACGGTGACCGACGGCACGGTGACCGACGGCACGGACCCGAACGGCACGGACACCGACGGCACGGTGACCGACGGCACGGACCCGAACGGCACGGACACCGACGGCACGGTGACCGACGGCACGGACGCCGGCGGCACGGGCACCGGTGACACCGCCGACGTGGTCGCGGACGAGGACGGGGACGTGGTCTCCGGCGACCCCGCCACCGTGCCGCCCGTCACCGAGCCGGCGCCCGAGTCCCCGGAGGGCGCCGAGGGTGGAAAGCCGACCGACGAGCAGAAGTTCGACCGGCACCCCGAGAACCCCGGCAGGGCGGCCAGTGCCGAGGCGCACCAGCGCAACGCCGAGCGCAAGGCCGAGCGGGCCGTGCAGCCGGAGGCCGGGACGCCCGAGGACGGGGGGACCGAGGAGGTCCTCGAGGCCGAGCAGGTGCCGGTGGTCGAGCAGCCGGCCGCTCCCGCCCCGCACACCGGCAAGGGCAACAGCAAGAAGTGACGTGGGGTGGGGCCGCGGTCAGGTGACCGCGGCCCCACCGGCGAGCAGCAGCACCACGTCGAGGACGGTCAGCAGCATGACCGCGGGGAACGCCAGCCGGCGGAACCGCCGGGTACCGGCCAGCGCCGCGACGACGACGGCCGGCACCGCCAGCGCCAGCCCTGCCCACCCCGCCGCGGTCGGCGGGCCGGCCGGTCCGAGGACCAGCACCAGCGAGGCCGCCCCGAGCACGACCGCCCCGGTGACGGCGGAGCCGCGGGCACCGAGCCGGTGCGGCAGGCCGCGTACGCCGGTGGCCAGGTCGTCCTCCAGGTCCGGCGCGACGTTGGCCAGGTGCGCAGCGGCGCCCAGCGCGGCCCCGGCGGTGACCAGCCACCACGGCGCCGGCGGCGCTCCCGGCGCCGCCGCCACCACCCCGGCCGGCAGTGCCCCGAAGCCGGTCACGTAGGGCAGCACCGACACGGCGGTCCGCTTGAGCCCGGCGTTGTAGGCCCAGCCGCTGGCGACCAGCACGAGCAGCAGCAGCCCCGGGGCGGGACCGAGCAGCAGCGACAGGACGACGGCCGCCGCTGCCGACCCGACGGCCAGCGTGCGCAGCAGCGTGGGTGCCACGGCGCCCTGCACGACCGGCTTGTCGGCCCGCGCGACGGCCCGGTCGCGGTCGGCGTCGAGCCAGTCGTTGCTCCACCCGATGGAGGCCTGACCAGCGAGGACGGCGACCGTGACGAGTGCCGCACGTCCCGCGGGCACCCCGGCGGCGAGGGCGAGGAGCCCGGCCACGACGGTGACCGCGGCCGCCGGTCCGGGGTGCGTGGCGAGGGCCAGCGCACGGGGGGGCACCCCCGGCCGCACCCCTCTCGCACGCACACCGACCATGCTCCTGTCAACCCCTCCCAAGCACTGTCTCTCGCCGTTGACCTGCGGGTTTACGAAATCCGGCGGTCCCGTTCGTCAGTTTGCCGTGGTAACCTGTGGACAGCGAAAGGGGTCACACACACATGGGCTTCACTGTCGGCGAGACCGTTGTCTACCCGCACCACGGGGCAGCGCTGATCGAGGCGATCGAGACGCGGGTCATCAAGGGCGAAGAGAAGGCCTACCTCGTGCTGAAGGTCGCCCAGGGCGACCTGACCGTGCGGGTGCCGGCCGACAACGCAGAGATCGTCGGCGTCCGTGACGTCGTCGGTCAGGACGGACTGAACAGGGTCTTCGAGGTGCTGCGCGCGCCGCACACCGAGGAGCCGACCAACTGGTCGCGTCGCTACAAGGCCAACCTGGAGAAGCTCGCCTCGGGTGACGTCAACAAGGTCGCCGAGGTCGTGCGTGACCTGTGGCGCCGCGACAAGGACCGTGGCCTCTCCGCCGGCGAGAAGCGCATGCTCTCCAAGGCGCGCCAGATCCTGGTGAGCGAGCTCGCGCTCGCCGAGGGCACCAACGAGGACAAGGCCGAGGTGCTCCTCGACGAGGTCCTCGCCAGCTGAGCTCGGTCTCCGAGTCCTCCCCGCACCTCCAGACCACTCCCGTGCACGCTGTCGGCATCGTCGCAGCGGCCGGGAGTGGTCTGCGTCTGGGGGCGGATCGGCCGAAGGCGCTGGTCCCGCTGGCCGGGCGGCCGCTGGTCGCCTGGGCGGTCGACACCCTGCTCGGCAGCGGGGTGGCCGAGGTGGTGGTGGCCGTGCCGGCCGACGAGCTGGCCGCCTTCGCCGCCGTCCTGCCGCCGGAGGCGCGTCCGGTCGTCGGCGGCGCCACGCGCACGGCGTCGGTCCGGGCCGCCCTCGCCGCCGTGACCGATCCCGCCCGTCCCGCGCCCGACGCGGTCCTGGTGCACGACGCCGCCCGCCCGCTGACCCCGCCCGAGGTGGTGACCCGCGTGCTCGCCGCGCTGGCCGACGGGGCGCCGGCGGTCGTGCCGGTGCTGCCGGTCGTCGACACGACCGTGAGGGTCGACGGCGACGGCGTCGTGACCGGCGCCCTGCCGCGGGAGGCGCTGCGCCGGGTGCAGACCCCGCAGGGCTTCGCCGGCGCGGTCCTCGTCGACGCCTACGACCGGCTGCCCGACGGCGTCGAGCTCACCGACGACGCCGCGGTGGTGCGCGCCGCCGGGGTGCCGGTCGCGACGGTGGCCGGCGACGAGCGGGCCGCGAAGGTGACGGTGCCGCACGACCTGGCGCTGGCCGAGCTCCAGGTGCCGCGATGAGCGCGCGAGAGCTGCCGCGCGTGGGCGTCGGGGTCGACGTCCACCCGGTCGAGGCCGGCCGCACCTGCTGGCTGGCCGGGTTGGAGTGGCCTGACGTCGACGGCTGCGCCGGGCACTCCGACGGCGACGTCGTGGCGCACGCCCTCACCGACGCGGTCCTGTCCGCCGCCGGGCTCGGCGACATCGGCGGCCTGCTCGGCACCGACGACCCGCGCTGGGCCGGCGCCCGCGGGGCCGCCGTCCTCGCCCACGTGCGCGAGGTCCTCGGGGCGGCCGGGTGGCAGGTCGGCAACGCAGCCGTCCAGCTGGTCGGCAACACCCCGAAGGTCGGCCCGCGCCGCGCGGAGGCCGAGCGGGTGCTCGGCGAGGCGCTGGGCGGCCCGGTGAGCGTCACGGCCACCACGACCGACGGGCTGGGGCTCACCGGGCGGGGCGAGGGCCGGGCGGCGATGGCGACCGCCCTGGTGGTCCGGACGACGTCCGCGGACTCCGCCCCCAGCTGATGCTGCGCTCCGTGGACTCCGCGCCCAGCTCGTGCTGCGCTCCGTAGACTCCGCGCAGTGAGCCTCCGCCTGTACGACACGGCCGCCCGCGCGGTCCGCGCCTTCACGCCCCTGCGTGCCGGGCAGGCCTCCGTCTACGTCTGCGGGCTCACCGTGCAGGGGCCGCCCCACGTCGGACACGTGCGCTCGGCCCTGGCCTTCGACGTGCTGCGCCGCTGGCTGGCGCACAGCGGCCTCGACGTCACCTACGTCCGCAACGTCACCGACATCGACGACAAGATCCTCGCGAAGGCGGAGGCCGCAGGCGTGCCGTGGTGGGCCTGGGCCTACACCAACGAGCTGGCGGTCACCCGCGCCTACGACGTCCTCGGCGTGCTGCCGCCGACCTACGAGCCGCGCGCCACCGGGCACGTCCCGGACATGGTGGCGCTCATGGAGCGGCTCGTCGAGCGTGGCCACGCCTACGCGGTCGACGGCGACGTCTACTTCGACGTCCGCTCCTTCCCGGAGTACGGGGCGCTGACGCGGCAGCGGGTGGAGGACCTGGAGCCGGCCGCGGACACCGACTCCGACGAGCGCAAGCGCGACCCCCGCGACTTCGCGCTGTGGAAGGCGCACAAGCCCGGCGAGCCGGAGACCGCGTCGTGGGCCACGCCGTGGGGCCGGGGCCGGCCGGGCTGGCACCTGGAGTGCTCGGCGATGGCCGAGCGGTACCTGGGGCCGGAGTTCGACATCCACGGGGGCGGGCTGGACCTGCGCTTCCCGCACCACGAGAACGAGCAGGCCCAGTCGCGCGCGGCCGGCGACGGGTTCGCGCAGTACTGGCTGCACAACGGCTGGGTCACCCTCGGCGGCGAGAAGATGAGCAAGTCGCTGGGCAACACCGCGCTGGTCGACGAGGTGGTGCAGCGGGTGCGGCCGGTCGAGCTGCGCTACTACCTGGTCACGCCGCACTACCGGTCGACGGTCGAGTTCACCGACGCCGCGCTCGCCGAGGCCGGCGCCGCCTACCGGCGGCTGGAGTCGTTCGTGAAGCGCGCCGCCGAGCGGGTGGGGGCGGGCGCGGGCAAGCCGGACCTCGCGCCGGAGTTCACCGCCGCCCTGGACGACGACCTGGGCACGCCGGCCGCGGTGGCCGCCGTCCACGAGGTGGTGCGGCAGGGCAACACCGCGCTGGCCGAGGGGGACGACGAGGCCACCGCTGCGGCGCTCGGCTCGGTGCGGGCGATGCTCGGCGTCCTCGGGCTGGACCCGCTCGACCCGCACTGGTCCGCCGCCGGCGGGGACGACCGGCTGACGGAGGTGGCCGACGGGCTCGTCGCCCTCGCCCTCGACCAGCGCCAGGCGGCCCGGGCCCGCAGGGACTACGCAACAGCGGACGCGATCCGCGACCAGCTCGCCGCACTCGGCGTCCAGGTCGAGGACACCCCGCAGGGACCGCGATGGGAGCTGAGTCGCTGATGGCCGGCAACAGCCAGCGCCGGGGGCGCACCACCGGCGCGCACAAGAAGGGCGCCTCCGGGGGCACCGGCGGCAAGGGGCGCCGCGCGCTCGCCGGCCGCGGCGCCACCCCGCCGGCGGAGATGCGCCCCGGGCACCCCGCCCAGCGGCGCGCGGCCGCCGACGCCCGGCGCCGGGCCGAGCGCGACCGCAGCCGCCAGCGCGCCGAGGAGGCGCCCGAGCTGCTGCTCGGTCGCAACCCGGTGGTCGAGGCGCTGCGCGCGCAGATCCCGGCGACCGCCCTGTACGTGGTCACCGGAGACACCCGGGCGGCGACCGACGAGCGGATCACCGAGGCGCTGCACCTGGCCAACGACCGGGGGCTGCCGCTGCTGGAGGTCGGCAGGGCCGAGTTCGACCGGATGTCCGGCGGGGCGCTGCACCAGGGCATCGGCCTGCAGGTGCCGCCCTACCAGTACGCGCACCCCGACGACCTGCTCGACCTCGCCCGCGACTCGGGCCGCCCGCCGCTGGTGGTCGCGATGGACGGCGTCACCGACCCGCGCAACCTCGGCGCCGTCGTCCGCTCGGCCGCGGCGTTCGACGCGCACGGCGTCGTCGTGCCGCAGCGGCGCTCGGTCGGCATGACCGCGTCGGCCTGGCGCACCAGCGCCGGCGCCGCCGCGCGGCTGCCGGTGGCCCGTGCGGTCAACCTGGCCCGCGCGCTCGGCTCCTACCAGGACGCCGGGCTGATGACCGTCGGCCTGGCCGGGGACGGCGACGTCGACGTGCACGACTTCGACGGCTTCGCCGACCCGCTGGCGCTGGTGGTCGGCGCCGAGGGTGCGGGGCTGTCCCGGCTGGTGCGCGAGCGCTGCGACGTCGTCGTGCGCATCCCGATCGCACGGGACACCGAGTCCCTCAACGTCAGCGTCGCCGCGGGCATCGCCCTCTACGCCGCAGCGAGTGCCCGGCGGTCCTCTGCACCGCACCGCGGCGAGGAGCCGTCCCCCTGACGCGCTGAGCCCTGGCCCCGTCCCGGGCCGACCCCGCCCCTCGTGGACCCTCCGGGCCCGCTCGTCGAGGGACCCGCGGGGCGTCGTCCCGACGGGCAGCCAGGTGAGCGGGCTGGTTGGTTGGGGACATGCCCTCGTTGACGTCTGTCGTCGGAGCCGCCACGGCCACCTTCTCGGCCGCGCTCGTCGTCGCGCCCCGGGTGCTCATCGGGCCCACCGGGATGCCCGACACCGCGCAGACGCGGGCCCTCGTCCGCGCCCTCGGCGCGCGCGACGCCGTGAGCGGACTGGCGATGCTCACCGCACCGGGAGGCCGGATCCGTGACCTGGCCGCCGCGGCTCGGGTCCTCAGCGACTGCGCCGACGCCGCCGTCCTCCCCTCGGCCGTGCCGGACCGGGGCAGGGCGGCCGCGCTGGGGGTCTCCGCCGCCGCCTGGGGAGCGCTCGCCCTCGCGGCTGCCGTGCTGGACCGGCGCGCCGGCCGCTGACGGCCAGGTCCAGGGCCTCCCCGATCGGCGAGGGGTGACCTGGAGGCGGCCCCGTCCAGGCGCCCGCCCCGAGCATGCGAGGGGTGGGGAGGACGGGGTCCTCACGCGAGCAGCTGGGCCACGGTGTAGATGACCAGGCCTGCCAGGCCGCCGACCACGGTGCCGTTGATCCGGATGAACTGCAGGTCGCGGCCGACCTGGAGCTCGATGCGGCGGCTGGTCTCCTCGGTGTCCCAGCGGGCGACCGTGCTGCCCACGAGGTCGGCCACGTCCCCGGAGAAGCGCTCCACCAGGTAGCCCGCGATGCCGTGTGCGTGCCGCTGCACCAGCTCGCGCACCCGCTGGTCGGTCTGCAGCAGCTCGGCGGCCTCGCGGATCACCCCCGCCACGCGGGCCCGCAGCGCAGAGTCGGGGTCGGCGGCCGCGGCCAGGGCGGCGTCCTTGAGGTGGGTCCACAGCGATCCCGACCAGGTCCGGACGGCGGGGTGCTCGAGCAGCTCCTTCTTCAGCTCCTCCACCCGGGCCGCGGTGGCCGGGTCGGTGCGCAGCGCGTGCACGTAGGCGCGCAGCCGGGCGTCGTAGGCGCGCCGCAGCTCGTGCCGGGGGTCGTCGCCGACCTCCTCGAGGAAGTCCTGGATGCCGGCGAACGCGCGGTCGAACACCCGGTCGTCCACCCAGTCGGGCACCCAGGCGGGGGAGGCGTCGCCCAGCTGTGCACGGAAGACGACGCGGTTGTCCTGCAGGAACCGGGCCAGTCCGCGCAGGCCCGCCGAGAGCACCTCCTGGTGCCGGTCGCCGTCCACCACGAGCTCGAGGACCCGGGCCACCACCGGGGCGGCCGGGGTGGCGTGCAGCTTGCGGTCCACCAGACCGGCGACGGCGGGCCGCAGGTCGTCGTCCTTGAGCAGGCCGGCGACCGAGTGCAGCACCGCCCCGGCGTCCCCGGCGAGCCGCTCGGCGCGCCCGGGTGCGGCGAGGAACGCACCCAGCCGGCCGGGCACGTCGATGGTGGTCAGCTTGTCCTCGACCACGGCGCGGGTCAGGAAGTTCTGCTGGACGAAGGCGCCCAGGCTCGCGCCGATCTGGTCCTTCTTGCGCGGGATGATCGCCGTGTGCGGGATCGGCAACCGCATCGGGTGCCGGAAGAGCGCCGTGACGGCGAACCAGTCGGCCAGCGCGCCGACCATGGAGGCCTCGGCGGTGGCCCGCACGTACCCGACCCAGGCGCCGGTCTCCGGCCCGAGGAGCACGCAGGTCAGGAAGACCGCGGCGGCGAGCAGGAACAGGCTGGTCGCCAGCCGCTTCATGCGGGCCAGGTCGCGGGCCCGCTCGGGGTCGTCGAGGGACGCGGCCAGCGGAGCGCTCGGGGGACTCGACGACACCCCTCCCAGCTTAAGAGGGCGGCCTCGGCCGGCGGCTCGCCCCGAGCCCTGACGGCCTCCTCGCAGGTGGGAGGACCCCGTCCTCCTCGCCGCTCGCGAGCTCGCGGCGAGCCTCTGGACGGGGCCTGGCGCGAGCCTGCGAGCGGGCGGGGGGCACGGGGTCCCTCACGGAGGGGACGAGGTCCTCCGTCAGCCCTCGCTGGCGCCCAGGGTGACCTGGATCTGCGGGGTGTCCTGCCCGCGGCGCACGGTCAGGGTCACCTGGTCGCCGGGGGCGGCGCTGCGGACGGCGGCGGTCAGCTCGGTCGAGGTGGTCACGACCCGGTCGCCGACCGCGGTGACGAGGTCGCCGGCCTGCAGTCCCGCGTCGGCGGCCGGGGTGCCCGGCTGCACCTGCACCAGCTGCGCGCCGGTGCCGATCTCGCGCTGCTGCGGGTCCGCCGCGGTCTGGGCGCTCACGCCCAGGTAGGTGATCTCGGCCGACCCGTCGGCGATGAGCTCCTGGGCGATCCGCTTGGCGGTGTTGCCCGGGATGGCGAAGCCCACGCCGATGTTGCCGCTCTCGGTCGACTGGCCCGGCGCCCCGGAGGCGACCGAGGCGATGGCGGTGTTGATGCCGACCACCTCGCCGGCGCCGTCGACCAGCGCGCCGCCGGAGTTGCCCGGGTTGATCGCCGCGTCGGTCTGCAGCGCGTCGATCACGGTGGCGTCGCCCTCGGTGGAGCCGGTGGCCACGGCCCGGCCCGTGGCGCTGATGATGCCGTCGGTCACCGTGTCCGACAGGCCCAGCGGGGCGCCGATCGCCACGGCCAGGTCGCCGACCTGCACCTCGTCCGAGTCCGCGAAGGTCGCCGGGGTCAGGCCGGAGGCGCCCTCCAGCTTCAGCACGGCCAGGTCGTAGACCGGCTGCGTGCCGACGACGGTGGCGTCGTAGAGGGTGCCGTCGGAGGTGCGCACCGAGACGACGCTCGAGCCGGCGCCGTCCAGGCTGACCACGTGGTCGTTGGTGAGCACGTAGCCGTCCCGGCTGAGGACGACGCCGGAGCCGCTGCCCGAGCCGGAGGCGCCGGTGACGTAGACGGTGACCACGCTGGGCGCCGCCTTGGCCGCGGCCGCGGTCACCGCGGTCGCCGTCTCGGGGTTGGTGATCGTGACGTTCTGGGCTGCGGCCGTGCCGCCGCCGTTGCTGTTGCCGTCCGAGCCGTCGGCGAGCAGGGCCACACCCGCTCCGGCGCCGCCGCCGATCAGGGCCCCGGCGAGGAGGCCGGCGACGCCGATCCGCCAGCGGCCGGCCCGGCGGGGCGGCTCGGGCGCGGGTGCGGCCGGGCCCGGCTGCTCGAACGGCGGCTGCTGCCCGGAGAGGGCGTCGTGCCCAGGGGTGGCCGTCCCCGTCGCCTGCTGACCCGGCGCCGCCTGCCCGTGGGCGGGCTGCTGGGGCCAGGTCGGCGGCGCCCAGGGGCCCGGCGCCGGGTGGGGGGTGCCGTAGGGGTTCACGTGTCCTCGTCCTCCTCGTGGGCGGCGGTCCACCGCCCTCCGACGACCACAGTGGTCCGCGCTGCTGACCCGACGCTGGCGGTCTCCTGTGAGGTGCCTGGACGCCTCAGCGGGGGACGTCGGGGAGCAGCCGGCCCCTCGCCACCAGCTCCACCACCGTCCACACGGCCGCGACCTGCGCCGCCAGCAGGCCGACGAGCACCAGCAACTGGGCCGCGCCGGCCTCCAGCGGGCTGCCGCCCCCGAGCAGTACCCCGACGAACGCGCCGGGCAGCGTGACGAGCCCGACGGTGCGGGTCTGGTCCAGCGGCGGCACCAGCGCGGTGGCCGCGGCCGGCCGCAGCACCTCGCGGACGGCGTCGCGCTGCAGGAACCCCAGCGCGAGCGCGGCCTCGACCTCGCCGCGGCGGGCGGCCAGCTCCTCCCGCAGCCGGCGGCCGGCCAGGGACGTCGCGGTCATCGCCCCGCCGACGAGGATCCCGGCGATCGGGATGACCGCCGCGCCGCGCAACGGCACGGTGCCGCTGGCGAGCACCAGGGTGACCACCGGGACGGCGCCGACCAGCACGGGGACGGCGGCGGTGCCCACCCGGCGGGCCGCGCCGGCGCTGCGCAGGGCGAGCCCGGTGGCCCGCCCGGCCGCGGTGACCGCCGCGACGCTGACCATGAGCAGCACGAACAGCGCCGAGAGGGCCAGCGAGCGCACGACGACGAGCAGCACCGCCGACACCGCGGCCAGCTGGACGGTCGCGCGCAGCGCGGCGACGACGACCGGGCGGTCCTGGCCGAGGCCGGAGAGCCGGCCGGCCACCGCGGCGAGCGCGGTCAGCGCGGTCAGCGTCACCGCGAGCCGGGGGCCGAGGTCGACGACGGAGGAACCCACGGCCGGTGATCGTGCCGGGCCCCCTGGTGACGTACTGGAACGGCCCCTCGGCACCGCCCGCCGGCCTCCCTGCAGGGGCCCGCCGCGAGCGTGCGAGTGGTGGGGGGCAGGGAGGTCCTTCGACGTCAGCCGACGGCGATGATCTCCTCGCGCGGCTCCTTGCCGGTCACCCGGTGCACCGGTGGTACGAAGGCCATCGGCGAGGTGCAGTGCCGCAGCAGCCAGCGGTGCAGCCCGTCCATCGGCCGGTGCAGCAGCCCACCGTGGCCCGCGCTCATCGCGAGCAACGGGGTCGGGCAGGCCGCGGCCAGCACCCGCCCACCGGTCGGGCCGGGCACCGCGGTGTGGGTCGCGCGCAGGTCCGGCCAGCGCTCGGCCCACCGCGAGGAGTCCGCGGCCCACGCGCCGCCGTCGTCCGCCCGGGTGTGCAGCACGAGCAGCGGCCGGTCGGCCCGCAGCGCCTCCTCGGCGGCGAAGACGGCCACCGGTTCGTCGTCCTCCCGCTCACCGAGGCCGAGCACCGCCACGTGCGGGCGGGAGCCGGTGCCGCCCGGCCGGGACCGCGGGACGACGACCACCGGGCGGGGCGAGCGAGCGGCGACCTTCTGGGCGACCGAGGCGAGGACCATCTCGTCGGCCGCGCCGGTCGTGGCGATGCCGAGGACGACGAGCTGGGCGTCCTCGGCGGCGTGCAGCAGCGCCTGCACCGGCTCGCCGGGCACCACCTCGGTGGAGATCTCCAGCGACGGCACGGTGTGCCGGGCGAGGGTGTACGCCTGCGCGGTGGCACCGCGCGCCCGGGGCAGGTCGCCCGCGGGGGAGCCGGCCACGCCCCGGTGTCCCAGGTGCGGGGTGGCGTGCACGATCCGGAGCGGCGCGTCGCGGCGGACGGCCTCCTCGGCGGCCCAGCGGACCGCTCGGAGCCCGCACTCGCTGCCGTCGGCGCCGACCACCACGGGCGGCGGCTGCGGGCCGTCGCCCGCCGGGCCGGGCGCGGGCAGCGTCCCGGCTGGGGTGGGGGTCGTCGTGGACACGGGCACCTCCGGATGACGGTCGTCCCCCGTGGGTGCCGTCGAGGTTCCTCGCCCGGGGCCTGCGAGGGAAGACCGTCCCGCCACGGAGGGTGCAAGAGGCGTGCGGATGGGTAGGGGCGGGACCCGGGTCGCCGCTCGTCGGTGATCGCCCGGCCTCCCGAGTCCGGTCCTCCCTGGAGGGTGCCCCGTGTCCACCCGCGGTCCGCTTCCCCGCCTCCTGTTCTGGACCGGCGCCGTCGCCGGCGCCGGGCTGGCCGTCGTCGGCGGCCTGGCCCTGCGACCGCCGGGCCTGGTCGCGGTGGGGCTCGCCGCCCTGGTGTCCGCCTGCCTGGCGGCGGGGGTGGCCCGCGAGTCCCGCCCCGGGCAGCAGGCCGTCGTCGACGCGGCCTGGAAGGCAGGGGCGGCGACCGTGGCGGTCCTGCTGGTCCTGTCCGGCACCGCCGTGCTCGGCGGGGCGGTGCTCACCCTGATGGTCGCCGGGGTCGCCGCGGGCACGTGGACCGTCGTCCGGCTGGTCCGCAGCTCCCCGAGGACGTCACCGTCCGCCGTCGCCGGGGCCGGTCAGCCCGCCGCCCCGCTGCCGCCGGTGTCCTCGCTGTCCACCGAGGCGCTCGGCCAGGAGTGGGTCCGGACGACGACGGCGCTGTCCGGCCCGCTCGACGCCCGCACCCGCGAGGCGATCGTCGTCCGACGGGAGCAGACCCTCGACGAGCTCGAGCGGCGCGACCCCGACGGCTTCGCCCGGTGGCTCTCCGGCCTCCCGTTGGCCGGCAGCGACCCCAGTGGCGACCTCAAGCACGGTGACGCCGCGGCCTGAGGAAGGAGGACCCCGTCCTCCCCACCCCTCGCAGGCTCGGGGCGGTGTCCTGGACGGGGCCGCCCGCTCGGGTTCCATCCCGGCGCGTCCGACGAAAGGGAGTCGACCGCACGGGGGCGGTCGGTGACACTGCGGCGTGCTCGTCACCCTGTCCACCACCCACGTGCCCGCCACGGACCTGGGCTTCCTGCTGCACAAGAACCCCGCACGGGCGCAGCAGGTCGAGGTCTCGACCGGCACGGCGCACGTGTTCTACCCGGAGGCCGACGAGCACCGCTGCACCGTCGCCCTGCTGCTCGAGGTGGACCCGATCGGGTTGGTGCGGTCGGCGCGGGCCGGGAGCGCGGAGGGCGCGGCGCTGGCCCAGTACGTCAACGACCGGCCCTATGCCGCCTCCAGCCTCCTGGCCGTCGCACTGGGCAAGGCCTTCGCCAGCGCCCGCCGTGGCGTGAGCAGGGAGCGCCCCGCGCTGGTCGACGTCGCACTGCCGCTGGAGGTCCACGTCCCGGCGCTGTCCTGCAGGGGCGGGGTGGACGTGGCGCACCGGTTCTTGGCCCCGCTGGGCTGGCGGGTCGAGGCGACGGCGGTGCCGCTGGACGAGACGTTCCCCGAGTGGGGCGACTCGCGGTACGTCGACCTGCGGCTGACCGGTGAGCTGCGGCTGGCCGATGCGCTCAACCACCTCTACGTCGCCCTGCCGGTGCTCGACGACGCCAGGCACCACTGGATCGGCACCGACGAGATCGACAAGCTGCTGCGCGCCGGCTCGGGCTGGCTGGCGACCCACCCGGACCGCGACCTGATCACCCGCCGCTACCTCGGCCACCGGACCGCGCTCGCCCGCCGCGCGATCGAGCGGCTGGCCGAGGTCGACGACGCTGCTCCCGAGGCGCTGGACGACGCCACCGCCCCGCCGGTCGCGGCAGCGGGGGGCCCGCGCACGGCTGAGCACGAGGAGGACGCCGGCCGTCCGGTGCCGCTGGCTCTGCAGCGACACGGTGCGGTGCTGGCCGCCCTGCGCTCGGCCGGCGCCCAGCGGGTCGTCGACCTCGGCTGCGGCGCCGGGGCGTTCCTCCAGGCGCTCCTGGCCGAGTCGGCGTTCACCGAGGTCGTCGGCGTCGACGTCAGCGCCCGGGCGCTGGAGGTGGCCGCCCGGCGACTGCGGCTGGACCGGCTGCCCGAGCGGCAGCGCGCACGGATCCGGCTGCTGCAGAGCGGCCTGACCTACACCGACGCCCGGCTGCGCGGCTACGACGCGGCCGTGCTCATGGAGGTCGTCGAACACCTCGACCCCGACCGGCTGCCGGCGCTCGAGCACGCCGTCTTCGGCGCCGCCGCCCCCACGACCGTCGTGGTGACGACGCCCAACGTCGAGTACAACGTCCGGTTCGAGGGGCTGGCCGCCGGCGCGTTCCGGCACCGTGACCACCGGTTCGAGTGGACGCGCCAGGAGTTCGCCGGCTGGGCGGCCGCCGTGGGGGAGCGTCACGGCTACGCCGTCCGGCTGCTCGGTGTCGGGGACGACGACCCGGAGGTCGGCACCCCCACCCAGCTGGCCGTGTTCACGCGTCGCGCGGCGGAGGTGGCCGCATGACCGCCGGACCGCGCACCGTCGTCGTCCCGGAGCTGAGCCTCGTCGTGCTGATCGGGGTGAGCGGATCGGGCAAGAGCACGTTTGCGCGGCGGCACTTCGCGCCCACCCAGGTCCTCTCCAGCGACTCCTGCCGGGGGCTGGTGGCCGACGACGAGAACGACCAGTCGGCGACCCCGGCGGCCTTCGCGCTGCTGCACCACATCGCCGGCATCCGGCTGCGCGGTGGGCGGCTGACGGTCGTGGACGCCACCAACGTCAAGGCCGAGGACCGCGCGTCCCTCGTGCGGCTGGCGCGCGAGCACGACGTGCTGCCGGTGGCGATCGTCCTCGACGTGCCGGAGAGCGAGTGCCTGGCCCGCAACGCGCTCCGCCCGGACCGCGACCTGGCACCCGGCGTGATCCGCCGGCAGCGGGCCGACCTGCGGCGGGGCCTGCGCGGCCTGGGCCGGGAGGGCTTCCGCAAGGTGCACGTGCTGGACGGCACCGAGGAGATCGAGCGGGCGGTCGTCACCTACGAGAAGCAGTACAACGACCGGCGCGAGGACACCGGCCCGTTCGACGTCGTCGGCGACGTGCACGGCTGCCGCGCCGAGCTCGAGGAGCTGCTGGGCGCGCTCGGCTACGACCTGCGCCGGGACGAGCAGGGTCGAGCGGTGGACGCCGATCACCCGGCCGGGCGCCGGGCGGTCTTCGTCGGCGACCTCGTCGACCGCGGCCCGGACTCGCCCGGCGTGCTGCGGCTGGTCATGGGCATGGTCGCCGCCGGCCACGCGCTGTGCGTCCCCGGCAACCACGAGGACAAGCTGGTGCGCGCCCTGCGGGGACGCAACGTGCAGGTCACCCACGGGCTCGAGCGCACGCTGGCCCAGCTCGAGGCCGAGGACGAGGGGTTCCGCCGCGAGGTCGAGGCGTTCTGCTCCGGACTGGTCAGCCACTACGTCCTCGACGGCGGGGCCCTCGTCGTCGCGCACGCGGGGCTCGAGGAGTCGCTGCAGGGCCGCTCCAGCGCCCGGGTGCGGGACTTCGCGCTCTACGGCGAGACGACCGGGGAGACCGACGAGTTCGGCCTGCCCGTGCGCCACCCCTGGGCGACCCGGTACCACGGCCGCGCGACGGTGCTCTACGGGCACACCCCCGTGCCGACACCGGAGTGGGTGAACAACACCCTCTGCCTGGACACCGGCTGCGTGTTCGGCGGCCGGCTCACCGCCCTGCGCTACCCCGAGCGCGAGCTGGTCGGCGTCGCGGCCAGGCAGGTCTACTACGAGCCGGCCCGCCCGTTCCCGCCCGCGGGGGAGGCGGCACCCCTGACCGAGGCGCGGCGCCGGGACGACGTCCTCGACGTCGAGGACGTGCTCGGCAAGCGGGTCGTCGAGACCCGCCTGGCCGGCCGGGTGACCGTGCGCGAGGAGAACGCCGCGGCGGCGATCGAGGTGATGAGCCGCTTCGCGGTGGCGCCGGAACAGCTGCTCCACCTCCCGCCGACCATGAGCCCGTCGGCCACCTCGACCCGGCCGGGGCTGCTCGAGCACCCGGCCGAGGCGTTCGCCTACTACCGCACCGAGGGCGTGGCCGAGGTCGTCTGCCAGGAGAAGCACATGGGCTCCCGCGCGGTTGCGCTGGTCCGCCGCGACGGCAGCGGCGTGCTGCACACCCGCACCGGCCGCTCCTGCTTCGGCCCCGGGCTCACCGCCGCGTTCCTGGCCCGGCTCGGCGACGCGGTCGACGGGGCCGGGCTGTTCGCGGAGCTGGGCACCGACTGGGTGCTGCTGGACGCGGAGCTGCTGCCGTGGTCGGCCAAGGCGGGCGACCTCATCCGCTCCCAGTACGCGGCGGTCGGCGCCGCGGCGCGGACGGCGCTGCCTGCCGCGGTCTCGGCACTGGAGCAGGCGGCCGCGCGGGGCCTGGAGGTGGCCGACCTGCTCGACCGCCAGCGCCGACGGACCGCCGACGCCGAGGGCTTCACCGGGGTCTACCGGCGCTACTGCTGGCCGACCGACGGGCTGACCGGCGTCGCGCTGGCGCCGTTCCAGCTGCTCGCCACGGCGGGGACGACGCACGCCGACCGACCGCACGCCTGGCACCTGGCGCTCGCCGACCGCCTCGCCGAGGCCGACCCCGAACTCGTCCGCGGCACCCGCTGGCTCCCCGTCGACGTCACCGACCCGGCCAGCGAGGCCGGGGCGACGGCGTGGTGGGAGGAGATGACCGCCACCGGCGGCGAGGGCATGGTGGTCAAGCCCGCGGGCAACCTGACGCGCGGACGGCGCGGTGTGGTGCAGCCCGGGCTGAAGGTCCGCGGACGCGAGTACCTGCGGCTCGTCTACGGCCCGGACTACACCGAGCCGCAGCACCTCGAGCGGCTGAGGGAACGGTCCCTCGGCCGCAAGCGCGGACTCGCCCTCCGGGAGTACGCCCTCGGCCTCGAGGGGCTGGAGCGGCTGGCCCGGGGCGAGCCGCTGTGGCGGGTGCACGAGTGCGTCTTCGCCGTCCTGGCCCTGGAGTCCGAGCCGGTCGACCCGCGGCTCTGACCCGTCGTCAGGCGGGTGGCCGAGGCCGGCTCAGCCGCCGGCGAGCGCGGTGGCGAGGGCGACGTGGACGACGGTGCCGACGAGGATGCTGACCAGGGCGTTGCGCCGCCACAGGTGCAGGCCGACGGTGACCGCGACCGCGACGACGAAGGGCAGCGCGGCCACCGCGCTGTCGGTCGGGACGTCGCGGAGCGTGTAGGCGGCGAGGACCACCATCACACCGAGCGGCATGCGCCTGCTCAGGTGGGCGACGACGGCGCTCTCGCGCATGGGCGCCAGGACGGCGAACGGCGCGGCGCGCAGGCCCCACGTGAGGGCGGCGGAGACCGCCACGACCGCGGCGACGGAACCGGGGTCAGGCACGGACGGCCTCCCGCTCGTAGGGCCGGACGGCGTCGCCGCGGCCGCCCGGGTCGGGCTCACCCCGCCGCCGTGCCTGCGCCGGGTGAAGCGGCTGGAGGCCGAGGGGGTCATCACCGGGTACCGGGCCGTCATCGACCCCCGTGCCGCCGGACGCGCCTTCGAGGTGGTCGTCGCCGTCGAGATCGCGGCCAACGACCGGCGCACCGTCGAGGAGTTCGAGACCAGCGTCGTGGCCTTCGACGAGGTGGTCGCCGTCCGGCGGCTGTTCGGGAAGCCCGACTACTTCGTGCACGTGGCCGTCGCGGACGCCGAGGCCTTCGAGGCGTTCCAGATGTCGAAGCTGATCGGGTTGCCGGCCGTCGCCCGCGCCGTCTCCCACCAGACCATGAAGCGACTCAAGGGCTGACCGGGTGCCCCGGGTCGCAGCGGACCGGGGTGGCCTCCCGGCGGACGCCGAGGAGCTCTCCCCTGCGGTCTCCCTATGCTTGTCCCCGGGACCTGGTCCCGTGTCCCGCCGGCGTGGCGCAACTGGTAGCGCACCCGACTTGTAATCGGGCGGTTGGGGGTTCGAGTCCCCCCGTCGGCTCACACAGCTCACGTCGTCCGGTGCCGGCGGTCGCTGCCGCGGGCAAACGGACGGCAAGAACTCGGTAAAGCGTCGTCCGGCTCGACACCGGAACACATCCGCACTCCTAGCGTCCCCGGCCGTGACCACAGCGGTCCAGCCCGTCTCGGGGCTGGACCGGTACCGCATCGGAGCTGCCGCACGGAGGTCGTGGCCGGTACTCCGGTCGCCCTCCCGCTCGGGTCCGGGGAGCCGGACGCCCGAGGTGGGTGTCCGGCCCCTGCCACCGGTGCCCGGTCACGGCACCGGCGCAGGGGCACTCGTGCGCGGCACGTCCGGACGACGACGGAAGGGTGGGATACCGGTGTCACTGCTGGACCTGGTCATCATGGCGGTCATCGTCGTGCTGATCGCGCTCACTGCAGGCGTGTACTGGCACCAGAGCAGGCGGGCCGAGCGCCACCACGACGCCGGCGGGGCCAGGGAGTAGGCCCGAGGGCCGGCACCGCCCGGCGGCCGGGGCGGACCTCAGCCGCCGGGCTGCCGGGCCGGGACGGCGTCGTCCTCGCGCACCGCGGTCGGCAGCAGCAGCGTGAACACCGGCGGCGACACCCGCGTCAGGGTCAGCCGGCCCTGCTCGGCCTCCACCAGGCGACGGGCCAGGGCCAGGCCGATGCCGTGTCCGTCCCGGCGGTCGGCCTGGTGGGCGAAGAGCACGTTCTCGGGGTCGTGGACGCCCGGGCCCTCGTCGGCGACGTCCACCGCGACGGCTCCGGGGGCCTCGCGGACGGCGACCGTGACCGTTCCGCGGCCGTGGGTGACGGCGTTGTCGAGCAGGACCCCGAGCACCTGACGCACCGCCGCGCCCGACGCCCGCGCGTGCGGGGCGTCCGGGTCGACCCGCACGGCGAGGTCGCGGCCGTGCAGTGCCAGGCGCGCGCCCCACTCCGGCGACAGCTCCCCGATCAGGGTGTCCAGGTCCAGCGGCTCCACCAGAGCGTCCCGCGCGCGCTGCCCGACCCGGGCCAGGGTCAGCAGCTCGTCGATGATCGCCTCGAGGCGGTCGGCGTCGACGAGGGTCGCGGCGATCGCCGGCCGCGGATCGGCGTCGGAGCGCTCGAGCGCCGCCTCCAGGCGCAGCCGCATGCCCGCCAACGGGGTCCGGAGCTGGTGGGAGGCGTCGGCGGAGAAGGCGCGCTCGCGGGCGAGCAGCTCGTCCAGGCGCATCGCGGTCGCGTCGAGCGCGGCACCCACCGCGTCGATCTCCTCGATCCCGCCCCGGTGGCTGCGGACGCTGAAGTCGCCGTCCCCCAGCCGCCGGGCGCTCTCCTCCAGGTCCTCCAGCGGCCGGGCCAGCCGGCGGGCCTGCCGTCGTCCGACCAACCAGGCGACCGCCACCGCGGCAGCCGCCAGGCCGGCCATCGCCCCCCAGAGGACGCTCACGTTCAACAGCACGGTGGTCCGCGGCGTGGCCACGAGCACGGCGCCGACCACGTCGTCGGAGTGCGTGATGGGGAAGGCGGCCAGCAGGAGGTCGCCCCCCGTCCGCGAACCCACCTCACCGTCGAGGGCCCGGGAGAGCAGCCGGGAGTGGTCGCCCGGGACGGCGCCGGCCTGCCGGTCGCCGTCCTCGTCGAAGACGGCCACGGCGTAGTCCTCGTCGTAGACCTCGAGGTCCTCGGGGTCGATCGGGTCCCCGTCGTAGACCTCCCCGGAGACCTCGATCGCCACGTAACTCGCGGCGCGCTCGAGGTGGGTGCGTTCGTGCTGCACCGAGTAGTCGAGCACCGCCACGGCCAGGGGGACCGCGAACAGACAGGTGGCGAGCACGGAGGTCAGGACGGCGAGAGCGACGATCCGGGTGCGCACGGGCGGGACCTCTCTCGGGCGGTCACGGTCCTCGGGACCGTCAGCGTGCTCCGGCCGGCGGGCGCTGTCACCGCATCCCGCCGCGCCCGGACGGGGCCCGCGGCCGGGGAGGCGGTGCCACCATGCCCGCATGGCCGGTCGAGTCCTGCTGGTCGAGGACGACACGTCCATCGGCGAGGCGCTGGTGTCGAGCCTGCGCAGCCACGCCTACGACGTGGCCTGGGAGCGCACCGGTGCCGCGGGTCTGGCTCGCGCCGCCGCTACCCCGGTCGACCTCGTCCTGCTCGACCTCGGCCTACCGGACCTCGACGGCGTGGAGGTGTGCCGGCAGCTGCGGGCCACCCAGCCGGGGTGCGTGCTGGTGATGCTGACGGCGCGCTCGGCGGAGATGGACGTCGTCGTCGGCCTGGAGGCGGGCGCCGACGACTACCTGGTCAAACCGGTCCGGCTGGCCGAGCTGCACGCCCGCCTCCGGGCCCACCTGCGCCGCGGTGGCAGCAGCGGGACGACCGGGCCCGCCGTCCGCGCCGTGGGTGACCTGGTGGTCGACGTCGCCCGGCACCGGGTCACGGTGGCCGGCGGCGAGGTGCACCTGCGACCGAAGGAGTTCGACCTGCTCGCGCGCCTGGCCGCCCAGCCCGAGGTGGCGCACAGCCGGGAGCAGCTGATGGCCGACGTCTGGGACGAGAACTGGTTCGGCTCGACGAAGACCCTCGACGTCCACGTCGCGGCGCTGCGGCGCAAGCTGCAGGAGGTCGCCCCGCCCGGCCGCCGGGTACCGCAGATCGTCACCGTGCGCGGGCACGGCTACCGGTTGGAGCTGGCCGCTCCCGACGATCGGTAGCCGGTGGCCGGCCGGTCGAGGACGTCCGGCGCGGCCAGGGTCAGCGCCCAGGTGGCGGCACGGGAGACGGTCCCCCCGCCGATGTCCGGGACGTCGGCGTCGGCCAGGCGCTCGACGCGGATCGGCCCGCGGGTCAGGACCGCGTGCACCGTGTCGAGCACCGTGTCCAGGCAGCGGTGCGGGTGCGGGGTGTCCCGGGACACGTGCGCCTCGACGGTGAGCAGCTCACCGCCGTCGGGGGCACCGGGGCGCTCGTCGGCCGCCCAGCTCGGGGCGATCGAGGTCGGTGCCGGCGCCTGCGCCCACTGCAGGGCAGCGGCGTGGTTCAGCAGCAGGGGCGCCAGCACGGGGTCGCGCGTGAGCAGACCACCGACCACGAGGTGCAGATCCGTCATCGTCGTCCTGCCGCGGGTGTCCGAGGGGGCGTGAGAGGGGGTCCCTCCCACGCTAGGCGGTCGGCGGCCAGTGCGGGACCAGCGCCGGGTAAGGACTGGGTAAAGCCCGTCCCGTGGTGGTCCGGGTGGCCCGCCGCTAGCGTGGCGGTCGGCCGGCGGCGAGACGACGGCGCCGGCGTCGAACCCTGGAGGCGGCCGTGTCCGACCACGTCTACCGGCTGAGCGAGATCGTCGGCAGCAGCCAGACCAGCGTCGACGACGCCATCCGCACCGCGATCCGCAAGGCCGCGCAGACGGTGCGGCACATCGAGTGGTTCGAGACCAAGGAGATCCGCGGCCAGGTGGTCGACGGCGACGTCAACTACTTCCAGGTGCGGCTGTCCATCGGCTTCCGCGTCGAGGACTGATGGTTCCGCCGCAGGGTCCCGCCGCGAACGCGTGAGCGGTGGAGGGCAGCGGGGTCCTCAATCGAAGCTGCCGGCGCCGTCCCGCCGGTAGGGGGAGCGGCGCTCGAGCTGCTCCCGCTCGCTGCGCTCGGCCCGCAGCCGCGCCGCCGTGCCCGGCGGGTAGCCGGCCTTGGCGACCCGGTGCTCGGTGGTCTCGACCATGAACGCCGTCGAGAAGATGAGCCCCATGAGCAGCCCGCCGCCGGCGGCGGAGAGCCGGTAGACCAGCGGCACGGGGACGACGGCGACGCACAGCACGAGCACCGGCAGCAGCTGCACCACCGCCCGCGTCAGGTGGCGGCGCACCCAGCCGGGCTCCGTCGTGTCGGCCAGGACCCACGGGGAGAGCTCCCGCGGCAGCCGGCCGCCCAGCGCGTAACGCACCCACTGCAGCGGCGTGGGTCGACGCGTCTCGGTACGGGTTCGCACACCGACGACGGTAGGCCGCTCCGGGCGTTGCCGGGGGCCTGCGACCGGGAGCACACTCGGCCCGCGCGACCCGATGGCGAGGAGGTCCGGCATGCACATCCGTCAGCTGCTCCGCCGCAAGGGAGCCGACGTCGCCACCGTCGACGCGGCCGCCAGCGTCCGCACCGCCCTCGCGCTGCTCGCCGAGCACGGGGTCGGCGCCCTGGTGGTCTCCCAGGACGGACGCCGCGTCGACGGGATCGTCTCCGAGCGGGACGTCGTCCGGGCGCTGCACGAGCGCGGCGCCGGGCTGCTCGCCGACCCGGTCGCCAGCGTGATGACCGCGCAGGTGCACACCTGCGTCCCGGACGCGGGCGTCGAGGAGCTGGCCCGCACGATGACCGAGCACCGGGTGCGGCACGTCCCCGTCGTCGAGCACGGCGCGCTGGTGGGCATCGTCTCCATCGGCGACGTCGTCAAGGCCCGGCTCGACCAGCTGGAGGAGGAGCGCGCCCAGCTGGTCGACTACATCCAGACCGGGTGAGGGACCCCGTCCTCCGGACGGCCACAGGTTCGGGACGGGGCCAGGCGTAGCGTGCCGCGGGTGGACGAGCGGCGCGCCGGGGTCGCCTCCGGACTGGCCGCGTACGGCCTCTGGGGGATGTTCCCGCTGTACTTCCCCCTCCTCGAGCCCGCCGGCGGGCTGGAGATCGTGGCCCACCGGGTCATCTGGTCGCTGCTGTTCGTCGCCGTCCTGCTGACCGCGGTGCGCGCCTGGCCGCAGGTGCGCGCAACGGTCACCGACCGCCGTGCGCTGCTGGTGCTGTCCGGCGCCGCGGTCCTCATCGCCGCCAACTGGCTGGTCTTCGTCTACGCCGTCAACTCCGGGCACGTGGTCGAGACCTCGCTGGGCTACTTCATCAACCCGCTGGTCAGCGTGCTGCTCGGCGTCGTGGTGTTCGCCGAGCGGCTGCGCCGGCTGCAGTGGGTCGCCGTCGGGATCGCCGCGGTCGCGGTGGGCGTGCTCACCGTCGACTACGGCCGCCCGCCGTGGATCGCCCTGGCGCTGGCGGTCAGCTTCGGCCTGTACGGGCTGATGAAGAAGCTGGTCCGCGTCGCGGCCGCGCCGGGGCTGTTCGTGGAGACCGCGCTGGTCGTCGTCCCCGCGGTGGCGGTCCTCGCCGTCCTGCACGCGCGGGGGGAGGGGACGGCGGGCAGCGCCGGCACCGGCCACCTGCTGCTGCTCCTGAGCTCGGGCGTGGCGACCGCCGTCCCGCTGCTGCTGTTCGCCGGCGCGACGCGGCGCATCCCCCTGTCCACGGTGGGCCTGCTGCAGTACGTCACGCCGCTCATGCAGCTGGCGATCGGCGTCTTTCTCTACGGGGAGCCCATGCCGCCGGCCCGGCTGGCCGGCTTCGTCATCGTCTGGATCGCCCTGGCCGTCTTCACGGTCGACAGCCTGCGCAACGCCCGCGCCACCGTCCGCAGGCGGACGGCGGAGGCCACGCCCGCACCGGTCTGAAGGAGGACCCCGTCCTCCCCACTCCCCGCGAGCTCCGGGCGGGACCCGGGACAGGGCCGGCGCGGGACCCGGCACGGGGGCTGCCGGCGGCTCGGAGATGTCGGTGGGCGGGACTACCGTCGGGGGTGTTCCGAAGGAGGACTCCCGTGTCTGCCGAACCAGCTCCCGCGGTCTCCCCGCCGGGGGGCGAGGTGCCTCTTCCCCCGGCGGCCGACCCGACCCCCGCTCCCGTCCCCGACCCGCCCGCCCGACCCGGCGGCCTGACCCGCCGCGAGCACGAGATGCTCGCGTTCGAGCGGCAGTGGTGGCGTCGGCCCGGTGCCAAGGAGACGGCCATCCGTGACCGCTTCGGCCTGGCCCCGACCCGCTACTACCAGGTGCTCAACGCCCTGGTGGACCGGCCTGCGGCACTCGAGGCCGACCCGCTGCTGGTGCGGCGGCTGCGCCGGCTGCGCGCCGCGCGCGGACAGCGTCGATCGTCTCAGTTCCTGGGCAACGGAGGCCGCGCCCTCTAGATTTGGTCACCGTGGGCAGGCACGCCGCGCCAGGCGGTGACGGAACGGACCGGGGGAGCACCCCCGTCCCGCACGGACGACGCCGCACCGACGGCCCGCCCGGCACGCCTGCGGCCGCACGCGAGCTGGGTGACCACCCGACGGCGCCCAACCGCAGCCGCGCCGACCGCCGGCGCGACGGACTGCTCGAGGCGGGGGAGGACCCGGGTCGCCCCCGTCCCCCGCAGGGCCGCCCGGTGCCGCCGGCCGGCCCGTCACGCGCCGCTGTCCCGGCCCGCGCCGCCGCACCCGCCCGCCCCGCCGTCCCGGCCGCGTCGCGCGGTGCCACCGCTGCACGGACCGGCAGCTCGGCCGCCGGCGCCGCACGTGCCGCCGTGCCCGCCGCCCAGGGGAGCCGTCCCGCCGGAGCCGGCCGCGTCGCTGCGGTCCCCGCCCGTCCCGTGCCGGTCCCGGTCGCCGGTGCCGCTCGCCCCGCGCCGTCCGCGGATCGTCCGGCGCCGTCGGCCGCCCGTCCCGCGCCGTCCGCCGGTCGCCCGCGACCGACCCCGTCCGCGGACCGGCGGCCTGCGGAGCCCGTGCCGCAGACCCGCATGCGGCTGCCGGTGCCGCCGTCCGCGGCCGCGGCGCCGGCCGCGCCGGCTGCCCCCCGCACCACCGTCGCCCCGTTCCAGGCGGTGCCCACGCCCGAACCGGCCGACGAGCCGGCGCCGACGCCGGCCGCCCGGCCCGCGGAGACACCCCGCCGCCGTGCCGCGGACCGGGTCCGCCCGTGGGCGGCCGACGCGGCGTCGGCCGGCACCGCGGCGACGACGAGCCACCCGGCCGCGGCCCAGCCCGACGACGAGCCCGCCTGGTCCGCCGGCCGGCCGTCGGCCGCCGCGTCGTCCCCCGGCGCCGCCCCGGGGTACCGCGACTGGACCAGCCCCTCCCGGACCCGCGACGAGGCCCCGCCCGCGCCGCCGGCCACCGAGGCGATCCCCGACCGCACGCCCGCCGGCTCGTCCCGTGCGGCCGCGCCCGCGACCGAGGCGATCCCCGACCGCACGCCCGTCCACGACGACGAGTTCGACGACGACCGGTTCGACGACGCGTACGACGACGCGGACCGGCCGGACGACCACGAGGACCGCCGCGGGCCGGACACCGGCAGCTCCACCGGCGTCGTCGGGGGCCGCGCCGCGTTCCGTGCGGAGCGCCAGGCCGCCGAGGCCGAGCGGCTGCGCGCCGTCCGCGCCGCCCGCCAGGAGGAGCGGCGCACCACGGGGGTGCGCCGCGCCGCGGTGGGCCTGCTGGCCGTGGCCGTCGTCGCCCTCGTGGTGCTCGGCGTCTACTCCTTCACCTCGCCCGAGGCGCAGGAGGTCTCGCGCGACGCCTCGACCGAGCCCAGCGCGACGGCGTCGGCCCCCGCCGTGCCGAGCTCGGCCCTGCCGCCGCTGGACGTCCAGCCGCTGCCGCCGGTCGACGCCGCGCCCGCCACGCCGGTGCGCGTGCCCGTGACCGTGCTCAACGCCACGGGCGTCTCCGGCTTGGCGGGGGACATCGCCGCGGAGCTGACCTCCGGGGGCTGGGCGTCCGCGGGCGTCGGGCAGTACGACGGCGCCGACGTGGCGACGACGACCGTCTACTACACCGACGGCGACCAGGCCCAGTACGACGCCGCGATCCAGCTGGTCCAGCAGTTCCCGCAGATCAGCGGCCCGGCGTCGCGCTTCTTCGAGGTCCCGGACGTCGCGACGCCCGGTCTCGTGGTCGTCACCACCGGCGAGTGGCTGCCCTGACCGGTTCCGCCCGCCTCCGGAACCACCGGGCGCGGCCGCGCGTTGGCGGCTCCGTGCGTCCCGTTCGCGGGCCCGTGCGTCCCCGCCCGCGTCCCGGCGCCCGCGCGACGTCCGCCGCCCTGCTCCTGCTGCTCACCCTGGCCGTGGCCGGGCTGCTGCCCGTCGTCCCGGCCGCGGCGGCCGAGGACGTCGCCACCGAGGAGGCACGGGTCCCCGTCGGCACGGGCGCGGACGCCGCCGAGCTCGACACCACCCTGTACCTGCCCGCATCCGCGACGGCCGACGAGCCGGCGGCGGCGGTCGTGCTGGCCCACGGCTTCGGCGGTAGCAAGGACTCGGTCGCCGACGACGCCCGCGACCTGGCCGGCCGCGGCTACGTCGTCCTGACCTACTCGGCCCGCGGCTTCGGGGAGAGCACCGGCCGGATCGGGCTGGACGACCCGCGGTTCGAGGTGGCCGACCTCTCCGCGCTGCTCGACCGGCTCGCGGGGCGCGACGACGTCCTGCTCGACGCCGAGGGCGACCCGCGGGTCGGCGTCGCCGGGGCCTCCTACGGCGGGGCCCTGGCCCTGCTCGGCGCCGGCCACGACGACCGCATCGACGCGATCGCCCCGCAGATCACCTGGAACTCCCTGACCGCCGCGTTCTTCCCCTCGCAGGTGGGCGAGCCGGCCACCGGCACCGTCGCGGCCACCCCGCAGGCGGCCGGCGGCGGCGTCTACAAGCGGCTGTGGTCGGGCCTGTTCTTCGGCGTCGGGTCCGCCCCCAGCGGCGGGCTGCTCGGCGCACTCGGCGGCGGGGACGGCGACGGCGACGGAGCCGCCGCGGCCGGCGGCCCGCCCGCGGACCTCCCCGCCGACCTCGGGGCGATCGACCCGGCGGCGGTGGACCCGCAGGCGGTCGAGCAGCTGCTGACCTGCGGCCGCTTCACGGCCGAGGTCTGCGCGGCGTACCAGTCCGCGGCGTCCACCGGCACGCTCACCCCCGAGATCGCCGCCGTGCTCGACCGCAGCAGCCCGGCCACGGTGCTCGACCGGATCGACGCCCCCACCCTGCTGGTGCAGGGCACCCAGGACTCGCTGTTCGGCCTGGGCCAGGCCGACGCCAACGCCCGCGGCATCGCCGCCGACGGCACCCCGGTGAAGGTCGTCTGGTACGCCGGCGGCCACGACGCGCAGGCCTCCGAGCGCACCACCGAGGAGCTGCGCGAGCAGGTCGCCGGCTGGTTCGACTGGCACCTGCGGAGCCGGGGTGAGGACCCCGGCACCGGCTTCGAGTTCCCCGCCCCGACCGGCGTCACGGCGACCGTCGGGACCGTTCAGGGCGGCAACCGCACCGTGACCGCGCCGGCGTACCCGGGCCTGGCCGGCACCGAGCCCGCGCAGCGCGAGGCGGTCGCCGTCGACGGTCCGCTGCAGCCGGTCGTCACGCCCGCCGGTGGGACGCCGGCCGCGATCACCGTCGTCCCGGGGCTGGGCTCGCTGGCCTCGGCGCTGGCGGGGCAGTCGTTCGAGATCCCCGGCCAGTTCGCCGCCTTCGAGAGCGAGCCGCTGGACGAGGCGGTGGAGGTCGTCGGCGCCTCGACGATCGACCTCGACGTCGCCTCGCCGGGCGGCTCGGCGACCCTGTTCGCCAAGCTCTACGACGTCGCCCCCGACGGGACGGCGACGCTGCCGTCGGGCCTGGTCGCACCGCTGGCCCTCACCGGCCTGTCCGCCGACCCGACCGCGCCGACGCGGGTGAGCGTGACGCTGCCGGGGATCGTGCACCGCTTCGAGGCCGGGCACACGATGCGCGTGGTGGTCTCCTCGACCGACCAGGCGTTCGCGCTGCCGACCGAGGCGGCCGTCTACTCCGTCGCGCTGGCCGGGGGCGGGGACGCCGCCGCCCTCGCCGTCCCGGAGGTCGGCGGGCGCACCGAGACCGCCGGCGGCACCTCCCGCTGGTGGGTGCTGCTCGGCGTCGTGGTGGCGCTGGGCCTGCTCGGCTGGCTGGCCGCGCTGCTGTGGGGACGACGGCGCCGCCGGCGGGTCTCGGTGGTCGAGCCCGACGGCGAGGACGTGCCGCTGCGCTTCACCGGCGTCTCCAAGGCCTACAAGGACGGCTTCGTCGCCGTCCGCGACCTCTCCTTCGAGGTGCGCCGCGGCCAGGTCCTCGGCCTGCTCGGCCCCAACGGCGCGGGCAAGACGACGTCGCTGCGCATGCTCATGGGGCTGATCCGGCCGACCGAGGGGCGGATCACCGTCTTCGGCCACGAGATCCGCCCGGGCGCGCCGGTGCTGTCCCGCCTGGGGTCGTTCGTCGAGGGCACCGGGCTGATGCCGCACCTGTCCGGCCGCGACAACCTGCGGCTGTACTGGGCCGCCACCGGCCGCCCCGCCGAGGACGCGCACATGGCGGAGGCCATCGAGGTCGCCGGCCTCGGGACCGCGATCGACCGGCCGGTGCGCCGCTACAGCCAGGGCATGCGCCAGCGGGTCGCGATCGCCCAGGCGATGCTGGGCCTGCCCGACCTGCTGGTGCTCGACGAGCCGACCAACGGGCTGGACCCGCCCCAGATCCACGCCATGCGCGAGGTGCTGCGCTCCTACGCGGCGACCGGCCGCACGGTGATCGTCTCCAGCCACCTGCTCAGCGAGATCGAGCAGACCTGCAGCCACGTCGTCGTCATGGCCAAGGGGCAGAAGATCGCCCAGGGCACGGTCGAGGAGATCGTCGGCACCGGCGGGTCGGTGCTGGTCGGCCTGGCCGACGACGCCGACACCGAGCGGGCGGCCGCCGTCCTCACCGGGCTGCCCGGGGTGACGGTGGAGCGCACCGACGAGGGGCTGGTCGCCGACCTCGACGGCGCCGGCCGGGCGCGGGCGCTGCAGGCGCTGGTGGCGGGCGGCATCGCGGTGGACGCGTTCACGCCGCGCCGGCGGCTGGAGGACGCGTTCCTGGCACTGGTGGGGGAGGGCTCCTCGTGACCGAGCTCGCGAGGTCACGGGTGGGCACAGCACCGTCGGTCACGACGCCGACGCGCGTCAGCGAGGAGGAGCCGTGACAGCTCACGTGCAGCCGACCGGGGCGGTCGCCGGGTACCGGCCCGAGCGCACGCTGCGGCTGTCGGTCGAGCTGCGCCGGCAGTTCAAGCGCCGGCGCACCCTCGGCGTCCTGGTGCTGATGGTGGCGCTGCCGCTGATCCTCATCGCCGCTCTCCAGCTGGGCGGCACCGAGGAGGCCGAGGAGAACAGCCGGATCAACCTGGTCGACGTCGCCACCGCCAGCGGGCTGAACTTCACGCTGTTCGTGCTGTTCGCGACGACGAGCTTCTTCCTGGTCGTGGTCTACGCGCTGTTCTTCGGCGACACGGTGGCCAGCGAGGCCCAGTGGGGGTCGCTGCGCTACACCCTGGCCACCCCGGTGCCGCGGATGCGGCTGCTCCGGCAGAAGTGGCTGGCCGCGCTGGTGCTGTCGGTGGGCGCGCTGGTCACGCTCGTGCTCACCGCGCTGCTCGCCGGCGGCATCGCGTTCGGCTTCGACGCCGTCCGGACACCGGTCGGCGTCACCCTGGGCCAGGGGGAGGGGCTGCTGCGGCTGGCCGGGATGGTCGGCTACCTCGCCGTCCACCTGCTCGTCGTCGGCACGCTGGCGTTCTGGCTGTCCACCGTGACCGACGCGCCGCTGGCCGCGGTCGGCGGGGCGGTGTTCACGATGTTCGTCTTCGCGATCCTCGACCAGGTCGAGCAGCTGGGGTCCATCCGCGACTTCTTCCCGACCGCGGAGGAGTTCGCCTGGACCGACCTGCTGCAGACCCCCGTCGACTCCGGCGACCTGTTCCGCGGCGTCGTCCAGTCGCTGGTCTACGCGGTGGTGTTCACGGCACTGGGCTTGCGGCACTTCTCCCGCCGGGACGTCACGTCGTAGCAGGAGGTCAGCAGCCCTGCGAGGGCGGGACGTGGGGACGGGCCCGGAGGGTCCTCCCCGCATTCGCGCGCGGCGGCTCCGCGCAGCAGGGGGACGGCGATCGGCCGCGGTGCGATCCGGAGGATCGCAGTGTCACAGCGACGCGCGGACGGCCTGGGCCCAGCCCTCGCCCATCGGGGCGTCGGTCACCGACACGTTGGGGACGGCGGCCAGCAGGTCGGCCATGCCGTCGACGGTGGCCCCGTTCGCGGTGATCCACAGCCGGCCGACCGCGGGCGCCATCTCCAGGTCGCTGACGCTGTCGCCGATGGCCACCGCCTCGGCCGGGGTCAGCCCGCGCCGCTCGAGGTCCCAGGCGATCGCCGCGCCCTTGGTGATCCCGCGCGGCATCAGGTGGTAGACCCGCGCCGGCACCTCGGCGGGTGCCAGCGTCGTGCGGGCCGTCCGCGGCAGCGCCCCGTTGTCCTTGAGGGTCAGCCAGCCCAGCCCCCGCTCGGCGAGCCAGGCGTCCACCGCCAGCGGGTCGAGGCGGCCGCGCAGCAGGGCGTCGGTCTGGTGGGTGGCGTGCCACGGCGCGTGCCACTCGACCTGCCCGGGGTACTGGGCGACCAGGGCGTCGACCACCCCGAGCTCGGCCATCACCGCCGTCGGCGTGCGCCCCGCGTGCTCCGCGGGCAGCGCGCCGATCAGCCGGTGGGTCTGCCGGGCGGCGTCCCAGCTGATCGTGGCGCCCAGCTCCGCGATGGCGCCGTCGGCGGCGAAGATCCGCGCCGCCTCCACCACCTGCTCGAAGGTGCGGCCGCTGACCAGCACGAGCGCCACGCCGGCGCGGTGCAGCTCCAGCAGGGTGGCCGCCGGCTCGGCGGTCAGCTCACGTCCCTCGGTGTGCCAGAAGGAACCGCGCGGGCCGACCATCGTGCCGTCGAGGTCGGTGTAGACGACGCGCGTGCTCACCAGCCCATCCTGGCCCGGCCCACTGCGACGCCCACGACGTGGGTAGAGTCCTGGGCGTTCCACTCATCCAGAGGGGCAGAGGGACACGGCCCGACGAAGCCCCGGCAACCGCCGCACCGCGCGTCCGCGCAGCGGAAGGGTGCCAATTCCGTCCCGCGCGGCTCGACGGCCCGACGCGGGGAAGATGAGGAGGTAGTCGTCGCATGACCCTGACCGCTCCCGGTTCTCTGCAGGCCGACTCCAGCGCGGGCGGCCCCGTCCCGCCGTCCCCGGCCCGCGGGCTCGTCTGCCGCAACTGCGGTGCCACCTTCGGCCTGATCGCCGAGCACGCCTGCGCCGAGTGCTTCGGCCCGCTGGAGGTCGACTACGACCCCGAGCTGATGCGGGCGGTCACCCGCGAGCAGATCGAGGCCGGCCCGCAGAACATCTGGCGCTACGCCGCGCTGCTCCCGGTGGGCCAGGACCCGGCCGACCGCGTCACCCTCGACCCGGGCATGACCCCGCTGGTGCGCGCCGACCGGCTGGCCGCCGAGCTGGGCCTCACGGGCGGGCTGTGGGTCAAGGACGACTCGGCCAACCCCACCCACTCCTTCAAGGACCGCGTGGTCAGCCTGGCCGCCACCGCCGCCAAGCGGCTGGGCTACGCGAAGATCGCCGCCGCCTCGACCGGCAACCTGGCCAACTCGGTGGCCGCGCACGCCGCCCGCGTCGGCCTGCCCTCCTTCGTCTTCATCCCATCGGACCTCGAGCCGGGCAAGGTCGTGCAGTCGGCGATCTACGGGCAGACGCTGGTCGCCGTCGACGGCTCCTACGACGACGTCAACCGGCTGACCAGCGAGCTCGCCGAGACCGACGAGTTCGAGGACACCGCCTTCGTCAACCAGAACGTGCGGCCCTACTACGCCGAGGGCTCCAAGACGATGGGCTACGAGATCGCCGAGCAGCTCGGCTGGCGGATCCCGGCCCAGGTCGTCATCCCGATGGCGTCGGGCTCGCTGCTCACCAAGGTGGACAAGGCGTTCCGGGAGCTGACCGCGGCCGGCATCGTCGAGGCCACCGAGTGGACGATCTTCGGCGCCCAGTCCGCCGGCTGCGACCCCATCGCCACCGCCTTCGACAACGGCTGGGACGTCGTCAAGCCGGTCAAGCCGACCGGGATCGCCAAGTCGCTGAACATCGGCAACCCCGCCGACGGCCCCTACGCCCTCGACGCCATCCGGCGCACCGGCGGCGCCGTCGGCCGGGTGGACGACGCCCGGATCGTGCAGGGCATCCGCGACCTGGCCCGCACCACCGGCGTCTTCGCCGAGACGGCGGGCGGCGTCACCACCGCGGTGCTGCGCCAGCTGGTCGAGGACGGCCGGCTGGACCCGGCGAAGGAGACCGTCATCCTCAACACCGGCGAGGGGCTGAAGACCCTCGACCCCCTGGAGCCGGTCGTCGGGCCGACCCACCAGGTGGCGCCGTCCCTGTCCTCGGTCCGGGGCGCGGGGCTCATCGGCTGACCCGCCGGGGTGATCCCGGGTCGCGGGGGCAGTCGTCCCCCTCGATCTGGGGTCCCGGGTGCGTGAGCCTGCTCTCACCACGCGTTTTGTGCTGTACGTTCTCCCGCGGTTCGGTTCCACGTTCGTGATCTGCGGGCGGAAGAGCTCGACCCGGCCTCCCTGGTCGGTGGGGGGTCGTCCGCAGGCACGAAACGTGGGAGCGCACGTGGCACAGGGCACCGTGAAGTGGTTCAACGCCGAGAAGGGCTTCGGCTTCATCGCCGTCGACGGCGGCCAGGACGTCTTCGTCCACTACTCGGCCATCCAGATGGACGGCTACAAGAGCCTCGACGAGGGCCAGCGGGTCACCTTCGAGGTCGTCCAGGGCGAGAAGGGTCCGCAGGCCGACGCCGTCCGCGTCGCCTGAGCTCGCGAAGGCGAGCACCCGGCACAGCGCCTGAGAACCACCTCAGCACGACCACCGAGGCCCGGCTCCCCGAGAGGGGGCCGGGCCTCGGTGCTGTGCTGACTGTCGTCCTCCGGACGACCGCGGCCAGGTGCCGTCCCCCTGTCGCGTGGAGCCCGTCCCCCGCGCTGCGAGCCGGTGCCGCAGCCGTGGGCGGGGGTGTGGTCCCGCGCTCGCGACCGCGGGACGCTGCCCCCGGGAGGCGCGGTCGGCGCCGGGGGACGAGGGGGTGGCCATGTCGCGCGTCGCGATCGTCACGGGTGGTGCATCCGGGATCGGACGAGCCCTGGGGACGGCGCTGGTGCGCCGCGGGGACCGGGTGGTCCTCGCCGACGTCGACGGCGCGGCGGCCGAGGAGGCCGCAGAACGGCTGCGCGCCACCGGACCCGGCACGGCGACGGCTGCCGTCGTCGACGTGCGCGAGGCGGACGCGGTCGCCTCGCTCGTCACCAGCACGGCGGAGCGGCACGGCCGGCTGGACCTGCTGTTCAACAACGCCGGCATCGGGATCGGCGGGCCGGTGGAGGAGCTGAGCCCGGCGCACTGGGACCGGGCCGTCGACGTCAACCTGCGCGGAGTGGTCCACGGGGTGCAGGCCGCCTACCCCCTGATGCTGCGGCAGGGACACGGTCACATCGTCAACACCGCGTCGCTGGCCGGCCTCCTGCCGGGACCGGGCATGGCCCCCTACGCGACGACGAAGTGGGCGGTGGTCGGGCTGTCCCTCAGCCTGCGCGGCGAGGCCGCGCGGCGGGGGGTCCGGGTAAGCGTGGTCTGCCCCGGGGGCGTCGACACCCCGATCCTCGACAAGGGGATGCCGGCGGACCTGCCGCGCGTGCCGACCGCCGAGCTGACCGACGCGCGCGCGGCGATCACCCGGGTGAGCGGGGGCCGGCTCTACGGCGCCGACGCGCTGGCCGCCGACGTGCTGCGGGGCGTCGACCGCAACCGGGCGGTCATCGTGGCCCCGCGGCACGCGCGGGTGATGTGGCGGCTCATGCGCCTCTCACCGGGGCTCGTGCTGCGGCTCCAGACGACGATCGCGACCCGGGGGCGTGAACCGGCCGGTGCCCGGCCGACGGCCCCGGTCGCGGCGGAGGTCTCCCGGCGCTGACGGGTCCCGTGGGGGGCGGACCTGTGGGAACAGCAGGCGGCGGCCCCCCGTTCTTGCACTCGGCAGGGGCGAGTGCCAGACTCGGGTTGGCACTCGACAGTGCCGAGTGCCAATCAGGTCGGAACGGTGAGGCACTGGTGTGCGGGCCGACGGAGTGCCCGCCCCGCCGGTGTCGTCCGTCGCGGGCGCCGGTCCCGGCCGTGCAGCGATCCATGCATGGAGGACATCACCACATGGCCAAGATGATCGCCTTCGAGGAAGAGGCGCGCCGCGGCCTCGAGCGGGGCATGAACACCCTCGCCGACGCCGTCAAGGTGACCCTCGGCCCGAAGGGCCGCAACGTCGTCCTCGAGAAGAAGTGGGGCGCCCCCACCATCACCAACGATGGTGTGAGCATCGCCAAGGAGATCGAGCTCGAGGACCCGTGGGAGAAGATCGGCGCCGAGCTCGTCAAGGAGGTCGCGAAGAAGACCGACGACGTCGCGGGTGACGGCACCACCACCGCCACCGTGCTCGCCCAGGCGCTCGTCCGCGAGGGTCTGCGCAACGTCGCCGCCGGCGCCAACCCGATGGCCCTGAAGAAGGGCATCGAGAAGGCCGTCGAGTCGGTCACCGAGTACCTCCTCTCGACCGCCAAGGACGTCGAGACCAAGGAGCAGATCGCCGCCACCGCGTCGATCTCCGCCGCCGACACCGCCATCGGTGAGCTCATCGCCGAGGCGATGGACAAGGTCGGCAAGGAAGGCGTCATCACCGTCGAGGAGAGCAACACCTTCGGCCTCGAGCTCGAGCTCACTGAGGGCATGCGCTTCGACAAGGGCTACATCTCGCCCTACTTCGTCACCGACGCCGAGCGCATGGAGGCCGTCCTCGACGACCCGTACGTGCTCGTCGTCAACTCCAAGATCAGCTCGGTCAAGGACCTGCTCCCGCTGCTGGAGAAGGTCATGCAGTCGGGCAAGCCGCTGGCCATCATCGCCGAGGACGTCGAGGGCGAGGCCCTGGCGACCCTGGTCGTGAACAAGATCCGTGGCACCTTCAAGTCGGTCGCCGTCAAGGCCCCCGGCTTCGGTGACCGCCGCAAGGCCATGCTCGCCGACATCGCCATCCTCACCGGTGGCCAGGTCATCAGCGAGGAGGTCGGCCTCAAGCTCGACACCGCCGACGTCTCCCTGCTGGGCCGCGCCCGCAAGGTCGTCGTCACCAAGGACGAGACGACGATCGTCGAGGGCGCCGGTGACAGCGACCAGATCGCCGGCCGGGTGAACCAGATCCGCGCCGAGATCGAGAAGTCGGACTCCGACTACGACCGCGAGAAGCTGCAGGAGCGCCTGGCCAAGCTGGCCGGTGGCGTCGCCGTCATCAAGGCCGGCGCCGCGACCGAGGTCGAGCTCAAGGAGCGCAAGCACCGCATCGAGGACGCCGTCCGCAACGCGAAGGCCGCCGTCGAGGAGGGCATCGTCGCCGGTGGTGGCGTCGCCCTGGCGCAGGCCACCACCGTCGCGTTCGAGAAGCTCGACCTCGAGGGTGACGAGGCGACCGGTGCCAACATCGTGCGCGTCGCGCTCGAGGCGCCGCTGAAGCAGATCGCCGTCAACGCCGGCCTCGAGGGCGGCGTCGTGGCGGAGAAGGTGCGCAACTCGGAGACCGGTCAGGGCCTCAACGCCGCGACCGGCGAGTACGTGGACCTCGTCGCCAGCGGGATCATCGACCCCGCCAAGGTGACCCGCTCGGCGCTGCAGAACGCCGCCTCCATCGCGGCGCTCTTCCTCACCACCGAGGCCGTCATCGCCGACAAGCCGGAGAAGGCCGCCCCGGCCATGCCGGGCGCCGACGGCGGCATGGGCGGCATGGACTTCTGAGTCCCGCCCGCCCCTCGCGCTGAGGGGCACCGCACCACCAGCACTGCCCGGCAGGGGCGGTCCCGCAGTCGCGGGGCCGCCCCTGTCGGCGTTCTGCGGCTCCCGGACGGCGGCCACCCTTCAGGGGCCGCCGGCCCCCTTGCAGGGTCCCGCCGCGAGCTTGCGAGTGGGGGGCAAGGGGGTCCTCTTCCGAGGCGTGGGGGGAAGGGTGGCCCTTCTTCAGCGGCGTCCGTCGCCCAGCAGCCAGCCGCAGGGCTCGGCCAGCGCCTCGGCCTCCTCCGGGCCCCAGGAGCCCGGCGCGTAGCGGTGCACCTGCGGAGGGCGCTGCTGCAGCGGGGCGAACGCCCGCCACGCGTGCGCCAGGCCGTCGCTGCTGGTGAACAGCGACCGGTCGCCGACGAGCACGTCGTGCAGCAGGGACACGTAGGGCGGCAGCGGCGTCCCCCCGGGGACGTCGGCCAGCTGCAGCGTGGCCGTCGCCGTGGCGAGGGAGAGGTCGGGGCCGGGTTCCTTGGCGACGACCTGCAGGTCCACCGCGCCCGACCCCGACAGCGACAGGGACAGCACGTTGCCGTGGCCGGGGACGTCGGTGACCGGCCCGTCGGGACGGCGCAGCAGCAGGCTCACCCGCTGCTCGCTGGCCGCCATGCGCTTGCCGGTCCGCAGCACGAACGGGACGCCGTGCCAGCGGTCGGTGTCGACCCACAGCCGGGCGGCGACGTAGGTGTCGGTCCGCGAGCCGTCGGCGACGCCCTCGATGTCGGTGTAGCCGTCGAACTGGCCGAGCACGACCTCGTCGGGGTCCAGGGGCCGGAAGGCGGCGAGCACGCTCTCGCGGGCCTCCTGCAGGTCGGCGGGGCCGAAGCTGGCCGGCGGCTCCATCGCGACCTCGGCGGCGACCTGGAACAGGTGGGTGACCAGCATGTCGAGGGCGGCGCCGGTGGCGTCGTAGAACTCCGCGCGCTGGGCGACGTCGAGGTCCTCGGGGACGTCGACCTGCACCTGCGCCACGTGGTCGCGGTGCCACGCGTGCTGGAACAGGCCGTTGGCGAAGCGCAGCACGTGCAGGTCCTGGGTGCCCTCCTTGCCCAGGAAGTGGTCGATCCGGAAGACCTGGTCCTCGTCGAGCACGGAGTGCACCAGGTCGTCGAGCTCGCGGAAGCTCTCCGGCGAGGTGCCGTAGGGCTTCTCGTAGACGACGCGTGCGCCCTCGGTGAGCCCGTGCTGCCCCAGTGCCCGGGTCAGCTTCTCGAAGGCCGACGGCGGGACGGCCAGGTAGTGCACCAGCTGCGGGTCGCCACCCAGCTCCTCGCGCGCCTCGCCGAGGACGTCGAGCAGGCTGCCCGGGTCGGACTCCTCGAAGCCGCCGCCGGCGAAGCGCAGCCGCGCGGCGAACTGCTCCCACGGGCCCTGGTCGGGGTGCGGGCCGAACTCGGTGAGCGCGTCGTGCACCAGGTCGGCGAAGTCCACGTGCGAGACGTCGCCGCGGCCGTTGCCGACCAGCCGCCAGTCCTCCGGGAGCAGGCCGCGCTGGGCGAGTTCGAAGAAGGCCGGCAGCACCATCCGGCGGGACAGGTCACCGGTGGCGCCGAACAGCACGAAGACGGTCGGGGGGAGGTCGGTCACGCGGCTCGGTGTGCCCGCGCGGTGGCGCAGTCACGCGTGCGCACCGAGGACCCGCCCCCGCGAACGGGAACGGGCCCTCGGTGTGTCCGGGGTGTCAGGGCCCGGCCGCTGCCCTGACGTGTGCCGGCCGGATCAGCGCGACCGCGTCAGAGCGGCGACCGTGCTGGCCCCCGAGTCGGAGGTGACGTTGAACCGGTTGTTGGTCGGCAGGACCGGACCGTTGCGGAGGTCGACCGACCAGGTGCCGTCGGCCAGGACCGGGACGTTGAGCTGGATGACCTGACCGCTGCCCGCGACGTCGCCGACCCGCAGGTGCACCCGGTTGGCGGTGGTGTCCTGGGCGGTGCCGGAGATCCGGTACTCCCGCCGGTCGGCGCGGTACTGGGCCCGGCTGACGGTCACGACGTCGCCCGGCTTGACGACCGCGTTGACGCCCGTGGCCGTGGTGCTGCCGGTGCGCTGGTCACCGGCGAGGGCGAACACCTGGACGGTGTAGTCGACGCCGTTGGCCAGACCGGTGACCGTGCCCGAGGTGGCCGTGGCCAGGGCCTGCGCCGTCACCGGGGTGGCGGTGCTGCCGGCTGCCGGCGTGGCCATGATCTCGTAGCCGGTGACCGGGCTGGTGGCGTTGCCCGGCTGTGCCGCCGTCCACTCGGCCGTGACCGACTCGTGGCCGCCCAGGACGCGGGTGAGGGACGGAGCCGTCGGCGGCGCCGCGACCGGCTCGGTCGGGGTCTCGCCGGTGCCGCCACCCCCGGTGCCGTCACCCGTGCCGCCCGTGCCGCCCGTGCCGCCACCGGTGGTGTCGGGGTTGGTCGGGTCGGTCGCCGGGGTGATGCTGCCGTCGGCGTTGAGCGTGCCCAGCTGCACCACGGGGCTCCACTGGCCGTTGGTGGCCTCGAGGATGAGCCCGTAGGCCTGCTCGGCGACCAGGCCGTGGATGGTCGCCGAGTTCTCGCCGGGGTTGGCGCCCTGGCGGACGGCGATCTCCTGCCCGGTGACCCCGTCGACGACGGCCACCCGGTACTGGGTGACCGGGTTGGCGTCCACCGGCTGGGCCGGGGTCGTCCAGTTCAGCGTGACGTCCGTGCCGCTCCGGGTCGCCGTGACGCTCGTGGGAGGCACCGGGGCCTGCGAAGCCGGACCGGCCGGGCAGCCACCGAAGCCGGGGCCGTCGGTCTCGCCGAACTCGTACAGCGAGTTGCCGAGAGCCAGCTCGCCCGAGTCCTGCATCCAGGAGGTCACCACGTGCTCGCCGTCGAGGACCCGCTCGGCGTCGGCGGCGGAGTACATGCCGAAGGTGACCGAGAAGGCGCCGTCCGCGGCGGTGCCCGTGACCTCGTACCCCGGGCCGCCGTTGGGCTCGGCCGGGTCGACGACCGGCGTCCAGCCGATCGCCCGCTCGCCGATGAGGGTGGGCGGCGTGCTCGGGTCGGGACGGCGCATCTCCGGGTTGACCACCTCGACGACGAAGCGCGAGAGGTCGAAGCGGGTGCCGAAGTCGTCGCCGTAGGTGCCGCTGATGGTGACCGTGCCCTCGACGTCGCCGTCCGCCGCCGTCGCGGCGAAGTCGCTGTGGGTGACGCTGGTGATCTTCGCCGAGCTGACGTAGGCGCCGTCGGTGAAGGCGGTCTCGCTGAAGCGCACCTCGACGAGGTCGCCGCCCTGGATGTTGGGCGTCACGCCGGTCCAGCAGGAGCCACCCGGGTGGTTGAACTCCAGGAAGCCGGTCGCGTCGACGACGCCCTCACCGATCCCGATCTGCTGCCCGTTGCGCGAGACGGTGACGGTCGCCGTCTCGCCGGCCTGGTCGGTGTAGCCCTCGAGGGCCACCATGTCGCGCTTGGGGAAGACCTCGATGTTGCCGGGGCCCAGAGGCGGGTTCCCGGCCTGGGCCATGGTCGCGAAGGTCACCAGGCTCCCGGTGGCCGTCAGGGCCGCCAGACCGCCGGCGATCAGTCGCCTGGAGGATCGGGACGTTCGCGACGCGGGGGGAACCACAGCCTTGTGCGCACCCCCGCGACCGCCGTGCTGGGTCGGTCGTGTCCTGGTCATCGCCTACTCCGCAGTCGCGCCGGACCCCACACCACCGTGGGCCGGTCTCGTGGGGGTCACGGTCGTCCTGCGGCGGCGCGCCCGGCAGCCGAGCGGAGGGGGAGCGGATCCCCCCAATCCGAGGGGCGCGGCCGATCCGCGTCGGCGGCGGCCGGGGCGGGTAGGCGGCTGCCGTGGCGGTGCTCATCGGGACGTCGGGCTGGCAGTACCGCGACTGGCGCGGCCGCTTCTACCCGCCGGGACTGCCGCAGCGGCTGTGGCTGGAGCACCATGCGGAGCACTTCGCCACCGTCGAGAGCAACAACGCCTTCTACCGGCTGCCCGAGCGGACCACCTTCGAGGCCTGGCGGGAGCGCACACCCGCCGACTACCGGTGGGCGGTCAAGGCCAGCCGGTTCCTCACCCACGTCAAGCGGTTGCGCGACCCCGGGGAGCCGGTCGCCCGGCTGGTGGACCGGATGGCCGGCCTCGGCGACCGGCTCGACGCCGTCCTGCTGCAGCTGCCGCCCACGCTGAAGGCCGACCCGGACCTGCTGCGCGAGTGCCTCGCGCAGTTCCCGGCCGGCGTCCGCGTCGCCGTCGAGCCGCGGCACGACTCCTGGTGGACCGACGAGGTCCGCGCGCTGCTCGAGCGCTACGGCGCGGCGCTGTGCTGGGCCGACCGGGCCGAGCAGCCGGTCGCGCCGCTGTGGCGCACCGCCGACTGGGGGTACCTGCGCCTGCACACCGGGGCCGAGGGCTGGGCCTACCGCCCGGAGACGCTGCAGGCGTGGGCCGAGCGGCTGTCGGAGACCCACGGCGACTCCGACGTCCTCGTGTACTTCAACAACGACCCCGGGGGTGCGGCCGTCACCGACGCCGTGGTCTTCGCCGAGGCGGTGCGCCGCGCGGGCCGGACGCCGACCCGCGTGCCCACCGCCGACCAGGCCAGCGGCCGGGCCTGGGCGCCCCCGGAGACGTCGCAGCCCGGGACGCCGTGACACCGTCGTCCCACCGGACGACACCCGTCGTCGGAGCTGCGCTCCGTCTCGCGCTCGGCGGCCTCGCGGGCCTGCTCCTCGGCGTCGCGGGCGGCCTCGCGGGCCTGCCGCTCCGGGGTGGCGGAGTCGTCGGTCCCCGTGGCGTCGTCCGCGGAGTCCGGCAGGTCCAACGGGGACACGACCCCGACGGCGCCGGCGACGCCCGGACCGGCCACGGCCCGCTGACGGTGGAGGCGGCGGCGACCTCGGCGGTGAGCGCACCGAGGGCTCCGACGACGAACACGCTGGACTCCGGACGGATCGGGGGCGACCGGGCGGTCGGTGTGACCGTCGGCAAACCCGGCGGCGGCTCGAGGCGGACCCCCGTCCGGGTGGCGTCACGCGAGCACGTGCCGGTCCTCCCGGAACGCCACGCCGAGCTGGTCGGCGGCCCGGCCGAGAACCGACTGGACGGCGAGGGTGTCGGCCAGCGGCATCACGGCGCTCTCGGTCCGCCCGGCCCGCAGGCACTCGGTCACCTCGGCGAACTCGTGGCTGTAGCCGGTGCCCGTCGGCGGCAGCGTGATCTCCTCCGGATCGGCGCCGGCGCGGTGCAGCACGATGGTGCGCGGGTGGTGGAAGCGGGGCAGGACGTCGATCCAGCCGGCGGTGCCGAACACCCGCGCCTGCCCGGGCGTCGGGTACCGCAGCGAGGCCGTCAGCGTGGCCGACCGGCCGTCGGCGTACCCCAGCAGCAGCGCGGCCTCGGCGTCGACGCCGGTGGGGAACAGCGACCCGGTCGCGGTGACGGTGTCCGGGTCGCCGAGCACCATCTGCGCGAACGAGACGACGTAGACGCCGACGTCGAGCAGCGCGCCGCCGCCGAGGTCGTGGGCGAACAGCCGGTCGGCGGGGTCGTACTCGCGGGCCACGCCGAGGTCGGCCTGCACCGAGCGGACCTCGCCGATCGCGCCGTCGGCCACCAGCTCCCGCAGCCGGACGACGACCGGCTGGAACCGCGTCCACATCGCCTCCATGACGAAGACCCCGCGCTCCCGGGCCCGCTCGACCACCTCGCGCGCGCCCTCGGTCGTGGCCGTGAAGGTCTTCTCGACCAGCAGCGCCTTGCCCGCGTCGATCGCGGCGAGGGCGACCGCGTGGTGCTGGGGGTGCGGCGTGGCCACGTACAGCACGTCGACGTCCGGGTCGGCCAGGACGTCGGCGTAGGAGCCGTGCGCCCGCTCGAGCCCGTGCCGCTCGGCGAACGCCGCCGCGCGCTGTGCCGACCGGGAGGCGACCGCGACCGGCCGGGCGCCGGGCACGTGCGCGAAGTCCGCCATCACGTTCTCGGCGATGCGGCCCGGTCCGACGACGCCCCAGCGGATCTGCTCGCTCACCGGCAGAACGCTAGTGCCGCGGGCAGACTGTCGCCGTGGCGGTGCTGATCGACCCCCCGGTGTGGCCGTGGCGCGGGCGGCGCTGGTCGCACCTGGTCAGCGACGTCTCCTACGAGGAGCTGCACGCCTTCGTCGCCACGGAGCTGGGCATCCCGCGGCGGGCGTTCCAGGGCGACCACTACGACGTCCCCGACGAGCTCTACGAGGTGGCGGTGGCCGCCGGCGCCGAGCCGGTCGGCGGGCGCGAGCTGCTCGCCCGGCTGATGGGGGCGGGGCTGCGGCTCAAGAAGACGCGGGGGGTCCGTGCCGCTGGGGCGGCCCCTGCGACCCAGGAGAGGCGCGGCGCTGTAGCAGGCTGAGCTCGGCGGCGAGGTTGGCCCGCGCCCGCGGCGTCCACTCGGCGGCGACGGCCGGCAGCCGGTACAGCGCCGGCAGCGCCAGCAGGTGCTCGAGGACGGCGGTGCGACCGGCGGTGAACTCGGCGTCGGAGAGGTGCCCGTACTCCTCGCGCACCGCGGAGGCGTACGCGGCGTAGGCCTCGGGCGGTCCGGCGAGCACCGCGAGGTCGGCGTCGCAGAGGACCGCGCCGTTCGCGTCGTCCGGAGCCGGGGCGTGCCCGGCGGTGAGCAGCACCAGCCGGGCCACCTCCTCGACCCGCTCCGGCGGCACCAGCCCGCGCAGGCCGGCGCGCGCCCGCTCGGCGCTGACCTGTTCGTTGTCGCCGCGACGGGGGTCGTAGACCACGTCGTGGTACCAGGCGGCCAGCCGCACCGCGTCGGGGTCGGTCGCGGCGGCGGCCAGCTCCCCGACCAGCCCGAGGACGGCGGCCAGGTGCCGGAGGTCGTGGTACCGGCGGTGCGGCTCACCCCACGCGGCGACGACGGCCGCCCACTCGGTGCGGGAGGTGGGGGAGTCCCCGGCCAGCCGCGCCCACGCCTCGAACCCGACGAGCGTCATGCCACCCCGCAGGTGCGCAGGGTCAGCAGCGCGAACGCCCGTGCCGCGGTGACCAGCTCGTCGACCGGCACGCGCTCCAGCGGACCGTGCGCCAGGTGCAGGTCACCGGGGCCGTAGTGCAGCGTCGGCACCCCGGCCGCGGCGTAGAGCCGCAGGTCGCTGCCGGCCGGGATGGCCCGTTCGGGCGGCACCCCGGCGCCGGTGTCGGCGACCGCGCGCTGGACGGCGGGCAGCAGCGGGTGCCCGTGCGGCAGCGAGCCGCTGGCGAAGGCGCCACCGGTCCACGTCAGGCGCACCGGGTGCCCGGCCAGCCAGGGATCGGCGGCGCACAGCTCGGCCAGCCGTGCCTCGAGGGCGGCCCGCGCCGCGGCGACGTCCTCGCCGAGCCGGACGCCGTAGCGGCCGTCGGCGACCAGCCGGTCGGGCACCGAGCTGGCCCAGTCCCCGGCCCGCACCCGCCCGATGTTGATGCCGTACGGGTAGGGGGCGTCGCCGAAGCGCGGGTCGGCGCCCTGCTGCCGCTCGGCCTCGAACGCGCACAGCCCGGCGTGCACCTCGGCGAACTTCTCGACCGCGCTCACCCCGCGGTCGCGGTGGGCGGCGTGTGCGGCGTGCCCGGGGACCTCGAGCCGGAAGGTGAGCGCACCGGCGTTGGCGGTGACCACGGCGCCGGCGGTCGGCTCGGGGATGACGCACACCTCGCCGCGGTGCCCGCGCCGCAGGGTCGCCCAGGCGCCGAGCCCGCCGTCCTCCTCGCCGACGACGGCGTGCACCGCGACCGGTCGGGCCAGCCGCACCCCCGCCGTCCGGACGGCGGCCAGCGCGGCGAGCGCGGCCACCACGCCGGCCTTCATGTCGCAGGAGCCGCGGCCGTGCACCGCGCCGTCGGCGACGCGCGGGTCGAACGGGTCGCCGGGCCACAGCGCGCGGTCCCCGGGCGGGACGACGTCGGTGTGGCCGGAGAAGACCAGCGCCGGCGTCCCGTCCTCGGCCGCCGGCGCCGTGCCGACCACGCCCCACGCCTCGCTGCGCTCGACCTCCTGGCCGGGCGCGTCCGGTTCCGTCGCTGCCGCGGCGAGGTCGATCGGCCAGCGGTCGACGGCGCAGCCGAGCTCCTCCAGCCGGTCACCGACCAGGTGCTGCACCTCGCACTCCGCCGGGGTGCCGCCGACCGAGGGGACGGCCACCAGCTCCTGCAGCCGGGAGACCGCCCAGGCCTCGTCGACGGCGGCCAGCACGCGCGCCTCGGCGTCGGTCAGGTCGGCCACGGGCGGAGTGTGGCACGCGGTCCGGAGGGGCGAAGTCCCCCGCCCCGGGCCGTGTGAGCGGGCGTCCGCGGGGGTAGCGTGGAGAGCGTCCGGGCCGGGCGCATCGTGCCCCCGGGTGCCAATTTGGTTACGCCTTCGCGGACCACCGCCCCGACCTCGGTCGGGGGTCTGGAGCCGCGTTGTGCCTCTCGCCGCGAGGCGGCCGTCGCCCGGTCCGGACCCTTCTCCTGCTTCGGCGTGCCGTCGTGGCGTGTCGCCCTTACGGTCGATCCGAATCCACATCTCGGGCGACGTGGGGAGGTCCCATGGCCGACACGGTCCACCAGGGTCCGGGCACGACGACGACCGAGGAGCGGCACCGGCTGCCGGTCCGGACGCTGGTCTCGGCAAGCATCGGCAACGCGGTCGAGTGGTTCGACTGGACGGTCTACGCGACGTTCGTCGTCTTCTTCGCCGGCCAGTTCTTCCCGGCGGAGAACCAGGCGCTCGCCCTGATCGGCGCGACGTCGACCTACGCGCTGGCCTTCTTCTTCCGGCCGCTGGGCGGCATCCTGCTCGGCCGGTTCGCCGACCTGCGCGGCCGCAAGGCCGGGATGCTGCTGACCATCCTGCTGATGGCCGGCGGCTCGATGGTCATCGCGATCCTGCCCACCTACGAGCAGGTCGGCTGGCTGGCGCCGATCCTGCTGCTGCTCGCCCGGGTCGCCCAGGGCATGTCCCTCGGTGGTGAGGTGTCCAACGCCTCCGCGTACCTCGGCGAGATCGCCCCGCCCGCCCACCGCGGGCGGTACTCGTCGTTCTTCTACATCTCCACCGGGTCGGCGCTGCTGGCGGCGTCCCTGCTCGGCGTGCTGCTGACCAGCACGCTCAGCCAGGACCAGTTGGAGTCCTACGGCTGGCGGATCGCCTTCTTCATCGGCGGCGTGCTCGGCCTGGTGGGCATGTGGCTGCGCCGGTCACTGGTGGAGACCGAGCAGTTCGAGGAGAACGCCGAGAAGGCCCGCGCGACGAAGCACCCGCTGCTGCAGACGATCAAGCACCACCCCAAGGCCGTGGTGCAGCTGTGCGCGTTCACGCTGCTGTCGACGCTGTCGTACTACACGTTCTTCAGCGCGCTGACGCCGTTCGCGATCACCTTCCGGGACGCCGACAAGACCGACGTCTTCATCGCGCTCTCGATCGGCACCGCGCTGTTCGTCGCGCTGTGCTACCCGTTCGGGAAGCTCTCCGACCACATCGGGCGCAAGCCGCAGCTGCTGATCTGGTCGGGCGCGATGGCCGTGCTGATCGTGCCGCTGTCCTTCCTGGTCCGCGACAACCTGCTCTCGCTGATCGTCGTCTTCTGCACCGGCCTCGGGCTCTACGCGCTCATGGCCTCGATCGCCCCGGCGATCATGAGCGAGCTGTTCCCCACCGAGCTGCGGGCCATCGGCATCGGCTCCTGGTACAACCTGACCGTCGCCACGTTCGGCGGCACGGCTCCCCTGGTGATCACCTGGCTGTCCGAGGCCGGGCACCCGCTGTGGTTCTTCTGGTACGTCGCCGTGGGCGCCGCGGTCGCGTTCGCCGTCATCCTCACCCTGCAGGAGACCAAGGGCACCGAGCTGCGCTGAGGCCCGGCCCTCCCTCACGGTGGAGGCGTGGTGGCACCGGCCGGCTCTGCTCTCCCGCAGCGGAACAGCTGTTCCGCTGCGGGAGAGCAGAGCTGTGTCGTCTGCCGACGCGAGGACCCCTGCTAGTCCTCGATGACGTCCAGCCCCCGTTCCCGCAGCCGCGTCAGGCTGTCCAGCATCCCCTCCAGGACCTCCGGGTCATGGCCCTCCCAGTCGTCCAGTTCCCCGACGACGCGCAGCGGATGGCGGGTGCGGTAGGACTGCGTGGGGTTGCCGGGGAACCGCTCGTCGGTCACGTTCGGGTCGTCCTCGAAGGGGCCCAGGGGCTCCACGACGTAGACGTGTCCCCGCTCCGCGCTCCCGGCCAGCGCTGTCGCCAGCTCCGCTCCCCACGCGGCTGTGTCCACGAGCGCGGTGAAGTAGACGTGGTTCGACACCCGGCCCTCCTGGAAGTTGGAGCCGTAGCCGGGAACCAGCTCGTCGCCGGCCTGGAGCGCGGCCTTCGTCCCGTGGTAGAAGGGGCCCTCGACGTGCGCACAGCGTTCGTGGGTCACGGGGACGTGGCTGCTGCTCTTCTCGCCCATCGCCGTCCTCTCCTCGGACACCGGGGTCGGCCGCCCTGCCCCATCCCAGGGGGGCGATCCTGCCGGGCAGTGCCGGGGGGCAGCGGACGCGCACCAGGCGTCACACCCCACCAGAAGAGGGCCGGCTGAGGGGCCTCAGCCGCGATCCACCCCGGCAGGTCCGCCCGACCGACCGATGCCGTGGGTGCCCCCTCAGCACGACCGTCGTCGTCATCGATCCGACGACGACAGGAGACGGTCGTGAGCACCTACCCGAACCCGGGACTGGAGGCCGAGCTGGCCTACCGCCGCGAGCTGCTGCAGCAGATCGGCCGCGGCACCCGCACCCGGCGCAACGCCTGGACCACCCGCTGGTCCCGGCGGGCGCGCTGACGGAGGACGGGGTCCTCCCGCTGCGCGTGGGGAGGCAGGAGGGTCCTTCTGCCACGATCGGCGCCGTGCCGCAGTGGGACGACGACCGACCGCTGGTGGGCCGGGACGCCGAGCTCGCCCGCCTCCTGGCCACGGTCGACCACGCTCTCGAGGGCCGTGCCGGGGCGGTGCTGCTCGCCGGGGACGCCGGCGTCGGCAAGACCCGGCTGCTCGACGAGCTCGCCGCGCGCGCCGCCCAGCGGGGCCTGCGCGTGCTCACCGGGCACTGCGTCGACCTCGGCGACGTCGGGCTGCCCTACCTGCCGTTCGTCGACCTGCTGCGCCCGGTGGCGGCGGGGTCCGGGCAGCCCGGGCTGCCGGAGCTGCTGTCGGGCCGGGGCGCCCCCGCGGTCCCCGAGCTGCCGGCGGGGGACGCCGCCGACCTCGGCCGCCCGCTGGTGCGCCGTCCCGTCGCGGACGGCGGGCGGCTGCAGCTGTTCGAGTCGGTCGCGGCGCTGCTGGGCGAGCTGGCCGCGGAGACGCCGCTGCTCGTCGTCCTCGAGGACCTGCACTGGGCCGACCGCTCCAGCCGCGACCTGCTGCGCTACCTGCTCGCCCGGCTGGCCGAGGAGCCGATCGCGCTCGTCGCCTCCTACCGCTCCGACGACCTGCACCGCCGCCACCCGCTGCGCCCGCTGCTCGCCGAGCTGGTCCGGCTGCCCGTGGTCGAGCGGCTGGAGCTCGCGCCGCTCCCGGACGCCGCCGTCGGCGAGCTGGTGCGCGGCCTGGCCGCCGGCGTGCCCGACCGCACGGTCGAGGACGTCGTCGCCCGCGCCGAGGGCAACGCCTTCTACGCCGAGGAGCTGCTCGCCGCCGGGCTGGCCGGCGAGACGCTGCCGCTGGGGCTGACCGACGTGCTGCTGGCCCGGGTGGAGCAGCTCGGCGAGGCGGCCCAGCAGGTGCTGCGGGTGGCCGCGGTCGCCGGCCGGCAGGTGCGCCACGACCTGGTCGCCGCCGTCAGCGGGCTGCCCCCGGCCGACCTGGAGGCCGCCCTCGCCGAGGCGGTGCACCACCACCTGCTCGTGGTCTCCGACGGTGGCCGCTACCGCTTCCGGCACGCCCTGCTGCGCGAGGCCGTCCTGGCCGACCTGCTGCCCGGCGAGCGGGTCCGGCTGCACGCCACCACGGCCGCCCACCTCGCCGCCACGCCGGGGGCCGGCACCGCCGCGGAGCTGGCCCACCACGCCCGCGCCAGCAACGACCTCGCCGGCGCGTTCTCCGCGTCGCTGGAGGCGGCGGCCGAGGCGTGCCGCGCCGGTGCGCCCGCCGAGCAGCTGCAGCACCTGGAGACGGCGCTGGCGCTGTGGCCGGCCGTGCCCGACGCCGCTCCCCGCGCCGGGCGCGACCAGCCGACCCTGCTGCTCGACAGCGCGGCCGCGGCCCGCACCGCGGGGGAGCCGCAGCGGGCGGTGGCGCTGATCCGCGCCGCGCTGGACCTGCTCGGCCCGGACGGCGACCCGGTCGAGCGGGCGCGGGTGCACTACCGGCTGGCCCAGGCGCTGGGCCGGATCGAGGACCAGGCGGCGGCCTACCGGGAGAGCAGCCGGGCCATGGCGCTGGTGCCGGCCGACCCGCCGTCCCCGGTGCGCACCTGGGCGGCGGCCACCCACGCGCGCACCAGCTGGTCCCTGGGCCGCCGGGCGGAGGCCGACGCCGCGGCCGACGAGGCACTGGCCGCCGCCGACGCCCTGGGCCTGGACAGCGCGTGGGCCGACACCGCGGTCTCGCTGGCCCGCATGCGCGGCGGCAGCGACCTCACCGGCCGGCTGGAGGAGGCCCTCGTGCGGGCCCGGCGGTCGGGCGACACCGACGTCGAGCTGCGGGTGCTGTTCAACCTCGCCGTCGTCCCGTACGAGGCCGGCGACGTCGCCGCCACGCTGCGCCGGGTCGACGCGGCGCTGGACCGCGCCGCCGAGCTCGGCGTCGAGTGGTCGTTCTACGGCGCCGAGCTGCGCCACCTGGGCGTGTCGGCCCGGTACGTGTCCGGCGACTGGGACGGTAGCCTGGCGCTGGCCGACCGGCTGGCGCGGGTGCCGGAGATGGCCGCCCACGTGCGCGCCGCCGGGCTGCTGGTGCAGGTCGGCCGCGGGGACCCGTCGGCCGCCGAGCGCGTGGTCTGGGCCCGCGGGCTGATCGAGCGGCTGGACGCGCACGTCCTGCTGCTGCTGGCGACGGCCGGGGCGGAGATCGACCTGGCCGCCTGGGCCGGGGACGCCGGGACCGCCGTGGCACGGGCGCGCGAGGCGGTGCGGCAGGTGCGGACGCACTGGGACGTCGACCGGCTCGCCGTGCTCCGGCTGGTCGCGACCGCGCTGGCCCCGGTCGGGGACGCCGCCGCGACCGCCCGCCTGCAGGGCGACGAGGCGGCGGCGCGGCGCTGGGTCGAGGCGGGGCAGGAGCTGGTCACCGAGGCCCGCGCGGCGGTCGAGGACCACCTGCGCGACGTCGGGCCGTTCGGGGTGGAGGCGGCCGCCTGGCAGGCCCGCGTGGAGGCCGAGGCGGCCCGGCTCTCCGGCCGGGCGGAGCCGGCACCGTGGCGGGCCGCGGTCGACGCCTTCGGCTACGGGCACGTCTACGAGCAGGCCCGGTCGCGGTGGCGGCTGGCCGAGGCGCTGCTGGCCGTCGGCGACCGGGCCGCCGCGGCCGAGGAGCTGCGTGCCGCCGCGGAGGTCGCCGCCCGGCTCGGCGCGGCTCCGCTGCGGTCGGCGGTCACGGCCCTGGCCCGGCGGGGGCGGCTCGACCTGCCCGGGGTCGGGCGCGTGCCGGACGCGGCGGCGGTGTTCACGCCGCGGGAGGCCGAGGTGCTGCGGCTGCTGGCCCAGGGCCGCACCAACCGGCAGATCGGTGCGGAGCTGTACATCAGCGAGAAGACCGCGAGCGTGCACGTCAGCCGGATCCTGGCCAAGCTCGGCGCGGGCGGGCGCACCGAGGCCGTGGCCCTCGCCGCCGCCCGCGGCCTGCTCACCCCGGCTCCGGGCAGATCACCTCGGCCTGCTCGGTCAGGTGGCTGACCTGCGGCGGGGCTTCGTGCAGGGGTCGTGGGGAGCGGGGCCCCGGAGGGTCCCCGACGAGCGGCCGGGCGGGCTCAGCTCAACCGGGGGACGGCACGTGGCCGCGGTGCGGTCCGGAGGACCGCAGTGTCACAGCATCGTGCGGAGGCGTTCGCGGCGGGCGCGGAGCACCTCGACCGACGCCGAGGCCGACGGCGGGCCGGGGACGGCCTTGCGCAGCTCGGTGTGCACCACCCCGTGCGGCCTGGAGGTCTTGGCCGCGACCCGGGCGACCAGCCGGTTGACCTCCCGGCGCAGCTCGGCGGCGTCGCGCCAGGAGCGGCCGGCGTCGTCCTCGTCGGGGTGGTCCTCGACGATGGGCAGCTCGCCGGTGTCGTCGTCGTGGACGCGCTGGGCGATGCGCAGCCGCAGCTCCTCGTCCCGCCGGGCCAGCAGGGACGCCGTCTGCTCCGGCGTCAGCAGGCCGGGGATGCCGAGGAAGTCCTCCTCCTCGGCGGCCATGTCGTCCCCCGCCCGCCCCGTGGCCGGGCGGCCCTCGCCGGTGTGCGCGGTGCCGCTGTGCAGCACGTGGGCGAAGCGGGCGTCGGCCTCCAGCGCCTCGAACTGCTTCATGGTGACCGGCTCGCGCTCCTTGGCCGGGAGCGGCTCGAGGTCGAGGCCCTCGGGGTCCTGCGCCTTGGGCGGCGGCATGACGTGGTTGCGCTGCTCCTCCATCGACGCGGCCAGCGACAGCAGCGGGCGCACGGCGGGGAGGAACACCGTCGCCGACTCGTGCGCGGCCCGCGCGCGGACGACGCGGCCGACCGCCTGGGCGAAGAACAGCGGCGTCCGGTAGGAGGTCATCCACGCCAGGACGGCGGCCCGCGGGACGTCGACGCCCTCGGAGATCATCCGCACGCAGACGGCGATCCGGGCCGAGCCGGTGGCGAAGCGCTCGATCTTCTTCGACGCCTTGGGGTCGTCCGAGAGGATCAGCTCGGGTGCCTTGCCGGTGACCCGGCGGACGATCTTGGCGTAGGCGCGGGCGTCGTCCTGGTCGCTGGCGAGGATCAGCCCGGCGGCGTCGGGCATGCCGCCCTCCTCGCGCAGGTGGGTGATCCGGTCGTCCATGGCCGCGATGACGTGCGGCACCCACTGGCCCTTGGGGTCCAGGGCGGTGCGCCAGGCCTGCATCTCCACCGACCGGGTGCCGGCCTCGGACAGCGACGCGGCGACGACCTCGCCGGCGGAGTTCCGCCAGCGCGAGGTGCCGGTGTAGGCGGCGAAGACGACCGGGCGGACGACGCTGTCGGCCAGCGCCTCCTTGTAGCCGTAGGTGTAGTCGGCGCGGCTGACCAGCCCCATGCCGCCCTCGCCGTCGTCGCCCTCGAAGCCGTCCTCCTCGTAGCGCACGAAGGGGATGCGCTCGTCGGGCTTGGTGCGGAACGGCGTCCCGGTCAGGCACAGCCGGCGCGCGGCGAAGCCGTAGGCCTCCTCGACCGCCTCGCCCCAGGACAGGCCGTCACCGGCGTGGTGCACCTCGTCGAGGATGACCACCGTCTTCACGGCGGTGGCGCGGGCCGCGTGCAGCATCGGCTTGCCCGCGACCTGCGCGTAGGTGGTCACGTAGCCCTGGGTGCCGGCGCGCACCGGGCCGACGGCGTTGGTCAGGTTCGGGTCCAGGACGATGCCCATGCGGTCGGCGGCCTCGGCCCACTGCAGGCGCAGGTGGTCGGTCGGGCAGACGACGATCACGCGGGCGACCTCGCGCCGCTGCAGCAGCCGCGCGGCCAGGGTGAGGGCGAAGGTCGTCTTGCCTGCGCCCGGCGTCGCGGTGACGAGGAAGTCCTTCGGTGACTCCTGTTCGTACTGCTCCAACGCGGCCTGCTGCCAGGCCCGGAGCGGTCGGCTGGTCCTCTGCGGGGCGACCGCCTCCGCGCGTGCTGCACTCGCCATGTCGGGAGTCATCCTGCCTGGGCGGCGAGCAACACGCCGAACCGGCCACCTCCCGCGCGCGCCGTCCGCGAGGACGTATGGCGCCGACCGTTCCGCCGCTGACCTGCGCCGATGCCCCGTCCGACCCGGACGGTGTGGGCATCGTCATGCCCGCGACCGGCCGGGTCGCGCGTTCCGCCGGTCCCGGCTGCCCACCGCGCCCCAGCCGTCCCACCCGGGCGTCGTGCGGGGCGTCGCGCCGGCAGCGGTCGTACGCTGGGTGCGGCTCCTCGACCAGGAGGCCCTCCCGGCCCGGGTGACAGCGGCACACCACCCGCACCCCGGCGCCGTCCCCCTCACCGTGCAGTCCCTCCTGGAGCACCCGTGTCCTCCCTCGCCCTCTCCCGTCCTGCCCCCGCCCTCGCCGAGCGACTGGCCGGGGTGGCCAGCTCGCCGGTCCGCGAGCTGCTGGCCCTCCTCGACCGGCCGGAGGTCGTCTCCTTCGCCGGTGGCCTGCCCGCGCCGGAGCTGTTCGACCTCGACGGCGTCCGCGCCGCCTACGACGCCGTGCTGTGGGGGTCGTCGGCCCGCCGGGCGCTCCAGTACGCGCCCACCGAGGGCGACCGGGAGCTGCGAGCCCGGGTCGCCGCCCGGATGACCGCCCGCGGCCTGCTCACCACCGTCGACGACCTGCTGGTCACGTCCGGCTCGCAGCAGGCGCTGACCCTCGTCGCGACGGCGCTGCTCGACCCGGGTGCGGTCGTGCTGGTGGAGGACCCGACCTACCTCGCGGCGCTGCAGTGCTTCCAGCTCGCCGGCGCCCGGGTGGTGCCCGTGCCCACCGACGAGCACGGCATCGACCCGGCCGCGCTGGCCGACGTCCTGGAGCGGGAGCGGCCGGCGCTGCTGTACCTGGTCCCGACCTTCGCCAACCCCACCGGCCGCACCATGCCGGCGCAGCGGCGGGCCGAGGTCGTCGAGCTCACCGCCCGGCACGGCGTCTGGGTCGTCGAGGACGACCCCTACGGCGAGCTGCGCTACCGCGGCGCCCCGGTGCTCCCGCTGGCCGCGCAGCCGGGCGCCGACGACCACGTGCTGCACGTCGGCAGCTTCTCCAAGATCGCCGCGCCGGGGCTGCGGCTGGGCTGGCTGCGGGCGCCCTCCCGGCTGCTGCCCGCGCTGACCGTCGCCAAGCAGGCGGCGGACCTGCACACCTCCACCATCGACCAGGCCGCCGCGGCGGCCTGGTTCGCCGGGGCCGACGTGGAGGCGCACGTCATGACCCTGTGCTCGGCCTACCGCGCGCGCCGTGACGCCCTCGTCGAGGCCCTGCCGCACGCGCTGCCGCAGGGGAGCACCTGGACCGACCCCGACGGCGGGATGTTCGTCTGGGTGCGCCTGCCCGGGACCCCCGACACCGCCGACCTGCTGCACCGTGCGCTGGCCCACGACGTCGCCTTCGTGCCCGGTGCGGCCTTCTACGCCGGGACGCCGGACCGCGCCACGCTGCGGCTGTCGTTCACCACGAACACCCCGGAACGGATCGCGGAGGGCGTGCGCCGGCTGGGGGCGGTGCTGGCGGAGGTCTGAGCCGGGTCAGGACGGTGCGACGACGGGCAGCCCCGCGTCGGTGGCAGCCTGCGCCAGCCGCTCGTCGTGGACCACGAAGGCGTCCAGCGCCGACCCGAGGATCAGGGCCGTCGCCAGGTGGACGGCGTCGAGGCCGCGCAGGGACGGCGGCCCGAGGTCGGCGGCCACATCGAGGAGATCCAGGCTCAGGGGGATCAGGTCCATCCCCGCGAGGAGTCTGCGAGCAGTCGGCACCGCGGCGGCCCGGCCCGAGCCACGGCCCGCACGACCTCGACACGGGTCAGGGAGCTGGCTGACCACGCGGCCTCCTCACGGGCTGCCGACCACGCGCGCAGAGGCGGGGTCTCCTGTTCGCGGACGACGAGCTTCGTGAGGGCGGAACCGTCGAAGGCGATCACAGTCGCTCGGCGCGCTGTTCGGCCAGTGCCTCGGAGATGCTCGGCGCTCCAGGAGCGGCCGCCACGGGCTCCGGGATGAAGCGTGGCCCGGTGGCCGGGATCAGCCGGCCCTCGGCGACCAGCCGCTCGCGTGCCGTCTCGGGCGGCTGACGACTCAGCGCCGGCCCCGCACCGCGAGCAGGGCGCCGGCCGTGAACAGCACCGCGGCGACGACCGCGTAGAGCGTGGGCTGGCCGCCGGCGAGCAGGTCGTCGACCAGGTTGCCCTCGTTGTTGGAGGCGTTGAACGTCGCGTGCACGATCCCGGCGGCCAGCAGGCTGCCGGCGGCGCCGCGCACGGTGGCGCCCACCAGGAGCCGCATCAGCACCCCGAGCACCAGCAGCCCGCCGGCGGCGAGGCCGACGCCGCCGGGCGTCAGGTCGCCGATGAAGGCCAGCGGCAGGTGGACCGCCGCGAACGGGACGGCGGTCAGCGCGGCGGCCGCGAGGAAGCCGTGCCGCCGCTCCAGGCGGCCCTGGAAGAAACCGGCCCACACCGTCTCCTCCCACAGGTGCACGAGCAGCACCGCGGCCACCACGGAGAGGGCGCCGGACGCCAGCGTCGCGAGCAGGTCGCCGGTCTGCAGGCCCTGCCCCGCGGCCACCCCGACGGCGAGGGTGAGCACCGGCAGGGCCAGCAGCACCGCGGCCCACCAGCCGGCGCCGAAGCGCCACTGCACGGCGCGGCGGAGCAGGACCCGGACGGCGGAGCGCCCGTCGGCGACCGCGGTGACCCACAGCGCGGCGGGCAGCATCACCAGCAGCGTCGTCCCGAGGGCGAACGGCTCCTGCGGGAGCGGCCCGCCGGGCAGGACCCCGTGGGTGGTGAGCGCGGGCAGCGACATGAGCGGCCACCCCACGACGGCGACCAGGACGAGGAAGGCGGTCAGCGGGCGCCGGGCGACCCGGCCGCGCAGGCCGCCGGCCGCGGTGGGGACGGGACGGCGGGCGTCGGTGGCGGACATGTCAGGACCTGCTTCCGGTTCGGGGGAGGGGAGGCCCGTCCAGCGCGCGGGCCGGGGCGACGGACGCGGTGGGCAGGGCGGCCAGGTCGCGGGCGAGGACGACGTCGGCCTGCCGTGCCGCCTGCACCAGGCACAGGCACCGGCACTCGTCGGGGAGGATCCAGGCGGCGCACCAGCGGATCGCCGTCCCGGCCGCGCCGAGCCGGGTCACCGCCCGGCGGAGGGCGCGGTGCATCTCCACCGCGTCGGCCACCGACGGCGGGCAGCTGCGGAACTGCACGAGGAAGAGCCCGGTCTCCCCGTGCCCGCGCGCGCCCATGCGGCCACGCTCGCCGCCGGCGGGCGGTGCGCACAGCGGGCATCTCCCGGAGGGTGGTACGGGTCCTCCCACGCACCCGTACCCGGCCGCTACGGTCCCCGGCCATGGTGCGGCGGGCAGCCCCCGCGACGGGGTCCCGGCTGCCGGCCGAGCGCAGCTCGTTCGTCGGCCGGCGGGCCGAGCTGGGCCGGGTGCGCGAGCTGCTGGCGGAGTCGCGGCTGGTGACGCTGGTGGGGCCGGGCGGGGTGGGCAAGACCCGGCTGGCCCTGCGGGCCGCCGACGAGCTGCGCCGGTCCTTCCCCGACGGGGTCGTGCTGGCCGACCTCACCGCGGTCGCCGACCCCGCGCTCGCCGCCGCGCAGGTCGCGGCCGCCTTCGACGTCCGGGACAGCACGGGCCGCTGGCTCCCGGCGTCGCTGGCCGACGTCCTCGGCGAGCGGCGGGTGCTGCTGGTGCTCGACAACTGCGAGCACCTGCGTGACGCCTGCGCCGTGCTGCTCGACGCGCTCACCCCCGCCTGCCCCGGCCTGTCGGTCCTGGCCACGAGCCGGACGCCGCTGGACCTGCCGGGGGAGGCGCTGCTCGCGGTGCCGCCGCTGCCGGTCGGTGCGGGATCCGAGGCGGTGGCGCTGCTCGGTCAGCGGGCCCGGGCGGCGGCCCCCGACCTGGTGCTGACCCCGGCGGACGACGGCACCCTCGCCGAGCTGTGCCGGAGGCTGGACGGCATCCCCCTGGCGATCGAGCTGGCCGCCGTCCGGTTGCGCACGCTGACCCCGGCCGAGCTGCTGGACCGGCTCGACGACCGCTTCGGGCTGCTGCGCCGGCCCGGGGCCGCGGGGCCGGACCGGCACCGAACGCTGCGGGCGACGATGGAGTGGAGCGCGGACCTGCTCGGCGGGCGCGAGCGGCTGCTGTGGGCGCGCTCTTCGGTCTTCGCCGGGGGTTTCGACCTGGCGGCCGCCGAGGCGGTGTGCGCGGACGACGGGCTTCCGGAGGCGGACCTGCTCGACGCGATCGGCGGGCTGGTCGACGCCTCGCTGCTCACCGTCGTCCGGAACGGCGCCGGGAGCCGGTTCGGGATGCTGGAGACCGTCCGGGCGTTCGGTCGCGACCTGCTCGCGGCGTCGGGGCAGGAGCAGGTGGTGCACCGGCGGCACCGGGACTGGTGCGCCCGGCTCGTGGCCGACGCGGCGGCGGAGTTCCTCGGCCCCGGGCAGGTGGCCGCCTTCGACCGGCTGGCCGGGGTGCACGCCGAGCTCGCCCCTGCGCTGGAGCACTGCCTGCGCACGCCCGGCGAGGAGGCGGCCGGGCTCGCGACCGCCGCCGACACCTGGCTGTACTGGGCGGCCCGCGGCCACCTCGGCGAGGGACGGCGCTGGCTGGACCTGCTGCTGCGGGCGGTGCCGGCACGCTGCCCCGAGCGGGCGCGGGCCCGGGTCGTCGCCGGATACCTCGCCCTCGTCGCGACCGACCCGGACACCGCCGTCCCGCTGCTGGAGGAGGGGCTCCGGGACGCGCGGGCGCTGGACCAGCCGGCGGTGGCCGCGCTGGCCACCCAGTACCTCGGCCAGGCGGCGCTGTTCCGTGCCGACCTGGCGGCGGCCGACCGCCTGCTGCGCGCCGCGGCCGCGGAGCACGAGGCGGCCGGAGCGTCGGCCGCGGCCTTCTGCTGGGCCGACGTCGGGGTGACCGCCCTGCTCGCCGGCGATCTCGGATCCGCCGACGCAGCCTTGGTCACGAGCCTCGCCGGAGCCGCGGACCCGTGGACCCGGTCCCACGCCCTCTGGGGGCAGGGCCTGGTGCGGCTGGCGGCCGGCGACCCGGCAGCGGCCACCCGGCTCGAGGAGCAGGCGCTGCGACTCATGCGGGAGGTCGACGACCGCAGCGGCGTCGCGCTCTGCGTGACCGCCCTCGGCTGGACCGCGGCCGCCCGTGGGGATGCCGAGACGGCCGCCCGGCTGGCCGGCGCGGCCGACGCGGTCTGGCGGTCGGTGCCCGCCCGGCTACCGGGGCCGCTGACCGCGGTGGACGACCGCTGGACGAGGGTGGCCCGTCGCGCCCTCGGCGAGCAGCGGTGGGGCGCCCGGCACGCCGAGGGCAGCGCCCTCGAGCGGGCGTCGGCGGTCGCGCTGGCACTGGGGGAGGGGCCGGTGGCGGGGACGCCGACGCCCCCGCCGTCCGGCCCGCTGACCCGCCGCCAGCGGGAGGTGGCCGACCTGGTGGCCCAGGGGCTGACCGACCGGGAGATCGCCGCGCGGCTGGTCATCTCACCGCGGACGGCGGAGTCGCACGTCGAGCAGATCCTCACCCGGCTGGGCTTCCGCTCCCGCGCGCAGATCGCCGCGTGGACGATGACACAGCGACCCTCCGGGTCGCACCGCACCCAGGTGCCGTCCCCCTAGGGCGGGGCCGTGCGGTCCCACCCTCCTCGGGGGACCCTCCGGGCCCCCGCTCGTCCGGCGTCGCACCGCGGCCAGGTCCCGCCGCGAGCTCGCGAGTGGTGGGGGGCAGAGGGTCCTTCGTCAGTCGGCGGGCTCGTCCACCCAGTCGGGGCCGTTGACCTCACCCGGGCCGGCCAGGTCGGCGGCGTCGACGATCGTGTACGCGTAGCCCTGCTCGGCCAGGAAGCGCTGCCGGTGGGCGGCGTACTCGGCGTCGAGGGTGTCGCGGCTGACCACGGTGTAGAAGTGCGCCTGCCGGCCGTCGGCCTTGGGGCGCAGCACCCGGCCCAGCCGCTGGGCCTCCTCCTGCCGCGACCCGAAGGTGCCCGACACCTGGACGGCGACCGCGGCCTCGGGCAGGTCGATGGAGAAGTTGGCGACCTTGGACACCACCAGCGTCTTGATCTCCCCGGCGCGGAAGGCGTCGAAGAGCTTCTCCCGCTCCCGGTTGGTGGTCGAGCCCTGGATGACCGGGGCGTCCAGCGCCCGGCCGAGCTCGTCGAGCTGGTCGAGGTACGCGCCGATCACCAGCTTCTGCTCGTCGGGGTGCCGGTCGAGCACCCGGCGGATCACCGGCAGCTTCGACGTCGCGGTCGCGGCGATCCGGTAGCGCTCCTCGGGCTCGGCGACCGCGTAGGTCATCCGCTCCTCGTCGTCGAGCGACACCCGGACCTCGATGCACTCGGCCGGCGCGATGTAGCCCTGGGACTCGATGTCCTTCCACGGGGCGTCGTAGCGCTTCGGGCCGATCAGCGAGAAGACGTCGTCCTCCCGGCCGTCCTCGCGCACCAGCGTGGCGGTCAGGCCCAGCCGGCGGCGGGACTGCAGGTCGGCGGTGAGCCGGAAGATCGGCGCGGGCAGCAGGTGCACCTCGTCGTAGACGATCAGCCCCCAGTCCTGCGCGTCGAAGAGGTCCAGGTGCCGGTACTCGCCCTTCCGGCGGGTGGTGATCACCTGGTAGGTCGCGATGGTGACCGGGCGGATCTCCTTGCGCTCGCCGGAGTACTCGCCGATCTCGTCCTCGGTCAGCGAGGTGCGGGCCAGCAGCTCGCGCTTCCACTGCCGACCGGAGACGGTGTTGGTCACCAGGATCAGCGTCGTCGCCCTGGCCTCGGCCATCGCCGCGGCGCCGACCAGCGTCTTGCCCGCACCACAGGGGAGGACGACGACGCCCGAGCCGCCCTGCCAGAAGCCCTCGACGGCCTCCTGCTGGTAGTCGCGCAGGTGCCAGCCGTCCTGCGCCAGCTCGATCGGGTGCGCCTGGCCGTCGACGTAGCCGGCGAGGTCCTCGGCCGGCCAGCCGACCTTGAGCAGCGCCTGCTTGAGCCGGCCGCGCTCGGAGGGGTGGACGACGACGGTGTCGCCGTCGATCCGCGCGCCCAGCATCGGGGCGACCTTCTTGCTGCGGACGACCTCCTCGAGCACCGCCCGGTCGGAGCTGGTGAGGACCAGCCCGTGCACCGGGTCGTTCTGCAGGGTCAGCCGGCCGAAGCGGTCCATCGTGTCGGCGACGTCGACCAGCAGCGCGTGCGGCACGGGGTAGCGCGAGTAGCGGACCAGCGCGTCGACGACCTGCTCGGCGTCGTGCCCGGCGGCGCGCGCGTTCCACAGCGCCAGCGGCGTCACCCGGTAGGTGTGCACGTGCTCGGGCGAGCGCTCGAGCTCGGCGAACGGCGCGATCGCCGCGCGGCACTCGCGGGCGGCCGGGTGGTCGACCTCGAGCAGCAGCGTCTTGTCCGACTGGACGATGAGGGGTCCGTCGTTCACGGGGACCTTTCGGCAGGCGGGAGGGGACGGCGGCCGCGCACGGCCTCCGACACGGTAACCACGGGGACCGACAGGCCCTTCCCGCTGAGCGTGTGACCTGGGCTCACAGCCAGGCGCGCAGGCGCAGCGGCGGCTCCTCACCGCCGGGACGCCGGGTGAGCACCTGGTCGACCCCCAGCCGCCCGGTCTCGAACGCCAGGGCGCTGGCCGCCATGTACAGCCGCCACACCCGCGCCCGGCCCTCGTCGCTGGCGGCCACCGCGGCGTCCCAGTGCTTCTCCAGGCGCTCCAGCCAGGCCCGCAGGGTGAGCGCGTAGTGCCGGCGTAGCGCCTCGACGTCGAGCACCTCCAGGCCGCCGGCCTCCAGCGCGGTGACGGTGTCGCCCAGCCGGAGCAGCTCGCCGTCGGGGAAGACGAACCGGTTGATGAAGGTGCCGCGGCGCGAGCGGGGGTCCCCGGCGTTCTGGGCGATGGCGTGGTTGAGCAGCCGGCCGCCGGGGCGGAGCAGGTCGCGCAGGGTGGCGACGTACGCCGGCATCCCGGCCGCGCCGACGTGCTCGGCCATGCCGATCGAGCTGATGGCGTCGAACGGGCCGTCGGGGACGTCGCGGTAGTCCTGGACCCGGATCTCCACCCGGTCGGCGAGCCCGGCGGCGGCGACCCGCTCGCGGGCCAGCGCCGCCTGCGCGGCGGAGATGGTCACCCCCACGACGTCGGCCCCGTACCGCTGCGCGGCGTGCAGCGCCAGGCTGCCCCAGCCGCAGCCGACGTCGAGCAGCCGGGCGCCCGGACGCAGGGCGAGCTTGCGGCAGACCAGGTCGAGCTTGGCCTCCTGCGCGGCGTCCAGGCCGGTGGCGGGGGAGGCCCAGACGGCGCACGAGTAGACCAGTGTCGGGCCGAGGACGAGGCGGTAGAAGTCGTTGCCCACGTCGTAGTGGTGGGAGACCGCGGCGGCGTCCCGGGTCCGGGTGTGCCGGCGCCCGGACCGGCGTGCCGGCACCTCCTGCGGCGGCCGCGGAGGAGGTGGCCCGAGGGCCCCGAGCCGGGCGGCGGTGCCCACGAGGCAGGCGCGCTGCCGCACCGTCGGGACCGGCGGGCGCTCGGTGGTGGCGGACCACCCGGCCGTCGTCAGGGCCGCCAGGGTGGCCACGACGTCGTCCTCCACGTCGAGCTCCCCGACGACGTAGGCGCGGCCCAGGCCCACCTGACCCGGCGCCCAGACCAGGCGCCGCAGCGCCCGCCGGTCGCGGACGGTGACCACCGGAGCGCCCGGCGGGCCGGCCACGGAGCCGTCCCACGCCCGCAGCCGGACGGGCAGGTCGTCGATCCCCAGCACCGTCCCCAGCGCAGTGGCCAGCTGCTCGGCGGTGCTCCCGTCGGTCCCCATGCAGCGGGAGGGTCGCGTCGACCGTTGCGGGAGGCAAGCGGTTCACGCGTGCGAGACGTCAGGACGACGCGGCCCGCTCCTCGTCCTCCACCAGCGCCACCGAGGTGATCCGGTGGACGGCGAACGTCCGGCTCTCCCCCCGGCGTTCGTCGTAGCCCTGCAGGAAGCCGCCGGCCAGCGACACCGGCTGGACGACGCGCTGGCTGCCGCTGCCCTGGGCGTCGACGTAGCCCAGCCACACCGGCACGCCCTCGCGGACCGCCCGCGAGAGCAGCTCCAGCGTGCTCGCCGTGGTGACCCCGGGGACCTGCCGCACGGCCTCGCCGCGGCGGGCGGCCAGGGCGGCGTCGCCGGCGCGGATCTCCCGCACCGTGGCGGCCACCTCGTCGCCGGTGAGGGGCCGCGGCGCCTGCGGGGCCGACCCCCCGGGACGGCGGCCCGCGGCGCGCGGCCGGGCCGGCGGGCGGGTGAGGACGGCGCCGCCGGGGGACTCGCCGGCCGGGGCGTAGCCCGCGCCGCGCAGCACCGTGAGCACCTCGTCGGCCCCCAGCCCGCTGACCAGCACCCCGGGCGCGAGGCGGCGCAGCTCCGCGCTGGCCGTGCGCCGGTCGTTGAGCACCTGGGAGAGCAGCCCGTGGTCGTCGGAGCGCACGTAGCTCTCGATCGCGCCCACCCGCAGCCGGCCGTGCTGGCGGGCGACGTCGTCCACCAGGTAGTCGAGGGCCTGCGGCACCGGCGTCCGCGAGGCGCGGGCGAAGAACTCGTGCAGGTCGGTGGCCGACCAGCCGGAGTCCAGGGCGCGGCGCACGCTGGCCTCCGACACCCGGAACACCGTCGCCCCGCCCGAGGACTCGACGTCGGCGACGACGGCGAGGGTGTCGGCGAGCTCGGCCACCAGCGGGCCGGGCGCCACCAGCGACAGGTCGGGCTGGGCCAGCACGTGGTCGACCGGGTCGGGCAGCAGCCCGCGCATGCCGTCCGCCGCGCCGTCCTCACCGGTGGCCAGCAGCCCGCGCCCGCCGCCGGACAGCACCCCGCCGACGACGACGCCCAGCCGCGCGGCCTCGGCCAGCAGGTCGGGCACGGGGGCCAGCCGGTCGGCCCGCCGCGGGGTGCGCCAGCGCAGCAGCGCGACCAGGTCGTCGGCGGCCACGCCCCGGCCGGGCGGGTACTCGGCCAGCGCGCTGAGCGCCGAGCGGCGGATCGCCGGCGCGGTGTGCCGGACCAGGTCGGGGGACAGGGCGTTGACCGCCTTGCCCGAGACGTCGCGCTGCCCGGCCAGGGAGGGCAGCCGCACGGCGGCCAGCCAGCCGGCGGCCAGCGTCGCCCACCGGTCGGGCAGCTCCTGTTCCCGCCACAGGTCGAAGGCGCGGGTGGGCAGCCACTCGTCGCGGTGCGGCCCGCCGACGTCGAGCAGGCCGGCCGCGTACGCCAGCTCCAGCAGCCAGCCCGCCTCGGGCTCCGGCACCTGCAGGGCGCGGGCCAGCCGCTTCTGGTCGCGGACGCCGACGCCCCCGCTGCGCAGCAGCCCCGCCGGCTCCTCCTCGAGCAGGGTCAGCAGCTCGCCGACCCGCCCGATCGCCTCCATCGCGGCACCGGCGGCCTGCCGGTCGACGACGGCCGGGTCCCGCTCGACGACGGCCGGCTCCGGGCGCACCCGCGGCGGGCCGTAGGGCAGGCCCCCGCGCAGCTGCAGCCCGAGCTCGCGGGGCAGCTCCACGTTGAGCGCGTCGATGCGGGCCAGCAGCCCGCGCTGCAGCAGCCGCCGGGCGGGGGAGGCGGCGCTGCCGTCGGTGTCGGGGAGGTGACCCACGGGGCGGTCGCCGGCCAGCCGCAGCAGCACGTCGCGCTCCTCGGCCGGCAGCTCGGCCAGCGCCTTCGGCAGGTCGGCCGGCAGCGTCAGCCGCAGCTCGCCCGCCCGCCGTCCCAGGCCGGCCGGGTGGCGGACCGCGCGGCGCACCGGCTCGGGGGCGTGCAGGACGTCGTCGCCCCACAGCAGCGCCCGCGTGGTGAGCCGGTCGACGGCACCCTGCAGCACGTCGTCGGGCACCGCGGGCAGCGCGGCGGGCAGGTCGGCGGCGTCCACGCCGTCGGTGTCGGCGAGCAGCACCACGTCGAGCACCTGCAGCGTGGCGGCGTCCAGCTCGTCGAGGGCGCGGTCGACCGACACGGGCACGGCCAGCCGGCTGGCGAGGGCCACGACGTCGGACGGCGCGGGGCGGGCCACGTCGGGCCGGGCGGACAGCAGCGCGGCCAGCTGCTCGTCGCTGCGGGTGCGCAGCCAGGAGGCGAGCGTCGCGGGGGCGGGCGAGGACATCCGGTCCACGTTACGTCGCCGTTCCGACCGACGCCCCTGCCAGCATGGAGGCGTGATCCCGGCCGCCGACGACCCCCAGACCCGCACCGCGCTGACCGGCTACCAGGCCGGGGCGCTGCGCTGGCTGGCCGGCGGGCTGATCGCCGTCGTCCTCGGGGTGCTGCTCGGCGCCGCCGCGGTCACCATCGCCCGGGACTCGGGGCAGCGGGTGCCGCTGGCCGGCCTCGTCGTCCTCGCGCTGGTGATGGTGGGCTCGGTGTCGGCCGCCGCCGGGGCCGGCGCGCTGGCCCGGCACCACCGCTGGCAGCGGGCGCTGCAGACGGTGCCCTGGCAGACCGGCGTGCTGCGCATCGCGGGGCCCGCGGTGCTGTCCTTCGAGCCCGAGGGCTACGACGAGCTCGACCCCCTGGCCGAACCGGTGCGGCTGCGGCTGACCAGCACCGCGGTCTGGCGCACCCGGGCGGTCCAGCAGCTGCACGACGCGGTGGTGCGGGCCGCCCCCGTCGGGCCGCGCGAGTGGGTGCTCACCGCGGACGGCCTCCCCACGCTCTACGGCGCCCGGGCGGTGCGGCACCACTGACCCGGCGCAGGGGCTGACCGGCGTGCGTCCGGGGTACTGCTTCCGCCAAGATGCACGACGGACGCGGGCACCGGGCGGTGCACCGCGCGGACCAGCACAACGGAGGGCACGGCACATGGCCAAGCGGAACCCCAAGCACGAGCACCTGGTGGAGCCCACCTGGGGTCAGTCGGACGACGGTGGCGCACCGGTGACGGAGTTCCTCGCGGAGTCGGCCGGCCCGCTGTCGCCCTTCGGCGAGGACCACGACTTCCCGCTGCCGCCCAGCCGCCTCCGGTACGCGCACCCGACCGACAAGCCCAACCGGGCCGGCGTCCAGGCGGGCGAGTAGTAGAAGGACCCCCCTGCCCCCCACAGCTCGCAAGCTCGCAGCGGGCCCCTGCAGGGGGGCCGACATCCAGGAGGAAGAGCATGACCCAGCCCGCGCTGCCGTCCTACAGCAACGGCACCTCGACCGTGCCCCTCCTCGGGGACACGATCGGGGCCGACCTCGATCGGACGGCGGCGCGGGTGGGCGACCACGAGGCGCTCGTCGAGTGCGCCACCGGTCGCCGCTTCTCCTACCCGGAGTTCGTCGCCGAGGTCGACGCCGTGGCCCTGGGGCTCGACGCCCTGGGGGTGGTCAAGGGCGACCGGGTCGGCATCTGGGCGCCGAACTGCGCCGAGTGGGCCTTCGTGCAGTACGCGACGGCGAAGCTCGGCGCGATCCTGGTCAACATCAACCCGGCCTACCGCACCCACGAGCTGGCCTATGTGCTGGAGCAGGCCGGCATCTCGGTGCTGGTGAGCGCACCTGCGTTCAAGACCAGCGACTACCGCGCGATGGTCGACGAGGTCCGCGACCGCTGCCCCGACCTGCGCGAGGTCGTCTTCCTCGGCTCCCCGGAGTGGGAGCAGCTGGTGGCCACCGGCCGGGCCGGCGACCGCGGCCTGCTGGCCGAGCGGGAGACCCAGCTGTCGGCCGACGACCCGATCAACATCCAGTACACCTCGGGCACGACCGGCTTCCCCAAGGGCGCGACCCTCACCCACCACAACCTGCTCAACAACGGGTTCTTCGTCGGTGAGGGCTGCGGCTACACCGAGGCCGACCGGATCTGCATCCCGGTGCCCTACTACCACTGCTTCGGCATGGGGATGGGCAACCTCGCGGCCACCTCGCACGGCGCGACGATGGTGATCCCGGCGCCCGGCTTCGACCCGGCCGCGACGCTGCGCGCCGTGCAGGACGAGCGCTGCACCTCGCTGTACGGCGTCCCCACCATGTTCATCGCCGAGCTGGCCCTGCCCGACTTCGCCTCCTACGACCTCTCCAGCCTGCGCACCGGCATCATGGCCGGCTCGCCGTGCCCGGTGGAGGTGATGAAGCGGGTGGTCGCGGAGATGGGGATGACCGAGGTGACCATCTGCTACGGCATGACCGAGACCTCACCGGTCTCCACCCAGACCGGCGCCGACGACGACCTGGACCGGCGCACCTCGACCGTCGGGCGGGTGCACCCCCACCTGGAGGTCAAGGTGATCGACCCCGAGACCGGGCTGACCGTGCCGCGCGGGACGCCGGGGGAGTTCTGCACCCGCGGCTACTCGGTGATGCTGGGCTACTGGGACGAGCCGGAGAAGACCGCCGAGGTCGTCGACGCCGCCCGCTGGATGCACACCGGCGACCTCGCCGTCATGGACGCCGAGGGCTACCTCAACATCGTCGGCCGGATCAAGGACATGGTCATCCGCGGCGGTGAGAACGTGTACCCGCGCGAGGTCGAGGAGTTCCTCTTCACCCATCCCGACATCGTCGACGCCCAGGTCATCGGGGTGCCCGACGAGCGCTTCGGCGAGGAGCTCATGGTCTGGGTGCGGCTGCGCGAGGGCGCCGCCCCGCTCACGTCCGAGGCGCTGCGCGAGTTCTGCAACGGCAAGCTGGCCCACTACAAGATCCCGCGCTACGTCAAGATCGTCGACGGCTTCCCGATGACGGTCACCGGCAAGGTGCGCAAGGTCGAGATGCGCGAGGTCTCGGTCCGGGAGCTCGGCCTGGAGGCGGCCGACGCCGTCCGCAACGCCTGAAGTGGGAGGACTCCGTCCTCATCTCTCGCACGCTCGGGACGAGCCTCTGGACGGGGCCGGCGGCGCCACCCGGCAGGGGCCGACGGCGGAGGCTAGGCGGGGGCGCAGGGCACCACGAGGGCGCGGTGGTCCGACAGCGGCAGCCGCAGCGCCTCGCCCGCGCCGCTCGCGGCGATCGGCCCGCGGGCCAGCACGTGGTCCAGCTGCCGGATCGGCTCGTCCACCGGGAAGGTCGGCGTCGTGGCCGGCGCGAGGGGCTGCAGCCCGCTGACCCGCACCGCCTGACCGGCCTGCATGTTCAGGTCGCCCATGAGGACCAGCGGCTCGCGGGTGCCGGTCAGCGAGCGGACCAGCTTCGACAGCTGCAGCGCGCCCCACCCCGGCACGAACGACAGGTGCGTGTTGCAGACGGTGAACTGCCCCCAGGGCCCCTCCAGGACGGCGGCGACGGCGACCCGCGGCTCGTCGCCGACCAGCTTCGGGCGCGGGGCGCCGCGGAACCAGACCGGCACCCGGCTGCGCAGCGCGGGCAGCCGCACCACCCGCCAGGACACCACCGGGTAGCGCGACAGCAGCGCGATGCCGTAGCTGGCCGACCCCGGCTGCTCGTCGCCGGTGGCCGCCATCCAGGTGCCGCCCGGGGTGCCCGAGAGGGCCGCGACGAACTGCGAGTCCACCGCCCCCATCGCCTCGGCGGCGACGGCGGTCAGGTCGGCGTTCATCGACCGCGGCTGGTCCCGGTCCACCTCCTGCAGCCCCAGGACGTCGGCGTCCAGGGTCTTCACCGCGGCGGCCAGGCGCTCGACGTCGACCCGGTCGTCGACCGGCGAGCGCCCGTGGAGGATGTTGAAGGTCGCGATCCGCACGAGGGCTCCTGTGCCCCGCGCGCCGCCGCCCACACCGCCGTGTTCCGGAGGGCGCACCCCGGGTAGCAGGCTGTGCGTGCAACCCTCGGACCGCGAAGAGATCCGTGACCTCCTCAAGCGCGTCGCCGTCGCGCTCAAACAGGGCGACGTCCCCTTCGCGCTGTGCGGCGGCTACGCCGCCTGGGTCCGCGGGGCGCCCGAACCCGACCACGACGCGGACTTCCTGGTACCGGCGGCGGAGGCCGAACGGGCGGCCAAGGTGCTGGCCGAGGCGGGGCTGCAGGTCGTCGACCCGGCCGAGGACTGGCTGACCAAGGTCGTCCAGGGCAACTCGTTCATCGACGTCCTGTGGCGCACCTGCGGCATCCCGGTGGAGCAGGACCTCATCGACCGGGCCGAGGACATGCCGGTGCTCTCGGTGCACATGCCGGTGCTGGAGGCCACCGACATCGTCGTCACCAAGCTCATGGCGCTCGACGAGCACTACTGCGACTACGGGCGGCTGCTGCCGGTGGCGCGGGCGCTGCGCGAGCAGGTCGACTGGGACCGGGTGCGCCGCGAGGTGGCCGCCAACGACTTCGCCGCGGTGTTCCTCGTGCTGCTCGACCGGCTCGGCATCGTCGAGCGGCCGGTCAGCGGGGACTGAGCACCGCCACCAGGGCGACGCCGGCCACGGCGACGACGACGGCGGTGACCGCCAGCGCCAGCCGCGGCACGGCCACCCCGGTCCCGCGGTCGAGCGCCCGGTCCACCGCCCGGGCCCGCACCGGTGTCAGGCCGCCCAGCACGCCGAGGCCCAGCAGCGCCACCCCGCCGGCCACGGCCAGCCGCACCGGTGCACCGTCGGTCACCGCCGCGCGGGCCAGCAGGCCGGCGAGGGCGAGCACGCCCAGGCCGGTGCGCTGCCAGGAGAGGACGGTGCGCTCCGGCTGGGTCTGCCGGCTGCTCACCGCTGCACCACGTCCACACCGACCAGGACGGCCACGACGACGAGCACGGCGGCCACCGCGGCCACCAGTGCCGGCAGCACGCGCCCCGGCGGCAGCGGCCGGTCGGCGGCGATCGCCCGCTCGTTGCGCCGCCAGCGCACGTACCCGCCGACGGCCGCGCCCAGCCCGGTCAGCACCAGCGCGACCGCCACCGCGGCGCTGCCCCACGGGACGCCGAGGTCGGGTGCGAACTCCGCGACCGCGACGCCGCCGGCGACCAACGCCAGCCCGGTGCGCAGCCAGGCCAGCAGTGTTCTCTCGTTGGCCAGCGTGAACCGGTAGTCGGGGTGGTCGGCAGGCGGCACCGAGCCAGGCTAGGTCGGGCCGGGGAGGCGGGCGGCGCAATACGGGTGGGACGACGCCGCTCGGCGACTAACCTGGGATCAACGGCCGTCCGTGCCGCCTGTCCTCCCGGCCCGGTGCCGGGGCCGCCCGCGATCGACGACTGAGGGATCAACGTGCCCACCGGCAGAGTCAAGTGGTTCAACCCGGAGAAGGGGTTCGGCTTCCTCTCCCGTGAGGACGGCCCGGACGTCTTCGTGCACAAGGACGCCCTCCCGTCCGGCACCGGCGAGCTCAAGCCCGGCCAGCGGGTGGAGTTCGGCATCGTCGCCGGCCGCCGTGGCGACCAGGCGCTGCAGGTGCGGGTCCTCGACCCGCTGCCCTCGGTGACCGCGGCGCACGCCGAGCGGACCCGCAAGAAGCCCGACGAGCTGGTCCCGATCATCGAGGACCTCATCAAGCTGCTCGACGACGTCTCCAACGGCCTGCGCCGCGGCCGGCACCCCGACCGGCCGGTGGCCCGCAAGGTCGCCTCGGTGCTGCGCGCGGTCGCCACCGACCTGGAGCACTGAGGAACGACCCCGTCCTGCCCCCTTGGCGAGCCTCAGGGCGGGGCCCGGGACGGGGTCGTTCCAGGACGTCACCTAGGGCGCGGGCGCCGTCGGCTCCGTCGCCGTCCCGTCCTGGGCGCCGCCGGCGCGCAGGAAGCCGATCGGCCAGGCCCCGCTGAAGCCGTCGCACTCCTCGCCGGCGTCCTCGACGACGACGAGGTAGAAGGCCGGCGGGGCGACGTCGTTGCTGTTGACCTCGAACACGGCCGCGCCGGTGTCGACCGGCACCTCGCCGAGCAGCCCCTCGAGCTTCTCGTCGAACACCTGCACGCTCCAGCCGCGCTCGGCCACCGGCTCGGGCACGGTGAGCCGGATGGGCGTGTCGGGGGAGACCTCGACGTACGGCGGGTCGGTGGCGTAGCGCTGCCCCTCGCCGTCCACGCAGTACTGGGTGGGGGCGGCCTCGACGCGCTGCGGTCCGGCCTCGACGACGACGTCCTGCGGGCCCGACGGCTCGGAGCCGCAACCGGCCAGCAGCAGGACGACGGCCGGGAGCGCGAGCCGCCTCACGACAGCCGCCCCAGCGGGTCGGTGAGGGCGTCCGCGGCGGGCACCTGCGCGGTCGGGGCCGGGGTGCGGCGGCGCGGACCCCAGAGCACCAGCCCGACGGCGAGCACGAGCAGGCCCGCGGCGACGGTGAAGCCCAGCCAGCCGGTCGGCGGGAGGGCGATGCCCAGCGCGCCGCCGACGACCCAGGACAGCTGGAGCATCGTCTCCGACCGGGCGAACGCCGAGGCCCGCAGGCTCTCGGGCACCTCCCGCTGGATGATCGCGTCGAGGGCGACCTTGCCCAGCGCGTTGGCGACGGCGGCCACGCCGGCGACGACGGCGGCCATCGCGAGGCTGTAGAAGACCGCCGCGACGACGGTGATCGCCGCCGCGGTGCCTGCCGACCACAGCACCACCCGGTCCGGGTCGACCCGGTGCAGCCGGGAGCCGACGGCGGTGCCCAGCACGCTGCCCACGCCGGCCGCCCCGGCGACCGCGCCGAGCGCCAGCGTGCCCGGCCAGCCGCCCTCGACCGTGGCCTGCACGAGGAAGGCGGAGAAGATCGTCAGGAAGCCGCCGAGGCCGCGCAGCGCCGCGTTGGCCCGCAGCGCGACGACCACCCGGGGGCTGACCGGCCGGCGGCGCCGCCCCGCGGCCACCGGCTGGGGCGCGGTCGAGAGCACGTCGGCGGGCAGCTCACCGGTGGGGACGTCGACGTGCCGGGGCAGCCGCAGCGCGAGCACCGCACCGCACACGAACACCGCGGCGGTGGCCCACAGCAGCCAGGAGAAGTCCAGCGCCCAGGCCACGCCGGCGCCGATGCCGCCGAAGACGCCGGCGGTGACCAGGCCGAACACCGACGTCCGGGCGTTGGCCGAGGTCAGCGACATCGCGCCGGGCAGCACTCGCGGGACCACCGCCGCGCGCAGCACGTTGTGCGCCTTGGACAGCACCAGCACGCCGAGCGCGGCGGGGTACAGCCAGAGGTCGTCGAAGTGGGCGGCCATGACCAGCGCCAGCGCGGCCCGGCCCAGCTGGCTGACGGCCAGCGCCCAGCGGCGGCCGCGCTGCAGCCGGTCGAGCAGCGGCCCGATCACCGGGGCGACGACCGCGAACGGCGCCATCGTCACGAGCAGGTAGAGCGCCACGTTGCTGCGCTGCGCGTCGGTGGTGGCGGCGAAGAAGAGGGTGCCGGCCAGGGAGACGGCGATCATCGCGTCGCCGGCCATGTGCAGGGCGTTGACCCACAGCAGCTGCGCCAGCCCGCTCTCCGCGGCGCCGTCGGCCCGGCTGGCGGTCTGCACCCGGCGGACGGCGGCCCCGGTCAGCTCACGGGTGCGCGCCGCCGCGACCCGGGTGACGGTCAGCTTCCGCGGCACCGGGGCGAGCGGCGGGGCGGCCGGGGGCAGCGCAGCCGTCGGCGGAGGAGCACCCGCGCCGTCCCCGGCCCACGGCCCGGGCACCTGGCCCGCGGTCGGGAGCGGACGGGTGGCCGCCCGCGGCACCTCCAACGGTGCCGTCTCCGCACCCGGGGCCGCAGGCGGCGACGGGCGCCGGCGCAGGGCGCGGCGGGCGCCGGGTGGGCGGGACGACGACACGCAGCCCATGGTGCCGCACCGACCTGGGAGGACACGGACAGCGCCCCCGCGCACCCGGGCCGCTCCGGGCGTCAGGGACAATGGCGCCGTGGCCGAGTTCTCCGACCCCGCCGCCGCGGGGAGCGACGCGCCCAGCACCGCCGTCGAGCAGGCGCGGGCCGCTGCGGTCGACACCGCCGGGTCCCCCGAGCTGGTGGGCGAGCACCTCGGCGCCACCCGCGAGACGCCGTCCGCGGAACAGGGCGGCGCGGACCTCGGTGACGTGGTCACCCACTCCTTCGCCAGCCGGCTGCCCGGCTACGTCGGCTGGTACTGGGCGGTGACCCTCGCGGCGGTGCCCGGCGAGGAGCACGTCACCGTCGACGAGGTCGTGCTGCTGCCCGGCGAGCAGGCGCTGCTCGCCCCCGCCTGGGTGCCGTGGCACGAGCGGCTGCGCCCCGGTGACCTCTCGGTCGGCGACGTGCTGCCCTCCACCGAGGACGACCCCCGGCTGGTCCCCGGCTACACGACCGACGACGACTCGGCCGACGACCCCGAGGGGTCCGTGGTGGCCTCCGAGATCGGCCTCGGCCGCGAGCGGGTCATGTCCAGGGAGGGGCGCGCGGAGGCGGTGGCCCGCTGGAACGCCGGGGAGTTCGGTCCCCGCTCGGCGATGGCCCGCCAGGCGCCCGGTCCGTGCGGCACCTGCGGGTTCTTCCTGCCGCTGGCCGGCTCGCTGCGGCAGAGCTTCGGTGCCTGCGGCAACGTCTACGCCCCGGCCGACGGCCGCGTGGTCGCCGTCGACTACGGCTGCGGCGCGCACAGCCAGGCGACGCTGGTCGCCGACGACGCCGCGGAGGTCGTGCGCTCGGCCCGCTACGACACCGGCTCGTTCGACGTCCTGTGACCCCGTGATCTGTCGGCCTACCGGCCGACACCGCGGCCAGGTGCCGTCCTCCGGCTGCGCTGAGCCCTGCCGGACGCGTCCCTCCTCGGGGACCCTCCGGGCCCCGCTCGTCGGTCGCAGCACCGCGGCCAGGTGCCGTGCCCCCGCTGCGCTGAGCCCTGCCGGACGCGTCCCTCCTCGGGGACCCTCCGGGCCCGCTCGTCGGTCGCAGCACCGCGGCCAGGTGCCGTCCTCCGGCTGAGCCGAGCCCTGCCGGACGCGTCCCTCCTCGGGGACCCTCCGGACTCCCACGTCGGTCCGCGACGGTGGGGAGCCGTCTTCGGGAACCTCAGCCGCTGCTTCCAGGAGGAAGCAAGGGAGGAGTTCCGTGAGGAGAGTCACCCCCTGCCCACAGGTGGGAGGCAGGGGCTGAGGCGGGGAGCAGCAGCTCCAGCGCCGGCGACGGTGGCCGAGCTCAGCGGGGTGTCAGTCGCGCCGGCCGATCTGGCCCTGGAGGCGCATGACGCCCAGCCCGACGAACGCCAGCGCGATGCCGGCGACGCAGGTCCAGGTCCACACCCGGTCCACCCGGTCGCCGAGCAGCAGCAGCACGACGAGCGCCACCACCCACAGCGCCGTCCCGGCCAGCACCACCCGCACGGTGTCGACATGCAGTGGGGGAGGCGCCTGCTTGGCCGGTCGGGGCACGGGTCGACCCTAGAACCCGCAGGCCCCGACGCGTGTCACCTGGTCGGAACACCCGTGTGGCACGCTGTCGCCGCTCATCGCAGTCCCCACCGGTCAGCCGGCGCGCTTCCCCCGCCGCCCGCTCGCCCGGCCGCGCGCCCGGAGAGTCGCCATGGCAGAGAAGTCCCGCCCGTCCTCGGGCAGCACCACGGACGGCGGCACGCCCGCCGACGTCGCCGGCGGGGCACAGCGCCCGCGCCGCAGCGAGGGCCCCCGCGTCCGGCCGAGCAACGGCCTGGACCGCTACTTCGGCATCAGCGCCCGCCGCTCGACGGTCACCCGCGAGGTGCGCGGCGGTCTCACGACCTTCTTCACGATGGCCTACATCGTGGTGCTCAACCCGATCATCCTGTCGGGGGCGGACATCACCGGGGCCACGCTGCCCTTCGCCTCGGTCGCCGCGGTCACCGCGCTGGTCGCCGGGGTCATGACGCTCCTCATGGGCATCGTCGGGCGGTACCCCTTCGCCGTGGCCACCGGGCTGGGCATCAACGCCATCGTCGCGGTCTTCGCGGCCACGCAGCTGTCCTGGCCCGAGATCATGGGCCTGGTCGTCCTCGAGGGCCTGCTCATCACCGTGCTGGTGCTCACCGGCTTCCGCCGGGCGGTCTTCGAGGCGATCCCGGCGCAGCTGAAGACGGCGATCGCCGTCGGCATCGGCTTCTTCCTCACGATCATCGGACTGGCCGACGCCGGGGTCATCCGCCCGGGCAGCCCGCTGATCAGCTTCGGCGTCAACGGCCAGCTGGCCGGCTGGCCACTGCTGGTCTTCGTCGTCGGGCTGCTGCTCACCAGCGTGCTCGTCGTCCGCCGGGTCAAGGGCGCGCTGCTCATCGGCATCGTCGTCTCGACCGTGCTCGCGATCGTCGTGGAGGCCCTGGCGGACGTCGGCCCGCGTGTCGGCGCCGACGGCAGCGAGGTCAACCCGCGTGGCTGGGCGCTGCAGGTGCCGACCCTGCCGGACCAGGTCGTCAGCGCTCCCGACCTGTCGATCGTGGGCAACTTCTCGCTGTTCGGCGGCTTCGAGCGGATCGGCGTGATCGCGGCACTGCTCATCGTCTTCTCGATCATGATCGCCGACTTCTTCGACACCGTCGGCTCGGTGACCGCGGTCGGCGCCGAGGGTGACCTGCTCGACGAGGAGCGCAACCTGCCCAGGTCGCAACCGGTGCTGCTGGTCGACTCGGTGGCCGCCGCGGCCGGAGGTGCGGCGAGCGTCTCGTCGAACACGACCTACGTCGAGAGCGCCGCCGGGGTCGCCGACGGCGCGCGGACGGGCCTGGCCAGCGTGGCCACCGGCGTCCTGTTCCTGCTGGCGATGTTCTTCAGCCCGCTGGTGGAGATCGTGCCGTCGGAGGCCGCGGCGCCGGTGCTCGTGATCGTGGGCGCGCTGATGGTCAACCAGATCCGCCACCTGGAGTGGGGGGACATGACGGTGGTGATCCCGGCCTTCCTCACCATCGCGCTCATGCCGTTCACGTACTCGATCACCAACGGCATCGGTGCCGGCGTCGTCAGCTACGTGCTGCTGCACGTCGCGGCCGGGCGCAGGCGCGAGATCCACCTGCTCATGTGGCTGATCAGCGCGCTGTTCCTCGTCTACTTCGCCCTGGAGCCGCTCCAGCAGCTCTTCTGAGTCCGGCTGGGGGTCCGCGGTTAGGCTGAGCACCGTGAGCCCGACGACGCCGGACACCGCGGCGCCGGCTCACGACCTGCGGCCGGCGGCGAGTGGGTGAGCAGGGGAGCTGGGGACACAGGGGCGTTCCGGTCGCTGCGCGTACGCAACTACCGGCTGTATGCCGCGTCCAACCTGGTCAGCCTCACCGGCACCTGGATGCAGCGCATCGGTCAGGACTGGCTGGTCCTGCAGCTCTCCGGTGACAACGGCGTCGCCCTCGGGCTGATCACCGCGCTGCAGTTCGGCCCCACGCTGCTGCTGGGCCTGTACGGCGGGGTGCTCGCCGACCGCTACCCCAAGCGCCGCATGCTCGTGGCCACCCAGACCTTGATGGGTCTGCTCGCCCTCCTGCTCGGGCTGCTGGTGGCCACCGACGGCATCGCGCTGTGGCACGTCTTCGTCCTCGCCGGCGCCCTCGGCTCGGTCTCCGCCGTCGATGCACCGGTGCGGCAGGCCTTCGTCGCGGAGCTGGTCGGCCCGGAGCTGCTGCCCAACGCGGTCAGCCTCAACTCGACGATCTTCAACGGCGCCCGGCTGGTCGGCCCCGCGGTCGCCGGGCTGCTCATCGGCGCGGCCTCGGGAGACACCGCGCCGGCCTTCTTCACCAACGCGGCCAGCTTCGCGTTCACCATCGGCGCACTCCTGTCCATGCGGCCGGGCGAGCTGCACTCCAGCCCACCGGTCGCGCGGGCCCGGGGCCAGCTGCGCGAGGGGCTGGCCTACGCGTGGTCGCGGCCGGACCTGAGGCTGGCCTTGGGGCTGGCGCTCGTGCTGGGCACCTTCACCTTCAACTCCCAGGTCACCATCGCGCTGATGGCCCGCGAGGTCTTCGGCGTCGGCGCCGAGGCGTTCGGGCTGCTGACCACGTGCTTCGCGGCCGGATCGCTGTCCGGCGCGCTGCTGTCGACCCGGCGCACCACCCGGCCGAGGCAGCGGTTCCTCGTGCTCGCGGCCACGGGTTTCGGGGTGGCCTCGATTGTCTGCGGCCTGATGCCGACGTACTGGTCGTTCGCCGCCCTGCTCGTGCCGACCGGCGCGGCGGGCCTGGTGTTCAGCGTGGCCAACAACAGCTTCGTGCAGCTGGGCGTCGACCCGCAGCTGCGCGGCCGGGTGATGGCGCTGTACTTCACCTGCTTCATGGGCGGGACGCCGATCGGCTCGCCGCTGATCGGCTGGGTGGCCGAGCGGTGGGGGGCGCCCTGGGGGTTCGTCCTCGGTGGCGCGGTCGCGGTCGCCGCGGGCGGGATCGCCGCGGCGTGGCTGGCCCGTGGCAGACGGGTCCGGCTGGAGGCGCGCGTCGTCCCACCGCGGCTGCAGCTGCACGTCTCCCCGCGGGCGGTCCCGCCGGCGACGGCCCGGGCCGCGGCGGAGGCGGCGTCGGCGGAGGCACCGGGCACGCAGGCGAGCTGACCCCCGGCCGACCGTCGTACCGTGACGGCCACCACTCTCGAGTCGTCCGTGGAGGCGGCATGGGGACCTCGTTGCTGCACCTGGCCGCCATCGTCGCCGGCGTGGTGGGCTCGGTCGCCCTGGCCGGCTGGGTGGCCCGCCTGGTCTTCGGGTCGGCGCGCCTGCCGGCGCCGTTGCGCCGCAGACGCGAGCCGATCGCGCCGGCCGGCCGCCCGCTCGAGCTGGTGGCCGCCGACCTGCGCCGGCTCGGCGCCCAGCTCGCCCGCGTGCCGGCCGGGGCGCCGATGGCCCGCCGCCGCGGGCTGCAGGCGGCCTACGACGACGTCCTCGTCGAGGCGGCCCGGCTGCTGGAGGTGCCGCACGCGCTGGACGCCGTCCCGCCGGGGCGGCCCCGCGACGTCGAGCGGCTGCGCCTGCAGGCGGCGCTGGGCGACGCCGGCCTGGCGGTGCCCGACTGACCGCGCCCCGGCCGCGGCGGCTGTTCTTCGCGGTGACCCCGCCGGCCGGCGCGTTGACCGACCTCGACCGTGCGCTGACGCCGCTGCGCGAGGCACCCGGTGCACCTCGCTGGACGCCGCCCGAGCGCTGGCACCTGACGCTGCTCTTCCTCGGCGCGGTCCCGGCCGAGCAGGTCGAGGAGCTGGTCGCCGCCGCCGGCCCCACCGTGGCAGCCACCCCGCCGATGAGCCTGCGCCTCGCCGGCGCCGGGCGGTTCGGCACGCGGCGTCGTCCGCAGGTGTTCTGGGCCGGCGTCACGGGGGACGACGCGGCGCTGCGCGTCCTCGCCGCCCGGCTGGCCGCCGTCGCCCGCCGGCTCGGCCTGCCCGTCGAGGACCGGCCCTTCCGCGCCCACCTCACCCTCGGCCGCTGGCGGCCCGGCCGGCCGGGGGACGGCGACCTGCCCGAGCGGCTGGCCGGCCACCGCGGCCCCGGCTGGCCCGTGACCGAGGTGGAGCTGCTGGAGAGCCACCTCGGACCCGTGCCGCGCTACGACCGGGTCGCCGCCTGGCCGGTCGGCCGCTGAGGGGTGGTCCTCCCTCAGACGACCGGGCCGGGGACCGGGGTCGTGGCCGCGGGGTCGGGCGCCTCCCCGGGCTCGAGCGGCTCGGGCTCCTCGGCGTCCTCCGGCTCCTCGACCTCGGGCTCCTCCTCGTGCGGCGCCTCCTCCTCGGGCAGCTCGTCGACCTCGCCGTCCGCAGGCTCCTCCTCCGGGTCCTCGAAGGCCCGCGGGTCGATGGCGTCGGCCCAGAGCAGGAAGGAGCCCATGGCATACCCCGGCCCGGGGTCGAAGCCGGGGTTCGCCGTGAAGTAGGAGGTGGTGTCGCAGGCCATCACGCCGAGGACCACCTCGGCGACGATCGTGCCGCCGACCGGGCCCAGCCGGTGGCCCCCCAGCAGCTCGGCCTCCTTGAGCACGTAGAACCACAGGGGCGCCTTCCCCTTCCAGCCGGGGTCGGTCAGGCCCAGCTGCTGGTTGGTGAGCGGCTCGAGGCCCATGGCCGTGGCGACGTCCTGGCCGGCGGGCAGGCCCAGCCGCTTGCCGCGCAGCAGGTTGCGCTCGGCCAGCGAGGTGATCGCGTCGGCGGTCGGAGCGACGACGGTCGGTGGCAGCGTGGACAGCGGCAGGGAGAGCTGCGTGTCGATCCTGCGGGCCGTGTTCCGGTCGTCGGGCGTGCTCATCCCGGGGATCTCGAAGAAGTAGTTCCAGTCGATCCAGAGGTCCTCGGGGACCGGGCGGTTGCCGCGCAGGTCCTGGTAGCCCTCGTTGGCGAAGATCGGCACGGTGTGCTGGTCGTGCACCTCGTACTCGGCGCGGATCATGCTGTGCCCGAAGCGGTAGGCCGCACCGGAGTACTCGACCGGCATGTAGGGCCGTCGCGGGTCGCGTGGCTTGTAGAACCGGCCCAGGAACTCGATCGGGCCGCTGCGGCGGCGGCGCAGCAGCCGGTCGACGACCTCCCGCCCGACGATGCGCGGCAGGTAGTCGTTCACGATCAGCCACTGGTAGTGCCAGCGCACCTGCTGCTGGGCCTGCTCGAAGCTCCGGCCCTGGTCGCGCAGCCTGTTGTGCAGCCGCAGGAAGACCGCGTGCAGCTGGGCGACGATCAGGTTCTCGTCGTTGCGGGGGTCGCCGAGGTAGGCCGCGCCGACGTCGTCGCGGGGCAGGTCGCGCACCCCGTCGTGGTCGTTGCACAGCAGGTAGCCCGGCCGTGCCGGGTCGTAGAGCTCGGGACTGCCGGCCGGGCCCTTGCCGTAGACGCTGGCCAGGTCGAAGCGGGGCGTGTCGTAGTTGGTCATCCCCCGCGGGTCCTGCTGCTGCTGGGTGAGCGGGGTCTTGTCCAGCGTCATGTCGTGGTCGATGAACTGGCCGAGGTAGATGTAGCCGGCCGGCATGCCCGGGTTGTCGAAGGCGACGTCGGAGTCCTTGACGTCGGACAGCGGTGCCTTGCCGTCGTTCATCGAGAGGGCCAGCGCGGTCAGCAGCGCGTCCGGCGGGGAGAAGGCCGGCAGCTTCTTGAACATCACGCCGAAGCGGGCCTCCTTGTCCCGCCCGGCGCGCACCGCGATGTCGCTGCCGCGCGGGTTGCCGACGGCGTGCGCGCCGCGCGTGGCCCGCGGGCGGCGGGCCGGCGGCCGCGGCGGCGGTGGCGAGGTCGGCGTCCGGCCCGGCGCGGCGTGCGCCGTCCCGCCCATGACCGGCAGCGCGGCCAGGCTCGCCAGCCCGGCCAACACGGTGCGCCGCGGGACCCCGCGGCGCGTCGTCCCGGCGCCCGTCCCGCTGAACGGGCACACCCCGGCCGTCTCGTCCCCGTACCCGTGCACGTGCACCCGCCCCCCGGCGTCGCAGAGCCCGCCCCCGCGGCTCGCTCTCGATGGATCCGAGGCTCCGGGGGAGGAGGAGGTGCGGGGCACACGCGGCAGAGGGGGACGCCGCCCCCCAGTCCTGGGGGTGCGGAGGACGGCGCGTCGCGCTTCGTGAAGGTGTGGTCACGGTGCGGCGTTCCGGACGCCGAGACGTCGCTTTCCGTACCTCATTGGCGCCGCTTGGTGACCGAGCGGGGCGGTCACCGTCGGCGGTGCGGGAGCCGGGCCGCGCTCGGGTGCGTGCACGCCCGGACTCCCGCCCTGGCAGGCTCCGGGCGTGCCGCAGACCGATGGGACCCCGTCCGCCTTCGACGCCGCCACGGCGGTGCGCCGCGCCGAGGGCGGGGGGCTGGTCGCCGACCTCGGCCCCGGCTGGGACGTCGGCGGCGGCGTCCTGAACGGCGGCTACCTGCTGGCGGTCGCGGCCCGTGCCGCGGTCCTGGACAGCCCGCACCCGCACCCGGTCGCGCTGTCGGCCAGCTACCTGCGGGCCACCGCCGCCGGGCCGGCCCACCTCGCCGTCACGCCCGGCCCGGCCGGGCGCACGCTGGCGCACTCCACGGTGCTGCTCACCGGCGAGGCCGGCCCGTCGATCGCCGCGCAGGTGACGACGGCGACGCTCGGCAGCGAGCCGGCCGAGTACACCGTCAACGCCGCGCCCGAGGTGCCCGCCCCCGAGGACTGCGTCGTCACCCGGACCACCGGCGCCGGGCCGGCTGTCGGCCTGGTCCGGCGGATCGACACCCGGCTCGACCCCGCGACCGCGGGCTGGACCGTCGGCCGGTTCTCCGACCAGCGGGTGCTGCGCTCCTGGATCCGGCTGGCCGACGGCCGCGACCCCGACCCGTTGGCGCTGCTGCTGTTCGCCGACGCCCTGCCGCCGACCGCCTTCGCCGTCGGCCGGACGGGCTGGGCGCCCACCGTGCAGCTGCAGGTGCTGGTCCGCGCGCTGCCGGCGCCGGGCTGGTGCCTGGTCGAGTCGCGCTCCACCGAGGTGGCCGGCGGCTGGTCGGACGAGGAGTGCCGCATCTGGGACGCCACCGGCCGGCTGGTCGCCCAGGCCCGCCAGCTGGCCCGGGTGGCGCGCTAGCTGTCGTGACCAGGGAGGTTGTTCACGCGGCGAGTCGGCTGATCGGTGGGCGGCCGCCGAGGGCGGAGTGGCTGCGGGAAGTGTTGTAGTGGGTCAGCCAGCTGTCCAGGGCGGCGGTGCGCTCGTCGTTGCAGCTCCAGGCGGTGGCGTAGGCCCACTCGGTCTGCAGGGTGCGGTTGAACCGCTCGGCCTTGCCGTTGGTCCAGGGCCGCCCGGGCTTGATGAACCGGCGGCCGATGCCCAGCTGGGCGCAGACGGCGATCCAGGCCCGCCCGACGCGGTAGCTCTTGGCGTTGTCGGTCAGCACCCGCCGGAGGGTGACGCCGTGG
>NZ_FNHE01000010.1 GCF_900103785.1 Geodermatophilus siccatus | reverse complement strand
CCGAACACCTCGATCAGCGGCAGGGTGATCTGCATGTCCGGGGCCGGGACGCCGACCAGCACCACCCGCCCGGCCAGGTCCCGGGCGTAGAAGGCCTGCTCGAACACCGCCGGGTGCCCCACCGCGTCGATCGCCACGTCCACCCCGAACCCGCCCGTGGCCGCCCTGATCGCCGCCACCGCGTCGGTGGACCGGGAGTTGACCGTGTGGGTGGCGCCGAACTGCCGCGCCCACGCCAGCTTCCGGTCGTCCACGTCCACGGCGACGATCGTGGTCGCCCCGGCCAGCCGGGCGCCGGCGATCGCGGCGTCGCCCACGCCGCCGCAGCCGAACACCGCCACGGACTCGCCGCGGCGCACGCCGCCGGTGTTGATCGCCGCGCCCACCCCGGCCATCACCCCGCAGCCCAGCAGCCCGGCGGCGGTGGCCGGGGTGGCCGGGTCCACCTTGGTGCACTGCCCGGAGTGCACCAGCGTCTTCTCGGCGAACGCGCCGATGCCCAGCGCCGCGGACAGCGCGGTGCCGTCGGTGAGGGTCATCTGCTGGGCGGCGTTGTGGGTGTTGAAGCAGTACTGCAGCTCGCCCCGGGCGCACGCCCGGCACTGCCCGCACACCGCCCGCCAGTTGAGGACCACGAAGTCCCCGACGGCGACGTTGGTCACGCCCTCCCCGACCGCGGCCACCACCCCGGCGGCCTCGTGGCCGAGCAGGAAGGGGTACTCGTCGGTGATGTTGCCCTCGCGGTAGTGCAGGTCGGTGGCGCACACCCCGCACGCCTGGACGTCGACCACCGCCTCTCCGGGGCCGGGGTCGGGGACGACGATCGTCTCGACCGTGACCGGGGCTCCCTTGCTGCGGGCGACGACGCCCCTCACCTCGTAGGCCATGGCGGGAGCCTATGCCCGGCCACGGGGGTGGTTGGACCGTCCGGGAGCTGGTTGACTTCGCAACGATCCGGTCTCGACCGGTGGGGATCGACTCCTTCGTCCAGCGGTACGTCCAGGACGGACGTAGCGTTCCCGCGGGTCCGTGACGTCTGGCACAGACCCTTTCCGGCGGGGGATCCCCCGACCGATGTCCTCCGGAGGTCCGTCCCGTGGCAGTACCGAGTTTCCTGGCCCGAGATCGCATCGTGGCCCGTCCCGGCTTCAACCGCTGGTTGATCCCGCCGGCGGCGCTCGCCGTGCACCTGTGCATCGGTCAGGCGTACGCGACGAGTGTCTACAAGACCGCGCTCGTCGAGCACTTCGACACGAGCCTGACCGCGATCGGCGTCATCTTCTCGATCGCGATCGTCATGCTCGGCGTCTCCGCCGCCCTGTTCGGCACCTGGGTGGACCGCAACGGTCCCCGGGCGGCGATGTTCACCTCCGCCGTCTTCTGGGTCTCCGGCTTCCTGGTCGGCGGTCTGGGCATCGAGACCGGGCAGCTGTGGCTGCTCTACCTCGGCTACGGCGTCCTGGGCGGCATCGGCCTGGGCATCGGCTACATCTCCCCGGTCTCCACGCTGATCAAGTGGTTCCCGGACCGGCCCGGTCTGGCGACCGGCATGGCGATCATGGGCTTCGGAGGTGGCGCGCTCATCGCCTCGCCGCTGTCCCGGCAGCTGATGAACTACTACGACCCCGCGTACGACGGCACCGCGGGCACCGTGCCCAACGGGGAGGCCGTCGCGGCGCTGTTCTTCACGCTGGCCGCGGTCTACCTGGTCTTCATGATGTTCGGCGCCTTCATCATCCGGGTCCCGGCCGACGACTGGCGGCCCCACGGCTTCGACCCGTCCTCGGTCAAGAAGAAGGCCCTGGTCACCACCGAGAGCGTCTCGGCCAACAACGCCATCAAGACCCCGCAGTTCTGGCTGCTGTGGACGGTGCTCTTCTGCAACGTCACCGCGGGCATCGGCATCCTCGAGCAGGCCGCGCCGATGATCCAGGACTTCTTCCGCAACGGGGAGACCTCCACGGTCGCCGCCGCCACGGCCGCCGGCTTCGTCGGCCTGCTGTCGCTGTTCAACATGGGCGGCCGCTTCGTGTGGTCCTCGACGTCGGACTTCATCGGCCGGAAGCCCATCTACATGGTCTACCTGGGTGTCGGCGCCCTCCTGTACATCGGGCTGGCCACCATCGGCAGCACCGCCACCTGGCTGTTCGTGCTGCTCGCGGCCGTGATCATCTCCTTCTACGGCGGCGGGTTCGCCACGGTCCCGGCCTACCTGCGCGACCTGTTCGGCACCTACCAGGTCGGTGCCATCCACGGTCGGCTGCTGACCGCGTGGTCCGCCGCCGGTGTCGCCGGGCCGCTGATCATCAACGGCGTCCTGGACACCCAGGGCACCCCCGGCCAGCTCGTCGCGGCGAACTACCGCCCGGCGCTGTTCATCATGGTCGGCCTGCTGGTCGTCGGCTTCATCGCCAACCTGCTGGTCCGCCCGGTGGCCAGCAAGTGGCACGAGCCGAAGGCCACCTCCCCCGCCACCGCTCGCGCCGACACGGAACGGAGCGCCGTCCGATGAGCCACCCCGCCACCGACCACCGGCAGCCCACCCACACCCCGGTGGGGCTGATCGCCTTCGCCTGGACCCTGGTGGGCGTGCCGCTCGCCTACGGGCTCTACAACACGGTCAAGGCCGCCAGCGCCCTGTTCGGCGGCTGAGCCCACCAGCACACACACCGCGCCCCGGTCGCTCTCGTAGCGGCCGGGGCGCGGTGTCGTCCAGGACGGGTCCGGACGAGCCGGGGACGGCTCTCCGCCGGGGTGGAACGGTCGCGGGGCCCGGAGGGTCTCCCGACCGGGACACGGGCAGCGGCCCGGCTCAACCGGGGGACGGCTCCTGGCCGCGGTGTCGCCCGGAGGGCGACAGGGGGGACAGCGGCAGGTGGGGGCTCAGGTCGGCGCGGTTGCCGCTGGCGCTGGCCCGCCCGTCGGCGACCGCCTGTTCCCAGGTGAGCCGCCCCGTCGCCAGCCGCAGCCAGGTGGCGGCGTCGGTCTCCACGACGTTGGGTGGCGTCCCGCGCGTGTGCCGCGGCCCCGGCACCAGTTGGACGGCGACGTGCGGGGGCACCCGCAGCTCCACCGAGCGGCCGGGCACCTGCTGGGCCAGCCAGCGGGCGGTCGTCCTGACCGCGGCCCCCAGCACCGACCGCGGGGGCTGCTCGGCCTCCCCCGCCAGCCAGGCCCGCACCGGGTCGACCGCGGCCCGCAGCTCGTCGGCCGGGATCGGCCTCGTCGACGGGGGCACAGCCGGCATCAGCTGGTCGGGACGGTCCCCGCCGGGACGCTGCCCACGGTCGCCTCCGGGGTGCCGAACAGGGCCGGGAGCGTCGCGCTCCAGGCGGCCCGCAGCTCGGCCAGCGGCAGCTCGGCGACGCCGTCGACGGCGAGCACGTCACCGCCCGTCGTCCCCAGCTCGGTGACCGGGACGCCGGCCCACTCGGCGGTGACCCGCACCGCTTCCGGGTCGGTCGTGGTCACCACGACGCGCGCGGCCGACTCGCTGAACAGCGCGGTGAACACGTCGCCGTCCAGGGTCAGCCGCGCGCCCGTGCCGTACCGCAGCGCCGACTCGGCCAGCGCCTGCGCCAGGCCGCCGTCGGCCAGGTCGTGCGCGGAGGTGACCAGCCCCTCGCGGCCCAGCGCGGCGAGCAGCTCGCCCAGCGACCGCTCGGCCTCCAGGTCCACCGCCGGCGGGCGGCCGCCGAGGTGGCCGTGGACGACGCTCGCCCAGGCGGAGCCGCCGAACTCCGGCCGGGTGACGCCGAGCAGCAGCACGGTCTCCCCCGCCGTCCGCCAGCCGGTGGGCACGCGGGTCCGGACGTCCTCGTGCACGCCTAGGACGCCGATCACCGGCGTCGGGTTGATCGCGACGTCGCCGGTCTGGTTGTAGAGGCTGACGTTGCCGCCGGTGACCGGAAGCCCGAGGTCGCGGCAGGCGTCGGCCAGGCCGCGGACGGCCTCGGCGAACTGCCACATCACCTCCGGCTCCTCCGGGGAGCCGAAGTTCAGGCAGTTGGTGACCGCCAGGGGGCGGGCGCCGCTGACCGCCACGTTCCGGTAGGCCTCGGCGAGGTTGAGCTGCGCGCCGGTGTACGGGTCCAGCCGCGCGTAGCGGCCGTTGCCGTCGAGGGCGAGCGCGATGCCGCGGGAGGTCCCCTCGTCGATGCGCACCACGCCGGCGTCGTCGGGCTGGGCGAGCACGGTGTTGCCGCGGACGTAGCGGTCGTACTGCTCGGTGACCCAGGTCTTGTCCGCGCCGTCGGGGCTGGCGACGACGGCCAGCCAGTGCGCAGCGAGCTCCTCGGGGGTCGCCGGGCGGGGCAGGGCGGCCGGGTCGTCGGCCTGCAGGTCGTCGAGGTCGGCCGGGCGCTGCATCGGCCGGTCGTACACCGGACCCTCGTGGGCGACGGTCCGCGGCGGGACGTCGACGATCCGCTCGCCGTGCCAGTCGACGGTCAGCCGGTCGCCGTCGGTGACCTCACCGATGACGGTGGCCAGCACGCCCCACTTGCGGCAGACGGCGAGGAAGGCGTCGACCTTGTCCGGCTCGACGATGGCGCACATGCGCTCCTGCGACTCGCTCATCAGGATCTCGGCGGGCGTCAGGGTGCTGTCGCGCAGCGGCACGGCGTCCAGGTCGATGTGCATGCCGCCGGTGCCGGCGCTGGCCAGCTCGCTGGTCGCGCAGGACAGGCCGGCGCCGCCGAGGTCCTGGATGCCGGTGACGAGGTCCTCGCGGAAGATCTCCAGGCAGGCCTCGATGAGCAGCTTCTCGGTGAACGGGTCGCCCACCTGCACGCTCGGGCGCTTGGCCGGCCCCTCCTCGTCGAAGGTCTCGCTGGCCAGCACCGAGACGCCGCCGATGCCGTCGCCGCCGGTGCGGGCGCCGAAGAGCACGACCTTGTTGCCGACGCCCTCGGCCTTGGCCAGCCGGACGTCCTCGTGCTTCATGACGCCGACGCACAGCGCGTTGACCAGCGGGTTGCCCGCGTAGCAGGCGTCGAAGAGCAGCTCACCGCCGATGTTGGGCAGGCCCAGGCAGTTGCCGTAGCCGCCCACGCCGGCGACGACGCCGGGCAGCACGCGGGCGGTGTCGGGGGCGTCGGCCGGGCCGAAGCGCAGCGAGTCCATGACGGCGATCGGGCGGGCGCCCATGGTGAGGATGTCGCGCACGATGCCGCCGACCCCGGTGGCCGCGCCCTGGTAGGGCTCGACGTAGCTGGGGTGGTTGTGCGACTCGACCTTGAAGGTCACCGCGTAGCCGTCGCCGACGTCCACCACGCCGGCGTTCTCGCCGATGCCCACCAGCAGCGCCTCGCTGCGCGGCAGGTCGCCGAAGCGGCGCAGGTGCGCCTTCGAGCTCTTGTAGGAGCAGTGCTCGCTCCACATGACCGAGTACATGGCCAGCTCGGCGGTGGTGGGCCGGCGACCGAGGATGTCGCGGATCCGGGCGTACTCGTCGGACTTCAGGCCCAGCTCGCCGTAGGGCTGCTCGAGGTCCGGCGTCCGCGCGGCCAGCTCGACGGTGTCGAGCTGGTGCGACAGCGGGCCGGGCCCGGTGTCGAGGTCGCTGAGTCCCTGCGTCATGCGCTGACGACCGCCTTCAGGACGCTGGTGAAGAACCCGAGACCGTCGGTGCTCGGGCCGGTGAGGTCCTCGACGGCGTGCTCGGGGTGCGGCATCAACCCGACGACGCGGCCGTTCTCACTGGTGACGCCGGCGATGTCGCGCATCGAGCCGTTGGGGTTGCCCTCGACGTAGCGGACGGCGACCCGGCCCTCGCCCTCGATCCGGTCGAGGTCGGCCGGCGCGGCCACGTAGCGGCCCTCGCCGTTCTTCACCGGGACGACGATCCGCTGGCCGGCCTCGTAGTCCTGCGTCCACGCGGTGTCCGCGCGCTCGATGCGCAGCGCCTGGTCGCGGTTGCGGAAGTGCAGGTGGCCGTTGCGGGTGAGCGCGCCGGGCAGCAGGCCGGCCTCGCAGAGCACCTGGAAGCCGTTGCAGATGCCGAGCACCGGCATGCCCTGGTGGGCGCGGTCGACGACGTCCTGCATCATCGGCGCCCGCGCGGCGATGGCGCCGGCCCGCAGGTAGTCGCCGTAGGAGAAGCCGCCGGGCAGGACGATGGCGTCGACGTCCTCGAGGTCGTGGTCGTCGTGCCAGAGCGCGACGGGCTCGGCCCCGGCCAGGCGCACCGCGCGGGCGGCGTCGACGTCGTCCAGGGAACCCGGGAAGGTGATGACACCGATGCGCACGGAGGGGGTACTCCTCAGTCGGTCGGGAGGTGGAGCTCGACGTCCTCGATGACCGGGTTGGCCAGCAGCGTCTCGGCGATCTGCGTCAACTCGGCCTCGTCGGGCGTGCCCTCGACCTCGAGGACGAAGTGCTTGCCCTGGCGGACGCTGCGGACGCTGTCGTGGCCGAGCCGGCCCAGCGCTCCCAGCACCGCCTGACCCTGGGGGTCGGAGATCTCCGGCTTCAGCACGACGTCGACGACCACCCGAGGCACGCGGACGAGCGTACCGGGGTGACGCGGACCACTGACCGGAGCGCGTACGACGCCGGCTCTCGCCCTCCTCCTCCCGCGAGATCTGCACAGTGGCGGCCTTCACCCCCCTGACGGCGACCACTGTGCAGATCTCGCCGCGCCAGGTCAGCCGGCGTCGAGCAGGGACCACACCGCCTCGGGGGCCTCCCAGTGGGCGTTGTGGCCGGCGCCCTCGACGAGCACCGCGGCCGGGTCCACCCGGCGCATCGCGTCGAGGCCCACCATCGGGTCGGACGCCCCCGCCGCCAACCGCAGCGGCGCGACCGAGCGGCGCAGCACCTCCTCGACCGGCGGGCCGACGGCGCCGAACGCCCGCGGGTCGAGCGCCGGCGCCCACCCCGAGGACACCTCGCGGACGCCGGCGAGCGCGACCGCGTCGTCCGGGGCCACGAGCCCGGTGAGCCCGGCCAGCCGCAGGTGCCGGTCGGCGGCCTCGGCGCGGGTCGCGAACACCTGCGGCGGGCGGGCCACCAGCGACCGGGCGCGGCTCACCTCGTCGTCCGTCCAGTCGATCTTGACGCCGAGCGCCACGACCCGCGCGACCTCCACGCCGTACCAGCCGCCGCCGAGCACCGCGCCCACCACGCCGCCGAACGAGTGCCCGAGCACGGTGACCCGCGCGGCGCCCGACTCCGCGGCGAGCACGGCCACGTCCGCGGCGTGCACCGCGTAGCCGTACGGCGGTTCGGCCGGCGACCGGCCGTGCCCGCGCAGGTCGGGAACGGCCCAGGGTCCGCGCCACGACGCCTCGACCAGCGGCAGCAGCCGGTCCCACACCGCGCCGGTGGCGCCCAGCCCGTGCAGCAGCAGGAGCAGGTGGTCACCCGCGCCGCCGGAGCGGTACGCGAGGCCCGAGCGCGTTCCGGCCACGTCAGCGGAACGCAGTACCGGTCAGCCGCTCGTAGGCGGTCACGTAGCGCTCGCGGGTGGCCTCGACGACGTCGGCGGGCAGCTCCGGCGGCGGGGAGACGCGGTCCCAGCCGGACGACGTGAGCCAGTCGCGGACGTACTGCTTGTCGAACGAGGGCTGCGCCGCCCCCGGCGACCACAGCGTGGCCGGCCAGAAGCGCGAGGAGTCCGGCGTGAGCACCTCGTCGCCGAGCACCAGCCCGCCGTCGGGGTCGAGACCGAACTCGAACTTGGTGTCGGCCAGCACGATCCCGGCGTCCAGGGCGATCTCCGCGCCGCGCCGGTACAGCGCCAGGGTCAGCTCGCGCAGCTGCCCGGCCCGCTCGGCCCCGACCGCGCCGACGACGGCGGCGAAGTCGATCGCCTCGTCGTGCTCGCCCTGCTCGGCCTTGGTGGACGGCGTGAACACCGGCTCGGGCAGCCGGGAGCCCTCGACCAGCCCGGCGGGCAGCGGGACGTCGCGGATGGACCCGGTGCGCTGGTACTCGACCGTGCCGGAGCCCGAGAGGTACCCACGGGCCACGCACTCCACCGGCAGCATCTCCAGCCGGCGCACCAGCATCGCCCGCCCGGCGACCTCGGCCGGGACGTCGGACGCCGACAGCAGGTGGTGGCTCGCCCCGAAGGACGACAGCACCGGCGCCAGCTGGTCGAACCACCACACCGACAGCTGCGTGAGCACCCGGCCCTTGTCCGGGATGGGCGTGGGCAGCACGTGGTCGTAGGCGGAGATCCGGTCGGAGGCCACGAGCAGCAGCCGGTCGGAGCCGGCGTCGTACACCTCGCGGACCTTGCCCCGGGCGACGAGCGGCAGGGCCACGGTCATGACAGCGCGGCGAGCCGGTCGAACAACGGCCCGAGGTTGGCCACGTACCGCTCCGGCCGGCAGATCTCGTCCAGCCGCGCCTCGTCCAGCGTCACGCCCGCGTCCGCCGCGCGCTTGCGCAGCGTCTCGCGGAACGGCGTCCCGCTGTTCCAGGTCTCCATCGCCGCGGACTGCACCAGCGCGTAGGCGTCCTCCCGCGAGGCCCCGCCCTCGACCAGCTCGAGCAGCACCGACGAGGTGTAGATCAGCCCGCCGGTCGACTCGAGGTTGGCCCGCATCCGGTCGGCGTCCACGACGAGGTTCTCCACCAGCCCGGTGGTCAGGTGCAGCAGGTAGTCGGTGGTGATGGCGGCGTCGGGCAGGAACACCCGCTCGGTGGAGGAGTGCGAGATGTCGCGCTCGTGCCAGAGCGGGATGCCCTCCATCACCGGGACGACGGCGGCGCGGACGACGCGGGCCAGGCCGGCGATGCGCTCGGAGCGGATCGGGTTCTTCTTGTGCGGCATCGCGCTGGAGCCCTTCTGGCCAGAGCCGAACGCCTCGGAGAGCTCCCGCACCTCGGTGCGCTGCCCGTGCCGCACCTCCAGCGCGACCGTCTCGCAGACGGTGGCGATGATCGCCAGCGCCGCGACCCACTCGCTGACCGAGTCGCGCAGCACCACCTGGGTGGAGGCGTCGGCGGGCCGCAGGTCCAGCGCCTCGGCGACGGCGACCTCGACCGACGGGTCGATCAGCGAGTACGTGCCGACGGCGCCGGAGATGGCGACGACGCCGACCCGCTCCCGCGCGGCCCGCAGCCGGTCCCGCGAGCGGGCGGCGGCGAACGCGATGTCGGCGACCCGGTGGCCCCAGACGTCGGGCTCGGCGTGCACACCGTGGGTGCGGCCGACCTTGATGGTGTCGCGGTGGGCCAGCGCGTGGTCGCGCAGCACCGCCACCAGCCGGTCGAGCCGGGCCAGCAGCAGGTCGGTGGCCTCGGTCAGCTGGACGGCGAGGGCGGTGTCCAGCAGGTCCGAGGAGGTCATGCCGTGGTGCACGTAGGCGGCGGCCGACCGGGGCTCGGTGTTGTCGGCCCACGCGGTGAGGAAGGCGATGACGTCGTGCTGCGTCGTCTCCTCGATCTCGGCGACCCGCGCAGGCAGGGGCGGCGGCGCGTCGCGCACGGGTTGCACCGCCTCGGCGGGCACCCGCCCGGCCGCGGCGTGCGCCTCGAGGACGAGGGTCTCGACCCGGCACCACAGCTCGTACTTGTGCTGGTCGCTCCAGACCCGCCCCATCTCGGGCAGGGTGTACCGCTCGATCATCGGGGTACCGCCCGCCACTCGTCAGCTCGTCGCACCACGTGCCCCAGTCTCCCGCAGGCGAGATGCTGTCGACGACGGCCCCTCGAGCTCCCCGGAGGAACCGATGCTGCGACGGGGCACCCACCTGCTGACGCGGGCCCGCGAGCGCATCCGCGCGGCCCGTGAGCACGACCCGCACGCCTGGCCGCACCCCTGGTCACACCCCCACCCGGACGACGACGCGTACCTCGACGACGGGACGACCGACTCCGACGACGACACCGACCGGCCGCCCCTCGGCAGCCCCGAGCCCGGCGCGCCCGACCTCGACGGCCCGCTCGGGCCCGGCGGGGTGAGCGGGCCGCCGGCGGGGAGCGACCAGCGGCGCGGGCCCGCCGAGCGGCGCCGTCGTCCCGCGCGGGGACCGGGCGCGCCCGAGGAGGAGGTGCCCCTGGCGCTGCGGGTGGCGGCCGCCTGGTCGTGGCGGCTCATCGTCGTCGTCGCCGGGCTCTACATGCTGCTCTGGGCGGCCGCCTACGTCGCCGTGGTCGTCGTCCCCGTGATCGTCGCGCTGCTGCTGGCGGCGCTGCTGCAACCGGGCGCCTCGGCGCTGGTCCGCCGCGGCTGGCCACGGGCGCTGGCCGCGCTCACGATGCTGGTGGTCGGGCTCGGCACCGTGGCCGGCATCGTCACGCTCGTCGTCCAGCAGGTCACCACCGGCTTCGGCGACCTCGCCGACCAGGTCGGTCAGGGTGTCGAGCAGGTGCGCGACCTCCTCGTCCGCACCTTCCCGGTCACCCGGACGCAGCTGGAGAACGCGGTCACCCAGCTGCAGCAGACGCTCGTCGACAACGAGGACGTGCTTGCCTCGGGCGCGCTCACGACCGCCGTCACGGTCGGCGAGGTCGCCACCGGCACCCTGCTGGCGCTGTTCACGCTGTTCTTCTTCCTCAAGGACGGCCGCTCGATCTGGCTGTGGCTGGTCGGCCTGTTCCCGCGGGACTCGCGCGCGTACGTCGACGAGGCCGCCCGGCGCTCGTGGCGCACGCTCATCTCCTACGTGCGCGCCACGGCCGCCGTGGCGATGGTCGACGCGGTCGGCATCGGCATCGGGCTGGCGGTCCTGGGCGTCCCGCTGGTCATCCCGCTGGCCGCGCTGGTCTTCCTGGGCGCGTTCATCCCGATCATCGGGTCGTTCCTCGCCGGCACCGTCGCCGTGCTGGTCGCGCTGGTCTCGAAGGGGCCGATCACCGCGCTGATCGCGCTGGCCGTCGTCGTGCTGGTCATGCAGCTGGAGGGGCACGTCCTGCAGCCGCTGCTGCTGGGCCGGGCGGTGCGGGTGCACCCGCTCGCCGTCGTCCTCGCGATCGCCGCGGGGCTGCTGGTCGCCGGCATCTTCGGCGCGCTCATCGCCGTGCCGACCGTGGCCTGCGCGAACGTGGCCGGCACCTACCTGTCGCGGCGCTACGAAGGCCCGCGCCCACCCGAGCCGCGCCGCGACCGCGCCCGGCCGGCGGTCACCGCCCGGTAGGGAGGCTGATCCGGCCCTCGACCGCGGCCAGCGCGATGTCGGTGCGCCAGTGCGCGTCGGCCAGCCGCACGCCGGCGACCCGCTCGTAGGCCCGCCGGCGGGCCGCGGCGAGGTCCGCGCCGACGGCGGTCACGGCGAGCACCCGCCCACCGGCGGAGCGGACGGTGCCCTCGGCGTCCACGGTGGTGCCCGCGTGCAGCACCCCCTCCGCGTCGGCGCCGGTGACCGGGTCGCCGGTGCGCGGCCGCTCGGGGTAGCCCGGTGCCGCGACGACGACGGTGACCGCGGCCCCGTCGCGCCAGCGCAGCGGCGGGTGGTCGGCGAGCGTGCCGGTGGCGGCCGCGTGCAGCAGACCCCCCAGCGGGGTCTCCAGCAGCGGCAGCACGACCTGGGTCTCCGGGTCGCCGAAGCGGGCGTTGAACTCCACCACCCGCACCCCGCGCGAGGTCAGCGCGAGCCCGGCGTAGAGCAGCCCGGAGAACGGCTCGCCGCGGCGGCGCATCTCGTCGACCGTCGGCTGCAGCACGGTGGCCAGCACCTCGTCCACCAGCCCCGGCGGCGCCCACGGCAGCGGCGCGTAGGCCCCCATCCCGCCGGTGTTGGGCCCGGCGTCACCGTCGTCGCGGCGCTTGGCGTCCTGGGCGGGCAGCAGCGGCAGCACCGTCGTCCCGTCGGTGACGGCGAACAGCGACACCTCCGGGCCGTCGAGGTACTCCTCGACGAGCACCGCGCCGCCGGCCTCGAGCACGCGGTGCCCGTGCGCCACGGCGGCGTCCCGGTCGGTCGTGACGACGACGCCCTTGCCGGCGGCCAGCCCGTCGTCCTTGACCACGTACGGGGCACCTTCCCCGGCCGCCCCGGCCTCGTCCAGCGCCGTCTCCAGCTCGGCCGGACCGCCGACCGGCCAGGACCGGGCGGTCGGGACGCCGGCGGCGGCCATCACGTGCTTGGCGAAGGACTTGCTGCCCTCGATCTGCGCGGCCTGCTCCGACGGCCCGAAGCAGGCGATGCCGGCGTCGCGGACGGCGTCGGCGGCCCCGGCGACCAGCGGCACCTCCGGTCCGATGACGACGAGGTCGGCGCTCCAGCCGGTGGCGAGCGCGGCGACCGCCACCGGGTCGGCGACGTCGACCGCGGCGGGCTCGGCGACCGCCCGGGTGCCGGCGTTCCCGGGCGCGCAGGCCAGCGCGGTCACCGCGGGGTCGGAGGACAGAGCGACGCACAGGGCGTGCTCCCGGGCACCGGAGCCGATCACGAGCACGCGCACGGACGGCGACGCTACCGAGCGCGCGACGTACTGGAACGGCCACCCTCCAGGGTCCCGCGCCGAGCCCCGATCGGCCCCTTGCCGGGGCCCGCCGCGAGCCTGCGAGTGGTGGGGAGCAGGGGGTCCTTCTAGGGGTGAAGGGTGGTCCTTCCGCGGTTCGGCTGCGAGCGGTACGACCGGTGCAGCGCCCGGACGCGGGCGTGCTCGGCGGCCCGGGCGCGGGCGTCCGAGCGCAGCGCCTGGCGGTGCGCCTCGGCCTGCAGCTTCCGCCAGGCGGTGTAGCGGGCCGGGTCCAGCCGGCCGTCGTCGATCGCGGCGGCCACGGCGCACCCGGGCTCGGTGCGGTGCGCGCAGTCGCGGAAGCGGCACCGGGCGGCGAGCTCGGTGACGTCGGCGTAGGCGGTGTCGACCCCGGCGTCGTCGACCAGCCCGAGCTCGCGCATCCCCGGGGTGTCGACCAGGAGGCCGCCGCCGGGCAGCAGGTGCAGCTCGCGCGCCGTGGTGGTGTGCCGTCCACGACCGTCGGCCTCGCGGATCCCGTGGGTGGCCGCCACCACCGTCCCGGCCAGCGCGTTGGCCAGGCTGGACTTGCCCACGCCCGACGGGCCGACCATCGCCGCCGTCCGCCCCGGGCCCAGCAGCGCCCGGACGGCGTCCAGCCCCTCCCCCGTCACCGAGCTGACGGCCACGACGTCGACACCCACGGCGTCCTCCGCGACGGCCAGCAGCGCGCCGGGGACGTCGTCGCACAGGTCGGCCTTGGTGAGGACGACGACCGGCGTCGCGCCGCTGCCCCAGGCGACGGCGAGGTAGCGCTCCACCCGGCGCAGCCGCGGCGCCGTGGTCAACGCGTCGACGACGAGCACCAGGTCGAGGTTGGCCGCGACCACCTGCTCGGCCGACGTCCGCCCGGCGACGACGCGGGTGAACGCCGTCCGGCGGGGCAGCACCGCGACGGCGAGCTCCCCGCGCAGCGCCACCCAGTCGCCGACCGCCGGCCCGCTGCCCTCGAGCAGCGCCGCGGCGGGGTGCGCCCGCAGCTCGCCGTCGCCGGTCAGCACGGTCAGTCGGCCGCGGTCGACCCGCGCGACCCGGCCCGGGCGGGTGCCCGGCGGCAGGTCGGCGTCGAGCGCCCGCACCCAGCCCAGGAGTGAGATGTCCGTCACGTCGGCATCGTCCCGCGCAGGTCAGGGCGGTGTCCTCCGAATTGTGGGCGACCAGTCGGCGCGCGTTCGCCGTCTCGACACCTCGCTGGGGTGTTGTAGCCGGCATGCGCGCGATCGCGTCGCCGGCAACGGTCCCGGCGACCCGCCCTGCCCGTCCCGTCATCGTGGGTCACCGCGGAGCGCCGGCGTACCGGCCCGAGCACACCGCGGCCAGCTTCGAGCTCGCCATCGACCTGGGGGCCGACCTCATCGAGCCCGACGTCGTCGTCAGCCGGGACGGCGCGCTCGTCGTCCGGCACGAGAACGAGCTCTCCCACTCCACCGACGTCGCCCACCGCCCCGAGTTCGCCGACCGGCGCACCACCCGCGTCGTCGACGGCCGCGAGCGCACCGGCTGGTTCACCGAGGACTTCACCCTCGCCGAGCTGCGCACGCTGCGCGCCGTCGAGCGCATGCCGGCGCTGCGCCCGCTGAACACCACCTACGACGGGCGGGCCGGGATCCTCACCCTGGCCGAGGTCGTGGCGATCGCCCGCCGGCGTTCGACCCCGTCCCGGCAGGTGCGCGTGCTGGCCGAGCTGAAGAAGCCCAGCTGGTTCGACCACGAGGCGGGCGTCCCCGTTCCCGAGCTCGTCGCCGCCGAGCTGCGCCGCCTCGACGCGGCCCGGCCCGACGGGACCGTGGTCGTGCAGTCCTTCGACGCGGCCGCGCTGCGGCAGCTGCGCGCCGACCTCGGGGACCGCGGGCCGACGATGCTGCAGCTGGTCGACGACGCCGGCACCGACGACCAGCTGGTCACCCCGGCGGGCCTGCGCGAGGTCAGCACCTACGCGCAGGGCATCGCCCCGAGCCGGCACCGGATCCTGCTGCGCGACGCGGACCAGGCGATGACCGGCATCTCGGACCTCATCGCCCAGGCCCACCGCGCCGGGCTGGCCGTCGTCCCGTGGACGCTGCGCCCGGAGAACGCCTTCCTACCCCGGCACCTGCGCCGCGGCCAGGCCGTGAGCGGCACCGGGGACATGCAGACCGAGGCCCGCCTGCTGCTGGCCCTCGGCGTCGACGGGCTGATCACCGACGCCCCCGAGATCGCGGTTGCAGCGAGGCAGGAGCTGTACACCTCGCGGTCCTCCCGGACCGCGCCGCGCTCCGGCGCCGTCCTCGACCTGCGCTGAGGGGTGCCCCCGATGATCAGGTGACCTGGTCGTCCACGGTCCTGGCTCACGACCAGTGGTGAGCCAGGACCGTGTTCGACCAGCTCAGCTGATCGTCGCCCTCAGCCGATGAGGTCGTGCAGGACGACGTTCTCGTCGCGGCCGGGGCCGACGCCGATCACGCTGACCCGCGCGCCGGAGAGCTCCTCGAGCCGGCGCACGTAGGCCTGCGCGTTGGCCGGCAGCTCGTCGAAGGTCCGGCAGTTCCGGATGTCCTCGAACCAGCCCGGCATCTCCTCGTAGACCGGCTTGGCGTGGTGGAAGTCGGTCTGCGTCATCGGCATCTCGTCGTGCCGGACGCCGTCGACCTCGTAGGCCACGCAGATCGGCACCGTCTCCAGCCCGGAGAGGACGTCGAGCTTGGTGAGGAAGTAGTCGGTGATGCCGTTGACCCGGCTGGCGTAGCGGGCCACGACCGCGTCGAACCAGCCGCAGCGGCGGTCGCGGCCGGTGGTGACACCGACCTCGCCACCCTGCGTGCGCAGGTAGTCGCCCCACTGGTCGTGCAGCTCGGTGGGGAACGGCCCGGAGCCGACGCGGGTCGTGTAGGCCTTGAGGATGCCGACCACCCGCTCGATGCGGGTGGGGCCGATGCCCGAGCCCGCCGCCGCGCCACCGGCGGTCGGGGACGACGACGTGACGAACGGGTACGTGCCGTGGTCGACGTCGAGCAGGGTGCCCTGCGAGCCCTCCAGGAGCACCCACTCGCCGGCGTCCAGGGCGTTGGCCAGCAGCAGCCGGGTGTCGGCGATGCGGTGCTTGAGCTGCTCGGCGTAGCCGGCGTACTCCTCCACCACCTCGTCGACGTCGATCGCCTTGCGGTTGTAGACCTTGACCAGGACCTGGTTCTTCTCCTGCAGCGTGCCCTCGAGCTTCTGCCGGAGGATCGACAGGTCGAGCAGGTCCTGCACCCGGATGCCGGTGCGGGCGACCTTGTCGCCGTAGGCCGGGCCGATGCCGCGGCCGGTGGTGCCGATCCGGCGCTTGCCCAGGAACCGCTCGGTGACCCGGTCCAGTGCCCGGTGGTGCGGCATGATCAGGTGCGCATCGGCCGAGATGACCAGCCGCGAGGTGTCCACGCCGCGCTCCTCGAGGCCGGCGAGCTCGCCGATGAGCACCTCGGGGTCGATGACGACGCCGTTGCCGATGACCGGCGTGCACCCGGGCGTGAGGATCCCCGACGGGATGAGGTGCAGCGCGTACCTCTCGCCGTCCGGCGTGATCACCGTGTGCCCGGCGTTGTTGCCGCCCTGGTACCGGACGACGTACGGAACCCGCCCCCCGAGCAGGTCGGTGGCCTTGCCCTTGCCCTCGTCGCCCCACTGGGCGCCGATCAGCACGACTGCCGGCATCTCGCTGTCGTCCCCCTCGGACTCGTCACCGGCGGTCGACCGGCTGGCAGGTGGCAGGGTATCGGCATGCCTCTCGTCGAGTTCGACCTGCGCGGTCTCGCGCCCGGTGCGGCGCCGGCGCGCGAGGACGTCGCACCGGCGGCCGAGGCGGGCGCCCTGCTGGTGAGGGGGCCGGTGCCGGCCCTCGCGGCGGTGCTCACGACGCTGTGGAAGGCCGGGCGGACCGCCGGCGTCCCCGTCTCCTGGGAGCCCGCCGGCGACGGCGACTCCACCGCCCTGGCCCGCGCGCTCGGCATCGGCACGGGGGTCGCACGGGAGCTCGGCCTGGTGCGCGACGACCACGGCGGCGTGCTGCTGCACCACGGCCGTCTGGAGGCGGCCGGGGACGACCGGCGCCGTCCGCTGGCGCGGCGGCTGGGCGCGCAGGCGCACCACGACGCCGTCAAGATCGCCGACGGGCAGATCACCCGGATCGACGTGCGGCCCGACTGGCGGGCCGTGGACACCCTCGACGTGACCGTCATGACGCTGCCGCTGCGGCCCGGCCGCCGCACCCGCGGACGGGCGGTGCAGATCGCCAGCGACCCGGCCCGGGTCGTCCGGGACGGCGTCCCGTACCCGCGGCCGGTCGACCGCTGGACGTGGTACGCCGACGACCGGGTGCGCTGGCGGCTGCAGCCCTGAAGGAGGACCCCGTCCTCATCCCTCGCGAGCTCGCGACGAGCCTCGGGACGGGGCCGAGGGCAGGGAGGTCCTCCCTCAGGTGAAGATGCTCACCCCGCCGGGCCCCACGAGCAGGCCGACGATGATCAGCACGATCCCCCACAGCAACTGCCTGCGGACGATCGCGACGATGCCGGCGACGACGAGGACGACGGCGAGGATCCAGAGAAGCGTGGCCATGCGGAACCTCCGGGAACGGGCGTCCGGACCGGACGCTGGGTACGGAGAGTAAACGATCTCCGACCTCCACCGCCTGGTCTGCGTCGTCGTATCACGCAGGGTGACGTCAGGCTGCGGGGCGTCCCAGCCGCTCGTGCAGGTCGACGTGCCAGTCGACCTGCACCCGCCGGCCCACGTGCCCGCACGGCCGGACGAGGTCGAAGCGGGTGAGGAGGGCTCCGGAGTCGGCCCACAGCAGCGCCAGGTGACCCGGGGTGGACGGTGGCGCGTCGGGGTCGAGGGCGAGCTGCAGCTGGCGGCTCGGGTCCTGGCGGTAGAAGGCGCGCAGACCGTCGGTGGCCGCGGCGGGCAGCTCGCCGTCGTCGGAACGCCAGACCCGCACCACGTCCGTGGGGGTGCGCAGGATCAGCCCGCTCATCGGCAGGCCCAGGTTGTCGGTGCCGGTGTCGAGGTCCAGCTGGCGGGCCTGCAGCGGGTCGGAGAGCTCGTCGGGGCCGGCGTCCCACGGTCGCAGCCGCTCCATCGCCTCGCGACGGACCAGCTGGTGGTCCAGGTGCCGGTCGGCGGTCGGGTTCCAGCCCTGCCGCGCGTGGATCGCCGCGCTGACCGCGACGCCGGCCGACAGCGCCTCGTGGACGGCGAGCAGCAGCGGACGCAGGCGCGCGGTCACGGCGGCGGGTGAGTGGTCCACGGGAGGAGTGTGCAGGTCGGTGCTCGCGGCACCGAGCGGCGCATCGCGGGCGCTCCCCGCGGATCGCGGGCGCGACAGCGCCGGCAGTCCGCGAGGAACGCCCGCACAGGGCTGCCTACGGCGCCAGGCTGGGGTCGCAGTCGCGCAGCAGCTGGGTGCAGCGCTCCTGCTCGTCGGTCTCGCCGATCGCCTCCGCGGCCCGGGCCAGCACCGTCACGCAGCGCAGGAAGCCACGGTTGGGCTCGTGCGACCACGGCACCGGGCCGTAGCCCTTCCAGCCGTTGCGGCGCAGCGCGTCGAGGCCGCGGTGGTAGCCGGTGCGGGCGTACGCGTACGCCTCGATGACGTCGGTGAGCACCTGCTCGGGACGGTCGATCGCCTCCTCGGCCAGCGCCGCCCACGCCGCGCTCACCGTGGGGTGGTGCGCGGCGACCTCGGCCGGCGGGTCGCCGGCCGCGAACTCGGCGTCGGCCTCCGGGTTGCCGGGCAGCAGGGTGGCCGGCGGCTCACCGAGGAGGTTGTGGTGCGGGTGCGTCATCAGGCGCTCTGCGACTGGCCGGCCGACAGCAGGTCCTCGCACGCCGCGACGACGCGCGCGGCCATGCCGGTCTCCGCGAGCTTCATGTAGGTGCGCGGGTCGTAGGTCTTCTTGTTGCCGACCTCGCCGTCGACCTTCAGCACGCCGTCGTAGTTCTTGAACATGTGGTCGGTGATCGGCCGGGTGAAGGCGTACTGGGTGTCGGTGTCGACGTTCATCTTCACGACGCCGTAGGAGATGGCCTCGCGGATCTCCTCCTGCGCCGAGCCGGAGCCGCCGTGGAAGACCAGGTTGAACGGCTTGGCGCCGTCCCCCAGGTTGAACTCCTTGGCGACGATCGCCTGCCCGCGCTCGAGCACGTCGGGCCGCAGCTTCACGTTCCCGGGCTTGTAGACGCCGTGCACGTTGCCGAACGTCGCGGCGAGCAGGTAGACCCCGCGCTCGCCGAGGCCGAGCTTCTGCGCGGTGCGCAGGAAGTCGCCGTCGGCGGTGTAGAGCTTCTCGTTGATCTCGGCGACGACGCCGTCCTCCTCGCCGCCGACGATGCCGATCTCCAGCTCGAGGACGATCTTGGCCGCCGCGGCCTTCTCCATCAGCTCCTCGGCGATGTCGAGGTTCTCGGTGAGCTCGATGGCCGAGCCGTCCCACATGTGCGACTGGAACAGCGGCGCCTGGCCGGCGTCGACCCGGTCCTTGGACAGGGCGATCAGCGGGCGGACGTAGGCGTCGAGCTTGTCCTTGGGGCAGTGGTCGGTGTGCAGCGCGACGTTGACCGGGTACTTCTCGGCGACGACGTGCGCGAACTCGGCCAGCGCGACGGCGCCGGTGACCATGTCCTTGACCCGGGTGCCCGAGCCGAACTCGGCGCCGCCGGTGGAGAACTGGATGATGCCGTCGCTGCCGGCGTCGGCGAAGCCACGCAGCGCGGCGTTGACCGTCTCCGACGAGGTGCAGTTGATCGCCGGGTAGGCGAAGCCGCCCTCCTTGGCCCGGTTGATCATGTCGGCGTAGACCTCGGGGGTCGCGATGGGCATGCGGGGCACTCCTTGCGTCGGTGGCGGCGCTGGTCCGGCGGCCAGTATCGCGCCCGGCCCGAGGGGTGCGACACCCCGCTACCGGTCGTCCTCCGGTCCGACCAGGAGGCCGAGGGCGGTCACGAGCACCACGGCCTGCCCGCCGTCGACCCGGGCGCCGGTCAGCCCGACCTCCCGCGGGTCCAGCGCGGTCAGGTCGCTGCCGCGCAGGTCGGCGCCGGACAGGTCGGCACCGGACAGCTGAGCGGCCGAGAGGTCCAGGTCCCGCAGCGTCGCCCCGGCGGCCCGCACGTCCGTGAGGTCGGCCTCGCGCATCCGCGCACCGGTGAACCCGGCCCGCGACAGGTCCGCGCGCCGGAGGACGACGAAGGACCAGTCGCCGCCCTCGACGGTGGCCAGGTCGAAGGTGCAGCGGTCGAAGGTGCTGCCGACCAGCTTGCAGTCGGTGAAGACGGCCTGGGCGAACGAGCAGCCGGTGAAGGTGCAGTTCAGGAACGCGGCGTCGGTGTGCCGGCTGAGCGTGAACCGGCAGTCCCGGAAGACGCAGTCGGTGAAGACGGCGCCGTCGTCCGTGGTCTCGGACAGGTCGACCCGGCTGAAGGTGACCCCGGTGTGCCGCTGCCCGGAGAGGTCGTCGCCGTACCAGTCCTCGTCGCGGACGTCGGCCGCACCCCCACCTGCGGTGCTCACCCCTGCTCCACCCGGCTGGCCACCCGCGCGGCGACCACCACGGGGTCGTACACCGGCGAGAACGGCGGCGCGTAGGAGAGGTCCGAGCCGGCGAACTCCTCGGCGGTCAGCCCCGCCCAGATGGCGGTGGCCAGGACGTCGATCCGCTTGCCGGCGCCCGGCCCGCCGACGACCTGGCCGCCGAGCAGCTGCCCGGAGCCGCTGTCGCTGACCAGCTTGACCGTGATCCCCGCGGCGCCGGGGAAGTAGCCGGCCCGCGTCGTCCCCTCGATCGTCTCGGCGCGGACGTCGTACCCGGCGGCCTCGGCCTGCCCGCTGCACAGCCCGGTGCGCCCGATCTCCAGGTCGCCGACCCGGGTCAGCGCGGTGCCCAGGACGCCGGCGAAGCGGGCCGCCTGACCGCCGATCACCGAGCCGGCCACCCGCCCCTGCTTGTTGGCGTGCGTGCCCAGCGCGACGTGCACCGCCTCGCCGGTCAGCCGGTGGAAGGTCTGGCTGCAGTCGCCGGCGGCGTAGACCGCCTCGTGCGAGCGGCTGCGCTGGGTGCGGTCGACCTCGACGGCCCCGGTCTCGCCGATCCGCAGGCCGGCGGCGCGGGCCAGCCCGACCTCGGGGCCCATGCCCAGCCCGAGGACGACGAGGTCGCAGGGGTAGCTGCCGGCGTCGGTGGTGACCGCCCGTACCGCGCCGTCCGCGCCGGTCTCGATCGCGCGCACCGGCTGGCCGGGCTGCACGTCGATGCCCATGTCGCCCATCGCCTTGCAGATCCGCTCGCCCATGTCCCGGTCGAGCAGCGACATCGGCAGGTCGTCGGCGAGCACGACGGTGACCCCGAGGCCGCGGGCCTGCAGCGCCTCGGCCATCTCCAGGCCGATGTAGCCCCCGCCCAGCACGACCGCCCGGCGGGCGCCGGCGGCGACCGCGCCGCGGATGTCGGCGCCGTCGGCCAGCCGGTGCACCCCGTGGACACCGGGCGCGTCCAGACCGGGGACGTCCGGGCGCAGCGGGCGACCACCGGTGGCGACCACCAGCCGGTCGAAGCCGAGCGTCTCACCGGTGCTGGTGCGGACCGTGCCGGCGTCCAGGTCGAGCTCCTCGGCGCGGGTGCCGGTGCGCACCTCGATGTCGCGGGCGGCGAACTCCCGCGGCGTGCGGGCGATCAGCTCGTCGCGGTCCCCGACGACGTCGCCCACCCAGTAGGGGATGCCGCAGGCCGAGTACGAGACCTCCGGGCCCTGCTCGAGGACGGTGATGGCGAGGTCGGGGGCACCGCGCAGCCGCCGGGCCGCCGCGGCCGCGGACATGCCGGCGGCATCCCCTCCGACGACGAGCAGACGCGCTGCGCTCATGGGGTCAGGGTGTCACCGACGGGCCGGCCGGGGCCGGCTCACCCGAGGCCGAGGTCGGCGAGGGTGAACGCGGCCCGGTACTCCAGGCCCGCCGCCTCCACCGCGGCCCGCCCGCCGCGGTCCACGACGACCGCCACCGCGACCGGCTCGGCACCGGCCTCGCGCAGCGCCTCGACGGCGGTCAGCGGGCTCGACCCGGTGGTCGAGACGTCCTCGACCACGAGGACGGCGCGGCCGGCGACGTCGGGCCCCTCGATCCGCCGCTGCAGCCCGTACGCCTTGCCGGTCTTGCGGACGACGCACGCGTCGAGGAAGCCCTCACCGGCTGCCGCGGCGTGCAGCATCGCCGTCGCCACCGGGTCGGCGCCCAGGGTGAGCCCGCCGACGACGTCGTAGCGCAGGTCCCGGGTGAGCTGGCGCATGACCCGGCCGACCAGCGGAGCACCCTCGTGGTGCAGCGTCAGCCGGCGCATGTCGATGTACCAGTCGGCCTCCTGCCCCGAGGAGAGCGTCACGCGCCCGTGGACGACGGCGAGGTCGACGACGAGCTCGAGCAGCCGGTCACGGTCGGGCCGGGCGGCCCCCTCCCCGGGGCCCGCTCCGAGGGACGAGGGGCGGGGAGGGAGGGGGTCGTTTTCCATGCCGCCGACCCTAGAAGGACCCCGTCCTCCTCACCGAGGAAGGACCCCCTCCTGCCCACCCTTCGCACGCTCGGGGCGGGGCCCGGGACGGGGCCGCGGCGCTCCGCGGCTTCCTCAGGCGACCGGCGGGGTGAGCACCTGGTCGAGGACGTAGACGGTGGCGTTCAGGGTGGGCAGGTTGCCGCAGACGACCGTCGCGTCGGCGGCGCCCAGCAGGGTCTGGTCGGCGCTGATCGTGAAGACCTCGCCGACCCCGTCGATGGTGACCTGACCGCCGTCGAGGGTGGTGTGCGTGCCGGCCAGCTCGCCCGGCCCCAGCCGGCCGGCGATGACGTGGTGGGTGACCAGGGCGGTCAGCCGCGGGGTGTCGGCCAGCAGCGGGTCCAGCGTGGCGGGCGGGACGGCGGCGAAGGCCTCGTTGACCGGGGCCAGCACGGTGAGGTCCTGGGTGGCGTCGAGGGACGCGGCGAGCGCGGCCCGCTGCACGGTGACCATCGTGGTGGTCAGCCCCGGGACGGTCGACATCGCGGTCGCGGCCGGGGCGGCGGCGAGGGCGGCCGGGCTGCCGGGGCCCTCGGGCGGGAGTCCGGCACAGCCGGGGCCGAAGGGGCCGGTCGGCACGGGCGGGGCGGCCGGCGACGCCGACGTCGTCGCGGGCGCGCTGCTCGCCGCGGCGACGTCGTCCGCCGGCCCGTCGGAGCCGCAGCCGGCCAGCGGCAACGCCAGCACGGTCGCGGCGGCGAACAGGGCGCGGCGGGTCGGGGTGCGCGTCACGGGGCGGAGCTCCTTCGTCGGGTGCGCCGCCATCATCCCCGGCGCGGCGCGCCACAGCCGGTAACGGCGCGACAGCAGTCCGGTACACATCCGCGGGCTGCCGTCCGTGAGGACGACGGCCCGCGGATGTGTACCGGCAGGGGTCCTCGTTCAGCCCTGGGCCGGGGCGAGCACCTGGTCGACGATGTAGACGGTGGCGTTCGCCGTCTGCACGTCGCCGCAGATGACCGAGGCCGGGGTGCCGGTCACGGTCCGGGCGACGGTGAAGTCCTCGCCGGAGCCCTCGATGGTGACCTCGTCGCCGCCCAGGGTGGTGTGCGTGCCGGCCAGCTCGTCGGGGGCCAGGCGGCCCTCGATGACGTGGTGGCTCAGGATCGCGGTCAGCTGGGCGTTGTCGGCCAGCACCGCCCGGAGGGCGTCCGGCGGGACGGCCTCGAAGGCCGGGTTCGCCGGGGCGATCACGGTGACGTCCTGGGCGCTGTTGAGGGTGTCCACCAGGTTGGCCTGCACGACGGCCTGGACCAGCGTCGACAGCACCGGGTTGTTGCTGGCGGCGGTGGCGACCGGGTCGTCGGTCATGCCGGTGAAGGAGCCCTCACCGTCGGCCGGGACGGCGGCGCAGCCCTCGCCGAAGGGCTCCTCGGACGGCGTTCCGCTGTCGCTGGGCGCCGACGAGCCGATGCCGCCCATGGCGCCCTCGCTGGCGCTGCTGGCCGCGCTGCCGGCGCTGTCAGCGGCGTCGGACGCGGCGTCCTCGGCGCCGCAGGCGGTGACGCTCAGCGCGAGGGCCGAGACACCGGTCAGCAGGGCGGTGCGGGTGAGGGTGCGCTTCACGTGGATCTCCTTGGTCGTCGTGCTCGGGTTCTGGCCCCGTCCCGGGGAGCGGGGGCCGCGCCTGCGGCCGGCGGCCGAGGCGAGTCCTGGTGGGTGGTGGGTCAGGTCGCGGTGACCCGGATGGAGTGCAGTCCGCTGGACCCGTCGGGGAACGGCTCGGCCCGCTCCCCGGTCTGCACCTCGCCCTCGGCGCTGGTCGCGCGGACCGTGAGCTGGTACGAGCCGGGCGCGAAGTCGTAGGGCAGCACCCACTGCCGCCACAGGTCGGCGTCCACCTGCGAGGAGAGCCGCGCCGGCACCCACGGCCCGTCGTCGACCCGGACCTCGACGGCGCCGACGCCACGGGTCTGCGCCCAGGCCACGCCGGCGATCGGACGGCGCCCGGCCGGGAAGCGGCGCAGCGGGGCGGGGGTGTCGATGCGAGAGGCGATCTCGATCGGCGCCTGCGCGGCCCAGCCGCGCGCGGTCCAGTAGGCGTCGAAGGCGCCGTAGGTGGAGGCCTCGATGCCGGTCATCCACTTGCACGCCGACACGTACCCGTAGAGCCCTGGGATGAGCATGCGCACCGGGAAGCCGTGCTCGACGGGCAGCGGCTCGCCGTTCATCCCGAAGGCGATCATCGCGTCCTCGACCTCGAGCGCCGCGCGGGTCGGGGCGCCGATGGTCATGCCGTCCGAGGAGCGGCAGACCAGCTGGTCGGAGCCGGACCGGATGCCGTTCTCGCGGAGGAAGGCCCCCAGCGGGATCCCGAGCCAGCGCGCGGTGCCGGCCAGCCGGCCCCCGACCGTGTTGGAGACGCAGGTCAGGGTGATGTCGCGCTCGATGACGTCGTCGCGGCCGAGCAGGTCGTCGAGCGTGTAGGTGCGCGGGGAGTCGAACATCCCGGTGAGCGTCAGCCGGTGGTCGGCCGGCCTGATCTGCGGCACCGTGATCGCGGTGTCGACCCGGTAGAACTCGCGGTTCGGGGTGAACAGCGGCGTCAGGCCCTGGACCTGCGGGGCGAGGTCGGCACCGACGGGCAGCGGCGCGGCCGGAGACGCCGGCGCCGGGAGGACGAGGTCGGCGCGCGCACCGCCGACGTCGAAGCGGCGCAGCAGCAGCCGGCCCGCACCGCCGGTGGCGACGGCGGCACCGGCGGCGGCACCACTGGTGAGGAGGAACCGGCGGCGGTCGAGGCCGACGCCCTTGCGGTCGCCGGAACCGAGGGCGGTCCGCAGGCGCCCCACGGACGGGGCCTCGTCGTCGGGACGGGTGTCCGTGGTGCCGGTGGCCGGCACGGTGAGCGGGGCCAGCAGTGCGAGCAGCGCGACGGTGCCCCCGAGGGCGCCGACGAGAACCGGCAGCGCGTCGAGCGGGCCGCCTGCGGGGCCGGTGACCGCCGCGAGGGCCCCGACCAGGCCGAACAGCGCGATCCCGGCCACCCCGACCGCCCGGCGGCGCAGCGCCAGGACGCCGAGGACCGCGGCGTGGACCGCGATGACCACGAGCGTGCCGACGACGAGGGCCGTCTTGTCGTGCTCGCCGAAGGTCCGGATCGCGAAGGCCTTGACCGGCTCCGGGACGAGGGTGATGACCGTGTCGCCGACGGCGACGACCGGCGAGGACTGCGGACCGGTGAGGCCGGCGGCGAGTTCGGCCACACCCAGCGCGACACCGGCGGACAGCAGTCCGGCCGCGGCGGCCAGCGGACGGCACCCGGAACGGGGCGGCACGTCCGGCCCGGTCGCCGCGGCCGGGATCTGCTCGGTGGTGGTCACGACCGGTCTTCGGGACCGGTCGCGCTACGGGTTCACTCCCCCGGTAACGGTTCCGTAACGAGCTGTCAGCGCAGTCCGGCCTGTCGGCGGGCGGTCATCGCCCGGTACCACTCGTTGGACGGAGGGCGGGCCAGCAGCACGATGCCGACGGCCAGCAGCAGCAGCTGGAACACCGAGAGCGCGCTGAGGAAACCGGTGCTCGGCTGCCCCAGCCCCACCAGCCCGCTGACGAGGGCCAGCCCGCCCAGCACGAACAGCACGATGCGGGCCCAGTTGTGCCCCTTCCACGCGAAGAAGATGAACATCGCCTGGAGGGCGGTGAAGACCAGCCCGATCACCGCGCCCACGATGAGCAGGGAGCGGACGGACTCCTCGGAGAACTCGACCCCGGTCGTGGCCAGCTCCTGGTTGACGATGCTCTCCAAGCTGCCGAAGGCCACCGCGGATCCGACCAGCCCGAGCAGCAGGTTGGCCACGAAGGCGCCGGTACCGAAGCGGACGGTGTCCGGCCGGGGCGGGGCCTCCGGGGGGAGGTGCTGCCCCGGGGCGGACGGCGCGGCGGCGTAGCCGTAGGGCGGCTGCCCCTGCCAGCCCTGCTGCGGGTCCTGCCAGCCACCCTGCTGCGGGTTCTGCCAGCCACCCTGCTGCGGGTTCTGCCAGCCACCCTGCTGCGGGTTCTGCCAGCCACCCTGCTGCGGGTCCTGCCACCCCTGCTGCGGAGGCGGCGGGTTCTGCCAGCCCTGCCCCGGCGGCGTCTGCCAGCCGGGTCGGCCCTGCGGGGGCTGCCCCTGCTGGGGGTCCTGGCCGCCCTGCCCTGACGTCATCACTCGCTCCCTGGTCGTTCCTCGGGTGTCCCGCCCGAGGATCACGGACCACTCGGTACCGGACCAGTGCCGATGGGCGATCGAGACCGGATCGATGACACCGCGGTCCTCCGGACCGCACCGCGGCCAGGTGCCGTCCCCCTGTCGCGGAGAGCCCACCGCGTCCTCCGGCGGGGGACCTCTCGGGTCCCCGCTCCTCGCGACGGCGCGCTGCTCGACGTCCCCGGAACGCGCGGGGCCCGCCGCCCCGGGTGGGACGACGGGCCCCTGGTGAGGGTCTGGAACGGCCACCCGTCCGGGGCCCGCGCCGAGCTCGCGAGGCGCGGGGAGAAGGGTGGCCCTTCGTCAGCCGCGACGGACGGTCAGGCCCTCCTCGGCGAGGTCCGCCGGGGCGTCGACGACCACCTCGTCGCCGTCCCGGATGTCACCCGCCAGCAGCGCCTTGGCCAGCTGGTCGCCGATCGCCGACTGCACCAGCCGGCGCAGCGGGCGGGCGCCGTAGACCGGGTCGAACCCGTTGAGCGCCAGCCACTCGCGCGCGGCGTCGGTGACCCGCAGCGTGAGCCGGCGGGCCGCCAGCCGGCGGGCGAGGACGCCGACCTGGATGTCGACGATGCCGGCCAGCTCCTCGCTGCCGAGGGCGTGGAAGACCACGACGTCGTCCAGCCGGTTGAGGAACTCCGGCTTGAAGTGCTGCCGGACCACCTCCATGACCGCCGACCGGCGCCGCTCCTCGTCGACCGACTGGTCGGCGATCAGGTGCGAGCCGAGGTTCGACGTCAGGATCAGGATGGTGTTCCGGAAGTCCACCGTCCGGCCCTGGCCGTCGGTCAGCCGGCCGTCGTCGAGCACCTGGAGCAGCACGTCGAAGACGTCCTGGTGGGCCTTCTCGACCTCGTCGAACAGCACGACGGTGTAGGGCCGCCGCCGGACCGCCTCGGTGAGCTGGCCGCCGGACTCGTAGCCGACGTAGCCGGGCGGGGCGCCGACCAGCCGGGCCACCGAGTGCTTCTCGGAGTACTCGCTCATGTCGATGCGGACCATCGCCCGCTCGTCGTCGAACAGGAACTCCGCCAGCGCCTTGGCCAGCTCGGTCTTGCCGACGCCGGTCGGGCCGAGGAACAGGAAGGACCCGGTGGGCCGGTTCGGGTCAGCGACGCCGGAGCGCGCGCGGCGCACGGCGTCGGAGACGGCACGGACGGCGTCGGGCTGGCCCACGACGCGCCGGCCGAGCTCCTCCTCCATCCGCAGCAGCTTCTGGGTCTCCCCCTCGAGCAGCCGCCCGGCGGGGATGCCGGTCCAGGCCTGGACGACCTCGGCGATGTCGTCGGGGCCGACCTCCTCCTTGAGCATGGAGTCGGTGCCCGCGACCGAGGCCTCGGCGTCGGCCAGCGCCTTCTCCAGCTGGGGCAGCCGACCGTAGCGCAGCTCCGCGACCTTGGCCAGCTCGCCGTCGCGCTCGGCCCGCTCGGCCTCCAGGCGGGCTCGCTCCAGCTCCTCCTTGATCTGCTGGATGCGGACGATCGCGCTCTTGTCCTGCTGCCACCGGGCGGTCAGCTCGTCGAGCTGCTGCCGCTTGTCGGCCAGGTCCGCGCGCAGCGCGGCCAGGCGCTCCTGGGAGGACGGGTCGTCCTCCTTGGCCAGCGCCATCTCCTCGATCTCCAGCCGGCGGACGGCGCGCTCCACCTCGTCGACCTCGACCGGCCGGCTGTCGATCTCCATCCGCAGCCGGCTGGCCGCCTCGTCGACCAGGTCGATCGCCTTGTCCGGCAGGAAGCGGGCGGTGACGTAGCGGTCCGACAGGGTGGCGGCGGCGACGATGGCCGCGTCGGTGATCCGGACGCCGTGGTGGACCTCGTAGCGCTCCTTGAGGCCGCGCAGGATGCCGATGGTGTCCTCGACCGAGGGCTCGCCGACGAAGACCTGCTGGAAGCGGCGCTCCAGCGCCGGGTCCTTCTCGATGTGCTCCCGGTACTCGTCGAGCGTGGTCGCCCCGACCATCCGCAGCTCACCGCGGGCCAGCATCGGCTTGATCATGTTGCCGGCGTCCATCGCCGAGTCGCCGGTGGCACCGGCACCGACGATGGTGTGCAGCTCGTCGATGAAGGTGATGACCTCGCCCTCGGACTCGGCGATCTCCTGCAGGACGGCCTTGAGCCGCTCCTCGAACTCGCCGCGGTACTTGGCGCCGGCGACCATGCTGGCCAGGTCGAGCGCCATCAGCCGCTTGCCCTTGAGGCTCTCGGGGACGTCGCCGGCGACGATGCGCTGGGCCAGGCCCTCGACGATCGCCGTCTTGCCGACGCCGGGCTCACCGATCAGCACCGGGTTGTTCTTGGTGCGGCGGGAGAGCACCTGCACGACGCGACGGATCTCGGTGTCGCGGCCGACGACCGGGTCGATCTTGCCCTCGCGGGCCCGCTCGGTGAGGTCGACGGCGTACTTCTCCAGGGCCTGGAAGGTGCTCTCCGGGTCGGCGGTGGTGACCTTCCGGTTGCCCCGCACGGTGCGGAAGGCCGCCAGCAGCGCGTCGCGGGTCGCGCCGGCGCTCGTGAGCACCGCCGCCGCCTCGCCGTCGGAACTCGCCAGGCCCACCAGCAGGTGCTCGGTGGACACGAACTCGTCGCCCAGCGCGCTGGCCTGCTCCCCGGCGGCGTTGAGCACGCGGAGCAGCTCCCGGGACGGGGAGGGGGCGGGCACGGTCGCCCCGCTCACGCTCGGCATCCGCCGCAGCGCGGCGTCGGTCTTGGCGCGGACGTCGGCGACGTCGGCTCCCACGGCCTTGAGCAGCGGGCCGGCGATGCCGTCGGTCTGCTCGAGCAGCGCGGCGAGCAGGTGCAGGGGCTCGAGCGCGGCCTGGCCGCGATCCACCGCGAGCCGCTGGGCGGCCGTGATCGCCTCCTGCGAACGGGTGGTCAGCTTGCTCTGCATGGTCTGTGGGATCGGTCCTCTCAGGAAGGGCCGGACGAGCCGGCCAGGTGCTGTCGGGGAGTCCAACGACGCACGAGTTGAGTGTGTTCCACTCAATCTGACTGCGTCCACCCGGCGCAGGACACGCGTGCGACCCGGTGATGTGCGGCACGGCCAGCGCAACCCCGGGTACCGGCGGTGACCGGGGGCCTAGAATTGGAGGATGACGCGTCTCCCGCCCCCGAGCGCGGTCCTCGAGGACCAGTTGTGCTTCGCGCTCTACGCGGCCTCCCGGGCGATGACCGCGCGCTACCGGCCCCTGCTCGACGCCGTCGGTCTCACCTATCCCCAGTACCTGGTGATGATGCTGCTGTGGGAGGAGGACAACCAGACCGTCGGGCAACTGGGCGCCCGCCTCTCCCTCGACAGCGGCACGCTCTCCCCGCTGCTCAAGCGGCTCACCACCGCCGGCCTGGTCACCCGCCACCGCCGCGTGGAGGACGAGCGCTCGGTCGCCATCGCGCTGACCGACGCCGGCCGGGCACTGCGGGACAAGGCCGGTGCGATCTCCGAGGAGATCATCTGCGCGCTCGATCTCGACCGCGAGGAGTTCGCCGACCTGAAGGCCAAGCTGCACCTGGTCACCGAGCGGGTCACGACCAACTGACCCGACGACGGGTCGTCCACGACGGACCGGGGTAGCGCACCCGCGACACACCAGTCCCGAGGAGGAGGACCCATGCCCACCCGTACCGCTCGCACCGCCTGGAACGGCACCCTGCAGGAGGGCTCCGGTCAGGTCGAGCTGTCCAGCTCGAAGGTCGGCACCTACGAGGTGTCGTTCCCCAAGCGCGCGGCCGAGGAGGCCGACGGCACGACCAGCCCCGAGGAGCTCATCGCGGCGGCGCACTCGTCGTGCTTCGCGATGGCCCTGTCCAACGAGATCGCCAAGGCCGGCGGCACCCCTCAGGCCCTGGAGGTCTCCGCGGACGTCACGCTGGGCCAGAAGGACGGCGGCCCGCACATCACGAAGATCAAGATCACCGTCCGCGGTGAGGTCGAGGGGCTCGACGCCGCGGGGTTCGAGCAGGCCGCCCAGGCGGCCAAGGCCGGCTGCCCGGTGAGCAAGGCGCTGGCCGGCGTCGACAGGATCAGCCTGGACGCCGCCCTCGAGTAGGAGGACCCCCCCCCCCCCACGGCCCCGCCGCGAGGTTCGCCCCGAGCGTGCGGGGGGTGAGGAGGACGGGGTCCTCCCGCTGGAGGAGGCCGTTCCCGTCGGTCACCGGGGCGGCGGCACGAGCACCGACCAGCCGTGCCGCCGCACCCGCCAGGTCCGCGCCCGGACGCCCTCCTCGACCTCGCCGTCCGCATCGAGGTCGACCGGCCCCCCGGAGATCGACACCTGACGGCCGCGCACCACCAGGACGTCGGGCCGGTCGACGTGCTCGCCGCTCGTGAGCGCCGCCGCGAAGGCGGCGCGGGCCACCGGACCGGTCGCGATCGAGACCACCACGTCGGCCAGCCCGTCGTCCGGCTCGGCCCGCGGGGCCAGCGGCGTCCCGCCGCCGATGGAGCGCCCCGTGCAGACGCCGAGCATCAGCACGTCACAGGTGCCGTCGGCCGCCCACCCCTCCGACGGGTGCGTCGCCACCCGGCCGTCGACCTCCACCCGCAGCGGCCAGCCGGGGCTGCTGACGCCGGCCACCGCCGCGCCCACCGGGTAGGCGGCGACGCCGAGCCGCTCCTTCAGCCGGTCGGCCTGCGCGCCGGCCCGCGCCCCCACGCCCGCGTGCACCGCGTTGACCACCAGGCCACCGGCGTCGTCGTCGAGCAGGTCCAGCGGCCGGGGCCGCCCGGCGAGAACGGCGGCCGCCCCCGCGTCCGGTTCCAGCGGCAGGCCCAGGGTCCGTGCGAGGTCGTTGCCGGTGCCCCGGGCGACGATGCCGACCGGCTCGGCCGGGTCGAGGCCGCCCACCCGCTCCAGCGCCCTGGCGACGGCGTGCACCGACCCGTCCCCGCCGAGCACCACGAGCCGGCGTCCGTCCCGGGCGACGACCGCGGCGTCCAGCTCGGCCGCCGACCCGGTCGCGACCACCTCGGTGTCGGCTCCGGCGCGCAGCGTCCGCACCGCCGCCTCGACCGCGTCGTCCTCCGCCGTGCCCGCGGCCCGGTTGACCACCAGCAGCAGTCGAGGCGTCCCGCTCACCGCCGCACCGTAGCCGGGGCGGCGAGCGGGACGCCTCTGCGGATCGCGACCGGTCGCTCAGGCGGACTCGGTGCGCAGCCGCTCGTCGCCGCTCTCGGTCCGCAGGGCCACCTCGCGGATGAAGAGGATGGCCACCACCGCGACCACCGCCACCGCGGCGGAGACGGCGAAGATGCGCCCGGTGGCGTCGCCGTAGGCCGCCGCGATCAGCGCCCGGACGGCCGGCGGCGCGTCGGCCAGGTCGGCCAGCCCCGCCCCGCCGGCGCCCTGCGCGGCACCGGGCAGGCCGGCCAGGGCCTGCCGGATCAGCTCGCTGGCGCGGGAGTCGAGCACCGCGCCGAGGACGGCGACGCCGATGGTGCCGCCGAGGCTGCGGAAGAAGGCGACCGCCGAGCTCGCCGCACCCAGGTCGCGGGCGGCGACGGTGTTCTGCACGGCGAGCACCAGGTTCTGCATCGTCATGCCGATGCCCACACCGAGGACGAACAGGAAGGCGCCGAGCAGCACCATGTCCGTCCCGTGGTCGATCGTGCCGAGCAGCGCGAAGCCGAGGACGACGAGCAGCGACCCCGCGACGAGGTGGCCCTTCCACCGCCCGGACCGGGTGATGAGGATGCCCGACACCGTCGAGGACAGCAGCAGCCCGCCGACCATCGGCAGCGTCAGCAGGCCGGCCGCGGTCGGCGAGTAGCCGCGGGAGATCTGCAGGTACTGGCCGAGGAAGACCGACGAGCCGAACATCGCCACACCGATCGCGATGCTGGCCAGGATCGACAGCGTCGTCGTCCGGTCGCGGAAGAGCTGCAGCGGGACGACCGGCTCGGCCGCGCGCAGCTCGGTGACGACGAACGCGACCACGGCCAGCAGCCCGCCGCCGACGAACAGCGCCGTCTCCAGGGACGCCCACGCGAAGGTGTCACCGGCCAGGGTGACCCAGATGAGCAGCGCGGAGACGCCGGCGGTGAGGAACGCCGCCCCCAGGTAGTCGATGCGGACGTCGCGCTTGGTCACCGGCAGGTGCAGGGTGCGCTGCAGCAGCACCAGGGCGACGACGGCGAACGGCACGCCGACGTAGAAGCACCACCGCCAGCCCAGCCAGCTGGTGTCGACGAGCAGGCCGCCGATGAGCGGGCCGCCGACCGTGGCCGCCGCCATGACCGCGCCGATGAGACCGGAGTACCGGCCGCGCTCGCGGGGGCTGATCATCGCGGCCATCGCGATCTGCATCAGCGCCTGGACGCCGCCGAGGCCGAGGCCCTGCAGCACCCGCCAGGCGATCAGCGTCTCGACCGACTGGGCCAGGCCCGCCAGCATCGAGCCGACGATGAACACCACGATGGAGACCTGGATCAGCAGCTTCTTGCTGTAGAGGTCGGAGAGCTTGCCCCAGATCGGGGTCGAGGCGGTCGAGGCCAGCAGCGTCGCGGTGACCACCCAGGTGTACTGGCCCTGCGTGCCGCGCAGCTCGGTGATGATCGTCGGCAGGGCGTTGGAGACGACGGTCGAGGACAGGAACGCCACGAACATCGCCAGCAACATCCCGGACAGCGCCGAGAGGATCTGCCGGTGGGTCATCCGCCCCTGCTGCTCGACAGGGGCGGCGTCGCCGAGGGGGATGCCGGCAGGCGCCGGGGTGGGGACGGCCGCGGTGCGGTCGTCGTGGGTGGTGGTGGCCACGGTTCTCCTGGTCTGGCGGGTGCGGGCGGGAGGCGGTGGGAGGGGGCCGCGGGTCACGCGGCGGTGGCGGGCGCCCGCTCGAGGTCGGCCGCGAGCCGCTCCAACAGCCCGGACAGCAACCGCGCGTCGTCCTCGTCCCAGCCGGCCAGCGCGGTCCCGGCCCACCGGGCGCGCAGCGCACGGGTGACGGCCAGGGCCCTCGCGCCCTCGTCGGTGAGGTGCATCAGGCTGGCGCGGCCGTCGTGCGGGTCGGGCCGGCGCTCGACGTAGCCGGACCGCTCGAGGGTCGCCAGCTGCCGGCTGGCGACGGAGACGTCGACGCCGGCCCGCGCCGCCAGGGCGCTGCAGCGCTGCTCGCCGTCCTGTTCCAGGGGCACGAGCAGCGCCCAGCCGAACGAGGGCAGGTCGCCGTACAGGGAGTCCGCGGCACGGACGCTCAGGTGGCGGCCGCTGCGGACGACACGGGCCAGGCCGGAGGTCAGCCGGTCACGGGTCTCGGGGGTGATGGACACGTCGCCGTCCTCGACAGGGGGTACTTGCCTCGTGCAACCATACGGATGTTTGGTTGCGGTAGGCAACTTGTTGCCCTGTGAGGGCGCCCACCCTCAGCGGCCGAGCCGGTCGACGCCCCAGCCGAGCTCGGAGGCCAGCGCGGCCGCCGCGGACTGCAGCAGGGGCACCACCCGGGGCACGGCGTCGAGCCCCAGCCGACCGGCCGGCCCGGAGACGGAGATCGCCCCGGCCGCGGAGCCGCCGGGCACGGGCACCGCGACGCACCGCACGCCGGCCTCCTGCTCGCCGTCGTCGAGGGCGTAGCCCTGTTCGGCGACGCCCGGCAGCTGGGCCAGCAGCTCGTCGGGGTCGGTCACCGTGCGGTCGGTGCGCGCCGGCATGCCGCCCTGCACGAGCAGCCGGCGCGCCGTCTCCGGCGGCATCTGGGCCAGCAGCACCTTGCCCACGCCGGTGCAGTGCAGGTGCACCCGCCGGCCGACCTCGGTGAACATCCGCATCGAGTGCCGGGAGGGCACCTGGGCGGCGTAGACGACCCGGTCGCCGTCGAGCATCGCCATGTTGGCGGTCTCGCCGATGGTGTCGACGAGCCGGGAGAGGTGCGGCTGGGCCCACGTGGCCAGCACCCGCGACGAGCACTCCCCCAGGTGGATCAGCCGGGGGCCCAGCACGTAGCGCCGCGACGGCAGCTGGCGCACGTAGCCGCGGGCCACCAGCGTGCGCACCAGCCGGTGGATGGTCGACACCGCCAGGCCGCTGTCGGTGGCCAGCCGGCTGATCGCGACCTCGCCGTCGGCGTCGGCCATGAGCTCGAGCAGGAGGAAGGCGCGGTCCAGCGACTGCACGCCGTCCACGGTCCCGCCAGCGGCCATGGGCCCTCTCCCCTCGTTCCGCCCGTTCGGGTTCCGGACCATGGGCACCTCGGGTTGAAAAGCGTGATGGGTCCCACTACTTTTCCATTAACCAGACAACGTGTTCCACGATGCGGAATGAGAGTACTCCGACCTCCCGTCCAGCGGAATTGGTCGGCGCCCAGCACAGCGACTCAGGGAGATCCATGAGCACCATCGCCGGCGTGGACGGTCTCGAGATCACCGGCCCGATCGAGGACCGGTTCGACGAGATCCTCACCCCCCGGGCGCTCGAGCTCGTCGCCCTCCTCCACCGCGAGCTCAACGGGCGCCGGCTCGAGCGGCTCGCGGCCCGGCAGGAGCGGGTGCGCGCCCTGGCCGACGGGGCCAGCCTGGGCTTCCTCGAGGAGACCCGGTCCATCCGCGAGGACGACTCCTGGCAGGTGGCCCACCCCGCGCCCGGCCTGGTCGACCGCCGGGTCGAGATGACCGGTCCCACCGACCGGAAGATGACGATCAACGCGCTGAACTCCGGCGCGAAGTGCTGGCTGGCCGACCAGGAGGACGCCAACTCCCCGCTGTGGACCAACGTGGTCAACGGCCCGCTGAACCTGATGGACTCCATCGACGGCACGCTGGAGTTCACCAGCCCGGAGGGCAAGGAGTACCGCGTCCGCGACGACGTGGAGCTGCCCACGATCATCGTGCGCCCGCGCGGCTGGCACCTCCCCGAGAAGCACATCACCGTCGACGGCGAGCAGACCTCCGGCAGCCTGGTCGACTTCGCGCTGTACCTGGCCAGCTGCGGCCAGAAGCAGATCGACCGCGGCCAGGGTCCGTACTTCTACCTGCCGAAGATGGAGAGCCACCTCGAGGCGCGGCTCTGGAACGACGCCTTCAACCTGGCGCAGGACCACCTGGGCATCCCGCGCGGCACCATCCGCGCGACGGTCCTCATCGAGACCTACCCCGCGGCGTTCGAGATGGAGGAGATCCTCCACGAGCTGCGCGAGCACTCCGCCGGCCTCAACGCCGGCCGCTGGGACTACATGTTCAGCGTCGTCAAGACCTTCCGGACCCGGGGTGAGGACTTCCTCCTCCCCGACCGCAACTCCGTGACGATGACCGTGCCGTTCATGCGCGCCTACACCGAGCTGTTGGTCCGCACCTGCCACAAGCGCGGCGCGCACGCCATCGGTGGCATGGCCGCGTTCATCCCCTCCAAGGACCCGGCGGTCAACGAGCAGGCCTTCGCCAAGGTCCGGGCCGACAAGGAGCGCGAGGCCAACGACGGCTTCGACGGCTCCTGGGTGGCCCACCCGGGCATGGTCGAGCTCTGCAAGGAGGTCTTCACCGCCGTCCTCGGAGAGCGCCCCAACCAGATCGACAAGAAGCGCGAGGACATGCAGGTGACGGCCGAGCAGCTGCTCGACGTCCGCTCCACCCCGGGTGAGATCACCGAGGCGGGCCTGCGCAGCAACATCAGCGTCGGCATCCAGTACATCGAGTCGTGGCTGCGGGGCTCCGGCGCCGTCGGCATCAACAACCTCATGGAGGACGCCGCCACCGCCGAGATCTCCCGCAGCCAGGTCTGGCAGTGGCTGCACAACGGGGTGCAGCTCTCGAACGGCGAGACGGTCACCCGCGAGCTGGTGGAGCGGATCACCGACGAGGAGATGAAGGCCATCGCCGAGGCCCGCGGCGACTCCTTCGCCTCCGGCCGCTGGGACGACGCCCGCGCGCTGTTCCTGGAGATGGCGGTGTCCGACGAGTACTCCGACTTCCTGACCCTGCCGGCCTACGAGCGCATGCCGTGACCCTGGCCCACCTTCCCACCGAGCGGATGCTGTGAGGACGCCATGACCGCCATCGCCGAGCCAGTTCTCTCCGACCGCACCACCGCCCTGGCCGAGCGGCTGCGGACCGCGGTCGGCACCGAGCGGGTGCTCACCGACCGCGCGCAGGTGCGCACGTACGAGTGCGACGGGCTGGCCAACTTCAAGGTCACCCCGGCGATCGTGGTGCTGGCCGAGAGCCGGCAGCACGTCGTCGACACGGTGCGGCTGTGCTCCGAGGCCGGCGTCCCCTTCGTGGCGCGCGGCTCGGGCACGGGTCTGTCCGGTGGCGCGCTGCCCAGCGCCGACGGCGTCCTGCTCGTGCTGTCGCGGCTGCGCAAGCTGTCCCCGGTGGACGCGGACAACCGCCAGGTCACCGTCGAGCCCGGGGTCATCAACCTGTGGGTCACCCGCGACGCGGCGCCCCACGACCTGGCCTACGCGCCCGACCCGTCGTCCCAGCTGGTCTGCTCGATCGGCGGGAACGTGGCCGAGAACGCCGGGGGCGCCCACTGCCTGAAGTACGGCTTCACGGTCAACCACGTCCTCGGCGCCGAGGTGGTGCTGCCGGACGGCGAGGTCGTGCACCTCGGCGGGCGCGCGCCCGAGCACCCCGGCTACGACCTGCTGGGCGCGTTCATCGGCAGCGAGGGCACCCTCGGTGTGGCCACCGAGCTGACCCTGCGGTTGATCCGGGTGCCGGAGGCCGTGCAGACCATGCTGGTGGGCTACTCCTCGGTCGAGGACGCGGCCGGCACGGTCAGCGACATCATCGCGGCCGGGATCCTGCCGGCCGCCGTCGAGATGATGGACGCGCTGGCCATCGAGGCCGCCGAGGCCGCGGTGAGCTGCGGGTACCCCGAGGGCGCGGTGGCGGTGCTGGTCATCGAGCTCGACGGCCCGCAGGTCGAGGTCGAGGCCCAGTTCCGGCAGGTCGAGGAGATCGCCCGGGCCCGCAACGCCTTCGAGATCCGCATCGCGGCCGACGACGCGGAGCGGGCGCTGATGTGGAAGGGCCGCAAGTCGGCGTTCGCGGCGGTCGGCCGGATCAGCCCGAGCTACTTCGTCCAGGACGGCGTCATCCCCCGCACGAAGCTGCCCGAGGTGCTCGCCGAGATCGAACGCATGGCCGACGAGCGGGGCCTGCGCGTGGCCAACGTGTTCCACGCCGGCGACGGCAACCTGCACCCGCTCGTGCTGTTCGACGACGCGGTCGAGGGCCAGGCCCACGAGGCCGAGGAGCTGGCCGGCGCCATCCTCGAGCTCTGCATCACCTCCGGCGGCTCGATCACCGGCGAGCACGGGGTCGGCCAGGAGAAGCGGATGAAGATGGGCAAGCAGTTCACACCCGAGGACCTCGACACCATGCAGCTGCTGCGGTGCGCCTTCGACCCCGACGGCGTCGCCAACCCGGGCAAGGTCTTCCCGACCCCGCGGTTGTGCGGCGAGCGGCCCGGCGTCCGGAAGGGCGAGCACCCGGTGCAGGCAGCCGGCCTGGGCGAGGTCTTCTGATGACCGCCGTCACCGACACCCGTCGAGCCGGCGGACCCGACGACGCGGTCGGTGGCGTGGTCCCGCGCGAGGTGGTCCGGCCCACCACGGTCGACCAGGTCGCCGAGGTCGTGAGGGCCGCGGCGGCCGACGGGCGCTCCGTCGTCCCGGTCGGCGGGCGCAGCAAGCTGACCTGGGCTCCACCGCCGGAGTCCTGCGACCTCCTGCTGGACCTCACCGGCCTCGACCGGGTCGTCGAGCACGTGGCGGGCGACCTCACCGTCGTGGCCGAGGCCGGGGTGCGCCTGGCCGACCTGCAGGCGCAGGTGGGCCGGGCCGGCCAGCTGCTCGGCCTGGACCCGCCCGAGGACGGCGCCACGCTGGGCGGCGTGGTGAGCGCGAACGCGTCGGGTCCGCGCCGGCTGCGGTACGGCACCACGCGTGACCTGCTCATCGGCATCACCGTGGTCCTCGCCGACGGCACCGTGGCGCACGCGGGCGGCAAGGTCGTCAAGAACGTCGCCGGGTACGACCTCGGCAAGCTGTTCACGGGCGCCCACGGGACGCTCGGCGTCGTGGTCTCCACCACGTGGCGGCTGCACCCGGTGCCGCCGGCGCGCCGGGTGGTCACGCTCCAGCTGCCGGACACCGCGGCTGCCGGTCCCCTGTCGGTCGCGCTGGCCCGCTCGACGCTCACTCCCTCGGCCGTGGAGCTGATCGCCGCGGCCGACGGCACCGCACGACTGGTCGTGCTGTTCGAGTCCATCGCGGAATCGGTGGCCGGGCAGGCCCGGGCCGCCGTCGCCCTGCTCGGCGGCGGCGAGGAGTCCGAGGACCTGCCGGAGGACTTCGGCCGGCGGCCCGGCGGTGCGGACGACGTGCTGCTGCGGCTGGCCTACGCACCGGCATCGCTCTCGGCGGTGCTGGGCGCGCTCCCCGCCGGGACGGCGGTGGCCGCGCACGCCGCCACGGGCGTGTCCTACGCGGCGGTCCCGGCCGCGGAGGCGGCCGAGGCGCTGCCCCGGCTGCGTGCCGCGATCGCCCCGCACGACGGGACCGCGGTGGTCCTGCGTGCGCCTGACGCCGTCCGCGAGCGCCTGGACCACTGGGGTCCGGTCGGCGACTCGCTGGACCTGATGCGGCGGGTCAAGGAGAGGTTCGACCCCGAGCGGCGGATGTCGCCGGGCCGGTTCGTCGGAGGGTTGTAGATGACGGAGATCACGCCGGGCAGTCACGACCGGGGCGACTCGCCCCCGCCCGGGTCCCCCGGCGCGTCGCCGAACGTCGGCCCGGTGCGCGACTCGGTCGCCGACCTGCCGCCCGACTCGCCGACCGGCGCGGTCCGCGGGGCCGACGAGGCGCCGGCCGCGGTGGTCGGGGCCCGCCGTCCGCTCGACATCGGCCAGGACATCGACCTGCCGGCCGGCACCGGGGCCGCCACCGTGGGCACCCCGACCCTGCTCGGCGTGCCGACGACGCGGCAGGCCGTCCAGCCGGCCTTCGACGAGCACCACCCGCCGGACCCGGCACTCATCGGCGACTGCGTGCACTGCGGGTTCTGCCTGCCCACCTGCCCCACGTACGTGCTCTGGGGCGAGGAGATGGACAGCCCCCGAGGACGCATCTACCTCATGAAGGAGGCGCTGGAGGGCGAGCCGCTCGACGACTCGATGGTCCGCCACTTCGACCAGTGCCTCGGCTGCATGGCCTGCGTGACGGCCTGCCCGTCCGGCGTCCAGTACGACAAGCTCATCGAGGCCACGCGCCCGCAGATCGAGCGGCGCTATCGGCGGTCGCGGGCCGAGAAGTTCTACCGCGACCTCATCTACAACCTGTTCCCCTACCCGAAGCGGCTGCGCGCCCTGCGCGGGCCGCTGCGCGCCTACCAGGCCAGTCGGCTCGGCAGCCTGCTGACCCGCTCCGGGCTGATGAGCAAGCTGCCGGGCCCGCTGATGGCCATGGAGTCGCTGGCGCCCAAGCTCGGCCCGGTGGAGCGCGTCCCCGAGCGGACGCCGGCCGTGGGCCAGCGGCGCGCGGTCGTCGGGCTGCTGGCCGGCTGCGTGCAGGGGACGTTCTTCCCCGACGTGAACGCCGCGACCGTGCGGGTGCTGGCCGCCGAGGGCTGCGACGTCATCGTGCCCCGGAGCCAGGGCTGCTGCGGGGCCCTGCCCGGCCACGGCGGGCGGGAGGAGCAGGCCCTCGACTTCGCCAAGCGGACGATCGAGACCTTCGAGCGGGCCGGCGTCGACCACGTCATCCTCAACGCCGCCGGCTGTGGCTCGAACGTCAAGGAGTACGGCCACCAGCTGCGCGACGAGCCGGAGTGGGCCGAGCGCGCCGAGGCCCTCGCGAAGAAGGCCCGGGACATCAGCGAGTTCATCGTCGAGCTGGGCCCGGTCGCCGAGCGGCACCCGCTGCCCATGACCGTGGCCTACCAGGACGCCTGCCACCTGGCCCACGCGCAGGGCATCCGCGAGGAGCCGCGGAAGGTGCTGCGCGGGATCCCGGGCGTGGAGCTCAGGCAGCTCACCGAGGCCGAGCTGTGCTGCGGCAGCGCCGGTACCTACAACATGCTGCAGCCCGAGCCGGCACGCGAGCTCGGCGAGCGCAAGGCGGCCGCCGTCCTCGCCACCGGCGCGGACCTGATGGTGACCGCCAACCCCGGTTGCTGGATGCAGGTCGCGACCACGCTGGCCCGCATGGGCAAGCGGATGCCGGTCGCGCACACGGTGCAGGTGCTGGACGCCTCGATCCGCGGGGTGCCCGTGGAGGAACTGCTCGACCGGGCGCTCAACGGCCCCGGCACCGCCCTGGCCCGTCCCGTCGCCACGGACGGGTGAAAAAGGCCCCCCTGCTACCCGCCAGCTCGCAGCGGGCCCCGCAGGGGGGCCGGCCCTGCTCCACACTGAACCGCCCCACGTCCACCCACCCAGCCTCGCACCCTCACGCCGAGGGAAGGAGCCCCGTTGTTCGAGCAGGTCGTCGACCCTGTCGGTGGGTCACTCGCACTGAGCGCGCTGGTGGCAGCGATACCGCTGCTCACCCTGTTCGTGCTCCTCGGTGCACTGAAGGTCAAGGCGTGGATGGCCGGGCTGATCTCCCTGGCCGTCGCGATCGTCCTGGCCATCGTGGCGTTCCGGATGCCGGTCGGACAGTCGCTGCTGTCGGCGTCCGAGGGCGCCGCGTTCGGCTTCTTCCCGATCCTGTGGATCGTCATCAACGCGATCTGGGTCTACAACCTCACCGTCGCCACGGGGCACTTCGACGTGCTGCGGCGCTCGTTCGAGAAGGTCAGCCCCGACCAGCGGATCCAGGCCATCATCATCGCCTTCTGCTTCGGCGCCCTCCTCGAGGCGCTGGCCGGCTTCGGGACCCCGGTCGCCATCAGCGTCGTCATGCTCATGGCGCTGGGCTTCCAGCCGATGAAGGCCGCCGCGGTGGCGCTCATCGCCAACACCGCCCCGGTCGCCTTCGGCGCGCTCGCCACGCCGATCGTGACGCTGGCCACGGTCACCTCCGGCGTCAGCGACGACGCCCGGCTCACCATCGACACCCTGGGTGCCATGGCCGGCCGGCAGACGCCGATCCTGGCCGCGTTCGTGCCCCTGGTGCTGGTCTTCGTCGTCGACGGCAAGCGCGGGCTGCGCGACACCTGGCGCGAGGCGCTGGCCGGCGGTCTGGCGTTCGGCGTCGCCCAGTTCGTCGCCGCGAACTACATCTCGGTGCCGCTGACCGACATCATCGCCGCGCTCGTCGCCGCGGCCGCCGTCGTCGCGGTCGTCCGCATGCGCAAGGCCGCCTACGAGCCGGTCACCGCGGCCACCCTGGCCGGCGGCGGCGTCGGCACCGTGGCCGCCGGGTCCGGCGGCACCCGCGGCCGGGGCGGGGTCGGCGCGACCGCCGGCGAGCAGCTCGGCGACGCCCCGGGCGACCAGGCCCCGCGCGACCCGCACGCCCCGGCCGTCGGTACGGACGCACCCGTGGTCCCCGACACTCGGGCCGAGGTCGTCAAGGCCTACGCCCCGTACGGGATCATCATCGTCATCTTCGCGCTGGCCAACCTCGGCCCGGTGAAGGCGGCGCTGGCCCAGGCGCCGTGGACGACGTCCTTCGCCTGGCCGGGCCTGAACGTGTTCGCGGCCGGCTCGGACACCGAGCTGTCCTCCACGACGTTCTCGTTCAACTGGTTCCCGGCCGCCGGCACCCTGATGATCTTCGCCGGCATCCTCACCATGCTGGTCCTGCGGATCTCCCCCGGGCGGGCGCTGAAGGCCTACGTCGACACCTATCGCGAGCTGAAGTGGGCCATCGTCACCGTCATGGCGGTGCTCGCGCTGGCCTACGTGCTCAACCAGTCGGGCATGACCAGCCACCTCGGCCGGCTGCTGGCCGAGACCGGCGGCTTCTTCGCCTTCCTCTCCCCCATCCTGGGTTGGATCGGCGTCGCGGTGACCGGCTCGGACACCTCCGCCAACGCGCTGTTCGGCGCGCTGCAGGTGCAGGCGGCGACCAACGCCGGTCTCGACCCGGTGCTGCTGGCCGCGGCCAACTCCTCCGGCGGCGTCATGGGCAAGATGGTCAGCCCGCAGAACCTGGCCATCGCGGCCGCAGCGGTCGGCATGGCCGGCCGGGAGGGTGAGCTGTTCCGGAAGGTGTTCGGCTGGAGCATGCTGCTCCTGCTGCTCATGTGCCTGATCGTGGTCCTGCAGGCCTCCCCGGTGCTGGGCTGGATGGTCCCGGGTTCGTGACCTGACCCGCTGACACGACGGCGCCCCCGTACCCGGCCGGGTACGGGGGCGCTGTCGTCCGCGGTTCCGTCCAGGGCCCCGCCCTGAGCTCGCGGAGGGTGCGAGGACGGGGTCCTCCGTTCAGCCGTCCTCGGCCTCGCGGGCCTCGCCGAGCCGGTTCAGCCGGGCCAGGAGCTCGCCGAGCGTGGCGACGTCCTCGGTCGGCCAGTCCGCGAGGTCGGCCTCCCAGCGGGCCCGCCGGGCGTCCCGGATGCGGGACAGCCGGGCCGCACCCTCCGGGGAGGTGCTGAGCACCTGGGCGCGGCCGTCGGCCGGGTCGGCCTCGCGGGTCACCAGGCCCAGCGCGACCAGCGTGGAGACCTGGCGGCTGACCGTGCTCTTGTCGAGCCCCAGCCGGGCCACCAGGTCACTGGCGCGCAGCGGGCCGGCGTCCTGCAGCAGCGCCAGGAGCCCGTAGGCGGCGCCGTCCAGGTCGGGGTGCAGCTCCCGGGACAGGCGGGCGGAGATGGCCCGGGAGCGGCGCAGCAGCAGGCCGATCTCCCGCTCCACCTGCACGTAGGCCTCGTGCGTGTCCACCGGGGTCACGGCACCTCCTCGCCGGCGCTCGTCGGTCCCGTGCCGCGGGGTGCTCCGCTCACGGGTCACCTCGCACGCTCGGTCACCTCTCGTCCCGGGGCCGCCAGACGACCAGTGCCGAGGTGGCGGGCCGCAGGGGCACCAGGTCACGCCCGTAGCCCGCGCGGACGGCGGACTCGGCGGCGATCGCCCGGCTCTCCGCGAGCTCCACCTCGGTGATCAGCTCCTGGACCCGCTGCTGCAGGGCCTCGACCTGCGACTCCAGGTCGATGATCCGCTTGATGCCGGCCAGGTTGACGCCGTCCTCCTGCGACAGCCGCTGCACCTCGCGGAGCAGCGCGACGTCGCGCGGGCTGTACCGCCGGCCGCCGCCGCGGGTCCGGCCGGGGCTGACCAGCCCCAGCCGGTCGTACTGGCGCAGCGTCTGCGCGTGCATGCCGGCCAGCTCCGCGGCGACCGAGATGACGAAGACCGGCGCGTCCTCGGCGACGCCGCGCCCGACGTCGGCCTGCCCGCGGGCACCGTCGGTCGGGAGACTCACCGCGCACCCCCCTGCTGCACCGCGGCGGTGATCCGCGGCCGCGGGTCGCCGAGCTCGGCCTCGAGCACCTTGACGGCGTCCTCCGCGGCGGGCGTGAGCCGCTTCGGCACCGCCACCTCGACGGTCACCAGCAGGTCACCGGACCGGCCCTTGCCGGGGACCCCGCGCCCGCGGACCCGCAGCGTCTGGCCGCTCGCCGTCCCCGGAGGGACCTTGAGCGTGACGTTGCCGTCGAGCGTGGGCACGGTCAGCGTCGCGCCGAGGGTGGCCTCGGCGAAGGTGATCGGCACGGTGAGCGTGAGGTCGTTGCCCTTGCGGCCGAACAGCTCGTGCTCGGACACGTGGACGACGACGAACAGGTCACCGGCCGGGCCGCCCCGACGTCCGGGGGCGCCCTTGCCGGCCAGCCGGATGCGCTGGCCGTCCTTGACGCCGGCCGGGATCCGCACGGTGATCGTGCGGGTCTGGTTGGTGACGCCGTTGCCCGCGCAGGTCGGGCAGGGGTCGTCGATGACCTGGCCGGTGCCGCGGCAGTTGCGGCACGGCTCGGAGAAGGCGAACGCCCCCTGGCTGCGGCTGGTCACCCCGGCGCCCTGGCAGACCGGGCAGGTGTGCGGGGAGGTGCCGGGCCGCGCGCCGCTGCCGTGGCAGGTCGGGCAGGTGCCCGGGCTCTGCATCCGCAGCGGCACGGTCACGCCGAGGACGGCCTCCTCGAACGAGAGGGTCGCCTCGGTCTCGACGTCCTGGCCGCGGGCCGGGCCGGACGCGGCCTGGCTGCGGGCCCGCGCCGAGCCGGCCCCGGCTCCGCCACCCCCGAAGAGGCCCCCGAACAGGTCGCCGAGCCCGCCGGCACCGCCGCCACCGCCGGCGCGCCCGCCGGTGGCGGCGCCGAAGAGGTCACCGAGGTCGAACGGCTGGCCGCCGCCCGCCCCGCCGGGGAACCCGCCGGGGAACCCGGCCCGCGCACCCGCCCCTCCGGACCCGAACAGCCGGCGGGCCTCGTCGTACTCGGCCCGTCGCTTGGGGTCGGAGAGGACGTCGTAGGCCTCGGAGACCTCCTTGAACCGGGCCTCCGCGTCCGCGTTGCCCGGGTTCTTGTCCGGGTGCAGGTCGCGCGCCAGCTGGCGGTAGGCCTTCTTGATGGCCGCCGCGTCGGCGTCCTGGGCGACGCCCAGAGCGGCGTAGTAGTCCTTCTCGATGAAGTCCCGGGTGCTCATCGGGCGCCCCCTCTCCGGCTCAGTCGGCCGCCGGGCCCTCGCCCGGCTGCGCGGGGGCGGTCCCGTCGGTCACGCCCTCGGCGGGCGCGGCCGCGACCGGGTGCTCGGGGTCGGTGACCGCGACCATCGCCGTCCGCAGCACCCGGTCGCCGCGGCGGAAACCCTGCCGCAGCACCGTCGTCGCGGTCGGGACGTCGACCTCGGTCGAGGTGTCGTGGATGACGGCCTCGTGCAGCGACGGGTCGAACGGGTCGCCCGCCTTGCCGAAGGCCTCCACGCCCAGGCCGTCCAGCAGGCCGAGGATCCGGTCGGCCACCGACTTGAACCCGCCGGTCAGCTCGCCGTGGTCCCGGGCCCGCTCGATGTCGTCGACGATCGGGAACAGCTGGGTGGCGAACCGCTCGGCGGCCTGGTCCACCACGAGCTGACGGTCCCGGTCCACCCGCCGCCGGTAGTTCGCGTACTCGGCGGTGACCCGCTGGAGGTCCTCGGTCCGTTCCGCCAGCTGGCGGGACAGGTCGTCGTCCACCACCGTCGGCTGTCCGCCGTCGGCGGTGGTCTCGTGCTCGCTCATCTGCTCCCCTGCTGGGTGTACGCCCGGGCGGGCGCCGGCCGGCTGCTCACCGGCCGGCACCCGCACGGTGCCGCTGGTCGGGTCGATGCGCCGCTTGTCGCGGATGACGACCCGCGGCTCCTCTTCCCTGTCCGTCATCGGCGGTCGTTGTCCTCGTCGATGATCTCGGCGTCGACCACGTCGTCGTCCGACGCGGTGGCACCGGTCGCACCACCGGGCGTGCCGGCGTCACCGGCGGCGCCGGCAGCCCCGGCGCCGGCGGCCCCCGCCTCGGCCTGCTGGGCGTAGAGCGCCCCGCCGACCTCCTGGGAGACCCGGGCGACCTTCTCCTGGGCCGCCTTGATCGCCGCGATGTCCGAGCCACCGAGAGCGGAGCGCAGCTCGGTGAGGGCCTCGCCGAGCTCCTCCTTCTTGTCGGCCGGGATCTTGTCACCGTTCTCGGCCAGGAACTTCTCGGTCTGGTACTGCAGCGACTCGGCGAGGTTGCGGGTCTCGGCCTCCTCGCGGCGGCGCTTGTCCTCCTCGGCGTGCGCCTCGGCGTCCTTCATCATCCGCTCGATGTCCTCCTTGGGGAGGGCCGAGCCACCGGTGATGGTCATCGACTGCTCCTTGCCCGTGCCGAGGTCCTTGGCGGTGACGTGCACGATGCCGTTCGCGTCGATGTCGAAGCCGACCTCGATCTGCGGGACGCCGCGCGGCGCCGGCGGCAGACCGGTCAGCTCGAACATGCCGAGCTTCTTGTTGTAGGCCGCCATCTCGCGCTCGCCCTGGAAGACCTGGATCTGCACGGACGGCTGGTTGTCGTCGGCCGTCGTGAAGATCTCGCTGCGCTTGGTCGGGATCGTGGTGTTGCGCTCGATGAGCTTGGTCATGATCCCGCCCTTGGTCTCGATGCCCAGGGACAGCGGGGTGACGTCGAGCAGCAGGACGTCCTTGACCTCACCGCGCAGGACGCCGGCCTGGAGGGCGGCGCCGACGGCGACGACCTCGTCGGGGTTGACGCCCTTGTTGGGCTCCTTGCCGCCGGTCAGCTCGCGCACGAGGTCGGTGACGGCCGGCATGCGGGTCGAGCCACCGACGAGGACGACGTGGTCGATCTGGCCGACGGTGATGCCGGCGTCCCGGATGACCTGGTTGAACGGCGCGCGGGTGCGGTCGAGCAGGTCCTGGGTCAGCCGCTGGAACTCCGCACGGGTGATCGTGACGTCCAGGTGCAGCGGGCCCTCGGCGCCGGCGGTGATGTAGGGCAGGTTGACGTTGGTCGACTGCGCGCCGGACAGCTCGATCTTGGCCTTCTCGGCGGCCTCGCGGAGCCGCTGCATGGCGAGCTTGTCCTTGGACAGGTCGATGCCGTTCTGCGCGTTGAACGTCTGCACCAGGTGCTTGACGACCCGCTCGTCCCAGTCGTCACCACCGAGGTGGTTGTCACCGGCGGTGGCCTTGACCTCGATGACGCCCTCGCCGATCTCCAGCAGCGAGACGTCGAAGGTGCCACCACCGAGGTCGAAGACGAGGATCGTCTGCTCGGTCTCGCCCTTGTCCAGGCCGTAGGCCAGCGCGGCCGCGGTCGGCTCGTTGACGATGCGCAGGACGTTGAGGCCCGCGATCTCGCCGGCCTCCTTGGTGGCCTGGCGCTGCGCGTCCTCGAAGTAGGCCGGGACGGTGATGACCGCGTCGGTCACCGGCTCGCCCAGGTAGGTCTCGGCGTCCCGCTTCAGCTTCTGCAGGATGCGGGCGCTGATCTCCTGCGGGGTGTAGCGCTTGCCGTCGATCTCCGGGGACTTCCAGTCGGTGCCCATGTGGCGCTTGACCGACCGGATGGTGCGGTCGACGTTGGTGACCGCCTGGTTCTTCGCCGACTGGCCGACGAGGACCTCGCCGTTCTTGGCGAACGCGACGACCGACGGCGTGGTGCGCGAGCCCTCGGAGTTGGCGATGACCGTCGGCTCGCCGCCCTCGAGGACGGTGACGACGGAGTTGGTGGTGCCGAGGTCGATACCGACCGCTCGAGCCATGGAGCTGGCCTCTCTTCCGTGTGTTCCGGGGTGGTACTGGTCCGTGTGGGGAGTCGGTGTCCGCCTTGCGCGGGGTCCACTCAACTTTCCTGCCCACCCTAACGGCACCCCCGCCGGGAGTGTTCCCGGGTGCCGCGATCTGTTCACCACCTCCTCCGTCGGGTCGCCGTCGTCACCGACGATCAGCTCGGCTGATCGTCCCGGGTCCCGGCTCACGACCGGAGCCGAGCCAGGACCCGCAGTGGTGAGCCAGGGACGCCGACGGGATGTCAGGCCGACCGCCACGACGGGACGGACCCGCGGACGACGGTGCAGCGGCGCGGCCCGGTCCGCGGCCTGGCCAGCAGAGAGGCGAGGCGGGTGCTCACCCGCTCCCACGCGGGCCCCGGATCGGCTCGGACGACCCGCAGCACCCGGACCTCGAGGTCCCGCAGACGGTCCTCGCGGCGCTCCTCCTCCCAGAGCACCCGCGCCGGCGAACGGCCGTCCCGAGGCGCCTCGTACTCGACCAGCCCGTCGAACTCCACCGCGACGGCCGCCGGCGATCAGCTGAGCTGATCGTCGGGGAACGTCCGCGGACGCCGGGGCGCGCGGGCGCCGCGGCAATGTGGTTACCGGCGAGTAGCCTGTGCGGCCGACAGCTATCGTCCGACGCGCGCGGGCGCAGGTGCCCGCGCACGGTCCGCTCGACGGCGGCGAGTCCACCCGCCGTCGTGGCGGGCGGGGGATCAACCGACGCCTCCGGGCGTCCGGGAGGGATTTCGATGGGCCCCTTGCAGATCGTCCTGGGGACGATCAGCGTCATCTTCCTGATCGTGTCGGTGGTCTTCGCCTACCGGGCGGTCCGGGCCATGGTCCGCATCATCAGGACCGGCCAGCCGGACAGCACCCGCACCCGGCCGGTCGGTCCACGGGTGAAGACGCTGGTCGTGGAGTCGCTCGGCCACACCCGGATGCTCAAGTGGTCGTCGATCGGCATCGCCCACTGGTTCGTGTTCCTGGGCTTCTACGGCCTGTTCCTCACCCTCGTCGAGGCCTTCGGCGAGGTCTGGAACCCGGCCTTCCACCTGCCCCTGATCGGCGAGTGGGGCCTGTGGAACCTGTTCGTCGACGTCATCGGCACGGGCACGGTCCTCGGCATCCTGTACCTGATCGTCCGGCGCCAGCTCGACCACCCGCGCCGCCAGGGTCGCCAGAGCCGCTTCGCCGGCTCGAACGAGGGCCGCGGCTACTTCGTCGAGGCGATCGTCCTCATCGTCGGCGTCTGCATCCTGAGCATCCGCGCGGCCAAGATCTCGGCCGGCCTGGTCGACGCCCCGACCTGGTCGCACCCGGTCTCCAGCGCGCTGTCCACCCTGTTCCCGGCCAACCCCGACCTGGTCAGCGTCATCGCCTTCGTCAAGATCGTGGCCTCGCTGGTCTGGCTCGTCGTGGTCTCCCGGCTGCTCAACATGGGCGTCGCGTGGCACCGGTTCAGCGCGTTCTTCAACATCTACTTCAAGCGCGAGCCGGACGGCGCCACCGCGCTGGGCCCGCTGCAGCCGATGACCTCCGGCGGCAAGCCGATCGACTTCGAGGACCCCGACGAGGACGCCGTCTTCGGTCGCGGCAAGATCGAGGACTTCACCTGGAAGGGGATGCTCGACTTCACCACCTGCACCGAGTGCGGGCGGTGCCAGAGCCAGTGCCCGGCGTGGAACACCGGCAAGCCGCTCAGCCCCAAGATGGTGATCATGGACCTGCGGGACCACCTGTACGCCAAGGCCCCGTACCTGCTGGGGGAGAAGACCGCGAGCGAGACCGCGCCGGACTACGACGTCCTCAAGCCCAGCGACGAGCAGGTCTGGGCGTCTGGCTACGCCCGCATCGAGGGCACCAACGACGCGCAGGCCCACCGCCCGCTCGTCGGCACCCTCGAGGAGGGCGGGGTCATCGACCCCGACGTGCTGTGGAGCTGCACCAACTGCGGCGCCTGCGTCGAGCAGTGCCCGGTCGACATCGAGCACGTCGACCACATCGACGACATGCGCCGCTACCAGGTGCTCATCGAGTCCAACTTCCCCTCCGAGGCCGGCGTGATGCTGCGCAACCTGGAGAACCGCGGCAACCCGTGGGGCGTCAGCCCCAGCACCCGCGACCAGTGGATGGAGGAGCTGGACTTCGAGGTCCGGCAGGCCGACGGCCCGCTGCCCCACGAGGTCGAGTACCTGTTCTGGGTCGGCTGCGCCGGCGCCATCGACGACCGCGCCAAGAAGGTCACCAAGGCCGTCGCGGAGCTGCTGCACACCGCCGGTGTCGAGTTCGCCGTCCTCGGCTCCGGGGAGACCTGCTCCGGCGACCCGGCCCGCCGCATGGGCAACGAGTTCGTCTTCCAGATGCTGGCCCAGGAGAACGTGGCGACCCTCGACGGCGTCTTCGAGGGCCGCGTGCCGGGCATGCGCAAGATCGTGACCACCTGCCCGCACTGCTTCAACTCGCTGGGCCGGGAGTACCCGCAGGTCGGCGGCGAGTACGAGGTCGTCCACCACACCCAGCTGCTCAACCAGCTGGTGGCCGACGGCCGCCTGACCCCGGTCACGCCGGTCGACCGCAAGGTCACCTACCACGACCCGTGCTTCCTCGGCCGGCACAACAAGGTCTACACGCCGCCGCGGGAGATCCTCGAGTCCGTCCAGGGCCTCTCCACCCAGGAGATGCACCGCTGCAAGGACCGCGGCTTCTGCTGCGGCGCCGGCGGCGCCCGCATGTGGATGGAGGAGAAGATCGGCAAGCGGATCAACATGGAGCGCACCGAGGAGGCGCTCGACCTCGATCCGGACGTCATCTCCACCGCCTGCCCGTTCTGCATCACGATGCTCAGCGACGCGCTGACGACGAAGAAGCAGAACGGCGAGGCCGGCGAGCACGTCGAGGTCCTCGACGTCAGCCAGATCCTGCTGCGCTCGCTCGCCCCGGTCGGCACGCCGGGCACCGAGCACGGCGCCGACGTCGGCACGAAGGACGACGACGTGGCCGGCACCGGCTCCGCGGCGACGGAGCACGGCGCGCAGTAGGAGGACCCCGTCATCCCCGCCCCTCGCACGCTCGGGGCGGGACCCCGGACGGGGCCGACGGGCCGGAGCACCGCCACGACGGCGCGTGCCCCCACCGCGCGACCCCGGCCGTGCAGCGGGCGGTCCGGCGGCGCGTGCCCCGGGTCGTCCCCCGGGCGGTCCGGCGGTCGCGCGTCGCGCTGGACCCCCGCTCTCAGCCGGCTCGCGCCGGGGAGGACGATCGTCGGGTGGTCAGCAGCGACGTCCCCGACCACCGCCGGGGCCTGCTGCTCGTCGGGACGGCGATCGTCCTGACCGGGCTGAACCTGCGGACGGCGGTCAACAGCGTCGGTCCGGTGCTGCAGGAGATCCAGTCCGGGCTGGGCATCTCCAGCGGCCTCACCGGGCTGGTGACGAGCCTGCCGGTGATCTGCTTCGCCGTCATCGGCTTCTCCGGGCCCCTCCTGACCGCGCGGTTCCGCGACGGGCACGTGCTGGCCGGCGCGCTGCTCGCGATGGCCGCGGGCCTGGTCCTCCGGGCGGTGGCCGGGGCGTTCTGGCTCTTCGTCGCCGGCACCGTGCTGGCGATGGTCGGCGGCGCCCTGGGCAACGTGCTGCTCCCCAGCCTGGTGAAGCGGTACTTCCCGACGCGCACCGGGCTGCTCGTGGGCGCCTACGGCACCGCGATGTCCGCGGGCGGGGCGGTGGCCTCGGTGTCGGCCGCACCGATCGCCCGGGCCGCCGGGGACGCCGGGTGGCGCTGGACCCTCGCGATCTGGGCGGTGCCGGCGCTGCTGGCGGCGCTGCCGTGGCTGGCGGTGCGGCCCCGGGCGGGCACCTCGCGCGCCACGCACGCGGCGCTGCCGATGCGCTCGCTGCTGCGCAGCCCCACCGCGGTCGCGCTGGCGGCGTTCTTCGGCCTCCAGGCGATGCAGGCCTACATCATCCTCGGCTGGACGGCGCAGTACCTGCGCGACTCCGGGCTGGACGCCGCGACCGCCGGGCTGCTGCTCGGGGTGAACACCGTGGTCGTCGTGCCGCTCAACGCCGTCGTCCCCCCGCTGTCGGTGCGCGCGCGCCTGCAGCGGCCGCTGCTGGTCCTCTTCGCCGCCTGCTACGTCGCCGGCTGGCTGGGGCTGATGCTGGCCCCGCGGACGGTGCCGTGGCTGTGGATGAGCCTGCTCGCGGTCGGCATGAGCACCTTCGCGATGGTGCTCGCGCTCATCGGCCTGCGTGCCCGCACGCCGGAGACCACCGCGGCCCTGTCCACGGTCGTCCAGGGGTGGGGGTACGTGCTCGCCGGGGCCGGGCCGCTGCTGGTCGGCGTCCTGCTCGGCACCACCGGCAGCTACACCGGCATGTTCGTCCTCGCGCTCGGCGGCGTCGCGGCGCTGACGGTCACCGGCTGGCTGGCCACCCGGGAGCGCTTCGTGGACGACGAGGTGGCCGCCCGGGACGCGGCCGGGGCGGTCAGGGAGCCGGACGCCGCGTCTCCGCGCGGGTGAAGTTGCGGAACGACCGCGAGGGCGTCGGGCCGCGCTGGTCCTGGTAGCGGGAGCCGTAGACCGCCGAGCCGTACGGGTGCTCGGCCGGGGTGGTCAGCCGGAACAGGCACAGCTGACCGATCTTCATGCCGGGCCAGAGCGTGATCGGCAGGTTCGCCACGTTGGAGAGCTCGAGCGTGATGTGGCCCGAGAAGCCCGGGTCGACGAAGCCGGCGGTGGAGTGGGTGAGCAGTCCGAGACGGCCCAGGCTCGACTTTCCTTCGAGCCTCGCTGCGAGGTCGTCCGGGACCGTGACGACCTCGAGCGTCGAGCCGAGGACGAACTCGCCCGGGTGCAGCACGAACGGCTCGTCGCCGTCGGGCTCGACCAGCGTGGTCAGGTCGTCCTGCTGCTGCGCGGGGTCGATGTGGGTGTAGCGCGCGTTGTTGAAGACCCGGAAGTAGCGGTCCAGCCGGACGTCGATGCTCGAGGGCTGCACCAGCGCCTTGTCGTAGGGCTCGATGCCCAGGCGGCCCTCGGAGATCGCGGCCGTGATGTCGCGGTCGGACAGCAGCATGCGGCGGAGTGTAGGGACCTCCCTCCGGCCTGTCGGCCAGCGGCGGAGTCCACGGACCGCGTCCGCTCACCACTCCGGGCGAATCCGCACCGCGCGCCTCAACCGGGCGCACCGGGACGCCGATCCCCTCCCACCGGCCCCTCCCGGGCCGGCCGGAACCTGGGGGCGCACGTCCCCGGTGGAGTGGAGGGTCCGTGTCCCAGTCCCGAGGAGCGCCGCTGCGCCGCGGCGCCCTGGCGGTCGTGCTCGTCACCGCCTCGGTCGCCGGCTACGCCAGCGCCGCCGCCTACAGCGCGCTCGCCTCCCCGGCCGTGCCGGTGGCCGCCGGCTTCGGCCCCGGTGACGGGCTGACCCGGTACGTGCTCACCGCCGACGAGGGCGTCAGCCCGGCCGACCTGGTCGGGGCGGTCACCCCTGCGGACGGCGTCGTGAACGCCCAGCCGGTCGGCGCCGACCGCGCGCTGGTGGCCGCCGAGGGCCTGGCGCCGCACGACCTCGAGGCGCTGCCCGGCGTCGCCGACGCCGAGTACTCGCCGGCGGTGCCGGTCGCCGCCGGGACGGTGGCCGACCCCTACTGGCCGCAGTACGGGTGGAACCTGGAGAACACCGGCACCAACGCGTACGGCCAGACCGCGGTCGCCGACGCGGACGACGACGTCACCACGGGCTGGCAGGCCGGCACCGGCGAGGACGTCGTCGTCGCCGTCGTCGACACCGGCTACGACTCCGACCACCCGGACCTGGCCGGCGCGCTGTGGACCAACCCGGCCGAGTCCTGCGGGTCGGTCGACCGCGACGGCAACGGCAAGGCCGGCGACTGCCACGGCTGGAACTTCACGACCGGCAGCGCCGACGTCGACAACGGCGCGGGCGGCACCCACGGCGCCAGCGTGGCCGGTGCGGTGGGCGCTCGGGCCGGCAACGGCCTGGGCACCGCCGGCGTGGCCCCGGGCGTGACGATCATGCCGCTGGTCATCGGCACCGGCGGGTCGGTCGACCTGACCCTGGGCGCCGAGGCGATCCGCTACGCGGCCGACCACGGGGCCGACGTCGTCAACGCCTCGTGGGGCGGCCCCGCCGGGGGCTGGGCCCTGGAGAACCTGCGCTCGGCCGTCGCCTACGCCGCGAGCAGGGGCGTGGTGGTCGTCGTCGCGGCCGGCAACGACGCCCGGGACCGGGACGCCGACCCGCTGTACCCGGCCAGCCTCACCGAGGCCAACGTCGTGACCGTCGGGTCCTCGACCGCGGCGGACACCCGCAGCGACTTCTCCGCGTGGGGCGCCGGCTCGGTCGACCTCTTCGCGCCCGGCACGACGGTCTTCACCACCTGGAACGACGGCGGCTACCGGCTGGTCAGCGGGACGTCGATCGCCTCGCCGCAGGTGGCCGGCGCGGTGGCGCTCTACCGGCAGGCGATGCCGAGCGCGACGCCGCAGCAGCTGCGCCAGGCGCTGCTCGAGGACGTCGACCCGGTCGCGGCCCTCGCCGGGAGGTCGGTCACCGGTGGCCGGCTGTCCCTGAGCCGCCTGCCGGCCCGCGCCGCGGACGTCGTCTCGTACACCTTCACCTCGATGACCGCGCCTGCCGGCGTCGTCACCCCGCGCGTGGCCGCGGCGGGGTCGCCCGGGGCCGGCGACTACGGGGTCACCCTCGGTCTGGGCATGGAGCACGAGGGCGAGGTCTGGGCCGTCTCCGGCGTGGAGCTCACCGTCGGGAGCACCACACTGGCGACCGACGACACCGGGACGGCGCGCTTCCCGCTCGGCCGGGCAGCCGGCCCCGCCGACCTCGCCCTCTCCCCCTCGGTGGAGCTCGGCGACGGCCGGTACGTGCTGACCGTCCAGCTCGACCGCGACGGCACGGCCCTCGGGCGCACGTACGCCGCTCCCCTGCTCGTCGGGACGGTGGCCGAGCCCGCACCGGGCCGCGACGCCGGCACCCCCGGCACCGGCCCGTCGGGCCCGGCCGGGCCCGGCTCGGGCGGCTCCGGGTCGGCAGGCAGCGGGTCCGGCTCCGCCGGCCCGGGGTCGGCCGGCACCGGCACCGGCACCGGCGGTCAACAACCCGGGAGCTCCGGCAGCGGCGGGACGGACCGGTCGACCTCGTCGGGCAGCGGCTCCGGCTCCGGGAGCACCGGCGGCGGCAGCGGTCCCAGCGGCTCGGGCTCCGGCTCGGGGTCCGACGGCGCCGACCCCAGCAGCGGCGACGGCGGCAGCGGGGCGAGCGGCTCCGGCCGCAGCGACGCGGGCAGCGGCTCCGGGAGCACCCCGGACGTGCCGTCCGGCCGCGCCACGCCGTCCGTCCCCGACGTCCCCTCGGGCACTCCGACGCCGACGTCCCCCGAGACCCCCAGCGGCTCGGGCGGCCCGACCCCCGGCGGGCAGGTCGTCTACCCGTCCGTCGGCCCCTTCGGGATCACCTCGCTGAGCCCGGCCCGGGTGGGCACCGCCGGCGGGACGCTGGTGACCATCACCGGGACCGCCCTGCCGGCCGACCCGCGGGTGCGCATCGGCGACTCGGCGGCGGCCACCGTGGTCCGCGCGTCGGCGACCCAGGTCGTCGTCCGGGTCCCGGCCCGGGCGGCGGGCGTGTACGACGTGCACGTCTTCGCGCCGGACGGCCGGCTCTCGGTGCTGACCGCGGCGCTGACCTACACCGACGCGACCGGCGGGACGGCGCCGGGCGGCAGCACGCCGGGCGGTACCGGGACCGGCGGCACGGGCGGGAGCTCGGGCAGTGGCGGCTCCTCCGGCGGGACCGGCGGCGGCAGCGGCAGCGGCAGCGACGGCTCTGCGGGTGCCGGGAGCCCGGGCGACGTGCGCACCGGCCCGGGTGGGCTCCGACTGGTCCGCAGCGCGGCGTTCTCCGGTCTGCGGGCGGTCTGGTCGACCGACTGCTCGACGTCCTGCCGGGGCGTCCGGGTCTGACCCCTCCCGCGCCACCGGCCGGCTCCCCGCCGGCCGGTGGCGCGGTGCCGTCCGCGGGCCCCGTGCCGCCCCACTCCATCGCGCGGCCGCCCTGCCGATGGAGAAGGGGACGACACCGTCCCGCTGGACCGGAGGACCCCTTGCTCGACATCCACGAACGGCCGGCCTCGCGGAGAGCCGGCCGGGGCGTCGCACCGACCGGGGAGGCGCGCACCTTCGCCCCGGACGAGCTGATCGTCTCCAAGACCGACGGCCGCGGCGTGATCACCTACGCCAACGACGTCTTCCTGCGGATCAGCCGCTACGAGCTCGACGAGGTGATCGGCCGGCCCCACAACCTGATCCGCCACCCGGAGATGCCCCGCGCGGTCTTCGCGCTGCTGTGGCAGACCCTCTCCGAGGGGCGCGAGCTGTTCGCCTACATCAACAACCTGGCCTCCGACGGCGCGCACTACTGGGTGCTCGCGCACGTCACGCCGTCCTACTCCGCCGACGGGTCGGTGGTCGGCTACCACTCCAACCGGCGCCGACCCTCGCCCGGCGCGATCCGCACGGTCACCCCGCTGTACCGGCGCCTGGTCGAGGAGGAGCGGCGCCACCCCACGGCCAAGGCCGCGGTGGCCGCCTCCTCCCGGCTGCTCGACGAGCTGGTCGCGGCGGAAGCCGGCTCGTACGAGGAGTTCATCTGGTCGGTCATCGCGCGAGAGGAGCGCTGAGGTGGGCATCCGCAGACGGCCACGGGACGGGCGGCTCAGCGACGCCGAGGAGCTGGCGGTGCACCGCGCCTTCGTGCAGCAGCTGACCCGGACCTGCCAGGCGGCCGCGCAGGGCGACCTGGAGGCCCGCAGCCGCCCGGCGGCGGGCGTGGCCGACGTGCCGGAGCTGCAGGCCCTCAACGACGCCGTGAACTCGGTGCTCGACGTCTCCGACGCCTTCGTGCGGGAGGCCTCGGCCGCGCTGACCTCCGCGGCAGCCGGCCGGTTCCACCGCTCGGTGCTGACCGGCGGCCTGGCCGGCGCCTACCGCAAGGGCGCGACCGACATCAACGCCGCACGGGACGCCATGCGCGAGACCGCGGGCCGGGTCACCGAGGCGACGAACGCCCGTCTGCTGCTGGCCGACGAGTTCGAGACCGTCGTCCTCTCGACGTCGGAGCAGGTGGCCACCGCCTCGACCGAGATGAGCGCGTCGGCGTCCGGGCTGGCGGAGGCTGCCTCGGCGGCGAGCGCCCAGGCGTCCACCGCGCAGGAGACGATGAGCACGCTCACCCGGTCGGCGGCCGAGATCCGCGACGTCATCGCGCTGATCGACTCCGTCGCCGCCCAGACCCGGCTGCTGGCGCTCAACGCGACCATCGAGGCGGCCCGGGCCGGGGAGGCGGGCAAGGGCTTCGCCGTCGTCGCCTCGGAGGTCAAGGACCTCGCCGACCAGACCGGCCGGGCCACCGAGCGGGTGACCGCCCAGGTCGAGCAGATCCGGGCCGCCTGCGAGGAGGTCGCCGCGGTCATGACCCGGGTCGGGACGACGGTCACCGAGATGAACGGCGTCGTGGACGGCATCGCCGCCGCGGTCGACGGCTCGGCGTCCCTGGGTCCCGGCGGCCAGGACGTCACCGGGCTGTCCCAGCTGGCCGAGCGGCTGCGCTCGGAGGCGACCGGCTTCCTCGGGGCGATGCGCCGCTGACCGCGGGGTACCGTTCGGTCCCGGTACCCGGCCCAGGACCGGGACCGGGACCGACGTGTGTCCGCACCACGTCGGGAGGGGCGGAGACCAGCACGGGGAGGTGCGCCGGCACGTGAGCACAGGCGCCCGCCCGTCCCCGGCCCCCGGGGACGACGAGCTCTTCGGTGACGGTGGCGAGAACGGCCGGCTGATGGCCGCCCTGGACTGGTCCACCACCCCGGTGGGCCCGGTCGAGGCCTGGCCGGCCAGCCTGCGGCACGCCGTCCGCACGGTGCTGGTCTCGCGGTTCCCGATGATCCTGACCTGGGGACCGCGCTACACCCAGTTCTACAACGACGCCTACGCGACGCTGATCGGCACCAAGCACCCCGGCGCCATCGGCGACGACCTGCGGGTGACCCTCGCCGAGGGCTGGGCGGCGCTGCAGGAGCCGGTGGAGCACGCGATGGCCGCCCGCGAGGCGTCCTGGATCCCGCAGCTGCTCCTGCTCCTCGAGCGCGCCGGCTACCGCGAGGAGACCTACTTCACCGTCTCCCACGCGCCCGCCTACGGCGACGACGGCCGCGTCGCGGGCATGCACGCGGTCTGCACCGAGGTGACCCGGCAGGTGCTGGCCGAGCGCCGGCAGCGGCTGCTGCACGACGTGGCGACGTCGACCGGTGAGCTGGTCGACGAGACCGCGACGGTGGCGGCGATGGCCGCCGCGCTGGCCGGCGACCCGCTCGACGTGCCGTTCGCCGCCGTCTACCTCGCCGCCCCCGGGGCGCCCGGCCTCCGCCGCGCCGCGGTGGTCGGCTGCGCGCCCGGACAGCTGCCCGAGGTCGCCGCCTCGCCCGACGAGCTGCTCCCCCCGTCCGTCGCCGACCTGGGCCTGACCGGCGGGCCCTTCGGCGACGCCGTCAGCGAGGCCGTCGTCTGCCCCCTCGGCGGCCCCGACGGCGACGGCGTGGGCGCGCTGGTGGTCGGCGTGAACCCCAACCGCGCGCTGGACGAGGAGTACCGCTCCTTCCACGAGCTGCTCGCCGGTCAGTTCGCCGCCGCCGTCCGCAACGCCCGCGCCTACGCCGAGGAGCGCGCCCGGGCCGAGGCACTGGCCGAGCTCGACCAGGCGAAGACGGCGTTCTTCGCCAACGTCAGCCACGAGCTGCGCACCCCGCTCACCCTGCTGCTGGGCCCGATCGCCGACACCCTCGCCGAGCACGGGCCCGCGTTGCCCGCCGGCGTCCGCGAGTCGCTGACGCTGGCGCTGCGCAACGGCCAGCGGCTGCAGCGGCTGGTCAACGACCTGCTGGAGTTCGTCAGCATCGAGGCCGGCCGGGCGTCCGCGGTGCGGGTGGAGACCGACGTCGCCGCCTTCACCACCGAGCTGGCCGGGGTGCTGCGGGCCGCCGCCGAGCGCGCGGGCCTGCGGCTCACCGTCGACTGCCCGCCGCTGGACCGGCCCGCCCACGTCGACCCGCGGATGTGGGAGAAGATCGTCCTCAACCTGGTCGCCAACGCGGTGAAGTACACCTTCGTCGGCGGCATCGACGTCACGCTGCGGGCCGACGGCGACGACCTGGTGCTGACGGTGGCCGACACCGGCGTGGGCATCCCCGCCGCGGAGCTGCCGCACCTGTTCGAGCGGTTCCACCGCGGTGTGGGCACCGCGGCGCGCAGCCGCGAGGGCAGCGGGCTGGGCCTGGCCCTCGTGCGCGAGCTGGTCACCCTGCACGGCGGCGAGGTCAGCGCCACGAGCGAGCCCGGCACCGGCAGCACCTTCACGGTGCGGGTGCCCTTCGGCGCGCCCGACGCCCCGGCCGGCGCACCCGCCGTCCCGTCGGCGTCCTCGCGCGGCGGCGTGGTCACGCCGTGGGACGACGTCCCCGACGCCGCCGGCCCGCGGACGCCGGCCAGCACGCCCGGCACCAGCGTGCTGGTCGTCGACGACAACGCCGACATGCGCGCCTACCTGACCCGGCTGCTGTCCCCGGTCTGGACCGTGCGGACGGCGACCAACGGCCAGGAGGCGCTGGAGAGCATCGCGGCCGCGCGGCCCGACGTCGTCGTGACCGACGTGATGATGCCCGGACTCGACGGCTTCGACCTGCTCCGCGCCCTGCGGGCCGACCCCGCCGTGCGCGACCTCCCGGTCGTCATGCTCACCGCCCGGGCCGGCCAGGAGGCCGCGGTCGAGGGCTTCGACGCCGGGGTGGACGACTACCTGGCCAAGCCGTTCGAGTCCGCCGAGCTGATCGGGCGGCTGCGCGCGGTGCTGGAGCGCGCCGCCGGGCGCGCGGCCGGGGTCACCCGTCCCGCGCCCCCCGCCGAGCAGTCCGCGACCGCCGCGGCCGACGGGGACGCCGTCCCCGCGGTGCCGCCCCGCCCGCACCTGCCGGCGGCCCCACCCGCGACCGCGCCGTCCGCCGGGGGTCAGGCACCGCCGGCTCCCGTCGCCCCCGTGGACACCGCCGTCCGCCGGCACTGGCGCTTCCCGTCCGACACCCGGTCGGTCGCGGCGCTGCGCCGGCGGCTGCGGGCGCTGTTCGCCGAGGCGGGCCTGGACGAGGACCTCGCCTACGACCTGGTCCTGGCGGCCTGCGAGGCGGCCACGAACGCCATCGAGCACGCCCAGGACCCCGCCGAGCCGGTCATCGACGTCGGCGCCGAGGTCGTGGGGGGCCGGGTGGAGGTCGCGGTCCGCGACTACGGCCGGTGGCGCGAGCGGGTGCCGAGCATGGACCGCGGCCGGGGCTCGATGCTGATGAGCGCCGTCGGCCAGATCACGGCGACGCCCAGCCCGGCCGGCACCACCGTCGTCATCCGCACGGGCGGCCCCCCGCTCCCCTCCGACGGGGCGCTCCGGTAAGCTCGGGGCGCACTCCGCGGGTGTAGTTCAATGGCAGAACATCAGCTTCCCAAGCTGACAGTGCGAGTTCGATTCTCGTCACCCGCTCTCCGCCTCCGGGCCGGTCGACCGGTCAGCACCCATGACCGCCCCGCTCCCCACGGTGGACCCCGCCGGACCGTCCGTGACGGAGCCGTCCTCCGGCGGTGACCCAGCTCGGCGGGGCGCGTCCTCCCTGGTCAGCGCGTCACACGATCCGGTCACGACCCGTTTGCCACGGGGGCGGCCGGGCACCCATCCCGGGCCCTCTGTCGTCCACGAGGAGACGTGATGACCGAGCCCGATCGCACCCGCACCCGCCTCGACGCCCCCACCGCGGCGGCCGCCCCGGCCGCACCGGAGGGCGCGCACGCCACCCGCGGGGCCGCCCGGGACGCCGTCGACGCGCAGCACGCCCGCTTCGGCGGCATCAAGTGGGGCGCGGCGTTCTTCGGCTGGCTGTCGGCCAACGGGCTGGCCGTGCTGCTGCTGGCCGTCCTCTCGGCGGCCGGTGTCGCCTTCGGCCTCAGCCAGGTGGACACCGCGGACGAGGCCGCCCAGCAGGCCACCACCATCGGTCTCACCGGCGGCATCGCCCTGCTGGTCGTGCTCTTCGTCGCCTATCTCGCCGGCGGCTACGTGGCCGGCCGGATGGCCCGCTTCGACGGGGCCCGGCAGGGCCTGGCCGTGTGGCTCATCGGCCTGCTGGTCGTCGTCGTGCTCGGCGTCCTCGGCGTGGTGCTGGGCGCGCAGTACAACGTGCTCTCCCAGCTGAACCTGCCGAGCATCCCGGTCAGCGGCAGCACCGCCACCACCGCAGGCGTCGTCGCCGGCGTCGCCGCCGCGCTGGTCTCGCTGCTCGGTGCGCTGCTCGGAGGCGGGCTCGGCACCCGCTACCACCGCAAGATCGACCGCGTCGGCTTCACCGTCTGACCGGACCGGCACGCGAGAGAGCCCCGGCGTGCCCGTCCTCGACGGCCGCCGGGGCTCCGGGGTGCCGGGCTACGGCCGGTCGGCCTGAGGGACGGTCTGCTCGACGACCGACGGCGCGTCGACGGCCGACCCGTTGTCCTGCACCGCCTGGCTGCACCGCGGGACGAGCAGCAGGACGGCCAGGACGATCGCCAGTCCGGCGAGGAACGTGCTGGCGACGACGGCCCTCCCCCGGCGGCCCCGGGAGCTCGGGCGGTCCTCACCGGAGCGGTCCTCGCCGGGAGGACGTGGGTCGGGTGTCGGCATGGTGGCTCCTGTCGCCGGTCGGACCTGGCTCGCGCACGACCTCCCTGCCCCGCGGGCGCGCCACCCATGCACGCCGCCACCCGCCCGTAGCCTCGCGGGCAGCCGGAGTCGGGAGGGGGCGGAGGCCCGTGCCACCGTCGCTGGACGACGTCCCCCCGGAGCCTCCGTCGCCCCTGGTCGCCCGGCTGCGCGCGGCCGGCTGCGTGTTCGCCGAGGAGGAGGCCGCCGAGCTGCTCGCCGCGGCCGCCGGCCCGGCGGACCTCGCCGCGATGGTGGACCGTCGGGTGGCCGGCGAGCCGCTGGAGACGGTCCTCGGCTGGGCGCGGTTCTGCGGTCTGCGCGTCGCGGTCGAGTCCGGCGTCTTCGTGCCGCGGCAGCGGACCGCGCTGCTGGTCGAGCAGGCGGTGGCGCTGCTGCGCTCCGCTCCCGGTACCCCGGTGGTCGTCGACCTGTGCTGCGGCTCCGGCGCGGTCGCGCTCGCCGTGGCCGCCGGCCTGGGCCCGGTCGAGCTGCACGCGGCCGACGTCGACCCGGTCGCCGTCCGCTGCGCCCGGCGCAACCTCGAGCCGGTCGGCGGCCGGGTGCACCAGGGCGACCTCTACGCCGCGCTGCCGGCCGCGCTCCGCGGCCGGGTGGACCTGCTGGCGGTCAACGCCCCCTACGTGCCCAGTGCGGCGGTGGCGCTCATGCCGACCGAGGCGCGCGACGCCGAGCCGCGCCGCGCACTGGACGGCGGCCCCGACGGCACCGTCCTGCAGCGCCGGGTGGCCGCGGAGGCGCGGTGCTGGCTGGCGCCCGGCGGGACCCTCCTCGTCGAGACCAGTGCCCGCCAGGCGCCGCGCACCGCCGCGGCGGTGCGGGCGGCCGGACTGCGGGCGGACGTGGTCCGGGACGAGGAGCGCGACGCGACGGTCGTACTGGGGACGTCCCCGGAGATCCGCGTATCCGGATCGTCACGGTCCGCTGTGACACACCCAGTCACCCACCGGGATGGATCAGTCACGCCATGACCTCGCCCGCCGCGGGCCCTTGGTCCCTGCCGCCCCGCAACGGGGCGGTACACGATCGCCGCATGGAGGACGCGCACCGGTTCAGGGACGAGCCGGAACAGGATCGGCCGGGCAGCCCCGCGGACCGCGCCGTGGACGACGCGCGCGGCGATCGCCGGGTGGAGCCGATGCGGCTCACCCCGCTGCTGCCGCGACGGCAGAACCCCTGGCTGCTCGTCGACGTCGACGGCTCGCCGGCCGCGCACGGCGCCCTGGTGTGGGCGCTGCGGGAGGCCGCCCGCCGGGAGGCCACCGTGGTCGCCGTCTGGGTGGTCGACGACGACGGCGACGACACGCTCCCCGGCGTCTCCCGCCCGGGGCGGCGCACGGGCGCCGTCGCGCTGGAGCGGCTGGAGGCCCAGGTGCTGCGGGCCATCGCCGAGACCGGCGTCACCGGCCGCGTCCGCACCGCCGTCCTCGAGCGGCCGGTGTTCGAGGCGCTCAGCAGCGCCACGCGCGGCGCCGACCTGGTGGTGGTCAGCAGCCGGGGCAAGACCCTGTTGCGCCCCGCCGTCCCCCGGCAGCCGACCCGCCGCCTCGCCCGCGGCGCGTGACGGAGGCCGGCATCACCACGTCCCCGCCGCTCCCCCAGGAGCACCCCGACCGCCGGGCCCTGACCCCGCCCGGTGCCGGGGCGGTCGACCTGTCCTCGGCCGAGGTGTCCGTCCCGGGCAGCCAGCCCACGGCGCACAGCGCCCAGGTCGACGGCACGCTGCACGGGATCGTGCAGGCCGCCGTCGAGACCACCGGGGCCACGTACGGCGCGCTCGGTGTCCTCGACGACACCGGCGCGGCCTACGAGCGCTTCGTCGTCGTCGGCATGGACGCCGCCACGCGGGAGCGGATCGGCCGGTCGCCGGTCGGGGCCGGCGTCGTCGGCCTGCTGCTGGGACGGTCCGAGCCGCTGCGCCTGGCCGACCTGACCACCCACCCGGAGGCGGTCGGCTTCCCACCCGGCCACCCGCCGATGCGCTCGTTCCTCGGGGTCCCGGTCCGGGTGCGGGGGGCGGTGTTCGGCCACCTCTTCCTGACCGTCGAGCGCGTCGACGCGTTCACCGACGCCGACCAGGCCGCGGCGGTCGGGCTGGCCGCCGCCGCCGGCCTGGCCATCGGCAACGCCGAGCTGGTCGAGCGGGCCGAGCACCGCCGCGCGTGGGCCCAGGCCGGCACGGACATCGCGACCGCGCTGCTGTCCGGCGCCGACCCCGACACGGTGCTGCGCTCCATCGGCGAGCAGGTCGCCGATCTCGCCTCGGCCGACGCCGCCGGCGTGCTGGTGCCGAGCCCCGACGACGAGAACGTGCTCACCGTGGTGGTGGCCGTCGGCGCGCACTACTACGAGTACGCCGAGGGTGTGCGCCTCCCGCTGACCGACACGCAGCTGGGGACGGCGCACCGCACCGGCACGCCGGTGCTCATCCCCGACGTCAGCGCCGCCGCGGTCGGCGGCCAGCGCGCTCCGGTGCTCGGCGAGCTGACCGAGCGCTTCGGCCCCACGCTGATGATCCCGCTGGGCGGTCGTCCGGCGCTGGGGACCGTCGTCGCCATGCGGCGGCGCGGGCGGGAGCCCTTCGAGCCGGACACCCTCGAGCTGGCGTCGGTCTTCGCCGCGCAGGCCTCGGTCGCCCTGGAGCTGGCCCGCAGCCAGCAACGCGAACGGCGACTGCAGGTGCAGGCCGACCGGGACCGGATCGCCCGGGACCTGCACGACCACGTGGTCCAGCGCATCTTCGCCACCGGTCTGGCCCTGGACCGGGTGAGCCGCTCGCTGGAGGAGCAGCTGCCCGAGACGGCGGCGGCGCTGGCCGAGCGGGTCGACGAGCTCGACGGCACCATCGCCCGCATCCGCTCGGCGATCTTCGAGCTGCACGAGGCCGACGACGCCTCGCCCGACGCCGTCCGCTCCCGCATCGTCGACGTCGTCCGCTCGATCACCGGCGGGCAGGGGCTGCGCCCGGACGTGCGGCTGCGCGGTGACGAGGACCTGCCACCCGCGCTGCTGCCCGACGTCGTCGCCGTCGTCCGCGAGCTGGTGACGAACGTCGTGCGGCACGCGCAGGCCACCCGGGTGACGGTGACGGTGACCGTCGACACCGAGGTGCGCGTCGTGGTCACCGACAACGGGATCGGGCTGCCCGCGGTCTCCGTGCGCAGCGGGCTGACCAACCTGGCCGACCGCGCCGAGCGGCACGGCGGCCGGCTGACCACCTCCACCGGACCGAAGGGCACCCAGATCCGCTGGTCGGTGCCGATGCCGCGCCGGGACTGAAGAAGGACCCCGTCCTCCTCACCGCTCGCGAGCTCGCGCCGAGCCTCTAAACGGGGCCTGACGCGAACTCGCGAGTGGTGGGGGCAGGCGGGTCCCTCTTCAGTCGGGGCGGTCGCGCAGCTCGGTGGCGAGGATCGCGGCCTGCGTGCGCCGCTCGAGGCCCAGCTTGGCCAGCAGGTGGCTGGTGTAGTTCTTCACCGTCTTCTCGGCCAGGCCCATGCGGACGCCGATCTGACGGTTGGTCAGGCCCTCGCCGATCAGCCGCAGCACCGTGCGCTCCTGCTCGGTGAGCACGGCCAGCCGGCGGTCCCGCTCGGCCGGACGGCGGCGCGCGGCGGACGCCGAGACCCCGGCGTCCCGGTCGAAGAGCGTGCCGCCGTCGGCGACGGTCCGGACGGCGGTGACCAGCGCCGAGCCGCGGACCTGCTTGAGCACGTAGCCCGAGGCCCCGGCGGCGACGGCGGCGGCCACGGCGTCCTCGTCGGGGAAGCTCGTCAGCACCAGGCACCGCAGGCCCGGCACCCGCTCGCGCAGCTTGCGGCAGACCTCCGCGCCGTCCCCGTCGGGCAGGCGCATGTCGACGACGGTGACGTCCGGCCGCACGGCCGGCACCCGGGCGAGGGCCTCGGCGACCGAGCCGGCCTCCCCGACGACGGTGATGACCGGGTCCTCCTCCAGGACCTCGGCCACCCCCCGCCGCACGACCTCGTGGTCGTCGACCAGGAACACCCGCACGGCACCGTCGCTCGCCTCCACGGGCGCCCCCTCCGGAGAGTGACCTCGTTCACACAGCGTAGCGACTACAGCGAGGGGTCACCAGCGGAGCCCCGGTCACGAGGGCAGCAGGAGCGCCGCGTACAGCGTGAGCCCGGGGCCGAACGCCATGGCCACGACCGGGCCGTCGACGTCGGCGAGCTCCTCGAGCACGAGCAGCACCGTCGCCGACGAGCAGTTGCCGTGCTCGGCCAGCACGGAGCGGGAGGCGGCCAGCTGCTCCTCGGTCAACCCGAGGTGGTCGCGGACGACGTCGAGGATCCGCGGGCCGCCGGGGTGCACCGCCCAGCCGGCGACGTCCTCGATCCGCAGCCCCGCGCCGGTGAGCAGCTCCTCGACGACGTCGCCGACGTGCCGGGAGAGCACGTCGGGCACCCGCGGGGAGAGCCCCATGCGGAAGCCCAGGTCGGTGACGTCCCAGGTCATGTGGTCAGCGGTCGAGGGGTCGGTGCGGGCGACCACCCCGGCCAGCCGCCGTCCGCGGCCGCCGGGCTGCAGGACGACGGCGGCGGCGGCGTCGGAGAACAGCGCGTGCGCGACGACCTGGTCGAGCTCGCGCACCGGAGGCTGCACGTGCAGGCTGGTCAGCTCGCAGCACAGCAGGACGGCCGGGCGGGACCGGGCGGTCACGTAGTCGCCGACGGCGGCCAGGCCCGGGATGGCGGCGTAGCAGCCCATGTGCCCGACCAGCAGCCGCTGCAGTCCCGGGGGCATGCCGAGGTCGCTGGCCAGCCGGATGTCCAGGCCCGGCGTGGCGTAGCCGGTGCAGGTGGCGACGGCGAACAGGCCGACGTCCCCCGGCGCCAGGCCGGCGTCGTCGAGGGCGGCGGCCACCGCCTGCTTGCCCAGCGGCAGGGCCTCCTGGACGTAGCGCTGCATGCGCGCGCCGGTGCTCCACCCGCTGATGTCCTCGTCCAGCGGGTTGGCCACCGCGTGCCGCCGGCGCACGCCGGAGGCGGTGAAGACCCGCCGCGCCGCGCGGACGCCGGCGTAGTGGTCGGCGAAGAAGCCGTCCCAGGCCGCGGCCTGGTCGATCGTCGTGGGCAGGGCGCGACCGGCACCGGTCAGGACGGCGCTCATCGGCGCAGCTCGGAGGCGCTCATGGACCCGACCGTACGGGCGTCGGGTCCGCTGCGCCGCTCCGTCCGCCCTCCTCCCGGCGCCTGCCGTAACCAGCGAAGACGACGGCGGTGGACCGGACCGGCTTCATGCGCACCGTGTCCCGCCGGCCCAGCTTCCAGGCCAGCGCCTCGCGGAAGGAGGGCCGCAGCCCCACGAGCCGTAGGTCCAGGCCCAGCGCGTCGGCGGCGGCGAGCAGGCGGGCGCGGTCGACGAACAGCGCGGGGTCGTGGATGCCGGGCGGCGGGCCGCCGGGCAGCCGCTCGGCCACGGTGACCATGAGGAAGCGCCCGATCCGGGTGGCCGCGAGCGCGTCGACGACCAGCGTGCCGCCGGGGCGCAGCAGACGGGCGCACTCGGCCAGCACGCCCACGTCGTCCTCGACGTGCTCGAGGATCTCCCCGGCCACCACGACGTCGGCGCACCCGTCGGCCAGCGGGACGGCGAGCACCGACCCGCGCACCGGCAGGACGCCGTGCTCGCGGGCCACCCGGAGGCCCTGCGCGCCGAGGTCGACGCCGACGTGCCGGTAGCCGAGCCGGGCGACGTGCGGCGCCATGAGGCCGCCGCCGCAGGCCAGGTCGACCAGCACCGCGTCCGGGCCGGGCGCCGGCGGGATGTGCTCGGCCCGCGACGCGGCCAGCCAGTGCAGCGCGGCGAACCCCCCGGACGCCTCCCACCACTGGTCGGCCAGCTCGTCGTACTGGGCGGGGTCGTTCCGGGACAGTCGGCCCATGCGCTAGCTCGTGCCCTTCTTCAAGGGGTCGTGACCCCAGTTCATCAGCGAGTAGCGCCACCTGGAGGTCTCGACGTCCTCCTTGCCCGGCTCCTGGGCCAGGTGGCGGGCGACGTAGCCGTGCACCTTGCGCATGTGGGCGAGGTCGTCGTCGGTGAGGTCCGACTTCTTCCTGCGCAGCAGCTCGACGATCCGGCGTCCCGCGGCGTGACCGGTGGACTCGCCCGAGCCGTCCTCCTTCTGCCCGACCGACTGCGACTCCTCGGTCTCCAGCCAGCGCTCCAGCTCGGCGGGGGACATGTTGACCGCCTCCTGGAACTCCCGGCGGACCGTGTCCGGGTCCTCGTCCTGCGCCATGCCTGCCTCCGCGGGTGCTGGGCGTGTCGGGTCCTGCTCGTCGCGGTACCGCAGGTGGGTGGTGCGGAAACGGACCGACGTGGCCGGGGCGGCCGTCGCCCGCGGCCAGACGCCCGAGGAGGTGCTCGACCGCAACCTCGCCGAGCTGCTGCAGGAGATGCGGGTGGCGATCACCGGCGTGCAGATCCTCTTCGCGTTCCTGCTCACCCTGCCGTTCAGCGCCCGCTTCGACGAGCTCGGCGCCTTCGGGACGACGGTCTACGCGGTCACCCTCCTGAGCACCGCGACCGCGATGCTGGTGCTGATCGCGCCGGTCTCCTTCCACCGCACGCTGTTCCGGCAGCGGCGCAAGCAGGAGCTGGTCGCCTTCGCCGACGGCGCGCTGCTGGTGGGCCTGGCGCTGCTCCTGCTCGGCATCGCGGCGGCGGTGCTGCTCGTGCTCGACGTCGTCCTCGGCCGGTGGCCGGCCCTCGCCTGCTGCGCCTTCGTCGTCGTGCTCGGCGTGGTGGCCTGGTACCTGGTGCCGCTGCGCCACCGGCGCCCGCGCGACGGCTGAGCCCCTGGGAGATGCTGCGCGGGTGAGCGTCACCGTGGTCGGCAGCCTCAACGAGGACGTGCTGGTCCGCGTCCCCCGGCTGCCCGGCCGCGGCGAGACCGTCGTCGGGCGGGAGACCGTCCTGGCGCCGGGCGGCAAGGGCGCCAACCAGGCCGCGGCGGCCGGCCGGCTCGGCGGCGCGGTGGCCGCGGTCGGCCGCGTCGGCGACGACCCGGCCGGCGACCGGCAGCTGGCCGCCCTCGCCGGCACCGGGGTCGACGTCACGGCTGTGGTGCGGACGCCGGAGGTCCCCACCGGCAGCGCGACGATCCCGGTCGAGGACGGCAGCGGCGAGAACCTGATCGTCGTCGTCCCGGGGGCCAACGCGCAGCTGCGGCCCGCGGACGTCGACGTCGCGGCGGTGCGCGAGGCGCGGGTGGTGCTGCTCCAGCTCGAGGTCCCGCTGGAGACCGTGCAGGCCGCGGCGGCGGCCGCCACGGGCACCGTCGTCCTCACCCCCGCGCCTCCGCAGCCGCTGCCGCCCGGACTGCTGACGCGCGTCGACGTCCTGGTGCCCAACGAGCACGAGCTGCGGCAGCTGGCCGGCGCACCGGCCGGCGACCGGACGCCGGGCGAGCTGGCGCAGCTGGCCCGCGGCCTCACGGCCGGCACGGTGGTGGTCACCCTCGGCGGGCGCGGGGCACTGCTCGTGCCGGACGACGGCCCGGCGCTGCTGCAGCCGCCGCTGCCCGTGCGGCCCGTGGACACCACCGGCGCCGGTGACGCCTTCTGCGGGGCGCTGGCCGTCGCGCTGGCGGCGGGCTCGACTGCGGCCGAGGCGGTGGCGACCGCGGCCACGGTGGCGGCGCTGTCGACGACCGGGCCCGGTGCGCGGGGCGCCCTGCCCGACGCCGCCGCGCTGGCCGCCGCACGGCCCGGGCTGCCGGCCGCCGTCCCGGTGGACGAGGCAAGCGGTTGACCGGGCGGCCGGCCGGGCACAGGCTCGGCCAGCCGACGACCGAGGAGGCAGTCCCGTGAGCGAACCCGACCAGCCCGCGCACACCAGCGAACCAGCCGAGGGCGGGGATCCACCCGGCGAGGAGGCGGGTGGCCAGACGCCGCACCCGGAGCAGCCCGCCGAGGGCGGCGACGGGCCCGCGGGCGGTGCCGACACGCCCTGACCCGAGGCGCGGCGCGGGCCGGCCGGCGCGCCCGGCCCGCGTCCGGCCGGGCTCGTCGGCCACCGGGAGTGACGCATCTCTCCGTGACTTCGACTCAACTCACCGTTGCGGGTCTGTTTCGCCACCGGCTGCGCGGGGGACGCTGGGCCCATGGAGGACACCCAGAACCAGCCCCGAGTAGGTACCGAGGCCTCTGAGGAGCGCCCGGCCGACGAGTCGCAGGCCCGACAGGCCTCGACCGCGCCCCTGTCCCGCCTGCTGGCCAACCCGCGCCGCATCCGCAGGGCCTGAGGCGAGGACCCCCTCCGGCATCCTCTCGGGGATGCCCAGGAGGGGCCTCGGGGAAGTCACGGAACGTCACACCCGTCCCACCGACCTCCGGCGTCCCGGTCAGCCCGGACGCACCTCGTCACTCACAGCAACCACCTGTCGGCCGGTCCCGGCGTGCCGCGAACTGCTCCGTCACGCCCTGCGGCAGCATCGCCGGCGTGACCGCAGCCGCCATCCCCCTCGCCGCCGACGACGCCTCGGTTCCCGTCCGCCGGAGTCGGGCGGAGCGGCAGGCCATCGTCCTGGACACCGCCGAGCGGCTGTTCGCGACCCGCAGCTCGCGCAGCGTGGGGATGGACGAGCTGGTCCGCGAGACCGGGCTGGGCAAGATGACCGTCTACCGGCTGTTCAAGAGCAAGGACGACCTGGTCGGCGCCTACCTCGCGCGCAAGGCGGCCACCGTGCTCGCCCGCATCGACGCCGAGCTCGAGCGCCTCGCCGACGACCCGCGGGCGGCGCTGCTGTCCGTCGTCGACACCGTCGAGGCCGACGTCACCCGGACCGGCTTTCGTGGCTGCCCGTTCACCAACGTCAGCAGCGAGTACGACGACCCGCAGCACCCCGCGCGCAGCGCCGCCGCCGACTACAAGTTCGAGCTGCACGCCCGGCTCGAGCGCCTCGCCGAGCAGGTCGCGCCGGGCTCGGGCGAGGACCTCGCCGCGCAGGTGCACCTCATCATCGACGGGATGTACCTCTCGGGGGGGCTGCTGGGCCCCGACGGCCCCGCCTCGCACGGTCGCGAGCTGGCCGAGCGGCTCGTCGGCATCGCCGCTCGCTGAGTTCCCTCGTCGGCCTACCGGCCGACACCGCGGCCACCCCCGCAGAGCCCATCCGGCCATCGTCGGGGACCCTCCGGCCCCACTCCTCCGCGGTCGTCCAGCGGGGACCCGCGAGGGATCGCAGGATGGGCCGGTGAGCACCGACCGCAGCCGGCCCGACCTCGACGACACCACCGTGGAGGGCCTGGGCAAGCTCTCCGAGGCCCTCGAGACCATCGAGCAGGCACGCGGCCAGCTCTACGGCTTCCACCAGCACTCCGGCAAGGCCGACCTGCTGCTCCAGGACGCCGTCGAGCTCTTCCGCAAGGCCGGCCACACCCAGCTCGCCGACGACCTCGACCGCGACCTCGTCGGACGCAACGTCATCGCCGACCGCTGGACCTTCCAGATCGTCGAGGACTACGACGCCAACTACTGGTCGGTCTTCCGCGCCTTCGACCAGCGCGCCCGCGACGAGCTGTCCGACGGCGACCGGCACGTCTACGAGGCGCGGATGAAGCAGCGCGAGCGGACCAAGGGCCACCCCCACCACGAGGCCGGCCCCGTCCTGGACGAGTGAGCGCGGACACCCCGGTCCTCCGCGCCGCACCGCAGGGCCACGTGCGGTCGCCGCGGGGGAACGGCCGCCGCAGACTGGCTCCATGACGATGCCGGAGCCCGACGAACCGCGCGACGCCCAGCCCTTCGGCAGCGAGGGGGCCCCGCCCGGGGACCCGGAGTCCCAGGGCGGTACCCCCGGCCCGGCCGACGGTGTCGCGGGTCCGAGCTGGCCCCCGGCCGAGACCGAGCCCGACGCGCAGCGCTGACCGTGCGCGGGACGGCGGCGGGCACCAGACTCGACCCGTGACCGCTCCCGGCTCCGACCCCCTCCGCACCTCGACCGGTCCGACCGGCACCCCCGGGACGACCACCGGTCCGGCCACCCCCGGCCCCGCTCCGACCGGCGGGACGACGGCGCCCGAGCGCCACCCCGTCCGCAACGCCGGCCGCACCGCCGGCCGCACGCTCGCCCTGGCGCTGCTGCTGTTCGTCACCGTGGTGCTGGTGCTGTTCGTCGTCTTCAACAACCAGACGGTCCAGATCAGCCTGGTCTTCACCGACGTCCAGGCGCCGCTGGTGCTGGCCCTGGTCATCGCCGCGGCGCTCGGCGGCCTGCTGGTGTGGCTGGCCGGCCTGGTGCTGCGCGCCCGCCGCCGCTCCGGCTGAGCGATCAGCCGCCCGCCCCCGCGCAGGCGGGCGCGGGCAGGTCGGCGGCCCGACCCAGGTGGCGGCGACCGACCCGGCCGGCACGGGACGGGCGACGAGGAAGCCCTGCGAGGCGTCGCAGCCGAGGCCGGCCGGCGTCACCAGCTGCTCGGGGGTCTGCACGCCCTCGGCGACCACCGTCAGGCCCCTCGTGCGGGGTCGCGGTCAGCTGGTCGGCTCGAACGCGGCGGTGGTCGGACTCGCCGGCTCACCCCCACGAGGGGGAGCCACGCCTCCCGAGGTCGCGGTCCTGCGGCGGTGCTTGCTCCTGGTTACCGGCCGGTAATACGGTTTGTTACCCGCAGGTACTGAGTCGCGGGTCGCAGCACGGAGACCGGGAGCCACAGGCATGGGCCACTACACCGCGAACCTGCGGGACCTCGAGTTCAACCTCTTCGAGTTCCTCGACACCAAGGACCGGTTCGGCACGGGGCCGTTCGCACAGATGGACGTCGAGACCGCGCGCGGCGTGCTGGCCGAGATCCGCCGGCTGGCCGAGGGCCCGATCGCCGACTCCTTCGCCGACGCCGACCGCAACCCGCCGGTGTTCGACCCGGCCACCTCCTCGGTGACCCTGCCGGAGAGCTTCAAGCGGTCGGTGCGCGCCGTCGAGGACGGCGACTGGTTCTCCCTCGACCTGCCCGAGCACCTCGGCGGCTTCGGCGCTCCGCACGCCCTGACCTGGGCGGCCTTCGAGATGGTGCTCGGCGCCAACCCCGCCGTCTTCATGTACGGCTCCTGGGCCGCCTTCGCCGCCATCCTGGACGAGCTCGGCACCCCCGACCAGAAGCGGCTCGCCCGGCTCATGCTCGAGCACAAGTGGGGCGCCACCATGGTGCTCACCGAGCCCGACGCCGGCTCCGACGTCGGCGCCGGCCGCACGAAGGCCGTCCGGCAGGACGACGGCTCGTGGCACGTCACCGGCGTCAAGCGGTTCATCACCTCGGCCGAGCACGACCTGTCGGACAACATCGTCCACCTGGTGCTGGCCCGCCCCGAGGGTGCCGGGCCGGGCACCAAGGGCCTCTCGCTGTTCGTCGTCCCGAAGTTCCACGTCGACCTCGGGACCGGCGCGCTGGGTGAGCGCAACGGCGTGTACGTCACGAACGTCGAGAAGAAGATGGGCCTGAAGGTGTCCACGACCTGCGAGCTGACCTTCGGCGCCGGGCCGGTGCCGGCGAGGGGCTGGCTGGTCGGCGAGGTGCACGACGGCATCGCGCAGATGTTCCGGGTCATCGAGCACGCCCGGATGTTCGTGGGCGCCAAGGCCATCGCCACGCTGTCGGCCGGCTACCAGGTGGCCCTGGACTACGCGAAGAACCGCGTGCAGGGCGCCGACCTGACCGCGACCAGCAAGGACGCCCCGCGGGTCCCCATCACCCGCCACCCCGACGTCCGCCGCTCGCTCATGCTGCAGAAGTCCTACGCCGAGGGCATGCGGGCGCTGTACCTCTACGCCGCCACCTTCCGCGACCAGGTCACGCAGGCCGAGGCCGAGGGCACCGCCGACAGCGAGGAGGCGACGCTCGCCGCCCGCGTCAACGACCTGCTGCTGCCGGTGGTCAAGGGCTTCGGCTCCGAGCGCGCCACCCAACTGCTCACCCAGGAGTCGCTGCAGACCCTCGGCGGCTCGGGCTACCTGCAGGACTACCCGATCGAGCAGTACATCCGGGACTCCAAGATCGACACCCTCTACGAGGGCACCACGGCGATCCAGGGCCAGGACTTCTTCTTCCGCAAGATCGTCAAGGACGGCGGCGTCGCCCTGACCTGGGTCGCCGAGCAGATCCAGGCCACGATCGACGCGGAGGCCGGCAACGGCCGGCTCAAGGAGGAGCGGGCGCTGCTGGCCACCGCCCTCGCCGACGTGCAGGGCATGCTGGCGGCGATGTTCGGCCACCTCGCCCGGGCGCAGGAGGACCTCACCGCGCTCTACGAGGTCGGCCAGAACACCAGCCGGCTGCTGCTGGCCACCGGTGACCTGGTCACGGCCTGGCTGCTCGTGCGCCAGGCCGAGGTGGCGCTCGGCGCCCTGGCCGGCGAGGTCACCGAGCGGGACCGGCACTTCTACGAGGGCAAGCTCGCCGCCGCCCGGTTCTTCACCACGCAGGTCCTGCCGAGACTGACGGCGGAGCGGACCATCGTCGAGCACACCGACAACGCCCTCATGGAGGTCGACGAGGCCGCGTTCTGAGGAGGGACCCTCCTGCCCCCACCCCTCGCACGCTCGGGACGGGCCCCTGCAGGAGGGCCGACCGCACCCCACGGTGGCCGTCGTCCTCCCGGGGACGGCGGCCGCGGCCGTTTCACGGGGACGGCGGCGGGCATGGCCCCTGCGACAGCGCCGTCGGACAGGAGGCTCCCGTGAGCGACCCCCAGGGCAGCGACCGGATCCAGCAGGACATCCCGACCGCGTCGGGCAGCGGGGACAACAGCGACACCGGGTCGGGGTTCGAGGACGTCCCCCTCACCCGCGACGAGGCGATCGAGCGCGATGCCGCGGCCGGCGACGACCTCCCCGCCCGCGCCGACTCCGACATCGCCCGCGCCCGGACGGACGGACCGTCCGGCGAGGTCTCGGGACCCACTCCCCGATCCGGAGGAAGGGACATCTGATGAGCGAGTCCGACGACACCGGCTACCGGGAGTCCCCGGACACCACCGACGGCCCCAGCGCGAGCAACCTCGTCGACGGCGTCCCCGGCGAGGACCGGTCCGACGGCGGCGAGCGCGACGAGGTCACCCTCACCACCGACGAGGACGCCCAGCGCGACGACGGGACGGTGCGTCCGGGCAACGTCCCCGACTGAGAGGGCCCCGTCCTCCCCACGCCTCCCACGCTCTGCGCGGGCCCAGGGGCCGGACAGGACCGTGCAGGAAACTCGTTCAGATCCAGCCGTGCCGGCGCGCCGCCTCCACCGCGGCGTGCCGGTTCGGCGCGCCCAGCTTGGCCGCCGCGGCCGACAGGTGGTTGCGCACGGTCCCGGCTGACAGGTGCGCGCGGGCGGCGATCTCCTCGACCGGGGCACCCCCGGCCGCCAGCTCGAGGACGTCGGCCTCGCGCGGCGTCAGCGGGCTGTCCCCCGCGCTGATCGCCTCCGCGGCCAGCTCCGGGTCCACGTAGCGCCCGCCCCGGTGCACCGTGCGGACGACGTCGGTGAGCACCGGCGCGCTCACCGTCTTGGGCAGGAACCCGCGCACGCCGGCCTCCAGCGCCCGCTTGAGGTGACCCGCCCGGCCGTGCCCGGTGACGATCACCACCGCACAGCCCGGCAGCACGGTGGAGAGCTCCCCGGCCACGGAGATGCCGTCCCGGTCGGGCATCTGCAGGTCGAGGACGGCGACGTCGGGCGTGTGCGCGCGGGCCATCGCCAGGGCCTCGGCACCGGAGGCGGCCTGGGCCACCACCTCGAGGTCCTCCTCCAGGGCCAGCAGAGCGGCCAGTGCCGAGCGGATCAGGTTCTCGTCGTCGGCCAGCAGCACCCGGATCACGCGGACACCCTCACGGGCACGGTCGCGGCGAGGACGAACCGGTCGCCGGCCGGACCGGCCGAGAGCCGGCCGCCGGTCGCGGCCAGCCGCTCGGCCAGGCCGGTGAGCCCGTTGCCCCAGGCCGTCCCCGCCCCGGGGGCGCCGTCGTTGGTCACCTGCAGCTCCGCCTCCCCGCCGGCCGCGCGCAGCTCGACGCTGCACCAGCTCGCCCGGCTGTGCCGCAGCACGTTGGTCACCGCCTCCCGCACCACCCAGCCCAGCGCCGCCTGCACCGGCTCGGGCAGCGCCTCGGCCTCCTCCTCGCCGGTCACCGTGACGCCCACCCCGGCCGCGCGCAGCACCGACCGGGCGCCGGCCAGCTCGCCGGGCAGGTCGGTGCGCCGGTAACCGCGGACGACGTCGCGCACCTCCCGCAGCGACTCCTCGGCCACCCGGCTGATGTCCGCCAGCTCCTCGGCCGCGCCGTCCCTCCCCCGACGGACCAGCTCGGCGGCCAGCTGCGTCTTCACCGCGATCGCCGAGAGGTTGCGGCCCATGACGTCGTGCAGGTCGCGGGCGAAGCGCAGCCGCTCCTCGGCGACCGCGAGCTGCGCCTGCACGCCGCGGGTGCGCTCCATCTCCAGGACGACGTCGAGGATCCAGACGCTGAACCGGAAGGCCGTGACGAAGAACGCGACCGCCAGACCGATCGAGGCGCCGATGGCGACGGCAGCGGCCGGTGGGTTGCCCTCGGCGAGCGCCACCGCACCGGCCAGCACGCCGGTGACCGCGGCCCCGGTGACCAGCGGCCGGGTCGGGACGGTGACCGACAGGGCCAGCAGCACCGCGGCGCCCACCAGGCCGGTCACCCACGGGGCGGCGGGCGCCGGCCCCTCCCCCGTGGCGGCCAGCGCCGCCAGGACGGTGATCAGGCCGGCGACCAGGGCGACCAGCAGCGCAGGCCGGTCGGGGCCGGCGGCGCGGTCGTGGAACCCGCGCCGGGTGAGCACGAGGCAGGCCGCCGTCGTCACCACCGAGGAGCCGAGCAGCACCACCGGGTGCCACGCGGAGGCCGTCACCCAGTCCGACGCCGCCGCGAAGAACAGCATGACCGGGACGAACACCAGCGTCGTGTAGTACGACGAGCGGGTGTAGAGGTCGATGCGCTGCGGGTCGGTGCGGCTGCTCCACCAGCGCGCGACGGTCGGCACGGCCCCCATGCTGCCGTACCGCCCGTCGCGCGCCGGGCGGGTCAGCGCCGCGGAGCCCAGCGGAACCACCGCGCGGTCGCCAGGCCGGCCAGCACGGTCCAGGCCAGGAGCGTGCCCAGCGGGACCAGCGCGGCCCACCACAGCTCCGCGCCGGCGACGACCTCGCCGTCCCAGGTCCGCCCCGCGAGGCCCAGCTGCACCAGCTCGATGACCGGCGTCAGCGGCAGCAGGCGGGCGACCGTGGCCAGCTCCTCAGGCAGCACGCTCAGCGGGAAGAACAGCCCGGAGAGCGCGGTCGTCCCGAGGACGACGGGCAGCGTGGTGATCTGCGCCGACTCCGGCGTCCGGGTGAACACCGTGCTCGCGGTGGCCAGCACGACCATCAGCGCCGCGCCGAGCAGGACCGCCAGGACCGGCAGGACGGCGTCCACCGGCGCGGTCCACAGGTCGAGCACGACCACGCCCACGGCGACCAGGACGAGCTGGCCGACCGTGACCAGCAGGGTGGGGACGGCGGTGGCGAGGAGCACCTCGCCGTCACTCAGCTCGCCGGTGCGCATCCGCTGCAGCACCAGGTCCTCGCGCCGGGCGACGTAGGTGGTGACCAGGTTGTAGTAGGTCAGGAAGACCAGCGTGAAGCCGGCGGCCGCGGTCAGCAGGCCGGGCCCGGTCGTCCGGTCGTCGAGGCCCATCCCGGGGACGAGGGCCACCAGCAACAGGGGCATGAGCACGGAGTTGACGACGGCGGTGCGGTTGCGCAGCAGCAGCCGGGTCTCGGCGGCGGCGAGGGCCCCGACACGGCGGAGCCGGGAGGGGCCGGCAGGAGCGGCGAGCGTGGTCATCGTGGCGTTCCTCTCGGGTCGGGGGTCACTCGGCGTCGGCGACGGCGAGGAAGGCCTGCTCCAGGGAGGCGGCGCGGGCCTGGAGGCCGCGGAGCACGACGCCGTTCGCGGCGGCCCAGGTCAACAGCTCGGCGAGCACCGGCTGCAGCGCGCGGGTGTGCCACTCGACCCGCGGGCCGGCGCTGACCACCTCGACGCCCGCGGGCACCGGCAGCTGCGGGACGCCGTCGTCGAGGGTGAAGCGGACGGTGGCCGGCTGGGTCTCGGCGATCTCCTCACGGGTGCCGGCCAGCACGACCCGGCCGGCGCGCATGACCGCGATCCGGTCGGCCAGCTCCTCGGCCTCCTCCAGGTGGTGCGTGGTGAGCACCACCGCGGCACCGTCGTCCACCAGGCCGCGGACCAGGCGCCACACGGTGCGCCGGCTCTCCGGGTCCAGGCCGGTGGTGGGCTCGTCGAGCACCAGCACCCGCGGGCGGCCGAGCAGGGCCAGCGCGAGGTCGAGCCGGCGGCGCTCCCCGCCGGAGAGGCTGCGCACCCGGACGTCGGCCCGGCCGGTGAGGTCCACCTGCGCGAGCGCCTCGTCGACCGGGCGCGGCGTGGTCAGGGTGCCGGCCCAGGTCCGGACGGTCTCGGCGACGGTCAGGTCTCCCGGCAGGCCGCTCGTCTGCAGCAGCACGCCCAGGTGCGGGCGGACGGCGGCCCGCTCACGCCGCGGATCGGCGCCGAGGACCTGCACCGACCCGCCCGACGCCGGGGCCAGCCCCTCGAGCACCTCCAGGGCGGAGGTCTTGCCGGCGCCGTTCACGCCGAGCAGCGCGAACACCTCACCGGGCCGGACCTCGAAGGACACCCCCCGGACCGCCTCGAAGTCGCCGTACCGGCGGTGCAGGTCGACCACCTCGACGGCGGACGGGTCGGGCGCCACCGTGGGCGGCGGGGCGGGTGCGACGGACGGGTGCACGGCGACCTCCTCGATGCGCCCGCCGGCCGGGGTCCGACCGCTCCTCCCGGGCGCACCCCTGACGCTGCCGTCGTCCCTGCAGCGGCACAGGTGCCGTCCCTCACGACTCCTCCCGGCGACGCCACGGGCCCCCCGTGACGGATGTCATGGGGAGCCCGTGAGCCGGCCTCGCACCGACGTGCGCGACCGGCCCTCCCGGACGACGACCGCCGGGTCCGCGGCCGGGGCGCGGGTCCCCCCGAGAGGACGGCGACCAGCGTGGCGACCGCGCAGGCGGCGACGCCGACCACGCCGAGGAGCTGCACCGGCCGACGGCCGATCCGGTCAGGCAGAGGGCACCCCGCGACGGGGTGGTGACCACGGGGGACGCGGTGCCCGTCGGCATCGCCTCGAGCGCGTGCCGACGGTGCTCGCGCCGCCGACGCGACCGGAGCGCGCCGGGGTGTGCGGGTGCGGTCACGAGCTCTCCTCGTCGAGGAGCATGCGGGGTGCGGCCCTGGCGGCGCCGCAGACGTGACCGCGGTCACGTGTCCGCCCGCCATACCGGACGGCGCCGTCCGGCGTCCTGGTGTGGTGCCCCCTCCGGGGGACGGCTCATGGCGCGATGTGGGCCGCACCCATCCCGGCTCGACGAGGTGTGTGGGCCCCGACCGTGCGGCCGGTCGCCAGGAGCCTCTAGCCTTCCGCGACATGGCGGACTCAGGAACCCTCAGCGGGCGGCGGGCCCTCATCACCGGCGGCGCCTCGGGCATCGGCCGCGCCTGCGCCGTGCGACTGGCTCAGGCGGGCGCGGACGTGGTCGTCGTCGACCGTGACGCCGAGGCGGCGAAGGCGGTGGCGACGGCGGTCGGGGGGACGGCGGTCGCCGTCGACCTCTCCGACCTCGACGCGGTCGACGGCCTGGACCTCGACGTGGACGTGCTGGTCAACAACGCCGGGCTGCAGCACGTGGCCCCGCTGCACGAGTTCCCGGTCGACCGCTTCTCGCTGATCCTGCGGCTGATGCTGGAGACGCCGTTCCGGCTGGTCCGCGGCGCGCTGCCGCACATGTACGAGCGCGGCTGGGGCCGGATCGTCAACGTCAGCTCGGTCCACGGGCTGCGGGCCTCCGCGTACAAGAGCGCCTACGTCACCGCCAAGCACGGTCTCGAGGGGCTGTCGAAGGTGATCGCGCTGGAGGGCGCCCCGCACGGGGTCACCTCCAACTGCGTCAACCCCGCCTACGTGCGCACCCCGCTGGTGGAGAACCAGATCGCCGACCAGGCCAGGGCCCACGGCCTGTCCGAGGACGAGGTGGTCGAGCAGGTCATGCTCGCCCCCGCGGCCGTCAAGCGGCTGATCGAGCCCGAGGAGGTCGCCGAGGCGGTCGCCTACCTCTGCTCCCCCGTCGCCGCGTCGATCACCGGCAGCTCCCTGGTCATGGACGGCGGGTGGACCGCCCACTGATGGAGGACCCCCTGCCGCCCACCGCAGGAGGCCCCCGCAGGGGGGCGGGGCCGGCGCCAGGGGGGCTGGACGGTGCCGCGGAGTACTTCGCGCTGCTGCTGGAGGAGGCGGCGGCGATCGAGTTCGAGGGGCCGGTGGTGCGCGCCCGGGCCGCCGGTGCCGACGGTGCGGCGCTCGCCGGGCTGGAGCGGGTCAAGCTGCTGGCCCTGCAGGTGCGCGACGCGTTCGCCGCGCGACGCCGCCGGGAGTCCGAGCTCGCCGCACTGTTCGACACCGCCGGCGACCTCGCCTCCCTGCGCAGCGTCGACGACGTGCTCACCGCGATCGTCCGGCGGGCCCGGCAGCTGCTCGGCACCGACGTCTCCTACCTGACCCTGCACGACGACGCCCGCGGCGACACCTACATGCGGGTGACGGACGGCTCCGTCTCGGCCCGGTTCCAGGCGCTGCGGCTGCCGATGGGCGCCGGCCTCGGCGGGCTGGTCGCGCAGACCGCCGCGCCGTACGCCACCGCCCGCTACTTCGCCGACCCGCGCTTCCAGCACACCGACGAGATCAACGGGGGTGTCGCCGAGGAGGGCCTGGTCGCCATCCTCGGCGTCCCGCTGGTGCGCGGGTCGCGGGTGATCGGCGTGCTCTTCGCCGCCGACCGCGACGAGCGGCTCTACGACCGCTCCGAGGTCTCGCTGCTGGGCTCGCTGGCCGCGCACGCGGCGATCGCGCTGGACAACGCCCGCCTGCTGGAGGAGACCCGGTCGGCGCTGGAGGAGCTGTCGACGGCCACCCGGGAGCTGCGTGCCCACTCCGCCTCGGTGGAGCGGGCCGCCGGCGCGCACGACCGGTTCATCGACATCGTGCTGCGCGGCGGCGGGGTGGAGGACGTCGCGGCCGCGGTCACCGAGGCGCTCGGCGGGCGGATCACCATCCTCGACGAGCACGGCCGCGGCACGCCGTCCCCCGGGTCGGACGGCGACCTGCCGCCCGACCCCGCGGCCGCCCTCACGCTGGCCCGCTCGACCGGCCGGACGGTCCGCGACGGCAGCTGGTGGACCGCCGCGGTGACCGTGGGCGCCGAGCTGCTCGGCGGCCTGGTGCTGCACCGGGACGACGAGCTCTCCGACTCCGACCAGCGCATCCTCGAGCGCGCCGCACTGGTGACCTCCCTGCTGCTGCTCATCCGGCGCACCGCCAGCGAGGCCGAGGGCCGCGTGCGCGGCGAGCTGCTGGAGGAGCTGCTCGGGCCGGCGCTGCGCGACCCCGACGGGCTGCGGGAGCGCGCCCGCCGGCTGGGCGCCGACCTCGACCGGCCGCACGCCGTCGTCGTCGTCCTGGTGGAGGAGCGCGGCCGGGGCCGGGCGCTGGCCGCCGCCACCCACCTGGCCGCCGTCCGCGGCGGGCTGGCGGGCCTGAACGACGGGCGGGTGGTGCTCTGCCTGCCGGGTCGGGAGCCCGGCGTCGCGGCGGCGCAGGTGTGCCGGGAGCTCACCACGGCCGTGGGGCGGCCGGTGACCGTCGGAGGTGCCGGGCCGGTGCAGGGGCCGGCCGCGGTCGCCCCCGCGCACGTCGAGGCCCGGCGCTGCGCCTCGACGCTGGTCGCCCTCGGCCGGGGCGGTCAGGCGGCCAGCGCCGACGAGCTCGGCTTCGTCGGGCTGCTGGTCGGCGAGGGGCGGGACGTGCGCGGTTTCGTGACCGCCACGCTCGGCCCGGTGCTGGACTACGACGAGCGGCGCGGCACCGACCTGGTCGGGACGCTGCGGGCCTGGTTCGGCGCCGGCGGGTCACCGGCGAGGGCGGCCGAGGCCCTGCAGGTGCACGTCAACACCGTCACCCAGCGCCTGGAGCGGGTGGGCCGGCTGCTGGGCCGCGAGTGGTCGACGCCCGAGCGGGCCCTGGAGGTGCACCTGGCCCTGCGGCTGCACCGGCTCACCGGTCCCGCCGCCGGCTGATCGGGCGCAGCCCTCCCTCTTGTGCGTCCCCCTCCGCGGGAGGACCTTCGCTCCGCACGGGCCACCACCGGCGCGGGGGTCGATGCCGATGTCCACCACCGACGAGGGGTCCTCCCGCGAGGAGGGCTCTCGGGAGACGGGCGCCGCGGAGGACGGCGGGACGCCGGGCCGGCGGGTCTCCGCGTCCTCCCTGCTGTGGCAGGACAGCCCGGAGCGCCAGGTCCTGTTCCCGGGCGGACGCGGCGACTGGACCTCGCCGACGAGCGTGCCCGGGTCGCTGCTCGTCGCCTTCGCGCTCGCGGTCGCCACCGTGGCGCTCGAGTGGGTGCTCACCTCGCGGGCGGTCGCCTCCGCGGACGGGCTGCGGATCACCATCCGGATCGTCCAGACGCTCCTGCTCGGCCCGGGGCTGCTCCTGCTGGGCGTGGTCGCCTCGCGGTACGCCAGGGCTCGCCGGGCGTTCTTCGACCGGGTGCACGCACTCCGCGCGGACCAGGTGGCCCGAGCCGTCGACGAGCTCGCGGACGGCCTCCCGCTGGCCCAGCTGTTCCGCCTGAACCGCCAGCAGCTCGACGAGTACCACGTGCTCAGCGTGCGGCAGGCATCGACGTCGTTCCGCAACGCCACGGTCGCTGCCGCCGTCGCCGTCGCCGTCCTCGTCGTCGGCGCCCTCGTCGCGCTCCAGCCGACCCAGGACGAGGCGAGCCGTTACGTCGTCGGGGGTCTGGCGGCACTGGGCGCCACGCTGGCGGCGATCGTGTCGAGGACCTTCGCCGTCTCCTACAGGGAGACGGCCGAGCAGCTGCGGGAGCACTACCGCGAGCCGGCGCGCACGGCACGGCTCCTGGCGCTCGAGCGCTTGGCGGTGGACCCCACCCGGGACCGAGCCGTGTACGTCGACCTGCGGAGGCTGCTGTTCAAGCAGCTCCTCGACGACTTCCGCGGCCACGACGGCTCCAGGGCCGCACCGGGAACGGGAGCCACGGGGACCGAGGCCGGCGGCCGAGGCAGGGACGACTAGCCACCTACCCTGGTCCGGTGCCCGCCGTCCCCACCCGCCTGCCGGCAGACCGGTGGACGGCGCTGGCGCGGGCGCACGCGGAGCGGGCCGACGCGCTGACCGCGGCGCACCGGGCCCGCCGGGCGACCGGCACCCGCCACCCGGTCGAGGACTTCCTCTACGAGTACTACAGCGCCCGCCCCGCGCAGCTGCGCCGCTGGCACCCGGGCCCCGGGGTGGTCCTCGAGCCCGGCGCCGACGGACCCGCGCCGCACGCCGCCTGGCGCTGGTACGCCACCGACGACGACGGCGCGGTCACCCTCGACCTCGACGCCTTCCTGGCCGACCGCGGGGACACCGCCGCCTTCGTCGCCCGACTGCTGGCCGCGACCGCGTCCCGGCCCGCGCACACCGGCTGCTTCGGGCTGCACGAGTGGGCGATGGTCTACCGGGCCGACGAGCACCGGCACCCGCTGCCCTTGCGGCTGGGCCGGGCCGGCACCGATGCCGTCGTCGAGTCCCACCCGGTGCGCTGCTCGCACTTCGACGCGTTCCGGTTCTTCACGCCCGCCGCCGTCGGCCGCAACCGGCTGCGGCCCACCCGCGCCACCCAGGTCGAGATGGAGCAGCCGGGCTGCCTGCACGCGACCATGGACCTCTACAAGTGGGCCTACAAGCTCGGTCCCGCCGTCCCCGGCGACCTGCTGCTGGACTGCTTCGTGCTGGCGGCCGACGTCCGGGAGCTGGACATGCGCGCCTCGCCGTACGACCTGCGCGAGGCGGGCTACGGCCCGGTCGCGATCGAGACGCCGGAGGGCAAGGCGGAGTACGTCGCCGGGCAGCGGGAGTTCGCCCGCCGCGGTGCAGAGCTGCGGTCACGACTGCTGGCGGTGTGCGACCGGCTCCTCGAGGCCTGACCCATCGCGGGCGGGCGCCGCGACGCCGCCGTCCGCCGGTGCCCACGCGGGGCGTCGACCACGTGGGCACCGGTGGCGCCGGGCTCCGTCCCGACCCCGGCTATCCGGTCACGCAGTCGAAGCTGCCCGCCTCGTCGGGGCTGCCCGAGCCGCTGTACCGGGGGTGGGTCGGGTACTCGCACAGCGGCCGCGTGCGGGTGGCGCCGGGGTTGGTGTCCCGGACGACGGGGTCGGCCGGCGCCGCGCCGGTCGTGACCCAGTGGTCCAGGGCGGTGAGGGAGTCCCAGCCGGCGGCGAAGGCGGCAGCGACGTTGGCGTGGTTGGCACCGGGGACCAGGTAGAAGCGGGTGAACGCGTCGACCCGGCGCTGCCCCATGGTCTGCACGAGCCCCTCGTAGTACTCCACCGTGGCCCGGTGGCTGACCAGCTCGTCCGCCGTCCCGTGCAGCAGCAGCAGCTTCCCGCCCCTCCTCGCGAAGGGCCGCAGGTCGGTGCTGTTGACGTCCTGCAGCGCGGTGAGCTCCGAGATGCGGTCCTGCCAGGGGCCCGGCGCCAGCGGGTCCAGGGACAGCGAGTCGAAGGCGGGGTCCCGGGTCACGGCGTACGTGACCCAGGCGTCCCAGAACTGCATGCCGTAGCCGGCGGTCTTCGGCATGGGGGTGGCCGGCGCGGTCGTCCCCAGGCCGAGCAGCGGTGTCGACATGTCCGCGCCCGAGAGGAACGGGAAGCCCGGGTAGCCGGTCTCACCGCTGGCCAGGGGGTAGGGGAACGTGATCGGGCTGGAGACGGCGCGGATCGCGGTGATCTGCGGGTCGGACAGGCAGGTGTCGCCGGTGTCCTGCCCCTCCGGGCAGCGCAGGACGACGGGGTCGAAGCGGCAGGCCGGCTCGTTGCTGATGACGCCGTCGGTCAACCCGTCGAGGCCGTCGCAGGCCGTGACGACCGCGTTGTAGAGCAGCACCTGCTGCGCGGGACGGGGGAAGGCGCCCGGCGCGGCGAGCTGACGGGTCATGTGGCCGAAGTACAGGTCGAGGGTGGCCGCGTTGAACGCGGGATAGACGCTGATGACCCCGTCGAAGTCACGCTCCCAGCGCTGGGCGACGGCGAGCGCCTCCCGGCCGCCGGTCGAGCCGCCGGCGAAGTAGGTCTGCTGCGGGGTGTTCCGGTCGTAGTACCGGCCGATGACGAACACGGCGGCGTCCCGGGTCTTCTTCAGGGCGTCGCCGGCGAAGTTGCGCAGCGCCTCGTCGTTGGCGAGGAACTCGCCGTAGAGCGAGGGGGTCGGCAGGAACCCGGCGGGTGCCTGGTGCCCGGAGTCGCTGGCGAAGGTCGCGTACCCGCGGCCGAGCGGTCTGGGCGCGTCGCCCGGACCGAACGGGACGTTCCCGTCGAGCGCCGGGATCGTCCCGTTGTAGCCGCCCCCGCCGAACATCAGCGCCTTCTGGTTCCACGTGGTGGGCAGCGCCACCTGCATGCGGATGTCCGGGGCGGCGGGGTCCACGGGGTGCAGCGCCGCGGTGACCCTGCAGTACTCCCCGATCGCGGTGGTGCCGCTCCCGGACGGCGCCACGAGGGTGGCTTCGGTCACCGCGCCGCCGGTCGTCGGGAGGCCGATGACGCGCGCGGGGATGTCCACCCCCGCGAGCGCCGCACACCGGGCGGCGGCGTCCGCGGCACCCGCCGGCGTCGTCCAGCCGAGTGAGGCGACGACGGCGAGGGCCACCCCCGCCACGACCGTCCTGGCTCTGGTCAGGTCCATGGGACTCCTGTCGGTCGACGGTGGAGGCGCGGGCGAGGCCGTGGACGCCGAGTGAGGCGGGTCACACAGTAGGGAGTGGCACGCACCGACTCCACGTGAGCGGACTCCACGGACGCGACACCGGGTGTGGGGTCCGGGCCCACACCGAGCGGGCGTCCCGTGGGTCGTACCGTCGTGCGCGTGACCTCCGGAGCCTCCGACCGCCTGCGGACCGACCGCTGGCTGCGCCTCGACGGGACGACGAACACCCGTGACCTGGGCGGGCTGCCCACCGTCGACGGCGGGACGACGGTCCCCGGGCGGGTGCTGCGCAGCGACAACCTGCAGACGCTCAGCGAGGACGACGTCCGCCGGCTGGTGGACGATGTGCGGCTGCGCGAGGTGGTCGACCTGCGCACCACCGCCGAGGTGCTGCTGGAGGGCCGCGGCCCGCTGCGCGCGGTGCCCGAGGTGACGCACCGGCACTTCACGCTGCTGCCCGAGCGCGGTCACCACACCGACGTGTTCGCCGTCGAGGAGGCCGACGTGCCGGAGCTCCCGGCCGACTGGGCCGAGTCGATCCTGCCGCGGCAGGTGGCCGAGGGCGACCAGGGCGAGCCGCCGGCGGTGCGCTCCTACCTGGGCTACCTCGCGCACCGGCCGGAGAACGTGGTCGCCGCGCTGCGCGCCCTGGCCGCGCCCACGGACGGCGCCACGGTCGTGCACTGCGCCGCGGGCAAGGACCGCACCGGGGTCGTCGTGGCCTTCGCGCTCGCCGTGGCCGGCGTCCCGCACGAGGAGATCGTCGCCGACTACGCGCTGACCGCCGAGGTCATCGACGACCTGGTCGCCAAGCTGGCCGCGTCACCGACCTACGCCGAGGACATGGTGCGCCGCGACGTCGCCAGCCACACGCCGCGGGCGGAGACCATGCGCCGGGTGCTCGAGCTGCTCGACGAGCGGCACGGCGGCCCGCAGGGCTGGCTCACCGAGCACGGCTTCGGTCCCGAGGAGCAGGCCGCCCTGCGCGCGCGGCTGCGCGCCTAGGAGCTGCAGCTAGGACTCGTGGCCCCCGTCAGGGTCCCGCGGCGAGCTCGCGAGCCGCGGGTGGAAGGGGGTCCTTCTCTTGTGGCGGTACATGTCGGCGTCGGAGGCGCGCAGCAGCGCGTCGGCGCTGCCCGATCCGCCGCCCTGGACGGCGACGCCCACGCTGGTGCCGACGGCGACGCCGGCACCCTCGAGGCGGAAGGGCTCGTCGAAGCAGCCCAGCACGCGGGCGACGACGCGGTCGGCGTCCTCGGGCCGGGTGAGGACGGGCAGCAGGACGGCGAACTCGTCACCGCTGAGCCGGCCCACCGTGTCGCCGGGGCGGATCGCGGCCCGCAGCCGGGCGGACACCTGGCGCAGCAGCTCGTCACCGGCGGCGTGGCCGAGCGAGTCGTTGACCCCCTTGAAGCGGTCGAGGTCGCAGAACAGCACGCCGACGTGCTGGTCGGCGGGCGTGGTGGCCAGCGCCTCGCCGAGCCGTTCGAGGAAGAGCACCCGGTTGGGCAGCCCGGTGAGCGCGTCGTGCGTGGCCTGGTGCCGCACCGTCTCGAGCAGGCGAGCCCGCTGGAGTGCGGTCGCGGCCTGGTCGCCGACACCGCGCAGGCGGTGCAGGACGTCGCCGGCGAGCACCTCGGGCGCCCGCCCGGCCGGCCAGCTCGCGGTGGCGACACCGAGGAAGGTGCGCCCGGCCACGACCGGGACGGCGACGACGTCGGTGAGCTGCAGGGCCGTGAGCAGCTGCCGCAGCACCGGACTGCTCGACTCGGGCCGCAGGAAGCGCGGCTCCCGGTCCGTCAGCATCCCGACCAGCTCGGGGACGTCCTCGGCGCGGAGGGGCGTCCCGTACATCAGCTGCTGGTTCTCCTCCACGGGGTCCACGTGGGCGGCCGTGCGCAGGCAGCCCTCCGCGGGGTCCCAGAGCATCACCGCGGCGCTGTCACAGCCGACGACGCGGGGCAGCGCCTCGGCGACCACCGCGCACACGTCGACGGCCTCGGTGGCACCGGCGAGCTCGTGGGCCAGGGTGAGCAGCGTCCCGGCCCGGTCGGCCTCCTGCCGGGAGCTCTCCAGCGCCATGAGCAGGTCGAGGGCGGCCGCGGCGTAGCCCGCGTAGGCGGCGAGCATCTGGCGCTCGTGCACGAGGCCGCTGTCGCCGGGCCGGTAGACCGTGGCCAGCCGGCCGTGCACCCGGCGAGCCGAGGCGACGTCGACCGCGACGACGTTCGGGCCCGGGTCGGCGCCGGCGAGCAACGTGGCCGCGAGGGCGTCCACCTGGTGCTGCGGGAGGCCTGCGCTGCGCACCAGGGCGGGACCGCCCGCGGGGTCGGCCACGGCGAGCACCCAGCCCGGGGCGAGCACCGCCTCGGCGGCCTTCTCGATGATGCGCTGGAGGACGGTCTCGACGTCCTCGCTGGCGACCAGGTCCGCGGCCGCCGACTGCAGGATGCGCAGCTGGTCGCGCAGGGCGAGCAGCTCGGGGACGTCCTCGTCGGTGCGACGGCGTCCGCCGAACCTGCGGCGTCGCTCCCACGTCAGGTGGTAGGTGCAGACGGAGTGGCCGTCGGACTCGCACTCGGAGTGCAGCAGCTGGGCCGGGGGCAGCCCGAAGAGCGTCGGCACCATGCCGATGAGGCCCTGGGCGTACTCGCAGTCCAGCCGGGAGTGCGGGTAGCCCTCGTGCAACCGGTAGCTGAGCGTCGCGTGGGTGGCGCCGGACTCGACGACCCGCATGGTCGAGGTCGTGGTGAACTTGGCCACGGCCCGCGGGAGCTGGCGGTACACCTGGCGCGGCGAGCCCATCGCGCGGACGAGCAGCACCAGGGCCGGGGTCAGGCCGAGCCCGAGGGCCTCGCGGCCGACGCGGAACATGGTCTGCGGGTCGCCGAGCACCTCGGTGGCGGCGGCGAAGAGCTTGATCCGGGTGTCGTAGCTGGTCCAGTGCGACGGCAGCTCGAGCTCGGCGGCGGTGAAGGGCACGCCGGCACGGCGCAGCACCTCCGCGACCGCGTCGTCCCCACCCTGCTGGCGCACGTAGCTCAGCAGCAGCCCCGTGGTGGCGCCGGACGTCTCCCGGGCCTCGGACACCGCAGGGCCGCTCACCTGGGGCCTCCCGTTCTGCTCACGCCCGTCCCATCGGCAGGACGGCGCCCGGGGTTGAACGGGTACACCCCATGGGGGGACGACGCGGCCCGCTCGCCACCAGTTACCCCAGGGGGGTGTGGTGTACGTCGTCGCGGACACCCGTCCCCGACGGCCGACCCGAGGAGGCGACTCCCGTGACGACGAGCCCGCGCGACCACGCGCCACAGGCGCTCGACGTGCACACCCACGGGTCCGGGCACGGTCCCGGCCCGGTCTCCTGGGCCATGGCGGCCACGGCCACGCTGCACTGCCTCACCGGCTGCGCCATCGGCGAGGTGCTCGGCATGGTGATCGGCACGTCCGTCGGCCTGTCCGACTGGGCCACGGTCGCGCTCGCGGTCGCCCTGGCCTTCGTCTTCGGCTACGCGCTGACGATGCGGGGCGTGCTGCGTGCAGGAGTGCCCTTCCGGCAGGCGCTGCGCGTCGCACTGGCCACCGACACGATCTCCATCGCCGTCATGGAGGTCGTCGACAACGCCGTCGTGCTGTCGGTCCCCGGCGCCATGGAGGCCGGCATCTCCACCGCCCTGTTCTGGCTCGCCCTCGCGGGTGCGCTGGCGGTCGCCTTCGTGGTGACCCTGCCGATCAACCGGGCGACGATGAGCCGCGGCCGGGGACACGCGGTCGTCCACGGCCTGCACTGAGGAGGATCCCCCGCCCCCCACCGCGGAAGGACCCCGCCCTCCTCACGCCTCCAGGAGGACCCCCCTGCCCCCGCCACTCGCGAGCTCGCAGCGGGACCCTGCAGGGGGGCCAGTGGGATCCGGGACGGGGGCGGACAGCAAGCGACCCCGGTCTCCAGAGGAGGCCGGGGTCGCGCGTCGTCGGGAACGGCTCAGCGGGTGGACCCGCTGCTGTTCGCCATCGTCAGCAGCTCGTCGCGCATCGCCGGGCTGCTGGTGCGCGCGAGGGCGCGGTCGAGCGCCCGACGCGTCCGCGCCGCCTGCCGACGCCGCCGCCAGCTGGAGGTCACGCTGTTCATGACTCGTCGCCTTCTTCCGGTCTCGTGAGGTCTGCACCTTGAGCAATGCAGGCGCGACCCCGACTATTCCGAAGAAAGCCAGGCGAGCTCGATGACACAGCGAGGATCCCTCACCTCGGAGGGTGATGTCGCCCTCGGGCCCTCCGCAGGCAGGAGGGCCCCGTCCCCCTCACCGCCCGCGGCGAGCCCCTCGACGGGGCCGGCGGCGAGCGCCGGGGGGCAGAGAGGTCCCCCTTCAGTCGACGCCGAGCTCCCGGCGCGCCGCCGCCCGGGCGGCCTGCGGGTCGTCGGTCAGCAGCGCCGCCTCCGCGGCCCGCCGGCACGCGTCGGTGTCGACGACGGCCAGCCGGGCACCGACACCGGCGATCGACGAGGCCGCACACGACAGCGAGGTGACGCCGAGGCCGACCAGGACGCAGGCGAGCAGCGGGTCGGCGGCGGCCTCCCCGCAGACGCCGACCGGCTTCCCGGTACGGCGGCCGGCCTCCGCGGTGAGCTGCACCAGGGCCAGCAGCGCCGGCTGCCACGGGTCGGTGAGGTCGGCGAGGTCGGCGGAGAGCCGGTCGGCGGCCAGCGTGTACTGCGAGAGGTCGTTGGTGCCGATCGACAGGAAGTCGACGTGCTGCAGCAGCCGCTCGGCCATCAGCGCCGCCGACGGCACCTCGATCATCACGCCGGGGGTGAGCCCGCGGGCGCGGACACGTGCGGCGAAGTCCGCGGCCTCGCCGACGGTGGCCACCATCGGCGCCATCACCCACGGCGAGGCACCGGCCCGGCGGGCACCCTCGGCGATCGCGTCCAGCTGCCGCTCCAGCAGGCCGGGGTCGCGGCGGGCGACGCGCAACCCGCGGACGCCGAGCGCCGGGTTCTCCTCGTCGGGCATCGTGGCGAAGGCCAGCGGCTTGTCCGACCCGGCGTCCAGCGTGCGGACGACGACCCGCTGGCCGGGGAAGGCCTCGAACACCTCGGCGTAACCTGCCGCCTGCTCCTCCACCGAGGGCTCCTCGGCCCGGCTGAGGAAGGCCAGCTCGGTGCGCAGCAGCCCGACGCCCTCGGCGTGCTTGCCCGCCGCGGCCCGCGCCCCGGCGCCGTCCTGCACGTTGGCCAGCACCTTGACCTCGAGGCCGTCGCGGGTGCGGCCGGGGCCGCGGTACCCGGCCAGCGCCGCGGCGGCGCTCTGCGCGGCCGCCACGCGGGCACGGGCCTCCTCCGGGTCCGGGTCGATGGTGACGGTGCCGCGCTCCCCGTCGAGCAGCACGGTGGCGCCCTCCGGGACGTCGTCCAGGCCGCCGACGGCGACCACGCAGGGCAGCCCGAGCTGACGGGCGATGATCGCGGTGTGGCTGGTCGTGCCGCCCAGCCGGGTGGCCAGGCCGGTGATGCGGGTCGGGTCCAGCCCCGCGGTGTCGGCCGGCGCGAGGTCCTCGGCCAGCAGCACCGAGGGCTGCTCCGGGCTCGGGACACCGGGCTCCCCCTGCCCGGTCAGCTGGGCGACGATCCGGTCCCGGACGTCCCGGACGTCGGTCACCCGCTCGGCCATGAGCCCGCCCAGGCCGGTGAACAGGTCGACGAACTGCTGCGCGGCCTGCACGGTGGCGACGGCGGCGGGGGTGCCGGCGTCGATCCGCTGCTCGACCGCCGAGAGCAGGCCGCGGTCGCGGGCCAGGCCGGCGGTGGTGGCGAGCACCTCGGCGCTCACCCCGGTCGCCGCGCGCGCCCGCTCGGCGAGCCGGTCGGCCACCACGCCCGCGGCCGCGGCGAAGCGCTCCTTCTCCCCCGCGCGCTCCTCCTCGGCGACCACGACGCCGTCGTCGGACGGCAGCAGGACCGCGCCCGAGGGGCGGACGACCGGGCCCCAGGCCACCCCGGGGACGACGGGCGTGCCGGGCAGCACCACCGGACCGGTGGTCGACAGGGCGGCGGTTCCGGGAGCGTGGGTGGTCATGGCTACCTCGCACGAGTCAGGGGGAACGCGATTCCGGCTATGACCAGAGTCACGAATGGGTGTTGACTTGTCAACGGATCGGACGTAGAACAACACCAACACAACACCAAGCCAACACAAACGGGCAACCGTTGTGTGCTAGGGGCAGGGAGGTGGGCATGTACGCCGAGGAGCGTCAGCAGACGATCGCCGGACTGGTCGCCGACCGCGGTCGGGTGTCGGTGACCGCGCTCGCCGAGGAGTTCGGGGTCACCACCGAGACCGTGCGTCGCGACCTCGCCGTCCTCGAGCGCGCGGGGATGCTGCGCCGCGTGCACGGCGGCGCCGTCCCGGCCGGCGCGCTCACCTACGTGGAGACCGCGCTCGGCGAGCGGCACGCCACCCGCAGCGAGCAGAAGCGCAAGATCGCCGCCGCCGCGCTGGACCTGCTGCCCGGGTCCGACGGCAGCCTGCTGCTCGACGGCGGCAGTTCCACGGCCGCGCTGGCCGAGGTCCTCCCCGGCGACCGGCGGCTGCTGGTCGCCACGCACTCGGTGCCGATTGCCGCCCGGCTGGCCGCCGCCCCCGGCGTCGACCTGCACGTGCTCGGCGGTCGGGTCCGCGGGATCACCCAGTGCGCCGTCGGCGAGCGGACCGTCGCCACCCTCGCCGACCTGCGGGTCGACGTCGTCTTCCTCGGCAGCAACGGCATCACCGCCGAGCACGGGTTCACCACGCCCGACGAGGCGGAGGCCTCGGTGAAGCGGGCGATGATCCGCGCCGGCCGGAAGGTCGTCGTGCTGGCCGACAGCAGCAAGCTCGGCCGCGAGCACCTGGTCCGCTTCGCGACGCCGGCCGACGTCGACGTCCTGGTCACCGACGCCGAGGCCGCACCGGCCGACCTCGCCCGTCTCGACGACGCCGGGATCGAGGTCGTGGTCGCGTGACCGAGCACACGAGCCATCGCGTCGTCACCCTGACCGCCAACCCCAGCCTGGACCGGACGCTCTCGCTGCCCGGCCCGCTGGTGCGCGGCGGCGTGGCCCGCCTGGCGCCGAGCTCCACCGAGCCCGGCGGCAAGGGCGTGAACGTCGCCCGCGCGATCGCCGCCGCCGGCGGGGACGTCGTCACCGTGCTGCCCGCGGCCGACGACGACCCGATCGTGCGCGCCCTGCACGGGCTGGACCTGCCGATGGCCACGGTCCCCATCGCCACGCCGGTGCGCACCAACTACACGCTGGCCGAGCCCGACGGCACCACCACCAAGCTCAACGAGCCGGGCGCCCCGCTGGACGACGAGGCCCGGGGAGCGCTGACGATCGCGATGCACCAGCACGCCGAGGGCGCCCGCTGGGTGGTGCTGTCCGGCTCGCTGCCGCCCGGCACGCCGCTGGACTGGTACGCCGACCTGGTCCGCGCGCTGCGCGACACCGGCGCGAAGATCGCCGTCGACACGTCCGAGGCGCCGCTGCTGGCCCTGCTGGGCGCCGGTCCGGACGCCGCGCCCGACCTGCTCAAGCCCAACTCCGAGGAGCTCGCCCAGCTCTCCGGCGTCCCCGAGGCCCACCTCACCGCCAACCGCGCCACCGCGCTGGCCGCCGTCGACACGCTGCACGCGCGCGGCGTGGCCGAGGTGCTCCTGACCCTCGGGGCCGACGGTGCGCTGCTGTCCTGCGCCGAGGGCGTCTGGGCGGCCACCCCGCCGCGGATCGCCGTCCGCAGCACCGTCGGCGCCGGCGACTGCAGCCTGGCCGGGCACGTGCTGGCCGACCTGGCCGGCGCCGGACCGGCCGAACGGCTCCGCAGCGCCGTCGCGTACGGCGCCGCCAGCGCCTCGCTGCCCGGTTCCGCCGTCCCCACGCCCGAGCAGGTGGCCGCCCTCGACGTCGAGGTCGCCACCGTCCGGACCGAGGGTCTGCCCAGCACCACTCCCGCACCGCCCACTGCACAGCGCACCACCGTCCCGGCCGCCGGCCGCGACGTCTGACGCCTCTCGAGTAGGTGAGCCATGCCCGACCTCATCACCCCTGACCTGGTGGCGCTCGACGCCGACCTGGGCTCCGACAAGACCGCGGTCGTCCGCCGGCTCGCCGGCCTCGTCGCCGGCGCCGGGCGGGCCACCGGGGCCGACGCCCTGGCCGACGACGCCCTGGCGCGCGAGGCGCAGGCGGCCACCGGCCTGCCCGGCGGCATCGCGATCCCGCACTGCCGCTCGGCCGCGGTCACCGAGGCCTCGCTGGCCTTCGCCCGCCTGGACCCCAAGGTCGACTTCGGCGCCCCCGACGGCCCGGCCGACCTGGTCTTCCTCATCGCCGCGCCGGCGCACGGCGACGCCGACCACCTCACGCTGCTGACCGCCCTGGCCCGGGCGCTGGTGCGGCCGGAGTTCGTGGCCTCCCTGCGCGCGGCCGGCTCCGCCGACGAGGTCGTGCGGCTGGTGCAGGAGGTCGTCTCCCCCGAGCCGGCGCCCGCCGGCGCACCCGCGGCGGCCGGCTCCTCGAGCGCCGCGACCGCCGCCACCCCCGCCGCCGCGCCGGCCGCCGACACCTCCACCACCGGCGCCCGCCGCAGCCTGGTCGTCGTGAGCGCCTGCCCGACCGGCATCGCGCACACCTACATGGCCGCCGACAAGCTCACCGCCGCCGGGGAGGCCGCCGGGGTCGACGTGCACGTGGAGACCCAGGGCTCCTCGGGCTCCACCCCGCTGGACCCGGCCGTGATCCGCGCCGCGGACGCGGTCATCTTCGCCGTCGACGTGGGCGTCCGGGACCGGGACCGCTTCGCCGGCAAGCCGCTCGTCCAGTCCGGCACCAAGCGGGCGATCAACGAGCCCGACGTCATGGTCCGCGAGGCGCTGGCCGCCGCGGACGACCCGAACGCCCGCCGGGTGCCGGGCGGCGCCGGCGGCGCCGACGAGCCGGCCGCCGCGGCCGGCAAGCCGGGCGCCGGCACGGAGATCCGCCGCTGGCTGCTCACCGGCGTCAGCTACATGATCCCGTTCGTCGCGGCGGGCGGCCTGCTCATCGCCCTGGGCTTCCTGTTCGGCGGCTACCAGATCGTCAGCACCGACCCGTCGTCGGCCGACGGCAACAGCTACGCGCTGAGCTGGGTCCTGAACAACACGTTCTTCAACCTGCCGGACGTCGCACCGACCGAGGGCCTCAACGACGGCTTCTGGGGCTACCTCGGCGCGGTCTGCACCGTGCTGGGCCAGGCGGCCTTCGGCTTCCTGGTCCCCGCCCTGGCCGGCTACATCGCGTACGCGATCGCCGACCGCCCGGGCATCGTCCCCGGCTTCGTCGTGGGTGCGGTCTCGGTGAGCGTGGGCGCCGGCTTCATCGGCGGCCTCGTCGGCGGCATCATCGCCGGCTTCGCCGCGCGGTGGATCAGCGGCTGGAAGCTGCCGGTGGGGGTCCGGGGCCTGCAGCCGGTCGTGATCATCCCGCTGCTGGCGACGCTGATCTCCAGCGGCCTGATGGCCGTCGTCCTCGGCCGTCCGCTGGCCGCCGCCCTGACCGGCCTGGGTAACTGGCTCAACGGCCTGACCGGCACCTCCGCGGCCGTGCTCGGGATCATCCTCGGCCTGATGATGTGCTTCGACCTCGGCGGCCCGGTCAACAAGGCGGCCTACGTCTTCGCCACCACCGGGCTCACCGCCACGGCCACCGGCGCGCCGCTGGTCATCATGGCCACCGTCATGGCCGCCGGCATGGTCCCGCCGCTGGCGATGGCGCTGAGCACCGCGATCCGGCCGAAGCTGTACACGCCCGCCGAGCGGGACAACGGCAAGGCCGCCTGGCTGCTGGGTGCCTCGTTCATCTCCGAGGGCGCCATCCCGTTCGCCGCGGCCGACCCGCTGCGGGTCATCCCCTCGATGATGCTGGGCGGCGCCACCACCGGCGCCATCGTGGCCGCGGCCGGCGTCGAGCTGCGCGCCCCGCACGGCGGCTTCTTCGTGCTCTTCGCGATCACCGGGATCCTGTGGTTCGTCATCGGGATCCTCGCGGGCACGGTGGTGGGCGCGATCGCGGTCACCATCGCCAAGAGCATCGGCCGGCCGAAGGCCGAGGACGTCCCCGAGGACGCCGTCGACATGGCCCACGCGCACAACGCCGCCCCCGTCACCCAGCCGGCTCGGGCCTGAACCACCAGGCTGTAGCCCACCGCCCGTCTCCGAAGCGAGGGAGTACCCCATGCCCAGTCAGACCGTCACCGTCGGGTCCCGCGTCGGGCTGCACGCCCGGCCTGCCGCCCTCATCGCCGAGGCCGTCGGCAAGGCCGGGACGCCGGTCACGCTGGCCACGCCGGGGGGCAACCCGGTGGACGCCGGGTCGCCGCTGATGATCATGACGCTCGGCGCGAAGCAGGGGACGGAGGTCGTCGTGAGCAGCGAGGACCCCGCCGTCCTCGAGCAGATCGCGGGCCTGGTCGCCCAGGACCTCGACGCCGAGTAGCAGGAGGACCCCGTCCTCCTGCTACTCGCACGCTCGCGGCGAGCCTCCGGACGGGGCCGGCGGGGCCCTGGAGGGTGACCGCCACAGACGACGGCGCCCGTCCCCTGCAGAAGGGGGCGGGCGCTGTCCTGCGTCTGCGATCCGGCCTGGGGAGGGGCCTCAGGCCTGGTCGGGGCGGGGGACGTCGCCGCGCCAGGCGCCGGTCTCGGTGCCGCGGCTCTCGATGAACTCCTTGAACCGCTTGGCGTCGGCCTTGACCTGCCGGTCGTCGAAGCCCAGCGCCGCGCCGGCCTTCTCCACGATGCCCGTCGGCTCCCAGTCGATCTGGATCATCACGCGGGTCTTGTTGTCGTCGAGGCGGTGGAAGGTGACCACGCCGGCGTGCTTGGCCTCGCCGCCGGTGCTGGTCCAGGCCACCCGCTCCTCGGGGTGCTGCTCGGTGATCTCCGCGTCGAACTCCCGCTTGACGCCGTCGATGTTGGTCACCCAGTGGGTGCGCGTCTCGTCGAGCTGCGTGATCCGCTCGACCCCGCCCATGAACTGCGGGAAGGACTCGAACTGCGTCCACTGGTCGTAGGCGACCCGGATGGGGACGTCGACGTCGACGGATTCCTGCACGCTGGCCACGCTGGCCTCCTCTGCTCGGGGTCCTCGGATGGACCCGCTCTACCCGGCGTCTCCGCGCAGGACACCTGCCTGGGCCCGGGTCACAGCAGAGCGGCTGCCACGCTCCCCCGCACCGGGCGGCCGCGCAGCAGGAGCACCTGCGCGAGGTGGTAGGCGTCGGGCTGCCCCTCCCAGGTGCCCGTGGCGACCGCGCCCTCCGGCGTGAGCTCGTGGCGCCAGCTGCCGGTTCCGGGGTCGGCGAAGCGGGCCTCGCCGTGCGCCCACCAGTGCGCGGCGAGCCGCCGGTAGGAGGCGTCGCCGGTGACGGCCGCCAGCGTCTCTGCCGCGGCCACCGCCTCGCACAGCACCCAGTGCATGCGCGCGGTCACCACCGGCCGGTCGTCCCAGTCCAGCGTGTACGGGAAGCCGTCGTGCCCGTCCGCGGCCCAGCCGCGCGAGGCGGCCGCGGTGAAGAGCCCCGTGGCGTCGTCGAGCAGCCAGGACGGCGCGTCCGGCGTGACGGCGCGGGCGTGCAGCGCCAGCCGCGACCACTCGAACTGGTGCCCCACCGTGACGCCGTAGGGGCGGAACGGGTGCGCCGGCTCGTCGCGGTTGTACCCGGGCAGCGGCTGCCACTCCGCGGTGAAGTGCTCGGGCAGCCGCCAGTCCCCCTCCCGCGCCCAGCCGTGCACCACCCGCTCCAGGGTGCGCAGCGCCTGCCCGCGCAGCTGCGCGGCCCGCGGGTCGGCGTCGCCCAGGGCGTCGGCGGCGGCGAGCGAGGCCTCCACGCCGTGCATGTTGGCGTTGACGCCGCGGTAGTCCGACAGCCGCGCCCAGCCGGCGTCCCACTCCTCGACCGCCAGGCCCGCCGTGTCGTCCCAGAACCGCGTCTGCCAGACGCCGAGCGCCTCGTCCAGCAGCTCCCGGCCGCCGGGCGCACCCGCGGCGGTGGCCGTGGCCCCGGCCAGGACGGCGAAGGCGTGCACGTACGCGGCCTTGGTGTCGTCGGCGGTCGAGGCGTACCAGCCGCCGCGGCCGCCGTCGTGCAGCGGTCCGGCGGCCAGCGCCTCGACCCCGTGCCGGACCAGTTCGTCCCAGCCGCCGCGGCCGGTCAGCCGGGCGAGCCCGAAGACGTGCGTCATGCGGGCGACGATCCAGGTCTCCTGGCCGCGCTCGGGCCGTACGCGGCCGTCGTCGCCGAGGTAGCCGAAGCCGCCCTCGGGCAGCCGGGATCGGGCCGCGAAGTCCAGCAGCCGGTCGAGGTCGGTCACGGACGGCGACGCTAGTCAGCCCGCGCGGTCCACGGCGAGGTCAGGCCCGCGGCACCGGTCGGCGGCCGGCGTTCTCGACCGCCCAGTCCAGCGCGAGGTCGGCCACCGCCTCCCAGCCGGGTTCGGCGCAGGTCCAGTGCGACCGGCCGGGCAGGTCGCGGACCTCGGTGAGCGCCGCGGAGTGCCGGTAGTGGCGGGCGTTGGAGTGGTTCACCGACGGCGGCATGACGTGGTCCTCGCCGCCGGTGACGAACAGCAGCGGCGCCCGGTCGTCCCGGTCGTAGTCCACCCAGGTCTCCTGGTGGCCGGGCTTGAGGTTCGCGATCACCCCGTCCCACACCCACCGGCCCGGGGCGGGCACGTGGTAGCGCTCGTACGCCCGATCGGACTCCTCGCGGGACAGGGTCGTGGCGAACGAGGCGTGGAACTGCTCCGGTGTGAAGCTGACCGCGCGGTGCCGGTTCGCCGGGTTGCGGAGGAAGGGGAACAGCGACCGGAGCTGCGTCGGCGGGGTGACCCGCACGCCCTCGGTCGGCGCCGAGTCGATCGCCACGCCGGCCGCGCCGAGGCCCCGGGCCAGGAGCAGCTGGGTGAACGTGCCGCCGAACGAGTGGCCGATGAGGATCGGCGGCCGGTCGAGGGCGGTCACCACGGCGGCGAGGTGTTCGACGGTGTCGGAGACCGAGGCCTCCGCGATGACCCGCGGATCCGCCCGCAGCGCCTCGACCTCGATCTCGAAGCCGGGATAGGCGGGGGTCAGCACGCGGTAGCCGCGGTCCTCGTAGTGCGGCACCCAGTGTTCCCAGCTGCGCGGGGTCATCCACAGACCGTGGACCAGGACGACGGTGTCGGGCGCCGCGGTCGGCACGTCGCTCATGGCACGCCTCTCGCCGATTCGGGGCGAGCCGGGCACGGTGCGCGGACCGGCCCGCGATGACGCGGCGGACGCTAGCGGCCCCGCGGCGGCCGCCCCCAGGGCCGACGGCACCGCTGCTGCGCGTCGGTCACGGCGTGGAGCCGGCCGGTGCGCCGGCCGGCTCCATGCCGTCAGAACGCCAGGGCCGTCCCCGGGTCGGACAGCAGGGCCCCGACGTCGGCCAGGAACCGGCTGCCCAGCTCCCCGTCGACGATGCGGTGGTCGAACGACAGGGCCAGCTGCGTGACCTGCCGCGGGCGCACCTTCCCCTTGTGCACCCACGGCAGCTCGCGGATCGCGCCGAAGGCGAGGATTGCCGACTCACCGGGGTTGAGGATCGGCGTCCCCGTGTCGACCCCGAAGACGCCGACGTTGGTGATGGTGATCGTGCCGCCGGTCATGTCCTCCGGGGCGGTGCGGCCGGCCCGCGCCGTCTCGGTCAGCTCGGTGAGCGCGCCGGCCAGCTCGGCCAGCGACAGCCGCCCGGCGTCCTTGACGTTGGGGACGACGAGCCCGCGGGGCGTGGCCGCGGCGATGCCGAGGTTGACCTGCCCGTGGACGACGATCTCCTGCGCCGCCTCGTCCCAGGAGCTGTTGACCATCGGGTGCTTCGCGGCGGCCAGCAGCAGCGCCTTGGCCACGAACAGCAGCGGGCTGACCTTGACCCCGGCGAACTCGGGCCGCGCGGCGATGCGCGACCGCAGCTTGACCATCCGAGTGACGTCGACGGTGAGGAACTCGGTGACGTGCGGCGCGGTGAAGGCGCTGGCCACCATCGCGGCCGCGGTGTGCTTGCGGACCCCCTTGACCGGGATCCGCTGCTCCCCCGCCGTCGGTGCGGCGACCGGCCGCAGCTCGGTCACCGGTGCCGGGCCGGCCGCGGCCGCCTCGACGTCGGCGCGGGTGATCACCCCGCCGGCGCCGCTGCCGGTCAGCGCGGTGAGGTCGACGCCGAGGTCCTTGGCCAGCTTCCGCACCGGCGGCTTGGCCAGCGGCCGGGGCCGGCGCCGCCCGTGCTCGGCCGCGCGGGACGGCGCCGCGTCGACCGAGGCCGCGTGCGCCTCGGCCTGGCGGCCCACCTCCAGGCCACCGTGCCGCACCGGCTTGGTGGTCATGTCCGGCGCGGTGGCCAGCAGCGGTGGGCGCTCCTGGCCTCCCGAGCCGTAGTCGGCGTCCGCGGGGACGACGGCACGGCGCGGACGCCGACGGGCCTCCGTCGTCCGCGGCCCGTAGCCGACGAGCACCGCCGTGCGCCCGCCGGGCGCCGCGCCGCCGATCAGACCCGCAGCCGGCTCGGCCGCGGCGTCGGCTGCGGCGGCGTCTCCCCCGCCCTCCCCGCCGACGTCGATGGTGATGATCGGCGTCCCGACGTCCACGGTGGTCCCGGCCTCGTGCAGCAGCGCGGTGACCGTGCCCGCGAACGGCGAGGGCAGCTCGACGGCGGCCTTCGCCGTCTCCACCTCGCACAGCGGCTGGTTCACCGTGACCGTGTCGCCGACGGCCACCAGCCACTGCAGGATCTCGCCCTCGGTCAGCCCCTCGCCGACGTCGGGCAGCTTGAACTGCTTGAGCGTCCCCATCCCTCAGAAGCCCCTGTCCTCAGAACTGCAGAGCACGGTCGACGGCATCCAGCACCCGGTCGAGGTCGGGGAGGTACTCCTCCTCGAGCTTCGACGGTGGGTAGGGCGTGTCGTAGCCGCCCACCCGCAGCACCGGCGCCTCCAGGGAGTGGAAGCACTCCTCGGTGACCCGCGCGGCGATCTCCGCGCCGAGACCGAGGGTCACCGGCGCCTCGTGGACGACGACGCAGCGCCCGGTGCGCCGCACCGACTCGACAACCGGGTCGAGGTCCAGCGGGGAGAGCGTGCGCAGGTCGACGACCTCCAGCGACCGCCCCTCCTCCGCGGCCGCCTCGGCCGCCTGCAGCGCCGTCTTCACCATCGGGCCGTAGGCCAGCACGGTGACGTCGTCCCCGCCGCGGACCACGCGGGAGGCGAACAGCGGGTCCGGCGTGGCCGCGGTGTCCACCTCGGCCTTGTCCCAGTACCGGCGCTTGGGCTCGAGGAAGACGACCGGGTCGGGGTGCGCGATCGCCTGCTGGATGCCCCAGTAGGCGTCGACCGGGTTGCTGACCGCGACCACCTTGAGCCCGGGCGTGTGCGCGAAGTAGGCCTCGGGGCTCTCGCTGTGGTGCTCCACCGCGCCGATGCCGCCGCCGAAGGGGATCCGGATGACGACCGGCATGGTCAGCTTCCCGCGGGAGCGGGCGTGGATCTTGGCCACCTGGGTGACGATCTGGTTGTAGGCCGGGAAGACGAACCCGTCGAACTGGATCTCGCAGACCGGCCGGTAGCCGCGCATGGCCAGGCCGACCGCGGTGCCGAGGATGCCGGCCTCGGCCAGCGGGGTGTCGACCACGCGGTCCTCGCCGAAGTCCTTCTGCAGGCCGTCGGTGATCCGGAAGACCCCGCCGAGCCGGCCGATGTCCTCGCCCATGAGCACGACCTTGGCGTCGTCCTCCATCGCCCGGCGCAGGCCGAGGTTGAGCGCCTTGCCGATGGTCAGCGTCTCGGTGCTCATGACTCGACTCCGCCCTCGTTCCGCTCCACGGCCGCTGTCCCCCGCGAGCGGGAGGCGCCCCCAGCACGCAGCGGTGCTCGCTCGGGCGTCGTTCTCGCGGTCATCAGTGCCCGCCCCCCTCGAAGCTCGCCTGGTACGCCTCGAACTCGGCCTGCTGCGCGGCCAGGTGCGGCGTCTGCTCGGCGTAGACCTGGTCGAACATCGCCGTCCCGGGCGGGTCGGGCATCTCGGTGGTGCCGCGGCGGATCCGCGCCGCCAGCTCGTCGGCCTCGGCCTCGACGGCGGCGAAGAAGTCGGCGTCGGCGACGCCGCTGCGGGACAGGTGTGCCTTGACCCGGGCGATCGGGTCGCGCAGCTTCCACTCCTCCAGCTCGCTGGCCAGCCGGTACCGGGTGGGGTCGTCGGAGGTGGTGTGCGCACCCATCCGGTAGGTGAACGCCTCGATGAACGTCGGGCCCTGGCCCTCCCGGGCGGCGGCCAGGGCCGCCCGCGTCACCGCCAGGACGGCGAGGACGTCGTTGCCGTCGACCCGGACGCCCGGGAAGCCGAAGCCCGCGGCGCGCTGGTAGAGCGGCACCCGGGACTGGCGCTCCAGCGGGACGCTGATCGCGTACTGGTTGTTCTGGCAGAAGAAGACGACCGGCGCGGAGAAGCTGGCCGCCCAGATCATCGCCTCGTTGACCTCGCCCTGGCTGGTCGCGCCGTCGCCGAGGAAGGCCAGCACGGCGGTCTCGGCGCCGTCCCGCTGGACGCCCATTGCGTAGCCGGTGGCGTGCAGGCACTGCGCGCCGATGACGACGGTGTAGAGGTTGAAGCGGGTGGCGACGGGGTCCCAGCCGCCGTTGTCGACGCCGCGGAACAGGCTCATGACGTGCAGCGGGTCGACCCCGCGGGTCCAGGCCACGCCGTGCTCGCGGTAGGTCGGGAAGGCGTGGTCCCCGGGCTCGAGGGCGCGGCCGGCGCCGACCTGGGCCGCCTCCTGCCCCAGCAGCGAGGCCCAGATGCCCAGCTCGCCCTGACGCTGCAGCGCGGTGGCCTCGACGTCCCACCGGCGGACCAGCACCAGGTCGCGGTAGAGGTCGCGCAGCTGCTGGTCGTCGAGGTCGATCGCGTACTCCGGGTGCTCGACCCGCTCGCCCTCGGGGGTCAGCAGCTGCACCAGGTCGGGTTGCCGGGGCAGGTGCGGCGCCTCCGCACCCGGTACCGGGTCGACCACCTCGGTGGCACTGGACACGCTCACGTGCTCCTCCTCGCCGTCGTCCGCCGCTGCCGGGGTCGCCGGGCCGTGCGGGCGGTGTGGACGCCTCGTGGCACCCGGGTGTGGCGCCACTCACACATCGTGGCACGACCCGGCCCGCGATGGAGGAGACACCCACCCAGCGATCTGCGCAAGGTCCCCCGATCGGATTGCGCACGATGACCGGTCACGGGGTCGCCGGGCCTGTCAGACTGAGCGACGTGCCGGTTCTCGACGCCACCGACGCCCGCCTGCTGCAGGCCCTGGCCGAGGACCCGCGCGCGACGGTCATGGCGCTGTCGCAGCGGCTCGGCCTGGCGCGCAACACCGTGCAGGCGCGGCTGGCGCGGCTGGAGTCCGGCGGCGCCCTGGCACCCTTCGACCACCGCGTCCGCCCCGAGGCGCTGGGCTACCGGCTGGGCGCGTACATGACCGTGCAGGTGGTGCAGCGCAGCCTGGCCGACGTCGGCGAGGCGCTGGCGGACATCCCCGAGGTGCTCGAGGTGACGGCGCTGTCCGGCGTCGCCGACCTGCTGGTACGGGTGGTCGCGATCGACGCCGACGACCTCTGGCGGATCACCGACCGGGTGCTGGCCATCCCCGGCGTCCAGCGCACCGACACCGCGCTGGCGCTGCGCCGGCTGGTCGACCACCGCATGGGCCCGCTGCTGTCCCGGGCCGCCGGTCAGGACCCCGCTGCTCAGGACTGAGGCCGGCGCACCCGTACCGGGCCGCGCGCGGTGGCCACGTCGACGACCTCGCCGCGCTGGGTGACCTCCACCTGCCCGGCCGCGGCCAGCCGTCCGGCTGCCGCGCGGGCCGCGGGCATGAGCTCCCGCCAGCCCTCGGGGTCGACGGCGCGGGCGGCCTCCGAGGGGCAGATCGTCGCGCCGGCCCGCCGGTCGTGGAGCAGCGCGTCGATGGCCTGCTCCAGCCGCGCGTCGACGTCCGCCACGCCCCCAGCCTGCGGCGCGGGACGCCGCCGCGCCACGGCACCCGCCTCCTGGCCACCGCCGGTCCTCCACCCCGCCTCGCCCGGTGGGCAGCGGCCGAGGGTCCGTGGGTGGTGGCGCCCGGGGTCGACCCGGTGGGGACGCCGGCCGGGGGATGCTGGGCCCGTGCGCCGCTGGACGACCGGGCTGCTCGCCGCCCTGCTGCTCGTGCTCGCCGGCTGGGTGCTGGCCCCGGTGGCCTCGGCGTGCAGTTGCACCGGGGGGACGACGGCCGACCACGCCCTCAGCGCCGACGCGGTGTTCTCCGGCCGGCTGGCCGACCGCCAGGTGGTCGGCGGGACCGTCCTGCACGTCTTCGCCGTCGACGCGGTGTACGCGGGACGGGTCGCCGCCCGGCAGGGCGTGCTGTCGCCCGCGTCCGGTGCGTCGTGCGGCCTCGAGGTCGCCGGTGAGGGCCCCTTCCTCGTCTTCGCCGTCCGCGAGGACGACCGGCTCGTGGCCGACCTGTGCGGCGGGACGACGGCGTGGACCCCCCGGGCCGCGGCGGAGGTGCAGGTGCTGACCGGCGTGAGCGCTCCCGAGCCCGGGTCGGCCGGGACCGTGCTGCCCCGGGGCCCGTCCGACACGGTCCTGGAGGCGGTCGTCGCCGTCCTGCTCGTGGCGGCGTTCGCCGGCGGGCTGGTCCTGCGGCGACGGGCGGCCGGGTGGACCGGGGACGGCGAGGGGTAGGGGGCCGCCGGTGCCGCGCTGAGCTGGGTGTACCCGATCGCGGGACGGGGGTAGACCGGGCGGATGGCGAAGCGCACCCCGCTGGGGACCATCGGCAAGGGACGACGCGGCATCAGCGTGGCGGGCTGGGCCCTGCGCGGCGCAGCGGCCGGGGCAGCAGGCAGCACCGCGCTCAACGCCGTCACGTACCTCGACATGACCGTGCGCGGCCGCCCGACGAGCTCGACCCCCGAGCGGACCGTGGAGAAGCTGGCCGAGAAGGCGCACGTGCCGATCCCGGGCGAGGGCGACACGCGACAGAACCGCATCCAGGGGTTGGGCCCGATCACCGGGCTGGTGGCCGGCGTGGGGGTCGGCGTCGTCGTCGGGCTGGTGCGGGCGGCCGGCTACCGGTCGCAGCCGCTGGTCGGCACGCTGCTGACCACGCTCGGGGTGCTGGTCGCCGCCAACGGCCCGATGACCGTCCTCGGCATCACCGACCCGCGCACCTGGTCGGCGATCGACTGGGCCAGCGACATCGTCCCGCACCTGGCCTACGGCGCGGTCGTGAAGACGACGATGGACGCCTTCGACCGGCTCTGAGCGCCCGGGGCCGCCGGGTGAGCCGCACGGTGATCCCACGGGGACGAACCCGCGTCAGGCCGTCCAGCCGCCCTCGTCCACCCCTCCGGGCACCGGGGCGTCGGGGTCGTAGGGCTGCCGGGTGAAGACGAAGGTGCCCACGTCCAGGTGGTCCTCGGCGATGCGCAGCGGCTCCCCGGCGTAGTAGCCCTCCAGGCCCACCCAGGTGCCGTCGTCCCGCCGGGCGAAGCGGCTGGCCCGCCCGGCGCGGCCCGGCAGCGGACCGAGGTGCAGCAGGCCGCCGGGCAGCGCCCGCAGCGCGTGCGGCCCGGGCCCCCAGTACCAGATGCCGAGGGACTCCAGGGGGACCGGCGGCGGCGAGGGCGCCCACGCCTCGACGACCCGCGGCTCGGCGGCGCGCAGGTCGGCGAGCAGGCCGGGGACGAGCGGGTCCAGGCCGGCGGTGGTGTTGGCCAGCGAGACGGCGCCGGTCTGCTCGTCGCGGTCGACGAAGACGCCGGCGAGGAAGCCCGGCATCGAGCCGCCGTGGCCGACCAGCGTGCTCCCGTCGACCCGCAGCACCTGGAGGCCCAGCCCGTACGCCGCCCAGCCCGGCGCGGAGGGGTCCACGCCCGCGGGCACGGTCATCTCCTCCAGCGTCGCGGGCTCGAGCACGTCCCCGGTGTCGCCGAGCAGGAAGGCGGCGAAGCGCCCGAGGTCGGCCAGCGTCGCCCAGAGCTGCCCGGCAGCGGCCATCACGCCCGCGTCGTGCTCCGGCTCGGGCAGGACGACGTCGGCCCACGGGTGCACCGCGCGACCCTCCGCGGCGGGCGCGACCGGCCGGGGCGTCGTCCGGGTCATGCCGAGGGGACCGAGCACCTCGGCGCCGACGACGTCCGCCCAGGACCGGCCGCGCAGCCGCGCCACCAGCTCACCGAGCAGGCCGAAGCCGAGGTTGGAGTAGTGGAAGCGGCGCGCGGCCCCGAGGACGACGTGCTCGGGGGCCAGCCGCAGGTCCGCCAGCGAGCCGCCGGGGGCCCGCTCCCACCACGCGCCCGGGCTCTCCGCGGCCGCGCCGGCGACGTGGGCGAGCAGCTGGCCGACGGTGCGGTCGCCGAGCGGGGTGCCGGGCACGTGCCGGTCGAGCGGGTCGTCGAGGTGCACCCGGCCCTCGTCGCGCAGCCGCAGGACGGCGACCGCGGTGACGGTCTTGCTGATCGACCCCAGCCGGTACTGGACGTCGGTGTGCGGTTCGGGGACGTCGCCGCGCCCGGTGGACCAGGCCAGCCCGCCGTCGCGGACGACGCCCGCGACGAGGCTCGGTGCCCGTCCGTCGCGCTGCACGCGGGCGGTGCGGGCGAGCAGCAGGCGGGCGGTGGACGGCAGGACGGCGTCGGGCACGGACCGGACGCTAGCGAGCCGCGGTCAGGAGGTGGGCGCGGCCTCGGGCACGGGCAGCCGGCCGGTGCGGGTGGCCCAGCGGTCGAACCAGAGGGTGGCCAGCGGGGGCACCGACGCGGCGAGGGCGAGCAGCGCGGTGCCGGCGTTCCAGCGCAGCACCCGGGCGGCCACGACCGCGACGACGACGTAGGCGATGAAGATGCCGCCGTGGATCGGGCCGAAGATCTGCACGCCGCGCTCGGAGGTCGCCAGCACGTACTTGACGAACATCCCGAACAGCAGGCCCACCCAGGAGCACGCCTCGGCGAGGGCGACGGCACGGAAGGAGAGGGCGACGGCGCGCGGGGTCACGCGCCCCATGGTCCCCGACGCCGGGACGGGCCAGCTGCGTCGGTCGGGGTGACCCGCGCCACCCGTCGTCCCCCCGTGGCAGGGTCGGGGCCCGTGCGGGGTCTGGCGCGGCGCGAGTTCTGCCTGGTGCTGCTGCGCCGGATGGCCGACCTGCGGCCGGACCTGGTCGCCGAGGCGCTCCCCCGGCTGGGCGCCACCCGGGCGGAGGCGCACGCGGCGCACACCCGCTGGCAGGCGCTGCAGCACTCGCCGCGGGCGCCGCGCGGGCTGGCGCTGCGCTCGGCCGTCCTCGGCCCGCCCGAGGAGACCGAGGACCGCCGCTTCGGCGACCTCGACCTGGAGGTGCGCCGCTGGCCGCTGCCGCTGTGGCCGCACCTGTACTGGGAGGTGCTCACCGGTCCGGGCGGCAGCGTGCTGCAGGAGCACCTGGTGCGGGCGCCGGGCTCACCCGTGCCGCGGGCCACGCCGGCCGGGTTGCGGGTGTGGGAGCACACGCTGGACGACGTGGTGGGTCTGCGCGGGGCGACGAGCGTCGACCCCGGCGTGGTCACCCGCTGGGAGGTGCACCTGCCCGGCGGCGTCCGCGCCCGCTTCGTCTGGGGCCTCCTGCAACAGGTCGAGCGGCCGTGACGCCCCGGCCGGCCCCCTGCAGGGTCCCGCCGCGAGCCCGCGAGTGGCGGGGGGCAGGGGGTCCTTCCGTCAACCGGCGATGCGGTTGAACTTCGGCGTCGCGCCCATGTTGTCGACACTGGCGATCTTGACGACGTCACCGGACGTCGGCGCGTGCACCATCTGGCCGTTGCCCAGGTAGATGCCGATGTGGCTGACCGGGCTGTAGAAGGCGACCAGGTCGCCGGCGCGGGCCTCGGCGCGGGACACCGGGGTGCCCATCTGCGACTGCATGCGGCTCGAGTGCGGCAGGCTGATCCCGGCCGCCTGGAAGGCGTACTGCACCAGGCCCGAGCAGTCGAACGAGCCCGGCCCCGACGCCGCCCACACGTAGGGCTTGCCGCGCTGGGCCAGCGCGCGGTCGACGACCGCCTGGAGCGAACCGCCGGAGACGGCCACGGGAGCGGAGGACGCCGCGGCCGGCTCCTCGCGCTCGGTGCGGCTGGCCCGGCCGTCCTCGCCGGCACCGTGGGCAGCGGCGGCGGCCTCGAGGGCGGCCCGCCGCTCCTCGGCCGAGAGCCGGGTGTAGTCGGCCTGGTACTCGGCGATCTGGGCCTGCAGGTCGGCCTGCTGGCGGGCGACCGCGTCGTACTGCGTCTGCGCCTCGGTGGCGGCCCGGTCGGCCACGATCTGCGCCTGCGCGGCGGCCTCGCCGGCGACGACGGCCGCCTCGAGCAGCTCGCCCTGGTGGCCGGCCACGGCCTGCAGCAGGGTGACCCGGTTGACGAACTCGTCGGCGGAGTCGCTGGTCATCAGGGCCTGGAACGAGCCCATGCTGTCGCCGGTGAAGGCGGTCCGCGCCACGCCGACGACCGACTCCCGGGCGGCGGTGACCGCCGTCTGCGCCTCGGCGACCGCCGCGGCGGCCGCCTGCGCCGCCGCCTGCTGGCCGGCCAGCGTCTCGCGGGCCTCGTTGAACTCCTCGGTGAGCACCTCGAGCTCGTGGCCGCGGGCGGCGACGAGGGCCGCGGCGTCCGCGGCGGTGGTGGGCTCCTCGGCGCCGGCCGGGGCGGGGGCGAGCGCGAGGCCGATGGCGCCGGCGAGGACCAGGGCAGCGCGGCGGGCGGTGCGAGGGGTCGCCATGGTGCGGCGGCACTCCGTTCATCCACGGCCGCCTACCGGGTCAGCTGACGGGTTCGGGCCGGACGAGCCCGGCGCGGCCGGCCGCGGTGCCGGCGCGCGCTTCACCCCAGTGGTTCGGTGGGTCCCCGGCCCCGCGCTCCCGGGGAGGAGCGCCGGCTCGGCGGCATCCGCGGGGTGTCACCCAGGCTGGTGACGGAGCGCCCCGGCGGATGCACTCACCGTAAGGTCCGTGACGTCGTCGTGACAATCACCCGGGTGTGATTTGGTGGACTCTCGACTCGACCGCGCCGGTCGCCGGGAACGGGTGGGGCGGGTGTGGCGGGCGAGGTTCGCCGCGGGTGCCGCGGGGCACGCAGGGGTCATGGATCTCAAGCGACCCCTCGTCGTGCTGGCCGCCGTCGCCGCCCTGGCCGGGTGCAGCGCCGCCACGGAGACCGGCGGCAACACCGACACCGACCGGGGGACCACCGAGTGCGGCGCCGCCGAGGCCGGCGCCAGCGAGCAGGAGGCCTGCGACGACACCGAGCAGGACAACGAGCAGCAGACCGACCAGGAGGACGACGGCACGAGCTGACCGCGGCACGGAGAGGCAGGGCGTTCCGGCTACGGTCCGCCGGTGGGTACGCGCAGGTACGACGCCGTCGTCGTGGGCGCCGGGCACAACGGGCTGGTCGCCGCGGCCTACCTGGCCCGGGCCGGGTGGTCGGTGCTGGTCCTCGAGCGGCTCGCCGAGGTCGGCGGCGCCGCGGTCAGCCGGCAGGTGTTCCCCGGCGTCGACGTCCGGCTCTCGGCCTACTCCTACCTGGTGAGCCTGCTGCCCGACCGGATCGTGGCCGACCTCGGCCTGCAGGTGACGCTGGCCGACCGCGCGGTCGCCTCGTACACCGCCGTCCCGGACGGGCCGGGACTGCTCGTCGAGCGGGACGAGGGCCCGGCCACCGCGGCGTCCTTCCGGGCGCTCACCGGCTCCGACGCCGAGCTGGCGGCCTGGCAGCGGTTCCACGGCCGGGTGGCCACGCTCGCCGAGGACCTCGCCCCCACCCTGACCGAGCCGCTGCTCTCCCCCGCCGACCTGGCCGGGCGGCTGCGCGAGCCGCGGCTGTGGCACGACCTGCGGGAGCGCCCGCTGGCCGACGTGGTCGCCGACGCGCTGTCCCACGACGTCGTCCGCGGGGTGGCGCTCACCGACGGGCTGATCGGCACGTACGCCGACGTGCACGCCGCCGACGGCCTGGCCGGGCGCTGCTTCCTGTACCACGTGGTCGGCAACGGCACCGGGCGGTGGCGCGTCCCGGTGGGCGGGATGGGCGCGGTCACCGGCGCGATGGCCGCCGCCGCGCGCGGTGCCGGCGCGGAGCTGGTCACCCGGGCCGAGGTGACCGCCGTCGAGCCGCGGGACGACGGAGCGACCGTGTACTGGACCGACGACGACGGCACCGAGCGGGCGGTGGACGCCGGCCGGGTGGTCGGCGGCGCCGCCCCGGCCGTGGTCGACCGCCTGCTGGGCCAGGCCCCGCGCCCCTCCGCGGACGGCGCCCAGCTCAAGGTCAACATGGTGCTGGCGCGGCTGCCCCGGCTGCGCTCGGACATCGACCCGGCGCTCGCCTTCGCCGGCACCTGCCACGTCGACGAGGCGGCGTCCCAGCTCGACGCCGCGCACGCCCAGGCCGGGGCCGGCCGCCTGCCCGACGTCGTCCCCTTCGAGGTCTACTGCCACTCGCTGACGGACCCGACGGTGCTGGGCCCGGCCGAGCGCGCGGCCGGCTGGCACACCCTGACCCTCTTCGGCCTGCACACGCCGGCGGCGCTGTTCCGCGACGACCCCGCGGGCGTCCGGGACGAGGCGGTGAGGCGGGTCGTGGCCCAGCTCGACGCGCACCTGGCCGAGCCGCTGCTGGACTGCCTGGCCCGGGACGCCGAGGGCCGGCCGTGCCTGCAGGCGGCCTCGCCGCTGGACGTCGAGGCGTCGCTGGCGATGCCGGGCGGGCACATCTTCCACGGCGACCTGTCGTGGCCGGTCGCCGCGACGCCGGAGGAGGTCGGCACCTGGGGCGTGGCGACGGCGCACGCGCGGGTCGTCGCCGCCTCCTCGGGCGGCACCGTGCGCGGCGGGGCGGTCAGCGGCCTGGGCGGCTACGCGGCGGCTCGCGCGCTGCTGGACCGGTGCTGAGGCGCGCCTGGACGGCGCGCCGGCTGCGCGCCGAGACGACGTCCCTGCTGCGCGGGGCCGCCGAGCAGCTGCGCGGCCGGGACGTCGCGCTGATCGCCGCCGGGCTGACCTTCTACGCCGGCATCGCCGTGGTGCCGCTGCTGCTGGTCGCCTTCTCGCTCACCGCGCTGCTCACCTCGGCCGAGCGGGTGCGGGAGCTGAGCGACCGGCTGGCCCAGCTGCTCCCGCCGGAGCTGGGCGCCCCCGGGGCGCTGCGGACGCTGGCCGAGGCCGGCACCGGCCTGGACCTGCTGGACTTCGTCCTGGCCCTGGTCCCGCTGTCGTTCTACGGCGAGGGGCTGCGCCGGGCGCTGCTGCGCTTCACCCCCCGCCAGGACCGGCTGACCGGCTGGCGCGGCCGGCTGCTGGCGCTGCCGCTGGTGCTGACCACGCCGCTGCTGATGTACGCGCTGCTGCAGGCGGCGTCAGCGATGGTGGAGCTCACCGAGCGGGGCAGCGGGCTGGGCGCCTTGGCCGTCGGCTACTACTCCGTGCTGTTCGCGCTCACCGTGCCGCTGCTGTGGGGCTTCGGCGTGGTCGCGGCCGGCGACCTGCGCTGGCCGGCGCTGCTGTCCGGCGTGCTGTTCACCGCCGCCTGCCTGTCGGGCTTCCTGCAGGGCTTCGCGATCTTCCTGGCCCTGCCGCTGGCGCTGGGCGCGCCGTTCGGCGGGCTGACGGTGGTCGGCGCGGTCGTGGCGATCAGCCTGTGGCTGTTCCTGCTGCACCTGGTCGTGATCGGGGGCTGGCTGCTCACCCAGTCCCTCGACGACCGGCTCCGCAGGGGAGCTCAGCCCTCGTCCTGACCCCGGTCCTGACCCCAGTCCTGGCCCTCCCCGCGGTCCTGGTCCTGGTCCTCGCCGCCGTCCCGGCCCTGCTCCGGCTCGGGGTCGGGCTCGACGGTCTCGGGGGCGGACGGCGGCGGCTCGACCGACGGCTCGGGGGCCTCCGGCTGCCGCGACCGCGGCGACGGCTCGGGATCGGGTCGGGGCCGCGGCGGGACGTAGTCCTCGCCGTTGCTGACCAGGATGGAGACGACCTGGCCCGCCACCGCGCGGCCGCCGCGCGGCGGGCTGGTGCCCAGCAGGACGCCGGAGCGCCGGGAGCTGTCCACCTCCACGGTGCGGTGCTCGAAGCCGGCGTCGGACAGCGCCGTCCGGCAGGCGCGGACCGAGGTGCAGCCCGGCACCGGCCGCGTGTTGCCGTTCATCACGACCTCGTCGGCCGGCGGGAACTCTCCGCTGCCGCGGGCCTCCAGGATCGGCGCCATCGCGTCGCGCCAGACCGTGGCCGCCTTGCCACCGCCGAAGCCGCCGACGTTCTGCTTCTCCTTGGGGTTGAGCACCATGACGCTCGCGGTGATCTCGGGGGTGTACCCGACGAACGCGATCGAGTCGTTGTCCTGGGACGTCCCCGTCTTGCCGGCGATCTGGTGGCCCGGGACGTAGGCGCGGGTGCCGGTCGCTCCGGAGTAACCCGGCTCGACGTCCTTGCGCAGCATCTGGTTGAGCGTGTTGGCCACGCCGGGCTTGATCGCCTCCGGGGTGCAGCGGTCGCCGACCGCGAGCGGCTCGCCGTCCGACCCGACCGCGGGCTCGCCGTGCTGGTCGAGCACCGCGGTCACCGGGACGACGTCGCACTGCGTCCCGCCGGCTGCCAGCGTCGAGTAGGCGCTGGCCAGGGCGAGCGGGCTGGTGGCCTCGGCGCCGAAGGTGAACGACCCGCGGTTCTCGTCGATGATCTGCTGCGGCAGGGCCGGGTCGCTGAACTGGAACAGGCCCATCCGCTCGGCCATCCGCACCGGCTCCTCCACGCTGCCCAGGGCGTCCTCGAGGGCGAGGAAGTAGGTGTTGGAGGACTGGTAGAGCGCGGTGGTCAGGTCCAGCGTCGAGCGGTAGGTGCCGGCGTTCTCGACGTCGTAGCGCCCCGTGCCGTCCCGGTAGACGCGGGAGACGTAGGGGTCCGACGTCGTCAGCGTGTAGTAGCCGGAGTAGCCCCGGTCCAGCGCCGCCGCGGCGGTGAAGACCTTGTAGGTCGACCCCGAGCCCTTGCTGGGGGCGAGGTTGAGGTTGAACGACTCCTGCGCCGGGTCCTCCTGGTCGTAGCCGAACACCCGGTTGACGCTCATCGCCAGCAGGTGGCCGGTGCCCGGCTCGACGGCGGTGAACATGCCGGCCAGCAAGTTGCCCATGGCCAGCGTCTCGAGCACGGCGGCGTCCCCGGCGCGCTGCAGGTCGGCGTCCAGGGTCGTCCGGACGACGTAGCCGCCGTTGTCCAGCTGCTGCTGGGTCAGCCCCAGCTCCTGGATCAGGTAGCGCTGCACGAAGTCGCAGACGAACGCGCCGACCGTGGCCTCGACGCAGCCGCGGCGCGGCGCCGGGGCGGGGGCGAGGCCGAGCGGCGCGGCCTGCGCAGCGGCGGCGTCCGCCGGGGACACGCGGCCCTGCTCGGCCATCCGGGAGAGGACCTCGTTGCGGCGCGCGGTGGCCGCCTCCGGGTTGGTGAACGGGTCGTCCTGGGTCGGGCTCTGCGCCAGGCCGGCCAGCAGCGCGGCCTGCGGCAGGGTGAGGGCGGCGGCGTCGACGCCGAAGAACGCCTGCGCGGCGGGCTGGACGCCGTAGGCGTTCCGCCCGAAGTAGACGATGTTGAGGTAGCGGGTGAGCAGCTCGTCCTTGGCGTAGGTGTCCTCCAGCGCCAGCGCCAGCCGGGCCTCCCGCAGCTTGCGGCCCAGCGTCTGCTCGGTGGCCGCGCGGCGCTCCTCCGGGGTGTCGGCGGTCTGCAGCAGGGTCTGCTTGACCAGCTGCTGGGTGAGCGTCGACCCGCCCTCCTGCACGCCGCCCGCGGCGATGTTGGTCACCAGCGCGCGGGCGGTGCCCTGCACGTCGAGGCCGTGGTGCTCGTAGAACCGGGCGTCCTCGATGGCGACCATCGCCTGCTTCATGACCTCGGCGATGCGGTCGCCGGTCACCGGGGCGCGGTTCTCCTCGTAGAAGGAGGTGATGACCTCGCCGTTGGCGGCCAGCAGCACGGTGTTGGCCGGCGGGGCGTCGACGGTCAGCTCGGTGGGGAGGTCGCCGAGCAGGCTGGTCGACTGCTGGGCGGCCACCGCGGGTCCGCCGACCCAGGGGAAGAGGAGTGCCGCGACGAGTGCTCCGGCCACCACGACCGTGGCGGCGAGCTTGAGCAGCGTCCTGACCCGTGCGTCGGTGCGCAGGTCCATGGGCCCCCTTCCGTGGAGTGCCACTCGATCAGGGATCGGTGGCGGTCACAACCATGCGCGCCGCGCAGGCCGGTCCGCCCGGACCCGCACGGCACACGCGTCACGCTGCCAGCAGCTCCGGCAGGTCCCCGGCGTGCAGCACCACCAGTGTGCTCACCGCCCGGGTGAGGACGACGTAGAGGCGGTGCAGCCCGCGCGGCTCGGCGGCGGCGATCGCGGCGGGGTCCACCACGACGACCGCGTCGAACTCCAGCCCCTTGGCCAGCGTCGCCGGGACGACGGCGAGCAGGCCCGCGTCGCCGTCGTCCCCCAGCACCGCCGCGGGCAGCCCGGCCGCGACCAGCGCGCCGGCCACCTCGGGCACGGCGGCGTCGGCGCAGACGACGCCGATGAAGCCCGGCGTCGCGGCGAGCTCGCGGACCACCTCGGGCAGCGGGCCGTCGGCGCGGATGCGCAGGGAGCCGGCGCCGCGGCGCACCGCGGTGGCGGCCGGCAGGCCCGGCGCGATCGCCGGCAGCAGCCGGTTGGCGTAGTCGAGCACCTCGCCGGGCACGCGGTAGCCGCGGGTCAGCGGCCGGACGGCGGTGTCGGGGCGGCCCAGGCCGGCGAGCGTGCGACCCCAGTCCGCCGCCGACCACGGGCTGGTGGCCTGGGCGAGGTCACCGAGCACGGTCAGCGACCCGGCGGCCAGGCGGCGGGCGATCGCGCGGCACTGCATGGGCGAGAGGTCCTGCGCCTCGTCGACGACCACGTGCCCGTAGCCGGCGGTGCGCTCCAGCAGGCCGGTGACCTCGTCGACCAGCACCGCGTCGGCCTCGGTCCAGGGGGCGCTGCGCAGGGGGCCGGCCGGGCGGAGCAGCAGCGCCTGCTCGGCGTCGTCGAGCACCCCGCGGGCGGCCCGGGCCAGCACGGCGGGGTCGGTGAGCAGGGCGTGCACCAGCTCCGCGGCGTCCCACGCCGGCCACACCGCGTCGCAGAACGCGCGCACCTCGGCGCTGCGGGCAGCCCGGCGGGTCTCGGCGTCCGTGGGGCTGCCACCGGCGGCCTCGGCCTGCCGGCGGGCGTCCTCGGCCAGCAGCATGGCCAGCCGCTCCCGGCCGGCTGCGTGGTGCAGCACCTGCTGGTCCTCGCCGGCCCGGCCGCGGCGGCGCAGGTCGTCGACGTGGCGCTTCAGCCGGTCGACGGGAACCCGGCGGCGGCGCCCGGCCAGCGGCACCTGCACGTCGTCCGCCGGCTTGGCGATCGAGCCCCACAGCGCGCGGTGCAGCACCTCGGCCAGGCGGGCGTCGCCCTTGAGGACGGCGACCTCCGGGGCGTCGACGCCGCGCACCGGCACCCGGGCGGTCAGCCCGGCGACGGTGGTCTGCTCGACGTCGACCTCGCCGAGGGTGGGCAGCACCTGCTCGATGTAGCGGAGGAACGCGCGGTTCGGCCCGACGACGAGGACGCCGGTGCGGGCCAGCTGTCCGCCGTGCGTGTAGAGCAGGTAGGCCGCGCGGTGCAGGCCGACGGCGGTCTTGCCGGTGCCGGGGGCGCCCTGCACGCAGATCGACTCGGCCAGCGGCGCCCGCACGATCGCGTCCTGGTCGGGCTGGATGGTGGCGACGATGTCGCGCATCGGGCCGGAGCGCGGGCGCTCGATCTCCTCCTCGAGCAGCCTGCTCGTCGCGGTCTCCCCCACCCCGAGCAGCTCGTCCTCGTAGCTGGTGAGCTCGCCGCCGGAGAAGCCGAAGCGGCGGCGGCGCACCAGGCCCTGCGGATCGGCGGCGCTGGCCCGGTAGAACGGCCGGCTCATCGGCGCCCGCCAGTCGATGACGACCGGGGTGCCGTCGGCGTCGCGCACGTGCCGACGGCCGATGTGGAAGGTCTCGGTGCCGGTGTCGGTGCGCCCGAAGAACGGCGGGACGCCGGGGTCGGCGGCCAGCGCCCGCAGCCGCTCGGCGCGGGCGGCGCCGAGGCGCTCGGAGGCCCAGGCGTCGACGCCGGCGTCGACGACGGCGGAGGCGCTCGCGCGCATGACGGTCAGGCAGTCGGCCGCGCGCACCAGGTGGGCGCGCTCGGCGGCGAGGACGGGGTCGAGGGCGGTGGTCGTCTCGCTCGATGCGGAGGACACGGTCGGAGGACGCTACTCCTGTTCCGTCCGTCGGCCTACCGGCCGACACCGCGGCCACGTGCCGTCCCCCAGCTGAGCCGAGCCCACCCCGGCCCTCCTCGCGGCACCCTCCGGGCCCCACTCGTCGGACCGACACCGCGGCCACGTGCCGTCCCCCAGCTGAGCCGAGCCCACCCCGGCCCTCCTCGTGGCACCCTCCGGGCCCCCGCTCGTCGGGGCCCCGGCGACCGCGGCGTTGGATGGCCGCATGCCCGAGACGATGCTCGCCGGACGGTTGGACGTGCGCACCCGCGCCTTCGCGGTGAAGGAGGTCCCGAAGCCCACCCCCGGCCCCGGTGAGGTGCTGGTCCAGGTGGCCGCCGCCGGCATCTGCCTGTCCGACGTCCACCTCATCGAGGGCCAGCTCTCCCCGCTGTTCCTCGCCGGCGACGAGGTGACCCTCGGCCACGAGGTGGCCGGCACGGTCGCCGAGCTGGGGGACGGCGTGACCGGTGCGACCGTGGGCCAGCGGGTGCTGCTGCAGGCCGGGGAGGAGAAGGACGGCTGGGTGCACACCCGCGGCGTCGACTACGACGGCGGCTGGGCGGAGTACGCGCTGGCCACGGTGTCGACGCTGGTGCCCGTCCCCGACGGCCTGCCGTTCGAGCAGGCGTGCATCGTGCCGGACGCGGTCTCGACGCCGTGGGCCTCGATCGTGCGCACCGCCGGGGTCCGCGCCGGCCAGCCGGTCGGCGTCTGGGGCATCGGCGGGCTGGGCGCGCACGCCGTCCAGCTGCTGCGCCTGGCCGGGGCCGCGCCGATCGTCGCCGTCGACCCGGTGCCCGCCGCGCGGGAGCGGGCGCTGGCCTTCGGCGCCGACCTCGCCCTGGACCCCGCGGACGACGTGGCCGCGCGCGTGCGGGAGCTGACCGGCGGCGCCGGGCTGGCGTACGCCTTCGACTTCGCCGGGGTCGCGCCGGTGCGCGAGCAGGCGGTGCGGACGCTGGAGCGCGACGGCGCCCTGGTCCTCGTCGGGCTCACCGACCAGCCGCTGACCGTCCGCAACGGCACCCAGTTCAGCTACTTCGGGCAGCGCATCCTCGGCCACTACGGATCCGAGCCCGCGCACGTGGAGGAGCTGGTGTCGCTGGTCCGGCACGGCCGGCTGGACCTCTCCCGGTCGATCTCGGGCACGCTGCCGCTGACCGAGGCCGCCCGCGGGGTCGAGATGCTCGCGCACAAGGAGGGCGACCCCATCCGCCTGGTCATCACACCCTGACGGTGGAGCCGGTGGTCATCGGCGGGTGGTCGGCCGACACGCCGCACGTGGCGACCACCTGCCGATGATCACGGCCCGGTCCGCTCCCCCGGCTCCACGATGTGCACCTCCACCGCACGGAACTGCGCAGGGGTCTCCAGCAGCACGGCCTTGGTGGGGTCACCGACCTCGAGGGCCGGCCCGCGGCGCAGCGCGGCCAGCGCCCGCAGCCGCGGGTCGGCCAGCACGTCGTCCACCAGGCCGCGGTCGCCGCCGGTGAACAACGCCTCGACCTCGCCGGTGTGCGGCCCGAGCACCCGCACGGCGGTCTCGGCCGCGGCGCCCACCACGGCGTCGGTCTGGTTGGCCCGTCGCCGGGCGAAGCGCTGCTGCGACCAGCCGCCGGCCGCCGTCCGCCCCTGGACCCGGCGGGTGTCGACCTTGGAGACCACCAGGTCGGAGCCGTCGAACACCCCGACCGCCCACCGTCCGCGGCGGACCAGGAGGACGGCGGCGCGGTGCGGCACCCGGACCGCCGCGCTGAACGAGGTGAGCAGGGGCGGGGTGGGTGAGGACGGTGCAGCCGGCCCGGGCCGCCAGCCGAACGGCGCCCGCAGGGTGACCTCGGTGCTGTCCGCGCAGGTCACCCGCACCGCCCCGTCGACGAGCCCGACGCCGTCGAAGGCGCCGTGCCGGGCGGCGACGCCGTCCAGCCAGCGCGCCAGGCGCTCGGGCGGGACGCGCAGCTGCCGGCCACCACCGGCAGCGGGCCGCGCGCGGGTCAGCGCTCGGCGTCCCGGGTGGTGGGCAGGCCGGCCGCGGCCCAGGCCTGGTAGCCGCCGACGACGTCGGTGGCGCGGTGCAGGCCCAGGGCCCGCAGCGAGTCGGCGGCGAGGCTGGAGGCGTAGCCCTCGTTGCACAGCACGATGACCTCGACGTCGTGGTCGGTGGCCTCGGGCAGCCGCGCCTCGCTGGCCGGGTCCAGCCGCCACTCGAGCACGTTGCGCTCGACCACCAGCGCGCCGGGCACCTCGCCGTCGGCCGCCCGCTGGGCGACCGGGCGGGTGTCGACGAGCAGGGCGCCCGCCGCCATCCGCGCCGCCGCCTCGGCCGGCTCGAGGCGGTGCAGGCGGCCGCGCGTCTCCTCGAGCACCTCGTCGATGGACCGGGGGGCGGATGGGGTCTCCACGGGGGTCATCGTGACCGACGTCAGCGGGCCATCGCCGGCTCGGCGGCGTGCTCGGCCGGCACGTGCAGCAGCCGCTGGGTGGCCGCGACCACCACCGTGGCGATCGCCGCGGCGAGGGTGGCCACCAGGAACGCGCTGTTGGCCCCGACCGTGTCGACCAGCTTGCCGGCCGCCGAGGAGCCCACCGCGACGCCCAGGCCGAGCGCCGTGCCGATCCAGGTGAAGGCCTCGGTGGTCGCCGAGCGCGGCACCAGGACCTCGGCCAGCGTGAACGAGCTGATCAGGGACGGCGAGACGGCCAGCCCGGCGAGCACCACGAACGGGATCATCACCCACACGTCGCCCACCAGCGCCAGCGGCAGGCTCAGCACGGTCAGCACCCCCAGGACGACGACCAGCCGGTGCCGCAGGGGGTGCCGCCAGTGCACGCTGCCCCACCCGATGCCGCTGGCCATGGACCCGACCGCGAGGGCGGCGATGAGGACGCCGGACAGCGCCATGGCGCCGCGTTCGTCGGCGAAGGCCACCAGCGCGATCTCCAGGGTGCCCAGGACCGCGCCCACGGCGGCGCCGACGACGAAGAGCACCCGGATGCCGGCTGTGCGGATCGCCGACGGGCCGCTGCGAGCCGCGTGCCCGTGCGGTGGCGGCTCGGTGCGGGTCTGGGCGGCGAACAGCAGGCTGCCGATGACGGCGAAGACGAACGCGGTGACCACCCCGGACGTGGCGTGCCCGGTGGTGGACAGGAAGGTGACCAGCACCGGGCCGACGATGAAGACGAACTCGTCGACCACCGACTCCATCGCCAGCGCGGCCGGCAGCCGGTGCGTGCCGCGCAGCAGGTGGGTCCAGCGCACCCGGATCATCGAGGCCACCGGCGGGATGCAGGCGCCGGCCAGCCCGGCCGAGGCGAACAGGATCCAGCGGGGCCAGTCCTCCTTGACCGCGGGCAGGAACACGCAGCCCGCGGCGATGAAGACGGCGAGCACCGGCAGCAGCGTGCGGCGCTGGCCGTGGGTGTCGGCCCAGCGGCCGAGCAGCGGCCCGGAGACGGCCGTGGTGACGGCCCCGGTCGCGGCGACCGCTCCGCCGAGCCCGTAGCTGCCGGTCTCCGAGGCGATGAGCAGCACAGAGCCGAGTCCGACCATCGACAGCGGCAGGCGGCCGATGAAGGCGGCCAGCACCATCGGCCGCGCGTGCGGCGTGCGCAGCACGTGCAGGTAGGGGTTGGGCACGGGGAGGTGACCTGTCGTCTCAGGTGAGAGGGGCGCCGGTACGACCCACGCTAACGGACCCACGCGACCGCGGCCCGGCGGTGCTCGTGCCGGTGCAGCGCGCCCGACCCCGGGACGGCGCAGGGCCCCGCACCGGTCGCCGTTGACCGGTGCGGGGCCCTGCAGGGCGGTGCTCCCTCAGGCGAGTCGGTGCTCCAGGATGGCGAGCTCGTCCCACATGGTGCTGGGGAGCTTGTCGCCGAACTTCTGGAACCACTCGGTGATCTGCGGGACCTCGGCGCGCCACTCGTCCTTGTCCACGGCGAGGGCCTTCTCCACCTGCTCGCGGGTCATGTCCAGCCCGGAGACGTCCAGTGAGTCAGGCGTCGGCACGTGGCCGACCGCGGTCTCCTCGGCCGCCGCGGTGCCCTCGAGCCGCTCGACGACCCACTTCAGGACCCGGCTGTTCTCACCGAAGCCCGGCCACAGGAAGCCGCCGTCCTCGTCGCGGCGGAACCAGTTGACGTAGAAGATCTTCGGCAGCTTGGTGGCGTCGTGCTGCTTGCCGGTCTCGACCCAGTGGCCGAAGTAGTCACCGGCGTTGTAGCCGATGAAGGGCAGCATCGCGAACGGGTCGCGGCGGACGACGCCGACGGCGCCGGTGGCCGCGGCCGTCGTCTCCGAGGACAGCGTGGCGCCCATGAACACGCCGTGGTTCCAGTCCCGGGCCTCGGTGACGAGCGGGATGGTGGTCTTGCGGCGGCCGCCGAAGAGGATCGCCGAGATCGGCACGCCCTTCGGGTCGGTGTACTCCGGCGCCAGGATCGGGCACTGGGTGATCGGCGTGCAGAAGCGGCTGTTCGGGTGGCTGGAGGGCTCGTCGCTCCCCGGCGTCCAGTCCTGCTTCTTCCAGCTGGTCAGGTGGGCCGGGGGCTCCTCGGTCATGCCCTCCCACCAGATGTCGCCGTCGTCGGTGAGCGCGACGTTGGTGAACACCGAGTTGCCCTTGTCGATGGTGCGCATCGCGTTGGGGTTGGTGTCCCAGCCGGTGCCCGGGGCGACGCCGAAGAGGCCGAACTCGGGGTTGAGCGCGTAGAGCCGGCCGTCCTCGCCGAAGCGCATCCAGGCGATGTCGTCGCCGAGGGTCTCGACCTTCCACCCGGGGATGGTCGGCTCGAGCATCGCCAGGTTGGTCTTGCCGCAGGCCGAGGGGAACGCCGCGGCGATGTAGTAGGTCTTCTGCTGGGGGCTGGTCAGCTTGAGGATCAGCATGTGCTCGGCGAGCCAGCCCTCGTCGCGGGCCATCACCGAGGCGATGCGCAGCGAGTAGCACTTCTTGCCCAGCAGGGCGTTGCCGCCGTAGCCCGAGCCGTACGACCAGATCATGCGCTCCTCGGGGAAGTGCACGATGTACTTGGTCTCGCTGCAGGGCCAGGGCACGTCCTGCTGGCCCTCGTCGAGCGGGGCGCCCAGGGAGTGCATCGCCGGCACGAACGGCCGGTCCTCACCCATCGCCTCGAGGATCGCGCTGCCGATGCGGGCCATGACCCGCATCGAGACGACGACGTACTCGGAGTCGGTCAGCTCGACGCCGAACATCGGGTTCTCGGCCTCGACCGGACCCATGCAGAAGGGGATGACGTACATCGTCCGGCCGCGCATGCACCCGCGGTACAGCTCCGTCATGATCGACTTCATCTCGCCCGGGTCCATCCAGTTGTTGGTGGGACCGGCGTCGGCCTCGTCGACCGAGCAGATGAAGGTGCGGTCCTCGACGCGCGCGACGTCGCTGGGGTCGGAGGCGCACCAGAAGGAGTTGGGCTTCTTCTCCAGGCGGGTGAAGGTCCCCGCGTCGACCAGCTGCTGGGTGAGCCGCTCCCACTCCTCGTCGCTGCCGTCGACCCACACGACCCGGTCCGGGGTGGTCAGCTCGGCCATCTCGCGCACCCAGGCCAGCAGCCGGGCGTGGGTGGTCGGGGCGTTGTCGAGACCGGGGGTGGCCACAGAAGTCACGGCGTCTCCATCCTCTGGGTACACCGGGGTGATTGCCGCCGGCGCTGGTGTTTCCGTCCTGCTCAGCTGTCGTCCGGGCCGCCGGGGCGCCACGGGTACCGGTGGGGTTCCGGTTCCGGACAGCCTAACGGCGGGGACGTCCACTGTAACCGTGAGAGATGTTACGTATAAGACGTCTACCTCGTGGGCCGGAAGTCCCTGGTGGGGACGGGCGTTGGCCTGGTCCGTGGACACCGCACCGATCCGCCCCGCCCTGCTCACACCGCTGACCCTCCGCGGGGTGACCCTGCCGAACCGGCTGGTCGTGGCCCCGATGTGCCAGTACTCGGTGACCGACGGCCTCGTCGGCGACTACCACCTGGTCCACCTCGGCCGCTTCGCCCTCGGCGGCTTCGGGCTGGTGCTGGTCGAGGCCACCGCGGTCACCGCCGACGGCCGGATCAGCCACGGGGACGTCGGGCTGTGGTCCGACGCGCACGTGCCCGGACTGGCCCGCGTGGTCGACTTCCTGCACGCCTCCGGCGCGCGGGCCGGCGTCCAGCTGGCGCACGCCGGCGGCAAGGCCAGCAGCCTGCGGCCGTGGGACGGCACCGGCCCGGTGACCGAGGAGAGCGCCCGCCCCGGCGAGCAGCCGTGGCCGACCGTGTCGGCCAGCGCCGTCCCCGTGGGCCCGGGCTGGCCGGAGCCGCACGCCCTGACCGTCGAGGAGATGGCCGGGATCCGCGACGCGTTCGCCGCGGCGACCCGGCGGGCCCTGGCCGCCGGCTTCGACGTCGTCGAGGTGCACGCGGCGCACGGCTACCTGCTCAACCAGTTCCTCTCCCCGCTCACCAACCGGCGCGAGGACGGCTACGGCGGCTCGCCGGAGGCCCGGATGCGCTTCCCGCTCGAGGTCGTCGAGGCGGTGCGAGCGGCGTGGCCCGAGGACCGGCCGCTGTTCGTGCGGGTCTCCTCGGTCGACGGCTCGTCCGACGGGGTGACCCTCGAGGACACCGTGGCGTTCGCCCGGGAGCTGGCCGCCCGCGGGGTGGACGTGGTCGACACCTCCGGCGGCGGGCTGGGCGGCGGCTGGCAGCACCCCGTCGGCTACGGCTACCAGGTGCCCTTCGCGGCCCGGGTGCGTGCCGAGGCCGGCGTCGCCACGATGGCCGTCGGGCTCATCGTGGACGCCCGCCAGGCCGAGGCGGTCGTCGCCGGCGGCTCGGCCGACCTGGTCGCGGTCGCCCGGGAGGCCCAGGACGACCCGAACTTCGCCGTCCACGCCGCCCGGGAGCTCACGGCCGGGTACGACGCCTACCCCGTCCAGGCCGGGCCGCGGCTGGCCGCGCGCGACCGGCTGCTCACCACGCTCGGCCCGTGGACCGGGCCCGACCCGGTGCAGACGACCGGCCCGAGCTGATCGGCTCAGGATCCGGTCGACATCCCGTAGACCGGCGCGGCGACGTCGGCGGCGAAGGCGTCCCAGTCCCTCGGGACGGGGCGCCCGCCGACCTCGGCGTCGAGCTTGTCCAGGTACCAGTGCCAGCCGGCGGCGAAGTCGGCGACGTCCGCGTCCGCGGCGAAGACCTGGCGGAAGCGCAGGACCGTCCGGCCGTCCTCGCGCCACAGGTCCAGCTCGACGGTCCAGTCGTCCTGGCCCACCCAGGAGACGACGAGGCGCCGCGGCGGCTCGCAGTCGACGACCGTCATCACCTCGCCGACCGGCTCCTGCTCGTGGGTCATCGTGAAGGTGCCGGTGCCGCCGGGGGCGCGCTCGCCGTCGTAGGTGCCGATCCAGCGGGCCATCCGGTCGGGCTCGGTGAGCGCCGACCACACGTCCTCGACCGGGTCGGGCCAGGAGCGGTGGAACTCCAGGCGCTGCCGGCCGTCGGCCTCGGTGGTGACGACGCCGCGGCGGGCCATCGCGTCCTGCACGGTCATGGGGTGTCTCCGCTCCTCCGGGCCCGCCGGCCGCGGGCGATCTCGGTGTCCAGTGCGTCGAACCGCTGGGCCCACAGGTCGCGGTAGGGCGCCAGCCAGTCGTCCAGCTCCCGCAGCGGGCGCGGGTCGAGCGCGTAGAGCCGCCGGCGCCCCTCCACCCGGCTGCGGACCAGGCCGGCCTCGCGCAGCACGCGCAGGTGCCGGCTGATCGCCGGGCGGCTCACCGGGAACCGCTCCGCGAGCTCCCCCGCCGCGAGCTCGCCCCGCGCCAGCAGGGCGACCAGTTCGCGCCGGGTCGGGTCGGCGAGCGCCGCGAGCGCCTCCACGGGCAATGTGTAACACAAGTGTTACGCGTTAGGCCAGGGGTTGGCGCGCCGACCGGCCGGGCACGGGGAGGCCATGACCGTCACCGACCCGGACGTCCCCGACCCGCTCAACGACCCGCGCACCCTGCAGGCCGACCCCGGCGCCCTGGGGCAGGGCGAGGACCTCGCCTCCACCGAGGACGACGCCGTCTCGACCGGCGAGGACGAACTGGCCGAGCAGGGCCTGGCCGCCGGCCGGGACGCGGCCGACGACGCCGGCGGCGGCGACGTGACCGGCGGCGCGTTCTCCGAGGCGCCACGCGACTGAGACGGGGCGGTCCGTTTCAGGACTCGTCGGCCGGGCAACCCTCGGGCCCCAGTCCCTCAGCGAGGAGGAGGACCACCATGGCCACCGGTGAGACCGGCTTCGAGGACGTCACCTACGACCTCATCTCGGTGCAGTACCACTCGCTCAAGGCCGGGCACGACTACGGCCAGTACGTCCGTGACGCGGAGAACGCCGGGCTGCAGGACATCGCGTCGTTCTTCCGCGAGGTCATGGAGCAGGACTCCGCGCGGGCGCGGCGCTGCCACGAGTTCCTGCGGCAGATCTCCGGGACCGAGCAGGGCGGACCCGCCACCCAGTAGCGCGAGGGCCCCGTCCCGGGACGGACCCGGCGGGCACGGTGGCGGTGTGATCCGCACGCCGCTGGCCCGCACGTTCACGCTGGCCGCACCGGTCGTCGGAGCCCCGATGGCCGGTGTGGCCGGCAGTGCGCGCGCACGTGCCGTCCCCCTCGGATCGGCCTCATGGCCTGGGCGCTGGCGACGTCTCCGCAGCGCCGCTCCACGCCGGGGAGCCGGCCGGGCCGGTCACCGGCGAACGGCCCGCGGCCGACGTCGTCCGGGAGATGGCAGCCGACGCCGAGCGGGCGCTACGGGCGGCCTGCGACCTGCTGACCTGACCGCGCGGTGTCGGCCCACGCCTGCTCGAGCACGTGCAGCAGCAGGTCGGCGGGCTGGGCGCCGGCGGCGCCGTACCTGCGGTCGACGACGAAGAAGGGGACACCGGTCGCGCCGAGCTCCCGCGCGGTGCGGATGTCGTCGAGGACGGCGGGCCGGTACCGGTGGTCGACGAGCGCGGCGCGCACCTCGGTCTCGTCCAGGCCGACCTCCCCTGCCAGCGCAGCGAGGGAGTCGACGTCGAAGACCGAGCGCCCCTCCTCGAAGTGCGCGTGCAGCAGCCGCTCCTTCACCGCACCCTGCAGCCCGCGCTCGGCGGCCAGGTGGATGAGCTCGTGGGCCAGCAGCGTGTTGCCGCTGACACCGCTCGCCAGGTCGTAGCGCAGGCCCTCACCGGCGGCGGTCTCCTCGACGTGCCGCATCATCCCGCGCACGTCCTCGACCGGGCGGCCGAACTTGGCGGCCAGCGCCGGGAGGGTCGCGTGGGTCTCGCCCTCGGGGGTGCCCGCGTCCAGCTGGAAGGAGCGCCAGACGACCTCGACCTCGTCGCGGTGCGGGAACCGCTCGAGCGCGGCCTCCAGCCGGCGCTTGCCGATGTAGCACCACGGACAGACGACGTCGGACCAGACCTCGATGCGCACGGAGCGCACCAACTGCACGCCCGCCCGGCTCATTCCGGCCGGTGCGCTCCCGCCCGCGCCCGGCCGTCCCCGGGCGTGGGGTCGAGGAAGACGTAGCGCACCCCCGGGTACCTGGCGACCAACCGCCGCTCGGCCTCGTCGGAGGCGCGCTCGATGTCGGCGACGGTCACCTCGTCGGCGAAGTCGACCTTGGCCGAGACGATGACCTGACCGGGCCCGATCACGGTGGTGAGCAGGACCGGGACGTCGACGACCTGGTCGAGGCCGGCGACCTCGGCGCGCAACTGGTCCTCGAGCCGGCGGGGCAGCGACTGGCCGATGAGCAGCGAGACGTTGGCCCGCGCCAGCGACCCGGCGACCAGCAGCAGGAGGACGCCGATGGCGAGCGCCGCGAGGCCGTCCCAGGTGGCGCTGCCGGTGACCTGCTCGAGGAACAGGCCCAGCGCGGCGAGCACGAGGCCGACCAGGGCGGCGCTGTCCTCGAAGGTCACCGCCTTGACCGTGGTGTCGGTGGTGGCGGCGAGGTAGCGGCGGGGCGTCGTCCCCCACCGGCGGGCCGAGCCGCGCACCTGGCGGACGGCCTTGAGCAGCGAGGTGCCCTCGAGGACGAAGGACACCGCCAGGACGACGTAGGCCACCAGCGGGTCGCCCTGCTCCTCACCCCCGACGACGGTCGTGACGCCCTGGTAGAAGGAGAAGCCCGCGCCGAGGGTGAAGGTGGCCAGGCAGGCCAGCAGTGCCCAGAAGTAGGTCTCCCGGCCGTAGCCCACCGGGTGCCGGGCGTCCGGCGCCCGGTTGCCGCGCTTGAGCGCGACGAACAGCAGCACCTCGGTGATCGTGTCGGCGAGCGAGTGCGCCGCCTCCGACAGCATCGCCGAGGAGTGGCTGAGCAGACCGCCGACGAGCTTGGCGACGGCGATGCCCAGGTTGGCCAGCCCGGCGACGACGACGGTGCCGGTCGACTCCCCGCCGCCGGACGCACCGGCCGCCTCCTCCGCCAGGGCGTGGTCGCGGGTCGGTCCCGGCTCGGTCATGGCGCCTCCCGTGCCCCGTCGTTGCCCGGTGCAACCGCCGGCCTCCGCACCAGCAGCACCAGGGCACCGGCCGCAGCCGCACCGGCCGCCGCGAGCACCAACCCGGTCGGCCCGGATCGGGCCAGCACGAGGCCGCCGAGGGCCGCGCCGGCGGCGATGCCCACGTTGAGGGCCGTGATCGCGACCGCGCCGGCGACGTCGCGGATCTCCGGCGCGGCGATCCGGGTCACGCGGGTCTGGAACACCGGCGGCAGCAGCCCGATGAGCACGCCCCAGATCGCGACCAGGGTGACCGCGACGGCGGGGTGCGTCCCGACCAGCAGCAGTGCCGCGAGCCCGGCGGCGAAGGCGACCGCGACGGCGGGCAGCGCGGTGGCGGGCCGGCGGTCCGACAGCGGTCCGGCGACGGCGAGGCCCAGGACACCGGCCAGGCCGAACACGAACAGCACCGCAGGGACGGCGCCGCCGGGTAGCCCGGCGCCGTCGGTCACGAGGACCGCCAGGTAGGTGGCCGCCGCGAAGTGGCCCGCGAGCAGCGCCGCGGTACCACCCGCGGTGCGCAGCACCGGCCGCGCGCTGGGGTGCCGCCACCAGGCCCCGGCGGCCGTGCCCGCCCCGTCCCGCCGGACCGTGCGGCCGCGGACCAGCACCAGCGCCGGTGGCAGGGTGAGCGCGGCCAGGAGCGCGAGCGTCCACCTCCAACCGAGCACCCCGCCCAGCGACGCAGCGACCGGGACGCCGAGCACGCTCGCCGCCGTCGGCCCGACCAGCACCGTGGACACCGCGCGCCCCAGCCGCTCGGGGGGCACGAGATCCGCGACGTGCGGGACCAGCAGCGCCCACACCAGGCCGTGGGCGGCCGCGCCGACCACCCGGGCGACGACGGCGGCGCCCAGCGACGGCGCCGCGGCGGTGGCCAGCGTCGCTGCGCCGCACACGAGCAGCGCCACGGCGAGGACCCGCTGCCGGGGCAGGCGGCGGGTGGCCCGCACCAGCGCGAGGCTGGTCGCGGCCAGGGTGACCGCCCAGGTGGCCACGAGGGACCCGGCGGCCGACGGGCTCACCGCGAGGTCGGCAGCGATCACCGGCAGCAGGCCGGTGGGGCTGAGCTCGATGGTGACCGTGGCGAACGCGGCGGCGGTGAGCGCGGTCAGCGTCCGCTGCGGCGGAGCGCAGGCGGCGCCGGGGAGCGCCGCCGCCGGGACGGGGACCGGGGTGGTGTCACAGGCCATGAGCGGATGCTCGACCTTGACACCGGTGTGAAGGTCAAGCCCACGGACCGTCGCGGAGGAGGGCGGGATGAGGATCGGCGAGCTGGCCGGGTGCACCGGTGTGAGCACCCGGATGCTGCGCTACTACGAGGAGCAGCACCTGGTGACGCCCACGCGGTCGGCGAACGGCTACCGCGAGTACGGCGAGGCCGACGTCGACCGGGTGCGGCAGGTCCGCGCCCTGCTCGACGCGGGTCTGCCCACCCGGTTCGTCCGGGCCGTGCTCGACATGGGCCTGGACGGCGGGCCGGCCGCGGCCGGCTGGACGGCGACCTGCACCGCCACGTTCGCGACGCAGCTGCGCGGCGAGCTGGTGCGGCTGGAGGACCGGCTCACCTGCCTGGCCCGCAGCCGCGACGCCGTCCGGCGGTACCTGGCGACGGTGACCGTCGTCGAGGCCGAGCCGGACGGCACCGCCGCCTGACCCTGCTAGCGCACCCCGACGAGGTCGACGACGAAGACGAGGGTCGCGCCGGGCTTGATGACCCCGCCCGCGCCGCGGTCGCCGTAGGCCTTGTGCGGCGGGATGGTCAGCCGGCGCCGTCCGCCGACCCGCATCCCCTGGATGCCCTCGTCCCAGCCCTGGATGACCATGCCGACGCCGAGGCGGAACTCCAGCGGGTCGCCGCGGTCCCAGGAGGCGTCGAACTGCTCGCCGCCGTCGTGGGTGACGCCGACGTAGTGCGCGCTGACCAGGTCCCCGGCCTTCGCCTCGGGGCCGTCCCCCACGGTGATCTCCTCGATCACCAGGTCGTCGGGCGCGGGACCGGTCGGCGGCTCGACGTCGGGGCGGGTGGGCTCGGCCATCGGTTCTCCTGGGGGTCGGTGCCGGGTGGGTCCCGACGGTCGTCCCCCATCCAAACAGCGGTTCCGCCGGGTCGCCGGGCGGGCTACGGTCCGGCGGCGTGATCGACCACCTGGGGCTGCAGTGCGCCGACGTCCCGGCCGCCGTGGCCTTCTACACCACCGTGTTCGCGCCGGCGGGCCTGCGCGAGGCGATGCGGTACGAGACGCCGGGCGGTCCCGTCGTGGGGATGTGCGGGCCCGACGGGTTCCCGCAGCTGTGGCTGAGCCCGCTGGCCGAGGGCACCGAGCGGCCGGTGCACCTGGCGTTGCGCGCGCCGTCGCGGGCGGCGGTGGACGAGGTGTTCGCGCTGGCCCGGGAGCGGGGTGCCGAGGTGCTGCACGAGCCGCGGGTCTGGCCCGAGTACCACCCCGGCTACTACGGCGTGTTCCTCCGCGACCCCGACGGCAACAACGTGGAGGCCGTCCACCACACGCCCCCGGAGGGCTGATCAGCGGCCGCCGGCGACGTCGAGCAGGCTGCCGGTGCAGTAGCCCGCGCTGTCACCCAGCAGCCACAGCACGGCCGCCGCGACCTCCTCGGGCAGACCGGCCCGGCCCATCGGCACGGTCGGCCCCACCCGCGCGACCCGGTCGGGCTGGCCGCCGCTGGCGTGGATCTCCGTCTCGATGATCCCGGGCCGCACGACGTTGACCCGGACCCCCTCGCCGGCGACCTCGCGGGCCAGCCCGACGCCGAGGGTGTCGACCGCGCCCTTGCTGGCCGCGTAGTCGACGTACTCCCCGGGTGAGCCCAGCCGGCTGGCGGCCGAGGAGACCAGCACGATCGACCCGCCGGAGCCGCCGTACCGGGTGGACATCCGCCGCACCGCCTCCCGGCAGCACAGGACGGTGCCCAGCACGTTGACCGCCAGCATGCGCTGCACCCGCTCGGCGGTCAGCTCGTCGACCCGCGCCCGCCGGCCCACGATCCCGGCGTTGGCCACCAGCCCGGTCACCGGGCCCAGGCCCTCGGCGGCGGCGAAGGCGGCCAGGACGTCGTCCTCGACCGAGACGTCGGCGCGGACGGCGCACGCGGTCCCGCCGGCGGCCTCGATGCCGCCCACGACGGCGGCGGCCGCGGCCCCGTCGTCCCGGTAGGTGAGCGCGACCGACCACCCGGCCGCCGCCGCGGCGCGCGCGGTCGCCGCGCCGATGCCGCGGCTGCCGCCGGTCACGAGCACCACACCAGGGGGCACGGTCGGACCGTAGCGGAGCGGGTGCGGGACGCCGCACGCCGTGCTGGGCTGGGCGCATGCCCGTCGATCCCCCCTGGTGGACCCGTGCCGTCGTCTACCAGGTCTACCCGCGCTCGTTCCAGGACTCCGACGGCGACGGGATCGGCGACCTCGGCGGGGTCCTGCAGCGCGTCGACCACCTCGCCGACCTGGGCGTCGACGTCGTCTGGCTCTCGCCGATCTACCCCTCGCCGCAGGCCGACAACGGCTACGACATCAGCGACTACACCGACGTCGACCCGCTGTTCGGCTCGCTGGCGCAGCTCGACGAGCTCATCGCCGCCCTGCACGAGCGGGGGATCAAGCTGGTGATGGACCTGGTGGTGAACCACACCAGCGACCAGCACCCGTGGTTCGAGGAGAGCAGGGCGTCCCGGACGTCTCCCAAGCGCGACTGGTACTGGTGGCGGCCGCCGCGCCCGGGCCTGACGGCGGGGCAGCCCGGCGCCGAGCCGACCAACTGGCACTCGTACTTCTCCGGACCCACCTGGGAGCTCGACGAGGCCAGCGGCGAGTACTACCTGCACCTGTTCGCGCGCGAGCAGCCGGACCTGAACTGGGAGAACCCGGAGGTCCGCCAGGCGGTGTACGCGATGATGCGGGACTGGCTCGACCGCGGCGTCGACGGCTTCCGCATGGACGTCATCAACATGATCAGCAAGGACGTCGCCCCGGACGGCTCGCTGCGCGACGGACCCCCGCTGCCGGGCCTGCCCTACGGCGACGGGACGGCGTCCTTCCTGTGCGGGCCGCGGATCCACGAGTTCCTGCAGGAGATGCACCGCGAGGTGTTCGCCGGGCGGTCCGACCGGCTGCTCACGGTGGGCGAGATGCCGGGCGTGACGGTGGAGCAGGCCCGGCTGTTCACCGACCCGGCGCGGGCCGAGGTGGACATGGTGTTCCAGTTCGAGCACGTGGGCCTGGACTTCGACGAGTCCAAGTGGCGCCCGCGGCCGCTGCGGTTGCGCGACCTCAAGGCCTCCTTCGGCCGCTGGCAGGCGGGGCTGGCCGACGTCGGCTGGAACTCCCTCTACTGGGGCAACCACGACCAGCCGCGGGCGGTCTCGCGCTTCGGCGACGACTCGCCGCGGTACCGGCGGGACTCCGCGACCTGCCTGGCCACCCTGCTGCACCTGCACCGCGGGACGCCCTACGTCTACCAGGGCGAGGAGCTCGGGATGGCCAACGCCCCGTTCGACGGCGTCGACGACTTCCGGGACGTCGAGTCGCTCAACCACTTCGCGCAGGCGGTGGCGCACGGCGAGGACCCGGGGACCGTGCTGGCCGCGCTGCGCACGATGAGCCGGGACAACGCGCGGACGCCGGTGCAGTGGGACGACTCGCCGAACGCCGGCTTCACCACCGGGACCCCGTGGATCGCGGTCAACCCCGACTCCACCGGGTGGAACGCGCAGGCGCAGCGCGCCGACCCCACCTCGGTGTTCGCCCACCACCGGCGGCTGATCGCGCTGCGGCACGACGACCCGGTGGTGGCGCTCGGCGACTTCACCATGCTGCTGCCCGAGCACGACGAGCTGTACGCCTTCACCCGCAGCCTGGACGGCGCGACGCTGCTCGTCGTCTGCAACCTCGGCTCCTCGACCCACCCGCTGGACGAGCTGCTGCCCGAGGCGGTCGGCGCGGAGCTGGTGCTGGGCAACCTGGCCGACGGGGGCGACCCCGTCGTCCTGCGGCCGTGGGAGGCCCGGGTGCTGCGGCCCCGCTGACCCAGCGGCCGGGCTCACGTCCCCGCGCGGCCCCGTCCCGGCGGCCCTCCTGCAGGGTCCCGCCGCGCGCCTGCGAGTGGCGGCGGGCAGGAGGGTCCTTCCGCCTAGCCTGCGAGGGGTGGGGAGGACGGGGTCCTTCGTCAGCCGAGCAGCAGGTCCAGCGCCGCGGCCGCGGTCCAGGACTGGGCGGCGCTGCCGAGCGGCTCCCCGGTGAGCGGCTCGTGGTACTCGGCGAACGAGCCCTCCGCCAGCTCGTCGAGCAGGGCGCGGCGCAGCGGGGCGGCGACGTCCGGCCGGCCGCGCCGCTCCAGCATCCACACGAAGAACCAGGTGACCACCGGCCAGCTGGGGCCGCGCCAGTACGCGCGGGGCCGGAACTCCCGCGCGGCGGGGCTGGTGCTCGGCAGGACGGCGTGCCGGAGCCCGGGGTGCCCGGTCCACCGCTCGGACCGCAGCAGCGCCACCATGTCGCGCTCGGCCGCCGTCCGCAGGCCGCCGCAGAGCAGCGGGGCGAACCCGGCCACCGTCTCCACGCGCAGCGGCGCGCCGGTCCGCAGGTCGGTGTCCAGGGCCAGCCCCAGCTCGGCGTCCTCGCTGCCGGCGACACCGGCCCGGAACCGCTCGGCGTGCTCCTCGAGCTCGGCGACCTCGCCGGCCCCCAGGGACCGCGCGATCCCCGCCAGCGCCTCGCTCGCCGCGGCGAGGACGGCCGAGGCGAAGACGTCGGTGACGAGGAACCCGCCCGTCGCGCGGGTGCGGGCGTCGTCGTAGCCGGCCCGTCGCAGCTCCTCGACGACGGAGAGGTACCGGTCGTACTCCAGCTGGGTCGGGCGCTGGGCGGCGTCCCGGACGACGCGGGTGTCCCGGCGTCGGTACGGCGGGAGATCGGGGAGGACGGCGATGCGGGAGTAGGGCCCGTCCCACCGCGGGGAGTTGTCCATCCCGCTCTCCCACCCGTGGTGGATGGCGACCAGCCCGGTGCGCAGCGGGTCGCGCTCGCGCACGAGGTACCGGTGCCAGGCCAGCAGCCGGCGGTAGGCCCCGGGCAGCCAGGCCCGGACGCGCGCGACCGCTGCGGGGCCCCGGCGCTCGGCGAGGGCCACGATCCGCTCCACGGCCAGGGCGTGCACGGGCGGCTGGCAGATGCCGCTCGTCCGGGGGGCGGCCGGTGCGTCGTCGGTGACCTCGGCGCAGCCCCAGCGGTCCGGCCCGGGGGAGTAGGTGGTCTCGCCGGGGTCGAAGACGATGTGCGGCAGCATCCCGGTGCGCCACTGCCCGCGGAACAGGTGGTCCAGCTCCGCGCACGCCCGGCCCGGGTCGAGGTGGGCGAGACCGACCGAGACGAACGCGGCGTCCCAGCTCCACTGGTGCGGGTAGAGGGTGGGAGCGGCCCGCACCATCACCCCGGTGTCGTTCGCCCGCAGGACGGCGGCCGCGCGGGCGACGAGGTCGGCGCCGCGGTGGACCGGGAGGTCGCTGACGGCGGTCACGCGGTGCCCACCCCCTCGGGTGTCGTCACGCGGCGGCCCGCAGCGCCGACCTCAGCATGGCCGTCGCCCGCGGCAGCACCCGGGCGGGATCCCCGGACAGCCGGCACTCGAACGCCAGCCAGCCGCCGTAGCCGATCGCCTCGAGGCACCGCAGCAGCGCCGCCCAGTCCAGGTGGCCGGCGCCGGGCTCGAGGCGGTTGCTGTCGGAGAGCTGGACGTGCCCGAGGCGGTCGGCGTTCGCGCGCAGCGCCGCCAGCGGGTCGGCCTCCTCGATGTTCATGTGGTAGGTGTCCGCGCCGACCTGCACGCTGCCCAGCCCGGTCGCCCTCGCCAGCTCCGCGGCCTGCGCCAGGGTGTTGACCATGTGGTCCTCGTACCGGTTCAACGGCTCGAGCAGGAGGAGGACGCCCTCCCGGGCCGCGACCTCGCCGAGCCGGGTCAGCGCCTCGAGCAGCACCTCGCGGTCGCCCTCGGCCGAGCGGGGCGGGGTGAACGGGGGCAGCCGCCGGGAGAACATCCCCCAGGACGCCGGGGTCATCGCACCCACCCCGCCGAGCGCCCCGATGACGGCGAGCTGGGTGGCCATGTTGGCCACCGCGTCCGCCCGCCGGGCGGGGTCAAAGTCGCCGATGAAGTGGTCCATGTCCACGCAGACCGTGGGCATGACGACGCCGTCCCGCTGGGCCTCGAGCAGCTCCGGGAGCCGCGCGCGGAGCGCGTGCCCGCCCGCGCCGCGGAGCTCGATGGCGTCGAAGCCCCAGGCGAGCGCGGCCTCCCACTTGACCTGCATCGTGTCGCCGGGGAGCAGCTGCTCCTGGACGGCCAGTCTCACGCGGCACCCCCGCCACGTCGCGGTCGGCAGGTACGGGAGGACCTTATTCGTGATCCGCGGCGCTTAATGCGTGCTCCGCCGGCATAACCGGATCGTGACCCACGTCACACACCGAGCCGCTACTGTCCGGAGTCCAGCGCGGACGCCGGTGACTGCGAGGAGAGCAGATGGGCGCGACGGGGCGACGGGTCCGGGTCTCGGTGGCGGCGGTCGGGGTGACCGTCCTGCTCGCCGCCTGCGGTTCCGGCGACGGTGGTGGCGGGGGCGGCGGCGACGGGGGCGGCCCGCTCACCGTGTGGACCCTGGAGAACCTGCCCGACCGCCTCGCCGCCCAGGAGGAGATCGCCGCCGCCTTCACCGGGAGCAGCGGCATCGAGGTCGAGCTCGTCGGCATCGACGAGGACCAGTTCAACCAGCTGCTCACCTCGTCGGCCGCCGCCGGGGAGCTGCCCGACGTCATCGGCGCGCTGCCGCTGGCCGGGGTCCAGGCGCTGGCGACCAACGAGCTGCTCGCCCCCGACGTGGCCGCCGACGTGGTGGAGGGCCTGGGCGCCGACACCTTCTCCGAGCAGGCCCTCGAGCTGACCCGGGACGGCGGCACCCAGCTCGCCGTCCCGAGCGACGGCTGGGCGCAGCTGCTCGTGTACCGCAAGGACCTCTTCGACGCCGCAGGGCTGGCAGTTCCGGACAGCTACGAGAGCATCCTGGCCGCGGCGCAGGCCATCGACAGCCCGGAGACGGCCGGGTTCACCGGCGCGACCGCGCCGAACGACGCCTTCACCCAGCAGACCTTCGAGCACCTCGCCCTCGGCAACGGCTGCCAGCTCGTGGACGACGGGGGCGAGGTCACCCTCGACAGCGACCAGTGCGTCGCCGCGTTCGAGTTCTACGACCGGCTGATCAGCGACTACTCGGTGTCGGGCAGCCAGGACGTCGACACCACCCGCGCAGCCTACTTCGCGGGACAGGCGGCGATGGTGGTCTGGTCGTCGTTCATCCTCGACGAGATGGCCGGCCTGCGGGCCGACGCGCTGCCCACCTGCCCCGAGTGCTCCGCCGACCCCGCCTTCCTCGCGAAGAACAGCGGCGTGGTGACCGCCATCGCCGGCCCGGACGGGGACCAGGGGGCGCAGTTCGGCGAGGTCGTCTCCTGGGCCGTGACCGCGGACGCGCAGACCGACGCGGCCACCCGGTTCGTCACCTACATGCTGGAGGACGGCTACGAGCAGTGGATCGGCTTCTCGCCCGAGGGCAAGGTGCCGACCCGGCAGGGCACCGCAGAGGAGCCGACGCGCTTCATCGACGCCTGGGCCACGCTGCCCGCGGGCGTGGACACCAAGGCGCCGCTGTCGGACTTCTACTCGGCCGAGGTGCTCGACGCCCTGCGCAACGCCCCGGACACCATCTCCCCGTGGGGCATCCCCCAGGGACAGGGTGCCCTCGTCGGGGCCTCCCTCGGTGAGCTGCCCGTGCCGCAGGCGATCAGCGCGATGACCGGTGGCGAGCTCGACCCGCAGCAGGCGGCGCAGCAGGCGGCCGACGCGCTCCGCGAGATCGCCTCGTCCCTGGAATGACCGGGGCGCTGCGATGACCGGGGCTCCGGCGCGCTCCCCCCGTCGGCGGTCCCGCGACCGCGATCCGGCCACGTCCGGCCGCGGGACCCTGCGGTGGCGGGAGGCCCGGACCGGGCTGGCGCTGATCTCGCCGACCGTGGTCCTCGTCCTGGTGCTCGTGGTGCTGCCGATCCTCTGGACGGTGGTGCTGGCCTTCCAGGACCTGCGGCTGATCCGGCTGCGCACCGCCGGCCTGTTCGGGGACTACACGGTCGAGAACTTCGTCGACGTCTTCGGCTCCCCCGGCTTCTGGCAGGCGCTGGTCACCACGCTCGTCTACGCCGGGTGCGGCACGGCGGCGTCCGTCGGGCTGGGGCTGGTCGCGGCGCTCGCGATGCGCCGTCCCTTCCGGGGGCGGACGTTCGTGCGGGCGTCCCTGCTGCTGCCCTACGTCGCGCCGGTCGTGGCGGCCACCTTCGTGTGGGGCGTGATGCTCAACCCCCAGTTCGGCATCGTGAACGAGGTCGGCACGGGGCTGCTCGGCTGGGACGAGCCGATCGCCTTCCTCTCCGAGCGCCCGACCGCCCTGGTCACCGTCATCGTCTTCGAGATGTGGCGGTCCTTCCCGTTCGCCTTCCTCTTCCTCACCGCCCGGCTGCAGGCCGCGCCGGCCACGCTGGAGGAAGCCGCCCAGGTCGACGGCGCGACCCCGACCCAGGTGTTCCGCCACATCGTCTGGCCGCAGCTGCTGCCGACGATCGCGGTCCTGGCGCTGCTGCGCTTCATCTGGACGTTCAACAACTTCGACGACATCTACCTGCTCACCGGCGGAGGAGCCGGCACCGAGGTGATCAGCGTGCGGGTGTTCGACTTCCTGGTCAGCCGCGGGGACATCGGCGCGGCGTCGGCGCAGGCGCTGGTCCTCGCCACGGTGCTGATCGTGCTGGTCACCGTGTACCACCGCTTCGCGGCGAAGGACGAGGTGGCCTGATGACCCGCATGGTGACGGCGCCGGCGGACGCGCCGGCCGCACCCGACACCCGTCCGTCCCGGGCCCCCGCGGGGCGGGGCTGGTCACGGACCACGGTCGAGACCCGGGTGCTCGGCGTCCTGCGCTGGGTCGTGATCGCGGGGCTGGCGATCTTCACGCTGTTCCCCTTCTACTACATGGTGCTGCTCTCCGTCCGGGACCTGAGCTCGCTGCTCCAGGACCCGGGCCGCCTGTGGCCGCTGCTCTCGGAGCTCACGGTCGGCACCTACCGCGAGGTGCTCACCCCGACCGAGTCCGGCGGTCAGGGGTTCGTGCGCCTCATGGCCAACAGCGGCCTGATCGCGCTGGGCACGGTCGCGGTGACGCTCGTCTTCGCCGTGCTGGGCTCGTACGCCCTCGCCCGGCTGCGCTTCCCGGGCCGGCGCAAGGTCGGCGTGCTGTTCCTCGCCGTCTACCTGTTCCCGAGCATCCTGCTCGCCGTCCCGCTGTTCGTGTTCCTCACCCGGCTCGGCCTGCGCGGCGCCCTGGGACCCCTCGTGCTGGTGTACGTGTCGCAGACGATCGCGGTCGCGGTCTACACGCTCCGGAACTACTTCCAGACCGTGCCGGCCAGCATCGAGGAGGCCGCCGCCGTGGACGGCGCCAGCCGGTTCACGATCATGCGCCGGATCACCCTGCCGCTGGCGATGCCGGCGATCCTGTCCAACGGGCTCTTCGTCTTCATGATCGCGTGGAACGAGTTCCTCTTCGCGCTGCTGTTCCTGGTCGAGGACCGGTCGCGGTGGACCGTCTCGCTGGGGCTGTCCCAGCTCGCCGGGAGCATCGAGATCCCGACGACCGTGCTCATGGCCGGATCGGTGATCCTGACGCTGCCGATCGTCGTACTGTTCTTCGCCACCGAGAGGCTTCTCACCGGCGGCCTGACCGCCGGCGCCGAGAAGGGGTGAGGACCTGGGTGAGCGCGCCGGGCAGCTGCTCGAACTGATCCGCCGGGGGCGGGCCCGCACGCGGGGCGACCTGATCGAGATCACCGGGCTGTCCCGCTCCACCGTCGCCGCCCGCGTCGACGACCTGGTCGCCGCGGGGTACCTGCGCGAGTCGGGCAAGGAGGCCTCCGTCCGCGGCCGGCCCTCCCACGTGCTGAGCCTCGACGGGTCGGGCGGGGTGGTGCTGGCCGCCGACCTCGGCGCCGCGCACGCGACCCTCGCGCTGTGCGACCTGTCCGGGCACCCGCTGGCCGAGGCGGTGCACGAGGTCCGGCTGGCCGACGGCCCCGAGCCCGTCCTCCGGTGGGTCGAGCAGCGCTGGCGGGCGATGCTGGACGCCGCTGCAGTGGACGCCGGCCGGGTCCTCGGTCTCGGGATCGGCGTCCCGGGGCCGGTGGACGCCGCGACCGGGCGGGTGGTCCACCACACGCCCGTGCTGCCGGGCTGGCGCGACCACCCCGTGCGGGACCTGCTGGAGCAGCGCTTCGGCGTCGTCTGCGTCGTCGACAACGACGCCAACGCCATGGCCCTCGGCGAGTACCACGCGGTCGGCCCGTCCTCCTCGCCGCTGCTGTTCGTCACGGTGGCCACGGGCATCGGTGCCGGTGTGGTCGTCGACGGTCGCCTGCTGCGGGGCGCGGACGGCGCCGAGGGCGACCTCGGGCACGTGCGGATCACCAGCGCCGACGCCGGCCCGCTCTGCGTCTGCGGGGCGCGCGGCTGCCTGGCCGCGTCGGCGAGCGGGCGGGCGCTGGCGCGGGCGCTGCGCGAGCGGGGCGAGGACGTCCCGGACAGCCGGTCTGCCGTCGAGCTGGCGCTGACCGGCCACGCCGAGGCCACCCGGCTGGTGCGCCAGGCGGGGCTGGTGGTCGGTGACGTCCTGGCGACCGCGGTGAGCCTGCTCAACCCGCGCGTCCTCGCCCTCGGGGGCGACCTGGTCCGGGTGCAGGACCACTTCGTCGGCGCCGTCTGCGAGCGGCTGTACCAGCGCACGCAGCCGCAGGCCGCGCGGGGGCTGCGCGTGGTGGCCAGCACCCTCGGCGACCGCGTCGGCATCGTCGGCGCCGCCCGGCTGGCGCTCGAGGAGGTCCTCTCCGCCGAGGCCGTCGACCGGGCGCTGGCCGGCCGCCGTCAGCCCGTGTCCTAGCAGGCCCGGCCCCTCCGGAGCACCGCTGGCCCCGCCCTGAGCGTGCGGGGGGTGGGGGGACGGGGTCCTTCCTCAGCCCTGCCAGTCCACGAGCTGCACGACCACGCCGTTGGGGTCGCGCACCTGGAAGGCGCGCTCGCCCCACTCCTCGACGGTCAGCGGCATGGTGATCGCCACGCCCTCGTCCTGGAGCCGGCGCAGCTCGCCCTCCAGGTCGTCGACGACGAAGGCGAGGATCAGCCCGGCGGCGGGCACGTCGCGCTGGTCGGCCGGGAGCGTGGGCAGGCCGCGACGGAGGAAGACCACGTTGACGCCGGCGTCCTCACGGGTCAGCGAGGCGAAGCCGTCGGCGGCCATCTCCTCCCGGAACCCGAAGTGGCGGGCGAGGAAGGCGCTGCTGGCGGGGACGTCGTCGACGTTCAGCGAGACGGCGGTGGAGGTGATGCGCACGGGGGCCTCCTGACGGGGGAACCGAACCCCGTACATTGTACGCCGTTCCGGTGGGGAGGATGCCCGCGTGCCGACCGACCGCAGCAGCGCGGGCGACCCCGCCCGCACCCTGGCCCTCCTGTGGCGGCAGCCGCCGGGGGGCCCGCGGCGCGGACCGGCCCGGGCGCTGGACCTCGACGCGGTGGTGGCGGCGGCCGTCGGCCTCGCCGACCGGGACGGCCTGGAGGCGGTGACCATGCGCGCGGTCGCCCAGGCGCTGGGGGTCGCGCCGATGACGCTCTACACCTACGTGCCCGGCCGGGCCGAGCTGCTGGACCTCATGCTGGACGCCGTCCACGCGCAGACGGCCCGCCGCGACACCGCCGGCCGGCCCTGGCGGGAGCGGCTGACCGCCGTCGCCGAGGAGAACCGCGCGCTGTTCGCCGCCCACCCCTGGGCCGCCGCGGTCTCCACGCTGCGCCCTCCCCTGGGGCCGGGCTCCACCGCCAAGTACGAGCACGAGCTGGCCGCGCTCGACGACACCGGCCTGGACGACGTCGAGCGCGACGACTGCCTCACCCACCTGCTGTCGTTCGTGCAGGCCAACGCCCGGGCGGCCGCGGAGGCGCAGGCCGCCCGGCGGCAGAGCGGGCTGGACGACGCCCAGTGGTGGACCGCGGCCGGGCCCCTGCTGGCCCGGGTGCTGGACCCGGCGCGGTACCCGCGCGCCGTCCGCATCGGGGCGGCGGCCGGAGCCGCGCACGGCAGCGCGCACGACCCCGACCACGCCTACCGGTTCGGCCTCGCCCGGGTCCTCGACGGGCTGGCCGCGCTCATCGACGCCCGGCGCTGACCTGCGCTCAGGCCGGGGCGCCGACCCGCTCGGCCGCCTCGGGCTCGTCCAGCGGGTGGGCGAGCTCGTCGGCGGGCAGCCGCCACGCCAGGACGGCGACGACGGCGAGCACCGGCGGCACCAGCCCGGCGAGCAGGAAGGTGCCGGTCAGGCCGAGCGACTGGCTGACCGGGCCGGCCAGCGCCATCGACAGCGGCATGAACGCCAGCGAGACGAAGAAGTCGAGGCTGGACACCCGCCCCAGCAGCGCCGGGGGCACCCGCCGCTGCAGCAGCGTCCCCCAGATGACCGTGCCGGCCTCGAACGCCGCCCCGAGCAGCCCGGCCGCCGCGATCATCACCCACAGCTCCGACGTCGCCCCGAACACGACCAGCGGCACGCAGCCGGCGCCCCAGAGCAGGTTCATCACCGTGAGGTAGCGGCGCGGCAGCCGCAACGAGGCGACGACGGCCGACCCCAGGGCACCGCCGATGCCGAAGGCGGCCAGCACCCAGGCGTGCTCGGCCGGCCCCCCGCCGGCCCGGTCACGGACCGCGAAGGGCACCAGGACCTCGAACGGGCCCATGATCAGCAGCACCATCAGCGAGGCGAACAGCAGCGTGGCCAGCAGCCAGGGGGTGCGGACCATGTAGGCCACGCCCTCGCGGACGTCGGTGAGCAGCCCCGGGTGCTCGCCCTCGCGGCGGACCGGCAGCGTCGGCAGCGCCGCCACGCACGCGGCCGCGGCGGCCGAGGTCAGCGCCGTCGCCAGCAGCGCCGCGCCCGGCGAGAGGGCCGCCACCAGCAGGCCGCCGACCGCCGGACCGGCCGCCATCGCCAGCGCCGGGCGGACGACGCCCTCCAGGCCGTTGGCCGCGAGCAGCTCGCCGGGCGGGACGACGCCGGGCACCAGCGCCGAGTAGGCCGGGTAGTACAGCCCCATCGCGACCCCGCCGGCCAGGGACGCCACGGCCAGCGGGCCGAGCGTGAGGGCACCGGCCAGCGCCAGCAGCGCCACCGACCCGACCGCCGTCGTCTGCAGCAGGGCGACGCCGAGCAGGATGCGCCGCTGCGGCACCCGGTCGGCCAGCGCGCCGCCGACCAGCGTGCTGGCCAGCATGCCGGCGGCCTGCAGCGAGGTGGCCAGGGAGAGCGCGCCGGGGCCGCCGCCGAGGTCCACGACCTGCCAGACCAGGGCCACGGTCCACAGGCCCTGCGCGAGCAGCGACAGGCCCATGGACGAGGCCAGCAGGCGGTAGTCCCGGGAGCGCAGGGGCGCGAGCGCGCGCGGCAGGCCGGCCATCTCCCCCTCCGTCGTCGGCGGGCGCCGTCGGCGCCCGGGCCCCCATGCTCGCGGAGGGCACCGACAGCGGGCACGTGGTTTTCGGGAGGAGGGCAAGGACGGTCGGGTGGCCGGCACGGTCCCGCCCCTCGCGCGCGCGAGGCGGGGCGCACTGACAGCTCGGCGGTGATCGGGGCAGCAGGCGGTCGTTTACTCACAAGTACTTCACAGACCTCACACGATGCTGGTAGGACTGTCCTCGTGGCCGACCGCCTCGACGTGACGCTCCGCCTGGTCCGCAACGCCGGGCGGGCGTCGCTGGCCGACCTCGCGTCGCGGCTGGGCGTCTCGGAGATGACCGTGCGCCGCGACCTCGACGCCCTGCAGGCGCGCGGTCTGGTCGAGCGCGTGCGCGGCGGCGCGGTCGCCGTCGCCGAGCCGGAGAGCGCGGCCGGGTTCGCCGCGCGCGCCGACTGGCAGGCCGGCCTCAAGGACCGGATCGGCCGGGCCGCCGCCGCGCTGGTCGAGCCGGGCGCGACCGTCCTGCTCGACGCCGGGACGACGACGGTGCACGTCGCCCGGGCGCTGGCCGACCGCGCCGCCGCCGGCGAGGGGCCGTTCACCGTCGCCGTCCTCAGCCTGCCCGCGGCCGACGCCCTGGCCGACCGGCCCGGCGTCCGGCTGCTGGTCGTGGGCGGGGAGTCCCGGCCGGGCGAGCGCAGTCTGGCCGGGCCGCTCACCGCCGCGGTGCTGCGGCAGCTCACCTTCGACCTGTTCGTCATGTCCATCGGGGCGGTCAGCGCCGAGGCGGGCTGGTCGGAGTTCACCCTCGAGGACGCCGCGGTCAAGCAGGTGGCCCTGCAGCAGGCCCGCAGCAGCCTCGTGGTGGCCGACGCGTCGAAGCTCGGCGTCCGCGCCTTCGCCTCGGTCGCCCCGCTGGGCGCGGTCGGCCGGCTGGTCACCGACCGCAGCGCCCGCGACCCCCGACTCACCCCCGCGGCGCAGGACACCCTCGCCGCCCTGGAGAACGCCGACGTGGAGGTGCTGTGCGCATGACCCGAACAGACCCGTTGATGATCCTGGTGGCCGGCCCCTACCGCGGGGGCACCGGCGACGACCCCGACCTCATCGCGGCCAACCACCGGGCGATCCAGCGCGCCTGCCTGGAGCTCTTCCGGGCCGGTCACCTCGCCGTCAACGGGGAGGACCTCGCGCTCCCGCTGGCCGAGCTGGCCGGGTCGACGCGGGTGGGGGACGCCGCGTTCGACGAGGTGTTCCACCCGATGGGACGGCGGCTGGTGGCCCGGGTCGACGCCGTCCTGCGACTGCCGGGCGCCTCGGCCGGGTCCGACGAGATGGTCGCCCTGGCCCGCGCCCGGGGAGCCGCGGTCTACACGAGCGTCGACCAGGTGCCGGCGGTGGCGCGGTGACCGCCGTGGGCGTGCCGGGCCTCGACGTCCCCGACTCCCGGGGGCGGACCGGGCTGGACCGGGTGGGCCGCGACCTCACCGGCAACCCGGACGTCGTCGTCCGCGACGTGGAGCTGCTGGCCAGCGGCTGGCACGTGCTGCGGCGGACGACGTTCGACCAGCGCCGCCGGGACGGTCGGTGGACCACCGAGCAGCGGGAGACCTACGACCGCGGCAACGGCGCCACGCTGCTGCCCTACGACACCGCGCGGCGGACGGTGCTGCTCACCCGGCAGTTCCGCTTCCCCGCCTACGTCAACGGCTCCCCCGACGGGATGCTCGTCGAGGCCGCCGCCGGGCTGCTCGACGACCAGGACCCCGCCTCCGCGATCCGCCGGGAGGCCGCCGAGGAGCTCGGTGTGGCGGTGGGCGCACTGGAGCACGTCTTCGACGTCTTCATGAGCCCGGGGTCGGTGACCGAGCGGGTCTCCTTCTTCGCCGCGCCGTACACCCCGGCCGACCGGGTGTCGGCCGGGGGCGGGCTCGCCGAGGAGGGCGAGGACATCGAGGTGCTCGAGCTGGACGTCGACGAGGCGCTGGCCATGGTCGACGACGGCCGGATCGCCGACGCGAAGACGATCATGCTGCTGCAGTGGGCGGTGCTGCGCGGGCCCTTCCGCGCCTGAGCCACGTCCTCGGGGCGCTTCGCCGGGACGGGCGCCGAGTGCGACGGACTCGTGGCCGTCGAACGCCGATCGCCCCGGGTTCGTCGCACTCGGCGGGGGTGCGGACGTCAGCGGGCGCCGCGCTCCCGCGCCAGGGCGACGTAGTGGTCGATCGCCGCGGGGTCGTCGACGGCGCCGACGTTGAGCGCGCGGTCCGGGTCGACGCCCTGGAACAGCCGCTTGAGCGGGACCTCCAGCCGCTTCCCGGTGCGGGTGTGCGGCACGGCGGGGACGACGAGCACCTCGTCGGGCACGTGCCGCGGGCTGGCCTGGCTGCGGATCGCGGCCTTGATGCGGTCGACGAGCTCGTCGGTGAGCTCCTCCCCCGGGGCCAGCTTCACGAACAGCGGCATCCAGTAGCCGCCGTCGCGCTGCTCCACCCCGAGGACGACGCAGTCGGCGACCTCGGGGATCGACTCCACGGCGGCGTAGATGTCCGCCGTCCCCATGCGGACGCCGCCGCGGTTCAGGGTGGAGTCCGACCGGCCGGTGATGACGCAGGTGCCGCGCTCGGTGATCTCCATCCAGTCGCCGTGCCGCCAGACGCCGGGCCAGGGCTCGAAGTAGGTCTCGCGGTAGCGGGACCCGTCGGGGTCGTTCCAGAAGTACAGCGGCATGGTCGGCATCGGCTCGGTGATCACCAGCTCGCCGAGCTCGCCGACGACCGGCCGGCCCTGCTCGTCCCAGGCGGCCGCGGCGACGCCCAGCATCGGGCGCTGCAGCTCGCCGGCGGTCACCGGGAGGAGCGGTGAGCTGCCGATGAAGCCGGTGGCGACGTCGGTGCCGCCGGACAGCGAGCCGAGGAGGACGTCGCGCTTCACCGCGTCGTACACCCAGTGGTAGGCCGAGGCGGGCAGCGGGGAGCCGGTCGACCCGACGGTGCGCAGCGCGGAGAGGTCGTGGGTCTCCCCCGGCCGGATGCCGGCCTTCTCGCAGGCGGTGAGGTAGCCGGCGCTGGTGCCGAGATAGGTGAGCCGGTGGCGGGCGGCGATCGCGAACTGCGCGTCGATCGCCGGGTACGCCGGGGCGCCGTCGTGGACGACCACGGTGGCGCCGAGCAGCAGCGCCGAGGTGGCGATGTTCCACATGATCCAGGCGGTGGAGGCGTACCAGTAGAAGCGGTCGCCGGGGCCGACGTCGCCGTGCAGGCCCAGCTGCTTGTGCTGGTCCAGGACGATGCCGCCGTGGCCGTGCACGATGCCCTTGGGCAGGCCGGTGGTGCCCGAGGAGTAGACGATCCACAGCGGGTGGTCGAAGGGCAGCGGCTCGAAGACCGGCTCCTGGCGCTCGGCGACCGCGTCGGCCCAGCTCAGCGCGCCGTCGGACAGCTCGCCGGGGTGCAGCCGGGGGACGGCGATCGTCGTCCGGACGCTGGGCAGCGCCGCGCGCAGCTCCGCCACGACGTCGCGGCGGTCGTACTCCTTGCCGTTGAACCGGTAGCCGTCGACCACGACCAGCACGGTGGGCTCGATCTGGGCGAAGCGGTCCAGCACGCTGCGGGTGCCGAAGTCCGGGGCGCAGGAGGACCACACCGCGCCGACCGCCGCCGCGCCGAGGAAGGCGACGACGGCCTCGGGGACGTTGGGCAGGTAGCCGGCCACCCGGTCGCCGCGCTGCACGCCGAGCCGGCGCAGCGTGGCGGCGAAGGCCCCGACCTGCGCGCGCAGCTCCGCCCAGCTGGTCTCGACCGGCTCGGTGTCCTCGGCGACGGCGACGAGCGCCGGGCTCTGCGGGTCGACCGTGCCGTCGACCGGGTGCCGCAGCGCCTGCTCGGCGTAGTTGACCGTCGTCCCGGGGAACCACTCGGCGCCGGGCATCTGGTGGCGGGTCAGCACGCGGTCGTCCGGGACGCCGGGCAGCACACCGGACCAGTCGGCCACCTCGGCCCAGAACTGGTCGAGGCGCTCGACCGACCAGCGCCAGATCGCGTCGTAGTCCGGCGGGTCACCGAAGTCCAGTCCGCGCCGGGTGGCCACCCGGTCGGCGAACTGCGCGAGGCGGGTCGCCCGGATCGACCCGGGCGTGGGGCTCCAGAGGACCGCGGGGACGGCGGACGTGTCAGCGCTCACGGCGCCACCTTGCCACCCGGCTCCCCGGCCCGGAGAGCACCATGTGCACGCAGCCCGAGCCGGCAGCCGGCGGGACCGCGGCGCGGGCACACGCCGCGCCGAGACGGTGCCGGGACGACCGCGGCCGAGGGGCGCGGACCGCCGTCCGGCAGCAGGATGGGTACCCATGAGCGAGCCGCAGGGCGAGGTCGAGCGCAACGTGCTCGGCGGGCCGCTGCAGCCGTGCGGCACCGAGCCGCTGACCGGCTTCTACCGCACCGGCGTGTGCAGCAGCGGCCCCGAGGACCTGGGCAGCCACACCGTCTGCACCGTCGTCTCGGCGGAGTTCCTGGACCTGCAGCGCGCCCTGGGCAACGACCTGACCACCCCGCGGCCGGAGTACGGCTTCCCCGGTCTGCGCCCGGGCGACCGCTGGTGCGTGGTGGCCGCGCGGTGGCTGCAGGCCTACCAGGCGGGCGCCGCGGCCGGCGTCGTCCTGGCGGCCACCAACGCGAAGGCCCTCGAGGTCGTCCCGATCGAGGCGCTGCGCCAGCACGCGGTCGACGTCCCCGACGACCTGAGCGGCCTGGACTGAGAGAGGACCCCCGTGAGCGACCTGCTGGGCACTGCCCTGACCACCCTCCAGGGCGAGCCGACCACCCTCCGGGACCTGACCGGCGGTGGCGCCGCCCTGGTCGTCAACGTCGCCAGCCGCTGCGGCCTGACCCCGCAGTACACCCGGCTCGAGGCGCTGCAGCAGGAGTACGGCGGGCGGGGCCTGACCGTCGTCGGCGTGCCGTGCAACCAGTTCGCCGGCCAGGAACCGGGCACACCTGCGGAGATCGCCGGGTTCTGCTCGGCGACGTACGGCGTCACCTTCCCGTTGACCGAGAAGCTCGAGGTCAACGGCCCGGGGGCGCACCCGCTGTTCCAGCGGCTCACCGAGGCGCCGGACGCCTCCGGCGAGGCCGGCCCGGTCGCCTGGAACTTCGAGAAGTGGCTGGTCGGCGCCGACGGCGAGGTGGCGGCCCGGTTCCGCCCGGCGACCCAGCCCGACGCCCCCGAGGTACGGCACGCGATCGAGGAGGTCCTGCACCGGTGAGCGACACCGACCTGCACTTCTGGTTCGACCCCGTCTGCCCCTTCGCCTGGATGACCAGCAAGTGGGTGCGGACGGTGGCCGAGCAGCGCGAGTACCGGGTCGAGTGGCGGCTGATCTCGCTGCGGCTGCTCAACCGGCACGTGGACTACGACGCGCAGTTCCCACCCGAGTACGAGGCCGGGCACACCTCCGGGCTGCACCTGCTCCGGGTCGCCGCGCGCGCCCGCGCGGAGCACGGCGCGCAGGCGCTCGACCCGCTCTACGCCACCCTCGGCCGGCACGTGTTCGAGGACCCGGCCGGCCAGCCGCCGCCGGAGCGGGTCACCAGCCGGCCCTTCCTCGAGCAGGTGCTCACCGAGGCGGGGCTGCCGGCCGACCTCGCGACCGCCGTCGGGGACGAGTCGTGGGACGCGGAGGTCCAGGAGGAGACCGACGCCGCCCTGCGGCTCACCGGCAAGGACGTCGGGACGCCGATCCTGCACTTCCGCCCGCCCGGTGGCACCGCCTTCTTCGGCCCGGTGATCAGCCGGCTGCCCGATCCGGGCAAGGCCGTCGAGCTGTGGGACCACGTCATCGGCCTGGCCGGGTTCGCCGGCTTCGCCGAGCTCAAGCGCAGCCTGCGGGAGCGGCCGCAGCTGCCGGCGTTCGGCGTGCGCCCGGGTGAGGCGGGGCTCGAGGAGGACTGGCACGGGGGCAGCCGCCGCCAGCACCGCTGAGCCGGGTGCTCGCCCGACCCGGTCCGGCATCGCGACTAAGGTGAGGCTCACCTGTCTCGCCGTCCGCCCCGGGAGCCGCTCGTGTCCTCCTCGACCGACGCCGCCCCGCGGCGGCAGGGTCCCGGTGGGCTCGGCGGACCGGAGGGCACGGCTCCGCGGCACGGCGGCCTGCTCCGGCAGCGGCGCAGCCGGCTGCTCGGCCTGCTCCTGCTGCTCGTCCTCGTGGTCGTCGCCGCGACGCTGAGCATCGCGGTCGGCTCCCGCGGCATCGGCCTGGGCGCGGTCTGGCAGGCGCTGACCGATCCCGGCGTCCCGACCGAGGAGACGGTCATCGTCCGCGAGCTGCGGCTGCCGCGCACCGCACTCGGCCTGATGGTCGGCCTGTCCCTCGGCGTCGCCGGCGCGCTGGCCCAGGGCCACACCCGCAACCCGCTCGGCGACCCGGGCCTGCTCGGCGTCACCGCCGGGGCCTCGCTCGGCGTCGTCCTGGCCATCCACCTGCTCGGCGTCGGCACGCCGGCCGGGTACGTCTGGTTCGCCTTCGCCGGTGCCCTGGTGGGCACCGTGCTGGTCTTCTCGCTCGGCTCGGCCGGCCGCGGCGGTGCCACGCCGGTCACCCTGGCCCTGGCCGGCGCCGCGCTGTCGGCGCTGTTCTACGCGCTGGTCCGGGCCGTCCTGGTCAGCGACACCGACAGCCTCGACGCCTTCCGGTTCTGGGTGGTCGGCGCGCTGGCCGGCCGCGGCGCCGACGTCGCCTGGCAGGTGGCTCCGTTCATCGCGGCCGGCCTGGTGCTCGCCCTGGTCAACGCCCCCGCCCTCGACCTGCTGGGCCTGGGCGAGGACGTGGCCCGCGGCCTCGGCCAGCGGGTGTGGCTGGCCCGCTCGGTCGGCCTGGCCGCGGTCACCCTGCTCTGCGGCGCGGCGACGGCGGCCTGCGGGCCCATCGCCTTCGTCGGCCTGGTGGTGCCGCACGTCGTCCGGGTGTTCACCGGCCCCGCGCACCGCTGGCTGGTCCCCTGCTCCGGCCTGCTCGGCGCCGCCCTGCTGCTGGTCGCCGACGTTCTCGGCCGCGTCGTCGTCCGCCCCGGCGAGCTGCAGGTCGGCATCGTACTGGCCCTGCTCGGGGCGCCGTTCTTCATCGCGCTGATCCGCCGCCGCCGGCTGGTCAGCACGTGACGACGACCGAGCGGGTGGGCCGGCCCGGCGGGACCGTCGTCCGCGTCGGCCCGGTCTCCGGCCGGGTCCGCTGGCGGCAGGTCGCCGTTCCGCTCGGCGCGGCCGTCGCCGTCGTCCTGCTCTCCGCGGTCAGCCTCGGCCGCGGCGACTTCCCGATCGGCCTGACCGACGTGCTGCGCGCCCTGGTCGGCCTCGGTGAGCAGACCCAGCGGTTCATCGTGCTGGAGCTGCGGGCGCCGCGGATCGCCGTCGGCGCGCTGGTCGGCCTGGCCCTCGGGGTGGCCGGCGCGCTCTTCCAGACCTCTGCCCGCAACCCGCTGGCCTCCCCCGACGTCCTCGGCATCACGCAGGGCGCGTCGGTCGGCGCGGTCGCGGCGATCGTCCTCGGCGGGACGGCGAGCGGCATCGGCGTCCCCCTCGCCGCGCTGCTCGGCGCCCTGGGGACCGGCCTGCTCCTGCTGCTGCTCGCCTGGCGTGCCGGGATCGACGGCTACCGGCTGGTGCTGGTCGGCATCGCGCTGTGGGCGGTCGCGGCGGCACTGGTCGACTGGTTGCTCACCCGCGCCGAGATCTACGACGCCGCGTCGGCCTACGTGTGGATCACCGGGTCGCTCAACGCCCGGACCTGGAGCGAGGCCGTGCCGCTGCTGGTCGCCCTCGCCGTCCTGCTGCCGGCCGCGCTGGCCTGCAGCCGCGTGCTGGGCGTCGTCCAGTTCGGCGACGACACCGCCCGCGGCCTGGGGGTGCGCCTGGTCCCCACCCAGGCGGTCGTGGTCCTCGTCGCGGTCGGGCTCACCGCCGCCGCCGTGGCCGCGGCCGGCCCGATCGCCTACGTCGCGCTGGTGGTCCCGCAGGTCGCGATCCGGCTCACCGGCGGCTCGCGGCCGCCGCTGCTGGCCTCCGGCCTGCTCGGCGCCGCCCTCGTCGTCGGCGCGGACCTGCTGACCCGCACCGTGCTCCCCCAGGCGCTGCCGGTCGGCGTGCTCACCGCCGCCGTCGGCGCGCCGTACCTGCTCTGGCTGCTCGTCCGCGGAAGGCGGCGATCGACGCTGTGACCGTCAACTCAGCGACCACCACCCCCACCCTGCCGGGGACCGGAACGGTCCGTCTCGCCGCCGAGTCGGTCAGCCTGGCCTACGACGACCGGGTCGTCGTGCGCGACCTGGACCTGGAGCTCACCGACGGGTCGTTCACCGCCGTCGTCGGCCCCAACGGCTGCGGCAAGTCCACGCTGCTGCGGGCGCTGGGCCGGCTGCTGCGCCCGGTCAGCGGCCAGGTGCTGCTCGACGGCCGGGCGATCGCGCGGACGCCGACCCGCGAGGTGGCCCGGGTGCTCGGCCTGCTGCCCCAGACGCCGGTCGCCCCGGAGGGCCTCACCGTCGGCGACCTCGTCGCGCGCGGCCGGCACCCCCACCAGTCGTGGCTGCGGCAGTGGTCCCGCGACGACGAGGCGGCGGTGGCCGAGGCGCTCACCTGGACCGACATGGCCGACCTCGCCGACCGGCCGGTCGACGAGCTCTCCGGCGGGCAGCGGCAGCGGGCCTGGATCTCCATGGCGCTCGCGCAGGGCACCGACCTGCTGCTGCTCGACGAGCCGACGACCTACCTGGACCTCTCCCACCAGATCGACGTCCTCGAGCTGGTGGCGCGGCTGCACGCCGAGCGCGGCCGCACCGTCGTCGTCGTGCTGCACGACCTGAACCTCGCCGCGCGCTACGCGCAACGGCTGGTCGCGATGGACGACGGCGCGCTGGTCGCCTCGGGGACGCCGGCGGAGGTGCTCACCGAGCAGCTGCTGGCCGACGTCTTCGACCTGGAGGCGCGGATCGTGCCCGACCCGGTGGCCGGGACGCCGATGGTGGTGCCGGTCCGCCGGTTGCGCTGAACGCAGGACCCCGTCAGGGGCCGCAGCTAGGAGGCGACGCCCTGCCGCCAGTAGCCCATGAACGCCACCGACCCGCGGGGGACGCCGAGGTCGCCCACCAGGCGGCGGCGCAGCGTCCTCACCACGCCGGCCTCACCGGCCAGCCAGGCGTAGCAGCCCGACGCGGCGTCCGGATCGGGGACCTCCCAGAGCAGCTCGTCGCCGACCTCCTCCGGCGGCGCGGCGGGCGTCGAGGCGATGCCCAGCTCGCACAGCGCCGCGTGCACCGCCGGCACCAGCAGCGACCCGCGGGCCGCGCCGTCCCGCGGCAGCCAGCGCAGCGTCGCCCCGGCCGGCAGCGCGACGTCTCCCGCGTCGTCCGCCACGGGGACCTCCAGCAGCGCGGTCACCGACCGTCCTGCACCGAGCGACTCGAGGATCGCGCACACCGCGGGGACGGCGGTCTCGTCGCCGGCCAGCAGCAGCGTGCGCGCGGCCGGGGGCGGCGCCCACTCCACGCCCCACGGCCGGCCGGAGCCGGGGCGGTCGGGGCCCAGCAGCGTGATCCGGTCGCCGGGCACCGCCGCGGCGGCCCAGCTCGCGGCCGGGCCGGCGGAGCCGTCGTCGGTACCGTGCAGGACGACGTCGACGTCGAGCTCGGCGCGCTCGGGCCGGGCCGCCCGCACCGTGTAGGTGCGGATGACCGGGCGCTGCTCCTCGGGCATCGCGCAGTACGCCGGGTACCAGTCCGGACCGCGCTCGCGCAGCCGGTCCAGCCCGGCGTCGTCGCGCGAGAGCACCAGCTTGAAGCGCTGGTCGCAGCCGGCCGCCCCGAACCCGGCGAGCTCGGGACCGGTGAGGGTCAGCCGCACGGAGCTCGGGCCCAGCCGGCGGACGGCGGCCACCGAGGCGTCGAAGAACTGCCAGGCGGGAGCGGCTCCGACCTCCGGCTGCGCGGTGAGCGTCACGCGTCGTCCCCCGTTCCGGTCGGCCCGTGCGGCGACCTTCTTAGGTGAGGCTAACCTGAGCGCCCGGCCGGGGACCACCCCCGGGCCCGATCGGAGGAGACCCGTTGCACCGCAGACCCCGCCGCCTGGCCGGCGCCGCCCTCACCCTCGCCGCGCTGGTCGCGACGGCCGGCTGCTCCGGCGGGTCCGCCGGGCCGGCCCCGGCGGCCGGGGAGGGCGGCTGGAGCTTCACCGACGACCTCGGTACCACCGTCGAGCTCGACGCGACGCCTACCCGGGTCGCGGGCCTCAACGACGTCATCGCCTCGCTGTGGAACTACGGCGTGGAGCCGGTCGCCGGCTTCGGCCAGACCTCGGCGGCCGACGACGTCGCCTTCGAGGGCAGGGACCTCGCCGACCTGGAGATCGTCGGCGAGAGCTACGGGCAGATCGACCTCGAGCGCCTGGCCGCGGCCGACCCCGACCTCATCGTCACCTCGGTCTACCCGACGGACTCCTCGGGGACGATCGACGAGAGCCAGCCGCTCTACGGCTTCGAGTCGCTCCAGCAGCAGGAGCAGGTCGCCCGGATCGCGCCGATCGTCGCCATCGCCTACCGCGGGTCGGCCGCCGACGTCATCGAGCGCACCGTCGAGCTCGCCGAGTCGCTCGGCGCCGACCGCGCGACGATCGACGCCGCCCGCGAGGACTACGAGGCGGCGTCGGCCGAGCTCACCGCGGCCGGCGAGCGCGGGATCACCGTGCTGCCGGTCTACGCCACCGCCACGGACGGCTGGTGGATGGGCAAGGCGCCCGACGACCCCTCGCTGCGCCTCTACTCCGACCTGGGCGTCGACTTCGTCGACCCGGGCGGCGACGGCTACTTCTGGGAGACCACCAGCTGGGAGCGGGTGACCGACCACCCGAGCGACGTCATCCTGTACTCGCTGCGCGGCGGGGAGACGCCGGAGCAGATGCGCGCCCAGCCCACCTATCCCCTGCTGCCCGCCGTCCAGGCCGGCCAGGAGCACCCCTGGAAGTACATCGGCATGGACCACACCGCCCAGGCGGCGTACATGACCGAGCTGGCCGGCTGGCTGGACGAGGCCGAGAAGGTCACCTGAGAGGACCCCGTCCTCCCCACCCCCCGCGAGCTCAGGGCGGGACCCGGGACGGGGCCGGTGTGGACGAGCCGGCCGGCGGCACGCGATCGGGGCAGCCCCGACGCGGACTGCGTCGCGAGACACGGCCGCCGGACGCCCTCCGTGGACCTCCACCCCTGCTTGCACGGGCGAGCAGGGGTGGAGCTCCACGGAGGTACTGCACCCCGCGAGCCCGTCGGCGGTCATGGCGGTGCTCGACCGGGGAGCGGCGTCGCGTGAGAACCGTCGTGGGACCGGCGATCTCGCCGCGCTCAGGCGGGGACCGCCTCCGGCACGGGCGCGGCGGCCTCACGACGAGCCGTCCGGGCGGTCTGCGCCAGCCCGATCCCCACGAGGACGACGAGGCCGCCGAGCACCTGCCAGCCGGAGAGCACCTGCTGCACCCACACCCAGGCCACGACCGAGGCCAGCACCGGCTCCACCGTGGCGATGAGCCCGGCCGTCGTCGGGGGCAGGTGGCGCAGCGCCGCCAGGGACAGCCAGAACGGCAGCACCGCCCCGAGGACGACGATCCAGCCGACCAGCACCCACAGCGGCAGCTCCAGCGAGCCGAGCGAGACCGGCACCGAGGAGCCGAGCACGGCCGGGTCGAACGGCCAGAACGGCGCGGCGACCGCCCAGAACAGCGCGGCCGCGACGAAGCTCCAGCAGGTGAGCGCCACCGGGTCGCGGGTGGTCGTGCCGCGCTCGCCCATCAGGTAGTAGCCGGCCAGGCACAGCGCCGCACCGAGGGCCGCGGCCACACCGCCCACGTCGAGCGAGCCGCCGCCCTGCCACACCTCGGCGACCAGCACCAGCCCCGACAGCGACAGCCCGAGCGCCGCCCACAGCCGGCGCCGCACCCGCTCGCCGCGCACCAGCCACACCCACAGCGCGATGAACACCGGCGCGGTCATCTCGAAGACCAGCGCGATGCCGACCGGCAACCGGCCGATCGCCACGTAGTAGAGGTACTGGGTCAAGGCGATGCCGACCACGCCGAACGCGGCGAGGAACGGCACCTCGCGCCACGCGACCCGCAGCCGCGCCGGCGCCACGACGGACAGGACGGCGAGCAGCACGACCGCCGCCCCGCCGCAGCGCAGCGCGGTCAGCCACGGCGCGGGGACCCCCGCCTGGAGGGCCAGGGTGGAGACGGTGCCGTTGACGGCGAACAGGCCCGCGGCGCCGACGGTCAGCGCGGAGCCGAGCGGAGGACGGGACACGGGCCCAACGGTAGCGACCGTCGGGGCCCGAGCCCCCTACCGGGGGGTCACTGGACGGCGGCGGGGGCCCGGTCGGCCCCGTCGCAGGGAGGACGGGGCCGACCGGCCGGGCTCATCGCCCGCGGCCGGGGACCGGCGAGCCGGCCTCGGGCAGCGGCGAGCCGACGTCGCGCGTCGTCCGGTCGCCGTCGGCGCCGCGCCGCTCCGTGGCCGGCAGCGGGGCGGTGCCGGTGGCGGTGTCCGGGACGCCGTCGTGGTCGGCGTCCGGTGCCGCCTCGACCACCAGCACGAAGTCCTCGCCGTGCCGGGTGATGCCGTCGACGACGGCCTGCTCGACCGCCTCGGCCGCGACCGAGCGCCGCAGCACCAGCGGGTCCGAGCGCAGGTCCTTGGCCAGCGACACCGCCAGCCCGACCATCACCAGGGCGAACGGCAGGGCGGCGATGATCGTGAGGTTCTGCAGGCCGGTGAGCGCCGCGTCGCCGCCGACCAGCAGCATGATCGCGGCCACGGCGCCCATGACCACGCCCCAGAAGACGACCACCGTCCGGCTCGGCTCGAGCGTGCCGCGCTCGGACAGCGAGCCCATGACGATGGACGCGGCGTCGGCGCCGGAGACGAAGAAGATCGCCACCAGCACCATGACCAGCACGGTCATCACGGTGGCCAGCGGGTAGGTGTCCAGGACGCCGAACAGCTGCCCCTCCGCGGTGGCCTGCCCGGCGACGTCGGCGCCGCTGCGCTGCGCGGCGATCCCGGCTCCGCCGAAGACGGCGAACCAGACGAGGCTCACGACGCTGGGCACCAGCAGCACGCCGGTGACGAACTGGCGGATGGTGCGACCGCGGCTGATCCGCGCGATGAACAGGCCGACGAACGGCGTCCAGCTGATCCACCAGGCCCAGTAGAAGACCGTCCACCCGCGCAGCCACTCGGCCGTGGCGTCGCCGCCGCTGGCCTCGGTGCGGGCGGCCATCCGGGCCAGGTCGGCGAAGTAGGTGCCGATCGTGGTGGGCAGCAGGTTGAGGATCAGGACGGTCGGGCCGACGACGAACACGAACACGGCCAGGACGACGGCCAGCACCATGTTGGTGGTGGCCAGCCACTGGATGCCCTTGGCGATGCCGGAGACGGCGGAGGCCACGAAGGCCGCGGTCAGGACGGCGATGACGACGACCAGCAGGCCGCTGCCGGCGTTGCCCACCCAGCCGAGGATCTGCACGCCGCTGCCGATCTGCAGCGCGCCCAGCCCGAGCGAGGCCGCCGAGCCGAACAGCGTGGCGAAGATGGCCAGGACGTCGATGGTCCGGCCGGCCCAGCCCTCGGTGCGCCGCTGCCCGAACAGCGGGGCGAACGCGGAGCTGATCAGCTGCCGGCGGCCGCGGCGGAAGGTGCCGTAGGCGATCGCCAGGCCGACGACGGCGTAGATGGCCCACGGGTGCAGCGACCAGTGGAACATCGTGGTCGCCATCGCGGTCTGCAGCGCCTCGGGCGTCTCGGCCGCGACGGTGTCCGGCGGGGGCGAGACGTAGTGCGACAGCGGCTCGCTGACGCCGAAGAACATCAGTCCGATGCCCATGCCGGCGCTGAACATCATCGCGACCCAGGAGACGGTCCGGAACTCCGGCGCCTCGTCGTCCCGGCCCAGGGGGATCCGCCCGTACCTGCCGGCCGCCAGCCAGATGACGAAGAGGACGAACGCCGAGGCGAGCAGCACGAACAGCCAGCCGAGGTTGGTCTCCACCCACTCGAGGGCGGTGGCGCTGGCCGACCCCAGGCCCTCCGGGGTGGCGAAGCCCCAGGTGACGAAGGCCAGGGCCACCACGGCGGAGACCCCGAAGACGGCCCGGTCCAGCGACCCCCCGCGGTCGGCCGGCGACGGCGGTGGCTCGGCGACGGCGGGGTGGGCCTCCGCGGACCCGGACGGTCTGGAGTGTGCAGGTGTGGTGGTCACAGGTGTCCGTGGCGCCGGTCTCGGCGCACCTCCCTCTCTCGGTCGACGACGGGTGGCCGACGGCACCAGGGGCAACGGCGGCAACCCGTCCACGGTAGGGACGTCGTGCGACGGGTGCGGGTCCGCCCTGATCTGGGCGAGACCTCTCGGGAGGACGACCGGGTGCTGTGTGCCCGCCCCCGGGGCCGGGCACACACCCGGCAGCGAGGCGTCCGCCCGGCCGGGACGGCGGCGTCGTGACAGGGGGAGGTCCCGACCGTGAGCGAGCCGCGTCCGCCCTGGTCGGCACGCCGTCGGAGGCTGCTGGTGTGGCTGGCGGTGGGGGCGGTCCTCGGGGGCCTGGGCGCCGCCGGCCTGCCCGACGAGTTCGGGGTGACGGCGGGCTTCGGAGCCGCCCTCTGCGCCTTCCTCCTCGTGGTCGCGCTGGTGGTGTTCATCACCGTGCCCGGACCCGACACCCTGGGCACCCTGTTGCGCACGCCACCCCTGGCGGGGGCGGTGCTGGTGGTCGCCGTCCTGCTGGTGATGGCCAACCCGACCGGGTCGTCACTGCGCTGGCTGTGGGTGGTCGCCGCGGTCGCCGCCGCCGGGTGGACGGCGTTCGCGGTGTGGGAGACCCGCCGCTCGGGCGGCTGACCGCGGCGGCAGACTCGGCACCCGTGACCGCCGGCCTGCCCACCGCCCTCTACCTGCCCGACGGCGACGGCTTCGTCGCCACCGACCTCACCATCGGGCCGTGGGACCCGGGGCTGCAGCACGCCGGGCCGGTCGCGGCCCTGCTGGCCCGCGAGGCCGAGCGGGTCACCGGGATCCCCGACGGGCAGACCGTGCGGCTGGCCTTCGACATCCTCGCGCCGGTGCCGGTGGGCCGGGTGCAGGTCGGCGCCCGGCTGCTGCGGCCGGGACGGCGGATCGAGCTGGTGGAGGCGGTGCTCAGCGCGGGCTCCTCCTCCGCCGACCGCGAGCGGCCGCTGATGAGGCTGACCGCCTGGCGGATGCGCAGCTCCGCGGTCGAGGGGACGCCGCAGGCCGGCGTCCCGATGCCCGGGCCGGAGGAGAGCCACCCCGAGACGGCGGCCTTCTTCACCACCGACGTCGCCTACCACCGGGCGCTGGACTGGCGCTTCGTGCACGGCTCGTTCAACGCGCCCGGCCCGGCGGCCGCGTGGACCCGGGCGCTGTGCACGCTGGTCGAGGGCGAGCCGATGAGCCCGCTGCAGCACCTGCTGGTGATGACCGACGCGGCCAGCGGCATCTCCGCCGTCCTGGACTGGCAGCGGGCCACGTTCGCCAACGTCGACCTCACCGTCGCCCTGGTGCGCCCGCCGGCCGGGGAGTGGCTGGGCGTCGACGCCACCACCACGATCGGGCCGGCCGGCGCCGGGCAGTGCTTCGCCGACCTCCACGACGCCACCGGCCCGATCGGCCGCTCGGCGCAGGCCCTGTTCGTCGCGCCGCGCTGACCGGTGCTGGCGCTGCCGGGATCGGTTGGGGAGGCTGGAGCGCGATGGCACTGCTCGATCCGCTGCTGACCTGGCTCGCCGGGCGTGGGCTGCCCATCGCCCTCATCGTCCTGGGGTCGGTCCTGCTGGCCCGGTTCGTCGCCTGGGTCGGCGAGAAGATCACCGACCGCATCGACGCCCGCGCGACCGGCGGCGACGCCCTGGTGCGCTCCGAGGCCGCCAAGCACCGGCACTCGCTGACCCAGGTGATCACCTGGACGCTGGTCGTGCTCGTCTACGCGATCGCCGTCTTCGCCGTCCTGGACCGGGCGGGCATCCCGATCGGCGGGCTGGTGGCGCCGGCGACCGTGCTGGGCGTCGGGCTGGGCTTCGGCGCACAACGGGTCGTCGGTGACGTGCTGGCGGGCTTCTTCATCATCACCGAGCGGCAGTACGGCTTCGGCGACGTCGTCTCCATCACGGTGGTCGGGGGCGGGGACCCGGCCGAGGGCACGATCGAGGACGTCACGCTGCGGGTCACCCGGCTGCGCTCCCCCAACGGCGAGGTGATCACCCTGCCCAACGGGCAGATCGTGAAGGTCGTCAACCTCTCCCGCGACTGGGCGCGCGCGGTCGTCGACGTGCCGGTGCCGACGACGCTGGACGTCAGCCGGGTCAACGACATCCTCAGGGAGGTCGGCGCGGAGGCCTTCCGCGACCAGCGGCTGCGCCCGCTGCTGCTCGACACGCCCAGCGTGATGGGCGTCGAGACCCTCGACCTCGAGCAGGTCAACGTCCGGATGGTGGCCCGCACGCTGCCCGGCAAGCAGTTCGAGGTCGGCCGCGACCTGCGCGCCCGCGTCGTCCAGGCCTTCCGCCAGGCCGGTCTCAACGTCCCCGCGCCGACGGCGGGCGCGCCGACCGGTGGGCTCTCCCCCTCCTCGGACGGCGCCCGGTGACCACCCCGGAGACCAACGGCCCCGGCGAGCCGACCCGCGAGCCGTCGGTGAGCACCGCGCCGCCGCCCGCGCCGCGCCGCTGGTGGACGGCGGTGCCGCACCACCTCGGCCGCGCGCGCACCTCGACCGTCGTCCTGGCGCTGCTGTTCGTGGGGCTCTACGTCCTCTACCTCTACGTCCGCCCGCCGGACCCGCCCGCCGGGCCGACGTCGGGGTCGACGGTGCAGACGCCGGTGACGTCGGCTCCGGCGACTCCCGGACCCGCGGAGCCGACCCAGACCCCCGGACCCACCACGACGGCCCCGACGACGGCCCCCACCACGGAACCGACGACCGCGCCGTCGCCGACGGAGGAGAGCGGGCCGGCCGGGGAGTCGCCGGGACGGACGCCGACGACGACGGTCCAGCCGACGACCACGCTCCAGCCGACGACCACGGAGGCCCCCGCTCCGCCGCCGCGGACGACGGCGGCCTCCCCGACGCCGTGACCGGTGCCACCGCCGCACCGGTGTGGGCACCCTGGCCGTGCCGCACCGGGCGCGCACAGGGCAGGATCGGCATCCCGTGCCTCGTCGTCCGCGAGGCCCCGTGGAGGGAGAACACGTGGCTGACCGATCCCTGACCCGGCGTGGACGGGCCGCCGTCGCGGCCGTCGCCGGCCTCACCCTCGTCCTCGCCGGATGCGGGGGCGACTCCGGCGACACCGGCGGGAGCACCGGCGCGGGAGGCGCACCGGACACCGGCGAGCCGCTGCCGAGCGTCGCGGCGGACGACGCGCTCGCCGCGCGGGTCCCCCCGGCCGTCGCCGAGGACGGGGTGATCACCGTGGGCAGCGACAGCACCTACGCGCCCAGCGAGTTCCTCGCCGAGGACGGCCAGACGATCATCGGCTTCGACGTCGACCTGTTCGAGCTGGTCGCGCAGAAGCTGGGCCTGGACGCGCAGTTCGAGACCGCGCCGTTCGACTCGATCATCGCCGGCGTGGGCTCGGGCCGGTACGAGGTGGGCGTCTCGTCGTTCACGATCAACCCCGAGCGCCTCGAGCAGGCCACCATGGTCAGCTACTTCGACGCCGGCACCCAGTGGGCCACCCGCGCCGGCAACCCGGACGGCGTGGACCCCGACAACGCCTGCGGGCTGTCCATCGCCGTGCAGCGCGGCACCGTGCAGGTCGACGACATCACCGCCCGCTCCCAGGCGTGCGAGACCGCCGGGCAGGAGCCGATCACGATCGACCAGTACGACGCGCAGAGCGACGCCACGGCCGCGGTCGTCTCCGGCCGCGACGCCGCCGTCCTGGCCGACTCGCCGGTCATGGCCTACGCCGTCGCGCAGACCAACGGGCAGCTGGAGCTCCTCGGCGACATCTACGACTCGGCGCCCTACGGCTACGTGCTCCCGCAGGACCAGGCCGACTTCGCGCAGGCGGTCCGCGACGCCGTGCAGGCGCTGATCGACGACGGCACCTACACCCAGGTCCTCGAGCGGTGGGGCGTGCAGGACGGCGCCATCGACGACCCGACGGTCGACCCCACCGTCGGCTGACCCGGAGGACTCCCCACCATGGCCGCGGAGGCGCCCGACACGACGGCCCGGCCGGCACCGCCCGAGCAGATCCGCGCGGTGCCGGTCCGGCACCCGGGCCGATGGGTCGCCGCCGCCGTCATCGCCGTGCTGGCGGCCATGTTCGTCCACATGCTGGCCACCAACCCGGTGTTCCAGTGGGACTTCATGCTCGACAACATGTTCACGCCCGCGGTGCTCCGCGGGGCGCGGACCACCCTGGTGATGACGGTCGCGGCCATGGTGCTGGGCGTGCTGCTCGGCATCGTCCTCGCGGTGATGCGGCTGTCGCCGAACCCGGTCGTCTCGGGCGCGGCGTGGACCTACATCTGGTTCTTCCGCGCGATCCCCCGCATCGTGCTGCTGTTCTTCATCGCCAACCTCGGCGCGCTCTACGCGCGCTACGAGTTCGGCTTCCCGTTCGACCGGCAGCTGATGGACCTGCTCGGGTTCCAGGCCGACTGGCGGTTGTTCGGCTTCGACGGCAACGAGATCTTCGTCGGCTTCACCGCCGGCCTGCTGGGCCTGGCGTTGTCCGAGGGCGCCTACATGGCCGAGATCGTCCGGGCCGGCATCCAGTCGGTCGACCCGGGCCAGGCCGAGGCGGCGCACGCGCTCGGCATGAGCCGCGGCCGCACGATGCGCCGGATCGTGCTCCCGCAGGCGATGCGGGTGATCATCCCGCCCACCGGCAACGAGACGATCGCGATGCTCAAGGACACCTCGCTGCTCATCGCGGTACCGGTGACCACCGAGCTGAACTTCCAGCTGCGGGCGATCGGCTCCCGGACCTTCCAGATCATCCCGATGGCCGTCGCCTCGATCCTCTGGTACCTGGCGCTGACCAGCCTGCTCATGATCGGCCAGTACTTCCTGGAGAAGCGGTTCAGCCGCGGCTTCGGCGCCACCGAGACCCGCGCGCAGCGGGCCGCCCGCCGGGCCGCCGACGTCGGGAGCCAGAAGTGACCGGGGACGGGGCCGCGATGGTCCGGGCCGAGGGCGTGCGCAAGTCCTTCGGCCACGTGGAGGTCCTCAAGGGCATCGACCTGGAGGTCGCGCCGGGCGAGGTGGTCTGCGTCATCGGCCCCTCCGGCTCGGGCAAGTCGACCTTCCTGCGCTGCATCAACCACCTGGAGAAGATCGACGCCGGCCGGCTCTGGGTCGACGGGCACCTCGTCGGCTACCGGGAACGGGGCGGCAAGCTGCACGAGCTGCGGGACCGGGAGGTGGCCGCGCAGCGCCGGGACATCGGCATGGTCTTCCAGCGGTTCAACCTCTTCCCGCACATGACCGCCCTGGAGAACGTCGTCGAGGCGCCGGTCGGGGTGAAGGGGGTCCGCCGGGAGGAGGCCCGCGCCCGCGGCGTCGAGCTGCTGGAGCGGGTGGGTCTCGGGGAGCGGGTGCACAACTACCCGAACCAGCTCTCCGGCGGCCAGCAGCAGCGGGTGGCGATCGCCCGGGCCCTGGCGATGGAGCCCAAGCTCATGCTCTTCGACGAGCCGACCTCGGCGCTGGACCCGGAGCTGGTCGGCGAGGTCCTCGACGTCATGCGGGGGCTCGCCGAGTCGGGCATGACGATGGTCGTCGTCACCCACGAGATGGGCTTCGCCCGCGAGGTCGGTGACTCCCTCGTCTTCATGGACGACGGCGTGGTGGTCGAGGCCGGCGACCCGCGCCGGGTGCTCACCGACCCCCAGCACCCGCGCACCCAGGCGTTCCTCTCCAAGGTCCTCTAGGAGCCGGGGCGCTACGAGCCCGTCACCACCGCGATGCCGGGGCCCCGGCCGACCGCGGCCAGCGCGGCACCGGCCTCGTCGAGACCGAGCTCCCGGGTGACCAGGGCCTGCGGCCGCAGCCGGCCGGCGGCGATGAGACCGAGCAGCTCGGGATAGGCGTGCGCGGCCATCCCGTGGCTGCCCAGCACCTGCAGCTCGCGGGCGACGACGAGGTCCATGGGCACCTCGGGCCGCCCCTGCGCCGGCGGCAGCAGCCCGACCTGCACGTGCCGGCCCCGCGGCCGCAGCGACCGGATCGAGTTCTCGCAGGTCACGGCCGCGCCGAGGGCGTCGAGGGAGACGTGCGCTCCTCCACCGGTGAGCTCGGCGACGGTGGCCGGGACGCCGCCGCCGCCGTCCACCGCGTGCTCGGCGCCGTTGGCGGCGGCGAGCCGCAGTGCCGCCGGGGAGACGTCGACGGCGACCACCCGGGCGCCCGCGGCGACGGCCACCTGCACCGCCGAGAGCCCCACCCCGCCGCAGCCGTGCACGGCGACCCACTCACCGGGCCGGACCCGCGCGACCTGCGCCACCGCGCGGAAGGCGGTGGCGAACCGGCAGCCCAGGCTCGCGGCCGTGACGGCGTCCAGCCCGTCGGGCAGCGCGACCAGGTTGACGTCGGCGGCGTCGAGCGCGACGTACTCGGCCATCGAGCCCCAGTGCGTGAACCCGGGCTGGGTCTGCCGGGTGCACACCTGGTGCTCGCCGGCGGCGCACTGCGCGCAGCGGCCGCAGGCGTTCACGAACGGGACGGTGACGCGGTCGCCCACCCGCCAGCGCCGGACGTCGGCCCCGACGGCGGCGACGGTGCCGGCCAGCTCGTGGCCGGGCACGTGCGGCAGGACGACGTCCGGGTCGTGGCCCTGCCAGGCGTGCCAGTCGCTGCGGCAGAGGCCGCTGGCGCCCACCCGGACGACGACACCGCCGGGCGCCGGGTCGGGAGCGGGGACGTCCTGCACGGTCAGCGGGCCGCCGAAGGACTCGAACACGAGTGCACGCACCCGGGCAGCCTGCCCCAGACCGCTCGGCACGTCCCCGGTGGCCCGGTCGGGCCGTCTGGTTCGCGCTGCCGCCGTCTGCCTAGTCCATCGCGTCGCCGGGCGTCTGCCCGGCCGGCGGGAGCGGGGTGCGGACGACCGGGCGCACCTTGCGGGCACCGTCCAGCCGCTCGGTGTAGCTGGCTGCGTTGCCGCGGATGTGCTGCAGGTCCTCGTCCCGGGCCTGCCGGATGACCTTGGCGGGGACGCCGGCGACGAGCGAGCCCGGCGGCACCTGCGTGCCCTGGGTGACGACGGCGCCGGCGGCGACGATCGAGCCCGAGCCGATGTGCGCGCCGTTCATGACGACGCTGCCCATGCCCACCAGGACGTCGTCGTCGATGCGCGCGCCGTGCAGGACCACGCGGTGCCCGACGGTCACCCCGCGGCCCACGACGAGGGGGAATCCGGGGTCGGAGTGCAGGGTGCAGCCGTCCTGGATGTTGGAGCCCTCGCCGATCTCGATCACCTCGGCGTCGGCGCGCGCGACCGCGCCGTACCAGATGCTGGACCGCGGGCCCATCGTCACGGCACCGACCACCACGGCCGTCGGCGCGACGAAGGCCTCGCCGTCGATGCGCGGGGACCCGAACGGCAACTCGGCGATGTAGTTCTCGGCCACGGGCGACAGCACAGCACAGGCGCGTCGCGGTCGCACCCGCCGGATGCACCGCGGCGTCGGCGACCGTGGACCGCGACGCCGGCCGCCGCCAGGACGGCCGCCGTGACGCTGCCGACCGACCTGCCGGTGCCGGCCTTCCCCGACCGGGCCGCGCGGGAGGAGTGGCTGGACGCCGGGCACGCGACGGCGCCCGGGCCGTACGTGCGGCTGGCCGAGCAGGGCTCCGCGTCCCCTCGGTGACCTACGCCCGACGGGTCGAGTCGGTGCTCTGCTCCGGCTGGACCGACGGGAGGTCGCAGCGCCTGGGCGGACCCTCCCGCCTGCAGCGCATCACCCCTGCGCGGGCCCGGCCACGACGACCGTCCCCGACGACCTCGCCGCCGAGCCCGCCGCCCAGCAGGCCGTCGACGCCCTCGACGGCCGCAACCGCCACCTGGAGGACCCTCCTGCCCCCACCGCTCGCACGCCCGCGGCGGGCCCCTGCCCGGAGGGCCGGAGCGTCACGACGCTCGCGGAGGGACGGCGTCCCTGCTGACCTGCGGTCGCTCGGCCCAGAACCGCGCGTCGCGCCGTCGCCACAGCAGCATGAGGACGACGCCCGCGGCCATGATCGCCACGCCGATGACCAGCGGCGGCCCGAGCCCCAGCCAGGCCGCGCCGGTGTAGCTGTTCGCCGGGTCGGCGAGGTCGCGCACCGAGAGCACGAGCAGCCAGACCAGCATCCCCGCACCGGCCAGCGGCCCGACGCCGAGCAGCAGCAGGTCGCGCAGACTGCGGGTCAGGCGCCGGCGGAAGTACACGGCGCAGGCGATGCCGGTCATCGCGTAGTACAGCGCGATGAGCAGCGAGAGCGCGGTGATCGAGTCGAACAGCGCGTTCTCCGACAGCGCGCTGACGCCGAGGTACCAGACCACCGCGATGCCGGCGACCCACCAGGTGGAGACGTCCGGCGTCCGGTGGCGCGGCGAGATCGACCCGAACCGGGCGGGCAGCGCGGCGCGCCGGGCCATCGACAGCCCGGTGCGGGACGCCGGGATGATCGTCGTCTGGGTGGAGGCGATCGCCGAGGTGGCGACGGCGAGCAGCACCACCCAGTCCCAGCCGCCGAGCACCCGCTCGGAGAGCAGCGCGAAGACCGCCTCCTCCTCGTCGGCGTTCTCCGCCAGCCAGCTGGTCCCGGCGAAGCAGACGACGGCGACGGCGACCCCGAGGTAGGTCAGCAGCAGGACGACGGTCGAGAGCACCGCGGCGCGGCCGGCGGCGCCCCCGCGCGTCTCCTCGGTCAGGTTGACCGCCGACTCCCAGCCCCAGTACGCGAAGACCCCGAGCAGCAGCCCGCCGGTCAGCGCCGGGCCGCCCGCCCCGAGCGGGTCCAGCCAGGACCACTCCGGCGTCAGCGCGCCGAACGGGCTGTCCCCGCGCAGCCCGCGTGCCAGCGCCACGACGGCGAACACCGCCAGCGCCAGCGTCTGCGCGACGATCAGCCCGTTCTGCACCCGCGCGGACAGCTCCGTGCCGAGCACGCACAGCGCCGCCATGACCAGGACGAGCAGCACGGTCAGCCCCAGGACGACCGGCGTCGAGGACTCCCAGCCGTCCAGCCCGACCGCGAGCAGGGTGGAGCGGACGCCGACCTCCGCCAGCGACCCCACCACCAGGACGCCGGTCATCGCGATCGCCCAGCCGCCGATCCAGCCGGCCCACGGGCCCATCGCCCGGGTGACCCAGGAGAACGTCGTCCCGCAGTCGGGGTCGGCCCGGTCGAGCGCGGCGAACGCGGCCGCGATCAGCAGCATCGGCACGAACGAGGCGAGCAGGACGCCGGGGGCGTGGACGCCGACCAGGGCCACGACCGGCCCGATCACCGCGGCGAGCGAGTAGGCGGGGGAGGTCGCGGCCAGGCCGACGACGAGGGCGTCGCCGAACCCGATCGCATCGGGGCGCAGGGTGGGCGGGGACTCCGCGGGCGCGGTCACGGCGCGCGACGCTACGGCTCCCGCCCCGGTCGGGCGCCGGCCCCCTGCGTGGGAGGACCCCGTCCTCAGAGGATGCGGCGCGCCCCGACGTAGTCGCCGATGTCCACGCTGGTCACGGCCACCGGCTGGTTGAAGGTGCGGGCGTGCACCATCTTCCCGCTCCCGACGTAGATGCCGACGTGGTAGACGGGCGAGCCGAAGAACACCAGGTCACCGGGCTGCAGCTCGCTGCGGGAGACCGCCGTGCCCATCCGCGACTGGGCGCGGCTGGAGTGCGGCAGGGAGACACCGGCGGCGGCGTAGGCGTAGCTGGTCAGACCCGAGCAGTCGAAGCCGTCGGGGCCGCTGCCGCCCCAGACGTAGGGGTCTCCGACCTGCGCGAGCGCGGCCTCGAGGACGGCGCCGACGTCCCCGCTGGGCGCGGCGGCCACGACCGCCCCGACGTCGGCGGTCAGTGCCGGGCCGGCAATCGCGGTGCGGACGGCGGCCTGCGCGGCGGCCGAGAGGCTCGCGTAGTCGCTCTCGTACTGCTGCTGACGCGCCTGCACCTCGGCCCGCTGGCGCTGGAGCTCGTCGAGCGACGCGGTGGCCTGCGCGGCGGCGGCGTCGGCGTCGGCCCGGGCCTGCTCGGCGGTGCGCTGCGCGACCGACACCTCGGCCAGCAGGCCCTCGGTGTGCGCGGCGATGAGGTCCAGCGTGGTCATCTGCTGGACGACGTCCGCCGCGGAGTCCGACGTCAGGAACGCGGCCATCCGGGACTGCGTCGTGCCGGCGCTCTGCGCGATGGCCGCCAGCTGCGGGCCGTAGCCGGCGAGCACGGCCTCGGCCTGGGACGCCCGCGCGGCGGCATCGGCCGCGGTCTGCTGCTGCGCGGCCACCGTCAGCTCGGCCTCGCGGACCTGCTCGTCGAGGGTGGCCAGCTGCTTGCTGGTCTCGGCGACCAGCCGCTGAGCCTCCTCCGCGGACGCCGGGGCGGCGCTCGCGGTCGCCGGGGTCAGCAGCACGGCGACGGTGGCGGTGGCGGCCAGGGCGGCGCGCGACCAGCGTCGACTCGTCGTCCGGTTGTGGCCCATGTCCGGCCCCCTCTCGCCGCGCCCCGCCCCGGGAAGTGAGCGGTGTTCCATGCACGTGTGCACGCACGGTAAGGACACGACGCCAAGGGGTAGGGGGTGGCGCGCGGGCCGCCGACCGCGGCGCGCACCTCAGTCGTCACAGCGGCACCGGGGGTCCCGTGCGACGCGGGAGGACCGGCTACCGGCGACGGGGCGGAGCGGAGCCCGACGAGGTGCGGTCGGGCGCGAGGGGGACCAGCCGGTCGGCCACCGCGCCGGTCACGAAGGAGTAGACGGCCTTGCCGCCGATGTCGACGACCTGGTCGCGGCGCGACCACGTCCACGGCGGCGCGCCGACGCCGGTGGCGTTCTCCAGGGTCTGGTCGGTGGCCAGCCGGACCGAGGTGTGCCAGGCCGAGGCGCGCCAACCGCGCAGCCCGCTGGCCGACCACACGCCGCGCAGGGCGCCGACGAGCGCGCCGGTGCCCCAGTGCATGAGGTGGTTGCGCACGAGCGGGCGCGCGGACCCCGGCAGGCGGCGGCGGGTGGTCAGCGCGGTCAGGGTGCGCCCGGGCACATAGGAGTCCGGGCGGCGGGTCACCGACTGCTCGACCTGCTCGGCCAGCGTCATGGCCGCGGTGCCGGCCAGACCGGCGAGGGCACCTCGGAGGGCAGCACGTCCCAGCATGGGACGGCCCTACCCGGGGAGGCGTGCGGAGGAACCGCGACCCGGCCCCGCAGGTGCGGAGCCGGGTCGGGGAACGTGCTGGAACGGCCACCTCTCCGGGTCCCGCAGGCCTCGTCGGCCCCGTCGGCCCCCGTGCGGGGTCCCGCCGCGAGCCTGCGAGTGGCGGGGGGCACGGGGGTCCTTCAAGGGGGGAGAGGTGGTCCTCAGTCAGCCGGCGAGCGGCTCGGGGGCGTCGAGGTCGGCGACCACCCGCAGGTCCCGGACGATGGCGGAGAGCTCGACGGCGGTCCACGGCTCGCAGCAGTCGCAGCCGTCCTCGCGGTGGCTCACCAGGCCGAGCAGGCCCCGGGTCTGGTCCTCGGCGATCGCCAGGCTACCGGTGGAGGGGTGGCGGTGGCAGGCGCAGGCCGAGGCGCACAGGCCCAGACCCCAGCCGGAGACCACGACGGCGTGCCCGTCGTCCCACACCCTGCCGACCTGGAAGACCGACGGCTTCTGAGTCCTGGTCACGGGACCCTCCCCTCCCCGGTCCGGCTGTGCCGGAGCCCGTCCGTTGGCGAGCGGAGCCTCGTTCCGCTCGGTGCACGTTTCGGCGTGCGCGCGGGGGTGGTGAAGTCGAGCGTCCCCGGTCCCGCGAGACAGACGGTAGGTGACCGAACGCAGAACGTCACGATGCCAGGCGGGCGGAGCGTGACGGACCGGTCGCTCCGCCCCACCGGTCACAGCCGCCCCTCGCGCACGCGGCCCCGTCCAGGGCACCGCCCCGAGCCGGCGAGGGGTGGGAGACGGACCCCTGGACCCCCACCGCTCGCCCGCTCGCGGCGGGACCTGCGAGGGGCCGGGTCCTCCCTCAGCTGGCGGGCGACACCGAGCTCATGTTGAAGTCCGGCACGCGCACAGCGGGCATCGCGGCGCGGGTGAACCAGTCGTTCCACTCGCGCGGCAGGGTGCGCTCGGTGCGACCGGCCTGGGTGATCCGGCCGAGGAGGTCGACCGGCGACTCGTTGAACCGGAAGTTGTTCACCGCGCCGGTCACCTCCCCGCCCTCGACCAGGAACACGCCGTCGCGGGTGAGCCCGGTGAGCAGCAGCGTCTGCGGGTCGACCTCGCGGATGTACCAGAGCGTGGACAGCAGCAGCCCGCGCTCGGTGCCGGCGACCATCTCGTCGAGGGACGCCGTGGCGCCCGGCTGCTCGAGGACCAGGTTGTCGACGGCGGCCGTGGCCGGCGCGGTGGTCCTCAGCGCCCAGGCCCGCGGCCGGATCAGGTTGGCCAGCACGCCGCCGGAGATCCACTCGACCGCCGGCGTCGCCATGCCGTTGTCGAACACCGATGCCATGCCCGACGAGCCGCTGACCACCTGGAACGGGCAGGCCTCCAGGCCGGGCTCGAACGGGTCGCTGCGCAGCGTCAGCGGCAGGGCGGCCAGCCGCTCGCCGACGCGGTTGCCGCCGCCGGGCCGGGCGTAGACGTTGCGGCCCTCGTCGGCGTCGCGGGCCTCCATCGTCCAGTAGGCGTAGATCATCAGGTCGCTGACCGCCGAGGGCGGCAGCAGCGTCTCGTAGCGCCCGGCGGGCAGCTCGACCCGCCGCTGCGACCAGCCGAGCTTGCGCTGCACGTCGGCGACCAGGTCGGCCACCGAGACGTCGGTGAAGTCCCGGGTGCCGACGCCGGCCCACACCGAGCGGCTCATGTCGCCGCTCTTGCCGTTCAGCTCCACCCGGCCGCTGGGCTGGTCGTGCCGCAGCCGCAGCCCGGTCGACGTCCCCAGGTAGGTGGTGGCCATGGCGTGCTCGGCGTAACCGAAGAGCAGCTCGTCGCGGTCGCGGGCGCCGCCGAAGGCCTGCCCCAGCGCGGGCGCGAAGTCGCGGAAGACGCCGATCGAGGTCTCCGCGGGGTCGGCGTCCCAGTCACCGGCGCCGGGCGGCGCCTCGCTGACCAGCGGGACGGCGTCCTCGGCCGGGCCGGCGTCGCGGGCGGCCTGCTCGCTGGCGGCCACCAGCTCCTCGACGTCCGGGCTGCCGGTGCGCGCCACCGTGCCGGCCGCCATCCCGGCCCCACCGTCGACGAACGAGACGACGACGACCTGCCGGGAGCGCATCGAGCCGTTCGTGGTGAGGCTGTTCTTCGCCCAGCGCAGGTTCGCCTCGGAGCTCTCCACCACGAAGGCGACCTGCTCGTCGGCGGTGGAGGCGGCCAGCGCCTTCTCGACGACGTCCTGCGGACGCGACCACGAACTCATCGTCCCGCTCCTCGCTCGCTGACGCTCGCTGCGATGCTCACAGCCCGCTCGCTGGCGCTCGCTGCGATGCTCACAGCCCGCTCGCTGGCGCTCGCGCCGCTCATCGCCCGGCCTCCTGCACGGTGTTCAGGATGTTCACGTTCTCGAACAGCGCCACCGGGCAGCCGTGGCTGACCGGGGCGACCTGCCCGGGCTGGGCCTTGCCGCAGTTGAAGGCGCCGCCGAGCAGGTACGTCTGCGGGCCCCCGATGACGCGCATCGAGCCCCAGAAGTCCGTCGTCGTCGCCTGGTAGGCCACGTCGCGCAGCTGCCCGGCGAGCTGCCCGCCCTCGATCCGGTAGAAGCGCTGGCCGGTGAACTGGAAGTTGTAGCGCTGCATGTCGATCGACCAGCTCTTGTCGCCGACCACGTAGATCCCGCGCTCGACGCCGGCTATGACATCGGCGGTCGAGGGGCCGTCGGGGGCCGGCTGCAGCGAGACGTTGGCCATCCGCTGCACCGGCGTGTGCTGCGGCGAGTCGGCGAAGGCGCAGCCGTTGGAGCGCGTCATGCCGCCCATCCGCGCGGTGTTCCGGTCGACCTGGTAGCCGACCAGCACGCCGTCCCTGATGATGTCCCACCGCTGCCCGGCGACGCCCTCGTCGTCCCAGCCGATCGTGGAGAGCCCGTACGGGGCGGTGCGGTCGCCGGTGACGTTCATGATCTCGGAGCCGTAGCGGAGCGTGCCCAGCTGGTCGACGGTGGCGAACGAGGTGCCGGCGTAGGCGGCCTCGTAGCCCAGCGCCCGGTCCAGCTCGGTGGCGTGGCCGATGGACTCGTGGATGGTCAGCCACAGGTTCGACGGGTCGACGACGAGGTCGTAGCGCCCCGCCTGCACCGACGGCGCCTTAGTCTTCTCGCGCAGCAGCTCGGGGATCTCGGCGATCTCGCCGCGCCAGTCCCAGCCGGTGCCGGTCAGGTACTCCCAGCCGCGGCCGGCCGGCGGCGCGACGGTGCGCATGCTCTCGAACGCGCCGGTGGAGCGGTCGACGGTGAGCGCGGTGAGGTCGGGGTGGATGCGCACCCGCTGCTGGCGCGTGCGCGTGCCGGCGGTGTCGGCGTAGTACTTCTGCTCCTTCACCGCCTGGCAGACCGCCTGCACGTGCTCGACGCCGTCGGCGGCCAGCAGCTGCTCGGACAGCTCGGTGAGCAGCCCGGTCTTCTCCGCGTCGGGCACCTCGAACGGGTCGACGTCGTAGTCGGACACCCAGACCGCGTCGGGGTACGCCGGCTCGGGCGCGAGCTCGACGCGGTCGCTGTTGACCGCCGCCGACACCTGCGCGACGGCGACCGCCTCCTCGGCGAGCCGCACGGCCTCCGCCGCGGTGAGGACGACGCCCGCGGCGAACCCCCAGGTGCCCTCGTACACCACGCGCACGGCCAGGCCGAGGTCCTCGCCGTCGGCCAGCGACTCCAGCCGGGCGTCGCGCAGGCTGATCGACTGGGTGCGGATCCGCTCCACCCGCAGGTCGGCGTGCTCGCAGCCGAGGTCGAGGGCCCGGGTGAGCGCGGCGTCGGTCAGCGCGGAGAGCGGGAGGGCGAGGAAGGACGCGTCCACGTCGCGGGAGGCAGCCACCGCCCCTGTCTACCAGCGCGGGCGACCCGGTCCACGGCGGGTCCGAGGGCCCGGCACCCGGTCGGGCACCGGCGCCACTAGCCTCGCCGGGTGCCCCGACGCCGGATCTGGGCCGTCCCGGCGGCGGCCCTCGCCCTCGCCGCCTGCGCGGGCGGCGGGCTGGACCGGCCGTCCACCGAGGCGTGCGACGCCGTGTCCGCCTGGATGGACGCGGGCAGCCCGGCCGACCGGCGGGCCGAGGTCACCGAGCGGGTCGGCGACCTGCTCGGGCGGTCGGACTCGACACCGCTGACCGACCCCTACGTGCGGTTCCGGGACACCCGGGAGGAGGACCTCGACTACGCCGCGGTCGTCGAGGCGGGCGCGAACTTCCTGCGGGCCTGCGGGGACCACGGGTGGGAGCGCCCCGGGGGCTGACCCGGCCGCCGGCTCCGGACGGCGTGGCCGCGAGACGACCGGGGTAGACGCCAGCACATGGCCGCGCCCTCCCCGCCGTCCCCTGCCGACGACGTCACGCTCACCTTCGGCGGGAACGCCACCACGCTGCTGCGACTCGGGCCCTTCACGCTGCTGACCGACCCGAACTTCCTGCACCGCGGGCAGCGCGCCTACCTCGGCAAGGGGCTGTGGACCAAGCGGCTCACCGAGCCCGCGCTGCAGCCCACCCAGCTGCCGGCGCTGGACTCCATCCTGCTGTCGCACCTGCACGCCGACCACTGGGACCGCATCGCCACCCGCACCCTCGACCGCGGCACCCCGGTGATCACGACCCGGGCCGCCGCCCGCGCGCTGGGCCGGCGCGGTTTCCGGGAGACCGTCGACCTCACCCCCTGGCAGCGGCACGAGCTGAGCCGCGACGGCGCCACGCTGCGGATCACCTCGGTCCCCGGCGTCCACGGCCCCCAGCCCGTCGCCAAGCTGCTGCCGCCGGTGATGGGCAGCGTGCTGGAGCTGGTGCGGGACGGCGAGGTGTCCTGGCGGGGCTACATCAGCGGCGACACCGTCTTCCGCCCCGAGCTCGGCGAGGTGCTCGAGCGCTGCGGCCCGCTGGACGTCGTCATCCCGCACCTGGGCGGCACCAAGGCGCTCGGCTTCACCGTGACCATGGACGGCCGGCAGGGTGCCGATCTCGTCGAGCTGCTCAAGCCGCCGGTCACCGTGCCGGTGCACTACGACGACTACGACCGGTTCGCCTCGCCGCTGGGCGACTTCGTCCGCGAGGTGGCCGCCCGGCGCGCACCGGGCGAGATCCGAGCGGTCACCCGCGGCGAGACGATCTCACTGCGGTCCTCCGGACCGCGACCGCAGCCAGGTGCCGTCCCCCACGGGCACTGAGCCCTACCGTCGCACCGCACCGGGAGGGCTCCGCCCCCCGCGCCGCGGCCCGACCAGCGCAGGCGGCTCACCACCCGCGACCGGGGCGCCCGTGTCGGTCAGCCTGCGCGCCCAGCCAGCCGTGCGGCTCGTTCGGCGACGTCGGCGCGCAGCGCCTCGGCGTCCACCGTGGTGCAGACGCCGTCGCGCACGACCTGCCGCCCGCCGATCCAGGTGTCGCGCACCAGCTGCGAGGTGCCCGACCAGACCAGGTGGGTGAGCAGGTCCACCGGGTCGAGAACGGGCTCGAAGGCCAGGTCGCGGGTGTCGACGTGCACCAGGTCCGCCCGGCGGCCGACGGCGACCTGGCCGAGGTCCGGGCGGCCGATCGCGTCGGCGGCCCCGCCGGTGGCCAGCCAGAACGCCTCGGCGGCGGTCAGCGCGGTGGCCGAGCCCTCACGGAGCCGGGCCAGGCCCGCGGCCAGCCGGACGTCGGCCAGCAGGTCCAGCCCGTCGTTGGACGCCGGCCCGTCGGTGCCCAGCCCCACCCGGACGCCGCGGTCGAGCAGCGCCCGCACCGGCGCGATCCCGCTGGCCAGCTTCGCGTTGCTCGCGGGGCAGTGCGCCACCGCCACGTCGTACTCCCGCCACAGCTCCAGGTCGCCGTCGTCGACGTGCACGCTGTGCGCGGCCAGCACCCGGCCGCCCAGGACGTCGTGCGCGGCCAGCAGGGCGGGCACCGACAGCCCGTGGGTCGCCAGCAGGTCCGCGCCCTCGCCTGCGGTCTCGGCGACGTGCAGGTGCAGCAGCAGGCCGTGCTCCCGGGCGGCGGCCGCGGCGTCGCGCAGCACCGGCAGCGGCAGCGTGTAGGCCGCGTGCGGGCCGATGCCGTACTCGACGGCCCCGTCGCCGGGCACGGAGGTCGCCAGCGTCACCGCCTCGGCCAGCTGCTGGGCCAGCGGCGGCATCCCGGGCAGCGGCAGCAGCGGGGTGGCGACTACCGCGCGGGCACCGGTGCGGCCGACGGCGGCCGCGATCCGCTCGGGCGAGAAGTACATCTCGACGCTGGTGGTGACCCCGCCGCGCAGCATCTCCACCGAGGCCGCGGTCATCGCCACCTCGACGTCCTCGGGGGTCAGCCGCGCCTCCCGCGGCCAGATCACCTCGCGCAGCCAGCGCGCCAGCGGCAGCCCCTCGGCCTGCCCGCGGAACAGCACCATCGGCGCGTGCGAGTGGGCGTTCACCAGCCCCGGCAGCAGCACCCCGGGGACGGCGACGACCTCGGCGTCCCCGGCGTCCGGCGCGTCGGCGGCCGGGCCGACCCAGGTGAGCGTGCCGTCCTCGACGTCGACCGCGGCGTCGGGCACGACGGTGCCGGCGCGGTCCCCGACGACGACGGCCCGGGCGGTGAAGCGCTGCCGCATGGGTGGCGAACCTACCCCCGCGGCTGCCAGGTGCCGCCCAGAGCGCGCCGTTACCGTGGGGCGCATGTCCTTCCTCGCCGCCGCGGCCTCCTCCGACCAGGGCGGCATCACCGGCTTCCTGCTCGACATGGTGGAGCGGCTGGGCGCGGTGGGCGTCGGCTTCGCCATCCTGCTGGAGACGGTCATCCCGCCCATCCCCAGCGAGGCGGTGCTGGGCCTGGCCGGGGTGCTCATCAACGACGGCCGGCTGGACATCGTCCCGGTGGTCCTGTGCGCGACCCTCGGGTCGATCCTGGGCGCGGTCTTCTTCTACTACGTGGGCCGGGCGCTGGGCCCCCGCCGCTCGCACGCCTTCCTCGACCGGCTGCCGCTGGTGGAGACCGAGGACGTCGACAAGACCTTCGCCTGGTTCGAGCGGCACGGGCGCTCGGCGGTGTTCTTCGGCCGGATGGTGCCGATCGTGCGCAGCTTCATCTCCGTGCCCGCGGGGGTCGTGCGCATGCCGCTCGCCCAGTTCGTCCTGTACTCCGCCGCCGGCAGCCTGATCTGGAACAGCGTGCTCATCGGCCTGGGTGTCGCGGCCGGCGACTTCGTGCAGCAGAACCTGCACTACCTCGACTACGCCGTCGTGGCCGCGTTCGCGCTGGGGATCGGCTACCTGGTCCACAAGCGCTGGCGGGACGTGCGCCGGCACCGGCAGGCCCGTCGCGCCGGCACCGACGAGAGCCGGCCGGCGTGAGCGCGCTGCGCCCCGGCTCCGTGCCCCCCGCCCGCCCCAGCGTCGTCGCCTTCGACGTCAACGAGACGCTGCTCGACCTCGGCCCGGTGCGCGCCGCACTGGTCGAGCTCGGGCAGCCGGCCGACCTGCTGCCCGCGGTCTTCTCGCGCACCCTGCTCACCGGCTTCGCCGCCGCCACGGCCGGCACCTGGTGCCGGTTCCGCGAGGCGTTCGACGCGGCCCTCGCCCAGGCCACCGACCTGGGGGACGCCGACCGATCCCGGGTGGCCGACGCCTTCCTGGAGCTCGCCCCGCACCCCGACGTCGAGCCCGCGCTGCGCCGGCTGGTCGAGGCCGGCGTGCGCGTGGTGACGCTGACCCACGGCTCCCCCGGCGTCGCCGAGGCGGGGCTGGAGCGCGGTGGCGTGAGCCCGCTGGTGGAGCGCTCGCTGTCCAGCGAGGTGATCCGGGCGTGGAAGCCGGCCCGCGAGGTCTACCTCTGGGCGGCCGGGGTCTGCGACGTCGAGCCGGCCCGGCTGGCGTTGGTCGCGTCGCACGGCTGGGACGTCCACGGCGCGCTGCGGGCCGGCCTGACCGCGGCCTGGTTCCCGCGCACCGAGCGCGTCTACCCGGCCGTGTACGACCCCGCCGCGCTGGTGGCCGGCGACCTCGCCGGCGCGGTCGACGCGCTGCTCGCGCTGCCCCCGGCGTGACCCGGGAGGTCGAGACCCCGCTCGGCCCGGCGCGGGTCACCGCCACCGAACCCGCGGGCGCCGTCGTCGGCACGCTGGTGCTCGGTCACGGTGCGGGCGGGGGCCTCGGGTCGGCCGACCTGACCGCGGTCACCGCCGGCGCCGCCGCGGCCGGCTGGCGGGTGCTGGGCGTCGAGCAGCCCTGGCGGGTGGCGGGCAGGCGCATCGCGCCCGCGCCGCCCCGGCTGGACGAGGGCTGGACGGCGGTGCTCGGCACCCTGCGGGACGACGACCGGCTGAGCGGGCCGCTGGTGGTCGGCGGTCGCAGCGCCGGCGCCCGGGTGGCCTGCCGGACGGCGGCGACGCTCGGGGCCGACGGCGTGCTGTGCCTGGCGTTCCCCCTGCACCCGCCGGGCCGGCCCGAGCGCAGCCGCGCCGACGAGCTGACCGCCGTGGAGGTGCCGCTGGGCGTCGTGCAGGGCGAGCGGGACGCGTTCGGCCGCCCGGACGAGCTCGCCGCGGTGCTGACCGGACGGCCGGGCGCCTCGCTCTACGCCGTCCCCGGCGACCACGCACTGACGCGCAGCCCGGACGTGGTCGCCCTGGCCGCCGTCGACTGGCTGGCCGGGGTCGCCGGGGCGGACCCCGGCGACCCCGCGACCGTCAGCGGCGCCGGCGCCGCACGACCAGCGTGATGACCAGCAGCAGCGCCGCGGCACCGGCCAGCGGCGCCGCGTAGCGGGTCAGCGCGGCCCCGCCGGCGACCTCGAGCAGGTCGATCGGCTCGGGCTCGGCGTGCTTGGGACTCGTGGTCCGCGCGGCCGGGGCCGCCGGGGTCGTCGTCCCGGCCGGCGGCGGGCTCGGGATGACGGCGGCCGGCGCGGTGTCGCCCGCGGCCGGGGCGGTGTCGCCGCCCGACGCCCGGTCCGAGGCCGCCGTCGCGGTCTCCCGCGCCGCCGCCGCGGTCGTGCGGGTCCGCTCGGCCACGGCGTTGTCCCCCGGCACCTGCTCCACCGAGGCGGCGACCTCCCCGGCGGCACCTGCCGCCGTGGCCGCGACCTTCTGCGTCGGCGTCTCCTCCGCGGGCGCGGCCGCTGCCGTCGCACCCGCGTCGCCGGCACCCAGCTGGGCGGCGAGCTTGTCGGCGAACTGGCCGAGCAGCTTGTTGCCGACGTCGGTCATGACGCCGCGGCCGAACTGGGCCGGGCGGCCGGTGATGTTCAGGTCGGTCAGGACGTCGACCCGCGTGGTGTCGCCCTCCGCCTTGAGCTGGGCGGTGATGAGCGCGGCCGCGGTGCCGTTGCCGCGCTGGTCCTTGCCGCGGCCGTCGATGACCGCCTTGTGCGCCGCCTCGTCCTTCTCGACGAACGAGGCCTTGCCCTGGTAGGTCAGGTTGATCGGGCCGAGCTTGACCTTGACCCGGCCGGTGAAGTCGTCACCGGTGACCGAGTCCAGGGCGGCGCCCGGCATGCACGGCGCGATCCGCTCGATGTCCAGCAGCACCCGCCAGGCTTCGTCGATCGGCACGGGGACGGTGAACGAGTTCTCCAACTGCACGGTGCTACCTCCTGGGGTACGGAGCTCGGCCGGTCCGCCCCCGGACGAGGGCGGGCCGGCCGAGTCGGTCGAGCGGGTTCCGAGGGGTGGACCGACGCTACAGCCCCGCGGCGGCGGTCACCGCGCGACGAGTCAGCACCTGCGCCAGGTGCTCCCGGTAGTCCGCCTGGGCGTTGAGGTCGCTGCTCGGGGAGGTCCCCTCGGCGGCCGACCGGGCCGCCGCGGCGATCGCCTCGGGCGTGGCCTCGGCACCGGCCAGTGCGGCCTCCGCCGCGGTCGCCCGCAGCGGCGTGGTGCCCATGTTGGTCAGCCCGATCCGGGCCTCGGCGATGTGCCCGTCCTCCCGCCGGACGACCGCGGCCACCGCCACGATCGACCACGCCTGCGCCACGCGGTTGAACTTCTCGTAGCGCATGCCCCACTCACCGGCCAGCTTGGGGACGCGGACCTCGACGAGCAGCTCCCCCTCCTCCACGGCGGTGGTCAGGTAGTCGACGAAGAAGTCCGCCGCCGGCACGGTCCGCCGTCCCTGGAGGCCGGCGATGACGAACTCCGCGTCCAGGGCGAGGGCCACCGCCGGCAGGTCGCCCGCGGGGTCGGCGTGGACCAGGGCCCCGCCGAAGGTGCCGCGGGCCCGCACCTGCCGGTCGGCCACCGTCTCGGTCGCCTCGGCGATGAGCGGGGCGTGCTGCTGCACCAGCGGGTCGGTCATGACGTCGTGGTGCGTCGTCATGGCCCCGATGACGATGGCGTCGCCGTCGTCCCGGACGCCGCGCAGCTCGGCGACCCGGCCCAGGTCGACCACCGTCTCCGGCGCGGCCAGCCGCAGCCGCATGACCGGGATCAGCGACTGGCCGCCGGCCAGGACCTTCACGTCGTCCCCGCCGTCGGCGATGGCCTGCAGGGCCTCGTCGATGCTCGTCGGGCGGGCGTACTCGAACGCAGCGGGGATCATGGCTCGACTCCTTCGTCGTCACCGGTCACGGCTCGTCTCCCCTGTCGCCTCGGCGGGATCACCGGTCACCTCCGAGCGCGGACTGGGGGGTGGAGACGCCGGCGGTGGTCTCGGTCTGCGCCCCGCCGTACGCGTTGGTGCCGGCGGTGGCGCGGTCGCCGCCGTCCCCACCGCCGTGGATGGCCCGCCAGACCCGTTCGGGGGTCAGCGGCATCCGGATGTCGCGCACCCCGAGGTGCCGGACGGCGTCCAGCGCGGCGTTGACCACGGCCGGCGTGCTCGCGATGGTGCCGGCCTCGCCGACCCCCTTCGCGCCGATCGGGTTGCCCGGGGCCTCGTGCACCGTGTTGCCGGTGTCGAAGTGCGGCAGGTCGGCCGCCGAGGGCACCAGGTAGTCGACGAAGGTGCCGGTGGTGAGGTTGCCGTCGGCGTCGTACACGGCCTCCTCGAACAGCGCCTGCGCGATGCCCTGCGCCAGCCCGCCGTGGATCTGCCCCTCGACGATGAGCGGGTTGACGATCGTGCCGACGTCGTCCACGCAGGCGTACTTGCGGATCTTCACCATGCCGGTCTCGGTGTCGACCTCCATGGCGCAGAGGTGCGTGCCGTGCGGGAAGGAGAAGTTCTCCGGGTCGAAGGTCGCGTCCGCGTCGATCGAGGGCTCCACGCCCTCGGGGAAGTTGTGCGCCGCGAACGTGGCCAGCGCGATCTCCTGGATGGAGACCTCCGCGCCCGGGGTGCCGCGGACGGAGAACTTCCCGCCGGAGAAGTCGAGGTCGTCCTCGCTCGCCTCGAGCAGGTGCGCGGCGACCCTGCGGGCCTTCGCCACGACCTTCTCGGCCGCGTTGACGACCGCGGCCCCGCCGACCACGAGCGACCGGGACCCGTAGGTGTCCAGCCCGCGCGGCGAGATCGAGGTGTCGCCGTGCAGCACCTCGATGTCCTCGAACGGCACCCCGAGCCGGTCGGCGACCAGCTGGCTCCACGCGGTCTCGTGACCCTGGCCGTGCGGGGTCGCCCCGCTGACCACCTCGACCTTGCCGGTCGGGAGCATCCGGATGGAGGCGTGCTCCCAACCGCCGGCGCCGTAGGACAGCGAGCCGAGCACCCGGGAGGGCGCCAGACCGCACATCTCGGTGAAGGTGGAGACGCCGATGCCGAGCTGCACCGGGTCGTTCGACTCCCGTCGGCGGCGCTGCTCCGCGCGCAGCTCGTCGTAGCCGAGCAGCTCCAGCGCCTTCTGGGTCGCGGTCTCGTAGTCGCCGCTGTCGTAGGTCATCCCGGCCACCGAGGTGAACGGGAACTCCTCGGCCCGGATCCAGTTCCTGCGGCGCAGCTCCAGCGGGTCCATGCCGAGCTCGACGGCGAGCTCGTCCATGATCCGCTCGATGGCGAAGGTCGCCTCGGGGCGCCCGGCGCCGCGGTAGGCGTCGGTGGGCGTCTTGTTGGTGAAGATGCCGTCGCACTCGAAGCGGTAGGCCGGGAACTTGTAGATGCCGTTGAACATGAACGCACCCAGCACCGGGACGCCCGGGCTGACCAGGCGCAGGTAGGCGCCCATGTCGGCGAGGATCCGGCAGCGCAGGCCCTTGACGTTGCCCTCGCGGTCGGCGGCGATGTCGATGTACTGGATCTGGTCACGGCCGTGGTGGGCCGTCATCAGCGACTCGCTGCGGGTCTCGGTCCACTTGACCGGCTTCCCGAGCCGGCGGGCCACGAGCAGGCTGATGACCTCCTCGGGGGTGACCTGCAGCTTGCCGCCGAAGCCGCCGCCGACGTCGGGGGCGACCACCCGCAGCTTGTGCTCGGGCACCCCGGTGACCATCGCCAGCATGATCCGCAGGATGTGCGGCACCTGGGTCGAGGACCACATCGTGTAGTTGTCGCCCTGCGGCTGGACGACGACCGAGCGGGGCTCCATGAACGCCGGGATCAGCCGCTGCTGCACGAACCGGCGGCTGACCACGACCTCGGCGTCGCGGAACGCCTCGTCGGTGTGCTGGCCGGTGCCGGCGTCCCCGGACTCGAAGACGAAGTGGAAGCTGCGGTTGGACTCGAGGTGGTCGTGGGTCAGCTGGGCGCCCTCGGCGACCGCCTCCTCCATGTCCAGCACCGCGGGCAGCAGGTCGTAGTCGACGTCCACCAGCTCGACGGCGTCCTGCGCGGCGGCCTTGCTGCGCGCCACGATGACCGCGACGGCCTCGCCGACGTGGTTGACCTCGTCCACGGCGATCGACGGGTGGCCGGGGTTGACCATGTCGGGGGTGACCGGCCAGGCGCACGGGATCGAGCCCTGCTCGTCGGCCACGTCCCGCCCGGTGAGGACGGCGATGACGCCCGGGGCCTCCTGGGCGGCACTGACGTCGATCGAGCTGATCTTCGCGTGCGCCACGGGGCTGCGGACGACGGCCAGGTGCAGCATGCCGGGCAGCACCGTGTTGTCGGTCCAGGTGGTCCGGCCGGTGATCAGCCGGGCGTCCTCCTTGCGGCGGCGGGCCTTGCCGACCTCGCGCTCCGGCGCCTCGGCGGTGGCCCGGTCCTCGACGGCGGTCATGCCTGGCCCACCACGTGCGGAGCGGCCGCGGTGTCGACCTCGGCCGGGGAGACGGAGCCGGCGCCGCGCATCTCGCCGGCGGCCTGCTGCACCGCGCGGACGATGTTCTGGTAACCGGTGCAGCGGCAGAGGTTGCCCTCGATGCCCTCGCGGACCTCGGTGTCGCTCGGGTCCGGGTTCTCCTTGAGCAGGTCGACCGAGGCCATGATCATCCCCGGTGTGCAGTACCCGCACTGCAGGCCGTGCATCTCGTGGAACGCCTTCTGCACCGGGTGCAGGCCGCCGTTCGGCGCCAGCCCCTCGATGGTCGTCACCTCACCGCCGTCGGCCTGGACGGCCAGCACGGTGCAGGACTTCACGGCCGCGCCGTCCAGGTGGACGGTGCACGCGCCGCAGTTGCTGGTGTCGCACCCGATGACGGTGCCGACCTTCCCCAGCTGCTCCCTCAGGTAGTGCACCAGCAGCGTCCGGGGTTCGACGTCGTCGGTGTACGTCACCCCGTCCACCCGCACGTTGATCTGGGTCACCGTTCCTCCGCTCCTCTGCAGGGGTCACGCGTGGTGCCGGGCAACAGCCCCACCTGCGGCGAGTGTGTCGAGGAGCACGTGACTTAGGCCACGCTTACCTGAGGACGTCGCGCGCAGGGAACACCGCACCAGCGGACTGGAGGGTCGTGATCCTCCGCTTGTGCGGCGGATCCGCGGACGCATCTCCGTTTCTGCGGCGTGCGGCCAACGTTGCAGGGGCGTTGCAGCGACTCCGGTGGGCACCGGTGCGCGGACCCGGCTGGAGCGGCTCCAGGACGACGTAGTTAGGTGAGCCTCACCTACTCGAAGGGAAGCTCATGTCCGTTCGCCCGTTCCTGCGCGGCGCCACCCTGCTCGCCACCACCGTCCTCGTCGCCGGTTGCGGCTCCGGCGACGCAGGGTCCTCCGGGGGGACCGCCGCGTCCAGCAGCCCCTCGGGCTCCGGCGGCGCCTTCCCGGTCTCCGTCGAGACGGCCTTCGGCGACGTCGAGGTCCCGGAGGAGCCTGAGCGGGTCGTGGCCCTCGGCTGGTCGGACGCCGAGACCGCGCTGGCGCTGGGCGTCCAGCCGGTGGGCGCCAGCGACTGGCTGGCCTTCGGCGGCGAGGGCGTCGGCCCGTGGGCCGAGGGGCGCTACGACGAGGCACCGGAGATCATCGAGACGCTCGAGCCGAGCCTCGAGGCGGTCGCCGCGCTGCAGCCCGACCTCATCCTGGACACCCGCTCCCCCGCCACGCAGGAGCGCTACGACGCGCTCAGCTCCATCGCGCCGACCGTCGGCCAGCCCGAGGGGGTCGGCCCGTACCAGACCACCTGGCAGCAGCAGCTGGACCTGGTCGGCCATGCGCTGGGCCGGGAGGAGCAGGCCGACGAGCTGCAGGTCGAGGTCGAGCAGCAGTTCACCGCGGCCGCGGCGGCCCACCCGGAGTTCGACGGTACCGAGGTCGCCGTCGGCGCCTACACCTCCGAGGGCTTCGGCGCCTACGTCCGCGGCGACACCCGCGTCGACTTCATGGAGGCGCTGGGCTTCACGAACAAGGCGGCCGTCCAGGACCTGGCCGGGGAGAACTTCTTCGTCTCGATCAGCGAGGAGCAGGTCCCGCTGCTCGACGCGCCCCTCACCGTGGTCTTCCCGATCTTCGTCGACGCGTCGCAGATCACCGGCAACCCGCTGTGGCAGTCGCTGCCCTCGGTGCAGCAGGGCAACGCCCTGGTGCTGGAGGACCAGACGCTGGTCAACGCCTTCTCCAGCGGCTCGGCGCTGGGCACCCGGTACGCGCTGGAGAACGCCGTCCCGCTGTTCGCCGACACCCTCGGTTAGCAGGAGGACCCCCTGCCCCCACCGCTCGGAGGCTCGCGGCGGGCCCCCGCAGAGGGGCCGCCCCCGAGCGTCACCGGGCCGGTGCGGGCGCCGTCCGCACCGGCCCGGTCCGCTGCTCACGACGGCGCAGCAGCGCCGAGGCGGTCAGCGCGACGAGCCCGACCGCGGCCAGCGCGGCGCCGACGGCGGCCGGCGCGGTCCAGCCCAGGCCGGCCGCGATGACCACGCCCCCCAGCCAGGCGCCGAGGGCGTTGGCGGCGTTGAGCGCCGAGTGGTTGAGCGCGGCGCCCAGCATCTGCGCCTCGCCGGCGACCTCCATCAGCCGCAGCTGCAGGGTCACCACCAGCACCGAGGCGGTCGCCGAGAGCAGGAAGAGGATGACCAGCAGCGCCGGCGCCCAGCCGGCGACGAGCGCCACCAGCGCCAGCAGCAGGCCCATGGTGCCCATCGCCCCGACCAGCGAGCGGAACAGCGCGAGGTCGGCGAGCCGGCCGCCGAGCGCCGTCCCCAGGACGCCGCCGACGCCGAAGACCAGCAGCACCCACGGCACCGCCCCGCGCGGCAGGCCGGCCTCCTCCGTGCTGAGCGGCGAGACGTAGCTGTAGACGGCGAACATGCCGCCGAAGCCGACCGTGCCGACCAGCAGGGTCAGCAGCACCTGCGGACGCCGCAGCGCGGTGAGCTCGGTGGCGATCGTGACCTCGCTCCGGCCGGGCGCGGACGGCACGAACGCCAGAACGGCCAGCACGGTGGCGACGGCGAGGACGACGACCGCCCAGTAGGCCGCGCGCCAGCCCAGCGTCTGCCCGAGCCAGGTCGCCGCCGGGACCCCGGCCAGGTTGGCCACCGCCAGGCCGAGCATGACCGAGCTGACCGCCCGGCCCCGCAGCTCGGCCCGCACCAGCGAGGCGGCCACGAGCGAGGCCACCCCGAAGTACGCGCCGTGCGGCAGCCCGCTGAGGAAGCGGGCGAGCAGCAGCGAGGAGGGCCCGACGGCCAGCGCGCTGCCGAGGTTGCCGAGGAGGAACGCGACCACGAGGCCGACCAGCAGTCCCCGCCGCGGCAGCCGGGCGCCGAGCGCGGCGATGACCGGGGCGCCCACGACCACGCCGAGCGCGTAGGCGGAGATGACGTGGCCGGCGGTGGGGATGTCGACCCCGACGCCCTCTGCGATCTCCGGCAGCACGCCCATGGTCACGAACTCGGTCGTGCCGATGGCGAAGCCGCCCAGCGCGAGGGCGACGACCGCGGCGACGACCCACCGGGTGCTGAGCTGGGGGACGTCGGGCGCTGCAGTCACGTGGAAGAGGCAAGGCGGCCCACCGCGGCCGCATTCCCGCCGGCCCACCGGCAGGTCCCGTCGCGGCCCCGACCCCGCGGCTCGTCCGCGGGGTGTGCACTGATGGTGGTGTCCGGGGGGCCGGAGACCACCATCGGTGCACGGGACGTCGGGTCACCTCTCGCCGTGAGCCTGCGAGCGGTGGGGCAGGGGGTCCTCGTTCAGTGCAGGCGCAGCGGGCCGCGCGGGACCCGGCGCAGCCGGTGCAGGTGCGCGGCGACGGCCGGGCGGCTCGGGGCGCCGGGCGGCAGGGTCTCCAGGCAGGCCTGCCACACCGCGGCGTCGTGCTGGGCCTCGGGCAGCCGCGTGTAGCGCAGCAGCAGCTCGGGACGGCGGGCGGCGAGCACGGCCTGCCGCAGCGCCGCGGACAGCCGGTCGCGGGCGGCGACCACACCGGGCGCCGACGAGCGGGGCAGCACGGCGCCCGGGTACCGCTCGAGCGCCGGGCCGACGGCGCCGCGCGCGAGCAGCCGGCGCACCTGGTCCAGGTCGGTCTCCAGCGGGCCGGTCAGCCGGTAGGGGCGGGAGCCGAGCAGGTGGGCGCCGACCAGCCGGCGCAGCCGGGACAGCTCGGCCCGGACGGTCACGGCGGCCGCGTCGCCGGCGTGGCACTCCGCGGCCAGCTGCTCGGCCGTGCGCCCACCGCCGCCGGCCGCCGCCTCGGCGAGCAGGAGCAGCAGCTCGGAGTGGCGCAGCGAGAGCTCAGCGGGGCCCGACGGCAGCTGCAGCCGGGCGCGCTCGCGGCCGAGCACCTCCAGCCGCGGGACGGGGCGGGCGGCCGGGCGGGGCGCCGGGGCCGCCGGCCGGGCGGCGTCCTCGCGGTGCAGCCAGCGCAGCTCGGCCTCGACGGCGGCGACCGTGGCACGGACGAGGGTGAGCACCTGCGGGCTGGCCACGTGGTCGCCGCCGGTGACGTCGATGGCGCCCAGCAGCACACCGGTGACCGGGTGGTGCACCGGCGCGGCCGAGCAGCTCCACGGCTGCACCGGGCGGCGGTAGTGCTCGCTGCCGTAGATCTGGACGGCGTGGTCGAGGGCCAGCGCGGTGCCGGGGGCGTTGGTGCCGGCGACGTCCTCGGACCACCGGGCGCCCTCGACGAAGTGCATCGCCTCGGCGCGTGCCCGCAGCTGCCGGTCGCCCTCGACCCACAGCATCCGGCCGTCGGCGTCGGTGACCGCGACGATCATCCGGTCGGCCTCGGCGTCCTCGACCAGCAGCCTACGGATCACCGGCAGCGCCGGCGCCAGCGGGTGGGCGGCGCGGTAGGCCAGCAGCTCGTCGTCGAGCAGGTCGACCGGCGGGGCGGCGCCGTCGGGGTCGACGCCGCCGGCGAGACTGCGCTGCCAGGAGTCCCAGACGACGGCGCGCACCAGGTCCGGCGCGGCGGGGCCGGAGCTGGTGACGAGTGCCTCGTGCGCGGCGCGCAGCCGCCGGGTGTGCGCGGGGTCGGGCCGGCCGTCGGGCAGCGCGACCCACGGGTTCATCGTCGTCACGGCGTCGTCCGCGGGCTCGGGTCCATCGTCCGCCCATCGTGACCGCTCCCACGCGATTCCACCAGGGAACCGGTGGTGCCCAACCGGTTCGGAGGAGGTATCGGTGCAGGCCGGGCGGGCAGCAGCGCCCGCGGGTCCCCCGCCCGCAGCGCGCCGGCCCACAGACCGGCGCCGTAGGCGAGGTCCTCGAGGCGCCGGCCGGCGGCGAAGCGCAGCAGACCGACCCGGCGCCGGTGCGGCCACCAGGCGAGGACGGCGTCGGCGACGGCGGCCGCCGCGGCGAGACGGCGGGCCCGGCGGGAGACCGCAGCCGCGACCAGGGCCAGCGGCCAGTGGTGGCGGGTGACGCTGCGCGCCAGCGTCCTGCCCGCCGCGGCGCTGCCCCGCACGACGAGCACCGCCGCCAGCCCGACCGGTGCGCGCTGCCCGGGCCGGGCCAGCCGGGGCGCCAGGCGGGCGGTGGCGACGGCCAGCACCGCGGCGCAGCCCAGCGCGCCGGAGCGGCGTCCGGTCAGCGCCAGCGCCCAGGCCGCCGCCGACCACGGCGAGAGCACGACGGGAGCGACGGCGGCCCCGTGCCGCGCGGCCAGCAGCGCGGCGCCGGTGCCGTAGAAGGCGCGGCGGCGCAGCCACTCCCCGGTCGCCGCCCGGTGCTCGTGGGCGACGGCGGCCGACGGCTCGTAGCGCACCCGCCAGCCGGCCGCGACCAGCCGCCACACCAGGTCGACGTCCTCGGCGACCCGCATCGACTCGTCGAAGCCGTCGCCGAGGGCGTCCCGGCGGGCCACCATCGCGGCGCTGGGCAGGTAGGACACCGCCGTCCCCGGGGCGACCGGCGCCGGGTCGGGCCCCATGTCCAGCGCGCTGACCGTGGCCTCGTACGGCGCCACCCAGCCGCCGCCGTCCGACGGGAGCGCGGTGATCCGGGGCGCCACCAGCGCCAGCCGCGGGTCGGCGGGAAGCCGCACCAGCGGCCCGGACCAGCCCGCCAGCGGCACGCAGTCGGAGTCGAGGAACGCCACGAGCGGGGTGCTCGCCGCGCGCAGGCCGGCGTTGCGGGCGGCGGCCGGGCCGCGGGCGGTGGCGTGCCGCAGCACCCGGGCGCCGTGCCGGCCGGCCACGGCGGTCACCGCGGCCGGGTCGGCGGAGCCGTCGTCCACCACGAGCACCGGGACGGCGGCGGTGTCGGGGTCGGCGCGCAGCGCGGTGAGCAGCCGTGCCAGCTCGGCCGGGCGGTCCTTGACCGGGACGACGACGGTCAGCTCCCCCACCGGGTCGCCGTCCGGCTCGGGGTGGGCGAGACCGGCGTCGAGCAGCCGGGCGGCGAGGGCGGCGGTGGTCGCGTCCCGGACGACGAGCCGGTCGGTGCGCAGCAGGTCACGGGCGCGGGGGTGCAGGCGCAGCAGCCGCAGCGGGGAGCCGCCGAGCAGCGTCGTCCCCCCGTCCCGGGAGCGGACGCGGGCATCGAGGCGGACGGCGGTGCCGTCGGGGAGCCGGTCGGGCGGGGGTGCGGCGACCGCGAGCCCCCCGCTCATGCCCCGGCCAGGACCTCGGCGGTCGTGGTGACCTCGACCAGCGGGGCGTAGCAGCCGAGGATCCGCATGGTGTCGTCGTGCGCCTCGTCGTCCGCGCCGGCGCAGGCGTCGGAGACCACCCGGACCAGCACACCGGCGTCCGCCGCGGGCAGCACGGTGGAGAGCACGCAGCAGTCGGTGGCCACCCCGGCGACGACGACCGGGCCGTCGCCGACCAGCTCGGCGACGGCGGGGACCCACTTGCCGAAGGTCGGCGCGTCGACGACGGGGCGGTCGCCCGGGTCCTCGGAGAGCTGGAACAGCGGGATGGCGTGGTCCTGCGTGAAGTAGTCGTACTTGGCGTAGTAGTCGGCCCACGCACCGGTCGGCTCGTCCGGGACGACGAAGCGGGTGAAGACGACGCGGTCGCCGAAGGCCTCGACCAGCGAGCGGAGGCGCGGCCGGATCTCGTCGAAGCGCGGCGTCGTCCACGGGGAGGTCGGATCGCGGAAGACCTCCTGGTAGTCGACGACGACCAGCCAACCGGACGGGGACCCCATGCGTCGGACGATAGCCCGGGGTGGTCGGCGCGGTTCCGTCAGCCGCGCAGCCGGCCGGCGGGGTCGACGTCCCACGCCCGGACGGCGGCGGTCAGCCGCCCGGCCATCCCGGCGAGCAGCTCCGCGCCCTCCTCCGCCGACGCCCCGGCGGGGTCGCCGAGCACCCCGGTCGGGCTGACCGCGCGCACCCCCTCGGCGCGCAGCCGGGGCAGCAGCTCGTCGATCGGTGCGGTCTCCCCCGCCACCGCCCGGTCCTCGCGGACCTCCTCTGGTTCCACGTGCAACATCAGTGAGGTCTCGGTGCGCCCGGCGTGCGCGTCGGCGCCGGCAGCGCCGCACGGGAACCAGGCGACCTCGCGGCCCTCGGCCCGCAGCTGCGCGCCGGCCGTGCGCAGCGCGTCGAGGTTGCCGCCGTGGCCGTTGACCAGCACCAGCCGCCCGACCCAGCGGCACGCCGAGCGGCCGTACTCGACGAGCAGCCCGGTCAGCGCCTCGGTGCCGATCGAGACGGTGCCGGGGAAGTCCTCGTGCTCGCCGCTGGCGCCGTAGGCCAGTGCGGGGGCGAGCAGGGCGCCGTCCAGGTCGTCGACGGCGGCCTCGGCGACCGCGCAGGCGACCGTGGTGTCGGTGGCCAGCGGCAGGTGGTGGCCGTGCTGCTCGACGGCGCCGAGCGGCACCAGCAGCAGCGGGCGCTCGGGCAGGTCGGGCCAGGTGGCGCCGGCGAGCCTCGTTCTCGGGACGGCGTCGGTCACCGGTGCCACGGTAGTCAGACCGCCCGGCCCACCCGGTCCCCGTCCAGGGTGGCCGCGCCGGCCCTGCGCGGGGCGAGGCAGTCGCCGACCCGGTGCACCTCCAGGCCGCTGTCGCGCAGCGCGTGCCACAGCCCGTCGTCCGCCCGCGGCGCGGTGGCGACGACCAGCCAGTCGACGGTGCGCTCCTCGACCGCGCCGGTCGGGTGGTGCAGCAGCCGCACGGCGCGGCCGTCGACGGCGGTGACCAGCCGCTCCGTCGTCCGCCGGATGCCGAGAGCCGCGGCCCGCCGCTCCCACCCGGGCCGGTCGAGGGTGAGGCCGAGGTCCTGGCCGACGACCAGCGCCGCCGTCACCACCTCGACCGTGCAGCCGCGCGCGGCGAGCAGCTCGGCGACCGAGGTCGCCGCGGCGGCGCCGAGGTCGTCGACCACCAGGACGGCGCCGGCCGGGTCGGCCGCGCCGGTGAGCACGTCCCGGACGTCGACCACCCGGTCGCCGTCCCCCGCCCAGTCCGGCCGCAGCGGGCGGGCGCCGGTGGCGAGGACGACGACGTCCGGCGCCTCCGCCCGCACCGCCTCGACGGTGGCGCGCACGCCGGTGCGCACCGCCACCCCCGTCCGGGCGCACTCGGCGGCGAGGTCGTCGACCAGCGGGCGCAGCCCCTCGCGGCCCGGGGCGGACGCCGCGACCCGGATCGCGCCGCCGGTGTCGGTCGCCTGCTCCCAGACGGTGACCGCGTGGCCGCGGGCGGCGGCGGTGGCGGCGGCGCGGAGCCCTGCCGGTCCGCCGCCGACGACGAGCACCCGGCGGCGGCGCTCCGGTGCCGGCAGCGGCGCCTCGCGGCCGGCGCGCGGGTTGGTCACGCAGCCCAGCGGCCGGTTCAGGCCCACGCGGCCGACGCACTCCTGGTTGCAGCCCAGGCAGCGGCGGACCTCGCCGTCGCGCCCGGTCAGCGCCTTGGCGGCGAACTCGGGGTCGGCGATCTGCGCGCGGACGGCGCCGACCAGGTCGCAGTCGCTCATCGCCAGCGCGCGCTCGGCCTGCGCGGGGGTGAGGAAGCGGCCGACGCCGATCACCGGGACGTCGACGGCGGCCCGGATCGCCGCGGAGAGGTAGCGGGCGTAGCCGGGCGGGGTGGTCATCGGCGGGACGACGCGGTCGAGGGTCGCCGTCGCGACGCCCACGGTGGTGCTGACGGAGTCGACGAGCCCGCGCTCGACGAGCAGCCTCGCGGTGGCCACCGCCTCGGCGAGCGTCGTCCCGCCGTCGCGGCCCTCCTCGTCGGCCAGCCGGACGCCGAGCGCGCGGCCGGGCCCCAGCGCCTCCCGGACGGCGGTGAGCACCTCGACGAGGAAGCGGGCGCGGGACTCGAGCGGGCCGCCGTAGCGGTCGGTGCGCAGGTTGGTGGCGCGGGAGAGGAACTGCCGGACCAGCGAGGACTGCGAGGCCTGGACCTCGACGCCGTCGAACCCGGCGGCGGCACAGCGGGCGGCGACGTCGGCGTAGCCGGCGACCAGCCGGGCCAGGTCGGCGGTGCTCGCCTCGCGCGGGACCTCGCGGAACAGCGGGTCGGGCACCGGGGACGGCGCGAGGACCGGCGTGCGGGTGTGCAGCGAGTCCGACTGCCCGCCGTTGTGGTTGAGCTGGGCGAACACCGGCACGCCGTGCGCGTGGACGGCGTCGGCGACGAGCCGCATGCCGGGCAGGGCGTCGGGGTCGCAGCCGTGGACGAGCTTCTCGTAGGGCCGGTCGGCGGGGTCGGTCGAGAGCTCCTCGGTGACGACCAGCCCGGCCCCGCCGGCCGCGCGGGCCGCGTAGTAGGCGGCGTGCCGCTCGGTGAACCGGCCGTCGACGGCGTAGTTCGTCAGGTGGGCCGGGAAGACCAGCCGGTTGGGCAGCGTCACCGGCCCGACCCGCAGCGGCGCAGACAGGTGTCGCACGTGGTCTCCCTCCGCGGTCGGCCGGCGCACAGCAGGGGAACACGTCCGGCGCGGTCATGATGTGCCGATGGCGACGCGGGGGGTCCGGCGGACCGTGTGGGGAGTCGCTGGGGTCGTGGTCGCCGCGCTGGTCGCGGCGGCCGCGTTCGTCGTGACCAGCGACCCCCGTCGGGACATCGACCTCGGCGCCTGGGTGGAGCCCGGGGACAGCTGGGCGCGGACCGCCATGCCGAACGCCCGGTGGGCGACGGACGAGCTGTGCGGCGGCGACCTCCCGTGCCGGCAGGCGGTCCGGTCGGACACGCTCACGATGTACCGGTTCGCGGACCGGGACGACGCCATCGCCGTGGCCCGCCGCTTCGCCGGGGAGGCCTACCTGTCCGGCTGGATCGTCGTCCGGTTCGAGCCGGGGGCGCTGACGAGAGCGCAGCGCAGTGAGTTCGCCGCCGCCCTCGACTGCCTGCACGTGGGCACCACCGAGGACGGGGTCGAGTGCTGAGCGCGGCCGGCGGAGACTCGCGGGCATGGCCCCTCGACGCTGCCCCTGCGGGACCGGCCTGCCCTACGCCGAGTGCTGCGGCCGGCTGCACGACGGCACCGCGACGGCGGCGACCGCCGAGCAGCTGATGCGCTCGCGGTACAGCGCCTTCGCCGTGGGCGACCCGGCATACCTGCTCGCCACCTGGCACCCCTCGACGCGCCCGCCGTCGCTGGAGCTCGACCCGACCGTGCGCTGGACCGGCCTCGACGTGCTCGCCACCAGCGACGGCGGGTTGCTCGCCGCGGAGGGCACGGTGGAGTTCCGGGCCTGGTACCGGCACGAGGGCGAGACGGGCAGCCAGCACGAGGTCAGCCGCTTCCTCCGTGAGGACGGTGCCTGGCGCTACCTCGACGGACGGTGAGGTCCTCGGGAGCCCTCCCGCGCGCCGGCAGCCGGCAGCCGGCAGCGGACCGTGCCCGGGGGTGGGCGTCGGTCGGCTGCCGGCCGGGGTGTGGTCGTGGGTGCGGGGTCAGGCGGCGCTGGCCAGGGGTGGCCCGGTGCGGCCCGGGCCGGTGCGGATCTCGGTGCCGTCGGGTCGCCAGGTGCGCCATCGCCCGTCGGGTCGTCGCTCGACCCGGGAGCCGTGGTGGACCTTGGTGTGGTGCCGCTCGCACAGCAGCGCGGCGTTGGCCAGGTCGGTCGCTCCGCCGTCGACCCAGGCCAGCACATGGTGGACGTCGCACCACCAGGTCGGCGCCGAACAGCCGGCGAACACGCAGCCGCCGTCGCGCAGCTCCGCGGCGCGGCGCACGTGGGCGGGGAACAGCCGCACCGTGCGGCCGTGCTCCAGCGGCACCCCGTCCGGGCCCAGCACGATCCGAGTGACCTGCCCGTCGCAGGCCAGCCAGCGGGCCCGCGCCGCGGAGATGGCCGCCCCAAAGCCGGTCTTGGCCGCGCCGCGGCCGGTGGCCGGGTCGACCAGGTCCTCGATGCCGAGCGTCACGATGACCTGCGGCTTGTGCCCGCGCAGCGTCGGCAGGGTGCCGGCGGCCAGCTGGTTGTCGCACAGCTGCACCAGCGCGTCGGCCAGCCGCTGCGCTCGTGTGCGCTCATCGGCGGCACAGCGGCCGGCCTGGACGAGGGACTCCAGCGCCGCCTGCAGCCTCTCCCCGCCCACGGTGTCGAGGTCGAAGCGGCCGCTGACCGACCTGTCCGCGTGCTTCGCGATGACGAGCCGGCGGCCCTCAGTCGGATCGGGCTCCGGGCCGTCAGTATCGAGCCGGTCCAGGTAGTGGGCCACCGCCTTCGCCACGTCGGCACACGGAGCCGCAACCGCCACGCCGGTCAGCAGCGCGTCGACCACGGCCAGCTCCACCTCCTGCGCCGCCGCCCGGGTCAGGGGCTCGGGCTCGGCCACCCGGCGATGGCCGCCACCTGCTCACCGGTCACCTGCCCGGCGGCGAAGGCGGCGGCCATCGCCGGCAGGTGCGCCAGCGCGCGGCCGGGGCGCACCACCCGCGCCGCCTCCGCGGCCGACAGGTGCCCGTGCCCGCGCAGCCAGGGGCCCATGGTCTTGAGCCCGTCGACCTCCGCGGCACCTGACACCTCACACGCGCGCACCGTGCGGGCGACCTCGGCGGCGAGCCGGTTCTGCGCCACCAACAGCGGCCGCAGCCGCTCCAGCAGCGCCGGGCCGAACAACGGTGCCAGGTCCTCGGCGGCCAAGGCGTCGAGGGAGGCGAACAGCTCGTCCACGACACCTCCCGCCGGATCGATCACGCGTTCGAATCCTAGCGCGCCGAGGACGCGGCCTCACGATGAATCCGCAGGTCAATAGCTCGTCCACAGATACGACACGCGCCTTGACAGCCGAGGCTCGCGCTGTCCGCTGACACGTCGTCGGCGGCGTGGCGGGCGTGTGTCAGCGCCGACGGCCGTGGGCAGGAGTCGGGCGACACCTGATCGCGCACTCCGAGAGGACCCCCATGAGCGCCGAGGACACCCGCAAGGTCGCCGAGCTGATCAAGGGGCAGAAGTTCGGCTTCCTCACCACCACCACGCCCGAGGGCAAGCTGACCAGCCGTCCCATGGCGCTGCAGGAGGTGGAGTTCGACGGCGACCTGTGGTTCTTCGCCGAGCAGAGCGCCGAGTGGCTGACCCACATCTCGCGCTCGCCGCAGGTCAACGTCGGCGTGGGCTCGGGCGGCACCTGGGTCTCCCTCACCGGTGAGGCCGTCGTCGTCGCCGACGTCGCCAAGAAGAAGGAGCTGTGGAACAGCGGCGTCGAGGCCTGGCTGCCGCAGGGCCCGGAGGACCCGTCGGTCGTGCTGGTCAAGGTCGACGGCGACTCCGCCGAGTACTGGGACAGCCCCGGCAACCGGCTGGCGACCGCGTACAGCTTCGTGAAGGCCAAGGTCACCGGCGACCAGCCCGACACGGGTGAGAAGAAGGTCGTCGACCTCTGACAGCCGGCTCCCAGCCGGTCCGCACCGGGCCTCCAGCCGGCCGCGCCACCGTGGACGGCGTCCCCTCGGAGGTGCCCGCTGCTCACCATCGCCGTCCTGCTCGCCTTCCTCGCCACGCTGACCGTGGCCGACCTGCTGCCGTCCGACCGCGCGGCCCTGGTCGTGCTGCCCCGCTAGCGCGGCGGCGCGGCGAGCAGCGCCCGCGCCGCGCGCCGCCCCTCGAGCACCGCCTCGAGCACGGTGCGCGGCGCGACGACGTCCCCGGCGGCCGGCACCCCCGGGGGGACGTCGCCCGGCAGGCCGGGGCCCGCGTCGACGACGACGGCGCACGGCACGGTGCGCTCCTCCCCCGTCCAGCGGTCGGCCAGCACCGCGACCCCGCCGCCGGCCGAGCGCAGCCGGGACGACGTCTCCCGCCGCACCCCCGCCCGCGCCAGCCGGGCGCCGGCCGGCGCCAGGTCGCCGCCGAGCCGCTCGCCGACCACCGCGTCCGGGGTCACCAGCGTGACCTCGCGGCCCGCCGCGGCGAGCAGCTCGGCCACCCCCACGCCGACCGGCCCGCCGACCGGGTCGTGCACCACCACCGGGCCGGGCGGCAGCTCCGCGCCGGCCAGCACGTCGGCGGCGCTCCCACCCGGGGGCCGGTGAGCGCCCGTCGCGACGACGTCCCCGCCCTCCGCGGTCGTCCCCAGCTCGACCCGCACCCCCAGCCGCGCCACCTCCCCGGCCAGCCAGTCGGCGAGGTCGGCGAAGCGCGCCCGCCCGGGCAGCGCGGCGACCAGCCGCAGCGCCCCACCGAGCCGGCCGGTGCGCTCCACCAGCCGGACCTCGGCGCCCGCGGACGCGAGCACCCGCGCGGCCTCCAGCCCGGCCGGCCCGCCGCCGACGACCGTCACCCGCCGGCCGGCGCCGGCGGCGAGGGCGCCCTCGTCGGACGGGTCGGCGACGCAGCTGACCAGCGGGTTGCGGACGTCGCGCACCTGGCAGGCCTGGTTGCACAGGGTGCAGGGCCGCACCCGGACGCCGGCCCGCGCCCGGCGCACCAGCTCGGCGTCGGCGATCTGCGCGCGGGTCATCTCCACGGCGTCGGCGACCCCGTCGTCCAGCGCTCGCTGCGCGGCGGCGACGTCCACGACCGAGCCCTGGAGCACGACCGGCGTCCCGCCGGCGGCCGCCCGCACGGAGCGGGTGAGGTCGGTGTTGAACCCGGGCGCGGTGTGCCCGTCGGGCCGGTACGCCGAGGGCGCCGGCCCGCTGCCGCGCACGACGACGAGCAGGTCGACCAGCGGCGCGAGCTCACGGACGTGCCCGACAGCCAGGTCGGGCGTGATCCCGGCCCAGGGCGCCTCCTCGTCGCAGGAGAGGCGCAGCGCGAGCGCCCGCCCGGGGCCCAGCTCCGCGCGGACGGCGGCGAGCACCTCGCGCAGCAGCCGCAGCCGGTCGGCGCCGTACCCGTCGGCCCGGTGGTTGGTCAGGCCGGAGGCGAACTGCCGCAGCAGCGAGCGCGGGCCGGCGTCGACCTCCACGCCGTCCACACCGGCGCCGACCGCGATCCGGGCGCCCGCCGCGGAGCCCGCGACCAGCGCGTCGATCTCCGGCTGCTCCATCGCCACCGGCACCTCGCGGGTGACGACGTCGGGCACCGCGGACGGCGCCCACAGCGCGGTCTGCGCGTGCCCGGAGCTGCCCTGCGCGCCGGTGTGCCCGAGCGAGGCGAGCACCAGCGCGCCGTGCGGGCGGCAGGCGGCGACGACGTCCGCCCAGCCCGGGCCACAGTCGGCGGCCAGCGGCGCCCGCTCGTAGGGCCAGTCGCTCCCGTGCACCGACGCGGTCTCGGTGACCACGACGCCGCAGCCGCCCGCGGCCCGGCGGGCGTAGTAGGCGACGTGCCGCTCCGAGAGCGCCCGCCCGCGGCCCAGGTTGGTCTCGTGCGGGCCGAACAGCACCCGGGAGGGCGCCGTCCGGCCCGCCAGGACCAGCGGGTCGAGCAGTCCCGTCAGCGCAGCTCGAGCCCGGCCAGCGGCGACTCGTCGCACATCTTGGCCGGAGCCACCCTCGGGATCGACGGCATGCCGAGCAGGGTCGGCTGGCCGCGGACCGGGCCCTTGTGCGAGTGGTCGAGGTGGCTGCGCGGCGTGACCAGGTCGGCGTCGCGGGCGGCCAGGGCCGACTCGCCGTACCCCTGCACGCACTCGGGGTCGGGTCCGTCCAACGGCAGGCCGGTGAAGAACTTGGCCGCCATGCAGCCGCCCCGGCAGGCGTCGAAGTGCGCGCACCTGGTGCAGGCGCCACCGGTCTGGGGGCTGCGCAGGTCCTGGAACAGGTCCGACTGCTGCCAGACCCGCTGGAAGCCGCCCCCGTCGCGCACGTTGCCGGCGAGGAACTGCTCGTGGATGGCGAACGGGCAGGCGTAGACGTCGCCCACCGGGTCGATCAGGCAGACCACGCGACCGGCGCCGCACAGGTTCAGGCCGGGCAGGGCCTCGCCGTAGGCCGACAGGTGGAAGAACGAGTCGCCGGTGAGCACCTCCTCGCCGTTGGCCAGGAGCCAGGAGTAGAGCTCGCGCTGCTGGGCCTGCGTGGGGTGCAGCTCGTCCCAGACGTCGGCGCCGCGGCCCGACGGGCGCAGCCGGGTGATGCGCAGCTGGGCGCCGTAGCGGTCGGTGAGCGCCCTGAACTCGTCGAGCTGGGAGACGTTCTCCCGGGTGACGACGACGGAGACCTTGAAGTCCTTCATCCCCGCCTCGGCCAGGTTCTCCAGCGCGCGGACGGCGGTGGCGTACGAGCCGGTGCCGCGGACCCGGTCGTTGACCTCGGCGGTCGCGCCGTCGAGGGAGATCTGGACGTCGACGTAGTCGGTGCGGGCCAGCTGCTCGGCGCGGGCCCGGTCGAGCTTGACGCCGTTGGTGGAGAACTTGACGCCGACGTCGTGGCCGATGGCGTAGTCCAGCAGGTGCCAGAAGTCCGGCCGGACGGTCGGCTCGCCGCCGCCGACGTTGACGTAGAACACCTGCATCCGATGCAGCTCGTCGATCACCGCCTCGGCCTCGGCGGTGGACAGCTCACGCGGGTCCCGCCGTCCCGACGAGGACAGGCAGTGCGCGCACGCCAGGTTGCAGGCGTACGTGAGCTCCCAGGTCAGGCAGATCGGCGCGTCCAGCCCGTACTCGAACTGGTCGATCAGGCGCCCGCCGGTGGGGCGTTCGCCGGCGGGACGGGACGGCAGGACAGCAGTCATGCGGAGGGCTCCCGGCGTTCGATCATCTGCGAGCGGGCGAGGTCCGCCAGCGCCTTCAGGTACGCCGGGCGCTGGGCCTCGGGCACCTCGCAGGCGGCCAGCGTGGCCGAGGCGGTGGGGTGGTCGGCGAGGGTCTCCACGACCCGGACCAGCGTCTTCGACTTCAGGAAGGAGAGCTTCCGGTTCCCGAAGTGGTAGACCAGCGCGCCGAAGGGCTCCGGGCGCAGGGCCACGGAACGGGCCCGCCGCCAGGGCAACGACGGGTCGAAGTCAGCGATGGGGGCGGGCGCGGCGGCGACCGAGCCCGGGAGGAGGGCGGCGCCGGCCTCGCGCACCTGCTCGGCCGGCGCCGCGACGGGGGTGTCGATCAGTACACCCCGCACATGCCGTCGATCGAGACCTCCTCGACGAGGGACTCCTCGACCAGGGCCTCCTCGACCGCGGGGGCCGCCTCCCGGCTGCTCACGGCCTGCGTGTCGTCGTTCTCGGGCACGGCGCCTCCTGTGATCTGGATTACGGGGTGGCGGGGACGTTAGTGACACCGAGTGCCACCGGCAACACCGGTCTGTCGCCGCGGCGCGCCGTCCCCCGCGTGTCCGTGACGCAAGATGGGGCCGTGACCGAGGCGCCCGCGGACGTGCGCGGCGACACCCGCGCCCGCGTCCAGCAGGCGGCCCTGGAGCTGTTCACGCGGACCGGCTTCGAGCAGGTCACCGCCGACGAGATCGCCGACGCCGCGGGGATCAGCCGGCGCACGTTCTTCCGCTGCTTCGCCACCAAGGCCGACGCGGTCTGGGGCGAGTTCGAGGCGCACGTCGCCCGGCTGGAGGCACTCCTGGCGGCCACCCGCGACGACCAGCCGGTGCTCGCCTCGATCTGCGCGGCCTACGTCGAGGTGAACGACTACGCCGCCGAGGACCTGCCGACCCTGCGACAGCGGATGGCGCTCATCCTCGGCGAGCCGGCGCTGCAGGCCCACTCGCAGGTCCGCTACGCCGACGTCGACCGGGTGGTCGCCGAGCACGTCGCCCGCCGCACCGGCCAGTCCCCGGGAGCACTGCTCCCCCGGCTGGTCGCGACCACCACCCGCGCGGCCGCGACGACCGCGTTCGAGGTCTGGCTGGCCGACGGGACGACGACGCTGGCCGCCGCCCTGCACGCGGCCTTCGACCAGCTGGCCCTGGGCTTCCCCGGCCTGCGCACGCCGACCGGTTGACACCCTCCCGGCCATCTCCGCGGACATGGCCGCGGACATGGCCGCGACGGCGTCCTTCCCCTGCCCGGTCGGGCAGGTGCACCTCACCGGGCGGGCCGACCTGCTCCTCCGGACGGCCGGTTCCTCCCGTCCGCCCCTGCCGCGAGGGGGAACGCCGCTCATACCGTCCGCGCCGACGGCTCCCCGCAGGCAGGCAGGAAGGACCCCGCCATGAAGGTCGAAGAACTCCTCAAGCCCTTCCCGATCAAGGAGTTCCACCCGTTCCCGCGGGCCCTGATGGGCCCCGGCGCGCACGAGATCATCGGCCCGGAGGCCCTCAAGCTGGGCTTCAAGCGGACGCTGATCATGACGTCGGGCCTGCGCGGCACGGACGTCGTCCACAAGATCGCCGAGTCGATGAAGTACCACGGCCTCGATGTCGTGGTCTACGACAAGGTCGAGTCGAACCCCAAGGACTACAACGTCATGGACGCCGTGGCGCTGTACCAGGAGAACGAGTGCGACAGCTTCGTCTCCATCGGCGGCGGCTCCAGCCACGACGCCTGCAAGGGCGCGCGGATCTCGGTGGCCCACGACGGCCGCAGCGTCAACGAGTTCGAGGGCTTCAACCAGTCGGAGAACCCGAGGAACCCGCCGCACATCGCCGTCTCCACCACGGCCGGCACCGGCTCGGAGACCAGCTGGGCCTACGTCATCACCGACACCACGACCGACCCGGACAACCCGCACAAGTACGTGGCGTTCGACGACACCTCGGTGACGACGCTGGCGATCGACGACCCGGTCCTCTACTACGACTGCCCGATCGACTACACCGCGCAGTGCGGCTTCGACGTCCTGGCGCACGCCAGCGAGCCCTACGTCTCCCGGCTGAACTTCCAGCCCTCCCTGGGCAACGCGCTGTACGCCATCAAGCTCACCTCGGAGCACCTGCGCCAGGCGGTGTGGAACGGCCAGGACCTCGCCGGCCGCGAGGGGATGATGTACGCGCAGTACATCGCCGCCCAGGCGTTCAACTCCGGCGGCCTCGGCATCATCCACTCGATCAGCCACGCGGTGAGCGCCTTCTACGACACCCACCACGGCCTGAACAACGCCATCGCGCTGCCCCGCGTGTGGGCGTTCAACATGCCCACCCAGTACCAGCGCTTCGCCGACATCGCCGAGGCCATGGGGGTCGACACCCACGGCATGACCGCCCCCCAGGCCGCCGACGCGGCGCTGGCCGCCGCGATCCGACTGCTGCGCGACGTCGGCATCCCGGAGAAGTTCACCGACGTCACCCAGGACAGCTACTCGAAGAACCGGCTGGGCCAGGGCCCGACCAAGTTCTACGAGAACGCCTCGGTGATCAAGGGCGACGACACCGACGTCGACCGCATCACCAACCACGTCCTCGGCGACGCCTGCACCCCGGGCAACGCCAAGGAGTGCACGTTCGAGACCGTCCGCCCGGTGGTCGAGCACTGCATGAACGGCGACCTGGACGACCTCCTCAGCTGATCCGACCCCGGTGGGGCGGGGTGCGCCGCCTGCTCACCCCGCCCCACCCTCCCGACGAGGAGCCCGTGACCGAGCTCGCGAGGTCACCCGGAGACACAGCACCCCTGGGCGCGCGGACGACGAGCGCCAGCGAGGAGAACCCGTGACCGAGCTCGCGAGGTCACCCGGAGACACAGCACCCCTGGGCGCGCGGACGACGAGCGCCAGCGAGGAGAACGCGTGACCGTCCAGCCCGTGCCCGCCGACGCCGTCCCCACCTCCGACTTCACCTCCCCCGACGACGTCGCCCGCGCCTTCGCCGAGCACGGCTACATCGCCGACCGGCGGCTGGCGACGACGACCTTCGTGATGTCCCGCCTGGCCAAGCCGCTGCTGCTGGAGGGCCCGGCCGGCGTCGGCAAGACCGAGCTGGCCAAGACGCTGGCCGCCGCCACCGGGCGCAGGCTGCTGCGCCTGCAGTGCTACGAGGGGCAGGACGAGACCAAGGCCCTCTACGAGTGGGACTACGGCAAGCAGCTGCTCTACACGCAGATCCTGCGGGACAAGGCGGCCGAGCTGCTGGAGGACACCTCCACCCTGGCGGACGCCGTCGACCGGATCGCCGGCGCGGACAGCGCGTTCTTCAACGAGCGATTCCTCGCCCCGCGCCCGCTGCTGGAGGCGGTCCGCTCCGAGGAGCCGGTCGTTCTGCTGGTCGACGAGGTCGACCGCGCCGACGAGGCCCTGGAGGCGGTGCTGCTGGAGATGCTCGCGGAGTACCAGGTGTCGGTGCCCGAGATCGGCACGTTCGTCGCCAAGGCGCCGCCCTACGTCGTCCTGACCTCGAACAACACCCGCGACCTCTCGGCAGCGCTCAAGCGCCGCTGCCTGCACCTGTTCCTCGAGTACCCCGACGCCGACCGCGAGCTGGAGATCCTGCGCTCGAAGCAGACCGGCCTGGACGACGCGGCGGCGCAGCGGCTGGTCGAGATCGTCCGCGGGCTGCGCGGCCTAGACCTGCGCAAGGCCCCGAGCATCTCCGAGACGATCGACTGGGCCCGCACCCTCGCCGTCCTGGGCGTGAGCGAGCTGGACGCCGGGGTGCTCGGCGACACCGTCTCCGTCGTCGCCAAGTACGAGCGCGACGTGCAGCGCTCCCGCGAGGCGCTGCCCCGGCTGGTCGACCCGAACGCGACGGTGCCCGAGTCCCTGGGGCACGGGCACGACCACGCGCACGGGCATCCCCACTCGCACGGGGCGCACACCCACGGCGGGCACTCCCATGACCACGACCACGACCACGAGGACGACGGCCGCCGGGCGCGCGCGGCGAAGGACCGGCCGGGCCGGCACGACGAGAACTACTACGGCCAGCAGGCGCCGACCGAGTCCGGGACGCCGGCTCCCCCGCGCCAGGTCCGCGCCGGCCAGGGTGCCCGCTCGTTCGCCCCCAACCGCGGGGGCGGCACGCGACGGCGGCCGGTCTGAGGTGGAGGGGGCCCTGCACCGTTTCGTCCGGCTGCTGCGACTGCGCGGGATGCGGATCTCGACGGCGGAGGCGATCGACGCCTTCGACGCCGCGGCCGCGGTCGGGGTGAGCGACCGGCTCGCGCTGGAGGCCGCGCTCGGCGCGGCGCTGCTCAAGGACCGCCGGGACGCCGAGGTCTTCGCCGACACCTTCGCCCGCTTCTTCGGCCTGCGGGCGGTGGTCGACGCGGACGAGGGGCACGGGCACGCCCACGACGACCTGGCCGACACCGGCGAGCTGCAGCGGATGACCTGGTCGCCGGACCCCGCCGCCGACGTGCAGGAGGGGCACAGCCACGGCAAGCCGGTCGACATCAAGGAGTTCTTCAAGCCCGAGGACCTCGCGGCGCAGTACAACCTGCACCAGGAGGCCAACAAGGTCGACCTGGCCTCCCTGACCCAGCAGATCGTGCTGTCCTCGGAGAGCCGCGGCGGGCCGGCGGACGACGCTCAGAAGGTGCAGCTGGAGGTGTCGCGGCTGCACGACCCCGGCCTGCCCGGCGACCTGGTGCGCGGCGGGGGCACCCAGCTGGACCTGGAGCTGTCGGTGGCCCAGCAGCAGGCGCTGCGGGACTGGCTGGCCGACCCGGTCGGCGACCTGGACCCCGAGGTGGCCGAGGCGCTGCGGCGCCAGCTCGCCGGCGTCATCGAGGACCTCCCCGAGCTGCTCGCCGCGCACCTGCAGAAGCTCGCCGAGATGACCGACGTCGCCGTCGAGGAGCGCGAGCTGGCCCGCGCGCCGGTGGAGAAGGTGACCGAGGCCGAGCGGGCGCGGATCGAGGAGTCGCTGCGCCGGCTGGCCACCTCGCTGCACGGCGGTCTGACGCACAAGAAGCGGCAGTCCCCGCGCGGGCGGGTCGACGTCGCCCGCACGATGCGGCGCAACCTGCGCTACGACGGAGTCCCCTTCCGGCCCGTCACCACCCGGCTCGCCGAGGACAAGCCGCGGCTGGTCGTGGTCGCCGACGTCAGCCTGTCGGTGCGGACGACGGCGCGGTTCACGCTGCACGTCGTCCACGCGCTGCAGGACCTGTTCGCGCAGGTGCGCACCTTCGCGTTCGTGGACGACGTCGTCGAGATCACCGACCTGTTCGACGAGCACCCGCTGGAGCACGCCCTGGGCCTGGTCTTCGGCGGCGACGTCATCGACGTGGACGCCTCCAGCGACTACGGCGCGGTGTTCGCCACGCTCGCCGCCGACCACTCCGGCGCGTTCACCCGCCGCTCGACGCTGCTGGTGCTCGGCGACGGCCGGGGCAACGGCAACGCCCCCCGGCTGGACGTCTTCGCCGACCTGACCCGCCGGGTGCGCGAGACGATCTGGCTGACCCCGGAGCCGCGCTACTCGTGGGCGCTGGGCGGCTGCGACCTGCCGGCCTACGCGGAGAGCTGCGACCGGGTCGAGGTCATCCGCGACCACTCGGGGCTGGAGAGCTGGGCGACCGACGTCGTCACCCGCGCCTCCTCCCGCTGAGGAAGACCCCCTGCCCCCCGTCACTCGCAGGCTCGTGGCGGGACCCTGCAGGGGGCCGACCCGTCATTCCTGGCAGAGCGACGTCCCGAAGTGGCAGGCCACGACGGACGGGGTGTCCACGGGACGGCCGGCGTCGATGGCGTGGGCCAGCCGGACGAAGCCGGCGTGGGTCCAGGACAGCGGCGTCGCCGAGGACGTCGGCTCCCCCGGCACGAACTCCGTGCCCTCGGCCGACGGCAGCTGGTCGTCCCACACCTGCTCGGCCATGAACAGCGACTCGTCGTCGGCCGAGCGGGCCATCGTGTCCAGCCGCTCCTGGGTGCTCTCGGCGGCTTCGCCACCGAGGGCCACCTCGTACTCGCCGCGCTCCCCGGTCAGCAGCGGCCAGCCGCGGCCGATGGTCTCCCGCGAGCCCGGGTCCACCGGTTCCCACTGGGTGCCGTCGGGCCGCTCCCCGTACCCGTCGAAGCTCGCCCGGTGCCAGAACCGGCCGTTGAGGGCGTCGTAGGCCAGCTGCTCGTCGACCAGGCGCAGCGTGGTGGTGACGACCGGGTCGTCGGCCGGCAGGACCCCGAGCCGGACCAGGTCCAGGAAGCTCGGGTCGAGCACCTCGCGCTGGTCGACCAGCGGGCCGCCGTCCGCGATCTGGATCTGCGTGCCGGCGTCGGCGTCCCCGTCGGCGGTGATCCGCAGGAAGTACGGCTCGGACGACAGCGGGCCGGTGGTGGTCACCGTCCACTCCGCCAGGCCCGCGCGCCACTCGTCGGCCGTGGCGAGGTAGGTGTCCGCCCGGGCGCCGTCGCCGTTGGCGCGGGCGATGTCGGCGGCGGTGACCAGGCCGGCGATCTCCGCGGCGATGGTGTTCGGCGAGTACCCGCCCAGGTTCTCCCACCGCTCCTGCCCCGTCGCCGGCCCCTCGGCCACCAGGAAGTCCGCCGAGAGCCGCACCCGCTCCCAGTCCGCCGGCCCGGTGCGGCCGAGCTGCCAGGCGAGCACGATCGGCAGGGCGACCTCGTCCATCTGCAGCCCGCCGAAGACCGGCTCCCCGTCGAGCCGCGCGTTCTGCGGGAACGACCCGTCGGGGCGCTGCTGCACCGTCCACAGGTGGTCCAGGGCCCGGTCGGCGGCCGCGACGTCGCCCATGGCGATCAGCGCGGTCGCGTGCTGGTACAGGTCGCGCGACCAGACGGCGTGGTAGACGGGGAACTGCTGCAGCTCGTCGGCCCACGCCCACGGCCGACCGGGGGAGGCGACGAAGCCGCCGCGGACGGTCTTGTCCTCCGACGCCGCGATCACCATCGCCGAGACCTGGTACTCCGTGCGCCACTGCGCGGCGCTGGCGGGTACCGGGGCGAGGCCGTCGAGGTAGGCGTGCCAGCCCTCGGTGTAGGCCTGCAGGGCGGCGTCGAAGCCCCGGTCCAGCGCCTGGCCGGCGGCCTGCGCGGCGTCGTCCTCCGTCGTCCCGAAGCCGAGGGCCAGGGTCAGCTGCTGCCCGCCGTCCAGACCGGTGAGGCCGGTCCGCCCGATCTGGGCGACGTTGCCGGGGGTCGGCGCGTCCCAGAGGTCGTCGAGGACGAAGTCGTCCCTCAGGTCGGTCCAGCCGTCGCTGCGCTCCAGGTACCCGCTGGAGGTGTCGGTGAGACCGCCCGTGGCGGTGACGGCGCTGCTCAACGCACCGTCGGTGGCCAGCAGCCGGCCGTCCGCCGAGCGCCCGGTGTCGTCGTTGGCGTTCAGGCCCAGTCCGACGTCGTGCAGCACGTACACCTGGTACGGCTGCCCGTCGAGGGACTCGAAGCGGACGTCGACGAGCACCGCGGCCCGGTCGGGGTCGGTGGTGTAGGTCTTGGTGATGCGGTAGCGGCCGCTGGTCGCGGTGTTGACCTGCCGGTAGACGAGGGCACGGGGGTCGACCAGCTCGACGACGGACTCGGTCGCCTCGTCCTCGCGCTCGGCGAAGGTGGCGCCGTCGGTGACGACGAACTGGGTGTCCCGGGAACTCTGCGTGTCGATCCGCGGGGCGAAGACCTCGCTGAGCGTGCCGTCCTCGAGGGTGTACCAGACCGTGCTGTCCAGGGCACCGATCGCGGTGCCGAACCCGTCCTTGTCCCCCGGTGCCCAGGTCGCCGCCACGCCGGGTTGCCCCGGCGCCGGCGGCGCTGCCTGCGCCGCGGCGACACCGAGCCCGGCCACCCCGCCGCCACCGAGGACGAGGACACCGGCGACGGCGGCCCCGCCGAGGAGCGCACGCGCCGGGCGCCTGCCGTGGAGCACGTCCCTGGAGAACACCGGCTGTTCCTCCGTCCTCTGCCGGTCGCAGCGGCCATCTCCGCGGAGATGGCCGCCGGGTCACGCGGGCGGCCGACCGCCCGGGCCCCCGCCCCACGGGGGCCGGCCGCCCGGGCCGCCACCGCCCCACGCCGGCGCGGGAGGAGGTCCGCCCATGCCCTCGATGCGGTCCAGCTCCGCGATGTCGTCGGGGCCGAGCACCACCTCGGCCGCCGCGAGGGCCTGCTCCAGCTCCGCCACCGTGGTGGCGCCGGGGATGAGCAGCACGTTGGGCGAGCGGGCCAGCAGCCAGGCCATCGCCACCTGCAGCGGGCTCGCGCCGACCCGTTGCGCGACCGCCCCCAGCACCTCGGACTGCGCCGGGCCCATCTCGCCCATCGGGAAGAACGACGTGTAGGAGACGCCCTCCAGCGCCGTGTAGGCGATCCCCTCCCGCGCCAGCTCCGCCACCAGGCCGTCGTCCGTGCGGTGGATCAGGTTGTAGTGGTTCTGCACGCAGGCCAGCGGCGCGATGCCCCGCGCCTCCGCGACCTGCCGGCCGGTGATGTGGCTGACCCCGAGGCCGTGGACCAGCCCCTCCTGCTGCAGCCGCGCCAGCGCCTCGAACGGCTCGGCGAGGGAGCCCTCCTCCGGCTCGCCGAGTCCCGGCATCCGCAGGTTGGCCACGTGCAGCGCGTCGAGGCCGAGGTGCTCGCACTCCTCCTCCACCGACCGGCGCAGCTCGTCCGCGCCGAGCGCCTCCTCCCAGCCCCCCTCCGGCGTCCGGCGGGCGCCGACCCGCGTGACGATCACCAGGTCCTCGGGATAGGGGTGCAGCGCCTCCCTGATCAGGTCGTTCACGACGTGCGGGCCGTACAGGCCGCTGGTGTCGACGTGGGTCACGCCCAGCTCGACGGCCCGGCGCAGGACGGCGAGCGCCGCCTCCCGGTCGGCCGGTGGCCCGAGGAACCGCGGCCCGGAGAGCTTCATGCCGCCGAAGCCCACCCGGTGCACGGTCCGGTCGCCGAGGGTGACCTGCCCGGAGCCCGCTGCAGTCGTCGTCATGCCGCGCAAACCTAGGGGCGGAGGTCTCCCGGTCAACGGGTCCGGTGCGCCTCCCGGCGCGGCCGTCACGGGACGTGGGGCGGCCGCGGCGTGTCCTGCGCGTGTCGGGTCAGATGAGCCCCAACTTGGACCCGGCGTAGACGGCCTCCGCGCGGCGGGAGACCGCCAGCTTGCGCATCACGTTGCCGACGTGGAACTTCGCCGTCGTCGCCGAGATGTAGAGCTCCCTGCCGATCGCCTCGTTGGACAGCCCGCGCGCCAGCAGGGTGAGCACCTCGCGCTCGCGCGCGGTGAGGCCCGGACCGGCGGGGGCCACGGGGGACGGCGCGGGGGCGGCCAGCGAGCGCACCACCATCGTCGCGCTGTGGCTGTCGAAGGCGCTCTCCCCGCGGCGCACCGCCCGGATCGCCGCGACCAGCGCGACCGCGTCGACGTCCTTGAGCACGTAGCCGCGGGCGCCGCGCTGGATCGCCTCGAGCACCAGCTGCTGGTCGAGGAAGGTCGTCACCACCAGGACGCCGGGGGCCGGTGTCGCGGCGGTGAGCTGCCCGCACAGGGCCAGGCCGGCCACGTCGGAGCCGGCCGAGAGCTTCAGGTCGAGCAGCACGATGTGCGGGCGGCTGGCGGCCACCAGGTCCAGCGCCTCCCCGGCGGACGCCGCCTCGCCGACCACCTCGATGTCGGGCTCGCGCTCCAGGATCGAGCGCAGCCCCTGCCGGACGATCGCGTGGTCGTCGACGATGACCAGCCGGATGGTCTCCGCGGTGCGCTCAGCCATCGACGGCGTCCCACGGCATCCGGACCTCCACCCGCACCCCGCCCATCCGGGCCCGCGTGATCCGCACCGTCGCCCCCATCTCCCGGCAGCGGGAGGCGATGTTGCCCAGCCCGCGGTGGTACCCGTCGTCCCGGCGTCCCGAGGCCCGCAGCGCCCGGCGCAGCACGTCGGGGTCGCCGCAGCCGTCGTCGGCGACCGAGAGCCGCAGCTCGTCGGACCGGTAGGCCAGCCGCACGGTGCTCCGGGTGGCCTGCGCGTGCCGGGCGGTGTTGAACAGGCACTCCGAGGCGATCCGGAACAGCGAGTGCTCGACCTCCGGGGGCAGCTCGCGCGGGCGCCCCTCCACCCGGACGGCGACGGCCAGGCCCGGCACCGGGGCGACGTCGGAGAGCCGGCCCAGCAGCGCGGGCAGCCCGTCACCGTCCCCGTGGCCGTCGGAGGAGAGCGCGTGGATGGCGCCGCGCAGCCGCTCCACCGCCTCGCGGGTCAGCGCCTTGGCGTGCCCGAGCCGCTCGTAGACCTCGCTGTGGTGGGCCACCTCCGGCCGGCACCACTCGATCGTCATCCCCGCCGAGAGCACGTGCTGGGCCACGCTGTCGTGCAGCTCGCGGGCGATCCGGTGCCGCTCGGCGTCCACCGCCTCGCGCTGCGCGGCGACGTCCAGCCGCCGCTCGGCCTCGGCCAGCTGCTCGTGCCGGTCGGCGAGGTCGCGGGCCCGCTGCTCGGCCTGCGCGTAGAGCTCCTCGGTCTGCCGGCGCAGCCCCTCCGACCGCGCCAGCAGGTGGTCCGAGAGCAGCGCGACCGCCGACTGGTTGGCCGCGATCCGCAGGATGGCCAGGTCCGCGGCGGTCGCCGTCCGCCGGGGCCCGCCGCAGGCGACCAGCGCGCCGACCGGCTCGCCGTCGACCACCAGGGGGACGACGACCGCGCCGTCCGCGGTCTGCCACGGCTCGACGGCGTCGGCCTCCAGCGCCTCGGTGACCGGGCGGCGCACCACCTCCGGCAGCAGCGCCAGGTGGCCCACCCCGACCCCCGACGGGCCGCGGCCGAGCAGCCGCGGGCGGGCGAGCGGCAGCGCCGTCCCGGACAGCGCCAGCACGGCCCACGGCTCGCCGAGGTGCTCCGCGGTGGCGTCGACGACCGCCCGGCAGAGCGCCTGGGCGCCCTGCCCGGTGGCCGAGAGGACGCCGGCGATGTGCTCCAGCGAGCCCAGCGCGCGGTCGAGGTCGTCGACGGTCTGCCGGTACTCGGCGTACCAACTCGGCTTGGACGAGCGCAGCCCGGTGAGCTCGGAGATGTCGGGTGCGCGCATCAGCGGCGGGTCACAGGGCCGCGCGGAACAGCGCGGCGATGTCGGTGGAGTCGGCGTCGCGGGGGTTGGTCGACAGGCACGCGTCGCCGAGGGTGGTGACGGCGAGGGTCTCGATGTCGGTCTCGCGCACGCCGAGCTCGGCCAGCCCGCGCGGGCAGCCCAGGTCCGCGGCCAGCCGGCCGACGGCCTCGGCGGCCTCCTCGGCGGCGACGTCGGCCGGCAGCCCCGTGACGTCGATGCCCATGGCCCGCGCGATGGGGACGAACCGGTCCGGCGCACTGCGCGCGTTGAACCGGATGACGTGCGGCAGCAGGACGCCGTTGACGACGCCGTGGGGCAGGTCGAGCAGCCCGCCGACCTGGTGGCTCATGGCGTGGGTGGCGCCGAGGATCGCGTTGGTGAAGGCCAGCCCCGCCTCGAGGCTGGCCTGGGCCATCGCGGTGTGCGCGGCGGGGTCCTCCGGCCGGTCGAGGGTGCCGCGCAGCGAGCTGCAGATCAGCTCGATGGCGTGCAGCGCGTGCACGTCGGTGAGCGGGCCGGACGCCCGGGAGACGAACGCCTCGATGCCGTGGGTCAGCGCGTCCAGGCCGGTCGCGGCGGCGAGGTCGTCGGGCATCGTGGTGAGCAGCCGCGGGTCGGTGATCGAGATGTCGGGCACCAGCGCCCGGCCGATCAGGGTGGCCTTGAGCCGGCGGGTGGTGTCGGTGATGACGGCGAACTGCGAGACGTCGGCGCCGGTGCCGGCGGTGCTGGGGCACATCACGGTCGGCGGGATCGCCGCGGTGACCTTGTCGACGCCCTCGTAGTCGAGGATCTGCCCGCCGTTGCTCGCCACGACCGCGATCGCCTTGGCCGCGTCGATGACCGAGCCGCCGCCGAGGCCGACGATGACGTCGCACCCGCTGTCCAGGTAGCGCTGCACACCGGCGGCGACCTCGTGGTCCTTGGGGTTCGGGGTGAGCTCCTGCCAGACGGTCGCGCGCAGCCCGGCCTCGGCGAGGTGGCCGGCGAGCTCGGCCCACCAGCCGGCCTGCACCAGACCGGCGTCGGTGACCACGAACGGCCGCTGCGCCCCCAACCTCCGGGCGGCCCAGCCGGCCTCGGACAGCGAGCCCCAGCCGAAGACGACCTCGGGCACCAGGTACTTGGTGAACGTGGCGACGGCCGGGGTCGGGTGCACCGCGACACCGTCGGGGGACGCGGACCGGGCCGGGATGGCGGTGGTCGTCGTCGCCCCGCTCGGGGTGCGCACGGCAGCGGGCACGACGACCTCCGGGCTCTCGGCGGTGCCGTCAGACTAACCCGCCGGTGACCGCTGTCACACGGTTCGGTTGCGTGCGATGCAACCCGGCCCTCGCCGTGGCCCCGTCCAGAGGCTCACCGCGAGCCTGCGAGCGGTGAGGAGGACGGGGTCCTCCTGTGGCGGGGCAGGAGGGTCCTTCCTCAGCCGTCGAGCCACTCCCCCAACCCCGCGAGCAGCCGGTCGACGTCCTCGTCGTCGTTGTAGGGCGCGAGCCCCACCCGCAGGCCGCCGGTGTCGCCGAGCCCGAGGTGGCGGGAGGCCTCGATCGCGTAGAAGGACCCGGCGGGCGCGTTGACCCCGCGCTCGGCGAGGAACCGGTACGCGTCGGCGGCGTCGCGACCGTCGAAGGTGAGCAGCAGGGTGGGCGTGCGGCGGGCCGCCCGGGACCAGACGGTGACGCCGGGCAGCGCGCGGACGCCGTCCTCGATGCGCTCCCGCAGCCGGTCCTCGTGCTCCTCGAGCGCCGCCATCCCGGCCTCCAGCCGGGCGCGGCGGTCACTCTCCGGGCCGCCGTCGCCGGCCCTGCCGGCGAGGCCACCCAGCCCGGCGAGGAAGTCCACCGCGGCGGTGGTGCCGGCCAGCAGCTCGTAGGGCAGCGTGCCCAGCTCGAAGCGCTCGGGGACGGCGTCGGTGGAGGGCAGCAGCTTGTCGGGGTGCAGTCTCCCCAGCAGGGCGGGGTCCGCGACGACGCAGCCCAGGTGCGGGCCGAGGAACTTGTACGGCGAGCAGGCGTAGAGGTCGGCGCCGAGCGCGCGGACGTCCACCGCGGCGTGCGCGGTGAGGTGCACGCCGTCGACGTGGGTGAGGGCGCCGGCGTCGTGGGCGAGCGCGCTGATCGCCGCGACGTCCGGCCGGGTGCCGATGAGGTTGGAGGCGCCGGTGACGGCGACCAGCCGGGTGCGGTCGGAGAGGACCCGCCCGACCGCCTCGGGGGCGAGCTCGCCGGTGGCCGGGTCGAACTCCGCCCAGCGCACGGTCGCCCCGCGGGCGGCCGCGGCCTGCACCCACGGGCGGACGTTGGCGTCGTGGTCCAGGCGGGTCACCACGACCTCGTCGCCCGGGCCCCAGCCGGCGGACAGCGTGCGGGACAGGTCGTAGGTCAGCTGGGTCGTGCTGCGGCCGAACACCACCCCGCCGGGGTCGCCGGCGACGAGGTCGGCGATCGCCTGCCGCGCGGCCAGGACGACGTCGTCGGCGGTGCGCTCGGCCTGGGTGACCCGCCCGCGGTTGGCGATCGGCGAGGTGAGGGTGGCCGCCACCGCGGCGGCCACCGACTCGGGCACCTGGGAGCCGCCGGGGCCGTCGAAGTGGGCGGCTCCCGCACGCAGGGCGGGGAAGCAGGCGCGGACGGCGGCGACGTCGTAGCTCACCCGGGCAGCATGCCGCGTCGCGGTGCGTGCACGCAGCGCGGTCCCCAGGTCGGGGCCGTTGCGCACGAGCGGCCCCGTCCCGCAGCGGGACCGGGCCGCCCGTGCGCACACACGAGGTCAGCGGCCGCCGAGGAGGCCGCCCAGCCCGCCGCCGCCACCGCCGCCGAGCTTGCTGATCAGGTCCATGGGCGAGAGGCCCAGCTTCTCGAGGATGCCGGCGTGCTGGTCGGTGTCGACGGTGCCGGGCAGCTCCTGGTCGGCCTGCTGCGCCTTGGCGTCGTCGCCCTGGCTGCGGAGGAGTTCGAGGATCTGGTTCTTGTCGATCTGCATGTGCCGGTCGTACCCGGCAGCCGGGGGCCCACGCGGCTCAGGACGCCGAGAGGACGATCCGGTCCGGCCGGACGACGACGGCGACCGCCCCGGCCCCGCGCAGCCACCCGCTGAGCCCGCCGTCGGCGTCGGCCACCTCGACCTCGCCGCCCCCCGCAGGGCGCACCGCCAGCCGACCGGGGAGCAGCAGCCGCAGCCGCGCCGTCCCGGGGCCGAGGACGTCGTCCACCGGCACCGTCCGGCCGTCGAGCACCACGGCGGCCCTCGGCAGCAGTGAACCGGCCAGCCGCCGTCCGGCCCGGCCGCGGCGCACCACCAGCGGCCCGCGGCGCAGCGGCGGGGTGCGGCTGTCGGTGGCGAAGCGGGCCACGGCGGGCACCCGGCGCACGCCCGCCAGCACCGCGCGGCGCAGCACCGCGGCCCCGCGGCCGCCGCCGGTCATCAGCCGGCCGAGCAGCAGCGCCAGCCGCACCATCGCCCGCGCGTGGGGTTCGCGCTCGGCCTGGTGGGTGTCCAGCAGCCGCTCGGCCGCCGTCCCGGCCAGGACGGCGGCCAGCTTCCAGGCCAGCTGGTGGACGTCGCGCAGCCCGAGCCCCAGCCCCTGCCCGATGAACGGCGGGGTCAGGTGTGCGGCGTCGCCGGCGAGCAGCACCCTCCCCGAGCGCCAGCGGTCGGCCACCTGGGCCCGGTAGACGTACTCGGCGACCCGCTCCACCTCGGCGTCCGCCGCGCCGTACGGGGCCAGCAGCGCGGGCAGCCGGGCGACCACGTCCTCGCGGGTCTCGCCGGGCAGCAGCCGGAACTCGAAGCGGTAGCGGTCCCCGGACACCGGCATCGCGGTCGCCGCCCGGTGCGGGTCGCAGACCTGGTGCACCCCGGGCCACAGCGGCAGCGGCTGAGCGGAGCGCAGGTCGGCCACCAGCCAGCGGTCGGGACGCCCCAGGTCGCGCATGCGCGCCCCGACCAGGCGCCGCACCGTGCTGTTCGCCCCGTCGCAGCCGAGCACCGCGGCGGCGCGCACCCGCGAGCGCGCGCCGGAGGCCCGGTCGAGCACGTCCAGCGTCACGCCCCCGTCCCGGGCCAGCCCCACGAGCTCGCAGCCGGTGTGCAGCTCGACGAGCGGCTCCCGGCGGACGGCGGCCAGCAGCAGCTCCTCGAGGTCGGGCTGGGAGAACATCGACCCCTGCGGCCAGCCGTGCGGTCCGGACGACGAGGCGCGGGCGAACTCGGCGAGCACCCGGTGGCTCCCGTCGAGCAGCCGCAGCCCCCGCATGGGGCGGCTGAGCGCGAGGAAGCCCTGGGCGACCCCGGCGTCTGCGAGCGCGCGCAGGGCCTCGTCGTCCAGGTGCACCGCGCGGGGCTGCCCGTAGGGCGCCGACCGCCGCTCCAGGACCTGCACCGGCAGCCCGCGACGGGCCAGCAGCAGGGCCGCGGTCAGGCCCACGGGACCGGCGCCGACGACGACCACCGGGGCTCCCGACACGGGGTCACTCTCGCAGCCCGCGGACGGCGGGGTAGCGGCAACGTTGCACCCGCCTTCCCATCGGTGTGAGCCACGCCATAACGTGCCGGTCACGGACATGCACCGTTGCATGCAGGCGGCCCTCAGCGGTGAGGGCGACGAGGAGGTCACTGTGCCCGTGAACACCCGCGGCGCGATCCTGCGCTCCGCTCCCGGCAAGTGGGAGGTCACCGACCTGGTCGCGGACGACCCGCGACAGGGCGAACTCCAGGTCAAGCTGGCGGCGTCCGGTCTCTGCCACTCGGACGACCACATCGCCACCGGCGACATGCAGGTCGGCCACTACCCGTTCCTGGGCGGCCACGAGGGCTCCGGCGTCGTCACCGCCGTCGGCCCGGGCACCCCGGGGTTCAAGGAGGGCGACCACGTCGTCTTCTCGTTCCTGCCCGGCTGCGGCCGGTGCCGCTACTGCGCCAACGGCCAGCAGTACATCTGCGACTCCGGCGCCAACCTGCTGATCGGCTCCCGCTGGGACGACGCGGAGAGCTTCCGCTTCCAGACCAGCGACGGCACGCCGGTCGGCCAGATGTGCGGCCTGGGCACCTTCGCCGAGGTGACGACCGTCGACGTCCGCTCCACGGTGAAGATCCCCGACGACATCCCGCTCGACGTCGCGTGCCTGACCGGCTGCGGCGTGGGCACCGGCTGGGGCACCGCGGTGCAGGCCGGTGAGGTCAAGGCCGGCGACACGGTGATCGTCATGGGCATCGGCGGCATCGGCATCAACGCCGTCCAGGGTGCGGCGCACGCCGGCGCCAGCCACGTCATCGCCGTCGACCCGATCGCCTTCAAGCGCGAGAAGGCGCAGGAGGTCGGCGCCACCCACGCCTTCGAGAGCATCGAGGAGGCCGCCGACTTCGCGCGCAGCGTCACCAACGGACAGGGTGCGGACAAGGCGCTGATCACCGTCGGGGTGCTTAAGGGCGAGCACGTCGCGCAGGCCTTCGAGGCGATCGGCAAGGGCGGGCGGGTCGTCATCACCGGCCTCGGCGACCTGACCGACGTGGGCATCCCGATCAACCCCAGCATGATGGCGTTGTTCACCAAGGAGATCCGCGGGGCGCTGTTCGGCGACCAGAACCCGAGCGCCGACATCCTCAAGATGCTCCGCCTCTACCAGGAGGGGAAGCTCAAGCTCGACGAGCTGATCACCAACCGGTACAAGCTCGACGACGTCAACCAGGGCTACGAGGACATGAAGGCCGGCAAGAACATCCGCGGCGTCATCATCTACGACGACTGAGAGAGGACCCCGTCCTCACCACCCTTCGCAGGCTCGGGTGGTGCCCTGGACGGGGCCACGGCCGAGGCCGGGGCGCCCCCTCGCGGGGGCGCCCCGGTCGCACGTCGCCACCCAGGAGGAGCCCCGTCGTGAGCACCACCACCACCGCCCGGCGGCTCGACGTGACCGGCATGGTCCGGGTCGCCCGCGAGCGGGTGGTCGCCCGCATCCGCGAGGCCGAGGTCGTCGCGGCCGCGCTGTCGGCCGGCCGCAACGTCCTGCTGGAGGGCCCGCCGGGCACGGGCAAGACGACGCTGCTGCGCTCGCTGGCCGACGGTGCCGGCGTGCCACTGGTGCTGGTCGAGGGCAACGCCGAGCTCACCCCCACCCGGCTGGTCGGCCACCACGACGCCTCACGGGTGCTCACCGAGGACTACCGCCCCGAGAACTTCGTGCCCGGCCCGCTCACCCGGGCCATGACCGACGGCGCGATCCTCTACGTCGAGGAGTTCAACCGGGTCCCCGAGGAGACGATGAACGTGCTCCTCGGGGTGCTGTCGGAGCGGGAGATGCACGTGCCGCGCTTCGGCCGGGTCACCGCGCGGCCCACGTTCCGGCTGGTCGCCGCCATGAACCCGTTCGACGCGGTGGGGACCGCGCGGGTGACGCCGGCGCTGTACGACCGCTCCTGCCGGGTGGCGATGGGCTACCAGGACGAGGAGGCCGAGCTGGCCGTCGTCGCCACCGCGACCGGCGGGCCGGCGGGGCTGGTCGCCCAGGCGGTGCGGGCGGTCCGGATCACCCGCGACCACCCCGAGCTGCGGATCGGCTCCTCGGTGCGCGGCGCCCTGGACACGGTGCTCATCGCGCTGGAGCTGGCCACCGTCCGCGGGCACGAGGCCGTCGAGGACACCACCGGACTCGACGCCGCCCTCGCCGCGCTCACCGGCAAGGTGACCCTGGCCGACGGCGCGACCCGGCCGGTGGAGGACGTCGTCGCGGACATCTGGCGCCGGGCGGGTGAGGAGCTGGGAAAAGCCTGACGCCCGAGGAACCGGGCGACCCCGAGCCGCCACCACCCCCGCCGGGGGACGGCGGGCCGACCGAACCCCCGGGGCGCCGCCCGCCGCGGCCGGTGCCCGTGGAGGACCCCGACGACGTCGAACAGCTGCTGAAGCAGCACCAGGCCCGCCGCGCCGGCCGCGATGAGCTGTCCCGGGCCCACCCCGAGTTCCAGCAGGTCTCCCCGCAGCTGGGAGAGCTCGACGAGGAGGCGCTGGCCGACCTCACCGCCCGCGACCCCGACGCGGCCAACCGGCTGCTGACGGCCATGGGGCGGGCGTTCGACCCGGCGTTGCGGGCCGCCGCGCGGGCGCTGGCCTGCCGGCTGCCGGTGGGCACGCCGCGCGCCGGGGTCCCCGACCGCCCGGGCACCCGCCGCGTGGTGACCCGCCGCGACGAGACCGGCAGCGACATCGACCTGGACGCGACCCTCGCCGCACGCGGCGCCGAGCCGCACTGGCGGGCCGAGCACCTGCACACCCGCGGCTGGCGCTCCACCGGCCGGGCGTGCGTGCTGCTCGTCGACGCCTCCGGCTCGGTCGCAGGCGACGAGCTCGCGGTCGCCGTGCTCACCGCCTCGGCGCTGTCCCAGCGGATGCGGCCCGGGGACGAGCTGGCCGTCGTCGCCTTCTGGTCGCGGGCGGTCGTGCTGCGGGCGCTGTCCACCGACCCGCGCACGGACGCCGTCGTCGACCGGCTGTTCGACCTGCAGGGCGGCGGCACCACCGACCTGGACCAGGGCCTGCGCACCGCGGCGGCCCAGCTGGCCCGCTCCCGCGCGGCCGCCCGGGACGTGCTGCTGCTCTCCGACGGGATGCCCACCGACAGCCCCGACCCGCTGCCGGCCGCGGCGGCGCTGGCCCGCGCCGGCGCGCACCTGCACGTGCTCTCGCTGTCGGAGGAGCCGGAGTCGGTGGCCAACTGCGCCGCGCTGGCCGCCGCCGGTGACGGCCGGGTGGCGCCGCTGCTCAAGCCGACGCAGGCCCCCGCGGCCGTCCGCACGCTGCTCGGCTGACCGCTACCCCGGCCCGCACCGGGTCCAGCGGGACGGCCGAGCTGAGGACGGCGGGCCCGAGCCGCAGCTCGCCGTCCGACAGCGCGGCGCAGCGCACGCCGCCCCGGCCGCGCAGGGCCCGGTGCGCGCCCGGTGCCAGGACGACGTCCATCCAGGCGCAGAGGTGGGCCGGCCGCCCGCCGCCGAGCAGCACCGGCCCGGACCCGGTGTCCAGGGTGAACCGCTGCCCCCGCAGCGCCTCCACCTCCGCGCCGCGCAGGACGACGGTGCGCCGGGCCAGGTGCGGGTCGAACGGGGCGGATCCGGTCTCGGCGGCGACGGCCTCCAGCGCCTCGACGGCGAGCACGGTCAGCTGGGCGTCGCGGTGCGCCGGGCGGCCGGCGTAGCGGTCCCCGACCACGCCGATCCCGGCCCGCACCTCGACCGCCGCGCGCCGGTCGCCGTCCTGCGGCGGGACGGGTCCTGCGGGTCGGCCGTCGTAGCGGTGCACGGGCGAGGCCAGCAGCGCCACGACCTCGACGTCGTACCGGGAGAGGACCCCCTCCTCCGCGCCCCTCGCGAGCTCGGGGCGGGAACCGGGCAGGGGGCTAGTCGACCAGGCCGTAGGCACGGGCCTCCTCCGCGTCGAGCAGCCTCCCGGCGCGCATGTCCGCGGCCACCTCGTCGACCGACCGCCCGCAGGCCTCGGCCACCCGCTCCTGCAGCCGGCGCAGCTGCCGTGCGTGCTCGGCGGCCCAGGCCTCCACCTCGTGGCCGGGGACGCCGCGCGGCGCCCGGGGCTCGCACAGCCGGACCATCGCGTGCGCGCCGACGACCCGCCGGTCGGCGACGGCGAGGACCGCGACCGCCGGTCCGCTGAGGGTGCCCAGGCTGGTCGCGTGCACCGGGACGCCGACCAGGTCGAGTGCGTCCACCAGCGTCAGGGCGCCCTCGAGGTCGGCGCCCACCCCGGAGAGCCGGAGCCGGACCGGGTCGTCACCGGTCGCGTCGAGCAGCGCCAGTTCGGCAACCGCCCGGTTGACCGCCTCGGTGTCCAGCTCACCGGAGAGGGTGACCACCCGCTGTTCGAGCAGCCGTTCGGCGAGCCAGGTCTCCCCGCCGACGACCAGGGCGGCCGATGCCGACACCGGGCCGGGGGCCGGCGGGCGCGGCTGGGGCTGCCACGGCGTGCGCGGCCACTCCGGTGGCCCCGGGGGGAACGGCGGGTCGGGGGGGCCGGGCGGGACGGGCGGCCACGTGCCCGTGGGTCGGGTCATGGGGGCTCCTCGCTCGGGGAGGTGGGCCGGGTGGACGACCCGGGAGGCCGGACGTGCCAGTCGACGGCGCGCCCCAGCGCGGCCGCGTACCGCTCGAGCGTCGACAGCCGCGCGTCGAGCTCGCCGCTCTCCAGCCGGGCGACGGCGGACTGCGAGGTGCCCATGCGCGCGGCCAGCTCGGTCTGACTCAGCCCGCTCTCCCGGCGGGCGCGGGCCAGCTGCTCGATCAGCTCGTGCCGGCGCGCCGAGGCGTCACCCAGCCCGGGGAAGGCGCTGCGACGGGGCTCGACCGGCATAGCGGAAAAGGTATCGCTGATCCGCTATGGAAGGGGTCCTCCCGCATGCGGGATCTGCACAGTGGTGGGCACCACGGCCCTGATGGCCACCACTGTGCAGATCGCGCGCCGGCGCCTCAGCGGTCCGCGGTCCGGTGGATCGGGCCCTCGGTGCCGGTGAGCCGCTCCCCCGAGCCGCCCCAGCGGCCGGCGATGACCTCGGCCGCGATCGAGATGGCCGTCTCCTCGGGCGTGCGGGCGCCGAGGTCCAGCCCGATCGGGGAGGAGAGCCGCGCCAGCTCCTCCTTCGACAGCCCCGCCTCCTCCAGCCGGGCCAGCCGCTCCTCGTGCGTGCGCCGCGAGCCCATCGCGCCGACGTAGGCGACCGGCAGCCGCAGCGCGACCTCCAGCAGCGGGACGTCGAACTTCGGGTCATGGGTGAGCACGCACAGCACGGTGCGCTCGTCGATCCGGCCGGCGTCCACCTCGGCCTGCAGGTAGCGGTGCGGCCACTCGACGACGACCTCGTGCGCGTCGGGGAAGCGCTTCGGGGTGGCGAAGACCGGGCGGGCGTCGCACACGGTGACCCGGTAGCCGAGGAAGGCCCCGACGCGGGCGACAGCGGCGGCGAAGTCGATGGCGCCGAAGACCACCATCCGGGCGGCCGGCGCGAAGGCGTTGACGAACAGCGACAGGTCGTCACCGCGGCGCTCGCCGTCGTGGCCGACGTGCAGCATCCCGGTGCGGCCGGCGGCCAGCATGCCGCGCGCGTCGTCGGCGACGGCGTCGTCCAGGCGCTGCAGGCCGAGGGTGCCCGAGCTGCGGTCGGGCCAGACGACCAGCCGCCGTCCCACCCGGTCCTCCGGGCCGGCGACGCAGGTGACGACGGCGACCGGCTCGTGCCGCGCCACCGACTCGGCCACCTCGCCGAGCTCGGGGAAGGACTCCCGCGACACCGCCTCGACGAAGACGTCGAGGATCCCGCCGCAGGTCAGCCCCACGGCGAAGGCGTCGTCGTCGCTGACGCCGTACCGCTCGAGGGTGGGGACGCCGGACTCGACGACGTCCTTGGCCTCCTCGTAGACCGCGCCCTCGACGCAGCCGCCGGAGACGCTGCCCACGGCGGTGCCGTCGGGCCCGACGAGCATCGACGCACCCGCCGGGCGGGGAGCGGACCGCCAGGTGGCCACCACCGTGCCCATGCCGACGGTCTCGCCCGCCTGCCACCAGCCGATCAGGTCCTCGAGCACGTCACGCATCCGACAGCTCCTTTGCACGGAGGTAGGTCATGGTGGCCCCTTCGGCCTCTGGACGAGGTCTTCCGGGGGGTCCGTCAGGCACGGCTGATGACCCCCGCCAGCTGCTGGAACGCGGCCAGGCTGTGTCCGGCCACGAAGTGGTCCACCGACGGCAGCGCCGCCTGCATCCCGCCGGTGAGCGGCTCGTAGCCCTCCCGGCCCTTGTGCGGGTTGACCCAGACGACCGCGTGCGCCAGCCGCCGCAGCCGGGCCATCTGCTCGGCGAGCACGTCGGTGCCGCCGCGCTCCCAGCCGTCGCTGCACACGACGACGATCGCGCCGCGGGCGGTGCCGCGCTGCCCCCACCGGTCGAGGAATGCCTTGAGCACCTCGCCGAGCCGGGTGCCGCCGGACCAGTCGGGGATCGCCGAGCCGCTGGCCGCCAGCGCCTTGTCGGGGTCGCGCAGCCGCAGCTCCCGCGTCACCCGGGTCAGCCGGGTCCCGATGGTGAACACCTCGGTCGCGGCCGGGTGGGCCCGGACCGCGGCGTGCGCGAACCGCAGCAGCGCGTCGGCGTAGGGGCTCATCGAGCCGGAGACGTCGATGAGCAGGACGACGCGGCGCGGGCGGGGCCGGGCCCGCCGGTGCAGCAGCCGGGTGACCTCGCCGCCGTCGTGCAGCGCGCGGCGGACGGTGCGGGAGGCGTGGACGGCGCCGTGCGGGCTGGGCCGGCGTCGGCGCGAGAGCCGCATCGGCGCGGCGGGGACCAGCAGCGCGAACAGCCGGCGCAGCTGCTCGCGCTCGGCGCCGGTCAGCTCGGCGACGTCCCGGTGGCGCAGCACCTCGTCGGCGCTGGCCTGGCCGGCGAGGTCCGGGGGCGACTCGTCGTCCCCCTGCCCCTCCCCCGGGTCCATCGGCGCGGTGGTGACCGTCCGCTGCCGCTGCTGGGCCGCCGGCGGCACCGGCCGCGGCGTCTCGCCGCCGAAGTACGCGGCGAAGGCGGCGTCGTAGCGCTCCAGGTCGTCCGGGCCCGCGCACAGCGTCAGCCGGCCGCTCCAGTACACGTCGGTGGCGTCGAGGACGTCGAGCGCCGCGACGGCGGCCAGCATCGCCTCGACCCGGTCCGGGGATGCGGCCACCCCGGCGACCCGGAGGGTGCGCGCGAAGCCCAGCACCGTGTCGACGACGTCCCGGGGTGGGCGGGCGGCCCCGTCCCGGCCCTCCTCCCGAGCCTGCGAGGCGTGGGGGGGACGGGGTCCTTCTTCAGGCGCCACCGAAGAGCGCCCCCCGGGCCATGGCGTGCACGCGGTCGGTGTCCTCGCGGTACTTCAGCACCGCGCCGAGGGTGCGCGCGGCGACGTCCGGGTCCAGCTCCCGGGCGCCGAGGGTGTGCAGCGCGGTCGCCCAGTCCATCGCCTCGGCGACGCCGGGTGGCTTGAGCAGGTCGAGGGTGCGCAGCTTCGCCGTCGCGCGGGCCACCTCGCGGGCCAGCTGCTCGGTCACGTCGGGCAGCCGACGGCGCAGGATCGCCACCTCGCGGTCGAAGTCCGGGTGCTGCAGCCAGTGGTAGAGGCAGCGCCGCTTGAGGGCGTCGTGCACCTCGCGGGTGCGGTTCGAGGTGAGGACGACGAGCGGCGGGGTGGCCGCGCGGATGGTGCCGAGCTCGGGGATGGAGATCGTGAAGTCGGAGAGGACCTCGAGCAGGAATGCCTCGAACTCGTCGTCGGCGCGGTCGACCTCGTCGACCAGCAGCACGCTCGGGGAGTCCTCCAGCGCCTGCAGCAGCGGCCGGGCCAGCAGGAAGCGGCGGTCGTAGAGAGAGGCCTCCAGCGTCTCGGTGTCGCCGGTGGCGTGTGCGGCCTCGGCGGCGCGCAGGTGCAGCAGCTGCCGGCCGAAGTCCCAGTCGTAGAGCGCCTGGCTGGCTTCCAGGCCCTCGTAGCACTGCAGCCGGTACAGCGGCCGGCCGGTGACCCGCGCCAGCGCCTGGGCCAGCGCGGTCTTGCCGACGCCGGCCTCGCCCTCCAGGAACAGCGGGCGGTGCATGGCCAGGGCCAGGTAGGCGGCGGTCGCCAGGCCCTCGTCGGGCAGGTAGCCGGTCCCCTCGAGGGCCGCGGCGAGCTCGTCGGGGCCGCCGATCCCGCCGTCCGCGCCGGTCACCGGCCGCACCGTGGTCTCGCTCACGTCCCGAGCATCCCACCCCCGCCGCCGACGCGGCCTGCCCGGTCGGGTGGACCTGGCACCGGCCCGGGAACGGCAGATGACCGGCCGGGATCAGGTCCTCGGCCGGCCACCGCCGTCTGGTGCCCGGTCCTGCCGGGCGGCCCGGCCCCTGCAGGGTCCCGCCGCCGGCCCCGTCCAGGGGCCCGCCCCGAGCTCGCGAGGGGTGGGGCGGACGGCGTCCTCCTCCGGTGGGGCAGGGGGTCCTCTGTCAGCGGCCGATGCGGCCGTCGTCGTCGCGGTCGAGGGCGTCCTTGGCCTTCTGGGTGAAGCTGCGGTCGTCGCCACCGGTGGTGCCGCCGGTCACGCCGGTGCCGCCGTCGACCTCGACCTCCTCCTTGCGGACGTCGGCCGACACCCGCTCGGAGTCGCTGACGGTCTCCTTGTCCAGGCGCACCCGCTCGACCGGCACGGCCTCCTTCTCCACCACCGGACGCTCGGCGTGCAGGGTGACCTCGTGCTCCTCCTCGGAGATCGCCGGGCCGTCCAGCGCCTGCCCGACGTTGGCGTCGGTGATCGGCTCGCGCTCGACCCGCACCTCCTCGCGGGAGACCGGCACGGTCTCGGTCACGTTCTCGGTGACCACGTACTTGCGCAGCCGGGCCCGGCCGACCTCCTCGGTGCGGGTGCCCACGTTCAGCCGCTCCTCCGAGCGGGTCATCGCGTTGTCCGTGGTGGGACC
>NZ_FNHE01000007.1 GCF_900103785.1 Geodermatophilus siccatus | reverse complement strand
CGATCGCCGCGACCGTCTCCGGCGAGGTCTGCCGGGGCATGCGGTGCGGCCGCGAGGAGCGGTCGGCCAGCCCGGCCTCGCCCTCGGCGCGCCAGCGGCGCACCCACTTGTGAACCGTCTGCCGACTGACGCCCAGCTGCTTGGCCACTTCACCGGGCCGGTGACCGGCCAGGACACGGTCGACGATCAGCGTGCGGGCGAACACGGTGGTACGGGCGTTAGCGTGGGCCACGGAGACCTCCGGTTGGCAACGGCGACGTCAAGCACCGCCACTCCTTCCGGAGGTCTCCTTCGTCACCAAGGCGCCACGCCGACCGTCAACAACGTCCCTGGCTACGACAGCTAGCTCGGGTGACCTCTGGGGCCAGGGGTCATTGGGGTCGGCGAGGACGTGGTCCCCGTCGATGAGGCGGACCACCTTGCCCTCGGCCTGGGCCTGCTTGTGAAGGCGCTCGCGCTTGGCGATCCACTTGCGGTATCGGAAGTAGCGGCCGGAGGCCCACCACACGAACCAGACGAAGAGGACCGCCAAGGCGATGGAGGTCCCAATGACCAACACGGCGACGGCTGCTTTGAGCGTCCCAGTGAACGTCAGGTCCGACTCCTCGATGAGTAGCTGAGGCGCGGTGCCTAGGGCGAGCATGAACAGCACGATGCCCGCCCGGACGGCCTTCTCGATGTTCTCCGACCGCCGCTCCGACCGAGACCGGGTGCAGTGGGCCAGCTCGGCCAGCTCCTCTTCGACGGCGGCCCGGAAGTCTTTCCCCATCCCCTCGGGTAGCTCCTTGACCAGGGCGACGTGCCCTCGGACACGGCGCTGGAGGGTCGGCCAGCGGATCAGCGGAAGGGCCGCAACCAGGAGGGGGACGACCACGCCGAGCAGTTGGACCACTACGCGAGGGTAGGGCGGAGCGACGACATGGCGACGCGACCTTGCTCGGTGACCTCGCCCTAGGGGTGGGGAGGACACGCCGTGTCGTGCCGACCGGCGAGGACCAGGGTGCTCGATGACAGCCAGGGTCGGTGCGGTGGACGCGGTCCAGAGCTACCGGGGGCCGACCAGGCCGAGGCTCTTGGGCAACGACGCCCGGCCCTCGTCGGTGAGCTGGCGGCTCAGGTGGCGAAGCGGGCGACGCTATCCCCGTCGGGGTGCGTCCACTTCATCATCGGTCCTCTGGAGGAACCGTGGCGTCTGCCTTCCGCCACGGCGCCGCCGGGTCGCCCAGCATGTCCAGGAGGAGCTGGCACCTGACGGTGGCGGCGCCGACGGCCAGGGGTAGAGGCCGGTCGGCGCCGTCCGCTGGCCGTGGCCCGTTCCGGCAGGCACTCAGAGGCGGCCGGAGATGTCCTCCTCCCGCCGCGTCGTCCGTGACAGTTGAGGTGTGAGGGAACGCCGCCCCCGAAGGGCCCGGCGTATCCCGCCGCGGTCGTTGACCTGGCGATGAGGTTGCGTCACGGTTCCGTGCCGCAACAAGCGCCTCCCCGGAACAGGAACCAGATGATCCGCACCTCTCTTCGCCTGCTTGCCTTCGCCGGCATGACTGCTCTGCTGGCCGCCTGCAGTGGCACAGCAACCGAAGACACCGCCTCCGGCCCCACCCTGCCGGCCGAGGTCTCGGCGAACGCCGAAGAGATGACCGAGCCCGCAGAGCCCACCGGCCCCGACCGGAACGACCGCGGCAACATCGAGAAGCAGCTGGGGGAGGAAGGCGGGATCACCGACGAGGCCACCGGCGGGGCGGTGCTGACCTTCGCGGTCGACGCGATTGCCGTCGACCAGCCGTGCACCTCCGAGTACCCCGAGCCAGCCGAGAACGGCCACTTCGTCGTCATCGACCTTCGGATGGCCACTGCACCGGAGCTGGCCGACTCGTCCCTGGGCGGCTGGTTCAGCGTCAGCCCGTACGACTTCCGGGTCATTGGCCCGGACGGGCTCACCGTTGATGAGCTGGGCACCTTCGCCGCCTACTCCTGCCTTGCCGACACGGAGACGTTCACGTCCGACGCGCTGCGCCCCGCCCAGCAGTACGTCGGCAAGGTCGCCCTCGACGTGCCGATCACCAGCGGCACGCTGATCTACCAGCCGTCGGCGGTCTACGACGGCGGCTGGGAGTGGACCTTCTGACGAGGGGTACGTGAGAAGCCCTCATCCTCCGTGTGCGGGGACGAGGGTCGGTGGCAAGGCCGCCGATCTCAACCGGACTGCCAGCTCGGCGGGACCCAACTGATCTCGTCCGTGTTCTCAGCTGTCGCCAACTGCTTGTCGGTGAGGGACCTGTCAGTCAGTGTCGCCTCGTAGAGGTTGGCGCTGGTCAGGGTCGCCTCGTAGAGGTTGGCGCCGGTCAGGGTCGCCCCGAAGAGGTCGGCGCCAATCAGGTTCGCCCCGAGAAGGTTGGCGCCGGTCAGGTTCGTGCGGCTCAGGTCGATGGGGCGTTCGCCGTCCACGGGATGTCGGCGGCCGAGCACGGTCAGGACCGCCTGGACGTCCTCGGCGGGATGATACGGGGCCGGCGGGGGCGTTCCCCTCGCCAGCAGGACGGGCCGGGAACTATGCGGAGCGTGCTGGCGAACGAAGGCGGCCAGTGTCTCCATGATGGTCGGCTGGTCGGCCGGGTTGTCATGCATCAAGCGTTCGAGGGCGTAGATGCCACCGAGGCGGACCTCAATCTTCTCGTTGCCGAGCTGCTTAACGGCCTTGGAGAACCGGTCGGTGATGTGGCCCTCCCGGCTGAGGCGATAAGTCTCTTGGCTGAGCCGGTGGTTCTCTTGGCCGAGCCGATAGGTGCGGGCGGTGTAGGCCAGACCTCCGGCGGCGCCGATGGCGGCGAGCATGGCCACCAGGCCGGTGCGGGTGTCAGTGACCGCCTTGTGCCGCTCGGCTGGGTTATCGAGCTGGGGATGTCGGGTGAGCACCGACGGCAGGACCCAGACCACGACCACGAGGGCGGCGACGGCCACGACTCCGAGGTAAATCAGGACGGGCAGGCGTCGTTGTTGCAGGCGCTGACGTACGCGCTTGTGCCAGGGGACCGGCTCCCTGTCTGGCCGGGTGAGGTCGCTGGGGTCCTGCTTCTCTGCTCGCCCCGGTACCAGAGCAAGCAGCGCCCCGGCTGCGCCGAGCACGATCGCCAGGCCGCCCCACCACCAAGAGGCCCCCACCGTGGCAGTGTGTCGTGCCCTGACCGACGCGGGCACCCGCGGCTCTCTCGAGCAACGTGGGGAGCGTGTGAACGACGAAGGCCCCGCCCTCCACAAGGAGGACAAGGCCTTCACCAGCTGTGCTCAGGTGGTGTCCTGCTGCTCGGCCTCCCGGCGGCGGAGCAGGTCGGCGATCTCCTGAGCCTCCTCCGGGACGAAGTTGAGCAGCACGCGGCGGCCGTCCATCAGGAGCGACACGCGGCCAAAGTCGTCGCCGGGTAGGTGGTCGATGTGGAGGTCACAAGGCACGGGCTCGGCTCCTCTGAGGACGGAGTCCTGTCCGGGTGAGTGTGGATGAGGTCAGCCCGGCCAAGGAGTCACTCGTTGCTGGCGTTTCTTGGCGATTACCCAGGCACCCAAGGGGAACGGGACCACTTCGATGGCGTCGGCCAGATCACCAGGGTGCTGGCCGGCCGGGCCGACACCGAGCGCCTGGCCAACGCCCTCTACCAGCAGGCCTTCGCTGCGCGCAGCAGCTCGCAGGAGCGCGGGCCTGCTACGACGCCCAGCGCGCCTGCGCCGCCACCCATCACCAGCCCCTGCGGGTCTATCGCCCGACTCATCGGCAGTCTGTACGGCTATCGGCGCCAGCACACCGGCTATGTGGAAGCCCCTCGCCTGGCACGCCGGCTCCTGCCACGAGACCGTTACTCGACGGCTTATAGCCGTGGGATGTCTGAAGCCGCGCTAAAAGACGAACGTTGCCCGACGGCGGTGCTAGTTGCCGGCGGCGCGGTACTGCTCAACGACCTCGGCCTTGATCCGGCCACGCTCGTTCACTTCAATGCCGTTCGCCTTTGCCCAGGCGCGCACTGCGGCCGGGTCGACCTTGGACTGTGTGCGGGTAACTGGCCGGCCCGACTTGCTAAGCTTGCGGGCCGCTTTGACGTAGCGAGATAGCACCTCGCGCAGCTCGGAGGCATTCGCTTCTGTGAGGTCGATCTCGTAGTCACGGCCGTCGAGCCCGAAACGGACCGTGGTGTCCGCGGCTTCATCGGTCAGGTCATCCACCAGTACAACGCTTGTCTTGGTTGCCATGCCAACATGCTCCGGTCATCGACGGAGAAGTCAAGTAGGCCCATCGGTCAATTGCCCCTATTGAGGTGTCCAGAGCTAGCCTCAAAGGGCAATGACGGGCGTCGTTGTGCCCAAGGCCTTCCAGGAAGCCTTCGCACACGCGCGGTGTCAAGCAGAGACATGTTCATTTCCAATGCCGCCTATCCGGCGACATGTGCACCACCAAGTACGCCCCGGACATGAGCTGGCGCAGTCGCTATCTGATGCCAGACCTGACGGTGGCTGGCCACGAACGCATCAGTGTTGTCGATCAAGCCATGCGCGTCGTCGAGGCGGTGGAACTCCAGAAGCACCAACCCACAGGACTACGACGATCCCTCGTCGTCCGAACCGACAGTGTCTTGAGGCAGCGACTCGGGTCGTCGCCAGGCCCAGGGCACTTCGCCCCTGTTCTGACGCACGGCCCACCGAGGACACTCGATGACCCAACGTCCCTTCTAGGGGGAGGTAGACGTGCCTGAGTACCGGACTATGGCCGACAAATTCAGGGAAGACTTCTTCGGCCTTCCCCCGAAGCCGTCCACGCGCGCGCCGTACAAGACCTTGGCGGACAAGTTCGACGAGGACTTCAACGATCTGCCTCCTCGGCAAGCCGACCCGCGGTACAAGACCCTGGCCGAAAAGATGGCAGAGGAGCTCTGGGCGGCTAGGCACCGAGCACGCCACGACGGTTGACGCCGCGGCCGAGGCTGAACCCAAAATCTGGAACCTCCTGAACAACCGCCACAGGGCTGCTCATTGGGTCGCCGTGCGTCTTGCACGGCTATATCAAAGCTGGTCGAAGGTCCGCGCCTGCCGTGATGCAGGGGCCGTTGGCTGGCTGCATGACGGGCCTGCCCCCGGTCGTCCTACTACTCGAGGAGCGTCGCCTTTATCGCTGGCGGCCAGGACGGGCTTGATGAGCAGGCTCTCGACCTGCTCGGGGGTCAGGAGGACTTCGGCGGTGCCGGTGGTCAGGGTCATGCGTGCGACTCCGAGAGGTCGAGCCCCGGTGAGCGGGTGACTCCCGCGGGCCACGGACCCTCAGGTGCACCGCTGGCGCGTTGTGTCAGGCCCGGCATCAGATCCCAGATCAGAGACGCTCGAATCCAACTTGAATTGTACCCATGTCACCCGATAGGAAGCGATGGAGATCTTTCTCATTCTCCGTCTGACTTCTGCGGTTCCGCGCCCTCCTCATTAGTCGACCGCCCTGAAGGAGGATTTGCTAGGTGCCGAAAGCGATCGTGAAGGAGATCGGGCCACCAGTTCGACGCTTGCTCACATGGCATTAAGAAGGCCAGGTTGGTTTTCCCTGTGCCCTGCCCACCCACTACTGGGGCGAGTGGTGCCCCCTCGGTTATCGCTCTCGACACCACGAGAGCCAATGGGGACCGAGGAAGGTCACGTATTAGCGTCAGAATCTCTTCGAGCATCTCATACTCACTTCGTCGCGGCAGGGCCGCGGCAGGTGCACTCTCCGTGATTTCCACCAGCGAGTCCTCAAGCCAGGGCCACTGAATCTCGAAGAGGTAATTGACGACACTTGATTCGATCGGTTCACCCATCAGCTTATTCAAGCTAATCACCATGCGAGAGACGCCATCGCGGGTCGGCATGGTGTGTTGGAACTTACCGAGCGGACGAGGGACATCCGCAGGGCTGAGGCCGATAAGAACGGTCATCACGCGAGAGTGGCCCACGGCCTTGCCGATGGCCCCGGCCTCGTAGTGCAACCACGTCGACGCAAGATTCTCCGGGGTCAGAACGCAGATTCCAGCATTTGTTTCCTCAAGGCGCTCATCTAGTTCTTCTTCCCAGCGTCCGCCTGGTTCTAGGTCCTCGGTAGACATCCATGGATCGATCTGCCCTGGCAGCACCCGCTTCAGCCACTCATAAAGCTTTCCCGCAGCCCGGCGGCTGCGGTCCCCGGACCAACTGATGAAAACCCTCATCTGCGGCCCCTCCCGGGGTCCTGACGCGCGTGCTCGGAAGCGTAGCCCTGGACTGGCGCCGGCACGACCAACAACGACTGCCCCGGCAGGGGGCCGCTCACAGGCCGCCACAGCCCCTAGTCATGCCCGCGCAGGACGGCTCCCCAGGTGATGCCGCTGCCCTGGTCGACTGACATTTGGCGGCCCTGACCGAAGCTTCGCGAGGGCACGGCCGCCCCCTTGGCCAGCCCTGGCCGGGCGGCGATCAGCTCGGCGGCGACTGTCTTGACCTTGGTCGGGTCGACCATGCCGTCGTCGTTCAGGACGTCGGACAGCCTGCCGAACAGGACCAGGTCGCCGGGGTCGTGCAGGTACTCGGCGGCCAGCCGGGTGACTTCGGCCTCCTGCAGGTGGGCGACGCGCTCGGTCAACTCGGCGACCTGGGCGCGGGCCTCGTTGCGCTCGCGCCGATACCGGGCCTCCCGGCGGCCGGGGCGCTCGTCGTCTCGGTCCTCGTGGTCGGCCTCGGCGTCGTCCGTGCGCTCAGCGGCCGCCTGCCGGGCCTGGCGTGTCGTCGTAGTCAGCGGTCCCCGTCATGGCGTTCTCAGTCATGCTGCGCTCCCCTTCCTCTCATCCAGTGCCGCCGGATCACGCCCGGCGGCACAGGCGTGACGTGGGTCCACGGCTCGATGACGGCCGGGTCGGTCCCGACGGCGACCAGCAGGGTCCTCTCGGCGTCGGTGACCGGCCGGGCGAACGGCCCGAGCCACCCCGCCGGACCCCGTCGCCTCAACAGCTCCTGGTCGTCGCCCAGGACCAGTTCCAGCAGCAGGGCTACTGAGGCGGCCATGAAGGCCATCGCGGACCTGTTCGATGCCGGTCGCGAACTTGTGGCGGCTGCAGCGAGCGCTGGAGCGTCCGCACTTCCTGATGGAAGCAGTCCATGACGGAGTCCATCGAGCGTGCCGCGGCCGCCCTGGGGATCTCATCACCTTGGCCAGCCTCATCACTCGGCCGAAGTACGGTGAGGTCGCCGCGCATGAGTTCTCGAACTCGCAGTCCGCAGCCTTCCTCACCGCCGAGGTCGACTCATGCCGGTCCAGCTGCCACCTGAGCCCGTTCTGCGCCGGACGGCCCTCGCTCGTCTGCCGCTCCCTGCCGGCAGGTGGCTCGTCGCGCCCGGCCTGGAGGGCATTCCGTTCGCTGACTGCCCCGTGCTCGACGGGTCGGGCGACGTCACAGCCGTCTACCCGGTGACGGGATACCGCGAAGGGCATCCGTTGGCTTGGTCAGGCCAGCCGCCAGGGAGAGCTGCTCTTTGGCCGGCTCGCTGACCACGCCGGCGACCCCGGCAAGCGCGCGGCCTTTTCGACGGTCCGCTACCTGCACCTGGACGACTACACCCCCCCGCGCAGCCCTGGACGGCATCGAAGGCCGCTGCGCCGACCTCCTGGCGCTACGCGGGGTCATGGGTCGGCCTCAGTGGCCAGCAGCCGACGGGTGGGCGAACCTGGTCGCTTAACTCAAGTCGCGCGAGGCGGCCTCGGTGTGTGTTGCACGCCGACGGCCGCCTCGCGCCCCGCACGGCACCGCGGTTCACGAGTCATCACTACCCAGATGGCGCGGGACGCCGACCCAAGCACCAGCCGGGCGAGGGTGAAGCTGCCCCTGAGAAAACTCCGGACCACCAAGTTCAGGTACGGCGCGCCGCAACGAGCCCCCTCCCTGCTCCTAGCTATGCACAACACTGCGGGAGAGCCCCAGTTCGCCGACCATCAACGTCGGCATGACCCCCACCCAGCTCACCTGGGTCAAGCCCATGATGATCGCTCATTCACAGCGGCACCTTACCGAACGGCGGCCCGCAGGTCGGCCGCAAGCTGCTCATCGGAGGCGGGAGGAAAGCAATGGGGACCCGGGACAAGATTCGTGAGATTCTTGGGGCTCCTCATGGAGAGGTCCTGTCAGGCCTCACCATGCTAGGCGTTCTGGTGTACTCGGTCAGCTGGTTCGCCTACCGAGGCATTTATGGAGAGCTCGGCCTTGAGGCCAAAGATGTCGGCCTCACGTATTCATCCATCCTGACCTCCGCAGCACTCGGTATCGTTATGCTACTGGCTGCGTCCCTCCTTGTTCTTCTGGCTATTGGCCTGATATATGGCACAACGGAGGTCGACCCGCTGTTCCCCTCGGCTCCGATATCCCTGCAACTGCTCTACCGGCTGGGGTCAGGGATTGCAGTGTTGCTCCTTCTCAGGGGAGGTGTGTACATCGCTACGGACGTAACGGAGCCAATCGTCGACGTCCTCCCAAGGATCAGGAACGGACTCCTTGACACCCTTGTGCACGTGGCGGCATTTATCGTCTTGCTGCTGCTTTACCTCTCGCTGATCGGTGGAGCAATTGCCGTGGCGCCCCGGGTGCTGGGACCGGTCGCTCGGCGGGCCCGAAATTGGCTCTCTGAGACACTACCCCTGATCCTAGTGATCCTTATCGCGGCGCTTCCCTTTGCGGTGATCATCGGTCCCTATCAATTGGGTCGTCAGATCGGCGAGGAGATACGTGAGGGGAAGACGACCGGCCTTGTGGACTCGTTGGTGATTCGGTGGCTCTTAGACGTACAGGTAGAACGTGTCAATATCGCATGGTTAGGTGAACGCGGCCGGTGCAATGCCATGCCGACGCGCGACATCCTTTATCTTGGCGCAGCCGATGGGACGACTATCCTCTATGACCCCGACACTCATACCGTCTGCAGGACGCCCACCAGCTCGGTCCAGGTTGTGAGTACAGCCTAGCACTGCGAGCATTGGAACGGACGCGCGGCCAGCCGAATCAGTGGGCAAGGCAAATTCGCTCCGGCGGCACGGTCTGCAGGCGCTTGCCGCCGCCCCACTTGTGCTGCACCGAGGACTCGACCTTAGCCATCGACCCGCGGCCGTCGTTGCACAATAGTCGCCGACACAGGAAGCCGGGCCACCACTGACCGTCATGCTCGACAAGGATTGCGTCAGGTAGGTCGTACTGGTGTCCCTCGAGCAGCCGGATGCCGGCATGCTCCTTCATCACGTAGGCGCGAGGTGGCGTTTGGCCCGGCTGCGCCAGACGGCGTGACGAGTTGGCATCAATTGCCAAAGCGGTGTGTTGGCGATCCTGACCTGGTGACCTTCACCGCGCCCTCGGCGTGCCCGTAAGCCGACGAGGGGAGAGCCACCCTGGCGCTGCGCGGTCAATTGCGGGGCTCACGGCTGCGGCCATCGAGGCGCCCGACTGGTCAACCCTGGTCATCGCCCGGCCCTGCAGAGACCGTCGCCGCGCGCAGGCGAACCTGGTGGGTGCCTCCCGTCGAGAGCATTGCCGCATGGGTCGACCGCGACGCCCATCTGCCGCAATACTGCTTCGCGGCCGCCTCATTCCAGGGGGAGCTATGGCCGATGATGCAGGCCCAGTCCAACCCCGCCGGCCTCAGTGGTGGGAGCGCGTACCCAGACCTTGGCTCTGGCCTCTGGCGGCCCTCGCCGCGGTCGCGCTCGTCCTGTTCGTGCTCTTTGTGCTCTGGTGGGGCCCGTGGCTCTTCACTCGAGAACCCGACTATGGGCTCACCGCGGAGCAGGAGCTCAAGGCCAAGAGCGATGTCCGCACGGCCCTCGTGCAGGCCGTCGGTGGGCTCGCCGTGGCTGGCGGTTTGATCGTCACCTACCGCACCTACCTGCTGAACCAGCGCGATCAGGAGAACCAGCGACGAGAGCGGCAAAGGGCCTTCGACCAGAATCAGGAGGACTTGAGACAGCGGTGGAAAGAGCAGGAGCGCACCTACGAGCTGAACGTGTCTGCTCTGGTCACAGAGACGTATACCAAGGCCGTTGAACAGCTCGGCCACGACGAGGCCCCGGTCCGGCTGGGGGCGCTGCACTCCCTCGAACGCCTTGCCCAGGACAACCCTCCGCGACGGCAGACCGTCGTTGATGTGCTGTGCGCCTATCTGCGATTGCCCTACACGCCCTCGAATCGGCATTCTTCTGCAGGCGAATCCAACGCCAGTCCCGTGGGCTCTGGAGAGAACAAGGGGCGCGACGCCGCCCAGGAACTCCAGGTTCGTCAGACTGCACAACGCCTTCTTTTCGACCATATCCGCCGCCCACATGGCTTCTCTGAGGGGTCGTTCTGGCCCGGCATGAGCGTGGACCTCACCGGCGCAACCCTATATGATGTTGACCTGACGGGCGGGTCAGTCTCTAGTGCCTCTTTCAGGGGAGTGACCTTCCTGGGTGGGGCAGACTTCAGCCATGCCAATTTCGAAAGTGAGGCAGACTTCAGCGAGGCAGTCTTCACGGGAACGGCTGGCTTCTGGAGCGCACATTTCACCGTCGGCGCAAGCTTCGTCGGAGCGACCTTTCGCGAGAGAGTTTTCTTCCACAATGCACGGTTCGTGCGCGCTGCGGCGTTCCACCGAGCCCATTTCGAAGGGGATGCCGAGTTCGAGTACGTGATACTCGAGGGCGGGGCTGCCTTCAATGATGCCGTCTTCTCTGGAGCTGGACATTTCAAGAGAGTCAGCTTCCCTTTCGGTGCGTGGTTCACTGGGGCCAAATTCGAAGGGGTCGCCGCCTTTATCGATGCAGTCTTTAACGGCGATGCGTTTTTCAACGTGGCAAACTTTACCTCGGACGCATGGTTTACCGGCGCGGAATTCCATGGCGATACTCGGTTCAGTGGTTCCGTGTTCTGCAGGAGCGCTGGTTTCGTTGATTGCCAGTTTCTTGGCGCAGTCCGCTTCGTCAATGCGGCATTCGGCGGCAACGCGGGATTTGGCAGGGCCCGCTTCTCCAGTATTGCCCTCTTCGCGCAGGCGTCCTTCTCTGCCCCTATATCCTTTCGCGGGGCGAAAGTTCTCCACGTCGACGATCCTGACCTTAATAGACAAGCGCGTCGCGAGTGGCCTGACGGCTGGATGCTTCGCAAGGATGAGAGTGACCCGACGCAGGGCACGCTGGTCTGGGGTGACGGCGGGGAGGCGGCCGGGCCGGTCGAGGCTCCATCGGCTGCAACTTGATATGCCCGCGCAGTCGCTGTACTGGGTTTGGGCGAATGAAGCGGAGTTGCATTCCACACCTCCGCTGATGAGTATGACGTAGTCGAGGCCCGCCGGGCCAGCCGTGCTGTTCGTGGCAGTTCCTGCCGACGCGGCTGAACAAACTTCAGGCCTCGTTCAAGCGGAGTTGTCGAGCGGGAACTTGACCGGGCCCATCGGTTGTAGTCCTCCGGCCGGGGTGGCTGTACGGGTGCAGCAATGTATTTCGGCCATTGGAAGTCGGTCCGCCGGATCGAACGTCCGCAGCCGGGTCGGCGGCTCGGGGATGCTGCGGTCCCGATGCGGGCGTCGAAGCCTGGCGTTCGGCTCGTCCGCTCTTAGCCGCGACGACCCAAGGCGACGCGGCGCCGAGTGTGGCATCTCTCTTCTTGTGCACCAGGGTGCACGTTGCCGCCAAGCCTTGTCTACGACCGTCCGCGAGCCCTAGGTGGTTGGGGACGTCCAGCGAGCGTCATCGCTGGTCGAGGCTATGTATCGGATTACTCCGGGACGACCGGAACGAATCCTGTCGGTCATGCCGCCTATGGTGATGGACGTCGGCGCGAGCCCGGCCGACTGCCCACTGCGACGGAGGTAGCCCGTGTCGACCAGCAAGCCCGGTGGCCCCCCGGACGGCCTGCCGGAGCCGGACAGCGACGAGATCCGGCAGATGTTCTCCAACCGGGAGACCCGCGAGGCGTACCGGTTCCTCTACGAGCGCCGCAGCGGGCCTCTCCCGACGATGGGGGAGTGGGTCGCCGAGGCGGAGAGCGTCCTGGGTAAGGCCAACGTGCACACCCAGCGGCGGCTGCGCGATGTGCGGGACTACTTCATCGTCTCGACGCGGAAGGTCGGCTCGGACTGGGTCTACCAGCTCGAGGGGCGCAAGACGGACGCCGCTGCAGACGCGGGCGCCAAGATTTCCCCGCGCCTGCAGGCGGAGGTCTTCACGGTCAAGGGGCGGTTCTGCGCGATGTGCGGGCGCGGTCCCGCCGACGGCGTGAGGCTGCAGATCGACCACATCATCCCGCGGTCCTGGGGCGGGGAGACCACGGTGGAGAACCTCGAGCCGCTGTGCGTGGCGCACAACCACGGCAAGCAGGCCTTCTTCGAGTCGCTGAACCCCTACGCCGATGCGATCACCCGGGCGATCAAGCTCGAGACGCCGTGGGAGCGGATCGGCGAGCTGCTCATCGCGATGCGGGAGATTGGCAACCGGGTGCCGGCCGAGCTGCTGCCGATCGTGGGCCTCGAGAGCCACAAGGGCGACCCCGCCCGCCGCCTTCGCGACCTGCGCGTGGTGCTGGGCTGGGCGATCCGCGTGTACAAGCGCCGCGAGGGCCGAGCCACCGTCGTGGAGTACGAGCTGATCGAGGCCAAGCCGTGGCCGCCGGAGGGCCCCAAGGAGGCCGTCAACCGCTATGAGCGAGAGCGAAAGCGGCGCAAGGCCGCGCAGCGGTGCGGGGACGACCGATAGCTCGGAATGCGCCAACCGCGGTGCGGCCAGTCGGCGCTGCCGTCGGTGGACCCGTAGCCGTGGAAGTCCCCTGGCCCTGGTTACTCCAAAACCTTGGATGCCCGGGCATCGTCGAGGAGATCGAAACGCAGATCTGCGACGACCTGATTCAGGGTGATTACCCCTCGCAGCTTGTTGACGTAAGTGCGGAGGTCGCTCCAGGCGTCCCAGCCAATGTTTGCTGGGTTGCCCCGGATGTTTACGGTCGCCGGTTCGTCCGGTTCGTTACTCAGGTAACCGATCCGATACCGCTCGAGTTCGCCGCAGAGGTCGATGATCGTAGAAGCGTCGATTCTCAGTCGACGTTCGACTTCGAGCGCGCTGATCTCATAATCCGTCGCAGACGTCCAGCCCGACAGATCCTTTGCGTGGTCGAGCACGGTGACGACGAGTTCCCTGGCCTCCGGCGTGAGCTTCGCCAAAGCGTCTGCCAGCTGATTGAACCCCTGGATCGACTCGTCAAGTTGGTCCGCGTCCAGGTCGTTCCACTCGTCCATGATTTCCGAGAAGTCGCTCAGGCTGAGGCAGTACCGTACGCGAGGGACTCCAGTCGGCGCGGCCGACGCAAAGGATAGAGCTCCTCGACGTGCTCGAAGTCGCTTTAACTTGGCTACGTCAAGCGCAATGGCTGCCCCGACCTCGCGACGGAGGCTCGGAGCAGAGTTGTAGTCCTTGGTCAGTCCGTCTGCGCGCAGTTGGGAGATGTAATCCTTCAGCCGTACATACTCTGCGGGATTCAGATTGTTGGGCAGCGGCTTGGTGCAGACGAGAACGTGGACATCCTTCCCCATGTCGGTGGCTAGCGCAATCTCCTCGGCTGTCCCGGACGATGCCCGGGGTGTCGCTGTGCCAAGTTTCGAGTGAAGGAGTCCGATGACAATATCGGCACTTTCAACCTGTTGGTGATTAATCTGTTGCTGCCCATCGCCGCCCTGCTGTGCGACGGCTGATTCCCAGCCGACTGGCAAGAGCACGATCTGCTCATGCGCCGCGTTGTGGTCGTTCCACTCGAGGATTACTTGGGCTACCGTCTTGCGATCACGTTGAACATCGCCAGGCGACGCAATGAACACTCGGAGAACGTCAGCGGAGAACGGCACGTCGCCACGTTGTCACAGCCCGGCTGCCGGAGCCAGGCGACACCCCGGGGATCGGGGTTCACCGCCTTCCTAGCACCGCCTTGACGAGGGCTCAAGAGCGCGGCCGGGTCGGCGCTTCGCGACCTCCTCGTGTCGGAATCGGACAGGGCGGGGTCTTAGTTGTCCAGGGGTTGACTTCGCGCAGACCTGCGCCAGGTCCGCAGGCGAACCACGGTGAGTCAGCGCAACTCCCACGGGCGGTCAGCTCTCCATGTGCGGCCGCAGGTGCCTCGCGATGGCATGGGCGAGACCAACCGGCACTGCGTTGCCAATCTGCTTAGCCACCTGAATCTTCGATCCGCACCAGAGGAAGTTGTCGGGAAAGTCCTGCAGCCGCGCGGCTTCCAGGTGTGTGATCGGGCGGTTCACCCGTTTCGTAGGGTCCACGGCATCCCACTGCGGATGCAGGTACTGCCCCTTCTCAGGCTTGAAGAATTCGGTGCGGATAGTGAGCGACGGAGCATCCCAGCGCATGCGACCCATAACATCTGTGGTGCCGCTCGCCTTATTGCGCCAGCAGGCCGACTGCAGTTCGACGGGCAGGTCGAACCGCCCTCCGCCGGGAGGGATGTGGTCGTATCGCTCAAGAGACATCGGCTGCGCATTTCGGCCCACGTGAATATCGAGGCCCTTGAAGACGCCCGGCACCGTCTGGCCAAAGAAGGTTGCGGTGGACCTCGGCAATCCAGTGGTGCTGGGGAACGGCGGGAGGTCGGCAATCGCGCTGCGGACAGTCTCCCATGGCCTCAGGCCGCTGACCGGGGTCTTAGCGTGGGTCGGGGTAGGTAGGCCGATCCGGCCGATACGAGAACCGATGACGATGGCGCGGGGTCGGCGTTGGGCCACTCCATAATCGGCGGCGAGCAGCACGCCCCAGGATAGTTGGTAGTTCTGAATCACTCCGTAGTCGGCCTGGTTGAGAAGCATAGCGAACTCGCTGCTGGCTGGGAACCGCTCGACATTCTCCACGACGAAAGCCTTGGGCTGCACACGCTCGATGACGCGCAGGTACTGCTTCCACAATTTGTTGCGTGGGTCGTCGACGTTCTTGGTGCCGAGGTTGGAGAATCCCTGGCATGGTGGTCCTCCAATCACCACGTCGGCTTCCGGAAGGACCTGCGCATCAACCATCTCGATGTCGGCCCACACCATGTGCTCTCCACCGAAGTTGGCGGCGTACGTGGAGGCCGCGGGGAGGTCCCACTCAACCGCGCACACGGGCTCAAATCCGGCTTGAACGAAGCCGGCGGTCATGCCGCCGCAGCCGGCGAAGAGGTCGATCACGGTGGGGGAGGGCACGAGGCGGAGGTTAGGAGATGGCACCGACAACTTCCAGCTCGCCTAGAGCCAGCGGGAACGGTGGGGCCAGTGAAGACAAAGTGACCGGTTCCCCTGAACGGGCAAAGGGCAGACGGCCCTGGATGGGCTGACCTCTACATGGCGTGCTGCAACCGGCGCAGGTGCCGGGGTGGCACCCCACGTAACTCTGAGCCTATCCACCGAAGCTCAGTGCGGCCCCTGCTACCTCAGCGCCTCAGCCTGCTGAAAATTAGCCCACATTAGTTCGAGGACTGCACCTGCGGGCCGGTGCGCCGGTTCCTGCGGCGCGGCCAGCGGGGTCCCGTCGAGCACCTTGTACTCGGTGAAGTGCAGGGATCGTGACACCACTACGCGCCGCGACGCTGGGTCGATGGCAAGCAGCTGCAGGTCGAGCAACGTGTGGATGTCTGCTCGGAGCAGTAGGCCGTTAGTCACGGTGTTGGAGCTGGGCCCCCGGTACGGGCGCAGGTGTGCGGCCTCGAGCACCGCCTCGGCGGCGCAGCCGGTGATCGCACATCTGGCGTCGTAGGCCTTGAGCAAGGCGCGGCGGAAGGCTGGCTGGCCGCGGCGGCTGACGATCTCCCGGTAGGTGCGCCGCCGGGCTTCGTAGTCATCGGACGGCGGATCGGCGGGTGCCTGCCTCTCGGCTTCGGCTTCTGCGTCGGTGAGCAGCACGTCAGCCGCGGTGTCACCGCGAGGTCCCGCCGGCCCCTCGAGGCTCTCGAAGAAGAAGTATCCGTCCTCCCAGCCCACCGGGTAGGCCAGGCCCAGAACCCGGTACTGGGGACGTCGGCCGATCGGCGGCTCCTCGATCAGCACACCGACGGGCACACGGTCACGGATGCACGCCATCAGGCCGCGGTTGGTGAACAGGCGGTCGCGCTGCTGCGGGTCCGGCCCCTCCTGGTGGTAGGCGAAGAACCAGCTCCCGTCTGCCCTGTTTCTCACGCTGCCGTCCAGGTAGGGGCTGTCCCGCTTGATCTTGATGCTGAGCGCGTACTCGAGGTCCCTCGGCTTGTAGATCCCCTTGGGGGTGGAGACGAGGAACGCGCCGTCCTCCATGCGGCCTGGGAAGCCGGTCACCTGGCCGGCGCGCTCGGCGAACCAGGCGAGACGGCGCTGATGGCCAGCCTCGAGTTCTTCAAGGCCTAGAGCAGGTGGTGGGACGGTCACGAGGCCAAAGGTGACAGGCGCCGAGCGCGATGCGTGGCGCCACGCCGACGAGCCCGAGGCCAAGGACTTTCGTGGTGCCTCGCTTCACCCCATTCAGCGATGACGCCCACCGATGCCCTCCGAACCTGCGCGCGGCCTGCCGATTGCCTGCCTGACGGTCTGTAACGCGCTTCAGGCAGGGGCACCCATGAAATCCGCGAAGCTGGGCCGGTGGCGCCGCCCCGACTCATATGACGTGAGGCTCCTGGAAGGCCCCGAATGGGAAGCCGTTCTGCCTGGCGCCGCAGGGGAGGACCATTGCATCGTGCGCGTGGGCCGCGAGTGTGATGGCTTCCGCTATGCATGCTGGTGTGGGCGAGAGCTGGACGAAGTATGGAACGCAGAAATTGCGCTGCCGGGATCTTTTCCGGAGCTCGAACCGTGGTATGGCTGCACCCGGGCTCACGCGATTGCGCAGATGCCACTCGATTATCCGGCGATCGCTGCTGTCTTTGATGCCCTCGCTGGGAAGTGGCGGGGGTGGGGCGATGAGGCCGGATCTTTCGAGCAGGCCGCTGCCAAGGCGTCGTGGTTGTCATCGCAGCCCAGTCACATGCGACGGATTGCGCTGGACATCTGGCGCCATGCCCCCGGCCTCGGCGTGGACGCCATGGCGGAGGTGACCGCGGCGGCCACCACCTGAGCAGAGCGCAGGCCCGCAGTGTGGAGGAAGGCGATCCCTCGGCGATCGCCCCGCAACTCCGCGAAGGTAAGTCAGGGGCCCGCTTGATCGGGGCCTGTCCCGCTTCTGGTGCTGATGTGGGCCTTCGTTGCCTGCCCGCCTGGAGCCGCGGGTCAACCCCGACCCCTGTTCGCTGGAGTAGCGACGACGGTGGCCACGGTCAAGCGCTCGTCAATGGCGACGTGTAAGAGTTGAAGGGCCTCGGGGTCGCGGTTGCGCTTCCAGGCCCGGTAGAGGCCATGAATGGTTGCACCTGCCGCCGCGCCGCGGACGTCGCCGGGGAACGGCGGCGGCCGAGTTGACTAACTCGGCACGGAAACGCTGCCGACACGGATGCCATCTCGGCGCTGGTACCGCTCCTGATGCGGAGTGCCGCGTCGGCTCGCGACCTTCACGATGATGTCTGAGCCCGCTAACGGGACGACCGTGCCGATGGCCCGCCTGAAGTCCCGACCCGACTCGATGGTCACGGTGTCGCGGACCCTACTGAGATACGACAGGGCGTCGTTGACGGCTACTTCGCCGGCCAGCGGCAAGATCACGGGACCAGCGTGCCAGGCCCTCGTCCTCAGCGCGTGCAGGGAACACCTGACGCTTGAGGCGCCGGAGGTCAAGCCCACCTTCTTCTCGGTCGCCTGCGGTACCCCGTCGCGGCGGCTGGAGATCGCAGCGCCGCACAGATGCCGCGCCCACACGGCCACCTTTGCCGCACGAGCTGTTCCCTTATGAGCTTAGGGTGAGCCGGCTCGGTCACCGGCAGCACCAGGAGGATGACCGGTGCCGCAAGTGTCAGGGGCTCACTCTCCGGGGACCGACCGCCAGAGTGCCTGCGGACGGGTTGCACCCTGCCCGTTGCGACCTTGCCAGTCAGCCAGCACCTGGATTAGGGCACTATCCTGTTCGGACCTGACACAGGGGGCATCGATGCGGGGCTTCTTGCTCTCCGCCGGGGCGACCGTGATTGTTGTTGCCGGCGCCTTGACCGTCATAACCCTGGCCACCTATAGGAACTGGTGGCTTATTGCTGCATTAGGAGGGATAGCCCTTCTGATCTCTGAGCTATATAGGAAAGCGTCGCGGACGATACCTCGGCCAGGCCTGCCCACCGTGAATATCGAGCTCCGCAGACCCGACGACCGCGTAGTCCTTTCGGCTGGCACCCTTGAGCCGCCCAGCAGGCTGGCCGACGAGGATGTCGAACTGTTAGTTGCGCGTGTAATCAGTGGCCTATCCGAAAGCCGGTCCGACACCCAGCGAACCGACGCGTGGGCGCTCGCCCGCCAGTCGCTCGCCGCTACTGTCCGAGAAGGCAACGTAGCGATAGGAGGTCCTTCGCAGATGCGCCAAGGAAGCGTCGCGACGGTCGCCGTTACGATCTCCCCCGACCCGGCGGCCGGAGATGCCTTGCGCAAGGCGCTTAGCAAGTATGAGCAAGTGTCAGCGCAGGCGAGTCCCGTGAGTCCCGTCATGCGAGTTATGTGCGACGGCGACGGCTTCACTGTCAAAGCGCTGTCCGCGGAGGATCAACTTACAATCGATGGAGCAACTTGGACCTTTCGAGTACGCGCCGAACAGTCAGGACGACGAAGCCTGGTAATAACCGTCCAGATGAGGCTATCAACTGACGGAACCTGGATTTCCCGCCCCGCGCTAAGCCATGAAGTGCACGTCACCGTCGCGCCGGCGTTCGTCGCCCGGAGATTTATTGGCGACAATTGGCAGTGGGTCATGGGTGTTGCCTTAGGCGCCGCCGGGACGATCACCGCATGGCAGAAACTATTCTGAGGGTCTGGGAGGATGTGCCGCGCTACAGACCGCCGTCTCAGTTCTAGGCCTTACCCGTGGCTCAAGTGCACGGCCAAACTCGCCATACGGGTCGGCGAGAAGCCGGGCGTACCTCATGCCGTGCGCACGAACCTGCGCCCGCCGTTGCGACCCGATGAGTCCCACGATCAATCACCGGGACAACTGCGACTGGTCCGTTCTCGCGCTACCGAGGCTCGTCGGCGTAGAGGAACTCCGCGCTGCCCACTGGGTCCACCAGGATGCGCCTCGGCCCGTCAGTGAGACCTGTGCTTACAGCGACCCGGCGCCGTTCGGGTCTGGCCACCCTTGCCCGGACCAGGGAGACCACCCGGCCGAGGCTGTCCGCCAAGTCCTCACCCTCGACGCGGTGCTGCACCCCCGCGAGCACTACGTCGATCCGCTGCGGCGAGCGGACCGTGGCCTGGACCTCGAGCGGCGGGTCCCACGGGACCGCCAGTGCGTCGCGCACATCCGTGAGGCCGGTATGCACGGCGGTCCTGCGCGCGCGGGTGACGAGGCGGAGCTGGGCGTCGAGAACCGCCTGCGCCTGCACGGGGCTGAAGTCGTACACCTCATGCAGTCGGCGAATGGCCTCGTCGTCGTCCTCGCAGGCCGCAAGGAGAGCGACCAGCTGGCCGGGCTCAGCCAGGACCCGCGACAGAGCGCTCAGGACGGCGAGGCGGGGCTCGTGGCTGGCGTCGTCGCGCGTCACGGCGCGGATTGTGCTCGCCTCGGCCCCCTGCGACGACCGGTTGCACTCCACCGTCAGCCGCATCCGTCACACCTCCGCCGGCGAAGGCTGCGCCGCTCCTCCCGTCCGCCCGCGAACGCCCCTGCCGACATCCGGCAACGCGGCGGCCCGCAAGGTCACCCAGACAGGTGCCGCGGGGCCGGGTGCGGGCCCGGCGCCGATGGGGGGAGAGGGGCCGGGGCCACCGACTCGGCGGCTACCCGGGAGAGCGGCTCACGCCCGGCATCGGCACTCGTTCACCGGCGGCCAGCCGTCACTGCAGCACCCTTCGTGCGCGCCGTCCAAGCAGCCTTGCCTCTCACGCTTCCTGCTGGGGCGCAATGACACAAGTCAGCACCGCATTCCGGCCAGACTAGCTTCTGGAGGGTCAGCCGTTATCGAGGCCTGGTGGCTCTTGAATGCTCTCAACTGGCACCGCTCGGAGTCGCCTGCTTTCAACATCAACTGAATAGCTGTGATCGTAGCGCAAAGCACTTCGATCGACCGATAGTATTGCCAGTGCCTCTCGGTTCAAATCGCCTAACTTGATTGCCAATTGGATAGCGCCCTCTTCCAACTCTGAGTCACTTGGCGGTTCCGCCCCGGGAGCGATTGTCACATGATGAACGTGAACGACATCACCAGAGTTCTGATCGTAGATTGCGTAAGTCTTTTCGGACATGGAGCTAGCCCTTTCGTCTAGTAATGCAGGATGTACACCGATCGGGCGGCGACATCGTATGCGCGAATCGCGAATGCGACGCTAGCTATATTGGATCCTTTGTAGCTTGCAACCTCGCTGTCGTCGATGTTGACGCCATTGACCTCCGTAATCCAGGACCACACGGTTCCACCTGGCGGGACGCCGGGCGGGGAGGTCTTGTATAGGAGAGCCAGACCTGTCACGGCTGTGACCTCACGAGGAGCCTTCAGATACTGCGTTGTCGAACCCACGACTCCCCGGGGTGCGTCCACGGACCCAATGGCAATTCCCACAGCAACCACCGCTCTCAAGCTTGTAGAGCTCCATTTTTCATGACCGACTCTAGTATTCGACCATGCAAACCGACTGGGAAAATTCCAGTGCTGTTCCGGCAAGGGCAAAGGCAACGTCGGTAACGTTCGCGTGCTCCCAGGCCGAGGTGAATGGTGCGATGAAATTGGCCCCGTTGTAGGCGAAAATGTAGGCGTCGACCATCCAATGTGGCGCCTTCTCTTGAGGAGAGAGGATCGATACGAAGGTAGTGGCGTATACGTAGGAGGAGGTCGGCAGCACTACCCTATGTGAAACAGTGGTGTATCCGACTTGCGCGATCTCCGCTATCAGGATAGCCATGACCAGTCCCTTACTCCATTTGGATACATGACGCACTGCACTAGAAGTTCACGATGCACACACAGCGTGCAGAGACGACTCCGACCCCAAGGAGGTTGAAGGTGACAGAAGTTACGCCATCCTGTTCCCATGTCGGCGTGTTTTGATTGATAGGCACGCCGTTGGTGGAATGAACGTACGCCCCCACGAGATAGCCCCAGTTTGGCGGGGCGAAGGTAGTGACAGCAGCTATCAAGGTAGTCGCGTATATGTGGGACGGACCTGGTAGCAGAATCGTCACCTGCTTATTTGATGGGTCCTTGGCTGATGGGGGAGGATCGAGAGTTATGGAGCCGATTCGGACCGCCATTCCGTCTTCCTCCCAACGGGTCAATAGGCGGAATATGCGACCACTGTCGGCAGCGATCGCGGTTCTCGATTGCCGGGTCGCGCTGAAGGCTGCAGAACGGAGCGACTGCGGGGTCTGGGTGCGGGTTCAGTCAGTACATCACTGCGCCCGTCACCGCGGTGTCACGAGGTTGTCACTCCCGTCGGCGCCCAGGCCTGGACCATGAAGGCCGAGACGACCGCGCCCGTCCTGCTGCCTAGCCGCCTACGCCGGAGACGCAACGTCACCCCGCAATGACTGCGAAGGCAGTTGTCTCAGCCAGCGCGGCCGCCGGAGGCTACGGCTTCGCTCGATCAGTGCGACTCTCTCAATCCGCGTGGCCGCAGGTGACTTAAGACCTCATGCATGGCCAGCGGCGGGCGGCCGCTGAGTTGTTCGGAGCTGCGGTGATCACTTTGCAGCGCCGACCGGGAGAGCTCCCGGGTGGTGAAGCTGCTACGCCCAGCTTCGTACCGCCGCCGCTCATCCGGCAGCTGCGTGACCTGACCCGCTGCCGAGTCGACCTGCTCGCCGCCCGGACGGCGGAGAAGTAGCCGGAGGAGAACCTGGTCTGGGACGCGCCGACAAGCTCTCCGTGCTGTCCAGCGAGCCGTTCGGGGTCTCCGGCCGGACGATCATGGCCACCCTCGGCGTCGGCGAACGCGACCCCGCCGCACCTCAGCTGATGCGTGAGCGTCCTATCCGATGGGCGAATGCTTCGTGACGTTCATGGTCGTCCTGGCCGATGCACGCGTTGAACTTCCCGAGCCTGTACGCGGGACCGGCGCTGGTGTCTTCAATCTCGATGACGAAGTCCTTGCTGGGGTGGGCGATGCGCCGTTCGAGCTGGATGGCGTCGTAGGGCACCATCAGCTTGCTCAGAATCGCTGATGGGGTGAGGTAGCCGTCCGCCTCTTTGAGGACGCGGTACACGGGGTCATGCATGGTGGCGCTGGCCAGCTCCGGCATGTCATGAGGCTCACCGGCGTGCTCAAGGGCCCGCATGCTTGCGCGGCCCACTGCCTCTGCGACCGGTGGCGGGAAGGCATTGCCCACCTGGCGGTACTGAGCTGTCTTCCGGCCGGCCAGCTCCCAGCCCCATGCCTCGCTGAAGCCCTGGAGCCGGGCCGCCCTCGGCACGGTGTCGGGCAGCTGATGGCGATCAGTCACATGAAGGTGACTCGCGTGGCCAGGTCGCGGCAGGTTCGGATGTCCGAGCCAACGTCGCGCGGTCTTTGCATGCGGCGGTCGACCTCGTCGACGCACGGCGGCCCGTCGCGGATCCGTTGCATCGAGACGGCGCACTTATGTCGGTCTTCGTGGCTTGCTGGGGGGCACCTGGGGATCCGAAAGCGCGAGGCCTGTGCCTCCTCAGCCGGCATCAGCTCTTGCTGGAGCACTCCGAGACTTCGTCCATCAGGGTGGCCACGCTTCATGGCGCCCGGCCCAGATGAGCGTTCCGCGGTGGCCGCTTCTCGCCGGGGCTCGCCTGATGGTGTGACTTGACGCGCCCCGGAGTTACCACGGTAACCAAGGTCGACCAAGCTTCGACTCTCCGGCGTCACTTCTCGCCTCGCGTCCTCACACGTCTGCCCTGGAGACCCATGTCCGCGCCACGTCAGCCCTACGACTACGAAAGGGCCAAGGCCCGCGGTGCTCGCCAGGGGGAGGCCATCGCTGTTCTGCTGCTGGTCGCTGCTGCAGCCTTCGCGATTGGCAAAGGTATGAGCTCCCGGGAGCAGTCCCGGGACTGCACTCCTCAGTCCGCGGCCTTCTATCTTCGAGAGGGCCTCGAGGAGGATCTGCAGAAGTTGCTGGACGTTGGCTGGCGCGATGATCCCAACGACGGCCTCGAGGCCATCTATCCCCCGGGCTGCCTGGAGGGATAGACCTTTTCTCCGAGCTCTGTAGATGGGACCTCGACGAAGCGGCTGCCCGGGCGCAACGCATCCGGCGGCTAGTCAGTTCAGCTGATGCGTGAGCGCCCCACTCGATGGGCGAACGCCTCGTGCCGTTCGTGCTCGTCCTGACCGATGAAGGCTTTGAACTCCCCGAGCTTGTAGGCGGGGCCAGACCTGGTCTCCTCAATGTCGATGACGAAGTCCTTGCTGAGGTGGGCGATGCGCCGCTCGAGCTGAATGGCGTCGTAGGGCACCGTCAGGTTCCTCAGGATGGCCGCCGGGGTGAGGTAACCGTCTGCTTCCTTCAGCAGGCGGTATACGGGGGCGTGGAGGGTGGCGCTGGCCAGCTCTGGCATGTCGTGGGGCTGGCCGGCGTGCGCGAGTGCCCGCATGATCGCGCGGCCCACTTCCTCCGCGACCGGTGGCGGGAAGGCGTTGCCTACCTGGCGGTACTGAGCCGTCTTCCGACCGGCCAGCTGCCAGCCCCACGCCTCGTTGAAGCCCTGGAGCCGGGCGACCATTGGCACGGTGAGCTTTGGGGAGCTTCACGTCCCGGTGCGGGCTGTCTGGTCCCGGCGCCTCATCGGCCACACTCATCGCATCGGCGCCGAGCTCGCGCCAGGCCCGCTTGGCCCGGGTCGGGCCGAGGTCAGCCCCGCCGTGCCTTTTGCTGCGGCCCACCAGGGTCGAGGCTATGTCGCCGGCGACCCCGACCCACTCGTCGACGTGCGGCCAGCCGTTCGCCCCCATCAGGTCGCGCAACGTCTTACCGACTGACATGCGGACAGTCAGTTGGGCCCACTATCAGGCGGCTGGATGCAGCGAACTTGACGATCCGGGCTGACTGTGGCGAGGGCGGTGCAGCGTCCCTTGTTCGCCTGCCCTCGACCCCGCGACCCTCGCCGTCCTCCGCGGCGGGCGCCGTGGTCGCCGTGAAGGTTGCCGCCGCAGTGTCGCCCAACCCGGTCGTCCGGCTACAGGTTCGCTGCGGTTGTCCCCCGGTCGGGTTAGCTGCGATGGGACACCGCTCCCGGGCGGGAGTAACCGTTCAACGGCACCGTTGACCTACCTGATGTTCGTCGCTGAGGTCGGCGGCGCGGACTATGGTTTATGCCTTCTCGCGATGGAAACGACGCCCACGGTCAAGGCGAGGTTCATCACTGGGCCGACTTGACCCGGGCCGCCGCCAGCAACATCTCCTTGACGGTAAAGCTTCGCGCCATTGCCGCATGCAGCTCTACGGCCGCTTGGTGGAGTTCATCCAGTCGCTGACGAGGCTGGAATTCCTCAATATACGTCTTAACCTCGTCGCGGAGTCTTGCCCAATCACGTTGGCCCGGCGAGATAGATCGCCCCGACAGTATTGCCGGTACATCTTCCATTTTGTCTGGGAAGTACTGCATCATCAGGCTCTGCAAGGGGGCACTCGCTTCATCGTTGATACCAGTCACATACATAGCTTCAAGACTATTGATTGATGCCGCTAGCCGTGTCAGGCGTCCAAACTTTGAGTCGAGCATGGCTCCGAGGCCACTCCCGACGTCGGCGGTTGTGGCAATGAGGTAAACTCCCTCGGCCTCAAGAAGCTCTTTGAGCTGGATAAGGTTGCGGTGCTGTCTCTCGAGTTCATCGCGCACTTGCTGGATCATTATTGAGTGCACTTCTGGGCTAGCCACTTCGATCCAAGTCTCGGCGTAACGGACGATTCTGTACCCTGACGAAATGAGTTCATCGAGCTGAAGGTGAATCCTTAAGAGGGCCACCGCAATGTCGTCGAGCTTTCGCTTATCGCGCATACTGGGGACAACTTCGATCATCCTGATCAGGATATCATGAAGGGCCTTCAGAAGCTCAATCACGGCAGTCTCCGTGGTCTACCACTGATGTGCGAGTGAGCCAAAATAGCAAGCTTGACCGAAGATGGCGATGGGTGGGGCAACCGCGAAGCGCGCGAGCTGATCCGCCGGCCCGGGCTGAATCCGTTCACCAACCCCGGGCCGGTGCGCGTGCGGGTGCGGGCCGTGTTGGCCGACTGTTGGAGGGTCAATGCCCTCGGCGCTGCCGCCGATCGGGGATCCGGACACGGTCGTGTTCGACGTACTGGACCGGGTGGCCGCCATCGAGCGCTTCATGCACGCCTGAAACGACCGCTGCGCCCCGTTCCCCCTGGACCCCGACACCATCATCGCCAAGGCCACCGATCCGCGGCGCCGCTATACACAACGAACGCCAGCTACGGAGCGCTAGTAAATCATGGCCTCAGATACGGCGGAATCACGTTCGTAGCCGGCAGGCGGCGGTGCGCGTTGTGAGCCGGGTGCAGGTCTGATCTGCTCGTGATCAGTCGATCGGGCCAGTGTCGGGTACTCCAAACAGCCACTCGGGCGCAGTGGGGGCTGCATGCATAGGACCGTTTGACGCGTGAGATGAGCGCCACCTGCATCAGAGCCGAAGCAACCTTTTCTGTCTGCATGGAGGTCTCACATGGGGTCGACACCTAGAGGTCCAGGACGGCTTGACGTCGGGGCCCTCAATCCGTGGAGGAGATATGCGCAGCGATTTCGTCGCCGAGAAACTGCACTGCTTCGGCACCGTGGACGCGACGCATGGCGATGTCTACATCAAAATCGATGGCTACCAATTGGGGCGCATTTGGGCCTTGTGCCCTAACCAAGTCGTTACCGTAACCAATCCCGATCGCCGATCGCAGGCCTACGTCGTCAATGGGTCCAGGTTGCGCGTGGAGCTGTGCGACTACGGCTGAATCGGCCAGACGACTTGCTGGGAGCAACCGATGCACTTGCTTCAAAAGTTGACCAAGGGCCCGTGTGCAAAGAGTGCCAGGATGGCAGCAGTGGCGCTCACTACGGTGTCACGTACCAAGTATACAGGTTATGACGAAGGTCAACGGCCGGGCTGGGTTCGGCCCCGTCGCTGACCCACGCCGAATGCTGGGCGGACCGTTCCGCGCTTTCTGCAGGATCGGATCGGTGCCCTCATGGCGGACACTCCACTTCAGCTGATGCGTGAGCGCCCTGCCCGATGGGCGAATGCCTCGTGGCGGTCATGGTCGTCCTGCCCGACGAATGCCTTGAACTCTCCCAGCTTGTAGGCGGGACCTGACGTGGTTTCCTGTAGCTCGATGATGAAGTCCTTGCTGAGGTGGGCGATGCGGCGTTCGAGCTGGATGGCGTCGTAGGGCACCGTCAGCTTGCTCAGGATGGCGGACGGGGTGAGGTAGCCGTCCGCCTCCCTGAGGACGCGGTACACAGGGTCATGCATGGTGGCGCTGGCCAGCTCTGGCATGTCATGGGGCTCATCGGCGTGCTCAAGGGCTCGGATGATTGAGCGGCCCACTTCCTCCGCGACCGGTGGCGGGAAGGCGTTGCCTACCTGGCGGTACTGGGCGGTCTTCCGCCCGGCCAGCCGCCAGCCCCGCGCCTCGTCGAAGCCCTGCAGCCGGGCCACCATTGGCACGGTGAGCTTGGGGAGCTTCACGTCCGGATGCGGGCTGTCTGGTCCTGGTGCTTCGTTGGCCACGCCCAGTGCGTCGACGCCGAGCTCGCGCCAGGCTCGCTTGGCCCGCGTGGGGCCGAGGTCAGCGCCACCGTGCTTCTTGCTGCCACCGACCAGCGTTGGTGCGATGTCGTTGGCGAGCTTCACCCAGTCGTCGACGTGTGGCCAGCCGTTGGCGCCCATGAGGTCGCGCAGAGTCTCGCCGACGGTCTGGGGAGACGGCGTCGGCTCCGGCCATCTGAAGTAGGGCGCGTCCTCCTCCTTCAGGGCGACGAGGACGAAGCGCGGGCGCAGCTGAGCGAAACCGAAGTCGGAGGCGTGCAGGAGCCGCCAGTCACCGACATAGCCAGCCGAGGCGAGGCGATCCAGGACGTGCTGGCGGTAGGCGGCGAACCGCGGCATCGACAGGCCGCGGACGTTCTCCAGCATCAAAGCCCGCGGCTTCACCTCGGTGACGCACAGCTCAACGGCCCAGGCGAAGAGGTCGCGCTCATCACTCGCCCCGAGCTGCTTGCCCGCGATGGAGAAGGGCGGGCACGGCACCCCGCCGGCAAGCAGGGCGACGCCTTCGTAGTCGGCAGGGGTCCAGAGCCCGCGGTCGGCCACGTCGCCCTGCCGGACCTTCCACTGGGGCCGGTTCTGGCGGAGGGTCTCGCAGGCGTACCCGTCCAGTTCCACGGCCAGGGCGTGGCCGAAGCCGGCGCGCTCGAGCCCGATGGCCTGGCCTCCTGCCCCTGCGCAGATTTCGACGACCTCGTGGGTCACGCGGGGGTGGGGTTCAGGGGAAATGGTGGATGTGGGCAACGGTGGCTCCATGGGGCTGAGGCTGGACGGGGCGGGAGTGGTGGAGTCATTGCGTCTGCCAGAGGCCAATGTGACTTTGGCCCGTGGGCGCCGCCGGTGCAGGGCGCGACTATAAACGCGTCGTACATTCTCGGGGGAGGGCGCATGGCGAGCAGGGACGACGACACGCCGGCCAAGGCTGAAGGGCGGTGGCTGACTCGCGAGAAGCTCGTGCTCGCGATCATCGTTCCGGTATTGCTTGCGGTTCTTTCTGGGGTTCTGGCTTGGTGGCCTAATCGACCCACTACTGACATCGAAGTGGTGGGGTTGTCCGTGGTCCCGGGGGAGTTCGGGGATGGCGATGAGATCGTTCCACCGAAGGTGCAAGTCGCGGTGAGGAACGTCGGCGATCAGGTCTCCGTTGTCTCCGGTGCTCAGATAGAAATCTTGGAATACGCTCATCTGCAGGTGTGTGAGGCGGGTGGTGTGCTGAACGTCAGCGCTTCATACGACGTTGTCCTTCCTTTCGATCCGGAGCGGGGCGAGGTCCTCGAGGTGGACCTGGCGCAGGAGATCGAGCGCGATAGAGCCGACCGGTTCGAGTTCTCCATGCAGACTCCGGATGTGGACCTAGCTCGTGGCACGTACTTGTATCGACTCGAGGTGACACTCATCCGGGACGGCGATAATCCGCTGCCGGCCGGAGTTGCCATCGTTGCGGCGCCGCTTTCAATGTGCCGCCGTTGACCAATGAGGACCTCGAATACCCTGGAGAGGTCGGAGATTGCTACCGTCAGTTGGCTCGCGAGTGGGAGAGGGTGCGGGAGTGGGAGGGCGAGGCGTCGCCTGACATTCCTGACGGGGAGCTCTTCCGAGGCTGACGGTGGGGTGGGGGTATGACCCCCGCGGCCCTGTGACCCAGATCGCCGGGTCTCAGCAGCCGAGCTTGGGCCACCGTTTCAGAGTCGATCAACCTCGCTTCCGTGGTAGGGCTCCCGGGACTGCCCCAGCGTGTCGAGGGCGCCGTCCGGCGTCGCCTGGGAGCGGACTAGCCAGAGGTGGCGCAGACAGGCACCTGGCTACTCGTGTGGGTCTGGATCGGCTGGCTCGGCCGGCAGCGCGGTGATCAGCGGACGACCGCCCGGTCTGTCGCGGGGCACGTCCCGGAGCCGGTTGGCCAGCGCGTAGGCCAGCGGCACGAGAGGGACGACGGTCGCGGGCTGTTGTTCGGGTGCTGCCACCGGCTCGCGCCCGGCCAGCGCCTCGCGGGCTTCCTCGGTGGACCGGGAGCCCTTGACCACGTTGCATTCCAGGTGGGCCAGGCGCACGTTGCCGAGCGTGTGCGCTCCGCCCTGCTCAATCGGGACCACATGCTCGAGCGTGGCGCTGGCGGGTTGCCTGCCGTCGTCGAGGTCGCCGATGGTGGGGCGCCCGCACAGGTAGCAGTTGCCGTTGTCGCGTTCGTAGACGTCCCGGACCGTGAACTTGTCGATCGCCGCCCCGAAGCCCGCTTTACGAACCCGCTGCGCTGCGCCATGCAGGCGGGTAGCCAGGGATTTGGCGGCTCGCTGGCAGTCCGGGCGCTGGCAGTGGGTGTTCCGATTCCTGAGCAGGAACAGGTCACCGCACCGCCAGCACGCCGCCCACAGCTCTGAGCTGGCGTCGTACTCCCGTGCGCTCTTCGCTCGCGCGCGTTCCCGCGCGGCGGCGTTGCGTCTGTCCCGATTGCGTTCCTGGTTTGCTCGATTCCGGCACAAGTCGCTGCACCACTTGGCCTGTGGTCGCTTGCCTGGCATGGCCTGCCCGCAGCGCTGACAGGAGGCCACTGGCCGTGCCTGGTTGCGCTGGCCGCGGCGGTAGGCCCTGGCGCAGGCCCGGTCGCAGTAGAGGCGTCCTGTGCCTGGGTTCTCCGGCAGGGGTGTGCCGCAGTGCAGGCACTGCCAGTCCTGTGCCCGCTCCTGCTCGGTCGTCATCGTCATTGGTGGTTGTCGTCCTTCCGGTCTGGCATATGGGTGCGGGTTCTGTTGCGGGCACGTGGGCTCTGTCGTGCCTGTGGGGGGTGGCTGCAGGAGTGGCGGTCCGCTGGTGTTGACGGGGGAGTGCTGGGGGACAGGACCGCCCCCGCGGATGCCCGGCCTTTCCCGCGGTCAGCGAGTCAGGCCGGGACACGCATCGGGCTACGCGGATGTCCCCGGACCTGAGTCATGTCTGGTGGTCAGGCCGTCTTCTGGCAGGGGGCCGCCTGGGTAATACGCCGATGAACCTCGGCCCGTTCATCCCGCCTGTAAGCGCATGAGAGTGCGCAGGGAACAAAGGGGATAGAGAGCGGCCTCGACCGGCTCAGATCGGCTCTCAGGGCCATTACGGGCCACTGTGGCAGCAAGCTGCAGCTGTGATTCCCGAATGACTGATTCGTTCAGGCCGAGGTCGTGGACGTTCCTCGCCGCAGGCGGCAGCTTACGTCTTGCATCCCTTCTTGCGCTCCATCGCCTGAGCGCAAATCAGATGGCGTCGCCATTGATCGTCAGCTCGTAGTTGTGACAGTGAGTCCTTCCGTTGTTCCATGTCCCGGGATTCGAGTGGATTCGCACCGCCTTGTATCTGTCCTGCATGATTTTTATGACCCGCCCCACGTAGGGCCGGTCGTGGCCGATGTTCTGCGCCGTTCTCGTCTGACTCACGAGGGGCCGGGTGCTATTCGTCACGATGGCCTCATAGGCCAGCTCGTTGGCGACGTCCAGCATCACCCCGAAGAAGACGTCCTCGTACGCTTTCAGCCAGGCCTGGACCCGTGTGTAGATCTCTGTCTCGGGGCGGTAGTCGAAATCGATGTCCGCCTTGGCCTGGGCAATCGTGGCCCGGACCTCCCGGGGCTCCAGGCCACTGTCGATGGCAGCTTGCTCCAGGGTGCCCAGGTCGCCACCGCATCGGTACACCTCCAGGGCGTAGCGGTGGCACAGCACATTGCGGGAGCCCTCGGGCGTGTTCCTCATCTGAGAGGCGTAGGTCTTCGTGATGGTGTCCACTTTCAGGTCGAAGCCCAGTGCCGCCAGCTTCTCCCTGTACACACACTCTCTGTTCTCACTCTCTGGCACTACGCTCTGGACATAAGCTCTGGCGTCATTCCCTGTGCCAACTATCTTCAAGGTAGAAGTAGAAGTACAGGTACAGGCAAGGGTAGAAGTACAAGTACAGGTCCCTGGGGCGGGGGCAGGGTCCTCCGAGGACTGTCCTGACAGGGAAGACAGCCAATCCCAGACTGTTGCCCGGTCAGCGAAGGCTGAGGAGATGAACTCCTTGCCGGGGCCGGAGAAGATGGCGTAGCCGCCAGTCCCCAGGATGTCCACGCCTGGAGCGAAGCTGCGCTGTCGGCGTTCGCCCTCCCATGGGATCCAGATGTGCCCGCCCTTCTCGGTCTTCACGTTGAACGACACCGGTGGAGCCAGGTCGGGCTTATCGATGTCCACCACGAGAACACCGGACCGTTCGCCGTTGATGATCGCCAGGCCGGCCCACGGCCCCTTGAATTGATCGAGGTCAACGCCGTTGTTGAAGTTCCGAATGCCTGCGGCGGGCTTCTTGTTCCCCTGGACGGGCAGAATCGCCCGGTTGCCCAGCAGGTGAAAACCAAGCGTTTCACCGAGCAGGTCGATGGTGGTCTGCGCTACGGCTGCCTTGATCCTCGTGTCGCCGCGCTCGGCGGTCATGTCGGCAGCCCCTCAGTGCCGCTGACGCGGTCCACAACGTCTGTGCATGTGTGGACACGTACGGATGCTTCCGCGTGCCCTGACGGGCTTGACAGGGCGATTCCCGGGCGTTGCCTGCAAGAGATTACACACAAACACGTACTCATGCCCGCTTGCCCATCTCAATCCGGCCGGCTGCCACGAAGGCCCGCAGTTCCCCCATGTCGTAGAGGACCGTGCGCCCGACGCGGTGGAAGCTCGGACCGCGCCCAGGGATGCAGGCCCAGTTGGCGAGCGTCCGGGGTGCGAGCCCGAGGAAGCGGGCGGCCTCCCGGCGTCGCACGTACTCCGGTTGCCTGTCGCACCGGGGGTCAATCAGTGCGGGGTCATTCAGGCCTGGGGGTGTTGGTGATGACTTTGCCTTGCTGCGCTTCACTGCGGATGCCGCCCTGCTCTCCTGTGTTGGTGCCCCGGTCTAAACGTTCCGTGACCGTGCCGTCACGCAAGTGATTACACACTCCTCGACTGCTGGCAAGGGTGTTGTAGGTCACCAGGCCACATGCGCCCGGGGAGTGACGGCAGGGGTGCTTGCCCGCCGCCTCAGTCCGCCCGGTGCTTGGTCGTCAGCCTGGTGACGGGCCGGCGGATCACGTCCGTGTCCCCTTGTTGGCGCGGGACGATGCGGAACCCCTCCGGCGTGTCAGGGTCGTACTCCACGACCGCGTTCTGATCCGCCAGATTGCGCATGAAGTTGCGATGCCGTGCCGCGTCACCTTCACGGACCGGCTCCCCGGCGCGGGCGCGGGCTTCCAATCGCAGCATCTGGAGCGCATGTGCCCCACGGTGCTCGGGCTTGACCGCCCAGGGGATCAGCTCGTCGTCCCGAACGGTGCGCCGGGTCAGCCCCCGGCGTCGGCGGAAGTTGCCCCATAGTGACGGCCGGGTCTCGATGCCGTACTTGCGCCGGTACTCGTGGCACATCCAGTCGTAGGTCCGGCCCTCTTGGAACCAGCGGATAACCTCCTGCTCGTCCACGATCTTGCGGGCCGGCACCACTCATCCCCCTGCGTCCTTGACTGGACGTTTAGTCAAGGTGATCGGTGCCATTTACACACGACCGGCCGGGTCGGTGCCAGTTGCACACCCGGTGTCCTGCGTCACGGCTCGGACAACCCCTGGGCTGGGGTCAGCGGTCGAGCAGCCTCCGGCGGCGCGCACTAGGCGCGTAGCTCGCAAGACGCCTGGCTCGGACATCGGAGCCCTGTACTGCTCGCACGGGACAGACCGGCCGGGGGATCAAGTCGTCCGGCCCAGCGGTTGCTCAGGTCATCCCGCCAAGACGCCGGCCCGGGTGACGAGGCCGTCTGCATGGGGGTCCTCTGTCGCGCCTCCGAGTCGTCCAGGGGGAGGGCGACGTGACCGAAATTGTTACCGGTCATGTAGGTAACTGCCTGTCCCAGAGGTGATGACCGGGGTCATGGTGACGGTCGCCCGGCGCGATCTTCCCTGCTCAGAAGGCAGAACCGGGATGACCCATGATGATCAGGACCGCGCCCTGGCGAGGTGGGCCTGCCATGCGAGCGGTCGCCGGTTCGATCCCGGCCGCGCCCACCACTCCGCATCTGCCGTGCCGGTCCGGCCGGCACCCGAGCCGGCCGCGCGCCACGCCGGCACCTGCGCGGTCCGGTCGTCCTCCGGCGCGTGGCGCGCCGCCTGGCCGGCGTCCGGTCGACGCCGCCCTGTCTCGTATTGCGAGTGATGGACCGGTGACGCTCGAGTGACGCCGCTGCGGGTTCACTGTGTCCTGTCCCTCGAGCGGTCGCTGTGCCGACGCCGCTGAACGGTGCAGGGACGCGACCGCCGGGGAGGCTCGAATCCTGCTGCCTGCGGCGAATCACTCGCCCGTCATCGGAGGGGACGCTCAATGACGACGCCGGTGGAATGCGTGATCCTCGACATCCCGAACGGACTGCGTCTCGATCTGCTGGGTCTCGTCGTCGAGATCGGTCGGGTCCGGATCCTGGCGGACCGGTCCGGCCTGCTCGGCGCACTCCTCGCGTCCTTGACGTGCGGCGGCGCGTCGGCGGCGGACAACCTCGAAGCGATGGCGCAGATGCTCCGGGCATCGGACGGATCCGCGGCAACGAGCGGCCCGCAGCAGGCACAGACACCCCAGCCGGCAGCGGCCAGTTAGCGCCCGTCCTCGAACCCTCCCCGCGCCGCCCGCCGAGGGACAGCGCTTCCGCAGGATCGTCGCGCTGCGGGTCCCGGAGGGTCCTGGCGGATCCTCCGGGACGTCCGCCCCGTGCGTCGCCCACGTGGACACCGCGTTGACACCCGCACGACCGCTCTCGTCGAACGGCAGGAGCCCCGGCGAGCACGGCGTTCGAGCCCGTGCCCGGGAGGTCCGGCCGAGGACCTCCCGGGCAGGGCGGTGCGGCTCGCAGCGGCCGCGATCAGGCCTGGGCGGTGGCCGAGCGGGACCCGATCCGTTCCAGCGCCTGCAACAGGTAGCGCCGGAAGACCTCGTGGTTCTCGCTCATCGGGAAGTGGCCGATGTCCTCCATCTCGATGAAGTGGGCGTTCTTGATGTGGTCGGCGGTCCGACGCCCGTCGTCCGGGGTCGTGAGGTAGTCATAGGTGCCGGTCAGCATGACCACGGGGCACCGTTCCCCGTCGATCTGGTCGAGCTTGTCCCGCAGGTCGTGGTCGACCGAGTAGAAGTAGAGGTCGCCCTTGAACGCCTCCGAACCCTGCGTGTAGTAGAACCACGTCTTCCACCGGTCGGCCTCCGGGGACTGCGGGGCCATGAGGTCCCAGACCCCGCTGGCGCACACCTGCGCCGCGTTCGCGTGGGGGTGCTGCCACCAGTCCAGGTAGAAGCCGGGGGAGTAGTCGGCGCCCTCGACAGGGATCACGGCGCGGAATCGGTCGGGATACCGCAGGGCCAGTTGCAAGGCCACGTTCCCGCCGAAGGACGACCCCATGAAGATCGGTTGGTCGAGCTCCAGCTCGTCGCAGAGGGCGACGATGAACTTCGTGTAGTGGTCGGCGGTCAGCCGGTACTCCTCCTTCCACCACTCCTTGTTCTCGGGTGGGTCGGACTTGCCGTGCCGGGGGAGGTCGTACGCGATGACCCGGTGGTCCCTGGTGACCTCCTCGTCCTCCAGCAGCCCGCGCCACTGGTGGTTGTGGCAACCCGCGGTGTGCTGGCACACGAGCGGTTGACCACTGCCGTTCTCCAGGTAGAAGACCTTGTACTGGATGTCGTCGACGTCGACGGTCACGTAGCGCCCGGTGACGGGGGAGATCCGTGGCATGGGAGAGGCTCCAGGAATCAGACGGGGACGCGAACGGTGCGGAGCAGTTCGATCTGGCGGGTGATGCAACGCAGGTTCTGCATGAGGACGAGCACGTCGCCCTCCAATTTCATGTCCCGGCGGAAGGTCGCTGCCCAGATGCCGTGGTACATGGGTGCCGGGATCTCGGTCGCGAAACCGCGCCACGTCTCAGCGCTGGCGCGAATGGCGAACTGGTAGCCGACATCGAGTGGGCCGGGGTCCACTGCGACCTCGGCCACCCTGCCCGAGGTCATCCGTACGACGAAGTGGTGGTTCTCCATGTCGAGCAGGTAGCCGCAGGTGAAGTACTTGCCGTGCGCTTGGATTTCCGGGTCGTTGTCGGAGGCGTCGGTGAAGGAACGAACCCACTCCTCGACGGGAACGGTCGAGGAAGACGCGGTGGCTGTCACTGGAGATCTCCTGACCTGGCTGTGCCGGACCAGGCGCGAGCGGCGAAACGCCGTCGGTGCTGCGGGCGCCTGGACCCGGGCGGTTACTCGAGGGTGTGCCGCGGCGAGCCCATCGGACGGGGGCGTCGAGGCGGTCGGACGTGTCGGCGGTGCCGGCCCGACGGGTCCGCACCGGACCGGTGGTCCGGAGCGGAACAGGGCGCGCAGACCTGGCTGAGATGCCAGGGCGGCGACCGCCCCGAGCACGACGGCAGGTCTCGCATCGCGACCTCGATCCGGACGGCTCTGTTCCGGCTGGGGTCCTCGCGACGCTACTCCGGGCCACTCGTGCCCGCAGCGGAGCGGAGGTGCTGAGGAGCCGCTCGCGACACGACGTCCCGCCGCGCGTGTCAGGTGGTCGGCCAGGAGGCCGGCACGCCGCTCGGCACCGACCGGGGGAGCGCCGCCTTGCTCACGGGACGTGGGGGTCCGGGGTCTGGTCCGGCAGCACGCGGCCGAGGTCTTCCCGAGGAGCGAGTCGGCGATGGCGGACGCAGGACCGGGGGACCCCCTGGACACGACGAGGGCCCGGCGACCGTGCGGTCACCGGGCCCTCGTCGTCGGTGCGGTCAGGCCGCGGCGGCCTCGCCGGCCAGCGGCGCCGGGACGTCCGGGCGGGGGAAGGCCGGGCGCAGGAACACCGGCGGCCGGAACGGTCGCCAGGCACCCTCGGGCTGGGCGAGCCGGTCGGCGATGGCCCAGAGGGCGGCCGGGTGGTGGCCGAGCCCCAGGTGGCTGGCCATCACGGCGATGTTCTCCGCCCGCTCGCCGGGGGTCTCGAGGCAGGTCTGCCAGTGGACGATGCCGTCGAGGTGCGAGTAGATGGACGTCGCGGGCACCGGCAGCGGCGTGCAGTCGGGCTCCAGCGGCAGCGAACGGTGCTCGACGTGCAGGTGCGAGTACCGGTCGAAGACCCGCGAGGCCCGGCTCTGGCTGTGCCGGGTGATCCGGAACGGGCTGCCGAGGGTGACCACCTGGCGCACCGAGTCCGGTGTCCGGCGGGCCAGGTCGCGGGCGAAGATGCCGCCCAGGCTCCAGCCGACCAGGGACAGCGGCCGGCCGTAGCGGTCGCTGAGGTCGTCGAGGCGGTCGCGCATGCCGGCCACGCAGGCGGCGGTGGGGCCGATGTTGCGGCCCAGCTGCCAGCCGTGGACGCGGTAGCCCAGCCGGCGCAGCGTCGCGCGCAGCACCCGCGTCGAGGCGTCGTCGGCCATCAGCCCCGGCAGCACGAGCACCGGGTGCCCGTCGCCCTGCGGCAGCCGCGGCATCAGCGGCCGCGCCGCCAGGTACAGGCCGAAGTCGGCCATCGCCCGGCCGGGCTCGCTCAGGTAGAGCGGCAGCGCCGGTCCATCGCCTCGGATCACGTCGTCCTCCTCGTCAGCCGGCCTCCCTGGGCGGCCCGCCGTGCAGGTACCACCCGGTACTGCTCCTGACACTCCAGAGCGGCACCTGATACACCCATCGGCAGTCTGGCTGTGCGGTGTGACACATCCCGGCGACCCCGGGCCCGGGAGCCGGGGCGGTGATCCGGGCGTGGCACGGTACGGACATGGACGCCCAGACCGACGCCCGGGACACCCCCGGGCACAGCCGCACCGTGGACATCGACGGCCCGGTGCACCACGTCGACTTCGGCGGCCGGGAGGACGGGCCGATCGTCGTCCTGGTGCACGGCCTGGGCGGCTCGCACCTCAACTGGGACCTGTTCGCACCGCTGCTCACCCCGCACGCGCGGGTGCACGCCCTCGACCTGCCCGGCTTCGGCCGCAGCGAGCCGGGTCAGCGGACGGCCAACGTGCGGGACAACGTGGTGGTCCTCGACCGCTTCGTCCGCGAGGTGACCGGCGGGCCGGTGGTCCTGGTCGGCAACTCGATGGGCGGGATGGTCTCGGTGCTCGAGGCGCAGCGCTCGCCGGCGAAGGTCAGCGGCCTGGTGCTGGTCGACCCGGCGCTGCCCGGTCCGCGGGGGCGTCCGGACCCCCGGGTCGCGGCGGCGTTCGGGCTCTACGCACTGCCCGGCGCGGGCCTGCGCTACCTGGCCGGCCGTCGCCGGAGGCTCGGCGCGCGCGGCACGGTCCGGGAGATGCTCGTGCTCTGCGGCGTCGACCCCGACGCCGTCCCGCCGGCGCTCATCGACCGCTCGGTCGCGCTGGTCGACGAGCGGCGCGACGTCGTCGGCATGGACCGCGCCTTCCTCACCGCGGCCCGCTCGCTGCTCCTGCTCCTGGCCGACCCGCGGTTGATGCGCCGCGCGATGGCCGGCGTGCAGGTGCCGGTGCTGCTCGTGCACGGCGACCGCGACCGGCTGGTGCCGGTGTCGGTGGCGCGTGACGTCGCCCGGCGGCACCCGGACTGGCGCTACGTCGAGCTGCCGGGCGTCGGTCACGTGCCGCAGCTGCAGTGCCCGGAGTCGCTGGCCGAGCACGTCCTGGCCTGGCTGCCCCGGTGAGGTGCTGGAACGGCCCCGGTGCGGGGGCCCGCGCCGAGCTCGCGAGGCGTGGGCGGCACCGGGGTCCTTCCTTCAGGCCAGCGTCGCCCGCAGCGCCTCCCACCCGGTGAAGTGCGGCCGCCAGCCCAGCTGGCTCTTCGCCTTGGCGGTGTCCATGATCACCGGCCGGGTGAACGCCTCCACCCACTCGGCGACCGGCGGCAGGAACGGGACCCGGGTCACCGCGCGGGCGGCCAGCTCGGCGGGTGCGGCCGGTACCGGCAGGGGGAGCGCGCCGAACTCGCGCAGCACGTCGGCGGTGGTCAGGACGCCGTCCCCGGCGATGTTGTAGGCGCCGGCCGGACCGGCGCCCACGACGCACAGCTGCAGGGCGCTGCCGACGTCGTCCTCGTGGATGAACTGGAACCGCAGCTCGGGCGCGAGCACCGGCACCGGGAGCGGCAGCCGTCGCGGGCGGCTGAACAGCGCCCGCCCGATGGGCGCGAGCGGGCCGGGCAGGACGTCCTTGGCGCCGACCGCGTGGGGGCCGAGCACCACCGGCGGGCGCAGCAGGTACAGCGCCAGGTCGGGGGTGGTGGCGGCCTCGGCGTCCAGGAGCTGCTCGAGCTCGGCCTTCTCCTGGCCGTAGAACAGCCGGGTGGCCGGGCGCACCGGCCAGTCCTCGGGGATCGGCTCGGGGTTGTCGGGGTGCCAGCCGTAGGCTGCCACCGACGAGGCGTACACGAAGCGGCGGGCGCCGGCGGCGGCCGCGGCGCGGAAGACGTTCAGCGTGCCGTCGACGTTGATCTCCCGGGTCGTCCCCCGGGAGGCGTTGCCGGTGATGAGGAACGCCAGGTGCACGACGACGTCGGCGCCGGCGAAGGCCTCCCCCAGGGCCGCGGGGTCCCGGACGTCGCCGCGCCGGTACTCCATCTTCGTCCAGCCCCGCTCGGCCGGGTCGAACGGCCGCCGGGCGATGCCGACGATGCGCGCCACGCGGTCGTCGGCCTGCAGGAGCGGGACGAGGCCGCTGCCGAAGGTCCCCGTGGGACCGGTGACGGCGACGGTGAGGTCGGATTCGAGGACTGGCATCCCGTTGCTCTCCCAACTCGGTGGCCCCGTCCCGGGTCCCGCCCTGAGCTCGCGGAGGGTGGGGAGGACGGGGTCCTTCTTCAGGTCGCGGCGCTCGCCGGGGTGGCCTGCCGGGCGGCGGCGACCAGCTCGTCGATGCCGCGCCGGATGCCCCCGGAGAGGACGTCGACGTCGGGGAAGGCGTCGAAGTCGGCGTTGATCCCGAAGGTCATCGTGTTGAGGTAGGAGAAGATCCCGATCGACACGCGGGTGCCGCCGGCGATCGGCACGTAGGCGTGCGCCGAGCACATCCGGCGGCCCAGCACGTACAGCGGCACCCGCGGCCCGGGCACGTTGGTCGTGACGGCCTGGCACCACATCTGGCCGGCGGCCAGCGCGGCCCGCACGCCCATGGACAGCAGCGTCGGCGCCACGAAGTCGCCCATCGCGATGATCGAGCGGGCGTCGACGGCCTGCAGGACCTTCTTGTGCTCGTCCATCTGCCGGCGCACCGAGGTCAGCCGGGCCACCGGGTCCGGCTCACCGACGGGCAGGTCGACGAACACGGCCGAGATCTGGTTGTCCAGCTGCCCCCGCTGGTCGGCCTGGCGCACCGAGATCGGCACCATCGAACGCACGACCAGTCCCTGGCGCAGCGAGCCGCGCCGCTCGAGCAGGTCCCGGAAGCCGCGGGTGATGGCGGCGAGGACGACGTCGTTGACGGTGCCGCCGAGCGCCGTCCGGACGCCCTTGAGCTCGTCGAACTCCGCGTCGGTCCAGGCCCAGCGCCGGTGCGGGCCGATCGGCCCGTTGAGCGAGCGGGCGGTCGGCGTGGCCAGCTGGCGGGCCATGGAGGGGACGCCGGTGGCCAGTGACCGGCCGGCCCGGACGGCGTTGCGGCCCGCACCGCGCACGCCCTCGGTGCCGGACAGCCGGGTGAGCTCGCGCAGCGGGTGGGTGACGGCGTCCTGCACGGCGCCGGCGACCACCTCGAGGGACGACGGGTTGCGCTGCGGCGCCCAGTCCTGCGGCTCGCCGTGCGTGGCGTCGGGCGTCAGGTCGAACATCAGCTGCATCAGGTCGGTCCCGGCGATGCCGTCGACCATGCAGTGGTGGACCTTGGAGATCAGCGCCCAGCGGCCGTCCTCCAGGCCCTCGACCAGCCACAGCTCCCACAGCGGCTTGGCCAGGTCCAGGCGCTGGCCGAGGACGCGTCCGGCCAGGTTGCGCAGCTGCTCCTCACCGCCCGGGCTCGGCACGGCGGTGTGCCGGACGTGGTACAGGATCTGGAAGTGCGGGTCGTCGACCCACAACGGCCGGCCCAGGTCGAGCGGCACCCGGCGGACCCGCTGGCGGTACCGCGGCACCAGGGGCAGCTTGCCCAGCAGCAGCCGCACGACGTCGCCGTAGGAGGGGGCCGGCCCCTCGAACACCGCCACGGAGCCCACGTGCAGCGGCGTGTTCTCGCTCTCCGCGTAGTAGAAACCGGCGTCGGTCGGGCTCATGCGGTCCACGGTCAGCTCCTCCCACCCCCGCCTCGTCCGGGCGGGCCATCGTCCCTGCTCCGCGGGGGCTCCCGGAACGCCGCGCCCCCCATCCGGGTGGCCCCTACCCGACCACGTGGCCGAGGTCACGTCCACCGGAGCTCAGGCCGCGCGCGTCACGCCCTCCGCCCGGTCGAGCAGCCGCAGGAACGCCGCGTCGACGACCGCGGTGCGGGTCAGGTTCACGCTGTGCCCGGCGCCGTCGACGACGACCAGCTCGGCCGACGGGCCGATCTCCTCCGCGAGCCGCCGTCCGTGGGGCAGCGGGGTGAGCCGGTCGTGGGTCGCGGCGACGACGGTGACCGGCACCCGCCCGAGCACCGGCAGCGCGGCGGACTCGTCGTGGTCGAGGAAGGTCGCGTAGAAGGCCATCGTCACCGGCAGCGGGGTCTCCTCCAGCAGGTCCTGCACCACCCGCACCTGCTCCGGGTCGGCGTCGTCCCGGCCGAACAGGTAGCGCCGCGTGTACCAGCGGCCGATCCGGGTGCCGCGGCGGCGGAACCGCTCCAGCAGCGGCGCCCACAGCTGCAGCAGCCACAGGTAGACCGGCAGCAGGCCGAGCGCGCGCAGCAGGCGCACCGCGAGGCCGACGACGCCGGTCGTGACCAGCCCGCCGGCGGAGGTGGCCAGCAGGAAGGCGCCGACGACGCGGGTGCCGAACAGCTCGGGGCGCTGCCGGGCCAGGGCCATGACGCTCATCCCGCCCATCGAGTGGCCGGCCAGCACCACCGGTCCCTCGGGGACGGCGGCGTCCAGCACCTGGCCCAGGTCGCGGCCGGTGCGGTCGATCGTCGCCCGGGTCAGCGGCGTCCAGCCGGAGCGGCCGTGCCCGCGCTGGTCCCACAGCACCAGCCGGGCGCGGCCGCGCAGGGCCTCGCGCTGCAGGTCCCACTCGCCCAGCCGGGCGGTGAACCCGTGGCTGAGGACGACGGTCAGGGAGGCGTTCTCGGCGCCGTCCACCTCGACGTGCAGGTCGACGCCGTCGTCGGTGCGGACGGTCAGCTCGCGAGCGGTCACCCGGCCATCCTCACCCGGGGGGCGCCGGCCTACTCGTCGGCGACGGCGGTGCCGGGACGGCGGCCGGGGGCGGCGTCGCGGACCAGCCGGCGGGCGGCGTCCACCTCGCGGGCGACCGGGGCGAGGACGCCGTCGGCGTGGATCTCGGCGTCGTCCGGCGGGCGGTGCGCGCGGATGTCGTCCTCCAGCTCGCGGATGGCGCGGCGGAGGACGGCGACCTGCGCCAGGTCGGGCGCCGGCTCGCCGTGCCGGGTGGCGATCACGGCCTCGGTCACGGCGTCCGACGTCCGTTCCAGCTGGACGATGACCGGCCAGAAGGCGGCGGCGCGGGTGCTGACCGGCGGCGGCTCGGCCAGCCGGCGCTGCAGCTGGGTCTGCAGCTCGGTGAGCGCGCGGTAGCTGCGCCGGCGGGCTCGGCGCCGCTCGGCCGGGCTGCCGGTGAAGGCCGCCTCGACGAACTCGTCGAGGGCGTGCGCGGCGTCGCGGAGCGCCTCGTCGAGCGGCGCCCGCCACGTCTGCGGCCACAGAAGGTAGCCGAAGACCAGCACGATCGCGCAGCCGATGAGGGTGTCGAGCAGCCGCGCGCCGACCAGCCCCGGGCCCCCGGGCAGGGCGATGTCCAGCAGCAGGATGATCACCGGCGTCTGGAAGACGGAGAACAGGCCGAAGTTGGCGCCGCGGGCCCACGGCAGCAGCGCGGCGGCCGCGGCCATGGCGACCAGCACCCACGCGTTGCGCGGCAGCGCCGCCAGCAGCACCGAGCCGAGGAGGACGCCGAGCAGCGTGCCGGCGCCGCGCTGGACCGCGCGGGTGAACACCGACCCGAAGTCGGGCTTGAGCACGATCGCGACGGTGAGCAGCACCCAGTAGGGCCGCTCGATGGGCAGGTACTGGCGGGCGATCTCGGCGATCGTCATGCACAGGGCCAGGCGGACGGCGAAGCCGCGGGTGTCGGGGCTGCCGAGCGTGCGGTCGACGAGGTCGCGCAGGCGCAGCCGCCAGTCCAGCCGGATCGGGGGGACCGCCGCCCCGGCCCGCTCCTCGGGGTCGCCGACGACGTTCCACGCCAGCCGCAGCCCGTGGCGCACCGCCCGGCGGGTGGGCTCGCCCTCCTCCAGGGGCTCCGGCCGGTCCTCGGGCAGGTCCTGTCTGCCGGCCACCGCGGCCGCGAGGGCGTGCACGGCGCCGACGTCCTGCGGGTCGGCGGGCACCCCGGCGCGGGCGGTGGCCACCGCGCCCTCGACCAGCGGTGCGGCCGCGTTGAGGACACCGGCCAGCTCGGAGAGCGCGCGGCTGCGCCCCGCGCTGCGGCTGCGCGAGCGGATGACCCGGTCGTAGGCGTCGTTGAGGGCGGTGGTCAGCTCCCGGCGCGCGTCCTCGGCCCGGGGCTGCCCGGCCGCGGCGAGCAGCTCGCCGATGCGGGTGAAGACGGTGGCGACCGCCGTCCGGTCGGGGTCGCCCCGCTCGGTCGCGTACTGCACCAGGGTGGTGAGCGTCGCCCACGCCGTCCCGGCGACGAAGCAGCCGACCTCGGCGACGGCGGACAGCGGGGTGACCAGGCCCGAGGCGAGGGCGGTGTAGACGAGCAGCTGGAGGGAGCCGAGCGAGAGGGCGGCGTTGACCGCGCTGATGAACGCCGCCAGGGCAGCAGCGACCGCGACGACGACCACCGGCAGCCACCCGCCGCCGGAGGCGAACTGGCCGATGACCAGCCCGATGCCGCCGAAGACGGTCGCCGCGGCGGTGCGGCGCAGCCGGTCGCGCAGCGGACCGCCCTGCGGGGCGAGACTGCCGGCGAGCGCGCCGGTCGTGGCGAAGACGCCCGCCCCGAGCACCGGGCCGGGCTCGATGCCGCCCTCGACCGCGACCGCCACGGCGAGGGGCGCGGGCACCGTCACGGCGAAGCGGACGACGTCCCGCCACGGCACCGGGGGAGGGGTCGTGCGCACCAGCTCCTCCAGCCAGGCCGGTGCACGCAACGCCCGCTCCGCCACGGTTCCCGAGCTTTCCACCCCGCCGCTCTGGGACGCTCCGGGCGTGGCCGGTGTCGCTGCTGTCCGGGTCGCCTCGGCCGCCGACCTGCGGGAGGTCCCCGCGGTCGAGGAGGCCGCCGACGAGCTGTTCCGGCAGCGCGGCGTGCTGGACCTGCCGGTCGCGGCTCCGGCCGACCTGCGAGCCCGGGCGTGGCGGGTGCTGGTGGTCGGGCGGCCGGTGGTCGGGTTCGCCGTCCTGGAGCGGGTGGACGGCGACGTGCACCTGGAGCAGCTGTCGGTGCACCCGTCGGCGATGCGGCGAGGCCTGGGTGCGGCCCTGCTCTCGGCCTCGGTCGACGAGGCCCGGGCGGCCGGCGCCCGGCGGGTCACCCTGCTGACCTACGCGGACGTGCCGTGGAACGCGCCCTGGTACGCCCGGCACGGGTGGCAGGTGACCGACGACCTCGGTCCCGAGCTGGAGGCGCTCGCCGGGCACGAGGTGGAACTCGGCCTGACCCGGCACGGCCGCCGCGTCGCCATGGCGCGGCCGGTGTAGCCGCCTCCGCGCCGGGTGCGTCCCGCTCGCGCCGCCCGCCGGGTCGCTGTCCTAGGGTCGGCGCGCGTGAGCGTGACACTGGGGGAGGTCATCGCCGCGCTGGAGGCGCGCTACGACCCCGCGTTGGCCGAGGACTGGGACGCCGTCGGGCTGGTCTGCGGGGATCCGGACGAACCGGTGGAGCGGGTGCTGTTCGCCGTCGACCCGGTGGCCACCGTCGTCGACGAGGTCGTCGAGAGCGGCGCCCAGCTGCTCGTCACCCACCACCCGCTCTTCCTGACCGCGGTCCACGGCGTCCCGGCCGACGACCCCAAGGGCCGCCTGGTGCACCGCCTCGTCCGCTCCGGCGCCGGCCTGTTCGTCGCGCACACCAACGCCGACCGGGCGCCCGGCTCCGGCGTGAACGACGCTCTCGCCGCGGCCCTCGGCCTCACCGGCACCCGCCCGCTCCAGCCGGCCGCCACCGACCCCCGCGCCGGGCTCGGCCGCGTCGGCCGCCTCCCCGAGCCGGTAACCCTCGCGGAGTTCGCCGAGCGGGTGGCCGCAGCCCTGCCGGGGACCGTCGGCGGCGTCCGCGCGGCCGGGAACCCGGGACGCCGCATCGAGACCGTCGCCGTCTGCGGCGGCAGCGGCGGCTCGCTGCTCCCCGCCGCAGCGGCGGCCGGGGCCGACGTCCTCCTCACCAGCGACCTGCGGCACCACCCCGTGTCGGAGGCGCAGGAGGTGCGGGGTCCAGCGGTCTGTGACGTGGCACACTTCGCCTCCGAGTGGCCCTGGCTGCCCGTCGCGGCCGACGTCCTCGCCCGCGACCTGTCCGGCCGGGTGGACGTCGCCGTGTCCCGGCGGCGCACCGACCCGTGGACGACGCACGCCGGGGCCAGCCGCTGATCCGGTCGCAGCCGCGGCCGGACGACGACGCCCCGGGGCCGTCCCCGGAGGAGGAGGCCGGCCGATGAGCGCGGGGACCGAACCGCCGGCGGACCCGCGCCCGCGGGACGTCGCGCCCGCCCGCAGCGACCGCAGCCCGTGGAACTGGCTGCTGCTGGTCGCCGTCGTGGTCCCGCTGCTGGTCCCGCTCTACAACCGGGTCGAGCCCACGCTCTTCGGCTGGCCCTTCTTCTACTGGGTGCAGCTGGCGTTCGTGCCCCTCGGCGTCCTGGCCACGTTCCTCGCCCACCGCGCGACCCGGCGCCGCCCGACCGCCGGCCGCACGGCTCGGGGGCGCTGAGCGGTGGACGGGGTCGACGTCGTCGAGCTGGTCATCGTCTGCGTCCTGTTCCTCCTCGTGACGGTGATGGGGTTCGTCGCCGCCCGCTGGCGGCGCGCCGAGGACCTCATGCACCTGGACGAGTGGGGCCTGGGCGGGCGCAACTTCGGCACCTGGGTCACCTGGTTCCTGCTCGGCGGTGACCTGTACACGGCCTACACCTTCGTCGCCGTCCCGGCGCTGGTGTTCGGCGCGGGCGCGGCCGGCTTCTTCGCCGTCCCGTACACGGTCGTGGTGTACCCGCTGGTCTTCCTGGTGGTGGTCCGGCTGTGGTCGGTCAGCCACGTGCGCGGGTTCGTGACGCCGGCGGACTTCGTGCGCTCCCGGTTCGACTCGCCCACGATGGCGCTGCTGGTGGCGATCACCGGGATCGTCGCGACGATGCCCTACATCGCGCTCCAGCTGGTCGGTATCGAGGCCGTGCTCAAGGCGATGGGCGTGGAGGGCGAGCTGCCGCTCATCGTCGCCTTCATCATCCTGGCGCTCTACACCTACAACTCCGGGCTGCGGGCGCCGGCGCTCATCGCGTTCGTCAAGGACACGCTGATCTACCTGACGATCATCGTCGCGGTCATCGTCATCCCGTCCAGGCTCGGCGGCTGGGACGCGATCTTCGGCGCCGCCGAGGCGAAGTTCGCGTCCACCGGCACCGGCGGCGTCGTGCTGGGCGAGGCCTCGCAGCTGAACTACGCGACGCTGGCGCTGGGCTCGGCGCTGGCGCTGTTCCTCTACCCGCACACGCTCACCGGTGCGCTGGCGGCGAGCGACCGCGACGTCCTCAAGCGGAACATGAGCGCGCTGCCGCTCTACAGCTTCGCGCTGGCCTTCATCGCCCTGCTCGGCTTCATGGCCATCGCGGCCGGGGTGGAGCCGATCGGCGGCGACGGGAACACCGTCGTCCCGGTGCTCTTCCAGCAGATGTTCCCGAGCTGGTTCGCCGGCATCGCCTTCGCCGCCATCGGCATCGGTGCGCTGGTGCCGGCCGCGATCATGTCGATCGCCGCGGCGAACCTGTTCACCCGCAACATCTACAAGGAGTTCCTCAAGCGCGACGCCACCGCACGGCAGGAGGCGCAGGTCGCCAAGGTCGTCTCGCTGGTGGTCAAGCTGGGCGCGGTCGCGGCGATCATCTTCATCGACCCGCAGTTCTCCATCGACCTGCAGCTGATCGGCGGCGTGATCATCCTGCAGACGCTGCCGTCGGTGGCGATCGGCCTCTACACCCGCTGGTTGCACCGCGGCGGCCTCGTCGCCGGCTGGGTGGCCGGCATGGCCGCCGGCCTGCTGGCGCTCTACGTCACCCAGCGGGTCGGTCCCGACGGCACGGTGCTACGCGAGCACTTCGGCGGGTCGGCGTTCGCGTTGTCCGACCTCGGCCTCGACACGGCCGTCACGGTCTACGCCGGCTTCGTCGCGCTGCTGGTCAACCTGGTGGTCACCGTCCTGGTCACCGCGGCGCTGCGGGGAGCAGGGGTGGACCCGGGTGTCGACGGGACGGCGGACACCGACTACACCGCCGAGCGGGACGACCCCACCTTCCGCGAGCTGCCCGACCCGCTGGAGTCGGCACCGCCAGGAGCGACGGGGGAGCGACCGGCCCGCCGGTGACGGACCCCGTGAAGGGCCCCCCTGCCCCCCACCGCTCGCGAGCTCGCGGCGGGCCCCTGCAGGGGGGCCGACGACGCTCGCGGCGTGGCCCCGCACGGGGGCCGGGACCGGGGCGGTGCCCCGGTAGGTTGGACGGGTGAAGGCCGACCACTTCGACCAGCAGAAGCTGCTGGCCCTCGCCGCCGAGGACGTCGCCCTGGGCCAGCTCGCCCACCGCCGGCGCACCCTCCCCGAGAACGCCGCGGTCGAGGCCGCGGCCGGGAAGGAGCGAGAGCTGGCCACCGCCGTGGTGCGCGCCGAGACCGAGGTCCGCGACCTGCAGCGGGAGGTCAAGCGGCTCGAGGGCGACGTCGAGACGGTGCGCGCGCGGGTGACCCGCGACCAGGGGCTGCTGGACTCCGGCAGCGTCTCGGCCAAGCAGATGACCGACCTGCAGCACGAGATGCAGTCGCTGGCGCGGCGACAGTCCGACCTGGAGGACCAGGAGCTCGAGCTCATGGAGCAGCTCGAGACCGCGGAGGTCGCCCTCGCCGAGGCGCAGGAGGGACAGCAGACGGCCCAGGCCGAGCTGGAGCGTGCCCAGCAGCTGCGCGACGACGCCCTGGCCGACATCGCCGACGGGACGGCGCAGCACGAGGCCGCCCGCACCGAGGCCGCCGCCCGCATCCCGGCCGACCTGCTCGCGCTCTACGAGCGGATCCGCACCCAGACCGGCAGCACCGGCGCGGCCGTGCTCAAGGCCCGCCAGTGCCAGGGCTGCCGCATCGAGCTCTTCGGCAAGGAGCTCGCCGCCGTCCGCAACGCCGACCCCCACGAGGTGGTGCGCTGCGACAACTGCGGCCGGATCCTCGTGCGCACCGCGGAGTCGGGGCTGTGACCCGCCGGCTGGTCGTCGAGGCCGACGGCGGCTCGCGCGGCAACCCCGGCCCGGCCGGCTACGGCGCTCTCGTGCGGGACGCGACGACCGGCAAGGTGCTGGCGGAACGGGCCGAGTCCGTCGGGCGGGCGACGAACAACGTCGCCGAGTACGGCGGCCTGGTCGCCGGGCTGCAGGCCGCGCTCGACCTCGACCCGACCGCCGACGTCGAGGTGCGGATGGACTCCAAGCTCGTCGTCGAGCAGATGTCGGGTCGGTGGAAGGTCAAGCACCCCGACATGCAGAAGCTCGCGCTGCAGGCCCAGCAGATCGCCCGGCAGCTGGGCAGCGTCCGGTACACCTGGGTGCCCCGTGCGCAGAACGGCGCCGCCGACGCGCTGGCCAACAGCGCGATGGACGGCCGGCCGGTCCACCGCGACCTCGCCGCCGAGCCCACCACCGCGGGCGACGACGTCCAGCCGGTGCCCCCGCGTGCGCCGGCCGTCACCACCGTCACGCACCTGCTGCGGCACGGGCGGACCGAGCACACGCCGGAACGTCGCTACAGCGGCCGCAACGACCTGCCCCTGTCGGCGATCGGCAGGGCCGAGGCCGAGGCCGGGGCGAAACGGGCCGCGGAGCTCGGCATCGACGTCATCGTGGCCTCGCCGTTGCGCCGCACCCGGGAGACCGCCGAGGTGGTCGGCGCGGTGCTCGGGCTGCCGGTGCAGTACGACGACGACCTGGTCGAGCTGGACTTCGGCGACTTCGAGGGCCTCACCGCCGAGGAGGCCAAGCAGCGGCACCCGCTGGCGGCCCGCCGGTTCGCCGAGGACATCAGCGTCGCAGCACCCGGCGGGGAGTCGGTCGCCGACGTCAGCGACCGGGTCGCCCGCGCCCGGGCCCGCATCCTGCGGGGGCACGCCGGGAAGACGGTGCTCGTCGTCTCCCACGTCACGCCGATCAAGCTGCTGCTCGCCGCCGGCCTCGACGTGCCCGACGACGTCGTCCACCGGGTGTTCCTCGAGGCGGCGTCCCTCAGCACCATCGCGTGGCGCTCCGACGGGCGGGCCGCCGTCCGCCTGGTCAACGACACCGGGCACCTCCGCTAGGAGCAGGACCCGTCCTCCCACCCCGGCACGCTCGGGGCGGGGCCACCGGGCGGAGGCGCCCGGCGGCGGGAGGCGACGGTGATGGCCGCGAGGACCCGCGGGTGGCGGAGGGACGGCGGGTCAGGCACCTCCTCCACGACGTCCGGCGGTGCCGGGAAGCGCGGACGGGGGGACGGCGTTGGTCGGGGTGCCCCGCGCCACAGCCACCGTGTCACGCGGGGCATCATGTGGCCGCCGCCCACCCCGCCGAGGAGCTCCGTGACCACCACCACCGCGCCCGCCACCCCCGCCGTCGCCGGCGACGAGCGCACCCTCTCGCCGGCCGAGTACGAGACCTGGGCCGCAGAGGTCCGCCGGCTGGCCGAGGAGCGCGGCGCGGTGGTCCTGGCGCACAACTACCAGGTCCCCGAGATCCAGGACGTCGCCCACTTCACCGGCGACTCGCTGTACCTGTCGCGGGTCGCGGCGCAGACCGACGCCCGCGAGATCGTCTTCTGCGGCGTCCACTTCATGGCCGAGACGGCGAAGATTCTCTCGCCGGACAAGACCGTGCTGCTGCCCGACCACGAGGCGGGCTGCTCGCTGGCCGACTCCATCACCGCCGAGCAGCTGCGCGAGTGGAAGGCCGAGCACCCCGGCGCCGTCGTCGTCAGCTACGTGAACACCACCGCGGCGGTGAAGGCCGAGACCGACATCTGCTGCACGTCGTCCAACGCCGCCGACGTGATCCGGTCGATCCCGGAGGACCGGGAGGTCCTCTTCTGCCCCGACCAGTTCCTCGGCGCGCACGTCAAGCGGGTGACCGGGCGGGAGAACGTCCACGTGTGGGCGGGGGAGTGCCACGTGCACGCCGGCATCAGCCCGTCCGACGTCCGCGCGCAGGTGGCCGCCCACCCGGACGCCGAGATCCTCGTGCACCCGGAGTGCGGCTGCACCACCTCGGTGCTCGACCTGGTCAGCCACGGCGACCTGCCGGCCGAGCGCACGCGGGTGCTGTCCACCGGCGGCATGGTGGAGCAGGCCGCGACCACGCGCGCCCCGCAGGTCCTGGTGGCCACCGAGGTCGGCATCCTGCACCAGCTGCGGGCGCTCAACTCCGGGACGCAGTTCATCCCGATGAACGACCGCGCCGCCTGCCGCTACATGAAGATGATCACGCCGGCCAAGCTGCTGCGGACGCTGCGCACCGGCGAGGGCGCGGTGGACGTCGACGCCGGGACCGCCGCCCGGGCCCGTCGGGCCGTGGAGGCGATGATCGCGATCGGGGAGCCGGGCCGCGGCGGCGAGTGAGTTCCCGGCCATCTCCGCGGAGATGGCCGGGGACTCACCGCAGGACGTCGTCGGAGATGTCGGCGACGATCGCCCGGAAGGTCCGGGTGTCGACCTCGTCGTCCACGGTGACGCGGACGATGTCGGAGACCTGCTGCTCGGACGTCGGCCGCACGGCCGCGGCCCGCGCCGCGGCGATCAGGTGCAGCTGCTGGACCCGGGCGGCGTCGTCCACGTCCCGGACCGGGGAGAGTCGGTTCTCGCGCATGACCCGACGCTAGGCAGGGCCCCGCGTCCGGCGGGGACGCGCGGGGCGTGTCCGCGTCCGGGTGGACCCCTCCGTCACACGTGTAACGCGGCCCACAGCGCGCGCGGGGCCCCGCGCGGTCAGATCCGCGTGAACAGGTAGAGCGAGACCGCGACGCCGAAGACGACGATGAACACCCGCAGCGGCCTGACCGGGATCCGGGTGGCGATGCGGGCGCCGAGGAAGCCGCCGAGCAGGCTGGCCGGCGCGGCGACGGCGACGACCTGCCAGGCGACCGGTCCGAACAGGCCGAACACGACGACGGTGACGGTGGCGGTGACCGCCGAGAGCGCCGACTTCAGCGCGTTGGCCAGCTTGAGCCGGTGCAGGCCCACCCCGAGGACGCCGACCAGGATGACGCCGAGGGCACCGCCGAAGTAGCCGCCGTAGACCGTGGCCAGGAACAGCGCCGCGTACAGCCACCCCGGGTCGCGCCGCGGGCCGCCGTCCTCGGTCTGCTTCAACCGCCGGGTGAGCAGCGGCTGCACCGCCAGCAGCAGGCTGGCCAGCAGGACCAGCACGGGGACGACGACGTCGAAGGCCTCGCTGGGCGTCGTGAGCAGCAGGACGCTGCCGGTCACGCCGCCGAGCAGCGCGGCCAGGCCGAAGCGGAGCAGCCGTCCGCGCTGGCCGGCGTACTCCGAGCGGAAGCCGAGTACGCCGCCGAGGTAGCCCGGCCACTGGGCGATCGAGTTGGTGACGTTGGCGGCCACGGTCCCCAGCCCCAGTGCGACGAGCGTGGGGAAGAGGATCAGCGAGCCGCCGCCGGCGACGGAGTTGATCGCGCCGGCGACGAGGGCGACGCCCGCCGCGATGGCCAGGTCGAGGGCGGACACGAACGGCGAGCCTACGGTGACCGCGTGGAGCTCACACGGACGGCGAGGGTCCTGGCGGCGGCGCTCGGCGGGTCGGGGGTGCTGCACCTGGTCCGGCCGCGCACGTACGAGTGGCTGGTGCCGCCGGAGCTGGGCGACGCCCGCGCCTGGGTGTACGCCAGCGGGGTGGCCGAGATCGGGACGGCCGGGCTGATGGCGGTGCCGGTGACGCGGCGGGCCGGGGGGTGGGCCGCGGCAGCGCTGCTGGTCGCCTTCCTGCCCGCCCACCTGCACACCGTCCGCGTCGTGCCGCGGCGGGCGCTGCCGATGGCGGTGGCCGCCGTCCGGCTGCCGCTGCAGGCGCCGCTGATCCGCATCGCGCTCGACGTGGCGCGGGGCCGGTGACCACCGTCGTCCTGGTGGCGGGGGCCTGGCACGGCGCCTGGTGCTGGGCGCGGGTGCTGCCGGCGCTGGAGCGGGCCGGGCACTCCGTCCTGCCCGTGCCGCTGACCGGGGTGGGGGAGCGGGCGCACCAGCTCTCGCCGGAGGTCACCCTCGCCACGCACGTCGAGGACGTCGTGGCCGCGGTGCGCGCCGGCGAGTGCTCCGGCGCCGTCCTGGTCGGGCACAGCTACGGCGGACTCGTCGTCACCGGCGCGGCCGACCGGCTGGGTGAGGAGGTCGGCCGGCTGGTGTACGTCGACGCCGTCGTCCCGACGCCCGGGCAGAGCTGGGCCGACGGCAACCCGCCGGAGACGCGGGCCGCCCGCCGCGCGGTGATCGCCGAGCGCGGGCACATCCCGCCGCCGCCGGCGTCGGCCTACGGCCTCACCGGGGACGACGCCGCGTGGGTGGAGCAGCGGCAGACCCCGCAGCCCGGTGGGGTGTACGAGGACCCGCTGCACTTCGACGCCGACCGGTGGGCCGCCCGGCCGCGCACCTACGTCGACTGCACCGCGCCGGCGCTGCCGACCATCGACCCCTCGCGCCGGCTGGTGCGGTCCCAGCCGGGGTGGGAGGTCGTCGAGCTGGCCACCGGCCACGACCCGATGGTCAGCGCGCCGGACGAGCTGGCCGCCGTCCTGCTGGAGGTCGCCGGGCGCCGGGGTGCGTCCCTCGACGCCGTGGGAGACGGTGACCTGCACGTCCCGGCAGGTGCCGGGCCACCCCTGGAGGAGAGGGAGGGCGCATGAGCCGCCTCGTCGCCGCCGCCAAGCTGCTCTGCGGCGGCGGGCTGCCGTGGCTGCGCGCCGCCCGGGACGGCCTGGCCGCCGTCCGGCTCGCGGTGGGTGCCGCAGGCCTGTCCACCGGCGTGCTCGAGTGCCTGCGGGACGGGCCGGCCGACACCGCGTCCGTGCGCGCGCAGCTGGGCCTCGACGACGCCGGCCTGCTCGAGCCGTGGCTGCGGGTGCTGCAGGCCCACGGACTCGTCCGCGCCTCGGCGGGCGGGTGGTCGCTGTCGCGGCGCGGCCGGCGGCTGCTGGACGACGCGGTGCTGCGCGGCGCGTACGAGGGGTTCGCCGGCTTCCACACCGGGCTCTACCGGGAACTGCCCTCCCAGCTGCGCGGGGGGCCGCCACGTCGCGACGTCGCCGAGCGGGGGGAGACGATCGCCCAGCTCACCCGCGCGATGGAGCCGGTCCTGCACGAGGTCCTGGGAACTGCGGTGCGCGAGGTGCGCCCCGCGCGGGTGCTGGACGTCGGGTGCGGAGCGGGGCAGAACCTGGCCGCGATGCTGGCCGCTGCGCCGGCGGCGGAGGGCACGGGCATCGAGGTCGACGAGGCCGTCGCCGACATCGCCGAGCGGCTGCTCGCGCGGCGGGGGCTGCGCGGGCGGACCCGCGTGCTGCGCGGCGACGTGCTGGCCCTCGCGGCCGGCGGTGAGGCCGGCGGCCCCTACGACCTCGCGCTCCTCGCCAACGTCGTCTACTACCTGCCGCTCGCCGAACGCGTCCGCCTGTTCCGGGCCGTGGCGGGGCTGCTGTCGGAGGGCGGCGCGCTGCTCGTCACGACGACCGCGGCCACGCCGGACCCCTTCAGCCGGCACTTCGACCTGCTGCTCCGCGCCCAGGGCGAGGGCATGGAGCTGCCCGAGGTCGAGCCGCTGCGCCAGCAGCTCGCCGAGGCGGGCCTGCGGCCCGCACCGGCCCGGCGGCTCGTGCCGGGGCAGCCGCTGGTGGCCGTGCTGGCCCGGCGCTAGGACGCCGGGCCCTGGCCGAACCGTCGCCGGTGCAGCTCGTGGACCTCCTCGTCGAGGCCGGCCACCGGGCCCTCGACCGGCACGCCCGGAGCCACCTCGCCGATCGGCAGCGGGCGGACGGGTGCCGGCGGGACGCCGAGCTCGGCCGACCAGGACGCGAGCTGCGCCGACGAGCTGGCGTAGACGATGCGGCCGAGCCCGACCCAGGCGTGGGCGGCGGAGCACATCGGGCAGTGCTCGCCGGAGGTGTAGACGGTCGCCGCGGTCCGCTCGTCGGGGGTCAGGTGCTCGGCGGCCCAGCGGGCGATGGCGAACTCGGGGTGCTGGGTGGCGTCGCCACCGGCCACGTGGTTGGAGTCCTCGAAGCGGACCCGCCCCTCGGCGTCGACCAGCACCGACCCGAACGGCTCGTCGCCGGACTCGAGGGCCGTGCGGGCGAGCGCCACGCAGCGGCGCAGGTGGGCGAGGTCCGCGTCGTCGACCATGCGCCCATCCTGCGACGGCTCACTGCGGGGTCACCACCGGCCGCGGGTCGAAGGTGACCTGGATGCGCACGATCCGCCCGTCCTCGGTGTGCATCCAGTTGGCCGTCGGTGCCGGCGGCGCCCCGGTGGTGTGCAGGTCGAACCAGGTCAGGACGTCGTCCCCGTCGACGAACCGGTGGCGGACGACGACGTCCTCGAGCACCCGGCTCATCCCGCGCAGCCCGGCGACGCAGGTGTCGGCGTCGTCGGCCGTGCCCAGGGGGCCGCGGAACGTGCAGTGGTCGGCCAGTACGGCGCGGAGGGTGTCGAAGTCGCGGGCCAGCCAGGACCGGAAGTAGGTCTCGGCCAGCTCGGCGGGGGTGGCGGTGTCGGTCATGGCTCCACCGTGCGGCCGGCCGGGCCAGAACTCCAAGACACGGTGGTGCTGGCTTCCATAGCCTGCAGTGATGGAACTGCACCAGCTGCGGTACGTCGTCGCGGTGGCCGAGGAGGGCAGCTTCACGGCGGCCGCGCAGCGGGAGCTGGTGGCCCAGCCGGCGGTGAGCGCGGCGGTCCGGTCGCTGGAGCGGGAGCTGGGCGTGCAGCTGTTCCGGCGGGGGCGCAGCGGTGCGCAGCCGACGGAGGCCGGCGTCGCTGTGCTGGCGCACGCGCGGGCGGCGCTGGCCGCGGTGGCGGCGGCCCGGGACGTCGCCGACGAGGTCACCGGGCTGCTGCGCGGGCGGGTGGCGGTCGGCATGGTCGTCGGGTGCACGTCGACCGTGCTGGCCGACCTGCTGGCCGACTTCTCCACGGCCCACCCCGCCGTCGAGGTGGTGCTGGTCGAGGGCTCCGGTGCCGACCTGCTCGCCGCGCTGTCCACCGGCCGGCTGGACCTGGCCTGGGTGGGGCGGGCCCAGCCGCCGCCGTCGGGCGTGGAGACGGCGGTCCTCCACGAGGAGGAGCAGGTCGCTGTGGTGCCGGTCGCCGGTCCGCCGCGCGGGCGCTCGCTGGCCGTGGCCGAGCTGGCCTCCCACCGGCTCGTGGCGCTGCCACGGGGCACCGGTGGCCGGACGGCGCTCGACGCGGCGTGCGCGGCCGCGGGGGTGGCGCCGGTGGTGGCCTGCGAGGCGACCGGCCTCGAGATGGTGTGCCTGCTCGCCGAGCGCGGCCTGGGCACCGGTGTCGTCCCGGCGTCGGTGGCGGCCGCGGCGGCGGACCGGCTGCGGGCGCTGCCGCTGGACCCGCCCGTGACCTCGCGCATCGAACTGGCCTGGCGCACCGGCGGGCCGTCGTCCCCCGCCGGTGCCGCGCTGCTCGCGGTGGCGCGCCGGCACGTCGAGGCCGCCCGGAAGCGGTGAGGTCCGCCGTCTCGCCGATCGTCGTCCCCCCGGAGCAGACTGCCCGCCATGCCACCGCTCCCGATGCCCGACGACTGGCAGCGCGCCCTGGTCGTGGCCGCGCACCCCGACGACATCGAGTACGGCCTCGCGGCCGCCGTCGCGGCCTGGACGGCCGCCGGCAAGGAGGTCCACTACCTGCTGGCGACCCGGGGTGAGGCCGGGATGGCCGGCCTCCCGCCGACCGAGGCCGGTCCGTTGCGCGAGGAGGAGGAGCGCCGCTCGGCGGCCGTCGTCGGGGTCTCGGAGGTGGAGTTCCTCGACCACCGGGACGGCGTCCTCGTCGCCGGACCGGAGCTGCGCCGCGACCTGGCCGCGGCCATCCGCCGGCACCGCCCCGAGATGGTGGTCACCGGGTACTTCGGCGCGACCTGGACCCCGCCCGGCGTCTCGCCGGCGTACGTGAACTCCGCCGACCACCGCGCGCTCGGGCAGAGCACCATCGACGCGGTCGCCGACGCCGCGAACGAGTGGATCTTCCCGGACCTCCCCGAGGAGCCGTGGCGCGGCGTCACGTACATCGCCGTCAGCGAGTTGTCCGACCCGCCGCACGAGGTGGACGTCGCCGACCATGTCGAGAAGGCGGTGGCCTCGCTGTGCGAGCACCGCCGCTACCTCGAGCTGCTCTCCGACCAACCGGTCGAGGAGCAGGCACGGCAGATCGTCGACATGGGGACGTTGACCGAGGACGAGCGGCGGCGGGTCGGCTTCCGCCTCTACTGGGGCTGAGGCCGGCCACTAGACTGGTCGGCACGACGGACGAGTCGGCCGGGCGGTCGCGTCGGCGGGGGAGACCCCGTCGCCGAGGAACGTCCGGGCTCCACAGGGCAGGGTGGTCGCTAACGGCGACCCGGGGTGACCCGCGGGACAGTGCCACAGAGAACAGACCGCCAGCGGCTCGCCGCTGGTGAGGGTGAAACGGTGGTGTAAGAGACCACCAGCGCACCGGGTGACCGGTGCGGCTCGGTAAACCCCACCCGGAGCAAGGTCGAGAGGGACGGCGGTCCGCTGCCGTCCTGCGCAGGCGTTCGAGGGCTGCCCGCCCGATGCCTGCGGGTGGACCGCTGGAGCCTGCCGGCAACGGCAGGCCTAGATGGATGGCCGCCCATCGGGATGCCGTGAGGCACCCGTGGACAGAACCCGGCGTACAGGCCGACTCGTCCGTCGTCCGCCCCTTGACCCGCGAGAACGCGGTCGGAGGTGGGCGTCGGTCCGCACAGCGTCCGCGGCGCAGGCCCGACCGGCCGTGCCGAGCGAAGACCGGCGGGACCGATGAGATCGTCCGCGTCCGCCGGTCCGAGCTCCCGGACCGAGTCGTGGATCAGGAGGACGCGTGCGGAAGATCGTCGTGCACATGATGCTGTCGCTGGACGGCTACTTCGAGGGGCCGGACCACGACCTGAGCTGGCACCTCGTCGACGAACAGCTGCACGCGCACTTCAACGAGCAGCTCGCGACCAAGAGCGCCTTCATCGAGGGCCGGGTCAGCTACGAGCTCATGGAGTCGTTCTGGCCGACCGCCGACCAGGACCCGGACAACCCGCCGGTCATGCGCGAGTTCGCCGGCATCTGGCGGGCGGTGCCGCAGATCGTGTTCTCCCGCACGCTGCAGGAGGTCGGCCCCAACGCCTCGCTGCGGGCAGAGGTGGACCCCGACGAGATCCGCGCACTGAAGCAGCAGCCCGGCGGGGACATGACGCTCGGCGGGGTCGACCTGGCCGAGACCTTCCGCCGACTGGACCTGGTCGACGAGTACCGGCTCTACGTCAACCCGGTCGTCATCGGCCGCGGTCGACGGCTGTTTGAGACCGCCGACGACCCGACCGACCTGGAGCTGGTGGAGAACCGGCGGTTCGGCAACGGTGTCGTCCTGCTGCGCTACGCCGTCCGACGGCCCTAGGCGTCGACGTCGAGCGGTCTGAGCAGGACGAATGGGCGTCTGCCAGCACCTGGCCGTGCTGCGCCCGGAGCGGGTGGGCTCAGCAGGTACCTCGACGGCGACGGTCGTCCACCGGGCGTGACCTTGGCCGCGGTCGCCACGAGGTGCCGATGTCCGCAGAGGCCAGAGGTTGCACGGTCCCGGTCGCAGTAAGGGAGCGCGGCGGCGGCCCGAGAAGTCCGATGGTCCCCGAGGCAATCGTCGTCAGCCCTCCCCGGGAACCGGCGCCAGACCCGCGGCGCGTACGTGGTCACGGACGCTGGCGCCTCGTTGTCCTGAGCTGACCGACGTCAGAACTGCCACTCCCAGCCGGTCGGCTCACCGGGCACCTTGTAGATCAGTGTGCCGCTGGTGACCGGGGAGTCGATGACGACCGTGCCGGCGTACTGCTGCGCAGGCCCCAGCTGGTCAGTCGTGAATGAGCCCGCGGTGCCCAGACACGAGTAGGCGGTGCCCCACACGTCGGTGACCGTCAGCCCATCGGGGCCGATGACCTGGAAGTTGTCCGCCGAGATCTGGATGAACCAGTCCGCAGGCAGGTTGGGAGTCGTGGCTGCTCGGACGTCGATGCCGACGAAGTGGCCGTTGGCCGGCTCGTCGGCAAATCCGCTGTTGCACGGCTGATCGACGCGGATCGCGTCGACCGAGAAGGTGAACACGCGCTCGTCGGTGTCGAGCAGGGTGGCGTAGGCCTCGTCCCCGACCTGCTTGATGACGTTGCCGCGGTCGCTCTTCGCCGGGCCCGCGGGCTCGCTGGCCTCAGGCGCGGCGGAGGTCGTCGTCGGCAAGGCCGCGCCAGCAGCGTCCTGCGTTCCTGCACTCTCGCTGTTGCACGCGGCCAAGGGCAGAAGGGTGGCGGCCACCAGGACGGCGGGCAGAGCGCGGCGGAGCATGCGGGTCCTCTCCATCAGTCGGCACCACTTCGGGCCGCTGCCGTGTCGTATCGGCGGCTCCGAGGGCGACTTGACCCGTCTGGAACACGGATCAATCACCATTCGGCACTTCCGCGCTTCGTGTCGCGTCCGAACCGGCGCTCGGGCCTGTCGTACAGAGGCCGGGTAACCCACAGATGCCACACCGACGAGCCCGCACAGGGACGCAGCCGGCCAACCACCGTCATCGGGTTCCACCACCACAAAAGCGAGCCGAGAGGTGGATCCGCGATCGACCGACGCTGGCAGATCGCCCCCGATGACCCCTGGTGCAGAGGTCGACGCTCCGCTGAGCGCCGCGGACCTGCACGTGTGGGGACGGCGGAAGCCGCCGGGGTCGATCAGCGCCTGGGCTCGCCGGGCTGGTCCAGGTGGCGGCCGGCGGCTGCGAGCACGGCCTCGCGGACGCGGTCGAGCGTGGGGGAGCGCAGCCGCCACTGCTGCCAGTGCAGGACGACGTCCACGGCGTCGGTCGGGTCGAGGGTGACCAGCTCCGCCGTCACCCCCCGCGCCTGGAGGTCGGGCACCATGCCCCAGCCCAGGCCGAGGGTGATCGCGGCGACGTAGTCCGCCGCCGCGGGCACGTAGTGCACCGGTGGGGCGACGTCGGGCCCGGCCTGCGCGTGTAGGTAGCGGTGCTGCAGGTCGTCCTTGCGGTCGAAGACGACCACCGGGGCGCGGGCGAGCGCCTCGGGGGTGGGGCCGGCGGGGAACCAGCGCCGGGCGAAGCCGGGGGTGGCCATCGGCCGGTAGCGCATGCCGCCCAGGCGGGTGGAGGTGCAGCCGGGCACCGGCTCGGCGTCCGCGGTCACCGCCGCCATGACCGTGCCGGCGCGCAGCAGGGCGCTGGTGTGCTCCTGGTCCTCGCGGTGCAGGTCGAAGCAGACGTCGCCAGCCAGCGGGGTCAGCGCGGGCAGCACCCAGGTGGCCATCGAGTCGGCGTTGACGGCGATCGGGAGCGTGGGCACGGGCACGGGCGCGGGCGCGGGATCGCCGCCGAGCTCGCGGGCGACGTCGGCGGTGAGCAGGTCGACCTGCCGGGCCAGGCGCAGCACCGCCTGCCCGGACTCGGTGACCTGCACCGGCTTGGTCCGCACCAGCAGGATCCGGCCGGTCGCGACCTCCAGGGCGCGCAGCCGCTGGCTGATCGCCGACGGGGTCACGTGCAGCGCCCGGGCGGCGGCCTCCAGCGTGCCCCCGCGGACGGTGGCGTCCAGCGCCCGCAACTGGCTCAGGTCGAGGTCCATGAACAGCAAGGCTAATGATGTGTAAAAATCATTAGCTGGACCGCGTGCGCAGGGGTTCCTAACGTCGAGGGCGTGCTGACCACTCCGGCGCTGCTCGCCGTCGCGTCCGGGCTCGCGCTCGGCCTGGGCCTGATCGTCGCCATCGGTGCCCAGAACGCCTTCGTCCTGCGGCAGGGACTCCGCCTCGAGCACGTGGCCGCGGTGGTGGCGGTGTGCGCCCTCTCCGACCTCGCGTTGATCTTCGCCGGGGTGCTGGGCGCCGGCGCGGCCCTGTCGCAGGTGCCGTGGCTGATCCCCGTGGTCTGTTTCGCCGGAGCGGCGTTCCTGCTCTGCTACGGCGTGCTGGCCGCGCGGCGGGCGCTGCGTCCCGGCGCGCTGCTGCCGGACGCCACCGGTGCACGCACCGGGCTCGCGGTGACCGTCGGCACCTGCCTGGCGCTGACCTGGCTCAACCCGCACGTCTACCTGGACACGGTGGTCCTGCTCGGCTCGATGGCCTCGACCTACGGCGAGCACCGGTGGCAGTTCGCCGCCGGGGCGGGTCTCGGCAGCGTGCTCTGGTTCACCGGCCTCGGCTTCGGGGCCCGCCTGCTGCGGCCGGTGTTCGCCCGCCCGGCGGCCTGGCGAGTGCTCGACGGCGTCATCGCCGTCGTCATGCTGGCCCTGGCCGTCTCACTCGCCGTCCGCGGTGTCGGCGGAGCCTGATCCACCCAAGACCCGAGGAGAACCTGTGATCGACGTCGAGCTCCCGCCCGGACCCGCCGCAGGTGCGCTCGTCCGGGGGTTCGCCGCGTGCCTGGCGTCGGTCACCGAGGTGCCGGGGGCCGAGCTGCCGCTGCCCGGCGAGGACCTGGCGCACGCGCTGGGCGCCTGGCGCACCTGGCTGGCCGAGCGCGGGTCGGGGCTGGTGCCCATCGCCGACCCCGTCCGCTTCCAGTGGGCGGGGTGGTGGATCGCCGTCGTGGAGCACCCGGCCGGCACGGAGGTGGCCGTGCTGGCGTTCGGCACGCCGCCGGGCGTCGTCCTCAGCCCGCAGGTGCCCGCGCTGCTGGGCCGGGCCACCGCGGACCTGCGCATCCGCGAGGCGCACGCCGTCGCCTCCCTCGACCCGGTGCTGCACCGGCAGTCCGCCGGGGCGGACCTGCGCGGCACCGTCGAGGGCCTCGCCGTGGCACCCGCCGCGGAGGCGCCGATGCAGCTGCTCGAGGTCGCGCAGGCCCGCGCCGGCCGCGGGCTCGACGGGGACCGCTACGCCGCGGGAGCCGGCACGTTCACCCCTCGGGCCGGACGGCGCCCCGGCTACGACCTGACCCTCATCGCCGCCGAGGTCCTCGACGAGATGGCGGCGGCCGGGCGGGCCCTGGACTTCGCCGGCACCCGGCGCAACGTCCTCACCCGCGGCATCGACGTCAACGCGCTGGTCGGGCGGCGGTTCCGCATCGGGGAAGTGCTGTGCGAGGGACGCCGGCTGTGCGAGCCCTGCGTGCACCTCGACCGGCTCAGCGGACCAGGGGTCCTGCGGCCGCTCATCCACCGCGGGGGTCTGCGTGCCGACGTCCTCGCCGACGGGGAGATCCGTCTGGGCGCGCCGGTCAGCTCCGTCTGACCCGACCGGTCGCCTGCCGGGAGGCGTCCCGTCCTCAGGGGTACCCGGGCTGGACCGGCGCTCGGCTGTCCCCGGCAGCGGTGAAGGCCCGGACCTGCTCGGCGCCGAGGTGGCAGCCGCGCGGGCAGTCGAACTCGACGGGCTGCCCGTCCACCCAGCCCACCGCCGCCGCCCGTCGGCAGTTCGGGCACTCCTCCCACGTGACCTGCTCGCTCGGTTCCACCTCGTTGCCCCTCCGTCGTCCGTGGTCGATCCACGCGGTGCGGGGAGCCGCGGTCGCCGCGTCGGCCGGGACCGGCATGCGGTCCCGGCCGGCCCCGGCCACGGAGGTGCTCCTGCGCGGGCGACGACCCGGCGCGCGACTGCGCACCGACCGGACTCGATCGTGTACGCGGAGGTCGAGCGCGGACCAGGTGCACCCGTGCCAACCGCCTGGTGCGCGTGCACCAGACGCCCGGGTCCGCCCCTCGGGGCTGCGGGCAGGGCGCCGGTGGGGTCAGGTGCTGTCGACCAGGCCCTCGCGGACGGCGATCGAGAGGACCTCGAGCTTCGAGTGCGCACCGAGCTTGGCCGAGAGGTTCGCCACGTGGTTCCGGACGGTGTGCACGCTGATGGTCAGCTCCTGGGCGATGTCGGCGTTGGACAGACCCTTCGCCAGGAGGTCGAGGATCTCGCGCTCCCGCTCGGTCAGCTCGGCCCCGCTGCCGCCGCCCTGCCTGCGCAGGCGCAGCAGCAGCCGGGCGAGCAGCTTGGCGCTGACCACGGACTCGCCCTGCGCGGCAGCCCGCACGCCGCCGACCACGTCGTCCAGCCGCTGGGTCTTGGCGATGAACCCGGCAGCGCCGGCCTCCATGGCGGCGACGAGGAGACGGTCGGAGGTCGTGGCGGTCAGCACCACGACCTTCGCGGAGGGGCGGATGCGGTGCAGCTCGGCGATCGCGCCCACGCCGTCGCCGTCGGGCAGCCGGTGGTCCAGGAGGACGACGTCCGGGGTGGCCGACGCCACCAGACGCCGGGCCTCGCTGATCGAGGTGCCCTGCCCGACGACGAGCAGGTCGGACTCGGACTGCAGCGCCTGCGCCAGGCTGGTGGCGAACATCTGGTGGTCGTCCACGACCAGGACCCGCACATTGCCGGTGGTGGGGCGGCCCGGCGTCCCCGACCCCGTCACGTTCCGAGTCTGACACGCGCTGCGCGGGGTGGTACCTGGTACGCCCGCACCAGACGGGTGGTGCGCTCGCCTCACGACAACGACCGCGGCGTGGGCCAGCGTGTTCCTGTGGCACCCCCGGTCCGCGGCGAGATCACCGTCGTCGTCGCCGATGACGACGCCCGCTTCGGGTCCGCCGTGGCGGCGCTGCTGGGCCAGGAGCCGGACTTCCGCGTCGTCGGGGAGGCGGCCGACGGCGACGAGGCGGTGACGATGGCCCGGGACCTCCGGGCGGCGCTCGTGCTGGTCGACATGCGGATGCCGGGAGGCGGGCCCGAGCTGGTCCGGCGGCTGGTCGCGCTGCCGCACCGGCCGGTCGTCGCCGGGTTGTCAGCGCAGGCGGACCCTGCGACGTGGACGCGGGTGCTGGCTGCCGGCGGATCCGCCTACCTGCTCAAGGGCAGCGTTGCCGGCGACCTCCCCGTGCTGCTGCGCACGTGCATGCAGGGCCATCTCGTCGTGGGCGTGCGCGGCGCGCCCGACCTGCTCCGCCGTCTGCTCCCCGGCTGAGAGGGGAGCGGCCGCCGCGTCCGCGACTGCCGAGGCGGGCACGGGCAGGAAGAAGGACACGGCGGTGCCGGTCCCCCCCGGACCGGGCTGCGACCGCCACCAGCCGCCCGACGCCAGCGCCCGGTCGCGCATCGACACCACGCCGGAGTGACGGCGGCCCGACCGCGCCGAGGCCGTGTGGTCGACCCCCGTGCCGTCGTCCACGACCTGCACCTGCACACCGCGCCCGGTCGCGTCGACGACGACGGTGACGTGGCGGGCCCGGGCGTGCTTGCGGGCGTTGACCATCGCCTCGCGGGCGATCCGGTAGGCGGACACCCGCACCTGCTGCGGGAGGGGGGCCTGCCCCCGCTCCTCGACCGACCACGTGACGTCGCCGTCCTCGAACACCTGGGCTGCCGCGTCGCGCAGCCCCTCGGTCAGGGACGCGTCGAGGACCGGGGTCTCGAGCTCGAAGAGCAGGTGCCGCAGCCGCTCGCCGGCGCCGTGGACGGCGTCCAGCACGGTCTCGACCGCGGCGGCCTCCTCGGGGGCACGGTCGCGCAACCGGTTCCTGAGGGCACCCAGGCGCAGGTCGACGGCCGCCAGCGCCTGGATGGAGTCGTCGTGGACGTCGGCGGCGATGCGGGCCCGTTCGTCGTCCTGGGCCTCCACGAGGCGTTCGCTCAGCGCGCGCTGGCGGGCCTCGGTGAGCACCCGCAGCTCGCGGAACGTCAGCGCCGTCCGCCCGACCATGAGCACGCCGGCGGCCAGCCCGAGGACCGCGGCGACCGGGCTGATCCCGGAGAGGCTGCCGTGGAACAGCAGCCCGAGGACGGCGAGGCCGCAGACGCCGGGCAGGACCAGGACGGTGACCCCCTCCAGGTCGACCGGGCGCGACTCCGTCCGGCGGAGCGAGGCCAGTGCCGCCCCGGCCAGCAGCAGCCGGGCCACGAGCCAGCCCGCGTCGACCGGCTCCCCACCGACGTAGGCCCCCCTCTCGACCAGGGTCGCGTAGATCGCGTCGGTGACGAAGAACGTCACGAAGGAGGCGCACAGCAGCCACCAGGACCAGCCGGCGCCCCTCCCGAGCATGGCGAGCGCGGCGACCGCCAGGGCCAGGAGCAGCAGGTCGGCGAACGGGTAGGCGGCGGTCAGCGTCGTGACGCCGTCCTGCTCGAGGGGCACGTGCGCCCCGTCGACGTAGTTCTCCGCCAGCGCCGCGGCCGTCAGACCGGCGATCAGCCCGTCCAGCGAGAGGCTGACGGGCATGCTGCGGGCCCGGGTGCGCAACCTCAGGACCAGCCCGACGGCGAGCAGCGCGTAGAAGAGCAACCACCCCGTGTCGGCCCACGACGGGCTCGGGATCGGGTCGAGGTGCTGGTAGTACGCGAAGTAGGTGGTGCTGCCGGCGAAGGCCGCCCCGAGCCCCACGGCCATGGACAGCCAGGCCGCCCGGTCCCGGCGGTCGGCCGCGACACGCAGGGCCACCACGAGGATCACGAGGGCGTCGACGGTCATGTTGAGCCACCAGTCGAGCGCCGCCCGGTAGCCCGGCGCCGAGCGCACCCCCGGCACGAGGGTGACCCCGTAGACCGCGCCGAGCGCCAGCATCAGCCAGGTGGTGGTGCGCATCAGCGAGGTGGTGGAGTGCGGCACGTCGCCTCCCGCATCTGGCCCGCTGGCCGAGCCGGACGTCGGACGAGGGACCGCGGACGCCGCGCTGCTCGACGGGGCAGTCCCCGGCGTCGCCTCGTGGAGGCGGTGGGCAGGACTATAGGCGGCGCGGCTGGGAGGCCGGAGCCGTGAGCGGTCCGCCCGGTGCGCCACGCGCCGGCTGCAGCACCCAGGGTCACCGCTCCGCGCGGCCGCACTCGTCCCGGTCGCAGTGCCGACCCGCGAGGGACTCCGACAGCCTCTTCGCACGGACGGGGCCGATCCCCGGCACCGCGGCGAGTTCCCGCTCGGTGACGGTCCAGGCGATGGGCAGCCCCTGGAAGTGCTCGACGATCCTGCCGGCGAGCCGGGGCCCGATGCCGGCGAGGCCCTGCAGGACGTGCAGGGCGGCGGGGTCCGCACCGCGGCGTCCGGGCCGCCTGTCCAACGTGTCGTGGGTGGCCTTGCCGGCCCAGCGGTGCAGTGACAGGACGGTGGCCACGGTGCCGTCGACGTCCGGCACCGCCTCCACCCAGATGCCGCGTGCGCGGACCGACCAGAGCAGGCTCCGGTAGGCGTCCCGGTGCCACGAGGTGACCGGGCGACCGGTGGGTCCGGTCGGCTCGGCGAACCCCTCGGCGTTCCACCGCACCTCGCCCTCGATGACGAGGACGGCGACGTCGAGGGCGCTCATCGCGGACACCGAACGGGTCAGCCGGCCGTCGCGGATCGAGGCGAACAGGTCGGCGACCGTCTTGCGCTGGACCCCCACCCGTCCCACCGGCCGGACGTCGAAGAGCACGTCCGCCCCGTACCGCTCGGGCAGCGACGACGTCGCACCGAGGTCGCGGATCCGCGCCGGCTCGGTGGGGGAGACCAGGAGTCCCGGCAGGACCGGCCCGGGGATCAGCGTTCCTCCCGTCCTGCCTTCGGCAAGGCTCGGGTCCGGTCGTGCTCCGGCGCGTCGAGCGGTGCGGCGACCGGGCGGCCCCGCGCATCCCAGCGGGCCGGCCGGCGCACCTCGTCGCCCTGGTCTGGGCCCTGTCATCGTGACCGCGGGGGCAGCGCCCTGTCCACACCCCGCCGACCGGGCGCCCCGGCCCCGGCGGACCGAGCGGTTGCCGCAGACCACGGCAGGGTGCGGGGGACGTCGCGTCGCGATGTGTCGACGCGGGAACAGCAGCGGCCGGGAGCGCGCTCACCACGGTGTGAGCGTCGCCCCCGCACCGACCGTCTCCTTCGACGACCGCTTCGCCCGCGAGCTGCCGGAGCTGGCGGTCGCGTGGCAGGCCGACGAGGTCCCGGACCCGCAGCTGCTCGTGCTCAACGACGCGCTGGCCGCCGAGCTCGGCCTCGACCCCGACGCGCTGCGCAGCCCCGAGGGCGTGCGCCTGCTCGTCGGCAACGCCGTCCCCGACGGCGCGAAGCCGGTGGCGCAGGCCTACGCCGGGCACCAGTTCGGCGGGTTCGTCCCGCGCCTCGGCGACGGGCGGGCGCTGCTGCTCGGGGAGCTGACCGACGCCGAGGGCCGGCTGCGCGACCTGCACCTCAAGGGCTCGGGCCGCACGCCGTTCTCGCGCGGCGGGGACGGGCTGGCCGCCGTCGGCCCCATGCTGCGCGAGCACGTCGTCAGCGAGGCGATGCACGCGCTCGGCATCCCGACCACGCGCTCCCTCGCCGTGGTGGCGACCGGGCGCACGATCCGCCGCGAGACCCTGCTGCCGGGCGCCGTCCTGGCGCGGGTGGCGAGCAGCCACCTGCGGGTGGGCAGCTTCCAGTACGCCCGCGCCACCGGGGACGCCGAGCTGCTGCGCCGCCTGGCCGACCACGCGATCGCCCGGCACCACCCCGCCTCGGCGGACGCCGAGAACCCGTACCTCGCGCTGTTCGAGGCCGTGGTCGCCGCCCAGGCGTCGCTGATCGCGCGGTGGATGCTGGTCGGCTTCGTCCACGGCGTCATGAACACCGACAACACGACGATCTCCGGCGAGACCATCGACTACGGCCCCTGCGCCTTCCTCGACGCCTTCGACCCGGCCACGGTCTTCAGCTCGATCGACACCGGCGGGCGCTACGCCTACGGCAACCAGCCGATCGTGGCCGAGTGGAACCTCGCCCGGTTCGCCGAGGCGCTCCTGCCGCTGCTGTCCGACGACCAGGAGCAGGCGGTCGCCCTCGCGGTCGCGGCGCTCGAGCGGTTCCGCCCGCAGTACAACGCCGCCTGGTCGGCCGGCATGCGCGCCAAGCTCGGCCTCCCCGAGGGGCTGGACGACGCGGTCGCCACGTCGCTCGCCGAGGACCTCCTCGCGCTCGTGCAGGAGAGCCGCGTCGACCTGACGTCCTTCTTCCGCGCGCTCGGTACCGCGGCCCGCGGCGACGCCGAGCCCGCGCGCCTCGTCGTCCTGGACCTCGCGCGGTTCGACGCCTGGCTCGAGCGGTGGCGCGCCGTCGGTCCGGACGCCGAGGCGATGGACCGGGTCAACCCCGTCTACACCCCCCGCAACCACCTCGTCGAGGAGGCGCTGCAGGCGGCGACCGCCGGCGACCTGGCTCCGCTGCAGCAGCTGCTCGAGGTGCTGGCCGCCCCCTACGAGGAGCGGCCGGGCCTCGAGCGCTACGCGGCCCCGGCTCCGGGCGGCACCGGCCCCTACCGCACCTTCTGCGGCACCTGAGGCGCCTGGCCGTTTGCCGTAACAGCAAGGTCTCTTGCCGCATCGGCGCCGTCCGTCGCACGGTGGCCGCGGAGGTGGTCACGGTGACCGACGAGCTGGGGAACGAGTACGACGTCGTGGTGGTCGGGGGTGGCGCCGCGGGGCTGAACGGGGCCCTGATGCTGGCCCGCTCCCGGCGGTCCGTGGTGGTGGTCGACGCGGGCGCGCCCCGCAACGCGCCGGCGGCCGGCGTGCACGGCCTGCTGGCCCGCGAGGGCATGCCGCCCAGCGAGCTGCTCGCCCGCGGGCGGGCCGAGGTCCGCTCCTACGGCGGCTCCGTCGTCGACGGCGAGGTCGTCCGTGCGGACCGGGACGGGAACGGCTTCGTCGTCGGGCTGGCCGACGGGCGGACGGTGCGGGCGCGGCGGCTGCTGGTCACCACCGGCCTGGTCGACGAGCTGCCCGACGTCCCCGGGCTGCGCGAGCGGTGGGGCCGCGACGTGCTGCACTGCCCGTACTGCCACGGCTGGGAGGTCCGCGACCAGGCCGTCGGCGTGCTGGCCTGCGGCCCCATGGCCGTGCACCAGGTGCTGCTGTTCCGGCAGCTCAGCGCCGACGTCACCCTGTTCGCGCACACCCAGGCGGCGCCCTCCGGCGAGCAGGCCGAGCAGCTGGCCGCCCTCGGCGTCCGGGTGGTGACCGGCGAGGTGGCCGGGCTCGAGGTCACCGACGACCGGCTCGTCGGCGTGCGGCTGGCCGACGGCACGGTGGTCGAGCGGGCGGCGGTCGCCGTCCAGTCCCGGATGGTCGCCCGCGCGGGCTTCCTCGCCGGTCTCGGCCTGACCCCGGTGCCGCACCCGTCGGGGATGGGGGAGCACCTGGTCGCCGACGCCGCCGGGCGCAGCGCCGTCCCCGGCGTGTGGCTCGCCGGCAACGTCACCGACCTGTCCGCGCAGGTCGGCTCGGCTGCGGCCGCGGGGGCGCTCGCAGGCGCGCAGGTCAACGCCGACCTGGTGGCCGAGGACGCCCGCCGGGCGGTCGCCGCCGCCCGGGCGCCGCTGGGGGTCTGAGCGGCGTCCGCCACAGCCAGGAATGGACGGTGCCGGCGCTGCCTTGGCCCCTGGCATCCGGCCAGCGTGGGCCGAGTCAGACCGCCTGGACGAATGGACGACCGTGACCGACCTGCAGGACCGCGCCGCGACCGCGACGCTCGCACCGACCCCCGAGGCCGCGCCGCCCAACCGGGCGCTGCTCGCCCTCCTCCTCGGCGCGTTCGTCGCCATCGGGCCGCTGACGATCGACATGTACCTGCCGGCGCTGCCCACCATCACCGCCGAGCTGGGGACGACGTCGGCGATGGTCCAGCTGACCCTCACCGGCACGCTCATCGGCCTGGCGATCGGCCAGCTGGTGCTCGGCCCGCTCTCCGACGCGTTCGGCCGTCGCGGACCCCTGCTGGCCGGCACGGCGCTGTACGTGGTCGCGTCGCTGCTGGTGCTCGTCGCCCCGACCATCGAGGTGCTCGGCGTCCTCCGCCTGCTGCAGGGGGTGGGGACGGCGGCCGGCGCGGTGGTCGCGATGGCGGTGGTGCGCGACCTGTTCACCGGGCGGGCGGCGGCCACGATGCTGTCCCGGCTGTTCCTCGTGCTCGGCGCCGCGCCGGTGCTGGCCCCCACGCTGGGCGGGGAGCTGCTGCGGGTCACCAGCTGGCGCGGCATCTTCGCCGTCCTCGCGGTCTACGGGCTGCTGCTGCTCGCCGTCGGGTGGTTCGGCCTGCGCGAGACGCTGCCGCCGTCCCGCCGCAGCGGCCGTGGTCTCGCGGGCACGCTGCACACCTACCGGGGGCTGCTGCGCGACCGGACGCTCGTCGGCCTGGTGCTGGTCGCCGGGCTGACGATGGCCGGGCTGTTCAGCTACGTCTCGGGTTCGTCGTTCGTCTTCCAGCGGCAGTACGGCCTCGACGAGCAGCAGTTCGGGCTGCTCTTCGGCGCCGGCGCCGTCTGGCTGATCGCGGCCACCCAGCTCAACCCGGTGGTGCTGCGGCGGTGGGCTCCGGCCCAGGTGCTCGTGGCCGGTGTCGTGGCCGGTGCCGTCTCGGGCGCGGCGCTCCTCGTCCTGGCCGGCACCGGCACCGGCGGGCTGCCGGGCGTCGTCCTCCCGCTGTGGGCGATGCTCTTCGCCACCGGCCTGGCGCTGCCCAACGCCCCGGCGCTGGCGCTGTCCCGGCACGGGGAGTCGGCCGGTTCGGCGGCGGCGCTGCTGGGCGCGGTGCAGTTCGGTGTCGGCGCCGCGGTGTCGCCGGTCGTCGGCCTGCTGGGCAACGACGCCGCGGCGATGGGCACGGTCATCCTCGCCGCGCTGGTGCTCGCGATCGGAGTGCTCGTGACCGTCGTCCGGCCCTGGCAGCTGACCGACGCGCCGGAGGAGCCCGCACCCGCCGGTGCGCACTGACCTCGGCCGGTTGACGACCGGCGGCCGCGCGGCCACGGTCGCCTGGTGCGGAGCGATCGCCGGGGCGGCCGGCCGGCCTCGGACGGGCGCGTGGTCGACCGTCGCGGGCTGGCCCTGCTGACCTCCAGCCACGTCGTGGACGACCTGTACCAGGGAGCGGTGCCCGCGCTGCTGCCGTTCCTGGTGCTGGAGCGGGGGTACTCCTACGCCGCGGCCACCGGCATCACCCTCGCCGCCACGGTGCTCTCGTCGGTGGTGCAGCCGGCCTTCGGCGTCCTGGTCGACCGGCGGCCCCTGCCCTGGCTGACCCCCCTGGGTCTGCTGGTCGCCGGGGTCGGCATCGGGCTGGCCGGCCTCGGCGACTCCTACTGGTGGACCTGGGCGGCGGTGGCCCTCTCCGGCCTCGGCGTGGCCGCCTACCACCCGGCGGCGGCCCGGGCGGCCCGTGCGGCTGCCGGCGCCTCGGCGCAGGGGATGAGCTGGTTCGCCGTCGGTGGCAACGCCGGCCTCGCCCTCGGCCCGGTCGTGGTCACGCCGGTGCTGCTGGCGTACGGCGTGGCGGGGACGCCGCTGCTGGCGCTGCCGGCCCTGGGCGCGGCCGCCGTCCTCCTGGCTCTCGGCCGCCGGGCCCGCGCCCGCCCACGCCCCGCCGCCGCGACCGGCGGGGCGCCGCAGCGGGAGGACGACTGGCGGTCATTCGGCTGGCTGACCGGGCTGGTGGTGATCCGCTCGGTCCTCTACTTCGGGGTCTCGTCCCTGGTCGCGCTGTACGTCATCGACCGCTTCGGCGTCCCCGCCCCGGCCGGCTCCGCGGCGCTGGCGACGTTCCTCGCCGTCGGGGCGGTCGGCACCCTCGCCGGCGGCTGGCTCGCCGACCGGTGGGGCCGGGTGCCGGCCATCCGCCTGGGCTACGCGGTCGCCGTGCCCGGTCTCGTCCTGCTCGTCGCGGCGCCGTCCTGGCCCGCGGCCCTCGTCGCCGCCGTCCTGCTCGGCGTGGGGCTGTACCTGCCCTTCTCCGTGCAGACCACCCTCGGGCAGGAGCTGCTGCCCAACCGGGTCGGCACGGCCTCCGGCGTCACCCTCGGCCTGGCCGTGTCCGCCGGCGGTGCCGTCACGCCCCTCTTCGGGGTGCTGGCCGACGCGCACGGCCTCGGCTGGTCGGTGGCCGCCCTCCTCCCACTGCCGCTGCTCGCCCTGCTGGTCAGCCTGCGGCTGCCCGGACCGACCACGTCGGCGCGGGGGGCGTCCCGCGCGGAGGGGGCCCCGGCCGAGCGGGCCGCCCCGCACCGCTGACGCGTCGTCCACCAGGGGCGCGACCCGGCGCGGCGGCGCTGCCGGGACCTGCGAATACTGGCCGGGTGACGGAGGGGGGCGCGGACCGGCGGACGTCGTTCTGGCCGCGGACCCGGGTCCGCCGTCCCGCCGACGGCGTCGCGCTGGGGTTCGCGGCCGGCGCGCTGCTGCTCCTGGTCCTGCTCGCCGTGCAGGCGCCGCAGGTGCCGGCCGCGGACGCCGACCTCGCCGACACGGCCCTCGGCGGACTGCCCGGCACCGTGCTCTCCGTCGCCAACGGCGTCGCCTCGCTCGCCGTGCTCGCCGTCCTGGGTGCCGTCCTGCTCGACGCGCTGCGCCGGCGCCGGTTCGCGGTCACCTCCGCGGCCCTCGCCTGTGCCCTGGCGCTGGGCGCGGGCGAGGCCGCGGAGTGGCTGCTGGGCCGGCAGGACCTGCTGGGGACGGCCGAGGACGCGGCGGTCACGCCGATCGCCGCCGCCGTCGGCCTGCTCGTCGGGGCCGACCTGCAGCGGCGCCCGCGGTGGACGACGCCCGCCCGGGTGGTGCTCGGCGCGGCCCTGCTGTGCGCGCTCGCACTGGGCAGCCTCACCCTGCTCAGCGGAGCGGTCGCCCTCCTCGCCGGGACCGCGGCGGGCCTGCTCGTCCGGGTGCTGGTCGGCGTGGTGCCCGCCCGCCCGGACGAGGAACGGGTCCGCGCGGTCCTCGCCGCGGCCGGGCTCCCGGTGGACCAGCTGTGCCCGCTGTCGCACCCGGCGGAGAGCCTGCGCTACGCCGCCACCTCGCCCGGCGGTGTCCTCGAGGTGACCGTCGTCGACCCCGACCGCCGCGGCGTCTCGCTGGCCCGCCGAGGGGTGTCGCTGGTGCGGCTGCGGTCGTCGGTCGTCGGCCGGCCCGCCCTCACCCTGCGCGGCCGGCTCGAGCGGGAGGCGCTCTGCGCCGGCATCGCCCGAGCGGCCGACGTCCCCGCGCCCACGGTGGTGACGCTGCTGTCCGCGGGGCCGGCCCTGCTGTCGGTGGCGCGGCCGCTCGCCGGCACGCCGCTCGCGGACGCGGACGCGGACGGCGGGGCGCACGAGGTGCTCCGGGCCGCCTTCACCGCGCTCCGGCGGGTGCACCGGGTCGGGGTGGCCCACGGCGCGCTCAGCCCGCAGTCCGTCGTCCTGCTGCCCGACGGCCGGGTGGGCTTCACCCGGTGGCGGTCCGCGCAGCCGGCGGCCAGCGAGCTGCAGCGCGAGCTGGACGTCGTGGCGCTCCTGGTCACCGCGGCCGCGCACGCCGGTGTCGAGGCGGCGGTGGCCGCCTTCCGCGACGGGTACGGGTCCGGGGCGCCGGCCGAGGCACGGCTGGCGGCGCTGGCCCAGCCGCTGGTGCTGCCCCCGCCCCTGCGCGAGGCGGTGCGCCGGACAGCGGTCGTCGGCGACCTGCGCACCACCCTGGCCGGGCCCTCCGGAGCGGTCCCGGCCACGGCGCCGCGGCTGGAGCGCGTGCGGCCGCGGACGGTCGTCACGATGGTGGCGGCGACCGTCGCCGCGTACGTCCTGGCCTCCCAGCTCTCCGAGGTCAGCCTCGGCAGCACGCTGAGCGCGGCCCGCTGGCAGTGGCTCGCGGTCGCGGTGCTCGGCTCGGCGGTGACCTACGTCGGCGCGGCACTGGCCCTGCAGGCCTTCGTGCCCGTCGACCTGCCCCTGGCCCGCACCACGTTGGTGCAGGTCGCGACGGCCTTCGTCACGCTGGTGACCCCGCCGACCGTGGGGCACGTCGGGATCGGCATCCGCTACCTCCAGCGCGCCGGCGTCCCGCTGGCGACGGCCGCGGCCAGCGTCGCCGTCAGCCAGGTCGTCACCGTCGTCGTGACGGTGGTCGTGCTGCTGGTGTGCAGCTGGGTGAGCGGCGTGTCCGCCTCCCGCCCGACGCTCCTGCCCAGCGGCGAGGTGCTCGTCGTCCTGCTCGTGGCGACGGCGGTGCTCGTCGCGGTGGCCATGCTGCCGCCGACCCGGCGGCTGCTGCACCGCCGCGTGGAGCCGCTGCTGCGCCAGACGCTGCCCCAGCTGCTCACCGCGCTGACCCAGCCGCGCCGCCTCGGGACGGCGGTGCTCGGCATCCTGCTGCTCAACGGCGGCTACGTGCTGGCGCTCGACGCCTCGCTGCGCGCCTTCTCCGCGTCGCTGTCCTTGCCGACGCTCGTCGTCGTGTACCTGGCGGCGTCCACGATCGGGTCGGCGGCGCCCACCCCCGGCGGGCTCGGGGCGGTCGAGGCCGCCCTCGTCGGCGCCCTGACAGCGACGGGTGTGCCGGTGACCGCCGCGCTCACCGCCGTCCTCGCCTTCCGGGCGGCGACGTTCTGGCTGCCGGCGCCGTTCGGCTGGCTCGCCTTCCTGGTGCTGCAGCGCAGGCAGCAGATCTAGCCGGTCGACAGGCGGCGCAGGACACCTGACCCGGCCGCGGACGGCGACCGGCGGTGGGGGACAGCCCTCCGGTGCATCCGATCGGGTGGACCCGCGCCCGTGTGGGTGTGAGCGCCTTGACCGGCATAACGCTGCGTGGTCGGTTGTGTCTGCCAGTCACCGGTCGGGGGATCGAGAGCACGTGCGAGACGCCCGCGGAGACGGCGGTCCGCGCCCACGAGCTCCCGGAGATCCGCATGTCCTCAGTCCCCGCGCCGCACGACCGGCGCCCTCGCCGTCGGAGGGCAGGGTCCACGGCCGTCGCCGGCCTGCTGACCGCAGGCCTGGCCCTCCTCGGCCTCGCCGTCCCCGGCACCGCGGCGGCGGACACCCGCCCGGTGCCTGCCGGTGAACCCGCCACCGTCGCCGCCGACGCGCTGCCCACGGTGCAGGTGAACGGCGTCGTCTGGGCGCAGGTCGTCGTCGGCAACACCGTCTACGCGGCCGGGCGGTTCACCACCGCCCGCCCGGCGGGTGCCGCGGCCGGCACCCAGGAGACGGTGCGCAACAACCTGCTCGCCTACGACATCCGCACCGGTGCGCTCATCACCTCCTTCGCCCCCGACCTCAACGCCCAGGCGCTGACCCTCGCGGCGTCCCCGGACGGCCGGCGGCTCTACGTCGGCGGCGACTTCACCCGCGCCAACGGTCAGGTCCGCAACCGCGTGGCCGCGTACGACACCGCGACCGGGGCGCTCGTCTCGTCGTTCGCGCCGAGCGTCAGCTCGCAGGTGCGCGCGCTGGCCGCCACGAACGACACCGTCTACCTCGGCGGCAACTTCTCCGCCCTCGGCGGGGTCAGCCGCAGCCAGCTGGCCGCGGTCCGCGCCTCCGACGGCGGCCTGCTGCCCTGGGCGCCCGTCCCCGGCCCCGGCTCGACGGCCGGCAACCGCGACGGCAACACGGCCACCAGCAGCGAGGTGATGGCCCTGGTCGTCACCGGCGGGGGCAGCCAGGTGGTGGCCGCCGGCCGGTTCGACACCCTCAACGGCGCCAAGGCCACCGGTGTCGGTGCCCTCGACGCGGCGACCGGCGCGACCCGGCCCTTCGCGATCAACCAGCTGATCACCAACCAGGGCGTCAACTCCGCGGTCTACAGCCTCTCCACCGACGGCACCGCGGTGTACGGCACCGGCTACGACTACTTCGGGCCGGGCAACTTCGAGGGCTCCTTCGCCGCGCGGGCCGACGGCGGCGCGGTCATCGCGATCAACGGCTGCCACGGTGACTCCTACTCGAGCTACCCGGTGGGCGGCGTCCTCTACATCGCGACGCACGCCCACACGTGCGAGCCGATCGGCGGCTACCCGGAGCAGAACCCCCGGGTGAACAAGTTCGCCACCGCGGTCACGACCACCGCCACCGGCACCACCACGGACCCGTCGCTGCGCAACACCAACCTGCGCGGCCAGCCCGCCCCGACGCTGCTGCCGTGGTTCCCGACCATGTCGGCCGGCCAGGTCACCGGTCAGCTGCAGGCCGGCTGGTCGGTCAGCGGCAACAGCCAGTACGTCGTCTTCGGCGGCGAGTTCCCGCGGGTCAACGGCGTCGCCCAGGAGGGGCTGGTCCGCTACGCCGTCTCCTCGCTGGCCCCCAACGACCGGGGGCCGGAGACGACGGCGGCGGCGCTGCGGCCCAACGCCACCTCGACGACGGCCGGGCAGGTCACCGTCACCTGGCCCGCCGCGTGGGACATGGACAACGCCGAGCTGACCTACCAGATCCTCCGGGACGGCGGGACGACCCCCGTCCACACCGTCACGGCCACGTCCTCGTGGTGGGACCGGCCCGAACTGACGTTCACCGACCAGCGGCCGGCCGGCTCCACGGCGTCCTACCGGGTCGTCGTCACCGACCCGTTCGGCAACACGGTCACCAGCTCGCCGTCGAACACGGTCACGGTGGCGTCGGGGACGAGCGCCTACGCCAACCGGGTCCTGGCCGACGGGCCCGACCAGTACTGGCGGCTCGGTGAGCCCTCCGGCACCACGGCCTACGACCACGCCGGCACCACCAACCTGACCACGGGTGCCGGGATCGTGCGGGGCACCGCGGGCGCCGTCCCGGCCGACTCCGCGGTCACCGCGAACGGGACGGGTACCGGCATCGCCTCCACCCGCGCCGCCACCGTGCCCACCTCCGCCAACGCGTTCAGCGTCGAGGCCTGGGTGCGCACCACCTCCGGCGGCCTCGTCGCCCAGTACAGCGACTCGCCCACGGCGGCGGCCACGAACCCCGCGGGGGCGGCCACCACGGTCGACCGGTCGCTCTACGTCGACGCCGAGGGCCGGCTGACCTTCGGCACCAAGCAGAGGACCACCTACCGGACCGTCCGCAGCCCCGGGCGCGTGGACGACGGCGCGTGGCACCACGTGGTCGCCACGGTCTCCGCCACGGGTGCGGCGCTGCACGTCGACGGCGCCCAGGTGGCGACCGAGCCGACGTTCACCACCGCCAGCACGTTCCTGAGCGGGTACTGGCACCTCGCCAGCGGCTCGCTGACCGGCTGGCCCAACGCCCCGGTGAACGCGTCGCTGGCCGGCTCGCTCGACGAGGTCGCGATCTACTCGGCGACGCTCACCGGCGAGCAGGTGCGGGCCCACCACGCGACCGCCACCGGCGCGCCGACGCCCAACGCGGCGCCGACGGCCCGGTTCACCGCCACCACCGACGGCCTCAGGGTCGCCGTCGACGCCGCGGCGTCGACCGACCCCGACGGCACGGTCGCCTCGGTGGCGTGGGACTTCGGCGACGGGGGCACCGGCACGGGGACGACGGCGTCGCACACCTACGCCGCCGCCGGCACCTACCCGGTGACGGTCACGGTGACCGACGACGACGGCGCCACCGCGAGGACCTCGCAGCAGGTGACGGTCACCGCGCCGCCGCCGACCGCTCCCTCGTCGATCGCCTCGGACGCCTTCGGCCGCACGGTCACCGGCGGGCTGGGCACCGCCGACGTCGGCGGCCCGTGGACGGCCACGGCCGGGGCGACCCGGCTCTCGGTCGAGCCCGGGACGGCGACCCTGGCGCTGCCGGCGGCGGGCAACAACACCGGTGCGTACCTGGGCCAGGTCGCCCAGACCGGGGTCGACGTCCGCACGTCGTTCTCGCTGAGCTCGATGCCGACCGGTGGAGGCACGTACGCGTACGTCACCGGGCGGCGGGTCTCGGCCGGGAACGAGTACCGGGTGCTGGTCAAGGTCATGGCCGACGGGCGGGTGTCGCTGACGCTGTCCCGGCTGGCCGGGGGCACCGAGTCGTGGCCGGGCGGCGAGGTCGTCGTCCCCGGGCTGACCTACCGCGCCGGGACGACGCTGCACGCCCGCGTGCAGGTCACCGGCACCGGCACGACCGACGTCTCCGCGACGGTGTGGGCCGACGGTGCGGCCGAGCCGGCCACGCCGCAGCTGGTGCGCACCGACACCACCGCGGCGCTGCAGGCGCCCGGCTCGGTCGGGCTGGCCGCCTACCGGCCGACCAGCGCCACCGCGGCGACCGCCGTCCGGGTCACCGGCTTCACGGCCACCGCGCCCGGGGCCGGGGGCGGGCAGCCGCCGGCGCCGAACCAGGCGCCGACGGCCGCCGCCACCGCCACGACCAGCGGGCTGTCGGTGAGCGTGGACGGGTCGGGCTCCACCGACCCCGACGGCACGGTGCGCTCGTACGCCTGGACCTTCGGCGACGGGGGGACGGCGACCGGCGTCACCGCGACGCACACCTACGCGGCGGCCGGCACCTACCCGGTGACGCTCACCGTGACCGACGACGACGGCGCCACGGCGACGACGAACCGCGCGGTCACCGTCGCCGCCGACACCCCGCCGCCGGGCCCGGTGGACCCGGCGGTGATCGCCGCCGACGCCTTCGGGCGCACGGTCACCGGCGGGCTCGGCACCGCCGACGTCGGCGGCGCGTGGACGGCCAGCGCCGGGGCGACCCGCCAGTCGGTGACCCCCGGGACGGCGACGCTCACGGCGGGGCCGGGCAACAACACCGGCTCGTACCTCGGCTCGGTCGCGCAGACCTCGGCCGATGTCCGGACGACGTTCTCGCTGGGCTCGGTCCCGACCGGGGGCGGCACGTACGTGTACGTCACCGGCCGGCGGGTGTCGGCGGGCAACGAGTACCGGGTGGCGGTCAAGGTCGGCTCGACCGGCCAGGTGTCGCTGGTGCTCTCGCGGCTGGCCGGCGGCGCGGAGGCCTGGCCCGGCGGTGAGGTCGTCGTCCCCGGGCTGACGTACCGGGCCGGGACCCCGCTGCACGTGCGGGTCCGCGTCTCGGGCACCGGCACGACCGACGTGGCGGCGTCCGTGTGGGCCGACGGTGCCGCCGAGCCGGCCACGCCGCAGCTGGTGCGCACCGACACCACCGCGGCGCTGCAGGCGCCCGGCTCGGTCGGGCTGGCCGCCTACACCTCGGGCACCGCGACCGCGCCGGTCGCCGTCCGGGTGACCGCGCTGGAGGTGCGCCCAGCCGGCTGAGCCGACCCACCCCCGAGGGCCCCCGTCGGCCGCAGTCCGCTGCGGCCGGCGGGGGCCCTCGTGCGTCGGGGCCCCGCACCCGCCGCCACCCGGTCGGGTGTCCCGGCGAGCCGCGCAACCTCACAAAGAGTCACGAGAGGGGCCGGATCCATGCGGAGAACTGCCTGATCACCACCGGATCGAGGGTGGTGATGACCCCTGGGCGCCGCGTGATCGTCACGCTTAGTGTTCGCCGACCGGCCCGGGAGAGGCCGGCTCACGGGGAACGACGGGGGACCACCCATGCACGCGAGAAGGCTCTTGGCGGGGCTCGTCAGCACGCTCCTGCTCGGCACCGGACTGGCGGTCCTGCCGGCCACCGGGGCACTGGCGGACTCCGCACCGCTGGACCCCGCCGACCCGGCCACCCCGGTCACGGTCACCGCCGACCCCCTGCCCACCGTGCAGATCAACGGCGTCGCCTGGTCGCAGGTCGTCGTCGGCGACGTCGTCTACGTCGCGGGCCGGTTCACCACCGCACGCCCCGCCGGTGCGCCGGCCGGCGTCAACGAGGTGCCCCGCGACAACGTCCTCGCCTACGACGTCCGCACCGGCGCCCTGATCACCTCGTTCGCGCCGTCGCTCAACGGGCAGGCGCTGAGCATCGCGGCGTCCCCCGACGGCTCCCGCATCTACGTCGGCGGGGACTTCACCCAGGTCAACGGCCAGCCCCGCAGCCGCATCGCCGCCCTGACCCCGGCCGGCGCGCTGGTCGCCACCTGGCGGCCGGCCGTCCAGGGGCAGGTGCGCGCCATCGCCGCGACCAACGACTTCGTCTACTTCGGCGGCAACGTCACCGCCGTCGGTGCCGTGAGCCGCACCCGGCTGGCCGTCGTCACCGCCGTCGACGGCTCGCTGACCACCTGGGCGCCGGTGCCCGGCTACGGCAGCACCGCCGGCAACACCGACGGCAACCGGACGCTGACCAACGAGGTCCTCTCGATGGTCCTCACGAACGGCAACACCCAGCTCGTCGTCGCCGGCCGCTTCGACACCATGAACGGCGTCCGGGCGACCGGCGTCGCGGCGGTCGACGCGTTCACCAGCGTCACCCGGCCCTTCGCGATCAACCAGCAGCTCACCAACCAGGGCGTGAACTCGGCGATCTGGAGCCTGTCCACCGACGGGACGGCGGTCTACGGCACCGGCTACAACTTCTTCGGCCCGGGCAACCTCGAGGGCTCCTTCGCGGCCGAGGTCACCGGGGGCCGGGTGCGGTGGATCAACGACTGCTGGGGCGACTCCTACGCCACCCACCCGATGGGCGGCGTGCTCTACCAGGCCAACCACGCGCACGACTGCGACGACATCGGCAGCTTCCCGGAGCAGACCGAGCGGGTCTGGAAGCGGGCGACGGCGCTCAGCACGGCGGCCACCGGCATCGTCGGCAACCTGCACCACCCGACCTGGCAGCGGCAGCCGGCGCCGACCGTGCTGCCCTGGTTCCCGACCATGGCCGCCGGCACCGCCACCGGGCAGGCGCAGGCCGGCTGGAGCGTCAGCGGCAACGGCCGCTACGTCGTCTACGGCGGCGAGTTCCCCACGGTCAACGGCGTCGCGCAGCAGGGCCTGGTGCGCTACGCGCTGCCGTCGATCGCACCGAACCGGGTGGGTCCGGACGTCTCCGGGTCCACGCCGACCGCCGCCGTCCTCGGTGCCGGCACCGTGCGCGTGGCCTGGCGGGCCGCGAGCGACCCGGACAACGAGCACCTGACCTACCGCGTGTACCGGGACGGCGGCACCACGCCGGTCGCCACGCTCACCCGCCCCTCGCAGTGGTGGGACCGGCCGGTGCTCGGCTGGACCGACACCGGCCTGACCGCCGGGGCGCACTCCTACCGGGTCACCGTCGCCGACCCGGCCGGCACCACCGTCTCGCTGCCCCAGGTGGCGGTGCAGGTGCCGGCCGCCGGCACCTCCGCCCGGGCGTACTCGTCAGCGGTGCAGGCCGACGGGGCGACCTCCTACTGGCCGCTGGGTGAGGGCTCCGGCGCGACCGGCTTCGACCGGGCCGGTGGCAACGACCTGCAGGCCTTCGCCGGGGTGACCCGCGGGCCCGGCGCGGTCGCCGGTGACCCCGACGGCGCCGTGCGGCTCAACGGCACGACCGCCGGCTACCTGGCCACCACCACGCCGACCTCGGCGCCGCAGACCTTCAGCGCCGAGTTCTGGTTCAGCACCACGACCACGGCCGGTGGCCGGTTCCTCGGCTTCGGCAACCTGCGGACCGGCAGCAGCGTCCACCACGACCGGCTGGTGTACATGGACGCCGCCGGCCGGCTGAACTTCGGCGTGTGGCCGCTGGAGACCAAGCTGCTCACCACGCCCACGGCCTACAACGACGGCCGCTGGCACCACGTCGTGGCGTCCCTGGGCCGCACCGGCATGCAGCTGTTCGTGGACGGCAGGCTCGTCGCCTCCCGCGCCGACGGGACCCGGGGACAGCACAACCACGGCTACTGGCGGGTGGGTGGTGACCGCACCTGGGCCGGCGCCGAGTACGTCAACGCGCAGGTCGACGAGGTCGCCCTCTACCCGGCGGTGCTGTCCGCGGACAAGGTGGCCAACCACTTCACCCTGGGCACCACCGGCCGGCCCACCGACACCGCGCCGACCGCGTCGTTCACCACGACCTCGCGCGACCTGACCGTGGCCGTCGACGGCAGCGGCTCGACCGACACCGGCGGCCGGGTCACCGCGCACGCCTGGAACTGGGGCGACGGCACCCCCGCCGGCTCCGGCGCCACCGCCACGCACACCTACGCGGCGGCTGGCACGCACACCGTCACGTTGACCGTCACCGACGACGGCGGACGGACCGGCACGACCTCGCGCCAGGTCACCGTGACCGCGCCCCCGGCCAACCGGCCGCCCGCGGCCGCCTTCACCGTGGCCACCAGCGGGACCACCGTGGCGGTCGACGGCCGGGGCTCGGTGGACACCGACGGCTCCGTCACCTCGTACGCCTGGTCCTTCGGCGACGGCGGGACGGCGACCGGTGCCACGGCGCCGCACACCTACGCCGCGGCGGGCACGTACACGGTGACCCTGACGGTCACCGACGACGACGGTGCCACCGGCAGCAGCGCGCAGCAGGTGACGGTCACCGCGCCGCCGGTCGGCGCGCTCGCCCGCGACGCCTTCAACCGGACGACGACCGGCGGCTGGGGCACCGCGGACCTCGGCGGCGCGTGGACGGCGACGGCCGGCGCGGCCCGGCTGTCGGTGCGCCCCGGGACGGGGGAGCTCGCGCTGCCGGCCGCGGGCAACAACACCGGCGCGCTCCTCGGCGGGGTCTCCACGACCTCGGCCGACGTGCGCACCTCGTTCGCGCTCAGCTCGATGCCCACCGGGGCCGGCACGTACGTGTACGTCACCGGCCGGCGGGTCTCGGCGGGCACCGAGTACCGCGTGCTGGTCAGGGTCGCCGCCGACGGGCGGGTGTCGCTGACGCTGTCCCGGCTGGCCGGGGGCGTCGAGGGCTGGCCGGGCGGCGAGGTCGTCGTCCCGGGCCTGACCTACACACCGGGGATGCGCCTGGAGGTGCGGGTCCGGGTGTCCGGCGCCGGCAGCACCGACGTGGCCGCAGCGGTGTGGGCGGCCGGCACCGCCGAGCCCACGACGCCGCAGCTGGTGCGCGCCGACGCCACCGCCGCCCTGCAGGCGCCGGGTGCGGTCGGGATCGCGGCCTACCGGCCGGCCAGCGCCACCGCGGCGACGGCGGTCCGGGTCAGCGGGTTCGAGGTGACCGCCGGGCGCTGAGCGGCGACTCCACCCCCGCGGCGCCGGGACGGGGAGCAGCCCCCCGTCCCGGCGCCGCCGTCCGCTGCACGCCCGGCGGGCTGGCCCAGTCAGAGCGCCAGGAACCAGCCCAGCGCGCCCGCCACGACGCCGATCAGCAGCAGCGCGGTGGCGGCAGCACGGTCGAACCGGTTGCCCAGCAGGGAGTCCAGCAGGCCGGTGAGCTCACCGAGCCGGACGGGCGCCTCCCTATCGCGTCCTGCCGTGCCGCCGTCGCGCCAGCGACGCAGGGCGGAGCCGGTCCGACGGGCGTCTGCGGCCAGCAGCGCCAGGCCGGTGACCTGAGCGAGCAGCGCCACGGAGAAGCAGACGACGGCCAGGGCGACCTGCGCGGTCTCGCTCATGCCGCCGAGCGTGCCGGAAACACCGGTCGGGTGGGACGGGGAGCCCGTGCACCGATCAGGCCGATGACGCACCCTCGCCGGCGCCCCGGACCGGTGGCGTTCCCGCGTGCGCGGGCCCGGCCGTGTCATCGTCGCCCCGTGCTTCCCGCCCTCGCCGTCGTCGCCCTGCTCCTCGGGGCGGGCGCGGGCCTGCTGGCCAACCGCGCCGCCGGGCGCTTCCCCTGGCCGCCGGGTGCCGGCGCCCGGGAGCTGCTGGGGCCCGGGCCGGTCGCCGTCCGCCCGCCGGTGGTCGAGGTCGCGACCGCGCTGCTGACGGTGCTCACCGCGCTGAGCACCGGGCTCTCCTGGGAGCTGCCGGCGTTCCTGCTGCTCGCCGTCGCGGGCGTGCTGCTCGCCGTGGTCGACCTGCAGCACCGGCTGCTGCCCAACCGCGTGGTGCTGCCGGCGCTCGCCGCGGGGACGGCGCTGCTGCTCCTCCCGGCCCTCGTCGACGGCGCCTGGGACGCGCTGCTGCGCGCCGTGCTGGGCGCCGCGGCCCTGTTCACGGTGTACCTCGTGCTCGCGCTCGTCTCGCCCGGTGGCCTGGGCATGGGCGACGTGAAGCTGGCCGCGCTCCTCGGCCTGTACCTGGGCTGGCTCGGCTGGGCGGCGGTCGTGCTGGGCACACTCACCGGCTTCGTCGTCCAGGCCGTCGTGGCGCTGGGCCTGCTGGCGACCCGGCGGATCGGGCTGCGCGGCGAGCTGCCGTTCGGCCCGGCCATGCTCGCCGGCGCAGCCCTCGTCATCGGCGGGACCGCGCTGCTGCCCTGAGCGTCGCTGCTGCCCTGACCGTCACGGCCGTCCCCGCGGAGATGGCCGGGAGCTGGCCGTCACGGGCGGTGACCCCGGCGGCGGAGCGGTCGCCCGGGCAGGTGGACGGTGTCCGCCGACCGGGTGGCCGGGGCTCAAGCCGGGCATCCGACCGCTCGACACCTCCTGGCAAGTGCCGCGACGCCGGGTCGCCCGACCCGGACCGGCCGGCACCGTCCCCAGGGAGTCCCCGTGCTGAACCTCGTCCCCAACCCGCTGGCCACGCTCGCCACGCTCTACTCGTTCGCCGAGGAGCGCCTCAAGCGCGAGGAGAAGGGCGCGACCGCCGTCGAGTACGGCCTCATGGTCGGCCTGATCGCCGTCGCGATCATCGGCGCGGTCATCTTCCTCAGCGACCAGCTCGAGGCCCTCTTCAACAGCATCGGCGGCGACCTGCAGGACGCCGCCACCACCCCGGCCGCCCCCGCCGCCGGCTGACCCGGACCGCACGCCACGGCGCAGCGGCCCCGTCCCCCCGGGGCCGCTGCGCCGCGCCGCACCCGGACGACGACAGCGGGAGAGGAGGTGGGGGAGGAGTGCGCACCCGACTGCGCGACGAGCACGGCGCGAGCGCCGTGGAGTTCGCGTTCATCGTGCCGCTGCTGCTGCTCCTGGTGCTCGGCATCGCCGAGTTCGGGCACGCGTTCCAGGTGCAGGGCACCCTGTCCGCCGCCGCCCGCGAGGGCGCCCGGGTGATGGCCCTGCAGAACGACCCCGCCGCGGCGCGCGCCGCCGTCCGCAGCGCCACCCCGACGCTCGACCCGGTCGTCACCGACGCGCAGATCACCGTCGCGCCGACGGCCTGCCCGCCGACCAGCACGACCACCACGAACGTGCGGGTGACCGTCGACTACCCGATGCCCTTCCTCACCGACTTCTTCGGCGCGGACATCGACCTGACCGGGACGGGGGTCATGCGGTGCAACGGCTGAGGGAGGACCGTCGCGCCGGGAGACCGCAGGGCGCCCGCCCTGCCCTCCGGCGCCGGCTCGCCGGCGAGCGCGGCGGCTCCGCGGTGCTCCTGGCGCTGCTGATGGTGCCCGTCCTCGGGTTCACCGCGATCGCCGTCGACATCGGCGCCCTGTACGCGGAGAGGGCCCGGCTGCAGACGGCCGCCGACGCCGCGGCCCTCGCCGTCGCCCGCGACTGCGCCCGCGGCGCCTGCGGCGACATGCGGGCCACCGCGCAGGCGCTGGTCGACGCCAACCTCGGCGACGCCACCGCCGCCCCACCGGTGCTCGCCTCCGACCCGCTGCGGGTCACGGTGACCGGCAGCACCCCGCAGGAGCACTGGTTCGCGCCGGTCATCGGCCACGACTCGACCCAGGTGGCGGCCAGCGCGACCGTCGCCTGGGGCGCGCCCACCGGTGGGACGGCGATGCTGCCGCTGGTCTTCTCGTGGTGCGAGTTCCAGGCCCAGACCGGCGGCGGCCTGCCCTCGACCACCACCGCGCGCACCATCGAGCTGCCCAAGAAGTCCGGCACCGGGTGCACCGGGCCGTCGGACGTGTTCGTCCCCGGCGGCTTCGGCTGGCTCACCACGGACGGCGGGACCACCTGCCGGGCCACCAGCCGCGTGGGCGGCCGGTTCACCTCCGAGCCGGGCAACAACCCGTCGCAGGGCTGCGACACCGACGACGTGGCCGCGCTCCTGGGCCGGACCGTGCTCCTGCCGATCTTCGACGAGGCGGGCGGCACCGGCAGCAGCGCCTGGTACCACGTCTACGGGTACGCGGCGTTCACGATCACCGCCTACCACTTCGGCGGCCAGTACGACGCCGGCCAGCCGTGCAAGGGCGAGGACCGCTGCATCCGCGGCTACTTCACCCGCTTCGTCGACGCCGGCGACTCCTTCACCTACGGCCCCGGCGCGCCCTCCCTGGGTGCCTGGGTCCTCCGACTCGTCCGATAGGGGACCTCGTTGAGACGCCGACTGCTAGCCGCCCTGGCGGCGCTGCTCCTCGCCGCCACCGGCGCCGTGGTCCTCCTGGCCTACGTGCGCGGCGCCGACGCCCGCGCCCTCGCCGGGGTGCGGACCGTGGACGTGCTCGTGGTCGACCTGCCGGTCGCCGAGGGGACGCCGGGGGACCAGCTGGCCGAGCTGGTCCGCACCGAGCGGCTGCCGGCCAAGGCCGCGGTCCCCGGTGCCGTGACCGACCTCGGCGAGCTGGCCGGCCGGGTCGCCACCGTCGACCTGCAGCCGGGCGAGCAGCTGCTGGCCGCCCGCTTCGCCGTCCCGGAGGACCTCGGCGTGCCCGGCACGGTCCCCGCCCCCGAGGGAGCCGCCGAGGTCAGCCTGCTGCTCGAGCCGCAGCGCGCGGTCGGCGGCCGGCTGGCCGCGGGGGACACCGTGGGCGTGCACGTCTCCCTCGACGGACGGACCCACGCCGTCCTCAGCCGGGTCCTGGTCACCCAGGTGCAGGGTGCGCCGGTCGCCGTCGCGGACGGCGAGGGGACCGACACCGCCTCCTCCGGCGGCGCGGCGCCCTCGGCCAGCCTCATGGTCACCCTCGGGCTGCGCCCCGAGGCGGCCGAGGCGGTCGTCTTCGGCATGGAGCACGGCACCGTCTGGCTCTCCCTCGAGCCCGAGGGCGTCGACCCGACCGGCACAGAGGTCCTCTCCCCGGCCACCGTCTACGACAAGGACTACTCATGAGTCGCGTGGTGCTCGGCGCAGCCGACGAGGAACTCGTCCTGCGCGTCAAGCAGGCGACCGACGGCGACGTGCACGTGCTGCCCGCCGGCCGGCTGCCTGCCGACCCGGCCCGGCTGTTCGAGCAGCTCGTCGACGGCGAGCTGCCCGAGGTCCTGCTGGTCGGCCCGCTCGCGCCGCCGCAGGAGGTGTTCTCCCTGGCCGCCCGGCTCGACGTGCAGTGCCCCGGCATCAGCGTCGTCCTGCTCGCCGACCCGGCGCCGCAGACCTGGCAGGAGGCGATGCGGGCCGGCGTCCGCGACCTGCTCGCGCCCACCGCCGACGCCGGCGAGATCCGCGCCGCCGTCGAGCGCGCCGGCTCGGCCGCGGCCGGGCGCCGGCGGGTGCTGCGCCCGGTCGAGGAGACCGCCCGCTACACCGGGCGGGTCATCGCCGTGGCCTCCCCGAAGGGCGGCGTCGGCAAGACGACCGTCTCGGCCAACCTGGCGATCGGCCTCACCGCGGCCGCGCCCCAGTCGACCGTGCTCGTCGACCTCGACGTCCAGTTCGGCGACGTCGCCTCCGCGCTGGGCCTGACGCCCGAGTACGCGCTGCCCGACGTCGCGCACGGCCCGGCGGCCGAGGACACGATGGTGCTCAAGACCTTCCTCACCCAGCACCCCAGCGGCCTGTACGCCGTGTGCGGCGCGGAGTCCCCGGCCGCCGGCGACACGGTGAGCGCCGCCGACGTCAGCCGGCTGCTCGCCTCGCTGGCCCGCGAGTTCCGCTACGTCGTCGTCGACACCGCGCCGGGGCTGTCGGAGCAGACGCTCGCCGCCCTCGACCGGGCCACCGACGTCGTGATGCTCAGCAGCATGGACGTCCCCGGCGTCCGCGGCCTGCGCAAGGAGCTCGACGTGCTCCGCGAGCTGTGCATGATCCCGGCCGGCCGGCACGTGGTCATGAACCTCGCCGACCCCAAGGGCGGGCTGTCGGTGCGCGACGTCGAGACCGCCATCGGCACCGGGGTGGACGTCGTCCTGCCGCGCTCGGCCGCGGTGCCGGCGTCGACCAACCAGGGCGTGCCGATCCTCGCCTCCGGTCGCCGCGACCCGGTGGTCAAGGAGCTGCGGCGGCTGGTGTCCCGGTTCGCCGCGACCCCGATCGTCAAGCCCGGCCGCTACCGCGCCAAGCACCGGGCGGCGTCGTGACCTCCGCCTCCGTGCACCGGGCGGCGTCGTGAACCTCGCGTCCCGGCTGGCCGCGGCCCAGGGGCGGCACGCCGCGCCCGAGACCGATGCGCCCACTCCGCTCCCTGCACCGCGGGCCGCCGCCCCGGCGGCCGTGCCGCCGCCCACCGACGCGCTCGCCAAGCTCAAGGACCGCGTCGCCAAGGCCCTGTTCGAGCGCATGGGCAACCGGATGAACGACCCGTCGCTGTCCGAGGAGCAGCTGCGCGCCGTCGTCCTCGGCGAGCTCGACGAGGTGGTCGAGGAGGAGCGCGTCCCGCTGTCGGCCGAGGAGCGCGCCCGGCTGACCGCGGAGCTCGCCGACGACGTCCTCGGCTACGGCCCGCTGCAGCGGCTGCTCGACGACCCCTGCGTCACCGAGATCATGTGCAACGGCCCGGACGCGGTCTACGTCGAGCAGGAGGGCCGGCTGGTCCGCACGGCCGCCCGGTTCACCTCCGAGGAGCACCTGCGCCGGGTGATCGACCGGATCGTCTCCCGGGTGGGACGGCGGGTCGACGAGTCCTCGCCGCTGGTCGACGCGCGGCTGGCCGACGGCTCCCGGGTCAACGCGATCATCCCGCCGCTGGCCTTCAGCGGGTCGACGCTGACCATCCGCAAGTTCGCCAAGGACCCGTTCACCGTCGACGACCTGATCGGCTTCGGCACCCTCTCCCCGGAGATGGCCGAGCTGCTGCGCGCCTGCGTCGAGGCCCGGCTCAACGTGATCGTCTCCGGCGGCACCGGCACCGGGAAGACCACGCTGCTCAACGTGCTCTCCTCCTTCATCCCCGAGGGCGAGCGGATCGTCACCATCGAGGACGCCGTCGAGCTGCAGCTGCAGCAGGACCACGTCGTCCGGCTGGAGTCCCGGCCGCCCAACATCGAGGGCAGGGGCGCGATCACCATCCGCGACCTGGTGCGCAACTCGCTGCGGATGCGCCCCGACCGGATCGTGGTCGGGGAGTGCCGCGGCGGTGAGTCGCTGGACATGCTGCAGGCGATGAACACCGGCCACGACGGGTCGCTGTCGACGGTGCACGCCAACTCCCCGCGCGACGCCATCGCCCGGCTGGAGACCCTGGTGCTGATGGCGGGCATGGACCTGCCGCTGCGCGCCATCCGCGAGCAGATCGCCTCGGCCGTCGACGTCGTCGTCCAGCTGACCCGGCTGCGCGACGGCACCCGCCGGGTCACCCACGTGACCGAGGTGCAGGGCATGGAGGGGGAGACGGTCACGCTCCAGGACGCGTTCCTCTTCGACTACTCCGCAGGCGTCGACGCCGCCGGCCGCTTCCTCGGCAAGCCGGTGCCCACCGGGGTGCGGCCGCGGTTCACCGACCGCTTCGACGAGCTGGGCATCCGGGTCTCGCCGCGGGTCTTCGGCACCGTCGAGCCGCGGCGGGGGTGGGCCTGATGCTCGTCGCGGGCCTGCTCGCGGTCACCGGCGCGCTGCTGCTGCTCGCCCTCGTCGTCCTCCCGGCCGGGCCGCGGCGGGTGCCGCTGTCCCGGCTCGACCCCGCCGTTCCCCGGCCGGCGTCCCCGCTGGCCGGGGCGTCGGCCGCCGCCGGCGCCGCGGTGGAGCGGGTGCTCGCCCGGCGCGGGCTGGGAGCGCGCGGCACCGCCGCGCTGGAGCGGGCCGGGGTGGCGACGGCGCTGCCGGACGTCGTCCTGCTGGTGGGCCTGGGCACCGTCGTCCTCGGCGCGCTGGGCCTGCTGCTCGGGGGGGTGCTGCCCGCGCTGGTGTGCGCGGCGCTGGTCCCGCTGGGCACGAAGGTCCTGCTCGGGCTGCGGCGGGGACGGCGGCAGGCGGCCTTCGCCGACCAGCTCGACGACTCGCTGCAGCTGATGGCCTCCAGCCTGCGCGCCGGGCACAGCCTGCTGCGCGCGGTCGACTCGGTGTCGCAGGAGGCCGCGGCCCCGACCGCCGAGGAGTTCGCCCGCATCGTCAACGAGACCCGGGTGGGCCGTGACCTCGGCGACGCCCTCGACGAGGTCGCCGAGCGGACGGGCAGCGACGACTTCCGCTGGGTCGCCCAGGCGATCGGGATCCACCGCGAGGTCGGCGGCAACCTGGCCGAGGTGCTCGACACCGTCGGCCACACGATCCGCGAGCGCAACGCCATCCGCCGTCAGGTCACGGCGCTGTCGGCCGAGGGCAAGTTGTCCGCGGTCGTGCTGATGGCCCTGCCCTTCGGCATCGTCGCGTTCCTCCTGGTGACCAACCCCGCCTACCTGGCCGGCTTCACCGAGGGCCTCGCCGGCTACCTGATGATCGCGGCCGTCGTCGTGCTGCTCACCGCCGGCGGGCTGTGGCTCAAGAAGACCGTGGCGATCCGGTTCTGATGCCGCCGACCCCCGTGCTCGCGGCCGCGCTGGCCGTCGCCCTCGCCGTCCCGCTGCTGGGCTGGGCGCTGCTGACCCGCCCGCAGGACGCCGCCGCCCGCACCCGCGCCAACCTCACCCGCGGCCTGGACCTGCCGGGCGCGGCCGCCGCCCGTCCGCGCTCCCGGCTGCTGCCGCGCCTGGCCCGCGCGCTCACCCCGGCCGGCACGATCGCCCGCCTCAACCGGCTGGCGGGCGCGGCGGGGCGTCCGGCGGAGTGGCCGGTGCCCCGGCTGGTGGCGGCCAAGCTCGTGCTCGCCGGAATCGCCGCGGCGTTCGGGGTGCTGGTGGTGACGGCCAGGCCGGGGCCGCTGACCGTGCTGATGGCCGTCGTCGTGACCGGGGTGGCCTACGTCGTCCCGGAGCTGCTGCTCCACAGCCGCGGGCAGGAGCGGCAGCAGGCGATCGCGCTGGAGCTCGCCGACACCCTCGACCAGATGACCATCGCGGTGGAGGCCGGGCTCGGCTTCGAGGCGGCGATGGCGCGGGCCGGGCGCAACGGCCGCGGTCCGCTGGCCGAGGAGCTGGTGCGCACGCTGCAGGACATCGCCGTCGGCCAGCCCCGCCGCGAGGCCTACCTGGCGCTGGCCGAGCGGACGGCGGTGCCCGACCTGCGCCGGTTCATCCGCGCCGTGGTGCAGGCCGACGCGTACGGCGTCTCGATCGCCGACGTGCTGCGCACCCAGGCGGCCGAGATGCGGCTCAAGCGCCGGCAGCGGGCCGAGGAGAAGGCGATGCAGATCCCGGTGAAGGTGATCTTCCCGCTCATCCTCTGCATCCTGCCGACGCTGTTCATCGTGCTGCTGGGTCCCGCCGTCCTGGACATCGCGGAGGCCTTCGGCGGGCAGTGAGCGCCGCGGCGGCGAGATCTGCACACCGGTCGCCATCAGGGCTCCGATGGCGACCGGTGTGCAGATCTCGCGGAGAGGGGCTCAGCCGGTGCTGCGGGGCTGGGCCGGGTTGGTCGGGTCGCCCTGGGACGGCGGGTTCATCGCCGGGCCGGTCGTCGCCTCGGAGACCTTCGAGCCACCCGCGGCGTGCACCGGGTCGTCAGCGGCCGCGGCGGCCGGGTCGCCGCCGGAGGGCTGGGCCCCCTCGCGCAGCGCGCTGAGCCGGTTCTCCATCACGGTCACCACCTGCAGCCGGTTGGCGTGCGCCCGCTCGTACTCGAGCACCGTCTCCAGCCCAGCGGCGTCCAGGGTGCGGATCCGTGAGGTCAGCCCCTCCACCGGGAGGTGGTCGTAGTCGGGCAGCGGCAGCTGGTCGTGTTCGGTCATGGCCGACCGCCTACCCCTGCCCCGCGGATCCGACACCGGGTGTGAGGTCACGGCCGGTGGGTAGGCGGCGGAGGCGGGCAGCCCGGGTCGCAGCCCCCGCGACCCGAACCGCCGACCCGACCCACAGCGATCGAGGAGTGGTCCCACCCCCATGGACGTGTCCTTCCTGGAACCGGTCTTCACCGCCTCCGGGCCCTACGCCACCGTGTGCGCCGACGTCACGCACACCACCGAGAACGCCGACACCGAGGTGGAGCTGCGGGTCCGCGCCCTCGGCGAGCAGCTCACCGACCAGGGGGCGCCGGAGGCCGTGGTCGAGGCGGTCCGCAGCCGGCTCCTCGAGGCCAACGAGGGCGGCGAGATCGCCACGTTGCGGGGCCGGGCCCTCGTCGTCGCGGCCGACGGCTCCGTCGTCCTGGACCAGCCGCTGGTGGACTCGCCGCGGCAGGAGGTCGCCGAGTGGTCGCCGACCCCGAACCTGCTCCCGATCCTGCGGCAGCTGCCCGGACGGGTGCCGCACATCGTCGTCGTCACCGACCGGGTCGGCGCCGACATCTCGGTGGCCACCCTCGTGGGTCGCCCCGAGATCGAGGACGAGGTCGAGGGCGACAGCTTCCAGATCCGCAAGTTCCAGGGCGGCGGCTGGGCCCACCACCGGTACCAGCACAACGCCGAGAACAAGTGGATCCACAACGCCGACAACGTCGCCGAGCGCATCGCCTCCCTGGTGCGCCGGCTGCACCCGCGGTTCGTGCTCCTCGCCGGCGACATCCGGGCCCGGCAGATCCTCACCGACCGGGCCAGCGACCTGTGGTCGGAGCTCATCGTCTCCATGGACGAGGGCGGCCGGGCCGCCGGCGCCGACCGCGAGCCGGTCGACCAGCGGGCCGCCGAGCTCGTGGCCGAGCACGAGGCCCGCGAGGAGGCCGACGCGGTGGAGAAGCTGGCCTCCGCCGGCGCCCACGGCCTGGCCGTCACGGGCAAGGCCGCGGTGGTCGAGGCGCTGCGCAAGGGCCAGGTCGAGACCCTGGTCCTCGCCGACCAGCAGGACCCCGACGACACGCTGATCGTCGGCAACTCGCCGCTCGAGCTCGGCGTCGACCAGCACGACATGGACGCCCTGGGCACCCACGGCACCGTCGTCCCGGCCGAGGGAGCACTGCTCGCCGCCTCCGTCGCGAGCGCGGCCGGCGTCGTCGTCGTCCCCCGGGCGGCGATGCCCGGGGACATCCCGGTGGCCGCGATCCTCCGCTACACCGACGACTCCACCCCGAAGGCCCAGTGAGGAACCCCGACATGACCGATCCGCACCAGCCCGCCACCTCACCCGGTACCTCCACCGGCGACGTCGAGCGTCGCGCCGCGCTCGCCGAGGCCCTCGGCAAGGAGATCTGGCCGGCCGACAAGGACGCGCTCGTGGCCAGGGCCCAGGAGGGCAACGCCCCCGACCGCGTGCTCTCCGACCTGCGCCGGCTGCCGTCCGGCCAGCAGTTCGACAACGTGCAGGACGTCGCCCGCGCCCTGGGCATCGGCACCGAGCAGCAGCGGTTCTGAGGTGACCACCAACAAGGAGCCCAGCCCCGAGGCGCTGGCCAACGTTCCCGAGCACAACGTCTCCACCCGGGCGGACCTGCTGCCCGAGGAGCAGGAGCTCCACGGCAGCGGCATGGAGGAGGTCGCCGCCGAGGTGATCCTGGCCGAGTCCGAGGAGCGGACCGTCCACCCCGACCCGGACGACGCCCAGGGCGCCCACCGCCAGTCCGCAGAGACCGCGGACCTGCCCTGAGCGCCCCGCACGAGCACGCCGTCCAGCTGCGCTGGTCGGACCCGGACTCCCTCGGCCACGTCAACCACGCCCGCGCCCTCAGCCTGATCGAGGACGCGCGGCTGGCGATGGCCGAGGGGGCGCCGGGGGACCGCGGGCTCATCCTGGCGCGGCTCGAGGTCGACTACCTGCGCCAGCTGTACTACCGGGTGGGCGAGCGGCTGTGCGTGCGCAGCACGGTGACCCTGCTGGGCACCAAGTCGCTCACCCTGCGGCAGGAGCTGGTGCAGGACGACGAGGTCGCCATCCGCGCCTCCGTGGTGATGGTCCTGTTCGACTTCGCCACCGACACGAGCCGGGCGATGACCGACGACGAGCGCGCCCACTGGTCCCGGTTCATCGAGTCCTGAGGTGGCGTTCTTCCCCGGGTTCGCCGAGACCACGGCCGACGGGGCGGACGGCGTCCGGCTGCGGGTGCGGGCCGGCGGCGAGGGCCGGCCCGTCGTCCTGCTGCACGGGCACCCGCGGACGCACACCACCTGGCACCGGGTCGCCCCGCTGCTGGCCGCGGCCGGGCACACCGTCGTCTGCCCGGACCTGCGGGGCTACGGGCAGTCGTCCACGCCGCCGACCACCGAGGACCACGCGCCCTACGCCAAGCGGGCGATGGCCCGCGACGTGGTCGCGCTGATGCGGGGCCGGGGGCACGAGCGGTTCGCCGTCGTCGGGCACGACCGCGGCAGCTACGTCGCGCTGCGCACGGCCCTCGACCACCCCGCTGCCGTCACCCACCTCGCCGTCCTCGACTGCATCCCGATCGTCGAGCACCTCGACCGCGCCGACGCCCGCTTCGCCACCGCTTGGTGGCACTGGTTCTTCTTCGCCCAGCCCGACAAGCCCGAGCGGGCCATCGGCGCGGACCCCGACGCCTGGTACGGCGCGCTGGCCCCCGGGAGGGCCGCGCAGATGGGGGAGGAGAACCACGCGGACTTCCGCCGCGCGATCGCCGACCCCGCCACCGTGCACGCCATGCTCGAGGACTACCGCGCCGGCCTGACCGTGGACCGCGCCGCCGAGGAGGCCGACCGGGCCGCCGGACGGCGGGTCGCCTGCCCCACGCTGGTGCTCTGGTCGGCCCGCGACGACCTCGAGGACCTGCACGGCGACCCGCTGCGGATCTGGGCAGACTGGGCCGGCGACCTGCGCGGCGGCGGCCGCATCGACAGCGGGCACCACATGGCCGAGGAGGCCCCCGAGGAGCTGGTCGCGGCGCTGGTCCCCTTCCTGGCGAGCTGATCGCGACGGGTCGGTGACGGGGGAGGCAACCCGGCGTAGCGTCCCCGCATGGCCGCTCCCTTCGCCGTGGACCACGACAGCGGGGAGCGCCTGGAGCTCTGGGGGACGACGATCGTCGTCCGCGCGTCCGCGGACACCACCGGTGGGGCCTTCACCCTCTTCGAGGAGGCGACGCCGCTGCTGGACACCTCGCGCCACGTGCACCGGGAGACCGACGAGCTCTACTACGTCGTCGAGGGCGAGCACGTCTTCGTGTGCGGGGACCGGGAGCTGACGGTGGGTCCGGGCGGGACGGTGTTCCTGCCGCACGGCGTGCCGCACTCCCACCGGCGCGTGGTCCCGCGCACCGGCCGCCTGCTGTGCGCGACGTCCCCGGCCGGCTTCGAGGGCTTCTTCCGCGTCCTCGCCGAGGCCAGCCGCACCGGGGCGCCGCCCGGCGAGGCCTACGAGCGGGCGTCGGAGGAGCACGGCGTCACCTGGCTGGGGGACGGCGACTGACGCCCGCGGGCGGCGGGTAACGGCCCGGCATGCCGAAGACGACGAAGAGCGGGGACGCGAAGCAGGACGAGATCCCCAGCACCCTGCAGCGCTCGGACGAGAAGGCGCAGCGCACCTTCGCCAAGGCCCACGACTCGGCGATGGACTCCTACGACGACGAGCGGCGGGCCAACCAGGTCGCCTGGGCCGCGGTCAAGCACACCCACGAGAAGGTCGGCGACCACTGGGAGCCGAAGGACCACAAGGGCCCCAGCGACGCGCAGGCCGAGGGCGGCCGCGACACCGACCGCGAGACCAAGGGCGGCGTCGACGCCAACGCCACCAAGGACCACCTGATGGACGTCGCCAAGCGGCTCGACGTCAGCGGCCGCTCGTCGATGAGCAAGGACGAGCTGGTCGACGCCATCCAGGAGGCCAACGACGAGGCGACCGCCGAGGCGCGGAAGAAGAGTTAGCCCTCACCGCTCCGGGAGGTCGGCGCTACCTGATCGGTCGGCCCGCGTCGTCCCGTGCCTGCGGCATCGCGTCCTGCACCAGGCCGACCGTGCCGAGGAGGGCGACGACCGCCGCTGCCGCCCACAGGAACGGGGACACGTCCCGGTCGCTGTGCCACGCCGAGACGGCGAGGGCTGCGGCCCCGGCCAGGAGCGCCACGCCCAGCACGACCCCGACGACGTCACGGCGCCGCCTGTCCTCCTCCTCGATGATGCACGCGACCTCGTCGTCGAGGTGCCCCAGCATGCGCTTGTACGCGTCGCTGTCCGGGGGGAGCTTCGCGAGCAGGTCGGCGTCGCTGACCAGCCGACCGCGGCGGCCCGGGACGGCCCCCCGGAGCAGTTTCGCCACGGCGCCCACCACCGGGATCGCCGCGAGCACGACCTTGGACCAGTCGTCCGGGTCCACTACGCGTGCTCGACGGACGGGCGCCGGCTGCCGTGGCCGCCATCGGCGGATCGCGCCATGGGAGAGGTGCCCACGAACGGACTCTAGCGACCTCTTCCGGATGCCCACCCCCGGAAGAGGCGCTCGATGGGCGTCGCAGGGCGGGCTGCACGACCGCAGGGGAGCAACCGCCCGGGTCATGGCGCTCACGGTCGGCCCCACGAGCGCAGCTCGGCTGCCCAGGCACAGGACGCTCGGGCGTTGTCCGCCCGGGTGCGCCCTGCGTTCCGCAGCGGCGGGTCGCGGGTAGCCCGACGGCATGGCCGACACCCGACGTCCCGTCAGCGAGCAGGCGGTCGTCGTCCTCGGTGCCTCCAGCGGCATCGGCCGGGCGACGGCGCTGGAGTTCGTGCGGCAGGGCTGCACCCGGATCGTCGTCGCCTCCCGCGGGGAGGAGGCCCTCGGCACGCTGGTCGAGGAGCTCACGCGGGAGGGCGCGGAGGCGGTCGCCGTCCCCACCGACATCACCGACCAGGCCGCCGTCCGGGCGCTGGTCGACGCGGCCGAGGCCCGTTTCGGCCGGATCGACACCTTCGTGACCGTGCCCGGCGTCGGCATCTGGGGGTCGGTGCAGCAGATCGACCTCGACGAGTTCCGCCGGGTCACCGAGGTGAACTACCTCGGCCACGTGGCCGCCGCGCAGGCCGCCGTCCCGGCGCTGGAGCGGGCCGGCGGGGGCGTGCTGATCGGCATCGGCTCGGTGGAGGGCTACCGCGCCGTCCCGCTGCACGCGCCGTACTCGGCGAGCAAGTTCGCGCTGCGCGCCTTCTACGACTGCCTGCGGATGGAGCTGGCCGAGGCGGGGTCGCCGGTCGAGGTGAGCCAGATCCTGCCCGCCGGCATCGCCACGCCGTTCTTCGAGCACGCCCGCACCAAGCTCGGCTCGATGCCCAAGCCGCCCCCGCCCGTGTACGCGCCCGAGCTGGTCGCCGAGGCCGTCGTCCGCGCGTCGGTGCACCCGCGGCGGGAGGTCCCGGTGGGCGACGCCGCGCTGGGCTTCATCGCCGGGCAGCGGTTCAGCCCCGCGCTCACCGACGCGCTGCTGTCGGTGACCGGCCGGCAGCTGCAGACCACCGACCGGCCCGACGACGGCACCGACATCCTCGACACCCCGACCCCGGGCCCCGGCCGGGTGCGCGGCGCCTTCGCCGACCAGGTGCTCACCACGAGCCCGGTCACCCGGGTCGCCGGCGCCGTGGTGCGGCCGGGGGAGCTCCTCCTGCGGGCCATCCGGCGCCGGGGATGAGCAGCAGCTCGGTCTGCCGGTCGCCGAGGTAGGTCACGCCGTCGTCGGTCAGGGCCACGCCCTCCTCCAGGGCCATGCGCACCGGCTGGCCGCCCCACTCGGGCACCGGCACCCGCACGCACAGCTCCAGGGCGTAGACGGTGTCGGGGTGCAGCACCCGGTCACCGGCGCCCGGGACGCCGTCCTGGTCGTCCCAGCGGCCGATCGCCGGCCCCGCCCCGTGGCCGTGCACGCCGACCGGGTGTGAGTAGATGACGCCGTCGATGCCCTCGGCCGCGGCGGCGCACCGGGCCGCGGCCAGCACCTCGTTGCCGGTGCGGCCGGGCACCAGTTGCGCGGTGGTGAGGTCCTGCAGCCGGTTGCCCACGGCCAGCGCGCGGCGCAGCCCGGCCGGCGCCTCGGTCTCGCCCCGGCGCAGCACGTAGCCGTTGCGCTGGCTGTCGGTCTTCAGGCCCAGGCTCGACAGGCCGACGTCGCAGTGCACCAGGTCGCCGGGCTCCACCGGCACGTCGTAGGGGACGGCGGGCAGCAGGGCCTCCCCGCGCAGCGGCGCCACCCCCGCGCGCTGCACGTCGACCACCGGGTGGAACCACGGCTCGACGCCCAGGTCGGTCAGCCGCTGGCGGATCCACCAGGCGAGGTCGGTGGCGGTGGAGACGCCCGCGGTGAGGACGGCGGGGGAGAAGGCCTCCTCGACCACCTCGCGCGCCCGGTGGTTGAGCCGGTCGAGCGCGGCGATCTCCTCGGGCAGCCGCGTCTCCAGCCAGCCGACCGCCAGGTCCTCGGCCGGCACCAGCCGGTCGGCCCACGGTCCCAGCGCCTCGGTGAGCAGCCGGTGCTCGGTGTGGGACAGGCCGTCGGCGAGGGCGAAGTCGGCCGAGACGTCGATGCCGATCCGCTCCGGCGCGGCCTGCTCGACGATGCGGCGCACCTCGGCCCACTGGGTGTCCTCGGTCGGGAGGCGTCCGCCGTCCTCGGGCGACCAGGCCGGCAGGAACTGCCCCACCGGGTAGCGCGAGACCGCGGCCGCGGTGACGCCGTCGTCGCTGCGGTGCAGCGCGAGGATCGTGCGCCGGCGGGCCGAGAGCCAGGTGGCCGGCAGCAGCGTGGCCAGCACCGGGTCCTCGTTGTACTCGCGGCCCACCACCAGCCACAGGTCGATGCCGGCGCGGTCCATGAGCCCGGGCAGCAGGTCCAGCAGCCGCTGGGTCAGCCACCGGTCGCGGACGTCGGCCTGCTCGCGGAGCGGCAGGGGCACCGTCCGGGTCGGGTCCGGCGCGACGAGCGGCATGGGAAGAGTGGAGCAGAGAACCGGCGTCCCCACCGCTCGAGCGGGGCGCCCCCTGCAGGAGGAGGACTCCCTGCGCCCCACCGCTCGCAGGCTCGCGGCGGGCTCCTGCAGGCGGCCGGAGGGGCCGGGGGGGGGCGGAGGGGTCCTCCGTCAGCCCGCCGCGCGGCCGGCGGGCGGGACGCTGTTGGCCAGCCGCACGGAGCGCTGCCGCGGCACCACCGCGGCCACCCGGTCGCGGCCGGCCCGCTTGGCCTCGTACATGGCCCCGTCGGCGCGGTCCACCAGCCGCCACATGGCGTCGGCGGCGTCCTCGCCGTCCACCGGTCGGGTCAGCGCGATGCCGATCGAGGCGGTCACCGAGTGGCCGTCGTCGGTCCGGCTGGTCCGCACCGCCGCGCGCAGCCGCTCGGCCAGCCGGTGGGCCTCGGCCGGGTCGCTGACCAGGCCGAGCACGATCATCTCCTCGCCGCCGGTGCGCGCCAGCACGTCGGTGGGCCGCACGGTGGCCGCCAGCGACGACGCCACCGTGCGCAGCACCGCGTCGCCGGCGGCGTGCCCGTGGGCGTCGTTGAGCTGCTTGAAGTGGTCGAGGTCGAGGACCATCGCGGCCACCCGCGACCCCTCGCGGCGGGCCTGCCGCCACACGCGCGGGGCCTGCTCGACGAGGAATCGGCGGTTGGCCAACCCGGTGAGCGGGTCCTGGTGGGAGAGCGCCCGGGTGGCCTCCAGCAGCCGCTGCACCCGGCGGCGCAGCACGTAGACGCCGAAGGCGGCGGTGTTCAGCACGCCGGCACTGATGACCACCTGCACGGCGATCGACAGGGCGCCGTCGTACGTGTGGCCCAGGGCGACGGTGCAGGCCGCCACCGTCGCCAGCATGGTGGCGCCCAGCATCCAGGGGCCGAGGAACCAGGCCGCGACGAAGGAGGGGAACAGCAGCATCAGCGGGGTGGCCTGCGCCGGCTGCGACACGCTGAGGACGACGATCACGTAGACCACCTCGGTCAGCGCCACCAGCCCGAGGGTCTGCCACCGGCCGGCCCGCTGGCGGACCGCCAGAGCGGCGGCGGCCACCAGGCACGCGGCCATCGCGACCGTGTACGTGGTGCGGGTGGCGCCCTGGTGCAGCGTCCCGTCGACGCAGAGGTTCACCGTGCCGATGAGGCCGGCGACGCAGGTGAGCGCGGCGAGGGTGAGCGCCGCGATCCGGTGTTCCGGCCCCCGGCTGACGGAGGTGTCGTACCTCCCCCGCAGTGTGTCGGTGTCCTTGCGTCGCGGCCCGCTCACGGAGGCAGCATGCCGTACTCCGCAGTTCCGTTGGAACCCTCGTTGCACTTCCGTCACCAGCCGTCCCAGTGGCCGGGACGGGTCGACGCCGCCGCACGCCGGTGCCAGGGTGACGCCGTGTCCCACCCCGAGCCCGGCACGGTCGTCGTCCGCACCCTCGCCGAGCACCCGATGGTGGAGGCAGGGGGTCCCAGCGCACTGCGCATGGTCGCGCCCGGCTCGCACACCGCGGGCCGCTTCGGTCTGGTCGAGTACCGCCTCGCGCCGCACAGTCCCGGGGCCGCGCCGCACTACCACCAGACGTTCTCCGAGTCGTTCTACGTGCTCGCAGGCACGCTGACGGTCTACGCCGACGGCGCCTGGCGGCCGTGCTCGGCCGGTGACTTCGCGCTGGTGCACGAGCGAGGCGTGCACGGCTTCCGCAACGACGGGGACGAACCGGCCGACTTCCTCATCCTCTTCGCGCCGGGCATCGCCCGGGAGCACTTCTTCGCCGAGATGGCCGAGCTGCGCCGCAGCGGCCGGACCCTCTCGCCGGAGGAGATGACCGCCTTCTACGCCCGGCACGACCAGGTGATGGTCGACGTCTGACCCGCCGCCGGCGGACGCCCCGGGGTCCGACACGCCGGGTGCGCACACCCTCCCGCGGCCTGCCTCGTTGCCCCGGACCGGACCGCTCGCGGTCCCGGCAGCCCGACCGGGGCCGGACGGAGCGAGGAGCGGCGTGCCCGGCGAACGCATCACCTGGACCGCCTGCCCCACCTGCGGCGACCGCGCGGCGGTCGGCTGGCAGCTCGACCGGGGGCCGGACGGCGGCCTCCGGGGGCACCGACGACGTCCGACCGCAGCAGCGGCTGCACCATGACCGCCCTGCAGGTCGTCCACTGGTTCGGCGGGCGTAGCGCCGGCGGGGCCGGTGCCCGGCTCCAGTAGGGATCCGTACTGTGTCGTCCGGCCCCCCTGCGCCTACCGTCGAGCCTGACGTCGGAAGGCCACGCACCGGGAGGACGACATGGCGCAGGGGCCGTGGTTCTACTGCCTCAAGCACCACACCGTGGAGGACCGGGACGGGTGCGCCGAGCGGCACCGCCTGGGTCCGTACGCCACCCGCGAGGAGGCCGAGCACGCGCTGCAGTCGGTGGCCGAGCGCGAGGAGCGGCTGACCGCCGAGGACCGCGCCTGGCGGGAGGGCGGCTGAGGGAGGACCTCCTGCCCCCACCACTCGCAGGCTCGCGGCGGGGCCCTGCAGGGGGCCTTCAGTGCGCCACCGGGCCGGCGGCGGGACCCTGCCGGGGGGCCGCCCGTCGCCCGGGCATGATCCCTCCGGGACGCCGGGGGGTCCGGCGCGCGCAGGAGGTGGGACGTGTCGGACGGACGCTCGGTGGAGGAGCTGGTCGTCGGGGTGCTGGGCGGCACCGGTCCGCAGGGCCGGGGGCTCGCCGTCCGGCTGGCGGCGGCCGGGCAGCGGGTGCTGCTCGGCTCACGGGACGCCGAGCGGGCCGGTGAGGTGGCCGCGCAGGTCGCCGAGCGGGCCACCGCCGCGGCCGGGGGGTGCGAGGTCTCGGTGACCGGCGGCTCCAACGTCGACGTCGCCGGTGCGGCCGACCTCGTGGTCGTGGCCGTCCCGTACGCCGGGCACGCCGCCACCCTCGCCGAGCTCGCCACCCCGCTGGCCGGGAAGGTCGTCGTCGACTGCGTCGTCCCCATGGCCTTCGACGAGCTCGGGGCCTACGTGCTCGACGTCCCCGAGGGCTCGGTGGCCCAGCAGGCGGCCGCGCTGCTGCCCGACTCGCACGTCGTGGGCGCGTTCCACCACCTGTCGGCGCGGCTGCTGGAGGACCTCTCCAGGCCCACCCTGGACGGCGACGTGATGGTGGTCGGCGACGTCCGCGAGGCCACCGACACCGTCCAGGCGCTGGCCGGCCGGCTGCCGGGCATGCGTGGCATCTACGCCGGCCGGCTGCGCAACGCCCGCCAGGTCGAGGCGCTCACCATCAACCTGGTGTCGGTCAACCGCCGGTACAAGGCGCACGCCGGCATCCGCGTCACCGACGTCTGAAAGAGGACCCCCCTGCACCCCCCACTCGCATGCTCGCGGCGGGACCCTGCAGGGGGGGCCATCCCGGCGGCGACCGCAACTGCGCAGTCGGCGGAGCGCAGCAGTGGCCGGCGCGGGGACGAGCGGCCCGGTTACTCGAAGGAGTGCTCGGGACCGGGGAAGACGCCTCCGCGCACCTCGTCGGCGTACTCGCGCGCCCCGCGCAGCAGCTCACCGCGCAGGTCGGCGTACTTCTTGACGAAGCGCGGCACCCGCCCGGTGGTCAGCCCGGCCATGTCCGGCCAGACCAGCACCTGGGCGTCGCAGTCGACGCCGGCGCCGATGCCGATGGTCGGGATGGTCAGCTCCTTGGTCACCTGCGCCGCGATCTCCGCCGGCACCATCTCCAGGACGACGGCGAACGCGCCGGCCTCCTGCGCGGCGTGCGCGTCGGCCAGCAGCTGCTCGGCCCCGGCGCCCCGGCCCTGCACCCGGTACCCGCCCAGGGCGTGCTCGCTCTGCGGCGTGAACCCGACGTGTGCCATGACGGGGATGCCGTTCCCGGTCAGCATCCTGGTCTGCGGGGCGACCCGCACCCCGCCCTCGAGCTTGACGGCCTGCGCGCCGCCCTCCTTCATCATCCGGACGGCGGTCGCGAACGCCTGCTGCGGTGACGCCTCGTAGCTGCCGAACGGCAGGTCGGCCACGATCAGCGACCGCTTCGTCGAGCGGGTGACCGCCCTGGTCATCACCAGGATGTCCTCGACGGTGACCGGCACGGTCGAGGTGTGCCCGAGGACGACGTTGCCGGCGGAGTCACCGACCAGCAGCACCGGGATGCCGGCCTCCTCGAAGATGGCCGCGCTGAAGGTGTCGTAGGCGGTGAGCATCGCCCACTTCTCGCCGCGCTCCTTGGCCTGCTGCAGGTGGTGCACCCGCACCCGGGCGGTGGACTTCCCGCCGTACAGGACAGATTCGGTCATGAGTGTGATGCCGCTCCCTCGCGGACGGTGGGCAGCGTCTCCCGCCACCGGTTGGTGATGGGCAGCCGCCTGTCGCGTCCGAACGCCTTGAGGCTGATCTTCGTTCCGGGCGCGGACTGGCGGCGCTTGAACTCCGCGGCGTCCACCAGCCGCAGCACCCGCGCCACCACCTCGGGGTCGTGGCCGCGCTCGAGCAGGTCGGCCATCCCGAGGTCGCGGTCGACGTAGTCGGCGACGACCGCGTCGAGCTCCTCGTAGGTGGGCAGCGAGTCGGTGTCGACCTGGCCGGGCGCGAGCTCGGCCGACGGCGGCTTGTCGATCGAGTTCTGCGGGATCGGCTCGGTCTCCCCGCGGCCCCGCGCGTGCTCGTTGCGCCACCGGGCGAGGGCCCAGACCAGCGTCTTGGGCACGTCCTTGATGGGCGCGAACCCGCCGGCCGAGTCGCCGTAGAGGGTCGAGTAGCCGACGGCGACCTCGCTCTTGTTGCCGGTGGTCAGCAGCAGGTGCCCGTGCTGGTTGGACAGCCCCATCAGCAGCGTGCCCCGCACCCGGGCCTGCAGGTTCTCCGCCGCCACGCCGCTGAGCTCGACGGACGAGTGGTAGGCGTCGACCATCGGCGCGATGGGGACGACCGAGTAGTGCAGCCCGGTGCGCCGCGCGAGGTCCTCCGCGTCGGCCAGGGAGTGCTCGCTGGAGTACGCCGAGGGCAGGCCGACGCCGTACACCCGGTCGGGACCGAGCGCGTCGACGGCGAGGGCGGCGCAGACGGCGGAGTCGATGCCGCCGGAGAGGCCGAGCACCACCGAGGGCATGCCGTTCTTGTCGATGAAGTCCCGCAGGCCCAGCACCAGCGCCCGCCAGACCTCCTCCGGGTCCGACAGCGGCTCGGCGACCGACGCCGCCCGCGGCTCGAACGCCGGCACCGGCTCCTCGGAGAGCACGTGCCGGGTCACCGTCATCGGCCCGATCCGGCCCGCGCGCCGCTCCGGCACGGACGACGGGTCGATCCGCAGGTCCACGCACATCAGGTGCTCGACGAACTGCGGTGCCCGGCCGAGCAGCTCGCCGTCCGCCGAGACGGCCATGGAGTCGCCGTCGAAGACCAGCTCGTCCTGGCCGCCGACCTGGTTGCAGTAGACGACGGTGGCCCGCGCCTCGGCCGCCCGGCGGCGGACCAGCGGCAGCCGCAGGTCGTCCTTGGCCCGCTCGTAGGGCGAGGCGTTGGGGGAGAGCACCAGGTCGACCCCGGCCTGCCCGGCGACGCCGCACGGCCCGCCCTCGACCCACAGGTCCTCGCAGACGGTCAGCGCGACGTCCACGCCGTGCAGCCGCACCACCGGGAGCTCGGTGCCGGGCACGAAATACCGGGCCTCGTCGAAGACGCCGTAGTTGGGCAGGTGCCGCTTGTGGTAGCGGACGACGACCTCGCCGCCGTGCAGCAGCGCCGCCGCGTTGCGGGGGGCGCCGTGGCGCGGGTTGGCGTCGGCCGGGCGGTCGTCCTCGCCGGGCATCGACTCCGCCGGCGCCGGGCCGCTGCCCTCGGTGTGCGCCAGGTAGCCGACGACGACGGCGGTGTCGCCCAGGCCCCGGTCGGCGAGGTCGGCGGCGAGGTCCACCAGCGCGGTCTCGCTGGCGCGGGCGAAGGACTCGCGGAGCACGAGGTCCTCGGCCGGGTAGCCGGTCAGGGTCATCTCGGGGAAGACGACGACGTGGGCGCCGGCCTGCGCCGCGTCCGCCGTCCAGCGGGTCACCAGCTCGGCGTTGCCGCTGATGTCGCCGACCCGGGTGTCGACCTGGGCCAGGGCCACGCGGAGTTGCACGGGTTCGCTCACGTGCCCATCCTGGTCCGGGCGCCCGATCCGCGGCCAGGCGGGGCAGGGCGGCGGCGCCCCTGCAGGGGCCCACCGCGAGCCTGCGAGGGGTGGGGGGCAGGGGGTCCCTTCTCAGCCGGTGGTCACCGGCGGGACCGTCGTCCGGGGCACGGGCAGCCCGTCGGCCGGGGGCGCGGCGGCCGGCGGCGGGGGAGTGGCGTGCTCCAGGAAGCGCAGCAGCTCGACCGGGAACGGCAGGACGACCGTCGAGTTCTTCTCCGCGGCCACCTCGACCATCGTCTGCAGCAGGCGCAGCTGCAGCGCGGCGGGCTGGGCGGCCATCACCTGCGCGGCCTGCGCGAGCTTCTGCGAGGCCTGCAGCTCGCCCTCGGCGGTGATCACCCGTGACCGGCGCTCGCGCTCGGCCTCGGCCTGGCGGGACATCGACCGCTTCATCGACTCGGGCAGGGCGACGTCCTTGATGTCGACGCGGTCGATGTGGATGCCCCAGTCGACGGCGGGGCTGTCCATCATCAGCTCCAGCCCCTGGTTGAGCCGCTCGCGGTTGGACAACAGGTCGTCGAGCTCGCTCTTGCCGATGATCGAGCGCAGCGACGCCTGGGCCACCTGGCCGATGGCGGCCTGGTAGTTCTGCACGTCCACGACGACGCGGACCGGGTCGTACACCCGCCAGTACACGACGGCGTCGACCTTCACGGTGACGTTGTCGCGGGTGATCCCCTCCTGCGCCGGCACCGGCATGGTCACGATCTGCATGTTGACCTTGTGCATCCGGTCGATCCCCGGGGCGATCAGCGTCAGGCCGGGCGACCGCGCGTCGCCGAGCAGCCGGCCGAACCGGAGGACCACCCCGCGCTGGTACTGGGTCACCACCCGCACGCTCGCGCCCACGAGCACCAGCAGTCCGAGGACCACGACGACGACCAGTGCGAGAACGACGTCCATCTCGCCCTCCGCCAGCGGCGTCGCGGCCGGACGCGCCGGTCGTGCCCGTGGCCGCGCCGCCCTCGTGATGGCGCTCCCAGCGTAGATCGACTGCGGCCCCGCGGAGGTCCTCCGGCTCCTCCGGCGGCGCGGACCTCGGCACCGGTCGAGCAGCACCGGGGGAGGGACGTCCCTCCTCGAGGTGTGCGGTCCCGGTCCCACCCCTCGGGGCGGGACCGCCTGCACGCCCGGCTCGAGGAGTCTTCCACCGATGGCGGTCGGTCTTAGAATCCGGGCATGGAGGACCACGTCGCCGCGGTCGCGGCGCTGGCCGAGCCGACCCGTCGCCGGCTCTACGACCACGTCGTCCGGCAGCCGGGTCCGGTGAGCCGGGACGAGGCCGCGGCGGCGCTCGGCGTGCCGCGCGGCACGACGGCCTTCCACCTCGACCGACTGGTGGCCGACGGCCTGCTCGACGTGCACTACGAGCGGCGCACGGGTCGCACCGGGCCGGGCGCCGGCCGCCCGGCGAAGCTCTACCGGCGGGCGCAGCGCACGCTCGGGGTCTCCCTGCCGGAGCGCCGGTACGACCTGGCGGGGGAGCTCCTGGCCGGCGCGGTCGAGGAGGCGGACGCGTCGGGTGAGCCGCCGCGGGTGGTGCTGAGCCGGCGCGCCCGTGCGCGGGGCCGGGCGATGGCGGTGCCGGCGCCCGACGAGGCGACGCGCGCGCCCGCCCGGGACCGCGTGGTGGCGGCCCTGGAGGAGCACGGCTTCGAGCCCCGCCTCGACGGCGCCGCGGCCACCCTGGCCAACTGCCCGTTCCACGCGCTGGTGCAGGAGCACACCGACCTGGTCTGCGGCATGAACCTGCAGCTCCTCGAGGGCCTGCTGGAGGCGGTCCCCGGCACCGGCTGGGCCGCCCGCCTGGCACCGACCCCCGACCGCTGTTGCGTCCGGCTGGAGCCGGCGGTGTCCGGCGACGGCGGCCGTTGACACGGGAGTGACGCAGGTCTCTACTTCTAACCATCACTGGTTTTAGAAGAAGGGTCCGACATGACGATCCACCTCACCCGGCCCCGGGCCACCGCCGCCGACCCGGCCCACCAGGCGTTCCTGCTGCTGCGGACGGTGTTCACCGTCGCGCCGATCGCCTTCGGCCTGGACAAGTTCGCCAACCTGCTCACCGACTGGCCCGGCTACCTCGCGCCCTGGATCGACGACCTCCTGCCCGGCACCGCGCAGCAGGTGATGTACGCCGTGGGCGTCGTCGAGATCGCCGCCGGTGTCGTGGTCGCCGTCGCGCCCCGGTTCGGCGGCTGGCTGGTGGCCGCCTGGCTCGCCGGCATCATCGTCGACCTGCTGACCGTCCCCGGCTTCTACGACGTCGCGTTGCGCGACGTCGGGCTGCTCGTCGCCGCCGTCGCCCTGGCCCGGCTCGCGGTGCGCCACGCGCCGGGCCGCACCGCCGGGGACCGGTCGTGACCGCGGCCGGGCCGCTGGCGGCGGTGACGACCGAGGACCCTCTCCCCGCACTCCGCGTCGTGCGGGAGACCGGGACGGTGGACCTCCCCGCCGCCGAGGCGGCGGTGACCGCGCTGCTCCGGGCGCTGGGCCGGGACCCGGCGTCGCCGCACCTGGCCGAGACGCCGCGACGGGTGGCCCGCTCCTACGCCGAGCTGCTGACCGGCCGGCAGTTCGAGCTCACCACCTTCCCCAACGACGAGGGCTACGACGAGCTGGTCATCGCCCGGGACATCCCGCTGCAGTCCCTGTGCGAGCACCACCTGCTGCCCTTCTCGGGGGTCGCGCACATCGGCTACCTGCCCGGCGCGCGGATCCTCGGCCTGTCCAAGCTCGCCCGGGTGCTCGAGCTCTTCGCCCGCGATCTGCAGGTCCAGGAGCGGCTGACCCAGCAGGTGGCCGACTGGCTGCAGGAGCACCTGGCCCCGCGGGGGGTCGGGGTGGTCGTCGAGGCCGAACACCTGTGCATGTCGCTGCGGGGCGTCCGGGCTCCCGGGGCCCGCACCGTGACCTCCGCGCTGCACGGGGTGCTGCGCTCCGACGCGCGCTCCCGTGCCGAGTTCTTCGCACTCACCGGAACCACCTGACCCGCCCCGGGGAGGAGGACCCCGTGCCCATCCAGGACCCGTTCGTCGTCGTCGGCGCCGGGCTCGCCGGCGCCAAGGCCGCCGAGACGCTGCGGGAGGAGGGGTTCGACGGGCCGGTCGTGCTCGTCGGCGCCGAACCCGACCGGCCCTACGAGCGGCCGCCGCTGTCCAAGCAGTACCTGCTCGGCCGCGCTGACCGCGACAGCGCCTTCGTGCACGACGCGGGGTGGTACGCCGAGCACGACGTCGAGCTGCGCACCGGCGTCCGCGCCACCCGGCTGGACCCGGCCGCGCACCGGCTGACCCTGCACACGGGCGAGGAACTCGGCTACGCGCGGCTGCTGCTGGCCACCGGCGCCTCGCCCCGGCGGCTCCCGGTGCCCGGTGCCGACCTCGACGGCGTCCGGTACCTGCGCACGCTCGCCGACGCCGACCGGGTGCGGACCGACCTGGCCGGCGGGGGACGCCGGGTGGTGGTCGTCGGCGCCGGCTGGATCGGCCTCGAGGTGGCCGCCGCCGCGCGCTCCCACGGCAACACCGTCACGGTCGTCGAACCGCAGCCCACGCCGCTGCACGCGGTGCTGGGCGCGGAGATGGGCCGCGTGTTCGCGCGACTGCACCGGGACCACGGCGTCGAGCTGCTCACCGACACCGTCGTCCGGGAGATCCGCGGGTCCGGCGGGCGGGCGACCACGGTGGTCACCGACGGCCACGCCGGGCTGCCCGCCGACGTGGTGGTCGTCGGCGTGGGCGTGGTCCCCGACAGCCGGCTCGCGGCGGCCGCCGGGCTGGAGGTCGACAACGGAGTCGTCGTGGACGAGGCGCTGCGCTCCTCCGCGCCGGACGTCCACGCGGCCGGGGACGTCGCCGCGGCCTTCCACCCGCTCTACGGGCGCCACGTCCGGGTGGAGCACTGGGCCAACGCCCTGCACCAGGGCCCGGCGGCGGCACGGTCGATGCTGGGGCAGGAGGTGGTCTTCGACCGGGTGCCCTACTTCTTCACCGACCAGTACGAGCTGGGCATGGAGTACTCGGGGCTCGCCGGACCCGGTGACACGGTCGTCTGCCGCGGGAACCCGGACGACGGTGCGTTCATCGCCTTCTGGACTGCCGACGGCCGCGTGACCGCCGGCATGAACGTCGACGTCTGGGACGTCACCGCGCCCATCCAGCAGCTGATCCGGTCGCGGCGGCAGGTGCAGCCGGCCCGGCTCGCCGATCCCGACACACCGCTGGAGCTGCTGGCCGGGTAGGTCCCAGGCGCGCCATGGGTGTCGCCGGGCCGCCGAGGGGGCAGGCTGGGGACGACGTCACACCCTGGAAACGACTGGACGCGATCATGCCGAGCATGGACCGACAGCAGGAGTTCGTCCTGCGCACCCTGGAGGAACGCGACATCCGCTTCGTGCGGCTGTGGTTCACCGACGTCTCGGGCTACCTCAAGGCCGTGGCCGTGGCGCCGGCCGAGATCGAGGCCGCCTTCGCCGAGGGCATCGGCTTCGACGGCTCGGCGATCGAGGGCTTCGCCCGCGTCTACGAGTCCGACATGCTCGCCAAGCCCGACCCCGGCACCTTCCAGGTGATGCCGGCGGCCAAGGGGCAGGCCAGCGACACCGCCCGGATGTTCTGCGACCTCACGCTGCCCGACGGCTCGCCGTCCTGGGCCGACCCCCGGCACGTGCTGCGGCGGGCGCTGTCGAAGGCCGCGGACATGGGCTTCACCTTCTACACCCACCCCGAGGTCGAGTTCTTCCTGCTCAAGGACCTCCCGACCGACGGCAGCGCCCCCGAGCCGGCCGACACCGGCGGCTACTTCGACCTCTCCACGCACAACGTCGCCCACGACTTCCGCCGGGAGGCGGTCTTCGCGCTGGAGGCGATGGGCATCTCGGTGGAGTTCAGCCACCACGAGGTCGCGCCCGGCCAGCAGGAGATCGACCTGCGCTACGCCGACGCCCTGTCGATGGCCGACAACATCATGACGCTGCGGCACGTCGTCCGGGAGGTGGCGCTCGGCCAGGAGGTGCACGCCACGTTCATGCCCAAGCCGTTCACCGACCTGGCCGGCTCGGCGATGCACACCCACCTGTCGCTGTTCGAGGGCGACCGCAACGCCTTCCACGACCCGGCCGACCCGATGAAGCTGTCGACCACCGGAAAGCAGTTCATCGCCGGGCTGCTCACCCACGCCAAGGAGTACACCGCCGTCACCAACCAGACGGTGAACTCCTACCGGCGGCTGCTGGCCGGCACCGAGGCGCCGACCGCGGCCACCTGGGGCCGGGCCAACCGCTCGGCGCTGGTGCGGCTGCCCTCGTACAAGCCGAACAAGGGCCAGTCGGCGCGGGTGGAGGTCCGCTCGCCCGACTCCGCGTGCAACCCCTACCTGACCTTCGCGGTCCTGCTGGCCGCCGGGCTGCGCGGCATCGAGAAGGGCTACGAGCTGCCGCCGGAGGCCGAGGACGACGTCTGGTCGCTCACCGACACCGAGCGCCGCGCCGCCGGCTACGAGGACCTCCCGGTGTCCCTCGGTGAGGCCCTCACCGCGATGCAGGGCAGCGAGCTGGTCGCCGAGACCCTCGGTGAGCACGTGTTCGAGTTCTTCCTGCGCAACAAGTGGGCCGAGTTCAACGCCTACCGGCAGAACGTGACCCCGTGGGAGCTCAAGCGGTACCTGCCCGGCCTGTGAAGGAGGACCACCCTTCCCCCCTCGCCCCGTGGGAGGACCCCGTGCTGCCCACCCCTCGCACGCTCGGGGCGGGGCCCGGGACAGGGCCGGCGGGACCCTGGAGGGTGGCCACTCCGGCGGTTTCCGCGGAAGTGGCCGGAGGGACGCCAACTACGCTCGGCGCGTGGCCCGCCTGCTCGTCGTCGTCCCCTCCGAGACCGATCCGCCGGCCCGGCTCGGCGCCTGGCTGGCGCAGGCCGGGCTGGAGGTCGACGAGCGCCGGCTCGGCGCCGGCGACGACCTCCCGGAGACCCTCGACGGGTTCGACGGGCTGCTCGTCCTCGGCGGCCCGCAGTCGGCGATGGACGACGAGCGGACCAGCCCCGAGCTGGTCGGCGTCCGCCGCCTGCTGGCCGAGGCGCTGGCCGGTGACGTCCCGACCCTCGCCGTGTGCCTGGGCGCCCAGCTGCTCGCCGAGGTCGGCGGCGGCCGCGTGCGGAAGGGGGTCGACGGCCCGGAGGTCGGCGCCACCCTCGTCGCCAAGCGGGACGCCGCCGACGCCGACCCCCTGTTCCGGCCCCTGCCGCTCAGCCCGGACGTGATCCAGTTCCACCACGACGAGATCGCCGAGCTGCCGCGCGGGGCCACCCTGCTGGCCAGCAACCCGTTCTACGCCCACCAGGCCTTCCGGGTGGGCCGGCACGTCTACGGCCTGCAGTTCCACATCGAGACGACCCCCGAGATGGTCGCGCAGTGGGCCGAGCAGGACACCGTCGGCGTCGCCGCCAGCGGGCTGGACCGCGAGACGATCTGCGTCCGCGCCGCCGCGGTGCACCCGGACCTGGAGGAGGCGTGGGCGCCGTTCGCCGGCCGCTTCGCCGACCTCGTCCGCAGCCGCGCCACGGCCGGGGCGGGGACGGCGTGACCGCCAGCAGCGCACCGGAGATCCCGCGCCGGGCCGTCGTCCGGCTGGTGCGCTTCGGCTTCCTCGACGGCGAGCGGGCCGCCCGCCTGCTGTCCGAGCCGGAGATGGGGCTGTGGGACCTCGAGCGCAACGAGCCCGCCGACCCCGAGGCCGGCCCGGTCGTCTCCGCGCTGGCCCGCACCGGCGACCCCGACCTCGCCGTCCGCTCGCTGCGCCGGCTGATCGAGTCGCTGGACCGGGCCGACCCCACCGGCGGTTCGGCCGCCGCCCTGCTGGCCCGGCTGCGCGGCTCGGCGCTGCTGCGCGCCCGGTTGCTGAGCGTGCTGGGCGCCAGCTCGGGCCTGGCCGACCACCTGGCCGCCCACCCCGGTGACTGGACCGTCCTCGACGGGGACGGCGACGGCGCGTCCAGGGGACCGACCCGGCCCACGCCCCAGGCACTGGAGCGGCAGATGCTCGTCGCGGTCGGCGCCGACCCCGACGACCCGCCGTGGGGCGTGCGGCTGGGGAAGGCCGCGCCCGACGCGAGCCCGCAGCGGGTCGCCGACCTGCGGCTGGCCTACCGGCGGGCGGTGCTCTCCGTCGCCGGCCGCGACCTGGGCGAGGGCCTGGCCGCCGAGGACGTCGCCGCCGAGCTCGCCGACATCGCCGCCGCGGTGCTCACCGCCGGGCTGGCCGTCGCCGTCGCCGAGCAGCCCGCCGACGCCGCCGCCTGCCGGCTGGCGGTCATCGCGCTGGGCAAGACCGGTGGCCGGGAGCTCAACTACGTCAGCGACGTCGACGTGGTCTTCGTGGCCGAGCCGGTCGGCCCCTCGGGGCAGGCGGGCGAGGAGGTCGACGCCGGCCCGGCCGTGAAGAGCGCGACCCGCGTCGCCGCGGCGCTCATGCGGATCTGCCGCGAGGCGGCCTGGGAGGTCGACGCCGCGCTGCGGCCCGAGGGCAAGGCCGGCGCGCTGGTGCGCACGCTGGCCAACCACGCGGCCTACTACCGCAGCTGGGCCAGCACGTGGGAGTTCCAGGCGCTGCTGAAGATGCGCCCGGTCGCCGGCGACCCCGACCTCGGCCGGGCCTACGTCGAGGAGCTGTTCCCGCTGGTCTGGAAGGCGGGGGAGCGCCCCGGCTTCGTCGCCGAGGTGCAGGCGATGCGCCGCCGGGTGCTGGACAACATCCCGCCGGCGCAGGCCGAGCGCGAGCTCAAGCTGGGCCGCGGCGGGCTGCGCGACGTCGAGTTCGCTGTCCAGCTGCTGCAGCTGGTGCACGGGCGGGCCGACGTGCGGCTGCGGGTCGGCGGCACGCTGCCGGCACTGCACGCGCTGCGCGCCGGCGGCTACGTCGGCCGCGACGACGCCGACACCCTCATCGCCTCCTACCGGTTCCTGCGCACCGTCGAGCACCGGCTGCAGCTGCTCCGGCTGCGCCGCACCCACCTGCTGCCCACCGACGAGCAGCAGCTGCGCTGGCTGGCCCGGTCGCTGGGGTACAAGCCCGACCACCGCGGGGACGCCGTCGCCGTCCTGGACGCCGAGCTGTCGCTGCACACCCGCGAGGTGCGCCGGCTGCACGAGAAGCTCTTCTACCGGCCGCTGCTCTCGGCCGTGGCCAAGGTGCCGCCGGAGGCCGCGCAGCTGGGGTCGAAGGCGGCCGGCGACTGGCTGCGCGCACTGGGCTTCGCCGACCCCGACGGCGCGCTGCGGCACATGGCCGCCCTCACCGGCGGGGTGTCGCGGTCGGCGTCGATGCAGAAGTACCTGCTGCCCGTGGTGCTGCAGACCCTCGCCGACTGCGCCGACCCCGACGCCGGGCTGCTGGCCTACCGCAAGGTCAGCGAGGAGCTCGGCGGCAACCAGTGGTACCTGCGGCTGCTGCGCGACGAGGGCCAGGTCGCCGAGCGGCTGGCCGCGCTGCTGGGCTCGAGCCAGTACGTCGCCTCGCTGCTCACCCGCACCCCCGAGGCGCTGCGGATCCTCGCCGCCGACGACGAGCTGCGCCCGCGCACCGCCGCCGCGCTCGCCGCGGCCTGGCGGCAGGCGGCCGGGCGGGCCGCGGACCCGACCGACGGCATCCGGGTGGTGCGTGGACTGCGCCGTTCCGAGCTGCTGAGGGTCGCCGCCGCGGACCTGCTGGGCCTGCTCGACGTCGAGCAGGTCGGCCGGGCGCTGACCGACATCGCCGTCGCCACGCTGCAGGTCGGCCTGGACGTCGCGATCCGGGCGCACGCCGCCGGGACCGGCACCGCACCCGGCGACCTCCCGACCGACATCGCCGTCATCGGCATGGGCCGGCTCGGCGGCGGGGAGATGGGCTACGGCTCGGACGCCGACGTGCTGTTCGTCCACCGGCCGCGCGCAGGCGCGGAGGAGGGCCGGGCCACGGCGGCGGCCAACGCCGTCGCGCACACCCTGCGCCGGCTGCTGGGTGAGCCGGCCCCCGACCCGGCCTTCGAGGTCGACGCCGACCTGCGCCCGGAGGGCCGGCAGGGCGCGCTGGTGCGCAGCCTGGACTCCTACCGCGAGTACTACGACCGCTGGATGTCGGTGTGGGAGGTGCAGGCGCTGCTGAGGGCCGAGCCCCTCGCCGGTGACGAGGCCCTCGGTGCGGCCTTCGTCGAGCTCGTCGACCCGATCCGCTACCCGGCCGACGGGATGACGGCCGAGCAGGTCGCCGAGATCCGCCGGATCAAGGCCCGGGTCGAGCGGGAGCGGCTGCCGCGCGGCGCGGACCCGACCACGCACACCAAGCTGGGCCGCGGCGGGCTCGCCGACGTCGAGTGGGCCGTCCAGCTGCTGCAGCTGCAGCACGCCGGCGAGCACCCCGGGCTCCGGGTGACCTCGACGGTGGGGGCGCTGACCGCGCTGCGCGAAGCAGGTCTGCTCGGCAGCGAGCACGCCGAGGCGCTGCAGCGGGCGTGGGAGCTGGCCACCCGGGCGCGCAACGCGGTCTTCCTCGTGCGCGGCCGGCCCAGCGACCAGCTGCCCCGGCCGGGTGTGGAGCTGGCCGGCGTCGCCCGGGCGAGCGGGTACGGCCCGGACGCCGACCCGGGCCAGTTCCTCGACGACTACCGGCGGGCCACCCGGCAGGCCCGCAGCGTCGTCGAGCAGGTCTTCTACGGGCAGCCCGCCTCCGGGGCCTGAGGTCCACCGCGGCGCGGGCGTCCCCGCGGTGGGCGGGGGGCTGGAAGCACGGCCCGGACAGGGGGACCATCGGGGCAGGGCCCACCGTCCGGGAGGAGAGCGCGATGTCGGACCCCGTCCACCGCTCACCGGAGCGCTCGTCGGCTGCGGACACCATGTCGGTGGCCGAGAAGCTGGCCGCCGAGTGGGAGGCGCGCCACGACGTGGCCGCCCGCGGTCGGCGGGTCGACCCCGCCGCGGCGCTCCAGCACTACCTGAGCCACTGCCGGTGCGAGGAGGAGCTGCACCACCGCGACCACCCGCACCCGCGGCGCACGGCCCGGGAGCGCAGCGCGGCGGAGCAGTTCGCAGCGGAGCACCCGCTGCTGGCGTCGTGGGTGCGCTGGGGCGAGGACCGGCCCTGACCGGGTAGCCCCCGGAGGGTGACGCGCGTGTGCGCGGGGTCCGGCCGGGGCAGGGGAGGGGCGTGTCGCAGCCCCGCCCCGTCAGCCCCGACGACCCCGCCCCGACGTCGGAGCGCGGCGCCACCATCACGCCCTACCGGGACGGCCCGCTGATCGTCCGCGGGGACTTCCGCCTGCTCGACCAGGACGGCAACGAGATCGACCCGGGCCGCGAGACGATCGCGCTGTGCCGGTGCGGGAAGTCCGGCATCAAGCCGTTCTGCGACGGCTCGCACAAGCGCGCCGGGTTCTCCGCCCCGAGCGCGCCCAGCCGCCCGCGGCCGGCCGCCCGCATCCTGCGCGAGGCCCGGGGGGACGACGACCCGGGCACCGACACGGCCTAGCGGCTCAGCGTCCCTCGAACGTCCGGGCCATCCGCTCCTGCGCCTCGAGCGCAGCGCCGATCCGGGCCTGGACGGCGTCGAGCTGACCGATCACCTCGCTGGTCGCGTGGATGCCCGCCGACACCGACCCGGTGCTGGTCTGGATGCCGGTGATCTGGGAGGAGACCCGCTGCGTGGCCGCGGCCGTCTCCCGCGCGAGGTCCTTGACCTCCCCGGCGACGACGGCGAAGCCGCGGCCCAGCTCCCCGGCACGGGCGGCCTCGATCGTGGCGTTGAGCGCCAGCAGGTTGGTCTGGTCGGCGATCGAGGAGATGATCCGGATGACGTCGCTGACGGAGGCCGACGCCCGGCTCAGCGCCTCCACCTCGGTGGTCATGGCCGAGGCCCGGGCGACGGCGTCCTCGGCCACCCGGCCGGCGTCCGCGGCCGCCTCCCGGAGCTGGGCCACGGTGTCGAGCAGGGCCCGCGCGTTCTCGGCGTCCAGCTCGGTGCGCCGCAGCACCTCGATGCGCTGGGAGACCAGCTGCTGGACGTTGCGCAGCGCCGAGGCGCGGGACTCGGACAGGTCCACGGTGTCGGTGACGAAGAAGTCCATCGTCCCCGTGACGCGCCCGTCGACCTCGATGGGGAAGCACACGCCGGAGCGGACGCCGGCCCGCTGGGCGGCCGGTGCGCGGACGCAGTCGGGGACGTCGGCGAGGTCGCGGACGAAGACCAGGTCGCGGGCCCGCCAGGCGCGCCCGGAGAGCCCGACGCCCTCGGCGAAGCTCGCGGCGACGGTGACCCGCCGGAACTCCTCGCCGGCCGAGCCGGACTCGACGCCGAAGCGCAGCACGCGCTCCTCCTCGTCGAGCTCCCAGTAGGAGCCGTAGGCCCAGCCGAACGCGGCGCGGACCGTGTCGAGGGCCGTCCGCACCGCCGCGCGCGCGTCCTGCGCCTGCCCGAGGCCCTTGGCCACCTCGGCGACGGCCATGCGGTCGTCGACGGCCTCGCGCAGGGCGACCGTGGCGACGGCACCCTGCCGGGCGTGCGCGGCGACCCGGCTCAGCGACGTCCACTTCTGGCCCCGGGCGCCCAGGAACGGCAGGGGGAAGTCGGCGTAGAACTCCTGCAGCGCGACCAGCCGGTCGCCGGAGAGCACCGGCAGCCACGCTCCCTGAGGGGTGCCGAGGGCCGCGGCGGCGTCCCGGCGCCGCGCGGCGTCGGGCCCGCCGTCGGCGCTGGCGACGGCCACCCGTGTCACGGTCGCCCGCTGCACCAGGGCCGACGTCGCGGGCAGCACCGCGCCGCTGCGCGGGTCGCGTGCCAGCTTCCCGGCCAGCCGGCCGAACTCGCCGTCGAGGCGGAACCCGCCGGAGGGCTCGGGCAGCCAGACCGCGGCGTAGGGCAGCTCCAGCGCCTCGCCGAGGGCCCGCACGACGCGCCGGTGGGCGTCGGCCTCGCCGGTCACGCCGGCGTCGAGGGCCTCGAGCACGTGCTCGAGGGCCTCGCTGTCCCGGGGCGGCGGCCCCGTCGGTGCGGCGACCTCCGGTGTGCGGGTGCTGCGGATCCTCATCGGCGTCCTCTCCTGGGCTCCGGCTCTGTCATCGGCAGCCGGACCGCAGAGTCCACCCGGAGCGGCTTCAGGCGGCGAGGGGCCGCTCCCGGCGCAGGGCCGACCGGCCGGCCTCCCAGGCGCCGAGCAGGTGACGGGCCGCCAGGCCGTCCATCGCCAGCGAGCACGCCGCCCCGAACAGGACGTCGGCGGTGAGCGCGGGCTCCTCGGCCACCAGGGAGCCGCACATGTCGACCGAGGCGATCTGCTCGTGCACGGCGTCGGCCTCGACGTGCTCGTCGTAGAAGACCGTCGTCGTCCCGTCGTAGCCCAGCCGGCGCAGTCCTGCCGCGTAACGGCGCGAGGGCTCGGAGGAGGTCATCTCCACGCAGGCCAGGTGCCCGAGTGCCGCGCCCCGCCAGCGCCGGTGCAGGCCGAACAGCGACATCGTGTTGACCGAGGCGAACGCGGCAGCCGGGGCGTCGTCCCACAGCGCGCCGTAGCCGGCGTCCAGACCGAGGTCGCGCATCATGCCGGCGAACAGCCGGCTGTGCATGCGCTCGGCCGACCCGCCGCCGTACTCGTCGGCCTGGATCTCCACCATCGCCGCCTTCGCCCGCCCCGAGAGCCGGGGGACGGCGAAGGTGTGCGGGTCGGCCTCCTTGAGGTGGTACACCGAGCGCAGGGTGAGGTACTCGCGCCACTGCTCCAGCGAGCCGCTGCGCGACATGTACGACGACAGCGAGGGGCCGTCGTCGGCCGCGATGAGGGCGGTGAGCTGCCGGTCGACCGGCTCGTCGGTGACCTCGAGCTCGCCGACCAGCGCGCGCAGCGCCGCGGTGTGCGCCCGCTCCAGGTGGGCGCGCAGCCGCAGCAGCTCCGGGTCCCACTCCCAGGTCTCGGCGACGCCGTCGAAGCCGCGGTAGTGCAGCTCGTAGCAGATCGCGAGGGCGAGCTGGAGGTCCTCGTCGAGGAGGGGGTCGGCCGCGGTGGCCGCGGACCGCTCGGCGAGCTCGACGGTCGCGGCGGCGAGCTCGCCGCTGGTCAGGTCGGTGCAGAGGGCGGAGGTCAGGGGGCCCCCTGGCTCGGGCAGGCGCATGGGGCGACCATGCCCACGGTCGGGGCATCCGAAGCACGGCAGGGGTGTGGTGTCCGTCCACGGGTAGGGGGGCTCCATGGAGTCCACTGCCAGGGGCCGCGTCGTCCTCGTCACCGGCGGCAGCGCCGGCATCGGCCGCAGCACCGTCACCCGACTGGCCCGCGAGGGCGCGCACGTGGTGACCTGCGCGCGCGGCGGCGAGCGGCTGGAGCAGGCCGTCGGCGGGCTGCCCGGGGTGAGCACGGTCGTGGCCGACGTCGCCGACGCCGGGGGCCGCGACCGGCTGCTCGACCGCGTCCTCGACGAGCACGGGCGGCTCGACGCCGTCGTCCTCAACGCCGGGCTCGGCTGGGCGGGGCTGGTCGAGGACATGCCCGGGGACGCCGTCGAGCGGCTGATCGGGCTGAACCTGACCGGCGTCGTGGAGCTCACCCGGATCGCCCTGCCGCACCTGCTGAGCGCCGCGGCGCAGCGCGGCCGGGCCGACGTCGTCACCGTCGCCTCGGTGGCGGCGTGGTCGCAGGTGCCACCGCTGACCGTCTACTCGGCGACCAAGGCCGGGGTGCAGGGCTTCGTCAAGGGGCTGCGGCGGGAGGTGACCGCCCGGGGCGTGCGGGTGCACACGGTCAACCCCGGGCCGGTGCGGACCGAGTGGCTGGCCCGCGGGCACGGCTCCCCGCCGGTGTCGGACGACGACGCCCGGGGCCGGCTCTCCCGCGGGATCCGCCCCGACCGGGTCGCCGACCAGATCGCCGGCTGCCTGACCTCGCCGTGGTCGCGCACGGTCGCCGTCCCGCGGTGGATGGGGTTGGCCCGGCTCGGGGAGGTGCCGCCGGTGAACCGGGTGCTGGACCTGGTGCTCTCCCGCCAGGCCGACCGGATCCGCCGGGTGGCCGCCCGGACCGTGGAGCGGCGCACCGGCTGACCGGGCCGCGACCTCGACGAGGGCTGCGACCGGGGACGGCGGATCGCTCGTCCGGCCCGAGGCCGACACGTGGTGTCGATCTGCGACGACGCACAGTAGGGTCAGGCCGGAACGGTCCGGCCCGTCCGCCTGGGGGAACCGATGCGACCCACCGTCCGCCGCGCCACCGTCGCGGTCGCCGTGTCCACCACGATCGCCGGCCTGGCCGTGGCCGCCGCGACCTCCGCCGCCGCTGCGCCAGGCCGTTCCGGCGACGCCCCGCACGGAGGTGCGCCGGTCGACGTGCAGCTGCTCGCCCTCAACGACTTCCACGGCGCCCTCGAGCCGCCGAGCGGGTCCGGCGGCCAGATCCGCACCGGGACGAACCCGGACGGCACGCCGGTCAGCGTGCCCGCCGGTGGCTCCGCGCACCTGGCCACCCAGCTGGCCCAGCTCGCCGAGCAGCAGGAGGAGGACAACACGATCACCGTCGCCGCCGGCGACCTGATCGGTGCCTCGCCGCTGCTGTCGGCCGCGTTCCACGACGAGCCCACCATCGAGGCGCTCGGCCTGGCCGGGCTGGACTACGCCAGCGTCGGCAACCACGAGTTCGACGAGGGCACCGACGAGCTGCTGCGCATCCAGGACGGCGGCTGCCACCCGGTCGACGGCTGCGCCGACGGCACCCCCTACGCGGGCGCGGACTTCCGGTACCTGTCGGCCAACGCGTTCTGGACCGGGACCGGGGAGCCGCTGCTCGACCCGTACGCCGTCCACGAGGTGGACGGGGTCGAGATCGGCTTCATCGGCATGACCCTGGAGGGCACGGCCGACATCGTCGCCCAGCAGGGCATCGCGGGGCTCGACTTCGCCGACGAGGTCGAGACGGCCGACCGGTACGCCGCCGAGCTGCAGGCCCAGGGCGTCGAGGCCATCGTCGTCCTGCTGCACGAGGGCGGCGCCCAGACCGGCGAGAACGCCTGGGACGTCGACGGCTGCAACGGCCTGACCGGCCCGATCGTCGACATCGCCACCGGGATGTCCGACGCCATCGACGTCGTCGTCAGCGGGCACACCCACCAGGCCTACACCTGCCGCATCGACTCCAAGCTCGTCACCAGCGCGAGCTCCAACGGCCGCCTCGTCACCGACATCGACCTGCGGGTGAACCGGCAGACCGGGGACGTCGTCCAGGCGACCGCCGACAACACCGTCGTCACCCGGGACCTGGCCGCGGACCCGGCGCAGACCGAGCTGATCGCCCGCTACCGCACCGCGCTCGGCCCGATCGCCAACGAGGTCGTCGGCCAGGCCACGGCCGACATCACCCGCACCGCCGACGACACCGGGGAGACGCCGCTGGGCGACCTCATCGCCGACGCGCAGCTGGCCGACACCCGGGACGAGCGGGCCGTCGCGGCCTTCATGAACCCGGGCGGGGTCCGGGCCGACCTCGGCGCGGGGGACATCACCTACGAGGAGGCCTTCACCGTCCAGCCGTTCGCCAACACGCTGGTGACGCTGGACCTGACGGGAGCCCAGCTCGACTGCCTGCTCGAGCAGCAGTACGTCGTCGGCCGGGTGCTGCAGCCGTCGGCGACGGTCCGCTACACCGTGAGCCCGGGTGCCCCGGCGGGCACGGCCGCCGACCCCTGCTCGGGCCAGCGGGTCGGCGGCCTGGCCATCGAGGGCACCGCCGTGGACCCGGCCGCGGTCTACCGCGTCACGGTGAACGGCTTCCTCGCCGACGGCGGGGACGGCTTCACGGTGCTCCGGGAGGGCGCGAACCGGGTGGCCACCTCGATCGACCTGGACGCCTTCGTCGCCTACCTGGGCGCGAACTCGCCCGTCGCACCGCCGGCCACCGACCGGATCACGGCCGGCTGAGAGAGGACCTCCCTGCCCCCGCCACGCGCAGGCTCGCGGCGGGGTCCTGCAGGGAGGCCGACGACGGCGGCTCCCTCGCGGGGCCCCGTCGTCGTGCGTGCGGCTCGGATCCGGGACCGGCGTGTTCAGGACGGCGCCGTCCTGGGCAGGGCAGGAGAGCCCGCCGACCCCGACCGGGAGGACGCCGAGAACGTGCGCCACCTCCGTGCCACCGCGGCCGTTGCCCCTCTGCTCGCCGTTGCCCCTCTGCTCGCCCTCGCCGACTGCGCGTCCCCGGCCGCCGGCCCGACGCCCCGGGCGGTCGACGTCTCGCTCGCCGCGCAGGCCGTCGTCGCGACCCCACCGGAGGACGACGCGGCCTCCTGCACCAGCGCCTCCGGCTACCGGGTCCCGTTCCCGGCCGACTGGGCGACCAACGCCGACGGCGTGCTGCCGGCCTGCAGCTGGTTCGCCCCCGGCGAGGAGGTCGTCGTCCCCGAGGCCTCCGACGCGCGGACCGCGCCCGTGGCCCTGCAGGTCGTCGACGCGCCCCTCGCCCAGGTCGCCGTGCCGATGCCGGACGAGGTGGCGCGCACCGAGCTGGAGGTGGGCGGCCGGTCGGCGGTGCGCACCGAGCAGGTGACGACCGTGGGCCTGTACCCGGAGGGCACCCGCATCACGACGTGGGCGCTGGACCTCGACGGCCGCACCCTGGTCGCCGACGCCGTCGAGCTGCCCGGCGGGGACCACGCGCGCGCGGTCGCCGTCCTCGACGAGATGGTGCGGACCGTGGAGCCGACCGCCGGCTGACCCCCCGGTGGACGCGTCCGATCCGGACGCGTCCACCGGCGCGCGCGTCGGCTCAGCTGCTGATGGCGATCCGCCGCGGCTTGGCCTGCGCGGACTTCGGGACGTGCACCGTCAGCACGCCGTCGTGCAGCTGCGCGCTGACGGCGTCGGCGTCGACGTCGCCCGGCAGGGTCACCGAGAAGTGGAAGCGCCCGACCCTGCGGGTGCGCCGGTGCAGGATGCCCTTGCGCTCCTTCTCCTCGATGTCACCGGAGACCGTCAGCCGGCGGTCGTCGAGCTGGATGTCGACGTCCTCGCGCGCCACGCCGGGGAGGTCGATCTCGACGGTGTAGGCGTCGTCGGTCTCCTCGACGTCGGCCAGCGGGGACCACCGGTCCAGGGCGCCGCCCAGCCCGGACTGCCAGAGCGTGTTCACCCGCTCGTAGAGCTCGTCCAGCTCACGGAGGGGGTCCCACCGCGCGGCGGAGCGGGACGGGGAACGGACGGGGAGCGTCATGGTGCGTCCTCCTCTCGAGGTCTCGTCGTGTCGACACCCCTGTGAACCTCCAGTGGCCGCTGCAGATTCCCGGGCCCGAGGGCGTCACCGACATCTGGTCGGCGCGCGCTCCGGCCGCGATCATCGTCGGGTGACTGCCCCCGCCGGCGTGTCGGCCGGCTCCTCGGCGATGGTCCCGACGGACGTCCCGGTCCCGACCCTGGTCGGGGAGAGCGTCGTCGTCGAGCCCGACGCCGTCCGGATCCTGGACCGCCGCGTCTTCCCCTTCGAGCGGACCTGGGTGACCTGCCGCAGCCACGAGGACGTGGCCCGGGCCATCGAGGAGATGGTCACCCAGAGCCTCGGCCCGCTGTTCGCGGCCGCGGGCGGGATGACGCTCGCCGCCCGGGAGGCCGACCGGCTGCCGACGGCGCGGGCGCGACGGGAGTTCCTGACCGGGGCCGGCCACCGGCTGGTCGCCACCCGGCCGACCAACAACGGCATCCGGGACGTCGTCGCCGAGCTGTCGACCGTCGGGACGGCCGCCGTGGACGCCGGGGAGCTGCCGGGGCCCGCCGTCGAGCAGGCCGCCCGGGCGGTCGCGGAGCGGCACCGGGCCGGCCACCGGCGCCTGGGTGAGCACGCCGCCGCGCTGATCCCGGACGGCGCCACGGTCCTGACCCACTGCTGGGCGGAGTCCTACCTCACCGAGACCGTCGCGGCGGTGCTGCGCTCGGGCAAGCGCATCGACGCCGTGTGCACCGAGACGCGGCCCTACCTGCAGGGCGCCCGCCTGACGGCGGAGAGCCTGGCGGAGATGGGCGTCCCCACGCGGCTGGTCACCGACGGCATGCCCGCGCACCTCATGAGCCGGGGCGACGTCACCACCTTCGTCACCGGTGCCGACCGCGTCACCCTGGACGGCTCCGTCGTGAACAAGATCGGCACCCTGCAGATCGCGGTCGCGGCGCACACCTTCGGGGTGCCGTACCTGGCGCTCGTCCAGGCCCCCGACCGGCAGGCGCCGGACGCGTCCGCCGTGGAGCTCGAGGACCGGGACGGGCGCGAGGTGCTGCAGTGCCTCGGCCACCGCACGGCGTCCGGGTCCGTTCCCGGCGTCTACCCCGCCTTCGACGTGACCCCGCCGCGGTTCGTCAGCGTCGTGGTCACCGACCGCGGGCGGTTCGCCCCGTCCGACGTGGCCTCCTACTTCGCCGCATGAGGCCGGCCGCGACCCGTGCGGAGGCGGTCGACCAGCTCGTCGAGGTCGGCCGCCTGGCGGTGGAACGCGGGCTGGTGCTGGCCAGCGGCGGCAACCTCTCCGCCCGGCTGCCGGGGGAGTCCGAGTTCGTGGTGACCGCGGCCGGCACGTGGCTGGACCGGCTGACCCCCGCGGACTTCAGCGTGCTGACCCCGGACGGCGAGGTCACCGCCGGTGCCGCGCGGCCGTCGAGCGAGTGGAAGCTCCACCAGCGCACCTACCGTGCCCGCCCGGACGTGAACGCCGTCGTCCACCTGCACCCGCAGCACGCCGTCCTGGTCGACGCCCTCGGCCACCGGATCCGGCTGATCACCCTCGACCACGCCTGCTACGTGCGGTCGGTCGGCACGGTCCCGTACCACCCGAACGGCTCCGACGAGCTCGCCGACGGTGCTGCCGAGCAGGCCCGGCAGCACGACTGCATCGTGCTGTCGCACCACGGCTGCTCGGCGCTGGGGCCGGACGTCGGCATGGCCTTCCGGCGGGCGCTGAACCTGGAGGAGGCGGCCACGGCCACCTACCGCGCCCTGCTGCTCGGCGACACGAGCTGCACCTTCCCGCCGGAGGGCCTCGCCGGCCTGCGCCACGACCTCCCCTGACGCCGGCAGGCCCCCCGCCGGGTGCCGGGGCGGGGACTACCGGCCGAGCGCCTGCTCGAGGTGGTCGCGCAGGACGACGGCGTTGTTGTGCTCGCGGTCCCGGGCGGCGTAGAGCAGGACGACGTCGCCCTCGGCGGCGGCGTCCCGCAGCGGCGCCCAGGTCCCGGGGGAGGCGTCGAGCTCGGCGACGTACCGGCGGCGGAACTCCTCCCACCGGGCCGGGTCGTGGCCGAACCACCGGCGCAGCTCGTCGCTGGGGGCGGCGTCGCGGAGCCAGCCGTCGAGGGCCAGGGCGTCCCGGGCGACCCCGCGCGGCCACAACCGGTCGACGAGGAACCGGGCCCCCGGGACGCCGGGGTCGAGCTCGTGGACCCGCGCGATCCGGATCACGTGGTGCCCCGGAGCGGTCAGCCGCGGACGGCGTCGAGGTAGTCGGGGTAACCGGCGACGACGTCCTCGATCTCGACGATGTCGGGGAAGTCGGCCGGGTCCTGGTGGCCGAGGAGGAACCGGACGGTCCGCCGCACCAGCTCCTCGTCGTCCACCTTCAGGCCGAGCTCCTCGCGGAGCCCGGGGCTGACCCGGAACCAGGACTCGGTCTCCTCGCCGTCGCCGCGCAGCCGCACGACGTACTCGGACTCGCCCTGTGCCTCGATCTGGAAGGGGTCGGTCATGTGCGTCGCCTACCCCGTCGCGGGGTCGGATCACCGCAGGGGGGTGGGCGCTGCGACGCACCGCGCCAGGGGGCAAGCTCGGGACATGACCGACACCTCCGGACCGCCGTTCCGCGCCGACCACGTCGGCAGCCTCCTGCGCCCGCAGGGCCTGCTCGAGGCCAGGGCCCGCTTCGCCGCCGGGGAGATCGACGCGGCCGAGCTGCGGAGCGTCGAGGACGAGGCGATCGCCGACGTCGTCCGCCTCCAGGGGGACGTCGGCCTGCGCACCGCGACCGACGGCGAGTTCCGCCGCGCCTCGTGGCACATGGACTTCATCTACGCCATCGGCGGCATCAGCAAGGTGACCGGCGAGGACATCGTCGTCCACTTCAAGAACGCCGACGGCACCATCGACTTCACGCCGGCGGGCCTGCACGTCGACGGGCCGCTGTCGATCGACGAGCCGATCTTCGCCGCGGACTTCGCGTACCTGCAGGGGCAGGTCGGGCAGACGCAGACGGCGAAGCTCACGATCCCCTCGCCCTCGATGGTCCACTACCGCGGCGGCGCCGCGGCGATCGACCCGGCCGTCTACCCCGACGAGGACGCCTTCTGGGACGCGCTGTCGGCGGCCTACGCCCAGCAGGTGCAGGGCATCGCCGCGCAGGGCTGCACCTACCTGCAGCTGGACGACACCAGCCTGGCCTACCTCAACGACCCCGCGCAGCGCGCCGAGCTGGCCGCGCAGGGGCGCGACGCCGAGCACCAGCACGAGCGCTACATCCGGCAGATCAACGCCGCGCTGGCCGGCCGCCCGGAGGGGCTGACGGTCACCACGCACATGTGCCGGGGCAACTTCCGCTCCTCGTGGGTGGCCGAGGGCGGGTACGACTTCGTCGCCGAGGCGCTGTTCGGCGGACTGGAGGTCGACGGCTTCTTCCTCGAGTACGACGACGCCCGCTCCGGCGGCTTCGAGCCGCTGCGCTTCGTGCCGCCGGGCAAGCGCGTCGTCCTGGGCCTGGTCACGACCAAGCGCCCGCAACTGGAGGACAAGGACGACCTCAAGCGGCGCATCGACGAGGCCGCGCGGTACGTGCCGCTGGAGCAGCTGGCGCTGTCCCCGCAGTGCGGCTTCTCCTCGACCGTCGAGGGCAACGCCCTGACCCGGGACGAGCAGATCGCCAAGCTGGCGCTCGTCGTCGAGACCGCCCAGGAGGTCTGGGGGTACTGAGAGGACCTCGACCCCGGCCCCGTTCCGAGGCTCGCCCCGAGCTTGCGAGGGGTGAGGGGGACGGGGCCCTCCTACCTGCAGGGGGGCGTTCCAGCACGTCGTCCGGCCGGCGGTGGGGGCGAGGGGGCCTCGATCACGGGCGGATCACGACCCGCGCCCGCCGCCCGCCCCTCCTGGTGGAGCGGGCCGGGGGCTTGACATGCTCCCTGCGTCCAGAGGACGGCGTCGTCCGGACGCTGTCTGCGCGCGCAGGGAGGGGCGACCGTGTCCACCACCGTCAGCAGGCCCGACACCGACGGAGGACCCCCGGGAGGGGGCGGCCGCCGTCGACCGTCAGTGAAGACCGTCCTCGTCTGGACGGCGGTGGCGATCGTCGGCGCCGTCGCCTGGACGGTGCTCGCGCTGGCGCGTGGCGAGACGGTCTCCGCCCTCTGGATCCTGTTCGCCGCGCTGTGCTCCTACGCGATCGCGTACCGCTTCTACGCGAAGTTCATCGCGCGGCGGGTGCTCGCGGTCGACGACCGGCGGGCCACCCCGGCCGAGCGGCTGCACAACGGCATCGACTTCGACGTCACCGACCGGCGGGTGCTCTTCGGGCACCACTTCGCCGCGATCGCCGGCGCCGGCCCGCTGGTCGGGCCGGTGCTCGCCGCGCAGATGGGCTACCTGCCCGGCACGATCTGGATCATCGTCGGCGTCATCTTCGCCGGTGCGGTGCAGGACATGACCGTCCTGTTCTTCTCGATGCGCCGCAACGGCAAGAGCCTCGGCCAGATGGTCCGCGAGGAGATCGGGATCGTCGGCGGCATCGCGGCGCTCATCGCCGTCTTCGCCATCATGATCATCATCTTGGCCGTGCTGGCGCTGATCGTGGTCAACGCGCTCGCCGAGTCGCCGTGGGGCGTGTTCTCCATCGCGCTGACCATCCCGATCGCCCTGTTCATGGGCGTCTACCTGAGGACCATCCGACCAGGGCGGGTCCTCGAGGCCACCGCGATCGGCGTGGTCCTGCTGCTGGCCGCGGTCATCGGTGGCGGCCTGATCGACGACACCGGGCTGGGCGAGGCGCTGACGCTGTCGAAGGAGTGGCTGGTCCTCGCGCTCGTGGTCTACGGGTTCGTGGCCTCGGTGCTGCCGGTGTGGCTGCTGCTCACCCCGCGCGACTACCTGTCGACCTTCATGAAGGTCGGCGTCATCGTCCTGCTCGCCATCGGCCTGCTGCTGGCCCGGCCGGTGCTGCAGGCCGACGCGGTCACCGACTTCGCCCGGGAGGGCACCGGCCCGGTCTTCGCCGGGTCGCTGTTCCCGTTCGTCTTCATCACCATCGCCTGCGGCGCGCTGTCGGGCTTCCACGCCCTGATCTCCTCGGGGACGACGCCGAAGATGGTGGCCAAGGAGAGCCAGGTCCGCCTGATCGGCTACGGCGGCATGCTGATGGAGTCCTTCGTCGCGATCAGCGCGCTCATCGCCGCCGTCGTGATCGACCAGGGGCTCTACTTCGCGATGAACAGCCCGGCCGGGGCCACCGGCGGCACCGTGGAGAGCGCGGCCGCCTACGTGAACGGCCTGGGCTTCGACACCACGGCGCAGGACCTGGCCGCGGCCTCCGCTGCGGTGCAGGAGCCCAGCCTGGTCTCCCGCACCGGTGGCGCGCCCACCCTCGCCGTCGGCATCGCGAACATCCTGTCCGACGCGTTCGGCGCGGGCATGGCCGCGTTCTGGTACCACTTCGCGATCATGTTCGAGGCGCTGTTCATCCTCACCGCCGTCGACGCCGGCACCCGGGTGGGCCGGTTCATGCTGCAGGACACGATCGGCAACGTCTGGAAGCGCTTCGGCGACCTGTCGTGGCGGCCCGGCAACATCATGGCCAGTGCCGCGGTGGTCGCGCTGTGGGGCTACATCCTCTACGTCGGGGTCACCGACCCGCTGGGCGGCGTCAACCAGCTCTTCCCGCTGTTCGGCATCGCCAACCAGCTGCTGGCCGCCATCGCCCTGACCCTGGTCACGGTGCTGCTGATCAAGCACGGCAAGGCGAGGTACGCCTGGGTGACCGGCGTCCCGCTGGCGTGGGACCTCGTGGTCACCATGACGGCGAGCTTCCAGAAGGTGTTCTCGTCCGACCCGGCGGTGGGCTACTTCGCGCAGCGGGCCCGCTACGCCACGGCCCGGGACGCCGGGGAACTCCTGGCGCCGGCGCAGAACGCCGACCAGATGGACCGGATCGTCTACAACTCGACCCTGAACGGTGTGCTGCAGGCGGTCTTCGCCCTGCTCGTCCTCGTCGTGGTCGTCAACGCGGTGGTCGTGATCGCCCGCGCCCTGCGGACCGGCGGGCCGGTGCCGACCACCGAGGAGCCGGCCGTGCCGTCGTCCATCGTCGAGCCCTCCGGACTGTTCGCGACCGCGGACGAGAAGCGGGCCATGGCCGAGCACGAGCGGCTGGTCGGCGCGGGCGCGCGGGGCCACGGCACCTTCACGGAGGAGGGTCCGCCGCGGTGAGCGGGGGGAACGCCACCGCCGTCCGGTCAGCCCTCACCCGGGCCCTGAGGGGAGTGCACTGGTACCTCAAGGAGCTCACCGGGGAGGCGCGGTGGGACGACTACCTGCGGCACTGCGCCGAGCACGGGCACGAGCCGATGAGCCGGCGGGAGTTCGAGCGGCGCCGCGCCGACGAGGCGGAGCGCAACCCGGTCAGCCGCTGCTGCTGAGGTGACGGGTGCGACGCGGCCCCGGTCCCCTGCACGGGGGACCGGGGCCGTGGTCCGTGTACGACGGACCCGGCTCGCCCGTCACGGGAGACCCGCGGCGTCCCACGAGTGTGCCGAGCCCGTGCACCCGGAGGCCCGGGCTGCCGAGATCGGAGGCACGTTGCCGTGGCCCCGCGGGCCCGTCCGAGAGGTGGCACCCGTGTCCGTGCCGTCGTCGTCCCACCGTCGTGATCGCCGCACCGAGCTGCGCGCCGGCATGTCCCTGCTCGCCAGTGCGGCCGCCGACCTCGGGGTCGGTGCCGAACCCGGGGTCCGCGTGCTGCGGGACGGCCGGCTCTGGCTCGCCGAGCTCGGGACGGCGGTGACCGCGGCCGACGTCTACCAGGCCGCCCGCGGCCTGGTCGCCGCCCAGCTCGACGCCATCGCCGACGTCTCGGGCCGGCCGGTGGAGGACCACGCACTCGCCTGGCTGGTGACCCTGCAGACCAACGAGGTCCTGGTCGGTCTCGAGGACCTCGACCTGGAGGGCGACGCAGCCTGAGGGAGGACCCGGCTCGGGCCGGCGGGACGGCTCAGCCGGCCGCCGGCGCGGGCTCGGGCCGGGGCGCCTCGGCGGGACCCCGCTCGTCCCGCCGGCGCCGCAGCGAGACCCCGCGCAGCGCCAGCACCGCGGCCGGCGGCAGGACGGCGAGCGTCGGGAGCACGTAGCGGAAGTCGAACGAGGCGGTCGCGGCCGGACCGGCCATGAGGGTGAGCCCGATGAGCGCCAGCAGCGCCGGGTCCAGCCGGTCGCGCCAGTCGCGCCGGCGCAGGAACAGCGCACCCAGGCCCACCAGCATGCACACGCCGAGCACCGGGCCGGGGGTGTAGAAGTACCGCTGGTACGAGCGCAGGTCGCCGACCATCCCCTCGTCGTAGCCGTACGGCCCGGGGGCGAGCACCGGCGTGCAGTCGTACTGCTCCACCGGTTCCGCGTACGGGAACGCCCACCAGGTCGGGCAGGTGTCCTGCGGACCGGAGACCCGGCCCGGCCGGACGTAGTGCACGGTCTCCGAGAGCAGCTGGCGCAGGTAGTCCCACGGCTGCCCCGTGATGGCGATGGTGGCGAACTCCGCGAGGTCCTCCTCCGACCACACCCGCTCGCCGTCCACCACGGCGTTGGCCGGGCTGTCGGCGAACCAGACGAACTGGTCACCGGGGCGGCGCTCCTCCGGCGGCTGCGTCGGGCACAGGGGCTGCAGCCGCTCGGGCACGTCCAGCTCCTCGCACTGGACGAAGGTGGCGACCCGTCCGTAGAGGAAGTGGCCGGTGTAGTCGGTCAGCCCGAACGAGCCGTGCACGCTGCCGAACCAGGCCGCGTAGGGCACCAGCACCGCCGCGACGCCGCCGAGGAAGGCGACGACCGCCGGCCAGCGCAGCGTCCGGACGAGCAACCGCACCACCAGGTAGACGAACACGACGCCCACGAGGAAGAGCCCCACCGTGCGGGTGAGCGTCAGCAGGCCCAGGACGACGCCCACCGCCGCGATCAGCAGCGGGCCCGGCCGCTCGCGGACCAGCAGGAGCACCAGCGCGACGGCCATGAGGCAGACGAAGAGCGTCTCGGCCAGGATGAAGTGTTCGATGTTGAGCAGGTAGGCGTCGAAGGCCAGCGGCAGGACGGCGAGCACGCTCAGCCAGCGGGCGACGCCGCGACGCTGCAGCAGCGCGTAGACCAGCACCACGACCGCCAGGCCGAGCACGTGCTGGACGATCGCCACCTCGCGGAACGTGGTGACCGGGTTCAGCAGGGCCAGGAAGGCCGAGTAGCCCCACGGCCGGTCGACGGCGGGCTCGACCCACTCGGCCCGGTCGACGTAGGTGCCCGAGTCGGGGAACCACAGCGCCGTCAAGTACGCCGCGGTCACGTAGCCGCGCGCGATCGCGGCGAGGACCAGCACGACGAGGAAGACGGCGTGCCGGCGGGCCAGCCGGAACGCGCGCGCCGCCGGTCCCGGGCGGGCGGCGTCGGCTGCCCCGGACGCGAGCGCGCCCGCCGCCGGCGCGGGGTCCTCGGGGGACTCCGGCCGGCGACGGGCGCCTGGTGCCTGCGTCACGCCGCCGTGGGGCGGGGACTCCCGTGGTCGTCCGCCGTGGCGTCCGTGCGCTGCGACGAGACCTCCTCGTGGTAGTCCTCTTCCACGTTGACGTCCCAGATGTCGTGGTGCGTGCCGTCGGCGATGTTCTGCACGGTCAGCATGGCCGTGAGCATCGAGTGGTCCTGGTTGTTGTAGCGGAACATGCCGTTGCGCCCGACCGGGTGCAGGTTCGGCGTGTTCTCCTCGATCCAGCGCCGGATGACCTCGACGTTCTCCTTGTACCCGGCGTCGTAGAACGGGTAGGCCTTCGGCATCCGGACGACGAAGCCGCGCTCGACGTCGGAGGCCTTGGCCAGCCCGAGCTGCTCGAGCTCACGGGCACCCTGGGCGATGAGGTCCTCGTCGGACCGGTTCCAGGTGTCGTCGCCGACGTTGACGAAGAACTCCAGGCCCAGGCAGGTGCGCCCGTCCTTGACCAGGTACGGCGACCAGGAGCCGAAGTTCTGGATCCGGCCGACCTGGACGTCGGGGGAGTGGATGTAGATCCAGTTGTCGGGGAAGCCGGCCTCGACCGGGAGCACGAGCGCCACGGTGAGGAAGTCGCGGTACTTCAGGGCGTCGGCCGCCGCCAGCACCTCCGCCGGGGGCTTCGGGTCGAGGGCGTTCACCAGCGAGGAGAACGGCATCGAGCTGATGACGTGGTCGGCCTCGTAGCGCTTCTCGGCGCCGATGTCGCTGCGGCTGGCCTCGGGCGCGCCCGCGCCGGCGCCGTAGCCGCCGGTGACCACCGTGGTCAGAGCGGTGACACCGCGACCGGGCTCCCAGTGCACGGTGCGGACCTTCTCCTCCATGACCACCGTGCCGCCGCGCTCCTGCACCTTGCGCGCGGCGGTCTCCCACATCATCCCGGGCCCGTACTTGGGGTACTGGAACTCCTCGATGAGGGAGGTGATCTCCTTCTGGTTGCGCTTGGGGGTCAGCGCGTTGACCACCGCACCGACCAGCGACAGGTTCTTGATCCGCTGGGCGGCGAAGTCGGCCGGCAGCTGGTCGACCGGGACGCCCCAGAGCTTCTCGTTGTAGGTCTTGAAGAAGTGCTGGTAGAGGCGCTTGCCGAAGCGGGCGACGATCCAGCCCTCCAGGGTGTCCTGGTTCTTCGGCGGGCGGATCCGCGCCCACAGGTAGGACGCCACGCACCGCACGGCCTCGACCGGGCCGAGGTTGCCCAGGGCGTTGCCGGCCTTGAGCGGGTAGTCGTAGAGCTTGCCGTCGTAGAAGATCCGGCTCATCCGCGGCCGGAGCAGGAAGTCCTCGTCAGGGAGGATCTCGTGCCAGAGGGCCTCGACCTCGGGGACCTTGGTGAAGAAGCGGTGGCCGCCGATGTCGAAGCGCCAGCCCTCCCGCTCGGCGGTGCGGCTGATGCCGCCCACCATCGAGTCACCCTCCAGCACGGTGACCGGTACCTGGCGACGGACCAACTCGTAGGCGGCGGTCAGCCCCGCGGGTCCGGCGCCGATCACCGCCACACTGGTGCGGTTGCCGTCGGTGGTCATGAACTCTCGCCTTCTCACTGGTGGACCCACGACGACGCGGCTCGGACGACCCCGACCGTTCCGGACGACCCCGTCCCATGGGATGACAGATTCGCCTTGCACGGTACGTGGGCCGCTGCCCGGGGGCCACGTCGCCTCCGTGCCACCGACACGACACCGACGCGACACCGACACGATGCGGCCCCCGACCTCGGGTCGAGGGCGGGGGCCGCGGAACGTCCGTCGAGGTCAGATGTCGTAGTACATCGCGAACTCGTGCGGGTGCGGGCGCAGGCGGATCGGGTCGATCTCGTTCTCCCGCTTGTACTCGATCCACGTCTCGATCAGGTCGGGGGTGAACACCCCGCCGTCGACGAGGTACTCGTGGTCGACCTCGAGCCGGTCGAGGACGGCGTCCAGCGAGGCCGGCACCTTCTCGATGCCCAGGGCCTCCTCGGGCGGCAGCTCGTAGAGGTCCTTGTCCACGGGCGCCGGCGGCTCGATCTTGTTCTTGATGCCGTCGAGGCCGGCCATCAGCATCGCCGAGAAGGCGAGGTAGGGGTTGGCCGACGGGTCGGGCACGCGGAACTCGATGCGCTTGGCCTTGGGGCTGTCGCCGGAGATCGGGATGCGGCAGCAGGCCGAGCGGTTGCGGGCCGAGTAGACCAGGTTGATCGGGGCCTCGTAGCCGGGCACCAGGCGGTGGTAGCTGTTCACCGTCGGGTTGGTGAAGGCCAGCAGCGACGGGGCGTGGGCCAGCAGGCCGCCGATGTAGTGGCGGGCGGTGTCGGACAGGCCCGCGTAGCCGGTCTCGGCGTGGAAGAGCGGCTCGCCGTCCTTCCAGAGCGACTGGTGGCAGTGCATGCCGGAACCGTTGTCACCGAACAGCGGCTTGGGCATGAAGGTGGCGGTCTTGCCGGCGGCCCAGGCGGTGTTCTTGACGATGTACTTGAACAGCATCAGGCTGTCGGCCGACCGCAGCAGGGTGTCGAACTTGTAGTTGATCTCGGCCTGGCCGCCGGTGCCCACCTCGTGGTGACCGCGCTCGAGCTCCAGGCCCGCGCGGGTCAGGTTGAGCATCATGTCCGCGCGCAGGTCGCTCTGGTGGTCGTAGGGCTCGACCGGGAAGTAGCCGCCCTTGGGCCGGGTCTTGTAGCCCAGGTTCGGGCCGCCGTTCTCGCCGGTCAGCGAGCCGGAGTTCCAGGAGCCCTCGACCGCGTCGATGTGGTAGTAGCCCTCGTTGATGCCGGTCGAGTGCCGGATCGAGTCGAAGACGTAGAACTCCGCCTCGGGGCCGAAGTAGGCGGTGTCGGCGATGCCGCTGCTGGCGAGGTACGCCTCGGCCTTCTTCGCCACGTTCCGCGGGTCGCGGCTGTAGGCCTCGCGGGTGATCGGGTCGTGGATGAAGAAGTTGATGTTCAGCGTCTTGTGCTTGCGGAACGGGTCCACGAAGGCGCTGTTGGCGTCGGGCAGCAGCAGCATGTCCGACTCGTTGATCGCCTGGAAGCCGCGGATCGAGGAGCCGTCGAACCCGAGACCGTCGGAGAACGTGTCCTCGCCGAAGGTCGACGCGGGGATCGTGAAGTGCTGCATGACGCCGGGCAGGTCGCAGAAGCGGACGTCGACGAACTGGACGTCGTTGTCGCGGATGTAGGCGGCGACCTCGTCGGGACTGGTGAACATCGATCCTCCGGGTTGGGGCGGACAGCCGGTGGCGAACGTACGATCGGGCGGTTGCCCTGCGGTGTCTCGGGTGTTTCGGGCCGGTAACAACGCTCCTGGCGTGTCGCCGACCCCGTTGCCGCCGGTCGGGCGGACGGTCTGCGCGCGCGTCCTACGCTGAGGTCCATGGTCAGGGACGCGCAGCCACCCTCTCAAGAGCGCCCGCGGGGCGCCGCCCTGGGGCTGCCCGGCGAGGGGCCCGGCTCCCTGGCCTCCTTCGGCAGCCGGATCGGCGCCTTCCTCGTCGACGCCGTGGCCGCGGCGCTGATCGCGGGCCTGTTCACCGCGCCCTCGCTGCCCGGCAACTGGAGCCTGCTGCCGTTCGGGCTGATCACCGTGGTCACGCTCGTCGCCTTCGGGCAGACGCCGGGGATGCGGCTGCTCGGCCTGCGGCTGGCGCACTCGCGGGCGGGGGAGCGGCTGGCGCTGTGGCGGGCCGTCGTCCGGACGGCGCTGCTCATGCTGCTGGTGCCCGCGCTCGTGGTGGACGCCGACGGCCGCGGGCTGCACGACCGGCTGACCGACACCGCCGTGGTCCGGGACGCGTGATCGTCCGTCGGGAACGGCCGGCCGACCACGCCGCCGTCCACGCGCTGCACGCCGCCGCCTTCCGGCCGCCCGGCGCGCGGCCCGACGCCGACGTCGTCGAGGCCCGGCTGACCGACGAGCTGCGTGAGGACGCCGGCTTCCTGCCGCACCTGTCCCTCGTCGCCACGGACGGCGACGCGGTGGTCGGGCACGTGATCGCCACCCGTGGCTGGCTGGAGCCCCTCGGCGTCCCGGCGCTCGGGCTGGGTCCGCTCGGTGTCCTCCCCGCGGCGCAGGGGAGAGGCGTGGGCACCGTGCTGGTGCACGCGCTGGTCGCCGTGGCCGAGGCGGCCGACGAGCGGCTGGTCGCGCTGCTCGGGGCGCCGGGCTACTACCGGCGGTTCGGGTTCGTCGCGGCCGACACCGTGGGGGTGGCCGCGCCCGACCCGGCGTGGGGCGCGCACTTCCAGGCCCGCTGGCTCGGTGACCGGCGCGCCGAGGGCACGTTCCGGTACGCGGAGCCCTTCGCCCGGCTGTGAGCCCGGGACGCGCCGAGCCCCGTGCCGGTGGGCACGGGGCTTCTGCGTCGTCCGTCCTACCTGCGGCGGACCTGGCGCTGGCTGACGGTCATCTGGCGACCCCCGGGCAGCGGGCCGCCGGGCACCGGCATCCGCGAGCCGCCGAGCGCGGCGACCCGCTTGCGCAGGGCGTTGAGCTCACCGCCGTCGAGGTTGCGCGGCAGCTTCATCACGTGGGCGCTGAGCTTGCGCAGCGGCACCTGCCCCTCCTCGTCGCCGACGAGGACGTCGTAGATCGGGGCGTCCCCGGCGATCCGGGCGAGACGCTTCTTCTCCTGGGCCAGCAGCGGGCGGACCCGCGACGGGGCGCCCTCGCCGACCAGGATCACGCCGGGACGGCCCAGCACCCGGTGGACGGCGTCGAGCTGGGTGGTGCCGGCGACGCCCGAGGAGACCTGCCAGTCACCGCGCATGCCCTCGAGGACCCACGCGGCCGCGCCGGGCTGGCCCTCCACCTGGCGATAGGCCGAGCCCTGCGCGCGGCGACCGAAGACGATCAGCGCGGCCAGCGCGCCGAAGAGGACGGCGATGGGCAGGAAGAGGAACGGCGAGCCGAGCAGGACGCCGATCAGCTCGAACACCGCGGCCACCGCCACGAAGGCGATGAGCATGAACCAGGGCAGCTTGGGGTCGTTCTTGCGGGTCAGCGAGTAGGCCTGCTTCATCATGCGGGCCTGGTCGCCGACCTTCTTCAGGCGGCCGACCTTGGGCCGGCCGTCCTTGCCGACCTTCGTCGCCCCCCTGCCGCGGCCTCGGGAGCCGGGCCCGGTGGCGGCCTTGCCGGTGCCGGACGGCGCGGAGGAGTCGGTGGGCCTGCTGCGTGCCATGTCCCCAGGATAGAGAAAGGACCCTCCTGGCCCCCCACCGCTCGCAAGCTCGCGTCGGGAGCCTGCAGGAGGGCCGGCGACCGGCCCCGGTGGACCGGCCGCGACGTCCTCAGATCGAGCGGGTGAGCCCGCGGGCCTCGACGGCCTGCTGGTACAGCCGGCCCGCCCGGTAGGAGCTGCGCACCAGCGGCCCGGCGAGCACGCCGGGGAAGCCGATCTCCTCCGCCGTCTGCTGGAAGCCGACGAACTCGTCGGGCTTGACCCAGCGGACGACGGGGTGGTGACGCGGCGAGGGCCGCAGGTACTGGGTGATGGTCAGCAGGTCGCAGCCGGCCTCGTGCAGGGCCCGCATCGTCTCGACGACCTCGTCGGGCTCCTCGCCCATGCCCAGGATGAGGTTGGACTTGGTGACCAGCCCGGCCTCACGGGCGGCGGTGAGAACCGCCAGCGAGCGCTCGAACCGGAAGCCGGGGCGGATGCGCTTGAAGATCCGCGGCACGGTCTCGACGTTGTGCGCCAGGACCTCGGGGCGGGAGGAGAAGACCTCGGCGAGCTGGTCGGGGTCGGCGTTGAAGTCGGGGATGAGCAGCTCGACACCGCACCCCGGGACGGCGGCGTGGATCTGCCGCACCGTCTCGGCGTAGAGCCAGGCGCCGCCGTCGGGCAGGTCGTCACGGGCGACGCCGGTGACCGTGGCGTAGCGCAGCTGCATCGTGGCGACGCTCTCGGCGACCCGGCGCGGCTCGTCGGCGTCGAACTCGGCGGGCTTGCCCGTGTCGATCTGGCAGAAGTCGCACCGCCGGGTGCACTGGTCCCCGCCGATGAGGAAGGTGGCCTCCCGGTCCTCCCAGCACTCGTAGATGTTGGGGCACCCGGCCTCTTCGCAGACGGTGTGCAGACCCTCCCGGCGCACCAGCGACTTCAGCTCGGTGTACTCCGGGCCGGTCTTCAGCCGGGTCTTGATCCACTCCGGCTTGCGCTCGATCGGGACCTGGCTGTTGCGGACCTCGAGGCGCAGCAGTTTGCGGCCGGAGGGCGCCAGGGGGGTGTCGGTGGAGGGGGTCGGGGCCACCGTCTCGCTCATGATCGACCACGTTACCCCCGGAGACGGCAACGCCCGCCTCGACGGAGGCGGGCGTTGCTGCTCAGGGGCGGGACGGGGTCAGGTCGCCGGGTTGCGCGGGTCCTCGGAGTCGGAGCCGATCCCGCCGGAGGCGGTCTGCGGCTGGTCGTTCGGCGAGGCGGTGGCGGTGTCCAGCGCCGGGTCGTCCGCACTGGTCGTGGCGGTGCCCGGGGTGGCGGAGCCAGGGGTCTCCGTGGGCTTGGACTGCTGCGCCCACGAGCCCGCGTCGGTGTCGGGCGGGGTGGCGTCCCCGGCGGTGGTCTGGGCGGTCGAGACGGTCTTGCCGGAGTTGCTCGGGGAGCTGGGCACGGGGTCCTCTCGGTAGCTCGGCACGGGCCCGTCGCCGGTGGGGGCGGGGGTCCACAGGTCGTCGGAGCCGCTGCGGCGGCGCAGCACCACCGCCACGGCGGCGGCGATGCCGAGGACGGCGAGCAGCCACGGCCAGCGCCGCGGCCGGGGCTCGATCCCGACCTTCCGCCTTCCTGCCTTACCCGCCTTCGCGGCCTTCCTCCCCAGTTCCCGGCGCTTCTTCGCCGCCGCCCTCTCCAGCTCACCGCGCTTCTTCGCGGCCTTGGCCGTGGCGGCGGCGAGCTCCAGGCGGCGCAGCTCGAGCTCGTCGCGGGCGCTGCCCAGCCCGGAGCTGAGCGACTCCCGGGTGTTCTCCAGCACCGGCGTGACCGCCTCACGGGCGGCCAGCACCCTGGGTGCGGCGTAGGCCAGCGTGGCGGCCTGGGCGGCGGTCAGCCGGGGGACGACGTCCTCCGCCAGCGTCTTCTGGGCCGCGCCACGGGCGGCCTCGACGCGGGGGGTGAGGTCGGCGGCGGCCTTGGCGGCCGCGGCCTGCGCGGCGGTCACCGCGGCGGTCAGGTGGGGGACGGCGGCGTCGCGGGCGGCCTCCACGTGCGGGGTGAGCGCGTCACGGGCGGCCTCCACGCGGGGGCCGACCGCGTCACGGGCCGCCTCCACGCGCGGGGTGAGCGCGTCACGGGCGGCCTCGACGGCGGGCGCGGCGACGGCCACCGCGGCGGCGACCTTGGGCACGACCGCGCCCTTGGCGGCGTCCAGCGCCGGACCGCTCGCCTCGCGGGCAGCCTCGACGTGCGGTGCCAGCTGTTCCGTCGCTGCCCGCCGGGCCTCCGCCACCGCCGTGCCGATGTGGGCGAGGCCCTCCTGCAGTTCCTCGCCGATGATCTGGCCGTGCGTCTTCTTGCGGAACACGGGATGCACCTCCGGTTGATCGTGTCGGCGGTCATCCTGCCCGGTCGCCGGGGACGGCACACCCCGGGTGCGATCTCCGGGACGGCGGGCGCGACGAGGCCCCGGCAGCGTCGCCGGGTGCAGCCGCGCGTCCCCACCGGACCGCGGCAGGACGCCGTCCACGAGAGGCCGGGACGGCCCGGCCGGACCGGCCAGGGGCACCGGCAGGTCCTCGGCCCCGCCGACCTCCACCACCTGACCGGGTGGCGTGAGGTGGCGTCCCAGCTGGGCCGACGCACCTCGTTACAGCGACTGCAGCGGGCTCTCCCGGCGCGCCAGCCACGTCAGCAGGTCCTCGACCGGCATGGGACGGGCGATCGCGTACCCCTGGGCGACGTCGCACCCCAGCGCGGCCAGCGCGACGCCCGTCTCGTCGTCCTCCACGCCCTCGGCCACCAGCGAGAGCCCGAGGTCGTGGGCCAGGGCCACGGTGTGCCGGACGATCGCCGCGGCCCGCGGGTCGCTGCCGACGTCGCGGGTGAGGCTCCGGTCGAGCTTGAGCTCGTCGGCCGGCAGGTGGCGCAGGTAGGCCAGTGAGCTGTACCCCGTGCCGTAGTCGTCGATCGACGTCCGGACGCCGAGCCGGCGCAGGTCGGCCAGGACGGTCCGGCCACGTTCGGGGTCGGCCATGAGGGTGTCCTCGACCAGCTCGAGGGTGAGCGCCGCGGGCGGCAGCCCGTGGCGGAGCAGGGCCATCGCCACCTTGCTCGGCAGGTCGAGGTCGCTGACGTTCGCCGCCGACAGGTTCACCGACACCGGCACCCGCCGGGTCGGCCACCACCGGGCGACGGCCTCGAGCGACAGCTCGAGCACCCGGTCGGCGAGAGGCCGCATGAGGCCGGCCTGCTCGGCCGCGGGCAGCAGGTCGCCGGTGCCGCTGCCCGGGTCGGGCACGTAGGCCCGCACGCCGTCCCGGCTGGCCTTGGCGGCGTACATCGCCACGTCGGCGCAGCGCAGCAGCTCGGCCACCGTGGCGGCGGGGACCGGTGCCGTCGCGACCCCGATGCTGACGCCCACGTGCAGGCGGATCCCCTCGACGGTGAACGGCTGCAGCAGCAGCTCACGGAGCCGCTCGGCCCGCTCCTGCGCCTCGTCCAGAGCGGCGTGCGGCAGCAGGACGGCGAACTCGTCGCCACCCAGCCGCGCCAGGGTGTCCGAGGTCCGCAGGGCGCCGCGCATCCGCGGGCCCACCTGGCGCAGCAGGCCGTCGCCGGCGTGGTGCCCCAGGCTGTCGTTGACCTCCTTGAAGCCGTCGAGGTCGAGCAGCAGCAGGGCAGCGGGGTGGCGGGCGGTGGCGCTGTCCAGCTCCCGCTGGGCCGCGTCGAGGAAGGCCCGCCGGTTGGGCAGGCCGGTCAGCTCGTCGGTCCGGGCCTGCTCGCGGACCTCGTTGAAGGCGCGGACCTCCCGGAACGTGATCGCGGTGCGGACCAGCGCGGCGACGACGCAGCCCACGGCGAGCCAGGCAGCCGCCGTGGGCAGCCGGTCGCCGTAGCCGGTCGCGAGGACCATCAGGCTGGCCAGGTTGCACGCCAGCGGCACGGCCAGGACTCGCCAGCCCACCCGGGTGGCCGCCCGCGCGCTCGCCTCGGCCGACGCCCGCACGGCCTCGGGCTCGCTGTGGTGCGCGGCGAGGGCGACCAGCGCCATCGCGACCAGCCAGGTGAGGTCCAGCGGCCCGCCCTCGACGTACACCCCCGCGGTGGCCAGGTCGAGGAAGACGATGTCGCCGAGGAGGTTGGCCCCGATGCCGGCGCCGAGCAGCAGCAGCGTCCGGTCGCGCCGGACGCCCAGGATGGCGCCCACGCCGACGAGCAGCGCGAGCAGCACGACGTCGGCCACCGGGTAGGCCAGGCTGGTCAGCACCGCGGGCACGCTGCCCTCGGTCAGCTCGAGGGCCGGGGCGAGCAGGGCCGCGACGGCGACGGCGCCCGCGCCGAGGGCCCCGACGACCCCGTCCAGCCACATGCTGGCGTGGAAGCGCGCCACCCGGGCGCGGATCAGCCCGACGAGCGCGACGTAGAGCGGCAGGTAGTAGGCGAGGTAGAAGACGTCGGCGACGGAGGGGAACGGCTCCTCGGCCATCGGGGCGATCGCCAGCGAGTACACCAGGTTGCCGACGACGCCCAGGACCAGCGCGACCGTCATGCTCCACCAGGCCAGCCGGTCGTCGGCGGCCCGGCGGGCTGCGGCGGCGCACCCGAACGCCGCCCCGACGTAGACGGCGTTGTAGAGGACGAGGTCGTAGGCGATCGCCCACGTCCCGCCGTCCGGCCGACCCCACACCCCGGTGGCGAACAGGGCCAGGGCCGTCAGCGTCAGGCCGAGGGCGCTGCGGGACGGGGCGGTGGCGTGCCAGGTGGATCGCACACGACGGACATCGGCCGGTGCCGTGCCGGGCTCCACCCGACACCCGTCCGGCCTCCCCACCGCGGGTGAGGCGGGGTCGGGCGCCGGTGCGCGGTAGCATCGGAGGCGTGACCAGGCGGCTCCTCCTCGCGCGGCCGTGCTGACCTGAGATCCCCGTCAGCACGGCGACCCCTCCTGCGTGAGGGGTCTTTTGCTGTCCGCCGCCGGTACGAGCACTCGAGGACCAGGAGCACGACGATGAGCCAGACGGCCGACCAGCCGAGCGTCGAGCAGGCGGGGGACGTCCCGCCGCACCGCTACACGCCCGCCCTGGCGCAGCGGATCGAGCTCGCCTGGCAGGACCGCTGGGCGGCCGAGGGGACGTTCCACACCCCGAACCCGACGGGCCGGCTGTCCGAGGGCTTCGAGCGGGTCGCCGACCGGCCCAAGTACTTCGTGATGGACATGTTCCCGTACCCCTCGGGCGCCGGTCTGCACGTCGGCCACCCGCTGGGGTACCTGGGCACCGACGCCACCAGCCGGTTCCGCCGCATGGACGGCGCCAACGTGCTGCACCCGATGGGCTACGACGCCTTCGGCCTGCCGGCCGAGCAGTACGCCGTCCAGACCGGGCAGCACCCGCGGATCACCACCGAGGCCAACATCGCGGCCATCAAGGCGCAGCTGCGCCGGCTGGGCGTCGACCACGACGAGCGCCGCACCTTCGCCACGATCGACCCGGGCTACTACCGCTGGACCCAGTGGATCTTCCTGCAGGTCTTCGGGTCCTGGTTCGACGAGCAGGCCGGGAGGGCGCGGCGGATCGTCGAGCTGGTCGACGAGCTGGACGCCGGCACGCGGGAGCCCGCCCCCGGGACGAACGACACCGGCCGGCCGTGGGCCGAGCTGGACGACGTCGAGCGGCGCCGGGTCGTCGACGCGCACCGGCTGGCCTACCTGCACCAGGCACCGGTCAACTGGTGCCCGGGCCTGGGCACGGTGCTGTCCAACGAGGAGGTCACGCCCGACGGGCGCTCCGAGCGCGGCAACTTCCCGGTGTTCCGGCGTCCGCTGACCCAGTGGATGATGCGGATCACCGCCTACGCCGAGCGGCTGCTGGCCGACCTGGACCGGCTGGACTGGTCGGACTCGGTGAAGCAGATGCAGCGCAACTGGATCGGCCGCTCCACCGGCGCGCGGATCGGCTTCAGCTGCGGCGACGAGACCATCGAGGTCTTCACCACCCGGCCCGACACCCTGTTCGGCGCCACCTACATGGTGCTGGCCCCCGAGCACCCCCTGGTCGAGACGCTGACCGCCGCCGAGTGGCCCGATGGCACCGACCCGCGGTGGACCGGCGGAGCGGCGACCCCGGCCGAGGCGGTGCGCGAGTACCAGCGGCAGGCCTCCCGCCGCTCCGAGCTGGACCGGCAGAACGAGGCGCGGGAGAAGACCGGCGTCTGGCTGGGCGTCACCGCGGTGAACCCGGTCAACGGCCGCGAGCTGCCGGTCTTCATCGCCGACTACGTGCTGACCGGGTACGGCACGGGCGCCATCATGGCCGTCCCCGGGGAGGACGCCCGCGACTTCGAGTTCGCGCAGGTGTTCGGGCTGCCCGTCGTCCGCACGGTGCAGCCGCCGGACGACTTCGAGGGCGGCGCCTACACCGGCGCCGGCCCGATGATCAACTCGTCCAACGAGGACATCTCGCTGGACGGCCTGGACAAGGCGACCGCGATCACGACCATCACCGACTGGCTGGTCGAGCACGGCCACGGCCAGGCGACCACCACCTACAAGCTGCGCGACTGGCTGTTCAGCCGGCAGCGCTACTGGGGCGAGCCGTTCCCGATCGTCTACGACGAGGACGACCTGCCGATCGCCGTCCCGGACTCGATGCTGCCGGTGTTGCTGCCCGAGGTCGACGACTACTCGCCCAAGACCTTCGACGACGACGACGCCGACTCCCTGCCGGAGCCGCCGCTGTCGCGCGTCGCGGACTGGACGACGGTCGAGCTGGACCTCGGCGACGGGCCGCGGAAGTACCGGCGCGAGACCAACACGATGCCCAACTGGGCCGGCTCGTGCTGGTACTACCTGCGCTACCTGGACCCCTCCGACGACACCCGGATGGTCGACCCGGAGCTGGAGCGCTACTGGCTCGGCCCGCGCGAGCCCGGCGACGTCGGCGGCGTCGACCTGTACGTCGGCGGCATGGAGCACGCCGTGCTGCACCTGCTGTACGCCCGGTTCTGGCACAAGGTGCTGCACGACCTGGGCTACGTCTCCAGCGAGGAGCCGTTCCGCCGGCTGGTCAACCAGGGCTACATCTCCGCCTACGCCTACACCGACGAGCGCGGCTTCTACGTGCCCGCCGCCGAGGTCGTCGAGGAGGACGGCCGGTTCACCCACGAGGGCAGGCCCGTCAACCGCGAGTACGGGAAGATGGGCAAGAGCCTGAAGAACATGGTGACGCCGGACGAGATGATCGCCGCGTACGGCGCCGACACGCTCCGGGTCTACGAGATGTCGACCGGCCCGCTGGAGCAGTCCCGGCCGTGGGAGACCAAGGCCGTCGTCGGCTCGCAGCGGCTGCTGCAGCGGATCTGGCGGGTCGTCGTCGACGAGGAGACCGGGGCGGTCCGGACGGCGGACGACGCCGAGCCGGCCGAGGAGACCCTGCGGGCGCTGCACCGGGCGATCGCCGGGGTCCGCGACGGCATGGCGACGCTGCGCTTCAACATCGCTATCGCCCGGATCACCGAGCTGACCAACCACCTGACGCAGGCGTACGGCGCCGATTCCGCTGTGCCGCGCTCGGTCGCCGAGCCGCTGGTGCTGCTGGTGGCGCCGCTGGCCCCGCACATCGCCGAGGAGCTGTGGGCGCGGCTGGGCCACGAGCAGTCGCTGGCCTGGCACCCGTTCCCGGAGGCCGACGAGCGCTGGCTGGTCGAGGACACCGTGCAGGTCGCCGTCCAGGTCAACGGCAAGGTGCGGGCCCAGGTGACCGTGCCGGCGGACGCCGACGCCGCCGCGCTGGAGGCCGCCGCCCGGGCCGACGAGAAGGTGGCCGCGCACCTGGACGGGAAGACGGTGCGCCGCGTCGTCGCCGTCCCCGGGCGGCTGGTCAACTTCGTCCTCGGCTGAGCCGGTGACATCGTCGTCCTATCGGACGACACCGCGGCCAGCTGCCGTCCCCTGTGGGCGGAGCCTCGTCGTCGTTCCTCGTGGGAGCCTCCGGCTCCACTCGTCACGACACGTTGCTCAGACGGTCAGGATGGCGCGCATCGCCTTCTCGACCGGCTCGAGGGCCTCGTCGACCGTCACGTCACGGCCGAGCTCGGCCGACAGCGAGGTGACGCCGGCGTCGGCGATGCCGCAGGGCACGATCGCACCGAAGGCGCCGAGGTCGGGGTCGCAGTTGAGCGCGAAGCCGTGCATCGTCACGCCGCGGGCCACCCGGATGCCGATCGCGGCGATCTTGCGCTCGGGACGCCACCGGCTGCCCGGGCCGGGTTCGTCGGCCGGCAGCCAGACGCCGCTGCGCCCCTCGACCCGCCCGGCCTCGACGCCGAAGCCGGCGCAGACCTCGATGAGCGCGCCCTCCAGCCGGCGGACGTAGGCGACCACGTCGACCGGGTCGGGCAGCGCGACGATCGGGTAGCCGACCAGCTGACCCGGGCCGTGCCAGGTGATCTTCCCGCCGCGGTCGACGTCGACCACGGGGGTGCCGTCCTGGGGCCGCTCGTGCGGCTCGGTGCGCTTGCCGGCGGTGTAGACCGACGGGTGCTCGAGGAGGAGCAGCGTGTCGGACCCCTCGCCGGCCACCCGGGCGGCGTGCAGCGCGCGCTGGCGCTCCCAGGCCTCCTCGTAGGGGACCGTGCCCGCCCGGATCACCTGCAGCTCACTCACGCGACCAAGCCTAGGCCCCCTCTCGGGCACCGCCCCGAGCTTGCGAGGGGTGGGGAGGAGGGGGTCCTTCTTCAGCGCAGCCGCCGGGGCTCGATGCGGGTCTCCACCGCGGTGCCGTCGGGACCCGGCTCCACCCGGTAGGCCGCCCTGTCCGGCCGGTCGGCGACCGCCTCCACCAGCTCGGTGCCGCGGTAGACCAGCCCCACGCCGTCGTCGGTGGCGTGCCCGCCGGGCAGCGTGCCGTCGGCCACGAGCCGGTGGTACAGCGGACGGCGCTGCTCCTCGGAGTCGTAGTGCACCCCGTTGGACGTCGGGATGAGCCCCAGCCCGTCGGTCACCGGGCGCAGGTCGGGGCCGTAGGAGTCGGTGGTGCCGCCGACGTGCCAGCACAGCGACCCGGCGGACACCCCGCCCAGCACGACACCGGCCTGCCACACCTCGCGGAAGACCTCGTCCAGTCCGTGCACCCGCCACACCGCGAGCAGGTTGGCCACGCTGCCGCCGCCGACCCAGACCACGTCCTGGGCCAGCAGGTGTGCGCGGACGTCGGGCACGGTGGGCATCGGGAAGAGGCTCAGGTGGCTGACCTGCACCCCGCTGCCGGCGAAGGCGCCGTACACGCCGGCCACCCGCACCGGGTCGTCGCCGGTGGCGGTGCCGAGGTAGCACAGGCGCGGGCGCTCGGGCGCACCCGCCAGCTGGAGGGCGAGGTCGAAGACGGGCCCCGGCGCCCAGTCGTAGGGGCCGCGACCCCGGGAGTCGAAGCCGATGCTCGTGGCGAGGATGGTCGGGGCGGTGGCGGGCACGGTCAGGCAGCTCCTCGCTGATCGGTGCCCAGGGTGCGCAGGACGGCGCGGGCGGCCCGCGCCCCGCTGGCCATGGCGCCCTGGATGGACGGGGTGTCGCGGTGGTCGCCGGCGACGAACAGCCCGCCGCCGAGGTCGACCGGCTGCCGCAGGCGCAGCGGCGGGACGGCGGCCGGTTGGGCCTGCGGCACGGTGACCGAGGTGAGGTGCTCGAGGTCGCCCGGGCCGATGCCGTGCAGCGCGGCGACCTCGGCCCGCACGTCGGCCTCGCGGGTGGGGGCGAGGCTGGAGCTGGCCACCAGCGCCCGGCCGTCGGGGCCGTAGGCGGGCTGGGCGTCGGTGAGCACCGCGCTGTTCACCAGCCGCCCGCCCGGCGTGCCGAGGACCAGCAGCGGCTCCCCGGTCGGGGAGGCGGGCAGCACGTGCAGGTGGGTGGTGACCTGGCGGGGCGCGGACGCCGTCAGCCCGGGGACCAGCGCCGCGGCGGTGCCGGGGTCGGTGGCGACGACGACCGCGTCGGCGCGGGTGCGCCCGCTGTCGGTGACGACCGCGTCGCCGCGCACGGCCGTCGCCGGGACGCCGAGGTGCACGCGGTCGGCCCCGACCCGGGCGGCCAGTTGCTCGCCGACCGACTGCATGCCGCGGGCCGGCAGCCCGATGGCGCCGCGGGCGAAGCTGCGCCACAGCAGGTCCAGGTAGTGGCTCGAGGTCTCCAGCCGGTCCTCCAGGAGCACGCCGGCGAGGAAGGGCCGGAAGAAGCGCTCCAGCGCCGTGTCGCCCACCCCCGCCTGCCTCAGCCGCTCCTCGGCGGTCGTCTCCCGGTCCCGGAGCAGGCGTTCGACCGGCGTGTAGCCGGCCCGGGCCGAGTAGACGGCGATCGCGGCCTTGCGCACCGGGGAGCCGAGCGGCGCGCGCAGCGTGTCCAGCGCGGCCGTGGGCCGTCGCCGCGGGTCGACCAGCCGGGACCGCCGGCCGTCCACCCGGACGACCGCGCCCGGCCAGAACCAGCCGAGGTCGAGCGCCGCCAGGTCGAGGTCGGATGCGCGCGGGTAGCCGGTGTTGAGCACCTGGAAGCCGCGGTCGACGACGAACCCGTCGACCCGCTCGGTGGCCAGCCGACCGCCGGCGTGCGCGGCCGCCTCGGCGACGTGCACGTCCACGCCCGCAGCGCGCAGCCGGACGGCCACCGACAGGCCGGCCAGCCCGGCCCCCACGACGACGACCTGGGCGCGGGCGGGCAGCGGCATGGCCCGAACCTAGGACGCCCGGCGCCGTCCCACCCGTCCGGGGCGGGTCTGTGGACCCAGCCGGTGCCTGTGGACGGCGTCGGCGAGGTGCAGGCCCATGCGCCTACGGTGCCCGCCATGCCCGCGTCCCCTCCCGCGCCCGTCGTCCCCGGCTACCGGCTCGAGGAGCTGCTCGGGCGGGGCGGCTCCGGCGAGGTGTGGCGCGCGGTGCCCCGCTCCGGCGGTCCGGCGGTCGCCGTCAAGCTGCTGGTGGCCGGGGACGCCGAGCGGCAGGCCCGCGAGGCGGCGCTGCTCGGGGAGCTCGACCACCCGCACCTGGTCCGGCTGCACGAGGTGGTGCACGGGCCACGTCGCGGTGGGCAGCCGCGGGTGGCCCTGGTCCTCGACCTGCTCGCCGGCGGCAGCCTCGCCGCCCTGCTGGCCCGTCGCGGCCGGCTGCGGCCCGGGGAGGTGGTCACCGCCCTCGCTCCCGTGGCCGCGGCCCTGGCACACGCGCACGATCGTGGTGTCGTGCACGGCGACCTCTCGCCCGGCAACGTCGTGTTCACCGCCGAGGGTCGTCCGGTGCTCACCGACCTCGGGGTGGCGCGGGTGCTGGGGGAGGAGGCGGCCCGTGAGGTCACGCCGGCCTACGTCGACCCCACCGTGGCCCGCGGTGGGGCGCCCGGCCCGGCCTCGGACGTCTTCGGCGTCGCGGCCGCGGCCTTCCACGCGCTGACCGGGGTCGCCCCGTGGAACGCCGCCACGCCCGCCGACACGCTCCGGGTGGCCGCCGAGGGCGAGCTGCCCGACCTCGCGGAGCTCGCGCCCGGTGCCCCGCCGGACCTGCTCGTCGTCATCGCCCGCGGGCTCTCGGCCGACCCGCACGACCGCGGATCGGCCGCCGCCTTCGCCCTGGACCTGCGGCACGCCTGCCGTCCCGAGCCGGTGCGGCTGCCGCAGGCCGGGGTGCCCGACGAGGAGCTCGCCCGCACCGGCCGTGGTCCGCGCACCGAGCTCACCCACCAGGTCCCCGGGCGGCACCGGCGGGCCGGTGACGAGGTGCTGCCCGACCGCACCGGCCTGCGCGGCCGGCTCGCGGCGTCCGGCCCGCTGCTGCGCCGAGGGGCGCTGCCGGCCGTCGCGGCCGTGGTCGTGGTGGTCCTCGGGGTGCAGCTCGGCGGCTGGTGGGGCAGAGCTCCGGCGCCGGCCCCCGTGGCCGATCGCGCCGCCGGTGCCCCTCGCACGCCGGAGCCGGCGGCCGACCCCTCTGCAGCCGCGCCCACGTCGGCTGCCCCGGAGACCTCGGCCCCGCCACCGCCGGTCCGGCCGCCCGGGGGTTCCCTCGAGACGACGCCGGCCCCGACCCCGGAGGCCGCTGCACCGGAAGTCGCTGCACCGGAAGCCGCTGCACCGGAGGCCGCTGCCACGCCCGAGGACGACTGGCAGGGCCGGCTCAGCAGGCTGTACCTGCGCCGGGCGGAGGCGCTGGCCACCGGGGCCGCGCCGCTGCTCGACGACGTGTACGTCGACGGCAGCACCCTCCTCACGGCCGACCGGGACAGCGTGGCCGCCCTGACCGCCGCCGGCGAGGCGCTGCGCGGCTTCGCACCGGAGGTGGTCAGCGCGACCCTGGTCGGCGGCACGCCCGGCGCGGGCCCCGTGATCCTGCGGGTGGTGGACCGCTGGCCGGACTACGAGGTGGTGCGAGCAGCCGATCCCGGGGGCCCGGCGTTGCGCACGGTCGGCGGGCGCGGGGAGGCGGAGGTGCGCATGACGATCGAGGCCACCGCCGAGGGGTGGCGGATCTCGTCGGCCGAGCGGGTCGGGTGATGCGGGTCAGCCGCGCTGCAGCGCCGCGCGCAACGCGTCGTCGAGGTCGGGGTGGGTCCACCGGTAACCGGCCCGCTCCAGCACCGCGGGGACGGCACGCTGACCGGCCAGCACGCTGGAGCGGCCGAACTCACCCAGGGCCAGCGCCAGCACGGGGCCGGGGACGGGGAGGACCGCCGGCCGGTGCACCGCGGCGGCCAGACGGCGGACGAACTCGGCGTTGGGAACCGGGCGAGGGCCGGTGAGGTTCACCGGGCCGGAGACGTCGGCGGTCAGCAGGAACCGGATCGCGTCGACCTCGTCGTCCAGGCTGATCCACGGCCAGTACTGCCGTCCCGAACCCATGCGCCCGCCGAGGCCGGCCCGGAAGACCAGGCCCAGGATGCGCACCAGCATGGCGTCGCGGCCGACGACCAGGCCGGTGCGCAGGTGCACCACGCGCACGCCGGCGTCCTCGGCGGGGCGGGTGGCGGCCTCCCAGTCGACGCACAGGCGGGCCAGGAAGTCGTTGCCGGGCGGCGCGTCCTCCTGCACCTCCCGGTCCCCGGTGTCGCCGTAGTAACCCACGGCCGAGGCCGAGAGCAGCACCCGACGGCGTCCCGGGTCGGCCGCGGCCGCCGCAGCCAGCGCCTCGCTGACCGTGGCCGTGCTGTCGAGCCGGCTGGAGCGCAGCTGCTCCTTGTAGCCGGCCGTGAAGGGGCGCGGCCGGATGGGCGTGCCGGCCAGGTTCACCACGGCGTCGACGTCGGAGAGCAGGGTCGGGTCGATCCGCCGGTGCTGGGGGTCCCAGCGGTGCTCGTCGGCCGTCCGCGGCGTCCGGCGCACCAGCCGCAGCACCTCGTGCCCGTCGGCGCGCAGCGCGGCCACCAGGTGCGTGCCGATCAGCCCGGAGGAGCCGGTGACCGCGATCTTCATCTGTCTCCTCCAGGCAGGGCCGGACGCGATCGGGGCCCCGGCAGCTGCCGGGGCCCCGATGGACCCCTGCAGGGCCCCGTCGCTGGCCCCGGCGAGAGGCTCATCCCGAGCTCGCGGGGGATGAGGACGACGGGGCCCTCCGGCGATGGGGCAGGGGGTCCTTGTTCAGGAGAGGCCGAGCTCGCCCTGGAACTGACCGGCCTCCAGCCGCTCCTTCACCGTGACGAGGAAGCGGGCGGCGTCGGCGCCGTCGACGATCCGGTGGTCGTAGGTCAGTGCCAGGTAGACCATCGACCGGACCGCGATCACCTCGCCGAGGCCGGGGTCCTGGACGACGACCGGGCGCTTGACGACGCTGCCCACGCCGAGGATCGCCACCTGCGGCTGGTTGATGATCGGCGTGTCGAACAGCGCCCCGCGGCTGCCGGTGTTGGTCAGCGTGAAGGTGCCGCCGCCGAGCTCGTCCGGGGTGACCTTGTTGGTGCGGGTCCGCTCGGCCAGGTCGGCGATCTTGCGGGCCAGCCCGCCGATGCTCAGGTCACCGGCGTCCCTGATGACCGGGACCAGCAGACCGCGCTCGGTGTCGACCGCGACGCCCAAGTTCTCGGCGTCGTGGTAGGTCACCGTGCCCGCCTCGAGGTCGATCGAGGAGTTCACGGCCGGGTGGGCCTTGAGCGCCTCGACCGCCGCCTTGGCGAAGAACGGCAGGAACGACAGCTTGACGCCCTCGCGGGCCTCGAAGTCGCGCTTGGCCCGGTCCCGCAGCCGCGCGATGGTCGTGACGTCGGCCTCCACGACCGTCGTCAGCTGGGCGCTGACCTGCAGCGACTCGACCATCCGGCGGGCGATGACGGTGCGCAGCCGGGAGAGCTTCTCGGTGCGCCCGCGCAGCGAGGTGTCGGGCTGGGCGGCCGGCGACGGGCTCGGGGTCGGTCGACCGGTGGCGGCGGCCGGGGCCGGGGTCGGGGCCTCTGCCGGGGCAGCCGCCTTCTCCGCGGCGGCGAGCACGTCCTGCTTGCGGATCCGCCCACCGACGCCGGTGCCGGTCACCGAGGACAGGTCGACGCCGCGCTCGGCGGCCAGCCGGCGGACCAGCGGGGTGACGTACTGCCCGCCACCGTCCCCGCCGCTGTCACCGGCCGGAGCCGGGGCGGGGGTCTTCGGCGCCGCGGGCGCCTGGGGGGCGACCGCCTGGGCCGGCGAGGGCGCGTCGGTGGGGGAGGTGCTGGGCAGCACGCCGCCGGAGCCGTAGTCGGCACCGGGCTGCTCCGAGGTCGGCTGGGCCCGCTGCGGCGTCGGGTCGGCCTGCGGTGTCGGCTGCGTCGCCTGCGCGGGAGGCGCCGGCTGTCGCGGCTCCTGCTGCGACTGCGGCTCCTGCTGGGCCGGCGCAGAGGGAGCCGGGGCCTGCGCCTGGGCGCCCCCGCCGGCGGACCCGGAGCCGATGACGGCCAGCTCCGAGCCGACCTCGACCGTCTCGTCCTCGTTCACCGAGATCGACAGCAGCGTGCCCGACACCGGCGCGGGGATCTCGGTGTCGACCTTGTCGGTCGAGACCTCGAGCAGCGGCTCGTCGGCGGTCACCTCGTCGCCGACGGACTTCAGCCAGCGGGTGACGGTGCCCTCGGTGACGCTCTCGCCGAGCGCCGGCATGGTCACCGGCGTCCCCTCGCCGCCGCCCTGACCGCCGCCGCCCTGGCCGCCGTCGCCGGAGGCCGGTGCGGCCGCGGCCGGCTGCGGCTCGTCCGCCGGACCGGGACCGGCGTCCTCGACCTGCTCGACGGGGGTCTGCGGGGTGGTGTCGGCGTCCTCGGCCGAGGCCGGGCCGGCCGGCGCGCCCCCGCCCCCGTCCCCGCCGATGACCGCGAGCTCGGCACCGACCTCGACCGTCTCGTCCTCGGCGACGAGGATCTTGCTCAGCACGCCGGCGGCCGGTGAGGGGATCTCGGTGTCGACCTTGTCGGTCGAGACCTCGAGCAGCGGCTCGTCGACCTCGACCTGCTCACCCTCCTGCTTGAGCCATCGGGTGACCGTGCCCTCGGTGACGCTCTCGCCCAGGGCGGGCATGGTGACGGAGGTCGGCATCGGGGCGGGGCTCCTTCTGGCGCGGGTGGGTGGGGGAGTGGTGCGGAGGTCAGCCGTGTACGTGCAGCGGCTTGCCGGCGAGCGCGAGGTGGGCCTCGCCCAGGGCCTCGCTCTGCGTCGGGTGCGGGTGGATGAGGGCGGCGACGTCGTCGGCCTCGGCCTCCCAGTTGTAGATCAGCTGGGCCTCGGCGATCAGCTCGCCGACCCGGCTGCCGACCATGTGCACGCCGACCACGGGGCCGTCGACGGCCTGCACCAGCTTGACCGCGCCGGCGGTCTTGAGGATCTGGCTTCGGCCGTTGCCGCCGAGGTCGTAGGTGAGGGTCTTGACCTCGCCGAAGCGCTCCTTGGCCTGCGCCTCGGTGAGACCGACCGAGGCGACCTCGGGGTCGGAGTAGGTGATCCGCGGGACACCGGCGTAGTCGATCGGGGCGGGCTCGAGGCCGGCCAGCCGCTCGGCCACGAAGATGCCCTCGGCGAAGCCGACGTGGGCCAGCTGCAGGGTGGGGATCAGGTCGCCGACGGCGGAGATGGTGGGCACGTTGGTGCGCAGGTACTCGTCGACGAGCACGTAGCCGCGCTCCATCGCGACACCGGCCTCCTCGTAGCCCAGGCCCTGGCTGACCGGCCCGCGGCCCACGGCCACGAGCAGCAGCTCGGCCTCGAACTCCTTGCCGTTCTCGAGCGACACCTTGACGCCGTTCTCGGTGTTCTGCACGCCCGTGAAACGGCTCCCGAGCTCGAAACCGATCTTGCGGCGGCGGAAGGCCCGCTCCAGGAGCTTGGAAGAGGCCTCGTCCTCGAGCGGGACGAGGTGCGGCAGGGCCTCGATGATGGTGACGTCGACGCCGAAGGACTTCCAGGCGCTGGCGAACTCGCAGCCGATGACGCCGCCACCGAGGATGATCGCCGAGGCCGGCACGCGGTCCATGTTCAGCGCGTGGTCGCTGGTGATGACCCGGGTGCCGTCGATCTCGAGGCCGGGCAGCGAGCGGGCGTAGGAGCCGGTCGCCAGCAGGACGTGGCGGCCCTCGTAGCGCTGGCCGCCCACCTCGACCGCGGTGGGGGAGACCAGCCGGCCCTCGCCCTCCACGTACTGGATCTTGCGGCTCTTGATCAGGCCCTGCAGGCCCTTGTAGAGCCGGGAGATGACGCCGTCCTTGTAGCTGTTGACGCCGTCCATGTCGATGCCGGCCAGTGACGTCTTGACGCCGAACTGCTCACCCTCACGGGCCAGGTCGGCGACCTCGCCGGCGTGCAGCAGGGCCTTGGTGGGGATGCAGCCGCGGTGCAGGCAGGTGCCGCCGACCTTGTCCCGCTCGACGAGGACGACGGACATGCCCAGTTCGGCGGCGCGCAGCGCGGCGGCGTAGCCACCCGAGCCACCACCGAGGATGACCAGGTCGGCGGGGGAGGTGGGTGCGCTCACGAGTTCTCCTCGGGTGCCGGGGTCCCGCCCGCGTCCAGGCGGCCGGGTGAAGGTCCGCGCCCATCCTGCCACTCCGGGAACGCGGCCGTGGGCAGCACCGTTGCCACCGCGACGTCGCGGTGCGGACGCGACCCGGTCGAGACGGGAGCGGGCATGGGTTTCTGGGGCCGACTGCGGCGGCGGGCACCCGGCCGCGGCACCCTCGACCGGGGCTCCGGCCGGGCCGACGTCGCCCACCTCGAGCAGTTCGTCGCCAGCCGGCGCGGCGTGGAGGGGTACGTCGAGCCCCGGACGGCGGTCACCGAGACCACGATCGTCCTGGTCGCCGCGGACGGCGAGTGGACCCGGCGCCGGATCGAGGGCCCGGACACCGCCCGGCGGCTCTCCCGCGAGCTCGGCATCCCGGTCTACGACGCGCAGGTGACCGGCTACCCGCAGCGGATGCGGGACTGGTCGAAGGACCACAGGCCCCCCACCACTCGCTGACGCTCGCGGCGGGCCCCTGCCTGTGGCCGTTCCACCACGTCACCGGTCGGCGATGAGGTCCTCGATGGTGGCCAGCAGCGTGCGCACCGGCACGCCGGTCCCGCCCTTGGGGGTGTACCCCCAGGGCGTGCCGGTGTTGTAGCTCGGGCCCGCGATGTCGATGTGCGCCCACGGCAGCCCGTCCGGCACGAACTCGGCGAGGAAGTGCGCCCCGACCAGCATGCCGCCCATCCGGTCGGCGTTGGCGTTGACGAAGTCGGCGATCGGCGAGTCCAGCCCGCGGCGCAGCTCGGCCGGCATCGGCATCGCCCACATCGCCTCGCCGCTGCGGGTCGAGGCGGCCACGACGGCGTCCCGCATGTCGTCGCTGCCCATGACGCCGGCGGTGCGCGAGCCGAGGGCGACCAGCTGCGCGCCGGTGAGCGTGGAGGTCTCCAGGATCGCGTCGGGGGAGTCCTCGGCGGCCCGGGCCAGGGCGTCGGCGAGGATCACGCGGCCCTCGGCGTCGGTGTTGGTGATCTCGGCCTTCTTGCCGTTGCGGAAGGTCACCACGTCGGCGGGGCGGTAGGCCGAGCCGCTGGGCAGGTTCTCGGCCATCGGCACGGTCGCGGTGACCTCGACGGGCAGGCCGAGCTCGGCGACCAGGCAGACCGTGGCGATCACGGCGGCCGCGCCGGCCATGTCGCTGGTCATGTGGTGCATGTTCGCGGCCGGCTTGATCGACAGGCCGCCGCTGTCGAAGGTGATGCCCTTGCCGACCAGTGCGACCTTCCTGCGCGCCTTCTTCCCGCGGTAGGTCAGCCGGAGCAGGCGGGGCCCACGGGTCGAGCCGCCGCCGACGGCCAGGACGCCGCCGTAGCCGCCGGCGGCCAGGGCCGCCTCGTCGAGCACCTCGACGTCCAGCCCGGCGCGCTTGCCCGCCGCGGCGCCGCGCGCCGCGAGCTCGGCGGGGAACAGGTCGTTGGGCGGGGTGTTGACCAGGTCGCGCACCAGCGCGACGGCGTCGGCGACGGCGCGGGCGCGCTCCAGCGGTCCCTTCGCGGCCCCGGTGTCGGGGACGACGACGGCGAACTCCCGCGGTGGGAGCGGCCGGCCGGCGGAGTCGGACTTGTAGGCGGTGAACTCGTAGGCGCCGAGCAGGCTGCCCTCGCCGACGGCGTGCAGGCGCAGCTCGTCGGGCGTCCCGCCGACCGCGGCCAGCAGGGTGACCACCGACGCGCGACCCGACAGCGCCCGGCTGGCGGCACCGGCGGCCCGGCGGACCGCCTCGGCGGCGTACCCGCCCCCGGCCTGGGGCGCGCCGAGGCCGACGGCGGCGACGACCGGGAACGGGCCCTGGCCGAGCGCGGCGACCCGGGTGACCTCGTCCTCCGCACCGCGGGCGCCCAGGTCGGCGAGGGCGGGCAGCAGGCGGCCGCCCAGCAGCCGGTCGACGGCCTCCGCGCCGGGGGTGGGGAGCGGGCCGTCGGGCCCCTTCCCGACGCCGACGACGACGGCGTCGGCGGAGAGCTTCTCGAGCGGGCGGTCGGTGGCGGAGATCGTCGGCGGCACCGCTCGATCCTAGAAGTCGGGGGACCCCGTCCTCCTCACCCCTCGCGAGCTCGGGGCGAGCCTCTGGACGGGGTCGGCGCGGGCCCCTGCACGTGGGCCGTTCCAGCACGTCGCCGGATAGCGTGCCGGTGTGACCGCGCGGACCTCCCCCCTGCACGACCGGCACGTCGCGGCCGGCGCCAAGCTGGCCGACTTCGGCGGCTGGTCGATGCCGATCGAGTACGCCGGCGGCGGGGTGCTGGCCGAGCACGAGGCCGTCCGCACCCGCGTGGGCCTGTTCGACGTCTCGCACCTGGGCACCGCCACGGTGCGCGGCCCGGGGGCGGCGGCCTTCGTCGACAGCTGCCTGACCAACGACCTGTCGCGCATCGGGCCGGGCCAGGCGCAGTACACGATGTGCTGCCTGCCCGACGGCGACCCGCGGGCCGGGGGAGTGGTCGACGACCTGATCGTCTACCTGCACGGCCCGGACGACGTCCTGCTCGTGCCCAACGCCGCCAACGCCGCCGAGGTGGTGGCCCGGTTGACCGACGCCGCACCGGCCGGCGTGACGGTCACCGACCGGCACACCGAGGTCGCCGTCCTGGCTGTGCAGGGGCCCCGGTCATCGCAGCTGCTGGCGTTCCTCGGGCTGCCCGGCGAGCTGCCGTACATGTCCTTCGTGACCGGCGTGGGCGGCGGCTCGGCCGAGGTCACCGTCTGCCGCACCGGCTACACCGGCGAGCACGGCTACGAGCTGCTGGTGGGTGCCGACCGCGCCGGCGAGCTGTGGGACGTGCTGGTGGAGACCGGTCAGGACGAGGGCCTGCGGCTGTGCGGGCTGGGCGCCCGCGACACGCTGCGCACCGAGATGGGCTACCCGCTGCACGGCCACGAGCTCTCGACCGAGATCACGCCGGTGCAGGCCCGCGCCGGCTGGGCGGTGGGCTGGCGCAAACCGGCGTTCTGGGGTCGCCAGGCGCTGCTGGCGGAGAAGGAGGCCGGTCCGGCGCGCCTGCTGTGGGGGCTGCGGGCGACCGGGCGGGGCATCCCGCGGCCGGGCATGGCGGTGCTCGACGCCGACGGCACCCGGGTCGGCGAGGTCACCAGCGGCACCTTCTCGCCGTCCCTGCGCACCGGCATCGCCCTCGCCCTGCTGGACACCGCCTCGGGCGTCGAGGAGGGCAGCGAGCTGGCCGTGGACGTGCGCGGGCGGCCGCAGACAGTGCAGGTCGTGCGGCCGCCCTTCGTCCCCTCGCACGTGCGCTAGGCCCCCGTGCAGAGTCCCGCCGCGAGCCTGCGAGCGGTGGGGGGCAGGGGGGGGCCTGCTTCAGGCGCTGCGGTGTGACTCCTTGGTGGGTACCGGCGGGTCGGGCAGCGAGTCGGCCATGGTGGCGTCGCGCTGGCCCATCGGCTGCGGCGGACCCTGGGTGGTGTCCTCCGCCGTCTGGTGCTCGGCCTCGGAGTTGATCTCCGCACCGAGCAGGATCAGGTAGCAGGTCAGGTACAGCCACAGCATCAGCACGATCACGCCGGCGATGGCCCCGTAGGTCTTGTCGTAGGACCCGAAGTTGTCGACGTAGATGCTGAAGCCGAGGCTCACGATCGCCCAGATCACGGTGACGACGACGGCGCCGAGACTCACCCAGCGCAGCCTCGGGGCGTCCCGGTCCGGGGCGACGCGGTACAGCACGGCCAGCGACCCCGCGAAGACGGCGAGGAGCAGGACCCACCGGACCACCTGCGCGAGGACGGTGGCGAACGGGCCGAGCGGCAGCACGTCCAGGAGGTTCGGGACCACCGCGACGAGCGCGAAGGTGATCAGCACGAAGACGATCGCGCCCAGGGTCAGGCCCAGCGAGACGGCCTTGCGCTTGACGAAGCCGCGCGTCTCCACCTCGTCGTAGGCGAGGTTCACCGCCGTCACGAGGTTGCCGACGCCACCGGAGGCGCTCCACAGCGCACCGAGCACGGAGACCGCCAGGCCGAAGCTGAGCGCTCCACCGCTGTTGGTGACGATGCTGTTGAGCTGGTCCCCGATCAGCCGGGCGGCACTCTCCGGGAGCTGTGCCGAGAGGTCCTCGACCTGCCGGGCGACGGTCTCCGGGGAGGCCACCAGCCCGTAGATGTTCAGCATCGCGATCAGCGCGGGGAAGATCGCCAGGAACCCGAAGAACGCCACGCCGCCGCCGATGATCGGCATGTTGTCGGCGTTGTTCTCCGCCCACGCCCGCCGGACGATCTGCTTCCACCCCCGCCAGGGGATGTCGGTGGGCTTGTCCGCGGTGATGCCGGGCAGCTGCTGCTCGCTGGGCGCCCCCGGCGGTGGCTCGCTCGCCCGTGGGTCCGGCCCGCTGGCCTCCGCAGCCCGCGCGGCCGCCCGCCGGGCCGCCTTCTCCTCGACCCGCTCGCGGATGCGGTCGACGGCGCTGTCGCGGTGTCGGGTGCCGGCCACGTCAGTCGCCCGGCCAGTTGCCGGTCAGCTTGGTGAACCCGCGGGCGCCGGCACGGTCGATGGCCGCCTTGGTGGCGGCGAAGATGGCGCCCTGCAGCGCCGCGGCGAGGACGACCTCCTTCATCGAGTACTCGCTCTGCAGCGCGTCCGGGGCGTCGTCCTCGTTGGACACGCGCTTCCAGACCTGTTTGAAGACCGCACCGGACACCACACCGGCCAGGACGCCGCCGAGCAGGCCGATCGGCCGGTAGGCGAGCTTGGCTCCCTTGCTGCTGCTCACTTGGTCCTCCTCCTGGCCCGGCGGGCCTTCGCCGTCCTCTTCGCCCTCTGCTTCGCCGCCTTGCGTGCCGCCTTCTCGGCTGCGGCGCGACGGGCGGCGGCCACCTTCGCGGCGCGCTTCGCCGCACGCTTGGCCTCCCGCTCGGCGACCCGGCGGTCCTTCGTCCGGCGGCGCCAGACCAGCAGGCCGAGCAGCGCGGCCACGCCGGCACCGGCGCCGATGACCGCCGGCGGGCTCTCGCGATAGGTCTCCACCGCGGTGTCGCGGGCGCGGTAGGCGCTCTCCCTCGCCCGCTCGGGGACGTCGAGGCGGTGGGAGAGCTCGTCGACGGTGCGGCCGAGCTGTGCCCGGGTGGCTTCGATCTCGGCCTTGATGGCGTCGGGGTCGCTCGCCGGCGGCTGGCCGTTCGTCGTCCCGTCGGGGCCTCGGCTGGCTGGGGTGCTCACCGGCGCGCACTCTCCTTCACGGTCTGGATGTCGGTCCTGGTGCTGGCGATGGCCTCGGTGGGCACCGGCGGGGTGCCCTTCTCCACGTCCTTCTTGCCGACCAGTGCCAGCACGCCGGCGACGGCGAAGAGCACGACGGCGACGATCAGCGCGGCCAGCCAGCCGGGGAGCACCAGGGCGAGGGCGAGGACGGCGGCGGCGATGAGCACGGCCAGGCCGAGGAAGGCGAACAGGCCGGCGCCGCCGAACAGCCCGGCGCCGATGCCCATGCGCTTGGCCTTCTGGGTCACCTCCGCCTGGGCGAGCCGGGCCTCGTCGCGCACGAGCCGGCTGATCTGCTCGGTCAGCTGGCTGATGAGCTGGCCGGTCGAGGCGTCCTCGGGGGCGGGGGGCGGGGCGGTTGCGCGAGTGGCGCCCGCCGTCGGATCGGTCATCGGTCCTCCGAGCCGGGGGAGACTGTCGATGTCCTCACATGCCCCCGATGATCGCCGGGATAACCAGGCGCGGGTCACACTCCGGGGACGGTGACGCGCTCGCTAACCTCAGCGCGCATGAGCTGGTACTGGCGGCTGGAGGACCCCTCGGGGGCGGTGCTGGACCCCGCCGCGGTGGGGGTGGAGGTGCCGAGTTCGGACAACCAGGGCGACGCGGAGTCCTGGCTGGGGGAGAACTGGCGCGACCTGCTCGAGCGGGGGGTGGCGACCGTGACGCTCTTCGACGGCGAGCAGGAGGTCTACGGCCCGATGAGCCTCGCCGCCACCTGAGGCCGCCCGACCGGAGTCGGGCGGGCCCAGTGACGCTCCGGAACGGCCACCCCCCAGGCTCCCGACGGGGTCCTCCGACGAGGCGTGGGGGAGGGTGGTCCTCCGTCAGCCGCGGGCGGTCCTGGCGGGGTCGCGTTCGACGACGTCCCCCAGGACCTCGTCGATGCGCGCCAGGACGTCGGCGTCGAGGGTCACCCCGGCCGCCGCCACGTTGTCGTGCACCTGCTCGGGCCGGGTCGCGCCGATGATCGCCGCCGCGACGTTGGGGTTCTGCAGCACCCAGGCGATGGCCAGCTGCGCCATGGACAGGCCGAGGTCCTCGGCGACCGGCCGCAGTCCCTGCACCGCGGTGAGGACGTCGTCCCGCAGGAACCGCCGCATCGACCCGCCGACCTCCGCGTGCCCGCCCCGGCTGTCGGCCGGCGGCTGCCGGCCGGGCAGGTACTTGCCGGTGAGCACGCCCTGCGCCAGCGGGGACCACACGATCTGCGAGATCCCCTCCTTCTCGGAGGTGGGCACGACCTCGTCCTCGATGACCCGCCACAGCATCGAGTACTGCGGCTGGTTGCTGATCAGCTGGACGCCGAGGTCGCGGGCGAGCGCGGCGCCGGCGGCGATCTCCTCGGCGTTCCACTCCGAGACGCCGATGTAGAGCACCTTGCCGGCCCGGACGAGGTCGGCGAAGGCCGTCATCGTCTCCTCGAGCGGCACCGTCGGGTCGTAGCGGTGCGCCTGGTAGAGGTCGACGTAGTCGGTCTGCAGCCGCCGCAGCGAGGCGTGGCAGCTCTCGAGGACGTGCTTGCGGGACAGGCCGCGGTCGTTGTGGCCCGGGCCGGTCGGCCAGTAGACCTTGGTGAAGACCTCGAGCCCCTCGCGGCGCTGCCCGGCGAGGGCGCGACCGAGCACCGACTCGGCCCGGGTGCCGGCGTAGACGTCGGCGGTGTCGAAGGTGGTGATGCCGGCGTCGAGGGCGGCGCGGACGCAGGCGTGCGCCGCGTCCTCCTCGACCTGGCCGCCGTGGGTCAGCCAGTTGCCGTAGGCGATCGCGGAGGTGTTGAGGCCGGAGCGGCCCAGTCGTCGGGATTCCACGGGCGCCGACGCTAGCCCGGCGGGCCCGCCCGGGCGTCCCGAGCGTGGTGACGTGCTGGAACGGACCCTGACGCGTAGTCCTTCCTCAGACCTGGGCGCCCAGCCGGACCTCGGGCTTCGGGAAGCGCCAGCGGCGGACCATGGTGGCGCGGCTGATCCCGTACCAGACCAGGCCCTTCATCCTGTGGTCCTGGTTCGGGAAGCGCTCGAGCACCTTCTTCTTGATCCGCCGGCCCAGGACGATCGAGTCGGCGATGATCAGCAGGAAGAAGACCAGCCAGATCGAGACGGTGTAGCTGCGCACCTGCTCGTTGGGCACGAAGTTGCCGATGAGCACGAGCGCGGCGACGAAGAGGAAGAAGCTGCCGGCGTTGCGGCGGGCGTCGACGACGTCGCGGACCAGCTTGCGGACCGGGCCGCGGTCGCGGGCCGGCAGGTAGCCCTCGTCGCCCCGCGCCGCGCCGGCGCGGGTGGCCCCGCGGTTGGCCGCCCGCTGCTCGCGCATCCGCTTGTAGGCCTCCTTGCGGGTCTGCGGAGGCGGCGGGGGAGGGCCGGGACGACGTCCCTGGGCCTCGTGGCGCTTGGGCGTGGGCCGACCCTTGCCGCCCGTCTTCACCAGCTGCGTGGTCGGGTCGGCGGCGGGGTCGGGGGCGGCCTCGGTGCGGTCGCGGCGCCCGGGCAGGCGGAGCTTCACGACGGCGAGTCTACGTGTGACCTCGGCCGATCCCGGTCCGCACGGCACTCCACGCCGTACAGTGGGAAGAGGCTCCGCTCCGGCGGTGTTGGCCTGCTGCAGGACGTGCCGCAGCAGGCACCCTCGAACGTGGGAGGACTTCCAACATGACGGTGCAGGACACCACGGCCACCGGCGTCATCCTCAGCGACCCCGCTGCCGCCAAGGTCAAGGCGCTGCTGGACCAGGAGGGTCGCGACGACCTCCGCCTGCGCATCGCCGTCCAGCCCGGCGGCTGCTCGGGCCTGCGTTACCAGCTCTTCTTCGACGAGCGGTTCCTCGACGGCGACCAGACCTACGACTTCGGCGGGGTCGAGGTCATCGTCGACCGGATGAGCGGCCCCTACCTCGGCGGCGCCGTCATCGACTTCGTGGACACGATCGAGAAGCAGGGCTTCACGATCGACAACCCGAACGCCACCGGCTCCTGTGCCTGCGGCGACTCCTTCAGCTGAGCCGGTGACACCGCGGTCCCCCGGACCGCACCGCTGACACGACGAAGGCCCGGTCCCTCCCGCGGGAGGGACCGGGCCTCCGTCGTCCCCGGACTACAGCCGGACGGGGTAGACCGTCTCGGGGACGTCGACCTTGATGCGCTGCTCGACGAAGACGCCGTGCCAGACCATGAAGACCAGCAGCGTCCACAGCTTGCGGGAGAGGTCGACCGGCGAGCCGGCCCGGTGGTTGTCGCGGTGTGCGTCGAGCATCCAGAGGATCTGCCGCCGGTCGAGCCACTCGTCGGTCTGGCTCTCCTCGACGACCTGCCGCGCCCAGTCGTGCAGGTCCTCGGCCAGCCAGTGCCGGGTCGGGACGGGGAAGCCGAGCTTCCGGCGGTTGAGCACGTGCGGCGGCACGATCTGCTCCAGCGCCCTGCGCAGCGCGTACTTCGTCGTCTCCTTCGTGACCCGCTGGTCGACCGGCAGCGTGCCGGCGACCGCGAAGACCTCCGGGTCGAGGAAGGGCACCCGCAACTCGAGCGAGTTGGCCATGGTCATCTTGTCGGCCTTGACCAGGATGTCGCCGCGCAGCCAGGTGAACAGGTCCACGTACTGCATCGCGGTCACGTCGTCGTAGCCCGCCGCCCGGGTCCGCTCGTAGAGCTCCCGGGTGACGGCGACGTGCGACAGGTCGGGGTCGCGGCGCTCGAGGAAGCCGAGCTCGTCGTCCCGGAAGATGCGCGCGTTGCCGTAGTACCGCTGCTCGAGCGGGATGGAGCCGCGGCGCAGCAGGTCCTTGCCGCGCATGCCGTCGGGCAGCCTCGCCGACAGCGCGCCCAGCGCCCGGCGGATGCCCCCCGGCAGCCTGTCGAACGCCGCCAGCGACAGCGGCTCGCGGTAGATGTTGTAGCCGCCGAACAGCTCGTCGGCGCCCTCGCCGGAGAGCACCACCTTCACGTGCTTGCGGGCCTCGCGGGCCACGAAGTACAGCGGCACGAGGGCGGGGTCGGCGACCGGGTCGTCGAGGTACCAGACGACCAGCGGGATCGACTCGGCGAACTCCTCGGGCGTGACCACCTTGGTCACGTGCTCGACGCCGATCGCGGCCGCCGACTCGGCGGCGACGTCGATCTCCGAGTAGCCCTCCCGCTCGAAGCCGACCGTGAAGGTCATGAGGTCGGGGTTGTACCGCTTGGCCAGCGCGGCGATCGCGGTGGAGTCGATGCCGCCGGAGAGGAACGACCCGACGGTGACGTCGGCGCGCATGTGCACCCGCACCGAGTCGTCGAGCACCGCGGCGATGCGGTCGTAGAGGCCCTGCTGTTCGTCCGCGGCGACCGGCCGGACGGGGAAGGTCGGGTGGGAGTAGCGGCTGGTGTGCAGCTCGCCGTCCTCCACGGTGAAGCTCGTGCCGCTCTCGATCCGCCGGATGCCGCGGTGCAGCGTCGCCGGCTCGGGGACGTACTGCAGCGTCAGGTAGTGCTGCAGCGAGGCGGAGTCCACGCCGCCCGCGGCGTCGCTGCCGCCGAGCATCTCCAGCAGCGCCTTCTTCTCGGAGCTGAAGACCAGCGCGCCGTCGGCGAGACGGGCGGTGAACAGCGGCTTGATGCCGAAGGGGTCGCGGGCGCCGAACGCCGTCCCGGTCCGGGTGTCCCAGATGACGAAGGCGAACATGCCGCGCAGCCGCCGGACGACGTCCTGACCCCAGTAGTGGTAGCCGGCGACGATCGCCTCGGTGTCGCCCTCGGTGGCGAAGCGCGCGCCCAGTGCCGCGAGCTCCTGGCGCAGCTCGACGTAGTTGTAGATCTCGCCGTTGAAGACGATCCGGTAGCGGCCGTCGGCGTAGGGCATCGGCTGGTGGCTGTGCTCGATGTCGATGAACGCCAGCCGGTTGAAGCCGAAGGCGACGCGCGCGTCGTTCCAGACCTGGATCTCGTCGGGGCCGCGGTGGCGCAGGCAGTGCAGCGCCTCGTGCACCTCCTTCACGCGGGTGTCGTCGACGCGGTCGGCGTCGGTGGACAGGTAGGCGAGCAGGCCGCACATGGGCGTGGTTCTCCGGGGGTCGTGGTGTGCCGGCGGAGTGGCCGCGGCAGGGTCAGACGCGAACGCCGGCGCGGGTCTTGCGCGTGGCGTTGCGCTCGGCCACGAAGGACAGGATCGGAACGGTGCCTGCCACCAGGGTGAGAAGCGTGCCGCGCAACGTCCAGGAGGCGCGCAGGGCGAGGTCGCAGGCGGTCAGGAAGAAGACGAAGTAGAGCCAGCCGTGCAGGGTGCCGAGGACGGTCACCGGCTCCGCGATCCCGCCGAAGTGCTTGAGCGGGACGGCGACCAGGACGAGCGCGATGAGCAGGACACCCACGATCCAGGCCATCACGCGGTAGCGGGTCAGCGCGGCCGGGACGTCGCGGCCCACCCGGCGGGCCAGCGCGCGGGGCAGCCGCGACGCCGTCGTCGGGTCAGCGGCCATGCTCGGCCCGCTGCTGCAGCGCCCGCTCGTTGAGCTCGGCGAGGTAGGCGTTGTAGGCGGCCAGCTCCGGGTCGCCCGAGGTGTCGATGCGCGGCCGCTGGTAGAGGACCAGGTCGGCGCCCGGCTCGTCCTCGTCGGGGTCTCGGCGGACCTCGTCGAGGCACATCTTCACGTAGAAGCCGAGACCCATGAACCCGTACAGCGGCCACTGCAGCGCGTAGCTCCAGTTCACCGCACCGCCGCCCGCCTCGGCCTTGGACAGCTGCCAGTACCCCAGGAAGAAGGTGGCCACGAACAGGGCGGCCACCACCAGGTGCAGGAGCACCCACCTGGGGGTCAGCAGCCGGGAGAACACGACCTCGACTGTAACCGGCGGTGCCCCCCGGCAGGGGACGCCGGTGAGAGGGCTCACCGTGCCGTGGTCGGGCCCCGTCCTCTCCCGGCGCGGGGCCCGACCACGGCACGGTGAGCCCTCGGCCGCCGACCCGGGGCCCGACCCGCCGGGGCGGTGTCTCCGGTGGTCGGCCGCCGTGCGGGGTCGGCTAGTCTCGCCGCAGACTGTGGTCGGCACAGGCGCCGTTCGCCGGGGACCGGTGGACGGCCCGCCGGGAAGACCGTCCGGCGCACCGGACGAGGACGAGGAGGCAGCGAGCAGTGGCTCGAGGCAGCAGGCTCGCGCGGGTCGCCGCGCTCGGTCTCCTGGGGGTGCCCGCCCTGACCGGGTGCACCCCGAACAACGAGTTCTGGCGCTGGGGCTGGCCCGACGGCGTCACCGACGAGTCGGCGGCCACGCGGGACCTGTGGATCTGGTCGGTCATCGCCGCCCTGATCGTCGGGTTGGCGGTGTGGGCGCTCATCGGCTGGTCGGTCGTCATGCACCGCAAGCGCGGCGACGAGCTGCCGAAGCAGACGGCCTACAACCTGCCGCTGGAGATCGTGTACACGATCATCCCGTTCCTCATCATCGCCGGGCTGTTCTTCTTCACGGTGGTCGTGCAGAACCGGGTCCAGGAGCGCAGCGCCGACCCCGACGTCACCGTGGCGGTCAACGCCTTCAAGTGGAACTGGCAGTTCGTCTACCCCGAGACCACCGGGGCCGACGGCGAGCCGATCAACACGGTCGGCAACAGCGACGAGATCCCGATCCTCGTCCTGCCCACCGACCAGGACATCCGCTTCGAGGTGGCCTCGGCCGACGTCATCCACTCGTTCTGGGTGCCGGAGTTCCTCTTCAAGCTCGACGTCATCCCGGGCAACGAGAACGGCCGGGACAACGTCTTCGAGGTGACCATCCGCGAGGAGGGCGCCTTCGTGGGGCGCTGCGCCGAGCTCTGCGGCACCTACCACGCCTACATGAACTTCGAGGTGCGGGCGGTGTCGGCGGCGGACTACGACGCCTACCTGGCCGCGCGCGAGTCGGGCCTGAGCACCTACGACGCGCTGGAGAGCATCGGTCAGCCGGGCAACGCGACGAGCACCTCGCCGTTCGACCTGGTCGACGACGCGCAGCGAGCCGACGGCTGACGTGTCCGCCGACCGCGCACCGCACACCACGCAGGAGGGACGGCCGTGAAGGTCGAAGCGCTCATCTTCAACATCATCGGCGTCTTCTGCCTGGTCATGGCCGCCGTCTACGGGATCTGGTCCCGTGAGCCGATCGGGACGACGGCCCTGGTCCTCTCCGGTGGGCTGACGTTCCTCGTCGGTGGCTTCTTCTGGTTCATCTCGCGGCGCATCGACGCCCGCCCGGAGGACCGCAAGGACGCCGACATCGCCGACGGCGCCGGCGAGCTGGGCTTCTTCAGCCCGGGCAGCTACTGGCCGTTCGGCATCGCCCTGTCGGCCGGTCTCATGGGCCTGGCGCTGGCCTTCTTCTACCCGTGGATGATCATCCTGGCCGGCGCGGCCCTGCTGATCACCATCGGCGGCCTGCTGTTCGAGTACTACGTGGGGCAGAACGCCCAGGGCTGATCTCGCCCGACGACGAGGGCCCCTCCCCGCGCTGCGGGGAGGGGCCCTCGTCGTCGTGGGTCTTCGGCCGTGCGCGGTCGGGTACGGCGCTGCCGACCTGGTGTACGGCGCTGCGGGCCCGTGGGCGTCGGCTCGAGGGGGGAGGGCGAGGCCGGCCTCTCTCAGAGCCCGTGGCAGGGCGCTGGAGGCCGCGGCGGGCGCCGTGCGGGCGGCCGGAGCAGCGGGCGTGTGCCCGCTCGGTGGTGGTGGCCGCCTCGCCGGCCCCTGGGACCGGAGGACGCCGCGGACCGCGTCCCTGGACGCCTGCCGGTCGTCGTCTCCACGGCCGTCGTCCGCGGGTGCGCGCGGGGAACCGCTGAACCCGGCCCGCGGGAGACACCGGCGGGCCGGGCACCGTGTCCCTGGCCTCCGCGGGGGACGCGTCTGCCGTGGTCGGTGTCCGTCCGACGTCGGACGGACGGACACCGACCGGCCGCACCGGGCGCGCGGCCGACGGCGGCCGGTGCCAGGGGTGGCGCGGTGCCCCTCGGGTCGTCGTCGCCGTGACGGGACCCTCGGCGGGCCGAGCGGCCCTCAGGCCCCTCCGGCCCTGCCCGCCGGCCCCACCTCGCAGGGCTCCCCGGGGACGCGAGCCGTCGTGGGGCGCTGAGCCAGTGTCCTGGGTGGCCTCGGCTCGGGGGAGCAGCTCGGCGGGGACGTGGCCAGCGCGTCACCCGGAACGCAGCAGGGCCCCGACGGTCTCCCGTCGGGGCCCTGCTGCGTGGTGCGGGTGTGCTCAGTCGCGCGGCTCCTGCGGCCGACCACCGTCGGAGGGACGGCCGGAGGTGGTCAGCTCGCGGTCGGCCTCAGCGGCCGCCAGGCCGTGCTCGTCCTGACGCTGCTCGAGTTCGACCTGAGCCGGCTCCTCGATCGGCTTGAAGAACCCGCGGATCGCGCGGCGGGCGCCGCCCACCTGGTTCATCCGCTTGGGCACCGGAGCGCCGCCGTAGGCCAGCTGGCCGTGACCGTGCTCGTCGACCGGGCCGAGGGGCTGGTGCACCTCGATGAACTCACCGTGCGGCAGTCGCCGGATGACACCGGTCTCCAGGCCGTGCTCGAGGACCTCCCGGTCGTGCTTCTGCAGGCCGAGGCAGATGCGGTACGTGAACACGTAGGCGAGGGGAGGCAGGATGACCAGCCCGATGCGGCCGGCCCAGGTCATCGCGTTGAGGCTGATGTCGAACTTCTCGGCGATGACGTCGTTCCCACCCGAGATCAGCAGGACCACGTAGAAGGTGATGGCCATCATCCCCAGCGACGTCCGCACGGGGACGTCACGCGGACGCTGCAGCAGGTGGTGCGAGGCGGTGTCCCGGGTCAGCTTCCGCTCGATCATGGGGTACAGCGCCAGGAGCGTGAAGAGGATGCCCGGGAGCACCACGGTCGGCCAGAACAACGCCGGGATCTGGTAGTTGCCGGGCAGGTTGAGATCCCACGCCGGGAACAGACGCGTGGAGCCGTCGAGGAACATGACGTACCAGTCGGGCTGCGACGCCGCCGAGACCTGCGCCGGGTTGTACGGGCCCCACAGCCACACCGGGTTGATCTGCACCAGGCCACCGAGCGCGGCGCAGACGCCGAACACGATGAAGAACAGACCGCCGGCCTTGCCGGCGAAGGCGGGGAACAGCCGGTTGCCGACCACGTTGTGCTCGGTCCGCCCCGGGCCGGGGAACTGGGTGTGCTTCTGCTTGACCAGGATCAGCAGGTGCAGGGCGATCAGGGCGAGGATGATCGCCGGGACGATCAGCACGTGCACGATGTACATCCGGCCGACGATGAACTCACCGACGTAGTCGCCGTTGAAGACCGCCCAGTGCACCCAGGTGCCGACCACCGGGATCGCCAGGATGATCGCCGAGACGATCCGCAGCCCGGTGCCGGAGAGCAGGTCGTCCGGCATCGAGTAGCCGGTGAAGCCCATGGCGAACGACAGGACGAGCAGGGCGACGCCGATCAGCCAGTTCGTCTCACGCGGACGCCGGAAGGCGCCGGTGAAGAAGATGCGCAGCAGGTGGATGACGATCGACGCCACGAACAGCAGCGCCGCCCAGTGGTGCAGCTGACGCATGAACAGGCCGCCGCGGACGTCGAACGAGATGTAGAGCGTCGACTCGTAGGCGGCCGACATCTCGGCGCCCCGCAGCGGCGCGTACGTGCCCTCGTAGACGACCTCACGCATGGAGGCGTCGAAGAAGAAGGTCAGGTAGGTGCCGGACAGCAGCAGGACGATGAACGAGTAGAGCGCGATCTCACCGAGCAGGAACGACCAGTGGTCGGGGAAGACCTTGTTCAGCGTTCGGCGCAACGGGCCGGCGACGATCAGACGGTCGTCGACCTCCAGCGCTGCCTTGCCCAGTCGCGTGGTCGGGACACCCGGCGCTGTGGCGGTGCGAGCCATCAGATGCGCTCCCGGTTCCAGTAGGTGGGGCCAACAGCTTCAATGTAGTCACTACGCGCTACGAAGTAGCCCTCGTCGTCGACAGTGATCGGCAGCTGCGGCAGGGGGCGGGTGGCCGGGCCGAAGACCGGCTTGGCGCCCTGCGTCACGTCGAACTGCGACTGGTGGCACGGGCACAGGATGCGGCTGGTCTCCTGCTCGTAGAGCGAGACCGGGCAACCGGCGTGGGTGCAGATCTTCGAGTAGGCCACGTAGTCGCCGTAGCCGAAGTCCTCCTGGCCGGTGCGGGGCCGGTCGACCGTCACCTGCTCCGGACGCAGCCGGATGAGCATCGTGGCGGCGTCGGACTCCCGGTTGCCGCCGGCGACGGCCGGGAAGACCGTCTCCAGGGAGCCCGGCTGCTGGTCGCCGGGACGGATGGGGCTGCCGTCGTCGCGGACGAGGCGGACGCCCTCCGCCCAGCTCGTCGTGCCGAGCGGGTCGCCGGTGTTCGGGTTGCGGATCAGGCCGCCCAGCGGCATGAGCAGCATGAGCCCGATCCCGCTGCCCATGAACACCAGCGAGCGGGTGATGAGCTTGCGGCGGGCCAGGCCGCTGTTGTGCAGACCGCCGACGAGGGTCGCGCCGGTGGTGACCCGGTCGAAGTGCGACCCGTCGTGCTTGTCCTGGACGGCGGTCTCGTGCGGGAGAAGCTTCTTCGTGTAGAGCACCATCCCGACGCCGACCAGGATCAGGGCCAGCCCGCCGAGCGCCCCGATCATCGGGGTGAAGACGGCGCTCCAGCCGCCCTCGGTGATGGTCCACTGCCAGTCGGGCAGGAACCAGCCGGAGCCGGCGTAGATGACGAACGCCGCGAACGCGGCCAGCCCGGCGAGGCCGAAGGTCAGCGCGACCTGACGGACGGCCTGCCTCTCCACCGCGGACCCCGGCTCGGGGCCCGGGTCGACGTGCAGCACCTGCACGTCGTCGTACCGGGCACCCAGCAGGTCGAGCTCCTCGCGCGGCATGGTCGCGAGCTGCTCGGGGGTGTAGTCGTCGTCCGGACCGCCGTGCAGGGGGCCGGGGACGTCCGCGCCGCCGGTCGAACCAGGGGCGCTCTCGCGCGTGGTCACGCTGCCTCCTCGCTGTCCCCCGCAAGCGGGTGGTGCCCCCGGCAGGGGGTCAGCTGTCGTGGTGCCGTGGGGGAGATGGTGTGCGCGGTCACGCCTTGCTGCCCATCCAGAAGATGCCGAACAGCAGCGCGGCCACGCCCACGACCCAGATGACGACGCCCTCGGCGACCGGGCCGATGCGGCCGACGCCGAAGCCGCCCGGGTCGGCCTGCTCCTTGACGGTCTGGACGTAGTTGACGATGGAGCGCTTCTCCTCGGGGGTGAGCTGGTTGTCCCCGAAGACCGGCATGTTCTCGGGGCCGGTCAGCATCGCGGTGTAGATCTCGAGGTCGTTGGCGTCCTCGAGGCTCGGCGCCCGCTTGCCGGAGGAGAGGGCGCCGCCCTCGCCGACGAAGTTGTGGCAGGACGCGCAGTTGAGCCGGAACAGCTCGCCGCCCTCGGTGAGGTCGCCCTCGCGCAGGTCCCCGGAGGGCAGCGTGGGCCCGCCGCCGTTGGCCTGGACGTAGGCCATGAGCTGGTCGATCTCCTCGTCGGAGAAGACCGCCGGCTTGTCCGGGCCCTGGGCCTCCTGGCGGACCAGCGGCATGCGACCGGTGTGCACCTGGAAGTAGACGGCGGCCTCGCCGACGCCGATCAGCGAGGGACCGCGGGTGGGCACGCCCTCGAGGTTCTCGCCGTGGCAGGTGATGCAGCTGCGCTCGTAGAGCTCGCGACCGGCGGCCTCGGCGGAGGACTCGCTGGTGTTGCTCTCGTCGGTCGCGTACGCGGGGGAGAGCGCCGAGTAGAGGGTGCCGGTGAGCACCAGGGCGGCCATCAGGCCGGCCACGTTGGCGACGCGGCGGCGCTGCTTGGACCGACGACGGGCGCGGGCCGCGGCGGCGGGCGAGCCGTCGGCGACACGGCGGGACCAGCGGCGGGGGCCGCGGGGGGCGCCCTCGCCGGACGGGGCGTCGGACTGCGGGTTCGTGGTGGACACCGGTTCCCTAGCGGATCAGGTAGATCGTGGCGAAGAGCCCGATCCACACGACGTCGACGAAGTGCCAGTAGTAGGAGACCACGATGGCCGAGGTCGCCTGTGCCGGCGTGAAGCGGCCCATGGTGGACCGGATGAGCAGGTAGATGAAGGCGACGAGGCCCCCGATGACGTGGAGGCCGTGGAAGCCGGTCGTCAGGTAGAAGACGGATCCGTAGGTGGACGACGAGATCGACGTCCCCTCCTCGACCAGCTGGATGTACTCGAAGCCCTGCCCGAGGACGAAGGTCAGGCCCATCAGGAAGGTGATCGTGAACCAGCGGCGGAGGCCGTACACGTTGCCCTGTTCCGCCGCGAACACGCCCAGCTGGCAGGTGACGGAGGAGGCCACCAGGATGATCGTGAACGTCAGCGCGTACGGCAGGTTGAGGTGCGTCGGCTCCGGTGGCCACCCCTCGAGGGCCCGGGCGCGCGCCGTGAAGTACATGGCGAACAGACCGGCGAAGAACATCAGCTCGCTGGAGAGCCAGATGATCGTGCCGACGCTCACCAGGTTCGGTCGGGTCAGGGAGTGCACCCGGGAGGTGTCGAAGGTGCTGCTCGCCAGGGGAGCCGTTGTCACGGGGCCCATCATGGCATCGCTCCCGGCAAGGTCACGACCGCGGGTGGGATGGCGCGGCGACGCCGTGACCTCCTCGATACCGAGATCCCGTGCTGCCTGGTCAGCGGGTCCGTTGCCACTACGCTCTGCGCCGTGAGCAACGCCGCCCCGGCCACCGTCCTGGTCTACAGCTCCCGGCCCGACGTGCGGGCCGCCGTGCGCACCGCGGTGGGCCGCCGCCCGGCCGCCGACGTGGGGCCGCTGACCTGGATCGAGTGCGCCACGGGCGAGGACGTCGTCGACACCGTGGACGCCGGTGGCGTGGACCTCTGCATCCTCGACGGCGAGTCCCAGCCCACCGGCGGTCTGGCGCTGGCCCGCCAGCTGACCGTGGAGGTCGCCGACCGCCCGGCGCTGTGCGTGCTCGTCGCCCGGCAGCCCGACCGGTGGCTGGCGCACTGGTCGCAGGCAGACGCCACCCTGCCCCTCCCGGTCGACCCGCTGACCGCCCCCGCCGTCGTCGCCGGCCTGCTGCGCGACCGGGTGGGACGGCGCCCGGTCGCCCGGTGAGCGCCCGACCGACCTGGGCGGCCCTGCTCAACCGCCTGCTGGCGCGCGAGGACCTCTCCGCCGACGACACGAGCTGGGCCATGCGCGAGGTGATGACCGGCGAGGCCACCCCCGCGCAGATCGCCGCCTTCGCCGTCGCTCTGCGCGCGAAGGGCGTGGCGCCGCAGGAGCTCGGCGGCCTGGCCGCGGAGATGCTGGCGCAGGCGACGCCGGTCGAGCTGCCGCTGGCCTCGGTCGACATCGTCGGCACCGGGGGCGACGGCGCGCACACGGTCAACATCTCCACGATGGCCGCGGTCGTCACGGCCGCGGCCGGGGTGCCGGTCGCCAAGCACGGCGGGCGAGCGGCGTCGTCGTCCTCCGGCGCCGCCGACGTGCTGGAGGCGCTGGGTGTGGTCATCGACCTGCCGGCGCCGGCGGTGGCGCGCTGCGTCGAGGAGGCCGGCATCGGCTTCTTCTTCGCGCCGGTGTTCCACCCCGGCATGCGGCACGCCGCCGTCCCGCGGCGGGAGATGGGCATCGCGACGGTCTTCAACTTCCTCGGGCCGCTGACCAACCCCGCCCGGCCGGCCGCGGCCGCGATCGGGGTCGCCGACGCGCGCATGGCGCCCGTGGTGGCCGACGTCCTCGCCGCCCGCGGCATGCGGGCGCTGGTCTTCCGGGGGGACGACGGCCTCGACGAGCTGACGACGGCGACGACGTCCTCGGTGTGGGTGGTGCGGGGCGGCGAGGTGGAGCCCGACCGGGTCGACCCCTCGGCGCTGGGCATCGCGCAGCCGCCGGCCGGCGCGCTGCGGGGCGGCGACCCGGCGTTCAACGCCGACGTGTTCCGGCGGGTGGTGGCCGGCGAGCCGGGTCCGGTGCGCGACGCGGTGCTGCTCAACGCCGCCGCCGCCCTGGCCGCCTTCGCCGAACGACCCGCGCGGCTGCACGACGCGCTGGCCGCCGGCCTGGAGCGGGCGGCGGCCGCCGTGGACGACGGGCGGGCCGAGGCCCGGCTGGCGCGCTGGGTGGAGACCAGCCGGGCGCTGCGCGGCTGAAGGAGGACCCCCTGCCCCCACCGCTCGCAGGCTCGCGGCGGGACCCTGCAGGGGCCGGCGGGACCGGAACGGGGATCCTCCTAGTCGGCGGACTCCAGGCCGATCGAGAAGGCCGCCTCGAGGTCGTGCCGGGAGTAGGCGCGGAACGCGATGTGGGTCTCGGTCTCCAGCACGCCGGGCACCTTGTTGATGCGCCCGGCGATCACCTCGGCCACCTGGTCGAACTCGCGGACCCGGACGACCGCGATGAGGTCGACCTCTCCGGCGGTCGAGTAGACCTCGCTGACCCCCTCGAGGTCGGCGACGGCCTCGGCCACCTCGGGGATCGCGTCGGTGGCCGCGTCGATCATGACGATGGCGGTGATCACGCCGGGGATGCTAGAAGGACCCCGCTGCCCCCCACCACTCGCTCCGCTCGCGGCGGGTCCCTGCAGCGGGGCCGTTCCAGCACGTCACCGGCTCGGCGCGGGCCCTGCAGGAGGGCCGCTCCAGCAGGTCACCGGCTCATGGCGGCCCCGTGGGAGACCCGCTCGGGCCGGGCGCGGGTGCCCAGCGAGCGGCCGTCGGCGAACGGGTCGCGCCCGGCACGGCCGGCGTCCACCCGGTCGAGGAAGCCGGTGTAGCTCCCCGTGCCCGGGACCGGGCAGGCCAGCGTGCCGTCGACCTGCACCAGCCGGGTGCCGGGCTTCTCCATCCAGCGCAGCACCAGCTCCGTCTCGTCGACCGAGGCGGCCAGCTCGCCGTCGGGACCCAGGGGCGTCTCCGCCGTCGCCAGCAGTCCCTCGAGGGCCGCCCGCACCGAGCTGCCGCGGGCGGCGCACCCGGCGGCCACCAACCGGCCCCGGCGGACGACGGACAGCTGCCAGCCGCCCTCGCCGTCCGGGCGGGCCAGCACCAGCTCGGGCACCGCGGCCAGGGACTCCAGCCGCTGCCGCCGCCGCACCGCGCGCACGAGGGTGGCGACGCGGTCGCGCAGGACGGCGGCGTCCTCGTAGCGCTCCTCGGCGGACAGCCGTTCGACCCGCGCCAGCAGCGGCTGGAGCAGGGCGTGCGGGTCGGCGGCCACCGCGGTGCGGAGGACCGCGGCGACCTCCCCGTACTCCTCGACCGACTGGGCGCCGGTGCACGGTGCGCCGCAGCGACCCATGCCGGCCAGCGCGCAGGCGGTGCCGAGCACCCGCACCGACAGCCGGCCGGTGCACTGGCGCAGCGGCAGGGACTCGTGGACGGCGGCCACCGCGGCGTCGGCCGCGCGCCGGTCGGGGAAGGGGCCGAGGAAGACCCCGGCGCCCGGGCGCACGCGGCGGACCACCGACAGCCGCGGGAAGGGCTCCTCGGTCAACCGCACCCACAGCGCCCGCTCGGGGAACCGCGAGCGCCGGTTGTAGCGCGGTTTGTGCTCGGCGATCAGCCGCAGCTCGCGGACGGCGGCCTCGAGGTCGTGCGCGCACGGGATCGCGTCGACCCGCGTGGCCAGCGCCACCATCTCGGTCATCCGGCTGCGCTGCTCGCCGGCGGTGAAGTAGCTGCGCACCCGGCTGCGCAGGTCGGTCGACGTCCCGACGTAGAGCGGCTCGTCGCGGGGACCGCGGAACAGGTAGACGCCCGGGCCGTGCGGCACGTCGTCGGCCAGGTGCCGCTTGCGCAGCCGCTCCGGGTCGACCTGCCGGGTGAGGCCGGTCAGCTCCTCCAGGCTGGTGATGCCGAGCGGGCCCAGCCGCTCGAACAGCCCGTGCAGGACGTCGACGGTGGCGCGGGCGTCGGCCAGCGCCCGGTGGCAGGGCTCGGTGCTGGTGCGGAAGTAGGGCGCGAGGGTGGCCAGCTTGCAGTTGGGGACCTCGTCGCGGGTGAGCAGCCGGCGGGCGAGGACGGCGGTGTCGACCGAGGCCGCGGCCGGCCAGGGGACGCCGTTCTCGGCGCACGCCGCCCGGAGGAAACCGAGGTCGAAGGGCGCGTTGTGCGCGACCAGCACCGCGCCGCGGGCGAACTCCAGGAAGTGCGGCAGGACGGCGCCGATGCGCGGGGCCGCGGCGACCATCGTCGAGGTGATCCCGGTGAGCACGCTGATGTAGGGCGGGATCTCGCAGCCGGGGTCGACGAGCGTCTGGAACTCGCCGAGCACCTCCCCGCCGCGCACCTTGACCGCGCCGATCTCGGTGATCGCGCAGTCCTTCGGCGAGCCGCCGGTGGTCTCCAGGTCGACCACGACGAAGGTGACCTCCGCCAGCGGGGTGCCGAGCTCGTCGATCGTGGCCTGCTCGTAGCGGGGCAGCCCGGCGGCGGCGCGGGACGCCGTCCCGGCGAGGCGGGCGGGGGAGAGCGGCACCGGCCGGGCGGGGGAAGGGCGCACGGGGCGCACGGTAGGTCGGGGCGCTGACAGTCCCGGGAACGCGCGCCGGGGAACGGCCGGATCGTCGACCGGCCCCGGGGCCGGTCAGCGACGGCGGGCGCGCTGCCGGGGGTCCAGGCGGGCGAGCAGCAGTGCCGTCAGGACCACGAGCGCCACCGCGATCGCCAGCAGCAGGACCGCGTCGGACAGCCAGGTCGTCGCGGAGTGCCCCCACGTCGGGTCGCCGGGCCCCGGGTCCAGCGCACCGAGGTCCGCGGTGGCGGCGGCCATCGAGAAGCCCCATCGGGAGGGCACCAGCCAGGCCATCTGCTCGAGCGGGACGCGGCCCTCGACGGGGAACAGCCCGCCGCAGAGGACCAGCTGCACCATGACCAGCAGGACCAGCAGCGGCATGCCCCGGTCGGCGTTGTCGATCGCGGCCGAGATCGCCAGTCCGGTCAGCATGCTGGCCCAGGTGACGCCGACCACCGCGAGGAGCACCTCGACGCGGCCGGCGTCCAGCAGCAGCGGGTCGTCGGGACCCTCCCGGCCGAGCAGGCCGGCCCAGGTGAACAGGACCGCCTGCAGCCCGGTCACCACGGCCAGGACCACCACCTTGGAGGCGAGGTAGGCGCCGAGGGAGAGGCCGATGGCGCGTTCCCGCCGGTACACCGGTCGCTCCTTGACCAGCTCCCGGACCGAGGCCGCCGCTCCCATCAGTGCGGCACCGATGACGAGCACGAGGAGCAGCTGGCGGGGTTGGACCTCCCCGGTCCGCAGCGCCGCGCTGACCGACAGGCCCGAGGACCCGGGCACGGCGTGGGCGAGGGCGCTGAGGACCAGGGGCAGGGCCGCCAGCGACAGCGCGTACTGCCGGTCGGACGCGACCACGGCCAGGTACCGGCGGACGAGCACCGCGAACTGGGTGGACGGGCTCTGCTGCCGGGGACCCGCGGCGGGCGGTGGGTGGTGCACCGGCCGGTCGGCGGCCTGCCGGTGCGCGGCGGAGCCGGCGGCCCGCCGTCCGTCGGGGGACTCCCGGAACCGGCGCGCCCACTCCTCACCCGGCGCGGTGTCCAGCAGCAGGAAGACCTCGGCGAAGTCCGGCTGGCCGAAGTAGCGCAGGGCGTCGGCGGGCGGCCCCGCGTAGGCCACCCAGCCACCCGGGGCGAGCACCAGCAGCTGGTCGCAGACCTCGAGGTTGGCGACGTTGTGCGTGACGACGACGACGGTGCGGCCGTCGTCGGCGATGGAGCGCAGGGTGCGCATGACCGACCGGTCCATGCCCGGGTCGAGCCCGGAGGTGGGCTCGTCGAGGAACAGCAGGGAAGGCTTGGTCAGCAGCTCGAGGGCGACGCTGGTGCGCTTGCGCTGGCCTCCGGAGAGGCTGGTGATCCGCTTCCCGGCGTGCGCGGTGAGGCCGAGGTCCTCGAGCACCTCGTCCACGCGCTGCCGCCGGTCCGCGGCCGAGGTGTCGGCCGGGAAGCGCAGCCGCGCCGCGTAGGTGAGGGCCTGCCGCACGGTCAGCTGGGTGTGCAGCACGTCGTCCTGCGGCACCAGGCCGATGCGGTGGCGCAGCTCGTCGTAGTCCTCGTAGAGGTCGCGGCCGGCGTAGCGGACGTGGCCGCTGTCGGCCGGGCGGGCGCCGGTGAGGGCGTGCAGCAGGGTGGACTTGCCCGCTCCGCTGGGGCCGATGACGGCGAGCAGGGCGTTCCGGGGCAGGGCGAAGCCCACCGACTGCAGCAGCGTCGTGCCCTGCGGGGTGACGACGGTGAGCCCGTCGGCCTCGAAGGCGTTGCCGCCGCGATCGACGGAGGCCACCAGGTGGTCGCCCTCGAGCTGCAGGAGGCCGCGCCCGATGCCGATCACGTCGTCGGGGCCCACGGCGGTCTCGGTCACCCGGCGGCCGTTGACGAACGTGCCGTTGCCGCTGCCCAGGTCGGTGAGGACCCACCCGTGGGGACCGCGCCGCAGCTCCGCGTGTCGCCGGGACACCAGCAGGTCGTCGAGGACGACGTCGTTGTCCGGCAGCCGACCGACGGTGATCCGCGAGCCCCCGACGGCGTGTACCGCCGAGAGCCTGCCCTGCTGGGTGAGGCGGGGCGGTACCGGCGGCGGGACGGCGGTACCGGCGGGCTGCAGGTCGACCGTCGCGCCGTCGGAGACCCCGCCCAGCCGCAGGCGGACCGGACCGGTGACCGCCAGCCGGGTGATGCGGTCCTCACCGAGGAAGGTCCCGTTGCGGCTGCAGTCGGTCACCGCCCAGCCGGCCGGGTCCGGTTCGAGGACCAGGTGCCGGCGCGACACGCTGGGGTGGGACAGGTCCAGGTCGGTGCCCTCACCGCGGCCGATCACGAACGGGCGGTCGGGTCCGAGCACCAGCCGGCGGCCCTCGGCGCGGACCTGCAGGGCACCCGGGGGCGCGCTCGAGGTGGCGGGCGCGGCCCCGGTCTGCCTCTCGGGGGTGCTCACGTCACCGCCCGGAGGTGGGCGTCGGGAGGACGGCGTCGTGCACCAGGGCGAGCACCGCGGCCGGCGTCCCCGTCGCGCCGTAGTGGTCGTGCTGGAAGCCGGCCACCGCGCGGGCCGCGTCCGACGTGGTGGACAGCCGACGGCACAGGTCCGGCAGCCGCTCCGCGGCCGCCGCGTCCCGGGCTGATGGCGGCGTGGGGGAGGCGATCACCGCCGTGGCCGCATCGGACTCCGGGGAGGAGGCGGAGCGGAGGGACGGGGCACCCCCGGGTGCGGCGGGACGGACGAGGACCGGTCGCAGCACGGTGCCACCGACCTTGAGCACCGCCCCCATCGACTCGTCGGTGGTCACGAGGCTGACGGTGCCCCCGAGCACGACGACGACGGCGACCTGCAGGGCCGGGGTCTGCCCGCGGGCGGCGGTGTGGCCGGCGCGCACCGACCTCGCCAGCACCAGCGCCGCCGCGCGCTCGGGGTCGTGCTCCCAGCGCTGCGCCTGCTGGTCCACCTCACGGGCGGCGAGGCGGCCGCCGTTGAGCGCGGCGCGCACGGCCGGCGAGGGGCGGTCCGCGCTGGCCACGACGGCGACCAGCGCGGAGGTGCCCCGCTCGTGGACGGTGCCCGCCGACCGCACGGGCGGTTCGCCTCCCGTGTCCGCCGCGCCGGCCGACTCCTGGACCCGCCACGCCCGGTGACCCGCGGCCGGTGCCCGACGGCTGGCCGCGGACGCGCGCCGGTGGTGGCGGACGGCGAGCCCGGTCGCGGCGGCGGCTGCGAGAGCGCCCCCGGAGGCGAACAGCGCCGGGGTGGTCCACGAGGTCCGCGCGACGGCGGTGCCGCCTGCCCCGGCCGTCGTCGTCCCGGCCGTCGTCGTCCCCTCGGCCGTCGTCGTCCCCTCGGCGGCGCCCGTCGCGGCGGGGGCGGGCGGGGGCGGAGCCGGCGCCGGCGCCGGGGCGGAGCGGGCCGTGCGCAGGGCGGTGACCTCCGCCGGGAAGACGTCGCGCACCAGCGGGTAGGCGGCGTCGCCCGGGCACGCGGTGAGCGACATGTCGCGGTGCCCGGAGATGGTCGCCGCCGTCACGGGGGTGCCGGCCGGCCACCGGTTGGAGCCCCGCGACACGAAGTCGGTTGCCGCGCCGGGGGTGGTGTCGATGCCGTACACGTCGGCGAGCGCCGCCAGCAGGGCCACCATCGACCGGCGGGCCTCCTCGGTGGGCGCTTCCGTCGAGTGGTCGCCGATGAAGCAGCACAGCTGCGCGAAGCCCTGGCTGCCGCCGGTCGCGTCGGGCTGCACCGGGCCGGACAGGCTGCCGGCGCGGCCCTCCCACACCGTGCCGTACCGGTCGACGAAGAAGTTGTAGGCGACGTCGGGCCAGTTCTTCGACGGGCCGGTGTGCGTCGCGTAGAAGCCCCGGATCTGAGCGGGGACGGCGTCGGGGGCGTAGGTGTTCGGCGACGCGGTGTGGTGCACCAGCAGGAACCGGACGTCGCCGGGCCGCTCGCTCGTCAGCGGGCCGGTGGGGGCCAGTCCGCGCGCCCAGTCCTCGCGGGGACGGACGGTCACCCCGGCGAGGGGGAGCGGGGCCGCGGCGGCGCGGCCGGGGAGGAGCGGCAGGAGCGGCAACGCCAGCGCGACCGCCGAGGTGCGGCGGAGGAAGACGCGCCGGGTGAGGAGGGGCAGCCCGGGTGCCTCTCCGCCGTGGTCACACACCGGCGGCTCCGTGCGCCGGGCCGGTCAGCAGGTCCACAGCTGCTCGGGCGGGGTCGTGTCGTCCAGGCGCTTGACGTACGCGTCGCCGCCCACGCGGGCCCGCGCGGCGCAGGCGGTCGCCCGGTCGGGGTAGGGGCCCTCGTACACGCTGTAGATGCGGTTGCCGTCCAGCTCCTGCCGGAGCGACGCGCAGCTGTCCTCGGTCAGCAGGTACTCGGCGCCGGGGTGTTCGGCGAGGAGCACGGCGACGTCCTCCGGATAGGTGTCGGGGTCGACCGCCGAGCCCAGGAAGACCACCCAGCTGCTGTCGCACTCGGGGCTGGAGATCGTCGTGGCGAGGCCCAGGTCGCCCTCTGCCTGCTGCGGGTCGGGGGCGGGTGTGGACCCGGGCCCCGTCGTCGGCGCCGACGCGCGTCCCGGACCCGGCCCGGGGGTGGACTCCTGTGCGGGCGACGGCGCGACGGCCTCGGCCGCCGGCGGAGTGGCACCCGCGGCCGCGTCGTCCCCGGTGGGGGCGTCGTCGCCGGACGCGCTCTGCCCGAGCAGCACCCCCGTGAGGACGGCCACCACGACGAGGGCCACGGCCGCGACCAGCCACCCGGCCACCCCGCGCGAGCGCCGCGGGGGCGGCTGCGTGGCGGCCGGCGGCCAGCCGGACGCGGGGACGGCGGGCGGCACGTGGGTCGGCGGCGCGACGGCCGGCCCGGGGACGTGGGTCGGGGGAGCGGGTGGGACGACCGTGACCGGTGCGTGTCCCGGGACGACGCCCTGCAGGACGCCGATCGCGTCCCCGACCAGCGCGCCGCAGGTCGGGTAGCGCTCGCCGGGGTCCTTGGCCATCCCGCGGGCGACCACGACGTCCCAGCCGGGGGAGAGGTCCGGGCGCAGGGCGGTGACCCGCGGCGGCGGCGAGCTCGTGTGGGCGTGCATGAGAGCGGGCACGCCGTCGACGGGGAACGGGCGCTGCCCGGTCAGCGCTTCGTAGAGGACACAGGCGAGGGAGTAGACGTCGGCGCGGCCGTCCACCTCCCTGCCCCGCAGCCGTTCGGGGGCCATGTAGTCGAAGGTGCCGACCGTCGACCCGTCCGCGGTCAGCGGCGGGGCCGCCCCCGTGCCGCCGACCTGGGCGATCCCGAAGTCCACGAGGTAGACGAAGTCCTGTGCCGCGACCAGGAGGTTGGACGGCTTGACATCGCGGTGGACCAGCGCCCGGGCGTGCGCGGCGTCGAGGGCCCGGGCGGCCTGCTCGACGATCCGCACGACCCGTGCCGGGGGCAGCGGCCCCTCCTGGGCGATCAGCCCGGCGAGGTCGATGCCCTCGACCAGGCGCATGTCGATGTAGAGCCGGCCCTCGATCTCGCCGTACCGGTGGATCGGGATGACGTGCGGGTCGTTGAGCTGCGCGGCGGCGTAGGACTCCCGCTTGAAGCGTTCGACGTACCCCTGGTCGGCGGCCACGCCGGCCGGCAGCAGCTTGAGCGCGACCCAGCGGGCCTGCTCGCGGTCGTAGGCGCGGTACACCTCGCCCATGCCGCCGCGGCCGAGCAGGTCGTGCAGGACGTAGGGGCCGAAGCCGGTCACGTGCAGCACCCGGCCACCCGCCGGACGGCCGTTCCGGGCCGAGACGCTGTCATCGGTGTCCCCCCTCGCGACCGAGCCCGCGCAGCGGGACGGACCCTAGGTCGCGGAGGCTCCGCTGCCCAGGGTCCTGCGTCTCCCGGGGGACGATCCGACACGATCGGGTGGTGCAACGCCTCGCGGTCCGCCCGCCGGGGCGCGGTCGCACGGAACTGTCGGTGTCCGCTCCTAGCGTCCTGCCCGGATCGACCGGGGCCACGGACGGCTCCCGCGACGAGGGTCGGCGAGCAGAGGAGTGGACCGTGTACATCGACTGCGACACCTGCACCGCCCGCGGTACCGGCTGCGGCGACTGCGTCGTCACCGTGCTGCTGGGGGCGCCACCGGGCTGGCAGGGCGCCGACCCGACGGTCGTGCCGATGACCGGGCGGCGCGAGGACCGGCTGTCCGCCGAGGACGTCGTCGTGCTGCCACCGGGGGTGGTCGTGGAGTTCGACGAGGTCGAGCGGCGCGCCGTCCAGGTGCTGGCCGACGCCGGTCTGGTGCCGCCGCTGCGCCACCAGCACTCGGCCCGCCCGGCCCCGGCACGACGGGCCGCGCCGCAGCGGCGGGGCGGCGGTCAGGGGTCGCAGCGGCGCACCGGGTGAGCGGGGTGCTCCGGCGTCCGCGCGAGCGGGGCGCGACGGACGGCGTGTCGCCGGCCAGGAGGAACACCGATCTCACAGTCCCGGGCACCCCCCTTCGTCACTTCTTCGCCAACCCCCGTACGGTGAGCCGGTCCGGCCGGGTGGTCGTCACCTGCACGAGGGTGACCCCGGCCGCTCACCGCCGAATCGCCCGACGTGCCGCACCGGCGCCGAGGGGGAACCGGGGACCCACCGCAGCACCGGGGTGAGTTCTCCCGCGCGCCGTCCCGCCGGGGCGCAGAGATAGGGCGCCTTCTTCCCAGCCCGAACCCGTCAGCTAACTCGGTAGGCGGTCGCTGAGGAAGAACGGAGAGCCGCCGCCCGTGGCGACCCCCCGCCCTGCCCTGGGGCATGCCGTCGATCAGTTCCACCCCGACCTCCCGGTCGCGTTCCGCCGCCCCACCCCGTCGCGCGGCATCGCCCGTGGACTGGTCCTGGGAGCCACCGCCGCCCTCGCCCTGACACTGCTGCCGGGCACCGCCGTCGCGGACCCGGAGGACGCCACGAGCGCCGCGCAGGCCGCCCAGCTGGTCGCCCGGGCCGCGCACGAGCTCGAGGTCGTCACCGAGCAGGTCAACGAGGCCCGCGAGACGCTGGCGCAGCAGCAGGCCGCCGTCCGGAGCGCCGACCAGGCGGTCGCCGAGGCCCGGTCGCAGCTCGACGCGCTCGACGGTCGGATCCGCCAGGTCGCCCGCACCGCCTTCACCTCCGGCGACGGCATGCGCGAGCTGGACCTGCTGATGACCAGCCGGTCGGCCGAGGAGTTCGTGTCGCAGCTGGCCACCCTCGACGCCATCGCCGGCCACACCGACGACGTGCTCGGCGAGGTCGCCGCGTCCGCGGCTGAGGCCGAGCGGGCCCACGCCGACGCCGACGCCGCGCAGACCGCCGCTCGACGCACGCTCGACGACGTCACCGCCCGCCAGGCCCGGCTCGAGGCGGACATCGCCGACTACCAGGCGCAGTACGACGCGCTGTCGGCACCGCAGCAGCAGGAGGTCGTGGCCGCGCACGCCGGCCGGCCGGTCCCCGCCGCGCCGGCCGCCGCGGCCACCGGCGCCGCGCAGGCCGCCGTCGACACCGCTCTGGCGCAGGTCGGGGACCCGTACGTGTGGGGCGCCGGCGGGCCGGACGCCTTCGACTGCTCGGGGCTGACCCAGTACGCGTACGCCGCGGCCGGCACCAGCCTGCCGCACTCCTCGCGGATGCAGGCGACGATGGGCTCCGCGGTGTCCCGGTCCGAGCTGCGGCCCGGCGACCTGATCTTCTACTACAGCCCGGTCAGCCACGTGGCCATGTACATCGGCAACGGCCAGATGGTGCACGCCTCGATCTCGGGCCAGCCGGTGAAGGTCGTGAGCGTCGACTCCATGGGCGGGATCAGCGCGATGCGCCGCATCGCCTGAAGGACCCCGTCCTCCCCTGGGAGGACCCCCTTGCCCCCCGCCACTCGCAGGCTCGCGGCGGGACCCTGCAAGGAGGCCGCCAGGGCTCGGGGGCGGACCCAGGACGAGGCCGGCCGGACCTCACGACCGGTGCACCCCGGCCGGGTGCCGTCCCGGCCGCCGCCCGGCCCGACCTAGGATCGGCCGGGTGGGCGAGGCGGGCGGGAGGAGCTCCCGCCGGGCCGCGCTCCTGGTCGCGGGCGTGCTCGGTGCCGCGCTCGTCGTCGTCCTCGTGACGGTCCCGCCGTGGACGCTGCTGCCCGAGCCGCCGGGTGGGCGGACGCCCGTCGACCCGGCGGCGGTCCTGCCCCCGGACCTGTCGACCCGGACCGAGGCCTTCGCCGGGGCGCTGCGGCCGGCCTCGCTGACCTCGTTGCTGCTCGGCCTGGCCGTCTCCGCCGTCCTGGGGCTGACCCCGCTGGGGGCGCGGCTGGTGCGGGCCGTGGCGCGACCGGTCGGCGGAGGGCGGGTCGCCCAGGTGCTGCTGGGCACGACGGCCGTGGTGGTCCTCGGCCGGCTGGTCGTGCTCCCGGTGTCGGCGTACGCCGAGGTGGTCCGCCACCGGTACGGCATCTCGATCCGCAGCTGGGGGCTGTGGCTGCGCGACCTCGCGGTCTCGACCGCCATCAGCGCCGTCCTCACCGCCCTCGCGCTGGCGGCCTTCCTCTGGCTGGTCCGGCGGGCGCCGCGCACCTGGTGGGCGTGGGCCGCGGCGGTGGCGGCCGGCTTCGTCGTCGTCGGGTCGTTCCTCTACCCGCTGGTCATCGAGCCGGCGTTCAACCGCTTCGAGCCGCTTCCCCCCGGGGAGCTGCGCACCGAGCTGCTGAACCTGGCGGAGCAGAACGGCACCCCGGTGCAGGACGTGCTCGTCTCCGACGCCTCCCGGCGGACCACGGCGCTCAACGCCTACGTCTCCGGCTTCGGGTCGACCCGCCGCATCGTCCTCTACGACACGACGCTCGAGCACCTGTCCGACGAGGAGGTCGAGTCGATCGCGGCGCACGAGCTGGGCCACGTCGTCCACGGCGACGTGCTCACCGGCACCCTGGTCGGGGCGCTGGGGACAGCGGCCGCGGTGGCGCTGTCGGGGTGGCTGCTGTCCTGGACGCCGTTGCTGCGCCGCGCGGGCGCGCAGTCGCCGGCAGACCCGGCCGTCGTCCCCCTTGTGCTGCTCCTGCTGGCCGTGGGTGGGCTGCTGAGCACGCCGGTGCAGAACCTGGTGTCGCGGCAGGTGGAGGCGCGCGCCGACCTGCGCGCGCTCGACCTCACCGGGGACGCCGGGGCGTTCACCGCGATGCAGCGCGAGCTGGCCGCCACCAACCTCAGCGACCCGGACCCGCCCGCGGCCTGGCAGTGGTTCTTCGGTTCGCACCCGACCGGCGCGCAGCGGATCGCCTTCGCGGAGGACTGGCAGCGGCTGGAGGACGCCGGGTGAGGACGCTGGTCGTCACCAACGACTTCCCGCCGCGCCAGGGGGGCATCCAGACCTTCGTCGCCGCCCTGCTGGCCCGCCGCCCGCCGGGGTCACTGGTCGTGCTCGCCTCCCGGTCGCCCGGCTGGCAGGCCCACGACGCCGCGCTGCCCTACGAGGTGGTCCGCCACCCGACCGGCATGCTGCTGCCCACGCCCGGGGTGGCCCGCGGGGCGGCCGGGCTGGCCCGCAGGCACGGCTGCGACACCGCCTTCTTCGGCGCCGCGGCCCCGCTGGGGCTGCTCGCCCCGGCGCTGCGGGACGCCGGGGTGCGCCACCTGGTGGGCGCCACGCACGGCCACGAGACCGGCTGGGTGGCGCTGCCCGGCGCGCGGCAGCTGATGCGGCGGATCGCCACCGGGCTCGACGTGCTGACCTACATCAGCGACTACACGCGCGACCGGCTGGCACCGGCGCTGGGCGGGGTCACCCGGATGGCGCAGCTCTCGCCCGGGGTGGACGTCGACCGCTTCACCCCGGACGCCGACGGGGCGGCGGTGCGGGCGCGCCACGGGCTGGGCGGCGCACCCGTCGTCGCCTGCGTCTCCCGGCTGGTGCCGCGCAAGGGCCAGGACGTGCTGGTCGCGGCGTGGCCGCGGGTGCTCGCGCGGCACCCCGACGCGCGGCTGCTGCTCGTCGGCGGCGGCCCGCTGGAGGACCGCCTACGCCGGGAGGTCGCCGCGCGCGGGCTGGAGCGCTCCGTCGTCCTCACCGGGCCGGTGCCACCGGAGCAGTTGCCCGAGCACTACGCGGCGGGCGACGTCTTCGCCATGCCCTGCCGCACCCGCCGCGGCGGGCTGGACGTCGAGGGCCTGGGCATGGTCTACCTCGAGGCCGCTGCCTGCGGCCGGCCCGTGGTGGCCGGCACCTCCGGCGGCGCGCCGGAGACGGTGCGGGAGGGCGTCACCGGGCACGTGGTGGGCGACCCGCGCTCGCCGGAGGCCGTGGCCGCCGTCCTCACCGGCCTGCTCGACGACCCGCAGCGCGCCCGCCGGATGGGCACGGCCGGCCGGGCGTGGGTGGAGCAGCGGTGGTCGTGGACGACGATCGCCGGCACCTTCGCCGCCCTGCTCCACCCCGACGGCTGACGGCTCTCCTAAGCGTGCGAGGGACGGGGCGAGGAGTCCTCCTGGTAGAGGCCCTCCACCTCGTCGTCGAACTCCTTGAGCACCACGGAGCGCTTGAGCTTCAGGCTCGGCGTGAGCATCCCGTTGTCCTCGGTGAAGTCGGTGCCGAGCACGCGGAACCTCTTGATGGCCTCGGCGTGGGACACCGCCTTGTTGGCGTCCTCGACCGCCGCGGCGAGCTCGGCGAGCACGTCGGGGTCCTCGGTGAGCTGGGCGGCGGTGAGACCGGCGTCCTTGCCCTTGGCCGCCAGCCACTGCGGCAACGCCTCCTCGTCGAGGGTGACGAGCGCGCCGATGAAGGGCCGCTGGTCGCCGACGACGATGCACTGGCTGACCAGGCGGTGGGCGCGCAGCCGGTCCTCGAGGACGGCGGGGGCGACGTTCTTGCCGCCCGCGGTCACCAGGATCTCCTTCTTGCGCCCGGTGATCCGCACGAAGCCGTCGGCGTCGATCTCGCCGAGGTCACCGGTGTGGAACCAGCCGTCGGCGTCGATGGCCTCCTCGGTGGCCCGGGCGTTCTCCCAGTAGCCGCGCATCACGATGCCGCCGCGGATGAGGATCTCGCCGTCGTCGGCGGTGGCGAACGCGACGCCGGGCAGCGGCCGGCCGACGGTGCCGATGCGCAGCGCGTCGTCGTGGTTGACCGAGGCGGCGGCGGTGGTCTCGGTGAGGCCGTAGCCCTCGAAGACGGGGACGCCGATGCCGCGGAAGAAGTGGCCCAGCCGCTCGCCCAGCGGGGCGCCGCCGGAGATGGCGCCCAGGCAGCGGCCGCCGAGCGCCGCGCGCAGCTTGCCGTAGACCAGCCGGTCGAACAGCGCGTGCTGGGCGCGCAGGGCGAGGCCCGGACCGCCGGTGTCCTGCGCGCGGGACCAGTCGATGGCCACCCGCGCGGCCCGGTCGAAGACCTTGCCCTTGCCGTCGCCCTCCGCCTTGGCCTTGGCGGAGTTGTAGACCTTCTCGAACACCCGGGGGACGGCGAGCACGAAGGTCGGCTTGAACTCGCCGAGGTCCTCGACCAGGTTCTTCACGTCCGCGGTGTGGCCGATGACCGTGCGGTTCCTGATCGCGCCGATCTGCAGGACCCTGGCGAGCACGTGCGCCAGCGGGATGAACAGCAGCAGCGAGCTCTGCGCGTTGATGTACCGGTCGAGCAGCGTGATGCCGTTGCCGATCTCGAAGAGGAAGTTGCGGTGCGTCAGCTCGCAGCCCTTGGGGCGGCCGGTGGTGCCGCTGGTGTAGATCAGCGTGGCCAGGCTGTCGGCGCTCAGCGTCGCCCGGCGGGCGTCGAGCTCGCTGTCGGGCACGTCCTGGCCGGCGACGGTGAGGGTGCCGATCGCGTCGTCGTCGATGACGTACACGGCCTTGAGGTCGGGTGCCTGGTCGCGGACCGACTCGACGGCCGCCGCGTGCTCGTCGCGCTCCACGACGGCCGCGGTGGCGCCGGAGTCGGACAGGATCCAGGCGACCTGGTCGGCGCTGGAGGTCTCGTAGACCGGGACGACGACGCCGCCGGCGGTCCAGATCGCGTAGTCGAGGACCGTCCACTCGTAGCGCGTCCTGGCCTGGAGGGCGACCCGGTCCCCGGCAGCGACACCCGCGGCGACCAGGCCCTTGGCGACGCCGCGGACCTCCTCCCCGAACTGCCGCCACGTCACGTCGACCCACCGGCCGTCGACCCGGCGCCGCAGGCCGACCTCGTCGCCGTGCCGGGTGACGTTCTCGACCAGCATGTCGGTCAGGGCCTCGTCCGGGCCGACCTCGGTGGTCGCGGGGACGCTGAACTCGCGCACGCCTCGTCCTCTCCTGCCCCGCCCGGCCGGGCGCCGTCGCCCGGACCCGGGGCGCGGGCCGTCGCGGGCGAATCTAGTCGGTGCTCCTTACCCGGGAGTAGGGAGAGTTGCCGGGGCACCCCGCCCGGGTGGGGCCGAGCGGTTAGCCTGCTCCGCATGGCCGACCAGTCCACCCAGTCGATCACGGTCGCGGCCCCGCCGGCCGACGTCATGGCCGTCATCGCCGACTTCCCGTCGTACCCGGAGTGGGTCGCCGCGGCCAAGCAGGTCGACGTCCTGGAGACCGGGCCGGACGGCCGGGCCCGCCGCGTGCACTTCGTCCTCGACGCCGGCGCGGTGAAGGACGACTACGTCCTCGAGTACAGCTGGGACGACGACCGGCAGGTGTCCTGGCACCTCGTGCAGGGCCAGATGCAGAAGCGGCAGGAGGGCTCCTACACCCTCAGCGAGAGCGCGCCGGGCACCACCGACGTCACCTACGCCATCGCGATCGACCTCTCCATCCCGATGCTGGGGATGATCAAGCGCAAGGCCGAGAAGGTCATCCTCGACACGGCCCTCAAGGAGCTGAAGAAGCGCGTGGAGGGTTAGGCGGCCGGTGCGCACGCTCCTCCTCACCGGCCCCGGTGGGGCCGGTACCTCGACCCTCGCGGCGGCCACCGCCGTCCGCGCCGCCGCCGACGGCACCCGCACCCTGCTGCTCGCCCGGCCCGGCCCGCGCCCGGCCGGGCTCGACGACGTCCCCGGGCTGACCGTCGCCCCGGTCTCGCCGCTGGCGGCGGCCGAGTCGCTGTGGACGTCGGCGGGGGACGCGCTGGACGCCGTCCCGGGCCTGACGCCGCCCCCGCCCACCTCGGTGGTGCCCCTGCCGGGGTCCGCGGAGCTGGCCCTGCTCGCCCGGCTGGCCCGCGCCTGCGCCGGCGACGAGGCCGACACGGTGGTCGTCGACGCGGGCCCGGTGGAGTCGGGCACCGCGCTGGTCGGCCTGCCCGGTGCGCTGCGCTGGTGGCTGGACCAGGCGCTGCCGACCCGGCTGCGCGTGCTCGGCGCGGTCCGGACGGCGGCGGTGCGCTCCGGTGCGGCGCCCCGCGGGCCGGTCGACGCCGTCCTCGACGCGGTGCCGCCCCTGGAGGCGGCGCTGGGCCGGCTGTCCCTGGACGACCCGGCGTGCACCGAGGTGCGGCTGGTCGCCGTGCCCCGGGCCAGAGCCGTCCCGGCGCTGCGCCGGGCGGCGACCGCGCTGGCGCTGCACGGCCAGCAGCCGGCCGCCGTCCTCGCCCGGGTGCTGCCCGACGGTGGGCCGGGGGAGTGGTGGGCGCGGCGCGCCGCCGAGCAGGACGCCGCGCTCACCGCCCTCGCCGAGCTCGCCCCGCTGCGGCGGGTGGCGGAGTCGGCGCAGGAGCCGGGGGACGTCGCGGCCCTGACCGCCCTCCTGCCCCCGGGGGACGGCGCCGCGCCGGCCGCCGCCCTGACCCCGTCGGTCGCCCGGGCCGACGGCGTCCGCCGCCTGGTGCTGCCGCTGCCCTGGGCCGAGCGCGCCGGCCTGGACCTGACCCGCTGGCAGGACGACCTGGTCGTGACCGCGGCCGGCGCCCGCCGCTCGGTCCGGCTGGACTCGTTGCTGCGCCGCTGCGTCGTCACCGGCGGCACCCTCGCCGACGCCGGCACCGCCCGGGCGCGACTCGAGGTCACCTTCACACCCGATCCGCAGCTGTGGCCGGCCGACCTGCTGGCCGCCGAGGGGAGCACGCCGTGAACGACGCACCCGACTGGGTCGAGCAGGCCCGCCGGCTGGTGACCGGGCTGGGCCAGACCCTGGGGGCCGCCCTCCGCGAGGGGGACGGCGGCGACGCCCACCCCTCCGACTGCCGCTGGTGCCCGGTGTGCCAGGTCGCCGCCGTGGTGCGCGGCGAGCGCCCCGAGGTGACCGACGCGCTGGCCGACGTCCTGACCGCCGCCGCGGCGGCCCTGCGCACCGCCTCCGAGCGGGCGTCCGCCCCCGCGCCGGAGGCCGAGGCGGAGGAGCCCGCGCCGCCCGCCCCGCCGGTCCAGCACATCGAGATCGGCTGAGTGACCGTGCACCCCCCCACCGCGACCGACGCCGCCGACCTGCCCGCCCTGGGCATCGACATCGGCGGCACCAAGGTGGCCGGTGGCGTCGTCGCCCCCGACGGCACGGTGCTGGCGACCGCGCGGCGGGCGACCCCGGGTGCGTCGGTGCAGGAGACCGAGGACGCCATCGCCGCCGTCGTCGACGTGCTCGCCCGCGGGCACGACGGCCCGCTGGTCGGCGTCGGGGTGGGGGCCGCGGGCTGGTTCGACCGCACGGGCGACACCGTGCTGTTCAGCCCGCACCTGGCCTGGCGGCACTCGACGCTGCGCAAGGACCTCGCCGCCCGGCTGCAGCGGCCGATGTGGGTGGGCAACGACGCCGACGCCGCGGCCTGGGCCGAGTACCGCTACGGCGCCGCCCGGGGAGCGGACCTCGCGCTGATGATCACCCTGGGCACGGGCATCGGCGGCGGCATCGTCATGGGCGGCCGGCTGCAGCGCGGCTCGCACGGCGTCGCGGGGGAGTGGGGCCACATGCGCGTCGTCCCCGACGGGCGGCTGTGCGCATGCGGCAACCGCGGCTGCTGGGAGCAGTACGCCAGCGGCACGGCGCTGGGCCAGACCGCGCGCGAGGTGGCCCGCAGCTCACCGGCCGCGGCGGCGCTGCTGCTCGAGCGGGTGGACGGCGACCCCGACAGGCTGACCGGGGAGCACGTCGCGACCGCCGCCGCCGACGGCGACCCGCTGGCCCGGGAACTGCTGGCCGAGGTCGGGTCCTGGCTGGGGCAGGGGATCGCCGACCTCTCCGCCGTCCTCGACCCCGAGGTCGTCGTCATCGGCGGCGGGGTCAGCGTGCTCGGCGAGATGGTGCTCGGCCCGGCGCGCGAGCGGCTGGAGCGGGCGCTGCCCGGCCGCGGGTTCCGCCCCGGCCCGCGGGTGGTCGCCGCCCGGCTCGGCGCGGAGGCGGGGATGGTGGGCGCGGCGGACCTCGTCCGCCGCGCCGTCACCGACGGGCAGGCCTAGACGACCGCGCCGTCGTCGCCGTCGTCGGTGCTCCGCTCCCGCATCCGCGACAGCAGCACCCCGACCCCGCCGGCGACGGCGGCCACGCCGAGCACCAGGCCGAGGTCGGCGGACAGGCCGATCACCCGCGGGGCCACCACGAGGACGGCGCCGGCGGCGATCAGCAGCACCGCGTACAGCGAGGCCGGGGCGGGGGCGGGCACCGGTGGGGGCGGCGGCGGCTCGTAATGCTCCTCCGGCCGGTCGAGCACCGACGGCTCGGCCGGGGCCGGCGGCGGGGCGTCGCAGGGGTCCTCGTCGACGACGGTGCGGCCGTGCTCGGCCTCGAAGGCGGCGACGATGCGCGCCCACTCGGCGTCCTCGTCGACGTCGCGCCGCGCGGACTGCCGGGCCCGGGTGCGCTCGGCCACGTGGTCGTCGGCGTGCTCGTCGACCAGGGCGCGGGCCTCGCGGCTGCGGGACCGGTCGACGAAGAGCCGGTCGCTGGGCGGGCTGGGCAGCGAGACGGTGCGGGTGTAGGGCTCGACGTCGGCCGAGGGCTCCAGGTAGGCGGCCACCCCGGCCTCGCGGAGCACGTCGAGCAGGTGCTCGCCGACCCGTGGGTCGACGTCACGCAGCGGGGTCCACAGGGCGGCGTCCAGGCCGTTGTCCCGGCGGCCGCGCCCCCGGGCGCTCACGCGCGTCCCCGGCCGGGGGAGGCGGACGCGGGGGCGGCGGTCATCGGGGCGGGCTGGGGCACGGGTCCTCCTCGTCAGCCGGCGAGCGAGCCGGTGGGAACGGGGGCTGTGGGGCTGGCATTGTCCTTCCGCCTCCGGGATCAATAGTCTGGCAGCCCCAGAGGGAGGCGTGTTGTTCTACTGGTTCCTCAAGTACGTGGCCATCGGCCCGGTCGTGAAGCTGGCGTTCCGGCCACAGGTGGAGGGCGTCGACAACGTGCCCCGCAGCGGGGCGGCTGTCCTCGCGAGCAACCACCTGTCGGCGGCCGACTGGATCTTCATGCCGCTGTCACTGCGCCGCCGGGTCACCTTCCTCGCCAAGAACGAGTACTTCACCGGCAGCGGCGTGAAGGGGTTCCTGCAGCGGGCCTTCTTCACCGGCGCCGGCCAGGTGCCGATCGACCGGACGAGCGCCTCGGCGGCGGAGGACGCGATCCAGACCGGGCTGCGGATCCTGCGGCAGGGCAAGCTGCTGGGCATCTACCCCGAGGGCACCCGCTCGCCCGACGGCCGGCTCTTCCGCGGCAAGACCGGCGTGGCCCGGATGACGCTGGAGACCGGGGTGCCGGTGGTGCCGGTGGCCATGGTCTACGGCGAGCGCCGGTTGCCGCTGGTCGGCTGGAACCTCCCGAAGGTGCGCGTGCGCTTCGGGGTGCCGCTGGACTTCTCCCGCTACGAGGGCCTGGCCGGCGACCGCTTCGTCGAGCGCTCGGTCACCGACGAGATCATGTACGAGATCATGACGCTGTCGGAGCAGGAGTACGTCGACGTCTACGGCGCCCGGGTGAAGAAGTCGATGGACGCCACCGGGGCCAGCGCGTCCGAGGTCGTCAGCCGGCTGCAGCCGCCCGTCGACGAGGCCGCCGACCGGGCGCCGGAGTCCCTGGCCGGCTGAGGAAGGACCCGGCCCCGTGCAGGGCCCCGCCGCCAACTTGCGAGCGGTGGGGACACGGGGTCCTTGCTCCCCGCCTCGCAGGCGCGGGCGGAGGGCCCTGGGAGGTGGCCGTGCCAGCACGTCACCGGGGGCAGGAGGGCCCTCTCACTACCGTGGGGGCGTGCGGCGCTTCTTCTACGACACCGAGTTCATCGAGGACGGCACGACCATCGACCTCGTCTCCATCGGCGTCGTGGACGAGACGGGGCGGGAGTTCTACGCGGTCAGCACCGAGTTCGACGAGCGCCGGGCGATCCCCTGGGTGCGGCGCAACGTGCTCGACCAGCTGCCGCCGCCGTCGGACCGGGCGTGGCGCAGCCGCCGGCGCATCCGCGACGAGCTGCTGGCCTTCCTCACCGGCCCGGGTGAGGAGATCGAGCTGTGGGCCTGGTTCGCCGCCTACGACCACGTCGCGCTGTGCCAGCTGTGGGGGGCGATGCCGGCGCTGCCGCGGCCGATCCCGCGGTTCACCCGCGAGCTGCGCCAGCGCTGGGACGACCTCGGGCAGCCGCCGCTGCCGCCCCGGCCCAGCGGCACCCACGACGCCCTCGTCGACGCCCGCTACAACCTCGCCCGCTGGCAGGCGATGGAGGGCGCCCGCCGCTGAGCCCGGGCGCCGTCGGGCTCAGCCGGTCCGCGCCGGCGTGGGGGTGAAGGTGACCGGGAGCTCGCGCAGACCGCGCAGCACCCCGCCACCGGTCCACCGCAGCTGGTCCTCGGCCGTGGCCAGGGCCAGGTCCGGCAGCCGCTCCAGCAGCGCGGCGAAGGCCACCTGCCCCTCCAGGCGGGCCAGGGGTGCGCCCAGGCAGTAGTGGATCCCGTGCCCGAAGGCCAGGTGGCCGGGATCGGCGGATCCGACGTCCAGCCGGTCGGGGTCGGGGAAGCGGTCGGGGTCCCGATTGGCCGCCGCGATCGCGAGCAGCACCACGTCCCCCCGGCGGATCCGCGCCCCGCCGAGCTCCAGGTCCTCGAGGGCGAAGCGGCTGAGCCCGGGGTTGACCGGCCCGTCGAAGCGCAGCAGCTCCTCGACCGCCCGGGGCACCAGGGACGGGTCGGCGCGCAGCCGGTCGAGCTGGTCGGGGGCGCGCAGCAGCGCCAGCGTGCCGTTGCCGATGAGGCTGACCGTGGTCACGTACCCGGCGACGAGCAGCAGGAAGGTCATCGCGAGGAGTTCCTGCTCGTCGAGGCGCTCGCCCTCGTCGCTCGCCGCGACGAGGTCGGTCAGCAGGTCGTCGGCCGGGTCCCGCCGCTTGGCGTCCACCAGCTCGCTCAGGTAGCCGTGCATCCGCTCGCGGGCGGCGACGACGACGGCCAGGTCGGTGCGGGCGTCGAACGGCCGGTCGAGCATGTCGTCGGTCCAGGTCCGGAAGCGGTCCCGGTCGGCCTCGGGGACGCCGAGCAGCTCCCCGATCACCGTGATGGGCAGCGGGAGGGCGAACTCACCGACCAGCTCGGCGTGGCCGCGTGGGCTCACCCGGTCGAGCAGCGTGTCGGTGATCGCCTGCACCCGCGGCCGCAGCCCCTCGACCCGGCGGGCGGTGAACGCCTTGGACACCAGCCGGCGCAGGCGGGTGTGCTCCGGCGGGTCCGCGCCGATCATGCTGCGGCTGAGGAAGTCGCCGCGCAGGGCCTCCTCCAGGTCGACGGCCTGCTGCGGGTCGTTGCTCAGCCGCGGCTCCGACAGCGCCGCGAGGACGTCCGCGTAGCGGGTGACCACCCACACGGGCACGCCCAGTCGCCCGTCCAGCCGGTGGACCGGGCCGCTCTCCCGGAGGGCGGCGAGCACCGGGTACGGATCGGCGAGGACCGCAGGGTCGCTGAACGGCGTGGCCGGGACGGTCATGGGCGTCTCCCCTCCGGACGCGGCCCCGTGCGACGTCCCGAGCGTCGCACCGGACGGGCCCGCGCAGAAGCCCGCCGCCCGCCCCGCGCCGCGACGACGCCCCCTCGGCGTGGGCCGGAGGGGGCGTCGTCGATGGCCCCGTCCCGGGCCCCATCCCGAGCTCGCCAAGGGTGGGGGGACGGGGTCCTCCCTCAGACGGTGAAGACCCCCAGCAGCCGGGTCAGCTCCTGCGAGAGCCGGTCGAGCCCACGGGCCGCGGTGCGGGCGGAGTCCACGTCCTCGGCGCTGCGCTCGGCGTCCTCGCTGACGGCGGTGAGCGTGCCGGTGAACGCGGTCGCCCCGTCGGCGGCGGCGCCGACGTTGCGGGTCAGCTCGTCGGTGACCGCCGTCTGCTCCTCGACCGCGCTGGCGATCGTGGTCTGGTGGTCGTTCATGTCCCGCACGACCTCGGCGATCCGCCCGATGGACCCCACCGCCGCCGACGTGTCGGCCTGGATGCCCTGCACCCGCTGGGTGATCTCCTCGCTGGCCCGGGACGCCTCCTGCGCCAGCTCCTTGACCTCGTTCGCGACGACGGCGAAGCCCTTGCCCGCCTCGCCGGCCCGCGCGGCCTCGATGGTCGCGTTGAGGGCCAGCAGGTTGGTCTGCTCGGCCACCGCGGCGATCACCTTGACGACGTCCCCGATCTCGGCCGAGCTCGCACCCAGGGCGGCCACCGTGCTCTCGGTCTGCCGGGCGAGGTCGGCGGCGCTGCGGCCCACCCGCGCGGCCTCGCTGGCGCTGCGGGCGATCTCGGCGATCGAGGCGCCCATCTGCTCGGCCCCGGCTGCCGCGGAGGTCACCCCCGCGCTGATGTCGCCGGCGGCCTGCTGGGCGGTGCGGGCCTGGTCCCGGCTGCGGGCGGCCCGGTCGCCGAGGCCCTCGGCGACCGTGGCGACCGTGCCGGCCGAGGCGGCCAGCGTGCGCGCGCACGCGCCCACGTCGCGGATGGTCGCGGAGACCTTCTCGACGAAGCGGTTGAACGCCCGCGACAGGTCGCCGACCTCGTCCCGGCCGGACTCGTCCATCCGCTGGGTCAGGTCGCCCTCCCCGTCGGCGATCTCGGCCATCCGCGCCCGCAGCCGCTCCAGCGGGCCGGTCAGCCGGCGGCCGACCAGCCAGGCCAGCGCGCCCCCGGCAGCGGCGATCAGCAGGACGGCGCCGACGACGCCGGTGAGCATCGAGGAGCGGCCGGACTCCAGGTGCTCCACCGGGCCGGCGAAGTCGCTGTCGCGGGCGATCGTCGCGATCACCCAGTTCCACGGCTGGTAGTAGGAGACGCGCACGGTGTGCGGGCCGGTCTCGGCGTCGACGTAGCGGACGGTGGCCTGCTCGCCCGGCTGCAGGGCGACCGCGGCGTCGACGACCTGCTCCACCCACCGGGTGCCCTGGGCGTCCGTGGCGTCGAGCAGCGACTCGCCGTCGCGGACCCCGCCCCGGCTGACCAGCACCTGGCCGCGCAGGTCTCCGGTGCCGCCGAACACCTCGACCCGGCCGTTCTCGCCGACGGTGGTCTGCTCGAGGCTCTCCCGCAGCGCCGGCAGGTTCTGCTGCTCCTGGCCGACGTACACCATGCCGATCACCTGACCGGCGCCGTCGAACAGCGGCGCGTAGGCCGAGACGTACCAGGAGTCGACGACGAAGGCGTTGCCGCGGTATGTCTGCCCGGCGAGGACGGCGGCCAGCACCGGGTTGGGCGCGCCGTCGGGATTGGTCGCCGGGATGTAGGTGCCGATGGCCCGCGAGCCCGTCGTCCCGACGACGTTGGTGGCCACGCGCAGCATGTCGCCGGCCGGCCCGGTGCGCTGGAAGACCGTGGCGGTGCCACCGACGAGCGCCTGCACCTGGTCGACCACGGGCGTCGGCACGCCCGGGTCGGCGTTCTGGCCCAGCCACGTGCCGCCCACCGAGGCGCGGGGCAGCTCGACCGGCGTCACCTCGCCGCTGAACTGGTTCTTCGCCTGCCAGGTCACCGTGCCGCGGTCGAGCCGGAGACCGCCGGCCTGCGCCAGGACGTGCTGGGCGACGGCGAGGTCGGAGTCCACCTTGGCCGCGGTGGAGGCGCCCTGGGTGGCCACCACGTCGTGGACGCCGCTGGCGGTCTGGGTGAGGTCGTCGGCGACGAGCTGCTCGACGTCGGCGCGGGCCTCGTCGGCGAAGGCGCTGCTCTGCCAGGCGCTCACCCCGCCCACCGTGATCCCGGTGGTCGCGACGCACGCGGTCGCGAGTGCCACCACCTTGGTCCTGATGTCCCAGCGCAAGGGGCCGCTCCCGTTCGTCCTGGCGGCCCGATGACGGCCGCCGGGTCGCACATCGGCAGGAACCGGCCGGTTGTGAACCGGAATGGGGCAACCAGGGGTCACGGACCCCTCGGTTCCCCTTCCCTGCAGGTCAGGCGCTCAGGAGCGGAGGTGGGCCCAGTCCTCCGGGTGAGCGCGCAGGTGCTCGGCCACCGTCCGCGCCGGGTGCCCGGTCAGCGTGGGGACGACGTCGGTGACGCGGGACATCTCGCCCGCGGCGATCGCCCGGTAGCTGGTGACCCAGCCCTCGACCTCCCAGTCCGGGTGCCCGGACGGACGCCGGGTGGCCCACGCCTCCTCGACGGTCTGGCGGCGGTAGGCGGCGGGCCGGCCGGTCACCTCGGCCAGGACGGCCGCCGCGTCGTCCAGCGACAGCGCCTCCGGCCCGGTCACGTCGAGCACGGCGCCGTCCAGGGCGGGGGAGTCGTCGAGCAGGACGGCGGCCCCGACGTCGGCCAGGTCGTCGCGGGACACGAAGGACGCCCGCCCGTCGTCGGCCGGCGCCGCGATCACCGCCCGCCCGTCCTCGAGGACGGCGAAGAACGGCACGAAGTCGGCGTACATGGCGTGCCGCAGCACCGTGGTGCGCACGCCGGTCGCGGCGAGGGCCTCCTCGGTGGCGGCGTGCTGGCGGGCGAGGGTGAAGACGGCGTCCGGAGCGGCGCCGAGGAAGGAGGTGTAGACGACGCGCTGCACGCCGGCCGCGGCCGCCGCGGCGACGGCGGTGCGGTGCTGCTGCAGCCGGTCCTCGGCCTCGGCGGCCGACACCAGGTAGAGGGTGTGCACCCCGGCGAGGGCGGCGGTCAGGCCGGGCCCGTCGGCGTAGCCGCCCGGGACGACGGCCACCCCGGCGCCGGGCACGCGCGGGGCGCGGGCGGCATCGCGCACCACCAGCCGCAGGGCGACGTCCCCCCGGCCGGCGAGCCGTTCGACGACACGTCCCCCGAGCACGCCCGTTGCCCCTGTGACGGCGATCACCCTCGGCATACGATCATCCCCCTGACCAGCGGCACCACTCCGCCAACGACCGTGAGCGCCCCGAACCATCCCGGAGGACGGCCCCATGCGCATCGGCATCCTGACCGGCGGCGGCGACTGCCCGGGCCTCAACGCGGTGATCCGCGCCATCGTCCGCAAGGGCGTCCGGTGCGGCGACGAGGTGGTCGGCTTCCGCGACGGCTGGCGTGGGGTCCTCGAGGGCGACACCGTGCCGATGGACCTCGCCGCCGTCCGGGGCATCCTGCCCCGCGGCGGCACCGTCCTGGGCACCTCGCGCACCAACCCCTATGCGCTGGAGGGCGGCGCCGACCGGGTGCTCGCCACGCTCGAGCGGCTCGGTGTCGACGCGCTGATCCCGATCGGCGGCGAGGACACCCTCGGCGTGGCCACCAAGCTCGCCGAGGCCGGCGTGCGGGTGGTCGGCGTCCCCAAGACCATCGACAACGACCTCGACGCCACCGACTACACCTTCGGCTTCGACACCGCGCTCGGCGTGGCCACCGAGGCCATCGACCGGCTGCACACCACCGGGGACAGCCACCACCGCACGCTCGTGGTCGAGGTCATGGGCCGGCACGCAGGGTGGATCGCCCTGCACGCCGGGATGGCCGGCGGCGCCACCGTCGTCCTCATCCCCGAGCAGCCCTTCGACGTCGACGCCGTCGTGGAGCACTGCCAGCGCCGGTTCGACTCCGGCTACTCCCCGATCGTGGTGGTCTCCGAGGGCGCCAAGCCCAAGGACGGCGACCTGGTGACGGCCACGGGCGAGAAGGACGCGTTCGGCCACGTCCGGCTCGGCGGGATCGGCACCGCGCTGGCCTCGGTGATCGAGGAGCGCACCGGCCGGGAGTCCCGCGCCGTCGTCCTGGGGCACATCCAGCGCGGCGGCACCCCCTCGCCGTTCGACCGGGTGCTGGCCACCCGCTTCGGCCTGGCCGCGCTCGACGCGGTGCACGCCGGGGAGACCGGGGTGATGGTGGCGCTGCGGGGCACCGACATCGTGCGGGTGCCCCTGGCCGAGGCCACCGCGCAGCTGAAGCTGGTCCCGGTCGACCGGTACGCGGAGGTCGAGGTCTTCTTCGGCTGAAGGAGGACCTCCCTGCCCCCCGCCACTCGCAGGCTCGCGGCGGACCCTGCGGGGAGGCCGTTCCAGGACGTCACGAGGCTCGCGGCGAGGGCTGCGGCAGAGCCGCCGGTACCCTCTGAGGGCGTGACCCTCTCCGACCCGGCTGCCCTGCTGCCCGACCTGGACCGGTGGCGGGAGCTGCCCGCCGCCCAGCAGCCGGAGTGGCCCGACCGCGCCGCACTGGACACCGTCCTGGCCACCCTCTCCTCCGTGCCGCCCATCGTGGCGCCCAGCGAGGTCGACGAGCTGCGCACGCGGCTGGCCGAGGTGGCGCAGGGCCGGGCGTTCCTGCTCCAGGGCGGTGACTGCGCGGAGACCTTCGACCTCAACACCGACGCGCACCTGCAGAGCACCACGCGGACGCTGCTGCAGATGGCCGTCGTCCTGACCTACGGCGCGAGCGTGCCGGTGGTCAAGGTGGGCCGGGTGGCCGGGCAGTACGCCAAGCCCCGCTCGTCGAACACCGACGCCCTCGGCCTGCCCTCCTACCGCGGCGACATGGTCAACTCGCTGGAGCCGGTGCTGGAGAAGCGCATCCCGGACCCGAACCGGCTGGTGCGCGCCTACGCCAACTCCGCGGCCGCGATGAACATGATCCGCGCCTACGCCCGCGGTGGCATGGCCGACCTGCACGCCGTGCACGACTGGAACAAGGACTTCGTCGCCAGCTCTCCGGCGGGCGTGCGCTACGAGGTGATCGCCCGCGAGATCGACCGGGCGCTGGCGTTCATGAAGGCCTGCGGCGTCGACGACACCGCGCTGCGCGGCGTGGAGCTCTACAACAGCCACGAGGGGCTGATCCTCGACTACGAGCGGGCGCTGCTGCGGGTGCACGAGGGCCGGCCCTACGCCGCCTCGGCGCACTTCGTCTGGATCGGGGAGCGCACCCGCCAGCTCGACGGCGCGCACGTGGAGTTCATGTCGCGGATCGCCAACCCGATCGGCGTCAAGATCGGCCCGACGACGTCCCCCGAGCAGGCGACCGAGCTCGTCGAGCGGCTCGACCCCGAGGGCATCCCGGGCCGGCTGACCCTGATCAGCCGGATGGGCAACGGCAAGATCCGCGACGTCCTGCCCGCGATCGTGGAGAAGGTGACCGCCAGCGGCCACCAGGTCGTCTGGCAGTGCGACCCGATGCACGGCAACACGCACGAGTCCTCCACCGGCTACAAGACCCGGCACTTCGACCGGGTCGTCGACGAGGTGCTCGGCTTCTTCGACGTCCACCGGGCTCTGGGCACCTGGCCCGGCGGCATCCACGTCGAGCTCACCGGTGAGGACGTCACCGAGTGCCTCGGCGGGGCCATGGAGATCAGCGACGAGGACCTCAACAGCCGCTACGAGACCGCCTGCGACCCGCGGCTGAACACCGGGCAGTCGCTGGAGCTCGCCTTCCTGGTCGCGGAGATGCTGCGTGGCTGACGTGGTCGACCTGCGCTCCGACACGGTCACGAAGCCGACGCCCGGCATGCGCCGGGCGATGGCCGAGGCCGAGGTCGGGGACGACGTCTACGGCGAGGACCCGGCGATCAACGCGCTCGAGGAGCGGGTGGCCGGGATGTTCGGCCACGAGGCCGGGCTGTTCGTGCCGTCGGGGACGATGGGCAACCAGATCGGCCTGCGGCTGGTCTGCGAGCCGGGCCAGGAGGTGCTCTGCGACGCCGAGGCGCACATCGTCACCTACGAGATGGGTGCGGCGGCGGTGCTCTTCGGCATCTCCACCCGCACGGTCGTGTCGGACGGCGGCCGGCTCGACACCGCGCAGCTCGTCGAGCAGGTGCGCCCGCGGGACAACTGGCACCTCACCGCGACCGCGGCGATCGCCGTGGAGAACACGCACAACCGCGGCGGCGGGCTGGTGCAGCCGCTGGAGCAGCTGCAGGCGCTGTGGGACTGGTCGCGGCAGGCCGGCGTCGACGTGCACCTCGACGGGGCCCGAATCTGGAACGCCTCCGTGGCCTCCGGCGTCGACCTGGCCACCTACGGCGGGCTGGCCGACACCGCCTCGGTCTGCCTGTCCAAGGGGCTGGGCGCCCCGGTCGGGTCGGTGCTCGTCGCCTCGGCCGAGCGGATCGCCGCCGCCCGGCTGTGGCGCAAGCGGCTCGGTGGCGGGATGCGGCAGGCCGGGGTGCTCGCCGCGGCGGGGCTGTACGCGCTGGACGCCCACCTCGATCGGCTGGCCGAGGACCACGAGCACGCGCAGTTGCTGGCCAAGCGCCTCGGCGTCGACCCGGCCACGGTGCAGACCAACATCGTCCGGCTGGACGACGTCCCCGCGCCGGTCGTGGCCGAGGCCGCCAAGGCGCAGGGGGTGCTCGTGTCGCAGGTCAGCGACCGGCGGCTGCGGCTGGTGACCAACCTGGGCGTCGACCGCGCCGCCGTCGAGCGCGCTGGCGACGTGCTCGCCGGGATCCTCGACCGTTGAGGGCCGGCGGTCGCCGCTGGCGGCCGCTGCTGACCCGACGCTGTGCGCGGATGCGCGGCTCCGGACCGGAGAGCCGCGCATCCGCGCACACCGTCGCCGGGTGGATCAGTAGGAGCTGTACAGCAGCCGGTTCGGGGTCCCGGCCCGGGTGGCCGTCCGCGACAGGACGACGTGGCCGGGAGTCGCGGCGGCGGTGACCGTCGCGGCGACCGTGGCCGGCGGCGCGGACGGCGTGGTCGACAGCACGAGCGCGGCGACGCCCGCGACGTGCGGCGTGGCCATCGACGTCCCGCTGATCGTGTTGGTCGCGGTGCTGCCCGTGTACCAGGCGCTGGTGATGCCGACGCCGGGAGCGAACAGGTCGACGCAGGAGCCGTAGTTGCTGAACGACGCCGCCTGGTCGGTGCGGTCGGTCGCGCCGACGGTGAGCGCGTTCGGCACCCGCGCGGGGGAGGAGGCGCAGGCGTCCTGGGCCACGCCGGCGGAGCTGCCGTTGCCCGCCGCCACCGCGTAGCTCACCCCGTCGGCGATGGAGTTGCGCACCGCGGCGTCGATGGCGGTGCTGGTCCCGCCGCCGAGGCTCATGTTGGCGACCGCGGGTGCGCCGGCCTGGTGGTCGGCCGTGACCCAGTCGATGCCGGCGACCACACCGGCGGTGGTGCCGCTGCCGTCGCAGCCGAGCACGCGGACGCCGACCAGCCGCACGCCCTTCGCGACGCCGTACGTCGTCCCGCCGACGGTGCCCGCGACGTGCGTGCCGTGGCCGTTGCAGTCGTCGGGCGCGCCGCCGTCGACCGCGTCGAAGCCGGCGCCCACGCGGCCGGTGAACTCGGTGTGGCCGGCGGCGATGCCGGTGTCGATGACGTAGGCGGTGACCCCCGCGCCGGTCGTGGTCCAGCCGTAGGTGGTGTCGAGGGGCAGGTCGCGCTGGTCGGTGCGGTCCAGGCCCCACGTCGCGCCGGACTGGGACTCGTCGGTGGTGACGGCCTGGTCCCGCTCGACGGCGACGACCCCGGGGATGGCCGACAGCCGGCTCGCGGCGGCCTCCGGGAGCGTGACGGCGAAGCCGGCCAGTGCTGTGGTGTAGACGTGGTCGACCTGCCCGCCGAGGCCGCGGGCCCGCTCGGCTGCCTGCACGGGCAGCGTCGAGCGGTCGACGGTGACGACGTAGGTGGCGCGCGGACCGTCGGACGGGGCGGCGGCGGCCGGGGCGGCGGTGGCGCCGAGGCCGGCCGTCGCGAGGGCGGCGACGAGGCCGGCGGCCAGGGTGCGGCGAGTGGGCAAGTGACGGCTCCTCGGACGGCTTCGCCGCGGCCGGGCGACCGCGGTCCCTGCAGCCAACGGTGCGGCGAGGACTACCGCAAGTGAGCGCGCGGGCCCACAGCGTCATGTCCGCGTGTCACCCGGACGCGCCATGCCCGTCTCGGGGGACCTGTCGCGCCGAAGTGGGCCCCGGAGGGGTCCGCGCAGGCGGGACGCAGCAGCTCAGCTCGCCAGGGGGACGGCACCTGGCCGCGGTGCGGTCCGGAGGACCGCGAGCTCGTTGAGCAGCGCGATGTCGGCCGCGTGCCCGGCCGAGGCCACGCCGTCCCGCTCGCTGGGCGTCTCCACGACGACCGGGACGCCGGCCATCGAGGGGTGGGCCAGCAGCTCCGCGAACGGCGCCACCCCGATCGTGCCGGCGCCGATGGTGGTGTGCCTGTCCCGCTTGGAGCCGCACTCGTCGAGCGAGTCGTTGGCGTGCACCAGGCCCAGCCGGCCGGGGCCGACGGCGGCCTCGAGCGCGTCCAGGGTCGCGGCCGTGCCGCCGGGCGCGGTCAGCTCGTGGCCGGCCGCCCAGGCGTGGCAGGTGTCGAAGCAGACGCCGAGCAGTGGGTGGTGCTCGAGCGCGGCGAAGTACGGGCCGAGGTCCTCGACGGTGGCGGCCAGCGACCTGCCGCCACCGGCCGTCGGCTCGACCAGCAGCCGCGGGCCGTCGTCCGGCGCGGCCTCGAGCACCGGCAGCAGCCGCTCGTGCAGCTGGCGCAGCGCGTCCTCGTAGCGGTCCTCACCGACGGCGGACCCGGCGTGGACGACGACGCCCTGGCAGCCGAGCTGGACGCCGCGGGCGAGGTTGTGCGCGATGGTCGCGATCGACTGCTCGACGGTCGCCTCGGTGGGGGAGCCGACGTTGACCAGGAACGGCGTGTGGATGAAGGAGGGCACCCCGCGCTCGGCGCAGCCCGCGGTGAACAGCGCGTCCTGGCGCGGGTCCCCCGCGGTCAGCTTCCAGCCCCGCGGGTTGCCGACGAAGACCTGCACGGCCCGCGCGCCGACGGCGTCGGTGTAGGCCAGGCCGCCCTTGGCCAGCCCGCCCTTGATCTGGATGTGCGCCCCGATGGGGGGCACACCCGCAGCAGTACGCAGCGTCCTCAGTCCCGTTCGAACGTCACCAGGATCGTCACCTGGGTGCCGATGTCGACCGTCTGCCCGGCGGCCGGGCTCTGCCGGATCACCCGGTCGCCGAAGAACTGGCTGACCTGCACCTGCAGGCCGGCCTGCTGCAGGAGCGCGGCTGCCTCCTGCTGGCTGCGGCCGACCACGTCGGGCACCTGCACCTGGGGCAGCCCCGCGGACACCTGCAGGGTGACCGTGCTCCGGTAGGGCGCCTGCTGGCCGCTGGCCGGGGTGACCGCCATGACCTCGCCGGGGTCGACGTCGGCGCTGCGGCCCTCGGTGCGCTCCACGGCGAACCCGAGCGTCTCCAGGTTGGCCGTCGCCTCGTCGGGGGAGAGCCCGACGACGGCCGGCACGGTCACCGGCTCGTGCCCGCGGCTGACGTAGACCACCAGCTCCTGGTCGCGCTTGAGCTCGGTGCCGGCCTCCGGGTCGAAGCCGGTCACGTGGCCGACCGGCACCTCGTTGTCGTAGTCCTGCACCTCTTGGACGACCACCGGGACCTTCTCGAGCGCGGTGCGGACCGCGTCCAGCGGCTGGCCCACCAGGTCCGGGGACGCCTCGAACCGCTCCGGGCCCTTGGAGACCACCAGCCGGACGTCGGTGCCCCGGATGGCCTCGCCGCCCTCGGGCTCGGCGGAGATGACCACGCCGTCGGCGACGTCCTCGCTGAACCGCTCCTCGCAGCAGTCGGGGGTCAGCCCGGCCTCCTGCAGCAGGTCGATCGCCGCGGCCTGCTCCTTGCCGGCCAGCTGCGGCACCGTCGTCCACCGGCCGGACCCCAGCCACCAGCCGACCGCGCCGATGGTGATCGCGGTGAGCAGCACGAGGGCGACGGCGAGCCGGGCGCGGCGGCGGCGGATGTGCGGCGGCACGCCGGGGCGGGCGCGCTGGGGCGCGGGCCGCCGTGCACCCGGGTCGGTGCCCGTGCCGGCCCCGGGCAGCATCGAGGTCCGGCCGCTGGCGCGCCCGGGCCGGGTCCCACCGGGGCCGAGCACCTCGGTACGCGGAGCGGCCGGGTCGCCGGTGTGCCGGGTCGGGCGGCTGGGCCGGTTGGTCGGCCGCAGGGTGTCGGCGGTGGCGGGGACGCGCCCGGTGGGGACGGGGACGCGCTCTATGGCCAGGTCGGTGCGCACGTCCTCGAGGTCGGCGAGGAACGCGCCGGCGTCCAGCGGGCGGATGGCCGGCTCGCGGCGGGTGGTGCGCGCGACCAGCTCGTCGACCTCCCACGGCAGGCCCGGCACCTCCTCCGACGGCCGGGGCATGTCGTGGTGCACGTGCTGGTAGGCCACGGCCAGCGGGGTGTCGCCCCCGTAGGGCGGGTGGCCGGTGAGCATCTCGTAGAGCACGACACCGGCGGCGTAGACGTCGCTGCGGGCGTCGGCCTTGCCGCGCTCGAGCTGCTCGGGGGAGAGGTAGGCGACGGTGCCGATGAGCACGCCGCCGGTGTGGCTGGTCTGCCCGGTGCCGGTGAGCGCGCGGGCCAGGCCGAAGTCGGCGACCTTCACCACGCCGTCGGCGCCGATGAGCACGTTCTCGGGCTTGATGTCGCGGTGCACGATCCCGGCGCGGTGGGCGGCGGTGAGCCCGGAGAGCACCGGCTCCAGGACGGCGAAGGCCTCGGCGACGGTGAGCCGGCCGCGGGCCTGCAGCAGGTCGCGCAGCGTGCGGCCGCGGACCAGCTCCATCACCAGGAACACCAGGCCCTGGTCGCTGCCCTGGTCGCTGACCGACACGACGTTGGGGTGGCTGAGCATCGCCGCGGCCCGCGCCTCGCGGGTGAACCGGTCGACGAACGTCGGGTCGTGCGCCAGGTGCTCGGCCATGACCTTGACCGCGACGGTGCGGTGCAGCCGGAGGTCGGTGGCGGCGTAGACGGTGGACATGCCGCCTCGGGCGAGGCGCTCCTCGAGCAGGTACCTCCCCTCGAGGACGAGGCCGACCACGGGGTCGGTCACGGCGGTGTCCACCCGGCCGAGTGTAGGAGCGGGTCGGCGCTGCGCCGCCCGTACACGCGGAGCGCCGGCCGGTGTGACGGGTTCACCCGTCACACCTACACCGACGTCCTCCGGACGTCACCGCGGCCACGTGCCGCGTCGGCCCACGCGGAGCCCCACCCCGTCCCGCCTCGGGGGAGCCTCCGGCCCCCCGCTCGGCGCGACCCGCGGCCACGTGCCGCGTCGGCCCCCTGCAGGGGCCCACCGCGAGCTCGCGAGCGGTGGGGGCAGGGGGTCCTTCGACCGTCCCGCCTCGGGGAGCCTCCGGCCCCTCGAGGCGGGACCTGAGACCGCGTCCCTTCCCTCAGAGCTCCAGGCCGGGGTAGAGCGGGTGGCGGTCCAGCAGCTCGGCGGCCGCGTCGCGGGTCCGGTCGGCCAGGCCGTCGGCGGTCGCGTACCTGGCCTTGGACGGCGCCCCGTCCCGGGTGGCGGTCGGCGTCGTGTTCGACAGGACGTCGACGATCAGCTCGGCGGTGCGGTCGAACTCGTCCGCCCCGAAGCCGCGGGTGGTCAGCGCCGGGGTGCCCAGCCGGATGCCGGAGGTGTACCAGGCACCGTTCGGGTCGGCCGGGACGGCGTTGCGGTTGGTCACGATGCCCGCGTCCAGCAGCGCGGACTCCGCCTGGCGACCGGTGAGGCCGAAGCCGGAGACGTCGACGAGCACCAGGTGGTTGTCGGTGCCGCCGGTGACCAGCCGCGCGCCGCGGCGGGTCAGCCCCTCGGCGAGGGAGACGGCGTTGTCGACGATGCGCTGCGCGTACCCGGCGAAGGCGGGCTGCCGGGCCTCGGCGAAGGCGACCGCCTTGGCGGCCATGACGTGCGGCAGCGGACCGCCGAGCACCATCGGGCAGCCGCGGTCGACGGCGTCGGCGTACTCGGGCTGGGCCAGCACCATGCCGCCGCGCGGGCCGCGCAACGACTTGTGCGTCGTGGTGGTGACGACGTGGGCGTGCGGCACGGGGTCGAAGTCGCCGGTGAAGACCTTCCCGGCGACCAGGCCGGCGAAGTGGGCCATGTCGACGACCAGCGTGGCGCCCACCTCGTCGGCGATCTCGCGCATCCGGGCGAAGTCCACCCGGCGCGGGTAGGCGGAGTAGCCGGCCATGAGGATCAGCGGCCGGAACTCGCGGGCCCGCTCGCGGACGGCGTCGTAGTCCAGCAGCCCGGACTCGGGGTCGGTCCCGTAGGAGGACTGCTCGAACATCTTGCCGCTGATGTTCGGCCGGAAGCCGTGGGTGAGGTGGCCGCCGGCGTCCAGGGACATGCCGAGCATCCGCTGGTCGCCGAGCTGGTGGCGCAGCGCCGACCAGTCGGCGTCGGTCAGCTCGTTGACGTGCCGGACGCCGGCCTTCTCCAGGGCCGGGGACTCGACGCGGGAGGCCAGCACCGCCCAGAAGGCGACCAGGTTGGCGTCGATGCCCGAGTGCGGCTGCACGTAGGCGTGCGGGGCGCCGAACAGCTCGCGGGCGTGCTCGGCGGCCAGCGCCTCGACGGTGTCGACGTTCTGGCAGCCGGCGTAGAAGCGGTGCCCGACGGTGCCCTCGGCGTACTTGTCCGACAGCCAGTTCCCCATGGTGAGCAGCACGGCGGGGCTGGCGTAGTTCTCGCTGGCGATCAGCTTCAGCGAGGCCCGCTGGTCGGCGAGCTCCGCGCCGATCGCGTCGGCCACCCGGGGCTCCACGGCCCCGATGACCTGCAGCGCGCTGCGGTAGGCGGCGGAGGCGACGTCGGCGTGGGGCAGGGCGGCGTCGGAGGGTGCGGTGGCGTGGGTGCTGACGTCGGTCATGGAGGGCTCCAGCGCGAGGGGACGACGAGTGGGTGCCCAGGCGCCCGGCGGGGTGGTGCGGACCGCTCCCCGGTGGTGGTCCACCTCAGCAGCGCCAGTCACGGCCCCGCCCCATGGTATCGGGGCAGCTGGACGGCGGGTCGGCGTCCCCGGCACGGCGAACCGCGGGGGGGTCATAGGCTCGGACGTCATGGAGACGCTCACCCCCGCTGAGGTCGCCGCTGTACTGGGGGTCTCGCCGAACCGGGTCCGCCAGCTGTTGCGCGAGCACAAGCTCATGGCCGTCCCCGGCAGCGGCAACAGCCGGATCCCGGCCGACTTCCTCCAGGACGGCGCCGTCCTCAAGCACCTGCCCGGCCTGATCACCGTGCTCAAGGACGGCGGGTTCAGCGACGCGGAGGTCTTCGAGTGGCTGTTCCGCGCCGACGACACGCTGCCGGGCACGCCCGTGGAGGCGCTGCGCAGCGACCGGCACACCGAGGTCACCCGGCGCGCCCAGGCCCTGGCGTTCTGAGCGCCGACAGATGGGGCAGCTGACCTACCTCGCGCTGCTGGCCGGCTGCCTGGTCGTCACCGCGCCGCTCGAGCTCCTGCTGCGAGTGCGGGTGTACGCCCGCTGGCGGCGGCTGCTGGTCGCGGTCGCGCCGGAGTTCGCCGTCTTCGTCGTCTGGGTGCTGTACGCGATCGCGCAGGGCCACTGGGACTACTCCGACCGGCTGACCCTCGGCGTCCGGCTGCCCGGCGGCATCCCGGTCGAGGAGGTGCTGTTCTTCCTCGTCGTCCCGCTGTGCTCGGTGCTGGCGCTGGAGGCCGTGCGCAAGGTCACCGGCTGGGACGCCGGGTACCCGGCTGAGGAAGCCGGGACCGGCCGGTGAGCTACAGCGCCCTCGCGGTCACCGCGGTGCTCGCCGTCCTCGGGCTGGACCTGGCCGTCTACCGCACCCGCATGGTCACCCGGCCAGTGTTCTGGGTGGCCTACGCGATCATCGTCACGTTCCAGCTGCTCATGAACGGCGTGCTGACCGGGCTGGACGTCGTCACCTACGACCCGGACACCATCTGGGGCCCGCGGATCGCCTACGCGCCGGTCGAGGACCTGCTGTTCGGCTTCGCCATGGTGACCCTGACCCTGGCCAGCTGGGCGGCGGTCAACCGGCGGGCGAACACCGCCAGACGCCGTGGCCTGGACACCCGCACCCGGCGGTCGAGCACCCGGTAGTCGGCCCGCTCGATCTCGGTGAGGATGCCGCCGTAGAGGTCGGTGGCGGCGCGCACGCAGTCGCGGGACTCCGGCGCGAGCATCGGCGTCCCGGGGGCGGCGTCGTCGTAGCGGCGGCGCACGATGGCGACCATCTCCCGCATCAGCTCCCGGAAGTGGGTGTCGTACCGCTTCTCGGCGAGTTGCTCGCGGGTGACGCCGTGCGCGGCCATGAGGTCGGCGGGCAGGTAGACCCGGCCCCGGTCGACGTCCTCGGCGACGTCGCGCAGGAAGTTGGTCAGCTGGAAGGCCTCGCCCAGCGCGATGGCGTGCGGGGCGGCCTCCTCGCGGGCCACGCCCCGGGCGGTGCCGAGCACGGGCAGCACCTGCAGGCCGATGACCGACGCCGAGCCCCACATGTACCGGTCGAGGGCGTCCATGTCGGCGTACCCGGTGACGTCGAGGTCGCTGGTCATCGCGGCGAGGAAGTCGACCAGGTGCTCGACGGCGATGTCGTACCGGCGGTAGGTGTGCACCAGGGCGAGGCGCACCGGGTCGTCGGACCAGCCGGCCTCCAGCTCGGCCAGCACCGCGCGGGACCACTCGGCGAGGTCGCCGGCCGGGTCGGCGCCGGGGTGGTCGACGAGGTCGTCCGCGGTGCGGGCGGCGGCGTAGAGCGCGTGGACCGCCGGGCGCCGGTCCGGGGTGAGCAGCCGGGTGGCCAGGTGGTAGCTCTTGCCGTGCTCGGCGTTGATCGCCGCGCAGTGCCGGTAGGCGGCGTCGAGGTGGGCCTGCCGCTCGGCCTGCGTGCGCGGCGGGTCGGTGAGGGTCATCGGCTGCCCGTTCCCGGGTCCGGCCAGTTCCGCGGGGATGGCCGGACCCGTCCGGTGATCCTCTCTGCGGCCAACCGGCCGCTGATGACGACCATGGGCACGCCGACGCCGGGCTGCACCGACGAGCCGGCGAGGACCACGTTCTCCGGGCCGCGGCGGGGCAGCGTCGGTGTCCGGAACGGGCCGGTCTGGCCGAAGGTGTGCGCCAGCGCGAACGGCGTCCCCGCGGCCATGCCCTGCGCCGCCCAGGTCAGCGGGGTGTCGACGTGCTCGACCTCGATCGCGCCGGTCAGCCCGGTCCAGCCGCGCTCCTCCAGCACGCCCAGCACCTCGTCGCGGTAGCGGGGGCCCAGCGTCGTCCAGTCCAGGTCGGGGTTGCCGCCGCTGTGCGGGTCCAGGTTCGGGGTGGGCGCGACGATGCTCAGCACCTGGCCGCCCTCGGGGGCGAGGCTGCGGTCGGTGCGCGACGGCATGCTGACCAGCAGGCTCGGGTCGGTCATGATCTTCCCCCGCCGAGTCCCGGGACCCCCGCCGAGGAGCCGGCCGTCGCGGGTCAGCTCGGCGAAGACCTCGCGCCACGCGGCGCCGAAGCTGATCGTGTGGTGCGCCTGGCCGGGGAGCTCGCTGCGGACGCCGACGTGCACGGCCACGCAGGACGGCGAGTACACCGGCCGCCGCAGCCGCCGGAAGCCGGGCACCAGCGTCTCCGGCCGGTCGACGGTGACGACGACGGCGTCCGCGGGCAGCCGCTCGCCGTCGCCCAGCAGCACGCCGGTGACCCGCGACCCGCTGACCTCCAGCTCCCGCACCTCGGTGTCGTGGCGCAGGGTCACACCGGCGTCGGCGGCCGCGGCGGCCATCGCGCGGGGGACGGCGGCGATCCCGCCGACGGGGTGCCAGACGCCGGCGCCGATGTCGAGCTGGGCGATGACCGCGTAGGCGGCGATCGCGCGGTACGGCGAGACCCCGGCATAGAGGGCCTGGAAGCTGAACAGCCGGCGCAGCCGGTCGTCGGTGAAGTGCCGCTCGACGTGCCGGGACAGCCGGCCGAAGCCGCCGCGCCGGGCCAGCTGCACCAGCTCGGGGCCGAGCAGGTCCAGCGGGGTGTCGAGGTTGCGGTCGATGAAGGTGCTCAGCTGCAGCCGGTAGAGCTCGGCCAGGTCGGCCAGGTACCGGCGCAGCGCGGCCGCCTCGGCGGGCCCGCACAGCGCCTCGACCTCGGCGGCGAACGCGTCGACGTCGGCGTGCACGTCCAACTGCGAGCCGTCGGCGAACTGTGCCCGGTAGGTGGTCTGCAGGGGGACCACCTGCAGCCGGTCCTCGAGCTTCTCGCCGACCGCGGCGAGGGTGTCGGCGACCAGCTCCGGGGCGGTGAACACCGACGGGCCGGTGTCGAGGGCGTAGCCGCGCTCCTCGATCCGCCCGGCGCGCCCGCCGGGGCCGGAGGCGCGTTCGACGACGGTGACCTCCCGGCCGGCGCCGCGCAGCCGCAGGGCCGCCGACAGCCCGGCGAGGCCGGCGCCCACGACGACGACGCGGTCGGTGCGCCCGGGGACGGTGCGGACCATCAGGCGGTGCGGGTGGTCGCGGCGACGGCGAGCGCGTCGAGGGCGGCCCGGGCGTCGTCGGCCAGCGGGGCCTCGGCGATGGCGGTGCGGGCGAGGGCGGTGCGCTCGGCGATCCGCTGCTCGACCTGCGCGCGGGCGCCGGTGGACTCGAAGAGCGCCCGCAGCGCGTCGAACTCGGCCGGGCCGGCATCGGGGTTCCCCAGCGCCTCGGTGAGCAGCCGCCGTCCCTCGTCGTCCGCGGCCTCCTCGGCCAGCGCCACCAGGAGCGTCTGCTTGCCCTCGCGCAGGTCGTCGTCGGCGGACTTGCCGGTGACCGACGGGTCGCCGAACACCCCGAGGACGTCGTCGCGCAGCTGGAACGCCTCACCCAGCGGCAGGCCGATCGCGGTGTAGACGTCGGCGGTGCGCTCGCCGGCGCCGGCGATGGCGGCGCCCAGCTGCAGCGGCCGTTGCACGGTGTAGCCGGCGCTCTTGTAGCGGGCCACGGTCAGCGCGCCCTGCACACCGGGCAGGCCGCCGGCGGCGCGCAGCAGGTCCAGGTACTGCCCGGCGGTCACCTCGGTGCGCATGGTGTCCCAGACCTGGCGGGCCCGGGAGAGCGCGGTGGGGGAGATGCCCGAGCAGCGCAGCAGCTCGTCGGACCACACCAGCGCGAGGTCGCCGACGAGGATCGCCGCGCCCACGCCGAAGGCGTCGCCGTCCCCGGCCAGCGCGCCGTCGCCGTGCCGGGAGGCGAAGCCGACGTGGGTCGCCGGGCGGCCGCGGCGGGTCAGCGCGCCGTCCATGACGTCGTCGTGCACCAGCGCGCTGGCGTGCACGAACTCCAGCGCGGCCACCGCCCGCAGCACCGCCGCGTCGGACTCCCGGGGCCCCTCGCCGCTGACGCCGCGCCAGCCCCAGTAGGCGAACAGCGGGCGCAGCCGCTTGCCGCCGTCGGCCAGGGCGCAGACCTCGTCGATCACCGGGACGAGCGACGGGTCCATCGCCGCGAGGGTCTCCCGCTGCACCTCGAGGAAGTCCGAGAGGGCGTCCCAGACCGCCGCGCGCACGCGGTCGATCTCGGCGGCGGCCGGCGGGGGAGCCGGGGGGAGGACGGGTGTCTCGCGCTGCTGCGCCCCGGCGATCACGGACCGAGTATCGCGCGCCATTCGATCAGGCGCGGCCGGGATCCGGGCGGAGTCGGTCAGGGCCACGGGGTCTGCCTCCTGGGGCCGGTGGGGCGGCGGTGCCGGAGGACCTTCTCCGGGGGCGTGCCGGACGGATGCAGGGCGGGCCGGACTCCGGCGGGTCCGTATCCTCGCTGTCCATGACGCGGACCGTGCGCGAGCTGCTCGCCGAGAGCCGGCCGACGTGGTCCTTCGAGTTCTTCCCGCCCAAGAGCCCCGAGGGCGCCACCCAGCTGTGGACGGCGCTGCGCGAGCTCGAGCGGCTGCAGCCGTCGTTCGTGTCGGTCACCTACGGCGCCGGCGGGTCGACCCGCGAGGGCACCGTCTCGGTCACCGAGCGCATCGCCACCGAGACGACGATGACCCCGCTGGCCCACCTGACCGCCGTCGACCACAGCGTCGCCGAGCTCCGGCACGTGGTCAGCCGGCTGGCCGCGGCGGGCGTGCGGAACCTGCTGGCGCTGCGCGGGGACCCGCCGGGCGCCGACCCGCAGGCGGAGTGGGTGGCCCACCCGGAGGGGCTGACCTACGCCGCCGAGCTGGTCGAGCTGATCCGCTCCATGGGTGACTTCTCCGTCGGCGTGGCCGCCTTCCCGGAGCGGCACCCGCGCTCGCCGGACTTCGAGACCGACGTCGAGATGTTCGTGCGCAAGTGCCGGGCCGGCGCCGACTTCGCGATCACCCAGATGTTCTTCCGCCCGGAGGACTACCTGCGGATGCGCGACCGGGTGGCCGCCACCGGCTGCGAGGTGCCGATCATCGCCGGGGTCATGCCGGTGACCAACGCCCGGCAGATCACCCGCATCGTCCAGCTGTCCGGGCAGGCGTTCCCCGAGCACCTGGCCGCCCGCTTCGCCGAGCTGGACGGGGACACCCCCGAGGCCAGGGCCGCGGTGCGGGCCTACGGCGTCGAGGTCGCCACCGAGCTGTGCCGGACGCTGCTCGACGAGGGCGTCCCGGGCATCCACTTCATCACCATGAACCGGTCGACGGCGACCCGTGAGGTCCACGCCAACCTGGTGGCGGTCCCCGCTCCTCACTGAGCCGGGTCCGCCGCGGGGGCCCGGGTGGCGCGGCCGGCCAGCAGCGCCGCCGTCTCGGCCGCCGCCCGGCGCAGGCCCTCCCGCTCGGCCGCGTAACCGCCGAGCGTGCCGACCACCGGCAGGTTCGCCAGGGCCCGGTGCCGCAGCTTGCCCTTGGGCCGGGCGTCGAGGGTGTCGTCGATGCGGCCGAGCAGCCGGGCCACCCGCCACAGGGTGCGGACGGCGCTGCGGTCGTCCCTGTCCCCGAGGACGTCGTCGGCGTAGGCGCCGGGGGCCCGCTCCAGCAGCGGCCGCACCCGCTCGGCGGGCAGGTCGCGGTCGAGCAGCACGTGAGCCAGCAGCGACACCCGCTCGGCCTCGTCCTCGACGCCGTGCTCCGCGGCCACCCCGCCCACCACCAGCGCCTGGACCGCGGAGCCGATCGTGTTCTGCAGCGGCAGCAGGTCGGCCAGCTTGCCGGCGAGGCGGGGGACGGCGCTGACGCCGGCCGCGACGCGCGAGACCCGGTCGGCCCACCACTGCTCCCGCTCGGCCTGCGGCAGCTCCGGTGGGCGGCCGAGCCGGCGGACCAGCGGCGTCGTCAGCCGGTCGACCCGGCGGAGGACGTCGACGACGACCGCGTCGCTGAGGGGAGGCGCCATGGAGTCGCTCTACCCGCGCTCGCCGCCGGGCCATGCACGCGGACGGCCGGGTGTGTGCGGCTGCGGCACATCCCGGCCCGGGAAGGTGCCACGAGCGCACCTCGCCCGGCGTGGCGGCTGCGTCGCGGGGACGACTGCGCGCCCGTGGCCCGTTCCCGCAGGTCGAGGGGGCCACCAGCGCGCAGAGTCCGTGGTGGTGAGTCAGCACCCGGCCGGCCTCGTGGCTCTCGTCGATCAGCTCGTGGGCTCGGGCGGGAGCACCCACCTCGCCCCTCAGCCCGGCGGCTCGGCCAGCGGCGCGCGGGTGCGGGTCATCAGCCCGACCAGCTCGGTCACCGCGCTGCGCACCGCGGCGATCTCGTCGGCCACCGCACGCAGGTCGCCGTCCCCCCGACCGGGCAGCGCCGACGTCGCGGCGGTGATCCCGTCGACCTCCGCGGCGCTGCGCTCCAGCCGCTCCAGGTCGGCAAGCTGGCGCAGCTCGGCCGAGAGGAGCGCGGCCTGGTCGCGGTAGCGGATCAGCGCGTCGGCGCGGTGCCCGAGCCGGAGGGCGGCGGCCTCCAGCGCGGCGGACTGCCGGTCCCAGTACTCCGCCGCCGTCCCGGCCGGGCGCACCCCGAGGGAGACGCGGGCCGACCGGATGCGCAGCGCGAGGTCGACGATGCGGTCGACCTCGGCCTGGCCGTCGAAGCGGCTCGCCGCGAGCAGCGGGGAGGACCAGGACGGCTCGCGCACCGTCTCGGCCCACGCCCGCCCGGCGGCCGCGGCGACGCGCGCCTCGGTGGTGTCCCACGCCGCGAACGCCGCCTCGGGTGCCGGGGACGGCGGCTCAGGATCGGGGGACGGCAGTCCCAGCCGGGCGCGGGCGGCCCGGTCCAGCCGGACGGCGGCCGCGCGCAGCCGCGCCCAGCGCGACGACGGCTCCCGCCGGGGCGAGCGCACGACGACCAGCCGGCCCTCGGTGAGGTACCGGTCGGGCCACAGCGCCGCGCCCTCGTCGTCCGCCGTCCCCATGGTCCTGCCCTCCTGCTGCACCCGGTGAGCAGCCCGTCGCTCCAGCGTGCCGGTCCCGGCCGCCGGACGACGGACCCTGCGGACCGGGCGTTCGGCGTGTCCTCAGCCGGGTAGTCCTGCCCGGGATCCCGGACGGGGAGTCGCCCGGTGCGGCCGGACGGACCACGATCACCGAGACTGCACGCGAGTGCTGACCAAGCGAGAGGACGTTCCGTGGCCGGTGGACTCGTAGCACTGCTCGACGACGTGGCGACGCTGGCGCGCGCCGCCGCCGCCTCGGTCGACGACATCGGCGCCGCTGCCGGCCGGGCCAGCGCGAAGGCCGCCGGCGTCGTCGTCGACGACACCGCCGTCACGCCGCAGTACGTGCACGGCCTGGCCGCCGAGCGCGAGATCCCGATCATCAAGCGCATCGCCATGGGCTCGCTGCGCAACAAGCTGCTCATCCTGCTGCCCGCGGTGCTGCTGCTCAGCCAGTTCCTGCCGTGGCTGCTCACCCCGATCCTCATGATCGGCGGCGCCTACCTCTGCTACGAGGGCGCGGAGAAGGTGTGGCACAAGCTCCGCGGCGGGCACGGCGACCACGCCGCCGGCGAGGAGACGCTGCCGGACGAGGACACCATCGTGTCCGGGGCCGTGCGCACCGACTTCATCCTCTCGGCGGAGATCATGGTCATCTCGCTGAACGAGGTGGTCGACGAGGGCTTCTGGTCGCGGGCGGTCATCCTCGCGGTCGTCGCGGTCGGCATCACGGTCCTCGTCTACGGCGTCGTCGGCCTCATCGTGAAGATGGACGACGTCGGTCTGAGCCTGTCGCGTCGCCCCGGGAAGGCCGTGTCCCGCCTGGGCCACGGGATGGTGAAGGCGATGCCGCGGCTGCTCGCCGTCATCACCGTGGTCGGCACCGCCGCGATGCTGTGGGTCGGCGGTCACATCCTGCTGGTCGGCAGTGACGAGCTGGGCCTGCACGCCGTGTACGGGGCCGTGCACCACCTGGAGGAGGCGGCGCACGAGGCCACCGGGGCCCTCGGCGGGGTGGTGGGGTGGCTCGTCAACACCCTGGCCAGCGCGCTCGTCGGGCTCGTCGTGGGGGCGCTGATCGTGCTCGTCATGAACCTCACGGTGCACCGGCGCAGGACGCACACCGGCTCGCACTGAGGAAGGACCCCGTCCTCCTCACCACTCGCAGGCTCGCGGTGAGCCCCTGGACGGGGGCGGGACCCGAGACGGGGCCAGGCCGTCCGCTCGTACCGTGGGGTGCATGGCGGCACGGGGGCGAGGCGCGCTCGCCCGGTGGGCTGCCGTCGGCCTGCTCGTCGCGGCGCTGGTGGCGCTGCCGTCGGTCGTCGCGGCGCTCCCGGCGGACGACGTGGACGTGCCCGCGGCCGAGCTCCGGGCCGCGGTGCTGGCCAGTGCGGGCGTCGGCTTCTCCGGCTACGCGGTCTCCGCCGGCGGCCTGGCCCTGCCGGTGTCCGAGCGGCTCACCGACGTCGCCGACCTGTTCAGCGACCGGACGCTGGTGCGGGTGTGGTGGCGCGGCCCGGAGGACCACCGGGTCGACGTGGTCACCGCGGCGGGGGAGACCGGCGTGCACCGCGACCCCGGCGGCACCTGGACCTGGGACTTCGAGGCCGGCACCGCCACCCGTGGCGCCCCGGCGTCCCTCGCGCTGCCCACCCCGCCGGACCTGCTGCCCGCCGCGCTCGGCCGGCGGCTGCTGTCCGAGGCCACCGACGACGAGCTCTCCCGCATCGGCGCCCGCCGGGTGGCCGGCCGCGACGCCGTCGGCCTGCGGCTGGTGCCCGCCGAGCCGGCCGCGTCCGTGGGCCGGGTCGACGTGTGGGTCGACCCCGCCAGCGGGCTGCCGCTGCAGGTGCAGGTGTTCGCCGAGGGCGCGGACCTCGCGGCGCTGGACACCCGCTTCCTCGACCTGGACCTCGCCGTCCCCCCGGCGGACGTCGTCGCCTTCACCCCGCCGCCGGAGGCCACCCTGCTGACCGCGCCCGACACCGAGGGGCTGATCGCGCAGGCCGAGGAGCGGGCGCCGGACGTGCGGCTGCCCGGAGAGCTGGCCGGCCTGCCCCGGCGGACCTCCGCGGGGGTGCCCGACGCGGTGGGCGTGTACGGCCGCGGCGTGACCCTGCTGGCGGCCGCGCCCGTGCCGGGCCGGCTGGCCGGGGGGCTGCGCGAGGCGCTGACCGCCAGCCCGGACGCCGTCACCGACGCGCTCGGCACCCGGGTCGCCGCGGGTCCGCTGGGGCTGATGCTGGTGACCCCGCCCGACGGCCCGGCCTACGTGCTCACCGGCACGGTCACCCTCGACGCACTGGCCGACGCCGCCCGCCGGCTGCCCGGGGCGGCCTCGTGAGCGCGGTGATCCGCACCCGGGGGCTGGTCAAGCGCTACGGCCGGCTGCGCGCGGTCGACGGCATCGACCTCGACGTCCGCGCCGGCGACGTCTACGGCTTCCTCGGCGCCAACGGCTCGGGCAAGACGACGACGGTGCGGATGCTGCTGGGCCTGGTGCTGCCGACCGCGGGCGAGGTCGAGCTGCTGGGCGAGCGGATGCCGCGCGCCGGCCGCCGGGTGCTGCCCCGGGTGGGCGCCCTGGTCGAGGGGCCGGCGCACCACGGGCACCTGTCCGGCCGGGCCAACCTCGCGCTGATCGACGCGGCCGGGCCGGGCGGCTCCCGGCGCACCCGCCGTGCCCGCATCGAGGAGGTGCTCCAGCAGGTGGGTCTCGGCGGCATCGACCGCCGGCCGGTGCGCGCCTACTCCCTCGGCATGCGGCAGCGGCTCGGGCTGGCCGCCGCGCTGCTGCGCCGCCCGGAGCTGCTGGTGCTCGACGAGCCGACCAACGGCCTGGACCCGCAGGGCATCCACGAGATCCGGGACCTGCTGCTGGAGCTGCACCGCGGCGGGACGACGGTCTTCCTCTCCAGCCACCTGCTGGCCGAGGTCGAGCAGCTGTGCACCCGGGTCGGCGTGCTGGACCGCGGCCGGCTGGTCCTGCAGGACGAGCTGGCCCGGCTGACCGCGCCCACCGGCGCGACGGTGGTGGACACCCCGGCCGCCGACCGGGTGCGGGCCGTGCTCGACGGCCGGGTGCTCGGGGTCGAGGGCTCGCGGGTGGTGGTGCGCGGCGCCGACCCGGCCGAGGTCAACGCGCTGCTCGTGGCCGCGGGGGTGCCGGTGACCGGGCTGGCGCTGCAGCGGCCCACCCTGGAGGAGGTCGTGCTCGCCGCGGCCGGCACCAGCGCCGACCGGGTGGAGGCGGCCCGGTGATCGGCGTCGAGCTGCGCAAGCTGTTCCGCCGTCCGCGCACCTGGGTGACGATCGCCGTCCTCAACGCGCTGCCGGTGCTGGTCGCGGTCCTGGTGCAGCTGACCGACCTGGCCCCGCGGCCGGGGGAGGGCCCGCCGTTCCTGTCCGCGGTCCTCACCAACGGCGCGCTGTTCCCGCTGGCGGCGCTGGCCATCGTGCTGCCGCTGTTCCTGCCCATCGCGGTCGCCGTCGTGGCCGGGGACGCCGTCGCCGGCGAGGCGCAGGCCGGCACGCTGCGCTACCTGCTGGTCCGCCCGGCCGGGCGCACCCGGCTGCTCGTCGCCAAGCTGGTCGCGGTCATCGCGTTCGTGCTGGTCACCGTGCTGGTGGTGGCGGGCGTGGGCTACGTCGTCGGGACGACGCTGTTCGACGCCCAGCCCGTCGGCGGCGGGACGTCGGTGTCGGGCACCTCGCTGTCGCAGCAGGAGCTGGCCGGCCGCAGCCTCATGGCGATCGGGTACGTGACGGTCTCCATGCTCGGCGTCGCCGCCTTCGGGCTGTTCTTCTCCACGCTGACCGACTCGCCGCTGGCCGCCGCGCTCGGCGCGCTGGCGGTGCTGGTGACCTCCTCGCTGCTGTTCACCCTGGACGCGGCCTCGCCGATCGCGCCCTACCTGCCCACCCGGTACTGGCTGGCCTTCGTCGACCTGTTCCGCGATCCGATCCTGTGGCGGGACGTCGTCCGCGGGCTGGCGCTGCAGGGCGTGTACGTCGGCGTGCTGCTGGCCGCGGCCTGGGCGAACTTCACCACCAAGGACGTCACGAGCTAGGAGCAGGACCGCCTCGTCACCCGCCGAGGCGGGCGCAGTCGTCGGGGCCCAGCGCGGCCGGCGGCGCGGCGCCCAGCTCCTCGAGCACCATCGCCTGCACCAGCGGGTGGCGCGGCAGGTCGCCGTGGCCGACGCGGGCGCCGGGGCAGACCGACTGCACCGGCAGCTCCAGCGCGCCCTCCAGCCGGGCGGACTCCGGCGGGGTCACCGTCTCGTCCTGCGCGGTCCAGATCGAGATCCAGGCCGGCCCCTCCGGCGTCTCGTCGCCGGCGTTGAGGCCGGCGAGCAGCGGGCTCGCGGTGGTCAGCTGGCGGCAGGCCTCGGGGCACTCCTCCGGCGCCACCCGCCCGGCCAGGTCGGCCAGCGTGGTGCCGTGGTGCGGGGAGCCGAGCGTGACGATGCGGCGGGCGACGGCCGCGCCGCCGTCGGCCACCCACAGCCGGGCGGTGACGCCCCCGGCGGAGTAGCCGACCACGTCCACGCTCTCGGCGCCGGTGCGCTCCAGGGCCGCGTCGGCGGCCTCGCCGAGCGCGTCCGCCGCGGCGCCGAGGTCCCCGGTGCCGGCGCCGGGCACGTCGACCACGGTGGCGTCGCGTCCCTCGGCGGTCAGCCGGTCGGCCAGCGGCTGCAGCGCCGCGGTCGAGCCGCCGTAACCGGGCACGAGCAGCACCGGGCCGGGTGCGTCCTGCGACACCGGCTCGCGGCCCGCGGCGCCCGACGGCCGCCCCAGCAGCAGCGCCGCGCCGGTGACCAGGACGGCGACGACCGCGAGGGCCAGGACGGTGACGACCAGGCGGCGTCGGGCGGGGGAGAGACCGGCGAGCACCCCTCCACTGTCCCCGGTCCGCCGCGCCTGGTGGACTGCGCTGGTGGAGCGGGCGCCGTGCTGAGCCGCGAGGAGTACCTCGCCGCCTGGTCGACGTGGCACGGCGGGGCCGACCCGGCGGCCAGCCGGCTGGTGCACGGCTGGCTGTCCGGCGTGTACGCGCTGGCCCGGCGGGTCGCCGGGCTGCCGCCGGTCGCGGTCACCGCCGCGGGGCTGCTCGTCGCGGTGGCAGCCGTCGTCCCGGCCGCGGTCGGTGGCCCGTGGCCGGTGCTCGCCGGCGTGCTGGTGGGGTTCTCCGCCGTCCTGGACGGGCTCGACGGAGCGCTGGCCATCGCGACCGGGCGGGCCTCGCGCCGCGGCTTCGTCCTCGACTCGGCCGTCGACCGGCTCAGCGAGGGGGCGTTCGCCGCCGCGCTCTGGGTGGCCGGCGCCCCCGGCTGGCTGGCCGCGGCGTTCGGCGGGCTGTGCTGGCTGCCGGACTACCTGCGGGCCCGGGCCGGGCAGGCCGGCGTCACCGAGACCGGGGAGCTGTCGGTCTGGGAGCGCCCCACCCGGGTCGCCATGACCGGCTTCACCCTCGGCGGGGCCGGGGTGGTGGCCGGCCTCGGCTGGTCCGCGGCGGTGGTCACCTGCGGGACGGCGGCCGGCTGCCTGCTCGGCGTCGTCGGCGTCGCCCAGCTGGGGACGGCGCTGCGGCGGGCGCTGGCCGATTGAAGGACCCCCTGCCCCGCCGCTCGCGAGCTCGCGGCGGGACCCTGCAGGGGGCCGGACGCCGGCTGCGGGGACTGCTGAGCATCCTGGGCGGGGTAGGAGGGGAGTGATCCCGTCGAGCCCAGCGGAGACCGCAGATGGACGACCGACCGACCCGGCCCTCGGGTGCCACCCGTCGCGGCCGGCCCAGCCCGCAGCCGGAGACCCGGGCCCCCGAGCGCCCCTGGCGCACCGAGGGCGTGCCGCCGGGCCAGGACGACGGGGACCGGCCCTCGCGCTTGCGGCGGCTGCGCCCGCTCGCCGTCGCGCTGCTCGCCTACGTGCTGCTGTTCGGCCTGGTGACCTGGCAGGACCAGGGCGACGCGCCGGTCCCCGTCTCCTACACCGAGTTCTCCGACCAGGTGGACGCGCGCAACGTGGCGGAGGTCTTCGCCCGGGGGTCGACGATCCAGGGGGAGCTGCGGGCCGCCCGCCCCGTCCCCGGCAGCTCGGGTGAGAACTACAAGCAGTTCGCCACCGAGCGCCCGACCTTCGCCGAGGACGACCTGCTCACCCGGCTCGAGGACGCCGGCGCCACGGTCAGCGCCGAGCCGGTGGTCGAGCAGCGCGGCGCGCTGTGGAACCTGCTGATCTCCTTCGCCCCGATCCTGCTGCTCGTCGCCTTCTACTGGTGGCTGTTCCGGCGTCAGCGCCAGCTCGGCGCCGGCCTGTTCGGCGGCGGGAGCAGCAGGCGCAAGCCGGTCGACCCGGAGAGCGTCCGGGTCACGTTCGACGACGTGGCGGGCATCGACGAGGTCGAGGCCGAGATCAGCGAGGTAGTGGACTTCCTGCGCAACCCGGACAAGTACCGGCGGCTGGGCGCCCGGGCGCCCAAGGGCGTCCTGCTCGCCGGGCCGCCCGGCACCGGCAAGACGCTGCTGGCCCGCGCCACGGCGGGAGAGGCCGGCGTGCCGTTCTTCTCGGCCAGCGCGTCGGAGTTCATCGAGCTGATCGTCGGCGTCGGGGCGCAGCGGGTCCGCGAGCTGTTCGCCGAGGCGCGCAAGGTGGCACCGGCGATCGTCTTCATCGACGAGATCGACACCATCGGCCGGTCCCGCGGCAGCGCGGTCGCCACCGGCGGACACGACGAGCGGGAGCAGACGCTCAACCAGATCCTCACCGAGATGGACGGTTTCTCCGGCGCCGAGGGCGTGATCGTCATGGCGGCCACCAACCGGCCCGACGTCCTCGACCCCGCCCTGCTGCGTCCCGGCCGCTTCGACCGCACCATCACGGTCAACCCGCCGGACCTCGACGGTCGCTACGCGATCCTGCAGGTGCACGTCCGCGGCGTCCCGCTGGCCGACGACGTCGACCTGCACCAGGTCGCCGCCGTCACCCCTGGCATGACCGGCGCCGACCTGGCCAACCTGGTCAACCAGGCGGCCATCGGCGCCGCCCGCCGCGGTGCGGACACGGTCTCGGCCCGCGACTTCGGCGAGGCCCTGGAGCGGATCCAGCTGGGTGCCGAACGAGATGTCGTGATCCCGCCCGAGGAGCGCCGGCGCACCGCCTACCACGAGGCCGGCCACGCCCTGCTGGGCATGCTGCAGCCGGGTGCCGACCCGGTCCGCAAGGTCACGATCATCCCCCGCGGCCGGGCGCTCGGGGTCACCCTCTCCACCCCGGAGGCCGACCGCTACGGCTACGACGAGCGCTACCTGCGCGGGCGCATCACCGGCGCGCTGGGCGGCATGGCGGCCGAGGAGGAGGTCTTCGGCGTGGTCACCACCGGCGCGGAGAACGACCTGGAGAACAGCACCCGGATCGCCCGGGCGATGGCCGGCCGGTGGGGGATGTCGCAGCGCGTCGGTCCGGTCTCCGTCCTGCCCCAGGACGCCGACCCGCGGCTGGCGGGCGTCTCCGACGCCCTGCTCGACACCGTCGACGAGGAGGTGCGCCGGATCAGCGAGGAGTGCTACGCCGAGGCCCGCAGGCTGCTGCGGGAGAACCGGGACCGGCTCGAGGCCATCGTCGAGAGGCTCCTCGAGCACGAGACGCTCGAGGAGCCGGAGATCTACGCCGCTGCCGGCATCCCCCGGCCGAGCGGCCGCCACCTGGGCGCGACCGTGCCGGCGTGAGGACCCGGCGGGCACCGGGCCCACCGGCCGACGCCGTCCGGCGGGCGCGGAACGCGGCTCCTAAGGTGTTGGGGTCGTCGTCCGACGTCCACCGGGCGTCTCGCTGCACGCCACCCCGAGGGAGCGTCCCCGTGCCCGTCGCCGTCACCGGCTCCATCGCCACCGACCACCTGATGACCTTCCCGGGGAAGTTCACCGAGCAGTTCGTCGAGGGCCAGATGGAGAACGTGTCGCTGTCGTTCCTGGTCGACGACCTGGTGCAGCACCGCGGCGGGGCCGGCGCCAACATGGCCTACGGGCTGGGGCTGCTCGGCCTCGCCCCGGTGCTGGTGGGCGCCGTGGGCAGCGACTTCGCCGACTACGACGCCTGGCTCACCCGGCACGGCGTGGACACCGCGAGCGTGCACTGGTCGGAGTTCAAGCACACCGCTCGCTTCGTCTGCACCACCGACGCGGTGAACAACCAGATCGCGTCGTTCTACTCGGGCGCGATGTCGGAGGCCTCCTCCATCGAGCTGGCCCCGGTCGCCGACCGCGTGGGCGCGCTGGACCTGGTCGTCGTCGGCCCCAACGACCCGACGGCGATGGTGCGGCACACCCGGGAGTGCCGGGACCGCGGCTACGCGTTCGCCGCCGACCCCAGCCAGCAGCTGGCCTGGGCCGACGGCGAGATGATCCGCGACCTCGTCGACGGCGCGGACCTGCTGTTCACCAACGAGTACGAGGCCGCGCTGCTGCTGCAGAAGACCGGGTGGAGCGACGCCGAGGTGCTCGACCGGGTGGGCACCTGGATCACCACCCGGGCGGCCGACGGCGTGCTCGTGCGGCAGGCCGGCGCCGAGCCGATCGAGGTGATCGCCGTCCCGGAGACCAAGCCGGTCGAGCCCACCGGCGGCGGCGACGCGCTGCGCGCCGGGTTCATCGCCGGCCGGGCGTGGGGGCTGGGACTCGAGCGGGCCACCCAGCTGGGGTCGGCGGTCGCCACCGAGGCCGTCGAGGTCATCGGCACCCAGGAGTACGAGCTGCGGCGCGAGCCGTTCCTCGAGCGCTTCGCCGACGCCTTCGGCGCCGACGCCGCCGAGGAGATCGCCGCGCACCTGCCGTGACGTGGTCGGCCTACCGGCCGACACCGCGGCCAGGTGCCGTCCCCGGCCAGGTGCCGTCCCCGGCCGCTACTGGCCGCGGAGCTCCTCGCCGATGGTGGGGTCCTCGGTCCAGCGGCGGTAGGGGATCCGCTTGATCTCGCGCACCTCGCCGAGCGCTGTCCACTGGTTGCCGCCCAGACGGGCCAGCGGCCGGAGCCGCTCGATGCGCGGCCGTCCGCCCTCGACCGCGTCCTCCCACACGCTGATCAGCTCGACCCGACCGAAGACCACCGTGCTGTCGCCCAGCCGCACCGTCGAGTGCAGCGTGCACTCCACCGCGACCGGCGACTCCGCGACCCGGGGGACGCCGACCCGCTCGCTCGCCTCCAGCGCGACACCGACCTCCTCGGCCTCGCTGACGCCGTGCGGGAAGTCGGTGCCCGTGGCGTTCACCTGCTCGAACAGCCACTCCGGCGTGAGGCTGACGGTGAACTCGCCGGTCGCCTCGACGTTGTCCAGCGTGTCCTTGCGGCCCACGGAGGTGAACTGCACGACCGGCGGGACGACGCACGCCACGGTGTAGAAGGAGTGCGGCGCCAGGTTCACCACGCCCTCGGCCGAGCGGCTGGCCACCCAGGCGATCGGGCGGGGCACCACGACGGAGTTGAGCACCCGGTAGAAGGCGCCGCCGTCCATGGCTGCCGGGTCGAAGTGCACGCGCGCGTTCGGGCTGGTCACCCGGTCATCCTCGGCCACCCCCGGTCGGGCAGCGAGGCCAGGGCGGTCGGGCGGGTCGGCCACCAGACGGCCGTCGCGTGGCCGACCGCGACCGCGAGCTGCCACGGCCAGGGCGCCGCCCCTGGCGAGTTCACCTGCACCCCGTCGTCGGGGACCACGACGGCGTCAGCGGCGGCAGGCCGTGCGCGGCGGCCACGAGGACGACGCGCCAGGCGAGGGCACCGCGCCGGTCCCGGCGAGGGCGCGGCCGACGGTGCTCGGGCCGCCGGGAGGCCCTGACGACGGCACCGGGCGTTCCTACAGGGCGCGCCCCCGCCACGACAGCGTGCCCCGCCGCCGCCCGCTCACCGACCCGGCCAGCAGCACGTCGAACAGCAGCATCGACAGCGGGTGCGCCAGTGAGTCCGGCCAGACCCGGCTGCCGGTCGCCGCGGCCGACACCGCCCGCCCGGCGACCCCCGCCGCGTAGCCCACCAGGCCGGCCCGCGACCCGCGCACCGCGGCCAGCGCGGGCAGCACCCACACCGCGGTCAGCCCGGCCGCCACGGCCACGCCGGCCCCCGGCGACCCGCCGACCGAGGCCCACAGCGACTTGGCGTAGCCGGCCCGCAGCGCCGGCCAGCCGTCGTACATCCGGCAGGCGGCCAGCCGTGACCCGTCGACCGGCACCGCCCGGCCGCCGGCCCGCTTCACCGCCCGGGCCAGGGCGACGTCCTCGATCACCTCGCCGCGCACCGCGCCGTGCCCGCCGGCCCGCGCGTACGCCGCCCGCCGGACGACGAGGAACTGCCCGTTGGCCGCGGTCAGCGACGGCCGCCGCGAGCGCTCGGCCAGCCGCACCGGCAGCGTCGTCACCCACAGCCACGGGCCCAGCGGCTGCACCAGGCGCTCGGCCACGCTCGCGGTCACCGGCCGCGGCCAGGGGGAGACCAGGTCCAGGCCGTGCGCGTCGAGGACGGCGACCGCGCCGGCCACCGCGTCGGGGAACAACCGGACGTCGGCGTCGAGGAAGACCAGCACGCCGTCGTCCGCGTCCGCCGCGAGGTCGGCCCCGGTGGCGCAGGCGTGCGGCTTGCCCAGCCAGCCCGGCGGCGGGTCGGCCGCGGCCACCAGGCGCACCCGCGGGTCGGCGACCGCGCGCACGACGTCGGCGGTGCCGTCGGTCGAGCCGTCGTCCACCACGACCACCCGCAGGTCCGGCACGCCCTGCTGGGCCAGCACCGCGGCCAGGCAGCCGCCGACCTGCTCCTCCTCGTCACGCACCGGCAGGACGACGGTGACCGGCCGGCGCACCGGCGGCGGCCCCGTCGGGGGACGGCGCAGCAGCGCCACGTTGACCGCCGCGTGCAGCGCCCCGGCGACCGCCGCGCCGGAGAGGACCCGCAGCAGCCGGCCGCTCACGAGTCCTCCTCGCGGTACTCGTCGGCCGCGTTCGCGGACGCTGCTGTGCCCATGGTCGCGCTCGCGAGCTCGCTCACCGTGTCCCGCGGGCCTGGAGCGTCAGCGCCAGCAGCACCGGGACGGCGAGCAGCACGCCCCACACCGCGGACCCGGGCAGCCCGAGCCAGCCGGCGTGCGCCAGCGCGCCGCCGAGGGTCATCCAGCCCAGCACCAGCAGCGGGGCGCCGTCGCCGGTGCGCGGCGGCGCCAGGGCGGTGCCGGTGACCAGCAGGTCGAGCAGCGCCATGAGGACCAGCCCGGCCAGCAGCCAGCCGGCCAGGTTGGTCAGCGGCACCGTGTCGATGCCCGGCAGCCCCGGCCGCGGGTGCGCCCAGGTCCAGTAGCCGGCCTGCACCATCTGCGGGTCGAGGACGACGTCCCACCCCGCGAACACCGCCGCGGCCACTGCCACGCGGGCCGGGCGCCGGCGTCCGGCCCGCACGTCACGGGTCAGCCGGCGGGCCAGCAGCCAGCTCGGCCAGGCCATCATCAGCCAGGCGAGCGGCACGAGGAACGGGACGCCGAGCAGCGTGGGCCCGAGGTCGTCGCTGTAGGTGTACTCGCCGTACGGGAACCCGGTGGCCAGGCCGACCGCCTCGAACACCACGGCGGTGGCCGCGGTGACCAGCAGGACCCCGGCCCCGGTGCGGGCTCCCCGGCTGACCGTCGCGTGCACCACGGACACCGTCGAACCGAGCAGCACGATCAGCCAGGTGACCGCGTCGCGGACTGCCCCGCCGTCGTCGGTCAGCGGATACGCGATCGCGGTGAGCACCAGCAGCACCGCCGGCGCCCACGGGAGCGCGGCCGGCCGGTTGCCCGGCCGCGCGGCGAGCAGACCGCTCACCGGCGCACCCGGGCCAGCCCGCGCCGGAGGGCCTCCCGCGCGCGGACGGGCACGCTCCGGTCGCCGAGCACGACGCGGGCCGCCGTCCGCCCGGAGTTGCCCGACACCCCGCCGCCGGGGTGGGTGGAGGCGCCCGCGAGGTAGAGGCCGGCCAGGCCGGGCACCCGGTAACCGGACAGGGCCGGCGTCGGCCGGAAGGCGAACATGCTGGCCAGCCCCATCTCCACGTGCATGACGTTGCCACGCAGCAGCGACAGTTCCCGCTCGAGCAGCAGCGGGGTCTGCACGTACGTCCGCTGCACCGAGGCGGCGAAGCCGGGCGCGAAGCGGTCGACGGCGGCGACCAGCCGCATCGCCTCGGCCTCGGCGAGGGCGTCCCAGTCCCCGCCGTCGGCCAGCGCGTAGGGGTACCACTGGCCCCACACGGTGACCACGTGCTGCCCGGGCGGGGCGAGGGTGTCGTCGGTCGCCGAGAAGCACATCGCCAGCGGCACCGGCTCGCGGGGCAGCCGGCCGGCCAGCCAGTCGCCGTGGGCGGCGGCCAGCTGCGCGCGGTCGGTGCACAGCAGCTGCAGCCCGCCCAGCGCCGCCGCGGGGGCGGCCCCCGGGTAGGACGGCGGGGCGTCGGTCAGCGCCCGCACCACCAGGCCGAAGCCGTTGCCCACCGGCGGGGCGGCGTCGGCCAGCGCCGGCGGGGCGTGCTTCCCGGCCAGGTCGCGGGTGGTCAGCACGTGGCAGGCGGCGACGACGACCGGGGCCGCGACCCGCCGTCCCGACGCCGTCTCGACGCCGGTCACCCGGCCGTCCTCGACCAGCAGCCGGGTCGCGGCGTCCCCCAGGGCGACGTGCCCGCCGTCGGCCTCGAGCCGGCGGCGCAGCGCCTGGGTGAGCCCGCCGGAGCCGCCCACCGGGTGGCCGGGCGGGACGTCGTGCAGCAGCGTCGCCCAGGCGACCATCGCCGCGGTGCCCGGTTCCGACACCGGCGGGCCGGACTGCGCGCCGAACCAGGCCAGGGCCGCCTTGAGCCGCTCGCTGGTGAACCACCGGTCGAGCAGCGCGTCGCCGGAGCCGAGGAAGTCGACGGCGAGGTCGCCGCCGGGGGTGCGCGGCCGGCCGTCGGCCGGGGCGCCGAGCGGCCAGAAGGAGCGGGCCAGCCCGCCCACCGTCGGCCGCCGCGCGAAGGAGCCGACGACGGCGCGGCTGCGCGGGGCCCACACCTCGACGAAGCGGCGGTAGGCGGCGGCGTCCTCGGGGCCGCAGGCGTCGGCGATCGAGGCGCAGGTGGCGTCCAGGTCGACGGAGAACACCAGCGGCCGGCCGTCGGGGCCGGGGTCGCCGGGGAAGGGGGCGGGCGCGAAGCCCCACGGGTCGCAGTCGACGTAGCGCAGGCCGTGCGCCGCGAGGTCGAGCTCCTCGACGATGCCGCTCTGCCGGACGATCACGTGCGCGCTGGAGCCGCGGTCGACCCGCACGCCCGGCCAGCGCTCCACGGTCGAGACCGCGCCGCCGAGCACCTCGTCGCGCTCGAGGACCTCCACCCGCAGCCCGGCGCGGGCCAGGTAGCAGGCGGCGACCAGCCCGTTGTGCCCGGCGCCGACGACGACGGCGTCGACGGGGGTGTCGACGTCCACGGCCTGCTCGCCGGCGCTCGTCGGCCGTGGCGGCCCTGCTGCGCCCCTGGGTGAGCTCGCGAGCTCGCTCACGTGCGGTCGGACCGCGGTGCCGGGGGCGGCAGCGGCAGGCGGGCGCCGAGGATGGCGAAGGGGCGCGAGTCGCCGGGGAAGCGGTGGTTGCGGGCCAGGTCGACGAAGCCGTCGGCGTGGTACAGCCGGAAGGCCTTGGTGTCGTTGTCCGGGGTCGACAGCAGCGCCGCCGGGTAGGGCAGGCCGGCCACCAGGGCGTGCAGCAGCTGGCGGCCCAGGCCGCGGCTCTGGTGGGCGGGGTGCACGTGCAGCTCGCAGACCTCGAAGGCGCCGGGCAGCCAGCGCTTCGCCGTCCGCCGGTCGAGCGCGGCGCGCACCTGGTCGTGCCACCACTGGCCGGGCGCGACCAGGTAGCCGTAGCCGAACCCGACGAGGACCTCCCCGTCGGGGGTCTCCACGAAGGCGCCGACCGCGCGGAACCCGGGGCGCTCGGTGTGCTGGATGGCGTAGCCGTACCGCCCGGCGACCACCGAGGGGCTGTAGCCCATCGCCTCGCCGTAGATGGCCAGGGCCTCGTGCATGTGGTCGCGCAGCCAGCCGGTGGGCAGCTCGGTGACCCGCGCCGCGGGCGTCGTCCCGGTCACGAGGACACCTCCTCGGGCAGCGCCACCGGGTCGTCCCCGACCTCGGCGGCGGTCCCGCCGGTGAGCCGCAGCAGCTCCTCGTAGCTGGTCGGGAAGACCGCGTGCGGGTGTCCGGCGGCGGCCCAGACCCGGTCGTGCCGGGCCAGCTCGACGTCGACCAGCGTGCCGATCGGCTCGGGGTGGCCGATCGGGGCGACGCCGCCGATCGGCTGGCCGGTGTGCCGGCGCACGAAGTCGGGCGACGCCGGTCGCACGTCGCGGACGCCGAGCAGCCCGGCGACCCTCGTGACGTCGACCCGGTGGGCACCGCTGGTGAGGACCAGCAGCGGCGCGCCGTCGACGTCGAACAGCAGGCTGTTGGCGATGGCCCCGACCGGGACGCCGAGCTCTCCGGCCGCCTCGGCGGCGGTGCGGGCGCTGCCGGTCAGCTCGAGCACCTGCCCGGTCGCGCCGGCCTCGGCCAGGAGGGCGGAGATGGCGGCCACCCGCGGGTGCTCGGGTCGGCTCATGCGTCGATCCTGCCATCGGCCGGGGCGGTCCGCTGCGGGCCCGGGCTCCCCGTGCGGCGGGCGCACCCGGCCGCACGCCCCGCTTGACGTCGTCGGTGCCGGCAGGGTGTACTCGTCGTGGTTCGAACAGGCGTTCGAACCACGACGGCCCCCCGCCGCACCCGGGTCCTTCCCCGCCCGGTGCGGCGGGCCGGGGTCGGTGGGGCGGCGGAGCGGGTGGGGAGTCTGTCATGAGCCGGGTGCTGAGCGGGGTCGGCGAGCGGGTCGGCGAGGAGGTGCAGGTCGAGCGCGGGCCGCTCGGGCCGGCGCAGTTCTGGCGCGGGCAGTCGCGCTACGTCGTCGGCGAGCTGCTCGACTCGTGGGTGGAGACCGCCCCGTGGTGGCAGCGCGGTGCCGCGGGAGCCGGTGGCGCCTCCGCCGAGCTGGTCGCCGGCCGCCAGGTGTGGCGGGTCGAAGCGGTCCGGGCCGGCCGGTCGCGGATGAGCTTCGCCGGTGTCTTCGACCTCAGCTGGGAGTCGGCGGACAACCGCTGGTCGCTCGTGCGGGTGCACGACTGATGGGGGCCGTCCGCGTCATGGCCGACCAGCTGCCCCTGCCCCCGCCGCTGCCGCCGGCCGCCCGCCAGCTGCTCGACCAGGCCTCCCGGGCGCTGGCCGAGGCGGCGGCGAGCGCCGACGCCCGGCAGCGCTACGCCACCGCCCACCTGGGCGCGCTGCGCGCCGCGGCCGCGGTGCTGGCCGCCCGTACCCGGCCGGAGTCCGGGCGGCGCCGCCCCCGCAGCGCCTGGGTGCTGCTCGGCCAGGTGGCGCCCGAGCTGGGGGAGTGGGCCACCTTCTTCGCCGCCGGCGCGGCCAAACGGGCTGCCGCCGAGGCCGGGCTGTCCCACGCCGTCACCGACCGCGAGGCCGACGACCTGGTCCGCGACGTGCGCGCCTTCCTCGCCGTCGTGGAGAACGCCCTCGGCAGCACGCCGTCGCCGGAGTCGCCCCGGCGCGCGCGTCCCCGGGTGGTCGGCGGGTCCGAGCACCGGAACGGGAGGTGAGGCCCGACCCCTTCGTCCACCTCCACGTCGCCTCGGGCTACTCCATGCAGTACGGGGCCAACCACCCGGTCGACCTGGTCGAGCGGGCGGCCGAGCACGGCATGCGGGCCCTGGCGCTCACCGACCGCGACGGGCTCTACGGCGCGGTGAAGTTCGCGCTGGCCTGCCGGGCGGCCGACGTGCGGCCGCTGTTCGGGGTGGACCTGGCCGTGACGCCCTCGGTGGACTCGACCGTCCCGCCGGCCCTGGCCCCCGTGGTCGGCGGGGTGCACTCGGCGCAGCGGGCGCGGGCTCGCCGGCCCGGGGCGCCGGACGACGCACCCGGCCGCGTCGGACGCCGCTCGCCGGCCCGCGGCGGGTCGAGCGTCGACCCGCGGCTGCCGCGGGTCACCTTCCTGGCCCGGGACGGCGCGGGGTGGCGGTCGCTGTGCCGGCTGACCAGCGCCACCCACCTGCGGGGCACGCGCGGGGAGCCGGTGAGTTCGCTGGCGCTGGCCGCCGAGCACGCGCCCGGGCTGGTGGCCCTGCTGGGCCCGGACTCCCCGGTGGGCCGCGCGCTGGCTGCCGGGCGGGCCGACCTGGCATCCGCCCGGCTGGCCGCCTGGCGCGCGGTGTTCGGCCCCGGCTCGCTGGTGCTGGAGGTCGTGCACCACCGCGGCCGGGGTGACCGGTCCCGGGCGCAGGCGCTGTTGCGCTTCGCCGCCGCGGAGGGGGTGCCGGCGGTGCTGACCAACGCGGTCCGCTACGTCGACGCCCTCGACGCGCCCACCGCCGACGTCCTGGACGCGGCGCGCCGGCTGGTCCCGCTGGACACCCGGCACGTCGACCGGCGCACCGCCGAGGGCTACCTGAAGTCGGGCAAGGAGATGGCCGAGGTCGCCGAGGACCTCGTCGGCCCCGACCGTGACGCGGCGCTGCGGCTGCTGGAGCGCACCGCCCGGCTGGCCGAGCAGTGCACGGTCGACGTCCGGGCCGATCTCGGCGTCGGCACCGTGCGCTACCCCGAGCTCGACGTGGTCACCACCCCGGCCGAGCAGGGGATGGGCCCCTCGGCGGTGCTGCGCGCCCGCTGCGAGGCCGGGCTGGGCCGGCGGGGGATGCTCCGAACGGTGGAGGTGGCCCGGCGGCTGGACGACGAGCTGGCGGTCATCGACACCCTCGGCTACCCGTCCTACTTCCTCACCGTCGCCGACGTGGTCGACCTCATCAGGAGCCTGAGGGTCCGGGCGGCGGCGCGGGGGTCGGGCGCCGGCAGCCTGGTCACCTACCTGCTGGGCATCTCCGACGTCGACCCGATCCGGTACGGCCTGCTGATGGAGCGCTTCCTCTCCCCGCTGCGCCACCAGCTGCCCGACGTCGACATCGACGTGGAGTCCGCCCGCCGGATGGAGGTGTACGACGCGGTCATCGACCGCTTCGGCGCCCACCGGGTCAGCTGCATCTCGATGATGGACACCTACCGGGTGCGGCACGCCATCCGCGACGTCGGCGCCGCCCTCGGCCTGCCGCCGGCCGAGGTCGACGCGGTCGCCAAGGCCTTCCCGCACATCCGGGCCAACCAGGTGCACGCCGCGCTCAAGGACCTCCCGGAGCTGCGGGCCAGCCGGCTGGGCTCGCGGCGCGGCGGCGGAACCGGCGACCTCGACCTGCTCTTCGACCTGGTCGCCCGGCTCGACGGGCTGCCGCGGCACATCGCCCTGCACCCCTGCGGCGTGCTGCTGTCCGACGCCACGCTGCTCGACCGCACCCCGGTGGAGAACAGCTACCTGGGCTACCCGATGAGCCAGTTCGACAAGGACGACGTCGAGGAGCTCGGGCTGCTCAAGCTCGACCTGCTCGGCATCCGGATGCAGTCGGCGATCGCGCACGCCCTCGACGAGGTGGCCCGGGTCGACGGCGAGACCGTCGACATCGACGCCATCCCGCGCGACGACCCGACGACGTTCGAGCTGATCCGCAGCACCCGGACCCTCGGCATGTTCCAGATCGAGTCGCCGGGGCAGCGGGAGCTGGTCGGCAAGTTCGGGCCGGAGACGTTCGAGGACATCGTCATCGACATCTCGCTGTTCCGGCCCGGCCCGGTCAAGAGCGACATGGTCACGCCGTTCCTGCTGGCCCGGAACGGCTGGCAGGACCCGGTCTACCCGCACCGCGACCTCGCGCCGTTCCTCGAGCAGACCGCCGGCGTCGTCGTCTTCCACGAGCAGGTGCTGCAGATCGTGGCGCAGATGACCGGCTGCGACCTCGCCCAGGCCGACGAGGCCCGCCGCGCGCTCGGCGACCGGGAGCTGCACCCGGAGGTGCGGGCCTGGTTCGTGCCCGAGGCGCTCAAGCGCTATCCGGTGGAGGTGGTCGAGCAGGTGTGGGAGGTGCTGGTCGCCTTCGGCTCCTTCGGCTTCTGCAAGGCCCACGCCGCGGCGTTCGCGCTGCCCACCTACCAGTCGGCGTGGCTGAAGACGCACCACCCGGCGGCCTTCCTCGCCGGGGTGCTCACCCACGACCCGGGCATGTACCCGAAGCGGCTGATCCTCGACGACGCCCGCAACTTCGGCGTCCGGGTGCTGGGCCTGGACGTCAACGCCTCGGCCGGCACCTACCGGGTCGAGCGGCTCGGGTCCGCCCCCGACCCTGAGGGTGGACCTGAGGTCGAGGGTGGGGGCTGGACGCGGCCGGAGTGGGTGCCCGCGGCGATGCCCGACCCGTCCCGCTACGGCATCCGGCTGTCCCTGGCCGACGTGAAGGGCATCTCCGCCGACGAGGTGGAGCGGGTCGTCGCCGGGCAGCCCTACCGCTCGCTCACCGACTTCTGGCACCGGGCGTCGGTGTCCCGGCCGGTGGTGGAGCGGCTGGTGCTGGCCGGCGGCTTCGACTCCCTCTACGGCTTCGGGGTCCGCGACCGCGAGGCCGGCCGGCCCACCCGCAGCCGCCGGCAGGTCACCCGCCGCGACCTGCTGCTGCAGATCGGCGAGCTGGACCGGTGGAGCCGCAGCGGCGTGAGGACCGCCACGACCGGACAGCTCAGCCTCGACCTCATGGGCCTCGACACGGGCACCGAGCTGCCCGGCGAGGAGGCGGACGAGCCCGGGCTCGGCTGGGCCGAGGGCAGCGGGCTGCCGGAGTTCACCGACGCCGAGCTGGTGCGCGCCGAGCTGGAGGTGCTCGGCCTGGACGCCAGCCGGCACGTCGTCGACTTCTACCGGCCGTTCCTCGCCGCGATCGGCGCGGTGCCGGCCGGGGAGCTGCTCTCCAGCCGCAGTGGTGCCGAGGTGCTGGTCGCCGGCGTCAAGGTGGCCACCCAGACACCGCCGATCCGCTCCGGCCGCCGGGTGGTCTTCGTGACCCTCGACGACGGCACCGGCTGCACCGATTCGACCTTCTTCGAGGACGCCCAGGGTCCCTACGCCTCGACGGTCTTCCACTCGTGGCTGCTGGTGGTCCGCGGGGTGCTGCGCCGTACCGGCCCGCGAGGGGTCTCGCTGCGGGCCACCGGCGCGTGGGAGCTGCCGGCGCTGCACGAGGCCTGGGAGACCGGTGGGCTGGAGGCGGTGGCCGAGCAGATGGCCGCCGCGGGGGAGTACACCGAGCAGTCGATCGCCGGCGCCGCGGCCTCGCGCGGGTCGCGGCCGGTGGTGGTCAAACCGGTGCTGGTGCACCCCACCGGCTTCCGGATGTCGCCCTACGCCGACATCAAGCCGGCGGGGGAGGACGCCATGACCGTGGCCCGCCGCGACGCCACCCGCCGGGGGACGTCGTCGCCGCCGCGCAAGCTGTGGCACTCCAGCCCGGGCAGCTCCGGCCACTGAGGAAGGACCCCGTCGCTCGCAGGCTCGGGGCGGGGCGCAGCGGTCGGCTCCGCGGTCGGGGTTCGCGCACCGAACTCGCGCGCCGGCGACCGATGACCCGGGGGTGGGACGGCGGTCTACTCCTCGACGCCGGAGTCGACCGTCCCGCCCACCCCGAGAGGACCCCCGATGCCCAAGCAGATCCCGTGCCTGTGGTTCGACGGCGCGGCCGAGCAGGCCGCCGCCCACTACACCTCGATCTTCCCGAACTCCTCGATCGGCGAGGTCACCCGCTACGGCCCCGGCATGCCGATGCCCGAGGGCACCGCGATGACCGTCTCCTTCACGCTCGACGGCCAGGAGTACGTCGGCCTCAACGGCGGTCCCCAGTTCCCGTTCACCGAGGCCATCTCCTTCCAGATCATGTGCGCCGACCAGGAGGAGGTCGACCACTACTGGGACCGCCTGACCGACGGTGGCGAGGAGAGCATGTGCGGCTGGCTCAAGGACCGCTTCGGCGTCTCCTGGCAGGTCGTGCCGACCGAGCTCACCACCCTGCTCAACGACCCCGATCCCGGACGAGCCCGGCGGGCCACCGAGGCGATGCTGCAGATGCGCCGCATCGACGTCGAGGAGATCCGGCGGGCGGCCGACGGGGTCTCCGCGTAGGGGAGGACGCGGTCGCGCGGTGGTGGGGTGCGCGGACGGCGCGTTCCCGGCCCGGGATGCGCCGTGGGCGCACACCGCCGTCACCGCCGCCGGACGCACCCCGCGCGCGGACCGGTGGCCGGGACCGACCGCCGCTAGGCTCCGACGGGTGCCGCCGTCTGCCTCCGCCTCGTCCGCCGCGGACCAGCTGCCCGCACGCGCGGCCGCCGTCTGGGCCGCCCTCGACCCGCTCGTCGGGGCAGGCCACCCGCTGCGGGTCCTCGACGTCGGCGGCGGCAGCGGCAACTCCGCCGTCCGGCTGGCCCGGATGGGCCACGACGTCACCGTGGTCGACCCCAGCGCCGACGCCCTCGCCACGCTGAACCGGCGGGCCGAGACCGCCGGCGTCGGGTCGCGGGTGCACGGCGTCCAGGGCGACGGCGACCGGCTGCACGAGGTCGTGCCCACCGGACCCGACGGCGGCTACGACCTGGCGCTGTGCCACTCGGTGCTCGAGGTGGTCGACGACCCCGCCACCACGCTGCGCGAGCTCGCCCGCGCCCTGCGCCCCGGCGGCACCGCCAGCGTCGCCTCGGCCAACCGGGCCGGCGCCGTGCTGGCCCGGGCGGTCGCCGGCCACCCGGTCGAGGCGCTGGCCCTGCTCGAGGACCGCGACCCCGCTCCGCGGCGCGCCCGCCGTCCGGCCCGCCGCCGGTTCGCCCCCGACGACCTGCTCGCCCTGGTGGAGGCCGCCGGGCTGCAGCCGGGCAGCTGGCGCGGCGTCTCGGTCGTCGCCGACCTGCTCGACGTCGCCTCCGGCGCCGACCCCGAGGCGGTCCGCCGGCTGGAGCTGGCGCTGGCCGGCAGCTCGCCCTACCGCGACGTCGCCGCCGGGCTGCACCTGCTCGCGACCCGCCCGTGAGCTCTCCCGTCGACGGACTCCCGCCCGACCTGGCCCGGCCCGACTACGGCACGGCCACCCTCGCCGACGTCCTCCCCAGCGCCGCCACCGCGCTCGGCGTCCCCGTGGAGCGCGGCGACCTGCCGCCCGACCCGCTCGGCCTCACCGCCGGTCTGGCCGGCGCCCGCCGCATCGCCGTCCTGCTGGTCGACGGGCTCGGTGCCGACCTGGTCCGCGCGCACGCGGACGTCGCGCCCACCCTGGCCGGGCTCGCCACCCCCGCCGGCGACCTCTCCGCGCCCTGCCCGAGCACCACACCCGTCAGCCTCACCACCCTGGGCACCGGCCTGCCACCGGGCAGCCACGGCGTCCTCGGCTTCGTCACGGCGGTGCCGGGTGAGGAGCGCACGCTCAACCACGTCCAGTGGACCGACGACCCCGACCCCGCGGCCTGGATGACCCGGCGCAGCGTCTTCGAGCAGGCCGCCAAGGCGGGGGTCGAGGTCAGCGCCGTGGCGCCCTACGCGTTCCGCGGGTCGGGGTTGTCGAACGTCGCCTACCGCGGCGCGCGCTACACCGGCACCGTGGGCGCCGGCGACCTGGCCGCCGTCCTGCTGGAGTCGCTGGCCGCCGCGTCGCGCACCCTCGTCTACGGCTACACCGCCGAGCTGGACCTCACCGGTCACGTCCGCGGCGTCGACTCGGCCAGCTGGCGCGCCCAGCTGGCCCTCGTCGACCGGCTCGTCGAGCAGGTCGTCGACGGCCTGCCGGATGACGCCGCGCTGCTGGTCACCGCCGACCACGGCATGCTCGACGTCCCGCCGGGCACCCGGCTCGACCTCGACGCCACCCCCGAGCTCACCGAGGGCGTCCGGCTGCTCGCCGGTGAACCGCGGGCCCGCTACCTGCACGCCGTCCCCGGCGCCGAGGCCGATCTGCTGGCGCGGTGGCGTGAGGTCCTCGGGGCCCGCGCCTGGGTCGCGGGCCGCGACGAGGCCATCGCCAGCGGCGTCTTCGGCCCGGTGGACGACGACCTGGCGGGGCGGATCGGCGACGTCGTGGCGCTCGCCCGCGGCACCTGGGCACTGACCGCCACGGAGCGGGAACCCGGCCCGAGCCGGCTGGTCGGCTACCACGGCTCACTCACCGCGACGGAGCTGGCCATCCCGCTGCTCGCCGCGCGAGGCCGCGCCCTGGCCTGAGCACGGCGCACCGGCGGCCGTTGACGGCACCGGCGTGTCGGACGACAGTGCCCGGCGTCCCGCGACCGCCGCTGGACGTGCCCCCGCACGGCGGAGCCCCCGATGACCGCTCGACGCGCACACCCCCGCCCCACCCGAGCCGGACTCGTCCTCGCGGTGCTGGCCGTGACGGCCGGCTTCGCGGCCCCCGCCGCCGCAGCGGGTCCGGCGGCCCCCACCCCCGCCCTGGCAGCGGACCTGCGGGCGGACCTCGAGCAGTACCTGCAGGGGCGGGGTGCGGCGGAGCACGTCTCGGCCGCCGCGGTGAGCGTCAGCTTCCGGGACCGGCCGGAGACGGTGGACGTCAGCGCCGGGACGACGGCGTTCGGCGGGTCCGTGCCGGTGTCGCCGGACGCCCTCTGGCAGATCGGCGGCAACACCCAGGCGATGACCTCGGTGCTGCTGCTGCAGCTGGAGGCGGAGGGTCGCCTCTCGATCGACGACCCCGTCGGTCGGTGGCTGCCGGAGTACCCGCAGTGGGCCGACGTCTCCCTCCGGCACCTGCTGAGCATGACCAGCGGCATCCCCACCTACGACGACGCCCCGGACTTCCTGGCCGACTACGCCGCCCACCCGCTCCGGGAGTTCTCCCGGGAGGAGCTGCTCGGCTACGCGGCCGCCCTGCCGGCGACCTCCGGGTACAGCTACTCGAACACCGACTACGTCCTCGCCGAGCTGGTCGTCGAGCGGGTGACCGGGACCGGGTACGCCGCCCAGCTCTCCGCCCGGCTCCTCGGCCCGCTGGGCCTCAGGGACACGTACTACCGCTCGCACCGCTACCCCCCGGGGATCGCCGACCGCCAGCCGGCCGGCTACTACAGCCGGACCACCCAGCCCGAGCTGGCCGCACTGGTCGGGCAGGACGTCAGCCGGTACAGCCTGTCCTGGGCCCGCGGCGCCGGTGGCGTCGTGAGCACGACGGCGGACATGACCCTGTGGGCGCGCCTGCTGTACGACGGGTGGCTGCTGCCGCCGCAGCAGATGGCCGAGCTGCTGAGCCTGGTGTCGACGGCGACGGGCGAGCCCATCGAGGCGACGAGCCCCGACGACCCCAGGGGTTTCGGCCTGGGGGTCGCCCAGCTGACCGACGCCCTGGGCACCTCCTGGTCCTACGAGGGGCAGACCCTCGGCTTCCGCTTCCTGCACGCGTACTTCCCGGAGTCCGGGCTGATCGTCGCCATGGGCCTGAACAGCTCACCCGACGAGGACCGGATCGGCGACCTGGCGACGGCGGTGTACGACACGTTGCACACGCACGGGCTCGTCGGGCCGGCCCCGGTCGGTGCCGCGGCCTGAGTCCCGGGCTCAGACGCCGGAGAGCAGCCGCACGTGCCAGGTGTGGCCGTGCGCGGCGTGCAGCGCCCGGCAGGTGAGCGGCGCGGACTCCTCCGACGGCCGGCTCTCCACCTCGGTCACGACGTCGCCGTCCGGGCCGGCGAGGGTGACCACCCACCGCTCGACCTCGACCCCGGCCGGGGTCAGCCGGCGCACGTCGCGCGGCGGCAGGTCGTCGACCCCGAGCAGCGACAGCTCTGCCCGGACGGTCTGCTGAGCCGCCTGCACCGGCGCGGGCAGTCCGGAGCGGCCGCGCAGCCAGGGCAGCGCGACCCGGCCACCGGTGTGCGCCTCGACCAGCTCGGCGCCGTCCCCGGGCACCTGGCCGTAGTAGAAGCCGTGCGGCAGCACGAGCACGTTGCTGGCGAACCGGCAGCCGCCGAGGTGGCTGCACTCCCAGACGTCGTCGGCGGGCATCGTCCGGGCCAGCGGCCGCCCGCGCAGCGCGCAGCAGGCGTCGTGCCCGCCGTGCGCGCACACCAGGTAGAGCGGCCGGTCGGCCCGCTCGCCGACCGACCCGTCCCACGGCGCGTCGACCAGCTCGGCGTCGCTGGCGCGCACCGACCACCACACGCCCTCGACGCCGGGCCGGCCGTCGACGTAGGCCCAGCGGCGCTGCGAGTCGGTGAGCCGGTCGCCGGGACGGCGGACCAGCAGCACGCGCACGCCCTCGACCCGCGCCCGGTGCGCCAGCCGCGGCGCGACGGCGGGGTCGAACCGGGACTGGGTGAGCGCGTCGACGCCCCACGGCCCCGGCTGCTCGATCAACAGCCAGCGCTGCGCCGGCGAGGCGGTGGCGACGCCGGAGTCGCCGCGGACCAGCGCCTGCACCGAGCAGCGGTCGGGGTCGAGTCGTCCCGGGGGCAGTCCGGGCGCTGCCGCGACCTGGCAGAAGTCGGCCGGAGCGGTCATGGCGTCACCTCGCCGGCGCTCGGACGGGCCGCAACCGGCGGTGCTGTGCACCTGCGTGACCTCGCGAGCTCGGTCACGTGCCGGGGGTCGCCCGGCTCACGAGCCGTTCCCGGGCGCGTGCTCACGCTCCCCATGGTGCTCCGCGGTCGCACCGGGCACGGTGGCGATGGACTCGGTCACCAACCGGCGGGCCAGGGTGAGCTGGTCGGCGGCGTCGAGCCCCGGCAGGTCGGCGACCTTCAGCTCGCCCGCGGCCAGCAGCTCGGCCACGGCCGGCCGGGTCTCGGCGGGCAGCTCGAGGGAGCGCCGTCCGGCGACCAGCGTCACCCGGCCGTCGGCGGCCTCGCGCAACTGGCAGCGCAACCGGCGGCGCAGCCGCAGCACGGTGTCGGGGGAGAGGGCGGCGGCCGCGGTCGCCTGGGCCAGCGGGGCCACCGGCTCCGGGCGGACCTGCGACCAGGTGCGGGCCCGCAGCCGGTCGGCGACCTCGGCGGGGTCGACGCGGTCGAGCCAGCCCTTCAGCGCGGTCACGACCGTCGCGACGTCGTCGGCCACCGCGGCCGGGTCGGCGAGGTCCACGCCCAGCGGCAGCGAGCGGCGCAGCTCGGGGTCCTCGGCAGCGAGCACGCGGACCAGGTCGAGCGCGCTCTCCGCGGCCGCCCAGCGGGTCACCGAGTGGATCCCGACGGTCAGGTGCGCGCTGATCGCGCCCAGCGCGGTCGCCGAGTGCAGGTAGCCGCGGGGCAGGTAGAGGGCATCACCGGGGCGCAGCACCGCGTCGATCACCGGCTCGCGCTCGGCGGCGGCGGCCACCGCGGCGGCCCGGTCGTTCCACGGCTGGGTGCGCAGCGGGTCGGTCAGCACCGGCTCGTGGATGCGCCAGTGCTTCTCGCCGGCCACCTGCAGGACGAACACGTCGTGGACGTCGTAGTGCGGGGAGAACCCGCGCGAGGACGGCGGGGTGACGTAGGCGTTGACCTGGGTCGGGTGGCCGAGGTCGGCGGCCAGCTGGTCGGCGAACTCGATCAGCGGCGGCCAGAGCCGGTGCAGCCCCTGCAGGACGACGGTGCTGCCGTCGGCGAACAGCCGCAGCACCGCGTCGGAGGAGACCTGGTCGGCGACCTCCGCGCCGGCGCCCCCGGAGGTCGTGAAGCGCTTAGTGTCGACGACCGCGCCGTCCTTGGCGATCCGCAGGAACGGGGTGCGCAGCCCGCGGCGCGACAGCAGCTCGTCGACCGCGGCGAGATCGAGCAGGTCGTCGAAGGAGCCGCCGGTCTCCTCGGCGCGGGTCAGCAGCGGCCGGCGGGCCCAGTGCTCCTCGGCGAAGACCCGCGGGTCGAGGGCGGTGCACCGACGCAGGGCCGGCCGGTCGACCGACCGGCCCTGCGCGGTGGGGTCCTCGGTCAGGCGGAACCGTCCGCGCCGCCGTCGGCACCGCCGTCCGCGCCACCGTCGGCACCGCCGTCCGCGCCGCCGTCGGCACCGCCGTCGGCACCGCCGTCCGCGCCACCGTCGGCACCGCCGTCCGCGCCACCGTCGGCACCGCCGTCCGAACCGCCACCGACGGCGCCGCCGTCGGCCGGGCCGTGGCCCGCGCCGCTGTCGGCGCCGCCGTCCGCCCCGCCGTCGGAACCGCCACCCGCCGCGCCGCCGTCGGCCGGGCCGTGGCCCTCGGTGCTGGTCATGTCGTCGTCGTCGAGAGCCATGGGTCTCCCATCACGTCGGGTCCGGGCCGCCGGCCGGCGGCCCTCCGGAGATGCTGTACCTCCCGCATCCTGCTCTCACACACCCGCCTCGACCAGCGGGGACGGGCTGTCGGCAACGTCTGGGTCACGACGCCGCGTCGAGGTGCCCCCGGGGTGGCGCGGGCGTTAGCGTCCTCCCGTCGGTCGAACACGCGTTCGAGCAACGGGGAGGGGTCGGGTGTCGTCGGGGTCGTCGTCCCGTGCTGCGGGCTGCACCGTGCTGCACGTCGACATGGACGCGTTCTTCGCCAGCGTCGAGGTGCGCCGCCGGCCGGAGCTGGCCGGGACGCCGGTGATCGTCGGCGGGGCGGGCAACCGCGGGGTGGTCACCTCGGCGACCTACGAGGCGCGCCGCTACGGGGTGCACGCGGCGATGCCGACGTCCCGCGCGCTGCGGCTGTGCCCGACGGCGACGGTGCTGCCGGGGGACATGGCGCTCTACGCCGAGGTGTCCCGCTCGGTCATGGCGCTGTTCCGCTCGATCACCCCGCTGGTGGAGCCGCTGAGCCTGGACGAGGCCTTCCTCGACGTGTCCGGCGCCGGGCGGCGGCTGGGCGACGCCGCCGAGATCGGCGAGTACCTGCGCGCCCGCGTCTTCGACGAGCAGGGCATCACCTGCTCGGTCGGCGTGGCCGGCACCAAGTTCGTCGCCAAGCTCGCCTCCACCGCCGCCAAGCCCGACGGGCTGCTGGTCGTCCGGCCGGCCGAGGTCATGGGGTTCCTGCACCCGCTGCCGGTCGGCGCCCTGTGGGGGGTGGGCGCCAGGACCGAGGAGGTGCTGCTGCGGCTGGGGCTGCGCACCGTCGGCGACCTCGCGCACGTGCCGGTGCGCACGCTGCAGCGGGCGGTGGGCCCGGCGGCCGGCGCACACCTGCACGAGCTGTCCTGGGGGCGCGATCCGCGCCGGGTGGTACCCGACGAGCCGGAGCGGTCGACCGGGCACGAGGAGACCTTCGGCACGGACGTCGACGACCCCGCCGTCATCCACCGGGAGCTGCTGCGTCTCGCCGAGCGGACGGCGGGCCGGCTGCGCTCGGCCGGTTGGCTGGCCCGCACGGTGACGGTCAAGGTCCGCTTCGCCGACTTCGCCACGATCACCCGCAGCCGCACCCTCGACGTCCCCACCGACGTCGGGCAGGAGCTCTACGACACCGCCCGTGCCCTCTTCGACGCCCTCGGCCTGGACCGGGCCCGCATCCGGCTGGTCGGCGTGCGCGCCGAGCGCCTGGTGCCGGCCGGGGAGACGCCGCGCCAGCTCGAGCTGGGCGCCCGGGAGCACGGCCGCCGGGAGGCCGAGCTGGCCGCCGACCGCGCCGCCCGCCGGTTCGGCGCCGGCGCGGTCCGCCCGGCGACGCTGCTGCACCGCGACGGACAGCGCACCCGGTGAGCCGGACGCGGCGCCGGGACACGCCCGACGAGGTCGCACCCGACCGGGTGGCGGGAACTCCGGCGTCGCCCCGTTCGTCTCCCCGCAGACACCGCGGGCCACCCGCCGGGGTGATCGCGGCGAGCCCGGCGCGGCCCGCCTTTCGCACCCCGCGGAGGGCTCGTATCCTCGGTGTCACCGACGGCGGGCACCGCCGTCGGGTCTTGGCTTTGGCCCACGTGGAGGTCGACGTGCCGCTCTCCGAGCACGAGCAGCGACTGCTGGAGCAGATCGAGCGCGCCCTCGTCGATGACGATCCCAAGTTCGCCTCGTCGGTCCGCTCCGGTGACCGCCGCGGCAAGGCCCGTCGCAAGCTGCAGCTGGGCGTCCTGCTGTTCGTGGTGGGCATGGCCGCGCTCATCGGCGGTGCGGTGATCCCGTCGGTGCCGCTGGGTGCCCTCGGCTTCTTGGTCGCCTTCGGCGGGCTCGCCCTCGCCGTCCTGAACTACCGCTCGGTCACCGGCGGCGTCGAGGTCGGCCCCGGCGCACCGGCCGGCGGCGCGGCCTCCGGCCGGGGTGGTCGCGGTCGCGCCGGCAAGGTCCGCCGGCAGCCGCTGAAGAACCGGCTCGAGGAGCGCTTCCGCCGCCGCTACGACCAGTAGCCCGCCGCCCCGTACGACAGCCGCTGTCCCTCCCGGACGGCGGCTGTCGTCTTTCCCGGCCCCGATCCCCGCAGGAGGCACCGTGACCGACCCCGACACGACCGCCGTCTGGGACGACCTCGCTGCCGGCGGTGGCCTGTGGGCCTGGGGCGACGAGGACGGCGTGGCCCCCTGGACCGACGGTGACGGGCACGACGTCGTCCCGCTGTGGACCGCGGCGGACCGGGCCGAGGAGGAGTCGATGTCCGACGCCGAGCCCGGGGAGGGGCCGGTGTTCCTCGGCGTCGAGGCGCTGCTCGAGGCGATTCCCGAGTGGGTGGCTGCCGGCGTCCGCGAGGCGGGGCTGCAGTCCGAGGGCGGCCGGTTCACCCTCACCGTGCCGTTGACCGAGCTGACCGAGCGGCTGCTGCGCCTCCAAGTCGACCGGCCGGCCTGAAACTGGTCCCCCCTTGCAGCGGAAGGACCCCGTCCTCCCCACCCCTCGCAGGCTCGGGGCGGTGCCCTGGACGGGGCCGCCCTGCAAGGCCAGAAGTGGCGGGGGCCAGGGGGTCCTCCCTCTTCAGCCGCGCAGCGCCGTCCGGCCGCCCCACCGGAGCCGGGGCAGGGCCGCGCGCAGCCCCGCCAGCAGCGACGGCGGCCAGAGCAGCGCGCGCAGCCGGGCACCCCGCGGCGCCGCGGCCAGCAGCCCGCGGCGGGCCGTGGCCAGGTCGGCGCGCAGCTCCGGTCCGACGGCGGGGACGCTGCCGGGGCGGGCGTAGCTGGCCGCCTCCTCGGCCCGGGCCAGCCGGGCGACCGCCGCGGCGACCCCGGACCCCGCGACCGCGCGCCGGCCCGGCCGGTGCGCGCCGCCGCCGGGCTCGGCCGCCTCGGCCAGGGCCTGGGCCACCTGCCGCGGCGTCCGGGCCGGGTCGGCGGTCCGGCCGAGGTCCAGCGCGGTGGCGGTGAGCTCGTCCCACAGCGCCGCCGGGCTGCCGGTGGCCAGCCGGCGGCGGCGCTGCAGCACCCGCACCCCGGCCGGCACCGCCGCCAGCGCCAGGACGGCGAGGACGGCACCCGCGGTGCGCAGCGCGGCCGGCACCCACGAGTCGGCCTGCTGCGGCGTGGCCTGCGGCACCGGCACGCCCTGGGGGGTCGGCTGGGCCTGCGGCGTCGGCACCGTGGGGGCGGGCAGGGGCGCGGGGGTCGGGTCGGTGCGCGGGTCGACCTCCAGGTCCTGCGGCCGCGGTGCCCACGGCAGCTCGACGGCGCGGTCGGTGTCGATCGGGGTCGGGTCGTAGGGCACCCAGCCCAGGTCGTCGAAGTAGACCTCGACCCAGGCGTGCGCGTCGTTGCTGGTGATCAGCCGGCTGCCGTCGGATTGCACCGTCCCGGGGGTGTAGCCGAGCACCACCCGCGCCGGGACGCCGGCCGCCCGGACCAGCGCCGCCATCGCCCCGGCGTACTGCTCGCAGTAGCCCTGCCGCAGCCGCAGGAAGTCGGCCAGGTCGTCGCCGCTGGTGCCCGGCGCGGTGGACAGCGAGTACTCGTAGCCGTTGGCCGGGTCGGTGAAGTGCTCGTAGACGGCCCGCACCCGCTCCTGGGGGGTCTGCGCCCCGGCGGTCAGCGTGGCGACCAGCTCGTCGACGCCCGGGTCGAGGTCGGGCAGGGCGGTGTAGCGCTGCACCAGCGGCAGCTCCGGCGGCAGCGGGGCGGCCTCGGCGAGCTCCTCGGCGGTGGGGCGCGGCTCGATCGCCGCGACCGACCAGGTCTGCCCGGCGGTCGACACGTCGCGGCCGAACACCGTGCCGGTGCCCGGGTCGAAGCGCCAGCGGTCGGGTTCGGCCACGTCGACCGACACCGGCGCGTACAGCACCGGGAGGAAGCGGTCCTCGTGGCCCAGGGCGGTGACCAGCGCGTCGACCGGCCGGCCCCCGCGCCGCCCGGGGAGGGCGGCGAGCTCGGCCTCGTCGGCGACGTCGGTCTCGCCGTCGAGGTTGCCGACCGTCCAGCCCTCCCCGGCGTCGTAGACCTCCAGCGCGACGACCCGCAGGTACCCGGGGTCGGGCACCGAGGCGTTGAGTCGCAGCAGGTCGACCGGCTCGTCGCGGGTCAGCTGGCCCTGCAGGGCCGCGGCCGGGTCGAGGGCGGTCCCCGTCGAGCCGCCGCCTCCACCGGGGCCGAAGCCGCCCGCGAAGCTGCCCTCGGTCAGCGTGGGGACGACGGCCCCGACCACCAGGCCCAGCACCACGGCCGCCGCCCCGGTCCGGACGGCGGTCAGCGTCCCGGCCCCCAGCAGCGGACGCCGTCCCTCCGGCGAGCGCCGGCCCAGCCGCCGGTGCTGGTCGGCGAAGAGCAGCAGCGCCAGCCCCGCGGCCGGCGCGGTCACCGGCAGCACACCGATCGACCCGGTCACCGTGCTCACCGGCACGCAGAACAGGACCAGCAGCCCCAGCCCCGCCAGCGCCGGCTGCCGCGTGCCGACGGCGACCAGGTCCACGGCGACGGCGACCAGGCCGGCCAGCAGCGTGGTGAGCGCGACCAGCCCGGTCAGCGGCAGGGCGGGGGTGGCCTGCTCGGCCATCTCCACCGTGCCCTCGGCCATGACCGCGCCGAGGTCGGCGAGGCTGCCGCCGGTGGGCAGCCAGCCGCCCCAGGCCTGGTCCGGGGCGAACAGCGCGGTGAGGACGCAGGCCAGCACGACCAGCTGGCCGAACGGGACGGCGAGGGCGACCAGCGCGGTGCACCAGCCGGGGGCCGCGCCGTCGGGGCTCAGCCGGTCGGCCAGCGCGGCGCCGGCCACCCGCAGCAGCAGGCCGCCCGCGGCGACCGCGACGACCGCCGCGAGCGCGGGCGGCCGAAAGTCGGCGTCGGTGAAGACCGGCACCAGCGCGAGGGTGCCCAGTGCGGTCGCGACCGCGGCGGCCAGCGTCGTCCCGGCGTCGCGCAGCAGGTCGCGCGCGGTGTCGCCGCTCATCGGACGCCGACCTGCAGGACGCCGGGCCGGGCCACCTGGGCCCACACGTCGGCCACCGTGTCGCCGGCACCCGCGACGGCCACCTGCCAGCCGCCGGCGCGCAGCAGGTCCGCCGCCGCCTCCTGCTGGCGGGTCAGCTCCGCGCGCGCCCCCGCGCCGACCGGCCGCCGGCGGCGGGCGGCCTCGACCTCGGCCCAGCTGCCGATGTCGGTGAGGACGGCGAGGTCGGTGGCCGGGCCCGAGCGCACCCGCACCAGCTCGGCGGCCTCGTCCGGGCCGATCGCGCCGAGCAGCGCGACGACCGGGCCCTCGCCGGCCGCACGGGTCAGCAGCGCCAGGCCGGGGCCCAGGCCGGCCAGCCGGGACGGCGCCACCCCGGCGAGCCGGTCCAGCAGCTCCTCGCCGCTCAGCCCCGCGCCGGAGTCGGCGCCGGTCAGCTCGGCGCCCTCGGTGACCACCCGCAGCGTGGCGCCGCGCGCGAGCAGCTCGGTGCCGATGCTGGCCGCCGCCTCGACGAGCCACTCGAAGCTGTCCGCCGGAGGCGTGTCCGGGCCGGGAGGGGCAGCTCGGCGGTCGGCGGGCAGGGGCCGGGCGACCAGGTGGGCGCGGGCCCGGGTGTCGAGCAGCAGGGTCGCCTGCGCGCGCCACGGCCGTTCCTCCAGCCGCACCATGAGCTCCCCGGTGCGTGCGGTGGCCCGCCAGTGCACCTTCCGCAGGTCGTCGCCGTGCCGGTAGGGCCGGGTGCTCACGTCGTCCTCGCCGTGGACGGCGAGCGAGCGGCGCGCCCCCGAGCCGCCGACGCCGTGCCCGCCCCCCGGGCCGCCGGGGCCCAGCGGCACCACTCGCGGCACCACGACGAGCGCGGCGCTGTCGGCGCCCACGACGCTGCGCAGCACCAGGCCGAAGGGGTCCACGAGCCGCAGCTTCAGCGGTCCGAGCCGGTAGCGGCCGCGTCGTCCGCCGTGCACGCGGTAGTGCAGCGTCGTGGAGCGGCCGCCGGGCAGCCGGTCGACGACGAACTGGGGAGTCGGCCCCAGTTCCCGCGGCAGGGTCTCGGCGAGCAACCACAGCCCGCCGGTGCCGCGGCCGGCGTTGCTGAGCTCCAGCTGCACCTCGGCGTCCCGCCCGCGGGGCAGCCGGGCGGGGGTGACGGTGCGGCGGGAGGCCACCCGGAAGCGGTGCCGGGCGACGGCCACGGCCGACAGCAGCGGCAGCGCCAGCACGAAGACCGCCACCTGCACCAGCGGCTGCTCACCCAGCAGCACGCCGAGCAGCAGCAGGGTCAGCCCGGCGGCGACCAGGCAGCGGCCGCGCAGCGTGAGGCTCGCCAGCGCGGTGGCGACCGGGCCGGCCACCTCAGCGTCCGCGGGGGACGGGCACGGTCCTCAGCAGGTCGGCCACCACCTGCTCGGCGGTGCGACGCGAGGCGGCGGCGTCGGGGGTGAGCAGCAGGCGGTGCGCCAGCACCGGCACGGCCATGCCCTGCACGTCGTCGGGCAGCACGTGGTCGCGGCCGGCCAGCGCCGCGGTGGCGCGGGCGGTGCGCAGCAGCTGCAGGCCCGCGCGCGGCGAGGCGCCCAGCCGCAGGTCGGGGGAGCGGCGGGTGGCCTCGACCAGCGCCACGACGTAGCGGCGCACCGCCTCGGAGACGTGCAGCCGGCCGACGGCGGCGACCAGGGCACGGACCCCCGCCGCGTCGGTGGCCGGGGTCAGCGTGGTCAGCGGGTCGGTGGTCACCAGGTCGTCGAGCATCGCCAGCTCGGCCTCGCGGTCGGGGTAGCCCATGGAGACCCGGGCGGTGAACCGGTCGCGCTGGGCCTCCGGGAGGGGATAGGTGCCCTCCATCTCGATCGGGTTCTGCGTGGCCATGACGAGGAAGGGCCGGGCCAGCTCGTAGCTGACGCCGTCGACCGTGACCTGCCGCTCGGCCATGCACTCCAGCAGCGCCGACTGGGTCTTCGGGGAGGCCCGGTTGATCTCGTCGGCCACCACGATGTTGGTGAACACCGCTCCCGGCTTGAACTCGAACTCGCGCGTCTCCTGGTCGTAGACCGACACCCCGGTGACGTCGCTGGGCAGCAGGTCGGGCGTGAACTGGATGCGCCGCACGCTCGCGTCCACCGAGGCGGCCAGCGCCTTGGCCAGCGTGGTCTTCCCGACGCCGGGCACGTCCTCGACCAGCAGGTGCCCCTCGGCCAGCAGCACGACCAGTGCCAGGTGGACGACGTCGGGCTTGCCGTGGACGACCCGCGCCATGTTCGCCGCGATGCGGGCGCCCTCCGCCGCGACGTCGACCGGGACCGCTGGGCTCGCGGTCGTCGGGGTCACCTCGGTCACGCAACCTCCTCGCTGGCGCTCGTCGGCTGCGTGTCCGACGGTGCTGTGTCCGTGCGTGACCGCGCGAGCTCGGTCACCGGGCCTCCTCGCCGGCGCTCGTCGGCCGCGTGGCCGACGGTGCTCAGCCCGTGCGTGACCTCGCGAGCTCGGTCACGTCATCAACGTTACGTGCCCGGACGCCTCCCGGGCGTGGCGTCGCACACGCCCACCCGGCCCCGCTCCGGCTCCCCACCGGCCCGCCTCCGGACCCCGCGACGGGCTCTCCCGGGGGGCTCCGCGGGTGGGGCGGAGGGGGACGGCACCCCACCCCGCCCCACCTCGCGGCCGGGGCCCGCGTCCGGGCCGCTGACCTGCGAGAGCGGCGGTGGGGAGGGCCGATCACGACATGGTGTCGAGTGGTGTCCGGTGGGGCGTAGTGGGTTACTGTGTGGCTCGGTGGGGAGGTACGGCCCGTCCCGGGGGCGCCCCGGAGTGCGAGGAGGACCGATGGGGGAGGTGATCCGGTGTTCGTCGGCAGCTACCCGTTGCGCCTCGACGAGAAGGGCCGGCTCGCACTCCCCGTCCGCTTCCGCGAGCAGGTGGCCGACGGCATGGTGATCAAGAAGGGCCAGGAGCGCTGCATCTACGGCCTCACCATGGCCCGGGTCGCCGAGCAGAGCGCCGCGGCCGCCGCGATGGCGCCGTCCGACACCGCCGCCGCCCGCATGCGCGCGCGCATGAGCTTCGGGTCGATGGTCGAGGTCGAGCCGGACAAGACCGGCCGCATCACCATCCCTGCCAACCTGCGCGAGTACGCCGGCCTCGACCGCGACGTGGTCGTCGTGGGCGTCGACACCCGCTTCGAGATCTGGGACGCCGCCACCTGGGAGGCCTACGTGGCCGAGCAGGAGGCCATCTACGCCGACATGGAGAGCGAGGGGATGCCCACCCTCTCCTGAGCCGACGTCCCGCCCCTCCGACCCCTCCGGACCCCACCCCCCGACCGAGCCGACTTCCCCGCGGCTCGACCGGGTCGGCCCGAGCCACCTTCCCCGCGGCTCGGACCCGCACGGCGCCGGAGGAGACGCACCGCCCACCGGGCGCGCCGCCGGTCCCCACCGGCGCGGGCCCGCCCGTCCCCGCGGGGCTCCACCTGACGTACTTCCCCGGCGCCAGGCGGACCCCGCGGGGGGCGGGCCGGGCGCGTCCCCCGGGCCGGGACCCCACGGCTCCCCACGGGACGGCCGGGCGGTCACACGGTCCCCACCGCGCCCCACCCGCCCCGGGAGCGCTCCCCGACCTCGCCGAAACGCCGCCGCGCTCCGCCCGCCGACCGCCGCCCAGCCCCACCATGGACGGGCCCCCGCGCCCCGAGGGCGCCCCGACCCCGTTCAGGAGCCGCCGACGATGAGCAGAACGGAGCCGGCACCGGGAGGGCAGGGCACGTCCCCGGTGCACGTGCCCGTGCTGCTCGACCGGGTCACCGAACTGCTGGCCCCGGCCTGCGCCGCCGACGGCGCCGTCCTCGTCGACGCCACCCTCGGCCTGGCCGGGCACTCGCTGGCCCTGCTGCGCGCCCACCCCGGGCTGCGGCTGGTGGGCCTCGACCGCGACCCCGACGCCCGCGCCGAGGCCACCCGCCGGCTCACCCACGCCGGCGTCGCCGACCGGGCCACCGTCGTCCCGGCCGTCTTCGACGAGCTGCCCGAGGTCCTCGACCGGCTCGGCCTGACCGAGGTCCAGGCGGTCCTGTTCGACCTCGGGGTCTCCTCGCTGCAGCTCGACCGCCCCGACCGCGGCTTCAGCTACGCCGCCGACGCGCCGCTGGACATGCGGATGGACCCGTCGGCGCCGCGCACCGCGGCCGACGTCGTCAACACCTACCCCGCCGCCGACCTGGCGCGGGTGCTGCGCGTCTACGGCGAGGAGCGCTTCGCCACCCGCATCGCCCATGCCATCGCCCGCGAGCGCGAGCGCGCGCCGTTCACGCACACCGAGCGGCTGGCGCACCTGGTGCGCGACTCGATCCCCGCCGCCACCCGCCGCACCGGCGGCCACCCGGCCAAGCGGACCTTCCAGGCGCTGCGCATCGAGGTGAACGACGAGCTCGGCGTGCTCGAGCGGGCGCTGCCGGCCGCACTCGAGGCGCTCGCCGTCGGCGGCCGCATCGCCGTGATCACCTTCCACTCCCTCGAGGACCGCATCGTCAAGCAGACCCTCGCCGCCGGTGCGGTGGATCGCACGCCGCCCGGCCTCCCGGTGCCGCTCCCCGAGCTGGGCCCGACGCTGCGGCTGCTGACCCGCGGCGGCGAGGCGCCCTCCGAGGCGGAGGTCGCGGCCAACCCGCGGGCCGCGTCGGCCCGCGTGCGGGCCGCCGAGCGCATCCGGCGGGCCGCGTGAGCGCGGCGGCGGCACGCCCGCCGTGCCCGACGAGGAGGACGACGCACGGGCCGCGGACGCGGACGCGGATGACCAGCGACGGTGAGGAGGCCGCATGAGCGCCACCGCCCGCGCGGCGGGCGACCCGTCCGGGGACCGCCCCGGCCGCCGGACCCCGCCCCCTCTCCAGAAGGGCCCCCGGACGGGGCCGCCCGTGCACGTGACGGGGAGTACCCCCCGACGGCCGGCGGCGGAGCGGCCGGCGACCGGCGAGCGGCCGGTTGCCGAGCCGCGCACCGCGCGGACCGCCACCCCGGCGCCCGCGCGCCCCGCCGGCACCCACACCGCCCCCGTGCGCAGCGGCTCGCTGCGCAGCCGCACCGCGGCCCGCCCGACCCAGGCTCCCGGCCCGGCGCCCCGGAGCACGACCGGCTCGTCGGCATCCCGGCTGCGCAGCGCGGTCGGCGCCCACCGTGCGCCCTTCGTGCTGCTCGTCGTCACCCTGCTGGTGGCCACCACGCTGGGGCTGCTGTTCCTCAACACCGCCATCGCGGTCAACTCGCTCAAGGCCACCCAGCTCGCGGCCGCCAACGAGGACCGCGCCCAGGAGGTGCAGCGCCTGGAGCAGCAGGTGATCGCCGGCGGCACGCCCGCCGAGCTGGCGCGCGAGGCGCGCGAGGCCGGCATGGTGCCCGCCGGCCCGGCCGCCTACCTGGTCGTCGGGGAGGACGGCAGCGTCACCCTGCGCGGCGAGGCGGTGCCGGCCGAGGACCCGGAGCCCAGCGAGGTCCCGAGGCTGCCCGCACCGCCGGTGGCCGGGGGTGGGGACTGACCGTGCCGACCCCACCGCGCCCGCCCGCCCCCCGCCGGCGTCCCGCCGACCGTGCCCCGCTGCGCGGCGGCGCGACCGGCGCGTTCACCTCCCGCCGTGCTCCCGGCAGCCGTCGGGTGCCCGGCGTGCTGCGGACCAGCCGCCGCCGCTACAGCGTCGGGTTCGTCCTCGTCGTCGTCCCGCTGCTGGTGATCACCGGCAAGCTGTGGCTGCTGCAGGGCGTCGACAGCGGCCAGTACGCCCTCGCGGCCACCCAGGACCGCATCCGCGTCCAGGACATCGCCCCCCTGCGCGGCTCGGTCGTCGACCGCGACGGCAACCCGCTGGCCTACACCGCCGAGGCGTTCCGCGTCACCGCCGACCCGACCCTGGTCGCCGACCCCGAGCGCACGGCCCTGGCGCTGACCACGCTGCTCGACGTCCCGGTCTCCGAGCTCACCGACCTGCTCTCCGAGGACGGCCGATACGTCGTCCTGGCCTCGCAGGTACCCCCGGAGACCGTCGACGCCGTCGACGAGCTCGGGCTGGCCGGGATCTTCTCCGAGGACGACCCGGTGCGCCGCTACCCCGCCGGGTCGGTCGCCGGGCAGGTCGTCGGGTTCACCGGCCGCGACGGCCAGGGGCTGGCCGGCGTCGAGCAGACCCTCGACGAGCAGCTCGCCGGCACGCCGGGGGAGCGGCGGGTCGAGGTCGGCAGCGGCGGGCACCCGATCCCCTCGGGCATCGACGAGTCCACGCCCGCCGTCGACGGCCGGACCGTCGAGCTGACCATCGACTCCGACCTGCAGTTCGTCACCGAGCAGCGGCTGCAGGAGGCCTGCCAGGACGGCGCCACCACCCGCGCCTCGGCCGTCGTCCTCGACGTGCACACCGGTCAGGTCGCCGCGATGGGCTCCTGCCCGGGCTACGACCCCGGCAACTACTCGCGGACCGATCCGGAGCTGCTGGGCAACCCGATCGTCTCCAGCGTCTTCGAGCCCGGCTCGGTGCTCAAGGCGGTCACGCTCGCGGCGGCCCTGGAGGAGGGGAAGGCCACGCCGGACACGGTGCTCAGCGTCGACGGCCACATCCAGGCCGGGGACAGGGTCGTGCGCGACGCCCACGACCACCAGCCGATCGACTGGACGGTCACCGGCATCCTGGCCAAGTCCAGCAACGTCGGCACGATCATGCTGGCCCGCGAGGTGGGCGACGAGAAGCTCGAGGAGTACCTGAGGGCCTTCGGCCTGGGCAGCACCACCGGCATCGAGCTGCCCGGGGAGAGCGCCGGCATCCTCCAGGACTCCGCGGACTGGACCGAGAGCCGCTCGGCCAACGTGCCGATCGGGCAGGGCGTCTCGGTGACCACGCTGCAGATGGCCTCGGTCTACCAGGCGATCGCCAACGGCGGGGTGCGCATCCCGCCGCGCATCGTCTCCGCCGTGGGTGGCGAGCCGGCAGCGGCGCCGCAGAGCACGCGGGTGCTCAGCGAGGCCACCGCGGACGGCGTCGCGCACATGCTCGAGGCCGTCGTCGGGCCCGGCGGCACCGCTCCGCTGGCGCAGGTCGAGGGCTTCCGGGTGGCCGGCAAGACCGGCACCGCGCAGCGGGCCAACCCCGTGTGCAACTGCTACGCCGGCGGCGGCTACGTGACGACGTTCGTCGGCTTCGCCCCGGCCGACGACCCGCAGTACGTCGTCGCCGTCGACCTCGAGCGGCCCACCAGCAACGAGGAGGGCGGCCAGGTGGCCGCGCCGGTCTTCGCCGACGTCATGCGCCAGGCCCTGACCGCCGACGGCATCGTCCCGTCGGGGACGCCCCGCCCCGACTTCGTGCTGACCGGACCGGAGTAGAAGAACCCACTGCCCCCCACCGCTCGCAGGAGCAGGACCCCGTCCTCCTCACCGCTCGCAGAGCTCGCGGCGGGCCCCTGGACGGAGCCCGCGCGGGCCCCTGGAGGGTGGCCGTTCCGGGACCTCACCGGGCCGACGTCGGACGGCGGCGCGCCCTCCGCGTGTGGGCGGCGGGCCGCGACCGGCCCGCCGGTAGATTGGAGTCCCGTGAGCGAGAGCGGGAGGGAGACGACGCCCCGGCCGACGGGGGCCGACCCGCTGACCCTCGCCGACCTCGCCGACCTGCTCGGCCCGCCCGTCCAGGGCGACCCCGGCACCTCGGTCAGCGGCGTGACGCTGGCGTCGGCGGAGGTCGGACCCGGGGACCTCTACGCCGCCCTGCCCGGCGCCCGCACCCACGGGGCGCGGTACGCCGCCGACGCCGCGGCGCGCGGCGCGGTCGCCGTCCTCACCGACCCCACCGGCCGCGACGAGGCCGCCGCCACCGGGCTGCCGGTGTGCGTCGTCGAGGACCCCCGCGGGCTGCTCGGCGCGGTCGCGGCGCGCGTCTACGGGGAGCCGGCCCGGCGCCTGCAGGTCATCGGGATCACCGGCACCAACGGCAAGACCACGACCAGCTACCTGGTCGAGGCGGGCCTCGTCGCCGCCGGCCGCGGCACCGGCCTGGTGGGCACCGTGGAGACCCGCACCCGCGGCTCGGCCCCGGACGGGACGCCGACGGTCACCACCCTGCCCAGCGTGCGGACGACGCCGGAGGCCCCCGCCCTGCACGCGCTGCTGGCCCGGATGGTCGACTCCGGCGTGCAGACGGTGGTCATGGAGGTCTCCAGCCACGCCCTGGTCCTCGGCCGGGTCGGCGGCATCCCGTTCGCCGCGGCCGGGTTCACCAACCTCGGCCGCGACCACCTGGACTTCCACACCGACCTCGAGGACTACTTCCAGGCCAAGGCCCGCCTCTTCGACGGCCGCGCCGCCGTCGAGGTGGTGGACGTCGACGACGCGCACGGGCGGCGGCTGGCCGGCATGCTCGGCGGCCGCGCGGTCACCGTCTCCATCGAGCGCGGCGACGCCGACTGGACGGCGACCGACCTCGTCCCCGACCCCACCGGCGGGACGGCGTTCACGCTGACCGGGCCGGACGGGCGCTCCTGGCCGGCCCGGGTGCGGCTGCCCGGCCGGTTCAACGTCGCCAACGCCGTGCTCGCCGTGGCGCTGCTCGACGCGGTCGGCGTCCCGGTCGAGACGGCGCTGACCGGGCTGGCCGGGACGGTGGTGCCCGGCCGGATGGAGCCGGTGGACGCCGGCCAACCGTTCGTCGCCGTCGTCGACTACGCGCACACCCCGGACGCCGTCGCCACGGCGCTGGCCGCGCTGCGCGCCTCGACCCCGGGCCGGGTGATCACCGTGCTGGGCTGCGGCGGCGACCGCGACCCCGGCAAGCGGCCGGCGATGGGGGAGGCCGCGGCCCGCGGCAGCGACCTGCTGGTCGTCACCGACGACAACCCCCGCTCCGAGGACCCCGCCGCGATCCGCGCGGCGATGCTGGCCGGCGTCCCCGCCGACCGGCGCGGCGACGTGCTGGAGATCGGCGACCGCCGCGCCGCCATCGCCGCCGCCGTCGCCCGCGCCCGGCCCGGCGACGCCGTCCTCGTGGCCGGCAAGGGCCACGAGACCGGCCAGGAGGTGGCCGGCACCCTGCACCCGTTCGACGACCGCGCCGTGCTGCGCGAGGCCCTGGCGCGGTGCGCGCCGGCCGGAGTGGAGCCTCCAGCGTGATCCAGATGACCCTGTCCGAGGTGGCCGGGGCGGTCGGTGGCCGCCTGACCCGCGGCGACGGAGCCGTCACCGGCGTCACCGTCGACTCCCGCGCCGTGGCGCCCGGCGACCTGTTCGTCGCCGTGCCGGGGGAGCGGGTCGACGGGCACGACTTCCTCGGTGCCGCCGCGGCCGCCGGCGCGGTCGCCGCGCTGACCACCCGCCCCGACGACGTGCTGCCCTGCGTGGTCGTCGACGAGCCGGTGGCTGCGCTCGGCCGGCTGGCCGCCGCGGTGCACACCCGGCTGGCGGGCGCGGGTGGGGCGCGAGGGCACCGCCTGACCACCGTGGGGATCACCGGCTCCTCGGGCAAGACCAGCACCAAGGACCTGCTCGGCCAGGTGCTGGCCACCGCGGGCCCCACGGTCAGCCCGCCGGGCTCGTACAACAACGACATCGGCCTGCCGCTCACCGTGCTCGACGCCGACGAGCACACCCGCTTCCTCGTGCTCGAGATGGGCTCGCGCGGGCGCGGTCACATCGCCCGCCTGTGCCGGGTGGCCCGCCCCGACGTCGGCGTCGTCCTCAACGTCGGCTCGGCGCACCTGGGCGAGTTCGGCTCGGCCGACGGGATCGCCGTCGCCAAGGGCGAGCTGGTCGAGGCGCTGCCGCCCGAGGGCACCGCCGTCCTCAACGCCGACGACCCGCGGGTGGTCGGCATGGCGCCGCGCACCCGGGCCCGCGTGGTGACCACCGGCAGGTCCCCGGACGCCGACGTCCGCGCGGAGGACGTCGTCCTCGACGAGGCCGGCCGGGCCGGCTTCACGCTGGTCACCGGCGGCGTCCGCGCGGCGGTGCGGCTGCAGGTCGTCGGCGCCCACCAGGTCGCCAACGCCCTGTCGGCCGCCGGCGCCGCGCTGGCCGCCGGGATGACGCCGGAGGACGTCGCCGCCGCGCTGTCGGCCGCCGTGCCGCGCAGCCGCTGGCGGATGGAGGTCACCCGCCGGGACGACGGCGTGACCGTGGTCAACGACGCCTACAACGCCAACCCCGAGTCGATGCGCGCCGCGCTGGCCGCGCTGGCCGGGCTGCCGGCGCGGCGGCGGGTCGCCGTGCTCGGGGCGATGGCCGAACTCGGCCCCGGCGCCGCCGAGGAGCACGAGCGGCTGGGCCGGGACGCCGTGGCCGCCGGGGTGGACCTCGTCGTGGCCGTCGGCCCCGATGCGGTAGGGATAGCCGACGGGGCGCTCGCCGTGGGGGCGCGCGAGGACCGCGACGCGGAGCAGGGCGCCGTGCGCGTGCCCGACCGGGCCGCTGCCCGGGAACTGCTGACGGAGGTGCTGGTGCCCGGTGACGTCGTGCTGGTGAAGGCCAGCCGGTCCTACGGGCTCGAGGTGCTCGCGGCCGACCTGCTCGACACCGGGGCAGGCGCGTGAGGTCGATCCTGATCGCGGCCGCGTTCGGGCTGATCATCTCGATCCTGGCCACGCCGGTCGCCGTCCACCTGTTCCGCCGCAAGGGCTTCGGCCAGGAGATCCGCGACGACGGGCCCGAGAGCCACCTGGCGAAGAAGGGCACGCCCACCATGGGCGGCACCGTCATCGTCGGGGCCACCGTCGGGGGCTACTTCATCGCCCACCTGTTCCTGATCGACCAGCCCGGCCGCGGGCCGTCGGCCAGCGGGCTGCTCGTGCTCCTCCTGATGGTGGGCCTGGGCACCGTCGGGTTCCTCGACGACTACCTGAAGATCCGCTTCCGGCGCAGCCTCGGGCTGAACAAGACCGCCAAGCTGGTCGGTCAGCTGGTGGTCGGCGTGGCCTTCGCCGTCCTGGCGCTGAACTTCCCGGACGAGGCCGGCATCACCCCGGCCTCGGAGTTCGTCTCCTACGTCCGCGACATCGGCCCGCTGTTCCTCGGGTCGATCGGTTTCGTGGTCCTGGCCTACCTGTTCATCGCCGGGTTCTCCAACGCGGTGAACCTGACCGACGGTCTCGACGGGCTCGCCGCCGGCTGCTCGGCGATGGTCTGCGGCGCCTACACGATCATCTCGTTCTGGCAGTTCACGCACGACTGCACCAGCGAGTTCCTCGACGGCTGCTACACCGTCCGGGACCCGCTCGACGTCACCCTGGTCGCCGCCGCCGGGCTCGGCGCCTGCCTGGGCTTCCTGTGGTGGAACACCAGCCCGGCCCGGATCTTCATGGGCGACACCGGCTCGCTCGCGCTCGGCGGGCTGCTGGCCGGCCTGGCCGTGGTGACCCGCACCGAGCTGCTGCTCGTCGTGCTCGGCGGGCTGTTCGTCGCGGTCACGCTCTCGGTGGTCATCCAGGTGGCCTTCTTCCGCGCCACCCGCCGCCGGGTGTTCCGGATGGCCCCGCTGCACCACCACTTCGAGCTGGCCGGCTGGACCGAGAACACGGTGATCGTCCGCTTCTGGCTGGTGACCGGGATGTCGGTGGCCTTCGGGCTGGGCCTGTTCTACGCCGACTGGCTGGCCATCGCGGGCCTGTGAGGAAGGACCACCCTCCCCCCACGCCGCGTCGGCCCCCTGCAGGGTCCCGGCGCGAGCTCGCGAGTGCCGGGGGGCAGGGGGTCCCTCTGCTGGAGGACGGCCGTGCCAGCACCTCACCGCTGCGACACGCCCGCACGGTGCGCCGGGGAACCGGCCCCAGCGGCGACGATGGCCGGATGGAGTCCTCCGGCGTCCCGACCGTTCCCGGACGGCGCCGGACCGGGGCGACCGGGCGCAGGACGCCGGTCCGCCGGTTCGCGCCGCCGCCCTGGCTCGACGGCCCCATGACCAGCTTCCAGCTGGTCGTCGGCGCGGCCGGCATGCTCCTGGCCATCGGGCTGGTCATGGTCTTCTCCGCCTCGGCGATCGAGGCCGCGCTCAACGACCAGCCCGCCTGGCGGCCCGGCGTCGACCAGGTCGTCTTCGCCCTCATCGGGCTGGGCGCGCTGCTGGTGGCGGTGCGGCTGCCGGTCGGGCTGGTGCGCCGCTGGGCGCCGATCGCGCTGCTCGTCGCGGCGGTGCTGCTGGTCGCGGTGCTCGTCCCCGGCATCGGCATGCAGCTCAACGGCTCCCGGGCCTGGATCGACCTGGGCTTCACCAACTTCCAGCCCTCGGAGCTGGCCAAGCTGGTGTTCGCGCTGTGGGGCGCGCACATCCTGGCGATGCGCGACCGCTTCCTCACCGTCCGGACGCTGCTGGTCCCGCTGCTGCCGGTGTTCGCCGTCCTGTCGCTGCTGCTCATCCTCGAGCCGGACTTCGGCGGGGTGGTCAGCCTCGGCCTGGTGCTGGTCGGCCTGCTCTGGGCCGGCGGCCTGCCGCGCCTCTGGTTCGCCGGGTTCATCGCCGCCGGGGTCGCGGCCGTGGCCCTCATGGTCGCCGTCGCCCCGTACCGCATGGAGCGGGTCACCTCGTTCCTCGACCCGTTCGCCGACCCGTCCGACACCGGTTTCCAGGCCATCCGCGGCTTCTACGCGCTCGCGACCGGCGGGCTGTGGGGCGTGGGGCTGGGCAACAGCGCGATGAAGTGGAACCTGCTGCCCGAGGCCGAGTCCGACTACATCTTCGCGATCATCGGCGAGGAGCTCGGCTTCCTCGGCTGCCTGGTCGTGGTCGCCCTCTACGGCGTGCTGGCCTGGGCCGGCTTCCGGATCGCCCGGCGCACGGCCGACCGCTTCGTGCAGCTGGCCTGCGTGGCGATCACCGTGTGGTTGGTCGGCCAGGCGGCGCTCAACATGGGCTACGTGGTGGGTCTGCTGCCGGTCACCGGCCTGACGCTGCCGCTGGTCTCCGCCGGCGGCACCTCGCTGGTGCTGACCCTGTTCATCGTGGGCCTGCTCATCCGCTTCGCCCGCTCCGAGCCCGAGGCGGTCGAGCACCTGCGCCGGGCCGAGCGCGGCCGGCTGTCCCGCTGGCTGCTGCCGGTGCCCGAGCAGGCCGTCGACGCGGTGCGCCCGCGCCGCGCCCGCCGTCCCGAGCGGCCGGCCGAGGACCGCGCGTCCGGGCGTCCCGCCCGCCGCACCGCCGTCCCCGGGGCACGCACCGTCGCCCGCGTCGTCCCCGTCCCGCCGGGCGAGCGCGCCCCGCGCGAGCGGGTGCCCGCCCGCGAGCGGCGGACGACGGAGGCCCGCGGCCGGGTGCCCGAGGCGCGCCGGCAGCCGCCGCCCCGGGCCCGCGCCACCGAGTCCTCGCGGCGGCCGCGGTGAGCGTCAGCGTCGTCCTCGCGGGCGGCGGTACCGGCGGCCACATCGAGCCGATGCTCGCCCTCGCCGACGCGCTGCTGCGCCGTGGCGCGGTGGAGGGCGGGCTGCGGATCACCTGCCTGGGCACCCCGCGGGGGATGGAGTCCCGGCTGGTCCCCGCCCGCGGCTACGACCTGCGGCTCATCCCGCCGGTGCCGCTGCCGCGCAAGCCGACCGTCGACCTGCTGCGGGTGCCCGGCCGGGTGGTCCGCTCGGTGTCCGAGACGCGGGCCCTGCTGCGCGAGCTGTCCGCGGACGTCGTCGTCGGCTTCGGCGGCTACGTGGCGCTGCCGGCCTACCTGGCCGCCCGCCGGGAGCGGGTGCCGGTCGTCGTGCACGAGCAGAACGCGCTGCCGGGCCTGGCCAACCGGGTCGGCGCGCGGGTCGCCGCGCGGGTCGCGGTCACCGCGCCCGGGACGCCACTGCGCGGGGCCGAGCACGTCGGCATGCCGCTGCGGACGGCGATCAGCACCCTGGACCGCCCGGCCCGCAGGGCCGAGGCCCGCGCCGCCTTCGGCCTGGACCCCGACCGGCCCACGCTGCTGGTCTTCGGCGGGTCGCAGGGCGCGGCCTCGCTCAACCGGGCCGCCGTGGGCGCCGCCGACGCGCTCACCGCGGCCGGGGTGCAGGTGCTGCACGCCCGCGGGCCCAAGAACACCGACGTGACCGTGCCGCCGCGCGCGCCCGGGCACGCCCCCTACGTCGTCGTCGACTACCTCGAGCGCATGGACCTCGCCTACGCCGCCGCCGACCTGGCCCTGTGCCGGTCCGGCGCGGTGACGGTGGCCGAGCTGTCCGCGGTCGGGCTGCCCGCGGTGTTCGTGCCGCTGCCGATCGGCAACGGAGAGCAGCGGCTCAACGCGCTGCCCGTCGTCGAGGCGGGAGGGGGACTGCTGGTGGACGACGTCGACCTGTCACCGTCCTGGATCGAGGAGCACGTCATCCCGATGGTCACCGACCCGGCCTCGCTGGCCCGGTACGCCGCGCACGCCGCGGCCGCCGGCGCCCGGGACGCCGACGAGCGCCTGGCCGACATCGTGCTGGAGGTGGCGACGAAGTGAGCGAGCCCGCGAGCTCACCCGGGGACACGGCAGCGCAGGCGCGAACGCGACCGACGAGCGCCGGCGAGGAGGACCAGTGAGCGCCGCTGCGGTGGCCGCGTGGGCCGACCCGGTGCCGGGCCTCGAGGAGCTCGGCGCGGTGCACTTCATCGGCATCGGTGGGGCCGGGATGAGCGGCATCGCCCGCATCCTGCTGGCCCGCGGCGTCCCGGTCTCCGGCAGCGACCGCCGCGACACCCCGACCTTGCTGGCGCTGCGGGCCCTGGGCGCCCGGGTGGAGCTCGGCCACGACCCGGCGAACCTCGGGGACGCCGACACCGTCGTCGTCTCCACCGCGATCCGCGACGACAACCCCGAGCTCGCCGCGGCCCGCGAGCGGGGCCTGCGGGTGCTGCCCCGCGCGGTGGCGCTGGCCGCGGTGATGGCCGGCAAGCGCAGCGTCGCCGTGGCCGGCACGCACGGGAAGACCTCGACGACCTCGATGCTCACCGTCGCGGTGCAGGCCTGCGGCGTGGACCCCTCCTTCGCCATCGGCGGGGACCTCAACGAGTCGGGCAGCAACGCGCACGCCGGCGAGGGCGACGTCTTCGTCGCCGAGGCCGACGAGAGCGACCGCTCCTTCCTGCTGCTGGCCCCGCACGGCGCGATCGTCACCAACGTCGAGGCCGACCACCTGGACAACTACGGCGACCTGGCCGCGGTGGAGGCGGCCTTCGACCGGTTCCTGCAGACGATCGACCCGGCCGGCTTCCTCGTGCTGTGCGCCGACGACCCCGGCGCGGCCCGGCTGCGCACCGTGCCCACCCCGGCGCGGGTGCGCACCTACGGCACGGACGAGGACAGCGACCTGCGGCTGGTCGACGTCGAGGTCGGGCCGGAGACCACCGACTGGACCGCCGTCCTCGACGGCGAGGTGCTCGGCCGGGTGTCGATCCGGGTGCCCGGCGAGCACATGGCCCGCAACAGCGCCGCCGCCCTGCTGGCCGGGCTCGAGCTGGGCCTGCCCGCCGAGGGCCTGATCGCCGGGCTCGGCCGCTTCGGCGGCGTGCACCGGCGCTTCGAGCTCAAGGGCAGCGTCGGCGGGGTGCGGGTCTACGACGACTACGCCCACCACCCGACCGAGGTGGAGGCCCAGCTGCGCGCCGCGCGGGCGGTCGCCGGCGCCGGCCGGGTGGTCGTGGCCTTCCAGCCGCACCTGTACAGCCGCACCCGGGAGTTCGCCGCCGCGTTCGGCGCGGCGCTCGGCCTGGCCGACGAGGTCGTGGTCATGGACGTCTACGGCGCCCGCGAGGACCCGGTCCCCGGCGTCACCGGCGCGATGGTGGCCGACGCCGTGGCCCTGCCGGCCGGGCGGGTGCACTTCGAGCCGTCCTGGTCGGCGGCCGCCCCGGCACTGGCCGAACGGGCGCGGCCCGGCGACCTGGTGATCACCATGGGCGCGGGCAACGTCTCGATGGTCGGCCCGGAGGTGCTCGAGGCGCTGCGAGCCCGGTTCGCGCCGGAGGGTGGCGGCCCGGGGGGTCCTGCGCGGTGAGCCGCTCGGGGACGACCACCAGCGACCGCGCGCGCGGCGGGGGGTCCTCCCGGGCCGGCACCGAGGCGCGTCCCCGCCGCCGTCCGGTCGCCCGCCGCCCGTCGAGTCGCCACCCGGCGGCCCGCCGGCGACGGCTGCTCGTCCGCGGCGGCGTGCTCGTCGCGGTGCTCGGCCTGCTGGCGTGGCTGCTGTGGGGGAGTCCCGTGCTGGCCGTCTCCACCGTGCGGGTGGACGGCGCCGGCACGCTGACCGCCGCCGAGGTCGTCGACGTCGCCGGCATCGACGAGGGGACGCCGCTGCTGCGCGTCGACGTCGACGCCGCCGAGGCCCGGGTCGCCCGCCTGCCGCAGGTGGCCGACGTCGAGGTGACCCGCGGCTGGCCGCGCAGCGTCGTCGTCACCGTGGTCGAGCGGGTGCCGGTCGCGGTGGTGGAGGAGGCCGGCACGCGCACGCTGGTCGACCCCGACGGGGTCCTCTTCGACACGGTCACCGGCTATCCGCCGGTCGGCGTGGTGCCCCTCGACGTCGCCGACCCCGGCCCCGAGGACCGCGCCACCCGAGCGGCGCTGTCGGCCCTGGTCGCGCTGCCGCGTGACGTCCGCGTCGACCTGGCCGAGGCCCGGGCGACCAGCGCGGAGGACGTCACGTTCACCCTCGAGGACGGCACCACCGTGCTCTGGGGCAGCGAGGAACGGGCCCACGACAAGGCCGACGCGCTGGTCGCGCTGCTGGGGCAGCTGGAGGCCGGGAGGCTCGAGCCGGCCGGGACCATCGACGTCAGCACGCCGGCGGCGGTCGTCCTCCGGTGACGGAAGGACCCCGTCCCGAGTCTCGGCTCCCTCCTGGCGTGCCCTGGGCTCACGAGGGGCTCGGGGAGGGGGTCCTTCGTCGCGGGGTGAGGAGGGCGGGGTCCCTCCGGGGCCGGCGGGGTCGCCCGGAGGGTGGCCGGGGCAGGTCCGGTGGGAGAGGGTGGCCCGGTGAGCACCGGGCCGATCAGCCGCTTCCCCGTCCCCCCGCGCGAGGAGCTGCCCGAGCAGCTGCGCGAGCGCTACGCCGACGTCGAGGAGCGCGCGGGCTTCCTGCCCAACGTCTTCGCCGCCCTGGCCTGGCGCCCGGCCGAGGCGGCCGCCTTCTTCGCGCTGCACGACGCGGTCATGGACAAGGACACGCCGGGGCTGTCCACGGCCGACCGGGAGCTCGTCGTGGTCGCCACCAGCGCGGCCAACGGCTGCCTGTACTGCGTGGTCGCCCACGGGGCGATCGCCCGGATCCGCGCCCGCGACCCGTACCTGGCCGACCAGGTCGCCGTCGACTGGCGCAAGGCGCCGGTGTCGGAGCGCCTGCACGCGGTGCTCGAGGTCGCCGTGCGCCTGGCGGTGGACCCGGCGGCGGTCACCGCCGCCGACCTCGACCGGCTGCGCGGCCACGGCCTGACCGAGGACGACGTGTGGGACGTCGGGGCGATCGTGTCGTTGTTCGCCCTGTCCAACCGGCTGGCGCACTGGGCGGCGATCCCGCCGAACGAGGAGTTCTTCCTGATGGGGCGCGTCCCGCGGCAGTAGCGGGGACTGCGCTGGGTCGCCGTCCGGTGTCTCGGCGTGTCCGTCAGCAACGGACTCCGACACGCGCGGCGACGCGACACGCCCGACACGGCAGATCACTTCCGGAGTTCCCGGTGCCGGGCATGTCACGGCCCTCGACCCGGACGTGAGACGTGCAGCGGGCGGGTCGTCACGGACGGTGGTGCAGGTGTGACCAGCGAGTCGCCCGAGATCGGTGGGGACACGCGTGTTCGACACGCCGGGCCCGGGAGGGTGCTTGTAGGGCCCGTGAACGCCCACCTAACTTCGTGCGCGTCGACCCAGTTGACATAACTATAAGGCTTTACTTGAGGATGAGGGTCGAGGTCGGGAGCCCCACATGACACCTCCGCACAACTACCTCGCGGTCATCAAGGTCGTCGGCATCGGCGGCGGCGGGGTGAACGCGGTCAACCGCATGATCGAGGTCGGCCTCAAGGGGGTCGAGTTCATCGCGATCAACACCGACGCGCAGGCGCTGTTGATGAGCGACGCCGACGTCAAGCTCGACGTCGGCCGCGAGCTCACCCGCGGTCTCGGCGCGGGCGCGCAGCCCGACGTCGGCCGCCAGGCCGCCGAGGACCACCGCGAGGAGATCGAGGAGGTGCTCAAGGGCGCCGACATGGTCTTCGTGACCGCCGGCGAGGGCGGCGGCACCGGCACCGGTGGCGCGCCGGTCGTCGCCTCGATCGCCCGCAAGCTCGGCGCGCTGACCATCGGCGTGGTCACCCGCCCGTTCTCCTTCGAGGGCAAGCGGCGGGCCGTGCAGGCCGAGTCGGGCATCGAGGAGCTGCGCAACGAGTGCGACACGCTCATCGTCATCCCCAACGACCGGCTGCTGCAGCTCGGTGACCGGAACGTCAGCGTCATGGACGCCTTCCGGACCGCCGACCAGGTGCTGCTCTCCGGTGTCCAGGGCATCACCGACCTGATCACCACGCCCGGTCTGATCAACCTGGACTTCGCCGACGTCAAGTCGGTCATGTCCGGCGCCGGGTCGGCGCTCATGGGCATCGGCAGCGCGCGCGGGGACAACCGGGCGCTGCTGGCTGCCGAGCAGGCGATCGCCAGCCCGCTGCTGGAGGCCTCGATGGAGGGCGCCCACGGCGTGCTGCTGTCCATCTCCGGTGGCTCGGACCTCGGCCTGTTCGAGATCAACGAGGCCGCCTCGCTGGTCTCCGACGCCGCGCACGCCGACGCCAACATCATCTTCGGTGCGGTGATCGACGACGCCCTCGGCGACGAGGTGCGGGTCACCGTCATCGCCGCCGGCTTCGACGGCGGCAAGCCGCAGGGCCGCAAGGAGGCCGGCATCGCCTCGGTGCACGGCGCTGCCCCGGTGGCCCCGCCGACCACCCCCCGGATGCCGGTGGTGCAGCCGCCGCCGGTCGCCGGCGTCCCGACCGGGGAGCGGCTGGTCGGCTCGGCGCAGCCGCAGCAGGCCCAGGCCACCCCGCCGTCGACGTCCCAGCTGCCCGGCCGGCCGGCCACCGGCGGCGGGATCACCGTGCCGCCGCTGCCGCCCGTCCCGGGCGCGAACACGAATGCCGCCGCGGGCCGGCGTCCGCTGTCCAACGAGGACTTCGAGGAGGAGCTCGACATCCCGGAGTTCCTCCGCCAGTGACAGTCGAAGGACCCCGTCCTCCTCATCCCTCGCACGCTCGGGACGAGCCTCGGACGGGGCCGTGCGGGCCCCTGGAAGGAAGCCGTCCCCGTCCCTCGCCATGATGGGCGCATGACCTCCACCCCGGCCGCCTCGTCGGCGGTGCGACCCCGACGGGTCGTCACCGACCGGCGGGGCGGCCGGTCCGTCTCCCCCTACGACTCCTTCAACCTCGGCTCGCACGTCGGCGACGACCCCGTCGCCGTCGCCGCCAACCGCGAGCGGCTGGCCCGCGAGCTGGGCGTCGCCGCCGACCGGCTGGTGTGGATGGACCAGGTGCACGGCGCGCGGGTCGCCGTCGTCGACGGTCCGGTCGAGGGCCCGCTGGAGGGCACCGACGCCGTCGTCACCCGGACCCCGGGACTGGTGCTGTGCGCCCTGGTCGCCGACTGCGTCCCGGTCCTGCTCGCCGACGCCACCGCCGGCGTCGTGGCCGCGGTGCACGCCGGCCGCGAGGGGGTGCGTGGCGGCGTCGTCCCCGCCGCGCTGGCCGCCATGGTGGAGCTGGGCAGCCGCTCCGCCGACGTCACCGCGCTGCTCGGCCCCGCCGTCTGCGGCGCCTGCTACGAGGTGCCGCGGGCGATGCAGGTCGAGGTGGCCCGGGTGGCGCCCGCCGCGGCGGTGCGCACCCGCAGGGGGACGCCGGGGCTGGACCTGCGGGCCGGGCTGGCCGAGGTGCTGCGCGGCGCCGGCGTCGGGCAGGTCGTGCACGACCCGCGGTGCACCGTCGAGGACCGCTTCCTCTTCTCCCACCGCCGCGACGGCGTCACCGGCCGCCAGGCCGGGGTCGTCTGGATCGGCTGAGCCCTGTCGGACCGAGTGCGACGAACTCGTGGTCGTGGGCGCCCGATGGCCACGCGTTCGATGGCCACGCGTTCGTCGCACTCGACGCGGTCACCCGACGTCGCGGCCGACCGAGCACGCGGACCTGCACGGCGCGGGGGAGGATCCGGCCGTGACCTCTCCGGCCGACCGCCTGCAGGCCGTCCGCGACCGCATCGCCGCCGCGGCGCGCGCCGCGGGCCGGGACCCCGCCGAGGTGGCGCTGGTGGCGGTGAGCAAGACCTGGCCCGCGGCCGCCGTCCGCGAGCTGGCCGCCCTCGGCCAGGCCGATTTCGGGGAGAACCGCGCCCAGGAGCTCACCGGCAAGGCCGCCGAGCTCGCCGACCTGCCGCTGCGCTGGCACTTCGTCGGCCAGCTGCAGCGCAACAAGGCCGCGGCGGTCGCCCGCCTGGGCGCCGTCGTGCACTCGGTCGACCGGGTCTCGCTGGCCCGCACGCTGGCCCGGGTCGGCGGAGAGACCGGTCGACCGGTCGAGGTGTTCGTCCAGGTCGACCTCGGCGGGCCCGAGGGGGAGCTGGCCGCCCGCGGCGGGGCCGACCCCGCCGACGTCCCCGCGCTGGCCGACGCCGTCGCCGCCGAGGAGGGCGTCGTCCTGCGCGGCCTCATGGCGGTCGCCCCCCGGAGTGCCGAGCCGGGCCCGGCCTTCGCGCGGCTGGCCGCGCTCGCCGAGCGGGTCCGGGCCGACCACCCGGAGGCGCGCCACCTCTCCGCCGGGATGAGCGCGGACCTCGAGGAGGCGGTCGCGGCCGGCAGCACCCTCGTGCGTGTCGGAACCGCGCTGTTCGGGACGCGGCCCCTACCCTCCCCGGAGGACTAGTCACACCAGTCACACGGGTCCCAGCAGCCCGGGTGGCCACGCGCGCGTACGGAGAAGGGCAGGGCTGATGGCCGGAGCCATGCGGAAGATGGGCATCTACCTCGGACTCGTGGAGGACGACGACGCCCGGGCCTACGGCCGGTACGACACCCGCCAGGCGGACGCCGACCACTACGACCGCCTCGAGGACCGCCGGTACTCCCGGTACGCCTCCGAGGGCGGCTACGCCGCCGACAACGGTTACGACGACCGCTACGACGTCGGGGACCGCTACGAGCCCGACTACCGCGACGGCGACTTCCGGGCCGACGACCGCCACTACGCCGACCTCGACGCCGACCTGCCGCCGGCGCCGGACCCCGAGCCGCTCGCGCTGCCGCGGCGTCCCGCGGCCAACCGCAACCTGGGTCTCGCGCCCGGCCCGGGCGGCGCCACCGCCTCCCGCGTCGGCGGGCCGGCCGGCGCCGGTCCCGCGTCGATCCCCGGCCCGGCGACCCCGGTGTCCGGCTCGGTGGCTGCCGCGGGCCTCGCCGTCCGCGAGCAGGTCGCCGCCGCGCCCGAGCCGGCCCCGGCGCCCGCGCCCGCTCCGGCGCCGCAGCCCTACCGGATCACCACGCTGCACCCGCGCACGTACAACGAGGCCCGCCAGATCGGCGAGAGCTTCCGCGACGGCAAGCCGGTGATCATGAACCTCACCGAGATGGACGACGCCGACGCCAAGCGGCTCGTCGACTTCGCTGCGGGTCTGTCGTTCGGGCTGCGCGGTAGCATCGAGCGCGTCACGAACAAGGTGTTCCTGCTCAGCCCGCGGGACGTCGACGTGACGGCCGAGGACAAGGCGCGGATCCGCGAGGGTGGTTTCGCCGCCGAGTCCTGAGACTGGTGGCAGGACCGGACCGGCACCCCCGGGTGCCCTTGGACGAGCGAGGACCGTGGCTCTCTTCTGGAACATCCTCTCGTCGGTCCTGCTCGTCTTCCTCGTGCTGCTCTTCGCACGGTTCGTCGTCGACTGGGTGATGGTGCTGGCGCGCAGCTGGCGTCCGTCCGGGCTGGTGGCGGCGGGTCTCGAGGTCGTCTACGCGACCACCGACCCACCGCTCAAGGCGATCCGGAAGGTGATCCCGCCCCTCAACCTGGGGTCGATCCGCCTGGACCTCGCGTTTATGGTTCTCCTGATCGCCGTGTACATCCTGCGTGGCATCGTGGACAGCCTCGCGCTCGGCGCCGCGTGACCGTTGCCCCTGACCGGGGCGGTGGCCCCGGAGGCCGGTCGGAGCCGTCCGCCGCTCGTCCGACGTCGTCCCTGTCCCCGTTGTCCGACCCGAGGTGAAGTCGATGCCACTCACGCCTGCCGACGTGCACAACGTCGTCTTCAAGAAGCCCCCCATCGGCAAGCGGGGCTACGACGAGGACGAGGTGGATGCCTTCCTCGACGTCGTGGAGGCCGAGCTGGCGCGGCTGATCGAGGAGAACAACGAACTGCGCGCGGGCTCCGCGACCGGGCGCACCCCGCGCGCCGTCGAGGCACCCGAGCCGCCGGCCCCGGCGCCCGCCGCCGCACCGCCGCCCCCGCCGGCGCCGGTCCGCGAGGACGACAGCGCCCGCGCGTCGCGCATGCTGGCCCTGGCCACGGAGACCGCCGACAAGTACGTCAACGAGGCCAAGGCCCAGGCCGACCAGATGGTGGTCGCGGCCAGGACCAACAGCGAGCGCATGGTCAACGACGCGCGGGCCAAGAGCGAGCAGATGGTCAGCGAGGCCAAGATGCGCGCCGACTCCATGGTCAACGACGCCCGCACCCGGGCCGACACGATGGAGCGCGAGGCCCGCGCCAAGGCCGCCGCGCTCGACGCGGACGCCGAGCGCCGGCACAACGAGGTGATGGGTTCGCTGGAGGAGAAGCGCAGCAGCCTGGAGCGCAAGATCGAGGAGCTGCGCACCTTCGAGCGCGAGTACCGCACCCGGCTGCGCTCCTACCTCGAGTCGCACCTGCGCGACCTCGACAGCCGCGGTTCGGCGGAGCCGGCCTCCAGCAGCCGGCAGAACCAGCACGCCAGCGCCTGACGCAGGCCCCCTGCCCCCCCCCCGCCACTCGCAGGCTCGCGGGCGGGACCCTGCAGGGGGACCGCCCCTCCTCCCCGCGCCTCGCAGGCTCAGGCGAGGGCCCCGGGAGGGCGGCCGTCCCCACACCGCACGACAGGGCCCCCGGACACCGTCCGGGGGCCCTGTCGCGTCCCGGGTCCGTGGCGGCCCGCGGCTGTGTTCCCGGCTACAGTCGGCGCGTGGTCTTGGCTGCGGGTCTGCTGGTCCTGCTGGGCCTGGGCCTGTTCGTCGGCGGCGTCGTCACCGGCACGACGGCGCTCTACTGGGCCTGCGTGGCGGCGTGCGGGCTCGCCGCCGTCCTGCTGGTCGTGGCGCGGGTGCGCACGGCGCGGGAGGCCGGTGACTTCGACCGCCGCGCGGCGCAGGCCCCCGCACGGGCGGACGCGGCCGGTTCCCGCCCACCCGAGGTGCGCCGCACGGCGCGGCAACCGGCGGTGCCGCCCGAGGAGCGCGCCCCGGCCGCCGAGCCGGTGGAGCGGACGCCGGAGGCCCCGCTCCGCCCGGCCGGCGCGACGGCGGTCCGGGTGACGGAGCCCGACCGTGCGCCAGAGCCGGCGGCCGACCGCGAGCCCGAGCCGCTCAGCGCCCGGGCACCCGCCGAGGAGTCACCGGTCGAGCCGGTGCCCGCGTTCCCGGCGGCCCCCCTCGGCAACGGCCACCTCGCCGACGGCGCGCCGGCGCGTCGCGGCGCCCACGAGCCGCGTGAGACACCCGCGGACCCGGTCACGGGGGAGCCCGGCGAGGAGGACGTCGAGGTCACCGACCTGCTGCTCGTGGTGGACCTCGACGACGAGGTCCTGGTCGTCGACGAGCACCCGCGCTACCACCTGCCCGGCTGCCCGTCCCTCGAGGGCCGCGAGGGGATCGGCCTGCCCATGGTCGAGGCGCGCACCGACGGCTTCACCCCCTGCGCCACCTGCCGCCCGGTGCGGCACCTGGCCGACACCGAGCGCTCCCGCCGGCAGGCAGCCCGCGACAACTGAGGAAGGACCCCCCGCCCCCACGGCCCCCCTCCAGGTCCCGCCGCGAGCTCGCGAGGGGTGGGGGGAGAGGGTCCTCCTCCCCCTGCAGGGGGCCGATCCCGAGGGGTCCGTCGTTCCGCTCAGGCGCCTGCGCGGGCCACCCAGAACCGCGAGCCGGCCGGGCCCTCGACGCCCTCGCCGTCGCCGGGCTGCTGCGCGTGCACGCGGACGGCGAGCACCTCGTCGGCCACCTGGTCGCCGTGCTCGGTGAGCGCCTGGGCCATCGAGTCGTCCGCCGTCCACCACAGCTCGATGCGGTCGCTGACGGCCAGCCCGCCGTTCTTGCGGGCCTCCTGCACCAGCCGCACGGCCTCGCGGACCAGTCCGGCCCGCTCCAGCTCCGGCGTCAGCTCCAGGTCCAGCGCGACGGTCAGCCCGCCGCCGCTGGCCACGGTCCAGCCCTCGCGCGGCGTCTCGGTGACGACCAGGTCGCCGTCCTGCAGCGGCACGGCCGCCCCGTCGACCTCGACCGACGCCGTCCCGGCGCGGTAGGCGGCCACCAGGGCCGGCGCGTCGGCGGCGGCGACCGCCCTGGCCACCGCCTGCACCTGCTTGCCCAGCCGGCGGCCGACCGCTCGGAAGTCGACCTTGACGCTCACGTCGACCAGGTCGCCGCCGACCGCGGAGAGGTCCATCAGCTCGGACACGTTCAGCTCGTCGGCGACCTCGGCCACCAGGTCCCGCGGCAGCTCGGCCCAGACCGGCGCCGCGACGACGGCGCGGGCCAGCGGCTGGCGGGTGCGCACCTTGGCCGAGGTGCGCGCCGAGCGGCCCAGCTCGACCAGCCGGCGCACCAGCGCCACCTGCTCGACGAGCGCGGCGTCCCGGGCGTCCTCGTCCACCTGCGGCCAGGAGGCCAGGTGCACGCTGTCGACCGCGTCCGTCAGTCCCGGAGCCACCGCCCGGGACCACACCTCCTCGGTGACGAACGGCGTGAACGGCGCCATCAGCCGGGTCAGCACGTCGAGCACCTCGTGCAGCGTGGCCAGCGCCGCGGGGTCGCCGTCCCAGAACCGCCGCCGCGAGCGGCGCACGTACCAGTTGGACAGGTCGTCGACGAACTGCGCGATCAGCCGCCCGGCGCCCTGGGTGTCGAAGTCCTCGAGCGCGGCGGTGACGCCCTCGGTGACCTCCGCCAGGGTGGCCAGCGCCCAGCGGTCCAGCAGCGGCCGCTCGGCCCGCGCCGGGACGGGGCCGGAGGCCGTGCCGTCCCCTCGCCCGCCCGCCGGGTCCCACCCGTTGGTCTCGGCGTACAGGGTGAAGAAGCTGGCGGTGTTCCAGTAGGTGAGCAGCACCTTGCGGACCACCTCGGACAGCGTCTCGTGCCCGACCCGGCGGGCCGACCACGGCGAGCCGCCGGCCAGCATGAACCAGCGGACGGCGTCGGCGCCGTGCCGGTCCATCAGCGGGATGGGCTCGAGGATGTTGCCCAGGTGCTTGCTCATCTTCCGGCCGTCCTCGGCCAGGATGTGGCCCAGGCACAGCACGTTCTCGTACGAGCTCTTGTCGAAGACGAGCGTGCCGACGGCCATCAGCGAGTAGAACCAGCCGCGGGTCTGGTCGATGGCCTCGCAGATGAACTGCGCCGGGTAGGCGGCCTCGAACTCCGCCTGGTTGCGGTACGGCGCGCCCCACTGGGCGAAGGGCATGGAGCCGGAGTCGTACCAGGCGTCGATGACCTGCGGCACCCGCCGGTAGGTGCCCTCCTCGCCGGGCAGCGTGAAGGTCACCTCGTCGATGAACGGCCGGTGCGGGTCGAGGTCGGACAGGTCGCGGCCGGTCAGCTCGGAGAGCTCGGCCAGCGACCCGACGACGACCATGCGCTGCGGGTCGGCGTCGTTGCGCCAGACCGGCAGCGGGGTGCCCCAGTACCGGTCGCGCGACAGCGCCCAGTCGACGTTGTTGCGCAGCCAGTCGCCGTAGCGGCCCCACTGGATGTGCTCGGGGTGCCAGTGCGTCTTCTCGTTCTCGGCGAGCAGCCGGTCCTTGACCGCGCTGGTGCGGATGTACCAGGACGGCTGCGCGTAGTACATGAGCGGCGTGTGGCAGCGCCAGCAGTGCGGGTAGGTGTGCTCGTAGCGCTGCTCGCGCCACAGCACGCCGCGGGCCTGCAGGTCCTCGACCAGCGCGGGGTCGGCGGCCTTGAAGAAGTGCCCGCCCACCAGGGGGACGTCGGCCAGGAAGTGCCCGGTCGCGTCGATCGGGTTGACCACCGGCAGGCCGTAGGACCGGCAGACGGCGAGGTCGTCGGCGCCGAACGCGGGGGACTGGTGCACCAGCCCGGTGCCGTCGTCGGTGGTGACGTAGTCGGCCAGGACGACGAAGTGCGCGTCCTCCCCCTCGGGGAAGTCGACCAGCTCGAAGGGCCGCTGGTAGTGCACCCGCTCCCAGTCGCGACCGGTCGTGCGGGCCAGCACCTCGACGTCGTCGGTCCCGCCGAACACCGACGCGAGCAGCGGCTCGGCGACGACGAGGGTGTCGTTGCCGCGCCGGGCGACGACGTAGGGGACGTCGGGGTTGACCGCCACCGCGGTGTTGCTGGGCAGCGTCCACGGCGTCGTCGTCCAGACCAGCAGGTCGGCCCGGCCGGCCCACTCGCCGTCGGTGACCGGCAGCCGCACGTAGACCGAGGGGTCGGTGATCGACTCGTAGCCCTGGGCCACCTCGTGGTCGGACAGCCCGGTGCCGCAGCGCGGGCAGTACGGCGCGACCCGGTGGTCCTCGACCAGCAGGCCCTTCTGGAACACCTGCTTGAGCGACCACCACACGCTCTCGATGTAGTGGGGGTCCATCGTCCAGTAGGCCGTGGAGAAGTCGACCCAGAAACCCATCCGCCGGGTGAGGTCGGAGAAGTCCGCGACGTGCCGCTCGACGGACTCCCGGCAGCGGGCGTTGAACTCGGCGATGCCGTAGCGCTCGATGTCGGGCTTGCCGGCGAAGCCGAGCTCCTGCTCGACGGCGATCTCGACCGGCAGGCCGTGGCAGTCCCAGCCGGCGCGGCGGGGCACGTGCCAGCCCTGCATGGTCTTGAAGCGCGGGAAGACGTCCTTGAACGCGCGCGCCTCGATGTGGTGCGTGCCGGGGCGGCCGTTGGCGGTCGGCGGTCCCTCGTAGACGTTCCACTGCGGCCGGTCGGCGGTGGCCTCCAGCGTGCGGGCGAAGACCTTGTCGGCCTCCCAGCGACCCAGGATCTCCTGCTCCAGGGCGGGCAGGTCGACCTGAGGGGGCAGCGCGCGGAAGGGGCCGGGTGAGCTCACGCCGCGATTCTCCCACCCCGCGCGACCCGGTTCCCGCGGCCGCCGTCCGGGCCGCCGGGTCGCCGGACGGCACTGGCCTCGGGGTACGGGAGACTGCGGAGGTGGACAGGGGCACGCGGTGAACTCGACGGTCACCGTCGCGCTCGCCGCGGGCGCGGTCGTCGTCCTCGTGGCGGCCGTCGCGCTCCGCCTGGCGGATCGGCTGGGACTGCCCAGCCTGCTGCTCTACCTGGCCCTCGGGGTGGCCATCGGGGAGAGCGGCCTCGGCGTCCAGTTCGAGGACTACCGCCTCACCCACACGCTGGCGTACGCCGCTCTCGTCGTCATCCTGGCGGAGGGTGGTCTCACGACGCGGTGGGGCGACGTCCGTCGGGCGATCGGGCCCGGGGTCTCGCTGTCCACGGTCGGCGTCGCGGTCAGCGTGGTGGTGACCGCGGCCGTCGGCGTCCTGGTCCTCGGCTACGACTGGGGCTTCGCCCTCCTGCTGGCCGCGGTCATCAGCTCCACCGACGCCGCCGCCGTCTTCGCGACCCTGCGGCGGCTGCCCCTCCCGCGGCGGCTGGCCGCATCCCTGGAGGCCGAGAGCGGCCTCAACGACGCTCCGGTCATCCTGCTCGTGACCGTGCTGGCCGAGTCGCTCACCGGGGCGACGACGCTGCCGTGGTGGCTGGTCGGCCTGGAGGTGGCCGCTGAGCTCGCCGGGGGCGCCGTCATCGGGATCGGGATCGGCTTCGGGGGCGCCGCGCTGCTGCGCCGGGTGGCGCTCCCCGTGGCCGGCTTCTACCCGCTGGCGACGCTGGCGCTCTGCGTGCTCGCGTACTCGTCGGCGTCGCTGGCGCACACCTCCGGCTTCGTCGCGGTCTATCTCTGCGGACTGGTGCTGGGCAACGCCGCGCTCCCGCACCGGGCGGCGAGCATCGGCTTCGCCGAGGGCATGGCCTCGCTGGCGCAGATCGGCCTGTTCGTCCTGCTGGGTCTCCTCGTGTCGCCGGGCCGGCTGTCCGACGCCGTGGGTCCGGCGCTCGTGGTGGGCGGCGCGCTGCTGCTGCTCGCCCGGCCGCTGTCGGTGGTGGCCAGCCTGGTGTGGTTCCGGTTCCCGTGGGCGCAGCAGGTGTTCATCTCCTGGGCCGGCCTGCGCGGGGCGGTGCCGATCGTCGCGGCCATCATCCCCCTGACCATGCAGGTCCCCGGGGCGAGGACCGTCTTCGACACGGTCTTCGTGCTGGTCGTCGTCTTCACGATCGTCCAGGGCTGGTCGCTGCCGTGGCTCGCGCGGCGCCTGCGGATCGCCACCCCCGTCACGCCCCGCGACGTGCAGGTCGAGGCGGCACCGCTGGAGGAGCTGGACGCGGAGCTGATGCAGCTGACCGTGCCGGAGGGCTCGCGGCTGCACGGCGTCTACCTGCCGGAGCTGCGACTGCCGGAGGACGCGGCGGTGGTGCTCATCGTGCGGGACGGCCGGTCGTTCGTGCCCGGCCCGACGACCCGGCTCATGCGCGGCGACCAGGCGCTGCTGGTGTCCACGCGGGGCTCCCGGGCCGAGGCCGAGCGGCGGCTGCGCGCGGTCAGCCGGGCCGGCCGGCTGGCCACCTGGCGCGGCGAGACCGGCGCCGCGTCCGAGGCCGACTGAGAAAGGACCCCTGCCCCCCGCCACTCGCAGGCTCGCGGCGGGACCCTGCAGGGGGCCACTCCGGCATCCCGAGACGGGGCGGGGTGGCTCAACGGCGGCCGGGGACGGCACCTGGCCGGGGTGGACCGGGTGCGGGGCCCGGAGGGTCCCCGGCCGGGACACGGGCAGCGGCTCAACGGCGGCCGGGGACGGCACCTGGCCGCGGTGTCGGCCGGTAGGCCGACCGATCACTCAGCCGTTGAGCTCCAGGGTCTGCATCGTCTGGGCGCGGACCTCGGCCAGCAGGGCCGGGTCCTCGTTGAGCCGGCGGCCGTAGGAGGGGATGGCCTCCTGCAGCTTCGGGCGCCAGGCGGCGATCCGGTCGGGGAAGCAGCGCTCCAGCACGGTGAGCATCGCCGAGACGGCGGTCGAGGCGCCGGGGGAGGCACCGAGCAGACCGGCGATGGTCCCCTCGCCGCCGACGACGAGCTCGGTGCCGAACTGCAGGACGCCGCGGCCGGTCGCGGGGTCGCGCTTGATGACCTGCACCCGCTGGCCGGCGGTGATCATGTCCCAGTCCTCCTGCTGGGCCGACGGCACGAAGGCGGTGAGCGTCTCGTGCCGGGCGCTGCGGGTCTGGAGCAGCTCGCCGACCAGGTAACGGGTCAGCGCCAGCTCGGTGCGGGCGACGCCCAGCATCGAGCTCAGGTTGTTCGGCTTGACGCTCAGCGGCAGGTCGAACACCGAACCGGCCTTGAGGAACTTCGGGGAGAAGCCGGCGTAGGGCCCGAACAGCAGCGAGTGGTCGCCGTCGATGAGGCGCAGGTCCAGGTGCGGCACCGACATGGGTGGGGCACCGACGGCGGCCTGGCCGTAGGCCTTCGCCTGGTGCGCCGCGACCAGCTCGGGGGAGCGGGTCCGCAGGAACATGCCGCTGACCGGGAACCCGCCGAAGCCGCGGATCTCGGGGATGGCGGCCCTCTGCAGCAGCGGCAGCGCGCCACCGCCGGCCCCGACGAACAGGAACCGGGTGCGGACGGTGCGCTCCTCACCGCTGACGGTGTCGCGCACGGTCACGGTCCATCGGCCGTCGTCCCGCCGCTCGACGTCGGTGACCCGCTGGTTGACGTGCACGTGCACACCGCGCTCCTCGGCGGCGCCGAACAGCAGCCGGGTCAGCGACCCGAAGTCGACGTCGGTGCCCGCGGCCGAGCGGGTCGCGGCGACCACCTGGTCGGCGGGGCGCCCGGCCATCATCAGCGGCAGCCACTCGGCCATGACGCCGGGGTCGTCGGTGTACTCCAGGCCCTCGAACACCGGCTGCGCGGACATCGCCCCGTGGCGCGTGCGCATGTAGGCGCGGCCGGCCTCGCCGGTCACGAAGCTGACGTGCGGGACGGGGGTGATGAAGTCCTTGGGCGCGCCGGTCAGCCCCGAGCGGACCAGGTGCGACCAGAACTGCCGCGAGACCTGGAACTGCTCGTTGATCGTCACGGCCTTGGAGACGTCGACCGAGCCGTCCTTGCCCGCGGGCGTGTAGTTCAGCTCGCACAGCGCCGCGTGTCCGGTGCCCGCGTTGTTCCAGGGGCCGGAGCTCTCGCCGGCGACCGCCGGTCCGGACTCGAAGACGGTGACGCTCCAGTCCGGGGCGACGATGCCGAGCAGCGACGCGAGGGTCGCGCTCATGACGCCACCGCCCACGAGCACTACGTCGGGGTCGGTGGCCGGGGCGAGATCGGTGGACACGGGGGCCTTCCCTGCTCGGGGAGAAATGCAGCTCTCCCAACATCGGCCAGCTCGCTCCTCAACGTGTCACTCCACGTGGTGAGATGTGTCGCACACCGTCATGAGATGGACCACACCGCCTCCGAGTTGCGGCGCGGCGGGGTGCGCGGCAGGGCGGCTCGACCCCCGCGGCTATGGTCGGTCGGGACGGCGCCCACCGGCCGCGCCGGCCCCGCCAGGCCATCGACCGAGGAGCCCTCCTGTCCGATCCGAGCGACCCCCGGGACGGCGCCGTCGCGGCGACCGGCACCCCCGGACGGCGTCCCCGCACCCGGCTGCTGCTCGTGCTCGCACTGGCGGTGCTCGCCCTGGACCTGGTCACCAAGCTGCTCGTCGTCGCCACGATCGAGCGCGGGGCCGACATCCGGCTGCTCGGCGGTGCGCTGTACCTCACGCACACCCGCAACACCGGCGCTGCGTTCTCCTTCGCCGAGGGCTTCACCGTCGTCTTCACGCTCATCGCGGTCGCCGTCGCGGTGGTGATCGTGCGCACGGCGCGCCGGCTGTTCTCCACCGGCTGGGCCGTCGCGCTCGGCCTGGTGCTGGGCGGGGCGGTCGGCAACCTCGTCGACCGCGTCTTCCGCGAGCCGGGCTTCCTGCGCGGCGGGGTCGTCGACTTCATCTCGGTGTTCGCGCCCGACGGCGAGGTCTACCCCGTGTTCAACGTCGCCGACTCCGCGATCGTCTGCGGGGGTGTGCTGGGCGTGGTCCTCGCGCTGCGCGGCATCGAGTTCGACGGCACCCGCAGCAGCGGTGGGGACACCGGGGACGACGCCGCGCCGCGCGACTGAAGGAGGACCACCCTCCTCCCCGCGCCTCGCAGGCTCCGTCGGAGGGCTCCTGACGCGGGGCCGTTCCAGCACCTCACCACGCCCGGGCGGTGCTGCACCGGCCCTCCGGCCGCGACGGTCAGAATGGACCCCGTGACGAACCCCGCGGGCCAGCACCGAGCGCTCCCGGTGCCCGACGGGCTCGAGGGCCAGCGCGTCGACCAGGCGCTGTCCCGGCTGTTCGGCCTCTCCCGCGGCGCGGCCGCCGACCTCGCCGACGCGGGTGCGGTCGTCCTCGACGGGCGGGTCCGCGACAAGGGCGACCGGGTCAGCGGCGGCAGCTGGCTGGAGGTCGAGCTGCCCCCGCCGCCGGGCGAGCCGGCCCCGCCCGAGCCGGTCGCCGGGCTGACCGTCGTCCACGACGACGACGACATCGTGGTGGTCGACAAGCCGGTCGGCGTCGCCGCGCACCCCAGTCCCGGCTGGGAGGGGCCCACCGTCGTCGGCGGACTGGCCGCCGCCGGGTACCGCATCTCCACCTCGGGTGCCGCGGAGCGGCAGGGCGTCGTCCACCGGCTCGACGCCGGGACGACGGGGCTGATGGTCGTGGCGAAGAGCGAGCGGGCCTACACCGCGCTCAAGGCCGCGTTCAAGCAGCGCACCGTCGAGAAGGGCTACGCCGCTCTCGTCCAGGGCCACCCGGACCCCTCGCGCGGCACCATCGACGCCCCGATCGACCGGCACCCCAGGCACGACTGGAAGTTCGCCGTCGTCCAGGGCGGGCGCCCGTCGGTGACCCACTACGAGGTGGTCGAGGCCTTCCCGGCCGCCAGTCTGGTCGACATCCGGCTGGAGACCGGCCGCACCCACCAGATCCGGGTGCACTTCTCGGCGCTGCGCCACCCCTGCGTCGGTGACGCGATGTACGGGGCCGACCCGACGCTGGCCGCCCGGCTGGGCGTGTCCCGGCAGTGGCTGCACGCCGCGCGGCTGGGCATCCCGCACCCGGCCGACGGTCGCTGGATGGAGTTCACCAGCCCCTTCCCGTCCGACCTGGCCGGCGCGCTCGACATCCTGCGCGCCGAGTCCTGACGCCGGTGCGAGCGAGCCTGCGAGCTCGACCGTGACCACGGTCGGGCTGCCGGGCTCGCTGGCCGACTGGGGCCCCGCCGCGCTGTCCGCGGTCGCCGTCGCGGGCTACCTGGTGGTCGGCGAGCCGCTCGTCGGCCACGTGCTGCACCGGCGGTTCGAGGGCCGGCTGCGCACCGAGGACGGCGCCCGGCGGGCCTTCTACGGCCGGCTGCTGGTGCTCGAGTGGGGGCTGGCGGCGCTCGCCCTCGTCGTGTGGCTGTCCGCGCCCGGGGTGGACGCCGCGGCCGTGGGACTGCGCTGGCCGCGGTCGTGGCCGGGCCCCGTCGCCCTCGCCGCCACCGTGCTGGTCCTCGGCTTCGTCGTCGTCTCGACGCGGGCGCTGCGCTCCGGCGGGCTCGCGCGGGCGGCAGAGGTACGCCGGCCGGGGGAGGGGCGGCACGCCGAGCCGGCCGTCCACGCCACCCTGGCGCTGCTGCCCCGGACGACGGCGGAGCGGCGGCTGTTCACGCTGGTCGGGGTCACCGCCGGCGTCTGCGAGGAGTGGCTCTACCGCGGGTTCCTGCTCGCCGTGGTCGCCGCGGTCGGCGGCGGTCTGCCGACGCCGGCGCTGGTCGCGATCGGCGCGCTGGCGTTCGGGCTGGCGCACGCCTACCAGGGGGTGGCGGGCATCGTGACCACCGGCGTCCTGGGCGGGGTCATGGCCGGCCTCTACCTGGGCACCGGGTCGCTGCTGCTGCCCGTCGTCCTGCACGCGCTGATCGACCTGCGCTTCCTGCTCGTGCCCACGTCCGCGCTGCCCGACGTCGTCCGGCGGCCGACGTGAGCGCCCGGCGGGCCACGGCCGCGGACTGGCCGCAGGTGGCCGCCCTGCGCACCCGCGTCTTCGTCGAGGAGCAGGGCGTGCCCGCCGAGATCGAGCAGGACGCGCACGACGCCACCGCGGTGCACGCCCTGGCCGAGGACGACGCGGGGCGCGTGGTGGCCACCGGGCGGCTGCTGGTCCGCGACGGGCGCGCGGTGATCGGCCGGATGGCGGTCGACGCCGCGGCCCGCGGGCGCGGGTACGGCGCCGCCGTCCTCGCCGAGCTGCACCGGCAGGCCGTCGCGCTGGGCCTGACGGAGGTGGAGCTGCACGCCCAGCTGCCGGCCCGGGGCTTCTACGAACGGGCCGGCTACACCGCCGTCGGGGGCGTGTACGAGGAGGCGGGCATCGCCCACGTCACGATGCGGCGTCCGCTGGTGTGACCGATCGGTCCGCCTGTGGCGAGACACCTTCCTGTCGGTCCCCCGGAGTAGACCTCCGTGGTGCGAGGATCGGGTCACCCCCCGGCCCGCACCCCGGACCACAGCACCGCCGGTCTTCCCCGCCGGTCGCCCGCCGGATCCCCGACGGCCGGGCACGCACGACCCGTGAGGAGCACCAACGCCCGTGAGCACCCCGTCGTCCGACTCGTTCGTGCACCTGCACGTACACACCGAGTACTCGATGCTCGACGGCGCAGCCAAGCTCCCGGAGGTCACCAAGGCCGCCGCCGAGCAGGGGATGCCCGCGCTGGCGATGACCGACCACGGCAACGTCTTCGGCGCCTACGACTTCTACAAGCAGGCCAAGGCCGCCGGCGTGAAGCCGATCATCGGCATGGAGGGCTACTACACGCCCGGCTCGCGCTTCGACCGCGCGCCGTTCGACTTCGGCGACAACCTCATCGACGAGGACGGCGAGGGCGGCTCCTCGCGCGGCAAGGCCGCCTACACGCACATGACGCTGCTGGCGCGCACCACCGAGGGCATGCACAACCTCTTCCGCATCTCCTCGATGGCCAGCCTCGAGGGGCAGTACCGCAAGCCGCGCTTCGACCGCGACCTGCTCGAGCAGTACGGCACGGGCCTCATCGCCACCACCGGCTGCCCGTCGGGCGAGGTGAACATGTGGCTGCGCGCCGGCAAGTACGACCGCGCCCGCCAGGCCGCCGCCGACTTCCAGGACATCTTCGGGCGGGAGAACTTCTACGCCGAGCTGATGGACCACGGGCTGGCCATCGAGAAGAAGACCCGCCCGCAGCTGATGCAGATCGCCGGCGAGCTGGGCATCCCGCTGCTGGCCACCAACGACCTGCACTACACGCACAAGGAGGACGCCGAGGCCCACGACGCCCTGCTGTGCATCCAGACCGGGTCGCGGCTCAACGAGACCAACCGCTTCAAGTTCAACGGTGACGGCTACTACCTGAAGAGCGCCGCGGAGATGCGCGCGCTGTTCCCCGACGAGCTCGCCTCGGCCTGCGACAACACGCTGCTGGTCGCCGAGCAGTGCGAGGTCGGCTTCACCGAGGGCGCGGACCTGATGCCCCGGTTCCCGCTGCCGCCGGGGGAGGACGAGACCTCCTGGTTCGTCAAGGAGGTCGAGCGCGGGCTGCACAAGCGCTGGCCGAACGGCATCCCCGACCACGTGCGCAAGCAGGCCGACTACGAGGTCGGGATCATCACCCAGATGGGCTTCCCGGGGTACTTCCTCGTGGTCGCCGACTTCATCAACTGGGCCAAGGACAACGGCATCCGCGTCGGCCCGGGCCGTGGCTCGGCGGCGGGCTCGCTGGCCGCCTACGCCATGGGCATCACCGACCTCGACCCGCTGGCGCACGGGCTGATCTTCGAGCGGTTCCTCAACCCCGAGCGCGTCTCCATGCCCGACGTCGACATCGACTTCGACGACCGCCGCCGCGGCGAGGTCATCCAGTACGTGTCGCAGAAGTACGGCGAGGAGCGGGTCAGCCAGATCGTCACCTACGGCACCATCAAGGCCAAGGCCGCGATCAAGGACGCCGCCCGCGTGCTCGACCGGCCGTTCTCGGTCGGCGACGAGCTGACCAAGCTGATGCCCCCGGCCGTCATGGGCAAGGACATCCCGCTGTCGGGGATCTTCGACCCGGCGCACCCCCGGTACAAGGAGGCCGCGGAGTTCCGCGCCCGCTACGAGTCCGACCCGGGCGCGGCCGAGGTGGTCGACCAGGCGCGCAAGCTCGAGGGGCTGAAGCGCCAGTGGGGCGTGCACGCCGCCGGGGTCATCATCGGCCGGTACCCGCTGATCGACTCGATCCCGATCATGCGGCGCGAGGCCGACGGCGCGATCATCACGCAGTTCGACTACCCGACCTGCGAGACGCTCGGCCTGCTGAAGATGGACTTCCTGGGCCTGCGCAACCTCACGGTCATCGACGACGCGCTGCGCAACATCGTCGCGAACGGCAAGGAGCCGATCGACCTCGACGAGATCAGCAAGGACCTCACCGACCCGGCCACCTACGCGCTGCTCTCGCGCGGTGACACCCTCGGTGTCTTCCAGTTCGACGGCGGGCCGATGCGCTCGCTGCTGCGCCTCATGCGGCCGGACAACTTCGAGGACATCTCCGCCGTCGGCGCGCTCTACCGGCCCGGCCCGATGGGTGCGAACTCGCACACCAACTACGCGCTGCGCAAGAACGGCCAGCAGGAGATCACGCCGATCCACCCGGAGCTGGCCGAGCCGCTGGAGGACATCCTCGGCACGACCTACGGCCTGATCGTCTACCAGGAGCAGGTCATGGCGATCGCGCAGAAGGTCGCCGGGTACTCCCTCGGCAAGGCCGACCTGCTGCGCCGCGCGATGGGCAAGAAGAAGAAGTCGGTCCTCGACGCGGAGTTCGTCGGCTTCGAGGCCGGCATGAAGGAGCGCGGCTACTCCGACGCCGCGATCAAGACGCTGTGGGACATCCTCGTCCCGTTCGCCGACTACGCGTTCAACAAGGCCCACTCGGCCGCCTACGGCCTGGTGTCCTACTGGACCGCCTACCTGAAGGCCAACTACCCGGCCGAGTACATGGCCGGGTTGCTCACCAGCGTCGGCGACGACAAGGACCGCCGGCCGATCTACCTGGCCGAGTGCCGGCGGATGGGCATCAAGGTGCTCCCGCCGGACGTCAACGAGTCGTCCTGGGACTTCACCGCCGTCGGCACCGACATCCGCTTCGGTCTGGCGTCGGTGCGCAACGTCGGGCACAACGTCGTCGACTCGATCCGCCGGGCCCGCGAGGAGAAGGGCGCCTTCAAGGACTTCGCGGACTTCATGCGCAAGATCGACACGGTCGCCTGCAACAAGAAGGTCATCGAGTCCCTGGCCAAGGCCGGGGCGTTCGACTCCCTGGGCCACTCCCGGCAGGGCATCGTCGCCGTCCACGCCCAGGCCGTCGACTCGGCGATGGCGCTCAAGCGCAAGGAGGCCGAGGGGCAGTTCGACCTCTTCGGCAGCTTCGGGGACGAGGGCGGCGACGACCCGTTCAGCGGCGCGCTGGACATCGCGGTCCCCACGGCGGACTGGTCGAAGTCCGAGCGGCTGGTCTTCGAGCGCGACATGCTCGGCCTCTACGTCTCCGACCACCCGCTGCACGGCGTGGAGCACGTGCTGGCGGCCAACGCGGACACGCCGATCGCCGAGATCAACGCCGGCGGCGTCGAGGACGGCGCCAACGTGACCATCGCGGGCATCCTCACCTCGGTCGCCCCGCGCACCAACAAGCAGGGCGCGCCGTGGGCCATCGCGACCCTGGAGGACCTCGAGTCCGGCATCGAGGTGCTGTTCTTCCCGAAGACGTGGGCGGAGGTCTCGGAGAAGGTCGTCCGCGACCAGATCGTCGTGGTCAAGGGCCGGATCAGCCGCCGCGACGACCAGCCCTCGCTGTTCGGCTCCGAGGTGACCATCCCCGAGCTCACCGAGGGCGCGCGCGGCCCGGTGCTGGTCTCGATGGCGGCGGCCCGCTGCACCCCGCCGGTCGTCGAGCGGCTGCGTGAGGTCCTGGGCAGCCACCCGGGCACGACCGAGGTCCACCTCAAGCTGCTCAACGGCGGCCGCGAGACCGTACTGCGGCTCGACCAGGGCCTGCGGGTGCGGCCCAGCACGGCGCTGATGGGTGACATCAAGGCGTTGCTGGGCCCGACCAGCGTCGCCCTGCTGTGAGGGAGGGCCCTGCTGCCCCCACGCCGCGCGGGCCCCGGCGTGGGGGAGCAGTAGGGCGGGGAGCAGCAGCGCGGTCGGTCCGCCGACCGCCGTCGGCCCGGTCAGCCGGAGTCGGCGCCGGGCCGGACGGCGGCGTGGCTCAGGTGCGCCAGCATCGCCAGCAGCGTCACGCCCCACGCAGCCAGCGCGATCCAGATGCCCACGGCACCCACGGCACCGGCCAGCGGCAGGTCGTCGACCCGGGCGAGGGACGTGCCGGCGACGGCGTACATGCCCAGGGGGAAGACGATCGCCCACAGCGAGGACTCGTAGACCAGCGGTACGCGGTGCACCCGGTGCCGCCACCACCCGGCCGCCACGAGGACGGGGATCAGCCAGGTCCCGAAGGCCCACAGGAGGACCACGACACCGGCGATCAGCCCCCGGGTCGCCTCGACCATCGGGGAGGGGCGCATGTCCACGATCCGCGCACCGGCGAGGACGCTGATGGCGGTGGCGCCCATCGCGATCCAGTACGGCGGGGTCAGGTCGGTCGCCCGCAGGTCGTACGCCAGCAGCCGGGCGGAGACCATGACGCCGACCGCTGCGTAGAGGAAGACGCCGACCGACCAGGAGAACACCGCAGTCGCGGCCAGGGCGTGGCGCAGGCCGGGTACCGCCGGCTCCAGGGTCGCCGCGGAGACGGCCATCGACTGCACGGCCACCACCCAGGTGAACCAGGTGCCGTCCGCGGCCCCGAGCGCCGGGCGCGTGTGCCGGACCATGACCGCGGTCCACGGGATGAGGTAGCCCAGCACGAGCCACGCCGCTCCGGCGACCGCCAGCAGCACCAGGGCCACGGCGTGGTGCCCGTCCATGGCCACGCGGACCCCCAGGACGTTGCTGCCCGCGATGAAGGTGAAGAAGCCGAAGCCCCGGTTGGGGTCCGCCAGGTCCGCGCGTACCGCATCGCGGTGCACCAGCACACGCCACCCGCTGAGGACGAGCAGCACCGCGTAGGAGACTCCGCACACGAGCAGCGGGAGTACCGACAGGAGGTGCCGCCCGTGCTGGTCCAGCCCGATGGAGACGATGCCGCTGGCCATCACCAGGGCGAAGTAGCCCGGCGCCAGCCGGCGCGCGGCCTCGTCCAGCCGGCGAGCCGCTCCCGCGCTGCTCACGGGCGGAAGGCTACTGACACCTGCCCCGGCGCTCCCGCCGTCGATCGGAGGACCGCCCGCAGGCGCACGGCCACCACCTCCGGGCAGGGGCGCCAGCGGCCGGGGCGCCCCACGCGGTTGACTGGGGTCGTGGACAGCACCTCCGCAGCCGTTCCCCCCGGGCCGCCGCCCGTCCCCCCTGCCCGCTGGGGAGCCGGTGCCCGGTGGCCCGGCCGGGCCGAGCTGCGCGCCGACCTGCGCGGCGCACTCGTGCTGGTCGGTGTGCTGCTCCTGGCGGGGGTGGCTGCCGGGCTGCTCTGGTGGGCGCTGGCGCCGCGGGCGACCTTCGAGGTCACCGCGGACGGTCCGGTCCCCGTCGGGCACCCGTCGGCCGAGCTGCTCTTCGCCGACGACGGCGTCCTCACCCTCGTGCTGGCCGGCCTCGGGCTGGTGGCCGGGCTGGCCGCCTGGCGCCTGCGACGCCGGCGCGGGGTCGCCACCGTGCTCGCCCTCGCCCTCGGCACGGTCCTGGCGTCGCTCGCCGCCTGGAGGCTCGGCGAGCTGCTCGGCGCCGGTCCCTCGCCGGCCGAGCTCGCCGCCGTGGGCACCCGCGTGATCACGCCGCTGCGGCTCGGCTCGCCCGCGGCGCTGGCGGTGGCGCCGTTCCTCGCCGTCCTGGGCTACGTGGTCTCCGCGCTGCTCACCGCCTCCGAGGACCTGGACCGGCCCGATCCGGTCCCGGCCGTCCCGCACGCCGGCCGCCCGGTGCCCGAGACCACGGCCGCCGAGGACGCCCTGCACTCCTAGGCGACGCCCCGACGGTCACCCCTCCGGCCCCGTCGGTCCCGTTCACGGGCTCGCCGCGGGCCCGTCCCGGGTCAGCCCCGTCCAGCGGCTCGGCGCGAGCCTGCGGGCGGTGGGGAGGACGGGGTCCGCTCAGTTGACGCTGCGCGGGCCGGTGAAGCGCTGCAGCGGCGCGGGCACCGCACCGATCGTCTCCAGCAGGGTCAGCTCGCGGCGCAGCAGCCGGGACTCGGTCTGCAGCCGCCGGCGGGTGGCGGACTCGGCCAGCAGCTCCTGCCGGTCCTCGGTGGTCAGCAGTGCCGCCGAGGCCACCAGGTAGGACAGCGCCCGCGGTTCGCCGGAGACCGCCTCGAGCAGCTCGGAGGTGTCGGCCTCCTCACCGTCGACGTCCCCGGTGAGGGTGGCCACGGCGGTGACGTAGCGGCCGAACAGGTCTCCCACCCCGCGCACCAGCACCTCCATCGAGCCGCGCGCCACGTCCGACACCAGGTCCTCGTGCTGCGGGTCGGCCGGCCACCCGCCGGGCGCGGCCAGGCCCTCCTGGTCGCCGGCGGCCTCCTCGGCGGCCTCCTCCTCGGCCAGCCACTCGACCTCGGCCTGCAGATAGGGCGGCTCCTCCCCGACGACGAGGTCGAGCAGCCGGAAGCGGTCGCCGCCGACCGTGATGATGCGGAACCCGCCGTCCGGCTGCGGCCGCACGGTCTGCAGCCTCGCGGTGCAGCCGACGTCGTAGAGGGCCTCGGCCGGGGCGACGTCCTCGACCTCCCAGCCCTGCCGGATGGCCACCACGCCGAAGCAGCGGGTGCTGTCCTCCGGACGCTCCAGCAGGTCGCGCACCAGCCGCCGGTAGCGCGGCTCGAAGACCTGCAGCGGCAGGACCACCCCGGGGAACAGCGGCGTCCCCAGCGGGAAGAGCGGGATGACGTCCACGGCTGGCGAGCCTACGGGTGGGCCCGGTCCCCGGACGGGACAGCACGCCGGGGCGCCCACCGCCGGCGGCTACCCTGGGGTGTTCCGTCCCCGCACCGGAGGTCCGCCCGTGCTCGCCCGCATCGACCTGCGTGGATCCGCCCTGCCCGGGCTGCGTGAGCTCGCCGGCCTGCTGCCCCGCGCCGCCACCGACATCGACTCGGTGCTGGCCACGGTCCGGCCGCTGTGCGAGGACGTGCGGGTGCGCGGCGCCCAGGCCGTCCGCGAGATCACCGCCCGGCTCGACGGCGTCGACCTCGAGGACTTCGCCGTCCCCCAGGAGGCGATCGACGCCGCGCTCGCCGGCATCGACCCGGCCGTCCGGGCCGCCCTCGAGGAGGCCATCGCCCGCGTCCGGACGGTGCACGCCGACCAGCGCCGCACCGACGTGACCACCGACGTCGTCCCCGGCGGCACGGTCACCGAGCGCTGGCTGCCGGTGCGCCGCGTCGGCCTCTACGTGCCCGGCGGGCTGGCGCCGCTGCTGTCCAGCGTCGTGATGAACGTCGTCCCCGCGCAGATCGCCGGGGTGGAGTCGATCGCGGTCGCCTCCCCGCCGCAGCGCGACCACGGTGGCCTCCCCGACCCCGGCGTGCTGGCCGCGTGCGCGCTGCTCGGCGTCACCGAGGTCTACGCCGTCGGCGGGGCGCAGGCGATCGCCGTCTTCGGCTACGGCGCCGGCTCCTGCGAGCCGGTCGACATGGTCACCGGGCCCGGCAACGTCTACGTGACGGCGGCCAAGCGGCTGCTGCGGGGGCTCATCGGCATCGACTCCGAGGCCGGCCCGACCGAGGTGGCGATCCTCGCCGACGAGACCGCCGACCCGGTGCACGTCGCGGCCGACCTGATCAGCCAGGCCGAGCACGACCCGCTGGCCGGCGCGGTGCTGGTCACCGACAGCGAGGCGCTCGCCGAGGCCGTCCTCGACCTGGTGCCCGGGCAGGTCGCCTCGACCAAGCACTCCGACCGGATCACCACCGCGCTGCAGGGCAGCCAGTCCGGCATCGTGCTGGTGGACGACGTCGACGCCGGTCTGCGCGTGGTCGACGCCTACGCCGCCGAGCACCTGGAGATCCAGACCCGGAACGCGCGCGAGGTGGCGATGCGGGTGCGCAACGCCGGGGCGGTGTTCGTCGGCGCCTGGTCGCCGGTCTCGCTGGGCGACTACATCGCCGGCTCCAACCACGTGCTGCCCACCGGCGGGTGCGCGCGCCACTCCAGCGGCCTGTCGGTGCAGTCGTTCCTGCGCGGCATCCACCTGGTCGAGTACGACGAGCGGGCCCTCGCCGACGTCGCCGACCACATCGACGCCCTGGCCGGCGCCGAGGACCTGCCCGCGCACGCCGCCGCCGTCCGCGCCCGGCAGAAGTCGTGAGCTCCCTCGACGAGCTCCCGCTGCGGCCGGAGCTGCGTGGCCGCACGCCCTACGGCGCCCCGCAGCTGCAGGTCAAGTACCGGCTCAACACGAACGAGAACCCGCACCCGCTGCCGCCGGAGCTGCTGGCCGACCTGGGCGAGGCGCTGGGGCACGCGGCGCTGCAGCTCAACCGCTACCCCGACCGCGACGCGCTCGAGCTGCGCCGCGACCTGGCCGCCTACCTGAGCCGGACCAGCGGGGAGGCGGTCGAGCCGGCCCAGGTCTGGGCGGCCAACGGCTCCAACGAGGTGCTGCAGCAGGTCCTGCAGGCCTTCGGTGGGGCAGGGCGGACGGCGCTGGGCTTCACGCCGTCCTACTCGATGCACCCGATCATCTCGGCCGGCACCGGCACCGCCTGGGTCGACGGGCACCGCCGGGAGGACTTCAGCATCGACGCCGCGCAGGCCGCCGCGCAGGTGCGCGAGGTCCGCCCCGACGTCGTCTTCGTGACCAGCCCGAACAACCCGACCGGCACCGCGGTCGCGCTCGAGACGATCGCGAGGATCTACGACGCCACCGACGGCGTGGTCGTCGTCGATGAGGCCTACACCGAGTTCGCCCGCACCGGTACCCGGTCGGCGCTCACCCTGCTGCCCGGCCGGCCGCGGCTGCTGGTGAGCCGGACGATGAGCAAGGCGTTCGGCATGGCGGGCCTGCGACTGGGTTACCTGGCCGCCGACCCCGCCGTCGTCGACGCGCTGCAGCTGGTCCGGCTGCCCTACCACCTGTCGTCGCTGACCCAGGCGGCCGCGCGGACGGCGCTGGCGCACACCGAGGCGCTGCTGGCGACCGTCGACGCGGTCCGGGCCGAGCGGGACCGGATCGTCGCCGCGCTGCCGGGCCTGGGGCTGACGAGCGTCCCGAGCGACGCCAACTTCGTCCTGTTCGGGCACTTCGCCGACGCCCCAGCCGTGTGGCGCGCGCTGCTCGAGCACGACGTCCTCGTCCGGGACGTCGGCCTGCCCGGCTGGCTGCGGGTGACGGCCGGCACCACGGAGGAGACCGATGCCTTCCTCACGGCGCTGGGTGAGGTCGTCCGGGAGCAGGGTGCCGCGTGATGGGCGCCGCCCGGCAGACGCCTCGCACCACCCTGGGTGAGGTGGTCGCCGAGCTCCACCTGGGAGACTCGTCGTCATGAGTCGTACCGCACGCGTCGAGCGCGAGACCAGCGAGACCAAGCTCGTCGTCGAGCTGGACCTCGACGGCACCGGCACCAGCTCGATCAGCACCGGGGTCGGGTTCTACGACCACATGCTGACCTCGCTGTCCAAGCACAGCGGCATCGACCTCACCGTGCGGGCCGACGGCGACCTGCACATCGACGCCCACCACACCGTGGAGGACGTCGCCATCGCCCTCGGCCAGGCGTTCGCGCAGGCCCTCGGGGACAAGAAGGGCATCACCCGCTACGGCGACGCGACGATCCCGATGGACGAGGTGCTCGCGCAGGCGGCCGTCGACCTCTCCGGCCGGCCGTACTTCGTGCACGCCGAGCCGGAGGGCATGACGCCGATGATCGGGCCGGACTACCCGACGTCGCTCACCAAGCACGTGCTCGAGTCCTTCGCGTTCAACGCGCGGATCAGCCTGCACGTGCGGGTGCTCTACGCCGGCCGCGACGCCCACCACATCGTCGAGGGCCAGTTCAAGGCGCTGGCGCGGGCGCTGCGGGCCGCCGTCGCCATCGACCCGCGGGTCACCGACGTCCCCTCCACCAAGGGCGCTCTGTGACGCCGATGATCGACCTCCGGTTCCTCGCGTGACCTTCGCGGTCCTGCTGCTCGTCCTCGGCGGCTTCCTGCTCGGCGGCGCGTGGAGCATCTGGAAGGCCGACCACGACACGAAGGGGCGCACCGGCCCGCAGGTCGCCTTCGCCGTCGTGCTGCTGATCGCCGCGGTGCTCGCCACGGCGTCGGGCGTCCTGCGGCTGGTGTGAGCGCCGAGGGCCGGTTCCTCGTCGTCCTGGCCGGCCTCACCGTGGCCGCGGTCCTCGAGCCCTTCCCGCTCCAGCGTCCGTGCCGACGCACGGGCAGCCGGCAGCCGGTCGGCGCCAGGGGTAGGCATCGGTCGGCTGCCGACGGTGGCGTGGATCAGGCGGCGGTGGCCAGGGGTGGGCCGGTGCGCTGGGGTCCGGTGCGGATCTCGGTGCCGTCGGGTCGCCAGGTGCGCCATCGCCCGTCGGGTCGTCGCTCGACCCGGAAGCCGTGGTGGACCTTGGTGTGGTGCCGCTCGCACAGCAGCGCGGCGTTGGCCAGGTCGGTCGCTCCGCCGTCGACCCAGGCCAGCACATGATGGACGTCGCACCACCAGGTGGGCGCCGCACAGCCGGCGAACACGCACCCGCCGTCGCGCACCTCGGCGGCGCGGCGCACGTGGGCGGGGAACAGCCGCACCGTGCGGCCGTGGTCCAGCGGCACCCCGTCCGGGCCCAGCACGATGCGGGTCACCTGCCCGTCGCAGGCCAGCCAGCGGGCGCGGGTGGGAGATCTGCGCGCCGAAGCCCATCTCCACCGCGCCGCGGCCGATCGCGGGGTCGACCAGGTCCTCGATGCCGAGCGTGACGAGGACCTGCGGCTTGTGCCCGCGCAGCGTCGGCAGGCTGCCGGCGGCCAGCTGGTTGGCGCACAGCTGCACCAGCGCGTCGGCCAGCCGCTGCGCGCGGGTCCGCTCGTCGGCGGCGGCCCGGCCGGCCTGCACCAGGGCCTCCAGCGCCGCCTGCAGCCTCTCCCCACCCACCGCGTCCAGGTCGAACCGGCCGGTGAGACTCCCATCCGCCTGCTTGGCCAGCACCAGCCGGCGGCCCTCGGTCGGATCGGGCTCGGGACCATCAGCATCGAGCCGGTCCAGGTAGTGGGCCACCGCCTTGGCCACGTCGGCGTGTGGCCGCTCGCGGGCCACCCCGGTGAGCAGTCGGTCGACCACGGCCAGGTCGACGTCCTGCCCAGCGGCGAGCGCGAGCGCCTCGGGCTC
>NZ_FNHE01000008.1:5269-276663 GCF_900103785.1 Geodermatophilus siccatus | reverse complement strand
CAGGACGTCGACCTGGCCGTGGTCGACCGACTGCTCACCGGGGTGGCCCGCGAGCGGCCACACGCCGACGTGGCCAAGGCGGTGGCCCACTACCTGGACCGGCTCGATGCTGATGGTCCCGAGCCCGATCCGACCGAGGGCCGCCGGCTGGTGCTGGCCAAGCAGGCGGATGGGAGTCTCACCGGCCGGTTCGACCTGGACGCGGTGGGCGGGGAGAGGCTGCAGGCGGCGCTGGAGGCCCTGGTGCAGGCCGGCCGGGCCGCCGCCGACGAGCGGACCCGCGCGCAGCGGCTGGCCGATGCGCTGGTGCAGCTGTGCGCCAACCAGCTGGCCGCCGGCAGCCTGCCGACGCTGCGCGGGCACAAGCCGCAGGTCGTCGTCACGCTCGGCATCGAGGACCTGGTCGACCCCGCGATCGGCCGCGGCGCGGTGGAGATGGGCTTCGGCGCGCAGATCTCGGCCACCCGCGCCCGCTGGCTGGCCTGCGACGGACAGGTGACCCGCATCGTGCTGGGCCCGGACGGGGTGCCGCTGGAGCACGGCCGCACGCTGCGGCTGTTCCCCGCCCACGTGCGCCGCGCCGCCGAGGTGCGCGACGGCGGGTGCGTGTTCGCCGGCTGTTCGGCGCCCACCTGGTGGTGCGACGTCCACCACCTGCTGGCCTGGGTCGACGGCGGAGCGACCGATCTGGGGAACGCCGCGCTGCTGTGCGAGCGGCACCACACCAAGGTCCACCACGGCTTCCGGGTCGAGCGACGACCCGACGGCCGATGGCGCACCTGGCGACCCGACGGCACCGAGATCCGCACCGGACCCCAACGCACCGGCCCCCAGCGCACCGGACCACCCCTCCCCGCCGCCGCCTGACCGACAGACGACGCACGCCGGGCCGCACGACCTCGAGGTCGTGCGGCCCGGCCTGCGTGGACCACCGGCGTGCACCGCGACCGGGCGGACGAGCCGGGCCGGTCGTAGCGTCGGTTCCATGAGCGAGTCGAGCCCGGACTTCTACGACCTGGAGGAGCTCCTCGAGCCGGAGGAGATCGAGATCCGCGACCGCGTGCGCGCCTTCGGCGAGAAGGAGGTCATCCCGCGGATCAACGAGTACTGGGAGCGCGCCGACTTCCCCTTCGAACTGGTGCCCAAGCTCGCCGAGCTCGGCATCGCCGGCGGCACCATCGAGGGCTACGGCTGCCCCGGGATGAGCAACGTCTCGGCCGGGCTGGTGGCCGCGGAGCTCGCCCGGGCCGACGGCAGCATCGGCACCTTCAACGGCGTGCACAGCTTCCTGGCCATGCAGTCGATCGCCATGCTCGGCGACGAGGAGCAGCGGGAGCGCTTCCTCCCACCGATGGCCCGGCTGGAGAAGATCGGCGCCTTCGGTCTCACCGAGCCCGCGCACGGGTCGGACGCCGTCGGCCTGGAGACCTCCGCCCGCCGGGACGGCGACTCCTACGTGCTCAACGGGCAGAAGAAGTGGATCGGCAACGGCAGCATCGCCGACCACGTGCTCATCTGGGCGCGCGGTGAGGACGGCGCGGTCGGCGGCTACGTCGTCGACAAGGGGACGCCGGGCTACGAGGCCCGGGTGATGACCGGCAAGACGGCGCTGCGCGCGGTCTGGCAGGCCGAGATCACGCTGACCGACGTCCGGGTGCCCGCGGAGAACAGGCTGGCCAACTGCCACAGCTTCAAGGACGTCTCGAAGGTGCTCGACCGCACCCGCTACACCGTCGCCTGGCGGGCGCTCGGGCTGGCCACCGCCTCCTACGAGCTGGCGCTCGCGCACGCGCTGCGCCGGGAGCAGTTCGGCCAGCCGATCGCCGGCTACCAGCTGGTGCAGGACAAGCTGGCCCGGATGCTCGCCGAGATCACCGCGATGCAGCTGATGTGCTGGCGGCTGTCCAAGCTGGCCGACGCCGGCCGGATGACCGCGGCCATGGCGTCGCTCGCCAAGATGAACCACGCCGCCAAGGCCCGGGCCATCGTCGCCGACGCCCGCGACATCCTCGGCGGCGACGGGATCCTCATCGACCACCACGTGGCCCGCCACCACGCCGACATGGAGGCCGTCTTCACGTTCGAGGGCACCGACTCGGTGCAGGCGCTCATCGTGGGCCGGGAGATCACCGGGCTCTCGGCGATCAGCGGACGGCGGCCCGAGCGCCGCTGACCGGGACGGCGGGAGGTGCCGACCCCCTCAGCCGGCCCGGCTGAGCGGCCGCACCACCGACGTCAGCTCACGGCACTCCAGGCACGCCGTCCGGCCGACGCCGACGCGCCGCCAGTCCTGCGCACCCCACACCTGCACGATCGCCCCGCAGACGGCGAGTTCCACCTCGCCGTCCAGCTCGGTCGGCGGCCGGTGGGCCTCGACGGCGTGCCACGGTCTGCTCTGCTCGGTCGGCCGCCCCGGGGACCAGCGGTCCGGCCGGGCGAACCCCACTGCATAGGACTGCACGACCGAGTTGTGCCCTGCCTCACACTGGCAAAACAACACGAACAGGTCACGCCGGACGGCGGCCGGGAGTGTGTCCGTCACGACCGCGGGGAACCCAGCAGGGATCCCCCAGCCCCCAGGAGCGAGCCGTGACCCAGACCGACAGCCAGCGCGACGTGGTGGACCTGCTCAGCGCCGACCACCGCGAGTTCGACCGCATCTTCACCGAGCTCGAGGGCCTGTTCGGGCAGAGCGACCCCGACGTCCTGCGCCGCAAGCGCGAACTGGTCGACGAGGTGACCATCGGCCTCGTCAAGCACTCCGTCGCCGAGGAGACCCGCGTCTACCCGAAGGTCGAGCAGCAGGTCGACCGCGAGGAGGCCGAGCACTCCAAGCACGAGCACGCCGAGGCCGAGGAGACCATGAAGCGGCTCGAGCGGATGGACCCCGGCGACCCGCAGTTCGACACCGAGGTGGCCACGCTCATCCGCGAGATCCGGCACCACGTCGAGCACGAGGAGGGCCGGATGTTCACCGAGCTGCGGGCGGCGTTCACCCGCGAGCAGCTGGTGGAGATGGCGCAGGACGTCGAGCGGGTCAAGGCCATGGCGCCCACCCGGCCGCACCCGATGACGCCGAACGAGGGCGCCGTCCGCACGGTCGCCGGGCCGCTGGCCAGCCTCCTCGACCACCTGCGCGACGCGGTCAGCGGCCGGGGCAAGCGCGAGAGCTGAGCCCACCGGCCGAGGCCACCGGCGGCTCCTCGCGCGCTACCGTCGAGGGGTCGCGAGCGCAGAGGAGCACGTCGGTGGAACCTGTCAGCCTGCTGGTCGGTGCGGCGCTGCTCGCGGCCGGTTTCCTCGGCGGCCGGCTGAGCCGCCGGCGGCCCACTCCCCCGCCGGCGCCGCCCGCGCCGCTGTGCGGGTGCGGCCACACGCTCAGCCAGCACGACACCGAGACCAACACCTGCTACGCCGAGCTGCGGCGCGACACCTACGACAAGCGGGGCCGCTGGTCCGGGCACCAGTGGGTGCCGTGCACCTGCCGCCAGTACGTCGGTCCGCGCCCGATCGACGAGGTGTTCATGCCGCGGCTGCTGCCGCCGGCCACCGACTGAGTCAGTCGCCGTCCTCGAGGGCGGCCAGCGCACGCGTCAGCGCATCGACCCGCTCCGGGCCCCAGGCGCTCGACAGCGCGGCCTCGTGCGCCTGCACCAGGCCCTCCAGGCGGACCAGCCGGGTGCGTCCGCGCGCGGACAGGTGGACCCGGACCCGACGACCGTCGCAGGGGTCGGGCAGCCGATAGGCCTCGGCGGCGTCGACCAGCCCGTCGACCAGCCGGGTCAGCGTCGGAGCGGGCAGCGAGAGCGCGGCGCCCAGCTCGGTCATCGACCGGCCCGGCCCGGCGGCGAGGCACCGCAGCACCCGGTAGGTGTCGAGCGTGGCGCCGTCCTCGGCGAGCACCGCGGAGACGCCGCGGGCCACCCGCCGCTGGGTGACCGTCAGCAGCTCCACGAGGGAGGCACCGGGCGGCGCCGTCACCGGGGAGGTGGCCGGCGGCTCGACACCCATGGGCCGCACCATACTCAGACGGTGCACGAGCAGACGGTCCTGCTGGACGCCTGGGAGGCCGCCCTCCTCCCCCGCCGTCCGGACGTCGTGCGCGTCGGGCTGGCCGTGCCGCTGACCGGTCCCCTCGCCCTCACCGCCCCCTCCGCGCTGGACCTCGCCGGCCTGGCGGCGGACGAGACCAACGCGGCCGGCGGCGTGCGCGGCCGCGCCGTGGAGCTGGTCACCGTCGACTCCGGGCGGCCGCCGCAGGCGGTGGCGGCGGAGGCCGCTGCGCTGCACGACGCGGACGCCTTCGACGTGCTCGTCGGCTTCCACACCAGCGCCGTGCACCGCGCGGTCGAGGCGGCGCTCGCCGGCCGGGTCCGCTACGTATTCACGCCACCCCACGAGGGCGGACGGCGCCGGCCCGGCGTGGTGCGCATCGGTTCCTCCCCGCGCGCGCAGCACACCGCCGCACTCGGCTGGCTGGTCCGGCACCGCCGGGCCCGGCGGTGGGCGCTCGTCGGCAACGACTACGTCTGGCCGAAGGCCGTGCACCGCGCCGCGACCGGGGTGCTGGGCGGCCTCGGCGCCGAGGTCGTGGGCCAGGCGCTGGTCCCCCTGGGCGTCGACGACCCCGGTGCGCTGCTGGACCTGGTGCGCCGCACCCGCGCCGACGCCGTCCTGCTCAGCCTCGTCGGTCGCGACCTGGTCACCTTCAACCGCGAGTTCGCCCGCGCGGGCCTCGACCGCCGGGTGGTCCGGCTGTCCGGCGCGCTGGAGGAGAACGGCCTCTACGCCGCCGGCGGCGACTCCACCGGCGAGCTGTACGCCTGCATGCCCTCCTTCGCCGCGGCCGACGGCACGGTCGACGCGGCGGACGACGAGGGGCAGCTCGCGCTGCAGGAGCGGCACGCGCGGCGGGCCGGGCCGACCGCGCCGGTGGTCTGCGCCTACGCCCGCGGCGTCTACGACGGGGTCCGCCTGGCCGTCGCGCTCGCGGAGGACGGCGCGGCGCCGCGCCCGGCCCCCGCCGTCCCCCGCCTGGCGCTCGCCGACGGGCTGGCCTTCCGCGCGGTGCGCCCCGGCTGACGGGGCACTGCTTCCATCTGGAAGCAACCCCGCCTACTCTCTCCCCGCCCGGCCCGGAGCCGGAGGAGAGGAGTGGGCGTGAGCGACCCCAGCACCACCACGACGAACACGACAGGCGGCCCGGCCGGCGCGACCGGCGCGACCGGCGACCGGAGCGTCGAGGCCTTCGGCTACCGCCAGGAGCTCAAGCGCTCGCTGAGCTTCACCGACCTGCTGGTCTACGGCTTGATCTTCATGGTGCCGATCGCGCCGTTCGGCATCTTCGGCAGCGTCTTCCAGGGCTCGGGCGGCATGGTCGCCCTGGCCTACGCCATCGGCGGGCTCGCCATGGCGTTCACCGCGGCGTCCTACTCGCAGATGTCGCGGGCCTTCCCGATGGCCGGCTCGGTCTACACCTACGCCGGTCGCGGCATCGCCCAGCCGGTCGGCTTCATCGCCGGCTGGATGATCCTGCTCGACTACGTGCTGGTCCCCGCGCTGCTCTACCTCATCGCCGCGATCGCGATGAACTCGATCCTGACGACCGTCCCGGTGTGGGTGTGGCTGGTCGGCTTCGTCGTCCTCAACACCGTCGTCAACTACTTCGGCATCGAGTTCACCGCGCGGGTCAACAAGGTCATGCTCGTCGCCGAGCTGGTCGTGCTGGCGATCTTCCTGGTCATCGGGGTCGTCGCGCTGGCCTCCGGCGAGGGCCGCGGCTTCGACTTCTCACCCGTCTACAACAGCGACACCTTCTCGCTGGAGCTGGTCTTCGGCGCGGTGTCGATCGCGGTGCTGAGCTTCCTCGGCTTCGACGGCATCTCCACGCTGGCCGAGGAGAACCGCGACTCCGCGCGCTCGATCGGCAAGGCGATGATCGCCGCGCTGGCCCTGGCCGGGACGCTGTTCATCGTCCAGACCTGGATCGCCGCGCTCCTGGTGCCCGACCCCGACACCCTCATCGCGGAGGGCGACGCCGCCGGGACGGCGTTCTACGACGCCGCCGCGGTGGCCGGCGGGGCCTGGCTGTCGACGCTCACCGCGGTCGCCACGGCGGTCGCCTGGGGCTTCGCCAACTCGCTGGTCGCCCAGGCGGCCACCTCCCGCCTGCTGTTCGCCATGGCCCGCGACCGCCAGCTGCCCGGCTTCCTGCGCAAGGTGCACCCGACCCGCCGGGTCCCGGTCAACGCCACGTTCCTCGTGGCAGCCGTCTCCCTGGTGCTCGGCCTCTACATGGAGTCGCGCGAGGACGGCATCACCCTGCTCTCGACGCTGGTCAACTTCGGCGCGCTGTCGGCGTTCCTGCTGCTGCACGTCTCGGTCGTCGTCCACTTCGTGGTCCGGCAGAAGAGCCGGAACTGGTGGTTGCACCTCGCGGTCCCGGTCATCGGGTTCGCGATCCTCGCCTACGTCGTCTACAACGCGCAGGTCGCCGCGCAGGAGCTCGGCTTCGTGTGGCTGGTGGTCGGCCTGGTCCTGATGGGCGTGCTCCTGGCCACCGGCCGCAAGCCGGAGATCCGGGCGGAGCAGGGCCTGTGACGGCCTCACTGGAGGTCGTGACCGTCGCGCCGGCGGCCGACCAGCTGCGCTACACCTTCGGGGGCGGCGAGCCGCTGGTCACGGTCCCCCCGGGCAGCGTCGTCGAGCTGACCACCGAGGACTGCTTCGGCGGGCGGGTGCGCGGGGTAGGCGACCTGCCCAGCCAGGTGTGCGAGTTCCCCTACCTCAACCCGGTCACCGGGCCGATCGCGGTCGAGGGCGCCGAGCCCGGGGACACCCTCGCGGTGCACCTGGTGGAGATCGCCCCCGCCCGCGACTGGGCGGTGTCATCGACGTTCCCGCACTTCGGCGCGCTGACCACCACCCACTCGACGGCGATGCTGCACGAGGCGCTGGAGGAGCGGGTCTGGGTCTACGAGGTCGACCGGGAGCGGGGCACGTGCCTGTTCCGGCCGCACCGCGGCGGCCCGGAGGTCGAGCTCCCGCTGGACCCGATGCACGGCACGATCGGGGTCGCCCCCGCGGGCGGCGAGGTCTTCGCCAGCATCACCCCGGGCGCGCACGGCGGGAACATGGACACCCCCGAGGCCCGGGCGGGGACGACGCTGTACTTCGGCGTCAACGCCCCCGGCGGGCTGCTCTCCATCGGCGACGGGCACTGCCGGCAGGGCGAGGGCGAGGTGTGCGGCACCGCCGTCGAGGCGGCGATGCGCACGGTCGTCGTCGTCGACCTGGTCAAGGGCGGGACGCCGGGCGGGGCACCGCCGGCGTGGCCGCGGCTGGAGACCGACGAGCACCTCATGTCGACCGGCTCGGTCCGGCCGCTCGAGGACGCCTTCCGGATCAGCCAGCACGACCTGGTGACCTGGGCGGCCGAGCTCACCGGCTGGGACACCCTCGACGCCCTGCAGCTGGTCAGCCAGGCCGGCCTCGCGCCCGCGGGCAACGTCGTCGACACCAACTACACGATGGTGGCGAAGCTGCCCAAGCGGTTCCTGCCCGGTGCCGTCGCGGTCGACGGCGTGCACGACCGCCTGCGGGAGACCGCCGCGGCCTATCTGGCGCAGCGCTGACGCACCTGCGGGGAGCCCGGGCCCGGTCTCCCCGCAGGTGCAGCGGGTCGGCGGTCGGTTGTCGAGACGGCGTCGTTCCGATACGCTGGTCGCGGGTCCAGACGCCGGCCCGTGGCTCGTCCCGCAGCGCGGTCGCCGGTCCCCGTCGCCTCGTGTGCGCCTCCCGAGGTGGTCGCTTGTCCCTCCCGCCGCTCCCCCCGCCCGGAGCCCTCCTCGTCGACGTCGACGTCGCCGCCGGTCGCCTGACGGTGACCGGCCGGCTGGACTCCCGGACCGTCCGCGCGCTGCACACGGCGGTGTCCGGACTGCTGCTGACCGAGCAGCGGCGGTGGGTGCTCGACGTCGCCGCGGTCACCGTGGCCGACCACACCGGGCTGCGCGCCATCGGCGCGGCCTACCGCCGCCTGCTGCGGCACGACCGGCGGCTGACGCTGTGCGGCGCCTCGCCGGAGCTGCAGCGGGTGCTGGTCCGGCTGCGTCTCGACCGTCACCTGCTGGAGGACGGGCGCGTCCCCGCCTGAGCGGCGCTCAGGCCCTCGCCTCGACCGCGGCGAGGACCTCGTCGCCGGCCGCCTCGCGCCGCACCGGCCGGCCGACCCGACGCGGTCCCGGCGGGGACGACGGCTCCGCGCCGGCGACCGACCCGGGCGACGGCGTCGGTGCACAGCAGGTCCACGCCCAGCCGGGCCAGCCGGGCGGACTCCTCGGGGTCGTCCACGATGCCCGCGGCGACCGCCATGCCCGTCGCGTGCAGGTCGGCGACCAGTCCCGGGTCGCGGCGGACGTGCTCGACGGACAGGTGCAGCTCGGTGAGCCCGCAGCGCCGCGCCCACCCGGCCATCCGGCGGGGCTCCTGCCACGGTTCGAGGATGACCGCCCCGCCGACGGTGCCGCATCCGGCGAGGGCCCGGGCGCTGACCGTGTCGAAGGAGGACGGAACGACCCGGTCGGCCCCCGGTCGCCGCCGCCTCCGCCCGTGGAGGTGGTCCGCGAGCAGCACGGCGGTCCGGGCGCGCCGGGCGCCGAGGCCGGCCTTGACCTCGGCGACGACGAGCGCGCGGGAGTCGGCGGCGAGGTCGAGGACCTCGTCGAGGGTCGAGACGTGGGCGCCGCCGGGCAACCGGAGGGCGCGCAGCGCGGCGGAGGGGGTCTCCGCGACGACCGGACCGGTGCCGACGCCGGTGCCCAGCACCCGGCCGAGGTCGGGGTCGTGGGCGAGGACGAGGACCCCGTCGGCGGTCGTGCGCACGTCGACCTCCACCCCGTCGGCGCCGGCCTCCAGGGCGGCCACCACCGCGGGGAGGGTGTTCTCGGTGTGCCGGGGGCCGGTGGGTGTGCCGCGATGGCCGATGACGCGCATGGCGCGGACGCTCGCCGTCGCCCGCGACCGGAGGACGACGGCCACCTGCCGTGTCGGTGACCCACCCGTGAAGACCTGGGAGGGACGCCGCTCAGGCCCTCGACTCGACCGCGGCGAGGACCTCGTCGTCGCTCGGGTTGCGCAGCACGCCACCGTGCCGCCACACCACCACCGGCAGGTCGTCCTCGGTGACCCCCAGCTCGGCGAGCACCGCCGCGCCGTCGCCGCCGGCGTCCAGGTCGACGAAGCCGGCCGCCAGCCGGTGGCTGCGCGCCAGTTCCTGCAGCCGCCGGCTGTCCGGTGACCCGCCCCGGCCGACGATGCGCAGGTCGGCGGCGAGCTCGAGCAGCATGGAGCGGCGGAGCAGGAAGGCCCGCAGCACCATCTCCTTGAGCGCCGGGTCGGCGGTGAAGACGGCCCGCAGCTGCTCGCGCTCGACGCGCAGCACCTCCGCCGGCTGCAGCACCAGCGCGGTCAACGACACCGGCTGGCCGCTGAACAGGTCGAGCTCGCCGAGGAAGCGGTGCGGCCCGTGCACCGAGATGACCCGCTGGTGCGCCCGGCCGAGGTCCTCCACGATGGCGACGGTCCCCGAGACGACGACGTGGAAGGCGTACCCGGCGTCGCCCTCCCGGAAGAGGGTGTCCCCCGGCGCGCAGTGCAGCCGGGTGGCGGAGCGCTCGACCAGCGCGACCTGCTCGTCGGTCAGCCGCGCGTAGGCGCCGTCCCGGTCGGGCGTCTCGGGCAGGTCGGCCGGCACGTCCGCGGGCGCCTCGTCCGCCGCCGGGCGCGGCTCGCCGCGCCGCTGGCCGAGCGCCGGCAGCACCAACCCGGTCAGTCCGTCGTCGCCGGCCGGCGGCAGCTCCTCCTCCCCCGCGGCGGCGAGCAGCGCGGCGGTCAGGGAGTCGGTGTCGAACGGCCCGGTGTGCCGGCGGCCGTTGACGAAGAACGTCGGGGTGCCGCCGACGCCGCTGACCTCGGCCGACTCGACGTCCTCCTCGACCCGGCGGGCGAACCGGCTCGACCCCAGGTCGCGGGCGAAGCGCGGCACGTCCAGCCCGGCGGCCGCGGCGTGCTCGAGCAGGTCGGCCGCGGTGAGCCGGTCCTGGCCGGCGAACAGCCGGTCGTGCATCTCCCAGAACCGCCCCTGCGCGCCCGCGGCCTCGGCGGCCTCGGCGGCCAGCCGGGCGTGCGGGTGGACGTCGACCAGCGGCACGTGCCGGAAGACGTAGCGCAGCCGGTCGCCGAAGCGCTCGCGCAGCTCCTCGACCGTCCCGGTGGCGCGGCCGCAGAACGGGCACTCGAAGTCGCCGTACTCGACCAGGGTGAGCGGCGCGTCGACCGGGCCGCGGACGTGGTCCCGGGCGAGGTCCACCGGCGGGTCGAGCAGCACCGGGCGGCTGCCGGCACCGGGGGTACGGCGGCGGTCGGCGACCCGGAACAACGCCCAGCCGAGCAGCGCGGCCAGCACCGAGGCGACCAGGACGCCGACCCGCGCCTGGTCGGCCAGCGCCTCGTCGTCGAAGGCGAGGTCGACGATGAACAGCGAGATGGTGAAGCCGATGCCCGACAGCGCGGCACCGCCGGCCAGCTGCAGCCAGGTCAGCCCCGGGGCCAGCTCGCCCAGACGCAGCCGGACCGCCAGGCCGGTGCCGAGCAGGATGCCGACGAGCTTGCCCAGCACCAGCCCGGCGACCACGCCCAGGGTGACCGGCGAGGTGGCCGCGGTGCGCAGCGTCTCCCCGGTCAGCGGGACGCCCGCGTTGGCCAGGGCGAACACCGGGACGATGACGAAGCTGGTCCACGGCTGCCAGAGCTGCTGCAGCCGCTCGCTGGCCGACACCGACCGGTCGATCGAGAGCCGGGCGGCGCGGGCGAACTCCGGGTTGGGCGACTGCTGGTAGGCCCGTGCCCGCCGGGCGGCGTCCTCCACCTCCTCCCGGCGCGCCGGGTAGGCCGGCGTGAACAGCGCGATCACCACCCCGGCGAGGGTGGGGTGCACGCCGGAGAGGTACATGGCGACCCACACCGCGACGCCGAGCACCAGGTAGGCCGGCCCGCGCCAGACGTTCAGGTAGCGCAGGCCGACCATGAGCGCCAGCCCGAGCAGCGCCAGGACGAGCGGGCCGACGGCGAGGTCCTCGGTGTAGAAGAGCGCGATCACGGTCAGAGCACCGACGTCGTCGGCGATGGCCAGGGTCAGCAGGAAGAGCCGCAGCTGCGCGGGGCAGGCCGGGCCGACCAGCGCCAGCACGCCGAGCAGGAACGCGGTGTCGGTGGAGATCACCACCCCCCACGCGGACGCCGCCTCGCCGCCGCGGGTGAACGCCACGTAGACGAGTGCCGGCACCGCCAGGCCGGTGACCGCGGCCAGGGCGGGCACCGCGGCCCGGCGCCGGTCGGTGAGCTCGCCCATGACCAGCTCGCGCTTAATCTCCAGCCCGACGACGAAGAAGAAGAACACCATCAGGCCGTCGTTGACCCAGTGCTGCAGGTCCAGGGCCAGCTCGGCACCGGCGAACCGGACGGCGACCTCGGTGTGCCAGAAGGCGTCGTAGCTCCCGCCCCACGGCGAGTTGGCCCACAGCAGCGCCACCACGGTGGCGGCCAGCAGCAGCCCGGCGCCCCCGGCCTCGGTGCGCAGCCGCTGCCGCAGCGGGGCGACCCGGGCGAGCAGGCCGCGACCGCCGGACGTGGACTGCTGGACGGCGCTCGTGCTCACCTCGGCGCCTCCCCCGCCGTCGTGGCCGGCTCCTGCGGGTACAGCTGGGGCCCGGTGACGCCGCAGTGCACGCACTCCTCCAGGGGGATGCGGGCCGGCTCAGGTCGCCCGGCGCCCAGCGGACGGCGGACGAGGACGGCGGCCGTGAGCGATCCGGCGACCAGCAGCCCGGCGCAGATCAGCATCGCCGTCCGGAAGCCGGCGCCGAGAGCCGTGGGGTCGGTGTACGCGTCGCCGGTGATCCCTGCCGCGACGGGCACCACGGCGACCGCGAGCAGCCCAGCGGCCCGGGCGACGGCGTTGTTCACGCCCGAGGCGACGCCGGCGTAGCGGTCGGCCGCGGAGTCCAGCACCGTCGCGGTCAGGGGCGCCACGAGCAGGGTCAACCCGGCGCCGAAGAGGACCGCCGCAGGCAGCACGTCGGGAACGTAGGAGGCATCCGGTCCGATGCGCAGCATGAGCAGCACCCCCGCGGCGGCGACGAGCGGACCGGCGGTCAGCAGCGGGCGCGGACCGATCCGTTGGGCCATGGCCCCGACGCGGGCCGAGAACACCAGCATGAGCACGGTGACCGGCAGCAGGGCGGTGCCGGCGAGCAGCGGTGAGAAGCCGGAGACGACCTGCAGCTGGAGCACGAGCAGGACGAACAACGCCCCCAGGGCCGCGTAGACCAGCAGCGTCACGGCGTTGGCCGCACTGAACTGGGGGTCCCGGAAGAGCGCCGGCGGCACCAGCGGGTTGGTGGAGCGGCGCTGCGCGAGCGCGAAGGCGACGAGGGCGACCACCCCCGCCGCGCCCCAGGCCAGGTACGCCGCGCCACCCCCGGGCTCCCCTGCCGCGGTCAGCCCGTAGGTGAGGCAGCCCAGGCCCGCTGCGACCAGCCCCGTCCCGGCCCAGTCCAGCCGCTGCGTGGCCTCCGGGTCCCGCGACTCGGGCACGTGCCGGGCGGCGACGGCGACGATCACCACGGCCAGCGGCAGGTTGACGAGGAAGACCGCCCGCCAGCTCCACTCCACCAGCCAGCCGCCGAGGAACGGCCCGATCGCTCCCGCGACCCCGCCCAGCCCCGACCACGCACCGACCGCCGCGGCGCGGTCGCTGCCGTGGAAGGACGCCGAGATGATCGCCAGGCTGCCGGGGGTCAGGAGCGCTCCGCCCACACCCTGCAGGGCCCGTGCCGCGATGAGGGTCCGCACGTCGGGGGCCAGGCCGCAGAGCAAGGAGGCGCCCGCGAACCAGACCACCCCGACGACGAACACCCGCCGACGGCCGAACCGGTCGCCGAGCGAGCCGCCCATGAGGATCAGCGAGGCCAGGGTGAGGGTGTAGGCGTTGACCGTCCACTGCAGGCCGGAGAAGCCGGCGTCGAGGTCGGTGCCGATCCGCTCGAGCGCCACGTTGACGACGGTCGCGTCGAGGAATGCCAGGCCCGAGCCCAGCACCGTGGTGAGCAGCACCCACCGGGCCCGGGGCGTGCCCATGCGCAGGCCGCCGTCCGGGGCCACCGCCGCTCGACCCATGGCACCTCCCACCGCCCCGTGCACCAGGCTCCGGGCTCGGGCGGCCTGTGCGCTCGCGCAGTCTCCCCCGCGGTCGACGGTCCGCAGAAGAGCCGGGCCGCTCAGGCGTACCGGGCGACGAAGTTGGCCAGCAGGCGGCTGGGCTCGGTGACCACCGCCCGGCTGACCCGGGTGATGAGCTCCTCCATCTCCGCGGGCGGGAAGTAGCCGGCGTGCTGGTAGACCCGCACCCGGGTGACGACGCCGGCGACGTCGAGCTCGGGGTGGAACTGGGTGGCGTAGACGTTGCGGCCAACCCGGAACATCTGCACCGGGCAGCCGGCCGAGGTCGCCAGGAGCACCGCAGAGGGCGGCAGCACGCGGCAGGCCTCCTTGTGCCCCACCAGCGCGTCGAAGACGTCCGGCACCCCGGCGAGCAGCGGATCGGCCCGGCCGGCGTCGGTCAGCGTCACCGGCACGCAGGAGACCGGCTCGCCGTGGGTGCGGTCGACCACCCCGCCCTGGTGGACGCCGAGGGTGCCGACGCCGTAGCAGGCGCCGAGGAAGGGCAGGTCGCGGGCGACGACCTCGTCGAGCAGCCCCGACAGCTCCGCCTCGACCCGCTGCTGGACGGCGGACTTGTCCTCGGCGGGGTCGCTGGAGTTGAACGGCCCGCCGCCGAGGAACACCCCGGCGTAGTCGTCGAGGTCCAGCGGCGGCAGCGGCCCGGCCTCCAGCCGGATCCGCCGCAGCTGGTGCTCCTCCAGGCCGGTGGCGCGGAGGAAGGCGGCGTACTCGTCGTCCGCGGCCTCGTCCTCGGGCCGCGAGGCCAGCAGGAGGAAGGGCCGCACGAGCGCCGATGCTAGGGCGTGTCCGACGGACCCATGCCGACGGGAGCGGTGCCACCGAGGCTGGAGGTCCGTCGGACACGCCCTGGGCCCGGGAGGCCCGCCGCGGAAGTCCTTCCGCCGGCCGCGCGTCCGTGGTCGACTTCGCTGCACCGTCCCCGGCGGGGGTGTGACCAGCACCTGGAGGCAGCGATGTCCCTGGAGCAGGACGTGGCGGCGGCCCGCCGGGCCGTCGACGAACTCGAGGCGGCGTGCAGCCCGCTCACCCGGTACTTCGGGGACACGGTGGACGCGCGCCGGCTGAGGATCGACGTCGCCCGGCTGCGCGACGACCTCGCCCTCCTGTGCGGTGCGTCGCGCTCGGCCCCGGACGTCCCGGGCTCGTCGGCCGTCATGTGGGACGACGGCTACGACGACGGCGTCGCCGGATCCGGCCGCAGCCTCCGGTGACGACTACCGCGCCGCGCGGGGCCGGGGCGGCCTCCCCGGGACGCGGCGGAGGACCGGCCCCGCGGCGCGCGGCCATCGCGGCGCGCACCCTGCGCACCGACCGGTGGTGGCTGCAGCCGCTGCTCACCGTGCTGGCGCTGGTCGCCTTCGTCGTCTACTCGACGTTCCGCGCCTTCCAGAACGCGTACTACTTCTCCGAGCCCTACATCTCGCCGTTCTACTCGCCCTGCATCACCACCGGCTGCGAGGGCGACACGTTCCCGGAGCTCTTCACCGGGCCGGCCTGGATCTCACCAGCGATCTACATCCTCGTCGTGCCGCTGGGTTTCCGGCTGACCTGCTACTACTACCGGAAGGCCTACTACCGGTCGTTCTGGCTGTCCCCGCCGGCCTGCGCGGTGGCCGAGCCGCACCGGCGCTACACCGGCGAGACGCGGCTGCCGCTGCTGGGCCAGAACCTGCACCGGTACTTCTTCTACCTGGGGCTGCTGTTCAACGTCGTCCTCACCTACGACGCCGTCCTCGCCTTCCGCGACGAGACCGGCGCGTGGGGGCACATGGGCCTGGGCACCCTGGTGCTCCTCGCCAACGCCGCCCTGCTGTGGCTGTACTCGCTGTCCTGCCACTCCTGCCGGCACGCCGTGGGCGGCCGGATCAACTCCTTCTCCCGGCACCCGCTGCGCTACCGCGCCTGGACGCTGGTCTCCCGGCTGAACGCCCGGCACATGCAGTACGCCTGGATCTCGTTGTTCGGTGTCGCGTTCGCCGACCTCTACGTGTTCCTGCTGGCCACCGGCACGATCTCCGACCCGAGGTTCTTCTGATGGAGCTGGAACGGCACGCCTACGACGTCGTGGTCGTCGGAGCCGGCGGCGCCGGTCTGCGGGCCGCGATCGCCGCGCACGAGGCGGGGGCGCGCACGGCCGTCGTCTGCAAGTCCCTGCTCGGCAAGGCGCACACCGTCATGGCCGAGGGCGGGATCGCCGCGGCGATGGGCAACGCCTATCCCGAGGACGGCTGGCGGGTGCACTTCCGGGACACCATGCGCGGCGGGAAGATGCTCAACCACTGGCGGATGGCCCAGCTGCACGCGCAGGAGGCGCCCGACCGGGTGCGCGAGCTCGAGGACTGGGGGGCGCTGTTCGACCGCACCCCCGACGGGCTGATCAGCCAGCGCGACTTCGGCGGCCACCGCTACGCCCGCCTCGCGCACGTCGGTGACCGCACCGGCCTGGAGCTGATCCGCACCCTGCAGCAGCGCACCGTCGCGCTCGGCGTGGACGTCTACATGGAGTGCACGGTCACCAGGCTGCTCACCGACGCCGACGGCGTCACCGGCGCGTTCGGCTACTGGCGGGAGTCGGGGCGTTTCCTCGCCTGGGAGGCCCCGTCGGTCGTGCTGGCCACCGGCGGGATCGGCAAGGCCTACAAGGTCACCTCGAACTCGTGGGAGTACACCGGCGACGGGCACTCGCTGGCGCTGGCGGCCGGCGCGGGGCTGGTCAACATGGAGTTCGTCCAGTTCCACCCCACCGGCATGGTGTGGCCGCCGTCGGTGCGCGGGATCCTGGTGACCGAGAGCGTGCGTGGCGACGGCGGCGTCCTGCGGAACTCCGCCGGCAACCGGTTCATGTTCGACTACATCCCCGACTTCTTCCGCAAGGAGACGGCGGAGACCGAGGACGAGGCCGACCGCTGGTACGACGACAAGAAGAACAACCGGCGCCCGCCCGAGCTGCTGCCCCGCGACGAGGTCGCCCGGGCCATCAACAGCGAGGTCAAGGCCGGCCGGGGCTCGCCACACGGCGGGGTGTTCCTCGACATCGCCTCGCGCCGGCCGGCCGAGTACGTCCGCCGGAGGCTGCCCTCGATGTACCACCAGTTCAAGGAGCTGGCGGACGTCGACATCACGGCCGAGCCGATGGAGGTCGGGCCCACCTGCCACTACGTGATGGGCGGCGTCGAGGTCGACCCGGACACCGCCGCGGCGTCCGTGCCGGGGCTGTTCGCGGCGGGCGAGGTCGCCGGCGGCATGCACGGCTCCAACCGGCTGGGCGGCAACTCGCTGTCGGACCTGCTCGTCTTCGGTCGGCGCGCCGGTGTCGCCGCCGCCGAGCACGCGAGCAAACGGGCCGGCGTGGTGGCGCTGCGCGAGGAGGCGCTGGTCGAGGCCGCGCGGGCGGCGCTGGCGCCGTTCGAGCGGGAAGGCGGGGAGAACCCCTACGCCGTGCAGTCCGAGCTGCAGCAGACGATGCACGACCTGGTCGGCATCATCCGCACCGCACCGGAGATGGAGCGGGCGCTCGAGCGGATCGCCGTCCTGCGCGAGCGGGTGGCGGCGCTGTCGGTGGAGGGGCACCGGCAGTACAACCCCGGCTGGCACCTGGCGCTGGACCTGCCGCACCTGCTGGCGGTCAGCGAGTGCATCGCCCGCGCGGCGCTGGCCCGCGAGGAGAGCCGCGGCGGGCACACCCGCGACGACTTCCCCGCCACCGATCCCGAGTGGGGGCGCACCAACCTGGTCTGCACCCGGACGCCGGACGGTGAGTTGACCGTGACCCGGCAACCGCTGCCGGAGATGCCACCGGAGCTGGCCGAGGTCTTCGAGGAGCAGACGTGACCGAGCTCGCGAGGTCACGCAGGGACGCAGCACCGCCGGGCACGAGCACGACGAGCGCCAGCGAGGAGGGCACGTGACCGAGCTCGCGAGGTCACGCAGGGACGCAGCACCGCCGGGCACGAGCACGACGAGTGCCAGCGAGGAGGGCACGTGACCGAGGTGGGGGAACCGAGCACCCGCGCGGTCGACGAGGGCCCGGCCAGGACCCACGGCGGCTACGACGCCACGTTCCGCGTCTGGCGCGGCGACGCCTCGGGCGGGGAACTGCAGACCTTCACCGTCCCGGTCAACGAGGGCGAGGTCGTCCTCGACGTCATCCACCGCCTGCAGGCCACCCAGGCCGGCGACCTCGCCGTCCGGTGGAACTGCAAGGCCGGCAAGTGCGGGTCCTGCAGCGCGGAGGTCAACGGCCGGCCGCGGCTCATGTGCCTGACCCGGATGAGCACCTTCGCCGAGGACGAGACGGTGACGGTGACCCCGCTGCGGACCTTCCCGGTCATCCGCGACCTGGTCACCGACGTCTCCTACAACTACGAGAAGGCCGCGCAGATCCCGGCGTTCACCCCCCGGCCCCGGGACCCCGACGGCAACCACCGGATGCAGCAGGTCGACGTCGACCGGCCGCAGGAGTTCCGCAAGTGCATCGAGTGCTGGCTCTGCCAGGACACCTGCCACGTCATCCGGGACCACGAGGAGAACAAGGCCGCCTTCGCCGGGCCGCGGTTCCTCATCCGGCTGGCCGAGCTCGACATGCACCCGCTCGACGTCGTCGACCGGCGGGACGCCGCCCAGGAGCAGTTCGGCCTCGGCTACTGCAACATCACCAAGTGCTGCAGCGAGGTCTGCCCCGAGGGCATCCACCTCACCGACAACGGGATCATCCCGCTCAAGGAGCGGGTCGTGGACCGCAGGTACGACCCGCTCACCTGGCTCGGGTCGAAGATCCGGCGACGCCGGGACTGAGGGAGGCCCCTGCTCAGTCCTCCTGCTCGGCCGCGGCCCGGCGCTCGGCCCCGGTCTCGCCCGCGTACCCGACGTCCTGACCGGCCACCCGCCCGACGAACCCGGCGGACTCGCCGGTGCCCGTGGTGCTCGACGCGTCGGGCTCGTCGCTCCCGCGGCCGCCGGTCGCGCGGCTCAGCGCCTGCGCGTCGTCGCGGTCGACGTCGTCCTCACCGGGCCGGGGATCGGGGTCCATGGCCAGCCTCGCTCGTCGCGGGTCGTGGATCGGCGGAGTGCTCGAGGTCGGTGCGCCCCGGCCTCAGGCAAGGTCGTCCCCGGCCCGGACGCCGCGCAAACGCGACGGGACCCGGGAGACAGCTCGGTCCCCGGCGTCGGCGAGCGCCCGCCCCGCCGCCACGGTGGCCACGAGCCCGAGGACGACGCGGAGGTGGTGCCAGCGCGCCCACCGGCGGAGGAGCTCGGTCGTCTCTCGGTCGGTCAGCGTGGCCGAGGTGAACCGGTGGTTGGCCGGCTCGTTCACCGTGACGGTCACGGCGATCACACCCCCGGCGGCTGCCGCTGCCGCCACCGCAGCGGGGGCACCTCGCCCTCCACCGGTCACCCGGACCGCCGCCGACGCGGTGCAGGCGATCCCGGTGGCGGCGCCCAGGGGCACCAGGAGCGCGCGGAGGCGCCCGGAGTGGGCCGCGAACCAGGCCCGGAACCCCGCTGGGGACGAGCCGCGCCAGAAGGGGACCAGCACCACGTCGATGAGGACCATCCCGCCGGTCAGCACACCGGTGAGCACCGTGGACACGAGCGCGAGGGGTCGCGAGAGCACGGGGTCGACTGTGGCGGACCGTGGCCCGTCGGACCAGACCGATGCGCACGTGGTGCCTCCCGGCGCGTCCGCCGACACCGCCGCGACACACGCGTCCCGGGCGTCACAGCCGAGCTGGGTGGTTGGCGGGATCTGCCAGCTCCGCCTCACCAGTTCGTGGGATGTGCCGCACAACCCCGGGCCGGATCCCGCCGATGGTGGCGGCATGGCACGCCGCCTCTCCCTCGCGAGGACCCAGACCCAGCGCCGGGTCGCCCCCGCTGCCGCGCCTGCCCCCTGGTGGCGGGACGCGGTCGTCTACCAGGTCTACCTGCGCTCCTTCGCCGACAGCGACGGCGACGGCATCGGCGACCTGCGCGGCCTGCGGCAGCGGCTGCCCTACCTCTCCTGGCTGGGCGTCGACGCGGTGTGGATCAACCCGCACTACCCCTCGGGCGGCGCGGACGGCGGCTACGACGTCGTCGACTACCGGGCGGTGGACCCCGACTACGGCGACGTGTCCGACCTCGAGGCCCTCGTGGACGACGCCCGCCGGCTCGGCCTGAAGGTCGTCCTCGACGTCGTCCCCAACCACACCTCCGACCAGCACCCGTGGTTCCAGGCGGCGCTGGCCGACCCGGACTCCCCCGAGGCCGCGCGCTACCACTTCGCGCCGCCGTCGGAGGAGCCGCCGAACAACTGGCAGTCGCTGTTCGGCGGGCCGGCCTGGTCGCGCACCCCGGACGGCCGCTGGTACCTGCACCTGTTCGCCCCCGAGCAGCCGGACCTCAACTGGCGCGACCCGGCCGTGGCCGAGGACTTCGAGCGCACGCTGCGCTTCTGGCTGGACCGCGGCGTGAGCGGCTTCCGCGTCGACGTGGCCTACGGCCTGTACAAGGACGCCGGCCTGCGGGACAACCCGGGCGCCTACTCCCCCACGCTGTTCGGCCACGGCCCCGAGCAGGCGATGACCTGGAACCAGCCCGAGGTGCACGACGTGTGGCGCCGCTGGCGGTCCGTCTGCGACGAGTACCCCGACACCATGCTGGTCGGCGAGGTCTGCCTGGCCGACCTCGAGCAGGTCGCGCTGTACTCCCGGGCCGACGAGCTGCACCAGTCGCTGTCGTTCCGGCTGCTGAAGTCGCCGTGGGCCGTCGCGCCGTTCGCCGAGGCGATCGCCAGCGCCCTGGACGCCTACGGGCAGGTCGGCGCGCCGGTGTCGTGGGTGCTGGGCAACCACGACAAGGAGCGGCAGGTCACCCGCTTCGGCGGCGGCGAGGTCGGCACCGCCCGGGCCCGTGCCGCGGCGCTGCTGACGCTGGCGCTCCCGGGCTCGGCCTACCTCTACGCCGGTGACGAGCTGGGCCTGCCGCAGGCGCACGTGCCCGACGAGGCCAAGCAGGACCCGATCTTCCACCGCAGCGGCGGCGCCCGCGCCGGTCGCGACGGCTGCCGCGTGCCCATGCCGTGGAATCCGACCGAGGGCGTCGGCTTCTCCCCCGAGGGCGCGACCGAGCCGTGGCTGCCGATCCCCGCCGACTGGGGCCGCTACGCCGTCTCGGTGCAGACCGGCCAGGGCGCCTCGACGCTGACCCTGCACCGGCGCGCGCTGGCGTTGCGCAGGGCCCACCCGGCGTTCGCCACGGGCTCGGCGACGGTGACCACCCGCGGGAACGTGCTGACCGTCCGGTCGGTCGGCAGTGGCGAGACGGTGCGCTGCGTGGTCAACATGGGCGACGAGACGGTGCTCGCCGGCTGCCCCGGGCAGGTGCTGCTCGCCTCCACAGCGGCGGTCCGGCGCTCCGGCGGCACGGTCGCCCTCCCGCCGAACAGCGCCGTCTGGGTGCTCGAGGACTGAAGGAGGACCCCCTGCCCCCCACCGCTCGCAGGCTCGCGGCGGGACCCTGCCGGGGCCGTCAGCCCTCCGGGTGAGCGGTCCGCGTGACGTAGCCGAGGCCCGCCGGGCGCTCGCCGGCGAGGTGCAGCGCTTCCACCGCACCGACGTCGTCGAGCCCGTACCGTCCGGTCGACTCGAAGAGCTCGACCTGCTCCTCGATCCACCGCTGGTGGCCGTTCCAGGCGGTCAGCGCGGTGGTCCCGAGCACGGCACCGATCCGCTCCCACGAGGCGCCGGCGCGCAGGGCGGCGTGGATGCCCCGGTGCTGTGCGTCGTAGGCCCGCCGGGCGACACCGACGCCCAGGCCCAGCAGCTCCAGGGACTCCTCCAGGTCCAGCGGTTCGACCTGCCCGCGCAGGTGGTCGGTCCAGGAGTACGAGGGCCCGGCGGCGGGGCGCTCCACCCCGGCCGCGCTGTCCCGCCGGCTCAGGAAGTCCAGCCGGGTCACCGCCGTGACGATCGGGATCTCGGCCCCGAGGAGTCCATGCCAGCCCGTCATGGCGACCGAGGATCGACGACCCGGACGCCGGGACCCCTCGCCTCCCCGCGTGTCGCCGGGGGCGGTGCGGACACGCGCCCGGGCATCACGCTCGCCACAGGGACGGTCACCGAGCAGGGAGGACGGCGGGGCCCAGCGCTCCGGGACTGCGGGCGCGTTCGGCGATCCGGCCACCGGCGGACGTGACGGGGCGTTGACGGGGAGCTGGGACCGTGCCTGCCTGGGTCATCCACCCCACCCGGGAGGGACCATGGGCGAGCTCCTGCTCTGCGGCGCCACCGGCGACCTGGGCGGCCGGATCGCCGCCCGGCTGACCGAGCGCGGCATCCCGTTCCGCGCGCTGGTCCGGCCGCGCAGCGACACCGCCGCCCTGCGGTCGTCCGGCGTCGAGCTCAGCGTCGGCGACCTCACCGACCCGGCCGGTCTCGACCGGGCACTGGCCGGGGTGCGGACGGTCGTCACCACCGCCAACGGCATGGGACGCAACCTGGCCGGGGCCAGGGACGTCTCCATCGACCGGGTCGACCGCGAGGGCAACGCGGCACTGGTCCGGGCGGCCGAGGCGGCCGGCGTCGAACGGTTCGTGTTCGTCTCCGCGCAGGGCCTGACCGACGCGATGGTGGACCTGGTGCCCCTCTTCGCCGCGAAGCGGGCCACCGAACGGTTGCTGCAGGCCTCGTCCCTGCGGTCGGTGCTCGTGCGGCCGGCCGCGTTCCAGGAGACGTGGCTCGCCCCGCAGTCCGGCATCCGGCCGGACAAGCGGCTGGCCGTCATCCACGGCCGCGGCCGCACGCCGGTGCCGTACGTCGCCGAGGACGACGTCGCCGAGGCCTGCGTGCGGCTGGCGACGATGGCCGACCCGCCCGAGGCGCTGGACCTCGGTGGGCCGGAGGCGCTGACCCGGCACGAGGTCGTCGACGCCTTCGAACGCGTGCTCGGCGTGCGCATGCGCCGCGTCGTCGTCCCCCGCCGGGTGCTCGCGTTCGGCGCCCGGGCCCTGCGCGGACGCCGACCGGAGCTCGCCTCGGCCCTGGGCATCGCGCTGTACAGGGACGTGGACGAGGAGGGCGGCGTCGAGGGGATGCGGGCCCTCGGCATCGAGCCGCGACCCGCATCGGCCCACATCGCCGCCCTGGCACAGGCGGTCGCCCGGACCTGACCTCGCTCAGCCCTCCGTGCCGGTCGCCGCGGGGAGCCCGTCGGCGAACCTGCGCTGCGCGTCCTCCAGCGCCTCGATCGCCTTCGCCCGGCGCTCCCACCCGCGGGTCTCGGCCGACTTGTCGGGTGCGAGGGCCTCGTAGATCTCGAAGAAGTGCCAGATCTCGGCGATCTGGTGCATCGGCACGTCCTCCAGCTCCTGCAGGTGCAGGTGCCGCGGGTCGGTCGCGGGAACGCACAGCAGCTTGGCGTCCGGGCCCCGTTTGTCGTGCACCCAGAACACGGCGATGACCCGGGCGCGGACCAGGCAGCCGGGGAAGGTGGGCTCGTTGAGGAGCAGGAGGGCGTCGATGGGGTCGCCGTCCTCGGCCAGCGTGTCGGGGACGAACCCGTAGTCGCCCGGATAGCCGGTCGCGGTGAACAGCATCCGGTCGAGCCGGATCCGGCCGAGCTGCTGGTCGTACTCGTACTTGTTCCGGGATCCCTTGGGGATCTCGACGATCACGTCGACTTCCACGGACGCCCTCCCTCGGTGGGACCCCAGCGCCTGGAGCGGCCGAGCAGCGACGGTCTGTCGTCCCCAGCTGGGTCCGTCTGGCCAGGCGACCCTGGCGCGGCGCCGGTCGCGCGTCAACCCGGACGCCGCGCGCCGGACACGGGCGGACTCAGTCGCCGGTCACCGCGTCGGCGGGGGTGCGCAGCCGGACGGCGTCCAGGGCGACCAGGACCCCCAGCTCGTCGGCGACCATGACGATGTCGGTGATCCGCCCGTCGGCGAGGGTGAGGACGTCGACCACCCGCAGCCAGAACTCCCGCCCGGTGGCCGGTAGCGGACCGGCGGACGTCGTCCAGGTGCCGACCTGACGGCCGCCCATCCGGAAGGCGACGGCGACCCGGTCCCCCTCCTCGACGACCGACAGCACCTCGCGCCGCACCGGCTCGAACGTGTGCTGCACCGCCCTGGCCCGGGCCACCAGGTCGACCGCGCCGATCGGCGCGCCGTTGACCGTCACCGGGTCGGCGTACAGCTCGCGGAAGGCGTCGGCCGCGGCGGCGTCGTCCCCCGGCAGGGGGTCCGACCACAGCCGCAGCAGCCGCTCGACGTCGAAGGCCACCCGTCCAGGCTGGTGGGCACCGGCCGGGCGGACCAGGGGCCGACGTCCCGCCGACGGGCCGGTGCGGTGTACAAGGAGGGAGGCACCGACGCCGACGAGGGAGCGCTGATGACGCTGGCACCGGACGTGGCGACCGACCTGACCGAGGCGCTGCGCCGCGCGGGGGTCGGCGACGTCGACGACTCCGGCCTGGCCCGGGCGCTGTACTCCTCCGACGGCTCGCTGTACCGGGTGCTGCCCCGCGCGGTGGTGCGCCCGCGGCACCCCGACGAGATCGAGGCGACCCTCGCCGTCTGCCGCGACCTCGGCGTGCCCCTCACCGCCCGGGGCGCGGGCACCTCGATCGCCGGCAACGCGGTCGGCCCGGGCGTCGTCCTCGACACCAGCCGGTACCTGTCCCGCGTCCACGGCATCGACCCCGAGGGCCGGACGGCGACCGTCGACCCCGGCGTGGTGCAGGCGGCGCTGCAGACCGCGGCCCGGCCGCACGGGCTGCGGTTCGGCCCCGACCCGAGCACGCACAACCGCTGCACGATCGGCGGGATGATCGGCAACAACGCCTGCGGGTCGCGGGCCCTGGGCTACGGCCGGACGTCGGACAACGTGGTCGGCCTCGACGTCGTCACCGGCGCCGGCCGGCGGCTGCGGCTCGGGCCGGACGGCGCGGTGAGCGGCGCGGTGCTCGACGAGCTGCGCTCGCTCGTGGACGGGGAGCTGGCGGCGATCCGCACGGAGCTCGGCCGCTTCGGCCGGCAGGTCTCGGGCTACTCGCTGGAGCACCTGCTGCCCGAGCGCGGCTTCGACGTCGCCCGCGCGCTGGTCGGCAGCGAGGGGACCCTCGCGGTGGTGCTCGGCGCCACGGTCCGGCTGGTCACCGACGCCCCCTTCCGCGGCCTGGTGGTCCTCGGCTACCCGTCGATGGCCGAGGCCGCCGACGCCACCCCCGGGCTGCTGCCGCACGAGCCGACCGCCGTGGAGGGCCTCGACCAGCGGATCGTGCAGCGGCTGCGCGACGTCCCCGCGGCCGTCGTCCCGGACCTGCCCCGCGGCGACGGCTGGCTGATCGTCGAGCTGACCGGCGACAGCGTCGCCGAGGTCGAGGCCAAGGCGAAGGGCGTGCTGGGCGACGCCGGCGCGGTGGACGCGATGGTGGTCACCGACGTCGCGGAAGCCGCGGCGATCTGGCGGATCCGCGAGGACGGCGCCGGCCTGGCCGCCCGCACCTCCGACGGCCGGCCCGCGCACGCCGGCTGGGAGGACGCCGCCGTGCCGGTCGAGCAGCTGGGCGCCTACCTGCGCGAGTTCGAGGCGCTGCTGGACCGGCACGGGCTGCAGGGCGTCCCGTACGGCCACTTCGGCGACGGCTGCGTGCACGTGCGGATCGACTTCCCGCTCGGGGCTCGCTCCCCCGCCCACCCCGACCGCGGCCGCGAGGCCTACCGGGCCTTCGTGACCGACGCCGCGACGCTGGTGGCCCGCTACGGCGGCTCGGTGTCCGGCGAGCACGGTGACGGCCGGGCGCGCAGCGAGCTGCTGTCGTCCATGTACTCGCCGCACGTGCTCGGCCTGTTCGAGCGGGTGAAGGGCCTGTTCGACCCCGACGACGTGCTCAACCCCGGCGTGCTGGTGCGCCCGGCGCGGGTCGAGGACGACATCCGGGTGGCCGCCGCGCCGCGCCGGAACACCGGCCTCGCGCTGGCCTACCGGCACGACGGCGGCGACTTCTCCGCCGCGGTGCACCGCTGCACCGGCGTCGGCAAGTGCCGGGCCGACCTGCAGGCCGGCGGCGGGGTGATGTGCCCGTCGTGGCCGGCGACCCGCGAGGAGAAGGACACCACCCGCGGCCGGGCGCGCGTGCTGCAGGAGATGCTCGCCCCGGGCGGGCCGGTGCGGGACTGGCGCTCGCCGGAGGTGCACGAGGCCCTCGACCTGTGCCTGTCGTGCAAGGGCTGCTCACGGGACTGCCCGACCGGTGTGGACATGGCCTCCTACAAGGCCGAGGTGCTGCACCAGAGCTACCGCCGCCGGCTGCGCCCCCGCTCGCACTACACGCTGGGCTGGCTGCCGCGCTGGGCCGACGTCGCCGCCCGCGCGCCCCGGCTGGCCAACGCGGTCACCAGGTCGCGCCTCGGCGGCCGGCTGGCCAGGTGGGGCGCCGGCGTCGACCAGCGCCGCTCGCTGCCGGCGTTCGCCACACGCACCTTCCGGGAGACGTGGGCGGAGCGGCCCGCGACGGCCGGGGACGGGCCGCCGGTCGCCCTCTGGGTCGACTCGTTCACCGACCACTTCGATCCCGAGGTCGCCCTCGCCACGGCAGCCGTGCTGGAGGACGCCGGCTACCGGGTGCAGGTGCCGCCGGCCGAGGCGTGCTGCGGGCTGACCTGGATCACCACCGGCCAGCTGGACGCCGCGCGCCGCACCCTGGGCCGCACCGTCGAGCTGCTCGCCCCGCTGGTGGACGACGGCATCCCGGTGGTCGGCGTGGAGCCCTCGTGCACCGCGGTGCTGCGGCACGAGGCCCTGGAGCTGGTCGGCGGATCGGCTGCGGAGCGGGTCGCCGCGGGCACCCGCACGCTGGCCGAGCTGCTGCGCGGGACCCCGGGCTGGACGCCGCCGTCCCTGGCCGGGGTGGAGGTCGTCGCCCAGCCGCACTGCCACCACCACGCCGTCCTCGGGTGGGCCACCGACGAGCGGCTGCTGCGCGAGGCCGGCGCCACGGTGACCCGGGTCGGCGGGTGCTGCGGGCTGGCCGGCAACTGGGGCGTCGAACGCGGCCACCACGAGGTGTCGGTGGCGATCGCCGAGCACCAGCTGCTGCCCGCCGTCCGGGCCGCGGGGCCGGACGCCGTCGTCCTCGCCGACGGGTTCTCCTGCCGCACCCAGCTCGACCAGCTCGCCGGCCGCGACGGCCTGCACCTGGCCCAGCTGCTCGCCCGGGCTCCCCGTGGCTGACGCCGGGTTCGACGAGCTGACCGTCGGGGAGCTGCGGCGCCGCGGCGGCCTCAAGTGGTCGCTGTTCCCCGAGGCGATCGGGGCGTTCGTGGCGGAGATGGACTTCGGCACCGCGCCGGCGGTCACCGAGGCGCTGCACGCGGCCGTGGACGGCGCGGCCTTCGGCTACCTGTCGCCGGCGCTGCTGCAGGGCATGTCGGAGGCGTACGCGGCGTGGTCGGCCGACCGGTACGGCTGGACGGTGCCGTCGGAGCGGGTGCGCCCGGTGGCAGACGTCCTCGCCGGGCTGGCCGCGGCGATCGAGCACTTCTCCCGACCGGGCAGCCCGGTCGTCCTGCCGACGCCGGCCTACATGCCCTTCCTCACGCTGCCACCGGCGTTGGGCCGCGAGGTCGTCCAGGTGCCGATGGCGCGGGACGGCGACCGGTACGTCTACGACCTCGACGCGCTCGACGCCGCGTTCCGGGCCGGCGGCCACCTGCTGGTGCTCTGCAACCCGCACAACCCGATCGGGCGGGTGCTGGAGCCCGCGGAGATGACGGCGGTCGCCGAGGTGGTCGAGCGGCACGGCGGCAGGGTGTTCTCCGACGAGATCCACGCGCCGCTGGTGTACGAGGGACACCGGCACGTGCCCTACGCCTCGCTCGGCGAGGTCCCGGCCGGGCACGCGGTCAGCGCGACCTCGGCGTCCAAGGCGTGGAACCTGCCCGGTCTGAAGTGCGCCCAGCTGGTGCTCTCCAACGACGCCGACGCCGACCTGTGGGCGCGGGTGGGCCCGCACGCCGAGCACGGCGCCTCGACCCTCGGCGTCCTGGCGAACACCGCCGCCTACACCGGCGGCGCCGGCTGGCTGGACGACGTCCTGGCGTACCTGGACGGCAACCGCCGGCTGCTCGCCGACCTCGTCGCCGAGCACCTGCCCGGCGTCCGGTACACCCCACCCGAGGGCACCTACCTGGCCTGGTTGGACTGCCGGGAGCTGGAGCTGCCCGAGCCGGGCGCGTTCTTCCTCGAGCGGGCCGGGGTGGCCTTGACCGACGGCGCCCTGTGCGGGGTGGCGGGCACGGGCTTCGCCCGGCTCAACGTCGCGACCCCGCGGCCGGTGCTGGTGCAGGCCGTCGAGCAGATGGGCGCCGCGCTGACCGCTCGCTGAGCCCGACCGACGGGTCGTGACGGCACCCGGCTCCGCGGCCCCATCGGGCCCACCGGCGGCTCGCATCGGGCCGGGTTCCTGTCGTACCCCACTGCCACGCTGTTCCTGTCCGGCTCGCACCGCCGGTGTCGCCACCGCAGACCGCGGCCGCCGCACCGGCGGGTCCGGGAGGAGGCGAGGACGAGGTGAGGACGTACGACCCCGCGGACAGCATCACCTACGTCCACCTGGCGCCGCGCCCCGCTGCTGCTGCTGCGACGTCGCCGCACGCCCACGACGAGTGCCACCGGCTGCCCGCCGGCTACGCGAACGCATCCCTCCGGGCCAGGCTCGGTGGACGGCACCTGGTGAGCCTCCGTCCGGCGCTCGCCGTCCTCCCCGGAGGGTCGGCCGCGGCCACCGGCAGCGCTCCCGCAGCGCCCGCACTGCGCCTGGTCCAGTAGGGGCTCCGCAGCGGGAGGCCCCGCCGGAGGACCCGTCCGCTCCGGTGCCGGTCGCTCCGGCACCAGGGCGGAGGACGAGACGTCCACCCGATCGGACGCGGCGCCGATGTGCCCTAGGCCCCTGGGACAGGCCGCGGCCGAGGGCTTGGGTACGTGGGGGGTCAACGGGGACCCGCAGACGGGCCGAGCAACGAGCACGCCGGCACGCACGAGAGGCCGAACCGATGGCGACCACCCTGCCGGCCCTGACGCCGACCGAGGACAGCCTGTTCCTGACGCTCTGCTGCAGGGCGCTGGACAACCGGTCGCCGCATCCCGTCCTCGGTGATGCGATGGCCGACGAGATCGTCCGCACGCTCGACTACGACCACCGCCGACTGCACATCGACACGAACCTCATGCTGAACGCCGCGCTGCGGGCCAAGAAGCTCGACGAGATCGCGACCCGGTTCCTGGCTCGCCATCCGGACGGCGTCGGGCTGGACCTGGGAGCAGGGCTGGACACCCGGGTCCTGCGCATCGATCCGCCGTCCACCGTCGACTGGTACGACGTCGACACTCCCGCGGTCATCGCCGCCCGAGCGGGCCTGGTACCGGATCGCGCGCACGCTCACGGGATCGGCGCGGACGTGACGGATCCGGACTGGCTGACCGCCGTCCCCTCGAACCGGCCGGCGGTGATCGTCGCCGACGGCCTGCTGGGGTTCCTCACCCTGGACCAGGTCGTGGCCCTGCTGAACCGGCTCACGAGCCACTTCCCCAGCGGGGAGATCGCCTTCAACAGCTATCCCCGGTTCGCAATCTGGGCCATCAAGCACACCCGCGGCACCCGGTCCGTCGCCGACCTGATCAGGTTCCCCGGCTCCGACGACCCGCACGACCCGGAACGCTGGAACCCGGCGCTGACCCTGGTCAGGGAGATCTTGATCCCTCGGGAACCCGAGGTCGCCCAGTTCCCCGCAGCCCTCCGCACGTACTACCGGCTGGCCGCGCACAGCACGTCCTGGTCCCGCAAGGGGACCGTCGTGCTGCACTACCGCTTCTGAGCGGTACCCCACCGGCCCCCTGTCTGCTGCCACGTCGGTCATGGACAGGTCACGCCGGGCACCTCGACGCACAGGTGAACCGGCCTCGATGACGGCCCGGACACTGCCTGGGCTCCCGTGGGTCACGCGGTGTCCGCCCCTCGGGCCTCCAGAGCTCGTCATCGTCCCTGAGGGCGGCCTCAGGGACACGGTTCCAGCGGGCTTCCCCCCAGGCACGAGGCTGGAGCGGGAGCGGCGAGGTCTCCGGGGCTCTCCGGCACGACCGCGTGGTACGGGTCATCGTCCTCCGACGCCAAGGTCGAGAGCTGCTGCAGAGACCTGGTCCGAGTCGAGGCCGATGACGGAGTGGCCGGAAGGGAGCAGATCGCGCGGATAGAGGTACTCCAGCGCGGCAACCACTTCGGCGACGAAGGCGCTACCACCCGCCGAATGATCGGCGTTCGTCGTGATCGCGAATCCTGAACCCAAGTTGGGGTACCCTCGCATGAGCGCGTAGAACCCAGCATTCACCCCGTCGTGTGCGTACATGCAGTCCAGGGCGGCAAGTGCACCGCTACGGGAGATGCCGAGCTCATCGAGCAACATGCGATCGCGCATCGCCCTGGTGAGGATGGGAACGCCGTCGAGACTGCCCCCCGAGTTCAGCATGAGGATGATCCTGCAGAGGTCACCGACGTTCGAGTACAGACCCGCGGCGGCCGACTCGGGGTAGCGATTCCGCTTTCCATTGATAGCGACTGGTCCCGCGACGTGCCCGGTCGCGGCGCGGGACAATTGCGGGGGCAGAGTCACCGCGAAGGTCGACCCACTCATCCCGAGCGGGGTGAGGACGTTGGACTGCATCCAGTCGACGAAGTTGGTCGCGGTGACGTCCTGCATCATGCGCTGCAGTGCAACATAGCCCCCTCCCGAGTACAACCGAGGACCGGGCCGCGTCATGATCTCGATCTTGGGCGAGTTCACCGGGGGTGTACCAGCAAGGATCTGGTCGAGTGTCGGCAATTGTGTGCCCGTGTCGGGATATCCGCCGAATCCGGGCACGTTGAATCCGCCCTCGTGGGCGAGTGTCAGCGCGACCGTCGCCTCGTTGACCCAACTGGCGGAACCGCCAGCCTGCACCGGGATCGTCCACGTCGTGTGTTGTTGCACCGGGTCGTCGAGTCCGATGTTGGCGCCCGCACCCTGCGCTGACCGCAGGACCCCGACAGCGGTAGTCGGTTTACTGATCGACGCTACTTGAAACGGCGTGTCATTGTAGACGTACTGCTGGCCCCCTGCCTCCAGTACTCCGTAAGAGGTCTGCCACGCGAAGGCGCCACCGAGCACCATTGCGACGCTGACGCCGGGGACGCCGTGAGCAGCCATGCGGGCCCACACTGAGTGGCCCTTGCCCGATGAATCCCGGAAGAAGTTGTTCTCGAACACGCGGATGAGATTGGGGGAGGTGAACGGTGACGCCTGGTTGGCGATGATCGAGTATCCGTCACCGTCCGGAACGAACGAGACGTGATCGATCATGTCGCCTTGCGCTGCGATGGCCCGCAAGTGTCGGTAACAATCATCATGTATCCGACGGGCGAAAGGCTCGTCGCTGCCGAAGATGGTCCATCCACCATCGGGCGTGAACGACACGCCGCTGGCTGGCCGTTGGCCCTGCATGTGGTTGTTCAGGATCTGGTAGCACTCGTCATCGATCGACCGAGCGAAGACGCGATCAGTTCCCACGATCACCCAACTGTTGCCGCCCGACGGAGGGAACGCGATGTGGCGCATCGGCCACTTGTTCCGTCGGAACGTGTCCATGACCTGGATGCACTCGTCGGGAATGCCCTGAGCAGAGTAGTCCTGGTCCGCCACGACGACCCACCGATCACCTCCTTGCGGAGGGAATGCGATCGAGCGAATCCGAAAGCCGCGCCGCAGGAAGTCCCTCAACGCGTCCTTGCATCCCCGCGGAATACCATGAGAGTCACATGCACCATTCGCAGCAACGCAGACCCAACTGCCGCGGGGGCCGAAGGCGACCGTCAGGATCCCGGCGCTGATGTTGCGGTCTATGAAGGTGTGCGCCGCTTCCGGGATGTTGTGGTTGTTGTATCCGGTCATCGCCCGCTCCATCCGATCTGACGCTCGCTTCGAAGCTGATCACTGAGCCCCCCGCGCAACGTCTCGATCCTCACGGCAATGCGCTGCTCAGGACGGGAGCAGGACTGCCCTGACGAGGTCTCCTCTCGGTCAGCGTGGCCGAGCGTCACCGTGGTGCCGTCCGCAGTCGTGGCATCCGCCCTGTGGCTGTCCGCGGTCCAGCCCGACGTGTGATACGGATGTCGCTGCGACATGGGAGTCGTGGACGAACGACGAATCGTTCGCGAGAGCCACCTGCACGTTAACCGCGGCCTGTCACGGCATCGTCACCGTTCATGTACCGGGGGACGGGAGCGCCCTCCTCTCGAATGGTCGACGACAGAGGGGCTCCCCGACGGCTCGGCAACGCCGAGAGGGGATCGTCACGAACTCCGTGCGGCCGTGACCGGGCGCCGGCCCGCCGTCAGCCGGGCAGCCCGGCCAGGAAGGCGTCCGCCTGCTCCCGACCGGCGTCGAACAGCCGGCGGAGGAACGCGGGCCGGCGGTCCAGCTTGCTGGGCAGGTCGAGGTCGAGGTCGAGGGTGATCTCGCGGATCTCGATGCGCCGGTACGGGTCGCCGAGGCGGTCCACCCACTCGTTGACCTTGCGGATGAAGAACAGTTCCTGCTCCAGCGACAGGTTGCCGGCCAGCTCGTTGCGCCGGTCCGCGATGTCGCCCACCGTCTTCGGCTCGGTGGCCCGGGAGCGCGGGTTGATCCGGACCACCCAGATCTCCTCGGGGCCGGCGTCGGGCAGCTGGCGCACCGGCGGGTTCTGGCTGAACAGCCCGTCCCAGTAGTACCGGCCCCTCTCCTCGACGGCGCGGAAGAGCAGCGGGACGGCGGCCGAGGCCAGCACGGCGTTCACGGTGATCTCCCCGCGCCGGCTGGAGAAGGCCGTGGAGTCGCCGCTGAGGACGTCGACGGCGCCGACGAGGAGCAGTGGCTGGTCCTCCGGCGGGGACTCCTGCAGCCGGGCCAGCCGATCCACGTCCACGTGACGGGTCAGCAGGTCGGTGAAGGCGGTGCCGGCGAACCCCGGGTAGGCGTAGGGGCTCACCGTCGGGAGCGCCACCCGTCCCTCGAGCCGGGCGAGACCGACCAGCCAGGCGTTCGCCGCCTTGTCGCCCAGCGTGCTGGCCGCGTTGTCCTCCCAGAATCGCTCCAGCAGCCGGCCGGCCTCGGCCGCGCCGCCGGTCAGCAGGCCGTACCAGGCCAGCAGGGCGCAGACCGCGCCACCCGAGGTGCCGGACAGCCCCACGACCCTGTGGTCCTCGTCGGCCAGCAGGCGGTGCAGCACACCGCCGGTGAACGCCGTGTGGCTGCCGCCGCCCTGACAGGCAATCGCGACCGTCCTCATCCGTGCCCCTCCCCCTCGGACCACGGTGTCCACCCTCTCCCAGCCGGGCGGTTGCCGCAGCATCGGCACGTACCGCCGGAGGTGCGCCGCCCCGTCCGCCGGGTCACCTGCCCAGGTGCAGGATCACCCCACCCTCGATGACCTCGGGCGGGCTCACCGTCAACTGGGGCAGGTTCTGCCTGACCCAGTCCGCCGCCACGCGCGTGGACTCGGTCGCCCCGGACTCGTCCTCGAAGACGCCGACGCTGAAGCCGCCGTCCGCCGTCCTCACCAGGTGGTAGCTGATGAACCCGGGCACACCCCGGATCACCCGCTCGACGTCATCGGTCCGCCGCTCCAGCTCGTCGAAGAGCTGCGACCCGCCCCTGTAGTGCCGGATGACCGCGTGCACCTCGCCCTCCCCTACAACCTCGACGGTCGACCGCAGCACGAGGACTCGGCAGCCGGTCACCCGCTGCTGACCTCGGGCACCCTGCTGGGCCGTCCGTTCGTGCTCCCGGACGTACGCGATGATCGGTGCGGAGTCGCGCACGTCCGCCGCGCGCACCACGGCCCGGGGACGGCGTCCACCATCCCGTTCCACACGGCCCGGGCCTCGTCGCAGCCCGGGTCGTCGCGTCCGGTCACGGTACCCGCCACGCGTGTGCGGAGATCGTCCAGCTCGGGTCGCAGCGTCGTTGTGGTCATGGAACGCCCTCGTCCGGCCAGGTCATCGCAGGCCACCATGCTCAGCCGGGCGTCGAGCGCGGGTCCAGAGGACAAGGGCCTGCCGGGGTGCGCCGCTCCCGTGCCGGCCGCCCTGGACCGACCGGACCAGCGGGCTCGCGTGCGACCGGAGGAACCCGCACCGGTTCCCGGCCCTCAGTTGCTCGGCAGGGCCGGCGAGGCACCGGCCGGCGAGGCACCGGCCGGCGGGGCGCCGGTCGGCGGGGTGCCGCCGGGGCCACCACCGGGCGGCGGGCCACCCGGAGCACCGGAGGGTGCGCCACCGCCGCTCGTCCCACCGCCGGTCGGGATCGTGGCGGTGTCGACGCCGACCGCGAGGCGCAGGGTGTAGCCGCCGGTGACGTTCCGGGTCACGGTGGCCAGCTGGCTCGCGCCGCCGTCGTCCCCGAAGACGGTGTCGCTGCTGAGGCTGACCCGCGACAGGTTGCTCACCGACGCCTCGTAGCCGGCGGTCGCGTAGACCGCCTCGCAGACGTCCTGCGGCAACGCGACCTGCGAGGTGGCGATGGCGTTGGTCGAGTCGGTGGTGCTGCCCTGGTCCGGGTAGACCTCGACGTGAATGTGCGGCCAGCGCCGTCGTAGCAGGCCGGGACGACGCTGGTGAAGCGGACCAGACCGTCGGCGTCGGCGACCTGCACGCCGCGCAGGTGGTTCTGGTCCTCGATGCCCGCGGAGTACAGCGAGTAGCCGCCCTCGCGGGTGCAGTGCCAGACGTAGACCGCGACGCCCTCGAACGGCACCCCGCCGTCGGCGAGGTCGGAGACGGTCAGCTCCAGGGTCATCGGCACGCCCTGGGCGGTGCCGCTGTACTCGCCGAAGCTGGACCGGATGTCGCTGCGCACGATGCCGCTCTGCTCCAGCACGTCCGGTCCGTACTACGGACAGCGACGGTAGGACTCGCCTCCGTGCAGGGACTGGACGTCGCCTGGGAGTTCGCCGGACTCAGCGCACCCGCAGCCGGTGGCTGCCGGCGCCGACCGTCGCCCCGGCGCTCGTCCGGGCGTGCTGAGGTCCGAGGAGTCGCAGGACCGTCGGGACCTCGTCCACCACCACGGCGTCGGCGCCGGCCTCGAGCAGCGCACCTGCCGAGGCCGGTGCGGGGCACCACACCACGAGCTGCCGACCGGCGCCGTGGACGAACGGCAGCGCCTCGGCGACGGTTGCCGGTTCGACCCGGTCCGAGCTCCGGTCCGCGAGCGAACCCACGTGCAGCCCGAGGACGTCGACGTCCATGTGCGCGCAGGCGGCCACCGCGACGTCCAGGGGGAAGCGGTGCCAGGTGAGCCAGCCCAGCGGCAGCGAGGGCTCCTGGCTGCGCAGCCGCTGCAGCGCCGCCGGGTCGAACGACGTGACCAGCAGCGGGCGGCGACGCGCCTCGGCGGCCACGACCGGCGCGAGCAGGGCCGCGGTGGTGCACGACGGCGGTCGCAGGCTGTCGTCGATCGCGGGCTTGAGGTCCACGTCCACCCCGACCTCGAGGGGCAGCTGCTCCAGCAGCGTGTGCAACCGGAGCATGCCGCGCCGGTCGGCCTCCGCCGCGCCAACGTCGGCCACGCGGGTGCCGTCCGGGTACACCTCGTCGTGGCCCACCACCAGGACGTCGTCCGCCGTCCGCCGGACGTCGGCCTCCACCCAGGTCGCCCCCAGCGCGGCCGCCGCCGTGAACGACCCCAGGGTGTTCTCCCGGTGGCCGCGGACGGCCCCGCAGCCCAGGCCCCGGTGCCCGACGACCGCCGGGCCGGCGCCGAACACGCGGCCCGTCGGGCGCGGGGGCACGGTGCGCACGGTCTCGTGCCCACTGCGGGGACTCGGCACCCCGGTGCGCGTCATGAGCGGTGTCCCCCTGTGTGGGACGAGGCCTCGCAGGCCGTGCCCGCCCATTCCACCGCCCCGGACGACGCACGTCGATGGGCAACGGCACCGCTCCGTCCGCGCCCTCCCGGTCAGTGACGGAGTGCGCGCACCAACCGGCGGACGCCGGTGTACGTCACCGCGGCGCCGGCCACCCACGGCCCGGCCACGATCACCGGATCGAGGACGTGGTGCCGGGCGTCGGAACGCCCGCGGCGCGAGCGCAGCCCGCCGTGGGTGAACTCGGCCCTCACGCCGGTCTCGGTCACCGGGTTGTCCGGGTGCAGCGTGGCGAACGAGCGCAGGTGGCTGCTCCAGGCGTCGACCCGGTCACCGACGATCAGCAGCAGCCAGTGCGCCAGGCGGCCCTCGCTGAAGCGGCGGTAGGCCAGCCTGCGGATGGCGCCGGACACTCCCCGCAGCGGCTGGGCGGTGCCGAAGACCGGGGTGACGAAGGCGTGCTCGATCGACCGCTCCCGCGGCTGCCGCTCGGGCTGCCGCTCCGGGAAGTCCCAGTGCGCGCCGGTGGTGCCCGGCGCGTAGTGCAGCCTGGGGTGCGACGGCCGGTCGGCGGGGTCGAGGTCGGCCCCCCAGCCGGGGATCCGGGCCCGCAGCTGCTCGCGGGTCTCGCGGGGCGGGCGCTTGTCCCGGACGTAGGCGCTCGGGATCTCGGGGTCGGTCATCGTTCCTCCTCGCTCAGGCCGCGTCGGGCAGGACCAGCGGCTTGATGCAGCCGTCGAGCTTGGCGGAGAACACGTGGTAGGCCTCGGCGATGTGCTCCAGCGGGAACCGGTGGGTGACCATCGCCCGCGGCGTCAGGTGGCCGTTGCGCACGTGCTCGAACATCCGCGGCCACTGCCGCTTCACCGGTGTCTGGTTCATCCGCAGGGTGAGCCCCTTGTTGAGCGCGTCGCCGAACTTCACCGCGTTCGGGATCGGACCGTAGGCCCCGACGACGGAGACGGTGCCGCCCTTGCGCGCCCCGTCGATCGCCCAGTTCAGCGCGACCGGGGAGCCGCCCTGCAGCTTGAGCTTGGTCCCGGTCACCTGCTGCAGGAGGTTGCCGTCGGCCTCCGCGCCCGCCGCCTCGATCACCACGTCGGCACCGAGGAAGTCGGTCTGCCTCTTCAGCTCGACCACCACGTCGTCGTGCTCGTCGTAGTCCAGGGTCTCGGCGTGGGCCATGGTCCGCGCCTTCTCCAGCCGCTCCTGCAGGTGGTCGACGACGATCACCCGGCCCGCGCCCATCAACCACGAGGACTGGGCGGCGATCAGGCCGACCGGCCCGGCACCCAGGACGACGACCGTGTCGCCCTCCGCGATCTCACCGAGCTGCGCGCCGAAGTAGCCGGTCGCGGCGGCGTCGGTCAGCAGGACGGCGTCCTCGTCGTGCATCCAGTCGGGGATCCGCACCGGCCCGACGTCGGCGAACGGGACGCGCACGTACTGCGCCTGGCCGCCGTCGTAGCCGCCGGTGGTGTGCGAGTAGCCGTAGATGCCGCCGACCGCCGTGGCGTTCGGGTTGACGTTGTGGCAGTTGGAGTACAGCTCGCGGGCGCAGAACCAGCACGACCCGCAGGAGATGTTGAAGGGCACCATCACCCGGTCGCCGACCTGCAGGTTCTGCACCGAGGACCCGACCTGCTCCACGACGCCGATGAACTCGTGGCCGAACGTGTGCCCGACCCGCGTGTCCGGCATGAGGCCGTGGTAGAGGTGCAGGTCCGAGCCGCAGATCGCGGCCAGCGTGACCCGCACGATCGCGTCGTTCGGGTGCTCGACGGCGGGGACGTCCTTCTCCTCGACCCGCACCTTGTAGGGACCCCGGTAGACCATGGCCCGCATCGCAGGACCTCCTCGCGCTCGCGGGTTGCGGAGGGACCGCTCCCCGTCCGCCGGGAACGGCTCCCCGGCGTCCTCCGCACCCTGACCGACCCGCCGGCCGGCGGCCAGTCGGAGCCCCCGGGCGCCGGTCCCCCGGACGGGTGAGGCCGGCCGAGGTCTGGGACCGGCGTCACCGGGCCGTCCTCCGGGTGGTCGCCGCGCGGGCGGGAGGCCTGGGCGCCATGGCGATGCTCGGCCGGTCGCCCTGCTGCTCGGTCTCGCGGTCGCCTACCCGCTGGTGTCCACCGTGCTGCCCGGAGCCGGTCGCGGGCTGCGCTCGGCGGCGGCCACGGCGTCCCTGCTCGCCGCCTCGGTGGCCCCGGTCCACCTGGTGGAGGACCTCACCGAGGCGCACTCCCACGTCGTCGTCATGGTCGGGCTCGCGGCGCTGTACCAGACCTGGGTGCCTCGACCTCGACGACGTCGAGGACGTCGACGACGCCCGCGGGCACGCCGTCGGCGACCGGCTGCTGACACGGTCAGCCGGCGCATCCAGGGCTGCGTGCGCTCGACCGACCAGGTGGCCCGGCTCGGCGTCGCCGACTCCACCCCGGCCCGGGACCGTTCCGCGGGCACGCTGCTGCGCAACGCCGACAGGACCCGAACACCTCCGTGGAGGTGCCGCTGCCCCGCGGAGGCGCTGCTCGCGGTCCGGTCCTGACCGCCCCCGGTCAGGCCGGCCGGTCGCCCACGGCGACCGGCCGGTCGGGGTCGGCGCTGTACTGCGACCACGAACCCGGGTAGAGCCGCCCCTGCGGGAGGCCGGCCAGCTCCAGCGCCAGCAGGTTGTGGCAGGCCGTCACCCCGGAGCCGCAGTAGGACACCACGTCGCTGTCGGCGGTGACCCCGGCCGCGGCGAAGGTCGCGCGCAGCTGCTCGACCGGCAGGAAGCGGCCGTCGGCGTCGAGGTTGGCCCGGCAGGGCACGTTGACCGCGCCGGGCACGTGCCCGGCGCGCGGGTCCACCGGCTCCCGGTCCCCGCGGTAGCGCTCGGGATCGCGTGCGTCGAGCACCACCGCGTCCGGGTCGAGGGCGTCGTCGACCCCGGCCAGCCGCTCCGCCGGCCACGGGCGGGCGGTGAACACCGCCGGGGCCCGATTCGGCACGGCCTGCTCCAGCGGCCCGTCCCACGCCGCTGTGCCCCCGTCGAGCAGGGCCGCGTCGTGCCCGGTCACCCGCAGCATCCAGACCAGCCGGGCGGCGACCACCCCGCCGGCGTCGTCGTAGGCCACCACGGGGTCGTCGTCCCCGATGCCGAGCGCGGCCATGCCCTCGGCGAAGACCTCCGGCTCCGGCAGCGGGTGCCGCCCCGCGTCGGGCCCGGCGTGCGCGGCCAGCCAGCGGTCCAGGTCGACGAAGACCGCGCCCGGCAGGTGACCGGCGTCGTAGGCGGCCCGGCCGGACCGGCCGTCGAGGTACCAGCGGACGTCGGCGAGGACGACCTCGTCGCGGTGCTCGCGCACCCAGGTGACGTCGACGACAGGAGGCAGCACGGCGGCGACCCTACGGCCCGGGTCGGCGTCCACCGGCCGGCGGGCCTCACCATCGGTGACCGCGGTCCGCCGCGGTGCCGCGCCACTCCGGCGCCGTCCCCGCCGCGGGTTTGCACCGGCCGCGACCGAGGCACGGCACCCACCCCGCGCGTAGAGGCACGCCGCGGCGCCGTCGTCCCCAGGAGCGCCCGTGACGCTGCCGACCGTGGCCGCCTCCCCGGAGGCCCTGCAGCAGCTGCCCACCCCCGCCCGCCCGCGGCTGGACCCGGCCGACGTCCTGCTGCCCGCCGGCTACCGCGCCGAGGTGGTGCTCGCCGGGCTGTCGATGCCCTGCGGGATGGGCGTGGACGACGAGGGCACCGTCTACGTCCTGGAGGGCGGGAGCACCTGGCCCACCCGCCCGCACCTGCCCGGCCGCATCCTGCGGCTGCGCCCCGACGGGACCCTGGACGCCCTCGGGGAGGAGCCGCTGGGCGGTCCGCGGCACATCGCGCTGCGCGACGGCTCGGCCTACGTCTCCGCGAAGGGCGGCCACCAGTCGCGGATCGTGCGGTACGACCTGGCCGACGGCCGCGGGACCACCATCGTCGACGGGCTGCCCGACGGCGGCTGGCACGAGCCCGGCGGCCCGGTCTTCGGCCCCGACGGGCTGATGTACTTCGGCCAGGGGTCGGTGTCGCAGAACGGCGTCGTCCTGCCGCAGGGCTACGTCGTCGACCTCGCCCGGCACCAGCGCGTCCACGACGTCCCCGGCGTGGACGTGACGCTGACCGGCAACGACGTCGTCACCCACGACCCCACGGCGCCCTACCCCTTCTACGCGACCACCGGCGCCTTCAAGCCCTTCGGCGTCCCCGCCGAGCCCGGCGAGGTCGTGCGCGGCCGGCTCAAGTGCAGCAGCGGCATCTGGCGCGCCCACCCCGACGGCAGCGGGATGGAGCTGCTCGCCTGGGGAGTGCGCAACCCGTACGGCATGGTCTTCGCCGAGGACGGCGAGCTGTACGTCACCGACAACGACTACGAGGAGAACGGCGACCGGGCGATCGCGAACGACCCCGACCGGGTCTGGCGCATCGACGCCGCGCGGACACCGCACGGCCAGGTGGGGACGCCGGCCTGGTACGGCTTCCCGGACCTGTGCGGCGACGGGTTGCCGGTCTGGCACGAGTCGCACCGGCCCAGTCGCGGCCGTCCGGCCGAGCAGCTGATCGCCGACCCGCTGCCGGAGTGGGCGGGGCCGGCGGTGTGGCTGGAGGAGCCGCACTCGGCGCTGTGCGGCCTCGACGTCTCCCGCTCGGACGCCTTCGGCATGCGCGGCCTGCTGTTCGTCGCCGAGTGGGGCACCCTCGCGCCGATGAACTCCCCGCGGGCGGAGGACCTCGACCACGGCTTCCGGGTGGTCGCCGTCGACCCGACCACCGGGTCGGCCGAGCCGTTCATGACCAACCGGCACCCCGGACCGGCGTCGGCGCACCGCAGCGGCGGCATCGAGCGGCCGGTCGACGTCACGGCCGCGCCCGACGGCAGCCTGTACGTCCTCGACTTCGGCGTCTCCACAGTCGACCCGAGCAAGCACCTGTCCTACGGGCACACCGGTGTGCTGTGGCGCGTCGTCCGCGACGGCTCCGGGGAGGCGTCGTGACGAGGACGCCGCTGCTGGTCGAGCTGGACGAGGCCACCCTCGCCGCCCAGCGGCAGCGCGCGGCGACCTGGCTGGCCACCCTCGCCTCGCTGCAGACCGGCTACCGGCAGCTGCTCGGCCGGACCGTGCCGCTGGTCGGCGACCCCCAGGTGCGGACCTGGCTGACCGAGCTGCACGACGCGGCGCGCCGGCACGAGGCCGCGGTCGACGAGATCGCTGCCGGCCTGGACGTCCGCCCCGCCGCGCCGCACCGGCTCACCGCCCTGACCGGGGCCGTGCTCGGCCTGGGCCGGGAGCTGGCCGGTCAGGTGCAGGGCCTGCTCGCCGGCGGCAGCGGCGCGGCCTGGCGGGACCTGCGGCAGCTGACCCTGTCCAACCTCGACTCGATGAGCGCCTTCGCCGTCGCCGAGCAGCTCGGCCTGGCCCTCGGCCGGCCGCGGGCGGTGGACGTCGCCTTCCGGGTCGTGTCGGAGAAGAGCGCGCACCAGCTGCTGCTGCGCGAGGTCTTCCTGGAGTTCGCCGCGGACGCCGTGCTGCACCGCCGCGACGTGTGACGCCCGTGCTCCCCCGCGGCTACGGACTGGTGGTCGCCGCCCTGGCGGGCACCTCGCTGCTGCTGTTCGCCGTGGTGGAGGCCGCCGGCGTCCCGCTGCTCACCGACCCGCTGCCCACGCTGCGGGCCGCCGGTGCGCTGGCCGCGGTGCTCGGCGTCGCCCTGCTGGTGGCCGACGTCGCCGTCCCGGTCCCGGCGAGTCTGGTGATGCTGGCCCACGGCGCGCTCTTCGGCCTGCTGCCCGGGGCCGCGCTCTCCCTGCTCGGCGGCGTGGGCGCGACCGCCGTGGGCTTCGCCGTGGGACGGCGCGGACGCGGGCTGGTCGACCGGGTGACCACCCCGGCCCAGCGGCGGCGGGCCGACCGGCTGCTGACCCGCTGGGGCGCGCTGGCGATCGTGGTCACCCGCCCGGTCCCGGTGCTCGCCGAGACCGTGGCCGTCCTGGCCGGCACCTCGCCGCTGCGCTGGCCGGCCGCTCTGCTCGCCGCCACGGTCGGAACTGCGGCGCCTGCGGTGCTCTACGCCGCGGCGGGGGCGGCCGCGGTGGAGGCGGTCGACGGCGTGCTCGTCTTCGGCCTGGTCATGGCACTGGCCGCGGTGCTCGCGCTCGCGGGACACCTGCGCTCGCGCGGTGCCCGGTCCCCGCACGCGTGACGGGCTGCCTCAGACCCGAGGCACCCAGTGCAGCACGTCGCCCCTGCTGCCCGCCCCGCCCCGGAACGCCTCCGCTGCCTCGAGGTGACGCACCGTCCGCCACTGCCCGGGGGCCCAGGCGCGCAGCACCAGCCCCTCCTCCGAGAACGCGATGAGCGCTCCTGCCTCGGTGGCCAGCATCTCGGCTTCCACCCGTTCGTCGTGGTCCTCTGCGACCTGCACCGTCCACGCCGGCATACCGTGCTCCCCCTGGCCCGGGGGCGTCTGTGCGACACCCGGTGTCAGGAATCAACTCGGGGTTGCCCCCGGCCGTCAACGGCCGCGCGCGCGTCCTGGCGGTGCGTGAGGGAACCGCGCCGGACGGAATGGGCTCAGGCTCGCCAGGCCGGGCGCACCAGCCGGCGCAGGTCCGGCAGGCGGGTCGGGCGGTCCGGCCGGGTGGCGGCCCAGGTGCGTCCGCCGGTGCGCAGGCCGAACCCGATCAGCCGGCGCAGCACGAGGATCGTGGCTGCGGTGGCCAGCGCCTGCCAGCTCGGCTGCCCGACCAGCCGCAGCAGCCCGGCTGCGACGAGCAGGTCGAGGAACACCGGCAGCGCCGCGGCGGGAGAGCGGGTCGCCACCAGTGCGACGACACCGGCGACCAGGGCCGCCGCGGTCACCAGCAGTGCCATCGTCGCGCCGGCGCTCTGGACGGCCGCGCTCACGTCGGCCGCGCCGGCCGCGTCGTGGTGCCCTCCTGCGCCCGCTCCTCGGCGAGCTGGCGGCGCTCCTCGTCGATCTCCCTGGCCAGGAAGTAGTTCAGCGCCGTCCGGATGGCGGCGACCGCGGCCAGCTGGCCGAGCTCGCGGAAGCTGGGCGCGACCGCCGTCCGCAGCACGTCGCTGGCGAGCTGGAACTCCAGGCCCAGCGCCAGGAAGCGGCCGAGGGTCAGCCGGACGGGCACGAAGGCGCCGGCGTCCCGGTCGCGCACGCCCACGACCACGAACCGGACGAAGGCCCAGAGGGCCCCGACGACGATGACAGCGGCGCCGCACGCCTCCACCACGGGGACCAGGACGCCGAGCGCGTCCACCAGGAGTTCTTCCACCGCCGCGCCCTACCCAGCCGGGTTCCGGAACCACCCGACCCGGGCCGGTCCCCCGCCGGGCCCCGCCGCCTCAGGCCGCCGACCGGCCCAGCAGGTCGGCCAGCGTCAGGCGGCCGGCCCGCACCCGGTCGACGACGGTCACCGCGTCCAGCCCGGCGCCACGGTCCGGGCCGGCGACGTCCCGCAGCAGGGCACCCCACCGGGCGGCGTGCCGGCGCATCGACCGCGCTGGGATCCCGCGCCCGCGGGCGGCCTGCCCGCTCTCCGCCTGCTCCCGCGACGCGTCGAGCAGCACCAGCCGCACGGAGCGTCCGGCCCGCCGTGCGGTCCGCAGGACGGCGGCCCGCCACCACGGCCGGGTCCAGGGGTCGGTGAGGACGACGACCGGCGCGGGCCCGGCGACGACGCGCAGCACCCGCACCCGGTGCCAGGCGTGCACCAGCGGCCGGACCACCCGGTACGGGACCCGGACGGCGACGGCCTGCACCCGCGCGGCGACGTCCTCGGAGTCCAGGCCGACGACCCCGGGCGCACCGTCGGCGAGGAGCCGGCGCAGCAGGGTCGTCTTGCCGCTGCCCGGGAGCCCGCCGACGACCACCAGGACACCGTGCGGCCCCCCGCGCCCGAGGGCCGCGGTGGGGGCCGTTCCGGTCTGCACGACCACGTGCGGCCACCTCCTCCTGTTCTCCCGCCATGGTCCCCGCCGGAGCTCGACGAGGGGGGTGGACCAGCTGTGAGACCGCTGTGAGACGGGGCCTCTGACCTGCACGTAGGCAAGCCTCAGTTTGCTGGCGGGCCCCCGGGGGACGTGCCAACCTTGCCCATGACCTCTCTCCAGGACATGCCCCAGGTCCAGAACTGCACCGTCGACAGCTGCTCGTACAACTCCGAGCACAGCTGCCACGCGGGCGCGATCACCGTGGGGGGTGACCACGCACACTGCGGCACCTTCGTGGAGATCAGCTTCCGCGGCGGGCTGGACCGCAACGGGCTGGTCGGCGCCTGCCACCGCTCGGACTGCGTGCACAACGACAAGCTCGAGTGCCACGCCCCCGGTGTGCAGGTCGGGCCGAGCACCGACGCTGCGGACTGCCTCACCTACGAGGCCAGGTGACCTGATCCAACCGTCCCGCTGCAGGGTCCCGCTGCGAGCCTGCGAGCAGTCGGGGGCGGCGGGGTCATCCGGCTACGAGGCCAGGTAGCCCAGGTCCCCGAGCGACTCGGTCGACAACCCGCCGGCCGGGTCGGCGCGCAGCGCGCCGTCGGCCACCGCCAGCGCGGCGACCGGGTCGTCGTCGTCCACCAGGACCGCCCGGCCACCGGTGGCCACCGGGCGCAGCGCCGTGAGGACCGCGCGGCGGTCCGGCGCGGCCAGCCCCTCGGTGAGCCGGTCGACCAGCACGATCGTCGCCCCGGCCTCGCGCACGGCCTCGATCGCCTCGATGCGCCGGTCCACGTCGTCGTCCGCGGCTGCCGCGAGGCGCTGCACGCGGACCGCGGAGTGCCCGGAGGCGCAGCGGCCGCTGTCGTCGTCGAGCGCAGCCATCACCTGACGGCGGGCAGCCGCCGGGCCCAGCAGCACGGTCACGTCGCCGACCGGCAGTCGCAGCCCCACGCGGATCTCCCTCGCCTCGTGCTCCCGCCCGTCCGGACGCGGTAAGGCCAGGCTAACCTCCACTCCGCTCGGCCGTCCACCCCGCCGGACAGCCGAGCGGCGCCGCCCCACGGGGGGACGGCGCCGCTCTGCTGGCGCGCGGGTCAGTCGTCGGCGTCGCGGTGGCCCCACCAGCCGCGCCCCGATATGTCCTCACGAGTCGAGTTGACCCACTCGGTGACCTGCTGCTCCAGGTCGGCCAGCCGCTCGTCGGCCACGTCCTGGGGCATCCCGCTCTCGACGGCCTGCGCGATGCGCTCCTGCTTGGCCTCCACCAGCGCGTCGACGAGCGTGTCCACCGCGACACCCTTCTCCTCGGCGACCTTCGCGAGCGTGGCACCGTCGGCCTCCAGCGCGGTCCGCAGCTCGTCCTCGGTCGTGCCCAGCGCCTCGGCGGCGGTCTCGAGGCCGAACCAGCCGCCGTGGTGGCCGTGCCACCCGAGGTCGGCATCGCTGAGCGTGGTGGCCACCTCGTCGGCCTGCTCCTGGCTGATCGACCCGTCCTCGACCAGGCCGGAGAGGGCGTCCTTGATGCGGTCCACGACGGACGTCGACGTGCCGTCCGTCTCATCGGTGGCCGCGACGGCGGGAACGGCCACGGCCAGTCCGGTCAGCGTCAGGGCGCCTGCTGCGGCGGCGACGACCAACTTCTTGCGCACGGTGGTCTCCTCGGTCAGCGGCCGGTGTGTCCAGCCGTCGAGGAGATGGTGGAGCGCGAACCTGTGACGGAGCTGGCAACGGCCCGTGGCCTCGCTGGGACGCGCCGGGCCGGGGGCCTGGGCCGGCTCGCTCGACCCGGTGCTCGGCGCCCGGCTGCACGCCTGGCCGCGCGGCTCGACCGGAGCCGAGCCGCCGGGTCAGAGGTCGACGGCCAGGGTCCCCTCGGCCGCGCCCGGCACCGGCGTGAAACCGGCCGACCGGTACAGGCGCACCGACGGGTTCCCGGCCTCGACGCTGAGGCCCACCCGCCCGATCCCCCGCCGGCGCGCCTCGGTGAGCGCCTGCTGCAGCAGCTCGCCGCCGATGCCCCGGCCGCGGTACCCCGACCAGACGCAGAGGCTGAGCTCCGGGACGCCGTCCGCCACGAACCCGTAGCCGGGGTCGTCGCTGCCGAGGAACAGCGCCCAGACCGCGCCCACCACCAGGCCCTGGGTCACGGCCACGAACCCGAGGTCGCCGCGCTCGGGCCGGAACAGGGTGTAGTGGCGGAGGTCGGGCCGCTCGTCGACGTCGCGGTGCGTGAACCGCTGCTCCCCCGACCAGTTCACGTTCGCCAGGGTCGCCGTCCGGAGGAGCTCGCGGTCGCCCACGGTCAGCGGCCGGGTGGTCACCCCGCGCACGTCACACGAGGAAGCGGTAGGCCGTCGTCCCGGGGGCGACGTGCTGGATGCGCAGCGGGCTGGCCTCGATCCGGGCCAGCAGCACCGGGAAGTCCGCCGCGCTGCCGAGCTCGATGCCGGTGAGCGCGGCGCCGGTCTCGCGGTTGTCGCGCTTGACGTACTCGAACAGCACGATGTCGTCGTCCGGGCCGAGCACCTCGTCGAGGAAGCGCCGCAGCGCGCCGGGCTCCTGCGGGAACTCGACGAGGAAGTAGTGCTTGAGGCCGCGGTGCACCAGCGAGCGCTCCACCACCTCGCCGTAGCGGCTGACGTCGTTGTTGCCGCCCGACAGCAGGCAGACCACCGTCTGCCCCGGCTCGACCGGCACCAGCCCGCCGGTCAGCGCGGCGGTCGCCAGCGCCCCGGCGGGCTCGGCGATGACGCCGTCCACCTGGTAGAGGTCGAGCATCTCGGTGCAGATCTGGCCCTCGGGCACCGCGACCAGCTCCGCCCCGGAGTTCCGCACCAGCGGGAACGTCACCTCGCCGACCCGGCGGACGGCGGCGCCGTCGACGAACGTGTCCAGCTGCGGCAGCTCCACCGGCTCCCCGGCCGCCAGCGCCGCGGCCATGCTCGCCGCCCCGGCCGGCTCGACGCCGACGATGCGGGTGCCGGGGCTGTGCTGCCGCAGCCACGTCGCGCAGCCGGCCAGCAGGCCACCGCCGCCGACGGGGAGGACGACGACGTCCGGGGGGGCGGGCAGCTGCTCGAGGAGCTCGAGGGCGACGGTCCCCTGCCCGACCACGGTGGGGACGGCGTCGAAGGCGGGCACCAGCGTCGCGCCGGTGTCCCGCGCGTGGGCCAGCGCGGCGGCCGCGGCCTCGTCGTAGGTGTCGCCGGTGACGACCAGGTCGACCATCTCCCCGCCGAGCGCGGCGATGCGGTCGCGCTTCTGCCGCGGCGTCGTCCCCGGGACGACGACCGCGCCGCGCACCCCCAGCGCCCGGCAGGCGTAGGCGACGCCCTGCCCGTGGTTGCCGGCGCTGGCGCACACGACCCCGGCGGCCTGCCGACCGGCGTCCAGCTGGCTGATCGTGTTGTAGGCGCCGCGGATCTTGTAGGACCGGCCGACCTGCAGGTCCTCGCGCTTGAGCCAGACGTCGGTCCCGGTCGCCTGCGACAGCCGCGCGTTGCGCTGCAGCGGCGTCCGCTCCACCACCCCGGCCAGCCGGCGGGCGGCCGCCTCGATCTCGGCGCCCAGGCGCTGCGCCGTCCCGGGGTCTGCGACGTCGAGGAGGTTCTCCACGCTCCCATCCTCCCCGCCCGGACCGCGCGGACCCCGACCGGCCGGGACCGCGCTCGACCGGGCCCGGCCGGTACGGCGGACCGGACGACCGCACACTGGGGAGGTGAGCCCGGAGGCCCCCGACAGCCCGCTGAGCAGGCGCGGCGTCGTCCGCCTGCTGAACACCACCGGCGGGCGGCTGCTCTGCCTGGCCGGCGCGGTCGACGCCGCCGCCGTCGACGCGTTCTGGCGGCGCTACGGCCGCGAGCCGGCACGCGTCGACCGCATCGACGCCCGGTCGGTGACCGCGCTGTCCGAGCCCGGCGCGGAGCTGCTGCTCGACCACGTCGAGGCCGCCGAGCTGGCCGGCCGTCCCGTGGAGCTGCGCCCCTCCCCCGCGGTCACGCGGGTGTTGACCGGCCGGGGGCCCGGCGCCCGCACCGGCTGACCCCGCGGTCGCCCCAGGACGTCGACGTCGGGACCGTGCGCGGCCCCGACCGGCGGTCCGCCGGTCGGGGCCGGGCGCGGCCGGACCTCGGGTTCCTCAGCCCCGGAGCAGCCCCCCGAAGCGCGCGCAGCTCTCGTCGATGGCGGCCTGCGCGGCCGGCGAGACCGGGCCCATGTCGAAGAAGCCGTGGATCATGCCGTCGTAGCGGTGCACGTCGGCGCGGACACCGGCGGCCTGCAGCGCTGCCCCGTAGGCCTCGCCCTCGTCGCGCAGCGGGTCGTACTCCGCCGTGACGATGACCGCCGGGGGCAGGGCGCTCAGGTCGGCGCCGTGCAGCGGGGACAACCGGGCGTCCTTCGCGTCCTCCCAGGCCCCGGCGTAGTGGCCGTAGAACCAGTCCATGGTGTCCTTCTCGAGGAAGTAGCCCTTGGCGTTCTCCACGCGGGAGGGGTACTCGCCCTCGGCGTCGACCGCCGGGTAGACGAGGAACTGCCCGACCAGCGGGGTGCCGTCGGCGGTCAGCTGCTGGGCCACGACGGCGGCGAGGTTGCCGCCGGCACTGTCGCCGGCGACCGCGAGCCGGTCGTCCCCGCCGAGCTCGCCGAGGTGCTGGGCCACCCAGCGGGCCGCGGCCACGGCGTCCTCGGCCGCGGCGGGGAACGGGTGCTCGGGCGCCAGCCGGTAGTCGACCGCGAGAACGACCGCCCGGGCACCGCGGCAGACGGTGCGGGCCATGTTGTCGTGGGTGTCCAGGTCGCCGATCACCCAGCCGCCGCCGTGGAAGAAGACGACGGTCGGGAAGCTGCCCTCGCCCTCGGGTCGGTAGACCCGCGCCCGCAGGTCGCCCTCGGCGCCGGGGACGGTGCGGTCCTCGGTGCTCGCCACGGGGACGAGCTGCTCGGGGGTCCGGGCGCCGTGGGTGAGCTGCAGGTACAGGGCGCGCCCCGCCTCGGGGCTCCCCTCGTACATGGGCGGCATGCCCGCCTCGTCCATCATGGTGAGCATCGCTGCGATGTGCGGGTCGACCGGCACGGAGGTCTCCTGACTCTGGGAGGGATGGGACGGCGGGACGTGCGGGCGTCCGCCGGTGGATCAGGTGGGGCGTCTCAGCTGTACTGGAGCGACTTGTCGTCGAGGTCGGCCGCGGGCAGCGCCGTCCGCTCCTCCGCGTACTCGAGCAGGTGGGTCCACGGCTCGCGGTCACCCTGCTTGAACATGAGGTGCATCGAGCGCATGACGTAGCCCGGGTTGAAGTTCTCCGGGTCGGCCCACGACCGCAACGGCATGTCCGCGTCCTCGGGGCGCAGGGTGGGGACGACGACGGTGGCGCCCTGCTCCTGCACGTGCGCCAGCAGCCGGCACACGAACTCGCTGACCAGGTCGGCGCGCAGCGTCCAGCTGTTGCGGAAGTAGCCGAACACGTAGGCCATGTTCGGCACGCCGCTGATCATGATGCCGCGCCAGGTCACGCGTTCGGTGAAGTCGACCGGCTCGCCGTCGACGGTGAACGCGACCCCACCGAAGAGGCTGAGGTCGAAACCGGTGGCGGTGACGACGACGTCCGCCTCGAGCTCCTCCCCAGAGGTCAGCCGGATCCCGGTCTCGGTGAACGTCTCGATGGTGTCGGTGACCACCGAGGCCGTGCCCTCGCGCAGTGCCGTGAACAGGTCCCCGTCGGGGACGACGGCCAGGCGCTGCTGCCACGGGCGGTAGCGGGGGTTGAAGTGCTTGTCGATGTCGAACCCCTCGGGGAGCAGCGGGCGCATCGACTCGACGAGGAACGCCCGCAGCTCGTCCGGGGACTCGAAGGACATCCGGGTGATCTCGTCGCTCTCGGCGATGTAGGCGCGCCGGAGGATCTCGTGCGTCCACTCGTCGGGGACGTCCAGGGCCCGCAGCGTCTCCGCCAGCTCGTGGGTCCTGGGGCGGGCGAAGAAGAACGTCGGCGAGCGCTGGAGCATCGTCACGTGTGCTGCGGTCTGCGCCATGGCCGGGACGAGGGTCGCCGCCGTCGCGCCGGAGCCGATGACGACGACGCGCTTGCCGGCGTGGTCCAGGTCGTCGGGCCACTGCTGGGGGTGCACGACCACGCCGCGGAACCGGTCCATCCCCTCCCACTGCGGGCGGTGGGGGCCGGAGTGGTCGTAGTAGCCCTGGCACATCCACAGGAAGTCGGTGGTGAACCGCAGGTGCTCCCCGGTGTCCTCGCGGGTGACCTGCACCGTCCAGCGCCGGTCCTCGGTGGACCAGCTCGCAGCGGTGACCCGGTGCCGGTGACGGATCACGCCGCCGAGGTCGTCCTCCTCGATGACCTCGTCGAGGTAGGAGAGGATCTCCTCGGAGGTCGCGATCGAGGGCCCGCGCCACGGCTTGAACCGGTAACCGAAGGTGAACAGGTCGCTGTCCGAGCGGGCGCCGGGGTAGCGGTGGGTCCACCAGGTGCCGCCGCGGGCCTCCAGCGCGTCGAGGACGACGAAGGACCGGTCGGGGAACCGTTCCCTCAGGTGGTGCGCGGCGCCGATCCCGGAGATCCCCGCACCGACGATGAGCACGTCGACGTGCTCGCTCCCCTGCTCGGTCTCCACCGCTCGTTCGGTCAGCGTCATGCCCGGACCTCCACTCTCTGCGTGACCTGCACCACTCGGACGGTAGGAACCGACCCCGGTGTGAGCCATGGCACAATCGGCCACGAGTTGTTCGATCCGGCCAACCCCATCGACGCCGCCGCCCGCGGGACGGGCAGTGCGGCGCTGCTGTGCGCGCTCGCGGCCGAGCACGGTCTGCCGCCCGCACGGGTGCTCGCCGGCACCGGGATGGACGAGGCGGCGCTCAGCGACCCCGCCGCGGAGATCACCGCCGCGCAGGAGGTGCGCCTCATCGCCACGCTCACCGACGAGCTGCCCGAGACGATCGGTCTGACGGCCGGCGCGCGCTACCGGCTGACCACCTACGGGATCTGGGGCTTCGCCCTCCTCACGAGCCGCACCATCCGGGAGAGCAACGAGGTGGCCATGCGCTTCCTCGACCTCACCTACGCCCTGACGCGCATCAGCGCGCACGAGGGCGACGGCGAGCTCGCGCTGTTCTTCGACGACCTGGAACTGCCCGAGCCGGTGCGGCGGTTCGTGCTGCTGCGCGACACCACCGCGGCCCTGCAGCTCTGGCGCGAGAGGCTCGGGGAGGTGGTCGTGCCGCTGCGCGTGGCGCTGCGGCTGCCCGCGCCCGCGGACCCGGGGCCGTACGAGGCGGCCTTCGGCGTGCGGCCCGACTTCGCAGCACCCCGCTCGGTCCTGACCTTCGACGCCGGACTGCTCGACCACCCCCTCCCCCAGGCGGCTCCGCTGACCGCCGCCCTGTGCGAGGCGCAGTGCCGCGACCTGCTCGAGCGCCGCCAGTCACGCCGCGGCACGAGCGGCCGGGTGCGCGACCTGCTGCTGCGGGACCCGCGGCGGATGCCCGGCCAGCAACAGGTCGCCGCCGCGCTGCACATGAGCGTGCGGACGCTGCGCCGGCACCTCGACGAGGAGGGGACGAGTTTCCGCGCCGTCGTGGAGCAGACCCGCGAGTACCTCGCGGAGGAGCTGCTGGTGACCGCGGGCCTGAGCATCGAGCAGGTCGCCGAGCGCATCGGCTACTCGGAGGCCTCGAGTTTCGTGCACGCCTTCCGGCGCTGGAAGGGCGTCAGCCCGCGCCGCTGGGCACAGGCTGCCCGCGCCGGCGGGGAAGCCGGCCGGCCGAGCGTCCCGACCGGCGTGGGTGGAGCGGCTACACCGTGGGTACCCGGGCGGCCATGAGCGGGAAGTCGGCGGAGGACTACGCGGCGGACTACACGGACCCGGAGCTGCGCGCGCGGCTCAAGGAGCAGATCAAGGCGGGCGACCGCGGCGGGCGGCCCGGGCAGTGGAGCGCCCGCAAGAGCCAGCTGCTCACGCACGAGTACGAGGCGCACGGCGGCGGCTACCGGCACGAGGGCGAGCGCACGGAGTCGCAGGAGCACCTGCGGGAGTGGACCGACCAGGAGTGGCGCACCGCGGACGGCGGCGACCGCGCCCGCGGTGCCGACGGGACCCGGCGCTACCTGCCCGACGCCGCCTGGCAGCTGCTCACCGACGACGAGGAGGCGGCCACCGACCGGCGGAAGCGGGAGGGCGACGAGCAGCACGTGGCCGACACCGACGCGGCCGAGGAGGCCCGGAAGGCCGCCGAGCTGCTCGACGTCGACGCCGCCGAGGCGCGCAAGCGGGTGTCGGCGATGAGCGGCGACTCCCAGCTCGACCGCGCCGAGCGGGCCGAGCGCGAGCTGGGCGAGGGCCGCAGGACGGTGCTCGAGGCGATCGAACGCCGGCGCGACCGCACCTGACCCGCCGCGACCGGGCCCCCGTCCCGCGCTCCCATCCGGAACGGCATCGACCGCGCCGCCGCGCCGGGAGGTCGTTCCTGGCAGAGTCCCAGGAGGGCACGGGGCGAGCGGCTGATGGCTCGCCCCGGCCCGGTCGTCCGGGAGTCGATCAGGGTCCGGCCGCGACGACGCGGCCGACGGGAGGGAGCGGCATGAGGGTGGCGCTGTTCGCCACGTGTCTGGTGGACACGGTGGCGCCGCAGGTCGCGATGGCCACGGCCAGGCTGCTGGAGCGGCTGGGCCACGAGGTCGTCGTCCCGGCCGGTCAGGCTTGCTGCGGGCAGATGCACGTCAACACCGGCTACCGGCGCGAGGCGGTGCCGATCGTGGCCAACCACGTGCGCGCCTTCGCCGGCGCGGAGGCGATCGTGTCGCCGTCCGGGTCGTGCGTGGCCTCGATCCACCACCAGCAGGCCATGGTGCTGCGGCGGGCCGGCGAGGACGAGCTGGCCGCCGAGGCCGAGGCCCTGGCCGAGCGCACCTACGAGCTCTCCCAGTTCCTCGTCGACGTCCTCGGGGTGACCGACGTCGGCGCCTACTACCCGCACCGGGTCACCTACCACCCGACCTGCCACTCGCTGCGGCTGCTGCGGGTCGGCGACCGGCCGCTGCAGCTGCTGCGCGCGGTGCGCGGGCTGGAGCTGGTCGAGCTGCCCGGCGCCGAGCAGTGCTGCGGCTTCGGCGGCACCTTCTCGATCAAGAACTCCGACACGTCGACGGCGATGCTGACCGACAAGATGGCCAACGTCCTGTCCACCCACGCTGAGGTGTGCACCGCCGGTGACGCCTCCTGCCTCATGCACATCGGCGGTGGGCTCTCCCGGCTGCGGTCGGGGACGCGCACCGTGCACCTGGCCGAGATCCTGGCCTCGACGGAGGACGCCGTGAGCCCGCACCAGACCACCCGGCCGGCGGTGCCGGCATGACCACCGCTCCCGAGCGCACCGACCCCACGCCGCTGGCCCCCGGCGCGCCCCGGTCCGGGACGACGTTCCTCGGCCTGCCCACCGCCCCCCGCGGGGTCGGTCACCTGCGCGGCGACCGGCCCTTCCCGGACGCCGCCCGCGACGCGCTGCGCGACGGCCAGCTGCGCGCCAACCTCGGTCACGCGACCAGCACGATCCGCGCCAAGCGGGCCCGGGTCGTCGGCGAGGTGCCCGACTGGGAGCAGCTGCGGCAGGCCGGCAAGGCGCTGAAGACCGCCACCATGGCGCGTCTCGACGAGCACCTGGTCGAGCTGGAGCGCCAGGTGACCGCCCGCGGCGGCACGGTGCACTGGGCGCGCGACGCCGAGGAGGCCAACGCGATCGTCACCCGGCTGGTGCAGGCCACCGGCACTGACGAGGTCGTCAAGGTCAAGTCGATGGCCACCCAGGAGATCGGCCTCAACGAGGCGCTCGAGGCCGCCGGCATCACCGCGCACGAGACCGACCTCGCCGAGCTGATCGTGCAGCTCGGGGACGACGCGCCCAGCCACATCCTGGTGCCGGCGATCCACAAGAACCGCGCCGAGATCCGCGAAATCTTCCTGCGCACCATGCCGCAGTTCCAGGGCGAGGGCGCCGACCGCGACCTCCCCGACGAGCCGCGCCGGCTGGCCATGGCCGCGCGCACGCACCTGCGGGAGCGGTTCCTGCGGGCGAAGGTGGCGATCAGCGGCGCCAACTTCGCCGTCGCCGAGACCGGCACCCTCGCCGTCGTCGAGAGCGAGGGCAACGGGCGGATGTGCCTCACGCTGCCGCAGACGCTGATCACCGTCATGGGCATCGAGAAGCTGGTGCCGACCTGGCGCGACCTCGAGGTGTTCCTGCAGCTGCTCCCCCGCTCCTCCACCGGCGAGCGGATGAACCCCTACACCTCCACGTGGACCGGCGTGACCCCCGGCGACGGCCCGCAGGAGTTCCACCTGGTGCTGCTCGACAACGGGCGGACGGCGGTGCTCGCCGACGAGGTGGGCCGCGAGGCGCTGCACTGCATCCGCTGCTCGGCCTGCCTCAACGTCTGCCCGGTGTACGAGCGCACCGGCGGGCACTCCTACGGCTCGGTCTACCCGGGCCCGATCGGCGCCGTCCTGTCCCCGCAGCTGACCGGGGTCGAGGACAACGCCTCGCTGCCGTACGCCTCGTCGCTGTGCGGTGCCTGCTACGACGCCTGCCCGGTGGCGATCGACATCCCCTCGATCCTGGTGCACCTGCGCGCCGAGCACGTCGAGGCGCAGGAGAAGACGACCCCCGAGGCGGCCGCCTTCAAGGCGCTGTCCACGGCGATGTCGCACCCGCGGCTGTGGCGGCTGACCCAGCGGGCCGCCGGTCTCGGCCGGCTGCTCGCCCGCGGGAGGCCGACGCTGCCACCCGTGCTGCCACCACCGGCCTCGGGCTGGACCCGCAGTCGCGACCTCCCCACCCCGCCGCGGGAGACCTTCACCCAGGCCTGGGCGCGGGAGCACGGGGGGCGGTCGTGACCAGCGCGCGCGAGGAGGTGCTCGGCCGGATCCGCACCGCGCTGGGCGAGCACCGGCCGGAGGTGGTGGTCCCGCGCGACTACCGCGCCGCCGACGAGCGCCCGGCCGAGCAGCTGCGCGAGGTCCTCGTCGACCGGCTCGAGGACTACAAGGCCTCGGTGCTGCGCTGCGGCCCGGACGAGGTGGGGGCCACCGTCGCCGCCGCGCTCGACGCGGGGCTGGGGCCCGGCTGGGACGCAGGCTCGGTCGTCGTGGCCCCCGGGGTGCCGGCCGAGTGGCGGCCGGACGGCGCCACCGAGGACGACGGCCGCCCCGCCGTCGAGCTGGCGGCGTTCGCCGCGACGCTGACCGGGGTGGCCGTGGCGATCGCGGAGACCGGCACGCTGGTGCTCGACGGTGGTCCGGTGTCCGGACGGCGGGCGGTCTCGCTGCTGCCCGACTGCCTGGTCTGCGTGGTGGAGGCCGGGCAGGTCGTGGGCGGCGTGCCCGAGGCGCTGCGACGGCTGGACCCGACCGCGCCGTTGACGATGGTCAGCGGCCCGTCGGCGACCAGCGACATCGAGCTGGAACGGGTCGAGGGCGTGCACGGCCCGCGCACGCTGGTCGTCGTCCTCGTCGCCTGACGCGGCCGGGGAGCATCGCAGCGAGGAACGAGCGAGGAGCGGACCGGCCGCGGAAGGCGACCCGCGGGCATCGTCGCCTGACGCGGCCGGGGAGCATCGACGGGGAGCATCGCAGGGATGCTCCCCGGCCGCTCCCGCGCGGATCCTGCAGCATGCGCCCTGGTGCAGCAGCGCCACCGCGCGTGGAACAGCGCGGGAGTGGCCGCCGTCCACAGATCCGGTCGGCGGCGCCCGTGACCCGGGCGCCGCCGAGGGGCGGCCGGCCGGCTGGGAGCCGGCCGGCCGCTGACCTCACGAGAGGACGACGAGCAGGTCACCGCCCTCCACCTGCTGCACGTCGCCGATGGCGAGCCGCTTGACGGTGCCGGCGACCGGTGCGGTGATCGAGGCCTCCATCTTCATCGCCTCGATGGTGGCGATCGGCTGCCCGGCCTCCACGGTGTCACCCTCGCCGACCTGGAGGGTGACCACGCCGGCGAACGGTGCGGCGACCTGGCCGGGGTCGCTGCGGTCGGCCTTCTCGGCGGCCTTGACCGCGGCCTCGATGGAGCGGTCGCGCACCGAGACCGGCCGCAGCTGCCCGTTGAGCGTGCACATGACGGTGCGCATGCCGCGCTCGTCGGGGTCGCTGATCGCCTCGATGCCCATGAGCAGGGTGACGCCGGGCTCGAGGTCGACGGCGTGCTCGTCGCCGGGCCGCAGGCCGTACAGGAACTCCTTGGTGGGCAGCACGGAGACGTCGCCGTACTGCTCCGCGTGGGCCTCGAACTCGCGGGTGGGCGCCGGGAAGAGCAGCCGGTTGAGCGTCTCCCGTGGCGCCTCGGCCAGCCCGCGCTCGTCGTCGGCCGACAGCTCGGCCGGCGGTTCGGCGGGACGGCGGCCCTCCAGCGCCCGGCTGCGGAACGGCTCGGGCCAGCCGCCGGGCGGGTCCCCCAGCTCACCGCGCAGGAAGCCGATCACCGAGTCGGGCAGGTCGAACTTGCCCGGTTCGGCGGCGAAGTCCTCGACGCTGACGCCGGAGCCGACCAGCTGCAGCGCCAGGTCGCCGACCACCTTGGACGACGGCGTGACCTTGACCAGCCGGCCCAGCAGCCGGTCGGCGGCGGCGTAGGCGTCCTCGACCTCCTCGAACCGCTGCCCCAGCCCCAGGGCGATCGCCTGCTGGCGCAGGTTGGACAGCTGCCCGCCGGGGATCTCGTGCCGGTAGACCCGCCCCGTGGGTGCGGCCAGGCCCGACTCGAACGGCGCGTAGACCCGGCGCACCGCCTCCCAGTAGGGCTCCAGGTCGTTGACCGCGGCGAGGTCCAGACCGGTGGCGCGCTCGGTGGCGTCGGTCGCCGCGACGATCGCCGACAGCGGCGGCTGGCTCGTCGTCCCGGCCATGGAGGCGACCGCGCCGTCCACGGCGTCCACCCCGGCCGACCACGCGGCCAGCAGGGTGGCCAGCTGGCCGCCGGCGGTGTCGTGGGTGTGCAGGTGCACCGGCAGGTCGAAGCGCTCGCGCAGCGCCGTCACCAGCCGGGCGGCCGCCGGCGGGCGGAGCAGCCCGGCCATGTCCTTGATGGCGAGCACGTGCGCGCCGGCCTCGACGATCTGCTCGGCCAGGCGCAGGTAGTAGTCGAGCGTGTAGAGCGTCTCGCCGGGGTCGGAGAGGTCGCCGGTGTAGCACAGCGCCACCTCGGCGACCGCCGTCCCCGTCTCGCGGACGGCGTCGATGGCCGGGCGCATCTGGGAGACGTCGTTGAGCGCGTCGAAGACCCGGAAGACGTCGAGGCCGGTGGCCGCCGCCTCGCGGACGAAGGTGTCGGTGACCGCCTCGGGGTAGGGCGTGTAGCCCACGGTGTTGCGCCCGCGCAGCAGCATCTGCAGGCAGACGTTCGGCACCGCCTCGCGCAGCGCGGCCAGCCGGTCCCACGGGTCCTCGTGCAGGAAGCGCAGCGCGACGTCGTAGGTCGCCCCGCCCCAGCACTCCAGGCTCAGCAGCTGCGGGACGGTGCGGGCGACGTGCCCGGCGGCGGCGAGCAGGTCCTTGGTGCGCACCCGGGTGGCCAGCAGCGACTGGTGGGCGTCGCGGAAGGTGGTGTCGGTGACCGCCAGCGCGGTCTGCCCCCGCAGCTCCGCGGCGAACCGCTCGGGTCCGAGCGCCAGCAGCCGCTGCCGGGAGCCGTCCGGCGGCGGCGTGCGCAGGTCCACCCGCGGCAGCTTCTGCACCGGGTCCACCAGGTGCGGGCGCTCCCCGTGCGGCTGGTTCACGGTGACGTCGGCCAGGTAGGTGAGCAGCCTGGTGCCCCGGTCGGCCGAGCTGCGCGCGGTGAGCAGGTGCGGCCGCTGCTCGATGAACGACGTCGTCACCCGTCCGGCGGCGAAGTCCGGGTCGTCGAGCAGCGCCTGCAGGAACGGGATGTTGGTGGCCACCCCGCGGATGCGGAACTCGGCCACCGCGCGGCGGGCCCGGGCGACCGCGGTGCCGAAGTCCCGGCCGCGGCAGGTGAGCTTCACCAGCATCGAGTCGAAGTGCGCGCCGACCTCCGCGCCCAGCGACGAGCCGCCGTCCAGGCGGATCCCGGCCCCGCCCGGGGAGCGGTAGGCGGTGATCCGGCCGGTGTCCGGGCGGAAGCCGTTGGCCGGGTCCTCGGTGGTGATCCGGCACTGCAGCGCCGCGCCCCGCAGCGCGATGGTGTCCTGCGACAGGCCCAGGTCGGCGAGGGTCTCGCCCGAGGCGATCCGCAGCTGGCTCTGCACGAGGTCGACGTCGGTGACCTCCTCGGTGACCGTGTGCTCGACCTGGATGCGCGGGTTCATCTCGATGAAGACGTGCCGGCCCTCGGCGTCGAGCAGGAACTCGACCGTGCCCGCGTTGACGTAGCCGATGGCCCGGGCGAAGGCGACCGCGTCGGCGCAGATCCGCTCGCGCAGCGCGGGGTCCAGGTTCGGCGCCGGCGCCAGCTCGACGACCTTCTGGTGGCGGCGCTGCACCGAGCAGTCGCGCTCGAAGAGGTGGACGACGCCGCCGTGGGCGTCGGCGAGGATCTGCACCTCGATGTGCCGCGGGTCGACCACGGCCTGCTCGAGGAAGACCGTCGGGTCACCGAAGGCCGACTCGGCCTCGCGCATCGCCGCCTGCACGGCCCCGGCCAGCTCGGCCGGGTCCTCCACCCGGCGCATGCCGCGCCCGCCGCCGCCGGCGACGGCCTTGACGAACACCGGGAACGGCAGCTGCTCGGCGGCGGCCAGCAGGGCGTCGAGGTCGGCGCTGGGCTCGGTCGAGGCGAGGACCGGCAGCCCGGCGTCGCGGGCGGCGGCGATCGCCCGGGCCTTGTTGCCGGTCAGCTCCAGCACCGACGCCGGCGGGCCGACGAAGGTGATGCCCGCCTGCGCGCACGCCTCGGCCAGCTCGGGGTTCTCCGACAGGAAGCCGTAGCCGGGGTAGACCGCGTCCGCCCCCGCCCGCCGGGCGGCGCCGACGATCTCGTCGACCGAGAGGTAGGCCCGGACCGGGTGCCCCTCCTCGCCGATCTGGTAGCTCTCGTCGGCCTTGAGCCGGTGCACCGAGTTGCGGTCCTCCCACGGGAAGACGGCGACCGTCTGGGCGCCCAGCTCGTAGGCCGCGCGGAACGCCCGCACCGCGATCTCGCCTCGGTTCGCGACCAGTACCTTGGTGAACACAGCACCCCTCCAGGGTCGGGACGGCGCGACGAGCCTCTCAGAACACCCCCGGTGGCGCGGCACCCCTCTGAGCCGTTCCCGGGGCCCTCCCGGCGTGTCCACGGCTCCCAGCGGTGCACTCTGCACCTCCGGGACGGAGGATCGGTGCGGGACGGCCTGGGGAGCGTGAACCCCGTCACGCAGGATGATGACCTGGCCGGGACGGGGAGGCGACACGTGGTGGTGCGCAGTACGGTCCGCTGGGCCGCGACGCACGGGGCGATGCGGCTGGCGATCCGGGCCCGCGCGCGGGCGGGCAACCCGGACGCCGAGGTGCTCGTCGACCCGGGGGTCCGCGAGGACCCCTACGCCCACTACGAGCGGCTGCGGACCGCGGCACCCCTCACCGGCGGCGCCTTCGCGCGGGTCAGCGTCCACCACGACGTCTGCACCGACGTCCTGCGCAGCGACGACTTCGGTCAGATCGGCGGGTCCCGCACCGAGGGCCTGCCGCCCGTGCTGGCCGCGGCGCTGCGGCTGGCCGGCCCGCGGCCGAGCGTCGGCCCGATCGACGCGCCGTCGATGCTCGCCGTCGACCCGCCGGAGCACACCCGCTACCGCCGGCTGGTCACCCGGGCCTTCAGCGCCCGGGCCGTCGCCCGGCTGCGCGACCGCACCGAGGCCATCGCCGACGAGCTGCTCGACGACCTCGAGCGCCGGGCCGTCGCGAACGGCGGCCGGGTCGACCTGGTCGCCCGCTACGCGAGCCTGCTGCCGGTCACGGTGATCTCCGAGGTGCTCGGCGTCCCGGTGGCGATGCGCGAGCAGTTCCTGGCCTGGGGCGACGGCGCCACCCCGAGCCTGGACATGGGTGTGGACCTGCGCACCCACCGCAGCGTCGAGCGCAACCTCGGCGAGCTCGACGCCTGGTTCCGCGAGCACCTGCGCCACCTGCGCCGCTCCCCCGGCGAGGACCTGCTCTCCACGCTGGTGGGCACCGCCGACGACGACGGCAGCGGGCTCACCGAGCACGAGCTGCTGGCCACGGCCGCCCTCGTCTTCGGCGCCGGGTTCGAGACGACGGTCAACCTGGTCGCCAACGGCGCCGCGCTGCTGTTCGCCCACCCCGACCAGCGGCGGCTGCTGGCCGCGGACCCGTCGCTGTGGCCCAACGCCATCGACGAGGTCCTCCGCGTCGAGTCCCCGGTGCAGCGGACCGGACGGCGGGCCAAGCGCGACACCACGGTGCACGGGGTGCCGATCGCCGAGGGCGAGCTGGTGCTGTGCCTGCTCGCCGGGGCCAACCGGGACCCGCGGGTGTTCGCCGACCCGCACGCCTTCGACGTCACCCGCGCCAACGCCCGTGACCACGTCGCCTTCTCCAGCGGCATCCACTACTGCCTCGGCGCCGCGCTGGCCCGGATGGAGGGCGAGGTGGCGCTGCGGGCGCTGTTCCAGCGGTTCCCCGGCCTCGCTGCCGCCGGTCCCGGCCGCCGTCGCCGCACTGTCGTCCTGCGCGGCTACGAGTCGCTGCCCGCCCTCGTCCCGTCGCTGACCCGCACCGGCTGAGCGGCGCACAGCCGGGTGTGACCAAGCAGACCGACCAGACTGGTCTGCGGACCGACCAGAATGGTCGGTGACGACGTACCGTCCTCCCCGTGGCACGACCGTTCCGGCAGCAGGTCGACGAGGGCATCCTCGACCGGGCCGCTGCCCTCTTCGCCCGGCGCGGGTTCGCCAAGACCTCGGTGCAGGACGTCGCGGACGCCGTCGGTCTGTCCAAGACCGGGCTGCTGCACCACTACCCGAGCAAGGACGCGCTGCACGAGGCGGTGCTCGCCCAGGCCGGCACGCTGGGCCGGCGGGTGCTCGACCAGGTGGGCGACCTGCCCCTCGGTCCGGCGCGCGACCGGCACGTGCTGGAGGTCCTGGTCGACGTCGCGCTGGCCCACCCCGGGCTGGTCGCGCTGCTGCTCGCGCCGGTGACCGACCTCGACGCCGAGCCGCACCCGGCCGTGACCGGCCCGGTGCTGCACGCCTTCGGCGTCGACCCCGAGAGCACCGAGCCGCCGCGGCTCGTCCGGGTCATCGGCGCGCTCGCCGCGCTGGCCGTCCTGACCCTGGCCGCGCACGCCCAGGACCGGACCACCGCGTGGCGGCAGCACATCGTCGCCACCTGCTTCGACGCGCTCGGCCACCGCCGTCCGGACGCCGCTCCTTCCCATCCCGACCAGGTGGAGGCCTGATCCCGCATGGCTCTTGTGTTGTCCCGGCTCGGTGCGTTCTCGCACCGGCACCGCGTGGCCGTCGTCCTCGTGTGGCTGCTCGTGCTCGTCGGCGGAGGCGTGGGGGCGGTGACCCTGGCAGGTGAGACGTCGGACAGCTTCTCCATCCCCGGCCAGGAGTCGACGACCGCGCTGGAGCGCATCAGCGAGGAGTTCGGCGCCGCGGGCGGCGCGACCGCCCAGGTGGTGGTCGTCGCACCGGACGGCCGGACGCTGACCACCCCGGGGAGCGCCGCGGCCGTGGGCGCGCTGGTCGCCGAGCTGGGCGAGCTGCCCGGCGTCGCGTCGGCCAGCAACCCGCTGGACCCGGCCGCCCCCTCGGTCAACCCGGAGCTGACCACCGGCTACAGCACCGTCACCTACGAGGCGCCGGTCGGCGAGGTCACCCCCGAGCAGCAGGACGCGCTGACCGCGGCCGTCGCGGACGCCGGGGACGGCGCGCTCACCGTCGAGGTCACCGGCCAGGCGATCCAGGCGCCGCCGCACGTCGGCGGTCCCGCCGAGGTGATCGGTGTCGTCGTCGCGCTCGTCGTCCTCGCCGTCACCTACGGCTCGCTGGTCGTCGCTGGCCTGAACCTGCTGACCGCGCTCGTCGGCGTCGGCATCGGCGTCCTCGGCATCACCGTCGCCACCGGCTTCACCGACCTGTCGTCGACCACCCCGATCCTGGCCGCGATGCTCGGCCTGGCCGTCGGCATCGACTACGCGCTGTTCATCGTCAGCCGGTTCCGGCAGGAGCTGCGGCGCGGTGCCGACGTCGGCACCGCGGTCGCCACGGCCGTCGGCACCGCGGGCTCCGCGGTCGTCACCGCCGGGCTCACCGTCGTCATCGCGCTGACCGGGCTGTTCGTCGCCGGCATCCCGTTCCTCACCCAGATGGGCCTCGCCGCGGCCGCGACGATCGTCGTCGCGGTCCTCGTCGCGCTCACCCTGGTCCCCGCCGCGCTGGGCTTCCTCGGGCTGCGCGCGCTGCCCAAGCGGCAGCGCGCCACCGCGCCGACGCACCACGCGGCGAGCCAGGGCTTCCTCGCCGGCTGGGTCACCGCGGTCACCCGCCACCGCCTGGTCGCCCTGCTGCTGACGGTCGTCGCGCTCGGGACCGTCGCCGTCCCGTTCTTCTCGATGCAGACCACGCTGGTGCAGACCCCGCCGGAGGACAGCACCCAGGCCCGGGCCGAGCAGCTGCTCGCCGACGGCTTCGGGGCCGGCGTCAACGGCCCGCTCACCGTGCTCTTCGAGGGCGACGGCGCGGTGCAGGCGGCGACCACGGCCGCCGGTGAGATCCCGGGGCTGGACGACGTCGCGATCGTGACCCCGCCGGTGCCGAACGCCGACGGCACCGCCGCGCTGGTGAGCGTGATCCCGCAGTCCGGCCCGACCGACCCGGCCACCGAGCAGCTCGTCACCGACCTGCGCGACCTGCTGGCCGACGTCGACGGCGCGCAGGCCTCGGTCACCGGAGCCACCGCGGTCAGCGTGGACGTCGCCGCCAGCCTGGACGCCGCCCTGCCGGTCTACCTGGCGCTGGTCGTGGGCCTGGCCCTGGTGCTGCTCGTGCTGGTCTTCCGCTCGCTGCTGGTGCCGCTGGTCGGCGTGCTCGGCTTCGTGCTCACCGTCGGGGCGGCGCTCGGCGCCACGGTCGCGGTGTTCCAGTGGGGCTGGCTGGCCGACCTGGTCAACCTCGAGGGCACCGGCCCGCTGATCAGCCTCACGCCGATCCTGGTCATCGGCATCCTGTTCGGGCTGGCGATGGACTACCAGATCTTCCTGGTGTCCCGGATGCACGAGGCGCACAGCCATGGCGCCGCGCCCCTGGAGGCCGTCCGCACCGGGTTCCGCCAGGCCGCCCCTGTCGTCGTCGCGGCCGCGCTGATCATGTTCTCGGTGTTCGCCGGCTTCGTGCCCTCCGGGGACGCGACCATCAAGTCGATCGCCTTCGCGCTGGCCGCCGGCATCGCCTTCGACGCCTTCGTCGTCCGCATGGTGCTCGTCCCCGCGGCGCTGGCCCTGCTCGGCGCCCGGGCGTGGTGGCTGCCGCGCTGGCTGCGCTGGCTGCCCACCCTCGACGTCGAGGGCGCCGCGCTGGAGCGGCCCGCCGCCCGGCCGCAGCCCCAGCAGCAGCCCGAGGTGGTCGGCGCCGGCGAGCGCTGACCCCTCCCGCACGAACGGCGCGGCCCGCCTCCCCTCGGGGAGGCGGGCCGCGCTGCTACTCGGGCCGGTCCGGCGTCACTCGTCGAACACGAGCGACGGGGTGTCGACCTTCAGGGTCTCGCCGCGGAAGAACTCCGGGTGCCGAGCGCGCCAGACGAGCATGAGGACCACGCCGAGCAGCAGCAGCCCGATCCCGACGACGAAGACGCTGCCGATGCCGAACACCGAGGAGCCGCTGCCGTAGGCGGGGTCGAGGGTGTCGACCGCCGTCTGCACGAACACCGCGGTCAGCATCAGCGCGCCCAGCAACGGGAGGACGCCCTTGAACACCAGGTCGCGGGCGCTGCGGCGCAGCTCGTGCCGGAAGTACCAGACGCAGGCGTAGGCGGTCAGGCCGTAGTAGAAGCAGATCATCAGGCCCAGCGCGTAGATCGTGTCGATGAGCACGTTCTCGCTGATGATCGTCATGCCCACGTAGAACGCGGCCGTGGCGGCCCCGGCGACCAGGGTGGCGGTCGACGGCACCTTGAAGCGCGGGTGCACCTCCGCCAGCCGCTGGGGCAGGGCCCCGTAGGTGCCCATCGCCAGCATGGTCCGGGTGGTCGGCAGGAACGTCGTCTGCAGGGACGACGCCGAGCTCGCGACGACGGCGAGGAAGAGCAGGAAAGCCAGGCCCGGGCCCATGACCGGGCCGGCCAGCGCGGCGAAGACGTTGTCCCCGGTGTCGGGGTTGCCGAGGCCCGTGCCCTCGGTGCCGATGCCGGCGTACATCTGCACGGCGATCGCCACGCCGACGTACGTCACGATGATCACCAGCATGGTCAGCAGCGCGGCCCGACCCGGCGTGCGGGCGCTCCCGGCGGTCTCCTCGTTGACCGTCAGGCAGGTGTCCCAGCCCCAGTAGATGAACAGCGACAGGGACAGCCCGGCGGTGAAGGCGCTGAAGCTGGTGACGGCCGTCGGGTCCAGCCAGGAGGCGTCGAAGGGGATGGCGCCCGGCGCGGAGCCCGCCTTGACCAGCGCCAGGACGGCGAACACCGCGAGCACGGCCATCTGGAAGCCGACCAGCACGTACTGCACCCGCTTGGTGGCCTCCACGCCCCGGTAGGTGATCCAGGTCGCGACGGCGACGAACGCCACGCAGGTGAGGGCGTTGACGACCGTGCTGTCACCCAGCGTCGCCACCGACTCCGAGCCGGTGAGCTCACCGAGCAGCAGGTAGAAGAAGGACACCGCCACGCCGGCGAGGTTCGACAGCACGATCACCGTGGCCAGCAGCGCGCCCCAGCCGCACAGCCAGCCGACGTAGGGGTTGAACGCCTTGGTGGTCCAGGTGAACGACGTCCCGCAGTCCGGCGCCACCCGGTTGAGTTCCCGGTAGGCGTAGGCGACCAGCAGCATCGGCAGGAAGCCGGCCAGGAAGATGGCCGGCATCTGCAGGCCGACCTCGGTCACCGTGGGCCCGAGGGTGGCCGTCAGCGCGTACACCGGCGCGATGCTCGAGACGCCGAGCACCACGCTGGCGAGCAGGCCCACCGAGTTGCCCGCCAGCCCCTTGGCCCGCAGGTCGGCCTCGGGCAGATGCCCGGTGCCCTGTTCGACCGCCATGCGGTCCTCCTTCCTCGCGCCGCTGTAGCGGCCTGTCCTCAGCCGGCGGGTGTGCCGCGCCTCACACGCGACAGCCAGCCAGCTCGCCGCGGATCGCGGAAGAGGCCGCCCTGTACACCCGACCCGGGTCCGATCGACACTCCGGCATCGCCGTGGTGCACGGATCCGAGCGCGAGCAGCATGCCGCACGACTGTTTCGCGTGCGTGTCCTCGGGATGCTCACCCATTCCGTCGGGTGACACCGCACGTCCACGATGGCGGGAGGGTGCTGCGAGGACCCGCGCTCAGACCGGGCCGACCGGGAGCCGGCTGCGCATCCCGGCGAGCAGCGCCTCCAGGCCCAGCTCGAACGCCGCGTCGGCCCGCGCCCGCCCCTGCGGCGCCGCACGCAGCGCGGCCTCCAGGGCCGGGGTGTCGCCGCCGCCGGCGCGCCAGACCTCGTCGGGCGCCGCGAGGTCGAGCGCCGCGCCGAGCGCGTAGCTGTCCAGCACGCTCACCCACAGCATGACCTGGTCCTCGGGGAAGCCGGCGGCCCCCAGGACGGCGGCCACGCGGTCGTAGCCGAGCAGGACCGAGCCGGCGGTCATCGTCTGCTCGCTGAGCAGCGGGATCAGGTTCGGGTGCTCGGCGAGCGCCTCCCGGTAGGAGCGCATGTACGCCGCCACCTGACTCCCCCACTCCGACCGGTCGAGCCGTGGCAGCTCGAGGCGGGCCACCAGCCGCTCCCGCAGCAGCTCGACGATCTCCGGCCGGCCACTCACGTGGTGGTAGATCGACGACGCGCTCGCGCCGAGCCGCGCGGCGAGGTCGGCCATCGTCAACCGTCCCCGCTCGTCGATGCAGGCCAGCGCCGCGTCGAGGATCGTCTCGACGTCCAGCAGCCGCCTCCGCCGCTGCACCACGTACCCCTCCTCCTCCCCCGCCCCCGCGCACGGGTCGGCACGGGCCGCTTGACAACTGTGAAGCGGGCCACCATCTTAACCGAACGCCATTCGGTTAAGAGCCTCCGGCCCGGGAAGGACCGCCGTGCCCGCCTCCTCCTCTCCCCCCGCCCCCGTCGCGCACGATGGCGACGGCCACCTCAAGCGCGGTGTCCTGGGCACCGGCAGCCTCGTCTTCATGGTGGTCGCCGCGGCCGCCCCGCTGACCGTCATGGCCGGCGTGGCGCCGCTCGCCATCCTGGTCGGCGGCGTCGGCGCCCCGGTCGCCTACCTGGCGTCGGGCGTGGTGCTCACGGTCTTCGCGGTCGCCTTCACCCGCATGACCAGGCACGTGGGCAGCGCCGGCGCCTTCTACGCCTACATCGCGAAGGGGCTGGGCCGGACGTGGGGGCTGGCTGCCGCGCTCCTCGCGCTGATGTCCTACAACGCGCTGATGATCGGGGTGTACGGCCTGTTCGCCGTCCAGGCGCAGGCGACCCTGGCCGACGTCTTCGGGGTGACGGTCCCGTGGCCGCTCGTCGCCCTCGGAGCCGTCGGCCTGGTCCTGCTCGTGGGCTGGCTGGGCATCGACGTGGGTGCCAAGGTGCTCGGCGTCCTCCTCGTCCTGGAGACCGGCATCCTGCTGCTCATGGCCGTCGGCGTCCTCGCGGACGGTGGCGCCTCCGGGCTGGACGCGGCCTCCTTCACGGCCGACGCGGTGTTCAGCCCCGGCATGGCCGGCGTCCTGGCCTTCAGCTTCGCGGCCTTCATGGGCTTCGAGTCCACGGTGCTGTACCGCAAGGAGGCCCGGGACCCCGAGCGCACCGTCCCGCGGGCCACCTACCTCGCCGTCGGCTTCATGGCGGTCTTCTACTGCTCCATCGTCTGGTCGGTGGTCCAGGCGTTCGGCAGCGACCGGGCGGTGGCCGCCGCCGAGGGGGACCTCGCCGGCATGTTCTTCACCGTCATCGAGGCCTACGTGGGGCCGTGGGCCAGCACGCTGATGCACCTGCTCGTCGTCAGCAGCGTGTACGCCTCGCAGATCGCCTTCCACAACGCGATCAACCGCTACGCGTTCGCGCTCTCCCGGGACGGGGTGCTGCCCCGCTGGGTCGGGGCGGTGCACCCGCGGTTCGGCTCGCCGTACCGGGCGGGCCTCCTGCAGACGGCCCTCGCCGTCGTCGTCATCGCGGTGTTCGCCGTGGCCGGGGCCGACCCCTACGAACAGCTGCTGCTCTGGGTGAACACGCCGGGGGTCGTCGGCGTCCTCGTCCTGCAGACGATGACGGCCGCGGCCACGGTGGCGTACTTCGTCCGCCGCAACCGCGCCGCCGCCACACCGCTCGCCGTCGGCGCCGGCGTCGCGTCCGGCGTCCTGCTGGCCGCGGCCACCTACCTCCTGGTCGACCACATCGAGCTGCTCACTGCCGCGTCGCCGACGGTCAACGTCCTGCTGGTCGGCATCGTGCCGCTGACGCTCGCCATCGGGACGGCGGCCGCCCTCTGGCTGCGCGCCCGTCATCCGGAGCGCTACGCCGGGATCGGGGAGGGCGCGGACACCGAAGCCGCACCCACCCCGGAACTGGTCACCACCACCGACGACCGCTGAGACGGAGACCCCTGTGGACGCCGACCTGGTCCTCACGACCGACACCGTGCACACCCTGACCGGCGGGGGCCCGCCGGTGGAGGCGGTCGCGATCGCCGGCGGCCTCGTGGTCGCCACCGGCACCCGCCGGGACGTCGCCGGCTGGCGCGGCGCCCGGACCGAGGTCGTCGACCTCGGTCCGGGCACGCTGACGCCGGGCCTCACCGACGGCCACCTGCACCCGGTGATGGGCCTGCAGCTGACCGCGGACGTCGACCTCTCCGGCGCCCGGTCGCTGGAGGAGGCGCAGGACCTGCTCGCCGCGGCGGCGTCGGGCCGGGATCCGGACGCGTGGGTCCAGGCCTGGGGTCTGGACCCCAACCTCTTCGGGGGCTCCCCCGTCACCAACGCCCCGCTCGAGGCGGCCGTGGGCGGGCGGCCGGCCTTCGTGCGGCTGTTCGACGCGCACTCCGCGCTCGCGACCGACCGGGCGCTGCGGATCGCCGGGGTGGACGGCCCCCGGTCGTTCGCCCAGCGGGCCGTCGTCGTCTGCGACGGGTCCGACCGCCCCACCGGCCTCCTCCTCGAGGCGGCAGCCATGGACCTGGTGCAGGACCACGTCCCGCTCGACCCGCTCCCGGTGCGCGCCCGGCAGCTGCACGAGCTCCTCGCGGCCATGGCGGCCACCGGGCTGACCGGTGGCCACGTGATGGACCTCCTCGGGGACAGCCGCGCGGTCGTGGCGGCGGCGGAGGAGGCGCAGGACCTGCCGCTGCGGCTGCGCTTCGCCCCGTGGTGCCTGCCCGGGGTGGACGCCGACGGGCTGGCCGAGCTCGTGGAGCTGCAGGGGCGGGGCGGTCGCAGGTGGGCCGTCGGCGGGGTCAAGTTCATGATCGACGGGACCATCGACAACGGGACCGCCTGGCTCGAGCAGCCCGACGCGCTGGGCGAGTCGACCGAGAGCTTCTGGCCGGAGCCGGCGGAGTACGCCCGGGCCGTGCGCGCGCTGGCCGCGGCGGGCGTCCCGACGGCCACGCACGCGATCGGCGACGCCGGCGTCCGCCACGCCCTGAGCGCCCTGGCGGGGCTGGACCGACCGACGGCCGGGGCGCACCGCATCGAGCACATCGAGACGCTCCCGAGCGCGCTCATCGGGGCCTTCGTGCGGCAGGGCGTCGTGGCCAGCATGCAGCCGACCCACTGCACCCACTTCACCCGCGCCGACCACACCGACAACTGGTCCACCCGGCTCGGCCCGGAGCGGGCCGGCCGCGCCTGGCGCTGCCGGGACCTGCGCGACGCTGGCGTGCCCCTGGTGCTGGGGTCGGACTGGCCCGTGGCGCCCTTCGACCCCCGGCGGGTCCTCGCCGACGCGCAGCTGCGCCGTCCCGCGGGCGAGCCGGACGTCGCCCCCGTGCAGCCGCACCAGGGGCTGACGCCGCTCATGGCCCTGGAGGGGTACACCACGCAGGCCGCCTGGGCGGCCGGCGAAGCCGGGTGCTCGGGGCGCATCGCCCCGGGCATGCGCGCGGACCTCACGGCCTTCGCCGTCGACCCCCTGCAGGCGCCTCCCGACGAACTGGCCGATGCCCCCGTGGTCCTCACCACGGTCGGTGGCAGCATCGTCCACCGGGGCGCAACGGTCAGCGGGTGACTGCGCCGACCGACCACCTCGGGGGCTTGGCGGTACGGGATCCGTCGTATAGCCTTGCTCCGAGCACGGATTCCGTCGCCATCCTGCGCGTGTGCCGTGCCGTCTCTCCCACCGCACGACCGATCGGACCTCGACACCATGACGCGCTACGGCGCCCAGTTCGGGCCTGACATCACCTACCTCGGCGTCGACCGCTGCGACCTGTCCGACCCGACATCGTTCGCCGACGCCGACGTCGTCGTGCTCGGCGCGCCCTTCGACGGCGGCACCTCGCACCGTCCGGGCACCCGCTTCGGCCCGCAGGCGATCCGGATGACCGACTACCTGGCCCACGACGGGTCCCGGCCGAGCCTGGCGCTGCGCACCGACGGGCTGCGCGACCTGCGGGTGCTCGACGCCGGGGACGTCGAGATGTACTCCGGCGACATCGAGACGGCCCTGGGTGCGCTGGAGGCCGCGGTCGAGACGGTGGCCCGCTCCGGCGCCATCCCGGTGGTGCTGGGCGGCGACCACTCGATCGCGTTCGCCGACGCCAAGGGCGTGGCGAACGTGCTCGGCCACGGGCGCGTCTCGATGGTCCACTTCGACGCCCACGCCGACACCGGCGACATCGAGTTCGGCTCGCTGTGGGGCCACGGGCAGCCGATGCGCCGGCTCATCGAGTCCGGGGCGCTGCGCGGCGACCGGTTCCTGCAGGTCGGCCTGCGCGGTTACTGGCCGCCGCCGGAGACGCTGGACTGGATGGCGGCGCAGCGGATGCGCTCCTACGAGATGACCGAGATCGGCCACCGGGGGCTGGACGCCTGCCTGACCGAGGCATCGGCCATCGCCACCGACGAGTGCGACGGCGTCTTCCTCTCGGTCGACATCGACGTCTGCGACCCCGGGCACGCGCCCGGCACCGGGACCCCCGAGCCGGGCGGGCTGACCGCGCGCCAGCTGCTGGACGCCGTCCGCCGGCTGTGCCTCGAGCTGCCCGTGGTGGGCGTCGACGTCGTCGAGGTCAGCCCGCCCTACGACCACGCCGACATCACCGCGGCCCTGGCCAACCGGGTCGTCCTCGAGGCGCTCTCGGCCATCGCCCGCCGCCGGCGCGACGCCCGCGACGGCACCCGCTGGGACCCCTCGCTCCCCCTGCTCGCGAACCGCCCCGACACCACCCAGGAGAACCCGTCATGACCGAGCTCGCGACGTCCTGCCACGGCACCGGCTCGGCCGGCACGCGCGCCACCGCCGGCACGCCGCACCCGCTCGACCCGCTGACCGCCGACGAGTTCCGCGCCGCCGCGGCCATCCTGCGTCGCGACCGCGGGGTCGACGAGCGCTGGCGGTTCGCCTCCATCGAGCTGCGCGAGCCGGCCAAGGACGTCGTCCGCGCGTTCCGCCCCGGCGACCCGATCCGCCGCGAGGCCCGGGTGACCGCCTGGAGCCGCGACGAGGGGACGCCGTACAAGGCGGTCGTCTCGCTCACCGACGACGCCGTCGTCTCGTGGGAGGCGGTGCCCGGCCAGCAGGCGAACATGACCCTCGACGAGTGGCACGAGGCGCACGAGGTGCTGATCGAGCACCCCGTCGTGGTCGAGGCGCTCACCAGGCGCGGCATCACCGACCTCGACCTGGTGCTCATCGACACCTGGGCCTACGGGCACTCGCTGATCCCCCAGGGGCTGCAGGAGCGCCGGGTCGGCTGGACCGACGTCTGGCGCCGCTCGGTCAAGGGCGGCAACCCCTACGCCAACCCGGTCATGGGCCTGCACTTCGTCGTCGACCTCGACACGATGGAGCTGCTGCACGTCGAGGACACCGCGCCCCCGGCGCAGCCCGCCGTCATGGGCGAGTACGTGCCCTCGCTGGTGCCCGGCCTCGAGCAGCGCACCGACGTCAAGCCGCTGGAGATCACCCAGCCGGAGGGCGTCTCGTTCGAGCTGGACGGGCACGAGCTGCGCTGGCAGAAGTGGTCGATGCGGCTGGGCTTCAACCACCGCGAGGGCCTGGTGATCCACCGGGTCGCCTACGACGGCCGCCCGATCGCGCACCGCATGTCGTTCGCCGAGATGGTCGTGCCCTACCGCGACCCCAGCCCCGACCACCACCGGCGCACCGCGTTCGACGTCGGCGAGTGGGGCCTGGGCTTCATGACCACCTCGCTCAAGCTCGGCTGTGACTGCCTCGGCGACATCACCTACGTCGACGCCGTCCTGCACGACACCCGCGGCGAGCCGTACACGATCGAGAACGCCATCTGCCTGCACGAGGAGGACGACGGCGTGCTGTGGAAGCACGTCGACGAGCAGGCCGGCGCCGAGGTGCGGCGGTCGCGGCGGATGGTCGTCTCGTTCCACGCCACGGTGGCCAACTACGAGTACCTGACCTACTGGCGCTTCTACCAGGACGGCACGATCCAGTGCGAGGTCCGGGCCACCGGGATCATGGTGACCAGCGCCTACGAGGACACCCCGCCGGCCTACGGCACCGTCGTCGACGAGCGCACCTACGCGCCGATCCACCAGCACTTCGTCGTCGCCCGGCTGGACATGGAGGTCGACGGCCCGGAGAACACCGTCGTCGTCACCGAGAGCGAGGCGCTGCCGGTGTCCGAGGACAACCCGTACGGCCTGGCCGTGGTCACCCGCAGCCGTGCGGTGCAGAGCGAGTCCGAGGGGCGGCTGGACGTCGACTTCGCCACCCAGCGCAGCTTCAAGGTGGTCAACCGGACCAAGCCCAACCGCCTGGGGACGGCGCCGGGCTACAAGCTCTACCCCAACTCGGCACTGCCCGCGCTGGCCGACCCGAGCGCGCCGTTCCGGCAGCGGGCGCAGGTCATCGACCACCCGGTGTGGGTGAGCCGGTTCGACGAGGAGGAGCGCTGGCCCTCCGGCGAGTTCTGCAACCAGAGCCGGCGGGACGAGGGGCTGCCCGTCTGGCAGGAGGCCGACCGCCCGCTCGTGGACACCGACCTCGTGCTCTGGCACGTGTTCGGCATCCACCACGTGCCGCGGCCCGAGGACTGGCCGGTCATGCCCGTCGACGTCGTCTCCTTCGAGCTCAAGCCGGTCGGCTTCTTCGACCGCAACCCCGCGCTCGACGTGCCGCCCGCTCCGGGCTCCTGCCACTAGCGATGAGCGGCGCAGCCCTCCAACCGATCGACGCGGCGGCCCTGCCGCGGTTCCTCGCGCGCAGCGCGGCGGGGGCCGCGGCGGGGTGCGCCGCGGTGCACGGACTGGGGCTGCTCGCCGCTCCGCACGCCGGGATGGCGCTGCTGTCGGCGGCCTGCCTGCTGTGCGCGGCGCACCTGTGGCGACAGCCGAGCCGGGCGGCGTGGGCCGCGCACGTCGTCCTGACGACGGCGATGCTCGTCGCCCACCCGCCCGTCCCCAGCGGGCACGTGCACTCCCCCGCGACCGGCCTGGCCGCGTGGGTCGGGCCGGTCGCCGGACTGTTGGCGGTCGTGGCACTGCTGCTGGCCGCGTTACGCGGGGTCGGCGCGGTGCGCCGTACCCGGTCGACCGTCGGCAGCTGAGCCGCACGGACCGATGGATGCCGAGGCCGGCGGAGGTCTCCACCCGCGGCAGGCAGCCGAGCAGATGACACGGACCCGCATCCACGACCTCCCCATGTCGCTGGACGGGTTGGCCACCGGTGAGGGCCAGGCACTCGACGCCCCGTTCGGCCACGCCGGCATCGACGACGCGTTCGCCCAGCAGCACGAGCCGGGCATCGGCGCCGAGATCATGGCGCGGGCGAGTTCGACCCCCGGGCCGGCAGGACGACGCCGACCGGACGGGGTGGTGGGGCCCGAAGCTCTGGAGGCGGACGCGTTCGCCTTGGGCGCGTAGCCGGGTCAGCAGCTGATCGCGGGTCGAGGTGCTCGGGACCAGGCGGGCTGCCCCCGGCCGGCGTGTGCACGCCGATGCCGGCGCCGTGGCGGCGACGTCCGGCGACGAGCAGGTCGGTCAGCAGCGTGGCGGTGTCGGTGGGGACATCGCGTGGCGGAGCAGGTGATCACGCGGGGTCCTCGCGCTCGTGGTCGGTTCCTCGGGGAGAACCCACCCGGAGTCGCAGGACCCCGTCCCTGGTGCTGGGACACCCCCTCGCGCCGGCGAGCTGCCACGTCAGCGCCGCAGGACGGCGTCAGCGCCGGTCCGTCGAGAACACCTCACTGGCACCGGGCGCGGGTTCGGGACCCCTTTGCCCCCGCAGGGATCTCCACGCGGCATCGTGGGCCCTGATGGACACCACGGCCATGATCAGGGCGCCAGGAAGGCGCGCCATCCGTCGGGAGGTGGTTGACCCGGCGAGAGCGTCCGCAGCCGGGCGAGCGTGGCCGGGTCCTGGGCTTCCAGCCAGGCGACGAGTTGGCGGAAGGACACCAGGCGCACGTCAGGCTGTTCGGCGATCCGGCCCAGGGCCTCCTCGATGGCGTCCATGTAGATGCCGCCGTTCCACTGCTCGAAGTGGTTGCCGATGAACAGCGGCGCCCGGTTGGTGGTGTAGGCGCGTTCGAAGCCTGCGAGGTAGGCGTCGCGGGCCTGGGCTCGCCAGGTCGGGTACATGCCCGGGTCGCCGTCCGTGTCGCCGTTGGTCTGCTTGTACATGATGTTGTAGTCCATCGCCAGGGCGTGGCGGGCCTTACCGGCGGGGGCGTCGGGGAACGGCACAGCCTGCAGTGGGAAGTTCCACAGGCCCAACCGCTGGTCGGGCCAGACCTGCACTCCACCGGGTGAGCTGGCGTCGTACTTCCAGCCCAGCGCGGCAGCGGTGGGCAGCAGCCCCTCCTGGCCCTGCAGGCAGGGGGTGCGGCCGCCGATGAGCTCGCGCTCGTAGTCGAAGGGGAGCGGCGCCACGTCGGGTCGACCGGTCAGCCCGGTGGTGGTCTTCCAGGTCTGCACGAACCGCTTGGCCTGGGCGATCTCATCGGCCCAGTCGGCCGGCGTCCACAGCGCGACCCCGTCGTCCCCGCAGAAGTGCCCGTTGAAGTGGGTGCCGATCTCGTGACCGTCCAGCCACGCGGCGCGGACCTCGCTCATGGTGGCGACGACCTCGGCGGTGGACAGGAACTCGATGTCCGAGGCGCCCACCGGATGCCGTGGCGGGGCGTACAGCATCCGGTGTTCGGACGGCAGGGCGTAGATGCCGCTGAGGAAGAAGGTCATCGCCGCGCCGTACTCGGCCGCCAGCGAGCGGAACCGCGGGAACAGCCCGGTGTCCAGGTTGGCCGCCCCGTCCCAGGAGAAGACGACGAACTGCGGCGGCGTCTGTCCTGGCTCCAGCCGCTCGGGCACTGGCTGGTGCGGCTGGGGGCCTGTGTCGGCGGTCGACCCGTCGCCGATGAGCCGCCCGGTCCTGTCACTGCTCCCAGCAGCAGGGTCGTACCCGGTCAGGCCACGACCCAGCCCGATCCCCAGCACTGCTACCGACGCATACTCCAGGAACTCCCGCCGGGACAACCCGCTCATGTGGCCGAGCCCCTTCCGCTTGGCATCGTGTGCGGATGTCGAGTCCGACGGGGCTCGAACGGCATCCGCAGGTCGGCCGCGACCGCCACCACCACCGCGGCCAGCTGCTCGTGGACGAAGTGGTCGCGGGCACATCGTTCACGCGCTCCAGGATCAGCCGGCGGTGACGCGCCGAGCGTCCGGACAACTGCCCGCGAACCCCGTCCCGAGGTGTCCTACCGGCAGTCAGGCGCGACAGGGCCGGACCGTCCCGAACCGCCCGTTCGAAGGTCGTCGGGGTCGCGCTGGTCGGGGCCGCCTGGGGCAGACCTCGCCTGATCGGCTCGTGCCCGTGCCCATGAGCCGACCGGCGCGGCGCGGCCGCCGCGCGGCACACCGGGACCAGTCCTCGGACGGTCGCACCGGCTCCTCGGGCAGGAGCACCGGCGCGACCCCCGAGCGGGTCAGCCCGGACCGTCGTCCCCCTGGTCCAGGAGCCCCACGAACATGCTCTCGTGCAGGACGCTCACGTGCCGTCGGGCGACCTCCACCGCGGCGACCGGGTCCCTGCGCTCGAGCGCGTCGACCAGCCGGCGGTGCTCGTCGTTGGACGCCCGCAGACGGCTGATCGGATAGGGGAGGAAGTACGCGTACAGCTCCTCGAGCAGCGCGCGGTAGGGCTCGACGGGCAGACCGGTCGCCGCGGCCACGGCCTCGTGGAACCGCTGGTCGAGAGCGTGGAAGTCCGTCCACGCCGCCGCGGCGTCCATCTCCTCGACCAGGCTCCGCAGCCGGGCGAGGCTCTCCTCGCCGGCCTCCCGCGCCGCCAGGTGCGCCACACCGCACTCGACCAGGACCCGCTGGTCGATGAGCCGGTGCACCGCGGTCGCCGACGCGGCGTACGCGGCGATCTCCTGGACGGCCCCTCGGGCCGGGCGCTCGGCGACCAGCGTGCCGCCGGCCCGGCCCGGACGGCGCTCCAGCACGCCGTCGCGGCACAGGGACACCAGCGCCCGCCGCACGGTCATCTCCCCCACGCCCAGCGTCCGGGCGATCTCCTCGCTGGCGGGGAGCCGCTCACCGGGACCGAGCAGACCCAGGTCGACGGCGAGTGCGATCCGCGCACGGACCGTGTCCAGCGCCGTCAGCCGACGGATGCCCACCAGCGCCGGCGCCCCGAGGTCGACCGGGCGTGACCGGACCGGGGAGGCGGCGGCTGAGGGCTCCGAGCGGGGCGGCACGGCGTCACGGTATCCGAGAGCCGACTAAAAGTGATCCTCGTGAACACCTTGTTTAACTGTTCACTCTGGCCTAGTTTTGTCGCTCAGCACCGGGCGTGTGAGCCCGGGCACACGCCCTCCTCGATGCAGCCTCGACCTCCGGGGGATCGCCTTGTCCCGTGCACTGCCCGTCGCCCTGGTCCAGTCGGCACCGCACCCGGCGACCGCCCCGCTCACCGGCTTCGCGGAGTCCGTCGCCGACCTGGTCGCCACCTTCCCGCAGACCCGGCTCGTCGCACTCCCGGAGCTGCACCTCTGCGGCACCGAGGGCTCTCCGGCCGAGAAGGCGGCCCAGCTGGAGGCGTCCGCAGAGCCGCTGGACGGACCCCGCGGCAAGATGCTCGCCGAGCTGGCGGGCGACCTCGGCGTCTGGCTCCTGCCCGGCAGCGTCTGCGAGCGCGGCGAGGACGGCGCGCTCTACAACACCGCCCTGGCCTACGGCCCCGACGGCACCCTGGCCGCCTCCTACCGCAAGGTCTTCCCGTGGCGGCCGTTCGAGCCCTACCGCCCCGGGGACCGGTTCGTGGTCTTCGACGTCCCCGACGTCGGGCGCCTGGGCTTCTCCATCTGCTACGACGCCTGGTTCCCCGAGGTCACCCGCCACCTGGCGTGGATGGGCGCGGAGGTCGTCGTCAACCCGGTCAAGACCACGACCGCCGACCGGGCCCAGGAGCTGGTGCTCGCCCGGGCCAACGCCATCGTCAACCAGGTCTACGTCCTCAGCGTCAACGCCGCGGCGCCCGACGGCGCCGGCCGGAGCCTCGTCGTCGACCCCGAGGGTCTGGTCCGGACGTCTGCACCCAGTGAGGCCGAGACGGTGCTGACCGACGTCCTGGACCTGGACGCGGTGACCCGCGTGCGCACCTACGGCACGGCCGGCCTCAACCGCATGTGGTCGCAGTTCACCGAGGACGACGCACCGCTGGACCTGCCGCTCTACCAGGGCCGGCTGGACCCCGGCCGGTGGCGTCCGGCCACCGACGGCTGACCCCTCCCTGCACGGCCACGCCTCCCCGTCCTCCCCCGTCACCCCTCCGGAGAGCACCCATGCCCACCCACGAGCCCGCCCTGACCAGGACGCTCGGACTGCGCGCCGTCGTCCTGTTCGGCCTGGCCTACATGACCCCGCTGATCGTCCTGGGGATCTTCGGCATCATCGCCGAGACGACGGCCGGGGCCACCCCGTCGGCCTACCTGCTCGCCCTCGGGGCCATGCTCTTCACCGCCTACAGCTACGGCCGCATGGCCCGCACGTATCCGGTCGCCGGCTCCGCCTACACCTACGTGCGCCGGGCGATCGACTCCCGCGCCGGGTTCCTCGTCGGCTGGGCGGTCCTGCTCGACTACTTCTTCCTGCCGATGGTCATCTGGCTCATCGGCGCGGCGTACCTGTCCGCCCAGTTCCCCGGGGTGCCGTTCCCCCTCTGGGTGCTCGCCTTCATCGTGCTGACCACGGTGCTCAACGTCCTCGGCATCAAGGTGGCGCAGCGGGCCAACGCCGTCCTGATGACCTTCCAGATCCTCGTGCTGGTCTTCTTCGTCCTGCTGGCGGTCCGCTCCCTCGTGGCCGGCTCGGGGGCGGGCAGCCTCTTCGCCGTGACGCCGTTCCTGAACGGGGACTCCACCGTCTCCGGGATCGCGGCCGGCGCGGCCATCGCCGCGTACTCCTTCCTCGGCTTCGACGCGGTGACCACCCTGACCGAGGAGACCCGGGACCCCCGCCGGACCATCCCCCGCGCGATCCTGCTGGTCGCCCTGATCGGTGGCGGCATCTTCGTCCTCGTCGCCTACGTGACCCAGCTGGTCCACCCGGGCGGCGTCTTCGAGGACTCCTCGTCCGCGGCCTTCGACATCGCCGGCGCCATCGGCGGCAGCCTGTTCGGCGCGGTCTTCCTCGCCGGCCTGGTGGTGGCCCAGTTCGCCTCGGGCCTGGCTGCGCAGGCCAGCGTCTCCCGGCTGCTGTTCGCGATGGGGCGGGACTCGGTGCTGCCCCGGCGGGTCTTCGGCCGCGTCCACCCGCGGTTCCACACGCCGGTCGCCGGCATCCTGCTCTCCGGCCTGGTCGGGCTGGTCGCCCTCCGGCTGGACGTGACGACGTCGACCTCGTTCATCAACTTCGGCGCCTTCACCGCCTTCACCGCGGTGAACCTCAGCGTCATCGCGCTGTTCCTGCGCCGGCGGCGGACCGGCGAGCCGCTGCCCGTCCTGGGCTACGTCGTCGTGCCGGCCGTCGGCGCCGCGGTGGACCTCTGGCTGCTGACCAACCTCGACGGCACCGCCATCACCCTCGGGCTGGTCTGGCTGGCCCTCGGCGTCGGGTACCTCGCCGTCCTCACCCGCGGCTTCCGGCAGGCGCCGCCGGAGGTCGACTTCACCGACGAGGACCCGGTCGACACGGCGGTCCCGGCCGGGCGTTGACCCCGGTGGGCGGGGGCCCGCGCGGAGCCCCCGCCCACCGGGTGTGTCGTGCTCAGTCCTCGGGCAGCCGCACCGGCGCGAGCTCGTCGAACAGGTCGCCCGGGCCGGGGTTGTCGGGGTGGCTGCGCCCGCCGAGGTGGTGGACGACGCCCCACACCGCGTTGAGCGCCGTCTGCACCGCACCCTCGGCCCAGCCGGCGGTCCAGGAGATGTCGTCGCCGGCGAGGAACAGGCCGCGGTACTGCTCGGGCAGCTCGTCCTGCTTGAAGTGGGTGAACAGCCGCCGCTGGTAGCGGTAGTGGCCGGGCAGGTTGGCCTTGAACGCGCCCATGAAGTCGCGCTCGGACTCCCACGACACGGTCACCGGCGAGGCGATGACGTGCCGGCGCAGGTCGACGTCGGGGTAGATCTCGCGCAGCGAGGCCAGCATGACCTCCATGCGCTCGGTCGCCGACAGCGGCAGCCACTTCAGCGAGTCGTCGGCCCAGGTGTAGCTCAGGCAGATCAGCCCGGGCCTGCCCTCGCCCTGGTCGAGCAGGTACGTGCCCCGGGTCATCCGGTCCGACAGCGTCATGCTCATGCGGTGCCGGCCGGTCCGCGGGTCGACGTCCTTCCAGAACGGCCGGTCGACCAGGCAGAACAGCTTGGTGGAGCCCATGTAGTGGGTGCGCTCGATCGCCGTCCAGTGGTCGATCGGGAACAGCTCCTCGTCGCAGACGATGCGGGAGAGCAGGTTCCAGCTCTGCGCGGTGAAGACCGCCGCCGCGTAGGTCCGGATGCCGCCGGCCTCGTCGGTGACGGTCAGGCAGTTGGGCGCGGTCCGGTGCAGCCGCGTGACCCCGGGCAGCGGCCGGCCGCCCGCGTGCAGCGACGCCAGGCTGGTGCCGGCCGGCCAGTGCACCGGCGCCTCGACCTCACGGCGCCACAGCCCGACCGGGATCTGCTGGGAGCCGCCCGCGATCGACAGGTGGTCGTCGTCGGCGGCGGTGTAGACCACCCGCAGGATCTCGAGCATCGAGTTCGGGTAGTCGGTGTCCCAGCCGCCGGTGCCGAAGCCGACCTGGCCGAACACCTCGCGGTGCCGGAAGGAGCGGAACGCGGGCGACGCGGCGAGGAACCCGTAGAAGGTCGTGTCGTCGAGCTGCTCGACCAGCTCGTCCCAGATCGCCTTGATCGTCTTGACGTCGCGGTCGCGGATCGCCTGCTGCACCTCCTCCAGGCGGGCGCCCTGCACGAGCGTCTCGTGCCAGGCGTCGGCGACCTCGCGGTAGAGCGGCGGCAGGTCGTCCAGGGTGCGCGCGTAGTGGGTCTCGCCCTTGAGGTCGACCACGGTGCTCGGGGTGGCGACGTCGAGCGGGTTGGGGAAGCGCGTCGTCCGCAGGCCGAGGTCGCGCACGTAGGAGAAGAGGGCCGTCGACGACGGCGGGAAGCGCATCGCGCCCATCTCGGCCACCACGCCGGGGTGGCCCTCGAACGGCGTGGAACGCAGCCGGCCGCCGATCTCGTGGGCCTCGTAGACGACCGGCTTGAGGCCCAGCCGCATCAGCTCGTAGGCGGTGACGATGCCGGACAGGCCGCCGCCGATGACGGCGACCTCGGTGCCGCGCTGGGACTCGGGCACCTCGCCGAGCCCGGCCGGGTGGGCCAGCCAGTCGTCGTAGGCGAAGGGGAAGTCCGGGCCGAACATCGTCAGCGGCCGGGCCGGGCGCTCCTCGCCCGGCTCGTGGGCGGCGACGGGGATGGCGGAGGTCATGCGGGGGTCTCCGTGGGGTAGAGCTCGGGACGGCGGTCGGCCAGGTGGGTGTTCACCCGGCGGGAGGCGGTGAGGACGGCGGGGTCGACGTCGGCGAGCAGCAGCTCCTCGCCCCGGCCGGCCCGCGCCAGCTCGGTGCCGTCGGGGGCGACCACGCAGCTGGCGCCGCAGTAGACGAACTCCGCCTCGGCACCCGTGCGGTTGGCGTAGGCGACGAACAGCTGGCTCTCGTAGGCGCGGGCCGGCACGAGCACCGTGCCGACGTGGCCGTAGGGGTCCATCAGCCCGGTGGGGACGACGAGCAGCTCGGTGCCGGCGAGGGCGTGCGCGCGCACCGCCTCGGGGAACTCGACGTCGTAGCAGACCAGGATGCCGACGGTGAGGTCGTCGAGCCGGAACTGCACGACCCCGACGTTCCCGGGCACGAAGGCGTCGCGGTCGACGTCGCCGTACAGGTGCGCCTTGGCGTAGCCGGCCAGCAGGCCGCCGTCGCGGTCGACGACCACCACGGTGTTGGCCACACCGGCCGGCGTGCGCACCGGCAGCCCGACCGCGATCGCCAGGCCGTGCTCGGCGGCGATCGCGGCCACCCGGTCGGTGAGCGGGCCGGGCACCGGCTCGGCCAGCTCACCGACCCGCTGGGCGCCGATGGCGTAGCCGGTCAGCGACATCTCCGGCGTCACCAGCAGCCGGGCCCCGGCCTCGGCCGCCCGGCGGGCGGCGTCGGCGACCGCGGCCAGGCCGGCGTCGGGATCGGGCGTCTGGGCCGGCCCCTGCAGCAGTGCGATGCGCACGGTTCCCCCCTCGTGGTCAGGCGCCGGCCGGCGGGGTCCGCAGCGCCGAGTGGCGGTACCCGTAGCCGAAGTAGACGGCCAGCCCCACCAGCATCCACGCGAGGAACACCAGCCAGGTCGCCGTCCCCAGGCCGAACACCAGCAGGACGCAGAACAGCACGCCGAGCACCGGGGTCAGCGGGTACAGCGGGGTCCGGAAGGTGCGCGGCAGGTCCGGCCGCGTGCGGCGGAGCAGGATGACGCCGACGTTGACCAGCGCGAAGGCGAACAGCGTGCCGATGCTCGTGGCGTTGGCCAGCTCGCCGAGCGGGACCAGGCCGGCGAGCAGCGCGATGAGGACGCTGACGATGACGGTGTTGGCCACCGGGATCCGGCGGCGGGCGCTGACCCTGGAGAACACCGGCGGCACCAGGCCGTCGCGCGACATCGCGTAGAGGATGCGGGTCTGCCCGTAGAGCACGGTCAGGACGACGCTGGCGATCGCGATGACGGCGCCGATCGAGAGCAGGACCGCCGTCCAGGTCTGCCCGGTCGCGATGCTGAGGACGTCGGCCAGCGCGGCCTCCGAACCGCTGATCTGCGGCCACGGCACCGCGCCGACGGCGGCCAGGGCCACCAGGACGTAGACGACGGTGACCACGGCCAGCGACAGCACGATGGCGCGCGGGAGGTCGCGGCGGGCGTCGCGGGCCTCGTCGCCGGCGGTCGAGGCGGCGTCGAAGCCGATGTAGGAGAAGAAGGCCTGCGAGGCCGCGGCGGTGACCCCGGCGACGCCCATGGGGACGAACGGCGCCAGGTTGCCGGCGCGGAAGGCGGTGAAGGCGACCGCGCAGAAGAACAGCAGGACGCCGACCTTGAGCACGACCATCGCGGTGTTGACCTTCGCGCTCTCGCTGGTGCCGCGCAGCAGCAGCACCATCGCGAGCAGGACGACGACCACGGCGGGGACGTTCACCACGCCGCCGTCGCCGGGCGGCGCGGACAGCGCCTCGGGCAGCACCGCGCCGATCGTCCCGGCGGCGAGGTCGTCGATGTAGGCGCCCCAGCCGACCGCGACGGCGGCCACCGAGACCCCGTACTCCAGCATCAGGCACCAGCCGCAGACCCAGGCGACGAGCTCGCCCATGGTGGCGTAGGTGTAGGAGTACGACGACCCCGAGACGGGGATGCTGCCGGCCAGCTCGGCGTAGGACAGCGCGCTGAACAGCGCGGTCACCGCGGCGAGCACGAAGCCGAGCACGACGGCCGGGCCGGCCAGCGGCACCGCCTCGCCGAGGATGACGAAGATGCCGGTGCCGAGGGTGGCGCCGATGCTCAGCGCGGTGAGCTGGAGCAGGCCCATGGAGCGGCGCAGCCCGGAGCCCCCCGTCTCCTGGTGCTGGGCGACGATCGCGTCGACCGGCTTGAGCCGGAAGAGCTGACTGCGGACCGGGGCCGCGCGGCCCGGGTCGGCGCTGACTGTGCTCACGGGTGCTCCTCTGCGGCTGGTGCTGTGGTCTGGATCGCAGAGAGCATCACCACAGGTTGACCTGCTGTCAACCAGTGTTTCCTAGATCGGCTCCCGCCCGATCGGCAGGGCGGGAGCGAAGACCCACAGCACCCGGGTGGTGCCGTCCCTCCGCAGCGAGCGGAAGCCGTGCTCGGTGCCGGGCGAGAAGGTGAACGCGTCGCCGCGGCCCAGCGCCGTGACTTCGCCGCCGACCGTCACCTCGAGGTCGCCCTCGAGGACGAAGACGAACTCGACCTCGGCCGGCAGGGCGTAGGTCTCCTCGCCGCTCCCGCCACCCGGGGCGATCTCGGACAGGATGGCCTGCAGCCGCCGCTCCCCCGAGGGCGTGAGCAGGAACTCGGTCAGCCCCTGCCCGCCGAAGGCGATGGGCGGGTAGCTGCCGGCCCGCACGGCCTCGCCACCGGGCGCGGCCTCGAAGAGGCTGCCCGGCGAGATCTCCAGCGCGGCGCACACCCGCACCAGCGCGGCCACCGAGGCGCTGGCCTGGTCGCGCTCCAGCTTGCTGAGGAACCCCTTGGTCAGCCCGCTGGCCTCGGCCACGTCGGTGAGCGTCAGCCGGCGCGCCTGCCGGGCCGCCTTGAGCCGCCCGCCGATGCGCGGCGGGCCCGCGTCGGTCACTGCTGCCTCCATCGCCACCTCCCGGTCCTCCGCGGACCCTAGTTGCCGAGCAGGCGTTGACAAATGGGAAACACGAGTTGACAGTGACGGGCGACCCGGACGGGGGATCGGCGGCGCCGGTCCCCCGGACCCGCCGCTCCCGCAGACCCGAGGAGAGCCCGTGGAAGACCAGACCCCGATCGGCCCCGTCGACGCCACGCGGGTCCCCCGCTACGCCGGGCCGGCCACCTTCGCCCGGCTGCCGCGGGTGGACGAGGTCTCCCGCGCCGACGTCGCCGTCCTCGGGGTGCCGTTCGACTCCGGGGTCAGCTACCGGCCCGGCGCCCGCTTCGGCCCCGGCCACGTGCGGGCGGGCTCCAAGCTGCTGCGGCCCTACAACCCGGCGCTGGACGCCACGCCGTTCGGCACCCAGCAGGTGGCCGACGCCGGCGACATCGGCGTCAACCCGTTCGACCTCGGCGAGGCGATCGAGACCATCGACCGCGAGGTGACCGCACTGCGCTCCGACGGCGCCCAGCTGCTCACCATCGGCGGCGACCACACCATCGCGCTGCCGATCCTGCGCTCGCTGGCGCGTGACCACGGGCCGGTCGCCGTCCTGCACTTCGACGCCCACCTCGACACGTGGGACACCTACTTCGGCGCCCCCTACACGCACGGCACGCCGTTCCGCCGCGCCAGCGAGGAGGGGCTGATCGACCTGGAGCGCTCGCTGCACATGGGCATCCGCGGCCCGCTGTACAGCAAGCAGGACCTCGAGGACGACGCCGTCCTCGGCTTCCAGGTGATCCGCTCCGACGACTACGAGGTCGACGGCGTGCGCAGCATCGTGGAGCGGATGCGCAGCCGGCTGGCCGGCGGCCCGGTCTACGTGTCGGTGGACATCGACGTCCTGGACCCGGCCCACGCGCCCGGCACGGGGACGCCGGAGGCCGGCGGGCTCACCAGCCGCGAGCTGCTCAACACGCTGCGTGGGCTGGTCGGGCTCGACGTCGTCGGCGCCGACATCGTCGAGGTGTCCCCGCCCTACGACCACGCCGAGCTCACCGGCATCGCCGCGGCCCACGTGGGCTACGAGCTGCTGTCGGTCCTGGCGCTCAACCGCGCCTGAGCCCGGGCCTCAGAGCCCGGCGTCGGACGACGTCGGGCCCTGCGGCCCGCGGGTGCCCCAGGCGTAGGTCTGCTTGGCCAGGCCCAGGTAGAGGTGGGTCTCGGTGGACTCCACGCCCTCCACCGCGCGGATGCGGGCGACGACGTCGAGCAGCTGGTCGTCGTCCTCGCAGACGACCTCCACCAGCAGGTCGACCGAGCCCGCGGTGATGACGACGTAGTCGACCTCGGTGAACGCGGCGATGCGCTCGGCGGCCGCACGGGCGTCGCCGCTGGTGCGCACCCCGACCATCGCCTGCCGCGAGAAGCCGACCTGCAGCGGGTCGGTGACGCCGACGATCTGCATGACGCCGGCGTCGAGCAGCCGCTGCACGCGCTGCCGGACGGCGGCCTCCGACAGCCCGACCGCCGCGGCGATGCGCGCGTAGGGACGGCGGCCGTCCTCCTGCAGCTGCTCGATGATCGCCCGCGAGACGTCGTCCAGCACGAACTGCCGACGGATGGTCACCGGTCCCCTCCCGCCTCGGTCACGACAGACCCGGCGGTTCCGGGCCCCCGGATGGTAACGACCACCTCGGGGCCCGGCCGCCCTCCGTCCGGGGGAACCCCAGCCGACGGTGTCCACTGGTGGGGCGTCGCGCCCCCGTCCGCTCCTCGCCCCCGTCGGGGTCCGCCGGCACGGATTGCGCCCCGGCGCCGTGGCCACCGATCCACGTCCGCGGGAGCTCCACCGCTGCTTCCTCCTGTGAGCAGCGGTGGAGCTCCCGCCGAGGTGCTGCGTCTCGTGGGCCAGCCGGAGGCACCGTCAGCCCACGGTCCGCACCAAGCGGCGCAGCTCCGCGACCACCACGCACGCCCGGCCCAGGACGTCGTCGCGGGCGGACCCGGCCTGCCGGCGCACGGCGGTGAAGCGGTCCAGCGCCCCGGCGTGCCGTTCGGCGAAGGCGGCCGCGTCGCCGTCGGCGTCCCGGAGCAGCGCCGCCACGAGGGCCCACCGCAGCTGGTCCACCTCCTCCCGCAGGGCCGCGCGGGCGGCGACGGCCCAGTGCGAGATGCCGGCCTCCTCCGCGGTCCAGGCGTGCACCCGCGGGAGCGCCAGCAGCTCCTCGACGGCGGCGTCGGCCTCGACCGCCCGGCCGATGCCGACCCCCGCGGTGCGGGCCACCCCGGCCAGGTCGACGAGGTCGGTCTGGCACCCCAGGACGGCGACCCGTGCGGCGAGCTCCGGGGGCGCGCCCGCGGCGGTCAGCTCGGCCTGCAGCGCGCGGGCCCGGTCGCCCGCGGCACCCGGCCGGGCCAGCCACGCGGCCGGCTCGAGCTCGGCGACGACCGCGGCCAGCGCCGGTGCCGCCGCGGTCAGCGCCGCCGGGTCGGGGTGGGCCGCCAGCAGCCGGTCGGCCGCGCGCTCGGTGGCCGCCTGCAGCTCGGGCAGCGCCAGCCGCTCCACGGCCAGCGGCACGTCGTCGTCCACCAGCGCCCACAGGGAACCGAGGTCGAGCACCCGGGTGGCCACCGTGTAGGCGCGGGCCGCCACCGGGGTGGGGACGCCGTGGCGCTCCTCCAGCCGCAGCAGGAAGCCCGGGCCCACCCGGTTGACCAGGTCGTTGGCCAGCTGGGTGGCGGTGATCTCGCGGGCCAGCGGGTGACCGGCCACCCGGTCGGGCCAGCGCTCGCGCACCGCCCGCGGGAAGTAGGCCGCCAGCACCCCGGCCACCGACGGGTCGTCGGGCAGGTCGCTGGCCAGCAGCTCCTCGCGCACCAGGTTCTTGGAGTGGGCGAGCAGCACCGCGGCCTCGGGCCGGGTGAGGCCGGCCCCCGCCTGCCGCAGCCGCTCGACCTCCGCCTCCGACGGCAACCCCTCCAGGTCGCGGTCCAGGCCCTGCCGCTCGAGGTCGCCGATCAGCTGCGCGTGCCGGTCGAGCAGGAACGGCGCCTGGGCCGCGCACACCGACAGCGCCCGGGCCTGCAGCGCGTTGTCCGCGAGCACCGCCGCGGCCACCTCGTCCTCGACCGAGCGCAGCACCGCGTCCCGCTCGGCGCGCGGCACCCCGGCCAGCAGGACCTTGAGGTTGACCTCGCGGTCGGAGGTGTCCACGCCGGCGGAGTTGTCGATGAAGTCGGTGTTCAGCGCCACCCCGGCCCGTGCCGCGGCGATGCGGGCGCGCTGGGTCAGGCCCAGGTTGCCGCCCTCCCCCACCACCCGGCAGCGCAGCTCGTCGGCGGTCACGCGGACGGCGTCGTTGGCGCGGTCGCCGACCTGCGCGTCGGTCTCGTCGGCGGCGCGGACGTAGGTGCCGATGCCGCCGTTCCACAGCAGGTCGACCGGCGCCCGCAGCACCGCCCGCACCAGCTCGGCCGGCGACAGCTCCTCGGCGTCCACCCCGAGGCGGGCCCGCACCTGCGGCGAGAGCGGCACCCGCTTGGCGTCGCGGCGGTGCACGCCGCCGCCCGCGGACAGGGCGCCGCGGTCGTAGTCGTGCCACGACGAGCCCGGCAGCGCGAACAGCCGGCGGCGCTCGGCCGCGGACCGCGCGGGGTCGGGGTCCGGGTCGAGGAAGACGTGCCGGTGGTCGAAGGCCGCCACCAGCCGCAGCTCGTCGGACAGCAGCATCCCGTTGCCGAAGACGTCGCCGGACATGTCGCCGACGCCGACCGCCGTCAGCGGGCCGTCGGGGTCCACGCCCAGCTCGCGCAGGTGCCGGCGCACCGACACCCACGCGCCGCGGGCGGTGATGCCCATGGCCTTGTGGTCGTAGCCGCTCGAGCCGCCGGAGGCGAACGCGTCGCCCAGCCAGAAGCCGCGGCGCTCGGACACCTCGTTGGCCAGGTCGGAGAAGGTCGCCGTCCCCTTGTCGGCGGCCACCACCAGGTAGGGGTCGTCGCCGTCGTGGACGACGGTGCGCGGCGGGTGCACGACCCGGTCGCCGTCCCGGTCGTCGGTGACGTCGAGCAGCGCGCCGACGAAGGTGCGGTACGCGTCGGCCACCCGCGCCTGCACCGCCGCGCGGTCCAGGCCGCGCAGGTCCTGCCGGACGACGAACGCCCCCTTGGCGCCGGCCGGCACGATCACCGCGTTCTTGACCATCTGCGCCTTGACCAGGCCGAGCACCTCGGTGCGGAAGTCCTCCGGGCGCTCGGACCAGCGCAGCCCGCCGCGGGCGACGCAGGCGCCGCGCAGGTGCAGCCCCTCCATCGACGGCGAGCACACGAAGGTCTCGACCTCCGGCCGCGGCCGGGGCAGCAGGTCCAGCTCCGCGGAGGCGATCTTCAGCGCCAGTGCCGGGCGGGGCGCCCCGGCGGCGTCGGTCTGGTAGCGGTTGGTGCGCACCACGGCGCCCAGCACGTCGCGCAAGCCGCGCAGGATGCGGTCCTGGTCCAGGCTCGTCGTGCGGGTGAGCAGCTCGGCGAGGTGGTCGGCCGCCGCCGCGGCGGCCGCGGGGTCGGCGGCGTCGGGGTCGTGCCTCGCCGCGAAGGAGGCCAGCAGCGCGCGGGCGAACTCCGGCGCGGCGAGCACCGTCTCCTCCACGTAGCCGCGGGACAGGCCCAGCCCCACCTGCGCGAGGTAGCGGCAGGCGGCGCGCAGCACGGCGACGTCCGGGACCGGCAGGCCGGCGCCGACGGTCAGCCGGGAGAGCCCGTCGAGCTCGGTCTCCCCGGCCCAGGCCGCGGCCAGGGCCTGCTCCAGGCGGGGCAGTGCCGTGGCCGCCGCCGTGCCGGGCGGCAGCAGCAGCTCCAGCCGGGTGGCCGGCGCGCCGTCGTCCCCGGGGACGGCGGCGGCGTCGGCCACCCGCACCCCGAGCCGGTCGAAGACCGGCACGACGTCGGCCAGCAGCGGCCGGGTGGCCGGCCAGGTGACCAGACCGCCCACCCGGTCGCTCCCGGCGGGGCCCTCGGGACGCAGGGTCAGCCGGCGGTGCCCACTGGCCGGCTTCCGCGACCCGGTGCGCTCCTCGCTCGCCGGCGCTCGCTGCGATGCTCCCGGGTCTGTCAGCCGGCGGTCGGCGCCGGCTGCGGCCGGGGCGCTCACTTCCCCGCGTGCGCGTCGAAGGCGGCGTCGAGGACGTCGAGCCCCTCGGTGAGCAGGTCCTGCCCGATGACCAGCGGGGGCAGGAAGCGCAGCACGTTGCTGTGCGTGCCGGCGGTCAGGGTGATGACGCCCTCGGCGTGGCAGGCCTTGGAGATCGCGTTGGTCAGCGCGGAGTCGGGCTCGTCGGTGCCCGGCTTGACCAGCTCGACGGCGAGCATCGCGCCGCGTCCGCGGACGTCGCCGACCACGCCGGTGCGCTCCTGGAGCGCGCGCAGCCGCGGCAGCATGGTGGCCTCGATCGCGCGCGCGGCGGCGTTCAGGTCCAGCTCCCGCATGGTGCGGATGCTGGCCAGCGCGGCGGCGCAGGACACCGGGTTGCCGCCGTAGGTGCCGCCCAGGCCACCGGTGTGCACGGCGTCCATCAGCTCGGCGCGGCCGGTCACCCCGGCCAGCGGCATCCCACCGGCGATGCCCTTGGCGGTGGTGATCAGGTCGGGGACGACGCCCTCGTGCTCCGAGGCGAACCAGGCGCCGGTGCGGCAGAAGCCGGTCTGCACCTCGTCGGCGATGAAGACCGCGCCCGAGCGGCGGCACCAGTCGGTCAGGGCGGACAGGAAGCCCGGCGCCGGGACGACGAAACCGCCCTCGCCCTGGATCGGCTCGATGAGCACGGCGGCCACGTTGGCGGCGCCGATCTGCGTCTCGATCAGGTCGATCGCCCGCGCGGCGGCCTGCTCGCCGGTCATCCCCGGTGCGTCGCGGTACGGGTAGGACATCGGCACCCGGTAGACCTCGCCGGCGAAGGGCCCGAAGCCGTGCTTGTACGGCATGTTCTTCGCCGTCAGGGCCATCGTGAGGTTGGTGCGGCCGTGGTAGGCGTGGTCGAAGACGACGACGGCGGAGCGGCCGGTGGCCACCCGGGCCACCTTGACCGCGTTCTCCACGGCCTCGGCGCCGGTGTTGAACAGCGCCGTGCGCTTCTCGTGGTCACCGGGGGTCAGCCGGTCGAGCTCCTCGGCGACGGCGACGTAGCCCTCGTACGGGCCGACCATGAAGCAGGTGTGGGTGAAGGCGGCGACCTGCGCCTGGACGGCGGCCACGACCTCGGGCGCGGCGTGGCCGACGTTGGTGACGGCGATGCCCGAGCCCAGGTCGATGAAGGAGTTGCCGTCGACGTCGACCACCACGCCGCCGGCCGCGCGCTCGACGTAGACCGGCAGGACGCTGCCCACGGCGGAGGTGACCGCGGCGGCGCGGCGGGCGGCCAGCTCGCGCGAGCGGGGACCGGGCAGCTCGGTGACGAGGCGCCGCTCCTGGGCGACGACGGGGTGGGGGCCGGTCAGCAGGTCGGTCATCGCTGTCTCCTCGTGGGGCCGGCCTCCCCCGACGGGGGAGGTCCTCGCGTCCAGGGTCCGTGGCGTGCGTCTCTCCCGGTACCGTCCGGATCGGCACTCCCGGGACGTCCGGGTGTCCAGATCGTCGAGAGGTCCTCCCGTGCCGGTCACCGTCGCGACCCTGCTCGGCACTCCGTCGCTCGCGCTGACGCTGCACACCCGCAGCGCACAGGTGGACCGCGCGATCTCCTGGGTGCACGTCAGCGAGCTCGCCGAACCCACACCGTTCCTCGAGGGCGGCGAGCTGCTGCTCACCACCGGCCTGGCGCTGACGCCCGGCATGGCCGACGGGTACGTCCGCCGGCTGGCCGGGGCCGGCGTGGTCGGCCTCGGCCTGGGCACCGGCCTCACCCACGCGGAGGTGCCCGCGGAACTGGTCGCCGCGGCCGACGAGCACGGCCTGGCGGTGCTCGAGGTGCCGCGGCAGACGCCGTTCATCGCCCTGTCGCGGGCGGTCTCCAGCGCACTGGCCGCCGAGGAGTACGCGGCGGTCACCCGGACGTCGACGGTGCAGCGCGAGCTGACCCGCGCCGCGGTCGCCCCCGGCGCTCCGGGCACCGTCGTGGACCGGCTGGCCCGGCACCTCGGCGGCTGGGCACTGCTGGTCGACGCCGCGGGGACGCCGCTGGAGGCAGCGCCGCCGTCCGCCCGGGGTCGCGCCGGCAGCCTGACGGGGGCGGTCGACCGGCTGCGCACGGCCCGGCCCCCGGCCGGCGCCGCGCTCACCCAGCCCGGCGAGACGGTGCTGCTGCAGTCGCTGGGCACCGGCTCGCGGGTCCGCGGCTTCCTCGCCGTCGGCCGGCCGGACCCCTTCTCGGCGGGCGACCGGCACGTGGTCAACGCGGCCGCGCTGCTGCTCACGCTGCGGCTGGAGCAGTCCCGCGCGCTCGACAGCGGCACCGCGGCGCTGCGGGCGGCGATCCTGCAGCTGCTGCTGGCCGGGCAGACCGCCGCGGCCGAGCCGGTGGTGGCGGCGCTGGGCGAGCGGCTCCCGGGCGAGCCGGTGCTGGCGCTGGCGGTGCTGGGCAGCCCCGAGCAGCGGGCCGCCGCCGTCGACGTGGCCGCCGACGCGGCCGCGCACGTCCGCGAGCCGGTGCTGTCGGCCGAGCTCGACGACGCCCTCGTCGTCCTGGTGCCGGCCGAGGGCCCGCTGGCCGGGCGGCTGGCCGACCTGCCCGAGCGGGTGCCCGGCGCCGTCCTCGGGACCGCGCCGCCGGTGCCGTGGGCGCGGCTCGCCGACGGCGTGCGCCAGGCCCGGCAGGCGGCCGGGCACGGCCGGGCCGCGGGACGGCCGGTCACCGCCTTCGCCGACCTGGCCGGCCGCGGACTGGCGGCCCTGCTCGACCCGGGCGCCACCACCGCGTTCGCCGAGGCCGCGCTGGCACCGCTGGCCGCGGCCGACCGGGCCGGCCCCGGCGACCTGGTGGAGTCGCTGCGCGTCTGGCTGGCCGCCCACGGGCAGTGGGAGCCGGCCGCGGCCCGCCTGGGCGTCCACCGGCACACGCTGCGCAAGCGGATCCGGCGGGCCGAGGAGCTGCTCGGCCGCGACCTGGACTCCCCCGGCGTCCGGGCCGAGCTCTGGCTGGCCCTGCACCCGCCGTCGTCCTGAGGAATCCGTCGCCAATGTGCCGTGAGGCTGGACAGATCGGCCGCCTGCAGTGACGATTGCCACCGGATCAGCGGTTCCGGGAACGCCGGGACGCCCGAACGAGAGGGACCTCCGGTGAGCGAGAAGCTCGAGCTGCGCAACTTCGTCGGCGGGGAGCACGTCGACGCCACCGACGGCCGCCGGGCCGACCTGGTGGACCCGGCCACCGGTGAGGTGTTCGCCTCGGCCCCGGTGTCGTCGGCCGAGGACGTCGACCGCGCCTACACCGCCGCGGCGCGGGCGTTCCCGGGCTGGCGGGACGCCACCCCGTCGGAGCGCTCCCTGGCGCTGTTCCGGCTCGCCGACGCGATCGAGGCGCACGGCGAGGAGCTGGTGGCGCTGGAGAGCCGCAACACCGGCAAGCCGCTCGGGCTGACCGCCAGCGAGGAGATCCCGCCGATGGTCGACCAGATCCGGTTCTTCGCCGGTGCCGCGCGCAACCTCGAGGGCAAGGCGGCCGCGGAGTACATGGCCGGCCACACGTCCTGGATCCGACGCGAGCCGGTCGGGGTCATCGGCCAGGTGACGCCGTGGAACTACCCGATGATGATGGCGGTCTGGAAGTTCGCGCCGGCGATCGCGGCCGGCAACACCGTCGTCCTCAAGCCCAGCGACACCACCCCGGCGACGACGCTGCGGATGGCCGAGCTGGCCGCCGAGTTCCTCCCGCCGGGCGTGTTCAACGTGGTCTGCGGCGACCGGGACACCGGCCGGGCGCTGGTCGAGCACCGCACCCCGCAGATGGTCTCGATCACCGGGTCGGTGCGGGCGGGCATGGCGGTGGCCGAGTCGGCCGCCCGCGACGTCAAGCGGGTGCACCTGGAGCTCGGCGGCAAGGCGCCGGTCGTCGTCTTCGACGACGCCGACCTCGAGGCCGCGGCCGAGGCCATCGCGGTCGCCGGCTACTTCAACGCCGGACAGGACTGCACCGCCGCCACCCGGGTGCTGGCCGGGCCGGGCATCCACGACGACTTCGTCGCGGCGCTGACCGAGCAGGCGAGGAACACCCGGACGACGTACGAGAACGGTGCCGGCGACGAGGACGCCCTGGTGCCGCCGGTGAACAACGCCAACCAGCTCGCGCACGTCACCGGGTTCCTCGACCGCGCACCCGACCACGCCGAGATCACCGCCGGTGGGCGCCGGCAGGGCGACCGCGGCTTCTTCGTCGAGCCGACCGTCGTGGCCGGGCTGCGGCAGGACGACGAGCTGGTGCAGAAGGAGGTCTTCGGGCCGGTCATCACCGTGCAGCGGTTCTCCGACGAGGAGCAGGCCCTCGCCTGGGCCAACGGGGTGGAGTACGGGCTGGCCTCCAGCGTCTGGACGAAGGACTTCGGCCGGGCGATGCGGATGAGCAAGGCGCTGGACTTCGGCTGCGTCTGGATCAACACGCACATCCCGCTGGTCGCCGAGATGCCGCACGGCGGCTTCAAGCACTCCGGCTACGGCAAGGACCTGTCCATGTACGGGTTCGAGGACTACACCCGCATCAAGCACGTCATGGCCAACCTCGACAGCTGATCGCCCGCAGGACGGCCCCGGGAGGACCCCTCCCGGGGCCGTTGCGCGTTCGGGGGCCCTACGCCCGGCCCACCGAGTTGATCATGGGGTGGTGCAGGCGACACGCGAGGACACGCCGCGCGAACCGGCGACAACCCCATGGTCGACTCTGCGGGGGGCGACGGGCAGCGGCTCAGCGCAGGTCGGGGACGGCACCTGGCCGCGGTGGCCCGGTCGCGGGGCCTGGAGGGTCCCCGACTGGGACACGGGCAGCGGCTCAGCGCAGGTCGGGGACGGCACGTGGCCGCGGTGGCCCGGTCGCGGGGCCCGGAGGGTCCCCGACCGGGACACGGGCAGCGGCTCAGCGCAGGTCGGGGACGGCACGTGGCCGCGGTGTCGTCCGGTAGGACGACGGAGAACAACGAGGCCCCGGTCCGATCGGACCGGGGCCTCGCCGCATCCCGGCCGCCTCGAGGTCGTCAGCGGCGGCCGGGGGGCCTGCGGCGTGCCGTGGTGCAGGACGACGGAGTGCTCAGACGTCGATGCCGGTGAGGACGAGGACGCGCTCCTCGGTGAGGTCCTCCATCGCCGCGTGCACGCCCTCGCGGCCGGTGCCGGAGTCCTTCACACCGCCGTAGGGCATCTGGTCGGCGCGGAAGCTCGGGACGTCGCCGACCACCACTCCCCCGACCTCGAGCACCGAGGCCGCGCGGAAGGCCACCTGCAGGTCGCGGGTGAAGACGCCGGTCTGCAGCCCGAAGCGGCTGTCGTTCACCCGGGCGAACGCCTCGTCCACGGAGTCCACGGTGTCCAGGACGACGACCGGCCCGAACACCTCCTCGCAGGAAACCTTCGCGTCGGTCGGGACGTCGGTGAGCACCGTGGGTGCGTAGGTGGCGCCGTCGCGGGTGCCGCCGGTGAGCACGCGGGCGCCCGCGGCCACGGCCTCGTCGACCCAGCTCTCCACCCGCCGGGCGGCCCGCTCGTCGATCAGCGGCCCGACGTCGGTCGCCGGGTCGGTCGGGATGCCGGTGACCAGCTTCTCCACGGCCTCCACCACGCGGGTGGTCAGCGCGTCGGCGACCGCCCGGTGGGCGAACACCCGCTGCACCGAGATGCAGGACTGCCCGGCCTGGTACATCGCGAAGGTCGCGATGCGGGAGGCGGCCCGGTCCAGCGCCGCGTCGTCCTGGTCGGGGGCGACGACGACCGCGGCGTTGCCGCCGAGCTCGAGGGTGACGTGCTTGCGCGGCGCGGACTCGCGGATCGACCAGCCGACCGGCACCGACCCGGTGAAGGAGACGACCGGCAGCCGCGGGTCCTGCACCAGCGCTGCGGCGACCTCGTTGGGCACCGGCAGCACCGACCAGGCGCCGGCCGGCAGCTCGGTCTCGGCCAGGATCTCGCCGAGCAGCAGCGCCGACAGCGGCGTCGCGGGGGCGGGCTTGACGACGATCGGCGCCCCGGCGGCGATCGCCGGCGCCACCTTGTGCGCCACCAGGTTGAGCGGGAAGTTGAACGGCGCGATGCCCAGCACCGGGCCGCGCGGCACCCGCCGCACCAGCGCCATCCGCCCGGTCGCGGCCGGGTCGGTGTCCAGCCGCTGCAGGCTGCCCGACCAGCGCCGCGCCTCCTCCGCGCCCCAGCGGAAGGTCGACACCGCACGGGCCACCTCGAGCCGGGCCCACTTGAGCGGCTTGCCGGACTCCGCGGTGATCAGCGCGGCGACCTCCTCGCTGCGCTCGGCCAGCCGCCGGGACACGTGGTCGAGGGCGGCGGCCCGCGCGTGGGCGGGGAGCGCGGCACAGGCGGCGCGGGCGGCGTGGGCGGCCGACACCGCGGCCTCGACGTCCTCGGCGGTGGCGTTCGTCGTCCGGCCCGCCTCGGCGCCGTCGAACGGCGAGCGCACCTCGACGACGTCGGTGCCGGTCCGGGGCCGGCCGGCGACCCAGTAGGGGGTGGTCATGCGTCCTCCTCGGGACGTGGGCGGTGTCCCCGCTGAATGTGCGAGACCCGGCGCCACCGGGCCAGTGCCGGTCCGTCCACCCGGAGGGGTCCCGACGCGCCGACCTGGCACGCGAGCCAGCGGCTCTACCGTGACCGCGGACACCCGCACGGACGTCGTCTGGAGGAGCCGTGGCCCACACCGAGACCGACCCGGTCGGGAGGAGCGCGCTGCGCAAGGTCGCGTGGCGGCTGGTGCCCTTCCTCGGGCTCCTCTACTTCGTCAACTACCTCGACCGCACCAACATCGGCTTCGCCAAGCTCACGATGAGCGAGGACCTGGGGCTGACCGAGACGATGTTCGGGTTGGCGTCGGGGCTGTTCTTCATCGGTTATCTGCTCTTCGAGGTCCCGAGCAACCTGGCGCTGCACCGCTTCGGCGCCCGGCGCTGGATCGCCCGGATCATGGTCAGCTGGGGGATCGTCGCCAGCGCGATGGCCTTCGTCGACTCGGCGGGCTGGTTGTACGCGCTGCGGGTGCTGCTCGGCGTCGCCGAGGCCGGCTTCTTCCCCGGGGTCCTGCTCTACCTGACCTGGTGGCTGCCGCGGGCCCAGCGGGTGCAGCTGATCGGGGCCTTCCTGGTGGCCGTCCCGCTCTCCTCGGCCCTGGGGGCACCGCTGTCGGGCGCGATCATCCAGTACGCCGACGGGCTGTTCGGCCTGGAGGGCTGGCGGGTGATGTTCCTCGTCGAGGGCCTGCCCGCCGTGCTGCTCGGGGTCGCGTGCTGGTTCTACCTGACCGACCGCCCCGAGGACGCCCGCTGGCTCACCGCCGAGGAGCGGACCTGGCTGGCCCGGACCATCGCCGCCGAGGGCGAGACGTCCGGCCCGCGGGAGGCCTCCCCGTGGCGGGCGATGGCCGACCTGCGGGTGGTCGGTCTCGGCTTCGTCTACTTCGGCGTCGTCTACGGCCTGTACGCGGTCTCGTTCTTCCTGCCGACCGTGGTGGCGGGCTTCGCGGAGCGCTTCGACGCCAGCTACTCGATCTTCGAGACCGGCGCCATCGTCGCGGTCCCGTTCCTCGCCGGCGCGCTCACGATGGTGCTGTGGAGCCGGCACTCCGACCGGACGGGCGAGCGCCGCTGGCACCTGGCCCTCCCGGCGGCGCTGGGCGGGGTGACCATCCCGGTGGCCCTCTACCTCGACTCGCCGTTCACCGTCATGGCCGTCATCACCCTGACCGCGGTCGGCATCTGCTGCGCGCTGCCGGTGTTCTGGCACTTCCCGCCGCTGTTCCTCGCCGGCGCCGGGGCCGCAGCAGGCATCGCGCTGATCAACTCCCTGGGCAACACCGCCGGCTTCGCCGCCCCCTACATCACCGGGTGGGTCTCCGACGCCACCGGCAGCATCCGGCCCGCGCTGTGGCTGGTCGGCATCGCCATGCTGCTGTCGGCGGCCGGCGCCCTCCTGCTGTCGCGCCGCCGGGCACCCGTCGCGACGACGGCGGGCGGGCGCGACGCGGTGCTCGGCTGAGCCCCGGTGCGCGGGCGGGCCGCGGTGCTTGACTGAGGGGCGTGACACAGGCTCCCGCACTGCAGTCCGGCGTCGTGGCCGCCCTGCTGGCCGCCCTCCCGGCCGACCGCGTCCTGTCCGACGACGACGTCGTCGGCTCCTACGTCCACGACGAGGCCGAGTGGGCGCCCCACGGCGCGCCGGTGGCCGTCGTCCGCCCCCGGTCCACGGCCGAGGTGCAGGCCGTGGTGCGCGCCTGCCTGGCGCACCGGACGCCGCTGGTGCCGCGCGGCGCCGGCACCGGCCTGTCCGGCGGGGCGAACGCCGTCGACGGGTGCGTCGTGCTGTCCACCGAGCACATGCGGGACGTGGTCGCCATCGACCCGGTGGAGCGCTACGCCGTCGTCCAGCCCGGCGTGGTCAACGACGACCTGCGCGCCGCCTGCGCCGAGCAGGGCCTGTGGTACCCGCCGGACCCGGCCAGCTCCCCCTGGTCGACCATCGGCGGCAACGTGGCCACCAACGCCGGCGGCGTGTGCTGCGTGAAGTACGGCGTGACCCGCGACTACGTGCTCGAGCTCGAGGTGGTCAACGGGCTCGGCGAGGTCGTGCGGCTCGGGCGGCGCACCGCGAAGGGCGTGGTCGGCTACGACATGGTCGGGCTGGTGGTCGGCTCCGAGGGCACCCTCGGCGTGGTCACCGAGGTGACCGTGCGGCTGCGGCCGGCGCGGGCGCCGGAGCGGACCGTCGTCGGCTACTTCGACTCCGTGGTCGACGCCGGCCGCGCGGTCGAGGCGCTCGGCGCGGCGGGGGTGACGCCCTCGGCGCTGGAGCTGGTCGACCGGCACTGCCTGGCCGCCGTCGACGAGTGGAAGAACATGGGCCTGTCGGTCGACGCCGCCGTGGTGCTGCTCGGCCGCACCGACGCCCCCGGCCCGGCCGGCGACGCCGAGGCCGACGCGATGCTGCGCAGCTTCGAGCTCGGCGGTGCCACGTGGGCCGCGGCGTCCACCGACCCGGCCGAGGCCGAGGCGCTGTTCGCCGCGCGCCGGCTGGCCTACCCGGCGCTGGAGCGGCTGGGCCCCCTGCTGACCGAGGACGTCTGCGTGCCCAAGGCCGCCGTCCCGGAGATGCTCGCCCGGATCGAGGCGGCCGCCGCCCGCAACGACGTGCTCATCGCCAACATCGCGCACGCCGGCGACGGCAACCTGCACCCGCTGCTCATCACCCCGCCCGGCGACGCCGAGGCGCGGGCCCGGGCGCAGGTCGCGTTCGGCGAGATCATGCGCGACGCCGTGGCGCTGGGCGGGACGGTGACCGGCGAGCACGGCGTCGGCCTGCTCAAGCGCGACGGGCTGGCGGTCGAGCTGGCCCCGGAGGTGGTCGCCATGCAGCGCGCGGTCAAGGCCGCGCTCGACCCGCACGGCATCCTCAACCCCGGGAAGGTCTTCCCCGACGCGGTGCCCGCGTGAGCGCCGACGACTTCTCCCAGCACGTCGAGGTCCGGCGGCCCGGCGGCCGCTGCGTGCACGCCTGGCGGCGACCGGGCAGCACCCGTCCGGTGCTGGGGATCCACGGCCTCAGCAGCACCTCGCGGCTGTGGTCCTGGACCCTCGCCGCGGCGCCGGACGTCGACCTCGTCGCCGCCGACCTCAGCGGCCGCGGGTCGAGCACGCCGCGACCGGACGCCTCGACCCTGGCCGGGCACGTCGCCGACCAGCTCGCCGTCCTCGACGCGCTGGGGCTGGAGACCGTCGACGTCCTCGGCATGTCGCTGGGCGGCTTCATCGCCGTGCAGCTCGCGGTCACCGCACCGGAGCGGGTGCGCAGCCTGACCCTGCTCGACGGCGGGCCGCCGACGGTGCGCCGGCCCACCAGCCGCGAGCAGCTGGAGGCGGCCTTCGCCGACCGCACCGCCCGGCTGGGCACCGACTGGCCCGACCTGGCGAGCTACGTCGACGTCGTCGTCGCGCACACCGCGCCGCTGCTCGACCCCGCCGACCCGCACCTGGCCACCTGCCTGGCGCACGACCTGGAGCGCGGCCGGGACGGCGGCCGGGTGCGGCTGGACGGCCGGGCGCTGGTCGACGACGCCGCGGACGTCTTCCTCACCGACACGGCCGCCGACGCGCTGCGCCGGCTCTCGGTGCCCACGCAGCTGCTGCACGCCGAGTGGAGCGTCGGCGCCGGGTCACCGCCGGCCTACACCGACGACGAGGTCGCCGCGGTGGTGGCCGCGTCGGACGGCCTGGTGACGGCGGAGCTGCTGCCCGGGCACGACCACGCGGGTGTGGTGATGACCGACTCCGGGGCGGCCGCCTCGGTGCGGGCGCTGCGCCGCTCGCTGGCGGGCTGAGCCCGGGTTACGGTCCGCGGGTGGCCGACCTCTCCCGCACCGCCCGCGTCGACGTCCTGGTCGAGGGCTACGCCCGCCTGCCGCACGTGGCGGGAACGGTGAGCCTGGTGCGCGACGCCGGGCGGGTGGTGGTCGTCGACCCCGGCATGGTGGCCGACCGGGAGCTCATCCTGCGGCCGCTGCGCGAGCTCGGCGTCGCGCCCGAGGACATCACCGACGTCGTCCTCAGCCACCACCACCTCGACCACACGCTCAACGTGGCGCTGTTCCCCGTGGTGCCGGTGCACGACTTCCAGTCGGTGATCGAGGGCGACGTGTTCACCCGGCGGGCTGCCGACGGCGTCGACCTCACCCCCTCGGTGCGCCTGCTGGCCACGCCGGGGCACACCCCGCAGGACGTCACGACGCTGGTGGGCACGCCCGACGACGTCGTCGCGCTCACCCACCTGTGGTGGACCGGCGAGGGCCCGGCCGACGACCCCTACTCCCCCGACCGCGACGAGCTGCGACGCCAGCGGGAGCGGGTGCTCGAGCTCGCCACGCTCGTCGTCCCCGGCCACGGCGCGCCGTTCCGCCCGAGCGGGGCGACACCCCGCTGAGCCACCGCCGGCGCGGCCCGCCCCCCGGAGGGGACGGGCCGCGCCGGCAGGAGGCCGGGGACCGGCCCCGTCCAGAGGCTCGCCGCGAGCTCGCGAGCGGTGAGGAGGACGGGGTCCTCAGTGGATGTGCGACCCGCCGTTGACGTCGTAGGTCGCGCCGGTGACGTAGCCGGTCTCCTCCCGGCACAGGTAGGTGATGAGGTCGGCGACGTCGGCGACCCGGCCGTTGCGGCCCACGGGGATCCCGGCGACCAGCTCCGCCTTGCGCTCCCCCTCCAGCGCGCCGCCGGTGATGTCGGTGTCGATGAGCCCCGGCGCGACGGCGTTCACGGTGATGCCGTGCGGCCCGAGCTCGCGGGCCAGCGCCCGGGTGAAGCCGAGCTCGGCGGCCTTGGCGGCGGAGTAGGCCACCCCGCCGAAGACCCCGCCACCCCGCTCGGCGGAGACCGAGGAGAGGAAGACGATGCGGCCGAAGCCGCGCTCGGCCATGCCGGGCGCGAGGCGGCGGGTCACGTTGAACGCCCCTCGCACGTTGACCGCGAAGATGCGGTCCCACTCCTCGCCGCTGACCTCGAGGAAGGGCGTCGGCGAGGTGATGCCGGCGTTGTTCACCAGGGCCCCGACCGGGGGCAGCGCGCCGTCGAGGACGGTCAGCGCGTTCTCCACGGAGGCCTCGTCGGTGATGTCGCAGCCCACGCCCACGGCCTGGACGCGGTTGCGCTCGGCCACCTCGTGGGCGGCGTCCTTGGCGCTGGCCTCGTCGAGGTCGAGGATCGCGACGTTCCAGCCGGCGGCGGCCAGGGTGTGGGCGGTGGCGCGGCCGATGCCGCGCTTGGAGCCGGCGCCGGTGATGACGACGGTCTTGTCGGAGACGGACACGGGTTCCTCCAGGGATCTCAGGCGGTGGCGGGGGCGGGGTCGGCAGGTGCTGCTGCGACGTGCGGGGACGTCGGCGGGCGGTGCCCGGCGGGACCGCTGAGCTCGTCCCGGACCCGGGCGACGACGGCGTCGGTCGACAGGCCGTAGCGGTCGTGCAGCGTGGGCAGGGCGCCGGCGGCGAGGAACTCGTCGGGCAGGGCGATGGGCACCACGCGGGTACCCACCCCGGCGAAGGCCAGGGTGGAGGCGACCGACTCGGCGAGGCCGCCGACGACGGTGTGGTTCTCCAGCGTGACGACGAGCCGGTCGGTGCGGGCGCCCCGCAGGATCGCCTCGGTGTCCAGCGGCTTGATCGTCGGCACGTGCAGCACGGCGACGTCCACGTGATCGGCCTCGAGCCGGGCCGCGGCCTGCAGCGCCCGCATCGTCATCAGCCCGGTCGAGATGAGGACGACGTCCCGCCCGGTGCGCAGCTCGGCGGCCTTGCCCAGCTCGAAGCGGTAGTCGTACTCGTCCAGCACCGTCGGGACCGCCCCGCGGAGCAGCCGCAGATAGGTGGGGCCGGGGGCGTCGGCCAGCGCGGGCACGGCCTGCTCGATGTCGACCGAGTCGCAGGGGTCGACGATGGTGAGGTTGGGGCAGCCGCGGAGGATCGCCAGGTCCTCGGTGGCCTGGTGGCTCGGCCCGTACCCGGTGGTGAGGCCGGGCAGCGCGCCGACGACGTTGACGTTCAGGTTCGGCTCGGCGATGTCCAGGCAGAGGAAGTCGTAGGCCCGCCGGGTGGCGAACACCGAGTAGGTGGAGGCAAACGGCACCAGCCCGACCTCCGCCATGCCGGCCGCCGTCCCGAGCAGCGACTGCTCGGCCATGCCCATCTGGAAGAACCGGTCCGGGTGGGCGTCGCGGAACACGTGCATGTCGGTGTACTTGGCCAGGTCGGCCGACAGCCCGACGATCTCGGGCCGCTGCTCGGCCAGCCGGTTGAGCGCGTGCCCGAACGGTGCGCTGGTGGTGCGCTGACCGGGGTCGGCGAACGAGGCGATCATCGCCGAGGTGGTGAGCCGCTTCTTCGGCGTGGTGCTGGTCATCGGGTCGTCCCCTCCTGCAGTTGGTCGCGGGCGATCTGCCACTCGTGCTCCTCGACCCGCATGAAGTGGGCCTTCTCCCGGCCCTCGAGCAGCGGCACCCCGCGACCGATGCGGGTGTCGCAGACGAGCACCCCCGGCGAGCCGCGGTGCGCGCGGAGCTCGTCGAGGGCGTCGACGAGCGCGGCGACGTCGTTGCCGTCGACGCGCAGGGCGTGCCAGCCGAAGGCCCGCCACTTGTCGGTCACCGGCTCGGTGCGCAGCACGCCGGCGGTGGGGCCGTCGGCCTGCAGCGCGTTGACGTCGACGATCGCGGTGACGTTGTCCAGGCCGTGGTGGGCGCAGGCCAGCGCGGCCTCCCAGGTCGAGCCCTCGTCCAGCTCGCCGTCGGAGAGCAGGTTGTAGACCCGCGCCCCGTTGCCCTGGTGGCGCAGCCCGATCGCCATGCCGGCGGCCACGGCCAGCCCGTGGCCGAGCGACCCGCCGGAGATCTCCACGCCGGGCGTGTAGGAGGCCATGGCCGACATCGGCAGCCGGGAGTCGTCCGAGCCGTAGGTCTCCAGCTCCTCGGCCGGGATCGTGCCGGCCTCGGCCAGCGCCGCGTAGAGGGCGATGGCGTAGTGGCCGATGGAGAGCAGGAAGCGGTCCCGGGCGGGCCAGTGCGGGTCCTCCGGGCGGTACCGGAGCTGGTCGGTGTAGACGGCGGCCAGGACGTCGGCCACGCCGAGCGCCTGCCCGATGTAGCCCTGGCCCTGCACCTCCCCCATGTCCAGGGCGTTGCGGCGGATCCGGTACGCGGCCTGGCGGATGCGCTCGATCCGCTCCGCCCGGTCCCCGGCGGCCGGTGCGGCCTGCGGTGTGGTCAGCGAGGTCATGTCGTGCTCCTCTCGGGAGTGAGCTCAGTCGGTCGCCGAGTCGGCCGTCGGCCGGTGCTCGGACGTCCGGGTCCGGGGGGTGGGGACGGCGGCTTCGGCGGCGAGGGTGCGCTCGAGCACGGCGACCTCTTCCCGCTCGGCGCGGCCCCAGGTCTCCCTGGTCGACAGGGTGGCGACCAGGCCGAGGAGGCCGTAGCCCATGAACAGCAGGGCCGGGCCGATCCAGCCGTAGGTCCCGTAGAGGGCGGCGGCGATCAGCGGGGTGAACCCGGACACGACCGCCGACATCTGGTAGGCCAGCGACGCGCCCGTGGTGCGGGTCTTGGTCGCGAACAGCTCGGAGAACCAGGCGCCCTGCACCCCGGCCAGCGAGTTCTGCAGGACCGCGTAGCTGACGACGAAGGCGATGACGATCGCCACGGCTGCGCCGGTGTTGACCGTGAGGAACAGCGGGATGCCCCACAGCACGTGCAGCGCGGTGCCCAGCAGGTACACGGGGCGCCGTCCGATGCGGTCGGTCAGCGCGCCCCAGTAGGTGGTGGCGAAGATGCCGATCGCGGCGGCGATCATCGTCCCGGTGAGGGTGACCGACCGGTCGGCCAGCCCCTCGGCGGCGACGTAGGAGAGCATGAACGTGACCGACACCGCGTAGCCGGCGGTCTCGGTGATCCGCAGGCAGAAGGCGCGCAGGATGTTGCGCCAGTCGTCGCGGAGCACCTCGAGGAGCGGGTTCTTGGAGAGCTCGCCCTCCTCCTTGAGCTCCTCGAACTCCGGCGACTCCTCGACCTTGAGCCGGATCACGATGCCCACGACGATCAGCACGGCCGACAGCAGGAACGGCACCCGCCACGCCCACGAGCCGCCCAGCGGGACGCTGGCCAGGAAGGCCAGGTTGGCCAGCAGCAGCCCGACCGGGAAGCCGGCCTGCGTGATGCCGGTGTACAGGCCCTTCTTGCGCCAGGGGGCGTGTTCGAAGCACATGAGGATCGCCCCGCCCCACTCCGCGCCGAACGCCAGCCCCTGCACCACGCGCACCGCGACGAGCAGGACCCCGGCCCAGACGCCGACCTGGTCGTAGGTGGGCAGGCAGCCGATGAGGACCGTCGCGATCCCCATGAGCAGCAGGGAGCCGACGAGAACGGGCTTGCGGCCGATCTTGTCGCCGAGGTAGCCGCCGATGATGCCGCCGAGCGGGCGGACGGCGAAGCCGATGCCCAGCGTGGCGAAGGACAGCAGCGTGCTCGACAGCGGGTCGTCGGCCGGGAAGAAGGCGGTGTTGAAGTACAGCGCCGCCGCGATGCCGAAGCCGATGAAGTCGTAGGTCTCGATCGTCGCGCCGACCGAACAGCCGATGGCGACCTTCTTCTTCTCCGGCGTCCCCTCGATCGGGTGCCAGGCGGCGACCTCCTCGAGGTGCGGATCGCGGACGGGTGGGTGCCGCTCGGTCACGGTGACCTCCAGTGGGCGGTGGGCGTCGGATCCCCGTTGTCCGTCGACTGTTGACAGTCAACTGCCGACTAGAGTGGGTGGCGGCCGTCACGGTGTCAAGGGTCACTTCCGGCCGCCTGCGTCGGCGCAGGTCAGCCCGGAGGCAGCACGACGGAGGAGGCGGCCGTCGGCGGCCGCCCCCTCAGGTCGGGAGGCTCAGGAGGACTCGGTGGCCCGCGCGAAGTGCTCCGCGGCGCCGGCCATGTGCTCGTCGACGACCCGCACGGCGGCCTCGACGTCCCCGCGCTCGATGGCCTCGACGATCGGCACGTGCCGGTCGCGGGCCATCATCGGCGCCTGCCAGGCCGCGCCGTTGAGGATGGCGACCCGCATCCGGCCCTCGAGCCGCTGCCAGGCCTCGACCAGCATGGAGTTGCCCGACAGCCGGCAGAGCAGCAGGTGGAACGCCAGGTCGGCCTCCATCCGCGCGGCCGGCTCGCCCTCGTCGGAGAGCCGCTCCACGGCCGTCCGCAGCGTCTCGGCGGCGGCCTCCCGCCGCGGCGAGGCGATGACCTCCCGGACGGCGAGCCCCTCGAGGGCGGCGCGGACGCGGAAGAGCTCGTGCACCTCGGCGGAGGACAGGCTGTTGACCCGCAGCATGCCGCGGTTGCCGGCGGTGACCAGCCCCTCCTGCTGGAGGTGCCGCAGCGCCTCGCGCACCGTGCCGCGACTGACCCCGAGCGACCCCGCCAGCTCGACCTCCCCGAGGTGGTCACCGGGCCGGTACCGGCCGGAGAGGATGGCCGACCGGAGCGCCTCGAGGGACCGCTCGCGCAGCGTGCTCCGGTCCAGTGCCGACAGTGACTCAACGCTCACGCAGCAGCCTCCTCGTCGACCGTCATCGTAGCCGCGCCGTCCCGGCGGTCGTGCCGACTGTCGACAGTGTTCCCCCCTCGGGGGGTCAGCGCGCCACGACGTTGCGCAGCTCGCGCCCGGCGAGCAGGGCCTCCAGGTTGGTGCCGACGAGCTCGTCGGCACCGACCGGCCGGCCGCCGGCGGCGTGCGGGGTGAGCAGCAGGTTCGGCGCGTCCCACAGCGGGGAGTCGGCCGGCAGCGGCTCCACCTCCGTGACGTCGAGCGCGGCACCGGCGATGCCCCCCTCGGTGAGCGCGGCGACGAGGGCGGGCTCGTCGACCGTCGTCCCCCGGCCGACGTTCACGACGAGCGCGTGCCGCGGCAGCGCGGCCAGCCGGGCGGCGTCCAGCGCGTGGGTCGTGGCCTCGGTGGCGGGCAGGATCATCACCAGGACGTCGGTCCGCCGGAGCTCGTCCTCCAGCTCGTCCTGGGCGACGACGGGGAACCCGGCCCGCTCCCCCGCGCTGCGCCCCACGCCCCGCACCTGCGCGCCGAGGGCCTGCAGCAGCGGTGCCAGGTGCTGCCCGATGTTGCCGAAGCCCCACACGAGCACCCGGGCGCCGAGCAGGGTGGTCACCCGGCCGTCGGGGTGCAGCGGCTGCAGCCCGCCGAGCTCGTCGGCCCAGCGGTGCCCGGCCTGCGCGGCGATCGCCTCCGGGAGCCGGCGCAGCAGCGCGAGCACCAGGGCGAGGGCGTGCTCGGTGACCGGCCGGTCGTGCAGTCCCACGCCGGAGGTCACGACGACGTCCTCCGGGAAGCCCGCGCCCAGGACGACGTCCGGCCCGGCCGCCAGGGTCTGCACCCAGCGCAGCCCCGGCATCCGGCCGGCGACGGCGCGCAGGTCGCCCGGGCGGTTGCCCCACACCACCAGCGCCTCGGCGTCGAGGTGCTCGTCGGGCACCGGGGCCGCGGCGTCGTAGCGCACCGCCTCGACCCCCTCGGGCAGAGCGGGGTCCAGCGGCACGGAGTCGGGCAGCAGCAGCTTCACGGGGACCACCCTGCCCGAGGGACGACGTCCGGCGCACGGCGCTCCGGTTGACCGCGCCCGTCGGACCGAACTAGACCTTGCGGTGGCCTGCCCTGCCGAGGAGGGAACGCACCCGGTGCACGACGACGACCTGCGCGCGCGGCTCGAGCGGCTGGACCTCGAGCAGCAGGTGCGCCTGCTCACCGGGGCGGACTTCTGGTCGCTGCACCCCGAGCCGGTCGCGGGGCTGCGCCGCCTCGTCGTCTCGGACGGTCCGGCCGGCGTCCGCGGCGAGCGCTGGGACGAGCGGGACTCCTCCGCGAACGTCCCCTCCCCCACGGCGCTGGCCGCGACCTGGGACGTCGACCGCGTCGAGCGCCTGGGCCGGCTGCTGGCCGCGGAGGCCCGGCGCCGGGGCGTCGACGTGCTGCTCGCCCCGACCGTCAACCTGCACCGCACCCCCTACGGCGGGCGACACTTCGAGTGCTTCAGCGAGGACCCGCTGCTCACCGGCCGGATCGGCGTCGCCTACGTCCGCGGGCTGCAGGAGGAGGGCGTCGGGGCCAGCGTGAAGCACTTCGTCGCCAACGACCAGGAGACCGAGCGCTTCTCCGCCGACGTCCGGGTCGACGAGCGCGTGCTGCGCGAGGTGTACCTGGCGCCCTTCGAGGCGATCGTGCGGGAGGGCGGCGTCTGGGCGGTCATGGCGGCCTACAACGGCGTCAACGGGACGACGATGACCGAGAGCCCGCTGCAGCGCGACGTCCTCAAGGGCGAGTGGGGCTTCGACGGGGTCGTCGTCTCCGACTGGTTCGCCGCCAGGTCGCTCGCCGCGGCCGGGGACGGGCTGCTGGACCTGGTGATGCCCGGTCCGCGGAGCCCCTGGGGGGAGGCCCTCGTCGCGGCGGTGCGCGCCGGGGAGGTGCCGGAGTCCGCGGTCGAGGACAAGGTGCTGCGGGTGCTCCGGCTGGCCGGGCGGGTCGGCGCCCTGGAGGGGGTCGCCGGCCGGGACGCCACCGCCTGGACCGCCGAGGAGGTCGGCGCGGAGCTGCGGGCCACCGCCGCGGCGGGCTTCGTCCTGGCCCGCAACGAGCCGGCCGGCTCCGCGGAGGGCCCCCTGCTGCCGCTCGAGCGGAGCCGGTTGCGGCGGGTCGCCGTCCTCGGGCCCAACGCGGTCGAGGCCCGCACCCTCGGCGGCGGCAGTGCGACGGTGTTCCCGCCGTACACCGTCTCCCCGCTGGCCGGGCTGCGCGCCGCCCTCGGGTCGGACGTCGAGGTCGTGCACGGCCGCGGCGGCCGCAGCACGCACCGCCTGCCGCCGGCGGACCCCGACATGCTGCGCCGCCCCGACGGCGGCCGGGGCGTGGAGGTGCGCTTCCTCGACGCGGAGGGCGCCGTGCTCGGCACCGAGACGCGCGAGGCGGCGGCCTTCACCGGGCTGGGCTCCTACGGCCCGGACCTGCCGATGGACCGGGTGCGGGCGGTGGAGGTGCGCACCCGCGTGCGGGCCGAGGAGGACGGCCCCCACCGGATCGGCGCCTCCGGCGTGGGCTCGTTCCGGGTCACGGTCGGCGGGGAGGTCCGCCTGGACACCCGGATCGGCCTGCCGCCGGGCGCGGACCCCGTCGAGGGCATGATGCGGCCCCCGCAGGCGTCCGGAGCCGTGGAACTGCGGGCCGGTGAGGAGGTCGAGGTCGTCGTCGGCCACGTGCCGGAGCCGGCCGGGGGCGTCGAGGGCACGGCCGTGGAGTCGGTGACGGTCCAGGTCCACGCCGCCCGCGACACCGACGACGACGCCGAGCTCGAGCAGGCCGTGGCGCTGGCCCGGGACGCCGACGTGGCCGTCGTCGTCGTGGGGACCACCGAGGAGGTGGAGAGCGAGGGCTTCGACCGCACCTCGCTCGCGCTGCCGGGCCGGCAGGACGAGCTGGTCCGCCGGGTGGTCGAGGCCAACCCGCGCACGGTGGTGGTCGTCAACTCCGGCGCCCCGGTGCTGCTGCCGTGGGCCGGCGACGTGCCGGCGGTGCTGCTGACCTGGTTCCCGGGGCAGGAGTGCGGCAACGCCCTCGCCGACGTCCTCCTCGGGGCCGTCGAGCCCGGCGGCCGGCTGCCGGTCACCTGGCCGGCCGACGAGGCGGGCCTGCCCTCCCCGCGACCGGTCGACGGGACGCTGCGCTACGACGAGGGCCTGTTCGTCGGCCACCGCGGCCACGACCGCGACGGCCGGGAGCCGCGGTTCCGGTTCGGCTCCGGTCTCGGCTACACCGCGTGGGAGTACCTGTCCGCCGAGGGGGGCGCCTCGGCGGTCACCGTGCGGCTGCGCAACACCGGCAGCCGGCGGGGGCGGGAGGTCGTGCAGGTCTACGCCGCCCGGCCGGACGGCGCGGTCGAGCGGCCGGTCCGCTGGCTGGCCGGCTTCGCCGTGGCAGAGGCCGCCCCGGCGGAGGAGGTGGCGGTGACGGTGGAGCTGCCCGAGCGCGCCTACCGGCACTGGGACGAGACCGGGCACCGCTGGGCCACCGAGGCGGGTGTCTTCCGGCTGCACGTGGGGCCGTTGTCCGGCGTCCTGCCGCTGGCGCTCGACGTGCACGTGCCGGGCTGACCCGGGGAAGGGGACGACGATGACCGGGGACACCCCGACCGCGGTGCTCGGGCTCGGCCTGGCGGCGGTGGGGCGGCCGGCCTACATCACCCTCGGCCGCGACCGCGACCTGCCCGCCGACCGGACGCCGGCGGCGCTGCGCGCCCGCACCTCCGAGCTGCTCGACACCGCGGCGTCCCTGGGCATCGGCTACGTCGACGCCGCCCGCTCCTACGGCCGCGCCGAGGAGTTCCTCGCCTCCTGGCTGCAGGGCCGCGAGCAGGTGCCGTTCGTCGCCAGCAAGTGGGGCTACCGGTACACCGGCGACTGGCGCACCGACGCCGACCGCCACGAGGTCAAGGAGCACACCGCGGCGGCGTTCGAGCGCCAGTACCGGGAGAGCACCGAGCTGCTCGGCCCCTGGCTGCGGCTCTACCAGGTGCACTCGCTGACCGCGGAGAGCCCGCTGTGGGACGACGAGCCGCTGCAGCGCCGGCTGGCCGAGGTCCGGGACGCCGGCACCGGGATCGGGTTCTCGACCTCCGGGCCGGAGCAGGCCGCCGCCGTCCGCCGCGGCCTGGAGCTCACCGTCGACGGCCGGCCGCTGTTCTCCAGCGTCCAGTCGACCTGGAACCTGCTCGAGACGTCGGCGGGCGACGCGCTGGCCGAGGCGCACGCCGCCGGCCTGCGCGTCGTCGTCAAGGAGGGCGTCGCCAACGGGCGCCTCACCGACCACGGGCTGCCGGCCGACAGCCCGCTCGCCGCGGCCGCGCGGGAGCACGGCGTCGGGGTCGACGCCCTCGCGCTGGGGGCGGCGCTCGCCCAGTCGTGGTGCGACGTCGTGCTCAGCGGCGCGGTGACCGTGGCCCAGCTGACCAGCAACGCGGACGCGCCCCGGGTCGCCGGCCTCGACGTCGGCGGACTGGTCGAGCCGCAGGACCCCGAGGACTACTGGGGCACCCGCAGCCGGCTGCCCTGGGCCTGAGTCCGGGGCGACGGCCCCTGACCGGCGTCTCCACCGGGTCGGGCGCCGGGCTAGGCGGTGATCGCGCCCGTCCCGTCGTGGACGGTCGCACCGGCAGCGGCGAGCGCCACCTCGTGCTCCCGGCCGTGGTGGGCGCAGAAGACCAGGTCCTCGCCGCTGGGCAGCACGGCACGGATGAGTGCCTGCGCGCCGCAGGCACCACGTCCGGTCCTGCCGTCGGGGCCGCCTACGACAGCGGACGCGTCGCAGCGGTCGGCGAGCGTCGGGGGAGCGACGGCGGGCGCGGCAGACGCGACGTCCGCGTCCCCGGTGGCGATGGACACCTGGTTCCTCCGGTGGGGTCTCGTACGGGTCAGGTCGTCGGTGGCCGGGAACGCCGGCTCCCGGTGACCGCGGGACCCGGAGGGCGATCGCTCGACGGCGATCGCCTCAGCGGTCCCGACCGGCTGCACCCGACCATGCCCTCCGGACGTCGGCCCGGCCAGGGACGTCGCCGGTCAGCTGGTGCCCATCGACCTTGCCGAGCGCTGGCAACGACCGCGGGGGCGGCCGCCCGGAGCAGGCGCAGCGGGCGGCCGCCTCCGGGGACCCGCCCAGCCGCATGTTGCCGACCGTCGGCAAGCAGAGCCAGGCCCGACTGACCGGACGCCCCCTGGGGGATCGGGCGACCGAGGAGCACGCTGGAGGTACGCCCCCCAGTAGAGGAGATGCCTGCATGACCCTCACCCTCCCCCGCAGTCCAGCGGTCAGGTCACGTCCCGCCGCGACGCCCGAGGTCCACCCGGCCGCTGTCGAGGTCCTCGGTCGCACCCGGACGACCGTGGACGGACTCGTCGCCGGGCGGACGAGGAACGCGAGGACGGAACCGCTCATCGACATCGTCGAGGAGTGGGGACTGCAGTCCTTCCCCGCCAGCGATCCCCCGACGAACTGGTGACCGACCCCCGCAGTGGTGGCGACACCGACAGGAACGAGGAGAACGAGTTGCTGACGCACGACCTCACACGACTCAGACGAGAGCTGGAGAGCCCCCGGTTGGCGGGCCTGCGCTCCACGCTCGGGCTCGCGGTCGCGGTCGCCGCCCTGCCCTCTCCCGAGGGCGGGACGGCCGGTGGAGCACCGACCACGCGGGAGGAGCCACCGCCCCAGGGTCGCGGAGCTCCCGACCCACGCAGCACGACCTGAGCGACACCGGCCGGGACGTGGAGGTCGAGTACGAGGGAACGTCCCGCGACGGCCTCGCGGTCGACGTCATCGAGTGCCGCACCCTCCACCGGCGGGCGACGGCACCCCCGTCCTCCCCTGACGACTGCCCGGCCCGGGGCAGGGGTAGCACGCGGACGGTCGGGCGGCCCCTCAGCGGGCGGCGGGTGCGGGCGGCACGAGGGGTGGATCGCCGGTCATGTCCAGGTCGCCGGCCTCCCGTCGCGAGCCACGCTGGGCGCGGGAACTGCGCGGCGGGCACCCGTGGCTGCTCTCCTCCGCCCAGCGGGGCAACCAGCACGCCGGGCTGCCCGCCTGGCGCGAGGGCAACGCGGTGCGCGCCCTCGTGGACGGTCGCAGCTACCTGCCCGTGCTGGCCGAGGCCGTGGCCCGCGCGGGGACGGGGGACGCCGTCCTGTTCGCCGGGTGGCGGGCCGAGGGCGAGGAGCTGCTCGACGACGGCGGACCACCGCTGGGCGCCGCGCTGGTCCGGGCGGCCCGCCGGGGCGCGCTGGTGCGCGGGCTGCTGTGGCGCTCGCACCCCGAGGCGATCGGCTACACCCTGGAGGCGAACCGGGCCCTGGCGCGGGCGGTGACCGCCGCGGGCGGGCGGGTGCTGCTGGACCAGCGGGTGCGGCCGCTGGGCGCCCACCACCAGAAGTCCGTCGTGGTGACCGGCGACGGGAGGGCTGACGAGGTGGCCTTCCTCGGGGGCATCGACCCCGCACGCTCGCGGCGCGACGGCGGGGGTCACCCGGGGGACCCGCAGGCGCGGTCCTTCGCCCGGGTGTACGGCCCGACCCCGGCCTGGCACGACGTCCAGCTGCAGGTGCGCGGCCCCGCCGTCCGCGACGTCGAGACGGTGTTCCGGCAGCGGTGGGCCGATCCGGCCCCGCCGACCCGGTGGCCCTGGCACACCGTCCCCGACCGGCTGCACGGGATCGACCGCGCGCCCGATCCCCTCCCCCCACCCGCGCCGCCACCGGACCCGGCCGGCACCTGCACGGTGCAGCTGCTGCGCACCTACCCCCGGCGACGGCCCCGGTACCCGTTCGCCCCGGACGGCGAGCGCAGCGTGGCCCGGGGCTACGCCAAGGCCCTCGCCCGCGCCCGCCGGCTGGTCTACGTCGAGGACCAGTACCTCTGGTCGCGCGACGTCGCGCGCATCTTCGCCGCCGCGCTGCGCCGCTCGCCCACGCTGCGCCTGGTCGCCGTCGTCCCCCGGTACGTCGACCGCGAGGGCGGCTTCGACTTCCCCGCCTCCCTGCTCGGGCAGGACACGGCCTGGAGGACCGTGCTCGCGGCCGGCGGGGACCGGGTGCAGCTGTTCGACCTGGAGAACGAGGCCGGCCGCCCGGTCTACGTGCACGCCAAGGTCTGCGTCGTCGACGACGTGTGGGCCGCGGTGGGCAGCGCCAACCTCAACCGGCGGTCCTGGACGCACGACTCCGAGCTCACCGCCGCCGTCCTCGACGAGCAGCGCGACGGCCGCGACCCGGTCGACCCCGCCGGGCTGGGTGACGGCGCACGGACCTTCGCCCGCGAGCTCCGGCTCGCCCTGGTGCGCGAGCACCTCGGCCGGGCCGCCGGCGACGACGCCGGCCTGCTCGACCTCGACGAGGCGGCCGAGGCGATGCGCCGGGCCGCCGCCGAGCTGGACGCCTGGCACGACGGCGGCCGCCGCGGTCCGCGCCCGGCCGGCCAGCTGCGCGCCCACCCCCGGCGGACCGGCGGCGGCTCGTTGGCCCGCGCGCTGGTCACCCCGGTGTACGACCTGGCCTACGACCCGGACGGCCGCCCGTGGCCCACGCGCCTCCGGCACGAGTTCTGACCGCCTCCGGACCGGGCCCCGGGGTGCTCGTCAACCGGAGCGCGGACGGCGACGTGCGCGCACACTGGCGCGGGGTGCGGCCCGACCGTCCGTCCCCAGATCGGAGTGGGCCATGACCGCCGTCTCCGCCGTCCTCGCCGGCCTGGAGGACACGAGGCCGTGGCAGGAGGAGCTCTACCGGGACGTCCACCAGCACCCGGAGCTGTCGCACCAGGAGACGCGGACCGCGGGCCTGGCGGCGGACCGGCTGCGCGGCGCCGGGTTCGAGGTGCACGAGCGGGTCGGCGGCACCGGGGTGGTCGGCGTCCTGCGGAACGGGGACGGCGCGACGGTGCTGCTGCGGGCGGACATGGACGCCCTCCCGGTGCAGGAGGCGACCGGGCTGCCCTACGCCAGCCGGGTCACCACCACCGACGCCGACGGCGCCGAGGTGCCCGTGATGCACGCCTGCGCCCACGACGCGCACGTGGCGTGCCTGGCCGGCGCCGCGCAGCTGCTCGCCGATGGCCGGGAGCACTGGCGCGGCACCCTGATCGCGCTGTTCCAACCCGCGGAGGAGACCGGCGACGGCGCCCGCGGGATGGTCGAGGCCGGGCTGTCCGACCTGGTGCCGACCCCGCAGGTGGCCCTGGCCCAGCACGTGGCGCCCGCGCCCGCCGGGCAGGTGCGCACGCACGCCGGCGCCGCGCTGTCGGCGGCCGACAGCATGCGCGTCACCGTGCACGGGCGCGGCGCCCACGGCTCGATGCCGCAGGCCGCCGTCGACCCGGTCGTCCTGGCCGCGATGATCGTGGTCCGGCTGCAGACCGTCGTCTCCCGCGAGGTCCCTCCCGGCGAGACCGCGGTGCTGACGGTCGGCAGCATCCAGGCCGGGACGAAGAGCAACGTCATCCCGGACCGGGCCACGCTGCAGCTCAACGTGCGCACGTTCAGCGACGCCACCCGCCGCACGGTGCTGGACGCCGTCGAGCGGATCGTCCGGGCCGAGTGCCAGGCGTCGGGGTGCCCGCGGGAGCCGGAGTTCGAGCTGTTCGACCGGTTCCCGCTGACCGACAACGACGTCGCCACCACCGAGCGGGTGGCCGCGGCCTTCGCGGACTTCTTCGGCGAGCGGTCCGCGCCGGCCGGCCAGCAGTCCGCGAGCGAGGACTTCAGCGACATCCCGACCGCACTGGGCGTGCCCTACACCTACTGGTTCGTCGGCGGGACCGACCCCGAGGTGTACCGCGCGGCGGAGGCGGCCGGCCGGGTCGCCCAGGACGTCCCGGTCAACCACTCCGCCGGCTTCGCGCCGGTCGTCCAACCGACCCTGGACACCGGCACCCAGGCCCTCGTCGTCGGCGCCCTGGCGTGGCTGGCCGCGTAGCGACCGCCGCTCAGCGCGGCCCGTCGTCGTCGGGCGGCGGGCCGAACGCCCGCGGGGGCAGCGGTGCGTCCAGGTCGTAGTGGACGCCGACCATGCGGATCAGGAAGCACAGGGCCGCCGCACCGACCGCGGTCGCGGGACCGTGGACGCCGAGCAGCGTCACGACGACGGTGGCCGTGGCGCCGACCAGGGCGGGGATGGCGTAGAGGCCGCTGCTGAGCACCGACGGGACCTGCCGGACCAGGACGTCGCGCAGCGTGCCGCCCCCCACGCCGGTGGTCGCGCCGAGGATGACCGCCTGGGCCGGGCCCAGGCCCAGGTCCAGCGCCTTCCCGGCACCGGTGACCGCGAACAGGCTCAGACCCACGGCGTCGAGCACGGTGATGGGTGTGGTGAGGCGTTCGAGGTGGCGGCCGAACACGAAGGCGATCAGGCCGCCGCCGCCCGCCACGGCCAGGTAGCGCCAGTCGTTGAACGTGGCCGGCGGGACGTCGAGCAGGACGTCGCGGATGATGCCGCCGCCGAGCGCGGTGATCACGCCCAGGGTGACGACGCCGACGATGTCCAGCCGGACCACGCGCAACGCGGTCAGCGCGCCGTTGAGGGCGAAGGCGAAGGTGCCCAGGAGGTCCAGGACCAGCAGCACCGGGAGGTCCGTCGTCATCCGGCGGTCCTCCCGAGGGCGGTCACCGCCGGTCCCGGGGCGGCCCGACGACCGCGACCGGGCACGGTGCGGCGGTCACGCAGTGCAGGGCCACAGAACCTAGGAGCAGCGCGGCCCACCCGGACCGGCCGCGGGAGCCCACCACCAGCAGGTCGGCGCCCTCGGCCACGTCGAGCAGGACGTCCCAGTCGATCCCCTCGACCGCCTCCGCCCGGACCCGCAGGCCGGGTCCCCCGTCCAGCCCGGCGTCCTGGACGCTGCGCCGCAGAGCCGAAGCGGCCTCCTCCTGCAGTGTCGCGCCCGGCACCGCCCACGGCGGCCCGCCGTAGCCGGAGACGGTGTCGCTCCAGGCGTGGACGACGTGCAGCTCCGCGCCGCGCGCCCGCGCCTCGGCCGCGGCGAACCGCGCCGCGGTGACCGAGTCGGGCGAGCCGTCCACCCCGACCACGACCCGCCCGGCCGGTGCGGCTCCCTCGACGGGGCGGTCCCCGCGGACGACGACGACCGGACCGGTCGCGTACTGGGCGCACTGCTGGCTGACCGAGCCGAACAGCTGGCCGCGCAGGCCCCCCAGCCCGCGCTGACCCACGACCAGCAGGCCGTCGGCACCGGCTCCCTCGATGAGCGACTCCGCGGGGTGGCCGTACCGCACCTGCGTCTCGAACGGGACCGCCGCGGTCCCCGTGGCCCGGGCCGCCTCGACGGCGTCGGCACGGACCCGGGCCCCGACCTCGCGTTCGAACTCCGCCGTCGGGCGCGACCCCTCCCCGGCACCGGACGGCGGCGACCCGGTCCAGACGGTGAGCACCCGGACCGCGACCTCGCGCAGCCCGGCCTCCCGGAAGCCCCAGGCCAGCGCCCGTCGCGCCTCGTCGGAGCCGTCGACCCCGACGACGACCTCGCGCACCCGGTCTGCCCGCTGTGTCATCGACTTCCCTCTCCTCGGGCCCTCCGGCCACCGGCGGGACGGTCCGTCCGGCCTGAGTGCGTCGCTCTACCCGCCTCGGCGCCGGGTGCACGCGGTCGCCGACCCGGTCGGCCTCGAGCGTCAGCTGCGGTCGGTCGGGCCCGACCGCAGCGGCGCGCTCACCGGGGGTCCACCGCCGCAGTCTCCGCCGACCTCGTTGCCGGTCGTCGGCAACCTCGAGGCGCCTGAGTTGACCGGCCGCTGCCGTGTCCCGGTCAGCAGGCGACGGGCATGGTGGGCTCAGGCCCGCGGGAGGTGCGGGCCGGCCGACCCACGACGAGGAGGGGGGACCCGGTGGACGCGCAGACCTCGCCTCCTGGCCCCGCCGTGCTCGCCGGGTCGCCCGCGCGCCGTCCGTCCCCGGTGACCGGCGGCGGGCTGCTGGCCCTGGCGACGAGCCTGCGGGCCCGGGGCCTGCGCGGCCTGGACGTGCTGCGCCGCAGTCAGGACCGCGCGCCACCGGCGGGGGCCTGACCCCTCCGGGTCTCCGCCCCCGTCCCGCGCGTCCCGCTCCGGTGGGACGCGTCCTCGTCGTACCGGGAGGACTCCATGACCACCCTCAGCCCCGCCCCGACCACCGCGTCCCCGGACCGGACGCCGTTCCGGGTGCTGCTCGAGACCCAGCGGGCCGACTGCGTCCGGCAGCGCGAGCTCGCCCTGGCCGAGACGGCCACCTCCGTGCCGGACCCGGTCGCGCAGAGCCGCGCGGCCGCCCTGCTGCGCACGATCGAGGAGATCGACGCGGCGCTCCAGCGCATCGCCACCGGCACCTACGGCGCCTGCGTGTACTGCGGCGGCGCCATCCCCGCCGAGCGGCTGGAGTTCCGGCCGTTCGCGGCCGGCTGCGTCTCCTGCCAGCAGTCGCGCTGACCCGCCCGCACCCCCACCCGTCGGCGCCCCCTCCCCGTCGCCGACGGGCGGACCTCCCCGCAAGGAGCTCCCCGTGCTGCACACGCCCGCCCCCCCGGCCGCTCCCGAGACCGGTCAGCTGTTGTCGGTCACCGTCGTGCCCGGCGGTCGCCCCGGCCGCGTGGTGGTCGAGGTCATCGGCGAGGTGGACGCCTACACCGCTCCGGCGCTGGACGTCTGCCTGCACTCGCAGGCGCGACAGCGCGGCGTCCGCGTGCTCGTCGTCGACCTGAGCCGGGTGACCTTCATCGGCGCCGCCGGCGTCACGGTGCTGGCCCAGGCGGACCGCCGGTGCCGGATGCGCGGCGCGCGGCTGGTGGTCCACACGGGCGGACGGCGCCGCGTGCTCCGCCCGCTGCAGCTCACCGGGTTCGCCGACCGCGTCGCGATCGACCCGAGCGAGCCGGAGCCGCAGGGAAGCGGTCCGCAGACGGCCGCGCGACCGCGGCCCCGGCAGCGGCGGGCGTCGACCCGGCGTCCCCGCCGGGTGTGCCGGTGAGCGGTACGGCCCGGTCGCCGCTGCCCATGCGCGCCGCGGCGGCGGCCTACCGGTTCCGCGAGAGCCTGTTCGCCCTGCCCGCGCTGCTCGTCCTCGGCAGCATCGCCCTGGCCGAGGTCGCCACCGCGGTCGACCGGGCCGCCGCCGCGCGAGCCCTCCCGCTCACCCTGTCGATGCACAGCAGCACCGCCACCTGGCTGCTGAGCACCGTCGCCGGGGCGACCATCACCACCGCCGGGGTCGTGTTCTCCCTGACCGTCGTCAGCCTCCAGCTGGCCAGCAGCCAGTTCTCCCCGCGGGTGATGCGCTCGTTCATCCGCGACCGGCTCAGCCAGGTCGTCATCGGCCTGCTGGTCGCGACGTTCGTCTACGCGGTGCTGGTCCTGCGCGCGGTCGACGCCGACAGCCGGGCGACGGCGCCGCGGATCTCGCTGACCGTCGCGGTACTGCTCACCGTGGTCACGGTCCTGCTGATCGTGGCGCACCTGGACCACCTCGCCCACGGGCTGCAGGTCGGCCGGGTCGTCGAACGCATCAGTGCCGAGGGCCGGCAGGTCCTCGCCGCCACCGACCGCACGACCGCCGCGGAGCGACCGGCCGTGGTCCGGACGCAGCCGGCCGGGCAACCGGCGCTGACGGTGCCGGCGCCGTGCGACGGCTGGGTCACCCAGGCCCCCAGCGACCGACTGCTGCTCGCCGTGCCGCCGGGCACCACCGTGCGCCTGGAGACCCGCGTGGGCGCCTACGTCCACGGCGGTGAGCCCCTGGTCACCGTCTGGCCCGCACCCGAGGACCGGGGAGCGACCGCCCGCCGCCTGGCGGCGACGGTGCTCGTCTCCGCCAGCCGCACCATGCAGTACGACGTCGACTTCGCTCTGCGGCAGCTGGTCGACATCGGGCTGCGCGCGCTGAGCGCGGCGGTCAACGACCCCACCACCGCCGTCGAGGCCGGCCTCCGGATCGGCAGCCTGCTGCGGCGGCTGCTGACCGCCGACGCCCCCGCCGACGCGGTCGCCGGTCCCGACAGGCGGGTGCTGCTGCGCCCCTGGCAGCTGTCGGCCGAGGAGTACATCGCGCACGGCTTCGACCAGCTCCGCCACGCCGCTCCCGCGCAGCCGCAGGTCGCCGCCGCGCTGCTGCGGGTCCTGCGGATGTTGATCGCGCACGTCCAGGTCGCGGGCCGGGCCGAGCACGTGCCGGCCCTGCACCGCCAGATCGACCTGCTCCTCGAGTCGCTGCGCACCTCCGGCCTGCACCCGGCCGACCTCGCGCGCCTGGAGGCCGTCGCCACCGCCGCCGATCCGGCCGACCACAGCAGCCACTGGGACGCCGCACCGGCCGGCGCCGGAGCCGGGGGGCTGAACGGCTCCCACGCGGCGGCCGGTACGCCCTGACCGACGCCGTCCCCGCCGCCCGCGGTCAACCGAAGGTGGCGTCGGTGACCTCGGCGCGGAAGAACTCCCCGGCGTCCTGCCGGTCGGTGCCCCACCACCAGCCGGCGCGCAGCGCCGACGGGATCGTCACGCCGCCGAAGGAGCGTTCGGTCTCGACGGCGACACCGAACGGGTGGCGGCCGAACGCCTGCCCGTCCGGGTTGCCCCAGCGTTGCAGCCGGACCTCTCGCAGCGCGCCGTCCGGGTCGACCCGCAGGTGGACGGACTCGTCGGCGTCGCCGATCCGCCAGGTGGCCACGGCCGTGTCCGGCTCGGGCCCGGCCGACCAACGGGCCGCGCCGAAGGCGCTCGGCAGCCAGCAGACCCCCTCGCCGGCGAGCCGTCCGGCGGCGCTGCGGGCGACGTCGGGCCCCGCTCCGCTCACCACCGACACGAGGCCGAGCAGCCGCCAGCGCATCTGACCGGCGCCGGAGCCGTACCGGTCGAAGCCGGTGACCGGCAGCCCCGCGACGCGGGCGGTGGCCGCCCAGATGAAGCCGTGCGGTGGAGCGAGCACCTGGGAGGCGGTGAAGGACCGCCACGCCCCGATGCGGATCCGGCCGCGCATCCGCAGCTGCACCGAGGGCCACAGCGGTGTCCCCGGGGCGAGGGCGTGGGTCAGCCAGCGGCGGGCCGGCTCCGGCAGCCCGGTCACGAGATCGGGGCTGAACCGGCCAGGCGCCGCCGGTGCGGCAGCGAGCCGTGCCCACTCGGCACGCAGCGACCGGGGCGCGGCCGACGCTCCCCACACGTCCGTGGTCACGCGATCGGCCTCCGCGTCCGGGAGCTCCCCCGCCCGGCGCGCGAGCGGGTGCCGACGACGACCGGTGTCCCGACCAGACGATCACCTCCGGGAGCGGTGCGGCCCGGACTCCCGCAGCACGCCGGTCCCCGCGGCCGGTCGGCCCGCGGGGAGCCACGGCGGTCAGCGTGGTCGGTGGGACGCGGATCCACCAGTCGGGACGGGCCCGCGCGGTCCCCGACGACGGCGGCCGGTCACCGGTCCGGCGACCCGCCACGCTGCTGCCGCGGTCCCCGCTGCTCCGCCGGACGGCGGGCCGCCCGCAGACCCCGGCCGACCTCGTCCAGCACCGACCGGGTCGCGGTCGGGTCCGCCCGGCCCAGCCGGGGCCAGTACCGCCACAGGGCCCAGCCCAGCGCGGTCGAGACACCGACCGCCAGGCCCGCGGCCAGCGCTCCGAAGAGGACCAGCAGGATCGCGCCCCAGGCGCCGGCGACCACGAGGGCGGGCAGGTCGGCCGGGTCCCGGGACGCCCGCCGGCGCGGGAGGGGTGCGGGCCGGGGCGGTTCCTCGGCCTCCTCGGCCCAGAACCGCTCGACGTCGTCCCACACCCGCTGCTCGTGATCGCTGAGCACTCCCGACTCCCTTCTCGACGACCCCGACCATGCCCGCTGCCGGCGGTGCCCGGCTACGGTCCCCGTCGGCCGGATGGAGCCCGCTCTCCTTGCCGGTGATCGGCAAGGATGGCCAGCGGCCGCACCTCTCACCCACCAGCCGCGGCCGGGGAAGGAGCGCACGTGTCCCCTGGTGTCGGTCGGCGGCGCCCCGGCCGGGCCGCGCCGCCGTCGGAGGACTGGCTGGCCTCGGTCGGCGCCTCGGCGGCGGCCGCCACCCGGGCGCCGGCCGACCTGCTGGACGAGTACCTGCCGCTGCTGGCCGACGCCGCGATCCACGGGCGCCGTCCCGAGACCTGGGAGCTCGACGCCGTCCGGGAGCAGGGACGGCGTGCGGCGGCGCAGGGCGTCGGCGCGCGGCGCGCGGTCGACCTGTACCTGTCCGCGGCGTGGCGGTTGTGGCGGCAGCTGCCCGTCGTCGTGCGCTCGTCCGATGCCGAGGAGGTCCGCGCGGCGGCCGAGGCGGTGCTGCGCGTCCTCGACGACGCCGTCGGCGTGCTCGTCGACGGGCACCAGGTCGAGCGCCGGGAGATGATCCGCCGCGAGGAGGCCGTGCGGGCGGAGTTCGTCGACGACCTGCTCCGCGGGGACGCCGACGTGTCCCGGATGGTGGAGCGCGCCGAGCTGTTCGGGATCGACCTGGGCAAGCCGCACCACGTCGCGCTGGTCGCGCCCCGCGACCCCGACGGCGACGTCGCCCGCGCCGCCACCGTGCTGGAGCGCGCGGTCGTCGACCGGTTCGGCGACCGCGAGGTGCTGGTCGCGATGAAGGACGGCCGCGTCGTCGTCCTGGTCCCGAGCGCCGCCACGCCCGCGGGTGCCGCCGCGCGTGGTGCCCACATCGGTGAGCTGCTGCAGCAGGACCTGCGCCGGCTGCGGGTCGCGGGCCGGTGGCGGGTGGTCGCGGGACGGGCGTTCCCCGGGGTCTGGGGCGTGCCGCGCAGCTACGAGGAGGCGCGGGAGGCGCTCTCCCTCGCCGATCGGCTGGACTCCGACGACGACGTGGTGCACGCCCGCGACCTGCTGGTGTACCGGGTGCTCGGCCGCGACCAGGCGGCGATCGTGGACCTGGTCCGCGACGTGCTCGGCCCCCTGGAGCAGGTCCGCGGCGGCGCGCAGGTGCTGCTGGAGACCCTGCAGGCCTACTTCGACGCCGGCGACGTCGCGACCGAGGCCGCCCGGCGGCTGCACGTCTCGGTCCGCACGGTGACCTACCGCCTCGCCCGGGTCGCCCAGCTGACCGGGTACAGCGCGTCCCGGGCCGACCAGCGGTTCGCCCTGCAGACCGCGGTGCTCGGCGCCCGCCTGCTCGAGTGGCCCACCCGACCGCTCCCGGCCGACCCGTGAGCGGGTGCCCGGTGTGTGGCGGATCGGCCGAGGTGGTCCCATGACCTCCGGGGACGTCCCCGGTCCGGTGGAGCAGGGGCCGAGGCGCAGCGAGGAGGAGACGTGAGCGAGAAGGTCGCCGTCGTGACCGGCGGGGGCAGCGGCATCGGCGCGGCCACCGCCCTGGCCCTCGCCGCGGACGGCTGGCACGTCGTCCTGGCCGGACGCCGGCAGGCAGCGCTGCAGGCGGTCGCCGAGCGCGGCGGTGCGGGGAGGCTGCGCCCGGTCCCGACCGACGTGACCGACGAGGCGTCGGTGCGCGCGCTCTTCCACACCGCCGTCGACGCCTGCGGGCGGGTCGACCTGCTGTTCAACAACGCGGGTTCCTTCGCTGCCGCGCGGGAGGTCGCCGACATCCCGCTGGCCGAGTGGCAGGCGGCCGTCGCGGTCAACCTCACCGGCGTCTTCCTCTGCACCCGCGAGGCGTTCCGCGTCATGCGCGACCAGGAGCCGCAGGGCGGCCGCATCATCAACAACGGCTCCATCTCCGCCCAGGTCCCCCGGCCGATGTCCGCGGCCTACACCGCGACCAAGCACGCCGTCACCGGTCTGACGAAGTCCACGTCCCTGGACGGCCGCCCCTACGGCATCGCCTGCGGCCAGATCGACGTCGGCAACGCCGCGACCGACATGACCGAGGCGATGGCGGAGGGGGTCCGCCAGGCCGACGGCAGCATCCGACCGGAGCCGCGGATGGCGGCCGAGGACGTGGCCCGCGCGGTCGTCTACATGGCCGGCCTGCCGCTCGGGGCGAACGTCGCGACCATGACCGTGCTGGCCACCGGGATGCCCTACGTCGGCCGCGGCTGACCCGCCCGGCGGGTCCCGGTGGGGTCACAGCGGTGTCCGATCGGTTGACGCGTCGGGGTGAGCGGCGCGGGCGAGTCGGCTGGCGTCACCCGATCCGGCTCGCCCGCCCGACCCCGACCGCGTCCCGGGACACGCCAGCTGAACACCCCCCGTGGGAGCTCCACCCCTGCTCCTCCCTGGAAGCAGGGGTGGAGCTCCCCGGGGTGCCGCACCGGGCGGGCCCCTCGGCGGTCACGGCGGTGCCCGATCAGGGGGTGGCCGGCCGTCCGGCGGTGTCCGGCCCGCACGACGCGTGCCCGGGCGAGGCCGCACTGCCAGGACACCACCCGACCCCGCCGACCAGCCCGAGAAGCGCCGTCAGACCCCGGCGCGCCGGGCCAGCCCCTCGAGCCGGGCGCGGTCGACACCCGTCAGCTCGCCGGCCTCCTCCGGCGTCACGGCACCGCAGTCGACCCCGCGCAGGACGGCGCCGGCGAGCGCCTGGGCCGTCGCGGGTTCGTCCATGACCCCGCCTTCCGCGCGGCCGAGGTAGGCCCTGATCCGCGCCGCCGTCGCCGGCAGGCTCGCGCGGAAGAAGGAGTACGTGGCCAGGTAGCGGGTCGGCAGGTGCCCGGGGTGCATGTCCCAGCCCTGGTAGTAGCCGCGTTCCAGCGACCGCGTGACGAGCCGGGCGTGCAGGCGCCACGCCGCGTGCACCGCACCCTCGTCCCCTGTCGGGAGCACGTTGGTCGACCCGTCGGACAGGCGCACCCCGGTGCCGGCTGCGGCGACCTGCAGCACCGCCTTCGCGTGGTCCGCGGCCGGGTGCTCCAGGCTCTGCTGGGTGGCGGTGATCCCGAGGGCGGCGCTGTAGTCGTAGGTGCCGTAGTGCAGTCCGGTGCAGCGCCCCTCCGCCGCGGGGATCATGCGGGCCACGGGGGCGGTCCCGTCCGCGCCGAGGACGGCCTGCGGCGTCTCCACCTGGATCTCGAACCGCAGCCGGCCGGCGGGCAACCCGTGGGCCTGCTCGAGCCGGGTGCAGACCTCCACCATCGCCTCGACCTGGTCCACCGAGGTCACCTTCGGCAGGGTCACGACGAACCCCTCCGGCAGGCCCCCGGCAGCGACCAGTCCGGCGACGACCAGGTCGAGGGTGCGCAGACCCCGCCGGCGGGTCGGCGCCTCGAGGCTCTTGAACCGGATGCCCAGGAACGGCGGCCCGCCCTCGGCTCCGGCCACCGCGGCGAGCGCGGCGACCGCCTCGGTGGCCGCCCGGTCCTCCTCCTCGTCGGAGCGCCGGCCGTAGCCGTCCTCGAAGTCGACGCGCAGGTCCTCGATCGGTTCCCGGGCGAGCTTCGCGGTCACCCGGTCGTAGACGTCGTCCACCAGGGGGACGGGCATGCCGGTGACGCCGGCCAGCGCGTCCGCCGTCGGTGCGTGCCGGTCGAGCAGCGCACCCGCCGCTGCGCCCCACGCGCCGGGGACGTCGGCGGAGAACCGGTCGGCCGGGACGTAGACGGTGTGCACCGGCTGCCGGGCGCCGGTGTCACCGGGGTACCGCGCCCCCAGTTCCCGGTCGGCGTCCGCGAGCCGGTGGTCCAGGTCGTCAGCGATCTCGTCGCTCAGTCGTGTCATCCGTGTGGTCCTCCGCGTGTCGGTCGTGCCCCGTCGGCGCCGTCGAGAGCCCTGCCGTGCCGGCCCGTCCCCGTCACACCAGGCCGAGGGCCCGGCGACCTGCCCGGCGGTCAGACGGCCTCGATCCGCGGGTACTCCGGCCGCCACATCGCGGCGTGCACCTGCCGGACCGGGTCGTGCAGCTCGACCTGGGCCAGCCCCTCGGCCGCCGCGGCCTGCGCGACCGCGATGCCGACCGCCGCGGACACCGACCGCAGGTCGTCCACCGGTGGGAGGAGCGCCGACCCGGGCGTCCCCGCGTCGGACAGCTCGGCGACCGCGGCGGCGGCCGCGGTCAGCATGCCGGTGCTGACCCGCCGTGCCCTGACCACCGAGACCCCCAGCCCCAGACCGGGGAAGACCAGGGCGTTGTTCGCCTGCGCGATGACGTGCTCCGTGCCGTCGTGGTGCACCGGCGGGAACGGGCTGCCGGTCGCCACCAGGGCGCGGCCGTCGGTCCAGGCCACGAGGTCCTCCGGCAGCGCCTCGCACAGGGAGGTGGGGTTGGACAGCGGCAGGATGACCGGTCGCTCTGTGGAGGCCGCCATCGTGCGCACGATCGGCTCGCTGAAGGCCCCGGGCTGGGTGGAGGTGCCGATCAGGATCGTCGGCCGGGCCCGGGTCACGACCTCGGCGAGCCCGATGGACCCGTTCGCCCCGGCCCAGCCGGCCGTCTCGCCGGCGGGGCGGGCGTACGGCACCTGGAAGTCCCGCAGCTCGGCGGCGCGTTCCTCGGTCAGGAGCCCGCGGCTGCCCAGCGCCCAGAACCGCTGCGTCGCCTCCTCGCGGGACAGCCCCTCCCGCACCATCGCGTCGCGCAGCATGTCGGCGATCCCGATCCCCGCGGTCCCGGCGCCGTAGACGACCACGCGCTGGTCGCGCAGCCGCTCGCCGGTGGCCCTCATCGCGGCGAAGACCGCGGCGAGCACGACCGCCGCCGTGCCCTGCATGTCGTCGTTGAAGGTGCAGCGGGTCGGGTCGTACCGCTCGAGGATCCGTCGGGCGTTGCTGGCGCCGAAGTCCTCCCAGTGCAGCAGGGCGTTCGGGAACAGCGCGGTGGCCGCGGTCACGAACGCGTCGATGAAGTCGTCGTAGCGCTGGCCGCGCACCCGGGGGTGCCGGTTGCCGAGGTACATCGGGTCGTCGAGCAGACGGAGGTTGTCCGTGCCGACGTCGAGGACGACGGGGATGACCCGCCGCGGGTGGATGCCCCCGGCCGCGGTGTAGACGGTCAGCTTGCCGATGGAGATCTGGATGCCGCCGACGCCCTGGTCCCCGATGCCGAGGATCCCCTCGGAGTCGGTGGCGACGATGAGGTCGCAGTCGTCCGGCCCGAGGCCGTAGGCGCGCAGCGCGCCCTCGATGGCGTCCGGTTCGTCGATGGACAGGAAGACCCCGCGCGGGCGGTTGTAGTCGTGGCTGAAGCGCTCGATGACGTCGCCGATGGTCGGCGTGTAGACGATCGGCAGCATCTCCTCCAGGTGCTCGCTGAGCAGCCGGTAGAACAGGACCTCGTTGCGGTCCCGGAGGCTGGCCAGGTACACGTGCTTGGCGAGGGGGTCGGGCTGCCCCCGGTACTGCTGCTCCGTGCGGCGCACCTGCCCGTCCATCGACGACACCGCGCTGGGCAGCAGGCCCTCCAGGCCCAGTGCCTCCCGCTCGGCCTCGGTGAAGGCCGTGCCGCGGTTGAGCATCGGGTTGCGCAGCACGTCGTTGCCCCGGGCGCGAACGCGCGCGGTCAGGCTGTCGGCCGCACCGACCAGCTCGTAGGGCCGTTCGTACACGTGGTCCTCCTGTTCGTCGGGCTCGGCCGGTGGCTGTCGGGGGCGGGGGTGGCCGGGCGACGACGGAACGGGCTCCGGCGGGTCCCGTTCCGTCGCCGGTCCCGGTCAGTGGTGGCTGTCGGGGACCCGGCGCCTCGGCCTGGTGGGGGTCGGGTGGGCGGTGTCGGTGTGCTCGACCACGATCCCCTCCGTGTCCCCTTCGTAGGTGGTGCCGATCGCCGGCGCCTCCGCGAAGATCGGCGCCTCCTCCGGCTGCCCGCGCCGCACGTTGAACAGCAGGTTGAGCAGGATGGCGGTGATCGCGGCGGCGCTGATGCCCGAGTCGAAGACGACCTCGAACCAGCTCGGGAAGGGCTCGTAGAACTCGGGGATGGCGATGGGGATGACGCCCATCGCCAGGGCGGCCGCGACGATGACCAGGTTGGCGTTGCCGTCGTACTCCACCTTGCTCAGCGTGCGGATGCCGCTGGCGGCGACCGTGCCGAACAGCACCAGCCCCGCGCCCCCGAGGACGGGCAGCGGCACGACCGCCACGATCGCGCCGAGGACCGGGAAGAGGCCGAGCAGGAGGAGGATGACGCCGCTCACCGCGACGACGAACCGGCTCTTGATCCCGGTCACGGCGACCAGGCCGACGTTCTGGGCGAACGCGCTGACCGAGAAGCCGTTGAAGACGCCGGCGACGGTGGTGGAGAGCATGTCGGCCTGCAGTCCGCCGGTGACGTCGCGGCGGGTGAGCCGCTTGTCGACGACCTCACCGATGGCCAGGATGTCGGCCGTCGTCTCGGTCATGATCACCAGCATCACGACGAGCATCGAGACGATCGCCCCGACGGCGAAGGTCGGCATGCCGAAGTGGAACGGCTCGGTCAGCTGGAAGGGAGCGGCGTCCCCGAGACGGCCGAAGTCCGTGGCGCCGAACGGGATGGCCACCAGCGTCCCGAGCACGAGCCCGAAGAGGATGGCCACGCGGTTGAAGAAGCCGCCCAGGAAGCGGTAGATCAGGACGATGATCAGCAGGGTCGCCCCGGCCAGGCCGATGTTGCGCATCGAGCCGTACCCGGGGGTGTTCGCCGTCCCGAGCGCCCACCGCATCGCCACCGGCAGCAGCGACACCCCGATGACCGTGATGACCGTGCCGGTCACGACCGGGGGGAAGAACCGGAGCAGCCTGGTGAAGAACGGCGCGATCAGCAGCGCGATGGCGCCGGCGACGATGAGCGCCCCGAAGATGGCGCGCAGCCCCGCCTCACCGCCCAGCGGTGCGCCGATGGCCAGCATGGTGGAGACGGCCGCGAACGACGTCCCCTGCACGATCGGCAGCCGGGCGCCGATCCGCCAGACGCCGAGCGTCTGCAGGAGCGTGGCCAGGCCGGACATGAATAGGCCGGCGCTGATCAGGTACGTGGTCTGCTGGGTGGAGAGCCCCAGCGCGGTACCGATGATGATCGGCACCGCGACCACCCCCGCGTACATGCTCAGCACGTGCTGCAGGCCGTAGGCCACCATCGGTCCCGGTGGCAGCACCTCGTCCACCGGGTGCCCACCCGTCCCGGCCGCACCCGTGCGCCGCTTCTTGTTCCACAGGGCCATCGGTCCTCCTCGGGTCAGCCGGTCGGGTGCGGTCACCAGCCCTGACCGGGGTCGAAGGCCAGGCCGGGGGCGGGGGCGTCGTCGCGGCGGACCGTGAGCTCCTGGAGCCCGTAGGGACGGTCGTCGGCGTGGAAGACCTCGCCGGCGTTCTCGATCCCGAAGCGGGCCAGGTCGTAGACGAAGTGGTGCTTGTTCGGGGCGGTGACGCGGAACTCGGCGATCTCCGGCTGCTCCTCCAGCACGGCTGCGCCGCAGTCGAACAGGGTCTGCTGGTGCGCCAGGCTGTGGTGGTTGCCGTAGGTCTCCAGCACCGTCTGCACGACCCGGTCGTGGGACTTGCCCCAGTCGACGTCCTCGCCGGTGTGCCACCACTGGGCGCGCAGCGAGGTCGCCATGAGGCGGTCGTGCGTGGGCGCCAGCGTCGTGAACCGGTCCTCCAGGAAGTCCGCGAACTCCGAGTCGGTGGTCTTGAGGATCCACAGGTCCTCGACCCCGGAGACGACCCAGGTGGTCGAGCCGTCGTAGGTCACCGTCGCGGTGCGGACGAAGCGGCCGTCGCGGGTGAAGGCGTGCGGGTTGCCCAGCCGGGTCCACGGGTACATCTCGATGCGGACCCGCGCGTGGGTGATCGGCTCGGTCTCGTCGACGAAGTGGCGGGCCAGCCGGATGCCGAACGACTCCGGCTGCGCGACGACGTCGTCCTCCTTGGCGAAGGCGTAGACGGTGTTCTTCTGCGTGTCCGTCGGCAGCACCGGCGCGTTGTCGCCGGTCAGGTGCGGTGCCTCCTGGCCGCCCCACAGCGCGACGCTGACGTTGTAGTCGACGATCTCGTGGGGGTCGCTGTCGCGGAAGACCCGGACGACCCGGTTCTCCGCCTTGCCGTACTGGTTGTGGCCGAGCACGACTGCCATGGGGATCACTCCTGTTCTAGGAACCTCGGTAGGTGGAGTAGGCGTACGGGCTGAGCAGCAGGGGGACGTGGTGGTGCCGGTCCTCGGTGACGGTGAAGGCCACCGTCACCTCGGGGTAGAAGCCGGTCTGGCCGGTCGCCGCGAAGTAGTCGCCCGTGGCGAAGGTCAGGCGGTGCACACCGGCGTCGAGTCCGTCGGGCGCCAGGTCGCGCAGGCGGCCGTCGGCGTCGGTGACGCCGGTGCCGAGCGGCTGCCAGTCCTCCCCCGCACGGCGTTCCAGGGTCACCCGCACGCCTGCGGCGGGCTGCCCGGAGACGGCGTCGAGGACGTGCGTCGACAGGGAGCTCACGGCTGCAGCGACCTCTCCAGCCGGAGGCGGGTGATCTGCCGCAGCTGCTCGGCGACCTCGCGCCGTTCGGTCTCGGGGTCGTTGCCGAGCCGTCGGCGGAGCTCGGTGAGCATCTCCGCGGGTGACCGGCCGGCCGCGCGGATCAGGAAGACCTGGTCGAAGCGCTCCTCGTAGGCGAGGTTGCCCTCGCGCAGCGCGGCGCGGACCTCGGTGTCGGCGTCGTCCATCCCGGACTGCTCCTGCCGGGACCAGGCGGCCTCGGGAGAGGAGCCGGCCACCCGCTGTCCGATGCGGGGGTGCGCCGCCAGCGCCTCGGCCAGGTCGCCGGGTCCGAGGTCCTCGATCGCCCGGTCGCTGGCGGCCAGGAGGTCGTCGACGTCGGCGTAGGGCCGGCCGGCGACCATGCGGGCGACCCAGGCGCGGGCCGCGCAGCAGGCGGCCAGCTGCTCCTCGGCCCGGTCGGCGGGCAGCGCGTCCAGCGTCTCCAGACCGGCCCGCAGCTCGTCCACGGACCCGCTCACCGGGCACCTCCGGTCAGCAGGGAGCGGACGGCGCCGGGCAGCGCGCTCGGGTCGGGAACCGGCCGGCCGGCGAGGACGTCGTCGGCCGCCGTGCCGTCCAGGCCGCACTCCCGGGCCAGCACCTGCCGGGCCTGGGCGGCCGGCAGGCTGTTGAACCAGCGCAGTCCCAGCTCGGCCCGCCCCTGGTCGCTGAGCGTGCCGTGCAGCCGCACCCGGGCCATCCCGCCGTCGGGGAAGACGTCGAGCCGGACGGTGTCGACCTCGCCGACGTCGGGCAGGCGGAACAGGTGGCGGGTGTCGGGCTGCAGCCGGGTCCGGGGCAGCAGCTCGGTCCACTCCTCGGGGCCGTCCGCCGCACCGCCCCGGCGGCGGGTGCCGCGGAGGGAGGCCCAGCCGGGGGCGTTGCCCAGGAACCAGCTCGTGTCCAGCTCGGCCAGGCGCACCACGCCGGGCCCGGCGAGGGAGAACTCCACCCAGTCGTTGCCGTCGTCGCGGCGGCGGGCGGTCTCCCAGCCCTCCCCCATCAGCCGCGCCAGTCCGGGCGAGATGAGGTTCGTCGGCGAGGAGAAGAACATGTTGCTGCAGCCGCTGACCACGCCCCCGTTGGCGAGGGCCGCCAGGTCGACGGCTCCGTCCGTCAGGAACCGGGGGTCGGGGACCACCTCGCCGTGCACCCGCAGCCGGGCCACCCCGCCGTCGGGGTACATGCACAGGCGGACGTGGGTGAAGCGCTGCGGCTGGTCGACCGCGAAGACGTTCCGCGTGTCACCGGCGGCCGGCGAGCGGGGCACCAGGGGGACCCACTCCGCGTCCAGCAGCTCCGCCGGGGAGGGATAGCCCTCGACCGCGGCGCCCTCGACCGACACGGCGGGCGGGTAGTTGCCCGTGAAGAAGGCGGTGTCGACGACGACGCCCCGCACGATCCCCGGCACACCCAGGCGCACGATGGCGTGGTCGTGGCCGGGCTCGCGGCGCCGGCGCGTCTCCCAGCCGTCGTAGACCTGACCCTTGTGGCCGAAGGTGTACGTCGAGTAGGTCGGCGCCCCCGGCTTGATCAGGTTCTCCCGCTCGGCGAACAGCTCGTCGTTGGCGTGGACGACGCTGCCGCCCAGGCTGCGCGAGGCCAGGTCGGGCAGGCGGGTGGAGTCCTGCACCGGCGCCGCGTCGGCTCCGGGGTCCACCGTCGCGACGCCGGACCGTTCCTGCACGGGGCTGCTCACTGTCATGCCTCTCCTCGGGTCAGCAGGTGCCCCCGCGGGCGGTCGCCGGCCGGCTCTGCGCCGCCGGTCTCGAGGCCGCGCAGCCAGGTGCTGCGGACGACCCCGTCGAGCCGCCGGCCCGCGTAGGGGGTGATGGGGTTGCGGTGGAAGAGCGTGGCGGGGTCGACGACGAAACCGTCGTCCGGCGCGAAGACGCAGAAGTCGGCGTCGTAGCCGGGCTCGATGCGGCCCTTGCGCTGCAGCCCGGCGAGCTGTGCCGGCCGCTCGGCCATCCAGCGCACGACGTCGGGGAGGGCGAAGCCGCGCCGCCGGGCCTCGGTCCACACGTCGGAGAGGCCGAGCTGCAGCGAGGAGATGCCGCCCCACGCCTGCGCGAAGTCGCCCAGGTCGAGCCGCTTGAGCTCCGGGGTGCACGGCGAGTGGTCGGAGACGATGCAGTCGATCGTCCCGTCGGCGAGTCCCTGCCACAGCCGCTCGCGGTTGGCCGCCTCCCGGATGGGCGGGCAGCACTTGAACTGCGTCGCCCCCGCGGGGATCTCCTCGGCCGCGAACGTCAGGTAGTGCGGGCAGGTCTCGGCGGTGATCCGGACGCCGTCGCGGCGCGCCTCGGCGATCAGCGGCAGGGCGTCGCTGCTGGACAGGTGCAGGATGTGCGCCCGCGCACCCGTGGCCCGGGCGGCGTCGATGACCCGGCCGATGGCCCGGTCCTCCGCCACCCGTGGCCGGGAGGACAGGAAGTCGCGGTAGTCGTCGCTGTGCGCGCTGGGGGCCTGCTCGATCTCGTCGCCGTCCTCGGCGTGGACGATGAGCAGCCCGTCGACGGTCCGCAGGACCCGCAGGTAGTCCTCGAGGTCCTCCGGACGCAGCGGGGGGAACTCCTCGACACCCGAGTGCACCAGGAAGCACTTGAAGCCGAAGACGCCCGCGGCGTGCAGCGCGGTCAGCTCCCCCAGGTTCCCGGGGACGGCGCCACCCCAGAAGCCGACGTCGACGGAGATCTGGCCCAGGGCGCTCTTGCGCTTCACCTCCAGCGCGGCCACGTCCACGGTCGGCGGGATGCTGTTGAGGGGCATGTCGAGGATCGTGGTGACGCCACCGGCGGCAGCCGCCCGCGTCGCCGACGCGAACCCCTCCCACTCGGTGCGGCCGGGCTCGTTGACGTGCACGTGGGCGTCGACCAGGCCGGGGAGCAGGACGACGTCCTCGCCGAGCTCGACGACGCGTCGTCCCTCCAGACCGGACTCCAGCGGCTCGACGGCGACGATGCGCCCGTCGCTGATCCCGACGCAGCCGGCCTGCTCGCGCCCGGCCGTCACGAGACGGCGAGCGCGCAGGACCGTGTCGTACCGGGTCACGAGGCCTCCCGTTGCCGAGGGATGAGGGCGGTGGAGTGGTCCGGGCACGGACGAACGGCGCAGGAGTGGGTGCGGGAGCACCGGCAGCGGGTGCCGGTCGCACGTTTCCCGGACCCCGTCGAAACGCTTGTCCGTTGTCCGGAACGCTAGGAGCGGGCGAGTGTCCCGGTCAATGGGCGACGGCTGGATATACGACATACTGCGCGCCGTCGAAATGCATTCGACATTGGCCCGACATTTGCTCCGCCGCGGAGGACCGACCATCACACCGGACGCACCCGGCGTCCGGGCAGCCGAATTCCCGGGAGACCGGTGGGAGAATTGCGCAGGGACCCCCGGCCCGTGCACCGGGTGCGCCCGGTCGGACCGGCGACGTCGGGCCCCCGCGGGTGCCGGAGCGAGCCGTCGACGCCGTGGACCTGGCCGCCCACCGCACCCGGGCGGACGTCAGGCGACGGGGTTCCTGCTCCGGCACGGCCGGCCGTCCACCCACACCGTGTCGATGTCGGCCGGTGAGCCCAGCACGAAGGCCTTGGCCAGTGCGTCCTCGGGGTCCGCCGCGTGGCGCAGCGCCACGTCGAGGGCCGTGCCTGCGGAGGGCCGCAGCCACACGGCGTCGAAGCGCCGCCCCGCCCCGAGGTCACCGGTCCGGTCCCGGAGCCCGAGCACGTCGGCTCCGGCGGCGGTCGCGAGGTGCAGCAGGTGGGTCGACGTCAGCCGCGCGCCGTCGTCGCCGAGCAGCTGCTGCACGAAGTAGGCCTGCAGCCCCTCCTTGAGCAGACAGAACCCCGTGCCGGCGCCGACGTCGGAGCCGAGCGCCACCCGGACGCCGTGGGCCAGGTGGCGGGCGAGCGGGAAGAGCCCGCTGCCGAGGGCCGCGTTGCTGGTCGGGCAGTGGGCGACACTCGCGCCCCGCGAGGCCAGGCACGCCAGCTCGTCGTCCGAGGGGTGCACGTTGTGCGCCAGCACGCTGCGGCGGCCGATGAGCCCGTGCCGGTCGTAGGTGTCCAGGTACCGGCGGCCGTCGAAGAGCTCGGCGACGGCGGCGATCTCCCGGACGTTCTCGTTGACGTGCGAGGTGAACCACGCCCCCTCGACGTCGGTGAGCAGCGACCCGCACGACTGCAGGAGGGGGTCGCCGCACGACAGCGAGAACCGCGGGATGACGGCGTAGCGGCTGGCCCCCACGCCGTGCCAGCGCCGGGCCAGGGCGAGCCCCTCGTCGTAGGCGCGCTGCGGCGTCGTGTGGAGCTCGTCGCGCAGCAGCCGGTCGCTGACGACCAGACCGCTGGTGATCCGCAGGCCGGTGCGGGCGGCCTCGGCGAACAACGCGTCGACCGCCGAGGCGAAGTGGGCGCCGAACACCAGGGCCGTCGTCGTGCCCGCCTGGACCAGGCCGCTGACGAACTCCGCCGCGACGGCCCGGGCGTACCCACCGTCGGCCAGCCGCGCCTCCTCGGGGAGGGCGCAGCGGGAGAGCCAGTCCAGCAGCGGCATGCCCAGCCCGCCGATCGCCCGGACCTGGGGGAAGTGGACGTGGGTGTCGACGAAGCCCGGCAGCACCAGCCCGCCGCGCAGGTAGACGACCTCCTCGCCGGGGTGCCGCGCGCGCAGCTCGGCGAAGCCGCCCCGGGCCTCGATCGTCCCGTCGCGCACCAGCAACCCGGCGTCGGCGTCGGCGCGGAGCGTCCCTCCCGTGAACGGGTCGACGGGGGTGTCGAGGACCGTGCCGCGGTAGATCGTCACGACGGTGCTCCCGGGGCCGGGACCCGTCCAGGGTCCGCGGCGGCCTGCGCGCCGTCCGCTCCCTCCGCCTCCCGCTCGAGCGTCGCCACCAGCGCGGCGGCCACGCCGATCGCGATGGTCGAGGGGTCCTTGCCGGTCAGCCCGGGCAGCCCGATGGGCGTGGTGATCCGGTCGATCGCCTCGTCCGGGTGGCCCTCGTCGGCGAGCTTGCGCCGGAATCGGGACCACTTCGCCGCCGAGCCGATGAGCCCGATGGAGCCCAGCCCGGGGGTGCGCAGCGCGGCGTCGCAGAGGGCGGCGTCCTCGGCGTGGTCGTGCGTCATGACCAGCACGTGCGCCCCGGGCGGCAGCTCGGCCAGCACCAGCTCCGGCAGCACCGGCACGTGGTGCACGTGCACCGTCGCCACCGCGTCGGCCAGCACGGCCAGCCGCTCGTCGGCGAGCTGCTCCGGGCGCGAGTCGACCAGGTGCAGGTCCAGGTCCCGCCGGGCGAGGATCCGCGCCAGCTCCAGCCCGACGTGCCCGATGCCGAAGACGGCGACCGCCGGCGCGACCGGCAGCGGCTCCAGCAGCAGCGTCACCTCTCCCCCGCAGCACTGGACGCCGTGCTGGTAGGGGGCCTTGTCCGACAGCGCGACGGTCAGCAGCTCGGGCCGCGACCCCCGGGTGCCGAGCAGCTCCCGCGCCCGGGCCACCGCGACCGCCTCGAGGTTGCCGCCGCCGACCGAGCACCAGGTGCGGTCGGCGGCCACGACCATCTTGGCGCCGGCCCCGCGGGGGGCGTGCCCGCGGACCGCCGCCACCGTGACCAGCACGCCGCGGCGCCGGCCGGCGCGCAGCTCCTCGATCGCCTTCGTCCACTCCACGACCGCTCCCTCACGTGCGGGTCATCAGCTGCTGGGCGCGTTCGGAGAACGGCACCATGGGCGGCGCGTCCGGGCCCGGCTGGTCGGGGAGGACGCCGGGGGCGCCCTCGTCGACGTGCCCGTGCTCGGTGCTCCGCCGGGCCTGCTCGACGGCCCAGTAGACGGCCTCCGGCGTCGCGGGCGAGGCCAGGTCGACGCTGAGCCCCGGTGGGCCGAACGCGGCAGCGGCCTGGCGCAGCGCCTCGCGGACGGAGAAGGCGAGCATCAGCGGCGGCTCCCCGACGGCCTTGGAGCCGTACACCACGCCCTCCTCGGTCGCGTTGCGCAGCAGTCGCACGTTGAACTCCTCGGGCATCTCCGAGAAGCTCGGCAGCTTGTAGGTGCTGGCCGCCTGCGTGGCCAGCCGCCCGTGGTGCGGGCCCTCGCGTTCCTCCCAGCGCAGGTCCTCGAGGGTGAGCCACCCGGCGCCCTGCACGAAGCCGCCCTCGATCTGCCCCAGGTCCACCAGCGGCGAGAGCGAGTCGCCGACGTCGTGCACGATGTCGACCCGCCGGGTGCGGTACGCCCCGGTGAACCCGTCGACCTCGACCTCCGCCGCCGCGGCGCCGTAGGCGAAGTACTTGAACGGCTCGCCCTGCATCCGCGACGAGTCCCAGTGCAGGCCCTCCGTCCGGTAGAAGCCCGCGGCCCACAGCTGGACGCGCTGGAAGTAGGCCGCCGTGACGACCTCCTCCCACGTGAGCCGGTCGCTGGCGAACGCGATGCCGTGCACCGAGCCGTGGGCGAAGCGCACGTCGGCGGGGCTGATCCCGAGCCGCTCCGCGGCGACCTGCGCCAGGCGCTCGCGGATCTGCTCGCAGGCGTTCTTGATCGCCGCCCCGTTGAGGTCGGCGCCGGAGCTCGCCGCCGTGGCCGACGTGTTGGGCACCTTGTCGGTGCGCGTCGGCGCCAGCCGGACCCGGGACAGCGGGACCCCGAGCGTGGTCGCCGCGACCTGCAGCATCTTGGTGTGCAGGCCCTGGCCCATCTCGGTGCCGCCGTGGTTGATCAGCACCGACCCGTCCTTGTAGACGTGCACGAGGGCGCCGCCCTGGTTGAACGCCGTCAGGTTGAACGAGATGCCGAACTTGACCGGGGTGACCGCCAGGCCCCGCTTGCGGTGCGGGTGGGTGGCGTTGAACTCCTCGATCTCCCGCTGCCGTCCGGCGACGTCGCTCGTCTCGAGCAGCTCCTGCCAGATGGTCGCCAGCCGCTCGGGGTGGCGCACCGGCTGCCCGTAGGGCGTCGTCCGGCCCGCGGTGTAGAAGTTGCGGCGCCGCAGCTCGGCCGCATCGAGCCCGAGCAGCGGCGCGCAGCGGCCCAGGACGTCCTCGATCACCAGCATGCCCTGCGGACCGCCGAACCCGCGGAACGCCGTCTGCGAGGTCTTGTTGGTCTTCGCGATCCGGCCGTTCACCCGGACGTTCGGGATCCAGTAGGCGTTGTCGACGTGGCACAGCGCCCGGGCCAGCACCGGCTCGGACAGGTCGAGGCTCCAGCCGCCGTCCGAGGTCAACGTGGCGTCCAGCGCCTGCAGGCGGCCGGACTCGTCGAAGCCCACCCGCCACCGGGCGGCGAACCCGTGCCGCTTGCCCGACATGGTCATGTCCTGCGAGCGGTTGAGCCGCAGCCGGACCGGCCGGCCGGTGAGCGTGGCGCCCAGCGCGGCGATCGCGGCGAAGCCGTGCGGCTGCATCTCCTTGCCGCCGAAGCCGCCGCCCATCCGCAGGCACTGCACGGTGACCTGCGAGTTGGTCAGCCCGAGCACGTGGGCCACGATCTCCTGGGTCTCCGACGGGTGCTGCGTGCTGCTCTGCACGAACACCTGACCGTTCTCGTCGACGTGCGCCAGGGAGCAGTGCGTCTCCAGGTAGAAGTGCTCCTGGCCGGCGAACTCCAGCTCACCGCTGAACACGTGCGCCGCGCCGGCGAGGCCGGCCTCGACGTCGCCGCGCTCCAGGCGCGGCTGACCGCCCTGGAAGCTGCCCGCGGCGATCGCCTCCCGGACGGTCACCAGCGCGGGCAGGGGCTCGACCTCGACCTGGACCGCCTCCGCGCCGAGCCGGGCGGCCTCGATCGTCTCGCCGAGCACCCAGCAGACGGCGTGGCCGTAGAACATGACCTCGTCGGGGAACAGCGGCTCGTCGTGCTTGACCCCGGCGTCGTTGACCCCGGGGACGTCCGCGGCGGTGAGCACCCGGACGACGCCGGGGACCGCGTGGGCCGGCTCCGTGCGCAGCGCGGTCACGCGGGCGTGCGCGTGCATGACCTGCACGGGCCAGGCGTGCAGCACGTCTTTCGTGCGCCCCACCAGGTCGTCGGTGTAGAGGGCCTGGCCCGTGACATGCAGGGCGGCGCTCTCGTGCGGCACGGCCCGGCCCACGACCGGCTCGGCCGGCCGCTCGGACAGCGCACTCATGCTCCCACCTCCGAAGGCGTCGGGTTCTCGGCGAACAGCCGGTGCAGGGCCTGGCCCAACATCGCCGACCGGTAGGCGGCGCTGGACCGGTGGTCGTCGAGCGGGGTGCCCTCGCCGGCCAGCACGGCGGCCGCCTCCCGCACCGTGTCGGCGTCCCACGGCCGGTCGGTGAGGGCCTCCTCGGTGGCCCGGGCGCGCACCGGCGTGGCGGCCACCCCGCCGAGGCCGATCCGCGCCCGCCGCACGACGCCGCCGCGCACGTCGAGGGCGAAGGCGATCGCGACGCTGGAGATGTCGTCGAAGCGCCGCTTGGCCACCTTGTGGAAGGCGGCCAGCCCGGCCGGGGGCAGCGGCACCCGGACGGCGCGGATGACCTCGTCGGCGCGTCGCACGCTGCGGCGGTACCCGGTGAAGTAGTCGGCCAGTTCGACCTCGCGCTGGCCGTCGAGCGAGGCGAGGACGACGGTGGCCTCGAGGGCCAGCAGCGCCGGCGTCGTGTCGCCGATGGGCGAGCCGGTGCCGAGGTTGCCGCCGATCGTGGCGCCGTTGCGGATCAGCCGCGAGGCGAACTGGGGGAAGACCTGGTCGAGCAGCGGGAGCCGTCCGGCGAGCCGCTCCTCGACCTCCGACAGGCTCAGCGCCGCACCGATCTCCACCGCGGAGTCCGTGACGGCGAAGCCGCGCAGCTCCGGGAGTTGGTCGATCGCCACCACCAACGGCGCGCGCTGCCCGCGCAGGTTGACGTCGACGCCCCAGTCGGTGCACCCGGCGACGAGCAGCGCCTCGGGCCGCTCGGCCAGCAGGGTCAGCGCCTCGGCGAGCCCGGACGGCCGGACGAACTCCGCCCCGTCGGCGGCGACGCGGGTCGCGGGCACCTCCGGTGGCGGCTGGCTGCGCCGGGCCGCCAGCAGGTCGTCGTCCTCCGGGGCGCCGAGCGCGAAGGCGGCGTCGCGGATGGGCCGGTAACCGGTGCAGCGGCAGAGGTTGCCGCTGAGGGCGTGCAGGTCGAACCCGTTCGGGCCGTGCAGGTGGTCCGGCCCGCCGCCCCCGTGGCCGTCGGAGGCCGCGGCCGGGGCGCGGTCGGCGCGGTAGTACTCCGCCGCCATGCTGCAGACGAAGCCGGGGGTGCAGTACCCGCACTGCGAGCCGCCCCGCTCGGCCATCTCCCGCTGGACGGGGTGCAGCGCGTCCGGGGTGCCCAGGCCCTCGGCGGTCACGAGCTCCTGCCCGGCGAGGGCGGCGACGGGGACCAGGCAGGCGTTGAGGGCCGTCCACCGCGTGGGGGTCGTCCTCCCGGGCCGCGCGACGAGGACGGAGCACGCCCCGCACTCCCCCTCGGCGCAGCCCTCCTTGCACCCGACGAGTCCCTGCGTCCGCAGCCAGTCGAGCGCGGTGGTGTGTGGCGTGGTGCCGTCGAGCGGGATCGACCGCCCGTTCACGGTGACGGCTGGCGACTGCATCGCTGCTGCTCCTGTCTGTCTCGGGCCGGCCGGGCGGCGGTCCGCCGCCCGGCCGGGGCCGGAGGTCGCCTCCAGCCTCCCGCGTGCTGGTTACAGCGCGGTCGCGCCGTAGCGCTGGGTCCGCGCGCTGTGGATCGGGTTGGCGTCGGCCACCAGGTCGTCGAACCGGTGCCCGGCGATCTTCGCGATCTCGATGAGCGCGGCCGCGTGCTCCTGGACGGGCGAGTTCTGCATGCGGGCCCGGCCCTGCTCGAGGATCCGCTCCCGGCTGGGGTTGTCGCGGACGCAGACGATGAGCGGGAAGCCGAACTTCTCCCGGTACGCGGTGGTCACCTCGCGGAAGGCGGCGTGGTCCTCGTCGGTCAGCCGGGTGAGGCCCGCGGTCGCCTGGTCGAGGGTGGACTGCTCCCCCGCCGTCCCCTCGGCGACCGTGTCGCTGCCCAGCGCCGGGTAGGCGTCCATCAGCTGCCGCTGCTGCTCCGGGGTGGCCGCGAACAGGGCCTCCTGGAAGGCCAGCCGCAGCGAGGCGGTGTCGGCGAACGGCCGCTGGGTGTAGGCGTTCTCCACCACCCACGTCGGGCCCTGGAACAGCCGGCCGAAGGTGGCGACGAACTCCTCGCGGCTCATCGCGTTGACGTCCTGCAGCCGGACCTGCCGCTGCCCCGGGATGCCGGCGACGGCGGGGCCGTGGGGGCGCCCGATGTGGTGGAAGACGGCGTTCAGCACGATCGCGGAGATGCTGCCCAGCGTGATGCCGCTGCCGAGGATGATCCGGGCCCACGACGGCACCGCCTCGGCGATCCCCGGCTGGACGGTGACCAGCAGCGCCAGCCCCAGGCTGGTGGCGACGATGACCACGTTGCGGTGGTCGTTGAAGTCCACCCGGCTCAGCGTCTGGATGCCGACGACCGCCACGGTCGCGAACATCGCCAGCGCCGCCCCGCCGAGCACGGGGTGCGGGATGCCGGCCACCACGGCACCGGCCTTGGGCACCAGGCCGACGAGGATCATGAAGCCGCCCGCCGCGGCGACGACCCAGCGGCTCTTCACCTGGGTGAGGCGCACCAGGCCGACGTTCTCGGCGAAGCAGGTGTAGGGGAAGGAGTTGAGGACGCCGCCGATCGTGGTGGCCAGGCCGTCGGCGCGCAGCGCCGCGGCGATGTCCTTGCGACCGACCCGCTTGTCGACGATCTCGCCCGTGGCGAACACGTCACCGGTGGTCTCCACCGCGGTGATCAGCATGACAACGATCATCGACACGATGGCGGCCAGGCTGAACTTCGGCCAGCCGAAGTAGAACGGCGTGGTCACGCCGATCCACGACGAGTCGGCCACCGCGCCGAAGGTGGCGTCGCCCAGCGCCCAGGCGGTCAGCGTGCCGACGACCAGCCCGACCAGGACGGCGACCGTCGCCAGGAAGCCGCGGAAGAACCGCTGCATGAGCACGATCAGGGCCAGCGTGCCCAGCGCGTACGCGAGGTTGCGCGCGTTGCCCGGGTCCGGGTCGGCCGCGCCACCGACGGCATCGGCCGCGGCCACCGGGAGCAGCGCGATGCCGATGATCGTGATGACCGACCCGGTGACGACCGGGGGGAAGAACCGGATGAGGCGGCTGAAGTACGGGGCGATGGCGAAGGTGAACAGCCCGGCGACGATGACCGCGCCGTAGATGACGAGCAGCCCCTCGGTCCCGCCGCCCGCGGCCAGCCCGATGGCGATCATCGGCGAGACCGCGGTGAAGGTGACGCCCTGCAGCAGCGGCAGGCGGACGCCGACCTTCCAGAAGCCGACCGACTGGATGATCGACGCGATGCCGCAGGTGAACAGGTCGGCGTTGATCAGGTGGATGAGCTCGCGGTCGGACAGTCCGATGGCGCCGGCCAGCAGGATCGGCACGATCACCGCGCCGGCGTAGAAGGCGAGCAGGTGCTGGATGCCGTAGACCGCGAGCTTCCCCGCAGGAGGGACCTCGTCGACGGGGTGCTTGCGGCGCTTGCCCGGCGCCGCGGGTGGGGCTGTGGTGGACATGGCGCTCCTCGTTGAGCCGGTCGGCTGGTCTCCGCCGGGCGGAGTGGTCGTCCCCGTTGCTCGTGCGCAGGGTCTGTGCCGACGCCGCGCACCACCAGGCCCGCGTCCTCCCCGCTGCCGCCCCCGGCCGGGCCCGGTCCGAGGAGGGTCAGCCGGCCGGCGGAGGCCGGGCGCGGCGGCCCGGTGTCGCAGCGTCCACGGGACCTCCCGGACAGGGGCTCGGCGCACCGCGGGACGGTGCGGTGCCGGAGGACGCTAGGAGCGCGAATGGACCGGGTCAACGAGATCCCGTGCGATATACGAAATACTCTCGTCGAGAGAGCGCCACCGGCCCGATTCCAGATATCCGATATATCGACCCTCGAGGCGGGATCGGCCGTTGACCGCGCTTCCCACCGTACTTACTGTCCCCACAGCAATTCCGCAGGGGTCCGCGATGCCGACGACACGACTCGTCGCGGATCCCCCTCTCGACCGAATCATGGAAGAAGTGATGGTCGCTCCCCCCCTCCGGTACGAGGTCAACTGCTCCATTCTCTTTCCCGAGCTGCCACTGCTGGAGCGCCCGGCGGCCGCGAAGCGGGCCGGGTTCGACGCCGTCGAGTTCTGGTGGCCGTTCCCGGTCGCCGTGCCGTCGGAGTCCGACGTCGACGCCTTCGTCCGCGCCGTCCGCGACGCCGGCGTCCGACTGGTCGGGCTCAACTTCTCCGCCGGTGACATGCCGGGCGGGGACCGGGGGCTGGTGTCCTGGCCCGCGCGATCCTCGGAGTTCCGGGACAACGTCGACGTCACCGTCGGGATCGGCGAGCAGCTCGGCTGCCGCGCCTTCAACGCCCTCTACGGCAACCGGGTCGACGACGCCCGGCCGGAGGAGCAGGACGCCCTGGCGGTGGAGAACCTCGCGCTCGCCGGCCGGGCCGCGGGCCGGGTCGGCGGCACGGTCCTCGTCGAGCCGGTCAGCGGCGCGCCCCGGTACCCGCTGCTGACCGCCGCGGACGCCGTCGGGGTGATCGACCGCGTCGCCGAGGAGACCGGGGTGACGAGCCTGGGCTTCCTCTGCGACCTGTACCACCTGGCCGTCAACGGTGAGGACCTCGACCGGGTGATCGCCACGTACGGCTCGCGGGTCGCGCACGTGCAGATCGCCGACGCGCCCGGCCGGCACGAGCCCGGCACCGGGGAGCTCGACCTCGACCGGTACCTCGGCCGGCTCGCGGACGCCGGTTACGACGGCTGGGTCGGGCTGGAGTACGTGCCCAGCGGCGCCTCGGCCGACAGCTTCGGCTGGCTGCAGTAAGGACCTCCCTGCCCCACCACTCGCGAGCTCGCGGCGGGCCCCTGCAGGGAGCCACGCCCGACTGATCCGGAGGAAGAGCTCCTATGACGACGGTCGCCTTCATCGGCCTCGGCATCATGGGCGGCCCGATGGCCGCCAACCTGGTCACGGCCGGCTTCGACGTCATCGGCCACAACCGCAGTCCCGAGCCCGTCCAGCGGCTCGTCGAGCGGGGCGGGCGTGGAGCCGGCAGCCTCGCGGAGGCGGTGCGGGACGCCGACGTCGTCGTCACCATGGTCCCCGACTCCCCGGACGTCGAGGCGGTCACCATCGGCGAGGACGGCTTCTACGGCCTGGTCAAGCCGGGGACCCTGCACATCGACACGAGCTCGATCCGCCCGGACGTCGCGAAGCGGGTCGCCGAGGCGGGCCGCGAGCGCGGGGTCCGCGTCCTCGACGCCCCGGTGAGCGGCGGCGAGCAGGGCGCGATCGACGCGACCCTCTCGATCATGGTCGGCGGCAGCCCGGAGGACTTCGCCGACAGCCGGCCCGTCCTCGAGGCGGTCGGCAGGACGATCGTGCACGTGGGGCCGGCCGGGTCCGGCCAGACGGTCAAGGCGGCCAACCAGCTCATCGTCGCCGGCACCATCGAGCTCGTCGCGGAGGCCATCGTCTTCCTCGAGGCCCACGGCGTCGACACCGACGCCGCGGTGAGAGTCCTCGCCGGGGGGCTCGCCGGCAACGCGATCCTCGACCGCAAGGCGGCGGCGATGCTCCGCCGCGACTTCACGCCCGGGTTCCGCGTCGAGCTGCACCACAAGGACCTGGGCATCGTGACCTCCGCCGCCCGCGAGGCCGGGGTGGTCATCCCGCTCGGGGCGGTCGTCGCCCAGCTCGTCGCCAGCCTGAAGGCCCAGGGCGACGGCGCCCTCGACCACTCGGCGCTGCTCAAGCTCGTCGAGCAGCTGTCCGGCCGCTCCTGACCCCTCCTCCCGACACCCCACGAGACGACGCGGGGCCCGGCTCCCGGGCTCCGGAGACAGGAGACCCATGCCTCGCATGAGGGCCATCCAGGCCGCGGTGCAGATCCTCCAGCGCGAAGGCGTGACGCACGCCTTCGGCGTGCCCGGAGCGGCGATCAACCCGCTCTACGCCGCGCTCCGCGAGAACGGCACCATCTCCCACGTGCTCGCCCGGCACGTCGAGGGCGCCTCGCACATGGCGGAGGGCTACACCCGGGCCGCGGCCGGGAACATCGGCGTCTGCATCGGGACGTCGGGGCCGGCCGGCACCGACATGATCACCGGGCTGTACTCGGCCTCCGGCGACTCCATCCCGATCCTGTGCATCACCGGCCAGGCGCCGACCGCCCGGATGCACAAGGAGGACTTCCAGGCCGTCGACATCGCCGCGATCGCCGCGCCGGTCACCAAGATGGCGACGACCGTCCTGGAGCCGGCGCAGGTGCCGCGCGCCTTCCAGCAGGCCTTCCACCTCATGCGCTCCGGCCGGCCCGGCCCGGTGCTGATCGACCTGCCCTTCGACGTGCAGATGGCCGAGATCGAGTTCGACGTCGACGCCTACGAGCCGCTGCCGGTCTACAAGCCGCAGGCCACCCGCGCCCAGATCGAGAAGGCGCTCGACCTGCTCGCCACCGCCGAGCGGCCGCTGGTCGTCGCCGGCGGGGGGATCATCAACGCCGACGCCGCCGACCTGCTGGTGGAGTTCGCCGAGCTGGTCGACGTCCCGGTCGTCCCGACGCTGATGGGCTGGGGCGCGATCCCCGACGACCACCGGCTGCAGGCCGGCATGGCCGGGCTGCAGACGTCGCAGCGCTACGGCAACGAGAACCTGCTGGCCTCGGACCTCGTGCTCGGCATCGGCAACCGGTGGGCCAACCGGCACACCGGCGGGCTGGAGACCTACACCCGCGGGCGCACGTTCGTGCACGTCGACGTCGAGCCGACCCAGATCGGGCGGGTGTTCCCCCCCGACCTCGGCATCGTCTCCGACGCCGGAGCGGCGCTGCGGCTCTTCGTCGAGGTGGCCCGGGAGCGGCGGGCGGCCGGGCAGCTGCCCGACCGCGGCGACTGGGTCGAGGAGTGCGCCCGGCGCAAGCGGACCCTGCTGCGCCGCACCCACTTCGACGACGTCCCGATCAAGCCGCAGCGGGTGTACGAGGAGATGAACAAGGCGTTCGGGAGGGACACCCGCTACGTCAGCACCATCGGCCTCTCGCAGATCGCCGGCGGCCAGTTCCTCCACGTCTACCGACCCCGGCACTGGATCAACGCCGGCCAGGCCGGGCCCCTGGGCTGGACCGTGCCCGCGGCCCTCGGCGTCTGCGTCGCCGACCCGGACGCCACGGTGGTGGCGCTGTCCGGCGACTACGACCTCCAGTTCCTCATCGAGGAGCTGGCGGTCGGGGCGCAGTTCAACCTGCCCTACATCCAGGTGCTGGTGAACAACTCGTACCTGGGGCTGATCCGGCAGGCGCAGCGCGCCTTCGACATGGACTTCGCCGTGCAGCTGGCCTTCGACAACGTCAACTCCCCCGAGCTCGGCGGCTACGGCGTGGACCACGTCAAGGTCGCCGAGGGACTGGGCTGCAAGGCCCTGCGGGTGCACGAGCCCGACCGGATCGGCCCCGCCCTGGAGGAGGCCAAGAAGCTGCTGGTCGAGCACCGCGTGCCGGTGGTCGTGGAGGTCATCCTCGAGCGGGTCACCAACATCTCGATGGGCACCGAGCTCGACGAGGTCGTGGAGTTCGAGGAGCTGGCCAGCACGGGCGAGCACGCGCCCACCGCCATCGCCGCGCTCGGGCTCGCGTCCGCCCAGCTCCTCGACTGAGGAGGGCACGTGCGCGTCGTGGTGGCGCCGGACAAGTTCAAGGGCTCCCTGTCCGCGCCGGAGGTCGCCGCTCACCTGGCCATCGGGCTGACCCGTGCCGCCCCGGGGACCGAGGTCGTCCAGGTGCCGGTCGCCGACGGGGGTGACGGGACGCTCGACGCAGCGGTCTCCGCCGGGTACCGCCGGGTGCCGGTGTCCGCACAGGGGCCCACCGGGGAACCGGTGGGGACCGCCTACGCCGAGCGGGACGGCGTCGCTGTCGTCGAGATGGCCGACGTGTCGGGGCTGCGCCGGCTCCCCGGCGGGCGGCCGGCGGCCCGCACCGCGTCGAGCCACGGCACGGGTGAGGTCGTCCGGGCCGCGCTCGACGCGGGGTGCCGGCGCATCGTGCTCGGCATCGGGGGCAGCGCGTCCACCGACGGCGGCGCGGGGCTGGTGCAGGCGCTCGGGGGACGTCTCCTGGACGCCGGGGGCCGCGAGGTCGGCCGCGGCGGTGCCGTTCTGGCGGCCGTCGCGTCGCTGGACCTCTCAGGCCTCCACCCGGCACTGCGGGAGGCGGAGGTCGTCGTCGCCTCCGACGTCGACAACCCGCTGCTGGGCCCGCGCGGCGCGGCCGCCGTCTACGGTCCGCAGAAGGGGGCCTCGCCCGACGACGTCGTCGAGCTGGACGCCGCACTGGCCCGGTGGGCGGAGGCCGTGCGGGTGGCGACCGGCATCGACGTGGCCGACCGCCCGGGCGCCGGCGCGGCCGGTGGGGTCGGGTTCGCGGCGATGGCCACGCTCGGCGCCGCGCTGCGACCGGGCATCGACCTCGTGCTCGACCTCGTCGGCTTCCGCGCCGCGCTGCCCGGTGCGGACCTGGTGGTCACCGGCGAGGGCTCACTGGACGAGCAGACCCTGCACGGCAAGGCACCTGCCGGCGTCGCCGCGGCCGCCCGCGGGCTGGACGTGCCGGCCGTCGCCGTCGCCGGCCGCTCGCTGCTGACCCCTGCGGACCTGGCGCCCACCGGGATCGGCGCCGCGTACGCGCTGACCGACATCGAACCCGACCCTGCCCGGTGCATGAGCGAGGCCGGCCCCCTCCTGGAGCGGCTGGCCGGGCTGGTCGCCGCCGACTGGTTGACCGACGACGACGAGGAGCGATCACGTGACACCACCAGCCGGGTCCGAGGGGAGCGTTCCCGTCCCCCTCTTCCTCAACGGTGAGGGCATGCGCGGTGGTCGGGTGCACCCCGGCATCGCGCGGTACCCGTTCCTCGGTGAGGCGAGGACCGCTCCGCGTTACCGCTTCTACGCCTGCGAGGGCGGCTTCCCGGCCCTGTGGCCGGTCACCGAGGGCGGGGTCTCCGTTCCCGGCGAGCTGTACGCACTGCCGCTGGCGGCCGTCCGCGACGAGTTCATGCCCGTGGAGCCCCCCGAGCTGGAGCTCGCCGTGATCGAGCTCGCCGACGGGTCGGCCAGCCTGGCCGTCGTGCTGCGTCCCGAGGTGCACGCCCGGGGGGAGGGGCTCGTCGACATCTCCGACTCCGGTGGCTGGCGCGCCCACCAGGCGAGTCCAGGGCATCGCTGACGGCCGGGAGGAGGGACACTACCTGCCACACAGGTCAGCAGAGCGAGGTGGCAGGTGGTGACGACGTTCCGACCGCAGACCATGCAGGAGGCGGTCCTCCGGGAACTGCGGCGCCGGATCAACGACGGTGAGCTGCCGCCGGGGACCGTGATCCGGGTCGACGCGGTGGCGGCGGCCCTGGGCGTCAGCCGGATCCCGGTCCGCGAGGCCCTCATGATCCTCGAGGGCGAGGGGCTGGTGACGCACCGGCCGCACGTGGGCTTCGCCGTCCCGAGCCTGACCGCCGAGGAGCTCGAGGAGATCTACTACCTCCGCGCGCTGCTCGAGGACGAGGCCCTGCGGCGAGCGGTGGCGAACGCCACGGACGCCGACCGCGCAGCGGCCCACGAGGCCTGCGCGGCGGCCGAGGACGCGCTCGCCCGGGGACAGGTCAACGCCTTCAGCGACAACGGCCGGCGTTTCCACGCCGTCGTCCTCGCCTCCTGTCGCATGCCGCGCCTCCTCCGTCTCCTCGACGGCCTGTGGGACGCCACCGAGACCTACCGGGCAGCGAACAAGCTGGACGAGACCGGGCAGAAGACCCTGCAGGCCGAGCACCAGGTCATGCTCGACGCCTTCCTGGCCGGGGACGAGCAGCAGCTGGTCGAAGCAGCGGAGCTGCACCGGCAGCACCTCCTCGCCGGAGCCCTCCTCGGCACGGGCCCCGCAGCCGACCCGCCCGCCGACCCATCCTGAGGGCTCGCCACGGCGCCCGGTCGGCCCGGACGCCCAGGCGCTGGTCGGTCGCGGCACCCGGTGCGGCCGGGCCTCCCGCCGGCCCACCCGCCGTGCCATATTCGTCGGGTCCGCACGACCGCCCCACGGCGCCGGCACGTGCCGCTGTGCGGGACGCCTCCGCGCGACGTCGTCCGAGGGCACCACCGCCCCTGGGAGGGCACGATGCCGGGTCCGAGCACCTCTCGCGTCCGTGGTCCCGGGCGCCGGCGTCCCCGTTGCCGCAGGCAGGCGCTCACGCTGCTCGGCCTGCTCGCCGTCCTCCTGCCGCTGCTGGCGGGCGTCGGCGCCGTGCCCGCGCAGGCCGAGAGCTCGCCGTACGGCCGGCAGCTCGCCGTCGAGGGGCTCGCCGACCCCGACGTCTACAAGGTCGACGACGACCTGTACTTCCTGTCCGGGACGTCACCCCAGGACGACCTGCCGATCTACACCTCGACCGATCTGCGCACGTTCAGCCTGCTGCGCCGCTACGACCCCAGCGAGCACGACCCCCTCTACCACTACTGCGCCACGTGGGCGCCGGACCTGGACAAGCAGGGCGACGACTACGTCCTCTACTTCGTGGCCAACCGCGTGTCCAAGGGCGAGCCCTGCCCCTCGGACGACAGCGCGCCGACGATCTTCTACGCGACGGCGCCGGCGGCGGACGGCGACATGCAGTTCGGTGCACCGCAGACGATCGACGGGGACACGGGACATCCCCGCACCCACGTGACGGCGGACTGCCCGGCCGACGGGTGCGACAAGGCGATGCGGCTGGACCCGTCGGTGTACTTCGACGGCTCCCGCCGGTGGATGCACTACACCTGGTTCCTCCCGGAGGGCGGCAACGTGGTGTCGGCCTATCCACTCGACGCGCCGGAGGAGCTCTTCGAGGTGACCCGGCCGACGACGCCGGCCGAGGAGGACGTCAACGAGGCGCCCACCCTCTTCGGCCGTGACGGCCGGCACTACCTCGTCTACAGCCAGGGGCACTACCGGAGCCAGTACGCGATGAGCTACGTGATGGCTGCCCAGGTGAGGGACCTGACCCGCGAGCGCGAGCGGTATTCCCTCTCGTCGCCGCTCGAGACGCACGACGGGCAGCTGATCGAGAACCAGGGGCACAACACCGTCACCGACCGGCACGGCCAGTTCTACACGCTGTACCACGTCGGCCGGTTCACCTCCGCCGGCGTCTTCGCCGGCCGCGACGTCTACGTCCAGCCGCTGGTGTTCAAGGCCGACGGCTCCCTGCACACGATCAACACCGTCGCCCTGCAGTGGGGGGCGGCGCCCCGGGGTGAGTACTCGATCGACGTGCAGACCCGGGACGGCGAGAGCATCACCGCCTGCCTACGCGCCGGCAACGTGCCGTCGGTGGTCTTCAACGAGGTGTGCACGGCCGCCGGCGACCGGGTCGTGCACAAGGCCGACATCGCCGCCTTCCGGATCAACCGGATCGTGGACGGTGAGACGGTGGCCACCACGACACTCCCCTACGACGGCTACACCGACAGCCTCGCCACCACCGTGTGAGCCGGCCGTTCGCGGCCCGCGGTGCGCCGGCCGACCCCGCTCGACCGTTCCTCAGGTGCCCTCCTGGCCGTTTCCCGGTGTCCTCCTGGCCGTTTCCGGTGCAGCGGTCGGCATCCTCGACTCGCTCCCCGATAGTGACGTCCGAGACATCAGCGCCGGGTGGCCGAGCCGACCCGCGGCCGCGGGGAGCACCCCGGTCAGGGTGACGTCGGGCGGTGCCTGCTCCGGTCACGGGCTCACCCGCAGGCATGGGGAGCAGCACATCCGGGCCACGCTCACCACGGTGGCGGGCTCACCCCCAGGCGTCCCGACGGCCATGCCGGCGACTCGCAGCGCTCCGCCACCCGCCTCAGCTCTCCCGGTGCCCAGGACGTCCACACCGGGGACCGGGACCGCGACACCCAGGGGTTCGTCACGGCCTGCCCGGGGGCTTGCCGCCTCCACCTGCGGTGCTGCCCTCCATCGGACTCGGGCCGATGCCCCTGCGAGCTGGTCCTGGCGTCGTTGCGAACCGTCGGCCGACGCTGAACGGGCAGGTCAGCCCTGGAGCAGCTCGTCGGACACCGGTGGTCGATCCCTGCGTCGTGGGTGATGCGTCGGTCGTGGGTTGATCGGTCCTCGGGTGGCGCTGGTCAGGTGACACCGCGGTGACGTTGCTGTGACGTCCTCCGCATAGCGTGGTCGACGGTCCCGGCGCTGGCGTCACCGGAGGCCAGGGAGGCGATCTCGTGACGACCGTCAGCACTCCCCAGGGGCTCCATGCGGCCTTCGAGGCCGCCTTCAACCGACAGGACCTCGAGGCCCTGGTGGCCCTGTACGAGCCGGACGCCGTCATGGCGCAGCCCGACGGGTCCCTCGCCACCGGGCCCGACGCCATCCGTCAGCATCTCGCCGGCGTTCTCGGAGCGAACGGTCACATGGCCGTGCGGACCCGGTACGTGATCGAGTCAGGCGAGCTGGCCCTGTTGAGCCTCGAGTGGAAGCTCACGGCCGGCGACGAGGCGATGTCGGCGGTCACCGCCGAGGTCGCCCGGCGCCAGCCCGACGGCGGCTGGCTCTACGTCCTCGATCATCCGTTCGCGAGCCGGGAGCCGGACGCAGCGGCCGCGAGCGGGCCAGCGGCGGCATCGGCCGGCAGCTGACACAGACACATCTCGTCGCACCGGCTCGCCTCACAGCGAGGTTCATCGCCTGGTGGCCCCGAAGGCCGGCGAGTCCATCCCTGCCGCCCTCGAGGAGGAGCTCCGGCGAGAGGAACCCTCTCGTGGTCGCGCGCACAGGGCGGCGCGACCTGCAGCCCGAGGTGGACTCCGCAGCCTGGGGAGGTGCGGCGACGTGCGGATCGGCACGTGGGATCTGGAGAACCTGCTCCGCCCCGAGGACGAGGCCGGGCCCGGCGATCCGGCCGGGTACGGGGCCGAGCCGGCAGCCCTGGCCGAGGTCGTCGTGCGGACGGCGCCCGACGTGCTGGCGGTGCAGGAGGTCGGCAACCCCGATGCTCTCGCGGACGTGGCCGAGCGGGCCGGCGGCGCGTGGCACTGTGTGACCGCCGGCGTGGAGCCGAGCCAGCGGCCGATCCGGGTCGGCTTCCTGTCCCGACCGCCGCTGACCGACGTCGCGGAGGTCACCGGCTCTCCGCCGGAGCGGGCGGCCGATCGATCTGCTCACCTGCCATCTGAAGTCCGAGCTGCCGGCCTCTCCGCCCGGCCCGGAGATGGGCACCGACGGGGGTCAACCGGGCCGACCGGTCGAGGACTCGATCGGTATTCCGACTGTCACAGGAGCGTAGCCATGACTTCGATCTCCGGTCTGCAATGCAAGGATCTGCGTCGCCTCTTCCGGATGGCGCTCGTAGGCGTTGCGGCCTTGCTCGTGGTGTTCCTCACCACCTCACCGGCCGCAGCCCAGGTCCAAGACCCCCAGTGTGCGCCGGCGACCATAACCGGCACCGGCGGCAACGACACCATCACGATCAGCATCGTGACGAGCAACAGCAGGATCGACGGATTGGACGGCAACGACACCATCTACGACCTGGGCAGCGGTAACCAGGTCTGCGGTAGCGCCGGTAACGACACGATCTGGGGCAACGAGAGCAACAACGGATTCCGTGGTGGGATGGGCAACGACACGCTCATCGGAGAATCCCAGATCGACTTCCTCAATGGTGGCCCCGGCAATGACACGCTCTTCGGCGGCACCTTCGGCGATGTTCTGATCGGCGATCAAGGAAACGACACGATACACGGTCAGCAGGACAGCGACACCATCTTCGGCGACGCCAACAACGACACGCTCCACGGCGGCCCGGGGAACGACCTCATCGACGGTGGTCCGGGCAATGACACCTGCGTCGGCGGCCCTGGTGCCGATACGTTCGAGGAGTGCGAGGTGGTACAGCAGGATTGATCGGCAGAAGATGCGCATCGCACGCTTCAGGTCGACCAGGACCCGTCCCGACCACCTGTTTGCCCCCAAGGGCTACAGTCCCCGGCTCAACACGTCGCCGCCATCCGCTCGACCGGGCTGACCGCGTCCCTCGGCCCCAGTGGTCGGGTACCTCCCGGAAGGCGGCGTGGTGCGCTTCGACGGCGCCGACCTCGTCGTCGAGGCGGACGCCGTGCTCCAGCAGCTGCGCGGCGGTCCGCGCCACGCACTCACGCGGCAGCGGCTCGACGACCCCTGCAACGTCGACCTTCGGGAGCCTGCGCGATCGCAGGACGGCGGCCGTTCATGATGCGCTCCTCTCGAGGTAGCTGGGGATTGGGGCCACCGCCGTCTCGAGGCGGGCGCCCGGAATGGCTCGCGCCCACTCGGCGATCGAGACGAGCTCGTCGCGCGTGGGGCCCTGAGCCGTCGGCTGACGCCAGCCGGTCTCGTAGACGGCGCGGGCCAGCGGCTCGGCGGCAGCCAGCGACGCCGGCAACGCGGTCATGGCCAGGAAGCCGGCGACGTGGGGTTCGATCCGGGGGTCGGCTCGAGCAGCCGCGACGATGGCTGCCGAGGTCAGGGGCTGGGTGAGGTCGAGGTCGTGGCCCTGCCAGCGGCGTACCGACTCGGCGTCGAAGGCGAGGTGGTCCTCGACCCACGGGAGGATCCACGTGTCGCACCAAGCGCCGAAGGGCGCTGCGATGGTGGCGGGGTCGGCGCCGGCGTCGAGCAGCTGCAGGAGTGCGCCGATCTGCATGCTGGCCATGGCGAGCCCTCGGCCAGCCGTGGGCGCCGTGGTCGCGACTGCGTCACCGACGGCGACCAGACCGGGCCGTTCGAGCTGCCGCCGGTAGGTGTTGAGCAATCCACCACCGACGATGACGCCGCTGGTGGGCGTGGCGACGCGGGCGTCGGTCCATTCGGCCAGCCCGGGAATCGCCCGGCAGGCGGCCTCGAAGGCGCTCGGGTGACGCAGGGCACCCAGGCCGGCGTCGGCGCTGGGCCGGATGATCACGATCGAGACGTGGCCGTGTTCGTGCGGAAAGGCGTAGCTGTCGTATCCGTGGAACCGGGCGCTCCACGCGAACGGCGTGGCCGGGGCACCCGGCGGCTCGCCCGGGTGCCGGCGGTAGGTCCGGGACACATAGGCCATGCCGGCGTCCCCGCGGATCTGCGGCGGCGTCAGCCGGGAGAGGCGGCCGCTCGCGTCGACGACCAGGTCGGCGCTCACGGTCGATCCGTCCACGACTGCACCCACGACCCGACCGCCCCGCTCGGCGAGGCCGTCGACGTGACCGACCGCGACGGTCAGCCCGTCGGCTTCTGCTGCCGCCCGGCGGAGGGCTCGCTCGTAGGTGACGCGGCGGGACCGCACCCCGACCGCTGGCGTGCAGGCGTCGGGGGCGGGCAGGTCGATCGGTTCCGCACCGAGGTCGAGCCACGCGCGCCACGCCTCGGGCCACTCGGCGAGCAGCAGGTCACGCACCTGCGGGCGGAACCCGTGCGCCTGCTGGAACTGCATCACACCCCGGCGCCGCCACGAGCCGTCCAGTGCGGGGCCGGGGTCCCTGTCGACGGCCACGACTCGATGGCCGCGCCGGGCGAGGGCCGCGCCGAGGGTCAGTCCTGTGGGTCCGGCGCCGACGATGACGACGTCCATGGTTCCACCATCCGTTACACTGAAAATGTGTTGATTACACTAGTAGTGCTGTCAAGTCGATCGATGCGGCCTGCGGAGCCGCGCGCATGACGGCCGGCGGCCGCCCGTACCGCTCCGCCCTGCGTGACGAGCAGTCACGGGTCACGCGCCGGCGGATCGTCGACGCCGGAGCCGCGCTGTTCGTGGAGAGCGGCTATGTCCCGACCACGATCGACGCCATCGCCGAGCGTGCAGGGGTCAGCCGCAGGACCGTCTTCACCTCGGTCGGCGCGAAGGCCGCCGTCCTGAAGCTCGCCTTCGACTGGACGCTCGCCGGCGACGAGGAACCGGTGGCCATCGCGGACCGGCCGGAGGTGCAGCGGATGATGCAGGGCGAGGACCCTGCCGAACTGCTCGCCGCGTGGATGGCGATGAACGCCGCCATCAACCAGCGGCTCGCCACGCTGCACCACGTCCTCGTCGTGGCAGCCGACGCCGACCCCGAGGCTGCAGCCCTCCTCGCCACGACCGACGACCAGCGGGCCGAGGGCGCCCGAGATGTCGTCGGCCGCGTCGCCGACCTCGGCGGGCTTCCGCCCGGACTCGATCGCGAACAGGCTGCCGCCATCGCCGACGCCCTGATCGACCCGACGCTCTACCAGCGCCTGGTCGGCACGTGGGGCTGGACGTTCGAGACCTACGTCGGGAACCTGCAGCGGATGGCGGCTGCGTCACTGCTGGCGTAGCAGCACGAGCAACGGCAGGCGCCGCGCCGCCGGCGGCCGGCTGGTGGGAACCGTCGAGCCGCACAGCGGCTCCGTGCTGATCCCGCCGGGTGCCGCGCTGGTCGTGGTCTCGACGGCGGGGGGCTCGTCAGTCGCTGTCCGTCGAACGTCGCCGGTGCGGCCTCGACCACGCCGACGCTGCGGCGCACCGCGAGCCGGCAGCCTTCGGACCGGGGCGGCCGCGCAGCCCTCGTCTCGGGAGAGGGGTGCGCCGGGACCTCGATGTCACAGATGGCCGGGGCTGTCTCGTCACCGGACCGAGAGCCGATCCTGCGATCAGGAAGGTGATGGTCATGCGGGTGTTCGTGGCCGGTGGCACCGGGGCGATGGGACGGCGGCTGGTGCCGCAGCTGGTGGCCCGGGGCCACCAGGTGACCGCTACGACGACGGGCTCGGGCAAGTTGGGCCTGCTGGAGCAGCTGGGCGCCGCCGGTGTCGTGATGGACGGGCTGGATGCGGTGTCGGTCGGTGCAGCCGTGGCGGCCGCCCGGCCCGACGCGATCGTGCACCAGATGACCGCGATCAGCCCCGCCCACGCCGGCAAGCCCGACATGAGGCACATGGACCGGTTCTTCGCCACCACCAACCAGCTGCGCACCGAGGGGACCGACCACCTGCTGGCCGCGGCCGAGGCGGCCGGCGTCTCCCACGTCGTCGCCCAGGGCCACGCCAGTTGGAACGGGATCCGCGAGGGCGGATGGGTCAAGACCGAGGAGGACCCGCTGGACCCGGGCCCGCCGAGCATGCGCAAGGGCATGGCGGCGATGCGCCACGTCGAGGACGTGGTCGTCGAGGCCGGTGGCGCGGTCCTGCGATACGGCGGGTTCTACGGGCCGGGCGCCACCGACGACGTGGTCGAGCTCGTGCGCAGGCGGCAGTTCCCCCTCGTCGGGGGCGGCACCGGCTACAGCTCGTGGGTACACCTCGACGACGCGGCGAGCGCCACCGTCCTGGCCGTGGAGCAGAAGGCGACCGGCGTGTTCAACATCGTCGACGACGAACCGGCGCCGGCCAGGGAGTGGCTGCCCTACCTGGCTGCGTGCACGGGCGCGAAGCGGCCGATGCGGGTCCCCACGTGGCTCGCCAGGCTGTTGGCCGGGGACGTGGCGGTGACGATGATGACCGAGGGGCGCGGTTTCTCCAACGCCAAGGCCAAGCGCGAGCTCGGCTGGGAGCTGCGCTATCCGTCGTGGCGGCAGGGCTTCAGGGAAGGGTTGGCGTGACCCTGGCCGAGGAGTTCGAGGAGCTGCGGTCGCTGCTGTTCGCGATCGCCTACCGGATCCTCGGCAGTGTCAGCGAGGCCGAGGACGCGGTCCAGGAGACCTGGCTGCGCTTCGAGTCCTCCCCGACACGACCCACGTCGACCAAGGCCTTCCTCTCGGCCGTCGTCACCCGGATCTCGATCGACGTGCTGCGCTCCGCCCGCGTGCGGCGGGAGGAGTACGTCGGGCAATGGCTCCCCGAGCCGCTGCTCGACGACCCCTACGAGGATCCGGCGCGCTCGGCGGAGTTGGCCGACTCGGTGTCGATGGCGGCCCTGCTCCTGCTCGAGCGGCTCAGCCCGCTCGAGCGCGCGGTCTTCGTGCTGCGGGAGGTGTTCGGGTTCGGTTTCCCCGAGGTCGCCTCGGCGGTGGGGAGGTCGGAGGCGGCGTGCCGCCAGCTCGCGGTGCGGGCGCGCCGCCACATGGACGCTGGGCGCCCGCGGTTCGAGGCCGACCGGAGGGAGCGCGAGGAACTCGCCAAGCGCTTCTTCGACGCCTTCAGGGAAGGGGACGTCGACGGTCTGCAAGAACTGCTCGCCGCCGACGTCCAGTTGGTCGGGGACGGCGGCGGGAAGGCCCCGCAGCTGGCCAGGGCCGTCATCGGTGCCGCGAAGGTGGCCCGGCTGCTCGCCTCGATCGCCCCTCCGTTGGTCCGGATCGACGTGACGTTCGAGCCGCACGAGATGAACGGCCAGGCGGGCGCGATCTTCCGCGATCGGAACGACAGGGTCCTCTTCACCTGGACGCTCGACATCCTCGACGGGCGGATCCAGACGATCCACTCGCTGATCAACCCCGACAAGCTCGGGCACCTGGGTCCGGTGGCGGACGCCTGGTCCGTCACCCGCGAGGTGAGCCGGGCTCGCCGATCGACTCGAGAACGGAACGGGTCAGCGCCGAGCTAGCAACCGCGACCTCCGGCGGGCCTGTCGAAGAGCTCCCGAGGACGACAGCCGGGAGTGCCCCCCGCAGCAGAAACTCCCCTTCCCTCACCGCGCCACCCGGCCTCACGCGATGAAGTGCCGGAACCGGGCGCGGCGACCTCCAGCTCAACCGATCCGGGTCAGGACCTCGCCCACGACACCTCCACTGCCTCGACACCTCCAGCGCCAATCGGGAGTGCAAGGAGAGACCTCATGAACCTCGCTCTGTGGATCATCGCCGGACTCCTGGCCGCCGTGTTCCTCTTCGCCGGCTCCACCAAGTTGTTCATGTCCCGGGAGAAACTGGCCCAGGCTCCCGGCGGTGGATGGGTCCTGGACGTCAGCGCCGGCTTCGTTAAGGCTCTCGGAGCCGTCGAGATCCTGGGTGCCGTCGGCCTGATCCTGCCCGCCCTGCTCGGCATAGCGCCGGTTCTGGTGCCGCTGGCCGCTGTCGGTCTGGCGACGATCATGGCGGGCGCGGCGATCGTGACCTACCGCCGTCAGGAGTCCACTCACGTGCTGGTGGACGTGACCTATCTCGCCATGGCCGTCTTCGTGGCGTTCGGCCGCTTCGGCCCCGAGTCCTTCACCGTCTGACCGGGTGCGGTGCCTTCTGGATGCCGGCCCTGGACTGATCGAGCGGCCAGCTGGGACTGCCCCCAGTCCGGTTGACTCCAACCCGCACGCTCCACGCTTCCTCCCAGAACCTGCAGATCCTTGACACCCCTGCCAGCCCACCGAAACCCTGCGGACGCTCACCCGGACGCCCAGAAGGCAACCGACGAGGACCGGCACCACGCCATCCGGCCATTCACCAGGCCGCCGCCTGAGATCAAATGGCGAGCTGAGTCCCCATGCTGCCGCCGTGGTCGATGACCTGACTGATGTCAACGGGCGCGGCCGAGAAACCGGTACCGTTGGAGACGGCGAGCGCGAAGTCCTGGCGCAAAGCTGGAGCTAATGTCGGAATACCGAACGGCACGTCGATTCCGTGCACCTCAATCGTCCAGGTGCCCGCGGTCGGCGCGGCCACGTGGACGCGTTGCACGTTGTTGGTGGGGTTGGGGAACGCGGTGACGTCGCCGTCGATGGGGGCACCGCCACCGGGCGGGAGAAGCCGGAGGTACAGCCGGTTCTGTAGTCCCTTGCCCGGCGAATCGGTCCACGCCAGCGTGACGCGGAGCGGCAGGTTGGGAGCGGCTACCTGCACCGTCAGCCGACGGACCTCGCCAGTGGCGACGGCCAGGTGCACGTCGTCGCTGATCGCCTGCTGGCCGGTGGGTGGCGGTGACAGCAGCTGCTCGAGGTCGAGCCAGCCGAAGCCGCGGGTGTTGTCGGGTGCGGTGGAGACGCCGGCCGGCACGGTTGCGGCGTTGACGATCATCGCTTTCATCAGGGCGGCCGACGGGGTGGCAACGCCGCGGCGCTCCCGAAGGTACTGCCGTAGCAGTGCCGCCGTCCCACTGGTGATCGGGGTGGCCATGCTGGTGCCGGAGCTGTAGAAGTAGTTCTGCTGTGCCAGCGCTCCTGACCCGGCTGGCGCTGCGGGGGTGTTCTGGTTCCACGTGCCGAAGAAGGGCGCGCCAGGCAGTCCTCGGCCGACGGCCTCCGCGTGCGTCGCCACGCCGTCGGCGTCGTCGGCGTAGAGCGCATCGATGTCGGCCGAGTGCCGCACACCGTCAGGTCCGACATCCGCAGTGCTCACCGTCGAGCGACAGGACAGGATGAACGTGCCCGGTGCGACGATGTCCGGCTTCGTGCGGGTATCCCCGATGTCGTTCACTGGGCCACGCCCCGAGAAGCCGGCGATGTCGTCGGCGTCGTCCGCTTGCTGACTGAAGTTGTTCCGCGTCACGGGCACGTTGGTCTTCGGAGTAGCGGGATTGTGATCGTGGTCCTGCATGTTCGGGTTGATGCTGATCGCCGCCGGCAGCGGCCGCACACTTTCCGACGCTCCCACAGTCAAGCAGTTCTTGGCCGTTCCCGGTGCCTGGACGGTCGACGCTCCAGGTCCCGCGTTCCCCGCCGCGATCACCACCAGCATGTCGGGGTGGTGGAACACGAAGTCGTCGACGTCCTCGGAGAACGCGGTGTACCGGCCCGGGGTGTTGTTCGACCCCCAACTGTTGGAGTGGATACGGGCGCCGTCGGCGTACGCGTCCGTGAACACCCCGGCGACCAGGTCAGCAGGAACAATCAGGCGGGTCGAGTTGTCGGGGCCCATCGCCAACATCGTCAGGCGCGCCCCTGGCGCCATGCCCCGGAGACGGCCGTTGGAGTTGGCTCCGTCACCGAGGATGCTCCCGGACACGTGGGTGCCGTGGTTGTTCAGGTCCGCGCCGTTGGCCGGTGCCTTGACGACGGTGGCCCGGATGTTGACGACGCGACCGGCGAAGTCGGCCAGCACCGTGGCCGCGACCCCGGTGTCCAGGCCACTGTCGGCGACGCCGACGATCTCGCCTGTGCCGTCGAGACCGAGGGTCGTGGCGATGGGCTCGACCTTGGCGAGCGTGCGGGCGACGTCGTTCTGGGTGTGGGGATCGGGCTCGATCTCGACACTCAGGACGCCGTCCAACGAGGCGATGTCTGCCAGCCGGTCGGTCGAGGTGCTCACGACCGCTCGCCGGGGCGTGGCCGTGACGACGTTGCCCAGCTCCGCCAGTTGCTCCTTGGTGACGGCCGGGTCGACGGCCGGGTCGAGGGACACCAGGCCGGTGACCAAGGGTGCGGCTCCAGCATCTGCCACCGTTGTGGCCGCGATAGCCGACGCCGCGCTGAGCGACGGGTCGAGCTTGTCCGTTGCAGCGTAGGCCGAGGCCGTGTCGACGAAGTCGAGCCCCACGAGGTCGGCGGCGGTGGCGCCGCTGTCGCCCCGAAGCCGGTAGGAGCTCTCGGACAACCGGCTGACGAGGCGTAGCCCCAGGTCTTCCAATCGGTGGACCTGATCCTCGCCCAGTGGAGCGTTCGTGGTCAGGTGGATGTCCTGCATCGGCATGCGGGGCTCCTCAAGATGGTGTGACGGAAAGGCGGCTGAGGTCCGCTCCTGGACGGCTAGCTACGAGGTCGGACGAGCTGATCGGGTCCCTCGGCAGCCGGCCAGCACGGATCGAGGCGATGCGGGACGCGGCTGGTCGGGACAAGGGCATGAGGGGTGGTGTCCCCGGCCACATGCAAGCCACAGCGTTCGTCGGTGTGGATTCGCTCGATCACTTTCAGGATCGTGGTCCTGCGTCACCGCGTCATCACCGTGACGTCACAAGCCCTCTGGCCCCGGTGAACCGTCGATGGCGGCGGATCAGCAGCTCGACCGGACCGTCGGCGGGGGGGCCGCGGCCGCCGCGCTTGATCGCCAGCATCGAGTCCAGGATCAACTCGACGAACAGGCTGTCGTGCCGGTTGGCCGCCGAGACGAGCACGTCCAGCGGCAGGCCGTGCACGTCGCCGAGCAGGTGGTACTTGCCGCCGCGCGTGCCCCGATCGATCGGGTTCGGCCCTCGTGCTGCGCCGTGGATCCCCCCGATCACTACAAGCGGCTGAACTGGAGCTCCGCTCCCCCGAGGGGACTCAATCCGATAACCCTGCGACGACCGTCCGGGCCAAGAAGGCAACGCGCGCTGACCGAGCCCCAGCTCCGGCAGCTGCGGGCCGCCCTGTCCTACGACGAGAAGGTGATCGCCCGGGACCTGCCCGACCTGGCGCCTTCCTGATGGCCACCGGGCTGCGCATCGGCGAGGCCTGCGGACTGCCCTGGAACGCCGTGGACCTGCAGGCGGGGACGATCGAATTGCGGGCGGCCGCGGTGCTGCCACGCTGGCACGTCGGAATGCTGCGCGCGCGGGACCCCCGCCTGCACCCGGATGAAGGTCACGGTCACCATCCAGTCTCTCCCGCTCCCATGGGCGGCTGGCGCGATCCCTCGAACACGCCACCGCCCGGCGCACGGCCCGCACCGCCCGCGGCCCCCGGGCGCTCACCGTCGAGGAAGCCCGCTCGCTGCAGGAACGGCTGGTCGTCGACGCCGCGGCGGCCCGCCAGGACCTGCCCGACCTCGTCGCTTTCCTGCTCGGCACCGGCCTGCGCATCGGCGAGGCCTGCGCGCTCCGCCCCTTGGACGTGGACCTCGACGCCGGCACGCTGACCGTGACCGGCACCGTCATCCGCGAGCGAGGTCGCGGCCTGCTCATCCAGGACGTGCCGAAGACCACCGCCGGGCGGCGCACCATCACCCTCCCACCGCGGACGGTTGAGCTGCTCCAGCGCCGCATCACCATTCTGGCCACCGTTGGGGACGACCCGGTGCTCTTCCCCAGCCCGCAGGGACGGCTCCGCGATCCGAGCAACACCAACGGCGACCTGCGCCAGGCCCTCGACCGGGCCGGCTTCCCCTGGGCCACCTCGCACACGTTCCGCAAGACCGTGGCCACCCGGCTGGACGAGGCCGGGTTGTCCGCTCGCCAGATCGCCGACCACCTCGGCCACAGCCGGCCCAGCCTGACCCAGGACGTCTACCTCGGCCGCGGCACCGCCAGCCCGAGGACCGCTGCGGTCATCCGGCGGGCCCTGTAGCGCCTCGAATCCGCGAGGGCTTCTTCACAACCTCGCGCTGCTGGGCACCCCGAGGACCGCAGCCACTACCCGGCCAGCTCTCAGACAGCGGCCCCGCGACGTCGGCCGAGCCAGCGTCGAGAGCCCGTCAGAGGTGCCACCCAGCGCCGTCACGCGCCCCAATGTCACGGGTTTCTTGCGACTCCAGCGACAATTGGTTCCGCCTGGAGGCGCTCACGAGCCGCTGACCTGCGGTGTTGCTCCCCCGATTGGACTCGAACCAATAACCCTGCGATTAACAGTCGCATGCTCTGCCAATTGAGCTACGGGGGATCGGCGGGCGTGCCCGCGCGCAGGGACGAGGTTACCCCACGCCGTCCCCGCAGCCGCGCAGGGCCCTCTGCGTCGCGCGCCACACCGGAACGCGACTACCGTGATCGTCCGGTCCCCCTCGTCTCACCTGGAGGTTCTCCATGGCGAAGCTGTCCTTCCTCGTCGGCTTCGGCGCCGGCTACGTGCTCGGCGCCAGGGCAGGCACGGAGCGCTACGAGCAGATCCGCCGGGCCTGGGAGCAGGCCAAGGACAACCCACAGCTGCAGGGGCTGGCCGGCATGGCGCAGGCCCGAGCCGACGGCGTGCTCAACTCGGCCCGCGCCCGGGTCGGCCTCGGTGGCTCCAGCGACCGCTCGACGGCGTCCCGCCCGGGCTCGGTCCCGCGGGCCCGCACCGCCCCCGGCACCACCCCGGCGTCGGACACGCCGCTGCCGCCGCCGGACACCTCCGGCGGGCTCTGAGCCCCCGGCGGTCGCTGGTCAGGCCCCCTGCAGGGTCCCGCCGCGAGCCTGCGAGCGGTGGGAGGCAGGGGGTCCTCCTTCAGCCCGGCTGGTCGGCCGCGACCGCCTCGGCCAGCCTCTGCCGGGCGACCTCGCGCGCGGTCGGGTCGTCGCGGTCGGCGTCGTCGTCGAAGACGACGGTCCATTCCCGCTCCGCCTGACCGGGCAGCCGCCGGGCGACCAGCACGACCCCTCCCCCGCCCGGCAGCGGAGCGCGCCGGCTGGCGACCACCGTCTGGTCCACCCGCCGGCGGACGACGGGCGGCAGGCCCCCCGCGTCGGCCAGCGCGTGCCGCTCCACCGGCAGCCGCGCCTGCACCCCGGGCTCGACCTCGGTCAGCGGCGTCACCTCGAAGCGGCCGCCGCCGTCGCCGGTCGCCGTCCACCGGGCGGTGCCGACCTCGTGCCACGGCAGGACGCCGACCTCGCCGGCCTGCGGCAGCGCCAGGTCGGCCGGCACGCGGCGCAGCCCGCGGGAGGTCGCGACCAGCCAGCCCTCGCCACGCACGAGCGTCCCCCAGGCCAGCAGCCGCTCGTCGGGGTCGGACGAGGCGAGCACCACCGCGCGGACGAGTTCCGGCGGCCGGGTGAACCGCTGCCGCACGCGGTCGAGCAGGGTCACGCGCCCAGCCCACCCATCGCGCGCTTGCGCAGCGAGATCGCCTGCTGCTCCAGCGCCATGAGCTGGCCGAACGCCTTCATGTACTCGTCGCCGGCCTCGACCGGGTTCATCCGCTGCAACCGGCCCTTGAGCGCGGCCACCTGCCGGACGGTGTGCATCTCCTCCAACCGGGCCAGCACCGCGTTGACGTAGCCGGCGTCGGCCTCGCCGACCGAGCGCATCGGCTCGACGGCCAGCGCGGTCAGCAGCGCGGTCGCGCTCTCCCGGGTGCAGTGGGCGGCCACCTCGTCCAGCCAGGCCGGGCCGGTGACGCGGGTGGCGGCCGCTCCCCCGGCCCGTGCGACCGCGGCGGCGACGGCCGCGTAGTCCGGGTCGGTGTAGGCCTCGACCGGGATCGCGTCGAACGACGGCCCGGCCAGCTCCGGGCTCTGCAGCGCGGCCTTCAGCGCCTCCCGCTCGACCTCGACCGCGACGTCGTCCGGGCTCTTCTGCGGCGTCCGCGCCCGGCCCCGCTGCGGCGGTCCACCGGTGTCCCCGGTGATCCGGCGGACCCGCTCGAGCACCTCGGCCTCGTCGGTGTTGCCGATCATCCCGGCCAGCTGGCGGGCGTAGGCCGGGCGCAGCGCGTGGTCCTTGATCTGGGCGACCAGCGGGGCGGTCTTCTCCAGCGCGGCCACCCGGCCCTCGACGGTGTCGAGGTCGTAGCCGGCCAGCGTGGTCTTCAGGACGAACGCGATCAGCGGCGTCCGGCGGCCCACCAGGTCGCGGACGGCGGCGTCGCCGTGCGCCTGCCGCAGCTCGCAGGGGTCGCGGCCGTCGGGCTCCACGGCGACGAAGGTCTGGCCGACGAAGCGCTGGTCCTCGGCGAAGGTCTTCATCGCTGCGGCCTGCCCGGCGGCGTCGCCGTCGAAGGTGTAGACGACCTCGCCGCGGAACTCGTCCTGGTCCATGAGCAGCCGGCGCAGCACGCTGATGTGCTCGGGCCCGAACGCGGTCCCGCAGGAGGCGACGGCGGTGGTGACGCCGGCCAGGTGGCAGGCCATCACGTCGGTGTAGCCCTCGACGACGACGGCCTGGTGACGGCGGGCGATGTCCCGCTTGGCCCGGTCGATGCCGTAGAGCACGCTGCTCTTCTTGTAGAGCGGCGTCTCGGGGGTGTTGAGGTACTTGGGCCCCTGGTCGTCGTCCATCAGCTTGCGGGCGCCGAAGCCGATGACGTCGCCGGTGATGTCCTTGATCGGCCAGACCAGCCGACGGTGGAAGCGGTCGATGAGCGTGCCGCGGCTGGACTCCTTGGCCAGCCCCGCCGTCACCAGCTCCTGCTGGGTGAACCCGTTGCCGCGCAGGTGCCGGGTCAGCGTGTCCCAGCCGCCGGGGGCGAAGCCGCAGCCGAAGTCCAGCGCCACCTGCCGGTCGAAGCCGCGGTCGGCGAGGAACTGCCGGGCCGGCGCGGCCTCCGGGCTGCGCAGCTGCTCGGCGTAGAAGGCCGCCGCCGCGGTGTTGGCCGCCACCAGCCGGGCCCGCTGCCCGGCCTGCGAGCGGTCCGGGGCGCCGGTGGGCCGGCCGCCGTCGTCCTCGTAGTGCAGCTCGACGCCGGCCCGACCGGCCAGCAGCTCGACCGCCTCGGTGAACGACAGGTGGTCCATCTCCTGCACGAAGCGGATGACGTCACCGCCCACCCCGCAGCCGAAGCAGTGGTAGAGCCCCCGGCTGGGCGTGACGTGGAAGGACGGCGACTTTTCGTCGTGGAACGGGCAGAGGCCCTTGAGGCTGCCGCCGCCGGCGCGCTTGAGCTGCAGGTGGTCGCCGACGACCTCGTCGATCCGCGACCGCTCGCGGACCAGGGCGATGTCGGCGGCGCGGATGCGTCCCCGGCCGGCCATCAGCTGCCTCCCGCCGCGGCTGCGCCGCCGGCGACCGCGGCCATCGTCGCCGCCTCGTCGCGGCGGCTCATGACCAGCGCCAACCAGAGCAGGTAGACCTGGTGGTCCAGCGGCATCGACTCGTCCGCGGTCAGGGTGGGGCGGGGCGACCATCCGCCGGTGGTCCCGGTCTCGGCGATCACCCGCCCGCCGGACCGGTAGCGGTGGCCGCCCTTCCACCGCGAGACCACCTCGGCCTGCACCGGCGTCCCCTCCAGGTCGGCCTCCCAGGTCCCCCTCCAGAAGGAGGTCTGGCGGGCGCGCAGCCGCGCCGTCCCCTCGGGGTCGGCCGCCCACCGGCCGGTGAGCTCGCGCCTGGCCTTCGCGAGCACCCACTCGCGGTTGCCGACGACGGCCGTGGCCGCCTCCTTCCAGTTCGATGCCCGCAGCGTGGCGACGACGACGCCGCCGCGCAGCACGGGCAGGACGCGCTTCTCGGTGCCGGCCGTGCCGGCCTTGCCCAGTACGAGCACGGGCTCCTCCGTTCAGCCGATCCCCGGCGCCCCGGCGACGCTCTCGCCGGTCGCGCGGTAGAGCAGGTAGGCGGCCGTCTCGCGGAGGATGTAGCGGAACTGCGTGGTGCGGGTCTGCACTGCCGGGCCCTGCCGGGTCGGCGAGCTGTCCGCGGTGATGCCGGCGTCCTCGGCCATCCGCTCGGCGCGCATCGCGTGCCACGGGTCGGTGACCAGCACCGCCGAGTCCCAGCCGCGCTCGTCGAAGGCGGTGCCGACGGCCCGCATGCTCTCCAGCGTGTCGACGCCCTCCTCGACGGCCAGCAGCGCCTCCTCCGGGACCCCGGCCTCGGCCAGGTAGGCCTGCCCGGACGCCGCCTCGGTGAACTGGTCACCGTCGGCCTTGCCGCCGACGGTCACCACCACCGGCGCGACCCCGGCCTCGAACAACTGCAGCGCGTGCTCCAGCCGCGCCTCGAAGATGGACGACGGGACGCCGTTGTACTGCGCCGACCCGAGCACCACGATCGCGTCGGAGTGCGGCTGCGAGTCCTGCCGCGCCGTCCACCAGATCGCCGTCGCGGTGGAGACGACCAGCAGGACGACGGCGAGCACCACGGCGCCCACCACCCGGCCCACCAGGCTCCCCGCGCGCACGCCCACCCGTCATGGGTACCACGCGAGGCCGTCGGTCCGGAGCCGGTGCGACCGGTGTGCCGGGCCACCTCCGCGAGATCTGCACACCCGCCGTCATCGGGGCGCTGATGGGCGCCGGTGTGCAGATCTCGCGGGGGCGCTCAGGAGCCGGCGCGGTCCGCCCCCAGCGCCGCCCGGCCGGCCTCGAGCCGGGCCACCGGCACGCGGAACGGCGAGCAGGACACGTAGTCCAGCCCCACCTCGTGGAAGAAGTGCACCGAGTCCGGGTCGCCGCCGTGCTCGCCGCAGACGCCGAGCTTGAGCTCCGGCCGCGCCGCCCGGCCCTCCCCGACGGCGACCTCGACCAGCCGGCCGACGCCGGGCCGGTCCAGCGACTCGAACGGCGAGACGCCGAAGATGCCCTTGTCCAGGTAGGCGTGGAAGAACGCGGCCTCGACGTCGTCCCGCGAGAAGCCCCAGGTCATCTGGGTGAGGTCGTTGGTGCCGAAGGAGAAGAACGCGGCCGACTGGGCGATCTCGGCGGCGGTGAGCGCCGCGCGCGGCACCTCGATCATCGTGCCGATGAGGACCTCGAGCTCCACGCCGCGCTCCTCGAACACCGACGCGAGGACCTGCTCGGACTCCTCGCGGATCGCCTCCAGTTCCTGCACCGCCCCGACGAGCGGGATCATGATCTCCGGCCGCGGGTCGCCGCCGGCCAGCTTGCGCTCGCAGGCCGCCTCGGCGATCGCCCGCACCTGCATGGCGAACAGCCCCTTGACCACCAGGCCCAGCCGCACGCCGCGCAGGCCGAGCATGGGGTTCTGCTCGTGCAGCCGGCGGACGGCGGCCAGCAGCCGGAGGTTGGCCTCGTCCGGGTGCCCCTGGGCCTCGGCGACGGCGACGCGCACCGAGAGGTCGGTGAGGTCGGGCAGGAACTCGTGCAGCGGCGGGTCGAGCAGCCGCACGGTCACCGGCAGGCCGTCCATCGCCTCGAAGATCTCCAGGAAGTCCTGCTCCTGCAGCGGCGCGAGCGCGTCGAGGGCGGTCTGCTTGCCCTCGTCGTCCTCGGCGAGGATCAGCCTCTCCACCAGCTGCCGCCGGTCGCCGAGGAACATGTGCTCGGTCCGGCACAGGCCGATGCCGCGGGCGCCGAAGCGCCGGGCGCGGGCGGAGTCCTCGGGGGTGTCGGCGTTGGTGCGCACGTCCAGCCGCCGCACCTCGTCGGCGTGGGTGAGGACCCGGTGCACGCTGCGCACCAGGTCGTCGGCCTCGGCGGAGTCCGGGTCGATCTCGCCCTCGAAGTAGCGGACGACGGCGGAGTCCTCGACCGGCACCTCGCCCAGCCACACCCGGCCGGTGGAGCCGTCGATCGAGATGACGTCGCCCTCCTCGACCACCGTGCCACCGGGCGCGGTGAAGCGGCGGTTCTTCGTGTCGACCTGCAGCTCCTCCGCGCCGCAGACGCAGGTCTTGCCCATGCCACGGGCGACGACGGCGGCGTGCGAGGTCTTCCCGCCGCGGCTGGTGAGCACGCCCTCGGCGGCGATCATCCCGGAGAGGTCGTCGGGGTTGGTCTCCCGCCGGACGAGCACCACCTTCTCGCCCCGGTCGGCCCACTGGACGGCGGTCTCCGAGGAGAACACCGCCTTGCCGACGGCGGCGCCGGGCGAGGCGTTCATGCCCTGGGTGAGCTGGGTGGCGTCGCCACCGGAGACGAACCGCGGGAACATCAGCTGGGCCAGCTGGTCGCCGGTGACCCGCCGGACCGCCTCGTCCATGTCGATGAGGCCCTCGTCGACCAGCTGGGTGGCGATCCGGAAGGCGGCCGCCGCCGTCCGCTTGCCGACGCGGGTCTGCAGCATCCAGAGCTTGTTGCGCTCGACGGTGAACTCGATGTCGCACAGGTCGCGGTAGTGCGACTCGAGGGTGCTCATGATCGACAGCAGCTCGCGGTAGGCGCCCTGGTCGATCCGCTCCAGGTCGGGCAGCGGCACGGTGTTGCGGATGCCGGCGACGACGTCCTCGCCCTGCGCGTTCTGCAGGTAGTCGCCGTACACGCCCTGCTCGCCGGTGCCGGGGTCGCGGGTGAAGGCGACGCCGGTGCCGGAGTCCATGCCCAGGTTGCCGAAGACCATGGCGACGACGTTGACCGCGGTGCCGGCGTCGCTGGGGATGCGCTCGCGGCGGCGGTAGAGGATGGCCCGCTCGGAGTTCCACGAGTCGAAGACGGCGTTGATCGCCAGGTCGAGCTGCTCGCGCGGGTCCTGCGGGAAGTCGCGGCCGCACTGCTCGCGGACGATGGCCTTGAACCGGTCGACGACGTCCTCGAGGTGCTCGGCGTCGAGGTCCAGGTCGGACTCGGTGCCCTGCTCGCGCTTGGCCTCGTCGAGGGCGTGCTCGAACAGCTCGCCGTCGATGTCGAGGACGGTCTTGCCGAACATCTGGATCAGCCGGCGGTAGGAGTCCCAGGCGAAGCGCTCGCTGCCGGACTGGGCGGCCAGCCCGCGGACCGACTCGTCGTTGAGGCCGACGTTGAGGACGGTCTCCATCATCCCGGGCATCGAGGCGGCGGCGCCGGAGCGCACGGAGACCAGCAGCGGGTCCGTCGGGTCGCCGAGGGTCTTGCCCATCGCCTTCTCCAGCGCCGTCAGGTGCTCGGTCACCTGGTCGGCCAGCTCCGGCGGGGTGCTGCCGTGCTCGAGGTAGAAGCGGCAGGCGTCGGTGGTGATGGTGAACCCGGGGGGCACCGGCAGCCCGAGGTTGGTCATCTCGGCCAGGTTGGCGCCCTTGCCGCCCAGCAGGTCCTTCTGGTCCTTGCTCCCCTCGCTGAAGTCGTAGACCCACGTGGCCGTCCCGGTACCGCTGCCCACCGTGCACCTCCGCGCTCGTCCGCCGGCTGGTCCCTGCCTGCCGGGGACGGCGTCCCGGGGTCTCCCGTCGCCGCCCCGGCGAGCACGGTCCCGAGACGCCGCCACGGGTAGACGTCTCATACGTCATCCCGGGACCAGACAGCGATGGTGGCCCACCCGCCCGGAACGCGCCAGACCGACGGCGACTGGAAGGGGCCGCAGGCTCCCGCCGCGAGCTCGCGAGGTGCTGGAACGGCCCACCCTCCGGAGTTCCTCCGGCCCCGTCCCGGGTCCCGCCCTGAACCTGCGGAGGGCGGGGAGGACGGGGTCCTCCCACGAGGCGTGGAGGGAAGGGTCCTCGTTCAGCCGGCGGCGGTCCCGCAGACGCGGGGGCCCTGCTGGCTGACGACGGTGAGGGTGGAGGTGCTCCCGTCGCTCCACGCGACCTCGACGCGCTGCACCGGTGTGCCGTCCACCTCGTCGGCGGTCGTGCCGGTGACCTCACCGGCTCCGCCGGGGGCGTACTCCGCGGGCACCGCCTGCGGTGCCAGCCGCGCCTGCTCCTCCGCGCAGAGCAGCCCGTAGGCCGTCTCGAGGTCGTCCTGGGCGAGCGCGGCGAGGAAGACCCCGGAGACCTCGCGGGCCTGCTCCTCCGGGCTGCCCTTGACCAGCGGCAGGCCGACGGCCATGCCGACGGCGACGGCGACGGTCCCGCCGATCACCGCGAGGATCAGCGCCCGCGCGGGGCGGGGGGTGCCGGTGTGCAGCGGCGCCGGGTCGTCGTCGTAGAGATGGGGGCCGTCACTCATGGCTCGACTCCGGTCTGTGTGCCCGCCGCGCTCGTCGACGCTCATCCGCCGCTCACCAGCAGCTCGGCCCCGGCCGGCGGCCGGGGGTCGTCGCGGTCGGCCAGCCAGCCCTCGGGCAGCGCGACCGGCCGCGGCGGGCTGGTGCGTCCGCGTGGCCCGCCGAGCACCGCCGTCGGGTAGGGCTGGTCGGGGATGCCGGCCAGCAGCTCGGCCAGCTCGTCCAGCGAGCTGACCATCGCCAGCGCCCGGCGGACGTCGGAGCCGACGGAGAACCCCTTGAGGTACCAGGCGACGTGCTTGCGGAAGTCGGTGCAGCCGTGCAGCTCGCCCTGCTCCTCGGACAGCAGGGTGGCGTGCCGGTGCATCACCGCGGCCACCTCGCGCAGCGTGGGCAGCGCGCGGCGGGTCCGCCCGGCGAAGGCGGCCGCGAGGTCACCGAACAGCCACGGCCGGCCCAGGCAGCCGCGGCCGATGACGACGCCGGCGCAACCGGTCTCGGTGACCATCCGCAGCGCGTCGTCGGCCTCCCAGATGTCGCCGTTGCCGAGCACCGGGATGTCGACGGCCTCGACCAGCCGGGCGATCGGCGCCCAGTCGGCCGTGCCGCTGTAGAGCTGGTCGGCGGTGCGCCCGTGCAGGGTGATCGCCGCGGCGCCCTCGTCCTGGGCGATCCGCCCGGCGTCGAGGTAGGTGACGTGGTCGGTGTCGATGCCGATGCGGGTCTTCACCGTGACCGGGACGTCCCCGGCGGCGCGGACGGCGGCCCGCACGATGTCGCGGAGGAGCACCCGCCGCCACGGCAGCGCCGACCCGCCGCCCTTGCGGGTCACCTTGGGCACCGGGCAGCCGAAGTTCAGGTCGACGTGCGCCGGGCGGGTACCGGCGACGCCCTCGTCGACGAGCATCTCCACGGCGCGGCCGACGGTGCCCGGGTCGACGCCGTAGAGCTGCACGGAGAAGGCGTCCTTCTCGTCGGGGGTGGCGCGCACCATCTGCAGCGTCTTCTCGTTGCGCTCGACCAGCGCCCGCGTGGTGATCATCTCGCAGACGTAGAGCCCGGCGCCGAACTCCCGGCACAGCGTGCGGAACGCCGGGTTGGTGATGCCGGCCATCGGCGCGAGCACCACGGCGGGGTCGACGGTGAGCGCGCCCAGGCGCAGCGGAGCCGGGCCGGTCGCGGGGGACGACGGCCGCTCGAGGACGCTGCTGCTCACGATCTCCAGGGTAGGTGGCGAGGCAGGTCACCCGGCGCTCGACGGCAGGGGGTGCCCCGTGCGGGGAACCGACTGGGACCACAACCGCTGGTACCACCGCCTGCTGCTCGCCCAGGTCCCCCCGGACGCCACCTGCGTGCTGGACGTCGGCTGTGGCGCCGGGACGCTGGCCCGCCGGCTCGCCGGGCGGGTCGAGCACGTCGACGCGGTCGACCGCTCGCCCGGGATGGTGACCGCCGCCGCGCGCGCGGCTCCGCCCGACCTGAGGGTGCACCTGGCCGACCTGCGGACGGCCGACCTCCCCGCCGGGCGCTACGACGCCGTCCTGAGCTCGGCCCTGCTCCACCACCTGCCGCTGTCCGACGTCCTGCCGCGGATGGCCCGCTGGGTGCGCCCGGGAGGTGTCCTCGCCGCGGTGGCCCTGCCCCGCACCGACCTGCCCCGCGAGCTCGGGGTGGAGCTGGCGGCGGCGGTGGCGCACTCCGCGCTGGGGCTGGGGTTCGCCGCGCTGCGGCCGCTCACCGGCGCGGACCTGTTCCGCCCGGAGGCCACGCACGCCGCCATGCCGGTGGCCGAGCCCGACCGCACCGCCCGGCAGGTCCGCGCCGAGGCCGCCCGCCTGCTGCCCGGCGCCCGGGTGCGGCGGCTGCTGTTCTGGCGGTACCTGCTCCTCTGGCACAGGCCCGCCGCCGAGTGAGCAGTCGCCGCCGTCCCGGTCGGCGTGTCCGGCCGTGCCGGCGACCGCAACCGCCCGGTCGGCGCCGGGCGCACCGACGGTCGGCCGGGCGTCGGCGCGGGGCCCGGAGGGTCCCCGACCGGGACACCGATGGCTCCACGCCGGTGGTGCCGTCCCGGGTCCCGTCCTGAGCGTGCGCAGGGTGGGAGGACGGGGCCCTTCCACTGCCGCGGTGTCGGCCGGTGGGCCGACGGATCACTCAGCAGACGGGCAGGCGGGTCTTGAGGTAGGTCTCGACCTGGTCCAGGCCGACCCGCTCCTGGCTCATCGAGTCGCGCTCGCGCACGGTCACCGCGTCGTCCTCGAGGGTGTCGAAGTCGACGGTGAGGCAGAACGGCGTCCCGATCTCGTCCTGCCGGCGGTAGCGACGGCCGATCGCCCCGGCGTCGTCGAAGTCGACGTTCCAGTTCTGCCGCAGCTGAGCGGCCAGGTCGCGGGCCTTCGGCGAGAGGTCGGCGTTGCGCGACAGCGGCAGGACGGCGGCCTTGACCGGTGCCAGCCGCGGGTCCAGCCGCAGCACGGTGCGGGTGTCGACGCCGCCCTTGGCGTTGGGCGCCTCGTCCTCGGTGTAGGCCTCGATGAGGAAGGCCATCAGCGAGCGGGTCAGGCCCGCTGCCGGCTCGATGACGTACGGCGTCCAGCGGGTGTTGCTGGCCTGGTCGAAGTAGGTGAGGTCGGCGCCGGAGTGCTCCGAGTGCGTCTTCAGGTCGAAGTCGGTGCGGTTGGCGATGCCCTCGAGCTCGCCCCACTCCGAGCCCTGGAACCCGAAGCGGTACTCGATGTCGACGGTGCGCGTCGAGTAGTGGGAGAGCTTCTCCTTGGGGTGCTCGTAGTGCCGCAGGTTCGCCGCGGAGATGCCCAGGTCGGTGTACCAGCGGGTGCGCTCGTCGATCCAGTACTGGTGCCACTGCTCGTCGGTGCCGGGCTCGACGAAGAACTCCATCTCCATCTGCTCGAACTCGCGCGTGCGGAAGATGAAGTTGCCGGGGGTGATCTCGTTGCGGAAGGACTTGCCGATCTGGCCGATGCCGAACGGCGGCTTCTTCCGGGCCGCGCCCATCACGTTGGCGAAGTTGACGAAGATGCCCTGCGCGGTCTCCGGGCGCAGGTAGTGCAGGCCGGACTCGTCCTCGACCGGGCCGAGGTGGGTCTTGAGCATCATGTTGAAGTCGCGCGGCTCGGTCCACGCGCCCTTCGTGCCGCAGTTCGGGCAGCTGATGTCGGCCAGGCCGTTCTCCGGCGCCCGGCCCTTGCGCGCCTCGAACTCCTCCTCGAGGTGGTCGGCCCGGAACCGCTTGTGGCAGTTCTGGCACTCGGTCAGCGGGTCGGTGAAGACGCCGACGTGCCCGGAGGCCACCCACACCTGGCGCGGCAGGATCACCGAGGAGTCCAGGCCGACGATGTCGTCACGGCCCTGGACGACGGTGCGCCACCACTGCCGCTTGATGTTCTCCTTGAGCTCGGTGCCCAGGGGCCCGTAGTCCCAGGCGGAGCGGGTGCCGCCGTAGATCTCGCCCGACGGGAAGACGAACCCCCGGCGCTTGCAGAGGTTCACCACCTTGTCGAGGCGGGCGGGGTCGTGCTTGGCGGTGCTGTCGCTCACGGCGAGGGGCTCCATCCGGCTGGCGGTCGGCGGCTGACCCGTCCACGGTAGTTGCCGCCGCTCGGCTGCTCCCCCGCCGCCCGGCCGGACGTCCCGGCGCGGACGGCTGGTCCTCCCCTGCGGACCTCGCCCCCTGCCCACGGTGCGGGGCAGCGGTGGAGGTCAGCGCGGGACCGTCCCGCCGGACCACCCGCCGACCTCGCCGGCCACCCGCAGCTGCGCGCCCAGGAACCGGACGTCGCCCGGGAGCGTCGCGCCCCGCCACAGCATGACCAGCAGGACCACGCCGAGGACGAGCAGCAGGAGCGCGACGGCGAGGATCCACGGCCAGGTGCGCCGGCGCCGTCGCGGCCCGGGCCTCGGCCCGACGACGACGCCGCCGCGCAGCGTGCCGTCGAGCTCCAGCGTGCGGTCCGGGTCCCTCGGCGCCGGGCCGTCGAGGTGGACGGTCTGCTCGTCCGGGCGGACCGGTGGCGTGGCGAGCTCGCCCCGCGCGAGCTGCTCGCGCACCGCACGTCCCGGTACCGGCGGCGGTTGGACCCTCATGGTGGGTTCTGCCGCCGGTGGCGTCGCGTCGTCCCGCCTGGGCTCGCTCATCGCGCGTCCTCCGTGCTCGGGGCCCCGGCCTGCACGGGGGATGCCCACCCGGGCGGCGGATCACCCCTCGGGCAGGTAGACGCCCGGCTCGTCCAGCGCGTGCACCCACACCGGCGCCCCGGCGAGCTTGACCTCGGCCGCCGACAGCGCCCGGCGGTAGGCGCCGACGCCGTCCCACCGGGTGACCAGCGCCCACAGCCCGTCGTCGTCGGCGCAGCGGCCGAGCTCACCGTCCCGGAAGCCGGGACGGGCGGCGAGCGCGGCCAGCAGGACGTCGACGGCGGCGGCGAACCCGTCGGCGTCGGCCTCGGGCACCCGCATCCGGGTCACCGCGAACACGGCGTCGTCCCCGGCTCAAGCGCTGCCGAAGCGGCGCTGCCGCGAGGCGTACTCCTCGCACGCGGCCCACAGGTGCCGGCGGTCGAAGTCCGGCCAGAGGGTGTCGAGGAAGACGAACTCGGCGTAGGCCGACTGCCACAGCAGGAAGTTGCTGGTGCGGTTCTCCCCCGAGCTGCGCACGAACAAGTCCACGTCGGGCATGTCGGGCTCGTCGAGGAACCGGGCGACGGTGCGCTCGTCGACCCTCGCGGGGTCGAGCCGGCCGGCGGCGACCTCGCGCGCGATGGCCGCGGCGGCGTCGGCGATCTCGGCCCGGCCGCCGTAGTTGACGCACATGGTGAGCGTGAGGACGTCGTTGTCCCGGGTGAGCTCCTCGGCGACCTCGAGCTCCTTGACGACGCTGCGCCACAGCCGGGGACGGCGGCCGGCCCAGCGCACCCGCACGCCGAGCTCGTGCATCTCGTCGCGGCGGCGGCGGATGACGTCGCGGTTGAAGCCCATGAGGAAGCGGACCTCCTCGGGGCTGCGCCGCCAGTTCTCGGTGGAGAACGCGTAGGCGCTGATCGCCTTGACGCCCAGCTCGATGGCGCCCTCGACGCAGTCGAACAGCGAGGACTCCCCCGCCTCGTGCCCGGCGGTGCGCGGCAACCCGCGCTGCTCGGCCCAGCGGCCGTTGCCGTCCATCACGATCGCGACGTGGCCGGGCACCTTGTCCGGGGGCAGCTGCGGTGGACGGGCGCCCGAGGGGTGCGGGTTCGGGGCCTTCACCTCTCGACGCGGGACCTCACGCCTCACTCAGCAGACCTGCTTCCCGGCGCGGCGCCGTCGGATCGGACCGGTCGACCAGCGGCAGCGAGCGCAGCCCGCGCTCCAGGTGCCACTGCAGCAGCGCGGCGACCAGCCCGCTGCCCTCACGGCGGTTGGCGTGCTGGCTGGCCTCGGCGGCGTCCCAGTCGCCGGTGAGCAGCGCGTCGAGCAGCTCGACGGTGGCCGGGTTCGGCATCGCCGAGCCGGTCGGGCGGCAGGGCGGGCACACCATGCCGCCGGCGGGCACCGAGAAGTGCCGGTGCGGGCCCTCCTCGCCGCAGCGGGCGCAGCCGCCCAGCGCCGGCTCCCACCCGGCGACCGACATGGCGCGCAGCAGGAAGGCGTCGAGCACCAGCGGCGCGGGGTGGGTGCGCTCGGCCAGCGCCCGCAGCGCCCCGATGACGAGGAGGAACAGCCGCAGCGAGGGCTCCCTCTCCTCGGCGGTGAGCCGGTCGGCGGTCTCCAGCACCGCGGTGCCGGCGGTGTAGGCCGGGTAGTCGGCGACGATCGGCTGCCCGTAGGAGCGGATCGACTCGGCCTGGCTGACGATGTCGAGGGTGCGGCCGGTGTAGAGCTGCAGGTCGACGTGGCTGAAGGGTTCCAGGCGGGCGCCGAACTTGCTCTTGGTGCGGCGCACGCCCTTGGCCACCGCGCGGACCTTGCCGTGCCGGCGGGTGAGCACCGTGACGATGCGGTCGGCCTCGCCCAGCTTCTGGGTGCGCAGGACGACGCCCTCGTCGCGGTACAGCGACTGCGGTGTGGTGGACATCAGTAGCCCAGCCGGTTGAGCTTCTTGGGGTCGTCCTGCCACTCACCGAGCACCGTGACGTGGAGATCGAGGTGCACGCGGGCGCCGAGCAGCGCCTCGATGCCCTGGCGCGCCTCACTGCCGATCGCCTTGATGACCTGGCCGCCTCGGCCGAGCAGCATCGGCTTCTGGCTGGGGCGCTCGCAGTGCAGCAGCGCGTGGACCTCGACCAGCTCGCCGCCGTCCCGCTTGGGGTCGGGACGGCGGGTCATCTCCTCGACGGTGACCGCCAGCGAGTGCGGCACCTCCTGGAACACCTTCTCCAGGGCGGCCTCGCGGACCAGCTCGGCGATCTGCCGCTCGACGTCCTCGTCGGTGGTCTGCTCCTCCGGGTAGAGCGGCGGGCCCTCGGGGAGCAGGCCGACCAGCAGGTCCTCGAGCAGCTCGACCTGGTCGCCGCGCACGGCGCTCACCGGCACGACCTCGGCGGCCTCGACCAGCTGGCTGGCGGCCAGCAGCTGCTCGGCGACCTGCTTCCTGCTCGCGGCGTCGGTCTTGGTGACCACGACGACGACCGGCGCCGTGACCTCCCGCAGCTGCCGGGCGATGAACCGGTCGCCGGTGCCGACGGGCTGGTCGGCCGGCACGCAGAAGACGACGACGTCGACCTCGGACAGGGTGTCGCGGACGACGTCGTTGAGCCGGCGGCCCAGCAGGCTCCTGGGCTTGTGCAGGCCCGGGGTGTCGACCAGCACCAGCTGCCCGCCCGGGCGGTGGACCACGCCGCGGATGGCGTGCCGGGTGGTCTGCGGGCGGTTGCTGACGATGCCGACCTTCTCGCCGACCAGGGCGTTGGTCAGCGTGGTCTTGCCCGCGTTCGGGCGGCCCACCAGACAGGCGAAACCGCTCCGGTACGGCGGCTGGTCCGGTGGTGTCACGCCCGCCATCCTCCCACCCGGGGACGACACCTCCGCGCCGCCCGTGCCGTCCGGGACGGCTGGGAGGATCGGGTCCGTGGCGGGACGCAGACGGCGGGAGCCGGGCGAGTCGACGGCCGAGCGGACGGCGCGGGAGCGCCAGCGGCACCAGCTGCAGGTCGGCGCGTACCGCTTCTCCCCGGCACGCGGCACCCGACGCTCGGCCACGGTGACACCCGCGCCGCTGCGCTACTGGCAGTACGACCCGGCGCGGCCGTGGCTGGTGGTCACGGTGCTGGCCGTCGTCGTGGCCTGGCTCGGCACCGCCGCCTGGGTCGGTGGACCGTCGACCGTGGCCGGTGAGGCACCGGTCGCCGTCCTCGCCGGGCTGGCCGTCCTGGTCCTGTCGACGACCCGGCTGACCGTCTCGGACGCCGGGGTCTCCTCCGACGTCGCCGGCCTCCTCGGGGCGTCGTCCCGGCACGTGCTCGGCACCAGCCAGGTGCTGGAGGTGCGCCGCGGCACCCCACCGGCGGACTGGCCGGAGGCCGCCCGGCGCGGGGGCCGGTGGCCGGGGCGGACGCCGGTCGTCGTCCGGCACCTGTCGGACGACGGCACGACGGAGCGGGCCTTCACCACCCGCGTCCGCGACCCGGAGGCGTTCGCCGCGGCCCTCGGCCGGCCGCTGGGCTGAGCCGGGGCCGGTCCAGCAGGTCCCCCGGCGGTCCTCCGCCCCTGCTCACAGGTGGGAGCAGGGGCGGAGGACGGCGGAGGACACCCGCTGAGCCCGGCGCCGGCGGGCTGTGCGCGGACGAGCGGCCAGCCGCGGACCGCAGGTCACACGGTCGTGCGCAGGGCGCCGTCCGGGCCGGCGAGGTGCACCGGGGCGGACGGGGTGAGGTCGTGGACGGCGGCCAGCCCGGCCTCCTCGACGCCGTCGGCGGCCGAGACGACGGCGGCCGCCTCCAGCCCCTCGACCCCGCTGGAGACGGCGGCGGCGACGGCGGCCTGCAGCGCGGACAGCTGCAGCGAGGGCAGCGAGACGGTGGCGGCCAGGTAGGTGCGGCCGTCGGTGTCGCGGACCGCCGCGCCCTCCGGAGCGCCGGTGCGGCCGCGCGCGGAGCGGGCCAGGGTGACGAGCTTGGCGTCCTCGGGCTGCAGGTCGGGCACAGGACCAGTCTCCTACCGGGGGATCCGGCCCTCCCGCAGGGGCCCGGCGCGAGCCTGCGAGCGACGGGGGCGGGAGGGTCCTTCCTCACCCTTCCAGGGCGCCGGCGGGCTCCTCGACGCGGGTGGCCCCGGCGGCCGTGGCGCCCGAGGCGGTCGCCCCGTGCGGCTGCGGCTCCCCGTCGTCCGCGGGCTCGGAGGGCTCGGGCGCCCGGCAGACCAGGATGGTGTCGATCCGGTTGCGCCGTCCGCCGGTGCTCTCGGCGACCAGCTTGAGCCCGGCGACCTCGGCCTCCGAGCCCTCGATCGGCACCACGCCGAGCTCGCGGGCGAGCAGCCCGCCGACGGTCTCGACGTCGTCGTCCTCGGGCAGCTCGACGTCGAAGAGGGCGGCGAGGTCCTCGACCGGCAGCCGGGCGGTGATCCGCACCGAGCCGTCGGCCAGCTCCTCGACCGGCGGGCGCTGGAAGCGGTCGTGCTCATCGGCGATCTCGCCGACGATCTCCTCGAGGATGTCCTCGATCGTCACCAGGCCGGCGAAGCCGCCGTACTCGTCGACCACGATCGCGATGTGGATGCGCTGGGCCTGCATGTCCCGCAGCAGCTCGTCGACCGGCTTGGACTCCGGCACGAACGTCGGCGGGCGCATGAGGTCCTCGACCTTGACGGTGTTCTTCGGGTCCTGCCCGCCCTGGGTCCGGCGGATGAGGTCCTTGAGGTAGATGACCCCGACGACGTCGTCGACGTTCTCGCCGATGACCGGGATGCGGCTGAACCCGCTGCGCATGGCCAGCGCCAGGGCCTGGCGCAGGGTCTTGTTCCGCTCGATCCAGACGACGTCGGTGCGCGGGACCATGACCTCGCGGGCGATGGTGTCACCCAGCTCGAACACCGAGTGGATCATGTTGCGCTCGCCGGACTCGACGACGCCGCGCTCCTCGGCCATGTCGACCAGCTCGCGCAGCTCGACCTCGGAGGAGAACGGCCCGTCCCGGAAGCCGCGCCCGGGCGTGATCATGTTGCCGATCAGGATGAGCAGCGTGGCGATCGGCCCGAGCACCCGGCCCAGCAGCCGGACCACGCCCGCGCCGGCCAGTGCGGTGCCGTAGGCGTGCTGGCGGCCGAGCGTGCGCGGGCCGACCCCGACCAGCACGTAGCTGACGACGGTCATCACCCCGGCCGCGACCAGCACCGCCTGCCAGCCCCCGCCCCAGATGCGGTAGAGGATCACCGCGACCAGGGTGGCGGCCACCATCTCGCAGGCGATCCGCAGCAGGAGCAGCAGCGCCACGTGCCGGGCGCGCTCGGCCACGACGTCGGAGAGCACGCCGGCCCGCTTCACGCCGTCCCGGCGCATCTCGTCGACGCGCGCCTTGGACACCCGCTGCAGCGCGGCGTCCATGGCACCGAACAGGCCGGCGAACGGGATCAGGCAGACGGCGATCACCAGCAGGGTGATCTCGCCGGAGGTCATCGGTCGACCGGTCCCCGGGGGACGGCCGCACCGGTCATCGGGGCCCGGGGGGCGGCCCGCCAGCCGTCGAGCAGCTTGGTCTGCAGGCCGAACATCTCCTTCTCCTCCTCGGGCTCCATGTGGTCGTAGCCCAGGAGGTGCAGCACGCCGTGCGTGGCGAGCAGGACCAGCTCGTCGTCCATCGTGTGGCCGGCCGCGCGGGCCTGCTTGATGGCCACCGAGGGGCACAGGACGACGTCCCCGAGCAGCGCCGGGCCGGGGTCCGGCTCGTCGGGACGGCCGGTGTCCAGCTCGTCCATCGGGAAGGCGAGGACGTCGGTCGGCCCCTTCTCCCCCATCCAGCGCTCGTGCAGCGTGCTCATGTAGTCCGGGTCGACGCAGAGCACCGACAGCTCGGCCATCGGGTTCACGCCCATCTCGCCCAGCACGTACGTGCAGATGGCGGCGAGGGAGGACTCGTCGACGGCGATCTCGGACTCGTTGGCGACCTCGACGGGCACGGCGCTCAGCTCCCCTGGCGGCGCGGCCGTGACGGCCGGGCCGGCTGCGGCTGGCCGGCCGTCGGGCGGTTCTGGCTGTTGCTGGCGTCCCAGCGCTCGTAGGCGTCGACGATGTCGCCGACCAGCCGGTGGCGGACGACGTCGGAGCTGGTCAGGTTGGCGAAGTGCACGTCCTCGATGCCGTCGAGGATCTCCCGCACGATCCGCAGCCCGCTCTGCGCGCCGCCGGGCAGGTCGACCTGGGTGACGTCACCGGTCACGACGATCTTGGAGCCGAAGCCGAGCCGGGTGAGGAACATCTTCATCTGCTCGGCGGTGGTGTTCTGCGCCTCGTCGAGGATGACGAACGCGTCGTTGAGCGTGCGCCCGCGCATGTAGGCCAGCGGGGCGACCTCGATCGTCCCCGACTGCATCAGCCGCGGGATCGACTCGGGGTCGACCATGTCGTGCAGCGCGTCGTACAGCGGCCGCAGGTACGGGTCGATCTTCTCGCTGAGCGTGCCGGGCAGGTACCCGAGCCGCTCGCCGGCCTCCACGGCCGGGCGGGTGAGGATGATCCGGTTGACCTGTTTGGTCTGCAGCGCCTGCACGGCCTTGGCCATCGCCAGGTAGGTCTTGCCGGTGCCGGCGGGGCCGATGCCGAAGACGATGGTGTGCGCGTCGATGGCGTCGACGTAGCGCTTCTGGTTCAGCGTCTTGGGCCGGATCGTGCGCCCGCGGCGGCTGATGATGTCGAGGCTGAGGACGTCGGCCGGCCGCTCTGAGCCGCCGGCGCGCAGCATCCCGATGACCCGGCGCACCGAGTCCGGGCGCAGCACCTGGCCGGTGCCGAGCAGCGCGATCAGCTCGTCGAACACCGCGACGGCGAAGGCGTTGTCGGCCGGCTGCCCGGTCACGGCGATCTCGTTGCCGCGCACGTGGACGTCGGTGTCGACCTCGTTCTCGACCAGGCGCAGCAGCTCGTCGCCGGAGCCGAGCAGCGAGACCATCGGGACGGAGTCGGGGACGGTGATGGTGGTCCGGACGGCGGCCGGGGCGACGTCCCCCAGGCCGGGCTGTCCGGGGTGGCCGTCGGCGGCTGCGGCTTGCGCCGAGGCCTCACGGGACGTGGGCGCTCCGGGCACGGGGACGTTCGGGGACGAGTCGGGCAAGAACCCTCGACCCTGCCTTCCTGCGAGAGGAGGTGTGGACCGTTCGAGTCTACCCGCGCGCGGAGCCCCGGAACCGCCGTCCGGACCGTCGCTCACCTGCCCGAGTACGTCGCCTTCCCCGGTCCGTCAGCCAGGAAGGAGGAGACCGCCCCGCGCAGGTCGTCGGTGGCGAACAGCGCACCGGAGACGTCGGGCACCAGGTCGTCCGCGGCCCGCGCGCCCTGCCGGACGGCGGTGGTGACCAGCGTCTTGGTGGCCGCGTGCGCCACGGTCGGGCCGGCCGCGACCTGGCGGGCGTAGGCGCGGGCGGCCTCGGCGAAGCCCTCGTCGGGCAGCACCCGGTTGACCACGTCCCACCGCTCGAGGACGGCGGCCGGGTAGCGCTCGCCGGTGAACACCAGCTCCTTGGCCCGCGCGGACCCGGCCCGCTCGGCCAGTCGCTGCGGCCCGCCCATCGACGGGGTCAGCCCGACGACGATCTCGACCAGCCCGAACGACGCCCGCTCCGCGGCCAGCAGCACGTCGCAGGCCAGCGCCAGCTCGAACGCGGCGGTGAGGGTCAGCCCGTGCGCGGCGAAGACGGTGGGCACCGGGAGGTCCTCGAACGTCTGCGCCACCCGCAGCAGCCGCCGCCACAGGTCGGCGCCGCGCTCGGCGGGCTCGGGGCCCTCGGCGATGTCGCGGAACACCGTGACGTCGACGCCGCCGGAGACCACCCTGCCCCGCGCCTCGACCAGCACCGCCCGGGCCCGCGCGGGGTCGGTCGGGTCGGTGAGCCGGACCAGCTCGTCGGCGACCGCCTCGATCGCGTCGAACACCGGGGCGTCGAAGAGGTTCAGCGGCGGGTTGTCCAGGACGACGACGGCGACGTCGCCGTCCCGTTCGATGCGCACGGGCATCGTGCCGCTGGTCGTCGTGCCGCTGGTCGTCGTGCCGCTGGTCCTCGTGCCGCCGGTGGGGGTGTCGGTCATGCCCGGCAGCCTGGCAGACGCCGGACCCGGGTACGCGGGGTCGCATGACCGACCGCTCGCCCTACGTCCTCACCTCGGCGGCCGTCACCGCCACCGCCGTCCTGGGCGGGATCGGCACGGCGACCGGCACCCGCTGGTACCGCGGGCTCGACAAGCCGCCGTGGCAGCCGCCGGCGTCCGCGTTCGGGCCGGTGTGGACGGCGCTGTACGTCCTGCTCGCCCTCGCCGGCGGCCGGTCGCTGGCCGGGTCCGGCGGGCCGGCACGGCGCGCGTACCTGCGCGCCTACCTGGCCAACCTGGCGCTCAACACCGGCTGGACCTGGGTCTTCTTCCGCGCCCGGCGACCGGTGGCCGCCACCGCCGAGGCCGTCCTGCTGGCGGCGTCGACGGCCGACCTGGCCCGCCGGTCGTGGGCGGTCGACCGCCGGGCCGGCGCGGCGCTGGTGCCCTACGCGGCGTGGACGTCGTTCGCGGCGGCGCTGAGCGGGGCCATCGCCCGCCGCAACCCGCGCTGAGCGGGACCGCGCTCAGCGCGGCCGACGACCGGCGGTGACCGACGGAGCCGGTCACCGCCGGACCGGTCAGTGCCCGCCGCAGCCGCAGGCGTCTCCGCAGGCGCAGCCGCGATCGGTCCCGTCGGCGACCGTGGGGGCGCAGTGACGGCCCTCGGCCGGCAGGTCGAGCATGGGGTTGCCGTCGAAGAAGCCGAACGGCCGCATGTGGAAGCCGACCCGCGACACCGGCATGACCGGCCAGTCCTCGGGCCGGACCACGTGGTGGGCGCCAGCGGTGTACCAGAGCACCAGGTCGGCGTCCACGAGCGATCGGTCGCCGGCGGTGTAGGCGACCAGCCCGTCGGGCCCGGGGTTCTGCGCCACGTACTCACCGGCGGCGAACCGCTGGGTGGGGTCGTACGGCGTGGCCCACAGCTGCCGGGTGGCGAACCCTCCCCGCTCGGCCTGCTCGGAGCCCTCCCGCCACAGCGGGGCCGTGTACGGCCCGGGCTCGATCTTGTAGCTGGGCCGGGCGCCCAGCGCGGTCTCGGTGTCGGCGCTGCTGACCAGCCACGACCGCCCGCTGAGCGAGTCGGGCAGGCGCTGCGCCTCCAGCTCACTGGTCAGGTGCCGCTTGCGCGTCCGCCACGCGTTGCCGTGCGGGTTGTCCGGGCCGGCCGGGTCGGACACCGAGTCGACCTCGTAGAGGTTGTTGCGCTGCCCGTCGACCTGCATGTCCAGCCGGACGCTGAAGTAGTGCTCGTGGTTGGGGGCCATGAGGCCAGGGGCGACCGTCGTCCCCCAGACCGGGTCCTCCCCCACCGGCAGCGCGCCGGTGGACAGGATGCCGGTCAACTTGATCTCGAACTCGATGGTGCCGTCGAGGTAGAGGTTCCAGTAGAAGCCGTAGTCGTAGTTGCCGACCGTGGCGATCATCGAGACGACCAGCCGGCGGTTGCGGCGGACCTCGGCGCGGCCGGTGCGGAAGTCGGTGTGCTTCCAGCCGATCGAGGCGTCCTCCTCGTGCATGCACACGGCGTTGCCGATCGTGACGGGTTCGCCGTCCTGGTCGTTGACGTACCCGTCGAAGTAGCGGATCTCGCCGAGGCAGTCGCAGCCGAGCTCCAGCGGGTTGGCCAGCCAGCCCAGGCCGTACTCCCCCTCGTCGAACACGTTCTTGTTCCAGTGCGTCGGGCGGGGGTCGCCGTAGGGGACGAACATCTCCGACAGCGAGGCGCGGTAGAGCACCGGGCGCAGCACGCCCTTGTCGACGTAGCCGACGTCGTGGAGCACCAGCCCCTCGCGCGGGGTGAAGCCGATGCGCAGCCGCCACGGTCCCCACTCGACGGCGTGCCCGACGACGGTGAAGCTCGGCCCGTCGGGCTGCGTGATGCTGATCGGCTTCATCGGCGCGCGCAGCTCGGGAAACGCCGGCACGTTGCCCGGCTCGGTCAGCAGCTCGGGCAGGTAGTTGCCCGGCTGGGGCGGCAGCGGCACCACGCCGTGGTCCGCGACGTCGAGGACGGTCATCGTGTCGAGGTCCACGGTGACGATGAGGCCCTCGGCCGGACGGGCGTAGCCGTTGTCTTCGGGCTTGGACCGCACGAAGGTCAGCGGGCGGGCCAGCCTGCGCCCGCTGGGGTCGTCGTCGGGCCCGGTGTAACCCGAGGCCCACGGGTCGAGCATCACCAGCGAGAAGTCCTCGACCCCGCGGGCCCGCATCGCGGCCTGCCACCGCTCGTCGGCCCGGACGACGTCCTCGCAGGCCATGAACTCCTCGGCCGTCATCGGCGGCTGCACGCCCTCCACGTGCCGCCAGGACAGCAGGCTCCCGGTGTCCAGGGAGACGACGGCCTCGTACGTGGCGCGCTCCCGGGGGTTGCGCAGCACCGCCCGCGCCTGCCGGTCCCAGCTCGCCCCGGGCGTCCAGCAGAGGACCACGTCCTTCGGGGGCTCGGCGAGCTCGAGGTAGACGAAGCGGGTCCCCTCCGGGAACTGCTCCTGACCACGCAGCAGCGCGGCTGCCGCTGACAGCTCCTCGGGGGTCAGCGGCTCCAACGGGTGCCCCGGCCGGGACCCGGCGGTGCCCTGGCCCCGGGCCGTGCTCGCGGTCATCGTCATCGGTTCCTCCATGGTGTGTCGATCGTCGTCGTCATCCCTGACGCTGCACCTGCTCGGGACCCGCTCGGCGTGAGCGAGCCGTTCCCGCGTCCGTCCACCGGGGACGCGAGCCCGCGGGTGTGGGCGCGGCAGGACCTGCCGGACCTCCGCGCCCACGCCGCGTCACCGTGAGGGGAGCCCGTCCGCGTCCGGCTCGGCCGCCTCGCGCTCCTGGGTGTCCTCGAGGACCACCCGGCCGATGACCTGGTACCGCTCCGGTGAGAAGTACTTGGCGTACAGGGCGAAGGCGACTCCCCCGAGGCCCGCGAGCCCGACGATCCAGGGCGACAGCTTGAACACGATGTCGGTGGCCGCGGCCCCGGCAGCGAAGCTCGCGTTCTCGACCAGCAGCCAGATCACGTAGAGCATGCCGATCCCGCCCGCGAGCGGGGCCAGGAACGTCCGGAACCAGTTCGCCGTCTCCGGGTGCTTCTTGTGGACGTGGAAGTAGCTGACGGAGGCGAAGGCGGCGAGGGCCTGCACGATCAGGATCGCGGTGGTCCCCATGATGGCCATCAGCGCGTAGAGCTGGGCGTAGGGGTCGCGGTCGGTGAAGAAGAACCAGAAGACGATCAGGGTCGCGATCGCGGTCTGCACGAAGCCGGCGATGTAGGGCGAGCCGTGCTTCTCGTGGGTCGCGCCCAGCGTCCGGCCGAGCCCCGGGATCAGGTCCTCTCGCCCGATCGCGTACATGTAGCGCGAGGCGCAGTTGTGGAAGGCCATGCCGCAGGCGTACGAGCCGGTCATGAGGAGGAACTCGAACAGCACGACCGCCCACGACCCGAGGTGCTGCTCGACGGGCCCGAAGAAGACCTGACCGGCGGTGTCGCCGCTCTGGGCCAGGGCGATGGACCGCTGCGGTCCGGTGCCGACGATCGCCGTCCAGGACACGAACACGTAGAAGGCGCCGATGCCGAGGACCGCGATCATGGTGGCCCGCGGGATGATCCGCTTGGGGTTGCGCGACTCCTCGCCGTACATGGCTGTGGACTCGAACCCGACCCAGGACCAGAACGCGAAGAACAACCCGATGCCCGCCGAGCCGGCGACCGCGAGGGTGCCCGCGCCGCTGGGGTCGGCCACCGTCGCGTCGAGGTTCCGGAAGGCGTTGAGGGGGTTCAGCGAGCCCAGCGACCAGCCCTCGGGCCCTCCGCCGGTGACGAGGACGGTCACCGCCATGAGCGCCAGCATGAAGATCTCGGTGATCAGGAAGACGCCGAGGACCTTCGCGGTCAGGTTGACGTCGAAGTAGGTCAGCGCGGCGTTCGCGGCGAGCATCAGGATCGCGAAGAAGATCCACGAGACGTCCAGACCGAGGTGGTTGGACGCGAAGCTGCTCGCGAAGAAGGAGAAGATGCCGACGAGGGAGGCCTCGAACACCACGTAGGCCAGGGTGGTCAGCGCGCCCGCCCCCATGCCGACGACCCGGCCGAGCCCGTGGGAGATGTAGCCGTAGAAGGCCCCGGTCGCGGTGATGTGCCGGGCCATCGCGGAGTACCCCAGGGCGAACAGGCCGAGCACGATGGTGGCGACGAGGTAGCCCGCCGGCGCCCCGGCGCCGTTGCCGAAGCCGATCGCGATCGGCACGTTGCCGACCATGGCGGTGATCGGAGCAGCGGTCGCGACGGCCATGAACAGCACGCCGACGATCCCGACCGCGTTGGGCTTGAGCCGCTGGACCTGTTGCGGTGCGTCGGTGCCCTCGCTCCGTCGCGGGCTGCCTGCAGTGGACATACGCCTGTCACCTTCCGGTCGGGTGGAGCCGGTGCCGAGCGAGCGGGATGAGGTGTGGCCCGTGCCACACCGGGCGGCATGGTGGCAGCGACGGTCTGGCCGAGTCAATGCCCGGTCGGACCAATCGGCGCGCGAGCTGAACCCTTGACACAAACGGTCTGACCAAACACGATCGATTCACCGACCACAGGACCGCCTGGTACGCCGGGCCCGAACAGCCCGGGTGGCGCATGCACGACTACGGCTCGTTCGAGTTCGACTCCAAGCAGGACGTGCTGGCGAAGTCGAAGCAGTTCTGGAACCCCGACAAGACCCAGTTCTGGTCGGACTCCGGGGTCGACCTGGTGATCGACCGCCGCGAGGGCTACCTGCTGTGGGACATGGACGGCCGGCGCCTGATCGACGTCCACCTCAACGGCGGCACCTACAACCTGGGGCACCGCAATCCCGAGGTGGTGGCCGCCCTCTCCGACGCCATGGCGAGGTTCGACATCGGCAACCACCACTTCCCGTCGGTGGCGAGGACGGCACTGGCCGAGGCCCTGGTCTCGAGCGCACCTGCCTCGCTGACCAAGGTCGCCTACGCGTCGGGAGGTGGCGAGGCGATCGACATCGCCCTGAAGAGCGCCAGGCACGCGACCAAGAAGCGCAGGATCGTGTCGATCGTCAAGGCGTACCACGGCCACACCGGGCTGGCGGTGGCGACCGGGGACGACCGGTTCTCGCGGATGTTCCTCGCCGACCGGCCTGAGGAGTTCACCCAGGTCCCCTTCAACGACCTCGGCGCGATGGAGCAGGCGCTGCGCGGCAGGGACGTCGCTGCGGTGATCATGGAGACCATCCCCGCCACCTACGGCTTCCCGCTCCCCGAGCCGGGCTACCTGGAGGCGGTGAAGCACCTGTGCGAGAAGTACGACGCGCTGTACATCGCGGACGAGGTGCAGACCGGCCTCATGCGGACCGGTGAGCTCTGGGGGATCACCAAGCACGGCATCGAGCCCGACGTCATGGTGGTCGGCAAGGGGATCTCCGGCGGCGTCTACCCCATCGCCGCGGTCCTGCTCAGCGAGCGCGCGGGCGCCTGGCTGTACGAGGACGGGTTCGGGCACATCTCGACCTTCGGCGGCGCGGAGCTCGGTTGCGTCGTCGCCCTGAAGACGCTGGAGATCACCACCCGACCGGAGGTCCGGTCGATGGTCCACTACATCGCGGACCTGATCGGGCGCGGGTTGGAGGCCATCCAGGCGCGCCACCCGGCCTGGTTCACCGGCATCCGGCAGAACGGCGTGGTGTTCGGGCTGGAGTTCGACCACCCCGAGGGCGCGAAGTACGTCATGCGAGAGCTGTACGAGCTCGGCGTCTGGGCGATCTTCTCGACTCTCGACCCCCGGGTGCTGCAGTACAAGCCCGGGATCCTCATGCCGCCCGACCTGTGCGAGGAGCTGTTGGACCGGACGGCGGTCGGCATCGCCCGCGCCGAGGCGGCGGCCGGCTACGGGCGGCGGAGGGCCAGCTGATGAGCGAGGGGACCCCGCAGGTGCAGACGGCCGGTCACGTCCTGGAGCGGGCCCGCTGGGCCGCTCGCGCGTTCGCGCGCTACTCGGCGGCGGACGTGCAGCGGATCGTCGCGGCCGTGGCCGAGGCCGGGCACCGCGACGCCCGGCACTACGCGGAGTGGGCGGTGCGGGAGACCGGCTTCGGTGTGGTGGAGCACAAGACCCTGAAGAACGAGGCGTGCTCGCGCGGCATCGTGGCCGAGTACGCCGGGGAGGACTTCGCCACCCCCCGGATCGACGCGGCGCGCAAGATCGTCGAGGTGCCGCGTCCGGCCGGCGTCGTCCTCGCGCTGACCCCGTCGACCAACCCGGTCGCCACCGTCTACTTCAAGGTGCTCCTGAGCCTGATGACGCGGAACGCGGTCGTCATCAGCCCGCACCCGATGGCCCGGGAGTGCTGCAACGCCGCAGCGGCGGCGCTGGCCGAGGCCGCAGTGGCCGCGGGCGCGCCCGACGGGGTGGTCCAGTGCGTGGCCGAGCCGACCGTCCCGATGGTCACCGCGCTCATGGAGGACCCCCGCACCGACGTCATCCTCGCCACGGGCGGCACGGCGATGGTCCGCGCGGCGTACAGCTCGGGCAACCCGGCGATCGGAGTGGGCCCCGGGAACGTGCCCGTCCTCGTCGACGCCAGTGCCGATCTCAAGGCAGCCGCCCGGCGCATCGTCGAGAGCAAGGCGTTCGACAACTCCGTGCTCTGCACGAACGAGTCGGTGCTCATCGTCGAGGACGCGGTGGCCGACCGGCTGTTGCGCGAGATGGAGCGTTGCGGAGCCGCCGTGCTCGATCGTGCGGACACGGCCCGGCTCAGCGCCTACGTGTTCCCCGACGGCCGGCTCAACGTGGACGTCGTCGGCAGGAGCGCATCCTGGATCGCCCAGCAGGCCGGCGTGCGGGCAGGGCCTCGCACCACGGTCCTCCTCGGGTCCTTCGACGTGGCGGTCCCCGAGGAGCCGATGACCCACGAGAAGCTCTCGCCGGTCCTCGGCGTGCTGCGCGTCCCGGACGCGCAGCGGGGGATCGAGGCAGCACGGGCCGTCGTGCGGATCGCAGGCGCCGGCCACTCCGCGGCGATCCACTCGACCGACCCCGGGACGATCATGGAGTACGCCGCGACGGTGCCCGTCCTGCGAGTGGCGGTCAACGTCGGCAGCAGCACCGGCAGCTCGGGGCTCGACACGAACCTCGCTCCCACGATGACCGTCGGCACGGGTTTCGTCGGCCGCAGCTCGCTCGGGGAGAACCTGCACCCGCGCCACCTGGTCAACTGGACGAAGATCGCCTACAACGCCGACGCCTCGGTGCCGATGGGTGACTTCGCCGGCCTGAGCCCCTGGCGGGACCAGACCGGACCGGTGCCCGGCTATCCCGTGGCCTCGAACGACCGGTCCGCCACGGCTGCACCCGCACCCGGGCGGACGCTGCGCACCGAGCGGATCGTCGCCGACGCCCTGCAGTTCCGTGGCACCCGGCACAACGGCGACGACGAGAGGTTCCGGGCGGAGATCCGCCGGCTCGTCCTCGAAGAACTCTCCCAACTCCGCAAGGGCTGATCCGTGGCTGAGCTGCGCTCCTTCATCTTCATCGACCGGCTGCAGCCGCAGACCATGTGCTACCTGGGCACGTGGATCCGCGGTTCCCTCCCCCGGGCGGACATGGCGGCCCAGGTCATCGAGGTCGCCCCGGGCCTGGACATCGAGCCGCTGACCGACGTGGCGCTCAAGCACGCCGAGGTCCAGGCGGGGATCCTGGTCGTGGAGCGACAGTTCGGCTACCTGGAGTTCCACGGCGACACCGGCTCGGTGAAGGCTGCCGCTGCCGCCGTCCTCGACGACCTCGGGGCTCTCGAGGAGGACGCGACCCGGCCGCAGATCCTGGCCAGCACGATCATCTCGTCCATCGACCACCAGCAGGCGTTCCTGATCAACCGCAACAAGATCGGTTCCATGGCGCTGCCCGGCGAGTCGCTGTTCGTGCTCGAGGTGCAGCCCGCCTCCTACGCCATCCTCGCCACGAACGAGGCGGAGAAGGCCGCGGAGATCAAGGTCGTCGACTACCGCATGATCGGGGCGACCGGACGGGTCTACCTGTCCGGCCGGGAGGCCGACGTCCGGCAGGCCGCCGAGGCTGCCCACGAGGTCCTGGGCAGCCGGACGTGAGCCCGCCGCTCCCGGAGGGCCTGCGGGCGCTCGTCGCCGAGACGGTCCGCGAGGTCGTGCGCGACCTCGTCGCCGCCTCCGCCCGGGACGCCGTCCCGGACGGTCTGCGCGTCGACGGCTCCCCGTCCTCGCGCGTCGACCGGGTCGCCGCCGCCCTGCCGTTCCCCCCCGGTGCGCACGGAGGGGGCACCGGCAACGGTCACGCCCCTGCCCCGGGCGGCGGCCCCGGGCGGGTGGAGTCGGTGCGGATCCGCACCGACGCGGACCTGAACGTGTTCGTGCGCCACCTGCTGACGGTGTTCGAGGACCCTCGCAGCCGGCAGGAGCTGCGCGCCGGTCGCTACCGGTTCTCCCTGGCCCCGGAGCCGCGGTCGTCCCCGGCGGGCCCGGGGCCGGCGCGGCGGGTCGAGCAGGGCGCGGTCACGGAGAAGACGGTGGCCGCCGCGGCTGCGGCCGGTGAACGCCTGGTCCTCGGCCGGCGCGCGGTGCTCACCCCGCTCGCCCGGGACAAGGCCCGCAAGCTCGGCGTCCACGTGGAGAAGGAGCGGTAATGCTGCGAGCGGTCGTCACCGGCAACGTGTGGTCCACCAGGCGCATCGACGGGCTGCCCAGCGGGGCGTTCCTCGAGGTCGAGGTCGCGGGGGGCGGCTCGAGGCTGGTGGCCTTCGACGTCCTGGGCAGCGGCGTCGGTGAGTCCGTCCTGGTCGTCCAGGGCTCGGTCGCGGCTGCGTGGTTCCCCGGCACGCCACCTCCGGTGGACGCGCTGATCATCGGCTCGATCGACGCGCCGGGCGACGACGGCGAGGCCGCTCTACCGGCCGGTTCGAGGATCCCCGGCCGGCGGTAGAGCGCCCCGGTCACCGACGTCTCGCACCGTGCGAGCGGACACCAGAAGGAGCAACCAGACATGGCAAGCAGCGCGATCGGCATGATCGAGACCAAGGGTTACGTCGCCGCCCTCGCCGCCGCGGACGCGATGGTCAAGGCCGCCAACGTGACGATCAGCAGCCGGCAGGAGGTCGGGGACGGGCTGGTCTCCGTGGTCATCACCGGGGAGGTGGGCGCCGTCAAGGCGGCCACGGAGGCAGGTGCCGAGAGCGCCTCCCAGGTCGGTGAGCTCGTCAGCGTCCACGTGATCCCGCGCCCGCACCCGGACCTCGGCAGTCACTTCGACGTCGCCGCCCCCTGACGCACCCCTCGCGTCGCGCACGGACCGGAGGTGAGACCGAGGTGAGCGAGAGCACGCCGCGCACCGAGCTACGGGTGTACCTGCTCGTGGAGGACCTGCAGAAGCAGTTCGCCGCGTACATGGGCACGCCCACCCGCGCCCGCGGGTACCCGCCGTTCGAGCGGGACCACGCCCTGATCATCGAGGTGTCGCCGGCGCTGGCGATCGAGCGCGTGATCGACCTGGCGCTCAAGTCGGTGCCCACCGTGGAACCGGGGATCCTGTACGTCGAGAGGCAGTTCGGCATCCTCGAGCTGCACTCGCGCGTCCTGGAGGACGTCGTCCGGGCCGGGCAGGCGGTCCTCGACGGGACCGGTGCCTCGGCCAACGACCAGCTGCGTCCGCGGGTGCTCTACCAGGACGTCATCGAGGACATCACCGACCAGCACGCCGTGATCCTGAACCGCAACCGGCAGGGCTCCATGGTGATGCCGGGAGAGGCGTTGCTCGTCTACGAGATGACGCCGGCGTTGTTCGCCGCGGTCGCGGCCAACGAGGCGGAGCGGGCGGCACCGGACACCACGCTGGTCGACGTGCAGATGATCGGCGCCGCGGGGCGCATCTACATGAGCGGGAGCGCCAAGGACGTCGTGACGGCCCGCGACCGGATCACCAGCGTTCTCGAGTCGATCGAGGGGCGGGAGCACTGATGGCGGAGCAGGAGACGGCGACCCGGGAGGGCGAGGTCGACCGCGGGGACGACCGGGTGGCCGCTGTCGCGCTGACCAGGTACGGGCTGTCCGACCAGGTGAGCTGCCGGATGATCAACCTCTCCGAGAACGCCACCTACCTCGTCCACGACCCCGGCACCGGGCGCAGCGGCGTCCTGCGGGTCCACCGGGAGGACTACCACACGCGACCGGCGATCGAGTCCGAGCTGGACTGGGTCACCGCCCTCCGGGAGGAGGCCGGCGTCGCCACGCCGGTCGTGCTCCCCTCCGAGGACGGCGAGCGCGTGGTCACCGCCGAGGTCGACGGTGTGGAGCGCCACGCCGTGCTCTTCGAGGTCGCCCCCGGGATCGAGCCCGACGAGCTCAAGGTCCCGCTGGAGAGCTTCGAGACACTGGGCCGGATCACCGCTCGCATGCACCAGCACGCTCGGTCCTGGCAGCGTCCCGCCGGGTTCACCAGGTTCTCCTGGGACTGGTCGTCCTCGCTCGGCGAGGACCCGCGATGGGGCCGCTGGCAGGACGGGATCGGGGTGGGCGGCGAGGAGGAGCGCATCCTCGGCGCGGCCGCGGACCTGGTGCGGCAGCGACTGGAGGCCTACGGGCAGGAACCGGACCGGTACGGGCTGGCGCACGCCGACCTGCGACTGGCCAACCTCCTCGTGCACGACGACCAGGTGACGGTCATCGACTTCGACGACTGCGGCTTCACCTGGTACCTGTACGACTTCGGCACGGCGGTCTCCTTCCTCGAGGACGACCCCCGCCTGCCGCAGTGGCAGGACGCGTGGCTGCGCGGCTATCGCGACATCGCACCGGTTCCCGCCGAGGACGAGGACATGCTCGCCACCTTCGTCATGCTCCGGCGGCTGCTCCTGGTGGCGTGGATGGGTTCCCACTCCCACTCCCGTGAGTGCCAGGTCAAGGGCCCGAGCTACACGGCGGCGTCCTGCGAACTCGCCCGGCGCTACCTCGCTTCGGGTGGTCACTCGCTGCTCTAGACAGCGTCCTCTGAGAGAACGGAGTCGTCGTGTTCACACCAGTCTCGGGTCGGTCCGTCGTCGTGACCGGGGGGAGCAAGGGCATCGGCCGCGGCATCGCGAGGGTCTTCGCGTCCGCGGGCGCCAACGTGCTGATCGTCGGGCGGGGCGCGGAGGCCCTGGACGCGGCGGTCAAGGAGATGGCCGCGTTGCCCGGGGAGGTCTCCGGGCTGCAGGCCGACGTCGCCGACGTCCAGGGCTGCCAGGAGATGGTGCGGACCGCCGTCGAGCGGTACGGCGGCGTGGACGTGCTCTGCGCGAACGCGGGGATCTTCCCCTCCGCGCGACTCGAGGCGATGACGCCGGAGGACCTCGAGGACGTCCTCGCCACGAACTTCAAGGGGATGGTGTACGCGGTGCAGGCGTGCCTCCCCCCGCTGCAGGAGAGCGGTCACGGCCGCATCGTGGTCGTCTCCTCGATCACCGGCCCGATGACGGGGTACCCGGGTTGGTCGCACTACGGCGCGAGCAAGGCCGCCCAGCTCGGGTTCATCCGCTCCGCGGCCATGGAGCTGGCGGGACGGCGGATCACGATCAACGCGGTCCTGCCGGGGAACATCCGCACCGAGGGGCTGGACGACCTCGGCGAGGACTACCTGCAGCAGATGGCCGCGACGGTCCCCCAGGGTCGCCTCGGGCACGTCGACGACATCGCGCACGCGGCGCTGTTCCTCGCCACCGACGAGGCCGAGTACATCACCGGCCAGTCGATCGTCGTCGACGGCGGGCAGGTCCTGCCGGAGTCGTTGATGGCGCTGCAGGAGATGTGACCTGGACGGGGCCCTGCGTCGATACGCTCGTCGTCAGCGGGGTACGTGGGAACACCGGTACTCACGGGGGAAGGCGCAGGGGCTGTCGTGGCGATGGAGCAGGCGGTGGCCGAGAACCTGCAGCGCAGGATGCTCGCCGAGATGGGGTCCGGCACCCTGGCGCCCGGGTCGCGGCTGGGGAGTGAGCGGGAGCTCGCCGAGCACTACGGCGTCAGCCGGGCGACGCTGCGACAGGTCCTCGCCGCGCTGCAGGAGGCCGGTCTGGTGCGACGCGTGCCGGGACGCGGCGGCGGCACGTTCGTCAACCACGCCAAGGTGGAGCGCGACCTGAGCCGGATCGCCGGCGTCCCGGCCTACCTGGCCCGGCAGGGCTACGTCGCCGGGACCCGCGTCCTGTCGACCGGGATGACCGTCGCCGACCACCAGACGTGCTCGGCCCTGCAGTTGAAGCCGGACTCCCTGGTGGTCGACATCCGCCGGATCCGGCTGGCCGACGGGACGCCGATCTCCCTGGACCACGCGCGCTTCCCCGCCGACCGCTTCCCCGGGCTGCTCGAGATGCCCCTGGGCGGTTCGCTGTACGAGCTGCTCGAGCAGGAGTTCGACACGACTCCTGCCGACGCCGAGGAGCTCATCGAGGTCGTCCACGCCACCGATGACGAGGCGGCACTCCTGTCGGTCGAGACCGGCGCGCCGCTGCTCAGCATCTCCCGGACGACCTACGACAGCGAGGGGGCGCCCTTCGAGTTCTCCGGGGACCTCTTCCGCGCCGACCGCACCCGCATCATCACCCGGATCGCCGGGCGGGGGCTGCGCGGCAACTCCCGCCGCAACGGTGAGTTCGTCGAACTGAGCGTCACCGGGCTCGGGCAGGCCTGACGGGGGCGGGCCCGCACGCCCGGGGACCCGGCCCCGCTCCGGCGCGACCCGCGCCGAGGCGGGACTCAGCCGGGCGGCCAGCGCAGGTCGCGGCCGCCCAGCACGTGCAGGTGCACGTGCGGCACGGTCTGCCCGGCCGCGGGGCCGGTGTTGGTGACGACGCGGTAGCCGGGCTCGACGCCGTCCGCGGTGGCCAGACCCTCCTGGAGGGCGACCGCCTCGGCCGTGCGGACGACGGCGCCCAGCAGGTCGGGGTCGGCGTGCGCCAGCGCGGCCACGGTCGGGTGGTGCTCCTTGGGCACGACCAGCACGTGGGTGGGCGCCTGCGGGTTGATGTCCCGGAAGGCCAGCGTCCGGTCGGTCTCGTGCACGACGTCGGCCGGGATCTCGCCGGCGACCATGCGGCAGAACAGGCAGTCGGTCACGTCCTCGACCCTATAAGGACCCCCTCGCCCCCCACGGCCCGCGAGCTCGGCGCGGGCCCCGGCGAAGGGGGCCGGCGAGGGGGCCCGGCCACGCCCTGTGGGGCAGGCCGACGCGGCGTCGGTCAGGATGGCGGGCACCCGTTCCTCTCCCGCCGGAGGTGTCCCGTGCCCGTCCCCGTCCCCCACGCGCGGACGTAGTGAGCACCCGCCGCGCCGCCCGGTCGGGTGGCCCCGATGCCCTGCTCCCCCCGCTCTCCCGCCGCAGCCTGCTGGCCGGCGCCGGCGTCGCCCTCGCCGCCGCGGTGACCGGGTGCGGCCGCTCCGCCGCCTCGGCCCCGTCGGGTCCGCTGCACGTCGGCGCCATCCCCGACCAGGACCCCGAGGTCCTGCAGCGCCTGTACGGCACCGTCGCCGACGCGGTGTCCGCGGCGCTCGACCTCGAGGTCGAGTACACGCCGGTCACCGACTACGCCGCGGCCGTCTCCCTCTTCCGCACCGGCGACCTCGACCTGGTCTGGTTCGGCGGGCTCACCGGCGTCCAGGCCCGGCTGCAGACCCCCGGCGCCGAGCCGATCGCCCAGCGCGACATCGACCAGGCCTTCACCTCGGTGTTCGTGGTCAACGCCGCCACCGGGCTCGCGCCGTCCGGCGAGCTGACCGCGCTGGCCCCGCTGCGCTTCACCTACGGCAGCGAGACCTCGACGTCGGGCCGGCTGATGCCCGCGTGGTTCCTCCGCGAGGCCGGCGTCGACCCGCAGGGCTTCCCCGGCGGCCCCGGCTTCTCCGGCTCGCACGACGCGACGCTGGCGCTGGTCGCCTCCGGCAGCTACCAGGCCGGGGTGCTCAACTCCCAGGTCTGGCGCTCCCGCAGCGAGCAGGGCGCGGTCGACCCGGCGGTCGTGCGCTACGCCGAGAGCCCGCCGTACCACGACTACCACTGGCTGCTCGGCCCGCAGGCCGCCGAGCGGACCGGCGTCCCCGACCTCGCCGACCGGCTGCGGGACCTCTTCACCGGCCTGCCGCCCGGCGACCCGGTGCTGGAGCTCTTCGGTGCGGGCGCGTTCGTGCCGGCGCGTTCGTCGCACTACGACCGGATCGAGGAGATCGGCCGCGACCTGGGGCTGGTCAGCTGACCGCCGTCCTGCGGCTGGACGACGTCACGGTCCGGTACGGCGGGACGACGGCGCTGGCCGGGGTCGACCTCGAGGTCGGTCCCGGCGAGCGGGTCGCCCTCGTCGGCGCCTCCGGGGCGGGCAAGTCCACGCTGCTCGCACTGGCCAACGGCTCGGTGCCGCCCAGCGCCGGGACCGTGCGGGTGCTCGGCGCCGACCCCGCGGGGCTGTCCGCGCGGGACCGGCGCCGGCTGTGGGCGCGGGTGGGCACGGTGCACCAGTCGCTGGAGCTGGTCGGCCGGCTGCGCGTGGTGCACAACGTCAACGCCGGCCGGCTGGCGGACTGGTCGGGGGCCCGGGCGGCCTGGTCGCTGGTGCGCCCGCAGGGCCTGCCCGAGGCGCTGGCCGCGCTGGACCGGGTGGGCCTGGCCGACCGCGCCTTCGAGCGCACCGAGCGGCTCTCCGGTGGCCAGCGGCAGCGGGTGGCCATCGCGCGACTGCTGGTGCAGCAGCCGGACCTCGTGCTGGCCGACGAGCCGGCGTCCGCCCTCGACCCGGTGCTCGCCGACCGGGCGCTGACGTTGCTCGGCGAGCTGGCGCCGGCCCGGGGCGGCGCGCTGGTCGCGGCGCTGCACGACCCCGGGCTGGTGCGCCGGCACTGCGACCGGGTGGTCGGCCTCGCCGAGGGCCGGGTCGTGCTCGACCGGCCGGTCGCCACGCTGTCGGACGCCGACCTCGCGGAGTTCTACGGGGTGACCACGTGACCGAGCTCGCGAGGTCACGCGCTGGTGGAGCGCGCTCCGGCACGGCGCTGACGAGCGCCAGCGAGGAAGCGCCGTGACGCTGACCGCCGACCACCCGACCCGGCCGACCGCCCCTCCGCTGCGTCGCGACCGGCGCCGGTGGGCCTGGGGCCTGGGTGCTGCGGTGGTGGTGGCCTGGTCGCTGGCGGGCGCCGGGTTGTTCAGCGGCGACGTGCTCAACCCCGGCGGGTCGGCGCAGTTCGGCCGGTTCGCCGCCGCGGCGCTGGACCCGGCGGCCGACGCGGCGTTCCTCGGTCTGCTCGCCCGGTCGGCGCTGGTCACCGTCGCCTACGCCGCGGCCGGCACCGCGCTGGCGCTGCTGCTGGGCGCGGTCGGGGCGCCGCTGGTCGCCCGCACCACGTGGGGACGGCGCCGCGCCGGCTGGCTGGCCGCCCGCGGCGTGCTCGCCGTCCCGCGCGGTCTGCACGAGGCGGTGTGGGGCCTGCTGCTGGTCAACGTGCTCGGCCTGGACCCGTGGGTGGGCGTGCTGGCCATCGGGATCCCCTACGGCGCGGGATCCGCCAAGGTGTTCGCCGACCTGGTCGACGAGGTGCCGCGCGGGGCGTACCGGGCGCTGCGGGCGGCCGGGGCCGGGCGGACGGCGGCCGCGCTCTACGGGCTGCTGCCGCCGGCCGCGGGCGGGCTGCTGTCCTACGCCCTCTACCGGCTGGAGTGCGCCGTCCGGTCGGCCGTCGTCCTCGGGATGGTCGGCGCCGGCGGGCTGGGCTACCAGCTGGCGCTGTCGTTCGCGTCGCTGCGCTGGGAGCAGGTGTGGAGCGCGGTCTACGCGCTGTCGCTGCTCTGCCTGGTCGCCGACGTCGCCGGGCGGGCGCTGCGCCGGCGGGTGGCCGCGCCGCCGGCGTCCGCCCGCCGGGACCCGGTGCTCACCGCGGCGGTCGTCGGCACCGTCGTCCTGGTCGGGTGGTCGTGCTGGTACCTGGCGCTGTCGCCGGCGTCGCTGGTGTCGGAGCGCACGGTCACGCAGCTGCGCCACCTGCTGGGCGCGGCCTGGCCCCCGGCGACCGACGGGGACCTGCTGCGCAGCCTCGGCGTGCTCGCGGTGGACACGGTGCAGATGTCGGTGGTCGCGATCGCGGTCGCGCTGCTGGGCACGGTGCTGCTGGCCGGTCCGGCGGCGCGGCCGGCGGGCAGGTCGTCCCCCGGACGGCGGGTCGCGGGGGCGCTGGTGCGCGGCGGGCTGCTCCTGCTGCGCGCGGTGCCGCCGCCGGTGTGGGCGCTCGTGCTGCTCTTCGTGCTGCTGCCCGGGGTGCTGCCCGGCGCGCTGGCGCTCGGCGTCCACACGCTGGGGGTGCTGGGCCGGCTGGCGGCGGAGGCCACCGAGGAGCTCGACCCGCGGCCTCGGGCGGCGCTCACCGCGCTGGGCGCCCGGCCGGCGGGGGCGTGGCTGTACGGGGTGCTGCCGCGGGCGGCCGGGCCGGTGCTGGTCCACGCGCTGTGCCGGTGGGAGGTGGCCGTCCGCGACACGGTGCTGGTCGGGCTGCTGGGCGCCGGCGGCCTCGGTGCGCTGCTGGCCTCGGAGCTGGCGACCTTCGACTGGGCCGCGGGGACGACGGTGCTCGCCGCGGTCGTCGTCCTGACCTGGGCGGTCGACGTGGTCAGCGACCGCGCCCGCGCCGCCCTCCGCTGAGCGCTGTCATGCCCGGCCGACATCCCTGGCCGTCCTGGCTCACCGTCGCAGGTCCTGGCTCGCGACCGGTGGTGAGCCAGGACCCGCGACGATCAGCTCACCTGGTCATCGCGGAGGTGCCGTCACGCCCAGCGGGTGCGGACCGAGAGCGCGGCGAGGGCGGCGGCGCCGGCGGTCGAGGTGCGCAGCACCTCCGGACCGAGCCGCACCGGGCGCGCGCCGGCGGCGGTCAGCGCGACCACCTCGCCGTCGCTGAGCCCGCCCTCGGGACCGACGATGACCGCGATCGAGCCCGACCGCGGCAGGTCGACGCGCGCCATCGGGTGGCGGGCCTGCTCGTGCAGCACCAGCGCCAGGTCGACGTCGGCCAGCGCCCCGCACACCTGGCGGGTGGTCAGCACGTCGGTCACCTCGGGCACGCGTGGACGGCGGGACTGCTTGCTGGCCGCCCGCGCCGCCGCGCGCCACCTGGCGACGCCCTTGGCCGCGCGGTCCTCCCGCCAGCGCGTCACGCAGCGGGAGGCCGCCCACGGCACGATCCGGTCGACGCCGAGCTCGGTGGCCAGCTCGACGGCCAGCGGCCCGCGCTCGCCCTTCGGCAGCGCCTGCACGAGCACCAGCTCCAGGGCCGGCGGCGGCACCTCGTGGCGGGCCGAGACCTGCACCCGCAGCCCCTGCGGCCCGGCCGCGACCACCTCGCCCTCGGCGACGGTGCCGCGCCCGTCACCGACGCGCACCCGCTCGCCCGGCGTCAGCCGCAGCACGTCGACGGCGTGCCGGCCCTCGGCGCCGTCGACCAGCAGGTCGGCGGTGTCGGGCAGCTCGTCGAGCAGGAACAGGGGTGCCCCGTCGCGTTCGGGCAGCCGGTCGTCGGTGGGGACGGAACTCACTTGAACAGCCGGGAGAAGAGCCCGCCGTGGCCCTCGGCACCAGCGGCCGCCGGGCGGTCCTCGCCGCGCAGCGAGGCCAGCTCGCGCAGCAGCTTCTCCTGCTCGGCGTCCAGGCGGGTCGGCGTCTCGACCTCCACGTGCACCATCAGGTTGCCGCGGCCGGTGGCGCGCAGCCGCGGAGCGCCCTTGGCGCGCAGGGTGAGCACGCTGCCCGACTGGGTGCCCGGCCGGATGTCGACCTCCTCCCGGCCGTCGAGGGTCTCGAGGGTGAGGGTGGTGCCGAGCGCGGCGGCGGTCATCGGCAGGGTGACCCGGCAGTGCAGGTCCTCGCCGTCCCGGGTGAAGACGTCGTGCGGCCGCTCGGCGATCTCCACGTACAGGTCGCCGGCGGGCCCGCCGCCGGGGCCGACCTCGCCGTGGCCGGTGAGCCGGATGCGCATGCCGTCCTCGACGCCGGCCGGGACCTTGACCGGGATGGTCCGCCGGGCCCGCACCCGCCCGTCGCCACCGCACTTGGGACAGGGCTCGGGGATCACCTGCCCGGTGCCGGCGCAGGTCGGGCAGGGGCGGCTGGCCACGACCTGGCCGAGGAAGGAGCGCTGCACGCTCTGCACCTCGCCGCGGCCCGAGCAGGTGGTGCAGGTGGTCGGGTGGGTGCCGGGCGCGGTGCCGGCGCCGGTGCACGCGTCGCAGAGGACGGCGGTGTCGACGGTGATGTCCTTGGTGGTGCCGAACACCGTCTCGTCGAGGTCGAGGTCCAGCCGGATGAGCGCGTCGCCGCCGGCGCGGACGCGGCTGCGCGGACCGCGCGTGGTGGCCCCGCCGCCGAAGAAGGCGTCCATGATGTCGCCGAGCCCGCCGAAGCCGGCCCCGCTGAACCCGCCGGCCCCGGCCCCCGCGCCGTTGTCGAACGGGTCGCCGCCGAGGTCGACGATGCGGCGCTTCTCCGGGTCGGTCAGGGCCTGGTAGGCGCGGCTGACCTCCTGGAAGCGCTCCTTGGCCCCCGGGTCGGGGTTGACGTCCGGGTGCAGGTCCCGGGCCAGCCGCCGGTAGGCCTTCTTGATGTCGCTGTCGGAGGCTCCGCGGGCCAGGCCCAGCACGCCGTAGTAGTCGGTTGCCATCGAGAAGTCTCTTACCTCAGCTCTCGGCCAGGATCTGGCCGACGTAGCGGGCCACGGCACGCACCGCGGCCATGTTGGTCGGGTAGTCCATGCGGGTGGGGCCGACGATGCCCAACCCACCGAGGGCGCGGTCACCGGAGCCGTACCCCACGGACACGACCGACGCACCGGAGAGCGCCTCGTGGGCGTTCTCCTCGCCGATCCGCACGAGCACGGCTCCCCCGGTGTCCACCTCGCTGATCAACCGCAGCACGACGACCTGTTCTTCCAGCGCCTCCAGCAGCGGGCGCAGGCTGCCGGGGAAGTCGACCGCGACCCGCGCGAGGTTCGCCGTCCCCCCGACGACCAGGCGGTCGTCCCCCGGCTCCACCAACGTCTCGACCAGGACCGCGCCGATGGCGGCGACCAGCCGGCGCAGGTTCGGCGGCGCGGTCTCCAGCAGGTCGGGCACCAGGGCGGCCGCGTCGGCGAGCTTGGCCCCGGCGAAGGTCTGGTTGAGCAGCGTGCGCAGCTCGGCGACGTCGTCGCGGTCGACGTCCACCGGGCAGTCGACCAGCCGCTGCTCCACCCGGCCGGTGTCGGTGATGAGCACCAGCAGCAGCCGGGCGGTGGCCACCTGCACCACCTCGAGGTGGCGGACGGCGCTGCGCGAGAGCGTCGGGTACTGCACGACGGCGACCTGGTGGGTCAGCTGGGCCAGCAGCCGCACGGTGCGGCTGAGGATGTCGTGCAGGTCGACCGCGCCGTCGAGGAACCGCTCGATCGCCCGCTTCTCCGCGACCGACAGCGGCTTGAGCGCCGAGAGCCGGTCGACGAAGAGCCGGTAGCCCTTGTCGGTGGGCACCCGGCCGGCGCTGGTGTGCGGCTGGGTGATGTAGCCCTGCTCCTCGAGCACGGCCATGTCGTTGCGGATGGTGGCCGGCGAGACGCCCAGGTCGTGCCGCTCGGCGAGGGCCTTGCTGCCCACCGGGTCGTTGGTCGAGACGTAGTCCTGGACGATCGCCCGCAGGACCTGCAGGCGGCGTTCGTCGTGCGCCACGGTGACACCTCCCCGTACCGGTCGACGCGTCGGGCGGCGCTCCTCCCGGAGCCCCCGGCGCCCGGACGACGGGTCGCGGGCGCTGGCACTCGCACGGACAGAGTGCCAGATCAGCATACGTCGGGACGGCCGTCGGCGTCCCGGAGCCGACGAGGGCGGGCGGCGCCGTCCGCAGACGGCCCCCGTTAGGGTGGGCGGCGGTCCAGTGCCCGCAGCAGGCAGCGCAGAGCGGAGGTCGGTCCCCTGATCTTCAAGGCGGTCCGGAACGGCCGGCCCTATCCCGACCACGGGCTGTCGACACGGGACTGGGCGATGATCCCGCCGCGGCAGATCCGGCTGGACACCCTCACCACCACCAAGCGCGAGCTGGCCCTGGACACCCTGCTCGCCGACGACTCCACCTTCTACGGCGACCTGTTCCCGCACGCCGTCCAGTGGAGGGGCGAGCTCTACCTCGAGGACGGCCTGCACCGCCCGCTGCGGGCCGCGCTGCAGCAGCGCAACGTGATCCACGTGCGGGTCCTCGACCTCGACACCCTGGTCCCGGCCGAGCAGACCGGCCCCACGACCGCGGCGATCCCCGCCCAGCGGCCGCTGCCCGACCTCCAGCAGTAGCAGGACCCCCCTTCCCCCCACGCCTCGCACGCTCGGCGCGGGCCCCGGAAGGGTGGCCGCCCCGGTCCTCGCCACTCGTGGGTGGCCGTCGGGCACGGGGGCCTGCTACAGCCAGCCCTTGTCGGCGGCCACCCGGGCGGCCTCGACGCGGGTGCGCGCGCCGGTCTTGCCGATCGCCGAGGACAGGTAGTTGCGCACCGTCCCCTCCGAGAGGAACAGCCTGCGGGCGATGTCGGCGACGGTCGCGCCGTCGGCGGCCTCACGCAGCACGTCGGCCTCGCGGGTGGACAGCGGCGTGGCGCCGAGCGCCAGCGCCGCGGCGGCGAGATCCCGGTCGATCACCCGCTCCCCGGCGACGACCGCGCGGATGGCGCGGGCCAGCTCGGCGACGGGTGCGTCCTTCACCAGGAACCCGGCCGCGCCGACCTCCATGGCACGGCGCAGGAAGCCCGGCCGGCCGAACGTGGTGAGGACGACGGCGCGCACGCCCGGCAGCTGCGCGGCCAGCTCGCGCGCGGCCTCGATCCCGTCCTGCCCCGGCATCTCGATGTCGAGCAGCGCGACGTCGGGCACGTGTTCCCGCGCCGCCGCGAGCACCTCGTCGCCGCGGCCGACCTCCGCGACGACGGTGATGTCCTCCTCCAGCTCCAGCAGCGCCCGGAGCGCGCCGCGGACCATCGACTGGTCCTCGGCGACGAGCACCCGGATCACCGCGCCACCCCGACGGGCACCGGCGTCAGCGGCAGGACCGCGCGCAGCTCGTAGCCGCCGTCCTGCCTCGCGCCGCCGGTGAGGACCCCACCGAGCGCGCCCACCCGCTCGGCCAGGCCGGTGAGCCCGGAGCCGGGCTCGGTGTCGTCGGCCGGACCGCGGCCGTCGTCGGCGACGGTCAGCACCGCCTCGCCGCCGTCCTCGGTGAGCGTGACGGTCACCGCGCGGGCGCCGCTGTGCCGCAGCACGTTCGTCGTCGCCTCGCGGACCACCCAGCCCAGGGCCGCGTCGACCGGGCCCGGCAGCGTCGGCACCCGGGCCGGCAGCCGGACGGCGATGCCGGCACCCGCCAGCGCCGCGCGGGCCTCGGCCAGCGCCTGGCCGCAGCTGACCTGCCGGTAACCGCTGACCGCGTCCCGGACCTCCGCCAGCGCCCGGCGGGCCGCGGCCTCGACGTCGGCCATCTCCGCCCGCGCCCGCGCGGGGTCGGCCTCGGCCAGGCGGCCGGCCAGCTCGCTCTTGAGCGCGATGAGCGACAGGCTGTGGCCGAGCAGGTCGTGCAGGTCGCGGGCGAAGCGCAGCCGCTCCTCGGCGACGGCGTTGCGGGCCAGCTCCTCCCGCGCCTCGGCCAGCTCGCCGTTCACCGAGACCAGGTGCCGCGTGCCGCGCAGCGCGAAGGCGGTCAGCAGGCAGAGCACGGGCAGGACGAGCAGCCCGGACTCGCCGTGGAGGACGAGCACCCCCGCGCAGACGGCGGCCGCCGCGACGACGGCCGGCCACACCCACCGCGTCGGCAGCGCCACGGCCGAGGCCGCCGACACGTAGATCAGCAGCCCGGCCCACGACGGCCCCAGCCAGACGGCCAGCGCGACGCCGAGCGCGGCCACGACGGCCAGCCGGCCCAGCACCGACCCGCTCCAGCAGCGGTCGAAGGCCCGCCGGAAGACGTCGAGGTAGACGGCGGTGAAGACCAGCAGGCCGGAGCCGGCGACCAGCCGGACGGCGAGCGGCCGGTCGGTGGTCACCAGGTCGGCGGCCGGGAAGAACTGGAACAGCAGCCAGGGCAGCGCCCAGCCGACGCGGTACCAGCGGGGGCGGGGGTCCACGGCGCCCGACCGTAGCTCCATCAGCCCGCGACGGCGGTCAACGGACGACGCCGCGCGACGAGGACGGCCAGCCCGCCGAACACCGCGGCGAACCCGACCAGCGCGGCGATGGCCGGCGCGGGCGGCAGCGCTCCCCCGGCGGCGGCACGGCCGGTCTCGGCGTACCAGTACGAGGGCAGGCCGTGTGCCACCGCGCGCAGGCCGGAGGGGAACAGCTCGACCGGCACCCACAGGCCGCCGAGCGCGGCCAGCACGGTCCCGACGATGCCGATCGCCCCGCCGGCGGCCTTCTCCTCCAGCGCCCAGCCGAGCAGCAGGCCGAGCGCGACGAACACCGCCGAGCCCAGCCACAGGACGCCGACCAGGCCGGCCCACTCGCCGGGTGCCAGCCGCACGCCGCCTGCGAACCGGCCGGTCAGCGCGACGACGGCCAGCGGCGGCAGGGTCAGCAGCATGCCGACGGCGACGTCGACGGCCACCACGGAGGTCTGCGGCACCGGTGTGACGCGCAGCTGCCGCAGCCAGCCCGACGCCCGGTCGAAGGAGGGCCGGACGGTGGCGCCCAGGGCCGCGCCGATCGCGCCGTAGGACATCATCGCCACCATCGTGGCGGTGGCCTGCTCGGGGCTGACGCCGCCCGGCGTCCCGGCGAAGACCTGGGTGAAGAAGACCGTGAAGAGCGCCGGCAGCAGCACGGTGAAGAAGAGGAACTGCCGGTTGCGCGCCACCCGGCGCAGCTGGAAGACGAACAGCGGGCTCACCGCACGCCTCCCACCAGGGACAGGACGGCGTCCTCGAGGCTGGCGCCGCGGACCTCGAGGTCGGTCAGCGCGACCCCGTCGGCGAGCAGCGCGCGCAGGGTGGCCTCGACGTCGGTGGTGGCCAGGGCGACCGTGCCACCCAGCCGGGTGGCGCCGGTGACGCCGGGCACGCGGTCGAAGGCCGCGCCGTCGGGGGCCGAGAAGCGGACGGTGCGCCCGGCGACGGCCGACCGGACCGCCGCCGAGGGTCCGTCGGCGACCACCCGGCCCCCGGCCATGACGACGACCCGGTCGGCGACCGCGTCGGCCTCCTCGAGGTGGTGGGTGGCGAAGACCACGGTGGTGCCGAAGGCGGCGAGGTCGCGCATCGTCGTCCAGAAGGCGCGGCGACCCTCGACGTCCATGGCCGAGGTCGGCTCGTCGAGCAGCAGCAGCGGCGGCTGACCGGCCAGCGCGAGCGCCAGCAGCACCCGCTGCCGCTGGCCGCCGGAGAGCGCGTCGACGTCGCGGCCGAGCAGCCCGCCGATGCCGGTGGTGGCGACCAGGTCCTCCAGCGGCCACGGGTCCGGGTAGCTGCAGCGGACCAGGTGCAGCACCTCGCCGACGCGCGCCTCGCCGGGCAGGCCGCCGTGCTGGAGCATCGCGCCGACGCAGCCCGCGCGGACGGCGTCGGCCGGGGCGCGGCCGAGCACCCGGACGGTGCCCGCGTCGGGGCGCAGCAGCCCGAGGACGGCGCTGACGGTGGTGGACTTGCCCGCGCCGTTGGGGCCGAGCAGCGCGACGGTCTCGCCGCGGCGGACGTGCAGGTCGAGCCCGTCGACGGCGAGCACGTCGCCGTGGCGGACGGTCAGGTCGGTGAGGGCGACGGCGTCAGGGGGCACGCGACGAGCCTGCTGGTCACGGCCCCGCCGGCAGTAGTGCGGGACGTCGCCAGTGGGACCTGACAACTGTCAGATCCCACGGGAAACGGCCTCCCTGCAGGGTCCCGCCGGGAGCGTTCGAGCGGTGGGGGGCAGGGAGGTCCTTCAGTCGGTGAGGTCGCGCACCAGGGCGTCGGCGAGCAGGCGGCCGCGGTCGGTGAGGACGGCGCGGCCGGCGGCGTGCGCGGCCGGCTCGAGCAGCCCGCGGGCGACGGCGTCGGCGGCGCGGGCCCGGCCGACCTCCGACAGCGCGGTCAGCGGCAGCCCCTCGCGCAGCCGCAGGCCGAGCATCACGGTCTCCAGCGCGCGGTCGTCGTCGTCGAGCAGCTCGGTGTCCTGCACCGGGCTCTCCCCGCGCAGCAGCCGGCCGGCGTACGCGGCCGGGTGCTTGACGTTCCACCAGCGCAGCCCGCCGACGTGGCTGTGCGCGCCGGGCCCGACGCCCCACCAGTTGGCGTTGGCCCAGTACAGCTCGTTGTGCCGGCAGCGGGCGGCCTCGTCGCGGGCCCAGTTGGAGACCTCGTACCAGTCGAAGCCGGCGGCGCGCAGGGTGGCGTCGGCCTGCTCGTAGCGGTCGGCGAGGACGTCGTCGTCGGGCGCGGGCAGCTCGCCGCGGTCGATGCGGCGGGCCAGGCGGGTGCCCTCCTCGACGATGAGGGCGTAGGCGCTGACGTGGTCCACCGGGGCGGCGAGGACGGCCTCGAGCGAGGCGGCCCAGTCGGCGTCGGTCTCCCCCGGCGTCCCGTAGATCAGGTCCAGGTTGACGTGCTCGAAGCCGGCCGCGCGGGCCTCGCGTGCCGCCTCGACGGCGCGGCCGGGGGTGTGCCGCCGGTCGAGGACGGCGAGCACGTGCTCGGCCGCGGACTGCATGCCGAGGCTGACCCGGGTGAAGCCGGCCGCGCGCAGGGTGGCGAGGGACGCCGGGGTCACGGTCTCGGGGTTGGCCTCGGTGGTGACCTCGACGTCGTCGGCGACCGGGAACAGCTCGCGGGCAGCGGCGAGGACGGCGGCCAGGTCGTCGGCGGCCAGCAGCGTGGGCGTGCCGCCGCCGACGAAGACGGTGGTGACCGTCGGCAGGTCCGGGCCCAGGGTCTCGGCGGCCTGGCGCAGCTCGGCGATCGCGGTGCCGGCGTACTCGCTGCGGGTGGCGCCGGGCCCCAGCTCGTCGGAGGTGTAGGTGTTGAAGTCGCAGTAGCCGCAGCGGGTCGCGCAGAAGGGCACGTGCACGTACAGCCCGAAGGGCGTGCGGGTGAGCCCCTCGCGGGCGCTGTCGGGGAGCTGCAGAGTCCGCGGCGGGGCCTCGAGCAGCGGCAGGACGGTGTTCATCTGGGTCCAGTGTGCCGCTCCGGGCAGGATGCCGGACGTGAGCGACGACACCGTGCTGCAGGTCTCGACGTCCCGGGGGGTCGCGACCCTCACGCTGGACTCCCCCGCCAACCGCAACGCGCTCTCCCGTGCCATGCGCGCCCGGCTGCGCACGGCCCTGGCCGACGCGCTGGCCGACGACGCGGTGCGGGTGGTCGTGCTCGACCACACCGGCCGGGTCTTCTGCTCGGGCATGGACCTCACCGAGGCGGCCGGCGGCGCGGCCGGTGACCAGGGGGTGCGCGAGCTGCCCGAGCTGTTGGAGACCGTGTGGCGCTCGCCCAAGCCGGTGGTCGCCGTCCTCCGCGGGCCGGCGCGGGCCGGCGGGCTGGGACTGGCGGCCGCGTGCGACGTCGTCGTCGCCGCGGCCTCGGCGACCTTCGCCTTCTCCGAGGTGCGGCTGGGCATCGTGCCGGCGGTCATCTCCGCCGTCGTCCTGCCTCGGATGCTGCCGCACACGGCGCACCGGCTGATGCTGACCGGCGAGGTGTTCGACGCGGCGACCGCGGCCGCCGGCGGCCTGGTGGACCTCTGCGTGCCCGACGACGAGGTCGACACCGCCGTGGCCGCCCAGGTGACCGCGCTCGCCGCCGGGGCGCCGGCGGCGCTCGCCGAGACCAAGCGGCTGCTGCGCGCCGGCGGGCTGCGCGGCTCGGCCGAGGAGCTGCTGGAGCTCTCGGCGCGCTTCTTCGCCGGCGAGGAGGGCCAGGAGGGCATCGCGGCGTTCCGGGAGAAGCGCCCGGCCCGCTGGGTGCCCGCGGCCCGTTGAGAGCCCGGAAGCTCAGCCCCTGCTCACCCGGGTGAGCAGGGGCTGAGCACCGGCGGGGAGGTCCTCAGAGCACGAAGCCCGCGATCATCTGCCCGAGGCCGCGGATGTCGGCGCTCCCCTTGAACTCCAGGCGGACCTTGCCCAGCCCGCTGAACCACAGGTCGAGCTCGGCGTCGAGGTCGAAGGTGCCTGCGGTCTCGATCGAGAAGGCCTGCACCTTGCTGTACGGCAGCGAGGTGAAGTCCTTCTTGCGGCCGGTCATGCCCTGGACGTTGACGGCGATCAGCCGCTTGTCGGTGAAGACGACGAAGTCGCGCACCGCCTTGAAGCAGGCGACGACCTGCTCGCCCGGGACGAGCAGCGGCGCCACCTCGGGGCCGAGCTCCTGCGGGGAGGCGGGGTTGAGCTTGAAGACGGAACCGTTGCTGAAGTCGATCACCACATCACGGTAGGTCGCCGAGCACGCACTCTCGGCGTCCGCCAAGTGTGTCCTTGCCCCGGCCTCCCGGCAGGAGGACCCTCCGGGCATGACCGAGCCCGACGAGCGCGAGCGGTTCCGCCACCTCCCCGAGCCCGTGCGGCTGGAGGACACGGTCGAGGGTGTCGACACCTCCCCCGTCCCCGCTGCGGACTCCAGCGACGAGCGCGAGGTGTTCCTGCGCCAGGCCGGCGCCTGAGAGGACCCCCTGAAGGGGGCCGTCATCACCGCAGCCGGCGGGTGTCGTCGGGCAGCCGCTCGGTGACGCCGCGCGCGTCCAGCCACTCCATCAGCGGGACGGCGACCCGCCGGCTGGTGCCCCACGCCGAGCGGGCCTGGCTGAGCGTGAACGGCGCCGGGACGGCGGCCAGCCGGGCCCGCGCCTGCTCGGCGATCCCGGGGGCGAGGTAGACGCCGTCGGCGATCCTGACCAGCTGCCCGTCGCGCACGGCCGCGGCCAGCTCGCGCGGCCCCAGCCCGGCGGCGCGGAGCTGGTCGGCGTCCGGCGCGGCGAACGGATCGGCGGCCAGCGTGGCCCGGATCCGGTCGACCGCCTGCTGCACCCGGGCGGGCAGGCCGGCGGTCGCGGCGACCACCCGGCCCTCGCGCAGGGCCAGCGGCTCGCGGACGACGGCCGGCACCAGGTCGTCGTCGGGCAGCTCCAGCGCCCGGCGGGCGACGGCCACCGGCGGGCCCGGCTCGAGCGGGCGCAGCTTGCGGTAGCGGGCGACGATCCCGGGCAGGGCCGCGGCCAGCTCGTCGACCAGCCCGGGCGCGAGCAGCCAGGGCCCCACCGCCGCCGCCTGCTCGGGCACCGGCCAGCCCATCGCGGTGAAGTCGGCAGCCCGGACGAACCGGCGCCGCGCCAGCTCGGCGGCGGCCCCGGCCGTGCCGACGGGCTGGGCGGCCAGCTCCTCGGCCCGCCGGCGGGCGGCTCCGCGGCGGCGCAGCTCCGGCGGGTCGACGTCCCGGACGTCGGCACCGCACACGCGGCGGGCGCCGGGGTCGCGCAGCAGCAGCCGGTCGCCGACCCGCAGCGGCAGCGGCGTGGCCAGCCGCAGCCGCACCGCCGTCCCCTCCAGGGGGCGCAGCCGCGCGCCGACCGCGGCCGAGCCGACGTGCACGACGACCTCGGCGGGCAGCCGGGCATCGTCCCCGGCAGCCCACCCGCCCCGGGCCAGGGTGACGTCGAGCTCGGCGGTGCCGCGGAACGCCCCCGGCGTGAGCAGGGCGTCACCGCGGGACAGCTCCTCGACGGCGATGCCGCGCAGGTTGAGCGCCACCCGGGCGGTGGCCTCGGCCCGCTCGACCGGCTGCCCCAGCGAGTGCACGCCGCGGACGCCGACCTCCCGGCCGCCGAGCTGCAGCCGGTCCCCGGTGGCGACGCGCCCCGCGGCGAGCGTGCCGGTGACCACCGTGCCGGCGCCCCTGACCGGGAAGGCGCGGTCGATCCACAGCCGCACCGGCGCCTCCCGGTCCGGCGCGGGCAGCCCGGCGAGCAGCGACTCGAGCGCGGCGACGACGTCCGGCACCCCCGCGCCGGTGGCGGCGCTGACCGCCACCCCGGGCACCTCACCCGTCGGCCCGCTCCCCAGGGACGTGGCGGCCAGCCGCTCCCGGACGTCGGCGAGCACCGGCGCGGGGTCGGCGAGGTCGGCCTTGGTGACGGCGAGCAGCGCGTGCCGCACGCCGAGGGCGTCGAGGACGGCGACGTGCTCGGCGGTCTGCGCCGACCACCCGTCGTCCGCCGCGACCACGACCAGCGCGGCGGGCACCGAGCCGACCCCGGCGAGCATGTTGCCCACGAAGCGCTCGTGGCCGGGCACGTCGACGACCGCGAGCCGGCGGCCCGAGGGCAGCGTCGTCCAGGCGAAGCCGAGGTCGATGGTCAGCCCGCGGCGGCGCTCCTCCTCCCACCGGTCGGGCTCCATGCCGGTGAGCGCGCGGACCAGCGTCGACTTGCCGTGGTCCACGTGGCCGGCAGTCGCGATGACGTCCATCCCGGACGTGCCGGGAGCGGTCACGTCCACCGGCGGGCCACCTCCAGCACCGCGGTCGCCAGCGTCTCGTCGTCCGCCGGCGGCAGGCTGCGCACGTCGAGCAGGGTGCGGTCGCCCGCCACGTACCCGACCACGGGGGGCGTGCCGGTGCGCAGCGGCACCGCGAACTCCGCGGGCAGCGACACCGCGGCGCTGGGCAGCGGGTGCTCCGGCGCCCCTCCCCCGCCGACGCGGGCCTCGGACTCCACCGCGACCGCGTCCAGCCCGGCCGCCGTCAGCCGGGCGGCGAGCGCGGCAGCGCGGCGGCGCAGGTCGTCGACGTCCGCGGCGAGCATCTGCTGCACCGGCGGCTGCGGGCCGCGCAGCGTGGCCTCCAGCGCGGCCAGCGTCGTCTTGTCGACGCGGAACGCCCGGTAGAGCGGGTGCCGCCGCAGCCGCTGCACGAGGTCGGCGCGGCCGAGCACCAGCCCTGCCTGCGGCCCGCCGAGCAGCTTGTCGCCGCTGGCCAGCACCAGGTCGGCGCCGTCGGCGAGGGTGGTCTGCAGGTCCGGCTCCTCGGGCAGCACCGGGTGCGGGCGCAGCAGCCCGGAGCCGACGTCGGCCACGAGCGGGATCCCGCTGCCGGCCAGCCCCGCGGCGAGCTCGGCCACCGGCACCGCCCGCGTGAACCCGCGGACGACGAAGTTCGACGGGTGGACCTTGAGCACCGCGCCGGTGCGCTCGGACAGCGCGCGGCGGTAGTCGTGGAGCGCGACCCGGTTCGTCGTCCCCACCTCGCGGAGCCGGGCCCCGGTGGCCTCGAGCAGCTCGGGGATGCGGAAGCCGTCGCCGATCTCGACCAGCTCGCCGCGGGCGATGACCAGCTCCCCGCCGAGCGCGGTGGCCACCAGCGCCAACGCGGCGGCGCAGTTGTTGACCACGAGCGCCCCCTCCGCGGCCGGGACGGCGTCGACCAGGGCGGCCAGCGCCGCCTCCCCCCGCGGACCGCGCCGGCCGGTGGTCAGGTCGAGCTCGACGTCGGTGGTGCCGCTGGCGGCGACGACCGCCTCCACCGCGGCCGGGGACAGCGGTGCGCGGCCCAGGTTGGTGTGCACCAGGACGCCGGTCGCGTTGAGCACCGGGCGCAGGCTGCCGGCCGTCGTCCGCAGGGCGGCCAGGACGGCGGGGACGGCGTCGGCGGGGGCGAGCGCGCCGGTGCGGACCCGCTGCTGGACGTCCTGCACGGCGGCCTTGACCAGGGCGCGGCCCAGCCGGTCGGCGGCGGCGGCGAGCTGCGGATCGGCCAGCAGCGTGTCGGTGCGGGGCACGCGCCGCCGCGGGTCGGTGCCTGTCGCCTGGGAGCTCATCGGGGCCGAGCGTAGGTCGCCGGCACGCCGGGGTGCGGCGTCCCGTCCGACCGGGAGGTCAGGCCGGCGCCGGACCGTCGGCCGGGAGGTCCGGCAGCCGGACGGGGCAGGAGGTGCCCAGCTGGTCCATCGTCTCGGCGTCGACGTCGGTGCGGACGGCGGCGTGGAACCGGCTGATCATCTGGTTCAGCCCGCAGGTGAAGGTGATCTCCAGGACCTGCTGCGTGGTGAAGTGCTCGCGCAGCGCTGCCCACGTCGCGTCGTCGATGGGCTGCATGAGCGTCGACTTCCGGCAGAAGACCACGATCGCCGCCTGGTCCGGGGTGAACAGCCCCTCGGGCAGCGGGTCGTCGAGGACGTGGGCCATCTGCTCGTCACTGATACCGGCGCTCCGACCGAGCACCACGTGGGTGGGCGTCTAGTAGAAGCACTCGTTGGTGACGGCGGAGGTGTAGTAGGCCAGCTCCCGCTGCACCGGGTCCAGGCTGTTGCCGAAGTAGGCGACCTGCCCCAGCTTCAGGACCGCCTCGAGGATGTCCGGGTGGTTCGCGATACCCCGGTAGACGTTCACCTCGCGCCCGCGGCTCTCCCGGACCATCGCCAGCAGGGCGCGGGCCCTGGGGTCGGCGTCCGGGTCGTCTCCCGAGACCAGGGGGATGCGTGCCACCGCCGGTGCCTCCTCGGACGTCGTCGTCCACGGGCGTCCGGCCGGGGACGGGACGCCCCGGCCGGACGACGAGCTGGCGGAGGCGGACGGGAATCGAACCCGCCTGACCGAGGTGCTCGGCCACGTCGGCTTTAGAGGCCGCGGGGGCCACCAGGCGCCCTGACGCCTCCGCTGCGGAGCTTACGGTGGGGCTGTGACGACCGCGCAGGAGAAGGTCCGGCTGACCCGGTACGCGCACGGCGGCGGCTGCGCCTGCAAGATCCCGCCCGGCGAGCTGGAGGCCGTGGTGGCCGGCCTGACCGCGGCCGGCCCGGTCGACCCGGCCGCGGAGCTGGTCATCGGCCTGGACGACGGCGACGACGCGGCCGTCGTCCGGATCGCCGGCGGGCAGGGGCTGGTCCTCACCACCGACTTCTTCACCCCGGTCGTCGACGACGCGTACACCTTCGGCCGGATCGCGGCGACCAACGCGCTCTCCGACGTCTACGCCATGGGCGGCACGCCCGTCGTCGCGGTGAACCTGCTGGGCTGGCCGCGGGACGTGCTGCCCGCCGAGCTCGCCGCGGAGGTGCTGCGGGGCGGGCTGGAGGCCGCGCAGGAGGCCGGCTGCCACGTCGGCGGTGGGCACTCCATCGACGACCCCGAACCGAAGTACGGCATGGCGGTGACCGGCGTCGTGGACGTCGACCGGGTCATCACCAACTCCGCCGCGGTCGCCGGGACGCCGCTGTCGCTGACCAAGCCGCTGGGGATCGGCGTCCTCAACAACAGGATGAAGGCCACCGGCGAGGTGTCGGAGGAGGCGGTGGCGGCGATGACCACGCTCAACCGCGACGCCGGTCGGGCCGCGGTCGCCGCCGGGATCCGCGCCGGCACCGACGTCACCGGCTTCGGCCTGCTCGGCCACCTCTACAAGATGGCCCGGGCCAGCGGGGTCACCGCGGTCGTCGACGCCGCCGCCGTCCCCTACCTGACCGGTGCGCGCGAGGCGCTGGCCGAGGGGTTCGTGTCCGGTGGGACGCGGCGCAACCTCGACTGGGTGCGGCCGCACACCGACCTGTCGGCCGTGTCCGAGGACGAGGCGCTGCTCCTGGCCGACGCGCAGACCTCCGGCGGGTTGCTGCTGGGCGGCGAGGTGCCCGGCGCCGCGGTGATCGGCGAGTTCGTCCCGCGCGGAGAGCACGTGGTCGTCGTCCGCTGACCATGACACCGTCGGCGGTACTGCGAGCGCGCAGCTGCGGTCGTCCTGCCCGGCGTGTCCGTGCGGGTCGCCGACGACAACTGCTCACTCGGCCGACGTGGCTCTCCCGGCCGACCGCTCACCACCGGCGGGCGGTGGTCAGCCAGGCGGCCGCACCCAACAGGACCCCGTCCGGTGTCGCGTGCTCCGCCAGGGCGGCCCGCAGCTCGTCGAGAGCGGCCCGCCGGGCGCCGTCGTCCAGCCCGCCGAGGAGCCCCCGGGTCGGGCCCAGCCCGCTGACGAAGTCGAACGCGTCCTCGGCGTCTGCGCCCAGCCGGACCACCCCCGGCACCTCGGCGAGGTGGACCGACCCGAACCCCGCGGCGGCCAGGACCCGGCGGACGTGGTCGGGGTCGGACAGGCCGAACGGCCCGGGAGCACCACCCGGCGGCTCGGGCAACGAGCGGCCGGCCGCGAGGGTCCGGCGGAGCACGAGCAGCCACTCGTTGCGGGCCAGCGGCTGCCACGACAGCATCGCCAGCCGCCCACCGGGCCGCAGCGCCCGGGCGAGGTTGGTGAACGCCGCGACCGGGTCGCCGAAGAACATCGCCCCGAACCGGCTGACGGCGACGTCGAACGACGCGGCCTCGAAGGGGTGCACCTGGGCGTCACCCTGGACGAACGTCGTGGTGGTCAGCCCCGCGGCGGCACTGCGCCGGCGGGCCTCGGCCAGCAGCGGTCCGGACAGGTCGATCCCGGTGACGTGCCCGTCGGGCGCCGCGCGCGCGACCGCGCGGGTCGAGGTGCCCGCGCCGCAGCCGACGTCGAGCACCCGGTCGGCCGGGCCGATCCCGGCGGCCTCCAGCAGACCTGCGTCGAAGGCCGCCGAGGCCGCGTCGAAGCGGTCGGCCCGCGCCGCCCAGTCCTCGCCCTCCTCGCCGTTCCAGGCGCCGGCCATCTCGGCGTTGCGGGCGTCGACGAGCGGGGGCTGCGGTGGCGTCGGCACGGTCATCGCCGTCTCCCGTCGGCGGGGCCTGGACCTCGGATGGTCCCGGACCGCGACGGGTCTGCCCACCCCTGCGGACGCGGTCTGACGTCGCCCCCGCCGGGTCCCTCGGTTAGCGTCCGGGCATGCTCGCTGCCTTCGTCTCGACGCCCGCCCCGAAGGACCCGCTCTCCGTGCTGGAGGTCGGTGAGCGCCCCGAGCCGGAGGTGCCCGACGGCTGGACGACGGTGCAGGTCAAGGCCGTCTCGCTGAACCACCACGACCTGTTCAGCCTGCGCGGGGTCGGGCTGCCGCAGGAGCGGATGCCGATGATCCTGGGCACCGACGCGGCCGGGCTCGACGAGAACGGCGACGAGGTCGTCGTGCACGGCGTCGTCGCGAGCCCGAACTGGATCGGGGACGAGACGCTCGACCCCAAGCGCACGCTCTTCTCGGAGCTGTACCAGGGCACGATGGCCGAGCGGGTCGCCGTCCCCCGGCGCAACGTGCTGCCCAAGCCGGCCGAGCTGTCCCTCGCCGAGGCCGCGTGCCTGCCCACCGCCTGGCTGACCGCCTACCGGATGCTCTTCGTGAAGTCCGGGCTGCGGCCGGGCCAGACCGTGCTGGTGCAGGGCGCCAGCGGCGGCGTCGCCACCGCGCTGGTCGTGCTCGGCAAGGCCGCCGGCTTCCGCGTGTGGGTGACCGGCCGCAGCGAGGAGAAGCGACAGGGCGCCCTCGACCTCGGTGCGGACCAGGCGTTCGAGACCGGCGCCCGGCTGCCCGAGCGGGTGGACGGTGTGATGGAGACCGTCGGCGAGGCGACCTGGAGCCACAGCGTCAAGTCGCTCAAGCCCGGCGGCGTCATCGTCATCTCCGGCGCGACCACCGGCCCCAACCCCGGCGCCGAGCTGAACCGGGTCTTCTTCACCCAGCTGTCGGTCATCGGCTCCACGATGGGCACCCGGGAGGAGCTCGAGGCGCTCATGCGGATGTGCACGGCCACCGGCGTGCGCCCGGTGATCGACGTCGAGCTGCCGCTGACGCAGGCGCGCGAGGGCTTCGAGCGCATGCTCGAGGGCCGGACGGCGGGGAAGATCGTCTTCACGCTGCCGTGAGCGGACAGGGCGTGAGCACCGCAGCGAGGAACGAGCGAGGAGCGGAGCGCCCCGCGGAAGCGAACCAGTGAGCACCGTGAGCCCGGTCGACCGGGTGGTCGCCGCGCTGCACGAGGCCGGGGTGGACGCCGAGGTGCGCCGCTTCGACCGGCCGGTCCCGACGGCGGCCGCCGCGGCCGAGGCGCTCGGCTGCGAGGTGGGCGCCATCGCCAACAGCCTCGTGTTCGACGCCGACGGCGCCCCGCTGCTCGTCCTGGCCAGCGGCGCGCACCGGGTGGACACGGGGAGGGTGGCGGCGCTCGTCGGCGCGGAGCGGGTGCGGCGGGCCACCCCGGAGTTCGTCCTCGCGGCCACCGGCCAGGAGGTCGGCGGGGTGGCGCCGACCGGCCACCCCGCCCCGCTGCGCGCGCTGGTGGACGTCGACCTCGCGGCGCACCCGCTCCTCTGGGCAGGCGGCGGCGACCACCACACGATGGTCTCGCTCACCTACGCCGACCTGCTGCGGCTGACCGGAGGCGACGAGGCGGCCGTGGCCTGAGCCCTCGAGGAGGGTGGCCGATGATCGCCCGCACCTGGCGCGGCTGGGTCCGCACCGAGGACCGCGACGCCTACGTGGCCTACATCCGGGAGACCGGCATCGCGGAGTACCGCGCCACCCCCGGCAACCTCGAGGCCCACCTGCTCACCCGGGACCTCGACGACGGCCGCACCGAGGTGGTCACCCTCAGCTTCTGGACCTCGCTGGACGCCGTCCGCGCCTTCGCCGGCGACGACGTCTCGACCGCCGTCTTCTACCCGGAGGACGACCGCTGGCTGGTCGACCGCGAGCGCACGGTCACCCACCACCAGGTGCACTGACACCCTGCCGCGTCAATGACGGTTGACACCGCGCGCGGCGTCAACCACAGTTGACGCATGGCCGACACAGCACAGGTCGCCTCCGCCGCCAGCAGCCGCGACCCCGCGGTCGGGCTGAAGGCGGTCCGCGCCCTGCGGACCCTCATCGAGCGACTCGAGGCCCTGCAGGTGGAGAACGCCCGCGACCAGGGCTGGACGTGGGAGCAGATCGCCCAGCTGCTCGGCGTCACGAGGCAGGCGGTGCACAAGAAGCACGCAGGCGGCCGGGGGCCGCTCCGGCGGAGGGACTGACCGTGTTCGAACGCTTCACGTCCGACGCCCGCGAGGTCGTCGTCCTGGCCCAGGAGGAGGCCCGCGTCCTCCGGCACGACCACATCGGCACCGAGCACCTGCTGCTCGCCCAGCTGCGGCTGGACACCCCGACGACGGCCGTCCTGCGCCGGCAGGGGCTCGACCACGACGGGGTGGCCGAGGCGGTCGCCGCCCACCTCGGCGGTGAGGACCTGGACGCCGAGGCGCTGCGGACCCTCGGCATCGACCTGGACGCCGTCCGCGACGTCGTCGAGGCGACCTTCGGCCCCGGCGCCCTGGACGCGCCCCGCCGCCGACGCCGGCGCAGCAGCCCTGCGCACATGCCGTTCACGGCCGGCGCCAGGAAGGTCCTGGAGCTCGCGCTGCGCGAGGCGCTGGCGATGCGGTCACGCTCCATCACCGACGGGCACATCGTGCTCGGTCTGCTGCGCGGCGGGGGCACCGTCCTGGAGGTGCTGCGGGAGCGCGGCGTGGACCCGGGCGCCCTGCGCGCCGAGCTCACCCGGTCGCCGGCCGCCTGAAGGAGGACCCTCCTGCAGGGCCGCCCTGTCACCCTCCGGTGGGACGGTGCCGGCGTGGAGATCCTCTTCGTCGCCAGCGTCAGCGTCATCGCGCCCGACCCGGTGGAGAGCCGGCGCCTGTACGTGGACGCCCTCGGGCTGCCCCTCGAACGCCTCGAGGGCGAGTACTTCGCCAGCGAGCACATCGGAGGCAGCAAGCACTTCGGCGTCTGGCCCCTCACCGAGGCGGCCCAGGCCTGCTTCGGGACCCCCGCGTGGCCGGCCGACCGGCCCGTGCCGCAGGCCAGCATCGAGTTCGAGCTCGCCGACCCGGCTGCGGTGGCCGACGGCGCGGCGGAACTGGAGGCCGCCGGCCACCGGCTGCTGCACGGGGCGCGGACCGAGCCGTGGGGCCAGACGGTCGCCCGGCTGCAGTCGCCCGAGGGGCTCGTCGTGGGGCTGTCCTTCGCGCCCTGGCTGCACTGAGCGGCCGGCACCCGGCCGGGGTGTCCTCGGTGCGTCACGCCGACGCGACGGCGCTCCCGCTCTCGCGGCGGCGCCGTCGGGACCGGGCGGCGACGACCAGGACCACGTCGCCGACCGCGACCCCCGCACCGGCCGGCGCGAGCATCGCCCAGCCGGTGCCCCTGCCCGAGACCACGCCCCACAGGACCTTGCCGGCGGCCATCGCGTTCAGCAGGACCAGTCCCCAGCCCGGGGAGCGCCGCCAGAACGCGAGGCAGAACGCGCCCAGGCTCAGCGGCACGAGGCCCGTCAGCAGCAGCTTGCGCCCGGTCCAGTCCCCGCCCAGCCACTCCCGCTCGAAGCGGAGGAACTCGGCGACGCGCGGGTCCACCCGGGCCGGAGCCGGGAACCAGGCCATGCTGGTGGCGAGGGCGACCAGGGTGACCGCGATGCCGGCCGGGCTGCGCCGGTGGGCCGACCACGCCAGTGGCAGGAGGAACAGCGGGCGGACGTACCAGCTCAGGACGTTGTGGTGCCGGGCCCAGGCCCACTCGGCGAGCCTCCCGAAGCGGTCCGCCGCCCTCACCGCGCGCTCCCCGCCGGGGAGGTGGACGCCGGCTCACGGTCAGCAGCCACGCGGTCCAGGACCCGTCCGAGGTACCGCACGAGGACCTCCTCCGAGGCCGGTTGGGCGCGCAGACCGACGTAGCCGTCCGGGCGCACCAGGTACAGGGCCTCGGCGGTCGCGCCGTAGCGCCGGTGCGTCTCGCCGTCCGGGTCGAGCAGCACCCGCCGCCCGGCCAGCCCGACGGGCGACCGGCGTCCCCACACCACCACCCAGGGGCGGACGTCGGCGCCGAACAGCCGCTCGACGCGGTCGGCGATCCCCGCGAGCGAGGTGTAGCCGTCGTCCGTGCGGGCCTCGCCGTCGAGGAGCAGCAGGGTGGAGTGCGGGCCGCGGAAGGCGTCGAACAGCCGCGTGGGCCGCCCCGTGTCCGCGTCCTGGACCGCGCCGTCGGGGGCCCGGTCCCCTGCGCGGACGCCCCGGGCGAACCGGACCCGGTCCACCGCGTCGGCGCGCTCGTCGTCGTGACCGGGGCGCCACCGGGTCGCGGTCACCCGGGCGCGGTGGTCCTCGGCGAGGGAGCTCTCGCGGTAGTCGAGGTCCAGCTCGCTGACGCCCCCCAGGATGGCCCGCTGCACGGCCGGGACCCGCAGCGCGGGTGTCAGGACGTGCTCGCGCAGGAAGGTGGTGACCGGGTCGGCACCGAAGACCGCGCGGTACCCGAGGTCACTGCCGCTGAGGACGGCCCGCGCGATCGGGCGGCGTTCCTCCTCGTAGGTGTCGAGGAGGCGGTCGGATGCCCGGCCCCGGACCACCAGTCCCAGTTTCCAGCCGAGGTTGTAGGCGTCCTGGACGCCGGTGTTCATCCCCTGGCCGCCGACCGGGCTGTGCAGGTGCGCGGCGTCGCCGGCCACCAGCACCCGGCCCACCCGGTAGCGGTCGACCAGCCGCACGTTGCTGTGCCAGGTGGAGAGCCAGGTGGGGTGGGAGAGGCGGACGTGCGACAGCCCGCTGCGCTCGGCGAACAGCCGCTGCAGCAGCTCCAGCGACTCCGGCTGCTCCGTCCCGTCGGCCGCCGGCGGCAGGCTGGCCTGCACCTGCCACGAGCGCAGGCCACGGAACGGGCTGGCCGCGAGGTACTCCCCGCCGTCGAACCACACGAACCCGCTGTCGGCCGGCTCCAGCCCCTCGATCTCCACGTCGCCGAACAGGAAGCGCTCCTCGCGCGAGTCCCCCTCCATCGCCAGCTCCAGCAGGTCCCGGACCCGGCTGTGGCCGCCGTCGCAGCCCACCACCCAGGCGGCCCGGATCGTCTCCACGGCACCGCCGGGGGACGTCGCCACGCGGGCGACCACGCCGTCCTCCTCCTGCTCCAGGCCCACCAGCTCGCGGCCCCACTCGACCGCCCCGCCCAGTTCGGCCAGGCGCTCCCGCAGGATCTGCTCGGTGCGCCACTGCGGGATCAGGACGAGGTTGGGGTGAGGGACGTCGGGCAGCGGGTCCCGCCCGGGCAGGTGCAGGTCGACGAGCAGCTCCCGCCGGACGTACCAGCGCACGCTCAGGTCGCGGGACCACCCGGCCTCGAGCACCCGGTCGACGACGCCCAGGTCGTCGAGGACCTCCAGGGTGCGTGGCTGCACGCCCTTGCCGCGCGACTTGACCTCGGGCTGCGGCAGCCGCTCGACCACCCGGACGGCCAGGCCGCGGCGGCACAGGTCGCAGGCGAGCGCGAGGCCGGTCGGGCCGGCGCCCACGACGAGGACGTCGGCGTCCGGGGACCCGCGTCGCTGCACCGGTACACCGGAGGGGGACTGTGCTCGTGCCATCGGTACCTCCCGGAGGCGCCGTGTCCGACACCCCTGATGGTGGGGCGGGAGCCGGGGCAGCGGAAGGAGCCGCCCGGCGGCCGGTGACCCGCGGGCCGCTCCCGCCACCGTGGACGGGGGCTCGCCGTCCAGGCGGGGGGCCGGTCAGGCCGTGGCGCCGAGCCGCTTCTCGATCCGGGCCGCGAGCTTCGGCCGGTCCTTGAGCGGGAGGTGTGCGAGGGCCGGCGTGATCTCGGGCAGCCGGCGTCGCTGCGTCGTCGTCGCCCGGAACAGCAGGCCGACGGTGACGCCGTGGTCGGGCCGGGAGACCACCTCGACGGCGTCGCCCGCGCCCACGTCGCCGGTCTCGAGGACCCGCAGGTAGGCGCCGCTGGCCCCGCGGGCGGTGAACCGCCTGACCAGCTGCGGCACGCCCCAGAACCGCTCGAAGTTGGCGCACGGGATGCGGCAGGCGGTCACCTCGAACAGCGCCGTCCCGACCCGCCAGCGCTCACCGAGCACCGCGCCGGTGAGGTCCAGGCCCGTCGTCCGCAGGTTCTCGCCGAACCGGCCGGCCGGCAGCTCGCGGTCCAGCTCGGCGGCCCACCAGTCGGCGTCCTCCTGGGCGTAGGCGTAGACCGCCTGCCCCTCGCCGCCGTGGTACTTCCGGTTGACCTGCACGTCGCCGTCCAGCCCGAGCGGGTGGACGGCGACCCGCCCGGCGACCGGCCGCTTGTCGATGCCGCTGCGGCCCGGTCGCCGGCCGGGCAGCGGCAGCAGGTCGGAGCCGGAGACGCAGACCGCCTCGACCCGGCCGGGGCTCACTTCTTGGCGGAGGAGGCGGACGGCTCGCTGGTGGAGAGCGCGGCCACGAAGGCCTCCTGGGGGACCTCGACGCGCCCGACCATCTTCATCCGCTTCTTGCCCTCCTTCTGCTTCTCCAGCAGCTTCCGCTTGCGGGTGATGTCACCGCCGTAGCACTTGGCGAGGACGTCCTTGCGGATGGCGCGGACCGTCTCGCGGGCGATGACCCGGGAGCCGACGGCGGCCTGGATGGGCACCTCGAACTGCTGCCGCGGGATGAGCTCGCGCAGCTTGCCGGCCATCATGACGCCGTAGCTGTAGGCCTTGTCCTTGTGCACGATCGCGCTGAACGCGTCGACGGGCTCGCCCTGCAGCAGGATGTCGACCTTGACCAGCTTCGCCTCCTGCTCGCCGGCCTCGGCGTAGTCGAGGCTGGCGTAGCCGCGGGTGCGCGACTTCAGCGCGTCGAAGAAGTCGAAGATGATCTCGCCGAGGGGCAGGGTGTACCGCAGCTCGACCCGGGACTCGCTCAGGTAGTCCATGCCGCCGAGCTGACCCCGGCGGCTCTGGCAGAGCTCCATGATGGCGCCGGTGTAGTCGCTGGGCGCGATGATCGTCGCGTTGACGATGGGCTCGTAGACCCGGTCGATCTTGCCCTCGGGCCAGTCGCTCGGGTTGGTCACGGTGATCTCCGAGCCGTCCTCCATGACCACCCGGTAGACGACGTTCGGCGCGGTGGAGATGAGGCTGATGCCGGCCTCGCGCTCCAGGCGCTCGCGGACGATCTCCAGGTGCAGCAGGCCGAGGAAGCCGACGCGGAACCCGAAGCCCAGCGCCGCGGAGGTCTCCGGCTCGTAGGTCAGCGCGGCGTCGTTGAGCAGCAGCTTGTCCAGCGCCTCGCGCAGCAGCGGGTACTCGCTGCCGTCGATCGGGTAGAGGCCGGAGTAGACCATCGGCTTGGGGTCGCTGTAGCCGCCGATCGGCTCGGCGGCCGGGCGGTGCTGCAGCGTGACGGTGTCACCGACGCGGGACTGGCGGACGTCCTTCACGCCGGTGATGAAGTAGCCGACCTCGCCGACGCCGAGGCCCTCGACCGGCTTGGGCTCGGGGGAGATGACGCCGATCTCGAGCAGCTCGTGGGTGGCGCCGGTCGACATCATCTTGATCCGCTCGCGGCTGGCGATCCGCCCGTCGACGACCCGCACGTAGGTGATGACCCCGCGGTAGATGTCGTAGACGCTGTCGAAGATCATCGCCCGGGCCGGGGCCTCGGCGTCGCCCTCGGGCGCGGGGATCTGCGCCACGATCTCGTTCAGCAGCTCGGGCACGCCCTCGCCGGTCTTGCCGCTGACCCTCAGGACGTCGGAGGGGTCGCAGCCGATGATGTGCGCGAGCTCGGCGGCGTACTTCTCGGGCTGGGCGGCCGGCAGGTCGATCTTGTTGAGGACCGGGATGATCGTGAGGTCGTTCTCCAGGGCCAGGTAGAGGTTGGCCAGCGTCTGGGCCTCGATCCCCTGGGCGGCGTCGACCAGCAGCACGGCACCCTCGCAGGCGGCCAGCGACCGGGACACCTCGTAGGTGAAGTCGACGTGGCCGGGGGTGTCGATCATGTCGAGGACGTACTCGGTGTCCCCGACCTGCCACGGCAGGCGCACGTTCTGCGCCTTGATGGTGATGCCGCGTTCGCGCTCGATGTCCATCCGGTCGAGGTACTGGGCACGCATCTGCCGCGCCTCGATGATCCCGGTGACCTCGAGCATCCGGTCGGCCAGCGTCGACTTGCCGTGGTCGATGTGGGCGATGATGCAGAAGTTCCGGATGCGGGCCGGGTCGGTGGAGGCGGGAGTCGTCACAGTGCCCCCATGGTCCCACGCCCGGCCGCGTCGTCCAGCCACCGCCGGGGCCCCGGGCGCGTACCCGTCAGTTGGGGCCGGGCGGACGACGCTGGTATCTTGGCAGACCGGTCCGCTGACGCATGCCGTCCGGACGCACTGTCCAGAAGTACCCCCCTCCGAGACACCCCCGAGGCTCACGCGTGGCGAACATCAAGTCCCAGATCAAGCGGAACAAGACCAACGAGAAGGCGCGTCAGCGCAACGTTGCCGTCAAGTCCGCCCTGAAGACGGCCGTCCGCCGCTTCCGCGCGGCCGCTGCCACCGGGGACGCCGCGGCCGCGACGACCGCGCTGCAGACCGCCAGCAAGGCGCTGGACAAGGCCGCCAGCAAGGGCGTCATCCACAAGAACCAGGCCGCGAACCGCAAGTCGGGCATGGCCAAGCAGCTGTCCGGCCTCTCTCGCTGACCTCCGGTCGCGTCCGCGCGACCGTCCGACGAGCCCTCTCCCCCTGCGGGACGGGGGCTCGTCGCGTTTCCGGGGCCGTCCCCCCTGCACGGCCCCGCCGCCGGCCCCGTCACGGGGCCCATACCCCCTTCCAGGGTTCCGCTGCGAGCCTGCGAGCGGTGGGGCAGGCGGTCCTCCTCCGAGCGGCGAGGAGGACGGGGGCCTTCCACGGTGGGGGGCAGGAGGCCTCTCTCAGCCGCGGACGCCGCGGCCGGTCTCCCGGCGGATGGCGACGATCCGCCGGATCGCCCGCTCCAGCGCGTAGTCGGCGCTGGCCGCCGCACCCTTGACGTCGGCGTTGAGCTCGGCGGCCACGCCGATCGCCTGCTGCAGGCCGTCGATGCTCCAGCCGCGCGCCTGCGACTGCGCCCGCTTGACCTTCCACGGCGGCATCTTCAGCGTGCGGGCCAGGTCGCCGGGGTTGGAGCTGCGCACCGAGGAGACGCGGGCCGCCGTCCGCACGCCGTCGGCGATCGCGTCGGCGATCAGGACGTGCGCGACACCGCGCTGCAGCGCCCAGCGCAGCATCTCCAGGGAGCCCTGCCGGTCGCCGACGAGCACCCGCTCGGCGACGGTGAAGCCGGTGACCTCGGCCTGGCCGCGGTGGAAGCGGGCGACCGCGTCGGCGTCGACCGTGCCGCCGAAGTCCGAGACCAGCTGCGTGGCGGCGGACGACAGCTGACGGAGGTCCGCGCCGATCGCCTCGACCAGCGCCGAGGCGGCGTCCGGGGTGATCCGGCCGCCGGCCGAGCGCACCTCGTTGCGCACGAAGGCGATCCGGTCGCCCACCGAGCTGACCTTCGGGCAGTCGTCGACGGCCGCACCCGCGGCGGTGAACGCCTTGACCAGGGCCTCGTTGCGCTTGCCGCCGGGGTGCACGATCACCAGCGTCAGGTCGGGGTCCGGGTCCTTCGCGTAGCCGGTGAGCGCGTCGGCGAGCGCGCCCGCGGCCTCGTGCACCCCGGTGACGACGACCAGCCGGTGCGTGCCGAACAGCGAGGGCGCCAGGACGTCGGCCAGCTGGCCCACCGGCAGCCCCTGCGCCGGCAGGTCGTGCAGCTCGGCGTCGGGGTGGCGCTCGAGCACGGCGGCCCGCACGGCGGAGACGGCGCGCGAGCGCAGCAGCTCCTCCTCGCCCACCACGGCGCGCAGGCGGGAGGTCGGTGCGGGGGGTGCTGCGGCCACACCGGCATGGTGTCACGCGGGACCGACGCTCCCGCCGTCCCGCGCGGGGTCCCGGCCGACCGTCGGCCGTCCCGGCGGGTGGCTCCCCCACCGCGCCGGACCGGCCGGCCGCCGTGGCACTGCCGCCCGTCCCGCGGACGGCCACGCCCCACGCGCCGGCGTCGCCCACCACGGCCAGGTCGCCCTCCCGGTCGGTGCGGTGCACCCGCGTCCCCTGCTGCGCCAGCCAGGACAGCACCCGCGCCGTCGGGTGGCCGTAGGTGTTGTCCGCGCCCACCGAGACCAGCGCGACCCGTGCCCCGGTGGCGGCGAGGAAGCCGCGGTCGGCGTCGGCGCTGCCGTGGTGCGGCACCTTGAGCACGTCGGCACGCAGGTCGACCTCGCGCGCGACGATCCGCGCCTCCATCGCGCCGCTCAGGTCGCCGGTGAGCAGCACCCGGATCCCGCGCTGGGTCACCCGGACCACCAGCGACAGGTCGTTGGCCGGCACCGCTGCGGTGGCGACCTCCGGCGGCGGGGCGAGCACCTCGACGGTCGCCGTCCCCACCGTCCTCCGGTCGCCGGGGACCAGGACGGCGCGCTCGGCACCGGCCCGCCGCGCCGCCGCGTCCAGGGCGGCGGCCCGGTCCTCGGCGGGTGAGAGCGTGCCGGTGGCGACGACGCCGACGTCCCGCCCGGACAGCGCCCCGGCCAGGCCCCCGGCGTGGTCGGCGTCGAGGTGCGTGACGAGCACCAGGGGCAGCCGGTCGATGCCCAGCCGGTCCAGGCAGCGGTCGACCGGACCGACGTCGGGCCCGGCGTCCACGAGCAGCCCCTCCCCCGGCGCGGTCGGCACCACCAGCGCGTCGCCCTGGCCGACGTCGCAGGCGACCAGGACCGTCCGCTCGGGCGGCCACCCGCGGGTGACCTGCCGCAACGGCCACCCGAGCACCACTACGCCGACGAGCGCCGCGAGCGCCAGCGGCCGGGCGCGGGGGAAACGCCACAGCAGCCAGCCCAGCGCCAGGAGCAGGACCGTCAGGAGCACCGCGCCCCGGGTGCCGGCCGGCCAGCCGGTCGCACCGTCGGGCAGCGCCGCCGCGCGCTGGGCCACGACCACCAGCCACCGCACCGGCCACCCGGCCACCCAGACCAGCGCTTCGCCCAGCGGCGGCACGACCGGGAGGGTCACCGCGGCCAGCAGGCCGAGCACGGTCGCCGGGGCGACGGCCGGCGCGGCGAGCAGGTTGGCCGGCAGCGACACCGGGCTCACCAGCCCGGAGAGCCCCGCCACCAGCGGCGCGGTGGCCAGCCCCGCGGCCGCGGCGACCGCGACCGCGTCGGCCAGGACCAGCGGCCAGCCGCGGCCGCGCAGGCGGCGCGACCAGCCCGGCGCCAGCAGCACGATGGCCGCGGTGGCGGCGACCGAGAGCGCGAAACCGGCATCCCGGGCCAGGCCGGGATCGAGGAGCAGCAGCACGACGACGGCCGCCCCGAGGGCCGGCAGCGCCGCGCGGGACCGCCCGGTGGCCAGCGCCAGCAGCGTCACCGCGCCCATCGCCGCGGCCCGGAGCACGCTGGCGCCGGGCCGGGCCAGCACCACGAACCCGGCCAGCGCGACGACCGCGACCAGCGCCTGCACCCGTCGGTCGACCGCTCGCCGCCGCAGCGGCGCGAGCACCCCGGCGATCACGATGGCCACGTTCGCGCCCGACACGGCTGTGAGGTGTGCCAGCCCGGCCCGCCGGAAGTCCTCGAGGAGCACCGGGTCCATCGCCTGCGTGTCCCCGACGACCAGGCCCGGCAGGAGCCCGCCCGCCTGCGGCCCGAGCACCCGGACAGCGGCCTCGCGCAGCCCCTCCCGCAGACCCCCGGCGACCCGCTGCACCGCCGACGGCTCCCCGACCGGCACCGGCGGCGCCCGGGCCGACAGCCGCGCCACCACGCCCTCCCCCGCGGCGGCCGGGGCGACCGCGGCGCGGACCCGGACCACCTGGCCCGGCAGCAGTCCGCGCCACTCGTCGGCGGGGCCGAAGAGCACCACGGCGTCGTCCAGCCGGGTGCGCGCGCCGCCGTCCTCCAGCACGGTGACGGTGGCCTCCACGACGGTCCGCGGCGGGCCCGCCCCGCGCACCGCGGTCGGGTCGCCGTCGAGCTCCACGAGCAGCTCGACCGTCCGCCGTCCCTCGGCCACCCCGGCCAGCGGTGAGCTCTCCCGTGCCGCCTCCCGCACCGCCGCGGTCGCCGCGGTGACGGCCAGCGCGGCCAGGACGCCCAGCAGCACGACCGCCACGGGCGACCGGCTGCGGCGGGCCACCGCGACCGCGGTCAGGGTGGTCACCGGCACCGCGCCGGCGAGCACCGGTACGGGCAGGACCGGGGCGAGCAGGGTGGTGGCCCAGACCGTCGCCGCCGCGGGTGCGAGCCGCAGGTCCAGCCACGACCAGCGCTCCCGAGCCGTGCTCACACGGTCACCAGCTCGGCGAGCTCGGCGTAGGTGGCCGGGCCGATGCCGGGGACGTCGTCGAGCTGCTCCACGCTGCGGAAGGGCCCGTTGCGCTCCCGGTGCTCGACGATCCGCTGGGCCAGCACCGGGCCGATGCCCGGGAGCGCGTCGAGGTCGGCGGCGGTGGCGGCGTTGAGGTCGACCGGCCCGCCCCCGCCTGCTGCGCCCGGGCCGTCGGCGGCGCCGACGACCCCCGCCCCGGGGACGCCGACCGCCACCTGCTGCCCGTCGGAGACGACCGCGGCGAGGTTGACCGAGGCCGGGTCGGCGTCCGGCAGCAGGCCACCGGCGGCCGCCACCGCGTCGGCCACCCGCGCTCCCTGGGGCAGGGTGACCAGACCCGGGCGGGCCACCGAGCCCACCACCGACACGACGACCGTGGCCGCCGACCCGGCCGCCACCCCCACCGACGGCGTCGCGGCGGGCTCCTCCCCCGCGGGTGGCCCGGCCGGAGCCGGCTCGACGGGTGCCGGCTGCACCTGCGGACGGTCCAGCCACGTGCCGCCGACCACGAGGAGCGCGGCGAGCAGCCCGGCGACCCACAACGACCAGGCGGCGCGGCGGCCGGGGGCCAGCCGGACGGCGCTGCCCGGGGAGCGGTGCCGCCCGATGCCGACCGGCAGCCCGTCCCCCGCCGCTGCGGTGGGGAGCTGCTCCTCCGGCTCGGGGTCGAGGTCGGCGGGGTCGGGGTCGTCGGGCACCCAGCCGGGTGGCCGACTCTCCTGCAGCAGGGCCCGCAGCCGTTGCCGGATCAGGTCGGCGTCGTCGCTGCGGCGGGGAGGGAGGCGCACCGGCGCGACGCTAGGGAGCTGCGGCCCCGGTCGGCCGGTCAGGCGGGGGGCTGTGGACGGCCGCCGCCGCTGTGGATCCCGAGCACGTCGTCACGTGCCCGCCGTCGAGCGCCTGAGCGGCCGAGCCGCCGGTCGTCACCCGCCGGTCGTGACTGCGTCGTCCTCGGGGCTCGGCAGGAGGCCTACCTGCTGGAGGTAGTCGGCGAGGTTCCAGTAGTCCCGGTTCTCCACGATCCGGCCGTCGCGCACCCGGCCGACCGAGACGCCGGGCACCCGGTAGGAGCGCCCGGTGGCCGGCAGGCCGTGCTCGGGGTCGGCCCGGTCGTTGGTCCCGATCATCACCCACTCCAGCGCGTAGCCCTCGCCGTCCCCGACAACGGGGCCCGGCTCGAACCGGTAGTCGGTGGAGAAGCCGCTCTCCATGGCATCCACGAAGGCCCGGACGGCGGCCGCGCCCTCGATCCGCTCGCCGAGCGCGAAGTCCTGGTACACCCCGTCGTCGGCCCAGAACGAGGTCACCGCCGCGCTGTCGTGTGCGTTCCACGCGTCCAGGTAGGCCCGGGCCCAGTCCGCCGCCACCCCGGCCGCCGGTCCACCACCGCTCACGTCCACCCCCTCGCGTCGCCCTGAGGCGGCCGAAGCTACTGGCGGGCGCACGGGGCAGGACAGAGCAGAAGGGCCACTGGCTACCGGTCCTCCGCCGCCCGCGGACGGTCCGCGGCGTCGGGCGGCCGCGCGGGCACCGCCGGTGCCACGACCAGACCCACCGCCCCCGGCCCCACGTGCGCGCCGACCGCCGCGCCGAGCTCGCTGACGTAGAGCTCGCGCAGGTCGGGCAGCCGCTCCTCGAGGTCGGCGGCCAGCTTCTCGGCCCGCTCAGGTGCGGCCAGGTGGTGGACGGCGACCATGACCGGCCTGCCCGCGGCGGCCTCCACCCCGCGCTGGACCAGGCGCACCAGGGCCCGGGCCGTCGTGCGCACCTTCTCCAGCGGCACCACCCGGCCGTCGGCGACGTGCAGGACCGGCTTGACCGACAGCGCGGTGCCGATCATCGAGGCGGCGTGCCCGATGCGCCCGCCCCGGCGCAGGTGCTCGAGGGTGTCGACGGCGAACAGGGTGCGGGTGGCTGCGGCGGTGTCCCGGGCGGCCGCGGCCACGGTGGCCATGTCCTCGCCGCGCGCCGCCGACCGGGCCGCGGCGAGCACCGCGAACCCGTTGCCCATCGCCGCGGAGCGGGAGTCGACGACGGTCACGATGTGCTCCCCGACCTGGGCGGCGGCCAGCCGGGCGGCGTCCACCGTGCCCGAGAGCTCCGCGGAGAGGTGGACCGAGACGATGCGGTCGGCGCCGGAGTCCAGCCGCCGGCGGTAGGCGGCGACGAAGTCGCCGGGCGTCGGCCGGGAGGTCGAGACGCGCTGGCCCCGGACGCCGAGCGCGCGGGCGACGTCCGCCGGTCCGATGTCGTCGCCCTCGCGGCCCGAGTGACCGGCCATGACGACGTAGAGCGGGACGACCTCGACCGCGTACTGCTCCAGCAGGCGGGCAGGCAGGTACGCCGAGGAGTCGGTGACCACGGCGACGGACACCCGGCGAGGCTAGCCCGCGCCTTCCCGCGGCCGACCGGGCACGGCGGGGATCACAGTGCGTCGGCATCCTGCGGAGGGCCCGGCGCCCCCTCCTCGGGGCTGGCGCCGGCGTCCGGGCGACGCCCGGCCGGCTGCGGCGGAGGAACCGGGCCGTCGGCCAGTTCGGGTGCCGTGGTGTTGTGCCGCAGCAGCCGCCACCGACCGCTCTGCTCGGCCAGCTCGCTCCAGGCGCAGTTGGCCAGGGGACCGAGCACCCGGTGGTGCTCGGGGCCCAGTCCGAGCAGCGCCTCGATCAGCCGCGCGGAGGTCCCGCCGTGGGTGACGAGGACGGCGGCCGGTGCCTCGGGCAGGTCGCGCAGCGCGGCCAGCGCCCGCGCAGGCACGTCGGCGGCCTCCTCACCGCCGCGGCCCACGATGGGCCGCCCGGCCAGCCAGTCTGCGTACTGGTCGGGGTGGCGCTCGGCGACCTCCTCGCGGGTGAGTCCCTCCCAGCAGCCCATGCCGACCTCGCGCAGCCGGGGCTCCAGCCGCAGCGGCACCCCCAGCACGTCGGTGAGCGCCACCGCGGTCTCGGCGGCCCGGCCGAGGTCGCTGGAGACGACGATCGTGCCCTCCGGCATCGGCGCGGCCACGTGCGGAGCGGCTCGCAGCGCCTGGCGGCGGCCCACCTCGTCCAGCGGCGGGTCCAGCTGCCCCTGGAAGCGGCCCACGGCGTTCCACTCGGTGCGCCCGTGCCGCCAGAGGACCAGCCGCGGCACGGGCAGCGCCGGGACGTCGCTCACCGGCCGGCCGTCTCCGGCGCGGACGGACCCCCGTCCTCGAGCGGACCGCCGTCCGCCGTGCCCCCGTCCGCCGTGCCCTCGTCCGCCGGCTCGGGTGCCAGCGGGGTCGGGTCGGCGCTGGCCGGGTCGACGTCGTCGGTCGACAGGGTCGCGGTGCCGGTCGCCGCCCCGTCGCCCTGCGGCGCGGCGCGGTCGACGAACGGGATCGTCGGGCAGTCCTTCCAGAGCCGCTCGAGGGCGTAGTAGGCGCGCTCCTCGGCGTGCTGCACGTGGACGACGACGTCGACGAAGTCGAGCAGCACCCAGCGCGCCTCGGCCACGCCCTCCCGGCGCACCGGCTTGACGCCGTGCTGCCGGAGGCGCTCCTCCACCTCGTCGACGATCGCCTGCACCTGGCGCTCGTTGGGAGCCGACGCCAGCACGAAGGCGTCGGTGATGGCCAGCCGCTCGCTGACGTCGACGATCGCGACGTCGGTCGCCAGCTTGTCGGCGGCGGCCTGGGCGGCCAGCAGTGCGGTCTCCCGCGCCTCGGTCGAGGCGGTCATCGGGGTACCTCCTGGAGATCGGTGGTCGGTGGTTCGGGAGGCGTGCCCTCGGTCCGGGGAGCCGTCGCGGGTGGCCGGTCGTAGGTCGGGCGATCCCCGGACGGGGGGTCGTCGCCGGGGACGCGGCGGGGGGCAATGCCCTCGCGTGCGAGGGCGCGGGCATCGGCGCCCGACCGGTACAGGCCGCGCTTCTCGATGTACTGCACGACGCCGTCGGGGACCAGATACCAGACCGGCATCCCGCGGCCGACCCGGTCGCGGCAGTCGCTGGAGCTGATCGCCAGCGCCGGCACCTCGACCAGGCTGACCGCCCCCTCCGGCAGGTGGGACGCGCCCAGGTCGAAGCCGGGGCGGGTGACGCCGATGAAGTGCGCGAGCTCGAAGCAGCGGTCGCTGTCGCGCCAGCTGAGGATCTGCGAGAGGGCGTCGGCGCCGGTGATGAAGAACAGCTCGTCGTCGGGCCGCTGCCGCTGCAGGTCGCTGAGCGTGTCGATCGTGTAGGTGGGGCCGCCGCGGTCGACGTCCACCCGGCTCACCGAGAACCGCGGGTTGGAGGCGGTGGCGATGACGGTCATGAGGTAGCGGTCCTCGGCCGGCGCCACGTCGCGGTCGCTCTTCTGCCACGGCTGGCCGGTGGGCACGAAGACCACCTCGTCCAGACCGAAGAGGACCGCGACCTCGCTCGCCGCCACGAGGTGCCCGTGGTGGATGGGGTCGAACGTCCCGCCCATCACCCCGACCCGCCGACCTGCCACCGATCGAGCGTATCCGGGCCGTCCGGGGCCGGCCCGCGAGGACCGACCCCGGACAGCCGCACGGAACCTCCCCGCCCGGCACCCACCGGGTCCGACGGGTCCCGGTGGACCGGGTTGCGGCCGGCCCGCCTAGAGGGTGGTGACGAAGTCCGCGAGCTGGGCGGCGTTGCGGCACTCGACCATGTCGACCACCTCGCCGTAGCGGTCGGCCGCGGAGTCGCCGCTGCCCCACAGCCGGCGCGGCTCGGGGTTGAGCCAGTGCGCCGAGCGGGAACGGCGGACCAGGTCGGCCAGCACCGGCAGGCCCGGCGGGCGGTAGTTGGTGCGGCCGTCCCCGAGCACGAGCAGCGACGTCTTCGGCCCGACCGCCGAGGGCCACCGCTCGGCGAAGACCTCGAACGCCGTCCCGTAGTCGCTGTGCCCGTCGAAGCCGACGACGTCGGCCTCCCGCCCGATCCGGGCGACCGCGTCGGCGACGTCCGCACCGGGGCGGAAGAAGCGGGTCACCTCGTCGGTGGAGTCGACGAAGGCGAACGCCCGCACACCGGAGAAGTGCTCGCGCAGCGCCTGGGTCAGCATCAGGGTGAAGTGGCTGAAGCCCGCCACCGAGCCGCTGACGTCGCAGAGCACCACCAGCTCGGGCTTGTGCACCTTCCGCGGCCGGTGGTGGGTCACCACCGGCACGCCGCCGGTGCCCAGCGACGCCCGGACGGTCGTGCGGAAGTCCAGCCGGCCCTCCCGGCCCAGCCGCCGGCGCGCCGAGAGCCGCACGGCCAGCCGCCGCGCCAGCGGGGCGACCGTCCGACGCAGCTCGGCGAGGTCCGCGGCCTGGGCGCGCAGGAAGTCGACCTGGTCGGCCAGCGGGCGGACGGCGTTCTTCGCCACCTTGTCCCGGCCGCGCTCGGCCGCCGTCCGCCGCCGGACCTCGGCCTCCACCGCGGCCCGGAAGGCGGCCAGCCGCTCGCGCACCGTCTGGCGGGCCACCTGCTCGGCGAGCCCGCCGCGTTCGGCGTCCCCGAGCAGGCCGGACAGCAGCCGGGCGACCAGGGTGTCCGGCGAGAGCGCTCGCATCACCCGGTAGGTGAAGAAGGACTGGCCCGACGGCGACGGCGCCGTGCGGCCCAGCTGGTCGACCGCCTCGCGGGCGAAGCGGCGCAGCGCCTCCTCGTCGCCGTCGAGCAGCAACCGGGACAGCTCCTCGCGCATGAGCTGCGCCAGGTCCGTGCCGTCGGGCAGGTCGAGCGTCGACTCCGCGGACTCCCCCGGCTCGCTGCCGGCCTCGTCGTCCGCCGCGGGCGCTGCCGGCCGGTCGGACAGCGGCCACCACAGGTCGAACAGCACGTCGTAGGCCGGCCGCTGCGCCGCCCGCTGCAGCAGCACCGCCGCCAGCCCGTGCCGCAGCTGCTCGCGGTCGAGCAGGTCGACCACGGTGAGGATCTCGGCGGCGTCGACGGCCTGGCTGATGCCGACCGGGATGCCGGCGTCACGCACCGCGCGGACGAAGCCGTCGAGGTGCCCGGCGAGCCCGCCGGACCCGGGAGCCGGAGCCGGGGCCGACATCAGTTCAGCCGCAGCTCGGCCGCGGCCCGGTCCTGGTCGCTGGCGTGCTTGAGCACCACGCCGAGGGTCGACCGCACGGCCTCGTCATCCAGGGTGTCCAGGCCCAGCTCGAGCAGCGTCTGCGCCCAGTCGAGGGTCTCGGAGATCGACGGCGACTTCTTCAGCTCCAGGGCGCGCAGCGCCCGCACAGTGCGCACCAGCTGCTCGGCCAGGCCCGGGGCGAGGTCGGGCACCCGCGACAGCACGATCTCCCGCTCGCGCTCGGCCGAGGGGTAGTCCAGCGCCAGGTACAGGCAGCGCCGCTTGAGCGCCTCGGACAGCTCGCGGGTGGCGTTGGAGGTCAGCACCACCATCGGCCGGCGCGCCGCGGTGACCGTGCCGAGCTCGGGGATCGTCACCTGGAAGTCGCTGAGCACCTCCAGCAGCAGGCCCTCGACCTCGACGTCGGCCTTGTCGGTCTCGTCGATCAGCAGCACGGTCGGCTCGGTGCGCCGGATCGCGGTCAGCAGCGGCCGGGAGAGCAGGAACTCCTCGCCGAAGATGTCGTCGTGGACGGTGCCCCAGTCCGCGCCGTCGGTGCCCTGCGCGGCCTGGATGCGCAGCAGCTGCTTCTTGTAGTTCCACTCGTAGAGCGCGCGCGCCTCGTCGAGGCCCTCGTAGCACTGCAGCCGGATCAGGTCGGACCCGGTGGCCGCCGCCAGCGCCTTGGCCAGCTCGGTCTTGCCGGTGCCCGCCGGCCCCTCGACCAGCAGCGGCTTGCCCAGCCGGTCGGCGAGGAAGACCGTCGTCGCGATCTGCGCGTCGGGCAGGTAGCCGGCCGACGCCAGCCGCTTGCCGACGTCGCTGACCGAGGAGAACTGCGGGGACTGCGACGGCGGGCGGGGCATGCGGCTCCTGTCAACGGTGAGGTCGGTCAGCGGCGGGTGTGGCCGTTCCCGGTGACGACGTAGGTGGTGGAGGTCAGCTCGGGCAGTCCCAGCGGACCGCGGGCGTGCAGCTTCTGCGTGGAGATGCCGATCTCGGCGCCGAAGCCGAACTCCCCGCCGTCGGTGAACCGGGTCGAGGCGTTGACCAGCACCGCGGCGGCGTCCACCCCGGCGGTGAAGTCGGCGACGGCGCGCGCGGAGTCGGCGACGATCGCCTCGGAGTGCCCGCTGCCCCACCGCTCGATGTGGTCCAGCGCGTCGGTGAGGTCGTCGACCACGCGCACGGCCATGTCCATCGACAGGTACTCGGTGGCCCAGTCCTCGTCGGTGGCGGGGACGACGGCGTCGTGGGCGGCCTGCGCGCGCTCGTCGCCGTGCAGCGTCACGCCGGCGTCGGCCAGCGCGGACAGCAGCCGGGGCAGGAACGAGACGTCGCGGTGCACCAGCAGCGTCTCGGCGGCGTTGCAGACGCTGACCCGGTGGGTCTTGGCGTTGAGCACGATGGCCTCGGCGGTCGCGGGGTCGGCCGAGGCGTCGACGTAGACGTGGCAGTTGCCCTCGCCGGTCTCGATGACCGGCACCCGCGCCTCGCGCACCACGCGCTGGATCAGCGACGCCCCGCCGCGCGGGATCACCACGTCGACCAGGCCGCGGGCGTTCAGCAGCTCGCCCACCGAGGCGCGGTCGGCGGGCAGCAGCTCGACCGAGCCGGCCGGGAGCCCGGACTTCTCCGCCGCCTCGGTGAGGACGGCGACCAGCGCGGTGTTGGTCCGGAACGCCGAGGCCGAGCCGCGCAGCAGCGCCGCGTTGCCGCTCTTGAGGCACAGCCCCGCGGCGTCGACGGTCACGTTGGGCCGGGCCTCGTAGACGATGCCGACCACGCCGAGGGGCACCCGGACCTGGCGCAGCTGCAGCCCGTTGGGCAGCGTCGACCCGCGGACGACGTCGCCGACCGGGTCGGGCAGCGCGACCAGCTGGCGCAGGGCGTCGGCCACGCCGGCGATGCGGCCGGCGTCGAGCCGCAGCCGGTCGAGGACCGAGGCAGGGGTGCCGTCGGCCGCGGCGGCCGCCACGTCGGCGGCGTTGGCGGCGAGCACCTCGTCGGCGCGCTCGACCAGCGCGTCGGCCATGGCGCGCAGCGCGGCGTCCTTGGTGTCGGTGGGCAGGGTGCGCAGCACCCGGGCGGCGGCGCGGGCGCGCAGCGCCGCGGCCCCGATCAGCGGCAGGCCGGAGACGTCGGACACGTCCGCGAGCCTACGCGGGCGGGCGAGGGCCTCCGGCCGCCTCGAGCGGCGGCGCTTATGTGAGAATGATTCCCATGAACACGTGGACGGCGCGCGCCGTGACCGCAGCCACCGCCTCCGCCGCCGCTCTGGTGCTGGCCGGGTGCGGGGGCGCCGACGCGACCGCGGGCAGCACCGGCGGGGACGGGCTCACCGTCGTGGCGGGCTTCTACCCGCTGGAGTGGGCGGCGCAGCGGGTCGGCGGCGACCGGGTCGACGTCTCCTCGCTGACCCCGCCGGGTGCCGAGGCCCACGACCTCGAGCTCGCGCCGCGTGACGTCGCTGCGGTCGCCGACGCCGATCTGCTCGTCTACCTCGACGGCTTCCAGCCGGCGCTCGACGAGGCTGCGCAGAACGAGGCCGCCGACACGGCGTGGGACGCCGGCCGGGCCGCCGATCTCGTGCCGACCGCGGAGGAGGACGCCCACGAGGGCGAGACCGCCGAGGAGCACGAGGAGCACGCCCACGAGGACGGCGCGGTCGACCCGCACTTCTGGCTGGACCCGGTGCGCCTCGCCTCGGTCGGCGACGCCCTGGCCGACCGGCTGACCGAGTCCGACCCCGACGGCGCGGCGACCTACGAGCAGAACGCGGCCGCGCTGCGTGCCGACCTCGAGGCGCTCGACGCCGAGATGCGGGCCGGCCTGGCCGGCTGCGCGGTGGACACCCTGGTCACCGGCCACGACGCCTTCGGCTACCTCGGCGACCGGTACGGTCTCGAGGTGGTCGGCATCAGCGGGCTCAGCCCGTCCGCCGAGCCCAGCCCGGCCGCCCAGGCCGAGATCGCCGAGCTGGTCCGGGAGCGCGGCATCACCACCGTCTACACCGAGACCCTCGTCGACCCGGCCGTCGCCGAGACCGTCGCGAGCGAGGCAGGCGTGCGGACCGCCGTCCTGGACCCGATCGAGGGGCTGACCGACGAGTCGGCCGGCAGCGACTACCTCGAGGTCATGCGGGCCAACCTGGCCACCCTGCAGGAGGGGCAGTCCTGCTCGTGAGCGCCGTCCGGCTGCGGGGCGCCCGCATCGGCTACGGCGACGTCGCCGTCGTCCAGGGCGTCGACCTCACCGTGGCCGACGGCGAGGCGGTCGCCGTCCTCGGCTCCAACGGGTCGGGCAAGACCACCCTCGCGCGCGGGCTGCTCGGCCTGGCCACCGTGCTCGGCGGTGAGGTGGAGGTCCTCGGCGCCCCGGTCGGCCGTCCGCGTGAACGCGGCCGGATCGGCTACGTGCCGCAGCGGCACACGGTGAGCGGCGCGGTCCCGGCGACGGTCCGCGAGGTCGTCGGCGTCGGCCGGCTGGCCCGCCTCGGCCCCTTCGGCCGGCTGCGCCCGGCCGACCGCGCCGCCGTGCAGGACGCCGTCGCCGCGGTCGGGCTGGCCGACCGGCTCGGCGACCCGGTCGCCTCGCTCTCCGGCGGGCAGCAGCGCCGGGTGCTGGTCGCCCGCGCGCTGGCCGCCGAGCCAGAGCTGCTGGTCATGGACGAGCCCACCGCCGGGGTGGACGCCGCGAGCCAGGACGCCCTGGCCGCCGTCCTGGCCGACGTGTCGGCCACCGGCACGACCCTGCTGGTGGTCACGCACGAGACCGCCGCGCTGGCCGGCGTCCTCACCCGCGCGGTCGTCGTGGACCACGGCCGGATCGCCTACGACGGCCCGCTGGCCGGGGCCGCGGCCGACGCCGGCGCCGGCGGGCACCACCACCCCGAGGGCACGGGCCTGCCACCCTCGCGGGGGTACCGCCAGGACCAGCCCCGGGTGACCACGGACGGAGGGCGCTGACGTGGAGGTCCTCGAGTACGACTTCATGCAGCGGGCGCTGCTGGCCTCGCTGATGGTCGGCCTGGTCGCGCCGGCGGTCGGGGTCTTCCTCGTCCAGCGCCGGCTCTCCCTGCTCGGCGACGGCCTCGGGCACGTGGCGCTCACCGGCGTCGCGATCGGCGTCCTCACCTCGACCGCCCCGGTCGGGACGGCGCTCGTGGCCGCCGTGCTGGGCGCGGTCCTCATCGAACTGGTCCGCGCCCGCGGCCGCACCAGCGGCGACGTCGCCCTCGCCGTCCTGTTCTACGGCGGCATCGCCGGCGGCGTCGTCCTGCTCAGCCTCGCCCCCCGCGGTCAGGCCACGAACCTCGAGGCCTACCTGTTCGGCGCCATCACCACCACGACGACCGCCGACGTCGCGGTCTTCGGCGTCATCACCGTCGTCGTGCTCGGCGTCGTGTGGCTGCTCGGCAGCCGGCTGTACGCGGTCAGCGACGACGAGGAGTACGCCCGTGCGGTGGGCCTGCCGGTCCTGGCGCTCAACGTCGTGCTCGCCGCCCTGGTCGCGGCGACCGTCGTCCTGTCCATGCGGGTGGTGGGCCTGCTCCTGATCAGCGCGCTGATGATCGTGCCCAGCGCGGTCGCCCAGCAGCTGGCCCGCAGCTTCCGCCAGACGGTGTACCTGGCCTGCGCCATCGGCCTGGTCACCAGCGTCGCCGGCACGACCGCCTCCTACTACACCGGCACCCCGTCCGGCGGCACGATCGTGCTGCTGGCGATCGGGCTGTTCCTGCTCGCCACGGCGGTGGTCGCGCTGCGCGAGGCGACCGCCCGCCGCCGGCACCGGCGCCGCGCCGAGGTGCACGCCGCCCACCCGCACGAGCACGGCGCGGGCTGCGGTCACCCGGCGGTGCCGCACGGCGACCACGTCGACTACCACCACGACGGCCATCTGCACGCCCCCCACCGCACCGGCGCGGGCGTGCACTACGACGAGCACGGCGAGCACGCGGCACCGCCTGCGGGGACGGGGGGACGCGCGTGACCGAGCTCGCGAGGTCACCGATGGGTGCAGCACCGTCGGTCCCGACGCCGACGAGCGCCGGCGAGGAGGTGCCGTGACCGAGGGCCCCCGCCGGCAGACCCGGCAGCGCAGCGCCGTCCTGGCCCTGCTCGACGACCAGGAGGGCTTCCGCACCGCCCAGGACCTGCACGCGCTGCTGCGCGAGCGCGGCGACGCCGTCGGCCTCGCGACGGTCTACCGGGCGCTGCAGGCCCTGGTGGACGACGGCCTGGTCGACGTGCTCCGGAACGAGGGCGAGGCCGCCTACCGGCGCTGCTCGCCGGTGCACCACCACCACCTGGTGTGCCGCTCGTGCGGGCGCACCGTCGAGGTGGCCGACCCGCCGGTCGAGCGCTGGGCGGCGAAGGTGGCCGCCGAGCACGGGTTCGCCGACGTGCAGCACCAGCTCGAGGTCTTCGGCACCTGCGCGGCCTGCGCCGCCCGCTGAACGGTCAGCGGTAGGGGTCGGTGACCTCCCGCAGCCGCTCGAGCGCCGCACGCAGCTGGGCGGCGACCTCCTCCCCCAGGTGGGCCGTCCACTCGGCCTCCACCTCGGCCTCGACCCGGCGGGCCACCGCGACCACCTGCCGGCCGCGCTCGGCCATCTGCACCAGCCGCGCCCGCGCGTCGGTGGGGTCGGGCACCCGGCGGACGTAGCCGGCCCGCTCCAGCTGGTCGACCAGGTGACCGGCCGTCTGCTTGGTCACGAGCGCCTGCTCGGCCAGCGCGGTCAGCCGCGTGCCCCCCGGCGCGATCCGCGCGGCGATGCGGCCCTGCGCGGTGGTGATGTCGTCGAACCCCGCGGCCGCCAGCGCCGCGAGCAGCCGCGCCTCCAGAGCCCGGTACGGGTAGAAGCAGAGCAGCCCCAGGTTCTGCCGCCCCCCTGCCGGATCAATCACAGCACCCCTTGACGATGGTCAGATGATCTGACGGAATGGTCAGAACATCGTACGACCGGTGGAGGGGCCATGGACCTCGACGACATCTGGCGGGCCATCGACGCGGAGCGGTCGAGCCTGGCCGACCTGCTCGAGGACCTCTCGCCGACCGAGTGGCACACGGCCTCACTGTGCGACGCCTGGCGGGTGGGCGACGTCGCCGTCCACCTCACCCAGGCGCACATGGGCCTCCGGGAGGCGCTGGTCGGGGCGGTCCGCGCGCGCGGCAGCTTCGACCGGATGATCCGCGACGCCGCACTGCGCGCCGTCCCGCTCTCGCCGGAGGAGTGCGCACGGCGGCTGCGCGCGATGGTCGGCTCGCGGCGCACGGCCCCGTTCATCTCCCCCGTGGAGCCGCTCATCGACGTCCTGGTGCACGGCCAGGACATCACCGTCCCGCTGGGCCGGGAGCGACCGGTGCCGCCGGTCGCCGCTGCGGTCGCGGCCCGGCGGGCGTGGGACATGGGTTTCCCGTTCCACGCCCGCCGACGGCTGGCCGGCCTGCGACTGGTGGCCACCGACGGCGACCTCGTCCTCGGGCAGGGCGCCCCGGTCGAGGGCACGACCGGCGACCTGCTGCTGCTGGTCACCGGCCGCAGCGCCACCGTCGACCGGCTCTCCGGCGCGGGTGCCTCCCGGCTGGCGGCGGCACCGGGCCACCGCGACGGCTCGCCGAGGAATCCGACATGACCGGCGGCCGGCCTGGGACCGGTGCTCCGGGGCCCACCCCCTGGCTCACCAGAGAGTGCGGATGGCGGGGAACTCCGTGAGCGCAGCGTCACTCGTGACGACGGCCAGCGACTCCAGCAGTGCCTGGGCGACGATCACCCGGTCGAACGGGTCGCGGTGGGACCACTGCAGGGTGCCGGCGGTGAGCGCGTGGTGCCCGGTGATCGGCAACTCCTCCGCCCGCAGCCTTGCGAGGTGTTCCCGGTAACCGCTGACCACCGCGGCAGCGCCCTGCAGCTTGCCCAGCCTGTGCTTCGTGGCGAGCTCCCACGCACTGGCCGCGGAGACGTACACGGTGGTGTCCGGCGCCCGTACGGTCGCGAGGGTCTTCGCGGGGATGCGTACCGGATCCAGCAGGACCCACAGCAGGGCGTGGGTGTCGAGCAGGAGCGTGGTCACTCCCACCGGGCCAGTTCGTCGTCCGACAGCGGCTCGAAGAAGGTCTCCGGGACAGAGCCCGCCACGAAGCCGACGGGGCGGGGTGCAGGCTCGTCGACCGGCACGAGACGTGCCACCGGCCGGCCGCCCCGTGCGATGACGACCTCCTCGCCACGCTCGGCGGCCGCGAGCAGCTGGGACAGCCGCGTCTTGGCCTCCTGCACGTTGACGTGAGTCATGCCCCCACGGTAGAGCAGCCCGATCAGCTTGGCCAGGTCTGCTTGGCCAAGCTGACGTGAGGCTCAGTTCAGCGCGCGGGTGCCCGCGGGGAGCGTGCCGCCCGCGACCATCTCGGCTGCGGCGTCCTGCAGCGCGGTCAGCGCGACCCGCTGGGTGAAGGGGCCGGTGGAGACGCGGGCCACGCCGAGCTCCTGCATCTCGCGGGCCGGCAGCGAGGCGCCGGGCACGCTGATCAGCGTCAGCTTGTTGCGGCCGAGGCCCTCGACGACGGCGGCGATCTCGTCGCGGTCGACCAGGCGCGGGACGAAGACGACCGGCGCGCCGGCCTCGAGGTAGGCGCGGCCGCGGCGGATCGCCTCGGCGACGAGCTCGCCGCGGTCGGCGCCCTCGGCGGCGCGGATGAAGGTGTCGGTGCGGGCGTTGAGGACGAAGTCGATCCCGGCGTCCCGGCCGGCCCGCAGCACCGCCTCGACGGCGGCGACGGCCTCGTCCAGCGGCTTCATCTGGTCCTCGAGGTTGCCGCCGACGACGCCGAGCCCGATGGCCCGGCGCGCGGTCTCGCCGGCGTCCCCGTAGCCGGCCTCCATGTCCATGCTCACCGGCAGGTCCACCGCGGCGGTGATCCGGCCGACCATGTCCAGGTGCAGGTCGAGCGGGATGTTCTCGCCGTCCTCGTAGCCGAAGGTCGCGGCGATGCCGTGGCTGGCGGTGGCCAGGGCACGCACGCCGTCGGTGGCGGCCACCACCTGGGCGGAGACGACGTCCCACACGTTGGCGAGGACCAGGATCTCCGGGGCGGTGTGCAGGTCGAGGAGGGTGCGGGCGCGGGTGGCGAGGTCGGTCACGCGGCCACCGTACGGGCCGCGCAGGCGATCAGCCGCGGTCGCGCAGCGCCCGGAGCGCGGCCTTGCGCGCCTCACCGGTGAGCCGGTCGAGGAAGACCTTGCCGTCGAGGTGGTCGACCTCGTGCTGCAGCGCGCGGGCCATGAGACCGGTGCCCTCCAGCCGGATCGGCTCGCCGTGCACGTCGAACCCCTCCACGACGGCGTGCATCGCCCGCACCGTGGGCGCCCACAGGCCGGGGATGGACAGGCAGCCCTCGTCGCCGTCCTGGGTCTCCTCGGACAACTCGACGATCCGCGGGTTGACCACGTGCCCGATGCGTCCGTCGACGTTGTAGGAGAACGCGCGCAGCCCGACGCCGATCTGCGGGGCGGCGACACCGGCCCGGCCGGGGTCGGCGACGGTGTCCTCCAGGTCGCGCACGAGCGCGGCCAGCTCCTTGTCGAAGCTGCGCACCTCGTCGGCGGGTGTGCGGAGGACCGGGTCACCGAGCTCGCGGATGGGACGGATCGTCACGCAGGCCAGTCTCTCAGCCCAGGGACGGGCGCCTCACCAGCACCATCTCGTCGCGGTGCACGATCTCCCGCTGGTACTCCGGGTCCAGCTCGCTGGTCTTGCGGCCCAGCAGCGGCGGCAGCTCTCGGGCGTCGTAGGCGACCAGGCCGCGGGCCACCACGACGCCGTCGGGGCCGACCAGCTCCACGGGGTCGTCGGCGAGGAACTCCCCCGCCACGTCGGTGATGCCGGCCGGCAGCAGCGAGGCGCCGCGCTCGCGGAGCGCCCGGACCGCCCCCGCATCGAGGTGCAGCCGGCCGCGCGGGCGGGTGGCGAAGCGCAGCCAGAACTGGCGGGCGCGGGGCCGCGGCCCCATGACGGCGAAGCGGGTGCCCACCGGCTCCCCGGCCAGCGCGGCGGCGGCCTGGGCGGTCGAGGTGACGACGACGGGGACGCCGGCGTGCGCGGCGATCAGCGCGGCCTCGACCTTGGTGGCCATCCCCCCGGTGCCCACGCCGTTGCGGCGGGCGGTGCCGAGGGTGACCTCGCCGAGGTCCGCGGGGTCGCGCACGGTGTCGATCAGCTGCGCCGGGCCCTGCCGCGGGTCGCCGTCGTAGACGCCGTCGACGTCGCTGAACAGCAGCAGCGCGTCGGCCCGCGCGACGTGCGCGACGAGCGCGGCCAGCCGGTCGTTGTCGCCGAACCGGATCTCCTCGGTGGCCACCGTGTCGTTCTCGTTGACGATCGGCAGCACGCCGAGCGTCAGCAGCCGCTCCAGCGTGCGCTGCGCGTTGCGGTAGTGGCTGCGCCGGGTGAGGTCGTCGGCGGTCAGCAGCACCTGGCCCACGGTGACGTCGTGCCGGGCGAAGGCGTCGGCGTAGGTCTGCACCAGCCGCAGCTGGCCGACGCTGGCGGCGGCCTGGGCGGTGGCGAGGTCCCGCGGCCGGCCGACGACCCCGAGCGGGGCCAGGCCGGCGGCGATGGCCCCCGAGGAGACGAGGACGACCTCGCGGCCCTGCGCGTGCACCGCGCCGAGGACGTCGACCAACGCGGTCAGCCGCTGCTCGTCCAGCCCACCGGGCAGGCTGGTCAGCGACGACGAGCCGACCTTGACCACGACCCGCCGCGCACCGGCGATCTCCGCGCGCAGGTTCACTCGTCGTCCTCGGGCAGGTCGTCGTCGGTCCAGGTCTCGGTGAGCTCGTAGGGCACCCGGCGGGCCCGCTTGGCGGCCAGCCGCTCCTCGGCGCGCACCCGGTGCGGCGCGTCGATGCGGGAGTCGGTGCCCCGCCCGCCGAGCCCCGCGGTCTCCTCGGCGCTCAGCGTGCCGGCCGGCAGCGTCGGCACGAAGTCGAAGGCGACGTCGCCGATGACGATGGTGTCGCCCTCCTGCGCGCCGGCCTCCTGCAGGGCGTCCTCGACGCCGAGCCGGTTGAGGCGGTCGGCGAGGAAGCCGACGGCCTCGTCGTTGGTGAAGTCGGTCTGGCGCACCCAGCGCTCGGGCTTGACGCCGCGCACCGTGAACGCGCCCTCGTCGTCCGGGTCGCGCTCGACGGTGAAGCCGCTGTCGTCCACCGCCCGCGGGGTGAGAGTGACCCGCACCGGCTCGGGCTCGGGCAGCGCGGCGCGGTGCTCCTCGACCGCGCGGGCCAGGGCGAAGCCGAGCTCGCGCAGCCCCTCGCCGGTCGCCGCGCTCACCGGGAAGACCTCCAGGCCGCGCGCCTCCAGCGGCTCGCGGACCAGGTCGACCAGCTCCCGCGCGTCGGGCACGTCGATCTTGTTGAGGACGGCGACCCGCAGCCGGTCGACGAGGTCCTCCCGGTACTGCGCCAGCTCGTGCTGCAGCGCCTCGATGTCGCTCTCCGGGTCGCGGCCGGGCTCCATCGTGGCCATGTCGACGACGTGCACCAGCACCGCGCAGCGCTCGATGTGCCGCAGGAACTCCAGACCCAGCCCGCGGCCCTCGGAGGCACCGGGGATCAGCCCGGGGACGTCGGCCATCGTGAAGACGGTGTCGCCGGCCCGGACCACGCCGAGGTTGGGCACCAGCGTGGTGAAGGGGTAGTCGGCGATCTTGGGCCGCGCGGCGGACATGGCCGCGATCAGCGAGGACTTGCCCGCCGACGGGAAGCCGACCAGGCCGACGTCGGCGATGCTCTTGAGCTCGATGACGGCGTCGAGGGTCTCGCCCGGCTCGCCGAGCAGCGCGAAGCCGGGGGCCTTGCGCCGGGGGTTGGCCAGCGCGGCGTTGCCGAGGCCGCCCTTGCCGCCGTGGGCGAGGACGACGCGGGTGCCGGCGCCGACCAGGTCGGCGATGACCCGGCCGTCGGGCGTGCTGACGACGGTGCCCGGGGGGACCCGCAGCACGCGGTCCTCGCCGCGGGCGCCGTGGCGGTTGCTGCCCGCACCCGGGCGGCCGTTGCCGGCCTTCTGGTGCGGGTGGTGGTGGAAGTCCAGCAGCGTGTGCACGTTGGGGTCGACCTCGAGGACGACGTCCCCGCCGTTGCCCCCGTTGCCCCCGTCAGGGCCGCCGAGCGGCTTGAACTTCTCGCGGTGGATCGAGGCGACGCCGTGCCCGCCGTTGCCGGCGGCGACGTGCACGACCACGCGGTCGACGAAAGCGGCCATGTGTCAGCTGTCCCGAGACGCCACGAGCGCACGGGCCGCGGCCCGTGCGCTCGTGAAGCGGATCGTTCGAGTGCTCAGGCCTCGACCGCGGAGATGGAGACGACCTTGCGTCCCCGCCGCGTGCCGAAGGTCACGGCACCGGGCTGCAGCGCGAACAGCGTGTCGTCGCCGCCGCGGCCGACGCCCAGGCCCGGGTGGAAGTGGGTACCGCGCTGGCGCACGATGATCTCGCCGGCCTTCACGACCTGCCCCCCGAAGCGCTTGACGCCGAGGCGCTGCGCGTTCGAGTCGCGGCCGTTGCGGGAGGACGAGGCGCCCTTCTTGTGTGCCATGTCGGCGTCAGCCCTTCGTGATGTCGCGGACCACGACGTCGGTGAGGGGCTGACGGTGCCCCTGACGCTTGTGGTAGCCGGTCTTGTTCTTGAACTTGTGGATGCGGATCTTCGGGCCCTTGCCGTGGCCGACGATCTCGCCGGTCACGGTCACCCCGGCCAGCGTCTCCGCGTCGCTGGTGACGGTGTCGCCGTCGACCAGGAGCAGGGCCGGGAGGGTGACGGTGTCGCCCGCCTCACCCACGAGACGGTTGACCGTGAACCGGTCGCCCACGGCCACCTTGTGCTGCCGGCCACCGGCCTTCACGACTGCGTACACCACTGAACTCCTCGATCGCTCTGTCGTGTCCTGCGTGCGCCCGGACGTCGGGCGCCGGGTGCTGGACGGGTTGCCCGCCTCCCAGGCGGCACCGTGCGGTGCCCCGCCGGGGCGGTGCAACCCGACCAGCGTACCCGAGCCGCAACGGCCCCGCCGCAGGGTCCCACCGCGAGCTCGCCAGCGGTGGGGGGCGGCGGGGTCCTTCCTCCGGTCGAACGGGGGAAGGAGGAGGACCCCCGTGCCCCCCAGCCGCTCACGGCGGGCCCCCGCAGGGACCTCAGGAGGCCGGCGGGCCGGCCGGGCGGCTGGCCGCCCGGCGGCGGCGCGGGCGGGTGACCGGCGTGGCGGTCCCGCTGCCGTCGTCGGCCACCGGCGGCCGGGTCTCCCCCGCCGTGCCCGCGGACGACGGCGTGTCGGCCGGCACCGGCTCCGCGGGGGGCTCGGCGTCCATCGGGCCGGGGTCGTCCGGGCCGGCGCCGGCGGGCACGGCCTCGTCGTCGGCCCCCTCCGCCGCCCCGGCCTGGTCCTCCGGCCCGGCCGGCGACGGCTCGGCGAGCGCCTGGTCCGCGGGCGCCGGTGCCTGAGCGGGCTCCGCCGGGGCCGGCTCGGCAGCCGGCTGCGCGACCGGCTCCTGGGCGACCGGCTCCTGGGCGGCCGGCTCGGCAGCGGGCTGCGTGGCCGGCTCCTCGGCGACGGGCTCGGGCGCCGCCTCCGGGGTCACGGCGTCGGGCTGATCCGGCTCGACCGCGACCACCGCGTCGTCCGGGGCCTCGGCGTCCGGTGTCCCGGCGTCCGGGGAACCGGCGTCGGCGCCCACCGCGTCCTCGACGGGCGCGCCTGCGGCGGTCAGCACCGCGGCGTCCTCGGCCGCGCGCTCCTCACCGGACTGGCTGCGGTTGCGGCGGCCGCGGTTGCGCCGGCCGCCGCCGGAGCGCTGCCCCTCGCCGTCGCCGTCCGGGCTCCCCGCGGCCGGCGCCTCGGCGCCGACGGCCACGGTCTCGGCCGGCGCGGCGTCCCTGGCGTCGTCGCGGGCACCGTTGTCCCTGCCGCCACCGCGCTGCTGGTCCCGCCGGCCGTTGCCGCCACCGGCGCCTCCGCCGCCGTTGCCGCGGCGCTTCTCGTCCACCGGGTCGGTGCTGACGATCACGCCCCGGCCACGGCAGTGCTCGCACGGCTCGGAGAAGACCTCGAGCAGCCCCTGGCCGACCCGCTTGCGGGTCATCTGCACCAGGCCCAGCGACGTCACCTCGGCGACCTGGTGCTTGGTCCGGTCGCGGCCCAGACACTCGGTGAGCCGCCGCAGCACCAGGTCGCGGTTGCTCTCGAGGACCATGTCGATGAAGTCGATGACGATGATGCCGCCGATGTCGCGCAGCCGGAGCTGGCGGACGATCTCCTCGGCCGCCTCCATGTTGTTGCGCGTGACGGTCTGCTCGAGGTTGCCGCCGGAGCCGGTGAACTTGCCGGTGTTGACGTCGACCACGGTCATCGCCTCGGTGCGGTCGATGACCAGCGAGCCGCCGGAGGGCAGCCACACCTTCCGGTCGAGCGCCTTGGCCAGCTGCTCGTCGATGCGCAGGTCGCGGAAGACGTCGCCCTCGCCGGTGAACCGGGTCAGCCGGCCGGTCAGCTCCGGGGAGACGTGCGCGACGTAGGCCTCGACGGTGTCCCAGGCGTCGTCGCCCTGGACGACGAGCTCCTTGAAGTCCTCGTTGAAGACGTCGCGGATGACCCGGATGGCCAGGTCGGGCTCGCCGTAGAGCAGCGTCGGCGCGTTGTTCGACGAGGACGCCTTGGTCTGGATGACCTCCCACTGCGCCTGCAGCCGGGCGACGTCGCGGGTGAGCTCCTCCTCCGAGGCCCCCTCGGCGGCGGTCCGGATGATCACGCCGGCGTCCTCGGGGACGATCTTCTTGAGGACGTCCTTGAGCCGCTGCCGCTCGGTGTCGGGCAGCTTGCGGCTGATGCCGGTCATCGAACCACCGGGCACGTAGACCAGGAAGCGGCCGGGCAGGTTGACCTGCTGGGTGAGCCGGGCGCCCTTGTGGCCGATCGGGTCCTTGGTGACCTGCACCAGCACCTTGTCGCCGGACTTCAGCGCCTGCTCGATGGAGCGCTGCTTGCCGGTCAGCCCGGCGGCGTCCCAGTTGACCTCACCGGCGTACAGGACGGCGTTGCGGCCCTTGCCGATGTCGACGAACGCCGCCTCCATGCTGGGCAGCACGTTCTGCACCCGGCCGAGGTAGACGTTGCCGGCGAACGACGTCGCCTGCGCCTGGGTCACGTAGTGCTCGACGAGCACGTCGTCCTCGAGGACGGCGATCTGCGTGCGCTCGCCGCGCTGGCGGATGACCATCTTGCGGTCGACGGCCTCGCGGCGGGCGAGGAACTCGGCCTCGGTGAGGATCGGCGCCCGGCGGCGGCCGTTGTCCCGGCCGTCGCGGCGGCGCTGGCGCTTGGCCTCCAGCCGGGTGGACCCGGTGACGCCCTTGACGTCGTCGTCGCTGGTGGTGCGTCCGTTGCGGCCGGCCCGCTCGGGACGGTCGTCGTCGCTCCCCGCGGCCGCCTCGCCGGCCTCTCCGCTGGAGCCACGGCGGCGCCGCCGGCGCCGGCGGCGGGTGCTCGAGCCGCCCTCGCCCTCGTCGCCCTCGGCGGTGTCCTCGCCGCTGTCGGCGTCGGCGTCCTCGTCGGTCTCCTCGGCGCCCTGGTCCTCGTCGACATCCTCGTCGGCGGAGTCGTCGGTGGCGTCGTCGTCGCCCTCGGTGTCGGCGGCGTCGTCCCCGCTGCGCCCACGGCCGCGCCCGCGCCGGCCCCGGCGGCGGCGCCGGCTGCCGCCGGCCCCGTTGTCCTCGCCGTCGTCGACACCGGGGTCGCCCTCGGCGTCCGCCAGCTCCTCGTCGGAGTCGGAGTCGGTGTCGGTGTCGGTGTCCTGGTCGGTCGCGGGGGTCTCGTCCGCACCAGCGGAGCGGCGGCGCGAGCGGCTGCGCCGCGAGCGCGGCGCGGGGGTCTCGTCCTCGCCGTCCTCGGCCGGCTCGACGTCGGTCTCCTCGACCACCGGGGACTCGGCCAGCGGACGGCGGCTGCGCCGGCGCGGCGGGGGCGGGACGTCGGCCTCGGTCGGCGCGACGAAGCTCACGAACGCCGGGATCGTGGGGGCGGCGGGCGGCGCGGGCGGGTGGTCGCCGGGGTCGGCCGCGCCGGCCGGGCGGGTGGCCCGGCGGCGGGGACGGGCGATGACGGCGGTGGGCTCCGGGGAGCTGAACTCGGCGCCGAAGCGGGAGACCGGGGGCTCCTCGGGCTCGGCGGCCGGCTCGGGGCTCTCGGCGTCCTCCTCGGCGGCCGCGAGCTCCTCCACGGCGGCCTGCTCGCCGGCGTCGTCGTCACCGGCCTCGGCGACGCGGACGTCGTCCTCGGCGGCGGCCCCCTCCGCCCCCTGCGGCAGGGCGGCGGGGTCGAGGCCCTCGTCGGCCGGGGTGGTCGTGCTGTCGTCTGTCTGGTCGGCCACGCGTGGCTCGCCTCCTGTGTGGTGCTCCCGGGCGCCGATCACGGGGACTGGCGGCCGCGCAGGAGCACGGGGTCGGACGGGTCGGGCCCCCGCGCCGGGTGCGGCGGCAGGCGCGACCCGCGAAGTCTGGGGGTCGGTGTCCGGGCGAGGAGTTGCCGCGGCCGGGCGCCGGTGGTGCGGGTCCTGCGGTGGTGCGAGATCTCGGGGTGCGTCACGTCTGGCAGCCGTGTCGCTCGACGGCGTGCGGCCCCGGGGCCCACCGGTCAGACCGTGGCGGGCTCCCCCTGGCAGCGGGTGCTCGCGACCCGGTCCGGGCCGAGCGGGTCGGCCACGGTCCCGTTGTCGTCGAGCCGGCCCTGCGCCTCACGCACGGCCCGAGGGGGCGACGGCGGGCGCAGGTCGGCGACGGCAACCAGGGCGGCCAACACGTCGTCGGGTCGAACGGCGGGCGTCACCTGCCGGACGACCATGTGCAGTATGGCACAACCTGCCTCCTCGGCCGCCGACGCGCTGGCCACGGCCGGCCGGGCGTCGATGTCGCGCAGGCCGTTCTTGGTGCGCTTCTCGACGGTGACCACGTCGGCGGCGAGGAACGCCTCGACGGCCTGCGCCAGCTCGGCCGGCGCCACCCCCGGCAGCTCCACGCGCCAGGTCGCCGCGTCGATCCGGTCGGCCAGCGACCCGGGGCCCAGGGCCTCCACGCACTCGAGGACGTCGATGCCCGGCGGCAGCGAGGCGTCCAGCGCGGCGCGCACCTCCTCGGGGTCGCGCCGCTCGGCCAGGCCGATCTCCACGTACTCGGCCTCGCTGGCCGCGCCGGTGGGCGCCGCGCCGACGTAGGAGATCTTCGGGTGCGGCGAGAAGCCGGCGGAGAAGGCCATCGGCACTCGCGCGCGGCGCAGCGCCCGCTCCAGGGCGCGGGCGAGGTCGCGGTGCGAGGCGAAGCGCAGCGGGCCGCGCTTGGCGTAGCGCAGCCGCAGCTTCTGCACGGTGGGCGGCGGGGGCGGCCCCTCGGGCTGGCGGGCCACTAGCGGCCGACGACCGTGAGCGGCAGCAGGCTGCGCCCGGTGGGACCGATCTGGATCTCGGTGCCGTTGGTCGGGCAGACGCCGCAGTCGTAGCAGGGGGTCCACCGGCAGTCGGCGACCTCCTCCTCGGCCAGGGCCTCCTGCCAGTCGTCCCAGAGCCACTCCTTGTCCAGCCCGGAGTCCAGGTGGTCCCAGGGCAGGACCTCGTCCTGGCCGCGCTCGCGGGTGGTGTACCAGTCCAGGTCGATGCCGAGGGGCTCGAGCTCGGCGGCCGCGGCGGCGGTCCAGCGCTCGTAGGAGAAGTGCTCGCTCCAGCCGTCGAACCGGCCGCCCTCACGCCACACCCGCTCGATCACCCGGCCGACCCGGCGGTCGCCGCGGGAGAGCAGGCCCTCGACGATGCCCGGCTTGCCGTCGTGGTAGCGCAGGCCGATCGAGCGGCCGACGCGGCGGTCGGCGTTGATGACCTGCCGCAGCAGCCGCAGCCGGGAGTCGATCGTCTCGGCGCTGGCCTGCCCGGCCCACTGGAACGGCGTGTGCGGCTTGGGCACGAACCCGCCGATCGAGACCGTGCAGCGGATGTCCTTGCGGCCGCTGGCCTCCCGGCCGGCCCGGATGACCTCGACCGCGAGCTCGGCGATCTCCAGCACGTCCTCGTCGGTCTCGGTCGGCAGACCGCACATGAAGTAGAGCTTCACCTGCTGCCAGCCGTTGGCGTAGGCGGTGGTCACGGTGCGGACCAGGTCGTCCTTGGAGACCGTCTTGTTGATCACCCGGCGGATCCGCTCGCTGCCGCCCTCGGGGGCGAAGGTCAGGCCGGAGCGCCGGCCGTTGCGGGACAGCTCGTTGGCGAGGGTGACGTTGAAGGCGTCGACGCGGGTGGACGGCAGCGACAGCCCGGTGTTGGTGCCCTCGTAGCGGTCGGCGAGCTGCTTGGCGACCTGGCCGATCTCGGAGTGGTCGGCGCTGGACAGCGACAGCAGCCCGACCTCCTCGTACCCGGTGGCGCGCAGCCCCTGGTCGACCATCGAGCCGATGCCGGTGATGGTCCGCTCGCGCACCGGGCGGGTGATCATGCCGGCCTGGCAGAACCGGCAACCGCGGGTGCAGCCGCGGAAGATCTCCACGCTCATCCGCTCGTGCACGCTCTCGGCCAGCGGCACCAGCGGCGTCTTCGGGTAGGGCCACTCGTCGAGGTCCATGACCGTGCGCTTGCCGACCCGCGCCGGGACGTCGTCGCGGGTGCGGGTGACCGCCGCGATGGCGCCGTCCGGGCCGTAGGAGACGGCGTAGAACCGCGGCACGTAGACGCCGTCCACCCGCGCGAGGCGGCCCAGCAGCTCCAGGCGCCCGCCGGGGCGGCCCTGCTCCTTCCACGCCGCCACCACGTCGGTGATGTCCCCGACGACCTGCTCGCCGTCGCCCAGGACGGCGCAGTCGACGAAGTCGGCGATCGGCTCGGGGTTGAACGCGGCGTGCCCGCCGGCCACCACGACCGGGTGCGTCTCGTCGCGGTCGGCCGCGTGCAGCGGCACCCCGGCGAGGTCGAGGGCCTCGAGCAGGTTGGTGTAGCCCAGCTCGGTGGCGAAGCTGACGCCGAGCAGGTCGAAGTCGGCGACCGCCCGGTGCGAGTCGACGGTGAACTGGCCGACGCCGTGCTCGCGCATGAGCGCGGCGAGGTCGGGCCACACGGCGTAGGTGCGCTCGGCCAGGGCGTCGGGCCGCTCGTTGAGCACCTCGTAGAGGATCATCAGGCCCTGGTTGGGCAGCCCGACCTCGTAGGCGTCGGGGTACATCAGCGCCCAGTGGACGGCGACGTCGTCCCACGCCTTGACCTGCGCGTTCAGCTCACCGCCGACGTACTGGATCGGCTTCTGCACCTGCGCGAGGAGCGGTTCGAGACGGGGGTACAGCGATTCACCGTTCATGACCCGTCCAGGGTAGACGGCCCCCGCGGCCGCGAGATCTGCACAGTGGCGGCCTTCAGCGCGCCGATGACGACCAGTGTGCAGATCTCGCGGGCGGAGAGCCTCAGCCCAGCTTCGGGAAGAACAGCGCGATCTCGCGGGCGGCGGACTCGTCGGAGTCCGAGCCGTGGACGATGTTGTTCTGCACCTCGAGGCCGAAGTCGCCGCGGATGGTGCCGGGAGCGGCCTTCACCGGGTCGGTGGCGCCGGCCAGGGCGCGGAACGCCTCGACCGCCCGGGGGCCCTCGACGACGAGGGCGAGCAGCGGGCCGCCGGTGATGAACTCGACCAGCGGGCCGAAGAACGGCTTCTCGCGGTGCTCGCCGTAGTGCTCCTCCGCGACGTCCCGGGTCAGCGTGCGCAGCTCGGCGGCGACCAGGCGCAGGCCCTTGGCCTCCAGGCGCGAGATCACCTCGCCGACCAGGCCACGGGCGACGCCGTCGGGCTTGACGAGGACGAGGGTGCGGGCGGGGGTGGCTTCAGACACGAGCGCGGAGCCTACGCGGCGGGGTCGCCGTCCCCACGCGGAGCGGGCTCCCGGAAGGGATGGCCGAGCAGCTCCTTGCGGACCTGCAGGAGGTACAGCCAGATGAGCACGAAGACACCGCCGACGAACCACATGGCGGCGTTGAGCAGACCGGTGAGCAGCAGCGGCACCTGCAGCGCGGTGCCGACCACCAGGCCCGGGGGACGGCGCTGCACCCCGCCGGCCAGCACGAGGCCGACGGCCAGCACCAGCAGCAGCGTCAGCCGCACGCCGCCGAGGCCCTCCGCGGTCTGCGCGATGCCGCGCGGCACGAAGAGCACGGCGATGCCCTCGAGCACCAGCACGCCGGCCGCCGCACCGCGCAGCGCGCGGGTCGCCCGCACCGGGTCCGCGGCCGTCACGGTGTCTCCTCGCCGGCGCTCGTCGACACCGTGCGGCGCCGTGCTGTGCCCACCCGTGACCTCGCGGGCCCGGTCACGCCTGCTGCCCGCCCATGAGCGTGCGGGCCTCCCCCGCCGTGATCACGCTGCCGGTGACCAGCACGCCGGAGCCACCCAGGGCGTCGTCGGGACCGGCCTCGGCCAGCTCGACGGCCTCGGTCAGCGCCTCGGGCAGCTGTGGCTGGACGCTGACCCGGTCGGCGCCGAAGACGTCGACGGCCAGCGCGCCCAGCTCGTCGGCGGGCATCGCGCGCGACGAGCTGTTCTGGGTGACCACCAGCTCGGCGCAGACGGTCTCCAGCTCGCGCAGCATCCCCTCGACGTCCTTGCCGTGCACCACGCCCACCACGCCGACCAGCCGGGTGAAGTCGAAGGACTCCCGGACCGCCTCGACCGTGGCGGCCATGCCGGCCGGGTTGTGCGCCGCGTCGACCAGCACCGTCGGGCTGGTGCGCACCCGCTCCAGCCGGCCGGGCGAGCGGACGGCGGCGAACGCGGCGCGCACGGTCTCCTGGTCGATCGGCCCGGTCGCCGCTCCCGCGCCGAGGAACGCCTCGACGGCGGCGAGCGCGGTCGCCGCGTTCTGCGCCTGGTGCGCGCCGAAGAGCGGGAGGTAGACCTCCTCGTACTCGCCGCCGAGGCCCTGCAGCCGCAGCTGCTGACCGCCGACGGCGACCCGCCGGTCCAGGACGCCGAACTCGGTGCCCTCGCGCGCGACCACGGCCTCCACCTCGACCGCCCGGCGGACCAGCGCGTCGAGCGCCGCGGGCTGCTGGCGGGCCAGCACCGCGACCGCGTCGCGCTTGATCACCCCGGCCTTCTCGCCGGCGATCGTGCCGACGTCCGGGCCGAGGTACTCGGCGTGGTCGAGCGCGACCGGGGTGACGACGGCGACCCGGGCGTCGACCACGTTGGTCGCGTCCCAGGTGCCGCCCATCCCGACCTCGATGACGGCGACGTCGACCGGCGCGTCGGCGAAGGTCGCGTAGGCCATGCCGACCATGACCTCGAAGAAGCTCATCGGGTGCTCACCGGCGGCGTCGACCATCTGCACGTAGGGCGCGATGTCGTCGTAGGTCTCGACGAACCGCTCCGCGCTGACCGGCTCGCCGTCGAGGACGATCCGCTCGCGCACCGACTGCAGGTGCGGGCTGGTGAACCGGCCCACCCGCAGACCGAAGCCGCGCAGCAGCTCGTCGACCATCCGCGCCGTCGTCGTCTTGCCGTTGGTGCCGGCCACCTGGACGACGGGGTAGGCGCGGTGCGGAGCCCCCAGCAGGTCGACCAGGGCGGAGATGCGGGCCAGCGAGGGCTGCAGCCGCGTCTCGGGCCAGCGCGCCAGGAGCTCCTCCTCGACGCGGGCGAGATCGACGGCTCCGCCGCTGTGCCCCGTACCCGCCGTGGTGCTCATCCTGTCCAGGATGCCAGTCGGCCACTACCTACGATGAGGGGCATGACCACCGACATCCAGACCCCGGAGACCACCGTCCCCGGAGCGGGCGCCGGTGTACCGGAGAAGCCGTCGCTGGACGGGCTCGAGGAGAAGTGGGCCGCCCGCTGGGCCGAGAGCGACACCTACGCCTTCGACCGCGCGGCCGCGTTCTCCGCCCCGCGGGAGCAGACGTACTCGATCGACACCCCTCCCCCGACCGCGAGCGGATCGCTGCACGTCGGGCACGTGTTCAGCTACACGCACACCGACATCGTCGCCCGCTACCAGCGCATGCGCGGCAAGCACGTCTACTACCCGATGGGCTGGGACGACAACGGCCTGCCCACCGAGCGCCGGGTGCAGAACTACTACGGCGTCCGCTGCGACCCCTCGCTCCCCTACGACGAGGACTTCCGGCCCCCCGCGAAGCCGGGCAAGGACCAGGTCCCGGTCTCGCGGCGCAACTTCGTCGAGCTGTGCATGCGGCTGACCGAGGAGGACGAGCGCGCCTTCGAGCAGCTGTGGCGGCGGGTCGGGCTGTCGGTGGACTGGCACAACGTCTACCGGACGATCTCGGAGGCCTCCCGCGCCACCGCGCAGCGCGCCTTCCTGCACAACCTCGCCCGCGGTGAGGCCTACGCCCAGGAGGCGCCGACCCTCTGGGACGTCACGTTCCGCACGGCGGTCGCGCAGGCCGAGCTCGAGGACCGCGAGCGCCCGGGCGCCTACCACCGCATCGCGTTCCACACCGCCGACGGCCCGGTGTTCATCGAGACCACCCGGCCGGAGCTGATCCCCGCCTGCGTCGCGCTGGTCGCCCACCCCGACGACGAGCGCTACCAGCCGCTGTTCGGCCGGACGGTGCGGACGCCGCTGTTCGACGTCGAGGTGCCCGTGGTCGCCCACCGCCTCGCCGAGCCGGACAAGGGCTCGGGCATCGCGATGATCTGCACCTTCGGCGACCTCAACGACGTCACCTGGTGGCGCGAGCTGCAGCTGCCCACCCGCGCGATCGTCGGCTGGGACGGCCGGCTGCTGCCCGACGCACCGCCCGGCGTCCCCGCCGACCGGTACGCCGAGCTGGCCGGCAGGACCGTGTTCAGCGCGCAGCAGCGGATCGTGGAGATGCTGCGCGAGTCCGGCGACCTGGACGGCGACCCGCGGCCGATCACCCACCCGGTGAAGTTCTTCGAGAAGGGCGAGCGGCCGCTGGAGATCGTCACCACGCGGCAGTGGTACATCCGCAACGGCGGCCGGGACGCGTCGCTGCGCGAGGCCCTGATCGAGCGCGGCCGGCAGATCCAGTGGGTGCCCGAGCACATGCGGCACCGGTACGAGAACTGGGTCGAGGGGCTCAACGGCGACTGGCTGATCAGCCGCCAGCGGTTCTTCGGCGTCCCGTTCCCGGTCTGGTACCGGCTCGACCCCTCCGGTGAGCCGGTCCACGACGAGCCGATCCTGGCGCCGGAGGAGTCCCTGCCGGTCGACCCGTCGTCCGACGTCCCCCCGGGCTTCTCCGAGGACCAACGCGGCGTGCCCGGCGGCTTCGTCGCCGACCCCGACGTCATGGACACCTGGGCGACGTCGTCGCTGTCGCCGCAGGTGGCCTCGGGCTGGGACACCGACCCGGAGCTGTTCGCGCACGTCTTCCCGATGGACCAGCGCCCGCAGGCCCACGACATCATCCGGACCTGGCTGTTCTCCACCGTCGTCCGCTCGCACTTCGAGCACGGCACGGTGCCGTGGACGCACGCCACGATCTCCGGCTTCGTCGTCGACCCGGACCGCAAGAAGATGTCGAAGTCCAAGGGCAACGTCGTCACGCCGATCGACGTGCTCGAGCGCTACGGCACCGACGCGGTGCGCTGGCGGGCCGCCGGCGCCCGGCCGGGGGCGGACTCGCCGTTCGACGAGGCGCAGATGAAGGTCGGCCGACGGCTGGCCATCAAGATCCTCAACGTCGGCAAGTTCGTGCTGGGACTGGGGGCGTCGGCGGACCTGTCGGCCTCGGCCGTCACCGAGCCGATCGACCACGGCCTGCTGGCCGGGCTGGCGCAGGTCGTCGACGAGGCGACCGCGGCGATGGAGTCCTACAACTACACCCGCGCGCTCGAGGTCGCCGAGGCGTTCTTCTGGTCGTTCTGCGACGACTACGTGGAGCTGGTGAAGTCCCGCGCCTACGGGTCGGGGCCGGCCGCCGAGTCCGCCCGGGCCACGCTGGCGCTCGCCCTGTCGGTGCAGCTGCGGCTGTTCGCGCCGGTGCTGCCGTTCGTCACCGAGGAGGTCTGGTCCTGGTGGCAGTCGGGCTCGGTGCACCGCGCGCCGTGGCCGGCCGCGACCGAGCTGCCGACCGGTGGGGACCCCGCGGTGGTGTCGGTGGTGGCGACCGCGCTGGCCGGGGTCCGCAAGGCCAAGTCCGACGCGAAGGTCTCGATGCGCGCCGACGTGCAGTCCGCGACGGTGACCGCACCGGCCGAGCAGGTGGCGCTGGTCGAGGCCGCGCGCAGCGACCTGGTCGAGGCCGGCCGGATCGCCTCGTTGGAGGTCGTCGCGAGCGAGGGGCCGCTGGCGGTCGACGTCGTCCTCGCCCCACCCGCCGAGGCCTGACCGCGGCGACTCCCCGGTGGTGTGCGGTCGTGGCGCGTCTCGACCGACGCATGCGCCACGACCGCACACCACCGGACACCCACAGCCGGCGCGAGGCGACGTCCTCGCGGTCTGCCGGGCCCGGCGGGCACTCCTCGATGGCCGGTGATGTGCAGCTACGGCGCGTCTCCGCCACGGGATGCGCCGTCGGCGCGCATCACCACGGACCCCGGGAACGGCGACGGCCCGCCTCCCCGGTGGGAGACGGGCCGTCGCTCTGCGCCTGGGATCAGGCCGACTTCTCGCGGGGGGCGCGGCTCGGCTTGCGCGGCACGATCGTCGGGTTGACGTGCTCGAGCACGACCTCCTTGGTGATCACCACGGAGGCGACGTCGTCCCGGCTGGGGACGTCGTACATCACCGACTGCAGGACCTCCTCCATGATCGCCCGGAGGCCGCGGGCGCCGGTGCCGCGGAGGATGGCCTGGTCGGCGATCGCCTCGAGCGCGTCGTCGGTGAACTCGAGGTCCACCCCGTCGAGCTCGAACAGCCGCCGGTACTGGCGCACCAGGGCGTTCTTCGGCTCGGTGAGGATGTTCATCAGCGCGTCGCGGTCCAGCTTCTCCACGCTGGTGATGACCGGGAGCCGGCCGATGAACTCGGGGATCATCCCGAACTTCAGCAGGTCCTCGGGCATGACCTCCGCGAAGGCGTTGGCCTCGTCGATCTCCTTCTTGCTGCGGATCTCCGAGCCGAAGCCGATGCCCTGCTTGCCGGCCCGCTGCTCGATGATCTTCTCCAGCCCGGCGAAGGCGCCGCCCACGATGAACAGCACGTTCGTCGTGTCGATCTGGATGAACTCCTGGTGCGGGTGCTTGCGACCACCCTGCGGGGGCACCGACGCCGTCGTCCCCTCGAGGATCTTCAGCAGCGCCTGCTGCACGCCCTCGCCGGAGACGTCGCGGGTGATCGACGGGTTCTCGCTCTTGCGGGCGATCTTGTCGACCTCGTCGATGTAGATAATCCCGGTCTCGGCCCGCTTGACGTCGTAGTCGGCGGCCTGGATCAGCTTGAGCAGGATGTTCTCGACGTCCTCACCGACGTAGCCGGCCTCGGTCAGCGCCGTGGCGTCGGCGATGGCGAACGGGACGTTGAGCATCCGGGCCAGGGTCTGCGCCAGGTGCGTCTTGCCGCAGCCGGTCGGGCCCATCAGCAGGATGTTGGACTTGGCCAGCTCGACCGAGTCGTCGCGGCTGCCGGCGCCGCCGGCCTGCACCCGCTTGTAGTGGTTGTAGACCGCGACCGAGAGCGCACGCTTGGCCTTGTCCTGGCCGATGACGTACTGCTCGAGGAAGTCGTGGATCTCCTTGGGCTTCGGCAGCTCGTCGAACTTCAGGTCCGACGACTCCGAGAGCTCTTCCTCGATGATCTCGTTGCAGAGGTCGATGCACTCGTCGCAGATGTAGACCCCGGGGCCAGCGATGAGCTTCTTGACCTGCTTCTGGCTCTTCCCGCAGAACGAGCACTTGAGCAGGTCACCGCTCTCACCGATTCGTGCCACCTGCTGACCTCCACCTCGGGGGGGATTTCCAGGCTCCTGGTCTCAGGTGCCCGCCTGTTGATGGTGCTGACGTCCCGTGCTCGGCCCCGCTCCGGCGAGGCTCTCCTCCCAGCACGTGGGGCCGGGGATCGGGTGCTCGCCGACCGTACCTGCCGGCACCGGCCCCGGAGGGCGATGACTCGCCCGGCGGGGACGGCGCCTTGACCACATGCGTCCCGCGTCCCTCGACGGTACGGGTCGAGCGCCCGACACGCGCGCACTCGACCCGTCCCGTTTCGGCAGATCAGCCCGGGAGCGCGTTGAGCTTGCGGCTCTGGATCACCGCGTCGACGATCCCGTACTCCTTGGCCTCCTCGGCCGTGAGGATCTTGTCGCGGTCGATGTCGGACCGGACCTGCTCGGCGGTGCGACCGGTGTGCCGCGCCAGGATCTGCTCCATCTGGGTGCGCACCCGCTCGATCTCCGCGGCGTGGATCTCCAGGTCGGACACCTGACCGCCGGCCTCGCCGGAGGGCTGGTGGATCAGCACGCGGGAGTACGGCAGCGCGAGGCGCTTGCCGGGGGTGCCGGCGGCGAGCAGGACGGCGGCGGCCGAGGCGGCCTGGCCCATGCAGACCGTCTGGATGTCGGGCCGGACGAACATCATCGTGTCGTAGATGGCCATCAGCGAGGTGAAGGAGCCACCGGGCGAGTTGATGTAGATCGTGATGTCGCGGTCGGGGTCGTTGGACTCCAGCGTGATCAGCTGGGCCATGACGTCGTTGGCCGACGCGTCGTCGATCTGCACCCCGAGGAAGATGATCCGCTCCTCGAAGAGCTTGTTGTACGGGTTCGACTCCTTCATGCCGTAGCTGGTGCGCTCCACGAAGGAGGGCAGCACGTAACGGCTGGAGGGCATCTCGAAGCTCATGTCAGTTCTCCTCCGAACCGTCAGTTGTCGGTGACCGGGTTGGCCTGGTCGGTCATGGCGGCACGGCTGACGACGTGGTCGACGAAGCCGTACTCGAGGGCCTCCTGCGCGGTGAACCAGCGGTCGCGGTCGGAGTCCCGCTCGATCTGCTCGATCGGCTGGCCGGTGTGGAAGGACTGCAGCTCGTTGAGCTCGCGCTTCGTGCGCCGGAACAGGTCGGCCTGGATCGCGATGTCGGCCGCGGTGCCGCCGACGCCGGCGGACGGCTGGTGCATCATGATCCGCGCGTGCGGCAGGGCGTAGCGCTTGCCCTTGGTGCCGGCGGTCAGCAGGAACTGGCCCATCGAGGCGGCCAGGCCCATGCCGTAGGTCGCGACGTCGCAGTCGATGAACTGCATCGTGTCGTAGATGGCCATGCCGGCGCTGACCGAGCCGCCGGGCGAGTTGATGTACAGGTGGATGTCGCGCTTGGGGTCCTCGGCGGACAGCAGCAGCATCTGCGCGGCCAGCTGGTTGGCGATGACGTCGTCCACCTGGGTGCCCAGGAAGATGATGCGCTCGCGCAGGAGCCGCTCGTAGACGGAGTCGCCGAGGTTCATCCCCCCGGCGGCGCCACGCAGGAGCGGCGCGCTCGCCTGGTTCGGGTTGGTGCTCACGGGTGCGGTGACCTCCGTAGGACTGTCGTGCAGACGATCTGGGCGGGCTGGGTGGTGCGGGGCCCGGGAGAGGCCCCCGGGGGTGTCTTTCCCCGGTGCTCGCCGGAGTCTGCGTCGACCCTAACGCGGACCCGTGCAGCGACAGTCCCGGCGCAGGGGGGTGTTCGCCGTGGGCGCAGCGCCGGGTGCGCCGGTCGGGTCCGGGACGCACGACGCCGTCCCACCCCGGGCCTCGGGGTGGGACGGCGTCGGTCGTGCGGCGCGGTGGGCGTCAGCCCTTGGTGACGTCCTCGGAGTCCTCGGTCGCGCCCTCGGTGGCCTCGACGGCCGCCGCGTCGGCGACCTCGGCGTCGGGCGCCTCGTCGGCGACGTCGGCATCGGCGTCGGCGGTCTCGCCGTCGGCGTCCTGGGCCTCGGCGGTGTCGCTGCCGGCGGCCGGGGCCTGCACCGTGCGCGGCCGCAGCGCCTCGAGGTCGACCACGTTGCCGGAGGCGTCGGTGATCGTCGTCTCCTCGAGCAGCTGGGCGAGGGTCTTGGTGCGGCGGACGTCGGCGACGAACTCGGCGATGTTGCCGCCCTGCTGCAGCTGCTGGGCGTACTGCTCCGGGCTCATCCGGTTGCGCTGGGCCTGCGCCATGATCTGCGCCGAGAGGTCCTCGTTGTCGACGGTGACCTCACGGGCGTCGGCGATGGCGTCGAGGATGAACTGGGTGCGCACCGCCTCCTCGATGTTCTTGCGCTGGTCGGCGTCGTAGGCCTCCTGGCTCTCGACACCGGTCATCTGCAGGAAGCTGTCCCAGTCCATGCCGGCCTGCTGCAGTTCGTTCTGCATCGCCTGGTTGCGGAACTCGATCTCGCGGTCGACGAGGTTCTCCGGGATCGGCACCTCGACGGTCTCGAGCAGGTGCTCGACCAGCTTGTCGCGGGCCTGCGCGCCCTGCTGCAGCACCTTGGTGCGGGCCAGCCGGGTGCGGATGTCCTCCCGCAGCTCCTCGAGGGTGTCGAACTCGCTGGCGGTGGAGGCGAACTCGTCGTCGAGCTCGGGGAGCTCCTTGGTCTTCACCGAGCGGACGGTGACGGTGACGTCGGCCGTCTCACCGGCGTTCGGGCCCTGCAGCAGCGCGGTCTGGAAGGTCGTCGACTCGTCGGCGGACAGCCCGCGGACGGCGTCGTCGAGGCCCTCCATGAGGTTGCCGGAGCCGACCTCGTACGACATGCCGGTGGTCGAGCCGTCCTCGAGCACCTCGTCGCCGAGCTTGGCCTCGAGGTCGATGGAGACGAAGTCGCCGTCCTGGGCGGGGCGGTCGACGCCGGTGAGCATGCCGAAGCGCTCGCGCATGACCGAGATCTGCTGGTCGATCTCGTCGTCGGTGACCTCGACGTCGTCGACGGTGACCGCGAGGGCGTCGAGCGACGGGAGCTCGATCTTGGGGGCGACGTCCACCTCGGCGGTGAAGGCGAGGGTGTCGTTGTCGTCGAGGCGGGTCACCTCGATGTCGGGCTGGCCCAGGACGCGCACCTGGTTCTCCCGCACGACCTCGGAGTAGACCTCCGGGATGGCGTGCTGAACGACCTGCTCGAGCACGAGCGGCCGGCCGATGCGCTGGTCGAGCACCCGGTTGGGCACCTTGCCGGGGCGGAAGCCGGGCACGCGCACCTGGCGGCCGAGCTCCTTGTAGACCTCACCGAAGGCGTGGTCCAGGTCCCCCCACGGCACCTCGATCGCCATCCGGACCCGCGTGGGGCCCAGTTCCTCGATGGTGCTCTTCACAGCAGCAGTGCTCCTCGATAGACAGACGGGGATGGGGCGCCGGGCACGACGGACGACGCCGGGTCGACCCCCGAGTCTAGAGACAGCCGGACAGGTGCCGGTCCGGCGGACGGGGACGGTCGGGGTGACAGGATTTGAACCTGCGGCCCCCCGCTCCCAAAGCGGGTGCGCTACCAAGCTGCGCCACACCCCGTGGCGGGTCGAGTCTAGGTCCCGCCCGGCCGGGGACGGCGCGACGCGGACGACCGCCGCCTGGCGACCGGCCGCGGACCCGGGGCGGCTACGCTGTCGGAGCACCGTCGCGGGTGTAGCTCAATGGCAGAGCCCCAGCCTTCCAAGCTGGCCATGCGGGTTCGATTCCCGTCACCCGCTCCACCTCCTGACCAGCTCAAATGCAGGTATGCGCAGGTCAGCTGAGCAGCGTCGCTCCCTCCGTGCCTTAGGGGTGCTGACCTCTGTTGACCGCTGACCACCGGCTTTGGCCGGTGCTTAAGGCACGGATAAGGCACGGCCGCAGCGCCCGCCGGCATGAGACTCAGAGCGGCAGAGGGTTCCAAGAAGACGTTGCAGAAGTAGGTCGTCGGGCTCTATTTCGACCTGACAACCCGGCGCAGGCTCGCGGACATGTCGTCGCCGGCGTCGTCCCCGCCGCCCCGGCTGATCAGCGATGAGCTGTGGGCGCTGTTCGAGCCGTTGATCCCTCCGCAGCCGCCGGCGGTGCACGGGCGCACCGGGCGGCCGCGTGCCTCGGATCGGGACGTGCTCGAGGGCATCGCCTTCGTGCTGTCCACCGGCATCGGCTGGACCAAGCTGCCGATCGAGCTGGGCTACGGCTCAGGCTGGACCTGCTGGCGCCGGATGCACGAATGGGCCGACGCCGGCGTCTTCGACCGGCTACACCAGGCCGTCCTGGATCGGCTCGGCGAGAGCGGTCGGCTGGACTGGTCGCGGGCCAGCCTGGACTCGGTCAGCGTCCGGGCGAAAAGGGGGGCGCGCTGACCGGCCCGAACCCCACCGACCGGGGCAAGGCCGGCAGAAAGTACCACCCGCTCGTCGACGCCACCGGGCTGCCGCTCAACGTGCTCGTCTCAGCGGCGAACCGGCACGACAGCCTGTTCGTCGAGCCGATCCTGGACTCGATGCCGGCCATCCGGATCGGTGGCCGCGGCCACCCCCGCCGGCGGCCGGTCAAGCTGCACGGGGACAAGGGCTATGACATCCCGCGGGTCCGCCGCTACCTGCGCCGCCGGGGCATCACCGCCCGCATCGCCCGGATCGGGCGTGACTCCAGCGCCCGACTGGGCCGGCATCGCTGGGTAGTCGAGCGGACGCTGGGCTGGCTGCTGTCCTACAAACGCCTCGCGCTGCGCTACGACCGCACCGCCACCACCATCACGGCGCTGGCCCGACTGGCCGCCATCCTGATCTGCGCCCGCCGGCTCCCGACAAACTATTGCAACGTCTTTTTAGATGTGAGGACCCGGCCGCGGTGGAGCTGCTGGGGCTGGCCGCCTTCCTGGCGCCCGAACCCATTCCACTGTGTCTGTTCAGTGACCACGCCGAGCTGCTCGGCGAGCCGCTGCGCAGCGTCGCCGCCGGTCCCGACGCCCTGGCCGACACCCTTGGGACGCTGGTCGGATACTCCCTGGCCCGCCGCTCCCCCGACGACTTTCAGGTCCACCGGCTGGTGCAGTTGGTGATCCGCGAGCAGCTTTCGCCCGAGCAGCACGAGGCCACTGCCGAGCGGGCGATGGCGTTGCTAGCTGCCGCTTCCCCCGGCGACCCCGAGGGCCCGGCCGGCTGGCCCGCCTACGCCGCGCTCGCTCCGCACGTGCTCGCCGGCCCGCTGGGAGACCACTCTCACGCCGTCCGAAAACTGGTCCTGGACACCATCGGCTATCTGCAGGCCCACGGCGACAGCCGCGGGAGCCGGGCCGTCTCCGAGCGGCTACTCGATCGCTGGCGGTCAGTCCTCGGCCCCGACCATCCCGACACCCTCACCGCCGCGTGCAGTCTCGCCCTTGCCCTGTTCTCGGTGGGCGAGGCGGACCCGGCCCGGGCCCTCGGCCAGGACATCCTGCAGCGCTGCCGCCGGGCGCTCGGCCCCTGTCCCGTACCGAGTTCAGTGGAGGCTCGGAACTGACGCGGCGACGGTAGTCGCCACGGGGTTGTGCCGGTGGAAGACGTCCTCGTGCTCGACCGGTGGAAGCAGGCCGATCTCGCCGTGCAGACGGCGGTGGTTGAACCAGTCGATGTACTCGGCCACGGCGATCTCGAGGTCGTCGATGTCCTTCCACGGGCCGCGGCTGCGGACCAGCTCGGCCTTGAACAGCGAGTTGAACGCCTCGGCCAGCGCGTTGTCATAGCTGTCACCGGTGGAGCCGACGGAGGCGACCGCGCCGGCCTCGGCGAGGCGCTGGGTGTACCGCACGGCGACATACTGAGCGCCCTTGTCCGAGCGGTGAATGAGCCCGCTGACGTCGCGGCCGGCCCGCCGGCGGGTCGAGATGCCCATCTCCAGCGCGTCGAGGGCCGGGTCGGTGCGCAAGCTGCGGGACAGCTGCCAGCCGACCACCTGCCGAGAGAACACGTCGATGACGAAGGCGGCGTATACCCAGCCGGAGGAGGTCCGGCAGTAGGTGATGTCGGCGACCCACAGCTGGTCCGGGCCGGTCGCGGTGAAGGCGCGGTCGACCAGGTCCGAGCGGGTGTCCGGGCCGGTGTCGGGCACGGTGGTGCGCGGCCCTCTCGCCCTGCTCACCCCGCGCAGACCCGTGCGGCGCATCAGCCGGGCCACGGTGCAGCGGGCCACCTGGTGGCCCTGCCGGCGTAGTTCGGCGTGCATCTTGCGCACCCCGTAGACGCCGTAGTTGTCGCTGTGCACCTGCTCGATGACCTCGGTGGTCGCCGCGTCGGTCACCGATCGCGCCGACGGTGCCCGCGACTTGGCGGCGTAGTAGGTGCTCGGGGCGATCTGCGCACCGGCCTCGGTGAGGACGCGGCAGATCGGCTCGACCCCGAACTCGAGCTTGTGGGCGTCGATGAAGGCGACGATCAGCGGGCGGGGCGGTCGAGCTCCGCCGCGAAGAAGCCGACGCGCTCTTCAGAATCGCGTTCGCCCGGCGCAGCTCTCGCACCTCACGCTCGAGCTCGGCCAACCGGGTCGCGTCATCGGTCGTCATGCCCGGCCGGTGGCCCTCGTCAATCTCGGCCTGGATCACCCAGTTGCGCAGCGTCTCGGGGTTGATGCCCAACTGCTCGCCGATCCGCTTCAACGCCCCGGACCGGGTGGCTGGGTCACGCCGCGCGTCGACCACCATCCGGGTCGCTCGCTCCCGCAGCTCGTCGGGGTACTTCCTCGGTGCCGCCATGACTCTCATCCTCACGTGGATTGCGAGCCTCCATCAGACCCGGTACGGGACAAGCGCAACGGCCAGTTCCCCGTACCGCGGTGCTGTCTGCATGCGGTCCGGGCGGCGCAGCAGCCGGAGAACTAGACGAATAAGTCCTAACGGCCCGGAGGGTCGAAGGCCGCTGCAGAGACGGGCGGGGGGTGTTCAGGCTCGGGTTGTGACGACCGACCTAAACACCCTCCTGACCGCACTCTACGTCCGCATCGACGACTATCTGGGGCCTCGCCGCAGCACCGGCCGGCCGCCGAAGCTGACCGACGCCGAACTGCTCACCCTGGCCGTGGCCCAGGTGCTGCTGGGGGTGCGCTCCGAGGCCCGCTGGCTGCGGGCGGTGCCCGCGGCCCTGCCCGGCGCGTTCCCGTATCTGCCCGGCCAGTCCGGCTACAACAAGCGGCTGCGCGCCACCCTGCCGCTGCTGCGGCGGCTGATCCGGGCGCTGGCCACCGACACCGATCTGTGGGCCGATCCGGTCTGGCTGGTGGACTCCACCCCGGTGGAGTGCGCCCGCTCCCGGCCCACGGCGCAGCGCTCGGACCTGGCCGGATGGGCCGGCTACGGCTACTGCGCCAGCCACTCCCGCTACTTCTGGGGACTACGGCTGCACCTGATCTGCACCCCGGCCGGACTGCCTCTTCCCCTGGGCGCTGGCCCATCCCAAGCTCGACGAACGCCAGGTGCTCATGACCGTCCTCGACCACGACGCCGAGCTGCTCGCCGAGCGCCCCGGGCTGCTGCTCATCGCCGACAAGGGCTACGTCTCCGCCGAGCTCGACCGCTACCTGACCGAGCACGGCATCGGCTTGCTGCGCCCGTCCTACCGCAACCGCACGCCGCGCCCCGGCCAGCGGCTGCTCGCGCCGATCCGCCAGCTCATCGAATCGGTTAGCGACACCCTCAAAGGCCAACTGGACCTGGAACTACACGGAGGGCGCAGCCTGGCCGGGGTCACCGCCCGCGTCGCCCAACGCCTACTCGCCCTCACCGCCGCCATCTGGCACAACCGCCAGACCGGCCAGCCGGTCACAAGATCACTGATCGCCTACGACCACTGATCCCATTCGGACTTACTCGTCTAGTGCCGGGTCAGGCAACCTTCGCCCTCTTGATGGTGTCGGCTCGGCGGATGACCTTGCGGAGGCTGGGGTCGGTGACGTGCCGGTTCCGCCAGGCGATGTAGCGGCGGATCATGCTCGCCTGCTCGCGGTGGGACTCGTGGTCGGTGCCGTCGAGGGCGAAGTAGCGCAGCGCGGTGAACTGGGCCTCAATGCGGTTGAGCCACGAGCCGTAGAACGGCACGTAGGCCAGCTCGACGTTGTTCGCCGCCCACTTACCGACCCGCGGATCGGTCCTGGTCGACAGGTGCGGGCTGAAGTTGTCCAGCACGATCGCGATCCGCACCTCGGCCGGGTGCAGCGAGCGCAGGTAGCGGCAGAAGGCCAGGAACTCGGTGCGGCCCTTACGGGCCTTGACGTGGCCGTAGAGCCGGTCGGTTGACAAGTCGTAGCCGGCGATCAGATGCCGCACGCCGTGCGGTCGGGTGTAGGTGGCCCGCCGGCGACGCCGCCGCGGACGGCACTGGTCGCCACGACCGACCGCTTGCGGTGCCCACTGCTTGCCGGGGTGGGGTTGAAGGTTCAGCGGGCCAAACTCGTCGCAGCAGATGACGACGGACGGGTCATCGACGCCGGGCCGGCGGCGTCCGTCGGCGATCGCGTAGAGCTCCAGCACCCGGTTCTTCTTGGCCTCGTAGTCGGGATCGGTGCTGGTCTTCCAGGTCTTCACGGCTTGGAAAGGAGACGCCCTCCTCGCGCAGCAGCGTGCGCAGACCCTCATGGGAGATGTCGTCGACCACCCCCTCGGCAACCAGGAAGTCGGCCAGCTTCGACAAGCTCCAGACGGAGAACGGCAACCCGTGATCGGCCGGGCGGCTCAGCGCGGCCTTCCTGATCTCGGCCCGCTGGTCCACGGTGAACTTCGGTGGCCGGCCGCCGGCGTAGCGCGGATACAGCGAGTCGAAGCCGTCGGCGGTGAAGTTGTGGATCACGTCGCGGACCCGGTCGGGGCTGGAGAACGTGACCTCGGCGATCTGCGGCACCGGCATGCCCTGGGCCGAGAGCAGCACCATCTGCGCCCGCCGCCAGGTCACCACCGACCCGCTGCTGCGGCGCACGATCCGCAGCAGCCGGTTGCCCTCGTCGCTGCTGATCGGCCGGACCTGCACGGGCTGCGCCATCTCGCATCTCCTGCGGGAAGTCAGGATCAGACGAGACGACGGTGACAGCCTCCATGCTCAGCCGGGACTCCTTCGTCCGCCCGGGGACGGGCGAACGTTGGCAGCCGCGGCACTAGCTCCCGAAGCGGGGCGTAGTAGGGCGGCAGATGGTCAAGGGGACCCGTGCCTTCGGGACTGGAACGGTTGAGCAGCCGGGCAGTCTCGACCTTCTCCCGCAGGTTCGTGGCGCCGCCGAAGATGTACTCCTGTAGTCGAAGATCGGGGTCCCCGAGGAAGGCCCCGCGGATGTGGCCGGTCATTCGGATGAGACTGAGCAGGTGCAGCCGGGCGAGATCTAAAACTAGGGCGACGTGCTCCGCGATGCGGGGGTCGAGGTGCTGTCGAGCGCCGGCGAGGTGGGCGACCATCTGAACCGCGTTGCGGTGCTCCTCGTACACCCAGTAGTCGAACTGTCGATAGCCCAGCAGCGGCTTGCGACGCCGGTCGAGCCCATCGAAGGCGGTCAGCCGGTCTGCCACGCTGCTGCAGTCGAACACGAGGTCGCGGGCCGTACCAGAGAAGCCAAGCTTTTCTGCCCCGTGGTGCTCCTGCAGACGTCCGAGGTCGTCACTCGGCAACTGAATGTCCAAGGCCTGGGAAGATATCGCCTGGCCGAAGGCCGCAAGATCGACTTGCCCTGCACCTATTCCTCTACCGACTTCTCTAAGATCTCCCCCACTAAATCAAGGGCGTCGACCGTGCCAATATACTCCTTCTTGACGAGATCCTTCACGACCACAAGCTTCGTATGCTGGTAGCTGATCAATCGGGCGAGAACCTCCTGCACGTTTTCGTCCACTCCAGCCATGACTGGAGGATTCGGGTTAATGACCTGATTCACTCGCTCGCCAAGTATTGACTTCCACTCGTCACCGGTCGACTGCTCATTCCTAGCGATGTCCTGAAACTTCTGAAGAAGGTCATGGCTTGTGATAACACCTGTTACAGCATCTTGCTGATCGACGACGGCGAGGATCGGCAGGCGCGCCGAGGTGGCTGCGGCGAGAGCTTCCCGAAAGGTAGTCTCGGCATAAATTTTGCCACCCGGGCTACGAATCTTAGTCTTGATGCCCGCGCTTTCCATCTGACTGCTTGAGAGCTCCTCCTTCAAGAGCTGATTGAACGGCAATCTCTTGGACATAATCTGTCCGCGAGCATATCCAGCAGTCGCCGCTAGTAGCACTAGGAGGTAGAGTGCGACGAAGGGGAGGCTATTGACTAGGGGGATCACACTGCCTTCGAGGTTCGTTGTGAACCGCAGAATATCAAGCCCATGGAGCAGGACGAGCATGGCGACCAGCAAGCCGTAGGTGAACAACAGGATGATGAAGGCCTGCAATGCTCGCCTGGAGTACACCCCGGTCATAGCGTAATCCTCCGCTTCCAATCGGCGGGCCCATCCCTAGTCGCAGTCAGGCCCACCCAGAACTTGCGGTAAGGACAGTATGAGTATGTAGCCCTACCGGAAGGCGATCACACGCGAACCAAATCCGCGCCGGTACGGAGCGCTAGCTCCTCGACCTTCGACCGCACCCCATTGATTCCGCCGTGTTCGGTGTGATGGGCGATTCTCCGGTTGGTACGCGCTCGCGTCACCGAACTTTGACGAGGTAAATCACGGCCGTGAATGGAGGAACTGTCTGCACCGTCGCGCCGGGCACGATCCCCCTGCTGGTGATGTGGTGTCGGTCGATCCATTCTTCGCCCACCCGGACGCCGACGGGAGTGTTGGGTCGAACCTCGGCCGTGAACCAGTCCGAGGTAACCCAAACCTCGCGGTCTGGGACTGTAGCCTGAGTACCGCCCCCTCTGCCCCCCGGAGGAAATGCCGGCGGATGACCCGAGCCCATCAAGAATCGATCTCTGAGATCTGGTGTGTTTCGGCCGGTGAGCGGTGAACTCGGGTCAGTTATAAGGCGGCCGTCGCACATCCACCAGCCATGCTCGCGTTTGGCCTCGGCTTCCGCGAGCGACCCGGAGAAGGGTACAATTGTCCCTATAGGAATAAGACTTGTTTCGAGTCCGGCGACTCGCTTCTCAAGCTCCCTCAAGTTCATAAGGTTGCCTCCTATGGTGGGAGTCTGAAGCGTCTCGACCGTAGTAGCATAGGTGTCGCATTGTCGTATATCCGCCAGACACCTCCTTGCCCTATCGGTGATTGCATTCAACTCTGCCACTGTCGCGCGTTGCGAATCTTGGTAACGCTTCCGCTGCGCCTCCAGCGCTGCCGCGTCGAGATCTCTGAAATCATCAAACTCGGACAGATCGCGCCCCAGTACGAAGTCCAATGTTGCTTTATAGTCACGAAGCCGCACGTACTCGCGCCCCAAGTCTTCCAGTGTTAGGCGTTGTTGTAGTACCTCCAAGGAGTCCTCGGGAGGAACAGGCGGTAGGGGTACAGAACTGCGGTAATCGTTGACGAGGGCCGACACCACCACCGGGCTTGCACCGGCCGCCACTCTGTCCGGGTACTTGCGGGCGGCCTCGAGCATCTCGTCAAACGAGACCGGGAATGGGCCCTGATCCCCCGTCCTTATCACCGAGACATTCAGGCCAACCTGCGACATGGACTCCTTCAGTTCGCTGGAAACCTCACCCTCTCCTTTGAAAGGACCGTAGCTGGCGCTTAGCTGTGCTCGAATCGACTGCTGTTGCTGTACAGTGGTGGTCTGACACTCAATAAGTCCGTAAAAGGCTCCGCCGGTGACCTTGCCGGTGATGTACTCCCAGCCATACGCCGCCGCGAATTCCCTCCATCCTCGTTGCTCAAGAAGCTGTCTAGCTTCCTGCGTCAACCGGGGGTTCCGTATAACCAAAGGAGGGTTCAGCACCTGAACGCGTACCAGAGCGTAGGTGTAATAGCTGCTCATCTCTGTGTTCTTCGATAATTCGAACTCAGCGGACACCGAGAAGGCGCCAACACCGAGTGACGCTGAAGCACTGATGTTCAAGGACCGCATCAGATCGTGCGTTGACGTCAGTGTCTCTAGGTAATACTGGGAGCGTTGGCCCGGCGCCTCGGCTATTGGATCGGAAAACTCAAGTCCGAGGTTGTACGTTTGCTGCGTTTGGCTATTGACACCTCTGCCGGGGTAGAATTGGTCATTCCAGATGATGGTGCCGGCCACCGTCAGTCCCCTCGTTCGTAACGCTGGACTTCCCTGACCACGGGTCCAGGTTTGGCTTTCAGGATGAACAATGCTGGTGCACTGACGTGCGTCAGTTGAAGTCCGGATACCTTGTCGCGATCGATCGGTTCGGGGCAGACCAGCCGGCGGGTGCCACCTAGAACCGGAGGCCAACCCGTCCCCTACCGGTGAGCGCGCACTTTAGGGCCATGGCGTCACCGCAGCGTCACGTGGGCGTCACCGCAGATGCGGACGCGGACGCATGGCCGACTCTGACCGAGCGATCATCAAGGGAGGGGGTTACAGAAACGGTCTGAACTCGAGACCGGTGCTGCCGCAGGGCCGCTGCAAAGTCAGCTTTGCCGGGCCTGATTTGCGGTTATGGCGGCTAGCGGCCGGAGTCAGGCCTCCTGAGCCACCGCTCTGCACTCCACCTGGAGGTGAGCACTCGACGCCTGTCCAGGTCAGAGCGACCTGGCGGTGGGTCCGACTACGTGACGGTCGAGGCTTCGCGCCGAATCACAGCCTCTCTACGCCAGCATCCGCGCAGCTCAACCGCCTGTCTGAGGACTTTGCACGAACCGTGACCCAATCCCAGCGCCCTGAATGCTGGCGAGAGGCCATCACGCTTCATCCTGCGCGGTTTTCTGGAGTACGGGCCCTCTAGGGGTGCAACCCTCGTGCCATCTGACCCTGGTGATGCACGCCACCGAGGCGAGACACTCCTAACAGCGCAAAGCATGAAAGGGTGCTTCGCCGACGAGTTACGGAAGGGGGCCGATACAGTGCCAGCGCCAAGCATTTTCATCAGTCATTCCAACCGTGATGCTGCGGATGCTCTCCGTCTGGCGGAAGACCTGAAACGAGCGGGTCTGGACGTCTGGCTAGACGCATGGGAGATCGGTGTTGGCGACCGCATCACCCAGTCCATTCAGCGGGGCTTGGCCCATGCCAACTTTCTCGCTGTCTGGATAACTAAGGCAGCGGTCGAGTCAGGATGGGTCGAAAGGGAGTGGCAGTCCAAGTACAGAGCCGAGATTGCGTCCTCGTCGACAGCTGTTTTCCCTCTGCTCGCCGAGGATTGCGAACTTCCACCGCTGCTCGCTGACAAGCTGTACGCCGACTTCCGTAAGGACTATCACTCAGGACTAGCTCAACTTCTCAAGGCCGTCGGATTGCAAGATTGGGTAAGTCCCTTGGGGTCCCGGTTCGCTCTGATCTTACCCGGCGCGTTCACGATGGGCTCAGATCGTGAAGAAAATGAGCGGCCGCCTCATCAGGAGACCATCAATTCACCGTTCTACATGGCTCGATATGTCGTGACACAGCAAGAGTGGCTCGAAGTTGTGGGCACGAAGCCGTGGGCCGACGATCGGCATGTCCGCGAAGGCGAGCGCTTCCCGGCTGTTGATGTGAGTTGGTTCGATGCCCAGGATTACATCAATCGCTTGTCGCGCATGGACCCCGATAACAATTACTACCTCCCCACGGAGGTGGAGTGGGAGTATGCGGCAAGGGCTGGTACGACCACTGATTTCAGCTTCGGGGATGACGAGCGGGACATGCGGTTTTATGGATGGTATCGCGATCTAACGAAAGATGTGGCGGAATATGCGCACGAAGTAGGGCTAAAGCGGCCGAACCCGTGGGGCCTGTATGACATCCATGGCAATATCTGGGAATGGGTGGATAACTGGTATTACGGATCCTACGGGCATGGGCAGAGACTGGACCCCGTCAAGAAAGTGCTTCGTGGAGGGGGCTGGGACTATCCAGCAGACGGTGCGCGCTCGGCATATCGCAACGGTGAAGTACCGACACGCTCCAACTATGTGATCGGGTTCAGGCTCATTCGCCGTCCAGCATATTTGTCGTAGGCGTGAGATTTCGTGGCCCGGGCGGGAGGCCAGGACTCGTGCAAAGTCGTGAACGTGCCGCTCGACCTGCTCGTCCGTCCTTCGGTCAGGCCGCGGTGAGCGCAGCGAGGACGTCGACGGGTCGGTAGCTGAAGCTGCGCTAGGCGGCGGCGATGTTGGTGCCGCCGCGGAGCCGGATGAGGTTGATCGCGGTGTTGCGCAGGGCGGCCATGCCCTGAGGGCCCGAGGCGGTCCGGACGCTCGAGTGGTCCTCACCCGCGGTGACGTCGCGGACCCCGTGCAGGCAGTTCTCGATGGTCCAGTCCGAGCTGATCCAGCCGGCCAGCAGCCGCGGGTCGGCGTCGTGGTGGCCCAGCGAGGTGATCGCGTACACCGTCTCCACCGATGGCTTGGCCCGGCCGGAGCAGCGGCGACGGCGCACCACCTTGATCGCCCGGGCACCGTGCGGGAACAGCTGGGCCTCCGGCGCGCCCTCCAAGTCGAGCACCTTGATTGAGCGGGACTCGGTCCGGCCGTGTCCGACCTGCCGCTCGATCAGTGCGGGTGCCTGGGCCCAGGGCAGCCAGGCCCACGCGCGGCGGAGTGTGGGCTGGTTGCCCTTGACGGTGAACAGGTAGTGCCCGCCGCGGGCGCGCAGGTAGGTGGCGTGCGTGCGCTGACAGGGCAGCGCGTCCGCGGTGACCACGACTCCGCGCAGGACAGGCACGGTGTCCAGCACGGGTGCGAAGGCGGCCAGCTCGTCGCCGCCGACCACCTCGATCTGGGTGATCGCCAGCTGATCGGCGTGAGCGAAGACGGCGAGCAGCTTGGTCTGTTCCCCGTCCGAGGTGCGGGCGCCCCGCAACGTCTTACCGTCCACCGCCACCACGGTTCGGGCCTGCCCGAGGTGTCGCACGTCGCCGGGCCGCCGGCGCCGGCGGCCCTCGCGGCGGGCCCTGACCCAGCCGGTCAGTGCACGCTGCAACGCAACTGGGTCGACGGCGGACAGCACCCGGCCGAACGTGGTCGCGTGCGGCACCGGCCCGCATCCCGACACCGCCTGCTCGGCGCAGCGGGCCCACTGGGGGATCGCCGCGTACGAGCGGGCGCCGGCCGGCACGGCGCCGACCGCGAGCAGCAGACTTGATTGCAGACTGTGACGACGTCCTCGGGCTCGGCGCGGATCGGCGACCGCGGTCAGGGCCTGCAGCAGGCTGATCGACTCGGCCGGGTCCAGAGGCTGCGGCGGCAGGCAGATCACCACACGGCCCGTGCCCGCCCTCAAACGCGCAGCTCAGAAGCTCATCTCCCGACTTTGCAGCAGCCCTGCGCTCCCTCCCCTAAGAGTGCACCCCGCAATCGCGAGCCCGAGTCGATGGCGCGTCGCCCGAGAGCCGATTGTGCGAATACGCCCACCGTCCGCAAGATTGGCATAGCTGGGATCCGCAGCGCTGACCTGGAGAAAAGGATGAGAGTAGATGAATGGCTCAATACACTCTGGCGACTAGCTAGGGGGAAGCCAGCCTGATGTTGCTTGCGATGTAGCGATAGTAGGGATCACTTGTGCTCTTTCCTCCGCTCCACCAACGGGCAACGATTTCTGCCTGCTGTTCTAAGTTGAAGTCGCTGAAGGGAGGTCCGGGGGGGCCGACGTGGTAGACGTCCTGGCCAAGAGCGGCGCAAACCTGAGTGGCAAGAGCCTCCGCGAGCCAGGCCAGGCCAAGCTGCGTATGCTCCAACTGCCAAGTGTGCGTTAGTTCGTGGATGAATGTCCGCGGCTGCCCCATCGGGTTGGCAAAGCCCGCGGGACCGAAGTTGAGCGTGAACTTCCCGTCAAATCGTGGGAATACAAATGCTCTCTCGGTGTTGTCGATGCGTGTGATGGTGTCCGTCAAGACGATCTTGTCGATAGGAGGCAGAGTTCCTTGAAACACCTCCGCATCCGCCCAGTCATACTCCTGTTGCGTGAGTTGCCTACTGTTAGATCCGATGGCAGCTATGCCCTCGGCTGCAAGGGCATACAAGGTGCCGTATGGGCCCTTAAGCCATAGCGTGCCGCCGATAATCCGGGAGACTGGCACGAGGTCGCCGGATAGCGCAAGGCCCACCAGCTCTCCCCCGACGAAGATAAGAAGGCCAGTCAGTGGATTGATGGCCACCGCACCGAGAGCCCAGCCGAGGACGAACTCGCCGATGTCGGCCAACGGGCCAGTAATAGACCCTGTGCGACTTTCCTGAACCTGCAGGTTGCTGTCCGCCACGATGGCGTCGAAATGCCTTAGCACCTCAAAGCGAACGTCCTGCTCGTCCCACCAGTCATTCCGCGCCTCCGGCCCTGCACCGAGACCGCCGCAGTGTCCCGAATGTTGCAGGACAATGGCCTGTACCGTGCCAATCTGGACGCGCACCTGGAAGTCAAACGCCTCAGAGATGAGCGGGTCGTTGTGCACGTGCCCGCTGAAACGGACCGCGCCGTCGCGGGATAGTTGGACCTGCACCCAGCCCTTCACCTCGCTTAAAGGCTGGTACAGCGTCTGCGTCTGCTGGCGAGACCGCACAACAGGCGTGAACATGGTCGGAGCCGACTGGCGAAGGATCCAGCAGACGCCCGCGCCCGGTCGGTAGAGAACGACGTGATCCGGCTTGCCCGAACCGTCATAGTCCACCGCAAACGCCTGGTCCCGCTCGTCGGCCAGGTCGTAGCCGTCGATGCCGTGCCCGGGTGAGCCCTCCGCATAGACCGGCGTGAACGCACCCCCGGTGTTGCGCAGGATCCAGAAGGTGCCCAATCCGGGCCGGTAGAGGGCGATGTGATCGAGCCTGCCGGAGTG
>NZ_FNHE01000008.1:0-4989 GCF_900103785.1 Geodermatophilus siccatus | reverse complement strand
GTAGAGGGCGATGTGATCGAGCCTGCCGGAGTGGTCGTAGTCGAAGGCGAAGGCCCGATCACGCTCGTCGGCCAGGTCGTAGCCGCCGATGCCGTTGTCCATGAGCACTCCTCGTCGGAGCAGGGACGGTTCCTTCTTTCCTGTAGCTCCTCGGTGGGGGACTGTCGGTCAGACAGCCGCCAAAGCGGCGTACTACAGCACGCGCACCGTCACCCCGGCGTCACCGTCGTGTCACCAAGATCATCAACGGCGAAAGTTCACGAACGATTCGAACTCGAGCCCCGTGCTGGACAGGAGCTGCCAGCAGCCCGGGGCGGTACTGCATCCGCTGGAGCCGGGTCTTCACCAGCGCAGTCAGCTCGGCGAGGGTGTGCTTGGTCTGGTTGGCGAGCGACCGCTTCAGGTGTAACCACACCGGCTCCAGCGGATTGAGCTCATGGGCGTACGGCGGCAGCCGGTAGACGGTCAGCCAGGGCCGGGCGGCGATCAGCTCGGCCATGGCCTTGTTCGTGTGAATGCTCAGGTGGTCCCAGACCAGCACGATCGGGCCGCTCAGCTGCTGGCGGGCGGTCCCCAGCAGGGCGGCGTAGTCGGCCTCGGTGAACCCCTTGCGCCGCCCGCCGCGCCGCCCGCGATAGGTGCGGTAATTCAGCCGCGGCCGGTGCCCGGGCTCGACCGCGACCAGCTCGGCCACCGACAGCCGCGGGCTGATCGCCGCGGTCACCCGCACCACCGGGGTCCGACCGCGGCGGCCCCAGGTGCGACCCTGCGGCAGCCTGGAGCCCCGTGGCCCGATTCGTCTTCGAGGACCCGCCAGGCGCCCAGGTCCGCCGCGGCCCCCCTATCTTGGGCCAGGTCTCCAGCCGCCAGGCGCGGATCCACTCCTCGTCGCGCTGGACCACGCGCCGGGCGGGCACCTGCACGCTCCACCCCAGCCGGTGCAGCAGCAGATTTGAACCGCCCCGGGTTCAGTGGAGGCTCGGTGCTGCCGGGAGGTCCTCGGTGAGGTCGGCGATCGAACGGTAGTAGAGGTCCTCGAACTCGACCGGTGGATGTCGCCGCAGGCGCCGTGCAGGCGGCGGTGGTTGAACCAGTCGACGTACTCCAGGGTGGCCAACTCGACGTCGTCGAGGCCGCGCCACGGTCCGCGGCGGCGGATGAGCTCGGTCTTGTACAGGCCGATCAGGGACTCGGCGGCGGCGTTGTCATAGGAGTCGCCCTTGCTGCCCACCGAGCGGACGGCGCCGGCGGCGTCGAGCCGGTCGGTGTAGCGCAGCGACAGGTACTGCGAGCCCCTGTCCGAGTGGTGGATCAGCCCGCGGATCTCGTGGCCGTCGCGGGCGCGCTGCCACAGCCCCTGCTCGAGGGCGTCGGCGGCCAGATCGGTGCGCAGGCTGATCGAGCAGCGCCAGCCGACGATGCGCCGCGAGTAGACGCCATGACGAAGGCGGCGTACACCCAGCCCGACCAGGTCGCGACGTAGGTCAGTTCGGCCACCCACAGCCGGTTCGGCGCCGCAGCCCGGAAGACGCGTTGCACCAGGTCCTCGGGCTGGGCGTCGACGGTTGCGGCCGGGACGGTGGTCCGCTTGACCTTGCCGCGCACCGCGCCGGCCAGGCCGAGGGAGCGCATCAGCCGTTCGACCTGGCAGCGCGGCACGCGGTGGCCTGCGCGCAGGAGTTGCCGCCAGACCTTGCGGACTCCGTAGACGCCCAGGTTGTCCTCGAAGACCCGCCTGATCTCCGGTTTGAGTTGCGCGTCGCGGACCGCCCGGTCCGAGGGTGGTCGGGTCCGCGCGGCGTAGTAGGTGCTCGGAGCGATCGTGGCGCCCGCCTCGGTGAGCGCGCGGCAGATCGGCTCGACTCCGAACTCCTGTCGATGCTGGTCGATGTAGTCGATCAGCGCTGGGAGGGCCGGTCGAGCTCGGCCGCGAAGAAGGCCGACGCGCTCTTGAGGATCGCGTTCGCCCGGCGCAGCTCGCGGTTCTCCCGTTCCAGCTCGGCCAGCCGGGCCCGCTCGTCGGTGGTCAGACCCGGCGCGCTGCCGGCGTCGATGCGGGCCTGCTGCACCCAGTTCCGCAGCGAGTCCGGCACGATCCCCAGCTGCTCGCCGACCCGCTTGCAGGCGGCGTTGACGCTCAGCTTCTCTGGCCCGTCGACCAGGTCGAGCGCGAAGCGGATCGCCCGCTCACGCAGCTCGTCGGGATACTTCCGCGGTGCCGCCATGACTTCCATCCTTCGGTGGTTGGAAGCCTCCATCAATCCCGGGGCGGTTCACGCAGCTCCTGCGGATACCGGACGCTTCGATCTGCCACGACTCCATCCTCCTCAAGGACTGGAGTCTCCGGACTCGCCGGGGCGGTTCAACCGAGCCTTCAAGCGAGCCCGCGCCAAGCATATGGGGCTCGGGGAGGGCAGCCTGATCGCCCCCGAGATTGCGGCGCCGAGCCCCGCGGTCAGCTCCGCCGCGATCAACGCCTAGTGGATTGTGGTCGTGCGGCTGCGGTCACCGACAGCCGCGGCTTGAGTGCACGGGATTGCCCACACGCTCGGCGGCCTGGACGTCCATCGCCTCACGGGACGTTGCCGCGGTGACGACATGGTGACGATGCGGTGACGGTAGCCGCGGACCCTGGGAGTGCCACTGCGGCCGCGTCGGTTGAGCACGCTAGAGCACCCGGGCCAGAGACTTGGGATGAAGCCCCGCCGCCCCTTCCCTCACGAGTCTGGATGGGTGTGTTCATTCACCTTTCTGGAGGTGCAGCATGGAATCCGATGTCGCATTTCCGCCCCAAACTTCCCCCGTGGACCTGCATTCCAGCGATTTTCTGAAGTGGCTGGACAACCGGGCGCACGAGACAGCCCGGACTCAGGGAAGCTTAGAACATATTACATGGGGCCGCGACCTGGACGCTCCGAGAGTGGAGACAACTTTCCACGCCTATCGGAATACTCGACCCGATATTGATTGGAACACCTGCGGTCAGGCCGCCATTGCCACAATCATCGATTTCCACCGCATCGACCCGTTCGGGTTGCCGCGGAACGCGGCAGGGCACTGGGATGACGGCGCAATAATTGACGCAATCATCAATGATGGACAGGGCCCGGACGTTGTCTTTGGCTGGGGTACAACCCCGGGAAGGATCGCTGAGGCGCTGGGGCGCTATGGGTGCATAGCGAAGGCGGTATGCTTTCCTCCCGTCGATATTGGACTTTGGAGGGCCGTGGCCTTCAGCCAACTGGCGGAGGCTCTGAACCGAAACTTGCCCGTTCCAGTGCTCGTTGACCTGGGTAGACTAAATGGGACCGCCTTCACTTTTCACTGGCCAGTTGCCTACAAGTTAGAAAATGGTCGCGTCCACCTCGGCAACATGGCCAGCTCGTGGAACGCTACTCCGAACCTAGTGGAATTCGTGGATGCATGGACTGCATGGCCCTTGCCCGGATATCACCTCTGCGCAGTATACGCGCGCTTTGAACGTCCGCCCGAGCCAATTCCCGTCAACCAGATACAGGCCGGAATGCAGGTCGGGCTGTGGTGCTGGGGTGATATTCCCGGCCCGCGGTGGCTGGACGGCGTCACGCCAAACGGCACGGTCGTCCTCAGTCTCGAACCGAGTGGGTCGGGGAGCCGGTGGAGGCTGCACGACGCCGGCGGGGCAGCGATTCACCTGGAGTGTCTCGGCGACCAGCCCGGACCCCGGTGGCTAGACGGCGTCACGCCAAACGGCACGGTCGTCCTTAGCCCCGACACGGGCGGGTCGGGGAGCCGGTGGAGGCTGCACGACGCCGGCGGGGCAGCGATTCACCTGGAGTGTCTCGGCGACCAGCCCGGACCCCGGTGGCTAGACGGCGTCACGCCAAACGGCACGGTCGTCCTTAGCCCCGACACGGGCGGGTCGGGGAGCCGATGGATCGTCACTCCCCGCTGATGATCCGCCATTCGCGAGGCACCGCCGATGGGCGGGCTACCGACATCGGGTGACTACCCTTGCAGGATTCGTAGCGGTTCGAGCGACACCGTCCCTCAATCGCTCTCGAAAACTCCCGCCTACCTACCCACTCTATGAGTAGAGGCCGATATGCCCGATAAGTTGCGAATCCTCACCTGGAACATCGCGGAAGGGCGAGACACCAACCCGGATCTCCCGGATAACGTCTTCATACCGCAGATAACTGAGGCTATACGCAAAGAGGCGCCTGACATTGTGCTACTCAATGAGGCCCTGAGATACCGCCCTCCGTTTGGACCTGACTTCAACCAACCTGTCCGTATCGCAGAAGGCGTCGGCTTCGAGTATGCACACTGGGGGCACACCGTTTCCATGGGTCTTCGAGCATGGAAGGTTGTGGCCGTACTGTCACGCTTTCCGCTCTATACGCCAATTTATCATCCTGTGATTAGCAATGGAGGCGAGACAACGTATGGTGTCATCCAGGTGGCAGCCTGGATATTTGAGATAGATCATCTGATCTTCTCACTGCGGTTCAACGCTTGGAGTGACTCCGAGAACCGCGATGGCCACCATCTTGCAACGTCCCTGGCACAGCTTCGCTCCGACGCGATCATCATGGCTGGCGACTTCAATAATGCGGACGGGCGGATAGCAGGATGGCACGAGTTTGTCGCCCAGAGCGGACTCCACAATGCATACCAAGGTTCCGTAACAAGTGACGGCCCCATCGACCACATTCTCTATCGAGGGCCTTATGTCTCGACCGACTTCGCCGCCCCTCCAGCGCCTCCAGAGACTTCTGACCATGGGTATGTAGTTACCAACCTACTAAGCCAAGAGGCACCTCCGCCTCCCTTCCCGCCTCCAGGTGCACAAATCAGACTACAGTGCCTTGGGCATATTCCTGGCTCGCGGTGGCTGGATGGCGTCACAACGGATGGAAGGGTGGTTCTTTCTCCCGACACAACAGGCTCAGGCAGTCGCTGGCGCGTACACGACGCAGGCGGTGGCGCCTTTCATCTGGAATGCCT
>NZ_FNHE01000013.1 GCF_900103785.1 Geodermatophilus siccatus | reverse complement strand
AAGCCGACCACCCCGGCCGCCGACCGCCCCGCCCAGCCGGGCACTCCGGCCAAGCCCGCCACCCCGGCCGCCGACCGCCCGGCCAAGCCCGCCACCCCGGCCGCCGACCGCCCGGCCAAGCCCGCCACCCCGGCCGCCGACCGCCCCGCGACTCCGGCCAAGCCCGCCACGCCGGCCGCCGACCGCCCCGCCACCCCGGCCAAGCCCGCCATCCCCCAGGCACCCGCCGATGACGGCGCTACCCGATCGTCTCGAGCCAGCGACTCCCAGCCGACACGACAGGCCGCCTCCAGTGCGTCATTGACGCGAGCGCCCGAGGTGAGCCTCACGCCGCAGGCGCACGGGAGGGACACGGGAGTCGGCGCTGACAACAGCATCACTGGCCAGCAGAGCCGGAGTCCCGTCCTCGGCGTCTCGCCAACGGAGAGCACACCCGCCCCGGAGACCCGCGACAGATTCGTCGTCGTAGATCTCCGTTCGGCTGCACCGTCGGCCGCTTCCCATTCGGCCACGTCGACGATCCAGGGGGCAATTCCCGGATCCGAGGAGGACACCGACCTCACGAGGGAACTGATCACCGCACCTCGATCGGAGGAGCTGATCACTCGTACGGATCCCTCCCCCGCAGTATTGGCTCCCACGGCGTCATGGAACCCAGTCGTTGCCTTGACAGGGAGCCGGCTCCCAGCGCTCCCATCCCTGCTGATCGTGCTCACGGGTGCCGGCCATGAGGTGTGCCAGGTTCCGGCCTCCGGAGTGGATCGATCGCGCACGCCCCTGAGCGTCGCCGAGGATCTCACCGGCGGACGAGGCAGTCTCCAGGCTTCCGATCACGTCGTAGCTCTTGCAGCCACCGACGTGCCGCTCACGTCCCCCGTCGGCACGCCGCCCCTACCCGCTGCCCCGGCCGCTCCTGTTCCGGTCGGTCCCGTCGCCAGCACCGGCATGAGCGGGACCACGTGTGGCGGCGGGCAGAACCACCAGTCCTGTGACGACGACGCCGTCCTCGATGAGGATCTCGCCGCGTCGGTCGCCCTCATGGCGGCCCGTGTGGCCTCTGGCGTGGCCGGTCACGTTCTCGGCACTGCGACCGATCCCGGCAGCCGCCCGGACTGACCCTCGGCGTCGCGTCCTCGCGCCCTGAGAACGCCCTGGTCATCAGCGCCACGTCCGGGCACGGCCACGGCCGGATCGCACCCGGATCCATCTTCCCCGCCATGTCACAGCACCCTGGCGCTCGCCGCCGGTGCCGATTAGGCCAAGGACTGGCCCCATGAACCGATCCACCTGTCCCCCGTCCCTCCACGTCCTCGCAACTGCGCCAGGCTCGTGCGGCTCCGGAGGTGCACACGACACCGATCGAAGTGACCGTGCCCGGCCCCGCGGCCGTGCGGAGGACCTCACTCCTGTCCTCGACGCGCACCCCCGCTCCGAGGGTTCTCGTCACGTCCGTCCCGACGAGGGAGGTGCGCGATGAGCGACGCATTCAGGGAGCGACTCGACAGCGTCCTGGCCCCCGATCCGTCCCCCGCCACCGGCCCGGCGGCAGTGATGCCCCGATTCGGCGCGGACGACAGCCGGGAACTTCGGCGCTTGGCTGAACCCAGCACCCGCTCCCCGGTCTTCACGACGTCGGTCGTCATCACGACGCACAGCCGCCCGGTCTACGACCCGTTCACCGCACGGCGTCGGCAGAACCCCGAGTGGCTGGTGGCCTACACCGCGATGCTGGTGACCGGGGACGTCATCGCCGCGATTGCGGCGGCGTGCGCGCTGATGCCGTTCACCGGCCCCATCTCGGTACAGGGCATCGCCCTCGCGGCCATCGGCGTGCTGGCCTGGCCGGCGTTGCTGATGTCGCTGAGCACCTACGCCGAGCGCCTGCACGGCACCGGGGCCGTCGAATACCGTCGGGTGGCCATCAGCGGGGTCATCGCCGTCGCCGTCGCCGGCTATGCCGCCCAGGTGCCTGCCCTTGTCGGGCTCACACGGTTGTTGCTCATCGGCGTCCCGGTGGCCACCGTGCTCACCCTCCTCAGCCGTGCTCTCAACCGCTGGCGGCTGCATGCGGCCAGGCGCCGGGGGCTCATGGCGAAGCGGGTCGTGCTGGTGGGTCGCGACAGCACCGTCCTGGATCTGGCCCAGCGACTCCGCCGGGATCCCGCATGCGGTCTGCAGGTCGTCGGCGCATGCGTGCCGCAGCCGCCGGGGTCGCAGTCCCTCGAGCGGTCGCAGGTCGCCGTGCTCGGTGACCTCAGCCAGGTCGTGCGCGTCGTGGACGAGGTCGGGGCGGACGCCGTCGTCGTGGCCTCGGCCAGCGAGACGGCCGGACAGTACCTGCGTGACCTGTCCTGGCGGCTGGAAGGAACGAACATCGACGTCCTCGCGGCACCGGGACTGTTGGAGGTGGCACCCCACCGACTCCAGATCCGGCCGACGACAAGCGCCCCGCTGATCCAGATCCGGGAGCCGGAGTTCCGCGGCCACCGGCGGGTGGTCAAGGGAGTCCTCGACCGGGTCGCCGCAGCTGTGTTGCTCGTTCTGGGCTCGCCCCTGCTCCTGGCGATCGGCGCTGCAGTTCGCTTCTCCAGTCCTGGTCCGGCGCTCTACCGGCAGTGCCGGGTCGGCAAGCGTGGCGTCTGTTTCGACGTCCTGAAGTTCCGCAGCATGGTCACCGACGCAGAGCGCCAGTTGGACGAGCTGCTGTCGCAGAACGAGGGCAATGCAGTGCTCTTCAAGATGCGCCGGGACCCGCGGGTCACCCCAGTGGGACGGTTCTTGCGTCGCTACTCACTCGACGAGCTCCCCCAGTTGATCAACGTACTGAAGGGACAGATGTCCTTCGTCGGCCCACGGCCCGCCCTCGAACGAGAGGTTGCGCGGTACGGGCCGGACATGCACCGCAGGCTGCTCGTGAAGCCTGGCATCACGGGTCTCTGGCAGGTCAGCGGACGATCGAACCTGAGCTGGGACGAGGCCGTGGAACTGGACATCCGGTACGTCGAGAACTGGTCGCTCGGGCTCGACCTCGCGATCCTGCTGCGCACGATCCGCGCGGTGCTGCGGAGTTCAGGGGCCTACTGAGGTGTGTGCGGTGCGGGAGGACCGGGTGCCCGTCACCCGGTCCTCGGCCTTGGCGCACGGCCGGCGCCTCCGGACCACGCCGACGGGGACCCGGAAGGGGCTCATGCCGCGGAATTGCGGTGCGCCCCGCGTCCTCGCCGCCGGCCATGCCCGCCGCGCCCGCTTCCGCGCGCCGCCGTCCGGCACAGACCGTGGGCACTTCACCGGCAACGCGAGGACGAGGAGACCATGGCCCGCCCGGTGCAGCGGCTCAGCCGTCGAGGCGCGGTTCCTCGCCGGGCGGCCACGTCCACGTGAAGCCCACCGTGACGCCCTCGATCTCGTCCATGAACCGGTGCGCCGAGAACTCGTCGTCCAGCGGCACCCGCTCGGCCGCCCGCAGCCCGGCATCGGGGCCGTAGCCGTCCCACAGGGCCCAGTGCAGCTCGGCCGGCAGCCGCCCGGGCGTGAACGCCACCCGCATCTCCAGCCGCTCCACCGGCTGCCGCGCCGCCCGGCGCAGCTGCGGCGGCGGTACCGACTGCCAGTCGAAGACCGTCTCGTACTCCAGCGACGCGGTCTCGCCCAGGCCCAGCGGCCGTGGGAAGCACAGCTCCACCGCCGTGAACCCCTCGCCGTCGGGCCGCGGCTCGCCCGCCGTCGCGCCGCGCAACACCCGCACCGACGCCTCCCGCCGGTCCAAGCGGAAGGTGTACGAGGCCAGCCCGGGCTGCAGGGCGCGCACGACCTGCACCGTGCGGTGCCGGACCGGCAGGCCGTGCGGGCCGACGACGTGCAGCTCGTGCAGGGACACCGTGCGGTGCGGCGGTCCCGCCTGGCTCACGCGATCGCCCCCATCCAATCGGCGGGGCGGACCTGCGGCGTCCCGCTGTGGATGGGAACGTACCCGCAGGTGGGAGGGGGTGCCCGGTGCCACAGAGGGACGACGACACCACGCTCCGCGTTGCCGTCGTCGCCGCCGCCCCGCCGGACCGCGCCGCGCTGACCGCCGCGCTCGAGGGCGTGCCCGGCCTCGAGGTGGTGGCGTGGGCCGATTCCGCCGGGGCGCTGGTCGTCCTCGGGACCCGCGCCGACGTCTGCCTCTGCGACCGTGCCCCGACCGCCGGGCAGACCGCACTGCTCGCCGACCGCGGCTGCCAGGTCGTCGTCCTGGAGCCCGGCACCGACCCCGTCGGCACGCTCCGGCGGGTTCGCGCCGGCCACCGGCCGGGGACGACGCCGGTCCGGCCGCGCCTGGCACCCCGGCAGCTCGAGGTGCTGCTGGCCTACGTGTCGACCAACGACGTCCAGTCGGCGGTCGCCCGCTCGCTCGGCATGGACACCGAGACGCTGAAGACGCACCTGCGGCGGATCCGCGCCAAGTACGCCGACGCCGGCCGGCCCGCCCCGACCCGCCGCGACCTGTACGTGCGCGCCATCGAGGACGGCCTGCTGCCGCCGCCGTCGTCCTGCCGCTGACCGGCTCCTCCGGCCGGTCGACCCCCGCCCGCTGCCCACGGCCAGGAGGCGGCGGACGGGCGTCCGGGGCGGCGCGTCAGCGGGTGATCGTCGGGGCGTGCCCGTTCGAGGCGACCTGCTGAGCGGCCTCGCGGGCGGCGAGCCGCTCGCGCTGCGGGACGACGGTGTACTTGGGGTCCTTGGCGCTGGCCATGCCCGCCTCGAAGACGCCGAAGCGGGTGAGCAGCGACCCGGCTGCCAGCAGCGTGCCCGAGACGACGGCGCCCAGCCGGGTGCGCCCGCCGAGGATCGCCAGTCCCATCCCGGAGGCGGTGCACGCCCTCGCCGCGCGCATCAGCACGCCCGCGCGACCGATGCGGTACGGCTCGGACACGATGCTGCTGCCGTGCTCGACCCGGCGCAGGGCGGCCAGCTCGATCCCGGCCCCGATGATCCCCATCTTCCGCGCCGGGGCAGCCTCGTCCAGCGGGGTGAGCGCCATGCACAACCCCCCGCCGGCAGCCATGCCGGAGGCGCCGAAGACGAACGGCAGCTCCTTGTGCGCGGCGTGCCAGGAGGGGACGGCGGTGTTGGCGAACAGCACCCCGGTGTAGGTCGCCAGCGGGCCGCCGAACAGCGCCGCGACCACCCCGCCGAAACGCTTGAGCCGCGGGAACCAGCCCAGCAGCTCCACCGCCGCCGTCGCCCCGGCCGCCCCGCTGAACGGCGCCAGGATGTAGGAGCCGATCGACAGCGGGGACGTCGGCTTGACCACCCGCAGCATGTGCAGGAACCGCTCGGGCCGGCCCAGGTCGTGGATGAGGAACACGACCGAGGCGATCGCCGCGCCCCCGGAGACGTACCGGGCGTTGCGGGTCAGCGTCGGCCGGTCGGTGAGGTCGGCCAGCGCCGCCATGATCGACGACGAGCCGGCCGCGCCACCGAGGAAGAGGTACAGCGGCACGTCCGGCGTCTTCCACACCGGCGGCTTGATGATCGGCCGGCCGTAGTACGAGGTGAACTCGGCCTCCTCGACCATCGCCACCTCGCCGCCGGGACGGCCCCCGCCGCGGCGGCGCCGCTTCTGCCGCCGCTGCGCCGGCGGCCCGTCCGCGCGGCGCCAGCCGGCGCCGGGGGTGGTGATGCCCTCGGTCACAGCTCCCCCTCGCTGGCGCTCGTCGGAGCCGTGCCAGACGTCGCTCTGCCCATGCGTGACCTCGCGAGCTCGGTCACGTCTACTTCCTCCGCGAGCCGAGGACGGCGGACAGCGCCACCCCGACGATCATCGCCGCCGCCGCTCCGGCGGACTTCCACATCGCGGGCAGGTCGCGCGTGGTCACCACCGGGTCCGGCGGCAGGCCGTAGACCTCCGGCTCGTCGAGCAGCAGGAAGAACGCCCCCGCGCCGCCGACGCCGTCGTGCTCGTCCCGCCCGTAGAGCCGGGCCGTCTCGACGCCCTGCGACTTGAGCGTGGCCAGCCGCGCGTCGGCGCGGGCCTGCAGCTCGTCGAGGTTGCCGAACTGGATGGACTGCGTCGGGCACGCCGTCGCGCACGCCGGCTGCAGGCCGTCGGTCAGCCGGTCGTAGCACATCGTGCACTTGAACACCCGGCCGTCGCCCTTGCGCTGCTCGATGACGCCGTACGGGCAGGACGGCACGCAGTAGCCGCAGCCGTTGCAGATGTCGCCCTGGACGACGACGGTGCCGAACTCGGTGCGGAACAGCGCGCCGGTCGGGCAGACGTCCAGGCACCCGGCGTGTGTGCAGTGCTTGCACACGTCCGAGCTCATCAACCAGCGGATCTGCTTGTCCGTGCCCGACTGCCCGGTCTGCGGGTCGAACTCCGACAGGGCCTCGGCGTTGAGGACGCTCTGCTGCGCCGTCGCCAGGCTCTCGTCGTTCGGGCCGTCGGTGACCGAGCGGCCGCTGTCCTGGCGGTCGTCGCCGGGCCGGCCGAACGTCGGCATCGGCAGGTCCACGGTGCGGGTCTGCTCGATGAACGCCACGTGCCGCCAGGAGTTGGCGCCCAGCTGCCCGGTGTTGTCGTAGGACATCCCGGACAGCCCCATGACGTCGCGCACGCCGTGCGCGTCGTCCATCGGCAGGGTGTTCCACTCCTTGCACGCCACCTCGCAGGCCTTGCAGCCGATGCACACCGAGGTGTCGGTGAAGAAGCCCACCCGCGCCGGGTGGTCGCCGTCGTAGCCGGCCTCGCCCTGCACGTCGGGCAACGGCCCGAACAGCCGGTTGTCGGGGTCGCGCCCGGTGAAGGCCGGGCTCGCCGAGCTGATCGAGGTCACGCCGGCCTCCTCTCCGTCTCGAACCTGCTCACGCCGTCCTGGCTCACCGTCGTGGGTCCTGGCTCACGACCGGTGGTGAGCCAGGACCCACGACGATCAGCTGACCTGATCATCGACGTCCCCGAGGTCGCGCTCACAGCTTCGATCCCTCGCCGGCCTCCGCCGCGACCGGGTCGCGGCCGTTGACCCCGACCCGCCCGGACTCGACCCCGGCGCGCCGCCGGTAGCCCTCCACGAACTCGATGAGCTCCGGGCCGCGCGGACGCCGTCCCGGCCGGATGTCGGCGGTGCTGACCTTGTCCTCCTGGATGTGCGTGTTCGGGTCGAGCACGATCCCGAGCAGGTCGTTGGCCCCGTCGCCGGTCGAGATGCCGCTGTAGGACCAGTGGTAGGGCATCCCGATCTGGTGCACGACCTGGCCGTCCCGCAGCCGGATCGGCCGGATGCGCTCGGTGACCAGCACCTTCGCCTCGATCGCCGTCCGCGAGCTGACCAGCGTGGCGTACTCGCCGTTGGTCAGGCCGCGCAGCTCGGCGAGCTCCGGGCTGACCTCGACGAAGAACTCCGGCTGCAGCTCGGACAGGTAGGGCAGCGTGCGGCTCATCCCACCGGCGGTGTGGTGCTCGGTCAGCCGGTAGGTGGTCACCTGGAACGGGAAGACCTCGCTGCGCGGCGGGTTCTCCCGGTTCCACGGTCCCTCGATGTGCTCCAGCGTCGGGTTCGCCTGCTGCTTGTACAGGGCGTTCTCGACGACGGACTCGGCCGGCTCGTAGTGCGTCGGCAGCGGGCCGTCGACCAGCCCCGCGGGCGCGAACAACCACGCCTTGCCGTCGCCCTGCATGACGAACGGGTCGGTCCCGGCGATCGCGTCCTGCGCCCTGGCCCCCTCCGGCGGCACGTAGTCCGGCCGCTTGGTCGCCTCGAAGTCCGGGTTGTCGACACCCGTCCAGCGACCGGCCTCCTCGTCCCACCAGACGTAGGCCTTGCGCTCGCTCCACGGCTTGCCGTCGGGGTCGGCCGAGGCGCGGTTGTAGAGGATCCGCCGGTTGTACGGCCAGGCCCAGCCCCACTCGGAGGCCACCGACCCCTGCTCGCGGCCGGGCCGGCGGCGGGCGGACTGGTTGACCTCGTCGGCGTAGACGCCGGAGTAGATCCAGCAGCCGCACGTCGTCGAGCCGTCGTCCTTGAGCTCCAGGTAGCCCGACACCGCACGCCCGTCCGGGCCGGTGCCGTTGATCTCCCGCAGGACGGCCTCGGCGCTCGGTTCCACCTCGGGACCGTGCGTCGGGTAGTCCCAGGTGAGGTCGAGCAGCGGGCGGTCCCGGGGGTCGGTGGAGTCGGCCAACCGCTCACGCAGGATGCGACCGAGGTGGAAGTAGAACCACAGGTCGCTCCGGGCGTCGTTCGGCGGCTCGACCGCCTTGTGCCGCCACTGCAGCAGCCGCTGCGTCTGGGTGAAGGTCCCCTCCTTCTCCGCGTGCGTCGCCGCGGGCATGAAGAAGACCTCGGTGCCGATCGTGTCCGGGGACAGCTCCCCCGTCTCGATTTCGGGGGACTCCTTCCAGAACGTCGCCGACTCGATCATCTGCAGGTCGCGGACGACCAGCCAGTCGAGGTTGGCCAGCCCGAAGCGGTTCATGCGCCCGTTGGGGTGCCCGACCGTCGGGTTCTCGCCGACCAGGAAGTAGCCGGAGACCTTGCCCTGGATCATGTCGGCGATCGTCCGGTAGGAGCTGTGGTCGCCGTCGATCTTCGGGAGGTAGTCGAACGCGAAGTCGTTCTCCGGCGTCGCGGCGTCGCCCCACCAGGCCTTGAGCAGGCTGACCATGTAGGCGCGCTTGTTGCCCCAGAAGCCGGCCTTGCCGGCCGCGTCGGCGCAGTACTCCTCCAGGCTCCCGTGCTGCAGCGCGTGCGGCATCGGCAGGTAGCCGGGGAGGATGTTGAACAGCGTCGGGACGTCGGTCGAGCCCTGGATGCTCGCGTGCCCGCGCAGCGCCAGGATCCCGCCGCCGGGACGGCCGATGTTGCCCAGCAGCGTCTGCAGGATCGAGCAGGTGCGGATGTACTGCGCGCCGACGCTGTGCTGCGTCCAGCCCACCGAGTACACCCACGCCGTCGTCCGGTCGCGGCCGCTGTTCTCGGTCACCCAGCGGGCGACCTGCAGGAACACCTCCGGCTCGATGCCGCAGACCTCGGCCACCATCTCCGGGGTGTAGCGGGCGAAGTGCCGCTTGAGGACCTGGAACACCGAGCGCGGGTGCTGCAGCGTCTCGTCGCGCTTGGGCTTCGACGCGATCGGCGGCCCGCCGCTGCCGGCCGCCTGCGCGCGGTCGGCCTTCTTGACGTCGGAGTGCTGCTCGATCGCCTTCTGCTCCGCGGCCTCGGCCGGGTGGTCCGAGCCCGAGTGCGGCGGCTCCTCCGGCTCGTACTGCCAGCTGGCCTCGTCGTACTGGTTGCGCTCGGGATCGAAGCCGGAGAACAGGCCGTCGAGGTCCTCGGAGTCGACGAAGTCCTCGCTCACCAGCGCCGCGGCGTTGGTGTAGGCGACGACGTACTCCTTGAAGTACAGCTCGTTGTCGAGCACGTACTTGATCAGGCCGCCGAGGAACGCGATGTCCGTGCCGACCCGCAGCGGCACGTGCAGGTCGGCGATCGCGCTGGTGCGCGTGAACCGCGGGTCGATGTGCACGACCTTCGCGCCGCGCGCCTTGGCCTCGCCCACCCACTGGAAACCCACCGGGTGGCACTCGGCCATGTTCGAACCCTCGATGACGATGCAGTCGGAGTTCGCGAGGTCTTCCTGAAAGTTCGTGGCACCGCCACGACCGAACGAGGCACCCAGACCGGGCACCGTCGCGGAGTGCTATATGCGCGCCTGGTTCTCGATCTGGATCGCGCCCATGGCGCTGTAGAGCTTCTTCATGAGGTAGTTCTCCTCGTTGTCGAGGGTCGCCCCTCCGAGGCTCGCTATCCCCATGGTGCGGTTGACGCGCTTGCCGTCGTTATCGTCCTGCCAGCCCTTGCGGCGGGCCTCGAGGACGCGGTCGGCGATCATGTGCATCGCCGTGTCGAGGTCGAGGTCCTCCCACTCCGTCCCGAACGGACGGCGGTACTTCACCGTCGTCACGCGGGTCGGGCTGGTGACCAGCTGCTTGCTGGCGCTGCCCTTGGGGCACAGCCGGCCGCGGCTGATCGGCGAGTCCGGGTCGCCCTCGATCTGGACGATCTGCTCGTCCTTGACGTAGATCCGCTGGCCGCACCCCACCGCGCAGTACGGGCACACGCTCTGCACGACGCGGTCGGCGGTGGCCGTGCGGCTCACCACGTTCTCCGTCGCCTTGCTGCGTGCGGCCGCCCCGCGTCCGAGGGGGTCCGGCCCGGTCAGCTGCCGGAACACCGGCCACGCGTCGAGCCAGGTCTTCACGTGCGCAACTCTGCCACTCCTGCGCCCACTCGGCGCTCCGGGACCCGCGGTCGTCGACGACAACCGGCCGTTGCCGTTCCGCCGTCCGGCCTGCGGTGATCCGCTCGTCCCCCTGCCGCTCCTCTGCTGTCTCCCCCTCCCCCTCCTGCTGCCTCCCCCTCCGCCGTGATCACGGGGTTGTCGCAGGCTCCGTCGGCGTGCCATCGCGCGCCCCGGCAACAACCCCGTGATCAACGCCGGAGCAGGCGTCGCGGGTGGGGGCGATCGACGGTGACGCCCACGCGTCAGGGGCGCCAGCCGCGGCTGAGCAGCGCCCGCCGCGTGCGGTCCACGACGACGACCGGACTGCCCAGGTGCCGGCCGGCGAAGCGCAGGACCAGCCACCCGTCAGCCGCCATCAGCGAGTAGCGGTCGACGTCCCGCGCGAACTGGTCGGGGTCGGCGTGCTGGCGCCCCTCGTACTCCAGCGCGACCTTCCACTCCGGGTAGCGCAGGTCGGCGTGCGCCACCTCGCGCCCCCCACCGGTCGCGCACCGGCACCTGCAGCTGCGGGTCGGACAGGTCGCTGGTCGCCGGCCAGTAGCGGACGAGGTCTCCGGTCGCGACGCCGCCCGCCCGTCCAGCCGCGGGGCGCACGCACGGGCACGGACGACGCCCCGCACGCGGTCGGCCCGCTCGAGGCGCCGGGCCAACGACGCGGCGTCCATCTCGCCGGAGCGCACGAACGCGTCACCGACCGCCACCAGCTCCGCGGCCGGCAACCGGGCGGCGAGGTCGAGGAACGTCTGCGGGCCCGACGTCAGCGGCAGCCCGCCGACCACGACGACGTCGTCCTCGCTGAGGAGCCGCTCGTGGACGGTCAGCCCCGACCGCCTGGGCAGCTGCCGCCGCGAGGGGACGACGACGTGCTCGCGGTGGGGGGCGGAGGAGGCGGAAGAGGAGGCGGTGGACGGGAGGCGGAGGCGTGGAGGGGAGGGGAGGCACTCCCCTCACGGGTCCAACCGGTGCCGGATCGTCGGAGGGGCGGTCGATACTGGACCGGTGGGCGGCCTGCAGCTGCACTTCCTCGGCCACTCGACGGTGCGCGTCGAGTCGGCCGGGCACACGGTGCTGACCGATCCCCTGCTCACCGGGCGCGTCGGGCCGCTGCGCCGCGTGGTGCCGGCCCCCGCGCCGGAGACGTACGCCGACGTCGACCTCGTGCTCATCAGCCACCTGCACGGCGACCACCTGCACCTGCCCTCGCTGCGGCTGCTCGGCCCGGACGTGCGGGTCGTCGTCCCCCGAGGTGCCGGGGCGTGGCTGCGGGCGCGGGGCTTCCGGCACGTGGTCGAGGTGCTGCCCGGTGAGACGATCCCCCACGGCGCGCTGCGGGTCACCGCCGTCCCGGCCGAGCACGCCGGGCACCGCTGGGGTCCGCGGCTGACGCACGGTCCGGACACCCCCGCGGTCGGCCACCTGGTCGACGGCGGTGGACACCGCCTGTACGTCGCGGGCGACACCGACCTGACCGATGCGATGACCCTGCTCGGTGAGCGCGGGGTCGACGTCGCGCTGCTGCCGGTGTGGGGGTGGGGTCTCACCCTCGGCCCCGGCCACCTCGACCCGGCAGGCGCGGCCGAGGCGGTGGCGCGGCTGCGGCCGCGGGTCGCCGTCCCCGTGCACTGGGGCACCCTCGCGCTGTCCGGCACCACGCACCTGCCGAGGATGCGCCGGCTGCTGACCGACCCGCCCCGCGACTTCGCCGCCGCGGTCGCCGCCCGCGGCCCGGACACCGCCGTGGTCGTCGCCGAGCCGGGCTGCCCGGTGCCGCTGCCGGCCCCCGTCGGGACGACGTCGTGAGCGCGCTCGCGGCCGGCTGGACCGACGGCTCGATCGGCTACCCCGTCCTCTTCGGCGGCGTGCTGCTGGGCTCGGTGGTGCCCGTCGTCCCCACCGGTGCGGTGGTCGGCGCGGGCGCGGCCTTCGCCGTGACCGCCCACGAGCTCAACCTCGTGCTCGTCGTGCTGGTGGCCACGCTCGGTGCCTGGGCCGGCGACCTGGTCACCTTCGCGATCTGCCGGTTCGGCGGGCCCGCGGCGGTCCGCTGGGTCGCCCGCGGCCAGCACGCCGAGCGCATCGAGGAGGTCCGCGAGCAGTTCCGCCGGCACGGCTGGCAGATCGTCGTCGTCGGCCGGCTGCTGCCCGCAGGCCGCATCCCGGTGCTGCTGGCCGCCGGCGCGCTGGCCTACCCGTGGCGGCGGCTGCTGCCGGCGTCGCTGCTCGCCGCGTTCCTCTGGGCGGTCGCCTACGCCGCCCTCGGCGTGGTCAGCGGCGGCATCTTCGACTCGCCGCTGATCGCCGTCCTGCTGGCCACCGTGCTGGTGCTCCTCGTGGGTGCGGTGCTCAACGCGGTCGGCTCGCACCGCCGGCGCACCCCCGACCCCGAGCCCGACCCCTCGACCTGCGGCCCGGCATGACCGCACCCTCCGGGCGGGTCCTGCAGCGGGGCCGCACGCCGGCGCGCGTCGTCCTCACCTGGGCGGCCAGTACCGCCGCGCTCGTCGTCCTGGACCGCTGGCTCGGCGCGTTCACCATGCCGTCGTGGTGGCAGCCGCCGCTGATCGCGCTGCTGCTCGGCCTGCTCACCGGCGTCGTGTGGCCGCTGGTCATGCGGGTCGCCCTGCCGCTGGTCTTCTTCACCCTCGGCCTGGGCAGCTTCCTGCTGCTGGGCGCCGCGGTGCTCGGCCTGTCCTTCCTCGTGCCCGGCGTCGTCATCGCCGACCTGCGCACCGCGGTCGTCGTGGGCGTCGCCATGGCCGGGGTGTCGGGGCTGGTCAGCAGCGTGCTCGCCCTGGACGAGGACGAGCTGTTCTTCCGCCGCGCGCGCCGCCGGGCCCGGGGGACGGCGGAGGGCGAACCGTGCCCGCCCGGCGTGCTGTTCCTGCAGATCGACGCGCTCTCGTACGACACCGCCCGCCGCGCCGTCCGCGACGGCTCGATGCCGAACCTGGCCGCCTGGCTGCGCTCGGGCAGCCACGTGCTGACCACCTGGCACACCGACTGGAGCTCGCAGACCGGCGCCTCGGTCTGCGGCATCCTGCACGGCTCCAACGCCGACATCCCGGGTTTCCGCTGGTACGACAAGGACCGCGACCGGATCGTCCGGGTCTCGTCGCCGACCGACGCCGCCGAGATCGAGCGGGCGCACTCCGACGGCCGCGGGCTGCTCTCCGGCGGCGGGGCCAGCCACGGCAACCTGTTCACGGGGGACGCCGAGCACGTCAGCCTCACGATGAGCTCGCTGGCGCACGTCGTCCCCGCGACCAGCCGGCGGGCGCGGCAGCGGCGGCAGCGCGCCGGCACCGGCTACTACGCCTACTTCGCCGACCCGGGCAACGCGCTGCGCACCCTCGCGGGCTCCCTCGTCGACGTGTACCGCGAGCTCGTCGCCGCCGCCCGCGAGCGCCGGGACGACGTCCGGCCACGGGTGTCGCGCGGCGGCGTCTACCCGCTGGCCCGCCCGGGGACGACGGTCATCTCCCGCGACGTCGTGGTCTTCGCGCTGCTGGAGGACATGCTCGCCGGCCGGCCGGTCGCCTACGCGGACTTCCTCGGCTACGATGAGGCCGCCCACCACGGCGGACTGGAGCGGGCCGACAGCCTGGCCGTGCTGCGCAGCATCGACCAGCAGATCGGCCGGCTGCACCGCGCCGCCCAGCTCGCGCCGCGCGAGTACCACCTGGTCTGCCTCTCCGACCACGGCCAGACGCAGGGTGAGTCCTTCGCCACCCGGTTCGGCGAGACCGTCGAGCAGCTGGTCGGCCGGCTCTGCGGCGGGCGCGGCGAGCTGCCGGCCGGGCACCTCACCGGCCCGCGGGACAGCCGGCGGCTCACCGAGGGCTGGCAGGTCGGCGCGGCGCTGGCCGAGGGCGGCGGGCCGATCGCCCGCCGGCTGCGCGAGCGGGTGGAGCGTGCCGAGGGCGTGCCGCACGCGCACGAGCTGCCCACCGACCGCGAGGGCCGGGTGCCGCGGGTGGCACCGGGGGTGGTCGTCGCCGTCTCCGGCCACACCGCGATGGTGTCCTTCGCCGACATCCCCGGCCGGGTGTCGCTGGAGGAGATCGAGCGGCACTGGCCGGCGCTGCTGCCCGGCCTGGTCGACCACGACGGCGTCGGGTTCCTGCTCGTGCACTCCGAGGAGCACGGCCCGGTGGTGCTCGGCCGCGACGGGCTGCACCGCCTGGCGACGGGCGAGGTGGTCGGCGAGGACCCGCTGCTCCCCTACGGCCCGCACGCCGCCGGCCTGGTGGCCCGCGGCTCGACGTTCCCGCACTGCCCGGACGTCGTCGTCAACAGCCGCTACGACCCGGCCACCGACGAGGCCTCGGCGTTTGAGCCGCACGTCGGCTCGCACGGCGGGCTCGGCGGCCCGCAGCAGCACGCCTTCCTGCTGCACCCGCGCTCGTTCCGGGCGCCGGGTGAGGTCGTCGGCGCCGAGGCGCTGCACCGGGTCCTGCGCGGTTGGCTCACCGATCTGGGCCACCCCGAACCGACCGGGGACGGCGCCGTCGGAGCACTCAGCGCGACGGCGCCGCGCTCCTCCGACGTCCCGGTGTGACCGGCCGCCGCACGGGCGGTGACGTCCGCGTGAACTCCGTCGCGCCTCGTGGCGCCGCGGTGACCACCTCACCGAGAGTGGGCTGATGCGACCCGACGCGCGCGCCTGGTTCGAGTCCCGCACCAGCTCGGCCCCCTGCCTCGACGCGCTCGACCTCGACGCGCTGCTGCGTGCCAAGCGCCGCGGGCAGCACCGGGTCAGCGTCGTCCTCCCCGCCCGGGACGAGGAGGCGACCGTCGGCGGACTCGTCGCCGACCTGCACGAGCAGTGGGTCCAGCGGGTGCCGCTGGTCGACGAGCTGCTCGTCGTCGACTCCGACTCGACCGATGCCACCGCCGCGGTGGCCCGCGCGGCCGGGGTCGACGTCGTCGCCGCGGCGGACGTGCTGCCGGGGCACGGCAGCCGCCCGGGCAAGGGCGAGGCGCTGTGGAAGGGGCTGGCCGCGACCACCGGCGACCTCGTCGTCTTCCTCGACGCCGACCTGCTCGGCGACGTCCGGCACTTCGTGCCCGGCCTGCTCGGGCCGCTGCTCGCCGACCCGCAGGTCGAGTACGTCAAGGGCTGCTACACCCGCCCCCTCGACGTGGCCGGCGCCAGTGTCCCGGCCGGCGGCGGGCGGGTCACCGAGCTGACCGCGCGGCCGCTGCTCAACGCGCTGTGGCCGGAGCTGGCCGGGTTCGTGCAGCCGCTGGGCGGTGAGTACGCCGGACGGCGGTCGGCGCTGGAGCGGGTGCCGTTCGTGTCGGGTTACGGCGTGGAGGTCGGGCTGCTGATCGACCTGCTGCAGCTCGTCGGGCTGGGCGGGCTGGCGCAGGTGGACCTCGGCGTGCGCCGGCACATCTCGCAGGGGCAGGAGGCGCTGGGCCGGATGGCGGGGCAGGTCGTGTCGACGGTGCTCGCCCGGGCCGGGCGGGGGCAGGCCGGCGGGCTGCTCACCCAGTTCCGGCACGACGGCGCCGGGTTCGTGCCGCACAGCACGGCGGTGGCGGTCGACGAGCGGCCGCCGCTGGCGACGGTGGCCGAGTACCGGGCGCTGCTGGGCGACGTCGTCGTCGGCTGACGCCCGCTCCACCACCCCCGGACGCTCACCCGCCGGCCACCCTGCGGAGCAGCGGGTGAGCGTCCGGAGCAGGTGCACCCGCGGACCGGAGACCGGACGCGGACGGCGTCCCGGAACTGCCGTTTCTGCTGCATCCTGTCGCCCGACGGGGACCCCGTGCCGACATCGAGGTCGGCACCCGGCCTGGAGGAGACGCGTGCGCCCTGACGTCCGACGCTGGCTCCATCACCGCACCTACACCGCCGACACGTGGCAGGCAGCCGACCTCGTCACCGCCAAGGGGGCCCGCGGCGCCACCGTGAGCGTCGTGCTCCCGGCCCTCGACGAGGAACGCACCGTCGGCAGCATCGTGGCGACGATCCGCCAGGAGCTCGTCGAGCGCTGCCCCCTGGTCGACGAGGTGGTCGTCGTCGACAGCGGCTCCAGCGACCGGACGGCGGAGATCGCGTCGGCGGCCGGCGCCCGCGTCGTCTCCGTCGACACGGTGCTCCCCCGGCACGGCAGCCGGCCGGGCAAGGGCGAGGCACTGTGGAAGGGGCTGGCCGCGACCAGCGGCGACCTGCTGGTCTTCGTCGACTCCGACCTCATCGCCTTCGACCCGCAGTTCGTCGTCGGCCTGCTCGGCCCGCTGCTCACCGACCCCACGGTCGGCTACGTCAAGGCCCTCTACGACCGGCCGTTGACCACCACCGACGGCATCGTCCCCTCGGGCGGCGGCCGGGTCACCGAGCTCGTCGCCCGGCCGCTGCTCAACGCCTTCTGGCCCGAGCTGGCCGGCTTCGTCCAGCCGCTGTCCGGGGAGTACGCCGGCCGCCGCGAGCTGCTCGAGCAGGTGCCGTTCGTCTCCGGCTACGGCGTCGAGCTCGGCCTGCTCGTCGACCTGGTGGCCCTCGCCGGCCTGGACGCGCTGGCCCAGGTCGACGTCGGCACGCGGCAGCACACCCACCAGGCCGATGCGGCCCTCGGCCGGATGGCCGGGCAGATCCTGCAGACCGCGCTGGCCCGCCGGCCCGACACGGGCCGGCCCGAGCGCGAGCTGCTGCAGTTCCTGCGCACCGCCGACGGCCTCGAGGGCGTCAGCTGGGACGTCGGGGTGGTGGAGCGCCCGCCGATGCGATCGGTCCGCGCCGCCGACGCCCGACCGTGGGGCCGGACGTGAAGATCCTGATGGACGCCGGCCCGTGGCTGCCGGTGCCGCCGCCCGGCTACGGCGGCCTGGAGAACGTCGTCGCCACGCTGACCGCCGAGCTGCGCACCCGGGGGCACACCGTCGTCCTGGCCTCGGTCGGCGACTCGACGCTGCCGGTCGACGAGCTGGTCAGCGCCTTCCCCAGCGGCCGGTTCGAGCAGCTCGGCGGGCCGTACCCGCAGGTGGTCGGCACCGCGCACGCGCACGAGCAGGTGGTGCTGGCGACCCTCGCCGAGCACGCGCTGGCCGGTGAGCCCTTCGACCTCGTGCACAGCCACGTGGAGGTGGTCGGCCCGGCGCTGCTCGCCGGCCTGGGGGACGCCGCCCCGCCGACGCTGGCCACGCTGCACTGGGACACCGGCCGCAACGCCGACTTCTGGGCCTCCTTCGACGGCGGGGGCCGGGTCTGGTTCGCCGGCGTCTCCGACACCCAGGTGGCGCAGGCGCCGGCCGCGTTGCGCGAGCAGGTGGTCGGCGTCGTCCCGCTGTCGGTACCGGTCGACGGCCCACCCCCCGTGCCGCGGACCGACCGCTCCGACTCCGTCCTGGTGCTGGCCCGGCTGTGCGAGCCCAAGGGCATCGACACCGCACTGCGCGCCTGTCGGGCGGCCGGGGTCCCCCTGGTGCTCGCCGGCCCGGTCGGCGGGCTGCCCGACCGCGAGGCACTGGAGAGGGCGCTCGCCACCCCCGGTCACCCGGCCCGCTCGCACCCCGACGTGACGTGGTTCCTCCGGCACGTCGACCCGCACCTCGACGGCGGAGCGGCGCGCTGGATCGGCAGCGTCGGCGGTGCGGCCAAGGAGGACCTGCTGCGCACCTCCCGCGCGGTGCTGTTCCCGATCCGCTGGGAGGAGCCCGGCGGCACCGCCGTCTGCGAGGCCCTGGCCGCCGGGACGCCGGTGGTCGCCATGGCCCGCGGCTGCCTGCCCTCCCTGGTGGACGACGGCCGCACCGGCTTCCTCGCCACCGACGAGGCGGGGTTCACCGCAGCGCTGGGGCGGCTCGACGAGATCGACCCGGAGACCTGCGCCGCCGAGGCCCGCCGCCGCTTCGCGCCGGCCGTGATGGCCGACGGCTACGAGCGGCTCTACGCCACGACGCTGGACCGCGCGCGGGCCTCCACCCGGTCCCGCGGCCGGCTCCTGTCCCGCGGCCGGCAACGTGCGCTGCGCTGAGTCAGGGCCGGACGGCCTCCCCGGTGCGGGCCGACTCGGCGACCGCCACCGCGACCCGGTGGGTGCGCAGCGCCTCGGCGTAGTCGACCAGCCCCGAGGCCGGCGCGCCGCCGGCCAGCACGTCGACGAACGCCCGGTCGACCGCGGTGCGCCCGTCGACCCGGGGCTCGCTGCGGTGCGCGCCGTCGGCGGTGGTGACGGTCAGCGAGGTCTCGGTGAGCTCGACGGCCGCGCCGTCGCACACCACGTCGAGGCCCGCGGCCAGCTTGCCCGGCAGCGAGCAGGCGGCGGTCACCGTGCCGACGGCACCGGACTCGAACGCGAGCAGCGCGGCGGTCGCGTCGTCGACGTCGCGCCCCTCCGCGGTGGACGGCGCGGCCGCGGCGCGGACCTCGGCCACCTCACCGGCCAGGAGGCGGGCCAGGTCCAGCACGTGGGTGAGCTGCTCGACCACCTGCCCGCCGGAGTGCTCCCGCCGCGACCACCAGGCCGGCGGCGGCACCTTGTCCCACCAGGTCGCGCAGACCAGCCGGGGCCGGTGGGCGGCGCAGACGGCGCGGGCGGCGGCGACCGTGTCCAGGTGCCGCCAGTGGTAGCCGGTCGCGGTGGGCAGCCCGGCCCCGGCCACGGCGCGCGCCACCTCCTCGGCGACGGCGACCCCGGTGGCCAGCGGCTTCTCCACGAAGAAGGGGACGCCCGCACCGACGGCGGCCAGCTCCAGCTCGCCGTGGGCGAAGGGCGGCACGCACAGCCAGACGCCGTCCAGCCGCTGGGCGAGCAGCCGGTCGACGTCCTCGACGACCGGCACGCCCAGCGCGCCGGCGAGCGCACCGGCGGCGCCGGGGACGGCGTCGGTCACGCCGACCAGCTCCACGCCGGGGAGGCCGGCCAGCGTCCGCGCGTGGCGGGCACCGACACCCCCGGCTCCGACGAGTCCGACGCGGACGGGGGTGCCGGTGCTCGGTGCGCCCATGGCGGGGTCCTGCCCCTCCCGCCGAGCGCGCAACCGCAGGTCGGCCGCGCGACCGGCGTGCGCGCCCGTGCGACGCGCCGACCCGGGACACCGTGGGAGCATGGTGTCGTCCGCACCGGCCCGCCGGCCGCGCGGTCCCGGGCCGCGGACGACGACGCGTCGGTCCGCCGGCACACCCCCGTGGCCGACGTCCCGCCGCCCTCCAGGTGGTCGATCCACCGATCCGGGTGGAAGCGGAGGAAGGAGCCGTGCTGGCCGAGCGGTCCGAGCGCACAATGGCCCGGTGGGGGGGAGCACACCGAGGCATGTACGAAGCGGAGTTAATCTGGCACCGTGAGTGACGTCATGGACCGGCGCGCCCGGAAGAAGGCGCAGACCCGGACACTGATCCGGGAGACCGCGCAGCGGCTGTTCGCCGAGCGCGGCTTCGAGGCGGTCACCATCGCGGACATCGCCGCCGCGGCGGACGTCGCCGTCCAGACCGTCTTCAACCACTTCCCGACGAAGGAGGACCTCTTCTTCGACGGGCACACGCCGTGGGTGGACGGCGCGGCCGAGGCGGTGCGGTCCCGTCCGGTGGGCACCGCCCCCCTCGACGCCCTGCACGCCTACCTCGTCGACCGGGTCGCCCTGCACGTCCGGCAGCTCACGACCTCCGAGGGCCGGCTGTTCGACGCCACGCTGGAGGCCTCACCCGCACTGCGTGCCCGCGAACGCGAGCTGCACCACGAGGCGACCGCCCGGCTCGGCGACGCGCTCTACGAGGTCTGGACGACCGAGGGCGGCGCCCCTGCGGTCCCGGAGGACGTCCACACGGCCGCCTCGGTGACCGCCGCGGTCTGGCTGGCCGCCGTCCGCACGCTCATCGTCCAGCACCGTCAGCTGCTCACGGGCCCGGCGGCCGCCCTGCTCGGTGACACCGAGCAGGGCGTCACCCGGGCCTGCTCGATCGCCGACCAGGTGTTCAGCGGGCTGGGCACGGCGATGTCCCCACCGGCGAGCAAGGGGCTGCGGCCCACCGGCTGACCTCAGACGGGAGCCCGCTCCTCGTCGGGGGCCACCACCGGCAGCAGCACGTCGTCCAGCACGTGCTGCACCTCCTCGCGGCTCATGGGGCCGTGGGCGGAGGTGAAGCGCTGCCACCAGAACGCCTCGATCACCGAGGACAGCAGCGCCAGCCGCGCGGCGGGGACCTCCTGCCCCCGCTCGGCCTCCCGGGCGCCGATGATCTGCACGGCCGCGGCGAGCGGGCGGACCAGCGCGGCCTCCAGACCGGCGCGCAGGTCCTCCTCGTGACGGGCCGCGCCCACCAGGCTGGCCGCCGCCCTCTCCTCGCGGTCCAGGGGCCGACGCCACCGGTCGACGAGCGCGGCGAGGTCGTCGCGGAGCGAGCCCTGGTCCGGCGGCACCCGGACGAGCGTGAAGCGCCCCACCGCCGAGCGCGCCATGGCGGCCATGGTGGGCCAGCGCCGGTAGATGCCGGCCTTGCCGGCATGGGCGCGCGCAGCGACGCGGTCGCTGTTGAGCTTGCCCCAGCCCTCGTCGGCCAGGATGTCGACCGCGACGGAGAGCAGCTGCTCGGACAGTTCGGCGCTCAGCGGGCGCCCCGGGGTGCCGCTCACGCCGGGACCAGGGGGATCCGGTTCACGGGGTCATGGTGGCGCGCAATTGGAACCGCCACAACGAGGACACCGGAGAGTTCCGGACTTTTTCGGCGGCGCACGTTCCGGAAAGGACCCGGGTCCCCGACCCCGTCGCCCCTGCGCGTCAGGCGCCCGCGGCGCTCTCGACCCGGACCTGCAGGCCAGCCCCGTCGTCCACCAGGCGACCTCCGTCCGCCGCCTCCGTGACCACGCCGTCCCACCGCTGCGCCCAGTCGCCGCCGCCCGCCTGCGGCTCAGCCGTCGCCCGCAGCGCCGCGACCTCCAGCACGCCGGTCTGCGCGTCCTCCAGCCGGCCGAGGCCGGCGTCCCGCAGCGCCTGGTCGGCCTCCTCGTCGGTCACCGCGCCGAGGGCCAGGTACACCCCGGTCAGGTCGTCGACGTCGACCACCCGCACCTCGGGCCGCTCGTCGGCGCCGCCCACCACCTCGACGATCATGCTGTCCTCCTTCGTACGGTCAGGCTCCTGGGGATGGCCCCGTCCAGAGGCTCGTCCCGAGTGTGCGAGGGATGAGGGGGACGGGGTCCTCCCGCTACACGTGCCAGGGGAAACGGCTGAAGTCCGGGTCCCGCTTCTCGAGGAACGCGTCCCGCCCCTCGACGGCCTCCTCGGCCATGTAGGCCAGCCGCGTCGTCTCGCCGGCGAACAGCTGCTGGCCGACCAGCCCGTCGTCGATGAGGTTGAACGAGTACTTCAGCATCCGCTGCGCGGTCGGGCTCTTGGCGACGACCCGCCGCCCCCAGTCCAGCGCGGTCCGCTCCAGCTCGGCGTGCGGGACGACGCGGTTGACCATGCCCATGCGGTGCGCGTCCTCGGCGGAGTACTCGTCGCCGAGGAAGAAGATCTCGCGGGCGTACTTCTGGCCGACCTGCCGGGCGAGGTAGGCCGAGCCGAAGCCGCCGTCGAAGCTGCCGACGTCGGCGTCGGTCTGCTTGAACCGGGCGTGCTCGGCGCTGGCCAGCGTCAGGTCCGAGACGACGTGCAGGCTGTGCCCGCCACCGGCCGCCCACCCTGGGACGACGCAGATGACGACCTTGGGCATGAAGCGGATCAGCCGCTGCGCCTCGAGGACGTGCAGCCGGCCGCTCGAGCGGCCCTTGTCGTGCTCGTAGCCGTACCTGCCGCGGACGCGCTGGTCGCCGCCGGAGCAGAACGCCCAGCCGCCGTCCCTGGGGCTCGGCCCGTTGCCGGTGAGGAGCACGCAGCCCACGTCGGTGGACAGCCGGGCGTGCTCGAGCGCGGCGATCAGCTCGTCGACGGTCTGCGGACGGAACGCGTTGCGGACCTCGGGCCGGTCGAAGGCGATGCGCACGACCCCGGCGTCCACGGCCCGGTGGTAGGTGATGTCGGCGAGGTCGAGGCCCTCGACCGGCCGCCACGCCGCGCTGTCGAAGATCTCGGAGACGTCGTCGCGCGCGGTCATGGACCGAACCTAGCCCCGGGCCCGGCCGGTCACGGCAGGAGGCCGCCGACCACCCGTCCCGCGCCCTCGGTCACCCCACCGACGACGCCACCGAGGCCGCCCTCCACTCCCTCGACCGTCTCGCACGGGGAGGGCGGCCGAGGTGGCGGCGCGGGGGTGGACGGCGGCGGCTGAGGTGCCGGGGCACCACCGGCCGACCCACCACCTGTCGAGCTGCCGCCCGTCGAGCTCCCGCCCGATCCCCTGCCGGAGTCCCCGCTCGCGCCAGCCGCCGGCCGGCCGGCCGCGGTGCCGCCGCTCCCCTGCCGGGACGTCGTCCCCCCGGCGGACGGGGTCCCGCCGGTGCCCGAGCCCGCTGCCGCGGCACCGCTGCCGGGCGGGACGGCGGCCGGGCGGTCGCCCACGGGGGCGGTCCCGCCCGGCACCGCCGGGTCGGCCGCCCCGGGGAGGCCGGGTGCCGGATCGCCCACCGTCGGTGCGCCGCCGGGGGCGGCCTCGACCGGGCTCGGCGTCGCGGCGGGGGCCGGGGGCTGCGGCGTCCTCCGGGTCGGCGAGCCGATGCCCTCGTCGGGGTCGCCGGGCCGGAGGGTCGGGCCGGCGGAGGCGTCGCGGTCGCTGCCCCCGCTCGTCGGGGTGGGGGCGACGGCGATCATCACCAGGGCCGCGGCGGCGAGGCAGCCGGCGAGGAGGAACAGCGCCAGGGGCACCCGGGAGAGCACCCCGTCCGGGAGCAGGCCGGCCCGGGTCCGCCGCGGGCGGTCGGTGCCGGCGGCGAGGTGGCGCGGGCGGGAGGACACCGGCCGGCTCCCTCAGGGTCGAGGACGGGGCGAGCACAGGGTAAGTGGCCCTGTACGCAGCGGCACCTCGGCGGGAACGGCACCGGCTCCGCCCCCCTGCCGCGGGTAGCGTCGCCGGGGTGTCCGGGGAGCCCGCCGTGCGAGTCGGCACCGTGAACGTGGCCTCGGGCCGCAGTCCGGGCGGCCCGGTCCTCGACGCCGCGGGCCTGGAGAAGGCGGTCGCCGGCCTGGACGTCGACGTGCTCGCCGTGCAGGAGGTCGACGCCGGGCAGCCCCGCTCCCAGCGCGTCGACCAGGCCGCCGCCCTGGCCGCCGGGCTCGGCGCGGCGGACTGGCGGGCCGCGGCCACGGTGGCCGGCACCCCGGACCCCTTCCGCAGCTGGGCCCCGGCCGGTCCGGTGCTGCGTGGCCCGCACACCCCGGCGGACGGCCCGCTCTACGGGATCGCGCTGCTCAGCCGGCTGCCGGTGCTCGAGTGGTCGGTGCTGGACCTGGGCTCCGGCCGGGCTCGGCTGCCCGTGCAGGGCCCCGACCCGCGCACCGGTCGGGTGCGCTGGTGGTGGTTCCCCGACGAGCCGCGGGCCGCCGTGGCCGCCCGGCTGGGCTCGCTGACCGTCGTCGCCACGCACCTGTCGTTCGCCCCGCACACCGCCGTGCGCCAGCTGCTGCGGCTGCGCCGGTGGATCGCCGGGCTGCCCGGCCCGGTGGTGCTGGCCGGCGACCTCAACCTGCCCGGCGCGCTGCCGGCCCGGCTGCTGCGGGCGGCCCCGCTCGTGCGCGCGCCGAGCTACCCGGCGTCCGCTCCCCGGGCCCAGCTGGACCACCTGCTGGCCGTCGGGGACGGGCTGCGCGGGAGCGACGGCGCGACCACCGTGCTGCCGGTCGGCGACCACCGCGCGCTCACCGCGACGGTGACCCCGGCCTGACCGGAGACCGCCGGGGCTCAGGCCGAGAGCAGGTCGTGCAGGCGGTGCAGCGACGCCTCGAAGCCCGGGTGCAGCGGCACCGACGCCAGGTCGCCGAGCGCGATCCAGGCCACGCCGTCGCTCTCGCCGTCCAGCGCCAGGTCGCGCGGCTCGATGTCGCGCAGCGGGCGGGCCAGCACGGTCGTGTACGACCAGCCGCCGTGGTCGTCGACCGAGGACGGACCGAGCTCCAGGTCCGCCGGCAGCAGCCCCAGCTCCTCCTGCACCTCCCGGAGGGCGCCGTGCTCCGGGGACTCCCCGGCGTGCAGCGCGCCGCCGGGCGTCCCCCACGTGCCGCCGTGGTGCGACCAGAGGGCCCGGTGCTGCAGGAGCAGCTCCGGGCCGTCGACGCCGGCGCGGTGCACGAGCAGCCCCGCCGCACCGACCCGGCCCCAGTGCCGGTGGTCGAGCGCGCAGGTCACCCAGCCGTCGGTCGGAGAGAACACGCTCCCAGTGAACCCCGTCCGGGGTGCCGGCGCCGCCGTGACAGGCTCGGCGTCGTGCGCGTCGCCGTCTTCACCGGGTCCCAGAGCGGGCCGCCGTCCCACCGGTCCGCCGTCGCCGAGTTCGCCGCCGGGCTCGCCCGCGCGGGCGTCGGCATCGTCTACGGCGGCGGGCGCGCTGGGCTGATGGGTGTGGTCGCCGACGCCGCCCTGGCCGCCGGCGGCGACGTCGTCGGCGTCATCCCCCAGCACCTGGTGGACGACGAGCTGGCGCACCCCGGGCTGCCGCAGCTGGAGGTGGTCGCCTCCATGCACGAGCGCAAGGCGCGGATGGCCGGGCTCGCCGACGCCTTCGTCGCGCTGCCCGGCGCGGCCGGCACCCTCGAGGAGCTGTTCGAGGCCTGGACCTGGGGGATGCTCGGCCTGCACGCCAAGCCGGCCGTCCTGGTGGACGTCGACGGGTTCTGGCAGCCGCTGCTGGCCCAGCTGCGCCGCATGGTGGACGACGGCTACCTCGACGGCCGCCGGCTGGACGCGCTGGGCGTGGTCACCGGCGTGGCGGAGCTGCTGGCCTTCGTCGAGCGCTACGAGCACCCGGCCCGCAAGTGGGCACCGACCCCGCCGTGACCGGGTCGGCCCCCGCGGGGGGCCGTAGCGTCGGGCCGGTGGAGCGCTGGGACGTCGTCGTCGTGGGCGGCGGCCCGGCCGGGTCGGCCGCGGCGCTGGCCGCCCGGCGCAGCGGTGCCTCGGTGCTGGTGCTCGACCGCGCCGACTTCCCCCGCGACAAGGTGTGCGGCGACGGCGTGGCCCCCGAGGCGCTCGACGTCCTGGCCGGCCTGGGCGTCGACCCGGCCGCGGTGACCGCCGGGTACCCGCCGGTCCCCCGGCTCTCGCTGCGCTCGCCGGGCGGGGCGGTCGTCGAGCGCGACACGCACCGGCCGTCGTCCGTCGTCCCCCGGGAGGTGTTCGACGCCCGGCTGCTGGCGGCGGCACGGGCAGCCGGGGCGGAGTTCCGCCGGTCCGCCGTGCGCACCCTGGCGGCCGACGCGGACGGCGTCACGGTCGACGGCACCGTGCGGGCGGGCGTGCTCGTCGGGGCGGACGGCGCGGAGTCCGTCGTCCGCCGGGCGCTCGGGCTGGGGTCCCACCGCCCGGACCGGCTGGCCGTGGCCATCCGCGGCTACGCGCCCGCGCTGCCCGGCCAGGGCGCCACCCAGGTGCTGGTGACCACCGAGCAGCGGTGGCCGGCCTACGCCTGGTCCTTCCCGCTCGGCGACGGGCGGGCCAACGTCGGCTACGGCGAGCTGGTGTCCGGTGGCGCCACCCGCGCGGCGCTGGTCGAGGGGCTGCACCGGCTGCTGCCGGGCGTGGCACCGGAGGGACTGCGCGCGCACCGGCTGCCGCTGTCCACCGGCCGGCCGCGGCTGCCCGACGGCCGGGTGCTGCTGGCCGGCGACGCCGCGTCGCTGGTCAACCCGCTGACCGGGGAGGGCATCTTCTACGCCGTCCTCTCCGGCGCGCTGGCGGGTGCGGCGTGGTCCGCGGGGGCCGGCGCGGGCGCCCGGTACCGGGAGGCGCTGCGGCGGCGGCTCGGCGCGCACCTGCGCGCCACCCGGCTCGCCTCCGAGCTCTCCCGCTGGCCGCGGCTGGTGGACGCCGCGGTCCGCGCGGCCGGCGCCGACCAGCGGGTCTTCGACGACGTGGTGGCCCTCGGCCTGTCCGAGGGGCGGCTCACGGGGCGGACCGTTGGCGCGGCAGCCCGTCGGCTGGTCCGGGGACGGGACTGACGGCGACCTCGACGCGGTCGCGGCCGGCCCGCTTGGCCTGGTACAGCGCCGCGTCGGCGGCGGCGTAGAGCTCTCGCACGGAGGCGGCGTGCAGCGGCGCGTGGGCGACCCCCACGCTGATCGACAGCGGCAGCGCGTCGCCGTCGGCGCGCGGCAACGGCGAGGCCCGCACCGTCTCGACCAGCTCCCGGGCGCGCCGGGCCGCGGTCCCGGCGGTGCAGCCGGGCAGCAGCAGCGCCAGCTCATCACCCCCGAGGCGGCCGACCACGGCGTCCCCGGCGCGCACCTGACGCCGGACCAGGCCGGAGAGGTGGACCAGCGCGTCGTCCCCCACGGGGTGGCCGTGCGCGTCGTTGATCAGCTTGAACGAGTCGACGTCCAGCAGCACCAGCGCCGTCCCGGTGCCCGTCGGGTCCCGCTCGAGGGCTCCGCTCAGGGCGTCGTCCAGCACCCGCCGGGTGACCAGTCCGGTGAGCGGGTCGACGTCGGCCTGCTGCTGCAGCGCCGCGACCAGGCGGTCCTGCGTCGAGGCGGTCCGGACCAGGATCACGGACGCCACGACGAGCACGGTCCCGATGACGAGCTGGTCGTGCATCGCCGGCTCGACGGGCTGGAGCAGCAGCTGGGTGACGCCGTTGCCCACCACGGCCGCCCCCGTCACCAGGGCGACAGCGGCCCAGCGCAGGTGCGACGCCGCCCAGAGCACCGGGAAGGCGAGGAACGCCTGACCGCCGGCGGAGGGGTCGACGGTCAGCACGTTGAGCACGCAGGTCAACAGCACGCCGCCCACGCCGATGAGGGGGAAGGCGCCCCTGCGGTCCAGCCGCTCGGCCGGGACGAGGACGCACAGCACGATCGTCGCGGCGAGCGCGGCGACCCCCGCCCAGGAGGCGGCCCGCGTCGCGCTGCTGACCGAGTTGGGCCCGAACGTCGTGAGCAGCGCCAGGACGACGGTGGAGACGCCCATGATCAGGACGATCGAGTGCGCCGAGGCGCGTGGCTCCCGCGCACGCAGCGAGTCGGCGAAACCCATGCCCCCTCCATCGTCGTCCCGGCGGTGCGGCTCCAGCGGGCCTCCCCCGCGCGGGTGACGCGAGCGGCAGCGGACTCCCACGTCAGGCCCAGGGAACTGTCAGACCGTGCGCGCAGGATAGCCATCAGTCACCACGAGGAGGACGGCGATGACGACGGCACCCGCACCGAGCCGGGTCGACACCGGCACGGTCCACCTCGACGACCGGCTGCTCGCCGGCGGCCTGGCCGACGTCCGCTGGGCGCTGCTCGGAACGCTGCACGCCGGGGCCCGCTCGCTGGTGGTCGACCTCTCCCGGGTGCAGCACCTGCCGGACGCCGTCGTCGCCGTCCTGGTGTCGGCGCACCGCATCTGCCGGGCCCGCGGTGGCGCGGTGGTGCTGCGCGGCGCCGACCCCCGCACCGAGGAGCTGCTGCGCCGCACCGGCCTGTGGCGGGTCCTGGCCGCCGGACCCGCACTGGCGGTCGCGTGATCGGGGTGCTGAGCGAGGTCGTCGACCGGCGGGCAGGACTGATCACGGTGAGCGGCCACCTGACCTCGAGCGGCGCGGACCTGGTGCGGGGCACGGCCGACCGGCTCCGCGACGCCGGCCACGCCCGCGTGGTGCTCGACCTCCGCGGCGTGGGCGCAGTCGACGTCGACGGTCGGGCGGTCCTCCGCGAGCTGCACCGCGCGTTCCGCGTGGACGGCGGCGAGCTGCTCATCCGCAGCTGACCCGGAGCGGAGGGCGTGGGATTCGAACCCACGATGGGTGTCACCCCATAGCGGTTTTCAAGACCGCCGCCATCGGCCACTAGGCGAGCCCTCCTGGCGGGTCGAGGCTATCCCCTCGCTGGCAGCGCCCGAGCCCCGTCCACGCCGGACCGCGGTCAGTCGCCCTGATCCGCCGGCTCGTCCCGGGCGGCGTCCTGCTCGCGGCGGAAGCGGAGCGACTCGACCAGGACGTAGCCGAACAGGACGCTCCAGGCGGCGTAGAGGAACGCCTCACCCCAGGCGGCGTCGACGAGCTGCACCACCACCTGCACCAGGCTGTAGGCGAGCGCGCCGGCGGCCAGCACCTGCACGCCGCGGTTGCCGAACCAGGGCGGGCGGAACGGGGTGGCAGCCACGGCGCCACGCTAGCCGGACGTGCGCGGTCGGGACGGCGACCGCTCCGTGTCGACCATGGGGTCGTTGCCACGTGCCGCGCCCGGTCGCGGCGTGTCCGCCTGCACCAGCCCCATGGTCAACGGCGGCAGGCGGCAGGCGGCAGGCGGACGCACCGACGCAGGGCGGCCCCCCGGCGAGCGCCGGGGGGCCGCCTGCGGTGCTGCGGGTCAGTTCACCCGCACCTGCATGAAGCCGTCCTGCGCGCTCGTGCTCACCACGGTGATCCGGGTGCCCGTCCTCGGGACGTCCACGCCGGTCCAGCCGTCGGCGTCGGGCTGCTCACCCGGTGCCACGTACCAGTCCTGCGTGTCGTCGAAGGTCGGCACGGCGGGCAGCCCGCCGTAGCTGCCGGCCACCCCGGTGTCCGGGTCGTGCAGCGTGATCCGGTCCGTCGGTTGCCGCCCGAAGGTCGAGTCGTGGGACTGGATCCGCGGCCGCCAGCTCTCGCCGTCGGTCCGGTCGGTGCCCTCGTCGTCCGTCGGCTCGTACAGCAGCCGGGTGTGCGCGTCGACCGGCAGGACCAGCCCGGCGCCCGGGTGGGCACCGACGTTGTTGTCGGCGTACTGGGTGTTCCAGTAGCTGATCAGCAGGCCGTCCTGGTAGGGCAGCCGCTCGGCCCAGTCCGGACGCGTCGGGTCGCCGAAGTTGTACGGGCCGGTGCGCAGGCCGGCGTCGTACCCGGTGTAGGTCCGGTTCTCGGCGATGTAGGCGTTGAAGAACGACTCGGTCGTCGTCCCCGTGGTGGTGGTGAACCCGTCGAGGGTCCAGTCCGTCACCGGGGTGCCGTCGATGGCGACGGCGTCCACCTGCAGACCCGGCTCGACGGTGGCGCCGTCGGTCCAGTACCGGAAGCCGACGAGCGCCCCGGCCGGGACGCCGGTCAGGTCGGCGCTGAGACCGACCCACTCCCCGCCGGAGCTGCCGGTGATGCCGAAGCCCGAGTTCTGGCCGTTGGGGTCGGTGGTCGTCGACAGGTTCGTCGGCAGCGAGGTGAAGGTGGCGCCGCCGTCGGTCGAGTAGACGGCGTAGGCGTAGTCCCAGTCCTGCTCGATCTGGTACCTGACCTGGGCGGTCAGCGTCGTCGCGCCGGCGGCCAGGGGGGTCAGCATCGTGTTGTCCAGGTCGTTCCCCGAGCCCGAGTACCAGAAGTCCTCGCCCTCGAAGGGGTCGCCGATGTCCGTGGTGACCTCGCGGTCGGGCAGGACGACGACCAGCGCCTGCGTCTGCCTGGTGGTCGCGGCCGACGGGCCGAGCTTGGTGTTGGCCCGGGCGCCCGGCGCGACGACCTCGTACTCCAGCCAGCCCAGCTGCAGCTTCTCCCACGCGCCCATGTGGATGGGCCTGGTGCCGATCCCGTCGGCGGGTTCGCCGCTGTTGCCGTAGGAGCCGGAGGACATCAGCGTCCAGAAGCCGGTGCTGTTCTCGGCACCACCGCTGTTGCCGGACGTGTCGTACAGGTCGGGCAGGCCGAGGTCGTGGCCGAATTCGTGCGCGAACACACCGACGCCGCCGTTCTCCGGCTCGACGGTGTAGTCACCGATCCAGTACCTCGACCCGCCGACCCGCGTGCCGCCGAGCTTGTTCTCGGTGCCGTCGGCGAGGGTCGGGCCGCCGTCACCGACGCGGGTGGTCTGGTTGTACCAGCGGTGCGACCAGATGGCGTCCGCCCCGAGCGCGCCGCCGCCGACCTCCTCGCCCTCACCTGCGTGCACGGCCTGGAAGTGGTCGATGTAGCCGTCGGCCTCGTCGAAGTTCCCGTCGCCGTCGTGGTCGTAGCGGTCCCAGACGTCGAACTGCGACAGGTACCCGTCGATCTCCGCGGCCGACCTCCCGGCGTCGAGCTGCGTCTGGTACCAGGCGTTGACGGAGTCGTTGACGAAGGCCCAGGGCTTGCGGCCGTCCTCACCTCCGCCGTACTGGGCGCCGTTCCCGGGGACCCGCACCCAGTCCTCGACCTCGCCGGTCACCGTGTAGCGGCCGGAGGACAGCTCCTCGTAGAAGTTCGCGACCGAGTTGACCCCGGCCTCGGAGCTGTAGAGCAGCTGGTCGAAGTAGGGCTGCGAGAAGTCCGACGTCCAGATCGTGGTGTTGTCCACCGTCCGGTCCGGCTGCGGGATGCGGTTGTGCGGCAGGTCGCTGAACTCGCCGAGGACGGTCCAGATGGCGTCGCTGTCCTCCTGGGCCAGCTCCACGAACTGGCCCCTGGCGACCTCGACGACCTCGTTGTCCCCGCGCGGCGTGGCATCGCCCCGGAGGACCTCCTCGAGGGCCTGCTCCCGCAGCTCGCGCTGCTTGTCGCCGAGCGGGTGGGGCAGGTCGTGCGCTCGGGCAGGACCCGCGTCGGGATCCTGCGGTGGTGGTGCCGCGTTCGCGGTCGACGGGAGCGCCACGACCAGCGCGGCACCCACGACGAGGGGAAGAGCTCTCTTCTTCAAGGACCGTCTCCCGTTGTCGGACCCGGGTCGCCGACCACCGGTGGGGAACCACCGGGGTCACTCTGGGACAACCCGCGCTGACGTTAGGTGACTGGCGTCACATGTGTCCATGGTTCGTGATCGATTGATGACAGGCGGTACGGACCGGTCCGCCTCCCCTACCGTCCGTGGTGGTCCCGGGAGCGGCTACCCGGCGGGTTCCCCCGCACGGACGACGCACGCTCCGCCGAGCGGCTCCACCGCGAAGCCGCGCACCGAGAGCACCTCGGCCAGCGCCCGGTTCATCACCTGCTGCACCAGCGCGTCGGCAGCGGCGCCGTGCAGCTGGTCCAGGCTCATCCGGTCGTGCTGCCGCCAGCTCACGACGACGCCGTCGAGGGCCGCCTCGGGGGTCAGGCACACGCCACCGAGCTCGCCGTCGGCACCGGTGGGGTCGTAGAGGAACAGCCCCGCCTCGGCCAGCACCGCGACCACCCCGACGACGAGGCCGGGCAGCGGGTGCTCGTCGTCCATGTCGGCGTCCCAGCCCGCCGGCAGCCGGTCGACCTGTTCGCCGAGGAACGACCACCAGGCCCGGTCCTGCGGGGAGGAGCGGCGGCGCAGCAGGCCGTCGGCCCGGCGGACGCCGTACACGGGGTGGGCGTCGGCCGGGACGTCCTCGAGGTCGTCGAGGGCCCACACGGCCTCGTCGCGGTCCCCGAACGGACCGGCGACGACGAACCCGGGGCCGTCCTCCTCCTCGACGACCAGCCACCAGCCCTGGCGGACGACGCCGCCCAGGACCACCTCGCTGAACCGGGTGCCCACGATGCCCACCGGTCACCACCCTCCCCCGACAACGGGCCGCCACCGGGGAAGGGCGACGGTTCCCGTGCGCCGTCGACGATGCGGACGGCGGTGCGGAAACCATAGGTCTCGCAGCGCGTTTCCCCGGGACGCGCGCGACGTGCCCCGACGCCTGCGACGCCGAATCGTTGCCAATCGCCCCAGCGACCACGGTGACCCGCTCCACCACGCACCCACATGTCGACCGGCCGCAGCGTGGCGGCGGTCCCGGGGCGGTCGGTGACCCCCGGACGGCGGCGCGCCCCGTCGGCGTGTCAGACGGCGACGGCCGTGACGAACGTGCAGATGCCCTCGCCGTGCTGCGCGCGCCGCCGCAGCCCGAGGAGCGCGAGCAGGGCCATCTCGACGCGGTAGGCCGCGCGGGTCAGGCCGGTGTAGAAGGTGTCGCCACCGCGCGTGACCTGGATGTCGCCGAAGCCGGCCAGCCGGACGTGCTCGGTCAGCATCCAGTCCGGGAGGATCGTGATGTGCCCGGGCTCGTGGTAGTGCCGGGGGCCGAAGATGAACGGCGCGCCGCGGAGGAACATCTTCAGCCGCGAGTGCGGGTGCGTGACGTTCGGCGTGCTGACCAGCAGCTTGTCGCCGGGCCGCAGCAGCGAGCGGATCGAGCGCAGCACCTGCCGCGGGTTCTCCACGTGCTCGAGCGTCTCGACGCACACCACCATGTCGAACGGGCCGCGGGTCTGGTCGGTCCACTGCGGGTCGTCCAGGTCGAGCCGGTGGATCCAGTCGTGCGGCGGGTCCAGGTCGGTGGGGACGACGTCGAAGCCGGCCTCGCGCAGCCGCACCGCGAGCGCACCGCACCCGGCGCCCACCTCGAGCACCCGGCCGCCGTCCGGCAGCGCCGCCCGCGCCAGCTCGACGGCGTACTCGTGCACACCCGGCGCGGCGTGCACCGAGTGGCCGGCGTAGGTCTGCACCGCCTGGGTGCGCCGGCCGCTCCTCTGCTCAACCCCCACCATCGGGCCAGCCTGGCACAACGGGTCCTCGTCCGAGCCGGTCAGGGGGTCAGCCGCCGAGGTCCTCGCGCATCTGCTGAGCCCGAGCCACAGGCCGGCCGACCGGCGTCCCGTCGTCCCGGGGGGCGGTGAACAGCAGCATCCCCGGCGTCACCGTGCTCACCGCGCGATCGTGGCGCCGCCGGCGGCGAGCTCGTGCCGACGTCCCCACCCCTTCGCTCCCCCGGCCCTCCGCTCGTGGCCCCTCCGCTCGTGGCCCCTCCGCGGTGATCATGGGGTTGTTGCTGCGGGACACGCTCGACGCGGCGTGCGGTCGAGCAACAACCCCATGATCAACTCGCAGAGGGGTCCCCGGCGGCGCGTGACCGAGGAGCCGGGCGGGACGGTGGCGGCCGGGCGGGGTGGACGACGTCGGTCAGTCGGCGGGCGCGGGAACGGCCTCCTCGCGCTCGACCGGGCGGCCGACGACGCCGTGCAGGTGGCAGGCGGCGAGCTGCCCCGGCGCGCCGACCGGCTGCAGCGCCGGGTCGACGTCGGGACACGGCTCGAAGGCGTACGGGCAGCGGGTGCGGAACCGGCAGCCGCTGGGCACGTTCGCCGGCGAGGGGACGTCGCCGCGCAGCACGATCCGCTGCCGGGTCCGCTCCAGCGACGGGTGCGGCACGGGCACCGCCGACAGCAGGGCCTGCGTGTAGGGCATCTTCGGGTCCGAGCCGACCGCCGCCGCCGGCCCCACCTCGACGACCCGCCCCAGGTACATCACCGCGATCCGGTCGGAGACGTGCCGGACGGCGGACAGGTCGTGCGAGATGAACAGCAGCGTGAGCCCGAGCCGCCGCTGCAGCCGGCGCAGCAGGTTGAGCACCTGGGCCTGGACGCTGACGTCCAGCGAGGCGATGGCCTCGTCGCAGACCAGGAAGTCCGGCTCGCCGGCCAGCGCCCGGGCGATGCCGACCCGCTGCCGCTGCCCGCCGGAGAACTCGTGCGGGTAGCGGTCGGCCACCGCCGGGTCCAGGCCGACCAGCTCCAGCAGCTCGGCGACCCGCGCGGCGCGCTCCCGCCGGCCCGACCGCAGGCCGTGCACCTCCAGCGGCTCGGACACCGTCTGCCGCACGGTCCGGCGCGGGTCGAGCGAGGCGAACGGGTCCTGGAAGACCATCCCGGCGCGCCGGCGCAGCGCCCGCATGGCCCGGCGGTCCAGGCCGGTGACGTCGGTGCCGTCGAAGGTGACCGTCCCGCCGGTCGGCTCCACCAGCCGCAGCAGCGCGTTGCCCAGCGTCGACTTCCCGCAGCCGGACTCGCCGACCAGCCCGAGCGTCTCGCCGCGCCGGATGTCGAGGTCCACGCCGTCGACCGCGCGCAGCACGCCGGTCGTCCGCCGCAGCGCGCCGCCGGAGCGGACCGGGAAGTGCACCTCCAGCCCGCGCGCGGAGACCAGGACGTCACCCATGGGTCGGGTTCCGGCCTCGTTCCGCTCCTCGGTCGCTGGCGCTCCCCGCGATGCTCGCTCGCCCGTCACCCTCCGGTCGGCCATCACCCCTCCTCGCACCACGTCGCCGCCCGGTGCGGCAGGCCCCCGCCGGACGCGCCCACCACCGCCAGCGGCGGCTGCTCGGTCGCGCAGCGCGGGTCCGACCGCACCGGGCAGCGCGGCCAGAACACGCAGCCCGGCGGCAGGTCGGTGGGCGCGGGCGGCACCCCGGGCACGGTCGCCAGCTCACCGTCGTCCGCCGAGGCGAGGTCGGGCAGCGCGCCGAGCAGGCCGCGCGTGTACGGGTGCGCCGGCCGCTCGAGGACGTCGTCCACCGTGCCGTCCTCCACGCAGCGCCCGCCGTACATGACCAGCACGCGGTCGGCGATCCCGGCGACGACGCCGAGGTCGTGGGTGATCCAGATGACCCCGGTGCCGTGCTCGCTCTGCAGCCCGGCCACCAGGTCGAGGATCTGCGCCTGCACGGTCACGTCGAGAGCCGTGGTCGCCTCGTCGGCGATGAGCAGCGAGGGGTTGTTGGCGAGGGCGATCGCGATGACCACCCGCTGGCGCATGCCACCGGAGAGTTCGTGCGGGTAGCGGTCCAGCGCGCGCTGCGGGTCGGGCAGGCCCACCTCGGCCAGCAGCCCGGCCGCCCGCTCCCGCGCCGCGGCCTTGGACACCTCGCCGTGGGCGCGGATCCCCTCGACCAGTTGCCGGCCGATCGTCAGGACCGGGTTGAGCGAGGTCATCGGGTCCTGGAAGACCATGCCGACGCCGGGGCCGCGCACCTCGCGCAGCCGCTCGGGGGACATGGTGAGCAGGTCCTCGCCGTCCAGCCGCGCGGAGCCGGTCACCGTGGCCACGCGGGCGGGCAGCAGCCCGAGCAGGGCCAGGACCGAGACGCTCTTGCCGCTGCCGGACTCCCCCACCACCGCGACGGTCTCGCCGCGCCCGACGGTGTAGCTCAGCCCGTTGACGACCTCGGCCGGACCGCGCGGCGTGCGCAGCCGCACCCGGAGGTCCTCGACCTCCAGCAGCGGCGCACTCACCTGCTGCACTGGTCCGCTCCCGCCCGGCGGAGCCGGCGGGACGGCAGAGCCGCTCACCTGCCGCTCCCGGCCATCAGCGTGCGCTGGCGCGGGTCGAGGACGTCACGCAGCCCGTCGCCGAGCAGGTTGAAGCAGAGCACGGTCAGGAAGATCGCCATCCCCGGGAAGAAGGCCAGCCACCAGGCCAGGTCGATGAAGCCGCGCCCCTCGGCCAGCATGAGCCCCCACGACGGGTTCGGCGGCTGGGTGCCCAGCCCGAGGAAGGACAGCGCCGCCTCGGCCAGGACGGCGAAGGCCAGGCTGATCGAGGTCTGCACGATGATCGGCGGCGCCGCGTTGGGCAGCACGTGCCGGGTGAGCAGCCGGAGGTCCGACGCCCCCACCGACCGCGACGCCCGCACGTACACCTCCTCCCGGACGCCGAGCACGCTGGCGCGGGTCACCCGGGCGAAGACGGGGATGTAGACGATGCCGATGGCCAGCGCGGTGTTGCCGGCCCCCGGTCCCCGGACGGCGAGCACCGCGATCGCCAGCAGCACCGCGGGGAAGGCGAACAGGATGTCCATCAACCGCATCAGGACGTCGTCCACCCAGCGGCCGTAGTAGCCGGCCAGCAGGCCGATGAGGGCACCGACGACCAGTGCGAAGGCGACCGCCAGGAACCCCACCCGCAGCGACACGGCCGCCCCCAGGACCACCCGGCTGAGGATGTCCCGGCCGAGGTCGTCGGTGCCGAACGGGTGCGCCAGGCTCGGCGGCTGCAGCCGGTCCTGGACCGCGATCTCGTTGGGGCCGGTGGGGGCGATGGCCTCGTCGAACACGGCCACGAGGACGATCAGCAGCAGGACCGTCGCCGCCACCGCCGCGGTGGGGTTGCGGGCGAGCAGGCCGAGCGTCTGCCGCCAGCGCGGCCGCGGCGGCCGCGCCGTCGAGGAGACGCCGGCCTCGGTGGCGGTCGGGGAGACCGCCGGCTCGGGGAGGGGTGCGCCGGTCATGGCAGCAGGCCTCGGCTGTGTGTCATCGCCTGGTCCGTGTCATCGCCTGGTCCGTGTCATCGCCTGATCCGCGGGTCGATGGCGGTGTAGAGCAGGTCCACCACCAGGTTGATCAGCAGGAACACCACGGCGAACAGCAGGATCGCCCCCTGGAGGACCGGGTAGTCCCGGGCCTGGACCGCCTGCAGGGCGAGCTGACCGAGCCCCGGCCAGGAGAAGACGATCTCCACCACCACCACTCCCGACAGCAGGTAGGCCAGCTGCACGCCGGTGACGGTGACCAGGGGCAGCAGCGCGTTGCGCAGCACGTGCCAGGTGAAGACCTGCCGCGCCGGCAGCCCCTTGGCCTGCGCCGTCCGGACGTGGTCGGCGCCGAGGGCCTCGAGGACGCTGGAGCGCACGAACCGGGTGATCACCGAGCCGGACACCACCCCGGTGACCACCGCCGGCATCAGCAGCCGCTGCGCCCAGCCGCCCGGGTCCTCCGTGAGCGGGACGTAGCCGCCCGAGGGCAGCCAGCCCAGCGTCCCGGCGAAGACCAGGATGAGCACGATCGCCATCCAGAACTCCGGCACGGAGATGCCGATCTGGCTGAGCACCGTGGCGACCCGGTCGACGACCGACCGGGGCCGCAGCGCCGACAGGGTGCCCAGCGGGACGGCGATGAGCAGCGCCACCAGGATCGAGGCGAACGCCAGGGTGAGCGTCGCGGGGAGCCGCTCGGCGATCAGCGAGGTGACCGTCTCCCCGCTGCGGAAGCTCACCCCGAGGTCCCCGGTGAGGGCCCGGCCCGCCCAGCCGAAGTACTGGGTGACCAGCGGCTGGTCCAGGCCGGACCGTGCGAGGAGCGCGTCGTAGGTCTCCTGGTCGAACCGCGTGCCGAGGGCCAGCCGGATCGGGTCGCCCGGCACCAGCTGGACCAGGCCGAACACGATGACGCTCACCCCCACCAGGACGACGAGGGACTGGCCGACCCGGCGGAGGAGGTAACCGGTCAGGGCAGCTCCACGGACTCGAAGTTGATCGCCTTGTCCGCCCGGATCTGGTAGCCCGCCAAGCCGGGCGCCCACGCCTGCACCACGTCGGGGTTGTAGAGGTACAGGTAGGAGACGTCGTCGACGATGATCTGCGCGGCCTGGTCGTAGATCTGCTTGCGGGCGTCCTGGTCGGTCTCCGTCGCCCCGGCCTGCAGCAGCTGGTCGACCTGCGGGTTGCTGTAGCCCTGGTAGTTGTTCGGCCCGTCGGTCTGGTGCTGCTCCTGGTAGTAGGCCGCCGGGTCGAGGTTGCCCAGCCAGCCCAGCATGAAGGCGTCGAAGTCGCCCGCGCCCTGCCGGTCCAGCCAGGTCGCGAGGTCCAGGGTCTCGATCTCCACGGTGATCCCGATCGGCTCGAGCTGGCTGGCGATCACCTGCGCGGCGGTGACCGTCTCGGGGAACTGGTCGGTGACCATCAGCCCCATGGTCAGCGGCGTCTGGACGCCGGCCTGCTGCAGCAGCTGGCGGGCCTGGTCGGGGTCGGGCTGGAACGGGGCGTAGTCGAAGTAGAAGAAGCTGTCCTCGGGGATCGCCGTCTGGTTGGGCTGGGCCGCGCCGAACCGCGCCGCCTCGGCCACCGCCTCGCGGTCGACGGCGTAGGAGATGGCGCGCCGCACGTCGCGGTTGTCGAACGGCGCCCGCGCGTAGTTCATGGACAGGTACCAGTAGTCGACGCTGGGCGTCGTCTGGAGCTCGACGATGTCGTCGCCCTGCAGCGACTCGATCTGCTGCGGCGGGACGTTGTCGGTCCACTGCACCTCGCCGTTCTGCAGGGCGGTCAGCGCCGCCGCCGGCTCGGTGATGTAGCGGAACTCGACCCCCTCGACGCTCGGCGCCCCGCCCCAGTGGTCCTCGTAGGCGCTCAGCACGGTGCCGCTGGCGTCGGAGCTCTCCAACCGGAAGGGCCCGGTGCCGTTGGCCTCGGTGGTGAGGTCGAGGTCCTCCGCGGCGTTCTCCGGCAGGATCGCCATCCCCTTGAAGGCGCCGATCCGCTCCAGCAGGTTCGGTGTGGGCTGGCTGAGCCGGATCACCACGGTCTGCGGGTCGGGCGCCTCGACCGCGGCGACGTTCTGGAACCGGGTGGAGTTGCTCAGCTGCTCGTCGATGATCCGCCGGTAGGAGTAGACGACGTCGGCCGAGTCGAACGTGCTGCCGTCGTGGAAGGTCACGCCGTCCCGCAGCGCGAACGTCCAGGTCAGCTGGTCCTCGCTGGTCTCCCAGCTCTCGGCCAGGCTCGGCTCCATCGTGAGGTCCTCGGCGTTCGGGACCACGAGGGTGTCGTACACGTTCTCCAGGACCTGGAAGCTCGGGTAGGCCGTGGTGACGTGCGGGTCGAACTGGTCGGGCTGGGCGGACACCGCCGCGACGAGCGTGTTGCCCCCACCGCCGCTCCCGCCTCCCCCGGCTCCGGTGTCGACGCTCTCCCCGCCACCTCCGCAGGCGCCGAGCACCAGGGCACCGGCGGCGAGCAGGGGCAGGAGTCGGTTGCTGCGCACGGGGACCTCCGGCGGCTCGACTGTCGCGGTCTGTGCCCGACCCTGGCCCGCAGCGTCCCGGCTCGCAGGTCGGGGCGGTGATCGTTGCCTGTCCGTGACCCGGACGGAACGGGATCGCCCGCTCCACGTGACCGCGCCCCACCCTCCTCCCCCGATGATCATGGGGTCGTTGCCGCGGGACACGCCGCCTCCCGGGTGTCGACGGGCAACGACCCCGTGATCGACTCGAGGAGGCGCCGGTCGGACGACGACCGTCGCGCTGCTCAGTCCTCGCCGAGGGTGGCCCGGCGCAGCGCCTCGACGTCGACCTTGGGCACCCGGTCGGCGCCCAGCAGCCCGTTGCGCTCCTGGTACGTGTCGCTGAGCTGCGTCCAGCAGGCGCCGGCGAGCGCGGTGCTGCCGTGCACCGCGGCCCACTGGGCGCGGTAGCGGGCCAGCAGGTCCTCCGGCGAGGTGGCGTCGGCGTAGCCCCAGCCCTCGTCCTCCGGGGAGCGCAGCGCCACGCCGCCGAACTCCGAGAGGACGACGGCCCGGCCGGCGACGCCCGCGCGGTCGAGGTCGGCCAGGTACCCGTCGGGACGGCGCCCGGTGGCCACGCGTTCGAGGTCCTCGGCCGTGGCGTAGCGCTCGCCGAGCACCGCGGGGTCCTGCGCGTAGTCGTGGACGCCCAGGACGTCGCCGCCGAGGGTCTCCCAGCCGTCGTTGGCCGAGACCGGGCGGGTGCCGTCGAGCGCGTCCGCCGTCGCCGTCAGCGCCCGGATCAGCCCGCGCTGCCGCTCGTCGACCTCCGCCTCCTGCACGCCCCACGACTCGTTGAGCGGCACCCAGGCCACCACGCTCGGGTACCCGCGGTGGGCGACCACCACGTCGGCCCACTCCCGCAGCAGCCGGGCGCCGGCCGTCGGGCCGGGCCGGTACGCCGAGGGCATCTCCGTCCACACCACCAGGCCCATCCGGTCGGCGAGGGCGAGGTACCGCGGGTCCTCGGTCTTCTGGTGCTTGCGGGCCCCGGTGAAGCCGAGCGCCCTGGTGAGCTCGAGGTCGCGCCGCAGCGCCGCGACGTCGGGCGGGGTGGCGCCGGTGTCGGGCCAGTAGCCCTGGTCGAGCACCAGCCGCATCGGCGTCGGCCGGCCGTTGACCAGCAGCCGCCCGTCGCCGACCCCGACCGAGCGCAGCGCGGTGTAGCTCTCGACCTCGTCGAGCACCTCGCCGTCGTCGGCGACCAGCGCCAGCTCGGCGTCGAGCAGCACCGGGTCGGGGCGGGGCCACCACACGAGCCCGTTGCGGTCGTCGACGCCGCCGTCCCCCACCTGGACGGTGCGCTCCACGACGGCGCCGTCCACCCGCACCGCGTCGTCCACCAGCAGCCGGTCGCCGGCGCGCAGCCGCAGGTGCAGCCGCGCACCGGAGAGGGGGGCGGCGAGCTGCACGCGGACGTCGACCAGCATCCGGCGCGGGTCCCCGCGCCACTGGACGTCGGCGATGTGGCGCGGCGCCACCTGCTCCAGCCAGACGGTGCGCCAGATGCCGGTCGTGCGCGGGTACCAGATGTCATGCGGCTCGTCGCGCCAGTCCTGCTTGCCGCGCGGCGCCTCGAGGTCCAGCGGGTCGTCGTCGGCGCGGACCACCAGCTCGGCGCCGTCGTCCCCCAGGTGGTCGGTGACGTCGACGCTGAACGGCGTGTAGCCGCCCTCGTGGGAGGCGACGTGCGCGCCACCGACCCACACGTCGCAGAGGCGGTCGACGGCGCCGAGGTGCAGGACGGTGCGCCGGTCGCCGGCTCGCCCGGGCAGCCGGCGGCGGTACCAGGCGCGGTCGAGCCGGCCGGTCCAGTGCACGCCGCTGGCCGGGGTCTCCGGGGCGTAGGGCACCCGGATGGTGCGGTCGAACGCGATGCCGCCGACGGTGCCGGCGCGGTCGGGATCGGGGGCGAACTCCCACTCGCCGTCGAGCGAGGTCCAGGGACGGCGCAGCAGCGGCCGGGGGTGCTCGGTCGGGTCCGTGTGCTCCACGGACCCACCTCACCGGAGAACCCACCGCCCCGCAGCCCCGCGTACGGACGACGGGGTCGCCCGGGTGCTCCCGAGAGCACCGGGACGACCCCGTCGTCATCGGCTGGTCAGCGCGCCGCGCGCCGTCGTCCCAGCAGGACCAGGGCACCGCCGGCCACGAGCGTGACCAGGCCGGCGACGCCCGGCACCACGACCGACGCCCCGGTGAACGCCAGGGCGCCGGCCTCGCCGGAGCCGGTGGAGCCGGCCGAGCCGGGGGTGGACGCCTCGGTGGGCACGGTGGTGCCGGTCGAGCCGGACGTCCCGGCCGGGCCGGCGGTGGCGCCGGTGAGGGTGACGTCCATCCGGAGGGCGTAGGGGGCGCCCGAGTCGTCGATCCCGGAGGCGACCAGCGCGTGCGTCCCGGCGGCGACCCCGGAGGGGATCGTCACGGTGGCCGTGAAGGTCCCGTCGGCCCCGACGACCGCCGTCCCCAGCGGCGTCGGGGTCGAGTACATGGTCAGGACGACCGTGGAGAACGGCAGGAAGCCGCTCCCGGTCAGGACCACCTCCTCACCCGGGGTGACCTGGTCGATCCGACCGTCCTCCGTGCTCAGCGGGCCGTCGCCGGCCGGGGCCGCGGCGGGCTGCTGCGGGCCGGGGACGACCTCGGTGACGATCGGCGCGGTGTCGGCGCCGATGTAGCCGTCCTCACCCCGGGCGTAGACGACGACCGAGTAGCTGTAGCCGGCGGGCACGCCGATCAGGCAGCCGTTCTCGTCGGCCTGGGCGTCGCACCAGACGGCACCGGCGGTGGGCCACGTGTCCTGGATGTCCTCCCACTCGGCGTCCGGGAAGGCGCTGGCCGTGTACCCGAGGATCCCGGAGTCATCGGCCGGGTGCTCGAAGGCGACCCGGATCGAGGAGGTGCCGACGCTCGCCGTCACGCCGGTCGGGGTCCCGAGCGGCCGGACGACGCGCGCGGGGAACACCGTGCTCGCCGCGCTCGGGCCGATGCTGCTGGTCGCGCGGACGGCCACGGGGTACGTGCCCTGGTCGAGCCCGGTCACGGTGACGGTCAGCGCGGGGGTCTGGTCGGTCCGGGTGGGGGTGATCGGGCGCCACGTCGTGCCGCCGTCCAGGGTGATCTCGTAGCCGGTCACGTCCGCCCGGGCGTCGAGTTCCCGCTCGTCGTTCGGCGCCCAGAACCGGACGGTGATGGCGTCCGCGCCGGTGGGCAGCGCGTGCTGGATGACGGGCGGCTCGGGGCTGTACTCGCAGGGGACGCCCTCGTAGCCGATGCTGCCCGCTCCCCCGGCGGTCCACTCGGACTCGAGGGCCTCCCCCGCGGCGGCGTGCGTCCCCCCGCCGAAGACGTTGTAGCCGCGTCCACCGCCCTCGGGGAGCGGTCCCCAGCCCTGGCTGGAGGCGCCGTCGCCGCCGTACGCCAGCATCAGCACCAGACCCTCCGCGGTGCCGCCGTGGCGGACAGCGGAGGCACCACCCCCACCACTCGTCCGCACGAGCTCGCCGGAGTCGCCGGGCTCACCGGTCGTCACGGGCCCGAAGGTGATCGACTCGCTGGTCGTCGACCCACTGCGTCCGCCGGTCGGCTGGTCGGCGGAACCGCCCACCTCGCCGGGCTGGAGCAGGTACTGGTCGCCCTCGCGGACCCAGGTGGTCCCCTGCAGGCGACCGGCGAGGCCGCCCGGCGTGCCGTCGGACGCCCCGCCCTGGGCGCCGCGGAGGTCCCAGTCGATGGCGCAGTAGCCGGCGGGGACGGTGATGCGGGTGTCCTGGCCGCCGGGATCGCCGCTGACCGTGCCCGCGAACGGCTCGAGTGTGGGGGTGGCCTGGGCCGCACCTGCGCCCAGGACCACTGTGGACATGCCGATCGCTCCGACGGCCAGCAGGCCGACGGCGCGACGGGCGGGTGACGCGGTACGCACGTCGCACTCCCATCGGAGGACCCGGGGCGCCGGGCACGTCGCCCGGCTTCCCGGGCGCACCCCGACAAGATCACCTTCCGCGCGGGTCACGGCCGATCTCGTCCGCCTGTCGCGGGAGGTGACGCGGTCGTCAGGCGCAGTCGCACCAGCCGTCACACTGGCATCGACGCGTGGACGGGCCGCGCCGCCGTCCCCGGAACGATCATGGCGCCGCGACCACCGGGGCAGCTCCGGGCGTGGTCCCGGCGCCATGATCGCGCGGGAGTGGCGGGATCAGAGCGGCCGAACGGTCCCCAGCAGGTGGTCGGCGCCGGTGCTCGCGTTGCGGACGGCGAGGTCCCAGCCGCCTCCGTCCACCGGAGCGGTCGCGAGGGTGACCGTCGAGGGCAGGTACAGCGGCTTCCGGAACACCACGTCGACCGCCATCGCGTCGGGCAGCCGCCCCGTCAGTGCGGCGAGCGCCCGCGCCTCCACCCACATGCCGTGCGCGATCGCCCGCTTGAAGCCGAAGGCCTTGGCGGTCAGCCCGGAGAGGTGGATCGGGTTCACGTCGCCGGAGACCCGCGCGTAGCGGCGTCCGGCGTCGTCGGGTACCCGCCAGGTGGCGACGGGACGCGGCAGGTCCCCGACCGACAGCGAGAGGTCGGACCGCGGCGCGCCCTCCGGCGCCTCCGCGCCGCGGGCCAGGTACGTCGACCGCGAGCGCCACACCTCGGCGCCGCCGGTCGAGACCGACGCGCACAGGTCGACCGTCACCCCGCGTGGGTGCCGGGCGAACCGCTCGGCCCACACCTCGAGGTCGAGCGCCTCGTCGACCCGGACCGGCCGCAGCACGTCGACCCGGTTGCGCACGTGCACCAGGCCCGGCAGGGCGAGCGGGAACGCCCGGTCGCTCATGAGCGCCAGCTGCAGCGGGAACGTCAGCACGTGCGGGTACGTGGCGGGGAGCGGATCGGCCAGCGGGAAACCGCAGACCCGGTCGTAGGCGGCCAGGTCGGCGGCCTCCACGCGGACGCCGGTGCGGGCCAGCCGGGTGTCGGGCAGGTCGCCGCCGCGGCCGCGTGCGGTGGCCACGGCCCGCGCGAACAGCGCCGGCATCGACGGCGCGGCCTCCAACACGGTGCGGGCCATCACGCCCCCAGGAAGGACTGGCCGCACACCCGCACGACCTGGCCGTTGACGCCGGCGGCGCTGGGCTGGGACAGCCAGGCGATCGTCTCCGCGACGTCCACCGGCAGGCCGCCCTGCTGCAGCGAGTTGATCCGGGAGCCGACCTCGCGGGTGCCGAACGGCATCGTCGCCGTCATCTCGGTGACGATGAACCCCGGCGCGACCGCGTTGATCGTCGCGCCGCGCTCGGCGAACGCCGGCGCCCACGCCCGCACCATGCCGATGACGCCGGCCTTGGACGCCGCGTAGTTCGTCTGGCCGCGGTTGCCGGCGATGCCCGACTGCGAGCTCACGCAGACCACCCGGGCGCCGGTCCGCAGCAGACCGTCGGCGTCGAGCAGCGCCTGGGTGGTGTCGAGCTGCGCCTGCAGGTTGACCGCCATCACCGGGTTCCAGCGGGCGGCGTCCATGTTCACCAGCAGCTTGTCGCGGGTGATGCCGGCGTTGTGGACGACGATGTCCACCCCGCCGTGCCGCTCCCGCAGGTGGGCGATCAGCCGCTGCGCGGCGTCGGGCGCGGTGATGTCGAGCTGGAACGCCGTCCCGCCGATCTCGTTGGCCACCTCGGCCAGCGACTGGCCGGCGGCGGGGACGTCGACGCCGACCACGGAGGCGCCGTCGCGGGCCATCACTCGAGCGATGGACGCGCCGATGCCGCGCGCGGCCCCGGTGACGACGGCGACCTTCCCGGCCAGCGGGCGCTCCGCGTCCTCGCCCGCCGGGACGTCGGTGGCCGTCAGGGGGACCACCTGGCCGTCGACGTAGGCCGAGCGGCCGGAGAGGAAGAAGCGGACCGGGCCGGGCACGGCGGCCTCCGCGCCGGCCGGCACGACCAGCAGGTTCGCCGTCGCGCCGTTGCGCAGCTCCTTGGCGACCGAGCGGACCAGGCCCTCCAGTGCCTGCCGGGCGGCGGCCTGCGCCGGCGAGCCGGCGTCCGACGGCGGTCCGGCCAGCACCAGCACCCGGCCGGAGGGGCCGAGCCGCCTGAGCGCCGGGGCGAGGAACTCGTGGACCGCGGCCAGGTCGGCCGGGGAGGTCACGCCGGTGGCGTCGAGCAGCACGGCGCCCAGCCGCTCGCCGTCGGTGGCCGCCGGCGGCTGCACGGGGACGCCGGCGTCCTCGAGCACGCGGATCACGGTCTCGTGCAGCCGGCCCTCGCCGGCGGTGCCGACGACGGCCGGGCCGGTCAGCAGCGGTGCGCCCGGCTCGTGGCGGCGCAGCACGGCCGGGCGGGGCAGGCCGAGCTGCTCGACCAGGGTCGACCCGACGCCGGAGTTGGCGAAGTCGCGGTACCAGTCACCCACGGGTACTCCTTCAGGACTCGAGGACGGCGACGACGCCCTGGCCGCCGGCCGCGCAGACGGAGATCAGGCCGCGCTTTCCGGGACCCGCCTCGTGCAGCTGCTTGGCCAGCGAGGCGACGATCCGCCCGCCGGTCGCGGCGAACGGGTGGCCGGCCGCCAGCGACGAGCCGTTGACGTTGAGCCTCGACCGGTCGATGGCGCCCAGCGGGGCGTCCAGGCCGAGCCGCTCCTTGCAGAACGCCGGGTCCTCCCAGGCCGCCAGCGTGGCGAGCACCGTCGAGGCGAACGCCTCGTGGACCTCGTAGTAGTCGAAGTCCTGCAGCGTCAGGCCGTTGCGGGCCAGCAGCACCGGGACGGCGTACGCCGGGGCCATCAGCAGGCCCTCGCCGCCGTGCACGTGGTCGACGGCGGCGGTCTGGGCGTCGACCAGGTGGGCGAGCACGGGGAGCCCGCGGGACGCGGCCCACTCGTCGGAGGCCAGCAGGACCGCGGAGGCGCCGTCGGACAGCGGCGTCGAGTTGCCCGCGGTCATGGTGGCGTCGGGGTCGCCCGTGCCGAAGACCGGCTCGAGCTCCGCGAGCTTCTCCACCGAGGTGTCCGGCCGCAGGTTCTCGTCACGGGCCAGGCCCAGGTAGGGGGTGACCAGGTCGTCGAAGAAGCCGCGGTCGTAGGCGGCGGCGAGGTTCCGGTGCGAGCGGACGGCCAGCTCGTCCTGGTCCTCGCGGCTGATCCCCCACTGCCTGGCGGTGATCGCCTGGTGCTCCCCCATCGACAGGCCGGTGCGCGGCTCGGCGTTGCGCGGGGCCTCGGGCACGAACATCCCGGGTCGCACGCCGGCGAGGGCCTCGAGCCGCTGCCGGAGCGTCCTGGCGCTGCTGAGCGCGATCAGGACGCGGCGCATCTCGTCGTGGATGGCCAAGGGGGCGTCGGACGTGGTGTCGACGCCGCCGGCGATGCCGGACTCGATCTGCCCCAGCGCGATCTTGTTGGCGACGAGGATCGCGGCCTCGAGCCCGGTGCCGCAGGCCTGCTGCACGTCGTAGGCGGGGGTGGCGGCCGAGAGCCGCGAGCCGAGCACCGCCTCGCGGGTCAGGTTGAAGTCACGGGAGTGCTTGAGGACCGCCCCGGCGACGACCTCGCCCAGCTGCCGACCCTGCAGCCCGAAGCGGGCGACCAGCCCGTCCAGCGTCGCGGTGAGCATGTCCTGGTTGGACGCCTGCGCGTACGCGGAGTTCGCGCGGGCGAAGGGGATGCGGTTGCCGCCGACGATCGCGGCCTTCCGGGTCTGCGGAGCCATCGGGGCCCTCCGGATCACTGGATGGGGGCAGGGACGACACGGCGCCGTCCCGACAGATGTCTGGTACCCAGAGTATCAGGTACCGTTGGTGTCGTGAAGATCGGGACGCGGCGGGACCGGCGCGACTCGCGGTGGGACGAGCACCGTCGCGCCCGCCGGGAGCAGCTGGTCGACGCGACCATCGCCGCCGTGGGCCGGCACGGCGCGGGCGTCGGCATGGAGGAGATCGCGACCGCCGCCGGCACCAGCAAGACCGTCGTCTACCGGCACTTCGCCGACCGCACCGAGCTGCACGTCGCCGTCTGCGCCCGGGTCGCCGACTCCCTCACAGCGCGCCTGCGCGAGGCGATGGAGCGCAGCGGCGAGCCGCGGCAGATGGTGGCCGCCGCCGTCGAGACCTACCTGGCGTTCCTCGAGGCCGATCCCGAGCTCTACCGGTTCGTCGTCCAGGCACCGGACCGCCCGGCCGCCCCTGGTGACACGGACCCGATCGCCAACCTCTCCTCCCTCGTGGGCAACCAGGCGGCGGCGCTGGTCGCCGTGGCCCTGGAGCAGGCCGGCCGCGACCCCGCCGCCGCGCTCCCGTGGGGCCACGGCCTGGTCGGCCTCGTCCGCTCGGCCGCCGACTGGTGGCTGCAGGCCGACCGTCCGATGCCCCGGGTGGAACTCGCCGCACACCTGACCGATCTCGCCTGGGCCGGGCTCTCCGGCGTCGTGTCCCGCAAGGAGGAACAACCGTGACCGAGCTCGCGAGGGCACGCAGACGACACAGCACGACTGTCGGCGCTCGGGCGACGAGCGCCAGCGAGGAGGAGCGAGTGACGACGAGCCTGCCGCACGCGGTGGACGCGAAGACGCTCACCGAGGTGCTCGACGGCCGCTGGGGCCACGTGCGCCGCGACGCGCGCGAGAACCTGCACGACCCGGACCTGCTGCCGGTCTACGGCGAGACCGTGCACGAGGCCCGCGAGCGGGTCACCCGCATGGCGGCGAAGATCGCCCGGTCCGGCCGGGTCACCCTCGGCTTCCCCGAGGAGTACGGGGGTGAGGACGACGCCGGCGGCTCGGTCACCTCGATCGAGATGCTGGCCTTCACCGACCTGTCGCTGATGGTGAAGGCCGGCGTCCAGTGGGGCCTGTTCGGCGGCGCCGTGCAGGCGCTGGGCACCGAGCGGCACCACGAGGCCTACCTGCGCGACATCATGGGCTTCGACCTGCCCGGCTGCTTCGCCATGACCGAGACCGGGCACGGCTCCGACGTCCAGCAGCTGCGGACGACGTGCACCTACGACCCCGGGACGCAGACCTTCGACCTGCACACCCCGCACCAGGCCGCCCGCAAGGACTACATCGGCAACGCGGCGGAGGACGGCCGGATGGCAGTCGTCTTCGCCCAGCTGGTGACCCAGGGCAGGAGGCACGGGGTGCACGCCTGGCTGGTGCCGATCCGCGACGAGCAGGGCAACCCGATGCCGGGGGTCACCATCGGCGACGACGGGCCCAAGGCCGGCCTGCTCGGCGTCGACAACGGCCGGCTGAGCTTCGACCACGTGACCGTGCCGCGGGACATGCTGCTCGACCGCTACGGCTCGGTCGCGCCCGACGGCACCTACACCAGCTCGATCGAGAACGAGACGCGCCGCTTCTTCACCATGCTGGGCACCCTGGTGCGCGGCCGGGTGAGCGTCGGCGGCTCCGCGTCGGCGGCGACCAAGCTCGCCCTCGACATCGCCGTCCGCTACGGCGAGACCCGCCGGCAGTTCTCCGCGCCGGGCGCCGACCGCGAGGTCCTGCTCAACGACTACCTCGTGCACCAGCGCAAGCTCCTGCCGGCGCTGGCCGCCACCTACGCGTACTCCTTCGCGCAGGAGGAGCTGGTCGGCACCATGCACGACGTCCAGGGCGCCGAGCACGTGGACGAGGGCGCGCAGCGCGAGCTGGAGTCCCGGGCCGCCGGTCTCAAGGCCGCCCAGACCTGGCACGCCACGCGGACCATCCAGACGGCCCGCGAGGCCTGCGGCGGTGCGGGCTACCTGCAGGAGAACCGGCTGCCGCACCTCAAGGCCGACACCGACGTGTTCACCACCTTCGAGGGGGACAACACCGTCCTGCTGCAGCTGGTCGCCAAGGGCCTGCTCACCGGCTACCGCGACGCCTTCGGCTCGCTCGACGGCTGGGGCAGGGTCGGGTTCATCGCCGACATGGTCCGCGAGACCGTGCTCGAGCGGACGGCGGCCCGCGGCCTGATCGCCCGGCTCGTCGACGCCGTCCCCGGCCGGGAGGACGAGGTGCCGCTGCTCGACCGCGGCTGGCAGCTGAAGATGCTCGAGGACCGCGAGAAGCACCTGCTCGAGAGCGCGATCCGGCGGCTGCGGCGCGGCGCGGAGACCCCCGACGTCCGGCCCTTCGACGTCTTCAACGACGTCCAGGACCACGTGCTGCGGACGGCGCAGGCGCACATCGACCGCGTCGTGCTGGAGGCCTTCGTCGCCGGCATCGAGCGGACGACCGACGTCGACGCGCGGGCCCTGCTCGAGCGCGTCTGCGACCTGTACGCGCTCACGACCATCGAGGCCGACCGGGCCTGGTTCCTCGAGCACGGCCGGCTCACCCCGAACCGCTCCAAGGCGCTCACCGCCACGGTGAACGCGCTGCTCAAGGATCTGCGCCCGCACATGGTCACGCTGGTCGACGCCTTCGCCATCCCGGAGGACTGGAAGGGCGCGGCGATCCTGCGCGAGGAGCCCGGCCGCCAGGAGGCGATGTGCGCCCACGACGCCGAGCTGCGCCGCGGGACGGCGACGTCGCTGGAGGTCCCGCCCGCCCAGTAGGAGGGAGACCTCGTCCTCCTGCCCCCGCCCTCTCCCCTTCTCCGTTGATCACGGGGTCGTCGCCGCCGACACGGCTCGACACGCCGCATCGGCCGACGACGACCCCATGATCACGGCGGGGTCGGAGCGAGCGGGTCAGCGGGCCGGCGGGCCCGGGAAGCCGCCGACCAGCTGCTCGAAGGCGTGCGCCACCTTCAGCGGGGTGGTGTCCTCGAACCGGCGGCCGACCAGCATCATCCCCACCGGCAGCCCCTGCGAGAGCCCGGCCGGGACGCTGGTGGCCGGGTGGCCGCTGACGTCGAACGGCGCGCAGTTGACGATCATCTCCAGCGCCCGGGCGACGCGGACCTCCAGCGGGTCGTCCGGCGCCGGGATCTCCGGGGCGACCATCGGCACGGTCGGCATCACCAGCAGGTCGACGTGGCCGAGGGCCTGGTCGTAGCGCTCGCGCAGCTCGATGGCGAGGTCCTGGGCCATCGCGTAGTGGCGACCGTGCAGCTGTTGGGCCGACCAGCGCCCGGCCAGCGCGACGAGGGTCACCGTGGGTGACCAGCGGTCGGCCACCTCCCGTCGCTGCCGGCCGTAGTGCTCCACGAGCTCGGGGTCGTAGAGGCCCTCCCAGTTGTGCCCGTACCCCTCGCCGTTGATCATCTGGGTCGCCGCGCCGTCCGTGGCGATGACGTTCCAGACGTGGATCGCGTGCCGGTGCCAGGGCAGGTCGACGTCCACCACCTCGACGCCCAGCTCCCGCAGCCGTCCGGCGGCCGCCCGGACGGTGTCGTCGACACCGTCCTCGGAGAGCTCCTCCCAGCCGAAGCCCTGGGCGACGACCCCGACCCGCAGCCCGGAGACGTCGCCGTCCAGAGCCGCCGCGTACTGCTGGGGCTGCAGGCCGCCCGGCTGGCGGGGGTCCAGGCCGTCGCGGCCGGCGAGGACGTCGAGCATCGCCGCGGCGTCGGCGACGGTGCGGGTCATCGGGCCCAGGTGGTCGAGGGTCAGCTCGATGGGGAACGCCCCGGTGTAGGGCACCAGGCCGTGGGTGGGCTTGTGGCCGACGATGCCGCTGAACGCCGCGGGCATCCGGATCGAGCCGCCCTGGTCACCGCCGATCGCCAGGTCGACCTCCCCGGCGGCGACCAGCGCCGCGCTGCCGCTGGAGCTGCCCCCGGTGGTGCGGGACGGGTCCCACGGGTTGCGCACCGGGCCGGTGACGGAGGTGTGGCTGCCGCCGGAGAAGCAGAGGTCCTCGCAGACGGCCTTCCCGGTGATCGTCGCGCCGGCCGCGAGCAACCGGCTGACCACGGTCGCGTCCCGCTGGGGGACGAAGCCCTCGAGCGTGTGCGAGCCGTTCATCATCGGGACGCCGGCGACCTCCACGTTGTCCTTGACCGCCACGGTCCGGCCGACCAGCGGGCCGTGGTCGCTCCCGCGGATCTCGGTCCGGACGTACCAGGCGCCCAGCGGGTCGTCCCCCTCGGCCGGGCGGGTGCTCGGCCGGTCGTCAGGTGCCTGCGGGGCGATGCCGGCGTACAGCTCCTCGACCGCGTCGTAGGAGTCGAAGGCGCCGGCGACCAGCACGGAGTAGGTGTCGAGGTCGGCGTCGCTGGGCTGCATCCCGTAGGAACGGGCGAGCGCGGCGACGTCGTCCTTGCCGGGACGGCGGACGGCCATGGGGACCTCCTCGGCGAGCGGCGGGTGGAGCCGGAGCCGCAAGCTAGCGGCGTCCGCGCCCTCCTGTCACCGGCGGCGACGCCCTCCTCGCCGTGTCGATCACGGGGTCGTCGCCGCCGACACGGCCCGACACGCCGCAACGACCGACGAGAACCCCGTGATCTCGGCGGAAGTGGGCCCCCGAGGACAATCCCCGCCGTGGAGATCCTGGCCGCGGCCACCGAGACGCTGCGGGTGCCGGCGGCGGTCGACCTCGCGGCGATCGTGGTGGGCGCGCTGACCGGGGGGCTGCTCGCCGCCCGCGAGGGATTCGCCGTCTCCGGCGTGCTGCTGCTGGCCTTCACCGGCGGGCTCGGCGGCGGGCTGGTGCGCGACGTGCTGCTCGGCGACCTGCCGCCGGTCGCCCTGACCAACCCCGCCTACCTGCCCACGGTGACCGTCGCCGCGACGGTGACGTTCTACTTCTCCGGCTGGCTGTCCCGGCTGACCGGCCTGCTCGTCGTCCTCGACGCCGTCACCCTCGGCTTCTTCACCGTCATCGGCGCGCAGAAGGCGCAGCTGGCCGCCCTGCCCAGTGCCAGCGTGGTCTTCGTCGGCACGGTCACCGCGGTCGGCGGCGCGGTGATCCGCGACGTGCTGCTGGCCCAGCGCGCCGACATCGTGCAGCCCGGCCCGTACAACGCGGTCGCCGCACTGCTCGGGGGCATCGCGCTCACCGTGCTCTCCGGCCCGGCCGGCCTCGACCCGATCCTGGTCGCCGCGCTGGTCATCGTGCTGGTCGCCGCGCTGCGCGTGCTCTCGGTGTGGCGCGGCTGGGAGGCCCCGGTCGCCGTCGACCTGCCCGGCCGGGCGCGTCACCGGCTGCTGCGCGTGCGCGCCGTGCGTCCGGCCCGCTGGCGCCGCCGCGACCGCCGCTGAGCGGAGTTCGGCGTCAGGCCGGGGTCGTCAGCCGGACGGCGAGCAGCGCGACGTCGTCCTCGGCGTCGGGCAGGAACAGCCGCTCGAGCACCCGGTCGCACAGGTCGGCCAGCGGCAGCGCGGCGTACTCGGCCAGCACGGACACCAGCGCGGCGGTGCCGGTGTCGAGGTCCCGGTCGCGGCGCTCGACCAGCCCGTCGGTGTGCAGGAAGACCGTGCTGCCGGCGGGGAGGACGGTGACCCGGTCGTGCCGCTGCACCGACGGGTCGACGCCGAGCAGCAGGTCCGGCAGGTCCCCGTCGAGCACCTCCACCTGCCCGTCGGGCCGGAGCAGCACCGGCGGCGGGTGGCCGGCGCTGGACCAGCGCAGCAGCGTCCGGTCGACGGACAGGTCGTCGTCCCCCCGCTCGAGGCGCGCGACCACCGCCGTGGCCATCGTGTCCAGCCCCAGCCCGCGGACGGCGCGGTCGACCTGGGTCAGCACCTGCGCCGGCGGGGCGCCGCTGGAGTAGCTGATCCCACGCAGCAGGCCGCGCAGCTGCCCCATCGCCGCGGCGGCCCGCACGTCGTGGCCGGCGACGTCGCCGATGGCCAGCACGGTGGCCCCGCCCGGCTCGAGGAACGCGTCGTACCAGTCGCCGCCGATCTCCGCGCCCTCCGCGGCGGGCACGTACCGGACGACGATCTCGCAGTGCTCCGGCTCCGGCGGGTCGGTGAGCATGCTGTGCTGCAGCGCCCCCGCCAACGCCCGCTGCTGGCCGTAGAGCCGGGCGTGGTGCAGCGCCAGCCCGGCCCGGCGGCCCACCTCGACCGCGGTCTCCACCTCGGCGGGCGTGTGCGGTCCCCGCTCCGCGCCGTTGAACAGGCCCAGCGCGCCGAGGGACTGCCCGCGGGCGACCAGCGGCACGATGACGCCCGAGGCCAGGCCGAGCCGGCCCAGCAGCTCGCGGGTCGCCGGCTCGGGTATGGCGCGCTCGATCCGCGCGGCGTCGATCCGGGGCAGCACGAGCGGGCGGCCGGTGCGGGTGACCACCGACGCGGCCGCCTCCTCGGTCATCACCGCGACCATCGAGTGCACGTACAGCTCCAGCTCGGCGCGCAGCCCGGGGTCGCGGTGCGCCGAGGCCACCTCGTGCAGCCGGCCCTGCTCGTCGGTGACCACCAGCCAGCACCAGTCGGCCAGGGTGGGGACGACGACGTCGGCGAGCTGGCCGACCTGCCGGGTGATCTCCAGCGTCCCCGACAGCACCCGGCCGGCGTCGGCCAGCAGCTGCAGCCGGGCGGTGGCCGCGGTCATCGCGGCCACCGCGTCGGCGCGCACGGCGTCGGCCCGCAGCCGGGAGGCGGTCAACGCGATCTGGGCGGTGAGCCCCTCGAGCAGCTCGACGTCCCGGTCCGGAAAGGCGTGCTCGGTCGTCCAGACGACGACGAAGCTGCCGAGCAGCCGGCCCTCGACCCGCAGCGGCAGCGCGGCCAGGGCCCGGCTGCCGAGCACCGCGTTGACCTCGGCCATCCTCGGGAACCGCGCCTCGGCCGCAGCCGCGTCGGCGAACAACAGCGGCTCGCCGTGCCGGGCGACCCACTGGGTGGGCAGCTCGTCGTCCAGCGGCGTCTGCACCCCGCCGGCGGGGAGCCGGACGTCGGCCGCGCTGGCCACGCTGTCGACGATGCGCCGGGTCAGGTGCAGGTACAGCTCGTCGTCGCGCGGGTCGAACACCGCCAGCCCGATCGACTCCGCCCCCAGGACGGCGGCGGCGCGCAGCGCGATCTCGGCGAGCTGGGTGACCTGCGTGGCGCCGGCCAGCTCGGCGGCGACCTCGGCGATCGCGGCGGCGCGGCGGACGGCGTCGAGCTCCCGGTCGACCTGCTCGTGGGCCTCGGTGACGTCGACGACCGTGCCCACGATCCGCTGCGGCGCGCCGTCCGGACCGGCCAGGACCCGGCCGCGGCTGATCGTCCAGCGCACCCCGCCGTCGGTGCGCACCACGCGCAGCTCGACGGCGTACTGCGCCAGGGCGTCGACGGCGGCCTGCATCTCCTGCTGCGCGCGCTCCCGGTCGTCGGGGTGCACGTGCTCGGCGAACAGCCGGTCCATCCCCAGCCGGACGGTGGAGTCGTAGCCGAAGACCGCCGCGCAGCGCTCGTCCCAGTCGATGGTGTGCCGCCGCAGGTCGACCTCCCAGGTCCCCACGGCACCGGCCTCCAGGGCCAGCTCCAGGCGCACCAGGGAGGCGTCCGCGGCCGACCGGGCCGCGGACACCTCGAGCTCGGCGACCACCGAGGCGGCCAGCTGCCCCAGCGAGAGGACCTGCTCCGGCGACCAGTCCCGCCGGACGCCGTCGAACACCGCCAGCGTCCCGACGACCTGCCCGGACCGGGCGCGCAGGGGGACGCCGAGGTAAGCGACGAGCGACCCGTCGACCGCCGCGGGCAGCGCGGCCAGCCGCTCGTCCTGCGCCGCGTCCGGGACGACGACGGGGACGCCGATCCCGACGGTCACCGCGCAGGGGGAGCCGTCGAGCGGCAGCGGACCGCTGACGACCGACGCCGGCAGTCCGCAGGACCCCACGGGCACCTCGACGTCGGTGACCAGGCAGACCAGCGCCGCCGGGGCCTGCGTCAGCCGCGCGGCGAGCTCGGCGAGCCGGTCGTGGACGCCGGGTGAGGCCTCGGCGAGCAGCCGCCGGGCCGCCGCGACGCGCCAGGGGTCGGTCAGCACGTCGGACCGCGGGGACCGGGGTGCCGACGCCATGCGCGCGCTCCCTCGTCCGCTGTGGGTGGCCCGTGCGCCAGCCGCGTCGACCGCACATCCTGGCACGCACCGCCTCTCCAGCCGCGCAACGTCCCCCGCACGTGTCACCCCCGTCGTCCACCCCGTCGGGTGAGGCGAGCGCGGTCCCGGGTGGAGCCCGGCAGCGCCGACGCCGATGGGCTGGCCATGACGGCGATCCTCACGAGCCGGCTGCCGGACTGCCGTCCGCTGCTGGCCGATCCCGACGACCTCACGCCGGTGTTCCGGCCGGTCGTCGACCTCGCCACCGCGCGGGTCGTGGGCTACGAGGCGCTCGCACGCTTCCCGGGGACCGCCGGGCCCGACGTCTGGTACGCCGCCGCCGCCGACTGCGGCCTGGCCGCCGAGCTCGAGGCGCTGGCGGTCACCAAGGCGCTGGCCGCCGTCCCGCTGCTGCCCGAGGGCACCTCCCTCACCGTCCCCGTCAGCCCGCAGCTGCTCGGCAGCGGTCCGGTCCAGGAGGCCCTCGCCACCCGGCCGGACCTGTCCCGCGTCGTCGTCCAGCTCGCGGGGCGCACGCCGGTCGACGACCTCGACGCGCTGCGCCGGCAGACCGACGCCCTGCGGGCCCGCCGGGCCCTGGTCGCGGTGGACGACGCCGCCTCGGGCCTGCCGCTGGTGGCCGCCGTCCGCCCGGAGCTCGTCAGCCTCGACCGGGCCCTGGTGACCGGCGCCGACGACGACCCGGTCCGCACGGCGCTCACCGAGGTCGTGCGCGACCTCGCCGGCCGGACCGGTGCCCGGCTCGTGGCCGGGGGCGTCGAGACGGCCCGGGAGCTCGCCGCGTTGGCCTGGCTCGGCGTCCCGCTCGCGCAGGGCTGGCTGCTCGGCCGGCCGACGCCGGAGCCCGCCCCGCTGGCCCCGGAGGTCGCCGCCCTGGTCCGCACCTCCGCCGCCCGCACCCGGGTCTCCGCGGGGCTCGCCGCGCTCGTGCGCCCGGTGCGCCAGTGCGACGTCGGGCGGCCACCGCCCGCCGTCCCCCCGGCGGTGCTGGTGGGCGGGCGGGGGGAGCCGGTCGGGCTGTGGCTGGCCTGCCCGCGCACCGGCGAGCCGCACCTGGCGCCGGTGTCACTCCAGGCCCACCTGACGGACGACGTCGCCGCGACGCTGCAGCGGGCGATGACGCGGCCGCCGGCGCAGCGCTTCGACCCGGTGGTCTGCACCGACGCCACCCGCGCCCCGGTGGGCCTGCTGCGCGTCGAGGACCTCGCGGGCGCCATCACCGCCCGCTGATCACTCGCTGGCGGCGTCCAACGCCTGCGTCTCCTCCTCGGTGAGCACGAGGTCCTGCATGGGCAGCAGGTCGGCCAGCTGCTCCACCGAGCGGCCGCTGGCGATCGGCGAGACGACGGTGGGCCGGTCGGCCAGCCAGCGCAGCGCCACCGCCGCGACCGTCACCCCGTGCCCGTCGGCCACCCGCCGCAGCGCGGCCAGCACCCGGTCGCCCCGCTCCCCCACGTAGGCCGAGGCGCCCTCCGCCCGCGGCGAGTCGACCTGCTCACCGGCCCGGTACTTGCCGGTCAGGAAGCCCTTGGCCAGCGCGTAGTAGGGCAGCACGCCCAGATCGTGGGCGGCCACGACGTCGCGCAGCCCGTCCTCGTACGCCGCCCGCTCCATGAGGTTGTAGTGCGGCTGCAGCGCCACGTACCGGGTCAGCCCCAGCCGCTCGGAGGTCTCCAGCGCCTCGGTGAGCCGCTCCGGCGAGTAGTTCGACGCCGCGACGTGGCGGACCTTGCCCGCCTGGACCAGCTCGTCGAACGCGCGCAGCGTCTCCTCCAGCGGCGTGCTCTCGTCGTCGTAGTGCGCGTAGTAGAGGTCGATCCGGTCGGTCTGCAGCCGGCGCAGCGACCCCTCGACCGCCTTCCGGATCTCCGCGGCCGACAGCGGGTGCTCCTTCTCCAGCCGCGAGGCCTTGGTCGCCACCACCATGCGGTCGCGCAGGCCGCGCTCGGCCATCCAGTTGCCGAGGATCTCCTCCGAGGCGCCGCGGCCGTAGGACTCCGCGGTGTCGACGAACGGCGCGAGGGTGCTGACCGTCGCGTCGGTGAACCGGTCCAGCAGGGCGAAGGACGTCGGCTCGTCCGCCGTCCAGCCGAACACGTTGCCGCCCAGGCAGAGGTCGCTGACGGCGGGGTCGGTCCCGGGGATCACTGGCATGACCCCACGCTATGGCGGGGGCCCTCGGGGCGCCGCGCGGGAACCGGCCGACCTCGAGGGACCGGTGGGACGTGAGGGACCCGTTCGACCCCCTCGGTGGCGGACTGTCAGGGGCGCATGGCACCGTGCCTGCGGTCCGACCTCGCCACCCGGCGCGGTCCGGCACGCTCTGTCACCGACACGGAAGGAACCCCGTGAACAAGGCCGAACTCGTCTCCGCCATCGCCAAGCGGGCCGACGTGCCCACCTCGACCGTGGACTCGGTGCTCGCCGGGCTCCAGGACGAGCTCGTCGACGCGATCACCCGCGGCGAGAAGGTCGCCGTCTCCGGCCTGCTGACCGTCGAGCGCACCCAGCGTTCCGCGCGCACCGGCCGCAACCCGCAGACCGGTGAGTCGATCGACATCCCCGCCGCCAACACGGTCAAGGTCACCGCGGGCTCGAACCTGAAGAAGGCCGCGAGCAACGTCCCCGTCTGATCCGGAGCATCCCTGCGACGTCCCGGTCTGATCGGGAGCGTGCCAGCGACGTCCCCGTCCGATCGGGGCCGTCGTGGCCTGATCGGCGCCTCCCGGCGCCGTCCGCGTCGGGACGGCGGCTGCCCCTGTGACCGGGCCCACGACCGCGTGGGTGAGGATGCCCGGGCAGTCGCCGTCCGATGGCGGGCGGCACGAGGGACGGAGGACCCGTGACGGCACTCGAGGTGGACACCGACCCGACCGAGGTCGGCTTCGACGCCCATCGGCTGACCCGGCTGGACCGCCGGCTGGACCGCTGGGTGGACGACGGCCAGCTGCCCGGCTACCTGGTGACCGTGGCCCGGCGCGGACACCTGGTGCACGTCAGCTCGTCCGGGTACCGCGACGTCGAGGCGGGCCTGCCCGTGGAGCGGGACACCCGCTGGCGCATCTACTCGATGACCAAGCCGATCACCTCGGTCGCGGCGATGATGCTGTACGAGGAGGGCGCCTTCGAGCTCTCCGACCCGATCTCCCGCTGGCTGCCGGAGTTCGCCGAGACCCGCGTCTACGTCGCGGGCTCCGCCCAGAAGCCGGTCACCCAGCCGCAGGTCGAGCCGATCCGGGTCCGGCACCTGCTCACGCACACCTCCGGGCTCACCTACGGCTTCCACCACGCCCACCCGGTCGACGCGATGTACCGGGCCGCCGGGCACGAGTGGGGCACCCCCGCGGGCGCGGACTCCGCCGAGGTCTGCCGTCAGTGGGCCGCGATCCCGCTGGTCTTCCAGCCCGGCTCGGAGTGGAACTACGGCGTCTCCACCGACGTCCTGGGCCGACTGGTCGAGGTGGTCTCCGGCCAGCCGCTCGACGAGTTCTTCGCGCAGCGCATCTTCGCCCCGCTCGGCATGACCGACACCTCCTTCGGCCTGCGCGAGGGTGACGACCCGGAGTCGCTGGCCCGGCTGTACGGAGCCGTGCCCGGCCGGCCCGGCGGCGCCCCGACCGGGTTCGCGCCGCTGGACGCCATGGGCGCGACCGCGCTCTCCAAGCCGGCGTTCCTCTCCGGCGGCGGCGGGCTGGTCTCCACCGCCGCGGACTACCTGCGCTTCGTCGAGCTGCTGCGCCGCGGCGGCTCCTACGACGGCGGCCGGCTGCTGGGCTCCCGCACGATCGCGCTGATGACCCGCAACCACCTGCCGGGCAACCAGGACCTGGAGACCTTCGGCCGGCCGCTGTTCGCCGAGACGCCGCTGCGCGGGGTGGGCTTCGGGCTGGGCTTCTCGATGGTGGTCGACCCGGTGCGCTACGGCGTGCTGTCCAGCCTCGGCGACTACAGCTGGGGCGGGGCGGCGTCCACCGCCTTCTACGTGGACCCGGTGGAGGACGTGACCGTCGGCTTCTACACGCAGCTGCTGCCGTCGAGCACGCTGCCCATCCGCAACCACCTGCGCCAACTGGTCAACCAGGCCCTGGTCGACTGAAGCCGTCCGCCCCGGTGATCAGCTGGGACCACGGTCCGGGGTCCTGGCTCACCACCGGTGGTGAGCCAGGACCCGGGACGATCAGGTCAGCTGATCACCGAGGACCGCCGACGTCGTCAGAGGTAGCGGCGGAAGAGGATCGCGGCGACCATCGCCGGCTTGGGCTGGTTCTCGATCTCCATCGTGATGCCCAGGGTCATCTGCACGCCGCCCTCGAACTGCTTGGCGTCATCGAGGGTCGCCGACGCGCGGATGCGGGCACCGACCGGCACCGGTGACATGAAGCGGATCTTGTCCGCGCCGTAGTTGACCCCCATCCGGAAGCCCTTGGCGTCGATGATCTGCGCGGTCAGCGCCGAGACCAGGGACAGGGTCAGGTAGCCGTGGGCGATGGGGCCGCCGAAGGGGCTCTCCTTCTTCGCCCGCTCGACGTCGACGTGGATCCACTGGTGGTCGTGGGTGGCCTCGGCGAACTGGTTCACCTGCTCCTGGGTGATCTCCACCCAGTCGCTGTGCCCGAGGTGCTGGCCGACCTTGGCCAGTACGCCCTCGACGCCCTCCACCGTGGTCTGTGCCATGAGCCTCTCCTCCCGATGCGCCGATCTGGTTGGCTGACTCCACCACACGACGCGACGGCGGGGGGAGCGGGGTTGCTGCGGCTCGGTGCTCTGGGCGTGCCGCCCGGCCGGCTGGTGGTCATGGCCATCGTCAACCGCACGCCCGACTCGTTCTACGACCGCGGCGCGACCTACGAGCTCGCCGCCGCCGTCGAGCGCGTCGACCGGGTCGTCGCCGAGGGCGCGGACATGGTGGACGTCGGCGGCGTCAAGGCCGCCCCCGGCGAGGAGGTCGACGCCGCCGAGGAGATCCGCCGGACGGTCGACCTGGTCGCCGCCATCCGCGCCGCGCACCCGACCCTGCCGATCTCCATCGACACCTGGCGGGCGGAGGTGGCGCGCGAGGCGTTGGCCGCCGGGGCCGACGTCGTCAACGACGCGTGGGGCGGTGTCGAGCCGGAGCTCGCGGAGGTGGCGGCCGAGGCCGGCGCCGGGATCGTCTGCACGCACGCCGGGGGCCTGCCGCCGCGCACCCGCCCGCACCGGGTCACCTACGACGACGTCGTGGCCGACGTGGTGACCCGGACGACGGCGCTGGCCGAGGCCGCGGTCGCGGCGGGCGTCGACCGCGACCGGGTGCTGGTCGACCCGGGGCACGACTTCGGCAAGAACACCCGGCACTCGCTGGAGGCGACCCGGCGGCTCGACGAGCTGGTCGCCACGGGCTGGCCGGTGCTGGTGGCGCTGTCGAACAAGGACTTCGTCGGCGAGACCCTCGACGTCCCGCTGGAGCAGCGGCTGACCGGCACGCTGGCGGCGACCGCGGTGAGCGCCTGGCTCGGCGCGACGGTGTTCCGAGCGCACGACGTCGCGGCGACCCGCCAGACGCTGGACATGGTGGCCGCCATCCGCGGCGACCGCCCGCCCGCGCGCACCACCCGCGGCCTGGCGTGACGATGATCAGCTGAGCTGGTCTTCGTGGTTCCTGGCTCACGACCAGTGGTGGGCCAGGGACCCGGACGACCAGCTGACCCGATCGTCGGGCCGGCCGCCCGGCTACCTTCCCCGCATGGCCGCCACCGGGTTCCACACCGCCGACGAGCTCAACGCGCTGCTCCCGGGCACCCTGCCGGGCCTGCTGGGGCTGACGATCACCGCGCACGAACCCGGCCGCCTGGAGGCCGCGCTCGACGTCCGCCCGGAGCTGCTGGCCCCCAACGGCTACCTGCACGCCGCGACCGTGGTCGGGCTGGCCGACACCGCCTGCGGGCTGGCCACCCGGGCGCTGCTCCCGGAGGGGTCGGCCGGCTTCACCACCATCGAGCTGAAGAGCAACTTCCTCGGCACCCTGCGCGAGGGCCGGGTGACCACCGTGGCGACCAACGCGCACGCCGGGCGGACGACGCAGGTGTGGGACGCCGTGGTGACCGCGGACGGGACCGGGAGGACCATCGCGCTGTTCCGCTGCACCCAGTCGGTGCTCTGGCCACGCTGACCACACGTCCGGGTACTCACCGGTAACCCCCCTGTGGCCGCGGCCACGGGGGATGTGAGACTGGCGCCACACCGATGTGCGAAGGAGCTGCACCCGTGGCGCTGGCCAGCCGTTACCCCGACGTCGAGGTCCCCGACGTCTCCGTCCCCGAGTTCGTCCTCGCCGCCGGGCGCGAGAAGCCCGACGCGCCCGCGCTCATCGACGGCCTCCGGGGCGACGTCATCACCCACGGCCAGCTGGCCGGCTACGTCGACCGGGTCGCCGCGGCGCTGCACGCCCGCGGCCTGCGCAAGGGCGACGTCGTGGCGATGTTCTGCCCGAACACCCCGTGGTACCCGGTGGTCTTCCACGGCATCGCCGCCGCCGGCTGCGTGATGTCGCCGATCAACTCGCTGTACACGCCCGACGAGATCGCCTTCCAGCTGCGCGACTCCGGGGCGAAGATCCTGATCACCGTCTCGCCGTTCCTCGACCGGGCGCTGGCGGCGGTGGAGGGGTCCCCGGTCGGCGAGGTCGTCGTCATGGACGGCGCCGAGGGCCACGCCTCGCTGGTGGACCTGCTGAGCACCGACGCCCCGTCGGTCCAGGTCGACTTCGACCCGGCCAACGACCTGGTGACGCTGCCCTACTCGAGCGGCACCACGGGGCTGCCCAAGGGGGTCATGCTCACGCACCGCAACCTGGTGGCCAACGTGGCGCAGTGCCGGCCGCTGATCCAGCTCGGCGAGGACGAGCGGATCATCGCCGTCCTGCCGTTCTTCCACATCTACGGGCTCACCGTGCTCATGAACCAGGGCCTGGCCTGGGGCGGCGCGGTCGTGACGCTGCCGCGCTTCGACCTCGAGGACTTCCTGCGCACCATCCAGGACCACAAGATCACCCGCGCCTTCGTGGCACCGCCCATCGTGCTGGCCCTGGCCAAGCACCCGCTGGTCGACCAGTACGACCTGTCGTCGCTGACCTCGATCCTCTCGGGCGCCGCCCCGCTGGACGAGCAGCTGGCCCTCGCCGCCGAGCGGCGGCTGCGCAAGGGCGCCGACACCGGCGTCACGGTGGCGCAGGGCTACGGGATGACCGAGCTGTCACCGGTCTCGCACACCACCCCCGACCTCGGCGCCGAGCCACCGGGCGTGTCCGCGGGGTCGGTCCCCAAGGGCTCGGTGGGCTTCGCCGTCCCGAACTCCGAGTGCCGGCTGGTCGACCCCGCCACCGGTCGGGACGCCGCCACCGGCGAGCGCGGCGAGCTCTGGGTGCGCGGCCCGAACGTCATGAAGGGCTACCTGAACAACCCCCAGGCGACGGCGGACACGATCGACGCCGAGGGCTGGCTGCACACCGGTGACGTCGCGATCGTCGACGAGAACGGCTGCTACACCGTCGTCGACCGGGTCAAGGAGCTGATCAAGTACAAGGGCTACCAGGTGGCCCCGGCCGAGCTCGAGGCCGTGCTGATCGGCCACCCGGAGATCGCCGACGCCGCGGTCATCGGCGTGCCGGACGAGGACAGCGGCGAGGAGCTGCCCAAGGCCTTCGTCGTCCGGTCCCCCGGCTCGGCGCTGACCCAGGAGGCGGTCATGGAGTACATGGCCGGCAAGGTGGCCCCGCACAAGAAGATCCGCATCGTCGAGTTCATCGAGGCGGTGCCGAAGTCCGCGGCCGGCAAGATCCTGCGCAAGGACCTCCGCGCGGCGGGCTGAACGGGGCGAGCTGAACGGGGCGAGGGGACGGCGGAGGCGGGCCGATGGCACGGACGGACCTGCGGGTGCGGCTGCTCGGGCTGCTGTCCCGCCGCTTCTCGATCACCCGGTTGGACGCCGAGGGGATCGCGGAGGCGCAGGCGCGGCACCTGGGCCACAACCGCGTGGTCGACTTCGTGTTCGGCGGGGTGGCGCCCGGCACGGAGCAGCAGGAGGTCGAGGTGGCGGGCCAGGTCGGGCGCCTGCCGGCGCGGGTGCACCGACCGGTGGGCGCGGAGGGTCCGCTGCCGCTCGTGGTCGACTTCCACGGCGGGGGCTGGGTGGTCGGCGACCTCGACGGGGTCGACTGGCACTGCAGCAGCGTCGCGGCCGCGGTGGGGGCCGTCGTGGTGTCGGTGGACTACCGGCTCGCGCCCGGCCACCGCTGGCCGGCCGGTCCCGAGGACTGCTACGCCGCGCTGTGCGACGTGGTGGCCCGCGCTGCGGAGTTCGGCGCCGACCCCGACCGCGTGGCGGTCATGGGCGACAGCGCCGGCGGCAACCTCTCCGCCGTCGTCACGCTGATGGCACGGGACCGCGGCGGCCCCCGGATCGCCTTCCAGGGGCTGGTCTACCCGGCCACCGACCTCACCTTGTCCAGCCCGTCGATCGACGAGAACGCGGACGCGCCGGTGCTGACCAGGGCCGACTGCGTGGCCTTCCGGGATCTCTACCTGGGCGGGCAGGACCCGCGCGACCCGTACGTCTCGCCCCTGTTCGCGGCCGACCACACCGGGCTGCCGCCCGCACTGGTCCAGGTGGCCGAGCTCGACCCGATCCGCGACGACGGCCTGCGCTACGCGGCCGCGCTGCGAGCGGCGGGGGTGCCGGTGCGGACGACGACGTACGTCGGCATGCCGCACGGCTACCTCAGCTTCCCCGGCTTCTGCCGCAGCGCTCCGCAGGCGATGGCCGAGCTGTGTGCCGAGCTGGCCCTCCACCTCCGCGTCGAGGCGCCGGAGGCCCGCACCTGAACGAGGCCCCCACCGTGGAAGGACCCGTCCTCCCACCCTTCGCAGGCTCGGGGTGGGACCCGGGACGGGGCCGCAGGGGGCCGGCGACGCCGCCGGAGGTCTCAGCCGGCCGCACCCGCTGCGGCCGGCGCCCCGGCGTGGTCGGGGTCCCTCCGCGTCGCCGTGACCGGAGGGACCCCGACCACGCGCTTGTAGGCCCGGGAGAAGGCGGCCTCCGACTCGTAGCCCAGGTGCCGGGCCAGCTCCCCGACCCGCGCCCCGTCGGCCAGGGCGACGGTGGCCAGGTGCATCCGCCAGCGGGCGACGTAGTGCATGGCCGGTTCCCCGGCGAGCTCGGTGAACCGGGCGGCGAACGAGGAGCGGGACATCCGCGCCTCCCGAGCGAGGCGGGTCAGCGTCCACGCCGTCCCGGGCTCCCGGTGCAGCTGCGCCACCGCCCGTCCCACCTGGGGGTCGCGCAGCGCGCGCAGCCAGCCCGGCCCGGTGGCCGCGGTGTCGAGCCAGGCGCGCACGGCCTGGATGACCACGACGTCGGCGAGCCGGGTGACCACCGCCTCGGAGCCCGGCCGGTCGTGCCTGGCCTCGTCGGCGATCACCCCCAGCAGCACCGGCAGCCAGCCGGCGCGAGCCGCGTCCCGGCCCTCGACGTGCAGGACCGGCGGCAGCAGGTCGAGCAGGTGGGCCGCTCCGGGCCGGTCGGGCTGGACGACGCCGCACACCATCCCGGCCGACGCCCCGCCGCCGTCCAGCCTCAGCACCGAGTAGTGCTCCGCGAGGTACTGCTGGGGCAGCAGGTCGGCCCGTCCGGCGATCGGCGCGTCCGGGCCGCTGCGCAGCAGGTGCCCCCGGCCGTGCGGCACCAGCGCCAGGTCCCCGGGGGCGAGCACGCACCGCACGCCGTCGACCTCGAGCACGCACCTGCCCTCGGTGACGACGTGGAAGCTCATGCAGCCGTCGAGGGCCGGCATCTCCACGCCCCAGGGGGCGGTGGCCTCCGCCCGGCAGTAGAAGACGCCCCGGATCCGCAGGTCGGCGAGCACGCCGCCGACCGGGTCGACCGGCGTCCAGGGCCGGTCGGGCGTCGCCGCGGTGACCACGTCCCCAGCCTGGCGCTGCCGCTACCGGGCGTCCAGGCCGTCCGGACGAACGGGCACGGGCCCCGGACGTGCGGTCATGGGCCCGGAACCCCCGACCCACCAGTCTCGGGGGTGCCGGTCGGTGGGCCGGCAGTCCCGAGAGGAGCGAGGACGTGAAGGTGCTGGTCGTGGGAGCAACCGGGGGATCGGGCCGGGCGGCGGTGGAGGCGCTCGCCGGCCGGGGGCACGAGGTGACCGCCCTCGCCCGCCGGGCGAGCACGGTGTTCGGGGGCCGTGCCGGGGTCCGGGCGGTGGACGGCGACGCCACCGTGCCGGAGGACGTGGGGCGCGCCGTCCGCGGGCAGGACGCGGTCGTGGTGACGCTGGGCATCAGCGAGCCGCCGCTGCGGGTGCGGCTGCTGGGCAGCGCGGGGACCGCGCTGGACGTGCGTTCACGCGGCACCGCGACCGTGGTCGCCGCCATGCGGGAGCACGGCGTGCGGCGGCTGGTCGTCCAGTCCTCCTACGGCGTCGGGGAGACGCGGGACCGGTTGCCGCTGTCCAGCCGGCTGGTGTTCGCCCTGCTGCTGCGCCCCCAGATCGCCGACCACGAGCAGCAGGAGCGGATCGTCCGGGGCAGCGGGCTGGACTGGACGCTCGTGCAGCCGGTGCACCTGACCGACGGCGACGAGCCGGCCGCCCTCTCCGGCACCGGGGACACCGAGGGGATGCGGGTGTCACGGCGGGCGGTGGGCGAGGTCCTCGCGGACCTGGCGGAGGTCCCCGGCGACGGCCCGCGCAGCGTCGCGGTGTCGGGAGCGCGGGCGGCGGTGGCGCGGGGCGGCGCACTCCCGGGCATCCCCGGGCCTGCGAGGGAGACCAGGAGGAGCCCCGCCTGAGCCTGAGGGGAGTGGCCCCGTCTCGGGCCCCGCCCCGAGCGCGCAGGGTGGGGAGGACGGGGTCCTCCTAAGGTCGGGGCATGCGCGCGGTGACCCTCAGTGGATCCGGTGGCCCCGAGGTGCTCGAGTGGGGCGAGGTCCCCGACCCGGTGCTGCGGCCCGGCGAGGTGCTCGTCGACGTCGTCGCCACCGCGGTGAACCGGGCCGACCTGCTGCAGCGGGCCGGGGCCTACCCACCGCCACCCGGGGCCAGCGAGGTCCTCGGCCTGGAGTGCAGCGGGGTCGTCAGCGAGGTGGGCGAGGGCGTGACCGGCTGGTCGGTCGGCGACGAGGTGTGCGCGCTGCTCTCCGGCGGCGGCTACGCCGAGCGGGTCGCCGTCCCGGCCGGGCAGCTGCTCCCCCGCCCTGCCGGGGTGGAGTTGGCCACCGCGGCGGCGCTGCCCGAGGTCGTGTGCACCGTGTGGTCCAACGTGTTCATGCTCGCCGGGCTGCGCCGCGGTGACGTGTTCCTGGTGCACGGCGGGTCCAGCGGGATCGGCACCATGGCCATCCAGCTGGCCGCCCGGGCCGGCGCCCGGGTGTTCACCACGGCCGGCACCCGGGCCAAGCTCGACGTCTGCCGCGAGCTGGGCGCGGAAGTGGGCGTCAACTACCGCGACGAGGACTTCGTCGAGCGGGTGCTGGAGGAGACCGACGGGGCCGGCGTGGACGTCGTCCTGGACAACATGGGCGCCAAGTACCTCGCCCGCAACGTCGACGTCCTGGCCACCGGCGGGCGGTTGGTCTGCATCGGGATGCAGGGCGGCACCCGGGCCGAGCTGGACCTCGGCAAGCTGATGCGCAAGCGCGCCTCGGTGCACGCCACGACGCTGCGCGCCCGGCCGGCGACCGGCCCCGGCAGCAAGGCCGAGATCGTCGCGGCGGTGCGGCACGACGTGTGGCCCGACGTCGAGCGGGGCGTGGTGCGGCCGATCGTCGACCGGCGGCTGCCCATGTCGCGGGCCGCCGAGGCGCACCGCGTGGTCGACGCCAGCGAGCACGTCGGGAAGGTCCTGCTGCTCGCCCAGGGGTGAGTCAACGGGGGCGCAGCGCGGCGACCGCGTCGACGAGGTACCCGACCTCCTCGGCCGTGTTGTAGTGCATCAGCCCCAGCTGGACGGCGCCGCCCTCCTCGTTCGCCCCCAGCGCGTCGAACAGCTCCCGGGCCGACAGGTCGCCGTCCCACGCGCAGATGCCACGCCGGGACAGCTCGTGGGCCACCTGCCGCGGGCGCATGCCCGCGACCGTGAACGACAGCGTCGGCGTGGTGTGCGGGGCCGAGCCGATGACCTGCACGTGGCGCATCGCGCGCAGCGCCTGGTCCAGCCAGTCGAACAGCCCGCGCTCGTAGGCGGCCACCGCGGCCATCGAGGCGCGCAGCCGGTCCCGCCGGGTGCCGGTCGCGAGGTCGTCCAGCGAGGCCAGGTGCTCGACCGCCGCGGTGACCCCGGCGAGCAGCTCGAAGGCGTGCCCGCCGCTCTCGAACCGGTCGGGTACCCGGTCGGACACCGGCAGCAGCTTCTCGGGCTCCAGCTCCGCCAGCAGCTCCGGGCCGGCCACCACCGCCCCCACGTGCGGGCCGCACCACATGTCGGCGGCGACGGTGAGGAAGTCGGCGCCCAGCGCGCGGACGTCGAGGAGGTCGTGCGCCGCGGCGTGCGTGCCGTCGACGTAGACCAGCGCGCCGACCGCGTGCGCGCGCCGGGCGATCGCCGCGACGTCCGGGCGGGTGCCGATCGCGGAACTGGCCGCCGTCAGCGCGACCAACCGGGTGCGGGGGCCGAGCAGCTCGTCGTACTGCCAGTCGGGCAGCTCGCCGGTCTCGATGTCCACCTCGGCCCAGCGCACGGCCACGCCGGCGCGGGACGCCAGCTCCACCCAGGGCCGCACGTTGGCGTCGTGGTCGAGCCGGCTGACCACCACCTCGTCGCCGGGTCGCCAGGTCCGGGCCAGCGCGCGGGCCATGGTCCAGGTCAGCCGGGAGGGGTCCGGCCCGAGGACGACGCCGGTGGACACCCCGCCGACCAGGTCGGCGACGGCGGTGCGGGCGCTGCTGACCAGCCCCTCCGCGCGGGCGGACGCCGGGAAGACCCCGCCGCGGTCGGCCACCGGCACCCGCATCGCCTGCGCCACCGCGAGGACGACGTTCTCGGGCAGCAGCGCGCCGGCCGACCCCTCGGCGTGCACCAGACCGTCGGAGAGTCCCGGGAAGAGGCCCCGGACGCGGGCGACGTCCAGCCGCCCCTCCCCCGGTCCCATGGGCTTCGACACTAGACGTCGCCCCCTGCGGCCGGAGGCGACCCGGGCCGACTCGGCAGGCCTCCGCGGCGCCGGGGGAGGATGGAGGCATGACCGCACCTGACAACGGCAGTGGACGCCCTCAGCAGGTCGTCGTGGTCGGCCCCGACGGCCGGCCCGTCGGCACGATGCCCGTGCCCGACGGCGGATCGCTGGCTGGGCGGGGCGACGATGCAGCCGGCGACGGCGGCGGGAGCATCGGCGACATGGTCGAGCAGCCGGCGAAGGTCATGCGGATCGGCACGATGATCAAGCAGCTGCTCGAGGAGGTCCGCGCCGCCCCTCTGGACGACGCCAGCCGCAACCGGCTGCGCGACATCCACGCCTCCTCGATCCGCGAGCTCGAGCAGGGCCTGGCCCCGGAGCTGCGGGAGGAGCTGGAGCGGATCACGCTCCCGTTCAGCGAGGGCGAGACCCCGTCGGACGCCGAGCTGCGCATCGCCCAGGCCCAGCTGGTCGGCTGGCTGGAGGGCGTCTTCCACGGCATCCAGACCGCGCTGTTCGCCCAGCAGATGGCCGCCCGGGCCCAGCTGGAGGAGATGCGCCGCCGCGCGCTGCCGGGTGGCAGCCACGCGCCCCAGCAGCCCGACTTCCGCCCCGGCGGCGGCCAGTACCTGTAGGGCCCACCCCCCGAGGCCGTGATCATCGGCGAGTGGCCGCTCGACACGCCGATGAGGGCAGCCACCGGCCGATGCCCACGGCGGGGACGTCGCCGCGGCAGCAGGTGCTCGACCGCCCCGGGCGCTGACCCGCGCCCCGGGCTCACTGCGCGCCCGCCAGGAGTGTGACCGAGGTCACCCGACCCGGTGAACGACCTGGTCAGGCGGTTCCGCGGCGGCCCGGGACACCCCACCCGGGCCGGTCGACGGCCGGAGATCCCGGCCGCTGACCGACGCGTGGAGGACCCATGACCAGCGAGCGGACGAGCACCACGCCGACCGGGCGGACGCGCGGGTCGAACGGCCTGGCGGTCGCCGCCCTGGTGACCGGCATCGCCGGCATCCTCCTCGCCCTGCTCTTCGCGGTCGTGGGCCTGGCCCTCGGCGTGGTGGCCGTCGCCTCGGCGCCGCGGCACGTCGCAACGGCGGACGGGGTGGCCAGGCCACGGCCGGGCGGGTGACCGGAGCCGTCGCCATCGTGCTCGCGATCGTCAACGTGGTGGTGGCCTACGACCTGTTCACCTGAGCGGGCACACCCGCCGACGGCGCCGCCCCGCGGGGCGGCGCCGTCGGCGGGTGTGCGGGCGGTCAGACCAGCGGCAGGTGCTTGACCACCCGGGCGGCGACCCGGCCGACCCGTCGCCAGTCCGAGGGGAGCGCCCGGGCCGGCGTCGCGACCACCGGCGCCCCCTCGGGCAGCGTGCCGTGGTGCACGGCGGCGGCACCGGCCGCGTCCAGGCCGATGCCCACGCTCAGCCGGGACTCGGCGGCGGCCGCGTGGGCCAGGGCGGTGGCGTCGTCCGGGCCGGGGACCTCGGTGACGTCCGTGGGCACGCCCTCCTCCTCGACGCCGGCGCAGACCTGCCGCAGCACCGCCGCCGGGGTCCCGGGGTGCCGGTACACCAGCACGGCCGGCCGCGGCCCCGGCGCCGTCAGCTGCTCCGGCACCGGGCCTCCTCCGCCACCAGGGCGGCGTGGGCGCGGACCAGACCCGATGCGACCGCGTTGCGGGGTCCCTCGGTGCCGAGCACGTTGCCCGTGCCGCAGACGATCCCGTGCGGGGCGAGGGCGTCGGCGATCATGTCCGGGATCTCGAAGTCCAGCGCCGAGCCGCCGAGCAGGACGACGAACTCGAGCGCCCGCAGGTTGCCCCCCGGCGCCACCTGGCGCAGTGCGCGCAGGGCGTTGACCACGAAGACCCGCCGTTTCGCCTCGCGGCGCACGCGCCGGACGTGGTCCAGGCCGTGCCGGGTGGGGACCGGTGCGGGACCGTCCGGGGTCAGCACCACGACCCGGGCGAAGACGTGCGGCGGCAGCGGCTCGTTGACGAACTCCACCGTGCCGTCCTCGTGGCGCAGGTGGAAGAAGCTCTCCACCTTGCCCAGCGGATACCACTTGACGCCCTCGGCCACCTCCCGGTCGCCCAGCGCCAGCTCGGAGTCGATCAGCTTGGTGACCAGCTCCCCGGCCCCGGCCACGTGGACGGCCGTGCACTCGCCCTCGCGGGTGAGCAGGGCGGCGTCCGTCGAGCCGCCGCCCAGGTCGAGGACGGCGATCGGCCGGTCGACACCCGGCGTGGTGAGCGCGCCGCCCACCGCCATCTCGCCCTCGACCCCGCCGATCTCCGCCGCGGCGCCCAGCCCCTCGGACACCAGGTCGGCGACCAGCTGCATCCGGCTGCGGCTGGTCCGCACCATCGCCGCGAGCGCGACCGCGTTCTCCAGGGCCACCTCCCCGGCCAGGCCGCCGCGCACCTCGGCCGGGACGAACGTGTCGACCGCGAGCACGTCCCGGATGGCGATCTCGGACGGCGGCACGTCCGGCTGGCCGGCGACGTCCATGACGTCGGCCATCGTGTCGCGGACCTGGGCGAGCATGCCGCCGACGTGGGTCCCGGGCTCCCCGCGCGCGTCGTCGAGGGGCTGCGCCCGGCCGACGACCTCCATGATCGCCTCCGCGCCGGCGTCGACGTCCACCCGCAGCGTCTTGCCCGCGCCGTGCAGCACGAGCTCGCCGACCGGGATGCGCCGATCGGTGACGTCCCCCGTCGGCGTGCGCACGACCACCGCCGAGCGGTTGCCGGTCAGCGCCCGGGCCACCGGGGACACCTGCCGGGTCTGGACGGGGTCCAGATCGAAGACGGTGGCCAGGCCGTAGGAGTTGGACAGCGTCCGGATGGTCCGCCCCGGTGCGGCCACCTCGACGGCAGCCAGCATGCCCAGCGGGACCTTCTCCACGGCGGAGACCTCGTCCACCACCGGGATGGGCCGGGTGAGCCGGTTGGTGACCAGGACGGCGTCGTCCCCGGCCAGGATCGCCGCGACGACGTCCACACCGGCGGCGACGGCGGCGTTCAGCGTCGCCGCGACGTCGTCGAAGTCCCACCCGTGCGGCACGACGCACACCACCGGCTCACCGGGCTGCTGCTCTCCCAGCTCGCCGATCGACCGCGTGGTGCCGACGCCGAGACCCTCACCACCCGGGGTGGTGGGGTTGTGCCCGATCATCGTCGACTCGGTGATGATCGTCTCGGTGATCGTCTCCATGGCCAGGCCGCTGATCACCGGCGTCGCCTCGTTCAGCAGCACGGTCTCGACCTGGCCGGCGCTCCGGCCGGCCCTGGCCAGGGCGCCGCGGATCGCCTTGAGGGCGCCCTCGGTGTTGTCCGGGGTGCCCTTCACACCGGTGGTCCGGGTCAGGTCGGTGCCCAGGTAGGTGATCGAGCCGTCGGGCGCGACGACGGCCAGGCACGCCTCGGTCGTCGAGTTGCCGATGTCGACGCCGACGACGAGCAGCCCCTCCGGCGGGCCGCCCTCGTGTGCGCCCACCTCAGCCGGCGGTGCCCGGACCGAAGACGGCCTCGACCTCCACCGGACCCCGGCCCGCCTCGATGCAGTCGAACTCCTTCAGGTGCAGCAGTGCCGCCTTCGCCTGCCAGCGGGGGCGGGCCATCTGGTCGTTGCGGGTCGGCACCGGCTGCGGGGACTCCCCCTTGGCGTACTGCGCCGCGTTCGAGCCGATCATCCGGAACACCGGGGCGTCGAGCAGCGGGGACTGCGGGAAGAGCTCCAGGTTGCTCAGCCGCGGCAGGTCCTTCTGGTGGATCATCGTCGTGCCGCGGGAGAGCACGCCCACCGAGATCCCCGACCCGGACAGCCTCGCCGCGGTGTGCGAGATGGCCGCCAGGTCCGCGGTGTCGAGCACCCGCACCAGCCGAGCCGTCACGCCCTGTTCCTCGATGCCGGCCATCAGCTGGCGGAGCACCTCGGCGTGCGGGACGTCGACGATCGTCTTGGTGAAGTGCCCGGCGAAGGCCGGGGACAGCGCGATGACGACCTCGTCGGGGCGGGTGCCGCGTCGCGCGGGACCCACCTCCCGGAGGCTGACCGTGCGTTCCGGCGCGGTCGTCGTCGGAGTGGTCATCGTTCAGCCCACCTCGGTCTCGGGGTTGGTCGACGACGTGACGTGGCGCAGCTTCTTGAGCTGCTCCCAGCGCTCGCCCTGGAGCCGGTACCCAGTGCCCGGACCGGCGTAGTCGTTGGGGTCGTTGATCGCCGACAGCGGTGTGAAGTCCGCTGTCAGGACGGCGGAGGTCTGCAGCAGGTCACCGGACACCCGCTGGCGCAGGACGGTGAGCAGGTTCTCCGCGACGTCGTGGAAGCCGGCCGACTCCAGGCCCTTGACCAGGTCCAGGCCGGTGATCTCCCGGTCCATCACGGACTGCGCGCCCTTGAGGTCGGCGAGCACGTCCCGGAGCGGGTAGTCGTTCGAGGAGTTGGCGTAGGTGGCCGCCTCGATCTCGTCGTCGGTGATCGGCGGGAGGTCGAGGTGGGCGAAGACCGCCTGCAGCGCGCGGGCCGCCTTGTTGCGGGCGGCGAGGATCTCGTCCTCGCGGACGTGCCGGAGCCCCCCGTCGACCTGGAAGTCCCGCTGGATGGTGTTCCAGTCGTCGAAGTCCTCGGTGTCGAAGTTCGACCCGGCGAACATGTTGTCGGCGTTCGGGACCGACGAGTACCCCGAGCACACGAAGTCGGTGCCCGGGAGCATCTGGGGCATCGCCCGCGCCGTCCGGCGCATGGCCGAGTGCGAGAACGACTGGTCGTTCCCCGACGCGCACTCCAGGTCGACCATGCTGGCCACCAGGTTCTCCGCGGCCACCGCCCGGAGGCCGCCGGGCACCGCCCCGGGCACGCCGATGCAGCTGATCGAGCCGTTCTGCAGCCCCTGCACCCCGGCGCCCTTGGCCATCAGGATGCAGCGGATCTCCAGGTACAGCATCGACTTGCCCTCGGCGTTGCCCATCTGCACCTCCGACCCGGTGCCCGAGGTGAAGCGCATCTTGATCCCGCGCGAGGCGTACGCCGCGGCCAGGAACGACTTGGACCACGGGGTGTCGTCCCCGTCGACGAACACCGACTCGGTGCCGTAGATCGAGATGGTCTCCGCGTAGGCGGTGATGCCGCGCATCCCGAGCTCGAGTTCGGTGGCCTCCTCCAGCGCGCACTGCGTGAGCACGCCGCCCCGGCCGACCTGGGCGCCCACCTGCAGCGCGATGGCCACCAGGGGGGCGTACCGCAGGACCCCCAGTGTCGTCTCCAGCTCGGCGAACCCGCGCAGGGCTCCCTCGGCGGCGTCCGCGGCGACCTGGATCGGGTTGTCCCGGGCGCTGGTGGAGTGCCCCTGGTTCGCCGGTGTGCGCCGGGCACGCATCTTCTGCATCCCCTGCATGATCTCCACGACGTTCATCAGCTTGACGACGTCGAGGACCTTGGCCGGCGTGAGGCCGCGGGTCACCGCGAGCACCTCGCCGCGGGAGACGCCCGGGTCGATGAGCATCCGCGCGATCTGGGCCGAGGGGATGGCCATGGACGCCTCGGCCGACGCGACGTCGATCGCGTGGTTGGCGATGAAGGTGTCCATGAAGTCGAAGTCGTTCCGCGACCTGCCGTCGAGCTCGACGATCCGGCCGTCCTCGACCCGCACGCTGGGCGCCGGGTCGAACTCGCTCTCCATGGCGACGAGGCCCTTCTCGGGCCACTCCTCGACGAACCCGTCGAGGTTGACCGGGCGGGCCTCGAGGAGCTCGGTCCTCAGCGACTGCTTGGCGGCGGCGCCGGTGGGCCGGGGCGCGGTGGTGGTCATCTGCGGGAGCCCTCTCTCACTGGTCGGAGTCGGCGACGGGGCGGGCGAGCAGGTCGCGGCGCCCGTAGACCTCGGCGGCCTCGCGGACCAGGGCCGCGCAGACCGGCGCCGAGTAGGTGCGCTCCAGCCGGTCGGCCATCTCCTCCAGCGCGGCGCCGGTCGAGGCTCGCGGGCGCAGCGCGTTGTACATCGCGAGCACCTCGGCATCGGGGATGGCCGTCATCTCGGCGGCCCGGCGGAAGTTCGCGGCCAGCTGGGGCCGGCCGCTGGCGTCGGCGAGCTGCGCCTGCAGCTGCAGGGTCTCCGGGGTGATCCGCAGGTCCGTGGCCGACAGCTCGCCGGAGACCACCGCGTCCATGGTCAGCGCCGTGATCGGCTTGCCGCTGGGCGTGCGCAGCAGGTCCGGGCGGTTGATCGACAGGGGGTAGTCCGCAGCGGTCAGCTCGGGAGGCGGCTGGGCGCTCATCGCAGGCTCACTCCTCGGGGGGTCAGCGCATCGGGACATCGCATCGTCGCGCCACTGTGGCACGCGCCACGTTGCACCGACGTTGCTCTCCTCCGGTCACTCCCGGGACCTGTCCACCCGGAGAGGCCGGGACCTGCCCGACCGGAGAGGTGTCCGGTCCGGCTCGGTGCGGTTTGCTCCCCGGACATGGGTGCCTCGCTGACGTACGACTCCGCCCGCCGCGTCCTGGACGCCGGGATCGCCCGTGCCGAGGAGATCGGCCAGCCGATGAACATCGCCGTCGTCGACGACGGCGGTCACCTGCTGGCGTTCGGACGGATGGACGGGGCGATCAAGGCGAGCATCGACATCTCCACCCGCAAGGCGGTCACCTCGATCCTCATGGCCCTGCCCACGGAGGCCCTCACCCCGCTGGTGCAGCCCGGCGCGGAGCTCTACGGGCTCGAGCAGACCGCCGGCGGCCTCGTGGCCTTCGGCGGGGGCGTGCCGCTGTACCGCGACGGCGAGATCGTGGGTGCCGTCGGCGTCAGCGCGGGGTCGGTGGAGCAGGACGTCACCGTGGCCAAGGCGGCCGCCGCCGCGCTGGAGGGCTGAGTCCGGCTCCTCGGCGTGCCTTGCTGGCCGGACGGGCATGGGTGATGATCCCCGGCAGGCCGGCGCCGCCCGCCCGGCGAGGACGCTCAGGGGTGTCATGACCCGCTCTGCCCGGCACCGGCTCGCCTGCACCGGCCCCGACGTCGTCGGTACCGATGCCGCCGCCCGCGCCAGGCAGCTCGCCGAGACCTTCGACGCCGTGCTCGGCAGCGGTCCGGTCCGCCGGGCGCCGCGCCCGGTCGTGTCCGCCTCCTGGGAGCGCAGCCTCGCGGCCAGGGTCGACCCCGACCGCCGGACGCCGCCGGTGGTGCACGCCCCCGACGAGCTGCGCGACATCAGGGCGGCCCACCCGCTCGGCGCCGTCATGCCGCTGGTGCGGGACAGCCTCGTCGGCATCGCCGAGGACGCCGTGCACCTGGTGCTCGTCACCGACGCCGCGGGCCACGTCCTGTGGCGGGAGGGCGCCGTCGAGCTGCTCGGCCCGGCCGACCGGGTCGGCCTGTTCCCGGGCACCAACTGGAGCGAGGCCGCCATCGGGACCAACGCGATGGGCACCACGCTGGCGGTGGACGCGCCGGTGCAGATCCACTCGGCCGAGCACCTGGTCCGCACGTACCACTCGTGGACCTGCGTGGCCGCGCCCGTGCACGACCCCGACACCGGGGCGGTCCTGGGCGCGGTCGACGTCAGCGGACCGCTGCGGAGCATGCACCCGTCGCTGGCCCAGCTGGTGGCGACCACCGCGCAGCTGGCGGAGGCCGAGCTGCGGGTGCGACTGGCCGAGGCCGACCAGCGCTTCCTGCTGCGGAACACGCCGCACCTGGCCCACCTACGGGGCACGGCCGGCGCGCTGGTCACCCCCACCGGCCGGGTGCTCGCCACCGAGCCCTCCGGGGGGTGGCCCGAGCGGATCGACCTCGACGGGGTCACCGATCGGGTCCTGCTGCCGGACGGCCGGGAGGTGCTGGTCGAACCCCTCGCCGAGGGCTACCTGCTCCGGGTGCCGCAGCGCCCGTCCCGAGCGGCGAGCCCGTCGCGCCCGTCGGCGCTGTCCCTGAGGGTCACGGGCAACGGCGCACCCGGCGCGGTGCTCGACGGCCGCGCCGTCCCCCTGCCGCTGCGGGCGGCGGAGATCCTCACCGCGCTCGCGCTGCACCCGGAGGGCCTGACCGGGGAGCAGCTCGCCTACCTGCTCTACGGGGACGACGGCAACCAGACGACCGTGCGCGTCCAGGTGCGCAGGCTGCGCACGCTCATCGGCGCCGACGTGCTGCGCACGCGGCCCTACCGGCTGGTGGGCGCGGTGGACAGCGACTTCGGGTCGGCCCGCCGTGCGCTGCGGGCCGGGCAGGTGGCCACCGCGCTGCGGGCGTGCGCCGGTCCCCTGCTGCCGCGGTCGGACGCCACGGAGATCCGGCAGCTGCGCGAGGAGCTGACCGCCGGGCTGCGTTCCGCGGTGCTGGCCACCCGTGACGTGGGGCTGCTGCACGCCTTCGTGCTGCACCCCCTGGGCGCGGACGACCTCGACGCCCACGACCGTCTGCTCGCCCTCCTGCCGGCCGGTGACCCGCGGGCGGCCGGCGTGGCCCTGCGAGCGGCCCGGCTCCGCGCCGAGTGACGGGGACGTCGCGGTCCGGACCGGACCGGGCCGGGTGCGGTCCCGGGCCACCGTCGAGCCGCTGCCCACGATCGCGAGGCCCGGCCAAGTGCCGTCCCCGGCTGCCGTGGACCCCGCTGGGCCACTCCTGCGCCGTTGTGCCCGGACTCGCGCTGGTGCAACGGCGCGGGGGCGAGGGCAACGGCGCGAGGGTCGGGCAGACCCGGACCGCGATGAACACGGCGCGCTGAGCGGCCGCCGAGGCCCGCGCCCTCCACTCCCGGTGATCAGCCGGGATCACGGTTCGGGGTCCTGGCTCACGCCCAGTGGTGATCCAGGACCGGCAACGACCAGCTCAGCTGATCACCGAGGAGGTCACAGCGAGGAGAGGAAGGCCGCGACGCCGTCGTCCTCGTTGGTGCCGGTCACGTCGGTGGCCGCGGCGAGCAGGTCCGGGTGGGCGTGCGCCATGGCCACCGCCCGGCCGCCGCCCTCGCGCACCCAGTCGAACGCGGCGATGTCGTTGGGCATGTCGCCGAAGACGACGACGTCCTCGGGGCCGACGCCGTGCTCCGCGGCGACCTTGGCGATGCCGGTGGCCTTGGTGACGCCGCGCGCGGAGATCTCGGCCAGGGCGTCGGTGGAGGAGTTGGTGACCGTCGCGGTGTCGCCCACGACCCGCTCCACCAGCGCCACGAACTCGTCGCGGGGCAGCGTCTCGTGGCGAGCCAGCAGCTTGGCCACGGGGGCGGCGACCATCTCCTCCAGCGTCGCCACCGCCACGCCGGGCGCGTCGACGTCCCACCGCGGCTGGTAGACCGGCTCGTGGCGGAACTCCAGGCCGTACTCGACGGCGAACCAGGTGTCGGGCTGCTGCCGGCGCAGCTCGGCGGTGACCTCCTGCAGCACTTCCGGCTCCAGGGCGTCCTCCTCGAGCACCTCGAAGCCGGCCAGGTCCAGCAGGACGGCGCCGTTGCAGCAGACCGCCGTGCCGTACCGCAGCACCTCGCGGATGCGGACCATCCAGCGCGGTGGCCGGCCGGTCGCCAGCACGACCGGCACACCCTCGGCACGCCAGCGCTCCAGCTCGGCGACCGTCGCGTCGCTGACGGTGTCGTTCCCGCGCAGCAGGGTGCCGTCCATGTCGGTCGCGATGAGCCGCGGCTTCCAGTCAGACACCCGGCCGCCTCCCGTCGAGCAGGGCCTCCAGGTACCGGGCGACGCCGTCGACGTCGTGCCCGCTGGTGACCAGTGGTGTGGCCGCCCGGACGGCGGGGTGCGCGTTGGCCACCGCGACCGCCCGGCCGCCGGCGTCGCGCACCGCCTCGATCATGGGCAGGTCGTTGGGCATGTCGCCGAACACCAGCACGTCGCCGAAGCCGACGCCGTAGCGCTCGAGCGCGATGGCCAGGCCGGTCGCCTTGGTGATGCCGGGCGGCAGCACCTCGATGAAGCCCAGCCCGGCGTGGGTGACCTCGGCCTGGGCCGGGTCGACCACCCGGCGGGCCCGGGCGAGCAGCTCGTCCTGGCCGAGGGTCTGGGAGCGGAGGAAGACCTTGAGCACCGCGCCGGTCGGCAGCACCTGGTGCCGGGGCAGCAGGTGCGCCGGCTCGGGGTAGGGCCAGTCGAAGCCGTGCTGCACCCTCAGCGGGGAGTGCACCTCGCCCTGCTCGGCGGCGTCCTCCACCGCGAGGACCAGCTCACCGGCGACCGACTCGATCCGCTCGATGACCGCGGTGGCCTGCTCGCGCGGCAGGCCGACCGTGCGCAGCACCTCATCGCGCTCCAGGTCGACGACGAAGCCGCCCTGGGCGAGGACGGCGATGCCCCGCCCGTCGAGCGCGGCGCGGACGCTGTCGAACAGCCGCGGACCGCGACCGGTCACCCCGACCACCGGGATGCCGGCGTCCCAGCACGCGGTCAGTGCCGCGCGGGTGCGCGGGCTGACCTCCCCGTCGGAGGTGAGCAGCGTGCCGTCGAGGTCGCTGGCGACCAGCTTGGGCCGCCAGGTGCCGAGGTCGGCCAGCTCGACGACGTCGTCCGCTCGGGCACCGGCCCTGCCGGTGCTGGGGAGCACGCCCGGCCGGTCAGCCGTCATGCGACGGCACCGGCGCCACGAGCGTCATGCCGGGGGTGAGCGCCTCGACGCCCCCCAGCCAGGGACGCAGCGCCTTCGGGACGTACACCGACCCGTCGGCGCGCTGGTGCACCTCGAGCAGGCAGGCGACGGTGCGGGCGATCGCGCACAGCGTGCCGTTGAGCGTGGCCGCGGTCTGGTTCCGCCCGTCGGCGTCCCGGTAGCGGGTGCCCAGCCGCCGGGCCTGGAAGGTGGTGCAGTCCGAGGTCGAGGTGAGCTCGCGGTAGGTGCCCTGCGACGGGAACCAGGCCTCGATGTCGTACTTGCGGGCGGCGCTGGTGCCCAGGTCGCCGGCGGCGATGTCGACGACGCGGTAGGGCAGCTCGAGGGCCTGCAGGAACTGCTCCTCCCAGGCCAGCAGCCGCAGGTGCTCCTCCGCGGCCTCCTCGGGCCGGCAGAAGCTGAACATCTCGACCTTGTCGAACCAGTGCACGCGGATGATGCCGCGGGTGTCCTTGCCGTAGGAGCCGGCCTCGCGGCGGAAGCAGGACGACCAGCCGGCGTAGCGCAGCGGCCCACCGGAGAGGTCGAGGACCTCGTTGCTGCGCATCCCGGCCAGCGCCACCTCGGAGGTGCCCACGAGGTAGAGGTCGTCGCGCTCGACCCGGTAGACCTCCTCGTCGTGCTCGCCGAGGAAGCCGGTGCCCTCCATGGCCGCGGGCTTCACCAGCGCCGGGGCGACGACGGGGGTGAAGCCCGCCGACACCGCCTGGCCGATCGCCAGCTGGGCCAGCGCGAACTCCAGCATCGCGCCCGGCCCGGTGAGGAAGTAGAAGCGGGCGCCGGAGACCTTGGCGCCGCGCTCCATGTCGATCGCGCCGAGCGCCTCGCCGATCTCCAGGTGGTCGCGCACCGGGAAGTCGTATGTGGGCACCTCGCCGACGGTGCGCAGGGTCACCGCGTCGTCCTCACCGCCGGGCGGGACGCCGTCGTGCACGACGTTAGGGATGCGCAGGTGCGCCTCGCGCAGCGTGGCGTCGGCCGCGCGCAGCGCCTCCTCGGCCTCCTTGACCTCCGCGGCGAGGGCGCGGGCCCGCTCGAGGACCGCGGGCCGCTCCTCCGGGGACGCCTTCCTCACCGCCTGCGAGGCCGCCTTCTGCTCGGCGCGCAGGTCGTCGGCGCGCTTGACGGCGTCGCGGCGGGCGGCGTCGGCGGCGAGCAGCTCGTCGACCCGGGACTCGTCGGCTCCGCGGGCTCGCTGGCTGGCCTTGACGAGGTCGGGGTGCTCACGCACCAGGCGCAGGTCGATCACCGCTCGATCGTAGGTGCCGGGCGCGACCGGCCCCGGCGGTGCGGTCGGCGCTGCCCACATCGGGGTGTCGAGCGGTCGCTCCGTGCTGGCCACCCTGGGGGTGGCGCATCCGATGCCACGCCGGGCGGGGAAGAGACCCACGAGAGGACGGGAGCCGGCCATGACCTTCCGCAGCCGTCGCGGGACCCGGGGACGCTGGGTGCTGCTCGGAACCGCCGTCGTCCAGGCGGTCTCACCGCCGCTCGCGGGCTTCGACCAGGGATCGGGCAGCGACCCGGTCGTCGTCCCACCCGGGCCCTTCTTCGCCATCTGGGGACCCATCGTCCTCGGCTGCCTGGCCGCGGCCCTGTGGGGGCTGCCGCTGCGCCGGGCGACCGCCGAGCCGTGGCGCCGCATCCAGCTGCCCCTGTCCCTGGCCCAGGTCGGCTTCGCGGCCTGGCTGGTCGCCGCGGCCCGGCTCCCGGTGCTGACGCTGCCGGTCTTCGCCGGGATGCTCGTCGCTCTGGTCGTCTGCCTGCGGGCCGTGGTGGTCACGCCGGCCGACCGGGTCACCCGCGGCCTGCTCGGCGGGAGCGTGGGGCTCTACGCCGGGTGGACCAGCGCCGCGGTCTGGATCAACGCCGCGACGCTGCTCCCGGAGGGCGCCGCGTCAGCCACCGCCCCGCTCGCCGCCCTGCTCGCCGGGGCCGCCCTCACCGCGGCGGCGCTCACCCGTGCGGTCCACGGTCAGCCGGCCTGCGTGCTGGCGGCGAGCTGGGCCCTGCTCGGCGCCCTCGTCTCGACGGCCAGCGCGGGAGCCGTGCCCCTGGTGGTCGTGGCCGCTTCCGGGTTGGCCGTCGTCGCCGCGACGGCGCTCGTCCCGCTCGTCCGCCGCCCGGCCTGACCGCGGGGGTCACCGCCCGCCGTCGGCCAGCAGCTCGGTGACCGCGGCCCGCACCCGGGCGCGCTCCAGCTCCAGGGCGGCCGGCGTGTCGCCCACGGCGAGGGCGCCGGGGTCCACGGCCTCTAGGCTGTGGCACACCTGCGCCAGCGCGGTCGAGGAGTTCTCCTACGCCCGCTGCACCCGCGGCCGGGAGGTCGGCGTGCGGCTGCTCGCCGGGCTGCTCGAGAACGTCGGCTACCGGCAGCGGCACGCCTGGTTCCCGCTGCGCGGGCTGGTCGCCGCCCTGATGCGCCGCACCCCGGTGTGGACGGCGATGCCGCGCACCGGCTCCACCGAGGCCGAGCCGGTGCCGGCGCCCTGACGCTCAGACCACGCGCACGGTGCAGCGGAGTCCGGGCGCGCCCGCGAGCCGGACGTCCGTGGTGAGCAGAGCTGTGGCACCGACCGCCTCGGCCAGCGCGACGTAGGTCGCGTCGTAGGCGGTCAGGTTCTCCCGCAGCTCCCACATGCGGCCCCGCAGCCAGTCGGCCGGGAACCGCTCGAGGTCCAGCTCGAGGAAGCGCGCCATGGCGGCGTCCCCCTGCTCGACGGTGAGGTCGCCGCGCAGGACGAGTCGGCGCAGGACGCCGGTCACCTCGCTGTCGAGCAGGTGGGGGACGCCGGCCTCCTCCCCTGCCAGCGCTGTCTCGTCGAGTCGGCCCACCAGCAGGTCGACCACCACGCCGGCGTCGAGGACCCTCACTCCCCGCGCACGTCGCGGAGGGCCTCCAGGATCGTCTCGCGGGACACGTCGGCGTCGATCTCGGCCTTGGCCCGACGGATCACCTCGGCGTTGTGCGCGACGCCGCGCTGGCGACGCACGGCGTCCTCCAGTGCCGCCAGGGCATACCTGGTCAACGACTGCCCCCGGGCTGCGGCTGCGGCGCGCAGCTCCTCGTGCACGTCGTCCGGGACGTCACGGATCTGGATCACGCGGGACACGGCCCGAGCGTACGGCGGCGTGGGTGCAGTCTGCACCCACTCGCGGAGCCGTCGCGTGGCCTGCGGCCCCGCGCCGTGCGGGACAATGGCCGTCATGCGGTTCCTGAACGACCAACGCCCGGCCACCGACCTCACCTACGCCGACGTCTTCATGGTGCCCAACCACAGCACCGTGGGCTCCCGGCTCGAGGTCGACCTGACCACCCCGGACGGCGTGGGGACGACGATCCCGGTCGTCGTCGCCAACATGACGGCCATCTCCGGACGGCGGATGGCCGAGACCGTGGCGCGCCGCGGCGGGCTGGCCGTGCTGCCGCAGGACATCCCGGTCGACGTCGTCTCCGAGGTGGTGTCCTGGGTCAAGACCCGCCACCCGGTCTACGACACCCCGATCACGCTCTCCCCCACCTCGACCGTCGCCGACGCGCTGTCGCTGCTGACCAAGCGGGCGCACGGCATCGTCGTGGTGGTCGAGGACGGCGTCCCCGTCGGCGTGGTCACCGACGGCCAGTGCCAGGGCGTGGACCGGTTCACCCAGCTGTCCCAGGTCATGACCGGGGACCCGCTCACCGTCCCCGCCGGCACCGACCTGCCCAAGATCTTCGACGTCCTGTCCGGCGAGCGGATCAGCGCCGCGCCCGTGGTCGAGGGCGACCGGCTGGTCGGCGTCATCACCCGCAAGGGTGCGCTGCGCTCGGCGCTCTACCAGCCCGCGGTGAACGCCGACGGGCACCTGCTCACCTCCGCCGCCGTCGGCATCAACGGCGACGTGGCCGGCAAGGCCGGGGCGCTGCTGGCCGCCGGCGTCGACGTGCTCGTCGTGGACACCGCGCACGGGCACCAGGAGAAGGCGGTCGAGGCGGTGCGCGCCGCCCGTTCGGTGGCCGGCCCGGTGCCGGTCGTGGCGGGCAACGTGGTCACCGCCGAGGGCACCCGCGACCTCATCGAGGCCGGGGCGGACGTCGTCAAGGTCGGCGTGGGCCCGGGCGCGATGTGCACCACGCGGATGATGACCGGCGTCGGCCGGCCGCAGTTCTCCGCCGTCGAGGAGTGCGCCGCGGCGGCCCGGTCGCTCGGCAAGCACATCTGGGCCGACGGCGGCGTGCGGCACCCGCGCGACATCGCCCTGGCCCTGGCCGCGGGTGCGGCGAACGTGATGGTCGGCTCGTGGTTCGCCGGCACCTACGAGAGCGCCGGCGACATCCACGACGACGGCTCGGGCCGGCTGTACAAGGAGTCCTTCGGCATGGCCTCGGCCCGCGCGGTCAAGGCGCGCACGGCGACCCAGAGCGGCTTCGACCGGGCGCGCGCCGGGCTGTTCGAGGAGGGCATCTCCTCCTCGCGGATGTACCTGGACCCGGCGCGGCCGGGCGTCGAGGACCTGGTCGACGGGATCGTCGCCGGGGTGCGCTCGTCGTTCACCTACGCCGGCGCCCGCAGCGTCGACGAGTTCCACGAGAAGGCGGTCGTGGGGGTGCAGAGCGCGGCCGGCTACGAGGAGGGCCGGCCGCTGCCGACGTCCTGGTGACCGGGCGGGCGGGGTGAGGGCGCTGCCCCTCCCGGTGTTCGAGGGCCTGGTCGCCGACGCCCTCGACCAGGTGCCGCCGGAGCTGCTGGGACTGATGGACAACGTCGTCGTCCTGGTGGAGGACCGCAACGCCGACGAACCCGACCTCCTCGGCCTCTACGAGGGGTACGCGCTCACCGAGCGCGGCTGGGAGTACGGCGGCGCGCTGCCGGACCGGATCATGGTCTACCGCGAGGCCATCTGCGACATCTGCTCGACCGCCGAGGAGGTCGTCGAGGAGGTCACGATCACCGTCGTCCACGAGATCGCGCACCACTTCGGCATCGACGACGACCGGCTGCACGAGTTGGGCTGGTCCTAGCAGGAGGGCCCCATCCCCCTCGCACGCCCGGGGTGAGCCTCCGGATGGGGCCGCGCCGCCGCGTACCGTGATCGGCGTGCCGGACACCGCAGGGAAGCTGCCCATCAAGATGCTGCACGACCGCATCCTGGTGGCGCTGCGCAGGGAGGACGGCGAGCGCCGCTCCAGCGGCGGCATCCTCATCCCGGCGACCGCGCAGGTGGCCAAGCGGCTGGTCTGGGGCGAGGCCCGCGGCGTGGGGTCGAGCGTGCGCCAGGTGAAGGTCGGCGACCAGGTGCTCTTCTCCCCCGAGGACCAGCACGAGGTCGAGGTGCACGGCGAGGAGCTGATCATCCTGCGCGAGCGCGACGTGCACGCCGTCGCCGCCGAGCGGATCGAGGAGTCCACCGGCCTCTACCTCTGAGGAGGCCGGCCGGGGCCGCACCACCGCGGCTCCTGCACCCAGCGCTCAGCCGCCGGACCGGGCGTGCCGCACGACCACGTCGGTCACCCGCTCGAGGAACCGGCGGACGACGGCCAGCTCCTCGTCGGTGTGGTCGGCCATCGCGGCCACCAGGTCGCGCTGCAGCCCGCCGAAGAACTGCCCGCCGGCGGCCATCGCCGACTCCGACATCTCCAGCACGACCCGGCGCCGGTCGGCGGGGTCGCGCACCCGGTGCACGTGGCCGGCCCGCTCCAGCCGATCGACCAGCGCGGTCACCGACGCCGAGCTGAGGTCCACCGCCCGGCCGAGCGCGCCGGCCGTCAGCGCCTCACCGCGGCGGGCGGCGTCCATGATCGCCACCATCGCCCGGACGTCGGTGCGCCCGAGCCCGTGCAGCTCGGCGAACCGCTGGCCGACGGCGTCGAGCTCCACCGTCAGCCGGCGCAGCAGCAGGGCGAGCTCCCGGCGCTCCTCGACGTCCACTCCACCTCCCGTTTGCCCACGACCGCCGCTCACCCTAGTCTCTCGATCGTCGAGATTGTCGAACATCGAGGGATATCACCATGGCCCGGCTCCGTTGGCTGCTCCCCGCCCTCGTCCTGCTCGTCTGGGTCGGCGGCGCCGGCCCGCTGGCGGCGCTCAGCGCGCAGCTCACCGGGCTGCAGGAGAACGACACGGCCGCCTTCCTCCCCGACAGCGCCGAGTCCACCCGCGTCGCCGACCTGCAGCAGGGCTTCTCCCCCGTACAGGCGATCCCGGCGATCCTGCTGTGGGAGGGCGACGGGCCGCTCGACGCCGCCACGCTGCAGGCCGTCGGCGAGCGGGCGCAGGAGGCGGCCCGGGTCGCCGAGGACGCCGGGGCGCTGGCCGCACCGCCGTCCCCACCCGTCCCCTCCGGGGACGGCGCGGCGGTGCAGGTGCTGCTCCCGCTGGACCCCGAGGTCGGCGACGAGATCGTCCCGCTGGTCGAGGAGCTGCGCGCCACGCTCGCCGTCGAGGGCACCGACACCTTCGTCACCGGCCCGGGCGGGATCTTCGCCGACTTCGCCAACGGCTTCGCCGGCATCGACGGCCTGCTGCTGCTCGCCGCGTTCGGCGTCGTCCTGCTGATCCTGCTGGTCGTCTACCGCAGCCCGCTGCTGCCCTTCCTCGTCATCGGCACCGCCGGGCTGGCGCTCACCGCGGCCAACGCCGTCGCCTACCTGCTGGCCGACGGCGGGGTGATCACCGTCAACGGCCAGAGCCAGGGCATCGCGGCGATCCTGGTCGTCGGGGCGGCCACGGACTACGGCCTGCTCCTGGTCGCCCGCTTCCGCGAGGAGCTGCGGCGCGAGGAGTCGAAGTACGCGGCCATGGCGGTCGCGCTGCGCCGGTCGTGGGAGCCGATCGTGGCCTCCGGCGCGACCGTCGTCCTCGGCGTGCTCTGCCTGCTGCTGTCGGACCTGGCCTCCAACCGCGGGTTGGGCCCGATCTCGGCGGTCAGCGTCACGCTGTCGGTGCTGGCCGCGCTCACCTTCCTGCCGGCGGCGCTCACCCTGCTCGGCCGGGCCGCGTTCTGGCCGTTCCGCCCGCAGTACGGGGTCGAGCCGCCGCAGGGCCGCGGCTGGCAGCGGGTCGCAGCTGCGGTGGGGCGCCGTCCCCGCCGCGTGCTCGCGGTCAGCACGCTGGCGCTGGTCGCGGCCGCCGTCTTCGCGCCCAGCTACGACGCCTCGGGCATCACCTTCTCCGACGCCATCCGGGGCGAGTCCGACGGCGTCGCCGGGCAGGAGGCGCTGGCCCGGCACTTCGACGCCGGCTCGGGCAGCCCGACCGTCGTCGTCACGCCGGAGGACACCTGGCCGGCGGTCGCCGAGGCGGCCACGGGCACGGACGGCGTGGCCACCGTGGTGCCGTTCACGGGAGGCGCCCCGGGCGGCCCGCCGGTCGTCGTCGACGGGCTGGTCCGGCTGGACGTGGTGCTCGGCGTCCCGGCCGACAGCACCGAGGCCATCGAGGTGGTGCAGCAGCTGCGCACCGAGCTCGACGCCGCCGACCCGGCCGCGCTCGTCGGCGGCGACACCGCGAGCAACCTCGACGCCCGCGAGACCGCCGCCCGGGACCTGCGGGTCATCGTGCCGACCGTGCTCGTCGTGATCACCGTCGTCCTGGCGCTGCTGCTGCGCGCGCTGGTGGCGCCGCTGCTGCTGATGGCGACCGTGGTCCTCAGCGTCGGGGCGACGGTCGGGGTGGCCGCGCTGCTCTTCGACGGCGTCCTCGGGTTCCCGGGCAGCGACCCCGGCATCCTGCTGATCGCCTTCGTGTTCCTCGTCGCGCTGGGCATCGACTACAACATCTTCCTCATGACCCGGGCCCGTGAGGAGTCGCTGCGGCACGGCACGCGGGACGGCGTCCTGCGGGCGCTGGCGGTCACCGGCGGGGTCATCACGAGCGCCGGACTGGTGCTGGCGGCGACCTTCGGCGCGCTGTCGGTGCTGCCCCTGCTGTTCCTCGTGCAGCTGGCGTTCCTGGTCGGCTTCGGCGTCCTGCTCGACACCTTCGTCGTCCGCTCGCTGGTGGTGCCCTCGGCGGTCGCGCTGCTGGGCGACCGCACCTGGTGGCCCAGCCGGCTGGCGCGGCGGCACCCCACCCCCGAGCCGGAGCCCGAGCTCGAACGGGTGTAGCCGACCCCGGGGTCCCCGGCCGCTCTCAGACGCGGCCGGCGCGCACCCGCTCGAGCCAGCCGGCGGCCTCGCGGAACGCCGCGTCGGTCGACACCGGCGTCACGGGCTTGTTCTCCCGGCCGTCGGCGCGCGGGTAGGAGCCGAGGAAGCGCAGGTCGTCGCAGACCCGGTGCAGGCCGGAGAGCGCCTCCCCCACCCGCGCGTCGGCGACGTGCCCCTCGCAGTCGAGGGAGAAGGAGTAGACGCCGAGCCGCTCGCGGGTCGGCCGCGACTCGATGCGGGTCAGGCTGATGCCTCGGACGGCGAACTCGCTCAGCACGTCCAGCAGCGCGCCGGTGCGGTCCCCGACGACGGCGACCAGCGAGGTCTTGTCGTTGCCGGTCGGCTCCGGCAGCGGCCCCGGAGGCGCGACCAGCACGAACCGGGTGACGGCGCCGGGCCGGTCCGCGACGTCCTCGGCCAGCGCGGTGAGCCCGTACCGCTCGGCGGCGATCGGCGCGCAGACGGCGGCGTCGTGCTCGCCGTCCGCGACCTGCCGGGCGGCCTCGGCGGTGGAGGTGGCCGGCAGCGGGACGACGCCGGGCAGCAGCCGCGCCAGGGAGCCGGCGGTCTGCGCCAGCGCGTGCGGGTGGCTGACCACGGAGCGGACGTCGGCCGGCGTCGTCCCCGGCCGGCCGGCGAGGACGAAGGAGACCGCCAGGAACACCTCGCGGGTGATCAGCAGCGGGTCCCCGTCGGCCAGGCCGTCCATGGTGGCCGGCACCGAACCCTCGACCGAGTTCTCCAGCGGGACGAGCGCGGCGTCGGCGTCCCCCGAACGGACGGCGGCCAACGCCGCCGGCACCCCGGCGGCCGGCTGCCGGATCCCCTCGTCGGCACCAACGGCACTGATGAGGGCCGATTCGGCGAAGGTACCCTCGGGGCCGAGATAGGCGTACCGCGTCGGAGGCGTCCCAGGCACCCGACGAGGGTAGAGCGGCCGGGGGAGGGCGGATGCCCCACCCGGGGGGAGCTGCCACGCTCGTCACCGGACCCGTGGCCGCACAGCGGCCGGACACCGTCGTGGGAGGCAGTGCGTGACCCCCGGCCCTGAGCGCCTCACCGAGGGTGACCTCGACGATGCGCTCTGGCGTCTGCTGTCCGCGAGCGACCGCGACGACCCCGCCGCCTTCACCGCCGAGCACGACCGCGCCGCCGCGACCCTGGACGCCGCGACCGACCCCTGCTGGTCCGCCTGGCGGCACGCGCTGGCCGCCCGCCGCGGTCTGGTCGACGGCGACCCCCGGGCGGTCGCGGCCGAGGTGTCGGCTGCCCGCGAGGCCCTGGGCGGCTGCCGGCCCTCTGCGCAGACGGCGCTGACCCTGGCCCACCTGGCCCACGTGGAGGTGGCCGCCGACCACGCCGACACGGGCATGGTGCTGGCCATCGACGCCAGCCTGCTGACCCAGACCGCCGCAGCCGAGAGACCGTCCCGCGCCCTGCACCAGGCCCACCTGTGGCTCGCGCTGACCCTGGCCGCCCTCGACCTCGAGGAGCTCGCCGTGGCGCAGGCGCTCCAGGGCTCCCGGGTGGCCGACCAGCTGCCGGGCCTGGCCGACCGCTGGCGGCTGCTGCAGCTGTGCGCCCAGCAGCACGCCGAGCTGGCGCAGACGCTGCACCGCCGCGGCGAGGCCGAGCGCGCCCGCGAGCTGGCCAGGACGTCAGTGGACTGCGCCGAGGCCGCCCGCGCCCTGGGCTGGGAGCCCGCGCACGGCGACCAGGACCTGCTCGACGTCGTCCAGGCGTGGGCGATCGCCTGCCGCGGTGAGGTGGAGGACGGCCTCGGCCCTCTGCGGCGCGCGCACAAGCGCGTGCACCGGGACGGCGGGACGTGGCTGCGCGGCTACGCCGACCTGGTGCTCGCCCGGCTGCTGACCCGGCTGGCCCACGACCGGTCCGGCGGCGGCCACGACGCCGAGGCCACCGACCTGCTGGTCGACGCCGCCGGGGCCTTCGCCGCCGCCGGCGACCGCCGCCGCTACCGGCAGTGCCTGCTGGAGCTGGGCCAGGGCACCGCGGCGATGGGCCGCCCGGCCGAGGCGCTGCACTGGCTGGAGGCCTACCGCGCCGACACCGGCCGCGCGCTCGCCCGCGGCCGGGAGCTGTGGGCGGAGATGTTCGTGCGGCGCAGCCGGCTGCGCGAGGCCGAGCGGCAGAACGCCCACCTGCGCCGGGTGGCGCTGGAGGACCCGCTCACCGGGCTGGGCAACCGGCGCAGCGCCGAGCGCCGGCTGGGCAGCATGCGGCTGGGCGCCGAGCCGGTGTCGCTGGCCGTGGTCGACATCGACCGGTTCAAGGCGGTCAACGACGACACCTCCCACTCGCACGGCGACGAGGTGCTGCGCCGGGTCGCCGACCTGCTGCGCGAGCACTGCCGCACCGGCGACGAGGTGTACCGGTGGGCCGGCGACGAGTTCCTCGTCGTCCTGCCGAGGGCGACCGAGGCCCAGGCACTGACCGCCGTCGACCGGCTGCGCGCCGCGGTGGCCGACGCGGACTGGGGTGAGCTGCAGCTGCCCGAGCCGGTGACGGTCAGCATCGGTGTGGCCACCGCCACGGCGGCCGAGGACGAGCCGCTGGGCTGGCGCTCGCTGTTCGACACCGCCGACCTGCACCTGTTCACCGCCAAGCGCGGGGGGCGCAACCGGGTGCGCACCCACGGCGGCCGGACCGCGGGCGAGGGTGCCCCGTGACGGCGCGGACCCGGTGGGACGGCAGTGACGGGAGTGCCCCGGACCCCCGGCGTGCCCTTCGTCCGGTGCTCGACTCCATTGACAACGGCAGGCACAGTGCGCTCGTGCCTCCCGGAGCCCTGCACCACCGGGTGACCGCCGCTCTCACCAACTGGCAGCTCGACGACGCCGAGGAACTGCTGGCCGACGTCGGCACCGACTCCTCCCCCTACGTGGCCCCCGCGCCGCGGGACGGCGGCGCCGACCGTCCGGCCGACCTGGGCCGGGCCTGGGCCGACACGCTGCGCGCCGAGCTGCTCGTGCGGCGGCTGCGGCGGGCCGGCTTCACCCTCGTCGGCGACCCCGTCGGGCCCGCGTCCGGACCCGGCGCGGCGGCCGGGCTGGACCTGCACGCCGGCGTGGCCGAGCTGATCGACGGCGCTCCCGCGGCCGAGGACGGCGACCCGCGCGCCTCCCACGCCGCGCTGGCCATCGCGCTGGTGCGCTCGGCCAAGGCCGCCTTCGACGCCACCGAGGACGAGCTGCAGCGAGCCGCCGGCCTGGCCCGGCACGCCCGCATCGAGCTGCTGTCGCGCCGCATCGACGCCGCCATGGACGAGGCGGTGGAGGCGGCCAGCCTGCTCGACCTCGCGCTGCCGCCGTCCGCCCTGCTGGTGGAGACGCTGACCACCCTCGCCGGCGTGCTCGCCGACCTCGAGCTGATGCCGCTCGCGCTGGACTACCAGCGCCGGGCGCACGAGACCGCCGTGGCCGCGGCGGCCGTCGCCGACGCGCCGCGGCCGGACGACGGCGGGCCCCACGTCCTCGTCGCCCGCGCGGCCAGCTCCCTGGGCGAGCTGTGCGCCGAGCTCGGCGAGGCGCTGCTCGACGACGGCGACCCCGACGCGGCCGCCCCGCACTTCGCCGAGGCCCGCGCGCTGGCCGAGCAGGCGCTGACGCTGCTGCCGCCGGAGTCGGGCGAGGCGGTCGTGGCCGCGCAGGTGGTGCACGGCTGGGCGCTGGTGGGCCTGGGTGAGCACGCCGCCGCCATGGACCCGCTGCGGGCCGCCGTCCGGACCACCGCCACCGGCGACCGGGCGCTGCACGCGGCGGCGCTGCTCGCCCTGGGCCGCGCGCTGCGTCGGCAGGGGGACGGCGGCGACGCCGACGAGCAGCTGGCCCAGGCCCTCGCCACGGCGACCGAGCACGGCCTGCCGCGGGTCCGCCGGGCCGCGCTGCGCGAGCTGTGCACCCTGCACGCCGAGCTGGACGACGCGGGGCGGGCACTGCCCTACCTGCAGGCCTACCTGGCCGACGAGCTGGACCGGGTCGACGAGCGGCGCACCCGCTGGGTGGAGCTGTTCGGCCGGCGCAAGAGCCTGCTGGAGACCGAGCGGGCCGCCGGGCAGCTGCGCCGGCAGGCCTACGAGGACCCGCTCACCCACCTGCCCAACCGCCGCTACGCCGAGGCCACCCTCGACGGTCTGCTCAGCAGCGGTGCGGCACCGGCGCTGGCCGTGGTGGACGTCGACCGGTTCAAGGAGGTCAACGACGCCGTCGGCCACGCCGGCGGGGACGACGTCCTGCGCCGGGTCGCGGAGATCCTCGTGGCCGGGTGCCGCGACACCGACGACGTGTGCCGCTGGGCCGGTGACGAGTTCGTCGTCCTGCTTCCCGACACCACCGCCGAGCAGGCGGAGCTCGCGCTCGAGCGCTGCCGCCGCGCGGTCGCCGAGACCGACTGGGCGGCGCTCGGGATGCCCGTGCCGGTGACCATCAGCGTCGGCATCGCCTCGGCCACCCGCGGCGACGACCGGCGCACCCTGTTCGCCGCCGCCGACGGCGTCCTCTACGACGCCAAGCGCAGCGGCCGCGACCGCGTCGTCCGGCTGTCGGCGGTGACCCAGACCCGGGCCGTCGACGGTCCGCCGGACGCGCTCCCCGACCCGGCCGGGACTGCTGCGACGGACGGGGCCTCCCGGGGCGACACGGCGCCCGCCGGCTCCCCGGGGCCGGTCGCGCCGGCCCCCGGGGTCCCTGCCGTGCAGCCTTCCCCGCTGACCGACCCCACCGCGGTGAGCAGCGGTTTCGCACCGCTGCTCGTCGAGCCGGCCGACCCGCCGCTGGGCCTGGGCAGCCTCGCCGAGCCGGCCCTGGCCGCGGTACCGCCACCGCTCGAGCCGCCGGTCCCGCCGGCCGCACCGGCCCGCGGGGTGCCGGCCGAGCCCGACGTCATCTGGGCACCCGGCCGCAGCACCGAGCAGGTGCTCGCACTGGTCCGCGAGGCACGCCGGCAGTTCCCGGACCGGCCGGCGGTCGTCGTCCGGGCCCCCGCCGAGACGCTGGTCGCGCTGGCCAGCGAGCACGACGCCTACACCACGGTCGACGCCGCCTCGATGTCCGCGGCGGTCGGCCCGCTGCCCGAGCCCGTCGGCCGCATCGGGGTGCTGTGCGGGGTCGGCGGTGACCTCGCGGTGGCCGCCGAGGCCGCCTTCGCCGCGCGGGTCACCGGCACCGCGGTGCTGCGGGTGGACGACGTCGGCGGCAGCCGGTTCCGCGCCGGGCTGCCGGGCGACGCGCTGCCCGAGGACGTCGACTGCCTGGTCGTCGTCGCGGGCCTCGACGCCTCGCTGGCCGGCCTGCTCGGCGTGCTCACCGACGTGCCGATCGTCGCCGTCCCGACGTCGACCGGGCAGCCGGGCTCCTTCGGCGGGTTCAGCGCGCTGCTGACGATGCTGAACTCGGCCTCACCCGGCGTCGTGGTGAGCAACATCGACAACGGCCACGCCGCCGGCGTCTTCGCCGCCCGCATCGCCCGCCGCAGCCACCGCCGCGGCTGAGCTCTCCGCCCCGCGACGATCAGCTGAGATCCGTCGCGGGTCCTGGCGCACGACCGGTGGTGAGCCAGGACCCGGCGGGATCAGCTCAGCTGATCACCGGGTGAGGGGACACCGGCGGGGCCCGGGTCAGACCACCGGCTGCGGCTCGTCGGCGGCGTCCACCGGCGGTCGGGCCCCGGTCGCCTCGGCGTCGGCCCGCGCGAGCAGGGCCACCGCCCGGCGCAGGACCTCCGGCGGCTGCGTGTAGGGCAGCCGCAGCCGGTCGTCGAGGGCGTGGCCGGTGCCGAACAGCGGGCCGGCGGCCAGCCGCAGCCCCAGCCGCTCGGCCGCAGCGACCACCGCGCGGGAGCGCGGCGAGGGCAGCCCGCACCACAGCACCAGGCCGCCCGCCGGCGCGGGCACCCGCCAGTCGGGCAGCCGCTGCCGCAGCTCGGCGGTCAGCACGGATCGGCGCTCGCGCAGCTGCTCGCGCCAGGCCGGCAGCGACCCGTCCAGGCCGTCGAGGAGCGCGCAGGCGGCGAGCTGCTCGACGACCGGCCCGGACATCGACGTGCGGACCGCGACCGCGGTCAGCCGGCGGACGGCGTCGGCTTCGGCGCGCACCCACCCCACCCGCAGGCCGCCCCACGCCACCTTGCTGAGCGTCCCCACCGAGAGGTGGCCGGGGCCGAAGGCGGCCAGCGGCGGTGGCGCCGCCGCATCGAGCCCCAGCTCGGCGAACGTCTCGTCGACCACCGCCGGGGTGCCGGTGCGGCGCAGCGCCCGGGCCAGCCGCTCCCTGCCGGCTCCGTCGAGCAGCACGCCGGTCGGGTTCTGGAAGTCCGGCATCAGGTAGGCGGCCGCGGGCCGGACGGCGGACAGGGTGCGCTCGGCGGCGTCCAGCCAGGCGGCCGGCTCGTCGGGGTCGAGCGCGACGGGGACGACGCGGGCGCCGAGGGCCCGGGCGGCCTGCAGGGCGTTGGGGTAGCTCGGTTGCTCGACCAGCACCCGCTGCCCGCGCCGCAGCAGGCCTGCGAACCCGATCGAGACCCCGTGCAGCGCGCCGTTGGTGACCAGCACCTGCTCGGGGGTCGTGGGCAGACCGCGGGCGGTGTAGCGCGCGGCGATCCGCGCCCGCAGGTCGGGCAGTCCGGCGGGGTGGTAGCCGTGCGTGGCCAGGAAGCGGGGCAGCTCCTCGAGCGCCGCGGCCAGCGCGGCCGGGACGGCGGCGGGTGCCGCGGGTGCGGCGTGGGCGAGGTCGATCGCCCCGTCGTCCGCCGGCCCGGGCACCCACGCACCGCGGTGCGGCCCGGCGGGCAGGGCCGCGAACGTCCCGGCGCCCTGCCGGGCGGTGGCCCACCCGTCCTCGCGCAGCCGCGTGTAGGCGGCGGTGACCGTGGTCCGGCTGACCGCGAGCGCCGTCGCCAGCTCCCGCTCCGCCGGCAGCCGCGTGCCCAGGGGCACCCGGCCGTCGGCGACCAGCCGGCGGATGCGCCCGGCCAGCGCCGCGTAGCGCGGCGGCCGGTCGGTGGCGAGGTCGCCGACGAGCACGGCCAGCGAGCGCGCGGACGTCGTCTCCATGCCACCTCCTGCGGATTGGCCTGTGGTTGGCAGGCCAATCGTCGCGGAGGATCGGGTCATGCACCAGTTCCTGACCGCCCGGCCGGCCCGCCGCCTCGTCCAGCTCTACGCGGGCCTGGTGCTCTACGGGGTGTCGATGGCGCTGCTCGTGCGCTCGGGCCTGGGCGTCATGCCCTGGGACGTGCTGCACCAGGGCCTGGCCCGCCAGCTGGGCTGGTCGCTCGGGGTCGTCACGATGGTCGTCGGCGCGCTGGTGCTCCTCGCCTGGGTCCCGCTGCGCGAGCGGCCGGGGCTGGGCACGGTGAGCAACGTCGTCGTCATCGGCCTGGCGCTGGACGCCGCGCTCGCCGTCCTGCCCGAGCCGTCGGCCCTCCCCTCCCGGATCGCGCTCGTCGCCCTCGGCATCGCGCTCAACGCGGTCGCGACCGCCGCCTACATCGGCGTGCACCTCGGCCCGGGTCCGCGCGACGGCCTGATGACCGGCCTGGTGCGCCGCAGCGGCCGCTCGGTGCGACTGGTGCGCACCTCGATCGAGGTCGCGGTCGTCGCCGTCGGCTGGCTGCTCGGCGGCACGCTGGGCGTCGCCACCGTGCTGTACGCGCTGGCCATCGGCCCGCTGGTGCACGTGCTGCTCCCCCGGCTGGCGATGGACCTCCCCCGCGCCCCCGCCCGGGTCAGCTGACCGGCGGCCGGCGCAGGCCGGCCGCCACCACGGGGACGACGGCCAGCACGAGCGCCGCCACCGCCGCGACGCCGCCCAGCGCCCAGGCCGCGAACACCAGCAGGGCGGCCAGCTCGGTGCCCAGGCCGGCGACCGAGGTGACCGTGGCCCGGCGGGCGCTGTCGATCCGCTCCTGCAGGCGCGCCTCGGCCACCACCAGCACCGCGAGGTAGAGCGCGTAGGAGGCGGCCACCAGCGCCAGCGCGGGCGGCCCGGGCACCGCGGCCGCCGCCCCGAGCAGCACACCCGAGAGCAGCAGCGGCACCGGCAGTGCACGGTCGGACAGCCGGTCGGCCCGGTCACCCAGCGCGGCGCCGAGCGCCCCGGCCAGCATGATGCCCAGGACGGCCGCCGGGACGGCGACCGTGGGCACCCCGCGGTCGCCCGCGAGCACCGGGAAGTACTCCTCCACCGCGTCCATCGCCCCGACCAGCGCGACCGCGAGCACGGTGAGCCGCAGCGCGGGGACGCGCACGACCTCGGCCACGCCGCAGCGGAGGGTGGCGACCAGCGTCGTGCCGTCGCGCTCCCGCGGCGGCTCGGGGAACCGCAGGGCCAGCGCCGCCCAGGCGAGGCAGACCGCGGCGCTGGCCCAGCCCACCAGCGGGTATCCACCCAGCGCGTAGAGCACGCTGGCCGCGGCCGCGGTCGGGATCTGCACCAGCAGCTCGGCCGACGTCATCGCGCCGTTGACCCGGGCGAAGGCGCCCTCGGCGCCCACCTCGGCCAGGCCGTCGTAGACCAGGGCCTCGACCGTGCCGGAGACCAGCGCGCCGGCCACGCCCCAGATGACGAAGCCGGCGAGGAAGCCGGTGTACTGCGGCGCGACGGTCCACACGACGAAGGCGGCCGCCTCCAGGACGCCGCCCGCGACGAGCGCGCCCCGGCGGGACCAACGGTCCGCCAGCGCCCCGGCCGGCACCTCGGTCAGCAGCGCCGTGACCGACCAGGCGGCGAACAGCAGCGAGATCTCGGCGGCCGAGAGCCCCGTGTCGAGGAACAGCAGCGCGTAGAGCGGGTACAGCGGCACCAGCTCGGACAGCGCGGTCCACCCCACCGCCAGGCGCGCGAGCGGCCGGGCGGTGGGCGGCAGGGATGCCCTGGCCGGGCGTCAACGGAACGGCACGGCGCGCACCGTAGCGCGGGTCACCCCGGCCCGCAGCCGAGTTCCGGGCACCGCTGGGTTAGGCTCTCCGGCCGAGAAGGGGAGTAGCCCCCCGTCCGCTGGTCGACACGCTGGCGCCCCCGGGCGCCCGGTCAGCGGGCCCACGCTCGGCCGTGGGTGGGCGAGACCTTCGACCGCAGTCGCCTCGCCGGCAGCTGCCGGTCGGAGGCTGCCCGCATCCGTCCGGCAGCGCCCTGACGGAAGTGAGAACCCCGTGTCCCTGACGGTCGTGCTGACCGCCTTCGTGCTCGTCCTGCCGGTCGAGCTCCCGGACAAGACCCTGTTCGCGAGCCTCGTCCTGGCCACCCGCTTCCCGCCCCTGCCGGTGTTCGTCGGCGTCGGGACGGCGTTCGGCCTGCAGGTCGCCATCGCGGTGACCGCGGGCAGCCTGCTGTCGCTGCTGCCCGAGGCGTTGGTCAGCGGGGTGGTGGCGGTGCTCTTCCTGGCCGGCGCCGTCCTGCTGTGGCGCAGCGCGACGGAGGGCCCGGAGGAGGCCGACGACGTGGCGGCCGGCAAGGAGGGGACGTCGTTCCTCCGGGTCGCCGCCATCTCCTTCGGCGTTCTGTTCGCCGCCGAGTGGGGCGACCTGTCGCAGCTGGCCACCGCCGGGCTGGCCGCGCGCCTGGACGACCCGGTGTCGGTCTTCGTCGGGTCCTGGGCCGCGCTGCTCACCGTCTCGGGCCTGGCCGTGTTCCTGGGCAAGAAGCTGGCCGACCGGCTGCCGGTGGCGCTGATCCGCCGGGTGGCCGCGGTGCTGTTCCTCGTCTTCGCCGTCGTCGCCGCGGTGGAGACGGTGCGCACCCTCGCGGGCTGAGGGAGGACCCCGGGCGGGCCCAAGGCCACTCCACGGCCGTGCCGGCGGGACCTAGCCTGGCGACCCACGGGGACGACACCGAGGAGGTCGCCGTGGCCGTCATCCCCGATCTGCCGTGGACCGCCGAGCACGTCGGGGACGGCCCGGGCGTCGTCGTGGTCACCCACCTGCACCTGCGCCGGCTCCGCGACGTCCCGGCGTTCTTCCGCGACTCGCTGGCCATCCGTGCCCAGACCATGGCCGCTCCGGGCGCGCGCTCGCTGTACCTGCGCGCCCAGCCGCTGGCCCGGCACTTCACCACCGTGTCCTGGTGGGACGACGAGGCCGCGATGCGCGCGTTCGTCCGGACCGACCCGCACCGCTCGGCGATGCGGCGCTGGGGCCCGGAGATGCGGGAGTTCAGCAACCGGTCGCACCCCGGCACCGCCGGTGTCGTCCCCACGGTGCAGACGGCGGCTGCGCTGTCCGCGTAACCCGCTCGGTCCCCGCCCGTCCCGGTGGCAGCATGGCCGCCGATGGATGCGGCCGTGCAGGTGACCGACCTCGTCAAGCGCTACCCCGGCCGGCCGGTCAACGCCGTGGACGGGATCTCCTTCACGGTGGCGCGCGGCGAGGTCTTCGGCCTGCTCGGCCCCAACGGCGCGGGCAAGACGACGACGATCGGCGTCCTCACCACCCGGGTGCTGCCCACCTCGGGCACCGCCAGCGTCGCCGGGGTGGACGTCGCCGCCGACCCGGTCACCGCACGCAGCCGGCTGTCGGTGGTGCCGCAGCGGTCCAACCTCGACCGCGCGCTGACCGCCCGCCAGAACCTGGTCTTCCACGCCGCCTACCACGGCGTCGGCCGGGCCGAGCGCAACCGCCGGGCCGACGCGCTGCTCGAGCAGCTGGGCCTGGGCGGGCGCGGCGGGGACAAGGTCGACGACTACTCCGGCGGGATGGCGCAGCGGCTGCTCATCGCGCGGGCGCTCATGCACGCCCCGCAGGTGGTCTTCCTCGACGAGCCGAGCACCGGGCTGGACCCGCAGGCCCGGCTGTTCGTGTGGGACCGCATCCGCGAGCTGCGCGAGGGCGGCGTCACCGTCGTCCTCACCACCCACGACATGGACGAGGCGGCCGCGCTGTCCGACCGGGTCGGGATCATGGACCACGGCCGGCTGCTCGCCCTGGACACCCCCGCGGCGCTCACCCGCTCACTGCCGGGCAGCGCCACCCTGGACATCGACGTGGCGCGCGCGGCCGAGGACACCGACGACGCGGTGCTGGCGGCCCTCGCCCCGCTCGCCGAGCGGGTCGAGCAGGTGGCCGACGGCTCGGGGTTGCGGGCTCGCCTCTACCTCTCCGGCGACGCCGCGGCGCTGGTCGGCCCGGTGTCCGAGGCGCTCGGTGCGCGGCACGCGCGGCTGACCGGCGTGCGCATCGGCGAGCCCAGCCTCGAGGACGTCTTCCTCAGCCTGACCGGACGGGAACTGCGATGAGCACGGACACCTCCTCGGGGCGGGGGGCTGCGACGAGCACCGACACCGCCGTACCGGGCCTGGCCGCCGGGGTCGGCAGCGCCGCACCGGGCCGGCCGGACGTCGGCCGGGCCTTCGGCGCGCTGCTGTGGCGCGACGTCTTCGTCACCGGCCGCGAGCTGGTGCCCTTCCTGCTGCAGGTCGTGCTGCAGCCGGTCTTCCTGCTGTTCGTCTTCGGCAAGGTGCTCGTCGAGCTCGGGTTCGCCACCAGCCAGTACTCCGACGTGCTGCTGCCCGGCGTCATCGCGCTGACCGCCTTCCTCACCGCGCTGCAGAACACCGCCTTCCCGCTGGTCATCGACTTCTCCTTCACCAAGGAGATCGAGGACCGGCTGCTCGCGCCGCTGCCCACCGCGCTGGTCGCCGTCGAGAAGATCGTGTTCTCGCTGCTGCGGGCGCTGGTCGCCGCCGCGGTGATGTTCCCGATCAGCTGGTGGGTGCTCGGCACGCTGCCCGTGCAGTGGGGCGACCTGCCGCTGCTGACCGCGTTCCTCGTGCTCGGCTCGCTGGTCGGCGCGGTGATGGGCATGACGCTCGGGACGTTCGTGAAGCCCAACCGGATCAACGTCGTCTTCGCCGTCGTCCTGACGCCGCTGCTGTTCACCGGGTCCACCCAGTTCCCGTGGCAGTCCCTGGACACGCTGCGCTGGTTCCAGGTGGTCTGCGCGCTCAACCCGCTGACCTACGTCAGCGAGGCGCTGCGCGCGGAGATGGCGCCGGACGTGCCGCACCTGCCGCTGTGGCTGTGCGCCCTCGCGCTGGCCGGCTTCCTCGTCGTCTTCGGCGTGACGAGCCTGGTGGGATTCCGTCGGCGGGCGCTCGACTGAGGGAGGACCCGCGCCGCTCGTGTCCAGGGGACCGCCGAGGCGTCGAAGGCGGGCAGGAGGAGGCGATGACCACCTGAGGAACCTCTCCCCCTGCTTCCTCCCGTGAGCAGGGGGAGAGGTTCCTCAGGTGCATGTCCGTCCGGTCACCACGGGCGGAGACGTCGCTCAGCGCAGCGTCGGGATCCACTCGGCCAGCGCCCGGCCGATCTCGTGCGGCGAGTCCTCCGGCACGAAGTGCGAGCCGGGCACGGTGACCTCGGTCAGCGCCTTCCACTTGCGCACGAACGCCCGCGGCCGGCCGACCAGGATCGAGCCCGGCTCGGCGTTGAGGAACAGCTTGGGGACGTCGCTGGTGCGCAGCCACTGGCCGTACCGGGCGACGACGTCGCGGACCTTGGGCGGCACGTTCTCGATCGGCAGCTGCCGCGGCCACTCCAGCGTCGGCCAGCGGTGCGCGGGGTCGGCGAAGGGCTCGCGGTAGCGGGCGTGCGCCTCCGGGCTCAGGCCGCGGGTCACCGACGCCGGCAGGATGCGCTCGACGAACACGTTGTTCTCCAGCACCGCGGCCTCGCCGTCCGGCCCGCGCATGGTGCGGAAGATCCGGCGCGCGTCGGCCGGCCAGTCGGCCCAGGTCAGCGGGACGACGAGCGCCTCGGTGAACGCCAGGCCGCGGACCGCGCCGGCGTGCCGGTGGGCCCAGTCGAAGCCCAGCGCCGAGCCCCAGTCGTGCAGCACGAGGGTGACCCGCTCGGTCGCGCCGACCTCCTCGAGGAACCGCTCCAGGAAGCCCGCGTGCGCGGAGAACGAGTAGGTGCCCCGGTCCGGGCTGGGCAGCTTGTCCGACTCGCCCATGCCGATCAGGTCCGGAGCCAGGCAGCGGCCGAGGTGCTGGACGTGCGGGATGACGTTGCGCCACAGGTAGGACGACGTCGGGTTGCCGTGCAGGAAGACGATCGGGTCGCCCTCCCCCACCTCGACGTAGGCCATGTGCAGGTTGCCGTCGGCCCGCCGGTCGACGCGGACGCGCTTGCGGGGGAACGGGTCCTCGGGCGAGACGTCGTCGGCTGCCATGCCTGCGATCCTCACCCATCCCCGCTCGTGGCACCGCTCGGGACCGCGGTCCCGGCCGCCTGCCGCGCGGCGTCCTCGATGCGCGCCCGGAACGCCGCCCACTCGTCGGCGCTGCGCTCGGGCAGGTTGCTGTTTCCCGGGCTCAGGCCGGCCGACCCGTCCAGGAGCTCGCGCAGGACGTCGGCGTGCCCGGCGTGCCGGGCGATCTCCACGCACACGTGCACCAGGATCGTGTGCAGCGTCGGGTGCCGGCGCTCGTCCCCCCACCAGGGCACCTCGCCGACGGCGTCCAGCGGCAGCGCCTCGACCGTCGCGTCGGCGTGCGCGGCCGCGAACCGGAACAGCTCGAGGACGTCGTCCCGGCTCTCGTCCGGCGCCGCCCACAGGTCGACGCCCTCCTCCGCGCCCTCGGCTTCCCACGGGAAGGGCCGGCCGCTCGGCCGGCCGAAGACCTCGCCGAAGTAGCCCAGCTGCACGTAGGCGACGTGCTTGACCAGCCCGAGCAGGTTGGTGCCGGTCGGCGTCATCGGCCGCCGGACGTCGTACTCGCCCAGGCCGTCGAGCTTGGCCAGCAGGGCGGCCCGGCCGAGGCGCAGGTACTCGCGCAGGGCGCTCTTCTCGTCCATGCGAGCAGCCTGGCGCACGACACCGGCAGCACGCTTGACCCTGACGCGACGTCAGGCCGTGCACTGGTCGGCGTCAGGAGGGAGGACACCCGTGAACGTGGGCGAGGTCGCGGCGCTGGCCGGTGTGACGGTCCGGACGCTGCACCACTACGACCGGATCGGACTGCTGTCGCCGTCCGGCCGGACGACTGCGGGCTACCGGCGGTACTCGCCGGCCGACCTGGACCGGCTGCACCAGGTGCTGGTCTACCGCGAGCTCGGGTTCCCCCTCGAGGAGGTCGCGACCCTGCTCGACGACCCCGCCGCCGACCCGGCCGAGCACCTGCGCCGCCAGCACCGGCTGCTGCTCGACCGGCTGGAGCGGACGCGGGCGGTGGTCGCGGCCGTCGAGAAGGAGATGGAGGCGAGACAGATGGGGATCTCACTGACCCCGGAGGAGAGGTTCGAGCTCTTCGGGGAGGGCTGGTCCGAGGACCACGAGCGCGAGGCGGAGGAGCGCTGGGGGGACACCGAGGCGTGGGCGCAGTCCCAGCAGCGGACCCGCAGCCACACCAAGGAGGACTGGGTCCGGATCAAGGAGGAGATGGACGACGTCCACCGGCGCTTCGCCGAGGTCATGCGGGCCGGCGTCCCGGCCGACTCGGAGCAGGCGATGGACGTCGCGGAGGAGCACCGGCAGCACATCGGCCGGTGGTTCTACGACTGCCCGCCCGAGATGCACGCCGGCCTGGGCCGGATGTACGTCGAGGACGAGCGGTTCACCGCGACCTACGAGGCGATCGCCCCCGGCCTGGCGCAGTACGTGAGCACCGCGGTCCAGGCCAACGCCGCCCGCCAGGGCGGGTGACCGAACCCGCGAGATCTGCACACTCGTCACCATCGGACGCCTGATGGGCGCGAGTGTGCAGATCTCACGGAACGCAGCGGCGCCGGGACCCGGCGCAACGGCGGGCTGCGGCACCGGTCATCCTGACCCCGTGGGAGCCCTGTGGGTGCAGCTGCACCGGCCGGCCGTGCAGCGCGGGGTGCGGGCGGCGGTGGCGGCCGCGCTCGCCTGGCAGGTCGCCGTCCTGCTGCCGCCGCTGCTGAGCGAGTACGCGTACTACGCCCCGCTCGGCGCGGTGATCGCCGTGCACCCGACGATCGCCGACTCGGCCAGCGCCGCCTGGCGCAGCGTGCTGGCCATCCTCACCGGCTTCGGACTGGCCGTGGCCCTGTACGAGGTCACGCGGGTGGTGCCCGACGCCCTCACCATCGCGCTCATCGTCGCCGTGGCGATCGCCGTCGAGCAGCTGCAGCTGTGGCGCGAGCAGGCCAGCTGGGTCAGCTTCGCCGCCGTCCTCATGATCACCGTCGGCCTCGACGACCCCGGCGCCTACGTGCTGCGCTACGCCGGGCTGACGTTGCTCGGGGCCGCGATCGGCGTGCTGGTGACCACCGTGCTCTTCCCGCCGATGCAGCTGACCCGCGCGGTCGAGGAGATCGCCACCGCCCGGTCGCAGCTCGCCGCGCACCTCGAGGAGATCGCCGGCACCCTGCGCGAGGGCCGGGTGCCCGACCCCGCCGAGTGGAGCGGCCGGGCCACGGTGCTGGACCGCACGCTGGACCGGATGCGCGCCGCCGAGGCGCAGGTCGAGCGCGCCCGCCGGGCCAACCCCCGGGCGCCGCGCTGGCAGGGCCGGGCGGCCGGCATCCGCGAGGAGTCCCGGGCGGTCGACCGCGTCGCCGTCCTCGTCGACGACCTCACCTCGCTGGTCGTCGAGCTGCAGCCGCACCGGCGCGGCATCGACCGGGTCGAGGCCGGGGCCGGCTGGGTGCTCGCCGACGCCCTGGCGGGCCTGGCCGGTGTGGTCCGTACGCCGTACCACAGCACGGACGGGACGACGCCCGACCGCCGGGACGAGCGGATCGCCGGAGCCGAGGCCGCGCTGGACCGGCTGGTCACCCTGCTGCGCACGACCCAGCCCGCCGACGAGGACGGCTTCTTCGCCCTCGGTGCGGTGGCGGTCGGGGTCCGGCGCGGGTTGGCCGCCCTCGGCGCGCACCGGAGGCAGGCCCAGGCCGCCTGACCGGCCCGCAGGGTCAGCTGCGGTGCACCTCGTCGGGACCGGCGGACCCGTCGAGCGCGTCGGGTCGGCCGGCACCCGCGGCACCCGGGTCGTCGGGCAGGGGCCGGTCGTTCAGGTGGGCGGCCATCCCGGCGGCCTCGTCGGCGGGGACCTCGGCACGGCGGCCCGGCCGCGCCCCGAGCCGCAGCCGGCGGCGGGGCAGCCCGCCGTCCTGCGCGGCGGCCAGCAGCTCGGTCAGGTGCAGCACACGCACCCGGGAGCGGCGGCGGCGCAGGCCGGTGACGAGCTGCCGCTGGCAGCCGGGGTTCACCGCGACGACGTAGTCGACGCCGGCGGCCTCGATCTGGTCGAGCTTCGGGGCCAGCACCCGGCGGCTGTCCCTCGGCCGCAGCAGCGAGTACGTGCCCGCGGAACCGCAGCACTGCGCCGCGCCGGGCAGCTCGACGTAGTCGGCGACGGCGGCGATCAGCTCCCGCGGCTCCCGCCAGACGTCCATCCCGTTGCGCAGGTGGCAGGAGTCCTGCAGCGCGACCCGCGCCCGCCGTCCGTCGACCCGCAGCTCGCCGAAGGACGCCGAGCCGTCGCCCGCCACGTACTCGGAGAACTCCTTGACCCGGTCGCGGCCCAGCACGCCGGCCAGGTGCGCCGCACAGCCGCCCGCCGTGGTGACGATCGTGCCGGGCAGCTGGTCACCGAGCCGCCGGGCCATCGTGCGGCCCAGCTCCAGGTCGCCGTTGTGCGCGTGCAGGGCGCCGCAGCAGCCCTGGTCGCCCGGGGCGTCCAGCTCCGGGCGCAGCCGCCGCGCGGCCCGGCTCACCGCGGGGAAGAGCGCGCGCTCGAAGCAGCCCAGCATCAGGTGCGGACCCTGCGGGGAGGTGGCGGCCGTGCGCGCGTGCCCGCGGAAGGTGCCGAGACGGCGCACCAGCCAGTTGCGGACGACGACGTTGGTGAGCACCCGCGCCAGCGGCGGCCGGCGCCGGCCCTGCCACTGGTGCGAGCGCCAGTGCTCGAGCAGCTCGCCGTACTGCACGCCGGCCGGGCAGACCGGCTCGCACGCCCGGCAGCCCAGGCAGAACGAGGACTCCTCCCGCAGGGTCGGGTCGTCGTCCTCCAGGACGCCGGTCTCCAGCGCGCGCATCAGCGTGATCCGCCCGCGCGGCGAGGACTTCTCGTCCTTGCTCAGCGCGTACGTCGGGCAGGCCGGCAGGCAGAACCCGCAGGAGATGCACCGGTCGAGCAGCTCGGGCGGGAAGATCCCGCGCGAGGCCGCGCCGGCGGCACCCGGGGCGTCGGTGGCGCCGGACGCCTCGGCCGTCACGAGCCCGTCTTCCCGGGGTTGAGGATGCCGGCCGGGTCGAAGGCCGTCTTGATCCGTGCGAGCAGGGCCATCTGGTCGTCTCCCAGCCGGTCGCGCAGGTAGGGCAGCTTCGCCGCGCCGACGCCGTGCTCCCCGGTGATGGTGCCGTCGAGCTCGAGCGCCGCGGCGAAGATCTCGGCGAAGGCGGCGTGGGTGCGGTCGGCGGCCGCCGGGTCGCGGGCGTCGATGACCGCGGTGGGGTGCAGGTTGCCGTCGCCGGCGTGGCCGAAGGTGCCGATCACCAGGTCGTGCCGGGCGGCGACGGCCTCGATCCGGTCGACCATCTCGGCCAGCCGCGGGCGGGGCACGGTGACGTCCTCCAGCACGGTGAGCGTGTCCAGCCGGGACAGCGCCGGCAGGGAGCAGCGGCGGGCGGCCAGCAGCGCCTCGGACTGGGCGACCTCCTTGGCCACGGTGACCTCGAGCGCCCCCTCGTCGGCGCACAGCTCCCCCATGCGGGTCAGGTTGCGCTCGACGGCGTCCGGCTCGCCGTCGTCCCCGAAGAGCAGCAGGGCGCCGGCGTCGGTGCGCAGCCCCAGCCGGGCGTAGTCCTCCACCGCCCCGATGCAGGTGTGGTCGAGGAACTCCAGCGTCGCCGGCACCACGCCGTGGGCGAGGACCTGCGTCACCGCCCGGCCGGCGTCGGCCAGCGAGGAGAAGTAGGCCACCCCGGTGCTCGCCGTGGCCGGCATGGGCAGCAGCGCGAGGGTCACCTCGGTGATGACGCCGAGGGTGCCCTCCGAGCCGGTGAGCAGACGGGTCAGGTCGTAGCCGGCGACGTCCTTCCACAGCCGGCCGCCGGTGCGGATGACCTCGCCGGTGGGCAGCACGACCTCGAGACCGAGCACGTAGTTGCGGGTGACGCCGTACTTGAGGCCGCGCAGGCCGCCGGCGCAGGTGGCGACGTTGCCCCCCACGGTCGAGACGGTGCGGCTGCCCGGGTCGGGCGCGAACAGCAGCCCCTGGGCGGCGGCGGCCTCGGCGACGGTGGCCGTGGTGGCGCCGGGCTCGGCGCGGACCAGCAGTTCTTCGGTGCTGATCTCGAGCACCCGGTCCATGCGGGTGAGCACCAGGAGGATGCCGCCCTGCAGCGGCACGGTCGCCGCGCACAGGTTCGAGCCCGCGCCGCGGGGCACGACCGGGACGCGGTGGGCGGTGGCCAGCCGCAGGACCGCGGCGACCTCCTCGGTGCGCGCCGGGAAGACCACCGCGTCCGGCGGGGAGGAGAACAGCGGGGTGGCGTCCCGGGCGTACGGAGCGACCTCGCCCTCGCGGTGCCGGACGTGCTCCCGTCCGACGATCGACTCCAGCTCGGCCAGGACCCCGGGATCCAGTGCCACGTCGCACCTCCCTCGCGGCGGGCGGGTGGGCCCCGCGCTCGACCGCAGCGGGCAGCCTAGTGACGGAGGCCCTCCCTGTCCCCCGCAGGGGGATCGGCGGTCCGGCCGGGTCCACAGCTCCGCGGCGACCACCGGGCCGGGGCCGGGCACCGGCAGACTGGAGTCGTGCCCGAGCAGCCGCAACTGACCATCCAGGGCTGGGGCCCCGCCGCCGGTCCCCGCGACGCGACGGTGGCCCGCGGGGCGGACGGCGGCCCCGGCTCCCTGGAGCTCACCGCCTTCCCGGACCTCGCCGAGGTGCTGCCCAAGGCCGCCCGCCGGCACCTGGCCCGGGAGCTGGGCTGGACCCCGCGGCGCACCCCACCGGTGCCGGTCGCCGACATCCGGCTGGCGCCCTCCCGGCTGGCCGAGGACTGCCGGCTGCGGCTGGTCGAGCTGCTCGGCGATGAGCACGTCAGCACCGACCGCGAGGCCCGGCTGCGGCACGCCGGCGGCAAGAGCTACCTGGACCTGCTGCGCCGGCGGGAGGGCGACGCCTCCGACGCCCCGGACGCCGTCGTCCAGCCCGGCAGCACCGAGGAGACCGCCGCGCTGCTGGCGCTGTGCAGCGAGATCGGCGTGGTCGCGGTGCCCTTCGGCGGTGGCACCAGCGTCGTCGGCGGGCTGTCGGGCGTCGACGCCGACGACCGCCCGTCGGTCTCGGTCGACCTGGGCCGGATGGCCTCGGTGCACGCCCTCGACGTCGCGTCCTCCCTGGTCACGGTCGGGCCGGGCGTGCGGGGGCCGGCGCTGGAGGAGCACCTGGGCCGGCACGGGCTGTCCCTCGGCCACACGCCGCAGAGCTGGGAGTTCGCCACCATGGGCGGCTACGCGGCCACCCGCTCAGCGGGGCAGGCGTCCACCGGCATCGGCCGCTTCGACGACCTGGTGGCCGGGCTGACGCTGGCCACGCCGTCCGGGGTGCTGGAGCTCGGCTCGCCGCCGGCGTCGGCGGCCGGGCCCGACCTGCTCGGCCTGGCCCTGGGCTCGGAGGGGGCGCTGGGCGTCATCACCGAGCTGACGCTGCGGGTCCGGCCCGAGCCGCGGGCGCGGCACCACGAGGGCTGGTCCTTCCGCAGCTGGGAGGCGGGGCTGGCCGGGCTGCAGCGGCTGGCCCGCCACGAGCTGCTGCCCGACGTCATCCGCCTGTCCGACCCCGACGAGACCCGCGCCGACCTGCTGAACGCCTCCGGCACCGGCGCGTCGCTGCTGCGCGGCTCGCTGCGGCTGCGCGGGCGGGCCGCGGGCTGCCTGCTCGTCGTCGGCTGGGAGGGGCTGCCGGCGGCGGTTCGCGCGCGACGGCGGGCGGCGTCCTCGGTGCTGCGCGGCGCGGGGGCGGTGCGGCTGGGCACGCGCGTCGGGGAGTCCTGGCGGCGGCACCGGTACGCCGCGCCCTACACCCGCGACAGCCTGCTGGACGCCGGGCTGCTGGTCGAGACGCTGGAGACGGCGGCCACCTGGACGGCACTGCCGACCGTCCACGCCGCCGTGCGGGAGGCGCTGCGCACGTCGCTGGGCCGGCGCGGGAAGCAGCCGCTGGTGCTGACCCACGTCTCGCACGTCTACCCGACCGGCGCCTCGCTGTACGTCACCGTGCTCGCCGACCGGGACGACGCGCTGCCCATCCAGCAGTGGCTCTCGGCCAAGCGGGCCGCGACCGACGCGCTGCTGGCCGCCGGCGGCACGCTCACCCACCACCACGCCGTCGGGGCTGACCACCGCCCCTGGCTGGAGCGCGAGATCGGCGCGCTGGGCGTGGAGGTGCTGCGCGCGGTCAAGCAGCGGCTCGACCCGCAGGACGTCTGCAACCCCGGCGTCCTGCTGCCCGACTGAAGGAGGCCCACCCCACGCGGTCCCACCCCTGCCCACAGTGCGAGGCAGGGGTGCGGCTGCGGGGACGACACCTCCCTCCCGGGGACCTCGGCCCCTGCTCACAGGGGGAAGCAGGGGCCGAGGTCCCCGGGAGGGGATGCCGCGCGGCGGCACTCGGCCCGCCTCGTCGTCCCAGCGCCGCGGGAGCGGGTCAGGGCAGCTGCACCGTCGTCGTCACCCGCGCCAGGCTCGGCCGCGGCGGCACCGACCCGAACCCGAAGGTGACCGGCGGGCGCACCGCGGCCAGCGCGCCCAGCGGCTCGCCGTCCCACGAGGCCGTCAGCGCCGTGACCACGTGCAGGTCCTGCACGCCGTACCACTCGGTGCGGCCGTTCCCGGCCGAGCCGGTGGTGCGCAGGCCGGTCAGCAGCCGCGCCGGCCGGTCCAGCAGGCCCACCCAGGCCGGCGTGCGGGCCAGGAGCGGTGGGACGACGCGCAGCAGCCAGCCCAGCGGCGGGCGGTGGCCGGTCGTGACCCGTAGCCGCAGCGGGCCGGCGTCGACCGCCCAGGTCCGCGGGTCCGGCCGGTGCACCGCCACCGGGACCAGCCGCACCTCGTCGAAGGCGTAGGTGGCGGCGATGAAGTCCGCGGCCTCCCGGGTGGGCGCGAGCAACAGCCGGGCGCCGTCGGGCCGCTGCACCATGACGTCGGACAGCGGCCCCAGCGGCGAGCGCGGCCAGTGCCCGACGACGACGCGGGTGCCCGACGCGGTGCCGGCTCCGAGGATCCAGCCGTCGAACCGCAGCCGCCGGGCCACCGGCGTCAGAGGGTGGTCGCGCGCCCGCCGTCGACCGGGATGACCGCGCCGGTGACGTAGGCACCGGCCCGGCTGGCCAGGTACACGACGACGCCGGCCATGTCGTCGGGCCGGCCGATGCGGCCCAGCGGGGACGACGCGGCGATCTCGTCGCCGTGGGCGGCGAGCGTGGCGGCCATCATCTTCGACTCGAACGGGCCGGGGGCGACGGCGTTGACGGTGATCCGCCTGGGGCCCAGCTCCTTGGCCAGCACCCGGGTGAGGTGGTGCACCCCGGCCTTGCTCGCCGAGTAGGAGTAGGTCGGCAGGGACGGCGCGTGCAGCCCGTCGATGCTGCCGACGTTGACCACGCGGGCCGGGTCGTCGTCGGTGCCGGCGGCCTCGAGCAGCGGCAGGAAGGCGCGGGTGAGGAAGAACGGCGCCTTGAGGTTCAGGTCGAGCACCTTGTCCCAGGCCGAGGCGGGGAACGTCGCGAACGGCTCGCCCCAGGTGGCGCCGGCGTTGTTGACCAGCACGTGCAGCCGCTCCTCGCGGCGGCCCACCTCCTGGGCCAGGCGCACGCACTCGGCCTCGGTCGAGACGTCGGCGGGGATCGACTCCACCTTGCCGAACTGCGACAGCTCGGCGGCCGCCGCCTCACCGGCGTCGGCCTTGCGGGAACTGATGTAGACCGACGCGCCGGCCTGCAGCAGCCCGCGGGCCATCATCAGGCCGATGCCACGGGTGCCGCCGGTGACCACGGCGACCTTCCCGGTGAGGTCGAACAGGTGCACGGGCGGTCTCCTCCGCGTCGTGGGGACGTCGTCGGCCCCCGGCCGGAGCACCGTATCCAGCGACCGGCGCGCCTCCTGTGCCAGCCTCGGCGCATGACCGCACCCGCCGCCGCCCGGGGCGCCACCAGCGAGGTCGGGCCGCTGCGGACGGTGTTGCTGCACCGGCCGGGCCCCGAGCTGCGCCGGCTGACCCCGCGGAACAACGACCAGCTGCTGTTCGACGGCGTGCCGTGGGTGCGCCGGGCGCAGGAGGAGCACGACGCGTTCGCCGCGGAGCTCACCGCCCGCGGCGTGGAGGTGCTGTACCTGGACCGGCTGCTGGCCGAGGTCCTCGCCGACCCCGCGGCGCGCGCGGAGCTGGTCACGGCCGCCGTCGAGGACCCGCGGCTGGGCGCGACGCTCAAGCGCACCACCGCCGCCCACCTGGCCGACCTCTCCCCCGAGGACCTCGCCCGCGCGCTGGTCGCCGGGGTGGCCCACGACGAGCTGCCCGGCGCCCGCGGCCTGTCCTGGGAGCTCATGGCGCGCGGCGACTTCGTCGTCCCCCCGCTGCCCAACCTGCTGTTCACCCGCGACTCGTCGGTGTGGGTGGGCGACCAGGTCGCGGTGACGTCGCTGGCGATGCCGGCGCGGCACCGGGAGAGCACCATCACCGCCGCGGTCTACGCCCACCACCCGCGCTTCGCCGGCGCCGAGCAGCTCTACGACGCCTCCCTGGAGCACCTCGAGGGCGGCGACGTGCTGCTGCTGGCGCCAGGGGTGGTCGCGGTCGGCGTCGGTGAGCGGACGACGCCCGGCGGCGCGGAGCGGCTGGCCCGCCGCGTCTTCGCACGCCGGCTGGCGCACACGGTGCTCGTCGTCCCGATCGCGCAGCAGCGGGCGACCATGCACCTGGACACCATCGCCACGATGGTCGACGTCGACGCGATGCTGGTGTACCCGGCGGTCGCCGGCTCGCTGGCCGCCTGGACGGTCACCGCCGGGGAGGGTGGGGCCGCACGGATGGCCGACGACGACACCACCGACCTCGTCGTCCGCGGCCCGGCACCGTTCCTCGAGGCCGCGGCCGCCGCGATGGGCATCGACCGGCTGCGGGTGATCGACACCGGTCTCGACCCGGTCACCGCCGAGCGCGAGCAGTGGGACGACGGCAACAACACCCTCGCGGTCGCCCCGCGGCTGGCGGTGGCCTACGAGCGCAACACCGTCACCAACGCCGCGCTCGAGGCGGCCGGCATCGAGGTGGTGCGGATCGCCGGCTCGGAGCTGGGCAGCGGCCGCGGCGGACCGAGGTGCATGTCCTGCCCCGTCGCCCGCGACCCGCTGTAGGGCTGCACCCCTCCCCTCGATTGGTACGGCCGTACCAGTTTCTGGTACGGTCGTCTCAATCGACGTGAGGAGGCCTGCAGTGGCGTGGGCGATGGTCATCGTGGCCGGACTGTTCGAGACGGCCTTCGCGGTCTCCCTGAAGCTGTCGGAGGGGTTCAGCCGGCTGGGGTGGTCGCTGGCGTTCATCAGCTCCGCCGCCATCAGCTTCGGCCTGCTGTCCTGGGCGCTGCGGAGCCTGCCGGTGGGCAGCGCGTACGCGGTGTGGACCGGCATCGGCGCGGCCGGGACGGCGATCGTGGGGATGGTCTTCCTGCGCGACCCGGTGACGACCCTCCGGCTGGTCTCGATCGCACTCATCATCGGCGGGGTGATCGGCCTGAACCTCTCCTCGTCGTCGGCCCACTGACCGTGGCCGCGACGGGCGGGGCGTCCCGGCCGGCGACGGCCAAGGGCGCGGCCCGCCGGGAGGCGATCGTGGCGGCGGCGGCGAGGCTCGTCGCGACGGAGGGCCCCGACGGGACGTCGCACCGCGCGGTGGCGGCCGCCGCGGGCGTCCCGCTCGCCGCCACCACCTACTACTTCCGCTCGCTCGACGACCTGCTCGTGGCCGCCGTCGAGCGCGCCGCGGACGACGAGCTGGGCCCCGTCACCGAACTGGTCGCCGCACTGCCCCGGCGGCGCACGTCGGCCGACCGGGTCGCCGGCATCGTCCTGGACGTCGTCCTCGGCCCCGACCGACTCGAGGACGCAGACCTCCAGGCCCACTACGAGCGCTTCCTCGCCGGCGGCCGGCACCCGGCGCTGCGGCCGGTCCTCCGGCAGACCCGACGTCGGGTGGACGCACTGCTCACCGAGGCACTGGACCGCTGCGGGCACGCCGGCGCCGACACGGCTCAGCTGGTCGCCGTCCTGGACGGGACCGTGATCTCCGCTCTGGTGGAGGGCGACGGCCGCGCCCGGGTCCGGGCCCGGGCGGCGGTCGCCGCCCTCCTCGAGAGCGACTCGTCGGCCTAGAGGCCCTGGGCGAGGCGGTGGTACGCGGCGCCCCAGCGCAGCTCCTTCGCCAGCGAGCGGCGGGTGGTGTCGGCGTCGATGAGCACCAGCTCGGTCGCGAACACCTCGGCCAGGTCGGTGAGCTCGTCGGCGCCGATCGCGGTGGAGAGCACCGTGTGGTGCGGGCCGCCGGCGGTCAGCCACCCCTCGGTCGCCGTCTCGAAGTCCGGCCGCGGCTGCCACACCGCGCGGGCCACCGGCAGGTTCGGCAGCGGCTCGTCGGGCTCGACGACGTCGACCTCGTTGGCCACCCAGCGGAACCGGTCGCCCAGGTCGCACCAGCCCACGACGACGCCCGCGCCCGGCGCCGCGGTGAAGACCAGGCGGGCCGGGTCCTCGCGGCCGCCGATCGACAGCGGGTGCACCTCGACCCGAGGCCGGTCGCCGGCGATGGTCGGGCAGACCTCGAGCATGTGCGCGCCGAGGATCTTCGGCGTCCCGGTGAGGTCGTAGGTGTAGTCCTCCATGAAGGAGGTGCCGCCGGGCAGCCCGGCCGCGGCGACCTTGAGGGTGCGCAGCAGCGCCGCGGTCTTCCAGTCGCCCTCGCCGCCGAAGCCGTAGCCGTCGGCCATCAGCCGCTGGACGGCGAGGCCGGGGAGCTGGCGCAGCCCGCCGAGGTCCTCGAAGTTCGTGGTGAACGCGGTGAAGCCGCCGTCCTCCAGGAAGCTGCGCAGCGCCGCCTCGATGCGGGCTTGGTAGCGCACGGCCTCGTGCCGCGGCCCGCCCGGGCGGGCGTCGTCGGCGAACTCGTACAGGTCGCCGTACTCCTCGACGAGGGCGTCGACGGCCTTGTCCTCGACGGCGTCGACCACGGCGACCAGGTCGTTGACGCCCCAGGTGTTCACCGACATGCCGAAGCGGATCTCGGCCTCGACCTTGTCGCCCTCGGTGACCGCGACGTTGCGCATGTTGTCGCCGAAGCGCGCCAGCCGCAGCGACCGGGCCGCATGGGCAGCGACCGCCGCACGCGCCCACGAGCCGACCCGGGAGCGCACCCGCGGGTTGGACACGTGGCCGGCCACCGTCGTGCGCGGCATGCGCAGCCGGGTCAGCACGAACCCGTACTCCCGGTCGCCGTGCGCGGCCTGGTTGAGGTTCATGAAGTCCATGTCGATCGTCGCCCACGGCAGGGCGGCGTCGGCCTGGGTGTGCAGGTGCAGCAGCGGCTTGCGCAGCGCGTCCAGCCCGCTGATCCACATCTTCGCCGGGGAGAAGGTGTGCATCCAGGTGACGACGCCGACGCAGGTCGGGTCCTCGTTGGCCGCGCCCATCGCCCGCCGGATCGCGGCGGCGTCGGTGAGGACCGGCTTCCACACCACCCGCACCGGCACCTCGGCGGCCTCGTCGAGCGCCGCGGCGACCCGCTGCGACTGCTCGGCGACCTGCTGCAGGGTCTCCTCGCCGTACAGCCCCTGGCTGCCGGTCAGGAACCAGACCTCGTGCCCCTCGAACGGGTCGGCAACCACGATGGGACCTCTCCTCACTGTCCGTAGACGTTCTGGTAGCGGGCGTACAGCGAGTCGATGTCCGACTGCGCGATGGGCAGGGGCTCGCCGAGCTGGCGGGACAGGTGCACCGTGCGGGCGACGTCCTCGGTCATGACCGCGGCCTTGACCGCCGCCTTGGCCGACGGGCCGATGGTGAAGACGCCGTGGTTCTGCATGAGCACCGCGGGCGAGCGCGAGTCGCGCAGCGTCTCGACGATGCCGCGGCCGATCGAGTCGTCGCCGATGAGCGCGAACGGGCCGATCGGGATGGGCCCGCCGAACTCGTCGGCCATCGCGGTGAGCACGCACGGGATCGGCTCGGCCCGCGCCGCCCAGGCCGTGGCGTAGGGGCTGTGCGTGTGCACCTGGCCGTTGACCTCGGGCAGGTGCCGGTAGACGTAGGCGTGCGCGTCGGTGTCGCTGGAGGGCTTCTTGACCCCGTCGACGGCGTTGCCGTCGAGGTCGCAGACGGTGATGCCCTCCCATGTCAGCTCGTCGTAGAGGACGCCGCTGCCCTTGATGACGAACAGGTCCTCGCCGGGCACCCGCTCCGACACGTTGCCGGAGGTCCAGGTGACCAACCCGTTGCGGGTCAGCTCGGCGTGGAGGGCGGCGACGTGCTCGCGCTGCGCGCGGTGGGTGCCCCGCTCGGTGCGGGGCTCGGTGGTGGTCATGCGGCCTGCTCCTCGGCGAGTGCGGCGGACGTGGTCACGGACAGGGACTCACAGGCATGTCACGGCGGCCCGCTCGACCGGGAGCCCGGCGACGTACCGCTGCATGAACGCGTCGAAGCCGGCGACGTCGTCCGGCTCGGGCTCGGCGGTCTCCAGCGCCGCGCCGGCGAAGACCGTCGTGTCGAGGTAGTCGGCCAGGTCCTGCCCCGGCGAGCGGCGGGTGGCGAAGGCAGCCAGGACGGCGATCCCCCAGGCACCACCCTCGGCAGCGACGTCCCCGACGGACACCGGGGTGTCGATCGCGGCGGCCAGGAAGCGTTGCGCCACGCCCCTGGTCCGGAACAGGCCGCCGTGCGCGAACATCCGGTCCAGCCGCACGCCCTCGGTCTTCTGCAGGACGTCCATGCCGATCCGCAGCGTGGCCAGCGACGCGAACAGGTGCGTCCGCATGAAGGTGGCGAGGTCGAACCTGCTGTCCGGGGACCGCACGAACAGCGGCCGCCCCTCCTCGAGGTCGGTGATCGGCTCCCCGGAGAGGTAGTTGTAGGCCAGCATCCCGCCGCCGTCGCCGGCACCACCGAGCGCGGCGGAGAACAGGACCTCGAAGACCGCCGACTGGTCCACCTCGGAACCCAGCGCCCGGGCGAACTCGGTGAACAGACCGACCCAGGCGTTCACCTCGCTGGCCCCGTTGTTGCAGTGCACCATGGCCACCGGGTCGCCGGCCGGCGTGGTCACGAGGTCGAGTTCGCGGTGCGCCCGGGTGAGTTCGCGCTCGAGCACGACCATGGCGAAGATGCTCGTCCCGGCGGAGACGTTGCCGGTGCGCGGAGCGACCGAGTTGGTGGCGACCATCCCCGTGCCCGCGTCACCCTCGGGTGGGCAGAGCGGGATGCCGGGCCGCAGCCGCCCGGTCGGGTCGAGCAGCTGCGCGCCCGCCTCGGTGAGCTCGCCGGCCGGCTCGCCGGCGGACGCGATCCTGGGCAGCAGGTCGGCGAGGGTCAGCTCGACCCCGGCCTCGGCGGCCAGCTGGTCGAACCGGTCCAGCATCGGAGCGGAGTAACCGCCGGTACCGGCGTCGATCGGGAACATGCCGCTGGCGTCGCCGATGCCGAGGACCTTCTCGCCGGTGAGCTGCCAGTGCACGTAGCCGGCCAGGGTCGTCAGGTGGTCGATCCGGCCGACGTGGTCCTCGCCGTCCAGGATCGCCTGGTAGAGGTGCGCGACGCTCCACCGGTGCGGGATGTTGACGCCGAACTCCGCGCTGAGCCGCTCCGCTGATCGACCCGTGTTCGTGTTGCGCCAGGTGCGGAACGGCGTGAGCAGCTCACCGTCCACGTCGAACGCCAGGTAGCCGTGCATCATCGCCGACACGCCGAGCGCGCCGACTCCTGCCAGCTCGACCCCGTGGCGTCGCTGCACGTCGTCCGCCAGAGCCGCGACACTCTGCTGCACCCCCGCCCAGACGGCCTCCAGCGAGTACGTCCACCGCCGCTCGACGAACTGGTTCTCCCAGTCGTGGCTGCCGACCGCGAGCGGAGCGTGGTCCGGGCCGATGAGGACCGCCTTGATCCGGGTCGATCCCAGCTCGATCCCCAGGGCCGTGCGACCTCCGGTGATCGCCTCGCCGACGTCCATCGTCATCTCCCGCGACCCTCCCGCCGCAGCGCGGTGTCCGGCATGCGTTCCTCCTCCGCCCGGCGGCCACGACGACGGTCGCGTCGCCGCCGGGATGTTAGCGCTAACAGGGACTGGCGTCACACCCCGGCGGGTGTGCTCCCCACCGGGACCGGGCCGGTGCTGGACCGGATGAGCAGGACCGGCGGGACCGGCTGCAGGTGCAGCTCCCGTCCGGCCAGCCGGGCGAGCACGAGCTCCACGGCCCGGCGGCCGAGCTCGGCGAAGTCCTGCCGCACGGTGGTCAGCGGTGGGGTCAGGTAGGGGGCCTCGGGCAGGTCGTCGAAGCCGACCACGCTGACGTCGCACGGCGCCTCGAGGCCCTCCTCGTGCAGCGCCGCGAGCAGGCCCAGGGCCATCTGGTCGTTGGCGAGGAAGACCGCGGTGATGTCCTCACCGGCGCGCTTGCGGGCAGCCAGCCGGCGGCCGGCCTCGTAGCCCGAGGACGGCGTCCAGTCGCCGTGCAGGCACTCCGGCGCGGGGGCCCCCACGGCGGCCAGCTCGGTGCGCCAGCCCTCGACCCGGTCCCGGGCCTCCTTGGAGTCGGCGGGGCCGGTGACGTGGTGGACGGTGCGGTGGCCGAGGTCGAGCAGGTGCCGGGTGGCCAGCCGGGCACCGGCGACCTGGTCGACGCCGACCGCGGGCTCCTCGAGCGCCCCGCCGCTCTGCACCGTGACCAGCGGCAGCGGGGTGTGCACCTGGTGCAGCGCCTCCACGGCGTCGTCGTAGGTGGCCAGCGCCAGGACGGCGTCCACCGACTGGGCCGTGAAGCGGTCGAGGGCGTCGCGCATCGCCTCGGCGGTGGCCTCGTCGAGCACGGTGACGCCGAGCGAGTAGCCGGCCGCCCGCGCCGCCCGCTCCAGCCCGACCAGGGTCTGCGCCGGGCCGTACTGGTTGATGTTCACGGCGACGAACCCGAGCGTGCGGGTCGAGCCGGTGACCAGCGCCCGCGCGGCGGTGTTGGGCCGGTAGCCCAGCTCGCGGATCGCCCGCTCGACGCGCTCACGGGTCCGGGGTGCGACGTTGGGGTGCCCGTTGATGACCCGGGACACCGTCTGGTGGGAGACGCCGGCCCGGGCCGCGACGTCCGACATGACCAGCGCTCGGCTCGGCCCCTCGGGCTCCACCGTCACCCCTCCCCGTCGAGGAGCCGGCCCGCGGCCGCCTCGGTCGATGCCCTGTCGGGCGGCCCCGCGTGAGCTCCGCGGGGCCGCCCCCGGGGCGTCAGCGGGACGCGCCGGCGCGCCGCTTGTTGTAGACGTCGAAGGCCACGGCCAGCAGCAGCACCAGGCCCTTGACCACCGACTGGATGGACTGGTCGACGCCCATGAGCTGCATGCCGTTGCTCATGACGGCCATGATCAGACCACCGACCATGGCGCCGACCACCGTGCCGACGCCACCGGTGACGGCGGCACCGCCGATGAACGCCGCGGCGATCGCGTCGAGCTCGAACATGTTGCCCGCGCTGGGCTGCGCGCCGTTGGACCGCGACGAGAAGACGACGCCGGCGACCGCGGCCAGGAAGCCCATGTTCACGAAGATCCAGAAGTTGACCGCCCGGACCTTCACCCCCGACAGCGTGGCCGCCGCCAGGTTGCCGCCGATGGCGTAGACCTGGCGGCCGAAGACCGTCCGGGTCGTGACGATGCCGTAGGTGATGATCAGCACGGCCAGGATGATCAGCACGATCGGCAGGCCGCGGGCGGTCGCCAGCTGCCAGGCGAAGGCCATGACCACCGCGCCGACGAGCACGATCTTGGCGACGAACAGCGGGAAGGACTCGACCGGCTGCTGGTAGCGGATGCGGGCGATCCGGCTGCGGTACTGGCTGACCGCGTACCCGGCGACCGCGATGCCGAAGACGAGCAGGGTGAACGCGTCGTAGCCCTGACCGCCGATGAGGCCGTTGAGGAAGCCGCTGGCGATCCGGCCGTACTCCTGGGGGAACGGTGACAGCGAGATGTTGTCGAGCACCTGCAGCGTCAGGCCGCGGAACAGCAGCATGCCGGCGAGGGTCACGATGAACGCGGGGATGCCGACGTAGGCGACCCAGAAGCCGTGCCAGGCGCCGATCGCGAGACCCGTCGCCAGGGCCGCCAGCACGCCCACCCACCACGGCATGCCCTGCCGGATGACCAGCACCGCCGAGACCGCGCCGGTGAGCGCCACCACCGACCCGACCGAGAGGTCGATGTGCCCGGCGATGATCACGATGACCATGCCGATGGCCAGGATCAGGATGTAGCTGTACTGCAGGACGATGTTGGTGATGTTGCCCGGGGCGAGCAGCGTCCCCCCGGTCAGCACGGCGAACAGCGCGATGATCGCCACGAAGGCGATGTAGATGCCGCTCTGCCGCAGGTTGCTCGTCAGCAGGGTGCGGACGTTGCTGGTGCCGGTGTGGAGGGCGACGGCGGGGGCGACGTCCTTGGGCGCGGTGGAGGACTGGGCCTCCGGCTCGGACGACGGCGGGACGGTCCTGGTCATGCCGCGAGCTCCTTCTCCTTGGTCATGAGCTCCATCAGGTTCTCCTGGGTCGCCTGGCCGACGGGCACCTCGCCGGTGATCCGACCCGCGGACAGGGTGTAGATGCGGTCGCAGATGCCGAGCAGCTCGGGCAGCTCGGAGGAGATGACCAGCACCGCCTTACCGGCCGCGACCAGCCGGTTGATGATCGTGTAGATCTCGTACTTCGCACCCACGTCGATGCCGCGGGTGGGCTCGTCGAGGATGAGCACCTCGGGGTCGGTGTACAGCCACTTGGACAGCACGACCTTCTGCTGGTTGCCGCCGGAGAGCTTGCCGACGACCGAGGCGACGCTGGGCGCCTTGATGTTCATGTCCCGGCGGTAGCCCTCGGCGACCTTGATCTCCTCGTTGCCGTTGACGAAGCCGTTGCTGGAGAGCTTCTCCAGGGCCGCGGCGGAGACGTTGCGCCGGATGTCCTCGATGAGGTTGAGGCCGTAGTGCTTGCGGTCCTCGGTGGCGTAGGCGATGCCGGCGTCGATGGCCTCGGCCACGTTGCGGGGCCGGACCTCCTTGCCGTGCACGTACATGCGACCGGTGATGTTCCGGCCGTAGGCGCGCCCGAAGATGCTCATCGCCAGCTCGGTGCGCCCGGCGCCCATGAGGCCGGCGATCCCGACGACCTCCCCGGCGCGGACGGTGAAGCTCGCCCCGTCGACGATCTTGCGTTCCTGGGTCGGGTGCCACACCGTCCAGTCCTCGACGCGCAGCACCTCCTCGCCGGGGTGCGACTCGCGCTCGGGGTAGTAGCTCTCCAGGTCGCGGCCGACCATCCCGCGGATGATCCGGTCCTGGGTGACCTCGCCGGCGTGCAGGCTCAGCGTCTCGACGGTCTTGCCGTCGCGGATGACGGTGACGTTGTCGGCGATGGCGGTGATCTCGTTGAGCTTGTGCGAGATCATGATGCAGGTGATGCCGCGGTCGCGGAGGCGGCGCAGCAGGTCGAGCAGGTGCGCCGAGTCGTTGTCGTTCAGCGCGGCGGTGGGCTCGTCGAGGATGAGCAGCCGCACGTCCTTGGACAGCGCCTTGGCGATCTCGACCAGCTGCTGCTTGCCGACGCCGAGCTGACCCACCGGGGTCACCGGGTTCTCGTCGAGCCCCACCGAGCGCAGCAGCTCGCCCGCCTCGGCGTTGGCCTTGTTCCAGTCGATGACCCCGAACCGGCCGCGCCGCTCGTTGCCCAGGAAGATGTTCTCCGCGATCGACAGGTACGGGACCAGGGCGAGCTCCTGGTGGATGATCACGATGCCCACGTGCTCGCTGTCGCGGATGCCGTTGAAGCGGACCGGCTGACCGTCGAAGACGATCTCGCCCTCGTAGCTGCCGGTCGGGTAGACGCCGGAGAGGACCTTCATCAGCGTCGACTTCCCGGCGCCGTTCTCGCCGCAGATGGCGTGGATCTCGCCTCGGCGGACCGCCAGGTTGACGTCCTCGAGGGCCTTGACGCCGGGGAAGGTCTTGGTGATGCCGCGCATCTCCAGGATGTAGTCCATGGGACCTCGTCGTCCTGTCGTCGGCGCCTCGTCGCTGGCAGAGGGCGCGCCGCGGATGGTGGGGAGAAGTGTGCGCCACCCCGTCGGGGTGGGCCAGGTCACGGGATGCCGGTCCCGCGTGGTGCCGGCCGGGCCCGACAGCGCTGCTGCCGGGCCCGGCCGGGCTCAGGGGCGAGCGGTCAGTCCGCCTGGCCGCTGGCGACCTCTTCCTGGGTCCAGTAGCCGGAGTCGATCAGCACGGACTGGATGTCGTCCGCGAAGACCGTCTCGACCGGGAGCAGGTAGGACGGGACGACCTTGACGCCGTTGTTGTACGTCTCGGTGTCGTTGGCCTCCGGCTCGTTGCCCTCGGCGAAGGCGGACGCGGCGGCGACGGCCTGCTCGGCCAGCAGACGGGTGTCCTTGAAGATCGTGGAGCTCTGGACCCCGTCGTTGATCAGCTTGACCGAGGCGATCTCGGCGTCCTGACCGGTCACGACCGCCATCGGGTTGGCGGCGTCGAGCGTCGGGCCGTAGCCGGCGTTCTGCAGCGCGGTGATGATGCCGCGGGAGAGGCCGTCGTACGGCGAGAGGACGCCGTCGACCCGGGAGCCGTCGTTGTAGGCGGAGGTCAGCAGGTCCTCCATCCGCCGCTGGGCGGTCTCCTGCTGCCAGCGCAGGATGGCGGCCTGCTCGATGTTGGTCTGGCCCGACTTGACGACCAGGGTGCCCTGGTCGATCAGCGGCTGCAGGACCGACATCGCGCCGTCCCAGAAGAAGAACGCGTTGTTGTCGTCCAGCGAACCGGCGAACAGCTCGACGTTGAACGGACCGGTCGCGGTGCCCGGCGAGCCGTCCTCGTTCTGCAGGCCGAGGCCCCGCAGCAGGGCGTTGCCCTGGGCGACGCCCACCTGGAAGTTGTCGAACGTGACGTAGAAGTCGACGTTCTCGCTGTCGCGGATGAGGCGGTCGTAGGAGATGACCGGGATGTTGTTGGACGCCGCGTTCTCCAGCTGACCCGAGAGGGCCGTGCCGTCGATCGCCGCGACGACCAGGATGTCGGCACCCTCGGTGATCATCTGGTCGATCTGCTGCGACTGCGTGGGGATGTCGTCGTTGGCGTACTGCAGGTCGACGGTGTAGCCCTCGCCCTCCAGCTGCTCCTTGACGTTGTTCCCGTCGGCGATCCACCGCTCGGAGGTCTGGGTCGGCATCGAGACGCCGATGGTCAGGTCCTCCGCCTCGGCACCCCCACCGCCGGCACCACCGCTGCCGCCGGCGCCCTCGCCGCCACAGGCCGCCAGGGTCAGCGCCATGCCGGCGCTGAGGGCGGCGAAGCCGAGCCTCTTGCTCACGTGATCTCCTCCTCGAGACTGCTGCGCGCTCGACCCGGCGCAGGCCCGCCCGTGGCGAGCGGCACAAGTGTGAGCGTTAACAACCCCGCGCCGTCAACCCCTGTTCGCCACTTCGGCGTCACGGTCTCGTAACGCTGGCCTGGCGGTCAGCCCCTTCGGGTGAGGTCGTCGGCGAACGGTGAGACCACGGCTACGCGGGGTCCACACGCGGAGGGGCACACCCCCGGCCCCCGTCCCGGGCCTGCGAAGGGGGGAGGACGGGGCGCTCCCTCAGCGCAGCGTGATCTGGCGGGAGAGCAGGCCGGCGCGGGCACGGCGCTCGTCGGCGGACAGCGGGCCGGTCGCGGCCATCGCCTCCTCCAGGCGCGCCTGGAACGCCGTGGCGGCGTCGGTCCAGTCGGCGGCCGGGGTGTCGGCGGGCAGGTCCCACACCGGCACGAGCAGCCCGTGCGCGCGGAAGGCCCCGGCGTACCGGGTGCCCTCGCCCAGCAGGATCTCGCCCGAGGCGCGCAGCCGGGCCAGCGCGTCGAGCAACTGCTCCTCCGGCTCGGGCCGCACCCACCGCAGGTGCGCCCGCTCGGCACCCGGCCGCACCCAGTAGGCGGCACCGAGGCCGGGGAGCAGCTCGGTCGGCAGGATCGCCGCGTTCGCCTGCTCCAGCCCGGCACGGGCCGCGGCGCCGGCCTCGACGCCCTCGAGCCAGAAGCCGAAGTCCTCGTGCACGGTGACCTGGAGCGGCGCCGTGGTGTCGACCAGCTCCTGCAGCCGGGGGCCGGCCGATCCGGCACCGCCGAGCGGACCCGGGTCGACCGGCGCACCGGCCGGCGCCTCGAGCGCGGCGGCCAGCGCCGTCCCGAGGTCGCGGCTGACGTCGTCGGAGGAGCCCTGGAGCTGGACGCCGAGCAGGATCTCGCCGTTGGCGCGGACCAGCGCCGGGGCGCCGCCGGGCAGCACGCTGGCGAGGGTGACGTCGCGCCCGTCCGTCGTCCGCAGCGGCGCGGTCGCCGCCGGGACCAGCTCGCGCAGCGCGACCCAGTGCTCCTCGCCGGGCAGCCCCTCGAACGGCCGGGTCACCGGTGGGGCGTAGCCCGAGCCGTGGCAGTGCTTGTACCGGCGGCCCGAGCCGCACGGACAGGGCGCCTTGGGGTTGGCGCCGCCGTCTGCGGCAGGGGCAGCGGGACGCTTGCGGGTCGCGGAGCGGGCCATGGGACGAGCGTAGGTGGCCTCCTCGCAGGGTCCCGCGGCGAGCCCGTCCCCTCCCTAGGCTGCTCCGGCGTGACACCTGCGGCTCCGCCGATCGACCTCACCGACCCCGCCGTCGTCGCCGACCCCTACCCGTCCTTCGCCCGCGCCCGGGCCCAGGCGCCGGTGCAGTGGCACGAGGGCCTGGGGCTGTGGCTGGCGTTCACCCACGCCGAGAGCAACGCCGTCCTGCGGGACCGCCGGCTGGGCCGCATCTGGCGTGACCGGGAGCCGGCCGAGCGCTTCGGCAGCTTCAACCTGGTCCACCGCAACGCGCTGCTGGAGATGGAGCCCCCGGACCACACCCGGCTGCGCCGCCTGGTCAGCACCGCCTTCGCCCGCGGGCACGTCGAGCGGCTGCGGCCCTGGGTGCAGCGGCTGGCCGGGGAGCTGGTCGACGGCCTGGTCGAGCGCTCCGGCGGCACCGAGCCGGTCGACGTCCTCTCCGGGATGGCCGAGGAGCTGCCGGTCGCCGTCATCGCCGAGCTGCTCGGCGTCCCGGACGCCGACCGGCCGCTGCTGCGGCCGTGGTCCAACGCGATCGTGAAGATGTACGAGTACGGCCGGACGGCGGCCGTCGAGGACGCCGCCGAGCGTGCGGCGGACCAGTTCGTCACCTACCTGCGCGGGCTGGCCGCCGAGCGCCGCCGCGCCCCCGGCGAGGACCTGCTCTCCCACCTGGTCGGCGTGCGGGACTCCGACGGCGACCGGCTCACCGAGGACGAGCTGGTCACCACCTGCGTCCTGCTGCTCAACGCCGGGCACGAGGCGACGGTCAACGTCAGCGGCAACGGCCTGCTGGCGCTGCTCGAGCACCCCGACCAGCTGGCCCGGCTGCGCGACGACCCCGGCCTGCTGCCGACCGCCGTCGAGGAGTTCATGCGGTTCGACTCGCCCCTGCAGCTGTTCGAGCGGACGGCCACCACCGACGTGCAGGTGGGCGGGGCCACCGTGCGCGAGGGGCAGAAGGTCGCCGCACTGCTCGGGGCGGCCAACCGGGACCCGGCGGTCTTCCCCGACCCGGACCGGTTCGACGTCGGCCGGACGGACAACCCGCACATCACCTTCGGGGCCGGCGTGCACTTCTGCATCGGCGCCCCGCTGGCGCGCGTGGAGCTGCAGGCGTCCTTCGGCGCCCTGCTGGAACGCACCTCCCGGCTGGAGCTCGGCGGGGAGCCGGTGCGCCGTCCGGAGTTCGTCATCCGCGGCCTGGCCGAGCTGCCGGTGGTGCTGTGCTGACTGCCGGCCTCCCACCGCGGCTGGGTGCCGTCCCCCGGCGCGGTGAGCCCGTCCCGGCCCTGGTCGCGGGGGCCTCCGGCCCCACTCCCCGGCCCGCCTCGCAGGGCGGCTCACCTGGGCAGTCGGTGTGGATCGTGAGCGCGGTCACTGGCACGATTCCGCCCATGCGCGGCCTCATGCAGGACTACCCCCTCACCATCGACGCGATCTTCCGGCACGTCGAGCAGCACTACGGCGACGGGACGATCGCCACCGCGGGCCCCGGCGGGATCACCCGGAGCACCTACGCGGAGTGGGCCGAGCGGACCCGCCGGCTCGGCGGCGTGCTCGACACCCTCGGCATCAGTGCCGACGGCCGGGTCGGCACCTTCGGCTGGAACAGCCAGCGCCACCTGGAGCTGTACTTCGCCGCGCCGAGCACCGGCCGCGTGCTGCACACGCTCAACATCCGGCTGTTCCCCGAGCAGCTGACCTACATCGCCAACCACGCCGAGGACGAGGTCGTCTTCGTCGACCGCACGGTGCTGCCGCTGCTGTGGCCGCTGGTCGACACGATGAAGACCGTCCGGCACGTCGTGGTCATGGACGACGGCGGCGACAACGAGATCCCCGACGACCCCCGCGTCTCCGACTACGAGACGCTGCTGGCCGAGGCCTCCCCGGTCGACTTCCACGTCACGGACGAGAACAGCGCCGCCTCGATGTGCTACACGAGCGGCACCACCGGCAACCCCAAGGGCGTCGTCTACTCGCACCGCTCGACGTGGCTGCACACGATGGGCGTGATGGCGCCCAACGCCTTCGGGCTGGGCATCCAGGACGTCGCGATGCCGGTCGTGCCGATGTTCCACGCCAACGCCTGGGGCATCGCGCAGGCCGCGCCGGCCGCGGGCGCCTCGCTGGTCATGCCCGGCTCGATGATGCAGCCCCAGGCGCTGGCCGACCTGATCGTGGACGAGGGGGTCACCTTCACCGCGGGCGTCCCGACGATCTGGCAGGGCGTGCTCCCCCACCTGGCCGGCCGGCCGCACAAGCTGCGCGACATCGGCTGCGGCGGCTCGGCGGTGCCCAGGGCGCTGAGCGAGGCCTACCGCGAGCAGGTCGGCCTGCCGATCCTGCAGGCCTGGGGCATGACCGAGACCCACCCGGTCGCCTCGTCCGGGGTCCTGCCGCGCCGGTACGCCGACGCCGACGACGAGACGAAGGCGGCCCAGCGCGCCCGCGCCGGCACGCCGTTCCTCGGGGTCGAGGCCCGCATCGTCGACGCCGAGACGCTCGAGCCGCAGCCGTGGGACGACGAGGCCACCGGGGAGCTGCAGGTCCGCGGCCCGTGGTGCGCCCAGGACTACTACAACCCGGACGCCGGTGTCGTGCTCTCGACCGAGGACGGCTGGATGCGCACCGGTGACGTCGCGGCGATGGACCCCTACGGCTCGATCCGGATCGCCGACCGCACCAAGGACCTCATCAAGTCCGGCGGCGAGTGGATCAGCTCGGTCGACCTCGAGAACGCGATCATGAGCCACCCGAAGGTCAAGGAGGCCGCCGTCGTCGGCGTCCCGCACCCGAAGTGGGACGAGCGGCCGCTGGCCTGCGTCGTCGTCAAGGAGGGCGAGACGATGACGGAGCAGGAGGTGCTCGACCACCTCCGGCCGCAGGTGGCCAAGTGGTGGATGCCCGACGCCGTCGAGTTCATCGACGAGGTGCCCAAGACCAGCGTCGGCAAGTTCTCCAAGAAGGACCTGCGCAGCCGCTTCGCGGAGTTCCCCGCGCGCGATTGAGCCTCCTCCTGAGGGGGTCCGTCCGCGCGAGCGGGCGGACCCCCTCGCCGCGTCACCCTTGGCGGGGATGCGAACACGCTGAGTCACCCCTGGTCATGACGTTACGGAAGCGTCCGACTACGTTGTGCGCATGGTGTTCGCCCCGGGCCGCCCCTCGCCGGATCGGCTGACCGACCCGACCCCCGGCATCCCAGGCCGGCACCGGGCGGGACGCAGCCGGCGACGGCTGTGGGCCTCCGGTCTCGCCGCCGCGGTGGTCGGGGCCGGGCTGCTCACGCCGTCCCTCCTGGCCCCCGAGGCGCCGTCCGCGGCGCAGCCGGCCATCGAGCAGGCCCGCAAGACCCGGACGGCGCCGCCGAAGGCGCCGGTCCCCACGCCGACGACGTCCGCTCCCCTCCCGGGCACGGCGACGCCGAGCGGGACGACCGCCGCTCCCACCGCCCCTGCTCCCCCGAGCACCACCGCGGCGACGACCGGCGCCACCTCCGGCGCGGCCGGCACCACGACGGCCACGGCGACCGGCTCGACCGCCGTCCCGCCCGCCGCCACCGGCAACCCGCTCGCCGGGATGACCTTCTACGGCCCGAACACCGGCGCGGTCCAGGCCGCGGCGCAGCCGGGCCGCAGCGCCGCGGACGCCGCGGCGCTCGCCGAGCTGGCAGGCGTGCCGACGTCGCTGTGGCTGGGCGCGTGGAGCGGCGACGTGACCGCGACGGTCCGCCAGGAGGTCGCCGCCGCGCAGGCCGCCGGGTCCGTGCCGGTCCTCGTGACCTACAACGTCCCCGGCCGCGACTGCGGCGGGTACTCCGCCGGCGGGGTCGGCTCGTCGGCCGAGTACGTCCGCTGGGTGCAGGCGGTCGCGGCCGGCATCGGAAGCGCCGACGCGGTCGTCGTCGTGGAGCCCGACGCGCTCGCCCAGCTGTGCGGCGACCCGGCCCAGCGGCTGGCGATGCTGCGCTCGGCGGTGGACCTGCTCGAGGCCAACCCCGGCACCCGCACCTACCTCGACGCCGGGAACGCGACCTGGATCAGCCCGCCGACCATGGCCGAGCGGCTGCGCGCCGCGGGGGCGACCGCCGCGGACGGCTTCGCGCTCAACGTCTCCAACTTCGAGACCACCGCGGACAACGTCACCTACGGCGAGCAGGTCTCCGCGCTGCTGGACGGGGCGCACTTCGTCGTCGACACCAGCCGCAACGGCAACGGCCCCGGCACCGACTGGTGCAACCCCCCGGGCCGCGCCCTGGGCGAGCGCCCGACGGCGCAGACCGGGCAGCCGCGCGTCGACGCCTTCCTGTGGGTCAAGCGCCCCGGCGAGTCCGACGGCACCTGCAACGGCGGCCCGGCGGCCGGGACCTTCTGGGACTCCTACGCGATCGGGCTGGTGCGCGGCGGCTCGCTGTAGCCGATGCGGGCGCGGCCCTCAGCGCACGACCACCTCGCTGCGGTGCTCCCGCGGCTGTCAGCGCACGAAGGGCTGCTGGCCGGTCTCGCTCACCATCGGCCGGCCGGCCGCCTCCCACTCCCCCATGCCGCCGCCCACGTTGACCGCGTCGTAGCCGTTGGCGTTGAGCCAGGCGGCCACGCGGGCCGAGCGCCCGCCGCCGCGGCAGGTGACGTAGAGCGGGTCGGCCTCGGGCAGCTCCTCCAGCCGCGCCGGGACCTCGCCCATCGGGATGTGGGTGGCGCCGTCGATGTGGCCGGCCACCCACTCGTCGTCCTCACGCACGTCGAGGACGACGGCCTCCTCGGGCACCTCGCTGGCGGGCACGGTCGGGACCTGCTGCGGCATCACGCGTCCCATCGTGCCACCGGCACGGCGGGTGGCTCCGTGCCCCGCCCCCACCGCGGTGATCATTGGGTCGTCGCAGACGACACGCGCGGACTCGCCGTGGGGACCGGTACGACCCCCATGATCACGGCCGGGGTCGCTGACAGGATGGGGACGATGACCGCCGACGCACCCACGCCCGTCCGCGACCCCGCCTGGTCGCTGTCCCGCTCGGCGATCGGGCTGTGGGTCACCGGGGGCGTCATCGGCGCGCTCGTCTGGGCCGTCGTGGTCACGGCCGTCCTCGTCCTCGTCCCGGAGGACGCACTGCCGTCGCCGCTGCGCTGGGCGCTCGTGGCGTTCGCGGTGCTGGAGGCCGCGGTGACGATCGGCATCCGGCCGTGGGTCCGCTACCGCGTGCACCGCTGGGAGGTCACCGGCGAGGCGGTCTACACCCTCACCGGCTGGCTGACCCGCACCTGGACGCTGGTGCCCATCTCGCGCATACAGACCGTCGACGTCACCCGCGGCGTGCTGCAGCAGCTGTTCGGGTTGGCCACGGTGGCGGTGCTGACGGCGTCCTCGCAGGGCACGGTCCGGGTGCTGCACCTGGAGGCCGACGTGGCCCAGCGGGTCGCCGACGACCTCGCCCGGCGCGCCGAGCTGGTCCGCGACGAGGCGACGTGAGCGGCCCTGCCGTCCCTCCGGCTCCGCCGGGCGGGAGCGAACCGGTGAGCACAGCGAGCGGCCCTGCCGTCCCTCCGGCTCCGCCGGGCGGGAGCGAACCGGTGAGCACAGCGAGCGGCCCCGCCGTCCCCCCGGCCCCGCCGGGCGGAGCCGGACCGGTGAGCGACCCCGACGTGGGCGTCGGCGGCGGTCGCGCACCCGGTGAGCGGCCGCTGCGGGCGTCGCCCCGCGTGGTGCTGGTGCACACCGCCACCTTCCGGCAGGCCCGCCAGATGGTGCCGGTGCTGATCCCGGTCGCCGCGCTGGTCGGCCTGGACGACGGGCTGCTCACCGTCGTGGTCATGGCGGCGGTCGTCACCGCGCTGTCCCTGGTGGCGGCCGTGCTGAGCTGGTGGCGGTTCGGCTACGCCGACGGGCCGACGGCGGTGGTGGTGACCCGCGGCCTGCTGGCCCGCTCGGTGCGCACCGTGCCCAACGACCGGATCCGCGGCGTGGAGGTCGAGACCCCGCCGCTGCACCGGCTGCTCGGGCTGGTGCGGGTCCGCATCGACGCCGCGGCCGGCTCGGTCGGGGTGAACGAGGAGGAGCTCGTCGTCGACGGGGTGACCCGCGCCGAGGGCGACCGGCTGCGCGCGCGGCTGCTGGCCCGCCGTCCCGCCGGGGTGCCGGCACCGGACGGCGTGCAGGCCCCGCAGCCGCCGGTCGAGGAGGAGCTCTCCCGCTTCCAGCCCCGCTGGCTGCTCTACGCGCCGCTGGTCGGCAGCTACCTCGTCGTCCCGCTGGCCGCGGTCGGCACGCTGTTCCGGCTGGTGCAGGAGCTGCCCGACGCCGTCGTCCCGGACCTCGCGGGTCCCGAGCCCTCCCCGCACCTGGTCGTGGCCGGGCTGGTCGCCGCGGTGCCGCTGCTGGCCGTGGCCGCGGTGGTCGGGGCGGCCGTCGTCAACTGGGGCTACCGGCTGGTGCGGCGCGGCGGCTCGCTGGTCGCCGTCCGCGGGTTGCTCACCCGGCGGCACACCGAGCTGGAGGTCGACCGGATCCGGGGCGGCACGCTCAGCGAGGGCCTGGGCATGCGGTGGGTGCGCGCGGCCCGGGTCAACGCCCTGGTCACCGGCCTCGGCCAGGCCAACCGGCGCGGCCAGCTGCTGCCGCTCGGTCCGCGCGCCGAGGCGCTGCGCCTGCTCGGCCGGCTGGTCGAGGACCCCGGCCCGCTGACCGGCCACCCGCCCGCCGCCCTGCGCCGCCGGCTGGTGCGGGCCCTGGCCGCCGGGCTGCTGGTGACCGCGGCGGGGGCCTGGGCGGCGGCCGCCCTCGGGTGGTGGTGGGTGCCGGTCGTCGGCGTCGTCCTCACGGTGCTGGGTGTGCCGATGGGCATCGGCCGGTACCGCGCCCTCGGCCACGCCGCCGGGCCGCGGTCGTTCACCGTCCGCAGCGGCTGGCTGGTGCGCGAGCAGGCCGTGCTGCAGCGCCGTGCCGTCGTGGGCTGGCAGGTGCGGCAGAGCGTGTTCCAGCGGCGGGCCGGGCTCGCCACCGTCGTCGCCTGCGTGGGCGCCGGCAGCGGGGGCTACGCCGCGGTGGACGTGGCCGCGGCGGAGGTGCCCGGCTTCGCCGCGGCGGCGTCGTCCGGGACGTGGGCGGGGACGCTGGCTCCCTAGGCCGTCCGCACCCGCTCGCCCGCACCGCGCGTGTCGATCACCGTCGCGGGTAGCCGGGGGGCGATGGGATGCGGACCTGCACCGGTGCGGATCTCAGCCCTGCCTGCCGTTGCCGCCCAGGTGCACGCGCCCGGCCAGCGCCGCGGCCTCGACGCGGGTGGCGACGCCCAGCGTGCGCAGCAGCGCGGCCACCAGCCGTTTCGCCGTCCGCTCGGACACGTGCAGGGTCGTGGCGATCTCCACGGTGCTCGCACCGTCGGCCACCAGCCGCCACAGCCGGCGCTCGTCCGCGGTCAGCCGATCGGCGAGGCCCTGCTCCCCGGTGGGCGCGGAGTCCTCGAGCAGCCGGCGCAGCAGGTCCTCGGGGATCACCGACCAGCCGTCGAGCACCGCCAGCAGCGGGCGCACCAGCGCCTCGGGGTCGGCGGTCTTGGGCAGGTAACCGGCCGCGCCGGCGCGCAGCGCCTCCAGGACGGCGTCCTCCTCGGCCTGACCGGACAGCGCCACGATCCGCACCGTCGGGTCCGCGCGGCGGATCGCCGCGATCGCCCGCGTGCCGCCCGGCGGCGGCATGTGCAGGTCCACGACGGCGACGTCGGCGTGGTGCCGGCGCACCATCGCCGCGGCCGCGGAGGCGTCGTCGGTCGTCGCCACGACGCGCACCCGGCCCTCGCTCACCCCCGGCAGCAGCAGGGCCAGGCCCCGGCTGAACAACGGGTGGTCGTCGACGAGCACGACGTCGACCAGCGGACGGCGCCCAGCACCGGCGTCGCTCGGCTCCATCTCTCCCCAGACCGACAGCTGCGCCGGCGCGGCTGACCGGACGCACCACGGAGGTGCCCATGACCCTGGCCGCGAACCCCTCGACGTCCCTCGAGTCCCACGGCGCGCTGCCGGCCCTGCGCCGCCTGCTGCGGCGTCGGGCGCCGGCGCGGCCGGGCGGCGGGGAGGCGCAGGAGCCCAGCGACGCACTGGTGCGGGCGCTGTGCCACGACATGCGCTCGCCGCTGGCCTCGCTGGAGGCGCTCCTGGGGGCGCTGGAGCGCCCGGCCGGACCGGCGGCCGACCCCGCGGAGGTGCTGGAGCTGGCCCGCGCGCAGACCGCCCACCTGGCCTCCATGCTGCGGACGGCGGCCGCCACGGGCGGGGCGGCGCCGCTGGGGCGGGGGACGCGCCGGCTGGGGGACGTCGTCCGCGCGTCGGTGGCCGCCTCCGGGCTGCCCGACGCCCAGCTGACCGTGCAGGTCGGTCCCTGCGCTGAGGACGTCGCCGTCGCCGACGCCCGGGTGCAGCGCATCCTCACCAACCTGCTGGAGAACGCGCACCGGCACGGGGACGGCGCCGCGGTCCGGCTGGCGGTCCGATGTCGCCCCGGCTGGGTCGACCTGGCGCTGACGCAGGCCGTCGTCCGCCCGGATCGGCTGCTCGGGCACCTGCGCACCGACTCCCCGCCTCCGGACTTGACCGGCCTGGGGCTGTGGTCGGTGCGGCGGCAGACCGGCGAGCTCGGCGGCCGCATCGTGTGGGTCGAGGACGGCGAGTCGCTGACGCTGACCGTGCAGCTCCCCGATCGGTGAGGGAGGGCCTCCGGCCCCTTCTCGCGCCGTCCCCCGGGAGCTCCGCGGCCGGGTGCCGTCCGACGGGCCACGCAACCTGGCACGCGGGGGCCAGGGCTCGGCACGGGTGGGCCACCGGGCGCGGGCAGATCCCTGGTGTCACCGCATCGGCGGTGGTCGCGACGATGCAAGGGAGACCCCGTGTTCACGCACACCCACGCCCTGCAGTACGAGGCCAAGCCCGACGGTCCCGACCCGGACTTCGCCCGCAAGATGCAGGAGATCCTCGGCGGCCAGTGGGGCGAGATGACGGTCGCCACGCAGTACCTGCTGCAGGGCTGGAACTGCCGGCTGCCCGGCAAGTACAAGGACCTGCTCCTCTCCATCGGCACGGAGGAGCTGGCGCACGTCGAGATGATCGTGACGATGATCGACCGGCTGCTGGACCACGCGCCGCTCAAGCCCGACTCGGCCGACCGCACCAAGGAGGCCGCCGCCGGTTACGGGCAGCACAACCCGCAGCACCTGATCCAGAACGGCCAGGGCGCGTCCTACATGGACAGCATGGGCAACCCGTGGACCGGCGCGTACGTCACCGCCAGCGGCAACCTCATGGCCGACTTCATGTACAACGCCACCGCCGAGATGCAGGGCCGGCTGCAGGTGGCCCGGCTCTACAACATGACCGACGACCCCGGCGTCAAGGACATGCTCCGGTTCCTCATCACCCGCGACCACTACCACCAGCAGCAGTGGCTGGCCGCGACCGAGGAGCTCAAGTCCGACGGCATCGAGGGCATCCCGGTGCCCGAGGCCTTCCCGCTGGAGGAGGAGGTCGGCGACCTCGGCTACACCTTCGTCGACGCCTCCGACGGCCCCGAGGCCTCGGCCGGCCGATGGGCGTCGGGCCCGTCGGTCGACGGTCGGTCGGAGTTCCGCGCCCGCCCGATCGAGGCGACCGCCGACGCCCCGATCCTGCCGCCCGGCGACCCGCGGCTGTTCTCCACCCCGCAGATGCCGGGGCAGTCGCTGCTCCAGAAGGCCAAGGACATGCTCAAGTGAGGTCCTGATCCCGTTCCACCTGCGCCGTCGCCGCGCCGGTGGCCGGGTCAGCCCACGACCCGGCCGCCGGCCGGCGGGCCGCCCTCACCCGAGGAGAGTCCCGTGCACCTGTCCGTCCCCGCCGTCCTGCTCACGGTGGTCTACGCCGCGGCCCTCGCCGTCGCGGTCACCGCGCCCGGCCAGCACCTGGTCGCCGGGCTCGTCGTCCTCACCGGCCTGGTCACCCGCTGGGCCGTCCGCCACCGCCGCGCCCACGCCGCCGCCCCGATCGCCGCCGCGGACGCCGTCCTCGCACCCGAGTCCGCGCCCGTCCGGGCCGTCGCCTGACCCGGCGCCTCGTCGCCCGATGACCAGGTGACCTGGTCCCTGGGGTTCCTCCCTCACAACCGGTCGTGAGGGAGGAACCGGTTCGATCAGGTGACCTGATCATCGAGGGGCACCCGGAGCCCCCGGAACGCGCGAGGCGCGCGCCCCCGAGAACGGGGACGCGCGCCTGGCGAGGTGCTGGAACCGGCCCCCGTGCAGGGCCCCGCCGCGAGCTCGCGAGCGGTGGGGGGCACGGGGGTCCTTCTTCAGTGGGCGACGGCCTTCTCCGCACCGATCCCGGTGAGCGCCCGCACCTCGAGCTCGGCGTTCTTGAGCTCGTCGGGCTGTTCCTTGGACAGCTTCGTACCGAGCCAGCCGAGGAAGAACGACAGCGGGATCGACACGAGACCGGGGTTGTTCAGCGGGAACCAGGAGAAGTCGACGTCCTGGAGCAGCGAGGGGCTCTTGCCGGTCGCCGGGTTGACGGGCGCCCCGGACACCACCGGCGAGAACAGGATCAGCGTGACGCAGGTGATCAGCCCGCCGTAGATCGACCAGAGCGCGCCCTGTGTGGTGAACCGCTGCCAGAACAGGGTGTAGATGATCGTCGGCAGGTTCGCCGAGGCGGCGATGGCGAACGCGAGGGCCACCAGGAAGGCGATGTTCAGCCCGGCCTGCAGCGCCAGGATCCCCAGACCGATGGAGACGGCGCCGATCACGATCGCGGCGATCCGGGCCACCTTGACCTCGGCGTTCGGGTTCACCTGCCCCTTCTTGATCACCGAGGCGTAGATGTCGTGCGCGAAGGAGGCCGACGCGGTGATCGTCAGTCCGGCGACCACCGCGAGGATCGTCGCGAACGCGACGCCGGCGATGACGCCGAGCAGGATCGTGCCGCCGAGCTCGAAGGCCAGCAGCGGCGCCGCCGCGTTGACCGCACCGGGCGCCGCCAGGATGGTGTCGGCGCCGACCAGCGCACCGGCGCCGTAGCCGATCACCAGGCTGAACAGGTAGAAGACGCCGATCAGCCAGATGGCCCAGACCACCGAGCGGCGGGCGTCCTTGGCGGTGGGGACGGTGTAGAAGCGCATCAACACGTGAGGCAGGCCGGCCGTCCCGAACACCAGCGCGAGCGCCAGCGAGATGAAGTCCAGCTTCGAGATGTCGGTCGCGCCGTACTGGGCCCCCGGGGACAGGACGTCGCGCGGTGTGGCCTGGGTCGCCGAGGTGTCGACCGCCCCGCCGAGCAGCGCGGAGAGGTTGAACCCGTACTTGCCCAGCACCCAGACCGTCATCACGCCGGCGCCGGCGATGAGCAGCGTCGCCTTGATGATCTGCACGTAGGTCGTGCCGCGCATGCCACCGACGAGCACGTAGACCATCATCAGGGCACCGACGAGGATCACGACGACCGCCTGCGCCAGCTCCCCGGTGACGCCGAGCAGCAGGGTGACCAGCGCGCCGGCGCCGGCCATCTGGGCGAGCAGGTAGAAGAGGCTGACCACGAGGGTCGAGGTCGCCGCCGCGGTGCGGACGGGCCGCTGGCGCATCCTGAAGGCCAGCACGTCGGCCATCGTGTACCGCGCCGTGTTGCGCATGAGTTCGGCGACGAGCAGGAGGGCGACCAGCCAGGCGACGAGGAAGCCGATGGAGTACAGGAAGCCGTCGTAGCCGTAGATGGCGATGGCGCCGGCGATGCCGAGGAAGGACGCGGCCGACAGGTAGTCACCCGCGATGGCCAGCCCGTTCTGGGTGCCGCTGATGTTGCGGCCGGCGGCGTAGTAGTCGGCCGCGCTCTTGTTGTTGCGGCTGGCCTTGAAGGTGATGGCCAGCGTGACGAGGACGAAGGCCCCGAAGATCGAGATGTTGACCGCCGGGTTCCCGACGGTGGTCGTCGCCGGAGCGGCGGGGGCAGCGAGGGGGAGCATCAGTGCCGTCCTCCGCGGGTCTCGTCGGCGCCTCGGGTGGCACCGACACCACCGGTGCGCGCGTACTCGTGGTGCTCCAGCCGCTCGCGCATGTCGTCGGAGATCGGGTCGGTGCGCTTGTTGGCGTGCGCCACGTAGACGTGGGTGATCACGAACGTCGAGACGAACTGGCCCAGACCCAGCAGGATGCCGAGGTTGATGTTGCCGAACACCGGCGTGGCCATGAGGTCCGGCGCGTAGGTCGAGAGCAGGACGTAGAGCAGGTACCAGGCCAGGAAGGCCACGGTCATCGGGAAGGCGAAGCGACGGAAGCGTCGCTTCAGCTCGACGAACTCCGGGGAGGCCTGGGCCTCGCGGTACTCCTCCGGCGTCAGGAGCCTGCGTTCAGCGGGTGGTGTCACGGTGCCTCTCCCTGTCGTCCTGGTCACCTGCTTCCGGTGACCGCGGTCACTCTAGAGACAAGTCTGTCCGTAATGCGTCGTCGGTGACCTTTTGTTGTGCGCAACCTGTGTCGCTCGACCGTCGAGCGGGCGTAACCGAGCGGGAACCCGGCGGCGCTGCAATGGGGCATGACCACTTCCGCGGGGACGACGACGGGCTGGTACCCGGTGGCGCGCGCCGCCGAGGTCGGGACGAAGCCGCTGCCGGTCGGCGCCGGCGGGCGGGCCTACGTGCTGGTCAGGCTGCGCCCGGGAGCGGAGGTGAGCGCCTTCCCTGCCCGGTGCCCGCACCGGCTGGTGCCGCTGAGCGCCGCCACGGTGGTCGACGGGCGGCTCACCTGCCCCCACCACGGGTGGCAGTACGACGGTGAGGGCCGCTGCGTCTCCCTGCCCTCCCTGGGCCCCGACGGGACGGCGCCGCCGCGGGCCGACCTGCCGGTGCCGTGGGCGGTCGAGGAGCGGCACGGCTGGGTCTGGCTGGCCCCCGAGCGCACCGCCGTCCCCGCGCCGCCGCGCCCCACCGCCGACACGGCACCCGAGCCGGCCCCGGCGCCCCCGCCGCCGGACGGGCCGGTGCTGGGCAACCTCGACCCGGCGCTGGAGTCGGCGTGGCACCCCGTGGCCCTGTCCCGCGAGCTGCGTCCCGGCGGCTGGCTGCAGGTGCGGCTGCTGGGGCGGACCTGGACGCTGCGCCGCACCGACCGGCTGGAGGTGGACCCGCCGGCGTTCGGCGTCCGCGAGCGGCTCGGCGTGGTGTGGCTGGCCCCGGCCGAGCCCCGGGACGTGCCGCTGGAGTTCCCCGAGGACGCCGACCGGCGCTTCGTGACCGGCTGGCTGCCGCCGCGACGCTCGGCGGGGACGGCGGCCGTGCTGACCGACGTCCTCCTCGACGTCTCGCACGCCCCGTTTCTGCACGCGGCGACCTCCGGCGCGGCCGACCACCCGGAGGTGCCCGCGTACGACGTCCAGCCGGAGCCCGGCGGTCTCCGCAGCGCGCACGAGCAGTGGTTCGACGCGGTGACCGACCCCGGCGTGGCCACCGGCGAACGGCCGCTGCGGCAGCGCCGGCGGGCGACCCGCGTCCTGCGGGCACCGTTCCAGCTGCTGCTGCGCGAGGAGTTCCTCGACTCCGGCGCGGTCACGGTGGTCCAGTTCCTGCTGCAGCCGGAGGACGCCGACTCCACGCGGGTGTACACCCGGCTGCTGCTGTCGGCCGGCCCCGGCCACCCGCTGCCCGCCCCGGCCGACGTCGAGCGCGAGGTCGCCTTCCGGCAGCGGGTGCTCGACGAGGACCTCGCCCTCGTCGCGCACGTGGCCGGTCAGGGACTGCCGCTGTCGGTGCGCGACGAGCTGCACGTCCGCGCCGACCGGCTGGGCGTGGCGCTGCGCCGGGCGCTGTGCGACTTCGTCGTCTCGGCTCCGCGACAGGACCGCGAGGCCGCCTGAGAGATGGCCCCGGCTCCCTCAGTCCGCGGGGAGCAGCTCCCCGCAGGCGGCGCAGCGGACCGGCGGGTCGACGTCGGCGAGTCGCCCGCACGCCGGGCAGACCCGCCGCAGCCAGCACGCCGGGTCGCCGCCGTCCTCGTCCGGCTCGGCGGGTCGTGCGTCGTCGGTCACGGGGCCATGCTCGGACGCCGCACCCTCCCGGGCAACCGCCGTCGGCCGGGGCGTGTCACCCTCGCGGCGGACGTCGCCTCCCCCTCCGCGGCTGGGATGCTGGCGGTCGTGCCGTCCTCCGCCGCCCGCCGCACCACCCTGGCCCTCGCCGCCACCCTCGCCGGACCCGCCGCGTGGGTCGCCCGCGCCGCCTGGGGGCTGCCCACCGCCCTGGGCGCCAGCCAGCGCGAGGTCCAGGCCTCCGCCGCCGGCTCGCCGCAGTTCGCCGACGGCCGCTTCCACAACCGGCTGAGCACGCCGGCGCGGCCGCCGGCCAGCGCACAGCGCGGCCTGCTCCGGCAGATGCACGAGGAGCGGGACACCGGCCTGCCGGCGCGCCCGGTGCCGGTGACCCGCCCGGAGCTGCCCGCGCAGGCGGGTGAGCTCGCGGTGACCTGGTTCGGCCACTCCAGCGCGCTGCTCGAGGTCGACGGCCGGCGGGTGCTGGTCGACCCGGTGTGGGGCGAGCGGGTGTCGCCGTCCCCGCTGGTCGGGCCGACCCGGCTGCACCCGGCGCCCCTGCCGCTGGAGGAGCTGCCGCAGGTCGACGCCGTCCTCGTCTCGCACGACCACTACGACCACCTCGACCTGCCCACGGTGCGCGGGCTGCTGCGCACCCAGGCCGCGCCGTTCGTCGTCCCGCTGGGGCTGGGTGCGCACCTGCGCGGCTGGGGCGTGCCGGAGGATCGGGTCGTCGAGCTGGACTGGGACGGCGCGGTGCGGCTCGCCGGCCTGACGCTCACCTGCACCGAGGCGCGGCACTTCTCCGGCCGGTTCCTCACCCGCGACACGACGCTGTGGGCGTCCTGGGTGGTCGCCGGGCCGCGGCACCGGGTCTTCTTCGGCGGCGACACCGGCTACACCCCGGCGTTCGCCCAGATCGGCGCGCTGCTCGGCCCCTTCGACCTGACGCTGCTGCCGATCGGCGCCTACAACGACGCCTGGGCCCTCATCCACATGACGCCGGAGGAGGCCGTCCGGGCGCACGGCGACCTCGGTGGCGGACTGCTGGTGCCGGTGCACTGGGCGACGTTCAACCTGGCGTTCCACCGCTGGGCCGAGCCCGTGCAGCGGCTGTGCGCCGCGGCGGAGCGCTCGGAGGTGCGGGTGGCCGTGCCGCGGCCGGGCCAGCGGGTCGACGTCCTGGCGCCGCCGGCGCTGACCGACTGGTGGTCGGAGGTCGGCGCGCTCGCCGACGAGCCGGTCGAGACCGGGGACGGCGGGGCCGGCAGCTCGGTCGTGGCGCGAGCGGCGTCCTGGCTGACCGCCCGCCGGGCGGGCGACTAGCCCAGCAGCCGGGCGACCTCGGGGAGGTCTGCCGCCTCGACCTGCGGGGTCGCACCCTCGGGGTCCAGGCGGTGGCCGGGCCGACGCAGCCGGACCACGTCGATGCCGGCCGCCAGGGCGCCCCGGACGTCGCGCGCCGACGTCGCCACGTGCACCAGCCGGCCACCGGCGCGCTCCCGGGCCCGGAGGTAGATCTCCGGCGCCGGTTTGTAGGCGCGCAGCCGCTCGGAGGTGAGGACGTCGGCGTCGTCCACCAGCGGTGCGACGCGCGTGCGGGCGAAGACCGCGTCGTCCACGTTGGACAGGACGCCGACCCGGGCGCGGGCCGCGAGTGCCGGCACCCCCTCCGGGACGTCCGGCCACAGCGGCCAGCCGCCGACCGAGTCGAGCAGCCGCCCGGTGTCGGCGTCCGGGTCCCGGGCGATCCCCACCTCGGCGTAGGCGGCGGTCAGGGCGCGGCGGCAGTGCTCGGCGAAGGGCACCCAGGTCGCGAGGTCGCGCTGGGAGGCCTTGTTGGCCGCGTCCCAGACGTCGTAGAGCCGCTCCCCCGGCCCGCCGGTGATCCGCGCCAGCGCGGCCGAGCCACCGGTGCGCGAGTCGATGAGCGCGCTGAACAGGTCGAGGGTGACGAGCAGGGACCGTGCCACGGCGTGCATCCTCCGCCCCTGCAGCGGGGGCCTCCTTCAGCGCAGCAGCTTGGACATCCGCCGGTCGGCCAGCGGCTTGCCGCCGGTCTGGCAGGTCGGGCAGTACTGCAGCGAGGTGTCGGCGAAGCTCACCTCGCGGACGGTGTCGCCGCACACCGGGCAGGGCAGGCCGGTGCGGGCGTGCACCTGCAGCCCCGAGCGCTTCTCGCCCTTCATCGTGGCCGCCCGCTGCCCGACCTGGCGCTCGAGCGCCTCGGCGAGGGTCGCCCGCATCGCGTCGTAGAGGCGCAGGGCCTCGTCGTCGGTGAGCTTGTCGGCCATCTTGAACGGCGAGAGCCGCGCGGCGTGCAGGATCTCGTCGGAGTAGGCGTTGCCGATGCCGGCGATCAGCGTCTGGTCGGTGAGTGCGCCCTTGAGCTGCCCGCTGCGCCCGGCCAGGAGCGCCACGAAGGCGTCCCGGTCGACCTCCAGCGCGTCGGGCCCGAGCCGCGCGACGCCCGGCACCTCGGCCGGCGAGCGGACGACGTAGACCGCCAGGCCCTTGCGGGTGCCCTGCTCGGTGAGGTCGAAGCCGTCGGGCGGGGTCCCGTCCTGCGAGTCGAGGTGCACGCGCAGCGCCAGCGGCCCCTTGCCCGGCTTGGGCGGGGCCGTGGGCAGCCCGGTGCGCCAGTGCAGCCAGCCCGCCCGCGCCAGGTGGACGACGAGGTGCAGGCCGGAGACGTCGAGGTCGAGGAACTTGCCGTGCCGGGCGACCCCGGTGAGCTCCAGCCCGCCCAGAGCCGACAGGGGCGGGTCGAAGGTCTTGATCGCCTGGACGGCGGCCAGGTCGACGCGGGTCACCACGCGGCCGACCGCGTGCTCACGCAGGAACGCGGTCAGCGCCTCCACCTCGGGCAACTCGGGCACCCGGCCACTATGCCGCGGGAGGACGTCTCCCGCCGTCCCCCATCGAGTGGTACCGACGAGTGGGGGGTACCGACCGGTGGGGGCCGGAGGCCTCCCCGAGGAGGGACGCAGCGGCTCCGCGCAGCGGGGGTACGGCACCCGGCCGCGATCGGAGTCCAGAAGACGACAGCGTGATGCGCGAGGAGGCGCGGACATGACCGAGAGCGCGCAGGGCCGCCCACCGGTGGACGAGAGCCGTCCCTCGGCGCCGGACCAGGACGCCGGGTCGTCGGTCCCGGCCGACACCGGCGTGGGGATGGGCCGCGGCGAGGCCGACACCTTCGAGCCGGAGGAGTCGCGACCGGCCGACGAGGACTGACGGTCGGCCGACGATCACGGCGCCGTGACCGCGCCCGCGGTCGGGCGGGCGGTCACGGCGCCGTGATCGCGCCGGGTGCCGAGCGCCGGCGCTACTGCGTGGTGAGGGTCTCCACCTCGCTCACCGGGGCGGTGGCGCCGGGCTCGTGCCGTGCCTGGTCGGCCACCGCGGCGGCGACGGCCGACGTGACGGCGGGGTCGAAGACGCTCGGGATGATGTAGTTGGCGTTGAGCTGGTCGTCGGTGACCACACCGGCGATCGCCTCCGCCGCGGCCAGCAGCATCCCGTCGCTGATCTCCCGGGCCCGCGCGTCGAGCAGCCCGCGGAAGACGCCGGGGAACGCCAGCACGTTGTTGATCTGGTTCGGCAGGTCCGAGCGGCCCGAGGCGACGACGGCGGCGTGCTGCCGGGCCCGCACCGGGTCGACCTCGGGCGTCGGGTTGGCCATGGGGAAGACGACGGCCTGCGGCGCCATCCGCGCGAGCGCCTCGACCGGCAGCACGTTGCCGGCGCTGACGCCGATGAACACGTCGGCGCCGTCGAGCGCGTCGGGCAGCTCGCCCCGCACGCGCCCGGGGTTGGTGCGCTCGGCCAGGTCCCGCTTGGCCGGCGAGAGCCGCTCGTCGTCCGGCGAGAGGATCCCCTCGCGGTCCCACACCAGCACGTGCCGGGCGCCGGCCTTGAGCATCAGGTGCACGATCGCCGTCCCGGCCGCCCCGCCGCCGGCGACCACGATCTTCACGTCCTCGAGCCGCTTGTCGACGACGCGCAGGGCGTTGCGCAGCGCGGCCAGCGCGACGATCGCCGTCCCGTGCTGGTCGTCGTGGAACACCGGGATGTCGAGCTTCTCGCGCAGCCGGGCCTCGATCTCGAAGCAGCGCGGGGCGGCGATGTCCTCGAGGTTGATGCCGCCGAAGCCGGGGGCGATCAGCTCGACGGTGCGGACGATCTCGTCGACGTCCTGGGTGTCCAGGCAGATCGGCCAGGCGTCGATGTCGGCGAACCGCTTGAACAGGACGGCCTTGCCCTCCATGACCGGCATCGCGGCGCCCGGGCCGATGTCACCGAGCCCCAGGACCGCGGAGCCGTCGGTGACCACGGCGACGGTGTTGCCCTTGATGGTCAGCCGGCGGACGTCGTCGGGGCTGTCGGCCAGCGCCAGGCAGACCCGTGCCACGCCGGGGGTGTAGGCCATCGACAGGTCGTCGCGGGTCTTCAGCGGCACCCGCGACGCGACCTCGAGCTTGCCGCCCAGGTGCAGCAGGAAGGTGCGGTCGCTGACCTTGCGGACCGTGACCCCGGGGACGGCCCGCAGCGCGTCGACCATCTCCTCGGAGTGCGCGGCGTCCGCGGCCGAGCAGGTGACGTCGACGGTGAGCCCGTCGGAGCGGGAGTCGACGACGTCGATCGCGGTCACCGCGCCGCCGGCGGAGCCGACCGCGGTCGCGATCCGGCCGATGGAGGCCGGGTCGCCGTCGGCGGTGAGCCGCACGGTGATCGAGTACGACGCCGACGTGACCGGCCCGCGAGGCGGCGTGGCCGGCTCGCCGAGGGCGGTGTCGTCGGTGCTGGGCGTGGCAGCGGTCTCGGTGCTCATGGCGTCCCCCATCGTGACACCGAACCACCCGCGGGGGTGCTTTCGGTCACAGTGGTCACGGATGCCGGTCAGCCGGTGGGCCGGGAGGTGCGCCCCTCGGCGCGGGCCTTGAGCCCCTCGCAGAACTGGCGGAAGGAGGGGTTCAGGTCCGGCGTCGAGCGGGCGAGCAGCGCGGCCAGCGGGCCGGTGTGGTCCTCGCGGACGGTGAGCACCGTGCTGCCGTCCTCCTGCGCGTCGAGGTGGTAGGTGCGCTCGATGACCGCCAGCCCCAGCGGCAGCCCGCCGCGCCAGCGCATGACCTCGCGCGGGCGGATCTCGGTCACCGTCACCGAGAAGGGGCGGTCGCGGATCATCGTGGCGTAGAGCGTCAGCTCCTCGCCGAGCGCGACCCGGCCGTCCACCCGGTCGACGCCGGAGTCCCAGTCCCGCCAGCTGCCCACGTCGACCAGCAGCGTCCACACCTGCTCCGGGCTCGCGTCGATCCGCGCCGCCGCCTCGTAGCTCCTCACGCCCAGCCTCCCATCCCGGCCCGCCCTCTCACCCGGCCCGCACGGCCGTCGTCTGCAGGTGGGTGTTGGGTACCACGATGCCCGGGCCGCCGCCCCGGGTCGAGCTGCCCCACAGGTCGGCGACGTCGGCCTCCAGCGCGGCCCGCCCGGCGGGGTCGAGCCGCTGCCGGGCCACGTCGTGCACCGGCGCGGTCCTGCCGCGAGTCGGCCGGCGGCGGGGGCAGAGGGCGGTCTCCGTCAGCCGAGGAGCAGCGCGCCGCGCTCCCGCGGTCCGGCCACCCGGACCGCCAGGGCCGCGGCCACGACCACCGCGGCGCCCACGGCGGCGACGGTCACCACGCCCGGCCCGCCGTCGACGGCGACCGCGACCAGGCCCCAGGCGACCGCGAGGGCGAACGGCCCGGCCGCCACCCGGGCGACCAGCACGAGCGCCGCCCCGAGGGCCGCGACCGCCCCGAGCGCGACGACCGCCCACACCTGCGCCGCCGCACCCTGGGCCGGCGCCCCGAGCGCGACGCCGGCGCTGGCGACCTGCACCGCCGAGGCGAGCGTCACCCAGCCCAGGAGCAGCCCGGTGACCGCCGCCGGGAGCAGCCGGGCCAGCCCGGTGAGCGGCATGGCCTGCAGCCGCGCCCAGGCCGTCGCCGCGGCGGCGACGATCGCGAGGAGGAGCACCGCGGGGAGGACCGGCACGCGGTCACCCACCTGCGGGAACAGCAGCTCCCAGACGGCGTTCCCGGCGAACGCCGCGGCCAGGGGCCAGCCGGTCGCCCGGTGCACCGCGCGGTCCCGCTGCCCGGGGAGGGCCTGGTAGACCGCCCAGGCCAGCGCCAGGGCGAAGACCGGTCCCCAGATCGAGAAGGCGTAGCCGGCCGGGGTGATCAGCGCGCGGGTCGCGTCGCTGACCTCGCCCACGCTGCGCCCGGCGAGCGCCGAGCCCAGGGGGCTGCCGACGATCTGGGCGATCGCCGCCAGCAGCACCGCTCCCGCCCGCAGGGCATCCGCCCGTCGTCCGTTGGTCACCCCAGGTCCCTACCCGGCCGCGGGAGCCCCGGCACGCGGTGGGGGCAGGGTCACCCCGTCCGCAGGCGGGGCGCGAGCGCGGCGGCGTCGCGGGACGACGGCGGCGCGGCGGCCAGCGCCCGGCCCCAGGCGACCAGGCCGGCGACGTCGATGCCGTGCGGCGGGGCGTCGGCGTAGGCGGCGACGTTGCCCGCGCCGCGCTCCAGCAGCCGCTCGGCGCCGCGGTCGTTGCCCCGCGCCACGTGGGTCAGCCCGACGGCGAGCTGGGCCAGCCCGCGCCACAGCTGCCGCTCCGGGTCCGGCGCGGACTTCCACGCGTCCTCGAGCACCTCGTGGGCGTGGAAGGGCCGCCCGGCGTCCAGCAGCTGCTGGGCCTCGGCGAGCGCCTGGTCCGGCGTCCGCAGCACGCCCTCCGGCGCCCGCTCCTCCCCCACGGCACCCCGCGGCAGGGGGCGCCCCAGCGCGTCGCGCGGCCGGGCGTTGCGCGCGCGGCCAGCGGGATCCCGGTCCCGGTCGACGTCCACCCCACGATCCTGGCGCGGACACCGGTTGTGCGCTGCCGGGTCGTGCGTTCCGTCGGTGGGCCCGTGCAGGATGGAGCTCGAGGACGGCCGCACGACGGGCCGCCCCCGCACCGACCCGCGGTCGTTACCGACCGGTCCGGACCTGGAGGGGGTGGGGCCCGTGGCCCCGGTCACCGAGCAACGCACGGTCGTCCTCGACCTGGAGGCCGCCGTCGCGCACGTCGCCGACGCGGCGCTGCGCCCGGACCCGGTCGGTCCGGTCGGCCTGGAGCTCGAGGCGCACCTGGTCGACCTCGACGCGCCAGCGTCGCGCGTGCCCTGGCAGCGGATCCGCGACCTGGTCGACGCGCTGCCCGCGCTCCCCGGCGGCAGCCGGGTCACCCTCGAGCCCGGCGGCCAGGTGGAGCTGTCCGGCCCGCCGTGCACGGACGTCGCCGCCGCGGTGGCGGCGCTGCGGGCCGACCGCGACGTGCTCGCCGCGGCCCTGGCCGCCGAGCGGCTGGCCGTGGCCCCGGTGGGCGCCGACCCGCTGCGGCCCCCGGCCCGGGTCTGCCCGGCCCCCCGCTACGCCGCGATGGAGGAGCACTTCGCCGCCGTCGGCTGCGCCGAGGCGGGGACGGCGATGATGGCCGGCACCGCCGCGCTGCAGGTCAACCTGGACGCCGGGCCCTGCGCGGGCTGGAGCGAGCGGGTGGCCCTGGCCCACCAGCTGGGGCCCACCCTGGTCGCCGTCGCGGCCTGTTCCCCGCTCGCCGCCGGCCGGCCGACCGGCTGGGTGTCGCACCGGCAGCGGGTCTGGAGCGACCTCGACCAGGCCCGCTGCGGGCCGTTGCTCGGTGGCGCCGACCCGGCGGGCGAGTGGGCCGCGTACGCGCTGGCCGCGCCGGTGATGCTGGTGCGCGACCCCGACGGCGGGGCCGCGCCTGTCGGCGAACGGGTCAGCTTCGCCGAGTGGGTCACCGGCGAGGTCCCCCTCGGCGGGCGGGTGCCCTCCGCCGCCGACCTCGACTACCACCTGACCACGCTGTTCCCGCCGGTGCGCCCCCGCGGCTACCTGGAGATCCGCTACCTCGACGCCGCGCCCGAGCCGTGGTGGCCGGCGCTGGCCGCGGTGACGACGGTGCTGCTCGACGACCCGGTCGCGGCCGGGCACGCCGCGGCGGCCACCCTGCCGGTCGCCACCGCCTGGGACCGTGCCGCGCGCGCGGGCCTGGCCGACCCCGCGCTGCACGCCGCGGCCCGCGCCTGCCTCGCCGCCGCCTGCGCCGCCGTCCCCGCCGCCCTGCGGCCGGAGGTGGAGGCGCTCGCCGACCTCGTCGACCGGGGCCGCTGCCCCGGCGACGCCCTGCTCGGCACCGCCCGGGCCGGTGGCCCCACCGCCGCCCTCCTCTCCGCCACGGGAGCTCCCCGGTGACCGACCTGACCGAGACCCTCGCCCGCGACCTCGAGGCCGCCCGGCAGCGCACGCTGCGGCTCACCGACCACGACGAGCCCGAGCTGCTGCGGCAGCACACCCCGCTGCTCAGCCCGCTCGTCTGGGACCTCGCGCACGTCGGCCAGCAGGAGGACCTCTGGCTGCTGCGCCGCGGCGACGCCCGCCGGCAGGGGCTGCTGTCGCCCGACGTCGAGGCGCTCTACGACGCGTTCACCCACCCGCGCGCCGTCCGCTCCCGGCTGCCGCTGCTGCCCCCGGTGGAGGCGCGGTCGTTCTGCGGCGAGGTGCGCGGCCGGGTGCTCGACCGGCTGGGCCGCCTCGGCCGGGACGACGACGGCGACCCGTTCGACTTCGCGATGGTCGTCAGCCACGAGCAGCAGCACGACGAGACGATGCTGCAGGCGCTCAACCTGCGCACCGGCCCGCCGCTGCTGGGCGCCGGGACGTCGCTGCCGCCGGGCCGGCCGGGGGTGGCCGGCACGTCGGTGCCCGTGCCCGGCGGGGAGTTCGTCCTGGGCGTGGATGCCGCCGACGAGCCGTTCTCCCTGGACAACGAGCGGCCGGCGCACCGGGTCGACGTCCCGCCGTTCCGCATCGGCCGGGTCCCGGTGACCAACGCCGAGTACGCCGCCTTCGTCGCCGACGGCGGCTACGGCGACCGGCGCTGGTGGTCCGAGCGGGGCTGGGCGCACCGGGTCGAGGCCGGGCTGGAGCGCCCGCAGTTCTGGAGCGCCGACGGCACCCGCACCCGCTTCGGCGTCGTCGAGACCGTCCCGCCCGACGAACCGGTCCAGCACGTCACGTACTTCGAGGCCGAGGCGTACGCGGCCTGGGCCGGGGTGACCGGAGCGGCCCCGGCGGGCGCGCGGCTGCCCACCGAGGTGGAGTGGGAGAAGGCCGCCGTCTGGGACCCGGCCACGCAGCGGCGCCGCCGCTTCCCGTGGGGGTCGGCCGAGCCGTCGGCCGCCCTGGCCAACCTCGGCGGCGACGCGCTGCGCCCGGCCCCGGTGGGCGCCTACCCCGCCTCCGCCTCCGCCTGCGGCGCCGAGCAGATGGTGGGCGACGTCTGGGAGTGGACCTCCTCGGACTTCGCCCCGTGGCCCGGCTTCCGGCCGATGCTCTACGCCGACTACTCGGCACCGTTCTTCGGTGGCGACTACAAGGTGCTGCGCGGCGGGTCGTGGGCGGTCGACGCGTCGATCCTGCGGCCCAGCTTCCGCAACTGGGACCACCCGATCCGCCGGCAGGTCTTCAGCGGATTCCGGCTGGCCTGGGACGCCTAGGGTGTGCCGCCACCTCGCCTGGCTCGGCCGGCCGCGGACGCTGGCCGAGCTGGTGCTCGAGCCGCCGTCCTCGCTGCTCGTGCAGGCCTGGGCGCCGCGCCGCCAGCGGTACGGCACGGTCAACGCCGACGGCTGGGGCGTGGGCTTCTTCTCCCCCGGCCGGGCACGGCCGGCCCGCTGGCGCTCGGCCCGGCCGCTGTGGGGCGACCCGTCGTTCGCCTCGGTCGCGCCGGTGCTCTCCTCCGGGTGCGTGGTGGCCGCCGTCCGCTCGGCCACCGTCGGGATGCCGCTGGAGGAGAGCGCGGCGGCGCCGTTCACCGACGGGCGGTGGCTGCTGTCGCACAACGGCCGGGTGGACCGCGCGGTGCTGCCGCCGGTGCGGGACGCCGAGTCGACCGTCGACAGCGCGCTGCTGGCCGCGCTGGTGTTCGACCGGGGCCTCGACGCCCTGGCCGACACGGTGCGCGAGGTGGGTGCCGCGGACCCCCGCGCCCGGCTGAACCTGCTCGCCGCCGACGGCACCCGCCTGCTGGCCACCACCTGGGGCGACACGCTGTCGGCGCTGGTCACCGCCGACGGCACCGCGCTGGCCAGCGAGCCGTGGGACGACGACCCGCGGTGGACCGACGTCCCCGACCGGTCGCTGGTCGAGGTCACCCCCGACGGCCTGACCACCACGCCGCTGTCCTGACCCATCCTGCCCGCCTCCCGACGAGCACTGGAGCACCGTGTCGATCCCGCTCACCAACCACCTCGCCCCCGAGGACGCCGCGGACGAGCTGCGCGCCGACGCCCGCGCCGGCCTGACCGCCACGCCGAAGAGCCTGCCGCCGCGGTGGTTCTACGACGAGCGGGGCAGCGAGCTGTTCGACGAGATCACCCGGCTGCCGGAGTACTACCCGACCCGCGCCGAGCGGGCCGTGCTCGCCGCGCACGCGCCCGAGATCGCCGCCGCGTCGGGCGCGGACGTCCTGGTGGAGCTCGGCAGCGGGACGTCGGAGAAGACCCGGCTGCTGCTGGACGCGCTGCGCGACGCCGGCACGCTGCGCCGGTTCGTGCCCTGCGACGTCGACCCGTCGGTGCTGCAGGCGGCCGGGGCGGCGATCACCGCCGAGTACCCCGGCGTGGAGGTGGCGGCGGTCGTCGGCGACTTCACCCGGCACCTGGGCGAGCTGCCGCGGTCGGGACGCCGGCTGGTGGCCTTCCTCGGCTCGACCATCGGCAACCTGGAGCCGGAGGCGCGGGCGGCGTTCCTCGACGACCTGGCCGGCACGCTGCAGCCCGGGGACTCCTTCCTGCTCGGCACCGACCTGGTCAAGGACCCGGCCCGGCTGGTGCGGGCCTACGACGACGCCGCGGGGGTCACCGCGGAGTTCAACCGCAACGTGCTGCGCGTGCTGGACCGCGAGCTGGGCGCCCACTTCGACCCCGCTGCCTTCCAGCACGTCGCCGTGTGGGACGCCGAGCACGAGTGGATCGAGATGCGGCTGCGCTCCCTGACCGACCAGGTGGTGCACGTCCCGGCACTCGACCTCGACGTCCGGTTCGCCGCCGGTGAGGAGCTGCGCACCGAGGTCTCGGCGAAGTTCCGCCGCGAGCGGGTCGAGGCCGAGCTGGCGGCGGCGGGCCTGCGGATGACGCGGTGGTGGACCGACCCCGACGGCGACTTCGGCGTCTCGCTCTCCGGGCCCGCTTGAGACCGGCGTCGGCCTCGGGGTCCTCGCCCCTCCGCACCGGACCAGCGCCCACGGGCCGCAGGCCGCGTTGATCGTGAAGCTGCGGTGGCGACATGCCGTCCGGACACGGTGTGTCGCCACCCGGACCCCATGATCGCCGCGGGCCGGGCCGGGCCGGGCCGGGCAGCTGCCGCTGCCGTGACCGGGCTGCCGGCACCCCGGACGGCTAGGGTCGGGCGGGTGCCCCCGGACGTCGCACCGCTGCGGGACGCCGATCCCGGGCCCGACGACGCCGAGGTCGGCCGCCGGTTCGCCGCCGGTGACGAGCAGGCGCTGGCCTGGGCCTACGAGCGCTTCGCCGGGCAGGTCCACGGCATGGCGGTGCGGGCCTTCGGTCCGGGTCCGGACGCCGAGGACGTCACCCAGCAGGTCTTCGTCTCCGCCTGGACCGGCCGCAGCGGCTACCGCCCCGAGCAGGGCCCGCTGGCGGCCTGGCTGGTCGGCATCTGCCGGCACAAGATCGCCGACACGTGGGCCCGGCGCGACCGGCAGCGCCGCGCCGCCGAGGCCGCGGTCACCGAGGCCCGCTCCGCGACGGAGGGCACCGGCCCGCAGGTCGACACCGCCGTCGCCGACCGGGTGCTGCTCCTCGGCGAGCTGGAGCAACTGGGCCAGCCGCAGCGGGGCATCATCGAGCTGGCCTTCTTCGAGGACCTCACCCACACCCAGATCGCCGACCGCACCGGGCTGCCGCTCGGCACGGTGAAGTCCCACATCCGGCGCACCCTCGAACGCCTGAGGTCACGGTTGGAGGTGGACGGTGCGGCACTGCACGCCTGAGCAGCTGGCGCTCGCGGCGCTGCACGAGCCGCTGCCCGCCGACGACGCCACCCACCTCGACTCCTGCGCGCAGTGCCGGGAGGAGGTCGCCTCGCTGCGCCGCGCGGTCGACGCGCTCGCCGTCCCCCAGCTGGCCGCGCCCGGTGCCGCCGTCCCCCCGCCCCCGGGTGTGTGGGCGGGGATCGCCGCCGCCACCGGGGTCACCACCGCGCCGCGTCCCGAGGCGGTGGCCGCGGTCCCGGCCGGCCCGCCGCCCGCCGTCGTCCCGCCGGCGCCGACCCCCACCCCGGCGCCGGTCGTGCCGCTGCGCACCCGGCGCTCGCGGCTGCTGCTCGCCGTCGCGGCGTCCCTGGTCGTCGGCGTCGGCATCGGCGCGGGCGCGGTCGCCCTCGGCACGGGGGACGACGACGGGCAGACCGTCGCCGCGGCCGCGCTGGACCCGCTCGACGACGGCGACGCCACCGGCGAGGCCCGCGTGCTGGAGCGCGACGACGGCACCCGCGTGCTCGAGGTCGACCTGTCCGCCGCCGACCCGGACGACGGCTTCTACGAGGTGTGGCTGATCGACGAGGAGGTCGAGCGGATGTACTCCCTCGGGGTGGTCCAGGGCGGCGGCGAGGTGACCGTCGAGGTGCCCCCCGGTGTCGACCTCACCCAGTTCCCGGTCGTCGACGTCTCGGTGGAGAAGCTGGACGGCGACCCGCGGCACTCCGGGGTCTCGGTCGCCCGCGGCGTGCTGGCCTGACGGCCCTCCTGCAGGGGCCCGCCGCGAGCCGGCGAGCAGTGGGGAGCAGGAGGGTCCTTCTTCTAGCGTGGGGGCGTGACGACGCTCCATCCCGCCCTCGTCCACGAGGACCTCGGCGCCGCGTGGCGCTCGGCCCGGCCCCGCCCGGCGGGCCGGCACCTGGACAGCGCGGCGTGCAGCCGGCAGAGCCACCGGGTGCTGGAGGCCGCCGCCCACCACGCCCGCCACGAGGCCGAGCTCGGCGGGTACGTGGCCGAGGCGACCGCCGAGGACCTGCTGCAGCAGGGCCGGTCGGTGATCGGCGGGCTGGTCGGGATGGCCGCCGCGGACGTCGTCTTCGTCGAGTCCGCGCAGGCCGCGCTGGCCACGCTGCTCGCCGGGTGGCGGTTGCCGGCCGGGGCGCGGGTGGCGTGCCTGCCCGGCGAGTACGCGCCCAACGCGGCGCAACTGCGGGCGGCGGGGCTGTCCGTCGAGCACCTGCCGGTCGACGACCTCGGGCGGGCCGACCTGGACGGCGTGGCCCGGCTGCTGGCGGGCGACCCGCCGCGGGTGGTGCACCTGACCCACGTCGCCAGCCACCGCGGTGTCGTCCAGCCGGCCGCCGAGGTCGCCGCGCTGTGCCGCGAGGCCGGGGTGCCGCTGGTGCTCGACGCGGCGCAGTCGCTGGGGCACGTCGTCACCGACCTGGGCGCCGACGTCGTCTACTCGACCTCGCGCAAGTGGCTGGCCGGGCCGCGCGGGGTGGGCCTGCTGTGCGTGCGGCCGGCGGTCACCACCGAGCTCACCCCGCTGCTGACCCCGCCGGACGACGTCCCGCCGCTGCGGGCCTTCGAGTCCGGGGAGGCGCACGTCGCCGGCCGGGTCGGGCTGGTCCTGGCCGTGGGCGAGCACCTGGCCGGGGGGCCGGTCCGGGTGCACGAGCGCCTGGCCGCGCTGGGCCGGGCCGCCCGCGAGGTGCTCGAGGGTGCCGCCGGCTGGCGGGTGGTCGAGCCCCTCGACGAACCGACCGCCACGACGACGCTGCGCCCACCGGACGGCGTCGACGTCGTCACCACGCGGGCCCGGCTGCTCACCGAGCACGGCATCGTCACCACCGCCATCGGCCCGCAGCGGGCGCCGGAGGAGATGACCGGGCCGGTGCTGCGCGTCTCGCCGCACCTGGACGCCACGGTCGACGACCTCGAGGCCCTCGCCACCGCCCTCTGAGGAGGGACCCCGTCCTCCTCAGACGGCGGCCTGCGTGCGCGCGGACACCCGGCGGCGGACGGTGAGCTGATCGTCGAGGCCCGGGTGCACGGGGACGCCGTCCTCGACGACGAACCGTCCCGCGACGACGGTGTGCCGCGCGGCGACCGGGCCGCAGCGCAGCCAGCCCTCGACCGGGTTGCCCGCCGGTGTCCCGGTCACGTGTCAGCGCAGGATCTCGACCAGCAGCACCCACGCGTTGAACACGGCGCCCACGAAACCGGCCACCAGCGCGGGCACCGTCCAGTACAGCCCGCCGCCGGCGCCCGCGACCAGCGTCGCGCCCGCCGTCACCAGGGGCGCACCGGTGCAGGCCACGATCACCGCGGGGACGACGATGCTGCGTGCCTGCGCGCCCGCGGGCCGCCCGCGTCGGACCCGCAGCGCCCCGTCCCAGCCGATCAGCACCAGGCCGGTGCCGGCCAGCTCCAGCCCGAGCGCCGTCGGGGACTGGCCCGGGACGAGCACGAAGACCGCGGTCGTCAGCAGGACCACCAGCACCCCGAGGGTCTCCCCGGCCCGCAACGGCAGCCAGGCGATCCGCAGCACCTGCTCGAGGTTGATGGAGACGGCGACGAACAGCAGGCCGAGCAGCGCGGCGGCGGCTCCCGCCATGGCGACGTAGAGCTCCGACCACGGCTCGGACGCGTATGCCATCCCCGACTCAGCCGAGGGTGCCGGTCAGTCGACCGGCTCGATGGCGAAGTCCGCCGTGTCGCCCTCGACCGAGGTGACGGTGATCCGCAGCCCGATCTTCTCGCCGGTGTCCGGATCGGTGGCCGAGCACTCGGTCGTGGCGTCCACCTCGGCGTCGAGGTCGCCGGGGCAGGAGACGTCGGCGGCGACGCCGAACTGGGACTCGAGGGTGCTGGCGACCTGTGTCTCCAGCTCGTCCTTCCCGATCGACGAGCCGCAGGCGGTCAGGCCGAGCCCCAGCACGGGCGCGACGGCGAGCAGCAGGAGGCGGCGCGGCACGGGCGAACCCTAGCGGCGCCCCCTGGTGCACCGGACCGCTTCGCTCACCGCCCGCGACCCTGCACCAGCCGGGCCACCGGCGGGGTCAGGTCCGCGCCCAGTGGGCGGGCCCCGACCAGCCGGCCGGCCTCGGCCGGCGCCACCCCTGCCCCCTGCAGGACCTCCAGCGCCTGGACGTCGGGCAGCGCGTCGAACCAGCGCCGTCCCAGCGCCTCGCGCCCGGCAGCGGTCGGCCGGCCCCACAGCCGCAGCCGCGCCATGCCGCCGTCCGGGAAGACGTCCAGCCGCACCCGGTCCACCGCCGGGCCACCGTCGAGGACCAAGCGGTGCCGGGTGTCGGGCTGCAGCCGGGTCCGCGGCAGGACGACGACCTCGCCGTCCGGGCCGCTGCCGGTGAGGGACGCAGACCCGGGCGCGTTGCCCAGGAAGTACGAGGTGTCCAGCTCGGCGAGGGTGACCACGCCCTCGCAGGCCAGCGACAGCTCCACCCAGTCGTTGCCCTCCCCGCGCCGCCGGCGGGTCTCCCAGCCCTCCCCCATCGACCGGGCGAGCCCCGGCGACACGAGCTGCACCGGGCGGCCGTAGAAGGCGTCGCTCACCCCGGTCACCAGGGCGCCGTTCTCCAGCGCGGCCAGGTCGACCGGGCCGGCGTCCAGCAGGCGCGGGTCGGGGACGGCGGTGCCGTGCACCCGCAGCCGGGCCACGCCACCGTCGGGCGTGATGGTCAACCGCACGTGGGTGACCCGCCGGGCCGAGTCGACCGGGAAGGTGTTGGCGGTGTCGCCGGCGAGGTCCGACAGCGGCAGGAGCGGCTGCCAGTCGGCGCGCTCGAGCTCGGCGACGGTGGGGTGGCCCTCGACCGCTGCGCACTCGACCGACGCCTGCGGCGGGAAGTTGCCCGTGAAGTGCGCGGTGTCGACCACGACCGCCGACACGATGCCCGGCACGCCCAGGCGGACGATCGCCCAGTCCGACCCCGGGGAGCGCCGGCGCCGGGTCTCCCAGCCGTCGTACTCCTTGCCGCGGTGGCCGAAGCCGGGCAGCGCCTGCGCCGGGTGCGGCAGCACCAGGTTCTCCTTGGCGGCGAAGGACTCGTCGTTGGCCGCGAGGACCGCTCCGCCCAGCGCGCGGCTGGCCAGGTCGGGCAGGCGGGTGGGATCGCTCATCGGGCTCCTCGCCGGTCGCAGGGTCGCGCGGGGGGTCACTGTGGCACGGGGCGGGTAGGGCACCGGTGCCCGACCAGTCGCCCTCGAGGAGGACCCGTGTCCGAACCCACCGACGACCTGCGCGAGCGCGCCCGCGAGCACGTCGAGCAGCTGCCCGCCGAGACGGCCCTCGGCAACGCCGACCCCGCGGGCGGCGTCCAGGACGACCCCCAGGTGCTCGACCAGGCCGCCCGCGAGGAGGGCGAGCAGCGCAGCTGAGAGAGGACCTCCTGCAGGGAGCCCGGCTCCTCGGCGTCCCCGGGCCTGCGAGGCACCCGGGGAGGGGGCGCGCCCTCGCAGCCCCCCGCAGGTGCGGGCGACGGGGGGCGCGGCTCTGCCCGTCGGGAGGCTCGCGACCTCACCTCAGGCGGTCTCCCGCTCAGGGGCGGTGAGGCCGGCCACCGCACCGGCGACCCGGTGCAGCTCGGTGCCCCACGCCGTCGCCGTCCACCCGCCGGGCAGCGGCAGCCGGACGGCGTCCTCCCCCGTGGCGACCGGCCGCTCGTCGCTGCCCGTGTGCACGGTGGAGGCGTACGCCCGCGGAGCCACCGGCGGAAGCCAGGCCGGGGCGCCCGGCCCGAGGTCGACCGTGGTGTGCAGCAGCGGCCGGCCGGCGCGGACCACCCGCGTGGTGCCGGTCCAGCGGCCGGGCTCCTCGCCCCGCCGTCCGAGCAGCACCTGCTCCGCGGCGGTGAGCACGCCGTCGGGCCCGAGTTCCGCCTCCAGCTCCGCGACGTGCCGGGCGCGCGCGGCGACGACGGTCGGCTCCGGCGCCAGGTCGAGCTCCCCGGCCACGGTGGCCCGGATGCGCTGCACCGACGGCCGGGCGGCGCCGCGGGAGGGCAGCGCGACCGCCGCGGCGACCGAGCGCACGCACAGCCGGGCGCCCTCCTCCACGACCAGCCGGACCGTCACGTCGTCCCCGCCGAGCGGGCCGAAGGCGGTGGCGACGAGGTGCACCGTCCCCGGGCCGGTCCGGCGGACGGCGTACTGCCCGCCCGCGCGGACCACCGGCAGCACGGTGCGCCCGCCGGGGCCGCGGCAGGCGACGACCTCGACGAGCGTCCTCACGCGGGTTGCACGCTGCGGGCCCTGATCTGCTCGCGCACCCAGTCGGCCACCGCGGCCGCGCTCGGGTCCTCGCGCAGCGAGACGAGCAGCGTCGGCCTGCCGCCGCGCACCGCGTCCGCGTCCCGTCGCATGACCCCCAGGTCGGCGCCGACCAGCGGGGCGAGGTCGGTCTTGTTGACCACCAGCAGGTCGGCGGCGGTGACCCCGGGACCGCCCTTGCGCGGCACCTTGTCGCCGCCGGCCACGTCGATCACGAACACCTGCACGTCGACCAGGCCGTAGCTGAAGCTGGCCGTCAGGTTGTCCCCGCCGGACTCGACGAGCACCAGCTCCAGCCCCGGGTGCCGGGCCTCGAGCAGCTCGACGGCGTCGAGGTTGGCGGTGATGTCGTCGCGGATCGCGGTGTGCGGGCAGCACCCCGTCTGCACCGCCTCAATCCGGTCGTCGGGGAGGACGGCGTTGCGGCGCAGGAAGTCGGCGTCCTCGGTCGTGTAGATGTCGTTGGTCACGACGGCGAGGTCGTACTCCGGCCCCAGCGTGCGGCACAGCGCCGCGGCCAGCGCCGTCTTGCCGGATCCCACGGGTCCGCCGAGGCCGATCCGCAGGGGTCCAGGCCTGCCCTCCGGGGAGTGCCGGTGCGGCGCGGGCGCGTCGACGTAGTCGTCCAGGTTGTGGTCAGGCGGCATGGGGACTCCCGATCGGGTTCATGAGGCGAAGAACCGGTCCTTCCGTGCGGCGTGCACCTCGGCGAGCAGGTCGAGCAGGGGGTCCGCCGCCGCCGGGACGCCGTCCGCCGTGGCGACCTCGTCGATCTCCGGGGCCAGGCGGGCGGTGAGGGCGGCGACGGCGAGCGGGTCCATGGCCAGCAGCCGCTGGGCGGCGGTCGCCGGACCGCTGACCGACAGGTACGCGGCGGCCGCGGCGGCGTCCCGCGGCGTCAGCCCGGCCACCGCGGCGGCGACGCCCAGGGCGAGCGGGGAGTGCGGCCGTTCGGGCAGCGCGTCCCAGACCGGCGAGGGCCAGGCGCGCCGCCCCACGCGGACCAGCCCGCGCCCCTGCTGCCGGGACGCCGCCCGCAGTGCCGGTGACGGGGTCCGCGCGTCGGCCTCCGCATCCAGGGACAGGAGCGCAGCGACGAGCTCCGACGAGGCGGGGGCCGGAGACTCCCCCGAGGAGCAGCTGGCAGGGCTCAGCGCAACCGGGAACGGCACCTGGCCGCGGTGTCGTCCGGAGGACGACAGTGCCGTCGCCGCGGCCGCCAGTCCGGCAGCCACGGCGCCCGCCGTGTGCAGGCGACGCCGCAGGAACGCCGTGAGCGTCGCCGGGTCGTGCACGACCCCGGCCGCGATCGCCTGTTCCACGCCGCCGGAGTGCGTGTGCCCGCCGGCCGGCAGCCGGGAGTCGGCCAGGGTCAGGAGCGCTGCCGTCATCAGAAGAGGAAGTACCGCTGGGCCATCGGCAGCTCGCGCACCGGCTCGGGCTCCCACACCTCGCCGTCCACCCGCACGGTGAAGGTGTCGGGGTCCACCCGGATCTCCGGCAGCGCGGTGTTCTCCGGCATGTCGGCCTTGGTCAGCCGCGTGGTGTCGGTGACGGCGACCAGCCGCCGGTCGACGGCGAGCCGGTCCGCGAGCCCCGCCTCCACGGCGGCCGGTGCGACGAAGTGCAGCGACGTCCGCGCCGGCACCCGGCCGTACGCCCCGAACATCGGCCGCGGCAGCTGCGGCTGCGGGGTCGGGATGGAGGCGTTGGCGTCGCCCATCTGCGCCCAGGCTATGACGCCGCCCTTGAGCACCGCGTGCGGCCGGACGCCGAAGAACCGCGGGTCCCACAGCACCAGGTCGGCGAGCTTGCCGGGCTCGACCGAGCCCACCTCGCCGTCGATCCCGTGCGCCACGGCCGGGCAGATCGTGCACTTGGCGACGTAGCGGCGCGCCCGCAGGTTGTCCGCCGCGCCGTCCCCGGCCAACGCCCCTCGCTTGCGCTTCATCACGTGCGCCGTCTGCCAGGTGCGCAGCACCACCTCTCCGACGCGGCCCATCGCCTGCGCATCCGAGCCGATCATCGAGATGGCCCCGAGGTCGTGCAGCAGGTCCTCGGCGGCGATCGTCGTCGGCCGGATGCGGCTCTCGGCGAAGGCCAGGTCCTCGGGCACGGAGCTGTCCAGGTGGTGGCAGACCATGAGCATGTCGAGGTGCTCGTCGAGGGTGTTCACCGTGTGCGGCCGGGTCGGGTTGGTACTGCTCGGCAGCACGTTCGGGTGGCCGGCGACGGTGATGATGTCGGGCGCGTGCCCGCCCCCTGCACCCTCGGTGTGGTACGCGTGGATGCTCCGGCCGGCGATCGCGGCCAGGGTGTCCTCGACGAACCCGGCCTCGTTCAGGGTGTCCGAGTGCAGCGCCACGGGGACGCCGTTGCGCCCGGCCACGGTGAGGCAGGCGTCGATCGCCGCGGGCGTGGAGCCCCAGTCCTCGTGCAGTTTGAAGCCGCTCGCCCCGCCGCGGAGCTGCTCCTCCATCGACTCGTGCGAGACGGTGTTGCCCTTGCCCAGCAGCGCGACGTTGACCGGCCACGGGTCCATCGCCTCGAGCATCCGGGCCAGGTACCAGTCGCCGGGGGTGATGGTCGTGGCCTTCGAGCCCTCGGCGGGCCCGGTGCCGCCGCCGATGAGCGTCGTCACGCCCGAGCCGAGCGCCGTCGGGACGATCTGCGGGCAGATGAGGTGCACGTGGCAGTCGATGCCGCCGGCGGTGAGGATCCGGCCGTTGCCGGCGAGCACCTCGGTGCCCGGCCCGATGACCAGATCGGGGTGGACGCCGTCCATCGTGTCGGGGTTGCCTGCCTTGCCCAGCGCCACGATCCGGCCGTCGCGGACGCCGACGTCGGCCTTGACGACGCCCCAGTGGTCGAGGACGACGGCGCCGGTGACCACCAGGTCCGGCGCGCCCTCGGCACGGGTGGCCCGGCCCTGGCCCATCGACTCGCGGATCACCTTGCCGCCGCCGAACACCGCCTCCTCGCCGGCCCGGCCGGGGCCGCCGCAGCGGTCCTCCTCCACCTCGACGAGCAGGTCGGTGTCGGCCAGCCGGACGCGGTCGCCGGTCGTGGGGCCGTACAGCTGGGCGTAGCGCTCGCGGGACAGCCGGACCACTAGGACAGGCCCCCTTCGGCGGTGAGCCCGGGGACGACGCGCGCCCCGGCCAACGGGACCAGGGTCACGGTGCGGGTGATCCCCGGCTCGAAGCGGACGGCGGTGCCCGCCGCGACGTCGAGGCGGTGACCGTGCGCGGATGCGCGGTCGAACTCCAGTGCTCGGTTGGCCTGCGCGAAGTGGAAGTGCGACCCCACCTGCACCGGCCGGTCGCCGGTGTTGGTCACCTCGGCCTCGATCCGCCGCACGCCCGGCAGCGTCTCGATCGTCCCCTCGGCCGCGAGGACCTCACCGGGGATCACGGGATGGGGTGGTGGACGGTCACGAGCTTGGTCCCGTCCGGGAAGGTCGCCTCCACCTGCACCTCCTCCAGCAGCTCCGGGACGCCGTCCATCACGTCGTCCCGGGCGAGCACCGTGCGGCCGGACTGCATCAGCTCGGCCACCAGCACGCCGTCGCGGGCGCCCTCGAGGACGTGGTCGGTGACGATCGCCGTCGCCTCCGGGAGGTTGAGCCGCAGCCCCCGCGCCCGCCGTCGGCGGGCCAGCTCGGCGGCGTAGGAGAGCAGCAGCCGTTCCTGTTCGTGCGGGGAGAGGTGCACGCGGGAGACCTCCGGACGTGGGCGGAGCCCGGACGCTAGCGGCACCGTGTGACAGCGACGTTGCGCGCGGAGGGCTTGCCCACGGCCGGGCACCACCTCTACGGTTCATTACATGAGTAATGAACCCAGGGACCGCGAGGCCCCTGGTCGGCACACCGGGACCGCGCCGTGAACGAGGACGCGGGCCCGATCTTCCGGCAGGTCGCGGCGCAGATCGAGAACGCGATCGTCGACGGCTCACTCGCCGAGGAGAGCCAGGCGCCCTCGTCCAACGAGCTCAGTGCCTTCCACCGCATCAACCCCGCCACCGCCGCGAAGGGGCTCAACCAGCTGGTGGCCGACGGGGTCCTCTACAAGAGACGAGGAGTCGGGATGTTCGTCGCCACCGGCGCCCGCGAACAGCTGCTCAAGCGCCGGCGCAGCGAGTTCGCCGACCAGTACGTCAGCCCGCTGATGGCCGAGGCCCGCAAGCTCGGCATCTCCGTCCACGAGCTCACCGCCATGATCGGCAGCTGGGAGGAGCAGCGATGACCCCGCCCACCACCGCGGCGGCCACCGTCCGCGACGTCACCATGCGCTTCCGTGGGCACACCGCCCTGGACGGCGTCAGCACGGTGATCGAGCGGGACAGCATCACCGGGCTGCTCGGCCGCAACGGCGCCGGCAAGACCACGCTGATGCAGCTGCTCACCGGCCACCGCCTGCCGACCAGCGGCTCGGTCGAGGTCCTCGGCGGCGCCCCCTACGAGAACGACGGCGTCCTCTCCCGGATCTGCTTCGTCAAGGAGGGACAGCGCTACCCCGACCACTTCCGGGTCCGCGACGCCCTCGACGCGGCGGCCCTGGTCTACCCCGACTGGGACGCCGACCTCGCCGCCGAGCTGCTGCGCGACTTCGACCTGCCGGTCAAGCGGCCGGTCAGGAAGCTCTCCCGCGGCATGACCTCCGCCGTCGGCATCGTCGTCGGCCTGGCCTCCCGGGCACCGGTCACGCTGTTCGACGAGCCCTACCTGGGTCTGGACGCCGTGGCGCGGCAGCTGTTCTACGACCGGCTGCTCGCCGACTACGCCGAGCACCCGCGCACGGTCGTGCTCTCGACCCACCTGATCGAGGAGATCGCACCCCTGCTCGAGCGGGTGCTGCTCATCGACCGCGGCCGGGTCGTGCTCGATGCGGACGCCGAGTCGCTGCGCGGCAGCGCGGTCACCGTGACGGGCCCCAGCGACCGGGTGGCCGCCTTCGCGCAGCAGCACGAGCTGCTGCACTCCGAGTCCCTCGCCGGCCGGAGCCGATCCGTCGTCCGGCTGACGGACGGTTCCGACGGAGACGGCGCCGTCGACGCCGGACTGTCCTGGGAGCCGGTCACGCTCCAGCAGCTGGTCGTGGCCATGAGCCTGGGGAGCACCCGCCCCGGCTCCTCCGCCCGTCCCGACCTCGAGGAGGTCTCGTGGTGAACCGTGTCCTGGCCGCGGCCCGTCTGCAGCTGGTGCACCCGATGGTCAGCCTGGGGGTGCCCTGGGCGGTCGGGGCCCTCAGCTTCGCCATCAACTGGGCCGTCTGGCGGATCATCGACATCCGCTCCCTCGAGGGGGAGAACGGCGTGACCGGCGGCGTCTCCGCCCTCTACATCACCGTGCTCGTCGTGTTCGTCCAGGCGGTGACGCAGCTGATGCCGTTCGCGATGGGCATCAGCCTCAGCCGGCGGAGCTACTTCCTGGGCACCTGCCTGGTCGCCGTCGGCATGGCCCTCGGGTTCGGCGTCGTCCTGGCCCTCCTGGACGTCGTCGAGTCGGCGACCGGGGGTTGGGGAGTGGGTCTGCAGTTCTGGACGCCGCCACCGTTGGACGTCGACGGCTTCGCCTCCCAGGTCGCGGCCTCCGGTGCTCCGCTGCTGGCCCTCATCGCGGCGGGCGTGGGCATGGGCGTGGTGTCCAAGCGCTGGGGCCCGAACGGCGTCTGGGGCCTCGTCATCGGCAGCATCGCCGTCCTCGGCGGAGCCGCCGTGCTCATCACCTGGATGGACGCCTGGCCGGACCTCGGCCGCTGGCTGGCCGACCAGTCGCTGATGACCCTCACCGTCGGCCTGCCGCTCGCTCTCACCGCGCTGCTGGGCGCACTCGCCTTCGCCGGCATCCGTCGCGTCGTCCCCTGACGCAGGCCGGACACCCAGGGGGCTCCGGTTCCGCCACCACGGGACCGGAGCTCGCTGCCGTGGGCGGCACGGCCACTCGGGGGGCCGGCGGGGCGGCCTGTTCCGGGAATGCATGAAGGGCCCTCACCGTGGTGGTGAGGGCCCTTCATGGAGGAGTTGTCCGGCGGCGTCCTACTCTCCCACCCCGTCTCCGGGGCAG
>NZ_FNHE01000028.1 GCF_900103785.1 Geodermatophilus siccatus | reverse complement strand
AACGCCAGGTGGAGCGGCTGATGCGCACCGACGGGCTGCACGGCGCCCGCCGTGGCCGGGCGTTCAGGACCACGCGGGCGGACGCGGCCGCGGCCCGGCCGCCGGACCTGGTGCAGCGCGACTTCACCGCGCCGGCGCCCAACCGCCTGTGGCTGGTCGACTTCACCTACGTGCCGACCTGGTCGGGCATGGCGTTCACCGCCTTCGTGCACGACGCGTTCAGCCGGCGGATCGTCGGCTGGCGCACCGCCGGATCGATGCCGACCGAGCTGCCGCTGGACGCGTTGGAGATGGCCCTGTGGACCCATCAACGGGCAGGTGAGGACATCACCGGCGTCATTCAGCACAGCGACGCGGGCAGTCAATACACCGTGATTCGGTATCAGGCTCGGCTGACCGACGCCGGCGCGGTGGCCTCGATCGGCAGCGTCGGGGACTCCTATGACAACGCCGCCGCCGAGAGCCTGATCGGTCTGTACAAGACCGAGTGCACCCGCCGGGACGGTCCTTGGCGCGGCGTCGAGGACCTCGAGCTGGCCACCCTGTCGTGGGTGCACTGGTTCAACACCACCCGCCTGCACAGCGCCCTCGGCCACAGGCCCCCGGTCGAGGTCGAGCAGGAGTACTACCGTTCCATCACCGCCGAGCAGCAGCCGCTGCCGGCATAACCGCCCCGCTACGAAACCGGGGACGGTTCATGGTGTTCCATCGCGGCTCGCCCGCCCGGGGGACAAGCCGCAACGAACCTGTTGTCAGACGGCCGAACCGGGCAACCCTGCGGTGGTGACCTTCACGGCGCCCACGGTGCCCGCTGCCATGGGCGGCGATAGCCGCGTAGGCGAGGGCGGGTAAGCACGGGCCGCTGCACCGCCTTCGTCACCGTGAGCCCCGGTCGTGAGGTTCGCTGCATCCAACCGGCCGATCACGGGCCGACAGAGGACATCCATCAGGGACTGCTGCGGGGCACCCTGCCCGACGGCACCGAGCAGGCCGCCTCGCTGGTGTGGAGTTCCGTCGTGGCCCCGTGGGATGAGCACAACCTCCGGAGGTCGACGTGACCGCTGGCGGCGATGCCCCTCCCGCGGTGTTCAAGGCGACCGCGACCTACCCGTACGTCCACGAGGAGAAAGCAACCCTGGCGCTGGGCGGCCAACTGCGGGAGCTGGCAGCTGCGACCGGCGAGCGACCCAACTGGTCAACCCTCGCCATCGCGGGCCCACTGAGACCGTCGGCGCCCACGGACGGACCTGGTTTGAGTGGGTAGCCACCGCGGAAGCTGTTGTGGTACCCGTCGACCGCAACGCGTAGTCGCCGCAGTACTTACCTCGAGGCCGTCTAGTTCCCGGAGGAGCTATGGCTGATGATGCTGCCCCAGTCGAAACCGGCCGCCCAAACGAGGAGCGCGGACCAAGACATTGGCTTTGGTCGCTGGCGGGCGTTGTCGCGGTCGCCATCCTCTTGTTCGTGCTGTGGTGGGGCCCATGGCTCTTCACACGGCACCCCAGCAGTGAGCTCAGTGACGCGGAGGAACTCAAGGCCGAAAACGACGTCCGCACCACCCTCGTGCAAACCGTCGCCGGGCTAGCCGTGGCTGCTGGTGCGTTTGTCACCTACCGCACGTTTAGACAGAATCAACTCGAGCAGGCGAACCGACACGACCGCGAGGAGCGTACTTACAAGCTCAACCAATCACAGCAGGTCACCGACACGTACACCAAGGCCGTTGAGCAGTTGGGCCACAAAGAAGCCCCCGTTCGATTGGGTGCGTTGTACTCGCTAGTGAGCCTCGCACAGGACAACCCCCCTCGGCGCCAGACCGTGGTCGATGTGCTCTGCGCCTACCTGCGGATGCCCTACACACCTTCAAGGCGGGATGAGCCGACCTCAGGTTTGGCTGCCACAAACGATGCGACGCCGCCGGCTCCCGACGAGGGCGAGCCCCAGCGAGACACAGTCCAGGAGCTCCAGGTCCGCCAGACCGCCCAGCGTCTCCTTGCCGACCACCTCCACTATCCCCCTCACACTTCAGGTACGGACGCCCAGGGCACCGAGCCCTCGCCTGAGGCAATATTCTGGCCGGGCATCAGCATCGACCTCACGGGCGCTTCTCTGGTCGACCTCTCCCTGAGAAGTGCGTCAGTCATCCGCGCGGACTTCAGCCGGGCGACCTTCTCCGGCGACGCCTCGTTCGACGGGGCGACCTTCTCCGGCGACGCCCGGTTCGACGGCGCGACCTTCTCTGGCGACGCCCGGTTCGACGGCGCGACCTTCTCCGGCGACGCCCGGTTCGACGGCGCGACCTTCTCCGGCGACGTCTGGTTCGGTAAGGCGACCTTCTTCGGCGACGCGCGGTTCGACGAGGCAAACTTCCACGGCTACGGCTGGTTCGAAAAGGCAACCGTCTCCGGCGACGCCTGGTTCGGTCGGGCGACCTTCTCCGGCCACGCGCGGTTCGACAAGGCGACCTTCTCCGGCGACGCCCGGTTCGATAGGGGGACCTTCTCCGACGACGCCCGGTTCATTGAGGCGACTGTCTCCGGCGACGCCTGGTTCGGCGGCGCGACCTTCTCCGGCGCTGCCTGGTTCGGCGGCGCGACCTTCTCCGGCAACGCCCGGTTCGGCCGGGCCTCCTTCTCCAGCCACGCCTCGTTCAGCCAGGCGACCTTCTCGGGCTACGCCTGGTTCGGTAAGGCGACCTTCTCCGGCAACGCCAGGTTCGACGAGGCGGCCTTCTCCGGCCACGCTTCGTTCGACGGGGCGACCTTCTCCGGCCACGCCTTATTCGACAAGGCGATCTTCTCCGGCAAGGCGTGGTTCCATGTGACCCTCTCCGGCCACGCTTCGTTCGGCGGAACGCGCATCTTGCGCCTCGACGATCCGGAGGTAAACGGGGGCCGACGGCGGGTCTGGCCGAATGGGTGGGCCGTCCACCCCGATGCAGACGACCCAGCGCGGGGGACGCTCGTCCGCGTCGAGTCCACAGCGGAGGACGGATAATCTGTGGCTGGGGGGCAGGTCGGGAGGTCTAGCCCCTTGTGCCGCGGACAGTGCGCAGTCGCGGATGGCTGTCGAGTGCCTCAAGCTCGGCCGGCGTGCGGTCCCACGACAACAACAGCAACCCATCCATCCGGCGGCGCAGATCCGACTCGTCGCGCAACCGAGCCAAAGGGATTCTCGGGCACGGCAGCCACTGTAGAGCTCACCGAGGGCGACGTCCGAAACGCCTGTGAGCACCAGCCGACGGACCTCTTCATCGTGGACAGCATCGTGTGGAGACGAGAAGCCGACGGGTCCATCTGAACCGAGGGCGGTACTGAGCGCGTGCTGCACGACTGGTCACCGGCTACGGAGCTCGTCGCCGCGACGAGGTATTGCTACCGCATCCCCGAGCGATGGTAGCTCCCCGAGTTACGTTGCTTCTTCAAGTCAAGAGGCGGCCGCCATGCGTCCGCTACGCGTCCGCTGGGAACCGTTCGCCCGACGGCCAGGGATCAGGCAGGCCGAAGAGGGTTGGAGGGTCGATGGACTGAGGGCTGAAGGTCACTTCCCCATCGACAACAGCGGCGGTGCGCCATATTGGTAGTCCTTCGACGGCGCGAAGAGGGTTCGGATGGAGCCAAAGGGTTGGAACTTCCACCCCCACTCGCCCAGGATGCATATTGCGGGCCAGGAGTACGCCTGACACTGAGGTGTGAAGCCATGAAGTCCCGTCCCACCAATAACCATCGGACGCCCAAGTCGGCTGCCCGACCACCTCTCCACTCTCGGTCGTTACAAGCTCGAAGCTCTCGGTGCCATATAGGGCGTCGGCTATGTCGTCGCCATCGGAGCTGAGACTACTGATTGCGAGGGCCACGATATACGGACGGCCCAGATCACCGTAGGCCTTGCCCTTCTTGGACAGGGCTGTGCGGATTGGAGTCTTGTCGTCAACAATTTGGGCGCGAGTGCCACCGAATATCCCGAGAGGACGGACACCTGTCCCAGTGCCCCTGGATCCAGGGGACTTCGGGATGGCTCGGAACGTGATCCGCCATCCGTCCGCGTCCCAGGTGAACGTCGGTAGCGCCTCCGCCGACCCTCCATCGAGGACACCCAGCAGTTCATCTGGATCGAGGGGAGCTAGCCAACTTGTGAGGGCGAGGCGCAGCTTCTTAGTGGCAAGAGTGACTGACCCTGACCGCTCGACGGCGATCCAAAGGAAGAAGTTCGGACTATCGAGCTTGTCCAGCTGCCCGTACACGGCTTTGACACGATTCCCCGCAACAGCATCGACATCGCTCGGGGAGATGGCGCGGGCCTCCACATAAAACGACGTTTGATCGTTTGATGCTAGGAAGTCGGGCTTTCGCGTCCCCTCGGGGACATCCGGATGACAGGTGACCGTGAACCCACTTCCAACCAGAGATTCATGAAGATACAACTCCCAGAAGGCGCTGTTTAAATCCCGGTCATTTGAAGATCTGAGCCGCGACCGGATGTCGGCCTTGGCGCCGGCGCATAGGCGGGAGAACCAGTCATCTATCAGGGTGCGTATGTCATCCCAGAAGACTCCCGAGACCCTGGCGTAGAAGTCGGCGGAACTCTCGTCGTGACGAGCAGGCGAGGGGTCGCTGCGCGAGATGTCGTCGAAGACCTTCACGCTGCACACGATGCCGTTTCAGCCAGCGAGCCCCGTCGGATCCCCGGGTGTCCTAACGATTAGCCGTGTTGCCCGCCGGGGTGCCGCCGACGACCAGCACGTTGAGGCCCCCGACGGCGGCGGCCTCGAGGAACCGCGCGGCCTGCCGGGTCACCTTGCCCAAGACGACCAGCTCGTCGAGCGAGTTCGCCTGCAGCACGAACGTGCGGATGTTGACCCGCCATCCGGCGGGTGATGTCCGGGGCGTGATGGTGGCCCCATGGTGGCTCGCCGACCGGTCAGATCAACTCATGATGGGGCGGGCCGAGGTGCCGGCGCCCAGTCAGGCGCGGGGCAGGACCAGATCGGCTGTGACTGGCAGGTGGTCGGACCCGGATGTGCTGAGCACAGCCGCACTGCACGTTGTGACGTTGCTGTGCAAGACGTAGTCGATGCGGGCGTGGGGGTTCACGGTCGAGTACGTGTAGCCGGGTCCCACGCCGGCCTCGGCCCACGCGTCGACGAGGTTCTGGGTGATGGCGTCGATCTCCGGGGTGTCCGGGCCGGCGTTGAGATCGCCGGTGAGGATGACCGGCTCCTGGGCGGTGCTGATCCTCTTCCGAATGGCGGCGACCTGGGCGAGGCGCTCCTGCTGGCTGCTGTGCTGCAGGTGCGTGGTGAAGACCCGCACCTGGATTCCGCGCATGGTGACCAGCGCCTCGAGCAGGCCTCGCTGCTCGGAGCTCCCACTGCGGGGCAGCAGGGTGTTGCGCCACTCGCGGATGGGCGCGTCAGACAGGATGGCGTTGCCGTACTGACGTCGCGGCGCACCGGGGGTCAGCGGGCCGAGGTCCAGGTTCGCGCCGTACACGACATGCATGCTCAGGTCCCGCGCCAGTTCCGCGGCCTGGTCGGCGAAGTCGCTGCGCTGACTCCAATGCCGGTCGACTTCTTGCAGGCCCACGATGTCGGCGCCGGAGTGACCGATCTCGGCCGCGACCCGGTCGAGATCCAGGCGGTCATCGACGCCCTGGCCGTGCGCGATGTTGTAGGACATGACGCGGATCGGCCGGTGCGCGGCAGCTGACTCGGCGAGGGCGCGCGACGACGTGCCGGTCGCCAGGACGTCGGGGGCCGCTCCGCGCGGCGTCGTCGGGTTGAGGTGCACGAGGCCTCCCGTGAGCGGGGTCGGGGTGCATCCCGCAGCCCGAATGCGCCCGAGTGAGCGTTGCGGCGACGGCCCGCGGCCATCGGAGGAGCGTTGAACGACTACGTAAAGTAGTGGTTCGGGTGAGAAGAGTAGTCGCTGGTGCCCGGCTCGGAAAGCCTTCGGCGCCTGCCATGCGTCTGTGCTGATGCGTCTGCTGTCCGCGTGCGAATGGGGATGACCACGTGCAGCCGCGGCCCGTCGGGCATCACCGCGTCGACGAACGGCGTAGACATGTCGATCCGCCGTCCCGAGGTGCGCCGCATCCGCTCGACCAGGTCGGCCAGCTCACGGGCGCCAGAATCGTCGTGGTCAGCTCCGGGCGGCCGCGCCGCGCGACGAACACCCGGTTCGACTCGTCACACCCGTCGGACGGAGCAGCTTTGATCAACAATTGGTGTGTAATCTCTTGCGCATGGGAAGACGTGCGCTAGATGTCGTAGCCAGGGACGTTGTTGACGGTCGGCGTGGCGCCTTGGTGACGAAGGAGACCTCCGGAAGGAGTGGCGGTGCTTGACGTCGCCGTTGCCAACCGGAGGTCTCCGTGGCCCACGCTAACGCCCGTACCACCGTGTTCGCCCGCACGCTGATCGTCGACCGTGTCCTGGCCGGTCACCGGCCCGGTGAAGTGGCCAAGCAGCTGGGCGTCAGTCGGCAGACGGTTCACAAGTGGGTGCGCCGCTGGCGCGCCGAGGGCGAGGCCGGGCTGGCCGACCGCTCCTCGCGGCCGCACCGCATGCCCCGGCAGACCTCGCCGGAG
>NZ_FNHE01000009.1 GCF_900103785.1 Geodermatophilus siccatus | reverse complement strand
CAGACCATGCGGTCAGCGGTCACATCCGGTATTAGCCCCAATTTCTTGGAGTTATCCCAGAGCCGGGGGCAGGTTGCCCACGTGTTACTCACCCGTTCGCCACTGATCCCCGTCCGAAGACGGTTCACCGTTCGACTTGCATGTGTTAAGCACGCCGCCAGCGTTCGTCCTGAGCCAGGATCAAACTCTCCGTAGATGAATTCAAATCCGGGCGAGAACCGAGAACTGGACGCTCTCGTCAATCAACCCAAAGAAACCCACAAAGGGGTCACATACATGGCACTGACTTTCGGCACGCTGTTGAGTTCTCAAGGAGCGGACGCGCTCGTACTCCAGCCTTCTCGGCCTTCGTTCGAGGCGGTGTCTCCAATGTACACCGTGCTCCGCAGCGGTCGGACCTCGGGGGTCTGTCCGGCGGTTTCCCAGGCTTGCGACCCGGTCTGTTCTCGCTCGGTGCAGAGAGAACAGTACACCACCCGCGGGGCCCCCTGCAGGGGGGGTCCGCGGAGGAGGCCGCCCTCCCGGTGGATGCCCCTGTGCCCAGGGGCATCGGTGCCCGTCGGGCCGGCTGAGGAGCCGGACTCCGGGACGTCGGGGTCGACGCGGTCCGCCGCGCCGAGCCTCCCGCACCGATCCCGCCCTGCGACAGGAGGCGGGTGGAGGGCAGCGCGCGGTGGTCCTAGGACCCGCTGCCGGGACGAGGCCGGCCCCCTCGTCGGCTCCCCGCCGCATCCGCGCTCCTCGTCATGGAGCCGGGGGCGGGTGGCCGGCCGCTGGTGGCGGTGTCCCGACGTGTGGGGGAACGCCCCGCCGCCGGAGCGACTTCCGCGCGCGGGTGTGAGCCGGGTCACAGCCTGCGACCGCCGACCTGACACGTGGACGCCACCCGCCCCCGGCGGCGTCAGGCCACACCACGGGGGCGGAACTGGACGCTGACCCGGGGGCCCACCGGCTTGGTGGTCTTCGGGATGCAGTGCTCCCACGTCCGCTGGCACGCACCGCCCATGACGACCAGGTCCCCGTGACCCAGGGGGAACCGCAGGCCCGCCCCGCCGCCGACCGGGCGGAGCAGCAGCGGCCGCGGCGACCCGAAGGACACGATCGCGACCATGGTGTCGGCGCTGCGCCCGCGGCCGAGTCGGTCACCGTGCCAGGCGACGCTGTCACGGCCGTCGCGGTAGAGGCACATGCCGGCGCTGACGAACGGCTCGCCCAACTCTGGCCCGTAGCGGGCGTTCAGCGCCTCCCGTGCCTCGGTGAGCAACGGGTGCGGCAGCGGCTCGTCCCCGCCGTACCACCGCAGCAGGCGGGGGACGGCGACCTCGCGCTCGTACATCTGCCGTCGGTCGGCCCGCCAGCCGATGTCCCCGAGCAGCACCTCGAGCACCTCGTCGGACCCCCGGACCCAGCCGGGCAGGTGGTCGACCCAGGCACCCCGGTCGAGGTGGTGCCGGGTGACCGCGAGGGCCCCGAGCGTGGCCTCCTCGGCGAGGTCCCACATCGACGGCTGGTGTACGAGCGACATGGGCGGAGGCTACGCGGGATCGAACGCGTGTACGAGTGCGGACCGCGCCAACCGCTCCGAGTGGAGGCGGCCTCGTCCCGGCGCCCGGCCTGGACTCGGGAGGGCCCGGGTGGACGGGCGGCCGCCCTGCAGGGATCCGGCGCGAGCCCGGTGACGTGCTGGAACGGCCACCTCGGGACCCCACGCCGAGATTGCGAGGCGTGAGGGGAGGTGGTCCTCCGTCAGGCGGTGAGGGCGAGCGCGAAGGGCAGCACGCGGGAGGCGCCAGCCAGCCGCAGCTCGCGACCGGCGACGGTCATGGTCCAGCGCGAGTCGGCGAGGTCGTCGACCAGCAGCACCGGCACCGGGCCCAGCTGGGCCAGCCGCTCGCGCAGCTCCGGGCCGACGACGATCCGCTGCCACACACCGGCCAGCCGGAAGGCGCTGTTGCCCCCGGGCTGCCCGGTCGGGCCGCCGTGGGCGAGCGAGAGCTCCCCGAGGTAGGGCAGCCGGCCCAGGCCGGCCAGACCCTGCGCCAGCCCGGTGACCAGGCGGGGCCGGCGGCGGGAGGGGACGGCGACCACCGCGGCGGGGCGCTCGGCCCAGTCCCAGGCGGCCAGCACCCGCGCGCAGGCCTGCAGCAGCTCGTCGTCCGGCGAGAGGTCGGAGGACGCCCGCCGCACCGGCACGTCGAAGGCGGCATCCGGGTCCTCCTCCAGGCCCGGGGCCTCGAGGTCGACCACGCCGCCGACACCGTCGTCCCCGAGCAGGGCGCGCAGCCGCTGCCCCCAGCCGAGGTCGGTGAGCCGGGCGACGGCCCGGCCCGGGTCGAGCTGCTCCCCCGGCGCGATCTTGCCCTTGACCTCGACGCCGAGGCGGTCCGCACCGGTCGGCCACTGGGCCCGCGGTGCCAGCTCGACGCCGGGACGGTCGAGGGCGGCGGAGGCCGCCGCGGCCGCCCCCTCGGGGACCTCGGTCGAGTACCAGGGGCCGGCGCAGACGTCGCAGCGACCGCAGGGGGCGGCGGTCGGGTCGTCGAGGGCCTCCTGCAGGAAGGCCATCCGGCAGTGCGCCTCGTCGACCGGCTTCGCGTAGGCGATCATCGCCCGCTGCTCGGCCTCCCGGGTGCGGGTGACGCGGGCGTAGCGGTCGGCGTCGTACACCCACGGCCGTCCGGTGGACCGCCAGCCGCCCTGCACCCGCTCCACCGCGCCGTCCACCGCGAGCACCTTGAGCAGCAGCTCCAGCCGGGAGCGGCGGACGTCGGCCACCGTCTCCAGACGGGCCACCGACCAGGCCTTCCCGTCGGCCATCGCGGAGAGCACCGCGGCGGCGTGGTCCTCCCGCGGCATGGAGGAGGTGGCGAACCACTGCCAGATGGCGAGGTCCTCGGGGCCGGGCAGCAGCAGCACGTCGGCGTGCTCGACGGCGCGGCCGGCGCGGCCCACCTGCTGGTAGTAGCTGACCGGCGACGACGGCGCCCCCAGGTGGACGACGAAGCCGAGGTCGGGCTTGTCGAAGCCCATGCCGAGCGCCGAGGTGGCGACCAGCGCCTTGACCCGGTTCTCCCGCAGCGCCTCCTCGGCGTCCTTGCGGTCGGCGTCGTCGAGCCGGCCGGTGTAGGCGCGCACCTCGTGGCCGGCGTCGCGCAGCAGGGACGCCGTCTCCTCGGCCGCGGCCACGGTGAGCGTGTAGACGATGCCGCTGCCCGGCAGGTCGCCGAGGTGGGCGGCCAGCCACGCCAGCCGCGCCCGGTCGGTGGGCAGCCGCAGCACCCCGAGGCGCAGCGAGTCGCGCGCCAGGGGACCGCGCACCGTCGTCACCCCCACGCCGCCGGCACCCAGCTGCTCGGCGACGTCGGCGACCACCCGCTCGTTGGCCGTCGCGGTGGTCGCGAGCACCGGCGTCCCGGCCGGGAGCGTGCCGAGCAGGTCGCGGATGCGGCGGTAGTCGGGGCGGAAGTCGTGGCCCCAGTCGGAGACGCAGTGCGCCTCGTCGACGACGAGCAGACCGCAGCGGGCCACCAGCCCCGGCAGCTGCTCCTCGCGGAAGCGCGGGTTGGTCAGCCGCTCGGGCGAGACCAGCAGGACGTCGACGTCGTCGGCCGCCAGGGCCGCGGCGACGTCGTCCCACTCGGTGGCGTTGGCGCTGGAGATCTCCACGGCCCGGATGCCGGCGCGCGCGGCGGCGGCGACCTGGTCGCGCATCAGCGCCAGCAGCGGGCTGACCAGCAGCGTGGGGCCGGCGCCGCGGCGGCGCAGCAGCGCGGTGGAGACGAAGTAGACCGCCGACTTGCCCCACCCGGTGCGCTGCACGACCAGGGCCCGCTCGGAGCGCTCGACCAGCGCGGCGACGGCGGCGTCCTGACCCTCGCGGAAGACCGCGTCGGGGCGGCCGGTCAGCTCGCGGAGGACCTCGAGGGCCTCGGTGGCGAGGTCGGCGGACGGCGCGGCGGTGGTCATGGCTCCCGACAGTAGGCAGGACGGGCGACAGGACCGGTCGCCGCGCGGACCCCGGGGACGAAGGGGGAGAATCCACAGACGATGCGACCACCGGACAACCACGTGCACACCAGGTGGTCCTGGGACACCGCCGACTCCTCCACGATGGTGCGCGCGTGCGAGCGGGCGGTCGCCCGGGGCCTGCCTGCCATCGCCTTCACCGAGCACCTCGACTTCACGACCTGGACGCCGGAGGACCGCGCGACCGCCGAGGGGCTGGTGGACCGGCACGCCTCCCGGCACCTGCCCATCGACGTCGAGGGCTACTCCGCCGAGCTCGAGGAGTGCCGCGAGCGCTTCCCGGAGCTGCGGATCTGGTCGGGCGTGGAGACCGGCGAGCCGCACCTGTTCGCCGCCAGCGTCGCCGCCCACCTGCGGGACTCCCCCGTCGACCGGGTGCTCGGCTCGCTGCACTCGCTGAGCCAGGACGGCCGGCTCTACGGCGTGGGGCGGCTGCTCTACCCCGACCCGGACACGACGATGCGCCGCTACCTGGCCGAGCTCGTCGACATGGTCGAGAACAGCGACGTCTTCCAGGTGCTCGCGCACGTGGACTTCCCGCGGCGCTACTGGCCCGGCGGCAGCGACCGGTACGCGGAGAAGGACTACGAGGAGGAGTACCGCGCGGTGTTCCGGGCGCTGGCCGGCACCGGCCGGGCGCTGGAGGTGAACACGACCAGCCCGCTGGCGTCGGTCGACCAGGTGCGCTGGTTCTTCGAGGAGGGCGGCGAGGCGGTCAGCTTCGGCAGCGACGCCCACCAGCCGGCCGGCGTGGGGCAGCACTTCGACCTCGCGGTGGACGTCGTCGAGGCGGCGGGCTTCCGGCCCGGGCGGGACGCCTTCGACTTCTGGCGCCGCTGAGAGCGCGCTCAGCCCGCCAGCCGGTCCAGCGCCGCGCGCCACGTCCGCGGGAACGCGAGGGGCCCGAGCACGCGCTGGGCCAGCAGCACCGCCCGGCCCCGCAGTCCCCGGCCGCCGGAGTGGTGGATGGTCACATCGACCCGGCTGCCGCCGCCGTCCCGCGGCGTGATGAGGACCTCGCCGGCGCCTCGATCGCAGTGGTCGCTGTCGACCAGCGTCCAGCTGACCCGGTCCGGAGCCGCCCACTCGTAGCGCAGCACCACCCACAGGTCGACCCCGGCGCTCCCCTCCCGGACGACGGCCCAGCTCTCCCCCTGGTCGCGGACCTCGTACTTGGCCGGGTCGAGCGTCTTCGACCACACCTCGAGCCGCCGCTCGCTCACGTCGGTGAACGCAGTGAAGACCTGCTCCGGGCTCGCGCGGGTGTCCAGGTGGAAGTGGACGCGCATCGCGGTCTCCCCTCGGGTGTCCGCTCACCGCAGATCCTCCACTCCCCAGCCGCGACGGGTCGAGGGGCCGCGTGCCCCGGCCGAGTACTTCACCACTAAGACACACATCGCTAGGGTCGCCAGGGTGACCCCCGGCCGCGTCGTCATCGCCCTCGGCGGCAACGCGATGACCGGCCCGGACGGCTCGGCCACGCCCGCCGCGCAGCGCGACGCGATCGCCGCGGCCTGCCGGCACGTGGCGGCGGTCGTGGCCACCGGCGTCCCGGTGGTGCTCACCCACGGCAACGGGCCGCAGGTGGGCAACCTGCTGGTCAAGAACGAGATGGCCGCGCACGAGGTCCCGCCGGTGCCGCTGGACTGGTGCGTCGCCCAGACCCAGGCGACCATCGGCTTCACGCTGGCCGACGAGCTCGACGCCGCCCTCGCCGCGCACGGGGTGCCGATGCGCACCGCCGCCCTGGTCACCCGCACCCTCGTGGACGCCGACGACCCGCACTTCCGGGAGCCGTCCAAGCCGATCGGCCGTTTCCTGCCGCGCGAGCAGGCCGAGCGGTCCATGGCCCACGGCCAGGTGTGGGAGGACCGCGGCGCGCGCGGCTGGCGGCGGGTCGTCGCCTCGCCCGAGCCGCGGCGCGTGGTCGACGTCCCGGCGATCGAGGCGCTCCTCGCGGCCGGGTTCGTCGTCGTCTGCGCCGGCGGGGGCGGCGTGCCGGTGGTGGAGGATCCCGCCCGCCCCGGCGGGGCCCTGCGCGGTGTCGAGGCCGTGATCGACAAGGACCTCACCGCCGCGCTGCTGGCCCGCGAGCTGGACGCCGGGACGCTGGTGATCGCGACCGACGTCCCCCACGTGCTCGTCGGGTACGGCACCCCCGCCGCCCGGCCGCTCGGCCGGGTCACCCCCGCAGAGCTGCGCGCGCACGCCGCGGCCGGCGAGTTCGCCCGCGGCTCGATGGGTCCCAAGGTCGAGGCCGCGCTCCGCTTCGTGGAGGGCTCTGCTCGTGGCCCCGGCCCCACGCGCCGCGCCGTCGTGACGTCCCTCGAGCACATCGCCGACGCCGTCGCGAGCGACGACGTCGGCACCGTCCTGTTGGCGAGTTGAGAGGAAAGCCGTGCCCGCACCGATCGAGGTCCGCAAGATCCCGCTGCACAACGTCAGCGACGCCTCCGAGCTGGCCAAGCTCGTCGACGACGGCGTGATGGAGGCCGACCGGGTCGTCGCCGTCATCGGCAAGACCGAGGGCAACGGCGGGGTCAACGACTACACGCGGATCATCGCCGACCGGGCCTTCCGCGAGGTGCTGCTCGAGAAGGGCAGCCGGTCCAAGGAGGAGGTCGCGCAGATCCCGATCGTGTGGTCGGGCGGCACGGACGGCGTCATCAGCCCGCACGCGACGGTCTTCGCCACACTGCCCGAGGACGCGGTGGAGAAGACCGACGAGCCGCGGCTGACCGTGGGCTACGCGATGAGCGACGTCCTCCTGCCCGAGGACATCGGCCGGATCGCGATGGTCGAGAAGGTCGCCGAGGGCGTGCGCCGGGCGATGGCGGAGGCCGGCATCACCGACCCGGCCGACGTCCACTACGTGCAGACCAAGACGCCGCTGCTGACCATCGAGACCATCCGCGACGCCAAGGCGCGCGGCAAGGACACGTACTACGACGAGCCGCACGGCTCGATGGACCTGTCCAACGGGACGACGGCGCTGGGCATCGCGGTGGCGCTCGGCGAGATCGAGATGCCGCGCCAGGAGCAGGTCATGCGCGACCTGTCGCTGTACAGCGCGGTGGCCTCCTGCTCGTCCGGCGTCGAGCTGGACCGGGCGCAGATCGTCGTCGTCGGCAACGCCCGCGGGCACGGCGGGGCCTACCGGATCGGCCACTCGGTGATGCGCGACGCGCTCGACCAGGACGGCATCTGGAACGCCATCCGGGACGCCGGGCTCGAGCTGCCCGAGCGGCCGCACCCCAGCGACCTCGGCGACCGGCTGGTCAACGTCTTCCTCAAGTGCGAGGCCGACCCGACCGGCTACGTCCGCGGCCGGCGCAACGCGATGCTCGACGACTCCGACGTCTTCTGGCACCGCCAGATCAAGGCGACGGTGGGCGGCGTGGCGGCGTCGGTGACCGGCGACCCGGCGGTGTTCGTGTCGGTGGCGGCGGTGCACCAGGGTCCGTCGGGCGGCGGTCCCGTGGCGGCGATCGTCAAGGCCTGAGACCCCGCTGCCCCGGTGCGGCGCGCCTCACACCGCGTGACCGACAGCGACCTACCGTGAGCGCGCACCGCCGGAGCGCCTCGGCTCCGCGACCGGTGCTCCCCACCGGGCCGGCCGAGGAGGCATGCGTGCGCAGGTCGTCCGTCCAGCAGACCGTCCTGCCCGGGTCCCGGCCGGCGCCGGTGCCCCCGCCGGCTCCCCGGCTGACCTCGAGCCGGGCGCGCCGGCGGCTCGAGCGCGAGGGCGGGGGCGAGGACGCCGCGCAGCGGGCCGGGGTGCTCGCCCAGGCCAGCCGGGAGGTCTCCGCGACGACACGGCAGGCCGCGGAGTCCCTCGTCGAGCTGCGGTCGGCGATCGGCGACATCGCCGGGTGCACGACGCACGCCTCGACGGTCACCGCGGAGGCGGTCCGCGACGCGCAGGCCGTCGACGAGCGGATCGCCGCGCTGCAGGGCGCGACCGAGGCGATCACGGAGATCGTCCGGCTGCTGTCGGCGATCAGCCAGCAGAGCCGGTTCCTCGCGCTCAACGCCTACGTCGAGGCCGCCCGCGCCGGTGAGGTGGGCCGCGGCTTCGCCGTCGTCGCCGACGAGGTCAAGCAGCTCGCCGAGCGCACCGCCCGCGCCGCCGGCGACATCGGCGCCCAGGTCGAGGCGGTGCACCGGGAGACCCGCTCGGCCGTGGACGTCGTCTCGCGGATCAGCACGACGCTCGGCTCGATCGCCGCGGCGCAGGACACCGTCGCCGCGGCCGTCGAGCAGCAGCGGGCCGCCACCGACCGGGTCGTCGAGAGCGTGGAGCGGGCGGCCGGCGGGTCGGCCCGGATCACCGAGGCGGTGGCCGCGCTCGCCGACGACCAGCGCGAGGCATACGTCCGGCGGGCGCTGGCCGTGGCCGAGGACCTGCTCGACGAGGCCGGCGGCGTGCAGCTGGGCGAGGGCCGCCGTCGGCTCCCCGTCCGCGACCAGGTGACCGGGGCGAGCCGGGAGGTCGAGCTGCCCGACCTGCTGCTCGGCGGCGTGCCGCTGACCCGCGACGACGACCCGCGCCGCCCCGCGCCGCTGGTCGACGACGTCGTGGCGCTGGTGGGCGGCAGCTGCACGCTGTTCCAGCGGCTGGACGACGACGGCAGCATGGTCCGCGTGGCCACGACCGTCGTCACGGCCCAGGGCCGGCGCAACGTCGGCAGCTACATCCCGCGTCGCACCGCCGACGGCAGCGCCAACCCGGTGCTCACCGCCGTCCTGGCCGGGCGGACCTACACCGGCGAGGCGACGGTCGCCGACCGGCCGTACTTCACCGCCTACGAGGGCCTGCACTCCGCCGACGGCGAGCTGGTCGGGATGCTCTACGTCGGGATGCCGCTGGACGCGCTGCCCGGCTGAGCCGCTCCGACCGCACCACCGGCCGAGTGCGCAGGTGCGGTCGGCGGCACGCGCGGACACGCCGTCCCCGGCGCCCGCGACTGCCCACTCGGCAGGGGGTGCCCCACTGGACGCCGGCCCTGCTGAGCCCGCTCAGAACTGGAACTGCACTCGCGCGATCTCCTCGCAGACCGGGTCGAACATCTCCCGCCGGATGCGGTTGTGCTCGGCCTCCGCGTCGTACACCCGGTAGGCCTCGGCGTCGACGAAGTCGCTGGTGATGGCGAAGCTCCACGCGCCGGCCCGCAGGCCGGCGTCCAGGCCGGCCCGGACGTCCACCAGCCCCTCCACGGGCAGGGCGACGATGGCGTCGAGCGCCTCCTGGACGAGGGAGAGGTCGGTGCCCGGGCGCACCCGGCCGACGACGACGTTGCGGATCACCGGCCCAGTGTGCCGCTGACCTGCGGTGACCCCCTCGGGTCCGGGTACTGGTGACCGAGTGGCCTGGCGAGGCGAGGGCCGTGCTCCCCGGCCGCGGCTGAGCGGTGCACCGCGCGCGGGCGGGTCCCCCCGGCCCGGGCGCGGGCGTCCCCGGCCGTCGTCCCAGGCCGGCAGGGGGTCCTCTCTCTCAGGCGGTGACCGTCTCCAGGGTCACCGGCACGTTGCCGCGGGTGGCGTTCGAGTAGGGGCACACCCGGTGGGCGGCCTCGACGAGCTGCTCGGCGGCGGTCTGGTCGATGCCGCCGAGCTCGACCCGCAGGGTGACCTCGAGCGCGAAGCCACCGGCGTCGTCCGGGCCGATGCCGACCTCGGCGGTGACGGCGGAGTCGGTGAAGGTCGCCTCCTGCTGGCGGGCGACGAGCTTGAGCGCGCCGTGGAAGCAGGCCGCGTAGCCGGCGGCGAAGAGCTGCTCGGGGTTGGCACCGCCGCCGGGACCACCCATCTCCTTCGGCACGGCCAGGTCGAGGTCGACCAGGCCGTCGTCGGTGCGGGTGTGGCCGTTGCGGCCCTCACCGGTGGCGGTGGCGGTGGCGGTGTAGACGGCGGACATGGGGGGCCTCCAGGTCGTCACAGGGGGAGACAGAACGGTCTTTCTCCCTACCGCCCGAGACTCCACCACAGCGCGAGGGGGTGGACCGGAGCGTCCGCGACCAGGCGGGCTCGGTTCCCGAGGGCGCGGCGGCCGGGGAGTGGCTGCTGCGGCTGACCACATCCTTCGGCAAACCAGGCCACGCTCACCGCCGGGGTGCGCGACCTGTCGTCACGGTCCGCGTAGGTACCGGGGCGGGACGGCGTCGACCAGCCACACGCCGTTCGCCGAGCGGGTGAAGACCGCGCCGTCGCGCGCCATGCCCTCGGCGTCGACCCCGAGGACGACCGGCCGCCCGTGACGGGCCCCCACCCGTCGGGCCGTGGCCTCGTCGGAGCTGAGGTGCACCGCATGGCGACGTCCGGGGCGCAGGCCCTCGGCCTCGATGGCGGGCAGGTTGCGCTCCGCCGTCCCGTGGAACAGCACCGGCGGTGGCTCCTCCGCGGCGTAGCCGAGGTCGACGGCGACGCTGTGGCCCTGGCTGGCGCGGATCCGCGTGCCGGTGTCGTCGAGGGCGAACCGGCGCTTGTCATTGGTGGCGACGACGTGCTCGAGCTCCGCACGGGTCCAGCCGAGGGCGGCGAGCAGGGCGTCGACGTCCGCCCAGCCGGCCGCGTCGAGGGTCACCCCGACGGCACCGGGGGCGTGGCGCAGCACGTAGGAGAGCCGCTTGCTGCGCCGGACGACGTCGCGGGGGTCCACGCGCGGCCGCTACCCCGGCGGCGCGAGATCTGCACAGTCGCGGCGATCACGGGCTCGATGGCCACGAGTGTGCAGATCTCGCGGGGGGATCAGCGGGAGTAGTGCTCGACGACGAGCTGCTCCTCGCAGACGACCGGCACCTCGTCGCGGTCGGGCACCCGCTCGACCCGGGCGACCAGGTCGGCCAGCCGGACCTCCAGGTAGGCGGGCGCCGTGGCGTGCGCACCGGAGGCGGCGACGACGAAGGGCTCCTTGGTCCTCGACTTCTCCGCGATCTGCACGAAGTCGCCGGGCTCGAGCCGGTAGGAGGGACGGTCGACGCGCTTGCCGTTGACCAGCACGTGCTGGTGGGTGACGAACTGACGTGCCTGGTAGATGGTGCGCGCGAACCCGGCCCGCAGGACGGTCGCGTCGAGGCGGGACTCGAGGTCCTGGATCAGCGCCTCGCCGGTCTTGCCGCCGGCGCGCCGGGCCCGGTCGAAGGCGGCGCGCAGCTGTGTCTCGCTGATGTCGTACTGGGCCCGCAGCCGCTGCTTCTCGCGCAGCCGGGTCGAGTAGTCGCTCTCCTTGCGGCGCTTGCGGCCGTGCTCGCCGGGCGGGTACGGACGGCGCTCGAAGTACTCGACGGCCTTGGGCGTGAGTGGGATACCGAGGGCGCGGCTGATCCGGACCTTGGGACGAGGGTTGTTCACGGGGCCTCCAACGTTTGGTTAGGCTCACCTTATTCCACGACGTCGACCCCGAGGGGCACCCATGACCATCGGACGCGGGACGTCCTCCCCCGTGCAGCAGGACCGCGCCGCGGACGCCGCCGAGCGGGCCCGCACGGTCGCCACCCGGCCGATCGCCTCGGTGCAGGCCCTGGGGCTGGGCACCAGCCGGCTGCTGGCGGCGGCCACGCTGGACGACGGGCGGGTGCTGGTCGTCGTCCCCCGGAGCGGCGGGCTGGCGACGGCGGTCCACGAGTCCCCGGACGGCGACCTCGCGGCGAAGGTCACGGTGACCTCCCGCTCGACCCAGCCGCTGCGCAACCCGCTGCGGGCCCGGCTCGAGCTCGCCGGCTGGTTGACGCCGCTGTCCGCCGAGGACGAGGCCGACCTGGTACTGGCCTTCGCCGCCGTCCGCCCGGACGACGTCCTGCTCGACGTGGGGCTCACCGCGACGCTGCTGCGGCTGGACGTCGCCGAGGTGCTGCTGCACGAGGGCGGCGGCTGGACCGAGGTCACCCCGGAGGAATACGCCGCCGCCCGCCCCGATCCGCTGGGCGCCGACGAGGACGACCTGATCAGCGAGCACGCCGGTCCGCTGGCCGAGCTGTGCGCCCGGGTGCAGGCGTGGGCCGGTGACGACCCGGTGCACCTGCTCGGCCTGGACCGGCACGGGGTGCTGTTCCGGGTCGAGCCCCGCACCGGCTGCTACGACCTGCGCACCCCGTTCCCCGCCCCGCTCACCTCCACCGGCGAGCTGCCGGGCGCCGTCCGCACGCTGCTGGCCTGCGTCCGCTGACGAGGACCCCCTGCCCCCCGCCACTCGCAGGCTCGCGGCGGGCCCCTGCAGCGGACCGCCCCGGCACGTGGCACCGGGGGGCTGCGACGTCGTGGCGATGAGCGGCTGACGGCCACGAGCGCGTCGCACTCGACGGGCGTCAGGCGGCGGCGCGGGTCTCCGCGGCGAGGGCGGCCAGTGCCTGCTCGAAGCACTCGCGCGGCGGCTGCACCAGCCCGGCGCCGACCTGACCGGTGCCGGCGACCCGCCCGGCCATGCCGGTGTTGATCTGCGGCAGCCAACCGGTGCGCGCCACCGCGAGGACGTCGATGCCGGTCGGGGAGCCGCGGAAGCCGAGGATCGGCACCTGCATGGCGGGGTTCTCGGCCAGGGTCAGCTGGTACATCCGCTCGGTGGTGGCCAGCGCGTCGGGCACGGTGCCGCCGACGAACCGGACGATCGCGGGTGCGGCGGCCATGGTGAACCCGCCGACGCCGTAGGTCTCCATGATCGCGGAGTCGCCGATGTCGGGGTTGGCGTCGTCCGGGCCGTAGTCGCCGAGGAACAGGCCGACCGGGGTGTTGGCGGGGCCGGTGAACCAGCGGTCGCCGGTGCCGGCGGTCCGGATGCCGAACTCGGTCCCGTTGCGGGACATCACGGTCACCATCGTCGAGCCGGGCACGTCCCGCGCCGCGTCCATGGCGAGCTTCGCCGTCGGCATGCCCAGGTTGAGGAAGAAGTGCTCGTTGCCGCCGATGAAGCGCAGCACCGCGGCGACGTCGGACGACGGCGCGTCGACCTCCACGATCGCCGGGGAGAGCTCGCGCAGGGTCATCAGCGAGCCGGCGCGGTTGCGGTTGTGCCCCTCGTCGCCCATCTGCAGCATCTGGGCGAGCACGGCCTTGACGTCCAGCGGCTCGGCCATCGAGCGCACGGCGGCCTGCAGCACCGGCCCGAGGACGTCGCGCATCCAGGCGAGGCGGGTGAGCACCTCGTCGTCGTAGGCGCCCATCCGCAGCACCTTGCCCAGGCCCTCGTTGAGGTTGCAGAACGCCTGGCCGCCGGTGACCGGGTCCTCCAGGCAGTACATCCACATGGATGGCGAGGTCACCCCGGCCATCGGCCCGACCGTGCGGTGGTGGTGGCACGGGTCGAGGGCGATCTCCCCGGCGGCGAGCAGGCGCTCCGCCTCCTCCACCGTGGACGCCCAGCCCTCGAAGAGGCAGGCACCGATCAGCGCACCGCGCAGCGGACCGCTGGCGTCGGCCCACCCGATCGGCGGGCCGGCGTGCAGCAGCGTGCGGTCGGGCAGGCCGAGCACGTCGCGCGCCGGGCGGACGTCGACCAGGTGCGACCCGGCGGCCATCACCCGTTCGACGGCGGTGCGGTTGGCCGCGGCCCGGCGCCGGTCGAGCGCGAGGGCGGCGAGGTCGGCGGGCTCACCGAAGCCGGGCGGGCGCCAGTCGACGTCGTGGACGTCGGCGCCCTGGGCGCGCAGCGCGGCGGAGAAGACGTCGACGCCCGCGGCGACGACCGTCGGCGTCCCGGACAGCAGCCTCATCGCGCGGCTCCCAGCAGGTCGAGCGCGTGCCGGGTGGCCTGCGCGTTGGACGCGAACACGTGAGCTCCGGCCGCGGCGAGCGCGTCGGCCTGGCGGGACCAGCCCTGCGGGTCGGCCTCGGTGCCGACCAGCGCGACGACGGCGGGCAGGCCGGCCGCCCGCAGCGCCGGGGCGAGCGTGGCGGCCGGGTCGGGGTCGGCGCCGTGGCCGAGGACGACGTCCATCAGCACGACCGCGGGCTCGCCCGACGCCGCCACCCGGGCCAGCGCCTCGAGCCGCAGGGTCGGGTCGATCATCGGGTGCGCCCGGCCGACGGTGAGCGCGTCGTCCCCGAAGTCGACCACCACGTGCCCGCGGGCGGACAGGTCCGGGGCGGACGGGTCGACGACGAGGCCGAGCTCGGGGCGCAGCGGGGTGTTGGACCGGATGTCGCCGAGCACCGGCGCGGCGAGCAGCATCGCCTCGTCGGCGAGCGTGCCGCCGGCGTAGAACCCCTTGAGGACGGCGCCCGGCGCGGCCGTTCTGGTCGAGGTGCGCGACGGCCACTCCGGCACCGCGACGCCCATCTCCGCGAGCAGCCCCTCGACGGCGGCGGTGAGGTCGGGGGTCGCCGGCGACAGCGCGGCCGAGCGGACCGGCACGGACAGCTCCGCGGCGGCCTCCGCCACCGCCGAGGCCACCGACGGCGCGGGCGGCTTGGAGACCAGCAGCACCCGCTCGGTGGCGGGGTCGGCGTCGAGCAGGGCCAGCGCGTCGAGGGTGGCCAGCCCGCCGACGGCCTCGGACAGGTCGCGGCCTCCCACACCGAGCACGTGCGAGACCCCGACGCCGGCCGTGTCGAGCAGGCAGGACACCTGCTGGGCGCCGGTGCCGGACGCGGCGACCAGGCCGACCGGCCCGCGGCGCACGACGTTGGCGAACCCGAGGGCGAGGCCGGAGACGATCGCCGTCCCGCAGTCGGGGCCCATGACGAGCACCCCGGCGTCGTGCGCGGCGCGCTTGAGCGCGACCTCGGACTCGACCGGGACGCCGTCGGAGAACACCAGCACGCTGCGGCCGGCGGCGATGGCGTCGGCGGCCTCGGCGACGGCGTAGGGGCCCGGGACGCTGACGACGGCCAGCGCCGGACCGTCGGTGTCCAGCGCGGAGAGCCCCGCGCCGATCGTGCGGAGCGGCACGGTCTGCGCGGGGCCGGCGGCGCGTTCGCGGGCGGCCAGCGCGGCGTCGACGGCGGCGACCGCGGCGGCCAGCGCGTCGTCGTCCTCGGCGGTGACCGCGACGAGCAGCTGGTCGCCGGAGGCGGTCTCGTCGGGGGCCAGGCCCATGCCCGCGGCGAGTTCGAGGTTGAGCGGCGTGGCCATCGCGACGAGCACGGCGGTGACACCCTCCCGGGCGCCGACGTCCCGGCTGACCTGCATCAGCCGGACCGAGTCGGCGTACACGCCGCTGCGCAGGGAGACGTGGCGGACGGGGGCTGCGGTCACGCGACCTCCTCGCCGGCGCTCGTCGTCCGCGTTCCCGGGAGTGCTCTGTCCATGGGGTCGCTCGCACGCTCGCTCACCGCGCCGACCGTACCGGTCAGGTACCTCAGCGGTGAGACATCGGCGCAACGACGATTTAGCACTGAGGTACTTCCGCCCTGTCAGCCGGGCGTGTCACATTGGCGCCCCCTGGGTGCCGGAACCGCTGTCCGCGGCGCCGGCCACGTCCCAGGAGCAGGTCGAGGAGGCGGTCATGGCGTTCGGCTGGAAGCTCTACGGGGACGGCAAGACCCCGCCGCTCGGTGAGGCGGTGGCCCCGGACGAACGCCTGTCCTGGCCGCGGACGATCGGCATCGGCGCCCAGCACGTCGTCGCGATGTTCGGCGCGACCTTCGTCTTCCCGATCGTCATGGGGCTCGACCCGAACCTGGCGATCATGATGAGCGGGATCGCGACGATCATCTTCCTGCTCATCGTGAACGGGAAGGTGCCCAGCTACCTGGGCACCAGCGCCTCGTTCGTCGGCGGCGTGGTGGCGGTCCGCGCGTCGGGCGGCGACTCCTCCGACGTCGTCGGCGCGATCCTCGTCTCCGGCGTCGTCCTGGCCCTCGTCGGCGTGCTCATCCACTTCGCCGGCGTCCGCTTCCTGCACGCGGTCCTGCCGCCCGCGGTGACCGGCGCGGTCGTGCTGCTGATCGGCTTCAACCTGGCCCCGGTCGTGGCCGGCATCTACTGGCCGCAGGACCAGTGGGTGGCGCTGGCGACGATGGCGTTCGTCATCGTCGCCTCCCTGCTGCTGCGGGGCTTCTGGGCCCGCATCTCCATCCTGCTCGGCCTGGTCTTCGGCTACCTGCTGTCGGTCCTCCTCGACGCGACCGCCGGCCAGATCACCTCGCCCGACGGCACCGGCGTGGTCTCCACCCGCGACCGGATCGACTTCGACTCGGTGGCCCAGGCCGACTGGTTCGGCCTGCCCGACTTCATCGCGCCGTCCTTCTCGCTGAACTTCAGCCTCCTGGTGCTGCCGGCGGTCATCGCGCTGATCGCGGAGAACACCGGGCACGTCAAGGCGGTCGCCGAGATGACCAAGCGCGACCTCGACCCGTACATGGGCCGGGCCATCGCGGCCGACGGCGTCGCGACCGTCGTGGCCACCTCGGTCGGCGGCTCCCCGACGACGACCTACGCGGAGAACATCGGCGTCATGGCCGCCACCCGCGTGTACTCGACGGCGGCGTACTACGTGGCGGCCGTCGTGGCGATCCTGCTGGGCCTGTGCCCGAAGTTCGGCGCGCTGATCAACATCGTCCCGGGTGGCGTGCTCGGCGGGATCACCGTCGTCCTCTACGGGATGATCGGCCTGCTCGGCGCGAAGATCTGGAAGGAGAACCGGGTCGACTTCGCCAACCCGATCAACCTGGTGCCGCTCGCCGCGGGCATCATCATCGCGATCGGCGACGTCCAGCTGGCCTTCTCCGAGTCCTTCTCCCTCGGCGGCATCGCGCTGGGCTCGATCGTGGCGGTCGTCGGCTGGCACGTCGCCCGGGCCCTCGCGCCCGCGGAGATGAAGGCCGCGCTGGAGGCCGAGCGCGAGTTCGTCGGCGGCACGGGTCCCGCGCTCGGCCACACCGGTGCGCACGACTACGGCGCCGACCCCTCGTCGGTCGACGAGGTCGGCCGTCCGGGCGTGACCGGCTCGTCGACTCCCGGGGAGACCCGCCCCCGGTGAAGCCCGCGCCCTTCCGGTACGCCGACCCGCGCTCGGTGCCCGAGGCCCTCGAGGTCCTCGCCGCCGAGGAGGGTGCCAAGGTGCTCGCCGGCGGCCAGTCGCTGCTCCCGCTGCTGTCCATGCGGCTCGCGGCGCCGGCCACGCTGGTGGACCTCAACCGGGTGCCCGGCCTCGACGCCGTCGAGGTCACGGCGGACGGCGTGCGGGTCGGGGCGCTCGTCCGGCACGCAGGGCTGCTCGCGCACGACGGCGCTGCCCGGGTGCAGCCGCTGCTGGCCCGGGCGACGGCGAACGTCGCCCACCCGGCGATCCGGAACCGGGGGACGACGGTCGGCTCGATCGCGCACGCCGACCCCTCGGGTGAGATGACGTCGGTGCTCGCGCTGACCGGCGGCTCGGTGTCCGTCGCCGAGCCCTCCGGCGAGCGCGCCGTCGGCTGGCAGGACCTGTTCGTCGGCCCGCTGGAGACGTCGTTGCCGTCGGTCGCCGTCGTCACCTCGGCGTACTTCCCGGCGCTGCCGCCGCGCTCGGGGACCGCCTTCGCCGAGGTGGCCCGCCGCAGAGGCGACTACGCGGTGTGCGGCGCGGGCGTCGTCGTCACCCTCGACGAGGACCGCCGCGTCGCCGCCGTCCGCGCCTCCTACGTCTCGGTGGGCCTGACCCCCGAGGTGCACGACCTCACCGACGCCGTCGCCGGCGCCCCGGTGGAGAAGGCCGACTGGGCCGCTGCCGGCGCGCTCGCCCGCACGCTGGTGGACCCGGACGGCGACCTGCACGCCAGCGCCGACTACCGCCGCCTGCTGGTCGGCGTGCTGACCGAGCGGACGCTGATCGAGGCCGCCGCCGAGGCTGCAGGGGGATTCCAGTGACCGTCTCCATCGACACCGAGCGGACCGTCCGGCTGACCGTGAACGGTGTTCCACGTGAAGCCACCGTGCCGGTGCGGCGGCTGCTGTCGGACGCCCTGCGGCACGACCTCGGGCTGACCGGCACGCACGTCGGCTGCGAGCACGGCGTCTGCGGAGCCTGCACGGTGCTGGTGGACGGCACCCCGGTGCGCTCCTGCCTGGTGCTCGCCGTGCAGGCGGACGGTGCGGAGGTGACCACCGTCGAGGGGCTGGCCCGCGACGGCGGACGCGGCGGTCAGGTGCTGCACCCGGTGCAGGAGGCGTTCCGCGAGTGCCACGCCCTGCAGTGCGGCTTCTGCACACCGGGCTTCCTGGTGACGATCGCCGCCGGGCTCGAGGCGCGGGACGCGGCCGAGGAGATCACCGAGGAGGAGGTCGACGACCTGGTCGGCGGCAACCTCTGCCGGTGCACCGGCTACGCGAACATCAAGAAGGCCGTGCGTCACGCGGCCGCGGCGATGGCGGTTTCCGCGGGAACTGCCGCCGGTCCTCCGGCCATCTCCGCGGAGACCGCCGCGGACGGAGCCGTGCGGTGACCACCAAGCTGTTCGGGGAGCCGGTCCGCCGGCGCGAGGACGCCCGGCTCATCACCGGCAGGGGCCGCTACCTCGACGACATCGGCGCCGGCGCACTCGCCGCCGCCTTCGTGCGCAGTCCGCACGCGCACGCCCGCATCGTGGACGTCGACGTGGACGCCGCCCTCGACGTCGAGGGCCTGGTCGCCATCTACACCTACGAGGACCTCACCGGCCCGCTCGCCGAGCCGCTGCCCGTGCTGATCCCGCACCCGCAGCTGACCGCGCCGCGCACCGGGTACCCACTGGCCAACGGCGAGGTCAACCACGTCGGCGAGCCGGTCGTGATGGTGGTGGCGACCGACCGGTACGTCGCCGAGGACGCCGCCGAGCGGATCGCCGTCACCTACGAGGAGCTGCCCGCCGTCGTCGGGGTGGACGCGGCCCGCGAGGCGCGCGCGTGCGTCCACGAGGAGATCCCGGACAACGTCGCGGCGCGGCACCACCAGGAGACCGGTGACGTCGAGCCGGCGCTGGCCGCGTCGCCGCACACCCTCTCGTTCACCCAGTACGTCGAGCGCAGCGCCGGCATGCCGCTGGAGGGCAAGGGCGTGCACGCGCGGTGGGACGCCGACGACCGCTCGCTGCGGGTGCACACCAGCACCCAGGCCTCGACGTCGGTGCGCGCCGCCATCGCCGCCAAGCTGCAACTCCCGCTCGACCAGGTGGAGGTCGTCGCCCCGGACGTCGGCGGCGGCTTCGGCGTGAAGATCGTGCACCCGTGGCCCGAGGAGCTGCTGGTGCCGATGGCCGCCATCGCGCTCGGCCGCGAGGTGAAGTGGACCGAGGACCGCCGCGAGCACTTCGTCTCCAGCGCCCACGAGCGGCAGCAGCGGCAGGAGATCAACGTCGGGTTCGACGACGACGGCCGGATCACCGCGCTCGACGTCCACGTCTGGCACGACCACGGCGCCTACACGCCCTACGGGATCATCGTGCCGATCATCACCGCGACCCAATTGGTCGGCCCGTACGTGATCCCCGTGTACCGGGTGGTCGTGGAGAGCGTCTACACGAACACGGTCATCGTGACGCCGTACCGGGGTGCCGGGCGGCCGCAGGGCTGCTTCGCGATGGAGCGGACGATGGACCGCATCGCCGACGTCCTCGGCCTGGACCGGGCCGTCGTCCGCGAGCGCAACCTCATCCAGCCCTCGCAGTTCCCCTACGACCACCACCTGACGTTCCAGGACGGCCGGCCGGTCGTCTACGACTCCGGCGACTACCCGGCGCTGCTCGAGAAGCTGAAGGTGCTGGTCGGGTGGGACGGGATCGACGCGCTGCGGGACGACGCCGAGGCGCGCGGCAGGCTGCTGGGCGTCGGGATGGCGCTGTACGTGGAGGGCACCGGGCCCGGCCCGTACGAGGGCGGGCACGTGCAGGTGCTGGGCAGCGGCAAGGTGCTGGTGTCGACCGGGCTGACCACGCAGGGCCAGGGGCACGAGACGTCGTTCGCGCAGATCGTCGCCTCCGAGCTCGGGGTGCCGATCGAGGACGTCGAGGTGACCACCGGCGACACCCGGCGCTTCCCGTACGCGGTCGGCACGTTCGCCTCGCGGGCGGCGGTGATGAGCGGCAACGCGATCGCGCTGGCCGCGCGCGGGGTGCGGGACAAGGCGCTGCGGATCGCCGCGGACGTGCTGGAGGCCGACCCCGGCGACCTGGAGATCGCCGACGGCGTCGTCCAGGTGCGGGGGACGCCGGGGGCCTCGATCCCCCTGCGGACGGTGGCGGTGCTGTCCAACCCGCTGCGGTACGCGTTCGACGAGGCGGCCAAGCAGGCGACGCAGTTCGCCGTCCAGGCCTCGAACGACAGGCCGCCGGTGACCCCGGGGGACGCTCCGGGGCTGGAGCACCGCGACTACTACTCGCCGATCCGGTCGACGTTCGCGTCGGGCGCGCACGCGGCGGTCGTGGAGATCGACCCGGCGACGTGGGAGATCGACGTCGTGAACTACGCGGTGGTGCACGACTGCGGCAACGTGGTGAACCCGATGATCGTCGAGGGCCAGGTGCTGGGCGGGGTCGCACAGGGCGTGGGCGGGGCGCTGTACGAGCGGATGGCCTACGACGCCGACGGGCAGCTGCAGAACGCGTCGTTCATGGACTTCCTGATGCCGTACGCCTCCGAGGTGCCCGACGTGGTGATCGACCACCAGCAGACGCCCTCGCCGCTGAACCCGCTGGGTATCAAGGGCGCCGGCGAGGCCGGGGTGATCCCGGGGTCGGCGGCGCTGGCGTCGGCGATCGAGGACGCGGTGGGACGGCGGATCACCTCGATGCCCATCTCCCCCACCGAGCTGTACGACCTGATGCGTTCGGAGACGGCCGAGCGGACCGCGGCATCGGGCCGCAGGACGGGAGTGGGTGCGTGAACCTCGACGGCTCGGCGGTGCTGCACGGGTCCCCGGAGGACGTGTGGCGGGCGCTGACCGACCCGGCGGTGCTCGCGCGGACCATCCCCGGGTGCCTGGCGCTGGAGCGGGTCGGCGAGGACTCGTACCGGATGGACGTCTCGGTGGGCGTGGGTGCGGTGAAGGGGACATACGCGGGCGAGGTGCACCTGACCGACCAGCAGCGGCCGACCTCGTACGTGATGCACGCGTCCGGGGCGGGCGCACCGGGGCAGGTGCGGGCGACGGTGACGATCGAGCTGGCGCCGGACGGCGACTCCTCCACCGTGCTGACCTACTCGGCGGACGCGGTGGTGGGCGGGCCGGTGGCCGGTGTGGGTCAGCGGATGATCACCGGGGTCGCCAAGCGGATGGCCGCGCAGTTCTTCACCGCAGTGGACGCCGAGCTGGCAGGTGCGGGCGTTCCCGCGGAGACGCCCCAGGCACCAGCGGCGGTGCCCGCACAGGCCACCGAGGCTCCTGCTGCTGCCCAGCCGCAGGTCTTCACCGGGCGCGCCGGCGTTCCCGCGGAGACGTCCGACCTCCGGACGCTCGCCCTCGGCGCCGTCGGCGGCAGCTTGCTCACCTTGATCGGGGTGCTGGTCGGCTACCGTCTCGGCCGACACTCGACCAGATAAGACTTTCACTTCTCGCACGTAGCACATGCCCATGGACTCAGGCCAACCCCAGCCCTTCTTCAACAGCGCGAAGCCCGAGGCCGACACTCCGCCAACGTAAGCCCACGGCCTCATGGGTTGATGCATAATGCCCCGTCGTGCAGCCTTTCCTCGAGAGTTCTCGGGCGTTTACGCAAGAACTAACCAGTTTCTACGACTTCATCAATCCAACAGCCGCTGCAATGTGGAATCTCCGCTGGCAGGTGAAGGGATACGTCGAGGAACAGCCAGCCGTGACCATCGAGGAACTGCACGGCCGGTTCGTCGCAGGCAGCGGCATTGGAAGCGCAAACCTGCGACGCCATTGCATAGAGAGACCTTGGGAACAGCAAGTTAATGAGTCAAGCGTCCTCGGGCTCACCGGCGCGATAGGGCTCTTTGAGGGGTGGCTCCAAGCACTTGAGCTAGGCACTGATACCGAGCGCGATAATTTGCAGTTTCCTTCTCAGGCCATCCGAGGAAAGTTCGGGGCCGCGGATGTCATCAATCGCTATAGGAGTCGACTTTCTCCCGCCCTCGAGGCTGCCTTCGGGCCGAACCCTCAGATCCAACGCTCGATACTTTGGGTCTCGAATCGATGACATGATGCTCTTGTGCAGATGCTTCAAAGAACTCCGTAATTCATGTGTTCATGCAGGTCGCATTCCCACCCAGCTTGCTCTCGATGCATACGCGATGGCGAGTCCAGTCGCTCATGGGCTGGGCCGTAACGGGTCACTTCTACAACTTCCCGCACCTCAGCCCGGTGTTCCACTTGCGCTCACTTTGATTCATGTACAGGCTCTATGTGCACTACTCCTCAACATTGTTACAACTTTCGACGCCGACCTGTCGACCGTATTGGCCGCAGAACATGCCTTCATCGAACGCTGGGGTGAAGCGCACCCGCGCACGACGCTTGCCGCAGATCCTCAGCGCCGAAGTCGTAGAGTCATCTACATGTGCCAAAGGGCTGGCATGCCGACCCCTCTAGACACCACCGGCTTGTACGCCCTACTGCGAGCCCATTACCTAGTCTTGTGAGCAGCTCGCACGACGCCGCGCCGACACCACCGCCAGGCGTACCTAACAACCGTGTGCGTATGTCGCTATCGGCGGGCGTGAATTCCGAATGAGCACAGTCATTGGTAGAGGAGCGCACTATCTAGTCGGCTCGACCGTCACGCCATAGATTCTGACCCGACTGGTCGCACCCCCGTCAACGGGAATGGCGTTCATGTCATCCCGTGACCAATCATGGCTTACTCAGGCGATCCTGTGAGCAATGCTCGAGTGACCCTGGCGTGCCAGGTTATGCCACTGATTCACAGTACTGCTACGACATCCAGTGGGATGCCGGTCTCGCGCTCGGAGACCTGCCACAGGACGTCGATCTGCTCCTGCAGGCCGCGTCGGCGCAGGATCGGCCGCCGCACCGCCGGACCCCATGACCCATACCGCGGCGCGTACAGCTCCCCACCGCGAGCCCTAGGGTCGGTCGCGGCCCGCAGCTGCGGCCGGGCGCCCTCGAACGGCGACATCCCCGACCGCGCCGTCATCACCTCGAAGAAGGCCCCCAGCCGGCCGGCGCCGCCCTCGCGTACCGCACGCGCCTGCAGGTCGGTGTTCGTCAGGCCCGGATGTGCCACCAGGCTGATGGCGGAGACGCCAGCAGCCGCGAACCGCTGCTGCAACCCCAGCCCGAAGTGCAGGTTGGCCATCTTCGACCGCGCGTAGGCCGACCACGCCCCGTAGCCCCGCTCGGGATGGACGTCCGCCGGGTCCAGCCGCCCGGCCCGGTGCCGCGCCGTGCTCGTCACTGTCACCACCCGAGCGGCCGGTGAACGCAGCAGCGCCGGCAGCAGCCGCGCGGTCAGCGCCCAGTGCCCCAGGTGGTTCACGCCGAACTGCATCTCGAACCCGTCGGCCGTCGTCCGCTTCGGCATCGCCATCACCCCGGCGTTGTTCACCAGCAGGTCCACCCGCTCGTGCCGAGCCAGCACCGAACGCGCCACGGCCGCCACCGAGGACAGGTCACCGAGGTCCAACGGCACCACCTCCAGCGACGCAGAGGGGTGGCTCACCCGGATCCGCGCCTCCGCAGCCTCGGTCTTGGCAGCGTCACGCGCAGCGAGAACCACGTGCGCACCCGCGCCGGCCAGCGCCAGCGCCGTCTGCAGGCCGAGACCACCGTTCGCGCCGGTCACCACCGCCGTCCGGCCGCTCAGGTCGGGGATGTCGCGCTCGGTCCAGGCCATGCCGGAGTCCTACCCGGCGCGCGCCTCCGCCCGCATGGCGACGGCGGTGAGCAGCTCCCACCGGATGGCCGAGCTGCCCGGCTGGACGGCGAGCCAGTAGAGGCCGAAGCGCCGCCGCGTCTCCGGATCGGTGGCGGCGATCCGCGTCTCGCAGCTCAGCCGCGTGCCGCCGAGGGCCGGCGTCAGCCGGAACTCCATGCCGACCTTCACCCAGCCGGGCTCGGACCACTCCCGGACCCCCGCCGCGTCCAGCACGGGCGGTCGCTTCCCACCGGTCAGCTTCCAGGGCTGCAGCACGCCTGCGAACAGCACGTGCGACGGCGGGTCGGAGGCCAGCTCCGGGATCGGCACCACGTCGAGGAAGGTCCGGTCGAGCCCGCCGCGCCGACGACCCCGGCCCGCCAGCAGCACCGGTAGGGCGCGCACGGCGCTCAGCAGCAGGGACACCGGCAGCGACGAGAGCTTCAGCCGGTGCAGCTCCTCCCACACGACGGACGCCGGCGCGTCGATCACCCGCGCCTGCCGGGTGACGTGATCGGCCTCGGGCACCACGTCGTCCAGGTCCATGCCGCACCTCCCCCGAACCCCAGGCCTCAGCCGAGTGCCGCGTACACCGCCCGGACGTAGGCCTCGCTGCGGTCCGAGCCCAGGATCCCCGGCGCCATCCGGTTCATCAGGTAGCTGATGGTCAGCCGGCGGTCGAGGTCCATGACGATCATCGACCCGCCCCAGCCGCCCCAGAAGAAGGTCCGCCCCTCGGGCACGTACGGGACCAGCGGCGAGCCCAGGCAGAAGCCGATCCCGAAGCGGAACGGCGCCTCCAGCACCAGGTCCACGCCGTCGGACTGCTGGTCGAAGACGAGGTCGATCGTCCCCGGCGACAGCAGACCCTCACCGCCGAGCGACAGCACCCGCATGACCTGCATCAACCCGCGGGCGTTCGTGTGGCCGTTGAGCGCGCCCAGGTCCGCGCGGCGCCACTCCGGCGAGTTCGCCGCCGTCGCCGAGGCGACCGGTGCGGTGAAGGTCCTGACCGCCACCGACTCCGGGTCCAGCTCCCGCGGGTCCTCCTCCGGTCGCGGCGGCGGGACGACGGGCGCGATGCGGTCCCAGTCGGACTCCCGCGCGCCGATCTGGAAGTCCGCGCCCAGCGGCCGGGCGATCTGGTCGACCACGAACTGCCTGAAGGTGTGCCCGGTGATCCGCCGGATCACCTCACCGACGAGGTGTCCCTGGTTGTTCGCGTGGTAGCCCGACGCCGTCCCCGGCTCCCACCACGGCGCCTGCGCGGCCAGCCGCTCGGTCGCCGACGGCCAGTCGTACATGTCCCGGATGGAGAACGGACGCTCCCAGCCGGAGACGCCCGAGGTGTGCGACAGCAGGTGCCGCACCTCGACGTCCTTCTTCCCCTTGGCCGCGAACTCCGGCCAGTAGTCGGCGACCGGCGCGTACACGTCCAGCTCGCCGCGCTCGACCAGGAGCAGCGCGGCGAGCGCCAGGACGGTCTTCGTCGTCGACCAGCCGTTGACGATCGTGTCCTCGGTCCACGGGGTGGTCCGGTCGAGGTCGCGGTGGCCACCCCACAGGTCGGCGACGGTCTCCCCGTCCAGGTCGACGGCGAGCGACGCGCCCAGCTCCCCGGCGTCCAGACCGCGCTCGAACGCCTCGCGCACGCCGGAGAAGCGGTCGTCGCAGCTGCCGTGCACCTCGGCCATCGAGCCTCCTCGTCGCGGCGCGACCCCGGTGTCGCGCCGCGACGATCACACCACGGCCCGCTCAGGGCGCGGCGGCACCGGCCGCGGTGACGAGGGCGATCGTCTGGTCGACGACGGCCCTCCGGTCGGCCTCGAACTCGGGACCGGTCAGCACCGCGGGGTCCTCCGGGTACACCAGCGCCGAGATGTGCAGGTGCCCGCCGGGGACGTCCCACGCCTGCATGCCGATCCGCAGCCGGTTCGAGCGGTACATGCTCTCGTTGGAGAGGTAGTTGCCGCCCGGGCCGGACGCCGCCCGGGAGCCCTCCGACGGGTCGTCCTGGCAGCGCACCGCCGACGGGGCCGGGAAGGTCCCCGCCGGCCACTCGCAGATCCCGTCGTTGAGCACGACCGGCCAGGGGCCGGTGCCGGCGGCGATCATCGCCTCGTAGGGCAGGGTCGTCTCGATCCACTCCGGTGAGTCGAACGGCTGCGGCCAGTGCGACGGCCGGGAGATCGGCCCGAACAGCATGTTGCGGTTGTTGTCCGGGAAGCCGCCGCGGGCGTTGGCGGCCCACTGCTCGATGTCCATCCGCCCGCGGCTGGTCTGGCTGATGGTCATGATCAGGTCGGCGCGGTCCTCCCCGGTCGTCAGGACCTGGCCGAACGCGTCCTCGACGATGCCCTCGTCGAAGTCGGTCCAGTTCACCGGGAGCACGACCGACTGGACGACGACCGGGCCGGCGTCGGTCTCGAGCGTCCGGCCGTCCAGCTGCAGTGCGGTGGCCCCGGAGGGGTTGGAGTTCCGCAGGCTCTGGTCGAGGCTGTAGGTGTCGAAGCCGCTGATCATCACGCGTCTGGCGTCGGCGGGCGCCTCCGGCCAGTCGATGGTGGTGAGCCCCCGGGACGCGTGGTCGAGCAGGTGCACCAGGGCGTTGCGCTGGACGACGCTCACCTCGACGGGCGCCTCCCACTGGCGCACCGCGCGCGTCATGTGCAGGCGGGCCCAGTACAGCGGCCGGTCGTCGTACCGGTCGATCGTGCCGATGTCCCGCTCCCCCTGGGCGCGCGCCAGGGCCAGCTCCCACAGCGCCTCGCCGTGCCGGACGGCGAGCTCCTCGGCCGCGACCAGGTCCGGCGCCGCGCACAGGTCCGTGGCGAACTGCGCCACCGCCTCCTCGAAGCCGGCGGCCCGGAGGAACTGGGCCGCGGCCGACTCCCCGCCCTCGACCAGGGGCTGGCCGATGCGCTGCTCCTCCACCGTGAGCACCGCGTCCTCGGCGTAGCAGTCCGGGGCGTCCGCGCCCACGGCGGCCTCCGACTCGGTCGACGACACCGCCCACAGCGCCGAGGAGGACAACGCGACGGCGGCGGCGACACCGACCCGTGCGGTGAGCTGGGGGAACGACCTGGCCTTCGACATCTCGACCTCCGGGGGTCGACGAGCGAGTGGGGACCCTCCTGACTGTCCCGCCGGATCGCCCGGCCCGACACTCGGCGCGGCGAGTCGGCGTCCGCCCGAGGCGGGCGCCGGACGGCCGGCCGCCCCGACCCCTGCGGGTGCGACGCACCCCGATCCGGCCGATCCCGTACCGCCGGGGGCCCAGGGTGCCGATCACGTGGACAGGGACGTCCACTGGGGGGCACGTGCAACGGGATCGTTCGGCCGCGGAGGCGCAGATCGCCCAGCTGCTGCGGACGGCGCGCCGCACGCTCGGCCTCAGCGTGGCGTTCCTCAGCCGCGTCGACGGGACCACCCGGACGATGCATCGTCGCCGAGGGCGTGGAGACGGCGGCCGCGCACGCCGTCCTGCAGTCCCTGGGCGTGGACGGCGGCCAGGGCTGGCTCTTCGGCCGCCCCGCCCCGGTCGACGCCCTCGTCGAGGCGGGCACCGCGCCGGCCCCCGAGCCGCACCGCCTGAGGACGCAGCAGGGCCCGGCGGCAACGGCGCCGCCGGGCCCTGCTGTGCAGTGGGTCCTCGTTCAGCCGGCGCGCAGCGCCTCGAGGGTCGGGTAGTCGGTGTAGCCCTCGGCGCCGGGCGCGTAGAAGAGGTGCGCCTTCGGCTCGTTCTCCGGGTGCTCGCCCCTCCAGCGCTCGACCAGGTCGGGGTTGGCGATGACGGCTCGACCCACGGCCACGGCGTCGGCGTGCGCGGCCTCGATCAGGCGCACCGCCTCCTCGCGCGTGGTGACCGAGCCGAAGCCGCTGTTGGCGACCAGCGGCCCGGCGAAACGCTCGCGCAGCTCCTGCACCAGCTCACCGGCCGGGTCGGAGTGCAGCACCGACAGGTAGGCCAGGCCCAGCGGGCGCAGCTGGTCGAGCAGCGCACCGTAGGTGGCGCGGACGTCGTCCCGGTCGGTCTCGTAGGCGTCCTGGATGTTGTGCTCGGGCGAGATCCGCAGGCCCACCTTGCCGGCGCCGACCGCCGCGGCCACCGCCGTCACCACCTGGACGACGAATCGCGCCCGGTTCTCCGGGGTGCCGCCGTACTCGTCGGTGCGCTGGTTGGACGCCGGCGAGAGGAACTCGTGCAGCAGGTAGCCGTTGGCCCCGTGGATCTCCACGCCGTCCAGGCCGGCCTCGATGGCCCGCTTGGCGGCGGAGACGAAGTCCTGCAGGGTCTGCCGCGCCTCGTCGACGGTGAGCGCGTGCGGCACCGGGTAGGGCTGCTTGCCCTTCTCGGTGTGGCCCTCGCCGTCGATCGCGATCGCGCTCGGGGCCACGACGCGGCGGCCGCCGTTGACGTCGGGGTGGGTCACCCGGCCGCCGTGCATCACCTGCATCACGATCTTGCCGCCCCGTGCGTGCACGGCCTCGGCCACGCGGCGCCAGCCCTCGACCTGCTCGTCGGTGACGATGCCCGGCTGGCCGACGAAGGCCTGGCCCTCGTGGTTCGGGTAGGTGCCCTCGGTGATGATCAACCCGACGCCGGCGCGCTGCCGGTAGTGCTCGACGACGAGGTCCCCGGGGACGCCGGAGGCGCCGGAGCGCATGCGGGTCAGCGGAGCCATGACGACGCGGTTGGCGAGCTCGATGTCGCCCAGGTCCACAGGAGAGAACAGGTCCACGGGTAGTCCATCGCCGCGACGGGGTCGTCCATTCCGCGATGCAACCGTCGCGCCGCTCACAGTGACGTCCGGCTGCGACCCGCCCTCCTCGGGATCGACGGGCCTGTTCCTCACCGGGCTCCGGGCTGCCCCGCTGTTCCACCCGCTCCCGCGCCGTTGCAGCAGCGCGGAGGTGCCGGGAACAGCGCGGGAGTGGAGCCGGCCCGCGGCGTCCGCGGCCCCGTCCCGAACCTGCGGGGGGACGGCGCCCCCCGTCATGCGGCCGGGGAGTTCCCCCGCGTGACCAGGATGGCCAGCTCGGTCCGCGAGCGGACGGAGAGGCGGCGCATCGACGTCGTCAGGTGGCTCTTCACCGTCGCCAGGCTGAGGAACAGCCGCCCGGCGATCTCCTCGTTGCTCAGCCCCTGGGCCACCAGCTCGGCGACCTCGCGCTGCCGGTCGGTCAGCCGGTCGAGGGGCCGCAGTTCGGGAGCCGACCGCGGTTGCGACCCGGTCGTCAGGTGGCGCACCAGGTGGCTGGTGGCCGCGGAGTCGAGCGCGGCCTCGTCACGGGCCAGCGCCCGCACGCCGTCGACGAGCCGCTGCGCCCCCGAGCGCCGGGGCAGGTAGCCGCGGACGCCGGCACGCAGGATCTCGACCAGCTCGTGCTCGGAGTCCGTCTCCGGCTCGGCGAGCACGAGGACGGCGGTGTTCTGCCGGCAGAGGGTGCGCAGCAGCGGGAGGGCGTCGCCGGCGACCAGACCCTGCCGGACGACGACGACGACGGCGCCCTCGCCCTCGGCCGCCTCGAGGGCCTCGGGGAGGTGGGCGGTCTCGGCGACGACCGCCATGTCCGGTTCGGCCTCCAGGACCACCCGCAGCCCGGTGCGGAACACCTCGCGGTCCTCGCAGAGGAGCACGCAGACCAGACTCGTCGGCGGGCGGACGGCATGCGGTCGGACGGGCACGGGCCCGCCGGACCGGGGCGCGGGCACGGGGCCCTCCGCCCGCTGTCGCAGGTCCCCTACCAGGCCCGTTCCCCCAGCAACCACGGATTGGTCCATGTCGTTCCCCCCTGTGTCCGACCCGTAGATGCTCCCGCCCGACGGACCGGCAGTTCCGACACGCGTCCGTCTCCTCCGGACTGGAGTGACTCTAACCTCGTTGTGGCAGGTTCTGTCGAGATACTTCACAGGTATTTCACAGGACGTCGCGCGAGGCTGGTCCCATCCCGCTCAGCAACCGGCGGGAGGCGCTCCTCAGCCGGGATCGGGGCGGGTGCTGCGGTGCACGTGGATGGCCAGCTGGGTGCGGTCCCGCAGGCCCAGCCGGCGCAGCGCCACCGTGATGTGGCCCTTCACGGTGGCCCGGCTCAGCTCCAGCCGCTCGGCGATCTCCGCGTTGGTCAGGCCCTCGGCCACGAGCTCGGCGACCGCCTGCTGCCGGGCGGTCAGCGGGCCGTGCACCCGGGGCTGCCCGTCGTCCCCCGACCGCGCCACGTCGTCCAGGCGGTGCAGCAGCTCGCCGGTGACGTTGGCGTCCAGGACGGTCTCCCCACGGGCCACCGCGCGGACGCACTCGATCAGCCGCTGCGAGCTGACGGCCGCGTGCACGTAGCCACGCGCCCCGGCCCGCAGGACCTCGAGCAGGTCACTGGCGGCGCCCGCCTCACCGAGCAGCAGGACGCGGGTGCCCGTGCCGGTCATCTCGCGCACCAGGTCCGGCAGGACGGGCCCCTGCCCGTCGACGCCCATCAGGGTGACGTCGGGTCGGGCCGTGGAGGCCAGCGGCAGCGCCTCGCCGACGCAGGCCGCCTCCGCCACGACGCGGACACCGGGGATCCGGCGGAGCACAGCGCGCAAGCCGTGCCGGAAGACCTCGTGGTCGTCGCAGATCAGCACCCGTACCGGAGGATCGGCGTCGGACACCCCTGAAGCGGACACGGCGTCGTCGGGTTCGGCCATGCGTGTCAGCTCCACTCCTGTCCGGCCCCGTGAGGGGCAGCGTCAGGTCGGTTCCGGAAGTTAGGCCCGCCATGGTGCCGGTCGCCACAGATCCGGGCGAGCCGATCACGAGCCGTCGGCGAGTTCATACCCGGGTAGGGGCCTCCGCCCCTCCAGGTGGGGGTCGTACGCCCTGGTGGCGGCCGGGAGTCCTCCCCCCGGATGACTCGACCCCGACGTCCGGACGGCGTTGCTGCGCCCTGGGGCGGGGCGGTCGCACACCCCCCACCCTCCCCGGGGTGTGCTCCTGAACTGCACCTGTGGCCGATGTGCCGGCTTCGCCGGCTTCCTAGCGTCGTCGTATCCCGAGCCCCTCCCCGGGCCGCAGCGACGCTGGGAGACACCGTGCACCAGACCATGATCATCGCGAGGATGGCGCCGGCCGACGCCGACAAGGTGGCCGAGATCTTCGGCCGCTACGACGCCACCTCGATGCCGCACGAGATCGGTGTGCGGAACCGGTCCCTGTACCAGTTCCACGACATCTACGTGCACCTCATCGACTTCGACCGGCCGGCGTCGGAGGCGATGCGCATCGCCCAGTCGCTGCCGGACTTCCGTGCCGTGAGCGAGGACCTCCGGCCGTTCATCCAGGCCTACGACCCCGGCTGGCGCTCACCGCAGGACGCGATGGCCCGGCGCTTCTACCACTGGTCGTCCTCCGAGTGACACGGCTCCGGGCGACTGGGAGGACGTCATGACACGTTCCGCGCCGACCACCACCGCGTCCGCCGCGGGGGCGCCCGACCACGTGGGGTGGGTCAGCTGCCCCGACTGCGGGTGGCTGCTCTACCGCAAACGGCTCGACCGCAACCTGCACGTCTGCCCGGAGTGCGACCACCACCTCCGGCTCAGCGCGCGGGCCCGGATCGTCCTGCTCACCGACCCGGGCAGCTTCACGGAGGTGGCGTTCCAACCGGGCGCGCCCGACCCGCTGTCCTTCACCGACCTGCGCGACTACCCCGACCGGCTGGCCGACGCCGCGCGCCGCTCCGGTGAGTCGGAGGCCGTCGTGGTCGGCGTGGCCCGCATCGGCGGGTGCGAGACGGTCGTCGCGGTCATGGACTTCGCCTTCCTCGGCGGCAGCATGGGCGTCGAGGTCGGCCGACGGGTGAGCGGCGCCGCCGAGCTGGCCCTCGAGCGCGGCCTGCCCCTGGTCACCGTGTGCGCCAGCGGCGGCGCCCGGATGCAGGAGGGCGTCTTCTCGCTCTTCCAGATGGCCCGCGCCAGCGAGGCGTTCGGCCGGCACCGCGAGGCCGGGCTGTTCTCGGTGTGCGTGCTGACCGACCCCACCTACGGCGGGGTGTCGGCCTCCTTCGCGACCCTCGCGTCCGTCCTGGTCGGCGAGCGCGGCGCGCACGTCGGTTTCGCCGGGCCGCGCGTGGTGCAGGAGACCATCCGCGCCGAGCTGCCCGCCGACTTCCAGACCGCCGAGTTCCTCCTCGCGCACGGCCTGGTCGACCGCGTGGAGAACCGGGCCGACCTGCGGCCGCTGCTCGCCCGCCTGCTGGCCCTGCACGGGCCCGGCGTCCCGCCCGGGGAGACCCACGACGCCGAGGACGACGGGAGCCCGGTCGACGTCGCGGTCGACGACGACCCGTGGGACGTCGTCCAGCGGGCGCGGGTCGTCGAGCGGCCCACCACCCTGGACTACCTGCACACCGCGTTCGACGACTTCGTCGAGCTGCACGGCGACCGGGCCTTCGCCGACGATCCCGCCGTGGTCGGCGGGATCGCCTCGATCGGCGGCCGCACGGTCGTCGCCATCGGCCAGGAGAAGGGCCACACGGTCCGCGAGCGGATCGCCCGCAACTTCGGGATGCCGCACCCGGAGGGCTACCGCAAGGCGCAGCGGCTGCTCGACCACGCCGAGGCCTTCGGGCTCCCGGTCGTCACCCTCGTCGACACCCCCGGTGCCCACCCCGGACCGGAGGCCGAGGAGCGCGGCCAGTCGCACGCGATCGCCGAGATCATCATGCGCAGCAGCCGGCTCCGGGTGCCCGTCGTGTCGGTGGTCACCGGGGAGGGCGGCAGCGGCGGCGCGCTCGCGCTGTGCACCTCCGACCGGCTGCTGGTCCTGCAGAACGCCTACCTGTCGGTGATCAGCCCCGAGGGCTGCGCCGCCATCCTCTGGCGGACGGCGGTGGCCGCACCGACCGCCGCCCGCGCCATGCGCCTGGGCGCCGCGCACCTGCGGGCGTCCGGGATCGCCACCTCGGTGGTGGCCGAGCCCCCCGGTGGCGCCCACACCGACCCCGCCGAGGCAGCCCGCCTGCTGCGCCGCGCACTCGTCCGCGAGCTGGACGACGTCTGCCGCCTCGACGTGGCCACGCTGCTGGACACCCGGTCCCGGCGGCTCGAGCGCATCGGCGGGGACGACCGCCCCCTGCAGCCCGTGGAGGGATGACCGTGTCAGCGAGTGAGTTCCCCCCGCGGACGATCGCGGCGACGCCCGCGACCGGGCCGGACGACGAGGCCCCGGACCTGCGCGACGAGGTCCTGGCGCTGGCGCGCAGCCTGCCCGGCGAGCTGCGCAAGCTCACCGTCCGCAACGGCGACCGCGCCATCGAGGTCGAGTGGGCCCCCGAGGCCCTGCCGGCCGGGGTGGTCGCACCGCCCGCGCCCCCGGCGCAGGGGACCCCTGGCGGCCGCGACGCCCAGCCGACCGCACCCCCCGAGCCCGCGCAGGAGGTGGCGGCGACCGTCCGCTCCCCGCTCGTCGGCACCTTCTACGCGGCGCCGTCACCCGGGGCCGACCCGTTCGTCCGGGTCGGCGACGAGATCGAGCAGGGTCAGACCGTCGGGATCGTCGAGGCGATGAAGCTGATGAACCCGATCGTCGCCGACGAGGCGGGCGTGGTGGCCGAGGTCCTCGTGGGTGACGCCGAGTCGGTCGAGTACGACCAGGTGATCATGCGGCTGCGGCCTCCGGGACGGTCCCGGTGATCGGCCGCATGCTCGTCGCCAACCGCGGCGAGATCGCCGTCCGGGTCGCCCGGGCCTGCCGCGAGCTGGGCATCGAGGTCGTCGCCGTCTACTCGACCTCCGACCGCAACTCCGCCGTCGTGGACCTGGCCGACGAGGCCGTGCACATCGGGCCGGCCCCGGCCCGGCGCAGCTACCTCAACGTGGCCAACATCGTGGAGGCGGCCCTGCGCACCGGCGCCGACGCCATCCACCCCGGGTACGGCTTCCTCTCCGAGGACCCGGACTTCGCCGAGATCTGCGCGGCGGAGGGGCTGACCTTCGTCGGCCCGCCCCCCGCGGTCATGCAGCAGATGGGCAACAAGGCCACCGCCCGCCGGCTCATGGCCGAGGCCGGCCTGCCGCTGCTCCCGGGCGTCGTGGAGCCCGTCGGCAGCGTCGACGAGGCCCGGGAGATCGCCGCGCAGATCGGCTACCCGCTGATCATCAAGGCGGCCGCGGGCGGTGGCGGGCGGGGCATGACCGTCGTCCGCGAGGCCGACGACCTGGCCGACGCCTTCACCGCCACCCGGGCCACCGCCCGCGCGGTGTTCCGCGACCCCGCCGTCTACCTCGAGCGCCACCTGGGCGGCGCACGGCACGTGGAGGTGCAGATCCTCTGCGACACCCACGGCAACGGCGTCTCCCTCGGCGAGCGGGACTGCTCGCTGCAGCGGCGCCACCAGAAGCTGCTCGAGGAGGGGCCGGCCGGCCACCTCACCCCCGAGCAGCGCGCCGAGCTCGGACGGCTGGCGGTTCACGGCGCCCTCTCGGTCGGCTACACCGGCGCCGGGACCATGGAGTTCCTCGTCGACGGGTCCGGGTCGGCGTACTTCATGGAGATGAACGCCCGGATCCAGGTCGAGCACCCGGTCACCGAACTGCTCACGGGCGTGGACCTCGTCCGCGAGCAGATCCTGGTCTCGGCCGGCCGGCGGCTGCAACTGCGCCAGTCCGACATCGTCCCCCGGGGTGCGGCCATCGAGTGCCGCATCAACGCCGAGGACCCGGCCCGCGGTTTCGCCCCCGCACCCGGCCGGCTCGACGTCCTGCAGGTGCCCGACGGGCCGTGGACCCGGTTCGACACCGGCTACCGGCAGGGCGACGTGGTGAGCCCGGACTACGACTCGCTGCTGGGCAAGCTCGTCGTCTGGGCCCCCGACCGGGAGCAGGCCATCCGCCGGATGGACCGCGCCCTGGCCGAGCTGCGGGTCGAGGGCCCCGGCGTGCACACCACCATCGCCCTGCACCGGGCCCTGCTGCGCGACCCCGACGTCACCGCCGATCGCCACGACGTGCAGTTCCTGGACCGGCAGCTGCCCGAGGTGCTCGCCCGGGCCGCGGCCCTCGCCGACGCACCGACACCCGGGCTGCCCGCCTCCCGCGGCTCCCTCTCCCTCGTCCAGCCCCCGGCCGCAGACGCCCAGCCGGATCCCGCCACCCCACCGGAAGGAACGACACCGTGCCCGACACGACCTTCACTCTCAGCGACCTCATGAACCTGCTCACCGAGAAGGCGGGGCTGCCCGCGTCGTCGCACACGACCGACCCGGACGCCCACTTCGCCGACATCGGCCTGGACTCGCTGGCCTTCCTGTCCATGCAGACCGAGCTGCAGGACCGCTACGGCACCGAGATGCCCGACGACAGCCCGGACAACTACACGCTCGGCCAGATCGTCGAGCGTGTCGACGCCGCCCAGCGCTCGGCCGGGATGGCCTGAAGCAGAAAGAGGACCCCGTCCTCCCCACCCCTCACACGCTCGGGGCGGGACCCGGGACGGGGCCAACGGCGGGCCCTGCAGGGAGGCCACCCGTCCACACCCTCGCCTACACCCCCAGGAGTGAACCTGTGAGCAGCACCGTCGAGCCGGGCACCCGCACCGCCGGGCACACCGACAACTCGATCCTCATCGACGCCCCCATCGACCACGTCTGGGCGATGACCAACGACCTGCGGTCGTGGCCGGACCTGTTCACCGAGTACAGCGAGGTGGAGATCCTCGCCGAGACCGACACCTGGTTCCGGTTCCGCCTCAAGATGCACCCGGACGAGAGCGGTCGGGTCTGGAGCTGGGTCTCCGAGCGCGAGCTCGACGAGGCCGCCCGTGAGGTGCGCGCCCGCCGCGTCGAGCCGGGGCCCTTCGAGTTCATGGACATCCGCTGGTACTACGCGCCGGAGGGCTCCGGCACGCGGATGCGGTGGGTGCAGGACTTCCGGATGCGTCCCGAGGCCCCGATCGACACCGAGGGCATGACGCAGCGGATCGACGCGAACAGCAAGGTCCAGATGTCGATCATCAAGGAGAAGGTGGAGGCGGCCGCCGCCCGGTCCGGGGAGCCGGAGAGGTGACGGGCGCCGCCGTCGTCCTCGCCGGGGAGGCCGGCGTCCGGGCCGGCGCGATCGACGCCTGGCTCGGCGACGCGGCGGCCCGCGCGGTGGTCGACGAGGCCTCCGCGGTGGTGGGGCGCGACGTGGCCACGTGGTGGCGCGACCCGCTCAACCTGTGTTGCGACACCACGGCCGCGCACGTCGAGGTCGTGGTCAGCGGGGTCGCCGGCTACCGGAGCCTCACGGCCCGCGGGCTGCGACCGGTGCTGGTCGCCGGGCACGGCGTGGGCGAGTACGCCGCCCTGGTGGCCGCCGGCGCCCTCCCCCTGGACCAGGTCGTCGAGCTGGTCCACTGGCGTGCCGAGCTGCTGTCGCTGTCGCCGCGCCCGTCCTGCGCGGGCATGGCGGCCGTCGTCGGGCCCGGCGCCGGCGAGGTCGCCCGCACGGTCGTCGCCGAGGTGGGCCGCACCGGGCCGCTGTCCGTGGCGTCGGCCGACGGGCCGGCGCAGGTCCTGCTCGCGGGCGGCTGCGAGGCCCTGGAACGGGCGCGGGAGGCCGTGGTGGCCGCCGGACTGGACCTCGTCCGGCTGCCGGGGCGCAACGCCTGCCACGGCCCCCTGGTCGCACCGGTCGCCCGGCACCTCACCGCCGCCCTGGCCGACCTCGAGTGGTCCACACCCGAGGTGCCCGTCGTCCCCAACGCCGACGGCCGGCCGACGACGGACCCCGCGCAGCTGGCCCGCTGCCTGCGCGCCCACCTGACCTCGCCCATCCAGTGGGAGGCGACCTCGCACGCGCTGGTCGAGGCCGGCGTCACCGCGGTCGTCGAGGTCGCCGCCGTCCCCGTCCTGGGACCGCTGGTCCGCCAGGTCGCCCCCGACCTCCCGGTGCACCTGGCCGCCGGACCCGGCACGCCGCTCCCCACCACCCCGCCGGAGCCCGCCCCCGCGGTGCCCGTCCCGACCCGAGGAGAGACATGACCACCATCCAGCACGCGCCGGCCACGCCGACGCGCTGCGGCCCCACCGTCCACCGCGCCGACACCCCGCCCAACCGCCGCCGCGGCGGGGACATCCGGGTGCTGCTCTCCCCGGCCAGCGTCGGCTCGACGGCCGGCTTCATGGGCACGCTCACCCTGGAGCCCGGCGAGGTCGTCACCGAGCACTGGCACCCCTACTCGGAGGAGTTCCTCTACTGCCAGGAGGGCGACGTCCTGGTCACCCTGGACGGCGAGGAGCGGCGGCTGGTCGGCGAGTCCGCCGTCCACATCCCGATCGGCGTGCGACACCGCATCGTCAACGACTCGTCGACGACGGCGACCTTCGTGTTCCTCTGCGGCCCGCTGGCCCCGCGGCCGGAGCTCGGGCACGTCGACACCGAGCTGCCCCCGGGCGTGCGGTGAGCACCGACCGACGACGGGTCGTCGTCACGGGGATCGGGGTGGTCGCGCCCGGGTCGGTCGGGCGCGAGGCGTTCTGGGACATGATCACAGCGGGCCGGACGGCGACCCGGCGGATCACGTTCTTCGACCCCAGCCGCTTCCGGTCGCAGGTCGCCGCCGAGGTCGACTTCCACCCCCGCCAGCTCGGGCTGAGCGCCCAGGAGGTCCACCGCAACGACCGCTTCGTGCAGTTCGCGATGGTCGCCGCCGACGAGGCGGTCGCCGACAGCGGCCTGCGCCTGGGCGTCGGCGACGCACCGGACGCGCCGGAGCCCGAGCGGGTCGGGGTCACCCTCGGCAGCGCCGTCGGCGCGACCATGCGGCTGGAGGACGAGTACGTCAACGTCAGCGACGCGGGCCGGCACTGGCTGGTCGACCCGCGCTACGGCTCGCGGTTCCTGCACCAGGCCCTCGTGCCGAGCTGCGGGGCCACCGAGCTGGCGGTGCGCTTCCGCGCGCAGGGCCCGGCGACGGTGGTCTCCACCGGCTGCACGTCGGGCATCGACGCGGTCGGGTACGGCAGCCAGCTGATCGAGGACGGCGACGCCGACGTCGTGATCGCCGGCGCCAGCGACGCACCCATCTCGCCGATCTCGATGGCCTGCTTCGACACCATCCGGGCGACGACGGACAACAACGCCGACCCCGAGCACGCCTCCAAGCCCTTCGACGCGCGCCGCAACGGCTTCGTGATGGGCGAGGGTGCCGCGGTGATGGTGCTCGAGGAGCTGGAGCACGCCCAGCGGCGCGGTGCGGAGATCTACTGCGAGGTCACCGGCTACGCCAACCGCTGCAACGCCTTCCACATGACCGGCCTGCGGCCCGACGGCGTGGAGATGGCCGAGGCCCTCGACCAGGCGCTGGCCCAGGGCCGGATCGACGGCGACGAGGTCGGCTACGTCAACGCGCACGGCTCGGGGACCAAGCAGAACGACCGTCACGAGACCGCCGCGGTCAAGCTGAGCCTCGGCCAGGCCGCCTACAAGGTCCCGATGAGCTCACTGAAGTCGATGGTCGGGCACTCCCTCGGCGCGATCGGCTCCATCGAGATCGCCGCCACCGCCCTGGCCGTGCAGCGCCAGGTCGTCCCGCCGACGGCCAACTACGAGGTGCCCGACCCCGAGTGCGACCTGGACTACGTGCCCAAGACCGCCCGCGAGCACAAGGTCGACGTCGCCGTCTCCGTGGGCAGCGGGTTCGGCGGCTTCCAGTCGGCCATCGTGCTCGCCAAGCCCGACCGGAGGGCATCGTGACCGAGCTGGCGAGGTCGCGCAGCGACCTCGTGACCGAGCCGACCGTGATCAGCGAGGAGGGGGTCGTCACCGAGGTGACCGGCCCCGCCCGCGAGACCGCCCCGACGGGACGGGCCATCATCCCGGACCGGCGCGGCCGGACGACCCGCCTGCTGGTCACCGGCCTCGGCGTCGTCGCCCCCAGCGGCGTCGGCGTCGAGGAGCACTGGCAGTCCCTCCTCCGCGGGGAGCTCCGGGTGGGCCCCATCGAGGGCTTCGACACGTCGAAGTACGGCGTCTCGCTGGCCGGGCAGGTGCGCGACTTCGACCCCGACCGGTTCGTCGCCCCGCAGCTCAAGGTGCAGACCGACCGCTGGACCTGGATGTCCCTGGCGGCGGCCACGCTGGCCGCCGAGGACGCCGGCTACGTGCCGCCCGAGGAGGCCTACGCGACCTCGGTGTTCCTGGCCGCCGGCTCGGGGGGCAACGAGTTCAGCCAGCACGAGATCCAGGGGCTGTGGGCGAAGGGACCCCGGTCGGTGGGGGCCTACCAGTCGATCGCCTGGTTCTACGCGGCCAGCACCGGTCAGGTCTCGATCCGCGACGGGTACAAGGGCCCCTCGGGCGTCGTCGTCAGCGAGGGCGCGGGCGGGCTGGACAGCTTCGGCTGGGCGCGGCGCGTGGTGCGCCGCGGCACCCCGGCGGTGCTCGTGGGCGGCACCGAGGCCGGGATCTGCCCCTACGCCCTGCTGTGCCAGGTGACCAGCGGGCGGCTGTCCACCGCCGCCCGCCCGGAGGACGCCTACAAGCCCTTCGACCGGCGGGCCAACGGTCACGTCATCGGCGAGGGCGGCGCCATCCTGCTGGTCGAGGAGGCCGACGCGGCACGGGCCCGGGGTGCGCGGCACGTGTGGGGCGAGGTGGTCGGCTACGCCGCCACGCACGACGCCCACCACCACGAGGACGCGGCTCCCGACGCCACCCAGTACGCCCGCGCCATCCGGATCTCGCTGGCCGACGCCGGCGTGACGCCGGAGGACGTGGACCTGGTGGTCGCCGACGGCGCGGGCGTACCCGAGCTCGACGCGCTGGAGGCCCAGGCGCTCACCGCGGTGTTCGGGGAGCGCGGCGTGCCGGTGACGGCGCCGTCGAGCTGGACCGGGCGGCTCATGGCCGGCGGGTCGGCGCTCAACGTGGCGACCGCCCTGCTCGCCATGCGCGACGGGGTCGTGCCCGCCACCGGCAACGTCGACGAGCCGGTGGAGGAGTACGGGCTGGACCTGGTGCGCCAGAACCGGGAGTCCGACCTCGACGTCGTCGTCGTGCTGGCCCGGGGCTTCGGGGGCTTCAACAGCAGCCTCGTGCTGCGCCGCGCCCACGAGGAGACGCCGTGACGACCTCCACGACCGGGACCCGGGCCGTGGTGCGCACGATGCTCCGGATGCGCACCCGCGAGGGCTGCGAGGCGGAGTTCGAGGCCGCCTGGCGCCGGGCCGCCGCGGAGATCAGCCGGGTGCCCGGCAACCTGCGCCAGGAGCTGATCCGCGACGCCGACGACCCCCGCACCTTCCTCATCACCAGCGACTGGACCGACCGGGCCGCGGTCGACGAGTTCGGTCGCAGCAGCGCCCGCGAGACGCTCACCGAGGCGCTGCGCGACCTGCGCGAGGACGCGGCCCGCAACACCTACGAGGTGCTGGCCGTCGTCCCGGGCGAGCAGGGGACGGCATGACGGCGGTGCACGAGGACGGCGGCAGGGCGACCGTGCGGACCCTCCTGCGGATGCGCGCGCGGGAGGGGTGCGAGCCGGAGTTCGAGGCCGCCTGGCACCGGGCGGCCGCGGAGATCAGCCGGGTGCCCGGCAACCTGCGCCAGGAGCTGATGCGCGACGAGGGTGACCCGCGCTGGTTCGCCATCGTCAGCGACTGGACCGACCGGGCGTCGGTGGACGCCTTCGGGCGCAGCGCCGCCCGGGAGACGCTCACCGAGGCGCTGCGCGACCTGCGCGAGGACGCCACCCGGTCGACCTTCACCGTGCTGGCGACGGTGGAGGCCGAGCGCCGGCGGCCGGTGCGCATCGACTTCTCGACCAGCGTCAAGCCGGGCGAGCAGGTGGCCTTCGAGCGCGCGTACTCGACGGTCACCCAGCGGATCGGGGACTCCCGCGGCTACGTGCGCGAGGAGCTGCTGCGCGACGCCAGCGGCCTGCGCTACCACATCTTCGCGGAGTGGGAGTCCGAGGACGACTTCGTGCAGTGGGTGGAGGACCCCTCCCACATGGACGCCGGCGCACCGCTGGCCCGGTGGCACTCGGTGGAGTTCCGGCGTGAGGTGCTGGAGATCCGCCAGCGGCCCGACGCGGACGACGACTTCCCGCCGCTGCTCTCGCCCGGCGGGGACGTCGAGGTCGAGCGGGTGCGCGTCGACACCGCCGTCGCCGTCGAGCCCTGGGAGCAGGAGGCCTTCGAGCTCGCCTACCTCGCCGCCGCGCAGCTGGCCCGCAGCGCTCCCGGCCACGCCCGCGAGGAACTGCTGCGCGAACCCGACGGGCGGCGCTACCACGTCGTCGCCGAGTGGGAGTCCGAGCAGCGCTTCACCGACTGGGCGGCGGAGCCGGCGAACTGGGCTGCCGGGCCGCTGGGCCGGTGGCTGGCGAGGGGCGAGGACCGCAGGGTCTTCGCGCTGCGCGTGCGGCCCGTACCGCCGTCGGTCGAGGACAGCGGGACCCCTGCGCCCGCGCAGCAGCCGGCCGCCGTCGATGCCGCCGTCCCCGAGGGGGTGCCCGTGGCGCCGGAGCCGGACCTGGAGGTGGTGGCCGGGCAGCCGGTGCGGCTGACCGCCGGCACCGAGCCTGCCCTCGCCGCCGCGCTCCCCACCGGCACGGTGCCCAGCGCCAGCGTGCAGGAGTTCGTGGAGAAGCCCGACGACGGGCACGCCCCCGCCGCGGCGGCGGCGCCGCTGCCGGACCCGGCCGACCTCGCGGACGCCTCCCGCACCGCCGGGCGGGCGGTCGAGGTGCTCGTCGTCGGCGCCGGCCCGGCCGGCCTGACCCACGCGATCGAGCTGGCCCGCCGCGGCATCGCCGTCCGCGTCGTGGACAAGCGCCCGCAGGCGTCCACGCAGGCGGACAAGGCGATCGGCATCCACTGCCGGACGATGGAGATCTGGGAGGACCAGGGCATCGTCACCGAGGCGATGGACGCCGGGATCTGGCTGTACGGCCAGACGGTGTTCGTCAACGGCGAGCAGACCCACCAGGTCGACTGGGCCGGCCTCGACGAGCTGCCCTACGCCCACCTCGGGCTGCCGCAGTACGACACCGAGCGCATCCTCGGCGCCAAGCTCGCCGCCCTCGGCGTGGTCGTCGAGCGCGGGGTCGAGCTGGTCGCCTTCGCCCAGGACGACGAGGGCGTCACCGCGCGGCTGCGGCACCTCGACGGCGAGGAGGAGACCACCCGGGCGCAGTACCTGGTCGGCTGCGACGGGGCGCACAGCGCCGTCCGGTCCGGTCTGGGGCTGGCCTTCGAGGGCGGGCTGTCGATGTTCCCGCAGCTGTTCATGCTCGGGGACGTCGACGTCGACTGGGACCTGCCGGCCGGGCACCTGGTGCGCTTCGTGCGCATCGAGAACGAGGACGACTTCACCGGGATGCTCGTCTGCGTCCCCCTCAAGGGCCGCAACCGGTACCGGATCGCGACCCTGGCCCCCCAGCGGTGGCAGGACGCGGTCGGCTCCGGCGTCGTCCCGGCCGGGTTCTGGCAGGAGTACGAGCCGCCGACGCTGGCCGACATGCAGGCCGCGATCGACGACCTGGGCCCGCCCGGGACGACGGCGAGCAACCTGCGCTGGTCGTCGATCTTCCGGATCAAGCACGGCATCGTCGACCGCTACCGCGAGGGGCGGGTCTTCGTCGCCGGCGACGCCGCGCACCTGCACCCGCCGGCCGGCGGGCAGGGGATGAACACCGGCATCCAGGACGCCTGGAACCTCGGCTGGAAGCTGGCCCTCGCCGTCCGGGGGCTGGCCGCGCCCGGACTGCTGGACAGCTACGAGGCCGAGCGCCGTCCCGCCGGGAAGATGATCGTCGACCGGGCCGTGGCCATCGCGTTCACCGACGAGATGGACATGGAGGACGAGAAGGCGCAGTTCCTGCTCGAGATGCAGATGACCATGAACTACGCCGGCAGCCCGCTGGTCGGCGAGACGGCCCCCGGCGGCTTCCCCGCCGGGCCGGAGCCCGGGCACCGCGCGCCGGACGTGCACGGGCTGCGGCGCTTCGGCGTCGCGCACCCGCTGCGGCTGTTCGACCTCACCCGCGGCACCCGCTCCACGCTGCTGCTGTCGGCCGACGCCACCGCGTCGGAGGAGCAGGTGTCGGACCTGGAGAAGCTCGCCGTCGCCGTGCGGCAGCAGACCCGCGGCGAGGTGGGGGCCTACCTCGTCGCCGCGCCCGACGCCCGGGTGCCGCTGCTCGTCGACCTGCCCGTCGTCCGCGACGCCGAGGGGACCTTCGCCGCCGCCTACGGCACCGCGGGCGCGGGGACGGCGGCCTACCTGGTCCGCCCCGACGGTCACGTCGGCTTCCGCTGCCGCCCGCTCGACGAGGACGCCCTCCTCGACCACCTGGCCGGGGTCTTCGCGCAGTGACCGGCCCAGCAACCGGCCTGGCCGCGGCGCACCCCCGACCGACCGCACCCGAGATCGCCCCATCCCCGAGGGAGACGACATGACCCAGACCGCACAGCCGGCCCCGGCCGCACCCCCGGACGACGTGGTCCCCGGTCAGGAGATCTACACGCCGGAGTTCCGTGCCGACCCCTACCCGGTCTACGCCCGGCTGCGCGCCGAGCGGCCGGTGGTCAAGGTGCGGACGCCGCGCTTCGACTCCTTCCTGGTCACCCGCTACGAGGATGCCCGGGCGGCGCTGTCGGACCCGCGGCTGTCCAAGGACCTGTACCGCGCCGGGGACACCTACCTCGCGGTGTTCGGCGAGAAGGCGCGGCAGATCAACACCAACATGCTCAACTCCGACCCGCCCGAGCACAGCCGGCTGCGCCGCCTGGTGACGCAGGCGTTCACGCCGCGGCGGATCGAGGCGATGCGCCCGCGCGTCGAGGAGATCGTCGAGGGGCTGCTCGACCGGATGGCGCCGCGCGGGCAGACCGAGTTCGTCGACGAGTTCGCCCTGCGGCTGCCGCTGGCGGTGATCGGTCACCTGCTCGGCATCCCCGAGGCCGACCACGAGGAGATCCTGGCCGGCACCCAGGTCATCCGGACGGTCGGCACCGGCGGGCGCAGCCCCCAGGAGGACCGCGCGGCCATCGGGCAGGCGCAGGAGCGCCTGCACGCCTACTTCAGCGGCCTGGTGGCGGCCAAGCGCCGGGAGCCCGGCGAGGACCTGGTGAGCGCCCTGATCACCGCCCGCGACGGGGACGGCCGGCTGTCGGAGGCGGAGCTGGTGTCCACCTGCTTCCTGCTGCTGTTCGCCGGCTACCAGACCACCTCGGACTTCCTCGGCAACGCCGTGGTCGCGCTGCTGACCCACCCCGAGGAGATGCAGCGGCTGCTGGACGACCCCGACCTGGTGCCCGACGCCGTGGAGGAGCTGCTGCGCTTCGACGGCTCGGTCCCGGTGTCGAGCTTCCGGTTCGCCACCGAGGACCTGGAGATCGGCGGCGTGCCGATCCCCGAGGGCTCGATCGTCACGATCGTGCTCAGCGCGGCCAACCACGACCCCGCGCTCGTCCCCGACCCGGACGCGCTGGACCTGCGCCGGGGCCAGACGCAGCACATGTCGTTCGGCCACGGCATCCACTACTGCCTGGGCACCGCTCTCGCCCGGCTCGAGGCGACGACCGCCCTGCGGCGGATCCTCGTCCGCCTGCCCGACCTGCGCCTCGACGTCCCCGTCGAGGAGCTGCAGTGGCTCCCGGCCGCCTCGGCCTTCCGTGGGCTGCTCGAGCTGCCGCTCCGCTTCACCCCGACCCCGTGAAGAACCCCGTCCCGCAGAGGAGCACGTCATGACCTTCCGACCGTTCCGCAACGTGATCGTGTGCCACATGGTGCCCGGCAGCGAGGACAAGGTGGGCCCGGTCTTCGACCACTACGACCGGGCCACCCGCCCCCAGGACCTCGGCGTCATCGGCCGCATCCTGCTGTCGCACGAGGACCTCTACCTGCACGTCATCGAGCGCAAGGAGGACCCGGCGGTGTCCGGGCAGCGACGGGGGCTGCCCGCGTTCCAGGCGATCGCCGAGGCCATCGCGCCGTACGTCACGCCGTACCCGAGCTACTGGGAGAACCCCTCGCACTCCGTGGCCAAGGAGTTCTACCGCTGGCTGCCCGAGGGCGACGTGCCCGAGGACCGCGAGCTGACCGTGATCGTGCAGCGGATGAAGCCCGGCGCCGAGCCCGACATCGCCCGCGTGTTCACCGACTCCGACGCCGGGGGGCTGCCGACCGAGACCGGCGTCACCGGGCGCTGGCTGTACTCGATCGACGACGTCTTCGTGCACCTGCTCGAGCAGGACGTGGAGAAGGCCGCGGCCGTGCGCGCCAACCACGAGTCGCACCGGCCCGCGTTCGCCAAGGTGATGCACGAGCTGAGCCCCTACGTGAGCCCGTACCAGCCGGAGGGCTGGCAGGGCCCGAAGGACTCGGTGGCCACGGTGTTCTACCGCTGGCAGGCCGACGACTGGAAGCCCGAGGGCTGAGGGCGGGTGCCGACGATGACCCTGCGCGGGATCTCCACCCTCATCTACCTGGTCGACGACGTGGCCGCGGCCACCGACTGGTACACCGACCTCCTGGGCGCGGGCCCGTTCTTCACCCGGCCCGGGCCCGGCGGACGCGTCCAGTACGCCAAGTTCGCCGTCGGCGACTCGGGGGCCGAGCTCGCCATAGCCGACCGCACCAAGGCCCCGCCCGGCACCGTGGCCGGGCCGGGCGGCGTGATCGTGCACTGGCGGGTCGACGACCTCGACGCCACGCTCGCCCGCCTGCAGGAGATGGGCGCGAAGGAGTACCAAGGGCGCACGCCCCACGGGCCGTTCGTCACCGCGGTCGTGATCGACCCCTTCGACAACCTGCTCGGCCTGCAGGGGCTCGCGGCCACCCCGCACTACTCCGACGACCGCGACTGCGCCCCGGTCACCACCTGACCGTCGCGGTCGGCCGCCGGCCCGGGACCCCCGGGCCGGCGGTCACCCCTGCCCCGTCCAGGCTCCGGTCAGCACCGGCCCGACCCCGTACGACCCGCCACCGGCGCGCGCCGGCCCACGGCGTGCGCCCTCCGCAGATCGCCCAGGAGGACTGCCCGATGCACGCGCACACCCGGACCCCCCGTCGCGCCCTGCACCTGCTCACCGCTGCGGGCGCCATGACGGTCGCGCTGACCGCCACCGGCGAGTCGGTCGCCCACGCGGCGTCCGCGAAACAGGCCTACAAGGACTACGCGGCGAGCCAGTTCAGGAGCGCTGCCCAGTTCGACTGCCTCGACCTGCTCTGGGAGGCGGAGAGCAACTGGAACCCCACCGCGCAGAACCCGACGAGCACCGCGTACGGCATCGCCCAGTTCCTGGACGCGACCTGGGCCACCACCGGCATCGCCAAGACCTCGGACCCGTACCTGCAGATCGACGCGGGCCTCATCTACATCGACGAGCGCTACGACACCGCCTGCAACGCGTGGGCCTTCCACCAGGCCAACAACTGGTACTGACGCACCGACGACGAGGGCCCCTCCCGCGGCGGCAGGGGCCCTCGTCCTTCGTCAGGCGGCGGCGACGGTCTTCATCGCCTCGGCGGTGAGCTGCACCGACCGCAGCCGGCCCTCCACCCCGGGGAACTGGTGGGCGACGATCAGCTCGTCGGCGTCGGCCTCCCGCGCGAAGCCGGTCAGGTACTCGCGCACCTCGGCCGGCGTGCCGACGGCGGTGTGGGTCAGCATCGTGTCGACGTGCAGCCCGGCGCCGCCGTCGAGCAGCAGCTGCGCCTCGTCGTCCGACAGCTGCCTGCCCCGGCCGAACAGGCCGACGGCCAGCGTCCGGCGGACGGCGGCGTACGCGGACTCCGCGGCCTCGCGGCTGTCGGCCGCCACCGCGTTGACCCCCGCGATCACGTACGGCCGGTCGAGCTGCGCCGACGGCGTGAACTCGCGCCGGTAGGCCTCGACCGCGGGCTTCAGCATCGCCGGCGCGAAGTGCGAGGCGAAGGCGTACGGCAGGCCCAGCGCGGCGGCGAGCGTGGCGCCGAACATCGACGAGCCCAGGATGTACAGCGGCACGTTCGAGCCCTTGCCGGGGACGGCGTCGACGCCGGGCACCTTGGTCTCGCCGGTCAGGTAGCCCTGCAGCTCGAGCACGTCCTGCGGGAAGCGGTCGGCCGAGCGCGGGTCGCGGCGCAGCGCGTACATCGTGTTCTGGTCCGAGCCCGGCGCCCGGCCCAGCCCCAGGTCGATGCGGCCCGGGTGGACGGCCTCGAGGGTGCCGAACTGCTCGGCGATCGTCAGCGGCGAGTGGTTGGGCAGCATGACGCCGCCGGCGCCCAGCCGGATGGACGAGGTGTGCGCGCCGACGTGCGCGATGAGCACGCTGGTCGCCGAGGAGGCGATGGTCGGCATGTTGTGGTGCTCGGCGTACCAGACGCGGCGGTAGCCGGCCTGCTCCGCACGCTGGGCCAGCGCGACGCTCGCCGCGATGCTCTCGCCCGGCGTCTGACCCTTCGAGATCGGCGCCAGGTCGAGGACGGACAACGGGATGCTCATGTGCTCCAAACCCCTCAGCTGGTGTTGGCATGGGCAACCACCGCCGTCCCGCCGACCTTCCCCCGTCGGTGTGAGACGCCTTCCAGGTCCCCTCGTTCCCCGCCGACGGACGACGAGGACGAGAGGAGCCCGTGCCCAGGGAGGCGTTCGGCACGAGGGTGGGTCGCACCATCGCGCGTGCCGAGCGGGCGCGGCGAACCCGCCCGCTCCGCTACGCCGGCCTGGGGGTCGACCGCCAGCCTCGGGCCGGGGCGGGCCGTGACCCAGCTGGGACGGGCCACGAGGCGGGGCTGGGCACCGTACACGGGCCGGGTGCCGTCGTTCCTCTGGTCCCTGCCGTCGCGCCGCCAGGCGGCGCGGATGGTGCTGGGCGCCGCGCGCAGACGAGGTCGCCGGGGACGCTGCCGGCGCTCACCCGCTGACGGCGTCCCCGTACTCGGCGCCCATCGCGCCGGTCTCGACCTCGCCGCCCCGGCGGTAGGTGCACAGCAGCACCCCGGTCGGCGTGGCCGCCGACGAGGTCAGCCGCCACGACCGCGGGATCGCGCCGTCGCCGAACAGCCGCTTGCCCTCCCCCAGCACCACCGGCGCCACGACCAGGCGCAGCTCGTCGACCAGGTCGGCGCGCAGCAGCGTCTGCACCAGGCCCGGCGAGCCGTGCACCTGCAGCTCGCCGCCGTCCTGGTCCCGGAGCGCGCGCACCGCCTCGACGACGTCGCCCTCCACGAGCCGCGCGCCGGACCACTCGAGCGAGGTCAGCGTGCGCGAGGCGACGTGCTTGGTGCGCGTGTTGAGCGCCTCGGCGACCGGGTCGTCCTCCGTCGGCGCCTGCGGCCAGGCCCCGGCGAAGATCTCGTAGGTCCCGCGCCCGAGCAGGAAGTCCTCGACGCCGGCGAACCAGGCGTCCATCTGCGCGCCCAGGGTCTCGTCGAAGAACGGCACCAGCCAGCCGCCGTGCGCGAAGCCGCCGGTGGTGTCCTCGTCGGGGCCGCCGGGGGCCTGCACGACCCCGTCCAGCGTCGTGAACTCGGTGACGACGAGCGGTCGCACGGCGCTCCTCCTCGGGTGCCGGCCGCCTCCGGTGACGGCCTCTGCGGGTAGGACGACGAACCGGCCGACGACTCATCGGTGCCACTCGCTTGGCCACGCACTGTGACGACGCGGCGGCCGACCCCCAGCCTGGGAGTCACCCGGGCGGGCGTCCGGGGGTGTGCCACGGCGCGCGCCCACCTCGACGCTTCTGCTGCCCGACGGGGGACGGGCCGGCCGGCCCCTGCGTGCACGACCACGGGGGGTCATCGTGAAGCGCACCACCGGTCTCGTCACCACAGGGGCACTCGCCCTCGGCACCACCGCCCTGCTCGGCACGGCCGCGCCCGGCGTCGCCTCGGCGTCCGGCTGCGGGATCACCACGCTCGACACGGCAGGCCTCGAGAGCACCTTCACCGGCGCCCTCAGCGGGGTGGGCGGCGGCGCCACTGCCGAGGTGCTCCCCGGGGGCCTGCGCATGACGACCCCCTCGGCCGACGCCGACCCGGACGGGGCCGCCTACGCCGCCTGGTTCATGGACGGCCTGGACATCGCGCTCGCCGACGCGACGGCGCAGTCGAACTACGCCCTCGACACCACGCCGGCTGCGGGGCAGCCCCTCGACAACCACCCGACGTACGAGCTCTACGTCGACCTCGACGGGCCGGGCGCCGGAGGCGAGGACCTCCTCGTGTACTGGGCGCCCGGGGCGGGCGAGCCGACCGACGTCTGGGAGAGCGCGTTCGGCCCGCTGACCGCGATGGACCCGGACGCCTCCGAGGCGCCCGAGGAGGGCACCCTCGCCGACATCAGCGCCGCCTACCCCGACGCCACGGTGACCAGCCTCGGCTTCCAGCTCATCGACCAGCCGGGCGCCGACGTGGTCGTCCACGGTCTGACCTTCGGGTGCAACGAGTTCCGGTTCAGCTCCGGCTCGGGCGGTGGCCCCGGCGGGAACCCGGGCGGCGACCCGGGCGGCGAGCCCGGTGGCGAGCCCGGTGGCGACCCGGTCAACCAGGCGCCGATCGCCGCCGTCACGGCCACCAGCACCGGCGCGACCTTCACCTTCTCCGCCGCCGGGTCGACCGACAGCGACGGCGAGATCGCCGGTTTCACGTGGAGCTTCGGTGACGGCTCCGCCCCCGCCGAGGGCGAGGAGGTCGTGCACCGGTACGCCGCCGCCGGCACCTACACCGTCACGCTGACCGTCGTCGACGACGACGGCGCCTCCACCACGGCCACCCGCGAGGTCGTCGTCCCCGCGACCGACGCGGGCGGCCCGACCGACCCGGCGGAGCCGACCGAGTACGGCACCCCCCTGCCCAACACCGGTGCCGACGTCCTGGGCCTGGCCGCGATCGGCGGTCTGGTCCTGGCCGGCGGTGGCGCCGGGCTGCTCGTGAGCCGTCGGCGCAAGGCCGGCTCCGCGTCCTGATCGTGGCCACCCGCGTCCCGCCCGCCGGCACCCGGCGGGCGGGGCGTGCCATCGGACAGGGGGACCGATGATCCGCACGCTCGTCCGCGGGCTCTCCGAGCTCGCGGTCACCGCCGGCGCGGTGCTGCTGCTCTTCGTCGTCTACGAGGTCTGGGTGACCGATCTCTCCAGCGACCGGGCGCAGGACCGGGTCGCCGAGGAGCTCCGCGAGGACTGGACGACCGGCACGCCCGATCCCGAGCCCGACCTCGGCCAGGCCTTCGCCTTCGTGCACGTCCCGCGCTTCGGCGCGGACTGGACCCGCGCCGTGGTCGAGGGGACCGACCCGGACGAGCTCGAGGACGGGCCCGGTCACTACGTCGGCTCCGCCCTGCCCGGGGAGCGGGGGAACTTCGCGATGGCCGGCCACCGCGTCGGCCGGGGCAGCCCGTTCCTCTCCCTGGACCTGCTCGCGCCCGGTGACCCGGTCGTCGTGGAGACCGTGGACGCGTGGCACGTCTACCGGGTGACGACGACGACGATCGTGGACCCGAGCGAGAGCAGCGTCGTGGCCCCCACGCCCGGCGGGGCGGCGAACGGCGAGCCGACCGGCGCCTTCCTCACCATGACCACCTGCCACCCGAAGTTCTCCACCCGCGAGCGGCTCGTCGTGCACGGTGAACTCGAGGACTCGGTGCCCAAGGCCGAGGTCCCCGACGGCCCCGCGGCCCTCGAGGAGGTCTGACTGGAGTCCTGGACGCCCACGCTCTGAGGGGCGACCGCGCGCGACAGCGGGCGGGACCGGGAGGACCCGGTCCCGCCCGCTGTCGTCGGTCAGCGCCGCAGCGACGCGTACAGCGCCGTCTCGAACTCCAGGTAGCCGCCGAGGGAGGTGGCGTCCGCGAACGGCAGGACCTGCGTCGCCCAGAAGCCGCCGTAGCCGTTCTCCCGGTCGATCCAGTAGAAGAGGTTGCCCAGTCCGGCCCAACCCTGCGCGCCCGCGGGCCGGCCGGTCGGCGCCGGCTCGTCGTTGACCATGAACGGCAGCGACCAGGACTTGGGCAGCCCGGGGAAGAACTCCGCGTCGTTGGACAGCGAGGGGATGACCCCGGGCAGCATCCTCACCTCGAGGTCACCGAGGTGGTTCTGCACGGCCGTCTGCACGGTCTCCGGCTCCAGGACGGCGCCGTCCTCCCCGCGGCCGTCGTCGAGCCACATGCGGATGAAGCGCATGTAGTCACCGACCGTGCCGTAGAGCCCGTGCCCGCCCATGTGCACCTGCGGCGGCTGGGGCAGGTCCCAGCCGTCCATCGGCGTCAGCGACCCGTCGTCGCCCCGGGCGTGCATCGTCGCCCGGCGTTCCTGCAGCCGGTCGTCCGGCTCGAACGTCGTCTCGGTCATCCCGAGGGGCAGGAAGATCCGCGCGGCGAAGACGTCGCCGAGCCGTTCACCGGTGACGCCCTCCACCACCTGGCCGGCCCAGTCGATGTTGCTGCCGTACTCCCACCGCTCGCCCGGGTCGAACAGCAGCGGGGTCTGCAGGCAGGCCTCGGTCGCGGCGATGATGCTGGGCTGCCCGTGCTCGCTGGCCAGCCGCGCGTAGTGCTCGTTGAAGAAGTCGTAGCCGAAGCCGGCGGTGTGGGTGAGCAGGTGCTTGGTGGTGATCTCCCGCTTCGGGTCGCGCAGTCGGGGTGAGCCGTCGTCGTCGAACCCGTCGAGCACCTTGAGCTCGCCGATCGCCGGTGCGTACGTGCGTGCGGGGGCATCGAGGTCCAGCCGGCCCTCCTCCACCAGCTGCAGGACGGCGGTGGCGGTGACGGCCTTGGTGGTGGAGAACAGGGCGAAGACCGTGTCGGTCGTCATGGGGACGTCCCCGCCGATGCGGCGGACGCCGGCCGCCCCCTCGTAGACGTTGCCCTCGCGGTCGGTCGCCATGGCGACCACGCCCGCGACCGGCGCGTCACCCCCGACCGAGCGCTCGAGGATCGCATCGGCCTCCTGGCTGAAGCTCTCTGTCACCTGCGTCGTCTGCGTCATCGCAGCTCCTCGTGGGTAGGTGGGACGGTGCACCGGGGGATCCAGCACCCCGGAGGGTGTCAGCGGATCCCGGAACCGGGCCAGCCGGCAGCGGCCACCTCGTCGCACTGCTCCCGGACGTGCCCCGCCGCTGTCGTGCCGGGTGGGGGCGCGCAGCAGGCGTGGGCTCAGGCGGCCAGCGCGGGCTCGCGGTCGCCGGCGGCCACGAGGGCGGCGTAGCGGCCGCCGCGGGCGACGAGCTCGTCGTGCGTGCCGCTCTCGACGACCCGGCCGGCGTCGAGGACGGCGATCCGGTCGGCGTGCCGCACGGTGGAGAGCCGGTGCGCGATGGTGATCGTCGTCCGGCCCCGGCTGGCCTCGTCGAGCGCGGCCTGCACGGCCCGCTCGGTGCCGGTGTCCAGGGCGCTGGTGGCCTCGTCGAGCACCAGCACGCGCGGGTCGCGCAGCAGCGTCCGGGCGATGGCCAGCCGCTGCTTCTCCCCGCCGGAGAACCGGTGCCCCCGGGCGCCGACGACGGTGTCGTAGCCGTCGGGCAGCGCGGCGATCACGTCGTGCACCTGGGCGCGGCGGGCGGCGTCCTCGAGCTCGGCGTCGGTCGCGTCGGGCCGGGCGTGCCGCAGGTTCTCCCGCACGGTCGTGTGCAGCAGGTAGGTCTCCTGCGCGACGACCCCGACCACCCGGGACAGCGTGGCCAGCGAGAGGTCGCGCAGGTCGACGCCGTCGATCGCCACCCGACCCGCCGTCGGGTCGGCCAGCCGGGCGACCAGCGAGGCCAGCGTGCTCTTGCCCGAGCCGGTCTCCCCCACCAGCGCCAGCGTCGTCCCGGCGGGGACGGTCAGCTCCACGTCGGCCAGCGCCGGCCGGTGCCCGTCCGGGTAGGCGAACGAGACCCCCTCCAGCGCCACGTCGCCGCGCACGCGGGCCGGGTCCAGCGGCACCGGGTCGGCCGGGTCGTCGACCTCCACCGGCAGGTCGAGGTACTCGAACACCCGGCTGAACAGCGCCATCGAGGCGGTCACCTGCACGCCGACGTCCAGCAGGCCCATGAGCGGGCGGAACAGCGTGCCCTGCAGGGCGGTGAAGGCGACCAGCGTGCCGATCGTCATCCCGCCGGAGGTCGCCGGCAGGCCCGCCGCCAGGTAGATCAGCGCCGGGATGCCGGCGAAGACGATGCTCATCGTGGCCATCCGCCACCGCCCGGCCAGCTGCGCACGGACCTCGAGGCCGACGAGGTCCGCGGAGGTCTCCGAGAAACGCCGCGACTGGGCGGGACCGGCGCCGAGGGTCTTGCCGAGCAGCACGCCGCTGACGCTGAGCCCCTCCTCGACCTGGGCGTGCAGGTCGGCCAGGTGGCGCTGGCGCTGGGCGGTGACCGTCCGCCGCATCCGCGCGACCTTGCGCGTGAGCACCACCGCCGGCGGCAGGACGAGCAGCGAGAGCAGCGACAGCCGCCACGACAGCGCGACCATCGCTCCGACCGTGCCGACGACGGTGGTCGCGTTGGCCGCCAGGGACGTCGCCGTCGAGGTCACCACCGACTGCATGCCGGCGATGTCGTGGGTCAGCCGCGACTGCACCTCGCCGCCGCGCGTGCGGGTGAAGAAGCCCAGCGACTGGCGCTGCAGGTGGCCGAACACCGAGGTCCGCAGACCGTGCATGACCCGCTGCCCGACCGTCGTCGACAGCCAGGTCTGCACCACGCCGAGGACGGCGGTGGTGGCGGCGACGGCCAGCATGCCGAGGACCGCCCAGACCAGCAGCCGCACGTCCTGCCGCGGCAGCGCCTCGTCGATGACGAGCTTGACGAGGAACGGCGTCGCCAGCGCCACTACGGACGAGGCGACGATGAGCACCACGACCGTGGCGACCTGCCAGCGGAAGGGTGCGAACAGCGCGGTCACCCGGCGCAGCGGCACCGGGTTGCGCTCGAGCTGGGCCCGGTCGGCCGGGTCGACGGTGCGGCCCGGCCGCCCGCCTGGTCCTCTCGAGTCGTCGATGACGACCACCTCCCGTGTCGGGTGCTGAGGCTACCTCATGGTGAGGGAACCAGGAGGTGGCCGGTAGGATTCCCGGCATGCCCGACGACGACGCCGAGACCCTGGGCGAGCTGCTCGTGCGGGTCACCCGCAGGCAGCGCCGGCGGTGGCGGGAGGCGCTGGCGCCCTGGGACCTCTCCCCCCACCACGTCCGCGCCCTGAGGGTGGTCACCGACCGGTCCGGCGTCCGCCTCTCCGAGCTCGCCGAGGCGCTGCACATCGCGCCGCGCTCGGCCACCGAGGTCGCCGACGCCCTGCAGGCCCGCGGGCTGGTCGAGCGGACGCCGGATCCCGCCGACCGGCGGGCCGTGGTGCTCACCCCCACCGAGGAGGGACGGCGGGTGCAGGCCGAGATCACCGCCGCCCGGGCCGCCGACACGCGCGACCTGTTCGCCCGGCTGGACGCCGCCGACCGCGCCACGCTGGCCCGCATCCTGCGCACGCTGGCCGAGGAGTGAGTCAGCCGCGGTCGCGCTCCGGTGCCGGCCGCAACTGCTGGGCCAGCATCGAGATGAAGGTCGCCAGCAGGCCGACGCCGGTGAAGATGAAGACGATCGTGAAGAGCTTCCCCGCGTCGGTCGCCGGCGCGAGGTCGCCGAGCCCGACGGTGGCCAGCGTCGTCACGCTGACGTAGAGCGAGTCGAGCCAGGACCAGCCCTCGTTCAGCGTGTAGAAGACGGTCCCGCCGACGAGCTGGACGACCACCAGCAGGGCCAACGCACGTCCCTCCGGCCGCCGCACGAGCAGCACGACCGCCCGCACGAGCCGGTAGGTCTGGAGGAGGAGACCCACCATCCCCGCAGGGTCGTCCCGGACGGCCGCCGCGGGCCAGCCCCTCCCCCGCGGCACGCACATCCCGGCCGCGCGTCGCACCACCCACGGCGGGCGGCCGCGGTGCCACGATCGGCCCGTGATCGAGCCGGTACACCCCGACGAGCTGCGCGTGTCGGACCCCGAGCGGGCCGCCGTCCAGGAGAAGCTCCGCCGCGCCGTCGCCGCCGGGCAGCTGGACCTGCACGAGTTCGACACCCGCGTGCAGTCGGTCTGGGCCGCCCGCACCCGCGGCGAGCTGTCCCGGGTCACCCGCGACCTGCCCGAGCCGCCGCCCGAGCCGCCGTCCCCGCCGCCGCTGGACCGCCGGTTCTCCGACGACGACGCCGGCACCGCGATGCGGGTGCTGACGATCATCTGGGCGAGCGTCACCGCGGTGAACCTCGCGGTGTGGACGCTGGTCTCGGTCACCACCGGGCAGTTCGTCTACCCGTGGTGGATCTGGCTGTCGGTCCCCGGCGCGGCCCTGCTCGTCCTCTACGTCGTCGGCATCGGCCGGCCGCGCCGCTGACGTGGCCGGCACGCTGAGCCGCCGGCAGGTGCTCGACCTGCGGGTGCACGCCCAGCAGATCGGCCGCGCCGCCGGCGACCTGGCCGGCACCGCCGTCCTCGACCTCGGCGTCCAGGACACCGGGCCGGACGGCGGGCTGTGGGCGCTGGCGCTGCGCGGCGTGGACACCGCGGCGCTCGACGGCGACGAGCTGGCCACCGCGTGGACCATCCGCGGCGCCCCGCACCTCTACCGGCGGGCCGACCTGCCCGGGGTCGTCGCGGCCACCGCGCCGTTCTCCGACGCCGACGCGGGCAAGCGCATCTTCGACGCCGCCAGGCCGCTCGAGGCCGCGGGGATCGGCAACCTCGAGGCGCTGGACACCGTGGCCGCGGCCATGCGGTCGCTGGTCACGGCGCCGATGGTCAAGGGCGAGGTGTCCGGCCGGCTCAACGAGCTGCTGCCCGAGCCCTACCAGCGGTCCTGCCGGCCGTGCGGTGCCGTGCACGTCCACGAGATGCCGTTCCGGCTGGCCGCGCTGCGCGCCGGGCTCGAGCTGGAGCCGGGCACCTCGCCGCCGGTGCTGCGTCCGGTGCCGGGCCTGGCCCCCGCCGAGACCGTGCCGCCGCACCTGGACGTGGTCCGCGGCCACCTGCGGCTGCTCGGCCCGGCGACGCCGAAGCTCGTGGCCGGCTACCTCGACGCACCCGTCAAGGACGTGCAGGCCCGCTGGCCGGAGGACGCCGTCGAGGTGACGGTGGACGGCGAGCGGCGCTGGCTGCTCGCCGAGGACGCCGACCGGGTCGACGACGTCCCGCCCGCGGCCGGCGTGTTGCTGCTCGGCCCGTTCGACCCGTTCCTGCAGGCCCGCGACCGGCCGCTGCTGGTCGACGACCCGGGCCGGGCCAAGGCGCTGTGGCCGGTGCTCGGCCGGCCCGGCGCGGTGCTGGCCGACGGCGAGGTCGCGGGCACCTGGCGGCCGCGCAAGGCCGGCTCGACGCTGACCGTGGCGGTGGAGCTGTGGGCGCCGCTGCCGCGGGAGGCGGTCACCGAGGCGGCCGAGCGGCTGGCCGCCTTCCGCGGGGTAGTGCTCAAGGACGTCCACATCGACTGAGGAGAGGCCATGACCGGTCCCGACGACGCCTTCCTGGCTCCCGACGACGCGCTGCGCGGCTTCGACGACGACAGCGACGTCGAGTCCGGCACGGGCGGTGCCGAGCGCCCCGGCGCGGACGACGTCGAGCGCCCGAACCCCGCCGGGGCCGCGGTCGAGGACGCCGGCCGCTCGACCGGCTCCCTGGACGGCGGGACCGAGGGATAGCGGCCGCCCCGGCGCCACACGCTCCCCGATCGGCCCGCGTGCCCGTCGGCCGGCCGCCCCGACTGGCAGGGTGCCGCATGACCGCGCCCCGGCACCCCTACCCGGTGTCCCGCGTGAGGTCGGCGATGGGGACCGTCCTGGCGTGGCGGGAGCCGAGGGCATGTCGCAGACAGCCGTATCCGACGTCACCCAGAGGCGGGAGGACCTCTGCCGCGTGACGTCGAAGGACCCTGCGCTCACCGCCGGCCGCATCGGGAGCGCACTCGACCATCGATGTCGGGTATCACCCTCGGAACGTCAGAGAGCGACGTGGACGTCCACGCGGTATGGCGTGAAGGTGCCTGTCCGACGCCCGTGGAAGTCGGCCACGAGGGCATGCCGATGAACTCTTCCTCGAGTCGACCATGCGATGCCCTTCAGTTCACCTCCCCGACCAACGTCAACTCCACTGCTGTCCCGATGCCAGGAAGCACGATGTCGGCACGCCTGTGATGACCAGCATGCTCAGGCATCGGATCCGCGATCCGCGCATCGGGGAAGTGCCCAGCGGCTCTGCGCGGCAGATCACCAGTCCACAGTCTCCCTGAACGCGAATTTAGGCAGCTGTGCCTGTGTCAGTTCGATCTCACGGGCCAGCGTTACTTGATGACCGCTTCCAAGTACGCTGCGGCCTCGCTCAAGGCCCGCACCTTACGAACTGAGAAGAGGAGCACAACGGCAATCACGGCTACCGCACCAAGCAGGCATCCGGCCACCGCAAGAGCCCATATCGGCAATTGCCCATCGCCATTCACTCCGAGCAGCGTACCGATGAGAGCGAAGACGGCCACCGCAAAGCTGGCGACGGTGAGCGACAGCCGCTCCCGTTCGGATTCAGCCTTCCATGCCTTGGCCAGGAAGTCGGCTTGTGGTTTCACTGTCGGAGGTAGTGCAGTGGCCACGAGTGGAGGCAGCTGAATCTCATCCCAGTGCCATCGACCGCGGGGAAGCTTGGCGACACCAGCCTCGCCCGTGGGGCGACAGCGTCTGATCTCATCCGGGTTCAAGTCCTTCAATTGCCGAGTGCTGAGCCTGGCCACCAGGCCTCCTCCTCAATGCTCTGGGATGTCTGGAATACAGTCGTCGAACGCTTCGAACACTCCTTGAGTCGGCAGCTCACAGAGTTAGCTTGAGGAACCACGTCCACCCCAGTTCAGCGCCTGACGTCGAACTCACCGCCGTCAACAGGACGTCCGATCCAGGCCGGAAGACACGGGTTCGCACCGCGGGTCATCGGGGTGACCAGATCCCACGTCGAGCACAACCCGAGCGATCGCCGTCGTCTGGTGCTTCCCGCCGAGGTATCTCAGCCCTAAGGTATCGGCGCATGGAGCCGCGCCGCGTCCGCATCGGCATCGACACCGGCGGGACCTTCACCGACGTCGTCGCGGTGGACGAGGCGACCGGCCGGACGACGACCACCAAGACGCCGTCCACCCCGGCCGATCCGGCGGAGGGCTTCCTCACCGGCGTCCGCAAGGTGCTCGACCTGCTGGGGCTGGACGGTGGCGCGATCACCGCGGTCAGCCACGGGACGACGGTCGCGACCAACCAGCTGCTCGAGGGCAGGCTGGACCGGATCGGCTTCATCACCACCGAGGGCTACGAGTCGGTGCTGGAGATCGCGCGGCAGTCGGTGCCCGACGGCTACGGCAACAGCTACTTCTGGGTGAAGCCGCCGCGGATCGTCCCCGCCGACCTGGTCCGCACCGTGCGCGGCCGGCTCGACTCCCGCGGCCACGAGGTGCGCCCCCTCGACGAGGGCGACGCCCGCGCCGCCGCCCGGTCCCTCCGCGACGCCGGGGTGGCGACCATCGGCGTCTGCCTGCTGCACTCCTACGCGAACGACGCCCACGAGCGCCGCGTCCTGGAGGTCCTCCGCGAGGAGCACCCCGACGCGGTGGTGAGCATCAGCTCCGAGGTGCTGCGCGAGTACCGCGAGTACGAGCGCTCGGTGACCACGCTGGTCGACGCCGCGGTGAAGCCGCGGGTGGGTGCGTACGTGACGGCGATCCGCGAGCGCCTGGACGGCATCGCCCCGGGCGTGCCGTTCTACGTGATGAAGAGCAACGGCGGCGTGCTGTCGGCCGAGGAGGTCGTGCACCAGCCGATCACCACGATGCTCTCCGGGCCGGCCGCCGGCGCCCTCGGCGCGGCCCTGGTCGCGGGCGCGGCCGGCTTCGACCGGGTGCTCACCTGCGACGGCGGCGGCACCTCCACCGACGTCGCGGTCGTGGTGGGCGGCGAGCCGACGCTGACCACCGAGGGCTCGGTCGGCGCCTACCCGTCGAAGATCCCGATGATCGACGTCGTCACCGTCGGCGCCGGCGGCGGCTCGATCGCCTGGCTGTCGCCGGAGGGCACGCTCAAGGTCGGGCCCCGCTCGGCCGGCGCCGACCCGGGACCGATCTGCTACCCGGACGGCGGGTCGGAGCCGACCGTCACCGACGCGCACGTGGTGCTCGGCCGGATCCCGCCGCACCTGCTGGGCGGGGAGATCCCGCTGTCGGCCGAGGCCGCGCGCGAGGGGCTGCGGCGACTCGGGAGCACGCTGGGCCTGGACCTCGAGCGCACCGCCACCGGCATCCTCGAGATCTCCGCGTGGAACCAGGCCAACGCGCTGCGCCAGGTCACGGTCGCCAGGGGCCTCGACGTCCGCGACTTCACGCTCACCACCTTCGGCGGCTCCGGCTCGCTGCTGGCCTGCCGGCTGATGGACGTCCTCGGTCTGCCCCGCACCCTCGTGCCGCCGGACCCCGGCAACCTCAGCGCGTTCGGCCTGCTCACCGTCGACGTCCGCAACGACCACGTGCAGACGACGATCAGCCGGCACGCCGACCTCGACCTCGACCGCGTGCGCACGGTCTTCGGCGAGCTGGAGGCCCGGGCACGGGAGGCCCTGGACGGCGAGGGCTTCCCCCGCGACCGGCAGCGGATCCAGCGCAGCGCCGACCTGCGCTACGTGGGCCAGGCGTTCGAGGTGCGCGTCCCCGTGGCGGACGGCGAGCTGGGCGCCGCGGCTGCCGAGGCCGTCGCGCAGGCCTTCCACGCCGCGCACCGCCAGCTCTACGGCTACGACTTCGCCGAGGACCCCCGGCAGGCCGTCGAGTGGGTGAACCTGCGGGTGAGCGGCATCGGGCCGATCCGCCGTCCCGACCTCGTCGAGCTGGCACCGGCCGACGGGTCCGGGCCGGACCGGGCCGTCACGGGCTCCCGGCCGGTCTTCTTCGACGACGACTGGGTGGAGACGCCGACGTACGACCGGCCGGAGCTGGCCCCCGGCGACGTCGTCCCCGGTCCGGCGGTGATCGAGGAGTTCGGCTCGACCGTCCCGGTGCACCCCGGCTTCCGCGCGACCGTGGACACCCACGGCAACCTGCTGATCGAGAGGAACGCCCGATGACCGCGGACCCGGTGCTCGTGGAGATCGTCGCGGGCACGCTGGCCGCGATCGAGCGCGAGGTGGAGACCTCGATCGGGCGGACGTCGCGGTCGCCGATGATCCGCGACGCGCACGACTTCCGCGCCGGCATCCACGACCGGGAGCTGCGCAAGCTGACCGGCCGCTCGTACTCCGCCCTGGTGCACCCGGTGGTGCGCGACCACCCGATCGAGACGATGAACGTCGGCGACGTCTACTTCCACAACGACGTCTACCTCTCCGAGGGCGGGATCGGGCACCTGCCCGACCTGTGCGTCACCGTGCCGGTGTTCGCCGAGGTGGACGGCCCTGCGGGTCCGGAGGCGCAGGTCGTCGCCTTCGTCCAGGCGTTCGGCCACCACGACGACATCGGCGGCGCCGTACCCGGCTCGATGCCCTCGGCGGCGACCTCGGTGTACGAGGAGGGGCTGATGGTCCCGCCGATCAAGCTGTGGGACCGCGGCGTCCGCAACGAGGCCGCGATGACGATCATGACCCGCAACTCGCGGATGCCCGACTCGCTGGCCGCCGACCTCGACGCCGAGTGCTCGGCCTGCCTGGCCGGCGCGCGGCGGCTGGGCGAGCTGTTCGAGCGGTACGGGGTGCCCGCCGTCGAGGCCTGCTTCGACGCGATCCTGGCCAACTCGACGGAGGTCTACCGGCGCGAGGTGCTCTCGCAGATCCCCGACGGCACCTACGTCTGGGAGGACTACGCCGAGCACGACGGCGTGGAGCCACCCAAGCTGCACCGGCAGCGGATCACGCTCACCATGGACAGTGCCGCCGACGTCCCGCTGGTCATCGACTTCACCGGCACCGGGCCGCAGGCCAAGGGGCCGATCAACCACTGCGGCGATCACGCCGACGGCAACTTCCTCAAGAAGTGGCTGGCGCCGATCCTGCGCAACCTCGCCGAGACGCCGGAGCGGATGGCCGAGCTCGACGTCAACGAGGGCGTCGTCCCGCTGATCGAGATGCGCTTCCCCGAGAAGGGCACGCTGCTCACCCCGGTGTTCCCGGCGCCGACCAACGCGCGGACGTTCGTCATCCTGCGGCTGCTCGGCGTCCTGGCCGGGGTGCTGGCCAAGGCGACCGGCGGCCGGATGCCCGCCGACCAGGAGACCATCCGCTACACCGGCGTGTACGGCACCGACGCCGACGGCCAGCCCTACCTGATGCGCGAGGTGCTCGGCGGCGGCTCGGGCGGGCGGTACTACGCCGACGGCGAGGACACCATCCACGTCGTCCCGGACTCGCGGAACCTGCCGACCGAGTTCACCGAGAGCCGCTTCCCGCTGCGGGTGGAGCGGCTGGGGCTGGCCCTGGACTCCGGCGGCCCCGGCCGCCACCGCGGCGGCTGCGGCTACGAGAAGCACATCCGGGTGCTGCGCGACGCGCACTTCATGTCGATCGCCGACCGCTCGATCCTGTCCTGCTGGGGCGTCGCCGGCGGTCGCGCCGGGCGGCCGTTCCAGATCACCGTGGACCCGGGCGGCCCCGACGAGCACGACGTCGACGCGCTGGCCGACGCCGAGCCGCTGGCCGCCGGCACGGTCGTCCGCATCCGGACGACGGGGGGCGGTGGGTGGGGCGACCCGCTGGACCGGCCGGTCGACGAGGTGCTGCGCGACATCGCCTGGCGCAAGGTGAGCGTCGCCGGCGCGCGGGCGGACTACGGCGTGGTGGTGCGGGACGACGGCACCGCCGACGAGGCGGCCACCGCGGCCCTGCGGACGGAGATCCGGGCCGCCCGCACCGGCGAGGAGCCGTTCTTCGACCGCGGGCCCGGCTACGCGCGGTTGTCCGGCGGGGCGGCGTTCAACGAGTTCGACCTGCTGTAGCCGCCTCAGCCCGCCCGCAGCCAGGCCAGCGCCGCGAGCACCCGGCGGTTGTCGTCCGGGTGGGGGGCCAGGCCGAGCTTCGCGAAGACCGCGGCGACGTGGGTCTCGACGGTCTTCGGGCTGAGGTGCAGCTCGCGGCCGATGCGCGCGTTCGACCGGCCCTCGGCGACGAGGCGCAGCACCTCCCGCTCGCGCGCGGTCAGCGGGTCCCCCTCCGCCGTGGCGGGACGGGGGGACGGCAGGGCCAGGGTCGGCGACGCACGGTGCCTCCCTCCCCCGCCCATGACCGTCGGGACGACGAGCGGCGCGACCTGCAGCGCCGGGACCGCGACCCCGGACCGGCGGGCCCGCCGCAGTGCCCGGCCGACCTGGGGCGACAGGAGCCCGACGAGGTCCCGCTCCCAGTCGGTGAAGGCCCGACCGGAGCGACCGAGGCTGATCCCGGTGAACGCGGACCCGTCGTCGGTGGCACCGAAGGCGATCTGGTCGTCCACCTCCAGCCGGTGGTACGCCTCGCGGTAGACGGGGTTGGCCTGCCACTGCCGCCGGCTGACCAGGTCCGAGGTGCGCAGCGGCTCGCCCACGGCCGGCAGGGCCATGGTGTAGGCGACGATCGGGTGCTGCGCCATGACCGAGGGGTAGCCGCCCAGGAACTCGGCGCGGTAGACCTCGGCCGGCCAGCCGAGCGCCAGCTCCCGACCGGCCCGGCGGTCGACCTCGTGGTAGACGGCCAGGTGGGCGGCGAGCAGACCGGCCAGTCCCGGGAGCAGGACGTCCCGGACACCGGCGAGGTCCTCGACCTCGTCGAGGCTCTCGACGAACGCACGACACCGGCCCAGGCGCGACACCGGGGACGCTTCGAACAGGCGCTGCGACATCGTCGTCCCCCCATGCACCAGGGCTCATCACCTGGGGTGCGCCACCGAGTGCGTCCCGCTACCAGTGTGGGGAGGACGGCGGTCCCCCGACAAGGCCCGGGGGGAACCCCGGAGCGGGACCAGGGCTGACCCCGATCCGGCCGCGGCGGAGATCCGCCACGCTCGTCCCCATCCGGACGGCGCACCGTCCGGACCGTCCCCTCGACGCCGAGCGGACGCCGACCGGATCGGAGCAGGTGGTCCTCGATGCGCCGCACCGCCGTCCTCCTCGTGTCGACGCTCGGCGTCGTGCCCCTCCTGGCCGTGCCCGCGCAGGCCGGCGGGCGGGTGCTCCCGTACGTGTTCACCAGCGACCGCGACGGTGACACCGAGATCTACCGGGTCCGGGCGGACGGACGCGTCGTGCAGCTGACGCACGACGACGTGGACGACGGCGACGCCGTCTGGTCACCCGACGGCCGCGAGCTGGCCTTCGTCAGCGGCCGGGACGGCGACCTGGAGGTCTTCGTGATGGACGCCGACGGCTCCGACGTCCGGCAGCTGACGCACAACACGGCGGGCCCGGGCAGCCCGGCCGCGGACCACTCGCCCGACTGGTCCCCGGACGGCGACGCCCTCGTGTTCGTGTCGGACCGGGACGACCCGGAGGGCGACATCTACCGGATGGCGGCCGACGGCACGGGGGTGACCCGGCTGACCGCCACCCCCTTCGTCACCGACTACTCCCCCTCGTGGTCCCCGGACGGGCGGCACATCGCGTTCGGCTCGACCCTGGCGGGCTTCGACAACGCCGAGGTCTACCGGATGCGCACCGACGGCTCGGGCCTGCGCCGGCTGACCCGGACGGCGGACGGCGTGTTCGACGACACCCCCGAGTACTCCCCGGACGGGCGGACGATCGTGTTCAGCAGCAACCGCGGCGGAGCGGACCGCGACCTCTACACGATGCGGGCGGACGGCGGGCAGGTGCGGGAGCTGACCGGTGAGGACGGCGTCGACGAGTGGTTCCCGACGTGGACCCCGGACGGCCGGCGGGTCCTGTACTGGAGCCTGACGCTGGACGGCACGGCCCGGGACACCGCGTGGATCGTCGACCGGGCCGGCAGGGACCCGCGCCCCCTGACCTCGGGCGAGTCGAACGACTCCTTCCCGGACGCCCGGCCGTGACCCGCCGGACCCCCACCCGCAGCGGCCAGGGGGAACCGCTGCGGGTGGGCCCCTGCACGGGCCCGCCGCGGCCCCGTCGAGAGGCTCGCCGCGAGCCGGCGAGTGGCGAGGAGGACGGGGTCCTCAGGGCGTGCCGAAGTCGGTGCTCCCGGCCGGCGGCTTGACCTCGTCGCCGGTCTCGCCCTCGTCGCCGCGGTTCCTCGGCTCGTCGGTGGTGCGCGGGTCGTCGTCGGTGTCGTCGACGTCCTCGGGGACCAGCGGCGTCTCGTGCAGGACGTGCTCACGCGCCGCGTCGCGGTCGGTGCCCGGTACCTCGGTCATGGCGACCTCCTCATCTCGGGATCGACCACGTACCCGACGGCTCCGCGGCGGATGCACCCGGCGCTACGCCCGGGGCGAACGGCGGCGCCGCCACCAGCGGGCGCGCGCCGGGGCGGACGGCGGTGCCGCGACCGGCTCGGGCTGCGAGGGCGGCGGCCGGGTGGCGTGCCACAGCCGCACGAGCGCGTCCTCGTCGGCCAGGCCGGGGACGGCGTCGGGCCCGTCCGCCGGACGCCGCCAGTGCTGCTCCACGCGGGCGTTGAACTCGGCCACCGTCGCCCGCACCGCGGCCTCGCTGGGCAGCCGGGGGACCCGCAGCGCGAGGTCCTCGCGCTCACGGCGCAGCGCCATGCCCGGCGGCAGCAGGTCGCGCGGGTCGGCCTGCTGGCGGCGCGCCCACTCCAGCGCCCACTCGTAGCTGGTCTGCTCCTTGTCCAGCCGCGGCAGCGGCCGGCCGGCGCCCCCGAGCCCCTCGAACGCACCCCGCTCCTGCGCCTGGGCGATCTGGTGGTCGATCCAGGTCTCGAAGGCCATCCCCGGGGGCTTGCGCTCGGTCATCACCTCCTTGGTACCCCGCCGATGCCGGATCGTGTCTTGACCTCCTGTGTCGCTCGTGCGGGGACCCCGGCGTCCTCGCGGAGCGTGGCGACCTGCCCCGGAGGGGTGAACCGGCAGCTCAGCGCCCTCCCCACGGGGCCGGCAAGCCCCACGCTGGCCGTCGTGCCGCTGTCCGTGCCCGGTGTGCCCGACGTGCCGCCCGAGCTGGCCGGACCGGTCGCGGTGGAGCTGGCCAAGCCGGTGCGCGACCTCCCGCGGGCCGACGCGCTGCCCGGCGGCGTCCTCTACGAGCCCAAGTGGGACGGCTACCGCCTGGTCGTCGTCCGCACCGGCGGCACGACCCGGGTCTGGTCGCGGCAGGGCCGCGACCTGTCCTCCCGCTTCCCGGACGTCGTCGCCGCGGCCGTCGCCCAGGTGCCGCCGGGCACGGTGCTCGACGGCGAGGTCGTCGTCTGGAACGGCTCGCGGCTGGACTTCGGGCTGCTGCAGCAGCGGATGGTCGCCTCCCGCGGCCGGATCGGGGCGCTGGTCGCCGCCGCCCCCGCCTCCTACGTCGCCTTCGACCTCCTCGCGCTCGGCGGCGCCGACCTGCGCGGCCGCCGGCTGCGGGAGCGGCGGGCGGCGCTGGAGGAGCTCGCCGCCCGCTGGGCCCCGCCGATGCAGCTCTCCCCGGTCACCACCGACCCCGCCGAGGCCCGGCAGTGGTCAGCCGACTTCCGCCCCGCCGGGGTGGAGGGGCTGGTCGCCAAGGGCGCCGGCACCCGGTACGCGCCCGGTCGCCGCGAGTGGCTGAAGGTGAAGTCCTGGGAGACCACCGAGGTGCTGGCCGGCGGCGTCATCGGGTCGCTCGAGCGGCCCGGCCAGCTGGTGGTCGGGCGCTACCGGGACGGCGAGCTGGTCGTCGTGGGCCGGACCAGCCCGCTCTCGCCCGCGCAGTCCGCCGAGCTGGCCGACGTCCTCACCCTCGCCGGGCCGGACCACCCGTGGCCCGAGCGGATCGGCACCGGCGCCTTCGGCGGCGGCCGGCTGTCGGTGCCGCTGACCCGCGTGCGCCCGGACGTCGTCGTCGAGGTCAGCGCGGACGCCGCGCTGCAGGCCGGCGTCTTCCGCCACCCGCTGCGCTTCGTGCGGGTGCGCCCCGACCTCGCCCCGGACGACGTCCCGGGGCTGTGACACGGTCGGCCTACCGGCCGACACCGCGGCCACGAGCCGTCCCCGACGAGCGTCGAGCCCGCCCGCCGCCTCGTCGCGGACCCCTCCGCGGCCCGCTCCCCGACGGCAGCGACGTCATCCGGCACAGCAGGCCGGTCCCGAAACCCGCACGGAACACCACGCGCGGACGATCGGGCGGGTGCACACCGGAGACCAGCTCTGCCTGACGGCGGCCGACCTGACGGTCCGCACCCTGGGCCCGGCGACCGTCCCCTCCCCGCTGGACGGCTCCCTGCTCGACCCGCGGGACAGCGTCCACTACGTCGCCGAGACCGACCGGGTGCTGCTCGACGACACCCTCGACATGGCGGTGCGCCGCGGGCTGCCCACCCGCGAGCTGCCCGCCTTCGAGCCCGGCGGACCGCGCTCCCGGCTGTTCTTCGACCCGCCCCGCACCCGCGTCGGCGTCGTCACCTGCGGCGGGCTGTGCCCCGGGCTGAACAACGTCATCCGCGGCCTGGTGCTGGAGGCGTGCGGCCACTACGGCGTCGCCTCGGTGACCGGCTTCCGCAACGGCTACCGCGGTCTGAACCGCGCGGGTGCGGCCGACGCGGTCGAGCTGACGCCGGCCGCCGTCCGCGGGCTCAACGACCAGGGCGGCACGGTGCTGGGGACCTCCCGCGGCGGCCAGGACCCGGCCGAGATGGTCGACACCCTCGTCGCGCGTGGCATCGACGTCCTGTTCGTCATCGGCGGCGACGGCACCCTGCGCGGTGGGCAGGACATCGCCGACGAGGCCACCCGCCGCGGCCTGCCGATCGCCGTCGTCGGCATCCCCAAGACGATCGACAACGACATCCCGTGGATCGACGCCAGCTTCGGCTTCCAGACCGCGTTCGGCCGGGCCGCCGAGTCGATCCGGGCCGCGCACACCGAGGCGCGGTCCACGCCGAACGGGGTCGGGCTGATCAAGCTGATGGGCAGGCACTCGGGCTTCATCGCCGCCTACGCGTCGCTGGCCAGCGAGGACGTCGACGTCGTCCTCGTGCCCGAGGTGCCCCTCGACCTCGACGGGCTCCTGGCCCACCTCGACCGGGTGCTCGACCGGCAGGGGCACGCGGTGGTCGTCGTCGCCGAGGGCGCCGGGCAGGAGCTCTTCGCGGGACAGCCCCAGGACCGGGACGCCTCGGGCAACCTGCGGCTGGGTGACGTCGGCGCGCTGCTGCGCGACCGGATCACCGCCGCGGCGAGGGACGGCGGCCGCGACATCAGCCTCCGTTACGTCGACCCGGGCTACGCCATCCGCAGCGTGCCGGCCAACCCCTTCGACAGCGTCTACTGCCAACGGCTGGCGCAGGCCGCCGTCCACGCCGCCATGGCCGGCCGGACGGCGACCGTCGTCGGCCGCTGGCACGGCCGGTTCGTGCACGTGCCCATCGCGCTGGCCACCGCCAGCCGCAACCAGGTCGACCCCCAGGGCGACCTGTGGCTCTCGGTGCTCGAGGCCACCGGCCAGCCGTTCACATGGTCGGCCTACTAGGCCGACAGTGTCAGGGCACGCGGCCGAGGGCGACCAGCAGGCGGCGCAGGAGGCCGGCGAGGGCGTCGAGATCGTCGTCGGGGAGCCCGGCCAGCAGCCGGCGCTCGGTCTCCAGGTGGTCGGGCAGCGCGGCGTCGAGCGCCGCCCGGCCGGCCTCGGTCAGGGTGACGACGACGGCCCGCCCGTCGGCCTCGCTGCGCTCACGGGTGATCAGCCCCTTCTCCTCCAGCCGGTCCAGCCGCTGGGTGATCGCGCCGGAGGTGACCAGGGCGGTCCGCATGAGCGCGGAGGGGGTCAGCTGGTACGGGGCCCCGGCTCGGCGCAGCGCGGCCAGCACGTCGAAGGAGGGGACGTCGAGACCGTGGCGGGCGAAGGTGGCGCGCTGGGCGAGGTGGACCTCGCGCTGCAGCTGGGAGATGCGCCCGATGACGCCCATCGGGCTGCAGTCGAGGTCGGGCCGCTCCCGGGCCCACTGGGCCAGGATCTGGTCGACGGCGTCCCCCACCCCCGATACCTCAGCAGTGAGGTATCAGCGGCGTCAAGCGCGGCGCAGGCGGGTGCTGAGCCGGACGGTGAGCCCGTCGGGACCGGGCAGCAGGTCGACGGAGTCCCAGAGCTTGCGGGCCAGCCACAGGCCCATGCCGCCACGGCCGAGGTCGGCGCCGTGGGCGGGCACGAAGCCGGCCAGCGGGTCGCCGAAGGAGTGCCCGGAGTCGGTGATGGCGCAGACCAGCCGATCCCCGTCGGTCCACATCCGCGCCGACACCGGCCGGACGCCGTGCCGGAAGGCGTTTGCGGCGACCTCGGCGGCGGCCAGGTGCAGGTCCTCCCGCTGGTCGCGGTCGGGCACCCGGTCGGCGAGGACCCGGCCGATCCCGTGGCGCAGCGCCACCAGGGTGGGGACGTCGTCGAGGGCGAGCACCGGCTCGGTGTCCTCGACCGGCTCCCGCGGCCACGGCAGCCGGGGCAGGTACTCCGCCGGGTCGCGGTAGACCGGGCTCGGCGCCCACGCACCGTCGACGACCAGGAAGGGGTGGGTGGTGGCAGCGGTCTCGACGACCGCTGCGGGCAGCCGGCGCCGGTCGTAGAGGCAGAGGCAGTCGACCGGCGTGCCCTGCACCACCCGGTTGGTCGCCGACTCGAACCGCACCCCCTCGCGCCAGCCGGCCGGGGTGGGCCCGAAGTCCACGAGGGAGAGGACGCGCAGCTGTCCGTTGCCCGCCTGCTCGGCGGTCTGCCGGGCGTGGGCCAGCGCGTCGGGCGCCCGGGCACCGAGCAGGCTCAGCCGCGGGTCGTCGCGGACCTGCCCGGCGCGCTCACCGAGCTCGCCGCAGAGCAGCGCCACGACGTCGGGCGGGCAGGCCAGCGCGACGACGTCCCCGGCGCGCAGCCCGGCGTCGAGGAAGGGCAGGGCCACGGCCAGCAGGTCGGCGTCCCCGCGCACCACCGCGGCGGCGTGCCGCGACAGGACCGGGGACCCGACGCCGCTCCGCGGGCGTGGAAGCGGCGCCCGGGCCCCGCCCACCGCTCGGTCCACCTCGTCCGGTCCTCCCTCCGGCCGAGAGCTCGGGCCGGGTGCCGCGTCATCCTCGTGCACGCCCACCCCCGATCACCCGAGGGGTGCCCAATGTGCGCGTCGTCACGCCTGCAGTTCCTCCCAGGCCTGCTCGTCGACCCCCGCCAGGGCGAGGATCCGCGCCGGCGGGGTCCCGGGCCGGGTCAGCACCCGCAGCTCGACGCCGGCCCGCCGTGCCCGGGTGACGGCCTCCAGGACCAGTCCGACGCCCGCGCTGGCCAGGTAGCCGGTCGACCGGAGGTCCAGCGTCGCGACCGCCCCCGGGGCCAGCTGCTCGAGCCGGGCGAGCACCTGCTGGCGGATCCGCGCCGCGGTGGCCAGGTCGACCTCGCCGTGCACCTCCAGGCGTGGGCCGCCGGACTCGTCGTGCACGGCCACGCTCGTCGCGCCGTCAGCCGAGGGAGCTGCCGGCGCCCGCTCGAGACGGACCGCCGGGCCGGGGACGGCGGGAGCCACCCGGAAGCGGACCGTGGTGCCGGCGACCCCGGGGGCGTGCACCACCTCGACGTCGGTGCCCAGCGCCTCGATCAGCTCCAGGCCGCGCCCCCGGTAGCCGCGGTCGGCCGGCGGCGGCCGCCAGAGGCCGGTGTCGCGCACCTCGACCCGCACGCTGCCGTCGGCCTCGCGGGCGAGCCGGTAGCTGCACTCGCCGTCGTCGGGGGACGCGCCGTAGGCGTGCTCGACCGCGTTGGCCAGCGCCTCGCCCAGCGCCAGCTGCAGGTCCTCGGCGGTGTCCCCGGGCAGCCCGGCCGCCGCCGTCCACGCCGCCACGGCCCGGCGGACGCCGGACAGCCGGCGCGGGTCGGCGGGCAGCCGGGCGGCCAGCGGCTCCGGCAGCAGCCGGGCGGCGATCAGCGCGACGTCGTCGGGCTGGGCGGCGTCGGCGAGGACCTCGGCGAGCAGCTGCCCGGTCAGCGCGACCGGGTCGGCCGCGGCGTGCCGGGCGGCCGCGGCCCGGACCCGCTCGAGCCCGTCGTCGAGGACCTCCCCGCGGCGCTCCACCAGGCCGTCGGTGTAGAGCAGCAGGGTCGCGCCGGGAGCGATGTCGGCGGTGCCCTCGGTGTAGGGACGTCGTCCGGGTACGCCGAGGACGGTCCCGGAGCCGGCGCCGTCGAGCAGCTGCGCCGCGGCCGGCGTCACCAGCAGCGCCGGTGGGTGCCCGGCGCGGGCCCAGCAGACCGTGCCGGCCGCGCCGTCGACGACCAGGCAGGCCGCGGTGGAGGCCAGCGCGCCGGGCAGCCGGGCGGCGAAGCGGTCCAGCAGCTCCAGCGCCTCCGCCGGGCCGCAGCCCTGCAGCAGGGCGGTCGAGAGCGCGCTGCGCAGCTGCCCCATGACCGCGGCGGCGGCCGGCCCCTGGCCGACGACGTCGCCGACGGCGATCGCGATCCGGTGGTCGGCCAGCTCGACGACGTCGTACCAGTCCCCGCCGGCCTGGCTGCCCTCGGCGCCGGGCAGGTAGTGCGCGGCCAGCGCCAGCCGCTCCAGGGCGGGCAGCTGCGCCGGCAGCAGGCTCAGCTGCAGCGTCTCGGCGATGCCCCGCTCGGCCCGGTACAGCCGGGCGCGGTCGAGGGCCTGGGCGCACTGCTCGGCGACGGCGAGCAGCATCGCCCGGTCCGTGGCGGAGAAGCGCCGCACCTCGGGCCAGGCCACCGACAGGACGCCGACCACCCGGCCGGCCACGGTCAGCGGCAGGGCCGCCACCGCGGCCAGCCCGAAGTCGCGCTCCGACGCGGCCAGCTCGGGAGCCAGTCCGCGGTCGGCCGCGGGCTGCGCAGTGAAGTCCTCGACCCAGATCGGGCGTCGCTCGCTGACGGCCGTGGTGGCCACCACCGGGGTCGACATCGGCAGCGTCCGCCAGAGCTCCCGGCCGGCCGGGCTGCCACCGTCGATGGCCAGCGCGAACAGCGCCCGGTGCGAGGGGTCGACCTCGTAGACCGCGACCCGGCTGTCCGGGCCGGTCAGCGCGCGGACGTGCCCGCCGGCCACCTCGGCGACCTCCAGCGGGGTGGTCGCCGCGGACAGCTCGGCGGTCGCCCGCTGCAGCAGCGCCAGCCGCCGCGCCGCCGCCCTCTCCTCGGCGAGCAGCACCGCGTTGTCCACCGCCAGGGCGGCCCGCCCGGCGACCTCCTCGAGCAGCACCCGGTCGTCGTCGTCGTACGGCGGCGAGTCCGGGTGCCGGGCGAGCGCGAGGACGGCGAGGACCCGGCCGCGGACGGACAGCGGCACCGCCATCCCCGAGCCGACGGCCAGGGCCTCCGCGATCTCCGGACGGTCGGGAGCCAGCGGGGGCAGCTGCGCCCGCAGCACGCTCCGGCCGGTCGTCACCACCTCGGCCCCGATCCCCGTGTCGGGGTCGAGAGCGGTCATGGCGGCCTCGGCCGCACCGTGGAGCCCGGCGACCCCGGCGAAGCGCAGCCGTCCGTCGTCCCCCAGCACGCGGGCCGTGCAGAGGTCCGCGAGGCGCCGGTCGACCAGCAGCCGGGCCAGCGCGCCGAGCTGGCCCTCGACGGTGGTCTCCCGGTCCAGGGCCGTGCCGACCTCGGCGAGCAGCGTCTGTCGCGCCGTCTCGCGGGTCCGGGCGTTGATGTCGGTGCAGCTGCCGACGTACCCGGCGAACGTCTCCCCGGCACCGATCGGCCTCCCCCCGATCGGTACGGCCCGCTCCAGCAGCCAGTGGTAGGTGCCGTCGGCTCGGCGCAGCCGGACGTCGACCTCCCAGCCCTCGCGGCGGGCGGTCGCCGCGGCGACGACCTCGGCGTAGCGGTCGCGGTCCTCGGGGTGCAGGCCCTGCGCCCAGCCGTCGCCGACCTCCTCGCGGGCCGGGCGGCCGGTGAACTCGGTCCAGCCGCGGTTGACGAACACCCGACGTCCGTCGGGGTCGGCCACCCAGATGAGGGCCGGCGCCAGGTCGGCCATCGCGGTGAACTGCTCCTCCGCGGCGCGGCGGGCCCGGCCGAGCTCCAGGTGCGCGCCGACGCGGGCCAGCAGCTCCTGCGCGGAGAACGGCTTGACCAGGTAGTCGTCGGCACCGGCGGCCAGGCCCTCGACGGCGGCCTCCTCACCGGCCCGGGCCGAGAGCAGCACCACCGGGACGCGGGCGGTGCGCGGCTCGGCGCGCAGGGCCGCGAGCAGCCCCATGCCGTCGAGCCCGGGCATCATCACGTCGCTGACGACCAGGTCGGGCGGGTCGGCCAGCGCCGCCTCGAGCGCCTGCCGGCCGTCCGCGACGGTGCGGACGTCGTAGTGCGGACCCAGCAGCCGCCGCACGTACCCCCGCATGTCGGCGTTGTCGTCGGCGACCAGGACCCGCCCGGAGACCGCGGCCGGGCGCGGGACGACCGGTGGCAGCTCGGCGCCGGGCGCGCCGTCCCCACCGGGCAGCCAGCGCATGGCCTCGGTGACGAAGGGGACGGCGGCGGACGAGACCGCGGACGTGTCCGGAGCGGCGTCGGCCAGCCGGTCGGCGGGCAGGTGGGCGGTGCCCATCGGCAGGGTGACGGTGAACGTCGTCCCGGCGCCCGGGGTGCTCTCGACGTCGATGCTGCCGCCGTGCAGGGCGACCAGCTCGCGCACCATGGCCAGGCCGATGCCGCTGCCTTCGCCCGACCGGCCGCGGGCGTCGGCCACCCGGTGGAAGCGCTCGAACAGGCGGGGCAGCTCGTCGGCGGGGATGCCGGTGCCGGTGTCGCTGACCGTCAGCCGCGCGCCGCCGTCGTCCTGCCGCAGCCGCACGGCGATGCCGCCGGTGAAGGTGAACTTCAGCGCGTTGGAGAGCAGGTTGAGGACGACCTTCTCCCACATGTCCCGGTCGACGTGCACCGGCGCGTCCAGCGGCGCGCAGTCGACGGTGAACTCCAGCCCCGCGCGGACGACGGCCGAGCGGAAGACGCTGGCCAGCTCGGCGGTGGTGGCGGCCAGGTCGACGGGCTCGAAGCGGGCGTCGATGCGGCCGGCCTGGATGCGGGAGAAGTCCAGCAGGGTGTTGACCAGCTTGCCCAGCCGCTGCGCGTTGCGCTCGATCACCTCGAGCTCCTCGCGCAGCCGCGGGTCGGACGCCGCGGCCGGGGAGGCGCGCAGCTCGGCGACCGGGCCGGCGATGAGCGTCAGCGGGGTGCGGAACTCGTGGCTGACGTTGCTGAAGAAGTCGGTCTTGGCCCGGTCCAGCTCGGCCAGCGCCTCGGCCCGGCGGCGCTCGGCCTCGTAGCTGCCGGCGTTGGTGAGGGCGGAGGAGACCTGGTTGGCGACGAGGCCGAGGAAGCCGTGGTAGGCGTCGTCCCAGCGGCGGTGCGGGTTGAGGCCGACGACGAGGAAGCCGGCCACCCCCTGGTGCTCCGGCGCCGAGGAGGCGATCGGCAGCGCGACGCCCTGCACCGGCGCGCGGTCCCAGGCACCGGTCGGCAGGCCGGGGCCTAGGTCGGTGAGGTCCTCCACCAGCACGTCGTCGCCGGCCAGCAACCGGGCCAGCGGCCACGTCCCGGAGTCGTCGGTCAGGACCCGGGGGACGGCGGGCGACCCGGGCTCGATGCCCACCGCAGCGCCCAGCCGGGCAGTGCCCTCGTCGTCCACCAGGTACACGGCGCTGAACGGCAGGTCGACGGGGTTGCGGGCGAGCTGGTCGGCGGTGGCGGCGAGCACGGCCTCCGCGGAGCGCGCCGCCCCGAGCGCCGCGGCGAGGTCGCGCAGCGTGCCCATCCGGCGCTCGCCGACGACCTGCTGGGTGGTCTCGGTGACCACGCACAGCAGGCCGCCGGTGCCGCCCTCGTCGTCGGGCAGGGGGCTGTAGGAGAAGGTGTGGTACGTCTCCTCCGGGTAGCCGCTGCGCTCCAGGAAGAGCAGCAGGTCCTCGTCCCAGGTGGCGGTGCCGCCGTCGAGCACCTCCCGGGTGCGCGGCCCGATGTCACGCCAGATCTCGGCCCACACCTCGGAGGCGGGGCGGCCCAGCGCCCACGGGTGCTTGGCCTGCAGCGTGTCGTGCCGGTACGCGTCGTTGTAGAGGAAGGCCAGGTCCGGACCCCAGCCGGCCCACATCGCAAACCGCGACGTCAGCAGGATGCGGACGGTGTGGCGCAGCCCGGAGGGCCACTGCTCCGGCGGGCCGAGCGGCGTCTGCGACCAGTCGACCGCGGCCATCGCGCGGCCGACCTCGCCCCCACCGGCGAACAGCGAGGTGTCGGCGTCCTCGTCGTTCACTCCGCCATCACGAGGGGATGGTAGGTCGGGGGCCGCCACGGCCGGTTACGGCAGGGGGACCCGCGCGCCGCGTCGGCCCGGGACGGCCCGCTCGACGACGGTCGCCGGCGGGCACCCCGCCTCGTCGCGGACGTCCTCCGGGGGCGGCCTCCGTCGACCCTGCCACGTGGACCGCCGGCTGCCATCCTCGTCGCATGGCCGCCCTCGACGACTTCAACGCCGAGCCCGCCGACCGCGCCGTCCAGGCCCTCCGGGCGTGCAACGCCGCGCCGCGGTTCGCAGCAGCGGTGGTGGCCGGCCGGCCCTACCCGGACGTCGACGCGCTGGTCGCCCGCACCGAGGAGGTCGTCCGCGGGCTGCCGTGGGAGGAGGTCGAGCTGGCCATCAGCGTCCACCCGCGGATCGGCGAGCAGCCCGAGGGCTCCTCACCCGAGGCGGAGGCCTCCCGGCGGGAGCAGAGCGCGGTGGGCTCGGCGGACGACGCCACGCGGACCGCGCTGGCCGAGGGCAACCGGGCCTACGAGGAGCGCTTCGGCCACGTCTTCCTGATCCGTGCGGCCGGCCGGTCCCCGGAGGAGGTGCTCGCCGAGCTGCGCCGCCGGCTGGTCAACGACGAGGGGACCGAGCGGGCCGAGGTGACCGGTCAGCTGGCCGAGATCACGGCGCTGCGGGTGCGGGAGCTCGTCTCGTGAGCGTCTCCACGCACGTGCTGGACCCGCGCGGGCGCGACCGTCGCAGGCGCGCACCGGCTGGTCTTCGCCACCGGCCCGTGGTCCGCCGACCAGGGACGGGACACCTCCCGCCCCGAGGTCACCCGGCCGGGGCGGGGTCCCTCCTCGCGACCTCCGCCCCCGCTCACAGGAGGGAGCAGCGGTGGAGCAGGCGCCGAACACGTCCCCTCGCCCGCCACGTGCGACCGGCTCCCGTCGAGCGGTCAGCGGCCCCAGCTGTCGTCCTGCGGCGCGGTCTCGAGGCCGACCCCGGCGAGGAGCAGGTCGGCGTGCACCCGCAGGTCGGCCCCGCGCTCGTCGTCGGTGGTGAAGAGGTCAGCGCCCTCGGCCACGCCCACCCCGCCCACGCCGCGGCAGCTCCACCACACGTGCCAGCCGGCCGGCACCCGGACCCCCACGCCGCCCATCGACGCCCGCACGGTGAGGTCCACCCCGCCGGGCACCTTGGGCACCGCGGTCAGGTCCAGTCGGACGCCGCCCATGAGCACGTCCAGCCGCACCCGCGACAGCTCGGGGTGGACCGGCCGCAGCTCCTCGCCGCCGACCACCACGACCCGCCGGATCCCGGCCGTGCTCTCGTCGCCCTCGTCCTTGCGCCGTGCCACCAGGCGGCCGGTCACGGCGAGCACCGCCTGCACCGCCCACCAGCCCAGCAGCCAGGGCAGCAGCCGACGGACGGCGGGCGGGAGGCTCGTCATGCGGTCAGCCTGCCCGCCGTCCCGCCCGGTGCCCAGTCCTGAGCGCTCCGCGGTCCCGACTGGCACCATCGACCGGCGTGGGCGACGAGCACGAGGTCCTGACCTACGAGGCGTTCGGCACCGCGGCGCGCGAGCTCGCCGGGCAGGTCGCCGCCGACGGTTTCGAGCCGGACCTGATCCTCTCCATCGCCCGCGGCGGGCTCTTCCTCGGCGGCGCGCTGGGCTACGCCCTCGACGTCAAGAACCTGTTCGTGATGAACGTGGAGTTCTACACCGGCGTCGACCAGCGGCTCGACCTGCCGGTGGTGCTGCCGCCGACCCTGGACGTCGTCGACCTGACCGGCGCGCGGGTGCTGGTCGCCGACGACGTCGCCGACACCGGCAAGACCCTGGAGCTGGTGCGCGACTTCTGCGCCGGGCACGTGACCGAGGTGCGGACGGCGGTGGTCTACGAGAAGCCGCACTCGGTGGTGCACTGCGACTACGTGTGGCGGCGGACCGACCGCTGGATCGACTTCCCTTGGTCCAGCGAGCCGCCCGTCGTCCGGCGCCGGGCGGGCTCGACCGGAGCCTGAGCGGACCTCTCCCCTTTAGCAGCGGAAGCGCTGCACCGACGCGCTGAGCGCCGAGGCCATCCGGGCCACCTCGTCCATCGCCGTCCGGGCGTCGGTCATCGCGCGGGTCGTGGCGGTCGCGGCGCCGGCCACCGCGGTGATGTTGTCGGCGATCTGCCCGGCCGACTGCGCGGCCTCGGCGACGTTGCGGTTCATCTCCGTGGTGGTCGCGGTCTGCTCCTCGACGGCGGCGGCGATGGTGCCCTGCGAGTCGTTGATCAGGGCGATGATCTGCGCGATCTCCCCGATCGCCCGCACCGCGCCCTCGGTGTCGCCCTGGATCGCCTCGACCCGCGCGGTGATGTCCTGCGTGGCCTTGGCGGTCTCCTGCGCCAGTTCCTTGACCTCGTTGGCGACGACGGCGAAGCCCTTGCCCGCCTCGCCGGCCCGCGCGGCCTCGATGGTGGCGTTCAGCGCGAGCAGGTTGGTCTGCTCGGCGATCGCGGTGATCGTCTTGACGACGCTGGCGATCTCCAACGAGGACTCCCCCAGCTTGGCGACGGTCGCGTTCGTCGCGTCGGCGACCTGCACGGCCTGACCCGCGACCCGGGCCACCTCGCTGGCGTTCTGCGCGATCTCGCGGATCGAGACGCCCATCTCCTCCGAGCCGGCGGCCACGGTCTGCACGTTGACCGACACCTGACCGGCGGCGTCGGCGACCACCCCGCTCTGCACCGAGGACTCGTCGGCCAGCCGGGTCATGTCCTGGGCCGTCGCCGAGAGCTCCTCGGTGGCCGAGGCGAGCGTCCCGGTGGTCTCCCCGATCGAGGTCAGGACGGCCCGCACGTTGCCCATCGAGGCCTCCAGCGCGGCGGCCATCCGGCCCACCTCGTCCCTGCTGGTGACGCCGGTGGAGCCGCGCAGGTCGCCGTCGGCCATGGCGGCCAGCACCGCGCCGACGCGGTGCAGCGGCCGCACGACCGAGCGGGTGACCACCCAGCCGAGCAGGGCCAGGACGACCACCCCCACGACCGCGACCACCAGGGCGAGGGTGATGGCGGTGCTGCGCTGACCGTCCGCGTGCGCGACCGCGTCGTCCGCGAACGCCGCCACGGCGTCCTCGAGCAGCGGCAGCTCGTCCTCCAGCGCCGAGAACGCCTGACCGAAGGCGGGATAGGCCGCCTGCGCGGCCACCGGGTCGCGCCCGGCGGTGGTGACGATCTGCTGGCCGGCGAGGAGGTACGCGTCGACGGTGGGGGTCACCTCCTCGACCGCCGCGACGATCTCCGGGCTCAGGCCGTCCCCGGAGATCTCGACGAGGAGGTCGCGGAAGGCCTGGTCGTGCTCGGCCAGGTCGGTGACCGCACCTCGGTAGAGGTCGCCCTGGCCGCCGCTGACCAGCGCCTGGAGCACGTCGCCGCGGACGGCGTCGTGCATCATGTCGGCCGTCAGCACGTCCCCGGTCACCTCGGCGCTGGCGAGCAGCTCACCCGCGGTGGTCTCGGTGCTCTGCAGCGCCCGGATGGCGATCCAGGCGAAGACGGCGAGGACGACGGCGCCGGCAGCGACCAGCGTTCCGAGCTTCACGCCGAGGGGACGGTCGGACCAGAGGTTGCGCGCCATGCCGGCACTCCTGCGGTGAGGGATCGGCGCGCCAGGTGCGCGCCGTTGCCCCGTGTTCGGCAGGTCGCTGGAGCTGCTACAGCGCAACGGGTCCGACCGAGGATCCTTTCTGGTTCCGGAATGTGGCCGCGCTCACGCCCGGTCGCGCAGCCGGTAGAAGCGGAAGATGTCGTGCTCGACGGGCAGCACGTCGACCCCGGCGAAGCCGGCCTCGCGGGCGTAGCGCTCCAGCGTGGCCGGGCGCATCACCGTGCCGGTGCCCGCCGAGGGCCGGGTGGACAGCCCGTCGGGCAGGCAGCAGGTGACGCTGAAGCCGTACATCAGCCGTTCGACCTGGTCGCCGGGCGCGGTGAACCGCTCGGCCACCCGCTCGTCGACGACGAGCACGGTGCCGCCCGGGCGGGCCATCCGGCGCATCGCGGCGAGCACCGCCACCGGGTCGGCCAGGTCGTGCACGCACTCGAACGCGGTGACCAGGTCGTAGCTGCCCTGCTCCCCCGCGGCCGCCGCGTCCACCGTGGTGAACCGGACCCGGTCCGCGACGCCGGCCTCCTCGGCGTTGCGCCGGGCCTGCTCCACCGAGGGCTCGTCGACGTCGTACCCGTCGACCCGGGCCTGCGGGTAGGCGCGGGCGATGCCGATGGCCGACCAGCCCATGCCGCAGCCGACGTCGGCGACCCGGCCGCCGGCCTGCAGCGCCGCGTCGATCTCCGGCACGGAGGCGAGGTCCTGCGAGGCCATGGGGCCGAGGAAGTAGGCGCGGTTGCCGGCGGCCTGGGCGCTGCGGGCATCGCCCATCTCGGCCCAGGACAGGCCGCCGCCGGTGCGGTAGACCTCGAGCAGCCGCGGCACGTTCCCGCTGAACACCAGTGCCTGCTGCACGAACGGCGGCATGTAGGCGAGGTCGTCGCGGTCGACGAGGACCGGGCGGTGCGCCTCCGGGAGCGTGTAGCGCCGCTCGTCGGGGGCGGCGGCCTCGTCGTCCACGGTGAGGAGGCCGGCCACGGCCTGCTGCTCCAGCCACTCGCGGGCGTACCGCGGGGCGGTGCCGGTGCGCTCGGCGAGCTCGGGCGCGGTCGCGGGGGCCTCGGCGAGGGCGCGGTACCAGCCCAGCTCGCTGCCGAGGTGGACCGCGGCCAGCTCCAGGGTGGCGATCACCCCGTCGAAGAGCCGCTCGGCCAGGGCGGTGGTGGCGTCGACGGGTGGGGTCTCGGTCGTCGTCATGCCCCCCGACCGTGGCCCGGCACCGCTCGCCCGGCCAGAGCCCTCCGGCCCGGGCGAGCCGGCCCGTCCGGAGGCTCGCCGCGAGCCTGCCAGCGGTGCGGAGGACGGGTCCTCCTAGGGGTCCTTCACCGAGACGGTGACGGTAAAGCGCCGGTCGGACGCAGCGACCTGCGTGGGGCCGACCAGCCGGCGCAGCGCGGCCCGGTGCGGCAGCCGGTTGTTGTAGACGCACCACAGCTCACCGCCGGGCCGCAGCACGCGCCCCGCCGCGGCGAACAGCCGGTCGGCCGCACCGGTCACCACGGCCGCGCCGAGGTGGAAGGGCGGGTTGCAGACGACGAGGTCCACGCTCGCGTCCGGCACGGTGGACGCCGCGTCGTCCCGGACCACCCGGACCCGCTCGGCCACCCCGTTGGCCGCCGCGGTTGCCTCTGCCGAGGCCACCGCCGCCGCGGACTGGTCACCGGCCAGCACGGTCAGCCCCGGCCGGGCGAGGGCGAGCGCGGTGGCCAGCACGCCGGTGCCGCTGCCGAGGTCCAGCGCCGTCCGGGCGTCGGGGGCCATCCGGGGCAGTGCGGCGAGCAGGGCGCGCGTGCCGGCGTCCACCCTCGTGCCGGCGAAGGCCGCGCCGTGCGCGCAGACGGTCAGGCCCAGGTCGGTGTGGTGCTGCCGGCGTGGGAAGGACGTCGCCACCCCTTCCCGGGGCCCGCGCGCGACCAGCACCCGCGACTTCTGCCGGGCCAGCGTCGCGTGCACGTCGGTGAAGCCGAGGCCCAGGACGTCGTTCATCGCGTGGGTCATGTGCTTGACCCGCCCGCCGACCAGCAGCGTGACGTCGGGCGCGGCGGAGGAGGCCACCACCTCGGTGAGCTCGCGCAACGCATCGAGGGACTTCGGCGCCTTGGCCAGCACGAGCCCGACGCCGTCCGCCAGCCCGGGACCCAGCGGCAGCGAGCGGAACGTGCCGGTGAGCCCGGTGCGCTCGGCGTTGCGCACCAGGGCCAGCTCGCCGACCAGCAGGTCCTGGTGCACCCGGACGTCGCGGGCGCCGGCGGCCACCGCGCCCAGGGTCAGCGCGCCGTAGGAGTCGTCGACGACGGCGACCGCACCGGGGCCGGCCGCGGCGAGCAGGTCGGCGGCCTCGTCGAGCAGCAGCCGGTCGGTCGCGTCGACGGCGACCAGGTCCGGCGCCTCGACGTCCGGCTCCCGCCGCAACTGCTCGAGGAGCCCGGAGTCGGCCACGGCACTCCCTCCCCGCGAGGTACTGGAACGGCCGCCCTTCAGGGGCCCGCGCCGAGCCTGCGAGGCGTGGGGGGAAGGGTGGTCCTCGTTCAGACGCCCGACAGGCCCACCGGGCAGGAGACGCCGGTCGAGTGGATCGGGCAGTAGCCGCCCGGCACCTTGTACAGGTACTGCTGGTGGTAGTCCTCGGCGTAGTAGAAGTCGCCGAGCGGCGCGATCTCGGTGGTGATCTCGCCGTAGCCGGCCGCGGTCAGCCGCTGCTGGAAGGCCTCGCGGCTGGCGCGGGCGGCCGCCTCCTGCTCCGGTGAGGCGTAGTAGATGGCCGAGCGGTACTGGGTGCCGACGTCGTTGCCCTGGCGCATGCCCTGCGTCGGGTCGTGGTCCTCCCAGAAGACCTTGAGCAGCTGCTCGTAGGAGGTCACCGCCGGGTCGAAGACGACCAGCACGACCTCGGTGTGGCCGGTCTGCGCCGAGCAGACCTCCTCGTAGGTCGGGTTGGGCGTGTAGCCGCCGGCGTAACCGGCCGCGGTCGAGTAGACGCCCGGCTGCTCCCAGAAGACCTTCTCCACGCCCCAGAAGCACCCGGCCCCGAAGACGGCGGTCTGCATGCCGTCGGGGAACGGCGGCTGGATGCGGTTGCCGTTGACCGCGTGCAGCTCCGGGACGTTCGGCAGGGGCGTCGGGCGGCCCGGCAGCGCCTCCTCGGCTGCCACCGGCTGGGTCTTGGTCCGGGAGAAGAACATGCTCCGAGCGTAGGCCGGGTCCGCAACCGACCCGGCGGACCGACCAGGCCCGATGCAGGATCGGGGCATGGCTGCGACGACGCGTGAGTGGCACCTGGCGGCCCGGCCGCACGGCGAGCCGACCCCCGAGGACTTCCGGCTGGTCGAGGTACCCGTCCCCGAGCCGGCCGCGGGGCAGGTCGTCGTCCGGATGGTCGTGATGTCGGTCGACCCGTACATGCGCGGCCGGATGCGCTCGGGGCCCTCCTACGCGCCGCCGTGGGAGGTCGGCGAGGTGATGAAGGGCGGCGCCGTCGGCCGGGTGGTCGACTCGCGCGCACCCGAGCTGCCGGAGGGCTCGCTGGTCCTCACCGACGCCGCCTGGCGGGAGACCGCCGTCCTCGACGCCGCCGCGGTGACGCGGCTGCCGGCCGAGGAGGACGTGTCGCCGTCCTGGTACCTGGGCGTGCTCGGCATGCCGGGGCTGACCGCGTACGCCGGCCTGTTCCGGGTCGGCGCCTTCCGCGAGGGCGACGACGTGTTCGTCTCCGGGGCCGCCGGCGCGGTGGGCAGCCTGGTCGGCCAGTTCGCGCGGCTGCGGGGGGCCGGCAGCGTGGTCGGGAGCGCCGGCTCGCCGGAGAAGGTCGCCTGGCTGCGGGAGCTGGGCTTCACCGCCGCCTTCAGCTACCGCGACGGGGTCGCGCGCGGGCTGGCCGAGACGGCGCCCGACGGGATCGACCTGTTCTTCGACAACGTCGGCGGCGAGCACCTGGAGGCCGCGATCGGCGCGTTCCGGGTGCACGGGCGGGCCGCGCTGTGCGGCTCGATCTCCGGCTACAACGCCGTCGAGCCGCCGCCCGGGCCGCGCAACATGGGCCTGATGGTCGGTAAACGGCTCACCCTGCGCGGCTTCCTCGTCAGCGACCACGCCGACCTGCGACCGGAGTTCACCGAGACGGTGACCGGCTGGCTGCGCTCGGGCGACCTGGTGGTCCGGGAGACCGTGCACGAGGGCATCGAGCAGGCCGTGCCGGCCTTCCTGGACCTGCTCCGCGGGGGCAACGTCGGGAAGATGGTCGTCCGCCTGGCGCCCGACCCCGACTGAGGCCCCCACCGGCCGAGCGAGGCAGACTGCCGATCATGTGGCTCTTCCTCACCAGCCGGTTGCGCACCTGGCTGCTGCTGACCGTCGTCGTCCCCCTCGCCACCGGGCTGCTGCGCCGGGCCGGGCAGGTGCTCGAGCGGCGCACCGGGTCCACGCCGGTGACGCGGGCGCTGTACCGGGCCGGCGACCTCGGCGACCGCGCCCGCGCGACGCTCCGCGGCGGGCGCCGTCGCCGGTGACCACCAGCGGCGCGCACCCGGGCCTGGACCACCAGCCGGCCGCGGGGCCGACCCGGGCGCTCGCCCTCTTCTGCCACGGCGGCACCGTGGCCAGCGTCCAGCCGCCCAAGGAGCGGGCGCTGTCGCTGCTGCGGATGCGCGCCATCGAGCAGTTCGTGCGCGCCTCCGCCGCCGACCGCGGCCTGGACACCTACCTGCTGCGCTACCGGGTCGCCGGCTGGAACGGGGTGGCCGCCGACGCGTACGCCGACGTCCGGTGGGCGCTGGGCGAACTGCGGGCCCGGCACGGGGACGACGTCCCGGTCGTGCTGGTCGGCCACTCGATGGGCGGCCGCGCGGTGCTGCGCGCCGGGGACGACCCCTCGGTCCGGGCGGTCTGCGCGCTCGCGCCGTGGACGCCGCCGGGCGAGCCCGTCGAGCACCTGCGCGGGCGGACCGTCGCGATCCTGCACGGCCGCGGCGACCGGTGGGTGCCGGCCGCGCTCTCGGGCGACTTCGCCGTCCGCGCGGAACGAGCCGGCGTGCGCATCGCGCGGTTCACCATCGCCGGCGGGCACAGCATGGTGCGCCGGGCGCCGGTCTGGCACACCTTCGTGCGGGACGTCGTCCTCGCCGGGTCCGGGCTCGCACCGTGGCGGGCCGAACTGCGCGCGGCCCTGGAGAACCGCGAGCTCTCCGCGTCCCTGTGACCGGGACGACGCGCCCGCACCCCGTACCGACGAGTGGCCCAGTTCGTCGGTCGGTCCTCGTCCGAGGAGGTCTCGGGTGTTGCCACGCCCCTCCCCTCGTGCGTATGAGGGTCACGGAGTCGCAGTCCACTGGTCCCGGTGACGCCGGCCGGCACCTGTCCGGCAGACGACACGGTTGCCAGTCGCGTGGTCTCGTGCGTATGGGGAGTAGTGATCTCGAACGAGCTCCCGGGGCTCGCGCGAGCAACAGAGGGAGAGGTGAGCGCCATGGCGGCCAAGTTCTGGCCCCGTCGTGGAGAGACGAGCGCTGCGCAGGGTCCTCGGACGGCTGCGCGCCCCAGGGCTGTCCCCAGGCGCTCCAGCGACGCCTCCAGGTGTGCGGTCTCCCCCGAGACCCCGGACCCGGCCGTGCTCGAGGAAGGCTCCGAGCAGGACCTCCTCGCTGGGTTGAACGATCGACTGATCCGCGTGCTGGCCGGGTTGCACGAGGCTCCCTGCGCCGTCGCCGAAGCGACGGTCCAACTCCTGCCGTTCGGTTCACGAGCCGGGCTGGAGGCCGCAGAGCTGGCCGTCCTCGAGCGAGACGAGAGCGGACAGGAGTTCCTACGACTGACGCCTGCCGCCTACGTGGCCATGGCGCAGGCAGCAGCGAGAGCGGACGGAACTGCTGACGCGGTCATCGAGTGGGAACGACGTCTCGAGCGCGCGCACCGGGCGAACGTCAGTCGAGCACGCTGCTAGAGCGACCGGTGTGGTCGATGAGGTCTCGGTACCTCCTGAGCGCGTTGGCCACACCGGTGTGGCTCAGACCGAGCGCCTCTGCGGCAGCCCGGTTGCTCGGCACCCCTCCGGTCTGCTCGATCTCGTCGAGCAGGTACGTGACCACCCGGACGAGGGTCGTGTCACCGGCTTCGTGCGCAGTCGACAGAGCCCTCCGCACCAGTCGTGCATCGGCTCTCGCGTCCAACCTCGCGACGATCTCGTCATCCGTCACGTAATGGCCGGCGACGTCCACGAGGTCGGCGGGGTCGATCAGTGTGATCCGTCGACCCTTGCGCAACCTGTCGACTGCCGCATTGAGCGCTATGCGCACCAGATACCCGCTGGGGTTGCGAGAAGTGTCCACCTTCCCCCTGCGGGCGGTGTCCTCGAACTTCACGATGGCGTCGAGCGAGATCTCCTCCAGATCCGTCTCGGGCAGGTCCGTGAAACGTCTGCGCAGGACAGCCACCAGCCAGGTCGACAGGGCCTGCACTTGCTGCGTCGACGGGCTGCTCTCCCCGTGGCTCAACCTGAGGACGGCTTCATCGAAGCCATCCCGGGAACCGGAGGACTCACGGGAGGGAGTCATCGGTGACTTCGCTCAGCAGGTTCTTGAACAAGAGCAGTGCGGTCTCAGCGGTGTCGAGACACACTCGCGCACGATCTGCCGTCTCCGCCAGGTGCGGTTCCCTCCTGAGCTCCTCCGCCAGGTCGAAGTAGCTCTGGATCACCTTGGAATGGTCGAACAGGCGTCTGCGACGCAGCTCCCGCAGACACGTGACCACCGCATCACGATCGGCTTCGTGGAAGAGTCGTGACACCAATTCGGAATCTCTGGCCGACCGACTGCAGCGACGTCCCGCATCTCCCCGCTGCCGTCTGTCCCACACCTCGAGAGCGTGATCCGTCGCCCCCTTTGCGAGGGCTTCGAGGAAGGGGTCGTCCTGGGCTCGCACATCGACGGCCGCGCAGGCAGCATGCAGCTCGGCCTGCCGGTGGATGATCACGGACCGGGCCATGTCCCGCCGGTCCTGCACGCTGAACTGACCTGGGAACCTCGCTTCGACGTACTCAGCCAGAGCAGGTACGAGTTCCTCGATGTAAGCCTCGGTGAGCCCGCCGTGAGCGCCAGGTGCGGCGAGGACCCGATCAATGACGCCCCTCACCTGCAGAATTGCCTGCAACGTCGCCGCGCTCACCTCAGGGTTCCCCCACCCTTCAGCCCGCCGCGCCGGCCGGTGCCGAAGCGCACTGGCTACTGTATGGGACGATCGAGGACCCTTCGATGGAGTCGGGCATGTCCCTCGCCGTGGCAATGATTGTCGCGGCGGGCTTCGCGATGATCGGTTTCCCGTTCAACCACCTCCAGGCCTGGATCAGCTGGGGGCGCTGGAAGACCCTCGGGCTGCTCCTCGTGTACCTCTCGACAGTGGCCGTCGGCGGAGGCGTGATCGGCTGGGCCATCGGATCCTTGGCAAGGACCCAGATCAACCCCAACGACGCTGTGAAGGGGCTCTGCTACGGACTCATCGGCTCGGTCCTGCTGCGGGCCGACTTCCGATCTCGACGCAAGCCTCCGGCTGAGCTGCGAGATGCGGTGTCCATGCTCACCAGCGTCATCGAGTGGATACGCCAGGCTCTCGAGTCGGTGATGGACAGGGCGATCGGGAACTGGGCCGGTGAACAGAGCCCCGAGAGTCTCGAATACCACTCGTTCAACGCCCTCAAGGGCATGCAAGGCAAACTCGAGCCTCGGCAGCGGAGAACCCAACTAGAACTCCACACCCCGGCCATCGAGAACATCTACAGCTCCGACGACAAGAAGCGGAAGGACGCGCGGGCCAATCTGATGGCCTTCCTCCGGACCTACTACGTGGAGCAGCACCTACCCCGACCCACCCTGCACCTCTGGCAGCACCGCGAGGCGTGAGGCAGGGGCGCGGACCGAGCACCGCACCGGGCTCGGACCCACGCGAGGACGGGCCCGGCCGGTCGACGTCCCGGTGACGCCCGGGTCGGCCGCTCTCGACCGTGCCCCGCCAGCCGGGCCCGGCCCGTCCCACCTCAGGAGAACAGCGCGCTGTAGCCGTTGAGCGCGGGCTGCCCGCCGAGGTGGGCGTAGAGCACGGTGGACGACGGGTCGATCTCCCGGCGGCCGACGAGGTCGATGGTCGCGGCCATCGACTTCCCCTCGTACACCGGGTCGGTGACCATGCCCTCGGTGCGGGCGGCGGTCTCCATGGCGCGGATCGTCGTCTCGTCGGGGATGCCGTAGACCCCGGCGGAGTAGCGCTCGTCGAGCTCGACGTCGTCGAGGGTGAGCTGGCGGCGCAGGCCGATCAGCTGCCCGGTGCGCTGGGCGATCCGCAGCACCTGGTCGCGCGTCTCGGCAGGTCTCGCGGAGGCGTCGACGCCGAGGACCCGGCGCGGGCGGGCGCCGTCCTCCTCGAGCCTGGCGAAGCCGGCGACCATGCCGGCCTGCGTCGAGCCGGTGACCGAGCAGACGACGACGGTGTCGAAGAAGACGCCCAGCTCGGCCTCCTGGGCGGCGAGCTCCTCCGCCCAGGAGGCGAAGCCCAGGCCGCCGAGCGGGTGGTCGCTGGCGCCGGCCGGGATCGCGTAGGGTCTGCCGCCGCGGGCCTCGATCTCGGCGAGCGCGGCCTCCCAGCTCTCCTTGAACCCGATGCCGAAACCGGCCTTGACCAGCCGGACGTCGGCGCCGGCCAGCCGGCTGATCAGGATGTTGCCGACCTTGTCGTAGACGGCGTCGGGCCAGTCGACCCAGCTCTCCTGCACCAGCACGCACCGCAGGCCCACCCGCGCGGCGACCGCGGCCACCTGGCGGGTGTGGTTGCTCTGCACGCCGCCGATCGACACCAGCGTGTCGCAGCCCTGGGCCAGCGCGTCGGCGACCAGGTACTCGAGCTTGCGGGTCTTGTTGCCGCCGAAGGCGATCCCGGAGTTCACGTCCTCGCGCTTGGCCCACACCGCGGCGCCGCCGAGGTGCTCGGTGAGCCGGTCCAGCCGGTGCACCGGCGAGGGGCCGAACAGCAGCGGGTACCGGGGGTGGTCAGACAGTGCCATCAGGGGTCTCCTCCAGCTCGGACAGCAGCGCCGTCCAGATCTCGGTGGTGGTGGCGACGGCCGTGCCGGCGTCCGAGGCGGCGCAGGCGGCGATCAGGCGGTCGTGCAGGTCGACGGACTCCCCACCGTGCGCCGCGGCGAAGCGCCGGCGCTCCAGCCGGCGGACGGCGGGGGTGAGCCGCTCGACGGTCGCGGTGAGCGCGGCGTTGCCGCAGCGGGCCAGGAGCACGCCGTGCAGGTCGTCGTCGGCGGCCAGGGCGGCGTCGACGTCCCCGGCCCGCACCGCGGCGGCGAACCGCCCGTTGGCCGCGCGCATGGCGGCGACGTCGTCCGGGGTCACCGCAGGGACGGCCTCGCGGACGGCGAGCTCGTGCATCGCCCGGACGACGACCGCGGCGTCGCGGACGTCGCGCACCCGCAACGGCGTCACTCGGGTGCGGCTCTGCGGCTTGGCCTCGACCAGGCCCTCGTCGGCCAGCCGGGCCAGCGCCGCGCGCACCGGGGCCACCGACAGGCCGAGGCGGGCGGCCAGCTCGGCGTCCTTCACCACCGCGCCGGGCTCGAGGTCACCGGAGACGATCGCCGCCCGGATGCGCTGGAGCGCGACGTCGCGCAGTAGGACGCGGGAGACGGGAGCCAGGGTCACGACTGACATCTCAGATGTCAGTCGCGCTCGCGTCAACCCCCTGCGGCCATCCCGCGGACATGGCCGGGGGGCTCAGCTGCTGAGATCCGGTGCGGCGTCGTCGGCCAGCCGGCTCCAGATCAGCTCGTCGTGCTTGAGCCCGTCGCCGTACCGGTACGAGCGGCGCAGCCGTCCCTCGAGGGTGAAGCCGGCCTTCTCGGCCACCCGGCCGGAGGCGGTGTTCTCCACGGCGTGGCACAGCTCCACCCGCTCCAGCGGCACGGCCGCGAAGGCCCACGTGCAGGCCGCGTCCACCGCCCGGGCGGCGACGGCGCGCCCGCGGGCGGCCGGGACGGTCCAGTAGCCGACCTGCGCGTTGCCCTGCGCGACGGCGATGGAGTGCAGTGACACCGAGCCGAGCAGCGCGCCGGTCACGGCGTCGGCGACCGCCCAGGAGGCGTGGTCGCCGGCGGTCCAGTTCCCGCGCCGGCGCAGGAAGGCCAGCGCGTCCGGGCGGGTCGTGGCCGGCAGGCCGTTCCACAGCCGCATGAGCGGGTCCTGCATCGCCGCGACGACGTCGTCGGCGTCGTCCTCCCGCCAGGGCCGCAGACGCAGCGCGCCGACGTCGAGCTCGACCGGGTCCACGGGGAGCCATCCTCCCCGGACCCTCACGCGGGGACGGAGACCCCCACGCCGCCGCGGGTTGCGGCCCCGTAGCGGGCGATCTCGCGGTCGAGGTCCAGCGGGGCGGTCATCGGGGCGCCCTCGGTGAGCTCCGGCGTGATGAGCGCGGCGGGGAGCAGCCAGGAGACCTCGAACCCCAGCCCGTCGGGGTCCTGCGCGTAAAGGGCCTTGGTGGTCACGTGGTCCGAGGCCCCGACCAGCGCGCCGGCCTGCAGCAGCGCGTCGCGGACCCGGGCCAGCTCGGCGAGCGTGTCGACCTCCCAGGCCAGGTGGTACAGGCCGACGGTGCGCCGGCCGGCCTCGGAGGCACCGGCCGCGGCGCCCACCTGGAACAGGCCCAGGTCGTGGTCGTTGGTCGACCCCTCGGCCTGCAGGAACACCGCGGCACCGGGGATCTCGGTCTTCACCCGGAAGCCGAGGACGTCGCGGTAGAAGGCGAGGCTGCGCTGCACGTCCCGGACGTAGAGGACGGCGTGGTTGAGGCGCTGGACGGGCACGGCGGGCTCCTGACGGGTCGGTACGACGGCGTCCAGTGTGCGCGCCACTGCTTGAGTATTCAAGCATCCATGGCGGCCGATCGGGTAGGGCCCGCCCATGGACCACTCACGCGCCCCCGTCCTCGAGGCACTGCAGGAGTTCCGTCGCCGCGGCGACCTCGTCTACGGCCCGCCCGGCCACAAGCAGGGCCGCGGTGCCGACCCGCGGGTGGTCGAGGTCGTCGGCGAGGGGGTCTTCGCCTCCGACGTCCTCTCGCTCAACGGCCTCGACGACCGGCGGGAGTCCCAGGGGGTCACCACGCAGGCCGAGGACCTCATGGCCGACGCCGTCGACGCCGACAGGGCCTTCTTCTCGACCTGCGCGGCAGCTCGCTGTCGGTGAAGAGCGCGATGATCTCGGTCGCCGGGCCCGGCGAGAAGCTGCTGGTCAGCCGCAACGCGCACAAGTCGGTGGTCGCCGGGCTGATCATCAGCGGCATCCAGCCGGTGTGGGTGCACCCGCACTTCGACCCGGACCTGCAGCTGGCCCACCCGCCGGAGCCGGAGGACGTGCGCCGGGCGCTGGCGGCCCACCCCGACGCCAAGGGCGTGCTCCTCATCACGCCGACCGACTGGGGCACCTGCGCGGACATCGCCGGGGTCGCCGAGGCGTGCCACGCCGCCGACGTGCCGCTGATCGTCGACGAGGCGTGGGGCGCGCACCTGCCCTTCCACCCCGACCTGCCGGCCTGGGGCATGGACGCCGGCGCCGACGTGGTCGTGACCAGCGTGCACAAGATGGGCGGTGCCATCGAGCAGAGCTCGGTCTTCCACCTCCAGGGCGACCGGGTCGACCCGAACGTGCTCGAGGCCCGGGAGGACCTCCTGGGGACGACGAGCTCCTCGTCGCTGGTCTACCTGACGCTGGACGGCTGGCGGCGCCAGATGGTCGAGCACGGCGCGGACCTGCTCGGCCGTGCCCTGGAGCGGGCCGCGCGCATCCGGGCGGCCATCGACGGGATGGACGGGTTGTCGCTGATGGGCCGGGAAGTGGTGCACCCCGGTGGCGCCTTCGACCTCGATCCACTGGTGTTCACCATCGACGTCCGGCCGCTGGGGATCACCGGCTACCAGGCCGGTGACTGGCTGCGCGCCGAGCGGCACGTCGACGTCGGGTCCGCCGACGCCTGCCGGATCAGCGCGCGGATCACCCACGCCGACGACGACGAGACCGAGAAGGTCCTGCTCGACGCGCTGCAGGGTCTGGTGGACGGCGCCGGGTCGATGGAGCGCCCGCCGCGGGTGGACCTGCCCGAGCCCCGGTCGCTGGAGCTGGAACAGGCGATGCTGCCCCGCGACGCGTTCTTCGGCCGGGTCGAGCAGGTGCCGGCGGCCGAGGCGGCCGGCCGGATCGCCGCGGAGATGGTGAGCCCCTACCCGCCGGGGGTGCCGGTGCTCGCGCCCGGTGAGCGGATCAGCCAGGAGGCCGTCGACTACCTGACCACCGGGGTGCAGGCGGGGATGCTGGTCCCGGACGCCGCCGACCCGTCGATGCAGACCCTCCGCGTGGTCGCCTGATGACAGCGGGAGCATCGCAGCGAGCGCCGGCGAGCGAGGAGCGGACCGAGGCGCGGAACCAGGCCAGAGTCGTCGCGTGAGTCGGGAGGCGCAGCGGTGACCGAGGACGTCGACGTCGTCGTCCCGGCGCCGCTGCGCTTCCTGCTGCCGGGGCGGGACCGGCACCGGGGCGTCCGGCGGATGCGCTTCGACCCCGACGCCACGGTCGCCCACGTCGTCCAGGCCGCCGGCGTGCCCCTGACCGAGGTGGGCGAGGTGCGGGTGGACGGCCAGCTCCTGCCGCTGTCGGCGCGCACCCGTCCCGGCGCCGTCCTCGAGATCGGGCCGGTCCCCCGCCCGCAGCCGGTGCCGTCCGGCGGCTTCCTGCTCGACGTCGGGCTGGGCACGCTGGCCCGCCGGCTGCGGCTGCTCGGTCTGGACGCCGCCTGGTCCAACGACGCCGAGGACGCCGACCTGGCCGCGCGGGCCGTCGCCGAGGAGCGGGTGCTGCTGACCCAGGACCGCGGCCTGCTGATGCGGCGCGGGGTGCCCGGGGCGCTGGTGCGCGGGAGCCGGCCGGACGACCAGCTGGCCGACGTCCTCGACCGGTTCGCGCCGTCCCTGGCCCCGCTGACCCGGTGCACCGCCTGCGGCGCCCGGCTCGAGCCGGTGCCGAAGGCCGACGTCGCCGACCGGCTGCCACCGGGCACCCGCCGGACCTTCGACGACTTCTCCCGCTGCCCGGCGTGCGGCCGGGTCTACTGGCGCGGCGCGCACGCCCGTCGCATCGACGAGCTCGTGGCGGCCGCGCGGCGTAGGTGAGGCTCACTTCGGCCCCCGGGGGCCACGGCCTGGCCCCGGTGTGACACCCCGGGCGGGCAGTCCAGGAGCGACCGCCCATGCCTGACACCCCGCTGCGAGGCCGCCGTGTACCTGTCGAAGACCGAGGCCGCCGTCCTGCCCACCACGCTGGTCGGCACGCCGGGACGAGCTCCGCAGGCCACCGGCCGGCGCCGCGTCTGGCCGCTGCTCGGGCCGGCGTTCGTGGCCGCGGTCGCCTACGTGGACCCGGGCAACTTCGCGACCAACTTCTCCGGCGGCGCCGCCTTCGGCTACACGCTGCTGTGGGTGATCGTCGCGGCCAACCTCATGGCGATGCTCATCCAGTCGCTGACCGCGAAGCTCGGCCTGGCCACCGGCCGCGACCTGGCCACCAACTGCCGCGAGCAGCTGCCCAGGCCGGTCACCCGGGGCCTGTGGCTGCAGGCCGAGGCGGTCGCGATCGCCACCGATTTGGCCGAGATCGTCGGCGGCGCGGTCGCGCTCAACCTGCTGTTCGGCGTCCCGCTGCCCGCCGGCGGGCTGATCACCGCCGTCGTCGCCTTCGTGCTGCTGGCCGCGCAGTCCCGCGGGCACCGGCCGTTCGAGCGGGTGATCACCGGCCTGCTGCTGGTCATCGGGCTGGGCTTCGGCTACACGCTGGTCGGCTCGGGCGTCGACGTGGGCGGGCTGGCCGGCGGCCTGGTGCCCTCCTTCGCCGGTCCGGACAGCCTGGTGCTCGCCGCCGGCATCCTCGGCGCGACGGTGATGCCGCACGTCATCTACGTGCACTCCGCGCTCACCCCGGGCCGCTACGGCGACGTCGTCACCGCCGGGCGCTCGGCCGAGGGGCGGCGCCGCCTGCTGCGGGCCCAGCGGCTCGACGTGCTGCTGGCCATGGGCCTGGCCGGGCTGGTCAACGCGGCGATGCTGGTCATCGCGGCGCAGCTGTTCACCGGCGGGGGCGACGCCGGCTCGCTGGAGGGCGTGCACGCCGGGCTCGGCGACCAGCTCGGCGCCGGGGCCTCGCTGGCCTTCGCGCTCGCGCTGCTGGCCTCGGGGTTCGCCTCGTCGTCGGTCGGCACGCACGCCGGCCAGGTCGTCATGGCCGGGTTCCTGCGCCGGCACATCCCGGTGCTCGCCCGGCGGCTGATCACCCTGGCCCCGGCGCTGCTGGTGCTGCTGCTCGGCGGCGACCCGACGACCGCGCTGGTCTGGTCCCAGGTGGTGCTCTCGTTCGGCATCCCGTTCGCGCTGGTGCCGCTGCTGTGGCTGACCAGCCGGCGCGACCTGATGGGCGGCTGGGTGAACCGGCGGGTGACCACCGTCGCCGGTGCGGTGGTCGCGGCCCTCATCATCGGGCTGAACGGCCACCTGCTGCTGGGCTTCGTCCTCGGCTGAGCGGCTGGACCTCCGCCGTCCGTCCCGGCGAGATCGACGAACTCGTGGCGATCACGGCTCGATGGCCACGAGTTCGTCGCTCGCGGCCTTCAGGCGGGTTCCGGGACGCCGCCCGGGTCGCCCCCGGGGTCGTCGGGTGTCGGCTCGATCGGCGGGGGCGGGAGGGGCTCCGGCGCGTCGGGGAGCAGCTCGCCCGGGTCGTCGGGCACCGGCTCGGTCGGATCGATGCTCGGACCCGGCTCGGGGATCGGCGCGACCATGGGGGGAGTCAAGCAGCGTCCTGCACACCAGGCCTCGCGGGGGTGGGGTCCCCGCAGGTCGCCCGCGCCAGGCGACATGAGCACCGACGCACGCGCTCCTGGCCCACCTCCTCGCCCGGCGGTGGCGGACCACACCCAGGTCCGTGACGTTCGACCGCACCGCCGGAGGCGGACCCGTTGGCTCTCGGGTGGGGAGGGAGAAGCATGGTCGCGCCCGGCGATGCGCTGGGCGTCGGGACGCACACGGGAGCCCACCATGCCCGAGTCCGTGGGGGCCGGACCAGGTGCGGCCTGGTCCGGCCACGAGTCCGGGCAGCCGCACGCTGCCACCGACACCGCGTTCGCGGTGGGTCGCAGCCGCGGGGAGACCGCGCGGCTGCAGAGGCAGGCCGAGGAGCTGGCACCGCTGAGCCGGGTCCTGCTCGAGCGCACGGCACTGGGGCCGGGACAGCAGGCGATCGACGTCGGCTGCGGCCCCCGTGGCGCCCTCGAGCTGCTGGTGGAGCGCGTCGGCCCGACCGGGCGGGTCGTGGGGCTGGACTCCGATCCGGCCCTGATCGAGCTCGCGGCGGGTCTCGCCGCGGGCCGCGGTTGGGGCAACGTGGCGCTGGTCTGCGCGGACGCGCAGCACACCGGCCTGCCGTCCGCCACGTTCGACGTGGTCCACACCCGGACCCTGCTGATCGGACTGCCGCAGCCGGCAGATGTGCTCACCGAACTGGTCCGGCTGGCCCGGCCGGGCGGCTGGGTGGTCGGCATGGAGCCCGATGCCGACCACCCGGTCTGCCATCCGCCGCACCCCGCCGTCGACCGGCTCTTCGACCTGCTCACCCGTGCCCTGGCCCGTGCGGGCGCTGATCCCCACCTCGGTCGCCGCCTGGCCGAGCTGTACCGCCAGGCAGGGCTGGCCGACGTCACCGTCGAGGTCCGGGCTCCGGTGTGTCCCCCGGGGCACTCCCGGCGGACCGCCCTCGCCGACCTGGTCGGCTCGCTGCGCGCGCCGATCCTGGGCCTGGGCCTGGCCGACGAGGGCGAGCTCGAGGAGCTGGACGCAGCGGCTCGGCGCCACCTCACCACGCCCGAGACGCTGGTCGTCCCCGACCTCTTCTTCCTCGCCTGGGGGCGCACGCCCACCCGGTGAGGGGCGAGCTCACTGCCCCGCGCCCCTCCCACCTGCTCCGCGGGGCCGTCCGGTGCACGCCGCTGGTTCCACGTGGAACCGGAGGGTCAGACCCCGCGCCAGGCGGCGTCGAAGAAGCCGACCTCCAGCTGCATCGCCCGCCGGTACGCCGTCCGCACTGCGGGGACGTCGGAGCCGTGCCGGTCGAGCAGCCGCTCCAGGCCGGCGGCGAGTTCCTCGAAGCCCGGGTCGGCGTAGGTGGTGACCCACTCGGCGTAGTCCCCGGCGCGCTCGGCCGACAGCGACCGGCCCAGGTGCGCGTAGAGCCGCATGCACGGGGTCATCGCGGCGCAGGTGGCGCCGACCCCGCCGAGGGACGCCGTGGCCAGCAGGAAGTCGGTGTAGGCGGTGGTCGCCGGCAGCGGCTCGACGCCGGCGAGGTCGATGCCCCAGCGAGCGGCGTAGCCGGCGTGCAGCCGCAGCTCCTCGCGGACGCCGACCAGCAGGTCGGCGAAGGCGTCGAGGGTGGCCCGGTCGGGGCTGTGCGCGACACCGAGGGCGTAGGCGCGGGCGAAGGACTCGAGGAAGAAGGCGTCCTGGGCGACGTAGCCGGCGAAGCGCTCCCGGGGCAGCGTGCCGTCGCCGATGCCCGCGACGAACGGGTGCGCCAGCGCCGCCGCGGCCAGGTCGGCGTTGGCCTCCCAGAGGTCCGTGGAGATCGTCACGCCGCCTCCACCGCCATGCTCACCGCGCCCAGTCCTGCGCCATGCTCACCGCGCCGAGTCCTGCGCCATGCTCACCACGCCGAGTCCTGCGCCATGCTCACCGCGCCGAGTCCTGCGCCATGCTCACCACGCCGAGTCCTGCGCCATCGCCCAGAAGGCAGTCTCGGCGGCGACCACCTCGGTGAACACCGCGTCGGCGTCGGGTGCGGGGACGCCGTCCGCCGCCGCCTCCAGGCCGGCGACGTAGTCGGCGAACCCGGGCTGCGTCCAGTGCTCGACGAAGGCGTGGTACCCCTCCGCGCCGGGCCGCGCGTGCGACCAGGCGTCGAGGTAGGTGCGCTCGATCGTCCACAGCGCGGTCAGCGCCGTCCCGACGTCGGCGTCGTCGAGCCGCCCGAGCAGCTCCGCGTAGGCGGCGGTGGCCGGCAACGCGGGCGTGCCGAGGTCCAGCCCGCGGAGGGCGGCCTGCTCCTCGAACCAGGCCAGCTCGTCGACGAGCGCGACCAGCCCGCCGGCGAGGACGGCCTGCGCCGGCCGGGGGACGCGGGCCAGCAGCCGGGCCTGGAAGCGCAGCAGGTCGGCGACGAAGCGCGCGTCCTGCACCAGCCAGGTGTCGAAGGCGGCGACCGGGATCGTCCCGTCGCGCACGGCGCCGAGGAACGCGTGGCGGGTCGCTGCCCGCCAGGCGTCGGGATGGCGGGACGGGAGGTCGGTGACCGGCACGGCGGCGACCGTACGCGTCGGGGTTACTGTGGGCAGCGCCATGTGCGGGAGCTCGGGCGGACCGGGCTGAGAGGGCGACTCGACGCGTCGCCGACCGCTGGAACCTGACCGGGTAATGCCGGCGTAGGGAGCGACCATGAGCACGTCGGACGACGTCCGCACCAGCGCGCCCACCGCGGACGCGCCCCTCACCCTCGACCAGGCCCCCGCCACCACGCTGGGCCTGCGCGACTCCTTCGGCCTGTGGGCCAACCTCGGCGTCAGCCTGCTGCTGCCGGTCGCCGCGGTGTTCGTCGTCCTCCCGGGCCGGCCGCTGTCGACGACGCTCGGCGCGATCGTCGTCGGCGCCGCGATCGGCGCGGTCCTCCTCGGGCTGGCCGCCGCGGCCGGCGCGCGGGAGCGGGTGCCGACGATGGTGCTGCTGCGCGGGCTGCTCGGCCGCCGCGCCTCCGCGCTGCCCACCGCGCTCAACCTCGTGCAGTGCGTCGGCTGGGCGACCTTCGAGATCGTGATCATCGCCGAGGCCGCGTCGCGGGTGCTCGACGCGCCGCGCTGGCCGTTCGTGCTGGTCGCCGGCGGACTGGCCACCGCGATGGCGCTGCGCCCGCTCGGCGTGGCCCGGGTGCTGGCCCGCTACGCCGTCTGGGCGGCGCTGGCCGCGGTCGTCTACCTCTTCGTCGAGGTGCTCGCCGAGCCGCTGCCGCCGCTGGCGAACGGCGCGGCGACGTCCTTCTGGACGGCGGCGGACATCGTCATCGCCCTGCCGATCTCCTGGTTCCCGCTGGTCGCCGACTACACGCGGCACGCGCGCAGCGGCCGGGCGGCGTTCACCGGGGCCTCGCTCGGCTACGGCCTGGCCACCGTCGCGATGTTCACCCTCGGCGTCCTGGCGCTGGCCGCCTACGGCAGCTCCGGGCTCGACGTCATCGACGCGCTGCTCGCCGTCCCACTCGGCGCCGTGGCGGTGCTCGTGCTGGTCGCCGTCGAGCTCGACGAGGCCTTCGCCAACGTCTACTCCACCGCGATCTCGACCCAGAACCTCGTCGCCCGCGCCGACCGCCGGCTGCTCGCGCTGGCCGTCGGCACCGTCGCGACGCTGCTGGCGCTGACCTTCGACATCGCCGCCTACGAGCCGTTCCTCTTCCTCATCGGCGCGGTGTTCGTCCCACTGGTCGGCGTCTTCGCCGTCGCCTACTCCACCACCCCCCGCGGCGCCTGGGACACCTCCGACACCGCCCCCGCCCGGCCGCTGCTCCTGCTGCCGTGGCTCGCCGGCTTCCTCGCCTACCAGCTCACGCTGCCCACCTACTTCGCGGGCCCCGGCGCCGGCTGGACGGCGTGGTGGACCGCCCGCCAGGCCGACCTCGGCATCGACCCGGCCAACGGCTGGTCGGCGTCGCTGGTGGGCCTGGGTGTCGCGGTGCTGCTCACCGCGCTGATCTGCCTGCCGGGGTGGCTGCACCGGCGGAGACTGCCGGCATGAGCGACGTCGTGGTCGCCGGCGGGGGGCTCATCGGGCTGGCCACGGCCTGGCAGGCGGCCAGGCGTGGGCTCTCGGTCACCGTCGTCGACGACTCCCCCGGTACCGGCGCGTCGGCCGCCGCGGCCGGGATGCTCGCCCCGGTCACCGAGGCCGGCTACCGCGAGGAGGCGCTGCTGCGGCTGGGCCTGGCCTCGGTCGAGCGCTGGCCCGCCTTCGCCGCGGAGGTCGAGCGGGCCAGCGGCACCCCGGTCGGACTGCGCACGGCGGGCACGCTCGTCGTCGGCTTCGACGAGGACGACGTCCGCGAGCTCGCCGCGCTGCACGCCTTCCAACGGGAGCTGGGCCTGGACGCCGAGCGGCTCACCCCGCGGGAGGCCCGCCGCCGCGAGCCCTCGCTCACCCCCCGGGTGCGCGGCGGGCTGCTCGTCGCCGGCGACCACTCCGTCGACGGCCGGGCCCTGCACGCCGCGCTGCTGGTCGCCGCGCTGGACGCCGGCGTGCGCCTGGTGCGCGACCGGGTCACCGAGCTGCGCGTCGTCGGCGGCCGGGCGGCGGGCCTGGAGACGGCGGACGGCGGCACGGTGGCGGCCGGCACCGTCGTCCTGGCGCTCGGCGCGCACAGCGGCCGCCTGCCCGGGGTCCCGGCGCTGCCGGTGCGCCCGGTGAAGGGCCAGATCCTGCGGCTGGCCGGCGCGAGCGACCTGCTCGAGGGCACGGTGCGCGCGCTGGTCCGCGGCCGGCCCGTCTACCTGGTGCCCTACGCGGGCGACCGGCTCATCGTCGGCGCGACGACCGAGGACCGCGGGTTCGACCCGACCGTCACCGCGGGCGGGGTCCACGACCTGCTGCACGACGCGATCGACGTCGTCCCCGGGATCAGCGAGCTGGAGCTGGTCGAGACGCTGGCCCGGTGGCGCCCGGGCACGCCGGACAACGCCCCGCTCCTGGGTCCCGGCCCGCTGCCGGGCCTGGTGCTGGCCACCGGGCACCACCGCAACGGCGTGCTGCTCACCCCGGTCACCGCCGAGGTGACCGCCGAGCTGCTGGCCACGGGCAGGCTGCCCGAGCTCGCCGCTCCCTTCACCGCCGACCGCTTCGGGAGGTAACCGTCATGCAGGTCACCGTCAACGGCGAGGACACCCAGCTGGCCGCGGACGCCACCGTCGCCGACCTGGTCGCCGCACGCAGCGGCGCGCACGACCGGGTCGCGGTGGCGCTGAACGGGGACGTCGTCCCCCGCAGCAGCTGGCCGGCGACGCACCTCTCCCCCGGCGACACCCTCGAGGTCCTCGCCCCGACCGCAGGAGGCTGAATGACCACGTCCGACCTGGCTCCCGCCCTCGCCCGCGAGGAGGCCACCGACGCGTTCGTGATCGCCGGCGAGACCTTCACCTCCCGGTTGCTGCTCGGCACCGGCGGCGTGCCGGACCTCGAGACCCTCGAGGCGGCGGTGCGGGCCTCGGGCACCCAGCTGGTCACGGTGGCGCTGCGCCGGGTGGAGGCGTCGTCGAGTGCCTCGATGCTCGAGGTGCTCGACCGCTGCGGCGTGCGGCTGCTGCCCAACACCGCCGGCTGCCGCACCGCCCGCGAGGCCGTGCTCACCGCGCGACTGGCCCGCGAGGCGTTCGGCACGTCCTGGGTGAAGCTCGAGGTGATCGGCGACGAGCACACCCTGCTGCCCGACGCCGTCGAACTGCTCGACGCCGCCGAGCAGCTGGTCGCCGACGACTTCACCGTGCTCGCCTACACCACCGACGACCCCGTCCTCGGTCGCCGGCTGGCCGACTCCGGGTGCGCCGCGGTCATGCCGCTGGGCTCGCCGATCGGCAGCGGGCTGGGCATCCGCAACCCGCACAACATCGCGCTGCTGCGGGAGGGCGTCGACGTCCCGGTGGTGCTGGACGCCGGCATCGGCACCGCCTCGGACGCCGCGCTGGCGATGGAGCTCGGCTGCGACGCGGTGCTGCTGGCCTCCGCGGTGACCCGCGCGCGCGACCCCGAGCGGATGGCGCTGGCCATGCGGCAGGCGGTCGAGGGTGGCCGGCTGGCGAAGCTCGCCGGCCGGATCCCGCGCCGCTGGCACGCCGAGGCCTCCACCTCCTTCGAGGGCCTGCCGGAGCTGTGACGCTGCCCCGGCTGCTCGTCGTCACCGACCGGACGCAGGCCGCCGGGCCGCTGGCCGACGTGGTGGCCGAGGCCGTCGCCGCCGGGGCCCGGGCGGTCCTGCTGCGCGACCGCGACCTGCCGGACGCCGAGCGCGCGGCCCTCGCCGCCGGCCTCCGCACCGTGCTCGACCGGGTGGGCGGGCTGCTGGTCACGGCCGGGCCGGTCGCCGGCCCCGGCCACCCCGCCGTCCACCTCGCTGCGGCCGAGCCGTTCCCCGACCCGCGCCCGGCGCTGGTCGGTCGCTCCTGCCACTCCGCCGCCGAGCTGGCGCAGGCGCGCACCGAGGGCTGCGACTGGGCCTTCCTCTCCCCCGTGTTCCCCACCCCGTCCAAGCCCGGCTACGGCCCGGCCCTCGGCGCCGACGGGTTCGCCCGCCTGCGGCCGCAGGGCCCGCCGGCCTACGCGCTCGGCGGCGTGCTGCCCGAGCACGTGCCCGAGCTGCTGGCCGCCGGCGCCGCCGGGGTGGCCGTGATGGGGCCGGTGATGCGCGACCCGTCCGTCGTCCGGGACTACCTGGCGGCCCTCCGCTGACCCCGGGGCACGATCGCCGGGTGCCCTACGTCCTGCTGGCCTGTGCCATCGCCAGCGAGGTCGCCGCGACCTCGCTGCTGCCCCGCACGAACGGCTTCACCGTGCCCGTGCCCACCCTCGTCGTGCTCGCCGGGTACGCGCTGTCGTTCGTGCTGCTCGCCCAGGTGGTGGAGACCATGCCGGTCGGCGTCGCGTACGCGGTCTGGTCCGGCGCGGGCACCGCCGCGGTGGCCGCGATCGGCGCCACGTTCCTGGGCCAGTCCCTGTCCCCCTGGCAGTTCCTCGGGCTGGTGCTGGTCGTGGCCGGCGTCGTGCTGCTGAACCTGGGGGGCAGCACGCACTGAGCCCTCGGAGGGGACGAGCGAGGCGGTCCAGGCCGGGCAGCACGGGGTCGACGGCGACGGCGACGACGAGCAGCGCGCGGGTGTCCAGGCCGTCCTCGCTCAGCAGTCCTGGCTGGTCGCCGCGACACCCCTGCGCCGGCCGGGGTGTGACAGCTGCCTCACGATGTTTGAGACCGCCTGCGCTGACCCATACGCAGGTGTTCGACTCGCTCGCGAGCCGACGGTCGGCCGCGCCCAACGGGCGAGGCCAGGGGGCGCCTCCGGGCGGGACGAGCACGTGAGGGGACCACGGCGTGACAGGCGAGACGGCCCGGCAGCTGTGGCCGTCCGCACGACCGCCCGCGGCCCCCGAGCACTTCGCCTGGGACCTCGAGAGCGTCGCCGAGCTGCCCGTCGTCCGCGCCGAGGTGCGGGCCCACCTCGACGGCCCGCACCAGGCCGACCTGCGTGACCGGCTGGTCCTGGCCCTCGACGAGATGGCCTCCAACGCACTGCGGCACGGCGGCGGCCGGGTCCGCGCCACGGTGCGCCCACTGGCGAACGCCTGGCTGATCGAGGTCCGCGACGGCGCGCCGGGCACCCCGCCCGCCCCCGCCGTGAACCGCGACCCCAGCGAGGGCGGGCTCGGGCTCTACCTCATCGCCGAGCTGGCCACCGACCACGGCTGGTACGTCACCGCCGGCGCCAAGCACGTCTGGGCCGTGCTGCGGTGACATCGCGGTCCCACCGGACCGCACCGCGGCCAGGAGCCGTCCCCGACCCGACCTGAGCCGCTGCCCGCGTCCCGGCCCGGACCCCGCCGTCCCGGATCGCGCCCGGGTGCGCCGACCGGTAGGACAGGAGGCGGGACGCCGGCCCCGTGCGTCCGTCCCGTTCCCGGACGACGCAGACGAGGACCGCACGTGAGCGCCCCGACCCTCGACACCGACCCGTGGCTGGTCCGCGAGCCGCACGTAGATCCCGAGACGCTCGGCGTCGCCGAGTCGCTCTTCGGTCTCGCGAACGGCTACGTCGGGGTCCGGGGGACGCTCGACGAGGTCGAGCCCTTCGGCATGCGCGGCACCTACCTCTCCGGGGTCTACGAGACGCACCCGCTGTCCTATCCCGAGGGCGGCTACGGGCAGCCCGGGGAGGGGCAGGCGATGCTCACCGTCGCCGACGGCACGCCGCTGCGCCTGCTGGTCGACGGGGTCCCGCTCGACATGCGCGAGTTCCGGCTGGACGTCCACGAACGCACGCTGGACCTGCGCGCCGGCACGCTCGACCGCCGCGTGCGCTGGACGACGCCGACGGGCACGTCGGTGGAGGTGTCCTCGCGGCGGCTGGTCTCCCTGGTCGAGCGGTCGGTCTGCGCGGTGCGGTACGAGGTCCGCGTCCTGGACGGGCCCGCGCACGTCGTCGTCCGGTCCGAGCTGGCCGCCGGCGAGGTCACACCCGCGGGCGTGGACAACGACGACCCGCGCGTCGCGGAGTGCCTGGACGAGGCCTTCGAGCCGCGCGCCCAGATCGGCAACGCGAGCGGTGGCGCCCTCGTGGAACGGACCCGCCGGTCGGGCATCACGGTCGCGGCCGCGGTCGGTCACGAGGTCGACGGCGGCCGGGTGACCACGCGCGTCGACGAGCAGCACGTCGTCACGACGGTCGCCGCCGACCTGCGCCCCGGCGAGGGCGTCACGGTCGTCAAGGTCGTCGGGTACAGCTGGTCGCACGACGCCGGGTCCGACTCCGTCCTCGCCGAGGCGTCGGCGGCCGTGAGCTCCGCCTTCGACCTCGGGTGGGAGGGTCTGCTCGCCGGCCAGCGGGCCGCGCTCGACGAGCTGTGGGCGACGGCGGACGTCGAGGTCGACGGCGACCCCGAGCTGCAGCAGGCGCTGCGCTACACCGTCTTCCAGCTGTTCTCCTCCGCCGCCTGCATCTCGGGTGCTCCCGTCGGCGCCAAGGGACTGACCGGGATCGGGTACAGCGGCCACACCTTCTGGGACGTCGAGGGGTTCGTCGTGCCCGCCCTCACGCTGCTCCGCCCGGACGCGGCGGCACGGCTGCTGCGGTGGCGCGCCGCCACGCTCGACCTCGCGCGGGAGCGGGCCCGGACCCTGGGTCTGGCGGGCGCGTGCTTCGCGTGGCGCACGATCAGCGGCCGCGAGGTCTCCGCGTACTGGCCGGCGAGCACGGCCGCGATGCACGTCAACGCCGACATCGCCCGCGCCTTCTGGCTCCACCAGAACGTCACCGGCAGGGACCTCGACTCCCTCGGGGGTCTCGCGGTGCTCGTCGAGACGGCGCGGTCGTGGGTCTCGGCGGGCCACGAGGACGCGGCCGGCGCCTGGCACCTGTTCGGCATGACCGGGCCGGACGAGTACACGGGGGTCGTCGACGACAACGTCTTCACCAACCTCATGGCCCGGCGCAACCTCCGGTGGGCCGCCGATGCGTGCGAGAGGCTGCCGGAGCGCGCGTCGGAGCTGGGCGTGGACGACGCCGAGACCGCCGCCTGGCGGTCCGCGGCGGATGCCGTGCACGTCCCGTGGGACGAGCGCCTGCGCGTGCACCCGACGAACGACAACTTCACGACCTACCGGGAGTGGCCCTTCGAGGACGAGCGCGACCACTACCCGGTGCAGGAGCACCACCACTACGCCGACTTCTACCGGCGGCAGGTGCTCAAGCAGGCCGACCTGGTCCAGGCGCTGTGGTGGTGCCGCGACGAGTTCACGGCCGAGGAGGTGGCGCGCGACGTCGACTACTACGAGGCGCGCACCGTCCGGGACTCCTCGCTCTCGGCCGCCGTCCAGGCCGTCGTGTGCGCCCAGGCCCAGCACCCCGACCTCGCCCTGCGCTACCTGCGGGAGGCGGCCCTCGTGGACCTGCGCGACGTCCGGGGCGACACCTCGAACGGCCTGCACCTGGCCGCCGTGGGCGGGGCGTGGCTGGCGTTCGTCGCCGGTCTCGGCGGCCTGCGGGAGGACCACGAGGACCTCGAGCTCGCGCCGCTGCTGCCGTCGTCGCTCTCGCGCACCGCCTACTCCCTCACCTGGCGCGGCCGGCTGCTGCGCGTGGAGACGACGCGGAGGGGCACCACGGTCACGCTGGTGCGCGGCGAGGAGCCGGTGACCGTCGTCGTGGACGGCGCCCGGCTGTCGGTCACGGCCGCCGCCCCCGTCTCCGTGCCGCTCCGTGCCCCCACCCCGTTGCTCGACGAGCCGAGGCAGCCGGTCGGCCGCGAACCACGCACGTGAGGGTCCGCCTCGACCGCGGGCGCTCCTCCGGCCCGGACCGCTGTCGTCAGCCGCCGGCGGGTAGGCAGTCCAGCCCCTGCTGCAGCGCCCGCAGGTTGGCCCGCATGGTGCTCGAGTAGTCCTCGCCCGCCGCCGGGGCGCGCTCCACCGGGTCGAGCACCCCGGTGCGCAGGCCGAGGTCCTCGGCGAGGGCGCGGGCCAGGCCGGGACCGGTGGACACCTCGAAGAACACCGTCCGCACGTCGCGGCCCTCCACCACCTCGACGACGTCGCGCAACCGGGCAGGTGAGGGCTCGACCGCGGGATCGAGGCCGGCGATCCCCACCTGCACCAGGCCGTAGCGCTCCGCGAGGTAGCCGAAGGCCTCGTGCGAGGTCACCAGGGTGCGTCCCCGACAGCCGGCCAACCCCTCCTGGTACGCCGAGTCCAACTCGGCGAGCTCGGTCCCCAGGGCCGCTGCCGCCGCGGCGTAGTCCCCGGCGTGCTCGGGGTCGACCGCCGCGAACTCGTCGGAGACGGCGCGGGCGACCGCCGCCAGACGCGTGGGATCGAGCCAGAAGTGCGGGTCCGGCGCCTCCGCGCGCGCGGCGCCGGCCGGTCGGCCGGGCGCCACGCCGAGGTCGACGACGTCGGCGGCGTCGACCACGCGTGCGGGGCCGTGCTGCTCCAGCGCTGCGTCGGTGGACGGCTGCAGGCCGGAGAGGTGCACGACGACGTCGACCTCCCCGAGCCGGCCGACCTGTCGGGGGGTGAGCTCGACCTGGTGGCTGTCGCCGCCGGGCGGTACCAGTCCCTCGACCGTGACGTGCCCCTGCCCGACCCGCTCGGCGACGTACTCCAGCGGGTAGCCGGAGGCGACGACCTCCACTCCGGCGGTGTCCGCACCGGGGTCCCCGGAGCACGCGACGGTCGCGAGCACAGCGCAGCAGGCGGTGGTCCAGCAGCGCAGGACCGGAGCGGGACGGGCGGTCACGGGACCTCCTCCTGGAGAGGCGGGCGCGGGGCTCACTCGTCGCCGGTCACGCCGGCGAGCTCGTCGGGCAGGACGCCGACGTCGGCGGACCGCCACACCTCGCCGGTCACCACGTCGACCGCGTGGACCTCACGGGTCGCCGGCTCGGTGACGTAGGCGGTGCCGTCGAGCACGTGCAGCGCCGGGCGCGGCTGCTGCCACTCCAGCGGCTCCTCCCACGGCGCGACCACCGGGACCGAGCGCTCGAGGGCGCCGGTCTCGGGGTCGATGACGTGGAGCGCGCCGTCCGTGCCGAGCACCAGCGCCTCGCCGTCCTCGCCGCGACCGAGGGAGCGGAACGAGTAGGACGCGGGCAGGTCGACCAGCCGCAGCTGCGCCGTCCGGGTGTCGACCAGCGCGACCCGGGTCGGGCGCTCGAGCTCGGCGTCGGGGTCGGTCTTGTAGTCGCCGAGCACCACCGGGGAGGCCTCGCTGCCGGCCTGGTTGCCGATGCGGCCGTAGGCGTCGGGGCTCTGCACCTCCCGGATCTGCCCGTCGGCGTGGACGAGCGCCCCGTCCTCGCAGCCGATGACCACGGCGTCGTCGGCGGCGACCGCCTCGCCGTGCACGCCCGGGCAGCCGTCGGACGACGCGATCTCCTCCCCGGCGGCGTCGAGCACGCGGATGCCGGTGCGCTCGTCCTCGGTGCCCTCGGACACGACCAGGGTGCCGTCGGCCAGCGCCACCGCCACGCCGTGGTGCGGCGAGGGCGTGGTCAGCCGCCGGGCGCCGTCCGGACCGTCGGCGACCGCGTCGCTGTCGAGGACGACGACCTCGCCGGTGCCGTCGTCGAACAGGGCGGTGCGCCCGTCGTGTGCGACGACGTGCCCGGGTTCCTCAGCCGGGTGGAGCACGTCGGTGAGCCGAGGGGAGGACGTGTAGTGGTGGCCGTGGTCGCCGTGCGGCTCGGTCCACGTACCGGCGTCCAGGACGCGGAAGCCGCCCTGCGTGCTCACCAGCAGGTGGCGGCCGTCTCCGGCGCCGTTGAGCCGGTTGAAGCCGTCGAGCGGCAGGTCGGCGACGGTCTCGAGCGTGGTCGCGTCGAGGACCCGCACTCCCCCGTCGTGCGTGAGCGCCAGCCGCGGGGTGCTCGCGGCCACCTCCTGCACGTCGGAGGGGGGTGCCGGCTCGGCAGCCGGGGTCCCGGCGGTCGCGGCGGAGGGGCCGCCCGTCCCGGACGCACAGGCGGTGAGCAGCAGTGGCAGGGCCAGGCCGGCGGCGAGGGGACGGTGGGACACGGGGGTGCGCGGCATCGTCGGTACGGGCGGGTCCGGCCCGCCCACTCCTTCCGGGAGGGAGAGGGGGTCGCCGAGACGCTAGCAATAACGAGAATCATTCGCATTAAGCGGGCTGTGCACAGCTCGGTGCACGCGGGGTGCGGGCGGTCGGCCGCGCGTGCACGGGCCGGCGATCGGAACCTGTGGAGTGCGCTCCCGGCCTGCGCCGATCTCATCTGGGTGGAGCGGTGTGCGCCTGCGGCGCGTCGGGCGGCCGGGATGCGCCGCTCGCGCACACCACGGACGACAGCCCGAGCCGGACCGACCGGCTCAGCCCTGCGGGTGCAGCCGGATGGCGACCAGCGCGATGTCGTCCTGCAGCCGCTCCGGGCGCAGCCGCTCGATGACCGCGTCGCAGAGCTGCTCCAGCGGCTGGTCGCCGAGCTCGGCCAGCGCGGCGCTCAGCCGGCCGATGCCCTCGTCCAGCGGCAGGTCGCGGCCCTCCACCAGCCCGTCGGTGTAGAGCAGCAGGGTCGACCCCCGGCGCACGGTCAGCACGCTCTCCGACCGCGACGTGGCCGGGTCGACGCCCAGCATCAGGTCCGGCCGCTCGGCCGCGAGCGCCTCCACCCGGCCGTCGGTGTGCAGCACCAGCGGTGGCGGGTGCCCGGCGTTCGACCAGCGCAGCGTGGTCAGCCCGGCGTCCCGCTGCTCGGGGCTCTGCTCGACCCGCGCCACCGCCGCGGTCGCCATCGTGCGCATGCCCAGCCCCTGCATGGCGGCGTCGAGGTCGCTGAGCACCTGCGCCGGGCCGACGCCGTCGCGGTAGGCGGTGCCGCGCAGCAGCCCGCGCAGCTGCCCCATCGCCGCGGCGGCCTCGGTGTCGTGGCCGACGACGTCGCCGATCACCAGCATCGTCGTCCCGGAGGGCTGGACGAACGCGTCGTACCAGTCGCCGCCGACCTGGGCGACCTCCACCGCCGGCCGGTAGCGGACGACGATCTCCGCGGCGTCCGGCGCCGGCGGGGCGCTGAGCAGGCTGCGCTGCAAGCCCTCGGCCAGGCGGCGCTGCTGCTCGTAGAGGCGGGCGTTGTCCAGCGCCAGCGCGACGCGCGCCGCCACCTCCTGGGCCGTGGCGACGTCGTCGTCGTCCGCGGCCGGCCGCCCGGCGGAGCGGTAGGTGCTCAGCGCGCCAAGGGTGCGGCCACGGGCGACGAGCGGCAGCGTCACCGCCGTCCGCGGGTCGAGGGCCCAGAAGACGTCGCTGACCTCGCCGGGGGGCAGGGTGCGCCCGACGGCCGCGCCGACGTCGGCGACGGTCAGCGTCCGGCCCGAGGCCAGCGCCCGCATGATCGGTGCGTCCGGCGGCAGCGCCGCCAGGCGCAGCCCGGCGTAGCGCGCGACGGTCGCCCGCTGCGCCGGGTCGACGTGCCAGCTGCCGACGTCGCGCATCCGGCCGTCGGCGCCGGCGAGGCTGACGATCACCCAGTCCCCCAGCACGGGGACGACGGCCTCGGCCAGCCGCTGCAGCGCGGCGTCCTCCCCCGCACCGGAGCCCAGCGTCTCGCCGGTGACCGCACCGGCCTCGGCGATGAGGGCGAGCCGGGCGGCGCTGGCGCGGGCCCGCTCCTCGGCGGCCCGGCGCTCGGTGACGTCGAGGAAGTAGACCGACAGCCCGTCGGGGCCCGGCCACGCCCGGACCTCGTACCAGGCGTCCAGCGGCGCCGGGTAGTAGGCCTCGAAGACCCGCTCGCGCCCGGTGGCCGCCGCACCGCGGTAGTGCGCCTCGAAGTCGCTGCCCATGGCGGCGGGGAACAGCGCCCAGATGTCGCCGCCCAGCAGGTCGCCGCGCGAGCGCTGCAGCACCCGCTCGGCCTCGCCGTTGACGTAGGTGAACCGCCAGTCCCGGTCGAGGGCGAAGAACGCGGCGTTCATCGACTCGAGCACCCGCGCCACCCGGGCGTCCGCCTGGCGGTGCTCGGTCGTGTCGTACCCCGCCCCCAGCAGGCGCACGGACTTCCCGGCCTCGTCGGCCAGCGCCCGGCCCCGGCCCTGCACCCAGCGCGTCTCGCCGGTGGGCAGGACGACCCGGAACTCCGCGTCGTACTCCCCCTGGGTGTCGATGGCGTGCCGCAGCGCCTGGAGGGTGCGGGTCGCGTCGTCGGGGTGGAGACGCTCGACGAAGGCCTCGATGGTCCCCGGCCAGCTGGCCCGGTCGTAGCCGAAGATCTCCAGCAGCCGGTCGTCCCACTCCAGCCGACCGGTCACCAGGTCCCAGTCGAAGCTGCCGATCCCGGCCGCGTCGATGGCCAGGTCGAAGCGCAGGCGGGTGACCGCGGCCTCCGGGTCGGGATCCCCGGTCTCCGCCGGCGTCCGATCCAGGTTCACGGTCGACTCACTCGCATCCTCGGGGGCAGGCACGGACGTCAGGACTGTCGTCCACTAGCCCCGTGGGAGCACCCGGGACGCGCGGTGCTCTCTTTGTCTCACGCCCGGAGCCACCGCGGCCACCCCTTGTGCCGGAAGTGACAACTGCGCCCTGCGCGGACCAGGGGCCACGGGTGGCGGTGGGGAGGCACGGACGCCGACGGCGGGCGCCCCGGGCCGGGAGGGCGCCCGCCGTCGGCGGGGGGAGCGGCGGTGTCCGGCGCGACGAGCGCGTCCTGCGGCGCACCGGCTCCCGGCTGCGGGTCGTCTCCTGCGGTCGACTCCCGGGCCGGCTGCGGCCGGGCACGCCGCCCGCCACGGCGCCGGGCCAGGTCGGTGCCGGTCAGAGACCCGGGGGACGGGTACCGGCGCGGACCTGTCGTCCCGTCGGACGGACCGCGTCGCCGGCCAGCCGTGCCGCGCTGCGGTCGCCGCCTCCCTGGAGGGTCCGCGCGCTGCGCTCGGGGGCGCAGTCGGCGGGGGGTCGAGGCGGGTACCGGTGGAGCAGCGACGTCTGGGGCGACGGGGAGCACCGTCGGAGGGGACAGCCAGGAGCGGTTGCGGGGTCGGTCGGGAGGAGCGGAGACCACCGGGCTGCGGCCGCCGGAGGGGGCGACGGCCGGTGCCGGGAGGCGGAGCGGGGGACGGCGTCCGTCCTGAGAGCGGCCCCGTCTCGGGTCCCGCCCCGAGCGTGCGAGGGGTGGGGAGGACGGGGTCTTTTCTCAGCCGGGTGGCTGCCCGCGGGCCGGAGGGGGTCGCGGATCGCCCCGGCTCCGGGCCGGGGCGGAGGCCCGGGCGGCTGCCGGCGGGCGGCCTCCCTGCGCGGTCCTCGGTGCGGGGGCAGGCCGCGGTGCCGGCAGCTGCCGGGCGAGCGGGGCGACCACCGGGACGCGGGGGCGGGCGGCCGGCCGGGGGACCCGGGCCGGGGACAGCCCCGCGGCGGGGGACAGCGCCGCGGCGGGGGACAGCGCCGCGGCGGGGGAAGGCGCCGCGGGCTGGACCGTGGGGGTGTTCGGCAGCTCGGTGAGCACGACCGGGTCGTCGGGGCGGGGGGCCGGCGCGGCCGGGCGTCCCCAGGCGAGGTGCGCGCCGTCGGGGCCGGCGCCCCAGAGCGCGAGCCGGCGGACCAGGCCGCGCACCCGCGCCCGCAGGCCCCGGCGGGGCGCGGGAGCCGGGGCCGGCGCGGTCCAGACCGGTGCGGGGGCCGGCGCCAGGGGCAGCGGCCGGGGGCGCGCCGCGGGCACCGGGACGGGGCGGACGGCGGCCGGCCGGCGCGCTGCACCGGTGCGGTGCACGGGCCGCGACCCGCGCCGCACGTGGCCCGCCTGCAGGGTCCCGCTGCGAGCCTGCGAGTAGCGGGGGGCAGGCGGGTCCTCCCGCAGGTCGTCAGCCGAGCGCGACGGACGCGGAGCCACTGCCCGGTCGTTCGCCATGACGTTCTCCTCAGGTCGGTGCCGCGATCGCTGCGGACAGGGAGAACGGTAGGGACGACGCCCCCGCGCGACGGCCTCCTGCGACACCTCCCGGAGGGCGCGTGACCGAACCGTTGCGACGGCGTCCCGCGGCGGACGGTGACCCGCTCTCCCGGGCGACCGCTTGTCGACAAGATCACCGATCCTGAGCGTGGAACGCGCTGGTCAGGGCACCGGTCACCTCCGGACGCGTCCCGACGCGCCCGGCGTGTCGAGGTACCGGACCCCCCGGTCCGCTGAGTTGCCGGGCCGTGCGGCCCTGCTGAGACTCGACCGGTGACAGACCGGGCCGCACCACCCGCCGACCGGACGGACACCCGGCTGCGCCGCGCCGTCACCGGGCCGCTGCTGTTCCTGTTCGTCCTCGGTGACGTCCTCGGCGCCGGCGTCTACGCGCTGGCCGGTCAGGTGGCCGCGGAGGTGGGCGGGGCGATCTGGGTGCCGCTGCTCGTCGCGCTGCTGCTGGCCCTGCTCACCGCGGCGTCCTACGCGGAGCTGGCCACCAAGTACCCGCGCGCCGGCGGGTCGGCCGTGTACGCCGAGCGAGCCTTCCGGCAGCCGCTCGTCGCGTTCCTCGTGGGCTTCTCCATGCTCGCCGCCGGCGTGACCAGCGCGGCCGGGCTGGCGCTGGCCTTCGCCGGCGACTACCTCGGCGTCTTCCTCGACGTGCCCGCGACGCCGGCCGCACTGGTGTTCCTGCTGCTGGTGGCGCTGCTCAACGCCCGCGGCATCCGCGAGTCGCTGAGCGCCAACCTGGTGATGACGCTCGTCGAGGTGTCCGGGCTGGTGCTCGTCGTCGTCCTCGGTGCGGTGGTGCTGGGCCGGGGGGACGGCGACCTGGGGCGCACCGTGGAGTTCCCGCCCGGGGTCGCCCCGACCTCGGCGGTGCTCGCCGCCGCGCTGCTGGCCTACTACTCCTTCGTCGGCTTCGAGACCTCGGCCAACCTCGCCGAGGAGGTGCGCGACGTGCGCCGGGTCTACCCACGGGCGCTGTTCGGTGCGCTGCTCACCGCCGGAGTGGTCTACGTGCTGGTCGGCCTGGCGGCCTCGGTGGTGCTGCCCCCGGAGGAACTCGCCGCGTCCTCCGGCCCGCTGCTGGAGGTGGTGCGCGCCGCGGACGCCGGGGTCCCCGACTGGCTGTTCAGCGCGGTGGCCCTCGTCGCGGTGGCCAACGGCGCGCTGCTCACCATGATCATGGCCAGCCGGATGACGTACGGGATGGCCGAGCAACGGCTGCTGCCCGGCGTCCTCGGCCGGGTGCTGCCGAACCGCCGGACGCCGTGGGTGGCGATCGCCGTCACCACCCTGGTCGCGATGGCGCTGACCCTCGTCGGCGACCTGTCCACGCTGGCCAACACCGTGGTGCTCCTGCTGCTGTTCGTCTTCCTCAGCACGAACACCGCGGTGCTGGTGCTGCGCCGCGACTCCGTGGCGACCGAGCACTTCCGCGCCCCGACGGTGCTGCCGGTGCTCGGCATCGCCTCCTGCCTGCTGCTCCTGTGGCAGCAGGAGGCGCAGGTCTGGGGTCTGGCCGCGCTGCTGCTGCTGGCCGGCGTCGTGCTGTACCTGGTCACCCGGCTGGCGGGACGTCGGCCGAGCGCCGCCGGGGGCGCTCCGCGCGGCTGACAGGATCGGGCCCGTGGCGACCCCCCTCGTGATCGACACCGACCCCGGCATCGACGACGCCCTGGCCATCCTGCTGGCGCTGGCCAGCCCGGAGGTCGACCTGCGGCTGGTCACCACGGTGCACGGCAACGTCGAGCTGGCGCAGACCACCGACAACGCGCTGCGGGTGCTGCACCTGGCCGGGCGCTCCGACGTCCCGGTGGCCGCCGGGGCCCGCGACTCGCTGGTCTACCGGCAGCCCGAGCGGGCCGGCCACGTGCACGGCGAGACCGGCCTGGGCGGCGTCCGGCTGGAGCCCTCGCCGGCCGCTCCGGACCCGCGCCCGGCGGTGGTCGCGATGGCCGAGGTGCTGCTGGCCGCGGAGACGCCGGTGACGGTGGCCGCGATCGGCCCGTGGACGAACGTCGCGCTGCTGCTGGCCACCTACCCCGAGGCCGCCGAGCGGATCGGCCGGCTGGTGCTGATGGGCGGCTCGGCCGCGCGCGGCGGCAACGTCACCGCGGCCGCGGAGTTCAACGTGTGGGCCGACCCGGAGGCCGCCCAGCGGGTGCTCGGCTCCGGCGTCCCCACCGTGCTGGTCGGCCTGGACGTCACGCTGCCGACCGTGCTCGACGCCGACGGCATCGCCCGGTTCGCCGCGGCCGGGCCGGTCGGGGCGACCGCCGCGGCGATCCTGCAGCAGTACGTCGACCACGCCCGCACCAGCTACGGCACGACCGGCGTCGTGCTGCACGACGCGCTGGCGCTGACCGAGGCGATCGCGCCCGGCACGCTGGGCACCGTGCGGCGGGACGTCGTCGTCGACACCACCCTGGGCGCCGGCCGCGGGCAGACGCTGGTCGACCGGCGCAGCGTCTCGTCGTCCCCCACCGCGGTCGAGGTGGCGGAGACCGTGGACAGCGCCGCGGCGGTGGAGTTCCTCGTCAGCCGGCTGGAGGGGCTGAACCCGCGGAACTGAGGCAGACCGGCCGCCCTCCAGGGCCCCGCCGGCCCCGTCCCGAGGCTCGCCGCGAGGCCCCGTCCCGAGCCTGCGAGGGGTGGGGAGGAGGGTTCTCCGCAGGGGTCCTCCCACGAGGCGTGGGGGGCGGTCCTCCTACTGGCGCCGCTGGGTGGACTCGACGATGCCGCGGGCGATGTCGCGCAGCTTGCGGTTGTAGCGCTGCGATGCGTCCCGCATGACCTCGAACGCCTGCTCGGCGTCGACCCCCTGCTGGGCCATCAGCACGCCCTTGGCCTGCTCAATCACCGCACGCGACTCCATCGCCAGCCGCATGTTGTGGGCGTGCGCGCCCAGCCGGTCGTGCGCGTCGGCGTTGGCCACCAGGACCGCGACGGCCTCGGCCACCGCGGTCGCCGCCTCCTCCGAGTCCTGCGAGGCGAAGGCCGCCGGCTGGGTGGAGTAGATGTTCAGCGCGCCGATCGAGCTGCCCTGGTAGGGCAGCGGCATCGACAGCGAGCTCCGGACGCCGACCTCGAGCACCCGGGCGGTGTACTCGCGCCAGCGCTGCTCGGTGCGCATGTCGTCGACCCGCAGCACCACGCCGGCCCGGCCGGCGTCCATGCAGGGCCCGTAGCCGCGCTCGTACTGCAGCTCGTCGGCGGCCAGCGCCATCTCACCGGTGTGCGCGGCGGTGAAGGCCTTGTCCCCGCGGACCAGGGTGATCGAGGTGGCCTCGGCACCGGGGATGCTGCGGGCGGCGATGTCGGTGACCTCCCCGAGGACGTCGTCGAGACTCCTGTCGGCCAGCGCCACCTGGCTCAGGGCCCGCCACAGCTCCTGCACGCGGCCAGTCTGCCCCACGCACGCCGTAGGGAGCCGGAGACGACCCTCCGGGGGCCGCCGCTGCGGGAAACGGGCCTTTCGGTCAGGATGGGAGAGCGGGTCGGTGGTGGGTCCACCCCGACCTGATCGCCCAGCGACGGCGGAGGAGGTTGCCTTGGGCCAGGAGCCGTGGCCGCACGCACCCGTGCCGTCCCTCGCGGGCGACGTGTGGCACTGGCAGCTCGAGGCGATGCACGTCGTCTCCCGCGTCCGGGCCGACCTGCGGGCACGCGTCGCCCACCCGTCGGTCTGCTCGACGTCCACCGACGACGCCCGCGACGGGCTGCTGCTGGTGTTCGAGGAGCTGGCGTCCAACGCGCTGCGGCACGGCGGCGGCGCGGTGCGCGCGCTCGTCGTCGCGGGCACCGACGGCTGGCTGCTCGACCTCAGCGACGAGGCACCCGACCGCCCGCCGGTCCCCGCCGTCGACCGCGACCCGGCGCTCGGCGGCATGGGGCTGCACCTGGTGGCGCAGCTGTCCACCGACTACGGCTGGGAGAGCCGCCCGGGCCGCAAGCACGTCTGGGCGATGCTGCCCAACGGCCTGGCCCCCCTGGAGACCGGTTCCGTGCCCGAGCCGCGCGCCGGAGAGCACCACCGCGACTGAGCCGTGACATCGCGATCCTCCGGATCGCACCGCGGCCAGGTGCCGTCCCGACGGGCGTTGAGCCCCAGCCCGTGTCCCGGCCGGGGGACCCGGAGCCGACTACTTACGTGCTCTGGTCACGGCGGCGCAGTAGCGGTCGTGGTCCTCGCGGACCTCGGCCATCGGGGCCAGCACCTCCTCCTGCGCGACGACGTCCACCGCCGCGTGGAGCCGCTGCTCGGCCCGCCGCGCGCGCCGACGTGCCCGGAGCCCCACCAGTGGCCGGGCGACCAGCGCCAGCAGCGCCCCGGCCAGCAACCCGCCGACCAGCAGCAGCGTGGGCAGCGGCAGCCCCTCCACCCGGGGCAGCGGGACGACGTCGTCGAGCTGGAAGAAGCCGAGGACCACCAGCGCCAGCAGCCACAGCGCGCCCGCCAGCGCGACCAGGGTGAGCAGCCACTGCAGCCCGCCCACCGCGCGCTGCCACAGCGGGGTGCGCTGCGGACCGAGGTCGGTGCCGGCGACGGCCTGGTCGAGCCGGTCGGCCAGCCGTTCCTCCGACACCTCGACGGTCCGCCGCAGCTCGTCGCGCCACGCCTCGGGCAGGCCCTCCCCCGCGGCCTCCCGCGCCGCGCGCACCGCCCGGGTCACCCCGGCCCGCTGCACCGCGCCCGCGGCCGGCAGCGACGTGCGGGCCACCACCGCCCCGTCGTCGTCCGCGCCCTGTCCCAGGTGCAGCCGCTCGAGCGGGTCCGGGCGCAGCTTCCGCGTCCAGCGCACCAGCGGCCAGCCGGTGGCCGCCGTCCCGCTGCGGCGCACGGACCGCTCGACGGCGGCGGTGACCGCGGGCACCCCGGCCGCCTCGGCCAGCGCATCGGTGAGCTGCTCGCGCTCGGCCCGGCCCACACCGCTCCCGCCGTGGGCCGGGGAGCCGGCAGCACAGTGCGCCGCCAGCGCCGTCGCCACCCCGCGGACGTCGGCGGTGAGCCGGTCGGTCGCCGCCCGCCGGGCCGACACCCGCCGGGCCAGGTCGGCACGCAGCTCGCCGAGACCGGTGCCGGTGCGCCCGGAGACGGCGAGCAGTGGCGTGTCCGCCAGGCCCTCCCGGTCGAGCAGGCCGCGCAGGTCGGTCAGGCAGGCCCGCACGGCCGCGGGGTCGAGCCGGTCGACCTGGTTGAGGACGACGAGCAGCACGCCCGCGTGCCCGGCCAGCGGGACCAGGTAGCGCTCGTGGACGGCGGCGTCGGCGTACTTCTCGGGGTCGAGCACCCACACCAGCACGTCGACCAGCTGCACCAGCCGGTCGACCTCCAGCCGGTGCTCGAGCCGCACGCTGTCGTGGTCGGGCAGGTCCAGCAGCACCAGGCCGTCCAGTGCCGGCTCGGGGGCGTGCCGGTGCCGGCGCGGCACCTGCAGCCAGTCGAGCAGCCGGTCGGTCGGGTGGGTGGGGTCGTCGTTGCCGCCCCACACGGTCGCGTGCGCCACCCCGGTGGTCGGCCGGCGGACGCCGGGGGTGCTCACCTCGCTGCCCGAGAGCGCGTTGAACAGCGTGGACTTGCCGCTGCCGGTGGCACCGGCCAGCGCGACGACGGTGGCGTCGCCGAGCGCCTCGCGGGCACCGGCCTTGGCCAGCAGCGTCCGGGCCTGGGCCAGCTCCGGGACCTCGAGGCGGCCGTCGGCGACCTCGACGGCCTCGCGCAGCGCCGCCAGCCGGTCGGCCAGCGGCGGCGTCCGTCCCCTCATGCCCGGTCCCGGGCCGCGGCCAGCGCGGCCGCGGCGGTCCGCAGCTCGGCGGCGGCGTCGGGGCCCGGCCCGGCCGTGTCGACCAGCGCGTCGAAGCGGCCCTGCTCGTAGCGCAGCAGCGCGTCGACGCGGGCCTGCAGGTCCTCCCGGGCACGGGCGGCCAGGGAGCGGACGGCGGCGTCGCCGAACACCGCCTCCAGCAGCCGCTGGCCCAGCGCCGTCGTCCCGCCGGCCACCGCCACCTCCCCGCCGGTGAGCCCGCCGGTGTGCGCGAAGACGGCGACCATGACCGCGGCACCGGCGCCGTTGACCCCCCAGGAGAGCACCCGGGCCTGGGTGCGCTTGCCCGCGCCCTCCTCACGGACCAGGTCGAGCACGTAGCCCTGCCAGTCGCGGACCTGCGCCGCGGCGGCCTCGGAGAAGTCCGGCGAGACCCGGTCGAGGTCGGTGTCGGCGGCCGACAGCAGCGGTGGCCCGCCGGGCAGCGCCCGCCAGACGGTGACCGTGCGCTCGGCGGCGCGGTCGGCCTCGGCGCGCAGCAGCGTCTCGACGCTGGTCTCCAGGGCTCCCTGCAGTTCGGCGGCGGGTGAGGGGCGGCCGGTGATCGCGGCGGAGACCCGGTCGCGCAGCCGGCCGATCGAGCTCTGCAGCGAGCGCATCCACTCGCCGGTGCCGACGAACTCCTGCCAGCGGGCCAGGACCTCGCCGCGCAGCAGGCTGCCGCTGCGCACGCCCTCGTCGATGCCCTCGTAGGCGGCGGTGTAGGACGCGGCGGCGGCCTCCCGCAGCGCGCGGGCGGCCTGCGCCTGCTGCTCGACCTCAGCAGCGATGCCCGCCACCCGGTCCTCCAGGCTGGCCAGCGCGCCGGTGAGGGTCTGCCGGACGACGGCGGCCCGCTGCTCCTGGTCGGCGGCGAGCGCGTGCAGCCAGCCACGCAGCGGGGCGACCTGGTCCTCCGGGAGGAAGCCGTCGACGAGCGGCCGCTCCTCGACGACGAACAGCCGCACCCCGGCCAGCCCGGCGCGGTCGAGCATCCCGGCGAGGTCGGGGGCGATCTCGTCGGCAGCGCCCGGCGGCACCCGGTCCAGGACGACGGCCAGCGCGGTGCCGCGCTCCTGCGCCGTCCGCAGCACGTCCCACGGGACGGCGTCGGCGTAGCGGGCCGCGGTGGTGACGAAGACCCACAGGTCGGCGGCGGCCAGCAGCTGGGCGGCCAGCTCGCGGTTGGACTCCACGACCGAGTCGACATCGGGGGCGTCGAGCAGCGCCAGGCCGGGCGGGACGTCGTCCCGCGGCACCAGCTGCAGCGTGCCCGGGCTGCCGGCCCCGCCGGTGACCCGGGCGAGGCCGGGCAGCACCCGGTCGCCCTCGAAGGCGGGGACGTCGGTGCGCGCGCAGACCAGCACCGGCGCCCGGGTGGTCGGCCGCAGCACGCCCGGCGTGGTGACCGGGGCGCCGACGAGGCTGTTGACCAGCGTGGACTTGCCGGCCCCGGTCGAGCCGCCGACGACGGTGAGCAGCGGGGCGTCGAGGTCGCGCAGCCGTGGCAGCAGGTAGTCGTCGACCTGCTCGACCACCCCGCGGGCCGCGCGCCGGGCGGCCTCGCTGCCGGGCGTGGCCAGGCCGAGCGGGGCGGCCGCGACGGCGTCCCGCAGGGCGGTGAGGGCCTCGGGCAGGCGGGCGGGGACGGTCACACCCCGGGGACTATCCCGCTGGTGGGGCTTCTAGTCGGAGCCTGCCCTGCGGGACGTCATCCATCGGCGTCGGCCCGCCGGGCGCGCTCGGCGCGCAGTTCCGCGAAGACGCGCCGCCGCAGCCGGTCCCGCGTCTGCTCGGACGGGTCCCTGAGCTCCAGGGAGATGTACCAGCGGGCGCCGCGCACCAGCACGCGCACGACCCGGGCCGGCGCGATCAGCTCGCCGTCCTCCAGGTCGAGGGCGATCTCCGCGGGCAGGCCGGGCTCCGGGGGCAGCCCCCACCCGTCGACCAGGACGCGGCAGCCGGCCTCGCTGAGGTCGGCGGTCTCGCCCACCGTGTCGGTGCCGTCGACGTGCACCCGGATCGGCACCTGCACCCCGGCGCGCACCGCCTGGCGGCGCTGGCTGGGCTCGGCCGGGCCGGTCACCCGCAGCTGCCAGCAGGCGTCGTCCCCGGACGAGACGTCCACGACCTGGGTCGGCAGGGCCAGGCCGACCCCGAGTTCGCGCCAGAAGACCTCGACCCGGTCGCCGGCCTTGATCGCCCACGCCTTCGCGAGCTGGGGGGCGTCCGGGCGGACCACGAGTCTCGAGTCGGCCAGCGTGCCGCCCACCACGGTCTCGACCGACCCGGTCAGCGAGACACCCTTCCTGAGAGGGGTCAACTGGACCTCGGTGCCTACGGTCGGCCGGTCGCCGCCGACGTCGCTCATGGGGACCTCCCGGTTCTGTGCCTGCGGCGTCTCGGTTCAGCCGCCGCTGGTACATCGGCAGATCCCGCCGCACCTTGAGCGTCCGCGCCGGGTGGGTCCCTCAGGAGGAGTGGCGGGCGCGCTCCTCGCGCATCGCCTGGAACACCCGGCGGCGGACCCGGTCCTGCTCCCGCTCGGGCAGGTCGAGGAAGCGCAGCGAGACGGCCCAGCGGCCGGCCCGGGTGTGGTGCCACACGACCTCGGCGCGCGCCGTGACGTCACCGTCCTCGAGGTGCACGGTCAGCGGGACGACGCTGCCCGGCACCGGCGGGCTGCCGGAGGCGTCGAGGACGGCGCGGATGCCGCGCTCGCTGAGGTCGACGACCTCGCCCTGCAGGTCGATCGAGCCGAGCACCACGGTGACCGGCACCGCGAGGCGGGCGCGGACCGCCTCGCGCCGCTGGATGGACTCCGCGGGCCCGAGGACGGTCAGGTGCCAGCGGGGGACGGCGCCGCGCTCGACGACGTCGACCTGCGCGGGCAGCGCCCACACGGCGGTGGCGTCCCGCCAGAAGACCTGCACGTGGTCACCGGCCCGGACGACCTCCTGGTCGGCGAAGTCGCCGACCGAGGGGCGCACCACGACCGTCTCGCCGGTGACCTGCTCGACGCGGGTGCTGACCGGGTAGCGGTGCTCCCGCGGGGTCACCTCGGCCTCGTCGTCCACCTCCGGACGGACGGCGCCAACGGCGTCCATCGGGCTCCCCCCGCTCGGTCCTGACGCTCGCGGCACGGTGCCGCGACGGAACGGTAACCGTCACCGCCGCCCCCGGTGCGGCCGCCCCACCGGCGCGCCGCGGGACCCGCTCCCTCCCGGACCCCCTCGGAGGGAGGAGGTGGAGAACCGGTGCTCAAGGTCACGCGCATCCCGTCCGATCCGCTCTCCATGACCCGCAAGCTCCGTCCCTGGCACCGCGACCGCGGTCCGGCCCGGACCTCCGCACCCACCCTGTCCGACCGCCTCCTGGCCGTGACCGACCAGGGTGTCTACGCCGTCGACACGGCCGGCCGCTGCGTGCTGGCCAACGATGCGGCCGCGCGCATGCTGCGGACCGCTCGCCCGCTCCTGCTGGGCGCCCAGGTGCACGACGAGCACCACGGCCGGCCGGTCGACGAGTCCCCCGCCGCCTGCCCGTTGTGCGCACCGCTGCACACCGGCCGCCCGGCACGGGGGACGGCGCCGCTCACCGCGGTCGACGGCAGCACGCTCACCGTGGACTACGTCAGCTCGCTGGTGAGCCACGACGGGGAGCCGATCGCCGTCTTCTGGTTCGAGGACGTCGCACCGCGGCACCAGACCGAGTCGGCGCTGCAGCAGCTGGAGACGAAGTACCGCGCGGTCACCGAGTCGGCCAGCGACGCGATCGTCTCCGCCGACGCCCGCGGGCTGATCGTGAGCTGGAACCGCGGCGGCGAGGTCATGTTCGGCTACACCGCCGAGGACGTCGTGGGCAAGCCGCTGACCATGCTGATGCCGGAGCGGTACCGCGATGCCCACGAGCGCGGCATGGGCCGGTTCCTGCTCACCGGGGAGCCCCGCGTCATCGGCTCCGGTGCCGTCGAGGTGCACGCGCTGCGGGCGGACGGCACCGAGTTCCCGGTGGAGCTCTCGCTCTCGCACTGGGTCGGGGCGGAGGGCCGGTTCTTCACCGGGATCCTGCGGGACATCACCGAGCGCAAGCGGGCCGAGGAGGCGCTGGCCCGGGAGGCCGGCTTCGTCCGGCTCCTGCAGCAGGTCAGCGTCGCGTCCAACGAGACCTCCAGCGGGCGGGAGGCGCTCGAGACCGGGCTGCGGATGATCGCCGAGCACACCGGCTGGCCGGTCGGCCACATCTACCTGGTGGACGAGGACGGCGAGACGCTGCGCTCCTCCAACATCTGGGTGCACCCCGACGACGAGCGGTACCTGCCCTTCCTGCAGGCCAGCACCGCGAGCTCCTTCCGCGCCGGCACCGGGCTGCCCGGACGGGTCCTGGCGTCCAAGCAGCCCAGGTGGGTCGTCGACGTCACCGCCGACGACAACTTCCCCCGGCGCGACGCCGCCCGGGACAGCGGGCTGGCCGCGGCCTTCGCCTTCCCGGTCCTGGTCGGCAGCGAGGTCACCGCCGTCCTGGAGTTCTTCACCTCCGAGCCGCTGCAGGCCGACGGCGCCCTCTGCGAGGTCATGGGGCAGATCGGCACGCAGCTGGGCCGGGTGGTCGAGCGCGAGCTGGCCCAGGACCGGCTGACCCACCACGCCCTGCACGACCCGCTGACCGGCCTCCCCAACCGGACGCTGCTGCTCGACCGGCTGGAGGTCGCCCTGGCGCAGCGCAACCGCGGGGGGATCGCCGTGGTCTTCATCGACCTCGACCACTTCAAGCTGGTCAACGACAGCCTTGGGCACGCCGCCGGCGACACCCTGATCGCCGCTGCCGCCACCCGGCTGCGTGCCGTCGTGCGACCCGGGGACACCGTCGCCCGCTTCGGCGGTGACGAGTTCGTCGTCCTCGCCGAGTCCGCCATCGGGGAGCGGGACGCCGAGGGGCTGGCCGAGCGGCTGGCCGGGGCGCTGGCCGAGCCGTTCGACCTGGCCGGCAACGAGGTCTTCGTGACCGCCAGCATCGGCATCGCCGTGTCCGACGGCCTGGACGAGGACGCCCACAGCCTGCTCCGGGACGCCGACGCGGCCATGTACCGGGCGAAGGAGGCCGGGCGCGCCCGGTACGAGGTCTTCGACTCCCTCATGCGGGCCGGCGCGGTCCGCCGGTTGGAGATCGTCAACGACCTGCACCGCGCGCTCGAGCGCGACCAGTTCGTGCTGCACTTCCAGCCGCAGATCGACCTGCGCACCAACACCCTCATCGGTGTCGAGGCGCTGCTGCGCTGGGTGCACCCCGACCGCGGGCTGGTCCCGCCGATGGAGTTCATCCCGGTCGCCGAGGAGACCGGCCTGATCAACGAGCTCGGGCGGTGGGTGCTGCGGGCGGCGTGCCAGCAGGGCCGGGTCTGGCTCGACCGGTTCCCCGACCGCCAGCCCCTGGTCATGAGCGTCAACCTCTCGGGCCGCCAGCTCGGCCAGCCGCGGCTGGCCGACGAGGTCGCCGCCGCGCTCGAGGACTCCGGCTTCCCCCCGCACCTGCTGGTGCTGGAGATCACCGAGAGCGTCCTCATGAACGACACCGCGACGACGATCCAGACCCTGGAGGCGCTCAAGCTGCTCGGCGTCCGCCTGGCGATCGACGACTTCGGCACCGGCTACTCGTCGCTGACCTACCTGCAGCGCTTCCCCATCGACATCCTCAAGATCGACAAGTCCTTCGTCGACGGGCTCGGTGGCACGAACCTCGAGGAGTCGGCGGTGACCCGCACGATCGTCTCGCTGGCCAAGACGCTGCGGCTGGAGACCGTCGCCGAGGGCGTCGAGCGCAGCGAGCACGTGCGCGAGCTGCAGAGCCTGAACTGCGACATCGGCCAGGGCTACTTCTTCGCCCGGCCGCTGGACGCCGGCGCGCTGACCTCCCTCATGAGCCAGCCGGACACCCCGGTCGCGGCGCTCGGCGTCCTCACCGAGGCCGATCGCCTGCTCGGCTCGCACTGACCTCCACTCCCCCTCCCCTCCGACCTAGGGAACCCCCATGCCCGGCTCGATCGGCGAGCACCTGCTGCAGGAGCGCTACGGCACCGCCAGCCGCGCCCGCGGCTTCTACAACCACCAGATGCTCGACCACCTCAACGACCACATGCGGGAGTTCGTGGGCCGCATGGAGATGGTCTTCGTCGCGACGTCCGACGCCTCCGGCGAGGCCGACTGCTCCTTCCGCGCCGGCCCGCCCGGGTTCGTGTGCGTGCTGGACGACCGGACCCTGGCCTACCCCGAGTACCGGGGGAACGGGGTCATGGCCAGCCTCGGCAACATCGTCGAGAACGGGCACATCGGCCTGCTGTTCCTCGACTTCTGCGGCGACGCCATCGGGCTGCACGTCAACGGCCGCGCGTCGATCCTGGAGAACGACGACCTGCTCGCCCGGCCCGACCTGCCCGACAGCGTCCTCGACGGGCTGCTGCAGGACGGCGGACGGCGTCCCGAGCGGTGGGTCGCCGTGGACGTGGTCGAGGCCTACATCCACTGCTCCAAGCACATCCCGCAGATGGTCAAGCGGTCCGAGGTGCGCCAGGCGTGGGGCACCGACGACGTCGTCCGCAAGGGCGGGGACTACTTCAAGGCCAAGCACTCGACCCGTCCGTGGGTCGACGACGTGGCCGCGAGCGCTCCGGTCCAGGGCGGGGTCTCCTGATGCCCCGGACCGTCCCCGAGGCCGCCGCGGAGACCACGGCGCAGGCCGTGGCCAAGGCGGCCGCGGTCCAGAGCCCGGCCGGTTACCTCAAGAGCTCGGTGCTGGCAGGGGTCTACGTCGGGTTCGCCGTCGTGCTCCTCGTGAGCGTCTCCGCTCCCCTGTCCGCAACCGGCTCCCCGGCGACCAGGCTGGTGCAGGGAGCCGTCTTCGGTCTCGCGCTCACCCTCGTCGTCTTCGCCGGCGCGGAGCTGTTCACGGGCAACGTCATGGTGATGGCGCACGGGATCAGCCGGCGGGCCACCGCCCGGCGGTCCGCCGGGCTCGTCGGGGCGCTCTCCCTCCTCGGCAACGCGGTCGGCTCCCTGGCCCTGGCCGGCGCCGTGCACCTGAGCGGGGTGCTCGGCTCGCCGGCGGGCGCGACGGGACCGTCACCGGCCGTGGCACTGCTCGACGGCATCGTCACGGCCAAGAACGCCGCCACCGGTCCGCAGCTGTTCTGGCGCGCGGTCCTGTGCAACGCGCTCGTCTGCCTGGCGGTCTGGATGGCCACCCGGGCCGCGACCGACGGGGCCCGGCTGGCGGTCCTGTGGTGGGGGCTGCTCGCCTTCATCGGCTCGGGCTTCGAGCACTCGATCGCCAACATGACGACCTTCTCGCTCGCCGCCCTCCAGGGGGTCGCCGACTGGTCGGACCTGGCCGGCAACCTGCTGTGGACCATCCCGGGCAACGTCGTGGGCGGTCTGCTGGTCGCGGCCGCCTATGCCACACGAGCCGCACGCAGCGGTGACGGGCTCCCCGCGCCGGCAGCCGCCTCAGCTGCCGAGCTCGTCGTGCCGGGACCTCGCCGGGCCGGCTGAGGGCTGCAGCGCCGGCGCTGGTGCTCGCGCCGAGCCCGCGGTGGCCCCCTGCAGGGTCCGCCGCCGGCCCCGTCCCGAGGCTCGCGCCGAGCCTGCGAGACGTGAGGAGGACGGGTCCGCCCACGGCGGGGCAGGGGGTCCTCTCTCAGGCCGAGCCCCCCGGCCCGGCTCCGCGCCACGGTCCGCTCCTCGCCCGCAGAGCTCGCTGCGATGCTCCCGCGGCCGTCGTCAGGCCGAGTCGCGGACCGGGGCGTCCCCGTGCTCGTGCCGCGCGCAGTGCGCGCAGCAGTAGAAGCGTCCCTCGACCACGACGCCGTGGCCGACGACCTTCACGCCGCAGTGCTCGCAGATCGGCGCCATCCTGTGGATCGCGCACTCGAAGCTGTCGAAGGTGTGCCGCGCCCCCTGGGCGACCACCTCGAAGCTCATGTCGTAGTCGTTGCCGCAGACCTCGCAGACCGCCATGGCCCCTCCTCGCGTCCGGGGTCGGTTCCTTCCCCGCCGCGGGCCGCGGGACACCGGCGGTCAGCGGTGGCGGGTTCCCGAACCGGCCAGCCGCGGCCGGAAGCTGCGGCGCACCCGGTGCCACCGGTTGGGCGTCCGCTCGGCGTCGAGCAGCTCCGTCTCGGCCAGCACCCGGTCGCCGGGCCCGAGTTCCGGCGGGACGTAGGGCACCAGCGAGCGCCCGTGCGGCCGCCGCAGGCTCTCCACCGCGGCGACCAGGCGGCCGTCGTGCGCCGCCACCGCCCGGGCCACCTCCTCGGGCGGCACGCCGAGGTGCTCGCCCAGCAGCCGGTCGCGCAGGCCGGTGACCACGGCCGAGACCTCGTCGTGGCGGGCGCCGGGCCGGGTCTCGATCGAGACGTCGCACTCGGTGTCCAGGCCCATCGAGCGGTTGTTGAGGTTCGCCGAGCCGATCCGCAGCAGCCGGTCGTCGACCACGAGGACCTTGGCGTGCACGTAGATCGGCCGCCGTCGCTCGGTGACCGGCACGTACAGCCGGAACCGGTCGTGCACGTCGGCGTCCTCGAGCATCGCGAGCAGCTTGGCGCGCGCGGTGTCCATCGCCTTCTCCTCGAGCCAGCTCGCCGAGCTCTCCGGGTTCACGACCACGACGTCGGGCCCCTCGGGTTCGGCCAGCCGCTGGGCGACGGCCTCGGCGATCCGCCGGTTGGCGAAGAACTGGCTCTCGACGTAGAGGCCGCGCCGCGCGGCAGCGATGGCGGCCAGCCACAGCAGCTCGATCTCGTGCACCAGCTCCGTACCGCCGTGCTCCGGCCGGGTGCGCGAGATGGCCACGTCGACGTCGGTGAGCAGCGGCTCGACGTCGTCCGGCCAGCACACCTCCAGGCCCTCGACCGGCTCCAGCCGGTCTCCGGTGGCGCTCTCCCACCGCTCCCGCGCCAGGTCGCCGATGGCCCGGGCGGCGTTCCCGGAGACGACGCTGGTCACGTCGTGCCAGGGCCCCGACCGGCGGCCCGAGCCCGGCCGGCGGCGCAGCGGGTGGCCGTCGCGGTGCTCGTCGGTGTCCCACCGGTCGGTGGTGACGTCGATGCCGCCGGCGAAGGCGAGGCAGTCGTCGACCACCACGATCTTCTGGTGGTGCGCGCCGCCGATCGGGTGGTGCTGGTCGACGGTGAAGGTGAGCCGGTCGGGGGTCCGCCGGTTGAGCAGCACGATCGGCGCCAGGCCGCGGACGAGCGCGATCAGCATGCCGACGTCCCAGTGCAGGACGCCGATCTCCAGCTCCGGGTTCCTCCGGACGGCGGTCTCGAGGACCCGGCCCAGCCGGTCGGCGCGTGCGGTGCCGTTCCGGCGGGGGTCGAGCTGGATGCGCGGGTCGAAGTCCCAGCCGATGAACAGCACCCGGCGGCGCGCGCGCAGCACCGACTCCTTCAGCGCCGCGAAGTAGTCGGCGGCGTCCACGAAGACGGCGAACCGGTCGGCCCGCTCGATCCGCCAGCACGTCTCCCCCGGGACCAGCAGGTCCTCGGTGGCGACCGGCCCGGCACTCCCGTCGGCCACCCCGGTCAGCCGTTGCGGCGTACGTAGGAGCTGACGAAGTCCCGCAGGCTGCGGGTGGGCCGCAGCCAGGCGCCGTCCGGCGGCAGTGCGTCGAGGCGCACCCGGTCCAGGGGGACGGCGAAGGCGCCGGGCACGTCCTCGATGTCGATGAACTCCAGCAGGTCCGAGCCGATGGCGTAGCCGGCGACCTCGCTGAACGCGACGACGGTGACCTGGGTGCCGGCGCGGGCCAGCTCCTCCAGCGGCTCGGCGAAGTTGCGGCCGTCACCGGAGAAGACGACCAGCCGGCGGAGCCGGTGGCTGTGCTGGCGGACCTCGATGTGGTCGAGCATCGCCTGGTCGATGTCGTCGTCGGGCTGCTGCTTGGGCCGGGCGAAGACGGCGAAGCCGAAGCTGCGCAGCGCCTCGACCCAGCGCTGCAGGCTGCCCACCACCGGCGGGATGTTGGCGAAGACGCACGCCTCGACCTCGGGGGCGTCGATCGCGCCGGGGTCGCCGGCGCCCTCGACGAACCACGCGGCGATCGCGTCGAAACGGGGGCGCGAGGCCGCGGTGGGGCGGGCCCCGATCACCGTCGAGAGGGTCATGTCGATGTTCGGCGCGTCCCAGATGAGCAGGTCCAGCGCCGGGCGTGCCCGCCCGTCGAACGCGTCGGTGTCGGGCGTGGTCCCCGCGGCGACGTCCAGGTCGGTCACGTGTCCTCCTCGCTGACGCTCGTCGTGCCACGTGCCCGACGGCGGTGCTGTGTCCTCCGGGGACCTCGCACGCTCGGTCCCCGGGGCAGTCTGCCCGGCCGGGGGCGGATCGGAGGACGGCGCACCCGTCGTGCGTGGTGGCCCGCCCGGTGACGTGGCCCGTCGCGGCGTGCGGCGGCGCAGCCGGCGGGCCCGCGCCGGGCCGCTCAGCGGGTGCGGGTCCGCAGCGCGAAGGCGCACGAGTCACCACCCGCTGCCCGGACCCGGGACGCCCACCGCAGGACGTCGGAGGCCGGCATCGGCTGGGCGAGGAGGTAACCCTGGGCGAGGTCGCAGCCGGCGTCGCGGACCATCTGCAGGTGCGCGGGCGTCTCCACGCCCTCGGCGACCGAGCGGATCCCGAGGGTGCGGGCCAGCGAGACGATCGCGGCCAGCACCGGTCCGGTGCCGTGGGCCGCCAGGCGGGCGGCGGCGGTCAGCAGCGAGCGGTCGATCTTGAGCGTGCCGATGGGCAGCGCGAGCAGCTGGGCGAGGGAGGACCAGCCGGTCCCGAAGTCGTCGATCGCCACCGTCACGCCCGAGCTCTGGAGCACGGCGAGCTGGTCCTCGGCGCGGGTGGGGTCCTCGGCGACGCTGGTCTCGGTCAGCTCCAGCACCAGGCTCTCCGGGGCGAGCCCGGAGTCGTGCAGCGCCACCCGCACGTCGTGGACCAGCGTCTCGGCGGAGAAGTGCCGGGCGCTGATGTTGACCGACATGCGCAGCGGCAGCCCCTGCTCGGCCCACGCCGCGGCCTGCCGGGTGGTCTCGCCGAGCAGCCAGCGGGTGATCGGGATCAGCTGGCCGGTCTCCTCGGCCACGGAGAGGAAGGCGTCGGGGGTGAGCAGCCCCCGCTCGGGGTGCTGCCAGCGCAGCAGCGCCTCCACGCCCTCGATCTCGCCGGTGTCCACCCGGACCACCGGCTGGTAGTGGACGACGAACTCGTCGACGGCGCCGTCCCGCAGCCGGTTGGCCACCTCCAGCCGCCACCGCGCCGCCTCGCGCAACCCCGGCGAGAAGACGTGGACGCGGTCGCGGCCGGCGCCCTTCGCGGCGAAGGCGGCGGCGTCGGCGTCGCTGAGCAGCTGGTGGGCCCGGTCGGCGCCGGGCGCGGCGGCGGCGACGCCGATGCTGGCCGACAGCGGCACCGAGATGCCCGCGGCGTGGAAGGGGCGGGAGAAGGAGCTCTGCAGCCGGAAGGCCAGGGCCGCGGCCTCGGCGGTGTCGCAGTCGCGGGCGAGGACGAGGAACTGGTCGGCGCCCAGCCGCCCCACGGCGTCCTCCGGGCGGACCTGCTCGGCGAGCCGGCCACCGACCTGGCGCAGCAGCTCGTCCCCGACCTCGTGGCCGAGGGAGTCGTTGACGGTCTTGAACCCGTCGAGGTCGAGGAAGAGCAGCGCCGCCCGGCCGGCGCCGTCCTGCAGCGCCTCGCCGATGAGCTGCAGCAGCCGGGCGCGGTTGGGCAGGCCGGTGAGGTCGTCGTGGCTGGCCCGCCAGGCCAGCGCCTGCTGGTCGCGGACCCGCTCGGTGATGTCGGTGTGGGTGACGATGACCCGGTCGGAGGCGTCCACCCGGGCGGCCTGCAGGCGGAACCACGCGGTGTCCGCGCCGACCTGGTGCGGGTAGTCGCAGGTGAACGTGGACGCCGGGTTCCTGGTGTCGGTGAGCCTCCGCAACCCCGCGGCGATCCCGGCGTGGTGCTCGGCGTCGACGTACCGCGCCATCGCGTCCAGGTAGCGCTCGCCGACCGGGGCGGACCGGTCGCCGCTGCGTTCGAGCACCTCCCCGTTCGCCGTCCACGCCCGGTTCACCATCTCGATCCGGCCGTCGCCCGTCAGCACCACCGTGGCCGGGGGCAGCGCCTCGAGGACGGCGCCCAGCTGCCGCAGCTCGGCGACGCGCTGCTGGTCGGCGCGGTGCTGGTCGTCGACGTCGCGGAGGAAGGCGGTGAGCCCGCCGGCGTCGGCGAAGGCGCGGATCTCGAACCAGCGGTCCAGCGGCGGGTAGAAGTACTGGAACTCGCGGACCCGTCCGTCGGCGAGCACTGCCCGGTAGACGTCCTCGATGACCGTGCCGAGCGTCTCGGGGAAGCACTCGAAGGCGTAGCGGCCGATCATCTCGTCGGCCCGGCGGCCGAGGAGCCGCTCGGCGGCGGCGTTCACGTAGGTGAACCGCCACCTGCGGTCGATCCGGTAGACGGCGTCGGTGATCGAGGAGAAGGGGTCGGCTGGAGCGACGTGCCCACTCGGAACGTGACCGTGCACCCTTCCCGCTCTCTCTCCCCCTGCGGAAGACGTCAGGTCCTCGTCCCGGGGCCCGCACCCCTCCACGGTCCCCTCACGACGGCGCCGGGCGCCCGACGTACGACCGAGGGTAACCACACGGATGCAATTCAGACAGGGGAGACCCGGGCTCGCCCGAGGATCGCGCCGACCGGCGTGCCCCCGGGCAGGGTGCCGAGGACCGCGCCCCAGTCGCCGTCCAGCCGGGTCGCGCAGAAGGTGTCGGCGACCTCCGCCGGGGCGTGCCGCAGGAGCAGCGAGGCCTGCAGGCACAGGGCGAGCAGGCCGGCGATGCGGCGGGCGCGCACGGGGAGCTGCTCGGGGTCGGCCAGCTCGGCGGCCAGCCGGCCGACCGCGGCGTCGAGCCGGGCGTCGGCGCCGCGGGCGAGGTCGATCTCGGCGCGGACGGCGGCCAGGGACGCCGAGGAGCGGCCCATCGCACGGAGGACGTCGAGGGCGATGACGTTGCCCGACCCCTCCCAGATGCTGTTCAGCGGCGCCTGACGGTAGAGCCGGGGCATGCCGGACTCCTCGACGTAGCCGTTGCCGCCGAGCACCTCGAGCGCCTCGGCGACGGCCGTCGGGGTGCGCTTGCAGACCCAGAACTTCGCGGCGGCCCCGGCGAGGCGGAGGAAGTCGGACTCGCCCGCGTCGACGGCGGCGGCCAGCCGGACGGCGAGCGCGGTGGCGGCCTCGCTCTCCACGGCCAGGTCGGCGAGGACGTTCTGCATCAGCGGCTGGTCGGCCAGCAGCGCGCCGAAGGCCCGCCGGTGCCGGGCGTGGTGGATCGCCTGGGTGAGGGCGGCGCGGACGGTGGCGGCCGAACCGAGCACGCAGTCCAGCCGCGTGGTGTTGACCATCTCGATGATGGTCCGGACGCCGCGGCCGGGCTCGCCGACCAGCCACGCCGTCGTCCCCTCGAACTCGACCTCGCTCGAGGCGTTGGCGCGGTCGCCGAGCTTGTCCTTGAGCCGCTGCAGCCGGAACACGTTGCGGGTGCCGTCGGGCAGCACCCGCGGGACGAGGAAGCAGGAGACGCCCTCGGGCAGCTGGGCGAGGACGAGGAACAGGTCGCTCATCGGGGCGCTGGTGAACCACTTGTGCCCGGTCAGCGCACACGTCCCGTCGGGGTTCGGGACGGCGCGGGTGGTGTTGGCGCGGACGTCGGAGCCGCCCTGCTTCTCGGTCATGCCCATGCCGGCGACCAGGCCGCGCTTGCCGGTCGGCTCGGCGAGGCCGAACTCGTAGGCGGGAGCCGTGAGGCCCGGCTCGTACCGCTCCGCGAGTTCGGGGGCGGCGCGCAGCGCGGGGACGGCGGCGTAGGTCATGGTCACCGGGCAGCCGTGCCCCATCTCGACCTGCGTCCAGCCGAGGTAGCCGACGGCGCGGCGGACGTGCGCGTGCGGCTCGGGTGACGCCCACGGGACCCCGGCCAGGCCGTGCTCGACGGCGGTGCGCATGAGGTCGTGCCAGGCCGGGTGGAACTCGACCTCGTCGACCCGGTGGCCGTACCGGTCGTGCGTCCTCAGTCGCGGCGGGTTCTCGTTCGCCAGCCGGCCCCACTCCTGCGCCTGCCCGCTGCCGGCCAGCGCGCCGAGCGCCTTCAGCGAGTCGAGCGTGGTGACGTCGGCGTGCCGGACGCAGGCCTCGGCCAGGGCGGCGTCGCCGGCGATGGGGTCGTGACCGACCAGCGGCGGGACCTGGTTGGTGACCTCGTGCGTGACGCCCATGGCCGAACCGTACGACGGGACCGTGGTCCTCCGGGCCACACCGCGATCAGGTGCCGTTCCCCTGCCACGCTGAGCCCCTCGTCGTTCCTCGCGGGACCCTGCGGGCCCCACTCGCTCACGACACCCGGGCGGTGGACGCCTCCTCACCGGCGTGGGCGATGTGGGCGAGCAGCCCGCCGACGAGCGGACCGGCGGCGAGGACGATGCCGTCGCCGAGGTCGCCCACCCAGGACGACCCGACCAGCCAGCGGAACGGCGTCCCCATCCGGGCGGGCAGCGCCGCCTCCACCAGCCCCCGCACGGCACGCACTGCAGGTACCGCCTCCGACGCCCGTCCGCCGGATTCCCGGGACGCACGCCTGCTGCACGTTCCACGTGGAACGCGCGACAGGCGTGCGTCGTCGTCGGTCAGGCGGCGGTGGCCAGGGGTGGGCCGGTGCGCTGGGGTCCGGTGCGGATCTCGGTGCCATCCGGCCGCCAGGTGCGCCATCGGCCGTCGGGTTGTCGTTCGACCCGGAAGCCGTGGTGGACCTTCGTGTGGTGCCGCTCGCACAACAGCGCGGAGTTCTCCAGGTTGGTCTCTCCGCCGTTGACCCACTCGAGCAGGTGGTGGACGTCGCACCAGGACGTCGGGGCCCCGCAGCCGGTGAACACGCACCCACCGTCGCGGACCTCGGCGGCGCGGCGGACGTGGGGTGGCACCAAGCGGACGCTGCGCCCGTAGTCCAGCGGCATCCCGTCCGGACCCATCACGATCCGGGTGACCTGCCCGTCGCAGGCCAGCCACCGGGCCCGCGCGGCGGAGATCGTCGCGCCGAACCCGGTCTCGGCCGCACCCGGCCCGGTGGCCGGGGCAGTCAGGTCCCCGATGCCGATCGTGACGATCACCTGCGGCTCGTGGCCGCGCAAGGTCGGCAGGGTGCCGGCGGCCAGCTGGTTGTCGCACAGCTGCACCAGCGCGTCGGCGTGCTGCTGGTGACGGGTGCGCTCGTCCCCGGCGCACCGGCCGGCCTACACCACCGACTCCAGCGCGGTCTGCAGCCTCTCCCCGCCGACGGCGTCCAGGTCGAACCGGCCGGTGATGCTGCCGTCGGCGTGCTTGGTGATGGCCAGCCGCCGCCCTTCGGTGGGATCGGGCTCCGGGCCGTCGGCGTCGAGCCGGTCCAGGTAGTGGTGCACCGCCCTGGCGGTGTCGGCGTGTGGGCTGGCCTGGGCCACGTCGGTGAGCACGGCGTCCACCACGGTCAGGTCGACGTCCTGGTCCGCGGCCAGCCCGAGCGCCCCGGGCTCGGCCACCCGGCCGATCAGCGCCGCCTGCTCGGCGGTCACCGCACCCGCGGCGAAGGCGGCGGCCATGGTCGGCAGGTGCTCCAGCGCGCGACCGGTGCGCACCACCCGGGCGGCCTCGGTGACCGACAGGTGCCCGTGGCCGCGCAGCCAGGAGGCCATCGTCTTCAGCCCGTCGAGCTCCTCGGCACCGGACACCTCGGCCTCCCGCACGGTGCGGGCCACCTCGGCGGCGATCCGGTTCTGCGCGGCCAGCAGCGGGCGCAGCCGGTCCAGCAGCGCCGGGCCGAACAGGGGGCTGAGGTCCTCGACGGCCAGGGCGTCGAGGGAGGCCATCAGCTCGTCCACGACACCTCTCACCGGATCGATCAGGTGTTCGAAGTCTAGCCCGACCGACGGCACTCGGCAAGGCGGATACGCAGGTCAGCGGCTCATCCACAGATGTGCTCGTGGTCTTGACGCGAGTCGCCGACGTCCGCCCCCGACCACCGTGCGCCCGTGCGCCCGTGCACCTCGAGACCGAGCGGCTGCTCATGCCGCCCCTCTCCGGTCAGCACACCGAGACACTGACCGAGGTGTACGCCGACCCCGGATGTCGCTCGGTACATCGGCGGAGCGACCCTCGACGCCAAGGGCGCGGCGGCCCAGGTGGCACGGTTCGAGGCGGTCTGGCGCGAGCACGGCTTCGGCCAGAGCGCACTCCTCGACCGCGTGACCGGGGCCGTCCTCGGGCGGGCCGGGCTACACCCCTGGCCGCAGTGGGACGAGGTCGAGCTGGGCTCCGTCCTCGCCCGGCACGCGCAGGGGCAGGGCCTCGCCATAGGAGCCGCACGAGCCTGGCTGCACGTCGCGTTCGGCGAGCTCGGCCTGCACCGCGTCACCGCGGTGGTCCACCCCGACAACGCATCGACGAGGGAGGCCGTCAGCGCAGCGGGCGGACCAGCCGGCCGATCGCCAGGTGGGCCAGCGGCGCGTAGCCGACCACCAGCGGCGCCGGCCCGGAGACCCGCAGCCCCGTCGTGCTGCCGCCGTCCGGGCCCTCGGTGACCCAGTGCAGCAGGTGCAGCCGCACAGGGCCGAGGGACACCGTCCACGACCAGCGCCGGGCCGCCTCGTCCACCGCGTCGACGACGAAGGGCAGCGCCACCCCCAGCGGCGCGCGCACCCGACCCCGCACGCCTGCCACCAACCGCGCCACCGGCACCTCGACGCCGGCGATCTGCGGCGCCCACTCCGACCAGCGCGCGGGGACGGCGTAGCGCTCCCAGACCTCGTCCGGCCCGATGGGTCCGGTCGCGTGCAGGGTCAGGGTCGTCACGAGGCCCCCTCGCCGGCCAGTGGACGGACGTGGCACTGCACCACGACGGCCGTCAACCCCTCGTCGGACCCCGACGTGTGGTCCTCCCCCGGCGACCACAGCGCCGCCTCGCCGGCTCGCAGCGGCCGACGGTCACCCGACGCCCCGGACACCCAGCCGCGGCCGGAGACGACCAGGAACAGCAGCCACAGCCGGGTCGGGTGCCGTCCGATCGACCCGCCCGGCGCCAACTGGACGACGTCCACCGCGAACCCGTCCTGCGGCTCGCGCACGAGCGCCGCGCGCAGCAGTTCCACGCCCGAGCTGCCGTAGGACGACAGCTGCCGGGCGGACGGCGTGAGCAGCTCCATCAGGCCGGCGGCCCACCGAGCAGGAGCTGGCGCAGCATGTGCATCGCCAGGGCCACCGACCGGTGCCGCACCGCCGACCGCGAGCCGGGCAGCACGACCGAGCGCGGCTGGCGCCCGTCGGGCCCGACGGCGCACAGGTGGACGGTGCCGACCGGCTTCTCCGGGGAGCCCCCGCCCGGTCCGGCGATCCCGGTGATGCCGACCCCCACGTCGGCGCCGAAGCGGGACCGCGCCCCCTCGGCCAGCGCCGCCGCGACCTCCGTGCTCACCGCGCCGCAGGACTCCAGCACCTCCGACGGGACGCCGACCAGCGCCTCCTTCGCGGAGTTCGCGTACGACGCCACCCCGCCGAGCACCCACGCCGAGGACCCGGCCCGCTCGGTGAGCCGCGCCACCAGCAGCCCGCTGGTGCACGACTCCGCCGTCGCGACGGTCAGCCCGCGGTCGGCGAACGCCGACGCCACCAGGTCGTCGACCGTGGGGCCGGTCGAGAACAGCTGCGGCCCGTGCGCCGCGCGCACCGCCTCGACCAGCCGGTCGTACTCCGGCTGCGCCTCCGAGCCGTAGCGGGTGACGATCTCCAGCTCGCCGTCCCGCAGGCAGGTGGTGACCTCCAGGGCGGGGAACTCGTGCTGCCGCAGCGTCGCCGCCAGCTGCGACTCGAGCGTCCCCCACAGCCGCAGCGTCTCCTGGCGCAGCTCGCTGCGGTCGGCCAGCGCCCGCTGCACCGGCTCGGCGGCCAGCGCCGCCGGCCACATCCCCTGCAGCTCCGACGGCGGCCCGGGGAGGACGACGACCACCGGTCCGTCCCGCTCCTCCGCCGGGGGGACGACGAGACCCGGCGCCGTCCCGACCGGCGGCAGCACGATCGCCCCCTCGGGCACGAGCGCCTGCTTGCGGACGCCGGCCGCCGTGGCCTCGGGGTCGGCACGCCACCCGCGGCCGTCCATGAGGCCCTCGACGATCCCGGCGATCTGCCGCTCCAGCTCCGGGTCGACCGACGACGGCCGGCCCTGCACCTCGCCGACGACCTGCGCGGTCAGGTCGTCGGCGGTCGGGCCGAGCCCGCCGGTGGTGAGGACGACGTCCTCGTCGGCGAGGAAGCGCAGCGCGTTGCGCAGGTCCTCGGGCCGGTCCCCGACGACCAGCACCGCGCCGACGTCCACCCCGAGCCGGCGCAGCTCCTCGGCCAACCACGGGCCGTTGCGGTCGCTCACCCGGCCGGTGAGCACCTCGGTACCGGTGACGACGATCCCTGCACGCACGGCCACCCGGCCGACCCTAGTGAGACCTCGGCCCGCCCGCGTTTCCTGCCGGGCCGCCGGCCGCCCCGCCGCTAGCGTGCGGTGACGAACCGGTCCGGCGCGTGCCCGCGCTCGAGCGAGGAGGAACCGTGACGCACTCGAGTCCCACCCCCGAGCCACCGGCACCGCGCCATCCGACCGAGGCTGGCACGCAGGGGATCGCGTTCACCGCCGCCGGCGCGACCGCCGCCGGCACGCACCACCTGCCCCGGGTGGACGCCGACCCGCTGCCCGGCGGGGTGCAGCCCACCGGCCCGGTCGGCGCGATGCCCGGACCGCCCGGCACCGCGGCCGCCGACCCGGCCTTCGGCCTGCCGCTCACCGCCGGGGAGGGCATCCGTCGGGCCCGTGCCCGGACGTCGCGCCCGCCCCGCACCCCGCGGCCCGCCCGGACCCCTCGCACCGCGCGCCCGCCGCAGGAACGCGCCGCCCGCATCGGCACCGGCCTCACCGCGCTCTCCCTGCTGCTGCTCCAGCTGGGCCTCGGCCTGGGCTTCGGCGAGACGCCGCTGTGGTCGGCCGTGACGTTGTGGTCGGTCTTCGCGACCCTCGCCACCCTCGTCGGCGCGCTGCCGTTCGCCGGCCGCGTCGTCCCGGCGGCCCGGCAGCACCCCGACGCGGCGTGGAAGGCCGCGGCCGCCGGGCTGACCGGCGTGGCCGTGTTCTGGGTGCTGGTCGTGCTGCCGCAGGTCGGCAGCGACCGCGGCTTCGTCCTCACCGCCGCGCTGGCCGCCCTCGGCGCCGCCCTCTGGATCGCCCCCAGCCGCAGCCGGGGCTGACGAGGGCGAACAGCGGCGGCTCAGCCCCGGCCGTTCCCCCGGCCGGAGTCGTCGGGCTTCGCCCCGTCCCTGCCCCTCCCCCTGTCCTCGCTCCGGCCCGGGCCCGACCCGCCGTCCGCGTCGTCGTCGACGACCACCGGAGCGGGAACCGGTGCGGGCGCGGGAGCCGGAGCCGGCGCGGGGACCGGGGCCGGGGCAGGAGCGGGGGCAGGGTCCGGTGCGGGGCCGAGCGGTTCCACGACGGGCGCCGGGGCGGGTTCGGGAACGACCGGTGCGGGAGCCGGGGCCGGCGGGGCCACCGCGACCGTCAGCGTGACGAGGTCGCCCCGCGCCAGCGCACCGACCGGACCGAGCGCGACCACCGACCCCGCGGGGACGTCGGAGCGCTCCACGGTCTCGCGCTGCACCCGCAGGCCCAGCGCCGCGAGCTCGGCCTCGACCTCGTCGGCAGGGCGCCCGACGTGGTCGGCGGCCGCGACCACCAGCGCCGCCACCGGCGCCGCCGGCGCGCTGGTCGGTGCCGCGGGGTCGGCGACGGCCACCTTCGTCTCGGCGACCCCGCTGTCGAGCACCTGCAGCGCCCCTCCGCCCAGCCCGACGCCGAGCAGCAGCGCGGCCGCCGGCACCAGCAGCCGTCGGCGGCGGGAGCCCCCGGCCGGCAGCGCGGCGGTGGGCGGCGGCAGCGGTGCCAGGGAGCGGCCGGCGCGGACGGCGTCGACGGCCGCACGGAAGGCGGCGCCGTCGGGGAAGCGCAGCGCCGGGTCCTTGACCATCGCGCGGGCGACGAGGGTGCGCACCACCTCGGGGAGGTCGTCGGGCAACGGCGCGGGCTCGTCGCGGATCTGCGCCAGCGCGATCTGCACCGGGCTCTCGCCGTCGAAGGCGCGGCGGCCGGCCAGGCACTCGTAGGTGATCGCCCCGAGTGCGTAGACGTCGCTGGCCGGGCCGGCCTTGCCGCCGTCGGCCTGCTCCGGCGACAGGTAGTGCGCGGTGCCGACCACCTGGCCGGTGCGGGTGAGCGGCACGCTCGACGCCGACCAGGCGATCCCGAAGTCGGTGATCTTCACGACGCCGTCCCAGCCGACCAGCACGTTGCCGGGCTTGACGTCGCGGTGCACCACCCCGGCGGCGTGCGCCACGGCCAGCGCCGCGGCGGTCTGCCGCACGATGTCCAGCGTCCGCTGCGGGTCCAGCCGGCCGCAGCGGGTCAGCAGCGCCGACAGCGGCTCGCCCTCGACGAGCTCCATCACCAGGTAGGCGCAGGTCTCCCCGCCGGCTGCCACGACCTCGCCGTAGTCGTGCAGGGCGGCGATGTTGGGGTGCACCAGTCGGGCGGTGTGGTGTGCCTCGGCGCGGAACCGGGCGAGGAAGGTGGGGTCGCCGGTGTACTCGCTGCGCAGCACCTTGACCGCGACCGGCCGGTCGAGCAGCACGTCGTGCGCTCGCCAGACCTGGCCCATGCCGCCGGTGGCGAGCAGCGAGCGCAGCGCGTAGCGACCGCCGAGCGTGCGCACCCCCGGCTCAGCCACCCGTGCCTCCAGCCCGCAGCCATCCCCCGCGACCCCTCAGCGTGCCAGCCGGGACCCGCGCCGACAGCGCGGAGCGGGGACGTCCACCCGTCCGGGGACGCTCAGCGGTCGTCGCGGTCCCGGTCGCCGTCCCAGCTGCCGTCGCCCTCGCCGTCCCCGGACCAGGTCTGGTCGTCCGACGACGTCGGCGGCCCGGCCGTGCTCGGCGGGTCGGCGGCCTCCTCCGACTCCGTCGGGGTGCCGCTCGCCGACGGGGTCGACGTCGGGGTCGGCGTGCTGGCCGGCAGCTCCTCCTCCGGCGTGGCGGTCGGCGTGGGGGCCGCCTCGGTCGACTCGGGCGCGGGCTCCGGCTCGGGCGTCCGCCGCGGCCGCTGCGCCTCGTCGTCGGTGCCCTGGGAGACGCGGGTGGCCGGTGCGGAGTCGCGCTGCCGCGGAGCGGGCGCCGGCGCCACGGCGACGAGGACCCGCACCGTGTCGCCGGGCCGCAGTTCGGTGCCGGCCGGGTCGACGGCGGTCACGGTGCCGGGCGCGGCGTCCGCGGTGACCTGCTCCTCGCGCTGCACCAGCAGGCCCAGCGCGGACAGCGCGAGCGCCGCCTCGTCGGCCTGCCGCCCGACGTAGTCATCGGCGGCCAGCACGATCCGGGCGTCCTCGGTCTGCGCGGCGACCACGGTCGGCCCGGCGTCCTCGTCGCTGGACACGGCCACGAAGACCCCGGCGGCCGCGCCGGCACCGAGCAGCAGCGTCACCACCGGCACCAGGACGGCGGCCGGCCAGCGGCGGCGCGGCGCCGGCGGTCCGACGGTCCGGGCGCCGGGTGCGGCAGGGGTGCCGGCCGTCGCGGGCGGGACGGCGAGGCTGCGGGTGGGGGCGGGCTCGGGCACGGGGCGGCCGGCGCGGACGTCCTCGACCGCGGCGACGAACGCCGCGCCGTCCGGCATGCGGGAGGCCGGGTCTTTGGCCAGCGCGCGGCGGATCAGCCTCCGCACGTCGCGGGGCAGGTCGTCGGGCAGCGGCTCGGGGTCGTCGCGCACCTGCTTGAGCGCGATCGTCACGGCGTTGTCCCCGTCGAAGGCGGGGTGGCCGGTCAGGCACTCGTAGCCGACCAGGCCGAGGGCGTAGACGTCGCTGGCGGGGGTGGCGTGGTGGCCCTCGGCGACCTCCGGTGCCAGGTACTGCGGGGTGCCGATCACCTGGCCGGTGCGGGTGAGCGGCACGCTGTCCGCCGACCACGCGATGCCGAAGTCGGTGATCTTCACGCTGCCGTCGTCGCGGACCAGGATGTTGCCGGGCTTGACGTCGCGGTGCACCAGCCCGACCCGGTGCGCCTCGGCCAGCGCGGAGGCGGTCTGCTCGAGCAGCGACAGCGTGACGGCAGCCGACAGCCGGCCCTCGCGCTGCAGCACCGCCGACAGCGGCTCGCCCTCGACCAGCTCCATCACCAGGTAGGCCAGCGTCTCGCCGCTGCCGTCGGTGGCCTCGGTCTCGCCGTAGTCGAAGACGGCGGCGATGTTCGGGTGGGAGAGCCCGGCGGCGTGCTGGGCCTCGGCGCGGAAGCGGGCGCGGAACGTGGGATCGCCGGTGTACTCGCTGCGCAGGACCTTCACCGCGACCGGACGACCGAGGAGGACGTCGGTGCCGCGCCAGACCTGCCCCATGCCGCCGGCGGCGATCAACTCGGCGAGCTCGTACCGCTCACCCAGGTTGCGCCGACCCGGCTCCACCACCGTGGCTCACTCCTCGCCTGCGACCCAGCCGTCGTCCACGGCCCGAGGGCGCCGGTGCCCCTCGGTCTGGATGTCCCGCACCCCTGGTGGCTACACATCGGCGCAGGACACCGGGCGTGTCGCCGACCTGGGGGGACGGCGCCGCGCGCTCCGGCCCGCGCCGCGTCCGTCCGCCATCCATCGTCCCAGCCGATCGGCTCCGTGAGGGGACGGTCCCGTCACGTTCCGGCCACGATCCGGGGCTCAGCCGGTGAACAGCGCCCGGCCCCACCAGTCGTCGTCGCCCCGGACGCCCGGTGGGCAGGCGAAGACGGCCGAGGAGGTGTGCCGGACGTACTCGTTCATGGCGTCGGTGCGCAGGTTGCGCTGCACCTGCACGAACCCCGTCGCGGGGTCGCGCTGGAAGGCGATGAAGAACAGCCCCGCGTCCAGGCGGCCCAGCCCGTCGGAGCCGTCGACGAAGCTGTACCCCCGCCGCAGGATCGCCGTCCCCGAGTTGGTCGGGTGGGCGAGGAAGACGTGGCTGCGCTCCGGGACGGCGAACTCGCCGTCGACCTGCGTGGTGAAGTCGACCGGGTCGAACTCGGCGCGCTGGCCGAGCGGGGCGCCGGAGCCCTTGGCGCGGCCGATCGTCTGCTCCTGCTCGACCAGCGAGGAGCTGTCCCACGGCTCGATGAGCATCCGGATCCGCCGGGTGACCAGGTAGCTGCCACCGGCCAGCCAGTCCGCCCCCGGGTCGCCGTCGCCGACCCACACGAACCGGTCCAGCGCCGCGGTGTTCTCGGCCTTGAGGTTGTCGGTGCCGTCCTTGAACCCGAACAGGTTGCGCGGGGTGGCCTGGCCGGTGCTGGTGGACGACGTCCGGCCGAAGCCCAGCTGCGACCAGCGGACGCTCACCACCCCGGCGCCGAGCCGCACCAGGTTCCGGACCGCGTGGACGGCGACCTGCGGGTCGTTGGCGCAGGCCTGGACGCACAGGTCGCCGCCGCTGATCGCCGGGTCGAGCTGGTCGCCGGCGAAGGCGGGCAGCTCGACCAGCGGCGCCGGGCGGCGGGCGGCCAGGCCGAAGCGGTCGGCGCCGTCGGCGGTGGTGAACAGCGTGGGGCCGAAGCCGACGGTCAGCGTCAGCCCGGACGGCGGCAGGTCGAGCGCCTCACCGGTGTCGTCCGGGGGCGCGTACGGGGAGCCGGCGAGGGCACCGACCGGGCCGGCGTCCTGCCCGGCGGTCATCCGGCGCGCGGCCGCCGTCCATGCCTGCAGCACCTCCACCAGCTCCTCGCGCCGGTCGGTGGTGACGTCGAAGGCGACGAAGTGCAGCCGGTCCTGCGCCGGGGTGACGATGCCGGCCTGGTGCGCGCCGGTGAACTCCACCGCGTCGGTGGGGCGCGGCCCCGCGGCCGTGGCCGGGTCCTCGCCCGGCCCACCCACGTCGACCGTGGCCCGGCCGATCGCGCCGCCGGCCGCGCCGGCGGCGACCACGCCCGCCGTCCCGGCGCCGAGCAGGCCGAACAGCCGGCGCCGGCTCAGCCCCCGGCCGGCGGGCGCTGGTTCGCTCATCGGGGCCTCACCTCCGGCTCATCGGCCGGCGACGACGGCCGCGACCCGGCTGACCGACTCGGTCAGCGCGGTGATGCTGTCGCTGAGGCCGCGCAGCTGCTCCTGGGTGAGCTGGTCGTAGAGCACCCAGCCGTCACCGGTGCGGTACTGCTCCAGCTCGGCCTCGGCGGCGGCGAACCGCTCGTCGATCTCGGCCACCAGGTCGGGGTCGGCCTCCTCGAGGTAGGGGCGCAGCGCCTGGACGGCGGCCTCGGAGCCCTCGAGGTTGGCGGCGAAGTCCCACAGGTCGGTGTGCGAGTAGCGGTCCTCCTCGCCGGTGATCTTGCCGGTGGCGATCTCGTCGAGCAGCGCCTTGGCGCCGTTGGCCAGCTGCAGCGGGTCCAGCGTGGTCTCGTCGGCCAGACCGGCGACCTCCTGGACGTCGGCCTGCAGCTGGTCGGCGTACGGGGCCATGCCCTCGGTGCTGCCATCGACCCACAGCGCCTGCTCGATGCGGTGGTAGCCGGTGAAGTCCTCGCCCTCCGCCTGGTCGCCCTCGCGGCCGTCGATCCGCGGGTCGAGGTCACCGAAGACCTCCGCGACCGGCTCGATGCGCTCCCAGTAGGTGCGGGCGACGGGGAACAGCGCCTTGGCGCCCTCGACGTCCCCGGCCCGGACGGCGTCGGCGAAGGCCGTCGTCTGCTCGACGAGCGCGCCGGTCTGGCTGCGCACGTACCGCTGGTAGTCGGCGCCGGCCTGGGCGAGGGTCTCGTCCTCCGACAGCTGCGCCGCCTCACCGGTGACGGTGAGGGCGCTGCGGATGCCGTCGCCCACCATGCCCGGCTTGCAGGCGGTCTCGTAGCCGCCGGCCGGCAGCTCCACGAGCAGCTCGCGGGTCAGCCCGGGGGCGATGTTCTCCACCTCGCCCATCACCCGGTCGCCCTCGGCGTAGACGTAGAACTCGGTGACCTGGTCGCCGCTGTTGGTCACCCGGAACCGGTGGGTGCCCGCGGCGAGCTCGCCGGTGGCGACGTCGCAGGCGTCATCGGTGGCCGCGACGGTGATCGTGTCGGCGGCCTCCTCGCCGGTGCCGGGGTCGCCGCCGCAGGCGGCGGTGGTCAGCGCGGCGAGCAGGCCGGCGGTGAGGAGGGGCAGGCGGCGGTCACGCACGGACATGCTCGGGAGCCTCCGGGACGCGGTGGAGCCCTGCGACGGCGTCATAGGGCAGCCTCACCTTACTCACGCCCGATCGGGACCTCGGCCGCCCGGAGCGAGACCGCCGATCTCGTACGCTCCCGGTCCCGGAGCCGGGTGAGATCGCCGATCTCGCCGCGCGGAGGGGCGCCGACGACGACGAGGAGGGGCGACGATGCCCGAGACCGTGACCCGCGAGGACGCCGGCGGGGTCGCCACCGTCACCATGCTGCGGCCGGGGCTCACCTCCCGGTCGCGGCGCGAGCTGCTCGACGTCGTCCGCGGGGTCGCGGCCGACGAGGCGGTGCGGGCCGTGGTGCTCACCGGCACCGGCCGGGCCTTCTGCGTCGGCCAGGACCTCGGCCAGCACGTCGAGGCGCTCCGCGGGGACGCCGCGACGTCGCTGTCGGTGGTCGAGGAGGAGTACAACCCGCTGGTGCTGGCGCTGGCCGCGCTGCGGGTGCCGGTGGTCGTGGCGGTCAACGGCGCCGCCGCCGGTGCCGGGCTGGGCATCGCGCTCGCCGGGGACCTGCGGGTGGCCGCTGCGGGCGCCAAGTTCACCACCGCGTTCGCCGGCGTCGGGCTGTCCAGCGACTCGGGGCTGGCCTCCCGCCTGGTGCACTGCGTCGGCGGCTCGCGGGCCGCCGAGCTGCTGCTGCTCCCCGAGCCGTTCCTCGCCGAGAGCGCCGCCGAGTGGGGGCTGGTGCACCGGGTCGTGCCGGCCGAGCAGGTGCTGGCCGAGGCGCAGGCGCTGGCCGCGCGGCTGGCCGCCGGCCCGACCGCCGCCTACCGGGCGATCAAGACGGTGCTGGCCACGGCGGCCACCGACCGCCTCGAGGACACCCTGGCGCTCGAGGCCCGGCTGCAGACCGAGCTGGGCCGCACCGCCGACCACCGGGAGGCCGTCGAGGCCTTCCTGGAGAAGCGCACCCCCCGGTTCACCGGTCGCTGACAGAAGGCCACCCTTCCCCCCCCACGCCTCGCGGGCTCGGCGCGGGACCCTGCCGGGGGGCCGGGCCGGCGGCCGGCTGGTTGTGGGGGCGCGCAGGCGGTGACAGGCTGCGACGGTCCGGCGGTCAGGCCCACGGGGGGAGCGACACGTGGCGGGGTCCACCAGGTCCGAGCAGGGACCGACGACAGCACACCGCCCCCTGCCGCGGCGGGTCGTGCTCACCGGCAACGTCGCCGCACCGCCGCCCCCGGCGCGGCCGGCGGTGACCAGCGACATCGCCCCGCCGCTCCCCCGGAGCCGGCCGCCCCGGCCCGCGACCGTGCGGGCGGCCGTGGCGCTGTGGTGGGCCGGCTGCCTGGCCGCGGTCACCGGCATCTCGGCGGCGCTGCTGGACCTCGGCGCGCTCCGCGACCGGCTCGCCGTGCTCGCGACCGCCGAGGACCCCGCCGCGCCCGCCGACCTGGTCACCGACGGGGTGCGGGCCACCATCGCGCTGGTGCTCGGCGGGGTGGGAGCGCTCGTCGCCGTCTCCCTGGTGTGGACGGCGCTGGTGCTGCGGGGTTCCGGGTGGGCGCGGTGGGCGCTGGTCCTCACCGTGGTACCCGCGGTGCTGGTCCTCGACGTCGCGCAGACCGTCGTCACGGGCGGCGCCGACCTCGACCGGTGGGCGCTGGTCGCCGCCGCCGTGCTGTGCGTGCTCGCCGTCGTCCCGCTGTTCAGCCGGTCAGCGCGGGCGGCCGGCCGCCGCTGAGCGGTCCAGGGCGGCGAGCAGCGCCTCGCAGGCCCGGACGACGACCTCCGCGGCGTCCGCGGTCGCCCGACCGGCGAGCGGGTCGTCGGCGGCGGTCCGCCACCGGGCCAGGGCCTCGAGCGCCGCCTGCCGCAGCGCGTCGTCCGGGGTCCCGGCGGGCAGCCCGAGCCGTGCGGCCGGGCCGGTGCCCTCGGCGCCGAGCAGCCGCTCCCCCTCGGCCCGCAGCTCCGGCGGCAGCGGGCCGTGCGGGGCACGGGACCGGGCCAGCAGGGCGAGCTCGCCGAGGTCCGGGGTGGCCAGGCGCAGCCGCTCCAGCTCCGCCCGCAGCTCGTCGTCGCCCTCGACGGGGTGCTCGGCGAGCACCTCCTCCACCAGTCGCAGCGCCGTCCCGGCCCGCAGCTGCGCGCCGCGCTCGGTGAAGTGCACCCGCAGCAGCCGCTGCAGCTCGGCCAGGCCGCTGCGCCGGAGCAGCTCCTCGGCCAGCGCGGTGGCGTCCGGGACACCGGCCCGCACCAGCGCGATGGACAGCCGGATGCCGAACAGGCCCAGGCGGTCCAGCAGCGCGGTCCGCACCTCCGCCGGGAGCGGCACCGGCGCCTCCGGCCGGGTGAAGCGGTCCGCGGTCAGCAGCATCCGCGACACCTGCTGCTGGTCGGCGCCGGCCAGCGCCCGCAGCGCGACGAAGTCGCCGTGCCGCAGCGTCCGGCCGGCCAGCGCCAGCAGCCCGGCGACGGGGACCACCGCGGAGCTCACCGCCGCGACCTGCGGGTCGGCCGACATCCGGCGGGCCACGGCGTCGGCAGCGTGCAGCGCGTCGAGACGCCCGGCTCCGACCTCGTCGGCGCGGGACAGGACGGTGATCGTCGTCGTCAGCGCCCCCTCCCCGCCGGTGCCGGCCTGGAAGGCGGCCAGGACGGCGACGTCCTCGGGCTGCGGCTGACGGGTGAGGAAGACGATCGCGTCGGCACCGGCCACGCCGTCGTCGGCGCCGAGGAAGCCGTGCGTGCGTGCGCTCGTGCCGGTGGACAGCGACGCGATCCCCGGGGTGTCGACGACGGTCGCCCGCAGCAGGTCGTCGGTCGGCCAGTCCACGACCAGCTGCGCGATCTCCTCCGGCGGGGTGCCGCCGAGCTCCAGCCGCAGTCCGCCGTCCGCGCGGCGCACCGGCAGGGTCCGCCGTCCGCCGTCGGTGCCGTGCAGCTCCACGCGCGGGGTGGCGCCGTGCCGGTAGAGGGTGACCACCCGGGTGCACTCACCGGCGTCGGTGGGCGCGACCCGGGCGCCGACCAGGGCGTTGAGCAGCGTCGACTTGCCCGACTTCACCCGGCCGACCAGGGCCAGGCGCAGCGGCTCGTCCAGCCGCCGCCGCTGGGCCTCGAGCCGGGCAGCGGCCGCGGGGACGTCGGCGTAGTGCGCCACCGCGTCGTCGAGCAGCGCGCGGACGGCGTCCAGGGCGGTGCTGCCCGCCTCCGCGCCGGACCTCGCCGGTCCGGTCACGAGGCCTCCTCGCTGGCGCTCGTCGGCGTCGTGACCGACGGTGCCCTGCCCACGCGTGGACTCGCGAGCTCGGTCACGGAGCCGCCACCGCGGCCCGCTCCAGGGCGCGGACGTCGGCGGCCAGCCGGTCGAGCTGGTCGCGCCGCTGGCGCAGCGAGCGGATGCGGGCGTCGCGCTCGGCGGTGGCCTCCCGGGTGGCGCGCTGGGCGGCGGCGACCGCGTCGGCCAGCGACCGGGACATCTCCTCGGCGGTGTCGGTGATCAGGTCGCGCAGGGTGCGGGAGACGGTGCGGAGCCGGTCCTTGAGGTGCTTGGCGACCTGGAACACCACCTCGTCGAGGTGCCGCCGGACCACGGCCTTGGCCTCCGACCGGCGTCGCTGCAGGCGCTGCTGCTGGTCGTCGCGGTAGGCCTTGCGCCCGAGCAGGATGCCCGCGGCCAGCGAGACCGGGTTGATGATCGCCATCCCGGCCAGGCTGGTGACCAGCCCGGTCATGAGGACGCCGGTGTAGGAGCCGCGCAGCCCGATGAGGGTCCGCTCGCGCAGCGTCATCGCGCCGTCGTCGACCGTCGGCAGCTCCACCAGGCCGGCCAGCGCCTCACCGGCGGCGCCGACGGTCAACGCGGGGACCGCACCGCCGCCGTCCCGGGCGAACTGCTCGATGACCCGCTCGGCGAGCCACTCCGAACGCTGCTCGGCCCAGACGTAGCTGTCGGCGACCGCAGCGGCGATGCGCCGGTCCAGCCACTCGGACAGCTCGGGCCACATCGGGCCGGGGTCCTGGGCGTCGATCGCCTCCTCGGCCTCGCGGACCACCACCCGGGAGCGGTCGCGCAGGTCGAAGTCGATGTCGGCCACGAGGTCGGTGACGCCGTCGGTGAGCACCTGCTGCCAGCGGGACGAGCGGCGGCGCAGGTCGTCGGCGGCGGCCCGGGCCTGCTCGAGCCCGCGCACCAGCTCCTCGCGTGCGGACGGGTCCTCCAGGCCGGCCAGCTCGGTGCGCACCGCCAGGGAGAGGTGCTCGGTGACCGCGCGCAGGTCGTGCACCAGCGCGCGGCGGGTGAGCACCTCAGCGCGGTCGACGACCTCGCGGCGCAGGTGGGTGACCAGGGCGCCGATCCCGGACTCCTCGTGCAGCTCCCGGTCGCGGTGCTGCACCGCCAGCTGGGCGAGGGCGGCGGACACGGCGAACAGCGGCGCCTCGATGCCCCGGCGGGCGAGGTGGCCCCGGTCGAGCTCGGCCACCTCGCGCCAGTGCGGGCAGGCGTCGGTCTTGGTCAGCACGCAGACGACCGTCGGGCACAGGGCGGCGGCCTGCTCGAGGAAGGCCATCTCCGGGGCGGTGAACTCCTGGCTGGCGTCGGACACCACCAGGACGGCGTCCGCGGTGGGCAGCAGGTCGACGGTGCGCAGCGCCCGCTGCGCGCCCACGCCGCCCACGCCGGCGGTGTCGACCAGCTCCAGCCCGTCGAGCAGCCGGCGGGGCAGCTCCACCTCGGCCTGCACCAGCCGGTCGGTCCCCTCGCCGGTGACGCGGGCGGCCACCTGGTCGACCGGGACCGGCACCCGCTCGGTCGGCCCGTCGTCGTCCGGCGAGCCACCACCGATCCCACCCGGCCCCGTGGCCAGGACCAGGCTGGCGCGCGGCGCCTCCCCGGCGCGCACCACGGTGGGGACGACGGTGGCCACGTCGTCGGCCACCGGGCAGACCGGGGCGCCGACCAGGCCGTTGACCAGCGAGCTCTTGCCCTGCTTGGGCTCGCCGACGACGAGGACGCGGACCCGCGGGTCGGCGCTGCGGGCCCGGGCCTGGAGCAGCCGGCGCTGCAGGTCCGGCCGCCCGCAGACCTCCGCGAGCGCTCCCGCCCGGTCGAGCAGCTGCGCTGACGTTCCCACGGGCACACACCTCCTGACGTCCCGGTCCTACCACCCGGGGCTCCCTGCGGGGGACAACCGCGGACAGCCGGGTCCCGGTCGCCCCCCGTGCAGCGACCGGGACCCGGTGTACCGCGGGGGTCAGCCGACCGTGACGTCCCCCGTGTCCTGCGCGTCGACGTGGTAGTCCTCGTCGACGTCGACCGAGTTCTCGGTGTAGCTGTTGCCGGTGTCCTCGACGCTGTTGTCGGTCTCGGAGTTGTCCGACAGGTCGTTGCCGTTGAACGAGCTGTCGACCCCGTCGTCGTCGGACAGGTCGTTGCCGTTCAGCGACCCGTTGAACGAGTCGTCCACGCCGTCGTCGTCGGACAGGTCGTTGCCGTTGAACGAGTCGTTGACGCTGTTGTCCGTCTCGGAGTTGTCCGAGTGGTCGTTCCCGATGTCCTCGTTGCCGTTGAACGAGTCGTCGACCCCGTCGTTGTCCTGCGAGAGGTCGTTGCCGTTGAACGAGTCGTCGATCCGCACCGAGTTGTCGTTGCCGACGTTCTCCGAGTCCTCGACCACGGTCACGTCGTCCACCCGCACGGAGGTGTTGTCGCCGACCTGGCCGCCGCGGTCGGCGACGACGTCGTTGTCCTCGTTGCCGTTGAAGCTGTCCACGGCCTGGTCGCCACCGGTGTTGACGGGGCTGTCGTCGATGTCGACGTCCACGTCGACATCGGTGTCGTAGGAGTCGCTCACCGAGTGGTCGCTGTTGTCGACCGAGGAGTCCTCGACGTCGTCACCGGCGACGATGCCGCCCTCGTTGTCGATCTGCGTGACGTCGCCCCGGACGTCGCCGAAGATCGCCTGGGCGTCGCCGCTGACCCAGATGCTGTGCGAGGCGTCGATCTCGACGGTCGTCTCGGTGTGCGAGTAGTGCACCTCCTGCAGGTGGGTGATGACCACCGTCTCGGTGCCCCCGGCCGGCGCGGGGGCGTGGGAGTGGCCGCTCCCGGCCTGGCCCTCGTCCTCGTCGTCGTCGCACTCGTCGCGGTCCACCGGCGCGACGCCGCCGGAGGAGTGCTCGTCCTCGTCGTCGTCGACCGGCCTCGGGTGGTGGTGTCCGCCCCGGTCCTCGTCGGCGTCGCAGGAGTCCCCGCGGCCACCCCCACCGGAGTCGTGGTCGTCCCGGCCGCCGCCGTGGGAACCGCCCCCGTGGGAACCGCCCCCGTGGGAGCCACCGCCGCTCCAGCCGCCGACGGTGGCGTAGTCCGACACCATCGGCGCGAGGTCGGCCACGTCCGCCGGCGTGCTGTCGGACAGGCCGGCCGCGTCCAGCGCGGCCTGCGGGTCGGCCTCGTAGGCCGCGGCCTTCTCCGGGTCGCGGAACAGGTCGAGGATGAAGTCGAGCAGCGTGCTCGCGACGGTCGACATGGCTGCACTCCTGGGTCTCGAGCCGCCCACCGTCGGCCGGCTGTTGCGGCGCAGTCCACGCCCGGCCGCCGTTCCCCGGCATCGGGGAGACGCCCCCCATCGCCGGACCCGTATGGGGGATGACCGCTGACGCTCCGTTAGGGGCTGCGGGGTGTCGCCCCCTCCTCACCGTGCGCTGCGGAGCGGCGCCCGTGACACGCGGGACAGGGCGGACGTCAGGGACATACGTTGCGATGCGACCCCGACCGGTCCGCAGTCGGACCCGGGGACTCGTGTGGTCAGGGGGGCCTGTGCGCATCGGCGAGTACGGGGTGGGGATCGACGTCGGGGGCGGTGCGGTCTCCGCGGCGGTCTGCGGGCCGGACGGCACGGCGGTGCCGCTGCCGCTCGGCGAGGGACCGGTCGCGGCAGCGGTCGGGGACGACGGGCGGGTCGCCCTCGTCCCGGCCGACGGGACGGCGGGCCGCGCGCCCCTGGTGGCGCGGGTGGGCGACCCGGTGCCGGTGTACGCCGCAGGTCGCGCGGTACCGGCCGCCGAGCTGGTGGCCGACGTCGTCCAGCACGTGCGGGGGCTCGCCGCCGAGCAGGAGGGCCGGCCCGACGCGTGGACGGTGGTGACCGTGCCGCCGTCCTGGGCCGGCCACCGCTGCACCGCCCTGGCCGGCGCGCTCACCGCCGCCGGCGTCCCGCGCTTCTCCCTGGTGTCCTCCGCCGTCGCGGCCGTCGCCGCGCACGTCGCGGCCGGGGACCTGGCGCCCGAGCCGACGGTCGCCGTCTACGACCTGGGCGCCGGGTCGCTGGACACCGCCGTGGTGGGCCCCGGCCCGGAGCGGCCGCTGGTGCACCTCGCCGCCCCGCCGGCGCCGCTGCCCTGGGGTGGGCGGGACGTCGACGACGAGGTCCTCGCCCACGTCCTCGACTGCCTGGGCGCACCCCCCGGGGACGCCCGGGCGCTGCGGGGAGCCTGCCGGGCGGCCAAGGAGGCGCTGTCGACGGCCACCGTGGTCCGGATCGGGACCGACGGGCCGGACGGACCGGTCCGGCTCACCCGCGAGGAGCTCGACGAGGTGCTGGCCGGGCCGGTGCGGGAGTCGGCCGAGGCGCTCGCCGCCACGGTGGCGGCCGCGGGCCTGGAGCCCGCCGACCTGGACGCCGTGGTGCTGGCCGGTGGCGGCGTGCGGGTGCCGCTGGTCGCCGAGGTCCTCTCCGACGAGCTGGGCCGGCCGCTGGTCGTGAGCGGGGACCCCGCACTGACCCCTGCCCTCGGTGCGGCCGCGCTGGCGGCCGAGGCGCTGGCAGCCGAGGCCCTGCCGCGAGAGGCACCCGCCGCCGCGCCGCCCACCGAGCTGCCGGACGTGCCGTCCGACGCCGTGGACCCGCAGCCGGTGCTCCCTCGGCCGCGCACGCCTCGGGGGCGGCACCGTCCGGGGTCCCCTACCCGCGCGGCCACCGGGCCTGCCGCGCGGCGGAGCGGGCGGGTGCGCCGCGGCGCGGTCGTGGCCGGCCTCGCGCTCGGGCTGCTCCTGCTGGGGCCCGCGGCGGCCGGGCTGTTCGACGCCGTCCTGCCGCCCGGCCCCACGGGACAGTCCGCCTCCGGGGCCGACGACGGCAGCGTCATCGCCCGCGGGACGGCCATCGTGGGCGGCGGCTCCACCGCGCGTGCCGCCGAGAAGGCCGTGGGCGGCTCCACCGCACGAGCCGCGGAGAGCTCCGGGGGCGGCGCGTCGCGGACGGCGGCCGACCCCACGGGCTCCCCCCGGACCAGCCTGGCCGCCGCCATCGCCACCGCGGCCCGCAGCAGCACGCCGTCCGCCTCCGGCAGCGCGGCGTCGACGAGGGACCGCACCGCACCCGGGACCACGGCGTCCGCCCCCAGCCCCTCCCGGGCCGCCGCCGGCGGGACCCCGTCCGGCACGGCGTCACCGGGTGCCCCGGCGCCCGGGACGGCGGGGCGACCGTCCCCGTCCGTCCCGGCTCCCGTCGTCGAGGAGCCGACCGGGAACGGGCAGCCGACCACCTCGCCGCCCCCGGTCCCCCCACCGACGGCCGCCCAGCCGCCGGTCTCCCGACCGCCCGTGTCCCGGCCGCCGGTCCCTGCTCCCTTCACGCCGGACCCGCCGGCCCAGCAGCCGCCGGCCTCCCAGGCCCCCGTGGACCCGACGCCGGCGCCGGTGCCCGAGCCGACCGACGCCCCCTCGACCGACGCCCCTGCGACCGACGCCCCTGCGACCGAACCGGCTGCCTCGGCAGAGGGGCCGGCGTGAGCGCGGCGACCGGGTGGGGCCCGGAGCTGGTGCGCGAGCTGACCGCCTCCACCGGCCGGGTGCCCGCCGTCGTGACCGTGGTGGGCCCCGGGGGGACCGGGAAGTCGCTGCTGCTGGCCGAGCTGGCGACGGCGCACGAGCGGGCCGGGCTGGCGGTGCTGGACGCCGTCCCGGAGGACCCGGCCGCGCTGCCCGGACCCGTGGTGGTCCTCGTCGACGACGCGCACCACCTGTCCGACGCCGACGTGGCCCGCCTGGGCGCGCTGCTGCGCTCACCGGCCGCCCGCGTGGTGCTGGCGCAGCGCCCGTGGCCGCGGCCGGCCCCACTGGGCGCGCTGCTGGCCGAGGTCGGTCCCGCCCGGCGCACCGTCGTCCTCGGGCACGCCGACCGGGCCCGGCTGCGCGAGTGGGCCCGGGAGCTGCTGGGCGAGGCCCTGGCGCCCCCGCTCGCCGACGCCGTCCTGACCCAGACCGGCGGGCTGCCCGCGTTCGCCGTCCCGCTGCTGCGTGCGCTGGGCCGACGCGGCGGCGTCCCCGGGCAGCCGGGGCGGCTCGTGGTGCCCGACGAGGTCACCGACCGGGTCCGGGCCGACCTGGCGGCCGTGGCGGAGGAGACCCGCGCGCTGCTGCACGCCCTCGCGGCCGGGGCACCGCTGGACGAGGACGTGCTGGGCGAGCTGCTCGGGGTGTCGCCGGACCGGGCGGTCGACCTGCTGGAGGCCGGCCGGGCCACCGGGCTGCTGCTGGGCACCGGCGAGGTGGTGCCGCTGGCGGCCCGGGCGCTGCTGGCGGTCACCCCGCCCGACGTGACGCGGCGGGTCCGCCGCCAGCTGCTGGCGCTGCTGGTCGAGCGCGGTGACGAACCGGTCGAGCTGGCCCGGCGGCTGGCCGCCGAGCGGGTGCGGGACCGGCACGCCGCCCGGCTGCTCGAGCGGCACGGCGAGGCGGCGCTCACCGACGACCCGGCACTGGCCGCGGAGCTGCTCGGCGAGGCGGCGCGCAGCGGGGCGCCGGTGGCGTCGCTGGCCGGCCGGCGCGCGCAGGCCGCCGCGCTGGCCGGGGACCTCGACGGCGCGCTGCAGTGGGCCGACACCGCGCTGGCCGACGAGACCGCCCCGGACCGGGCGCGAGCGGCCGGCGTGACCGCGGCCGTCCTGGCCCAGCGGGGGCTGCTGTCCCGCGCCGCGGGGCTGTGCCGGCTGGCCGGGGCCGAGCGCGCGGGGTCGGCGGCGCTGGCGCTGCTGGCGACCGGCGAGCCCGCCGCGGCAGCCGCCGCCCTCGAGGCGGCGCGCACCGCCTGCGAGGTGCCCACGGTGCTGTCGGTGAGCGAGGAGCTGACCGCGCAGGGGGTGCTCCAGTCGCTGCGCACAGGGGACGGCGCCGCCGCGGACATCGCCGCCGCGCTGTCGACGCTGACCCGCGCCGCCGCGCTGCTCGAGCCGGTGGGCCGCACCGCGCTGCTCGTCGACTCCCCCGCCGCGCTCGCCGCACTGGTCGCGCTGCACAGCGGGGAGCTGGGCGTGGCCGAGTCGGTGCTGCAGCGGGCGGTCGACGCCGACCTCGGTGGCCCCCCGTGCCGGCGCCGGCACCGGCTGCTGCTGGCCTGGATCGCGATGCTGGCCGGCCGGTTCACCCAGGCGCGGGAGCAGATGGCGCGGGCGCAGGAGGGCGGCAGCCCGCTCGAGCCGCGCGACGACGTCGTCCTGCAGGCCCTGGAGGTGGGGCTGGCGCGGCGCAGCAGCGACCTGCCGGCCCTGGTGCGCGCGTGGGTGCGGGCGCGCGAGGCGGTGGTCCGCCACCCGGTGGACCTGTTCACCCTGCTGCCGCTGGGCGAGCTGGTGGTGGCCGCGGCACGGCTGCGGGACGGCGACCGGCTGCGCCCGCACCTGGCCGAGGCCCAGGCGTTGCTGGCGCGACTGGGCGACCCGGAGCTGTGGGCGACCTCGCTGCACTGGAGCGGCGCGCAGGCGGCGATCCTGGCCGACGACCCCGAGGGGCTGCGGCCGCACGCGGCGGCGCTGGTCGCGGCGGCACGGACCAGCCCCTACGCGGCCACGGTGGCGCGGGCCGGGCGGACCTGGCTGCAGGTGCTGTCGGGGGAGGTCGACCCCGACGAGGTGGTGGCCGCGGCCGAGCAGCTCACCGCGGTGGGGCTGGGCTGGGACGGGTCGCGGCTGGCCGGCCAGGCCGCGGCGCGGGCGACCGAGCAGCGGGCCCGCTCGGTGCTGCTGGCCTGCGCCCGGTCACTGGCCGACAGCGCCGGCTGCGAGACCGCACCGGCGGTGCCGGTGCCGCGGCCGGCCGGACACGGCACCTCCCAGCCCTCGCCCCCGGCGGTGGGCACCGGGACGCTCAGCGACCGGGAGCGGGAGGTGGCCCGGCTGGTCGTGGCCGGGCAGACCTACCGCGAGATCGGCGGGCGGCTCTACATCTCCGCGAAGACGGTGGAGCACCACGTCTCCCGGATGCGCCAGCGGCTGGGCGCGGGCACCCGGTCGGACCTGCTGGCCCGGCTGCGGGCCGAGCTGGCCGAGGAGCCCGCCTAGCGCGGTCCCGGCCAGAGCCTGCTGAGGGTGGCCGCGGGGACGGCCGGGAGGAGTGGGGCCCGGAGGGTCCCCGACGAGTGGCCGGCCGGGCTCCACGGCGGTCGGGGACGGCACCCCGGCCGCGGGTATGGCGGCCTTGAGGAGTGGGGCCCGGAGGGTCCCCGACGAGTGGCCGGCTGGGCTCCACGGCGGTCGGGGACGGCACCTGGCCGCGGGGCGGGTCCCTGGGAGCGGGGGGCCGGAGGCTCCCCCGAGCAGGGACGGGCTGGGCTCCACGGCGGTCGGGGACGGCACCTGGCCGCGGTGCGGGTCCCTGGGAGCGGGGGGCCGGAGGCTCCCCCGAGCAGGGACGGGCTGGGCTCCACGGCGGTCGGGGACGGCACCTGGCCGCGGTGCGATCCGGAGGATCGCAGTGTCACCGTGTCAGCGGCTGAGGACGACGCAGGCGGGGCAGACGTCGCGGGCCGGGGCGGGCCACGGCTGCTCGACGTCGACGCGGGCCAGCGAGCCGCAGAGGGTGAGCTCGCAGGCGCCGTCGACCTCGGCGGTCGGTCGGTGCAGCTCGACGGCGTGCCACAGGGCGGCCGTCGGGCCGTGCGGGCGGCTGCGGGCGGCGACGACGGTGGCGGCGGCGAGGGTGGGGGCGCTCATGCCCAGGGTGTCGGCAGCGCGCCAGGACAGGGTCAGCGTCGACAGGGGTCCCCTCACCCGGACGGGTGAGCGGCTCACCCGGAGGCGGGCCGGGCGGGTCTCGCCGGCCGGGGGCAGGATGCGGGACATGGAGCTGACGAAGCACGGCCATGCCTGTGTCGTCCTCAGCGAGGACGACCGGCGGCTCGTCATCGACCCGGGGGTGTTCACCGACCCGTCGGTGCTGCAGGGGGCGACCGCGGTCCTGGTGACCCACGAGCACGTGGACCACTTCGCGCCCGACGTGCTGCGCGCGGCCATGGACGCCGACCCCGCCCTGGAGGTGTGGACCAACGGGTCGGTGGCCGGACATCTCGACGGCGCGGCGGGCCGGGTGCACGTGGTGGGGGACGGCGACGCGCTCACCGTCGCCGGCTTCGACGTCACCGTGCACGGGGAGCTGCACGCGGTGATCCACCCGGAGCTCCCGCGGGTGGGCAACGTGGGGTTCCTGGTCGGTGGGGTGGTGTTCCACCCGGGTGACGCCTTCACCGTCCCCAGCGAGCCGGTGGCCACGCTGCTGCTGCCGGTGCACGCGCCCTGGTCGAAGACCGCCGAGGTGATCGACTACGTGCGGGCCGTGGACGCCGACCAGGCGTACGCCGTCCACGACGGACTGCTCAACGACACCGGGCTGGGGTTGGTCGGGGGCCTGCTCGGTGAGCGGGGCCCGGGGACGCCGACCCCGTACAGCCGCCTGGCCCCGGGGGAGTCGGTCGAGCTCTGAGCCCTGCGGGGACCGGGCTCAGCGGACGGCGCGGTTGCGGGCTGCGGCCACGCCCTCGGCGACGCCGACCAGCAGCACGGCGGCGAGGACGGCGAAGAGGAAGCCCCAGAAGTTCAGCTCGGTGATCGAGCCGACGTCCAGCCAGTCGGCGAGGAGACCGCCGAGGACCGCTCCGGCGACGCCGAGCAGCACCGTGGCGAGGACGCTCATCCGCTGGCGTCCGGGCTGGAGCAGCCGGGCCAGGGCCCCGATGACCAGGCCGACCGCGATGAGGCCGAGGATCTGCACGGCTTCTCCCTCGTGTTGCGGGCCGGGGACGCGGGCGCCGTCCAGCCGGCTGCCCCCGGGGGGCTCCGTCGAGCTCCGAGCCCCCCGGGGACCAGTGGTCAGCGGACGGCGCGGTTGCGGGCTGCGGCCACGCCCTCGGCGACGCCGACCAGCAGCACGGCGGCGAGGACGGCGAAGAGGAAGCCCCAGAAGTTCAGCTCGGTGATCGAGCCGACGTCCAGCCAGTCGGCGAGGAGACCGCCGAGGACCGCTCCGGCGACGCCGAGCAGCACCGTGGCGAGGACGCTCATCCGCTGGCGTCCGGGCTGGAGCAGCCGGGCCAGGGCCCCGATGACCAGGCCGACCGCGATGAGGCCGAGGATCTGCACGGCTTCTCCCTCGTGTTGCGGGCCGGGGACGCCGGAGCTGATCGCCGTCCGGTCGTCGATGCCGGCCAGGTCGACCGACGCGCCGCCGCGCACGATCGGCACCCGCTCGTTGCGCAGCACCTGCACCCCCAGGGTCGGCAGGTGGCGCAGCCACGCGGTCGTGTCGACGAAGTACTCGTGGTTGCCGGTCACGAAGTAGACGCCCTGCTCGCTGACCAGGTCGGCCAGCGGGGCCACCTCCTCGCGCAGCTCGCTGAGCTCGCCGTCGACCAGGTCGCCCACGATCGCCACGACGTCGGGCCGCTGGGCGTTGACGATCTCGACCAGCCGCTCGAAGCGCCGTCCGCCGTACAGGGCCGACAGGTGGCCGTCGGAGAAGGTGACGATCCGCAGCCCCTCGAGGGCCGGGTCCAGGCCGGCGAGCGTGATCGGCACCCGGCGGACCACGGGGGCGCTGTTGGCGAGGTAGGCGCCCGTGCCGGCGGTGCCCAGCGCGACCGCTCCCGCCGTCACCGCGAGCCCGCGGGCCAGGAGCAGCCTCCGCGACAGGTCTGCAACCCCGTCGTCCTGCCGGGCGGCACCGCGGCCAGGTGCCGTCCCCGGTCCGGGCTGAGCCGCCGCGTCGTCGCTGCGCGGAGCCCTCCGGGCCCCGCTCGCGACGAGCGGCTCGTCCTCGGCGAACCTCGTCGGGCTCGCCGCGCCCCGGGACCGGCGCCGCAGGACCGGCCTCACCGGCTCGAGGGCGAGCAGGGTCAGGAAGAGGTAGAACGCGGTGCCCAGCCAGCTGAAGCCGACCCACTGCACCACGGTGCTCAGCGCGGAGTCCTCGCGCCGCAGCAGGACCGCTCCCATCGGCAGCACGGCGAGGACGACCACGCCCAGCGTCAGCAGCCGCCGGGTCCGGCCGGGCGGGGTGGTGCTGCGGACCAGCCGCCACCACAGGTAGCCGTGCAGCAGCAGCACGGCCAGGAGGACGACGGTGGCGAACCCGAGCAGGCCGATGAGGGACAGCGGAAGGACCTCCTCGCCCCCCACCATGGAAGGACCCCGTCCTACCCGCCCTTCGCACGCTCGGGGCGGTGCCCTGGACGGGGCCAGCGGCGGGACCCGGCAGGGGTGGGGGCCTCGCTCAGGCTAGCCCGGCCACCGTCTTGACCGCGCGGCGCAGGCCGGGCTCCAGTGCCCAGAACTCCGCCTCGGCGGCCGCGGCCCGGGCCTCCTCGAGGCCGTGCAGCCGGCCGTAGGTCCAGGCGTTCTCGCCCGCGGCGAAGGCGGCCCGCCCGACCCGCACAGCGACGTCCCGGGTGACGACGGTGTCCTGGGCCGCCCCGAGGAGGTCCTGCACCTGCTTGGTGCAGACGATGAGCGCGCCGGCCGGCTCGCCGACCTCGGCCTCGGCCACCTCCGCGGTGTAGCGCACCCGCTTGGCGGCCTTGCGGACCTCGTGCAGGCGCTCGTGCCGCTGCTCCCCCTCCACCTCACGGGCCGCCGCGACGGCGCGGCGCAGCCGCTTCCCGGTGCGCCGGACGGCGTCGGTCAGCTGCTCGCGGGCGGGCGCGGCGGCCAGCTCGGTGAGCGGCGGCTCGGCCAGCAGCGCGTCGAGGGCGTCGAGCAGCCGCAGGTAGCGCCGGTCGGTGAGCGTGCGGGTGACCCGGCGGGCCCCGGTCTGGTGGTCCTTGACCTCGGTCTGCCGCAGGCGGGCGGCGACCGGCCCGAGCACCAGCTCGACCGGCTGGGCGACCACCAGCTCGCGCAGGTGGGACAGCGCCACCTCGGTGTCCCGGGCGCCGGAGAGCTGCGCGCCCACCCACTGCAGCTCGGCGCGCAGCGGGTCGGTGTGCTCGCGGTCCAGCACGGGGCGGAACGCGGCGAGGATGCTCCGCAGCCGGCGACAGGCCACCCGCAGGTCGTGCACGCCCTCCGGCTGCTCGGTGCGCACCGCCAGGTCGGCGTCCCGCAGCGCCCGGAGCTGCCCGGCCACCGCGCCGAGGACCACCTCGCCGGCCGTGCGGACCGGGCCCTTGTCCTTCCGCGCCTTCTTGCCCTTCTTCGCCGTCGCCCCGGCCTCGGCCGGCTCCGGAGCGGGGGGCGCCGGCGCCGGCAGCCGCCCGTCGAGCACCCGCGCGACCTTGGAGGGGACGGCGGCGGGTCGGGCGCCGGCCGCGACGAGCCGCTCGGCGACCGCCTGGAGCAGCGTCTCGTCGCCGTCGACCAGCTCGACCTCGACCTCCCGCCAGGTGGTGACGGTGGCCGGCTCGCCGGGTGCGGTCGCGAGCGCCGTGCCGACGACGGCGTCGTCGGCCACCTCGGCCAGCACCCGTCCGTCCTCGTCCAGCAGCCGGTGCACCACCCGGCGGGTGGAGAGGGTGGCGACCGGCTCGGCCGCGGCGGTGCCCAGCAGACCGAGCAGGGGGGCGACGACGGCGCGCGGGGCGGTGCGGGCCGCCCGGCCCAGTGGCTGGTGCAGCTCGCGCCGGGCGCCGTCCGCCCCCGGGAGCTTCACGTGCCAGCCGGCGTCGGCTCCGCCGGTGCGCCGCCGCAGCGTCACGCGGGAGCGCAGCAGCCGCAGGTCGGGGGTGTCGTAGTAGGTGGCCTCGAGCGACTGCTCGTCCGGGTCGCCGACCGCGGCGACCCCTCCCACGCCGGTGAGATCCGGGAGGGCGAAGGTCTCGTCGGCCTCGAACTTGCGCTCGACCTCGACGTGCACGGTGGTCACAGGTGTCACGGTAGGCGGACGCGCAGGTCAGCACAGCGCGGTCGCCGCGCAACGACCCATGTTCGGCCGGTGTCCCGGGTGGGCACGCTGGACCCGGCAGGTCCCGTGGGGGCCCTGCGCGGACGAGGGGAGCCGACCCGGTGTTGAGCGAACGAGAACTGTCCGCGGCGATCGGCAGCGCTGCCTACGGCCCGGACGGCGAGAAGATCGGCACGGTCGAGCACTTCTTCACCGACGACCGCACCGGCGCCCCCACCTGGGTGGCGATCTCCACCGGGCTGTTCGGCACTCGGCACTCCGTCGTGCCCGCGACCGAGGCCACCTTCACCGGGGGCGCCGTGCGGCTGCCGGTCACCAAGGAGGCCGTCCGCACCGCTCCGTCGGTCTCCGACCAGCACCTCGACCCCGAGGCCGAGGCGCTGCTGCGCCAGCACTACGGCCTGGACGCCGGGACGTCCCCGGCTGGGACGACGACGGCCGGGGACGCTGCCGGCACGACGACGGCCGGGGGGACGGCCGGCACGACGACCGCGGGTCCCGCGCCGGCCGGGACGACGACGGCTCCCGCCGGCGACGACTCCACCACCCGTGACCTCTCCCGGGTGCCGGTCGACCCCGGCGCGGGCGGCCCGCGGCAGGACACCGTCGGCACCGACCGGGCGGCTGCCGGGGACGCGACCGTGCCGGTCGCCGCCGTGCCGACCCCGCCGGCCAGGGACGGCGCCATGACCCGCAGCGAGGAGCAGCTGCGGGTGGCCACCGAGCGCTACGCCGCCAAGCGGGTGCGGGTGGTCAAGTACGTGGTCACCGAGGAGGTGCAGGTCACCGTCCCCATCCGCCGCGAGGAGATCCGGATCGAGGAGGTCCCCCTGGACGACGGCGCCCCCGCGACGGCCGGCGCTCTCGACGCGGTCGGCACCGGCGGACTGCCGGAGACGATCGTGCTGCACACCGAGCGACCGGTCATCGGCACCGAGGTCGTGCCGGTGGAGCGGGTGCGGCTGCGCACCGAGTGGGTGCAGGAGCAGCAGCAGGTCCGCGACCAGGTGCGCCGCGAGCGGGTCGACGTCGACCAGGACCGCCGGGACCAGGAGCGCACCGCTCAGGACCGCCTCGGCCAGGAGCGCATCGGCCAGGAGCGCATCGGCTAGGCCCGCCGGTCGGGAGGCTCTGCCGTCAGCGCCGGTCGGCGAGGAACTGCAGCCGCTCGCGCGTAGCGGTCACCTCGGCGGGGTCGACGTCGGCCACCAGCACCGTCTCCACGCCCGCGGCCGTCGCCAGCAGCTCGCCCATCGGGCTGACGATGCGGCTGTCGCCGGTGTGCTCGGTGCCGCCGCCCGCTGTGCCGACGCGGTTGCAGCCCACCACGTAGGCCTGGTTCTCGATCGCCCGGGCCTGCAGCAGCGTCTGCCAGTGCAGCCGGCGGGCGGCCGGCCAGTTCGCCGTCACCAGGTAGACGTCGGTGTCGAGCGCGGCGGACCAGAAGACGTCGGCGAAGCGCAGGTCGTAGCAGACGAACGGGGTCACCCGGAGGCCGCCGACCTCCACGGTCACCGGCTTCTCCCCGGCCCGGAAGCGCTCGTGCTCGCCGCCGTGGGTGAACGGGTGCAGCTTGCGGTAGCGGTGCACCGTGCCGTCGGGGCCGGCCAGCACGAAGGAGTTGTAGGGCAGGTCGCCGTCCGGGGCGATCTCCGGGCAGCTGCCCGCCACCCAGACGCCGTGCTCGGCGGCCCGCTCCTGGAGGAACTGCGCCGACGGGCCTCCCTCGGGCTCCCCTATCCCCGGCGTCATCGAGAAGCCGGTCGAGAACGTCTCGCTGAGCAGCACGAACTCCGCCCCGGCGCCGGCCGCTCGCGCGACCAGCGGCGCCAGGCGCGCGAAGTTCGCCGCCCGGTCCTCCCAGACGATGTCGTGCTGGACCACCGCGAACCTCATGGCTGACCTCCCACACCCGCCCGACCCATCCCGCCCAGCCTGTCGACCGCCTCGGCCAGCACGGCGTCACCCTTGCAGAACGCGAAGCGCACGAGGTGGCGGCCCAGGTGGGCGTGCTCCGACGAGTAGAAGACCACCGTCGGGACGGCCACCACCCCCGCGCGCTCGGGCAGTGCCCGGCAGAACGCCAGGCCGTCCCCGTCGGGCTGCACCGGCCGGACGTCGACCGTGGCGAAGTACGTCGCCTCCGGGCACACCACCGGCAGGCCCGCGGCGGTCAGCCCCTCGACCAGCACGTCGCGGCGGTGCTCCAGGTCCCGCGCGATGCCGGCGAAGTACTCGTCGGGCAGCCGCAGCCCGGCCGCGACCGCCGGCTGGAACGGCCCGCCGTTGACGTAGGTGAGGAACTGCTTGGCCGTGCGGACGGCGGACACCAGCGGCGCCGGCCCGCAGATCCAGCCGACCTTCCAGCCGGTGACGTTGAAGGTCTTGCCGGCGCTGCCCACGACGAGGGTCCGCTCGCGCATGCCGGGCACGGTGGACAGGGAGGCGTGCCGGGCGCCGGTGAAGACCAGGTGCTCGTAGACCTCGTCGGCGAGCACCAGCAGCTCGTGCTCCATGGCCAGCGCCGCCAGCGTGCCGAGCTCCGCGCGGGTGAAGACCTTGCCGGTGGGGTTGTGCGGCGTGTTGAGCAGCAGCAGCCGCGCCCGCGGGGTGACCGCCGCGCGCAGCTCGGCGGGGTCGAAGGTCCACGGCCCGGTGCCGGACGGCGGGGGCCGCAGCGGCACCGGCCGGGCGACCCCGCCGGCCATCGCGATGCCCGCCGCGTAGCTGTCGTACATCGGCTCGAACAGGACGACCTCGTCGCCGGGCTCGAGCAGGGCCAGCAGCGCGGCGGTCAGCGCCTCGGTCGCACCCGCGGTGACCAGCACCTCGGTGTCCGGGTCGTGGGCGTGGCCGCCGAAGCGGTGCACGTGCTCGGCCACCGCGGTCCGCAGCTCCGGGATGCCGGGGCCCGGGGGGTACTGGTCGTGCGCGGTGCCGATCGCCGAGCGGGCGACCTCGAGCACCTCCGGCGGGCCCGGGTAGTCGGGGAAGCCCTGCCCGAGGTTGATCGAGCCCGTGGCGACGGCGAGCGCACTCATCTCGGCGAAGACCGTCGTCCCGAAGCCCTGCAGCCGGGACGACAGGTACGGCGCGCGCGTCATGGGGTCAGCCTGTCAGTTCCACGTGGAACCCCGCTCACCCCCGGCCATCCCCGCGGAGATGGCCGCTCAGCCGACGATGACACGGGTCGGCTCCCACGCCTCGATCCGCTCCTCGCTCGCTGCGATGCTCCCGCGGCTGTCAGCCGACGCGCACGTCCTCCATGCCCTCCACGCTGACCACGTCACCCCTGCGGACCTGCCGGCCGCGACGCTCCTCGGGCTCGCCGTTGACCCGGACCGTGCCGGTGAGCAGCACGTCCTTCACCTGGGCGCCGGTCGGGACGGCGTCCACCAGCTTGAGCAGCTGACCCAGCCGGATGGACTCCTCGCCCGGCCGCAGTTCCACGGTGCGCACGCGGCTCATGCTGTCAGCTCGTCGCCCACCGCGACCGTGCCGGCCCGGACGACCAGCGCCCCCACCGCGAGGCGGCCGTCCCGCTCGCGGTGGATGGTCTTGAGGACGCCGTTGTCGCGGCCGATCCCGCCGGGCTGCGGCCGGGTCACCATGACGCAGCGGTCCACCTGCTTGACGACGTCCAGCTCGGCGCCGCCCAGCCGCACCCGCCGGCCGACCAGTGCGTCCTCCCCCGCCCCCTCGAGGACGACGTTGGCGCGGAACCGCCGCCGGTCCCAGGTGCCCAGCGTGCCGGTGGAGACCAGCGACACCCGGGTGCGGGAGCTGTCGTGGAAGGCGCCGCGGGCGCCGGAGAAGGCGTCCCAGTCGTACTCGCCGGCCTCGCCGACCTCGTGGGGGTTCTCGTACCGGCGCTCGCCGGGCGCGTCCGCCGCGGCCCGCAGCACCACCGATCGGCCCAGCCGGTCCGACAGCACGGCGTCGTCGGAGGTGACGGTCCCGTCCGGCAGCACCACCTCGACGTGGCCGTCCGCGCGCAGCCGGCCGGAGAGGAACAGCAGGTCGGGCACCCGTCGGGCGGTCAGCCCGAAGCCGCTGTCGACGTCGAACAGCGCCCACTGCCGGTCGCCGGCCAGCCCCTCCGGACCGACCTCGGCGCCGGTCAGCCGCTCGCCCTGCAGCGACTTGACCGGGTACCGCCACAGCTCGGCGACCCGCACGTCACACCTCCCAGGTGAGGGTCCAGGTGCCGGACCACTCGGCGCCCGGGTCGAGGACGACGAGGTCGACGTGGTCGGCCAGTGCGTTCGGCGGGCAGGTCATCGGCTCGACGGCGACGCTGCGCCGGCGCTGCCCGACGCTGAGCGTGTCGCCGGTGAAGACCTGCAGCCACGACCAGGAGCCGTCGACGGCGAGCTCGAGGCTGCCCAGCGCCGCGCTGCGCAGCCGCACGCGGGCCCAGCCGTCGGCGTCGCGGTCGAGGTCGGTGACCGGGGTGTCCAGGGAGCGGTCGCCGATCCGGCCGATCGCCCCGGCGAAGGGACGCCGCTCGCCCGTCGGGAGCCCGCCGTCGTCGACCACCAGCTCGGTGCGGGCGGGCAGCTCCAGCTCGGCGTCGGCGATCCCGCCGTCCTCCTGCGCGCCGACGGCGAGGTACGGGTGGAAGCCGGCGCCGAAGGGGGCCGGCTCGGCGCCGGCGTTGCGCACCCGCATCGTCACGGCGAGCCGGCCGGGCTCAAGGGTGTGGTCGATCGCGGCGGCCAGCCGGAACGGGTAGCCGGAACGGGGCTCGACGACGGTGCCGACGGTCACCGCGCCGTCCCCGCTCTCCAGGACGCTCCAGGGCTGCCAGCCGACCAGGCCGTGCATGGCGGTGGGCTTGTCCGGGCCGGCCAGCTCCAGCTGCAGGTCGCGGCCGCCCCAGCTCCACCGGCCGTCGCGGACGCGGTTGGGCCAGGGCAGCAGCACCCGGCCGCGGCTGCCGCCGGGCACCGCGCCCGCGGGGTAGCCGTCGAGCAGTTCGCGGTCGCCGACGGTCAGCGTGCGCATGGCGCCGCCGCGCAGGTCGACGGCCAGCCGGGCGTCGCCGGCGGTGATCTCGACCTCGGTGGGCTCGGTCGCGGGCCAGGCAGCGCTCATGGGCTCCACCCCACCACACCGGGCCCGTCGGGGCGGCGAGTCGAGGAGCCGGATCAGGCCGGGTCGAGCACGCGCTCGTAGAACAGCGAGTCGTCGGCGTCGTCCACGTAGGGGCCGAAGGCAGGGATCGGCCGGTAGCCCGCACCCTCGTACAGCGCGACGGCCTCCGGCTGCCGCGGACCGGTCTCCAGCCGCAGCGTGGTCCAGCCGCGGTCTCGCGCGGCCGCCTCCAGCCCGGCGAGCACCAGCTTCGACAGGCCCCGCCCCCGCGCCGCCGGCAGGACGTACATCCGTTTGATCTCGGCGACGTCGTCCCCCAGCGGGCGCAGCGCGCCGCACCCGACCGCCTCGCCGCCGGCGTCGCGGGCGACCAGGACGACGGCGACGTCCGCGGCCGAGGGCGGCGTCCCGGGCTCCTGACCGCCCTCGTAGCGCGCCCGCAGCTCGGCCTGCTGGGCGGCGGTCAGCCGCTGGACGTCGGGGTCGTCCCAGGCGGCCGGGACGAGTCGCACGTCGGGCACGGCCCGACCGTACTGACGCGTTCCACGTGGAACCGGTGACGTCCGTCAGTACCGCCGGGCCCGCCCCGGCGGAAGACTGGAGCCCCGACCCGAGGAGGCCACCCCGATGCCCGAGCCGCACCTGCGCGCCGCTGACGCCGACCGCGCCGCCGTGGCCGCCCAGCTCGGTGAGCAGATGAGCGCCGGGCGGCTCACCGTCGCCGAGTACGACGAGCGCCTGGCCCGTGCCTACGCCGCCCGCACCTACGGCGAGCTCGAGGAGCTCACCGCCGACCTGCCGCGCCCGGCCGCACAGCCACCGGCGCCCGCTCCGGTCCAGCCGCAGCCCGCTGCGGCGCACGGCTGGCACCACGGCGGCTGGAGCGGCGGGCCCACCCGCGAGGCGGCCTGGCGCAACTGGGCCGTGACCGCCGTCATCGTGCTCACCGTCTGGCTCGCCACGGTGATCGGCTCCGGCGAGTTCCGCTACTTCTGGCCGATCTGGGTCATCGGCCCCTGGGGTGCGGTGCTGCTCGCCCAGACGCTCGGCCGGGGACGCGGCGACGACGACCGCCGCCGGTTGACCTGACGGCAGGGGTGACGGTCCCTGGAGTGGGTACAGCGACCCCGACCGCCCACGCCGCACCCCGGGGGACCGATGCACACGATGACCGAGCGCTTCACCGACGCGCTGCACCGCATCGACAGCGACCGCGACGTCCAGCCCATGGTGGACCTCACCGGGGACGACGCCGAGCTGGTGAAGCTGGACGAGCACCACCGGACGACGGGCAAGGACGGCGCGAAGACCTTCTGGGAGGACTACCGCAACGTCTTCGGCGCCCTGGAGACGACCTTCACGCACAGCGTCGTCGGTGAGGACAGCGCCGCCCTGGAGTGGACCTCGACCGGCACCCTGCGCAGCGGCAAGCCGTTCCGGTACCGCGGGGTGACCGTCATCGAGGGCGACGAGGAACGGCTCACCGGCGTCCGCACCTACTACGACTCCGCGGCCTTCATCCAGGAGCGCGGCGGCACCGCCTGAGAAAGGACCCCCTGCCCCCCTGCAGGGGGCCGCCGCGAGCGCCGGCCGTCGGCTCGCGCCGGGCCGCACTCCCCGGCGGCCACGTCACCCGCACGGGTGAACCGCGGTCAACCACCGCGCGGGACGGGCCGACCGGATCGGCATGAGCTCCACCCGCCCGATGGCCGAGCACGCTGCCCGGCGCGGCGCTCCCCTGTGGCTGTACCTCACCGCGCTGGTGTTCGTCCCGCTGCTCGGCGTCGCCGGGCTGACCGCGGTGATGGTCCGGTCCGTCGTGGTCGACGCCGACAGCGCCGCGCGCGCCGCCGCGGCCGTGGGTGCCGTCGCGCAGCTGGACGCCGTCCGCAGCGGGGTGGCGCACGAGATGATCCCCTCGCTGTCCCTGACGGTCATCGAGGACCCGGCCAGCGCAGCCGAGCTCGGGGTGCCCGTCGAGCAGGTGGCCACCCAGCGCCGGCTGACCCTGACCCTGCTGCAGCAGAGCCGGGGGGTGACCGACGACGTCCTGGGCTCGGCACCGGCGGATCCCGCCCGCTCGTCCGCTCTGGGCGGCGCCGCCCGTGAGGTCGCGGAGCTGCGCGCCCACGTCGACGCGCACGACCTGCGCGTGGACCTCCTCTACGACCGGTACCTGGCGCTCCTCGACGACCTGGGCTCCGCGCAGCAGGAGGCGGTCGCCGCGGCCGCGGCCGAGCAGGTCCCCGTCGCCACGCTGACGGCCACCCGCGACGTGCAGCTGGTGGGAGAGCTCGTCACCGCGGCCATCCGGCAGATGCCGAACTTCTTCGGCGCCCAGCTCGACTGGGACCGGTCGGCCGACTTCCGGCAGGACTGGCAGGCCGACTGGGCGGCCTACACCGACGCCCAGCAGGTGATGAGCCAGCTCTCCCAGGCCCCCCTGCGTGCGGAGTGGCAGGAGATCAGCACCTCCCCGGAGGTGACCACGGTCGACGGCGTGCTGGCCACCCAGGCCGGCGGCACCACCGCGGCTCCGCTGCCCCTCCCCGACCTGGTGCAGCTGGTGATCGGGACCTCGACCCGCGACACCGCCCTGACCGGCCTCCTGGACAGTGCCGTGGAGCGGGCCCGGGACCTGGCCGCCGCGGACCGGGACCGGGCCACGGGCCACCGCGACCTCATCCTGGGTCTCGGTGCCGGGCTCGTCCTGGCCTCGCTGCTCGGCGCGCTGTGGGTCGGGCACCGCATCTCCCGCGCCCTCGGCCTGGTCGCCGACCGGGCCGAGCGCATCATCCAGGGGAGCCTGGTGGACGTGGAGAGCGTCGGCCCCCGCGAGGTGCGCACCGTCTCCCGGGCCCTCGCCTCGGCCGTCGCCGGGCTGCGCCGCATCCAGCACCAGGCGCGGGCCATCGCCCGCGGCGACCTGTCCCACCCCGTCCTGGACGAGCCCCTTCCCGGGTCGCTCGGGCAGCTGCTCCACGCGTCCGTCGAGCAGCTCGTCAGCGCCATCCGCCAGCGGGACAGCCTGCAGTCCGCGCTGGCGCACCAGGCCGCGCACGACCCCCTCACCGAGCTGCCCAACCGGGCGCAGGCACTGTCCCTGGTCACGGCCGCGCTGCACCGCGGTCGGCGCTCCGGCTCCATGACCGGCCTGCTGTTCGTCGACCTCGACGGCTTCAAGGCGGTCAACGACGGGCACGGCCACGCGGCCGGGGACGAGGTGCTGCAGGAGGTCGCGCGCCGGCTGAGGAGCACCGTCCGTCCCGGGGACGTCGTCTGCCGGCTGGGTGGGGACGAGTTCGTCGTCCTCGTCGAGGAGAGCGGGTCCGAGCGCGACCTCCAGGGCCTCGCGGAGCGGCTGATCGGATCGGTCAGCGAGCCGATCACCGCCGACGGTTCCCAGGTGCGGATCGGCGCCAGCGTCGGGATCGCCGTCTGCCGCGACGCGGACACCGACGCCGACGCGCTCATCGCCGAGGCCGACACCGCCGCCTACCGCGCCAAGGACCGTGGACGTGGCCGGGCGGAGATGTTCGACGAGGCGCTGCGCCTGCAGCTGAGCGCCCGCTCCGAGATGGAGGCCGCGATCGCCGCCGGCCTGGCCGCCGGCGAGATGCGGCTGCACTACCAGCCCGTGCTCGACCTGTCCGCCGGCCGGCTGAAGGGCTACGAGGCCCTGGTGCGCTGGGAGCGACCGGGCGCGGGGATGGTGCCGCCCAACGACTTCATCCCCGTGGCCGAGGAGAGCAGCCTGGTCTGCGAGCTGGACCGCTGGGTCCTGCACGAGGCGACCCGCCAGCTGGCGGAGTGGCGGGTCGAGGCCCCGGTCGAGCCCGGCGAGCCCGAGCCCACCGTCGCGGTGAACGTCTCCGGCCGCCACCTCGCCGACCGGCGCATCCTCCAGGACGTCGCGGACGCCCTGGCGGCGTCCGGCCTCCCGCCCCGGCTGCTCGTCCTGGAGGTCACCGAGACCGTGCTGGTCAACGAGCCCGTGGCGTTCAGCCACCTCGCCGCGCTGCGGGAGCAGGGCATCACGATCGCGATCGACGACTTCGGCACCGGCTACACCTCGATCGGTCAGCTGGGGAACATGCCGGTGGACACCCTCAAGATCGACCGCAGCTTCGTCGCCTCGACGCAGCCCGGGCACCCGGAGCTCGTGGCCCTCATGATCCGCGCCGCGCACACCTTCGGGCTCACCGTGGTGGCCGAGGGCGTGGAGGAGGTCGAGCAGGTCGAGTGGCTCAGGGGCCAGTCGTGTGACCAGGCGCAGGGCTACCTGCTGTCCCGCCCCCTGCCCCCGGCCGACGCAGCGGCCCTGCGCCGGCCGACCGTGGGCGCCGTCCCCGCCGATCGCTGAACCGCCAGTCGGGACGGCCGGACCACGACAGCGGCGAGGCCCCGGGGATCCCCCCGGGGCCTCGCTGTCGGTGTGGGCAAGGGGGGAGTTGAACCCCCACGTCCTTCCGGACACACGGACCTGAACCGTGCGCGTCTGCCATTCCGCCACTTGCCCTGGCGAGGAACGACAGTAGCAGCCCCCGTGGCACGACCCGGGCAGGGGGTCGGTCGTCCTCCCAGGGGGTCTGCCGCGCTCCCCGGAACGTGAGTCGGTCCACGGCTGGCCGCTCCGCGGACGGCTACGATCATCGGTGGCAGACCGGACGACCGCGCGAGCGCAAGGGAGCGACTGTGGGTGTGCTGCAGCGCTTCGAGCGGCGACTCGAGGGCATGGTCGGACTGGCCTTCGCCCGGATCTTCAAGGGCAAGGTGCACCCGGCCGAGATCGCCAAGGCCCTGACCCGCGAGGCCGACGAGCAGCGCGCGGTGATGGGCGAGGGCCGGGTCCTCGCGCCCAACATCTACGACGTCCGGCTGGGCCCCACCGACCACGACCACCTCGCCGAGTGGTCCGAGCAGCTGGCCGCCCAGCTCGCCGACATGGTCACCGAGCACATCGAGGGCGAGGGCTACCAGGTCTTCGACACCGTCCAGGTGCGTCTGGAGCGCGACGAGCAGCTGCCCACGGGCGTCTTCGAGGTCAGCTCGCACGTCGCCGACCCGTCGGCGAAGCCGGGCCCGCGCCTCGACGAGCCGGTCGGCCCCCGCAGCGGCGCCGTCCCCCCGCTGCCCCCGCTGCAGGGCCGCATGGCCACCGACACCGGCCGGCAGGCGCCCTCCACGGTGGTCGGCCGCGCCGGCGCCAAGCCCGGCGTCACCCACGTCCTGCTGGTCGACGGCCCCGGCACGCGGCACGAGCTGACGACGGGGCGCAACGTGATCGGCCGCGGCACGGACGCCGACATCCGGCTGCCCGACACCGGCGTGAGCCGCAAGCACGTCGACGTCGTCCTGGACAACGGGACGGCGATCGCCGAGGACCTCGGCTCGACCAACGGCACCCTGGTCAACGGCCGGCGGATCACCCGCCAGCCGCTCGCCGACGGCGACGTCATCCGCATCGGACACTCGGTGCTGGTCTACCGGCAGGACGGGACGTGACCGAGCTCGCGAGGTCACGCATGAGCAGAGCACGCCCCGGCACGCGGCCGACGAGCGCCAGCGAGGCGGACGCGTGACGGCCGAGATCGTCCTGCAGATCTTCCGCTTCGGCTTCCTCCTGCTGTTGTGGCTGTTCATCTTCGCCGCCTTCCGGGTGGTCCGGGCCGACCTGTTCGGCGGCCGCGCCGGACGGGTGGCCTCGGTACCGCCGCGGGCCGCCGCCCCGGGGAAGAAGAAGACCCGCGGCGCCCCCAAGACCCTCGTCGTCACCGCCGGCCCGCTCACCGGCACGAAGATCACGCTGGGCGACCAGCCGATCCTCATCGGCCGCGCCGACGACTCGACCCTGGTGCTCACCGACGACTTCGCCAGCTCCCGGCACGCCCGGCTGACCAACCGCGGCGGCCAGTGGTACGTCGAGGACCTGGGCTCCACCAACGGCACCTACCTCGACCAGCAGCGCGTCCAGGGGCCGCTGCTCGTCGCGCCGGGTCAGCCGATCCGCATCGGGCAGACCGCGCTGGAGCTGCGCTCGTGACCCGCCGCCCCCGGGGGAGCCGACCCCGATGAGCCTCGCGCTGCGCTACGCGGCCCGGTCCGACCGCGGCCTGGTCCGCGGCAACAACCAGGACTCGGTCTACGCCGGGCCCCGGCTGCTCGCCGTGGCCGACGGCATGGGCGGCCACGCGGCCGGCGACGTCGCCAGCAAGGTGGTCATCGCCGCCCTCGAGCACCTGGACGACGACGCGCCCAGCGGCGACATGCTGCAGGCGCTGCGCGAGGCGGTCTTCGACGGCAGCGAGCACCTGCGCGAGGTGATCCGCGAGTCCCCGCAGCTGGAGGGCATGGGCACCACGCTCACCGCCGTCCTGTTCGCCGGCGGCCGGCTCGCGCTGTGCCACGTCGGCGACTCGCGCGCCTACCTGCTGCGCGACGGCGTCCTGCAGCAGATCACCCACGACGACACGTTCGTGCAGACGCTGATCGACGACGGGCGGATCACGCCCGAGGAGGCCAACCACCACCCCCAGCGCTCGCTGCTGCTGCGCGCGCTCAACGGGCAGGACGTCGACCCCGACCTGTCGATGCGCGAGGCCCGCGCCGGCGACCGCTACCTGCTCTGCTCCGACGGCCTGTCCGGCGTGGTCAGCGAGGAGACGCTCGCCGAGGCCCTGCAGGACCCCGACCCGCAGTCGACCGCCGACCGGCTCGTCGAGCTGGCGCTGCGCAGCGGCGGGCCGGACAACATCACGGTGATCGTGGCCGACGTCGTGGAGGACGACGGCGAGGGCACCTACCCGGTCGAGCCGGTGGTCGACGGTGCCGCGGGCGACAACGTCGGGCAGCGCGCGGTCGACCCGCGCTCGGCCGCCGGGCGGGCCGCGCTGGCCGACCCGCGACCGGAGCCCCCCGCGTCGGCGGCACCGATGGCGGCCGCCCCCCCGCCCCGCCGCGGGCGCCGGCGGGTGCTCGGCGCGCTCGCCGCCGTCGTCCTGCTGGCTGCCGCCGCCGCGGGCACCTACCTGTGGGTGCTGTCCAACTGGTTCGTCGCGGTGCAGGACACCGCGGACGGCGCACGCGTGACGGTCTTCCGCGGCCTGGACACCTCGCTGCTGGGCATGGACCTCAACCAGGTCTCCGACGTCACCGACCTGCCCGTCGCCGACCTCACGCCGGCAGCCGCCAGCAAGGTGCAGCGCGGCATCGACGCCACCGACGGCCAGCACGCCCGGCGCATCGTCTCCACGCTGCGCGAGCAGCGGCTGCCGCTGTGCCCGACCGAGGAGGACGTCGAGCCGGCACCGGTCGCGCCGACCGCGCCCCCGCCGCCCTCCCCCACGCCGGCCCCGGACGGTGCGGCGCCGACCGACGCCGCCCCCGTCCCACCCGAACCGACGACCCCCGAGCCGACGTCGACGCAGCCGACGAGGACGTACGAGCCCGGGGTGGACTGCCGGGAGGCCAAGTGACGTCCGGCCCCACGACCGACCCCCGCGCCGCGGCGCCGGGGGCGGCGAACCCGCCCAAGCGCCGCAACACCGAGCTGGCCCTGCTCGGCTTCGCCGTCCTGATCACGCTGGTCGCGCAGGCGATCGTCGACCTCACGGTCACCGGCTCGCTGACCACCGAGCTGGCGACCTTCGGGGTGTGGTTCGCCGCGCTGTGGACCGTCGCCCACCTCGTCGTCCGCCGGTGGGCGCCCTACGCCGACCCGCTGCTGCTGCCCGCGGTCGCCCTGCTGGTGGGCCTCGGGCTGTCCTTCATCCACCGCCTCGACCTGGCCGCCCAGCAGGCCGACAGCGCGCTCAGCCGGGAGGACGCCCCCGTCCAGCTGGTGTGGGCCACGCTGGGCCTGGTCCTGTTCGTCGGCGTGCTGCTGGTGCTGCGCGACCACCGGCTGCTGTCCCGGTTCGCCTACACGCTGGCCCTCGTCGGCCTGGTGCTGCTGGCCATCCCGGCGCTGCTGCCGTCGTCCCTCTCGGAGGTCAACGGCGCCAAGATCTGGATCCGGGTGGCCGGCTTCAGCATCCAGCCCGGCGAGTTCGCCAAGATCTGCCTGACGGTCTTCTTCGCCGCCTACCTCGTCGACAAGCGCGACGTCCTGGCGCTGGCCAGCCGCCGCGTCATGGGCCTGGAGCTGCCCCGCGGCCGCGACCTCGGCCCGGTCCTGGTCGCCTGGGGGCTGTCGATCCTCGTGCTGGTCTTCGAGCGCGACCTGGGCAGCTCGCTGCTGCTGTTCGGCATCTTCGTCGTCATGCTCTACGTGGCCACCGAGCGGGCCAGCTGGCTGCTCATCGGCCTGGGCCTGTTCGCCGGGGGCGCACTCGTCGCCTACCAGCTCTTCGGCCACGTGCAGCAGCGCGTCGACTCCTGGCTGGACCCCTTCGAGTACTACGACGGCTCCGGCTTCCAGGTGGCCCAGGCGCTGTTCGGCCTGGGCACCGGCGGGCTGTTCGGCGCCGGGCTCGGCGGTGGCCGCCCCGACCAGGTGCCGGTGGCCAAGAGCGACTTCATCGCCGCCGCGGTCGGCGAGGAGCTGGGCCTGTTCGGCCTGGTCGCGGTGATCATCGTCTACCTGGTGCTGGTCGAGCGCGGGCTGCGCACGTCGCTGATCTGCCGCGACGCGTTCGGCAAGCTGCTGGCGGCCGGCCTGTCCTTCGCCATCGCCTGGCAGGTGTTCGTCGTCCTCGGCGGGGTCACCGGCCTGCTGCCGCTGACCGGACTGACCACGCCCTTCCTCGCCTACGGCGGCTCGTCGCTGGTGGCCAACTTCGTCCTGGTCGCCGTCCTGGTGCGGATCAGCGACGCCGCGCGCCGCCCGGCCGCCCCCACCGGGCCGCCCAAGCCCGCGCTCGGTGACGCCCCGACCGAGGTGGTGCAGACGTGAACGCCCCCCTGCGCCGCGTGGCGATCAGCGTGCTCGTGCTGTTCACGCTGCTGATCGTCAACGTCAACGTCATCCAGGTGGTCCGTTCCGACGAGCTGCGCTCCGACGGCCGCAACACCCGCGTGCTCGTCGAGGAGTACGACAGCGAGCGGGGCTCGATCGTCGCCGGCGGCACCGAGGTCGCCAACTCGGTCCCGACCGACGACCAGCTCACCTACCTGCGGCAGTACGCGAACGGCCCGGTGTACGCACCGGTCACCGGCTACTACTCGCTGGTCTACGGCAACGCCCAGATGGAGCGGGCGGCCGACGACGTGCTCTCCGGCGACGACGCCCGGCTGTTCACCCGGCGCCTGGCCGACCTGTTCACCGGACGCGACCCCGCCGGCGGTGACGTCGTCCTGACCCTGGACCCCGCGGTGCAGGAGACGGCGATGGCCGGGCTCGAGGGCGTCACCGGCGCGGTCGTCGCCCTCGACCCCTCGACCGGGGCGGTGCTGGGCATGGCGAGCACCCCGACGTACGACCCGAACCAGCTCTCCAGCCACGAGCCGGCCGCGATCCGCGACTACGCCGCGCAGCTCGACGGCATGGAGATCGACCCCCGGCTCAACCGGGCGATCAACGCCCGTTACGAGCCGGGGTCGATCTTCAAGGTGGTCGTCTCCGCCGCGGCGCTGTCCAGCGGCCAGTACACGCCCGACACCGTCATCCCGGCGCCGCAGGAGCTCGTCCTGCCCGGCACCAGGACGGCGCTGGAGAACTTCGGCGGCTCGGCCTGCGACCCCAGCGGCCGGCAGAGCCTGCTCGAGGCGCTGACCATCTCCTGCAACACCGCCTTCGCCCAGCTGGGCATCGACCTCGGCGAGGACCGGGTGCGGGAGATGGCCGAGGCGTTCGGCATCGGCGGCGACCCCCTCGAGATCCCGCTGCCCGTGTCGGAGAGCACGCTCGGGGAGATCGAGACCGACGCGGCGCTCGGGGTCAGCTCGATCGGTCAGCAGGACGTGCAGCTCACCCCGCTGCAGGCGGCGATGATCGCCTCCGCGGTGGCCAACGACGGGACGCTGATGAGCCCCTACCTCGTCGACCAGGTGCGTGCCCCGGACCTGTCGGTCATCGACCAGACCGACCCCGAGGAGCTCAGCGAGCCGGTCTCGGCCGACGTCGCCGACCAGCTGACCGAGATGATGACCAGCGTCGTGGAGAACGGCAGCGGCCGGCGCGCGCGGATCCCCGGCGCCACCGTCGCGGGCAAGACCGGGACGGCGGAGAACGCCGGCCCCGACCACAACTGGTTCATCGGGTTCGCGCCGGCCGACGACCCGCAGATCGCCGTGGCGGTCTTCGTGGCCAACGGCGGCGGCACGGGCGGCGACGTCTCCGCCCCCATCGCCCGGGACGTCATGCAGGCCTACCTCGACGGGCAGGGCGGCTGATGACACTGTCGACCGGGACGATCCTCGCCGGGCGCTACGAGATCACCGCACCCATCGCCACGGGCGGCATGGGCGAGGTGTGGCGTGCCCGCGACCGCGTCCTCGACCGCGAGGTCGCCGCCAAGGTGCTCCGCAGCGAGTTCACCGGCGACCCGAGCTTCGTGGCCCGCTTCCGCAACGAGGCGCGGCACACCGCGGCGCTGTCCCACCCCAACATCGCCTCGGTCTACGACTACGGCGAGACCGAGGACGAGCGCGGCGCCCGGCTGGCCTTCCTCGTCATGGAGCTGGTCGAGGGCAAGCCGCTGGTCACGATCCTGCACGAGGAGGGCAAGCTCCCGGTCGACTGGACGCTGCACGTCCTCGGCCAGGCCGCCGACGGGCTCTCGGCGGCCCACCACGCCGGCGTCGTCCACCGCGACATCAAGCCGGGCAACCTCATCGTGCGCCCCGACGGCGTGGTGAAGCTGACCGACTTCGGCATCGCCCGGGCCCGCGACGCCACACCGCTGACCCGCACCGGCATGGTCGTCGGCACCGCCCAGTACCTCTCCCCCGAGCAGGCGCAGGGCTTCGAGGTCACCGCCGCCTCCGACGTCTACTCCCTCGGTGTCGTCGGATACGAGTGCCTGACCGGCGGCCGGCCGTTCGACGGGACGTCGCAGGTCGCGGTGGCGCTGGCGCACATCAACCGCCAGCCGCCGCCCCTGCCGGCGAACGTGCCCCCGGCGGTGCGGCTGCTGATCGAGCGCGCTCTGGCCAAGGACCCGGCCGACCGCTTCCCCGACGGCGCCGCCTTCGCCGCCGCGATCCGATCGGTGGCCTCCGGCAACGGCACCTCCCCCGCCCACCGGGCCGCCGGGTCCGCCACGACGCCGCCGTACCCGGTGGGCGCCGCGCCCACGGCGCAGACCGAGGTCGTCGACGACCTCGCCGACTCGCGCACCCAGGTGCTGGGCGCCGCGTCCGCCGGCGGGGCCGCCGTCACCGGGGCACGCACCTCGGCGGGCGCCATGCCGCCCCTGCGCCGCACCGAGGACGACGACGAGCGCGGCCGGCACACCGCGCCGCCCGCGGACGACGACCGCCGCCGCAAGCCCTGGGTGTGGCTGGTCGCCGGCCTGCTGCTGCTCGCGCTGGTGGGCGGCGGGCTGTGGGCCCTCGCGGGCGGCGGGGACGACGGCTCGACGGGCACCGACGCCGCCCCCACCACCGCGGCACCGAGCACGGCCTCCAGCGCGGCGCCGGGGGCGTTCTTCGTCGCGACCGACGACTACGTCGGGGACGACGTCGACGACGTCGCGGACCTCCTGCGTGCCGCGGGCCTGCAGGTCGAGACCGAGGAGGCCAGTGCCGCGCAGCTGGCCGCGCTCGGTCAGCCGCTGGACGAGGGCGACGTCGTCACCACCGACCCGGCGAACACCGACGTCTCGCCCGGCGACACCGTGACCCTCTTCTACGCCGCTGCGGGCTACGCGCCCGACACCGGCGACGGGGGCACCGGCACCGGGGACGACGAGGCTCCTGCGGCCCCCACCACCCAGGCCCCGCCCCGGACGACCGCTGCTCCGGCCCCGACGACGGCCAGCGATCCCGGCGGCGACGAGGACAGCGGGAACGACGGCGGGGACCCCGACGGGAACACCTGGCCCACCGGCAACCCCCGGCCGACGGGTGGCGGCGCCACGTCCACCCCCACCGCACAGCCGACACAGACCACGCTGCCCGGCAACACGCCGACGGCGACCGTGCCCCCACGTGACACGGCCGAGCCACCGGCCGGCAACGCGCAGAACCGCCAGCCGGTGGCTGGGGAAGCAGGTCCGACGGCGTGAGCCGCTCCCCTCGCGCCGTCCGGGTCCTGGCGGTCGCAGCGGTTACGCTGCCCGCCGGCCCACCCGTCCACTGCGCCCCGCGGGGTCCCGCCCGGACGCAGGACCGCACCGCCCGAGAGGACCTCCGATGACCACGCCCCAGGTGCTCGGTGAGCGCTACGAGATCGGCGGGGTGCTCGGTCGCGGTGGCATGGCCGAGGTGCACCGCGGCCGCGACCTGCGCCTCGGCCGCGAGGTGGCGGTCAAGGTCCTGCGCAGCGACCTCGCGCGCGACCCCTCCTTCCAGGTCCGGTTCCGCCGCGAGGCGCAGGCGGCGGCCTCGCTGAACCACCCGGCGATCGTCTCGGTCTACGACACCGGCGAGGACCGGACGTCGAGCGGCGCGACCCCGTACATCGTCATGGAGTACGTCGAGGGCGAGACCCTGCGCGACGTGCTGCGCCGGGAGGGCGTGCTCTCCCCGGAGCGGGCGATGACCTTCGCCGCCGACATCTGCGCCGCGCTGGACTTCAGCCACCGCAACGGCATCGTGCACCGCGACGTGAAGCCCGGGAACGTGATGGTCACCCCCCAGGGCACCGTCAAGGTCATGGACTTCGGCATCGCCCGCGCGGTGTCGGACTCGGCCGCGACCATGACCTCCACGGCCGCGGTGATAGGGACCGCCCAGTACCTCTCCCCCGAGCAGGCCCGCGGCGAGAGCGTCGACGCCCGCTCGGACGTCTACTCGGTCGGCTGCCTGCTCTACGAGCTGGTCACCGGAGCGCCGCCGTTCACCGGCGACTCGCCGGTCTCGGTGGCCTACCAGCACGTGCGCGAGGACCCGAAGCTGCCGTCGTCGGTCAACCCGGCGATCCCGGCCGACCTCGACGCCATCCTGCTCAAGGCGCTGAGCAAGAACCCGGCGAACCGCTACCAGTCGGCCGCGGACATGCGCAACGACCTGCTGCGGGCCCTGGCCGGCCAGCGGGTCGAGGCCACGCCGGTGATGGGCGACGCCGAGAAGACCGCCATCATCGGCGCCCCGCCCGGCGGGTACGGCGACGGCGGCTGGGACGACGAGGACGACGACGTCGGCAAGCGCCGGCGCAACCGGATCATCGCCGCGGTCATCGCCGGCGTGCTGATCCTCGGCGCCGTCGTCGGGGTGGCGCTGCTGGTCAACTCCGGCGACGACCAGCCGGCGGCCGAGCCCACGGCCACGCAGGTGCCGGTGCCCAACGTGGTCGGGCAGCAGCAGGCCGCGGCCGAGCAGCAGCTCACCGACGCCGGGCTGACCGTCGGCGAGGTGACCCAGCAGGTCACCCAGGACGAGTCCCAGGAGGGCACCGTCCTGGGCACCGATCCGTCCAGCGGCACCCAGGTCGACCCGGGCAGCGCGGTCCGCCTCACCGTCGGCGTCGGGCCGGGCACCGTCGAGGTCCCGGCCGTGATCGGCCTGGACGTCGACCGCGCCGAGAACACCCTGCAGAACGCGGGCTTCGACAGCGTGGAGACGGAGGAGATCGACTCGCTGAAGCCCGCCGACCAGGTCGTCGACGTCAGCCCCGGCGAGGGGCAGTCGGTCGACCCGAGCACCACCGTGACCCTGCAGGTGTCCGACGGCGACGCCGAGGTGCCCGACGTCACCGGCCAGCAGCAGGCGGCGGCCACCCAGACGCTGCGGAGCGCGGGCTTCACCAACGTCACCGCCGAGCAGGTCGAGTCCCAGCAGCCCGAGGGCACGGTCATCGAGACCGACCCCTCCGCCGGCGAGCAGGCCTCCGCGGACGACCCGATCACCCTGCAGGTCTCCAGCGGCCCGTCGGAGCCGGCCGAGGACCCGCTGCTCACCGTGCCGGATGTGACGACCCAGAACTCTGCCACGGCGGCCCGCGACGCACTGCGCGCCGCCGGCTTCACCGACGTCAGCGTGATCGACGAGCAGGGGGCCGTGGTCACCAACTTGTCGCAGGTGACCGCGATCCTGGGCACCCGACCGGGAGCCGGTAGCCAGGCGGCCGCGAACGAACCGATCGCGGTGGTCGTCCGGGTGCCGCCCACGACGGCCGAGCCGCCGCGCTGACGACAGCAGGGCCCCTTCCCGTGCGGGGAGGGGCCCTGCTGCGTCGAGGGCCGCTCAGGCCGTCGTGGCGACCGTGGTGAGCCGGTGGGCCGCGGCGCTGGCCGCCTCCACGGTGGCGGGGTCGGGCGCCACGCCGCAGGCCTCCAGCCAGGTGGCGAGCATCCGGTGGCCGCCCTCGGTGAGCACCGACTCGGGGTGGAACTGCACGCCCTCGATGGGCAGCTCCCGGTGCCGCAGCGCCATGACGATGCCCGAGGGCGTCGTCCCGGTGATCTCGAGCTCGGCGGGCACGGTGTCGCGGTCGACGGCCAGCGAGTGGTAGCGGGTGGCGGTGAACGGGGAGGGCAGCCCGGCCAGCACGCCGGCGCCCTCGTGGACCACCTGGCTGGTCTTGCCGTGCAGCAGCTCGGGTGCGCGGACGACCTCCGCACCGAACGCCTCACCGATCGCCTGGTGGCCCAGGCACACGCCCAGGACCGGCGTCCCGGCCTCGGCGGCGGCCCGCACCATCGGCACGGTCACCCCGGCGTCGGCCGGCGTCCCCGGCCCCGGGGAGAGCAGCACCCCGGCGACGTCGAGGCCGGGCAGCTCGTCGACGGTGACGGCGTCGTTGCGCCGGACGACGCACTCGACGCCCAACTGGCCCAGGTACTGCACCAGGTTGTAGACGAAGCTGTCGAAGTTGTCGACGACGAGGACGGGTCGGCTCACGGTCCCTGTGTACCAAAAGGACGCCATCCTCCTCACGCTCGCGAGCTCGCAGCGGGCCCCTGCACGGGGCCGGGGCCGTGAACGGGGCCTCAGCCGGCAGCGGCTGTGGCGTACTCCATCGCCGGCTGGCCGTCGTAGGCCGGCAGCGTGAGCTCGCCGCGCGCCTGGACGGCGAAGCCCAGGCCGTAGTCCTCGACCGCCTGCTGGAAGACCTGCACCTGCGGGGAGGCGGCCAGCTGGGCGCGGATCGCGTCGGCGTCGCCGATGGCGGTGACCACGAACGGCGGCGACCAGGTGCGGCCGTGCAGCAGCAGGACGTTGCCGACGCAGCGGACGGCGCTGGTCGCGATCAGCCGCTGGTCCATGATGGCCACCGCGTCCGCGCCGGAGGCCCACACGGCGTTCACGACGGCCTGCACGTCGGACTGGTGGATGACGACGTCGTCGGGCTGGGCGCCGATGGGCAGCGAGCCGTCGGGCCGCCGCGGGGCGTCGTCCAGGGTGATCTCCACACCGGGACCGGTGAGGGCCACCAGGCCGGCCGAGAGGACGCCGGCCTCCCCGGCGTCGCGGGCGGCCGCCACGTCGCCGTCGCGGGACGCGGCCTGGTCGGTGAGGGCCTGCACCTGGGCCTGCAGCGCCGCCAGCTGCGCCTCCTGCTGGGCGACGACGTCCTCCCGGGCGGGGATGAGGGCGGAGAGCTCGGTGGCCTCCCCGCCGCGCAGGTCCGTGCCCTGGGCGGTCTGGCTGGACGTCGCGAACAGCAGCCCGGCCGCCAGCGCCACCACGGGCACCAGGGCGGCCCACGCGGCACCCCCACGGGTCATCCGTGGGCGCAGGGTGCGGGCTGGTGCCACATCTGCAGCTTAGGCTGGGGAACCGTCACGGCCGGTCGCGAGGGACCGGCCCCGGAGGGAGTCCATCGGTGCCCAAGTCCAAGGTGCGCAAGAAGTCGGTCTACACGCCGCCGCAGGGCACCCTGCAGTCCGGGACGACGAGCGCGCGGGCCCTCCAGCCCAGCCCGCGCTGGTACGCCCCGCTCATGGTCACGCTCATGCTGCTGGGGCTGCTGTGGATCGTCGTGTTCTACGTCGCCGGCGACCGGATCCCGTTCATGTCGGCGCTCAACGCCTGGAACTTCCTGATCGGCTTCGGCCTCATGGTGGCCGGTCTGGTCATGTCGATGCGCTGGCGCTGAGGAGCACCCTCCTGCCCGCCCTCCCACGTCCGGGGCGGTGCGCAGGAGGGGTTGCCACCCGCCGACGAGGCCCTCGTCCCACCCGGGACGGGGGCCTCTCGTCTGTCACCGACTGGATACACACAGTGTTGTCCACACGCAGCGTTGTGCACAGCGGCTCGACGCTGTCCACAGGTCGACAAAGCGCTGAACCCCCAGGGTTGTCCACGACGTGTGGAGAACGCCTGTTCGACCGCGCCGCGCTGAGCTGCGGGTTCATCACGGGTGGGACGGGAGTGACGAGAAGGGCACCCGAGTAACTACAGCCCTGTGAGTCCATCCCCAGCTGTGCACACAACTGTGGACGAGTCGACATGGCGGCAGCCCTGCGTTCGCCGTCCTACCCGCCCTGTGGTAGCGCGACACGCGGCCTGACCACGGCGAATCCCGATCTCCCACGACGCCGTCCCCCGGGACGACGACGGCCCCCGGGCCACGGGGGACCGGGGGCCGTCGACAGGGGCCTGTGGATCAGGAGGGAAGCAGCTCCAGGACGGTCGCGTTCGCCATCCCGCCGCCCTCGCACATCGTCTGCAGGCCGTAGCGGGCGCCGGTGGCCTGCATGGTGTGGACGAGCGTCGTCATGATCCGGGCGCCGGACCCGCCCAGCGGGTGACCCAGCGCGATCGCGCCGCCCCGCGGGTTGAGCCGGTCGGCGTCGGCCCCGGTCTCGACCTGCCAGGCCAGCGGCACCGGCGCGAACGCCTCGTTGACCTCGAACACCCCGATGTCGTCGACCGACAGGCCCGAGCGCTGCAGCACCTTGTGGGTGGCCGGGATGGGGGCGGTCAGCATGATGACCGGGTCGTCGCCCGCCATGACCGTCGTGTGGACGCGCACCAGCGGGCGCAGGCCGAGCTCCCGGGCCCTCTCCGAGGTGGTGACCAGCAGCGCGGCCGACCCGTCGGAGATCTGGCTGGCGTTGCCGGCGCTGATGACGCCGTCCTCCTTGAACGGGGTCTTCAGCGTGGCCAGCTTCTCCAGGGTGCCGCCGGGCCGGATCCCCTCGTCGGCGCTGACCACGGTGCCGTCCGGCGTGGTCACCGGGACGATCTCCTCCTCGAAGGCGCCGTCGGCCTGCGCCTTGGCCGCCTTCTCGTGCGAGGCGAGGGAGTACTCGTCGAGCTGGGTGCGGGAGAAGCCCCAGCGCTCGGCGATCATCTCCGCGCCGATGCCCTGGTTGGGGAAGACCCCGCCGTAGCGCTCGAGGAAGCGCGGCCCCAACGGCTTGCCCGCCAGGCCGTCCGCGCGGGCGGCTCCCATCGGCACCCGGCTCATCGACTCGACACCACCGGCGACCACGACGTCGGCCTGCCCGCTGATGACCGTGGCGGCGGCGAAGGCCACCGCCTGCTGCGAGGAGCCGCACTGCCGGTCGATCGTCGCCCCGGGCACCGACTCCGGCCAGCCCGCGGCCAGGATGGCGTTGCGGGCGATGTTGAAGGTCTGCTCGCCGACCTGGCTCACGCAGCCCCAGAACACGTCCTCGACCACGGCCGGGTCGAGGCCGGTGCGCTCGACCAGCGCGTCCAGCACGGTGGCCGACAGGTCCACGGCGTGCACTCCGGACAGCCCACCGCCCCGCTTGCCCACCGGGGTGCGCACCGCGGCGCAGATGACGGCATCTCGCATGACCACTCCTCGTCGACGTGGGCGGCGTTCCACCCACCGTGGCGCGATCGTAGGACGTCCACGCATAGGAGCGGCCGCGGTCGCCTGGGAGGCTGGACGGCGTGGAGTGGTCGCCGCGCACCGGGGAGACGGCGGTCCTGGCGGCGGCCGGCGTCGTCCTGGGCCTGGTCACGGTGGTCCTGGACCCGCTCGGCCGGGTGCTGGTCGGCGCGGCCGCCGTCCTGCTGCTCGCCCTGTCCGCACGCGACCGGGTGCTGCGCCCGCGGCTGGCCGCCGGTCCGGAGGGCGTCGCCGTCCGCCGGCTGGGCGGCACGACCGTGCTGCCGTGGGCCCGGCTGCAGGTGCGGGTGCGCGACGCCCGCCGGTGGGGGCTGCGCTCCCGGCTGCTGGAGCTGGACACCGCCGCCGGACCGGACGGCGACGGCCGGCCCCGTCCAGAGGCTCGCCGCGAGCCTGCGAGTGGTGAGGAGGACGGGGTCCTTGTACTGCTCGGCCGCCGGGACCTCGGCGCCGACCCCGGCGACGTCGCCCGGGCGCTGCGCGCGCTGCGGCCCTGGTGACGGACCGGGACGGCCACCTTCCAGGGCCCCGCGCCGAGCCTCGACGGCCCTCGTGCAGGGTCCCGTCGCGAGCCTGCGAGTGGCGGGGGGCAAGGGGGTCCTCCACGGGGGAAGGGTGGGTCCTCACGCGAGGACGACGAGGGTGGGGACGGTCAGCGCGACCACCACGAGCGCCGCCGTCAGCAGCATCAGGCCCAGCACCTGCAGCTCGGTGCGCCGACGGGCCAGCACGACCAGCCCGGTGGCGACGAAGCCGGCCACCAGGCCGCCCAGGTGCCCCAGCAGGGAGACGCCGGGCAGGAAGCTGATGAGCACGTTGATCGCCAGCAGGGTGAGCAGCCCGCGGAGGTCCTCCCGGCGGGCGATCATGACCACGGCCAGGCCGCCGAGCAGGCCGTAGATCGCGGCCGAGGCCCCGGCGACCGGGCGCCCCGGCTCACCGAACAGCTGGAGCGCGACCGCTCCGCCGAGCAGGGAGACGAGGTACACGGCGAGGTAGCGCCACCGGCCCAGCTGGCGTTCGAGCTCGGAGCCGAAGACCAGCAGCGCCAGCATGTTGAGCACCAGGTGCAGGATCCCGATGTGCAGGAAGGCCGCGGTGACCAGCCGCCAGTCCTCGCCCAGCTCGACGAGGACCGGGATCTGCGCCAGCTGCACGAACAGCGGCGAGAACTGGTTGTCCAGCGGGTTGGCACCGGCCAGGCCGGCGGAGACCGCGGTCACCACGAAGACCACCAGGTTGAGCGCGATGAGCGTGACCGTGACCGCGCCGAAGCGCCGTCCGGCCCGCTGCAGCAGCGGGGCCTGGCGGGGACGGCGCACACCGGCGTTGCCGGCCCGGACGTCGTCCGGGCACTGGAAGCCGACCGAAGCGGGGGTCATGCACTCCGGGCAGATGGGTCGGCCGCAGCGGGTGCAGGCGATGCGGGTGGGCCGGTCCGGGTGCCGGTAGCAACTGGGTGGCGGGGGCGCCGGCTGCGGCTGGCCGGCGCCCCCGTCGTCCGGGCTCGTGGTCAGCTGCGCTGCACCTCGACCGACTGCAGGACGACGTCCTCCACCGGGCGGTCGCCACGGCCGGTCCGCACCTTGGCGATGCGGTCGACGACGTCCCGGCTGGCCTGGTCGGCCACCTCGCCGAAGATGGTGTGCTTGCCGGTCAGCCAGGTGGTCGGCGCGACGGTGATGAAGAACTGCGAGCCGTTGGTGCCGGGCCCGGCGTTGGCCATGGCCAGCAGGTAGGGCTTGGTGAAGGCCAGGTCGGGGTGGATCTCGTCGCCGAACTGGTAGCCCGGACCGCCGATGCCCTGACCCAGCGGGTCACCGCCCTGGATCATGAAGCCGTCGATGATCCGGTGGAAGACGGTGCCGTCGTAGAGGCGGTCGGTGGTCTTCGCGCGGGTCTGCGGGTGGGTCCACTCCCGGCGACCCTCGGCGAGGTCGGCGAAGTTCGCGACCGTCTTGGGTGCGTGGTCGGGGAACAGGTCGACGGTGATGTCGCCGTGGTTGGTGTGCAGGACGGCGCGGCGTGCAGGAGTCGCTTCAGTCACGACGTCCACTCTCCCACTGGCCCGCTCCCCGCGAGGCACGGGGAGCGGACGGCCGGTACTGCGGTCAGATGCGCATGAGGTGGACGACGTCGAGGTCGCGGAAGCTCGCCTCCCCCTCGGTGACCTCCTGCATCCGCTTCGAGATCTCCGTGGTCACCGGGTGCTCGGAGTTGCGCATCGCGGAGGCGTGGTCGGGGAACGCCACGAACTGGAGGTAGGTGTCGGCCCGGTCGCGATCCGCCGTGAACACGATCCAGCGGGCCGTCGTCTCGCGGCCCATCCGCTCCCGCCACTCCTCGCCGAGCGCGCGGACCCCGTCGAGGTCTCGGGCGTGGAACTCGATCAGCTGGACGAAGGCGCCCTCCTCCAGGTGGAGGGCCTCCTCGTCCCGCAGCGCGGCACGCAGCCCGTCGCGCAACTCCCGGTCGTCCGCGTGCCCGTGCACCGACACCGCGTGCTGGACGGCGAGCTCGAGGACCTCGTCCTCCTCGCCGGCGATCTGGACGGTGCAGTTGCTCTCGCTCGGCATCGTCCGGCAGTCGATGGTCTTCCGAGCCATGACTCTCCTCCTCGGGACGAGGCCCTGGCCCGCCCTGAGCCGTGGGCCAGCGGCCTGGCCGACCGATACGCGGAGGGCGGCGGGACGTCCAGTGCCGGAGGTCCTGGGGAGTGGGTGGAGACGAGGGGAATCGAACCCCTAACCCCCGCCTTGCAAAGGCGGTGCTCTGCCAATTGAGCTACGTCCCCGAGGTGGGAGGTGGGAGCCCCCCGGCGGGTCAGCGGGTGGTGGGCGTGCTGACCCCCTGCGGGCCGCGGGTGGCCTCGGCCCAGAGGTCGGCCTCCACCCTGCCGGACGAGCGCCGGCGGACGGCGGCGAGGGCTCCGGCGGCGGCTGCCGCGAAGACCAGCTTCCTCAGCACGCGGGGTACCTCCTCGAGGGGAGCCCCCCTCCTCGGGAGGGGGCCGGGGCCCGACCCCGGGGACGGGGTCGGGCCGGTGGCTCCGGATCACGGGTGGGCCTGGGAGGACTTGAACCTCCGGCCTCATCCTTATCAGGGATGCGCTCTAACCGCCTGAGCTACAGGCCCGTGGACCTCGACCAGCGTACCTGGCCCCACCGTGCCGCCCGCAGGGGGGTCACCCGGCGTGGCGCCTCCAGCGCACCGCCGCCCCCTGCAGGGTCCCGCCGCGAGCTCGCGGGTGGCGGGGAGCAGGGAGTCCTCTCTCAGTCGCGCTCGGAGAGGGTGACCTCGAGGCCGCCGACCAGGTCGGAGCACATGTTGTAGATGAACGCCGCGACGGTGCACAGCGCGGTCATCAGCACGATGTTGATCGCCCCGATGACCGCGGCGCCGCCGAAGACGATGCCCGGGGTGATGACCTCGCTGCCGCCGTCACCGCCCGAGGCGCTGCCGAGCTGGCCGAACAGGTCGTTGAGGGTCTCGAAGACACCGAGGCCGGAGAGGATGCCGTAGAGCAGACCCACGGCGACCATCCAGATGAAGAACATCGCGATGGACAGGACCAGCGAGATCTTCAGCGCGGAGAACGTGTCGATGTGCCGCAGCTGCAGCCGGGCGCGACGCGGACCGCGGGCGGCCTTGCCGCCGCCGTCGCCCGAGGAGGCCTTCGCGGCACCGGTGGCCGGCTGAGCACCAGGGGCGGGCCGGGCGCCGGTGGCGGCCTGGGTGCCGGTGGCGGGCTGGGCACCGGTGGCGGGCTGGGTGCCGGTGGCGGGCTGGGCACCGGTGGCCGGGGGGACGGCGGTCTGCGTCCCCGACGCCGGGCCGGCCGCGGCCGGGGCCTCACTGTCCGCGGCGACGGCCTTCGTCCGGGCGGTGTTCGCACCGGGGATGGTCTGCGTCGACCCCACCGAGGGCTTGCCGTCAACCGCGGGCTGCTGACCGGTCGCCGTCCCCTGTGCCGGGGTGGTCTCCCCGGTGCGCACCGAACCCTGCGTCCGGTCGCTCATGCGAGTCTCCCGTTCCCCAGCGGCCCTCGCCGCTGCCTCGCACCCGGTGTGCCCGGCGCGAGGCCGGGAGCGCCTGGGCGCCGATCATGGCTGGGACGACGGAGGCGGGGCTGCCGACCCGGGGGCCGGCGACCCCGCCTCCACCGTCGTCGTCCACAGACTAGGCGGCAGCCTCGTCGTTGTCCGTCGTACGCGCGATCGCCACGATCGACACGTCTTCGGGCAAGTTCATGAGCTTGACACCCATGGTGGCGCGGTCCTTGTTGTGGCGGACGCCGTTGACCGGGGTCCGGATGACGCCGCCACCGGAGGTGATGGCGTAGAGCTCGTCGCCGAGCCGGACCGACAGGGCCCCGACCAGGTTGCCCTTGCGCGCCTTCGGGTCGGCGGTGAGCACGCCCTTGCCGCCGCGGCCCTGCGGCGGGTAGTTCTCGATCCCGGTCCTCTTGGCGAAGCCGCGCTCGGTGGCGACGAGGACGTCGACGCCCTCCTCGACCACGATCATCGACAGCAGGGAGTCGCCCTCGCCGAGGGAGATGCCGCGGACGCCCTCGGTGGCCCGGCCCATCGGCCGCAGCGTGGCGTCGTCGGCCTTGAAGCGGATCGACATCGCCTTGCGGGTGACCAGCAGCAGGTCCTGGTCGGGGTCGATGAGCGCGGCGCCCACCAGCTCGTCGCTCTCGCGCAGGTTGATCGCGATGACACCGCCGCTGCGCGGGGAGTCGAAGTCGTTCAGCCGGGTCTTCTTCACCTGCCCGTTGGCCGTGGCCAGGACCAGGTACGGCGCGACGTCGTAGTCCTTGATCTGCATGACCTGGGCGATCCGCTCGTCGGGCTGGAACGCCAGGATGTTGGCCACGTGCGCGCCGCGGGCGGTGCGGTTGGCCTCGGGCAGCTCGTAGGCCTTGGCCCGGTAGACGCGGCCCTTGTTGGTGAAGAAGAGGATCCAGTCGTGGGTGGAGCCCACGAAGAAGTGGTCGACGATGTCGTCCTGCTTCAGCGCCGCACCCATCACGCCCTTGCCGCCCCGGCGCTGCGACCGGTACAGGTCGCTCTTGGTCCGCTTGGCGTAGCCGGTGCGGGTGATGGTGACGACGACCTCCTCCTCGGCGATGAGGTCCTCCATGGAGACGTCACCGTCGTTGGGCACGAACTTCGTGCGCCGGTCGTCGCCGTACTTCTCCACGATCTCGGCGAGCTCGTCGTGGATGATCTGCCGCTGCCGCTCGGGCGAGTCGAGGATGGCCTGCAGGTCGGCGATGCGGGCCTCGATCTCGGCCAGCTCGTCCATGATCCGCTGCCGCTCGAGAGCGGCCAGCCGGCGCAGCTGCATGTCCAGGATCGCGGTCGCCTGGATCTCGTCGATGTCCAGCAGCTCCATCAGGCCGCTGCGCGCCGCGTCGGCGGACTCGCTGGACCGGATGAGGGCGATGACGGCGTCGAGCTGGTCGAGGGCCTTGGCCAGACCGCGCAGGATGTGGGCGCGCTCCTCGGCCTTGCGCAGCCGGTAACGGGTCCGCCGCTGGATGACCTCGATCTGGTGCAGCACGAAGTAGCGGATCAGCTCGTCGAGCCGCAGCGTCCGCGGGACGCCGTCGACGATCGAGAGCATGTTGCAGCCGAACGAGGTCTGCAGCTGGGTGTGCTTGTAGAGGTTGTTCAGCACGACCTTGGCGACGGCGTCGCGGCGCAGGGTGATGACCAGTCGGCGGCCCACGCGGTCGCTGGACTCGTCGGCGATCTCGCTGATGCCCTGCAGCCGGCCGTCGCGGACGGCCTCGGCGATCGCCTCGGCCAGGTTGTCCGGGTTGACCTGGTACGGCAGCTCGGTGACGACCAGCTGCACCCGCCCCCTGGCGTCCTCCTCGACGGTGACGACGGCCCGCATGCGCACCGAGCCGCGGCCGGTGCGGTAGGCCTCCTCGATGCCCTCGCGGCCGACGATGAGACCGGCGGTCGGGAAGTCGGGTCCGAGGACGCGCTGCATGCAGGCGTTGAGGGCCTCCTCCGGTTCGGCGTCCGGGTGCTCGAGCACCCAGAAGACCGCGGAGGCCACCTCGCGCAGGTTGTGCGGGGGCATGTTGGTGGCCATGCCGACGGCGATGCCGGCCGAGCCGTTGATCAGCAGGTTGGGGATGCGCCCGGGCAGGACCAGGGGCTCCTGGTTCTTGCCGTCGTAGTTGGGCTGGAAGTCGACGGTCTCCTCGTCGATGTTGGCCAGCATCTCCATGGCCAGCGGCGTCAGCCGGGCCTCGGTGTAGCGCATGGCCGCCGCGGGGTCGTTGCCGGGGGAGCCGAAGTTGCCCTGGCCGTCGATCAGCGGGTAGCGCATCGACCACGGCTGGGCCAGCCGCACGAGGGCGTCGTAGATCGCCGAGTCGCCGTGCGGGTGGTAGTTGCCCATGACCTCGCCGACGACGCGGGCGCACTTGACGTAGCTCCGGTCGGGGCGGAAGCCCTGGTCGTACATGGCGTACAGCACGCGGCGGTGCACCGGCTTGAGGCCGTCGCGGACCTCCGGCAGCGCGCGGCCGACGATGACCGACATCGCGTAGTCGATGTAGCTGCGCTGCATCTCCTGCTGGAGGTCGACCGGCTCGATGCGGTCGCGGGCAGGGGTCTCGGTCACGGTTCAGTTCTCCACGAGTGGGTGCGCAGGGGGGACGGCCGGCCCCCTCGCAGGGCCCCGCCGCGAGCCTGCGAGCGGGCTGGGGGGCGAGGGGGTCCTTCCTCAGACGTCGAGGAAGCGGACGTCCTTGGCGTTGCGGGTGATGAAGCTGCGGCGGGCGTCGACGTCCTCGCCCATGAGCACGCTGAACAGCTCGTCGGCGGTCGCGGCGTCCTCGAGGGTGACCTGCAGCAGGATCCGCGTCTCCGGGTTCATCGTGGTCTCCCACAGCTCGGTGGCGTTCATCTCACCGAGGCCCTTGAACCGCTGGATCGCGTCGTCCTTGATCTTGCGTCCGGCCTCGGCGCCGGCGCGGAGGACGGCTTCCTTCTCCTTGTCGGTGTAGACGTACTCGTCACCGACCTTGCCGCCCCACTTGATCTTGTACAGCGGCGGCTGGGCCAGGTAGACGTGCCCGGCCTCGACCAGCGGCCGCATGAAGCGGAACAGCAGGGTCAGCAGCAGGGTGCGGATGTGCTGGCCGTCGACGTCGGCGTCGGCCATCAGCACGATCTTGTGGTAGCGCAGCTTCGACAGGTCGAACTCGTCGTGGATGCCGGTGCCGAAGGCCGTGATCATCGACTGGACCTCGGTGTTCTTGAGGACCCGGTCGATGCGCGCCTTCTCGACGTTGATGATCTTGCCGCGGATCGGCAGGATCGCCTGGAACATCGAGTCGCGGCCGGACTTGGCCGAGCCACCGGCCGAGTCGCCCTCGACGATGTAGACCTCGGAGTTGCGCGGGTCGGTCGAGCGGCAGTCGGCCAGCTTGCCGGGCAGGCCGGTCGAGTTCAGCGGGTTCTTCCGGGCCAGCTGGCGGGCCTGCTGGGCGGCGCGACGGGCGCGCGCGGCCGAGCTGGCCTTGGTGATGATCTGCTTGGCCTCGGTCGGGTTGGCCTCGAACCAGTGCCCGAGCTGCTCGTTGCAGACCCGCTGCACGAAGCCCTTGACCTCGGTGTTGCCGAGCTTGGTCTTGGTCTGGCCCTCGAACTGCGGGTCGCCGATCTTCACCGAGACGATCGCCGCCAGCCCCTCGCGGATGTCCTCACCCGTGAGCTTCTCGTCCTTGCCCTTGAAGAGCTTCTTCTCCTCGGCGTAGCGGTTGACGATCGAGGTCAGCGCCGCGCGGAAGCCCTCCTCGTGGGTGCCGCCCTCGTGGGTGTTGATGATGTTGGCGAAGGTGTGCACCGACTCCGAGTACGCCTCGGACCACTGCATCGCGATGTCCACCGACATCGCCGTGTCGTTCTTGCCGGTGCCGTCGGCGGAGAAGCCGATGACCGAGCGGTGGATCGGGGTCTTGGACCGGTTCAGGTAGGCGACGTAGTCCTTGAGGCCGCCCTCGTAGAAGTACATGACCTCGGTCGGCTCGAACGCCGGCGTCTCGGCGTCCGGGGCCGGGGCCTCCTCGGCGAGCGACACCTCCTCGGCCATGCCGGTCTCGGCCTTGCCGTGCCCCGGGCGCTCGTCGCGCAGGACGATCTTCAGGCCGGCGTTGAGGAAGGCCATCTCCTGCAGGCGACGGCTGATGGTGTCGAACGAGTAGCTCGTCGTCTCGAAGATGTCGGGATCGGCCCAGAAGGTGATCTGGGTGCCGCGCTTCTTCGTCGGGCCGATCTTCTCCAGCGGACCGGGCTTGGCCTCGGCGTAGTGCTGGTGCCACTCGGTGCCGTCGCGCCAGATGCGCACGTCGAGTTCACTGGACAGCGCGTTGACGACGGTGACGCCGACGCCGTGCAGACCACCGGAGACGCCGTAGCTCTTGCCGTCGAACTTGCCGCCCGCGTGCAGGATGGTCATGACGACCTCGACGGTCGGGCGCTTCTCGACCGGGTGCATGTCGACCGGGATGCCGCGGCCGTTGTCCTCCACCCGGACGCCGCCGTCGGGGAGCAGGGTGACCCGCACCGTGTCGCAGTAGCCGGCCAGGGCCTCGTCGACGGCGTTGTCGACGACCTCCCAGACCATGTGGTGCAGGCCCCGCTCACCGGTCGAGCCGATGTACATGCCAGGGCGCTTGCGGACCGCCTCGAGACCCTCGAGGACGGTGATGGAGCTGCCGGAGTAGGCGTCAGCCTGGGCGTCGGTCTTCGGTCGAGCGACCACGTGTGGCCCTTCTGTCGCGCACCCGGCGGCAAGGCGCCCCGATCGTGGACAGGGGCGCAGAACGGCTCTCAGCCGGATGCTGGCGGTTTCTGCTCTCCAGGATACCGGGTGGTACGACAGGAATGCCGTCGTCCCGGCCCTCACGTCGTGTCTGCGCCACTCGCAGCACGTCTGCCACCACAGGTGTTGACCCCGGGCCCGACACGCCGTCCCCGGGGCGCTGGGTGCCCCCGTCCGGGACGGCCCCGGTGAGGCCTCCCTGCCCCCGCCCGGGAAGGACCCCGCGGGGAGGCCGAGAGGACGGGGTCACCCTCCAGGTCCCGCGCCGAGCGCGCGAGGCGTGGGGGGTGGTCCTCCTCAGTTGACCGGGCCGCCCTTGGTGAACCGCTCGGGGTCCAGCGGCGGCACGGCGGGGCCGGTGCGCCGGTTGATCAGCACGGTGACGCCCCAGAGGACGACGCCGATCGCGAGCAGGACCCCGGCGATCCGGTACTGCTCCGTGGGCCGCCCGGCCCACGGCGTCGCGAGGTACGCGCAGGCGAGTGCGCCCACGACGGGGAGCACCGTCGGCGTGCGGAAGTGGTCGGCCTCGACGCGGTCGCGGCGCAGCACCAGGACGGCCACGTTGACGACGGTGAACACCATGAGCAGCAGCAGCGCCGTGGTGCCGCCGAGGGCGGGCACCGCCCCGACGAAGGTGATCAGGCCGAAGGCGAGCGCGGTGGTGAAGAGGATGGCCGTCGTCGGGGTGCGGCGGCGGTGGTGGACCCGGCCGAGCAACGGGGGCAGCACGTGCTGGCGGCTCATCCCGTAGACCAGCCGGCTGGCCATGAGCATGTTGATCAGCGCGGAGTTGGCGACGGCGAACATCGTGATGACCCCGAAGACGCCGATCGGGAAGCCCGGGGCGCCCGCCTCCACCACCTGCAGCAGGGGGGTGTCGCCCTCGCTGAGCTGGTCGGCCGGCACCAGCGCGATCGCCGAGATGGACACGAGCACGTAGATCAGCCCGGTCAGGCAGAGCCCGGCCAGCAGCACCTTGGGGAAGATCCGCCGCGGCTCCTTGCACTCCTCGGCCATGTTGACCGAGTCCTCGAAGCCGACCATCGCGAAGAAGGCCAGGCCGGTGGCGGCGATGACCCCGCCGAGCACCGAGCGCTCGCCGGTGTCGAACTCGGTCACCCGGGAGAAGTCCCCCTCCCCCATACCCAGCGCCCAGACGCCGACCCCGATGACGATGAGCAGACCGGTGAGCTCCACGCAGGTGAGCAGCACGTTGGTCTTCACGCTCTCGCCCACGCCGCGGAGGTTGACCAGCGCGACCAGCGCCATGAACCCCAGGCCGATGAGGGTGATGCCGACGCCCTCGCCCAGGCTGAGGCCGAACACGTCGGCGAAGTTGGCGCTGAACGCACGCGCCGCCGTCGACGCCGACGTGATGCCGCTGCTCATCACCGCGAAGGCGACCAGGAACGTGACGAAGTGGATGCCGAACGCCTTGTGCGTGTAGAGCGCCGCCCCGGCCGCCTGCGGGTACTTCGTCACCAGCTCCAGGTAGCTGAACGCGGTGACCAGCGCGACGAGGAAGGCGACGAGGAACGGCAACCAGACCACACCGCCCACCTGGGCCGCGACCTGCCCGGTGAGCGCGTAGATCCCGGTGCCCAGGATGTCGCCGACGATGAACAGCAGCAGCAACCCGGGTCCCATGACCCGCTTGAGGGTGGGTTGACCGTCCTGGGTGCGGTCGGGTGCTGCGGTGGTGTCGGCCATGGGGGACCCCCTGCTCGACTCGTGCCGGTGGACGGGACCGCCGTTGGTCTCCGGGACGTGCGCCCAGCGTGGCGGGTGCAGGGGTGGTCCGCGACCCGAGCGGGCGGGGCGTTCCCGCCGGACACTCGGGACATGGCCGAGACCGACGGCACCACCTCCACCCCCACGGCGAAGACCTGCCTCGTCACCGGGGCCACCGGATACATCGGCGGGCGGCTCGTGCCCGAGCTGCTCGCCGCCGGGCACCGGGTGCGGGTGATGACCCGATCGCCCGAGCGGCTGCGCGACCACCCGTGGGCCGGTCAGGTCGAGATCGCCCGGGCCGACGCGGGCGACGCCGAGGCGGTCGCGGCGGCCTGCGCCGGGGTCGACGTCGTCTACTACCTGGTCCACGCGCTGGGCACCGGCAAGGAGTTCGAGGAGACCGACCGGCGGACGGCGCGGGTGGTGGCGCGCGCCGCGCGGGAGGCCGGCGTGGGCCGGCTGGTCTACCTCGGCGGCCTGGAGCCCCGGGGCGAGGAGCTCTCCCCGCACCTGCGCTCGCGCGCCGAGGTCGCCGAGATCCTGCTCGGCTCCGGCGTCCCGACCGTCGTCCTGCGGGCCGCGGTGGTGCTCGGCTCGGGGTCGGCGTCCTTCGAGATGCTGCGCTACCTGACCGAGCGGCTGCCGGTCATGGTCACGCCGCGCTGGGTGCACAGCCGGATCCAGCCGATCGCCATCCGCGACGTGCTGCGCTACCTGGTCGGCTGCGCGACGCTGCCGGCCGACGTGCACCGGTGCTTCGACATCGGCGGCCCCGACGTCATGACCTACCTGGAGATGATGCAGCGCTTCGCCGCGGTGGCCCGGCTGCCCAGGCGGCGGATCCTGCCCGTCCCGGTGCTCAGCCCGGGCCTGTCGAGCCACTGGGTCGGCGTCGTCACGCCCGTGCCGGCGTCGATCGCCCGTCCGCTGGTGGAGTCGCTGCGCAACACCGTCGTCTGCGCCGAGCACGACATCGCGCAGTACGTCCCGGACCCGCCGGAGGGGCTGCTCGGCTTCGACGAGGCGGTGCGACTGGCGATCCAGCGGGTCAAGGACCAGACCGTGGCCACCCGCTGGTCCTCGGCGTCCACACCCGGGGCGCCGTCGGACCCGCTGCCCACCGACCCCCGCTGGGCCGGCGGCACCCTCTACCTCGACGAGAAGACCCGGGAGACCTCCGCCTCACCGGAGGCGCTGTGGCGGGTGGTCGAGGGGATCGGCGGGGAGACCGGCTGGTACTCGTTCCCGCTGGCCTGGGAGGTGCGCGGCTGGCTGGACCGGGCCGTCGGCGGGGTCGGCCTGCGGCGGGGACGCCGGTCGCCGTCGGACCTCTACGTCGGCGACGCCCTGGACTTCTGGCGGGTCGAGGCGCTCGAGGAGGGCCGGCTGCTGCGGCTGCGCGCCGAGATGCGGCTGCCCGGGCTGGCCTGGCTGGAGTTCCACGTGGAACAGGAGGACGGACGCAGCCGGCTGCGGCAACGCGCGACCTTCAAGCCGAACGGGCTCTTCGGCAACCTCTACTGGTGGGTGCTGGTGCCCTTCCACGGCCCGATCTTCGGCGGGATGGTGCGCAACATCTGCCGCGCCGCGGAGCAGGGGACGGCCGCCGCCGCGGGCCAGAGACGCGCCCGCGCGGCGTGACCTCGACGATCAGCTGGGCTCACCGCTCTGGTTCCTGGCCCAGCACTGGTGGTGAGCCAGGAACCGCGATGACCAGGTCAGCTGGTCATCGCGCTACACCAGCAGCTGGGCGGCCGCCAGTTCGCGGTAGAGGGGGCTGGCCTCCACCAGCTCCTCGTGGGTGCCGCTGGCGACCACCCGCCCGGCGTCGAGGACGACGATCCGGTCGCTGTCGAGCACGGTCGACAGCCGGTGCGCGACCACCAGCAGCGCCCGGTCGGCGGAGGCGGCGGCCAGGGTGTCGCGCAGCAGCGCCTCGTTGCGGGCGTCGAGACTGGCGGTCGGCTCGTCGAGCAGCAGCAGCGCCGGGCGGGCCAGCAGCGAGCGCGCGATCGCCAGCCGCTGCCGCTCGCCGCCGGACAGCAGCACGCCGTCGTCCCCCACCGGGACGTCGAGCCCGCGCGGCGAGCGCTGCACCACGTCGGTGAGCCCGACGTCGGCCACCACTGCCCACAGCTCGAGGTCGGTCGCATCCGGCGCGGCCAGCAGCAGGTTGTCGCGCACCGACCCGGCCAGCACCGGCGCCTCCTGCTCGACGTAGCCCAGCCGCGCGCGCAGGCCCGCCCGCGGCAGGTCGCGCACGTCGGTGCCGGCCCACCGCACCGCCCCGCCGGTCAGCGGGTAGAAGCCCTCGACGAGCGCCAGCACGGTCGACTTGCCCGCCCCCGACGGCCCGACCAGCGCCACCCGGCTGCCGGCCGGCACGCTGAACGAGACCCCGTGCAGCACGTCGGTGCCGTCCGGGTAGCGGAACGACACGTCGTCCAGCTCCAGCAGCGGGACCTCCGCGGACGGCGGCGACGCGGGGACGACGACGAGCGCCCCACCCCGCTCGGGCCGCGCGTCGTCCTCCGGCTGGAGCGCGAGCACCTCCTGCACCCGCGCCAGCGCGCCCAGCCCGCTCTGCAGCTGGGTCCAGGCCCCGATCGCCTGGCCCAGCGGCATGACCAGCAGGAACAGGTAGAGGATGAACGCGACCAGGTCGGCGACGGCGATCGAGCCCGTCGCCACCCGGTAGCCGCCCAGGCCGAGGACGGCGAGGAACGCGCCCTGGACCGCGATCGACCCGGCCGGGCTGACCAGCGCCTGCAGCCTGGCCACCCGCAGGCCGGCCTCGTACGCCCGGCCGGCGCTGGCCGCGACGACGTCCACCTCGCGAGCGGTCGCACCGCTGGCCCGGATGGTGCGCACCGCCGACAGCGCCCGCTCCACCGCGGCGGTCATCGCGCCGACCTCCTCCTGCGCCTGGCGGGAGAGCCGCTGCACGCCACGGGCGACCGAGACCACCACCGCCAGGCCGACGGCGACCGAGCCCGCGGTGACCAGCAGCAGCCACCCGTCGACCAGCGCCATCGCCACCACCGCGCCCACCGCGACCACCGCGGAGCCGGCGACCTCGACGACCCCGGAGGTCACCGTGGCGCGCAGCAGGGTGGTGTCCGCGCCGACCCGCGACATGAGGTCGCCGGTGCGCCGCCGGTCGTACTCGGCGATCGGCAGCCGCAGCAGCCGGTCGGCCAGCGTCCGCCGGGTGGAGAGCACGACACCCTCGGCCGTGCGCTGCAGCAGGTACTCCTGCACCGCACCCAGCGCCGAGGACGCCAGCAGGACCACCACCAGCAGGCCGACGGCGGGCAGCAGCGCCCGGCCGGCCCCCACCGCCTCGATCACCCGGGCGACCAGCGCCGGCTGGGCCAGCGCACCGGCGGCCGCGACCAGCGAGAGGACGGCGGCCGCGGCCAGCGGGCGGCGGTGCGGCCGGACCAGGGGCCACAGCTGCCGCAGGGTCGCGCGAGCCGCGGTCTCCGCGGAGGTGCTCTCCTCGGCCACGGACTCGCGCGGCTCAGAGGGCCGGGGCGAGGGCGCTGACCAGCGCGGTCAGCAGCCGGGCGTGGTGCTCGATCAGCTGCGGCCGGTGCCCGTCGGGACGGATCGCGGCCAGGTAGCCACCCGCCAACCCACCTCCGTCGGCCCCTGCCACCGTCCAGAACTCGTCGCCGTCGTCGGTGCCCAGCAGCAGCCCGCGCACCGTGGCGTCGCCGACCAGCGCGCGGGCGGCCGGGCCGTCCTCGGCGGCGAGCAGCACCCAGCGGGTGTCGAAGGCGGGGTCGCCGCTGGGCACCTGGACCAGCCCGCCGGTGCGGTGCTTCCAGAAGCGGGCCGGCGACAGCCGCAGCGGCGGCAGCGCGCCCAGCACCGGGGCGGCGGTGACCGCGTACTCGGGGACGGCGTAGCGGCCGGAGGCGTAGAGCACGTCGAAGGCGACCAGGTCGAGCGTGCCGTAGCGGCCGCGCATGACGCCGGCGGGCCGGTGGTCCTTCGTCGCCCGGACCGGCGCGGTGCGCACCAGCTCGGCGAGGACGGCGTCCTCCGGTGCGGTGCCGTCGGAGATGGCCCAGCCCTGCTGCACCGCCCAGCCCTGCGCGCCGACGGCGTCGCCCTGGTAGGCGAAGACCTGCTCGAGCTCACTGGGCTGCCGGGGCCGCCGGCTGCCGAAGAGGCCGCCGCGGGTGGGCTGCTCGCCCACCGTCTGCGGGCCGGCGGCCGGGGACTGCGCCGGGCGGTCGGGGGCGGCGGGTGGCAGGTCCCAGCCCGGCGGCTGCCAGGCGGTGCTCCCGCCCGGCCGGTCGGCCGGCGGCTGGTCGGCCGGCGGCTGGTCGGCCGGCGGCTGCTCGGGCCGGTCGGCCGGGGGCTGCCCGCCGTCCCCGCCGAGGTGGCCGGGCTCGCGCCAGCCGCTGCCCTCGTCGGGGCGCTCCTCGAAACCGTCGCGGTCGCGCGGGCTGCTCATCGCTGCCTCGTCTCCATCTGCCCCGTGCCCATGTGCACCGTCCTCCCGGGGCCACCACCCCGGGCGGCGGCCCCTATCCGTACGTGTCCCGCGGCCCGCGTCCGCGGACCGACCGGGGGCCCTTCTTCCAGCTCGGGGCCGTCGGACCGACAACGCGCAGCCGGCTCACGACGTCCCCGCCGACCGTGGCGTGCAGCTTGGCGAGGATCGTCGGCGCCAGCAGTCGCAGCTGGGTGGCCCACGCGGTGGACTCCGCGACCACCAGCAGCTCGCCCTCGGTGAGCGTCTGCGGCGTGCAGTGGGCGGCGATCTCCGGCCCGACCAGCGCCGACCAGCGGCCGAAGACCGCGCCGACCTTGGTGTGCTCGGTCCAGTCCTGGGTCTCGACGAGGTGGTCCACCAGCCGGGCCAGCGGCTGCGGGTCGTCGTCCCCCGGGCGGGGCCCGCTCCAGCTGCGCTTCGGCCCGGCGATCCGCCGCCGGGTGGGGCGCGGCCGGGACGCCGAGGCCGCGCGCGCCGCCTCCAGCGCCGCGCGCGCGATGTCACTGGGCCGCGCCGGCCGCTCCTCGGTCACGGCTCCTCCTCGCCGACGCTCGTCGTCCCCGTGCCCGGCCGTGCCGCACCCCCGCGTGACCTCGCCAGCTCGGTCACGTGACCTCCTCCCGCACGGCCCCATCCTCGGCGGCCTCCGGGTCGAGCGGTACCGCCTGCCCGCCGGCGACCTGCACCACCGTGCTGCGCAGCTCCGGCGGGACGTCGTCCAGCACCGCCGCGGTCACCAGGGACTGCTCCGCCGAGCGGGCCACGGCCGCCAGCGCCGCGCGGCGGTCGGCGTCGAGGGTGGCGAAGACGTCGTCGAGCACGAGGATCGGCTCGTCGCCGTCGGCCCGCAGCAGCGCGAAACAGCCCAGCTTCAGTGCCAGGGCCAGCGACCAGGACTCCCCGTGGCTGGCGAAGCCCTTCGCCGGCATCGACCCCAGCGAGATGACCAGGTCGTCGCGGTGCGGGCCGACCAGCGTCATGCCGCGGTCGACCTCCTCGTTGCGGCGCTCGGCCACCCGCTCGCGCAGCGCGGCCGAGAACTCCCCGGCCGTGGGCAGCGTCGTCCCCTCCGGTACCGGCGTCCCGTCCCCGGCCAGCGGCACGGTGCTGGCGTAGCCGAGCGCGGCGACGGCGGCGTCGGCACCCGCGACCCCGGCGTAGGCGCGGGTCACGTGCGGAGCCAGGTCGGCGACCAGCCGCAGCCGCGCGGCGAGCAGCTGCCCGCCGAGGTCGACGAGGTGCCCGTCCCAGACGTCGAGCGTGGCCAGCGCGTTGCCGCGGGCCATCCGGGCGGTCTTGAGCAGGGCGTTGCGCTGCTTGAGCACCCGGTCGTAGTCGCTGCGCACGCCGGCCAGCCGCGGGGTGCGGCTGACCAGCAGGTCGTCGAGGAACCGCCGCCGCTCGGCGGGGTCGCCGCGGACGAGCACCAGGTCCTCGGGCGCGAACAGCACGGACTTCACCAGCCCGAGCAGCTCCCGGGGCCGCGCCAGGGGCGCCCGGTTGACCCGCACCCGGTTGGCCCTGCCCGGGTTGATCTCGATCTCGACCAGCAGCTCGCGGTCCTCCCGGCGCAGCGCCGCGCGGACCACCGCCTGGGACGCGCCCTGCCGGACCAGCGGGGCGTCACCGGCGACCCGGTGACTGCCCATCGTGGCCAGGTAGCCGACCGCCTCGACGAGGTTGGTCTTGCCCTCGCCGTTGCGGCCGACGAAGACCGTCGGCCCCGGGCGGAGGGCCAGGTCCACCCGGTCCCAGTTGCGGAACGAGCCCAGCTGGAGGTGGCGCAGGTACACCTCAGGCCCGGCCCAGCAGCGCGGTCATGCGGGGCGTTCGACCTCCTGCTCGCGGACGGCGTGCACCGCGTGGCCGCCGAACTGCTGGCGCAGCGCCGCGACGGCCTTCATGGTCGGCGAGTCCTCCTGCCGCGAGGAGAAGCGCGCGAACAGCGAGGCGGCGATCGCCGGCATGGGGACGGCGTTCTCGATGGCCTGCTCGACGGTCCACCGGCCCTCGCCGGAGTCCTCGGCGTAGCCGCTGATCTTCTCGAGGGCCGGGTCCTCCTCGAGTGCGCGCACCAGCAGGTCCAGCAGCCAGGAGCGGATGACGGTGCCCTGGGTCCAGGACTTCACGACGCCGGGGACGTCCTCGATCAGGTCGACGGCGGCCAGCAGCTCGTAGCCCTCCCCGTAGGCCTGCATCATCGCGTACTCGATGCCGTTGTGGACCATCTTGGAGAAGTGCCCGGCGCCGACGGGACCGGCGTGCACGAAGCCCGCGCCCGGCAGCTCCTGACCGGACTCGTCCTTCGGCGCCGGCGGCTTGAGCGCGTCGAACACCGGCTGCACCTTGGCGACGTCCTCCTTGGTGCCGCCCACCATCAGCGCGTAGCCGTTCTCCAGGCCCCACACCCCGCCGGAGACGCCGGCGTCCACGTAGCCGATCCCCTTCTCGCGGCACATCACGTCGTGGACCTGGTCGTCGGTGTACTTGGAGTTGCCGCCGTCGACGATCACGTCACCGGGCTCGAGCAGCTCGGCGAGCTCCTTGACCGTCGCCCGGGTCGGCTCCCCCGCCGGCACCATCACCCAGACCACCCGCGGCGCCGACAGCGCCTCCTTCAGCGCCGGCAGGCTGTCGACGTCCCGCTTCTCCGGGTGGTGGTCGAAGCCGACGACCTCGTGACCGGCGCGGCGCAGCCGCTCGGCCATGTTGCCGCCCATCTTGCCCAGCCCGATCAGCCCCAGCTGCACGACGCAGTCCTCTCCTCGCAGTGGTCCGGCCGGCCCGTCGGCGGGCCGGCTCGTCTCCGCAGTCCATCGTGCTCGGTCCGGCCGGACGCTGCCGCCCGGGCCCCGCCGGCAGCCGAGGCGACGTCCTGGAACGGCCTCGTCCCGGGTCCCACCCTGAGCCTGCCAAGGGTGGGGAGGACGAGGTCCTTATCCCGGCAGCCGCACCGGCATGATCAGGTACCGGTAGCTGCCCGGCCGCTCGGCCGGCCGGGAGGCCGCCTCGTCGTCGTCGGTCGCCGGCTCGGGCACCCCGGAGAGGACGGCGGGCTTGAGCGGGCTGGTGAAGTCCATCCGCGCGCGCGGCGTGTGCACCGCGGCCAGCCCGTCGAGCAGGAACGTCGGGTTGAAGCCGATGGTCAGCGGCTCCCCCTCGAACTCGACGTCGCAGCGCTCCTCCGCCTGGCCCTCGTCGTCGGTGCCGCCGGCGCGCAGGGTGACCTGGCCGGGGGTGAACTCGCAGCGCAGCGGCGTGCCCCGCTCGGCGACCAGCGCGACGCGCTTGGCGGCGTCGGTGAACAGCCCGACCGGCAGCGTGGCGTTGCTGGCCGACTCGTTGGGCATGATCGCCCGGTACTTGACGAACTCGGCGTCAAGCAGCCGGGTGGTGGTCTGCCGGTCCTTGCCGGAGAGCCCCAGGATGCCCTCGCCGGAGCCGCCCGAGGACAGCGAGAGCGTGATCTCCGGCCCGCTGGTCAGCGTCTTCGCCGCGTCGGCCAGCGTGCGCGCGGGCACCAGCACCGCCGCGGTCAGACCCGGGGTCTCCGGCCGCCAGGCGAACTCGCGGACGGCGAGGCGGTAGCGGTCGGTCGCCGCCAGCGTCACCAGGTCGTCCTCGATCTCCAGCCGGACGCCGGTGAGCATGGGGAGGGTGTCGTCCCGCCCGGCGGCGACGGCGACCTGGCCGACGGCCTCGGCGAAGACGTCGCTGTCGACGACGCCGGCCGACGACGGCATGGCCGGCAGGGACGGGTAGTCCTCGACCGGCAGCGTCGGCAGGCTGAAGCGCGCGTTCCCGCAGGAGATCGACAGGCGCGGGCCCTCGGCGGTGAGGTCGACCGGGTGCGGTGGCAGTGCGCGGGTGATCTCGGCGAGCAGCCGGCCGGGCACGAGCACCCGGCCGCTCTCGGAGGCCTGCACGTCCACCTCGGCGCGGGCGGAGACCTCGTAGTCGAAGCCGGACACCGACAACTGGCTGCCGTCGACCTCGAGCATGATCCCGGCCAGCACCGGCACCGACGGCCGGGGCGGCAGGCTGCGCGCCGTCCACGCGACGGCATCGGCGAGCACCTCACGTGCCACCCGGAACTTCATGACCTGATCCACCCCAGCTGTCGTCGGTGTCCTCGTGGTGCGGTGCTCATCGTGCCCTCTGGGAGGGACATGCAGGTAACCGCTGTCCTCGGTCAGGTCACTCGCAGCGCAGCTTCCCCACCCAGAGTGTGGTTCGAGAAATCCTCGATCTATCTCCCTCATCTTCGTCATCACTGGTGTGGATCCTGGGGATCGAGGCCGTCCGTGCAGGTCAGCGCCCAAGTCGACATGTTGGCCGACTGTGGGTGGTGAGGCGGACTCCCGTGTCGACACGTGGACATCTCGACGTCCACCCACACCGGCCGCCGTCTCTCCACGTCCTGTCCCCCGGTTCCCCCAGCGTCCGTCCCCAGTCCGTACCCAGGTCCGGGTGCCCGGCGCCGCGGCGACCGGTGCCCGATGTCCCCGATGGAGTGAACCCGCAGGTCAGGAGGTCGACGGCCGGGATCCCCAGGGGTGGATGGAGCGGTGGGCAGCTCTGGCACGTCGTGACCGGGGGTGAGCGGGCGAGGAGAGATCTCCCCAACCTGTGCACATCGCTGGGGACAACTCGTCGACGAGTCGACCCGGGTCACCGGTGCGAGTGACCTGCACAGCACGCCTGACGCGGGGACGACGACGATCCGCCCGCCCACAGGACTGTGGACACGGAGCGGCCCTCTGGGGACACCGAGGTGGACGACCGAGGTCGCCGTCCACCGGACACACCGGGCCCGCCTGTGATGCCGCGCCACCTGCGCGGAGCGACCAGGGTCCGACCCGGTGCGAGTGGGCAGCAGCGCGGGTCGGCCGGGGACGACACGTGACCGCGGTGTCGTCCGGGGGACGACGGTGTCCTCAGCGCGGGGCGACGCGCTGCCGGAGATGTCGTCCGCTAGGACCGGGCGCGGCTCTTGATCCGGGCCGTCAGCTCGGTGACCTGGGTGTACGTCGCCCGCCGCTCGCTCATCAGGTTGGTGATCTTCTTGACGGCGTGCATGACCGTGGTGTGGTCCTTGCCGCCGAAGGAGGCCCCGATCCGCGGCAGGGACAGCTCGGTGAGCTCCCGGCACAGGTACATGGCGATCTGGCGGGCGTTGACGAGCGTGCGGCTGCGGTTGGAGCCCTGCAGCTCCTCCATCGTCACGGAGAAGTACTCGGCGGTGGCGGCCATGATGATCGCCGCGGTGATCTGCGGGCCCTGCTCGTCGCTGATCAGGTCCTTGAGCACCAGCTCGGCCAGCGGCAGGTCGACCTGCTGCTTGTTCAGCGACGCGAACGCGGTGACCCGGATGAGCGCGCCCTCGAGCTCGCGGATGTTGGTCTGCACCTTGCTGGCGATGAACTCCAGCACCGGGTCGGGCACCTGCAGCCGCTCGCCGTAGGCCTTCTTGCGCAGGATCGCGATGCGGGTCTCCAGGTCCGGCGCCTGGACATCGGTGATCAGCCCCCACTCGAACCGCGTGCGCAGCCGGTCCTCGAGCGTCGTCAGCTTCTTCGGCGCCCGGTCGGAGGTGATGACGATCTGCTTGCTGGCGTTGTGCAGCGTGTTGAAGGTGTGGAAGAACTCCTCCTGCGTCCGCTCGGCGCGCTCCAGGAACTGGATGTCGTCGATGAGCAGGAAGTCGATGTCCCGGTAGCGGCGGCGGAAGTCCTCGGCCCGCCCGGAGTGCACCAGGTTGATGAACTCGTTGGTGAACTCCTCGGTGCTCACGTAGCGCACCCGGACGTTGGGGAACATCCGCGCCGCGTAGTGGCCGATGGCGTGCAGCAGGTGCGTCTTGCCCAGCCCCGAGTCGCCGTAGATGAACAGCGGGTTGTAGGCGCGGGCCGGCGCCTCGGCGACCGCGACGGCCGCCGCGTGGGCGAACCGGTTGCTGTTGCCGATGACGAAACTGTCGAAGACGTACTTGGGGTTCAGCCCCGGGTCCTGCCCGCCGGCCGGGGCCCGGCGGTCACCGCCGAACAGCGGGACGGCGTCCCCTCCGCCTCGGGACCCGCCGCGCCGGCCGCGGGACGGCGGCGCGGGCGGCTCGGGGACGCCGCCGTCGTCGTCGCCGGTGTCGAGGTCGAAGGGCAGCACGGCCACGCCGTCCTCGTCGAGGTCGGTCCCGCCCCAGTCGCGCTCGGCGGCGCGGGTGCCGCGGCCGGCCGGACGCCGGGCCGGCGGGCTCCAGTCGGTGGGGGCCCACTCCTCCGGCTCACGCTCGGGCGGTCGGGGGTCGGAGGTGCTCCTGCCGTCGTCCTCCCACGCGGGCCGGACGTCGGCTCGCACGCCGAACGCGCTGCGCCCGTCGTCGGCGCGGTCGCGGGTCTCCCGGTCCTCCTCGGCCCGCTGCGCCTCGACCACCGACCACCGACGGCGGGTCGGCACCTCGGGTGCAGGTGCGGCCGGTGGCTCGGCCGGGCTGTCCTCCACCTGGACGGCGACGCGGATGTCGCGGCCGAGGTGCTCCGACAGCGCCTCGGCCAGCACCCGGCGCATCCGGGACTCGAGCACGGTCTGGGTGAACTCGTTGGGTGCCGACAGCACCGCGGTGTCCTCGAAGACCCCCACCGGGCGGGTGAGGTTCAGCATCGCGTTCTGCTGCGGGGACAGGCTCGTCGCCAGCCGCTCGCGGATCTGGTCCCAGACCGTCGCCAGGTCCACCGTGGCATCGGCCATGGCCCTCGTCCTCCCAGGTTCCCGTGTGTCGTCGGCCCCGCGGCGGCCGTCCGTCGCCGGGTCCGTCGTCCCCCGGTCGGTCCCCCACTGTGGACATCCGGACACACGGAGTCCACACCGGTGTCCACAGGCTGTGCACGATCGGCGACACATGCGCACCGGCTCCCGCGCGTTCCGCCGGGCTGGGGGGTGTCGCCGCTGGTCAGAGGGGAGTCGTCGCGGTTGTCCGGAGTGCGTGGTGGTCGGTCGACACCAGCGGGGCAGCCCCTGCGCCGGACGTCGGTGTCCGGTGTGGAGCGACGGCGACGCTAACAGCCTCGTCCACAGCCCGGCAACGAGGCCGGGGACAGCTCTCGGCGCGCCGCGGGGCGTGTCGCGGACCGTCCGTGGCGCGGCACCACGCGTCGTCCCTCCCGATGGGAGACCCTGGGGAGTCGGTGTCCGGCCGGGCCGCCGGTCCCCCCGCTCCCTCGGCTATGCTGGTGGGAGATCCGTGGACGGGGAACCGGCTCCCGCCGTGTGCCCGTCCCTGTCGCGCGCCCTCCCCCCGGTGGGCGTGCCCCGTCGATGTCGTGTAGTGGGAGTACCTCGTGAGCAAGCGCACGTTCCAGCCGAACAACCGCCGCCGGTCCAAGACCCACGGCTTCCGGCTGCGGATGCGCACCCGCGCGGGCCGGGCGATCATCGCCGGCCGTCGGCGCAAGGGTCGCGAGAAGCTCTCCGCCTGAGGTGCTGCCCGCGCAGGCACGCCTGCGCCGGCGTCCGGAGTTCACCGCGGTCGTCCGGTCCGGCAGGCGTGCCGGACGGCCGACCATGGTGCTCCACTACCTCCCCGAACGGCCCGTGACCCCGACCCCCGGTGACGCCGGGACGGTCGGTGGTCCACGGGCCGGCTTCGTGGTGGGCAAGGCCGTGGGCAACTCGGTGGTCCGTCACCGCGTGACCCGGCGGCTGCGAGCGGTGGTGCACGACCAGCTCGACCGCCTGCCCCCCACCGCGGACCTGGTGGTCCGCGCCCGGCCGGAGGCGGCCACCGCCAGCTCGGCGGACCTGCGCCGCGACCTGACCGCCGGACTCGACCGCGTCCTCCGGGTCCGCACCCCGTGACCGCCGACCCGCCGGCCGCCCGCGACGGACGACGCCCGGTCGCCCGGGCGCTGCTGGCCGTCGTCGGCTTCTACCAGCGGGCGATCAGCCCGGCGTTCCCCCCGCGGTGCCGCTTCCAGCCCACCTGCAGCGCCTACGCCGCCGAGGCGATCGCCGTCCACGGCGCCGGCCGCGGGAGCTGGCTGGCCCTGCGACGGCTGCTCAAGTGCGCCCCCTGGCACCCTGGTGGCCTCGACCTGGTGCCGCCGGCCCGCACGACCGCGCCCGCACCCGACCGACCCGTCCCGTCGGCACCCCGCCGGGCCCCGCAGGAGGAGTCCCCCCTTGCTTGACTGGCTGTACACCGCCATCTCGTGGGTCCTGGCCCGGTGGCACTCGCTGTGGAGCCTCGTGTTCGACGACCCCGAGGCAGGGACGGGCCTGTCGGGCCTGGCCTGGGCGCTGTCGATCGTCTTCCTGGTCGTCACCGTCCGGGTGATCCTCTTCCCGCTGTTCGTCAAGCAGGTGAAGTCGCAGCGGGCGATGCAGGAGCTCCAGCCGGAGATCACGCGGCTGCGCAAGCAGTACGGCAGCGACCGGCAGGGCTTCGCGGTGGCGATGCAGAAGCTGCAGAAGGAGCGGAACGTCAGCCCGCTGGCCGGCTGCCTGCCGATCCTGCCGCAGATCCCGATCTTCCTGTCGCTCTTCCACGTGCTGCGCCGGCTGGCGCCGAACGCCCAGGGCCTCTACGGCTGGGACGAGCCGCTCACCAACGAGGCGGCCGTGGCGCCGTTCTTCGGGGCGCCGATCTCGTCGTCGTTCTCGATGAGCGGGGCCAAGGAGCAGGCGATCCTCGAGGTCGCCAGCTACGCCAACATCCGGGTCGTCGCGTTCGTGCTCATCCTGATCATGAGCTTGACGACGTTCTTCACGCAGAAGCAGATCATGCGCCGCTCCGGTCCGGTCGAGGGCCAGGCCGCGATGGTGCAGAAGATGCTGCTCTACGTGATGCCGATCGGCCTGTTCGTCTCCGGCTTCATCTTCCCGATCGGCGTCCTCCTCTACTGGTTCACCAACAACCTGTGGACGCTGGGCCAGCAGTTCTTCATCCTGCGCAAGATGCCGCCGCCCGGCTCCGACGCCGCCAAGGCCAGGGCCGCCGCGGAGAAGCCCGCCGTCGACCCCAAGGCGCTGGCCCCCCGGCCCGGCGCCAAGCCGGTCCGCCCCAAGAACGGCCGCACCGCCGCCCCGGCCTCGACGGTCGACACGGCCAACCCGACCGGCGACACCACGGCCGGCGACACGGCCGGCGACACCGCGGCCGGCGAGCCCACGACGCACGACACCACGGCCGACGACGCCCCCACCGCGACGGGCGCCACCGCCGCGAGCTCCGGCGGCGCGTCGGCCGCCGCCCGCTCCTCGGGGGGCCGCCCACGCACCGGCGGTGCGCGCGGCAGCCAGGGACCGGCCAACCGCGGCAAGCGCAAGCGCCGCTGAGCCGGCGCGTGCGGCGCCCCTGCGGGCGCCCGCGCCGGTGATCGACCACCGGGGCCGACCCCGGACGCCCGCACGACTGGAGGACACGCCATGAGCGCCCCACAGCACCCCACCGAGCCGGCCGCCCCCACCAGCGAGGCCACCTCCGGCGCGGTCCTGAGCCCACCCGCCGACGCCGCCGTCCCGGCGCAGCCTGACCTGCCCGACCCGGACGAGGACGGCGCCGACGCCGTCGTCGAGCCGGCGGACCCGGTCGGGGACGACGAGGGCACCGACGACCTGCTGGTCCGCGAGGGTGACGTCGCCGGCGACTACCTCGAGCGGCTGCTCGACATCCTCGACGTGGACGGCGACATCGACCTCGACGTCGAGGGTGACCGGGCCTCGGTGGCGATCGTCGGCGGCGACCTCAAGGACCTCGTCGGTCCCGACGGCGCCGTCCTGGAGGCGCTGCAGGAGCTCACCCGCCTCGCCGTGGCCCAGTCCACCGGCGTCCGCAGCCGCCTCATGCTCGACATCAGCGGGTTCCGCGCCCGGCGCCGGGCCGACCTCACCTCGCTGGCGGCCGAGACCGCGCGCCGCGTCGCGAGCAGCGGGCAACCGGAGCGGCTGTCGGCGATGAACCCGTTCGAGCGCAAGGTCGTGCACGACGTCATCGCCGGCGTTGCCGGCGTGCACAGCGAGTCGGAGGGCGAGGAGCCCAACCGTCGCGTCGTGGTGCTGCCGGATCGGTGACCGAGCCCGCCTCGTCCGGCACCGGTGCCCCAGTCGTCCCACCGGCCCCGGAGGTCGCCCGCTCGGTGTTCGGCCCGGCGCTGGCCGACGCCGAGCGCTACGTCGTCCGGCTGGCCACCGACGGTGTCACCCGCGGGCTGATCGGCCCGCGGGAGGTGCCCCGGCTGTGGGAGCGGCACGTCCTCAACAGCGCCGCGGTCGCCGACGCCGTCCCGGCCGACGCCCGGGTGGTCGACGTCGGCAGCGGTGCCGGCCTGCCCGGGATCCCCCTGGCGCTGGCCCGGCCGGACCTGCGGCTCACCCTCCTCGAGCCGATGGCCCGCCGGGTGGAGTTCCTCGAGGAGGTCGTCGCCGACCTGGGCGCCCCGTGGCGCGTCGTGCGCGGCCGGGCCGAGGAGCGCTCGGTGCGCGCCGCGGTCGGGCCGGTGGACGTCGTCACGGCGCGGGCGGTGGCGGCCCTCCCCCGGCTCGTGGCGTGGTGCCGCGGGCTGCTGCGCCCGGGCGCCCAGCTGGTCGCCCTCGTCGGGTCCCGCGCGCTGGAGGAGTTGCCGTCCCTGCTTCCCGAGCTGGAGGCGGCCGGGATGCGGGAGATCCACGCACGGGCTGTCGGTGCGGGGCTGGGGGAGGCTGCCACTACCGTGGTGGTGATGACGCGAGGGACGCGGTGACGCGCGTTCCACGTGGAACCCCGTACGGCTTCCCGCGTCCGTTCCACGTGAAACGGACCGGCAGGAAGGACCTCAGATGACCGACCCGGGCCAGCGGCTGCGGAGCAGTCTCACGGCCGAGCAGTCGGCTCCCGCCGTCGAGTTCGACAGCCCCATCGCGATGGAGGCGCTGCGGGCCACCCAGGTCCTGCACGCGGCCGACCAGGAGCCGTTCCCCGCCCCGGGCCGCATCCGGGTCATCACCATCGCCAACCAGAAGGGCGGCGTCGGCAAGACCACCTCGTCGGTCAACCTCGGGGTCGCCCTGGCCCTGTACGGGCTGCGGACGCTGGTCATCGACCTCGACCCGCAGGGCAACACCAGCACGGCCCTCGGCGTCGACCACAGCGTGGGGACGCCGTCGGTCTACGACGCCCTGGTCGGCGACAGCTCGCTCGCCGAGGTGGTGCACCCGACGACGGCCACGCCGCTGCTCTCCTGCGTGCCGGCGACCATCGACCTGGCCGGTGCCGAGATCGAGCTGGTCTCCGTCGTCGCCCGCGAGTACCGGCTGCGCCGGGCGATCGAGACCTACCTGCAGGAGCTCGCGCCGGAGCAGCGCCCGCACTACGTGCTCATCGACTGCCCGCCGTCCCTGGGGCTGCTCACGCTCAACGCGCTGGTGGCCGGCGACGAGGTGCTGATCCCCATCCAGTGCGAGTACTACGCGCTCGAGGGCCTGGGGCAGCTGCTCAACAACATCGACCTGGTCCGCCGGCACCTCAACCCGGGGATCGCCGTCCGGACGATCCTGCTCACGATGTACGACGGGCGGACGAAGCTCGCCGACCAGGTCGCCGAGGAGGTGCGCAACCACTTCGGCAGCCTGGTGCTGGACACCGTCATCCCACGGAACGTGCGAGTCTCGGAAGCTCCGGGTTACGGCCAGTCGGTGGTCACCTACGACCCCGGGTCCCGTGGCTCGACCAGCTACGTGGAGGCCGCGCGCGAGCTGGCCCACCGCGGCGTCGCCCTGCCGCCGCTGCCCTCGCGCCCGACCCCCGGCACACCCGTCGCCGCCCCCGTGGGCACGGCGTTCCCCGACACCGACGCGGCAACCGTGCCCGTCCCCCCGTCTCCTGAGGAGCGAGCATGAGCAAGCGTGGCGGTCTGGGCCGCGGGCTGGCGGCGCTGATCCCCACCAGTGCCCCGGAGGACGAGCAGAGCCCGCTGCCCCTGGCGGACGACGGTGCCGGTCCGGCCGCTGACCCCGAGGCCGCACCGACCGCGCCGCCCGCTCCCCCGGTCCACCTGCTCCCCCCGGCGGCCCAGGCCGCGGCCACGGTCGCCGCGCAGGCCGAGGCCGCGGTCGGCGTCCCCGGCGCGCAGCTGCGCGAGGTCGCGGTGGTCGACGTCGTCCCCAACCCCAAGCAGCCTCGTCAGGTCTTCGACGACGAGGCGCTGGAGGAGCTCACGTACTCCGTCCGCGAGTTCGGCCTGCTGCAGCCGATCGTCGTGCGCGAGCGCCCCGAGGGCGGCTACGAGCTCATCATGGGCGAGCGCCGGCTGCGTGCCGCCCGCGCCGCCGACCTGAAGTTCGTGCCGGCGATCATCCGGGACACCACGGACGACGCGCTGCTGCGCGACGCCCTGCTGGAGAACATCCACCGGGTCCAGCTCAACCCCCTGGAGGAGGCCGCGGCCTACCAGCAGCTGCTGGAGGAGTTCGGCGCCACCCACGAGGAGCTGGCCAGCCGGATCGGTCGCAGCCGCTCGCAGGTCACCAACACCATCCGGCTGCTGAAGCTGCCGGTGAAGGTGCAGACCCGCGTCGCCGCCGGGGTCATCTCCGCCGGCCACGCCCGGGCGCTGCTCGGCCTGCCCGACGCTGCGAAGCAGGAGGCGCTGGCCGCACGCATCGTCGCCGAGGGCATGTCGGTGCGGGCCACGGAGGAGGCGGTCGCGCTGGCCGTCGCCGAGGAGCCCACGGCGAAGCGCCGGCCGCGGAAGTTCAGCGCGCCGGGCGTGGAGGACCTCGCCGGCCGGCTCTCGGACGCCTTCGAGACCAAGGTGAAGATCCAGATCGGCCGGGCCAAGGGCCGCATCGTCGTCGAGTTCGGTTCGGTCGACGACCTGCAGCGCATCATCGGCCAGATGGCCCCGGACGTCGCCGGACACCGCCCGGAGGAGTGATCGGACGACAGAGGCCCGGTTCCGTCACGGACGGAACCGGGCCTCTGTCCCTGAGCGACCGGTGCGGCCCTCCTGCAGGGAGGAGGACCTCGCCGCCTCAACCCCCGCCGGCTCGGGTCGAGACCGGCCTGCGAGGGTGGGGAGGACGGCGTCCTCCTTCAGCGGGTGGTGGCGGCCCGCCGGGTCAGCAGCCGGGCGAGGACGTCGCCGAGCGAGGAGCCGGCCGCCTCGACCGCCATCGGGAACATCGAGGTCTCGGTCAGCCCCGGCGAGACGTTCACCTCGAGGAAGTGCACCGCGCCGTCCGGCGTGACGATCGCGTCGGTGCGGGAGAGATCGGCCAGGCCGAGCACCTCGTGCACCCGGACCGCGAGCTCCGCGGCCCGGGCCGCCACCTCGGCCGACACCCGCGCCGGCGCGTGGTACTCGGTGAGGCCGGGCGTGTAGCGCGCGGTGTAGTCGAAGACCCCCGACTCGGGGGCGATCTCCACCGCCGGGAGCGCCTCCGGGCCGTCGCCGAGGTCGACCACCGACAGCGCCACCTCCACGCCGTCGACGTAGCGCTCCACCATCACGGTGTCGCCATAGGCGAAGCAGCTCACCATGGCGGCGGGCAGGTCCTCGACCCGGCTGACCTTCTGCACACCCAGCGCGGAGCCGCCCGAGGCCGGCTTGACCATGAGCGGCAGGCCGAGGCGGGCGACGATGAGGTCCAGCACCGCACCGGCCCCCAGCTCCCGGAAGGTGCTGTGCGGCAGGGCCACCCAGTCCGGGGTGGTCACCCCGGCGGAGCGGACGACGGACTTCGCGGCCGGCTTGTCCCAGGCCAGCCGGCAGGCGGCGGCGGGCGAGCCGACATAGGGGACGCCGGCGAGGTCCAGCACCGCCCGCAGCGCGCCGTCCTCACCCGTGGCGCCGTGCAGCGCGATGAAGACGGCGTCCGCGGGCGCCGCGGCCAGGCCCGGGAGCAGCTCGGCGTCGGCGTCGCGCAGCTCGGCCTCCACGCCGGCCCGGGCGAGCTCCTCGGCCACCTGGGTGCCCGAGGAGAGGCTGACCTCCCGCTCGACGTTCAGCCCGCCGGCGAGGACGACGGCGCGCAGCGGGTGCGCGACCGCCCCGGGCTCCGCGGCGGGGACGGCGGTCGGCTCGCTCATGCGCGGTCCTCGTATCGGTCGCTGTTGGCCGGGCCGACGATCGTGCCGGCCCCGGCCGCCTCAGCGCCGTGCGGTCCCGGGACGGCCCGGAAGGTGCCGGTGTCCACGCTGTCGAAGGTGGAGTGCAGGTCCAGCTCGGCCTCGATGACCCGGGCCAGCCGGCGCACCCCCTCGCGGATCTGGTCCGGCTCGGGGTAGCAGTAGGACAGCCGCATGTACTCCTGGCCCGACCCGTCGGCGTAGAAGCCGATGCCGGGCACGTAGGCCACGTGCGCGTTCACCGCGCGCGGCTGCATGAGCTTGGCGTCCAGGCCGTGCGGCAGCTTCAGCCACACGTAGAAGCCGCCGTCGGGCCGGGTCCACGTGGTGCCCGGCGGCATCAGCGCCTCGAGCGACTCGAGCGTGGCGTCGCGCCGCTCCCGGTACAGCTCGACGAAGTGCTTGACCTGCTCACGCCACGGCTGGGTGTCCAGGTACCGGGCGACGGCGTACTGGGTCAGCGAGGGCGGGCAGAGCACCTGCGCCTCGGTGGCCAGCACCAGCTTCTCCCGGACGGCGAGCGGGGCGAGCACCCAGCCCACCCGCAGGCCCGGGGAGAACGTCTTGGAGAACGAGCCGAGGTAGATGACCCGGCGGTCGTCCCGGGCCCGCAGGGCGCGCATCGGCTCGCGGTCGAAGCCGAGCAGGCCGTAGGGGTTGTCCTCGATGACCAGCAGGTCGTAGCGCTCGGCGATCTCCATGACCGCCTGCCGCCGCGGCTCGGACAGCGTGACGCCGGCCGGGTTGTGGTAGTTCGGCACGGTGTAGAGGAACTTCACCCGGTCGCCGGCCGCGCGGCACTCGATCAGCGCCTGTTCCAGCGCCTCGGGGATGAGCCCGTCGTCGTCCATCGGGACGTGCCGGACGCGCGCCTCGGCCGCCTGGAAGACGCCCAGCGCGCCGACGTAGGACGGGCCCTCGGCGAGGACGACGTCACCGGGGTCGCAGAAGACGCGGGTCACCAGGTCCAGCCCCTGCTGGGAGCCGACGGTGACGACGACCTCGCTGGGTGAGGCATCGGTGATGCCCTCGAGGGCCATGACGTCGCAGATCCGCTCGCGCAGCCGCGGGTCACCCTGACCGGAGCCGTACTGCAGGGTCTGCGCGCCCATCCCGGACACCAGCTCGCCGATCATCGAGCCGACCGCGTCCAGCGGCAGCGCGGTGACCGCGGGCATGCCACCGGCCAGCGAGACGACCTCGGGGCGGCTCACCACGGAGAAGAGGGCCCGGATCTCCGAGGTCTTCATCCCGTGCGTGCGTGCTGCGTACCGGTCTGCCAGCGGGTCCAGCCGCGGATGGCGCGGAGCGGGGTGGTGCACACCGGGGCCCGGGGGCGTCCCGGGCTGGAGATCGGCCACATCCCGAGTGTAGGGACCGGAGTGGGCCGACCTGCCGGGGACACGGGTCGGGACGGACCCAACCGTCACGGGTACATCGTCGGCCTACCGGCCTACCGGCCTACCGGCCTACCGGCCGACACCGCGACCGGACCACACCGCGACCAGGTGCCGTCCCCCGTGGCGTCGAGCCCTTGTCCGGTCCCACTCCCCGCGCCGCCGCGCAGGGCGGCTCACCCTGCTAGCGCTTCGCGGGCAGGATGAACGTCCCGGTGGGCGGGTCGGCCTCGGCGGGCAGGAACAGCCGCTGGACGGCGGCGAGGACGGCGCTGGCCACGGTGCTGCGCAGCCGGGCGTCGAGCAGCAGCAGCCGGTCGACCGGGTGGGAGAGGTAGCCGACGTCGAGTCGGACGGCGGGCATGCGGCTCATCCGCAGCAGGTCCCAGGTCTTGGGGTGCGAGCCGAGGTCGAGCAGGCCGGTGCGGACGACGACCTCGCGGCGCACGAGGTTGGCGAACTGCTCGCCCACGGTCGAGGAGGCTCCCGAGCCGGTGCCGTAGTAGTAGCTGGACACCCCGCGGGCGTGCTCGGAGCTGTGCGCGTCGGTGTGCAGGGAGAGGAACAGGTCGGCGTGGGCGTCGTTGGCGAACGCCGTCCGCTCGGCCGGGGACGGGTCCTGGTCGCGGCCGCGGGTCAGGTAGACGGTGGCGCCGGCGGCGGCGAGCCGGCCCTCGATGCGCGAGGCCAGGTCGAGCACGAGGTCGGCCTCGGTGGTCTCGCCGGCGGTGAAGCCGGTGTCGGTGCCGCCGTGGCCGGGGTCGACGACGATCCGCCGTCCGATGAGGTGCGGGCCGCTCTCCACGAAGCTGGCGCTCTGCCGCAGCAGCTGGGGGCGCCCGCCGGTGACCTTGCGGCCGAGCTGGCGCAGTGCTCGCAGGGTGGCCGGCCCGCAGGTGCCGTCGGAGGTCAGGCCGTAGTCGCGCTGGAAGGCCCGCAGCCCCCTCTCGGTCTCCGGGCCGAAGACGCCGTCCACCGGGCCGGCGTCGTAGCCGAGCTCGTGCAGCCGGTCCTGCAGGTTCGTGACGTCGTCCCCGCGCATGGGGCGGACCGGGTCGTGGTGAAGCAGCCGGTCGCCGAGGGACCAGCGCGCCTCGGACAGGGCACGGTAGGTCTCCTCGCCGACGCGGCCGTCGACGGAGAGCCCGCGCACCTGCTGGAAGTGGCGGACGGCGAGCTCGGTGGCCGCGTCGTAGACCGCCTGGTCCAGCGACGCCTCTTCCGCGGCACCCCCCGCCGGCAGCAGGGTGAGGGCACGCAGGGCGGCGTGCACGTCGGCCACGGCGGGGCCACGGTCCCCCGGCCCCAGGGGTTGCATGCTGCTGTCGGATGCCATCGTGGGTCGATTGTGGTCCCCGGGCGCCCGAGCGGCCCGGTGGGGCCCCCGCACGCGCGAGGGCCTCCTCCGCCGGCCGGCGGAGGAGGCCCTCGAGATGCTCACGTCCTCGAGAGGACGGGCCCTTGCTCAGATGTAGTCGGCGAGGTCCGAGAGGATCGCGCCCTTCGGCTTGGCGCCGATGATGCTCTTCACCGGCTTGCCGCCCTGGAACACCGTCATGGTCGGGATCGACATGACCTGGTAGTCGCGGGCGATCTGCGGGTTCTCGTCGATGTTCAGCTTGGCGATCGTCAGCTTGTCGCCGTGCTCGGCGGCGATCTCCTCGAGGACGGGGGCGACCATCTTGCACGGCCCGCACCACTCGGCCCAGAAGTCGACGAGGACGGGCTTGTCGCTGCCCAGCACGTCGTCGGCGAAGGTCGCGTCGGTGACCGTCACGGTGTTGCCTGCCATGGTCTCTCCCTTGGTTCGACTGGCTCGAGTGCCGCCGGTGTCAACCGGCGGGCGGATGGATGTATGCCCGGCAGGAGGACTCCCACCTCGGCCCCGTCCCGGGCCCCGCCCTCAGCTCGCGAGGGGTGGGGGGGACGGGGTCCTCCTTCAGCGCTCGCCGAAGGCGACGGCCAACCAGCGCTCGGCGTCGATCGCCGCGGCGGCGCCGGTGCCGGCCGAGGTGATGGCCTGGCGGTAGATGTGGTCGACCACGTCGCCGCAGGCGAAGACGCCCTCGATGTTGGTCCGCGTGGTCGGGTGCTCGACCTGCACGTAGCCCTCGTCGTCGAGCTTGAGCTGCCCGACGAAGAGCTCGCTGCGCGGATCGTGCCCGATCGCCACGAAGACGCCCGAGACCGGCAGCTCCTCGGTGGCGCCGGTGCTGACGTCGGTCAGCTTGACGCCGGAGACGGTCTGGTCGCCGAGCACGTCGACGACCTGCTTGTTCAACGCCCAGCGGATCTTCTCGTTGTCCTGCGCGCGCTGCTGCATGATCTTCGAGGCGCGCAGCTCCTCCCGCCGGTGGACGACGGTCACCGTCTTGGCGAAGCGGGTGAGGAAGGTGGCCTCCTCCATCGCCGAGTCGCCGCCGCCGACCACGACGATGTCCTGGTCGCGGAAGAAGAAGCCGTCGCAGGTGGCACAGGCCGAGACGCCGCGGCCGAGCAGCCGCTGCTCGTTGTCCAGGCCGAGGTACCGGTACTTCGAGCCGGTGGCGATGATGACCGCGTGCGCGCGGTGCACCTCGTCGCCGACCTTGACGATCTTCGGCTCGGCGGTGAGGTCGACCTCGGTGACGTCGCGGGCGACCAGCTCGGCGCCGAACCGCTCGGCCTGGGTGCGCATGTCGTCCATGAGCTGCGGGCCCTGGACGCCCTCGGCGAAGCCGGGGAAGTTCTCCACCTCGGTGGTGGTCATCAGCGCGCCGCCGAACTGCGAGCCCTCGAACACCAGCGGGTGCAGGTTCGCGCGGGCGGCGTAGATGGCGGCGGTGTACCCGGCCGGGCCCGACCCGATGATGATCAGGTCGCGGACGCCGTCGTGCTCGGCGGGCGGGATCGCGGGGTCCACGTGCTCTGCGGTCACCGCGGGGCCGGGGGTCGGGTGGTCTGTCGTCACGGGCGGCACAACGAGGATCGTAGGTGCGGCATTCCCGGTCAGGGCCCCCTCGGAGGGGTGTCGACCGGGCGGTTCACCCGGCCGGCGTGAGGGTGACCTCGGCGACCTCGGCCGAGAAACCGCCGTCCGACGGCGCCAGGCCGGTCAGCCACAGCAGCACGTAGCGGGTGGTCGCCGGCTCGTCGAAGGCCAGGTCGGCCGGGTCGCCGAGCTCGCCGCTCGCGACCACCCGGTAGGAGTCGAGGTCGCCGTCGCGCTGGTCGCCGACCCGGACCTCCGCGGTGGCGCCGGCGGTGCCGGTGACGCCGAGGCCGGTCAGGGTCTGCTCGGAGCCGAGGTCGTAGAGGACGCCGATGCCGTCCTTGAGGTTGCCGAACGCCGCGGACCCCCGGTAGGTCACCGTCGACCAGGCGGTGGACGGGTCGCCGTCGAAGGACAGCGGCACCTCGTCGGGGTTGTCCGGGTCCCCGTCGCCGAACGGGTCGTACACCCTGGCGCCGGTGATGGTGAGGGCGGGGCCGTCGCCGGGGTCGTCCGTCTCCTGCGCGGGCGGTGCGCTGGACGGCGGTGCGCTGGGGACGGGCGCCTGGTCGCCGGTGAGGTCGTCGGGCGAGATCACGTTGCCGAGCCAGACCGCCAGCGCGATGACGACGGCCAGCGCCGCCACCGGCAGCCCGACGACGAGCAGGCGGCGCCGGCGCGCGTCCCCGGCGCCGTCGTCCCGCGGGGGCGCTCCGTCGTCGTCGGCGTCGTCCAGCAGCGGCAGCAGGTCGTCCTCGTCGTCCTCGTCCCGGCGGCCGGGGACGGGCGGCAGGCTCCGGGCGTCCAGCGGCGGGTACGCGCCGCCGGAGGCGTCACGGGTCGGCGCGGGGTCGACGGCGACGTCCTCGGCCGCCCCGGCCGCGCGTTCCTCGTCGCGGCGCTCGCGCAGCCGGCGCAGCCACCCGCTGTCGGACTCGTCGGGGGCGCGCTGCGGCTCGGCGGTGTGCCCGGTGCGGGGGCGCTCGGCCAGCAGGGCGGCCATGGCCGCGACGCTGGACAGCCCCGCGCCGGGCTCGGTGGAGCGGGCGCGGCGCACCAGGGCGGCGAGGTCCGGGGGCATCCCCGCCGTCCGCCCGGCCGCTGCGGTGCCCGGCCGTCGACCGGTGAGGCAGTACTCGAGCAGCTCCCCGAGGGCGGCGACGTCCCCCTGGACGGTGCCGCTGGCGGCCGGCACCGAGCGCAGCCCGACCAGGCCGTTGGGCCGCAGGACGACGGTCTCCGGGCTGAGCCCGCCGACGGCCAGCCCCACCCGGTGCGCCGCGGCGACGCCCTCGGCGAGCCGGCGCAGCACGGTCCGGGCCTCCCGCTCGGGCATCGGGCCCTCGGCCAGGCGCTCGGCGAGGGTGCGACCCTCGATCCACTCGTTGACGACGTAGGCCGCGCCCCCGGACGCCGCGCCGTCCCCGCTGCCCTCGGCGGCGTCGTAGACCATGGCCAGCGCGGGCGTGGCCAGCCCGCCGGCGGTGAGCGCGCGGGTGATCCACTCGCGGGCGGCCGGCCCGCCGGGGGTGTGCACCCGGATGGCGACGTCGCGGTTGAGGATCCGGTCCTTGGCCCGCCAGCAGTGGATGACGCCGGTGGCGGTGGTCTCGGTGGGGCCGACCTCGTCGAGCGGCCGGTAGCGGTCGGGGAGGCCGGTGATCGTGGACGTCATCGGTGCGCCCGGCCCCCTGTCCCCTCCGTGCCGGCGGCTGGGTTGCCCCGGCGGCGGCGTCACGCCGCTCACCTGCGCCCCAGCTTGGCCCGGACGGCCGCCAGGGGCTCCTGGACCTCGGGGACGCGGGCGAGCACGAGCCCTCCGAGGGTCGCGACGCCGATGACCACGGTACCCAGCAGCACGGTGCCGAGCGACCCTGCCACCGACGGGCCCAGGGCACCGCCGGCCAGGGACACCGCCAGCCACCCCAGCAGGCCGGCGACGACCGCGACCGCGGCGGTGCGCAGCACCGGGCCCAGCGTGGCGCGGTTCTCCAGCGTCCCGAGCCGCCGGCGCAGCAGGACGTGCCCGATCACCCAGCCGGCCACGTACGTGAGACTGGTGACCAGCATCAGCCCGGCCACCACCCGCCCCGGGGGGACGACGACCGGCACGAGCAGCAGCAGCGGCACCCGGACGGCGACCATCCCCACCTGGACCAGCGTGGGGGTGCGCGAGTCCTTCATGGCGTAGAAGACCCGCAGCTGCAGCAGGGTGACCGCCATGGGCAGCAGCCCGAAGGCGCCCACGGCGAGCGCGACGCCGATGGCGCGGGCCTCGTCGGCGCCGGTGTTGCCGCGGGCGAAGACGACGACGGCCAGCGCGGGGCCGAGCACGGTCAGCGCGGCGCTGACCGGCAGCAGGCCGAGGGCCGACAGCCGGGTCCCGAGGGAGAGGTCGCGGACCACACCCGGGACGTCGGTGCGCGCGGCGGCCCGGCTCAAGCGCGGCACCAGCGCGGTCAGCAACGCGACACCGATGATCCCGTAGGGCATCTGGAACAGCAGGCTGGCGTTGGCGAAGCCGATCGAGCCCAGCCCGCCGGCGCGCCCGGCGGCGTTGGCGATGCGGGTGGCCACGACGACGCCGATCTGGCTGACCGCCACGTAGCCGATCACCCAGAGGCCGAGCCTGGCCGCCTCGCCCAGGCCGGTGTCGCGGAGCCCCCAGCGGGGACGCAGCGGGACGCCGGCCCGGCGCAGCAGCGGCAGCAGCACCAGCGCCTGCACGGCGATGCCCAGCGTGGTGCCGACGCCCAGCAACCACACCTGGCCGTCGGTGATGGTCACCGGCGTGAGTTCTCCGGGGCCGGTGGCGGCGAGGAACAGCAGGCCGGTGGTGATGACGACGACGTTGTTGAGCACCGGGGCCCAGGCCGGCGGGCCGAAGACCCCGCGCGAGTTGAGGATCGCCTGCGCCAGGGCGCCGAGGCCGTAGAAGACGATCTCGACCAGCAGGATGCGGGCCAGCCAGGTCGCCAGCCGGTACTGGTCGGGGTCCTCGTCCAGGCCGTACAGCGAGGTCAGCAGGGGTGCGGCCAGGATCGCCAGGCCGGTGACCACGACCAGCCCGACGGTGGCGACCGTGGCCAGCCGCTGGGCGTAGGCCGCGCCGCCGTCGTCGTCGCGCTCCTGGGCGCGCACGAGCAGCGGGACGACGACCGAGGTCAGCACCCCGCCGAGCAGCAGCTCGTAGACGATGTTGGGCAGCGTGTTCGAGGTGTTGTAGGCGTCGCCGACCAGGCCGACGCCCAGGGCGGCGGTGAGCACCATCGTGCGCAGCAGCCCGGTGATGCGGGAGACCAGCGTGGCCACCGCCATGGTCCCGGCGGCGCGCAGGATCCCGCGACTGGCGCCGGGCCGGCCCTCGCGGGCCTCGACCTCCTCGTCGGTCTCGTCGACCCGGCGCGGTACCGCGGGCAGCACCGGGATGAGCTGGGTGTCGTCGGGCCCGGGCACCCACCGCGAGGCGCGGCGCGGCGGCGGCACGGGCGGCAGGTCGCGGACGCGGGGCGCCGGCGGCGGGACCGGCGGCAGCGACCGACCGCCGGGCGGGGCCTGGGGGTACGGCGGCGGGGGCAGCGGCCGGGCCGGCGGTGTCCCCGGACCGCGGACCGGCGGCGGCTCCCGACGGGCGCGTTCGGCGGGCGGCGGCTCGCGCCGCGTGCCGCCCTCCGGCGCCGCGGGGCGCTCGGGAGCGGGCCGGCGCGGCGCCGCGGGGGGCGGCGGCACGGGGGGCAGCGGTCGGCGCTGCTGCTCGCGCACTCGTGGCTCGCTCACGAGTCCGCCCCGCTGGTGCTCGGCGGCCGCGTTCGCGGGGCTGCTGTGCTCGTCGTGCGAGCTCGTCCGCTCGCTCACACCGGGCTCCGCGTGGGCGGCAGGGGGACGGCCGCGCCCTCGGGCGCCGGGCCGCCGGGCAGGTCGCCGTCCTCGTCGCCGGGGGTGCCGCGGCGACGGCGCAGCAGGTAGCGCACGAGCCGGCGCAGGAAGAGCAGCCCGAGCAGCACCGCCGCGCCGATGGTGACGACGACCGAGATCGACCCGTACGCGGTGCTCTGCACCTGCAGCCGCACCGGGTCGCCCAGCGGCGCGCCGTCCGGGGTGGTGAGCGTGGCCGCGACGCCGAAGCGACCGGACTGGCGCACCTGGGTCGGCACCTGCAACGTCGTCCGCCGCTCGGGGCCGAGCACCTGGTCGCCGAGATCGCCCACCGAGAGCGCGTTGCCGCGGGTCTGCACCCGCAGCTGGACGCGCAGGGCGAAGGGCAGGTCGTTGCTCACGGTGAGCACCAGCGGGGCGTCGCTGGAGGCGAGGCTGTAGGTGCCGTCGGCCGGGGAGAGCAGGGTGACCCGATCGGTCAGCCGGTCCACCGTCGTCCGCAGGTCCGCGGCGGCCGTGGTGAAGCCGGCGGGGTCGTCGCGCCACGCGGCCGAGGTGGTGCGGGCGGTCGCTGCGTCCCAGCGCGCCAGCGCCGCGTCCGGGTCGCCGGCGACGGCGCTGGCCAGCTGGTCGCGGATCGAGACCGCGGCGGCGACGTCGGTCAGCCCCGCGGCCTCGAGTCCGCCCACGTCCGCGGGGGTCACCAGCTCGCCGGTGTCGGTGGTGGGACCGTCGCCGAGCTCGGCCACGGTGGCCGGCCGCAGCCAGGGGGACCGCGCGGAGGCGGCCATCATGGCGCTCACGCCGGCGGGGTCGGCGTCGACCTCCCGCGGTGGGGCCACCAGCACGCTCTGCTGCGCGCTCGCGCCGCCGGGCTGCAGGCCGAGCAGCGCGAGCTCGGCGATCGAGCGCTGCTCGGCGGCCCGGCTGCCCCCGGGGGCCCGCGCCGCGCCACCGGCGAGGTCGCCGAGCGCGGGGTCGGCGACCAGGGCCGGGACCTCGCCGCCCTCGGTGGGCACCGTCGTCCGGGCCGCGGCGGGGCCCTCGAGGCCGAGCGCGGCCGCGCCGTCGGTGAGCCCGCCGGGAGCGAGCACGACCTCCTCGACGCCGCCGTCCCGCAGCACGCCGAGCGTCTCGGGGCGCAGCGCGCCGCCCACCGCCCAGGCCAGGTCGGTGCGCGCGTCGACGCCCAGGACCTCGCGCAGGATGTCCGCGCCGGCGGTGCCGTCGGCCTCGACGTCGGCCGGTGCGCCGGTCGGTGGGGCGGCGGGGGCGTCGGGGTCGTCCTGCGCCGTCCCCTCGGTGCTGCCCGCCAGGCTGCGCGTCACCACCGGGGCCAGGCCCGCGCCGGTCAGGGAGTCGGCGTCGACGTCGCCGTAGGGCAGCGCGACCACCGGGTGGTCGGCGGCGACGGCGCGCAGCCGCTGCAGCCAGGCGGCGGCCTCGTCGCTGCCCGACCCGGCGTCCTCGTCCCCGGCGACGGCGTAGGGGCCGTCGGCCATGACCTGCAGCTCCTCGACCAGCGCCGGGTCGACCGCCAGGGTCACCCGGACCACCGGCGCCGGATCGCCGCCCTCGGGCGGGACGGTCTCGGGCAGCCGCTCCACCGTGGCCAGCGCGCGGTCCAACCGGCCACCGGCCGCGACCTCGGCGGTCAGCCCGTTGTCGAGGAACGCGCCGGAGGCGTCGCGGTGGGTGCGCTCGACCAGCGGCCACAGCCAGGCGACGCTGGTCGGCGTCGCCGGCACCACCGACGGCTGCACCAGGTAGGTGCTCAGCTCGCCGACGCGCCGACGCTCCCCGTCGGCACCGACGCCGTTGAGGTTGAGCAGCACCGGGTAGACGCCGTCGCGGTCGATCGCCAGCGCGTCGGTGGTCGTGGTGAGGGTGAAGGTGACCGAGTCCCCCGGGCGCAGCTCGCCGGCCACGTCCTGGAACGGCGTGGCGGCGGCGGCCGTCAGGTCGGGGTCGCCGTCGACGGCGTGCAGCTCGGCGCGGGAGTCCAGCGGCTCACCGCGCTGCAGCCGCACGTCGAGGTCGGTGAGCGTCTCGGTGCCGCTGTTGGTCAGCTCGCCCTCGACGGTGACCGTCGCGCCCGGCAGCAGCGTGCGGGGGTCCAGGCGGGTGAGCCGGACGGTGACCGGGCGGTCGTCGGCGGGCGCCTCGGTGGCGGCGGGGTCCCCGGGAGCGGCGGCCGCGACCGGGGTGAGCGCGACGAGCGGGGCGCTGAGCACCCCGGCGAGCGCGACGACGACCGTCGTCCCCCGGGTGGTGCGGCGGTGACCCCGCGCGGCGGACCGGCCGGCGACCGACCGCCGCCTCACGACAGCTCCTCGCCGGCGCTCGTCGCCACGGGGCCGCCCGCTGTGTCTGCCGGTGAGCTCGCCAGCTCGCTCACGCGCTGTCGGCGAGGAGGGCGGGCGCCCGCTCCACCAGCGCTCGCTCGTCGGCGTAGGCGAGCCGGGCGCCGAGCTCGTCGAGGGGCACCCAGGCGACCTCGGTCACCTCGATGTCGGCATCGGACAGGGCTCCCCCGATGGCGCGCAGCAGGAAGTGGTGCACGGTCTTGTGCACCCGGCGGCCGTCGGCGACGAACCAGAAGTCGATGATGCCGAGGGGGGCGACGACCTCGCCGATGATCCCGGTCTCCTCGGCGACCTCCCGGACGGCGGTGTCCTCCGGGGTCTCGCCCTCCTCGATGTGACCCTTGGGCAGCGACCAGAGCAGCCGGCCGCGGCGGTCGGTGCGGCCGATGAGGGCGGCGCGCGGCCCCGTGATGGGGTCGTCAGCCACCACCAGGCCCCCGGCGGAGGTCTCGTCGACCCGCCGCAACCGGCGGCCCGGGCGCCCTCGCCCGCCCGTCCCAGCCATGCCAGGAGGGTAGCGCGCGTCCGGCGACAGCTCCGGGAGCATCGCAGCGAGGAACGGACCGGAGCGCGGAGCCGGACGGGAGTCTATTCGGCGCGGCACTACCCTGGATCGTCGTGTCCGGTGAGCCTCCCCGTCCGACGACAGCCCCGGGAGCATCGCAGCGAGCGCCAGCGAGCGAGGAGCGGACCGGGGCGCGGAGTCGGACCAGTGTGAACAGTCCGACGACGGCAGCTGCCGTGCCCGTGCCGCCCGCCGTCCAGGAGGCCGTGCGCGAGCTCGTCGACCTCTCCCCCGTCCTGACCAGGCTGGGGCAGCGCTTCACCGACGCCGGCTTCGAGGTGCACCTCGTCGGTGGGTCGGTCCGCGACGCGCTGATCGCCGCTGGGTCCGGGGAGCCGCGCGTGCCCGGGGACCTCGACGTCACCACCGACGCGCGGCCCGAGCAGGTGCTGCGGCTGCTCCGCGGGTTCGCCAGTTCCACGTGGAACACCGGCATCGCCTTCGGCACGGTGGGTGCCGAGGTGGACGGCGTCCGGCTGGAGATCACCACCTTCCGCGCCGACCGCTACGACCGGGAGTCGCGCAACCCCGAGGTGGCGTGGGGTGACTCCCTCGTCGACGACCTCGCCCGCCGCGACTTCACCGTCAACGCGATGGCGGTCTCGCTCGGCCCCGACCGCACGGTGACCGACCCCTACGGCGGGCTCGGCGACCTGCTGGCCAAGCGGCTGCGGACCCCCGCCGCCGCCGCCGACTCCTTCGCCGACGACCCGCTGCGGATGCTGCGCGCGGTCCGCTTCGTCGCCCAGCTGGACCTGACACCGGTCGGCGAGGTGGTCGAGGCGATGACGGCGATGTCCGACGAGCTGGCGCGGATCACCCCCGAGCGGGTGCAGGTGGAGCTGTCGAAGACGCTGCTGCAGGACGCGCCGCGGGCGGCGCTGGAGCTGTTCGTCGCCACCGGCCTGGCCGACGTCGTCCTGCCCGAGCTCTCGGCGCTGCGCATGGAGATCGACGAGCACCACCAGCACAAGGACGTCTACACCCACTCGCTGACGGTGCTGGACCAGGCGATCGCGCTGGAGAAGGCGGATCCGCAGGCCGGGTCGCCGGACCTGGTGCTGCGGCTGGCGGCGCTGCTGCACGACATCGGCAAGCCGGCCACCCGCCGGCACGAGCCGCGCGGGCGGGTCTCCTTCCACCACCACGAGGTCGTCGGCGCGAAGCTGGTCCGCAGACGGCTGCAGGCGCTGCGCTACTCCAAGGAGGTCGTGGAGGCGGTCGCCCGGCTGACCTTCCTGCACCTGCGCTTCCACGGTTACGGCCGCGGCGAGTGGACCGACTCCGCCGTCCGCCGGTACGTCACCGATGCCGGCGACCTGCTGCCCCGGCTGCACAAGCTGGTGCGTTCGGACTGCACGACCCGCAACAAGCGGCGGGCCGCGGCGTTGTGGGCCACGTACGACTCGCTGGAGCGGCGGATCGGCGAGCTCTCGGCGGCCGAGGACCTCGCGCGGGTGCGCCCGGACCTCGACGGCAACGCGATCATGGCGATCCTCGGCATCCCGCCCGGCCGCGAGGTCGGCGAGGCCTGGAAGTACCTCAAGGACCTGCGGCTCGAGCGCGGCCCGCTGGACCCCGGCGAGGCCGAGGCCGAGCTGCGCGCCTGGTGGGCCGCCCGCAACGGCTGATCCGCTGCAGCCGGAGCCCCCGGCCCGACCGCTACGGCGACCGCTGGGCACCGGTCCTCGTCGCCTGGCAGACCCAGGGGGAGAACCCCGCGCTGGCCGGCGACACCGTCGGCGAGGCCGGCAGCCTGGCCGTGTCGCTCGGGGACGGCCCGCGGGTCCACGTCACCGGCACCGTCTCCCTCCACGCCGGCCAGTTCCCCGGGATCGCGGCGGACAGCCCCCCGACGGCGTCGGGGGTCGTGCTGCACGAGCTGGCCCACCTGGTCGGCCTGGACCACGTGGACGACGAGTCGCAGCTGCTCCACCCCGAGACCGTGCGCGGCGTCACCGACTACGCCACCGGGGACCTCACGGGCCTGTCCCGCCTCGGCCAGGGCCCCTGCGTCCCGCAGCTCTGACGACCCGGCCGGTCAGCGCGCCAGCGGGGAGCGGGCGACGTGCAGGGCGGTGAGCACGTAGGCCGCGCCGACGGCGACCACGGCGGGCGGCGAGACGCCGTCCGCCGGCAGCAGGTACGCCGCCACGAGCAGGGCGAGGACGTAGCTGACGTTGACGAGCATGTCGTAGACCGAGAACACCCGGCCGCGGACGTCGTCGTCCACCGCCCGCTGCAGGGTGGCGTCCACGCAGATCTTGACGCCCTGACCGAGGAAGCCGAGCACCGCGCCGGCCAGCACCACGGTCACCGGCAGGAAGGGCACGCCCAGCGCCGTCAGCAGGACGCCGCCGAGCGCCAGCAGCAGGGTCACCCACCGCGCCGTCCCGAGACGGCGCACCGCCCCGGGTGTCGCCACGGCCGCCAGCAGCGTGCCGACCGCGCCCGCGGCGACCACCGCCCCGACGCCGACCAGGCCCGCGCCGGCCGGTGCGGCGGCGCGGGAGAACAGCAGCGTCGCGAGGGTCAGCACCCCGAAGCAGAGCCGGTGCACGGTGATGACGGCCAGCGCGGTACCCGCCGGGGGGCGGGCCCGCACGTGCCGCACGCCGGCCACGAGGCCGGCGACCACCTGGCGGGCCGACGACGTCGTCGCGCTCCCGTCCGGCCCGAGCGCGCCCGGCGGGAAGCCCGCGGCGAGCGCCGCGGCGAGCAGGTAGGGGCCGGCCGCGCCGAGGGTCAGCAGGGCGTACCCGGCGTCCCCCGCGATGCCGGCGGCCTGCTGCACCGCGACCGCGGCCGCTCCACCCACCACCGTGGCCACCGCGCCGGACGTCGTCGACAGCGCGTTGGCCGGCACCAGGTGGGGGGTGGTGTGCGGCAGCGCCGCCGACAGGGCCGACAGCACGAAGCGGGCGACCGAGAACAGCACCAGCCCGGCGAGCAGGAGCGGCAGGCCGCCGGACCCGCCGGCCACGAGCAGCGCCAGGACGCCGACCAGCCCGGTCCGCAGCAGGTCGGCGTGCACCAGCACCTGCCGGCGGCGCCACCGGTCCAGCCAGACGCCGGCGAACGGGCCCACCAGCGAGTACGGCAGCAGCAGGACGGCGAACCCGGCGGCGACCGCCACCGGGTCGGCGGCACGCTGCGGGTTGAACAGCACCGTCCCGGCGAGGGCGGCCTGCAGCACGCCGTCCCCGAACTGGGCCGAGAGCCGGGTGGCCAGCAGCCGGCGGAAGCCGCGGCCGGCCAGCAGCGAGCGCACGGTCGTCCCCGCCTGCCGCACCCGGTCACCCTACGGTGGCCACCCCTCCCCACAGGGTCGACGACGGGCCGCAGCGGCACCCGTCGCGGGCGCGACCACTCCCGCCGCACCGCCCGGAGGTGGGGCACACTGGGAGCGATGACTCCCCCGTCCTCGCCCGATCCCGAGTCGGGGCCGCCGGCCCGGCCCGCGACGGGCCGACGCCGTCCGGACGCGGTCCCCGCGCTCTCGACGGGCACCCTGGACGACGTCCGGCCCGGGTCGCTGCTGGTGGCGATGCCGAGCCTGACCGACCCCACCTTCGCGGGCACGGTCGTCTTCGTGCTCGACCACAACGACAGCGGCACGCTCGGCGTGGTGCTGGGCCGGCCGAGCCAGGTGGAGATCCGCGACGTGCTGCCCGGCTGGTGCGACCTCGCCGTCGACCCCGGCGTGTTCCACGTGGGCGGCCCCTGCGAGACCGACACCGCGCTGTGCCTGGCGGTCTGCCGCACTCCCGGTGAGGACTGCGGCCTGCGGCAGGTCGCCGACGACGTCCACCTGGTCGACCTGGACGCCGACCCCGACGAGCTGGTCGGCCGGGTGCGGGGCCTGAGGGTGTTCGCCGGCTACGCGGGATGGTCGCCGGGCCAGCTGGCCGTGGAGGTCGCCGAGGGCGCCTGGGCCTGCGTGCCGGGCCGCCCGGACGACGTGCTCAGCGAGCTGGCCGGCCCGGAGCTGTGGCGCCGGGTGATGGGACGCCAGACCGGGCGCCTGGCGGTGCTGTCGACGGCGCCGGCCGACCCGACCGTGAACTGATCCGCGCGTCACCGGGTGCGCGGACGCCCGGCATCTGATAGGAACGTCGTCGGAGGGGGCGGTCTGGGGAAGAGGCCGCCCCCTCCCCCATGTCCGGGCCCGGTGAGGTGCTGGAACGGCCACCCTCCAGCAGAAGGACCCCTCCTCCCCACCGCTCGCACGCTCGCGGCGGGCCCCGGGAGGGGGCCTCCAGGCGTGGGGGAAGGGTGGTCCTCCTACAGCCCGACGGTCGCCGCCACCTCGGGGTGCGCCGCGCCGTCCACGGACTCCTCCTCGGCCGGCAGCGTGATCTCCCGCGGGCCGTGGTCCGACAGCGTCACGGTGACCTCGAACTCCTGGCCCGGCAGCGGGGTGCGGTACTGCACCAGCAGGTCGGTGGAGCGGTCGACCGCGACCGACCAGCCGGCGTCCGAGGCGTAGAGCTGGGTCAGCTCGCCGTCGATCGAGCGGTCGCCCTCCCAGGTGTAGCCCCCGCCGCGGAAGTCGCCGGCGTCGTCCGGCTCCTCGGCGGAGAGGTTGAGCACCACCCGGGTGAGCACGTCGACCAGCGGTGCCTGCTCCCCCAGCGTCACGGGACGGCGCACGTAGGAGGCCTCCGGCAGCCCCTCCTCGGCCAGCGCGGCGGCCAGGCCCGGCACCTCGCCGAACCACAGCTCCTCGTCGGTGAAGAAGAGCGTGCGGGTGTCGTCGGCGCGGCCGTCGCCGTACGACGTGACCGCCTGCGCGCGCCCGGCACCGCCGGCGAGGTCCACCTCCCCGGTGAGGGTGAGTACGGTGTCCTCGCCGTACGGGGCGGTGACCACGAAGTCCGCGCCGCCGTGGTCGTGGTTCTCGGCCAGCAGCCCGGCGAGGACGCCGGCCTCCTCCTCGGTGACCGGCGAGCCCTCCGCCCGCTCGTCCGCGCCGGCGCAGCCGGCCAGCAGCGCCACCGTCAGCCCCAGCGCCGGGAGCAGCGGACGGCGGTGCGGGGGCATGCGGTCAGCGTAGGCATCCGGGCAGGTCACCGACGCCGTCCCACGCGCAGGAGGACCCCTCTGCCCCCGCCACTCGCAGGCTCGTGGCGGGACCCTGCAGAGGGGCCGGCTGGCCCCCCTGCAGGGCGGCCGTCACCGCTCCACGTCGCCCCGGATGAACGCCTCGACGGCGTCGCGGGCCTCGCTGTCGCTGTACTGCACCGGCGGGCTCTTCATGAAGTAGGACGACGCGGAGAGGATCGGGCCGCCGATCCCGCGGTCCTTGGCGATCTTCGCGGCGCGGACGGCGTCGATGATGATCCCGGCCGAGTTCGGGGAGTCCCAGACCTCGAGCTTGTACTCCAGGTTCAGCGGGACGTCGCCGAACGCGCGGCCCTCGAGGCGCACGTAGGCCCACTTGCGGTCCGACAGCCACGGCACGTGGTCCGACGGGCCGATGTGCACGTTGTCGGTGCCCATGTCCCGGTCGACCTGGCTGGTGACGGCCTGCGTCTTGGAGATCTTCTTGGACTCCAGGCGCTCGCGCTCGAGCATGTTCTTGAAGTCCATGTTGCCGCCGACGTTGAGCTGCATGGTGCGGTCGAGCTGCACGCCGCGGTCCTCGAAGAGCTTGGCCAGCACGCGGTGGGTGATGGTGGCGCCCACCTGCGACTTGATGTCGTCGCCGATGATCGGCACCCCGGCCGCGGTGAACCTGTCGGCCCACTCCTGGGTGCCGGCGATGAAGACCGGCAGCGCGTTGACGAAGGCCACGCCGGCGTCCAGGGCGCACTGCGCGTAGAACTCGGCGGCCTGCTGCGACCCGACGGGCAGGTAGCAGACCAGCACGTCGGCGCCGGACGCGCGCAGCGCCGCGACGACGTCCACGGGCTCCTCGTCGGACTCCTCGATCGTCGCCCGGTAGTACTTGCCGAGGCCGTCGAGGGTGGTGCCGCGCTGCACGGTCACGCCAAGCGGCGGGACGTCGCAGATCGTGATGGTGTTGTTCTCGCTGGCGACGATGGCCTCGGAGAGGTCACGGCCGACCTTCTTGGCGTCGACGTCGAACGCCGCGACGAACTCCACGTCGCCGACGTGGTACTCGCCGAAGCGGACGTGCATCAGGCCCGGCACCGACGTCGTCTCGTCGGCGTCGCGGTAGTAGTGGACACCCTGCACGAGCGAGGCGGCGCAGTTGCCGACGCCGACGATGGCGACCTTGACGGATCCCATGGGTTCTCCTTCTTCTTCGCAGACCGGGTGCGGTCGGTGAACGCGGACCGCGGACGGTCCTGCTCGGGGCGGCGGGCGCGGAGCTCTCCCGCCGGGTCTGTCGGGGACGGACCGCTCAGGGCTGCGGCGGCGTCTCGCCCGGAGGGGCCAGGGGGTCCCCGGGGTCGGCGCCGTCGGCTCGGCGCCGCTGGCTCTCGTCCAGCTCGCGGTCGATGAGCTCGGCCAGCCAGCGGACCTCGCGGTCGACCGAGTCCAGGCCGTGCCGCTGCAGCTCGAGGGTGTAGCGGTCCAGCCGCTCGCGGGTCCGGCTCAGCGAGGCCCGCAGCCCCTCGCGCTGCCGCTCGACGGTGCGGCGGCGGCCCTCGAGGATCCGCAGCCGCACGTCGGCGGCGGTGTGCCGGAAGAACGCGAGGCGGACGCCGAAGAGCCCGCCGTCGTCGTACGCCTCCGGGCCGGCCTGGCTCACCAGCTCGTGGAAGCGCTCCTTGCCCTCGGCGGTGATCGTGTAGACCACCTTGCCCCGCCGGCCGGTGAGCGGGGGGGCGTCCGCCGGCAGGAGGGCTCGCGGGTCCGGCTCGTCGGTGGTGACGTAGCCGGCCGCGTGCAGCCGCTTGAGCGCGGGGTACAGCGACCCGTAGGAGATGCTGCGCAGACCGCCGAGGACCTGGGCGAGCTGTTTGCGCAGCTCGTAGCCGTGCATCGGCGACTGGTGCAGCAGGCCGAGGATGGCGAACTCGAGCACGTCCCCTCCTCGCCGTCCTGCGGATCGATGTATCGGGACGATACATCAAGGACCCCGCTGCCCCGTGCCTCGCTCCGCTCGCCCCGGGACCCTGCAGCGGGCCGTTCCATCCGGTCACCAGGCTCGGGGCGGTGCTCCGGACGGGGCCGCGCGAGCCCCGGGACGGGGCCGGAGGGCGGAGTCGATGTCGGCGGAGGGCTTCCGGTGTCCCCGCCGGTGCGTACATTGGCGCCGTGCCCGGACGTCGATCCGTCGTGGACTACGCGCTGCAGCGGCGAGCCGTCCTCGCCGACGTGTACGCCGGTCGCACGGGGCTGTTCGAGGTCTGCGACGCCAGTCCGTACCTCACCCGGGCGGCGAAGTACCACGGCGAGGCGACCGACGTCGTGTGCCCGGTCTGCCGCAAGGTGGAGCTCACGCTGGTGAGCTACGTCTACGGTGAGCACCTCGGTCCCACGGCCGGCCAGGCGAAGACGCAGGCCGAGCTCGCCCGGATGGACGCGGCACAGGAGGAGTTCTCCGTCTACGCCGTCCAGGTGTGCCGCGGCTGCGGGTGGAACCACCTGGACTGCTCGTACGTCCTCGGGGCCGAGCCGGACCCGGGTCGCCAGCCGCGGCGCACGCGCCGGCGGGCGGCCACCGAGTAGTAGTACGCGTCACACGGGGAACACGGGGTGCCCCGCGTGGTCGTTGATACACCAGGGCGTCGCTGCGCCGCGGGTCGTCCTCGCTCGCCGTACTGAAGACGCCACCCTGGGTGCTGGACGCGTCACGTCTGTGCGCCCACCGAGACCCGAACCAGAGAGGGGCCCCTGCGTGCCTCCCCACGACGAGACCTCACCGGTCGGGCCGCGCAGCGGCTCGGTCCGCCGTCCGCCGTCCGGCCGCACCGCCGGTGGCGGCGGCGGAGGCGGGCGTCCGCCCGCAGGCCGCGGCGGCCGCCCACCGGCCGGCCGCGGGGGCCGGACGACGGCCACACGCGGCGCAGCCGCGTCCGGGACGTCGCGCACCGGCGCGGCCACCACGGGCGGCACCCGCCCGGCGGGCAAGGCCGTCCGCACCAAGAAGCAGCGCCGCCATCGCCGGCTGAAGGCCCTCGGCGCCGCGTTCGCCGGGATGCTCGTGCTGCTCGGCGTCTTCGTGGGCGTCGTCTACGCGACGACCGAGGTACCCGACCCGAGCTCGGTGCAGAACGCGCAGACGACGGTCGTGTACTACGCCGACGGCACCACCGAGATGGCGCGGCTCGGCGTGGACGGGGGCAACCGCACCAACGTCGACCTGACCGAGGTCTCGGAGCCGGCGCGCGAGGCGATCCTCGCCGCCGAGAACCGCAACTTCTACTCCGACCCGGGCATCTCCTTCACCGGCATCGTGCGCGCCGCGTGGAACAACTTCACCGGCGGCTCGACGCAGGGTGGCTCCACCATCACCCAGCAGTACGTGAAGAACGCCTTCCTGACCTCGGAGCAGACGTTCAGCCGCAAGTTCCAGGAGCTCTTCCTCGCCGTCAAGCTCGACAACGAGTACGCGAAGGACGACATCCTCGAGAACTACCTCAACACCATCTACTTCGGTCGCGGTGCCTACGGCATCGAGTCCGCTGCCAACACCTACTTCGGCGTGCCGGCCAGCCAGCTCACCGCCCAGCAGGGCGCGGTGCTCGCCGTCCTGGTCCGCAGCCCCTCCACCTACGACCCTGAGTCCAACCCCGAGGGCTCGATGGACCGCTGGGGCCTGGTGCTCGACGCGATGGTCGACGAGGGCTGGCTGACCGAGGAGGAGCGGCAGGCCTCGGTCTTCCCGCCGGTGCTGCCGCGGACCGGCTCCAACCTGGGCATCCCCGACGGGCCGGAGGGCCTGGTCGTCCAGCGCGCCATCGCCGAGCTGGAGGCCAAGGGCTACGACGAGCAGCAGATCCGGGCCGGGGGCCTGCGGATCACGACCACGGTCGACAAGCGCTACCAGGACGCCGCCATCTCCGCCGTCGACGACGTGATGGACGGCCAGCCGGACAACCTCCGCGAGGCGCTGGTGTCCATCGACCCGAACACCGGCGCCGTGCGCGCCTACTACGGCGGTCCGATCGGCGCCGGTGACGGGGCCGTGGACTACGCGCAGGCGCTGCGCCAGCCCGGCTCGTCGGTCAAGCCCTACGTGCTGGCCACCGCGCTCGAGGACGGCATCAGCGTCAACGCCCGGCGCGACGGCTCGTCGCCGCAGGAGTTCCCGGACCGCCCGGGCCTGCCGGTCCGCAACTCCGGCGGCGCCTCGTGCGGCTCCTGCACGCTCATGGAGGCGCTGACCCGCTCGCTCAACACCACCTACTACGGGCTGGCCTACGAGGTCGGCGCGGAGCGGGTGCGGCAGAACATCCTCGAGGCCACCGGCCTGCCGGAGGCCTGGCCGGACGAGCCGGCCTACGGGGTGCTCGGCGGCAGCAACACGCTGGCCGACCCGCAGACCGGCGGGACCGGCGCCTCGATCGGCATCGGCCAGTACGAGATGCGCCCGATCGACCAGGCGCACGGCTTCGCCACCCTGGCCACCGGCGTCGAGCACGAGCCGTACTTCGTCGCCCGGGTGACCGACAGCGAGGGCGCGGTCCTGCTCGACTACAACGGCGACGCCGGCGACCAGGTCTTCGAGGAGAACGTCGTCAACGACGTCACCTACGCGATGACCGACGTGGCCGCCTACTCGCGGCGCTCGCTCGACGGTGGCCGCGAGGTGGCCAGCAAGACCGGTACGCAGGGCCAGGGCGAGGACAACTCCGACGCCTGGATGGTGGGCTTCACGCCGTCGATCTCCACCGCGGTGTGGATGGGCAACGACTCGCCCGCCCAGCCGATCGAGGACGTCAACGGCCGGATCATCTACGGCTCGGGCCTGCCGGGCGCCATCTGGCAGGAGTTCATGGACGACGTGCTGGACGGGACGCCGGAGGAGGACCTGCCCGACCGCGCGCTGATCCGCGGCGACACCGGCAACGGCGTGCCCGCGCCGCAGACGGAGACGCGGACGCAGGCGCCGACCCAGGTCACCGCCGCGCCGACGCAGCAGGCCGAGCCGACCCAGACGGCGACCGCGACCCCCACGCCGTCGACCCCGGTCACGCCGACGACGCCGTCGACCCCGACGACCCAGCCCCCGGCCCAGTCGCCGACGCAGTCGACGGGCGGGTTCACCCCGCCGTTCGTCCCGGGCAACACCCCCGTCCAGCCGCCGAACGGCACCGGCGCCGCCAACGGCAGCAACGGTCAGCAGAACGGCTGACCCCCGGCGGGCAGACTGGCCCGCATGAGCACGATCCCCACGGGCCCGTCCGCACCAGCGGACGGGCCCGCGGCGTCCCCGGCCCCGGACGGCCGCCCCGACCGCGTCGTCCCCAGCTGGACCGACCCGGTCGTGGCGCAGGCCAGCGAGGCGGTGGGCGGACCCTGGGGCCGGCACGCGGTCGTCGGGCGGGCGTCGTTCTGGACCCCCCTGCGGGTCTGCCTGCTGTTCGCCTCGACCGTGCTGGCGTTCGCCTGGCTCAAGCAGGCGCCCTGCGCCGACGGCAACTGGACCGGATCGCTGCAGTACACCCACCTCTGCTACTCCGACCCCGTCCCGCTGTTCGGTCTCCACCGGCAGGGCGAGGGGGCGCTGCCGTACCTCGACTCGCGGGTGGAGTACCCGGTCCTCACCGGCGCGGTCATGGCGCTCGCCGCGCTGCTCTCGGGCTGGTACGACCGGCTGGCCGCCACGGTCGGCGTCCTCCCGGCGGTCCCGCCGGTGGAGAGCTACACCGTCGTCACGGCGCTGCTGATGTCGCTGTGCGCGCTGGTGGTGGTGCGCGCCGTCCTGCCGTTGACCGGCCGGCGGCCGTGGGACACCGCGATGGTGGCGCTGTCACCGGTGCTGCTGGTCTACGCGTTCAACAACTGGGACCTGCTGGCCGTCGCCCTCGCCACCCTCGGGATGTGGGCGTGGGCCCGGCAGCGGCCGGTGCTCGCCGGTGCGCTGCTCGGGCTCGGCGTGGCCGCCAAGCTCTACCCCGTCCTCGTGCTGGGCGCGCTCTTCCTGCTGTGCCTGCGGGCCGGGCTGCTGCGGGTCTGGCTGCGGACGGCGCTCGCGGCAGCCGGCGCGTGGCTCGCCGTCAACCTGCCGGTGGCCCTGGCGGCGCCGGAGAACTGGAGCTGGTTCTTCGCCTTCAGCCGGCAGCGCCCGGCCAACCCCGAGTCGATCTGGAACGTCCTGCTCACGGCCACCGACAACCGGGTGCTCGACGGGCCGCTCGCCGAGGGGCAGACGCCCTCGGTGCTCAACGCGGTCGTGGCCGTGCTGCTGCTCGCGCTCGCCGCCTGGGTCGCCTGGCTGGTGCTCACCGCCCCGGTGCGGCCGCGGGTGGCGCAGGTGGCCTTCCTGCTGGTGGCCGGCTTCCTGCTGCTCAACAAGGTCTACAGCCCGCAGTACGCGCTGTGGCTGCTGCCCCTGGCGGTCCTGGCCCGGCCGCGGTGGCGCTCGCTGCTGGTCTGGCAGGTCAGCGAGGTCCTGGTGTGGGTCCTGACGATGCTCTACTACCTCGGCACCGAGAACCGCGGCGTCGAGGTGGAGTGGTTCTTCACCGCCGTCCTGGTCCGCGACGCCGTCCTGGTCGCGCTCATGGTGCTCGTCGCCCGCGAGGTGCGGCGGCCGGACGACGACGTCGTCCGCACCAGCTGGCCGGGCGTCGACGACCCCGCGGGCGGCGTGCTCAGCGGAGCTCCCGACGTGGTGACGCTCGACAGCCGGGGACGGGTCCTGTCGCGACGAGCGGGGCCCGGAGGGTCCCGCGAGGAGTGACGCAGCGGCTCGGTGCACCCGGGGGCACGGTGCAGCCGGGGGATGGCACCGGGCCGCGGTGTCGTCCGGGAGGACGACGGTGTCATCGGCTCCACGTGGAACATCGCGATCCCCGTCAGCCGAGGGCCTCCCGGAGCAGGGTGATCTCCTCGGCGTGGCCGGCCGCGTCGCCCGGGGTCTCGAGCACGATCGGGCAGTCCGCCGCCCGGGCCACCTCCACCAGCAGCTCGGTCGGGATCTCGCCCTCGGTCAGCGGGGCGTGCCGGTCGCGGCTGGAGCCCTGCGGGTCGCGGCTGTTGTTCAGGTGCACCAGGTCGACGCGGCCGGTGATCGCCCGGACGTCGTCCACCGCGGTCGCCAGGTCCCAGCCGGCGGCCCACGCGTGGCAGGTGTCGAGCACGAAGCCGGCCCCGAACCCGCCGACGGCGTCCCACAGCCGGGCGAGGGCGTCGAGGTCGCGGGCCATGGCGTTGCCGCCGCCGGCGGTGTTCTCGATGAGCAGCGGGAGGGGGAAGCCGCCCTCCTCGGCCTGCCGGGAGAAGGTCTTGCGCCAGTTGTCGACACCGGCGGCCGGGTCGTCGGTCCCCAGCACGTGGCCGCCGTGCACGACCATGCCGCGGGCGCTGATGGCCGCGGCGACCTGGGCGTGCTGGCCGAGCGTCTTGCGGCTGGGGATGCGGATGCGGTTGTTCGTCGACGCCACGTTGAGGACGTAGGGCGCGTGCACGACGAGGAACAGGTCCCCGGCGCGGTCACCCGAGAGCGCGGACTGCTGGTCGGCGGCCAGCCGCGGTGCCTTCCACCCCTGCGGGTCACCCAGGAAGACCTGCACGCCGTCGGCGTCCATCTCCGCGGCCCGGGCCAGCGGGCCGCCGTGGTCCATCCCGCCGTCCTGGGTCAGACCTGGGCCGACGTGTACGCCGATCGGGTGAGCTGCCACGCCGCCGACCCTAGAAGGACCCCCTGCCCCACGCCGCTCGCAGGTCCGCGGCGGGACCCTGCAGGAGGCCGACGGGCGCCGTCCCCGTGGACGACGGCCGGCGGGCGGCTCGCCGCTGGTAGCATCGGCGGAGCGCGTTCCCTCGGTGGTCGTCACCGGGCGGGGCGCGCGACGCGTGTACGACCCTCCTGCTGCAGACCGACTGCAGCCGCCCAGACCAGAGGAGGTGGGGTTCTCCGTGCGTCACTACGAACTGATGGTCATCCTCGACCCCGACCTGGAGGAGCGCACGATCGCTCCCTCCCTCGACCGGTTCCTCACCGTCGTCACCAACGCCGGTGGCACCGTGAAGACCGAGATCTGGGGCCGCCGCCGGCTGGCCTACGAGATCAAGAAGCAGGTCGAGGGCATCTACGCCGTCGTCGACATCCAGGCCACGCCCGCCGCGGTGGCCGAGCTCGACCGGCAGCTGAACCTCAACGAGTCGGTCCTGCGCACGAAGCTGATGCGGCCCGAGGTCCACTGAGCATGGCCGGCGAGACCGTCATCACCGTCATCGGCAACCTGACGTCGGACCCGGAGCTGCGCTTCACCCCCTCCGGCGCCGCGGTCGCCAACTTCACCGTGGCCTCCACGCCGCGGACCTTCGACCGTCAGTCGCAGGAGTGGAAGGACGGCGAGGCGCTCTTCCTGCGCTGCAACGTCTGGCGGCAGGCGGCGGAGAACGTCGCCGAGTCGCTGACCCGCGGGTCGCGGGTGATCGTCTCCGGCCGGCTCAAGCAGCGGTCGTTCGAGACCAAGGAAGGCGAGAAGCGCACCGTCGTCGAGCTCGAGGTCGACGAGATCGGCCCCTCGCTCCGCTACGCCACCGCGAAGGTCACCAAGGCCTCGCGCGGTGAGGGCGGCGGCGGCTTCGGCGGCGGCGGCGGTGGCGGCTTCGGTGGTGGCGGCGGGTCCAGCGACCCGTGGTCGACCCCGGCCCCGCCGTCCGACGAGCCGCCCTTCTGAAGAAGGACCCCGTCCTCCTCACCCCTCGCAGGCTCAGGGTGAGCCTCTGGACGGGGCCGCCCCCCACACTTTCCCGAACTCACCTGATTCTGGAGAACCCCGGTGGCCAAGCCCCCCGTTCGCAAGCCCAAGAAGAAGGTCTGCCAGTTCTGCAAGGACAAGGCGACCTACATCGACTACAAGGACACGACGCTGCTGCGGAAGTTCATCTCCGACCGCGGCAAGATCCGTGCCCGCCGCGTGAGCGGCAACTGCAGCCAGCACCAGCGGGACGTCGCCACGGCCGTCAAGAACAGCCGTGAGATGGCCCTGCTGCCCTACACCTCCACGGCGCGCTGACCATGAGCACCCAGAAGCTGATCCTGACGCAGGAGGTCACCGGTCTCGGGTCCTCCGGTGACACCGTGGAGGTCAAGGGCGGCTACGCCCGCAACTACCTCCTGCCCCGCGGCCTGGCCATCGTCGCCACCCGGGGTGCCGAGAAGCAGGTCGAGTCGCTGCGCCGGGCGCGTGCCGCCCGCGAGGTGCGCTCGCTCGAGGAGGCGCAGGCCGTGGCCGGGCGCCTGTCGGGCATGACCGTCCGGGTGCCGGCCCGCGCCGGTGAGGGTGGCCGCCTGTTCGGCCGCATCACCACTGCCGACGTCGTCAACGCCGTGACCGCCGCCGGCGGCCCCGAGCTCGACCGGCGCCGGGTGGAGCTGCCCAGCAGCATCAAGACCACCGGCCAGCACACGGTGACCGTGCGGGTGCACCCCGAGGTCACCTCGCAGCTGACCATCGAGGTCGTCCCCGGCTGAAGCAGCCGCTGCACCACTGCACCGCCCGCGAGGGGCGTCGGACTCCGGTCCGGCGCCCCTCGCGGCGTCTCGGGCCCCTGGCCGTCCCCGCCGCGCCGGCGCGGACCACCGGTGACCTCGGCCGCTCCCGCGGCCGCGTGCAGGTGTGTCGACCTGTGGACGTGTGACCGCTGGGGCGGCTGCGGCCAGGCACTCGACACGCCGGACGGCGACACCCGGATTTCTCGGAGATTTCTCCCGTCCACACCCGGTGGGTCGTCTCCGTGCAGGTCGGAGGCGGGATCCGGGGGACGGCGTCGCGCCGTCCCCCGCTGTCTCCACATGTCGACACGGCTGTGTCCACCGACTTGTCCACAAGTTGTGCAGAAGCGCGCCCACACCGGTGTTGGACTGGTCCGTCCGCACTTCCTAACGTCCTCCTCGGCCCCGTGACCCGCCCGAACTGTCGGTGCCCCGGGGTAGGAACGACCCGAACACACGTTCGAGTCAGGTGTGCAGCGTTCTGGTGCTTCCCCCACCAGGCCCCGGCCTCGTGCCGGGGCCTGTTCGCGGGTGCGCCGTGAGTGGATGGAGGACCCCGTGGCGGTGGCCGACGACTTCGAGCGCCCGTCCCCGACGGCGCCGGCGTACGACCGGCAGCCGCCGCAGGACGTCGCGGCGGAGCAGTCGGTGCTCGGCGGCATGCTGCTGAGCAAGGACGCGATCGCCGACGTCGTCGAGGTGCTGCACGGCAACGACTTCTACCGGCCGGCGCACCAGGTGATCTACGACTGCATCCTCGACCTGTACGGGCGGGGTGAGCCGGCCGACGCGATCACCGTCGCCGCCGAGCTGAACCGCACCGACCAGCTGTCGAAGATGGGTGGCGCGGTCTACCTGCACACGCTGATCCAGTCGACGCCGACGGCGGCCAACGCCGGCTACTACGCCGCGATCGTCGCCGAGCAGGCGGTGCTGCGGCGGCTGGTCGAGGCCGGTACCCGCGTCGTCCAGCTCGGCTACGGCGCGGCCGGCGGCAAGGGCGACGTCGACGACATCGTCGACCGCGCCCAGCAGGAGATCTACGACGTCACCGAGAAGCGCATGAGCGAGGACTACTCGCGCCTCGAGGACGTCCTGCAGCCGACGATGGACGAGCTGGACGCCATCGCCTCCCGCGGCGGCACCGCCCGTGGCGTGCCCACCGGCATCCGCGACCTCGACGAATTGACGAATGGTCTCCAGGCCGGCCAGATGGTCGTCATCGCGGCCAGGCCTGGTGTGGGAAAGAGCACGCTGGGACTTGACATCGCGCGATCTGCAACCGTCAAACACCATCTGGCGGCGGTCATCTTCTCGCTCGAGATGAGCAAGCACGAGATCACCATGCGTCTGCTGTCGGCCGAGGCGAAGGTGCCGCTGCACCACATGCGCGCCGGCACGCTGTCCGACGAGGACTGGTCGAAGCTGGCGCGGCGGATGGGCGAGATCGCCGACGCGCCGCTCTACATCGACGACTCGCCGAACATGACGATGATGGAGATCCGGGCGAAGGCGCGGCGGCTCAAGCAGCGCAACGACCTCAAGCTCGTGGTCATCGACTACCTCCAGCTGATGACCTCCGGTAAGCGCGTCGAGAGCCGTCAGCAGGAGGTCTCGGAGTTCTCCCGTGCGCTCAAGCTGCTCGCCAAGGAACTCGAGGTCCCGGTCATCGCGATGTCGCAGCTGAACCGTGGGTCCGAACAGCGCCAGGACAAGAAGCCGATGCTCTCCGACCTCCGCGAATCGGGTTCGATCGAGCAGGACGCCGACATGGTGATGATGATCCACCGCGAGGACATGTACGAGAAGGAGAGCCCGCGGGCCGGCGAGGCCGACATCATGCTGGTGAAGCACCGTAACGGCCCCACGGCTAACGTCACGGTCGCCTTCCAGGGCCACTACAGCCGCTTCGTGGACATGGCGAACTGACCCAACCCCCCGCACGCGGAAGGCCCGGAGCGCAGCCAGTGCTCCGGGCCTCCCTGCGTCCCGGACGGGACACCTGGTCGCGCACCGGCCTGTACCGCAACGACCGCGCACCCCAGGCGGGGAGGAGCCCGCACGGGTTCCTGCTCGACCCGCGGTCCGCGCCGGCGACGCAGCAGGGCCAGGTGCAGGTCGCCACGTTCCTCGGGGACGGAGCGGTCGCGGACCCGAACGGCCCGGGGGTGACCTGGGAGGTGCCGATCAGCGCTCCCGAGCTCCTCCTGCCGCTGGACCACGCCTCGGCGGCCACGCGACCCTGAGGCACCGCTGATCGCCGCCGACCACCACGGAGGCCCGCGACGACGTCCGTCCCGGGCCTCCGTGCGCGTCAGGCGCCGCGGTGTTCCACGTGGAGCACCGGCTCAGCCGACCGGCACCTGCGCCAGGCTCCTCGCTCGCGCGCGCAGCTCACCCCGGGCCACGTTGACCGTGCCGGTGAAACCGAACACCGTCGCGTTGAGCGCCTGCAGCTCGGGCGCCGCGGTGCGCAGGTCGACCGCGCCGTGCATCGGCAACTCCACGTCGGGCCAGGCGAAGGACGGGTCCGCGATCTCCTCCAGCGGCGGCATCGGCACCGGCGACGTCAGGTAGCCGTGGACCCGCGTGGTGACCGTCCGGCCGCCCTCGCCCGAGAACACCTGCCGGACGTCGACGATCCCGACGCCGTCCCGCCGCAGCAGGAAGTAGTCGACGCCCTCGACGGCGTCCCCGCTCAGCGGGCCCTCGGTGATCGTGCCCTGGTAGTGCGCGTCCAGCCGCAGCCCCTCGGGCACCAACCCGATCGGGACCACCCGCGTCATGGTGGCCTCGAAGGCGTAACCGTCCACGGCGCTCCTCCCCCTCGCTCGACAGGCAGCCATGTCAGCGGCCGGATGAGGTGCACCGACAGGGTCGTGGGTCCCGGGGTGCGGGGCTGCGTCACCGGGTGGTGGCGCACGACGACGGAGGGCGGGGTGCAGGGCTCACGCCGCGCACCCCGCCCTCCGTCGTCAGCGGGTCGGGAGACCGATCAGGCGGCGGCCGCGGCTGCCGTCCACTCCGCCTGCAGGCGGCGGCGCGTGCGCCGGTCGCCGGTCGTGGCCTTGTAGAGCTTGACCAGCTGCGAGGGCAGGTTCTTCCGGTTGGTGGCGTCCAGCCAGCCGTTGGGCAGCGACAGCCGGATGATCTTGTGCCAGGCCGAGCCGACCTGCTGCGGCAGCGGCGCGGTGTGGTAGTTCAGCCCGTAGCGGTCGAACAGGTCGCGGATCTTCGGCGCGATCTCGGCGTACCGGTTGCTCGGCAGGTCCGGGAACAGGTGGTGCTCGATCTGGTGCGACAGGTTCCCGGTCATGATGTGCATGGCCTTGGAGCCGGAGATGTTGGCCGAGCCGAGCATCTGGCGCAGGTACCACTCGCCGCGGGTCTCGCCGTCGATGGACTTCTTCTCGAAGGTCTCGACGCCCTCGGGGAAGTGCCCGCAGAGGATCACCGAGTTCGACCAGAGGTTGCGCACCAGGTTGGCGGTGAAGTTGGCCGCCAGCGTGGAGAGGAAGTTCGGCCCCGACAGCAGCGGGTGGATGAGGTAGTCCTTGCGGACCTGGGCACCGATCTTGCGCAGCACGGCCTTCGCACGCGCCCGGAACTCCGGGTCGCCGGTCTGCTTCCTGGCGATGACCCCGCCGAGCTCGAGGTCGTAGGCCGCGATCCCGTACTCGAAGAAGCAGGCGTTGATGAAGCTCCAGATCGGCTGGCCGAGGTGGAACGGCTGCCACGGCTGGTCCTCGTCGACGCGCATGATGCCGTAGCCGAGGTCGTTGTCCTTGCCGACCACGTTCGTGTACGTGTGGTGGAGCTCGTTGTGCGAGTGCTTCCACTGCTCGGCCGGGCTGGCCATGTCCCACTCCCACGTCGTGGAGTGGATCTTCGGGTCGCGCATCCAGTCCCACTGACCGTGCAGGATGTTGTGCCCGATCTCCATGTTCTCGAGGATCTTGGCCACCGAGAGGCCGATCGTCCCGACGACCCACGCGGGCGGGAAGCCCGAGGCGAGCAGGACGGCGCGGCTGCCCAGCTCGATCTTGCGGTGGACGTCGATGACCTTGCGGATGTAGCGGGCGTCGGACTCGCCGCGGGTGTCGATCACACTCTGGCGGATGTCGTCGAGCTCCTTGCCGATGAGCTCGATGTCCTCGGAGGTGAGGTGCTCGATCGGGTTGTCGGCCTTCTTCTGCAGGACGGTCATGCGGTGCGGCTCCTCGGGTCTCGAGTGGTCAGTGGTCGATGTCGCAGGCGCCGGCGGCGGCGCTGATGCAGGTCTGGATCAGGACGCCGTCGCCGGGCGCGGCCGTGGTGACCTCGCCGTTGCGCAGGTCGCGGACGGCGCCCTCGCGCAGGGGCAGCACGCAGCCGTAGCAGATGCCCATCCGGCAGCCGCTGGGCATGAGGACGCCGGCCTCCTCGGCGGCGTCGAGGATCGGGGTGGCCCCGTCGGCCTCGATGCTCGTGCCGCCCTTCGTGAAGGTCACCGTGCCGCCCTCGCCGGCCACGACGACCGTGGGCCGGAAGCGCTCGGTGAACAGCCGGTCGGCGATGCCGGCGGCGCTCCAGTGCTCCTCCAGCGCCTCGAGCATGCCGACCGGGCCGCAGGCCCAGGTGGCGCGCTCGGCCAGGTCGGGGACCAGCGCGGCGATGGCGGCGGCGTCGAGCATCCCGGCGCTGTCGGTGTGCTGCTCGACGAGGCGGATGCGGCCGGCGGCGGCCAGCTCCCGCAGGTCCGCGCCGAAGACGACGTCCTCCGGGGTGGGAGCCGAGTGCACGACGACGACGTCGGCCAGCTCGTCGTGGTTGCGCAGGATGCCCATGACCGGGGTGATGCCGGAGCCGGCGGTGACGAACAGGACCTTGGCGGGGGCGTGCGCGGGCAGGACGAACTCGCCGGTGGCCTGGTCGAGGTGGACCAGCGTGCCGGGCTGCGTGCGGTGCACCAGGTGGTTGCTGACCTTGCCACCCGGGATGGCCTTGACGGTGATGCTGATGCAGCCGTCGGGGCGGTCCAGGTGCGAGGTCAGCGAGTAGGCCCGCCACATGCGCACGCCGTCGACGTCGACCCCGATGCGCACCCACTGGCCGGGCACGTGGCGCTGCCAGTCGGCGCCCGGCCGGATGACCAGCGTGGCGGCGTCCCGGGTCTCCCGGTGGACGGCGACGACGCGGCCGCGCAGGTCCGCCCCCGCGCGCAGCGGGTTGACCATGTCCAGGTAGTCGGCCGGCAGCAGCGGGGTCGTGACGAGCTCGGCCAGGCGCATCGCCCGGTCGCGCAGCGCGCTCAGGGTCGGCCGGGCCGACGGAGGGCGCGGGACGGTCGCGGTCATACCCCTGATGGTTCCCAGCGCTGCGCGCAATTACCTGTGCCGTGGGCGTGAACCTGCCGCTGGATACTGTCCCTGCCGAACAACGCCCGGAGCGGAGGGGAGCGTCGATGGCGCCGGAGCAGGACACCTTCCCGCCGGAGGTCGCGGCGGCGATGCAGGGGCAGCTGCCGGCCGTCGCCGAGCGGACCGTCGCGGCGATCGTCGTCGAGGTGCCCAGCTACACCGAGGCCTTCAGCGGCGTCATGGGCCGCAAGATCGAGAACGCCGTCCAGCTGGCCCTCGGTGGCTTCCTGGAGCTGGCGACCGCGGACGGTGGGGCGGACCCCAGCCGGCCCATCGGCCCGGCGCTCGAGGGTGCCTACGCCCTCGGTCGCGGGGAGGCCAAGTCGGGCCGGACCATGGACGCGTTGCTGGCCGCCTACCGGGTGGGCGCGCGGGTGGCGTGGCGGCACATGAGCGAGACGGCGGTGGCCGCTGGCATGCCCGCCGGGTCGCTGGCCCGCTTCGCCGAGCTGGTGTTCGCCTACATCGACCAGCTGTCGGCGGCCAGCGCCTCCGGCCACGCCGACCACCTCGACAGCAGCGGCCGGCTGCGCCGCCGCAACCTGGAACGGCTGACCGAGCTGCTGCTCACCGGGGCGCCCCCGTACGACCTCGCCGCCGCCGCCGAGCGCGCGGACTGGGCGCCGCCACGGACCCTGACCGCGGTGCTGGTGCCCGAGTCCCGCGTCCGCGGCGCGCTCGCCGTGCTCGACGTGCGCACGCTGCAGGCCGGGGAGGACCTGCCCGGCACCGAGCCCGGCGCCGAGCGCTCGGTGCTGCTCGTACCGGACGCCGACGGGTACGCCCGCACCCAGCTGGTCCGGGCGCTGAGCGGGCGGGAGGCCGTCGTCGGCCCGGCCCGGCCGTGGCAGCAGGCCCGCTCCTCCTACTCGCGGGCGCTGCGGGCGCTGCAGCTGGACCTGCGCCCGGACGGCGACCTGCCGGTCGACACCGAGCTGCGGCTGGCCGACCTCGTGCTGCGCGCCGACGGCGAGGCGCTCGCCGACCTGCGCGCCCAGGTGCTCGCCCCGCTCGACGGGCTGGGCCCCGGACCCCGCGAGAAGCTGGTGGAGACGCTGCGCTCCTGGCTGCTGCACCACGGGCGCCGGGAGAAGGTCGCCGCCGAGCTGTACGTGCACCCGCAGACGGTCCGCTACCGCATGGGTCAGCTGCGCGACCTGTACGGCGAGCGCCTCGAGGACCCGCAGTCGGTCCTCGAACTCACCCTGGCCCTGGCTGCCGTGGAGCGGTGAACGCGGCGGCTCAGGCCGGGCGGAGGACGGCGACCAGGAAGTCCGCGTCCGGGGTGAACGGCCGCAGGTCCCAGGTGGACAGCAGCAGGTCCTCCGCCCAGCCGGCCGTGCGGGCGTCGGCGCGGAAGTCGTCGAAGGCGTAGCCGCGGCCGGCGCCGAAGCCGATCGCCGCCCGACCACCGGGGGCCACGTGCGCCCGCAGCCGCTGCAGGACGGCGACCCGCGTGCTCGGCGCCAGGAAGGCCATCACGTTGCCCGCCGAGACGATCGCGTCGAACGGCTCGGGGATGCCGCGCGCCGGCAGGTCGAGCTCGGCGAGGTCGCAGACCAGCCACCGCGGCCCGGGGTGGTCCACCTCGGCGGCCGCGACGAGCACCGGGTCGACGTCCACCCCGACCACGTCGTGGCCCGCGCGGGCCAGCCAGCCGCCGGTGCGCCCCGGCCCGCAGCCGGCGTCGAGCACGCGGGAGCCGCGCGGCAGCATCGCGTCGACCAGCCGCGCCTCGCCGGCCAGGTCGAACCCCTGCGCGGCGAGGTCCCGGAACCGCTGCACGTAGGCGGCCGAGTGGCCCGGGTCCTGCTGGGTGATCCGCGTCCAGGCGCTCTGCTCCGTCACCCGCCCATGGTCGCCGACCGGGGCGGATCCCGAGGCAACCGGTACCTGGCGTCCAGGTGGGCCACAGGTGCGCCCCCGAGGCTCGACCTCACCAGCGGCCCACCGGGGGCCGGAGGACGGGAGGCACCGCCATGACCCAGACCCTGACCGGACGCCGGTCCCGCGACACGTGGACGCCGCTGCCGACCCCGCCGGCCGCCGACGTCCTCGACGCCGATCTCGAGGTGCGGGTGGCGGCGGCCGCCCTCGCCGAGCACCCGGGCGCGACGGTCGGCCGGGTCGAGGTGGACGGCGAGGGCCGCTACGCGGCCCACCTCGTCACCTGGTTCGGCCAGCAGGTCGTCGTCCCGGTCGACCGGGACCTCACGGTCATGGGGTGGGCGGCGCTGGCGCGCTGACCCGCCACTCCGGCGGCTCGGCCGGGTGCAGGGCCGGGTCGTCGGCGGCCAGCGTGCGCACCGGCCCGGGCGGGGTCAGCGGCCCCTCGAAGCGCACGGTGACCCGACCGAGGCCGCGACCCCACACCCAGCCGGCGCCGTGCTCGTCGTGCCGCACGTCCTGGCCCGGCCACCAGCGCGACTCCGCGGTCAGCGGCTCGGGCGCCTCCTCGACCTCGGCGCCGGGCGCCTCCTCGGCGTCGTCCACCGGCTCCTCGTCGGTGGCGAACAGGTCGCCCTGCGCGTAGAGCGACAGCCCGGAGACGCCGACCCCGAGCAGCCGCAGCCCGCCCTGGGTGCCCGCCTCGGCCAGCAGCCGAGCGGCGATCGAGGCGATCACCCGCGGGTCGTCGGTCGGGTGGGGCAGCGTCTGCGAGCGGGTGAGCGTGGTGAAGTCGTAGCGGCGCAGCTTGAGCGTCACCGTCCGGCCCGAGTACGCGGACGCGCGCAGCCGGCTGCCGACCCGCGCGGCCATGCTCTCGACGTACCGGCCGAGCACCCTCAGGTCGGTGAGGTCGCGGGCGAAGGTCTCCTCCTGGGAGATCGACTTGGCCTCCCGCTCGGCGACCACCGGCCGGTCGTCCTCGGCGCGGGCCAGCGCGTACAGCCCCGTGCCGTGCGCCCGGCCGGCCAGCGCGACCAGGTCGGGCAGCGACTTGGCCGCCAGGTCCGCGACGGTCTTCACGCCCACCTGGTGCAGCCGCTCGGCGGTCGCCGGTCCCACGCCCCCGAGCCGGGTCACCGGCAGCGGGTGCAGCACCCGGAGCTCGCCCCCCGGCGGGACGACGACCAGCCCGTCGGGCTTGTCGAGGTCTGAGGCGATCTTGGCCATCAGCTTGGAGCTGCCGATGCCGACCGACCCGGTGACCCCGCCGGTGGCCGCGGCGATCCGCTCCTTGAGGCCGTGGGCCAGCCGGGTCACGCCGTCCACGGACAGGTCGAGGCCGTGCCCTGCTCCCAGGTCGACGTAGGCCTCGTCGATGGACACCGGCTCGACCAGTGGGGACAGCTCGCGCAGCAGCGCCATCACGACGTCGGAGGTGCGGCGGTAGGCGGCGAAGCGGCCGCCGAGGAACGCCGTCCCGGGCGGGCAGCGGCGGCGTGCCTCGGCGGTGGACATCGCCGAGCGGGCGCCGTAGGCCCGCGCCTCGTAGGACGCCGTCGCCACCACGCCGCGCCCGCCCACGCCGCCGACCACGACCGGGCGGCCCCGCAGCGAGGGCTTGTCGCGCTGCTCGACCGCGGCGAAGAAGGCGTCGAGGTCCAGGTGCAGGATGCTCGCCTCCCGCCGCACGCCCCCACCTCCTCGTCGTCGTGCTGACCGCCGTCGATCATCCGCGACCGGCCGCCGTGGCCACGCCCGGGGAGCACCGGTCAGGGGCTGCGGGACGACGCGCCGGGACGGCGGCCAGCCGGGGCGGACCCGGTTGACGTCCGCCCGACGTGCTCCGCACCATCGTCAGCCCCCGCTCCCGCGGCCCGAGGAGAAGACCATGGCCGACACCGTTCTCGTCGCCGGGGCCAGCGGTCTGGTCGGCACTGCGTGCGTCGACCGCTTCCTCGACGACGGCTGGGACGTCGTCGCCGTGTCCCGGCGCCGTCCCGAGGTGTCCAGCAGCAGACCGTTCCAGCACCTGACGGTCGACCTCCGGGACGAGGCGGCGACCCGGACGGCGGTCTCGGGGCCGACCGGCATCACGCACCTGGTCTACGCGGCCGTCTTCGAGAAGCCCGGGCTGATCGGGGGCTGGACCGAGCAGGACCAGATGGACACCAACCTGGCCATGCTCCGCAACCTCGTCCAGCCGCTGGTCGAGGCCGGCTTCCTCCGGCACGTGACCCTGCTGCAGGGGACCAAGGCCTACGGCATCCACCTGCACCCGATGCGCGTGCCGGCGCGCGAGCGCCATCCGCGCGACCAGCACGCCAACTTCTACTGGCTGCAGGAGGACTACCTGACCGCCGAGGCGGCGACCGCGGGCTTCACCTGGACGATCATGCGTCCGCAGCTGATCGTCGGGCCGAACACCGGCGTCGTGATGAACCTGCCGCCGGTGATCGGGGCGTACGCCGCCATCTGCAAGGCCGAGGGGCGGCCCTTCGGCTTCCCCGGCGGGGCGCCCTACGTGTGGGAGGCCGCCGACACCCGGCTGGTCGCGAACGCCATCCGGTGGGCCGCGGAGGCGCCGGCGGCCGCTGGGCAGCACTTCAACCTGACCAACGGCGAGGTCTTCGAGTGGCGTGACCTGTGGCCGGCCCTCGCCGACGCGCTCGGCGTGCCGGCCGCACCGGACCAGCCGCTGTCGCTGGCCGAGTTCCTCCCGGCGAAGGCCGACACGTGGGAGAAGGTCGTGGCCGAGCACGGACTGCGGCCGATCGCGATGACCGACCTGCTCGGGGAGTCGCACCACTACGCGGACTTCTGCTTCGCCCACGGGGCGACCCAGCCTCCGCCGCCCGCCTTCGTGAGCACGGTCAAGATCAAGCAAGCCGGCTTCACCGAGGTGTGGGACACCGAGGAGAGCTTCGTGCACTGGATCCGCGTGCTGCAGGACCGCCGCGTGCTGCCGCCCGCCGGCTGACCGCGGCGGTCCTGCCGCCACCGGCCGCTCGCCCGTCGACGCGCGTCCGCCGTGGTCATCGGCGTCTGGTCGGCCGACACGCCGGTGCGCACAGCCGGATGCCGATGGTCAACGCGGGAGCGGCGCCCAGATGCCGGCGAAGTGGTGCACCGGGCCGTGCCCGGAGCCGACGCCCAGGCCCTCCCCCGCCTCCAGCGCCCGCTGCAGGTAGTCGCGGGCGGGGTCGACCAGCCGGGACCAGTCGTCGGTGCGGTGACGGGCGGCCAGGGCGGCGAGCGCCGAGGACAGCGTGCAGCCGGTGCCGTGGGTCGAGGTGGTGCCGATCCGCGGCCGCCGGGTGACCGTGACGCCGTCCGCGGTGGCCAGCACGTCGACGCTGTCGTCCCCACCCAGGTGGCCGCCCTTGAGCAGCACCGCGCGGGGGCCGAGCGCGAGCAGCGCGGTGGCCTGGCCGGGCAGCTGGTCGACGTCGGTGGCCGGGGGCACGTCGAGCAGGACGGCGGCCTCCGGCACGTTCGGCGTGACCAGGTCGGCCAGGGGCAGCAGGTCGGTGCGGACGGCGTCGACCGCGGCGTCGTCGATGAGCCGGTCGCCGCTGGTCGCGACCATCACCGGGTCGCACACCACCGGGCCGCCCGGGCGCTCGGCCAGCCCCGCGGCGACGGCGCGCACCACGCCGGCGGTGCCGAGCATGCCGAGCTTGGTGGCGTGCACCTCGACATCGGCGAAGAGGGTCGCCAGCTGCTCGGCGACGAACTCCGGCGGGACGCCGTGCACGCCGGTGACGCCGCGGGTGTTCTGGGCGGTCAGCGCGGTGAGCACGGCCGTCCCGTAGACCCCCAGCGCGCTGAAGGTCTTGAGGTCGGCCTGGATGCCGGCGCCGCCGCTGGGGTCGCTGCCGGCCACGGTCAGGGCGACCGCAGTGCCACTCACCGGACCACCTGCGCGAGCCGGCCCCGGTCGATGGCCGAGCGGAGCGCGCGGGCGGCGGCGTCCGGGTCGGCAGCCGCGCAGATCGCGGAGACGACGCAGACGCCGTCCACCCCGGTCGCGGCCACCTCGGCGGCCCGGTCGGCGTCGACGCCGCCGATCGCGACGGTGCCGAACCCCGCGGCGCGGGCCGCCTCGGCCAGCCCCCGGACGCCGTCCGGGCCCAGGGCGCTGCCGGCGTCGGGCTTGGTGGGCGTCGTCCACACCGGGCCGATGCCGACCAGGTCGACCGTCCCCGCCGGCAGTGCGCGGGCGACGTCCAGCTCGGCGACGGAGGAGACGCTGAACCCGAGCAGCCGGTCGGGCCCGAGCAGCGCGCGCACCTCGGCTGGCGGCAGGTCGTCCTGGCCGACGTGCACGCCGTGCACGCCGGCGAGCAGCGCGACGTCGACGGCGTCGTTGACCCAGAGGGCGACGTCCGGCCGGTCGGCCAGCGCCGCCTGCACCGCGCGGGTGAGCGCGAGCAGCTCGCGGCGGGAGGCGGTCTTGTCCCGCACCTGGACGGTGGTGACGCCGCCGGCGACCGCCGCGCGCACGACGTCGGCGACCGGCCGCGGGGCCGACAGCGCGGTGTCGGTGACCAGGTAGAGGGTCGGGTCGAGGGGACGCCTCATCGGACGTCCGCCGCGGCCATGGCCTCACCGTCGACGGCGTCCAGCGCGTCGAGCCAGGCGGGCGCGAAGGTGCCCGGGCCGTGCGCGACCTGCGCGGCCCGCTCGGCGGCGACGGCGACGTGCGCGTGCGCGGCCACGGTGCCGGTCAGCGCGTCGCCGGTGGCCGCGACGTAGGCGGCGACCAGGGCGCCCAGCGCGCAGCCGGCGCCGGTGGTGCGGGTCAGCAGCGCCGATCCCCCGCCGACGCGGACGGTGCGGTGTCCGTCGGTGACCAGGTCGACCTCGCCGCTGACCGCGACGACCCCGCCGGTGCAGGCGGCCAGCGCGGTGGCCGCCTTGGCGGCGTCGTCGGTGCTGTCGGTGCTGTCCACGCCGCGGCCGCCGCCACCCGCGCCGGCCAGCGCCATGACCTCCGAGGCGTTGCCGCGGACGACGGTGGGCCGCAGTCCGACCAGCTCGGCGGCCAGCTCGGTGCGGTAGACCAGGCCGCCGACGGCGACGGGGTCCAGGACCCACGGCGTCCCGGCGGCACCGGCCGAGCGGGCCGCCAGCCGCATCGCCTCGGCGGTGCGGGCGTGCACGGTGCCCATGTTGACCAGCACCGCGGAGGCGACGGCGGCGAAGTCGCCGGCCTCCTCCGGGGCGTCCACCATCGCCGGCGCGGCGCCCGCGGCCAGCAGGGCGTTGGCGGTGATCGTCTGGACGACGGTGTTGGTCAGGCAGTGCACCAGAGGGGTGCGTGCGCGCACCGCCGCGCGGGCGGCGCGCAGGTCGACGGCCGGCATGCCGGTGACATCCCTTCGCCAGTGCGAACTGGAGCAGGTTCGACGGGTGTGCTCTCAGTCCCCGGTCGGGGACACCCCGTGCCACGTGCGCCTCCGAACGTAACACCGCTCCGCCGTGGTGCTCCCGCCGCGCGGAGCAGCAGCCGGGGCGTGCGACAGGATGGCCGGCGTGCTGCTCGCCTGCCTCGCGGTGCTGGTGGGCGCGACCGTGCAGGCCGCCGCCGGGTTCGGGCTGGCGCTCATCGCCGGACCCGCTCTCGTGGCCGTGCTCGCCCCCACCGAGGCGGTGACCACGCTGATCGTGCTGGCCACGGTCACCACCCTGCTCCTGCTGCTGGTGCGCCGCGGGTCGCGGCCGGCCATCCGGTGGGCCGACGTCCGCGTGGTGGTCCTCGCCGCCGTCCCCGGGGTCCTGGCCGGCGTGCTGGTGCTCGCCGTGGTCAGCAAGCCGGCGCTGCAGCTGGCGGTGGGCGTGGGCGTGCTCGCGGCCGTGGCGCTGCAGGTCCTGCGGCGCCCGGTCCCCGGCCAGGGGACGCCGTCCCGGTGGGCCACGCTCGGCGTGGGGCTCCTCGCCGGCGTCCTCACCACCACGACCAGCACCAACGGGCCGCCGCTGGTGCTCTGGCTCGAGCGGCGGCACGTGCCCCCGGCGGAGATGCGCGACACCCTCGCGGCGCTGTTCCTCGCCCTCAACCTGCTCGGCGCCGCGGTGCTCGCCGCGTCGGGGCGGGTCGCGCAGGCCTTCCGGCCGGAGGTGGTGCTGGTGCTGCTGGTCGCGGCGGTCGTCGGCCACGTGGCGGGCCGCCGGTTGTTCCACCTGCTCGACGTCCGCCGGTTCCGGGCGGCCGGGTTGGCGCTGTCGGCGTTGGCCGGGGTGGCCAGCATCGTCGCGGCGCTCGGCTGAGGCTCACCAGGAGCGCCCGCAGGGAGCGCGGGCCCCGGGGGTTGATCACGGGGTCCGTGCAGGCGGACACGCGGTCGACGGCGCGTCGTCGAGCAACAACCCCATGATCAACGCGGGCAGGGTGGCCCTCACTCGGTGAGCGCGACGGGTGGCAGCCAGTCGGCGTCGAGCAGCTCGGCGATCTCCTGCAGGGCCGAGGTGTCGGCCCCGGCGGTGGAGCCGCTGACCGCCAGCCGCTCCACCATCACCCGGGCCACCTGCTCCTCGACCGTGTCCTCGGCGAAGGCCACCCGCCACGGGGACACCTGTCCGTCGCGGTGCGTGCGGCCGGTGACCTGGCGGGCCTGGATGCCGGAGAAGCGCGGCTGGTGGAACAACCCGACCCGCGGCGTCGTGGACGCGGTGGCCCCGCCGGGCAGCAGCTCGCCGGCGTGCAGGCTGATGGACGCGGTCACGGTGAACACGCACACCGGTGCCGCGCCGGTCTGGAAGCGCAGCCGCTCGGCCTCGACGTCGAAGCGGTCGCGCCCGTAGATGGCGGCGACGCCGATGCCGGAGTCGAGCAGCGCCTCGCGGATCGGGTCGGCCGCCGTCTCGACGAACTCCACCGACACCGCGACCTGCCGCTCGGCCTCGACCTGCGCGCGCACCCAGTCGACGGTCGCCTGGGCGCGGATCAGCCCGGCCTTCTGCCGGAAGCGCAGCAGCGCGGCGCGCCCGCGCGCGGTCTGGCGGGCCTTCCGGGCCAGCTGCATCTCGGCGCGGAACTCCTGCCACTCGGACTCGTAGGCGCACCTCTCGGCGGGCGTCAGGGCGACCGGCGTCCCGGTGACCGACACCGGGCCCCAGGGCGCGGGCCGGTGCAGCGTCGCGGGCGGCTCGCCGTCGGCCAGCCAGCCCTGCAGCCGGGCGAGGTCGGCGCGGCGGGCGTCGGCGTCCTCGGTCCACGTCCACCCGTAGCGCCCACGTTCCACGTGGAACCCGTGCTCGGCGAGCTTCGCCGGGAGGTCGGCCCAGGCGCGCAGCGGCTCGCCGTGGCGCTGGGCGAACTGCGGGGCGAGGTAGGGCAGCTCCAGCGGCGTGTGCGCCGGGGTGGCGGTGGTGGCGACGACGAAGGGCACGTCCTTCGCCCGCCCGGCGCCGGAGACGGCCTTCCAGTGCCTCCACCGCTGGGTCGTCGTGTGCCGGACCATGTGCGCCTCGTCGGCGATGACGACGTCGAAGCGCAGCTTGCTCACCTTGGCCAGCCGGTCCCAGGTGGTGACGCACCAGCGCAGCCCGCCGTCGCCGAAGCCGGCGATCGAGCGGGTCCAGTGCGGGATGGTGATCGCCGCCGGGCGGTCGGCCACGACCAGCACGCGGTCCCCGCCGCGCAGCTCGCAGACCTCCCGGGCGGCCAGGACGGCGGTCCCGGTCTTGCCCACGCCCGGGTCGTCGCCGAGCAGGAAGACCCGGTGCCCGGCCGCCGCGGAGGCGACGACGGCCTCAGCGCCCGTGGCCTGCTCCCCGCGCGGGACGAGGGGACGGCCCGGCGGCAGCGGCCGCGGGGTGTCGTTGAGCTCGTCCTCGAGGAAGCGTTCGAAGGTGTACGGGGGCGGGTCGTAGGCGGCCAGCTCCGGTGGCAGCTCCCGGCCCACCCAGACGTGCGCCTGCAGGTCCGGCCGCCACTGCGCGCCCGGCGCCGGCGCGCGGAACGGGACGGCGAGCACCCACACCCGCTCCCCCGGCCCGGCGACCGGCCGCTCGGGTGCGGGCTTCGCGGTGCGGCGGGCCGGCGCCTCCGGGCGGGTCGTCGTCGTGGTGCGGGTCGTGCCGGTCGAGCGGCTCCGGCTCGTCGACCGGGCTGTGCGGCGGCGCCGTCCGGGCACGGGTGTCCTCCTCTGCGTCGGTCGACGACGGTAGGTCGGCGGCGCCACGGGATCTGGTGGAATCGCCGACGTGACGGCGAACTCCGAGGACGAACGGCTGCACGCCCGGACGCTGGGCTCCGCCGGGCCGCGGGTGGTGTTCGTCCACGGCCTGTTCGGCCAGGGCAAGAACTGGACGACGATCGCCAAGGGCCTCGCCGCGGACCACCGGGTCACCCTCCTCGACCTGCCCAACCACGGGCACTCGCCGTGGACCGACCGGGTCGACTACGTCGACATGGCCGAGCTGGTCGCCGCGGAGCTGCGCTCGTTCGGCGAGCCGGTCACGCTCGTCGGGCACTCGATGGGCGGGAAGGTGTCGATGCAGCTGGCGCTGCGGCACCCGGAGCTGCTGCGCGCGCTGGTCGTCGTCGACATCGCCCCGGTCGAGTACCCGGTCACCGGCGGCCGCACCGACGACCCCGACGAGGAGGCCTCGCCCTTCGCCGCCTACATCGAGGCGATGGGCGCCCTCGACCTCGACCGGCTGAGGACCCGCGAGGACGCCGACGCCGCCCTGCAGGCCGCCGTCCCGAGCCGGATGGTGCGCTCGTTCCTGCTGCAGAGCCTGGTGCGCGAGGGGGCGGGCGCCGACGGCGGGTGGCGCTGGCGGCTCAACCTCGAGCTGCTCGGTCGCGACCTGGGTGAGCTGCGCGGCTTCCCCGAGCCGCCGCCGGGCGCCCGCTACGACGGCCCGGTGCTGTGGATCGCCGGCGCCACCAGCCACTACGTGCTGCCCGGGGACCGGGCACGCATGGAGGAGCTCTTCCCGAACACCCGGCTGGTGCGGGTCAAGAACGCCGGCCACTGGGTGCACTCCGAGCAGCCGGAGGTCTTCCTCGAGACGGTGAAGCGGTTCCTCGAGCGCGTCGAGCACTGACGACGGGGGGCCTCGGTCCGCCGTCGACGGTTCCGCTGGAGATCGGACGAATCCGGCCGAAACCCACGGTTGCCCCTGTCTCATCGTCCCCGAGGTGCTCCGTGCGGCTGTCCGTCCCGTCCCGTCTGCTCGCGCTGCCCCTGCGCGTCAAGGTCCTCACGGCGGTCGCCGCGGCCTGCGTGGTCGCCCTGACCGTCGGCATCGTCGGCGTCCTGCAGCTGGGTGCCCTCCAGCAGCGCAGCCAGGACATCAACACCGACGCGCTGGTGCCCTCCAACCAGATCGCCGAGGTGCGCCGGGCCTTCCTGCAGACCCGCATCGACGCCCTCGCCGACGAGCTGCTGCCCGACGCCGCCGCCGCGGCCAAGGCCCACGAGCTGTACCTGGCCGACATCGAGGCCATGGACGCCGCGATCGAGGCCTACGCCGCCAGCGGGCTGACCCCCGCCCAGGAGCAGCAGGTGGCGGCCCTCTCCGACGCCTGGGAGCAGTACGAGTCGCTGGTCAGCAGCGACGCCTACCGCCTGGCGGTGCACCAGGGCCGGTTCGCGGACTTCCTGTCGATGCGCAGCGACACGATCGCTCCGGTGGCCGCGCAGCTCAACGCCGCGCTGGACGAGCTGCTGGCCAGCGAGGCCGCGGCCGCCGAGTCCTCGGTCCAGGCGGCGACGGACACCTACGAGTCGGCCCGCACCCTCGTGCTCGTCCTGCTCGTGGTCGGGCTGGCCGTCGCCGTCGTGCTGGCGCTGCTGGTGGCGCGACTGATCACCCGGCCGGTGGTGGCCGTGCGCGACGGCCTCATGGCGATGGCCGCCGGTGACCTGACCACCCGGGTGGAGGTCTCCTCCGGCGACGAGGTCGGCCAGATGGCCGGGGCGCTCAACCAGGCGGCCGAGAGCCTGCGCGGCACCGTCTCCTCGACGGCCGAGTCGGCGTCCGCCCTCGCCGCCGCAGCCGAGGAGCTCAGCGCGTCGTCGGAGTCCATCGCCGGCAGCGCGGAGGACGCCGCGAGCCAGGCCGGCACCGTGGCCGCCGCCGCCGAGCAGATCTCCCGCAACGTGCAGACCGTCGCCTCCGGCTCCGAGGAGATGGGCGCGTCCATCGACGAGATCGCGCAGAACGCCTCGGAGGCCGCCCGCGTCGCCGGCACCGCCGTCCAGGCCGCCGAGGAGACGACGCGGACGGTGAGCAAGCTCGGCGTCTCCTCGCAGGAGATCGGCGAGGTGGTCAAGACCATCACCTCGATCGCCGAGCAGACCAACCTCCTGGCGCTCAACGCCACCATCGAGGCCGCCCGCGCCGGGGAGGCGGGCAAGGGCTTCGCCGTGGTGGCCAACGAGGTCAAGGAGCTGGCCCAGGAGACGGCCAAGGCCACCGAGGACATCGCCCGCCGGGTCGAGGCCATCCAGGCCGACACCGCCGGCGCGACGACGGCGATCAGCGGGATCGCGGGGATCATCAGCCAGATCAACGACTTCCAGCTGACCATCGCCTCGGCGGTGGAGGAGCAGGGGGCGACCACCGCGGAGATGAACCGCAGCGTCAGCGAGGCCGCCACCGGCAGCGGCGAGATCGCCGGCAGCATCAGCGGCGTCGCGCACGCCGCGTCCGCCACCACGGCCGGCGTCGCGCAGACCCGGCAGGCGGCCGAGGAGCTGGCCCGCATGTCCGGCGACCTGCAGGAGCTGGTGCAGCGCTTCCGCTACTGACCGCGATGCGCGTCCGACGGGCGCCGTGGACCTGCAGGTCCGCGGCGCCCGTCGTCGTTCCCGGGCCCGTCAGGCCCGGACCGCCGGGCGCACGTCGACCAGCCGGCGGTCGTCCCCTCGACCCGGCGCCGTGCTCGGTCGGACCGTGGGCCCGGACGCCCCGTAGCGTTGCCGACCTGCCGCGTCTCCGCCGCCTCCTCCCGGGGTCCCCATGCGCCTGCGCCGCTCGCTGCCCGCCGTCTCCGCCGCAGCGACCGCATCGATGACCGTCGCCGTCCTCGGCGCCTCGCCGGCCGCCGGCATCGCTCAGGGCGTCGCGGCGGAGGAGGGCCAGTTCCCGTTCGCCGTGCAGCTGCGGTTCGCGGACACCACCCGGTCCGACGGCACGGTGTACGACAGCGCCTGCTCCGGGGTCCTCATCTCGCCGACCTGGGTCATGACCGCCGGGCACTGCTTCCACGACGACGACGGCGACCGCGCCGGCGGAGCTCCGGCCTACACCGCCGTCGCGCGCCTCGGGACGGCGAGCACCACGGACCCGGCTGCCGGCGTGACGCGCTCGGTGGTGTGGGTGGAGCAGTCCGGCAGCAACGACGTCGCCGTCGCCCGCCTGGACGCGCCGGTCGACGGGCTCACCCCCCTGCCGCTCAGCACCGAGGAGCCCGCGGAGGGGCAGCTGCTGTCCTTCGCCGGCTGGGGTGCCACCACGAGCGACGGCCCCTGGAGCGACCAGTTGTACTGGGGTCAGGTGGAGGTCGGGGCGGTGCGGTCGACGACCGTGGCGGTGGAGGGCCACTGGCCCGCTCCGGACACCAGCGCGTGCGCGTACGACTCGGGGGCGCCCTACACCACCGGCGGGGCGAGCCCGGTGCTCGTCTCCGTGGAGAGCGGAGGGCCGGTGTGCCCGCACCGGTCGCAGGAGACCACCGCCCGCGTCGACGTCGTCGCCGGCTGGGTCGACGGCGTCGTCGACGACCTGCCGTGAGCAGGTGACCCGGCCCGGGCCTCGGCCGGCACGCGGTACGACGAGGCGGCGCCCGCCGATCCGGTCGGGACCGGAACTACAGTCGGCCCGCCCGGGAGCCGGGCACACCGCGTGGGGAGGGGAGCCCGTGGCGGAGACGTGGCCGCGGCCGGTGCCGCTGGTCGGCGACACGACCTCGGCGTCCCAGCGGGCCGCCGACCCCACCGGCTGGGCGATGGGCGAGCAGGTCCGGGACGCCCTGCACCGGGTGGTCGGCGCCCGCCGCGACGTCCGACGGTTCCGGCCGGACCCCGTTCCCGCCGACGTCCTCGAGCGGGTGCTGTCCGCGGCGCACGCCGCCCCGTCGGTCGGCCACAGCCAGCCGTGGCGGTTCCTCGTCGTGCAGGACGCCGGGACCCGGGACCGGGCGGCGGTGCTGACCGACCGGGAACGGCTGCGCCAGGCCGCGCAGCTGGAGCCGGACGCCGCCCGCCGGCTGCTCGACCTGCAGCTCGAGGGCGTCCGGGAGGCGCCCCTCGGCGTGGTGGTCTGCTGCGACCGGCGGACCCCGGCGGCCGGGGTGCTGGGCCGGGCCACCTTCCCCGACGCCGACCTGTGGAGCTGTGCGGCGGCCATCCAGAACCTGTGGCTGGCGGCCCGGGCCGAGGGCCTCGGACTGGGCTGGGTGACCCTGTTCCGGCCCGAGGAGCTCGCCGGGCTGCTCGGCCTGCCGGACGGCGTCGTGACCCTGGGCTGGCTGTGCCTGGGCTGGCCCGACGAGCGGCCACCCGCCCCGGGCCTCGAGCGGGCCGGCTGGTCCCGGCGGCTGCCGCTGTCCGACGTCGTCCTGCACGACCGGTGGCCCGTCGACGACGCCGGGGCCCCGGCCGCGCCGCCGTCGCACCTGCGGGCGCCGGGCCGGCAGGCGGTCGTCGCGGCCCGGGACCAGGCCGACCGGTTGCTCACCCCGCCGGGCTCGCTCGGCGTCCTGGACCGGGCCGTGGACGGCGTGGTGGCGCTCGGTGGCGCCGGCACCTCCGGCGGCACCCTGGTGCTGGTGGCCGCCGACCACCCGGTCGCCGCCCACGGGGTGTCGGCCTACTCCCCCGGCGTCACCCGGGACGTCGTCCACGCGGCGGTCGGCGGGACCTCGCTGGGGGCCACGGCCGCCCGGACTGCCGGCCTCGGGGTGTGCGTCGTGGACGCCGGGGTCTCCGGCGACCCGGTCCCGGGTGCGACGGTGCGCCGTCCCGTCGACCCGCGCGGGGACCTCGTCGACCGGCCGGCGATGACGCCGGAGGACGCCCGGCGGTCGCTGGACGCCGGCCGCGAGCTGGGCCGGGTAGCGGCGGCCGCGGGGCTGGTGGCCCTGGGTGAGGTCGGGGTCGGCAACACCACCGTGGCGGCGGCGCTCGCGTGCGGCCTGCTGGACGCCGACCCGGCCGACGCCGTCGGGCTGGGGTCGGGTGCCGACGCCGAGGTCCTCGCGCGCAAGCGGCAGGTGGTCGGTGAGGCCCTGGGGCGTGCCCGGCGGAGCTCCCCGGCCCTGACGCGGGACCCGGTGGTGGCGCTCGCCGAGCTGGGCGGCCCCGAGCTCGCCGCCCTGGCCGGGGTGGTCCTCGGTGCGGCGGAGGCCGGGTCGGCCGTGGTGCTGGACGGCTACGCCACCTCGGTCGCCGCCCTCGCGGCCGTGCGGCTGGAGCCGGGGGTGCAGCCCGCCCTGGTCGCGGGGCAGCGCAGCCGCGAGCGCGGGCACGAGCTCGTCCTGCAGGACCTGGGCCGGGAGCCGCTGCTGGACCTGCGGGTGCGCGCCGGTGAGGGCGTCGGCGCGGCCCTGGCCAGCGGCCTGCTGCTCGCCGGGCTGGCGCTGCGCCGGGAGACCGCGCGCGTCGACTCCTGACCGCGAGGCGGAACCGGTCGCCCCGGCCCGGTCTCCCCCGTCGGGGTGGCCGGGCCGCGCGCCGCGCCCCCGACGCCGCCGTCAGCGGCCACGATGGGGCTGACGCCCGGCGGACGGTCGTCCCCGGCGGACGGGCAGGAACCAGGAGCGAGCAGATGACACACCCTGGTCCCCATCCGCAGGGTGGCGACGACCCCCAGGGCCCGTCGGGCCCGGTCCCCCCGGCCGGGTGGGGGCAGGCGCCGTACGGCGGCGGGTACCCCGGGTACCAGGCCTCGCCCCCGCCGGGGAGCGGCTGGCCGGCGCCCCCGGGGCGACCCGGGCCCTACGGCCCGCCGTACGGCGGCTACCCGTACGCGCCGCTGCGGACCACCAACGGGTTCGCCATCGCCTCGATGGTGCTGGGCATCCTCTGGCTGTACTGGTTCGGCAGCATCCTGGCGCTGGTCTTCGGCTACGTGGCACAGAGCCAGATCCGGGAGCGAGGTGAGGCCGGCGGCGGCATGGCGACCGCAGGCATCGTGCTCGGCTGGATCGGCGTCGGGTTCCTCGCCCTGTTCATCGCGTTCGGTCTCGCCGCTTCCGTCTGACCGCCGACCCGCCCGACCGGATGGTGCCCGCCGGGGTCGCGGGGGCGGCGGGTGCAGGGCCAGGATCGGCGCATGACCGACCCCCGCGCCGGACAGCCGGCTGCCCCCAGCGACCTGGTCGACGTCGCCTCGCTGGTCACCGCGTACTACACGCTCGAGCCGGACCCGGCCGACCCGGCCCAGCAGGTCGCGTTCGGCACCTCCGGGCACCGCGGGTCGGCGTTCGACCGGGCGTTCAACGAGGCGCACATCGTCGCCACCACCCAGGCCATCTGCGAGTACCGCGCGGCGCAGGGCTACGACGGCCCGCTGTTCATCGGCCGGGACACCCACGCGCTCTCCGAGCCGGCCTGGGCCTCCGCGCTGGAGGTGCTGGTCGCCAACGACGTGACGGTGCTGGTCGACGCCGCGGACCGCTACACGCCCACCCCGGCGGTCAGCCACGCCATCCTGCGGGCCAACCGGGGGAAGACGTCGGGCCTGGCCGACGGCATCGTCGTCACCCCGTCGCACAACCCGCCACGGGACGGCGGGTTCAAGTACAACCCGCCCAACGGCGGCCCGGCCGACACCGACGCCACGAAGGTGATCGCCGCTCGCGCCAACGAGCTGCTGCAGAAGGGGCTCGAGGGCGTGCAGCGCGTGCCCTTCGCCCGCGCCCGGGCGGCGGCGCAGGCGCACGACTTCCTCGGCGACTACGTCGACGACCTGCCCTCGGTGCTCGACCTCGACGCGGTCCGGGACGCCGGCGTGCGCATCGGCGCGGACCCGCTCGGCGGCGCCAGTGTCGACTACTGGGCGGCGATCGCCGAGCGGCACCGCCTCGACCTGACCGTCGTCAACCCGCTGGTGGACCCGACCTGGCGGTTCATGACGCTGGACTGGGACGGCAGGATCCGCATGGACTGCTCCTCGCCGTCGGCCATGGCCTCGCTCATCGGCAAGCGCGAGCAGTTCCAGATCGCCACCGGCAACGACGCCGACGCCGACCGGCACGGCATCGTGACCCCCGACGGCGGGCTGATGAACCCCAACCACTTCCTCGCCGTCGCGATCTCCTACCTGTTCGCGCACCGGCCGGAGTGGGGCGCCGACGTGGCCGTCGGCAAGACGCTGGTGTCGTCGTCCCTCATCGACCGGGTGGTCGGCGGGCTGGGCCGGCGGCTGGTCGAGGTGCCCGTCGGCTTCAAGTGGTTCGTCCCCGGCCTGCTCGACGGGTCGGTCGGCTTCGGCGGCGAGGAATCCGCCGGCGCCTCGTTCCTGCGGCGGGACGGCGGCGTGTGGACGACCGACAAGGACGGCATCCTGCTGGCGCTGCTGGCCAGCGAGATCCAGGCGGTGACCGGCAGCTCGCCGTCCCAGCTGCACGCCGAGCTGACCGCCCGGTACGGCGAGTCGGCCTACGCCCGCGTCGACGCGCCGGCCACCCGCGAGCAGAAGGCGGCGCTCGGCAAGCTCTCCCCGGAGGACGTGACGGCGACCGAGCTGGCCGGCGAGCCGATCACCGCCAAGCTCACCCGCGCGCCGGGCAACGACGCCGCGATCGGCGGGCTCAAGGTGACCACCGAGAACGCCTGGTTCGCCGCCCGCCCGTCGGGCACCGAGGACGTCTACAAGGTCTACGCCGAGTCGTTCCAGGGCCCCGACCACCTGGCACAGGTCCAGGAGGAGGCCAAGGCCGTCGTCTCGGCTGCGCTCGGGGCGTGATCCGGGAGCCCGGACCGTTCGGCACGGCCGGGGACGGCACCCAGCCGAGGTGGACCGGTCGCGGGGGCCCGGAGGGTCCCCGACCGGGACACGGGCAGCGGCTCGGCCCCGGTCGGGAACGGCACCTGGTCGCGGTGTCGTCCGGTAGGACGACAGGTCACATGGTGTCCTCGTCGACCCAGTCGAGGCTCTTGGTGACCGCCTTCTGCCAGTTGCGGTAGTAGCGCTCGCGCTCCTCCGCCGGCATCTGCGGCTCCCAGCGCTTGTCCTCGGCCCACTTGGCGGTCAGCTCGTCGAGGTCGGACCAGAAGCCGACCGCGAGCCCGGCCGCGTAGGCGGCGCCCAGGGCGGTGGTCTCGGCGATCTTCGGCCGGATCACGGGGACGTCGAGGATGTCGGCCTGGAACTGCATGAGCAGCTCGTTGCCGACCATGCCGCCGTCCACGCGCAGCTCGGTGAGGTCGACCCCGGAGTCGGCGTTCATCGCGTCGAGCACCTCGCGGGTCTGGTACGCCGTCGCCTCGAGCACGGCGCGGGCCAGGTGCCCCTTGTTGACGTACCGGGTGAGCCCGACGATCGCGCCGCGCGCGTCCGAGCGCCAGTGCGGCGCGAACAGCCCGGAGAAGGCGGGCACGAAGTACGCGCCGCCGTTGTCCTCGACCGTGCGGGCCACCTGCTCGATCTCCGGAGCGCTCGTGATCATCCCGAGGTTGTCCCGGACCCACTGCACCAGCGACCCGGTGACCGCGATCGAGCCCTCCAGGGCGTACACCGGCTTGCCCTCGCCGAGCTGGTAGCACAGCGTCGTGAGCAGGCCGTTCTGCGACGGGACGGCCTCCTCGCCGGTGTTCAACAGCATGAAGTTGCCGGTGCCGTAGGTGTTCTTGGCCATGCCCTTGCTGAAGCAGACCTGGCCGAAGGTCGCCGCCTGCTGGTCGCCGAGCGAGCCGGCGATGGGGACCCCGGCGAGGAAGCCGGCCTTGCGGCCCCGGCCGTACTCCTCGGAGTTGGACCGGATCTCCGGGAGCATGGACGTCGGGATGCCCATCTCCTCGGCGATGTCGGCGTCCCAGGACAGCGTCCGGTAGTCCATGAGCATCGTGCGGGAGGCGTTGGACACGTCGGTGAGGTGCAGTCCGCCGTCGGCCCCGCCGGTCATGTTCCAGATCAGCCAGGAGTCGATGGTGCCCATGAGCAGCTCACCGCGCTCGGCCCGCTCCCGGGCGCCGTCGACGTTGTCGAGGATCCAACGCACCTTGGGCCCGGCGAAGTAGGTGGCCAGCGGCAGGCCGACCTTGTCCTTGTACCGGTCCGCTCCGCCGCCGAGGGCGCCGAGCTGCTCGACGATCGCCGTGGTGCGGGTGTCCTGCCAGACGATCGCGTTGTAGACCGGCCGACCGGTGTTCCGGTCCCAGACGACAGTGGTCTCGCGCTGGTTGGTGATGCCGACGGCGACCACGTCCGAGTGCCCGACGTTGCCCCGGGCGAGCGCCTGGCCCACCACCTCCCGGGTGTTCGCCCAGATCTCCATCGGGTCGTGCTCGACCCAGCCGGCGCGCGGGAAGATCTGCTGGTGCTCCTTCTGGCCGACGGAGACCACGGCGCCCTCGTGGTCGAAGATCATGCAGCGGGTGCTCGTGGTCCCCTGGTCGATGGCTGCCACGTACTGGCTCACGGTGGTTCCTCTCGCTTCGTCGCGGTGGGGTTCGGGGGAGCTGCGGTCAGAGGGGAGCCCGGGACAGCAGGCCGCCCAGGACGGCCCCGATGAGCGGGCCCACGACCGGCACCCAGGCGTAGCCCCAGTTGCTGTCCCCCTTGGCGCGGATCGGCAGCACGGCGTGCGCGATGCGCGGGCCCAGGTCGCGGGCGGGGTTGATGGCGTAGCCGGTCGGTCCGCCGAGGGAGGCGCCGATGCCGATGACGAGCAGCGCCACCGCCAGCGGGCCGAGCTCGCCGGGCGTGTCGCCGAAGCGCAGGATGAGGTAGACGAGCACGAAGGTGCCGATGGCCTCGGTGACCACGTTCCAGGCGGGGCTGGCGATCGTCGGGCCGGTGGAGAAGGTGCCGAGCACCGGCTCGGTCGCCGCGTCGTACTGCTTGCGGTAGGCCAGCCACGCGACGACGGCGCCGAGGAAGGCGCCGACGAGCTGGCCGATCACGTAGACCACTGACGACGCCAGGGTGATCGGCACGCCGGGCGCGTACTCGTTCGCGCCGCTCACCGCCAGGCCGAGGGTGACCGCCGGGTTGAGGTGCGCCCCGGAGCTGGCGCCGGCGTAGACGCCGGCGAAGACGCCGATGCCCCAGCCGAAGTTGATGAGCAGCCAGCCTCCGCCGTTGCCCAGGGTCTGGGGCAGGACGACGTTGGCGACCACGCCGACGCCGAGGAGTATGAGGACGCCGGTTCCGACGACCTCGCTGCCGAACACGGTCCACAGGCTCATGCGCTGCTCCTCATCGCCGGTGATGCGGTGGTGCCACGGGCTCGGCGCCGGACCGCGGGACGGCCGGTCGACGACTGGCGCGGTGACGCTATTCACACAGGTCGAGGGCGGACAACGGGCGCTGTACGACGATGTCGGACAGCGCGATCCCCCGTCAGGGGCGTTCGCCCCACGCGATGCTCAGCTGCACGGCGCGCTCCCACTCCGGATAGGCGGCGTCGAGCGCGGCCACCCGCTTCGGGTCGGGCACCCACTGCGCGGAGCGGTGCCAGTTGCGCCGCAGCGCCTCGGTGTCCGACCACACCCCCACGGCGAGCCCGGCCGCGTAGGCCGCGCCGAGCGAGACCGTCTCCCCCACCATGGGGCGCACCACCGGGCTGTCGAGCACGTCGGCCAGGAACTGCATGAGCAGGTTGTTGGTGGTCATCCCGCCGTCCACCCGCAGCGCGGTGAGCGGCAGGCGGGAGTCGGCGTCCATGGCCCGGACGACGTCGCGGGTCTGCCAGCCGGTCGCCTCCAGCACCGCCCGGGCCAGGTGCCCCTTGGTGACGTAGGAGGTCAGGCCGGCGACCAGCCCGCGCGCCCGGCCCGCCCAGTGCGGGGCGAGCAGCCCGGAGAACGCCGGTACGACGTAGCACCCGCCGTTGTCCGAGACGCTGCGGGCCAGGGTCTCCACCTCGGGCGCCGAGCCGATGAGCCCGAGGCTGTCCCGGAGCCACTGCACCAGGGCGCCGGTGACCGCGATCGAGCCCTCCAGCGCGTAGTGCACCGGCTCCCCCGCCAGCTGGTAGGCCACCGTGCTGATCAGCCCGTGCGTCGAGCGGACCAGCTCGGTGCCGGTGTTCTGCAGCAGGAAGCTGCCGGTGCCGTAGGTGCACTTGGCCTCGCCGGGCGCGAAGCAGGTCTGCCCGAACAGCGCCGCCTGCTGGTCGCCGAGCGTGCCGCCGATGGGCAGCGGCACCGGCAGGGCGGTCGCGGTGCCCAGCACGCCGACCGACGGGCGGATCTCCGGGAGCATCGCGGCGGGGACACCGAAGAAGTCGAGCAGCTCGGGGTCCCAGCGGCAGCGGTGCACGTCCATGAGCAGGGTCCGGCTGGCGTTCGTCACGTCGGTGACGTGCACCCCGCCGTCCGGGCCCCCGGTGAGGTTCCAGACCAGCCAGCTCTCCATCGTGCCGAACAGCAGCTCGCCGCGTTCGGCGCGCGCCCGGGCGCCGCGGACGTTGTCGAGCACCCAGCGCAGCCGCGGGCCGGCGAAGTACCCGGCCAGCTCCAGCCCGGTGCGCTCGCGCACCAGCGCGGCCTCGGGGCGGGCGGCCAGCTCCTCCACCAGCGGTCCGGTGCGGGTGTCCTGCCAGACCAGCGCGCGCACCAGCGGCCGGCCGGTGGCGCGCTCCCACACCACCGTCGTCTCGCGCTGGTTGGCGATGCCCAGCGCCACCACCTGCCCGGGCGAAGCGGCGACGTCGCGCAGCGCCTGGGCGGCGGTGAGCTGGGTGTTGGCCCAGATCTCCTCCGGGTCGTGCTCCACCCAGCCGGGCCGGGGGAAGTGCTGGCGGTGCTCCCGCTGCCGGACGGCGACCAGCCGGCCTGCACGGTCGAACACGATCGACCGGGTCGAGGTGGTGCCCTGGTCCACCGCGAGCACGTACCGCTCCGTCACGTGGCGAGCTCCCGGGAGACCGCGGCCGCGGCCTCGACCACCATGCCGCGCAGCGCCGGCCGCGCGGCGTCGGCGAAGAGCTCCTCGACCGGGCCGCTGACGCCCAGCGCGCCGACGACCAGGCCACCCGGCCCGTGCACCGGTGCGGCGATCCCGCCCAGGCCCATCCGGTACTCCCCCTGCTGCTCGGCCCAGCCCCGCGCGCGGACGGTCGACAGCTCGGCCAGCAGCGCCGCCGGGTCGGCGATGGTGCGCGGGGTCAGCGCCTCGAGCCGGGTGTCGGCCAGCATCCGGGCCATCGCCGGGCGGGAGGCCAGCAGGATCTTCCCCACGGCGGTGGCGTGCGCCGGCAGCACGGACCCGACCTCCAGCTCCTGCGGTGAGTCGTCGGGCCGGAACACGTGGTGGACGACGACGACCTGCAGGCCCGCCGGCGTCCCGAGCCGGACGGCGAACCCGCTGCGCGCGGCCAGCGAGTCGGCCCAGTTCGACGCCCGGGACCGCAGTTCGTTGGCGTCCAGGTAGTGCGAGCCCAGCCCCAGGAGGCCGGCGCCGAGGGTGTAGCGGCCGGTGCGCTGGTCCTGCTCGACGAACCCGACTGCCAGCAGCGTGCGCAGCAGCCCGTGGGTCGTGGTCTTCGGCAGCCCCACGGCACCCGCCAGCTCGGTGACGCCCATCTGGCCCCCCGACTCGACGATGGCGTGCAGCAGGGTGGCGGCGCGCTCGATCGACTGCACGGTGCCCGGCACGGCGCGTCACCCTAGGCCCTTGGCGTACGACGATGTCGAACGGAGCACGTCGACGGCCCAAGAGCACCCGCCTACCGTTGTGGACGAGCAATCCCCGCCAGAGGAGTCGGCATGCCCGTAGTCCCCCCACTCGGCCCCGATCAGCGCGCGCGAGCCTGGGCGGAGCTGGCCGAGCAGTCCTTCGAGGTCCTCGTCGTCGGAGGCGGCGTGACCGGTGCCGGCGTCGCGCTCGACGCGGCGACCCGGGGCCTGCGGACGGCGCTGGTCGAAGCCCGCGACTTCGCCAGCGGCACGTCCTCGCGCTCGTCCAAGCTCTTCCACGGCGGGCTGCGCTACCTGGAGTCCTTCGACTTCGGCCTGGTGCGCGAGGCCCTCCACGAGCGCGACCTGAGCGTCACCCGGCTCGCGCCGCACCTGGTCAAGCCGGTGCCCTTCCTCTACCCGCTCACCCACCACTGGGAGCGGCCCTACGTCACCGCCGGGCTCACCCTCTACGACGGGCTGGCCCGCATCGGCGCGCTGTCGACCCCGCTGCCCCCGCAGAAGCAGCTCACCCGCACCGGCGCCCGCAAGCTGTTCCCCGCGCTCAAGCCCGACGCGCTCGTCGGCGCGGTCCGCTACTACGACGCCCAGGCCGACGACGCCCGGCACACCCTCACCGTCGCCCGCACCGCCGCGGCCTACGGCGCCACCGTGCTCAACTCGGCCGAGGTCGTCGCCTTCCACCACGCCGGCGGCCGGGTCACCGGGGTCCGGGTCCGGGACGTCGAGACCGGGCGCGAGGTCGACGTGAAGGCCGAGGTCGTCGTCAACGCCACGGGGGTGTGGACCGACGACATCCAGACCCTGGTCGGCGGGCGCGGCCGGTTCCACGTGCGGGCCAGCAAGGGCGTGCACATCGTCGTCCCCCGCGACCGGATCAACGGCGAGACCGGGCTGATCCTGCGCACCGAGAAGTCGGTGCTGTTCGTCATCCCCTGGGGCAGCCACTGGATCGTCGGGACGACGGACACCGACTGGACGCTGGACAAGGCCCACCCGGCGGCGTCACGGGCCGACATCGACTACATCCTCGAGCACGTCAACAAGGTGCTGACCACGGAGCTCACGCACGACGACATCACCGGGGTCTACGCGGGTCTGCGTCCGCTGCTGGCCGGGGAGTCGGAGCTGACCAGCCAGCTGTCCCGCGAGCACGCGGTCGCCCGGCCCATGCCCGGCGTGATCGCGGTGGCCGGCGGCAAGTACACGACGTACCGGCCGATGGCCGCCGACGCGGTGGACGCCGTCGCCGTCGACGTCACCCGGCCGGTGCCGCCCAGCGTCACCGACAACATCCCGCTGGCCGGCGCCGAGGGCTACGCGGCGATGCGCAACTCCCTCGACGCCCTCGCCGAGCGCTGGGGCATCCCGCACTTCCGTGCCGAGCACCTGCTCAACCGGTACGGGTCGCTCACGCCGGAGGTCCTCTCGCTCGCCGCCGACGACCCGGCGCTGCTGGCTCCGGTCCCCGGCGCCGAGGAGTACCTCATGGTCGAGCTGGTCTACGGCGCCGCGCACGAGGGCGCCCAGCACCTCGACGACCTACTCGCCCGCCGCACCCGGATCTCGATCGAGACGCCGCACCGAGGGGTGGAGTCGGCCGAGCCGGTGGCCCGCGCGGTGGCCGGGGTCCTCGGCTGGGACGAGCAGCGGATCACCAACGAGGTCGAGAGCTACCGCGCCCGGGTCGACGCCGAGCGGCGCTCGCAGGAGGCGGCCGACGACCGGGCGGCCGACGCCGTCCGGGTCGCCGCGCCGGACACCCGCGCCGTCGCGGTGGGCCGCGCCCTCGTGTGATCTGCGGTCCTACCGGACCGCACCGCGGCCAGGAGCCGTCCCCGGCCTGCGCTGAGCCCGGCCCGCGCACTCGTCGGGGAGCCTCCGGCCCCCGCTCCTCGCACGCGCCCCGCGGGGCGGCTCACCCCGCTACCGCGGCCCGGAGCCGTCCCCGGCCTGCGCTGAGCCCGGCCCGCGCACTCGTCGGGGAGCCTCCGGCCCCCGCTCCTCGCACGCGCCCCGCGGGGCGGCTCACCCCGCTACCGCGGCCCGGAGCCGTCCCCGACTGCCGTGGAGCCACCGCTCGTGGCCGGTGGAGCCGCTGCGGTGTCCCGCGCCGTCCCGGCGCCGCGGGGGCAGGATCGGACCATGACGGCGACCGGCCCTGCCCTCGACCTGGTGGCGCTCGTGCGCGAGCTGGTGCGCCGCCCCACCGTCTCCGGCGACGCCGACGCGCAGCGCGACGTCCTGGGCACGCTCACCGAGGTGCTGCGCGAGCGCGCCCCGCACCTGCAGGTGACCCAGGGCCGCGACCGCGACCACCCCTGGACCCTGCTGCGCACACCGGCCGACCCCGGCCGCCGGCAGCTGCTGCTCGCCTGCCACGTCGACACCGTCCCCGCGGCCGACCCGGCCGCCTGGCAGCGGGCCCCCTTCGACGGCGACCTCGACGGGGGCCGGGTGTGGGGCCGCGGGGGCAGCGACATGAAGGCCGGCGTGGTCGCCGCGGCGGCCGCGCTGGCCGCCGCCGACCCGGGGACGCCGGTGGCCCTGCTGCTGACCAGCGACGAGGAGATCGGCTCGCGTGGGGCCGCCGCGGCGGCCGCAGCCGTCGCCGAGCTCCCCGTGGGCGCGGTGGTCGTGCCGGAGGCCACCGGGAACCGGGTGGTCCTCGGCCACAAGGGAGCGCTGTGGCTCGCCGTCCGGACCGCCGGCCGGGCCGCCCACGGCAGCACGCCGGAGCGCGGGCACAACGCGGTGCTGGACCTGGCCGCGCTGCTGGCCCGGGCCGCCGGGGTGCTGCCCTTCCGCACCGACCCCTTCCTCGGCATGGAGACGTGGAACCCCGGGGTCGTCGCGGGCGGCACGGTGCCCAACGTCGTCCCCGACCGCGCCGAGGTGGTCGTCGACATGCGCACCGTGGCCGACGGCGGCGACCTGCTCGCCTGGTGGCGGGCGCAGCCGGAGGTGGCCGACGTCGAGGTGCGGGTGGACCTGCCGCCGGTCGGCACCCCCGCCGACGACCCGTGGGTGGCCTCGCTGCCCGCGCCGGTGCTGCCCACGCCCGCCACCTACTTCACCGACGCATCGGTGCTCGTGCAGGTCGTCCGGGGCGCCCCGATCGTGGTCTGGGGACCGGGCACCCCGGCGGTCATGCACGCCGTCGACGAGTACGTCGAGCTCGCCGAGGTTGAGCAGGCCGCCGCCGCCTTCACCGAGGTCGTCAGCCGCTGGAACGGGGGGTAGGAGGGTCCCTCAGTCCTGCCAGCGGGCCTTGTCGACGTACATCGCGTCGTCGGCCTCCCGCACGAGCGCCTCGAACGCCCGCTCGGGGTCGACATCGCCCTCGGCCGTGCCGATCCCGATGCTCACCGTCAGGGGGAGGGCCAGCCCGCTGGCCAGGCGCAGCGGCTCGCGCACCCTGTCCCGCAGCCGGGCGGCGAGGGTCTCGGCGTCGGGCCGCCCGCTGTTCTCGCAGACGATGCTGAACTCGTCCCCGCCGACCCGGGCCGCCGTGTCGCTGGCCCGCAGCACCGAGGTCAGCCGCTCGGCGAGGGCGACGAGCACCTCGTCGCCCACCGGGTGGCCGTACTGGTCGTTGATCTGCTTGAAGCCGTCGAGGTCGATGCCCAGCAGGCTGGTCGGCGTCCGCTCCCGGCGCCCACGCTCCAGGGCGTGGTGCAGCCGGTCGTTGAACAGGATCCGGTTGGGCAACCCGGTCAGCGGGTCGTGCAGGGAACGGTGGACCAGCGCGGCCTCCAGGGCCTTGCGGTCGGTGATGTCCTCGACGATCGCGACGACGTGCGGCGGGTCGCCGTCGGGCGTCCCGTCCACCCAGGACGAGGTGACCTGCACGGGCACCACGCTGCCGTCCGCCCGGAGCAGCCGGGTCTCGTGCCGCATCATCTTGCGCTGCTCGAGGAGCTCGGCGAACGCCTCGACGGCGGCTGGGCGGTTGTCGGGGTGGACGAGGTCGAGCATCGAGCGGCCGTAGAGTTCCTCGGCGGTGTACGCGAGCATCGCCGCCAGCGCCGGGTTGGCGTCGACGATGAGACCGGTCGGCGTGGCGAGCGCGATCCCCATGGGCGCGTTGGCGAACGCGCTCCGGCGATCCGCCGGGGGCAGCGTGTCCGCCGCATTGGTCACATCCCACCTCCGTGCCGGTCATCCTGCGCCGACAGGGCCCGTTGCTGCAGCTCTTCGGCCCGAACGCGTCCGAGTGGTTCCACGTGGAACCCGGCGCCGGGGCAGGATGTCACGTGATCGACCGAGGAGGGCCCGTGAACGAGTTCGACCTGGTGCTGCCCGCGACGGTGGACGTCCGCGAGGTCGGCATGCGCGACGGCCTGCAGCTGGAGGCGCCGGTGCCCCTCGAGGGCAAGCTGGCGATGCTGGAGGCGCTCGTGGCCACCGGCGTCCGCCGGATCGAGGTGACGTCGTTCGTCTCCCCGAAGGCCGTGCCGGCACTGGCCGACGCCGACCAGGTGGCCGCCGAACTGCACGCCTTCGACGGCGTGCTCTTCTCCGCCCTGGTCGCCAACGCCCGGGGCGCCACCCGCGCGGTGGATGCCGGCGTCGCCGACCTGGAGTACGTGGTCTCGGCCTCCGACGGGCACAGCCGGGCCAACGCCGGGCGCAGCACCGCCGAGGCCGTCGCCGCGGTCGGCGAGATCGCCGCCCTGGCGCACGGCGCCGGGGGTTCGTCGGAGGTGGTGATCGCGACCGCCTGGGACTGCCCCTTCGACGGCCGCACCCCGATCCCCCGCACCGTGGACGTCGCCCGCGCCGCGGTCACCGCCGGTGCCGACCGGCTCTGCCTGGGCGACACGATCGGCACGACCACCCCGCTGCGGGTCGTGCAGCTGCTCGACGCCGTCCGCCGGGCCTGTCCGGGCGTCGACGTGGGCGTGCACTTCCACGACACCCGCGGCACCGGGCAGGCCAACGCGCTGGCCGCCGTCCAGGCGGGGGTGACCCAGCTGGACTCCTCGGTCGGCGGTCTCGGCGGCTGCCCGTTCGCGCCCGGCGCGAGCGGCAACATCGCCACCGAGGAGCTGGTGTACATGCTCGAGGAGTCCGGTGTGCGCACCGGGCTGGACCTCGACGCCGTCCTCGCCGCCGCCCGGGTCACCGAGGAGGCCGTCGGGCACGAGCTGCCCAGCTCGCTGTACCGGGCAGGGGGGCGCTCGGTGCCCCGCTCGTCCGCCGCCGTCGGGTGACGCCGGCGGGAGCATCGCAGCGAGCTCTGCGAGCGAGGAGCGGACCGGGGGCGGGAACCCGACCAGTGGACACCGTCGGGTGACGCCGGCGGGAGCATCGCAGCGAGCTCTGCGAGCGAGGAGCGGACCGGGGGCGGGAACCCGACCGGTGCCATCGGTGACCGGCGCCTGCGTGGTTGGCTGGAGGTCATGAGCCAGCCGCCGTCGGGGGGCGGGACGGTCGACCCCCGCACCATGCGTGACGTCCTCGGCCACTTCGCCTCCGGCGTCACCGTGGTCACCGCCCAGGGGGAGCACGGGCCGATCGGCTTCACCTGCCAGTCGTTCAGCTCGCTGTCGCTGGACCCGCCGCTGGTGGTCATCGCGCCCGCGCGCACCTCCCGCACCTGGCCGCGGCTGCGCGAGCTCGGTCGCTTCTGCGTCAACGTGCTCGCCGAGGACCAGACCGAGCTGTCGGCCCAGTTCGCCCGCTCCAGCGCCGACAAGTTCGCCGGGGTGTCCTGGCGGCCCAGCCTGCAGGGCCAGCCGGTGCTCGACGACGTCGTCGCCTGGATCGACTGCGAGCTGTGGGCGGAGTACGACGGCGGCGACCACACCCTCGTCGCCGCCCGGGTGCTGGACCTCGGTGCGGACCCCGGACGGCGGCCGCTGCTCTTCCACCGCGGCGCCTACGGCCTGCTGGAGACCCGCGCGGCCGAGGGGTAGGGCGTCTCCGACGAACCTCCGGCCTCGGGATCAGCGCCCTGGCGGCGCTCCCGTCGGCACGGGTCCGTCAGGCACGCCCTAGCTGTCGTAGCCAGGGACGTTGTTGACGGTCGGCGTGGCGCCTTGGTGACGAAGGAGACCTCCGGAAGGAGTGGCGGTGCTTGACGTCGCCGTTGCCAACCGGAGGTCTCCGTGGCCCACGCTAACGCCCGTACCACCGTGTTCGCCCGCACGCTGATCGTCGACCGTGTCCTGGCCGGTCACCGGCCCGGTGAAGTGGCCAAGCAGCTGGGCGTCAGTCGGCAGACGGTTCACAAGTGGGTGCGCCGCTGGCGCGCCGAGGGCGAGGCCGGGCTGGCCGACCGCTCCTCGCGGCCGCACCGCATGCCCCGGCAGACCTCGCCGGAGACGGTCGCGGCGATCG
>NZ_FNHE01000024.1 GCF_900103785.1 Geodermatophilus siccatus | reverse complement strand
CCACGGCGTCACCCTCCGGCGGGTGCTGACCGACAACGCCAAGAGCTACCGCGTCGGGCGGGCCTGGATCGCCGTCTGCGCCCAGCTGGGCATCGGCCGCCGGTTCATCAAGCCCGGGCGGCCCTGGACCAACGGCAAGGCCGAGCGGTTCAACCGCACCCTGCAGACCGAGTGGGCCTACGCCACCGCCTGGAGCTGCAACGACGAGCGCACCGCCGCCCTGGACAGCTGGCTGACCCACTACAACACTTCCCGCAGCCACTCCGCCCTCGGCGGCCGCCCACCGATCAGCCGACTCGCCGCGTGAACAACCTCCCTGGTCACGACAGCTAGCCGCACCTTGAGCCGCACCAAGAAGGCCCCCGTTTCCCCGTCCTGGGAGTTGGGGCGCCTTCCGCGTTTACACGGCGACCCAGCCACCCGTCACTCACCGGCCAGAGACGGCGACCTTGCGTCAGTACCGCCGCCTACCGTTGGCGCCGTGGACCTCACGCGTGGCTACAACCTCTCCCCCTCAGTGCAGTCCCGGCTCCGGCTCCTCGACTGGATCGCCGACAACGGCGGCAAGACGCCGGGGGCCATCGTGGATCTCGGTCCTCTCTTCGACCGCAAGGACCAGGAGGGTGCCATGGCCGTCGCCGGGAACCTGGAGGCCCTGGAGGCCCAGGGCCTGCTCCGACTCCAGAAGACCCTGGGCTGGGCAGGCTGGTCGGGCGATGTCCTGCCGCCCGGTCTAGACCTCATCGAGGACGTGGCGGCCCGACGGGGCGACCGTCTCCGCCGTCGCCAGGCGGCCCGGGACGCCTTCCTCCACTGGTTGTTCGACTGCACCCTCGACGGGAACGAGTACCCCGACAGCGACGACTTCTCCTCCAGCAAGTACGGCGCCTACTATGGCGAGCCCTTCACCGAGCAGGACATCAGCGCCGCCAGCCAGTGGCTCAGGGACGAGGGCTACCTCCACGGCACGACACTGGCCAGCGGCGACGTCGTCAACGCCATGATCACAACGAGAGGGCAGAAGGTCGTGGAGTCCGAGCGATCCGTCAACGCCGAGACCCAACAACCCGCCCCCTACTCGGTGACCACCGTGAACATCACGGGCTCTGGCAACAACGTGGCCGCCAACTCGTCCAACGTGTCGCAGACGACGACCGTGCAGATGACGGAGGACAACTCCCGACAGCTCCTTGGGCTCGCGGAGTCGCTCGCACAACTCACAAACTCCGGGCTCCTCGGGCTCACCGAGGACCAGAGCCGCGAGGCCGCTCTCGTCGTTGAGAGCCTCCGCGAGACGGCCGAGCTGGAGGCGGCCCCCGGCGGCGACGTCCGGACCCTCCTGGACAAGGCCAAGGAGGTGGCGCTCGCGGGGACCGGGACGGCCATCGGTCAGACCCTCGTCGCGGCCGTCGACCAGGTCATCCAGGCCCTCGGCCTTGGGTAGCCCTCCGTCCCGTCGCGGGTCGCTTTCTACTCCGGGGACGCCTGTTGCAGGAAGTCGTCCCAGTCTTCGCCTTGGGGATCGAGCGCTTCGGCGGCGCGGAGGTCTCGCTGACTGCCCGGCGCCAGCCTCAAGTCCTGCTCCGCCATCCGCACGGGATCACCTCCGCCACGCACGAAGTCGCGGAAGAAACGGGAACGCTCGGTCTGATACTCGGTGCTGGCACGTCGCGCAACGCCAGCTCGGAGCAGGCGAGCGGCCTCCTGCTTCCCGATCGCGTGCATATACGCGAAGGCTCGCCGCACATATTCGTGGATGCCCGGCCACGGAGGGTCGTCGTGCCCCTCGACGCCCTGGTAGGTCGCCAAGACGGCGAAGAGCAGGAGCTCGTCTCTGCTTCCAGCCGCTCCCCAGCAGCGCGGCGCGATGCACGACATGGTCTGCGAAGTACCTGTCCACGCTGAGTCCTGGGACTAGGGATCAGCATCGGCCGCCGCCAACAGGCGGCCCTGGTGCTCCAACGCCTGACTCTCGGCGATCCAGTCTCGAACGCAGTCGCGAAGGTCCGTTCCGGCCACGGTGTAGAGCGGCGACGTGTCCATACTTGCGTTGTACCGGATGGGAATGACGGGCCCCTGCTCGGCGGTCGACCAGGTGATTCAGGCCCCGCCTCGGGTAGCCCTCCTGACACCCGCTGGGCAGGATAACGGCATGGCCGACCATGACGACGGGCTCAGCGAGGAGACCAAGGCGATTTACCGAGCCGCCCGGCAGGCTCTGGCGAGCGGAGGCGGCAGAACTTGCTCCGACGAGCGAATCGCCGAGGCAACGGGGTACGACATCAACCTCGTCCGGGACCGCCTCGTGTTCCTGGGTTCCGACTACATCGACATCAAGCCCCGGGAGGACGGGCGAGTTGACGTGCTAGGCATCAGCACAGAGCCTCCACAAAACATCGACTAGCGCGCCCTCGGCCACAGGCCCCGCTTCCCGTCCGGGAGGCGGGGCCTCTGCCGTTGCAGCCGGTGGCCCGTGTCGCGCTGATCCACAACGCTCCCGCCATACCCCACGACGTCCAGCTCCGCCGGCCGCCTGCCGGAGACCAGCGGGGCCGGGTCTCGCTGGTCCTCGACGGCCGCCAGATGCTGCCGAACCTCACCCCGGCCGAGGCCGTCGCCGTCCTCTGGCGTCCCGGTCGACCGTGAGGCGGAGCGTGCCGCCCATGGCCACCGTTGGTGGCGCTGCCCGTGGCGGTTCGGCCGGTCCAGACATGCCTGCCAACCCCGCGTCTCGGGCACCCAGCGCTCCTCTACCGCTGTAGATCCACTCCGGGAAGACGGGTGGTTCGGGCCTTGACACCGTCAGGAACCACGGGATATTGACAGCGCCGTCTCGCTGGCTCACCCTGGGGCTGCCCAACTCAGAGGGGTAGAGGGACACGGCCCAACGAAGCCCCGGCAACCGCCGCCCTGCGCTTCCGCGCACCGGAAGGGTGCCAATTCCGTCCTATCGTCTGAACGACGCTGGGAAAGAATTGGCGCCGGAGGTCGCCAATGATATGCCCGCTCTTGAGCATCTCGCCGCACTTGCCCCGACCTCCCTTGCGCTCATTGTCGCGGTCGCAAAGGTGACGCGTACCGCGTTGATCCTTCGCTTCTGCCGACAGGTCCTACGAGCATCGCCGGATCCCGCGACCACGCTCCGCCAGCTGTCCCCGTTGATCAATGCCTTGAACGGCAAAGTGAGTGCGAACTCCGACGGCGCCGACGAACCAGTCGCCAAGATTCGTATTACCCGGGGGACAACTGCCCCACCCCGCAGCGGCGACAGAATCGCTCCACCTGATCGTCTACCGCAGCTAGAGCATCTCCGGTAGCGCGGGACTAAGTGTGCACAGCTCCGCCTACGAGGACATTGCAGCCCTCAGCGCTTACTCACCATCGTTAGCGTTAGCCCGACCGCCAGCAGAAAAAATCCAAGTATGCACAGCGCGATGGTTGTTACCATCTCAGCAGTCGAATGCGGACCGCTTGTGAAGGCCAGAGCGTACCCGCCCGCAAGCCCCGCACCGGCGAGCAAGCCGCCCATCGTGCTAAATGCACTCCCCGCCTTACTCTGACTAGACCCCATCCCCAGTCGGCTTACAGCTTGCTCTACATGCTCAGCGTCGACAGTCCGCAATCGATCCTTGCGCGCCAGCCTGATCGCCTCGCGAGTTAGATCGGTCAAGAAATCCGCATGCGCGTCAGCCAGGGCCGCGCCCGCGTCCGCGTCCAGCGACATAGGCCTAGCGGGCTTGCGTCGCAACTCAGCATCAATCCTTTGGCCAGCAATGGCCAAGCCTTGTGAAATGGGAACCGGACCGGCACCGCCAGTACCGGGCGTCGAACTAGTCATTTTGAACGGCTCGCACCCCTGTGTTGGTGCGCAACTCCGAGATCACGGCGACCTGGTCCCGCGCAGCACTCGCAATCAGTTCTCTCACGACCGGGTCTTTTATGCCGGACAACCCCTTCGTCTTGACATCGTAGCGCCGGGACGTGAGGCGGCCTATTAGGTCCACAACCGAGTTGGCGAGAATCGCAACACCCACGGCAATCAATACCGCGAACACCACATCCCTAACGGAGGAGTCCGCTTTAGCTTCAGTGCCCCAGAATGCAGTGACGACCGTGACGGCTGCGCCAAGAAGTGATGCCGAAAGAGCCACTATGGTACTTGCGGACGCCCAGAAGGTTGCCCTCTTCTTTCGTGGCTTGCGCTCGCCGCCACCCGCGGCCTGCTCCACTGGCAGGCCTGAGAACCCGCGCACATGCGCGTCCTGACGCAGACTAGTGCCGGAAGGGCTGTCGCCTCCCGCTTCCTCCAAGCCGCTCATGATTGACCCCTACCTCAAGGTGCCACAACCCTACAGAGGCTCGGCACGAAGTGGTCGCCATGCCATATGTGTGTCGACAACGCGCGCTAGCACGCAGCTACCGCTGATAGCCCATCCCCAGCAGTCCCGAGTTCAGCGCGATGAGCAGGTCGAGGCACTCCTCCTGCCGCACCTCGCCGACGACGATGCGCGAGGGCCGCATCCGCCCGCCCGGGGTGCACCGTGATCGCCACACGTCCGGGTCTGTCCCGGGCTGCACGTCTTGGCGGCACCATGCCCGCAGAGCGCGTAGCTTGCGACCCGCACGGCTTGGGCGACCCACCCGGCCGGGCACCGCACCCTCCGCCGGACCCTTCCGCCCGGCGACCCCTTGATGGGGCCGCCGGGCGGAGGGCCAAGATCCTCGAAAGGGGCACCCCCGCCCGGGGGGGGGGGCAGCCACTCCTAGGGAACATGCGCCGACCCTTGGCTAGCCACGGTGAACCGCACACTGACACGCCGCCATCCCGGACATCATTGCCGCGTAGGTCTCCGACCTGCCATTTCATCCCCCACTCCTGCTTCGACCTGCGGCTTCATCCGTCGGCAGTTGTTGGCACATGATGGCAGGTAACGGGTAGATGCGGCCGTCTTGCGGACTGCTAGCCCTCGCCTGACGGCCGGAGCGCAAAGGGAACGGCCCCGCCCCGGTGCAGCAACACCGGGACGGGGCCTTGATGCCTCACCGTGACGCGAAGGCCAGAGCGCCCCCGGCACCGCTCTGGGGCGCGCTGAGCTGGCCAAGCGTTAGGGGTGCACCGGCCCCGGGGGGCCGACGGCTTTGGCGCCCGGCTTGGTGGCGACCTAGATCGGCGGGCGCTTCAAGATGAACCCATTCGGCACGACGCCGACCACCTCCCAGCCTTCGCGGCCGGCTCGGTTGAGCTTTGACTCACCCACCACGTGCCCGGTAAGCCACTTGTACTCCCATTGTGGCCCCGTCCCACGGCAGCACAGGCTCCTCGTCTTCTTTTCGCCCGAACATCATGGCTGGAACGCTCGCACGGCTGTGCCCTCGAACCCCTGAGCGCGGCCCGTCGGACTGGGATAGCCGCACGACCGGTCGCTTCTGTAACAGCACTATGCACAGGTACGGAGGGCGGGCCGGGATCCAGGCCCGTCAGGCATTGGTGACGTCGGGAAGGCACTCGCCGATCACGGCATGGAGCTGGCGGAGCCTGTCGACGTCGATCCGGTTCCGCGCCCACTCGCGGTACGCCGTGTCGACCCGCTGAAACGGGCGGCGAGCCTCCGTGACCACTAGGTGGGAAGCGTTGGTACGCATCAACGGTGGCTGCGGTCCTGAGGAGTGCCGCTTTGGACAACTAGGGCTTGGACAGACGGGTCCCTTGTCTCAGTCCCAGAGTCCTGTCACAGATCAGTTAGCACCCAAGTAGGCCCTATGAGCCGTTGGCGACTGGTAGCGCCTTTGGAAGCCGCAAAGCGGGCAAACGACGGGTCACGGGGTGCTCGTCTCAGACAGGGGGACGCCTGAGGCATCCCCAGGCATGACACAAGGCGCTGCGTCACTTAGACCGCTAGCCACCGTATAAAGGTCCTGGGGGACTCTGATCACACTGCCGCCGGCCTTCGAGTCACCGGCGGCGAATATTAACACGAAGTTGGAACCTCCCCCATTTCCCAGCAGGTATGGCACCTTCTTACCGTCACACAGTCGCAAGGGATCGGAGTCGCCGGTCGGGAGGATTTGCGCGGGTGACCGATTGATCGACAAGTAGGACAACACATAAGAGTCGCTTCCTGGATCGCGGCCCGCTACGAGGTCCAATCCTGCACGTTGCGATGCGCCCCAGAAGTCCACAGACCATGTCGCTGTGGCGATCAATACCGCTGCGGCTGCTGCGTACTCAAGGCTGTAAAGCAGCGTCCTTGCGCCGTTGGTCAACCTTGTAAGGTCGAGTACGTCGACCGAGAAGTAGCCAAGGAAGAACCCGCCGAATGCCAAGGCTATGGTCAAGGTGATCGCCTCGCCAGCGTTTCCGCTACCGATGGTGTTCGTCTGTAAACGCTGCAGGTTAGAAAAGATCGAGTATGCAGCAAATGCGCCAAGGAGGAGCAGGGTCAACACGAGGACAATCCCCGTTCTCACGGGGTGCCGTTTCAGGTGAGCATCGACAAAATTGTTGATGCGTGACACGACTCGCTTCATCCAGCGGGCGCCTTGAACGGCAAGTGCCACCCCCCGACCCAACCGGAAACCCAGCCATCCGATAACGACTGCCGAAGTTAGAAGCACAAGTAGCGCTGCGGCATATCCAGCCGTATGCCCAACAATACTGATTTCACTGAGGCCCATCTCGTCAGTGGTCAGGCCGAACGGCTCATAGAAGTAATCGTAGGCAGGGCGCAACACTCCGTAGCACACGGCGAAGAACACGGTTCCGACGAGCGGCAGATGAAGCAACGTCGGGAGCAGTCTCGCTGGACCGGTCGGTGGTTGAGCCGCGCCAGTGCGACGCGCACCGGCAACTCGCTTGGTAGGCACGCATCGGTTCTACCTCGTGCGTATGACGATGCCCTGCCGCCATCTCTATCGTGCCGGTTTCAGACAGGTCGCACCAGTAAGACGACCGGCACCATCATCGCGATCTCCTTGCGCGCGCCGGCCTCGAGCAGCCGGCGTTTGCCGGCCTCCCGGACGTCGGCGGCCTAGGCGCGCAGCACCTCGGCCAGCGGGGTGCCCCGTTCGAGCGCCACGAGCAGCCCGTCGACGAAGCGGGCCAGCGGGTCCAGCGAAGTGCGGTCGGCGACCTGCTGGAGCGCGTCGGCCAGCGGCACGCCCGCCCGCGCCCGGCCGAGCGCCACACCCAGCTTGCGGGCGAGTTCACCGCCGGACAGCCCGGTCACCCGGGCGATCGCCGCGGTCGGGCTCTCCCCCGCCGTCACCGCCAGCGCCAGCAGCTCGGCCACCACGGGGAACTCGGCGAGCAGCAGTTCAACAACTGGGCCGGGCGATGGATGCCGCTAGGACTCCAGTCGGTCGGTTCATTCCAAGCCGCGGACTAGAGGCTATCGCCAGTAGCTTCTCGAAGGGCATCCAGCACCGTGAGCGGCTCTCCCGCTACAGGGACGCTTATCGTCCCACGTGCGACCCCATCGACCCCAGTTGAAGTGGCTTCCCATGTGGCAGTGACGGCGCCATCGTTCGGTGCTTGCAGGATCACGGCGGGCAAAACACGCTGCTGTGTGGCCGCAAATGAACCGGCTCAAAACGCAGCGTCGCGGACCCGCCGTTCTCGATATGCACTTCTCCGAACGGGGCTGCTGGGAACTGTGATTGTATCTGCAGCGCCTGGTATCTTAACGTATCGCTGATCGAGGCGAGCGGGTCAACTTTGTAGGGGCCAAAGGCTCTCGGTGGACCCGGTAGTCCTGGGGCCGGCATATCCGGCTCGCAAGCAGTTGCGTCGCCCGGAACGTAGAGCACTATCTCAACCTCGGGCAAATTTGATGGCGTCTCGTTCGAGACCTTGAAGACGCAGGGCTCCAGCAAGCTGCTCGCCCCGGCCCGTGCATTGGAGAGCAGATCAGTCTGCAGCTCCTGTAGGTAGCTTTGCACCTCCTCGCGATACTCCTCAGGTGTGCGATCCTCTTGTCGCATGGAGAGCGCTACGGACGCTGCCGCAGCGACGCTCCCCATGGCCTCTCGAAGTTTCATCTGCGCAGCCTCCAGCTGCGCTAAGTCCGAGGATTCAAGTTGTTCACCTCGGGATTTGCGCTCCTCCAGGCGCCTAAGCTCTTGAAAGCTAAGCGCCGAGACGTCCCCACTGGACCGCTTTCCAAAGACGACTGTTCCAGGGGGGCTCAGGTCGGCTGCCTTTCGCTTTGCTTCTTCTAGGGACCTCAGACACATGGCGCCAAACGACGCAACGACAGAATGAATCGCCTCCTCGGAGAAGTCGACGGGTCGAATCGCTGATGGCCGCTGCAATGACACGTCTAGCCCACCCAGGGTCCGATTCGAGCGTGCCCGCTTAACTAGGGCCGCGATCTCTGCGGACGAAGCCCGATCAGTCTTGCCGACTCGACGCACGAACACGTCGCCGTCTCGTACAACTCCCGACATCTCCCTGCGGATCGTAAATAGGGGGTCGCCATCTCTGGGCGCCGCGACCTCAATCACGAGAACCGACTTGCCTTCGACTGTTACCCAATGAGGCACCCAGCGGGGCCCATCCGTTCCCAGGTACGGAGTCCACCAGTTGCTCAAGTCAGCTGGATCGACCTCCGTTAGCTCCTGACCCGTCCGGGCTCTGCGCCAACAACCATGTACCCGCGGCCCTCGCAGAAGCGAGATGCCGCCTCGAGGGTCCGGTTGGCGAGGCCCACGATGCAGCGAGCGACAACCGCCTTGGCTTCTGGAGTGGGCAGGTCGAGAGTTCCCTTCCACTCGACCCAGGAACTCTCGTCAACAACCCCAGCTTCAGCGACTGCTCGAACTAGGTCTTGGAAGTCCTGCGGGCGCAGCGGGGCGCGACTTGTATCGAAGGCGAGGGCCACGCCGTAAGAGTGGCATCGTGGCGCACCCCGTGCCGGCGGCGTCAGCGTGTCGGTGGCTACACGAGGCAGGCCGGGGACTTCATCGGCGGGACAGTCCGGCAGCTCGGCACGACCGCGGGTACGTCGATCAGGCGCCGGAGCGGCAGTCCGGCCCATCCGATGGCCCCCGTGTGCCCTGCAGCTTTGAGACGCGCGCGGTCGGCTACGGCGCTGCACGCCGACTGAGGGACAGCTCAAAGTCCGACCGCTGCGCCTGCACCGGGCGACGAACACCCGCCCCGGCTCATTGAGCCTTTCCTGGTAGCGGGTCCGTCGGTCAGTTGATCACGTCGTGCGGTCGTGCATGTGGTGAAGCAGGACGAGGGCGGCGGCGGTGATCGCGCCGATCCTCCAGGAGCAGAGACTGACCGGGCGCAGCGCCTTGAAGCTGGTCTTGAGCAGGGAGTTGCCGCGTTCGGCGGGGGCCCTGACCGCGGCGTGCAGCAGGTTGACGGTGCGCTGATCGTCGGTCAGTGGCGCGTCGGTGGTCTTCTTGATCGGCGTAGTCAGCGACGCCCGCCCACCTTCGTAGCCCAGATCGGCGAGGGCGGCGTGCTCGTCGTCGGTCCACTCGCCCAGCAGCGGCAACGCCTCGGGGTGGGTACACAGCGCGATGGTGTCGTGCTCACGACCCGGCCGCACCGGAGAGGTCCACAGCGGCCAGCCGTCCGGAGCGGTGATGACCTGCACGTTGCCGCCGTGGCAGGCGTGCTTGCCCGACCACCACAGATCCGCCCGGGCATCAGTCCGGTCGGTCCGGGCGGTCGGCCCCGGGACATGGCAGCGGTCGGTGCGGACCAGCGTGCCGTCCACCGTCACGTGCGGATGGCCGGCGGCGCGGGCGGCCAGCAGCGCACCGCGTAGCCCGGGTGCGGCCGCGGCCAGGGCGTCGATGCCCTCGTGCAGATACCGGTAGGCCGTCGAGGAGCTGATGGCGTTGTCGGCGGCCAGCTGGGCCAGCCGGGTGCCGTCGAGAAACCAGCGCAGTAGCAGCACCGCCTGCCGGTAGTAGCCTAGCGCCCGACGCCGGCCGCGGGTGCCGCGGCGGCGGCGCTCGGCGGCCAGCAGGCCGGACATGAAGTGCACGGTCTCCTCGGCGAGGGGGAGCACGGCGGTGTAGGTGACAGGATCGGACACAGCAGGACTTCGGTGTGGGGCATCCGTGAGAAGACGTCCCTCCTACCGAGGTCCTGCGCTTGTCCCGGTCATCTCCCCACCGTCGGCGTGTCACCTCTGACCAGCCAACCGTCCGCTACTGGCTGGGCATCCAGCCGGACACGCTGCGGAACTGGGTCAAGCAGGCCCGTGTCGACGCCGGTGCCGAGCCGGGGCTGACCACCGACGAGCGCACGCGGTTGCGAGAGCTGGAGCGGGAGAACCGGGAGCTGCGCCGCGCGAACGCGATTCTGAAGTCGGCGTCGGCTTTCTTCGCGGCGGAGCTCGACCGCCCACAGCGGTGATCGTCGAGTTCATCGACGAGCACAAGGAGGAGCTCGGGGTCGAGCCGATCTGCCGGGTGTTGCGCGAGCACGGCCTGCCGATCGCCCCGAGCACCTACCGGGCGGCCAGGACCCGGCCACTGTCGGCCCGCACGCAGCGGGACGCGGTGGTCCTGGACCGGATCCGTGTCGTGCACGGCGACCGGGCGATCGGTCGCGGCCTGTATGGGGTGCGCAAGGTGCACGCCCAGCTGACCCGGGAGGGCGGCGTGGACGGCCGGCCGGTCTCGCGCCGCCAGGTGGAGCGGCTGATGCG
>NZ_FNHE01000027.1 GCF_900103785.1 Geodermatophilus siccatus | reverse complement strand
CGGCTACGACCTGGCCGATGAGCGCGATCGGGCGTTCGCCTTCGACTTTGACCACTCCGGCAGACTCGACCACATCGCCCTCTACCGACCCGGGCGAAGCATCCTCTGGATGTTGAACAATAGCGGGGGCTCGTTCGGGCCGGTCTCGCAGGGCCTACTCCAACGCATAGATTTCCATTTGAGCAGCAACCGCGATCGGGTGCTCGCCTTTGATTACAAGAGCTCTGGAGCGCAGGACTACGTCGTCCTTAACCGGCCGGGGGCGGGCATCTTCTGGATCGTTAGCCATCCATCGTACGTCGGGTGGGTTCCTGCGTTCCGGTCACGCGACCCAGCGAACAGCATCGCGGTGGCACTTCGAAACGACACCGAGTTGCGTCTCCGGCATTTCTCTTCCGCGGCCGACGGTTGGATATTTTTTGAAGGTTCGCGGGATGTTCCTCCCCGCGCCGTGTCAACCTGCTTCTCGCCGGGTTCCGCGAGAATTCGGTACAGTTCGGCGGCTGGCGAGCTAGCCCTGGAGTGGAACGGACCCAGAGTAGGCGGTGGGGCCGTCAAACAGCAACTCCCCGGCTATGAAGTTTTGATCTTCGGCGGTGACGGCGCCAATCCCTGGGTGACCTTTCACCTGATCAACCAGCCGCCCTCAGGGCATCAAGTCCAAGCCGGCATGCAGGTTTGGCTAATGTGCTCGGGCGATATGCCGGGTCCGCGCTGGCTCGACGGCGTCACGCCAAACGGGTCGGTGATCCTCAGTCTCAATACGAGCGGCTCCGGAAGCCGGTGGCGGGTGCACGACGCGGGCGGTGGAGGGATTCACCTTGAGTGCCTCGGCGACCAGCCGGGTCCGCGCTGGCTCGACGGCGTTACAGGCAATGGGTCGGTGGTCCTCAGTCCCGATACGAGCGGCTCCGGAAGCCGGTGGCGGGTGCACGACGCGGGCGGTGGAGGGATTCACCTTGAGTGCCTCGGCGACCAGCCGGGTCCGCGCTGGCTCGACGGCGTTACAGGCAATGGGTCGGTGGTCCTCAGTCCCGATACGAGCGGCTCCGGTAGCCGGTGGGTGTCGCGCATCGCCATTTAACGTAATTGCGCTGGCTAAGCTTTTCGTTTAACCCTCGGCTTGTGGGTCGCTGGTGTTGGCGGCGTCTCGGGTGAGGGTCTTGCCGACGTCGTAGCGGGTGGCGCGGTGGGTGTTCCTCCGCCCCGGCGGTCGTCCGGGCCCGGGGTGGGCGGGTTTCGGCGCGCTGGCCGGCGAGGGGGTCTTGGTCCGCAGGCGGCGAAACCCGCGCCGGACTCTGGCCGGGGTCAGCCGGTCGGGCGGCAGCGGCCGCTCCCACGGGCGGCGCAGATCATGGGGCGAGCCGGCGGGCCAGTCGCAGCTGGGTGTGCGCGGCGACGATCAGCCAGGTCCAGTGGTCCGCGGCGGCCGGGCAGCGGATCCTCGGGGCTGTCCAACCCAGGATCTGCTTCCAGAAGCGGATGGTGCGATCAGCAGCGGGCGGCGCGGACGCTGTGACTGGGATCGCTGTTCGAGCGTTACGCCCGTGGAGTCAGCCGACGGTGCACTCGTTGGCCAAGGCTGTCCCATGGTGTTCCCTCGCTTCGATGTACCGGTGACGGGCGCGCAGGACCGTACGGGATCGCAGTGGTCTCGTAGCTAAAGACGAGCGGAGTGCTTCGCATGGCACCTCCCGAGTCACAACGGCCCCGCGAGAGGCCCTCCCGACCGATCAGCGGCGAGCAGGCCGTCGACCCGCACGCGCTCGGGCGGCACCGTCGCCAGGTGCTGACCTACGCCCCATTCCCGGCGGACCGGGTGAACTGACAGTCCTCCGCGATGCGTGTCACACCACTGCGGTGGCAGTGATGGCGGACGTCCTGTCGAAGAAAGGGCTCAACCCGCGACTGTGGACGCAGATGACCGCGCTGCGGCAGGACCCTTCAGCCGTGTCACGCAAGGCGAATACATCGATGCGGAGGGGCTGTTGAAGCCGCCCCGCGCGCTCTCGCGTGGGGTTCTGCCGAACGCTGGCTCCTCGAGCAGCTCAGGCAGCGACGAAGTGATCCGACCCAAGCTGGTGGAGACTGCGTTCTCCGTGAGCCTGACGACCTCCCAGCGAGGAGTTATCAGACACCCAACTAGAATCGGACTATGACTGACAAGCCACACCAGTTGCGACGCCCATTGCAACGAAGGCTCACGTCGCAGACAAGGGCGGCCGCCTTCGCGCTGTCCGGCGGCATGTGCTCATTTCCGAACTGTGAGTGGTCCACTAATCCACCCGATCCAGCCATCCTCGAGGTGGCTCATATCCAGGGTCTAATGCCCGGGAGCCCCCGGTACAATGAGGCCGCTTCCATAAACCTTGATAACGTCATCGTGCTGTGCGCCAGCCACCACGAGATCGTCGACCGCCATCCGGACCGGTACACCACATCGTGGCTCACAGCGGCGCGAGATAAGCACCGCCACGAAGTGGCATCCCGGCTGGAGCGGGGATTCTCCCCACTCGGACCTGAACCGGCGGGGATAGAGAACCCGCTGTCCGTCGCGCTCCACCGATGGTCGACCGAATCGGACGTCTCGAGCGAAGAGCACTGGCAGCAGTTTTTCGCCAGGTTTCCTGTCTGCCTCGCTGCGGTTCTTCAAGGGCGGGCATATGAGCTACTGTCTAAGTGTTATGTCGGCGGAAAGTCATGGAATAACACCGGTGGAAGCGTCCTTGACTTCCTTGCGATTCACTCGACCAACGTGGCCTGCATAGAAATCAAAGCCCCGACCGCACCACTCCTAGGTTCTCAGTACCGGGGAAACACTTACCTGCCGAGCAGGGATCTGCTTGGCGGTTGGCTCCAAGTCTTGGGAAGCCGACAAACACTGCTCCAGAGCGCAGCACAGTTGAACGCAAGAGCCGAACCAGGTGCCCGCGTAACCATCACTGATCCGCAGTGCTTCCTGATTATTGGCAATCTGATCGAGGAGAGCTTCGACGAAACTCAGACTGCATCGTTCGAGCTTTATCGACGCAGCCTTCGGGACGTGACCGTCGTAACGTTTGACGAAGTCTTCTCTGGCCTTGAAATGTTGCGCAACGCGATAGAGGGAATCTGAGCCTGCCACTAGACCCTCACGCCTAACAACCGCCCCTCATCCGACTTGTCCGTAAGTTGAAGAACAACCGCCTCTCGTAGATCTGTCGACAGTTGCGTATCGGCAGCCGGAAGGCGGTCACTATTGAGTGTCAAGATGTACTGGAAGCCGGCTTGAGTGCTGCGCTCCTCGGCTAGTGATAGCGCCTTAACCACCTGCCGCTCATCGACGCCATCGAACAGGATGCTGTCATGGAGCAGAACTCCGGGCCCCTTGCCCGCTTCTGTCCAATGCGTCACCAGTGCCAGGTCGAGCGCGAATATTGCGACCTTATCGACGCCGTGGGATCCACCACGCGGAAGATTGGTCCGAAATCTATAGCCAGCCGCGCCAGCGTCGACAACAAGGTCCGCTGGCTCGTCATACAGGAGCTCGAAGATGTCCGAAAAGTCAGCTGCGATCTCACCCAGGCGCAACCTGCGCTCGTCCAAGTCCCGGGAGACCCGCTCCTGAAGGTCGAGTCGGTCCAGTCGTAGTCGCGCCTTACCAGCGCGCAACTCACGCAACTCAGCTAGCCGGCGCTCCACGGACTCCAACTCTGCGGCAGCCTGACCGACGCGCTGTTGCAGCGCTCCAAAGTCATCAATCGCGCCGGTTGTCGCCAATAGGCGCATATCGGTCCGTCGCTCCTCATCGAGACGTTCGATGTCCGAAGTGAGCTGGGCGTCCACCTGTCGCAATCGCCGGACCTCGGATTCGAGGTAGTCTCGCCGGTTTCGGGCGATTTGCTCATGGAAGCTGACAACGTCCGAAAGTCGCCTAACGACCGCGTCCCCCAGCTCGACTTTAGCCGCATTGAATAGATCGACAATCTGCTCTGCGCCAAGGTCGCCGGACACCTCTTCTCCAAGCTGAGTTTCATAGACGTGTAACAGGCGCTGATTGATCGATCGATCATTAGCGAGGCGCTGCAGGCGGGAGGTCAAGTCGTTGGCGCGGGTCTCAATTTCTCGATACTCGTCTAGGACGCGGAACTCAGCGACCTGATTCCGCAAGCGGCGTAGTCGCGTTTCGAGACGGGCACGCAGCGACTCCAGGTCGGCGATCTCTTGACCGACCTCTTCAACGCCCTGCCGGCCAAGCGCGTTTAAACGCTTCTCTCGGTCCTTCAATCGCTGCCACTCGCTGGCGAGTCGCCAGTCCAGGTCGAGCAGAAACGTGTTGGCAGATTGAATATCAGCCGAGGATTGCCGCGAGAAGGTTTCAAAGGGTGAGAGGTACGACTCGTTACGATAGCGCAGGAAGTGCGCGAAGAGTCGTCGAAACGTGGGTTCACCCTCGTCTCGAATGCTGCGCGGCTTCAACCCAAAGAGACGTTCCCCCAGCCAGTCAGTGAGTATGCCGGCGGTTACGGTCGTACGCCGAACTGGCTCGTCGACGATACCTGCGTCTTGAAGATCACCTTCAAGCACTAGGCGAGCCGGCTCATCAATGGAGCGAGTGACGCTGACTCGAGGGAGTTGATCGTCATAGCCCCGCAGCAGAAAGGTTCGAGTGAACTCCCATCCCTTGCCAGTTAACTTCGGGAGAGCGCCGAAGTCGCCCAGCCGAGCACCTAAGCAGAAGTCGATGATTTGGAGGAGTGTAGTCTTTCCTGCGCCATTGCGTGTATCGACGTCACGCGACTCTGGCGTCCGGTCCGCCATAATGACGTTGAAGTTCGACTTGAACGTGACCGCATGGAAGCTATCCTGATTGGCTGAGACGCTCTCCAGACGAATCATCGTGACCATTCGAGTCGGCCGCGAGATAGATCGACCGCCGCCCTCAATCGAATGGCAAATATACAACAGTAGCGGCAAGCGTCAGATGATTAAGTTTGACCCAATAAACATGCGAGTGATAAGTGACAAGACCGATCAGGTCGGCATAAGTTGGTATGTACGAAAGTGAAATAAGACACGTTGTAGCCGCAGGTCGGTCAGGCTGACCTGGCTATCCAAGCATGGCCCTCGCCGCCGCCCGTCTTAAGGAAGAGCCTGTTTGCCCAGCAGTCGGTCGCGTCATTCCACCTAGCGCAGCCGGCTTCCGCGGCGAATGCAGTGTGTAGCGCGATAAGGTTTCGCAAATGTCGCAGAGGATTTATTCTGCGGCGCAGGTTTAGCCCCCTTTTGGTCAGCATGGACTCGGTCGAGAGCGTCTCTATCGCGATCCCCCTCGCGGCTCGGACGGTTGGCTGACACGCGAATGCGGCAGATCTGCGGAGACCTCGCCGACGCGGTCGACTGCGCGGACTGACGCTGTCTTGGTGGAGGAACCCAGCCGAAACATTGCAGGACAGCGCACACGCCGTCGGCCACCGTGCGTAAGACCAGCCTGGTGAGCCGTCCCGGACGGGCAGAACAACCGGGACTCGCTGCTCCGGCCAGCGTGGGCAGCAATGGGCCGTACCGTGGCGGCGCCAGCGCCGATGTGGAGCTCTCGCTCCATCGGGCAAGCACGTTGCGGCGCAGCGGGGTCGCGACTTGCGTACTCCGGCCGCGTCCGCCGGCCCCGGCGTGGCCGCAATTGCATCCGCGGAAGCGGCTCTCGACTGGCAGCGGGCCGAGCCAAAGCGAGGAGCCGCTCTTCCGGCAGCCCGATGTGACGCTGAGGCATGCGGAAGGCACGGCATCCGCCTGACTTGGCGCTGACCAGCAAGGATGGCGCCTGGAGGCCCCACCCTTCCAAGCTGGCCATGCCGGTTCGATCCCGGTCACCCGCTCCACGTCCTGACCAGCCCAGATGCCCGTTTGCGCAGCTCAGCCGGGCAGCACTGCTCCTTCCGTGCCTTAGCGGTGCTGCCCCCTGTTGACCGCTGACCACCGGCTTTGGCCGGTACTTAGAAGACGTTGCGGAAGTAGGTCGTCGGCCCCTGGCCGTCCGCAAGGGATCGGCGCAGCGTGCGCGGCATGTCGTCGTCGGCGTCTTCCCCGCCGCCGCGGCTGATCAGCGACGAGCTGTGGGCGCTGGTTGAGCCGCTGGTCCCACCGCGTCGCCCTGCCATCCACGGACGCACCGGCCGGCCCCGGACCTCAGATCGGGACGTGCTCGAGGGCATCGCCTTCGTGCTCTCCACCGGCATCGGCTGGACCAAGCTGCCCACCGAGCTCGGCTACGGCTCGGGCTGGACCTGCTGGCGCCGGCTGCACGAGTGGGCCGACGCAGGCGTCTTCGACCGCCTGCACACCGCCGTCCTCGACCAGCTCGGCTCCGAGGGCCGGTTGGACTGGTCGCGAGCCAACCTCGACTCGGTCAGCGTCCGCGCCAAAAGGGGGGTGAGCTGACCGGCCCGAACCCGACCGACCGGGGCAAGGCCGGCAGCAAGTACCACTTGCTCGTCGACGCGCACGGGCTGCCGCTCAACGTGCTCGTCTCCGGCGCGAACCGGCACGACAGCATGCTCGTCGAGCCGATCCTCGACACCATGCCGGCGATCAAGCGCGGCGGCCGGGGCCACCCGCGGCGACGGCCGCTGAAGCTGCACGGCGACAAGGGCTATGACAATCCACGGGTCCGTCGTTACCTGCGCCGCCGCGGGATCACCGCCCGCATCGCCCGGATCGGCCGAGACTCCAGCGTGCGTTTGGGCCGCCACCGCTGGGTCGTCGAACGGACGCTGGGCTGGCTGCTGGCCTACAAACGCCTGGCTCTGCGCTACGACCGCACCGCCACGACGATCAACGCGCTGGTCCGGCTCGCGGTCACCCTCATCTGCGCCCGCCGGCTACCGACTGACTAATGCAATGTCTTCT
>NZ_FNHE01000030.1 GCF_900103785.1 Geodermatophilus siccatus | reverse complement strand
GCGCAACGAGCGGGTGCCGATCGTGCGCGGCGGCGCGTCGGTCGACCTGGCCGGCATCGACGACCGGACGGCGATCAGCTCCGGCGTCCCCGGCCACGGCGCCGACCTCGACGCCGCGCTGGACGGCCGCGACGACGCCGTTCCGCTGGTGCTCCTGGCCCACCAGCCGGTGCAGGTGGAGCAGGCGGCGGCCGCGGGGGTCGGGCTGCAGCTGTCCGGGCACACGCACGGCGGCCAGCTGTGGCCCTTCGACTACGCGGTGCGGCTGGACCAGCCGGCCGTGCAGGGGTTGTCCCGGGTCGGGGACACGCAGCTCTACGTCACGACCGGTGCCGGCTTCTGGGGCCCGCCGATGCGGATCGGCGCCCGGCCCGAGGTCGCGGTCGTCGAGCTGCGCGCGCCCTGAGGTTCACAGCTCGCGCAGCGCGTCCAGGGCCTCCTGGACGATCCCCTCGAGCGCCGGCTCGTCGCCGGAGTCCGCCCAGCGCAGCAGCCCCTGCGTGTAGGCCGACAGGTGCGCGGTGACGACGACGGCCGCGGCCGTGTCCTTCTCCACGCCGAGGGACTCCAGGAACAGCTGCGCGGTCGCGCGCTCGTACTCCGCCGCGCGGTAGCGGAGGCGGGACGTGGTCGCGATGAGCTGCCACCGCGCCAGGGCGTCGGACCGGACGTTCCCGGTCAGCCCGCGGACGAAGCCGAGGATCGCCGAGCGCATCCGCTCGCCGAGCGGCCGGTCGGCCGGGACCGTTGCGATCAGGGCGTCGATCTCGGCGCGCTCCGGGAGCGCCATGAGGAGCTCGTCCTTGCCGGGGTAGTGCGCGTAGAAGGTCTGCACCGACACCCCGGCCGCCGCGGCCAGCCGGGCGATCGACACGTCCTCGTAGCCGTGTTCGGCGAACAGCTCCATCGCGGCCTCGTAGATCCGCTGGTGCGTGGAGGCGTACTGACGGGCGCGGTGGTCCTGGGCCACGATCGGTCCCCCCTCCGGTCCACGGCGCCCCTCGGCGCTCGGCCACTTCTGACAGTGCCCAGAGGAGGACACCGAGAAGACACCACATCATGTGTGGTGTCCGTCTCCGCCGCACACGCGTCCCCTCCACGGAGGAGTGACACGGGCCCGTACGGGACACGGCCGGGTGAGGGAGACGTCTGTAGACGACCAGACGTCTACACCCGCAGTACCTTTGGGGTGTGACGAGCGCCGTGTCGGGACCGAAGTACCTCTCGGTCCGCGAGCACCTGCGCCGCCGGGTGTCCGCGCTGCCCGAGCACACGCTGCTCCCGCCGGAGCCGGTCCTGTGCGAGGAGTACGGGGTCAGCCGGATCACCCTGCGCCGCGCGGTCGACGGGCTGGTGGCCGACGGGCACCTCGTGCGGGAGCAGGGCCGCGGCACCTACGTGACCCGTCCGGCGATCCGCCACGAGTACCGCGAGAGCTTCGTGCACCGCATCGCCGGCTGGAGCTCGGTGATGACCGAGCAGGGCGCGCAGGTGGGCACCACGGTGCTCACCCAGCGGATCGTCCCCGTCCAGCCGCCGGTCGCCGCCGAGCTGGGACTGGAGCCCGCGACCGACGTCGTCGAGCTGGTCCGGCTGCGCAGCGTGGACGGCGCACCGAACCACGTGGCGCACAGCTTCCTGCCTGCCGCCACGTACCCGAAGGCGGCGGAGGCGGACCTCAGCGAGGGCTCGCTCTACGAGTTCCTCCGCCGGGAGTACTCGGCCGACCTGGCCCATGCGCGGATCGTCGTCGACGTCGACACCGCGGCACCGGACGAGGCCGACCTGCTGCGCGTGGTCGCCGGGTCGCCGCTCCTGGTGGTCCGCACGACGGTCCGCGACAGCGCCGGGCACCCGCTGGTGCACAGCTTCTCCCGGCTGCGGCCCGACGTCAGCCAGGTCGAGTTCGAGGTCTCGGTCAGCGGCCGCTGACAGAAGGACCCCCTCGCCCCTCGCAGGCTCGCGGCGGGACCCTGCAAGGAGGCCGTCAGGCCCGCGGCAAGCCGCTGGACACCGGGCGCGGACTACCGTCGGCGGGGCCGCCCCCGTCGTCCCCGGAGGTCCCATGCCCCAACCGGTCACCGCCAGCGGCAGCCGCGAGCTGCCCCACGAGCGGCGCCGGGTGTGGGAGGCGCTGGCGGTGCTCGCGCCGTACTGCGCCGTGTGCGACGTCTCCTACGTCGTCGAGGGCACCGGCGCGCCCGACCGCGGCACCCGGTTCGTCTGCGTGCCCGGCCGCCTGGACGACGGTGCGCACCCACCGGCCGGTGCGCCCCAGGGCGAGATCGTCGAGTGGGTGCCGCTCGAGCGGGTCACCACCCGGCTGCGGCTGACCCCGGAGACCTGGACGACGACGATCGAGCTCGCCGACGCCGGCCCCGGTGCCACGCTCGTGACCATCACCGTCAGCCACGAACCGCGCTCCGACGGCCGGCTCACCCAGCGGCTCACCCAGCGCCTGATGCGCGGCGGCGTGCGCGAGATGGTGCAGCGCACGGTGGACGGCGAGCTCGACCGGCTGCCCGCCCACGTGGAGCAGCTGCCTGCCGGGTGACCTGCGACTCTGCCATCGCCGCGTGTGCGCGTGTGATCTTGGGGTACTGCACCGGTCGTTCGGGCGCGCCACTCCAGGCGCGCCCCCGGCTGCAAGGGAGAACGCCATGGTGATGGACATCCTCGGGCTCATCGTCGTCGGCCTGATCATCGGGGCGCTCGCCAGGCTCATCCGGCCGGGCAAGCAGTCGATGAGCATCGTCGCGACGATGCTGCTCGGTGTCGTCGGCGCGCTGATCGGTGGCTTCATCGCCAGCCTGCTCGGCACCGGGGGCATCTTCGAGCTCAACGTCCTCGGGTTCATCCTCGCGGTCGTCGCCGCGGTGATCCTCGTGGGCATCTACGCCGGGACGACGGGCGGTCGCAACCGCGCCGTCCGCTGACCACTGGTCCCCGGGGGGCTCGGAGCTCGACGGAGCCCCCCGGGGGCAGCCGGCTGGACGGCGCCCGCGTCCCC
>NZ_FNHE01000031.1 GCF_900103785.1 Geodermatophilus siccatus | reverse complement strand
ACCCGGCAGGGGTTGTGGAGGCGGGGTCGTGGGACCGTCCAGCCAGTTCTGCCGGACTGGCGGGGAGTGAGAAAGCGCTGTCGTTAGTGGAAGGCCTCTGGAAGGGGTCGCCGCAGAGGGTGAGAGCCCCGTACACGAAAACGCAGCGCCTCCCGGACGTGTTTCCCAAGTAGCACCGAGCCCGTGGAATTCGGTGTGAATCCGGCGGGACCACCCGCTAAGCCTGAATACTCCCTGGTGACCGATAGCGGACGAGTACCGTGAGGGAAAGGTGAAAAGTACCCCGGGAGGGGAGTGAAATAGTACCTGAAACCGTGTGCCTACAAGCCGTGAGAGCCGTGAAGCCGCACCTTCGGTGCGGGCGGTGATTGCGTGCCTTTTGAAGAATGAGCCTGCGAGTTAGTGGTACGTGGCGAGGTTAACCCGTGGGGGGTAGCCGTAGCGAAAGCGAGTCCGAACAGGGCGTGCCAGTCGCGTGCTCTAGACCCGAAGCCGAGTGATCTACCCATGGCCAGGTTGAAGCGCGGGTAAGACCGCGTGGAGGACCGAACCCACCAGGGTTGAAAACCTGGGGGATGAGCTGTGGGTAGGGGTGAAAGGCCAATCAAACTCGGTGATAGCTGGTTCTCCCCGAAATGCATTTAGGTGCAGCGTCGCGTGTTTCTTGCCGGAGGTAGAGCACTGGATGGCCGATGGGCCCCACAAGGTTACTGACGTCAACCAAACTCCGAATGCCGGTAAGTGAGAGCGCGGCAGTGAGACTGCGGGCGATAAGGTTCGTAGTCGAGAGGGAAACAGCCCAGATCATCGGCTAAGGCCCCTAAGCGTGTGCTAAGTGGAAAAGGATGTGGGATCGCAGAGACAACCAGGAGGTTGGCTTAGAAGCAGCCATCCTTGAAAGAGTGCGTAATAGCTCACTGGTCAAGTGGTTCCGCGCCGACAATGTAGCGGGGCTCAAGCACACCGCCGAAGCCGTGGCACTCCGCCGTGCGCCCGCCGGTTCTTCCTCGGGAGGCCGGCCAGGTGGCGGGGTGGGTAGGGGAGCGTCGTGTGGCGGGTGAAGCGGCGGAGGGATCCAGCCGTGGACGCCACGCGAGTGAGAATGCAGGCATGAGTAGCGAGAGGGGAGTGAGAACCTCCCCCGCCGGAAGACCAAGGGTTCCTGGGCCAGGCTAATCCGCCCAGGGTGAGTCGGGACCTAAGGCGAGGCCGACAGGCGTAGTCGATGGACAACGGGTTGATATTCCCGTACCCGCGAAGGAACGCCCATGCTGAACCCAGTGATGCTGACCGCCCGAAGCCGGCCGATCCACTTGTGGAGAGGTCGGGGGAGCGCGGGACCCGAGCTGGTAGTAGGCAAGCGATGGGGTGACGCAGGAAGGTAGTCCTACCGGTGAGTGGTAGTACCGGTGCAAGGGTGTGGCCCGCGCCATAGGCAAATCCGTGGCGCACGAGGGTGAGGCCTGACGCATAGCCGATTGCGGTGAATGGGATGATCCTATGCTGCCGAGAAAAGCCTCTAGCGAGTTCCGAGCGGCCCGTACCCCAAACCAACTCAGGTGGTCAGGTAGAGAATACCGAGGCGATCGAGCGAACTGTGGTTAAGGAACTCGGCAAAATGCCCCCGTAACTTCGGGAGAAGGGGGGCCGTCTGCTGTCAACACCCGCGCGGTGGGCAGCGGTGGGCGGCCGCAGAGACCAGTGAGAAGCGACTGTTTACTAAAAACACAGGTCCGTGCGAAGTCGTAAGACGAGGTATACGGACTGACGCCTGCCCGGTGCTGGAACGTTAAGGGGACGGGTTAGCTACATCTGTGGCGAAGCTCAGAACTCAAGCGCCAGTAAACGGCGGTGGTAACTATAACCATCCTAAGGTAGCGAAATTCCTTGTCGGGTAAGTTCCGACCTGCACGAATGGCGTAACGACTTCTCAGCTGTCTCAACCACAGGCTCGGCGAAATTGCACTACGAGTAAAGATGCTCGTTACGCGCGGCAGGACGGAAAGACCCCGGGACCTTCACTACAGCTTGATATTGGTGTTCGGTTCGGCTTGTGTAGGATAGGTGGGAGACTGGGAAGCGGGCACGCCAGTGTTCGTGGAGTCGCCGTTGAAATACCACTCTGGTCGAATTGGATGTCTAACCTCGGTCCGTGATCCGGATCAGGAACAGTGTCAGGTGGGTAGTTTAACTGGGGCGGTTGCCTCCCAAAGTGTAACGGAGGCGCCCAAAGGTTCCCTCAGCCTGGTTGGCAATCAGGTGTCGAGTGCAAGTGCACAAGGGAGCTTGACTGTGAGACCGACGGGTCGAGCAGGAGCGAAAGCTGGGACTAGTGACCCGGCACCGGCATGTGGAAGCGGTGTCGCTCAACGGATAAAAGGTACCCCGGGGATAACAGGCTGATCTTCCCCAAGAGTCCATATCGACGGGATGGTTTGGCACCTCGATGTCGGCTCGTCGCATCCTGGGGCTGGAGTAGGTCCCAAGGGTTGGGCTGTTCGCCCATTAAAGCGGTACGCGAGCTGGGTTTAGAACGTCGTGAGACAGTTCGGTCCCTATCCGCCGTGCGCGTAAGAGACTTGCGAAGAGCTGTCCCTAGTACGAGAGGACCGGGACGGACGAACCTCTGGTGTGCCAGTTGTACCGCCAGGTGCACGGCTGGTTGGCTACGTTCGGCAGGGATAACCGCTGAAAGCATCTAAGCGGGAAGCTCGCTTCAAGATGAGGTCTCTCACCGGGTGTAACCGGGTAAGGCCCCCGCCCAGACCAGCGGGTTGATAGGCCGGAGGTGGAAGCACCGCGAGGTGTGGAGCTGACCGGTACTAACAGGCCGAGGGCTTGACCACACGACCACACCATCCCCCACCTGCGCGCGGGGGCGGTCGAAGCAGAAAGCAGTCACGCGTCCACTGTGCGGTTCTGAACGCACCAACCCCACGCCCGAA
>NZ_FNHE01000035.1 GCF_900103785.1 Geodermatophilus siccatus | reverse complement strand
GGTGACGTCCCTGGAAGTGGTGTAGCTGGTCGGAGGTCCTGAGCTCGTCGGCGAGGTGCTGGCGTGCGAGAGGCCACCGCGTGGATCTTCTGCGTGAACCCGCCAAGGAACACTCAGGAGAAAGGCCACGCGATGGCCCTGAACCAGTCTGCCCTGCTCGAGCTCCTCGAGGCACTCAAAGCTGCCGAGGTTGACGACCGCATCCGCACCGCCACCGAGACGCTCTACCAGGCGCTGATCGAGGCCGAGCTCACCGCGGTCATCGGCGCCGCACCCGGTGAGCGCACCGAGAGCCGCACCGCCCAGCGCAATGGTTCGCGCCCCCGCACGCTCACGACCACCGCCGGGGATCTGGAGTTGCGCATCCCCAAGCTGCGCACCGGGTCGTTCTTCCCGTCGCTGCTGGAGCGCCGGCGGCGGATCGATCAGGCGCTGTTCGCGGTGGTGATGGAGGCCTATCTGCACGGCGTGAGCACCCGCAAGGTCGACGACCTGGTCCGCGCCCTCGGCGCCGACACCGGCATCTCCAAGAGCGAGGTCAGCCGGATCTGCGCCGACCTGGACGAGGAGGTGACCGCCTTCCGCGACCGCTCTCTGGCCGAGACGGCCTACCCGTACGTCTTTCTGGATGCCACCTACTGCAAGGCGCGGGTCAACCGGCGGGTGGTCTCCCAGGCGGTGGTGATCGCCACCGGGGTGGCCGCCGACGGCCACCGGGAGGTGCTCGGCTTCGCCGTCGGGGACAGCGAGGACGGCGCCTTCTGGACCGCCTTCCTGCGCTCGCTGAAGGCCCGCGGCCTGGGTGGAGTCCAGCTGGTCATCTCCGACGCCCACACCGGGCTGAAGGCCGCCATCGGCGCGGTGCTGCTCGGCGCCAGTTGGCAACGGTGCCGGGTGCACGTCATGCGCAACGTCTTGGCGCGCGTGCCGAAGGGCAACGCCGAGATGGTCGCCGCCGCGATCCGGACGATCTTCGCCCAGCCCGATGCCGAGCACGTGCGCGCCCAGCTCGACGTCGTCGCCGGCATGCTGGGCCGGCAGTTCCCGCAGGTGGAGGCCATGCTGCGGGAGGCCGCCGAGGACCTGCTGGCGTTCACCGCTTTCCCGGTCGGGCACTGGAAGAAGATTTGGTCGACCAATCCGCTGGAACGGCTGAACAAGGAGATCAAGCGGCGCACCGACGTGGTCGGGGTCTTTCCCAACCCCGAAGCCCTGATGCGGCTGGCCGGCGCGGTGCTGGTGGAGGCCCACGACGAATGGCAGGTCTCCGACCGCCGCTACCTCGCCGAGGGCTCCATGGCCCTCCTCAACCGCCTCAAGCAGTCCGCCGAGGAGGTGGCGCAGCCGGCCCTGATCGCGTCATAGTCCGACCGCAGAAGCTCTCCGCGGCCGCGAGCTACACCACGCCCGGGGACATCACC
>NZ_FNHE01000036.1 GCF_900103785.1 Geodermatophilus siccatus | reverse complement strand
GGCGGGGCGATCGGCGACCCCCGCGAGGGCGTCGACCTCACCGGCCGCGCGATCACCATCGACGTCGACCTGAACGCCGGTGGCGAGCAGGCCACCGTCTGGACCAACGACCTGTCCATCGCCTACGTCCACGAGAACTCGGCCTACTCGACATGAGCGACCTGGCAGCACCCGACCCCGAGCCGCACGTGACCACCGCGCACGACCCGGCCGCCCAGGACCCCACCCCGCCCGACGTCCGCGTCGACGAGGAACCGCCCACGGTGCCCGCCGTCCGCAAGCGGATCGGCACCAGCCGGGTCATGCGGACCTACGACCCCGAGGGCGACGCCCGCAAGGTCGCCGTGCTCACCGGGGCGTTGCCGTGGCTGAAGGAGTTCCACGGCAACGTGGTGGTGGTCAAGTACGGCGGCCACGCGATGGTCGACGAGGAGTGCCGCCGGGCCTTCGCCGAGGACATGGTCTTCCTGCGGACCTGCGGCATCCTCCCGGTCGTCGTGCACGGCGGCGGCCCGCAGATCACCGAGATGCTCGGCCGGCTGGGCATCTCCAGCGAGTTCCGCGGCGGCCTGCGGGTGACCACCGAGGAGACGATCGAGGTCGTCCGCATGGTGCTCACCGGCCAGGTGACCCCCGCGGTGGTGGGGCTGATCAACGAGCACGGCCCGCTGGCGGTGGGCCTGTCCGGGGAGGACGGCGGGCTGTTCACCGCCGAGCGCACCCTCGCCACGGTGGACGGCGAGCAGGTCGACGTCGGACTGGTCGGGGACGTCGTCGCGGTCGACCCGGCCCCCGTCCGGGCACTGCTGGCGTCCGGGCACATCCCGGTCATCGCCACCGTCGCCCCGGACCGGGACGGCGTGGTGCACAACGTCAACGCCGACACCGCCGCCGCGGCGGTCGCGGTCGCGCTCGGCGCGGTGAAGCTCGTCGTCCTCACCGACGTGGAGGGGCTCTACGCCGACTGGCCCGACCGCGACTCGCTGGTGCAGCAGATCGCCGCCGGCGAGCTGGCCGAGATCCTGCCGACGCTGGACTCGGGGATGGTGCCGAAGATGGCGGCCTGCCTGCGGGCGGTCGAGGGGGGCGTGCGCCGGGCCACCGTCGTGGACGGGCGCACCCCGCACGCCCTGCTGCTGGAGATGTTCACCACCGAGGGGACCGGGACGATGGTCGTCCCGTCCCTGCCGACCGACGAGGAGGGGACGGCGCAGTGACGCACACCGAGGAGCTGGCCGCCCGCTGGTCGGCGGTGATGATGCACAACTACCGCACCCCGCCGGTGGCACTGGCCCGCGGCGCGGGAGCCACGGTGT